>NZ_LAQQ01000025.1 GCF_000971985.1 Paenibacillus dauci | reverse complement strand
TCTCGGAGAGAACTGACTTTCAGCTACAGGGCTTTCACCTACTATGGCGGGCCTTTCCAGACCTCTTCGCTTACCCAATTCCTTTGTAACTCCAAAGAGACGTCCCACAACCCCAAGAAGCAAGCTCCTTGGTTTAGGCTGTTCCGCGTTCGCTCGCCGCTACTGACGGAATCACTCTTGTTTTCTCTTCCTGAGGGTACTTAGATGTTTCAGTTCCCCTCGTCTGCCTCTACACATCCTATGTATTCAGATGTGAGTAACTGGAGATGAATCCAGCTGGGTTTCCCCATTCGGACATCCCCGGATCAATGCTTGCTTACAGCTCCCCGAGGCCTTATCGTTGTTCGCCACGTCCTTCGTCGGCTCCTAGCGCCTAGGCATCCACCGTGTGCTCTTAGTAGCTTAACCTAGTGGTTTTGCTTAACAAAACCACGACTTCTTCTATTCCAATCAAAAAGGGGTTTTTGCAAAGCAAAAGACCTTTCCTTCTGATTCTTTCGAATCCGTCGCTATATCTCTTCT
>NZ_LAQQ01000024.1 GCF_000971985.1 Paenibacillus dauci | reverse complement strand
CCGATCGATGAAAGTTATCCAGCGGCCCGGATCAGCTATCTGCTTACAGACAGCCAGGCCCGGTGGATCGTCGGCTCGCCAGACGAGAGTGCCCGGCTGGGCCTGGATCATCTGCCTCTTTGCTGGCTCGACCTGTCCAGTGAACAGATCGATCGATCTCCTAACCACAATCCGGAACCGGTCAACCGACCGACCGATCTGGCTTATATCATCTATACATCAGGCACAACGGGTCATCCGAAGGGCGTCTGTGTAGAGCAGCGCTCGGTCATCAAAAATGCCAAATATCCAAGCTACATGCAGATCGGAGATACCGACCGGATGCTGCAGGCCGGATCGTTGTCTTTTGATGCTGCCGTACTGCCGATCTGGTCAGCCCTGCTTCATGGCATCCCGCTGCATCTGGAACCAGATGAGCTGGTACATGCGTTTCATGAGCTATCTGCCTATATTCGGGAGTCCGGCATTACGCTGGCCGTACTGCCAACGACGCTGTTTAACCAGCTGAGTCGGGAGTACCCGGAGACGTTTGCTGGTATGCGGTACGTGGTCGCCGGCGGGGATGTGATTTCGGCGAGCCAAGTAAGCCGGCTGGTAGCTGCCTATCCGGCGCTGCATATTGTGAATGGTTATGGACCGACCGAGAACACGGTTATCTCTACCGCCTACACGATACAGGGAAGCTGGGAAGAAGACCGGACTGTACCGATCGGTCGTCCGGTCAGTCATTCCACGGCTTACGTCATGAACGACCAGCTGCAATTGCTGCCTGCTGGTATTGCCGGTGAATTGGTTGTCGGGGGAGCAGGAGTAGCCCGGGGATACTGGAAGCGGGAGCAGCTGACAGCAGAGCAGTTTGTAGCCAACCCTTATGTAGAAGGAGAGCGTCTGTACCGGACCGGAGATCTGGTACGCTGGCAGGCGGATGGACAGTTGTACTTTCTAGGGCGGATCGACCA
>NZ_LAQQ01000023.1 GCF_000971985.1 Paenibacillus dauci | reverse complement strand
TAAACTGTACCCTTTGTAAAGGACATTTCAAAAAAAGGTTAGGACACGTGAAGAAGCTGTTGCCTGTATGTTGCAGGCGGCAGCTTTTTTAAGTTCCACTGCCCACGTTCCAGATTGTAATACGTCATATAACGCTTGACCTCTTGCTTCACTTGCTGGAGGGTTTGGCACGCTTTCAAATTGGTTTCATCTTTAAAATGGCCAAAGAAAGATTCCTGTGGCGCGTTGTCCCAGCAATTTCCTCTTCGCGACATGGATTGCCCGAGTTTCATCTTCTTCACGAGTTTTTGAAACTTTGGGTGGGTGTAGTGAAATCCTTGATCGGAATGAATCAACGCTTTCGGCGTGAGATGACGATGTTTCTTCAATTGCTTGAGCGTGTCCAGCGCGAGATCCAATCCCAGCGAATCCGAGACCTTGTAGGCGAGAATTTCGTTGGTTTGGGCATCTTTAATCGTCGACAAATACGCCCGTCGGCTTGCTCCATACCGTAAATAGGTGATGTCCGTCAGGAGGACTTGGCCAGCGACTCCAGGTTTAAACGCTCGTTGCAAGGTGTTAGGACATGTGCGGTGTTCCTGCGTCGCTTTGGCGATCCGGCGCATGGGATGAGCTCGCCGGATCGGGCATACGAGGTTGAATTTTTTCATGAGACGACGAATGCGTTTGAGGTTGTACGTGAGACCAAAATGAAGCTGCAGCGTCATTTGAATCTGGCGAGCGCCTTTCTTCCTTCTTTTATACCGGTAAGCGCGCAGCAGGATATTGTAGGCTTGTTCGTCTTGTTCTTGCTGTTTCTGCCTGCCTGAAATAGACTGCTCGCTAAGGTACGCATAGTAACCGGAACGGGAGACCCCAGCGAGCCGGCACAGCCACCGTACCTTACGTTTGAACGGGGAACGATTCGTGATCTGCTGAATCCATTCAAACTTCTGCCTCGTCCTTACTTGGATTTCGGTTTCTTCGCCTGCCTTTCGAGCCATTCGAGCTTTTTTAGAAATTCATTCTCGACTTCAAGCCATTCCAGTTTGGCTTCCAGCCGAGCGATTTGTTCTTGAGGACTACGTTCACGTGTGGAAGGACGTCCAGAAGTTTGTTTTCTCGCGTCCGCAAGACCGGTGATTCCCTTCTTCTCGTAAGCCGTGCGCCAGCGATGCGAAGCCGTTTGAATCCGTTTGGTTCCCAAACTCTCGACGTCAAAGCCAGCCTCTTGAAAAATCTCACGAGGGAGTTTGCCTTGCCCGTAAGCTTCGATGAAGTGTTCTTTAAACGCATCGGTGTAGGTAATGGCTTTGTCACTGACCTGTTTTACATGGGGATTCTTTTGGAGCTCATTCTGTTGCTTGGTTGTGAATAATTTTTTGGACATCCGTTTCGACCACCGCTCATTTTTTCTTTATTGTACACAAAAAGACCCTACAAGATGACTTTTTTTCAAAGTGTCCATCTTGTAGGGTACAGTTTA
>NZ_LAQQ01000022.1 GCF_000971985.1 Paenibacillus dauci | reverse complement strand
TGGCGCAAGCAGTGAGCCAGCTGATTGGCTCGGCGATTCAGCTCTCCATAGGTCAGCTGCTTTCCACCGGAGATGACGGCAGGCTGATGACTGCGACGCTCGGCTTCCTCCTCCAGCACCTCAGCCAGTGTACGTTCAATCGAAGGAGTCGTATGTACCGGATTGAATTCTTGCAGTAACTGCTGTTTTTGAGCAATCGACAAACTGATCGAACTCGCTGCTTCACCATTAATATTGACCAGCAGTTCGTTAATCAAATGCACATATTGTTCAAAAAAAGTAGCTATATGTGTTTTCTCAAACAGCAGTTTGTTATATGTGATTTGCAGTTGTAGTTGATCCTGCTGTCTGTTCACCAATATATGAATATGATTCAAGGCCAGATTGTACATATTTTCTATACTTTCCGGACTGTGTACTGTATTCATGGAGATACCAAATTGACTGATTTGTAAAATATCATGCTCTCCATAACAGAGAGCATTTTTTTCGGTTTTTGCATACGATTGGTTTTTGTATCCTTCGGATAATTCCTTTTTGCAGCGTCCTATTACTTCTTTCACTGCATTATTGGGCTGGATATCATTAATCATTGGAAGAATACCGAAATCCTGCGACACATCGGATTCTCCACCCTCATATGTCGGAATCAGATTGATAAGGTTTTGCCGGGTTAATTGGTACTGCTGAATTTGAAGAACTGCCAAACATATGGTAAAAATCAGCAAATCATTATTGCCAGCCATTTTAAATATTTTTTCTATTAAATGCTGATCTATCGAAATATTGATGCTTGCAGGTTCATATCCAGCCCCCAAAGAATAATCGTAAATCATCAGCTTTTCAAAAGAGTGCGAATCCAACCCGTTCAATTTACGGCTCCAGTATTGCTGGGATGATTTGTTTTTTTTCAACAAATAAAGTTTCTGAGTTTCGTTTGTGATCATATCCGGCAAGGTTTCTCCCCCATTCAACTCATATTAAAGTCAAATTCTGTTTCGTCCCAATCCTTGAATTCCTTTTCTTCCTGTAGCTGCTTAGCGACCAAAGCTTCTTTTTCCTGTAAAGTGAGAAAATCCATTTTCTCCAGCTTTGTATGAGGAGCCGTTAAAATTGATATCAACTGTTCAAAGCCAAGCATCAGACGCTCTCCAAACTCATCCATCAGTTGATCCGAATAAAGATTGGCATCATACATAATTTTGTATATGAGCTGTTTTTTCATATAAAAAAGACCATTTAGCGAATAACCGGTTTTCTCGACCGTACGGATATCTTCTAGAACAAAATCAGCATCATTTGCATCGGTAATCGCCTGATTCAGTTCTTCCATTGGGTAATTTTCAAATACAACCAGTGTTTGTATCAGATTGTGTTTGGAAAGACTTGCAAGCTGTATGTCTGCCAAGGGAACATACTCATATGGCTGACTCGCAACATTATTCTCCTGTATCTGCTGCAGCAATTTGACGATTGTTTGATCCTGCTCTGAACGTATGCGTATCGGTATGGTATTCAAAAATATACCGACCATACGATCAATACCATTAATTTCAGGAGGACGTCCGGATACAATGCCTCCAAATACAATGTCCTGGGTACCTGTATATTTTTGCATGGTAAGTCCCCATACTGTCTGACAAATCGTATTCATCGTAACTTGATATGTTGAACTGATTTGCTTGATTTTTTCTGAAGTGGCTTCACTCAATTCAAATTGGACTTCTCCTCTTTTTGGACTTAATGCTTCATTGTTTTCAAGATCAGCCTGCAGGAATGACTCTCCGGTATAATCATCCAGTGCTTTATTCCAATATTGAAGACCAAGCGTCCGATCCTGATCAAACAGCCATCGGTGATAATTGTCCATAGGCATAGCAGAAGTGACATAACGTGCGGCATCCGCAGTATATTTTTTGTATTTAGTGATCATTTCATTCAGCAAAATAGCATTGGACCAACCGTCAAGAATAATATGGTGAATATCTACTAGCAATCTGTACTCTTTGTTTCCCAGATAAACCATTCTTAATTCGAACAGATTGTCTTGATCCAGCGCAAATCCTTGCTCCATACGCTTGTTTTTCAGCTGTTCATACTTAATCTGCTGTTCTGTAGCATCATAAGAAGACAAATCGTAGTACATAAGCGTCTGATATTGATGCTGAGTGACGACCTGAACAGGATGTCTCCAGTGATTGAATATATTGGTTCGCAAAGATTCATACTGGGCCAGAAGCTGGTTATACACTTCTTCCCAGACTTTCAGATCAACAATACCTTTCAGGAACAGTTCCGTCTGAAGAATATACGCAGCTGTATCCTGTTTTTGAAGATAAGTGAAAAACATGCCTTCTTGCATCGGAGTCAGCTTGTTCAGTTTTTCAACAACCGCATAATCTCCCTTTTGTCTGGCTATCATCTGTTTGAATTGCGATAAATCGTCCAGATCCAGATCATGAATACCATAATCATATGGTGTTAGTTCGGTCGTTTCGGCTGCAGCGCAATATTGAATTATCTCCTCCAGAGAATCTTCCAGGCACTCTGCAAACCGGCTCGTATCCTCGGAGAGCCATACCGATGGATTAAATTCCAGAATAAATTGCAATTCATCATCTTTGATCATGCCATTGATCTGTAACCCTTCTTCGATCACCATCGCAGGACTCGCCTGCGCCCCTGCAGACAGAGAAGATTCTGTAAACAGTCCCGCTGTATCTCCGTAGCTGAGCTGTCCCAGATAGTTAAAACTGATGTCCGGCTTAATCGACAGATCAATTCCGCGTTTGTATTTCTCGTCGGTCAAATAATGAAGAATACCGTAACCTATTCCCTTATTTGGAACATGGCGCAAATTCTCTTTGGTTCGTTTGATCAATTCTCCAATATCAGGATCCTGAATATGCAGAACAACCGGGTAACATGTTGTAAACCAGCCTACCGTACGCGTAATGTCTGCAGTTGCAGCATTGGGCATATAAAGTTCTTCACGGCCATGCCCTTCAATCATAATCGTCAACTTCTCCCGGTGATCCCATTTCTGGATTCCATAGCCTATCGCCGCCAATAACAGATCATTCATCTCTGTGCGGTAAGCTTTGTGTGCACCTGTCAGCAGTGTCTGTGTTACTGTCTTATTCAATTTGATTTTGCGTGTCATCATATGCTCAAGACAGGAAGTGGATGGTGAAATTTTCCGAACCTGACTATAATGTTCAGTTACAACATTATTCCAATAATCCAGCTGTTTGAGCGCCTGTGAACTATTAGCGTATTCCAGTTGTTCGTCAGCCCATTTTTGAAAAGATGTTGTTTTGGCAGGCATTTGGATTTCCATATCATTCATACAAGCCGCATATGCATTTTCAAAGTCTTCCAGCAATATTCTCCAGGAAACACTATCCACAACAAGATGATGTATGGAAAAGAGCAGATGATCTCCGGAAGAAGTAGTAAACAATATAACTTGCACAAGCGGACCATGTTCCAGATTCATTGATGTCTGTATTTCGTCAATTTTTGCAGCGATGCGTTGTTCGGAATCCAGGCTATCTTCAAGTACCATTCTTCCAACACGATACAGATTGTTCATATCTTCTATGGAAGCATTGAATAAATAAGCATGACCGCCAGCATCCCGTTTTATAAGCATTCTTAATGCATCATGGTGTTGAATTAGCTTTTTGATAACCTGCTCTACAGCTTCTGCATTAAATCCCTGCTTTGAGAACAGCATTACAGATTGATTAAAATGATTGAATGTCTCCGCATGTATCCCATTTGCAAACTGGCTGGTAATTGGAGTCCAAGCTACTTTGCCTTCGACAGCCTGCTGATCAGGAATAGATTGGACGGTTTTTACGTAACGAGACAGCATATCAACGGTTTGATATTGCATAATATCTTTAACGCTTAACATAATATTTTCTTTTCGAAGCCGGGATACAATCTGTATAGATTTGATAGAGTCTCCACCCAACTCGAAAAAATTATCATACAGGCTGACCTGCGGAATAGACAGCACTTCACTCCACACCTTTATAAGCGCAGACTGTATGGTATTGTAAGATTCGATGTAGCTGCCGCGTGACAATGCCCTGATCGGTTCCGGCAAAGCTTTTTTGTCAATTTTCCCATTGGGCGTCAGCGGCATACTCTCCAGCTCTATCAACCGAGCAGG
>NZ_LAQQ01000021.1 GCF_000971985.1 Paenibacillus dauci | reverse complement strand
TAGGACGTTGCCAAGCGACGCAAAAAGAAAGACGTTATCCACTGGATAGCGTCTTTTTTGTTTGCTTTTGTAAGCTTTCATAGACTTTTCGAGATTTTGGGCAGATAGATATAGGTATATATTTTTTAAAATAGGATTATAAATATAAGGCTCTTTCCTGATGGAAAGAGCCTTATTGTGATACTAATTAGTATTCATATGAAATTTTGAAGTATATTTAACTACTTCATATTTCATTTATTTATAATAGTATCGGAATTAAATTAGATATATTAATTATCTTCACCTATAGAATCGTCATCCTGGCTCGGGTTAGTAGATCCACCAGTTGTAGAATCTACATTTGTTCCAGATGCAGGACTTTCTACTTCACCGCCTGTAGTAGAATCTACAGTACCGCCATTGCCATTTACAGTACCACTATTAGTGGTCTCAGTGAATGAATTAGTAGTGCCGGTAGTATCCGTATTTGTACTTGTTGTACCTGCATTATTAGTTGTATCTGTAGCAGGAGCTGTAGTGGTTCCACTCATATTATTTGTAGTACCACTGGTATCAGTGGTGCCCGTTGAAGCAGCATTACCTGCATACGTATTGCCTGTAGCAGTAGTAAGTTGAACCGTACTTGTAGCAGCATTATATACGACATTGGCTCCCATCAGCTCGGCTGTTGCACGAACAGGAAGATAAGTTGTACCGTTATAGGTAAGAGGTGTTACCTCAGTACCATTAGCTGTTTGCAATGTTGCTGGATTTCCATTTACTTCTACTTTGATTTGATCATTCAAATATGCAGTTACTTCCTCCATGTTCGTAGCCGCCAATGCACCAGTACCTGTACCAATCAATAGAGCAGATCCAACGAGTAAAGAAGCAATACCCTTTTTCATAATCAAACTCCTTTCGAGGTTAAAGTGGTTTGTTTATAAAGTACCCAATATTATAGTGCTTATTCATAATTATGGAAAAAAATTGGATAAACTTTTAATTGGGAATGGTAGTGAAGTAATTTGAAAGTGTTTTTATGATAATACATGTATAATGAATTATTTAGTAAAAGTTATGAGCTGGATTATGATTTGTAGTTCATTAATGATAAATGGAAAATATCATAAGGTAAAAATCAAAATAGAGGTGGAAAGACGAGAGATAAACAGGATTATACTAAAAATGAGATGCAACATAGATAGAGCATAAATAAAATACAAAAAAAGCCGATGAAAGCTCATAAAGAGCAAGTAAAGAGTTCATAAAGAACGAGTAAAGAATCATTAAAGAACGAGCAAAGAATTATCAAAGAATACATATAGAGGTAGCTAAGTTAGGACAAACACAGAGTGGCTATAGAATAATTATAAACGCCACAGAAATGATACGCTTTAGATACATAAAAGAATTATAAACAGAAATGTCCTTGGAGAGTGGACAAAAGTACTCCTTATAAGAGCAAAGGCTTGGAATTAAGTGATATTCCCCGAACATTCTTGACAGCCTATAACCCCTTTGCTAAGATGGCAATAATATATTTTCAGAAACTTATTTTCAAGGCGTACATTTCCTTGGTATTTAAGGGTTTTAATAGAGTATCCGGTTGATTGAATACTTCTGAAAATAGCTTTAACGGAAGATTTCAGAGGGTTTGTTATAGATGATCCTGGAAGTCTGTACAGAGTAGGCGAGCGGAATGAGTTATTCAGTACAATAGGAATCAAATCAAATAAAGGGAGGAACATCCTCGTGTGGGAAACAAAATTTGCTAAAGAAGGACTAACATTTGATGATGTCTTGTTAGTGCCGCGTAAGTCTGAAGTATTGCCAAAAGAAGTGAGTGTCGCTACAACACTAAGTAAAAATGTGAAATTGAACGTCCCTCTGATCAGTGCAGGGATGGATACAGTAACGGAAGCTGCAATGGCTATCGCTATGGCACGTGAAGGCGGCATTGGCGTCATCCACAAAAATATGTCAGTTGAACAACAGGCAGAAGAAGTGGATCGCGTAAAACGTTCCGAAAGCGGCGTTATCACTAATCCATTTTCTCTGACTCCGGACAAAATGGTATCTGATGCTGAAGCAGTAATGGCTAAATATCGTATCTCCGGTGTACCTATTGTAGATGAAAATAATACACTGGTTGGTATCATTACAAACCGTGACCTGCGTTTTATTCATGATTACAATATGAAAATCAGTGAAGTGATGACCAGCGAAAATCTGGTTACTGCATCGGTAGGTACTACTTTGCAGGAAGCGGAAGTATTGCTGCAAAAGCATAAAATCGAGAAACTGCCTCTGGTGGATGAAAATAATATCCTCAAAGGTCTGATTACCATCAAAGATATCGAAAAAGCGATCCAATTCCCAAATGCAGCGAAAGATGCTCAAGGGCGTCTACTGGTCGGTGCAGCTGTTGGTGTATCCCAGGACGCTTTTGCACGTGCCGAAGCACTGGTTAAAGCGGGTGTTGATATGCTCGTGGTCGATTCTGCACATGGTCATCATATTAATATTTTAGATGCAGTTCGTAAGCTGCGTTCCATGTTCCCTGAACTGACAATTGTAGCGGGCAACGTAGCTACAGGTGAAGCTACGCGCGATCTGATTCAAGCAGGCGCTTCGGTTGTCAAAGTAGGTATTGGTCCAGGATCGATTTGTACAACTCGTGTTATCGCGGGTATTGGCGTACCACAGGTTACAGCTATTTATGATTGTGCAACCGTAGCCCGTGAATATGGCGTACCGATCATTGCCGATGGAGGTATCAAGTACTCTGGCGAGATTACGAAAGCACTGGCAGCAGGCGCTGATGCGGTTATGCTGGGAAGTATGTTTGCCGGTACGGAAGAAAGCCCAGGCGAATCCGAGATCTATCAGGGCCGTCGTTTCAAAGTATATCGTGGCATGGGTTCCATGGCTGCGATGAAGCAGGGCAGTAAAGATCGTTATTTCCAGGATGATGACAAAAAACTCGTGCCGGAAGGTATTGAAGGCCGTGTAGCTTACAAAGGACCATTGTCCGATACGGTTCATCAGCTGATTGGTGGACTGCGTTCAGGTATGGGCTATTGCGGTACAGCCGATCTGTCCGAGCTGCGCAATGATACACAATTTGTTCGCATTACCGGTGCAGGTCTGCGCGAAAGCCATCCGCATGATATTCAAATTACAAAAGAAGCACCAAACTACTCTCTGTAATAGAATCTCAGCACAAGAGAGCTATTATCAGCAGAGCAGTACTGACTACTTGTGATGAACAGCATTTATATGGACAGCAGCTGAAATGAAATTTAAATAGTCAGTCAGGTCATATTCATAAAATGATGTAGCAAAAGTGATATAGAAGAAGTAGACACGTTCCATATATTCTCTTTTTGTTACAAAATTTGATTAAGCGACCTGGCTGGCGTTTTATATTTTTATTGACGTTCGGACAAGCTTGTGATTTTCAGCAAGCTTGTCTTTTTTTGCATGGCGGCGTGTGCTAAAATTAGAAAGTCATTGTGATATTGGGCTTTTCCGTATGTTATGCCTGTTACATAAGCAGCTATTTTACAAAATAGATTATTATGTAGTCTATTGAATAGCTGAATTATCCGGGAAGAGATGACTGTAATCATTCGGATCTGGAGATTTACCGATGATTGCATCATTAAAATGCATAAACGCCGAATACTGTATATTACATGAACAACATAAGCTATGACTTTGAGGGGAGCATTAATACATTGGAACGCAAGTTATTAACGCAAAAAGGTAAGAAGTCGAAACGTCAATTGATCAAAAAAAGTGTAGCATCACTGATGCTTGTAAATATGCTTTGTATGTCCACGATTATTCCTACAACTGCTATGGCAGCAGCTGCTACCAATTCGAAGGCCGCAGATACCAAATCCACAGCGGCTACTGATACCAAAACAGGAGCTGTATCTAATATCAAAGCACCTGAATTACAGGTGAAATCTGCCGTATTGATGGAAGCATCAACCGGTAAAATTTTGTTGTCTATCAATAGCGATGAAGCTCTACCACCAGCAAGTATGTCCAAAATGATGACAGAATACTTGGTGTCTGACTATGTCAAACAAGGCAAGCTGAAATGGGACGATGTGGTAACCGTATCTGAAAATGCTGCTGCTCAAATCGGCTCACGTGTGTTCCTTGCAGCAGGTGATAAGCATACTGTACTGGACTTGTATAAGGCTATGGCAATTGGATCAGCCAATGATGCTTCTGTAGCATTGGCTGAACAAATTGGCGGTACAGAGAAAGATTTTGTTAAATTGATGAATGCCAAAGCCAAAGAATTTGGTATGAAAACAGCTCACTTTGCCAACGCGACTGGTTTAAATATCGCAGATATGCCGGAAGCAAGTCGTCCGGATGATGGTAAAGAGACGATAATGTCGGCAATGGATACAGCGATTCTGGCTCGTCATATTGTTGATGATCATCCTGATTTTAGCGACGTGACCAGTATTCAATCCTTCAAATTCCGTCCGACAGATAAAGATCCTGTAGTGAACTGGAACTGGATGCTGGAATCCAACTCATCCATCACCAACTTCAAAGCATACGCTTATCCAGGTCTGGATGGTTTGAAGACAGGTCATACCGCAGCAGCCAAGCAATGCTTTACAGGAACAGCTGAACGTAATGGCATGCGTCTGATCAGTGTCGTTATGGGAGCGGAAACGGAAGCAGAACGCTTCAAACAAACCAAAAAAGTGCTTGATTATGGCTTTGATAACTTTGAAGTCAAACAAATCATTGGTGCAAAATCCGCTGTATCCGGTCTAGCTACTATTCCGGTAGTCAAAGGTGCAGCAACAGAAGTGCCTGTTGTTACCGATGCAGCTGTTAACGTAGTCGTACCAAAAGGCACAGAGCCGAAAAACGTAACGTACACTGTAGCTCAATCTGATGAAGCAGCACGCACTGCTCCAATCGCAGCAAGCAAAGCGCTTGGAACAATCACATACACTTACAAAAACGACAGTATCGCTCAGGATCAGGTCACTACGGTTAACCTGATTGCTGCTGAACCCGTCGAAAAAGGAAGCTGGTTGCGCTTGTTCTTCCGCTCGATCGGTGATCTGTTTGGCGATCTGTTCGATTCTGTTAAAAATATGTTCTAATTGAACCTGTACCATGCTGTGAAATAGATGTACAGTGTGTATTGGAAAGACGTTCTGTTTCTCTTTCATAGCCGCTTTTTCACTTTACCTGCTCGAAGTAAATGTATTGTATATTGCAGAAGTGTCATGTAAAATTATGAGTTAGATTCTGTCCTGCAATCCGCGCTGGCAGTGCGTATGACTTCCATGGCGTAAGCTGACGGAATCACATCATTATCAGGAAGTCAGCATTATGCTATGCACAATGCTTATAGAAATAATCAGGAGGCATGGACATGGAAACTGGTACATCGAGAGTTAAAAGAGGTATGGCAGAAATGCAAAAAGGCGGCGTCATTATGGACGTCATGAATGCGGAGCAGGCAAAAGTAGCCGAAGCTGCTGGTGCTACAGCGGTTATGGCTCTCGAGCGTGTACCTTCTGATATTCGCGCTGCCGGTGGAGTAGCACGTATGGCTGATCCTACCATTGTGGAAGAAGTTATGAAAGTGGTCTCCATTCCTGTTATGGCCAAAGCACGTATTGGTCACTATGTAGAAGCTAAAGTACTGGAATCACTGGGTGTCGATTACCTCGATGAGAGTGAAGTATTGACTCCGGCTGATGAAGTATTCCATATTGATAAACATGATTTTACAGTACCATTCGTATGTGGTGCCAAAGATCTGGGAGAAGCACTGCGTCGTATCGGTGAAGGTGCATCTATGATCCGTACCAAAGGCGAACCGGGAACCGGTAATATCGTAGAAGCGGTACGTCATATGCGTCATATCAACAGCCAGATTCGCAAAGTACAGAACATGTCTAAAGATGAACTGTACGCGGAAGCGAAAAACCTGGGTGTTGCTTATGATCTGCTGATCGGCGTACACGAGAACGGCAAACTGCCAGTCGTTAACTTTGCGGCAGGCGGCGTGGCAACACCAGCGGATGCAGCATTGATGATGCATCTTGGTGCTGACGGTGTATTCGTAGGTTCCGGTATTTTCAAATCCGACAGCCCTGAGAAATTCGCCCGTGCGATTGTAGAAGCTACTACGCACTATAATGATTACAAGCTGATCGCAGAAGTATCCAAAAATCTGGGTGCTCCAATGAAAGGTATTGAAATCTCCAAATTAACTCCAGGTGAGCGCATGCAGGATCGCGGCTGGTAAGAAAGAAGGATTGCATATGAAAATCGGTGTCTTGGCACTACAGGGTGCCGTTGCAGAGCATATCCGAAGTCTTCAGCTGGCAGGAGCGGAAGCTGTTACTGTCAAGCGTGTTGAGCAGCTGGAAGAGATCGACGGGATCGTTATTCCCGGTGGAGAGAGCACAACAATCGGCAAGCTGATGCGCCAATACGGCTTTATTGAAGCACTGCAGCAGTTTTCTGCTCAGGGTAAGCCTTTGTTCGGTACCTGTGCCGGGTTGATTGTACTGGCAGAACGAATCGCTGGTCACGATCAGGCACATTTGTCCCTCATGAATATGACCGTATCCCGTAATGCGTTTGGCAGACAGCGTGAGAGCTTCGAGACCGATCTGGATGTTAAAGGAATTGATGAGCCGATCCGTGCGGTATTTATCCGTGCACCGCTTATCCAGGACGTTGGCGAAGGAGTCGAAGTACTCTCTGTGTATCACGATGAGATTGTCACAGCAAGACAGGGACACCTGCTAGCCTGCTCTTTCCATCCCGAATTGACCGATGATTATCGTCTTCATCAGTACTTTGTGGATATGGTGGCACAGTCTCTGGCTACTGCCCAATAATTGGCTTATTAGCGGATTACAGGATCGATTATTGGACTTATAATGTATAGAGAAATGTATGTAAACAGGAATATACAGGATTGACCATACCTTAACTCTTGGCAGCTTCCGCCGGTAGAACTTGATTCTCTGCGGATGGCGGCAAGTTCTCGCTTGCCCGGTACAGTGTATTGCGCTTCCGGCAGATTACCGCCTATACAGGTGGCTGCGGAAGAGCTGCCCTGTCGGCGATAAAGAGAACCGGGAGTTAAGGTTATTTTATTAGGAGGGGTTATTTATGTTAGATGTTAAAATACTGCGTAATGACTATGATCGCGCAGTTACCGCGCTGCAAAATCGTGGTAAGTCGCTGGACCTGATCGCAGGTTTCCCGGAGCTGGATACCAAGCGTCGTGAACTGCTGCAGGAGACAGAACAGCTGAAAAACCGCCGGAATACTGTATCCGGAGAAGTCGCTCAGCGCAAAAAGAATAAAGAGGATGCCGAGGAACTGATTCTGGAGATGCGTCAGGTCTCTGATCGGATCAAAGCACTGGATGAGGAGATTCGTAATCTCGAGACAGAGATCGATGCAATGACTCTCTCTATTCCCAACCTGCCGCATAGCAGTGTACCTGTAGGTGCGTCGGAAGACGATAATGTAGAGATCCGACGTGATGGTGAACCCCGTCAATTTGATTTCACACCAAAAGCACATTGGGATGTAGCTCAGGATCTGGGTATTCTGGATTTTGAAGCCGGAGCCAAAGTAACAGGTTCCCGTTTTACTTTTTATAAAGGCATGGGTGCACGCCTGGAGCGCGCGCTGATCAACTTTATGATGGATCTGCACAGTGAAGAGCATGGGTATGAAGAGATTCTTCCTCCATACATTGTTAATCGCGATAGTCTCGTAGGTACAGGACAGCTGCCGAAGTTTGAGGAGGATCTGTTCAAACTGACGGATTCTGATTATTATCTGATCCCAACAGCTGAAGTACCGGTAACCAACTATCATCGTGAAGAGATTCTGTCCAAAGAAGATCTGCCCAAGCATTATGTTGCGTACAGCTCTTGTTTCCGTTCTGAAGCCGGTGCCGCCGGACGTGATACGCGCGGTCTGATTCGTCAGCATCAATTTAACAAGGTCGAGCTGATCAAGCTGGTTGAACCGGAGACTTCTTATGAAGAGTTGGAGAAAATGACAGCCAATGCCGAGCGTGTGCTTCAGTTGCTGGGTCTGCCTTATCGTGTACTGGCACTCTGTACGGCTGATATGGGCTTCAGTGCGGCCAAAACGTACGATCTGGAAGTATGGCTACCGGAAAGCAATATGTACCGTGAGATCTCTTCCTGCTCGAATGTAGAGGACTTCCAGGCGCGTCGTGCAAGTATCCGTTACCGCAAAGACAGCAAAGGCAAACCAGAATTTGTGCATACGTTGAATGGTTCGGGACTGGCTGTAGGACGTACCGTAGCAGCGATTCTGGAGAACTACCAGCAGGAAGACGGAAGTGTAATCGTACCTGAAGTACTGCGTCCTTATATGCGCGGTGTAGAAGTGATTGGTAATAAAACAAAATAAAAGTTGTCATGTACAAAGATGTATGTTATGATATTTGTGTTGTGCAATATTAGGATTTAATGGAGAGGTACCGAAGCGGTCATAACGGGGCGGTCTTGAAAACCGTTAGGGTGCAAGCCCACGTGGGTTCGAATCCCACCCTCTCCGCCATACATCTACAATAACCAAGTCGTTCCGAAGAGGAGCGGCTTTTTTTGTGTTTTGTGGCAGATAGCTTGATTTATATAGGATGATCATCCATTTTATGCCATAATATAAGGGTGAACGTTTTGCATTTTCGGACAGCTGGAAAAAAGTTGCCACCATATAGCATGAAAGTACGTACATAGAAAAAGGAGGAAAGCCATGGCTGTAAAACAACCTCCGGTATCCGAGTTCACACCGGTAGAACACGGAAGACGTTCACTCAAAAGTACGCTGATTCGCTCGCTGCTGATTATTCTGGGGGCTGCCACAGTAGCCGCTGCACTGGAGCTGTTCCTGGTACCTAACAACATTACAGACGGCGGAATTACAGGGATATCGATCATCATGTCCTATTTGACGGGATGGAAGCTGGGAGTATTTCTGTTTCTGCTCAATATTCCATTTCTGATTCTTGGTTACAAGCAAATTGGCAAGACGTTTGCATTGTCTACATTGCTGGGAATTACCGTCATGTCGACCGGCACGCTGCTGCTGCATCCGGTCGAAGCCTTTGTCAAAGAAACGGTACTGGCCTTTGTATTTGGAGGCATGTTTCTCGGATTGGGTACAGGGCTTGTATTGCGCTCCGGCGGCTCTCTGGACGGAACAGAGATTATTGCTATCTTGTTATCCCGGCGAACGGTTTTCTCTGTAGGAGAAATTGTAATGATCCTGAACGTATTTATTCTGTGCGGAGCAGGATTCGTATTTGGCTGGGACAGAGCGATGTATTCCATTATCGCCTACTATATCGCGACCAAGGTCATTGATATTACGATCGATGGTCTGGATCAATCCAAGTCGGTATGGATTATCAGCGAACGTACACATGATATAGGCGATGCGATTATTAGTCGGTTGGGTAGAACGGTTACTTATTTATCCGGAGAAGGCGGCTTTTCGGGAGAAGAGAAGAAGGTTATCTTCTGTGTCATTACCCGACTGGAAGAAGCCAAGCTTAAGGAAATCGTCAATCATTTTGACGGAAATGCGTTTATGGCAGTCGGTAATATTCATGATGTCAAAGGTGGACGTTTTAAGAAAAGGGATATTCACTAGAGATTCCTGCATCGTCTTTTGCATGAAACAAAATCTGGAATCGGTCGGTAAAAAGCCGAATTTCAGGTGAAATTTGATCATTTTGCAATTATTTGCAACCAATTTTAGGTTTGTCATTTAAAATACTGTCAAAATGGTTTATCATGGATGCGGAGTCCGTAAAACGTTTGCTTGCGAGACATGGAGCAATACTTCATTGATGGACACAAACGAAAGGGGTAACAACATGAACAAAAGATTGACTGGAAGCCTTTTGGCGATCCTGCTGGTATTCACACTGGCACTGGTAGGCTGTACGAAAAAAGAAGAACCGAAAACAGCCGTAAAAGCAGCTGTAACCAATGCTGCACAAATGACATCGTATGCAATGACAACCCAGTTTAAAATTACGAATCTGGCATTCACATCTGCTGACGGCGCAGCATCAACAGATCCAACCAATGCGCAGATTGCCAATACACTGAAAAATGCACAGATTTCCATGACTGGTGCATATCAGAGTAACCCAATGCAAACGGAAATGACAATGAACGTCAACCTGAGCGATGGCGCAATCAATATCAAAGTTCCAATGGTAATGACGCAGGACACACTGTATGTCAAAATCCCGCAAATCCCTATGCTGCCATTGCCAGAGACGATAGTCGGCAAATTCCTTAAGCTGGACATGAAAGAACTGGCTGAGATGGAAGGACAGGAGTACAAACCGCTGAGCGTACAAACCAGCCAAAAACTGTCCCAGGAGCTGTCCAGTGCAGTACTGGATAAATACGACCAAGCGAAATACTTCAAAGATGTAGATAAAAAAGATGCAGCTCTGCCTGAAGGCGTAGATGCCAAGCAAGTTGTTCAGTTCGCAGTAACCAACGAAAATGCCAAAGAAGCAGTAACGATCTTTGTAAAACAGGCACTGCCAGCTGTACTGGATGTACTGTCCAAAGAAGAATACCGTTCTGCACTGAACATTACACAATCCGATATCGATGAAGTGAAAAAGTCGCTTCAATCGGAAGATTCCCAGAACGAATTTACCAAATCCGTGAATGAGCTGGATAAATACATGACACTGAACCAGTTCCATGTAAATACAGCAATCAACGATGATAACTTCCCGGTATATCAACAAATGGTAATGGATGCTGTATTCGCTAATCCGGATACCAAAGAAAATGTTAAAGTAGCCCTGGAAGGAAGCAGCCAGTATTCCAAAATCAATGAAAAACAAGCATTTACTCTGGGTATCCCAACAGGTGCTGATGTAGTAACCATGGACCAGCTGCAAAAAGAAATGGGTTACTAAGATCCACAGAATAAATAGAGCAGTCTGTAGGAGAAAGATATGTATCTTCAATAGTCTCAAAAAAACCTCCCTGTTCATAGCGAAAAGGGAGGTTTTTTGCTTTGTCTTTTGAGGAAAAATGTATAATGTGCTTTAATCCCGGTTCTGCGGTATGCCTAATTCATGGATATAGCATACCGGCTAGATTCAAGCTAAATAGCAAGTTTAGTTAGACTTTGGATCGGAAAGCGACATAGGTGCTTCGTAGGAGATAGAGGAAGATTTTTCCCGCAGGTCACTTGCAAGAATAGCATAGATCTGATGATCTTCCCACTGGCCGTTAATTTTAACCAGTTGGCGGGCGATTCCTTCTGCCTGGAAGCCGCATTTCTCCACTACACGGCGTGAAGCGATATTGTGCGGAATAATACCAGCCTGGATACGATGCAGACCAAGGGAGCGAAAAGCATACTCCAGTACCAACTCGACAGCTGCAGTCATATATCCCTGGCCCTGCTGAAGATGACTCATCGAATATCCAATCTCGGCGAACTGACCTACACCACGAACGATATGACTCAGCGAAAGAGTACCGATCAGCTCCTGATTCTCGGTGATGAATATGCCAAACAGATAGGCGCGATCTTCAGCTGCCTCCTGACGACGTCGATAAATCAGATCCAGCTGACTGGCTAAGGTGAAAAAGTCCTTCGGGTACTGCGGTTCATACTGCTGGTTCGCCTCACGGCTTTGCAGGCGAAGCTCCAGTAGGGATTCGGCATCATCCGGCTGAAGTTGCCGGATATGGATTCCTTTACGGGTATTATACAGTTCAATCGACATGGCTAGAACCTCCTTTACTCTGGCTGCAGTGGCTTCGGCTTTTTGAGACGCAAGCGCAGTTCACGGAAAAAGCGGGTTAACAACCAGGCACATTCTTCCTGCAGAACACCGTCCAGCACCTGGGTACGGTGATTAAATCTCGGCTCCTGAAGCAGATTCATGAGGGTACCTGCACAACCGGCTTTGGGATCTATGGTACCGTAGACTACATTAGGGATACGGCTCTGCACAATAGCACCTGCGCACATCGGACAAGGCTCCAGCGTTACATACAATGTACAGTCCAATAGCCGCCAGGAACCAAGCGATTCACTTGCTTCCCGAATGGCCAGAATCTCGGCATGAGCTGTTGCATCATGGGTCGTTTCACGCAGATTATAACCGCGTCCGACAATCTCATTATTTTTGACAATAACCGCACCGATGGGAACTTCCCCGAGCTGTTCTGCCTTCTCTGCTTCCCGAATGGCTTCCCTCATCCAGTGCGTATGTTGTTCCATTAAAATTGAAAACACTTCCTTTTTGGTATAGCGATTTATCGTACTTGTACATCGAACAAATATTCGTTGTTAACAGCTTGTGGATAAAATTGTGGATAACTATATTTTGCTGTGGAAAACCTTGCTGTGTAAGCGTTCTGTGGATAAATATGCGCAAATAAATCGTCAAAAACGTCGAAATATCGCTATTTTTGCCCTTATATAATTGTAGGCAATCCCTTGTTTCTTTTCAATCGTAATAAGCAAAGAGTCAGTGAGAAAATCAAAAAAACAGGCAGATACAGAGTGCTCTGTATCTGCCTGTTTTCAAAAGCAGGTTATTGCATAGTTATGCCTGGTTACTTATTGCCAGTCAGAGATTGCAACGTAGGGTTAACATCATTGTCTACATATTTGCGGACAATAGCGACTTCAACACGACGATTCTTGGCACGTCCTACATTATTATCATTGCTCACAATCGGACGGTATTGACCATAGCCGATCGCACTGAATTTGCGTGGATCGAGGTTTTTGTTCAGCAGTAAAATCTGCATAAAATTAAGCGCCCGGTCCGAACTCAGATTCCAGTTGGAAGTATAACGGGAATTGGAGATCGGTACATTATCCGTATGACCGGAGACAATGACATCATAATTCGAAATCTCCTGCAAAATCGTAGAAAGCGACTTGGCAAGTTTGCGGGAATCGGTTTTGACGGTAGCCTGTCCGGAAGCGAACAGCGTATTATCACTAATCGTAATACTCAATTCCGACTGATTCAATTTAGTAGTCAATTGAGATTTCAGACCATTTTCCTTGATATACTTATCCAGTTTGCGCTTCAGGTTCTCCAGATCGTATTGTTCCTGCTTTTTAAGCTGTTCACGCAGTTTTTGCTTGGAAGAAGCGGAAGTATCCTGCGAGGGAGCCGCAGCAGCAGATGCTGTAGAATCCTGCGGATCTTTGTTTGGTACTTTACCGGCAGTCGGAGCCATCGCATTCTCATTCAGTACACCTGAACCACCGGAAAATGCAGCACTGAGGGCCTGAGCCATCTGTTCGAATTTGGCAGCATCCATGGAACTCATGGAAAACAGCGTAATGAAAAGGGCCAGTAGCAGAGTCATTAAGTCAGAATAGGGAAGCAGCCAGCTCTCGTCGGCATGTTCCTCATGGGGTTCATGTCGTTTACCCTTCTTGCTCACTGTTTCCACCTCCTCCGTCTGCGTCCATAGCAGCAACTTCCGTAGGAGTCAGGAATACGGACAGCTTCTGGCTAATGGCCATAGTTGATACGCCTGATTGAATAGACAGAAGTCCTTCGACCATCATCAGCTTCACTTCGACTTCTATTTTCGACAGGCGCTTCAATTTATTGGCCATTGGATGCCACAGTACATAACCACTGAAGATACCGAGAACGGTTGCGATAAACGCACCAGCGATCGCGTGTGACAGTTTACCCATATCACTCAAGTCAGCCAGTGCAGCAATCAGACCTACAACGGCACCGAGTACACCGAGTGTAGGAGCGTACATACCAGCCTGGGTGAAAACCAAAGCTCCCGAGCGGTGACGCTCTTCGGTTGCATTAATATCTTCCATTAGAACATCCTGAACAAACTCCTGATCATTACCATCAATAATCATCCGCATACCATTACGAAGGAATGTATTATCAATCTCTTCGACTTTGGATTCCAGCGCCAATAGTCCTTCACGACGGGTAATGGAAGCCCACTCCATGAACATTTTGACTAGTTCTGTTTTGCTCATAAGCGGTCTTTCTTTAAAAATAATACCAAAAAGCTTGGGAATACGTTTTACTTCTGACATCGGGAACGCCATAAAGATAGTTCCTGCAGTACCTACGAAAATAATAACGTAAGCTGCCGGGTTGTTAACGAGACTGACCAGTGGAGCACCTTTGAGCAGCATCCCGATAATCAGGGATACCAACCCGAGTGCCAGGCCAATAATTGTTGAAATTTGCATAATACACCTCGTCCATGAGTATAGTTTATTTCCTGCATCATTCTCTTCCATGGAATGATGGCGTTACTTAAAAAGCTGATACTTTTTTATCGACAGAATATGATACTTTGTTAAGAGTTTTTTGAGTTATAATGGAAAGAAGTTGGCAATTGTGACAATATGAGCAGTTGAAAGGAGGAAAGGTATGGGAGTCAAACATGGTCGCGAATACGAGGAAATTCTGACAGATCTGACTGCAGCACTGGATATGATACCGGACAGCTATATGTTTTTTCATATGGAATCCGAAGAGTGGAAAGCGCTTCAAGATAGTGAAAAGCGTGAAGTACAGGAAGCGCTGGCAGAAGATCTCTTCTATGCATTGGGTTCGGAGCCTGTTATTCATGTAGGCAGCGGGATTGTTATTCATGACCCGGATACGCACCGGATCAATATTCTGATTGGTGAAGAAGAGATGACTTTTGTATCACTGATCTAATACGGATCATTGATGTGTGTTTATATATACGCTGTTGGATCATACAGTCAAGGGTCACGGAATATCGGCAGCCCGCGCAAAAAAAGCACAGCTCGCAGCATATAGACTGCGAACTGTGCTTTTTACTATGAGCAAATTTCATTATCGAAGATAGGGTCAGGAAGTCTGCTTGTTATAAATCATGCAATAAAAAGGTTTCATGCCATCCGGTGTACGCCGTGTATATGTATCGGTAATATGAAAGCCTGCTTTTTGATAAGTACGAATGGCGCGTTGATTCCAGGTGAGTACTTCCAGATCAATCTCAGCTTCCGGATTTCGCTGAATAGCTGTCCTCACAACTGCAAGCGTAAATTCTGTACCATATCCATTACCGCATAGGTCAGGCCGCATGCCGATGCCCAGTCGAATGGTTTGTTGTAAAGGAAACAGCTGAGCAAATCCGGCTAATTCTTCTTTGGCATCCAATACAGCCAGATACTGCTGCTGCCGCAGTTCGGGATCTCCAAATTCGATCTCCAGCTCCTGCATCTGATCCCATGACATCCATCCGTAAATATCATAGGGTGGTTCATACACCCATTCGCATATTTCAGCAGCCTGCTGCTCATTGAGGGGAGCAGTATGAAAATAAGGTATAGAAAGGTCACTCATAACAGCATCTCCTCATCGTATATAAATGGTGTCTCGCTTGCTTAGACCGTATCCTTTGTATTTACTACAAATTATAAAAGTGGTCCGGTTGACATTCAAGCTTTTCGGCAGAGAATCATTAACATTGAAATATTATTCATAATCCAAAATAAACAGGAACCGGCAGATGGTCACTTTATTAGAGCAACCAACACATTTGTATAAGGAAATTAAATATTAATTTTTACTGGAAAAAGTGTTTACCATAATTACGATCAGGGTACTATATAGTAGACATAACTACCTGAACAGTCGGCTTATAAATTAAAGTAATTATTTACTCAAAATATGTAACCTATTCCCAGGTTGTTACGTCTTATAAGTAAGCATTAAAAAAACCGCAAAAGATTCTGGCGGGAATCTCTCACGGTTGGTAAATGAAATGTATATAAAGATAGAATAGCTGTTAATTACTCGGCTGCGTAGCTGCTGTAAGAGAAGTTACTCATTACACGCTTAGCGCCCACATAGCGGTTTTGGTAGTAGTCCATATCAAGATTATCAATTCGTACGCCTTTGGATGTAGAAGCGTGTGCGAATTGAGTGCTACTTACCATAACGCCCACATGAGAAACGCCTGCCCCTGTAGTGTTAAAGAATACCAGATCCCCAGCTTGCAGATCATTTTTGGATACAGCGTCGCCGACTTGGTATTGAGAAGTCGATTGACGAGGCAGATCGATGTTCATTTGACCGAATACATATTGAGTAAATCCGGAGCAGTCGAAACCGCTGAAGGATGTTCCACCAATACGATATGGTGTACCCATGGCTGGTTCGATGATCTGGTCCATTTTGGAATTTGCGCTTGCACTGCTAGTCCCCATAACAGTAAACGCAATTGCGAATCCCATTACTGCGGCGGTTAGTTTCTTTTTCATATTCAAAATCATTTGTCCCCTTCCAATGCCTGCGAGGTTAGCTTAAGGATTCGGTAGAAGGTTTCCCCTATGATCCCTCCGAAACAAGATCAATTCACCCAAAACGGTTCCCCCGCTTCCCGGTGCCACGGAATTTGGCTTCACACTTATTGATTGCACCGTAGTCCATATTCACTTCAACGACAAATTTCATCTTTTCTGACAAAAGTTACAAGCTTTATTCTTAAAGTTTACAAAGTTGTTACTAATAACTCGCTGGATTTATTTTAACAGAGGTTTTTTACTTTGGCAAACGTTTATTCATCCTTTTTTAAGGATAACTTGGTAAATGAATGCGTTAGCAAGCGAGAAAGCCCGTCACTATCAGCTTTGTAATTATTAAAAAATTTTAATCTTTGTCTGTCATTTGGTGACTGTTCGTACTTATTTGGGCTTATGCTTGCCTGTTCTTTAATCTTTTTCGGTTATAAATTTGTAAACTTTATACATTTGAGGCAATTAAATCTCTTTTTTGCTGAAAAAATGACAAGAATCGACTTTCGTTGGCTTTTAAACTAATATTCGTTACAATAATGATGATGTTATTATGTACAGTAATAAATGAAAACAGCCGGACAAACTCACTTTACCATTATAAACAGTTATGACTCATATATCCAATACAGAGAGGAAGTTAGTAGACTCATGGAACAAAACCAACCGGGTAAAAAAGCAGTATCCCTTAATATTATCAGTAGCAGTACCAAAAGCAGCAAACACAAAGGATTTGGCGCAGGTGCCATTAACCTGAATAATGTTTCTCCTATAATAGTAGATCGTGGCGAAGCGCGTATTGATATTGGCGCTATGCATGCGAAGAGCAAGGTCGAGCGCGGTATCAAGTTTACACCAAACCGTGAAGAGGTGGAAGGCGGCCGTCAGGTTTGGGTAGTCTGGGTAGCCGTAGACAAACTGGCAGAGGGTGCTAATTACGCGGGAGCGACTGCTTGTGAGATGTGGATTAATGAAGAAGAGAAAAAAGGCTGGAAAATTCTCGCCGAGCATGTGAACAAGCTGGACTATGCGATTAAGCGCCGCGTTATGCTGGAAGGCATGGATGAAGAAGCGAAAGCAGCTCTCCGTCAGCTGCTGGTCAGCCATAACGAAGAGTGGTGGAACAATTCTTCCGATGAATTGAAGAAGGCACTGGAACCTCAATCATAATAATGAAAAAATAGGTAAAAAAGTTTAATCTTTTTACTGCGATTGTGCGTAACAATAATATAAGGCAAAAGCTGGAAATCTTGGATGGTTTCCGGCTTTTTCTTTGAGCAGGGAAGCTATCGAAGAATATCGATGACGCTGGAACGGGGCAGAATAATTTATTGTGAATACCTCATTGATAATTGGAAAAAAAGGGTATAATTGATTAAACACCTTTCTATTTCTACAAAAATGGAAAATATCTTTCTCCAAACCATGATAGGTTGTTATAATTGCTGTACAGTCATCTTCGTAGGAAAAGCTACCCCTTGCTTGACTAAAATATTCTACAGATGGAGGGAGCAATATATGCAGAAAAAGAAGGCTGTTCGTACAGGTATACCAGGTCTGGATGATATTCTATATGGTGGAGTTCCGCCTGGAGCTGTAGTTATTCTGGAAGGTGAACCGGGAACCGGCAAAACAACATTCGGTATGCAATTTCTGGTAGAGGGCGCGATTAAGCATGATGAACCAGGAATTTATATTACATTCGAGGAACTTCCGGAGCAGATCTATGATGATATGACCAGCTTTGGCTGGGATCTGCGGGACCTGGAAAGGCAAAACAAGCTTCGTGTAGTCTGTATGGAGCCGGATATTTTGCTGGAACAAATGCTCCAGCCTCATGGCCTGTTCGAGCAGATTGTCCGGGAGATCGGCTGCAAGCGGGTAGTTATCGACAGCATCAGTCTTTTTAGAATGGTGGGAGATGAAGAACACGTACGGACGAATGTGTATTCCATCCGTAACATTATGCGCAAGCATTCGCTTACGTCCTTTTTTATCCGGGAATATTCCGAGTTTGAAGGTATGAGCATGCCTTTTGAGAATTATATCTGTGATGGTATTGTACGCCTGTCCCTGAAACCGCTGATGGATAAATACCGGAAGCGGACGATTGAAGTGCTGAAAATGCGTGGTACTCGTATTCTGGAAGGTGAACATACCTACAAATTTATCCATAATGGTGTATACATTGTGCCTTCCCTATCCATGGCGGAAGACAAGATGCTAATTCGGGAAGCCGAAGTGCTGTCCACCGGTATCGATTCGCTGGATGATCTGTTGGCAGGTGGTATTCCACGGGGCAGCGTATTTATGATTGATACGAACAGCAAAGCCAATTACCGGTATCTGCTGTCTTCGATTTATTCCCAGCGTATCAAAGATGATGATTGTACGGTAACGATGATGTCCGGTAATACATCGCTGGATACCTTTGCAGATACGATCGAGCTGTTTGGTGTATCACTGCGAGAAGCAGCACGCAAAGGAAAAGCTTTCTTTATTGAACATTATCGCAGAGCAGTGGAATCGGATCTGGAGAAAGCCATTGTGCGTGTGGATAAAGTAACCAATGAAGAATATGCACAGGTTCTTAACGAACGGCTGAATCCAATTTTTGAATGTGAAGATTTGTGTGACAAGCGCTGGTTTGTATATTATGATCTGAATACGATTATTTCCGAGCGAGGAAAAGATTTCCTGCTTCGTTATTTTGCGGAAGAGATGTCGATGTGGCGCTCACTGGGTATTACCATTGTAGTACACTGCAACTTTGCCGAGATTGGTACGGAAACGGCTTCGTTCCTTGAGCGCACATGCAATGGTGTGATTCGCACCTGGGTAGATGGTAATTACCAATATCTGCAGGTAACCAAATCTCCGAGTGGACGTGTATCTGCTCCACACATTATCGCAAATGTAGCCGAGAAACCTTTCGTACAACTGATATAAGGAGGGATTGGGACCTTATGGTGGCAGAAAGTGATGTGATTACATTACAGATGGAATGCACGTTGTTTTTTGAAAATAACCCGTATGCGATCGAGACTAGCAGCGGCTTATCCAAGCGGCTTGGCCGCAGCCAGCAGGTAACGGAACAAGCACTGAACCGTCTGGCGGAGATGTCTATTCTGGAAAAGAATGGACAGGGGATGCGTGCGATCTATCGGTATAAAGCTCCTTATATACAGACAGAAGTGGATCTGAATGCTTATGATTGATACTCACATGATGAATGACACCAGAGAGATCTGCCAGGAACTTCAGGATACGTATGCCCAGCTGACTAATCTGCTGGTCTTTGTGACCAACCATGAGGGTCAGCTGATAACGGCTCCTTCCAATATTGACGATGCCTCCGTATTTGACAAATATGGCAGTGAACTGCAAAACATGTTCAAGACGGAGATCGATAAGCTGCAAGGCATCCGTCATACTATTTTGTCCGATCAATGGGTACCGGGTGTGAAATGGCTCATTGCGCCTGTATCAGTTGATCAGTCCGATACAGGCATGTATGTATGGGGCGGTATACTCATTCAGCAGGGGACGCTGCAGTCGATTATTACGCACCCCAATTATTTGCAACCGGAAAGTGGTGCACCTGCTGACTTTATTGAGTTAATGCGTAGCTGGATTCAGAATACCGGCGAAATTTCTCCGGATCAGGAGATTTTTAAGCGTGAGAAGATTACCAAATTCGCCAAGGCGCTATCGCTTATTTTGAAATCCAGCTTTAAGGAAAATCGCTTGACTCAGCGTCTGAATGCACTCAATGAGACGCTGATTACCGAACAGGGAGTCGGGAATCCAATCGAAGAGATTACCAGAGCAGTACTGGCAAGCAGCGATCTGGCCGATGTGTTCGGATTTGCGCTTAAGACCGCTCCGGGCAAATATACGATTATGAATAGTATGGGGATGAATTCGGGTACATTGGGCGGGTCAATATTTCATGAAGGTGAAGGCTTCCTCGGACAGGCGGTACTCAGTGCGCAGCCGAGCCGCTGGAGAGATATATCACGGGACCCCAGGAACCACTTTTTCCAGCAAAAAGGGTTGGATTCGGTGTATGAAGTACAATGTTTCCCGATTCGTTATGAGAATGAAGTATACGGACTGTTATTTGGCCTAAGCTTCAAAGAACGTTCTACACCAAGTATCAATCCGCAGTTTGAGGAAACGATGATCTCCCTGATGGGCTGGTATATCGGCAACCATATTACGTACGAGAAAATGGAAAAGCAGCTGCAGCGCTTTAAGCCGCTGATTGAGCTGTCACGCATGATTATATCGGTGCAGGATATCCAGCGTGTCATGTTCATGCTGGTGGACATGAGCCTGAACCTGGTGTGGAATCCGTCCGCATCCATTGTAGTACACCGTTCTTCAGAAGATGGAAAAATACAGATGGTCGCGCGCGGAATGCAGAGTCCCAAAGGCGAAACGTATGCCAAGGACATAGCTCGTCGCTACCTCGATAATAGCGATAAACCTGGTGCGAGTTCCTTCATTAATTCGAGTACGCCGTTCTCGCTGATGCTGGAGTATCCAATCGTCTACGCTGATCGGACAAGAGCAGTTCTGTGCGTTGCGGTCAGCAATGAGCAGGAAGGTGAAGAATGCCGCGAGATTCTGTCGGCGCTGGCGATGATGGGCAGTGTTGTGATGAAATCTGTACATGATCGACAGCAGTATTTGTCGAACAGCAACCGATTTGCTCATATTTTGCATGAAGCTATTCGGGAATGGAATGTCGCTCATTATCAGCTGACAGCCGATGCCCAGAAAATTGTACAGGAATTTGCTATGTGGGGCGGCATTATCAAGGAAGAAGCGGAAGTTATTGGCCGTGCCTGCCTGATGTCTTGCACCGACCCTTCAATGCTGCGCAGCTTCCCGCATTTATTCCAGCAGGAAGCAGAAATGATCGAAGACTACAAGCATATTCAGGACGACCAGAGTATACTTGGCACCGGTTCCTATTCCAAAGGTGGACAAATTATGGCACTGGCTTTTGCTATTGCAACAGCAGGGGATCATGATATGCGTGTGGTAAATGATCTGCAGATTAATGGTGTAGATCAGGGACTGGTCAGTCAATTCCGTCTGTTTGTACTGAGTAGACACACGCTTCAGACCGAAATCAATCTGGTGGAAGAGAAAGCACCGGCAACCAAAACTCTTACCGCCGAAGGAGCAGAAGGCCGCGGACTGGATGCGATTGTGAAGCAGTTTGGGCTGTCTCCGCGGGAGAAGGAAGTTCTGGAGCTGGTTGTCAAAGCGTCCAGTAACAAAGAGATTGCAGCCACCCTGTTTATTAGTGAGCATACAGTAAAGAACCATTTGACCAATATATTCAATAAAATGGGTGTAACCGATCGTGCGCAGGCGATTGCTGCAGTATTTAATAAAAGTATAGGGTAGATAACTCAACACTCTATCTTATTAATCTATAGTTGTACGGACAAGTACAAATGTATAAACGAAAGACCATCTTGCAAATAAGGTGGTCTTTTTTTGTGCTCTATTTTTGTCGTAAATAATCTAATAAAGTAGAATCATACATAATTACCTTATATTAGGAGGAAAGACCTATAATCCGTACTGAAAATAAAGGCGAAAGTAACGTTATACGTCATGTAGATATACTTTCATTTTATTCGCATGGCACCTAAGACATCATGCAAAAGGGGAGAAAGAGATGAGGAAAAAAGGGTATACGCTGTTTACTATGTTATTGGTGGTGGCTCTGGTATTCTCCAGCTGGCCAGGTCATGTCCAGGCAGCAGATGGAACACTAGGTATATCTTCAACGAATGGACAGAATGTGACAGGGCAGAAAACTAATTTAGCAATTACGTATGCGCCCGGTATTCAATTGAATCTGGCAGGAAGTACTGTATTTACGCTGCCTGCAGGACTGACAGCTACTGTAGCAGATAAGTTTAACGGAACGAGTCTTCCGGCGAACGCAATCAGTAGTGACGGAAGAACAATAACATTAAACGCATCCTTAGTGGGACTCAACTTGTTAGCTTCCAATACGCTAGTTTTAAATAACAAGACACTGCCTGCAGCAGGCAATTACTCTTTTGGAGCTTCTGTTAAAAATCTGCTGAATGTTACGATCGGGGAAGCGACCCAACAGGGAACCTTCACTGTGATCGGTGCAGTACCTCCACCGACCGCAGCACAGATCAGTGTAAATAATGCAATCAGTGGCAATTCGACTATTAATATTACCGGTCAGAATCCGGGAGATACCATTACCATTTATAATGATAAAAATGAAGTTCTTGGTACGGGTACAGTCAATGCTTCTGGACAGGCAACTGTCTCGGCAGCACTTGTACCAGCAGGCGGCACCATTCAGGTAAGCGCGCTGCGAGGTACAGCTGAGAGTGCCAAGACCTCCTTTATCTATACGGCGGCTGTACTGAGCCCTATTCCAGCAGCCAATATCAGTGTAAGCAATTCATATGGTAATCAGGACACAGTAGCTGTAACTGGGCTGACTGCAGGCGATCTGGTAACTATCTACTCCAATGGTAGCGTGATTGGTACAGGCACAGCAGACAGTAATGGTTCGGTTACGGTAGCCGTAACACTGACACCGGAAGGTGGCAACCTTAATGTGACCCGTAAGCGCAGCGGTGTAGAAAGCGCAGCAACTCCAGTCAGTTATCCGGCTCAAATTATTCCGCCGGTAGCTTCTGGTAATGTAACGGTTACCAATTCGTATGGCGGAACTTCCCAGGTGACTGTAAAAAACCTGTCGATTGGAGATATCGTCACTGTATCTGCCAATGGTACTGTTCTAGCAACTGCACCGGCAGTTACCAATACATTGACACTGCCTGTTCTGCTGGAACCAGTTGGTGGCAGTCTTAATATCAGTGTAAAGCAGGGAATTCTGCAAAGCGCGACAACGACGGTTAACTATCCATCTATTGTAGTGCCAGCGATTCTCTCCAGTAATATCCAAGTGAAAAATCTGTCCGGAAATGCAGATGTCGTTGCTGCTGTCAATCTGACAGCAGGAGATACAGTGACTGTATATGACGGCACAGGTGTACTGGGCACAGGTACAGTAGATGCACAAGGGAAAGTATCTATTCCTGTACAACTGCTTCCTGTAGGCGGTTCAGTCAACGTAAGTGTGAATCATGCAGGCGTGGAGAGCTTGGCAACACCAGTTGTATATGTAGCAGAGATCGTTCCTGCTATTTTGAGCAATCAGATTTCCCTGTCTCCTATTTTGAATGGAACAACGAATGTAAGCATTAATGGTTTGAATAATGGCGATGTAGTCAAAGTATATGGCAATGGTACAGTACTTGGCACAGCCACTGCGAATGCTTCCGGAACAGTTAGTATTCCGGTTAGTGTAAATGCACAGGGCGGAAGTCTAAGTGTGGAGCTGCTGCGTAATGGCCTGGCGAGTGCAGCTACTTCTATCACGTATGGAGCAGTTGTAGTACCACCTGTGTCAACCGGCAATATTACAGTAAGCAATACTTCCGGCAATAACGATACAGTTACAGTTACCGGTCAGACACAAGGGAACCTGATCACAGTATATGGTAACGGCAAAGTACTGGGTACAGCGACTGTAGGCAGTAATGGTCAAGCTGTAATCAACGCAGCACTGGTACCTGTAGGTGGTGTAATCGGTATCAGTGTAACTTCGCAGGGTGTAGAGAGTATCGTAACACCAGTCTTGTATCCGGCAGAAATGGTACCGGCACTGGCAGTAGCGAGTATAAATATCGATAACAACACAGGCAGTCAGGATATTGTCAAAATCAGCAGTCTTAAACAGGGTGATGTAGTCAAAGTATATGGCAGCGCAGATTTGCTCGGCAGTGCCGAATTGCAAGCAGATGGGACACTGGAAGTACCCGTAACTTTACTTCCTATCGGTGGTAGCCTTAGCGTAGCTCTGGTACGCAATGGCGTAGAAAGTGTTCCAACACTGGTCAGCTACAGCACGGAGGTAGTCAATCCTCTTCTGCCAGCTGCAATCAAAGTAGAGAATCTGATCAATGCCACATCCAAAGTAACGGTAAATGGTCTGCAAAATGGCGATATCATTCACGTATATGCTCATGGTGAACTGCTGGGTACAGGTACTGCAGACAGTAATGGAGTTGCTGCAGTGAATACAGATCTGGCTCCTAATGGCGGCGTAGTAGGCGTCAGTCTGGTTCGCAATACAGTAGAGAGCCCGACTGCACAAATCAATTACGGTTCCATTGTTGTACCCGCAGTTGATGCAAGTCAGGTTCAACCCCAGAATAATTATGGCAATCAGGATACAGTCACTGTAACAGATCTCAAAGAAGATCAGGCCATTACGGTTTATCAGGATAATGAAGTACTGGGTACGGGTAAAGCTGATGCCAGTGGCAAGGTGGTCATTGGATTGACCCTGATCCCGGCAGGCGGAGCTGTACAGGTGAGTACAACTTATCTGGGAATCGAAAGTAATCCGGTATCTGTAGCGTATGGAGCCGAAATCGTACCTCCGATTCCAGCATCAGACATTACGATTTTGAATAATGAAGGAAATATGGATAACGTCAATATCCGGAACCTGGTAGCAGGTGACCTGGTTACCATTTATCAAAGCAATAATGTGATCAGCACCAAAAAAGCAGATACCAACGGCGATATTACCGCTGGGCTGACACTGCAGCCGTATGGCGGTACACTTTCTTTTACAAGAGAGCATAGTGGTCTGGCCAGCGTCTCTACAGATGTAATATATGCAGCTGAGCCGGGTCCAGTATTGTCTGCATCCAGTATCAGTATTAACAATTTGACAGGTAACGAGGATACCATCCAGGTGACGGGATTGCAGCAAGGCGATATGATTCGGGTCTATGATGCGAATGGAACGCTGCTGGGCAGTGATATTTCTGGCTCATTTAGCTGGGTAATGCTGCAGGTTCAACTGCTGTCGGGAGGCGGAGAGGTATCGGTACAACTGACACGCAATCAGATGGATAGCAATATAGTTAAAGTAACGTATGTGGCTGAAGAAGTTCCACCAGCCAACGCACCAGTAGCCGATATCGTTGTAGATTCCCAACAGAGAGATCAGGCAGTTATTACCGTAACAGGTATGAATGCAGGTGATATTGCCAAGGTCTATGATGACGACGATCAATTGCTTGGTTCTGCTCCGGCAGATGGAAGCGGTAAAGCAGCAGTAAGCTTCAAATTCTTGAAAGCGCAGGGACGACTCTTTGCCAAAGTGGCTTCTGGAGGAGTAGAAACAACAGTGCGCAGCTTCGATTATCAGGGAATCGTATTCCCAACAACAGATCCAACAGCAGAACTGACCACTATAGACGGTAACCAAGGAACGGTTACAGCTACCAACATCGTTGCCGGCGATATTGTAAAAGTTTACGATATCGACAGTAATCTGCTTGGTACACAAACAGCCGATGGAAACGGTCAAGCAGTAGTGAATTTCATATTCCCAACTACAGACGGCGAATTGACAGTTACCGTAACTGGCAGTGAGCCAGAGACAGAAATTGCCACCCTGCCATATAGCGGAATAGTTCTCCCGGTAGCCCCAACACCGACAGCTACTTTGTCTGATATTGATGGTAACCAAGGAACCGTTACAGCTACAAATATTACTTCTGGCGATACTGTAAAAGTTTACGATGCCGATGGTAATCTGCTGGGCACACAAGTAGCTGGCAGCAGCGGTGAAGTGGAAGTCAACTTTACTTTCCCAACAGCAAGCGGCGAATTGACCGTTACGGTTACCAGCAACGGAACCGAAAAAGAAATCACCACCCTGCCATACAGCGGAGTAGATCTGCCAGCAACACCAGCTCCAGCAGCAGATTTGAGTGATGTAGCTGGTGATCAAGGAACAGTTACAGTGACCAATGTTGCCTCTGGCGACACGGTGAAAGTTTATGATACTGAAGGCAACCTGCTCGGTACAGAAGTAGCAGATGGAGATGGTCAAGCAGTAGTCAACTTTACTTTCCCAACAACAGAAGGTGAACTGACTGTCACAGTAACCAGCAATGGAACTGAAACTGAAATTGCAACACTTCCTTACGATGGAGTAGAAATTCCGGGAGGCACTGATCCAGGAACCGGAGGAGGAACAACTGACCCAGGAACTGGAGGAGGAACAACCGACCCAGGAACTGGAGGAGGAACAACCGATCCAGGAACTGGAGGAGGAACAACTGACCCAGGAACTGGAGGAGGAACAACGGATCCAGGAACCGGAGGAGGAACAACGGATCCAGGAACCGGAGGAGGAACAACCGACCCAGGAACTGGAGGAGGAACAACCGATCCAGGAACTGGAGGAGGAACAACCGATCCAGGAACCGGAGGAGGAACAACTGACCCAGGAACTGGAGGAGGAACAACTGACCCAGGAACTGGAGGAGGAACAACTGACCCAGGAACTGGAGGAGGAACAACGGATCCAGGAACTGGAGGGGGAACAACTGACCCAGGAACTGGAGGAGGAACAACGGATCCAGGAACTGGAGGGGGAACAACCGATCCAGGAACCGGAGGAGGAACAACTGACCCAGGAACTGGAGGAGGAACAACTGACCCAGGAACTGGAGGAGGAACAACCGATCCAGGAACCGGAGGAGAAACAACCGACCCAGGAACCGGAGGAGGAACAACTGACCCAGGAACTGGTTCCGGTAATGACGATGGCGGAACCACTGGTAGTATTCCGAGTGAAACAGGAGGAACCATACCTGGTGAAAACGGAGGAACTGTACCAAGTGAAACAGGAGGAACTGTACCAAGTACACCAGCAGCAACTAATCCTGTCACTGCAGCCACACCAACAGGTGGAACACCAGCTGCTACAACACCAACATCAACACCAGCTCCGGCCGATAACGGTGTAACTAGCGCAGCAGGTATTGGAGCAGTAACACCAGCAGCCGAAGTAGGAGCTGGCGGTGGTGGTGGCGGATCAGCAGCTGCAGCACCAGCAGATACCAATACGGTAACCGCAGCTAGTGGAGAAGGAACAGCAGCTGAGTTGAACGATACTGCAGATAGTTCTGTTATTACGCTGAAGTCTGCTGCCAAAACCCGCTTCGTAGATGTGAATAATTCATGGGCTAAGGCAAACATCGATCGTTTGCAGGATCTGGGTATCCTGAACGGTGTAGGCAATAACAAATACGATCCGAATGCACTGATTACACGTGCGCAATTTACGCAAATGATCGATAATTTGCTGCAGCTGAACAGCGCATCTTCAGGTACATCCAGCTACAAGGATGTACAAGCCAATGACTGGCATCATGATGCGATCTCGGCTGTAAGTGCAACAGGTATTACAGATGGTTATACAGACGGTACGTATCAACCCGATAAGCAAATTACACGTGAAGAAATGTCGCATATCATTAGTAACACTTTGAATTATCTTGATCCTGCTGGCTCATTCGCTGCAGATTCCGAACAGACCTTGGGTGCTTTCAGCGATAAAGAGCAGGTCTCTGATTGGGCTAGAGATACTTTGGCTACAGGAGTCAAAGAAAATATTCTGGTCGGAAGACCAAGTGGTAAAATTGCTCCGGCCGATAATGCTACACGGGCTGAAGCAGCAACCGTGATTGCTCGTCTGATGGATCGTATGTCATCCAAGTTCAATATTACCGAGTAATTTTGATATCAATACTATAGCTTGTGCAAGAGTGGTGGATACCTGAGGGTGTTCACCATTCTTTTCATTCCATAGCTTCCTATATTTATAGCCCAGAACAATCTACTATCACAAAAAAGCATGATAATGCCGTTTTATATACTATACAGTTTAGTAAGTAAGCAGAAATGGAGAAGTAGCGGTATCCTTTGCAGAAATGTAATTCTGCTTTGTACCTAATGGCGGATTAGTTGTCCGCTTTGTTTGTATGGTTGTAATTGGAGTAAAGGAGGGTAGATGAACAATGGAATATATACACGCACACTATAATCCGTACATCGTGACGCTATCTGTTTTTATCGCTATTCTGGCTTCCTATATAGCGTTGAATATCGTTGGTAAGGTTGGCCAATCCACGGGCAGGAACAAAACCGTATGGATGAGTCTGGGCGCTTTTGTCATGGGCAGCGGTATCTGGTCCATGCATTTTATTGGGATGCTGGCTTTGGAGGCAGACCTCAGTATGAGCTATGATTTAAAAATGGTCGCTCTGTCTGCTGTATTTAGTATTCTGGCTTCGCTGATCGCTTTTTATGTGACATTGGAAGCAGTAACCCGTCTTTGGAAAATAAGTCTGGGTGGCGCGCTTATGGGAGCTGGAATTGTAGCTATGCACTATACAGGTATGGCAGCTCTGCATACAGCCGTAATGATTACGTATGATCCGGTCTATTGGCTGCTGTCGCTGGCTGCTGCCTTGATAGCTTCCTACGCCGCCTTGCTGTTGTTTCGCCGCTTTCGTAATCATCCGGGCTTCAGCACTTGGAAATTCTATAGTGCGATTGTGATGGGGCTCGCCATTTCCGGTATGCATTATGTAGGTATGGCAGCGGCCCAGTTTCATTATACACAGCAGGAATTGGAGGGAGCGCCTCCTGCAGGACAGATGCTTTTGATCTCTGCAGTAGCTATTGTAACCCTATTTATTCTGGCGGCTTCCTGGGCAGCGGTATTTGTGGAAAGGCATGTACTGGAACGTATGGCATATAGTGATCCGCTTACCGGTCTACCCAATCGTCATGGACTGCAGCGTTATTTTGCCAAGGAATTTACAGAGAAGACAGAAGGAGCCGTTTTATTTCTCGATCTGGACCGTTTTAAGTCCATTAATGATACGCTGGGTCATGATGTAGGAGATGAGCTGCTCGTAGAAGTATCCAAAAGGTTGCAGCAGTGCGTGAAAAACCAGGGAATCGTTTTCCGGCTTGGTGGTGACGAATTCCTGATCGCCTCCAGTACCGGCTCAGTGGATACGACGATTCAACTGGCCGAGTCGATTCTGGACTCGATCAAGCAGCCGTATCATCTGGCCAACAATCAGCTATTTATTACAGGTAGCATTGGTATCTCGCTTGTACCCCAGCATGGATTCGAACGGACTTTTCTGATGCGGGCTGCGGATACGGCAATGTATGTATCCAAGAATACGGGCAAGAACAAATACAGCATTTTTAGCGAAGATATGAATCAGCGCCAGATTCGCCGAATGGAGCTGGAAAAGGATCTGCGCAATGCACAGGAGCAGGAAGAATTCTTTATCGTGTATCAGCCCAAATGGGATTCCCAGCATAACCGGCTTACAGGTATGGAAGCACTGCTGCGCTGGAAGCATCCGCAACTGGGAATTGTATCTCCGGGCGAATTTATCCCCATTGCTGAAGAGACAGGGCTTATTATCCCAATGACAGACTGGATTCTGGAAAAGGTATGCGAGCAGAACAAGATCTGGCAGCAGATTGCAGGCATTCATATACCGATCTCGGTCAATATGTCAGCACGTATGTTTGAATGTTCCGCATTTCCTGAACGTATCGCCCAGATTCTGGCTGATACCGGTCTCGAGCCTCAATATCTGGAACTGGAGATCACGGAATCGATTGCTATGAATGGTATTGAAGGTACCGTTGACCAGCTGCAGCAGATTCAGCAGCAGGGCGTAGGAATTTCTCTGGATGATTTTGGTACAGGCTATTCTTCATTGGGCAGTCTGGACGAGATGCCGGTCGATATTATCAAAATCGATCAGGTATTTGTCCGTAACATTGATCATGCATCCAAGCAGTCGATTATTAGCACGATTATCGCTATCGCCTATAACCTGAATATGGAGATGGTTGCAGAAGGCGTAGAGACGGTTGAGCAGATTCAGTTTCTTCAATCCAAGGGCTGTTATATTATGCAGGGATATTATTACGGCAAACCTATGACCGTAGAACAGATGAATCAATGGCTGGAGCAATCAGCTGATCATATACCGCTGGCGGAGTAATGACTCCGTTCCAGCGGTTTTTTAAAATCATCTTACAGTACATTGATCGGCAATCACAAAATTGGTGGACGTTCGAGGATATAAGGAAGGGGAGTGTTATTTTTGGCAGAGATATATGGATGATTTTTGATATAGAAACGCCACGGTTTGGCTGCATACTCCTCGGCATAATCAATATTGATCCGCGGACCGGATTCGATATCGTAAAAGATATCCTCCGGTGTATCTTCCAGCCGCAGTGTTCCGCCACTTGCCAGTAGATGCAATCCGTTACACGATTTATCGATCGAGAGAGCCTGGCACAATTTGCCGGGGCCATTGGAGATGTTTTTGAGTTGACGCGTTGCAGCCGGACGGTGTTTGAGCATCAGCTGCTCATCCTTGGGCGTCAAGGGCTCAATTGCCCGAATCAGCACGGCTTGCGGATCATTCTCTTCACCGGTAACCACATTAAGACAATGATACATACCATAGATCAGATAAATGTAGGCATAACCGCCCTGCCGGAACATCATTTCCGTACGCGCAGTTCGGCGGTTACCGTAGGCATGACTGCCTTTGTCTTCAGCGCCACCGTAGCTCTCGGTCTCAATAATCCGGCAGCGGATCTCGCCATCTTCGGTGATTCTGCTGATAATTTTACCAAGTAGTCGCGGAGCGGCTTCGAGTGCTGTCAGCTGTACAATTTCGTGAACGTTCATTATAATCAGCTCCTTTGTAACGAATGAATAGAACGACAAATCCGGTGTCTATAATTACCGCGAAAATCCCTGCTTGTTCTTATAAAAGTCCTGCATTCCCAAGCTGCTCAAGTTCCTTTTGCAGTCCGGGATTATATCGCGTATAATGCGAAATGAATGATAAGGACTATCCCCTTGATTCAGTTGAATATACGCGAAAGAAGGTAATAAATATGGAATTATGGTATACCGAGAAACAAACGCCGGTTTTCGGCATTACAGCCAAAATCCGCGAGACTCTGGTAACAGAGAAAACTGATTTTCAAGATCTGGCAATGATCGATACCGAAGAGTTCGGACGCATGCTGGTGCTGGATGGCATGGTAATGACAACCGTCAAAGATGAGTTCGTTTATCATGAAATGGTCGCTCATCCTGCCCTGAACACGCACCCGAATCCGAAGCATGTACTCGTTGTCGGTGGCGGCGACGGTGGTGTAATCCGTGAAGTGCTGAAGCACCCGGGAGTAGAAAAAGCTGTTCTGGTTGAGATCGACGGCAAAGTAATCGAGTACTCCAAAAAGTACCTGCCAGAAATCGCTGGCGAACTGGATAATCCTCGTGTAGAAGTGATGGTAGCGGATGGTTACATGCACATCATCGAGAACAAAAATACGTATGATGTGATCATGGTTGATTCTACAGAGCCTGTAGGACCTGCAGCTCCACTGTTCGAAAAAGGATTCTATCAAGGAATCTACGAGACGCTCAAAGAAGACGGTATCTTCGTTGCTCAGACAGATAACCCGTGGTTCAAAGCGGATCTGATTCAGCAGGTCAACAAAGACGTAAAAGAAATCTTCCCGATCGTTCGTGTATACGGAGCCAACATTCCTACTTACCCGAGCGGACTGTGGACATTCACCATGGGAAGTAAAAAATACGATCCATTGGAAGTGGATGAAACCTCCATTCCGGAAATGGAAAGTAACAAATACTATACCCCACGCCTGCACAAAGCAGCATTTGCGCTGCCTAAGTTCGTCGAAGACCTGTGCAAGTAAAATAACAACAGACCTGTATATCCTGCGTTATCGCCGGGATATACAGGTTTTTTTGCGTAAATATTAATTGGGATCACTTACGCATCACTCTGGTATGATCCCTTTGGCCATATGAAATGAATGACAAATACCAAATCAGCAGAAACCTGCTATTTTTTGTCGGAAAAAGCGGCTTTCGCTTCAATATAATGGTACAATAGAAGGGACTGTGCTTATTGAATTTATCGTGAAAATGTTCTATATTCAACAAGCCAAGATGGAGTCATACCAAAAATGGAGCTGGGTTTTATGACAGAATCGAACGAGGTACATCTGACGCTGCGCAGTGACCAGAATGGGGAAAGCGTCATCACCCATTTTACCGGTCAGGCTTTTGAGAAAGGCAGCAGCATTTATATTCGCTATACCGAAACACCCGAATCCACACAGCAGGAAGTCCGTACAACAGTGAGGATCAGCAAGGATGAGATCAAGATTATGCGTCACGGCGGCGTAGAAGCGGAGCAGTCCTTCCGTCAGGGAGAACAGCTGACCGGATTTTACCGATCGCCTTTTACCCGTTTCGCCCTGATTACCCATACTTCATTGATTCATAACGAACTGAACGGATATATGGGTAAAGTCACCTGGGAATATGAACTGTATGTGCATGAACAGCTGAACGGTACATTCAAGGTCAGTCTGGACATACAGGCGGCTAAGGCCCCTACCGGTGATCGCCCCAACGCATAGACCGATAGCAATAATCTCCGGTAGCACAGCCAGTACCCGGAGAATTAATCTTATGAAGTGCAAGATACAGGAGGAACATTAGACAATGACAGTTAATCCATTGGAACAAAGCCGTAATTCCGTCAAGGAAGCCGTACATGCAGCTGTACTCGCAGCAGGTATTGTAGGTCCGGAAGAGATGCCGGAAGTTACGCTTGAAGTACCCAAAGACAAAAACCACGGCGATCTGGCCACTAATATTGCAATGCAGCTGACTCGTATTGCCAAGCAGAATCCGCGCATGCTGGCAGAAAGCATTATTGCCAACCTGAATCTGCAGCAGGGTGGTATTGAGCATGCCGAGATTGCAGGTCCGGGTTTTATCAACTTTACTCTCAACAAAAATTACCTGTATCCAGTCATCCAGGCCGTCCACGAGCAGGGTGACAAATACGGACGTACCAACAATGGCCAAGGCCGCAAGGTAGAGGTCGAATTTGTTAGTGCCAATCCGACAGGCAGCCTGCATCTGGGTCATGCCCGCGGCGCTGCATTCGGCGATTCCCTGTGCAACCTGCTTGATTTTGCCGGTTACCAGGTAACCCGGGAATACTACATCAATGATGCAGGTAATCAGGTATCCAATCTGAGCCTGTCTATTGAAGCTCGTTACCTGCAGGAACTGGGACAGGATGCACCTATGCCGGAAGACGGCTACCACGGTGAAGATATCCGCGGTTTCGCGAAAGAGCTGGTAGCTGAAAAAGGTGATAGTCTGCTGTCCATGTCTTCCAGTGAACGGACTTCCTTTTTCCGTGATTACGGTCTCAAAAAGGAAATGGAAAAAATCCAGCGTGACCTGGGAGACTTCCGTGTGAACTTTGACATCTGGTTCAGCGAGACGTCCCTGTATGAAAATGGTCAGGTACTCGATGCTCTGGGTGAACTGCGCGAGCGCGGCGAAGTGTACGAAGAAGAAGGCGCAACATGGCTGCGCACAACAGCTTATGGCGATGATAAGGACCGTGTACTGATCAAGAACGATGGTACCTATACGTATCTGACTCCCGATATCGCTTACCACAAAGACAAATACGGCCGCGGTTATGATCGTATGATCAATATCTGGGGAGCCGATCACCATGGCTACATTCCGCGTATGAAAGCAGCAATGCAGGCACTTGGTAATGATCCGGACAAATTGACCGTGCTGATTGCACAGATGGTCAGCCTGTTCCAGAACGGTGAAAAAGTGAAAATGTCCAAGCGTACCGGTAAAGCGGTAACGATGGAAGATCTGATGGCCGAAGTGGGCGTGGATGCAGTTCGTTATTTCTTTGCGATGCGCAGTATTGATTCCCATCTGGACTTTGACATGGATCTGGCGGTCTCTACATCCAATGAGAACCCGGTATTCTATGTGCAGTATGCGCATGCGCGGATTTGCAGTATTTTCCGTCAGGCTGAAGAGCAGGGGATTGCACTGCCGGAACTGTCCGAGATTGATTACACCCAGCTGACAACAGAGCACGAATATGCACTGTTGCAAAAACTCGGTGAGCTGCCACAGGAGATTTCACTGGCAGCGGACAACTTTGCGCCTCATCGCCTGATCCGCTACGTATATGAACTGGCATCCATGCTGCACAGCTACTACAAAGCAGAGCGTACCCTGACCGAAGATCAGCCGAAAACGCTGGCTCGTCTCGCCCTGCTGGATAGTGTGCGTATCGTTATTGCCAATGTACTGCGTCTGGTTGGCGTATCTGCACCGGACCGTATGTAAGCAGGCGGAATTAGCCGCTTTTATGTGCTTTACCCTACGATCATGGAGTATACCTGTTGTTTTTTGTAAAAAACTTGATTTTTACAGTTAAATAGGGTTTACTTAACTCAGCATTTTGTATAATGTATCGTAGAGCCTTTTCATTCCTATCCGTAGAATGTCGGGATAGAATCAAATAAGCAGACTGAAATTGGATCCGAGAGGAAGTGTCCGTAAGTGAGCACACCGCAAGAATTAAAGATCAATCCGGAGAAAGTGCATGAGATCCCTATGGTGGATCTGGCCTTTGCGGTATTGAAAAAAATTAATACACCTTTGTATTACCGTGACCTGATGAAGGAAGTTGCTGAACTGCGCGGTTATACGGAAGAGCAAATTAATGAATATATCGCCCAGCTGTATACCGAGCTGAATATTGATGGTCGTTTTGCCTGTGTAGGTACCAACCTGTGGGGCCTCAAGCGCTGGTATCCACTGGAGCGCGCTGAAGATCCGGTAGCGAACGCCAAACGTCCACGTATTATCAACGACGATAACGACGATGATGATATTGAAGATGATGAGTTCAATAACGAAGATGTAGCCGATACCAACGATGAAGATGATGAGATCGAAGATGACAACTACGACGATGTAGATGAAAACGACGATGACGATGAAGCGATCTTCTCCGAGGATGAAGAAGATAGTGAAGACCTGGTCATTGAAGACGAAGATGAGGACGAAGACTTCGACGAAGACGAGGAAAGCACCGAATTCAAAGAGGAAGACACGGACGAAGACCGTTAATCCCCTGACCTGCCCTTTATGTAGAGGGCAGGTTTTTTTTATAAGTAAATGCTATAAATGAATATCCAATGAACCGAATTAAGACATATCTATAAATGCCGTACAGGCGCTATGCAGTCCCGAAGACATCAAGGTAAATATCTATCCATCTTTCTCGGGATATGTCTTGACACAGCATTACAGAACAGAGTAAACTATTGCATGGGCTTATGAATCAAACTATAAATCAACATATATGCAGCGCATAATTTGCTGAAATAAATAAAGTGCCCCGTGGCTACGGGTGTCACTTTTTTTGTTTTTTTTGGGATATATCTCCCCCCTGAGCATCCTGATTGCGATAAAATATTACGATGGATCGATAAGCTGGTAGATGGTTTTGTATGGGTTCTGCTGGTTGTTATGAGAACCAAGTAGGGTTTATTGTGGTGAGATGCTGATTTGAATGTCTGGATAATAATTAGGAGGTTATATTGTGACAAAGTATATTTTTGTAACAGGTGGGGTTGTATCTTCACTGGGTAAAGGGATTACAGCTGCTTCACTGGGCAGACTGCTCAAAAACAGAGGTTTGAAAGTAACGATCCAGAAATTCGATCCTTACATTAACATAGACCCGGGAACAATGAGTCCTTATCAACACGGTGAGGTATTTGTAACGGATGATGGCGCCGAGACCGATCTGGATCTGGGACACTATGAGCGTTTTATCGATATTAACCTGTCCAAGAACAGTAACGTAACGACAGGTAAAGTATATTCTTCCGTTATCAGTAAAGAACGTCGCGGTGAATATCTGGGTGGTACAGTACAGGTTATCCCGCATATTACGAATGAAATCAAAGAACGCGTTTTCCGTGCTGGTCGCGAAGCGAATTCGGATGTTGTTATTACCGAGATTGGTGGTACGGTTGGTGATATCGAGAGCCTTCCATTCCTCGAAGCTATTCGTCAGATCAAGAGTGATGTAGGCCGCGACAATGTTATGTATATCCATGTAACACTGATCCCTTATATCAAAGCTGCAGGCGAAGTAAAAACCAAGCCAACCCAGCACAGTGTCAAAGAACTGCGCAGTATCGGTATCCAGCCTAACGTTATTGTATGTCGTACCGAATATGAGCTGTCCGAAGACATGAAAGCCAAGATCGCATTGTTCTGTGATATCGACGCCAACGCAGTTATCGAGTGTCGTGATGCATCTTCACTGTATGAAGTTCCATTGAACCTGCGTGAAGAAGGTCTGGACGATATCGTTGTGAATCATCTGAAACTGGATGCACCAGCTCCGGACATGACGGAATGGGAAGCACTGCTGAACCGTATTCAGCACCTGGAAAAAACCGTTGAAATCGCAATTGTCGGTAAATATGTAGCGTTGCATGATGCATATTTGAGTGTTGTAGAATCCCTGTCCCATGCTGGTTACCATGCCAATGCAGATGTAAAACTCCGCTGGGTGGATGCAGAAGAACTGACAGACGAGAATGTAGCTGAGAAGCTTGGCGGCATCGGCGGTATCCTCGTTCCTGGCGGCTTCGGCGATCGTGGTATTGAAGGCAAAATCAATGCAATCCGCTATGCTCGTGAGCAGAAGATTCCTTACTTCGGTATTTGCCTCGGTATGCAGGTATCTGTTATTGAGTATGCACGTGCATTTGCAGGTCTCGAAGGTGCGAACAGCTCCGAAATCAATCCGGCTACGCCTTATCCGGTTATCGACCTTCTGCCGGAACAAAAGGATATCGAAGATCTGGGCGGCACGATGCGTCTGGGACTGTATCCTTGTAAGCTGCAACCAGGTTCCCTGGCCATGGAATGCTATGGCGAAGAGCTGGTATACGAGCGTCACCGTCACCGGTACGAGTTCAACAACCAGTACCGCGAACAGATTGAAAAAGTCGGCATGAAAATCTCCGGTACTTCTCCGGACGGTCGATTGGTAGAGATCGTGGAAGTTCCTGATCATCCATGGTTCCTGGCTGTACAGTTCCATCCGGAATTTACATCCCGTCCGAACCGTCCACAGCCGTTGTTCCGTGAATTCGTCAAAGCTTCCATCGCTCATCAATCATAAGACATAAGAGCGTCGGGTTTAAGATTATACGTTTAATTTTTATTTTTGGCAACCACCTGTATCTTGAAGAAGATGCAGGTGGTTTTTTTGTATAATGAAACTGCATGAATAGATATACGGTAAACAGGCTGTTGACATATATCCTTTTCATACTTAGTCATTAAGAAGCTTCGGTAAATGCATATCAGGCATATTTTGTCGTAGTATGCACTGTCTTTTTCGCAATGATGCAGGATTTACGCGAAAAAAAGCGAAAGTGTATATTATGTTATTCAAAGTAAGGATTTACATTTCAATCCAAACAGAATCATTGTAGCTCGTCATCGTTCTGAATAGTGGATCAATGTACCAACAGGAGAACCGATCAGCACAGACGAAGGGAAAGGTGACACATGGAACAGAAAAAAATATTAATTGTCGATGATCAAAATGGAATTCGGATATTGCTAGTTGAATTATTCAGTAATGAGGGCTATCAGATGTTCCAGGCAGCCAATGGCAAGGCGGCGCTGGAAGTGGTAGAACAGGAGGTTCCCGACCTCGTACTGCTGGATATGAAAATACCTGGTATGGATGGGCTGGAGATTCTTCGTCATATCAAGTCTACACATCCGCAGATTCATGTCATTATGATGACTGCCTACGGCGAGCTGGATATTATCCAGAAAGCCAAGGATCTGGGAGCGATTGGACATTTTACCAAGCCATTCGATATTGACGATATGCGTAAGGCAGTTGACCAGTGTCTTCGCGGCACAAGTGTGGATCAATAAGCCTGTATTATGGCTGCAAACCATTTGATTTGAATGTGCGAAGGCGCATATCTCTTTTCAAATTGCTTGTTTAGTATTTGAAGTGGGTTATGTTATAATAGGCACGTATGCAGTAGCGGCTTACACATTCTGGGACATACCCAACATTTTTGAGGAGGATGTCATTATGCCATTAGTATCTATGACAGACATGTTAAACAAAGCGCTCGAAGGTAAATACGCAGTTGGTCAATACAACATCAATAACCTGGAGTGGACACAAGCGATTCTGGGTGCAGCGGAAGAAGAAAAATCACCAGTAATCCTGGGTGTATCCGAAGGTGCAGCACGTCACATGGGCGGATTCACTACTGTTGTCAAAATGGTAGAAGGTCTGCTTCACGATATGAAAATTACAGTTCCAGTAGCCATTCACCTGGACCACGGTTCTAGCTTTGACAAATGTAAAGAAGCGATTGATGCTGGCTTTACTTCCGTTATGATCGACGGTTCCCATCACCCAATCGATGAGAACATCGAAATGACGAAAAAAGTAGTTGAATATGCACACGCTAAAGGCGTTTCCGTAGAAGCTGAAGTTGGTACTGTAGGCGGACAGGAAGACGACGTTATCGGCGGTATCATGTACGCTGACCTGGAAGAGTGCACACGCATCGTTAAAGAAACAGGTATCGATACACTGGCACCAGCACTGGGTTCCGTACACGGTCCTTACCATGGTGAGCCTAACCTGGGCTTCAAAGAAATGGAAGAAATTCGTGACGCGGTTAAACTGCCACTCGTACTGCACGGTGGTACTGGTATCCCTAAACACGATATCGACAAAGCGATCTCCCTGGGTACTTCCAAAATCAACGTGAATACCGAGAACCAGATCGAATTTGCAAAAGCGGTTCGCAAAGTACTGGCTGACAAACCAGAAGCTTACGATCCACGTACTTTCATCGTTCCAGGTCGCGATGCAATCAAACAAACCGTTATCGGTAAAATCCGCGAGTTTGGTACAAGCAACAAAGCGTAATTGGCTTTTTGAATAGGCGTAGTGTATATTACAGTATGCAGAAGTTAAAACAGAATGAACCGGAACTTTTCCAGCTGGAGAAGGTCTAATTAAATAGGTTGTTATGGAGAGCACACCGCTGAGCCGGTGTCTTTCCATTTTAACCGCCAAAAAATCAACAGCACGTGTCGTTTTATCGGCTGCAAAACACGTAGGGGGATACTAAGCTTTATGGAAAAATTGATGATCAGTGGCGGACGTCCGCTGCAGGGAACTATCACCATCAGTGGTGCAAAAAACAGTGCCATTGCGCTTATTCCTGCGGCATTGCTCGCCGAGTCAGAAGTCGTGCTGGATAACTTGCCCCTTCTGAGCGATGTGGCAGTTTATGCGGAAATTCTCGAGAATCTGGGTGCGAGCGTAAGCTGGCATGAGCTAGAGAACCAGATGCGTATTGATCCAAGCAGTGTCAGATCTATTCCAATGCCCAACGGACCTGTCAAAAAGCTGCGGGCATCCTATTATATGATGGGTGCATTACTTGGACGTTTTGGAGAAGCAACGATCGGCTTGCCGGGCGGCTGCAACTTTGAACCAAGACCTATCGATCAGCATATCAAAGGCTTTGAAGCACTTGGTGCAACGGTTACCAACGAACATGGTTCGATTCATTTATATGCCAAAGAGCTCCGTGGAGCCAAAATCTATCTGGACGTAGCCAGTGTGGGTGCGACCATTAACATTATGCTGGCGGCAGCAAGAGCCAAAGGCCATACAATTATCGAAAACGCGGCGAAAGAGCCTGAGATTATAGATGTAGCAACATTACTGAATGCCATGGGCGCAAGTATCAAGGGCGCAGGTACAGAGACGATCCGTATTGAGGGCGTTTCCGAAATGCATGGTTGTCGACATTCCATTATTCCTGACCGTATTCAGGCAGGTACGTATATGATCGCTGCAGCGGCAACGCGCGGTGATGTTCTGATTGACAATGTTATTCCCAAGCATCTGGAAGCAGTAACAGCCAAACTGCTGGAAATGGGTGTACATGTCGACGAACTAGATGAGGGTATCCGTGTTCTCGGCAAGGCTTCCTACAACCACGTAGATGTCAAGGCTCTTACGTATCCAGGTTTTGCTACGGATCTTCAATCTCCGATGACCAGTCTGCTGACACAGGCGCAGGGAGTTAGTGTATTAAGTGACTTCGTCTACAGCAGCCGGTTCAAGCATGTGCCAGAGCTGGCGCGTATGGGTGCCAAGATCAAGGTGGAAGGCCGTTCGGCTATTATTGAAGGCGGCGAACTGAATGCAGCCAAAGTCAAGGCGATGGATCTGCGTGCAGGTGCAGCGCTGGTGATTGCCGGTCTGACTGTTGGCGAAGGCGTAACCGAAGTATCCGGTGTAGAGTTTATCGATCGTGGTTATGACCACATTGTAGATAACCTGCGTAACCTGGGTGCCAATGTATGGAGAGAGACGCTGGAAACGCGTACTCTTTAATTTGATTGTCCCTCTTACAGGGAGGAGAATTCACTTGTATTTCCCAAAATACATACCTCTTGAATATCTCCTCCCAAAATGGGTAATGCTATCCTATGAATGAATTTGGAAGTATCCACTCCGTATAATTCAATCTTCTGATTATTCCCAACATTATTCTATCGGTTGTCTCAACACTCTCTATAAAATTGAATAGGTGGTTATTGTATGGATTTACAAATTTCCGATTTGGAAGAAATGAAGCTGACCGACTTATACAAACTGGCCAAGCAATACCAGATTCCGTATTATGGACAGCTCAAAAAAAAGGAATTGATCTTTGCAATTCTACGTGCGCAGGCTGAACGCAGTGGACTGATGTTCATGCAGGGCGTACTTGAAATACTGCCAGAAGGATATGGATTCCTGCGGCCGATTAACTATTTGCCAAGTGCAGAAGATATTTATATTTCGGCTTCACAGATTCGCAAATTCGATCTGCGTACCGGTGATCTCGTATCCGGTAAATGCCGTGCTCCCAAAGAAAACGAACGTTATTTCGGACTTCTTCAGGTAAACGCCGTCAATGGTGTTAGTCCGGAACAGGCAGCAGAACGTCTTCATTTCCCTGCGCTGACTCCTCTTTACCCACAAAAGAAGCTGGTTCTTGAGACAGCTCCCAACAAACTCTCTACACGGATCATGGATGTACTGGCTCCAGTCGGACTGGGACAGCGTGGTCTGATCGTAGCACCTCCCAAAGCCGGTAAAACACTCCTGCTCAAAGAAATCGCGAACAGCATCTCAACGAACAACCCGGAGATTGAGCTTTTTGTGCTGCTTATTGATGAGCGTCCGGAGGAAGTTACGGATATGCAGCGTTCTGTCAAAGGTGAAGTTATTGCTTCCACATTTGACGAACTGCCCGAGAATCATATCAAAGTAGCGGAACTGGTACTAGAACGTGCACTGCGTCTTGTAGAGCACAAAAAGGATGTTGTTATCCTGATGGACAGTATCACTCGTCTGGCACGTGCATACAATCTGGTTATTCCACCATCTGGTCGTACACTCAGTGGCGGTATCGATCCGGCAGCATTCCATCGTCCAAAGCGCTTTTTCGGTTCTGCGCGTAATGTGGAGGAAGGCGGCAGTCTGACGATTCTGGCTACGGCACTGATCGACACCGGTTCCCGTATGGATGATATTATCTACGAAGAATTCAAAGGTACCGGTAACATGGAACTGCATCTGGATCGCAAACTGTCCGAGCGTCGTATTTTCCCGGCAATCGATATTCGTCGTTCCGGTACGCGCCGTGAAGAAGATTTGCTTGCCAAGGAAGAACTGGATACGATCTGGCATATCCGTAAAAATATGAACGACAGCCAGGACTTTGTAGAAGGTTTCCTCAAAAAGCTGCGCAATTCTAAGACCAATCAGGAGTTCCTTGCTACATTTGATACCCGGGAAGATAGCAAAAACGGCAGTTCCGGTACCAAGAAACCATCTACATCTTCCAGCACTGGCTCTGGCAGTACAGGCAGACGTACGACCCGTTCTACTACGGCTTCCGCGACAACCAATTGACCTGGCAAAACATATCTAATGGATAGTTGCATTGTCTACGTGTGTCAGGTATAATTACTTAATGCCGTGCTAGATGGGGAGGTAGCGGTGCCCTATAACTCGCAATCCGCTATAGCGAGATTGAATTCCTGTCCTAGGTATTGTCGATGTAAGGCAGGTATCTGAGCGCAGTGTTGACGGATGGGTCCTTCGCAAGGAACACCTGTGAACCTGGTCAGGTCCGGAAGGAAGCAGCCATAAGCAGTTTCGTTCTTGTGCCGAGGGAGTGCCTACCCTGAGCTGTCGCTCAGAAGAACCGCTTGGATCGCAATTATCGAAGACAGGTGCACGGTATATAACTAAGCTATTCATAACACCTTTTGCGTACTGCAACAGGTGTTTTTTGTTTGTGAAATTAGGGTGTGCAGGTTTTGCTTGATGCTGATTTATAGTATAATTAAAGGTAAGTTCTTTTGTTTTATAACATTATTTTTATGCCAGATCATCTTTGACAAGTAGTGAAGTCAAAGGTAGCCATATACAAGAAAGAGGGTAAGCAAGTGGAACATATCGCACTTTATCGTGCTTGGCGGCCGCAGTCGTTTCAGGACATGGTAGGACAGCAGCATATCATTCAGACACTGCAGAATGCCATTCGGGAAGAGCGTATTTCACATGCCTATCTGTTTAATGGTCCCAGAGGTACGGGCAAGACATCTGCCGCCAAAATACTGGCCAAAGCAATCAACTGCGAAAAAGGCCCGGCTATTGAGCCTTGTAATGAATGTGAGACCTGTAAACGGATCACTTCAGGCAATATTATGGACGTACTGGAGATTGACGCTGCCTCCAACCGGGGTGTAGAAGAAATACGGGATCTTAGAGAAAAGGTAAAGTATGCGCCTACCGAAGTCCGGCGCAAAGTATATATTATAGATGAAGTCCACATGCTGACGACGGAAGCGTTCAATGCGCTGCTCAAGACACTGGAAGAACCGCCAGGCCATGTGGTATTTATATTGGCAACAACAGAGCCTCATCGTCTACCAGCGACGATTATTTCACGCTGTCAGCGGTTTGACTTCCGCCGGGTATCGTTGCAAGAGCAGACCGAACGTCTGCAGCTGATCTCCGAGCAGGAAGGTCTGGAGTCGGAGCGGGATGCCCTGGAGTATATCGCTCGACTGTCCGATGGAGGAATGCGGGATGCACTGAGTATACTGGATCAGGTGTCTTCGTTTACTGAAGGCAAGATCACCTATCCGCAGGTACTCCAGATGACCGGCGGCATTGCCTCGGAGCAGTTTGCCGAATTAGCTTCGGCATTATTGCAGAATGATGTAGGCAAGGTACTGCATATGGTAGAATCATTTATGCAGGAAGGCAAAAGCGCAGAGAAATGCATGGAGAATCTGCTATACTATTTCCGTGATGTGCTGATGATCAAGATGATTCCGCAGGCTGGTGACCTGACAGAACGCATGCTGAACCCTGAAAATTTCCGGGAGACAGCGGCTGCTTTTACCAAAGAACAGCTGTTTGCCATGATCGATACGCTGAATCACTATCAGACGGAGATGAAATATGCTACGCAGCCACAGATGCTGTTTGAAGTGGCGCTGCTCAAGCTGAGTAGTATACCGGGTGGTAATGCTTCTGAGAATTCAGCTGGAGTAGTCACCACTAGTGGGGGCTCGGCAGATGCCGGCGAGATTCGGCAGCTCAAGCAGCAGTTGGCAGCCTTGGAGCAAAAGCTGGATCAAGCGCTCAAATCGGGTATCTCTACTGGAGGAGAAGCTGCTTCCAGCAATACTGGCAGACGGGCACCGGCTCCGAGAATATCTGCTGCTGCCAAGATTCCATCGCAAATGCCACATTATGTCTCCAACCGTAATCATGAGGACTTTGCCAAAATCTCCGGTTCGTGGAGCAAAGTGCTGCAGCGTGTCAAGGAAGTTAAGGTTACCATCCATGCCTGGTTTGTAAACTGTGACCCTGTATCCTTCCACGAAGATGCTGTTTTGGTAGCCTTCAAACATGATATGCACCGGGAGACGATCGAGAAGTCTGCCAACAAGCAGGTTATCGAATCAGTATTAAATGAAATACTGGGCGGTTCTTATCGTCTCGTAACGATGATGCAAAAAGACTGGATGGACGCTATTGAAGGAACAAGCGAGCAGCCTGGTGAAGAACTCAAGCTTGAACATGAGGAAGCAGCCAATAGTGATGCTCTAGTGGATGAAGCTATTCAGCTGTTTGGCGAGGAACTTGTTGTAATCAAGGAATAATGATAGATACACTTATACTTTATTAGAGGAGATGATTGGAATGGGTAACATGAATCAAATGATGAAGCAAGTGAAGAAAATGCAGGAGCAAATGCTGAAAGCACAGGAAGAACTGGGCTCCAAAACCGTATCGGGTACTGCTGGTGGCGGTGTAGTCTCTGTTGAAGTCAACGGACACAAAAAAATTATATCTATTAACATCAAGCCAGAAGCTGTAGATCCGGATGATGTAGAAATGCTGCAGGATCTGGTACTGACAGCAGTTAACGATGCAATGAGCAAAGCAGAAGAGCTGGCAAACCAGGATATGGGTAAATTCACAGGCGGAATGAAGATTCCTGGCCTGTTCTAAAATAACAGATCGGCATTAGCCAAATGACCGGTCTCAAAGGAGATCGCTGTATTGTATTATCCCGAACCGATTGCTAAATTGATAGATGCTTTTACGCACTTGCCGGGAGTAGGGCCGAAGACAGCCGGTCGGCTTGCCTTTCACGTTCTTCGTATGAAAGAGGATGACGTGATCGATTTTGCCAAAGCACTGGTCAATGTGAAGCGGAATCTTCACTATTGTTCCGTATGTGGCAATATTACCGATGCAGATCCATGCCGGATCTGTCAGGACAAAACGAGAGATGCTTCTGTGATTTGCGTGGTACAGGAACCCAAGGATCTGGTCGCAATGGAGCGTACCCGTGAATTTGATGGCTACTACCATGTACTGCATGGCGCTATTTCACCGATTGAGGGTATAGGGCCTGACGAGATTAAACTCAAAGAACTGCTGAATCGTCTGAGTGATGAACGGGTACAGGAGCTAATTTTGGCAACCAATCCGAATATTGAAGGCGAAGCAACAGCGATGTATATTTCGCGTCTGGTGAAGCCGTTTAATCTCAAAGTAACCCGTATTGCTCATGGACTGCCAGTCGGCGGGGATCTGGAATATGCAGATGAGGTTACACTGTCCAAAGCACTGGAAGGGCGCAGAGAACTATAATCTTTTTTATATACCTATGAAGTCTTTCGAAAAAAGGCATCTGTTCACCCATAAATGGGAAACGGATGCCTTTTTTTATGATATAGGGCTAATAGAGTCTGTCTATTATTAGCTACGGGATACTGTATTAGCTAGTCCAGACTACCGAAGTTGCCCATAACCTCAATGGATTGATTCATTTCAGTCATTTGCTGGACTTGTCAGTGATAATTATAGGAGTAGTAGAGCTAATTGGAGTGAAAAGGAAATAAAGCTACTTGATCAAGCATCACCGAGTCAAAAAGTAGGTCGGTAGATTACCAAATATCTTCCTATGAAAGAGATCCGCAGCCTGCGCTGTGTGTAAATGATGCGAACACATGAGTGAGTGGCGAAATACAGAAAGAAGAACTCTGTTTTTGTTCCTCTTTAGCATCATATATTGTAAGAAAGCAATGCAGCATCCTTTATCGTACTCAAACATCCATCAGCGATTTAGTTTGATCGATAGAGTGTATAAATGCTCTGTTATGATACAAAGAGTAAGAAAGTATGAAGCAGGCAAACCATGTTAAATCGACCACCAAATCTAAAAAAACAGAAATATTGAATACCTAGTTGACTTCTATAAAAAAACCATGATATATTAAGCAACGGTCATTATTTTAATGGCTAACAGTCAATACTCATAGAAATAAGAGCCAACAAAATTATTTCAAAAAAAGTGTTGACGAAAATAAACTCACATGATATATTATAAAAGTTGTCACGAACGAGTGACAATGAAAGATAAAGTATCATGAGAGTCACATCAGCAAGTTACACATTAAGAAAAACTTCTTAAAAAAGTGCTTGCTAAATGAAAACGAACATGATATGATATAAGAGTTGCTGCGAGAGATACAGCGGTAAAGAAAAAGACTTTGATCTTTGAAAACTGAACAACGAGTGAGTGAAGAACTTCGGTTCTTCAAAATATAGAGAACAGCA
>NZ_LAQQ01000020.1 GCF_000971985.1 Paenibacillus dauci | reverse complement strand
TAGGACGTTGCCAAGCGACGCAAAAAGAAAGACGTTATCCACTGGATAGCGTCTTTTTTGTTTGCTTTTGTAAGCTTATATAGACTTTTTGAAGTGTTAGCTATGTATAGAACGGATTTATATATACTAAAATTTTAATTTTATGCAGTATACATTTTAAGTTTGAATTATGAGTTAATTGATATCGATCTTCAATCAGATTTTGGCAGCTTTATCGCAATGTTATAAGTTATACTATTATAGATTTTGTTAGGATAGAAGATTTAATAATACAATGTTGTATAGCCTATTTTATAATAAATGACTTTATGACAAGGTATTATTTATTCTGAGGTTTTAAAATAACGAAAAACCACGTACGGATTCTCTCTACATAAGAGATAAGAAGTACGTGGTTTTTATATAGGTAAAGGAAATGTCAGTATATTCGAATACAGATAGCAACTACTTTTACCGTCGTTTTTTGTTTGTTAACTGATATAGTAGGAAACGTCTTCTTTACTGAGTTTGAGCATACCATCTTTGCGCTGTCGTGTTAGTCTTAATAAGATCATCAGACGTGGAATGCATAGCCAGAGATGCCACACAATCAGCGAGGCTGAGAAGGATACCGGCAACCACATAAACAACACGGCAGTAAAACAAAGACCGATCCATGTGGTATGCAGCAGTACACGCCGGAATATCATATATCCCATGTATTGATCAGGCAGATAGCCTATCCATGGATACTGGAATTGGAACCGCCACCTTTTACGCAAATGATTTACTGTCATAATAAGTACAGATCGGGATATAACAAATTGTACCCATAGTACGAGAGGGAAAGATAGTATCCAGAAGCCGATACTTTCCCAGGAAAAATAGAACAGTTCTATAATCAATGCGATGATAGGCAGAGATAGATAGCTCCAGAACCATAGCTTGGAGATTGTCCATTTTTTGATAAGTTTATATTGATAGAATGTTGCGTTTTGCTGAGGCTCTGCTGCCATAGGGGAGCAATCCACCTTTCTGCATGTGTTTGGATAGTATTCCATATGTATATCGGTTATCTGCCATTATTTCAATACAGAACTTTAGGCTCAATTCTTGTACAGTGAGTCCCACATGATTGGGATAGAAAAATAGAGAAAACAACACCGTCTTAATTGATCAGTATCCAGTGGTAAATGATCAATTAGTATCGTATTCAGCATCACAGGACAATGCCTATTGTTATGATTATAATAAGAATACGCGGCAGCGTACAATAAATTTATGGGAATGACACGATGAATCATAAAAAAAATAAGCCATACCAAATAAAGAGCAAGAATAATACTGTTTTTAATGTAAATAACAGTACTGCGCCTTTGTATGAAAGACTGGTACAATATGCCTCTTCCGGGCAGCGCAGTTTTCATGTACCGGGTCACAAAAATGGCTCAATATATCAAACAGCTGGTATGTCTGAAGCATTAAAGCAAGATATCTGGGAAGCGATACTCAGGATAGACGTTACAGAAATTGAAGGAACCGATGATCTTCATCATCCGGAGGAAGTGATCCTCAAAGGACAGCAGCTGGCTTCAGCATGTTTTGGAGCAGATGAATCACACTGGCTGGTCGGTGGAAGTACATCGGGTAATCTGGCTTTATTACTCACTGTATGTGCTCATCCTGGTGATATTGTGATTGTACAGAGAAATGTACACAAGTCTATTATTCATGGACTCATGATGGCAGGCGCAAAAGCTGTCTTTCTAACACCCGATGTAGAGCCACATAGTCAACTGGCCGTTATTCCTGATCTGCAAAGTGTAAAACAAGCGCTTCATCAATATCCAGAAGCCAAGGCAGTTATGCTGACCTCTCCCAATTATTATGGAATAGGGATAGATCTGACCGCAATTGCAGCAGAATGCCATCTGCATAGTATTCCTTTATTAATAGATGAAGCGCATGGAGCACATTACAGTCATCATTCTAGATTTCCCTCCAATGCGCTGAAGGCAGGAGCCGACGGTGTTGTACAGTCCACGCATAAAATGCTCGCAGCTATGACAATGGGCGCTATGCTGCATATACAAGGACCCTTAATTAATCGTACGCTTTTGAAGCAGCGTCTCACCATGCTGCAAAGCTCCAGCCCTTCTTATCCGATTATGGCTTCGCTTGATCTGAGCCGGTATCTGATTGATCAGTATGGAGAAGAGCTGTTTGCCAAGGGACTGGAAGCAAGAGATCACTTTGTACAAGGAGTAAAGAAGAGCACTCGTTTTGGAGTACTGGAGGTAAGTTACTCTAATACCGAACACATGGAAAGTATAAAGTCAGCTGAACCCCTTAGTATGAATGGAGATAAACTGGAAGGAAGTAAGGATGACGTGATCTCCTACTGGACACAGGACCCTTTTAAAGTCGTTATCTACGATCGTATGGATCGTCTTCCGGGAACTCAGCTGCAGAAGATGCTGGAGCAGTATGGGTGCTTTCCTGAAATGAGTGATGATCGATACGTGGTACTGGTGTTCAGTCTCGGCTCACAGATGGAAGATACTTTGCATGCATTGCAGGCACTGGAACAAATCGAAGAGCAGCTTGTTAGAAAAGAGGCTCAAGAGCAAATACAGGAGAACCATCAGGATGAAGGCACAGCAGGAAAAGAACTTCTGTATTCACATGGGTATCATGAATCCGATAAGGCAAGTCAGTATGAATTGTGCGAAGTGAATCCCCAGGATACCCGCACACCACTACTGTCTGAACCTGTTGAGTTTACGATGATCCCTGTATCCGAGGAACAGATTGAGACTATTCCTTTGGAGGAAGCGAATGGTAGACAAAGTGCGGAAATGATTATTCCATATCCTCCAGGTATCCCTGTACTATATCCAGGTGAATATATTGGCGAACAGATGCATAGACAGTTAATGCTTGTGCGTAGCCACCCTATAAAAGTACAGGGAGCTGCGGACTCTTCATTACACACTATTCGGGTCTATATCGTATCGTACGATCAATCAAAAGACTGAAAAACGCATATGATATAATACAAGTATATAAAACATGCATCAGCCTATATGCTGCTGTCATGTTATCAAAAGATGAGGCCAGTAATTGTGATCTGGACCGGTGAACATGGAAAGCAGGAATACAATGAAGCAAAATGGATTGTTTATTGCAATTGAGGGCATGGATGGTAGCGGCAAAACAAGCCAGCTAGAACGGATCAAACAGTATCTGACCGAGCAAGATGTTTCTTTTTTATCTACAAGGGAGCCTGGCGGCATTCCGGTATCCGAGCAGATTCGCAATGTGATTCTGAATGTGGACAATCATATGAGCGGTCTCACAGAGTGTCTGCTGTACGCCAGCGCGCGTAGAGAGCATCTGATTCAGAAAGTGATTCCGGCTGTACAGTCAGGCCAGCTGGTCATCTGTGACCGGTATGTTATGTCGTCGCTCGCTTATCAAGGATACGGTCGCGAACTGGGTAAGGCTGTTCTGGATATTAATCGTCTGGCAATTCAGGTCGATCAGCGTGAATATTGGGCAGATGTGAATATTTATATTAATGTCCGTCCGGAAGTAGGACTGAAGCGGATCATGGCCAAAACGAGTGACCGAGAGATCAACCGACTGGATCTGGAAGCGATTGATTTCCACCATCGTGTATATCAGGGCTATACGGAACTGTCAAAACAATATGCCGACCAGTTCATTATGGTTAATGGTGAACAGACTGAAGAAGAGGTGTTTGAAGAGATTAGACAGGTGATCGATCGGCTGATTGCTTCTCAAGCTGGACAAGCAAGTGAGTTAGAATAGAAGAAAGTGGTTACAATATTGGAACCAGGGTTGAAAAAAAGGATTTTGTATAGGTTGTGTCAAATGAGTAATAGAGGAATAAGATGCTAGATTCTGATCGAGGAGGCCATGATAATGAAACTGATTATAGCGATCGTACAAGATAAAGACAGTAACCGTTTATCTGGAGAGCTGGTAAAGGCGAACTTCCGTGCAACCAAGCTGGCAAGTACTGGGGGATTTCTGCGAGCAGGAAATACGACTTTTCTGATCGGTGTAGATGACAGTCAGATTGAAGCAGTTATGGACGTTATCCGTAACAGCTGTAAGATTCGTGAACAACTGGTTACTCCGGTCACACCGATGAGCGGCACAACCGATTCGTATCTGCCACTTCCGGTAGAAGTCCAAGTGGGCGGAGCAACGGTATTTGTACTGCCAGTTGAGCGTTTCGAGCACTTCTAAGCTCTTTTATTTCATATTATTCAGTAAAAGTGTAAATTTACGTAATTCCTATGCAACATAGCATGCAATAAATAGTATAATAAATAGAAGGTAAGGATCGGGGACAGTTACTGGCACCGGTCCATCTTCTTTATATGGACGTAAATAAACAGCAGGGATATAAGGTAGTGCTGTAGGATAAACCTGTATAGATGAAATATAAATTTCTTTTTTCCGTTTTGCTATTCTTAAATGGCTGCATTTGAACGATACTGATATATATATCAGTATTTGGCAGACCATTCACACAGGCAATGATTTAGCTTAGGCTAATTACGATAAAAGGATGGTTACGAGCCAGTGTATTCCTATTACAGGTGCAATGGAAAGGAAGAGATTTATGAAAATTAATCCCGGTTACCCGATGATGAAGAGTAACCCTATTATAGCGGATACACCCAACAAGGTTGTTCAACCAAAGAATTTCTCGGATGTGCTGCAGAATCATGGCACACAGGCTACACATGATGAAGTACAGCGCCAATTCAGAGAGATTCAGATGCAGGGTGAACGTCTGGCCAAATCCATGACACTGCGTGAATTGAAATCCTATCAGATGCTGGTCAAGCGCTTTCTGGAAGATACGGTTCGTCGTGGTATCAAGTTAAAAGAAACGCACAGCTTTGATCGTCGTGGACGCAGCAAGAAATACAAGCTGCTTGATGAAGTAGATGCTGCCTTGATCAGTATGGCAGAAGAACTGCTGAACAGCGAGCAGGGACGAATCGAGTTGCTGCAGCGAATGGGCGAAATTCGCGGCATGCTGGTTAATTTTCTATACTGATCCATTTCAATATTCGCTGATAAACATGCGTTCATTCTCTATGAAGAAGTGGATGATAGAAGCAAAGCTACCAGGATCAAATGTAATGGACCGCTCATCTGATCACAAAGATGAACGTGATTCTGGATCTGACCGCATAGATGTAATATCAAGGCAGGACAGGAAGCCTGCAGTTATACGACATGTTAGCCGATACAGGCCATGTTGATGACTGCAGGCTTCGGGTACGGTAAGGAGGAAGTATGTCTTTTCAGGAGATTATTGGACAGGAAATGGCAAAGCGTGTGTTGCAGAACGGACTGCGAAGCCAGAAAATCTCACATGCCTATTTGTTTAACGGACCTGCAGGCAGTGGCCAGTTGAAAATGGCCCGCAGCTTTGCCCAGGCACTGGTATGCATACACCAGGGGGATGAAGGATGCGGAGAATGTATCGAATGCCGCAAAATGGAGCATGGCAATCATCCGGATTTTCATGTGGTGGTACCGGATGGCAACTCGATCAAAATTGAACAGATTCGCGAATTACAGCGAATTTTTTCTTATCGTTCCGAGGCGGGCAACCGCAAAATATATATTATCAAAGATGCCGATAAAATGACGGTACAGGCTTCCAACAGCCTGCTCAAATTTCTGGAAGAGCCGCCTGCGCCAGCGGTTGCGATTCTGCTGACCGAAAATGTACAGTCTATTCTGCCAACTATTCGTTCACGTACACAACCGGTTATGTTTACCGCGCTCGACCCGCAGCAAATGACGCAAATTCTGGCTGATGAGAACTTTCCGATGCCACTTATACGCTGTGCGGTACAGATCGCTTCCGACCCGGATGAATGTCGTGAACTTCTAAGTGAGAATTGGTTTGCAGAAATTAGAAACGTAGTGTTACAATTAGGGAAGGAATCCGCAGGTAGAGGGAGCATAAGCCTTATTACCGCGCAGCAAAAGCTGTTCAAGGGCGGACTGGGAGATCATCTGGATCGAATATTTGATCTTTTCCATCTATGGTTCAAAGATATGATCCATATCCAGATCGGCAGAAATGAAAGTATCGTTTTTATAGATCAGTTAGAGTCTCTCTCCAAGGTGGCTCACACCCGCAGCATGCAGCATTGGGTATCCTGTATGGCGCTTGCTGCCGAAAGTAAGAAAATGCTCCGCTCCCATGTGAATGGGCAGCTGTGTATGGAGCAGTTTCTCATAGGGGTAAGTGGCTAAGGTATAGAAGAAACTTCTGTAACTGGACAGGCAGTGTACACATCATGCGCAACACATTACTGGAAGAGCAGCGACTTTTTCAAAACACGCCATGTCCGTGAGAACTAGAAGGGATCTTCTTATCGTTTTTGCAGCAAGTAGTAGGAACGGTATTGGCAAATGAGGAGGCTTATCTTTTGTATAACGTAGTAGGCGTCCGCTTCAAAAAGGCGGGTAAAATATATTACTTTGATCCGCTTGAATTTGCAGTGGATAGCGAACAGCATGTTATTGTCGAGACAGCAAGAGGGATCGAATATGGCAAGGTTGTGATTGGGCGCAAGCAGGTCAATGAGGATGATGTGGTTCTTCCTTTGAAGAAGGTCATTCGGATTGCCGGTAATGAAGATGCTCAGATCGTTGAAGAAAATCGGGTGGCGGCGAAGAATGCATTTGCGACCTGTCTGAAGAAAATCAAAGAACACCAGCTCAAAATGAAGCTGGTCGACGTTGAATATACATTCGACCGTAACAAGATCATCTTTTACTTTACTGCGGAAGGCCGAGTAGATTTTCGGGAATTGGTCAAAGATCTGGCTAGCATTTTCCGTACACGGATCGAGCTCCGGCAAATCGGGGTTCGGGATGAAGCGAAAATGCTGGGAGGGATTGGTCCCTGCGGACGAATCCTGTGTTGTTCTTCCTGGCTGGGTGATTTTGAACCCGTGTCGATCAAAATGGCCAAAGATCAGAGCTTGTCTCTGAACCCGACCAAAATCTCGGGATTGTGCGGCCGTCTGATGTGTTGTCTGAAGTTTGAACATGACAATTATGAAAGTATCAAAGAAGAACTTCCTGCTGTGGGAAAATTTGTCGTTACCTCTTTGGGGGATGGCAAAGTTGTGGGCATCAATGCGAATTCCAGAACTGTGCATGTCCAGATCTTCGATATCAGCAAGGTCAAGGAACTGCCGTTTGATGAGGTGGTTGTGAAGTAAACCGGTCAAAGGCTGCTTTTGAGGTGGAAACTTGGAAAAGAAAAATCTTTTTGAGCATATTCATGAACTGGAGACACAAATGAACCATATGCACGGAGATATGGGAAGATTAAAGCTCGCCGTCAAAGAATTACTGGAGGAAAACCAGCGTCTCACCATTGAGAACGAACAGCTGCGCCGTGTACTCAAAAAAGAAGTACCGCTTGAAGTGAAAGTGGCAGAACCTCAAATCGCCGAGATTTTCAAAGACACGCACAGTCATCCTTATCCGGAAGTAGTTGGAGAAGGATATGATAATCTGGCTCGTCTGTACCATGAAGGATTCCATATCTGTAATGTCTATTATGGACATCTGCGTACAGAAGGCGACTGTCTGTTCTGTCTATCGTTTTTGAATAAATCCGAATAAATTGATCCTATAAGCCGCGGAGTGCATCCGCGGTTTTTATGTAGCCGGAATAAGGAAAGGAATAACCATGAACCAGGAATTTACCGAACCCGGAGAACGGATCGATGATCTGTTAACCAATAATCTCAAAATTATTCAAAGCCGCGAAGTCTTCAGCTTCTCGATGGATGCTGTACTGCTCGCACGCTTCGCCAGCGTACCGCCACAGGGACGAATCATGGATCTCTGTACCGGAAATGGGGTTATCCCCCTTTTGCTAAGTACACGAACCCGTGCAGCTATTGAAGGTGTGGAGATTCAGGAGCGTCTGGCCAGTATGGCACGCCGCAGTGTAGCGCTGAATCAGATGGAGGAACGGATTACGATCCGCGAACAGGACCTAAAGGAAATGCCTTTGGCAGGAGAGCATGGAAGTTATGATGCTGTTACCGTGAATCCTCCGTATGCCCAGATGACAGGCAGTGATATCAAGCTGAATATGCATCAGGCAATGGCGCGTCACGAGATTGGATGTACACTCGAAGATGTGGTTCGTACAGCATCCCAGCTGCTGCGTACAGGCGGCAAGCTGGCTATGGTACACCGTCCGCATCGTCTGGTTGATATTCTGTCACTGATGCGTACGTATGGAGTAGAGCCAAAACGTGTACGTTATGTACATCCTCGCGCTCATATGGAAGCCAACATGGTACTGGTCGAGGGACTGCGCGCCGGCAAGCCGGAGCTGCGTATCCTACCGCCGCTGATTGTATATAACGAGAATAACGAATATGTACCTGAGATTATGGATATTTATTATGGACAAAAGGAGTCATTATGAGCATACAGATTCAGAAAAGCTTTGTCGCTGGGGATACAGAAAATAAAAATACAATAGAACCCGGTATTCTGTATCTGGTGGCGACGCCGATTGGTAATCTCGAAGATATGACATACCGGGCAGTACGAACCCTGCAGGAGTGCGATATCCTGGCTGCAGAGGATACCCGCCAGACACGCAAACTGCTAAACCACTTTGAGATTACACCGCGCAAGCTGGTCAGCTACCACGAGCATAATAAAAAGGCGAGCGGACCGGAGTTGATTCGTCTGATCTGTGAAGGACAGAGCCTGGCTCTGGTTAGTGATGCTGGTCTGCCGGCTATATCGGATCCTGGACAGGATCTTGTACAACTGGCGCTGGAGCAGGGAGTACGTGTCGTGCCGATTCCAGGAGCCAATGCAGCACTGTCGGCATTGATTGCGTCCGGATTATCGACGGAACGATTTACGTTTATTGGCTTCCTGCCACGAGATGCCAAAGGACAAGAAGCTATTTTGCAAGGAGCACGTGCTGCGGAAGGAACGCTTTTATTTTATGAATCGCCTCACCGTGTGATCAAGACGCTTAGAACCATGCTGGAGCATCTTGGCAATCGACCGGTTGTACTGGCCCGGGAATTGACCAAGCGTCATGAGGAATGGCTACGAGGGACGATCGAGGAAGCTCTGCTCTGGCTGGAGGAACATCCGCCGCTAGGAGAATACTGTATTGTACTGCAGGGACAGTCTGCCAGTGAAGCAGAGGCAGAAGCGAATGAGTGGTGGCAACAGATGACGATCGAAGAGCATGTAGAGCATTATGAACAGCGAGAGCAGCTTCCACGCAAGGATGCAATGAAAAAAGCAGCCAAAGATCGCGGTCTCTCCAAAAGAGACGTGTATCAGGCACTACTATAAACGGTATTTTTTATAGTAAAATGGGTAAAAACATTATAATAGTAGAAACGAGAAAAAAAGGGATATTGACGACGTCAAGGTCCCTTTTTCCTATGTAAGTTGGAAGTGGTCACAAAAAGAAAGTATAATGTAATTTAGGATATTCATAGGAGCGTATAAACAAAAAAATACCTTTACCCAGACAGTAACTGCCGGGTAAAGGCCCAAGGAGATATATAAAGGTTAGAATTAATAAGTGTATGGATCTATTATAACCTATTTTATTTATTTTGTCACAGGAACAGGAATTTCTGAAATACATTCGTTACAAACGATTTTACCTTTGAAGTAAGTTACATTTTCAGCATTGCCACAGAAGATACAAGCTGGCTCGTATTTTTTCAACATGATGCGCTCGCCATCTACGTAGATTTCCAGAGCGTCTTTTTCACCAATACCCAGTGTGCGGCGCAATTCGATAGGAATAACAACGCGTCCCAATTCGTCTACTTTTCTTACAATACCAGTTGATTTCATCATACTGATCAATCCTCTCAATTTTGGTTTTATTAGTTTAAGTTGTTTTATTAAGTGTCAGTGTTCGACAAATTTCTATCTTTTATGATATTCATAATACCAACGTTTCCCAAATCAGTCAACCTAAAAATTATATAAAAACGCCTTTTTTAGAGGAAAAACGCAATTTTTTTTTATATAAAGCAGGTTTTGGGCTATATTATTATTATAAAAAGCGTTTGTCGATTTGGAAAATGATTTATTGTATATAACGACACTGTTCGACAATAAAGGCATGATTCTATTTTAACGCATAGAAAATACTGGAATCAAGTTTCGGTGAAGGAGGGCTAAAATTGAAACCTATACAACCTTTGGAAGAAGAAAAAGTATTTAAAGATCCCGTTCATAATTATATTCATGTACAGGACCGTCTGATTTGGACATTGATCAACACGCCCGAATTTCAACGATTGCGGCGGATTCGTCAGCTGGGTACTTCCTATCTGACATTTCATGGTGCCGAGCACAGTCGATTCTCCCACTCTCTCGGTGTGTACGAGATTACAAGACGAATCATCTCTCAGTTCGAACGTGGAGGTTATGAAGACTGGCCAAGTGAAGAGCGGATGGTCGCGCTGTGTGCCGCGCTGCTGCATGATCTGGGACACGGCCCCTTCTCTCATTCCATCGAAGAAGCTTTTGATATGAATCATGAAGAGTGGACCTGTCGAATTCTGCTTGGTAACACCGAGATCAACCGGATTCTGGAAGAAGTAGAACCAGGATTCGCCGAGAAGGTTGCAGCAGTCATTCGCAAAGACTATGAAAAAGCGATTGTGGTTAATCTGGTATCCAGTCCCCTAGATGCAGATCGCATGGATTACTTGCTCCGGGATGCCTATTTTACCGGCGTCAATTATGGAACGATTGATATGGATCGGATTATCCGGGTGCTGCGCCCGCATGATGGACGAATTGTCGTCAAGGAATCAGGTATGCATGCAATTGAAGATTATCTGATGTCGAGATACCAGATGTACTGGCAGGTATACTTCCACCCGGTTACCCGGAGCTCGGATATTGTACTGCGGCATATTTTCCAGCGGGCCAAAGAACTGTTTGATCAGGGATATGCTTTCAAATTCCTGCCGCATCCGCTGCCTTCCTTATTTGAAGGAACATTGAATGTAAATGAGTATCTTCTATTGGATGAAGCACTGGTACAAACTACATTTATGCAGTGGACACTGGAGCAGGACGAGATCCTCGCAGATGTATGTTCACGCTTTATGGAACGCAGACTTTATAAATATGTAGAAACAGAATTAATCGACCTTGATATGATCGATGAAATCCGTTCCGAATTTGAGCGAGCCGGGCTTCATCCCCACTACGATCTGGAGATCGATTTCCCGACTGATCTGCCTTATGATGTATTTCGTCCGGGAGATCCCAAAAAAGAGAAACAAATTCTGCTGTTGAATCGTCAAAACAAGGTACAGGAAATCTCGGAAGTGTCTGACGTGGTACGATCCATTAGCGGCATCCATCGTGGTCGTTATCATCTGTACTTTCCACAGGAAAAGCTGGAAAGGGTAAAAAATCAGCTGTCCAAGCAGGTAGCGGATATCTTTGAAGACAAACTTGGCCCTGCACAGATGGAATTCGAAATTTAAGTCTACGGATTAAAAATAGAGTATTAGGGAGTAAAGGAGAGTTAAACATATGTTATTTGATACACATACGCATCTGGATTCCAAAGATTTTGATGAAGATCGCAAAGAAGTCATCGAGCGTGCTTATGCAGAGGGTGTAACGCGGATGGTAAATGTAGGATTTGACCGTGAGACGATTCCGACTACTATGGAACTTGTCGAAGCCTATGATTTCATCTATGCAGCTGTCGGATGGCATCCGGTCGAAGCGATTACGATGCAGCCTGGAGATCTGGAATGGATTGAATCTTTATGCAAACATGAAAAAGTGGTTGCTATCGGCGAAATCGGACTGGATTATCACTGGGATAAATCGCCAAAAGATGTTCAACATCGTGTATTGCGCGAGCAAATTGGTCTGGCACGCTCCATTAATATGCCGATCGTTATCCACAATCGTGAAGCCCATGAAGATATTGTACGTATCCTGAGAGAGGAAAAAGCATCTGAAGTCGGCGGCATTATGCACTCGTTTTCGGGCAGCTGGGAGACCGCCAAAATGTGCCTTGATATGGGCTTCCATTTATCGTTTGGCGGGCCGATTACTTTCAAGAATGCGAAGCAGCCCAAAGAGGTGCTTCAACAGGTGCCAATGGACCGGTTGTTACTCGAAACGGACTCCCCTTATTTGACACCTCATCCTTATCGTGGGAAAAGAAATGAGTCTGCTCATGTGCGTCTTGTAGCCGAGGCAGCTGCCGAGCTAAAAGGGGTCTCACTGGAAGAAATTAGTGAAATCACGACGAAAAACGCCCTTACATTATTTGGCATACGGTGAAAAAGGGAGAAAAACCACTGAAAAACCGAGCTATACCGATATATAAATGAATTTTAACGAATAAATGCTAAAATGTTACAAGATTTTAACTACTTTTTAAGAAAAACGGAGTTGCCTATCGCTTTACAGTGGGGTTGGGTTCAGGATATCATTTCATCAGTGATTTAATCTTGTTATTGATAAACGAGATTCCATGATTCGGTCTCGCTGAGTTTCCTACATAGGAGAACGGGGGAACCAACAGCTGCCTTCAGCATTTAAACCAGTAGTAACGGAAGGCAACTTGTCTGATTCCTGATACAGGGTCTATGGGGTGAATTGGGGATACTTGCGCCATGAGCGGAGGACTCTTCAAAGGGCATGAAATACAAGTAGTTCAAAATGTCCGAACCCGACAGCTAACCTCGTAAGCGATGCAGAGGCAACCTCGCATTTTCTAGTGTTTCCCGAATGTTGTAATCGTCGGAAGCCAGGAAGAGTTGCTCTTGCGCTTTTCCATAGGCTTCTTTTTGTTTTGGCCAAAAGGGAAAGCAAGAGTGTATTATTCTGAATTTTGCTGTTCAGAATCAGGAAGCCACTAAGACTGACCATGGCGCAGGTACCTATTACATCATGAAAGATTATCGCAATATGCGGATGATCTTACAGCTTTACAAACGGCCTGCGAAAATTCTTATATAGTCGCGTCATATTGTATTTACGTCACAGCTAGACGGCGAGACTATGAAGGAGGACGGAAGAAGTGGGAATGGCTCCTTTCGAAGAAACCCATGGTTCACGCTCATCCAGCATGTCTTACGCGCTGAGTTGGAAGCAGAAAAATCTACGCTTTGCCTCGTTAACTGCATTGGCGGTCATTGCGGTCATCGTTATGCTGCTCGCTATTCTGTATAATCAGGCAGGCAAAAATATTTATGTTGTCATTGACGGTAAAGCCCAGGAGATGGAAACACGCAAGCTGATGCTTTCCGACATGCTGACAGAACACCAGATTCAACTGGCACCGCAGGATAAAGTATCCATGCCTCTAAACGGCGCGATCCAGGATGGAGATAAGGTCTATATCAACCATGCGGTAGCAGTAAACATTACGGCTGATGGAGGTACCAAAAAGGTATACACCACTGCCAAGACAGTAGGCAATACACTGGATCAGGCCGGAATCGATTTGAAGGAACAAGACAAATTGAATCCACCAGTCGAAGCTTCGGTTAAGCAGGACATGGATATCAAAGTAATCCGAACAACTTCATTTGTTACGAAGCAGACAGTCAAGCTTCCGTATGAGGTAGTGAAGAAAACCAGCAGTACCATGCTGGAAGGCAAAACCAAGCTGGTCCAATCCGGACAAACGGGTAAAGTGGTCCAGTACATCGAGAAAGTATACGAAGATGGAGAATTCGTCTCCAAACGTATGATTGACAAGAAGACAACAACCGAGGTTCAGGACAAGATTGTAATGGTGGGTACCAAGAAAGAACAACCCAAGCTGCTTGCAGCGAATACATCTGATAGTTCTTCCAAATCGGATAAAGGCTTCTCTTATGCTAAAGTCCTCAACAATGTAACTCTTACCGCCTATTCTTCAGGCGAACCGGGTCTGGGTACCACTACTGCTTCCGGTACAAGAGTAACCGAAGGACGTACGATTGCTGTAGATACCAGTGTAATCCCGATGGGATGGTGGGTATACATTGAAGGTATCGGTTACCGCCGTGCGGAAGATACCGGCAGTGCCATTAACGGCAATAAAATTGATGTGTATATAGACAGTCTGAGTCAGGCCAGAGCATTCGGACGCAAGACAGGTTATACCGTGTATGTGATTGGACCGGTAAAACCTTAGTATAGCGCCAGGATAGCTGTTGCCTGCATCAAAGCAGCTGTTGTATGATATAGTTATTATATTAACCATGAGCGTGAATAGAACCGACAAAAAGAAGAGGATGAATCCTCTTCTTTTTGTTTGTTATACTGGAGACAGATTCATAGATGAACGCAGAAGGGAAGCGTACGGCAAAAGTGATTAAAGAAGTGATTGTGGTAGAAGGCAGAGACGATACCGTAGCCATCAAGCGTGCAGTGGAGGCGGATACGATTGAGACAGGCGGATCAGCAATAGGTCCGGAAGTAATCAGACGCGTAAAGCTGGCACAGGAGCGCAGAGGAGTCATTATTCTGACCGATCCCGATCACGCCGGAGAACGTATACGCAAAATTGTGGCCCAGCAGGTGCCCGGCTGCAAACATGCCTTTATCCCGGAAAGCGAAGCTACACGCAAAGGGGATATCGGGGTCGAGAATGCTTCCCCCGATTCTATTCGCGCAGCTCTCGCGCGAGTGCATACGGAGATGCCATCGGCAGAAACTCTGATTGACTGGGATGATCTGCTTATGACAGGACTCGTCATGCACAAGGATGCGTCCGAACGACGTATGAAAATGGGCAACCTGCTCGGAATCGGCTATTGCAACGGCAAACAATTTCATAAGCGACTGCGTATATTTGGCATCACCCGTGAAGAATTTGCCGCAGCACTTTCACAACTGGAATCGGAGGAACAATAAATCAATGAGTGACCAACACGATATCGCTACACCCAGACGAACCAAGGAAATTATTAGCAAGCACGGATTTTCGTTCAAGAAAAGTCTGGGACAGAACTTTCTGATCGATGCAAATATTCTAAATAAAATTGTAGAGGCAGCCGGTCTGACACCGGAACGCGGCGCTCTGGAGATCGGTCCAGGGATCGGAGCGCTCACAGAACGTCTTGCCCAGCAGGCCAAAGCAGTAACAGCTGTCGAGATCGATCAGCGTCTGATCCCGATTCTGAAAGATTCACTGCAGACGTATTCCAATGTGAATGTTCGTCACGGCGATATTCTTAAAGTAGATCTGCATGAGCTGTTCCGTGAAGACTTCGGTAATGTCGATAAAGTCAGTGTGGTGGCCAACCTGCCTTATTACGTGACGACACCGATCCTGATGAAGCTTCTGGAAGAGCGCCTGCCGCTGGATAACATCGTTGTCATGATTCAGAAGGAAGTAGCCCAACGCATGGCTGCAAAGCCGGGAGGCAAGGAGTACGGCAGTCTGAGCATTGCTGTCCAGTATTACTGTGAGCCGGAACTCGTCTGCATTGTGCCAAAAACGGTATTTATTCCCCAGCCCAATGTAGAATCGGCAGTTATTCGTCTTAAGCTGCGCGAACAGCCTGCCGTACAGGTAGAAGACGAACAGCATTTCTTCGAGATTGTGCAGTCTTCTTTTGTTCAGCGCCGCAAGACCATCGCCAATAATCTGAAAACACGCTATTTTGCAGGTGGAGACCGGGAGCAGCTGGAGCAGTTGTTGAACCGTGCAGGGATCGAGCCAACACGACGTGGCGAGACGCTCAGCCTGGAGGAATATGCGATACTTAGCAGGGTATTTTTGGAAGCAGGCATCCGCTGAAAAAAATCGTTGACAAGATAAATTTCTGACTGCTATAATTTAATGTTCCTTTGACAACTCTTTCTTTTTCTGGTATACTGGAATAGGAAAAGAGGTGGTTGTAGGCATGGCTAACAATGCGCTTACGGAAATTAAACGCAATCTTGATGCTCACGTTGGGCACAAAATTACTTTGCGTGCAAATGGTGGTCGCAAGAAGACCATTGAACGGACTGGCGTTTTAGAAGAAACCTACCCTTCTGTTTTTACAGTAAAGCTTGATGATGATCATCAAACTTTTGAACGAGTGTCTTACAGCTACGCTGACGTGTTAACCGACTCTGTCGAGATCACGGTTTGCGATGAAGATTCCCAGACGCAGATCGAATACGCAGGGAATTGAATAACTGTTTTATCATAAAACAGTCTTTATCTCCTTTCGGGGTAGAGACTGTTTTGTTTTGTGAATGGACTTCATAATCTATTTTTTTTATAATATGGATTATTCATGCTGACTGGCAGAACGCCGGTCTGAATATAGATGTAGAACGGACGGACTGTTGAAGGTGGAGGAACCTCATGAAGTTATATGAAAAAGCGCCCGCTAAAATTAATCTGATGCTGGATGTATTACATAAGCGGCCGGATGGCTACCATGAAGTCGAGATGATTATGACGATGGTAGATCTGGCGGACCGGCTTACCATATCGGAACTGGCAGGGGATACGATCAAAATATCCAGCCAGGCCGGTTATATTCCGCTGGACGAGAAAAATCTCGCTTATCAGGCAGCCAGAAAAGTAAAAGAAAAGTATCATATTCGTCAAGGTGTACACATTCATATTGATAAGAAAATTCCGGTAGCTGCCGGATTGGCAGGAGGCAGCAGTGATGCGGCGGCAGCACTGCGCGGTTTGGATCGCCTCTGGAACCTTCATATCCCGCATGAGGACATGATGGAGCTGGGAGCTTCGATCGGCTCGGATGTGCCTTTCTGCATTACAGGTGGTACAGCGCTGGCTACAGGCCGCGGAGAGATCCTGACGCCGCTTCAGAGCCCACCAGACTGCTGGGTGATTCTGGCCAAGCCGCCGATCAATGTATCGACAGCGAACGTATATGGCCGTCTGCAGGCGGATCGTATAGCTCATCATCCATCAGCTGCCAATATGCGTGCAGCGTTGGAGCAGCACTCCTTTGAACAAATCTGCAGCGAACTGGGCAATGTATTGGAGGATGTGACACTGTCGCATTATCCAGAAGTACGCCAGCTCAAGCAGGCTATGATTCAACTGGGTGCAGATGGCGTATTGATGTCGGGAAGCGGTCCTACGGTCTTTGGACTGGTGTCCAAAGAATCCAAGGTAGCCCGTATTTATAATGGGCTGCGAGGCTTCTGTCATGAGGTCTATGCTGTCAGAATGTTAACCTGAATGAATACAGGTCGCAATCTTGTTCATACCATTGTGCAGAATTTAGGCAGAATGGATGAAAAAGATTGCGATTTTCTTTTACAAACACGTACAAAAATGTTATATTCACTTTAATTATTCGGGTTTGGGTATATAATTGTAAATTTTTTGGAGATAGTGAGGAGTCAAAGTGAAAAAATTAAAAAGGAGTGCGCGTCTGGTTGAGCTGACCCAGTATTTGACATCCCGACCACACACGCTGATTCCATTAACCACGTTTGCTGACCGATATGGAGCGGCCAAGTCATCGATCAGTGAAGATTTGACCATTATTAAGGAAGTCTTTGAAGAAGAAGGTGTCGGAGAACTTTTGACACTGGCAGGGGCAGCCGGCGGAGTGAAATATATTCCAAGACTGTCGCGGGAAAAAGCTTTTTCTTTTATGAGCAATCTGTGTAATCAGCTGGAGCAGCCGGAGCGTCTATTGCCTGGCGATTATATTTACATGTCCGATCTATTGGGACAGCCGGCTATTCTGAATGAAGTTGGCAAAATTTTCGCGTCGGTATTTGCGGATACGCCGATCGATGTAATCATGACGGTAGAGACCAAAGGTATTCCTCTGGCGCATGCCACAGGTACGCAGCTGAATCTGCCGGTTGTACTGGTACGCCGGGATCATCAGATGACCGAGGGATCGGCAGTGAGTATTAATTATGTATCCGGTTCGCACAAGAGTCTGCATACGATGACGCTGTCCCGCCGTGCACTCAAGGAAAAATCGCGTGTATTGATTATCGACGATTTTATGAAAGCCGGAGGAACGATTCAGGGTATGGTCGATCTACTGGATGAATTCAATGCTACCGTCGCTGGTGTCGGCGTCCTGCTGGAATCAGGTGCAGTGGATACGGAAGACCGTCTCTGGGCAGATTATGTGTCGCTGGCAACATTGACCGAAGTTGATGCCAAAAGCAAGAAAATCATGGTCAAACCGGGCAATTACTTTGAAAATGAAAAGTAATACGCATCGCAGCCTATAGAACCCATTTTCATATTGAGAATGTCTATCAATCAAATTTTTCGCAATTCGTCGAAAAACGGCAAAAAAAGCAAAAAGACAAAAAAATGCGCAATAAATTTTCAGAAAAAAAGAGGGATTTCCCTGCCATGTGTGGAATTACACAACCAAGTCTTTATGGAAAAAGGTGGTGAACACATATGGAAATAACGGATGTACGACTCCGCCGGGTGAACTCCGAAGGCAGAATGAAAGCCATTGCATCTATCACAATCGACAGCGAATTTGTCGTTCACGACATTCGCGTTATCGACGGTAACAATGGCATGTTTGTCGCAATGCCAAGCAAACGGACACCGGATGGCGAGTTCCGCGATATCGCGCATCCTATTTCTTCAAGCACTCGCGAGAAGATTCAGACAGCCGTGCTGACTGAATACGAACGTGCCGGTGTAGAAGAAGAAGTTATTGAAGAAGGCGCATAATCAAGTACTTATTGGGGTTTAAAAGAAAAGGGAGTCACAGGGAGCAAGAGCTGTGGCTCCCTTTTCTTTTTGTCCGGAATAAGATATATTCAGTATGGAGTTTTTTTGACGGCTGTATAATTCTGGTTGAAGAATAAGATTACAAAGTCCCGCAAACAGGCTTATTTCCAAGCAAATCAGGGATTATATGTATAAATGGATTTAATTATAGAGGGGGCAATTTTTTTGAAAAGGATGGCAGTAGTACTGGCGGCAGGTAAAGGCAAACGGATGAAATCCAAGCTGTATAAAGTGCTTCATCCGGTATGCGGCAAGCCAATGGTAGGTCATGTACTGGACGCTGTGCAAAAGGTGAATTGCGAGCGCAGTGTAGTGGTAGTAGGACATGGAGCAGAAGCAGTACAATCCTTCCTGGGAGATCGCGCAGAGTATGCACTGCAAAGCGAGCAGCTGGGTACAGGACATGCGGTTCGTCAGGCTGAACCACTAATTGGATCCGAGCAGGGTACAACGATTGTAATCTGTGGAGATACACCACTGGTTACACCGGAGACGCTGGAAAATCTGATTCATCAGCATGAATCCGAAGGCGCCGCTGTTACGATTTTGACAGCAGTAATGGAAGACCCTACAGGTTATGGCCGCATTATTCGCGATGCCGACGGCAGTGTAATCAAGATTGTAGAGCAAAAGGATGGTACTCCGGAAGAACTGGCTGTACAGGAAATCAATACAGGCACGTACTGTTTTGACAATTCCCTGCTGTTCTCCGCACTATCCAAAGTAACCAACAACAATGCTCAACAAGAATATTATCTGCCAGATTGCATCACTATTTTGCGTGAACAGGGTAAACGTATCTCCGCTTACGTAACAGCTGACATTTCCGAATCGATCGGGGTTAATGATCGTGTGGCTCTGTCGGAAGCCGAGCAGTTCATGCGCAGACGCCTGACTCGTTATCATATGCTGAACGGTGTTACTATTATTGATCCGGACTCTACCTATATCGGTGCAGACGTACAGATCGGTTCAGACACTGTATTGCACCCGGGCACAATCCTCAAGGGAAACACCGTGATTGGTGAAGACTGCGTGATCGGTCCAAATACGGAGATTGAAGATTCCAGAGTGGCGAGTGGCACAACAATTCGTCAATCCGTATTGTCGGAGACCGAAGTGGGCCAGGAAGGCATGATCGGACCGTTCGCATATTTGCGTCCGGGTACTGTACTGGGTGACCAGGTCAAGGTAGGCGATTTTGTTGAATTGAAAAATGCCAAAATCGGCAATGGTTCTAAAATACCTCATCTGAGCTATGTCGGCGATGCAGAAGTGGGTTCTGGCGTAAATATCGGCTGTGGCGCGATTACAGCCAACTATGACGGACTGAACAAGTTCCAAACGATCATCGAAGATGATGTATTTATCGGCAGCAACTCCAACCTGATCGCACCAGTGCGTGTAGGCAAAGGTGCTTATGTCGTAGCCGGCTCCACGATCACAAAGAATGTAGATGCGAATGATCTGGCGATCGCTCGTGCACGCCAGGAAAACAAGGCTGGATACGCGGATAAAATCCGTGCCAAAGCCAAAGCAATCAAGGAACAAAAGTAAGAATTTGTGAATCATCGTGCCATTTGATTAAATTATTATCCATTTGCACTAACATAATGCCACTATTCGCTAGAAAATTATTATATAATGTTAAGTGTATGATGCTTGTTGAATGATCTGATCGACCATATAGAGAGAAATAAGACCGATATGATGAGCATTCCAATGAACCACCACGGAGGGTTTTAACCATTATGACTTATTGTGATTCCAAACTAAAGATTTTCACTTGTAATTCCAATCCCAAGTTGGCGGGTCAGATTGCCGACTACATCGGTATTCCCATGGGCGAATCCCGTACGACCAGCTTCAGTGATGGCGAAATTCAGGTGAAATTATCCGAAAGCGTCCGCGGTTGTCATGTGTATATCATCCAATCAACTTGCGCGCCGGTAAATGATAACCTGATGGAACTGCTTGTCATGGTAGATGCACTCAAACGTGCTTCGGCCAAGAGCATTAACGTCGTGATTCCTTATTACGGTTATGCACGTCAGGATCGCAAAGCACGTTCACGTGATCCAATCACAGCAAAACTGGTAGCGAACCTGATTGAAAAAGCAGGCGCTCACCGTGTTATCGCGATGGATTTGCACGCGATGCAGATTCAGGGCTTCTTCGATATTCCGGTAGATCATCTGCTCGGCGTACCAATTCTGGCTCAATATTTCCGTTCCAAGCAAATCGAAAACCCGGTTGTCGTGTCCCCTGACCATGGTGGTGTAGTACGTGCACGCAAACTGGCTGATCTGCTCAGCGCACCGCTGGCAATCATCGACAAGCGCCGTCCGGAACCAAATGTCAGCGAAGTCATGAATATTATCGGTAATATCGAAGGCAAAACCGCGATCCTGGTCGATGATATCATCGATACGGCAGGTACGATTGTATTGGGTGCGAATGCACTGATCGAAGGCGGCGTCAAAGAAGTGTATGCATGTTGTACGCATCCGGTGCTGTCTGGTCCGGCGATGGATCGTCTGGAAAACTCTCCGCTTAAGGAAGTCATTGTAACGGATACAATTCCGATCACGCATCCGAATCCGACCAGCAAGCTGAAAGTATTGTCGGTTGCTCCTCTGATGGGTGAAGCAATCATCCGTGTACACGAAGAACTATCGATCAGCAAGCTGTTTGAAATCGAATAATCAGGTATATAAACAAAGGGTTACTTCCTCACTTGGAGGCAAGTAACCCTTATCGTTGTATCTATCGAAATAGGCTTTGCATCTAATAACCTGGTCTGGATACAAAGGTATGACGCTGTCGATGATACAGAATATGGTTCATCTCAATAAACTGATGATCATAGGCGGTAATCAGACCAATATCCACAGGAATACCATGACGGTAAATCTGTACAGGCATTTCCTGTCTGAAATGATCGTAGAAATGACGGTTTTTCAGCAGCTGCTGCCCAAAGGTATACATGCTGAGTGTCCTCCTTGTTAGACTTATCCGTGTGGTGTAACCCAATTTTAACAAAAAATGAAAATTACTGCACCGTAGACATATGCATATCGACATATACCGAAGAAATGAGGATTATGAAACAATGAAATGGATTGTAGGATTGGGTAACCCGGGGCCGGAATATGCCAAAACACGCCATAACGTAGGCTTTATGGCGCTGGATCGACTGGCTGAACGGCACGGTATATCCATCAGTCAAAGCAAAAGCAAATCGCTGATTGGTGAAGGCCATATCGGCGGAGTCAAAGCCGTGCTGATCAAACCGATGACTTATATGAATCTGTCGGGTGAAGCCGTACGTGCCTATATGGATTATTACAAAGTCGCTCTGGAAGACCTGATCGTTGTCTATGACGATATGGATACAGAGACCGGCAAAATTCGTCTGCGCTTTCAGGGTAGTGCGGGCGGCCATAATGGAATCAAGTCCATTATCCAGCATACCGGTACCCAGAAGTTTGACCGGATTCGCATGGGCATCTCCCGGCCGGAGCCCGGGTATGCGATTGTAGATTATGTACTGGCTACTTTTCCCAAGAAGGAAAAGGAATTATTGGATCAAATGATCGAGAATACATGTGACGCACTCGAATTTAGTATGAAGCATACGTTTGAGCAGACCATGGCTAAGTTTAATGGATAATGGTATAATAAAGCTTAATAATTATATCTTTTAAATCGTATATATACCGCCTTCCGGACCCGCAATGAACAGGTTAAGAAGGCGGTTGTTTGTAGGCAAATCGGTATTTTATCCGGTTTGTCGTTTTACCGTTGTGTTATGTGTGTATAATCCTTTGTTTATATATTTTGATACTGATCCAAGAATAAGTGAGGTGCCGCTTTGTTACACAATCTGATACAAGCATTTGCCAAAGATAATGACTTTGGTTCTGTTCGCGATGGTATTGTGTCCGGAATGAAAGATCAACTCATTTCCGGATTGTCTGGCTCGGCTCGGCATTTACTGATTGCGGGCCTTTTTGCAGAGACGCAAAGACCAATGCTGGTCGTTACTCATAATATGTTCCATGCTCACAAAATAGCTGAAGATCTGCAAGAAGCACTCACGCCGGAGCAGGTACTGCTTTATCCAGCGAATGAGCTGGTAGCTGCAGAGTCTGCTATTTCCAGCCCGGAGACGCTGGCGCAGCGTATTGATGTATTGACGCAGTGTGCCGCCGGATTCCGCGGCGTTGTTGTTGTGCCATTTTCCGGTGTACGCCGTTATTTACCAGCGCGTGAAAATATTGCCGGCGCAGAAATTATTCTGAAGGATGGCGGCACACTGGAACTGGAAGCTTTCCTCAAACGCATGGTAGAGCTGGGGTATGAGCGCGTAGAACGTGTAGAATCCCGCGGAGAGATGAGCGTTCGTGGAGGCATTATCGACTTTTACCCAGTGACGACGAGTCTCGCCTATCGGGTAGAGTTATTCGATGAAGAGATTGATTCGATCCGTACTTTTGATCCGGATGATCAGCGCTCGATTGATAAAGTGAAATCGGTCACCATTACGCCATGCCGCGAGATTATTGCGGATGAAGAGCGCATGCGCAAGGCTGCTGATCTGGTATCGGCTCGTCTGGATATGCAGCTGGAGAAAATGAGCGACCGTCAGGCCAAAACACGATTGAAAGAAGAGATTGGCCGTGAAATCGAGCTGCTGCGTCAGCATGTCTATTTCCCGGAAATCTACAAATATATCGCTCTGCTGTATCCGGAGCAGGTGACTCTGTATGATTACCTGCCGGAGGATACGGTAGTTATTATGGAAGAACCGGCACGTCTGCAGGAAACAGCGCGTCAATTGGAACGCGACGAGAGCGAATGGGATATGCATCTCTTGCAAAATGGCAAAAGTCTGCCTTCTTTGGAGCTGGCTGCCCATACGGATGATGTAATGTACCGCAGTCCTTTCCAGAGCATCTGGATGTCGGTGTTCCTGCGTCAGGTGCCGCATGTACAACCGGGCAATATCGTAAACTTTGTCAGTCGGACGATGCAGGATTTCCATGGACAGATGAATGTACTTAAGTCCGAGATGGAACGCTGGAAAAAAACCGGTATCCATGTCGTGATGGTGGCAAGCGGCGAAGAGCGGATGGAACGAGTTCGCCGTGTGCTGGATGACTACGATATCGAGACGCCTGTCATGATGGATGGTAATCTGCAAGCCGGCTTTGAACTGCCATCGATTCAGCTGGCAGTGATTACCGAAGGAGAAATGTTCTCCAAAAAGCAGCGTAAAGTACGCAAAGTCAGCAAAAACGTGGATAATGCAGAACGTATCCGCAGTTATACCGAGCTGAAGGTAGGCGACTATGTCGTTCACCAGAACCATGGTATCGGTAAATACATGGGAATTGGTACGCTTGAGGTAGGCGGTATCCATAAGGACTACATGCATATTATGTATGCCGGTGGAGACAAGCTGTCCGTACCGATCGAACAGATCGATCTGATTCAGAAATATGTTGGCTCCGAGGAAAAAGAGCCTAAAGTCTACAAGCTGGGCGGCAATGAATGGATTCGGGTCAAAAACAAAGTTCGTTCCTCGGTACAGGATATTGCCGATGATCTGATCAAGCTGTATGCCGAGCGCCAGGCAGCACCGGGGTATGCTTTTGAAAAGGATACCAACGAGCAAAACGAATTCGAGAATACGTTCCCGTATGATGAGACTCGTGACCAGCTGCGTGCGATTGATGAGATCAAGGGTGATATGGAGAAAAACCGTCCGATGGATCGTCTGCTCTGCGGCGACGTGGGTTACGGCAAAACAGAAGTGGCGATTCGTGCAGCATTCAAAGCGGCGATCGAAGGCAAGCAGGTAGCGATCCTGGTGCCGACGACGATTCTTGCCCAGCAGCACTATGAGACGTTCCGTGAGCGGTTTGCCGAGTATCCATTTAATATCGGGGTACTGAGCCGCTTCCGTACACGCAAGGAGCAGAATGAGACGATCAAGGGGATCAAGCAAGGCACGATCGATGTCGTGATCGGTACGCATCGTCTGCTGTCCCAGGATCTGGTGTTTAAGGATCTGGGTCTGCTGATCGTCGATGAAGAGCAGCGGTTCGGCGTATCGCACAAGGAGAAGCTGAAGCGTCTCAAAACCAATGTAGATGTACTGACTCTGACAGCAACGCCAATTCCGCGCACGCTGCATATGTCGATGCTCGGTGTGCGTGATCTGTCGGTTATCGAGACACCTCCGGAAAACCGCTTCCCGGTACAGACCTATGTAGTGGAACATAGTCCTACACTGGTACGCGAAGCGGTCGAGCGTGAATTGAACCGCGGCGGACAGGTGTACTATTTGTACAACAAGGTACAGGGTATTCATGAGATGGCTGCCCATATCTCCGAACTGGTGCCCGATGCACGGGTAGCAGTAGGACACGGACAAATGTCCGAGCAAGAGCTGGAGAAGACGATTCTGGACTTCCTGGATGGTGAGTTCGATGTACTGGTTAGCACCAGCATTATCGAGACCGGCGTCGATATCCCGAATGTAAATACGCTGATTGTACATGATGCAGACAAGATGGGGCTGTCCCAACTGTATCAGCTGCGTGGCCGGGTAGGACGTTCCAACCGGATCGCGTACGCCTACTTTACGTATCAGCGGGATAAAGTACTGACCGAGGTCGCCGAGAAGCGTCTCCAGTCAATCAAAGAATTCACAGAGCTCGGTTCCGGATTCAAAATCGCCATGCGTGACCTGTCGATCCGTGGGGCAGGTAATCTGCTTGGTGCAGAACAGTCAGGCTTTATCGCTTCGGTCGGTTTTGATCTGTATTCGCAGATGCTGGCAGAAGAAATCCAGAAGCGTAAAGTTACCATGCTGGGTGAGCAGGATCTCAAAGCCAATGACTGGAATACGACGATTGATCTGTCCATTGATGCGTATTTGCCTTCCGATTATATTTATGATAGTATCCAAAAAATAGAAATTTACAAGAAAGTGGCAGCTGTATCTTCCTTTGATGATATTGCAGAGCTGGAAGACGAATTGCTAGACCGCTTTGGCGAATTGCCGGAAGCTGTTATCCAGCTAATGCAGGTGGCCCGCCTGAAACTGTATGGCAAACGTTATGGTATTGAGCATATTTCCCGTCAGGGCGATAATGTACAGCTCAAATTCCATGCTGGTCAGGAAAAAGCATTCGATATGACCCTTCTGTCCGAGATTGGCAATCGCTACGAAAGACGTGTACAATTTAATCAGGGTTCCAACATGATCATTCAGGTTAAAGGCAAAGGAATGACAGATGGCGAGCTGCTGGAGCTATTGCGCCAGTTTCTTGAGGCTGTCATGGAATCATTCAAATTAAAGGGGGAACTACAGAATGTGGCCAATTAAAAAAGCTGCTCGTAAAACAGCGGTATTGACAGCAGGAGCTGTACTTAGCATCAGTCTGTTGGCAGCTTGCAACAACGGCAATAACGCGGCAGCTCCACAACAGCCCAAAGCGGCAGAGCAAGCCAAGGATAGCAGCCCGGTTGTTGCTGAATATGAAGGTGGAACCATCACCGAAAATGAATTTAACAAAGAAGTCAGTATGCTGAAATTCCTGACTCCTCAATATGCTCAAATGTTCGATATGGATCAATATAGAGAAGTACTGCTGGAACAGGAAGTTGCTTACGAATCTCTGGCACAAAAAGCCAGTGAGGCTGCACAAAAAGCAGGAGCAACCCAAGCGGAAGAGCAGTTGACTCAGCTGAAATCCAGTGTTGACCCGGAACAGCTGTCTCAAATGCTGAAAACGTCCAAACTGACAGAGCAGGATATCAAGGACTATATGACACGCGTTCTGACTGCTTCTGAAGTAATGAAAGAAAAAGTAACGGATGACAAAGTCGAAGCGTACTTCAACGAGCACAAAAAAGACTATACAACGGCTACAGTACGCCACGTGCTGATCGGTCTGCAAAGTGCAGACGGCAAAACAACCCGTACCGATGCACAGGCACTGAAACTGGCTAAAGAAGTCAAAGCCAAGCTGGACAAAGGCGCTGACTTTGCAACAATTGCCAAGAAATATACAGACGATACTGGTTCCAAGGAACAAGGTGGTCAGTACAAAGATCAAAAAGTCGGTAACTGGGTGGAAGGCTTCAAAAATGCAGTGCTGACGCAAAAAATCGGTGTAGTCGGCCCACCGGTTAAAACCGATTATGGCTATCATGTGATCAAGGTAGAATCCCGTACGGAAAAAGAATTCAAAGATCTGACTGCCGAAGAAAAGGATACCATCAAGTCCCAACTGGCTTCCCAGAACTTCAGCAACTATATGGCCAATGATGTTCCAAAAATGATCAAGAGCAAAAACCTGCCTAAAGCACCGGCACCTGCCGCTACTGAAGGAGCAGGCGATGCTACAGGTGGTGCTACCAGCACGCCGGGAACAACAGAAAGCCCGGGAACTGCCGGGGATGCTTCGACAGGCAAGAGCACGACTGAAAGTGGTGCAAAATCTACTGAAACTGCACCAGCAGAAAGCACAACCGAAAGCAGCAAGTAATCGTTCATGGAGAAGCCCTCAGGGCTTCTCATGCACTGTTATACTGAATAGCGCGGATTTCCGCGCTATTTTTGCGTGATACGGCTGAATTCTGTTATTCTTACTCGGAGATAAGTAGAAAATCAGGAAAGGAGATCCTCGTTATGAAAGAATCAGCGACCCCATCATCACGGATGCTGCAAGGAGCATTTATACTTATCGCGGCAGCTGTACTATCCAAGCTGATCGGGACCATACAGAAAATTCCTCTTCAGAATATGGGAGGTGATGGGGTATTTGGCATTTATAATGCTGTTTATCCATTTTATACGCTGGTTCTTCTGGTAGCGACAGCCGGATTTCCGGCAGCGGTCTCCAAGTTTGTCGCCGAAGAAATGGCTTCCGGCAATCCAGCCGGCGCCCGCCGGGTAATGCGTTTGTCGTCTTTGCTGCTGATGGTGCTGGGAATTGGCTGCGGTATCTGTATGTATGTATCTGCGCCGCTGCTGGCCAGCTGGATCGATAACAAGCATACCGAACTTGCCATCCGCAGTGCAGCGCTTGCGCTGCCGCTGGTGCCCATTATGGCAGGGCTGAGGGGGTATTTTCAGGGATTGCATGATATGGTCCCTACAGCAGTATCCCAGGTGACGGAGCAGACGATACGTGTAGCATCGATGGTGGTACTGCTGGTCATTCTGAATCAAGCAGGCCAATCCGATGACTGGATTGCTGCTGGAGCTACATTTGGCTCTGCTGCAGGCGGAGCTGCGGGGCTGATCGTGATGCTGATTTACTGGTGGATTCACCGGCGGCGTACCGGCACTATAGCTACCGAGAGCGTTGTACTGCCCGGAGGCGAACGTGAGCCGGTCTGGCCGCTGTTCAAGGCATTGCTGCTGTACGCACTGCCTGTCTGTCTTGGTTCGCTCTCTGCGCCGCTGATCAGCCTGGTCGATACCTTTACCATGCCTCGTCTGCTCAAAGGAACAGGCTGGAGCGAAGCCGAGGCGATGATCCAGTTCGGGATCTATAATCGCGGTATTCCGCTGGTGCAGCTGCTGGCCATGCTGGCAACGTCCATGTCGGTGCTGTTTATCCCTGCACTGGCGGAAGCAAGGGTGCGGCAAAGAATGGATCTGATCCGCAGCCAGACGCAGCAGACGGTCAATTGGTTCTGGCTGCTAGGGTTCGCTTCATCTGTAGGCATAGCTTTGCTCGCGGTACCGGTCGATATTATGCTGTATCAGGATGATGCAGGCAGCGCGGCTATCCGCTGGCTCGCTTTTACCGGTATAGGAGCAACATTGTCGATTGTTACGGCAGCGATGCTGCAGGGAATGGGTTCAGTACGCGCACCGGCAGTTCATCTGCTGCTGTCTACTGTCGTCAAGGCCATACTGAATATTCTGCTGGTTCCACTGTATGGTATTAACGGAGCCGCTATTGCAGGCATTGTTGCTTATAGTCTGGGAGCTGTGCTAAACATCCTGCTGCTGGTTCGCCTGACCCGTTTCTCAATGTCCTGGCGGGATCTGCTCTGGAAGCCGCTTCTTGTTACGACGGTAATGGGTGTATGTGTGATCGGATGGATGTGGGCAGCAGGAATGATGATGGACATGATGCATATTCATCCGCGAATGGAAGCACTGGTAGTTACGCTGGGTGGAGTGGTCATTGGCGGATTGGTATTCCTGATCGGACTATTCCGTACACAGCTGATGACCGAGGAACAGGCATTGGCATTGCCAAAGATTGGCGGCAAGCTGGTGAAGCTGCTTAGAACGATGCGAATTACAGGCTAGACGAATATAGACAAGTATCAAATACAGATCAGGACAGGAGGAGAGCCAATGAGTGGAATATTAACGATTGTGGGGCTTGGATCGGGCGATGTGGATCAGCTGACTGTCGGCATTTTTCGCAGACTTCAGCAGGCGAGTCGTCTGTATGTACGAACCAAGGATCACCCCGCACTGGATTCAGTAACTGCCGAATTTATAACTTTTGATGATGTATATGAGACGAAAGAATCTTTTCCGGAAGTATATGCAGAGATTGCTGAGCGGCTGCTGAATATTGCTGCAGAGGCGCAGGACAGCGAAGAGATTATCTACGCCGTACCGGGACATCCGATGGTTGCCGAGCGTACTGTACAGATTCTGCGCGAGCAGGGCGAAGCCAGAGGCATTACCGTTCGTATACTGGGCGGAGAAAGTTTCTTGGATGAGACGTTTACCCGTCTTGGATTTGATCCGATCGAAGGGTTCCAGCTGCTGGATGCTGCCCAGCTTAATGCCCAGCTGCTTCAGCCGCAGATGCATACGGTAATTGGACAGGTATATGATACCTTTACCGCATCCGATGTAAAGCTGAGTCTGATGGAGCTGTATCCGGATGATTATGAAGTTCAAGTATGCCATTATCTCGGTGTAGAGGGCAAAGAAGTCATTGCTTCTGTACCTGTATACGAGCTGGATCATATCCAGGATTATGGCAATCTGTCTCTTATCTATGTGCCGCGTACCGACGATGAAATGATCCGCAACCGTACCTTTGCCCGTCTGCATGAGATCGTGGAGACGCTGCGCAGCCCGGGTGGCTGTCCATGGGACCGCGAGCAGACTCACCAGTCGCTGCGTCAGAACTTTATCGAAGAGACCTATGAGGTTCTGGAGACGATCGATGATGATGATCCGGAGCATATGCAGGAGGAGCTCGGCGATGTGCTGCTGCAGATTATGCTGCATGCCCAGATTGAGGAAGAGACCGGTACATTTAACGTGTATGACGTTATTGAAGGATTGAACCGTAAGCTGATCTTCCGTCACCCGCATGTATTTGGTGATAAGCATGCCGGTGATGCCCAGGCGGCTCTGCAGAACTGGGATGCCATGAAAGCCGAGGAAAAGCGTCTCAAGGGGATAGATACAGCAGCCGTTTCTGTACTGGACGGCGTACCACGTGATCTGCCCGCACTACTCAGTGCCTACAAGATCCAGAAAAAAGCAGCCAAGGTGGGCTTTAACTGGGAAGATGTTGAAGGGGCTCTTGGCAAACTGGATGAAGAACTGGCCGAGCTCAAGGAAGCGATCCGCGAAGGCCATGATTCTCTGGATCAGCAGCTGGAATTGGGAGATCTGCTTTTCTGCGCGGTCAATATTGCCCGCTTTATCAAGGCGGATCCCGAACAAGCGCTCGCACTGGTCAATCGCAAGTTCAAGCAGCGTTTCCAGTATATCGAGCAGTCGCTTCAGGCTCAGGGTACCGCTATCGACCAGGCCAGCCTAGAAGAGATGGATCGGCTCTGGGACGAGGCAAAAAGCAAAAATCTGTGAATATTGCACAGGAATTTGGGCTGAGAGCAAGAATGTACTATACTAGAGAAGCAGCTATATGTTAACATGCTGTTCATGGGACAGAACATGTTATCCAGTTGAATTTTTTTGAAAATTTGGGAGGCTTTTAATAATGAACAAAACAGATCTGATTAACAACATTTCCAACAATAGCGGTTTGACTAAAAGAGACGTAGAAACTGTCTTGAACGGTTTTCTTGATGAAATCACAAGCGCACTGTCCAGCGGTGACAAAGTTCAGTTGATCGGCTTCGGAACTTTCGAAACTCGCAAACGTGCTGCACGTACCGGACGCAACCCACAAACGGGTGCAGAAATTAACATTCCTGAGTCCAATGTTCCTGCATTTAAAGCGGGTAACAAACTCAAAGAAGCGGTTAACTAAAAATGCGTCTGGACAAATTCCTGAAAGTATCAAGACTGATCAAGCGCCGTACCGTGGCCAAAGATGTGTCTGAGCAGGGAAGAGTCCTGTTGAACGGGCGTGAAGCGAAGCCGAGCGCCACGGTAAAGGTAGGCGACGAGATCACTGTCCAGTTTGGACAGAAGCTGGTCACCGTCCGCGTCGAAAGACTTGCTGATACAACACGCAAAGAAGAAGCGGCAACCATGTATACTCTGACCAAAGAGGAACCGGTAGCCAAATCCGAAGATTTTCCGTTTTAATAGAAAGGCTGTTTTGTGGTCGTTTGGACACAAAGCAGCCTTTTTGTCATTTTATTTGGTTACAAAGTGTTACATTTGATTATTTTGTGGTAATGTAAAGTTATACGGTATAGTTATGTCAATCAATTATAAAAATGGAAAGACTGAGCAAGGAGGAGACCTGATGATTCCAAAACCGGTGCCGATGCGAGGCGGCAGCCAACAACATAAAAAACAGACAGCTCCATCGTCAAATCATGGAGCACGTAGAAGGCTGCGGATTTGGATGGTAGTCATGGTATTGTTCCTTGGTTGGGCAATCTATACATTTGTGGTCCAATCCATTCATTTATCCGAGAAAAAGGCAGAGCTTGCCCAGCAGGAAGCCAAGAAAGTTCAGGCCGAGGCTGCGCTTGGTCAATCCCAGAATGAAGTTAAACGTTTGGAAGACCCAGAATATATCGGACAGGTAGCACGCAAGCAGTACGGCATGTATTTGCCGGGCGAGAAGCCAATCTGGGCTACCGATCCCGAAGAAAAAAATTGAATAATGCTGTGAAATGGGTCGGAATATACGCTATTCCTCAGTTGACCTAATTTTCGGCTTCCGTTATAATTTAATCACCGCAGGTCGTAATCCTATAGGATTTTACTGTATATTTTAAGGGAGGATCATTTTACTCTATGGCAATTGAAGTGGGCACCAAGTTAGAAGGCAAAGTGACGGGAATAACGCACTTTGGAGCATTTGTAGATCTGTCGGGAGGTGTCACTGGTCTTGTTCACATCTCGGAGATTGCCGACAATTATGTAAAAGACGTTAACGACCACCTCAAACTGGGCGATGTCGTTACTGTCAAAGTCATCAATGTCGACAAAGATGGTAAGATTGGTCTTTCGATTAAGCAGGCCGTAGACAAGCCGGCAGAAGCAGCATCAGCACCATCTTCTAGACCACCTCGTCCTGAATCACGCGGCGGTGGAAGAGATGGAGGAGATCGTCCGGGTGGCGGCGGTGGATTTAACCGTGGTGACCGTGGAGGACGTTCCTTCAATAAGCCTTCTGTTCCTAAAGCTACATTCGATGATAAAGTATCCCGTTTCCTCAAAGACAGCGAGGAGCGCATTTCATCATTGAAGAAAAATACGGAATCCAAACGTGGAGGCCGTGGTGCCAAGCGAAGCTAGTCCTCACCTGGCATACAGTATATAAATAACGACCGTAGATGCTCCGGCATCTACGGTTTTTTGCTGCTTGTCTGCCAGTTCATCCTGTGCAGCTGTTTGACCCGGGCATCCATCTGGATTCTGAATTTGTATAAAATGGTTATTTAATTGTGTTACACTGAGACCAGACCCAACTTGGAAGGGGAAGGAGAGACTCGCTTGTCGATGTCTTATCATTCTGAATTGCCAGCAGGAACTACGGTTACAGGAAGAACGAGAGGACAGCAGTACGTCATTCAGCGGACGCTGGGTAAGGGAACCAATGGAATTGTATACCTGGTAAATGGTCCGCAGGGTCAACCGTATGCTCTCAAGCTGGCGACGGAGAACCACGATCTGCAGCCGGAGATCAAACTCCTTGTCTCTTTACATAAGCACTGGAAACTGACGGGAAGAAATGATTCCAATCGTTACCTGTATGATGCTGATGATTATGAGGACGAAGGGAGACAGATCCCTTTTTATGTTATGAAATATGTAAAAGGCCAACCACTGAGTGCCTACCTGCGTTCACGTGGGAGCGATAAAATCGGTATGGCCGGTCTCGGGATACTGGAAATCCTGCTGGAGCTGCATGAGTCCGGCTGGGTATTTGGTGACCTCAAGGCAGAGCATGTGATCATCACGGAAGAAGGCGAAGTCGAGCTGATTGATTACGGTGGAGCACGTCAGCAGGGCAAAAGCATACACCAGTTTACCGAGTGGTATGATCGTCACTACTGGAAAGCAGGGACGCGTACAGGCGACTTTGCCTATGACCTGTTTGCTTTTGCAGTAATCTGCCTCAAGCTGTTTAATGAGCCGGCTCTTCATAAAATGATATCCACGCGATTGCCCCAGATGCGCAGTGAAGCGGATCTGGTTGTTCTTATCGATGAGACCCCGGGATTAACCCTTTATAGCGGCTGGCTCAAAAAAGCGGTACGCGGAGAATTCAGAAATACCCGGGAAGCTTATAACAGCTGGAAAGCAATCAGCCGTTCCGGGCTTCCATCCAGTCGCAGCAGCAGCGACATGATGACCCAGAAGCTCAAGCGGGCGTTTATCTGGTCACTGATTGCGCTGGCAGTCGTACTGTATATTACCATTTATATCAAAGGTTAAAGTTAGGAGAGAAGCATATGGAGCCGCAGACATGGAACAGGACACTCGATCATGTCCGCATGCTGGTACAGCAGGAGACATGGTGGAGACCTGGTAGCTGTATCGTCGCGGCAGTATCCGGTGGGCCGGATTCTATCGCTTTGCTGCATGTACTGCACCAGCTGTCCCCGGAATACGGATGGAGCGTCATCTGTGCCCATATGAATCATGGATTTCGGCCAGAGGAATCCGCAGCCGAAGCCGAGTTTGTCGAAGCCCAGGCGATGGCACTCGGCATCCCGTTCGAATCGGAGCAGGTGGATGCGCCTGTTTATATGCAGCAGACCGGCAAAGGGGCACAGGAGGCTGCGCGCGAGCTCAGGTACCGGTTTTTGCACAGAATCGCTGCCAAACACAGCGCAGATTCTATTGCGCTTGCCCATCATATGGATGATCAGGCAGAGACGGTAATGATGCGGATTATCCGTGGTACCGGACCTGACGGAATGGGCGGCATTAAAATGAATAGAATCGAAAAAAATGTGGAACTTGTGCGTCCTTTTCTGCGTATATACAAGGCAGACCTCATCCGTAGTTGCGAGGAATGCCATTTTCAGTATATGAATGACAGCAGTAACGAGCTTCGCAAATATACGCGTAATCGCATCCGGCTGGATGTTTTGCCCTTTTTGCAACAGTACAACAGGCAGCTTGTTCCGACACTGTCCAGGCTTGCCGAGATTGCCGGACCGGAAAGTGAATATATTCAGCAGCAAACCGAGGCGTTATATGCGGAATTGGTTAAAGAAAAAGAAGGATCATTTTCATTTCCCGTGACTTCCTTTGTGGGCGCTCATGTCGCTTTACAACGGAGGTTGATTAAACTAATATTAAATTATCTGTCATCAACTGCTGAACAATTTGATTTTACCAAAATCGAATTAATCCGCCAGCAGATTGTAAACAGTCATCTCACAAGCTGGAATCTGGATGTTGGAGATCGGGTAATCTGCGTACGCGAGTATGAAGATATCCGGTTTATGCAGGATTACCGGGATGGAATAGAGCCATTTTGTATTCCTCTGCAGCGTGAAAATGCCACCATATCCATACCAGGGTCTTCGGATCAGGTAGAGATTCGCTTGCTGGAATGGAAAGAGTGTCATTCCGAAGCTTTACAGCTTTCTTCGGATGAAGCGTTATTTGATGCGGATTTAACGGATTTTCCGCTTTATTTGCGTTCCCGCCGTCCCGGCGATATGATCAAGCTGCTGGGCAGTGGAACGAAGAAAGTTAAGAATCTTTTTATCGATGCCAAAATACCATTATCTCAGCGTGATTGCCTGCCATTATTGACGGACGATCATGGCCGCGTACTGTGGATTCCGGGAGTCCGGCGCTCACAGGAAGCACTTTTGCATCCGGGCTCGATTCATTGTCTGTATATGAGACGGATAAAGTCTGCAAAATAATGTTTGATTTCCATCGATTTAGCTTGATAAGTATAATGTAGGAGGTTCATCCAAGTTGCACAACGATATCAAAGAAGTGCTCATCAGCGAGGAAGAAATTCAGCAGAAAATTCTGGAACTGGGCGCGAAGCTCGGTGAAGATTACAAGGATCGCAATCCGCTTGTAATCTGTGTCTTGAAAGGCGCATTTGTATTTATGGCCGATCTGGTAAAACGGATCGAAGTACCACTGGAAATCGATTTTATGGCAGTGTCCAGTTATGGTGCTTCCACCAAATCATCCGGTGTCGTTAAGATTATCAAAGATCTGGACGTATCTGTAGAAGGCCGTGATGTACTGATTGTTGAAGATATTATTGATAGTGGTCTTACGCTCAGCTACCTCATGGAGATTCTGCGTGGTCGCAGTGCCAAGAGTGTGCGTGTAGTCACCCTTTTCGATAAGCCGACAGGCAGAACAGTCGAGCTGGAGGCAGATTATACAGGATTCATTATCCCGGATGCCTTTATTGTTGGTTACGGTCTGGACTATGCCGAGCATTACCGGAATCTCCCCTACATCGGGATTTTAAAACCGGAAATTTATTCGAACTAATTACCGGCTCTGCGGGCAATAATGGAAATGGTTATGAATGGGCATTTTGCTCATTAATAACAATATCTGTTATTGCACTCTGACATCTATTGAGAAGGTCAGACGGGCTATGGTAAAATAATTTAAGTGTCTTGAGAGGAGGTAGGGGATGAATCGGTTCATCCGGAATTCTGGGTTCTATTTAATACTATTTTTAGTCGTGGTGGGCATTGTCCGTTACGTAAGTGACGGAAGTGAAGCTGCCGATAATCCAAGATATGACCAGCTCAAAGCCGCACTCAACAGCGGTAATGTAGCATCGGTAACGATTCAATATGATAACTATGCTTATCTGGTTACCGGTATGTACAAAGAGCAACCTGAAGGTGCAAAGACCAAGCAGTTTTCATCCTACATCCCTGCCACCGACGCAGCGTTGGATTTAATTAACACTGCCAGTGAAACCAAGGGGACGCAGGTAACCGTTAAGCCTAAGGAAGGCGACAGTATCTGGTTGTCTTTTATAACATCCATGATCCCGCTCGTGATTATGTTTATTCTCTTCTTCTTCCTCTTCAATCAGGCTCAGGGTGGCGGCGGCAAAGTGATGAACTTTGGCAAAAGCCGTGCGCGTCTGTATAACGAAGAGAAGAAAAAGATTACTTTTGAGGATGTAGCCGGCGCAGACGAAGAGAAACAGGAACTCGTCGAAGTGGTTGATTTCCTCAAAGATCCGCGTAAGTTCAATACCGTTGGTGCCCGTATCCCTAAAGGGGTACTGCTCGTGGGTCCTCCGGGTACAGGTAAAACACTCCTTGCCCGTGCAGTAGCCGGTGAAGCAGGAGTACCATTCTTCAGCATCTCGGGTTCTGACTTCGTCGAAATGTTCGTCGGTGTCGGTGCATCCCGTGTACGTGACCTTTTCGAGAATGCGAAGAAAAATGCGCCATGTATCATCTTTATCGATGAGATTGACGCAGTAGGACGTCAGCGTGGTGCTGGCCTGGGCGGCGGTCACGATGAACGTGAACAAACGCTCAACCAGTTGCTCGTTGAAATGGATGGTTTTGGAGCCAACGAAGGTATCATTATCGTAGCAGCAACCAACCGTCCGGATATTCTGGACCCTGCGCTTCTGCGTCCAGGTCGTTTTGACCGTCAGATTACGGTTGATCGTCCGGATGTTAAAGGCCGCGAAGCGGTACTGAAAGTCCATGCACGCAACAAACCGCTGACCAAAGATGTCAAACTGGATATTATTGCGAAGCGTACAACCGGCTTTACCGGAGCGGATCTGGAGAACCTGCTGAACGAAGCAGCGCTTCTGGCAGCACGCCGCAACCGTCGTGATATTTCCATGCGCGAGGTAGACGAAGCGATTGACCGTGTTATCGTAGGTACAGAGAAACGAAGCCGCGTAATCAGTGACCGTGAGAAACGTATCGTCGCATACCACGAAGCAGGACATACCATCGTTGGTTATTTCCTGGAACATGCCGATATGGTACACAAAGTAACGATCGTGCCGCGCGGACGCGCTGGCGGTTATGTAATCATGATGCCAAAAGAAGATCGTACACTTGTAACCAAGCAGGAACTGCTGGATAAAGTAACCGGTCTCCTGGGCGGACGTGTAGCGGAAGAATTGTATATCGGTGAGATTGGTACCGGCGCATACAGTGACTTCCAACAGGCGACCAGCATCGTGCGCAGCATGATCGTTGAATACGGTATGAGTGAGAAGCTCGGCCCTATGCAGTTTGGTAATTCGCAGGGTCAAGTATTCCTGGGACGCGATTTTGGACATGAGCAGAACTACAGTGATGCGATTGCTTACGAAATCGATCAGGAAATGAATCGCTTCATCACCGAGTCTTACGAGCGTTGTCGTGAGCTGCTGCAAAAACACTCTCGCGAAATGCATCTGGTGGCACAAACATTGCTTGAAGTGGAGACACTGGACTTCGAACAAATCAAATACCTGATCGAAAATGGATCATTGGAAGGTTTGGGTGAAGGCACAACTGGCGGTAACGACAGTGGTCCTTCCGAAGGTGGAGAACCTACTTTTGACAGCATTGGCGACTCCCAGGTACGTCTTGAAAAAGACAATAATCCATCATCAGCTCCAGGAGCGGGCGGAACCATTCCGAACAATCCAACTGACGGTTCTGATGATAATCGTGGCTCTGGTGGCGGTACGCCGACCATCTAAGTTCATAAAATGCAATCTTATCAAAAGCCTGAAGATCTCTAAGATCTTCAGGCTTTTTTTGTATGGGTTATAAAACGATAAAAATGACATGAACGTTAATGATTCTCCTAATACCTCCTAATACAATGACCTCTCTATAATTCCATAAAAAGAATGTTAACTTCGTGCCCAATAATGGATTGACAATCCTATAGAGGATTGTGTACAGTATTGGAGATGTTGATCACAATTTTGACACATTTCGCAGTCGACTACGAGATTTTTTTCACAAAGTCAATAAGATCATCCATTTAATGATGAACCTATAAACGTTCAAGATTGTGAAAACTGTCTCAAACTATTACAGGGAGATGAATTCATGGAAGCTCTGGCATTGGAGAAAAAGGCAGAACGTGATGCAGAATTAAGGAAGCGTCTGCTTCAGTTGAAAAAGGAACGAAATGCTATTATTCTGGCGCACTATTACCAGCGGGATGAGATTCAGGAAGTGGCTGATTTTCGGGGAGATTCTTTTTTGCTGGCTCAAAAGGCAGCACAGACAGACGCAGATACGATTGTATTTTGCGGAGTTCATTTTATGGGAGAAAGCGCCAAAATACTAGCACCCAACAAAACGGTCATTATACCGGATGAACGGGCAGGCTGCCCAATGGCCGATATGGTCAATGTGGATGGACTGCGTCGTCTCAAGGAAAAGCATCCGAATGCCAAAGTGGTTACCTATATCAACTCCTCTGCCGATGTCAAAGCAGAAACCGATATCTGCTGTACATCCGCCAATGCGGTAAAAGTGATCCAGTCGGTCGATTCTGACGAGATTATCTGGGTGCCGGATAAAAACCTCGGTCATTATGTACAACAGCATACGGACAAGAAGATGATCATCTGGGAAGGATACTGCAATACCCATGATATGCTCACCGTCAAAGACGTGGTCGAGATGAGAGCCAAGCACCCCAACGCACAGTTTGTCGTTCATCCGGAGTGCCGTCCTGAAGTCGTAGCACTGGGTGACTTTGTAGGTAGTACGACTGCGATTATTAAATATTGCCGGGAATCGGATTGTCAGGAATTTATTGTAGGCACGGAAGATGGCACTGGTTATCAGCTGCGCAAGGATAGTCCAGACAAGGCATTTCATTTTGCCAGCAAATATCTGGTATGTCCCAATATGAAAGTAAACAATCTCAAAAAGCTCGTTAACTGCCTGGAGACGATGAAACCGCAAATTTATGTACCGCCAGCTGTTGCTGACCGTGCACGGATCTCGCTGGAACGAATGTTGGAAGTTTCTTCTTCCTAGAATCGGTCAATAGAAAGGCAGGCGTATGGGATGAATGCGGAATATAAGCAACCGGATAAAAAGGCGCATCAACACCTGGAGCAGAAGACAACAGATGTGCTGATTATCGGTTCCGGGATAGCGGGTCTGTATACGGCTATCCTCGCAAGTGAACATAAGAACGTGCTATTAATCACAAAGAAAGCATTACTGGAAAGCAACACTCGTTATGCCCAGGGCGGTATTGCAGCGGTAATCAGTAATGACGATTCGCCCGTTTATCATCGTGAGGATACTCTGCTCGCCGGAGCCGGACTTTGTTCATCCCCGGCTGTAGATATACTGGTACATGAAGGCCCGTCAGGTGTTCAGGAGCTGATACGGCTGGGGACTGCTTTTGATACAGCGAATGGACAACTGGAACTGACCCGTGAGGGCGCACATAGTCATCGCCGTATTTTGCATGCCAATGGAGACTCAACAGGCTACGAGATTGTCAGAGCATTGGCTCGTCAGGTAGCGGAAAATAAACGGATTACGATCTGGGAGCATCATTTTACGGTAGATCTGGTGCATGATAAAAAAGAATGCAGTGGTGCGATCGTACAGCGGCCGGATGGAAGCAGAGTATATGTGGAGGCAGAAGCAACTGTGCTTTGTACAGGTGGAACCGGCCAGCTGTATGAGCAGACGACTAATCCGGATGTAGCGACAGGAGACGGCCTGGCGATAGCCTACCGGGCTGGCGCAGTACTTCGGGATATGGAATTTGTGCAATTTCATCCGACCGCTCTTTGTTATCCGGGTGCTCCGCGGTTTCTGATCTCGGAAGCTGTGAGGGGAGAAGGCGCTATTCTGCGGAATCGGCAGGGAGAAGCTTTTATGGAGCGATATCATCCTTTACGTGATCTGGCTCCGCGTGATATTGTGGCCCGTGCTATCGTGAACGAGATGCAGCAGGATGGCAGCCCGAATGTGTATCTGGATATTACTCATGAGACGGCAGAGAAGCTTCAGCAGCGCTTTCCGACCATTTATGAGACCTGTATGAATTATGGACTGGATCTGGCATTGGACTGGATACCGGTTGCGCCGGCAGCTCACTACATGATGGGCGGCATCCGTACAGATCAATATGGAGAAAGCAGCATTCACAGGCTGTTTGCTTGCGGTGAAGTATCATCCACCGGAGTACATGGAGCGAATCGTCTGGCGAGTAACTCCTTGTCCGAAGCGATTGTATTTGGTAAAAGGATTGTCGAGCGCATTATCGATCCTTCATGGTCAGCTGTAGAAGCAGATAAACAGCGGTTCTACCATGATCGGCACACTCAATCGGTAGCAAGAATCGAATTTGATTATGGCGCAGCTGCCGCAGCTTGCGGAAATAAAATAGTCGAACCGAGTATACATCTGGCTACGCAGCTTTCTCGGATCAGCCGGCACTCTGAGCCACTGGCGTCTTCATCTTCTTTTGGCGACTGGAGAAATGTAAATAAATTCACAAGCGAAGCATCCAATCTAATGCTTGCTGTAGATGAACATGAAATACGGAAGCAGCTCCAGCAGATCATGACTGGATATGCAGGGATCAGCCGTAGTAGCGATGGGTTGCAGGAAGGTATGATGCTTCTCGCACGACTGCCAGATTTGCCTTATGAAGATTGTACCTTTGAGCAACTGGAGCTTCGCAATATGCATCTGTGTGCAGCTTTGATCTTGCAGGCAGCCTGGTATCGCCAGGAAAGCCGTGGTGGCCATTACCGTGAAGATTTCCCTGAACGAAATGATCTGGATTGGCAAAAGCATACACTACAGCATATTACACACGGACTCATGGAGGAGAATAGAGATGATGTTTAACGGATATCAGGAGAATCTTACGAATTGGATCAAACTGTGGCTGCAGGAGGATGTAGGATCAGGCGATATCACGACCGCTGCTACAGTTCCGCCAGGTCATCATAGTGTGGCTGTTATCCATGCCAAACAGGATGGTATTCTGGCCGGATTGCCTGTGGCCGAGCATGTATTTCATACGGTTGACCCTGAACTTCTATTTACCGCTGTTGCGACAGAAGGACAGCCTCTTGCCCAAGGGGATATTATCGCCAGAGTGGAGGGCAGCACCCATTCTCTGCTCACCGGAGAACGACTTGCTCTGAATCTGCTGCAGCGCATGTCCGGCATTGCTACACGCACGCGCCAATATGTAGATATCATTGATGAGCTGCCGGTGCGGCTTGTCGATACGCGCAAGACTACACCAGGCCACCGGATGCTGGAAAAGTATGCTGTCCGCGTCGGTGGTGGCAGCAATCACCGATTCGGTCTGTATGATGCAGTCATGATCAAGGATAATCATATCAAAGCGGCTGGTGGAATTCTGCCTGCTGTTCAGTCGGCCCGAGCACAGATTCCGCATACGATGACAATTGAAGTAGAGACCGAGACCCTGGAGCAGGTAAAGGAAGCCCTGCAAAGTGGTGCAGATATCATTATGCTGGATAATATGAATCATGAGCTGATGCGCGAAGCGGTCGCTTTGATTCGCAGGCAGAGCCCTCATGTCCGTATTGAGGCTTCGGGAAATGTATCGCTCACGACGATTCGCGGATTAGCCGAGACGGGGATCGATATTATCTCGGTTGGACGACTGACCTATTCTTTTGATAATCTGGATATCAGTCTGGATCTGGGAAACAAGAAGAGGGAGTGACACGTATTGGTATTGGTGATTGATATTGGAAATACGAATATTGCGTTTGGCGTATATCGAGGCGAGAAGCTGCTGCATCATTTTCGTATCAGTACCAATCGGCAGGCAACACCGGATGAGTATGGAGTGACGGTTCATCAATTATTTCAGATGTCGGGCATTATTATTGCCGATATCAAAGGCATTATCATTTCTTCCGTAGTGCCGCCGATTATGCATACTTTGGAAGAAATGTGCGAGAAATATCTGCATCATACGCCCATGATTATCGGTCCTGGCATACGTACCGGACTGAATCTGCGCTACGAGAATCCGCGCGAAGTGGGAGCCGACCGGATTGTGAATGCTGTAGCTGCTATTTCCCTGTATGGCAGTCCGGTCATTGTCGTAGATTTTGGAACCGCAACCACATTTGACTGTATTGATGACCAGGGCAATTATCTGGGCGGTGCGATTGTACCGGGCATCGGTATTTCCACAGAAGCACTGTATCAGCGTGCTTCCAAGCTGCCCAATATCGAACTGGAGAAGCCTCGTAAAGTGATTGGTCGCAATACAGTGCATGCGATGCAGTCTGGTATTATTTTCGGCTATGCGGGTCAGGTCGATGGCATTGTCAAAAGAATTCGCGCCGAAATGGGCGTATCTGCCCGAGTCATTGCAACCGGTGGATTGGCAGAGCTGATCTCCAGCGAGACCGAGACGGTAACCGAGGTGAATCCCATGCTGACGCTGGAGGGACTTCGTCTGATTTATGAACGGAACATCAGTACGAACCGTCCTGTACCACGCAGTGGTGAATAACCGCCATTTCTCTCCTTTGCAAAACTTTTGACGTGATGATCGCGTCTAATTAAAATAGATATAGCTTGGATACATTTGGTAATCAGATGCTTATGATAGGTAATATACGCATTTTTGCACAGCAGCTATCGAATTAAGCTGCAATGTACCCTATAATAGACTATATGTGCTTTGTATGACATCACGATCAAGCAGGCAGAACGAGAGGAGTTCATTTATATATGGAACAACATAACAGCAATACACAACCGGATCGTCTGATCCGTGGAATAGCAATGGGGGGCAAAGTACGTGCATTTGCTATCCGCTCTACCCATCTGGTGGAGGAGCTGCGTCGTCGTCATGATACATGGCCAACAGCGACTGCAGCAATGGGACGTACACTGACTGCAGCAGCCATGATGGGCGCTATGCTCAAAGGCGAAGAAAAACTGACTCTTCAGGTCAAAGGTAACGGACCAATCGGACAGATTGTTGCCGACGCCAATGCCAAAGGTGAAGTGCGCGGTTACGTGGACAATCCGCATGTTCATTTGCCGAGCAATGCGATGGGCAAGCTGGATGTGGCTGGAGCCGTCGGAACCGAAGGTTTTATTTATGTCATCAAAGATCTGGGACTCAAAGATCCTTACCGCGGCAGCGTACCGATTGTATCGGGAGAGCTGGGCGAAGATTTCACGTACTATTTTGCAACTTCCGAACAGACTCCGTCTGCAGTAGGCGTAGGTGTACTGGTGGATACGGATAATTCGGTCATCGTGGCAGGCGGATTCATTATCCAGCTGCTGCCGGGTCTGAACGATGCCGAGATTGATCAGCTCGAAAAAGGGCTGGGTAGCCTGCCGCCGGTAACTTCGCTGCTCAACGAAGGACTGGAACTGGAAGAGTTGCTGGGACGTGTTCTGCCAGATGTGGAAGTTATGGACGGTATGGATATCGTATTTAACTGTTCCTGTTCCCGTGAACGTGTTGAACAGACGCTGGTGAGTCTGGGTGAGCACGAGCTGGTACAACTGATCGAAGAAGACGGACAAGCAGAAGTGGTATGCCATTTCTGTAATGAGAAATACCAGTTCGATCGTCAGGACCTGGAACGCATTCTGGCTGAAGCCAGAAATTAAGGGATACTAAGACATATGACGAAGGTTAAATCACCGGTATGGACAGCCGTCATGGTCTTATTCATAGTCATCATTATGCTGCTCGGAGCCTTTTGGGTGATCCGGGCAGTTCAGCATTCTGGGGATCAATCGGATGTAGCAGTGGTGGGTAATGAATCTATTAGTGAGCAAGCATGGATAAGTGAATTGAAAAAGCGGTATGGTCAGGAAACACTGACACAGATGATGAATCGGCGGGTCGTGCAGTTGGAAGCAGATGCTCGCCATATTACAGTCAGTGATACGGAGATTCGGGATGATCTGGCAGAGCGGATGAGCGGGTACGCATCGCCGCAGGCTTTTTACAAGGAAATGCAGACGCAATTCGGTCTGACTCCCGAAGATCTGCAGCAGGAATCCAAGTATCAGATCCAACTGGAAAAGATAGCGACTGAGCGTATTGAGGTCAGTGATGCCCAGGTAGATAACTATTTGCAGCAGCACGCACAGGAGACGACGCAGCACCAGTATGATCTGGCATGGATTGAGGCAGATACCGAGCAGGCTGCCGAAGAAGCGGTACAGCGTATAGAGAACGGTGAGGATTTTGCAGCAGTAGCACAGGCGATGTCTGTGGACTCTTTTTCCTCCGGCAAAGGAGGAGCGCTGGGCTGGATCGATGGGGATGATCCCTTTCAGCCGCCTGAAGTGATCAAGGTTCTTCCACAGATGCAGGCGGGAGATATTATGGGTCCGCTGGCCCTGAGTACCGGTCATTATGCTGTAGTACAGGTTAAGGATATTCGTACCCCTTCCTCTTCCAAACTGCAAATTAGTCGCGAGACTGCGAGACGCAAAGTGGCGCTGAATCAGGCAGAGCCGCTGACAGAGATTGAGCAGCAGCTGCGCAGCAAGTATGATGCTCATATTTTATCCGCTGCCCCCTAGGATTCTGAGCCGGTAACATTGACATTGTGCGGTGGGATTGATAATATTAAAGCATACTAATACCAACTATTTTACTCGGAATAACGTAGTTTGAAGACATAGATAGGTAGTGAACTGAACACAGCTACGTTCCATTATCTGAAGGAGGGCAACAGCATGGCAAAAGTCGTAAATAACGTGACCGAATTGATCGGAGGTACTCCGCTCGTTCGTCTGAATCGTTTAGTACCGGAAGATAGCGCAGAGATCTACCTGAAACTGGAATACCAGAATCCGGGTTCCAGCGTCAAGGACCGTATCGCACTGAGTATCGTGGAAGAAGCGGAAAAGCAGGGCTTACTCAAGCCTGGCGGTACGATTGTCGAGGCAACAAGCGGTAATACTGGTATCGGTCTGGCTATGGTCGCAGCAGCCAAAGGTTACAAATGCGTGATCGTAATGCCGGAGACGATGAGTATAGAGCGACGCAATCTGCTGCGTGCTTACGGTGCCGAGCTGGTGCTGACTCCAGGATCGGAAGGCATGAACGGAGCAGTCAAAAAAGCCGAAAGTATCCTGAATGAGAATCCGGATTACTTTATTGCTGAGCAGTTCAAGAATAAAGCTAATGTCAAAATGCACCGTGAGACCACAGGTCCGGAGATCGTCGAGGCGATTGAATCGATCGGTGGAACCCTGGATGCCTTTATTGCGGGTATCGGTACAGGCGGTACCATTACAGGAGCAGGCGAAGTTCTGAAAAGCCGTTTCCCGGATATCAAGATCTACGCGGTAGAGCCTGCTGCTTCTCCAATTCTGGCAGGCGGTCAACCAGGTCCTCACAAAATTCAGGGAATCGGTGCTAACTTTGTACCGGAGATTCTGAATCAGGATATCTACGATGAGATTATTCATGTAGAGAACGATGAAGCTTTTGAAGTAGCCCGTCGTGTAGCCAAAGAAGAAGGCGTGCTGTCCGGCATTTCTTCCGGTGCTGCTGTACATGCTGCGCTCAAGGTTGCCAAGCAGCTGGGCAAAGGCAAGCGCATTGTGGTTATCATTCCAAGTAATGGTGAACGTTACCTGAGCACACCACTGTACAATTTCGAAGCATAATTTATGTTAGTCAGCCGTTATGAATCTGCGGCTGACCTCGCGCCTCTGATTCTTTCTGTCCACAGATATGCGGATAGAGAGTCAGAGGCGTTTTGCTTACCTGTAATAACCCGGAGTATACTCACAGGGATATAGTTTAAACATATAGAGCGTATTTCACAGCAGACCTTCTCAATTGCCAACCGCTTTAGTATACTAACGACAAACTACAGTTGATCAGGTTGGAGGAAGCAGATTGACCAGAGTATGTATATCCTTACAAGATTGGCAGCATTGGCTGAAGCAGGGATTCAATCAGCTGCCTTATATGATAGAAATACCACTGGAAGGCTATTTGCTGCCGGATAGCTGGGAATCGGTATGGACAGAGCAGTACCCTCATTCTTTTTTGTTGGAAAATGGTAAAAACGGACGGTATACCTATCTGGGACTGCATCCGGTGGCTTTATTGAGCGGTCAGGGCAATCGGTCAGTCATTCAGGAATATGCGCCAGGTAATGTTTTCGAGCAGTCACCACAGTTGGTGACTATTGCCAAAAAAACGGGCAAACCGCTGGACATACTGCGTAAGTGGATGTCAGCTCACCGGGCACCACGTGTGGCAGAGTTACCGCCTTTTACAGGAGGCTGTGTCGGCTTCCTCGGTTATGATGTGGCTCGTTCTCTGGAGAAGCTGCCTCATCAGCTGCAGGATGATCTGGATCTACCGGATTATGTATGGATGAAATTTGACCAGGTCTGGGTGATTGATCATCATGATCGCAAGCTCTACTGCTGTGTGCATACGTCCGCTTCGGAAGAATGGTCAGCATTATTGCAAGAGACCGATTTGAATAATACTGCCTCTATGCCGGACAGTATCAAGCAAGCCTATTATCAAGCAGATCATCAGACAGCTGGAATGCTGGAACAGTGGAACAGGTGGCATCAGGCAGCGGACGTAGACTCGTACTCCCTGCACCATCGCCAGCAATTTCTGCTACATCATCCCTTGTCTTCTACCGATTCGAGAGCAGACCATGGCCAGTTCCAGACCGGATTCCAGCAGGAATCGTTTGAGAAGGCTGTGCTTGCCGTACAGGAATATATTCGTCAGGGTGATGTATTTCAGGTGAATCTGTCTCTGCGCAGTGAGCGTAAGATTTCAACAGCACCGGAATCTATTTATGAATGGCTGCGGGTAACGAATCCTTCGCCTTATATGGGGCTGCTGCGTCTGCCTGGTTTCCAGCTGGTATCTGCTTCGCCGGAGCTGCTCGTCTCCGTGATAGGCGATTCAGTCTCCGCTCGGCCGATTGCAGGTACGCGCCGCCGTGGAATGAACGAGCAGGAAGATCAGGCCATGGAAGCCGAACTTACGGGTAATGACAAAGAGCGAGCCGAACATATCATGCTGGTGGATCTACAGCGCAATGACCTGGGGCGTATTGCCCGTTATGGAACAGTCCGTGTACCGGAACTGATGACCATCGAACGATACTCCCATGTGATGCATCTGGTCTCCGGTGTCGAAGCGGAACTTGCGGCAGACCGGGATGTGTATGATGTGATCGCAGCTGTTTTTCCGGGCGGAACGATCACCGGTGCACCCAAGATTCGCACCATGGAGATTATAGAAGAGCTGGAGCAGACCCGCCGGGGAGCCTATACCGGTTCAATGGGCTGGATTGACTATAACGGCAATATGGAATTAAATATTATTATTCGAACATTAACCGTCAAGGAAGACATCGCCTATATGCAGGCTGGAGCCGGCGTCGTGATCGATTCCAATCCTTACCGTGAATACAGAGAGTGCTTTAACAAATCCAGAGCGTTAGCCAGAGCCGTGCTGCTTAGTGAACAGTACGATGCGGCCCTGCAGAAAAGGGAGGATTAACCATGATTCTTGTAATTGATAACTACGACTCGTTTACGTATAACCTTGTGCAGTACCTGGGAGAGCTTGGAGAAGAGGTTGTTGTACGCCGCAATGACGAGATTGATATGAATGGTATTCGTGAACTCGCACCGGATCATATTCTGTTGTCGCCAGGGCCTTGTACACCGACAGAAGCTGGCATTACGATTGATGTGATTCAGCAGTTCAAAGGCGAGATTCCGATTTTTGGTGTATGTCTGGGCCATCAGGCTATTGGTCAGGCATTTGGCGGTAATGTTATCCGTGCGGAGCGTCTGATGCATGGCAAGACTTCTCCGATTTTGCATCAGGGAAGTTCGGTATTTGAGAGTCTGCCGTCTCCATTTACAGCAACCCGTTATCATTCTCTGATTGTCGAACGCAGCAGTCTGCCGGATTGTCTGGAAATCACAGCAGAGACTGAAGAAGGCGAAATCATGGGACTTCGTCACAAAGAATATGCGATCGAGGGTGTACAGTTTCATCCGGAATCTATCGTAACGGATCATGGACATACGATTCTGCGTAATTTCCTGAGCCGCAAAGTAGACAAAGCTACCGTATGATGAAGTACGTTAGTATAAATGGTGTGATTACACCTATAGATCAGGCCGTGGTCTCCGTCATGGATCACGGCTTCTTGTATGGAATGGGATTGTTCGAGACATTTCGTACGTATAACGGGCAGCCTTTTTTGCTGAATCATCATCTGGAGCGATTGCAGGCTGGCTGTGAATCCCTTCATATCCGCTGGCAGGCGGATGAAGAGCAGGTCCGAGCGCACATTTATTCATTAATGCAGGCGAATGATCTGGAGGAAGCGTATATTCGCTATACGCTGTCTGCCGGAACAGATATTTTGGGACTGCCTTCCGGTGCTTATGAACAGCCAACTGTGGTCATTTATGCCAAGGGACTGCCGGATACCACTCGCAGAGTCCAGCTTCAGCAAGAATATTCGAATATACTTTCTTCATCGGAGCTTGAGAGTCTGCAGCGGCATTTATCGAGCCGGAGCAAATCCTTACGCAAACTGCATACGCTTCGCAATACTCCGGAGGGTGATATTCGTCTAAAGTCGCTTCATTACATGAACAGCATTCTTGGCAAACAGGAACTGCTCCAGTATGAAGATCAGCCTGCTACAGCTGTAGAGGGGCTTATGCTTACTTCGCGGGGAGAGATTGCGGAGGGAATCGTCAGCAATCTATTTTTTGTGAAAGATAACCGTCTTCATACCCCTTCGCTGGATACAGGTATTTTGCCGGGTATTACCCGCGCACATGTTGTGGAGCTGGCTGGTCATATCGGCGTACCTGTTGAAGAAGGATTGTACAGCTGGGAGAATCTGCTTGCCGCTGACGAGATCTTTCTTACAAATTCGATTCAGGAGATTGTGCCGGTAACCCGTCTTTTGGCGGAAGACCGTAGTTACGCTGTACAGCAACAAGAGGTCGGCATTATAACCGCCCGTTTATATGCAGCTTATGAAAAGGAGGCTTATCATTTATGAGACAGCCTGTACACTATACACGACAATACACATGGGGTCCGGCAATACTGGAGTTGGGCCAATCAACACTAATTATGGGCATTTTAAATATTACTCCCGATTCCTTTTCGGATGGCGGAAGTTATACGTCGGTCGAACACGCACTGCAGCAAGCGCGCCTTATGATCGAAGAAGGAGCGGATATTATCGACATCGGCGGGGAATCTACACGTCCCGGTCATGATCCGGTATCCGAGCAGGAGGAACTCAGCAGAGTCATTCCGGTTATTGAAGCGCTCCGTCAGCATCTGTCCCACATTCCACTCTCTATTGATACGTACAAGGCAGAAGTAGCCAGACAAGCTCTTGCAGCCGGTGCCCATATAATCAATGATGTCTGGGGAGGCATGGCAGACGAAAGGATGTTTGCTGTAGCCGCCGAAGCAGGTTGCCCTTATATTCTGATGCACAACCGGTATGATATGAACTACACCGATCTGGTAACAGATGTGAAAAATGATCTGCAGCAACGAATTACCCTTGCTCTGCAAGCCGGCATTCAGCCGGACCACCTTATTTTGGACCCCGGCATCGGCTTCGCCAAACATGCCGATCACAATCTGGAGCTGATGAGCAGACTCGATGAGCTTACGGAACTGGGTTATCCCATGCTGCTGGGCACCTCACGCAAGCGGTTTATACGTACGGTACTTGATCTGCCTGCAGACGATGTAGTGGAAGGTACGGCTGCTACTACAGCATTTGGGATTGCCCAGGGCTGTCAGATTATCCGTGTACATGATGTGAAACCCAATAAACGAACAGCAACTATGTGCGATGCGATGCTTCAGGCAGCCGAATCGCCAGGTAAATACAGCAATTGATATCAGAAACGAGGAGGAACGGGCAGTGGATAAGATGATCATTAACCGCATGGAGTATTACGGTTATCACGGTGTATTTGAAGAGGAGCGCAAGTTGGGTCAGCGCTTTTATGTAGATTTGGAACTGGAGATGGATCTGTCCGAGGCTGGTCAAACCGATAACTTGGAGACTACGATCAACTACGCTGAGATTCACGAAAAGGTCAAAGACGTCGTCGAAAAAAAATCATTTAAATTAATAGAAGCCCTTGCTGAATGTATTGCGTCGACTCTGCTGGAAGCTTATACTGGGGTACATGTATTGACCGTTAGAGTCACCAAGCCGCATCCGCCTTTTGATATTCATTTTCAGGGCGTTACTGTTGAATTGCGGCGTACACGAAAGTGAGTGCAGGTTATGAATTCATCCGTTCCCTCTGAATTTTCAGAGGCTTATATTGCTTTGGGCGCCAATCTGGGCAACCGGGAGCAGACTTTGACTGAAGCCATACAGATGCTGGAGGCATATTCCGATATTTCGGTAATTCGTTGTTCCGGCTTTTATGAGACGGCACCGGTTGGTTATGTGGATCAGCCTTCTTTTCTGAATATGGCAGTCAGACTGCATACAACGCAGAGCCCGCATGAATTGCTATCCACCCTGCTTCATATCGAGAATCGTCTCGGACGCGTTCGGGATATACGCTGGGGACCGCGCACAGTGGATCTTGATCTGCTGTGGATGGATGATCTTCATCTGAACTCCGAGACACTGGAGCTGCCGCATCCGCGTATGCATGAGCGGGCATTTGTACTGGCGCCGCTGCAGGAGATTGTGACGACAGAGACGCCTGCCTTATTTTCCCTTGTCGACAAATCAATTGTTCAGGTTGCTGATCAGCAGCAGGATGTTCATTACGTCAGTGCCTTTCCATTGTCCTTTAGTTCAAAATTGAAATAATTAATGGCGATTAGCCGCAATTGTGTATAGTCTGTCTCTCTATCAGCCATGGCGAGAAAATATTCTTCGCAGCATGGTACAACAAATGTATAAACTGTGTTTGCTTATCCGAATGATAAGAGCAGCAGTAACAAAGGAGTCAATCATCAGATGTTCAAAATCGGTGATATTGAAATGAAAAATCGGGTGGTACTCGCCCCGATGGCCGGCGTATGTAATCCGGCATTCCGTCTGATTGCCAAAGAATTTGGTACCGGTCTGGTCTGCGCAGAGATGGTCAGCGACAAAGCCATCCTGGCTGGTAACAAGCGTACTCATAAAATGCTGTTTGTCGATGAGCGTGAGAAGCCGATCAGTTTGCAGATTTTCGGCGGTGATCGTTCTTCTCTGGTAGAAGCAGCCAAAGTAGTAGACCAGGATACCAATGCAGATATTATTGATATCAATATGGGTTGCCCTGCTCCCAAAATCAATAAAATCGATGCAGGTGCCCGCTGGCTGCTTGACCCTAACAAGATTAATGAAATGGTTGCTGCCGTTGTCGCCAATGTCAGCAAACCGGTAACTGTCAAAATGCGTATTGGCTGGGATCATGATCATATCTATGTGATTGATAATGCCAAGGCAGTCGAGGCAGCCGGAGGCAAAGCGATCAGTGTACATGGACGTACCCGCGAACAGCTCTATACCGGTCAAGCCGACTGGTCTTATATCAAGCAGGCCAAAGAAGCAGTATCTATCCCTGTGATCGGCAACGGTGATGTTGTTACACCGGAAGATGCCAGACGCATGCTGGATACGACTGGCTGTGATGGTGTAATGATCGGTCGTGGCGCACTGGGCAATCCATGGATGCTTTATCGTACGGTAGAGTATCTCAAGACAGGCGAATTGCTGCCTGATCCATCGGCCGAAGAGAAGATCCGCATCGCTATTTTGCATATGGATCGTCTGATTGATCTCAAGGGTGAAGTCGTCGCGGTTCGGGAAATGCGCAAGCATCTGTCCTGGTACCTCAAAGGTCTCAAAGGATCAGCCAAAATCAAAGATTCTATTATGGAAGAAACCAGACGCGATGAAATGGTGCGAATCCTGCAGGACTTCCTGGAAAACCAGCCCAATCATGTCGCTTCGGCAGCTGATCATGAAGCAGCTCCGTTTGTACAGGTACAATGTGCTGCGCCGGCGACAGTCTGATCTTCTGGTCCGCCTTTCTAACAAGCAAGCATAAGACTTCTCTTTAATAGTCTGTACTTCTATAGCTACTGTACATGTAGATTCTGCTTATCTAGATCCTATCTATATAAATCATCTACTCGAAATCATGCTGATCTGAATATAGTAAAAACCGAGGCACTCTCCCATGAGCAGCTTCGGTTTTTTCGCTGTTTTTATCATTCCGCAGCCGATCCGGCCTTTTGGTTGACATTTCACATTCATTCCCATATACTTTTGCAGTATAAATTTGCCTGAGTCCATGATTAGATATCATATATCCTCTGGGGAATTTCCCTGCGTCACTATCGTTTTGATAATCTTGCATGAGTCTTCGCTGTTTCTGAATCACTGGCTATTATCATGCTGGGAGACCCCAAAGCGAATTTTCGAAAATTATTCACATGACAGGAGAATTGGTTGAGATGAGCGATAAGGAATTCATTTTAACACAGGACGGTCTACGCAAGCTGGAAGATGAATTGGAAAACCTCAAGTCCGTCAAAAGACGTGAGATAGCGGAACGTATCAAAGTTGCCATTGGATACGGTGATATCAGTGAAAACTCTGAGTACGAAGATGCCAAAAATGAGCAAGCCTTCATCGAAGGACGCGTTATTACACTGGAGAAAATGCTGCGTAATGCTCGCATTATCAACAGTAATGAGATTGATACAGATTCGGTTAGCATTGGTGCAACCGTTATCGTTGAAGATCTGGAGTTTGGTGACACGATGGAGTACACGATCGTTGGTACAGCCGAATCCGATCCTTCCCAGAACAAGATTTCCAATGAGAGCCCGGTAGGCAAAGCGATCCTGGGCAAACAAAAAGGTACCGTTGTTGATGTAAACGTGCCTGCTGGCGTAATCCAGTACAAAATCCTGGAAATCAAAAGATAAGATGGATGTGTCCGAATAACGTGCAGATACGCTTTGTAGCGAACTGCAGCGGTATGTATACTTACAGTTTGACCAAAAAGCTTCCCTAGGGGAGCTTTTTTCTTGAAATAAGCAGTGTTTTTGCGAAATAAGCGCTAATATTGGTTTTAAAGATTTCAGATTGTCCTCAAATCAAGTACACTATAATTATGTGGCTTGTTGACTGAATATAGCAGCTTATACAGAGATTCTGTATTGGATTGGCTGCAGGCGAGATGACGCAGATATTGCAGTACAGGAGAAGGCTTCTGCCAGATCGTGCAGGTATTCGGATGATTCGCGTGGAACAGCCGTATACATCCTATATTCGTATCTGCATTCTTCTGTCGTCATAAGAGAGCGAGAGAGCCGGCAAGTTATTACCTTCAAAGGAGTGAGACCCAGCGATGTCTGATGAAACATTGAATCCTGGTCAAGAAGAACAGGAACACATAAGTGAAAGTGAACTGAACGAACTACTGCAGGTACGCCGTGACAAACTGGACGAACTGCGCGGACTGGGCATTGACCCATTTGGTAAAAAGTTCGTACGCACGTCTAGTGCAGCAGATTTGCTGCACACGTACGAGACTATGACCAAAGAAGAGCTCGAAGAAAAAGAAGTAACCGTAAGTCTGGCTGGTCGTATCATGACCAAGCGTGGCATGGGTAAAGCAAGCTTTGCGCATATCCAGGATCTGAGTGGCCGTATCCAGATTTACGTTCGCAAAGACACTGTGCCTGAAGCCAAATATGAGGCTTTTACCATTCTGGATCTTGGAGATATCGTCGGTGTGACCGGTACGGTCTTCAAAACCAAAACAGGTGAGACATCCATCAAAGTAAAAGATCTGGAAGTGCTCACCAAATCCCTGCTGCCACTGCCGGATAAATATCATGGTATGAAAGATGTAGAGCTGCGTTATCGCCAGCGTTATGTCGATCTGATCGTGAACCCGGAAGTGCAGAAAACATTTATCACCCGTTCCCGTATTATCCAATCCATGCGTCGCTATCTGGATTCCCTCGGCTATCTGGAAGTGGAAACACCGACACTGCATGCAATCGCCGGTGGCGCTGCAGCCAAACCATTTATTACGCATCACAATGCGCTGGATATGGAACTGTATATGCGTATCGCTCTGGAGCTGCACCTCAAACGCCTGATCGTCGGTGGTTTGGAAAAAGTATACGAGATTGGCCGTGCTTATCGTAATGAAGGTACATCTACTCGTCATAATCCGGAATTCACCATGATTGAGCTGTATGAAGCTTATGCCGATTACGAGGATATCATGAACCTGACCGAGAGTATGGTAGCCCATATCGCTCAGGAAGTACTGGGTACAACACGTATTCATTACCAGGGGCAAGAAGTAGATCTGACGCCTAACTGGCGCCGTGTATCCATGGTCGATGCAGTCAAAGAAGTCAAAGGTGTAGACTTCAGTGTGCATATGACGGATGCCGAAGCACAGGCACTTGCCAAAGAACACAATGTTAAAGTAGAGCCGCATATGACTTTCGGTCATATTGTTAATGCTTTCTTCGAAGAGTTTGTAGAAGAGACGCTGATTCAGCCTACATTTATTACAGGCCACCCTGTAGATATTTCTCCACTGGCCAAAAAGAGCGAAGCCGATCCTCGCTTCACCGATCGCTTCGAGCTGTTTATCGTAGCGCGTGAACATGCGAATGCCTTCACCGAGCTGAATGATCCTATCGACCAGCGTCAGCGCTTCGAAGCACAACTTGTCGAAAAAGAAAAAGGCAATGATGAAGCCTTCGAAATGGATGAAGACTTTATCCGTGCGCTGGAATACGGTATGCCACCAACAGGTGGACTGGGTATAGGTATCGACCGTCTGGTTATGTTGCTCACAGATGCAGCATCTATCCGCGATGTCCTGCTGTTCCCGCATATGCGTAATCAGGCACACGAATAAGAAACCATTAACTTCTATAAGATAATGTCCCTGTATGCCGGTTAATAAGTCAGCCATATATTTCTCTGCATCAGCTATAGTCATGCAGCAATAACATTTATATAAATGAAGTTATAACTCCTTTTATATAAGACAGTCTGACTGAAGCACAGAATATATGTGAATTATTCTCTTCTATAGAAGGTTGTTGTATATATCTATAGGAGATAATCTACTTGTAACTGTAACTGTAACTGTAACTGTAACTGTAACTGTAACTGTAACTGTATACACATCTGCATTTATAAAAGACCCGCTCTTTCTAAAGAGTGGGTCTTTTATCATACTACTGCTTAGCAAAAACTGAATTAATGTCTTTTTAGCTAAATACGAATCTACATATAATCCATATATAGTCCATACTCATAGCTCATATGCCAAATTGAGACTCAGCGGCGGACGGATGATGCAGTAATAAGCTTCCAACTCATTTGTATAGAAAAGAAATCCGAATTCATTTTCTGTGTATCTATTCCAATGTCTCTTACAATAATTCAATATGCTATCAGTCTTGCAAGATATAATGTACGCTTCATAATCACACACACTATTATCCTCATAAGTAGTCAGCCAAATAACGGCCATGTTTAAAATAGAATGTGGCAGACCTAGTAAAGAGTACCTACTTACATCATGAGAGGCAAAACAAGTATTAGAACTTAAAACATAACTATATTATAAATTGGATCAATAATTCTTCTTTAATATCCGACTACATGCTATCAGCAAAAACAAGGCTATTCTCTATAGGAAACGTTATAGATAGCAAGTTAGCAGAACTATTGATCATTTTAATTTATAGAGGCATAAAAAGATTTTATAAAATGCTTGCAAGGTAGCATCATTCATGGTATTCTATAAATCTAGTCGCGATACGGCGTCATGCCGGTGACTACTTATTACATTTCCAATTGAATTAACCGTCGAAAACTTATTCAAAAAAAGTTGTTGACACGAAATTGAAAAGGTGATATGATATAAGAGTTGCTGCGAGAGATACAGCGGTAACGAAAAAGACTTTGATCTTTGAAAACTGAACAACGAGTGAGTGAAGAACTTCGGTTCTTCAAAATAT
>NZ_KQ040803.1:547-75640 GCF_000971985.1 Paenibacillus dauci | reverse complement strand
TTTTTTCTTTATTGTACACAAAAAGACCCTACAAGATGACTTTTTTTCAAAGTGTCCATCTTGTAGGGTACAGTTTACTATGGCTACTCTTCTTTTAATGCATCCAGAATTTGACGGGCGAGTTTATCGCCGATCGAGAGAGGCCGGAAGTCTTCGACACTAGCTTCTCTTATTTTTTTAATGGAACCAAAATGCTTGAGCAGCAGCTTGCGCCGCTTTTCTCCGATACCCGGAATGCTATCCAATTGAGACACGATCATCGACTTGCCGCGCTGCTCTCGGTGGAACGTAATAGCAAATCGGTGAACTTCGTCCTGAATCCGCTGCAGCAGGTAGAATTCCTGACTGTCACGAGCCAGATTGACCGGTTCAGCCGGATCACCGACCATCAGCTGGGAGGTACGGTGCTTCGCATCCTTGACCAGTCCACAGACCGGAATGAATATTCCGAGTTCGTTTTCCAGTACATCGGCAGCAGCAGAAATCTGACCCTTACCACCATCGACTACAATCAGATCGGGCATCTCCAGATTCTCTTTGAGCACACGTTCATAGCGGCGGCGAATGACTTCACGCATTGTACCGTAATCATCCGCACCTTCAACCGTCCGGATTTTATACTTGCGATATTCCTTTCTGGCTGGCTTACCATCGATAAAGACCACCATCGCCGATACCGGATTGGAACCCTGGATATTGGAGTTATCAAACGCTTCGACACGATGCAAATTGTTCAGACCAATCGCCTGTCCCAGATTCTCGGCGGCTTTGGAAGTACGTTCTTCGTCACGCTCAATCAGGCGGAACTTCTCATCCAGCGAGACTCTGGCATTATCCTGTGCCATTGTAATCATCTGACGCTTCAGGCCGCGGCGTGGAATCAATACTTTGATACCGAGCCACTGCTGCAGCATCTGGGCGCTGCTTGGAGCATCCAGCTGATCTCCTCCGGCTGCTTTGACACTTTCCGGATCACTTGCATTTTGCTGGTCAGAACCCGACGCTTCAGTTAATTCAGCGGCTTCGGCTTCCATTTTGGCAGACTGAACAGCATATTCTTCGCCTGTCTCGGCAACTCGATCAGCCAGATCATTCATGCCTGTTGAGCCTTCTCCATCATTCGCGTTTAGACCTTCTTGTTCTGCAGTATCCAGTGCCTTGTCGCTGGCACTCTCCAGATCGGCAGAAGCTTCCATCGCCGGCAGCAGAATTTCCTGCGGCATTGCCGGGTTATCGCTATAATACTGGGTCACATACGACATAAAGTCGTTATACGGCTCTCCATAAAAAGGGAACACCGAAGCATGACGCTCGATCATTTTACCCTGGCGCACATACAGAATCTGTACACACATCCAGCCCTTGTCGACAGAGAAGCCGAATATATCGCGGTCCCGGGCATCTGCCATCGTAATTTTCTGCTTTTCCATCAGTGCATCAATATTGCGAATCTGGTCACGCAGTTCCTTGGCTCGTTCAAAATACAGATCTTCAGCGGCTTCTTCCATTTTGCGCTGCAGATCTTTTTTGATCTCTTCATGTCCACCGCTCAGAAAACGGGTGATCTCCTGACGAATCTCATCATAAGACTTTTCCGGCACTTCATATTCACAGGGCGCCAGACACTGTCCCATATGATAGTACAAGCATACTTCTTTGGGCATGACTTTGCATTTGCGCAGCGGATACATGCGATCGAGCAGCTTTTTGGTCTGCTGGGCAGCAAATGCATTGGGATAGGGGCCAAAATATTTGGCTTTATCTTTGAGCACACGCCGGGTCACTTCCAGACGTGGATGCTCTTCATTGGTAATTTTGATATATGGAAAAGTCTTGTCGTCCTTCAGCAGCACGTTATATTTGGGCTGATGGGTTTTGATGAGGTTACACTCCAGAATCAGCGCTTCCATATTACTGCCGGTTACAATATATTCAAAATCGCGGATATCTGCGACCAGACGCTGGGTTTTGCCATCATGACTGCCTGTAAAATAAGACCGGACACGGTTTTTGAGCACTTTGGCTTTACCCACATAAATGATCGTGCCTTCCCGGTTCTTCATCAGATAACAGCCCGGTAAATCCGGCAGCAGGGCGAGCTTATGGCGGATATTCTCTATCGCCTGCTCCTGCTCGCGAATCGTTTCCATATGTGAATCCATAGACTTCTCCTTCCTGTCTTTCACTGGTGAATCTTGCGATTACTGGGTGTCTGTATATTATCGCAATATATGGGTCTCTTACTTTGACAAACAAACCTGCAGATAAGTTGATCTAAAAGGGTAAAGCAGCATTCCAGCGAACAATATAAAGTAGCTAGAATAAAGGATCTAGAATAAGCTATCTAGAGTATCCGCTGCGAAAAAGGATTGGACCACGTCCTCCGGTTAAGCCTGGAGATCCTTAAGGAGTAATTGGAAAGGGGGATCTCCAGGCTTAAATGTCGTCCTTTGGTCCAATTCCTTTTCCTTCGCTCCGTGCTTGATTGCTGCTGCTCTTTTATCTATGCTGGTTCGCATTCGCCAAAGAAAAGATCTCAAGATATATTGTTGAGAGATAGGCAGACGGTATATTAACATGTATTACCCCTATAAGGGGGATTTGTATAAGGGATGGCGATTGTGTAGCCTCTATTGCGGTATCTGCTGGTAATTCTAAACAATGGTTACAAGCATAGTGTGTGAATGAAGATCCTTATTAGAGACAAATTCGTTTTTAATGCCTTTTCTATTATAGCAGTTCCAGAAGGGAATCGGATAGGTTTATGGCAACATACGTTCTTGTAATTCATTGTTCAACTATTATTTGAAGATATATTTTAAAGAATGAATATACCATTACTGCATGCATCGGACAGAAAAAACCCCCGGTATTTACCGGGGGTTAGTGCAGTACCGTCAGGCTGTTCCAAAAGGATCAGCTGTCTTATACTGCTTATCGTTATAGCGAGGCAAAATTATTGATGTTTTGCCAGGATGGATTTCAGGGAGTCTTTGGAGTTCAGACCTACTACTTTATCTACAGGTTGACCATCTTTGAAGAAGATCATTGTAGGGATACTCATTACGCCGAAACGGGAAGCTGTTTCAGGGTTTTCGTCTACATTGACTTTAGCGATTTTTACGCTGTCGCCAACTTCAGTTGCCAGCTCGTCCAGGATTGGAGCAAGCATTTTACAAGGACCGCACCATGGTGCCCAGAAGTCTACCAGTACTGTGCCTTGTCCTTCTACTTCATTTGTAAAGGATTGATCAGATACATTAACGATTGCCATGGAAATTTCCTCCTTGAATACCTTTATTTGAATTATTCATTATTTAAACAACTATAGAACCTATTACACCCCTATTATAACACAGGAATAGAGATTCCGAAACAGATAATACGAATTTATTATACTTATCTATATTTTAGTAACTATTATACTTTTAATTACTATAATTTAAAAATAGTAATTATTCACCCGGAATATCGCCACGTTTGTTCTCTCCGCTAACACTGATGACGTCCACGAATGGAGCGATTCGGTTCATGAGACGTTCACCTTTATACCGTTCTTCCCCGTCTTTGTTGGTGAAGCTAAGATGCTGTAGCAGCGCCTCCAGCGAATAATTGGAAGTATAAAACGTAGGTTTGCGTTCCATCCGGTAATTCAGAATAGCTCCCAATACATGATCACGTACCCATGGATTCAGATTCTCTGCACCTATATCATCAAAGATCAATAGATCCGTATTTTTCATAATCTCGATCGTTTCTTTCATCCGGTTGTTATCCTGGAACATCGATTTCAGATCTTCCACAAATTCCGGCATATATACAATCACGCCGGTATAGCCGGCTTTGGCCAATTCATGCAGCATATAAGACATCAGAAAAGTCTTGCCGGTACCAAAATGTCCGACCAGATACAGCCCTTTGGCAGGCAGTCCATTCTGCTTTACTTCATTAATGTAATCAAAAATTTTCTTCACCGCCGGGACGCGTTCGATATCTTTGGAAACGATCTCCACAGCGTTATATCCTTCATTCAGCGCGCGATCATCCACATAAAAGCTGTGAATTCGCTGTCTGACCTGCTGTTCATGCTGTCTGCTCAGCTGCTTCTGGCAGGGTGTCTTGCGTTCATGCAGCCTGGCTCCTTCTTCGGAAGACTGCACACTTAGTTTGGTGTAATGCCCCTGAAAATCATTCGGGCATTGATCGAGTCCGGGACAATTGTCGCAGTTACGCTGATCCCCGACATACTGGTACAGCTTGCTGAGATTGGTCATCAGCTCCTGATCGGTCAGCTCCGGATGCTGGCTGCGAAGCTCCAGCACCAGCGGGTCCGTGAACAGCTGCGTGGCAATCTTGTTCGATTGTTCCCGAAAGCGCGTACTCTTCATCTGCCGCAGCAGATCACCGATGGATTCCATGGTGTGTAGCCCCTTCCCGTTTGTTCAACTCTTACTTATAACTGTCTGAGGTATAAAAGACAGCCATCCTTTTTCTATGCCCGCAAGTGGCTGTTAGGCGGGGAATATGGCAGAACGAATCCGTAATAGATAGCATTCGTTCTGGCCAGCACCTGCTGTGTAGAACGGTCTTATCCGCCATTCTTGCCGGACTGCATCTGCTCTGCCATACGCAGAACTTCTGCCAGCTCCTCGTCGGAGATGCTGGACGTTTTCCCCTGCGACCCTTCCACAATCGGAATCTCCGGCTTGGTGCGTGCCGGCGTGCGTCCATAATTGCGTCCGGTGCGCTTGGCAGTTCCTCCTGCGGCTTCCTTGCCTTTCAGCTTGGCCTGATCGCTGATCCGCAGATCCAGCTTGTTCTGCTCGCGTACATAGCGAACCGCCTTTTCGTACGTATTGACCTGCTGGTTCAGCATATTCGTTACGATCCAGTCGACGAATTTGCTGCTCAGACGTTCACCTGGTTGGGACATTTTGACGGCCAGCAGATAATGAATAAGCACATTCATTACTTCTTCAGGCAGCTTATAATTAATATCGATATGCTCGAAAATATCATTAATACTGTTCGGTACACTTCCCGGATAGAACATTTCCAGCATCCGGGTATACGGCTGATTGCGCAGCATCATATTATATTGATGAATATCGCATTTGCCGGTAAATTGTCTTGGCACTTCCAGATAGTATTCCATCTCTACCGCGTGTTCTACCGGCAGATCCTGAGTCTCCTGCGCCGGTTCCTGATGCTGCTGACGCAGAGATACCACTTTGGCTTCGTGAATCTGCCGCTCTTCCATCCGCTTTTTGCCCTGACGGAACTGCAGATTCGCCCGGCGCTGAATCTCTTCCTCGGCGAGCTCGCCATCTGTAGTAAAGATCCCGTCCTCATCCAGCATCCGGCAGATATCCTGAATATCCAGCTTGTATTTATAGGCAATATAGCTGAGCACATTCATCTGCTCCGGCTGAAAACGTAGCTTTTCTACAAATTGCCGATTGCGCGAGCCACGCGGGAAATAACGAATAATATCCGCATAGTTAATCAGATCGTCTTCACTCAGCTTGGGCTGATTGCTGCGAGTCTGCGTACTCACTTCGGTCAGCGCCTGCTCCAGTTCGTAGTCGATCACATGCGTATTCAGCTCAAATATATCATAGAATGGCTGTGAGATATTTTCTTTCTGTACCGACGGACTATCCCAGCCTTCAGGCTGTCTCCCAAAAAATTGCTCACGCAGCGACAATACGGCAAACTTGCCGATCTTGTCCCGCAGCAGCAGTGTCAGATGCTGTGTCCGGAAAAACTCCCCCGGGGACAGCGGCTGCTGCAGTTCGTATTCATATATATAATCATCCTGATCCGGGAAATAGACCCGGCTCGTCTGGAGCAATCCCACAGCCTCCAGCAGAGATGCCTGTTCCATCAGCTGCTTGCGTCCACGTTCCCCCGGTTCCAGACCCAGCGTAAGGAATAATCCACGCTGCTGTTCAACCGGTGAATAACCTACCTGCTGTGCGTTCACATGATCGCATAACAGCCGGTACAGACTGATGGCGAATGCTCCGGTGAGCGGCTGGTAGACCAGGTTCAGCATCCGTTCGTCCAGGCTGCCCAGTCCAAATTCGCGGTATACGCAGTAACGATGATTCTCTGTAAAATGAAGTAAATTCTTGATGCGCATATTCCGCCCCCTTTCTGCTGCACCCATTTATACGGAATTCTATTCTACCACAAAACGCTCACTTTCCACTCTGAAAATAAAGTGAAAATATGGGCGGAATAACCACTGTGCTTCAACATGATCTATTGTTTGCAAGAATGCACATCAATAACGTTTTTTGAATGAAGTAACCATGAACAGACTGTGAAGTGAATTGCCCTGTCCATCTCGTTCGGTTACAATAATAGGGTCAGGTTTTGCAGACCAGGCGCAGTCATTTCTACTTTGCGCCTTATTATATTCCCGGAAATACACGGTTAACCAACTTACACATACAGGAGTGATTTTTTCTATGAACGAAGCCGTAGCTACACTGGAAGGCTGGTACGCCCTGCACGATTTCCGCACAATCAACTGGACGGCATGGAAAGCGGCCGACGATGAAGAACGTGCAGGTGCACTCGAAGAATTGAATGCACTTATCCATGAGTGGAATACGATCAGTGCCGAAGGAAGCGGCAGCACGGCAGTCTACAGCATTGTTGGACAAAAAGCCGATTTTGTAATGATGCATCTGCGCGAAACGCTGGAAGATCTGAATAAGATCGAGACCGAATTCAACAAAACAACCTTTGCTCGCTTTACTGACAAAGCATATTCCTATGTGAGCGTAGTCGAGCTGAGCAGCTACATGGCAGGCAAGAGCGAGGAAGATCCTATGCTGAACCCACAGGTTGTAGCCCGTCTCAAACCGGCGCTGCCTGCTTCCCGTTATATCTGCTTCTATCCGATGAACAAAACACGTAATCTCGGTGATAACTGGTACATGCTACCGATGGAAGAACGCCGTGAGATGATCCGCAGCCACGGTCTGATCGGCCGCAGCTATGCCGGCAAGGTAAAACAGATCATTACCGGTTCGGTAGGTCTGGATGATTGGGAATGGGGCGTTACCCTGTTCTCCGACGATGCCCTGCAGTTCAAAAAGTTGGTCTATGAAATGCGCTTTGACGAAGCCAGCGCACGTTTTGGCGAATTTGGCGCTTTCTATGTGGGTAGCCTGATGGATAGCGAGAAATTCGAAGAAATGCTGAAACTATAATTTTCGTTTTATATATTTGGTATTTATATATTTAGTATTTATATAATGATCAAGCCTGCGACTTTTCCGATTTCTGGAGGGTCGCAGGCTTTTTATTTTATTTGTGAAAATACTTACTTTTTAATAAGTAAAAAAGTCCTATTTTTCTCAATAATATTTGTCGAAAAATGTAACGTTTATTATGATGTCCGACGATATAGAATTAAAGTTCATTACCACTCGTAATTACCAACAATCATTAATTCAGGAGAATAGAAAGAGGGAGATCTCATGTCTTTGAAACTCAAGTTAATTTTACTCGTTGTTTCCGCAGTGATTCTGATTGCTGTACCTGTAGGTATTATTGCCTTGTATACGCTTAATCAGGAAGCAGAACAATCTGTACAAGATGAATTAAAAAGTACCGTTGAGACTGCGGTCAGCCAGACACAGGGATGGATTAACACCAACAGCAAAGTGCTTGAGACTATGGGAACTTTTATCCAAGATAATATCCCTATTAAAGACGTAACTGTCAAACATCTGGAAGTATATAAAAGCGAACTGAATAATGGCACCATCTCTGATCTTTATCTTGGTCTTGCTAACGGCGAGCTTGTAGATGGAAGTGGCTGGATACCCGATGCAGGATATGATTCTCGTCAGCGTCCTTGGTATATCAACGGTCTGGCTGCCAATAAATTGAGTGTAAATGATCCTTATCTCGATATATCCAGTAACAAATACTCTGTTCCTATTACCATGCCTTTGAAAGATGAAAATGGCAAAGTTGCCGGTATACTTGGAGAAGACATTTATCTTTCTACAATTACCGAATATATCAATTCAATTAAAACAGCAGGCGGTTTTAGTTTCCTCCTGGATCGCAATGGCAATGTACTCGCTCATCCTAACGCTGACTTTGTCAATAAATTACTCTCCGAACAGAAAGATTATAGTGCCATTTCTTCCTCTCTGACTGCAAATGATTCCGGTAAGATCTCATACAGCTATAATGGCGATCCGCAATTAATGTACTATCAAAAACTCCCTGGTACCGGATGGACTATTGCAACTTCTATTTCAGAAAAGTATGCTTTCGCTGATTATGTTCAACTTCGTAACAAAATCACTCTAATTCTGATTGTACTGACTATTGCATTGTCTGTGCTCGCCTTTATTGTCGCCACACGTATCGTTAAACCACTAAATATTCTCCAGCAAAATGCACAGCGTCTGGCAGAAGGTGACCTGACAGTACAGGTACCTGTCAAAGGCAAAGATGAAATCGCTCAGCTAGGCACAGACTTTAATACCATGTCTGCCGCTCTTCGCAATCTGATCGAGACTGTCTCCCACTCTGCCGAAAATGTAAACAAAGCTTCTCTGCAAATGTACGATAATGCTTCCAGCTCAGGTGATATTGCTCAGCAAATCTCTACCGTTATTGAAGAAATTGCCCGTGGTGCCAATGATCAGGCAGAATCTATCCAAGTGGGAGCCGAAATGGTTATGGGCATGACCCATTCCCTGGAACAGGTATCTTCCCATGCCGGACAAGCTGCCAGCATGATCGAAGAAGTAAATGGAGCCATGACACGTGGTACCGATGCCATCACACAGCAAAGCTCACTGGCACAGGCTGGTCAGGAATCTACCAAACGTGTAGAATCATCCAACTCTCTGCTCATCAACAAACTGGAAGAAATCGCTAAGATTACGCAGGTTATCCGTGAAATCAGCAGCCAGACCAACTTGCTGTCACTGAATGCCTCGATTGAAGCAGCACGTGCGGGTGAGCACGGACGCGGCTTCGCAGTAGTCGCCAGTGAAGTCCAAAAGCTGGCAGAACAGGCTTCTCACTCTGCCGAAGATATCAGCGCTCTGCTGGTTGAACTGCAGGATGCCGGCAAACAAAGCTCTACAGTACTGGCTTCCTTCCGCGAGACTACTGTACAACAGCAGCAATCCATGAATGAGACCCGGGAATCGTTTGAACAAATCCGTAGTTCGGTAGACGGTATCATCGGCCGGATCACTCAGGTTCTCTCCGGTGTGAATGAAGTACAAGCTGGCGCTCTTCAGGTATCTGACGTTATCACAGGCCTTGCCGCTGTAGCTGAAGAAAGTGCAGCTGCTACCCAGGAAGCGGCTTCTTCCACCATCGAGCAGACTCAATCCATTTCCAGCATCTCCACATCATCCAAGCACCTGACCGAGAGCGCTGACCATTTGCTGCAAGAAATTGGGCAATTCCAGGTTAATACGCAAAATGGTGAGAGCTCTTCCCGTTAATAAAAAGCCGATCATTCGCTTTCCGCTCATGTATGTCATATAAAGATTCTCATAGCAATCATGGTAACACTTCAAACCGTTATACTGCGATAATCAGAAGTCGTTAGACTATTTTCTTACTCTGTTCTCTCCTGAATAGACGATTATAAATCAAAAAGAGCAGGCTCCTCATTGGAGCCTGCTCTTTATTTGGACCTGCATATCGTATTGCATAATTCACGGAAAGTACGGTTATTCAGCAGCAGTCCCGTCATTTTTTAATGAAGCGAGATATTCCTGCTCTTCACGGTCACGTGTCCGGCTTTTATCCTTTAACCGCTCGATGGCCGGCTGGATCAGAAGATCCACTTCTTGCTGGATCACATAAGCCAGATCATAACGGCTCTGATCTTCCAGAAAGGAACCGGCTTCCATCAAGCCGTTGTAACGGTCCAGCTCGTCACGCGTCAACAATCCACGTACCTGAACGCTGCAATGACGCATCTTACAGGAATTTACCTTTTTTCAGTGCCAGAGATACGCCACCGATGATGAACAGCCAGCGGATATCAATGACTTTTTTCAGCTGTGCAGCTACCCAGCCTTTGAGCTTGCGGTCGCCTACGATACCAACTGCTTCGCCTTTACCCAGGGAAGCAACTGTACCTTTGTTGCTGAATGTAAATTTCTTCGGTTGTTGTCCACGAATAGCTGCCAGAATGTTCTGTGCTACTACTGGTCCTTGCTGCATGGAGATTTGTGCAGTTGGAGGATATGGACGTCCTTCCGGATTGAACATCAGGGCGCTGTCACCGATCATGAAGATATCTTCATAACCTGGTACATGCAGATATTCGTCGATTTTTACGCGGCCGCGCATCGTCTCGAAGCCAGCTTCTTCCACAACACGGTTACCACGGATACCACCTGTCCATACGACAGTGTTAGCCGGGATTTTCTCCATGTCATCGCCAACGACAACGCCGTCAGGCTGACATTCTTTGATGGCTACGCCGATTTTGAACGTAACGCCTTTGTTTTGCAGTACTTTCATTGCATATTCTACCAGTTCAGGATCGAAGCCTGGCAGTGCAGTTGGAGCTGCTTCTACGTTGTAGATTTTAACTGCGGAACGATCGATACCGTGTTTTCTGCATAGCTCGGCTACACGATCAGCCAGCTCGGCTACGAACTCGATACCTGTGAAGCCGGCACCGCCGACAACAAAGCTCAGGCGCTCCGGTTTTTTATCTGTTTTGTAAGCTACGAATTGGCTTTCGATATGCTCACGGATTTTGCGGACGGAGTTAATGCTGCGGATCATCATTGCATTTTCCATCATGCCCGGGATACCGAATGTTTCCGGTTCGCCGCCCAGGGAGATAACCAGGTAATCGTAAGACAGTGTACCGTCTTCCAAAATTACTTTTTTCTCCTGTGGGAGGATTTGTTTTACATTGGATTTTACCAGATCGATTTTGAATTCGTCGATCAGCTTGGAGATTGGCACATACGCGTTTTCTTCAGCGTCTGTACCTGCTGCAGGCATATGCAGGTGAGTTGTGAAATAATGATACTCGTGGCGGTTAACCAGAGTCACATCTGCCTCATTATAGTTCAGTTCTTTTTGAAGACGTTGTGCTGTCATGATGCCGCCGTAACCAGCGCCAAGAATGACGATTTTTGGAATGCTACTCATGTCTGTTTTCCCCTTCCAATTTGTTCAATTGAGCATTAGAAAATGCTAAATCATAATGATATTCATTACGTGCATTATCCAGCTGCCCACTTATGTTAACGACAGACAGTCAGACACTGCACTGAAACGATATAAATTATTTAACCAAACCTGGGATAATGGTTCTTCATTCTGGCAGAAACTTGTATATAAATTTCACGGAACGTTGTACGCAATTGTGAAAATATACACAACGAGTGGCAGAAATAGAGATACTGTCTCAATATTGCTATACGATATGTCACATTATATTGTAACCTTTATGCTCCATTTTTTCAAAAAAAATTTGCTTTTTTTTCAAAAAACTGTCCGTTTTCTGTCACAAACCATTATCGACACAACTGAAATGATAGCTATTTTCGCTGAAAAGATCAAGAGAAAATTTAATTTTCAGTATATTTCATGTAAAATTTAATCTTAATTTTTCAGGAATTACATAATGGGTATTAATGGCTTCACAATATTGATCATTTCCTTCCTTTGAAAATCGTTCTCAACCGATTATAATGAGTAAAGATTTGATTACTTATGGAGGTGTGGTACGGTGACATCTACAACCACCGGAGCAATGAGCGATATCCTTATTATTGGTGGAGGTCCTGCAGGCATGTTTGCCGCTTTTTATGGCGGTATGCGTCAGGCATCTGTCAAACTGATCGAAAGTATGCCTCAGCTGGGCGGACAACTCGCTGCCCTTTATCCTGAGAAATATATTTATGATGTAGCCGGCTTCCCGAAAATTACTGCCCAGGAGCTTGTCAACAACCTGCAGCAGCAGATGAATCTGTTCGATACAGATATTCGTCTGGAAGAAAAAGTACTGAACGTAGAGAAAAAAGGCGACCGTCATTTTGTCGTTACCACAGATAAAGGCACACATGAAAGCAAAGCGGTTATCATTACTGCCGGTGTAGGTGCATTCGAACCACGTCGTCTGGAACTGCCTAATGCCGAGCAATTCGAAAAAGCCAACCTGCACTACTTTGTCAGCGACCTGAGCCGTTTTGCCGGTAAAAAAGTACTGATTAGCGGTGGAGGCGACTCTGCAGTAGACTGGGCATTGATGCTGGAGCCCGTAGCTGCTGAAGTGACACTGATCCACCGCCGTGACAAGTTCCGTGCCCATGAGCACAGTGTAGAGAACCTGATGGCATCGAATGTCAAAGTAGTAACGCCAACCGAAATCACTGAACTGCATGGTGAAGAGCGCATCGAGCGTGTAACCCTTGCCCATGTGAAAAGTGGCGAAACCCAGGAGATCGAAGTGGATGACGTGATTATCAACTTTGGCTTCCTCTCCTCGCTCGGTCCGATCGCTGAATGGGGAATCGAGATTGAGAAAAATTCCATTATCGTTGATTCCCGGATGGAGACGAATGTTGAAGGTATCTTTGCTGCCGGTGATATTACGACGTATCCGGGCAAGCTGAAGCTGATCGCGGTCGGTTTTGGTGAAGCACCTACAGCTATCAATAATGCCAAAGTATATGTAGATCCGGATGCCAAGCTGTCTCCGGGACACAGCAGTAACATGAAGCTCTAATACTGTATCGATTTTAACCGTAATGTTCTGCTGCCAGGGAATATGCCTGTCACGCAGTTCGAACTGGAGCCAAGCGCTTTTCCCTTTCCATGATCGTGAACGGACGGGAGAAGCGCTTTTCTTCTGGGCAAAAATCGAAATAAACCAGCCGATTTTTATGTCTATTTTGAAATAATGAATAGTACAGGATATTCATTGGCAACCAGTCTGTGACTATTTTCTGTCTGTCAGCGCTTCCGATGTTGCCAAATTGTTCACCTTTTCCTTGGATAGACAGCTGGTTTTTATCGTATAGTATAGAGAAGTTTAAAATTAGGTTATTGCAAATCGATTTTAATTGGAGATTGTTTAAATAAAGGAGGTCTATCGGCTTGAGTGTTGGTGTATACTTCACCCTTCGCCTTATTATTTCACTCATGCTGCTTATTATCGGTGGCATGATGGTAGCGCTGGGCGGCAAGTTTTTCAAACAAAACAGCAGAGCGGCAGGCGTAGGTTTTGTGATTTTCGGAGCGCTGGTTATTTCACTCGCTGTCCGCGGTGTCATGCTGAGTTTTTGATCCATGGATTGTCGGTTAATCGTATAGGTTTATGAATAGGGAGGTGTGGCCTTGTGCAATGGTTGGCAATGATTACAATGCTGATTGATCATCTGGGCTATGCCTTTTTTTCTGATGAGCGGTATATGCGGATCATCGGACGGATCGCATTTCCGATCTACTGTTATCTGCTGGTCGTCGGATACCGGCATACCCGGAATGTAAATAAATATCTGATTCGGCTAATGGTTATCGCACTGCTTTCCCAATTTCCGTTCATGTTCGCTTTTAATATTACGAATCTGAATGTAGTGTTCACCTTGCTGATCGGTTTGCTACTGCTAATTCTACTGGATCGCATACCTTCACGACTGTTCCCGGTATCGATTCTGCTGGTTGCCGTTTTCAGCTTGGTTGCTGAAGTACTGCATACCGATTATGGTGCTTACGGTATTCTGCTGATATTGATTTATCGATATGTACCGGGATATGTGATGGTACTTGCCCATTTTGCGCTGACTCTTATTTTTGTGCTGGCTGGATATACGAGTCTGATTCAGATATACAGCATATTCTCCACACTTCTGATTACCGCCCGTACAGAGCTGCGTCCGAACTTCTCGCTTGTCGCTCCTCCGCGCTGGTTATGGCGTGCCTTTTACCCTGCGCATCTGGCAGTCATTGCCATTATCGTTCAAGGACACATGTACGGATATTTTTAAGAAATCGGATGATAACAACCACATATTTCCATTATGCAAGTATAAAGATTGCTCCCTGTTCTACTGCTTTTTTGAACCGATTAACCGGGATTGGTATTGTTCCCGGTTTTTTCTAATTTTATATAAAAAAGCTATCGCCATATACGCAGTCATGGAGTATAATCTTTACCGGAACAATTCCGCCGGTTGAGGCGGTTTTAAATATAGGAAGGGGCTCCTCCATGAAATCCAATAAAAAACATACGTTGACCGAAGACATTCACTTTTTTACTGCTGGCCTGTCCGGCAGCCTGATTATCGTATGGCAGGAAGATCCTGCTGGCGTGTATTGTGAAGTCGGCCGAGGGTATGTAGAAGCCTATACGAATAAATATGTACGTGTACGCAATCTGCAATCCGGTACCAAAAGTCTGTACAGTCGCGATATGACCATGTTTCAGACTGATTGATTCCTGAACGCTATATATCCATTTTCTTACCGGCAGCAGAATGATCTGCTGGCTGTTTAGCCATCTTCTTTTCCGTTTATTCATAACGGAGCAGAGGATGGCTTTTTGGTTATTGGGAAGTTCATATACTTTTGAAAATGATAGGAACAATAGCTGAATTTCTTTTGGCTACTGTTAATCAAGATAGCCTATTGAAATAAGTATTCTATTCACAAGGAATTCATATTACGAATCTATACTACATATTGTAAGCAAGTCATATGGCTTGCCCTATCATCTATTATCCAGGAGGAATACCATTCATGAAAACAATAAAAGTATTATCCAGTCTTGCCCTGTCTGCTGCTTTGCTAGCAGGATCGCTAACGTCATTCTCTACAGCCGATGCAGCAACAACGACCAAAACGGCTGCTTCTACAACGGCAAAAACTGCCGCTAACAACAAGAATGTCGTTATCGGCAAAATTAAATCGATTAGCAGCAGTAAAATTGTAATCTACAAATCTTCTACTCAACCCGCTATTCCTTCGGGTACGGAAGGCTCTACAGCCCCCAAAGCAGGCGAAGCTCCTCCTAGTGGTGAGGCTCCAACCCCTCCAGCAGCTGGTGAAGCCAAAGCCAATACTGGTGGTCAGCCTCCCGCCCAGACATTTAGCACAACAACAACTACACTCACGACTACCAGCGCAACCAGTGTAGTGAGCGTGACGCATGCAGCAGGCAGCACCAAGGCAACCGAGACCAAAAAGTCGCTCTCTTCCCTCAAAGCCGGTGATGTTGTATTCATCACTCTCGCATCCGGTAGCACGACCAAGATAAGCAAAATCGAACTTATGCCTGCCCAGACAGCTGCCAAAACAACAAAAACCACTACGACCAAGACAACCAAATAAGTAATCCGTTCAAGTCAAACAGCCACCTGTACCGAATACAGGTGGCTGTTTGGCTTGGACGGAGAGTACTTATTGATCCTGGATATTCTGTAATGCTGTATATTTAGCAGATTCAGGATGGGATGTCCGGTCATATCATCAAGCCGATAAATCGGGGTAATAACAACTAATACGTTATACTTTATTTATAAATATTAAGGAGGGCTGCTCATGTCTGAACGTACTCTGGCGATTAGTGATATTCATGGTGAACTCAGCCTTCTGGACCGTCTGCTGGATGACATCGATTATCGACCGGAGCAGGATCAGCTCATTCTGCTTGGTGACTATGTAGATCGCGGAAGCAATTCACGAGGTACACTGGAGCGTGTCATGCAGCTTACCCGTGAGGGAGCTATTGCACTGAAGGGAAATCACGAAGATCTAATGTTCAATGCATTGACTAGCGGCAGGGAAGCAGACTGGAACCGCTGGCTTAAGGTAAACGGCGGATTGGCTACACTTCTCAGTTACGGATTTACGCGTGATGAATTGATTACATTATCTGGCGAAGACTTTCATTTACCGGATCTCCACCATGATGAGCTGCAGCAGCATCTGGAATTTATCTCAGGACTGCCGCTGTATTACGAGACGCCGGATTATTTATATGTGCATGCTGGTGTAGAACCTGGCAAAACAGCAGCCGAGACGACAGAACGTCAGCTATTTTGGATACGTGAACCTTTTCATACCGGCTATGATGGAGAGCAGCTGGTTGTATTTGGTCATACGCCTACTTTTTATCTGCATCAGGATGCTGCCAACTTCAATATTTATTATGGGGTGAACCGGATTATAGGTATTGATGGCGGAGCTGCCTATGGCGGTCAGCTGAATGCACTCGATACGACCAATGGCATCTCCTACGAAGTGCACAAAAAATAAGGTACAGGGCGTACTTACTCCCTGTACCTACTGTTGACTGCTTCCGCAGCCGTCTGAATCTCAGCAAGTGACTGCTCATCATGCAAAGACGTATGTTGAAGTGCTGTCATGAGTTCATTAACATGCTCACTTGTCTGATTGATATCAGCGGTGTGAGGATGATGACCTCCTGCTGCAGTAACAGCATAATGTTGAATAGCAGTATGTATTGGAATGATATCACTTTCGAGTATAAGCAGAGGCTGTTCCTGCGGATGCTCCGCATAGGCATTGATCAGCTTAATTTCATTTACAGCTTCACCTGCGTAACCTGCCGCCTGTACGAGCGCTTTATTTTGGGCTGCTGTCGAGTGTGCCTGATGATAAGTCTGCAAGGATTGATCCGTGTGATACAGTCGATTCTTGAAAAGGTCATAATGGTTCTTGGTCTCTTCCTGTCCGGGCATACTGATGATTCGTTCATGATACTGCTTCAGGTTGAATACTATGGAAATCATCAAAAGTATGGCTAACATTGCTATGATACGAGATTTCAATTTGCTGTCCTCCTTTGCCGATGTATTTTGATACCCACCCCAATATAACAAAAAAACAGCATCCTGATATTCTCAGATCCAGATGCTGTTCTTTAAATCATTATGCTGTTCATCATGATCATCCATGAACCACTTGCTATACCAACGTCAAATTAATCCTCACAAGGCTGGGCAAGTACTTCGTCTTCTTTACGTGTACGGAAAGAAGCGCCGCATCCACAGGTAGCAATTGCGTTAGGGTTATTGATCGTGAATCCTCCGGCAAGACCCGATTCTTCATAATCTATTTCCAGACCATTCAGCAGTCCAAGATCTTCCTTGTTAACGACAACCTTCATCTCCTGAACATCCATATATATATCCTGCTCTGTCTCTTCACTGTCAAAGCCCATGGCATAAGAGAATCCGCTGCAGCCGCCAGCACTGACACCTACACGTACAAACAGCCCCGGAATATCCTGTGCCTCCATAATTTCCTTCATACGTGAAGCCGCTGTATCACTAATTGTAATCATTCGTATTCCCTCCTTTTCCTCTTTCATTATACTCTTCTGCTCCAGTCCTCTCAAGGATGAATACCTTGTTAAAACCTTCATTTTTTAAGTAATTGTATTGCCCGTGTCTGATGAGAGGTTTATAATGAATAGTGAACGATGACGTGAAATGTCGAATTTCTGTCAAAAACAATTACGTTTTTAGCCTTATTTTTCGTTGTAACTTTTTTCACAATTATTGTTAATATGGATGACTTCTTATGTACATTGTTGTATATTGAATATTAGGCGTTATTTCAAAAATGATATAGTTGTGTCGAATGTTGTGACAAATCAAAGATAACCGAATCATAAATATAGGCTTCTATTATTCAATAGTGCCAAATTGGTGTAAGACAGGACAAGAGCGTCTTACGGGATTAGACACCAGAGACAGAAGCGTCACAGGAGAACAGGAGGAATATAGCATGTCCACCCTTATTACACCACATACCGATACACGGATGGCAGAGATTATCAATAAAGTACGCGCAGGTGAGCGTTTATCCCTGGAAGATGGGGTATATTTATACGAGAGCGATGATATTTTGACGATTGGGCAGCTGGCTAACGAAGCCAATATGCGCAAGAACGGCAAAAAAGTATATTTCATCGAAAATATGAGTCTTTACTTCACCAATGTATGTGAAGCTCACTGTGCTTTTTGCAACTTCCGCAAAGATGAAGGCGAAGAAGGTTCCTACACACTCAGCGGGCAGGAAATGGTCGATTATGTGAATCAGCATATTCACCCGGGCATTCGCGAATTCCATATTGTCGGCGGTCACAATAACAATGTGCCTTTCCAATATTATGTGGATTCACTCAAAGCACTGAACGAAGCATTCCCGGATGTTACCCTCAAGGCTTACACTGCAGCCGAGATTGATTTCTTTACCCGGATCAGTGGTCTGGGTATCAAAGAAGTACTGGTTGAACTGCAAGCAGCAGGTCTGGAATCCCTGACCGGTGGTGGTGCCGAGATTCTGTCGGACGAATACCGCAAAAAAATGCGTGTCAACAAAGCCAATGTAGACCGCTATCTGGAAGTACACCGCACGGCTCACGAGCTGGGCATGCGTACGCATACTACCATGCTGTACGGTTCGATCGAGACGTATGAGGATCGTGTAAACCATATGATCCAGATTCGTGAACTGCAGGATGAGACTCATGGATTCCAGGTATTTATTCCATTATCCATGCAGCCAAAAAGCAAAAACGCCAGCATTATGCGTCGCAACTCGGCTTATGAAGATCTCAAAACGATCGCGATCAGCCGTCTGATGCTTGACAATATTGATCATATCAAAGCTTATTTCATTAATATCGGTACCCAGCTGACCCAGATGGCTCTGGCGTTTGGCGCATCCGACGTACACGGTACAATCCTCAAGGAACGTATCAGTCACGCTGCAGGAGCCCTGACACCGGAAGGTCTGACTCGCAAGGAACTGATCTGGCTCGTTAAAGGGGCAGGTCGCATTCCGGTTGAGCGGGATACCTTCTATAACGAAATTCAAGTGTACGAATAACCGTTAATCTGCGCGAGCTTCACCGCTTTCGCAGGCAATACCTTTATCCGCGCTTTGCATTTCACTATACACCGGGCTTTACTTAATTGAACAGGCATGTTAATCACATGCTTTCTCATTGAAGTAAAGCCCGTTTATCCGCCTGCCGATAAACTTATTATAGTGTCAGGCGATTGGCATTACCCGGTCTCGTTATTGGCTTCCCTGCGCCGGATGATGTCAGTATACATTATCGTTTCCAAGCTATGTAATTCTATCCGGGAATCTATTACATTCTCAATTAATCACACTGCATAAAGGGAGAAGATATCATGAAAAACTTAGTCATTCTCGGCGGAGGGTATGGTGGAACCACCCTGCTGCATGAGCTGCTGGACACCAAAATTCCGGCGGATACTCAATTAATCCTGGTGGATCGCATGCCATTCCAGGGACTCAAAACCGAATATTACGCACTCGCGGCAGGAACTTCCTCCGATATGGAGCTGCGTGTCAAATTCCCTGTTCATCCCAAGCTATCTGTTCGCTACGGCGAAGTAAATGGCATCAATATGGATGAGAAAAGTATTTCTTTTGCCGATGGAGAACCGCTGGAATACGATCAGCTGGTGATTGCACTGGGCTGTGTCGATAATTTCCATGGTGTACCGGGAGCCGATACATTCACTTCTACTATTCAGACTTTTGAAGCTACTCGCGAGACGTACCGCCGTGTGAACAACCTGCCACCTCAGGCAACTGTAAATATTGTTGGTGGCGGACTGAGTGGTATCGAGATTGCTGCCGAGATTCGCGAAAGCCGCGAAGATCTGCATGTTCGTATTCTGGATCGCGGAGAAAGACTGCTGTCTGCTTCTCCTCCACGCCTATCCAAGTATGTACAGGATTGGTTCAAAGAGCATAATGTAGAGATTCGTAACAAAATCAATATCAGCCGCGTTGAGGAAGATTGCGTCTATAACGGACCGGATGAGCGTATCCCGGCAGATATTACGGTATGGACCGCAGGTATTCGTCCGGTACCGCTGGTTGATGAGCTGAACGTGAATCAGGACAACTCCGGCCGCGTCATTCTGGATGATCTGTACCGTATTCCAGGCCGTCCGGAAATATTCGTATGTGGTGACTGCGCATCCCTGCCATTCGCTGCCAGCGCACAGGCTGCTGAAGCACAGGCAGAACAGATTGCCAATGTTATCGTTGCCGGCTGGAAAGGTGAACAACCCAAAGTACAACCGCTCAAGCTCAAAGGTACACTTGGCGCACTCGGCAAGCATGCAGGCTTTGGTTCAGGATTCGGATTTGGTGGCAAAAGTTCCGTTACCGGCCGTGTACCACGTCTGCTGAAAAGTGGCGTGCTCTGGATGTCCAGACATCATTTCGGTTAATAGGCCAGGCACTGTCGCGCCTTTGACTGGTGATATATTGCATAATTGTGGTTAATCGGCATGTCTGTAAATACAAAAAAGCTGATCTCAATCAAGATCGAGATCAGCCCAGGCATCCGCCTCATTAATTTTATCCATAATTAATGTATATAAGGAATCCACATCTTCCGATGCGACAATTTCTCCGTTAACGAGTGCATACGGCATGGCATAACATTGACCGCAGTTCCCCAGACAACCGTATTCGATTACATCGTAATCGGGATGATTGTCGAGCTCCTTCATAATGCGATCTGTGCCATTATGCATATTGCTCTGGCAAAATTCAATAATCGGTCTCATGTAATACGCTCCAATCTGTGTCCTTTCAGTATAGCGATAAAGCTGTTTTTTTATCCTGCCGATCTGATCTATTTTATCATGTTTAATGCAGATTGTGACGGGATCATGTCTCATTTTCAAAATAAATTTGAAATGAGTATAAAAATCAATGGCACAAATGCTGAAATTGGTTTACTTTTATATTATAATATACTTACGAAAGGAGTTGAACAATATGAGTGAAAGCGTACAAGCTGAAATGTATGATGAAGTAATGGAAGTTCTGGACAAATTGCGTCCATTCCTGCAGCGCGATGGCGGTGACGTGGAACTGGTTGATGTTGAAGACGGTATCGTCAAACTGAAACTGATGGGTGCATGCGGTAGCTGCCCAAGTTCTACAATCACACTGAAAGCCGGTATTGAGCGCGCCCTTTTCGAAGAAGTTGAAGGTGTGGAAGAGGTAGTGCAAGTATTCTAAGCCGTTCCTTTTCATGCATTGATCTATAGGCAATTGCCACCAAAAGAGACCTTCCGGACGGAGGGTCTCTTTTTTGTGTTTATTTTACATACGGCCGAATCGGATCCAGTCCTCCGGTAATTTCCATGATATTACCTGTAATAAAGTCCGAATCGGTCTCACACAGATAGGCGATCACACGAGCAATATCCTCACCGCTTCCCGGTCTGCCGCGCGGCGTCTCGCCATCACTCATGCCGAGTACCTCATCGATTCGCTTCTCCTTGTTGTCTCCGCGAATATCACCGGGACAGATCATATTCACCGTAATACCGCTTGCGGCTTCTTCTACAGCCAATGTCTTGGTAAAGGAAACCAGACCGACTTTGGCTGCAGCATAGACGGCACGATGCGGCCAGGCTCTGGATTCTGCTGCATGACCAAAGCCAAAATGAATAATTCTTCCCCATTTGCGCTTGCGCATCAGCGGCAGTACCCGATGGTCCAGCAGCATAGCCCCAATCAGATTCCCCTGCAGCATGTCCATAATCTCGGAACGTTCATATTCCATAAATAAACGGCGTTCCCGGATAAAAGGACCCGCGTTGTTCACCAATATATCCACACTGCCCAGCTGTTGCTCAACTTCATCTACCAGCCGGTCAATATCCTTTTCTACTGATACATCTGCCTGCACAGCAATACAGCGTACACCCAGCTGCTGAATCTCCTGCTGCAGCTGCAGAGCTTCTGCTTCACTGTGTACATAATTTAGAGCAATATCATAGCCCTGACCGGCCAGCGTAAGCGCCGTCATTTTGCCAAGTCCCTTGGCGCTTCCTGTTATTAGAGCGATTCTGCGTTCCAATATGATGCCTCCCTGGTCATTCATCCTCAATTCGAGTTCACTAATAGTGTACAAACTAGTGATAGCAGATGTCAAAAGGTAACTACTAATCATACCTCACTACAGGGTACAGGTTGAATTCAGGCTGTATTTTGGATAGATTAGAATGAGAGTATGATTATCGGCAGAAAGGAATCCTGATCATGAGTGCCAATAAAAATAAAACGAATGCCATGCGCATTCTGGATAAAGAACAGATTCACTACCAGATCCACGAGTACGATCCGGAAGACGGTCAGATTCACGGCAATGCTGTAGCTGCCAAAATTAACAAGCCTGCCGAGATGGTCCATAAAACGCTGGTGACTCAGGGCAAGCATGGACTTCATATCTTTGTCATTCCGGTTGGTGCAGAGCTGGATCTCAAACAGGCTGCCCGCGCTGCTGGTGAGAAAAAGCTGGAAATGCTGCCGGTTAAAGAACTGCAAAAATGGACGGGGTATATCCGCGGCGGCTGTTCGCCAGTAGGAATGAAAAAGCTGTATCCTACCTTTATCGATCATCGCGTAACCCAGCTGGATCAAATCATCGTCAGCGCAGGACGGATCGGTACACAGATCGAACTGCACCCGCAGGAACTGGCTCAGGTTGTGCAGGCACGATTTGAAGAGTTATGCATGGAAGATTAGAACTTCTGCGCAGAATGATCAATGAATAGAACGCAAAAATACGGTGAGCCCTATATAGGACATCACCGTATTTTTATTATGGTTTATTAATTATTTGGTTTCAAATGCAGGGATTACAGCGCCTTTGTACTGCTCTTCGATGAATTTCTTGGTATCATCGGAAGTCAGTGCTTTTGCCAGCTTCTGGATCGCTTCGGAATCTTTGTTATCTTCACGGGATACCAGATAGTTCGCGTATGGTGCGCTGCTATCTTCAACTACCAGTGCAGATTTAGGATCGATTTTGGCTTCCAGTACATAGTTCATGTTGATCATCGCCATATCAACCTGGTTCAGCTGACGAGTCAGCATTGCTGCATCCATAGGTACGAATTTCAGGTTTTTCGGATTAGCAGTAATATCTTTTACATCGGAAGTGATTTTGGTTTTGTCTTTCAGTTCGATCAGACCATTGTTAGCCAGCAGGATCAGTGCACGTGCACCGTTAGATACTTCGTTCGGGATCGCGATAGTTGCGCCGTCAGGAAGCTGATCCAGGGAAGTGTACTTTTTGGAATATCCACCGAATGGCTCGATGTGTACGCCTTGTACCGTTACCAGGTTCATGCCGCGGGATTTGTTTTGCTCATCCAGGTAAGGCTTGGTCTGGAAATAGTTTGCATCCAGTTTGCTGTCATTCAGCTGTACGTTAGGCTGGATGTAATCCGTGAATTCAACAACTTCCAGGTTAACTCCTTCTTTGGCCAGAACAGGTTTGAGGTGGTTCAGAATCTCTGCGTGTGGAACAGCTGTTGCGCCGACGCGCAGTGTAACTTCCTTGCTTCCTTCAGCCGCACCGGATGATGCGGAATCTCCAGTGTTTTTATTGCCGCAAGCTGCGACGACAGCGATCAGCATGATGCTGATCAGAGCGAGTGCCCATTTTTTCATTGTGTGTTATCCCCTTTAAGATAGTTTGGTATATAGGATGAAGATATGAAGTTCAGAACGAATGATACAGGCTGTACCGACGTTTGTTCCTTATTATCTTCTTGAAAAATAAATTACCAGACGGTCGCCAATCATCTGCAGTACCTGCACAATGATAACCATCAGCACGACAGCAACCAGCATAACGGCTGTCTCATAGCGGTAATATCCATAGTTGATTGCCAGGGTTCCAAGTCCCCCTGCGCCTACCATACCAGCCATCGCCGTATTGGAGACGAGAGCGACGACAGTAACTGTCAGACCAGCGATCAGTCCAGGCATCGCTTCCCGGATCAGCACCCGGGTAATGACCTGCCATACGGAAGCGCCCATCGCATGAGCAGCTTCGATCACGCCGCGATCGACTTCACGCAGTGCTGTCTCTACCAGTCTTGCAAAAAACGGCGCTGCTGCAATGACGAGCGGCGGAATCGTTCCTTTGACACCGATCGTCGTACCGACCAGCTTATCCGTCAGCGGCAGCAAAGCCACGATCAGGATAATGAATGGAACCGAGCGAAGAATATTCACAATTACCGATAATATGCTGTATACCACACGTATAATAGGCGATGTCGAGCGAGCCGACATAAACAGGATTATTCCCAGCGGCAATCCCAGAATCAGGGTGAACAATGCCGAAGCACCGAGCATGGCGAGTGTATCCTTGGTAGCTGTACCAAACTCTGTCCAGTCTACCTGCGTAAAATCAAGTGCACCTACATCCATTACTCAATCACCTCCACATCCAGGCCTTCGCCGGTCAATATCTCAATCGTACGGCGGATCAGCGCCTCTTCTCCCTCAAAACGGACAATCAGCTGTCCGTAAGGCACATTTTTCAGTGTGGAGATGGTTCCCTGAATAATGGCAAAATCTACACCCGTCTGACGCACGGTCTGTGACAGAATAGACTGGTATGTCTTGTCTCCCAGGAACGAAATCTTTACAGCCAGTGCAGAAGCACCATGTGGTGCAGATAGCGCCGTATCCAGCAGTTCAGCCTGGCTGTACTCACGGCTGATAAAGTCGCGGGTAACTGGATGCTGCGGCTTCAGGAACACTTCAGCCACAGGACCCTTTTCCACAATACCGCCCTGATGGATAACAGCGACACGATCGCAGATGCTCTGGATCACATGCATCTCATGGGTGATCAGCACAATGGTCAGGTTAAAACGGCGGTTGATATCCAGCAGCAATTTGAGAATCGAATCTGTCGTCTGCGGGTCGAGTGCGGATGTCGCTTCATCACAGAGCAGCACATCCGGATCACTTGCCAGTGCACGGGCAATACCGACACGTTGCTTCTGTCCACCGGACAGCTGGGCCGGATATTTGCTTGCATGGGCTTCCAGACCGACCAGCGCGAGCAATTCCTCTACTTTGGCACGTACATTCTTTTCCGGGGTCTTGACGAGCCGCAGCGGAAAAGCAATGTTGTCATAGACGGTAGCCGAAGACAACAGGTTAAAGTGCTGAAAGATCATGCCGATCTTGCGGCGACGGGCTTGCAAGGCTGACTTGCTCAACCGGGTTAGATCCACTCCATCGATCCATACCCGTCCGGATGTTGGTCGCTCCAATAAATTAATACATCGTATCAGTGTACTTTTACCAGCACCCGAATGGCCGATAACACCGAAAATCTCGCCACGTTCGATCGAGAGATTCAGCTCGGACAAGGCAGGGGTTACATTTTTGCCTTTGCCATAGGTTTTGGTCAAATTCTCCAGTTGAATCAAGCTGCTGGTCCTCCTCCTCGCATCTTGCTCTATTTCAAGCTTTCATGCTGTTATGTCCTTATTTGTTCTTCAAGCGACCGCTTTATACACAAAAAGAGCCCTTTGCAGAAAAGGGCTCTCTATCATCTAGATATTGCCTTCTCATCTGCCAAAATCGCAGGATGCTATAAATTATGCATCTGCCATTTTGAAGGATTTAGCACCATGTCATTTGGAAAATAAGACCTTAACGGTCATTTCCAAATCGGCTGCCGGGTTTCATCGGGCCAGTCCCTCCACCACTCTCGATAAGAAAATATGAAAACGTCGAATGAAAATCTTTACTCAGTATATTGAAGATCACATCGTTTGTAAAGCAAAAATATATGGATTTTCGATAGATTCAGCAAAATTTCATCAAATAGTTTTTAAAGTTTATCAGAATACTTGGGATTAGTAAAAAGTTACATATTTAAAGGATGAAATTGGTCAGCGTGCTAATAAACTTGCCTCTGGATGGGCTTTGGAGCCGTTTGGTAGCAAGTTAGTGGGCTTTAGTACTTTTTCGTCCTAGTCGGCTGAATATGTTAGAGCTTTTTTGTTTTTGATGTTGGAGGAATAGTTATGCAAAGAAAATTGATTTTCATGGACTTTAATTTTGGTGAGGCAGGTGTTATTGATTTGGGCTTTGGTTCGTGAGATGATGTTTCATTTGCTTTATAAGGTTATGCTTCATTCGCTGCGAGAAGAGATTCTACCATTCTCTCCGGTTAAGAATGGAGATCCTGAACAACCGCTTGCAGCGGTCGATCTCCATTCTTAAATGTCGGTCATTGGTAGAATTCTCTTCTCTCCGCTAGAGGAAGGTGGGAATTTTTGTTTTAAACAAAGATACGCGCAATACGTTATGTGTTTGCTGTGTTTGCTGTGTTTGCTGTGTTTGCTGTGTTTGCTGTGTTTGCTGTGTTTGCTGCTTGATTATATGTGGCTCTGTCTAGCAATGCCAATAAAAAAGCCGTCCAAATAACTAATGGACGGCTGGAGGATCAACTAGACGAATGATCTGTAGAATACATAATATGCAGATGCGATATAAACTCCGTTTTATGCGCGAACCTGATTGCAGACTTAATTCATAAGACACTATACGCAATCAGTGTACGGTACCTGTCTTCTGATCGGCTGTGCTTGTACCTTCTCCCCATGCGTTGGGTGCCAGTCGGCCGTAAGAACCGCGGCTGAGCTGCCATACGCGCAGACTCATGTAGCAGAGAACACCGAACAGGAACTGAATAATCAGGGTATGTGACATGGTAGCGAAGAAGTAGACTTCCGGTACATACATGGTGAAAATATTGATTGCTCCGCTAACGAATTGCAGCAGGATCAGCAGGATAGCCAGCAGACCCATTTTGCGGATGCCCGGATTATGCGGATGACGACGATAGGCATAATGGGCGAGAATAGCGATCACGATCACGAGTGCGACAGCAGCAACACGGTGCAAAAAGGCTACTGCGACACCGCCGGACAATTCAGGGATAATCGCTCCATTACAGAGCGGGAAGCCCGAACAGCCACCACGGGAATCGGTATGCGTGACAAATGCTCCTGTATACACGACGATATACGTAAAGATTGTAGCGAACCAGGTCAGGTTGCGGAACCCTTTGCTAACTGGAGGCTCATCGGCGATATCATGAATCTTTTGACGAAGATGCAGTCGGCGTGCACTGAAGGCGAGCAGCGCGGAGCTGGCAAATGCGATCATCGAGAAACCGAAATGCAGTGCCATGACTGGAGACGATTGGGAGAATACTACTGCAAATGCGCCCATAATCGCCTGCAAAATAACAAAGAACAGAGTGAATGCAGCATACACGCGCAGCTCTTTGTTTTTATTAAAGAACATAAATCCGATAAAAGAAAACAGTGCCGTAAGTCCGGCAAATCCGCTGACTGCACGGTGTGAATATTCAATCAATGAAGCGATCGTGTAAGCCGGGATAAATTGGCCGTGACACAGCGGCCACTGGGCTCCACATCCCATACCGGAACCTGTTTTGGTTACGACGAGGCCGCCCATCGTTGCGAGAAACATGGCGAGACAGGTTATATAGCTCAGCCATTTCAGTTGCTTAATTGTTATTAGTGGCTTTTTGGCCATGATGAGAATCACCCGCTATTTATATGATAGTGACGTTCATTTGAAGTCAATCTTATTATATCAATTCTGGCTCGTTCCTAGCGGCAGGTTTGTGACAAAAAATGATCAATCTCTGTAGTATGACAGAATGGAACAGGTGTCGATATGATGTTTGATACCCGGATACAGGATTTATAAAAAAGCAGCCTCTCCTGCATTCCGTGAGCTTACGGTATCCTGGTAAATTCGTGTTACCCTGATTCCGGCAAGCTCCATGCTTGGAGAAAGCTGCTTTTTAATATGACAGGATGATCTTCAATGCCTTTCTAAGTGATCCAATGAACATCCTTTATATTTTCCAAGTGTACATTCTTACTCGGCTGTCTGTGTATTCAGCGCCGCATATACAGCCACTGCACGATCGAGGAACTGCTCAATCTCCTGGCGTGACTTGCGGGCTTTGTTTACAAAGCGAACCAGTTCTTTGCCATTGGCATAGGCTACAAAACTTGGGATGCCCATAATGTTCTGCTCCTGGCTCACATCTCCTACACTCTCCACATCCACTTCGACCAGCTGCAGACGATCTGCATACTGGGCTTCCACTTCCGGCATGAATGGATCGATAAATTTACAATCTACACACCAGTCAGCTTTGTAGACAGCTACAGTCAGTTTGGCAGAGTTAATAGTTGTATAAAAGCTTTCGCTTGAATTAATCATTTGCATGGGGTTATACCCTCCTTGATGAATAATAAATAATCAGGCTTTGCGAGATTGCAGACGCATCAGTGGTGTCAGTAGCTTACGCAGCGGCTTCGGATACGAAGACAATTCCTCTGCACGTACTACGCGCAAGATCACCAGCATCACCGGATACACTATCAGTGTCGCTATTCCTACCATACAACAACCGATGAAAAATGCAACCCTGTCGTTTATCCATGCCGTCAATCCGATTCCCGCCTGATTCAGGCCAAGTCCGACCAGTCCAAGCACAACAACCGTAACCAGGAATCCCGGCCAGCGGCTGCCCAATACAGAGAAGTTAACGACCTGATGCAGGGAGCGCAGATTGAGAATCGTAATCAGAACAAAACATAATCCGGTCGCAGCAATAATACCGTAGATACCAAGGAACTGCGACAGCACCAGGCTCAATACCAGTTTGAGTGCAATACCGGCCAGTACATGGACCATCGAGCGATTTACTTTATTGATTCCGATCAGCATGGAGTTGCTGGTCATCATCGTAATCTGGAAAATCGTACAGATAGTCAGCAGCGCAATAATACTTGGTGCATCTGCCCCTACGCTGTCACGTGAGCTGAACAATAATCCATTAATACAATAAGCAGCGGTCGCCAGCATCAGTACAATTGGAACACCGGTGAGTACCGAGATTCGCAGGGCAAGAGTCATCTGTTTTTGCAGATTCTCCTGTTCTTTGCGGGCATAGGCGGCCGAGATAATCGGAATCAACGAGGTACTCAGCGCTATCGCCAGAATTGGGGGAATACCCGCTATACTCTGCGCACGCTGTCCCAGAATCCCGAGTGAAGCCGTTGCCGCCAGATTGCCAACCTGATCAATCAGCAGCGGTTTGATGATGGTACTATCGATAATATTGACTGCCGGAATCGTCAGGGAAGCAATAACGATTGGAATCGATAATTTGAAAATATCCTTGTAAATCCGGCTTAACGGAATAACGGCTTCCCCGTCTGCTCTCACTTCCAGACGGTTCGCGGCATCCTGTTTGCGCAGCTTGAGTGTAAAGTAAATCATTACCACAAAAGCACCAATACTGCCGAGTACACTACCAAATGAAGCTGCTGCAGCAACTTCCACATCTCCATAACCAATACGAACCAACAGATACGCCAGTAAAATGGCCGTAAACACACGAGCAAACTGCTCTACAATCTGGGAGACACCGCCCGCGATCATCATATTGCGTCCCTGGAAATAACCACGCATCATGGCAATCGCCGGGAACAACAGCAGAGATGGTGCAATCGCCTGCAAGGATAATGCCGCTGCCGGCTCCTTGGACAACATTGCATAATAAGGCGCTCCGAAGTACAGAAGCAGTGTCATGACCACCCCTGCCGCTCCGGCAAACAGCAGTGCTGCATAATAAATGCGCTGTGCTTCATGCGGACGTCCTAGCGCATATCGCTCGGATACCATTTTACTGAGTGTACTTGGAATACCCGCTGTAGCGACGGCCAGCAGCATCAGATACACGTTATTGGCAATCGAGAATGCCGCATCCCCGGTAAACCCTAACAAATGCTCCAGCGGTACACGCTGAGCCAGTCCTAGCACACGGGCGACCAGTGCCGCCACGGCCAGGATGATCGTTCCTTTGATAAATGATTCTGCCTTAGCCAAAATAATTCCCCTTCTCTCCAGTCACATCATGGATGCATACTAATTAAATCGTTTCATTATATGTTTTGCTTTGCTACCTGCTGACTATTGTAGGTACAGCAGGAATCAGCAATAAAATCCTGAAGCTTACAGACTGTCTATGTAACCGAACCGGCACAAAAAACCGGAAGGCTGATTGGCCTTCCGGTCGTCGTCTTACGTCAGCATTACTATTATAGACAAGCTGTTGCGTAATTCGCAATGCACACTCGCTTAATGTACTACAATCCAGATAATCCAGACGATGATCATAGCCAGCTGCAGAATAATTTTTACAATGGCACTGGACAGCAGTCCTAGCATTGTTCCCCAGGCTACTTTGAGGGCAGTCTGGAAGTTCTTGCCGCTGATCAGCTCCCCGGCAAGTGCACCGATCAATGGACCCAGTATCAGACCGAAGGCCGGAATAACGAATGGACCGATAATCAGACCGATAGTCGACAAAATAACCGACAGCCTCGTCCCACCGAACTTTTTGGTGCCATAAGCGCTGACCAGATAATCTGTTACGAACAGTACAACTACGATAACGGTCTGGATAATCCAGAACCATGGTCCAAACTCAGCGAACGAGAAAAACCATCCGTATACGAAAAATGCAAAATATATCGCCAATGCTCCCGGCAGTACCGGATATATCGTACCCAGCATCCCTACCACAAACAGAGCAATGACCAGTATCCAACCTATTACTTCTACCATGCGTCTCTCTCCTTTGACCGTTCCGTGCGATCCGAATCGGCACATCATCATTCCTGTCATTCAGACAGTAACTTTGGGGTGTCTTCATCCTGCATCTACTCTGTATCCAGCGCAGATCAGCATAATCGCTCCCGTAGATATACTCTACTATTTGTATACCTGTATACTGTCCAAATGACACATTGGTTTCAAATGCAGGAGATCAACAGAACACAAAAAGATTAGATCAGGATATGATCGCGAATGACTTCAACAATTCCGTCATCATTATTGCTGGCTACCACCAGATCAGCTTCTTGTTTGACGGTCTCCTGAGCGTTACCCATGGCTACACCCAGTCCTACCGCTTGAATAACAGCCAGATCGTTCAGACTGTCACCTACCGCGACGACTTCGGACATGTCGATATTCAGTAGCTGGCAGACTTCGGCAATACCGGCTGCTTTGTTAATACCCAGTGGATTAATCTCCAGATTGTGCGGAGAGGAGTTGGAGATTTCCAGACCGCCCATATCCTGCAGCGCCATCAGGATCTCATGACGTAGCTGATCGTTTTCGGTATTATAACCAAACTTGAGCCACTCTATTTGCTCCAGCGGTGTATTTTCCAGCCAGCGGTCACGATTGTACAGACGCTCGACAGCATATGCCCAGAACCATACATCCTTCTCTACAGCCAAATCATGCATCTTGCGTACCAGATCCGGGTCCAGCAGCGTACGGCGATACAGTTCGCGCGGTGTTTTCCACACTTCACTGCCATTGACCGTAACCATCGGTGTCTCCAGTCCGAGCTCCTGTCCATAAGGTAATGCACTGCTGGCTGCGCGACCGGTAGAGAGGCAGACATGAATGCCTTCATCCATAGCTTTATTGATCCATTTGCTCGTCTCCAGGGTGATTTCGTGATTGTCGTTGAGCAGCGTTCCATCCATATCGAGAGCGAGCAGCTTGTATTTGCGTATTGTCATTATGAGGTGTTCCTCCATCTATTTTTTTATTTATTTGTAAACTGTGAAGTTAACAGCTACGAATTATGGCGTATCAGAGGTATTTTAGCATATTATGCTCAACGCTCACAAAAGCTTTTGTAAAGTGGACGTTAGAATGGTACATGGCAACAGCAGCTACGTTTGTGATATAGATGTGGTGTGGAGATGTATTTAAGTGGTTGACATTGTATCCACTCCGGTAAGGAATAAGGGCACGTCCTCCGGTGGAGTAGAGGAATCTATGAATTAGGAGTACATGTAGATTCCTCTATTCCAATGTCGTCCTTTGCCCTTATTTTCTTGCCTTCGTTCCGTGCTGTTTGCATACTTCATACTTGTTATTTCTTGTTTTTTTACTTTTTACCTCTTAAATATTCACTTCATAATTAATCACGTTGTTACTGACTCTTTTATTTTAAGGGATTGCTGGTAATGGGTTGTACCTTGTTCAATGTATTGAATTTGATTCTGCAATAAAAAATGACCAGCAGTATACCGGTCATTTCGTCAAAACCTGTCTATTTCCATTAGAATTGATTTATTCAAATCCCAATATTATTTTAGTTAGACGTCATAGATGATGCTATACGTTTTTGCTGTAATTTGCGGAACAAGATACCATGGCGTGGAGACAGCAGGAACGTAATAATGAAGAAAATACCTGCTATAGTTACGATACTGCCGCCGATCGAGGCATTCAGTATATAGGCAGTATAATAGCCCACAATAGAGCTAACAACGCCAACGATAACGCTGTAAATCAGCATTCGGCCAAGGCGGTCGGTCAGCAGGTAGGCGGTAGCAGCAGGGATAACCAGCATACCTACAACGAGAATGGCACCTACGCTCTCAAAAGAAGCTACCGATGTCATCGATACCATACCCATCAAGAGATAATGGAACAGCATGACTGGAATACCGCAGGCTGCTGCCATCGCCGGATCAAAGGCAGTAATTTTGAACTGTTTGTAAAACAGTCCCAGCAGCGTCAGAATAACCAATAATGCAAAGCCCAGCATCCAGACCGAGCGTGGTCCCATATCTATACCATTCATCATCCAGGTATCCCATTGTACATAGGCGATCTCGCCAAACAGGACACAATCCAGATCCAGATCGATATTGCGAGCATTCAGACTAACCAGAATCACACCGACAGCGAACAAAGCGGTAAAAATAATACCGATCGATGCATCTGACTGGATGCCGGAGCTTTGCAGCCATTGAATAAGAAATACGGCAATCAGCCCCAACGCAGTGGCTCCGATCATCATCGCCATCGAATCCCGCCCTCCACTCAGCAGAAAGGCAATCGCAATCCCCGGCAGTACCGCATGACTGATCGCATCGCCAATCAGTGCCATTTTACGCAAAATCAGAAAGCAGCCCAGCAGACCACAGCTGGCTGACATTAGTGCTGCCGTCAGCATAATCCAGAAATCACTGCTCATGCGATACACCTCCCTTGTTGTTCCATTCCAGCCGATTCCGTCGATGCTGCCACAGGCGGGCAAGCCATCCCCGTCGCGGTGCAAATAGTGCAGATATTGCAAAAATCAGCGTCGCTGCAAGCACGGTAACAGGTCCTGTCGGCAGTTGGGAGACCATACTGCTCGATACGGTTCCTGCAGCACCACTGACAGCGCCGAATATCCCTGCCAGTATGATCATAATATGCAGACGATCTGTCCAGTAACGTGCTGCTACCGCCGGAGTGATCAGCAGCGCCGACATCAGCACTACACCGACTGCCTGAATACCTGCTACGACGACAAATACAGTCAGCAGCAGAATGATCTGCTCCAGCCAGACAACCGGCCAGCCAAGTCCCTTTGCAAAGCCCCGATCAAAGCTCACAAGCTTGAACTGCTTGAACAGCAGGATACAGACAGCAATCAGTACAATGCTGATACCGGTGAGCAGATACAGATCTTGCCGCATCATGGAAGCTGCCTGTCCAAACAGGAATTTGTCCAGTCCACTCTGTCCACCATTGCCGCTATGCTGAATGCGGGTCAGCAGCAGGACACCAATCCCAAAGAAAAAGGATAAAACAATCCCCATTGCTGCGTCCTGCTTGATCCGGGAATGTTCGGTAATCCAGCGGATTCCTACGGTTGCCAGCATACCGGCAATTAGCGCACCGATCAGAAACCCGGCCGTCGACTTCACTCCCAGCAGCATAAAGGCAATACATATTCCCGGCAGGGCCGCATGAGCAAGTGCATCGCCGATCAGGCTTTTCTGCTGTAGCACCATAAATGAGCCAATAACTCCACTGCTAAGACCAAGCAGCATGCAGCCGAGAATAATCCAGCGAATATTAGGATCGTTAACGATATAAACAAGCATATCCATCGCTATTACTCCTCCCTATTTCCCCGTCATAATCATGCTGCCGCTATCTTGTAAAAAGGTCAGCCGACCACCATACGTACGCTGCAGCATCTCGGTATTGAATACCATCTCTACCGGACCGGCTGCGATAAGTTCACGATTCAATAGCAGTACATCGTCAAAATAGGCCTCTACTGTCGATAGATCATGATGTACGACCAATACGGTCTTACCCTGCTGCTTGAGCTGTTCCAGCAGAGTAATGATCGCTTTTTCAGTAGCGGCATCTACACCGGCAAATGGTTCATCCATTAGATACAGATCAGCCTGCTGAGCAAGCGCACGGGCAAGAAAAACACGTTGCTGCTGGCCTCCGGACAGCTGACTGATCTGACGGTTCGCATAATCCGCCATGCCGACTTTGGACAAGGATTCTATCGCTATCTCTCGTTCCTGCCTTCCTGGACGCCGAAACCAGCCAAGTCGTCCGTAAGTGCCCATTAATACCACATCCAGCGCATTGGTTGGGAAATCCCAGTCTACCGATTCACGCTGCGGCACATAACCGATCCGTTTGCGCTGACTGGCATAAGGCTGTCCATACACACTAACTTCACCACGGATTGCAGGTACCAGTCCGAGCATCGCTTTGAGCAAAGTAGATTTGCCGGCTCCATTGGGGCCAATTAGCGCGACCAGCCGGCCTTCGTCCAGCTTAAACGATACATTTTGTACAACAGGCTGTTTATGATAGGCTACGGTGATTCCTTGAGCATGTAACGGACTGACTGCTGTATGATCAGGCATATTTACAGGTTTTTTATTCATATTGATTCCTCCCTTGTTGAATTGGATTTGAATATAAGGGTCATTGGTGATTACCGAAGTGCTTTTACAATCGTCTCTGTATTATGGCGAACCATCCCTATATAGTCTCCGGCAGCAGTGCCTTGTTCACCCAGCGCATCCGAGTATAATTCACCACCTATACGGACAGTATGTCCCTGCTGCGCAGCTCCGGCGATAATAGCTTCCATAGAGCGGGCAGGTACACTGCTTTCTACAAAAACAGCCTGAATACGGCGCTCTACCAGCATATCGCGCAGTTCACTTACATCACGTGAACCATATTCGGAAGCTGTGCTAATTCCTTGCAATCCGCGGACTTCGATATCATATGCATCTCCGTAATAACCAAAAGCATCATGACCTGTTATAAGTACGCGGCTTTGCTTTGGAATACTGGCAATTTGCTGCCGGACTTCTTTATCCAGCTGCTTCAGTTCAGCTAAATAGGCGGATGCATTGATCCGGTAATCTTCTGCATGACCAGGATCGGATGCGATCATCGAATCCCGAATCTGCTCGACTGCCTGCATCCACAGACTCACATCGAACCAGATATGCGGATCATATTCGCTGGAATTCTCCTCGCTCTGCCGCAGCTCACTGGTCGGAATTGAAGCTGTTACAGCGGTTACGTCACGTGTCCGACTCATTTTCTCCATAATATTCGTCATACTGCCTTCCAGATGCAGTCCGTTATATAAGACCAGATCGGCTTCATCCAGCTTACGGATATCACCTTGGGAAGCTTTGTACATATGAGGATCCACGCCGGGGCCCATCAGACCGGTTACATATACATGCTCTCCGCCTACTTGATGGGCAGCATCCGCGATCATGCCTGTAGTAGCTGTAATCCGAAATTTGTCTGCAGCTTCGGCTTCGGCATTATTTTCCGATCCAAAAGGGTTGCTGCAGCCGGCAATACATATAAGCAGTAGCAACCCCAAAAATACGGGAATATATTTTGTAAGTTGCTTATTGTCAGAACTGCTCGCTTGGCTGGTTACCGTTTTACGGTTATTGATCGTTTGAACGTGCTTCAGGATAGAGGCTTTTATTTTGTTCTGTAATTTTTGTGTTTTTACATTTCGCTTCATCATTTCTCTCCTTTTCTTTTAGTAGCAGATGTTATAAGTGCAGTTTCAATCGGATTATTATTGCTATCTTACAAAAATATTGCCCATATGACCTTATTTTTATATAAGGAAATAATGTTTCCTTAGTGCAAATTTTAAGGGATGAAATGTCAAAATGCAAGTGCTAAAACCCCGGCTGTACATACACAAAAAAAGGCACTTCCCTCCGCAGAGGAAAGTGCCTTTTATGCTGATTGACTTGCTGTTCAATAGGATAGCTCCTACTATTGTTGGAAAAATCATCGAAAGTCCATTATTGCGATGCTGCTTCTTCACCTTCACTGGTCGATGTATTTTTCTTTGGAATGCCATCCAGACCGTATTCCTGATCATACGCGTCAAAAATTTTGACTGCAACAGGTGCCGCACTTTTGGAACCGAATCCGCCTTCCGGAATAACTACGGCTACCGCAAGCTTTGGATTATCACGTGGAGCGAAGGCGATGAATACACCGTTATCGACAATTTTGCCGTATACCGACTGCTGGGAGGTACCAGTTTTACGAGCTACATCATAGCGATAATTATTCAGCACTTCCACTTTACTGCGCATTCCGTTAATAACGGTATTCCAGTATTCCGGCGGGAAGTCAACAGTGTTCAGCACTTCCGGCTTGGTTACTTTGACTACATTACCTTTGGCATCCGTAATCTTGCTCACAAATTGCGGCTTGAGACGTTTGCCTTTGTTGGCAATGGTAGTAACATACTGGGCAAGCTGGAGCGTCGTATAACGTCCCTGCTGACCAAAGGAAGCATAGGCCATCGCTGCCTGCACACTACCTGCTGCTTTGAGGTTGGTATACTCGCCACGACCTTCATTTTCATAAGGCAGCCCACTCTGGGTCGATACACCAAGACCAAATTCCTTCATATATTTATCCCATACATCAATTGATTTGCTGCCATATTTAACAACAAGCTTCTTACCCACCATATCGACCATAAAAGCATTGGAAGATTTTTCGATAGCTTTTGTCGGATTTAAAGACTGAAGTACTTCTCCCAATGCATTTCGTACTCTAGTCTCATGTCCTGCTTTACCAAATTCTGCGTAACCACGATCATAGTACCATGTATCGGAAGTGAATAGTCCTTCTTTCATTCCAATCATAACACTGAGTGGCTTGATAACGGAGCCAAGCAACACCATGGAGGATGCGCGTCGTCCATTATAAATCTCTCGGATGGTTCCATTTGGATAAATCGATTCTAGATCAGCAATTTGTTGTCCTGATGGTGATTTGGACCAGATATTCGAATCATAATCGGGCATACTTGCCATCGCAATTACATTGCCAGTCTGCACTTCCATGGCTACCGCGTAACCAGTTAGCGCATTACCCGTACCACGCTGGTAGCGTAGCTGAGCGACCTGATTGGTAATCGCCTGCTGAGTTGCAAGCTGTACATTCTTATCAATAGTCATCCACAGATTGTGACCTTTTTGAGGTGGTATTAATGTATCTCGTCCGTCAGCACGATTAAGTGCATTGACAGGTGTACTACGCACACCATTTTTCCCTCTTAATTCATCTTGGTACATATATTCCAGACCATCTATACCTACAAATTCTGTATCAAGATACTTATCTTTGGCTCCGGTAAGTTGCGCTCTATTTCTATATTTGATCAAGCCACCTTGATAGTTTTTATCTCCCTTAACTCCAGAGAATCCTTTAAGATAACCGACCGCCTGAACTGCTACGCGATCCGGGCTGTATTGACGAATACTTTCCTCTCGAACTTCAATACCCTGATAGTCACTTTTGTGCTCCAAGAAATAAGCGATTTCTTTGTTGCTGAGATCTTTTTTAATTCGGCGCGGCGTATAACCGAAGTTTTTACGATACGTAATATCCATCGCATCAATAATCTCGTCAGCCGTCATTTTTTTGTCCGGATCACCGTATGTATTAAATACACGCTTCAGGTCTCCGACAATTTTGTAAAATTCCGGTTTGTTCTTTTCCAGCTGATAATCTTTATTCAATGTAAAATACAGCGATTGTGTTGGAATCGAATACGCGATCTTGGAGCCTGATGCGTCATAGATAATTCCGCGGCTCGGCAGAATCGGTGTCTCATTATTGGTAATACTTGATTCTTCCTCCGTCAATGTAGGCCCTTCCACAAACTGTAAAATAGCTAAACGTACCACAAGCACAGTGAATATAAGAAAAGTAGCAAAAAAGAAAATATTCAGCCGGATCGAAAACTGGCGTCGGTGACTCTCTTCAAACTCTTCCGACTCGGATGAACCTATTTTTTTCATGAACGTTATAAACCTCCCTTTATTGTGGATATATCATCTATTTCAGAATGCTTTACAAATAGAGCATTCCATAATATGTAGTTGTTTCTTCATTTTAGCATAACCTGCTGCAGGAACACATCCCGGATGCAATATCTATTAATCATTCTAAGATCAATCAAAAGAATACTTTTATATTTTATTAATTACAATTATACTTACTTAGCTTCTATTCTCTGTATAGAAGAGAACAAAAAAAATCAAGGGGCAATCTAAATCTGCCCCTTGATTTTTAATTATCTATTGCTGCTCTAACTGTAACACCATTATTTGTTTGAATATCAACTCGTGCTTGAAGACGATAAACTTGACCTTTATTCAAGAATACATCAATACTATTATTATTAGGATAGCTAGAAGAGGTTCCAACTCCTAATTCAGATGCTATTGTATGATTAGATACATTTAACACCATGCAATCTCCTGAAAGGCCTCCACTTCCCGCAATCGAACAAGTAAATTTTTGATATTTTCCTGTTCCTTGAAATTGAGAAGATTCTTTAAATACTATCTTACTATCTGACTTTACCATTTCTACTTGAGCTGCATCTGCTATAGGAGCAAGTAGTATCAAAGAAAACATGCCTACCATTAAAACAGTGATTATCTTTTTCATAATAATATACCTCCAAGAATATCCTTAATTACGCAATCGACATTAAAACACTCTAATTTCAACTGACATTCCTATGGTGATTTCTAACTTTTAATAAAGTGAGGTATTATACTGATATTCTTATCAATCTTATCGAATTGAGGCAGTGACAGAAGTATTGGATGGCGCTGTAATTTCAACATCAGCTTTGAGGATATACTGCGCTCCTTTGTCCATGTAATAATCTACAGATTCAGTTCCAGGTGAGTGTGTTCCAGGACCTCCAACATTTAATGTCCTAGTTGAAGCGTTTGAAATTTTAGTTAACTCACAATAACCGTTGCTTGCCACATTTGATGCTGTGCCTGCGTATGTACATGTAAATTTAATATATCTTCCCTCGCCAATAACTCTAGTTTCTTTTGCAGCATTCTCAGATTTTCTTGAAGTTACAGATGCAGAGGCAGCATCCACAGAAGAAGCAGCCACTCCTACAGTTATAGCAATTGCCAATGCAGAAATCCAAACCTTTTTCATAATCAAATTCTCCTTTAATTGTTTTTTTATCCTTTATCTTCAAAAAGAACAACGTTTATTATAGTACAATATATACATATAGTCAAATATTCTAAAATTAAAAATAAAACCAAGCTACCAAGCTTGGTTTTATTTTTAAGATAAAAATTATTAAACTTTGAGAATAAACCTATTTATTGATATTCAATTTATTCTTTTTGGGCACACCATCCAGACCGTATTCTTGGTCGTACGCATCAAAGATTTTACGAGCTACTGGTGCTGCACTCTGTGCTCCAAAACCACCTTCTGGAATAACTACAGCCACTGCCAGCTTTGGATTCTCTCTCGGTGCAAAGGCAATAAATACCCCATTATCTACAGTATGTCCATAAATAGATTGCTCTGATGTACCTGTTTTGCGAGCATAGTCATAAGGAAATCCATCGAAACCAGATACCTTACTTTTCATTCCTGATTTAATGCTATCCCAATAAGATTGCGGGAATTCAATAGTATTTACGACTTCCGGCTTGATTGTCTTAATTACATTACCTTCAGAGTCAGTAATTTTGCTGACTAACTGCGGTTTTAAACGCTTGCCTTCATTCGCGAGTGTGGTTACATACTGAGCCAGCTGTAACGTTGTATACTTCCCTTGCTGACCAAAGGAAGCAAAAGCCATCGCTGCCTGCGCACTACCAGCAGCTTCCAAATTCAGGTATTCGCCTGAACCTGTACTTTCGCCAGGCAATCCACTTTTTGTAGATATACCTAGACCGAATTCTTTCATATACTTATCCCATACATTAACGGAATTAGCCTGATATTTCCGATATAGTGGAAGTCCCACTTCATCGATCATAAATGCATTAGACGAATGCTCAATGGCTCTCGCTGGCGTCAAAGGTCCATAAACATGTCCGCTAGAGTTACGTACTCTGGTCTCATGACCTTCCTTACCAAACTCTGCATACCCTCTATCCTGATATACAGATCCCGGTGAGATCAATCCTTCTTTAAGCCCAATCAGTACGGTAAGGGGCTTGATAACCGATCCCATCAATACCATGGAGGAAGCATGACCTTCACGATATACTTCTTTGATCGTACCGTTGGCAACATGAGGCTGGATTTCTTTGTACGTTTCGTCTGTCATGTTTTCCCAGACGTTGGTATCGTAGTCTGGCATACTAGCCATGGCCACAACTTTACCCGTACTTACTTCCATTGCTACGGCATAGCCTGTCTGGGCGTTAGGTGCATACGAACTGCCGCTTCGATAGGAATGCAGATAAGACAGCTGATCGGTAATCGCTTTTTGGGTAGCCAGCTGTACATTTTTATCGATCGTCATCCAGACGTTATTTCCCTTTTGCGGGGCAGTCAATTCAGTTCGACCTGTGGCAATATTAAGTGAATTGACAGGCGTTGTTTTCAGACCATTTTTACCGCGCAGATCATCCTGGTATGCATACTCAATACCATCTACACCTACATACTCGGTAGACAGATATTTCTCATCTGCATCTGTTACTCTGGCTTTGTTAATGTAATGATCCATCGTCGCGCTGACGCCACTGAACTGGCGCAGGTAACCGACTGTCTGTGTTGCTACTTGATCGGTATCATAGTGACGTACACTTTCCTCGACAATCTCGATTCCCTTGAACTCATCCTTGTGTTCCAGGAAATGGGCGATTTCTTCATTGGTCAGATTCTTTTTGATTCGTCTTGGCGTGTATCCAAATTGTACCTTGGATTCAATATCCATCGCTTTGATGATCTGCTCGGCAGTCATTTTTTCCTTGGGATCGCCATATTCATTAAATACTTTTTTGAGCTTGCCGACAATTTTATATAGTTCCGGCTTGTTCTTTTCCAATTTGTAATTTTTGGTCAATGTAAAATAGAGCGATTGCGAGGACGTGGAATACGCGATTCGAGCTTTACCCGAGGCATCCATAATATTCCCGCGAATCGGTGGAATTGGCGTACTCTTGGTCGAGATGCTTGCTTCTTTTTCCCTTAGTGTGGGTCCTTCGACGAATTGGAGAATCGCCAGCCTTACAATCAGGACAGTAAATACAATAAATGTCGCAAAAAAGAAAACGTTCAGACGGATAGAGAACTGACGTTGATTTCGAAGTTCGCGCTTGGACGACTCATCAATACCCGATTTCTTCATTTCTTGATCTTTCTCCTTCTTTTCACGACATCACAAGACAGCACCTGTTTATAAGGCACGGTCTTGTAATGCCTGATCGTTCAAATGTATCTGATTACCTTGGTATAGATGCCGCTATTCACAGATACCTTCTTACGAATGGTACTGTATTGTGCGGTTTGGGACTCTACGACTCAACATGTACTCTATATATTAGCATAGCCGACAGGCGATTGAGAAATTTCGCGTTTAGCTGTCGAATTACTGGATTCGGAGCCTGCCAGTGCACCTTATAATACGCTTTGTTCAATATGGGTCTCTGCAAATTTGGGCGGGTTAAACCAGTTGCCTGCAGATGCCCATGTCGGATCAAGCGGTACCCACTGTTGCTGATCCGGCAGATACACCTGGTTCCAGGCATGCGGTCCGTAGCCTCCCTGACCGTTATAACCGAGCCCGGTAACAACCCGCACTTCGATTCCTTGCGAACGAGCCATTACCGCATACAGACGGGCATAATCGATACAGACGCCCATTCGGGTAGCAAAAGTATCTTCCGGTGTCTGTTCATGCCATACGCCGCGCTGCTCATAATCTGTAACTTTGCCATAGTCATAACTAACCCGTGAACCAACCCATTCGTATAAGCGCTGCGCCTTGTCTTCTGTTCCGCTTGCACCCGATACGACGGATGCCGCCGCTTCCTCGATATCCGCAGGAATACTGCGATCGACTACATCGTATTTACGCTGGAAAATACCGGTCAGCTCCTGCTCCACGGCACTCGTGAATACAGGTAGGGTATTCTTGACAAAGGAACCTGTAAGCGGCTGTACGACAGCTGTAACCGTATGACTATAGAGCGAGGAAGCTTCTACATAAGAGGACATTTTCGTATTGGGATAGAGGCTGATCGCGATAAACAGAACCAGAATAACAATCCCGCAGCGCAGTAGTCCATTCACGAGTCCAATGCCACCGCCCAGTACACGGCTGAACCACGAAGAACGACGTTCTTCCATAGGCAGACCTCCCTGCCGCCACCTCTCCGGCAGCAGCAGTACAGCAAGCAATGAAAAGGAAATACTCGCTACCACATAGCTCAGCATAAATAGCACTACAAAGCGCAGCAGCGAGAACTCCGAGATCAGATAGACCGCCGAATAGTACATTTCCCACCACCATTGTAATTCTCCCTGCGGTACGGACGAAGATACCTGCTTTGCCCAAGTCTGTACATGTGGAGACACCCATAGGGCAAACGGAGCAGCCAGAATAATCGCAATGATTGTCAGCAGCGTACGACTTGCCCATGAGAACAGCATACCGGCTGAACGGACCACACCATGACGGATTCCCTGCAGTACGGATATCAGCACGATGCCATAGAACAGACAGGAGACCAGACTGCTATCGAATAATGCTTGGATACTGCTCAGATCCATACATGCGTTCCTCCCATTTGATCAGACTGTTCATCAGGAGGAAGCTCCTGCAGCTGTATTTTTCTTGGCCTGGTCAATCATTGAACGAATGGTACTGTTAATCTCCCATTCTCCCAGAGGAACACCACGGAAAGTTACTCCGACTTTGCCTGCTCCCGGCGTGCCTTTCAATTCAATCGTGTCGGTCTTGATGGTATAGGTGCCATCACCGTTCTGGATAAAGCGGGCACTCTTCGCCTCATCTTTCATCACATCCATCGCCTGCTCCTGTAGAGCGGCTACGGTCTGACCGGTTACGCCGGAGACGGTATCACGGATCTGATCGATAGAAATTCCGCTATATATGCACACGGCAACGACAATGATAATAACGATCAGCCATTTGATCACCGTTTTGACCAGATTAATAACCATAAACAATATAATCAGGGCTACCAGAATGATCAGCCAGTTCTGCCTGAAAAATTCGCTCCATACCTGCCAATCCATCTTGTTTCCCCTCCTGCATTTTGCATCTGCTGAGTCAAATTCAGCACAATTGGTGTATTCATTACAATTCAGAGATTTATCATAGGCTGCCAATTGGGTCGGCAAGCTAGAATCATTATAACCGAAGTATATACAGGGTGTCAGCAGTTTCCCGCACTCCTGTTTTTGCATCGGAACCTCGCTATCCGATACCATTATTTATAGAGGTGATGACCTTGATTCATATTATTGTAGAAGGCAAAAATGACCGTAGCAAGCTGCGAAGACTGCTTCAACCCGAAGTAGAGATTTTATGCACCTTTGGCACACTGAATTCGCAAAAGCTGGAGAAGCTGCGCAAGCAGGTTGGCCAGAACGAAGTGTATCTGTTTATGGACAACGATCCATCCGGTCGCAAAATACGTGCTGTTTTGAGCGATACTTTTCCGGATGCCACCCATATGTATACCCGGCGCGGCTATGCAGGTGTAGAAGGCACACCGGACGAATACGTGGTTGCCCAGCTGGAAAAAGCAGGACTGGACGAGTACATTATCGATCCCGGGCCTTCGTGGTCATAAATCGATTTTTGCCTATTAAAAATGCCGCAGAGATGAAGAACACTCTGCGGCTACAATAATAAAGTATCCGGTATTACCCGGGAAATGGGAGCTGTAAAACTTCAATTTGTACTCTATTATGGCTTTTATTTATGAACAGTATCAATAATCATCAGGATAAAGCTTAATGTGAGATAGTTAATGGAGAAAATAAAAGCTGTTTTCGCCCATTTATCCGTATCCGGTTTGCGGAAGCCTGCTACTGCCATGAACAGCCATACGACTGATAATACCAGCGATACAATCATGTAAATGACTCCGGTATAGTTGTACACATACATCAGAATCGGAATAGGAATCAGCAGCGCAATGTACGGCAGCATCTGATACTTGGTCCGCGTAATTCCTTTGACAACGGGAAGCAGCGGAAAGCCTGCAGCACGATATTCTTCCACACGACGAATACCAAGTGCCCAGAAATGCGGTGGTTGCCACAGGAACAACATCGCGAACAACAGCCAGGCAGCCAGATCAATATGATTGGTTACTGCTACATAGCCGATTACAGGTGGCATCGCACCGGAGATTCCACCGATGGAAGTACTCCATGTAGACGAGCGCTTCAGCCAGAGCGTATAAATAACCACATATACGAACATGCCGAGTACCCCAAGCGCTGCCGCCAGCAAGCCGGAGAATATGGCGAGTACACCCAGACCGAGTACACCGAGTCCTATAGCATACCAGAGAACTACATTCGGTGACAGGCGGCGTGTAGCCAGTACACGATCCTGTGTCCGTGCCATCTTGGTATCCAGATCACGGTCAAAATAATTGTTAAATACACACGAAGAAGCCATAACGAGCATGGTGCCGAGCAATGTCCAGATCAGATGTATAAAATGAACATTCCAGCCGGAAGCAAGCCAAAAGCCGCCAAACGTAGCCACCAGATTCGATCTCAGAATCCCGGGCTTGGTTAAAGCGACAAAATCTCTCCAGGTCACGGCCTGGTCTTGCGGAGACGGGCTTACGAACGTTGTGGAATCCGGGGGAGTTTGATAACCCAAATGTTTATCCACGTTTATAAGTTCCTCCTTAATATTCAGCTAATAACAGCCGATGAGTAAACAAGAAGCATAATCACAAAAATATTCACTCTCTGTATATCATCTGCAAATGCGTTATGCATTTTTACAGATTTTCACAAAAAGTGAATAAAATAAATCACCCAAAATAATTGCTCTATAAACTTTATCATACCTGTATACAAAAGTCTTTGGAATTCAGTGGTAGGATCGGTCATTATTATGACAATTTATTGACAAGGTGCTGAATTCATCGTGCTTTAATATTTTCGTCTTCCGTTTATGGTAAACTACACACTAACTGGAACAGATATATAATATAGAGACAGAATACTGCAGTACTCCTGCTTTTACTGTCGCGTCAGACCTCCTATTCCTCATGAATACGGACATCCTGAAAGTCATAAGGAGAGAATACCGAATGGATACTGCTACCCATTTTGCCATGGGTTTTGGACTTGCCGGACTTGCCTATGTTGATCCTGTTGTTGCTTCCGATCCGCGGCTTGCTATTGCCGTTATGGTCGCTACAATTGTAGGTTCACAGGCGCCGGACTCCGACACCATTTTACGACTAAAAGATAATGCGACCTATGTGCGCAATCATAGAGGTATCACCCACTCCCTGCCGTTTATGGCACTGTGGATTGCACTGATCAGCGGATTTACGTCGCTGTTGCTGCACCAGGAAGGCTTCTGGCATATTTTGCTATGGACAGCTGTAGCCGTCGTACTGCATGTGTTTACCGACTTGTTTAATACGTATGGGACCCAGGCGGTGCGTCCGTTTAGCGAGACATGGATTTCATGGAATATTATTAATATTTTTGATCCATTTATTTTCGGTACTCATATCGCAGCCTTAATTTTGTGGATTACGGGATTGGTAGCGCCTGCTCCATTATTTGTAACCCTGTATGTCGTTATCGCGCTGTACTATGTATGGCGTACGCTGACTCACTGGTACCTGACCCGCAAAGTCGAGCAGATGGATATCGAGGACGGACGCTCTCCGGAGCCAGATGGTCACTATATACTCATCCCTACGATTTCCCTGCGCCGCTGGCATGTGGTTCATGCCAAAAAAGATGGCAGCTACCGGATCGGTTGGTATAGCCCGGACAAGCTGATCTGGATCGATTCGATTCAGTCCATGAGTCATCCGGCGATCGAAGCTTCACGCAGTCATCGCGATATACGCGCACTCCTGTACTTTTCTTCCTACACGGTCTCCGAGGTAGAAGAAACATCGAACGGTTATATTGTACGCTGGGCGGATGTACGTTATCGTCATCGTCGTCAGTATCCGTTTGTAGCAGTTGTTGTGATGGATGAGAATTACCAGGCGATTGATTCCTATGTAGGCTGGCTGAGCCCCGACAAAATGAACGACCGACTCAGTCTGCATATGAGCTAAGGAACTGCATTTAGTGAATGAAGTGAATCCAATACGTACGATGAAATGAATAAAGCCCCTGCTTTTCCGTATACCAGTCAGGATGGATATCCTCTCGGTGATAGGAAAATTGCAGGGGCTTTTTGGTGATTAGATTCATCCACTTCAGAAAGGAATAAGAGACTGTCCTCCGGTTAAGCCTGGAGATCCTGAATCTTTAATTGGAAAAGAGGATCTCCAGGCTTAAAGGTCGTCCAGTTCTCTTATTTCCTTTCTGGCATTCCGTATAGTTGATATCATTTGCAAGTTTACACTGGCTTCTAATCTTCAATCTTCAATCTTCAATCTTCAATCTTCAATCTTCAATCTTCAATCTTCAATCTTCAATCTTCAATCTTCAATCTTTCCAATTATCAAAATAAGTTTGGGAGAAACAAGCTTTTATTTGGAAAATAACTGTTCGGCATCATCCAGTGCCATACTGTGACCGAGGGAAGAGTAATCCAGCCACTTTTGTCCATCCAGCATATAGACATGCTTTTCTTTTACCGCTTTGAGATTCTGCCAGACCGGATTGGATTCCAGTGCGTCGAATGTCGCTTGCGCTTCACTGCCTTTACTGATAATGACGAAGATCGCATCAGCATGGTAATCCGGCAGTACTTCTTTGGAGATCACAGCGAATGGCTCCGTAGCTGCAATATCAGCTACACCATCAGCAGGCTGAAGTTTCAGATCATTATACATGATCGGACCGAGAGGTCTGCCAGTACTCATCACGCGCAGCTCCTTGGCTGTTGCACGAATCGCCATGACTTTGGCATCGGCGCCCAGTTTGGCGTGGATCATCTCGCTTACTTTGGCAGCTTTGGCATCATAGGTTTTGATAAATTCATCTGCCTGCTGGGTACGTCCTGTATGGGTGGCGATCTGTTTGAGTTGGTCCTGCCAGGTTCCCTGGTCCATATCGATTACGATTGTTGGAGCAATAGCTTCGAACTTGGCCAGATCTTTGCCAGAGTATTCTTTATCGATATAAATCACGTCTGGCTGCAGAGAAAGCAGTGCTTCCATATCCGGATCAGCGACCGGCCCCAGCTTGGTTGTACCCTGCAGCTGATCGGCTACATGCGGCAGAAAGTCTTTGACATCACCGCCGACTACAGAGCCGACAGGCTTGATACCCAGAGCAAGCAGATTATTGGTAATATGAATCGACATGGAAGCGACCCGTGCGTTGACATCGTGTGTGATAGTACCATTTGCTGTTTTTTGGACGGCCGTACCAGATGGTGCAGCTGCCGGTTGTCCGCAGCCTGCCAGCAATGACATCATAATACCAATAACTATAATAAGATGCGTTTTTTTGAACATATTATAAAACCTCCACATAGATGAGTTACTTTTATTCATTGCTTCGGTCCGGAATCCGAACCCCTTTACTACTTATTCAATATCGTTTCTTTGTCTCCATCATTATTAGAATTTACTTTTGAATAATAAATACAAAAAATAAGGACCACCGATCGCAGCTACCACTACACCAGCCGGTACAGCATTGGGGTGAAAAATCGAGCGTCCTATCGTATCGGCTGTCAGCAGAATCACCACACCGAGCAGTGCAGCTGCTGGCATAAAGTAACGGTGCTGCGTGCCGGCGAGCTGTCTGGCTATATGTGGAGCAATCAATCCAATAAATCCTATCGAACCCACCATAGCTACACTCGCGGAAGACAGGGCAACTGCCAGCAGCATTAGACCAATTCGGTTCCGATTGACCTGACTGCCTATACCGGAAGCCAGCTCATCTCCGAGCGTGAACAAATCCAGATAACGCGAGTGCCAGTACACCAATGGCAAGAGCAATATAATCCAGGGTAGCAGCGTCCATACATGAACCCAATCTCTGGCCCAGACGCTGCCTGCCAGCCATGTCGCTGTAAACGTGTATGTATCCTCATCCAGCTTCAATGACAGCAATAGTGTGATCGCGCTGATCCCGGCGGCTACTGCAATACCAACCAGAATCATACGGATCGGCAATAGTCCTCGCTGACGGTCATAAGACAGCAGGAAAATAACCACTGCCGTCAATACCCCGCCTGCAAAAGTGAACAGTGGGATCATCAGGGATACCGGACCGTCCATGGTACGGAAAAAGGATACAAAAACAATTAACCCGAACCCTGCCCCGGCATGAATACCGAGTACACCAGGATCAGCCAGAGAATTGCGGGAAGTACCTTGCAGAATCACACCAGCTACCGCGATACCCGCTCCAGCCAGAATCGTAATCAGGATGCGTGGTAACCGGTAATCGAACATAATCATATGTTCCTGCCGGGTGCCAAGTCCTAGCAGCGTGTACAATACTCGTAGCGGAGACAGACGAATTGTCCCTGTATTGATACTAATCAGGATGACTACAATCGCGATGACCAGCAGGATAATGCTCACCCACCAGGCACGACGTGCACGCTGCATTTGCATATGATGTAGATTCATTTACAGTTCTCTCCCTTCCCGCCTTGCCAGATAGAGGAAAAAGGGAACTCCGACCATCGCTACCATCGCTCCGATAGCAAACTCCCTGGGCGGCTGAACTATACGCGAAGCAAGGTCTGCCCACACCAGCAAAATTGCTCCCAGCAGCGCAGACAACGGAATGACTGCGCGATAATCCACGCCAATCAGACGTCTTGCCATATGCGGTACAACCAGACCCACAAAACTGATTGATCCAGCCGCCGATACCGATACACCTGCCAGAATAACAACTAACGTCAGCGCTATCACCTTTATGTAGCGGACCCGTATTCCCAGATTGATTGCCGACTCATCCCCGAGCGACAAAAAAGTGATCGGTCGCCCCAACAAAATGGCCCCTATCATTGCCAGTATAATCACCGGTGTAATCAACTGTAGATGAGCCCATGTAATCCCGCCCACCCCTCCGGCATACCAGAAAGCCAGATCTTGGCTGAGATCAAAGTAAATCGCTACGCCGGTGCTAAAAGAGTGCAGCATTGCGGCAATCACTGCCCCGGCTATGGTCAACTTCATCGAAGTCAGCCCTCCCGGTGTGGCAGAGCCAAGCAGCAAAATAAGCAGTGTAGCCAGTGCCGCACCAGCAAATGACAATAGCATCAGCTGTAAATAAGAAACTCCCGGAATAAATGCAAAACTTAGTGCCACCACTGCTGCCGAACCTGCATTGATCCCCAGAATACCGGTATCCGCCATCGGGTTGCGTGTTACTCCTTGCATCATGGCACCTGCCGTACCAAAAGCCATGCCGATTACAGCTGCACCCAGAACGCGCGGCAATCGCAAATCATGTACAATCTGATGGGAAGTCAAGCCTGGATCATAATGCCATACAGCAGACCAGACTGCAGACAGTGTCAGTTCTTTTGCCCCATAGGACACAGCGAAAAAGACCGACAGCAGTAGTCCCGCTGCGGCAGCCAGAAGCCAGATCCCGATTTGCAGTTGTCTACCAAATACCATATTTGTCCATAGCCATCCTTTCCAAATAATATTGATAATCATTATCAGTATAGCATAGCTTTATTTTTCGCCCCACCGATAATTAAAGGCAGGAATGGAGATGTCTGACAATCTACTCCTTTTATCAATTACAAAAAAGCCCCTTTTCAGATCCAAAAGCAAAAGAATACCCAGAGGCATTCCTGCTTTTTTAACCGAAAAAGGGCTTACGCGTACTGCAATGGTAACGATGATAGGCAACCGGCATATGGAAACTTCCGACAGATTCGCTTGACCCATGACCAGCGGTCAGGCACAATGGATATAAGCATTGTTATACGCTTACATCACCTACAACTATTTATTTTATCTATATTCTATTTTTTCAGGAGGCTGTTATCCCTATGAGTAAAGGTCTTTCCCTCTGGTTTGCTGTTTCTTCGATTATGCTGCTGCTGTTTTGTGCTATTGCGATCTCTCATTCTGCGTGGCTCGCAGTACTGCTAGGCGTACTGGGCGTCGCCAATATCGGCTGGGGCTTTGTAATCAAAGCCAAGCGGGAACGCCGCAGCAGCAATCATCCGGCCTGAATCAGAATCCTTTAGGCAGGAATCCCATCTTGTCTTTTACTCCGGTCAGAATTTTCTCCGCTGCGGCCTGTGCATTTTCGGCACCCTGGCGGAGAATATCACGGACCTCACCCGTTTGACGAATCTCCTGATACCGCTGCTGCAGCGGCTCCAATCCGGCTACTACCACTTCAGCCAGATCTTTTTTGAATGTTCCATACATCTGTCCTTCAAATTTATCCGCCACCTCAGCCAGAGATAATCCCGAGAACTGGGAATAAATCGTCATCAGATTGCTGACTTCCGGCTTGTTTGCTGGATCATACTGCACTTCACGGCCGGAATCTGTTGTTGCACGGCTGATTTTTTTGCGAATTACACTTGGCGGATCGAGCAGGGCGATATAGCTGCCGGTATTCGGGTTGCTCTTGCTCATTTTTTTCGTACCGTCATCCAGTGACATGATGCGTGCGCCCACTTCCGGAATATAAGGCTCCGGCAAAGTAAAGAATTCACCGAATCGATGGTTGAAACGTGCTGCCAGATCGCGAGTCAGCTCCAAATGCTGCTTCTGGTCATCACCAACCGGTACCACGTCGGCATTGTACATCAGAATATCCGCTGCCATCAGTGCCGGATAGACGAACAGTCCTGCACCTACATTTTCTTTGCCTGCCGACTTGTCCTTGAACTGGGTCATACGCTCCAGCTCGCCCATAGAAGCCAGTGTCGTCATAATCCATCCGAGTTCTGCATGCTGTGGAACATGAGACTGCAGGAAAATATTCGCTTTGGATGGGTCCAGTCCTGCCGCCAGATACAGAGCTGCGACCGATTCGGATGCTTCCCGCAGTGCTGCAGGGTCCTGTGCCACAGTGATGGCATGCAAATCCACTACCATAAAGTAGCAGTTATATTCATTTTGCAGCTCTACAAAGTTTTTGATTGCCCCGATATAGTTACCGATCGTCAATAGACCGCTTGGCTGAATGCCGGATAATACAGTTTTCATTGGTGTTCCTCCTCAAGTTGATGATGCATGGGAATAAGTACAGAGACAGATCGGACATGATGCATCTGCTGGATTTGCCAGATGAGCTGTTTGCAGCTTATACTCTGCTCCACTCAGGATACTTTGCCTGTAAAATGGAACGCAAAAAGGCCACACATCCAGCAAGGGACGTGTGACCGTGGTGCCACCCTCATTTACCGGTATCACTTGGCTGCAGTACTATATCCTGGTTCCGCAGCACAGACAGAGTCCGGCCTCATACAGGTTCCGTTAACGGTGAACCAACCGGCCAGCCTAATCCGGATGCCTCCACAGAGGTCCATTTCAGCCAGGCACTCCAGAGTCCATTCAGCAGACCATCTTCACCGGTTCGCATCTACCACCGGCTTTCTGGAGAAGCATTCTTCTGCCTACTATTCTCTATCATCGTATTCCCAGTATCTTGCACTCATCATAATTCCCAAATCCGTAAATGTCAAATCGCTTTTTATCCGTAAAATCTGGTATGATAACTGTATTATTCTCACTCCCATTTGTTCTGAAAGATCAGGAAGGAGCAGCACAATGAAAGTGACCAAAGGAACCTGGAACAATTATGATACGTACATTTTAAAAAGCAAGCAGCTTGAAGTCACTCTGCTGCCCAAGCTAGGCAACAATGTTATCGGTATTCGTGACCTACAGGAGAATCGTGACATTCTTCGCCGTCCAGAAGAAAGCGATCTGGATTTTTATTTACAAAAGCCTTATCACTTTGGTATGCCCATGCTGATGCCGCCCGGCCGGATTCGCCGCGGGCACTTTGAGTATGATGGTGTGGAGTATCAGTTTGATCAGAATACTGCCAATGATAATCATATCCACGGCCTGCATCGTACTCAGCCATGGCGTGTATCCGATATTGACGAGAACGATGCCGGCTGCCAGATTGTTACCGAACTGCTGACTACGGATGATCCCAACTGGATCAGACAATATCCGACACCGCTCAAGCTTGAAATGACCTTGCAGCTGCAAGGCACTTCACTGATGCAGCGCCTCAAAATTACCAATCTGGGCGAGCATTCGGCTCCATTTGGTTTTGGACTGCATACCTGGTTCCTGCTGGATGGCGAACCCGAGCGCTGGACGCTCAAGATTCCGGTCAGCGATCAGCTGCTTCAGGACGAAGAGCAGATTCCAACAGGTGAAGTCGTACCGCTGGACGAATGGGAAGAGCTAAATACCGGCATGAATATGGCAAACCGCAACTGGGACAATCTGCTGCGAATCGGTGACAAACGTCCGGTTAGTGCAGAGCTGAAACGTGATGATGGCTACGGTCTGCGTTATTCGGCTGATCCGGATTATTTCAAATACTGGGTATTGTATACCAAGGGCGAAAGCGATCAATTTCTCTGCATCGAGCCGTATACCAGTCTGCCGGATGCTCCAAATTCATCACATCCACAGCAGTTTACCGGATTGATCGAACTCCATCCGGGCGAACCGGTAGAACTGAGTCTGCAGCTGGATGTTATCGAGAAATTTACACTTTTATAATGAATATCAAATAAAAAGGGCCTCCCATCGGGAAGCCCTTTTTGCCATTGTTCGATTCCAGTACATCGGGTATGCGGCTCAAACGAGCCAATAAAATATAAAATAAACGTATAATGGCAGTAAACATGATGCCTGTTCCGATCCAGTGGCTCTACTTTTGTTTCTTGCTTCTTGTTACATCGTGCAACTCAAACTATACCTTGCTGCTTGACGATCATTTCTCCCAAAACCTACGATAATTCTGCGTTGGTATCGCTGTATGTAGCTCTAGGATAGCGAATCATGTGGTTAGCCATGTTGTAGTTGGATTCAATTACCGTATCGACCGCAATCAGCCCTTTGCGTACTGCAAATTCATAGCCGATTTCCCCATGCGTCCAATGATTTTTGAATTTTAGCGATTCAATTGCCATTTGTCGAAACGATTTGATCTGAATTGCACTCAGACCATGTTCTGGACAACTCCACTCTCCATCTCTACCGGCGATCGGATTATGCTTGATACCGAACTTCCCAATCATGTTATTACGGATTTGGATAAATACCGTTCCCGAATCCAGACAGGATAGTTCTTTTTCAAGCTCTTTAAAGACAATATCAAGTTGTCTCGCTAGAGAAACCAGATCATTCTTAGGCATTTCTTCCCCTTCTTCCCTCTTTTTGTCCTGTAAAATCAGGACTTAAGACTCATTATATGTCGGTCATTCGGATCTATCAAGCCATATTTTCATATTTAGGTATTAAGAACCATTATTCGACATAAAATTCCTTTAACTACTAAGTGACCTTATTCTGATAGATTCTTTTGAACATTGGAAGTCAGCGAAGATTTTATTACGGTGTGTCCAGCAGCATTTAACATAAAAAGCTCCTTTTATTTCGTTTGCAGAAATAAAAGGAGCTGCCATATATCATTAATTCTTAAAACTTATATTCTATCAGGAACGAGCATAAGAAGCGGTCATTTCCAGGAACAGCTTCACATCCGCAATACCGACATCGACTGCTCCCTGCCAGAATTCAGGCTGTGTCAGATCGACACCCAGATGCTTCTGCGCCAGCTCTTCCACCGTCATACGGCCGGTATCCTGCAGCAGTGCATCATACTTAGCGGCAAATCCGGCACCTTCCCGCTGAGCCAGCGCGTAGATTCCTGTACTGAACAGATAGCCGAATGTATAAGGGAAATTATAGAAAGGCACACCTGTTTTGTAGAAATGCAACTTGGATGCCCAGAAATGCGGATGATACGACGCCAGCGTATCGCAGAAGGCTTCACGCTGCGCTTCTTCCATCAGGCGGCTTAACTCTTCACTGCCTACCATACCCGAGCGGCGCTGCTCATAGAAGCGTGTCTCGAACAGGAAGCGGGCATGTATATTCATAAAGAATGCAATACTGCGCTGGATTTTGTCTTCCAGCAAAGACAGTTTTTCTTCCTCGGTTTTGGCTTCTTTAACGAGTGAATCCGCTACGATCATCTCGGCAAAAGTCGATGCCGTCTCGGCAACGTTCATCGCATACTGCTGACTGAAAGCAGGCAGATCATTCATCACATGCTGATGATATCCATGACCCAATTCATGAGCAAGTGTCGATACATTGGAGGCTGTCCCGCTGTAAGTCATGAAAATGCGTGTCTCTTTGCTCAATGGCAAAGAGGTACAGAAACCGCCCGGACGCTTGCCGGCGCGATCTTCCGCTTCAATCCAGCGTTTCTCAAACGCCTGGGTAGCGAAATCTGCCATCTCCGGATTGAACTTACGGAACTGTTCTACAATCAGATCAGCCGCATCATCATAGCTTACTTTGCTGTCGACATTTCCGATCGGTGCATCTACATCATTCCAGCTGAGCCGCTCTACACCCAGTACCTCTGCCTTGCGCTCCAGATAGGAGACAAACACAGGTTTGTTTTTGACGATAACGTCCCACATTGTATTGAGGGTCTGCTCGGACATCCGGTTAATGGCAAGCGGTTCTTTGAGTACGTTGTCCCAGCCGCGGCGATCATACAGCTTCAGACGGAAACCGCCAATATGATTCAGTGTATCCGCACAAAAGTCTTCTACACCAGTCCATGCGTCTTCCCATTTCTGGAACATTTCTTCGCGCAAGTTGCGATCCGGGTCGCTCATTTTGTTCGCTGCCTGACCTGCCGAGAGCATAACGGTCTCGCCATTTTGTTCAAAAGGAATACGCACATGGCTGACAATCGTATCGTAGAAGTCACTCCAGCCATGATAACCATCTACAGCCAGTCCCAAAGCCAGACTTTCCAGTTCAGGCGACATTTTCTCCCCGGCGACTGAACGGATTTCATTCAAGTAAAAGGCAATCGGTGCTACCTCTGGACGCTTCATCCAGTCGGCAAATACTTCATCCGGGGTATCCAGCAGAACACTCTGGAACTGTACGAACAGAGCCTGCAGATTCGCCGACAGATCGGACAATGCTGCCGATAGACGGGTAGCCTGCTTGTCACCCTGATCCTGAGCGGTCAGACAGCTGGCAAATGATCCTGCTTCGCGCAGGCGTATTCTTGTATCCTGCAGCTGCTCCAGCAGCGTATCAAATGGCTGTGTCTCTTCTACCTGCTGCGGAGCCGACAGCTGCTTTAGCTCGGACGTCAACCGGTCGATATCCTGCGTCAGTTTGCCCAGAAATACTTGTAATTGTTCGGAAGTAGAGCCTCCTGCAAAAATGGGTTCCAGATTCCAAGTTGGATTCAGCGGATGGTTCATGTTGACATCACCTTTCTGTGTAGGTCTGCATGCAGACAGAAGTAAGAATATGACCAGTGGTTAATTATGGATTGCAACAATGCCAGTGAGCGTAATTCCTCTACTTTATGCTACTCACGGTCTTCCCTTGGGCGGATCATGCTTCATCATCGCCAAGAGGGTATAACTATAGTATACTCTAATTCAACACTATTTTGTAATGAGGAGGGAGCTTAGATGCGACCACTACAGATTTCTGCGGATACGGCTGTCAAACTGGCCGAGAAGCTTAATGTTCCTCTGGAGCAGCTCATGCATATGCCACAGCACATCCTGATGCAAAAGCTGGCCGAACTGGCCAAAGATGAGCAAAAGGGCGGCAATGAATAATGATTCCATTTAATCAGGCCTGGCCTTACGATATTGTAATGAATGATGTATATATTCAGGAATGTCCTTTTTGCCATACCAATAATGTACTGCTGCCGATCCGTCCCAAGGAGCTGGCGACGATTCATAATGGCAAAAAGAAGCTGTTGGTCTTTCCCTGCTGCAGCAACCGGGTTACCCTGCTGGACAGCGATTCCGACTATCTGTTGACTGATACCGTACTGCGTTAAGCGAGACGCAGTACACACAGTACACGCAGTACACGCAGTACACGCAGTACACGCAGTACACGCAGTACACGCAGTACACGCAGTACACGCAGTACACGCAGTACACGCAGTACACGCAGTACACGCAGTACACGCAGTACAGATGATTGTAGACTGCTGATAATAGTTGTATAGCCTCTCCATGTATTATTTTGGGGAACAATTCCATGTATTTTATCCATCAAAAAGGAGCCTCTCTGCATGAAGGCTCCTTTTGTCTATCCTGGGTCATACTATAAATCTTATTGCTGCATTTCTTCCGGCAAATCGATATTTTTGGACAGCATCTGTTCACGCAGTACCACCCACTGCTCACGTGAAGCACGGATCATCGCCGAATCGGTAATACGCTGATCATTAATAACGCGCGAGAACCATTTTACCGCATCATTAAACTCACCCAGACGGCGGTGCAGCTCTCCGATCAGATACATCAGCTTCGCATCACTGCCGCTGACACTCTCCAGCTCGAATACACGAATATACGATTCCAGACAATACCGGATAAAGCGCAGTTCCTGCTCTGATTCCCCTTTATAACGATACAACCAGGCAATATGATGCAGGAAACTGGCGACGATGCGCTCACGATCCCCTATCGTTTGTGCACACATCAGAGCGAGCTTGTAGGCTTCGAGTGCCTGTTCTGCTGTCCGATGTCCTCCCATATCCCGCTTGGCAACGCGGCTGCCAATCTGACTCATATATTTTTGTTTCTGATCACCGTTTAGTTTGGCAAGTGAATTCTCCGTGGATGCAAATCCACAATGCGGACAGATCCGTACCACATAGAAATCAGGATTCTCATGCTGGTAATAAGCACAAAAATCAGAATCCCGCCGTGTAGCCCGTTTCATGCTTGGACGTACACGACTTGTTTTAAAGTCCTCTTCACATTGCGGACAATTTACCGTTATCTGATATAGCGGTTCTAACTCTACAGACTCCCCCATCTAATCCATCTTCCCCCAAAATTAATTTGTATTTACAAAATGGTGCGCTGGTCCGGACAGGCGGTCAATGATAAAGACACGCAGCTCGTCTTCTACACCAATATCAGTCAATGCTTCGTTCATGCAGGCCAGCCAGGCATCGGCTTTCTCATGTGTAATCGGAAATGGCATATGTCTGGCTCTCATCATCGGATGACCATGCTTTTCGGAGAACAGAGGTGGACCTCCAAAAAACTGTGACAGGAACATATACTGCTTTTCCATTACCGGATCGATATTTTCCGGAAATAAAGGACCAATCAATGGATCACGCTGAACCTTTGGATAAAATGCTTCAACCAGACTACGAAGACCTTCATCTCCGCCAAGCAGCTCATAAATAGATCGATCAAATTTCACAGTGAATCGCCAACTTTCCATGCGTCATTGCCAAAATTATAACATAGTTGAATGTGTACTTGAATGAAGCAGCATAATTTAACCGAATGCCGATCCATTTTAGGATCATTTTGCAATAAAAAAGAACGCTAAAGGTTAATTTAGCGCTCCTGCCCTTTTACGCCTTGGCGGCGAAAGTGGATATATGAGTAGAAATTAAGTTAGATTAAAGTGTCGAAATAATTAGTACATGCTTCCGTCTTCTTCACCAGGCTGTACAAAAGAGGATCGGATGACATACACGAACGCACACACGACAAGACCAGATATAATACTCACACTCATCTTGATCACTCCGTTTCTCAAAGTTATATTGACTTCCGACGGTGGATAATGTGTTATTCTTGTCTTTATTTTACCATACCTCTACTCAAATAGGACCTATTTTGTAAGCGTTTACTTTAACAATTAGATTACAGACTCTTTACAAAACGATATATTGTTGCGTTTATATTTCGTCTGCGTAACTATATCGTTTTCCTGTTAATTATTCAGTAAAACATTGTGTTCCCTGTAAGAATTGATTATCATCAAAAGTGAGTAGGTTAACCATACTGGACAAAGGAGCTTCCATAACTTGAGATACTATGTACTTGATCGCGGAGACCAATTATCCATTGAACTTAGTGAACGATTCCATAAGCTGGCTGCCAAGTACGGTTTTGAACTCGATGCGGAATCACCTGAAATTGTCGTCTCTATCGGCGGAGACGGTACGATGCTGCACGCTTTTCATACGTTTATCGATCATATTCCCGACCTGGCCTTTGTCGGTATTCACACCGGTCATCTGGGATTCTATGCAGATTGGAAGGCCGATGAGCTGGAAGAACTGGTGAAATTCATGGCTGGTGAATCCAGTGACAGCATGGAACATCATCCCAAGATCGTCAAATATCCACTGGTCGATCTGGAGATCACGACCAAGAGCGGCACTTCCCATTACACGGCTCTCAACGAATTTACACTGAAAGGTGTAGACGGTACAACCGTGGTTGCCCAGGTCGATATCAATGACGAGATTTTTGAAATGTTCCGTGGCGATGGAATCTGCATCTCCACGCCATCGGGTAGTACTGCCTATAACAAAGCGCTTGGTGGAGCCATGGTACATCCGACTATCGAAGCGCTGCAGATTGCCGAGATTGCTTCGATCAACAACCGTGTCTACCGTACACTCGGCTCATCCATGATGCTGCCCAAGCACCATCACTGCGATATTCATTCCCGTAAGCCGCAGCGTTTGCAGCTAACCATCGATCATCTGAATCTGTCGATTGACGATCTGATTTCGATTCGCTGTCAGGTTTCCAAAGTACGTGTTAGCTTTGCCAGATATCGTCCGTATCCATTCTGGAACCGGGTGAGACAATCTTTCCTGGGCTGATTTATCGTAAACTGCCATATAGCAGTAAAAAGATACTTTGTGTTTCTGTACTTTATATGACTTTGCATTGTACAACTACTATTAGACAGACACGCCAAAAAGCTGACTTCCTAAACGAAGTCAGCTTTTTGTATATTCTATCTGATATGCTATTCATTTGTAGAAAATATCAATCGTATTCAGGCTCAGCCTATCGTATCGTCGACAAACTGCAATCTGTACAGCCTCAAGAAATCAGCAGTAATCAGATGATTCTCTGGATTCTGCCTTCTTCTAGCTATCCGTTATTCGGATCGCTGCGAAGATGAAGCTTCCTGATGATTCTCGGTGTCTGTAGTGCGATTGGGTTCTTCAGGCAGTGGGGATGACATTTTGGTCTCTCCTGCCGGTGTTATCGCTTGGGTTGCTGGCTGCGGCGATGAATCTGGATTCTTTACCGCTGGCTGTTCTACGGTTGGTTTGACCTCGACTGTAGGCTGCACCGCAACTTTGTTCTCCACTACAGGCACAGGTTGTACTTCTGGTCTTGTCTCTGGCGCAGTCTGTTGCGATGAAGATTTGCGTTCTCCCACTGGCTGTGCCACCGATTTTGTTTCGGCTGCCGGCTGCTGCGAAGAGACTTTGGTCTCTGCCGCGGGTTTGGAACCTCCATTACCTTTGGATCTGGAGCCTTTATCAGCTGATGCTGTTTTATCGGTTTTGTTGTTCTTGTCCTGTCGTTCTTTGCGTGAGCCATGTCCTCTGGACGGTCTATCCGGTTTTTCGGCTTTGTCCTCTTCGGCAGTAGATTTCGGCGGATTGCCGGTATCTTTTACCTTTTGGAGTACAAAATAGGCACATCCAAAATTGCAGTATTCATTAATATATTCGGTTAGACTGGACAGTGATGTATCCTTGCCTGCCTTCGGATGACCATCACGGTAAAATCCTTTGAGACGCAGCTGGTTGTATCCCCAGTCGCCCAAAATATAATCATACCGATCAAGTACTTCACTATAGCGGTCACGGAATACTTCCACATTCCATCCGTCCCGGTGTTCTTTGATGAGCTCGTAAGTTTTGCCACCAATCTGAATCAAGTTTTCCCCGCCTTTCAGCAATTAAACGGTCGAAGCTTCCTTCGACTTGGATGCGGATTTCACCTGTTCATGCGCATGGTAAGAACTGCGGACCAGCGGACCGGATTCCACATGACTGAATCCGCGTTTGAGTCCTTCTTCTTTGAGAATTGCGAATTCGTCTGGAGTATAGTATTTGGCCACGTTCAAATGCTTGGGACTTGGCTGCAAATACTGACCCAATGTCAGAATATCGCAATCTACCGCACGAAGATCATCCATTGCTTGTAGAATCTCATCCCACTCTTCACCTACACCCAGCATAATGCTGGATTTGGTCGGGATGTCTGGTTGAAGTTGTTTGGAATTGCGCAGCAGTTCCATGGACCGTGGATATTTCGCTCTCGCTCTGACACGGTCAGACATGCGTTCCACAGTCTCGATATTATGATTAAGAATATCCGGCTTGGCATCCATTACGATTTTGAGGGAATCAATATCTCCCATAAAATCAGGAATCAGCACTTCCACACTACATAGTGGAAGACGCTTGCGCATCGCACGGATCGTTTCCGCGAAAATGGTTGCGCCTCCATCTTTTAGATCATCGCGGGCCACACTCGTAATAACACAATGATTCAGGCCCATCTTCTCAGCGGCTTCCGCTACCCGTTCTGGCTCTTGCAAATCAAGCTCCGTTGGCATTCCCGTATTGACAGCGCAAAAACGGCAAGCACGTGTACAAATATCTCCCAGTATCATAAACGTGGCAGTACGGTTGGCCCAGCACTCATAAATGTTCGGGCAGCGTGCTTCTTCACACACCGTATGCAATGTTTTGGAGCGCATCATGCTCTTGATTTCCTGATAGTTTTCGTTGTTGGTCATCTTGATTTTGATCCATTCGGGCTTCGGTTGCTTAGCTTTTGTAGACAAGATGTTTGACCTACCTTCCTCAAGTTGTATTGTCTTTCAGGATTTATTGATCATTGGGATACATTATAACACGAAATCCATGCAGCTGAAATCTTTGCTTTCTTCATTCCTTCGGATCGTATACACTAAAAGTTGTTGTATAGACAATGAATTGTTTTTAGAAAGGACGATTACTGTATTATGTCAAAATCTGCACCCTCCGAACCGTTAACCTCGGCCAGCCTAACAAAATCGCGGCGGCTCTGGATTGCTCTTATTCTGGGCTCGTTATCGGCTTTTGCTCCATTATCGATCGATATGTATCTGCCAGCATTACCTACACTGGCTGATCACTTGCAGACCAACGCCTCGCTCGCGCAGCTCAGTCTGACTGCTTGTCTGCTTGGTCTGGCGCTGGGACAGCTGATTGTAGGACCGCTCAGTGATGTCAAAGGCCGCCGTACACCACTGATCATCTCGCTTGTGCTGTATGCCGTATCGTCCCTGCTCTGTGCGCTAACCGGCAACATCTGGATGCTGATCTTGCTCCGCTTTGTACAAGGGGTAACAGGCGCCGCGGGTATCGTGATTTCTCGGGCGGTTGTACGCGATCTGTACTCAGGTCACGAATTAACCCGTTTCTTCTCCTTATTGATGCTGATTAATGGGGTTGCCCCGATCGCTGCACCGATCATTGGAGGACTTTTACTCAAGTTTGTGCCATGGCAGGGTGTGTTTGTTGTACTCGCTGCAATTGGTGCAATCATGTTCGTTATGGTACTGTTTGGACTGCCGGAGACCCTTTCCCAGGAACGCAAAGTTACCGGAGGATTAGGTACGACACTGCGCACTTTCGGTCGACTGATCCGGGATCGTGCTTTTATCGGGTTTGCTCTGTCGCAGGCATTTATTACCGCAGCCATGTTCGCCTACATAGCAGGATCGCCTTTTGTTGTGCAGGATATTTTCGGTGTTTCTGCTCAGGGATTCAGCCTGTTTTTTGCGATTAATGGTGTAGGAATTGTTATTTTCGCTCAGCTGGCTGGGCGACTATCCGGTAAATATGGTGAATTGCGACTGCTACGAATCAGTCTGGTTATTGCTTTTACCGCTGCACTGCTGCTGCTTGTTATCGCTATCGCAGGCGGCGGCTTGATTCCGATTGCTGTGATGCTGTTCCTGGTCGTATCGTGCGTGGGTTCGGTAGGCGCCACTTCTACTTCCCTTGCCATGCAGAGCCAGGGAAATTCGGCAGGCAGCGCATCGGCTCTACTTGGCCTGCTGCCATTGCTGCTTGGTGGCGCAGCTTCTCCGCTGGTCGGTCTGGGCAGCGGCTTGACAGCTGTACCGATGAGTCTGGTCATCTTCGGCGCAGAAGTGCTGGCGGCACTGAGCTTTATTGTACTGGTACGTCGTCAGCGTCAGCAGTAAGTGATAATAATTGGTAAATAATAAGCTGATCGCAGGTATTGTTAACGAATGGCATGGACTTGATATAACCCATTCAGCAACCAAATGGAATACACAATACACGCAAAAATATTAAATATAAAAACACCGCAGAACCAGTAAAAATCATGGATCTGCGGTGTTTTTGTATAAAGGACATTTTATCATTGTTATTCAGTATTCATCACTTGTTTACTATACCATGAGATCCGTGTATAATCCCGATTCTCGGCATCGTTATACAATTCTCGCAGTAGTTATAATTTAGACTCCCCGCTGACGCATCGCTTCAAACAGCAAAATTGTCGATGCCATCGCCGCATTCAGCGATTCTGCCTGCCCTTGCATCGGGATCAGAATATGTTCATCAACCATTGCTGCTGTGGACTCCGAGATGCCTTTACCCTCATTACCAATTACGATCCAGGCACCACCGCTAAAGTCATACGTGTAACACGATTTCTCTGCCTGTAATGAAGTGCTCAGCAGCACAGCACCCTGCTCTTTGGCCGCAGGCAGAATCTCCTGCAGATTACCTTCCAGCACCGGCAGATGAAACAGCGATCCCATCGTGGAACGGATCGTTTTGGGATTGTACAGATCGGCGCAGCCCTGTCCAAGTACGACACCTGCGGCACCCGAAGCATCAGCACTACGGATAATCGTTCCTACATTGCCCGGGTCCTGTACGCCATCCAGTACAATAACAATGCCTTTCGGTGCTGTTACAATGGATTGCAGCAGCGCATTACGCTTATACACAATCGCAAAGACCGGCTGTGGTGTGCGAGTATCCGTACATTTGGCCAGAACAGCTTCTGAGACAGCGACATACTGCGCACCACCTGAGTACGAAGCAATATCGGTTTGCAGTTCGGCAGGTATTCCTTTTTCCGTATCATAGACAATATACTGGATATCCCAGTCACTGCGCAGTGCTTCGCTCACCAGATGAATGCCTTCAATAATAAACTTCTCCTGCTTATCCCGATGCTTTTTTTCCAGCAATTGGGCCCATTCTTTTACACGTGCATTTTGTGTCGATAAAATTTCCATTAGTTTTCCAGATCCATTTCCATTTTAATCAAATCATGCTTTTGACCGACAATAACCAGTATGTCATCCGCTTTGAGCCGTTCTTCTGGTGCTGGAGCAATGTTCATATGATTGTTACGCTTGATCGCCATGACATTGCAACTGTAGCGTGCCCGGATGTTCAATTCAATCAGGTTATGCCCAACCATCGAATCCGTTGCTCTCATCTCGACGATACTGTAATCATTGGAGAGCTCAATATAGTCCAGTACATTTGGTGATGTCAGATGATGGGCGACACGCACCCCCATATCCCGCTCAGGGAAAATGACTTTGTCTGCACCAATCCGCTGCACTACTTTACCATGTAGTTCATTCTGAGCTTTGACGAGAATCATCGGAATTTCCATTTCTTTCAGAATGAGCGTCGTCAGAATGCTCGCTTGGATATCTTCACCAATCGCCACAACAACCACGTCAAAGTTACGAAGTCCCAGTGCCCGCAGTGCTTCTTCATCGGTCGAATCAGCGACAACAGCCTGTGTTGCAATATGGGAGACTTCCTGCACACGATGTTCGTCCGAATCGATCGCCAGTACGTCAAATCCCATTTCACTCAATGTTTTGGCAATACTGGAACCAAACCGACCGATTCCAATAACTGCATACTGCCTTCTAGCCATAATGTACCTCCAGCCTATTCATTAAAGTAAGCGTATCAATATTCCTTATACCGCTTTATATACGGATTATGGTTCCAATCTGTACTTTGAATGTTATAAATAAATGCAGATTGCCATACAGGAACTTCTTCTGTATTCAGCAATCTGCATATTCAACTTATTTCAGCAAATGATTAACTTATGGAGCGGTCTGCAGGAATTGTGCATCCGGATTTTTCTCTATCGCGGTACGCATCGCGTACTCATTCTCGAACAGCACGACATGATTTCCTTTTTTGTCTTTGACCAGAGTAGAGTTGATGCGGAATTTGGACGGGTCCAGATTCTCGGCTACAATCCAGCGTGCAAACTGGAACGGCATGCGCTGAAGCTGTACCTCCACGCCGTACTCATTTCTCATCCGGTATTCGAATACTTCAAACTGCAGCTGTCCTACCACACCCAGAATTGTATCGTCGAAGCTAACCGTATTAAATACCTGAATGGTACCTTCCTCCGTCAGCTGATCAATACCCTTCTGATACTGCTTGTATTTCAGCGCATTTTTGGCAGTTACTTTGGCGAAGATCTCTGGAGAGAACGTCGGCAGCTCGTCGAAGACAATGCTGCTACCTTCACTCAGTGAATCCCCGATACGGAAAATGCCCGGATCGAACAAACCGATAATATCGCCTGGATACGCTGTTTGTACAATATCCCGATCCTGTGCGAGGAACTGCTGCGGCTGAGCCAGCTTGATGTCTTTGCCGACGCGTACATGCTTGACGCTCATTCCGCGTTCGAATTTTCCGGAGACAATACGCAGGAAAGCAATCCGGTCACGGTGTGCAGGATTCATATTCGCCTGGATTTTAAATACATAACCACTGAACTTCTCGTTCGTCGGCTCGATCATACCTTCTGTACTGCGGCGTGGTTCCGGTTTTGGTGCGAGTTCGAGGAAGTTCTCCAGGAACGTCTGCAGTCCAAAGTTATTGATCGCACTACCGAAGAAAATAGGAGTCAGCTCGCCTTTGAGTACTTTATCGTAATCAAATGGATCGCCCGCCACATCCAGCAGTTCAACATCCTGACCCAGTTGATCATACAGGAATTCGCCTGCCATCTCCTTGATAATAGGATCGCGGTAATCTTCCACTTTACGTACTTCGATTGTGGAATGATCATCTCCCTGGAACAGCTCGACCTGATTTTTCATACGGTCATATACACCGCACAATTCACGTCCCATACCAATTGGCCAGTTCATCGGTACCGAGCGAATACCCAGCACCTGCTCCAGCTCTTCCATCAGATCAAATGGACTGCGTCCTTCACGGTCCAATTTATTAATAAATGTGAAAATAGGAATTCCGCGCTGTGCACATACTTTGAACAGTTTGATCGTCTGTGCCTCGACCCCTTTGGCTACGTCAATCAGCATGACTGCCGCATCCGCTGCAGTCAGCGTACGATAGGTGTCTTCACTGAAATCCTGGTGACCCGGTGTATCCAGAATATTGATGCGGTGACCATTATAATCAAATTGCATCACGGAAGAAGTAACCGAGATACCACGCTGTTTCTCAATTTCCATCCAGTCACTGGTGGCGTGTTTGCTTGCTTTACGTGCTTTGACGGTTCCCGCCAGACGAATCGCACCACCGAATAGCAGCAGCTTTTCCGTCAGAGTTGTTTTACCCGCATCCGGGTGAGAAATAATCGCAAACGTTCTACGTTTGTCGACTTCCTGTTGCAGTTCTTTATCTATCATTTTACTCATTATCATTTTCCCTTCATCACTTGAATAGACTGTACTTATTGTAGCATATCCACAGCAAAAACACTCTTATGTCATGCTAACATAAGAGTGTTTATTCGATAAAAAGCGCTTCTTTTATTGTAGGGTATTGCAAGTAAAGTGTCTATACATCTCTTAATAATCTTTACTTGTCATGTCTTGTTCTATATCGAACCGGGCAATGACTTTGTCTTTCATTTTTCCTGTATCATCTGGAAAATCATTTTTTGCTGGTTCGTAGTGATCGTTAGCCTTTTAGCGGCTGTTAGCCTGCCAGATCACGTCATCTTCATCCTGACCGTTAACCGGCCACCAGTGGAATCCATCTTGCTGCAGCAACTCATGCGTCTCATCCGGTCCCCATGAACCCGCTGGATAGGACTTCACATCAGATGGATGCTGTTTCCAGGCCTGGTCGATATGATCAATAAAGCTCCAAGCTGCAGCCACTTCATCCCAGCGGGTAAAGTAGGTCGAATCCCCTTGTGCCGCATCTTCCAGCAGACGCTCATATGCTTCAGGCGAGTTGATGCCAATCATGCAGCTTTGGCAGAATTCCATCGCGAGCGGCTGGATTTCCGAATCGGAACCCGGTTTTTTGGCATTAATTTTGATATAAATGCCTTCCATCGGATTTACCCGGATGACCAGCAGATTCGGCTCCAGGTTATGACGTTGTCCCAGATATACATTGGTCGGCGTACGCTTGAATTCAACAATAATCTCTGTTGTTTTTACCGGCAGGCGCTTGCCTGTACGAATATAGAAAGGCACACCGGCCCAGCGGAAATTATCTACGAATACCCGTGCCGAGAAATACGTTTCCGTATTCGATTCCGGATCAACTTTTTCTTCCTCGCGGTAACCCGGCAGTTCCTTGCCTTTGGCCGAGCCTGCCGCATACTGCGCGCGAACGACGTTTTTATCGACTTCTTCTGCAGTTAGATAAGGTCGCAGGGAACGCAATACTTTGACTTTCTCATCATGGATATCTTCAGGCAGCAGCCGACTTGGTGGTTCCATCGCGATCATAGCCAGCATCTGAAGCATATGGTTCTGGCCCATATCCCGCAGTGCACCCGAGTGATCATAATAGCCTCCACGCTCTTCGACACCAACTGTTTCACTGAGGGTTATCTGCACATTGGCGATATGCTGATTATTCCACAGCGGCTCGAAAAAGGCGTTACCGAATCGAATGACTTCGATATTCTGAACCATTTCCTTGCCCAGATAATGGTCAATCCGGAAAATCTCATCCTCTGCAAATACCTGTGCCAGTTCGGTATTCAGCTTGCGTGCCGATTCCAGATCATAACCAAATGGCTTTTCAATTACAAGACGGTTCCATCCTTGTCCATCCATCATACCGCCTTCACGCAGATTCAGCGATACACTGCCAAATAGCTCTGGTGCGAGTGCGAGGAAGAACAATCGATTTCCAGGAATGCTGAACTTTTGCTCTAGTCCTTCCGTCTGCTCACGCAGTTCACGGAACCCATCGACGTTATTAATATCCAGGGATTTATATTCAAAATGCTGCGCAAATTTATTCCAGTCTTCACCAGGCTGGATCTTGTAACGGCAGAACTCATCGATCGATTCATGCACGTTATCACGGAATTCCTCATTCGTACGCGGACGTCGTGCTACGCCAATAACCGCAAAATCTTCGGCCAGCTTTCCTTCACGGTACAAGCTGTAGATTGCGGGAAATAGTTTGCGACTGGCCAGATCACCAGTCGCTCCGAAAATGAAAAATACTGCACTTGGGGCCTGCAATGTTTCAACGATTGGGTTATCTGTCATGGCTCCTCCACTTTCTATGTAAATTTTTGTTTTACCGTATACAGGTGCTGTACAAAAATCACTTGTGCAGAATGATGCTCATGATGCTTCATACGCCCTCAAAGGATACACCTTCAGGCAAACGTATTTTACCATAATTACCCGGATTACTGCCATCTAACCACACATAAAAAGTACTTATAGCCTCCACAACTAAATCTGATAAATGATGTTCTATATCTATTTATTATCCTATTCGCTCGAGGTCGTTATTCAGCCAGACCGTTTTTGTAGGCATAAATAGCAGCCTGGGTACGATCTTCCACACCTAACTTGGCCAGCAGATTGGTCACATGGAATTTGACTGTTTTGATACCGATAATAAGCTCGTCTGCAATATCCTGATTGGATTTACCCTGAGCCAGCAGGCGTAGTACATCCATCTCCCGCTCTGTAAGCTGCTCATGCAGAGCACGCTCAGCCGGTGCACGGAAGCGGCTCATCATTTTGGAAGCAACCTGGGATTCCAGCACAGACTGTCCTCGGGCGGCTGCACGAATCGCATCCGCAATTTCACTGGCACGTGATGTTTTTAACAAATAGCTAAAAGCACCGGCTTCGATCACCGGGTACATTTTCTCATCATCCAGATAACTGGTCAGTACAATCACCTTACACTGGGGATTGATTTCCAGTACACGACGGGTAGCCTCTATGCCATCCATCCCATCCATCACTAGATCCATCAGTACTACATCAGGGTTATATTCTTGTGCCAATCTGATGCCATCTGTTCCATTGCTTGCTTCCCCTACGACTTCAATACCGTCTTCTGTATCCAGTACAGCAGCCAGGCCAATCCGCACCATTTCATGATCATCTACCAGCAGCACTTTAATCAATTCACTATTATCCATCTTATTAGGTCCACCCGCTTTCTTCTGTATTCAAAGTCACGATCGGCACCACAATTTCGATTCGTGTCCCTTTACCCGGAGCCGTAATATATTGAATCGTCCCACCAATCTCATTAATCCGTTCCCTCATGGTAGACAAGCCATACGAAGTTTGTTTGGTATCATCGAGTTCGAAGCCGATCCCGTCGTCCCGCAACGTAACACGTACCGAATCCGCTTTTTGGACAATTTTGATCTCCATTCGGCTAGCTTTGGCATGACGCAGAGTGTTCGAGAGCGCTTCCTGTACAATACGGAACAAATGATTTTCGACGCCTTTGAGCAGACGCAGATCCTCATCCATCTCCAGTGCAATTTCCATCGGAATTTTGGCCTGCAGCTCTTGTACAAGTTCCTGTATTCCTTCATATAACCGTTTGCCTTCCAAATAAACCGGACGCAGATGCAGCAACAGCGCTCTCATTTCCGATTGGGCCACCGAAGACATTTCCTCGATCAGTTCAACCTGACGTTTGGCCCGCTGCAGGTCCTTATCAAATGTCCGTCCTACCGCCGTAGCCGTCATGGATATCGCAAACAGCTGCTGGGATACTGCGTCATGCAGTTCACGTGCCAGTCGCTGTCTCTCCTCGATGATAGCAGATACTCGGGCCTGCTCCGCCAGCTGTGCATTATTGGTGGATAGACGCTGAAGGCTGGAGATTTGATCGCCCCATTTTTTGCCGATTCGGTCCATTTGCTCGCCCAGACGTGCCCATTCATCGCTGCCCCATTCGGGAGCTGATTGGGACCAGCTTCCTTTTTCCCACATCAGCAGCGTATCACGCAGCTTGCCAAGCCGCATTTTCAGACGCAGTGCCTGATACAGCCCGTATAAGACACCTACAGTGATGACCGGTATACAGAGAGCTACACCGGTACGTAACATTGACTCCCAGGTGTAATCCATAACCAAATGGCCAGACGTATAGAGCACATAGACTACCACGATTAATAAAAGGACTGCCAGCAGCACTCCTTCACTCATACTGCGGACGATGATGTCTGCAGACTTTTTATCTTTCATGCGTCAAGCCTCCATTCCGTCATGACATTACTGAATCCTGTCCAGCAATCTATGTTTTGTACATGCTCGCTCATACGGTCACCCGTTGATTCCCTACTCCAAAACCAATTGGAACCAACTTTGATCTATATTTTATACAGTAACGCATAGTGTGTAGGTGGCCTACCCGTGTGCAGAGTGACCTACATTTTGCCTAATAATCGGTATGCTAAATATAAATTTCAATTATCGCGTTATCTCAAGCCGATAAACGAATATTTAAATCACCCGCTACATAGAAAATGACCAGTTTTACCCGCTGCGTACTATTCATATAGTTGGCCGATTTCCACTGTACCCGGTTGAGCACACCCTGACGACGCTCCATTCCCATAGAATGTTCGGGATTGAATCCGATTTGCCCAAATAACAAATGAGCTTCAATCTCCACACCATACTCCTCCGGAATCGTAAAATCAAGATCGCCAATCAGCCCATGGAAATAAAGCACTGTATCCGGCTCTTCCGCCATAGCCAGCGACAGATCACAATCAATATCACCAATCGCATGCCAGGAGCTGATACTGCGCATCATCCAAGGATCACGATTATACTGCACTGTTTTGATAAAGTTCTGTTGGGAAAAATACTTTTGTCCACCATGTGCTTTATTGGCACGTACATAAAAGATACCAAGCGAAATCAATCCTATACCCAGCACCAGTGCCAGATGATCCAGCAGCAGTAATCCCGATCCGGTTCCCAGACAAATATATCCTTTGCGCATCTTTCCATGCCGAAGAGCAATTACGCCGATTAGCAGCAAAAGAAGGGCGACAATAGTAAAAAATCCGACATAAGGTCCCAGCAGAACGAGCATCCCAATACCAATTAGTATTACAGCAAAAGCTTCTCTTTTTCTACTCATGTCACACCTCCTTTACCGCCAATAATTAGTGGAAAAGCCATACGGCATGCATGACACACACGCTGTATGGCTTAGCTTTTCCTAGCATATCATATTATTCGCTTGCCGACTAACTGTATATCTTTGTTTGATCTTGTTACTTTTATTCCTGGCTTCCGATCTCTAACGCAGTACCGCTTGATTTAATAGCTTTGCTTACTATCTTTGCTGCGCTACGCTATTACCTATTAATGACGTGAATTTTCATCCGCCGGCGTTGCACTGGATTCGATCGTTTTTGGAGCAGAAGACCCGGATAATTTATTTTTCAGCAGATTAAGCTGCTCATCTACTTTCATTTGCTTTTCTGCCTGCTCTGCACTAATGTACGGAGTGTTATATCCGGAACTGTAAGGAACACGCATTACATCTGCTTCTGCTTCCAGCTGCATAATTTTTTCTTCCATACGGCTGAATCCGAGAGAAGCGCCGCCTTTATCAATAGAGTTGACGGAACTCATTTGAGACATTTGTTTTTTGGCTTTGGCCATTTGAGCACGGGATACCAATTCATTACGCTTGTTGCGCATTTTGTAGAACTCGTCCTTCATTTCATGCAGCTGCTGCATCAGATCGGATACCTGACCTTTGGCTTGTGCATGCATATCACCATACTCTGTATATTTTTGATCGAAATAGATTTTTTCTTCCAGCAGCTTGCGAGCTACTTCTTCCTGTCCATTTTTGAGGGCTGCTGTTGCCTGGCTCTCACGTTGTACAGCCATACGACCTGCTTCTTCAACACGTTGTTTCATACGACGCTCGTTTGCCATTTGTTTGGCTACAGTTACCTCAGCCTGATGAATCTCAGCTTCCATATCGCGCAGATACTGGTTCAGCATAACAATTGGATCTTCCACCTTATCCAGTAATTCATTCACCGATGCCTTTGTCATATCTTTCAATCTTTTAAATACTCCCATGTTATTGTTCTCCCTTCTCGATTTGAGCAATTTTTTTACGTAATTCTTCAACTTCTTTACGAAGTGCTTTTTTCTCGATATCTTCCATCATGGAATCCAGATCAGCTTTTTTACGGCCGACAGGATCCGGCTGTTCATAAGGTGGACGATTCTTGCCAAAATCCCTTGAATTGGTTTTATGAGGAGCATCATACATATTGGGCTCATAGGCATTCTGGGAAGTGCCCCAGTACCCGCCGTACGTATGACCTGGACCATAACGGTCTTCTGGCTGCTGATCGTAAGGACCATACTCAAATGGTCGATACATTGGTGGTTCTTTAGGTACGATGAATATAGCTACCAGATAGATCAGGATTGAAGCAGCCCCGGTAAACGGAATGCTGAGAATAAATAATACTCTGAGCAGCGTAGGGTTAATCTGAAAGTACTGTGCCAGTCCGCCAGTCAAACCAGTGAGAATCCGGTCATGTGCGGAACGATATAACTTTGGCCGCATCGATTAGCCCTCCTTCCGTTCATCATCCAATTTACGTCTCAGACGCTCCAGCTCTTCATCAAGATCAGTGCTGCTGGTACCCGAAGGGTAATGATCCATCTGCCGAACATCCCGCATGGCTTTTGCTTCCATTTCCCAATCCGAGATCCGATCTTCAAGACGTCCAAAAGAAGGCGGATTATTCTGGCCCGAGCCTCCAAAACGGCGATTCATCTGCTGCTGCAGACGCAACGTCTCCATACGTGCATAATAATACTCACGTTTGCTGTAGACTGCCTGGTACTCTGATTTCAGCGTATTCAGTTGATATTCAATTTCGCTGAGAGATTCTTTGTTTTTGTTCAGCAAATCGGTATATTGTGTTTCCTTTTCTTCGTACATGACTTTTTCCTGCAGAGCCATACGAGCCAAATCTTCTTCTTCCGCTTTGAGAGCCAGCATAGCTTGTTCCTCACGCTTTTTGCGCATTGAGGATGCTTTCTCTACCTGCTGATGAAGCTGGCGAGTATGCTGGGCTATACTATTGTATAGTTTCTCGGCTTCTGTAATTTCCTGACGCGTATCCAATAGGAACTGATCTATCAGTCTTACCGGATCCTGACTTTGTTCCAGCTTTTCATTTAAAGTAGCCACGGTAATATCCCGTATACGTTTAAACATGTTCATCGTATTTATGCTCCCTCCTTTACATACTCAATCCAACCATCTACTGCAACTGCAGATCGACATCATTTCTAAGCATAACATTCAGAAACTTGAACCGCCTTCTGCAAAACCACCTATATTCACTCTATCAACAAAATGACAGCGTATTTACTATTTATCGTAAAGTGTTTTAGGCTTTATTAGCAACTTACCCATTCGCCTGAATACGGAAGCGAATTTAGCGCTGAATTAGTACGTTTGACGACGATTTTTCAAAAGTGTTATTCCCCAGATCACCAATGCTATTCCCAGGATAGGACCAATAAGGAAGGACAACTTTGCAAAAAGGATACATGCACCAATAATGCTGAGTATAATTCCCAATACTTTTCTTCCGCTTTGAAGAGCATAGTAACCGAGGATCAGCAGCACTACCGGAATCAGCAACCCAACGAGTTCTCCCATCAGATTATGTACTACAGGGAAGAACTTGCCGAATACCATCAGAATACCTACTGCGATCAAACTTACCGCTGCGATACTTTTACGATTGATATTCATTCCATTCACCTCCTTCTCATTAAAAGATTGCCATGATCATTAATGTTTTATTCCTAATCCGTTGACTACCATACGATATTCGATTGAGCAGTAGCAGATAAAGTATGTTCCTGCCGTTCTGCCAGGCGAACATGTAGCTCATCGCCTTATAGTTACATTCTAACGGAGCAATCCATCAGCGGAAATGGTCTGGGGATGGTATTTTATACTAGACCTAAGTCGGGGCTTCTTCTGGACCGTGTAGCCAACTATGCAATAAATGCAGCTCAAAGAGAGAAAACAAACATTTTAAAAGAATAGGCAGCACAAATAGCAATATGAGTTATCTAAAGAAATACAGTTAATAAGCAATCATATAGAATTAATAATTCAGAAACAATGAACTAACAAAATGGGAATAATAAAAGAATAGATAGGCAGTAATGCGAAGTGATAGAAGTGATAGAAGTGATAGAAGTGATAGAAGTGATAGAAGTGATAGAAGTGATAGAAGTGATAGAAGTGATATCAAATAGTATGAATCAATCGAGATGCAGAAGTTATAAAAACAAAAAATAAAGAAATTAAATAGTATTCATTGTTAAGCATTAGCTATCCTATTAACTTATTTAAAAGAAAAGCGAAAAAAGCCTAGTATATCTACTATTAAAGTAGTTATACCAGGCTTTTCACTTCCTGACTGGAAACGCGCCCTAAGAGATTCGAACTCCTGACCTTTTGATTCGTAGTCAAACGCTCTATCCAGCTGAGCTAAGGGCGCTCAAAATAAAAAATACTGGAGGCGCCACCCAGATTCGAACTGGGGATAAAGCTTTTGCAGAGCTGTGCCTTACCACTTGGCTATGGCGCCATATGAAATTTATTGGAGCGGACGACGGGAATCGAACCCGCGACCCTCGCCTTGGCAAGGCGATGCTCTACCGCTGAGCCACGTCCGCTCATTGATAAAAATGGCTGGGGATATAGGATTCGAACCTATGCGTGACGGAGTCAAAGTCCGTTGCCTTACCGCTTGGCTAATCCCCAATATCAAAAAAATAAAAGGGCGATCGACGGGAATTGAACCCGCGAATGTCGGATTCACAGTCCGATGCGTTAACCCCTTCGCCACGACCGCCATGCTATAAATTATATTAAAGAGATAAATTGGCAGGGGCAGCAGGAATTGAACCCACACCAACGGTTTTGGAGACCGTTGTTCTACCTTTAAACTATGCCCCTATAACTGGTGGAGGCTGATGGATTCGAACCACCGAACTCGGAGAGAACAGATTTACAGTCTGCTGCGTTTGGCCACTTCGCTAAGCCTCCACAATGGTGCCGGCGAGAGGATTTGAACCCCCGACCTACTGATTACAAGTCAGTTGCTCTACCAACTGAGCTACACCGGCATAAAACTATTAAATTAAATGGTGGCTCGGGACGGAATCGAACCGCCGACACGAGGATTTTCAGTCCTCTGCTCTACCGACTGAGCTACCGAGCCGTAGCTTACTGTATTGCTGCGTGTCGACTCGTCTACTCTAAGTCACTTTACAATTACAAGTAGTGAGTGGATACTAAAAATGGCGGAACCGACGGGATTTGAACCCGCGATCTCCTGCGTGCAGGCATGTC
>NZ_KQ040803.1:0-537 GCF_000971985.1 Paenibacillus dauci | reverse complement strand
CGGTTCCAAAACTATTGCGGGGACAGGATTTGAACCTGTGACCTTCGGGTTATGAGCCCGACGAGCTACCGGACTGCTCCACCCCGCGTCGTCATACAAAAATATCTATGGTGGAGACTGAGGGGATCGAACCCCCGACCCTCTGCTTGTAAGGCAGATGCTCTCCCAGCTGAGCTAAGTCTCCATGGGACACAAGAGTGATTGTAACATGCAATTCAAGTCAATGTCAAACATTTACTTATTATGTACAATTCATTCCTGCATTAAGTAAAACGATGACCCGTAGGGGATTCGAACCCCTGTTACCTCCGTGAAAGGGAGGTGTCTTAACCCCTTGACCAACGGGCCTTACTATTAAGAGAAGAAATATGGCGGAGAGAGAGGGATTCGAACCCTCGAGACGCTTGTGACGCCTACACGATTTCCAATCGTGCTCCTTCGGCCAACTCGGACACCTCTCCATATGGCTCCCCGAACAGGACTCGAACCTGTGACAACTCGATTAACAGTCGAGTGCTCTACCAACTGAGCTATCAG
>NZ_LAQQ01000017.1 GCF_000971985.1 Paenibacillus dauci | reverse complement strand
AAGTCTTTTTCGTTGTCGCCGTATCTCTCGGTGACAACTTTTATATCTTATCATGTTAGCAACCATTCTGTCAACATATTTTTTTGAAGAAGTTTTGAATGACGCTTCAGCACGAAGTGCTGTTGTTTCCGATGATAACCGGCTATTTCTTGGCCGGAATTAGAGTATAGCATGCTAGCAATTTAGATGCAACCCCTTTTTCGAATTAAATTTATCGATCGTTTATATCTTTAGGGTACTCTGCTTTATCTCTGTAATTGTCCTGCTTTGGATTATGGTATTGGAGTTGGATCGATTAGCGGGTACAGATCTCTTAATGGATACTAATAGTAATTATAAGATCATTTTCAGACAGCTAATCACCAGCACTCAATGACCTCTATTAAAGATACGCTTATATAATAACAGCCACCTTGTCATCTTCAAAGCAAGGTGGCTGTAGTATTACTATTTTTATAATGGAGCTCTATCTATTATTTCTATAGATAGCTTTATTTCCAAACATATCTTTCTAAGCATTAATTCTTTTGGCATATTCGATCTTCATATATCCCAATGTGTACTTTTTTCTATAGTTGCTGTTCTGCTGTTTTAGATCTTATTCCTTTGACATTATCCTTTTATTGGGGTTTCGTTAATCATTAACTGTCATACTGGTCTGTGACTCTTTATTCCTTGGTTGGCTTTTTATTTCATAGAGTTGTTATCTTCTATAGTATGTTCCTGCTGCTCGACAATCAGGGGCAGGGTAATTTTGACTTTGGTTCCTTCTCCTTTTTTACTGGAGATGGTTACGCCGTATTGCTCACCATATAGAAGTGTAATGCGGTGATGTACATTCTGGATACCAATACCGGTAAATAGCTGGCGTTTGCTTTTGGGATTGGGTAGTACGCTTTGCTCGCCCTGCTCCAGGCCATCCATGCCGTCTCCATTATCGACGACTTCGCAGACCAGCGTATCTTCCAACTTGGAAACTAGAATGTAGATCACACCTGCACCTTTTTCATTAAAAGCATGGAAAAAGGCGTTCTCGATAAAAGGCTGAATGATGAGCTTGGGCACATGATATTCCATACAGTCCGGCGAAACGAAATAATTGACCTGAACTTTGTTGCCATAGCGTACATGGTTGATAAATACATAATTTTTCATATTATTGAGTTCCTGCTCAATCGTGATGGTCTCGCTCACATTGCTGATTGTATTCTGGAGCAGCGAGATCAGGGCATTTATTGTCTCTGCGGCGGTATCCTTGTTGCCTTTTTGCACCAGCATTTTGATCGAAGCCAGCGTATTATATAGGAAATGGGGATTGATTTGCCGCTGTAGAGCAGCCAGCTCTGCATTACGCTGTTCCTTCTGAGTCTGAAGCAAACGCGCAATGTAATCATTTAATTCATCCAGCATATAATTAAAAGCACGGCTCAACTCCTGCACTTCATAACTGCCGGTCACATGCACATAATTACCGAAGTCTTTTTCCGTGATAGTCGACATCTGACGCACCAGCCGAGTCAGGGACTGAGTTAGTCTTCTGGAGATCAGGAAAACGGTCAGTAGTGCCGCCATTACGATACCGATACAAATTAGCGCAATATCGCGCACATTTACAATCTGTCCTACCGCATATTCGCGATCGATCATATTGACCAGGTAGATATTATAGGACGGGATATAGTTGGACAGGATAATATGATTTTTGCCCATAACATCTGCATTGGTATAGCTTAGCTGCTTCTCGTTAATTTCTTTGGCATATCCCAGCAGGTCCGGCGAGAAGCTGCCGATCAGCTGTTCCTGGTTACTGGAAATAATACGTCCATTGGCATCCAGAATAAGCACGTCGCTGCCGGTACTCGTAAAGTTACTATAGAAGCGTTTGAATTCCTGCTCTTTGATGGCCATATAGATTGTACCGTACAGGAAACCGCTGGTACGCTCCATCAAGGCTTTGGAAGCTACGATATATTTGTCTTTGAGTACGCCGGACCGAGCCGATTCTTCATCATATTGATACATGAGACGCTTTGGTTCGGCTATGGTGCGTTCGGTGAGTTTGCTTTTGGCGAGCTTTCCCGGATTGACCGGCCAGTAGGACCAGTCTGACGAATAGCTGCGTCCATTCACTCCGCTGACAATAATACCTACATCATAAGCATCTACATTCGACTTGATCTGCTTCATCTGCTGACCCATATCAAAGTAGGAACTGGACATTGTAATTGAATCACTCTCGCCGCTGGTCAGATAATTTTTGACCGTACCATTCTGGGAAGCGTGACTCACTCCATTTACAATAGAGTCATTAAAAGATTCCATGCTGCTCTTGATCTGATTCAGCACTTTGGAATTGGTAATGCTGAATGTCTCGGTAAATAGCCTTTCCGACATGCGTATGGTCACCAGTGAGGTCAGCAGACAGACGGCGATAATACTGACAACCATTACAATGAACAATTTAAAAAATAAACCCTGCTGCTCAAACCGGAGCGCATGTTTCTTCCAATTCATCGGACTTCACACTCATTTTCTGTTCGGGTTATAAAGAAATCGGACTGACCGGCGCCTGCATAAAATCAGCATACAACAGCCTGACAGCTGAGTATGTATGAACTAAAAGGATGATTAACCAACAACATCCCTGCAGTAAAAACACAGGGATGTCCTAACACATACATGTCTAACTTCTATAAATACAAAACGGCAAATTAGCCGCGTACATGCTGTCTTCGGTATTGACTGGGCGATAGACCGGTCCACTTTTTGAATACTTTGGTAAAGTAGCTGTGATCCGAATACCCTACCTTGCCGCTGATCTCGGAAATAGAGTACAGATCCGTGCGCAGCATCTCGGCTGCCTTTTCCACCCGGATCTTGTTAAGGTGCTCACTGAATCCTTCCTTGTTATGTGTCGTGAAGTAGCTGGACAGATAGGATGGATTGAAATGAAAGTGCTGCCCCAGTCCAGTCAGGCTCAGCGGTTCGGCATAGTGTTCTTCTATATATTCCAGCAGCATCTTCATATTGGTACTACCGTTCTGGGAAGAACGGGATTGGATCTGCAGATGAATCCTGCTCAGGAATTCGTTCAGTACGGCTATGGTATCCTGCACATGAACCGCATCATTGATTTCTCTAAAATAATCATACTTTTCTTCATCCAGCTGTCGGACATCATAATCCTGATTCCCCAGCAGCGTAATAATGTTAAAGATGATATTGCCGAGAAAGGACTTCAGCTCAAACGGAGTCGCCCGATAATTGCCTGCCATTGCATAGACATACGTATCCAGCTCGGTAAAAGCAGAATCAAAATTCTCGCGCCGCATCTCCTCGGCAAACTGCTTCAGATTAAACGCTCCTGGCACATGTGCCGGCTCACCGAGCTCTGCCTCTATCATGAATGGGCGATCAGGGAAGTAAAAATGATATTCCAGCAGTTTGAGCATTTGCTGGTAGATAACTCCCAATTGATCGATATGTGCAAATTCTTCGCTCATTGCCCATAAGGTCTGCTGATCCTCTGCCGATCTTGCATAAGCAAGCTCGCGTATTCGTGCAATGACAGCTGCCTCACTATCTCTGTTCATATTTAAAAGAAAAACAATCAGCTGGGGATCTGCAGCTACCGGGCGGAAACTGACTGGAACACCAGCAGATTCTATGGACTCTGCCAATCGGCTGCTAATCGCCGATACGTAGCTGCTTTTCTGCTGAAGGGTCAGATCCCCACCAGATGCCCGTAGCTGGTGAGGCTGAATTCCCACCAGTATATATTCCCCATATGGAAAATGAACGGCCACCATCTCCGGATCATAATCCATCTCATAACCTGCAATCAGTTTCTCCATAATATGATCGACCGTTATCTGCTCATCCCCGGATGTTTCATCATAAGCAAGAGAAGGAATACGCCGCGCAGTATTTTGCAATACCTGCAGCAGCTCCTGTGTCTCCAGCTTGGGCTTGAGAATATAATCTGCTACGCCGCTCTGAAAAGTTGAACGCACATAGCTGAACTCTCCATAACTGCTGAGCACGATCACTTCAATCTGTGGATAGTTTTGCTTGACGATTCGGGTGAATTCTTCGCCATCCATGACCGGCATTACAATATCGGTAATGACGATATGAGGCTGAAGCTCATCGATCAGATCCAGCGCTTCCCGGCCATTGGATGCTTCACCGATAATCTGAAATCCATATTGTTCCCACACCAGATAATGCTTGATTCCCTGACGAACCAGCACTTCATCATCTACAATCAATATTTTGCATAATTCTTTCATTCAGACACTCCCTATATCACCAGATGCCTCAGTTTTAAGTTAATTGTGAGCATGCCGGAAATGGTTCTTTTATTCGCAGCAGGCTGTATCTCTACGACTGCAATCTTCACGATCTAGCAGCCCAGTCTATACTCATTTATATTGATAGCGTTTACATTATAGCTGTATACCAAATGTCTGATTTTGTCTTTTTATGCTATCACATAATTCATATTTACGGGACAAAATGTTTTATGTATCCGGCTGTTCTCCCCCTTATGTGCGGAGATAGAAACGCATGGTAATTACTTGAGCCTCTATAAGTAGATTGCAGCGCTTATTCATTTTGCGGTTAATCTTATCTATAAATAAGTATACAGCATCGGCAGAGACTATCTGTGTTAATAACACGCTGCTATGTCTAAAATAAGGAGAGATGACGATGTCGGATTCACCTCATACCGAACCGGTAAACGAATCAAAATATACTCAACAGCATCTTGCAAATGAACGGACTTATCTCGCATGGATTCGCACCAGTCTCGCTATTCTGGGGATTGGCTTTCTGGCGCCAGGGCTTACCTTTCGATCAGAGATGTTCGCGCATACGGGTCATCTGATCGCTTCGATCGGCGGAATCGCTGCAGTGCTGATGGGCGGTTGTGTGTTTGGACTGGCGACACGCAGCTATTTTCGCAAAAGACAAGGGATCAATAATGGAAGCTTTGAATCCACCGGCGTACTGATCTGGTTTGTCGTAGCTGCGCTGGGATTCATTATGCTGCTACTGATCATGCTGGTCATTCTGATGCTGCTGTAAATTGGAGTATGCAGGACTACAATAACAAACCGCCAGCGTAATATAAGCTGGCGGCCCTTTTTATTTATTCATACTCTTTGTAAAAACATACTTGCGACCGGCCGCGACGTTTGGCTGTATACAAAGCCTGATCTGCATAATTCAGCAGTAGTTCCGCCTCTATTCCATCATGCGGATAGACGGATACTCCGATAGAGGACCCGGTTATGACCGATTGCGATTGAAGATTCCAAGGATGCTGGAGATGACTGCATATCCGTTCGGCTATTTCGGAAATACGTTTATGAGTGGTGATCAGCGGTAAAATAATAACAAATTCATCGCCGCCAATTCGGGCAATCGTGTCCAAGGGACCCAGTTCTCCGGATATCCGCTTGACCATCTGTACCAGCAATTCATCGCCGGCATCGTGTCCCAGCGTATCATTCACTTCCTTGAATCGATCAATATCCAGATACAGTACTCCAAGAAGTGTGTCATTATCTATCGTGGTCTGCATATCCTGAGTCATCTGATTCATCAGATAGCGACGGTTGGGAACGCCGGTGAGCGGGTCCATATAAGCGAGTGAACGCAGTTGCTGCTCATGGTTTTTGCGCTCCATGATATTACGGGAGACAATGAGTATATAGTCGGTATCACTGCCACTGCGGACTACGTAAGTCATATTCATTTCGAACCAGAGATAATGACCTTCCGCATGCTGGTATCTGCATTCGTCTTTGAAACCGACTGCGTGATTAGCCAACGTCTGTTCAAAAGCATCCATAAAATGCTCTACATCGTCAGGATGCAGCAGGGAGAAACGTTCCATTTCACGGAATTCTTCGGGTGAGTAACCCAGCATCGTCTCCAATGAAGGAGATACATATTGAAGCTTCCGTTCAGGTGTCATCATCGTTATTACGTCTGACATATTTTCGGCAATAAGTCTGTACTGTTCCTGGCTGGCGAGCAGTGCTTCTTCCGCCCTTTTGCGCTCGGTCACATCCCGGCTTACAATGACCAGTCGATGGCGGTCTCCGTATTCGTCAAAAATCGGCGTTTTCATTACTTCCCATGTGCGGTGAATACCGTCAGGAGCAACAAATGATTTTTCGACCAGCAGCGGAGAGCCCTTTTCCCAGGCCTGCTCATCGGTCTTGTAATTATATTCAAACAGCGTCGTATAATGTGGCCGATAAGCCGCAATCTCCAGATCGGTATGGTACAAATAATCTTCCAGTTCCAGACCATACATATCCATAACGAGTTTGTTGCATACAAGCCAGCGTCCATCACCGTCTTTTAATACGATAAATTCGGGAATTAAATCAATCAGTGTACGCAACTGGGACTGATCGTTCAGGCTGGAAAGCAGTGACTGGTGAAAATCCATAGGTTGTCCTCCTTTCGGATGAGATAAGATAGCAAACAGGAAAATAGCACCGCTATTGCACATCCTGCTGAATCTCTATCATGCCGTGTTGTTTATTCATTACCTTATATATCGGTTGCAACCGTAAATATGAAGAGAATAGCGCCTGTTTATGGCATTTTTTTATATTGGATCACAATAGACCCAGCCTATTCTCTTCCAAAAAGGACAATCCGTGCTATACACCAATCGGATATGCCTATTTTACGGGATGTAATTTCATATTTTTATCGAATCTTGCCGATTTCAATGCCCTCCCAATGATATAATAAGGGGATACCAATTCTGACTTGATAGCAGGAGAACTGAAACTTATGGAACCTAAAGATAAAACGTATATGGATGCAGATATGCACCCTTCCAACTATTCCATACCTGCCTGGCAGCAGCAGATGAACGAACAGCTGGCTCCGCTGGAAGGCAGTATCCGGAATGTACAATATACCGAGCAGGCACTGGAGATGCTGATGCAGCATCAGCCCCGACTGACTCCGGCTGCACAAATAATCTATCGGCTGAATGCACTGCTGTTGATCTATAACAATGTGATGCAGCCTACTCACAAAATCACCGGCTCTAGTCCTCTCTCGCTCGGCTATCATACCCGAATGGCTGTGACAGAGATGCAAAATCTGCTCAACCTGGAGCTCAGTCAGTCTCTTCCTGCTTTGCAAAATGAACAGGAATGGCAGCTGCTCACCGATATGTTGGCCTATATCCGGCAGGACATGCTGGCTGAAGTAAGAGACTCCTATGCCCTGCTGTCCTGTTATTACGCATTCTGGCACAACTGGATTCTTCCGCTGGAACGTGGAGAGCGGCTGCTGCGCGATGAACCGATGGCGCTGCAGCAGGCAATACCCGAGGAGGAGCCGCAGCCGGGAATACGCAGACCCGGCAATTCCTTTGCCTATGCTTCCCTCCTGCTGGCACAAAGCTATATTGATTTTCTGTTGGAACAGGACGATCAGGCACTGGAGATTCTGCATGCAGCCGCAGAGCGGCATGACTTTTACCCGGAGAGATTACCGGACATACTGACCCAGCTGGAGCAAAAAGAACAGTGGCCGCGGATGGTAAGATGGCTCGTGGAGCTCGCCCCCATTTTGCGCCGACAGTATTCGGATCTGCAAGGCTATGGCGAGCACTGGGAACAGGCAATCCGTCATCAGCCGGAAGCGCAGGCACAGATGTGGACTACACTGGAGAGTCTGCTGCCGCTGGGTGGACGTTTGTATGAAGATAAATTATTGGAATATGGAAAATGGCAGCAGTGGATGGATTATCAACTCTCTTCCGGCAAAGATCCGGCCAGTTACAAAGTAACCGAGCTGAAACCGCTGGAAATGAATGCACCGGAAATGCTGCTGCCCTTTTACCATCAGGCAGTAGAGCGTCATATGGCCCACAAAAACAGGGATGGCTACAAAGCAGCCGTACGGCTGCTCAAACGTCTGTCCAAACTATATAAAAAACTCAAACAGGAAGAGCGCTGGGAACAGTTCATAGAGCAGTTCACCGGACGACACAGCCGATTGCGCGCTCTTCAGGAAGAATTGCGGAAAGGAAAACTGATTCCATGAGCCACTATTTGCAAAACATCACGATTCAGGCAGGGATCAGCGAATACGGCGATGCCCTGATCTACGGTTCCAAGGAAGCCTATGGATTCGTCCCGGCGATGTACCTCAAGCATTTGCTATTTGCCTGGCATGAACCTTCCTTTTATGGCACAGAGCTACAAGTGGAACAGACACCGGAAGTAGAATTAATCATTCTGCCTGCAGAGCAGGTAATTTCTTTTTTTGCCGATCAAAAGCTGCTGCATCATGTGAACTGGAAGTGGGAAGGTGAAGCCGCCCAGCTGCATCTGCTGGCTCCCTATCTACTGTCCAGTCTGGACAACAAAAAATATATGCCCAGCCTGACTGCCTATCGTAGAGGCAAGCTGCAATGGAAATGGGATACGGAAGAAGTAATCAAAGCGGCCGGGCGCAAACGGCAAAAAGCCGAAGTACAGGCCCTCCTGAAAGAAGCAGACAGCGACTTCCTGCAGGGACTACAGGCTGCCTACTCGGCGGCGGTATCCGAACGCTACTACAATGATGAAGCCGAAGCTGCGGATCTGCGCCGGGAATATCCACAGTTATTTGACCGTAACAATAGTACCGCAGGTCTGGATGAGAATACCTGGCTTGTCTCGATTGGCTGGAAAAGCGATATGGCTCCTTTCCGGCCGGCGCTGCAGCTGCTGGAACCGGAAGATACCAACAGCGGATGGCGGCTGCGGCTGGTGCTCCAGGACAAAACGGATGAGACCCATCTGGTACCTGTACGGCTGGAAATGAGCGGCTATGCAGAAGGAGATTGGCCAGACGGTTGGGAGCATCATGTACGCGATCGCTCAGCCGGATGGCGGGAGCAGCTGCGCGCGGTTCTGCCGGTGACCCAATTTGCTACGGAACAGGATATGATCGGCCGGACACTGAATAACGAGCAGGCATGGAAATTTCTGTCCCAGTACAGCAATCGACTACTGCAATCCGGCTGGCTCGTCCTGCTACCAGCCTGGTGGGAAGCGGCCCGCCGCAAGCGTCCGAAGCTCAAAGCCAAAGTCAGCGAAGAAGAGGAAAAACGCACCGGCAAGTCCTTCTTTGGACTGGATGCACTGATTGATTTCGATTGGCGGGTATCGATTGGAGAAACCGAGCTGACCGAAGAAGAATTCGCCGAACTCGCAGAAAAGCAGGAACGACTTGCCCTGTTCCGCGGACAGTGGATTGTGCTCGATCCGGAGCTATTGGAACAGATCCGCCGTGCAATGAACGGGATTGACCGGCGGCGCGGGCTTTCTTTTCAGGATGTGTTACAGCTGCATCTCATGCGACAAAGTCGTGCTGCCAAAGAAGAAGAAAACGAAGCGGAAGAAGAGGAAAATCAGCGGATTGAGATTGAAGTAGAGCTGAATGAGCATCTCGCCGGACTGATCAGCCAGATCAGCCAGCAAAATGATATGCCGCTCATCCCCGTTCCTGCCAGTCTGAATGCCCAGCTGCGTCCGTATCAGCAGGAAGGCTTCTCCTGGCTATCCTTCTTGCGCCGATTTGGACTCGGTGCCTGTCTGGCCGATGACATGGGACTCGGAAAAACGATCCAGCTCATTACCTATCTGTTGCATATTAAGGAAGATGCAGCTTCGGAAACGCTGCGACTGTCCCGCCTGCTCCTGGAAACGGCAGAGGAAGACATGCAGCATACGCAGTTGGCAGCAGCAGCGGATATACTGCCTGGCAGTATGGATCATCAGGATATAGCTCCCCAAGCGGGTAGTGTCCGATCAACCAAAACGAATGACCAGAAGCTGAACGAACATGCGGACAAGACAGCTACGGCAATGCTTCAGGTCAGTCCGGCGGTATCCAATCCGACCTCACTGGTCGTCTGCCCGACATCTGTTCTTGGCAACTGGCAAAAGGAAATCCTGCGCTTTGCGCCTTCGCTCAAGGTAGCACTGCATTATGGCAGCAAGCGATTATCCGGTGATGCTTTTCACCAACTGGTCAGCGATCATGATGTCATCCTTACTTCATACGCGACCGCATCGCTCGATCAGGAGCTGCTGCAGGAAGTCACATGGGCAACAATTTGTCTGGATGAAGCGCAAAATATCAAAAATGCCCAGACCCGCCAGTCCCAGACGGTACGCAGCCTGTCGGCTCTTCATCGCGTCGCGCTGACCGGTACGCCGATCGAGAATCGCTTGGCTGAGCTGTGGTCGATTTATGACTTTATCACGCCGGGTTATCTGGGCAGTATGAAAGGATTCCAGGACCGGTTCGCCCAGGCGATCGAAAAAGAGCAGGACGAGCAGCGCACGCTCGATTTGCAAAAGCTGGTCAAACCGTTCATGCTGCGCCGGACGAAGAAAGATCCGAATATACAGCTTAATTTGCCCGAGAAAAATGAAATGAAAACCTACATTAATCTGACGCCGGAGCAAGGGGTTATGTATGATCAGGCTGTTAACCAGCTCATGCAGCATATGAACGATCTGGAAGGGATGAAGCGCAAAGGAGCCATCCTGTCTGCACTGACCCAGCTCAAGCAAATCTGTGATCATCCAGCATTGCTGCATACCCGTGCCCAGACTCCTGATCCGGAAGAAACCGAAATACAGGATGTACCAGAGGATCTGGAAGCACTGGTCAGCCGCTCTGCCAAAATGGAACGGCTGCTGGAAATGGTACGCGAGCTTCGTTCCAAAGACGAGAAGTGTCTGATTTTCACCCAGTATATCGGGATGGGACAGATCATTCAGCGTGTGCTCAGTGAAGATCTGAATGAGCAGGTCCTGTATCTAAATGGCAGTACGTCCAAAACAGCGCGTGACCGGATGATCGAGCAGTTCCAGTCTCCGGGCGAGCCCAATATTTTCATACTGTCCCTGAAGGCTGGCGGCGTCGGCCTCAATCTGACGGCAGCCAATCATGTCTTCCACGTCGACCGCTGGTGGAATCCGGCTGTCGAGAACCAGGCGACTGACCGGGCTTACCGGATGGGGCAGACCCGGGATGTACAGGTACACAAATTCATTTCGCTCGGTACGCTTGAAGAGCGAATTGACGAGATGCTGGAAAGCAAACAGCAGCTCAGTAACAACATCATCTCCACGTCGGAAGGCTGGATCACCGAGCTGTCCAACGACGAGCTGCAAAGTCTGTTCAGTCTGCGGCGGGAATGGGCTGAAGTGTAGGCTGCGCATTTACAAGGTTAAAGAACATAAAAAGCGTGATCTGTTCAGGAGAACAGGTCACGCTTTTTTGTGATTTTCAATTTGTTCAATCTACTTTAATATGACTGGTTACATATAGGAGTTGCTCCATTGTTGCTTTACCACCAGCATTGTTTATTGTGTAAAAATAATCTTCTGTAAGCAAAAACACTTGTCTTCGGGTATGGTTGGTTTCTTCAGCAAGAACGGGATAACCATTTATTTCCAATTCAGTTAGGACAGTGGAAGGATTGTCAAAGCCCTGCTTCATTTCCTCGATCGTTACCGGATTACCTTTCCAATCTTCATTAAATGATTGATTGACACGGATCTCTGATTTACCGTCTTGAAGTCCATATGTAATGCGTACCAACTGATTATCTTTTCCAGTAATAATTCCGCGAGTATACTTTAATTCCGTAATAGGATTATTCGGATCATCTTGATAAGAAGAGCTGTTTAGCTGAGAAGTAGAGTGGTCTGCTTGTGCCAAATTCATAGGAATATTAAGCTTATAATCGTCCGATACATTGAAATACATAAGCGGTGGAACGTTGGGATCTGTAGTATTGGAATACTGATTCGACTTTGCATGTGCCGGATAAGTCTCTACCTGCTGTCTCTCCCCAGGTATTCTGACCTGTTCTAATTCCGCTGCAAAAGAATCTGTATACACAAATGTAGTTATTCCCGTTATTATCAGCCCTACTGCCAATAAGCCAGTCCATCTTTTATTCTTCATCTTTGAAGCTCCTTTCTTCTTCCTGGTATGCTACTTTCATTCCTTATTAACAATAAAGCAACTTAACATTACCATAAAATCCCATGCATTTCTCAAATTATTCTCTTTATAATAAAAAAGCTTTTTCTCCAATGGGTGCTTGTCCGCATTCCATCAAGAAAAAGCCTTCGAATCCATACATTTTTAATTATTGGGGTATAGCCTTGTCTGGAAAAGTACCTGCTTTGGATCCATCCCAGCTTAATCTACAATGCAGGTATCGCTCTTGTAAATAAATGATCTGTCTTCTATCACATATCTTTAAATATCCACTACAGCCATTACGCCAAAATGATCTGACACGACTGCACCATTCTCACCATTTAGAGCTACCTGGGAAGATTGTACCTGCACCGGGCGATTGGCGTAGATATAATCGATCCGCAGATTATGCGCATTACCTTCCCAGCCAGCAATCGATTTAACGACGGTATGACCGGCGTCTTTGACCGCTGCAGCTGTGTACGTATCCTGCCAGATCTGCTTCATCATATAGTCGTACCCTTCGCCGCGAATCTCGGCTACATTGTTGAAGTCACCCAGGAAGAACATCAGTTGCTTCTGGTACGGTTCAAGCAGCTTCTCGGCTTCATCCCACTGTTGGCGGAATGGCTCCAGTTCATCATTCCACCAACCAAAATGTCCGTTGACCAGCCAGACTGGCTGCCCTGCATGTTCGGTCTCCACTGCCAGTATTTTGCGTGTCTTGGAATTGTCATAGTCCAGCAGCTGGGATACATGTCCATGCATATGAGCAGTCAGTGGTGTTTTGGACAGAATCGCCAGTCCTTCATCCAGTGTTTTGCGGGAAGCGGAATGCACAGGAATCCATGTCCAGTAATAATCATATTCCAGCTGTTGGAGCAGTACGTATGCATAATTATTTTGGCGGATTACCGTTTCCGGATCGGCCTCATAATAGCGTCCCAATTCCGACGGAGATACGATCTCCTCGGCTGCCAGCTGATTGACTTCCTGCATCGCAATCACATCAAACTGCTGCTCATTGATAAAATCCGCCAATTGGCCAATTTTCTCCAGCTGATTCTCTTCGTGCCAAGCATGGGTGTTCAGTGTAAGTAGCTTCATGGATGGTCTCCTATCCTTTATAATCGCTCGCTGTTTATTTCATATCTCTATTTACTATAGCATACGGCTGCGTATGTATTGATTAGAGATGTACATTTAAACCAAATCATATGATTAAATAAATAGATCCGCTAAATGTTATTCAGACCAAAAACGCCGCTTTCTTTTGGGAGAACGGCGTTTTTGGTCTGAATATATTCATTATAAGTGTACTGCAGTAGATGCTATTTGCCTTCATTGCTACGCTGCATCTATATACTACCTAGCTGTTACGGCTTCCACCAATTACCGGAAATAAACAGCAGGTTCAGCATATTATACGAATCACTGAAATAACTTTCCTTGTGCGTGACCATCCAGCCCCAACCTTTGTTGACCCAGGCTTGATTGTTGCTGTCGGTCACCCCTGCCGAGATAAATGGGGCAACAAATACAGCGGTCGCATAACTGCCTCGATCGTTACCATTTAACTGGTAGCCATCCTTGATATTATCCGGATTACCGCCGGTTTTCTTTTGAATCCATGTTGCCATTTTGCTCGCGATATTCTTGCCGCGTGTGTCACCATAGAGTGCATAATCCATCACGATTCGCAGGGGTACGCGGGAAGAATTGTAATTGTATTCATTGGTCTCCTTGAACTCGTCCAGGAACCATTCTGGCGCAGGCTTCGGCGGATTACCAACGACAAAGTCGGAGATCAGACCGGTCGTTGGCGAATAGGCAGCACTGAATTGGGCATATTTGTTGTACAGATTATTAATGACATTCAGCCAGGTCTGGTCGCCAGTGACATCATAATAAGCACGCAGATGACTGAGCATCCAGTCGGAAGGACGGGTATCATAACTGGACTTGGAATCCCAGTCACCGAGATTGATGCCATTATTGTTCGTAATGTAACTGGACTTGATCGCGCTGATCATCTTTTTGGCTTCGGCGAGATAATTGATCGCACCGCTGGAGCCCCACTGCCGATCTGCCAAAATCAGTGAGTAGGCAATATCCAGATCACCATCGGTTGCAGAACCAAAGTGGCCCTGAGCTGCAGGATCATCTGCTACTACCCAGCCCATTAGCGCAGGATTGCCACTGCTGTGGTAGGCTCTGACCGTTTTGAATAAACCATCGTAGATCGTGCGTGCATTCGTATCATGACCAGCCATCAGTACGGTAATAACCATACCATAGCCCTGCCCTTCCGAAGTACCCAGCGGTTCAAACCCTTCCGCATCACCGGTAATATCACCCCGTACGTAATAGCCGCCTGGTAGCGAAGACAGATCATGCTTTAGATAGGTTGATTTCCAATAATCGTAATAACCGGATACATCCCGGTTCATCTGCGCCTGGGTAATATGGTTCGGCTTGATTACCCCCGGATAATTCACCTGCTGGGGAAAAGGTTTCTTTTCTCCGGCAGCATGAATTGTGCCTGGCATCCCGGTCAGCCCCATAGATGCAATAACCATCGCCAAAACAAGAGAGAGATGAGTCAGACGTGCTCTTACCATGTTCCTTTTGCGGATAAGATGTCGCATACTTCTGATTCCTCCTTTATTTTTTTGTGTACGGCAGAGCATGTAATTGGGGAGCTGTTAGACCAGTGCTTTATCTGCCGCAAGAGTCTCTTTCCGGAAAAATTGAGGCAGGTACTGCCGGTTGGCCTCCAGCATTTCTTGCAGAAGTGCTTTGGCAATATCCACTGAAGGAACAAGTGGATGATGAACCATGGCTTGCAGCGCAATATCCCGATCCCCTGTAATCGCAGCTTCGATCGTCAGCTGCTCATATGTTTTCACTGCATGGATCAGTCCTTTGATATGCTGCGGAACCGTCGTGAGCTGAACAGGCAGTGGACCGTTCGCAGTAACCAGACAGTTCACTTCGATACAAGCTTCATCCGGCAGAAAATCGATAATCCCCCGATTGGGCACATTCAGCGTCTGTACGTCGCCGGTACCATTATATAGAGAGCGCATCAGATTGACAGCTGCTTCGGAATAATAAGCACCTCCGCGCTGTTCCAGCTGCTTGGGCTTCTCCTGCAAATTCGGGTCACTGTACAGCTGGAATAATTCTTCTTCGACCTTTTTCACAACTTCGGCGCGGCTTCCTTCGCCCTGCATCGCCTGTATCTGATCTTCCAGCATCGCAGGAGTCATATAGAAATATTTCAGATAATAAGAGGGAAGTGACCGGAGCGAGCGCAGAAAATCTCCATCCCAATCCTGATGGGATACATTGACTGCCGCGTACTCCTGTCGATTGTCCAGCAGCTCGGTTAGTTTGTCCTGACCGTCCACCTCGATCCGGGTGATCCAGTGCAGATGATTCAGTCCGACAAACTCGGCATATACACGATCCGGGCTGACCTGATATTGGGAAGTCAGCCATTTGATCATTCCGATCGGTGCATTGCATAATCCGACACTGCGTACCTTGCTGTGCCGGGTAATCGCTTCGGTTACCATGCCGGCAGGATTGGTAAAATTAAGCAGCCATGCGTCTGGTGCCAGCTCTTCAATATCCCGGCAAATATCCAATAGTACCGGAATCGTACGCAGCGCCTTCATCATGCCACCTGGTCCCGTGGTCTCCTGACCGATAACGCCATATTTCAGAGGAATACTCTCATCCAGCGCCCGGGCATCCAGCATGCCCACCCGCATCTGGGTACTGATAAAATCCGCACCCTCGATTGCTGCTCTACGGTCTGTTGTTAGATGAACTTCTATCGGTAATCCCGACGCCAATATCATTCTTTTGGCAAGTTCGCCTACAATATTCAGCTTGTGCAGCCCCGGCTCAATATCGACCAGCCACAACTCCTGTACCGGCAGCTCACTGTAATATCGAATAAATCCTTCCACCAACTCCGGTGTATAGGAGGAACCTCCGCCGATCACCGCAATTTTCAGTTTCTTTTGCATATTCAATCACATCCTGTCGTATAGTTCAAATCTGGAAATTCACATGGATCAATCTGGATAATCTGCCCATCATTCGAGTCGTTATTTGTTCTAGGGTTCGATGGTCTCTGCCGATACCGGATACAGACTACCCTGTTCACGCAGCTGGTTGTATACGCTATCATGAACGACGATGCCCGCCTGTTCCATAGCTCGAAGGACTGCCCCGACCACCGGTTCCATATTCAGTCGGACCAGCGAAGCATAAGGAGCACATTCCTGCATTGCCCGTTCAATCCATGGGCTGATCCAGCCCCGGTCTCCACGGGTCAGCAGACTGCCTGCCATCACTACATCGAAAGTCTCATGTTGCATACCGAGCCGGTGGACAATCGCTATAACCGATCGACCGATCTCGCGCCCTTGATAAGCAAGAATATTCAGTGCCGCCTGATCGCCCTGCGCTGCTGCTACAAATAACAGCTCTGCTACCTGAAGTGGGACCTGCCGCTGATGATCCAGATAATCATTAAACATCGTAGACACATCCGGATAACCGAGCTTTTCCAGTAGCAAACCAGTCAACAAAGTAGGCTGTTCCCTTCCATCCCAGGCACGAATAACCGTACGAAATACCTCGGTACAGAGCATTCCCCCTCCTCCAAAATCTCCATACATATAGTCAAATCCACCACACTGGAAAATCTCACCTTCCGGCGAGATACCAGCACTGTTGGTGCCGGTACCACAAATGACCGATATACCATACGGTCGATTGGTGCCGGCACGCAGGCCGATAATCGTATCACATACAATTTCATAATCTACAAAGCCAAGACCACGAATCATCGGATGCAGGATATCATAATCGGCCTGCCGATCAGCTCCTGCCAATCCAAAGCAGCTAAACGTCAGCTGTTCCATCAAGATTCCAGCCTGCCTGAGCGCCTGATCGGCTGCCTGACCGATATGGTCTGCAGCCAGCTGTCCGGCAATCTGATGATTGCCGTTACCCGCATGGCCGCAGCCGAGCAGACGACCAGACTCGTCGGTGACATAAGCCAGTGTCTTGGTTCCACCGGCATCAATACCCAGGTAATAGTTCACATTATTCACCTCTAGCGGCAGTCGATTGTCGTATAATCAGCTCCGGTTTTAATTTGATTCCATTCATGCGCTTGTTCTGATTCGCCATTTTGCGCAGCAGGATATCGACAGCTGCCAGACCGATCTGATCGGCAGGCTGACGCATCGTTGTCAGCAGCGGATGCAGCTGTGAGGCGAGCATCTGATCATCATACCCGATCACCGACATGTCTCTGGGTACCTGGATTCCTTCCCGCATAAGCGCGTTGATAAATCCGATAGCCATATGATCATCCCCGGCGAATAGCGCTGTTGGCAGCTTACCGCTTTTCAGCCATCTCTGTGCCGTCTCATAGCCAAATTCCACACCATATACACCCTGTTCCATTGCAAAAGGTTCTATTCCCGCTTCTTTCATGGCCCACAGGAATCCTTGCCGTCTCTCACGGGTACTGAGGAAGACTTCCTGACCGCTCAGGTGCGCAATCTCCCGGTGACCCAACTCCAGCAGATGACGTGTTGCTTCGTAGCCTCCGCTAAAATTATCTACACTGATCGAAGCCGAATTGTTCTCCTGCAGCTGATTGTCGATCAATACATACGGAATATTGCGCTTTTTCAGCTCGGCTACAAAACGGTCTTCCTCGAGTGGGGATAACAGGATCAATCCATCTACCCGATCTTCCTGAATCAGATAATGACTCTCTTCATTACCAAATCCACTGGATACCGAGATTGCCAGATAGTATCCCTGCAGGGCGAGCGCATCATTAATCTCTTTGGCTACCGAGTCAAAAAAGGAATCGTGCAGCGTGGTGACGATCAGACCGATTGTTCCGGTCCGTCCGCGAGCCAGTGAGCGTGCCGCTGCACTGGGACGATAATCAAGTTCTTTGATCGCATCCAGTACTTTCTGGCGATTTTTCTCCCGTACGGTATCCGCACCGTTCAGCACACGGGAGACCGTGACGACGGATAGACCGGAACGTTTGGCAACATCAAATATACTGGCTTTCATTGTGTATTCTCCTAGTTGATGCAGTCTTTCCTGTATCAGCGAACTGAATATGGCTTCCTTCACTGCAGTAAAGCTGACATCCGTTTTTGTGCTCATTATACAGGAAGGAATACAGTACCCACTACAATTGCAGGTATTTATGACAGAATTTTATTTTTTGGAACGGGCGAGAATCTCTTCCATTTTTTGCTGAACCTTCGGCATCACATCCTCTACCTGGGCTGTGCCATTTTGCAGCGGCTGCATTTCGTTGATCATCATATCGTTGATCTGGGAGTAGTTGACGATCAGATGATTGAAAGATTCATAGCCATATTGATAAGCACCTTCATATACATTACGCAGATCCTTGGGATCAATACTCTGGAAATGAGAGTAATACTCTTCGGCTGCATCCTGGTTCACTGGAGGTGTACCACCGCTCAGTTCAATCGACTGTTTCTGGATATCGGTCTGCAGCAAATATTCAATCCACGCCAGTGCTTCTTTTGGATGCTTGGAATCCTTGAGAATAAAGAGCGGATCGACGAACAATGTACTGCGTACCTTGTCATTGCCGCCTGCAGGCACAGCAGCCACACCTACATTAAAGCCAAAGTCATTGGCACCCGACAGGTTCCAGGAACCACCGACTGACATAGCTACCTTACCGGTAACAAACGGATCGCCGCCCTGTCCGGCTACGCTGGCAGACCATTCGGGAGGTGGAGAGACTTTGTCATCGAATACCAGCCCGAAAATTTTCTTATACGCTGCAATAGATTCCGGGGAGTCAAAATAGGATTCGGACGGTACGCCACCATTGGTCCACGTATCATCGGAATACATCTTGGCTCCAAAATAGAATGGACGGTTATCCAGCTCGCCCCATCCGAACTGCAGGCCATACTGCTGCTTGTTCGGATCGTCCGAAATCACAGTCAGCTTTTTGGCGTCTTCGACCATTTTGTCAAACGTCCAGCTCTTGTCGTTATAATCCGACGGTGGATAGGCTACCCCTGCTGCATCGAACAGATCCTTGTTGTAGAGCAGCAGCGTCACATAGGAGCTAAAAGGAATGCCGTACGTATGACCATCCACCTGGTAAATGTCCATCAGATTCTTTGGAATCTTGTACTTGTCTGCCTGAAAGCCGGATTCCTTGAGCAGGTCGGTCATATCCAGCAACATGCCTTTGTTGTAATACTCTGCAAACCCTCCATAGCCAAAATGAGAGGTGATATCCGGAGCATTGCCGCCCGCGATCATCGTCTGCAGCTTGCTGTCAAACTGCTCGTAGGGAGCGGTTGCGACTTTGACCTTGATATTGGGATGCTGCTTCTCAAAGTCCGGAATCAGTTGTTCGACAAAGGTACGGTCCGGCGAATCAATCGTATAATAGGTGATCGTCACTGCATCGCCATCGGCTCCTGCACTGCTGCCACTGCCCCCGCAGCCGCTCAGCATGACTGTAGTAGCGAGTAGGGTACTGAGGACTGTCAGCGTTTTTTGATACCATTTCCTTTTGATATTAACCATGAACCATTCCCCCTTTATTTGATACCTGTCAGCACAATGCCTTCAACAAAGCGCTTCTGGGCCAGGATAAACAGTACAACTATCGGGAGCAACGCCAGCACAGAGGCTACCATTAGTAGGTGCCACGGAGCGACCCGGAATTTGGATGAGGTTAGGGATGCCATGCCGACCGGCAGTGTGAATTTATCTGCAGAGTTCAGATAGAGTACGGGTGTCAGCAGATCGTTCCAGCTGTAAATGAAGGAAAAGATCGCGATTGTCGCCATTGCGGCTCCGGAGAGCGGCAGCGCGATTTTCCAGTACATGCCGATCTCGGTACATCCGTCCATCCGTCCGGCATCGAACAGTTCCTCTGGTAAATTCGCAAAAAATTGGCGCAGTAAGAAGATGTTATACGCAGATCCGAAAAAGGCAGGCACGATCAGAGGCAAAAAGGTATCCACCCAGCCCAGCTTGCTAAACAATACAAACTGCGGAATCATAATCGCCGGATACGGCAGCATCATCGTACTGAGCAGCAGCATAAACATCAGATTGCGACCCTTGCCACGAAAACGGGCAAATCCATAAGCAACGAGGGAGGAAGATAACAGCGTAGCCAGAACCGTAATCACAGCAATCATCAGACTGTTCTGATACATCGTACCGAACTGCAGTCGGGAGAAAATCTCCGTATAATTACTGAACTGCAGACTGTCCGGGAAAAGGGTCGGCGGATACTGCATCGTCTCCCGCTGGGACTTGAACGAAGTCGTTACCATAAAAGCCAGCGGCATCAGCATAATCAGCGTAATGATCACCAGCAGGATAAAGCTGACTATTCTCGTCAGATCCATCCTGCGCCGTGAACGAGCTGCTGTCCATACGCCCGATTCCTGCATTCGGTTGGACGTAATCATCGGCTTTTCCCTCCTTCATAATATACATACCGATTCGACAGCTTCATGATGATATAGGTAACGATGAGAACGACAATGAGCAGCACCCAGGCCATCGCTGAGGAATAGCCTGCCCGGTATTCTTTGAAAGCACTCGTATACAGACCGTATACATAGAACCAGGTCGAGTAGTTGGGTCCTCCGTGTGTCATAACAAAAGCCTGTGTAAACACCTGGAACGACTCGATAACACCGAGAATCAGCTGGAACAACAGAACCGGTGAGATCATCGGCAACGTCACATGCCAGAAAATCGATAATCGTCCCGCTCCATCCAGCCTTGCTGCTTCCAGCAGACTCGTCGGCACTCCCTGCAGACCAGCGAGGAAAATAATCATCGCACCGCCCACGCCCCAGAACGACATAATAATAAGGGAATAGAGCGCTGTGTTCGGGTCCATCAGCCAGGCAGGTCCTTTGACACCGAACCAGGACAGCATGTAGTTGAATAATCCAATCTGTGGATTGAACACCCAGTACCAGAGCAAGGACATGGCTACCCCCGATACCATACTCGGAAAGTACATTGCTGTACGAAAAAAGCCTTTGAACGGCAGCTTCTGATTCAGCAGCAGTGCGAAGCCCATCGCCAGCAGCAGCTGAAGTGGCACACTGATAAAGGTATACTTGAGCGTGACCATTACCGAATTCCAGTACAGATCATCGGCGAACATCTCCTTGTAATTGCCCAGCCCGATCCACTGAGGAGAATGAATAATGTCATAATCAGTGAAGCTGTAATAGAGCGAGGCCAGAATCGGAAACAGGGCAAAAACCACAAAGCCAATCACCCACGGAGATATAAAAGCGTACATCAACAACGTCTCACGTCTCATCTCACGAGTCAGCATTTTATCACTTCCCTACTGCTAAATTTGAATAAAGTTATAACGCTTTAACTTTAGAGTTGGATGTATAGGGTCTGCTATTTCCAAAAAAGATAAACCCATCCTTTGCGTGTGTAACAGTAAGCCTCCTTTGATACGATCAATTTAATACTTTACAGTAAGCAAATAAAAGACAATTAACGGACAGCAGGAGAAAATACTTGCGATTACTTTTTTGCGTGCTTGCTGTATGGATGACAATCATACTTCTACAAGCTATTAACTCTTCAAAAGTTAAAGCGTTATAACTTTTAATTGGATTTATCATAGATGATCTTCTTGCCAATTACAATACTATTTTTCGTTTTTTCGCATTTATATGTCAGTATATTTAACTGATATATCGTTTTTAATTCAAAAACGGTTCTTTTATGTAATATTATTTATCATAAATAGTTATATAAATTATTTTCATCCTATTATATTGATTATCCTGTTCAGGATAAATACCATGCTGTATATCCAAAAGGCAAAGCCATAATTCCAGTTATAACCTACAGCTAATCGCCTGATTGGCTTGGCTTTAAACTTCAAATAACAAGATTAATACCTTTACCATTTTTTTGAATACGCTTACATTCGAAAAGGCCAAATTCCTTTTCGAATTTAGCCACTGTTATTTTCACCTTGTCTGAATCGTGATTTTAAACCACCTGGAACTTTTTATACTAACTGCTACTGCTACTGCTACTGCTACTGCTACTGCTGATTAATGATAATGAATATTTATCGTTCATTCTGCTGATCTGTTAGCCATTGATCTATTCGTTGCTGCATGGTCTCGGATATGGGCCAGTCAGGAATCTCCTGCCGAATTTGTGCCAGTGTGAGATATTCTCGGCTAAAACCATTCAGCCGGGCGGCAAGGGTAGAATGAAATAAATCGTTCTGATCCGGATACAGCTCATACAGTCGCTCCATCAGCTGATGCTGACGCTGCAAATAATACTTCTGGTGCCTTGCTTCAGCCAGATACCATGCCTGATAAGGCTGGATTTCCGTTAGTCTTCTTCTCTCCAGGACAGCAGGATCGATCGTTCCAGCATTTCCGGCTTCTGTGGAATCAGCAGTGTAAGACCTATCCTTTTGCAAAGAAAATTCATCAGTCTTAGCTGTCGTCCGCTTCATCTGTTGCATCTGTTGCATCTGCTTCATTTTATGATGCTGCTGTTCATTCCGGTAAAATAGCAGCGACTGGTACTGTCGCCCTTTGTATCCGTTGATCACAGAGGGATTATGATGATTCCAGAACAGCTCCAACAGCTGCTCCAGCGTAATAACGGATGGATTGAATTCGATCTCTACCGTCTCGGAATGATCTCCTAGCTGACGGTATACAGGCGCTGGAGTCGTGCCGCCAGCGTAACCGGTTCGGGTATGCAGCACACCCGGCAGATGACCAAACAATGCTTCGGGTCCCCAAAAGCAGCCCATTCCCAGCGTGAGTATCTCCGTATCGACTGCTTGGCTACCTTGCTTCTTTTCAATATCATCGTTATGGACAGGCATAGCTATCCCTCCTTCCTATCTATATCAACCAGTCTGCGGATCGTTCTACCTAATTGGTTATACAAAAAGAGCAAGTGTGCCTTTATCAGGAAGCAGCACTTGCTCTTTGCTTGCGTTGGTTTGTAGTGGTGCTTAGTCGTTATACAGGATCAGGAGACGGTGATAGTCAGTACCTTGTCCTGCGGAGCTGTCACACTGCCAGTGTATTCTTCCACACCCTGAAGGGCATCCTGACCGTCAGGAATAATAACCGGTGTGATGACCGGATAACCTGCCGCCTGGATCTGGGCAATATCGAATTCCAGCAGCAGCTGGCCTTTTTTGACCTGATCGCCTGTAGCTACATGCGCCTGGAAGCCTTCACCCTTGAGGGAGACGGTATCAACGCCAACATGAATCAGCATCTGCACACCAGAGCTGTGTTCCAGCATGAGGGCATGTTTGGTTTTGAACATTTGCGCTACATTTCCATCGAAAGGAGCATATACTTTGCCTTCGGATGGCTCAATAGCGATTCCCTGACCCATCATTTTCTGGGCAAAAGCCGGGTCCGGTACATTGGACAGATCGACTGCGTTCCCTGTAATAGGAGCAGGAATGTCTATGTTTTGTGTCTTATTTTTTTTGAAAAATGACAGCATGGTGTACAACCTCCTTGTTTTGTGCCGGATCATGAGTGTCCTCTCACAACAGTACGAGTGTACCGATCCATGGCAGCCTGTGTCTCTATGTATATGACAGGCGCTGGTATCAATAATCATATAAGCGGGACAATCGCTCTGTCAAACGAGCTATAGAATGGAATGTATTGTACTTCATGCTGCTTCAAATGAATAGCTGGATGCAAGGCATTCCACCCTTTATCTTCTTTTCACCAAAATAGCATAAAGTCATCGGCCATTTGTATGATTTAGGATCTATTTATATAAATGAATGTTAATTTTTCTGTTTCCCTTGCTATTTCGGTATGATTTACGTCATATGAATGAATAAATTAGATCTCCCTCTCCTTTTCACCATCTATATTTATCGTATCATCCAAAGTTAATTTCATTTTGGTTAAAAGATGATATACTGGAAAGAGTGAACAAAGGAGACGGTTATGAAAACATCCTATAGATATCAACTTAAGACATTGCTGGAATTATTTCTGGTCTTTTTTAAAATAGGCCCTGCCACTTTTGGCGGTGGCTATGCCATGATTCCGATGATTGAACGCGAGATCGTCCACAAACGCAGCTGGATCAGTGAACAGGAGCTGGATGAGCTGCTGTCACTTGCAGGCTCGGCACCAGGTGGTGTGGGCGTAAATGCTTCTACCTTTATCGGTTATCGGATGGGGCGTATTCCCGGCGCTGTTGCAGCGCTGCTCGGCATTACGTTCCCTACCTTTTTTATTGTTTTCGCGATTAGTATGTTCTATTCCCGATTCGGTGATCTGCATAAGGTACAAGCGGCTTTTCAGGGAATCAAAGGCGCCGTGATCGGCCTGATCGCAGTCGCTGGCTATCGAATGGGCAAAAACGCACTGTTCGACCGGACGACGATTGCAGTAGCGGCTGGAGCGCTAATTCTGCTGCTGGTGACCGGGCTGAATCCGGTCATTCTCATTCTGTGTGGTCTGCTGTTGGGCATTCTGATTATCCGTGTCAAAAAGCATCTGGGGCTGAATACACGAACAGAAAAAGAAAGACCTGCCGACCAGGATCGACAGGCACAGATTGAATATTATATTTAAGGAGGTGCTCCGGTGATTCTGTGGCAGCTATTTATCTCTTTTCTCAAAATAGGCTTTGTTTCTTTTGGCGGTGGTTATGCGGTCATCCCGATGATCCAGCATGAATCCCAGCGTTATGGCTGGCTGACACCGGAGCATTTCCAGCAGACGGTATCGCTGGCCGGCATGTCTCCGGGTCCGATTGCGACCAATAGTGCAACATTGATCGGCTATCAGGCAGCCGGGATCGGCGGTGCATTTGCCGCTACCGCTGGTATTGTGCTGCCTTCGCTGGTACTGGTGGTACTAATCGCCAGCTTTTTCTACAAAATCAACAGCAGCCCAGCGGTCAAATCATCCTTTTATGGACTGCGACCGATTATTACCGGCCTGATTATCTACGCAGCACTTCATTTCGGATTCGCCAGCGGCTGGTCGTCCTTGCTGCAGCCGTCAAATTGGCTGGTTCTATTGATCGGGGCAGCTGCCTTTATGGCGATTGTAAAATACAAAACCCATCCGCTGCTCGTTATTGCCGGTTCTGCCGTACTGGGTATGGCCTTTTTCTGATGCTTGGTATTACCGGCTTCACAGTACCGGACATCATTCTGCCTAGCGGGCTGCGCTGCACCGGTCGGCCAGCATGGTGAATGCCTCCTGCAGTTTCTCCTTCGGTATATGGAGATAATTGTCTCCGATACTCACCTCGTAATAGCTTCCACCCTGTTCGTTATCCCGGAGCGCAAGCGCAAAGCCTACTCCTGTCGCCTCGGTTACTTCGGCCAATAGGTGCTCCGCCTGCTCACGTGACAGCTCAAAATGCACATGAAACATATTCGATACCGGTACCGACGGATAAACGGTAATTCCGCGGCATGCCCGGAAATATCCTGCCAGCTCTACGGCTCCTTCGTAATACTCCTTCATTCGGCCTTTGCGCTGCTCATAATAGTAATCCGAGCTAATGATATACGGATACAGGCTGATCAAATCGCCGCCATGGCGTCTTTTCCATACTTTGGATTCTGCTGCAAAGCCCTCCGGTCCTGCCAGAATTGCTCCGGCAACCCCGCCAATCCCTTTATAAAAGGAAATATACACACTATCAAATAATGCACATACTTCCGCAGCCGTTTTCTCATAGTACGGGAGAATCTCGAATAATCGCGCTCCATCCAGATGCAGCCGGATTCCCTGCTCACGGCAATACGCCGATATCTGCTCCAACTCTTCAAAAGCAGGCAGCTGACCTCCAATCTCGCGCTGTGGCAGCTCCAACAGCAGACAGGCAGTAGTCGGGTCCATCTTTTGGACATCTTCCAGAGTGATCACACGATCCCGCTCGGCGATCAGCTGTGGCTCCAGATGATGCAGCTCCCGTAATCCATCCTGCTCGTGAATCTCCAGATGACAGAGCGGATGATAGGCTACTTTCCTGCTGCCTTGGTGATCACACCAGATTCGCAGAGCAATCTGCTGTGCCATCGTGCCGCTCGGAAAAAACACTGCCGCTGGCATACCCAGTTCCTGCGCCATCTTGTGTTCAAAGTCATTGATAACAGGTCCATTACCGTACATATCGCTGGCTGTCTGTGCATCGATTTCAGCCATTGCCTGCTGAAGCACTCCAATCTCGCGTTTACCATGTCCGGATAGTGAATACCGGGCCGCACGGAACTGTTCCGAAAGCCCACTTGTTGCAGCTGGAGTGCCTGCATAGGAATCTTTTTTCATGTATTTAGTCTCCTTTGGATCATGTGGATTATCCCAGATTCTCTGCCCATAGCAGATCATTATGACGATCTCCATACCGGTTCATTGGAATAATAAAATAGAACAGCGAACCGGTACCTTCCGCAGAGCGGACGCCGATTTCTCCATCCATCAGTTCAATCAGATTTTTGCAGATAGCGAGTCCCAGGCCGGTTCCTTCATAGGTACGATTAATCTTGGAATCAATCTGGTAAAAAGGCTGGAACAGCTGCCGCTGGTCTTCCTCACTAATCCCGATCCCGGTATCGTGTACAGTAAAGTTAAACTGCCAGACCGGCTCTTCTGCAGAGACCGATGAATCAGGTGCTGCCTGAACGGCAATATGAATACCGCCCTGGAAAGTAAACTTCACTGCATTGCTGATCAGATTGATCAGTACCTGACGAATACGCTGCTCATCGCCGAGTACGATATCGGGGATCGCATCATCCGAAGAGAAATGCAGTTCCAGATTCTTCTGCCGAACCTGCGCCTTGAACAGACCCGATGTTTCTTCGAGCAGCTGCCGGATACTGAATGGTTCACGTACCAGACTCATTTTGCCGGCTTCCAGTTTGGAATAATCCAGCACTTCATTGATGACATGCAGCAGGACGGTTCCACTATGATGAATATGACCGACAAATTCCTTTTGCTCTTCATTCAGATCCATCTCCAGCAGCACATCACTCATACCAAGTATTCCATTCAGCGGAGTACGTAGCTCATGACTCATCATCGCCAGAAAGTCGCCTTTGACACGAAGTGCTTCTTCCAGCTCCTGCTTGGTCTGCAGCAGATCGCGCTCTGCCCGCTTGCGGCTGGTAATATCCTTGGAAATGGTATAAATATCTTTGACCCCGTCACTCTCCACCCAGGGAACCATGGTAGAACTCATCCACATCTCCCGGCCATCCCGATGACGAAGCATAAATTCGACAGTATGGGAGATCCCGTCTATCGCATCGCGGAAGCAATCCCGGATGATATCCGAATAGGGTTCCATAATCATCTCGACAAAGGAAAGCCTTTTCAATTCATCCATCGAATAACCCATAATCTTCTCTGCTGCCGGATTGGCACGCAGCAGCTGCCCACTGCGATTGAACAACAGCACCACATCCGGGTTATGCTCAAAAATCGAATCATACCGGCGCTGATTGATCTGTGCCTGCCGAAGTGCAAAACGTTTGTCGAGAATCTGGCTGATCATCAGCAATAGCAAAATAAGCAGCATCGCGCCGCCAATCATGATCGCAAGAGTATACTTATTTGTCTCATAAGCCGGGCTTTCTATCGGCAGATTGTGCATATTATGAATATGCAGAGCGTTCATCCCGGTATAGTGCATACCGGCAATCGCACTGCCCAGCAGCAGGGACATGAGCAGCTTGGCTTTGCGGCTGATCGCCTGTTCCAGATGACGGTGTCGCGCCGAGATTTTGAGCGCAGCAAACGAGGCACTCCAGGCGATCAATACCGACAGACAGACCATCCACCAATCATAGTGCTGCTCAAATGGCATATCCATCGCTGCCATCCCGGTAAAATGCATGGCCACAATCGCGAATCCCATCCATAACGAACCCATAAGCAGACTGCTTGTTTTCATAAAGTCCACACTGATCATCCAAAATGCAGCCAGTACAGCAATAATGGGCAGCAGCATAGAGACGGTCAGCCAGAGTGGATTATAATGAACATCCGTCGGCAGATTATAGGAGAGAATACCGATAAAATGCATCGACCAAATGCCCAGCCCCATAATGACCGAGCCGAACAGAATCCAGATCAGACGCGAGCGTCCATGAAGCATCAGCACGCGTTCATATATATACAATGCGCAATAAGAAGCAAAAAAGGAAATAAACAACGAAAGTAGAACAAGCGGAATATTATAGGTTCCCTGCAGTTCTGTCATATGCATGTTCCTTCCTGGAGGTTGGTAGACAGCGTTCTACTATAATATCTTCTATTCAATCCGTTTCTTATAAGATTAATTTAACCTAAAATTCGAAATACTCAATACATTTTGGAATGAATTGTAAATGCATCCTGCCTAAATTTATATTTTTCGCATATTTCATGCGTCAACTCTATGAAATCAGGTGAAAATTTTTCAGAGCTATGCTATCCTAAAATATTAGAAGAGATCATTGATTTTGTTAAGCCTATATGAATGTTGTTGGTATGACACGGATACTTGTCGGGTGGTGAAAGATACACCCATTTTGCTGTGCAAACTTCATGTTCGTCCTGTACAAATATTTTGATTTCATAATGCGTTGGTTCTGACGCTGAATTATACTGTGTTTCTAACTTTAGGGAGGTTTATTCAAACGCCATGCTCATTATTGGTATTGCCGGTGGTACCGGCTCAGGCAAAACAACCGTCGCCCGCTCCGTCATCGAACGTATGGGAACGAGAAAAGCAGTTACTTTCATCTCTCAGGACAATTATTATAAAGATCACACGCATCTGAATCTGGAAGAACGGGCACTGATCAATTACGATCACCCTTTCGCTTTTGATAACGAACTGCTGATCCAGCACCTGGAAGAACTCAAGCAAGGCAAAACGGCATATGCGCCAGTCTATAATTTTACGATGCATGCTCGTTTTACCGACCAGACGCTGGAACTTCAGCCCAACAATATTGTAATTATCGAAGGACTTCATGTACTGTCCGACGAGAAACTGCGTGAACAATTGGATATCAAGGTATTCGTGGATACCGATCCGGATGTACGCATTTTGCGCCGCGTACTGCGCGATATCGAAGAGCGCGGACGCAGTATTCAATCGATCCATCAGCAGTACATGACGACTGTCAAACCGATGCATGAAGCCTTTATTGAACCTTCCAAAAAATACGCCGATCTGATCATTCCGGAGGGCGGACATAATGAAGTAGGTATTCAGCTGCTGTCGATTCTGACCGAGAAATACCTGAACGGCGACCGCAAATGGGGCACGCTGTAACACAAATGGACTGCATAACGTATAAAAGCTGCCCGGGCGATGTCCCGGCAGCTTTTTGCATAAGGAGAGGAAATTGATAAATGAACCGTAAAATTGTAGCTGTCGACATGGATGATACGATCTGCCATCTTCTTCCCAAAGCTATTCATTATCATAATGCACTCTATCCCGATCTGCCGCTGACGATGGAGCAGATTATTAACTTCGATCTGAGCCGGATCTGGCATCATGAATGTTCGGAAGAAGTCTTTTTCGGCAGACCCGGTCTGTATGAAGAGTTGGAGATTTTCGACGAACATACAGTGGAGGAGATGCGCCGGATTCATGAACAGCATGACCTGATCGTCGTTACTGCTGCCCGTCCTTCTTCGGTGCCGGAGAAATGGAGATGGCTGCAACAGCATTTGCCATTTATTTCGTATGAGAATTTCTTCGTAGCCAAACGTAAATATCTGCTGGAGTTCGATGTACTGATCGACGATGGACCGCATAATCTACTGGCAGCCCGTGAAGCCGGCAAGCGTACGATCGGTATCCCGCGTCCATGGAATCTGCCGTTGCAGCAGGACTTTCTGATGAAGGATTCGTGGGAAGGCATGAGTGATCTGGTAAACAAGGTACTGGCGGAACAGCCGCAGAGATAAATTCAAAGCAAGATCGGTTTTATCGCCTCGCCGGCCACTCAGGATTATTGGTCATTGTGCTCAATCCTGACGGCTCTCTCGTTGTGAGAAGGCATTCATGCTATGATTATCTTTTTTTAAATACTGGATTAACCTCATAGTAAGCGATCTTTTAATGGATCAATTAAAAGCCGGATCATTGTGATCTGTTCAACGAACAGACGGCAGTGATCCGGCTTTATTGGTATATAGATGTTATAGAATGAGTCTGTATCTTATGCTTATTCATACATGTGACTATCGATGAGATGCATAAAGACAATGGAGATATTGGTAATACTCCTCACCACCGGCAGGCGAAAAAGTGATAGATCTACGCCCTACCGCATCAGACGTGTATTGGTACAGTGACGCTTCAGCCAGGCACTAATTCCCTGCAGCCCCGGATAAATGATCCGTTCATTCACATTGGCCTGATCCAGCTTGTCCCTTACCTCCAGCTTCAATTCAGCCGGGATAATAATCTTTTTGTACAGTCCCGGGTACTGCTTGAGCCAATCGTCCAGTCCGCGATCCCGGTTGCTCATGATCGTGAACATGGCGTACTGATTCACAATCCGTTCATCAATCGATGGCGGATCCAGACAGATGACAAAGTCATCATCGCCTTTTAATTGTTCAAAATCGTTCATATTCTTGAACAGCTCATCTAGCAGTTCGACAGTAAATACGAGCAGGTCGTCATCATTCAGCCGATGCTTGAGGCTTGGCGGCAAGTGTGCATGGACCTGATCCGTATCCAGGCACCAGACAGCTCCATCTTCATGGTAGCGGGTCAGATCGGACGTGGCAAAATGCAGCGCCACGTAGGGCGAAAATGACCAATCCAGCATACGCGTCGGCAGTCCATGGTGCTGGGCGACTGCCAGCAGCTCCCAGTCATTGCGCTCGTCTTTGAGTGATGCACGCGCAAACTTTTTGAAATTACGCAAAAGGTGAGATTCCATCCCTGTATTTTCAATCCTCATCAGACTGGTACTCAGATCAAAAGAAGCACTATCCATTCCCCGATAGGCATATGGAGAATGAAAGCGGCCATGTTCAGGATGAGGAGGAAAGTTAAACAGTTCTTCATGGAGGTCCAACCAGCTTTCTGCTACGCTTACTCCATCCTCAATTGATTTCAAGCAAAACACCTGCCTATGCAATCTATATTTGACTCCTCTATTTTATTACACTATTTTGGACTTTTTTAATGAGCTTTGAAGGTATTTTTTTACATAATACGATGTATTCAAAATAGCCAACAGCCCTGCTGCCAAAGGAGAAAATGCAATTCCGCTATTCGCCTGCTGCAACCTGTATGCTACACTGATAGATGTAATTCAGCTAACAGGGAATATGCAATATGAATGAGAGAACTTAGAATAGCGTATGATAATTTTTAATTGAGGATGGCTATTTTGTATATACATACTGAAAGTTCATCTTGGTCCATTCCTCTATGAATGATTGTATTTGAAAAGGAGTGAATAGCAATGCTTGGCAGTATTATGATTGCATTGGTCGCCCTGGAACACCTGTATATTCTGGTTATGGAAATGTTCCTCTGGACAACACCTCGTGTAATGAAGACGTTTGGCACAACATCCGAGCAGGCACAAATAACCCGCCCGATGGCGGCGAATCAGGGGCTGTATAATGGCTTTCTGGCTGCAGGTCTGATCTGGTCGCTGCTGCACCCGGATGGCAGCATAGGCAGACAGATTGCTTTCTTTTTTCTCGGCTGTGTTCTGGTAGCTGCGCTGTACGGCGGATGGAGTGTTAAAAAGTCCATTTGGCTTATGCAGGGTCTGCCTGCCCTGATCGCTTTGCTGCTGCTCTGGCTGGGGTATTAATCAGCTCATGGAGCATTAGAATGCCTGTTGATTGCATTAAGCCTACGGTATGCCCAGATCGTCAGAGCGTTTGTTTATGTTTGGTATATGTAGAGTAGATTACTGATTATATATAGTGAGCAGCTCTATTGCATATTCCGCTCACAGTATACTCACAGGATAGGTACTATCAACAAAAAGCCTGCCGACTGCTCCACGTGCAAAAGTATTCAGCACAAGGAACAGACAGCAGGCTTTTTCGGTTGTACTTCATTTATTCATAGGCTCCCATATTTACAGCGGAACCGGAGGTTCTGGGTTGTCCATCCATGTCCTTGCTATTACGTAATCCAGGATCGGTATACCCATTGTCTACTGCCGGAGAGGAAGATTGCAGATGATAATCGTTAGTCCCGGCATCGACAAATTGCGGATTGGCAAAAAGCGAATGAGCATCATTGCCGCTGCCTTTACGATAGGCTTGCAGACCACTATATTCCTTGCCTTTCCAGATCCAACTGGAATCGGCACTGCCTCCCTGCGAGAAATATAAATTATGATCTACCGTATTACCGGAATTACGGGTGTATTCATTGTAGATAAGCACACCGGCATCTCCGGCAACCATTATATTATTGCGGATCACATTGCGACGGGTATCATACTGGATCAGCAGCTGTCCATTACCTGCCCCAAGGGTATCATTATTATAGAGCGTATTATTCACGATCCGGGAATCTGTCGTAGAACCGCGTTGCTCATCATAACCGCCCATGGCGATTCCGGTCTGCCGATTATGATAAATGAGATTACTGCGTACGATCATACCGCTCGTGCTTCTCCCTTTATGCTCGGAAGCAATCTCGATTCCGATATCGTTATCGTAGCTGTAATTCCGCTCGATCACACTGTTTTTGCCTCCATCCACATAGATGCCGCCTGCCGAGTTGCTGTGGTTAGGCAGCTTTTTGCCATATGAAGGATTGTGATTGGAAGAGACCTGGTAGATTCGGTTGCTGCGAACCAGACCATTACGCGCCTGGTCGTATAGTTCATCTGGCGATATACCTTCGAAGCCGATCAGATCAATACCAATATTATCATTATTGTAGATCCGGTTATTTGTTACAGCGAATCCATTCACATTGCCATTGATGACCAGTGACTCGCTGCTGCCCAAGACCAGATCATGCAGCTCGTTATGATCGATCGTCACCTGCTTGAGCGCAGCCGGTGCCTGATCGCCATACACGGCAATACCGTGCGCATCACGACCCGTCAGATCCGGTCCGGATGGAGTTGCCGTATTGGCAATATGATGCACATGATTGCCGGTTAGCTGGATCTGCTGCCCGCTCCCATGTACATAGATACCAATCGGCACGGCATCACGGGATTTTGTTGTATAATTACGCACTTCCAGATCCTGAATACGCACATAACTGGCATCAGCAATATCGATCAATCCCTGCAGACCACTCACCTTTACCCCTTTGCCATCCAGTATTGCCTGCTCTCCCGGATAACTGGCAAAGGTAACAAAACCTGCCGCTGCCGAGCCAGAACGGCGAATTTTTACTTGCTCATGATACACGCCAGCACGAATATAGATCGTACTGCCAGGTACTGCCTGATCGGCAGCATGCTGTATCGTTCGCCACGGAGAATTTTGAATACCAGACTGGCTATCCCGGCCTTCGGGCGAGACATAATATACTGCTTTCTGGCTGTCCGCTGCAGCTGCCTGTGCATCTTTTCGATGTTCTTGAGAGGAACAAGCTATACTTCCGGCACCCAGAAGGAGCACAACGAGCAGACCGGCTGTTCTTTTAAAATAATGATACAAGAAGCCGCACCCTCTCTTTTAACAAATATTTACTTTTTATTCGATTTGTATATACAATGAAATATATGCTGCAATAGCTCTGGAGGGGACGGTGATCATGTAACCATTCCGATTCCTAAGCGATCATAGCATTCCTTTATTGGAATTCACACTCGGGAGGAATCTTCATGAAACAAGCAATCCTGCAATTTGCCCGTAGAGAGCTCTGGTGGAACCTGCTGGCAATGTGTCTGTTATTTATTGCACTGCCGCTCGCTCTGCATCAAACACTGGGTATACAGCCTCTGATCGGTCTGCTCTTTTTTATCGTGTTATCGATTATTGGTATACGAGGCAAGTATCGACAGAATCAAGCTTGAATGAATAACGATCAGTTGTATTCTTTTACTTGGCTTTTAGTAGATAGGGATATCGCGCCAATAGACCGTACACAACCAGCGACGGAACGATCACCCATAATACCTCGAAAGAGCCAAACATCAGCATAACCCAGACAACAGCGACAATCATAGTCAACATACCGGTGAGATGGCGCCTGGACCAGCGATACATCACATGACCCAATACTGCAACGAGCAGCGCCAGAATCAGAACAAGCCCTATCATATAAATGGTACCCATAAGAAAAACCTCCTTCATATTGGGATCTGTCCAGTATACCATTCCATTTTACAATTTGTGGAATACATAAATACAAGATTGTACATGCACTCGCACAGAACGTAAGAAAAGAAATAAGAGCAAAGGACGACATTTAAGCCTGGAGATCCCCTGTACTTATACCAATTCAGGGATCTCCAGGCTTAACCGGAGGACGTGCTCTTATTCTTTTCTGGAGTGCATGATGTACAATGCGAAGGATACAACGCATTCCCATTCTTCATTGCACAACGCTCCATACCGCTCTACATGTTCCACACCATCCGCTAAATAATCCGATGCTGCAGCCACTTCTTCCCATAAAATCGTTTCATGAAAATAACACCACGTACCGCCCATTCGCAGTCCATTGCGATCCATACCCCGAGGACACCCCAGCCGAGTGTAACACCCAGCACATACCCGAGTACCACCCGGAACAGCCACATCGACAGCATCGATACCATCGAGGTAAACTTGGCATCTCCGGCAGCCCGCAGCGCCGATGGCGTAATGAAGCCGATCGCCCACAGCGGAATCTGGGCCAGTGTATTGATCAGCAGCACCCAGAAAATCTCATCCACAATCTCTGCCGGCGGATCAAACAACGAGATCAGCGGATGGAACAATGGCAGAATAATCAGCCCCATCAATACAAACGACATGGACGCCAGCACCAGGAACGACTTGGTGAACTTGCGTGCTTCGTCGATATTGCCGCTACCGATACACATGCCGACCACGGTAATAATCGTCAGTGACAGCGCATTGGCAGGAATCTGCATCGCGCCTGCCAGTGCGGAACAGATCGCATTGACTGCAATCGCATACGTCCCCATGCCGACAATGAAGATCTGGGTCAGTATTTTTCCGCCGTTAAAAAACATCTGCTCGGTCGCAAACGGAAAGCCGATAAACAGGATCTTTTTGAACATCTCCCATTTGACCTCAAACAGCTCTCGTACACGTACCTTCAGGTTAACGTCCATTTTGAACAAATAATACAGCGCACATGCAGCGCCGCCATACCGGGCAATATTGACGGACAGCGTCATGCCGAGCACACCCATATCCAGTCCATTGATAAAGACAAAATTCAGCAACACATACAGCAGATTCATGATCAATGACAGCATCAGCGAGGCTCTCGTACTGCCAACACCGCGCAGCGCACCGCAGACCGCTTCCACAATCGCAATCCCGACAAAGGAAATACAGCTCCCGATCAGGTATGTACGTGCATGATTCATAACTTCTGCCTCTGCCGAGCCGAACAGCAGACTGAGCAGCGGCCCGTGAAAGACAATACCGATCAATGCTACAGCCAATGCCAGCGCAGATACGGACGAGACTGCTCCTGCAGTCGCCTGTGATACTTTCAGTTCATTGCCATTACCCTTGTACTGGGCGACAACAACGGTCCCGCCTGTAGCGACCGCGATAAATACGCTCAGCAGGAAAATATTCAGCGAATCCACCATATTAACCGCACTGACAGCCGCTACGCCTGCCGAACTGATCATGGCGGTATTGATCAGATTCAGTCCCATCACAAACGCCTGATCGATCAGGATCGGAATAAACAGCGCGATCATCTGGCGGTAATTCATTGTTGCTCCGGAAAAATACTTTTCCAGCAGATTATGAGCTCTGCTCCATCTTATGCTGGGGTCTCCCATGTGATTACCTTCTTTATAACTGGATTCATGGCCTGTCCGACGGTTTACATTCTCCACATTATACCGGAATCTCTACAAGATTCCAGTGAAACTCATAATAAAAACGCCCTCCAGGTTAAAATAACTGAAGGACGTAATTGACTGTATGAATATTCACGTTATAAATAAATAAGAATGCGGTCGAGAGGACTCGAACCTCCACGGGGGTAAGCCCACACGGACCTGAACCGTGCGCGTCTGCCAATTCCGCCACGACCGCAAATGAGTTAGTGAGCTGCGTTACGCAATCACAAGGAATAATATATCATGATATTTCGAAAAGTACAAGCTTTTCCACAAAATATTTTAACGCAGCTCTGTATCCCAATCTCTCTGATCTATTTCACGTATTGTACCCGTGCAGACTGTACACTTTATATTCAAATTCGTTCCATGCCCGCGTCTCTCCGGCCTGCACATATTCGAGCCGAATCGTCACATGATCTTTGCCTGATGTATATCCAGCTGGAATCTCATATTCATCATCCAGCCAGCGCTGATATGGATTGCGGTCAGCCACATACCAGCTGCGCTCCTGTACCAGTACATTATCTACATACACTTTCGCCTTTTGCCGGCCGGTCATCTGGTCGGATCTTCGCCGCAGACGCACTCCCCGGTTATCCGGATGGATCGATATGACGAATTCACTCCATCCCTCTGTCTCGTGTCCGGTGTCTGTAATCAGCACATGATCCTGATCCCCTTCATAACATGCACACAGGGTATAGTATCCACGGCTGCCGGATGTACGATAATGATGGATACCTTCCGAAGCCTTGTTACCGATATCCAGTACATCGGTCAGCTCCATGCCCGGCTCATCCACGCCATAGTAAAATAGAATACCCGAGTGGCGCAGATATTGATTATTATACTCGCCGGCCTCGATGCCGAAGACCAGTTCCTGCCGAAAAGGATACACATCTCCACTGCACAGCCGCACCATCGACCACGGACTATCTGGCAGGCCGTCATATGCGCTGGACGGATTCATCTCCGGCGGCGTAGGGAATCCCCAGCCGTAATTCACCCAGCTCTCGGAGCCGTCACTCTCCACCTGCGGGGTTAATTTGCCATCGATATGAACACGCACATCTCCTTCACAGCTAATCTGCCCCGTAGTCCGGCTGAAGGCTGTCACCTGTCCGGCTACCAGATGTCCGCGTCCGGTGATACGGCCGATAATGCTGTCTGTTCCTTGCGCAGCCTGCGATGGATAGTAGGCCGAGGAACGGAAGTAACCGGTCTGCCCTTGAAGATACAGATCATTATATTCCGTCGTATAACGAATCTCCCAATAGGCAAAGGTAACTTCCGCCGCCCCCCGATTGATCAGCTCAATGTGCGCACGCTCCCAATACGGCATCGGAAAGTATTGATACAGCATGCCCGCTTCCGTTTGTCCGTGAGACAATAGTCCAATACGGTTGTACCCCAGTTCATTACCGAAAAAAGCACCCAATGGACATTCCACATCCGGCCGCTCATGGTTATCCCATGTCGCTCGTATCCAAATCTGCTGCAGCTCCGGATACGGAAAATCGTTCAGCGGCGCACCAGAGTCTGCAGCTGGCAGAGAAGTATTCATTTCAGCGAGTATCGCGGTAATACTGCCTGCTCCCTGCTCATCCAGCAGAACCACATGTTCTCCACCGCGCAGCGTTAGCTGCTGGGTAACCGCCGATTGTGCAGACACATCCGGCTTGGGATCTTCTCCTGTATGGTTCCAGGTGTTCAACAGAGCATCCAGATGTTCATTGCCTGTAAATGTTGTTATTCCACTCGCATCCTGGTAGGAGTGATAAATGACATGTCCCCAGCCTCCATCGCCTTTGGCGGCTCCTTTGAGCCGGATATCCGATGTGATGCGGCAGGAACGCTCATACTCCATTGGTACAAAGCTCCGTACCACCCGGATCTGCCCTCTGCCGTTATCATCTGGACCCATATAAGCATCCGCCAGTGGCGCTACAAAAGGAGCCTCACGACCAAACTCCGAATGCCGGATACGGAATCTCGGTTCGGCTTCTCCATCAAAATAAAACGAAAACGTCGGCTCTTCACTGTCAGGATACCGGTGCTGCACAAAGTTATAGATACAGCCCGGACCATCCACATCGAAGATCACCCATTCCGATCCTTCCTGATACAACCACCAGTCCCAGTCGGCATTGCCTCCCTGCTTGTCTATACTGCCTTCATAGTGAACCTGTACTCCTTCACGCAGCAACGGCAGCTGTTCGAACTGCTGCATGGCTTTTAGACCTTTGGGTACGATTTGATCGGATTCCTGGCTTGATCTCATTATGCTGCTCCTGTTCTCTATGTGGATTGACGAACAATACTGAACGACAAGGCTCCTGGCTCATTTGTATAGATCTACTATGCTGTAATGAACATTCCTTCTGTATTCAGTATAGAATGCAGAGTCTTCTGCCGGGATTGAACAATTTTCAGATGAGTTGAACATTATTGCTGTTGAAATACAAAAAGAGACAACGATCCACTAACAGATCGTTGTCTCTCGGTTTATGATATTTGCTACGTCTTTTGCTCAATTTCTATCGTATAGCTCTCCAGAAATAGTCTCGCAGGGTACTGATTATTTGGAAGACAGCTCCGCCAGTTGGGCTGGAGTCAGTCCGCCTTCGAATACCTGCAGTTCATCCAGTTCGCCTTTGAATGGAGCATCCCAATAGTTCACGCCCAGGCCAAAGCTGGCATTGTCCGCAGCCGAGAAGCGATCCGGGAATCCGCTACCTGTAAAGGTTGCTTTGCCGTTTACATAGACGGTAACGGTGCCCTGATCCACGGTAAACGCCAGATGGCTCCACTCTCCTGCCGGAATCTTCATGCCGGTGCTGGCATCATACCATGGTGTGCTGCCTGCCCATAGCATCGTATTATCGCTGTCTGTTCCGCGCGGCAGCAGGCTGATCCAATGATCACTGTCTGCTGCACCAAAGAATGCCGGTGAGTAGACACTCAGCTGCTCCGGCTTCACCCACATGGAGACGGAATACGAATTACTGTGAATAAGTCCATTTGGCAGACGGATACCTGTTGTACCATCCAGTACAGCCGATTGTCCGTGTACACCTGTGCCATACGTAATGCTACCCACGGTTGCCGGACGATCCAGACGATCGCCGGTCAGTTCACCTGCGCCATGCTGGCCAGTGCTGTCGTTCAGATTCTGGTCGAAGCTGTAACGGGCGGTCAGCTCGGCATTTACATAAGGCATTACGGTTACATCGAATGTTTTGGTACGTGTCTCGCTCCCATGAGCAATACGCGCCGTCAGTGTCACCGGTACTGCCGTGCTACCGGATTCCGGACGGGTTACCTGTCCATTTGCAGCAATAATCTGTTCGTTGGAAGACGTCCAGCTGATGGTTGTACCACGGCTGCCGATAGTTGGCAGTTCCAGATTGGCTGTAATGCCACTCGTGCCGCTCAGTTCCAGTTCGCCATATACATCTTCAATAACCTGTTTATCGGGAGCATCTGGCAGACGACTGCCCCAGCCCATGGTTGCCTGGTCAGACAATGCCGTGAAGGTCATTACATACTGTTTGGACATTGGGTCCCAGTCTTTTACGAATACGCCAGTATACATTTTGCCGTTAATGGTCAATTCTGCATCATTGGTGCCTTTTTTCTTCCAGGTACCCTGCAGTTCGCCTGTAATGGTATGGTCTTCATTCAGACGGATATAGCTCGCTTTTTTGATCGTTGGTGAAGAATCGCTACCATGATCGACAAACTGATAATCACCGGTGATCATTTTGTCGCTGACTTTGGCTTCCTGCTCGCCTGCATAACGGTATGGCGAGACAACTGGCCAGCCTTCTTTATTGATAAACATCTGATGGATACGCAGTTCATGCTCTTCTCCACGTCCCGGGAAACGGGTATGGAAGACGAGGAACAGCTGCCCGGTCTTCGGATCGGTATAGACGGAGTTGTGTCCCGGAGACACATAACCGTAATCCTGCTCTTTGCCTGGATCGCCTACTTTGCTGTCGAACAGGAAGTTGCCGATCAGCTTGTTGCCGTATTCATCATTACTGGTATCTGCCGGCCATGTTGCCTGATGTCCTCTGGCGTCTACATAAGGGCCATCTGCAGACTTGGAGCGGAATACACGCATATTGTACCCGCCGTTAGCTGCGAGTCCACCATAAGTCATGTACAGATAGAAATAGCCGGTATCCTTGTTGTACTGGATATATGGGCCTTCACCGGATTTGCCGTAGCCACCGGCGATTTTCGTGCCAAAGTAGCGGTCGATCATGCGGCCGTCCTTGGTTTTGCCATCTTTGCCCGGATAGATCGGCTTGCCTGTCTTCTGGTCCACTTCCAGCACGAAGATACCGCCGGACCATGAACCATAGGTCATCCACATTTTGCCTTTGGCATCCTGGAAAATGGTAGGATCGATCGCATTCGGATACTGCTGGTTGGCATATGATCCATTTTCGTTAAACCATGCCGGATTCTCCGCGCTGATTTTTTTCTGGTCAATCAGCGTCTTGATATTGGTATTGGTCCACTTCTTGTCTACCTGACTGTTGGCATCGAACGCCTTGTCTTTGGTAAATCCGGTATAAATGAAGGTGTCTGTGTATTCATACGGTCCTTCGATCTTCTGGGATACTGCCATGCCGATCGCGGAGCGGATATACGTAGACGATGTAGAATAATACAGTGTATACGCACCTTTGGAGCCGTCTTTGTTGACATATTTGGGATTCCAGATCACGTCGGGTGCCCATACAGCGAATCCGCCTTTGCTGTCCGAATCATTCTCTCCTGCCCATTTGAAAGAACCTGCCAGTGTTTTGGACAGATCGCCGTACAGTGTGTTACCCGGAGTAGTGTAACCGTTTGCAAAATTCGACCAATGCATCAGATCCGGAGACTTGGCTGCCGAGATATGGGAGCCGAATACATAGAAAGTATTGCCTGTTTTGATAATGGAAGGATCGTGTACGGTAGCATTGGAAAATGTCGGTTCAGCCGGTGTATTATCCGCTTTGGCTGCGGAAGCCTGTTCACTTGTTACACCTGCGGCAGATACCGCCAGTGAGAATGCCAGCGTCGCGACAGCGAGCTTTTTGGTTACATTTTTGCGCATCAGGTAATCCCCTCTCGTCTTGCTCATGAATGGTAATCTATAATGTGTTCCTGCAGATTATGAAATGAACTGCCTCCATAACTCTAAATGATCGAAATAAAATCTATTCTTCTCATACTCGAAGCTTATGAAGGCAGTCATGTACATAACTACCTTGAATCAGGTGATGATCAGTTGTTCAGACGCAGAATAAGTACATTGACCGAGCTTGCTGGCAGATCCAGTACGACTGTAGTACCTTCCAGCTGAATAGTCTGCTCGGATGGAACCACCTGCTCATTGTTTTTCTTGTTCACATTCGGTGTATGCAGGAGCGATGCATCGCCAGTCAGCGTAATCAACTGTGCTTCTGCCTGTACATTCAGTTCTTCCAGATTCAGACGAGTCGCCTTGTCTGCAGCATCGGCATTGACCAGCTTCACATAGACATGCTGCTCATCACGGGTTACAGAATGGAACACTTCACGATTATAGGCTTCGAGCTTGTAATCCAGCACTTTGCTCTCTGTCTGGCCATCGGTATAGGAGCAGATCAGATTGCGTCCGGTCTCGCCGCCATAATTGACCGTAATACTATATTCCGTACCGTCCGCAAGCGGTTCATAGCTGGCTGCCCGCAGGTTGCCTGCTGCCGTACTGGAGGAATAATCGCCCAGCGTATAGCCTTCAATGCCCTGCTTGTACACTTTGACGCCGGTAGCATTGCCGTTGTAGTTGATCGCATATTCGGTCACATCTTTGGTATCCGGATGAATATCTGTCAGTCCGGCACCAATGTAGAACCCTTCGGGACCTGTCAGGCGGGTAGCGGTTACTTCCACTTTGTAGTTGGTCCATTCATCATTCAGAATGTACAGACCATTCATTCCGCTGCCCTGTGCAGCAAGTACCAGACCACGCTCCTTATCGACCGTGTAACCGGCTGATCCCGGGATAACCTGCCATGCCGGATTCAGCTCGGCGGTAAAGTCCTGTTCCAGCAGTACACTGCCATCGACATTGGAAGTGACTTTGACATGCTTCACTGCGATCTCGGCATTGCCTGTAGCGATCTCGATCCCACCACGCGGGATCAGATCGAGCTGGCGGCCATGCTTGTATGTGGAGAATGATGTATCCAGCACTTTATGTCCCAGATATTTGGCGAATAGATGCTGTACATAATAGTTCGGCGTATACCATACGGTCTCATCGTCGAACCAGATACAGTCCGGCGTCCAGCGGTATGTGCCATCCGTCAGCACTTTGTTGAACAGCGGCGCGTAGGCAGCCAGACGAACCACATCGGCATTATTCTCGAATCCGGTCATCACAGCCGCTTCACCAATCGCGCCTGCCAGCGTATTTTTGTCAGTCGATGCATATTCACCAACGAATACTTTGGATGTTTCTTTCCAGTTGATGCTGCCATCGGCATTATAGGCTCTGTAATAATAGTTGTAGCGATCGGCATTGTTGAGCAGGTACTCATTGGAGCGATAGTAGTGCTCATCCGCAATCGTATCCATGTAATTGTCTTCCTTGGCGTACCAGGTAATCGTTTCTTCGATGACTTTGTCCCGATCGGCAAAGGCGACTTCGGCTGTTCCTTCCAGATTACCACTCAGGAACTTCCATCCCTGTTGATACGCATCATCATCAGCCTGTGCGCCAACGGTCGAGATAATATTCAGTTCATGATCCGGATAATGCTTGGCCATGTACTCGTCGATCGAGGTCTTGAACACCTCAAAGTTGGCAAAGAACTCGGTACCCCAGTTCTCGTTACCCACGCCCAGATAACGCAGATCAAATGGCGCTTCATGACCCATATGCTTGCGCATCGCTGCCCATTCGTTATGTTCAAAGTCCATACTGATCGCAAAGTCGATCAGATCGGTAAAGTTCTTGATATAGTAGTCACGCAGCTCGCCACCGGCTGGATGCGCATAATCGGAGCGTGCCTGACAGAGTACACCGCAAGCCATAACCGGCAATGGTACTGCATTCAGATCTTCGGCCAGCTGGAAATACTCCATATAGCCGAGTCCCATCGTCATCATGTAACCCCATACATTGAAGTTTTCTTTGCGCAGCTCGATATCACCGACCGATTCTTTCCAGTCATACACATTCTCCCAGATAAAGGAGCCTTCCGAGATACATCCACCCGGGAAACGCAGGAACGTCGGATGCATGTTCACCAGTGCGTTAACCAGATCCTTGCGCAGACGGTAGTTCGGGTTGCCGGTATAGTTGGCATGGGCAGATGGAGAACCTTCTTCTTCGCCTGCTCCCCATACATCCTGCGGATACAGAGATACCATATCGATCGATATGTCTCCGTCAAAGGTCAGTGCCAGCTGTCCCAGCACTTCGGCAGATCCGGTCAGTGTCAGCTTCGGCTCTACACCATATTTGCGCCAGGTTCCGTTACCTTCCACCTGTACGGTCACCGTATCACTGGCTGGCTGTCCATCCGCTGTCTGTAGCTGCAACGTAATCGTTCCGGCTGCTTCTGCTTTGGCCCAGATCGTAAAGTCGTAACGGGCATCACGCTGGATAAACATGGCGCAATTGTTATTGGTATCGTTAAATCCGCGGTTGATAATCGTTGCACCGCTGGCTACTTTTACATAATAGGAGTTCACATCGGGATCACTGACACCGAAATGTTCATTCAGTCCACCGCTATTCTGCGGAGTCATTTTGTCGGTATCGCCATACCAAGCGAATAATGGCTCACGATTACGACCTGTCGAGCATCCGCATTCACCGGAAGCATGGGAGTACGTATCAAAAGCAAACGATTCAAAGGAGCGGTTCTGCACCATTTCCGCATAGATTCCGCCATCGGCCGCATTGTTGATATCTTCGTAGAACAGTCCGTACATCACTTCGCTGACATCCAGTACTTCCCGGCTGCCATGAATCGTCAGAGTATAAGGCGGCAGATCCTTGGGCAGTACGGATACGTCAAAGCTTTTCTCCAGTGTGCTGCTGCCGCGGGCCATGCTCGCTGTAATCGTCACGCCTTCCGCTTGGCTGACTTCCTGAATCCGGCCGTCATGAGCCAGAATCTTCGGTCGGCTCGATGTCCAGCTGATCTGCACCCGGCCGCCCATCAGAGACTCGGGAAGTGTCAGATCACGCGTAATAATCGTCGTAGGGAAAGATAGATATTTGTCCCGTGCCAGACGAGTAACCTCTTCATCTGTCAGCGAGTCGCACATGACTTCGATGACTTCATCTTCGGACAATCCTGCTTCATATACCCGGAAGTCTGCGATCGCTCCGGTGTAATCATCATCCGCTGCGAACTGGGAACGTCCGATATAATTGCTGTTGTAATTGCCTTCTTCGGTAAATGTAGCAAACCAAGCGCGCAGACGAGCGTAGTTACCGCTCGATGTCTGGCTAATCGTTCCATCTACAGCAATTTCGCCATTTACATAGACGACCGGACCCGCGCTGCTCAGTGTTCCGCCTTCTGTGCCTTTGACCGAGATGGCGACGTGCATCCACTCATCACGGACAAATCCCTTACCAGGGTCGACAGCCAGATCGCCGTCTGCTGTCAGGGTTCCACGCATTTGACGGGTGAGGAAAATAGAGGGCTTACCTTCTCCGGCACCAAAGTCAAAAATACGTTCCCAAATGCTCACGCCCATACCAAAATTCACCCATGCCGTTACTGTAAGCCCTGTGTTATCGCTTACATCTTTGAGTAAATCAGCAGGCAGCTGTATGTAGGAAGAACCGTTTGCTCCACCGGTAAAGGAAGCTGCATGACGTCCGTATACTTCTTGAACAACAGGCGCACTCTTACCGGAAGCGGTTGCATGATTATCTTTGCCGGAGCTGTCTTTGCCGATCTGATCGGCATTGTCGAATTTGTACTGTGCAATGAGTCGATCTTGAATATGTGTCATATGCAATACTCCTATACTTTTATAGTTAATATTTATATTAATATATTAATGTAATTATATTCTATAAAGTCATACTACTCTATATGAAGGGTGTTTTTCAACTCTTTTTCGGTTCGTCGGTAGATTTTGGGTAAATAGTCGTTTATAGATTTGCTGATGAGTAACAAGGGAAGCAACTTATTAAGGGAGCCCACCTGTATATTAAAACGACTACTTTAGGAGAAGGCAGTGACTTTAGCTGAAGACATTACATAAAATATGGATTACCCTGTTCGCAGGTATTCTTATGATCGCAGGAATATGGATGTTCCTTCCCCCTGGTACACCTTCAATCAGGCAGCTTTATTACACGGGTATCATTACGATATCGAGAAACTGGACAGCAATATAGATGGTGCCAAGTTATACTATTCAATCACTCCGGATGACGGATCCATTCACTCCATCAGCAAAAAGCCCTTCGCTAATCATACGAAGGGCTTTTTACCAAATAGATAGCAGATATGATACAATGCTTTGTTCTGTTCATTGAAGTAAAATGCGAATAAACCTGGTAGCAGCACTATCTGCACTTTATTACGGACTATCGTATAATTACACGCGCTTGAACTCGATCCATTCCACCTGCATACCCGGCTTCACAAATTCAAATGTCACTTCATAGACTCCACTTGCCAGCTCAGCTTTGACCAGCTTCTGGCGCAACCATCTGCCTTCGGTGCCATTCGTCTGAATCGTCGTCACAACTTCGCCGTTCAGCATCAGATTGCAGGCACTCTGGGCCAGTTCGGTATCCGGTGACATCACATGAGCGAACAGACGGTAGACGCCTGGTTGCTCGACATAGATCAGTGTCGCTGCTGCTGTATCCACTGTTATCTGGCGATCTTCTGTCGCGGGCTGAGCCTGCTCGGCAGAAAGTGAATCGTTGGCTGGATAAGCATTCACCGTCTCTTCAATCACCTGATTGCGGGCAAATACCGGTGCCTGGATCAGGAAGTTACAGATATTAATCGCACTGCGCTGCAGCTCGCCACGGGTAAGTGTGCCATTCGCCAGCGATTCGATCGTATTGTCGCCCCATACATTCGTCTCTGCGCCATAGTTGCTGACGACCATGTACAGATCGTTCTGGGCGCGTACCATGGCATTGGTATTTTTGCGATCGGCTGGACCGCCATTTACAACGTCATTCATGATCGCCCACCAGTCGGTCATCACGATGCCCTGGAAGCCCCATTCACCGCGCAGAATCGTGGTGTTCAGATCATAATTGGAAGCTGCCCAGTGTCCGTTGACCGGATTGTATGAAGTCATGATACAGTTGGAACCGCCTTGTTTGACTGCAATCTCGTAGCCTTTGAGATAAATCTCGCGTAGTGCACGCTCGGATACAACGGCATCGACCTTACTGCGATACTGCTCCTGGTTATTGCAGGCAAAATGCTTCAACGTACCATTCGAACCGCCGCGCATAATGCCGCGTACACAAGCTGCTGCCAGCTGTCCGGTTACGAGCGGATCTTCGGAAAAGTATTCAAAGTTCCGTCCATTAAGCGGACTGCGGTGAATATTCATACCGGGTCCGAGCAGTGCATCGACATTGTTACGCACCAGCTCCTGTCCTTCCAGTATATACATTTCTTCGACCAGCTCCACATTCCAGGTGGATGCCAGCAATGTACCAATCGAGACCTGTGTAGACTTGTCGCCGCTGTCCATCCGGATACCCGAAGGGCCATCTGCCGTACAGCCTACCGGAATGCCGTAGCCCAGCAGACTGTCGCTAACTCCGCCAAATGCCGATGCTGTGCCAGGTGTAACCAGCGGACTGCTCATGCCTTCTCCACGTACAATCGCAGCCAGATCTTCATCGCTCAGCTGGGCAATAAATTCCTCCATGCTGACCTTTTGCTCCGCTACATCTCTGAGCTTGTAACCGCGATCCCCAGTCTGTTCTAGCTGAGGTGGCATTTGCTGTTCTATCCGTTCTGCCAGCGAAACCTTCTGCTTCGGCACTTCGGTGTATGTGATTTCATACGTACCATTATCCAGTTTCTGTCCCGGCTTGATCCGGTTAAACGTTACTGTCGGTGCCATCGCTTCCTGCAGCTGTTCCACAATCTGCAGCTCGGTCACCTCGTAACCTTCGCCACTGGCATATTTTACAGCCTCCAGCTGACGAATACTGCTGCCTGCATAGAAACGATATACTCCCTCTTCGAGCACATAGGCATGCGCATGTCCGGTAATCCCACTGTCATCGTAGGAAGCCATGCTATGTACCGGGAAAGTAATCACGAGACGCTCCGATTCGCCCGGCTGCAGCAGTCCGGTTTTGCCAAAAGCAGCAAGCGAACGTGCCGGCTGACCCAGCTGACCCTGTGGCGATTCGTAGTACACTTGTACGACTTCCTTGCCTGCATAGACTGTACCGGTATTCGTCACCTGCACACCGATCTCAATGTACTCCTGTCCTTCATGGCTTGTCCGCTGTGCTTCCTCCGGCTTCACTTCAAAGGAAGTATAGGATAATCCATAACCAAACGCATATTGTACCTTCTCCGACGCAAATGTCTCAAAGTAACGATAACCTACGTAAATATCCTCTTCATACAGACTCTGATGCTCATTGCCGTAATTCTTGGTAGATGGATAATCGTCAATGGAATAGGCGATTGTATCCGGCAGTTTGCCGCTTGGCGTCACTTCGCCGACCAGTACGTCTGCAATCGCATTACCGCCCTCCATGCCGCCATGCCAGGAATAGATGACCGCCGAGATCGGATGAATATGACTCTTGTCCTGCACCCAGCTCATGTCCACGATGTTGGATACATTAAGAACGACAACCGTCTGTTCAAAATGAGCCGTAACCTGCTTCAGCATATTCAGCTCATCATCAGTCAGACGGTAACTACCCGGCGCATCCGCATTATCCTTGTCCTCACCGGCGGTACGTCCAATTACGATAATTGCTTTATCTGACTGCTGCCTTGCCTCTGCGACCAGCTCGTCTGTCAGCGTCATCTCCTGCTGGTGCCACGGCTCGGCCGCCCAGCCTCCGCCTCCGTTATCGAACGGATTCTCTTGAATCCACTGCTCGTACACTTGTGCCAGCTGTTCATTGACACGAATATCCGTCTTGCTGCGCAATCCATCCAGTAGATTGGTGGTATACGCTACGTGTACACTACCGCCAGAACCTGTACCACTACGGTAATAATCGACCTGTACGCGCCCAAAAATCGAAACGCTTTCATTTTTCTGGATCGGCAGAACCTGATTGTTATTTTGCAATAGTACTGCACCTTCGGCAGCAACCTTGCGGCTAAATTCAGCAAAGCCCTCGAGCGGGACTCCGATTTGTGAAGTAGTTGGTGTAGTCAATGTATTCCCTCCTGAATCGTAAATAGTCTGGTGATACACATGATGTCCATAGTTACAATCTGCATACTCTCTTCTACCATTATGTACGTAACGAGCTGGAAAAAGCAAAGGCCTGCGCGGTAAATGACCATCCAGTTGTGGCTGATTTGTGAGATACACGGGTATGCAGGTCGTTTGCAGAAGCCAGCAGTAGATGTCCGGTATTCATTTAGCTCTTAGTGCTCGGTTGGTGAGTGCCTACTTCCAAACGGGACACTGTTGATATGCTTTTGGTGGTTTGCTGTGTGCTGTTTGTGGTTTGCTGTTCATTATTCTGGCAGGAATAACAATAAGGGAGTGTTTTGTAATTGTGTCTGATGGATGGTCACCGCTCCGGGAAGGGATCATACCGGCGGCCTCCGGTTAAGAATGGATATTTTGAAATACCGCTTATCGCGGTAAATATCCATTCTTAAATGTCGGCCTATGGTATGATTTCCTTCCCTGTGCTCCGTGCGTTTTATTGCATTCTTATGTATGCACATTTCATATTTTGTTTTTATGTGCCGTATGCCGTATGCCGTATGCCGTATGCCGTATGCCGTATGCCGTATGCCGTATAAAATGATACACCGCCTTGCACAGAATGCATACGCATAGAACGGAAGAAAGGAAATAAGGGAAATGGACGACATTTAAGCCTGGAGATCTTCCTTTACTCCTACTATCAAAGATCTCCAGGCTTAACCGGAGGACATTCCCTTATTCCTTTCTGGAGTGGATGAAGCATCCCCACGCCATACACAAGTCGCATACACATCCATACCTTATACCATTCCAGCCTCCAAACAAAAAAGGCACCGTAGCAATAACGGCGCCTTGCATTGGACAACGATGCAACTCCCATAACCATACGGGTTCACAGTATACAGACGATTTCCTGTTCAGCATCAAACTTCAGTGAAAATGATGCTTACCGATCCCGATGCACGATGTAATCCAGCAGATGCTTCAGAAAAGGAACATCCTTCGGCAGGGTACGCAGTGCTTCGATAGCGCAGCAGTAGTGGTTCCACATTTCTTTGCGTGCCCCTTCTTCCCCAAGAATGGAGACAAAGGTGGAATTGTTGTTCTGTACATCCTGACCGACCGGCTTGCCGATGATCAGCACGTCGCCGCCCAGATCGAGCAGGTCATCTTTGATCTGAAAAGCAATACCGGCGTGGTAAGCGAACGTTTGAAGTGCCTCGATTTCCTTTTCACTGGCTTGTGCGAGCAAAGCTGGCATCACAAGCGAAGCTTCGAAGGCAACCCCTGTTTTGTAAAAGCAGATCGTATTCAGCTGTTCCAGCGTTAGCGCCTGACCGCGGGCATCCAGATCCATCGCCTGGCCAGTGCACAGTTGTTCGGCCTTTTCAGCGGAATATTGCATCAACTTCAGTACGGCTCTGGCATCGAAGTCTTCCATGGAAGACTGTTCGCGGATACTTTTCTGGATCAGGAACAATCCACTCAGTTCGGCCGTCGCGCTGTCATGCACTTCATGGAGGGTAGCTCGTCCACGACGGGTAGACGCGTTGTCCTGGGAAGGCAGATCGTCGAAGATCAGCGAAGCGGTATGCATATATTCGAGTGACCGCAGCAGGGGCATGAGCGCCTGTGCATCCAGACCGTAATGATGCACCCCCATCACCCAGGCGAGAATCGGGCGCAACCTTTTGCCGGAGCCTTCGAGGCTGTAATTGGCTGCTTCGATCAGCCGTTTGTTCATTGGCAGCAGATTTTCCTTATTATCCAATAGTAGCGTATCATTGATCTGCTGCCGTACCTCATGCAGCGTCTGCCGGAATTGCTCCTGCTCTTCCCGATCCTGTCTCAGACTATTCAGCATCTGGTCACGCAGCAGCTTGTCCAGGAAATCCACATCTTCCGCTTTGCGCACCATCTGCTGGATCAGTTGGTTGAACTGAGGCATACCTGCTGTGAGAGTATCCATTATCTCATCATATTTGGCATTCCCCAGACGGACACGGGCACGCTTGAGACCATTAATGGCCCGGTCCAAAATAACTTCGCGAGTCCGGTAATCACTGCCGTATACATTGTGGATCAGATGAGCGATTACCGCCCAGTACAGCTCAAATGGGTTCACCAGATCGCTGCGCTGGCGGTGGTATTTGAGATAATACGTATACGGCGTTACCGAGCCCGCTTTCATATCATCGAACATATCGGCGAAATCATCTGCCAGTTGGTTATAGATACCATAACAGAATGTACGATGATCGAATCCTTCATCTTCCGGTGCTCCGATAATTGAGCGCGCGACCAGCCGGGAACAGGAGGATTTGAGAATTACGGGAATATACAGCTCTTCATTGGTATAGTGATCATGACTCAGATCCCGCGTCCGATCAATATCCTGGGATTGAAAGAATACATAAGACTGTTCAAAAAACACCTGCTGGGTTCCGGGCTGCTGTTTGCTTTTGATATATTCGAACGCCTCACGCAGTTCGGCATGAATATACCGAATTAGCTCCATATGATTTCCCGACCAGTCACCCAGCTTGGGCACCGTACCGGTCAACAATGCAGTACGGATCAGGCGGGAATACTGCTCTTTCTCCTGCACATTGAGCAGCGTCGAATCAAGAATATCATCCACAAAAGGATAGGTCAGTCCGTAGGAGTAGCCCAGACGAACCGCTTCATCGAGTCGGCGAGCACGCTCCGTCGCAGATACGCTATCCTCCATTTCCTCGATCGCATGCAGTACCACACCGACGATAATTTTGATTAGCTTGCGCTGGGCCTGCTCGGCGCTCAGCTCTTCCGGAATATGGTTAGTTACGCCCTGCAGCTTGTCCATTACCCAGATAATAGCGGACTCAATGCCTTCCTTTTGTGCCCAGCGGTAGACGCCATCCATACTCATGAACATCATAATATCACCCTGCGGACCTGTATCCGGATTCACAAGACGCTTACGCAGGCTGGTGATCACTTCCTGAATCCGTGCCTCCGTCTCGGGCGCATCCAGTGCCCGTCCCAGATCCCTCATATAAATGTACGAGACGCTGCGGTTCAGATAATTATCCAATTTGCCTGTCAGGTTCAGCCACTGGATATAACGATGATAATCTCCAGTATCCGGCGTCTTTTTGCGGGAGAAACGGGACAGCCAGGAATGGAGCGGAATATGATTCTTTTGCCAGAGCCGAAAATCACTGGTTAATGCCGGAATATATGCTTGTGCACGTACCTGCGTATACAACTCTGCAAAATAATCAGCCGCTTTCTGTTCAGCCAGCTGGTAGCCGGTATCTGCATGATTTACAAATTTTTCATTCATCAGAAATCCCTCAAATTCGATTTAGTCGTTATCCGGTACCTATCCGGGATAACCTATCAGATAAGCTTATGGGTTATAGTCAGCGATTAAGATACGTGGGCATACAGATATCTAATCCCGTATCGATTCGTATGGTTCACATCATGTAGTAGAGAACTTGGCCGTTCATATGTACAGGGTAATACGGGAAAACAGGAGCCGGGTTACGAAATATGCTCTTTCTCCTTGTATCGTTAGAAATGCGCAAAGAAACAAGCGTTAAATCAACAAAACCACCAACCGAATTGCGGCTGATGGTCTGATGATGGTATAGGGTAACGATAACAGCTAGGCTTGCTTAACAATCTCATCTAGTTCACTTTTGAGTAAAAGGTAACGATGCACACTTCGCATGATCGGCACCTTGGTCAGCTTGTTTTTATCGACGTAGACCTTCATTTGATCTTTGGACATGCCCAGTAGAGCTCCAGCTTCCGAGACGGTTAATACGACTTCATTGCTGGTTGCGTTAAAGGTTTCTTTCACTTTCAGATTCCAGTCCTTGAATACCTGCATAGATGGGCAACCCTTCCTATTCGCATCCAAAATCGTTTCCTGACCGAATCATTCCATTATATCACATTTATGTTGTGTTTTTCTTCAAAATCTGCTGGATCCAAAATTTTTGCAGCATGTGGTCTGAAATGAACGTGTTTGGACGTGTAGATGCTCGTATGAAGTAACACCGCTCCGAAAAGCGATTCTACCACTTCCTCCGGTTAAGAATGGATATTTTGACATACCGCTGATTGCGGTAAATATCTATTCTTAAATGTCGGTCGTTGATAGCATTCTCTTTTCTGCGCTCTATGCTTGATATTACAACTTCACTGTGCTTGTCTGCTGCTTCTCGCTCTCGATCCTTTCCCGGTTTCTGAAAAATTCGATTTTATCATCCACTTTCCGTAGTGCGCGTTCCAGTTCCTGCTGCTGCTCTACAATTCTGGCGCGATAGGTCTCCATAAATTCGCGACGTACTCGGGCTGAGTCGGCTGCGCTGTTATTCATGGCGCTGAACTGCTGCATTTCACGAATAGGCAGGCCCATATCCCGGAAATGCTTGATTACCTGAAACCATTTGATATCCGATTCCGAATATTGACGGTATCCGTTATCATCGCGCTGTATTCCGTATACCAGACCCATCTGCTCATAATAACGCAGGGTATGCACACTTAGTCCTGTCTGCTCGGCAACTTGTTTACTTGAAAAGGTAGTCTCCATTTTTTTAGTATACTCCCGCATTTGGGGTATTGCTATAGAGTGAACTCTATACTTTATGCTGAACCTGTAACTGAATCTCAACCATATAGAGGAGGATTTACCGATGAAAGTATTTGTTACAGGAGCAACAGGATTTGTAGGGTCGGCCGTGTTAAAGGAATTAATCCAGGCAGGCCATGAAGTCACCGGTCTCGCGCGTTCCGACAAAGCAGTCAAGCTGCTGACTGAAGCTGGCGTAGCCGTACATAGAGGCTCGCTGGAAGATACCGATAGTCTGCGTCAGGCTGCGCGGGAAGCGGATGGTATTATTCACCTCGGCTTTATTCATGACTTTTCCGATTATACGGCTGCAGCCGAGATTGACCGACTGGCGATCGAAGCGATGGGCAGCGAGCTGGAAGGCACGGATAAGCCGATTGTGCTCACCTCCGGCGCCTTGATGGTCGCATCGGGACATGTCGCTACCGAAGAAGATAAAGCAACTGCACATGCCACTCGGCATTCGGAAACTGCTGCACACACCCTGGTGCAGCGTGGAGTGAAAGCCTCTGTTATACGTCTGGCGCCTTCGGTGCATGATGTAGGGGATCACGGATTTGTACACACGCTGATTACGATTGCTCGCAGCAAAGGCGTATCTGCTTATATCGGCGACGGTACCAATCGCTGGTGTGCGGTTCATCGTCTGGATGCTGCGGTATTATTCCGCAAAGCTCTGGAGCGTGCAGCAGCAGGTACGATGCTGCATGGTATCGATGAAGAAGCCATTCCCTTCCGCGAGATTGCCGAAGTGATCGGGCAGGAGCTGGGATTGCCGGTAGCCAGCATCAGCGCGGATGAAGCAGCAGAGCATTTTGGCTGGATTCATTTTGCCGTCGCTGCGGATGCACCTGTATCCAGCAAGCTCACCCGGGAATGGATGGATTGGACACCTGTACATCACGGGCTGATTGCAGACTTGAAGCAGGAACATTACTTTACAGAAGCTTGAGCCAAATAACTGGAATCGATCGGTATACGGATCTGCTAGCTATAGAGATACAGGTTCGCTGACGAATATAGCTATACCAAAAAGCACCCCTTGCATAAACATTGACCAACCCTGAAGGTTCAACAATGTTCATGCATAAGGGTGCCTTTTATTTACTCGCAGAGCAATCTGTCTAGAGCGTATAACCTAACTCCGACGGTATAAGCAATATGAATACTTTCAACCTCAACTAGCCGCCGGGATCAGACCCTCTGTTTATTTAAGCGAGCTTGTAGCCGCAGTTTGGACAGAACTTGGAGCCTTCATTCTTGGTACCGCAGTTGGGGCAGAATTTCGGCGTGATTCCATTCTCGCCGGATGCTGGCGCTGATGTATCATTTTGCCCGTTATTCTCCTGCTGACCGGCAGCTGGATTCGCTCCCTGACCGGCATTATTGGCATTTGGATTAGTTGCATTCATATTCTTCATCATCTCGTTGGCCATGTTCATGCCCATCATCATCCCTGCCATGTCGGCTGCTGTACCGCCGCTCTGCACTTTGCCGGAAGCGATGCCGTCAGTCATGCTGACCTGCTGGTACTTCTGCATATTCCCGATCATCTCGTGGGAAGCGGTCTTGGTGATCATATCCTGAATCTCCTGCGGATAATTGAAGCTCATCACCTGGAAGCCGGTAATTCCGATCCCGATGCTCATCATCTGCATATCGAGATCTTCACGAATACCGTTCGCAATATCCGATGCATTGGCTTGCAGATTGAACATATCCTTGCCTTCGCGGCTGATCCACTTCATTAGCAGCTGATCCAGTACAGCCGTGATGCGGATTTTCACATCCTCGACGACATAGCTTTGCTTGATTCCTGCAACCTTGTCGATCAGGGCGACATAATCACTGACTTTGAAAGTAAACGTACCGTTCGCACGAATCGGCATTCCGCCCGGCAGCTGCGGAGCTGGGATCAGGACTGGACTCTGCGTTCCCCATCTCACGGTAAATTCCTTGGTATTCACAAACAGCACTTCCACACGCATGCCGCTGTTGAATCCGAATTTGAACCCTTTGAGTGTCGACAGGAACGGAATAATATCCGAATCCACATCAAAAGAACCTTCATCCTCGAAAATACCTTCGACTTTGCCGTTATTCAGGAAAATAGCATCCTGACCGGAGCGGATAATCAGCTTGCTACCTTTTTTGATCTCCCGATTGTTCCATTTCCAGAAGATCATATCATCTCTGAATTCTTCCCACTCCACTACATTGGCAAATTGATTTTTGAAAAATCCCATATTTCCGCATCCCTTCTATTTGGATATTCATAGGTATATGCTTGTACATCATCCACACAACTACTAAAAAGATCCACGGCTGCCGCTGTGCGAATGACCGCCGCTGCTCGTACCGCCGCCTCCGCCACTGCTACTGCTTTTCTCAATTTTGTGCTTGGTGACTGTCGTATGCGTATAGTTATCGTAGCTGTCCAGTACACCGGAGACATTGGAATCTTCGTAGGTAGACCGGTCGACCGTAACGACACCGCCAGAACGGGCGGCCATGATCCAGACAATGATTCCGCCGATGACCACTGCAATCAAGAACTGGAACCATAGCTTGAACAACAGATTATCCGGTGTGGTGCCCAGCTTGTAGTTCATGTATTCGTTGGAGAGCTGGATATATTTTGTAAAGGCTGCCTCGTAATTGCCTGCTGCCAGATCCGGTGTAATCTTGCTGCGGATTTTGTCCAGTTTGCTGTTATTCAGCGTGTGCTCCGCGGTGCCGAAGCCGGCAAGATATACTTCCCGGTTATACATATCCATCGTGAGGATCACGGCATTACCATAAGGCTGGTTATAGCCAAAGGCTTTGCGGTCGTAGAGATCTTCTGTCATTAGCTGAACATCCCGGCCTTCCGGGTTGTTGCTTGTATAGATAATAAAGTCGGTCTGGTGCTGAGGCGCATAGTTGCTGGCCAACTGGCTTAATGTCTGTTCTTCCTGCGGCGTAAGTAAATCTGCCTGATCGTAAATGAGTTTCTTGGAACTTCCGGAAGTTGTCGCCGCTGTTGTATCTGCTGGAAGTACCAGCCCTAATAGCATCACCAGTGTGATTACAGCGAGAGATATACGATAGATTCTCATAGGAAGTCTCCTCCCAATGCCCAGGCGAGCACTTTCATACCCAGCAGCGATACAGCCGTAATCCCGGCGAACCAGGCCGTGATTTTACCTTTGCTGAGCGGAGGTTTACCAACGACTTTACCAGTCTGGCCGTTCATGGCGAACATATAATTCTTTTGACCAAAGTCATAATTAACGATCCACACCGGCAACAGCGCATAATCGGTACGTCGTACGGTCGTATTCACCTGTTTGTCTCTGTAACTTACACTGCTGTACCCGGACAGCGACTGGGAGACGGACGAATCGATGTACGACTGCGTCTTCTCCTTGGCACGCGGCACCAGCTGTTCATCGTCGTAGTTGTATTTCTCTGCGATATAACCAGCCAGATACGGGGTTTTGAATTCTTTCAACTGCTCATAGGGAAAAGGCTCCAACTTGTCCATGAGTTCATCGTTCATTTTCTCCGAAGCATCCAGCGGCAGATTCACATAATCCAGGCGCAGCTTCCGGTATACATCAAAATGCCGGGTCTCGGTATATTGGTAGTCGCCCTGCGTGTAACTTCTTACTCTGGTCGCATTGGCATATACTTCAACCATATTATGTAATTCATATAACCAGAAAGGCACATAGATCCCCGTTATGCTCTTGATCCGGTCGGCACTCATGAATCCAGCCGGTGTCAGCAGTCCGTTACGACACCATTTACGAAAAGCTTCTTCTGCCTGTGCCTTGCTGATCGAAAAAGGTATTACCAGATCCGGTGCCAGATCACCGATCAGCCGGTCTCCCAGTACAACCGCCGATCCGCAAAAGCTACATGTGGTCGCACTCGTTTCCGGCTCGGTCATAATATCCGCGCCGCAGCTCGGACAATGGTACTGCTGGACTTCATTTTCGGTAAATACCTGCTTTTTCAGCGGATCGGGCAGCTGTTCGATATTATCCTGTCTACCGCAGCTTGGGCAGGATAGCGCTCCCGTCGCACTATCGAACATCATGCTGCTGCCACAGTTGGGACATTTGTAATCTATTACTGGCATCGACTCACCTCCATATCAAAATTCGTTATTGGTGTTCGTGTACGCAGCTATACTCGTATGAAAAATAGCCGTGATTCGTACCACTTCCTATATTTGTATCGGACAAATAGAAGAAAGAGATAAATTCCGAGTGCGGCATTGTATATATACAGCGTCTAAAGATGAAGTAGTATCTACTCCAGAAAGACATGGATTTACGGATTACCTCCAGAATTCAACTGCTTCAGGGAAACAAGCTCCTGCTCCGGTACTACTTTTGCGGCTGCAGCATCGGGTTGTGCATTCATTCCCTTTTCCAGCCGGGCGATGAGTACATCCAGGTCTTCCTCCTGCGATCCACTGCGGAGTTCGGCGAGTGCTTCGGCTTCATTGAGTGCCATCGCTGCCTTATGCTCCATCGCCTGCAGTGATTCTTCCGCACGACGGGAGCTACGGTATGCTTCATTATTCTGCTGCATCGTATGGGCCTGGGCAATCCGGCTTTTGAGTTCGGTATAACGTGCTTCCAGGCGGGCGAGATCATCGACCAACTTGGTCTGCATAAGCTTCATCGTCTCAACTTTGGCTGCAGCCCGCTCATATGCAGCCTGCAGCTCTGCATGCTTGGCAGTGAGTATAGCTTTCTTTTGCAGAAATTGCATTGCATTCTGCTCCTCGCCTGCCTGTACAGATTTCTCGGCATAGCGCTGGAGCTTGGCAATCTCTGCATTATTCTCGTTCAGTGCGCGTTCTGCACGGCTCTGTTCCGCGAGTACAGCTGTCGCTTCTGCCTTGATCTGACCGAGGTCGCTGTTCATGCTTCGTATATAAGTCTGTACATCGCGCTCGGGATCGTTCGAACGTTCCAGCAGGCTGTTCACATTGGCTTTCATAACATCTCTGAATCTGGACCATATACTCATCCTGTTCACTCCTTGTATCGAAAATAACCTATTATATGCTATTACACCATTTATGAAGCTCTAGTTTCATTTATATGTAAAACAGCATACAGTAAGCCAGCATATGATGCTGACTGGAATGCGAAAAGGGAATAGTATTGGTTGGTTCTCAACTATTTATACTGCTAAATACTGAGCAGCTAAAAGGAGAAAGAACCCATTACTCTTCTTCCAGCAGAGCTTCCAACGCAGTAAAGAATACATCGTAGAGTTCCCAATCGAATTCGTTTTGTACGTATGCTGCAATCTCGCCCAGCTGCTCCGGACTGGTATACTCCAGACAGGGACGTCCCTCGCTCCATAATATCCGACAGACAAATTTCTCCGTGACCTGCTGAATTACATAATCCTGGGTAACATATTGGCGGCTGAGAGCCATACCTTATTCCTCCTTTTCTTTTATGGACTGTAGTTCGGTTATATTTTATTATTTAAAATTTGGATCGATTTGTGCTATGCATTTTGTCATCCTCTTGCTTCATCTTACATCGGTCGGATAAACTGCGCATGTCTATAGTAAGAACGAAAAATCCACTGGCCTCGTGAAGAGCCAGTGGATGCAAAGCAATGCTGCCGCGCTATATTGGACCTTTTATATAGAACCGGAAGTTATTCGATGGCCAAATTCCCTTCATCGTTCTTGCCAGATCCAGACTTGCTCTCTTTGAGCTGTACAATATCATGTCCCGTCGGATTCTGGAAAGGACGCAGTCCAAAGTTCGGCGCTACCGCAAAGATATGGTCGAAAATATCGGCCTGCAGCGTTTCATAGATACTCCAGTTCGTATCATTACTAAATGCATAGATCTCCAGCGGAAGCCCATTATCTCCGGGAGCCAGCTGCCGAACGATCAATGTCATATCCTTGTGAATCTGTGGATGATGTCTCAGGTACTGGTGAATATATTCGCGGAACACACCGATATTGGTTAGCTGTCTGCCATTAACATTGCTATCCCTGTTAATCTGGTGCTCTTCGTTGTAGGCATTAATCTCTTCCAGGCGGACCGTAATATAATCCGCCAAATAATGAATCTTGCGGAATTCTGCAATCATCTCGTCACTGCAAAAACGGATGCTGCTTGTATCGATATGAACGCTACGCTTGATTCGGCGTCCGCCTGACACCTGCATGCCTCGCCAGTTTTTGAATGAATCCGAGATTAACGCGTAGCTCGGGATCATCGTAATCGTCTTGTCAAAATTCATGACTTTGACCGTATTCAGTGTAATATCGATCACGTCGCCGTCTGCATCGTATTTAGGCATCTCGATCCAGTCACCGACACGTACCATATCATTGGAAGATAACTGAATACCCGCTACCAGACCGAGAATGGAGTCCTTGAAAATCAGCATCAGCACGGCGGATAATGCGCCCAGTCCGCTCAGAATAATGAGCGGATTCTGACCGATCAGATTGGAGATTACTACAATACCCCCAATAATGAACATAACGATCTTTACGACCTGAATATACCCTTTGATCGGCCGAATCTTGGAGATTTCAAAAGAACGATAAATCGTCTCAAATGCATTCAGCAGCGCATTCACCACAGTGATCATAATGATGATCATATATGTCATGGCCGCTTTTTCGATTAGCACCTGGTACAACGGGAAAATCGGCGCAGAGAAGTAAATGATGATGGCCGGCACGAGATGGGATAGATTGTGAAATACCCTTTTCTCCACAATGATATTATCCCAGGTGTACCGGTTGTTATTGACGATATGAATAATCGTACGCAGTACGATTTTTTTGGTGATGAAATTGGCCAGTACACAGAGCAGGGCTATAAACAGAATCATGATAATATTTGCTATAAAATCGATCATACTATCGTTTATGCCTAGATGCTGAAGCTGATTTTTAGTAAATTCCATTGTTGTTTTGGTTCCTCCTGAATTATATCTGCTATACTAGCTTACTATTATAAATGACTGCTTTACACGACACAAAGTTTGCTAGGAGCAGTATCACTCGAGTATGATAAAGTCGTTATTCACTCCGAATTATTAGAAAGAATTATCAATCACAACTATGCAAATATTTCTGACTAACATCTACTTGCTTATTCTCATCAATTTAGAATACTATGTAGCTAAAATATTAGTTTATTATCCATAGTATTGAATGCGAATATGGCTTACTTATATTTCAATGTATACGTATGACTTAGGAAATAGAGTTATCAAGCAGTTACAAGTTATATTGTGAAGCGAATAAATAAAAGAAAAACCGCCTAATAAGCGGTTTATATCTTCCCTATACTAACTCACTGTTCAAAAATAATTCGGGCTTTAATCCCATTTTGTTCTAATAAATAAAGTAAACCTCCACCATCAATTAACTCAATCGGTTTATCTTTGGCGAACTCATATGCGTCTGGCCCATAACTTTTAGTGGTTACCAAAATGCCTTTGTTGGCACCTTCATTCATCATGGTTCCATATAAATCTCTTACAGACGAAACACCTACAGTATTTTTATAACGTTTAGCTTGTATAACCACTTTACCACCCACTATTGGTCGAGTATCAAACGCAACACAATCAACCCCACCATCTTTCGATGAACGTGTTAATTTTGCATCCAAGCCCATTCTTGCGAATAAGTCAGTAACCAATTTCTCAAACTCATATGGGTTTAAATCCATCAAATTAGGCAAACTTTGCAAAGAGTCCAGCATACTCTCATGATCAACAAAACGTTTATCAACCATATTAAACTCTAAAATCGGTTTTACAGCTTGTAACTCTGCAGGTCGTGGCGATACCTGCGCTCCCAGATTTCGCAAACATACTGATTTCTCCACTCTGTTTAAATCAAGCTCTTTAAATACTTCTTTCACTACACGAGTTGAAATAAGATATGGTGCAATATCTTTTCCTGTAGCAGGATCTATTGAGTGCACATATCCACTAAATACAATCACATCAATATTGTTTGCTTGATCTGCATCAAATATTTCGTAAAGCGTTCGTAACGCTATACTTGCAACAACATCAGAGTATATGTTCTTAATCTCTTGATCCTTTCTAAGTTTTTCACTTATCTCGTCTCTAGTTTTTATATACTTATATTCTGCTACAGGCGGAACTATATCTTTGTTTGGTATCTCATAATCAATGACTAACTCTTTTGAGTTGGGAAGATAGGCTAAGCGAAATTGTTGAGGAAATTCAGCAGGATACTTAGAACGTTCCAATACGATATTATTATAGGCAATTACTGCCTCACTCTCGCCATTACGATAATTTTTTTCGAACTCATCAATTTCAAGATTATTATTTTTTATCTCCATTTCAAATGCAGACTTTTCTTTTTCATACTTTGCTTTTAGCGTATTTAATTTGGATATTCGTTCTCGCTCTAACTTTTCATAGCTTGCGAAGTCATTCTCAAATTGCTCTTTAGCTTCTAACATAGCCTTTTGGTATCTTTTCTCCAAAACAGGTATGATTTTTCGCAAAAATTTCTGCGATTTAACTTGGCTACTATAGCTTTCAAATTCTGGTTCAATTGTTGGTACAGTTATTTCATTAGGTACACTAAAGCTTTTAAATTTCTTTTTACTCTTTAGAGATGCGAATGAAATAATATTATTTACTTGCAAGCTTTGCTCTAGAATTATGTTTAAATGATATATTTGTTCTTTCAGATCGTAGTTAAGATCTTCCGTTTCTTTTATTCTACTTTCGATATACAGCATTTTTTCTTCTTTTTCAAATTGAATTTGCTGCCTTTGCTGCTCTTTTAATAATCTAATTCGCTCGCGTTCATGGCGCTTTTTCTCTGCTTCATTTATTCTAGCCTGTCTTGCAGCTTCTCTTGCCATCTGAACCATAAAACTACTTTTTCTTGCCAAAATAATTACCCCTTCCAAACTAAGCTTCGTATCTTGTTTATACTTTTTAATGACTTTGGAACTATTATCACCATATTGATTATACATCCAGTTAAAGGAAAATAAATAAATTTTATGATACAAATGAACTATTTGATTCAGATTTAATTTTTTCACATTTTATTAAATCTATTAAATATTATTTTTAGTTGAATATTATTTCTGGCGCTACCCGGTGTCCCGTGGCCTGCTCAAAGCCATATGCAATCTGAATCAATACCGACTCACTCCATGCTGTACCCACAAAGGATATTCCCTGCGGTCCCTTCGTAATGTAGCCACCGGGCGCAATCACTCCTTCTTCCGCATATCCACCCGGAACTGTAATGATCGGATATCCTGCTCGGGCAGCCAGATCAGATCCACCCTCACCGCCGAGAAAAAGCAGGGCATCCAGCTTATGCTGATTCAGCGCATAATCAATTCCTTTTTCCCCAGCCATTTCTCTGTTATAACTCAGACTGTCCAGATATTCCTGCTCGGTCAGGGTACCGCTGGTTTCTTCCGCCCATATCAATGTGCCCTGACCGTACTTCAATGTCTTCTCTGCATGTTGTTCATTAAAAGCAATCACTTCGGCCAAAGAGTGAACAGGAATATGTTCAGCCAACCGGCTTAAGTAGTTATTCAGTGCATACTTGAATTCATAACGCATTACGTTCGCATCCCAGCGAGCATCTTCACAGGGAAGATGTACCGGATCGATAATCGTCGCGCCTTGCTGACGGAGCACTTGTATAGCCGCTTCGATGACTTCCAATCTGTCTTTATCGAGATGCTGATAATAATACCGGGGGATACCGATTCGAGCCTGCTTCAGAAAGGCTGTATCCAGAGACGAGATATAGCTACCATCTATATCCTTGGTACCATGAGTACTATGTTGCTGCTGTACCTCTCTATCCTCCAGCACCTCCAGCAAAATCGCCGCATCCGTGACTGTGCGCGTTATCGGCCCTGCCGAATCCTGGCTAAAGGCGATCGGGATGATTCCATCCGGGCGGATCAGACCGACAGTAGGCTTGATACCAACTACACTATTCTGACTGGCTGGACTAATAATAGACCCGGATGTCTCCGTACCAATCGCTGCTGCGCCAAAATTCGCGGCAACAGCTGCTGCCGATCCAGAGCTGGAGCCACCCACGAACAGCTCACCTGGTCCATACGGATTCAGTGTCAGTCCACCGCGTGAACTGTATCCCGCCCAGATATCGACAGACATAAAGCCAGCCCATTCCGTCATATTCGTTTTCCCCAGCAGAACCGCGCCAGCAGCCCGAAGCTTGTCGGCAACGACAGCATCTTGCTGCGCAAAGGAATGCTCCAGCGTTATTGATCCCGCACTCGTATGCATCTGGTCAGCGGTATCGATATTATCTTTGAGCAGGATAGGAATACCATGCAGCGGTCCTCTACTGCCTGTTTCTTTTCTCTCTATATCCAGCGATCTGGCAATCTCTATTGCTTCCGGATTGATTTCTAGAACAGATTTGGTTTTACCGTCAAAAGTATGAATTCTTTCTATGTACGCTTGAACGATCTCTTCCGAACTTGCTTCTCCTGACTCCATGGCTTGCTGTAAGGTTTGAATATCTGCTTCAACGATCCATTTTTCTACATTCATGTAATCATCCTCCATATACTGGGGTATTCCACAGGCTGCTAGATAATTCCTTTAATGAAGCAGTGATTTCTAAGTACTAGATAGTAAATCACAAAATCTTGTGCAGCAAACAACAAAAGATACTTCTCTTGATTCAGATACGTCTGTACTATCGCTAGAAATTAGTCTGTAACTATACCAATACTATCAGCAGAACGAAATGACAACAAAAAACAGACACCTCGAGGTGCCTGCTTCTGTTATGGCTTATAGAGAAACTGAGATTACTTCGCCCAATACTGCTTGGCGATCCGCTGCCCTTGATTAATTTTTGCCCACTGCTCGTCTTCTGTCAGCTCATTGCCTCCATCGCAGGAAGCAAAACCGCACTGGTGAGACAACAGTAAACGATCCTTGTCGATAATAGTAGACGCTTCATCCAACAGACGCAGTACGCGCTCTTCATCATCCAGCGTGCTGGTCTTGGAAGACAGCAGACCCAGTACGACTTCTGTTTCTGGCTTGTCTTTGAATACAGCCAGTGCTTCCAGCGAACCTGCACGATCGTCATCCCACTCCAGGAAGAAGCGATCGTATTTCAGCTGTTTCAGGAACAGGTTGGCGATCTTCACATAAGAGCCGCCGCCCATGTTGCGGGAATCGTAGTTCCCACGGCAGTTGTGTGTCCACATTTTCAGACCGAGGCTGTGACCATAATCGATGATGATATTGCTAATATCGATAAATTCCGCTGCCAGCGTCTGTACCTGCTCCTGATCGATATTCTCGCCAGTGTATGGAGAGTTCGGATTGTCATCTGCAAATAGCTCCCACAGACAATCGTCGAATTGCAGAATCTTACCGCCTGCTGCAGCAAACTCCTCGACGAATTCCTTATACGCTTTGACCAGACCTGCTTTTAGCTCTTGCTGTGTCTGGTACACCGCATCCGTACCGCCAATATTATCCGACCAGGACAGCTCACCGAAAATATGGGATGGAGAAGGCACGCATAGCTTGGTCTCCCGATCTCCTGCTTGGTCTTTTAGCTTTTTGAATACTTCGATAAAGTGATGATTCTTGCCGCCCAGTTCGCCGGTGATGCGCAGCCCGATGTCTTTGCGCGTCTCGTACTTAGAACTGCCGTCCGTATCGCGGAAGAAATAGCCGTGATCTGCGATATACCGGTCAATTCCCTGGAATCCCCAGACAAAGTCCAGATGCCACATCGACTTGGAATACTCACCGTCGGTGATGATCGACAGATCATGCTGGATTTCCTTTTCGACCACGGACTGGATCGCACGGTGTTCGCACTCTTGGTAACCATCGAACTCCTGGTAGAACGGGTACTGGATATCGTCACGGTGTTCGATTTGCGTTTTATATTCTAGCAGTTCCGCTGGACGCAGCAGGCTGCCTACGATTTGAAATTTATCACTCATTTGAAATCCCCCTTGGTGTGGATTGTGCTTGGTTATAGTAGTTTGATTGTAGCACGAGGGGGATGGTTTTTACGTAAGCTTAAAAGGCATATCTGGTTATAGGTTTGGACTATGGCAGAATTACATATATTTGTAATATTATTCATAATTCAGATGACAATTTGATAACATTAAAGCGTACTTTAGCTTAAAATCACTTTTAATGCGCATATGTAAAATTTCCTTGCTGAGCAACTTTTTAATATGGGAAAAAGAAGAATTAAAGTCTTACTTGAAATAAAATAAGTTCTTATATTTGGATCTATATTTTAATGTCTTTTCAATATATTTACTGCAGATTAAACTATAGAATTTGTAGTTTATTTAACCTGTTATATAATACAATTGTGAATGAAAACTCGAAAGGGGTTTGTTATGCAGTACCAACACATCATGACTGAATTCCAACAGTTGTTAGCTTTGCCGGCAGAAACAGAGTGTGTCGAATTCAAGGAAGCTAAGTATAATTTTGACTTTAATAAATTAGGAAAATATTTTTCTGCTCTAAGTAATGAGGCTAATCTAAAAAATAAGGATTATGCTTGGTTGATTTTTGGTATAGAAGATAAAAATAGAGCAGTCGTTGGTAGTCAATATAGAGCTAATCGTCCCGAGTTAGACAGCTTAAAGAAAGAAGTTTCAGATCATACTGGCGGTATAACATTCCAAGAAATATATGAACTTTATTATGAAGGTAAACGAATCATTCTTTTCAAAATTCCACCAGCTTCCTTAGGTATCCCCACGTCTTGGCAGGGACACTACTATGGAAGAAATGGTGAATCTATTTCTCCACTGTCTATCCAAAAATATGAAGAAATCCGTAATCAAAATAATCGGAAAGATTGGTCTGCTAAAATTATTCCACAAGCGACAATAAAAGATCTGGATACATCTGCTATCAAAAAAGCAAGAAATGAGTATGCTAATAAATTCCCGAAATTAGCTGAAGAAATGCAAGAATGGGATGATATTACCTTTTTAAATAAAGCTAAAGTTACTATCAATAATCGAATCACTAATACCTCTATTATTCTCTTAGGAAAAGCTGAATCCGAACATCTGATAAATCCTTCTGTTGCTAAAATATCTTGGATTTTAAAAGATGAAAATAATATTGCAAAAGACTACGAACATTTTGGTCCTCCTTTTATTTTGAATACTGAATTAGCCTATTCAAAAATAAGAAATTTGAAATATCGTTATCTTCCTGATGATAGCTTATTTCCTATAGAAGTTAATCAATATGACTCCTATGTTATTAGGGAAGCTCTTCATAACTGTATTGCTCATCAAGACTATACGCTTTCTGGAAGGATTAATCTTATTGAACTACCCGAGCAAATATTATTTACAAACTTAGGATCATTCATTCCTAAAAGTATAGAAACTGTAATCAAACAAGATGCTCCTCAAGAATTCTATCGCAATCGCTTTCTTGCTGAAGCTATGGTAAACCTTAATATGATTGATACAATAGGATCAGGTATTAAAAAAATGTTTGTCACACAGAAAAAACGTTTTTTTCCTTTACCTGATTATAATCTTAATGAAACTGATAAAGTAGAAGTACGAATTATTGGAAAAGTGTTAGATGAAAATTATACACGGATACTTATCAATCAAACCAATTTAGATTTAGATACTGTAATGCTTCTTGATAAAGTACAAAAAAAGGTGAAAATCACTACAGAAGAAGCTAAACAACTACGTAATAAAAATTTAATAGAAGGAAGACAACCACATCTTTACGTCTCAGCACAAATAGCTAGACTGACTGGAGATAAAAGTACTTATGTGAAAAATCGGGCTTTTGATAAAGAGCATTATAAAAACTTAATAATTGCTTTTTTAGAAAAATATGAATCAGCTAGTAGACAAGATATCGATTCACTTTTGCTGGATAAATTCTCTGATATGCTTAATGGAGAACAAAGAAAAAAGAAAATAAATAATCTATTGTTTGAAATGTCTAGTAAAGATAAAAGCATCTTTAATCAAGGTTCTTCTAGAAAATCTAAGTGGGTTTTGACTAAAAATATTAATAATTATTTATTTTAAGTAGAAAAAAGTATTACTGTAAGTAATACTTTTTCTATAAACCGCGCTCTATCAAGGAAAAGTATTACTTATTATCTATATTTCCTTTTTAAATATAGTAGATTAAACCAAAAAGCCACCAACCAGATTACTGGCTGATGACTTTTCGTCTTGCTCATATGGAGGCGAGGGGAGTCGAACCCCTGTCCGAAGGCAACGTTACACAAGCTTCTACGGGTGTAGTCACAGATTTAATGTCACCCGAGTAGCGCCCTGTAACCGGCTCTACGTTGGGTCAGCCTGATTATCTTCTTCAGCACACCCCAGGCGGAGATGTGACAGCGTAGCCCACTAAGAGTTGGGCCCTCATCCTGGCACATGGGCGATGCGAGGCGAGAGCACGTTTCACAGTTTCTTAGGCTGCGAAAGCGTAGTTAGTTTGTTGTTTGCCGTTTAATAGGCTTTAGCGTTGATAAAGCGGACGCGTCCCCACTACCCGCTACTCATGCCCGACCTACCCCCGTCGAATCCAAAAAACGCCCCCTTAATAAAAAGGGATTGGATTAAGACGAATACAAGCACATGAGTCTCGTTATCCGAAAACAATCATCCATGCAGTCTTTCCCTCCATAGAAAGGACCGCACCGGGAACATCCAGCAGCAGATTGATAAATACCAAACGCTTTTTTCGTTTCCCACAGACTTTGATTATACCACATTTTCCTGCAAATGGGTAGCTGCAGGCGCTTCACCAAGACAGCCATTTACCATATCTGTTATTACCCTCATTCATGGTAAATCTAACACTGTCTCCTGCCTGCAGCTTCTCAGCCCTATCGATCAGCGGCTGATCTTCTGGCTATCCCGCACTGCACGCTGGATATCACGCTGCGCATCCCGCTTGGCAGCTGTAGCACGCTTGTCATGCTGCTTTTTACCTTTACCGAGGCCAATCAGCAGTTTGGCATAGCCGTTGCGGATATAGATCTTGAGCGGCACCAGCGTATAGCCATCCCGCTTGGATGCACCGATCAGCTTGCTGATCTGCTCCTTGTGCAGCAGCAGCTTGCGCGTACGGGTCGGGTCGGTCGGATTGCTCCGGTTGCCCTCTTCGAATGGGCTGATATGCATATTGTGCAGGAACACTTCACCATTACGAATCGTGGAGAAGGCATCGCTGATATTCGCGCGTGCGCGGCGCAGCGATTTGATCTCGGTTCCAGTCAGCACCATACCGGCTTCGTACGTATCCTCGATAAAGTAATCGTGGGATGCTTTTTTGTTCTGGGCCAGTACTTTGCTTTCGCCTTTTTTGGTCGCCATCTGTATTCCTCCTTTCCAGAGATTTGCCGGTCATTGCCGGGTCTTATGGTCATTTATTGTAGCAAGGGATCCGGGACAAAGCAACAAAGCCGGGGCCGATGATACGGGTCCCGGCACTGTCTGCTTGCACTCTGTTCCATGATGCACGCTTGCTTGCCCAGCGCGCATCTCCCGTCTTTATTTCACCCTGTAGGCCTCATCATCTGTACGCTATCCACCGATTTGTGCCCGTCCGATGTACTGCTTTTGCAGCATGTATCCTACCGGGACGTACCGAATAGACATTGTCAGCAGATGATGATGCTTATTCAGGACTTTGTGGTTTATTCTTTTTCTTGCGGCGGCGCGGGCGTCCTGCACCTGATCCTGCTTCTCCCTTAGGAGCTGCCGGGCTGACAGCCGATCCTGGACCTGCATCGGCTGCTGGCCGTTTGCGTCCTTGTCCTTTTTTGGAGGAAGTGACGGGACTGTCGTATCCACCCTTACCGGAACCAAAGCCAAAGCTGCGGCTTGGTGCACTGGATGAAGACGATGAAGAGAAGCCAATCCCTTTTTCTTTTTTCCGTTTGCGCTTGCCGGCTGCAGCTGCTTCGCCTGTTGCCGGTGTAGCCGGAGTTGAAGCTGCAGCGGGTGCTGCTTTGGCAGGCTTGTCGGTTTTGGCACCTTTGGCGGCTTTCGCTGCTTTACCAAAGCGCTCGGCTTTTTTGGCATTTTTGTTCTTGCCTCTGCCACCGCCGCGTTTCTCGCCATTTTGGGCACCCTGTGCTCCGCGTCCACCACGATTATCTCCACGTGCTCCACGGTCACCACCCGAACGGCGGTTACTTTTCGGCATATCCGGCAATTCAAAGTCGATTGTATGATCGTCCATATTGACGTTCGCCACGCGGATCGTGATGCTGTCCCCGATACGGAAGATACGTGAAGTACGCTCGCCAAGCAGAATCATATGCTGATCGTCGAAATGGTAATAGTCATCTGTCAGCATACCAAGACGGATCAGACCTTCAACCGTATTCTCCAGCTCGATAAACATACCGAAGCCGGTTACGCTGCTGATGATCCCTTCGAATTCCTGACCGACTTTGTCCAGCATATATTCAGCCTTCTTGAGCTGGTCGGTATCACGTTCGGCATCTACCGCGACGCGCTCGCGCTCGGAAGACTGCTGGGCAATATCCGCCATGCGGCTCTCCAGATACGCTTGACGCTCTGGTGTGAGGCCGCTGCCGCCGTTCTCGATCACTTCGCGGATCACCCGGTGGATGACCAGATCGGGATAACGACGAATCGGGGAAGTGAAGTGGCTGTAGTACTCTGCTGCCAGACCAAAGTGGCCTGTGCTCTCTGCAGAGTATTTCGCCTGCTTCATCGACCGCAGCATCATTGTGCTGATCACGGTCTCTTCCTTCTCGCCCTTGATCTGTTCCAGCAGTTGCTGAAGTGCACGCGGGTGGATCAGATTGCCTGTACCTTTGACTGCATGACCAAAGTTGGCAGCGAAGGCCAGGAAGCCCTGCAGCTTCTCCTGATCCGGGTTCTCGTGAATACGATACAGGAATGGCACTTTGAGCCAGTGGAAATGCTCGGCTACCGTCTCGTTCGCTGCCAGCATGAATTCTTCGATAATCTGCTCGGCCACCGAACGTTCGCGTTTTACGATATCGATCGGCTTGCCGCTTTCATCCAGAATGATCTTGGATTCTTCAAAGTCAAAATCAACCGCGCCGCGGCGAATCCGTTTGTCACGCAACTGCATCGCCAGTTCGCGCATCAGCTTGAAGTCGTCGATGAGTGGTGCATAGCGTTCCAGCAGTTCCGGATCTTCATCTTCCAGAATACGGCGGACGTTTTTGTATGTCATCCGTTCCTTGGTCTTGATCACGCTGGTGAAGATATCGTGGTTGACGACCTTCATATTCTCGTCGAACTCCATCTCGCAGGAGAGGGTCAGACGATCCACTTGCGGATTCAGACTGCATATCCCGTTGGAAAGACGATGCGGCAGCATCGGAATAACTCGATCGACCAGATACACACTGCAGCCGCGATTGTAGGCTTCGTTGTCCAGCATAGAGCCTTCGCGTACATAATAGCCTACATCGGCGATATGAACGCCCAGACGATAATTACCGTTCTCCAGACGCTCCACGTTGACCGCATCATCCAGATCCTTGGCATCCTCGCCATCGATCGTAACAATATTTTTACCGCGCAGATCGCGGCGTCCCTGCTGGATAATCTCTTCCTGGGTAATTTCATCCGGCGCAGCCTGCGCCTCGTCCATTACTTCATCCGGGAAAGCTTCCGGCAGCTGATGCTTACGGATAATGGAGATGATATCGACACCCGGATCATCCTTGTGACCAAGTACTTCGATAACGCGTCCTTCTGCCGCAGCACGGCCTTCCGGATAGTTGGTAATCTCGGCAACGACTTTCTCGCCGTCTACCGCTCCACCAAACGACTCCTTGGGAATAAAGATATCCCGGTTGATCCGCTTGTCATCCGGCAATACAAAAGCATACGTGTCCAGCGCCTGGAATACGCCGACGATACGAGTATTTTTGCGGACGATTACACGAACGACCACACCCTCCATCCGTCCACCGGATGTGTTGCGGGAAGTCACCTTCACGAATACGGTATCGCCGTTCATGGCGGTATTCAGATCATTGGCGTTGATATATACATCACCATGCTCCCGGTCTTCCGGAATCAGGAAAGCAAAGCCCTTGGCGTGAGCCTGAATCCGTCCACGGACCAGATCCATGCGCTCCGGCACACCGTAAGCGTTGGCATTATTTACAACAATATCGCCGGCATCTTCCAGCTTGTTGAGCAGTTTGACCAGTTCTTTGAAATCCGAGGCATCTTCAATCTGAAAATGCTCTTCCAGCTCCTGGTACGTCATTGGTTTATATGCGTCAGTGCGCATGAATGTTAATAGTTGTTCTTCTGTAATCATTGGTTTCACCTCGGCCAACCGTCAGCAGTGATTATGTGCATTCGGTTCGTATGTAATCCTGGTTTGCGATGCGATACAAGCGGATCTGTGTCGATGACACACAGGTCAAACGCAGTCCGTGCGCATGACAACGGCTTTTTCTGCCAGATCCGTCATGCCTCATTTAGTATACACATACCCTAGTATACACTAAATTAATCGAATCCCCTTATTTCGCCCGAAATATTCAGGAATTGCCTGCTATTTTACGTAGTTAGACGAACAGCACATCGTATTCTTTCACTATGGAGCAGGCAGGTGTTTGTTTGAAGGAATTCTCTTTGAAACTAGTTTCCTCCAATTACAGTAGTTGAAATTAGCAGAGTACAATCAATAGAGCACTATTAGCGCCATACTAGTTAGTACAGTTCTATTAGCGCATTATTATCAGCGCCATGAAATCGGTCTTACAGATCCTTATATAAAAAAAGACGATCCATCTGTCACTCTCTCCTTGGTAAGGAGTGACGAATGGACCGTAAAGGGTCTTGCACATCATGGACTTCGGTCTTGCTTCAACTTACATGGGAATAATGGACAAGCTCGGGAACAATTCCAAGTATAGCCCCGCTCTATGAACTCTTTATGAACAGAATACATAAAAATAGCCCGCTGCAGAAGAGAATTTCTCTCCCAGCAGCGGGCTATTCAGGACGTGCCTGAGCCAGTCATAAAGGACCTGGCTTATTTATCTAAATACAGCGACCAGAATCGCCAGAATGAAGAAACCTGCTGCCAGCCCGATTGTTACGCGCTGCAGTACGAGTTCCATTCCGCGTGCTTTGGTTTTGCCGAAAAGTTGCTCAGCGCCGCCAGAGATGGCACCGGACAGGCCCGCACTTTTACCTTTTTGGAGTAATACAACAAGAATCAGACCAATGGAAAAAATGGTGAGCAAGATTTGCAAAGTCAATTGCATGAATTCCACCTCCTAGAGCGAATGCGCCGAACATCTATAAATGTACAAATTCACGAATCATGTTATAGAAACAGCATTTATAGTTTAGCACAAATTCCGGCTGTATAGCAATGGCTGGAAGCCGGAACCTGTCTGAATTGGTAATAAAAAACCAGCCACCTGCATAAGCAGATGACTGGCGGATGTATCGGTATGCTGCCCTTTCAACGGCTAAGTAGCGGCCCAGACCGTTTGGGAGCAGCATGACCTGTACATTTTATTTATGCAATTCTACCAAGCAATAGTGCAGTCATATCCGGCTGGTGTCAGCCGGAAAATGCTGCAATCATGAAGTAATAATTACTTCGTCAGACCTCTGTGCTCAGTCAGGTTGTAGAAGGATTTCAGGCCATCGAACTTCGCCAGTTCACCCAGTTGATCTTCGATACGAAGCAATTGGTTGTACTTCGCGATACGGTCTGTACGGGAAGGAGCACCTGTTTTGATTTGACCAGCGTTAGTCGCTACAGCGATGTCAGCGATTGTGCTGTCTTCGGATTCACCGGAACGGTGAGAGATAACTGCTGTGTAACCAGCACGTTTCGCCATTTCGATTGCATCGAATGTTTCTGTCAGAGTACCGATTTGGTTAACTTTGATCAGGATGGAGTTACCGATGTTTTCTTCGATACCACGGCCCAGACGTTCAGTGTTTGTTACGAACAGATCGTCACCAACCAGTTGAACTTTCTCGCCCAGACGTTCGGTCAGCAGTTTCCAACCTTCCCAATCGTCTTCGGAGCAACCATCTTCGATGCTGATGATTGGGTATTTTTCTACCCATGAAGCCAGCAGGTCTACGAACTCAGCGGAAGTGTAAGATTTACCTTCGCCTGCCAGCTCGTATTTACCGTTTTTGTAGAACTCAGTGGAAGCTACGTCCATACCCAGGAATACGTCAACGCCTGGTTTGTAACCCGCTTTTTCGATTGCTTCAATGATAGAAGTCAGTGCTTCTTCATTGGAAGTGAAGTTAGGAGCGAAACCGCCCTCGTCACCTACAGCTGTGTTCAGGCCTTTGCTGCTCAGTACGGATTTCAGGTTGTGGAAGATTTCAGCACCTGTACGCAGAGCTTCTTTGAAGCTAGTAGCGCCAGCAGGGATAACCATGAACTCTTGTACGTCAACGTTGTTATCAGCGTGCTCACCACCGTTGATGATGTTCATCATTGGTACTGGCAGTTGTTTTGCGTTGAATCCACCCAGGTAGATGTACAGTGGCAGGTCCAGAGCTTCTGCAGCAGCGCGTGCTACAGCCATGGATACTGCCAGGATTGCGTTAGCACCCAGTTTACCTTTGTTTGGTGTTCCGTCCAGTTCGATCATTTTGCGGTCGATCAGCAGTTGATCTACAGCGTCCATGCCGATAACTTCTGGAGCGATAACTTCGTTTACGTTTTTAACAGCGTTCAGTACGCCTTTACCCAGGTAACGGGATTTGTCGCCATCGCGAAGCTCAACAGCTTCGTGAGCACCAGTGGATGCGCCGGATGGTACGATTGCGCGGCCCATTACGCCGGATTCCAGATATACTTCTACTTCAACAGTTGGGTTACCACGGGAGTCAAGGACTTCGCGTGCGTATACATCAGAGATAATCGTCATGAGTAAAAAGTCTCCTTTTTAGGTAAGTAATTTGGGATCTTGATGATCCTTGATTTATAAAATGAAGCCGAGAAACAGGTCCACTTCCTGCAAACCGGTCAGCAGGCGATATTTATCAGCGTCCATTACGGAAAATGCGGGTTCATGACATGAGCTCGGCCATGATGTACACAGACTTTCTCTCGGCTGCGAGTGATCAATTCACAGCTGATCCTGTCTGCTAATCGTACATCCATGACACCTGCCATAAACCGTTGGTTCCAAATGGTACGTCAGACTGCCTATCGTTTACTTGCGGCTGGAAATGATGGACGTGCCTGTCATTTCTTCCGGCTTCGCGATTTGCAGCAGATCCAGAATCGTTGGAGCGATATCGCCCAGGATTCCGCCTTCACGTAGTACTACATTTTTGTCAGTGACGATAAATGGAACCGGGTTGGTGGTATGGGAAGTCTGAGGACGTCCATTCTCATCAATCTCGGTCTCGGCATTACCATGGTCAGCTGTAATCAGCGCCACGCCGCCTTTGGCCAGAATCGCTTCCACGACACGACCTACACATTCATCTGTTGTTTCTACCGCTTTGATCGTCGGCTCCAGCTTACCGGAATGGCCTACCATATCCGGGTTGGCAAAGTTCAGGATGATAGCATCCTGTCTTTCCGCTTCGATCTCGGCGATACAAGCATCAGCCACTTCACGCGCACTCATCTCCGGCTGCAGATCATAAGTGGCTACTTTTGGAGAGTTAATCAGAATACGAGTCTCGCCTTCCAGTTCCACATCACGTCCGCCGCTAAAGAAGAAGGTTACGTGCGGGTATTTCTCTGTCTCGGCAATACGCAGCTGGGTTTTGCCGTTTTTCACGAGCACTTCACCCAGTGTGTTGTCGAGACTCTTCGGTCCGTAAGCTACATGTCCGCGAACGGTATCGCTGTATGTGGTGAGACATACATAATACAGATTCTTCGGATAGTCGCCACGCTCAAAGCCTGCGAATTCAGGCTGTGTGAACGCCTGGGACAGCTGGATCGCACGGTCAGGACGGAAGTTCAGGAAGATTACGGAATCTCCATCGCCTACAGTTCCTACCGGTTGTCCGTCTGCATCGACGATCACGGAAGGTTCTACGAACTCGTCATAGACTTCCTGAGCATACGAAGAAGTTACTACAGTCAGAGGATCTTTGAATTGAGGACCTTCACCGTAAGCAACCGCACGGAAAGCTTTTTCTACACGTTCCCACCGTTTGTCACGGTCCATCGCATAGTAACGTCCCTGTACGCTGGCAATTTTGCCAATGCCTACGCTGCTGATTTTTTCAGTCAGCTGTTCCATGTATTTTTTACCGCTGTCCGGCGATACATCGCGTCCGTCCAGGAATACATGGATCAGTACATCTTCAAAGTTTTCTGCTTTTGCCATATCGAGTGTAGCGAACAGATGGTCAATATGACTGTGTACGCCGCCATCGGACAGCAGTGTAAAGATATGAAGTTTTTTGCCGCCGGATTTAGCATTCTCGAATGCGCCCTTCAGCACTTCATTTTGGAAGAATTCTCCGTCACGGATCGACTTGGAAATGCGGGTCAAATCCTGATATACGATGCGGCCTGCACCGATGTTCAGGTGACCTACTTCCGAGTTACCCATCTGGCCTTCCGGCAGACCTACCGCTTCACCGCAAGCAGTGAGTGTAGTGTGAGGATATTCTGTCATATAGCGATCGTAATTCGGTTTCTTCGCCTGGGCAACACCGTTGCCTTCCATTTCTGCGCGCAGACCGAATCCGTCCATAATAATCAGAGCTACCGGTTTTGGTGCTGACATTTACTTCGCCCCCTCAACCAGCTGAATGTAAGAATCAGGCTGAAGACTGGCACCGCCGACGAGTGCACCGTCGATGTCGCTTTGTCCCATGTACTCCTTCACATTCTCAGGCTTCACGCTGCCGCCGTATTGGATACGAACTGCGTTTGCCACTTCTTCGTTGTACAGATCTTTCACGACGCCGCGGATGTAAGAGATAACTTCATTCGCATCAGCAGAAGTGGAAGATTTGCCTGTTCCGATCGCCCAGATTGGCTCATAAGCGATAACGGTTGCTTTGGCTTGATCTGCGCTCAGACCAGCAAATGCACCTTCGGTTTGTACTTTACATACGTCTTTGGTTTGATCCGCTTCGCGTTCTTCAAGCTTCTCGCCCACGCACACGATAGGAGTCAGACCATGACGGAATGCTGCCAGTACTTTTTTGTTGACGATTTCGTCTGTCTCCGCAAAGTATTGACGACGCTCGGAGTGACCGATGATTACATAGTCCACACCCAGGTCTTTCAGCATAACGCCGCTGATTTCACCAGTGTACGCGCCGTTATCTTCGAAATGAAGGTTTTGTGCGCCGATTTTGATGGAAGTGCCTTTTACAGCTTCAACCAGTGCAGGCAGGTTGGTAAATGGTGCACAGATTACGCTCTCTACGCCTTCTACTTCTGCTTTGCCCTTGATATCTTCGATGAATGCTTTGGCTTCCGGAACGGTTTTGAACATTTTCCAGTTACCGGCAATGATTGGTGTTCTCACTGCTTGATCACTCCTTCTATTCCATACTTGCATGCCCTGCTTGCGACATGCATACTGCCTTTATTGTAAACTTATTTATCGTTCAGTGCCACAACGCCTGGAAGCTCTTTACCTTCCATGAATTCCAGGGAAGCGCCGCCGCCTGTGGAAATATGGTTCATTTTATCAGCCAGGTGGAACTTCTCAGCTGCTGCTGCGGAGTCACCGCCACCGATTACAGTGTAAGCGTCAGTTGTTGCACAAGCTTCTGCGACTGCACGTGTACCATGGGAGAATGGTTCGATTTCGAACACGCCCATAGGTCCGTTCCATACAACTAGCTTGGAGTTTTTGATAACATCTGCATAGATTTCACGAGTTTTCGGTCCGATGTCGATACCTTCCCAATCTGCAGGAATGTCGCCAACTTCAACGATTTTCGTGTTTGCATCTGCGCTGAAATCATCGGAGATTACGATATCTACCGGCAGGTAGAAGTTTTTGCCCAGGTTTTTCGCTTTTTCGATAAAGCCCAGAGCTACATCCAGTTTGCTTTCATCCAGCAGAGATTGGCCAACTTCATGACCCTGTGCTTTCATGAAAGTATAGGACAGACCGCCACCGATGATTACGTTGTCTGCCAGGTTCAGCAGGTTGTCGATTACATCGATTTTGTCTTTTACTTTAGAACCACCGATGATTGCTGTGAAAGGACGCTCCGGATTGTTCAGGGCTTTACCCAGTACATCCAGTTCTTTCTCCATCAGCAGACCGGATACAGCCGGCAGGTGGTGAGCGATACCTTCTGTAGAAGCATGTGCACGGTGAGCCGCGCCAAATGCATCATTTACGAACAGATCAGCCAGTTCGGCAAAGGATTTTGCCAGTTCAGCATCATTTTTCTCTTCGCCAGGGTAGAAACGCACGTTTTCAAGAACCAGTACGTCGCCTTCTTTCATATCAGCGATTTTTGCTTTTACGCTATCGCCGATAGCTTCGTCAGCTTTGGCTACCGGTTTGCCCAGCAGTTCGGACAGACGCTCAGCCGGAGCTGTCAGGCGCATGGATTCAACCACTTCACCTTTTGGACGACCCAGGTGACTTGCCAGCAGAACTTTTGCACCTTTTTCAATCAGGTAGTTGATTGTTGGCAGTGTCTCACGAATACGTTTGTCATCCGTAATTTTGCCGTTTTCCATAGGTACGTTAAAATCCACACGTACAAATACCACTTTGCCAGCTACTTCTACATCACGCACACTTTTTTTATTCATCGTCGTTCCTCCATGTCCGTATTTTGAACAGATTGTTCTTTACTGCGCTTTGCTTTCCGAAAGGACAGGCCGAAATGATTTTCCCGGGATCATTTCTGCTGTTTTCTTCTGCTCCGGCAGTCCAGTTCCAATCCATCCATAGTAAAATCAGGAACAGCTTATCGCTAACACCGACCATATCTGTCAGATGTTAACTTAGAAAAAGCGGAAACAAATGAGATCTGTTTCCGCTTTATGGAATTAATATTTATTCCAGCTGCTGCTTCGTATTAGGCTTTGTTTGCAAAGTACTCCAAAGTACGAACCAGTTGAGCTGTGTAGGACATTTCGTTGTCGTACCAAGCTACAGTTTTAACCAGTTGCTTGTCGCCAACTGTCAGAACGCGAGTTTGAGTCGCATCGAACAGGGAACCGAAAGTCATACCTTTGATGTCGGAAGATACGATTTCATCTTCAGTGTAGCCATAAGTTTCCGGATCGGAAGCTTCTTTCATAGCTGCGTTGATTTCTTCAACTGTTACGGATTTCTCCAGAACAGTTACCAGCTCAGTCAGGGAACCAGTAGCTACAGGCACACGTTGTGCTCCGCCATCCAGTTTACCTTTCAGTTCTGGGATAACCAGACCGATTGCTTTAGCAGCACCAGTTGTGTTAGGAATGATGTTTTCAGCAGCTGCACGAGCACGACGGAAGTCACCTTTGGAGTGTGGAGCATCCAGTGTGTTTTGGTCGCCAGTGTAAGCGTGGATTGTAGTCATCAGACCTTCAACAACGCCGAATTTGTCTTGCAGAGTTTTTGCCATAGGTGCCAGGCAGTTTGTTGTGCAAGATGCGCCGGAGATAACTGTTTCAGTACCATCCAGGATTTCGTGGTTTACGTTGTAAACGATTGTTTTCATTTCGCCAGTTGCTGGAGCGGAGATAACAACACGCTTAGCGCCTGCTTTCAGGTGAAGCTCAGCTTTTTCTTTTGTTGTGAAGAAGCCTGTGCACTCCAGTACGATGTCTACGCCAAGCTCGCCCCAAGGCAGTTCTTCAGGGTTACGGTTAGCCAGAACTTTAACTTCTTTGCCGTTTACTTTGAAGAAACCATCGTGTACTTCAACTTCGCCGTTGAATTTACCTTGAGTAGTATCATATTTCAAAAGATGTGCCAGCATTTTAGCGTCTGTCAGATCGTTGATTGCTACCACTTCGATACCTGCTACATCTTGAATACGACGGAACGCCAGACGTCCGATACGTCCAAAACCGTTAATACCAACTTTAACCATGAGTTAATTCCTCCTAGAAATAAGTTTATGATTTATTCAATCAAGACATGACCCTCTCGAGCCTGTCAAGACAACGATAATAAGATGAAGCTTGTCTGCCGGCTGCCAATCATGCCGCAACAACGTCACAAGCATAACACTGATTGATGCCAAGAAACCACTATAGCTCCTTGACGATCTCTCTGGCAGCGGCTTCGTCGATGACCAGAATATCTTCCTGGCCAAATTTAAGTACAGCATGGATAGATTTTGCTTTGCTGCGTCCGCCCGCTATTCCAATAACGACTTCTGCATTGGCAATGTCCTCAAGCTGAAGTCCAAGGGTCAGCATATGGTGCACCGTCTGACCATCTTCATTAAAATAGTGGCCGAATGATTCGGCTACTGCTCCAGCACTGCGGATCTCCTCTACCGTCTGTGGGTCCAGTCTCCGGCGCCGCACCATCTCCATCGCATCACCGATGCCATGAATGATAATTCGTGCACGCCGGATAAAATCGACAATCTCACGGACATTCTGATCCTGATACAGTAGCTCGTAAGCATCTCTGCGCAGCAGATCGGGCACATGCAGCAGCCGGTACTGCGCGCCTACACGCTTAGCCATGGTCGAAACGATGGAGTTAGCCTGATACTCCATGTTCTCGCCAAGTCCGCCTCTTGCCGGTACGAACCAGGCGTCCTTTAGGGGTGCCGGAAAAGTTGGGCTAAGTTGTTCTGCTACTTCGGCAAGCGTAAAGCCGCCGGTTACAGCTACAATATCATTCTCACGAATCACACTGAGCAGAGCTTTGGCACCAGCTCTGCCAAGATTCTGCTTGGTACTGGCTGATGTGTCACTGTCTCCAGGTACAATAACAACCTGTCTTAGTCCATACACATCACGGATGCGATCTTCCAATACGGACAATCCGAGCAACTCTTCCATAATAGGCTCAAGTTCCTCCAGCAGTTCCCTGCCTGCTTCGCTGATCCTCATTCCTGTACTCTCAATCTCAAGGAGTCCCTGAGCTTTGAGCAGGTCGGTCTCAGCCCGCAGTACCCGCTCTGTCATATTGAGGGAAACGGCAAGCGATCTACGCCCGACAATTCCGGTCAGCATGACCTGATGTAAAATAGCATATCTTTTCTTCAATACATCGGTGAGATCGGGCAGAAGCTGCTGTTGTATTTCAAGTAATTTTCGCATGCTTTCCACTCCTGCAACTTGTCTCGCTCAGTGTAATTGGATACCCAGTAACTCAGGCTACGTATAATGGACTCAAAATGTCCCGGCATAACTTTTTAAGTCCCACGTCTATATTAACCAATTTTTGCGTGGGAAGCAAGTCTTTGCGACAACTAATTATGGAAGATGCATGTTATAACTATTATGGAAGCGTTGCTTGCTTTTTGACTTTATTTCATCTATACTAATTCTTGCTGTTGCTGATATGCGCCCGTGGTCCAATGGATATGACGTAGGCCTCCGAAGCCTGAGATCCAAGTTCGATTCTTGGCGGGCGCGCCACTTTACTTTTCTTGCAGCAGATGCTCAGAGCTTGATCGTAGCACGTATATATTATCGCATGATTAATTACATAATCTTTTCTTCGATGAAATAGTAATGACGTAACCAGCCCAGGCTGGTTATTTTTGTATCTGCATATAATAGTATTCCTATAGTAGCAATTATATATACGCGGCCAGATCTGCATTTCAAGATAAGACTTGTCGTATCCGTGATCAGATTCTTTATCTTATAGACGGGACATATTGTGTCCATAGAGAACAGCAAATGTTCCTCTCCATCATTAACCCATTTTTTAGCAGTTTAGGCAGTTTTACAGTCAATAGTTTGACTATCTTTGACTTTTAGTTTGAATTATCCTATAATGTGGTAAGAACAATTGAGTTCCTGATGTTGTTTGAAGTAATGATCCACTATATAATCACACTTATTATGATTGTAATCTAAGGAGGGTTTCTAGTGAGTTATATCCCAATGGTCGTTGAACAGAGCAGCCGTGGTGAACGTGCGTATGACATTTACTCCCGTCTGCTGAAAGACCGTATCATTTTCCTTGGTTCCGAGGTTAACGATATGGTAGCGAATGCAATTATTGCACAGATGCTGTTCCTGGAAGCCGAAGACCCTGAGAAAGATATTCACCTCTACATTAACAGCCCAGGCGGTTCCATTACTGCAGGTATGGCTATTTACGATACAATGCAATTTATCAAAGCCGATGTATCTACGATCTGCGTAGGTATGGCTGCGAGTATGGGCGCGTTCCTGTTGAATGCAGGTGCCAAAGGCAAACGTTTTGCGCTGCCAAACAGTGAAGTTATGATTCACCAACCACTTGGTGGTGCTCAAGGTCAGGCAACGGATATCGAAATCCGTGCACGTCGTATCCTCAAAATGCGTGACAAGCTGAACAAAATCCTGGCTGAACGTACAGGCCAGCCGTTGGAACGTATCGAAAAAGATACCGATCGTGACTATTTCATGACTGCTGCAGATGCACAGGAATACGGTCTGATCGATAAAGTTATCGAAAAAACACCTCCGCAAGGAGTATAAGCCGGCAACTGCCAGCCTATCCAAACACCTCCAGATATTAGTCTGGAGGTGTTTTTGTTCTACTGCTATTCGCTACCTTTCATTCTCCTGTTACCTATGCGATTTCGAACTCCCCCTTTCCTCATCTGCCAAAAAAGAAATACATAATAAAAAAGAACCTGTTCAACATCGTACGATCACGATGGAACAGGTTCTTAGGATATTCCTATCTATTTATGTTCCGCATAGCAATGTTCAAAAAAAATTAGGACTGATAAGCGGACAGTGGGTTGGTACCCGATTTCAGCAGTTGGCTGAAGGTAAAGTCGATTTTCGGGTTACCTGCTGCTCCCGGAGCAATATCATACTTCTGGAAGAAGATCGTGAATCCGCTATCTGTCAGATAGTAATTCTCCAGGTATTTACTGGAGTTTTTGCTCAGGTCATTGAACTGCTCCAGCGATAGACCCTCGGTATCTGCGTTTTTCTTGATATGTGCCTGGATCAGCTTTTTGATATCCTGGCTGTAGTTGCTGTTGGACTTGAGCAGATCAGACAGCTGAATAGCTTTGCCGTCCTTCAGTGAGAACGTCATGCTGGTCAGGATATCATCGCCATGTGCCCCGCCCAGATATTGATAATCAGTCAACAGGAAGCTGATAACCCCATTACGGTTATAAGTGACTTTGTAGCCACCATCAATTTCGTAAGTGATATCTTTGTTAGCAGGCGCTCCGGCTTCTTTGACCTGTTTTTGCATGGTCGTCAGGAACTGGTCAGAATGTGCTTTGAGAGCTTTATTGATCTTGGTTTGTGCAGCTTCATTTTCCAGACCGGATACAACTGGGTATACAATATTGAAGTTAGTGTATTTATTTTGAGTAGAAGATTCCAGTTTGTTGCCTGTCACTTCTACATCGTTCATGCCTGCAGCTGTTACATTGACAGTACGTGTAGCATTATTCCACAGCGCACGATAGCCAAACGGCTCTGTTACTGCTTTGATTGCTACATAAGTTGTTCCTTTGACTACGCTGGCATCATAGCTGTCACCAACTGCACTGCCGTTTAGGCGCACAAATACCATATCTTCCTGATTAAGGTCATAGCTCACTTTATTTTTGCCTTTAGTGATAGTTGCTGTATGTTCTTTGGAATTGTAGGTAACTGTTGCGCCTACTGTTTTTGCTATGTCTTTGAGAGGAAGCAACGTGCTGCCGGATTTGCTCAGCATTCCCTTGGCCGAGATCGCTTTGCCTTCCACTTGTACATTGATTACGGATTTGGCAGATGAAGAAGTGCTTGCTGCATACGCAGAGGATTGTACCAAAGGCAGCGTTGCTGCTGTACCTGCAGCTGTCAGGCTGGTCGCGAGTACGATTGCTGATAGTTTTTTGAGATAGGTTGTGTTCTTCATGTTCTGGTGCTTGTCCATAATTAATCTCTCCTTCGAATAGGTCAATTGCCACAATTTTTAGTATAACGATAAACTTGTCCTTTAGATTTACAAAGAACTTAACAAGGATTTACAACATAGTCATGCCCGATGAATCAAAAGTAATAAAAGTGTAAACAAACTTTCCTGTCGGCGTCATGCATAAGACCTTCAGGAAAGTTTCTATATTTGGCATATCGCTGGTTTAATAAACTTCCGTTATACTGAAACGATAAAGGGGTTATCCCGTATAATAGTTACAATACTGACGATTTTACCCTATTCACCTTTTCAGCTTACTTCATAGCATACTGTACGTTAAGACTAATGTTCAACTCTACCATCCCCGGTTCAATCTCAGTCGATTTGTCTGCACGTGCCGATTCCATTGCAGTGCTCTGGGATACATATACCGGTGGAGCCTCGACGCCTGCTTCACTTACAGATACCAGATCCCCCAGTGTACGATTAGCCGCTTTGGCGATAGAGCCTGCTTTGGCTGCTGCATCTGCCATTGCTTTTTGAATGACTTGATCTTCATAGGTTTTGGTATTCTCTACGTTAAAGCTTACAGATCCTACATTGTTGGCACCTACAGTGGAAGCTGCATCCAGCAGTGCGCCGATCTTCTCCATGTTGCGGTAGGTCACCTGCAGAGTATGATAAGCCGTATAGCCTGTAACTTTTTGCTGATCCTTTTCGTTATAACTATAGTTCGGCTGTACATAAAATTGCACGCTCTCGATATCCTTGTCTGCAATAGACCATTTGTTTTTCAACAGATTGTTCAGTTTGCTCATCTTCTGAGCATTAGCAGCTTGTGCTTTGGAAGCTATAGCTGCAGTGGTCTGTACACCTATAGAGAGGTAAGCCACATCCGGTTTGACGGATAACTTGCCATTGCCGCTGACGTTAATTGTACCCGCCATTGTAGTCATTGATGTCGTCTCTGCAGCATATGCTGTAGATACTCCCGGCAGACTCACGCCCATACCTACGCTTGTAAACACAGCTCCAGCCAATAGCAATGAAGCCATATAGTGATTTCGTTTCATAAATATTCACCCTTTCTTGGTTCTACTTACTAAACGAATGTTTTGAATCGAATGTTGCATTGGGTAAAGGATAGAAGAGAGCTTGGTGACTAAAACAACGATCAATGGATATGGCGAGAGGCTCTTTAACCACTCGTTAATGCTTTCTTTATGTATATGGCTATTTCATTCGGCAAAAGATTTGAAAGAGCTGCAGCTTCATCGTGACAACTGCTGTTATTTTACTTATAATCTCATATAATCCCACCCTCGAAATCCTGCATAACAACAGGGGTTTGGAGAGATAGGGATTATCAGAAAGAGGGGAGAGTCACCATGTTCAAAAACAAGTTTCGACGGAATTCCATTTTACTGCTGGCAGGTATCCTGGTGCTGAGTGCCCTGATCCAACCTGTTACTGCTTCTGCTGCTGCACCACCGCGCCAGGTGAAGCTGGAATGGAATGGCACACGCCTTCCGGAGAACGGACTGCTCATTGATGGAAATACTATGATTCCGGTGGTGCTCCTGCGTGATTCACTTGGAGTCACCCTGCGGTACGAGCCCGCCGTTAAAACATATACACTGCTGCAAAATGATGATCAGCTGGATATGGTAATGACCGCTTCTGGTGTTACCATGCGGCTGAATAATCATCAGTGGAATGGACCAAGTGCCCAGATCGTGAATGGACGAATGTATATTCCATTTACCGTACTGCGTGATGGGTTTGGATATCAGAGTTCATGGAATGCGGTACAGCTCAAATTGAACTTTGCCAAAAAGGGAGTCTTTTTCGAATAGATTCCCCAGAATTGAGACGGCTGCCTGCTAATAAGGTAATACTGACCAACATACCAAAAAACCGCCACAGTATTCTGTGACGGCTGACCTCTCATCGTGGGATGAGGGGTTTTATTGGTTTTCCAGTTCTTCTTTGCTGACCAATCCTACTAAAGCGTTTACAGCTGATTCTGCATCCGCACCCTCTGCACTGATGTATACTTCAGTACCCGAGCTGATTGCCAGACTCATGATTCCCATGATGCTTTTAGCATTTACTTTTTTATCGTCTTTTTCCACGAAAATTTCCGCGGAGTATTTATTCGCTTCCTGTACAAACAATGCTGCAGGTCGTGCGTGTAATCCCGTTTTCAGACGAACCACTACCGGGTGTTTTATCATGTGATTATTACCCCCTATAATACATATTCATTACGATTTATTTGTTCACTACACTGAAGCCCATTTTATGAACACTGTATACATCATACTACATTATTATAACATGCGCTTTAGCAGAAAAAAATAAAGCTTACCTGGTCGGTACAAATTTTAGACCAGGTGCTCATTACGTACTCTATCAGCAAGCTCGTCAATTTTGCGAAGCCGATGATTGACCCCGGATTTGCTGACGCCACCCTTGAGCATTTCGCCAACTTCCTTGAGGTTCATATCCGGATGGGCCAGACGAATCTCTGCTACTTCGCGCAGCTTGTCCGGCAGCTGTTCCAGTCCCAGATGGCGCTGGATCAGACGAATATTATCGATCTGACGCACAGCAGCGCCGATCGTTTTGTTTAGATTAGCGGTCTCGCAGTTGACGATCCGATTCACGGAGTTGCGCATATCCCGCATAATCCGGACATCTTCAAACTTAAACAATGCCTGGTGTGCACCAATGATGCTGAGGAACTCGATAATCTTCTCGCCCTCTTTGATATATAAAATAAAGCCTTTTTTACGCTCGATACAGCGCGCATTCAGCTCGAATTCATTCGCCAGATCAACCAGGGCCTGACACTGCTCCTCATACATCGAAGCAATCTCCAGATGGTAGGATGAACCCTCCGGATTGTTAACCGACCCTCCAGCCATAAAAGCGCCACGCAGATAAGCCCGTTTACAGCAAGTTTTGCTAACCATATCCTTGTTGATACCCGGGGTAAACATAAAGCCTTCCGAGACGATTGTGAGCTTGCTCAAAATCGCCTGAACACCGGCAGGGATACGAACGATATATACGTTATTCTTTTTGAGCCGCATTTTTTTGCGCACGAGAAGCTCGGTGTGCACAGCAAAATGCTTTTTGATCAGGGAATAAATCCGTCTTGCGATTGCGGCATTTTCGGTAGAAATATCCAGTATCACTTTTTTGTTGGATACCTGGACCGATCCGTTCATCCGGATCAGCGCCGCCAGCTCCGCCAGTTCACAGCAGTCGTCGGCTTCAACCATCGTTAGTTCCTTTTTCGTTTGCGCCGCAAATGACAATGGACTCACCCTTTCGCTAAAATATGTTTCTTCACCTGTTCATAAATATGATGGCTTAGCTGCTCTGCATCATGACGCAGATAGGTTCCATACATGACCAGTTTATCCGCAATAATTTTGTATCCCATACTTTCAACTTTATCCGCATCGAGTTTGACCGGCTTGGCGCCTTTTTCGGCGTAGCGGTTTTGCACTTTGACTGGAATCGGTTCGTTATTAACAAGCACATAGTCGAACAACCGGTGACCTACATGCTCATAGATCGCTTCCAGATGATCACTGACTGTGTAATTATCCGTCTCTCCCGGCTGGGTCATGACATTACACACAAATAGACGTGGTGCCTTGGACGCCAAAATCGCCTCTACCAGCTTGGGCACGAGCAGATTCGGAAGCAGACTGGTATACAGACTGCCTGGCCCGATCAGAATAGCATCGGCTTCCTGAATAGCACGTACAGCCTCTGGCAACGGCTCCACGTGGTCCGGTTCAAGAAACAGACGTTTGATCCGCTTGCCTGCTTCGGGGATCTTGGATTCCCCGGTGACAATCGTTCCATCTTCCATCTCTGCATGCAAAATAACGGCTTGTTCTGCTGCCGGTAGAACAGCACCTCTAACCGCGAATACGCGGCTCAGTTCCCGCACTGCCGTAACAAAGTCTCCGGAGATATCTGTCATTGCCGCAAGGATCAGATTACCCAGGCTGTGACCAGCCAGACCTTCTCCTTTTTGAAACCGGTACTTGAGCATTTCCGACATCAGCGGCTCCACATCCGCCAGCGCAGTGAGTACGTTGCGTATATCTCCCGGCGGTGGCATCTTCAGCTCATCCCTCAGAATTCCGGAGCTCCCTCCATCATCCGCTACAGTAACAATAGCGGTAATATCAAGTGGCTTCTCCTTGAGGCCCCTGAGCATAACGGACAGACCGGTGCCGCCCCCCATAACTACAATACGGGGACGAAGCACCGGCAGACCCGGTTGTGAAATTGACATATGTTCCACTCCTTAATGCCGATCACGATCAGCATCACGATGACTGACACGAACGGTTTCTGTCTCACTCGCTCCCAGCATACGACCCAGATATTCGGAAATGGCTACAGAGCGGTGTTTGCCTCCTGTGCAACCGATGCCGATAATGACCTGACTTTTGCCTTCATTGCGATAATGGGGAATGAGAAAATGCAGCATATCCAGCAATTTGGTCAGAAACGCCTGTGTCTCCGGCCATTTCATTACGTATTCATACACGTCACTGTCCTGACCGGTATGCGGCCTCAGATGGTCCACATAGTGAGGGTTGGGCAGAAAACGTACATCAAAAATCAGATCTGCATCGATGGGAATACCATATTTAAATCCAAATGAAGTGACATTGACCGATAACCGATTGCTCTCCAGATGAGAGAAACGGGAAATAATTTTCTCTTTGAGTTTGGCCGGTTTGCTGGTGCTGGTATCGATGACCTGGGTCGCCGATGTCTTCAGCTCATCCAGCATTTTGCGTTCCAGCCGGATACCGTCAAGCGGCATGCCATCCGGTGCAAGCGGGTGCCGGCGCCGACTTTCCTTGTAGCGCTGAACCAGTACGGCATCACTGGCATCCAGGAACAGAATTTCCGTATGGATCGTATAATGATTTTTCATATAGCTCAGGGACTCGGAAAGAGCAGGGAAAAATTCACGACCACGCAGGTCGATTACGAGTGCCACTTTGCCGATTTTACCATTCGATTGCTCGATCAGCTCGGCAAATTTGGGAATCAGAACGGGCGGCAAATTGTCTACACAGAAAAAGCCAAGATCCTCCAGGCTTTGTACTGCAATGGTCTTGCCTGCACCGGACATTCCTGTAATGATAACCATGGTTGATGTCGATGAATTCTCAGTATTGCTCATTCGTAAGTCCCCTCCTTGTTAGATATTATTATCCGATCCAATGATACAACCGGAAATTGGAATAGATCGATGATTTTTATATGGTTCAGCGCAGCAATAGACCTGCTGCACCTACGATACCTGCATCATTGCCCAGCTTGGCAGGAATAATCTCCACGCCCTGCTGAAGTGGTGCAGGCGTACATTCCATGAACACTTCACGAATCTTGTCAAACAGGATATCTCCGGCTTTGGAGACACCTCCACCTACGATAAACCGCTCCGGATTCAGTGTCGCTGCTACCGATGCCATCGATTTGCCCAGATAAAAGGCAGCACGGTTCACAATCCGGATGCTCACTTCGTCGCCCGCTTTGGCTGCATCAAAAATATCCTTGGCTGTAAGCTTGCTTTCGATCGTAGAGAGACTGGTAGCATCGCCACGCTCTACCGCTTCCACAGCCATATGGATAATACCTGTAGCAGAAGAAACGGTCTCCAGGCAACCCATTTTACCGCAGCCGCACTGAATAGCCTCCAGGTCCGGTACGACAGAGATATGGCCAATTTCACCAGCAAGTCCGGCGAAGCCCTGATAAATCTTGCCGTTAATAATAATTCCGCCGCCAACACCCGTACCGAGTGTATAGCAGACGCAATCGGTTACACCTTTGCCGGCACCACTCCAGGCTTCACCTAGTGCAGCCACATTGGCATCATTATCAATCACTATCGTTTTACCGATACGTTCTTCCAGAATGGCGCGGATCGGTACATTGCGGAAACCAATATTCGGCGCCAACAGGATCACACCGGCACGCAGATCCGTAAATCCGGCTACACCTGCTCCTACTCCAACCAGCTGGTCCCAGGTATAAGGTGATTGCTCCACAATAAGACGTACATACTTCTCGATATTTTCGATTACTGCATCGGTACCCTTTTCTTTCTCGGTAGGGCCCTCGTACGTATGAAGCAGTTCACCTTCCTGGTTGCAAATCCCAACCTTGATTGCAGTACCGCCAAGATCGACGCCGACATAAATTTTCTCAGACATATGACCGATCCACCTTTTCTACTCGAAATTTAATATATATCGATACGCACTTTCTCTGCATCGTCTCATCCGCATCCATTGTAGTGAATTATTCAGATCGGTATACATGAATGAGCAGAATGCTTACGCTCCACTCCCATTGTATCACTTCCACTGCTGCAAAGATTGGACAAAATGCGATTATACACTAATTTATAGTACGGAAATGCACTGTTCTTCTTGTAAAAAAGCGATATTTCACCGTGCTCACTCCCTAGAGGAGAAGCCATATTCCAATGTGAACGTTCGTATCCAACTATAAGCGAATGGACTCATCAGGTCAAGCGGTACCCGCGGGTCTGTTGTCTTGATCCTGCCCGCCAAAAAGGGAGCCATGACGGCTCCCTCCGTATTCGTTGTTCATTACTTGTCGAGCGCTTCGCTCCAGTCGTGGATCATATGGCCTTCCAGGTATTTCTCGCAATCCATCGCTGCCATACAACCGCTGCCTGCAGCTGTAATTGCCTGACGATAGCGTGTATCCTGAACGTCACCGCAGGCGAATACGCCCGGGATATTGGTTTCTGTTGTACCTGGCGTTACCAGAACATAACCGTGTCCATCCAGATGTACATGACCTTTGAGGAAATCGGTATTGGGTGTATGACCAATTGCTACGAATACACCATCCGCTTCAAGCAGTTCTTCCTGACCCGTCTCGTTGTTCAGTACTTTCAGTCCTTTGACACCCATATCTCCTGCTACGACTTCTACCGGCTTGCGGTTCAGTGCCCAGCTGATTTTCGGGTTGTCTTTGGCACGATCCTGCATGATTTTGGAAGCACGCAGTTCTTCGCGGCGGTTTACTACGGTTACATCTGTAGCAAATCGTGTCAGGAAGCTCGCTTCTTCCATTGCGGAATCGCCGCCACCAACCACAATAATCTTTTTGTTACGGAAAAAGAAGCCGTCACATGTTGCACATGTACTTACACCGCGACCCACGTTATCCTGCTCACCCGGAATTCCCAGGTATCTGGCCGAAGCACCGGTAGAAATGATAATACTCTCCGCTTCCAGTTCGCCCATGCCTTCTACTTTAACTTTGAATGGACGCTCGGAAAAGTCGACCTGTTCTACCCAGCCGGACTTGAATTCCGCTCCAAAACGCTCGGCTTGCTTGCGCATATTGTCCATCAGTTCCGGTCCCATAATGCCTTCAGGAAAGCCCGGGAAGTTCTCGATTTCGGTTGTTGTCGTCAGTTGGCCACCTGGCTGCAGTCCTTCGATAACAAGCGGCTGCATATTTGCGCGCGCCAGATAAATTGCTGCTGTAAGGCCTGCAGGCCCGGTTCCGATAATAATTGATTTGTACATACTTCCAACTACCTCCTTGTATTGAATGAACATCTGTCCATCACAGCTGTCATTTACGATCCTTGTGTACTTTTTGCTTGCGCATAACGCACTTTTTGCTGTACATTGCATACCCTGTTGATCCGGCGCGCATATCTGCTAATAATGGAGACAGATACGCCGTAATGCTGGGCCACCTCATCATATGTGAGTGGGAGACGATGTATTCGGGCTACCAGATATTCCAGTGCTGCTGCCCAGCCTTCCGGATGGTGAAGCAGCGGGAGTTCGGGATAGACCCTTTTTATAAATTCAATCCATAGTGCTTCCACATCATGGTTAAATCTGGAGTCATATCGTTTGTGCGACTGTATGGTCACCTGCTCAATAATCTGCTGCCAGCGTTCATCCCAGAGCGGCAGACTCATGCGTGCTGCTTCAATATCTTCGATCAGCTCATCCGGCGACAGGGACTGATTCGCAGCCCATTGCCGCAGCAGACGTTCTGCTGCATGACGCAGCTCTTCGGAGATCAATGGACGGTTCACATACTGCCGCAGTGCCGTATGTACTTCGTGATCTCCATCAAGTACATACGACTCGAGCGCATGGAGCTGTTCGCTCTCGCTTCCATGACGAAGAACATGCAGGAATTGCGCCGCATTCGGCTCGGATGATCTGCCGTCAGACTGCTCTCTGGTATAAAAATAAGACATCTTCTGTACACCATATCGGTAAGAAGGGGTTAATGTACCCTCACGTACCTCCTGCAAATGATCCAGATAAAATGCCGGCACCTCGGCGCCTGGCTCGAAGCGCAAAATGCGCTTCCATAGCTTTTCTGCTTCATCATATTTACCCATATAACAGGCTGCTGCCGCTGTATAATGATACATTTCCCAATGCTTCATCAAATCATCATGTCGCAGCAGCCTCCGGAAATGATGATACGCACATTGATGCTCACCGAGCATCGCCATCGTCGTCGCCAGCTTGAGCTGGTGTTCTTGATGCAGCGGTGTTACCCGGCGGAGCTGCTCCAGCTGCTGATCCAGTGCAGGGTCTTCATGATAATAGCTCAGAATAGCCTGATTGCACAGAGCATGAAGATTGCTCGGGTCCTGCTTCAGCACTTCGCCAACCTGCTCGGCAGCCAGCTCCAGCATTCCCTGCTGATAATAGGCGACAGCCAGATTGTTGCGTGCCGCAAACAGATCCGGCTGCTCCTCAATCAGCTGGTTAAGCATTGCACAGGCTGCTTCCATTTCACCTTGTTCCAGCAGCTCGCGCGCCTGATCCAGGCGATCCGTCGCTGTAGCCGACGCAGTTAGAGCTGGACTGCTGCCAGCCGGTCGCTTCATTTCGTGACGGATCAGATCCATCATCTCTTCGGCTTCACCAGCGAACTGGCCATGACGATCCTGGTCCAGATAGGTGAGCAGCTCCTGCTCTGCCTGCTCGAATTGTTCCATATTCGCATAATTATTCGCTTTATAAAAATGACACTCGACCATCGAAGGGTCTACGGTGTCCATAATGGTCTGCAGCACCTGATTGGAAGCTTCATACTTGCCCATTTCCGATAATATCCCTGCCATATTGCAATGGTTCACAGGATTATCCGGCTCGTACTCCACAGCCTTTTCAAAATATTTCAATGCCTTGTCGTAACGATAATGGTCTAATGAGCGAACGGCCCTTTCAAAAAAGAAGTTCGCATCCAGCTTAAGCGTAATGACTTTTCGTTCGGTATCTTCGACTTTTCGCTTGTATTCATTCACCGGACCAAGGCACCTCCTTTAATACGTTCCACCTACAAAAATATAGTTATCGACGAAAAACATCATCCAACAGTATAACATATCCTGCTCATCTGCTAAAGCCACATCCCCAAATGCGGCTTTGCTCATTTCATTTGGATCAAATACCTGCATCACTGAACATGGTGGCGATAGAACCGCCTTCCATAATAATGCGTACAGCATGTGCCAGCATCGGCGATACGGATAATACAGTCAGCCGATCCAGATGTCCTGGCGGCAGGCTAATCGAATCTGTCACAATCAGCTCGCGGATATAAGGGTGATCCAGACGCTGCAAGGCAGCACCGGAAAATAAACCATGGGTTGCGCAAACGATTGCTTCACGGGCCCCACGTTCTTTGAGACTTTCAACCACATTGACGATGGTTGTACCGGTATCGATCAGATCCTCGATAATAATCGGAGTCTTGCCTTCCACATCACCGATCACATGAGTAATGACCGATTCATTATGAGCAGGTCTTTTTTTGATCATCATGGCAAATGGGGTATCCAGACGATTGGCCAGTTTCTCCGCCATATAAGCACGTCCGGCATCCGGAGACACTACCACTGCATCTTCTATTTGTTTATCACGCAAATACCCGCTGATCAGATCAAGCGCTGTCAAATGATCCACCGGTATATTAAAGAAACCCTGAATAGCCGAAGCATGCAGATCAATCGTTATGATCCGGTCTGCACCCACTGTCGTAAGTACATCGGCGACCATTTTGGCAGAGATCGGTTCCCGAGGTGCGGACTTGCGCTCCTGTCGGGCATATCCGTAATAGGGAATTATCAGATTTATTGTTCCTGCCGAAGCTCTTTTGGCAGCATCAATCATAACCATCAACTCTACAAACAATTCATTGATCGGATGAGACAGCGACTGGACCAGAAATACATCCATATTACGAATCGATTCTTCGTAGTGCACATAGGTCTCTCCACTTTTGAACTGGGACAGCTTGATTTTACCGAGCGGTACACCCAGACGTTCTGCAATCTGTGCACTCAGTTCAGGACTTGATGATCCCGAGAATATACGCATTTTTTCTTTCATGGGCCCTCCTGTAGATAGCCTGCTGACTTTTACTTTATTTTAGCCTGCTTTGTGCCGATATCATAGTCAATTCTATATTTATCTTATGAATATCTATGAAGAATAATGTCGTTATAACACGGTTTACAGAATATTATGTTGGAATTTTCATAAAATTTTCTTGACCAAACTAGTTCGGCGCCGTACAATTATCTTCATTGAAGACTTCAGAAAGGTGAGTAAAATGCCGAATATAGATTCATCAGGCTCCAAATGCAGTACGCTGAAGGAATTGGACCGGCTCAGTGAACTGGCGCCTTTGTTTCCCGAGATTAATGTCGAATGTATGTTGACCTCTCTGTTGTTGGTGCGCACTTCTCATGATTTGTATAACCAATCAGCTTCCCTACTGACGGAACGCGGAATCTCACAAGGCAAGATGCGTATCCTGACCTCTTTGTTACTGCGCAAGAAACCACTGCTTCCTTCCGAACTGGCCAAATCTGCAGGTGTTACACGCTCTACTATGACCGGACTGATTAATGGTCTGGAAAAAGACGGCTTGATCCGGCGTGGAGCTCACGAAGATCGTCGTATGACAGCTATTCACTTAACTGAAGAAGGCGAGACTTTGTTAATGACGACGCTGCCTGAATATGCCCGTGTCGTTACTTCAGTTATGTCTCAATTGACGGATGGAGAACGGGGAATGTTGCAAGAATTACTGTACAAACTGCGTACAGGTATTGAACTTAATGAATAATTCCAGCTTTTTTTGCGTTAGTTGTTCGGCGCCGTACTATTTGGCGGCTAATAATATATTTTTTATTAAAATGCCTTTGTGGCATGTACTCATTGATTTTATCAGATAGGAGAGCATATCAAAGTGAAAATTGTAAAACTTATTCCGATTATTCTATTAATCGTTGCATTGGGAGTTGGAGGTACGTTGCTTGCCATGCATGGCAAGGATGCAGTATCCATGGCTGCCATGAAAAAAGAAGGCGTACTGACGGTCGATACCGTAAACAGCTCTTTTGAAGGACAATCCGGCAAAATCAGTGCCGTTAAAGTCAAAGAAGAACAGCATGTAAAAAAAGGACAGACTCTGCTCGTTCTGGATACGCGCGATATCGATCTGCAGATCAAAGGCGTTAAAGAGCAAATGTCCCAAATTGATGTTCAAATCAGCCAGGCACAAAGCAGCCTGACCAGTCAGGCACACAAGCTGGCCGAGCAAAAAGCCAATGCCCAGCTGAATATCGAAGCCGCTAAGGTAGCTGAACAGAAAGTATTGACCGGTGCCCGTCCAGAAGATATCCGCAGCCAGGAAATTGCCGTGGATTCTGCCAAAAAATCTGTTGAAGTGGCCAACAATGGCGTAACTGCCGCACAGACAGCAGTCGAAGCTGCCCAGCAGACACTGGATTATGCCAAGACCAACTATGACCGTGCCAAGTCTTTATTTGATAATGGTCTGGGTACACAGGCCAGCCTGGATACTGCCCAGAACAGTGTGGACACTGCTACTAAGCAGGTGCAGAGCGCCCAGGATCAGTTAAATTCTGCGATGAAGCAAGTAGAGGTTGCCAGCAATCAAGTGAGTACGCAGGAAAATGCACTGCAAAAGCTCCAAAATGGTGCTACTACCGAAGAACGTCAGCAAGCACATGTGCAGCTCGAACAGGCACAACAAGCACTGAAGCAGATAGAACAGGGGCAGGAAGATATCGATAATGGCAAATACAATATCGAACTGCTCAAAAAACAAAAAGATTCCCTGCAAGTAACACTGGATGGTTATGAAGTTCAGAAAGGCCGCCGGATTCTGACAGCTGCTGATGATGGCAAAGTAACCCGCGTTGTTCCAAAAGTAGGCGAGAATGTCTCTGCCGGTACACCTGTTGTCGTTATTGAAACTGGCAAACTGTACTATGACCTGTATGTAGGCGAAGAAAATATCAAGTCCTTCCAGGCAGGTGCCAAAGTATCGACCGACGTTATCTCTCTTGGCAAAAATGTTCAGGGTACCGTACGCTACATCACTTCTGCGCCGCAATATGCTGCGCTGCGCATGAGCCGTGAAAAAGGCCAGTCGGATACGACTTCCTTTATCGTTCGTGTAGATGTGAAACGTACTTCTGACTTGCTGCCGGGAATGACGGTGGAGGTTCCAACCAATGAAAGCCATAATTGATGAATTCAAGCATATTCTGAACGGCAAATTCATTTTTATTATCCTGATTGCGCCGCTGATCATCTCAGCGGCCTTCGGGTATGTATTTAAAAACAATCAGCTGAATGAAGCTCCGGTCGCTGTCGTGGATTTGGACCATAGCGCCTATAGCCAGCAGCTGATCCAGAAGCTGGATGCCGATCAGTATATCCATATTAGCTATATTACGTATAACTACATGGAGCCTAACAGCTTTATGTATAATGAAGAATATTTTGGTGTTATTTATCTGCCATCCGGACTGGAAAAAGCTCATGCACAAGGGGCCCAGACCAATATTGGATTGTATGTGGATACTTCACTGTCTACAGCCACTACGTATCTGCGTAACGGGGTAACGGAAGTGATCGCTGCCGAAAACTCTGCTGCTGCAGCCAACAGACTGGTGGCTATGGGAGTCAGCTCGGCACAGGCAACCAACTTCTCGACTGGTTTGAATCTGCAGACACGTCTGCTGTATAACCCGACCAACAATATGCTGATGAGCTCGGTTATCGGTTTTGTGAATACAGTGTTCCTGTCTATTCTTGGCGGAGCGACGCTGACGATCATACCGCGTCTGCGTGAGCAGGGACTGCTCAAGGATATGCTGCGACGTCCGCTGAGTCTGGTACTGCGTGTTCTGCCTTATTCGATTATTGCGACCTGCTCCATGTATCTCGTCATGGGTTGTCTCAAGCAGGTAGGTGGCTTGCGGTTTGAAGCGAATGTCTATCAGCTATGGATTCCGTTCCTGATGTATGCCATCGCTCTGTCCCTGCTCTGTATGATGATTGGCTGGAGTGCTTCCAGTCCAGCCAAAGCGGCTGGCCGGATTACTATGATCCTGCTGCCATCATTTATCCTGAGTGGTGCGCAGCTTCCGGTAGCCCTGCTGCCGCCGATTCTGCAAAATGTCAGCCATGCGCTGCCGCTGTCCTGGCACTTCAAGTTCCTGCGCGGTCTTGGATTCCGCGGCGGTGACCTGCATTACTTTATGCAGGAAATCGGTGGATTCCTGATCCTGATCACTTGTATTCTAGTCGTGATCTTCCTGCTGATGCTGAATGAAATGCGCAAGATCCGCAAAGCGGAAAAAGAAGGCACGCTGCATCCGGATGAGGTTGACTCCACGGAGACAGTCATTACTTCCGATTCCGATTCGGCGCTTATCCTTCCTAAGGGTGATAAGCAGGCGGGTCCAAGTCACAGTTAAGCTGGAACAGCCATTGCAATCACGGTATGGATCAAGCATCCAACCATCTATTCTATATATGAAGAAGATAGATTCGAACCACATATATCCAAAAAGCCCACTGGCCTGTTTACATGGTCAGTGGGCTTTTATTTTGGAAATACGTCTTCTGCATGAAGGCAGATTCTGTACGAGATAGAGTGAATAATAATCTGTTGTACAGAAGTAGGATTACATACGTCTCTATACTTTTTATTATTTCATTTCCAAACAAAAAATAAACTTGTGGAATCCGGATATTTAGTCATTCAGTGGTACCATAGAGCGCTGGCGATTCTCGAATGTAGCAATCTCCTGCACGCCAAGCTCGGTGAGTAGTGCTCTTGCTTCGTCCAGATGATCGCTCAGCTTCAGCGGATCATGCGCGTCCGAGCCGAGCGTCAGCGGGATACCCAGAGCGATAGCCTGCTCTACGATACGACGGGAAGGGAAGATTTCCTTGCACACTTTGGACAGACCGGAGGAGTTCAACTCCATTACCATGTCCGCTTTTTGGACAGCTTGCAGAGCTGCATTTTCCAGTGCAATTCGTTCTTCTGCCTGCTCCGGCTCTGGAATGTAGCCAAATCGCTTGATCACATCCAGATGACCGGCAATATCATAGAAACCGGTAGCTGCGGCCTTTTGTACAGCCTCATAGTACTGACGGTACACATCCAGAATCTGCTTGCCCTCCCAATGATGCGTCTGACGATGATCCGAGATATCCCACTCTCCCAAAAAATGCACAGAACCGATCACATAGTCAAAAGGATAACTGTCCAGTATCTTACCGATCACTTCTTCATACCCTTCGATATAATCGGCTTCCAGCCCTACCCGAATCGATATCTGATCCCGATATTTGTCTTTGAGCATAAGACACTCTTCCACATAGCGTGGCAGTTCATTCATAGGCATCGCCATTTCCGGATAATAGGTAGACGGGTCTACATGGATCAGCGGCAGATGATCGGATAATCCAAGCTGGGACAATCCTAGCTCTATCCCCCGCTGTACATATTCCTCCAGTTCACCAATAGCATGGCCACACCGGACGTGATGAGTATGATAGTCAATCAGCATCGCCGCTTCCTCCCTTCCATCCTATTAGTCTTTGCGTGGACGCTCATGACGACGATCCAGCTCGGCCAGTACATCATCCAGCGGTACCTTGCGTTCCTGCAGCAGCACGAGCAGGTGATAGATCAGATCGCTCACTTCATAGCGCAGCTCTTCGTTATCTCCGTTTTTGGCAGCGATAATTGTCTCGGCAGTCTCTTCGCCGACTTTTTTCAGAATCTTGTCGATCCCTTTCTCGAATAGATACGTGGTATAGGCACCTTCCGGACGTTCACGCTCACGATCAGCGATCATCTGCTCCAGTTCAGCCAGAATAGCGAACCGGTCTTTGCCGGCCGCTGCTCCTGATGTATCGTTATTGGCATTGACTGTATTATTTTGAAAAGTTGGCTTGTTGTCCACTGTATTCACCTCATTATAAAAGCAGCTTATTCTGCCTGTATGGCAGGCTGGTCCATTTGCTTCCACTAATAGCAGCAGCGTATCTCCATCACAATCGTAATACAGCGACTGGATACGCTGTGTATTGCCTGACGTTCCACCCTTGTGCCAGTATTCCTGGCGAGATCGGCTCCAGAACCAGGTCTCACCGGTATCCAGGGAACGGCGCAGCGATTCCGCATTCATGTAGGCCATCATCAGTACATTTTTGCTGGTAGCATCCTGTACGATCGCCGGCACAAGTCCTTGGCTATCCCATTTAATCGCAGTCGTCAGCTCCTCCAGAGAGAGCGACTGATGAATCATCTCCGATTGCAGCTGATCATTACTCAACGGATCTCCACTCCTTCAGCCTTCAATTCCGTTTTAAGCGCAGGAATCGAAATTTCTTTATAGTGGAAAATAGTCGCTGCGAGACCTGCATCGGCATTAGCCTGATCAAACACGTCGTAGAAATGCTCCGGCTTCCCGGCTCCACCAGATGCAATTACAGGAATATTCACCGCCTCGCAGACCGCTTTGGTCAGCGGCAGATCAAATCCATCCTTGGTTCCATCCGCATCCATGCTGGTGAGCAGAATTTCCCCGGCACCGCGCTGCTCGGCTTCACGAACCCACTCCAGTGCTTTGATGCCGGTCGGCTTGCGGCCTCCGTGTGTGTATACTTCCCACTCGTTCCATTCGGGATTGAATTTGGCATCAACCGCTACAACGATACACTGGGCACCAAAGCGCTGCGACCCTTCATTAATCAGCTGCGGATTCAGCACGGCTGCTGTGTTAATACCGATCTTATCGGCGCCAGCGCGCAGGATTTTTTTCATATCCTCTACCGAGGAGATACCCCCACCGACTGTAAATGGAATCGAGATTTCTCCGGCTGTGCGGCGCACCACATCCACCATCGTCTCCCGACCTTCTACCGAAGCCGAGATATCCAGAAAGACCAGTTCATCCGCACCTTCGCGATCATACAGCGCAGCCAGCTCTACCGGATCACCGGCATCCCGCAGATTTACAAAATTCACACCTTTGACGACCCGTCCTTCTTTGACGTCCAGACATGGGATAATACGCTTTGCGAGCATGATTTGCCCTCCTTTACCGGATCGTCTGCAGTGCTTGCTTCAGATCAATTTTGCCAGTATATATCGCTTTGCCCACGATCGCACCGCTGATTCCCTGCTCACGCCGCTCTGCCAGCTTCACCAGATCATCCAGCACCGTAACACCGCCGGAAGCAATCACCTGCTTGCCGGATGCCTGTGCAATCGCTGCTATTGCTTCAATATTCGGTCCCTGCATCATGCCATCACGAGAAATATCGGTAAAAATAAATGTCTCTGCTCCTTTGGCAGCCAATTGGATAGCCAGCTCTTCGGCTTTCACTTCAGAGGTCTCCAGCCAGCCACGGGTCGCTACGTATCCATTACGTGCATCGATACCGATAGCGACCTGACTGCCATAAGTCGCCAGTACAGACTCTGTAAATTCACGGTCTTCAATCGCTGCCGTGCCAATAATGACGCGACTAACACCCAGCTCGAGCAGCTTTTCTACATCATGCAGTGTACGTAGTCCACCGCCTACCTGCACGGGTACCTGCACCTGGCGGGCAATACGTCCAATCAGCTCATGATTGACCGGATGGCCGGCTTTGGCACCATCCAGATCCACCAAATGTACATACCCGGCTCCCTGCGCAGCAAAGTCTGCTGCAACAGCTGCCGGGTCTTCATTGTATACTGTTTCCTGATTATAATCGCCCTGGATCAGGCGCACACAACGGCCGCCGCGAATATCAATGGCCGGATAAATGGTAAAAGAAGACAATATGGTTCCCCCTCGTTCGATAGAATGAATATGATTACTGGCTCTCTGTACGGTTCATAACGATATCTGCCGGATGATCCAGCCTTTCACCAGTCGACAGGGCGAGGAAGTTGCGCAGCAACAACCTGCCCAGCTCTCCGCTCTTTTCCGGATGAAATTGCATTCCGTATACATTATCCCGGCCTACAATGGCAGTCACCGGCTGTCCATAATCCGCTACAGCAATCAGATCCTCGGTGCGATCCGGCTGCACATGATAAGAATGGACAAAGTACACATGCCCTTCATACAAATCTCTCACCAGCGGATCTTCAGGACGCTGATACTCCAGCTTGTTCCAGCCCATATGAGGAATCTTGTAATCGCCCTCCTGGAAACGTACTACCCGGCCCTGCAAAATATCCAGACCCCGATGAACGCCATATTCTTCGCCTTCACTGAACAGTAGCTGCATACCCAGACAGATGCCCAGCAGCGGCTTGCCGCTGTCAGCAACCTCCTGTACGATATGATCCATTCCACCTTCACGGATATGATTCATCGCATCGCCAAATGCACCTACGCCAGGCAGTATCACTCCCTCGGCTGCAAAGATCTCATCCTTATCGCCTGTGATGACATATTCATAGCCGAGCCGCTCAATTGCCTTGCTGACGCTGTGCAGATTGCCGATACCGTAATCTACAATCGCAATCGCCATCGGTTACAGCACTCCCTTCGTCGAAGGTACTCCTGTTACACGCGGATCAATAGAGGTTGCTTCATCAATAGCACGTCCCAGTGCCTTGAATACTGCTTCGATCATATGATGCGTATTCTGACCGTAATGTACGATCACATGCAGGGTAATGCGTGCTTCCAGAGCCAATTTCCACAGAAATTCATGTACCAGCTCCACCTGGAAACTTCCCACCTGAGCAGAAGGATATTCAGCCCGATATTCAAAGTGAGGGCGGTTGCTCACATCGATTACCACCTGTGCCAGCGCTTCATCCATCGGCACAAATACACTTGCATACCGCTTGATACCACGCTTGTCTCCAAGCGCTTCACGCAGCGTCTGACCCAGACAGATCCCGATATCTTCTACCGTATGATGATCATCAATCTCAATATCGCCCTGTGCTTTGAGCTTGAGATCAAAATGCCCATGCTTGGTGAACAGATCCAGCATATGATTCAGAAAAGGAACATCCGTCTCGATCTCGGCCTGTCCTGTTCCATCCACCTGAAAAACCAACTGGATATTGGTCTCGTTCGTTTTGCGGCTCACTTCTGCCTGGCGTGTACTTTGATTCTCGGTTGACATATGAATTCTCCCCCTGGTCTCCTGCTATTTTATATATGCAATGCTATTCAAGACAGACGATACATTCCTGTCTCAGCTTCCTTCCTGTTCCAGCCGTACCTGAATCGCACGTGCATGACCTTCCAATCCTTCATGACGGGCGAGCTCCATAATGATATTACCATTTGTCAGCAGCGCTTCCTTGCTGTAATAGATCATACTCGACTTTTTGATAAAATCGTCCACATCTACCGGTGAAGAGAAGCGCGCTGTACCATTGGTCGGAATAATATGATTCGGTCCGGCAAAGTAATCCCCTACTGGCTCCGAACTGTAATTACCAAGGAAAATCGCTCCTGCATTTTCGATCATGCCCAGTACATTCATCGGCTGATCGACCATAATCTCCAGATGCTCCGGTGCCAGTCGGTTTACGATACGGATACCTTCTGCAATATCTTGTGTGACGATAATAGCGCCATAATTGCGAATTGAAGCAGTCGCAATCTCCTTGCGCGGCAGACTTTCCAGCTGTCGTTCCACTTCGGCTGCGACTGCATCTGCGATTTCCCGGGAAGACGTCACCAGAATCGCAGATGCCATCTCATCATGCTCGGCCTGGGACAATAGATCCGCTGCTATATAGACCGGGTTTGCCAGATGATCAGCCAGTACAACGATTTCACTCGGACCGGCGATACTGTCGATATCGACCACACCGTATACTTCTCGCTTGGCGAGAGCTACATAGATATTACCCGGACCGCATATTTTATCGACCGGCTCGATGCTATCTGTGCCATACGCCAGTGCTGCTATGGCTTGTGCGCCACCGATACGGTAAATCTCCGTTACACCTGCTTCGGCTGCTGTGACCAGAATATACGGATCGATGCCTTCGGTCCCGCCTGTTGCCGGCGGTGTCACCATCACAATCTGCGGTACACCGGCTACCTGCGCAGGAATCACATTCATCAGTACCGAGGAAGGGTATGCAGCTTTGCCACCAGGCACATATACGCCGACTCGCTGCAGTGGACGAATAATCTGACCGAGCAGACTGCCATCAGGCTGCATATCCATCCAGGAATTACGCTTTTGCTTCTGGTGGAACTGACGGATATTGTCCGCCGCCAGTGTAATGGCTGTAATAAAAGAAGGTTCTACCTGCGCGTAGGCAGCCTGTAGTTCTTCCTCCGTCACTCGCAGCTGGTCCGCTGCCAGCTCTACCCGATCAAACTGCGCAGTATATTGCAGCAGAGCTGTATCTCCCTCCTGCTTCACACGCTGTACAATCTGTTGTACCACAGCATTCTGCTCCGGTGAACCATACTCCACTTCACGCCGCAAATCAAATTCCTGTGCAGATACTATTCTCACAATACATTCCCCCTTGCTTCATACCTTGCTATGTCTGCGGGTACCCAAGCAGGATCACCCGGTCTATTGTCTACTATCTGATTTCCTGAGTCTCATTTGCTGTCGATGGCTGAATGACCTTTTGTAGCTGATCACACAGCTGCTGGATTTCTTCACTTTTCATCCGGTAGCTCACCCGGTTGGCAATCAATCGACTGGTGATACCGAATAGTTCCTCCATCTCGACCAGTCCATTTTCCCGTAGTGTCTGTCCGGTCTCTACCATATCGACGATACGATCAGCCAGTCCGATCATGGGCGCCAGTTCAATCGATCCATTCAGCTTGATCACTTCAACCTGCTGTCCGCGTTCACGGAAATACTGGGAAGCTACATTCGGATACTTGGTCGCTACACGCTGCTGAATACCCGGCTGCCAATCCGGCAGAGCAATTACAGACATGCGGCAGCGGGCGATTCCAAGATCGAGCAGTTCATATACATCGCGGTTTTCTTCCATCAGTACATCCTTGCCGACAATGCCAATATCCGCTACTCCATGCTCGACATAGATCGGTACATCAACTGGTTTAGCCAGAATGAACTCCATTTTTGCTTCTGGCAGCTCTACAATCAGCTTGCGCGATTCATCCACATCGGTTGGAATTGGAATACCCGCCTGCAAAAACAGCTCAGCTGCTTTTTTATAAATACGCCCTTTGGGCATCGCTACTTTCAGAATCTGACTCATAGGGTATACATCTCCCTGTTCTAATTTGCAGTTCTTGATTCGTGTTATTGGCTAATCGCCGGGCTGCCACTTTTAAAATGAACAATCTCTCCATAACCATCCGAAGAAAGATTATCATTTGTCGCTTCTGCAGCATACTCGGTAACTACCATTTTCCCCTGCTGCCGCAGACTCGCTGCATGGGCAAAAGCTTCGCGTCGGCTGGCTGCATCGTAAGTAACCATAATTGGTTTTTCCGGTTGTGGTACAGGTAGTTGCACTCCATCCAGAATTCGATTTGTTTTAAGTGCAAATCCGGTTGCTACCACAGAACGTCCAAACTGTGCCAGCAGATTATCATAGCGGCCGCCGCTGCAGATTGGTGATCCCAGCTCCGCTGCATAACCTTCAAACACCATTCCTGTGTAATAAGAGAAGTTGCCGATCATGGTCAGATCAATCATCACGTATTTCGAGATATCGTACGCTTCCAGCACTTCCCATACCTTGCACAGGTGACGAATCGAAGCGGATGCCTGTTCATTGCTGCTGATTTCCAGAGCCTGCTCGCAGATATCTTCGGCTCCCCGTAGCCGCAGCAGCCCTTCCAGCTCACTACGCTGCGCGTTAGACAGGTTAAAGGCAGATAATTGTTCCCGGAAGCCTACAAAGTCACGGTTTAGCAGTCGATCCTTGAGTGCCTCCTGCTCACGCACTTTGCCTGGCAATGCTTCTTCCAGAAGTCCGCTCAAGAAGCCTACATGACCGAGCGATATTTTGAAATTCTGCACCCCTGTCGCCTGCAGACAAGCAATGGCGAGAGCAATCACTTCCGCATCTCCTTCAGGAGAATCCACACCTACCAGCTCGGCTCCCGTCTGGAAAAATTCAGCTTCCCGTCCGGCTTCTTCTTCAATAGAGCGAAATACATTCGCATGATAGGCCAACCGGATCGGCAACGGCTCTTCTTTGAGGAGGGAGCCCATTACACGCGCGATCGGTGTTGTCATATCCGAGCGCAGCACCATCGTTGTACCACGGTTATTTAGCATTTTATATAGTTTACGGTCGGAGGTCGAGCTGGCGACTCCCACGGTATCGTAATATTCAAGTGTTGGCGTAATGATCTGGCGATAGCCCCACTGGGACATCGACTGAAGCACATTTTCTTCAATGTACCGCAGCTTGGACACGACATGCGGTAGATAATCACGCACACCTGTCGGTTTTTCGAATCCTTTTGGCTTGGACAAAACAGTCACCCCTGATCACACAATATTTTATCACATTAAAGTGGTACTTTGCTAATAAAGTAAAGGATATTTGATATATTACCACACCGTAACTGTACAGTCAATTGACATCCATTTCTCGATATAGCTTCTATAGTGCTTCCTTTGTGCTTTTATATCTGCCTCTTTATCTACTCAATTTACATACTACATTTTCAGGCAGCAGATGCTTTTCATCCAACTACTTCATAGGCACTTCTAATCGTCTATAGCCTTTTCGATTGCTCTCTATCCCAATTACCCACTGAATAGTCATTCTCCTTCTTATTTCCCGGAAAATAAAATCCGGAGGCTATTCGCTATCCTTCTATCCATTACGCTTATTTTTAGCTATACAAAAAGGCCACCTGCATTAGAGGTGACCTTTTAGATTTATTGATACAAGCTATTGCCTGCGCTATTCCTATTATGGACTGGTTCGCTGAACCGCATCCGTTTTACGCGTACGCTTGGTGCCATCATTACTATCGCGTTTCTTTTTGGATAAAGATGACGGAACACTTCCCAACAGTACCCATGAGAAAGGAACCCGTCTAAACATAATCTGAACAATAATTGAGGAGACCACCAAAGCAAAGATCAGACCTCCATAGATCCAGCAGAAATACGTAATCGTGCTCATCGAGAACTGATCCTGCGTCTCCCGGTAAAAGGCAAGCAGGAACGGATGAACCAGATACACAGCAAAGGATATCTCTCCCAGACGACGCAGAATCGCCAGCAACCATGCCGGTGCACGTCGATGCAGGATAAATGCGCTGTGGAACAATACCAGAGAAGACAACATCGTGTAGATATTCCACATGAATTCATACCAGAGCGAATCCAGCCATTCATTGGTCAGACGAGCATCATACCAGATCTGCACATAGATCAGACCGGTGATTAGCCAACTGGCCCAGAGCACAATTGTGCTGATCTTCTGGATACGCTGCATCTCGCTCCATTTGCTCATTACCCAGGAACGGAAAGGCTTGAAGTAAATCGCTACAAATGCCCCCATCAGGTAGTACGCAAAATACGATAGAGCAATACTTCCTTTACTCGCATAATGCAGATCATATTTGTTCCATAATACCCAGCCCCATTGAATCGCCAGACCAATTGGCAGCGCCCAGCGTGCGATCCAGCGCTGACTTTTGAGCAGTGCCAGCATCAGCGGGAAGAGAATATAGAACTGTACACTGATAAATACAAAGTACAGATGAGTCCAGGCCGAGCCATGGAAAATGGCATGAACATAGTCACCCAGCAATACGCCGATCGGTTCATCAAATCGATCATTATTATTGAGCTTATACAGGAAATATAGCGCCGAGATCAAAATATACGGCAGCAGAATGTACAGCATCCGCTTTTTATAAAAGCTGCCAATCAATTTACCGGTCAGCGGACGATCATAATAATTATAAAACAGTACAAAGCTGCTCAGGAAAATAAACGAAGGTGTACCGTACTTGAAAAACAGATTCAAAAAATTAAATACATAATACAGCGAGGTGTTGACGGCTTCTATCGTCGCATTGGACGTAGAATGCACATGCAGCACACCTATAATGGCAATAGCCCGAAAGAAATCAAGCTGTGGCAGCCGCTCTTTCTTGATTGGATTCAATGTTAAAGCATCTCCTTACAATTGAAATGGTACAACAGGTTATCGACTTTACTATTCCCGGGCTTGTCCATTCGCCCCATAAAGCCGCCATGTCTGCACCATTCTCATTCTCACATCCAGAATGTTATCTACCGCTATCCAGTACTCATTCTGAACCTTTTTGCTGCTCTGTTTGGTGGTCCGGAGAGGGATCCGTTAATATTACTTCATTAACATTGCCCAATATTTCCGGATTTTTCCGTGATAGTACACGCAAAGGATTACCACCGACAAAAGTACCGGCAGCTACATCTTTATGTACTACTGAACCTGCCGCCACAATAGCTCCATCTCCAATCGTGACTCCCGGCAGGATGGTACTGTTGGCGCCGATCATAACTTCATCGCCAATCACTACATCACCCAGACGGTATTCACGGATCAGATATTCATGGGCAAGAATCGTTGTATTATAGCCAATAACGGTATTTTTGCCGATTTTGATGCGCTCGGGGAAAAATACATCGACCATGACCATTAATCCAAACGCAGTATCCTGTCCCACTTCCATTCGGAGCAGATGACGATAAATCCAGTTTTTCATTTCCAGAATCGGACAGTATCTCGATATCTGTATAAAAACAAAATTGCGAACCCCTTTCCAGGGGCTCACTGTTTTATAAATTTGACGTAGCGCATTCCGATTGCCTTCCACGGGATAACGCTCCACTTTTCTCATCGGTCGACCGGATCCCCGAGTACCAGTTCATACAGATCACTCATGGTATGCAGAATATACGTCGGGTGATACTTGGACAACTCTGCTTCTCCTTTGAGTGACCAGGCAACAGCTGCCGAGCGTACACCCGCAGCTGCTGCTGCCTGCAGATCAGCCGGGCTGTCACCGACCATCAGCGCGCGCTCAGGCGATGAGTTCAATGCTGCCAGCGCTCTTTGTACAGGTTGTGCATCCGGCTTGGGACGCTCTACATCATCCAGCGTAATAATCACATCCATGTACTGGGCCATTTCGAACAGTTCCAGTACACGGGTTGTAGTCGCGCGGATTTTAGTGGTTACTACGCCCAGCTTGAATCCTTCTGCTTTGAGTCGTGCCAGCACTTCATTCACTTCCGGGAATGGAGCTACCATATCATCATGGTGCAGCGAGCTGTATTCGCGATAAGCAGCTACCAGCGCTGTCACATCCTCCAGACCGGAGAAAGTACGCAGCTGCTGTTCCAGTGTCAGACCCATATGAGGAATGATTTGTTCCCGGGTGAGTGCAGCAGCAGGCTGCTCACTCATGATATGAAGGAATGAAGAGATAATCAGCTCATTCGTATTTACAATCGTGCCATCCAGATCAAATAATATCGTATCTATCATGTTTGATTACTCCTTACGTTCAGGGTGCAGCTTTTCATGAGTATCCGACTCTGCTGTTTTAGAATTGCCTGCAGCAGTCGGATGCTCGGTATGATGATTATCCGGTACAGGATCATGATGAGCTACTTTGGTCGACAGAATCGGATCGCTATAGTGTTCTTTCGACCAGCCAGCACGGCGGCGAACAATAATAATAATGATCGCAGCCACGATCAGCACAAGAGACAACAGCTGGGAGACGCGAATATTGCCATATCCCGGTTCAATAGCGCCTTGCTCAAATCCAAACCAGGTCATTGGTGTCCATAGACTATTCACGAATGAAGCCAGCCAGACTGGACCATCAAAGGTAAGACTGTCGGTACGCAGTGCTTCGATAAAGAAACGACCAATACCATACCAGATAAAGTAGTACATAAAGACTTCACCGGCACGAACAAAATGACGGCGGCGCAGCACAAAGATCAGCAGAATGCCTACCAAGTTCCATAACGACTCGTACAGGAACGTTGGATGATGGAATACACCATTTACATTCATCTGATTAACAATGTAATCCGGCAAATGCAGATTACTACGCAGGAAGGACTCATCGACAGGTCCGCCGTAAGCTTCCTGGTTTACAAAGTTCCCCCAACGGCCGATCAGCTGACCTGCCAGCAAACCCGGTGCACAAATATCAGCAATCCGCCAGAAATTGTAGCCTTTATAACGTGTATAGATCACGCCACAGAGAATAGCACCGATCAGTGCACCATAAATCGCAATGCCGCCATTCCAGATTTTGAATACATCTACAAAGTTATCTTTGTAATCCGGCCAGCGAAAAGCAACATAATAGATTCGCGCAGCGATAATGGCGGACGGTACTCCGAACAATACCAGATCCATGAAAAATTCTTGCGGAATCCCGAACCGGTTTCCCTCCCGTAGCGCCAGTACCAGACCCACCAGTGCACCGAGGCCCAGGATCAGACCGTACCAGTGCACCTCCAGTGGCCCGATTGCAAAAGCAATCGGATTAATTAAAGCTGTCCCCATGCATACCCTCTCCTTAATCCAGTTCGTCGAGATCTTCGGCGATCGTCTCGGTCAATTTGTGCGTGAATTGGAGAGCTGCATTGTACCCCATACGCTTCAGGCGGAAGTTCATTGCCGCCACTTCAATGATAACAGCCAAGTTACGGCCGGGACGTACAGGGATGGTAACGAGTGGTACATCGGTATCGATGATTTGCGTCGTTTCTTCATCCAGACCGATACGGTCGTACTGCTTGTCCTGCTGCCATGCTTCCAGACGTACTACCAGCGTAATACGTTTATTGTTGCGAATCGCACCTGCGCCAAACAGAGTCATCACGTTGATAATACCGACTCCGCGGATTTCCAGCAGATGGCGGATCAGTTCTGGTGCTGTACCATGCAGCTGATTATCCGACGTCTGACGGATTTCTACCGCGTCATCCGCGATCAGGCGGTGTCCGCGCTTGACCAGTTCCAGCGCTGTTTCACTTTTACCGATACCGCTACTGCCGGTAATCAGCATACCTACACCGTATACGTCTACGAGTACACCGTGAATCGTTGCTGTAGGTGCGAGCTTTTTCTCCAGGAAGTTGGTAATCCGGCTGTGCAGGATTGTTGTAGACAAATTGCTGCGCAGTACAGGCAGATTATGGGCATCACTGGCTTCGATCAGTTCCTCGGGTACTTCGAGACCACGTGTAACAATAATACATGGTGTATCTTCATTACATAGCTTGCCCATACGCTCTGCTTTTTCTTCATGGGTTAGCATTTTAAAAAAAGCGAGTTCTGTTCTTCCCAGAATTTGTACACGCTCTGTAGGATAGTATTCAAAATATCCTGCCATTTCCAAACCGGGCCGGTTCAGATCATCTACGATAATGTTTCGTTTTAAGCCCTGTCCCCCGGATACAACCTCAAATTGGAACATCTGCACTAATTCCGAAACCTTCACATGTTTAGCCATACTGTTCTTCCTTTCCCTGAGTGGATCCCTTGTCTCGTATTTGATTATGACCATAAATCGGAGTACATATTATTCCCAATGTACCAATGGTAATGGAAAACGGTACTGAAATCAATTATATCAGCAGATTAACCGCTTTATTGTGGTCATACATCATCACTCAGAACAAAGGCTCTCATAGCAGTCAGAACATACGAGCTTCTCACTTCTCACTTCTCACTTCTCACTTCTCACTTCTCACTTCTCACTTCTCACTTCTCACTTCTCACTTCTCACTTCTCACTTCTCACTTCTCACTTCTCACTTCTCACTTCTCACTTCTCACTTCTCACTTCTCACTTCTCACTTCTGATTAAGTGTATCTCTTCATTATGAACAGTCTATGATGAAATCCTGTTTTTAAATCATTTTATGTATAATTACATAATGTCGTATAACCATCTGAACCCAGCCTATATAAAACCCATTAAAAAACAGCTATCTTTCGGATCTGCTACACCTACACCTACACCTACACCTACACCTACACCTACACCTACACCTACACCTACACCTACACCTACACCTACATAAATTATGCTGCAGGCTAACAAGCAATTGCAACAAAAAAGCTTACCGTACCCTTATATTAACAGGCACGATAAGCTTTTATCGTATTGATCATCAATCTGCTGTTCACTAATGATCAGATTCATTTACATTATATTCAACCGGGTTACTGTATACAATTATACAGTTGCTGGCTCCGTGTAGAACAGGTTATCTTCGGATTGCGGATCGAAGAGATGTGCTTTATTCATATCAATTGCCATCGTTACAGTTGCATTGTCACGTGTAGTGGAACGTCCGTCTACACGAGCGATAACTGTATCGGAGCTGATACCGCCCAGGTACAACAGTGTTTCGTGACCCAGGTTCTCGGATACATCCACTTTTGCAGTAAATACGGTATTCGGTGAAGCTTCCAGGAATACTGGCTCTTCGTGAATATCTTCTGGACGAACACCCAGAATTACTTCTTTACCGACATAACCTTGCTCTTTCATTACCTGTGCTTTACCACCTGGCAAGCTCAGTTCCAGACCGGATGCGGAGAAAGTAGTTGTTCCGTTTTTCTCGGACAGTGTACCACGGATAAAGTTCATTGTAGGAGATCCGATAAATCCGGCTACGAACATGTTGCGCGGATGGTTATACAGCTCTTCTGGAGAAGCAGCCTGCTGAATGATACCTTCTTTCATAACGACGATGCGATCGCCCATGGTCATGGCTTCGATCTGATCATGCGTTACATAGATAACAGTCGTTTGCAGACGTTTTGCCAGTTTTGTGATTTCCGCACGCATCTGACCACGCAGTTTGGCATCCAAGTTGGACAGCGGCTCATCCATCAGGAAGACTTGTGGATCACGAACAATCGCACGTCCCAGTGCGACACGCTGACGCTGACCACCGGAAAGCGCTTTTGGTTTACGCTCCAGCAAATGCTCGATATCCAGGATTTTCGCTGCTTCGCGAACACGTCTGTCGATTTCTTCTTTTTTCACTTTACGCAGTTTCAGACCAAATGCCATATTGGAGTATACATCCATATGAGGGTACAGGGCGTAAGATTGGAATACCATCGCGATATCGCGATCTTTTGGAGCTACATCGTTAACTACACGGTCTCCGATGTACAGTTTACCTTCAGAGATTTCTTCCAGACCTGCAATCATACGCAGCGTCGTGGATTTACCACAACCGGAAGGACCAACCAGTACCAGAAACTCTTTATCTTTAATATCCAGATTAACGTCAACTACTGTAGCTTTATCGGAACCCGGGTATTTTTTGAAAATATGCTCTAAACGTACGCCTGCCATAATAAAAAACCTCCCTGAATATAGATGTAGTTTTTTTGAATCTTGCCTCATACCGACTTCTTATCAAAGTCAGATGAATACTTGCGAAGCTTTTCATTATTAAGTCTTTAATCCTTGGTAAAAAAATGATCCGCTTATCTGTAAACGCTTACCAAATTGATTCTATTCTTGATTGTAGTGGAGCTGATCTGTAGGCTATCTACCGATCATACACTCTATAACAACCGTCATAGATCAAATTCGGTCCCCTTTTCATTTGCAGTATGTATAATCACTGTCATGCAGCAGAAAGGATGGGAGCAAGTACAGGATAAAGAGCAAATCATCCAACCGGCTAGCTATCCATTCATTTTACGAATGTTTGAAACCGGTTTCTTTATCTGTTTCTATCTTACTCCAAACCTCTCTTCCACTCCATCCACAAACTATACAAAAAAAAATCTAACTTTTTGTCACTTTATACAAAAGCAGCGTCAAACGCATCAATACAGCATCTTCAAACCGACGTACATCCAGCTGCGTCTCCTGCTTAATCTTGTCGAGTCGATATAATAGTGTATTACGATGAATATAAAGCTGCTTGGCTGTTTCACTGACATTACAATCCATTTTGAAGAAAGTCTCCAGTGTACTCACCGTTTCTTCGTCTCCAAACAGATGCGAGTGGTCTTCCGCCGAATCCACAAACCGTTGTCTTTCTTCTACAGGTATACGGTATAGCAGACTTTCAAGACGCATTTCCCAGGGAAGATGAATATGATCAGATACGTGGAATAATTTACCCAGATGAATCGTCTCTCTTAACTGAGCTACCGTCTGTACCAGCCTATCTGCTGGTATCAATGGACGTGCCACACTAATATGGAAGACTCCGACCCATTCACTCGCTACAAGTTCATGCAGACCGAGTGCAAAAGCGGTTAGTACATCCTCTTCAGTATCCTCCTGCTCACTATATATCTCTCGTCCGGAATGAGCAGAAGAATCATTCTGCTCTTCATCTTCGAGCAGATTGTGATTCGCCAGAATAAGCCATTCATTATCGTGGAGCGGAATAAGCAGCAATTCTCTATCGAAGTAACTGGATAACAACTTCTCCAAATCCTTGAGCTGCAGATTACCGGTCTGCAAACTATCTACTATCAGCAGAAAAGGAATCATCGAAATATTCAGACGCTGACGCAGCACAGTCTCATCAGTTATAGCCTCTGCAGGATTGCGGCTGCTCAACTGACGAACAATCCATTGTCCCAATTCTCGCGCAGCCCGTTCGGATTCGTCTGCAGCATTAACTGGCTGCTCTAACTCCAATCCGATCACAGAAGGAAGCAGAAGCTTTAACAGTTGATATACCTGCTCTATCCTTTTTTCTTCTGATGGATGTGCTACACCTATGTGATCCCGATGTGCTTCTAAACTACTAAAGTCTTCGATTTGCTGACTCTCTGCTTCATCTATTTTCTGTCTTATAACGAAGGTATCTGTGTCTGTGTCTGTGTCTGTGTCTGTGTCTGTGTCTGTGTCTGTGTCTGTGTCTGTGTCTGTGTCTGTGTCATCAAACGATACAGCTTTAAATGGTGCATTGGAAAATATAATTTCCCAAACAGTAACTTCCTTCGCCTGCATAACTACAGGAATCAGATAAGAATTAGACTGTATATTCTCCACACATAATGTATCTGATGGCTTATGCTTTACTTTTGGAGCTTTTCTATTTTCCCATTGCTCTATTGTCCACTGATGTTCAGCAATAGAACATCCAATAATGTGCTCAATTTGTTGCTTTAGACTGATCAGATTCATAATTATATTCCTTCTCCATTCTTCCTTACAATCCATCTAGCAAGGGCATAAGAATATAAAACATTCGTAGGGATATTCTTTCCAAAATTCCACTATTGCTTTTATTATTGCTGAATTTCATTATTCAGTAACTTTATTTTATCCTATTTACCAGGCAAAGTATAAATATAACGCACTGTACTCCAATAAACCGATCATTTAATAGATTCATTATTAAAAAACATAAAAAAAAGCACCTTGCTTTTCAGCAAGATGCTTTTATATGATGAGCCATGAAGGACTCGAACCTTCGACACCCTGATTAAAAGTCAGGTGCTCTACCAACTGAGCTAATGGCTCGTAATAAAACTGGTGGAGGCTGATGGATTCGAACCACCGAACTCGGAGAGAACAGATTTACAGTCTGCTGCGTTTGGCCACTTCGCTAAGCCTCCACAAAATAAAGGTGGCTCGGGACGGAATCGAACCGCCGACACGAGGATTTTCAGTCCTCTGCTCTACCGACTGAGCTACCGAGCCATACTGATATTTAATTAAAAAATGGCGGAACCGACGGGATTTGAACCCGCGATCTCCTGCGTGACAGGCAGGCATGTTAACCCCTACACCACGGTTCCAGGGTTAAAAATGGTGCCGGCGAGAGGATTTGAACCCCCGACCTACTGATTACAAGTCAGTTGCTCTACCAACTGAGCTACACCGGCACATAATGGTGGAGACTGAGGGGATCGAACCCCCGACCCTCTGCTTGTAAGGCAGATGCTCTCCCAGCTGAGCTAAGTCTCCAGGTATGTATGGTAGCGGCGGAGGGGATCGAACCCCCGACCTCACGGGTATGAACCGTACGCTCTAGCCAGCTGAGCTACACCGCCATAGTAAAAGTAATTCAATGTTACTGTTCATTACTATATCATACCTAGTAAGTTTTAGTGGCGGAGAGAGAGGGATTCGAACCCTCGCACCGCTGACGCAGTCTAACCCCTTAGCAGAGGGTCCCCTTATAGCCACTTGGGTATCTCTCCAGAAGAATACTTACTACAGTTGCTCCCTGAAAACTGAATCCGAAACGAAACCTCGCTGCTTTAGAAAGCTTTATTGGATAAGCCCTCGACCGATTAGTATTGGTCAGCTCCATGCATTGCTGCACTTCCACCCCCAACCTATCTACC
>NZ_KQ040802.1:131658-132854 GCF_000971985.1 Paenibacillus dauci | reverse complement strand
TGGGTAAGCGAAGAGGTCTGGAAAGGCCCGCCATAGTAGGTGAAAGCCCTGTAGCTGAAAGTCAGTTCTCTCCGAGACGGATCCCGAGTAGTGCGGGGCACGTGAAACCCCGTATGAATCTGCCAGGACCATCTGGTAAGGCTAAATACTCCCTAGCGACCGATAGTGAAGCAGTACCGTGAGGGAAAGGTGAAAAGGACCCCGGAAGGGGAGTGAAATAGAACCTGAAACCGTGTGCTTACAAAAAGTCAGAGCCCGATATAGGGGTGATGGCGTGCCTTTTGTAGAATGAACCGGCGAGTTACGTTCCCGTGCAAGGTTAAGGTGAAAAGCCGGAGCCGCAGCGAAAGCGAGTCTGAATAGGGCGATGAGTACGTGGACGTAGACCCGAAACCGGGTGATCTACCCCTGTCCAGGATGAAGGTACGGTAACACGTACTGGAGGTCCGAACCCACGCACGTTGAAAAGTGCGGGGATGAGGTGGGGGTAGCGGAGAAATTCCAATCGAACCCGGAGATAGCTGGTTCTCCCCGAAATAGCTTTAGGGCTAGCCTCGGAAGGTGAGTCGCGGAGGTAGAGCACTGATTGGATGCGGGGCCCGCAAGGGTTACCAAGTTCAGTCAAACTCCGAATGCCGCAGACTTTATTCCGGGAGTCAGACAGTGGGTGCTAAGGTCCATTGTCAAAAGGGAAACAGCCCAGACCATCAGCTAAGGTCCCCAAGTGTGTGTTAAGTGGGAAAGGATGTGGAGTTGCTTAGACAACCAGGATGTTGGCTTAGAAGCAGCCACCATTGAAAGAGTGCGTAATAGCTCACTGGTCGAGTGACTCTGCGCCGAAAATGTAACGGGGCTAAACACACCACCGAAGCTATGGCTTGATGCAATGCATCAGGGGTAGGGGAGCGTTGAATTTAGGTTGAAGGTGTACCGTAAGGAGCGCTGGACAGAATTCAAGTGAGAATGCCGGTATGAGTAACGAAAAGATCAGTGAGAATCTGATCCGCCGAAAGCCCAAGGGTTCCTGAGGAAGGCTCGTCCTCTCAGGGTAAGTCGGGACCTAAGGCGAGGCCGAAAGGCGTAGTCGACGGACAACAGGTTGAAATTCCTGTACCACCGAAAGCCGTTATGAGCAATGGGGTGACGCAGGAGGGTAGTGACGCGGACTGATGGATGTCCGTCTAAGCAGTGAGGCT
>NZ_KQ040802.1:130069-131515 GCF_000971985.1 Paenibacillus dauci | reverse complement strand
TGGTGTGTAGGTAAATCCGCACACTCCAAGGCCAGGCTGTGATGGGGAGCGAAAATTATAGTAGCGAAGGTCATGATCTCACACTGCCAAGAAAAGCCTCTAGCCAGGAAGCAGGTGCCCGTACCGCAAACCGACACAGGTGGGCGAGAAGAGAATTCTAAGGCGCGCGGAAGAACTCTCGTTAAGGAACTCGGCAAAATGACCCCGTAACTTCGGGAGAAGGGGTGCCCCGGTAGTGTGAATAGCACGAGGGGGCCGCAGTGAAAAGGCCCAAGCGACTGTTTAGCAAAAACACAGGTCTGTGCGAAGCCGCAAGGCGAAGTATACGGGCTGACGCCTGCCCGGTGCTGGAAGGTTAAGGGGAGTGGTTAGCGCAAGCGAAGCTATGAACCGAAGCCCCAGTAAACGGCGGCCGTAACTATAACGGTCCTAAGGTAGCGAAATTCCTTGTCAGGTAAATTCTGACCCGCACGAATGGCGTAACGATTTGGGCGCTGTCTCAACGAGAGATCCGGTGAAATTTTAATACCTGTGAAGATGCAGGTTACCCGCGACAAGACGGAAAGACCCCATGGAGCTTTACTGCAGCTTGATATTGAACTGGGGTGCGATTTGTACAGGATAGGTGGGAGCCTTTGAAGAGGGAGCGCAAGCTTCCTTGGAGGCGCCGTTGGGATACCACCCTGATCGCATCTGAGTTCTAACCTGGTACCGTGATCCGGTACAGGGACCGTGTCAGGTGGGCAGTTTGACTGGGGCGGTCGCCTCCTAAAATGTAACGGAGGCGCCCTAAGGTTCCCTCAGAATGGTTGGAAATCATTCGAAGAGTGTAAAGGCATAAGGGAGCTTGACTGCGAGACCTACAAGTCGAGCAGGGACGAAAGTCGGGCTTAGTGATCCGGTGGTACCGCATGGAAGGGCCATCGCTCAACGGATAAAAGCTACCCTGGGGATAACAGGCTTATCTCCCCCAAGAGTCCACATCGACGGGGAGGTTTGGCACCTCGATGTCGGCTCATCGCATCCTGGGGCTGAAGTAGGTCCCAAGGGTTGGGCTGTTCGCCCATTAAAGCGGTACGCGAGCTGGGTTCAGAACGTCGTGAGACAGTTCGGTCCCTATCTGTCGTGGGCGCAGGAAATTTGAGAGGAGCTGTCCTTAGTACGAGAGGACCGGGATGGACGCACCGCTGGTGTACCAGTTGTTCCGCCAGGAGCATCGCTGGGTAGCTACGTGCGGACGGGATAAGCGCTGAAAGCATCTAAGCGTGAAGCCCCCCTCAAGATGAGATTTCCCAACTAGTAAGACCCCTTGAAGACGACGAGGTAGATAGGTTGGGGGTGGAAGTGCAGCAATGCATGGAGCTGACCAATACTAATCGGTCGAGGGCTTATCCAATAAGCTTCTAAAACAGCGGTGTTTCGTTTCGGATTCAGTTTTCAGGTGAT
>NZ_KQ040802.1:0-67500 GCF_000971985.1 Paenibacillus dauci | reverse complement strand
GTACCAACCAATAAGTGATTGTACTTTCAATCCCGGCAGCTACAACAAGCATAATTACAAGCCAAAATGAAGCAGTAATGGTTGATCTTATAAATTGTTTACGCTCTGTTTTTAGTCTGTATCGTGCTGCGCTATCCCAGGTAGTAAGACTATCCAGAATGAGCTTCCCGAACTTCAGACCATATGCTGCAGCAATCAGAATAGCCGGTATCTCTATAATGCCATGTGGTAGTAGACCTTTTACAATAAGAGTAACTATGTCTACTCCCTCCATATTGCGGGAATATACGAGGAATCCAATTATCATCCCATTCATCACCAGAAAGATAACCGGAAAAATACCAAGAAAAACGCCAAGGTAAATGACTAGTATACTTTTGATTGCATTATTGAAGAAGATGAATATAAAGTAACTGAGCTCTACATTATTGCTCTGCTGCAGCTGTTGGGTGACTCCACGCAGTTGTTCTAACTGCTTCTCCAAATATTCCCCTAACGGTACTGCCAGCCATACACCTGCGATAATACCGATAACAAATAAAACAAGCGATACCAGAAGCATCGTTTTGTTGATACGAAGATCATTCCAGAACGTACGTATTGAGAACATGGTTGCTCCTTTCTCCGGTCATATACCTGATTGAATTGATACAGATAAAAAGACAGGGAGGATAGATTCCTTTATCCCTGTCTCTCTATACCTTAGTATTTATTTAACGATATTAAATGGTTATTCAAACATAGTTACTGCTCATATTTCTGAATAACACGTTTAGCAAGTTCTTCATATAGCTGACCAATCTCAGTCTCATTATTGTAGACAGAAGGTGAGAACTCTGGATCGGTCGGCAGATTCTCTGGCGCACCCAGTGGAATCTGAGCAAGCAGTTCCGTATGCAGGTTCTCTGCCAGCATGCCACCGCCGCCTCTGCCAAACACATAGTCTTTCTGCCCATCACGTGTCTGGTAGTATGCCATATTCTCGACAACCCCCAAAATTTCATGATTGGTCTGCAGTGCCATGGCTCCTGCTCTTGCAGCAACATAAGCAGCTGTAGCATGTGGTGTGGTTACCAGGATCTCTTTACTTTGTGGCAGCATTTGGTGCACATCGAGTGCTACATCTCCTGTACCGGGTGGAAGGTCAAGCAGCATATAATCCAATTCTCCCCAATCTACGTCTGCAAAAAATTGACGCAGCATTTTTCCCAGCATCGGTCCACGCCAGATCACAGGGTTATTCTCACGGATGAAGAAGCCCATGGACATGACTTTGACACCAAATCGTTCTACAGGCTGGATACGACCTTCTTCTACAACAGGACCTTCTTCGATTCCCATCATATCAGGTACACTGAATCCATAAATGTCTGCATCAATCACGCCTACTTTTTTGCCAAGTCTAGCAAGGGAAGCAGCCAGGTTGACAGTTACTGTAGATTTTCCGACTCCCCCCTTACCACTCGCTACTGCAATAAAACGTACTCCGGAATTTTCACTGATAATAGAGAGATTCTCCAGACCTGCTGCATGCCCTTTCTGCTCGATCTCTTCATCGGTAGGTGAAGAAGCTTCCTCGGGTGACAATAGACGTCTGACAGCTTCCATTTCAAGATCTGACGGCTCTCTGAATCGAATATGAATATCAATCGGTTGTACAATCTGAAGAGCCTGACGTACTGCCTGCTCTACCGTATCTTTATACTCCTGTCCCAGTTCAATACTGACTACGGTCAATGAGATACGGGTCTCCTTGATCATTACATCCCGTATTAACTGCATTTCCAGGAGTGGGAAATCATACTCTGGGTCTTTAACTTTGCTTAATAGTTCAAGTACATATTCTCTTGATAGCATGAATGGTGCACTCCTTATCAGATCAAATTAATATACCTCTATATATACAGCGTACCCATAATCATTGCCATTATAGCATTGTATACGGTTGCTTAGCGAATGGTTCAGCTGGCCTTCAGATTATCTGTATTCACCAAAACACACCAAAAAGCTCTAATCTCCTGCATATCTACAGGTATTAGAGCTTTCGATCAATTATCTTACTGTGGAATGCGCTCAGCCATACCTTCGATCAGAATCTCCGCAACTTCTGGACGCGTAAATTCAGGTGGTGGACACTTACCTTCTCGAAGTAGCGCTCTTACCTTGGTACCTGACAACGTTAAATGCTGCTCTTTGGGATGTGGGCAGGTTTTACTGGAGGCCATATTACCGCATTTGGTACAGAAGAAGCTATGTTCAAAAAAGAGGGGGGTAATATCGAGTTCCTCTGCTGTAAAGTTGGAGAATATCTCCTGTGCCTCATAGGTTCCATAATAGTCACCTACACCTGCATGATCCCGTCCTACAATAAAGTGAGTACAACCATAGTTTTTACGGACCATAGCATGGAATATAGCTTCTCTCGGTCCTGCATAACGCATAGCTGCTGGGAATACTCCCAGAAAAGCACGATCCTGAGGATAGTAGTTTTCCAGTAATACCAGATAACTGCGCATACGCACATCTGCCGGTACATCATCTGACTTGGTCTCTCCCACCAAAGGATTCAGGAATAACGCATCAACGATCTCCATCGCACTTTTCTGAATATACTCGTGAGCGCGATGAACAGGATTACGAGTCTGAAACCCTACTACTGTTTTCCAGCCTTTATCAGCAAAAATTTGGCGTGTCTGGGAAGGATCATAATAGAATTCACCAAACTTCTCCGGTACAGGACGTTGCAGCACTTGTACCGGCCCACCTACATAAGTAGAAGATCTGCCAAACAGCTTTTTCACGCCTGGATGTTCAGGATCATTGGTGCGGAATACCTGGACAGCTTCTTCATTCTGATCTACCTGATAAATACTACGAACTTCCAATATTCCATAAATGACTTTATCTGTTTCTCCGACCAGAGCAACTTTCTCTCCAATAGCCAATTCGGAAGTGATCGATTCATCCAGGGCAAGGGTAATGGGTATACTCCATACCAGACCATTAGCGAGTCTCATATCTTTTAATACAGAGTGATAGTCCTGTTCTTCCATAAATCCTTCCAATGGAGAAAAGGCACCTACTGCGATCAAATCAAGATCCGATATTGTCCAGGTATTAATAGGTATTTGCTTCCATTGTCTGGCTTGTTCCAATAGTTGTTGTTTTTCGTGTCCTTCTACAAGTCGGTTAATCAGTTGACCGCCATGTGGCAGAATCTTCGTCATCTGGGTCTCTCCCTTATTATGTGATGAGTACTAGCACTTCAATACTGGATCATTTTATACTTATCCGAATAGGCATAGCGGCTAACTATCAGTATTTAGGGTCCATTTACAATTAAAATAAATCATTTATGTGTAGGCCGTTGTTCAGCTGTAAGGGAATAGCATAATGTGTTCTATGAACAACGGCAAAAGTCTGACAAGACTATCGATATTTTATGGGTACTTATTTATGCAAACCGCATTCTGTCTTTTCGGATCCTGCCCAGCGCCCTGCTCGTGGATCTTCACCAGGCATTACCTGACGAGTACACTGTTCACAACCAATACTAGGGTAATGACGATCATGCAGAGGATTATAAATGATATCATTATCGCGAATATACTGCCATACATCTTCTGAAGTCCAATCTGCAATCGGATTAAACTTCATTAATCCAAATTTGTAATCATATTCAACCTTCTTGGCATTGGCACGTGTAGGCGCTTGATCCCGGCGAATACCAGTAATCCATGAATCATATTGGGAAAGGATCCGGGTTAATGGCTCTACTTTACGTATATTGCAGCATGCATTCGGATCCACTGTCCAAAGGGACTCTCCGTGAGCAGCTGCCTGTTCTTCTGGTGTCAGTTTTGGGGCTACTTTGACAAAATTAATACCATACCGTTCTACCATACGATCGCGTGTCTCATACGTTTCTTGAAAATGAAAGTCAGTGTCGAGGTAAAAAATATCTGTAGAAGGGCTTATTGTCTGCAGCATGTCTACAATAACTACATCCTCTGCTCCAAAGCTGCAAGCAAAAGTAAGACTCTCAAAATTATCTACGGCCCAACGAATCACTTGCTCCGCCGATGCATGCTCCAACTCTTCTGCTTTAATTCTAGCCAGCTCTTCCTTCTCCAACAGATTCATATTATTTCCCCCATCTAAATTAGTTTTTTTCAATTTGAAAAAAAGTACTCATGAGCTATTCATTTCTTATTAGGAAGATCGATGAACCGGACTTTACTCATGAATTCCCAACTCACCTAGGACATTAACTTCATAATTACGCAAATTAAATGAGACTTGAATTAAACCGACTAAACAACTAAGAATTATAAGTATATTATAGTGGCTTGTATCTTTCTCTTCAAGACAATATTGAAATTTCTTTTAAAAATATTAAATCAACGAGTAATACTTTCTCATTCGTAATTATATATTTTATTATATGCGGATTTGCGAGGAGATAAGAGTTGTGGATAAATAGCTTGAGAGGATATTTTCTTTATTGGCGTTCCTCTTATACACAGGCTTATACACATATTCCAGGCTACATTTTATTTACTGTATGATTAACAACTTCTCTTTTCCACAGGTTGTATACAATAGTGCATGATTTATCTTTCTAATAACATGCATAGATTTATGATGAGAAGTATAGAACTGAGATTTAATACACAAATAAAAAAGCCTTTCCTCTGCAAGAGAGAAAAGACTTTTGAATGAAAATTAACGTTTGGAGAACTGAGGTGCGCGACGAGCCGCTTTAAGACCGTATTTTTTACGCTCTTTCATACGTGGGTCACGAGTCAGGAATCCAGCTTTTTTCAGGGAACCGCGAAGTTCTGGATCAGCTTTCAGCAATGCACGGGAGATACCGTGACGAATTGCGCCTGCTTGACCAGAGATACCGCCGCCATGAGCCAGTACGATTACATCGTAGCTGCCCAGTGTTTCAGTCAGGTTCAGTGGTTGTTTAACGATCAGTTTGAGAGTTTCCAAACCGAAATATTCATTGATGTCGCGTTTGTTGATGACAATGCGTCCTTCACCCGGTACAAGGCGAACACGTGCTACCGAATGTTTACGACGACCTGTCCCATAGTATTGTACTTGTGCCATGAAACTGTCCTCCTTTTAATTATCCGCGAAGTTCGTAAACTTCTGGTTTTTGTGCTGCATGTGGATGTTCTGCGCCAGCGTATGCTTTCAGACGCAGCTTCATTGCGTTACCTTGACGAGTTTTTGGAAGCATACCGTGTACAGCTGCTTCGATTACACGCTCAGGTTTGTTAGCGAGCAATTCTTGAGCATTCGTCACTTTCAGACCACCTGGGTGCATGGAATGACGATAGTATTTTTTGTCTTGCAGTTTTTTACCAGTCAGGTGAATTTTTTCAGCATTGATTACGATAACGAAATCTCCGCCATCCACGTGAGGTGTGAAAGATGGTTTATGTTTACCGCGGATCAGTGCTGCGGCTTCACTTGCCAGACGGCCAAGTGTTTTACCTTCAGCATCAATAATGTGCCAATTGCGTTCTACTTCACTTGGCTTCGCAATATAGGTCGTGCGCATGAGAAGTTCCTCCTTAGTCTGCTTTTGAAAATTTTCATTTTCATATATGATCGTTCTTTGTTTGTGTTGTTAATACACAATGTTACATTTGTAATAGTTATTGGTTATATCAATTGTAATGTAATTTTCTTAGGGGGCTGTGGGATAGCTCTAAGAAAACACAACTTTTATTTTACAGGATGAATCAGCGTTAAGCAAGCACTATTTAACCTTTTTTCAGACTTTTTTTATTGGATCATTTATCTTGAAAATTAACGTCATCATAGTGTACTCCCCACATCGTTAACGCCTTACTGATAGCGGTAGGACCTGCAGCGCTGCGATCGCATGCTGCAATCATTCCTGGTATGGCATCCGGCTTATGCTTGCCTTCTCCTACCTGAATGAGTGTTCCCATAATAATCCGTACCATGTGCTGTAAAAAGCCATTACCCGTAATATAAAAATGCAGGATTCCCTGGTCTCTTGTATGAGGACGTGTCTGAGAATAATCAATCTCTAGTCTCGTCTCCAGTACCGTACGAATATGGTTCTGCTTTTGGGAATAACGAGAAGCAAATGAAGTGAAGTCATAGGTTCCTACAAAGTGATGAAAAGCTTCTTCCATTGCCTGAACATTCAGTCTAGCCGGATGATGCAGCTGCATATGACGCAAAAATACATCAGCATACTGATTCGCATTGATCGTATACCGGTAAGTTTTGCGCTTGGCAGAGCGCCTGGAATGAAACTCCAGTGGAACATTCTGAGCCCCTGTCACAACAATATCCCTGGGCAGACGGCCGTTAAGGGCCAGAGGCCAGCGATCTGCAGGTATAGGGGAGTCTGTCATAAAGTTAAATACCTGGCCTACTGCATGTACTCCAGCGTCTGTACGCCCTGAGCCATGGATTTTCGGCTTTTCGCCAATAAGAGTTGCTATAGCTTTTTCTAAATGATCTTGTACGGTATTCCCGTCCGGCTGTGTCTGAAAGCCATTATAACGACTTCCATCATAGTTTACGGTCATACATAGATTACGCATGTATCTCACACCTTTATATACACATACAAAGTGAGGGAGCCCCTAGTGGAGCTCCCTCCTTTATCTTGATACCAGTAACTTATCCAGACAGAGAAAAAAAGGGCTTTGTCAGAATCCGATGACCCTGTCCACCCTTCTTTATCTGCATGTTACGCGCGGTCTACCAGTTCAAGGTAAACCATAGGTGCAGCGTCGCCACGACGAGGTCCCAGTTTCAGGATACGAGTGTATCCACCTGGACGCTCTGCATAACGAGTTGCCAGTTCAGAGAACAATTTTTGAATTGCATCTTGTCCACCATCGAGAGATTCGCGACGTACATAAGCAGCTACTTGACGACGAGCATGCAGATCTCCACGCTTGGACAGGGTGATCAGCTTTTCAGCGATAGAACGAAGTTCTTTTGCTTTTGCTTCTGTCGTTTGAATACGCTCATATAAGAACAGGTCAGTTACCATATCACGGAACAGTGCTTTACGAGCGCTGGAGTTGCGACCCAATTTTTGATATGCCATATTGTATTCCCTCCTTCTTTAAATAATTAAGTGACTATTCTTCCTGACGCAGACCAAGACCCAGTTCCTGAAGCTTCTCTTGAACTTCTTCAAGAGATTTACGTCCCAGGTTGCGGACTTTCATCATGTCATCTTCGGATTTAGTAGTCAGTTCTTGTACCGTATTGATGCCGGCACGTTTCAAGCAGTTGTAAGAACGTACAGAGAGGTCAAGCTCTTCGATAGTCATCTCGAGCACTTTCTCTTTTTTGTCCTCTTCTTTTTCGACCATAATTTCAGCGTCTTTAGCTTCGTCGGTCAGACCTACGAACAGCATCAGATGCTCGGTCAGAATTTTGGCACCCAGACTTACTGCCTCTTCCGGACGAATGCTTCCATCTGTCCAGATCTCGATAGTCAGCTTGTCATAGTTCGTAACCTGGCCAACACGAGTATTTTCGATACCATAGTTAACACGGGAGATCGGAGTATAAATCGAATCGATCGGAATCACGCCGATAGGCTGATCAGAACGTTTGTTTTTATCTGCCGCTACATAACCGCGTCCACGATTTGCAAAAATACGCATGTGGAGTCTAGAACCTGGAGCCAGAGTGGCAATATGAAGATCCGGGTTAAGGATTTCCACGTCACTATCAGCACGGATATCTCCTGCAGTGACCACTCCATCTCCTTCTGCATCAATCTCTAACAATTTTTCTTCATCAGAGTGGATTTTCAGAGAAAGGGCCTTGAGGTTCAAAATAATTTCCGTAACGTCTTCCATTACTCCTTGAACCGTTGAGAACTCGTGCAATACACCATCGATTTGTACGGATGTTACCGCTGCTCCCGGAAGAGAAGAAAGCAAGATCCGGCGAAGTGAATTGCCAAGTGTTGTGCCGTAACCACGTTCGAGAGGTTCTACGATGAACTTGCCATAGGTTCCTTCATCATTTACATCTACGGTCTCAATTTTCGGCTTTTCGATTTCTATCACTGCAATATCCCTCCTTCAAAACGTCGCTTCGGTGAAACTGTCGCTAAAACTTTATTCAATAGACATGCAGTAGTCCCCGGCAAGCATAAATGCATCTCCGGGAGTATGACCACATTGAAGAGACATGCTTCGATTATACGCGACGACGTTTTGGTGGACGGCATCCGTTATGCGGGATTGGAGTTACATCCTTAATCAGGTTAACTTCCAGACCAGCTGCTTGCAGAGAACGAATTGCTGCTTCACGTCCAGCACCTGGACCTTTAACCATAACTTCAACAGCTTTCATGCCGTGTTCCATAGCTGCTTTAGCTGCTGTTTCAGCTGCCAGTTGTGCTGCGAATGGAGTGGACTTACGGGAACCTCTAAATCCAAGACCGCCGGAGCTAGCCCAGGAAATGGCATTACCATGAGGATCCGTAATAGTAACGATCGTATTGTTAAACGTGGAACGAATGTGTGCCACGCCAGATTCGATATTTTTACGGTCGCGACGCTTAGTACGTACGACTTTTTTAGCTTTAGCCATTGCTCATTAACCTCCCTTACTTCTTCTTGTTCGCTACTGTACGACGAGGACCCTTACGTGTACGAGCATTTGTTTTAGTACGTTGTCCACGAACCGGCAGACCACGACGGTGACGAACACCACGGTAGCATCCGATTTCGATCAGACGTTTGATGTTCAAAGAGATCTCACGACGAAGATCACCTTCAACCTTTGTACTTTCAATTGCTTCACGCAGTTTTCCTACTTCATCTTCAGTTAGATCGCGGACACGAGTGTTAAAGTCAATACCTGTACCACTCAGAATTTTCTGGGAAGTCGTTTTACCGATTCCGAAAATATATGTCAAGGCGATCTCAACGCGCTTATCACGTGGTAAATCTACACCAGCTATACGTGCCATTACGCTACACCTCCTCGATTAATTAACCTTGCTTTTGTTTGTGCTTAGGGTTTTCACAAATTACCATTACATTCCCTTTGCGGCGAATGACTTTGCATTTTTCGCAGATGGGCTTTACAGAAGGTCTTACCTTCATGTTAATTACCTCCTCAAGTTTTACTACCGTAAAACTTATTTCGTCAGCATATTATCTGCACCACAAATTTATATCACATAAGTATCTATTATACCATAGATTTATGCATTTGTGTTTTATTTACGATAAGTTATACGACCTTTTGTCAAATCATAAGGTGAAAGTTGAACTACCACCTTATCTCCAGTCAGAATACGGATAAAGTGCATCCGCAGCTTACCGGAAACATGAGCAAGAATCTGGTGACCATTTTCCAGCTCAACTTTGAACGTTGCATTCGGCAATGGTTCAAGAACCACGCCTTCTACCTCAATAACATCCTCTTTAGCCACAATGAGTTCCTCCTTAAACCGTATTTTTTTCGGCAGATTCAACAAACTTGGCAACTGCATGACGCAACTTTCCGTTTGTGACCCGTCCGCTTTCTTGCAAACTGTCTACGATTTCGCTACTCACCATCGGCATCAGCTCCAGATGAAGCAGATTCTTCTTCTTAGGCTGATCAAACTTGCGTTTGTTTCCGTCGGCGATATACACGAATTTCTCATCCGATATTGCAATGATTACAGCAGGTTGGCCAGCTCCTTTTCCCTTCGAAACTCTCACAACTTGACCGACCTGCGGGGATGTCCCTAGTTTCAAAACAATCACCTACGCGTTAAGTTTTGTGAAAATTTCCATACCGTCCGGTGTAACCGCAACTGTATGTTCAAAATGGGCACACAGTGAGCCATCAACCGTAACTACTGTCCATTTGTCTTCCAACGTTTTCACTTGCTGTCCACCAACATTCACCATCGGTTCAATTGCGAGAACCATTCCTGGTTTTAGCCGTGGACCCCGATCTGCGATCCCATAATTCGGGATTTTCGGATCTTCGTGCAATTTGGTTCCAATCCCGTGACCGACATACTCTCGTACGACCGACATCCCGGCATCTTCAATAAAACGCTGTATCGCATGTGATATTGTAAACAGACGCACCTCCGGTTTTACCAGGTCTAGTCCTGCAAATAAAGCCCCTTCTGTGACTTCCAAAAGACGCTTCGCTTCGTCAGAAATTTGTCCTACCGGATAGGTCCACGCCGAATCACCGTGATACCCCTGATACTGAGCTCCAATATCAAAAGTAACGATGTCGCCTTCTTGCAGTTTGCGTTTGCTTGGGAATCCATGAACAAGCTGCTCATTCACCGAAGCACAAATACTGGCAGGAAAACCATTGTATCCTTTGAACGATGGCAAGGCATTCTGGCTGCGAATATAACGGTCCGCAAGTTGATCGAGCTCTTCCGTTGTAATCCCTGGCTCGATAGACTGTTTGATCAAAGCGTGTGTTTCCGCTACGATTCGCCCTGCTTCTCGCATAAAGCCAAGTTCTGTTTCGGATTTGCAAATGATCATTCCGCTTAACCTCTCAGCAATGACACAATATCCTGTGATACTACGTCAATGCCTTGTTCGCCATCAATATCTCTCAGAAGATTGCGATCTCCGTAGTAAGAGAGCAAAGGTGCCGTCTTGTTACCGTACTCGTCAAGGCGGGTTGCTACACTTTCTTCGTTATCATCAGGTCTCTGATAGAGTTCCCCACCATCGATATCACATACGCCTTCTTGCTTCGGCGGATTGAATACGATGTGGTAAGTAGCACCGCAGGTTCTGCAAATGCGTCGTCCAGTAATACGAACGAGCAACTTATCCCGGTCTACTTTTAGATTGATTACGTGGTCCAGCTTACGGTCCATTGCCGCCAGCATTTTATCCAGCGCCTCAGCTTGAGCCAAAGTTCTAGGATAACCGTCAAGCAAAAAACCTTTTTCACAGTCAGGTTGAGCGAGCCGCTCTTCCACGATTCCATTGGTTACATCATCCGGTACCAGCAAACCCTGGTCAATGAATTCTTTGGCTTTTACTCCGATTGGAGTTTCCTGTTTGATCGCCAGACGAAATGCATCGCCTGTAGAAATATGAGGAATGCCCAGCTCTTTCACAATCACAGCAGCTTGTGTTCCTTTACCTGCTCCCGGAGGTCCCATGAATATAATGTTCACGCTTCGTCACTCCCCCTAAAACTACTCTTGCAAGAACAGCACGAAAGGTGCCGGATATGAATGGGACACCCCATTCAGCCGGAACCTGCCGTCTATTTATTGATAAAACCCTTATAATGGCGTTTGATAAGCTGGCTTTCGATCGTTTTCATGGTATCCAGTGCAACACCGATAACGATGAGAAGGGAAGTACCACCGATCTGAACGGATTTAGGCAGACCCGAGATTGCTCCCAGGAATACTGGTAATACCGAGATGAGCGCCAGGAACAGTGAACCGGTCATGGTCAAACGAGTCATAACACGAGTCAAGTAGGTAGCCGTAGGCTTGCCTGGACGAACGCCTGGAATATAACCACCGTTCTTCTTCATATTATCTGCCATTTGTGTAGGATTCATTTGCACAAATGTATAGAAGAAAGTAAAGCCTATAATCATTATAACATACAGCACCATACCGAGCGGCTGATCATACCAAAGATTCTTGGTAATCCATTGTGCCCAGAGATGTGTAGACCAAAAGCTTGCTATAATGATCGGGAATTGAAGCAGGGATACAGCGAAGATTACAGGGATAACACCAGCTGAATTGATCTTCAGTGGAATATGTGTATTCTGACCGCCATACATTTTGTTACCTACAACGCGTTTTGCATATTGCACCGGAATTTTCCGAATCCCTTGTTGGATAAAGATAACACCGACAACAATCAAAACTACGACAATAACAACGACAACCAGTTTCACAACGTTCATGAACGTTTGACCTGGCGCCAAGAAATCCGATTGAACCATATCACGAATATGCTGTGGAATTGCTGCCACGATCCCCGCGAAGATGATAATCGAGATCCCGTTACCAATTCCTTTTTCAGTGATCTGCTCGCCAAGCCACATCAGGAAAGATGTACCGGCCGTCAATACAAGTGCAATCAGAACATAACTCCAGATAGTAGCACCTGGAATCATTTCTGTGTTGTATAGACGGTTAAAGCCGATCGATGTACCAAAGGCCTGAATCAGACCCAGAATAACTGTACCGTAGCGAGTAATCTGTGCTAGCTTCTTTTTACCGTGTTCCCCTTGTTTTGCCCATTCCGCAAATTTCGGAATGACATCCATCGACAGTAACTGTACGATGATGGACGCTGTGATATACGGCATAATCCCGAGGGCAAAGATCGAGAATCGAGACAATGCTCCTCCGGAGAAGGTATTTAAAAGACCGAATAATTCTTGCCCCTGGTTATTTGTGGCAGTGAAAACTTCCGTGTTTACTCCAGGTACTGGTACAAACGAACCGATACGGTAGACAATCAGTACCAGCAGGGTAAATAGTATCCGATTTCTAAGATCCTCCACCCGCCATATATTCGTCAGGGTCTTGAACATTAGATCACCTCGGTTTTACCGCCGGCAGCCTCGATCTTCTCTACCGCAGATTGAGAGAACTTATTCGCTTTTACAGTCAGTTTTACAGACAGTTCGCCATTGCCCAGGATCTTGATTCCGCTTTTCGCACTTTTTACAATGCCTTGCTCCATCAAGAATTCCGGAGTAACTTCAGTATCAGCAGCCAGACTGTTCAGTTCAGCTACATTAACCAGTGCGTACTCTTTACGGGTTGGGTTAACAAATCCACGTTTCGGTAAACGACGATACAATGGGTTTTGACCGCCTTCAAATCCTGGACGAACACCACCGCCAGAGCGTGAATTTTGTCCTTTGTGACCACGACCCGATGTTTTACCAGTACCACTACTAGTTCCGCGACCGACACGTTTACGTTCTTTACGGGAACCAGGTGCTGGAGAAAGTTCATGCAATTTCATCGTTCGTTGCACCTCCTTATTGATAATAGGCTAATCTTTCGATCAATTAGCCTTGAATTTCTTTTACAGATACCAAGTGTTGTACTTGGTTAACCATGCCGCGAATAGCAGCATTGTCTTCTTGAATGACCGAATGGTTCAGTTTACGCAGTCCCAAAGTTTTTACAGTGACGCGTTGGTTTTCTGGACGACCGATCACGCTACGGACGAGGGTAATTTCCAATTTAGCCATGTGATTCCCTCCTTAACCGAGCAGCTCTTCGATTGTTTTTCCACGCAGTTTAGCTACATCTTCAGCACGTTTCAGGCGAGACAAGCCTTCCAGCGTAGCATTAACCATATTCATGGAGTTCGAAGAACCCAGGGATTTTGTCAAGATGTCACCTACACCAGCGAGTTCCAGAACGGCACGAACTGGACCACCAGCGATTACTCCAGTACCTTCAGATGCTGGCTTCAGCATTACGCGGCCTGCTCCGAATTTACCGTTTACGAGGTGAGGAATTGTAGTTCCTACGAGTGGAACGTGTACCAGGTTTTTCTTAGCATCTTCGATACCTTTACGAATCGCATCAGGTACTTCACCGGCTTTACCGAGACCAGCACCAACCCAGCCTTTACCGTCGCCTACTACTACTAGCGCGCTAAAGCTAAAACGACGTCCGCCCTTAACTACTTTAGCTACACGATTAATATGAACTACTCTTTCAGTAAGTTCTAAAGTATTTGGATCAATACGCAAGTCGTTTACCTCCTTTTTTACAATGTTTTAGAATTTAAGACCCGCTTCACGAGCTGCATCTGCCAGGGCTTGAATCCGTCCGTGATACAAATAGCCTCCGCGGTCAAATACAACAGACTCGTGTCCTTGTTCAACTGCACGTTTTGCGATCAGCTGTCCTACTTGAGTAGCAGCTTCAACACTACCGCCGTTTTTGATGTCTTTCAGATCTTTATCCTTAGTGGATGCAGATACCAAAGTTACACCAGCCACGTCGTCGATTAGTTGAGCATAGATGTGTTTTGCAGAACGGAAAATGTTCAGACGAGGACGCTGAGCAGTACCAGTGATGTTCTTACGAACACGCAGATGTCTTTTCAGACGAGCTTTATTTTTATCAGCTTTAGTAATCATGACTGTATATTTCACTCCCTTCATTTTACCTGAGCCAGCTTCAAGCTAGCTTGCTTGGGGTAATGAGCCATTATCCCCTAGCTTATTTTTTCTTACCAGCTTTACCTTCTTTACGAAGAATACGTTCGCCTTCATACTTGATACCTTTACCTTTATAAGGTTCTGGTTCGCGTACGGAGCGGATTTTAGCTGCGTAAGCACCTACGCGCTCTTTATCGATACCGTTAACTACGATACGAGTGTTAGTAGGTACATCGAACTCGATGCCTGCTTCCGGAGTAATTTCTACCGGGTGAGAGTAACCTACGTTCAGAACGATTTTATCGCCAGATTTGCTTGCGCGGTATCCGACACCAACCAGTTCCAGAGCTTTGGAGAAACCAGTAGTTACTCCGCTCACCATGTTACTCACAACACTGCGAGTTGTTCCGTGCAGGGAACGGTGAAGTTTATTGTCAGAAGGACGCTCAATCGTGATCACGTTACCTTCAACGTTTACTTTCATGTCTTTGTGAAGCTCACGGGACAGGGTTCCTTTCGGACCTTTTACCGTAAGAGTAGTGTTATCCATAGTGATTTCTACACCACTAGGTACTTCAATTGGTTTACGACCAATACGGGACATTGCGTTGCACCTCCTTATTTTATGACGTTAATTACCAAACGTAGCAAATAACTTCGCCGCCGCTTTTGGATTGACGAGCCTCTTTATCGGTTACCACTCCGTTAGAAGTAGAGATAATCGCGATTCCGAGTCCACCCAATACGCGAGGGATTTCATTGCTCTTCGTGTAAACGCGAAGTCCTGGTTTACTGATACGTTTCAGGCCAGTAATTACACGCTCGTTATTTTGACCGTATTTCAGGAAAATACGGATAATTCCTTGTTTGTTATCCTCAACCATTTCAGCATCACGAATGAAACCTTCACGTTTCAGGATATCAGCAATTTGCTTCTTCATTTTAGAAGCTGGAACTTCTACTGTTTCGTGACGCACAGTGTTGGCGTTACGAATACGAGTAAGCATATCAGCAATTGGATCTGACATAGACATGTGTGTGAACCTCCTTCCTGTTAATCAATGGTTTACCAGCTTGCTTTTTTCACGCCAGGAATCTGGCCTTTGTATGCCAATTCACGGAAGCAAATACGGCAAATTTTAAACTTTTGCAAAACGGAATGTGGACGACCACAACGTTCGCAACGAGTGTAAGCACGCACTTTGAACTTCGGTGTACGTTGTTGTTTAACTTTCATTGAAGTTTTAGCCACTTCGCCTGACACCTCCTAAAGATTTTCGGAGAAAAAGGGGCTTATATTCGAACCCCGTACATTTCACATTATTTTACGAAAGGCATACCCAGTTGGGTCAGCAGTTCACGGGACTCTTCGTCCGTTTTAGCTGTAGTTACGATAACGATATCCATACCACGTACTTTATCAACTTTATCGTACTCGATCTCTGGGAAGATCAGTTGCTCTTTCAGACCCAGTGTGTAGTTACCACGACCGTCGAACGCTTTGGAAGATACACCGCGGAAGTCACGTACGCGAGGCAGTGTAATGTTCACCAGTTTGTCCAGGAAGTAGTACATACGATCGCCGCGCAGTGTTACTTTAACACCGATTGGCATGTTTTCACGCAATTTAAATCCAGCGATGGATTTTTTAGCACGAGTGATAACTGGTTTTTGACCAGAGATCAGTTGCAGATCGCTTACAGCAGAATCCAATACTTTGGAGTTCGATACCGCTTCGCCCACACCCATGTTGATAACGATTTTTTCAACTTTAGGGACTTGCATAACAGTCGTGTAGTTGAATTTCGTAGTCAGGGAAGGTACGATTTCGTTCAGGTACATCTCTTTCATTCTTGAAGCCATTGTGGAAGGTCCTCCTTTCCTTAACAATTAGTATTAATCGATTGTATCTCCGGAGCGCTTAGCCACACGAACTTTTTTGCCGTTATCCAGTGTTTTGTAACCAATACGGGTTACTTTTTTTCCGTCCTTAGGATCAACGTGCATTACGTTCGAAACGTGGATAGGTGCTTCTTGCTCGATGCGTCCACCTTGCGGGTTCAGCTGAGTCGGTTTTTGATGCTTGGTGATCATATTCACGCCTTCAACCAGTACGCGATTTTCACGAGGATACGCAGCGATTACGCGACCTTTTTTACCTTTGTCTTTACCGCTGATTACGATAACCGTATCATCTTTTTTCACGTGCAGTTTGTTGTTGTGAGACTCCAACACTTTTTTCACTTTCGCCATTTCTGTACACCTCCTATAACTCACTCAGGCACAGGGCCTTATATCGGTATCGTTTAGATGACTTCCGGAGCCAGGGAAACGATTTTCATGTAATCGCGATCACGCAGTTCACGAGCAACTGGTCCAAAGATACGAGTACCACGAGGGCCTTTATCGTCTTTGATTACCACTGCTGCATTTTCATCAAATGCGATGTAAGAACCGTCTTTACGACGTACAGAGCTCTTCGTACGAACAACTACTGCTTTAACTACATCACCTTTTTTGACAACGCCGCCTGGTGTTGCTTGTTTTACAGAACACACAATAGTATCGCCAATAGCAGCTGTACGACGTCCAGTACCACCCAATACGCGAATACACATCAGTTCTTTTGCGCCGGAGTTATCGGCTACAGCCAAACGTGTAAATGGTTGAATCATTTCTAGTTCCTCCTTCCAGGCAACTTATATCAAATCATCAAATGATGATTGCTTCTTCTACAACTTCCACCAGTCTCCAGTTTTTATCCTTGGACAGTGGACGAGTTTCCATGATTTTAACAACGTCACCGATTTTCGCAGTGTTGTTTTCATCATGAGCTTTGAATTTCTTAGTGTACTTAATGCGTTTGTGATACAGATCATGCTTTTTGTAAGTTTCTACAGCTACAACAATAGTTTTATCCATTTTGTCGCTGACAACTTTGCCTACCTGTACTTTACGGGCATTACGTTCGCTCATAGTGGGCCTCCTCCCTCAGCTGACGGCAATCACAAGCTCGTCAAATATTGGATTATGAAGTAATTCCGAGTTCTCTTTCACGAACTACTGTTTTAGCACGTGCAATTTGCTTACGGACTGCGCTAATACGAGTAGGGTTATCCAATTGACCGGTAGCAAGTTGAAAGCGCAGGTTAAAGAGTTCCTCTTTAAAACCAGCAATCTTTTGCTCGATTTCAGCAGTGGTAAGGTTGCGCAATTCATTAGCCTTCATTTGCTTCACCACCCAATTCTTCACGTTTCACAAACTTAGTTTTTACCGGCAATTTATGAGAAGCCAGACGCATTGCTTCACGTGCAATCTCTTCAGATACGCCAGCAAGTTCAAACATAATTTTTCCTGGTTTAACGATGGCAACCCATTTTTCTACGTTACCTTTACCGCTACCCATACGAACCTCGAGAGGCTTTTGAGTAATAGGTTTATCCGGGAAAATTTTGATCCATACTTTACCACCACGTTTGATATAACGAGTCATAGCAATACGGGCAGCTTCGATTTGACGGTTCGTGATCCATGCAGGCTCAGTAGCTTGCAGGCCGAATTCGCCGAAGTTCAGTTCAGTACCGCCTTTAGCGCGACCAGCCATTCCTGGACGGTGCTGTTTACGGTGTTTTACACGTTTAGGTACCAACATGATTAGTTGCCTCCTTCCTGAGCAGCTTGTTTCTTAGCCGTAGGAAGAACCTCGCCACGATAGATCCATACTTTTACGCCGATACGGCCGTAAGTTGTATGAGCTTCAGCTGTACCATAATCGATATCAGCACGAAGTGTATGCAGTGGAACAGTTCCTTCGCTGTAACCTTCGGAACGGGCGATTTCAGCACCGCCAAGACGTCCGCTAACGGCTGTTTTGATTCCTTTAGCGCCAGAGCGCATAGTTCTTTGGATCGATTGTTTCAGAGCACGACGGAAAGAAACGCGACGTTCCAGTTGTTGTGCAATGCTTTCAGCAACGAGGATAGCATCCAGTTCCTGATTTTTGATTTCGGAAATGTTGATGTGAACTTTTTTACCGCCTGCGATTTTAGTCACTTCATTACGAAGTACTTCAACCTCAGAACCACCGCGTCCGATAACCATACCAGGTTTCGCAGTGTTGATTGTAACGTTCACGCGATTAGCCGCTCTCTCGATTTCGATTCGGGAGACAGCGGACTCCTTCAGTTTCGTCTTCAGGTATTCACGGATACGAACGTCTTCCAGAAGAAGATCGCCGAAGTCTTTACCAGCATACCATTTAGATTCCCAGTCACGGATAATACCTACACGCAATCCGATGGGATTTACCTTTTGGCCCACACGTTTTCCCTCCTTTTATTTTTCAGTTACCACCAAAGAAATGTGGCTGGTGCGTTTGTTGATCTTACTTGCGCGTCCCATTGCACGAGGGCGGAACCGCTTCAAAGTAGGACCTTGGTTTACGAAAGCTTCAGAAATGAACAGGTTGTTCACGTCCAGAGATTCGTTTTTCTCAGTGCTGATGAACTCAGCATTGGCGATTGCGGAGTTAAGAAGTTTCTCAACTACCGGAGATGCAGATTTTGGTGTATGACGCAGAATTGCGATCGCTTCACCAACCTGCTTTCCGCGGATCAGGTCAACAACCAGTTGAACTTTGCGCGGAGCGATGCGTACAAACTTTGCATGTGCTTTCGCTTGCATTGCGTGACCTCCTCTCTTACTTTTACAACACTATATTAACGTCTTGTTTTTCTGTCATCGTCAGTGTGACCTTTGTACGTACGAGTTGGTGCGAACTCACCAAGCTTGTGTCCGACCATATCTTCCGTTACGTATACAGGCACATGTTTGCGTCCATCATAGACAGCGAAAGTGTGTCCGATGAATTGTGGGAAAATTGTGGAGCGACGGGACCAAGTTTTGATCACTGTTTTTTTGTTGTCAGCATCCAGAACTTCCACTTTTTTCAGCAAGTATCCATCCACGAAAGGACCTTTTTTAAGACTACGGCTCATAGGTTGAATCCTCCCTTCATCTTTTCGTCACTTCATACTTTACAAGCATTCACGCACAAATCTTACTTCGTGCGGCGGCGAATGATGTATTGATCGGAAGCTTTACCTTTTTTACGAGTTTTGTAACCCAGAGTTGGTTTACCCCAAGGTGACATTGGAGATTTACGACCGATAGGAGCTTTACCTTCACCACCACCGTGTGGGTGATCGTTAGGGTTCATAACTACGCCTCGAACTTGTGGACGTTTGCCCAACCAGCGGTTACGACCAGCTTTACCGATTTTGATCAATTCGTGATCTTCGTTACCTACAGAACCGATTGTAGCGCGGCATACTTTGAGTACGCGACGTACTTCACCGGAAGACAGGCGGATAGATACGTATTTTTCTTCTTTACCAAGCAATTGGGCTTCCGTACCAGCTGCGCGAACGAGCTGACCACCTTTACCTGGTTTCAATTCGATATTGTGGATAACTGTACCTACAGGAATGTTTTCCAGTGGAAGGGAGTTACCAATTTTGATATCGGATTCTGGACCGGAGAATACTTGATCTCCAACTTTCAGTCCTTTTGGAGCGATGATGTAGCGTTTTTCGCCATCAGCGTAATGCAGCAGCGCGATGTTGGAAGTACGGTTTGGATCGTACTCGATTGTAGCAACGCGACCTGGTATTCCATCTTTGTTACGCTTGAAGTCGATGATACGGTATTTACGCTTGTGTCCGCCGCCGTGGTGACGAACAGTAATTTTACCTTGGTTGTTACGGCCTGCTTTTTTGAAAAGCGGAGCCAGCAACGTTTTCTCCGGTTGATTCGTTGTAATCTCTTCGAATGTCGAAACACTCATATTACGACGAGCCGGGGATGTCGGTTTGTACTTTTTAATAGGCACGGGTTGTCCTCCTTACTCTACAGATTCAAAAAACTCAAGCGGTTTGCTTTCTGGAGCCAATGTTACGATTGCTTTCTTCCATTCGGAAGTATAACCACTGTAACGGCCATAACGTTTTGGTTTAGCTGGCATGCGAAGAGTGTTAACTTTAGACACTTTCACTTTGAAGATTTCTTCAATTGCCTTTTTGATTTCCGTTTTATTCGAACGAATGTCAACTTCGAAAGCATATTTCAGTTCGCTCATGTAGTCAGCAGTACGCTCAGTAATTACCGGACGCTTGATTATATCGCGTGGATCCTTCATTACGCGAACACCTCCTCTACCTTCTGAACTGCTTCCTTCGTCAGAATCAGTTTATCGTGCACAAGCACGTCTAGAACATTTACACCGTCAGCTGCAACAAATTTAACACCTGGGATGTTACGAGCAGAAAGAGCTACGTTATTGTCGTACTCGGAAGCTACGATCAATGCTTTACGGTCTACTTTCAGGTTGTTCAGGATTGCTGCAAACTCTTTAGTTTTTGGACTATTCAGAGTCAGTGCATCCAGAACGATGATTTCATTAGCTACTACTTTGGAAGACAAAGCAGATTTGATCGCCAAACGACGAACTTTTTTAGGAAGTTTGAAAGCATAGCTACGTGGAGTTGGTCCAAATACTACGCCGCCGCCTTTCCATTGTGGAGAACGGATAGAACCTTGACGAGCACGTCCAGTTCCTTTCTGTTTCCATGGTTTGCGTCCACCACCGCGAACTTCAGAGCGTCCTTTTACTTTGTGAGTACCTTGACGAAGAGAAGCGCGTTGCATAACAACTGCATCGTGGAGCACGCTAGTATTAGGTTCGATACCGAATACGGAATCGCTCAATTCGATTTCACCAACCTGGCTGCCATCGATACTATAAAGTGCTACTTTGGGCATTTCATGTTCCTCCTTTCTTTTTTAATTATTTTTTCACCGTTTCTTTAACTTTAACGAAGCTATTTTTAGGGCCTGGAATAGAGCCTTTAACGAGAATTACGTTACGCTCTGCATCCACGCGGATAACTTCGAGGCGTTGGATCGTTACTGTATCATGACCCATGTGACCTGGCAGACGTTTACCTTTCGGTACACGGTTCGCTTGGATAGAACCCATGGAACCTGGTCTGCGATGATAACGGGAACCGTGAGACATTGGTCCGCGGCTTTGTCCCCAACGTTTGATAACGCCGGCAAAACCTTTACCTTTGGAAATACCCGTTACGTCAACGAACTCACCTTCAGCAAACAAGTCTGCTTTGAGTTCCTGGCCAACCTCGACATTTGCGAGGTCAACACCGCGAATTTCGCGAACGTAGCGCTTAGGCACAGTGTTTGCTTTAGTAGCATGTCCTGCTTCCGGTTTGTTAGATCTGCTTGCTTTTTTATCAGCAAAACCGATTTGTACCGCTTCGTATCCGTCATTTTCCAGGTCTTTCTTCTGCAGAACCACACATGGTCCAGCTTCGATTACCGTTACAGGAATAACGTTACCTTCCGCGGTAAAGACTTGAGTCATACCAAGTTTTCTTCCTAAGATACCTTTCATGTTGACACCTCTTTTCGCTTTTGCGTATTACCACATCTATGTGGATTAAAGTTTGATTTCGATATCTACGCCAGACGGTAAGTCCAGACGCATCAGAGCATCCACAGTTTGTGGAGTTGGGTTAACAATGTCGATCAAACGCTTATGTGTGCGTTGTTCGAATTGTTCACGAGAATCTTTGTATTTATGCACCGCACGGAGAATAGTGATGATTTGTTTCTCAGTCGGAAGCGGGATCGGTCCGGATACTCCTGCGCCGGAACGTTTAGCCGTTTCAACGATTTTCTCTGCGGATTGATCAAGAATTCTGTGATCGTAAGCTTTCAAGCGAATACGAATCTTTTGCTTTGCCATTTTAGTCCCTCCTTTTATCGCCCAATTTATTATCGGACATACTCCGTGAAAATTTTCCAACTCACCGCTCATGGCAAAGGAGCCGGGTGTGTCAGTAACCTCTCACATCATCGCAACGTCTCAGCACAACATTAGTTATTATATATGATAAGCTGGTTGATGCGCAAGTCTTTTTTGAAACTTTCCATAAAAAAATAAGACCTGCACCTTTTTGCAAAGGAAGCAGGCCTCATCTTAACTTTCGATTAGGATACAATGTTGCTTCGTTACAATACATTGTTGCTTATTTAAATCTTCCGGATCCCGAAGATCACGCGGAAAGATTAATTATTTGGAGATGGTAGCTACCGCACCAGCGCCAACTGTACGTCCACCTTCGCGAATCGCGAAGCGTGTACCTTCTTCAATCGCAATTGGATTGATCAGGGATACAGTAACAGTGATGTTGTCGCCAGGCATAACCATTTCAGTACCTTCTGGCAGGGAGATAACGCCAGTTACGTCAGTTGTACGGAAGTAGAACTGTGGACGGTAACCAGTGAAGAAAGGCTTGTGACGGCCACCTTCTTCTTTTGTCAGAACGTATACTTGAGCAGAAAACTCAGTATGCGGGTTAACAGAACCTGGTTTGGACAGTACTTGTCCACGCTCGATTTGTGCACGGTCTACACCACGCAGCAGGGCGCCGATGTTGTCACCAGCTTGAGCGGAATCCATCAGTTTACGGAACATTTCTACGCCCGTAACAACAGATTTCTTAGTTTCTTCTTGGATACCAACGATTTCGATCTCGTCGCCGACTTTAACAGTACCACGCTCGATACGGCCAGTTGCAACTGTACCACGACCAGTGATAGAGAATACGTCCTCGACAGGCATCAGGAACGGACGGTCAGTGTCGCGTTCTGGAGTTGGAATGTAAGTATCGATTGTTTCGAACATTTCAACGATTTTCTTAGCCCAGTCGCCATCAGGGTTAGCCAGTGCTTCACGAGCAGAACCACGAGTGATTGGAGTATCGTCGCCTGGGAAATCGTATTCGCTCAGCAGATCGCGAACTTCCATTTCAACCAGTTCCAGAAGCTCTTCGTCTTCTACCATGTCGCATTTGTTCAGGAATACTACGATGTAAGGTACGCCTACTTGGCGGGACAGCAGGATGTGCTCACGAGTCTGTGGCATAGGGCCGTCAGCTGCGGATACAACCAGGATCGCTCCGTCCATTTGTGCAGCACCAGTGATCATGTTTTTAACATAGTCAGCGTGACCAGGGCAGTCAACGTGTGCATAGTGACGGTTAGGAGTTTCGTATTCTACGTGTGCAGTAGAGATAGTGATACCGCGCTCGCGCTCTTCAGGAGCTTTATCGATTTGATCGAATGCTACAGCAGCACCACCGTAAGTTTTGGACAGTACAGTTGTGATTGCAGCAGTCAGAGTTGTTTTACCATGATCGACGTGACCGATAGTACCGATGTTAACGTGCGGTTTATTACGTTCAAATTTAGCCTTTGCCATTTTAAACAGTTCCTCCTTGAAGGTAGTGTTGTTTATTTTTGTTATGGAATATGGATCAGAAAGCGGTCAAACCGCCTCCTGCCTACTCCATAAGTGAAAACATAATTCGGACTTAGCCGTTAGCTTTTGCACTAACTGCTTCAGCAATGCTCTTAGGTACTTCTTCATAATGAGAAAGTTCCATGGAGAACACGCCTCGTCCTTGTGTACCGGAACGAAGTGTTGTGGAATATCCAAACATTTCGGACAGAGGTACTTTTGCACGGATAATTTGAGTACCGCTGCGGGAATCCATACCTTCGATACGGCCGCGACGGGAGTTCAGCATACCCATTACGTCACCCATGTACTCTTCTGGTACTGTAACTTCAACTTTCATGATTGGCTCCAGCAGGACAGGTTTACACTTGTCTTTTGCGGATTTCAATGCCATCGAACCGGCAATTTTAAATGCCATCTCGTTGGAATCGACATCATGATAAGATCCGTCTACAACTGTAGCTTTTACGTCTACAACCGGGAAGCCTGCAAGAACACCGTTCTTCATTTGCTCCTCGATACCTTGAAGTGCAGGACCAACGTATTCTCTTGGTACGGAACCACCGACGATTTTGCTTTCGAATTGGTTACCAGTACCTGCTTCGAGAGGTTCGAATTCAACCCATACGTGACCGTATTGACCACGACCACCGGATTGACGTACGAATTTACCTTCGACGCGAGCTGGCTGACGGAATGTTTCACGATAAGCAACCTGTGGTTGACCTACGTTAGTTTCAACCTTAAATTCACGACGCATACGGTCGATAATGATATCAAGGTGAAGCTCACCCATACCTGCCAGGATAGTTTGTCCTGTTTCTTCATTAGTAGAAGCGCGCAGAGTTGGATCTTCTTCCGTCAATTTACCCAGAGCAGTTGCCATTTTATCTTGGTCTGCTTTGGTTTTTGGCTCAACTGCGATCTCGATAACCGGATCAGGGAAGTTCATGGACTCCAAGATAACCGGATTCTTCTCATCACACAGTGTATCACCAGTTCCTGTATCTTTCAAACCAACAGCTGCAGCGATATCACCAGCGTAAACTACGCTGATTTCTTCACGGCTGTTAGCGTGCATCTGCAGGATACGACCGATACGTTCGCGTTTGCCTTTAGTGGCATTCAGAACGTAAGAACCGGATTGCAGTACACCAGAGTATACACGGAAGAATGTCAGTTTACCCACATAAGGGTCAGTCATGATTTTGAATGCCAGTGCAGAGAATGGTTCTTCATCCGAAGAATGACGAATTTCTTCTGTACCGTCTTCGAGTTGACCGTTGATCGCCGGTACATCCAGTGGCGATGGCAGGTAATCGATAACTGCATCCAACATCGGCTGAACACCTTTGTTGCGGTAAGAGGAACCACAGATTACAGGGAAGATCTTAACATCACAAACACCTTTACGGAGAGCAGATTTGATTTCGTCAACCGTCAGCTCTTCTCCTTCAAGGTATTTCATCATCAGATCTTCGTCCAGTTCTGATACTTTCTCTACCAGTTCCATACGAAGCTCATCAACAGTATCTTTCAAATCGGCTGGGATCTCGATATCTACCGGATCTTTACCCAGATCATCTTTGTACTGGATGGCTTTCATTTCAATAATATCGATAATACCTACGAAGTCATTTTCTGCACCGATCGGCAATTGAATCGCTACTGCGTTCGCTTGCAGACGATCGCGCATGTCTTTAACTACGTTCAGGTAATCAGCACCGATAATATCCATTTTATTGACATAAGCGATACGAGGTACACCATAACGGTCTGCTTGTCTCCAAACAGTCTCGGATTGTGGCTCAACGCCCTCTTTCGCACTAAATACGCCTACGGCCCCGTCCAATACACGCAGGGAACGTTCAACTTCAACAGTGAAGTCAACGTGACCTGGAGTATCAATGATATTAACGCGGTGGCCCTTCCACTGAGCAGTCGTAGCCGCGGATGTAATCGTAATACCGCGCTCTTGTTCTTGCTCCATCCAGTCCATTGTCGCAGCGCCTTCGTGAACTTCACCGATTTTGTGCGTACGGCCTGTATAGAACAAGATACGTTCTGTAGTGGTTGTTTTACCGGCATCAATGTGTGCCATGATACCAATATTACGTGTATTTTTCAAGGAGAACTCTCTTGCCATGAATAGGTGCTCCCTTCAAAAATAGGAATTTTTGAAAATTGGCTTGAATCCTACCAGCGGTAGTGAGCAAACGCTTTGTTCGCTTCAGCCATTTTGTGTGTATCTTCACGTTTTTTCACGGATGCGCCAGTGTTATTGGATGCATCGATGATTTCTGCTGCTAAACGCTCTTCCATAGTCTTCTCGCCGCGGTTGCGGGAGTAGTTTACGAGCCAACGCAGACCAAGGGAAGTACGTCTCTCCGGCTTAACTTCGATAGGTACTTGATAGTTAGCGCCACCGACACGGCGAGCTTTAACTTCGAGAACCGGCATGATGTTTTTGATTGCCGCCTCGAATACTTCCATAGGATCATTTCCTGTACGTTCTTGGATCAGGTTGAACGCGTTATAAAGAATGCTTTGAGCAACTCCACGTTTTCCGTCGATCATGATGCGGTTGATCAGGCGAGTAACAAGCTTGCTGTTATAAACCGGATCAGGCAACACGTCTCTTTTGGTAACTGGACCTTTTCTTGGCATGTTTATCCCCCTTTCTTAAATGTGCAGTGCAGATTTCTGCACTATCGAATTACTTTTTCTCTTTAGGACGTTTTGTACCATATTTGGAACGACCTTGCATACGGTTGTTAACGCCTGCTGTATCCAGCGCGCCACGAACGATATGATAACGAACCCCTGGTAAGTCTTTAACCCGGCCACCGCGTACGAGTACTACGCTGTGCTCTTGAAGGTTATGACCGATACCCGGAATGTAAGCAGTAACCTCGATACGGTTAGTTAAACGTACACGAGCATACTTACGAAGCGCGGAGTTAGGTTTTTTCGGAGTCATCGTACCTACACGAGTACATACACCACGTTTTTGTGGAGCACTCAGGTTTGTCTCTTGACGCTTCAGAGCATTAAACCCTTTTTGCAGTGCAGGAGATTTCGATTTCTCGATTTTCGCTTGACGTCCTTTACGGACCAATTGATTGATAGTTGGCATTGTATTGCCACCCCCTTCCCATATTTTCAGTTCTTTTGTAAACCGATTGTTAAGCCCACAGACCCAGGCGGTTCATAAAAGAACAAATGAAAAGTTTTTGCCTGCCGTTCTGACTAGCAAAAACGTTCCTTATTGCATTATTTAAGGACAACAGCCATTGCACTTCCCACTTCGATTCCACATGCTTTGCCCAGTTCCTTCATCGTATCTACATAAGTGATTCTGACAGAGTGCTTGGAACACAATTGCACGATCTTTGAAATGAGATGCTGCTCTGCATCCTGCGCAACATAGACTTCATCAGCTTGCCCCGTTTCGACCATTCGCATTGTCTGCTTGGTGCCGATCTTGATACGGGCATCCTGTAATCCTTTATCATTAGTCATCTTAACGATTCCCTCCAAAAGATCAGGGATCAGCGCTCTATTCACGCACCTTTGCTATATTAGCATTACCATACGGTTAGTGTCAATAGATAAGTTGAATGTTCTATAAAGAATTGTGGGGATAATTATATGGATAAAGCAGTAGTTTCACCGGGAAAGATAGCTTCCCGGCGTAAACCCTACTGTATATCATATCAATTCACTGCTCTCACAGTCAATCGTTTACTGATATTTGCAACTATTCTACGGTTACAGTTTCCAGATTCTCTTCGTTTCCTTCTACTGTTTCCGGTTCTTCGAACTGAACACTGCGGTAACGGTTCATACCCGTACCTGCAGGGATCAGCTTACCGATAATAACGTTCTCTTTCAGACCCAGCAATTTGTCGACTTTACCTTTGATTGCAGCATCGGTCAGGACACGAGTAGTCTCCTGGAAGGATGCAGCAGACAGGAAGGAATCTGTCTCCAGGGATGCTTTGGTAATACCGAGCAATACCGGTTTGGCAACAGCTGGCTCGCGATCTCCCATAATGGCCACTTTGTTGGCATCTTCATATTCGTAGATATCCACAAATGAGCCTGGCAGCAGCGTAGTTTCGCCGTTATCCACAATACGGATTTTGCGCAGCATCTGTCTGATCATAACTTCAACGTGCTTATCGTTGATTTCCACACCCTGGTTACGGTATACGCGCTGTACTTCCTGCAGGATGTAGTTCTGAACGCCGCGGATACCTTTGATACGCAGCATTTCTTTTGGATCGATGGAACCGTCTGTCAGCTCGTCCCCTGCTTCGATTTCCATGCCTTCTCTTACACGCAGGCGGGAACCGTAGGTAACGGAGTAGACTTTGGTTTCTGCTTCACCTTCGACTTCGATTTCACGACGGTCTTTGGCTTCGCGGATCTCTTTAACCACGCCATCGATTTCACTGATTGTCGCCTGACCTTTAGGGTTACGGGCTTCAAACAGCTCCTGGATACGCGGCAAACCTTGAGTGATATCATCTCCGGCTACACCACCGGTATGGAACGTACGCATTGTCAACTGAGTTCCTGGTTCACCGATGGACTGTGCTGCGATAATACCAACCGCTTCACCGATCTCAACGTGTTTACCAGTTGCCAGGTTACGACCGTAACATTTCTTACATACCCCGTGTCTTGTACGACAGCTCAGTACAGAACGGATCTGTACTTTGTTGACGCCAGCAGCCACGATAGCTTCAGCCTTGTCAGAATCAATCAGTTCATTGCGGCTAGCAAGAATCTCGCCTGTCTCCGGATGACGAACAGTCTCGAAGCAATAGCGTCCTTCCAGACGGTCATACAGATCTTCGATAACTTCTTTACCATCCTGGATACGACTAACGATAAATCCTTTGTCTGTTCCGCAATCATCTTCACGTACGATTACGTCCTGGGCTACGTCAACGAGACGACGAGTCAGATAACCGGAGTCAGCAGTACGAAGTGCTGTATCCGCCAGACCTTTACGCGCTCCGTGAGTAGACAGGAAGTACTCGAGGACTGTCAGACCTTCACGGAAGTTCGATTTGATTGGGAGCTCGATAATACGACCGGATGGGTTGGCCATCAGACCACGCATACCACCCAGCTGAGTAATCTGGGATTTGTTACCCCGCGCCTTGGAATCAACCATCAGCATGATGGAGTTATAACGATCCATCGATTTCATCAGGATGTCTGTCAGCTCGTCCTTCGTACGGGACCAGATTTCGATAACACGATCATAACGCTCTTCGTTCGTGATCAGACCACGACGATACTGGTTCGTGATAACTGCAACTTTTTTATCGGATTCAGCTAGCAATGCTGTTTTCTCCGGTGGAACAACAACGTCTGCCACACCAACGGTAATACCCGCACGAGTGGAATACGTGAAGCCCAGCTGCTTGATTTTATCCAGAATCACGGAAGTCAGTGTTGTATGGTAGACTTCGAAACAGCGTGCAATGATTGTACCGAGATATTCTTTGCCGATCGCGCCAGTTTGCGGAACTGCCTTCATGAATTCCAGTACGTTTGTACCTTTTTCATAGATGAAGTAGTGATCCGGGATACCCTGATACAGGTTGGCACGAGTCGGTTCATTGATATAAGGGAAAGACTCAGGGAAGATCTCGTTAAAGATAATCCGTCCGACAGTTGTGATCAACATACCGGATTGTTGTTTTTCCGTAAAGCTGGTTTTACCCAATGCTTTGGCAGGGATCGCTACACGTGCATGCAGGGACGCTGTTCCACGTTGATAAGCGGATACGGCTTCATTGACTGTACGCAGGATCATGCCGGCACCTTTGGCTTCCATATTATCCATAGTCAGATAATAAGAGCCAAGGACCATATCCTGGGAAGGTGTAACAACCGGCTTGCCGTCTTTAGGGTTCAAGATGTTACCGGATGCCAGCATCAGCAGGCGGGCTTCCGCTTGTGCTTCAGCAGACAATGGTACGTGAACCGCCATTTGGTCACCGTCAAAGTCAGCGTTATACGCTGTACATACGAGCGGGTGAAGACGGATTGCACGGCCTTCAACCAGAATAGGTTCGAATGCCTGGATACCGAGTCTATGCAGCGTCGGTGCGCGGTTCAGAAGAACTGGGTGTTCTTTGATTACTTCTTCCAGTACATCCCATACTTCTGGACTTACGCGTTCAACTTTGCGTTTTGCACTCTTAATGTTATGAGCCAGGCCTTTATTAACCAGCTCTTTCATTACGAATGGTTTGAACAGTTCCAGTGCCATTTCTTTTGGAAGACCACACTGGTACATTTTCAGGTAAGGACCTACGACGATAACGGAACGACCAGAATAATCGACACGTTTACCGAGCAAGTTCTGACGGAAACGACCCTGTTTACCTTTCAGCATATGGCTGAGGGATTTCAGAGGACGGTTACCTGGACCTGTTACCGGACGTCCGCGACGGCCGTTATCGATCAAGGCATCTACTGCTTCTTGCAGCATACGTTTCTCGTTCTGTACGATAATGTCAGGAGCACCCAGATCCAGCAGGCGCTTCAGACGGTTGTTCCGGTTAATTACACGACGATACAGGTCATTCAGGTCAGATGTCGCAAAACGTCCACCATCCAGCTGAACCATCGGGCGAATTTCCGGCGGGATTACCGGCAGAACATCCATGATCATCCAATCCGGAGAGTTGCCGGAATTACGGAAAGCTTCGATAACTTCAAGACGTTTGATCGCACGGTTACGACGTTGGCCTTGAGCGGTACGCAGCTCTTCACGCAGGAATTCCAGTTCTTTGTCCAGATCAAGGTCTTGAAGCAGTCGCTTGATCGCTTCTGCACCCATACCTGCATGGAATCCGTAGCCATACTTTTCACGGTAGCTGCGGTATTCTTTTTCAGAGAGAAGCTGTTTCTTTTCCAGTGGTGTCTCGCCTGGATCAGTAACAACATAAGATGCGAAGTAAATAACTTCTTCCAGGGATCTTGGAGACATATCGAGTGCAAGACCCATACGGCTCGGAATACCTTTGAAATACCAAATGTGGGATACAGGAGCTGCCAGCTCAATATGTCCCATACGTTCACGACGTACTTTGGCACGTGTTACTTCAACGCCACAACGGTCACAGACTACACCTTTGTAACGTACGCGCTTATATTTACCGCAATGACATTCCCAGTCTTTGGTTGGTCCGAAAATACGTTCACAGAACAGACCGTCTTTCTCTGGTTTAAGCGTACGGTAGTTGATTGTCTCCGGTTTTTTAACTTCTCCGCGGGACCAAGAACGAATTTTGTCTGGGGAAGCAAGCCCAATTTTCATAAATTCGAAATTGTTAACGTCTATCAAGAGACACCCCTCCTAAGGCCAAATCCTATTTATTGTAAAGCTCTGTATTCCGCACAAATCCCAACGCACCGTCTGATGAATGAGGATAGACCGGAAATGCTCCGGTCTACCTTCATCAGACAATGTTGGGAATCATGAATAAGTGATATTAATCTACGCCGACTTCTGAACCTTCAAGGTTGAGGCTCAGTTTATCATTGGTGTTCTCTTCCTCGTCATCCAGCTCTCTCATCTCAATTTCATTTTCATCTTCATTGAGAATCTTAACGTCCATACCCAAGCTTTGCAGCTCCTTGATCAATACTTTGAAAGATTCAGGAACGCCCGGTTCAGGAACGTTTTCGCCTTTCACGATGGATTCGTACGTTTTCACACGACCAACGACATCATCGGATTTGACAGTAAGGATCTCTTGCAGAGTATAAGCAGCGCCATAAGCTTCCAGCGCCCATACTTCCATCTCCCCGAAACGCTGACCACCGAACTGAGCTTTACCACCCAGCGGCTGTTGTGTAACGAGAGAGTAAGGACCTGTGGAACGAGCATGGATTTTATCATCAACCATGTGCGCCAGTTTGATCATGTGCATAACGCCGACTGTAACTTCACGCTCGAACTCGTCACCGGTTCTTCCATCGTAAAGGATAGTCTTACCGTTACGCTGCATACCAGCTTCTTCCATCGTATCGAATACATCATACTCATTCGCTCCGTCAAAGACCGGTGTAGCGACGTGAATACCAAGCTTCATCGCTGCCATACCGATATGGACTTCGAGAATCTGACCGATGTTCATACGGGAAGGTACGCCCAGTGGATTCAGTACTACCTGTACCGGTGTACCATCTGGCATAAACGGCATATCTTCTTCCGGCAGAATACGTGCAACGACACCTTTGTTACCGTGACGTCCCGCCATTTTATCGCCTTCGGAGATTTTACGTTTTTGCGCGATGTATACACGTACCAGATGATTTACACCTGGTGGCAACTCGTCGCCGTTTTCTCTGGTGAACACTTTAACGTCTACGACAATACCATCTGTACCGTGTGGTACGCGAAGGCTGGTGTCGCGAACTTCTCGTGCTTTTTCACCAAAGATCGCATGCAGTAGGCGTTCTTCTGCTGTCAGTTCGGTTACACCCTTAGGTGTTACTTTACCAACGAGAATATCGCCGGCAGCAATCTCGGCACCGATGCGGATGATACCGCGCTCGTCGAGATTTTTCAGTGCATCTTCACCCACGTTAGGAATATCGCGTGTGATTTCTTCCGGACCGAGCTTCGTATCACGAGCTTCGGATTCATATTCTTCAATATGGATGGAAGTGTACACATCTTCTTTTACGAGTTTCTCGCTCAGCAGGATCGCATCCTCGTAGTTATAACCTTCCCAGGTCATAAATGCTACGACTACGTTACGTCCCAGAGCGATCTCGCCCATCTCTGTGGATGGACCATCTGCCAGGATATCGCCTTTCTTCACAACGTCGCCCGTTTTAACGATTGGACGCTGATTGATGGCAGTACCTTGGTTAGATCTCATGAATTTGTGTAATTTATACTTAATGAGATCACCTTTAACTTCTTTGCCGTCTACAATCTCAATACGGCGCAGTGTAATCTCGCTAGCAGTAGAACGTTCGATGATACCGTCGTGTTTGGTTACGATACATACGCCGGAATCCTTGGCTGCTTTGTGTTCCATACCTGTACCGACAAGTGGTGCCTTAGGAATAAGCAAAGGTACCGCCTGACGCTGCATGTTGGAACCCATCAGAGCACGGTTGGAGTCATCGTTTTCCAGGAACGGAATCAATGCTGTCGCAACAGATACAACCTGTTTTGGAGATACGTCCATATAGTCAACACGTTCTCTTGGCATAGGAAGAATGTTATCGGCCTGTTTGTTGTAACGGCTGATTACCATTTCTTCTGCAAAAGTACCGTCTTCGTTCAGGACCGCATTCGCCTGAGCTACTACATAGTTGTCTTCCTCATCCGCAGTCAGGTAATCAATCTGATCAGTTACCCGATTGGTGTTCGGATCTACACGACGGTATGGTGCTTCGATGAAGCCATACTCATTGATACGTGCGAACGTGGACAGGGAGTTGATCAGACCGATGTTCGGTCCCTCTGGAGTCTCGATAGGACACATACGACCGTAGTGACTCGGATGTACGTCACGGACTTCAAAGCCTGCGCGCTCACGTGTCAGACCACCGGGTCCGAGGGCAGACAGACGACGTTTGTGCGTCAGTTCACCGAGCGGGTTGGTCTGATCCATAAACTGGGACAGCTGGGAGCTACCAAAGAACTCCTTGATGGATGCAATCACAGGACGTATGTTGATCAGTGCCTGTGGTGTAATCACGTTAGCGTCCTGAATGGACATTCTCTCGCGTACTACACGCTCCATACGGGACAGACCAATACGGAATTGGTTCTGCAGCAGTTCGCCTACAGAACGCAGACGACGGTTACCCAGATGGTCAATATCATCGGTATCGCCAATACCCTGAAGCAGGTTCAAGAAGTAACTGATCGATGCGATAATATCAGCCGGTGTAATATTCTTCACAGATTTATCAATGGTGCCGTTGGCAATCACCGATACGACTTTGCCATCTTCCAGCGGAGAGAAGACATTAATCGTCTGCATTGGAATATCATTGGCATCCAGTACGCCACCAGCTACATGATAAGTTTTGAAGTTCAGATCTCCTTCAAGGTAAGGCATGATCTCGTCAAGGAGACGACGATCTACTACCTGTCCGGCTTCTGCTACAATCTCACCTGTATTGGTATCAATCAGCGTCTCAGCCAGACGTTGGTTGAAGAGACGGTTTTTGATATGAAGCTTTTTGTTGATTTTGTAACGACCTACATTTGCAAGATCGTAGCGTTTTGGATCGAAGAAACGCGCTACAAGCAAGCTTTTGGCGTTATCAAGTGTTGGTGGCTCGCCCGGACGAAGACGCTCGTAAATCTCGATCAGCGCTTTCTCGGTAGAGTCGGTGTTATCTTTATCTAATGTATTACGGATATATTCGTCGTTGCCAAGCAGGTCCAGAATTTCAGCGTCGCTGCCGAATCCAAGTGCACGCAGCAGTACGGTTACCGGGATCTTACGAGTGCGGTCGATACGTACATAGACGATATCTTTTGCATCCATCTCCAGTTCCAACCATGCGCCACGGTTAGGAATAACGGTAGCAGTATATGATGTTTTACCATTTTTATCGACTTTAGTGCTGAAATAGACGCTGGGAGAGCGAACCAACTGGCTGACAATAACCCGTTCTGCACCGTTAATGATAAAGGTGCCGGTTTCCGTCATCAGCGGGAAATCACCCATGAATACTTCCTGCTCTTTGACTTCACCCGTTTCCTTGTTGATGAGACGGACTTTTACCCGCAGCGGAGCTGAATACGTAACGTCACGCTCTTTTGCATCGTCTACTGTGTATTTCGGCTCACCAAGGCTGTAGTCGATGAACTCGAGCACCAGATTGCCTGTAAAATCTTGAATTGGCGAGATATCCTGGAACATTTCACGCAATCCTTCATCCAAAAACCACTGATAAGATTTCTGTTGGATTTCGATCAGGTTAGGTACTTCAAGAACTTCGTTAATTCGTGCATAACTTCGCCGAGTGCGTCGACCATATTGAACAAGATGTCCTGCCAACTTATACTCACCCCTTAATGTCTACTCACTTAAAAATTTCATTGCGAACTGCTGTTTGGATCACGTATAATAGGTCCATACATAGAAGCGCACACCCACAAATAGAGAAAAGCTCTTATCGAATCTTCTCGAAAAAAGAGCACCATCAGCTATCAACGGATGTGACCCAGCAGCTCAGACGTATATTTCAGTTGAAATTAACTGAAATACCGATTATTATACGTTTAAGGACAAGATTAAACACCCTTATGGTACATAATTTTCGTAATTCTACAGAAAACTAAAGCCAAAAAGGGCATCTTAATACTGACATTTTGTAATGATAACACGTTAGCCTATTTAAGTCAACAGGCGTATTCACTGATTTTGCGTTTCCTAGTTTGTGTCAAGGTCTGTTCATCCTAGCCGATGAATAGGCCTTTTTTATTTGATCGCCTGGAAAATGCGATATCCTTTATCTTTGGTAACTTCCTCTACACTGGTGAACAACTCTTCCATTTTGGCTTTGGCCGAAGGAGCCCCCTGCTTTTTCTGGATAACGACCCATAGAGAGCCTCCATCCTTCAAATGAGTTGCTGCTTCTTCAAAGATCGCATGTACGGTTGATTTCCCTGCACGAATCGGCGGGTTGGTCAGCACTACATCAAACTTCTGTCCTTGAACAGCTGCAAACAAATCACTTTCCAGAATAGTTACATTCTCAATATGATTGAGCGTAGCATTCTCTTTGGCCAGCTGAACAGCACGTGCATTTACATCCAGCATGGTTACATGACCTTTTGTAGCCAGACATGCAGCAGACAGACCAATAGGCCCATAACCGCAACCTACATCCAGCACGTTGGAATCTTCACTTAGTGTAAGGGCATCAATGAGCACTCTGCTGCCATAATCTACTCCAGTTTTGGAAAAGACTCCGGCATCACTTATAAATTTGAAAGCCTTGCCCCGCAATTCCGCTTCAATAATACGGCGTTCATGCGCTGCGCCAGGCTGGCTGGAATAATAATGATCTCCCATATCATTCCTTCACCCTTTCTTGATAGTACCTGTTATACTGCTTTTGTTATAAAACAAACCCCTTGAACGGATTCAAGGGGTTTGTAAGAAAGAAGAGAAAATCTCTTATTTCAATTCTACAGATGCGCCTGCTTCTTCCAGCTTAGCTTTGATGGATTCAGCTTCTTCTTTAGCAATACCTTCTTTGATTGCTTTAGGAGCGTTATCTACTACTTCTTTAGCTTCTTTCAGACCCAGACCAGTTACTTCACGAACTGCTTTGATTACGTTGATTTTGGAAGCACCAGCGGAAGTCAGTACTACGTCAAATTCAGTTTGCTCAGCTTCTGCAGCTGCGCCGCCTGCTGCTGCTGCTGCTACTGGAGCTGCTGCAGTTACACCGAATTCTTCTTCGATTGCTTTTACCAGATCATTCAGTTCCAGTACAGTCATGCCTTTGATGGCTTCAAGGATTTGCTCGTGACTCATTTATAAACCCTCCATAATTGGTTGTATTTTGGTTTGGCTGATTACAGCCATTTTTTACGCCACTAGGGCGTGTGAGGAACAGTGTGCAAATTGCTTACGCGCTTTGCTCTTCTTTCTCGGATACTGCTTTAACTGCCAGTGCAAAGTTGCGAACTGGAGCTTGAAGTACGCTAAGCAGCATGGACAAGAGACCTTCGCGGGATGGCAGAGCTGCCAGTGCTTTGATTTCTTCTGCGCTTACTACGCGTCCTTCAACAACGCCGCCTTTCAATTCCAGAGCGTCATTCGTTTTAGCGAAATCGTTCAGAATTTTAGCCGGTGCTACTGCATCGTCTTTACTGAAAGCAATAGCGGTAGGACCGCTAAGTACTTCGTTCAGTTCAGTCAGGTCAGCAGATTCAGTGGCACGACGAACCAGTGTATTTTTCAATACTTGGAACTCGATACCAGCTTCACGCAGTTGCTTGCGCAGTTCTGTAACTTGAGCTACGTTCAGACCACGATAGTCAGCAACAACTGTAGTTACGCTCTCGCGCAATTTCGCTGCAACCACTTCTACCGCTTCCTGTTTTGCCTGGATTACTTTTGCGTTTGCCAAATTGGACACCTCCTGATCGTATTCTTGCTTTTCTCCATCCTCTTGCGATTCGGAAGAAAAGTTCCTACGGGCATTAAAAAAGCCCCCGCAGAATGACGAAGGCTTGACGGAGCGGATTCACCAGGCGCAGCAAGCTACGCGCTGAGTATCCGATATTCTATCATAACACCTCGGTAGGAAATTAAGCCTTTACGGGCACCTACTGTCTACGGTTAAACATATTCAAGTGTAATTGCAAGTACAACGTTCAAGCATAATTACAACTTTCACAGATTATCAAATATAAAGGTTGTTGTCAACCATTAATTATCTGTAAGTTGTTGCATTTACGCGTGCGCTTGGTCCCATTGTGGAAGATACCGCAATGTTCTTCAGGTAGATACCTTTTGCTGCAGCTGGTTTAGCACGGTTAAGAGCTTCAACCAGAGCTTGCAGGTTCTCATTCAATTGCTCTTCAGAGAACGATACTTTACCGATAGGCGCGTGAATTTGTCCTGCTTTGTCCAGACGGTATTCGATTTTACCAGCTTTGATTTCTTGAACAGCTTTGGTAACGTCGAAAGTAACTGTACCTGCTTTAGGGTTAGGCATCAGACCTTTACCACCGAGCAGACGTCCCAGTTTACCAACTTCACTCATCATATCCGGCGTAGCTACGCAGACATCAAAGTCGAACCATCCTTGTTGGATTTTGTTGATCATGTCCTGATCGCCAACGAAGTCAGCACCAGCAGCTTCCGCTTCTTTTGCTTTTTCGCCTTTTGCGAATACGAGAACACGTTGAGTTTTACCAGTACCGTGCGGCAGTACTACGACGCCACGAACAGCCTGATCTTGTTTACGAGGGTCTACACCCAGACGTACTGCTGCTTCAACAGTTTCGTCGAATTTTGCAGTAGCTGCTTTTTTAACCAAAGCAACTGCTTCAGCCGGCTCGTAAGTTGCTTCGCTGTCAATCAGCTTAACAGCTTCCAAATATTTTTTACCATGTTTAGCCATTTGTTATTCCTCCTTTGTGGTATTAACGGATATTCCTCCCACATATGCGGAAAGCAATGTTTCCGCATAGACTGGATCCTGGCGGACACCAGTAAAAACTAATACAAATTAGTCTTCGATTGTGATACCCATGCTACGTGCTGTACCTTCAACCATCAGCATTGCTGCTTCGATAGAAGCTGCGTTCAGGTCAGGCATTTTTTGTTCTGCAATTTCACGAACTGCGGAACGTTTAACAACTGCGACTTTCTTCTTGTTCGGTTCGCCAGATCCTTTTTCGATCTTAGCAGCAACTTTCAGAAGAACTGCAGCCGGTGGAGTTTTTGTGATGAAAGTGAAAGAACGATCTTCAAACACTGTGATCTCAACCGGAATGATCAAACCTGCTTGATCTGCTGTGCGAGCGTTGAACTCTTTACAGAATGCCATGATGTTGACACCTGCTTGACCCAATGCCGGACCTACTGGAGGAGCCGGATTCGCTTTACCAGCTGGGATTTGCAGTTTTACCATTTTGATTACCTTTTTAGCCATGTAAAACACCTCCTTGCGAATAGTGGTAGACGGACATCGCTGCCCTCCCACGTAAAACGACGCATTCGACTTAAAACATCTGTCTCAAGCCTATGCGGTAAAACCGGAAACACCGGTTAGAATCTGAAATGATGACTCACTTCAAATCCCCGTGTCATCCTAGAAACCTGCTATATCTTTTCCACTTGAGTATAATCCAGCTCAAGCGGGGTTTCCCGTCCGAACATGTTAACATGTACTCTGAGCTTGCTCTTGTCTACCAAGATTTCTTCCACGGAGCCCACAAAATTCGCAAACGGTCCAACTTTGATGCGTACGGATTCTTTAACCTCGAAGTCAATATGCTCCTTCGGTTCTTCCATACCCATGTGTTTGAGAATCTGTTCCACTTCTTCCGGCAGCAACGCAGTCGGCTTGGAGCCTGAACCTGTCGAACCGACAAAGCCGGTTACACCAGGTGTATTGCGTACTACATACCAGGAATCATCAGTCTGGATCATTTCAACAAGAACATAACCCGGGTAAACTTTACGCATGACGGTTTTTTTCTTGCCGTCTTTGTTTACCAGTTCTTCTTCCATAGGAACAAGAACGCGGAAAATCTTGTCTTCCATGCCCATGGACTCAACGCGTTTTTCCAAATTGGCCTTGACCTTGTTTTCATACCCTGAATAAGTATGAACTACGTACCATCTTTTTTCCATATCAAGCCACCTGGAACCCTTCTTAAATTATCGCTTCGATCACAGCGGAAATGCCGATGTCTAGAACCCAAAAATAAACGGCGACAAACAATATCGTACCGATAACGATAAGAGTATAGTTGGTCAGCTCTTTACGATTAGGCCAGCGAACCTTTTTAAGTTCAGCCCAGCTTTCGGAGAAAAAGGAAAACACAGACTTAAAGCTTCGTGCCACGACTACACCTCCAAAAGACGATCTGGTTAAACGAAGAAAAGGGTCAGACCAAGAGCCTGTACCATTCTTCATCCCCATGCGGTCAGGGTGGTTACACTTGCTCATATAGCTGCCTTCGTCGCCATAAAGATTGACACACCTAAGAACAGGCGATTTCAGGCCTACCTGAAACACTTTATCACAGGGCTCTGTACGTGTCAACGAATATTCGTGTTTGTTTTTCAAAAAAATAACAATTCTTCTCGGCTTCTTTTCCAGACAGGATCGAATGATTTTGTTGTTATTACTTACTGCCATATTACAGGGTGAACGACAGCGCTGTGCAAAATAAAAAAGACTCTATATGCAGAGTCTTCACTTGGTTGCCAGGAGTCTAGTTATCACGTACTTCGAGGTAACGCTCAAGCTTGCGTTTGACACGCTGAAGCGCATTATCGATAGATTTGACATGTCTGCAGAGATCGACAGCGATCTCCTGATAAGAGCGTCCATCGAGATACAGCATCAGTACTTTGCGTTCCAGATCACTCAGAATTTCGGACATTTTGTCTTCCAGACCGGTGAACTCCTCTTTGTTAATAACCAATTCTTCCGGATCGGATACCTGTGAGCCACAAATGACATCAAGCAGTGTACGGTCGGAATCTTCGTCATAGATCGGTTTGTCCAGAGATACATACGAGTTCAGTGGAATATGCTTTTGCCGTGTAGCCGTCTTGATCGCAGTAATGATCTGACGGGTAATACACAATTCAGCAAATACCTTGAACGAAGACATCTTATCGTTTTTGAAATCACGAATGGATTTGTACAGGCCGATCATGCCTTCCTGTACGATATCTTCACGATCTGCACCAATAAGAAAATAAGACCGGGCTTTTGCACGTACAAAATTTTTGTACTTGGTAATCAAGTACTCCAAGGCTTCGGAATCGCCTTGCCGGACGGCTTCTACAAGATCTTCATCGCTCTGGTAATCGTATGGTGACACCATGATATCTTTGAGGTCGACACTCACAAACAATCCCTCCGGTTGCAACGCAAGGTCTCCGTTACCCTATAAAATATAGCCCAAGTATATATTATGTAACCTCACATCGTCAACCGTATTTGTCGCCTCTAACGCCGTTGTTACAGCATTTTCAGCCTTTTTTTTATAAAAGAGAACGCAGGTTCGCAAGTAAGCTGTCATTATAGTGACAACTCACTCTCCCCTGCGCCATTTTTCAAACAGATGCCGCTGCTGCGGATTCAGTTTGCCATCCAGTGTATTGCGTGAAGCATAATCCCTTTGTTCGCGTATGCGCTGCGCAATCTCCCTTTCGCTGATCTGCACTTCGATCAGCAGCTCACGGGCTGATACCCGTAGCGCTCCCTGACCAAAAACAACATGCTGCTCAGCCAGATCACTGGTGGCGACATAGATTTGGCGGCGGCGGTGGGACAACTCACCGACAAAGCGTTCGATCGCTTCATCGGCAGTTTCCTTTTCCTTGGTAAAGTACATCTCGACCTTGCCCTGTTCATAGGATTTGCCCAATCCCGGAACCCGGTAAGCATCAAAAACGGCAATGACCCTTCGCCCCGAATAAGCCTGATAATTAGCCAGACGTTCCAGTAGACGGTTGCGCGCCTCATTGAGGCCGATCTCCGACAATTCCACAAGCTCGGGCCAGGAACCGATCATATTGTAACCATCCACCAGAAGAACATCCCGCAGATCCGTCATACCTCTAACCGAGTGACTGCCGGCGGCGCAGTACTTCGTACATGACCACTCCTGCAGCTACTGAAGCATTGAGCGAGTTAATCTGTCCTTTCATCGGAAGCTGAACCAGTACATCGCACTTCTCCCGGATCAATCGGCCCATGCCTTTGCCTTCATTACCGATAACGATAGCTACCGGACCATTGAAAATATCCGTTTGATACAGATTGCTGTCTGTATCCACATCGGTTCCAACTACCCATACACCCTGTTCTTTGAGACGGTCAATCGTCTGTCCCAGATTGCTGACCCGGGCTACCGGTACATATTCCACGGCACCTGCTGATGTCTTGGATACAGTCGCTGTGATTCCTGCCGAGCGACGTTTTGGAATTACAACGCCATGTACACCGGTGCAATCGGCTGTACGCAGGATCGAGCCGAGGTTATGCGGATCTTCGATCTCGTCCAGCAGCAGAATAAAGGGAGCTTCTCCCTTAGACTGCGCAGCGGCAAGAATATCTTCAACTTCTGCATATTCGTATGGAGCAGCCTGGGCAATTACTCCCTGATGCTGTACACCCGGTACAAAGCTGTCCAGCTTGCGCTTATCCACATACTGGACAATGACTCCGCGCTGTTTGGCTTCGTCCATGATCGACTGTACCAGATTTTTTTGGGAACCTTCAGCGATCCATATTTTATTGATGCTTCTACCGGCACGAAGCGCTTCGGTAACCGAATGCTTGCCAGCAATATATTCTTCTTCCATGGTGTTTCCTCCTGTGGACTACATTATGCCTACTCATCCATTACCCTTTTTGAAGAGGAATGCTTCTGTGGCATACCGTGCCTATCTAAATAATGGATAAAGTCGTCTACGACTTTTGCTCCAAATGCTGAATCCCCTGGGTAATCAGCTCTTCAATACGTGCCTGCTCACCTTTGTAATACAGATATCCGAGCAGACATTCCCACGCCGTTGCATACCGATAATCGATAACACTGGCATTTTTCGGTACCGTACCGGATTTGGCATTGCGTCCCTGACGTACGACACTTGCTTCAGTCTCTGTCAGTAACGGCTCCAGATGCTGAAGCATCCGTGCCTGCGCGCCTGCCGAGACGAAACCGGTCGACAGACGGTGCAGATGATTGGGACGCAAGTTTTTGCCGGAAATCAGATATTGTCTTACTGCCACTTCATGAATGGCATCCCCCATATAGGCAAGAGCCAGCGGCGGCAGCTGCTCTGCCGGCTTGGATGGGGCAAATGGAAACCAGCCGTGCATATCATTATTTTCTGGAGGGTTCATCAATATCTCCTCCTGTTCATTTACGACGCCATCTCATGCCCTGAGGCGTGTCTTCCAGCATAATGCCCTGTGCAGACAGCAGATCACGGATTTCATCGGCTCTTGCCCAGTTTTTACTGCTGCGCGCTTCGATACGTTCAGCGATCAGCTGCTCGACTTCTTCATCCAGAAGCTGCTCTTCTTCCCAGTACAGACGCAGTACTTCGTTCATTTCGTCAAATACCTGCAGCAAAGCTTCCAGGGAAGCTTGTTGTACTACTTCACGCTGCAGCAGCAGATTGGCTTCATTCACCCATTCAAAAATCGCAGTGATTGCATCCGGTGTATTAAAATCATCCTGCATCTTCTCATGGAACAGACTGCGGATCGCCTCTACGCGGCTCACCAGTTCTGTATCCGCCGGAGAAGAAGTATCGGATGCGGACAGACGGTGCTTCACATTACTGACAGCATTGGCAATACGTTCAATACTGTTCTCAGCCTGTGTCATCGTATCATCTGTATAGTTAAGCGGATTGCGGTAGTGTGTCGACAGCATCAGATAACGAATAGCTGCAGGCTTGTGGTTCTTGCGCAGATCCTTGACCAGAATACCGTTCCCCAGAGACTTGGACATTTTCTCATCATCAATACGGATAAATCCGTTATGCATCCAGTAGTTGGATAATGGCTTGCCGGTTACCGATTCCGATTGTGCGCATTCGCACTCATGGTGCGGAAACTGCAGATCCTGTCCACCGCCATGAATATCGAGTGTATCTCCCAGATAGTGACGTGCCATAGCAGAGCATTCAATATGCCAGCCCGGACGTCCCTGTCCCCATGGACTCTCCCAGAAGATCTCGCCCGGCTTGGCTGCTTTCCAGAGTACAAAGTCTTCCGGATTTTCTTTGCGTTTGTCGACTTCGATCCGGATACCAAACTGCAGTTCATCCAGCTTCTGGTGGGACAGCTTGCCATAGGAAGCGAATTTGCGTGTACGGAAGTATACGTCGCCTTCTTTGGGATAGGCATAGCCCAGTTCAACCAGCTTATCGATAAATTGGACGATGATATCCATATTTTCCGTTACCCGTGGGTGAATCGTAGCACGGCGGATACCGAGACCTTCCAGATCTTCGAAATAGGCGGCAATAAAACGCTCTGCTACTTCGATAACCGTTGTATCCAGTTCTTCTGCCTTGCGGATCAGTTTGTCATCCACATCGGTGAAGTTAACTACATAGTCCACTTTGTACTGCTGATTCTCAAGATAGCTGCGTACTACATCAAAGAAAATCATGGGACGGGCATTACCGATATGAATATAGTCGTATACGGTAGGTCCGCATACGTACATTTTCACTTCACCTGGTGTCAGGCTGACAAATTGTTCTTTCATGCGAGTCATTGTGTTATAGATTTGCAATGGCATATTCTCATCCCTTCTCTGTGTCCATGTATATTGTGATGATTACGAAGAATGTCTGCTGCTATTCGGCTTGATTCCCTGTTCCATTTCCAGCTGCTTTTTGAGCTGTTCGATCTCCAGCTGCAGTTCAGCGAGTCTGGCGGCTACCGGATCGGGCATCTGATGGCTAAGTCGATCGGCTTTCTTGCCATCCTGAATTACAATTTTGCCGGGAATACCGACTACTGTACTGTTAGGAGGAACTTCCCGCAGCACAACGGAATTGGAACCAATATTGGAATTGGAGCCTACGGTAAAGGAACCCAGCACTTTGGCACCCGAACCGATCACGACATTATTGCCTATTGTCGGATGTCGTTTGCCTTTTTCCTTACCTGTACCACCGAGTGTTACGCCCTGATAGATGACTACATCGTCTCCAATCTCGCAGGTCTCGCCAATCACGACCCCCATGCCATGATCGATGAACATACGGTTACCGATTGTTGCACCAGGATGAATCTCGATCCCTGTCATAAAGCGGCTTCCTTGAGAAATAATACGAGCGATCGTAAACCAGCGTTTACAGTAAAACCAGTGAGCCAGACGATGCGCCCAGATTGCATGCAATCCCGAATAGGTGAATATGACTTCAAACCAGCTGCGCGCTGCCGGATCATTATCGAACACAGCGCGAATATCGGACCTCATATTTTTCAGCATGACTTCTTCCCCTCTTTGGCTTGCGCCTCATTAAAAAACGCCCCCACAGCCGGTTAGGGCTGCAGAGGCGTCTTCTTACGCGGTTCCACTCTGCTTGGGCAGCCTCCTTGCTCCTGATCCCTTAAAAGGTCAGGTGGGGCTGTCCAACTTGTGCAGTCTGTAACGTGAGACCATACGGCAAAATCTACTGCTCTTCACATGCTTTCGTTCAAAATGAAGGAAAGAGCACGGAAAAGGTTCGACTTTGCAGCTCACAGGTGCATGTTCAGCCTGTCTGAAGTGGATGATTTCCAGCTACCTGTCATTACGCACAGGGTCATCCTCTCTGGGACTTCATATTCAGGCTTACTTTTCCTGATCAATGCCATTATATCGATATATTATACATTTAAGTTTTAAATTATCTGTCAGGTGATCATTATAACGGACTCTACCCGATTAAACAATATGAATTATGCAGCTGCGGCAAATTCCGACAACTCCTGGATAGCTTTGAACAGCTGCTTTGTACCAAATGGAAATCAGGATCCTTTGATCTGGGAAGCCAGACGTTCGATAACACGATCACGGCCAAGCAGATATACTGTATGGTTGAGATCGCGTCCATGCATTTCGCCTGTCAGTGCTACGCGGATTGGCATGAACAGCTGCTTGCCTTTATATCCAGTTTCTTTTTGTACTTCCTTGATCATTGCAGCTGCATGAGCAGGACTGAATTCCTCGGAAGAACGGATTTTGTTCAGCAATGCTTCCAGTACGGTTTTGACATGCTCTTCTCCCAGGATTTGCTGCTCTTCCTGACCAAGCTCTACATGGGTACGGAAGAACATTTCGGATAGTTCCACGATATCGGAAGCCGATACCATTTGCTCCTGATACAGAGCAACCAGATCATGTGCCCACTGCTGCTGCTCTTCGCTCAGTTCTGCCGGCAGACGTCCTGCTTTTTGCAGATGAGGAATCGCCATCGCTGCGATACGATCGGTATCGGCTTTTTTGATATACATATTGTTCAGATGCGCCAGCTTGTGGGTATCAAATACCGCCGGGCTCTTGGACAGACGCTTGGCATCAAAAATTTTGATCAGTTCTTCACGGGAGAAAATTTCTTCCTCGCCTTCCGGTGACCAACCCAGCAGCACGATAAAGTTAAACAGTGCTTCCGGCAAATACCCAAGCTGATCGTATTGCTCGATAAACTGGATAATAGACTCATCACGTTTGCTGAGCTTTTTGTGGTTTTCATTGACGATCAGTGTCATATGACCAAACTGTGGTGGTTCCCAGCCCAGTGCTTCGTAGATCATCAGTTGACGCGGTGTATTGGAGACATGGTCTTCCCCGCGCAGAACATGGGAGATCTTCATCAGGTAGTCGTCCAGTACAACCGCAAAGTTGTAGGTTGGAATACCGTCTTTTTTGACAATAACAAAGTCCCCGGTATCTTCCGTAGTAAACGAAATTTCGCCTTTGACAATATCATTGAATGTATAGGTCTTGTTCTCCGGTACACGGAAACGGATGCTAGGTACGCGTCCTTCCGCTTCAAATGCAGCACACTGCTCAGGTGTCAGATCGCGATGCTTGCCGGAGTAACGCGGAGTTTCTCCTTTGGCCATCTGCTCTTCACGTTCCTGCTCCAGCTCTTCCTCGGTGCAGTAACATTTGTAAGCCAGACCGCGGTCCAGCAGATTCTGCCAGTGTTCACGATAGATATCCAGACGCTCGGTCTGACGATACGGTCCGTATTCACCGCCAACATCAATACTCTCATCCCAATCGATACCCAGCCATTTCAGGTAAGAGAGTTGATTTTCTTCACCACCGGCTACGTTACGTTTTACATCCGTATCCTCGATGCGGATAATAAATTTGCCACCCTGACTGCGGGCGAACAGATAATTGAACAGTGCGGTACGGGCATTACCGATATGCAGATGTCCTGTAGGACTTGGTGCATAGCGTACGCGAACTTCATTAGACATAATAAATTTCCTCCTTAAACTTGATTACTCTTTGATCAGACATACAACAGCCTGTGCAGCGATACCCTCACCACGACCGGTGAATCCCAGCTGCTCGGTTGTTGTAGCCTTGACGTTAACCTGGTCAATCTCCGCATCCAGTGCTTTGGCAATAATTTCTACCATTTGCGGAATATAAGGCGCCATCTTTGGCTTCTGGGCAATGATGGTAGCATCTACATTACCCAGACGATAACCGCGTTCGCGGATCATTTTCCAGATATGCAGCAGCAGCTTGAGGCTATCGGCATCTTTGAATTCCGGATCGGTATCGGGAAAATGCTTGCCGATATCCCCCATGGCGAGTGCGCCCAGAATAGCATCGGTAATCGTATGCAGCAGTACATCCGCATCCGAATGCCCGAGCAACCCTTTATCATAAGGAATAGTCACGCCGCCGATAATACATGGCCGTCCCTCTACCAGTTGGTGTACATCAAATCCCTGACCTATGCGAATCATATGTGTCTCTCTCCTTTGCGTTCCAATAAATAAGCAGCATAATCCAGATCATCCGGGGTAGTGATCTTTACATTCGTGTAACTGCCTTCCACGACAGCTACCGTCATTCCCAGACGCTCTACCAGCATGGCATCATCGGTCCCGCGGAAACCCTGCTGCTCAGCCTGCCGATGAGCGTCCAACAAATCGCTGCGCCGGAAGGTCTGTGGTGTCTGGATCGCCCACAGACTGCTGCGATCCGGCGTCCCGATAATTTGCTTGTCCGAATTGACCTGCTTGATCGTGTCCTTAACCGGAACAGCCAGCACAGAGGCGCCTACTTCAACTGCTACTTCATAACATTGCCGAATATGATCTTCGGTAACAAAAGGACGGACTCCATCATGTACCATAACCCACTCTGTGGTCAGATGCTGCAGGCCGTTCAAAACAGACTCCTGACGATCATGACCGCCGGCTGCCACATGAATAACCTTGGCCAAACCATATTGTCTGACCCAGTCCCTGCAGCGTTCCACATCCTCTGCTCCTGTAACCATAACGATCTCATTCACCATAGATGAACGTTCAAAAACCTCCAGCGTATGTATGATGATCGGCTTATCCTGAAGTTTCAGATACTGCTTGCTCTCTGTCGTGCCCATGCGTGAACCTTTGCCCGCTGCCACGACGATTACACCCGCCTTATTCGTCATAATCCCCATCCTCATCTTTCCAGTCCGCCATCCTGAATGCTTCCAGGACGTCTCAAATCCCATTCCTTAATAATATACCCGCTGCATCTACAGCACAACCTATTAGATGATCGCTATTGTCTCTACCCGATTCTGGGCAAAAACAGAAAGATATCGGCATCCTTTCATTTTCAATCTTCAATCGGAGATATGAGGTTTGGCAAATACCATTTTGCCATTGGCTGTCTGCAGTGCACTGGTGACCATGACTTCTATAGCCCGTCCCATATATTCACGCCCTTGCTCCACTACAATCATGGTACCATCATCCAGATAAGCAATTCCCTGGCCCTGCTCTTTACCAGCCTTGGTAACCGAGACAACAAGCAGCTGTCCGGCGATAAGCTGCTGCTTCAACATCGAAGCCAGGTGATTGACATTCAAAACCCGAATCTGATGCAGCTCACTGATTTTCTGCAAATTGGTATCATTGGTCAGCAGTACCGCTTGGTGGCTTCGTGCCAATTGAACCAGTTTATCATCGGTACTCATGGCTTCCGGAAGTTCAGTATATAAAATATCCAACTGTTCCTGATCCAGCTGACGGAGCCTGTTTAACAGATCCAGTCCACGTTTTCCCCGCTGACGACGCAGCAGATCGGCAGAATCGGCAAGCATCTGCAGCTCATGCAGCACAAAATCCGGTATTAGCAATTTCCCTTCCAAAAAGCCTGCCTGAATAATATACTCAATTCTCCCATCGATAATAATATTGGTGTCCATTATTTTGGAAGAGACTACTTTGAGGGATCGTGGTTCTTCATGCCGTTCTTCGGATGCAGGAAGCGGAGAATCGGAATTCATTTTCTGACCTGGCCAGCCTGCGATTTCGGTAGCGTATATATAGCTCATACGCAGTCCAGCGTAACCAAATGCCAGCATAAGCAGCGATCTTATCATCTCGTATCCCTGCCCCCACCATGAGAAGATGAGAGCTCCTACTGCTCCTGTTACCCATCCGGCCAATATTCCCGCTGTTATAATCATTATTTGCTGGATAGATAGCGGCTCTCTTCTGTTCTTGCAGCTCTGCTGCCAACGTATCAGCAGACTACGGCAGATCCATACGAGCAAAAAAGCGATAACCAGTATTACAATTCCATCCAACACCATTTTTGCCGGTTGTCCTTCGCCTTGCAGCCAGCCGTTATTCCATTCTCTCCATTGCTCCAGCATATACCTGTCTCCTTTGCATTCATTCCAACTATTTGGACATAAAAAAAAGCATTTATTCTCTGTTACGCTAGAGAAATAAATGCTTCTTTATTCATCATATCATGCCAGCATCTTAACGAAGAGATTCTTTGGAAGAGTTGTCTTCGTCCTGATGCTTACGACGTCGGGTCAGCTGGCGTATATTTTGTTGGAAACCATACAATGCATACAGTGCCAGCGGCACAAAAATCAGTTTGGATACTTGATCCGGGAACATGATGGCGATAACAACCGCCACGATAACAACGAATGGAGCCAGCCATAATGCTTTGCGCGGGATACCCACTTTTTTGAAGTTGGGGTATTTCACACGGCTTACCATCAGGTAAGACAATATTAATGTGCTGATCACCATATAAGGCGTAGAGACTTCGTTATGGAATAAGGATAAAGTTGCCAGTACGCCGCCTGCTGCCGGAATTGGCAGACCGGTGAAGTATCCGGGCACTCCTGCTTTTACATTGAATCGTGCCAGACGCACTGCGCCGCACATTGGGAAAATCAACGAAGCTACGACAGCGAGCACCGGATTAATATCATAAAAGGAAATACTGTACATGATAATAATAGGCGCCACACCGAACGATACCAGATCAGACAGCGAATCGAGTTCTTTTCCCAGTTCACTCTGGGCATTAAGCGCTCTGGCCATACGACCATCCAGACCGTCCATTAACATTGCTACAATTACCATGATCGCTGCCAGACTATAGTTATCATTCAACGACAGTAAAATAGCCACCATTCCAAGTCCCAGGTTAAACAGCGTACACAGGTTTGGAATTGATTTTGTTATCATTTTGTCACCTCAAAGATGGATATATTAACCAATTAACTTTACGATTCTAACGCTTTTAGATTTGTCTGTCAATAAATACTTGTTCCTGAATGCGTTCCAGACCTGCACGAATCGTTCTTGCCCGTACTTCACCAATGCCATCCACTTCATCCAGCTCTTCAATACTTGCCCCTATTACCTGATGCAGGGCTTCAAAACGCTCGACCAAATTGTGGATAATCACATTAGGCAATCTCGGAATCTTGTTCAATACACGATATCCGCGGGCATGCACCACTTCTTCCGACTGGGCAATCGCCACAGGATAACCCAGCATTTTGACAATCTGCGTGACATCCATGAGTTCATTATCGGTAATCCGCTTAAGGTTGTTTACAATTTCATTCAACTTGTCTTCACTGCAATCGCGTCCGTAGTCTTTGAGCAGCAATCGGAATTCTTCCTCCGTATTACCGACCATTTCTTCCATCTGCATGGAAATAAGGCGGCCTTCCGCACCAAGTTCCGTAATATAGCGGCTGATCTCGGTCTGAATGCGCAGTACCATCTCTACTCGCTGAATCACACCTGCTACCTCGGAGATCGTAACCATTTGTTCGAATTCGGAAGCCGTCAGGTTGGTCAGTGCCTGGCTCAATACGGCCTGATAACGTTCCAGCGTCTGGATCGCCTGATTGGCTTTGGTCAGGATAACACCGATCTCTTTGAGCGCATAACGCAAATTCCCTTTGTACAGCGTAATAATATTACGACGCTGCGAGATCGAAATAACGAGTTCTCCGGTCTGCTTGGCTACCCGTTCTGCCGTACGGTGGCGAATCCCCGTCTCAATCGAGGAGATGGAAGAATCCGGGATCAGTTGCGTATTCGCATAGAGAATCCGCTTCAGATCACCACTTAGAATAATGGCGCCATCCATTTTGGCCAACTCATACAAATAGTTGGGAGAAAATTCGCAATCGATGGAAAAGCCGCCATCTACTACTTCCATTAGCTGGGGAGTTGAGCCAACCACAATAAGTCCGCCCGTTTTGGCCCGCAATACGTTTTCGAGTCCATCCCGGAATGCTGTGCCTGGCGCTACCATTTTCAGCAGGCGATTGATTTTCTCTGCTTGACTGATTTCCTTCATCTACTGTTCCCCCTAATCCAACGCAGCCTTTAATGCTTCCGCTACCGTATTTACACCGATTAATTGAATATCCTTGGGATGCTTCCATCCCTTGAGACTTTTCTCTGGCAAAATCACCCGTTTAAATCCCAGCTTGGCCGCTTCCTTGACCCGCTGTTCTGCTCTGGACACGGCACGTACCTCACCGGTAAGACCGATTTCTCCAAAAATTACATCATCCGGCTTGGTAGGTGCATCCCGGAAACTGGAAGCCAGACTGACCGCGATTGCCAGATCGACAGCTGGCTCATCCAGTTTGACGCCACCTGCGACATTCAGATAAGCATCCTGATTTTGCAGGAACATGCCCATACGTTTTTCCAGTACGGCAATAATCAAAGACAGACGGTTATTATCTACACCGGTACCCATTCGCCGTGGCGAAGGGAAATGCGTCGCTGCTACCAGCGCCTGCAGTTCAACCAGCATCGGACGCGTACCCTCCATACTGGCTACAACAGTCGAACCGGCTGCTCCCATGGCACGCTCGGACAGGAACAATTCCGAAGGATTGGACACTTCCGTCAATCCTTCTTCATGCATTTCAAAAATCCCCATCTCGTTCGTTGAGCCAAAGCGGTTCTTCACTGCCCGCAGAATCCGGTACGTATGATGACGCTCCCCTTCAAAGTACAATACGCAGTCCACCATATGTTCTAGCATCCGCGGACCGGCAATAGCGCCTTCCTTGGTCACATGACCAACCAGCACGGTAGCTATGCCCCGAATTTTCGCTACACGCATAAACCGTGATGTACATTCGCGTACCTGGGATACGCTGCCGGGTGCACTTGTGACTTCCGGCTGATATACCGTCTGTATAGAATCAATAACCAAAAAATTGGGATTCAAATTGTCAATTGCTTCCTCGATCAGATCCATATTGCTTTCACACAGTACAAAAAGCTCATCAGACAGCGCATCCAGCCGCTCTGCACGCAGTTTGGTCTGTCGAACAGATTCCTCTCCAGAAATATACAGTACACGCAGTCCAGCCTTTGTAAGTGCATGCGACGTCTGCAGCAGCAGCGTCGATTTACCGATACCCGGATCACCACCGACAAGTACCAGCGAGCCAGGCACTACCCCTCCACCCAGAACGCGGTTCAGCTCCTGAATCCCGGTTTGGATACGCGGCTCCTTGCCTGCTTCAATCTCTGTAATTGCCTGTGGCTTTTGCTTGGTCTGGAACAGGGAGGAATTCATGCCCTGCGTTTTGACCGCTGTGCTTTCCTTCTCCTCGATCATGGTATTCCAGGCTTGGCATCCTGGACACTTGCCATACCATTTGGGAGATTCATATCCACAATCCGTACAGAAAAACTTTGTTTTCACTTTTGCCATGGACGTCCCTTTCTATATATACGTTAACCGAACAGTTAACATCTCATATCTTTTTATCGTAATACAATGTTTTGAATTTTACATTCTATTCTATTATAACATTAAAAAGGTTGATTCCGCGGGCGATTTTGCCTTTGGAATCAACCTTTATTTATACACGATATCTATAGGTATTCCTCTATCCTTTGCAGAAATAGAGGAGACCTTGATTACAGATTTGCTTCGTTGGCAGAGACGCTGTCTGCCTGGGTAGCAGGATCAACCTTATCTACTGTCAGCGCACCGTCTTTCTCGTCGATCAGCAGGGTATCCCCTTTGGTCACGCTGCCTGTCAGCAGTTCTTCGGACAGACGATCCTCGATATGCTTCTGGATCGCACGACGAAGTGGACGTGCACCATACGCAGGATCGAATCCTTCTTTGGCAAGGAACGCTTTGGCGCTGGCAGTAAGGGTAAAGTCTACCGCATACTCACGCAGACGCTTGCGCAGTTCCTCGGACATCAGGGTTACGATCTCGGCGATGTGTTTTTCTTCCAGAGAGTGGAATACGATCACATCATCAATACGGTTCAGGAACTCTGGGCGGAAGTGACGTTTCAGTTCGTCTGTCACTTTACCTTTCATGTTCGTATACTCTGCACCCGAATCTACAGTTGCTGTAAAACCAAGCGTACTGTTCCGGCGGATTGCATCTGCGCCGACGTTAGAAGTCAGGATAATCAGTGTATTCCGGAAATCGACTACACGGCCTTTGGAATCGGTCAGACGACCATCTTCCAGTACCTGCAGTAGGATGTTGAATACTTCTGGGTGAGCTTTCTCAATCTCATCCAGCAAGACCACAGAGTATGGTTTGCGGCGGACTTTCTCGGTCAGCTGACCGCCTTCCTCATAACCCACATATCCTGGAGGCGCTCCGACCAGACGGGAAGTCGAATGTTTCTCCATGTATTCGGACATATCAATCCGGATAATGGCATTTTCATCACCGAACATGGACTCGGCCAATGCACGGGCGAGCTCGGTTTTACCAACCCCTGTAGGACCGAGGAAGATAAAGGAACCCATTGGACGTTTTGGATCTTTCAGACCCGCACGGGCACGACGGATTGCACGGCTGACAGCAACGACAGCTTCATCCTGACCGATTACGCGCTGGTGCAGCAAGCTTTCCATATTGAGCAGACGATCGGTTTCCTCTTCTTTGAGCTTGGTTACCGGAATGCCTGTCCAGTTGGCAACGATATCTGCGATATCTTCAGGAGTAACCTCGGAATCCGTACGACCTTGCTTTTCTTTCCATTGGTTCTTGGTTGTATCGAGTTCTTCACGGATTTTCTGCTCGGTATCACGCAGAGCAGCCGCTTTCTCGAATTCCTGACTTTGTACAGCGGCGTCTTTTTCCTTGCGGATATCTTCCAGACGGCTTTCCAGCTGCTTCAGATTAGGCGGGATTGTGTAAGAGTTCAATCTTACTTTGGAACCTGCTTCATCAATCAGGTCAATCGCTTTATCCGGCAGGAAACGATCCGTAATATAACGGTCAGACAATTTAACAGCCTGTTCAATCGCTTCATCCGTAATTTTCACACGGTGATGGGCTTCATAACGATCACGCAGACCCATCAGGATCTGTACAGCTTCATCCGGAGATGGCTGATCAACGGTGATTGGTTGGAAACGACGTTCCAGAGCCGCATCTTTCTCGATATATTTACGATACTCATCCAGTGTAGTCGCACCGATACATTGCAGTTCACCACGTGCCAGAGAAGGCTTCAGGATATTCGATGCATCAATTGCACCTTCCGCTCCACCTGCACCGATCAATGTGTGCAACTCATCAATGAACAGTACGATATTACCCGCTTGACGAATTTCGTCCATGATTTTTTTGAGACGATCCTCAAACTCACCACGATATTTGGTTCCGGCTACGACAGAACCCATATCCAGCGTCATAACACGCTTGTCACGGAGAGTCTCCGGAATCTCGTTGTTGATAATTTTCTGAGCGAGACCTTCGGCAATGGCTGTTTTACCAACGCCCGGTTCACCGATCAAGACCGGGTTATTTTTGGTACGACGGCTCAATACCTGAATCACGCGTTCGATCTCCTTGCTGCGGCCAATAACCGGATCCAGGTTGCTATCTTTAGCAATAGCCGTCAGATCGCGTGCCAGACTATCCAGTGTAGGCGTACTTACATTAGCAGGAGTACCGTGATGGCTGGATACCGCTTCATTACTGCCCAGCAGCTGCAATACCTGTTGACGTGCCTTGTTCAGGCTAATACCCAGATTGTTCAGCACTCTTGCTGCTACACCTTCACCTTCACGGATCAGACCGAGCAGAATGTGCTCTGTACCCACATAAGTATGACCAAGCTTGCGTGCTTCATCCATGGATAGCTCAATCACTTTTTTGGCACGCGGAGTATATGCAATATTTGTAGGCTGTTCCTGTCCTCTACCAATCAGAGATTCGACTTCATCCTGAATTTTCTCAAGTCCAAGACCCAGACCGATCAGCGCTTTGGCTGCGATGCCTTCACCTTCACGAATCAATCCAAGCAAAATATGCTCTGTACCGATGTTGTTGTGACCGAGACGAACTGCTTCTTCCTGAGCCAAAGCCAGAACTTTTTGAGCTCGCTCCGTAAATCTACCAAACATCATATTCAAGCACCTCCACGGTTTAGTCTTCTACGTGTACATTACCCAATTTATCGCGGATCAGCTGCGCCCGGTACATATCGCGTTCTCCTGATCCCATTTTAACACCGAAGGTTTTCTGAAGGAAACCCGATTGTGTCATAATCATTAACTCGTTCATCTGCGTAACCGTCGTCTTGTCGATCAATCCAAGATCCACGCCCAGTCGCACATCGGAGATACGCTGAAATGCTTCCTTAGAATCCATCATAGTGGCATAACACAGAATTCCATAAGAACGCATAATCCGGTCTGTTATGCGCAGACGGGATTCGGTCAGCAGACGATTGCGGGCATGCTGCTCATACTCAATGATTTGCAGCACTACGCTGCGCAGATTATCGATAATTTCCTCTTCCGATAATCCCAGAGTAATCTGGTTGGAAATCTGAAAAATATTACCGATCGCTTCACTGCCTTCACCATACAAACCTCGTACTGCAAGTCCAACCTGCGAGACCGCCGACAAAATGCGTCCCACCTGGTTCATGATCGCCAGCGCCGGCAGATGAAGCATTACCGAAGCCCGCAGTCCGGTACCCATATTGGTAGGACAACTGGTCATATAGCCTCGATGATCATCGAATGCATAATTAACGGCCTTTTCAAAAGCATCGTCAATACCGGATGCGCGCTCCCATGCCTCCTGAAGCTGAAACCCCGGATACAGACACTGAATCCGCAGATGATCCTCTTCATTAAGCATGATGCTTACCGACTCATCCTCGGCCAGCAGCACTGCTCCTGCTCTGGATTCATTAATAAGGCTCGGACTGATCAGGTGTTTCTCCATCAGCACTTCCTTATCCACATCATCCAGTTCACTCAATATGATAGGTTCAAAAGTACCTATGCTCTGTATCGATTCACTTCCCAGCGCTTCGATCAGCTGTCCCTGCACGGCCTCTGCCTGCTCGGCAGAAGCAACAATAGGAAAAGGGTGATGAACCAGATTACGCGCAATACGTACTCTGCTGCTGATTACAACATCCGAATGCTCTCCGCCTTCTTTCATCCACTCACTCAAAGGCTTCTCGGTAAAACGGAGATTGGGCATACGGCATTCCTCCTTACGACTCCTGTGAAATCTGCTTCTCCAGTCCACGGATCTGATCTCTCAGCTCTGCAGCCTGTTCAAATTCCTCATCAGCGATGCTCTGCTGAAGCTGCTGCTTGAGCTCGTGCATCTGCTGTCTGATTTTGATCTGAACACCGGCGCGACCAGGCAGTTTACCGGTATGAGCGGTACTGCCATGCACCCTTTTAAGCAGTGGGTCCAGTTTGGCATCAAATGTCTTGTAACAGGAACTACAGCCAAACCGTCCCAGTTTGCGAAATTGGGTATAAGTCATGCCGCATTCCGGACATTGTAATTCCTGCACAGGAGGTCCGGCAACCTGACCTTTGTTGCTGGAATCAAAGTCCATCAATCCCGACAGCAGATTATGAATCGAAAAGCCTCCGGATGTACCCGGAATCAGTTCGCCTTTTTCACGGGCACAATGTTCGCAAATATGAAATTCCGTTTTTTCCCCATTTACGATTTTGGTAAAATGAAGAGTAGCCGGTCTCTTTTGACATTCCTGACAGACCATCACAATTACCCCCTTTGCCAGATATCAGGAGCCAAGCAATGAAATCAACATGGCCTTCATCATCCTGGCACGGACTTCATCCCGGTAGGGAAGATTCAATGAAATAACGTCCCGGCATACGACAGAACGCATCAGCTCGGCTTCACGCTTGGAAATAAGCCTTGCTTCCAGCAACTGATAAATAAGTCCTTCTGCTGCCACCTGACTCATATTCTGACCGATACTTTCGTGAATATGAGTATGGATCGTCGAATGAGCAGGCAGTTCGATACGCCGTATGCGGATATAGCCCCCGCCTCCCCGCTTACTTTCAACGAGGTATCCTTTTTCAAGAGTAAAGCGGGTGCTGATAACATAATTGATCTGTGAAGGCACACACGAGAACTGATCAGCCAGATCGTTGCGCTGAATCTCTATCGCTCCTTCACCTTCCTGAAGTATCCGTTTTAAATATTGTTCGATAATGTCGGAGATATTACGCATTGTATCCTCCTCCATGTATAGTTAAACCTGCAAACATGAATTCGCCAATGATAATATCAAAGTCTACATAAATATCACTTAACCATAAATTTCATGGTCAGAAACGAACGTTCGTAACAATCTGTTATACAGATCGAAACAGATCGTCACTTTGCAGGATCACATCCATTCTACAGGCAAATATATTACTGCATTTGCTCGCTGACTTTGACTTTCTTTGACTTTATAATATTATACCATAAAATCCCGTTTTGCCAATAGCAGACAGGAGAAGTTTGTTTTGTTTTTGAGTGTTTAAGCTCATACGGAACGGTTACAGAAATCGTTATTTGGGGGTGGAAGTATAAACAAATACTTTGCCATCGGTATTCAGTATCTGGGTTCCATTGGGTAGGGTGGCATAATGCTCCTGATGATCATGAGTCTGCCATCCCACGTGTCCACAGCAGAGTAATACGGGATTATGCTGTTCCAATTCCAATCGTACGGCTGGCGCTCCAGGGCGGTTATAAACAGGATCATCCGGCCCCTGATGCATCAGCATAATATCCGGTGTTTTCTTTAGCAAATGAGCCATATGCTTCAGGAATTCCGGTGCTGCCATTCGATTGGGCTTGTCCGTTCTACCGATTATACCGCCCAATCCGGCAATATGAATATTGGCAATATCCAGCAGTTGCGGCTTCAGCATCCAGACTGCTTCAGGGCGAGTATTCAAGCATTGCATATCCTCATCCGTAAAAATATCGTGGTTGCCTGAAACTGCCGTCATATACCGGAATTTTTGCCGAAAAGCTTCCCAGACGGATAATGGGCTTCCACTGGCACCTCGTTGCAGTGGATCGGCGTACAGATCTCCACATAACAACGTCAATACTTTTTCCTGCTGGATATCAGGCCATTCAATCTGCAGCAGCAACTCCAGGCTTTCGGCCAAATCTTCGCCAAGTAGACGATAGGATTGCATATAATGCTGCGTATCCTCTGTTTTTGAATGCAGCTTGGCTATAAGATTTTCATCTTCTGGACTATCTGCTTCGCCTTTGAGAAGGGATCGATTATGTAGGGTCACTCCCTGCAAATCAGATGCAATAATAATGGCATCGATCGTCTCGGGAAGACCTTTTATGGTACCGCTGTATACAGGCAGTTGCTTGTACTCTATCCCCTGACTGCCTTGAGCTGCTGTAATATACGTAAATACTTCTACAGGTTCATTATGGATATGTACTATTTCCAGCATATGAGTACCTCCTTCCAGGATGTTGTACTTGCTTCATCGTTTCTGTATTTGCTGCTTGACTTGCTTCTTTATAACGTACCCTCTACAACAATCTCATCCGCATGCTGAAGCTGAGTCCGTATCCAATCGGTGAACAAATCAATAAAAGCACGATGATCTTCATTTGCTGCCGAGAATTGATCCATTTCCTGCAAAATACGCTGCCAGACCGGCGCAGCAATGGCATTATCCCAACAATGATCAAAGCTGTCGTAGACTTCCCCGGTTTTCGGATCGGTTAATGGATACTGCTTTTCAATAATTGGAACCAATTCGGCAAAATCCGTAAAGTAAACAAATAGCAACTCTTCATTGCTGTAGTCATCATCCCCCGGCCGTGCCGTGCCAAAAAAGTAGCCAGGATCATTACGCGGTCTATCATGATGATACAGCAGATAAGTAATGTTCGAATCTGTGATACTCACAAAAGAAACCTCCTATCATCTAGAGTTATTCCGTATAACTTGATCATACCGCAACAGAAGACGGCATGGAATCCAAGGATAAACCGGCAAGCGACTGGCAGCTTGACGTATTGTATCCGATCAAGTACACTAGCACAAATACATATCACGAAACGGCCACTGAAAGGAATCCAACCTGGAGGCGTTCTCGTCAAGGAACAGCACAAGCTATACGTAAAATAGCAGCTGTTACCCTAAGTTAAACGGTATCCGCCCGTTATCATGGAACCTGAGTGGATCGGAGTCATAGTACTTCGATCAAATTGGGTGGCACCGCGAGCAGAACGCTCCTCGTCCCAAGTTGATGAGGAGCGTTCTTTGTGTTTTTTCAGAATAACTGGCAGTGACAACATTGCCTATTTGAAAAGGAGCGAACCACCCATGCTGGATATTCAGTACATTCGACAACACGCCGATACTCTTCAGGAAATTGCCAACAAAAAGCATATTACACTATCGATTGCAGAGCTGGTACAGCAGCATCAAGTACGCAGCCAGAATCTGCAGGAGATAGAGCAGCTAAGACAGCAGCGCAATGTATTAACACGTCAGATCAGTGAACAGATCCATACTTCTCCTGCTACAGCCGAAGAGACGAAGCAGCAGGTAAGGAATATTAACCTTCAGTTAAACACACTGGAACAGCAAGCCGAACAAATACTCGAGAAATATAACGCACTTATGGCGATTGTACCCAATATCGTATCGCCGGATACACCAGAAGGGCAATCGGACGCAGATAATGTGCTGCTGCGGCAGATCGGTACGCCCCCGGCATTTGACTTTGCTGCCAGAGATCATATCGAGCTTGGAGAACTGCATGGGATGATCGATACAGCACGCGGCGTCAAGGTCAGCGGCAGTCGCCATTATTATTTAAAAGGGAACGGTGTACTGCTGCATCGCGCTGTTCAGCAGCTGGCATTTGATCTGCTGCTGGGCAAGGGATACACTCCGCTCGAAGTACCCATGATGGTTCGCGGTGCAGCAATGTACCATACTGCCTTTTTCCCGCTTGGAATCGATCAGACTTTCCGGATCGACCAGGAAGATCGCTGGCTCACCGGTACTTCCGAGGTAGCACTGGTATCGTATTATCAAAATGAGGTTATTGATCTAACAGAAGGTCCTATTCGGCTGGCGGCGGCTTCGCAAAGCTTCCGTAGTGAAGTCGGCTCGGCTGGCAGGGATGTACGTGGACTGTATCGGGTACATCAATTTGCCAAAGTCGAGCAGGTTGTCCTCTGTGAAGCCGATCCCGAGGTATCGGAACATATTTTGCAGGAGATCACGGGCAATGCAGAAGAACTGCTGCAGCTGCTTGAGCTTCCTTACCAGGTTGTCGCTGTCTGTATTGGCGATATGTCGCAGAAAACCTATAAGCAGTACGATATTGAGACCTGGATGCCAGGACGCGAGGCTTATGGTGAGACTCATTCTTCGTCGAATCTGCATGATTTTCAGGCACGACGTGCCAATATACGCTATCGCACAGAAAATGGAGAGCTGCGTTTCTGCCATACGCTGAATAATACAGCTGTAGCATCGCCGCGCATCCTGATTCCACTGCTGGAGAATCATCAGCAAGAAGACGGCAGTATTTACATTCCTGCTGCTTTGCGTCCTTATATGAATGGGATGGAGCTGTTGGCTGCCCCATCTGTAACGGTTAATTGAACATAACCTGAATAGTTTGCTTTGTACCGGTATACAGTGAGTCCTGGCGCACGTTTAAAAGGAGCTTCCTCCATTAGGAAAGCTCCTTTTAAATATGTCTATCTGCAATAGTCTACAAACTAAAATATCACCCTTTGACCGAACCGGCAGCCAGTCCTTCGACAATCCGGTTGCTTAGCAGCAGGAATGCGATCAGAATAGGAAGAATGCTGATCATCAGTGTAGCGCCGATCGCTCCCCAGTCTGTCAGATATTGCCCAACAAAATTATTAACGCCTACAGTCAGTGTTTTCCAGCGATCGGAGCTGATAAAAGTATTTACAAATACAAACTCATTCCAATTGTAAATCATATTGATAATAGCAGTCGTCGCCAGAACGGGTGTAGTCAGCGGTAATACGATGCGTAAAAAAATCCGGTGTACCGAACAGCCATCCATAACACCTGCTTCTTCAATTTCACGCGGAATCGCCTGATAGAATCCCAGTAAAATCATAATCGTAACCGGTAAGTTAAAAGCCGTATACGATAAAATAACCGAAAGCGGATTATTGATCAGATGCATATGCTTAAAAAAATTAAATAGAGGAATCAATGTAGAATGCAGCGGGATCATCAATCCTACAATAAAAAGCCCCAGTACAAATCGGCTCAGCTTCCAGTTCATTCTGGTAATCGCAAACGTCACAAAACTGGCAAGTATAATCGTCAGCAAAACAGCTACCACTGTGTACCAGACACTGTTGAAGAAGTACAGATTAATATGTCCCTGACTCCATACCTTTGGATAATTGGCCCACTGTGGGTGTTGAGGAAGTGCGAATGGTGACATACCGAAAACTTCCTGATTCGTTTTCAGCGAAAATAAAAACAGCCAGAATAGCGGATAAATCTGGATTACAGCCAATATCCCGAGAATCAGATAAAGTACACCAAAGCCGAGGCGACTTCCAAATGATGCTTTTACTCTGGTATCGGAGATAGTGCCAGATCGTTTATGTGCAGCAAATTCATTCATTATGTTCATCCACTCCCTCAGTATTGGACATCTTCGCCTGATGTGGTCAGCTTGCGGATCAGCCAGGTCATAAGCAGACAGATCAGTAAGAGGGCAAAGCCCACAGCACTGCCATAGCCAAAATTGTACTTGCTGAAAGCTTCACCATACATATAAGAAGCCATCACTTCGCTTGCGTGATTCGGCCCTCCACCAGTCATCACAAAGATCAGGTCAAAATACTTGAGTGAGCCAACAAGCGCCAGTATAATGGTCACCTTGAATACCGGGGAAATCAGCGGCAATTTGATACGACTCGCTACCTGCCATGGGGTAGCTCCATCAATCGTTGCTGCTTCTATCACTTCTTCCGATACATTTTTGAGAGCAGCATAATAGATAATGATATAAAAGCCGGCATACTGCCATACAATTGGAACAAAGATCGCAAACAGTACAATATTCGGGTCGGATAACCAGAGCGGCGGATTTTGTATCCCGATACTGGTCAGTAGATGATTGAGCATACCATTGGACGGATCATAGATCTTGGACCATAGCTGGGCAATGGCTACAGAGGACAGTAACATCGGAATCAGATAAATTTTGCGAAACAGATTGGCACCCTTGATCCGGCTGGCCAGTACCATGGATACCGCCAGATAGATCAGCAGACTGAAAGTAGAGCAGATGCCCAGTAACACAGAATGATATGTGCTTTTCCAGAACATCGAATCATGGATTAGCTTGTTATAATTATCCAGACCGATAAACTTCATCGGGGCAAAGCCTTTCCAGTCCATCATGCCATAGTAGCCCGTAAGCACCAGCGGAATATAGATGATAATCAGAATCAGCAGCAGCGCCGGCAATACATACAGCGCAATCGCACTTTTATTGGACATGACTGCTTTCATAATCTTTCCTCCTTTTTGACAGAAGGAAGAGCATCGAGATACTCTTCCATTCACAAATCACAGACCACAAATGCCAGACAAGTGCAGCAGGGCTCAGCTTCTTGATCCCTTTCGACCAAAGCAATAATGTCGGACAAAGGCAACCTACTAATGATTGGCATGCCTTCCATTTCCAAACCGAATTAATTACTTTCTTCTGCCAGGGCAGCGGCTGTCTGCTGAACAAACTGCTGTGGTGTAATTTGCTTGCCAAACAGGGCAGCAATCAGATCATGATGCAGCTCAGCCACATTAGGACTGGCCTGGGTATCAAAGTACGTAGTCACATTGGAGGCACTGCTCAGATCTTTGAGAATCTCTACATACATAGGGTCCAGCTTTTTGCCGGCAGTGTCCACTTTGGTTGCAGGAATAACACCTGCATCGGTCACTGATTTGTCTCCCCACTCCTTTACCAGGAATGCAGCAAAGTCTTTGGCCTGCTCTTTCACTTCGGAATTCTCTGCAACGAACAATCCTACACCGGGTCCACCAACATAGCTGTTGATATCTGTTCCTTTACCGCCTTCATACAGAGGGAATTTGAAATAACCGATCTTGTCCTTGAAGGCCTGCGGAACATCCGGGCTGGTAGTATAATTCGGCAGCTCCCAGGTAGCCGTTAAAAACATAGCTGCCTGTTCGTTCATAAAATATCCTTTGGCTTCATCGTTGGACAGACCGCTATTTCCTTTCTCAAATGTATTCATATCGACCAGACTTTGCACTTCTTCGGCAGCTTTTACAATAGCCGGATCATCAAAGCTCCGTTTGCCATGAATCACATCGGTTAGCAAAGTAGGACCGCCGATACGATCAGCCAGATACATAAACCAGAAAGAACCCGGCCACCCTTCTTTATTGCCTACTGCTGCAGGAATTACACCATTATCGTTCAGCGTTTTGACGATATTTTTGAATTCGCTGTAGGTTTTGGGTACCTGCAGATTATACTTTTTGAATAACTCTTTATTGTAGAAAATATAGGAGATATTCAGTTCCAGCGGCATACCATAGGTTTTGCCATCAATCGCATAGGATTCTTTGACACCCGGAATGAAATTATCTTTCAGATTGGCATCAATAACATCGTCCAGCGGTGTGAATAACTGACCTTCGACATAAGGCTTGAGAAACCCATCCGACCAGGTCATGCCTACATCCGGCAGTTCATTGGAAGAAGCCAATACTTTCAACTTTTCGCGATACTGGTCATTGCCGAGAATTTCAGTCTGTATTTTGATATCGGGATGCTGTTTTTCATAATCCTGTATGATCTTATTAACAATAGTGTATTGGGCATTGGAACTGCCTTCCGGCCACAAATGCATAAATTTAATTACCGTTTGTCCATTGCTGGCACCCTGACTCCCACTTGCACTATTATCCGGCGACGTGCAGCCCGAGAGAGCCAAAGACAGCATAACTACCAAAACCACTATAATGGGAAGCGCTTTCTTTTTGTTCAATGAAACTACCTCCTCCATATGTTTATAGCCGTGTGACTATAGCTCAAGTCTAACAGCTGACTCTGGCAGGTATAAGGCAACAGTGATTGGTAAAAATTCTCTTTTTATTGGAGGTTTGGTATAGATAAAGATTATGATTGTATTTAGTGGATCGATTTGCGATAGCTGCTTGGAGTAATGCCTTCGATTTCCTTGAAGATTTTTATGAAATATTTGGCGGTACGATATCCTGATTGCTCGGCGATATCTCCAACTGGCAGACTGGTTGAAATGAGTAATTCTTTGGCACGCTGAATACGTTGACGGGTCACATACTCGCTAAAAGTCAGATGAACCTGTTCCTTGAACAGTACACTTAAATAGCTGGGATTAAGATGGATATGCTCAGCCAGTTCTTTTAGTGTAAGTTCCTCTTCCAGATGAGTATCAATATAGTGCAGGGCAGATCGTATTCGTTCTGTAGCTGTCTGACTCTGCTCATTCACCTGAACCAATCGATTATCCACTACTTTCTCGACGATAAATGCCCGTGTCTGTTTCTCTTCCACCTGTAGTGCAACCTCTACAGCAGCAGTCAGATCGGTTTTGCTGATAGGTTTGAGCAGGTAATTCACCACGCCAAGCCGGATCGCCTCCTGCGCATAACCGAACTCCGAGTAGGCCGAGATCAAAATAACAACAGGTGACAATCCATGATCCCGGATGCTACGCAGCATGGTTAATCCATTCATCTCCGGCATTCGAATATCAGTCAGCAGCACATGAACATGCTGTTTCTTCATTACGTCAATGGCTTCTTCGCCATCCGCTGCTATCATAATCCGGCAGCTTCCATCGCACCATTGATCCAGAATCTTTTTCATTCCCTGCCGTGTACGCGGTTCATCATCGACAATCAGAATTGTTTTGGCATACATACGCTTTGCCTCCTGTTCATACTTTCTAGCCGATTATTCTTTTGTGGTCTCTGGTATACATCTACTAGCCAGTACTCTTCATCTACGCATTCCGATCCGTATTTATCTGGTTTCTATTTATTGTTATAGTATGCATCTCTTTCTCTGATATGCATCTATCAACTTGTGGTTTATATCTCTTTCTCCGATATGCCTTTATTAACTTGTGGTTTATATCTCTTTCTCCGATATGCCTTTATTAACTTGTGATCTATATCTATTTCTCTAGTCTATATTTATTTCTCTAGTCTATATCTATTAACTTGCGCGCTACATGTATTCCCCTGGTTTGCATCTATTGGCCTCTAATATATCTATTAATCTCCATTCTCTATCGGGATTGCAAAAGAAATACATGTTCCCTCATACAGTCTGCTTTCGATCCGCAATGGGTCGGTTTGATCAGGAAAGTACAGTCTCAACCGCTGATATACATTGGACAAGGCTATTCCACTACCTTCTCCCTCATCTGCATCTGCTGAATGAACAATTCCTCCTGAGCGCATAGCCTGTTGAATATGCTCCAGCGTCTTGGTATCCATCCCAGGGCCATCATCCTGCACAACTATATACAGCAGGGTATTATAACTATCCGGATAAACCCGTATACTTACAGTACAGTCTCCTTTTTTATTGCCGGCTCCATGCAATATCGCGTTTTCTACCAACGGCTGAATCAGCAGACGCGGGATTCGTACCCAGGATACTTCATCAGGCATATCGATCCGATAATGCAGTCGTTCCCCAAAGCGCATTTGCATAATTTCCATATAGTTATGAATATGGCGAATCTCCTGTTGCAGTATGACCCATTCGTCCTTATCCTGTCGACTGATCGTATAACGAAATAGATTGGACATGGCTATTACATGTTCAGCCAGCTCCTCCTGATTACGATCTTCCAGTGACCAGCGGAGCGCATCCAGTGCGTTGAACAGGAAATGGGGATTGATTTGTGCCTGTAGCGCTTTGAGTTCACTGCGGCTACGAGTAATCTCCTTTTCGTAGACCATTTGGATCAAATGATTGGTCTCTTTTACCAGCTGATTATAAGTGCTATTCAGCTCATTAATTTCATTAACAGCATGAATTTCCGGATTAACAGTCAAAGGACCTTCAATCGCCTGCTGCATAGTACGTGTAAGTCGCAGAATCGGTTTGGTAATGATAGTCGATAGTAAATAAGAACAAATGAAGAAAATAATAATTCCTATTATTCCTGCATACAAAATCCCTGTACGCAGCACATCAATACTTTTATAGAGAGCGCTTACAGGAGTGAGAATCAAAACTGTCCAGTTTGTAACAGACGAATGCTGTCTTGCCATAATATACTGTTGATCTCCCAGATTTACGATAGGCATTTGCTGGGGATGATGAATAATATTCGCTAGCGGCCCATTATAGTTGGAACTGATCATCTCCATCTTCTGCCCCAGAAGAATAGAATATTGATCGGTCTCCTGAGCAGGCTGTGGATTGGCAAACTGAAAATAATAACGATACATGCTTACAAGTACGTATCCGCCCGTACTGTAATGATGATCCATCAAGTTAACACGCCGAATAGCCAAAAAATAGTTCCGGTCTGTCGGATCATTGCCAATCCATACAAGACGCCCACGTGCTTCATCTGCCTTGGCAATCCATTCCTTGTTCAATCTTCCCGATAGACTCGCATCATCCAGAGGCAGTACCCGCTCAAGCTCAGTCGTATATAATTCAAAGGAAGAAATACCATCCGAATTAGCTTGAATTGTGTTTACAATTCCTTTTAATTCCTGACGTTCGTTAAAAGACACCGGCTTGTTGTAATAATTGCGCAGCAGTACATTTTGTACATTCTGATTGGTAGTTACCAGCTTCGATACCATATTAATTTGCTCGTATAAAGACTCAAAGCGTCCATTAGCTTCTACCGCCACCTGCTGTATCTGATGCTCGGTATGATCCTGCAGCATGGAAGAGATCGGACGAAATGTCATCACACTCACAATACAGAGTACAATCACCATAACAAACAGAAAAACAAACAATACCTGATTACGTAGCGTATTCCATCTTCTTAATAAAGACAGCATCCCACTCCCTCTTTCTTTTTATCTATAATTTATAGATACTTTCTCATCTGTTTTGCTAGTAAAACAGAAAGAAAAATATAAAGTGACATAACAAGCACATAAAAGTCCATACTATGATTGAGACACTATACATAGAAACAAGCAAAAGACGCGAGACGTACCAAAACCTTTCAACTACAAAAAGCCTTTCAGATCTAAAAAAAACAGATATAAAAGAATCAGATACAAAAAATAAAAACTATGTAGGCAGACATATACAATTAAAGGTAAGAATAACAGAAAGACGGATATTATAAAATAACTCCTATAAGAAAATAAGCATATTAAGTAAGGATACTCATTTTTATAGATGAACAAATTTAGAAATAGTCTGTTCTAAAACAAAAAAATCATAATGACACTTTAAAGGTCTGAATTCCGCTAAATAAGTGTCTAATCATGAAAAAAGATCTATTGATCAAGTACTAAATATAGAAATACACAAAAAAGACGCTATCCAGTGGATAACGTCTTTCTTTTTGCGTCGCTTGGCAACGTCCTACTCTCCCAGGACCCTGCGGTCCAAGTACCATCGGCGCTGGTGGGCTTAACGGTCGTGTTCGGGATGGGTACGTGTGGAACCCCTCCGCCATCATCACCAAACGTCTTGCTTACCAGGTTGATCACCTGAAAACTGAATCCGAAACGAAACCTCGCTGTTTTAGAAGCTTATTGGATAAGCCCTCGACCGATTAGTATTGGTCAGCTCCATGCATTGCTGCACTTCCACC
>NZ_KQ040801.1:135312-135514 GCF_000971985.1 Paenibacillus dauci | reverse complement strand
GCGCCGATGGTACTTGGACCGCAGGGTCCTGGGAGAGTAGGACGTTGCCAAGCGTTTCCCCACTGGGGATTTTTTTTCGGCCATTTCAGTATTAGTTGCTAAACAAATAACTGGAAACGGCGAAAAAGATGGCTTTAAAGTTGAATATTATACTTTGATATTTATTGCTGTAATATTCAAATGTGTTTGGAATTTTTATTAA
>NZ_KQ040801.1:0-135302 GCF_000971985.1 Paenibacillus dauci | reverse complement strand
CAGCGCCGATGGTACTTGGACCGCAGGGTCCTGGGAGAGTAGGACGTTGCCAAGCGTTTCCCCACTGGGGATTTTTTTTCGGCCATTTCAGTATTAGTTGCTAAACAAATAACTGGAAACGGCGAAAAAGATGGCTTTAAAGTTGAATATTATACTTTGATATTTATTGCTGTAATATTCAAATGTGTTTGGAATTTTTATTAATATGCCGGTGTAGCTCAGTTGGTAGAGCAACTGACTTGTAATCAGTAGGTCGGGGGTTCAAATCCTCTCGCCGGCACCACTTTTCGAATTAAAAGTTGTTTTCACTTTTAATGGGGATTTAACATGGCGGTCGTGGCGAAGGGGTTAACGCATCGGACTGTGAATCCGACATTCGCGGGTTCAATTCCCGTCGATCGCCCTTTATCTTATCTATATTGGGGATTAGCCAAGCGGTAAGGCAACGGACTTTGACTCCGTCATGCATAGGTTCAAATCCTATATCCCCAGCCATTTGAGAGCCATTAGCTCAGTTGGTAGAGCACCTGACTTTTAATCAGGGTGTCGAAGGTTCGAGTCCTTCATGGCTCACCATTTACCTTTTGTAAATGGACTATATTTTATCTTTGTAATATGCGGTCGTGGCGGAATTGGCAGACGCGCACGGTTCAGGTCCGTGTGGGCTTACCCCCGTGGAGGTTCGAGTCCTCTCGACCGCATCCTTATTACGCGGACGTGGCTCAGCGGTAGAGCATCGCCTTGCCAAGGCGAGGGTCGCGGGTTCGATTCCCGTCGTCCGCTCCATATATATTTTTGGATGTCAGAATGTTAGAACCGATAGCGTAAGCTTTTGAGTTTATTTAACAGTATGTCATTTCTGTTTTGGGTTTGATACAGTAGCTGGGTGCTGCTTGATCAGATCTTGATTCCTTGATCCGCGGGTGTAGTTCAATGGTAGAACTTCAGCCTTCCAAGCTGATAGCGTGGGTTCGATTCCCATCACCCGCTTAATAAGAAAAGGATGTCTGACATAGTCAGACATCCTTTTTAGTTTACCCAGAGATTATTAAGATTTAAGATTCCTTTAGGATTTGAGAGTCTTTAAGATTTGGGAGTCTTTAAGATTTGGGATTCCACTGGATTAACATTCCCATTTGAGTCAGACCGGCTCCAAAGCCATAAATAATAAGTGTATCTCCTGATTTTAGCTTGTTGTCTTCGATTCCCTGCTGCATAGCGAGAGGAATAGAGGCGGATGAAGTATTGCCATACCATTCTGCACTGGTCAGAGCTTTGGCTGCAGATAGACCTGACTTGTCAGTAATTGAATCAATCATTTTCAGGTTGGCACTATGAGGTGCGAACCAATCAATCTGATCCAGGGTATATCCGGTTTGCTGCAGCAGTCGTTCGATTCCCTGAGGTACTGTACGTACTGCCCATTTATAGACTTCACGTCCATTTTGATAGATCTTTCCTTGTCCATTCATTGTAGCACCTGCAATCTGGTCAGACAGACCACTGCGATACACGTGACAGCCTCCGCTCCCATCGCTATCGGTTACTGTGCCTATGAAGCTCGGTGCTTCTGCATCATATTCTACCAGAGCAGCTCCGGCTCCATCACCAAATAATATACAGGTGTTGCGATCCGTGTAGTCGACTACTTTGGTCATAGTCTCTGCTGCAACCACTAATACTTTGCGATGCAGACCCGAAGTAATAAAGCTATTGGCCATATGAAGAGCATATACAAAACCCGCACATGTCGCATTGAGGTCCAGCGCCCCTGCACGTGAGATATTAAAATGGGATTGAATCTGGGTAGCTACACTTGGAAACTGGTAATCGGCTGTTGTCGTAGCGACCAGAATGAGTTCTACATCATCCAGTTGAACAGGGTGGTTACTCAGCATATTTTGAACAGCAGCTATACCAAGATCAGAGCTGAACTGATCAGCTGCAGCTGCCCGTCGCTCACGTATACCGGTACGCTGTACGATCCATTCGTCGGAAGTCTCAACCATTTTCTCCAGATCGGTATTCGTGATTCGGTGTTCGGGTACATACGTACCGAGTGCTGTAATTCTTGCGGTAGATACAGTCATATGGTTCACCTCAACTAAGTATGTGTATGGATTAGGATGTGTACGAAATGATATCTGATAGAACATGGAACAAAATGAGGATATCCACTGAGGAATAAAAAGATGCAGCATGGATGATGGGATAGGTACAGAATTCTAAAGAGCTTTCACATTTGAAGAGCTTTGTTTGCATTATACATATAATATGACCTGGTATTAGTACCAGATACTAATTTAATATAACGTATTGTAGGCTAGAAGTAAATCCTAAATTTATTATATCAGTATTTAAAATAGATTTTTTGGAAAGGTATAGATGAGAAGTGTAGTTTGTAGTTAAAAGCTCATAATAGCATAATTAAATGGTTATGTAGAATGGATTGCGTGGTATAGATAGATTGCAATAGGGTTAAATGAAATGCCATAATTACAGTATGCTGGGTATGCTGGTATAGTATTCATTTTATTTTGGAGAAGCTTATTGTTGAAGGACAATAATACCGTTTAATAAAGATAATCTCCAAATCCCTTGGACTTTTGAGAATTTAAAGTTAAAAAAGATCTCCAATTTTAGAGAATCTCACGTTCTAGACAGGCTTAAGTCACAAAAAATTCTCGAGTTCCAGAAGATCATAACTATTCGAATGAGGTGATGAGCACGATGGAAATCAGGCAATTGACTGCAAAAGAATTTGAACTGCGGATGGAGCTGTCGATGTATGCTTTTCAATACCGCAAATCGGCAGAAGAACTGGAAGATATCAAGCCTCGTTTTAAACCAGATACGGTCTGGGGTGTTTTTGAAGATGGTGAGTTAAGTGCGCAGCTGACTTTGCTACCGATGGAGACATACATACATGGGCAGCGGTATGCTATGGGTGGAATTGCCAGTGTAGCTACCTGGCCGGAGAAGCGGCGGCAGGGATTTGTTGATCAACTACTGCGACATGCTTTGCAGTTAATGAATGAATCGGGGCAGTCGGTTTCATTTCTGCATCCGTTTTATTTCCCCTTTTATCGCAAATACGGTTGGGAGCTCTATATCGATTATAAGACCTATACGATCCCTACAGCGTTACTACCTGCCAAAGTACAATCACACGGCCAGGTAAAACGTGGTATAAAGAATATTGAGCTGCTAAATACTATATATGATGCTTATGCTGCTCAATATAATGGTACATTGATACGAACTGAAGAATGGTGGACATATTCGGTTCTGGATTCAGAATCGATCCAGACGGCAGTCTATTACGATGCCTCCGGAGAAGCTCGTGGTTATGTATTGTATGAAGTGAAAGCACGGAAAATGGAGATTGATGAGCTCGTCTATCTGGATGAATCCTCACGGCAAGCATTGTGGACCTATATTGCCAATCATGATTCAATGATTAACGAGGTGATACTCAAAGCTCCGGTAGATGATGGACTGCCCTATCTGCTTCGCGATCCCCGGATTCAGCAGCAGATTACTCCTTATTTTATGGCGAGAATAGTGAATGTACAGCAATTTCTGGAGCAGTATCCCTTTACTCCTGGAGCGGTACAGGTTGTTACAATTACTGTGCATGATTCCGTTGCTGGATGGAATGAGGGGATATGGGAAGTATTGATTAACGAATCCGGTCAGGCTCAGGTGAGTCAGCGTAGTGAGCTTCCTGAAGGAGTACAGCAGGATATCCAGCAGTACAGCAGCATTCAGACGGATATTCAGACATTGACAGTGATGCTGATGGGATACCATCGCCCGTCGGAATTATATCGTTGGGAGCGATTGACCGGTAAATCCGAAGCTGTTGATATTCTGGAAAGCCGTATACCAAGAACTACTCCGTATCTAATGGATTTCTTCTAAAACTGCTGGTAGGATTGCTTCTGAAGCATGCGATCTATTTGGAAGATTTATCAAATAGGAATTGGATATTGGCAAAAAACATATACAAAAACGATCTTCGGACAGTCTATTTGCTGTCAGGAAGATCGTTTTTGTTTTATGTTGATTCTTTTTATAAAACCATGAAATACACGAATGATCTGGAGATTTCAATACATTTGGAGTAGGGCAAGACAATTAATCTGTACAGTTATACAGTTGTAGGTTGAAGCATAGCCGTTATGATGCACAAATTAGGAGCTTGATCCTTGTATAAAACAGATTAGTACTTGGACATTATGAAGTAAAAGATAAAGCCTGATTACTGCTGTAGGGTACGGATTGGAGTCGGATTATTGTTAAATAGGGATTAAACAGCAATTATTTTATCGAGTACAGGATAATGTGTAATAGTTATTAAATACGGACTAGACAGTACATGTTTTAGCGAATATAGGTTGAAGCTTGGTGATTTTACATATCATAGATTGAAGCTGGACGATTATAAATTACGGGTGGATATTAATTATGTTAAAAAGTACAGACTGACCTCGGTTGCTTTATACAGCATGGGATAAAGCCTTATCTAATGAAGTAAAAGTTGGCAGCTGCCTATTATGGAGTGAGAGTTGGTGCTTTGCGGTTATGGGTACCTTGCTCGTAGCTGTAAGCCAGTTTGATCAGCGTACTCTCGTCAAAAGGACGACCCAGGAATTCAATGCCTACTGGCAGACCTTCCGGAGTGAAACCAGCAGGAACTGTAATAGCCGGGAACCCGGAAAACGGGCTAAGACGATTGTTATTGCCGGATTCCTGATCTTCGCCAATTTTGGCCGCTGGTTCGGTTGTGGTTGGATAGACGATCGCATCCAGCTGGTTATCAGCCATTACTTTGAGAAGTGCTTCACGGGTCACTTTGGTTCGGTTCAGTACAATATCTTTGTACTCCTCGGTATCCAGTGATTCCAGTGCATTGCGTTTTTGCATGGAATCCGTCTGGGAAGGATCGAACTGGCCGGATTCCAGAATCTCTGTCAGCGTATGGTAGGGAGCATCTTCTCCGAGGCTGGCGAGATAGTCATTCAGCTGGAACTTGAACTCATATCCGCTCAGACTGGGGAATTTCATGATTTGTTCCAGATGGGGAATCTGTACCGGGACTGCTGTCGCGCCGAGACGCTTGATATCGTCGACTGCTCCATAGACAGCTGTAGTGACAGATTGTTCTGCTGGAGAAGCGCCGAACAGCTCATAGGCCACTCCGATTCGTGCTCCCTTTAGTCCATCTGTCTGAAAGCTATCTGTATAGCTGTTCGGAATATGACCGATACTATAGGCAGTAGCAATATCATCCGGATCATAACCGGCGGTAGCATCCAGCAGAGCGGCTGCATCTGCAACGGTACGCGCAATAGGTCCGCCTACATCCTGGGTAAGTGCCAGCGGAATAATACCATCACGACTGCTAAGGCCTACGGTAGGACGTATACCCACAAGGCTGTTAAATGCAGATGGAATCCGGATTGAGCCACCTGTATCGGTACCCAGACCAGCTGCGGCAAAATTGGCTGCAATAGCCGCACCCGTCCCACCACTGGAACCACCAGGATAATGATCTGTCATGTATGGATTATGTGTCTGTCCACCGAGAGAGCTGGAAGTAGTAATCCCAAAAGCAAATTCATGCAGATTGGATTTGGCGAGAATGATAGCGCCGGCAGCCTTCAATCGGGCGATTTGTTCGGCATCATCATCAGGGATGGAGTTCTTCAGGCAGACGCAACCAGCTGTAGTCGGCATATCCGCTGTATCAAAATTGTCTTTTACAATAATGGGAATACCATGGAGTGGACCACGCGATCCCTTATTCTGACGCTCGCGGTCAAGGTTGGCAGCGATCTGCAGTGCCTGAGGATTGATCGTAAGAATGGCATTGATTGTGGGACCCTGATCATCATATTTGGCGATACGATCCAGGTACTGCTGAGCCAGCTGGACGGAAGTGACTTTGCCAGTGGTAAGAGCCTGCTGCATATCGGCTATAGTCGCTTCAGAGACGTCAAATGTCTCTACTGTACCGGGAGTAGATTGGGCGGAAGCAGTATGTATCGATGGAGCATATGTAGTAACCGATAGTGTAAACAACAAGGCAGCAATGAGATAAATACGTGCCTGTTTTTTTAACTGAGATGTAGAGAAAGGGGATGAATGATGTGACATTGAATCGCCTCTTTTCGTCATTTTGGTTAATAATTATACCATTACTTGTTTAATTATGTATTTTATTGTTAGTAAATATAACATGTCAATGGATTTAACCAGAATTAGGAGAGAAGTTGCAGAGAAAGAGACAAGACAGGCAGCTATCATTAGTTAGTAATGAATATCTAATCATTACTGTGCGAAATATATCAGGATAATGTATGTTAAAATAAAAAAGATAATGAAGATAATGAGCTCGAACTTAAATGAATGGGTCTAAACAATAGGCTTGCGTATGGAAAGGAAACATCACAATGAAAAAGCTTGTACTGGCTGAAAAGCCTTCGGTAGCAAGAGAAATTGCCCGTGTACTGGGCAGCAATCAAAAACAAAAAGGGTATCTTGAAGGACCTCAATATATTGTGACCTGGGCTCTGGGGCATCTGGTAGGATTGGCTGAACCGGAAGATTATGATAACAAGTATCAGAAATGGAATCTGGAGGATCTACCGATCCTGCCGCCTGGCAGCATGAAGCTAAAAGTACTGCGGGAAAGTGCCCAGCAGTATAAAACGGTTCAGCATCTAATGAAACGTCAGGATGTGGACAGTCTGATCGTAGCTACAGATGCTGCACGTGAGGGCGAACTGTTGGCCCGCTGGATTATACAGATGGCGAAATGGAACAAACCTTTTCAGCGACTGTGGATTTCTTCGCAGACAGACAAAGCGATCAAAGAAGGCTTTGCCAAGCTGCGTCCAGGTAAGGAATTCGATCGACTCTATGAAGCAGCTCGCTGCCGCGCGGAAGCGGACTGGATGATCGGGCTTAATATTACCCGTGCCCTGACATGCAAATTCGATGCCCAGCTATCTGCCGGACGGGTGCAGACACCTACACTGGGGATGATTATGCAGCGCGAGCAGGATATTCGTAATTTCCGCTCGCAAGATTACCATACATTGCAGCTGGATCTGGGAAATTTCCAGATGCAGTGGCGCAGCAAGCAGGGAGACGGACGTCTATTCGATGCAGATATCGTTCAGCAGATGCAGCACAAGCTGGAAGGCAAAAAAGTACAGATTATTCAGGTCAAAAAAAGCGAGAAGCAGGAGCCGCATCCACTCGCTTATGATCTGACCGAGCTGCAGCGCGATGCCAACCGCCGATATGGATTTTCGGCGAAGCATACATCCAATGTATTGCAAAAGCTCTATGAACAGCACAAGCTGGTTACCTATCCGCGTACAGATTCCCGCTATCTCTCTTCCGATATGACAGAGACCCTGCAGGAGCGCCTGGCCAGTGTAGCGGTAGGACCTTATGCCTCGATCGCGCGTCCTCTGCTGCGCGGCAAGCTGATTATCAGCCGCCGGATTGTGGATGACAGCAAGGTAAGTGATCATCATGCGATTATCCCGACAGAGCAGACCCTGCTGCTGAACACTCTGACTACCGATGAGCGGAAGCTGTATGATCTGATTGCGAGACGGTTTATCAGTTTATTTTACCCGGCAGCCCGTTATGATACGGTTCAGGTTATCGCTCAGGCAGCAGAGGAGCAGTTCCATGCCAAAGGTGTGACGGTCAAGGACAGCGGCTGGAAAATGGTCTATGGAGATCAGTGGGAAGACGATGAGGACGAAGAATCTTCCGATTCGGTCAAAGCCCAGGAAAGACAGACAGCAACCCAGACATTACCTGAGCTGCAGCAGGGAGATACTTTGATGATACGTAGGACGCAGGTACAAAACGGCAGAACGATGCCGCCGAAGCGTTATACGGAAGCAGCCCTGCTCTCGCAAATGGAAAAGCATGGACTAGGTACACCAGCAACCCGCGCTGACATTATCGAGAAGCTGGTCTCGTCGGATACAATTGAACGTCAAGGCAATCATCTGCATCCTACCGGAAAAGGAACCCAGCTGATCGAACTGGTATCACCGGAGCTGCGTTCACCTGAACTGACCGCCAAGTGGGAAAGCGAACTGGAGAAAATCGCACGTGGTCAGGGACAACCTGGACCTTTCCTGCAGGGAATTCGGCAGATGGCCGAATCGCTGGTCAGCGGTGTCAAACAGAATGATGCCCATTACAAACCGCATAATGTATCGAACAGCCATTGTCCGGATTGCGGTACCCGAATGCTCGAAAAGAAAAGCAAACGTGGAACATTCCTCGTCTGTCCCAGTGAGGATTGCAGCTATCGTCGTACGACGAGTAAACAGCTGTCCAACCGGCGCTGTCCGCAGTGTCACAAGAAAATGGAGATCAAGGATGGCAAGGCAGGCACGTATATCCAGTGCCTGGGCTGCGGGATTACCGAAAAGCTGAACAAAGACGGAGTCAAACCGGTCAACAAGCGTGAACAGCAAAAGCTGGTCAAACAATTCGAGAAAAAAGAAGAGTTTGGCTCCAGTCTCGGCGATCTGCTAAAAGCAGCTCTGGAAAAGAAGGAATAATATAGCGTTATCCATAATGTATTACTAATGAGAGTACAGACAGCCGGAGCAGGCAGCCAAGCAGAGATGCTGCTGGCGCCGGCTGTTTTATTTTGCAATATGTATTATTAGCAGACCCAAATGAGTGGAGGCAAAGATGAGTAAAACCATTTCAGATATTGCTCAAATTGCGGGCGTAGCCAAAAGTACGGTATCCCGTTACCTGAACGGCGGATCAGTCGGTGTGAATACCCGGCAGAAGCTGGAACAGGTTATCCGGGAAACCGGGTATATTCCGAATACATTTGCCCAGAGTCTCAAAGCCAAAAATGCCAGCATTATTGGTACAATTGTGCCGCGGCTGGATTCATTTGCGACTTCACATACACTGATGGGAATCGATGATCAGCTGCGGCAGTTTGGCTATCGGATGATTATCTCCAATACAAGTCAGGATATGAACCGTGAGATCGAAGCGATTTATGAGCTTGCCAGACAGAAGATAGCGGGGATTATTTTGCTGGCTGCCCGAATTACGGAAGATCATCTGGTAGCAATCCAGGAGACGGGGGTACCCGTACTACTCGTTGGACAGCAGCATGAACAGATTCACAGCCTGATTCACAATGACTATGAAGCAGGATATGATCTGGGGCGCTACGTATTATCAAAAGGGCATCGCCGCCTGGTATACCTTGGGGTTACCGAGCAGGATATTGCAGTTGGAATCAGACGTAAAGAAGGATTTGCGCGCGCCGTGGAAGAAACGGGCGGCTGTCAGGTGGATTATTACGAGACAAGCTTCCGCATTCCGGATGCTAGAGAAGCAGCGACAGAGATTTTTGCAAATCCATTTGACGCGTCTGTGATCGTCTGTGCTACAGACAATATTGCACTGGGTGTCATGAAAGCTGCTTATCAGCAGGGAATACGTATTCCGGAAGAGCTGTCTGTTACAGGATTCGGTGGATATGATGTAACCGAAGTTGTCCATCCAGCGTTAACGACAGTACGATATCCTTATACAGAAGCTGGAAAAATAGCTGCCCGTAATATTATTCATCTGGTTAATAATCAGCAGGTAAATAAGGTTACTATAATGGATCATCAATTATTAGAGAGAGAAAGCGTTGACAAATACTAAAAAATGACTTTATAATAACTTTGGAATCGGTTCCAAAGATTCCTCCGCAGGTGGTGCGACGTAGGTTTATGCTAACTGATTCTATAACCAAAAGGATCAGTTCTTATTTTAATTCAATTTGGAACCGGTTCCTTTTATTTAATCAAAAATGGAACCGGTTCCGTAAAAGACGGAGAATAATTATGAAAATGAGCAGAGAACAAAAATACCGTCTGATTGAAGAGGCGGGTGAAGAAGAATTAATACTGCTGAAGCAGCAGGTGGAGCAGAGCCCATGGCGGCAGAAATATCATATTCAGCCGCATACCGGACTTCTCAATGATCCCAATGGATTCGCTTATTATCAAGGCGAGTATCATCTTTTCTATCAGTGGTTCCCCCTAGGGACGGATCATGGAATGAAGTACTGGTACCATCTGAAGTCGGCGGATTTGTCCGATTGGCAGGACTGCGGTATCGGTATTGCACCAGGTGATCCGCAGGATTCCCATGGCGCATATTCAGGCAGTGGGCTGGAATATGAGGGCCAGCTGTATCTGATGTATACCGGCAACACAAGGGATACGAACTGGATAAGGCATCCATATCAATGTATGGCAGTCATGAACAGGGACGGGCAGATTACCAAGTGGGATCAACCAGTGATCAGCGCAGTACCAGCAGGTTATACGGATCATTTCCGCGATCCCAAAGTATGGCGATCCGGAGAGCAATTTTACTGTGTGATTGGTGCGCAGCGGGAAAACGAAACAGGCAGTATTGTTGTGTATCGTTCTTCGGATCTTGCACAGTGGGAATGGGCTGGCGAATTGAATACATCGCTGCCGGAATTTGGATACATGTGGGAGTGTCCGGATTATTTTGAAATGGATGGACAGGGTGTCCTGCTATTTTGCCCACAGGGATTGCAGCCCGAAGGTGAGAAATACCGGAACATTTATCAATCGGGTTATGTGGTTGGAGACAAAATGAATCTGGAGACAATGGAACTGCAGCATGGAGAGTTTCATGAGCTAGACTGTGGATTCGACTTCTATGCTCCGCAAACGACGGCTGGACCTAATGGAAAGCGTATTATAATCGGCTGGATGGGATTGCCGGATATTGAATATCCGACCGATCAGCAGGGCTGGGCACACTGTCTGACACTGCCGAGAGAACTGCATTTGCATCAGGGTAAACTCATCCAAAAACCGGTACTCGGGCTGACCCATAGACGAGCTAGCAAAGCTTCGGTTAGCGGCAGATTAACCGGACGACAGCAGTATCCGGGTTTTGCAGGTGAAGCATATGAGCTGATCTGCACCTATGCAGCGGAAGAAGGACATAATAACGTAATTAAAGGCGAGCACGACAGTCTGGCAAAAGTAACAAGCGAGACTACTGAACGACCAACTGTTGATTCCAGACAGGCAGATGTATTTGGAGTAGAGCTACGTACCGGGAAAAACGAAAAGACGGTACTGAGCTACGATGCACAAGCTCAAAAGTTGACTCTGGATCGCTCGGCTGCCGGTCAGCCTTTTGCCGAATCTTATGGGACGACCCGAAGCTGCATCCTGGAGCAGCCGCTCAGTCGATTGCATATATTTGTAGATGTATCGTCGATAGAGATTTTTGTAAATGAAGGTGAAGCCGTATTCACAAGCCGGATCTTCCCTGATCCGGACAGTCAGGGCATCGTGTTCTTTGCAGAAGATGGAGCAGTACATTTGCAGGCAGAAAAATGGGATTATCTTCGCTAAAATCAGGACACAGGATTGAGATAAGAGAGAGGATGAACAGGTATGGCACAAAATCATGATATCGCCAAAGAGGTGCTGGATGCAGTTGGAGGCAAAGAGAATATTGCTTCCTTTGCCCACTGTGCAACAAGACTACGGATTATGGTCAACGACAAGGAAAAGATTGATCAAAAGCATGTAGAAAATATTGAAAAGGTCAAAGGTGCCTTTTTCAATGCGGGTCAGTATCAGATCATTTTTGGTACTGGAACGGTCAATCAGATCTATGAAGAGATGGAAAAGTTGGGCCTGGATGGCTCTAGCAAAGAAGAAGTGAAAAGCCAGGCCAAGCAGCAGGGCGGTCATTTCCAGCGTGCGATCCGTACATTTGGCGATGTGTTTGTACCGATTATTCCGGTGCTGGTTGCTACCGGATTATTCATGGGACTGCGCGGATTGCTGACCCAGCCGGAAGTGCTCTCCTGGTTCGGCACTACACCGGAAGCGCTCTCACCCAATTTTCTGTTATATACCAAGGTACTGACGGACACGGCGTTTGCTTTTCTGCCTGCATTGGTAGCCTGGTCGGCTTTCCGTGTATTCGGAGGAAGTCCGGTACTGGGTATTATTCTCGGTCTGATGCTGGTTAACCCGGCGCTGCCCAATGCGTATTCAGTAGCAGATGGTTCGGCGGAACCGCTGACGATGTTTGGCTTTATCCCGGTTGTTGGTTATCAAGGGTCGGTACTGCCGGCATTCTTCGTGGGACTGCTCGGCGCCAAGTTCGAACGATATCTTCGTAAGCGTATTCCTGAATCGCTGGACTTGATTCTTACGCCGTTTCTGACGCTGCTCGTGATGATCACACTGGGGCTGTTTGCGATCGGACCGGTATTCCACTCGCTGGAAGAGGTTGTACTGCACGGAACAACAGCTGTACTGAATATGCCGTATGGTATTGCCGGGATTATCATCGGATTCCTGCACCAGATTATCGTCGTTACCGGGGTACATCACATCTTCAATCTGCTGGAAATCCAGCTGCTGGAGAAAACAGGCGTCAACCCGTTCAATGCCATCATTACCTGTGCAATGGCAGCTCAAGCAGCAGCCTGTCTGGCAGTCGGTCTGAAAACAAAGGATGCCAAGCTGAAAGCGCTGGCACTGCCTTCTTCGTTCTCCGCTTTTCTCGGAATTACCGAGCCGGCGATCTTCGGGGTGAATCTGCGTTATATGAAGCCCTTTATTATGGGACTGATTGGCGGTGCTGCCGGTGGGTTTCTCGCCTCCCTGTTGCATTTGGCAGGAACTGGTATGGCGATAACGGTACTGCCGGGCACACTTCTCTATCTGAATTCACAGCTGCCCATGTACATTTTGTGCAACTTGGTCGCTATGGCAATCGGCTTTGCGTTGACATGGATATTCGGATTCAATGACAAGATGCTAAGTGATATGAAGATTGCGGACAAATAGCAAGTGCGGCAATTGTACTGGTTGTTGATGTATGGGAATGAAAGTGACTAAAGCCGTTGGCAACAGTACGTGTAAAAAGATGTGCTAAAAGATAAATCCAAAAAGCAAAGTACAAAAAGCAAAGTACAAAAAGCAGACAGTACCCTTATACAGGTGCTTTCTGCTTTTTGTACTTTGTTTTGTTTTTATTATCTATACGATCTCTGTATTCTATTCAAACTCTGAATCCGTACATAGAGAACGATCTTCTTTTGGTGATACAGGAAGTTGGATGTACAATAAAGGATAATCATTTATAAAAGTAAAGCTAAAAAAGAATCTTGCAAGTCGTGTCTTGTCTAGCGCTACAGCGAGAAGATTAAATGTCCAAGCAGAAGGTCTGTTATTGTACATATGGCAGGTACACAAGAGATAATAACAGAGCAGTCTGTGATTCAAATGAACAGGCAGTTTGCCATGCAGGAGTTGGATGATATTGATAAAGAAAATGAGATACATGCAAAATCTCACTGTCCAGGAACAGCATATTGTAGATTATATTTTACGTGATCCGCAGGTAGTGTTCCATCATACGGCTCAGGAAATGGCCGGACTGACTTTTACCAGTGCTTCGACGGTAGTCCGGTTGTGCAAAAAGCTGGGAGCGCGGGGATATCCCGATTTCCAGCTGAAGCTGGCACTGGATGATGAGATTCGGCAACTATCCAGCAGCAGGCCGGCAGCCAAGCAGCCATTCGGCTCGCTAACCGATCAGATGGAATGGATTCCTGCGATCTATGATGAAGCGCTGATTGAGACCCGGCGCAGATGTGATCTGGCTGTTCTTGAGCCTGTCTGTACATGGGTGCAGGAAGCGGGACGGATCGATATCTATGGTAGCGAAAGCAATTATTACACCGCCCAGCAGGCATGTGCCCGCTGGAATGAGGTGGGTCGAAGTGCGATTGCTCATAACAGTGCCAATCATCACTATTTATCCAATCCGCATCTGGATGCTTCCACCTTGTCCTTTATTATTTCCCATACGGGTCGTAATCCGGCGATGCTGGAAATTGCCCGTGCGTTGAAGGAAAAAGGCCGCCGTACAGTGGCATTAACCGGTGGTACAGACACACCACTGGCACGATTATGTGACTATACGCTTCTGACGTATGCAGCACATACCGGACCGGCTTCCAAGTTGTTCTCGTCGATGTCTACGCAGTATTTGTTTGATGTGCTGCTGGTGAGTACCTGGCCTGCTTCATAAATTAAAAGCTGATCAAACGGTGATCCCCATGATCCGCTGTAAATACAATACCTGCATCCCGGCGGGCAGCTTCCAGCGTCTGCATAACTGCATAACTGTGATCCAGCAATTCATCACATCTCGCATAATCACCGCTGCGCGAGATTTCTTCAAAGGCAGCCAGCTCATAGTAGAGCGGATTATCGATAGTCTGTTCGTTATATTCGGTCTGCTGGTCGTTGGTATGAATCAGAATTCGGCGGCAGCCATTGGCGCCATGTTCGATATGAAAGTAGCCATTTTCGCCCTGGATCAGCACAAAATTCATACCGTAAGTATCCTTGGCACCGACACATTCTCCAATAAATCCGTCGTAAGTCAGAACCAGCACACCGGAGGTGTCGATTCCGCCGGAATGCTTGTTGGCGGTATAGCTGACCTCATGCGGTGCACCGAACAGATTCATGACCAGATGGAGATTATAAATATTAATATCCATTAAGGCTCCACCGGAAAAGACCGGGTTGAATACATTGGGCATTCCGCCGCGTAGCAGTTCATCATATTTGCGCGAATACTGGCTGTAATTGCACTGGATCAGACGAATCGTGCCTAATCTATCGATATTTTGCTTGATCCACTGGTAATTGGGCAGATGGATATTGGTAATCGCTTCAAATAAAAACAGCTTTTGTTCACGAGCTGTCCGAATCAGAATCTGCAGCTCGCGAGTCGTAGAGGTAAAAGGTTTCTCACAAATCACATGTTTGCCGTGCTGCAGAGCCTGCAACGCATAATCAAAATGAAGACTGTTTGGTGAGGCGATATAGATCCAGTCCACTGCCGGATCTTGCAGCAACTCATCGAATACGGTATGTATGCGAGGGATACCATATTGCTGTGCCAGCGGTTCGGCAGTTGCCTGTTTGCGTGAGAGAATGGCAGTACATGAAGCAGAAGAAATATGCTGCAGTGCATCGAGGAAAGCTTCGACAATGCTGCCAGTTCCAATAATTCCAATATTCATAAATAGGGACACTCCTGTCGGTTAAATGATATCTGTGGCGATTGATTTGGGGTTTGGGGTGTTACTTTCTAATAGCTCGCCTACATTCCCGATTCGGATAAAGGTACAAGCGAGTCATGCAGGCTGTGAAAGAGATGCAGGGAAATGAATAATGTAGGTCATCATAGCACTGTGAATCATTTTGCGAAATGATTGACGGGTAGATTGGTGGATCATTTCATAAAACGATCCATAGACGGTTCTTATCCTGAAATTGAATTTTAAAAACTGGGCATAGATAATAGAAGATACAATATATGTAAGGGGAGGATGATTCGAATGACACTCGATTCACTGGGACTTCAAGGCAAGCTGATTGTATCCTGTCAGGCACTGGAGCATGAACCACTGTACAGCTCATTTATTATGGGCAGAATGGCACTCGCTGCGCAGCAGGGAGGAGCAGCAGGTATTCGTGCCAATACAGCAGCGGACATTAATGAAATCCGGCAGCAGGTCGATCTGCCGGTCATTGGAATCGTGAAGCACAACTACGGGGATCATCCGGTATTCATCACACCTACACTCAAAGAGGTGGCGGAGCTGGCTGCAACAGGCTGCGAGATTGTTGCGCTGGACGCGACCGATCGTCCAAGGCCGGATGGCATGCGTCTGGATGAACTGGTACAGCAGATTCGGCAGCATTATCCTCAGCTGCTGCTTATGGCAGATGTATCTACTGTAGAGGAAGGGCTGGGAGCGCAGCGACTTGGATTCGATCTCGTATCAGCGACATTGGTCGGGTATACGGAGCAGACACAGGGGCAGAAGCTGTACGAGCATGACTTTGCCATTTTAAAAGAAATGATCCGGCAGATTACAACGCCGATCGTAGCTGAAGGAAATATTCTGACACCGGAAATGGCAGCGCGCTGTCTGGAACTGGGCGTGTACAGTGTAGTCGTCGGGGGAGCGATTACGCGGCCGCAGCAGATTACAGAGCGTTTTATCGAGCAGATGAATCAGCGTGTTCCGAGAGAAGACTGAGTCTGTACCCGCCAGCTTGTATTTAGAGTATAGATTCCAGTCCGCCAGGCAGTCGGGGTTGTACATATCGTGCCATCATTTGCTTGCATCATGCCATGTGCCTACACGCGGAGAAAGGATAAGATAAGGATGTTATCCGCGATGATAGGCGGCGGATCAAAGCGAATCTACGGCCAGCCGGTTCTGGCAGGCTGATCAGGAGGAACCCACATGTCCATTTTCTACGATGAAAAGCAAGCAACATTCCATTTGCAAACGTCTTCAACAAGTTATGTGATCCAATTAATCCATGGACGCCATCTGGCGCATTTATACTGGGGGCCGGCACTGCGGCACTCCACGGTAGGCAGTCTGCTGCGCAGAATCGAACGTGCTTCTTTTAGCCCGAACTATCATGATGAGGATCGTACCTTTTCCTTTGATACACTGCCACAGGAGTATCCGGGTTATGGACGTGGCGATTATAGAGAGCCTGCTTTTGAAGTGATGCTGCCGAATGGCTCCAGTGTAAACGATCTGCATTATGTGAGCCATCGCGTGACAGCAGGCAAGCCTGCGCTTGAAGGGCTGCCAGCTACCTATGTAGAGCAGGATAGTGAAGCAGATACACTGGAGATTACGCTGCGCGACGAGCTGACTGGTCTGGAAGCGATTGTACAATATTCTGTATTCGGTGAGCTGAATGCGATTACCCGTGCGGTACGTTTGCATAATCAGGGTAGTGAGCCGGTATCGATCCGCCGTGCACTGAGCAGCAGCGTGGATTTCCATCAGGATCAGTATGAGATGATGCATCTGTCCGGCGCCTGGGTGCGTGAACGTCATGTACACTATCGTCCGCTCACACCGGGATTGCAGCGCGTGGAGAGCAAGCGCGGCTCCAGCAGCCACCAGCATAATCCGTTTATTGCCCTGCTGGAAAAAGGCGCAACCGAGGATCATGGTCAGGTGTACGGAATGAGTCTGGTTTACAGCGGTAACTTTATCGCTCAGGTCGAGGTGGATCAGTTCCACACTGCCCGGATGCAGGTAGGATTGTCTCCGTTTGACTTTGAATGGAAACTGGAAGCCGGTAAAATGTTCCAGACTCCGGAAGCGGTGCTGGTGCATTCTGCAGACGGACTGGGCGGCATGTCGCGTACGTACCACAAGCTCTACCGTACACGACTGAGCCGTGGTACGCATCGTGATAAAGTACGTCCGATTCTGATCAATAACTGGGAAGCGACATATTTTGATTTTGATGCACCGAAAATCAAGAGTATTGCCGCAGCCGGACAGGAACTCGGAATCGAGCTGTTCGTACTGGATGATGGCTGGTTCGGTCATCGTGATAATGATCGCTCCTCCCTTGGAGACTGGGTGGAAGACCGCCGCAAGCTGCCGGAAGGACTGGGCAAGCTGGCACAGGAGATTGTCGATACGGGTATGCAGTTTGGACTGTGGTTCGAGCCGGAGATGGTCTCGCCGGACAGCGATCTGTATCGCAAGCATCCGGACTGGTGTCTGCATGTACCGGATCGCAGCCGCTCCATGGGTCGTCAGCAGCTGATCCTCGATCTGTCCCGTCAGGATGTATGCGATTATATCGTGGAATCGGTCAGCAGTGTGCTTGCTTCCGCACCAATCACCTATGTGAAATGGGATATGAACCGCAATATGTCCGAGATCGGATCGGCACTGCTGCCAGCGGAGCGTCAGCGCGAGACCGCTCACCGTTATATGCTGGGATTATACAATGTGCTGGAGCGGATTACCTCGGCGTTCCCGGATGTACTGTTTGAGAGCTGCTCCGGTGGCGGTGGTCGATTTGACCCTGGGATGCTCTATTATATGCCGCAGACATGGACCAGTGATGACACCGATGCCGTAGAACGTCTGAAGATCCAGTATGGTACCAGCATGGTATATCCAGCGAGTTCAATGGGTTCCCATGTGTCGGCTGTACCGAATCACCAGGTGGGCCGGATCACTTCATTTGCCACGCGCGGTCATGTAGCGATGTCCGGTAACTTTGGCTATGAGCTGGATCTGACGAGTCTGACCGAGGAAGAGAAACAGGAAGTACGCGAGCAGGTGACCCAGTACAAGCAGCTGCGTGAGCTGATTCAGTTTGGCGAATTTTATCGTCTGCTCAGTCCGTTTGAAGGCAACTATACGGCATGGATGTTCGTCTCGGAAGATCAGCAGGAGGCATTTGGCGGTTACTTCCAGGTACTCAGTGAACCGAATCCACCACTGCGTCGTCTGAGACTCAGAGGATTGAATCCAGACATCCGTTATCGCATGAGTGTGAACGGTGTGGAAGAAGAACCGGTCTATTATGGCGATGAACTGATGTACCACGGGATCGCGCTGATCGAGAAATATGAAGATTTCCAGAGCACCCTGTTTACTTTTAAAGCAGTAGACTAATGTTCTTGATGGCTGCTTCTCGCCGGACGTGATTTGTTGTCAGGCGGTCTGGACGGTATACTGTGAATAGCTCTCTTGCCTGCTGCATCCGATGCAGAAGTACAGGAGGCCGCATAGCCTGACAGACAGATGAGGAGACAGAACATGATGAGATCAATAACACCAGAGTCGCTGCTATGGATATGGCTGCTGGTCATTAATTGTATAGCGTATATTACAATGAGTATCGACAAGAGCCGTGCCGAACGCCGTCGCACCCGGCATCGTATTCCGGAGAAGAACTTGTTTGGCCTGGCTGCAATCGGTGGGGCGTTGGGCATCTGGGTATCCATGTATACACGCAGACACAAGACCAAGCACCGCTCTTTTGTAGTAGGTATTCCGCTGCTGCTGGTATTGAATATACTGATGTACGGGTATATTTTCTATCGCTGGTTCAGCTGATTGTCTACAAACGTGCAGCTGCACGATAACCCAATCGATGATCAAAGGTCTGGCTGTGCAGCCGGGCCTTTGGTTTCATTAAGGAAGCTATTCGGGTAATTTATACTTGTAAGTGTCTGTATGTATTTTCGGATAAATACTGCAGACGAATGGCCGACATCCTGGCAGGGCAGCGTTCAATAGTGAACAGTACATGAATAATATGTAATAAGTGATATAATGAATATGTGCCGTGAACTGCTGTTAGGGCTGCTGAAGATATACATACCGCATGCTGCCAGCTATTGCACCACATATGCAGCCTGCGGGCGCATATAGTCATAGAAAGAAAGGGAGGGGAATACAATGTTATTCTCAAATATTCTGCTTGCGTATGATGGTTCCAAAGCATCCAACAAAGCGCTCAACCGTGCTGTCGAGCTCGCCAAAGCCAACCCGGAGGCGCATATTGATGCGATTCACGTATTTGATTTCCCGCGCTACTTTATGGGAGAAGGAATCGTACCGGTTCCGACCACATCGAATGAAGAACTGTACGAAATGGCCATGCAGACTGCCAAGGAAGCGAAGCGTCGTCTGGAAGAGTCCGGTATTCCGAACAAGTTCGATGTCGAGATGATCCAGGGTAACGCTGCACAGAGCGTGCTGGACTTTGCCGCATCCCATAATTCGGATGTGATTGTAATCGGCAGCCGCGGACTGGGCAGTATCCGTGAATTCGTACTGGGAAGTGTCAGCCATAACGTGGTTCAGCATGCCCAGATTCCGGTATTGATCGTAAAATAAAGACCATAAAGTATCCTGATTGAATATCATGCCCGAGACGCACTGTTCTTCTCTTCTGTTGTAAGAAGGGTAATGAAAGTGCGTCTTTGGTTATTTAGAGAGCAGTTTATCTGGAAAATCGTATTAAATGAATAAAAATACGAACAATAGATTATGTGAACTATTGAACGTTCGTCTTTTAAGTTGACATGGTATGTAGGTGGTTGGTACACTGTGTAATGTAGCTTAAAGCGATGCAATAATTGAATGACTCGTATAAAACCGGGGATACGGCCCGGAAGTTTCTACCCGGAAACCGTAAATTTCCGGACTATGAGGGTGTACAGCACATGGCATTCATTATCTACACCTGTAACGATAACGCATATGGACTGCTCTCTTACGGAGAACGGTGCTGCTGCTGTGTCAGATCACTTGGTGAAATGATGGAGAGGTCCACTGCTGCACCCGGTATGTCCGGAAATCCTGAAGATCGATATTATTTCTGATCAGGGTTTGCGGATTTTTTTATGACCATTCCGGGAGAGAGCGCTTCACACTGTGAGAACATGATGCTGTTATGCTCTACATAGCAGGATTTTACCATATCGCTGCTGATTCGGCGGCAATCCTTAATTACAGAAAGTGGGTTATCACATGTCAGTACAGGTCGCTGTCGTGATGGGCAGCAAGTCAGACTGGGAAACAATGCAGCATGCCTGCCAGATGCTGGAGGAGCTGGAGATCGCTTATGAGAAAAAAGTCGTCTCGGCGCATCGTACACCTGATTTGATGTTTGAGTTTGCGGAGCAGGCTGCGTCTCGCGGTATCAAAGTGATCATTGCCGGAGCCGGTGGTGCTGCGCATCTGCCGGGAATGATTGCTGCCAAGACACTGCTGCCTGTAATCGGCGTACCAGTCAAATCGGCTGCACTGAATGGACTGGATTCGCTGCTGTCGATCGTACAGATGCCAGGTGGTATTCCCGTTGCGACAGTCGCTATCGGCAAAGCAGGTGCAACCAATGCAGGACTGCTCGCTGCCCAGATGCTTGGTGCCTTTGACCCGGATGTAATGCAGCGTGTGGAAGCGCGTCGTGAACGGATCAAGCAGGAAGTGCTGGAATCAAGTGATACTCTGGGAGTGGAGCAATGATGCAGAATCAGGGCAGTCCTCAGACAGGCAAAATAATTCCTCCAGGCGCAACGGTAGGCATTCTCGGCGGCGGCCAATTAGGACGGATGATGGTACTGCAGGGCGCTCCACTCGGATACCGGTTCATTACATTGGACCCGGCGCCGGATTCTCCCTGCGGACAGGTAAGCCGGCAGATTACAGCGGCCTATGACGATGTGGAAGCCGCTCGCAGGCTGGCCGAGCAGGCAGATGTGATTACGTATGAATTTGAAAATGTGGATGCTGGCGTCGCAGCGCTATTGGCCGAGCAATCCTACGTACCCCAGGGCAGTAAGCTGCTATATACGACCCAGCATCGACTGCGGGAAAAGCGGGCGATCGAAGCGGCAGGAGCAACAGTAGCACCATATGCGGAAGTGACCAGCGCAGAAGAGACACTGGCGGCAGTGCAGAAGTGCGGTACACCATGCGTACTGAAGACGGCAACCGGTGGCTACGATGGCAAAGGGCAGTTCGTGATCCGCTCGGAAGAGCAGGCGGTACAGGCCTATGAGGAACTAAGTGCAGCAGGTACGGAACTGGTTCTGGAACAGTTTATTCATTTCCAGTGTGAACTGTCTGTCATTGCTGCCCGCAGTACCCTGGGCGAGATTACTACCTTTCCGGTAGCGGAAAATATCCACGTCGATAATATTCTCCATTTATCTATCGTACCTGCCCGTGTACCGGAAGAAGTGCAGCGCAGAGCAGAGAAGATGGCAGCGGATATCGCCGAGTCGATGAATGCGGTAGGTCTGCTGGCAGTAGAGCTGTTCTGTACGGCAGATGGACAGCTGTATGTGAATGAGCTGGCTCCGCGGCCACATAACTCCGGACATTATACAATGGAAGCATGTGATACCTCGCAATTCGAGCAGCATGTACGAGCCATCTGCGGACTACCTCTTGGCAGCCCAGCGCTGCGGGCGCCCGTAGTGATGGTCAATATACTGGGAGAACATATTCCGGATGTGATGGAGCGGATGGTGTCGACAGATGCGGCTGCCATGCAGCTGAACGTCGTACCGAAGTACCATTTATATGGGAAAGAAGAAGCCAAGCACAAGCGCAAGATGGGACATATCAATGTGCTGTGTCATAATATAGAAGATGCTTTGGCATGGATTAACCAAACGAACATATGGAGGAATAAATAAACTTATGATTGAACGTTACAGCAGACCGGAAATGCGCAATATCTGGAGTGAGGAAAATAAATTCAAAGCCTGGCTCGAAGTGGAAATCTGTGCTTGTGAAGCATGGGCAGAACTCGGTGTGATTCCGCAGGAAGATGTGGACAAGCTGCGAGCGAATGCCACTTTTGACATGGATCGCATTTATGAAATCGAGCAGGAGACGCGCCATGATGTAATTGCCTTTACCCGTGCGGTATCCGAAAGTCTGGGTGAAGAGCGCAAATGGGTACATTATGGACTGACATCCACGGATGTAGTCGATACCGCCCTTGGCTACCTGCTGCGCCAGGCAAACGAAATCCTGGAACGCGATATTATCAACTTTATCGATATTCTGAAAGAAAAAGCACTGGCTTACAAAAATACGCCGATGATGGGACGTACTCATGGTGTACACGCAGAACCGACAACGTTTGGTCTGAAAATGGCGCTGTGGCATGAAGAAATGAAGCGTAACTTGGAGCGTTTCCGCCATGCAGCAGACGGTGTACAATATGGCAAAATGTCCGGCGCAGTGGGTACATATGCGAATATTGATCCACGCGTCGAAGAGATTGTCTGTGCCAAACTGGGAACCAAGCCAGCTCCGATCTCGACTCAGACGCTGCAGCGTGATCGTCATGCCGAATACATGGCTTCCATCGCTCTGGTAGCAACTTCACTCGACAAATTCGCGACCGAAGTACGCGCTCTGCAGAAGAGTGAGTTCCGCGAAGTGGAAGAAGCCTTTGCCAAAGGTCAAAAAGGATCATCGGCAATGCCTCATAAGCGTAATCCGATCGGCAGCGAGAACATCTCGGGTCTGTCCCGTGTAATCCGTGGTCACATGCTGACCGCGTATGAGAATGTAACCCTGTGGCACGAGCGTGATATCTCGCACTCCTCTGCGGAACGCGTCATTCTGCCGGATGCGACGATGCTGCTGAACTATATGCTGAACCGCTTTGGCAACATTATCAAGAACCTGACGGTCTTCCCGGAAAATATGCAGCGCAATATGCAGCGTACGTACGGCGTACCGTTCTCCGGCCGCATTATGACCAAGCTGATCGACAAAGGACTCAGCCGCGAACAGGCTTACGATACCGTACAGCCACGAGCAATGCAGGCATGGGAAGAGCAGCGTTCTTTCCAGGATATCGTGCAGGAGACTACGGCCATTACCGATCTGCTGAACAAGGAAGAGATCGAGGATGCGTTCAATCCGGCATGGCATCTGAAGCATGTGGATACTATTTTCAAAAAGCTGGGTCTGGATTAATCCAGTCTGTTCTATTCATATAGATACTAAAAATAGATAAAAGGAGCATCAGGTGCGGGGCTGTACACCAGCCGTACACCTGATGACTTCATTCCAAGCTGAGTATAGAGGGAGAGGGAACGCAAAATGACAGCACAGGCATTATCCACGGCAGCCGATCTGATCGACGCGCCGCTGATCTACAAAGGCAAGGTACGCGAGCTGTACGATCTGGGCGAACATTATCTGATCGTCGTCACGGACCGGATATCGGCATTTGACTATGTACTGGACCCTCCGGTTCCACACAAGGGAGAAGTACTCAATCGTCTGAGCGCCTACTGGTTTGGCGAGACCAAGCATCTGATCGATAATCATGTGGTACATATCGATGTAGACCAGCTGGGCGATATCGTCCGCGATCGCGAAGCGCTGCGCAACCGGATCATGGTCACCCGCAAAGCCGAACGTATCGATATGGAATGTGTTGTTCGTGGCTATATCACTGGCGGCGGCTGGCGTCAGTATCAGGAGACCGGTGAAGTCAATGGTATCCGATTGCCGGAAGGTTTGCGTAAAAACGGCGTTTTCCCGAATCCCATCTTCACTCCGGCAGCCAAGAATGATGTTGGACACGACGAGGATATCTCTTTTGATGAAATGAAAAACCGTGTCGGTGACGAACTGGCGGAACAGTTAAAGCAAAAAAGTATTGAGCTGTACGAATATGCACGTCGTGTCTGCGATCAGCACGGAATTATCCTGGCGGACTGCAAATTCGAATTCGGCCTGATCGATGGCAAGCTGATCCTGATCGACGAGATCTTCACGCCGGATTCCTCCCGCTTCTGGGCCAAGGACAACTACGCGCTGGATATCGAGATCGACAGTATGGACAAGGAGCCGGTTCGTACGTATCTGGCGAACACCGACTGGGACAAAAACAGCCAGCCGGAGCCTCTGCCGGAAACAGTTGTGCAGGCGACATCCGAGCGTTATCTGGCGATCTACGAGAAGCTGACTGGTTCGAAGCTGGTGTAGCAGCATAGTTGCTGATCATTACACCGCTGCGGAGAAGGAATAGGCCTGCGATCGCCGGGTTGAAATCAGGGGCCTTCCAAATGGTAGACCCGTGTAGCGGAAGGCCCCTGATTTCAAAAAGCGATCTCTGGCCTATCTCCTTCTCCTTCGCTCCGGTGCTTGTTAGTCAAGTTAGTACAGACTACGGATGGTTACATCATGCCGCCCATTCCACCTATTGAAATCCGGTGCTTCCTTGGAAACGTCAGTATCTCAATGCTGAGAATTTAAATTATTCCTTACGATATCCAAGCACGACTACTGCTATCGGTGAGCATCGTGACCTATGCACAAGCAGTATGTAACTGATTCTTATACAGTTCATGTTCCCTAAACAATCTAGACAAACGATCAGGCTGTTCATCCGCCAAGCGGAGGGAACGGAATCGTTCCGAAAGGAGCCTTTATGATCGGATATTGTCCGCAGCAAGCGGACGTTCAAAAATATCCGGATCATAACAGCGACTGCAGGAATGATCCGTACCCGCAGCGCTGTCTCTAAACAGTATCTGCCTTTTCATTTATCAAAGAAGAAACACCCATTCAAGAACGTCAAAGCACCACAGCCTGCCATTGCAGCATATTCAGCAAAGCAGTACCACGCAATACCGTATTCACTCATTCAAGCATCATCATCCCAAGGAGGAACGAGAAGATTATGATCAAAGCGACAGTCTACGTTACCATCAAAGAAAGCGTGCTTGACCCGCAGGGAGCAACAGTACAGGGAGCATTGCATTCTCTTGGATTTAATGAAGTGGAAAGTGTACGTATCGGTAAATATATGGAGATTCAGCTGGACACGGACAACCGTGACGAAGCGGAAGAACGCCTGAAAGTGATGTGCGAGAAGCTGCTTGCGAACACCGTCGTTGAAAACTACCGATTCGAACTGGAGGGTTAATTCCATGAAATTTGCGGTACTGGTATTTCCGGGTTCCAACTGTGATATCGACTGCTTCAAGGCAGTGGAAGAAACAATTGGCGAACCGGTCGATTATGTGTGGCATACAGCGACAGACCTGTCGGCTTATGATTGTATTCTTGTTCCTGGCGGATTTTCCTACGGCGACTATCTGCGCTGCGGTGCCATTTCGCAGTTTGCACCGGTGATGGCAGAAGTAGCCAAAGCGGCTGAACAGGGCAAATACGTACTGGGCATCTGCAACGGGTTCCAGATTCTGACCGAAGCGCGTCTGCTGCCAGGCGCACTGCTGCGTAACGGATCAATGAAGTTCCGCTGCCACGATGTGGTACTGACAGTAACGAACAACAAAACACCATTCACGCTGGATTACCAAGAAGGCGAAGAAATCACCATCCCTATTGCTCATGGCGAAGGCAACTACTATTGTGACGAAGAGACGCTGGAGAAGATGAAAGCCAATAACCAGATCGTGTTCCAATACGGTGACAATCCGAACGGCTCCCTGCATGATATCGCAGGCATCAGCAATGAGCGTGGTAATGTAGTTGGCATGATGCCGCATCCGGAGCGCGCGGTTAATGAACTGCTCGGCTCAACAGACGGCAAGAAAATGTTCACATCTATTTTAAAAGCCTGGAGGGATCAACATGACGCAGCAAACATCCGTTAAGGAACCGACGGCGGAGCAAGTCGCAGACCAGCAGTTATACAAACAAATGGGTGTATCCGACACCGAGTTTGATTTGATCTGCGGTTTCCTCGGACGTAAACCGAACTACACGGAAATCGGCGTATTCAGTGTAATGTGGTCGGAACATTGCGCGTACAAAAACTCCAAGCCGCTGCTCAGACGTTTCCCGATCGATGGCCCTCGTGTTCTGATGGGACCGGGTGAAGGTGCCGGGATCGTCGATATCGGCGACAACCAGGCCGTTGTATTCAAAATCGAAAGTCATAACCATCCATCTGCAGTAGAACCCTACCAGGGTGCAGCGACAGGCGTTGGCGGAATTATCCGCGATATCTTCTCCATGGGCGCGCGTCCCATTGCTTCGCTGAACTCCCTGCGTTTTGGCAAGCTGGAGAGCGACCGGGTCAAATATCTGTTCGAGCATGTGGTAGGCGGTATCGCCGGTTATGGCAACTGTATCGGTATCCCGACGGTTGGTGGCGAAGTGATGTTCGATGAGAGCTACGAAGGCAATCCACTCGTCAATGCAATGTGTGTCGGTCTGATCGATCATGACAAAATCCAGCGCGGTGTAGCCAAAGGGGTAGGTAACCCGGTATTTTATGTGGGACCTCCAACCGGACGCGATGGTATCCACGGCGCAACATTTGCCTCCGAGGAGCTGACCGAGGAGTCCGAAGCACGCAAGACAGCGGTACAGGTCGGCGATCCATTTATGGAAAAGCTGGTAATGGAATCGTGTCTGGAACTGATCGACTCCGGTATCGTACTGGGTATTCAGGATATGGGTGCAGCCGGTCTGACCTGCTCCAGTGCCGAGATGGCGAGCAAGGCGGGCAATGGTCTGGAGCTGTATCTGGATCAGGTGCCGCAGCGTGAAGAAGGCATGACACCTTATGAAATGATGCTGTCCGAGTCCCAGGAACGTATGTTGTTCGTCGTGGAACCCAAGGATGAAGCACAGGCGATGGAAATCTTCGAGCGCTGGGGTGTGATCTGCGCCAAAGTTGGTAAAGTCACAGATGATGGTCGTCTCAAGCTGTATCACCACGATGAAGTAGTCGGCGATATGCCGGTACATGCACTGGTGGATGAGTGCCCGGTTTATAATAAGCCTTCTTCGGTTCCGGCTTATTATGAGCAGATGGCGCATATTGATACAGCTGCGTATAACGAAGTTACTGATCTGGGCGGCGCCCTTAAGTCCGTACTCGCTTCTCCGACGGTAGCGAGCAAGGCATGGGTGTATGACCAGTATGATTATATGGTTCGTACGAGTACTGCTGTTCGTCCAGGATCGGATGCAGCGGTTGTACTGGTTAATGGTACACGCAAAGCACTCGCAATGACGACCGACTGCAATTCTCGCTTCGTTTATCTTGACCCGGAAGTGGGTGGCAAAATCGCGGTTAGCGAAGCAGCACGCAATATTGTCTGCTCCGGCGCAGAGCCGCTGGCAATTACAGATAACCTGAACTTTGGCAGCCCGGAGAAACCGGAAATCTTCTGGCAAATGGAACAATCCGTTGAAGGTATGGCAACAGCCTGCCGCGCACTGGAAACACCGGTTATCGGCGGTAATGTCAGCCTGTATAACGAGAATACACGCGGTGCGATCTATCCGACACCGGTAGTCGGTATGGTGGGTCTGATTCATGATACAGATCATATTACGACGCAGGGCTTCAAAAAGGATGGCGATGTGATCTTCCTGCTGGGTGAGACCAAGGCAGAGCTGGGCGGCAGTGAATTCCAGTACATCGTACACGGCAAGACCGAAGGCCGTCCGCCAGGACTGGATCTGGTCGTCGAGAAACAACTGCTGGATGGGGTACTGAATTCGATCCAGAGTGGTCTGGTACAATCCGCACATGATCTATCCGAAGGCGGTCTCGCTGTGGCACTCGCCGAGTCCTGTATCAGCGGCAAGCTGGGTGCAGAGATCACGCTGGAAAGCGGCGGTCTGCGTAATGACCATCTGCTGTTCAGTGAGAGCCAATCCCGTATCCTGTTGTCTGTATCTGCAGAACAGGCAGAAGCGCTGGCAAGCAAACTGGCCGAGCATAAAGTACCTGCTCGCCGCATCGGTAAAGTCACATCGTCAAAACAACTACAAATCACAGTGGACGGCAAACAAGTCCTGGCGGAAGAGGTAAGCAGTCTGCGCCAGGTCTGGGAGGATGCGATTCCATGTCTGATGAATTAAATAATCAGCCGCTCTGGACCGGCGACTACTATAATCAGGGGACCGGTCCGAACGATATTTTCGATACATTAAAAGAGGAATGCGGCGTCTTCGGTGTCTACGGACATTCGGGGGCCGCTTCCCTTTCTTATTATGGTCTGCATGCACTGCAGCACCGTGGTGAAGAAAGCTGTGGCATCTGTGTCAGTGATCATACCGAGTTTCATTATCATCGCGGTATGGGGCTGGTCAAGGAAGTATTCGACAAAGACACTATGGCGACATTGACCGGTGATATCTCGATCGGTCATGTACGCTACTCGACCAGCGGCAGCAGTCATCTGGGCAATGCCCAGCCACTCGTATTCCGCTACCGTGCAGGCGAACTGGCACTGGCGACCAATGGCAATATCGTCAATGCTCCGCAAATCCGGCGCGAGCTGGAGGAGATGGGTTCCATTTTCCAGACAACCAGTGATACGGAAGTGCTGGCGCATCTGATCGCCCGTTCATCCAAGCCGCTGGTGGAAGCAGCCAAAGAGGCGTTCCGCCGGATTGTGGGCGGATTTGCCTTTATGATCATGACCAATGAGCAGTTGATCGTAGCTAGTGATCCGAATGGACTGCGTCCGCTGACGATGGGTCGACTGGGTGATGCGTACATTTTCACCTCGGAGACGTGTGCGCTGGAGACGATTGGCGCAGAGATTGTGCGTGATGTGAAGCCTGGTGAACTGCTGGTACTGGATCAGAACGGACTGCATGAAGATTTCTATACCGAGCCGCAGCGCAAAGCGCTCTGTTCGATGGAATATATTTATTTTGCCCGTCCGGACAGTGATATGAATGGTGCGAATCTGCATTCGGCACGCAAGCGGATGGGCTCGATGATGGCTCGTGAATCCTTTATTGATGCGGACCTGGTGACCGGTGTACCGGATTCCAGTATCTCTGCAGCGATCGGTTATGCCGAGCAGACGGGTATTCCTTATGAGCTGGGCATGATCAAAAATAAATATACCGGCCGTACTTTTATCCAGCCGAGTCAGGAACTGCGTGAACAGGGCGTCAAAATGAAGTTGAGCGCAGTACGCCGCGTCGTGGAAGGCAAGCGTGTCGTCATGATCGATGATTCCATTGTGCGGGGAACAACCTCCCGCCGGATCGTCAACATGCTGCGTAATGCCGGAGCGATCGAGGTGCATGTGCGTATTACTTCGCCTCCTTTCAAAAATCCATGCTTCTACGGAATTGATACTCCGGATCGTCGTGATCTGATTGCTTCGTCCAAGACAGTGGAAGAGATCCGTCAGGAGATCAATGCGGATTCACTCGCTTTTCTCAGCCGGGAAGGATTGATTGAGGCTGTTGGTGGAGACAACAAGGACGATTACAAAGGCGGCATGTGTATGGCCTGCTTTGACAACGATTATCCCACCCAGACCGACTTCGGCGGAGAAGAACAATTCGGCTGCGGGTGCTGAACTGCGCCAGGGTTTTGGAACGGGGTGTGACGGGGAGAGGGTCCGCCGCGGGGAAGGAATAGGCCTGCGATCGCCCGGTTGAAATCGGGAGCCTTCGAATTAGTAGACCCGTGTAGAGGAAGGCCCCCGATTTCAAAAGGCGATCTCCGGTCTATTTCCTTCCCCTCCGCTCCGCACTCCCCGCCCCATGTTCCTAAGACCCTGGCGGTTTCAGAGTCCTTGGAGGTAAAGGGAAGAGAAAAGTAGGCGAGAATGCGTGGAACTGGTTAGACTGCTTTGCAGGAGAGAATGTCTTAAACATTAGGGGCTTTGATCTTATTTGATAGTGAGTTATGTTTTACTAGTGAGAATAGGGATGTTTTGTAAAGATGGTAGATGTAAGAGTTGATGAAATAAAAAATCAACTATACAGCCTCTTAATCCTCCTTAAAATCACAGTCTTACAAATCAAAATTAAACCAGATTCATCTAAACCCTACAATTTAAATAGAAATAGCCAGATACGTAATCTTTTTAAAACTGAAATCCTAATCTTATGGACGGCGAGTGGGTATTTGGAAGTAGGGGTGCTTTGTGCTCCCAGCGGAGGGAATGGAATCGTTCAGGAAGGAGCATTTGCGGGCTGACTTTTGACTGCAGCAGCAGTCGTTCCCAAAAAGTCAGCCTGCAACGGTGACGCCCGAACGATCCATTCCCGCAGCGCTGTAGCATCAGAACGCCAATTCTTCCAACCCTCCCACCCGCCACTGTCCAAAGAACCCACGAAAGGTGCGATGGCAGTGTCAGATGCATACAAAAAAGCCGGAGTTGATATCGCGGCAGGCAATGAAGCAGTAGAGCGGATGAAGAAGCATGTGAAAACGACGTTCCGTCCGGAAGTTATGACCGATCTCGGCGGTTTCGGCGGGCTGTTTGGCCTGAACAAGGATAAGTACGAAGAGCCGGTACTGGTATCCGGAACCGATGGTGTCGGTACGAAGCTGAAGCTTGCTTTTGCTATGGACAAGCACGATACGATCGGGATTGATGCGGTAGCCATGTGCGTAAATGATATCATCGTGCAGGGCGCGGAGCCGCTCTTTTTCCTCGATTATCTCGCTTGCGACCGGGTTATTCCGGAGAAGATCGAAGCGATTGTATCCGGAATTGCCGATGGCTGTCGTCAGGCAGGCTGTGCGCTGATCGGTGGCGAGACGGCGGAGATGCCGGGCATGTACTCCGAAGGGGAGTATGATATCGCCGGCTTTACGGTAGGCATCGTGGACAAGCCCAAAGTCATCACCGGCAGCAATATTGCAGCAGGCGATGCAGTCATTGGTCTGGCATCTAGTGGCATACACAGCAACGGTTTCTCGCTCGTGCGCAAGCTGCTGCTGGAAGACAGCGGATATGAGCTGACTGCACAGGTGGCCGAGCTGGGGAATGCCGTACTGGGCGACGTACTACTGGAGCCGACGAAGATTTATGTGAAGTCTTCTCTTGCCCTGCAGGAAGCGGTGCAGGTGAAAGGCATGGCTCATATTACCGGTGGCGGATTTATCGAGAATATTCCGCGGATGCTGCCGGAGGGCGTTAATGTGGATATCGAGTATGGCAGCTGGCCGATTCTGCCGATTTTCCAATTGATGCAGGCCAAGGGTGCAATCAGCAACCGTGATATGTTTACCACCTTTAACATGGGAATCGGGATGGCGATTGTCGTACCTGCCGACCAGGCAGAACAGGCGCTGGATGTATTGAAGCAGCAAGGGGAAGCAGCCTATCTGATCGGTAAAGTAACTGCGGGCGAGAAGATCGTTACCTTTACAGGAGCGGAAGTATAATGAAGCCGCTGCGAATTGCCGTGTTCGCGTCCGGACAAGGCAGTAATTTTCAGGCGATGGTGAATGCCCAGCAGAGTGGTTTGCTAAACTCGGCAACGATAGAACTGCTCGTATGCGACAAGCCCGAGGCGCCGGTTGTTCAGCGTGCTGTCGATTCAGAAGTAGATACATTTGTATTCCGGCCCAAAGAATACAGCAGCCGGGAAGAGTATGAGCTGGAGATTCTCGGTGAATTGGCCCAGCGGCAGATTGATCTGATCGTGCTGGCCGGCTATATGCGGCTGCTCACTCCGACAATGGTCAATCCATATACAGGCCGCATGATCAATGTGCATCCATCATTATTACCGGCTTTTCCTGGTAAGGACGCGATCGGTCAGGCGCTGGAATATGGTGTGAAGCTGACGGGGATCACGGTTCATTTTGTCGATAATGGGATGGATACTGGCCCGATCATCGCCCAGCAGTCGCTTCCGATTGAAGCCGGAGATACAGCCGATACGCTGGCTGCCCGTATTCATCAGATTGAGCAGACGCTGTATCCGCAGGTTGTCGCCCGTATTGCGGCAGGTAAAGTCCGGCTGGCTGAAGATGGCCGGCATGTGATCGTAGAACAGTAAATATACACATTTACCTAAAAGGATGACATACAGACACACAGCAGATCTTCGATGTGCTATTCATCACTTTGCAAGTATACAGAAGATACTCGGGCTTCTGGATCGGACTTCGGAAAGATGGACGTATTATCAGACTGCCCATACATTTAAGGAGGCTTTTTATAACATGACGATCAAAAGAGCACTGGTCAGCGTATCCGACAAAACAGGCGTAGTCGATTTCTGCCGCGAGCTGTCCCAGCTGGGGGTAGAAATCATCTCTACCGGTGGCACCAAGAATCTGCTGGCTGATGCAGGCGTACCGGTTATCGGTATCTCCGATGTGACCGGATTCCCGGAAATTCTGGACGGACGTGTCAAAACACTGCATCCGGCTGTACATAGTGGTCTGCTGGCTGTACGCGATAGCGAAGAGCATCAGCAGCAAATGAAAGATCTGGAACTAGGCTATATCGACCTCGTTGTCGTTAACCTGTATCCGTTCCAGGAAACGATCTCCAAACCGGATGTGTCCTATGAGGATGCGATCGAGAATATCGATATCGGCGGACCAACCATGCTGCGCAGTGCGGCGAAGAATCATGCCTTTGTGACAGTAGTGGTAGATGCGGCAGATTACACGACTATTCTGGATGAAGTTCGTGCAGAGGGAGATACGAAGCTGGATACACGCAAGCAGCTCGCTGCCAAAGTATTCCGTCATACTGCTGCTTACGATTCTCTGATCTCTGATTATCTGTCCGAGGTGCTGGATAATCCGATGCCGGAACGTTATACCGTTACGTACGAGAAAATCCAGGATCTGCGCTACGGAGAGAATCCGCACCAGACTGCTGCTTTTTACCGCAAGCCGATGGCTCCGGCAGGAACGCTGACCACGGCAGAACAGCTGCACGGCAAAGAACTATCCTACAACAACATCAATGATGCTAACGCAGCACTCCAGATCGTCAAAGAATTTACAGAGCCAGCCGTCGTAGCTGTGAAGCACATGAACCCATGCGGCGTAGGCGTAGGTTCCACGATCGCCGAAGCTTACAACAAAGCCTACAATGCGGATCCAACCTCCATCTTCGGCGGGATCGTCGCGGCGAACCGTACGATCGACGCCGAGACCGCACAGCCGCTGAGCGAGATCTTCCTGGAGATTGTCCTGGCACCGGACTTCACCCCGGAAGCGCTGGAGATTCTGACCAAAAAGAAAAATATCCGCCTGCTCAAAATGGGCGAAATCGCTGCTTCGACAGACCGCAAATCCCAGCATATTGTAACCATGGTCGAAGGCGGTATGGTGGTACAGGATAGCGATGTGCATTCCATTACCGAAGCAGATCTGAAAATAGTCACCGACCGTGCACCTTCTGCCGAAGAAATGAAGCAGCTGCTGTTCGGATGGAAAGTCGTAAAACATGTTAAATCCAATGCGATCGTACTGGCAGCAGACGATATGACCGTAGGTGTCGGTGCAGGCCAGATGAACCGTGTCGGCGCTGCCAAGATTGCCATCGAGCAGGCAGCCGACAAAGCCAAAGGCGCGATACTCGCTTCCGACGCCTTCTTCCCGATGGGTGATACCGTCGAAGCCGCTGCGAAGGCAGGCATCACAGCTATTATCCAGCCAGGTGGTTCGGTCAAGGACGAAGAATCCATCAAAGCAGCCAATGAGCATGGAATCGCGATGGTATTCACAGGCGTACGCCACTTCAAGCACTAAGACTTTGTGCTAGCTGTATCATCATGAATTCTAAGGGACTCCGGAGATGGATGATCCATGATACGCGCATGTCGCGGATCTCTCCGGCTGTATCTCAAAGTTTAACCAACGAACGGAGCCAAATCTCATCAAGTTTGGCTCCGTTTTGCTAAGTTATTGTATTGTGGAGAGGAATAAGCTGTAGCGACAGGTCTATTCCGTATATGGACTGAAGCCGCCTTCTTCCGCATGATCACTATTCATCCAGCTCATTACTTTCTTAATCAAAAAGGAGCGTGACCCTTCATGGATATACTCGTTATCGGTAGCGGTGGACGTGAACATGCCATCATCTGGTCGCTGACCAAAAGTTCGCAGGTCAATCAGATCTACTGTGCGCCTGGCAATGCAGGGATTGGACAGATCGCCGAGTGTGTGCCGATTCAGGTAAGTGAATTTGAGAAGTTGGCAGACTTTGCAGCTGAGAAAAAGGTCGGCCTCGTCGTCGTTGGCCCGGACGATCCGCTCGCGGATGGAATCGTGGATGTGTTCGAGGCACGGAATATTCCGGTGTATGGTCCTCGTCAGAATGCAGCGCTAATCGAAGGCAGCAAGACCTTTATGAAAGATCTGCTGCACAAGTACAACATCCCTACAGCTGCCTACGCCAAGTTCGACGATTACGATACTGCGCTGAATTACCTGAACCGCCAGCCGGTACCGATTGTGATCAAAGCAGACGGACTAGCTGCAGGCAAAGGCGTAACCGTCGCCCGCACTATGCATGAGGCCGTCGAAGCACTACAAAATATTATGCGTGACAAAATATTCGGTGAAGCCGGCAGCCGTGTGATTATCGAGGAGTTCATGGAAGGACAGGAGATGTCGATTCTGGCCTTTGTCGATGGGGAGACCGTACGCGCTATGCCTGCCGCGCAGGATCACAAGCCTGCCCTGGATAATGATGAAGGACCGAATACTGGCGGAATGGGCACCTATTCCCCGCTGCCACATATTGATCCAGCTATTATTGAGGAAGCGATCGAGACTATCGTTATTCCCACAGCCAAGGCGATGGTCGCAGAAGGTCGTCCGTTCCAGGGCGTGTTGTTCGCCGGTCTGATGATCACTCCGGATGGCAAACCCAAGACGGTGGAATTCAATGCCCGCTTCGGCGATCCGGAGACCCAGGTCGTTCTGCCGCGTCTGCAGACTGATCTGCTTGATATTTTCCTGGCGACGGTCAATGGTACACTGGCTGACGTAGATATCCAGTGGAGCAACGAAGCTGCTGTCTGCGTCATTCTCGCTTCTGGAGGCTATCCGGGTTCATATACCAAAGGCCTACCGATTACAGGTCTGGAGGATATCGATCCATCGGAAGCGCTCGTCTTCCACGCCGGTACCGGCAAGAACGAGAACGGAGAGTTCGTAACCAACGGCGGCCGTGTGCTGGGTGTTGTGGGGCTAGGGGCGGATATTGCTTCGGCTCGGGCTCAAGCCTATGAGCAGGCAGCGAAGATTACATTTACCGGCAAGCATCAGCGCAGCGATATTGCAGCCAAGGCGCTAGTATAATATGGATCGTAATTAACATATAAATTTTTAGTCAGGCCACTCTTTGGAGTGGCTTTTTGTATTAAAATTTAATAGATAGCAGAACATCTGCATGAAATCCAGATTGATCCCATATTCTTTGGACGTGGATGATGATTTCGATTGAAGCATCAGCTATAAAATTATTATATAGCTAACAACAAAATGGATCTGAGTAGAGGAATCGATACGATGAATAAAAATAGAAGGATTTTCGAATAAATTATTCTTGTATTTTTTAACTGGTTGAAAAGGTCATTATGAAGAGCATCTGCAAAATGGGGAGTTACCTTAAAGGAAAGGTACAGTTTGAATATGTTAAAATGGTTGGGAAATTGGTACTCAGAACATTGCGACGGAGATTGGGAACATTCCTATGGACTCCAAATTACAACGCTTGATAATCCTGGTTAGGCTATTGATATCCGATTGGAAGGAACACATTTAGAGGATAAGAATTTTAAAACATTAGATATTGAACGTTCTGATCTCGACTGGGTTTATTGTACTGTTAGTGATAACTTTTTTAAAGAAAGAGGAGGAAGTAAAAACTTGGAGGAAATAATTATTCTCTTCCAAGAATGGTCTAAATCAAATAAAATATCATGATGATTTTCTCAGTAAATAAAACCTTTATTGGCTTTGTGCCTCTTAAGGTTTTTTCTTTGGTAATACGTTACTCCATAACAAATAAACCCATCATTCAACCAATAACATACATAACTATAAGTGAGGGAAGGAGCATTTATATGCAGATATGAACCTTCAACTCAGTCTATATTTGTAAGCTCAGAGGTAGGCGGTAGGATCAAATCATTTTATAAGTGGAATGACAGGACGAAAGACCATGTAATCTTAACTTTAAAAAGAATGGGGCTGATTGATTGAAAAAGATGTCTAGAGAAAATTTTCTTGAATTGATGTATTTAGTTCGTGGTTTTTTTGAAAAAGAAATAAATTTATCAGAATATTTGGAGGAGTATAATTTAAACGCTGATCTAGAGTCGAATGAATTGGATGTTCAAGGTGTAAGCAATGGTTTTTTATCTCAAATAGCTTACTTAATGACAGGTTATGAGATAGAGATTGTTGGAGAAGTAGAGGAATTATTTTCATGTCCTTGTTGTAGGCTGAAGACTTTAACAGAGATTTATAATGAGTTAGAAGGAACAGGCTACGATATTTGTCCCTACTGCAAGTGGCAAGATGATGGGACTACAGATATTCAGGCTTATAGATCTATTAATAAAGGCAGTATAACAGATTATCGTAACAAGCTTTGCTCGGATTTCAATAAATATTATATAAATAAGTGGTTGAATACAAAGAACTGATTTTCGCCCAAAATCTTTAAAATAATATTTGATCACTCACCTTGATTGGCATCATGCCTTTCAAGGTTTCTTTTTGAAGTGAATAATTAATTAACAGTAAGCAGATCATCAACTCGCATGCCGTGCTTTATCAGGTGCTGATGGAGACCAACAATGCCGGAGCGCCGCAAGCCTGGTATGTGTATAGTATGGGACTGATCGGACGCGAAGATGTCGCCGGTAACTACCAGACGTATCACTACGATCTGCGCGGCAGCACGATTGCTCTGACCGATGCACAAGGACAGGTGACCGATACGTACACGTACGACACGTACGGTGAACAGCTAGAGCACGAAGGTACAAGCCAGCAGCCGTTCCAGTATAATGGACGTGACGGCGTGCAGACGGAGCAAGCTGGTTGGAGATTGGATTCAGTGTTGGAGCTGATCCTACTCTATTTGTAGGTTTATCAAGATGCAGGAAGAAGTTTTACAGTAATAAAATATTCTATGGACTCTTCTACTCGTAGACTAAGACAAGGAATAATTAATGAGAAACTAAACAAGATAAAATTTATTGATTAATGGGGGTAACACTTTTTGATGTTTATAAAAAATTACGAGACTATAACAGATAAATTAAATGCCCTTGGCTCGTGGACTTATAAAGAAATAGTGAGAATTGACTACGCTATGGATATTGACTTTGAAGATAATTACACGAGTTCACTAACCCTTTCTTTTCATATCTCGGTTATTGAAACAAATCAACGCTTCAAAATGAGAATCAGATACTTTGATGTTTCTGACCTTAGTGTAAGAAAAATTACAAATCTTTACCTAACAAGAAATTTGATAGTACATGATAAAAAAGAGTTGGGATGGGATAAAAGTCAACGATACCATGTTCATGATGACAGTGGGTATGGTGAGAACGATGGATACAACTTTATTGAGTTTTACTGTAGTTCTATGGAAGCTATTTCACTGGAAGAATTCTAATACTCCAAACCTTGATGGGTGAAATGCTTCTCAAGGTTTCTTTTTTAAATAAATAGCTAATCCACAACCAAGCAAATTATCAACACACATGCCTTATTCTCTCAAGTGCTGATGGAGACCGACAATGTCGGCACACCGTAAGCCTAGTAAATGATCGGATGTGAAGATGTAGCTATTAACTACAAGGCGTATCATTATGATCTACGTGGCAGAGAATTCCCATCAAAATAATAATAGGAGTACTATATATGATTAATAGAAAAAAGACATTAAAAGAGTTTTTGACTAAGGAAGAATATGAAGGTGCAGCACAAAATGCAGCAAAATTTTCTGAGATGTCGCTGCCTGTGTGGTATTTTGGTATTACTGATAAATGTCTGGGTGAGTTATCAGACTTCGACTTGATTCGTTGTATTAGACAGAATGTTTTTACAGATCTAGCGACATTTGAAATTATTGAAAGGATTGATGAACAGAATACACCGTTCTATTCTGATATTGATTCAATGGAGCTAATGGAAAAGTTATCATCTGTTAGCTCGGAGATACTTTCAACCTATAAGTATAAATTGAATAGAATAATTGAAAATATTGAAAAGAACGACTTAATAGATCTAGCAGATATTTGGATGTCCGATGAACAGCAAGAGACGTATAAAGACTATATCCATGTGATAAAAAATAAAATTCATTGATATTGATGAGTATTGCCTGACTGCAGCGAGCCCCATGGTCTCGAATGAACCTGCCATTCAATAAATAACACTCCTATACCATTATCAACTGGAGGCGCGATTGTGGAACGTTTAGAAGATATTTTTAAAAAGGTTAAAAATGAATTATTAACTTCAGAGGATAATATTATTATTGGAAAGATGAATAATGGTGCTGAATTGAATGCTGCTTCTATGATGGAAGTGGATGCCTACAGTATATTCTTAGAAAAATCGGATGGGGCACGATATGGCTCTATTGATTTATGGTCATATTCTGAATTGAAAGAAAATCAATTTCGTGTCTCGGTGTTAGAAGGACAACACGAAAAATGGATTGAGATTGGACAGGTTTTGTATGAACCTTTGCTGCTATGTAAAGAGAATAACTCGGTTTATCTGTTTAATACAGATACGGAACAGCTGTATTGTATAAGTAGTGACTTGTGTTCTTTTTTTGAAAATTGTGTTTTTGGTGCGGGCTATATAGCATTAGTTCCTGACTATCATAATGATGACTGGTATAAATTTTTAAAGAGATTGCATTTTGTATAGTTTGTTTTGGGTTTGAGAGCATCCATATCAATATTTTAAATTACGGAGGATGAATAAATATACTATGAATTATTGGCAAGTCGTACAATGATAAAGTAATTACGGTTGATGATTACTTGAGTATAGAATGTTCATAAAAGGAAGTGGTAGGAATAGTTATTAAATTTACAATTAGAGACGATCTAAGTGGATTGATTATAGGTCATTGTAAAGATATCCTTGGACTGGATGGTGAAATTCATACTTCTGAAGGAATGAAATTTCATGAATTACAATTGAAAGAATTTATATTTACTACAGAATTCAAAAGCTATCTTTCTAAAAGTAAAGAATCAATAAGTCGATTAATTTACATTAGTATTACCAAACCCAATGATGAAAGTATTGGAGAAATTCCATTCTTTATTTTTGATAATATATATTATCATCGTTCTGGTTTTTTGAATGAAACGGATGATATCGTCTGGACAGGATCATTAGAAAGGATAGTCTCACCAGAAGAATTCTATATTTGGAATAGATGGATAGAGGCAATTCCTGCCCAAAGAAATGAATGGGCTGATTTATCAGAAAAGCAAAGAAGAGCCTGGTTACAGGTAGTTCGGAATTACGGTGCAAATCAAAGAAACTATCAGCGAAAAGGATCGGATTTCATACTGGAGGGAAAAGGTATAATAGATTATTCTTCTTTTTTCTGTGCATTGGGAGAAGCCATTCATGGTCCCGGTGGATATTATGGTTTTGATATAAATTCCATGATTGATTGCTTTCATGGAGATTATGGCGCTGAAGCCCCTTTTACTTTGATCTGGAAAGATCATCAAATTGCACGAGAAGCATTAGATCAATATGCTTGGTTAAAAGAGATCAAAGCGAAACAGATCGAAGACCGAAAGCTGCTAACTGAATCTGTTTTTGAAGAAGTCGGAGATCGCCCACTCTTTGATGCTTTGTTAGAAACAGCGAAAAGTTATAACGTGAATGTATGGCTACAGTGATAATGATAACAATACCCAACTAAAAAAGGTGCTTTCTTGTATGGGAACTTTACGAATTAGCATAAGCACATCTTGCACTTGGATTTCATAGGTGGAATAAACAGGTACATAAAGGGGACAGAATTATGGAATTTCTTGAGGTAGTATTTGATTTAAAGACGGTTTATTTAGATAAGCTGCTTTTTAAAGAGTTCAATCTTACAGAAGATAAAATTAAGTCTTCTCACTTTTACGATACCAATTTAGAACAGGATAAGGAATTTTATGAAATAACTAGTTGCTCTGATTTTTTTACCAAACCAGGAACAGGTACTGTGCTTGTAAAGAAAATTCAATTAGGTACGATGTTAACAGAAGTTTTAGTATTAATTTCATTTGATGAAGAATCAGGTATTGTGGAGATTAACTTTCCAGAGTCAGAATTGATTGAGGGCAACCGTCTGGATAAAGAGAAGTGTTTGAAATTATTAGAATATTTCTTATCTTTGATGGAGCATTACGATCTAAAGTCTGTTCGATTCGGGTATGAACCTGCAGCGGATGATGATACTTGTTTGATCGAACTTAAACCAGATGTAACTCAAATTAAAGATCTGGTCGACCGATTGTAATTTTATCTCAACAGGATTTTATTTAATGCTTATAGGTTACTTTATATGAAATACATCCATCATTCACCTAATCTCAAAACTCTCACTAACGGAATTCTCAGAATGAATAGCGGAGGAGTACGCATGAATATAGATACTTTTATCCAAGAATACGATCTGCATGATAGCTTAATAGAGAACATTCAAATAAATGATGATCAATTAGTTCTTGATATTGATCTCTGTAATTGGAGACAAAAAAGGTATATTCCTGAAGAATCGGAAATGCGAAATATCAAGGTTGTTTTTGATAACGTGCAAAATTATCAGTTCGAGGGAGCAGAACATCAGCTGGATTCTGATTCTATTTTGCATATTAGCTGTTCTGGAGTACCATCCGCAGCGTGGAAGAAGATTAAGCTTGTTTTTGAGAATAATGGAATTGTAAAGATAATGACTTTTGAGAGCGATAGAGTAATCGTCAAAGATTGTTAATCAACTATACCTACTTTCAAAGGGGACTTAAAAAGCTATTGGTTAAAGACGATTACCTTACACTGTCTTATCAGTTCCCCATAATGTATCAGCAAGGAGACTCATACCATGTATGAAGAGCAATTTGATCATGTCCTGCATCTATTGAATTACAACGAAAAGGTAAAACTGACTTTTGCACTTCGCAAGCTGGATCATTTTGAAGAGGGCGAACATATATATAATTTTGCGCCTTCTTTTCAGGAAGTAATCATTATGATATTGAACCGTATGGCACCTGATAACGATCTGGATCTTTGTGATTGGTATGATAGGGAACGGAAAAGTGATGATAGATTTATACATACATCTCGTACACTATATGCTATCAAAAACAAGCTATTGGATGAGTTCATTGTCAATGAATTAAATTTGGATATGAGTAAAGTCAGTGAAGAGCTGGAGCAGCGATTTATTCGTTCGTTGAACGATTTCAATTATACACAGGAAGAATATGCAAAAGTACCTATTGCCCAGGCTCAGCAGGAATCGCGGCAGGCCGTCTGTCTATTTGCAGATTTACTGGCGTATATAGAACATACTCGGCAGCAATTATTCGAAGCATATGAATATCAGCTCGCTCAGAATATTCTGCCGGCACGATTGGCCGGTATACTACGCTCCACCAGAAAACTGCCACCACAATCCAGCCTGCAAGCTGTTGTCCTCGAACGGGTACGGGTTACCAGCCTGACTATACATGAGTTGACGTTTACTATAACTGGAAGACTAACATTTGATCGTCATGCTGCTCACGCAGAAGACTCTACAGGCGTAACATGGTACAAATTCAGACTTACTACATATGACAGCTCCGATTATCCGGATACAGATGTTACTAATATTCCCCGATTGGAATGGCTCGGACGTAAAGTACATACAGCACATGATGAATTACCAAAACAATGACTATCCTGTTCCTTATTCCATCTGCAAGCCGACGCGTCTGACCGCTGTTTCTAGACTTCTAACCTAACCGACAAATCGTCATATCCGATAATCTGCTCCCCTTTCCAGTGTACCAATACTCCGTTTGGACGACAAATATCCAGTGTCCCTTCTGCGAATCGTACCGACCAGTACAGGTCATCCCAGAATGTCACTTCCGGATGGGTGATGAAGGTGGATTCCTCACCGTCAGGGCAGCCGAATTCAGCGATGAGGAACTGCCGGGCATGCTGGCAGTAGCGATCCAGATGATGCAGCTTGTCCCGGATAAAGCCGTAAGGCAGATGCTCGGTGGAATGTTCCTGATTCACTTGAATAGAGAAAAAAACACCTTCCGGATGCCCTTCGTACAGTGTGCCCTGAGCCAGCGCCGGGCCTCGGTCCGGTTGATGGATAATTAACGTTCCCAAAGGTGTGGATATACTGTCTGTCATAACAATAACCTCCCTTACCAAAGTGGGTATTCGGCTAAAATAACCGTCTTGATCCTATAAATTCTACTAATTTTATTTTAACACGCCAGCCCGCTGGTGAAGCGGACTAAACCCATTTAGCTGATGGGCTTGAAATAGATAAATGAATCTTTCTGGATGTTTGCAAACGGCTGGAAGAGGTTAAAACAATTTTCATAAGCCTCTTAGCTATATGCTAACAACAATCTCAAAAGTGATCTTTATCGATCTTTTATGCGAAACTGGAATCATACGGCCTGTTATATATCCGACTAAAATTACAGTATAGTATAGGTTGAGCATGAGCCCGCAGCTACATAGAGATTTATCACCATCGAGAAAGGGATTGGCCTGGAAGGGAGGTGAAAGCCTCAGCAGACTGGTTGGATGTAAACTTATTTAACAAATTGATTTGTACTTTTCTGGAGACGAAAGGAAGAGAGGGAAACCATGAAAAATTCTAAATATTACACTTTATTGCTAACAGGAGCATTGCTTACTACTACAGCAGGTGGATACGCAAGTGCAGCACCTCTGAGCGACGTTGCTGCACAGGGTGGAGGAACGATTACTACTCAGGACACTTCTGACACTACGGTTGATTATTACACGCTGACCAAAGACAGCGGTGCCTTTAGAGCTGCACAGTTTAATTCGTCCGGAGACAGCTATGTAGGTCTGGATGTACAACAGGATGGCCGGATGATCGTATCGATCGAGAAATACAACTTCAAGACGCGCAAGTGGGATCCGGTTCAGGTCAAGCTGATTGAAGGCTCCAAAAGTGTCTATTACCGCGTACCGACCGATGTTATTCACATCCCGCCTGTACCCTATCGGGTGATGCTATCGACAACAGGCAAAGCGGACGTTACCATTGAGACGACCTACACGTGGGAAAGTGACAGCGACCCTAGATAAAGAGCGAATGTACTCAAGTAACGATTGACCCGGACAACGGGGATCGTCGTCACACGCATCCTATAACTATGCGAACGTCTACTAACAACTTAAATAGTAAATGGGGAAAATAACAGCAATTAGTACGATAATGATGGATAGAGTCAAAAAGCAAGCAGAGCAGCAAGTTAGCCTTTGGGGCAGATTAGTCTTCCGATATGCAGCATAACAGCTGTATGCTGTAATATAACGATACATGGATAGCTGATTCTCTGCTGGAATCCTGTAGATATCTATCTGCAGGGTTCCTGATACATACCCGCAATTATTTTCTGACTATTATTCAGGAAAGCAGGAAACTAGAATGTTGATTTTATTTTGCAGTCATATGATGAATCCATACGCTGTCGATGATGAGTATCTGGATGAATATGAGACAGCCCGGCAGCAGGGAATCCAGACCGCGCTTATTGAGCTGGAGCAGCTACTGGACGGCAGGACTCAACAAGCCATAGCCAGGGTAAACCGATACGAGAAGGTACAGCAGGCAGTCTACCGGGGCTGGATGATGGAAGCAGAGGTATATGATCGTCTCTACAAGGCACTGCTACAGCGTAATATACAGCTGATCAACACCACTGAGCAATATGCGCACTGTCATTACTTTCCCAATGCCTATGAGACAATCAGGGAATATACACCGCGTACGATTCATATTCCTGTAGAGGATATGGATGAGCAGCTGGATACGGTATTTGCAGCTATTAGCACTCTTGGAGACGGCCCAGCCATTGTCAAAGACTATGTAAAGTCACGCAAGCACGAGTGGGCAGAAGCCTGCTATATCCCTGAACTGGGAAACAGGGAACAGGCTTCACAGATCATTCGCCGTTTTGTAGAGCGCCAGGGGGAACAGCTGAGCGGTGGACTGGTCATTCGTGAATATTATCAGCTGGAGCATCTGACCGATCATCCGCAAAGCGGAATGCCGTTGTCCAAGGAATTCCGCCTGTTTTTCCTGGATGGGCAGCCCATATTTGTAACCGAATACTGGGACGAAGGGGAGTACGGGAATACAATGCCTCCTTTGGAAATGTTTATCGAGATCGCAGGCAAGGTAGCCAGTCGTTTTTTTACCATGGATGTGGTCAAGCAGCAGGATGGACCGTGGAGCATTATGGAGCTCGGAGATGGACAGGTGTCCGGTCTGACGCAGCAGGCGGATCTTGCGGTTTTTTATCGTAATCTACAGAATGCTCTGGGACATGAGGCGGGTAAATAGTAGCGGCGCGTATTGTTGACTACAGGAATGGATGAACCCATCACCTCATAGGATAGGGTGATTCGATATGGTGGAATGCGCTATGATTATCAGAGAGGAACAGGAGGCATGTCCAATGGATCGCGAACAATTGATAGTGCTGGTTGCGAAGATTCAAAATGGAGAAGGCACTGAGCAGGAGCAGGACCATCTGCTGGAGCAGCTGGAGCAGAATGTTTCGCATCCGGAGGTCAGCAATCTGATTTTCTGGGATAAGCGGGAACTGACAGCCGAGCAGATTGTCGATGAAGCGCTGGCATATCAGCCCATCCGGCTGCAACCCTAGCCTATCTATATTTGGGAATTATCCCCTTGCATATTATGGATAGCCGCAGCCCTGCCGATATTATATAAGCAGGGTTTGTCCAAACCATTATTCAGGGGGATATCAAAATGAGTATTGTAGAATCCGTTATTCAGTCGATGCCGTACATACAGCAGCTGATGCGTGAAGATTGTATGCTGGTTGTCATGGATCGTGAACGTGTATTATATTCTTCACCCGCCCGGTCGTTTAGCATTGGTCTGAACAAAGGAGATATACTGCCGTCCGATCAGCAGAATTTTGGCTTTTTAAAAAGCAAAACCGAGCGCAGCTTTTTACATTTTCCCAAAGAAGTACTGGGAACGGCTGTAGATGTAGTCTACGTACCCATTCACGATGAGAAAAGACATATCGTCGCTGCTATTGCCCTGGGTATGAGTATGGATAACCGGCACCGAATGGAAGAATTAATGAAAGCGGCCGCTGATATTACCAGTCAGCTGGTGAATAATGTACATCATGTTTCTTCCCATTCCGATCAACTGTCTTCAGTATCTGACCAGGTACTTCGCAATTCCAAGGAAGCCGTACGCAAATCGTCCTCGGTCACCCAGATTACCGGACTGATCCGTGAGATTTCCGAGCAGACTAATCTGCTGGGACTTAATGCAGCGATTGAAGCAGCTCGTGCCGGTGAGGCAGGTGCAGGCTTCAGCGTCGTCGCTCAGGAAGTGCGTAAGCTGTCAGTCGATGCCAAGCAGGCAACCGGACAGATCGAAGATTCACTCAATGATATCCGCAGCGCTATCGTACAGATGGAAGGGGATATTTCGCAGATTTCCTCTTCATCGACGCAGCAAGCTCAACTGGTCGTGAACTTCCAGGAAGCCCTGCAGAATATGTCTACGATCTCGGCAGAGATTCAGCAGCTGTTCAATACCCTTTTATCCTACGAAAAATAATTAAAATAAATCTTTTGTGCATTTTATAAGAGACCGAATATTCGCTACCAGAGGAACGGTCTCTTTTTTATCCTGTTTTGGGTTATGATAGGGAGTAGAATGGTCATTACAGAAAGGCAGTGCAATCATGGCAAAAGTAACGATGGCTGATGTGGCCCGTGAGGCAGGTGTATCCAAAAGCACCATCTCCCAGTACCTCAACGGGCGTTATGAATATATGAGTGCTGCTACACGAGCGCGGATTGAAGCTTCAATTGAAGCGCTGGATTACCGGCCGAATATACTGGCGCGGGGACTTAAGCAAAAGCGTACCTTTACGATCGGCGTAATTGTAGCGAATATGCTGCACCACTTCTCAATTGAGATCTGCCGTGGTATCGAGAGCTACTGCCGGGAGCAGGGAATCAGCGTTATCCTCTGCAATACCGATGAAGACCAGAGCCGCGAACAGAATGATCTGGAAATGCTTCGTTCCAAGCAGGTAGATGGCGTTATCGCTTTTCCATCTGGTCCGCTCACACCGGTCTACCGCAAGCTGGTCGACGAGAAATTCCCACTGGTCTTTATCGACCGCAAGCTGGAAGATGTACCGGTTAATCGTGTCGTTGTGGAAAATGAACAGGCTGCCCACGAAGCTACCACTCATCTGATCGAAGCCGGATACCAACGGATAGCGATGTTGACCGCGCCATTATCGATCTCAACCCGGCTGGAGCGTGTAGAAGGTTATAAGAGAGCGATGCAGGAGCACTTGCCCCACATGCAGCCGCTGGTCATCTCCGAAGACGTCAAGCAGCTTCGGCAGCGACTGGAGGAGCTGGAGCAGCAGGATGCTTTGCCGGAAGCGATTATCGCCGGTAACGATCTGGTACTGCTGGAAGCGCTGGCATTTCTCAAGGAACGAAGGCTGCAGATTCCACAGGATGTGGCGCTGATCGTATTCGACAATATTCCGTTCGCAGAGCTGCTTACACCGACACTATCGACAATTGTACAGCCTGCTCACGAGATGGGCAGAGAAGCGGCTGCGATGCTGCTGGCTGATATTGAAGCCGAGAGCCGCGGACAGGAATGGCCGCCTGTTCAGGAAAAGCAGTTCTCCTGCCGCCTGATGATTCGGGAATCGTCGGGTCCTGCTGTACAGAAATGACTGGACGGATAGCATAAGCATAGAGAAAGTAGGAGACAACCGATGTTGGTCAAATACCTCTCTATCAGCATGAATACAGCTTCTATTAGAGAAATATCGTAAAAATAGAATCTACGTATAATATAGAAACAAAACGAAAATAGTATGATGGATCCAACGCAGCAGCTCCTCAGGGGGAGGCTGCGTTTTTGTGTAGGGCAGATCTGCTTGGAATCATTTTCGTTCATCCAATAGTGGATGATACGGTAGAGTGCCCAACGAAAGCCGACTACATACAGACTATTTAGCCAGATTAGATAACGCTTTCAAAAAAAGGTTGTATTTGCAAAATGACAGGTTTATACTGGGTTTATAAATCGATTTACTAAATCGGTTTATGTAAGCGATTAACTGTTTATATGTATAGCAGAACGACAATCGATAAAGTACAAAATAATAATTGATTTATATAGCAGATCATCTGACAAATTGTCATTAACAAGCAGTGGCAGTGATTTAAGGAAAACAGTGATGTAAGAAGAATAGCGATCCAAGGAGAGAGGAAGGAGCATGCATTATGAGACAAATCATCATTCCTGCATCGGTATTTAGCGAAGTGGTCGCTGGACAGCAGACCCAGATAGAGGCAGTATTCAGAACTGCGAAGCTGGGAGCAGAGGGGATCGAGATCCGCAGAGAGCTGTTCACACATACCGATCCTATCGCAGAACAGCTGCAGCAATGCAGGCAGGCGATACAGAGTGCAGGCCTGCAGACGACGGTCTACTCGGTTCCGATGCAGCTCTGGCGGGCAGATCATCAGCTGGATATCGATGTACTCTCTCTGGTACTGAGCGAAGCCGATCAGCTTGGAGCCGATCAGGTGAAGCTTTCACTTGGACATTACGAGGCAGAGCTATCGCCGCTGGATCAACTTGGATCATTTATGAAAGCGTATTATTTACCATTAAATACAAGTGAGCAGCAGAAAGGGCATACCGTTAAGCTGTTGATCGAAAATGATCAAACCACTTACGGTGGTGATCCAAAGCGGCTGCTTGCCTTTTTCCGGGAGATAGAGAAATGGCAGCTTATCGATCATATTCCGCCTGTGCGGATGACATGGGATACAGGTAACTGGCTATATGCCGGTTATGAAGAGGCAGCGCTGCAGACAGTAGCGGATCTGTCGCCCTATGTATCCTATATTCATGCCAAGCATTCGATCGTACAGGGGAATGAATATACGACCCTGCCGCTACCAGAGGAACAGGAGGCAGTGTGGAGACAGCTGATTCGTCAGCTGCCCCGGACAGCGAATCGAGCGATAGAATTTACATTGACAGACGATTCGGCGATCTCATATTACTGCAGCCTGCTGGCTGACCAACAAGGAGGAACATCAATGCCACGATCAAGACAGCCTATTCATGTACAGAGCGAGCATAAAGCAGATTATCCGTATCTGGATGTAGTAACATTTGGCGAAGCGATGACGATGTTTGTAGCGGAACAATCCGCACCGCTGCATGAGGTGAGTCTATTCAGCCGCAGGTTGGCAGGAGCAGAAGCCAATGCAGCGATCGGATTTGCCAGGCTGGGCTTGCGTTCTGGCTGGGCAAGCCGTGTAGGCAGCGATGTATTTGGCAGCTTTGTCCGTGAGAAGCTTGCAGAAGAAGGCGTCAATCTGGCACATGTGCTGACTGATGCGCGGTATCCGACCGGGTTCCAGCTCAAGTCAAAAGTGACATCGGGTGATCCGGAGGTGCAATACTTCCGCAGAGGGTCGGCAGCGAGCCGCATGAACCGGGACGAGATGGACCGGGAATATTTTACCTCGGCACGCCATCTGCATATGACTGGTATTCCTCTTGCGCTGTCAGCTAGCAATCGTGAGTTTGCCCGCGCCGTTATTATGGAGATGAAGCAGGCGGGACGAACCATTTCCTTTGACCCGAATCTGCGCCCGCAGCTATGGGAAAGTCAGCAGCAGATGGTAAGCGTTATCAATGAATTTGCCGCTTATGCCGATGTGGTTCTGCCAGGTATCGAGGAAGGTGCGATTCTGACCGGCTCCCGAGATCCGCAGCAGATCGCCCGGTTCTATCTGGATCTTGGAGTAAAGCTGGTAGTAGTGAAGCTCGGACCATCCGGCGCTGCCTATTACACCCAGGATCAATCTGGCAGCGTACCGGGATTCATAGTCTCCGAAGTGATCGATACGGTAGGAGCAGGTGATGGATTTGCTGTAGGCATCGTTAGCGGATGGCTGGCAGGTCTGCCAATCGAGGAGCTCGTTAGCCGCGGCTGTGCGATTGGAGCACTGGCAGTACAGTCGGTTGGTGACCATGAAGGTTATCCTGCGGAAGCACAGCTGCAGCATTATATGGAGCAGGGCAAGCGTACAGAAGTACCTGCAGTCTTATCGGTTATGTCCCCATCCCTGAAAGGAGTGAATTGATATGAAACGTAATTCGTCTACCGGCGCTAATGGTGCATCCGTACCGCAGGCAACTCCGCTTCCGGCATCACGCTGGCTGCGTCTGATTCCGATTATTTTTATCACGTATAGTCTGGCCTATCTGGATCGTGCCAATTACAGCTTTGGTGCTGCATCCGGAATGGCGCATGATCTGAATATATCGGCGGCGATGTCATCACTCCTGGGGGCGCTGTTCTTCCTCGGGTACTTCTTCTTCCAGATTCCTGGTGCGCATTATGCAGAGAAACGCAGTGCCCGCAAGCTGGTATTCTGGTCTCTGATCCTGTGGGGTGGACTTGCGGCGGCGACCGGTATGGTAACCAATGTACATGTGCTGATCGTGATCCGTTTTGCTCTGGGGGTAGTAGAGAGCGCAGTGATGCCGGCGATGCTGGTCTTCAACGCCCACTGGTTTACGAACAAGGAGCGTTCCCGTGCCAATACGTTTCTGATTCTCGGTAACCCGGCTACCGTATTATGGATGTCGATTGTCTCCGGTTATCTGGTATCGGCTGTCGGCTGGCGCTGGATGTTCATTATTGAAGGGATGCCTGCGATTATCTGGGCCTTTATCTGGTGGAAAATGGTGCAGGACAAACCATCCGAAGCCAAATGGCTGACCGAAGCGGAGAAAGCTGCTCTGGAGACTGAACTGAACAATGAGCAGGCCGGTATGAAACAGGTGAAGAATTACCGTGAAGCATTCCGTTCGCCGACCGTAATCAAGCTGTGTCTGCAGTATTTCTTCTGGAGTATCGGGGTATACGGATTCGTTATGTGGCTGCCATCGATTATCTCCAAGGCGCCGAATATGAATATGGTATCGACCGGATGGTTATCGGCTGTACCATATCTGCTCGCTGTCATTCTGATGCTGGTCACGTCCTACTTTTCGGATAAAATGCAGATTCGCAAAGGGTTTGTGTGGCCGTTTCTGCTGATTGGAGCACTGGCTTTTTACGGTTCGTATCTGGTCGGACCGAATCATTTCTGGATTTCCTTTACCCTGCTGGTGATCGCAGGTGGTGCAATGTATGCACCGTATGGACCGTTTTTCGCTATTGTACCGGAAGTGCTACCGCGCAATGTAGCCGGCGGAGCGATGGCGCTGGTGAACAGCCTTGGCGCACTGGGTTCTTTTGCCGGATCGTATATTGTCGGTTATCTGAATGATCTGACTGGTGGATTCGATGCTTCGTATATGTTCATGGCGGGTTCGCTGCTGCTCTCTGCGATTCTCACGCTGACGGTAGGCAGGGATCGCAAGCGATCCACAACGAACGGACCTCATATCGATGGAAAAAAGAACTGGAAGCATAAAGTGAGAACGACTCAGCTCTAACGCTTTCATCCGGACCTGTGTAATCTCGTTCATCAGGTCGATCGCAACCTGGATACAGCGCTCAGAGTAGCTGCCACATACAGAACATAAACAGGGATAGTTGTGCAATTCATACGGCAGTTGGTCTGCGAGCAGACCGCTGTGACAGGAGAGGTGGAATAGGCAATGAATAGTGAGGACATTGGTCAGCCAAAGCTGAATGATAGCGATATCCATCATCATACGGATATCGCTGTCAATAACGATATAAATACTGGCGCTCCATCCGCAGTTCATACGCTGGATGAAGCACCCGTACGTATCCAGCTGGCACTGGACCGGATGACCATCGAGCAAGCCATCGATATGGCCGGGCAGGTACAGGAGGATGTGGACTGGATCGAAGTCGGTACTTCCCTGATTAAGGAATTCGGTATGGATAGTGTCCGCCGCATGAAAGAAGCTTTCCCCCATAAGGTGATCGTAGCGGATATCAAAACCAACGATAACGCCAAATACGAATTTGAACTCTGCTTCCGTGCTGGAGCTGATGTAGCGACTGTGATGGCATCTGCACCGGATGCTACGCTGGATCTGTGTATGCAGACCGCGAAATCCTATGGCGGCATCGTTATGATCGATCTGCTCAATGTCACGCCGCAGCGGGCAGAAGAGTTGCAGCGCTATACCGAAGCGGTACTGTGCAAGCATGTGAGCAAGGACCAGCAGGAGCATGATGGACAGGCACTAGGTAGAAAATCTATGCCTGATCTACAGCTGCAGGATACTCATTCTATCGATCCCGATTCCACGCGGAGAGTCCACCCGTCGATTGCCGCAGCCGGTGGAATTACACTGGATACACTGCCGTCCATTTTGCAGGATCGACCTGCAGTTGTGATCGTAGGGTCTGCCATTACCCAAGCAGCCCATCCTGCCGCAGCTGCCCGGGAGATTCGCAGCCGTATAACCGAAGTGATGCAAACTACGCAGAAAGGAGCTTACCATGTCTAACTCTATATCATTGACCAAAGCACAGCGTATTCTGGAGGAGATCCAGCAGGTCGTCAGCCGGGTACCGGAGGAGGCAGTTACCGGACTGGCCGACACACTGGCAAAAGGAAACCGTATCTTTGTAACCGGAGAAGGACGTTCCGGCTTTATGGCCAAATCATTTGCTATGCGGCTTATGCATCTGGGCGCTAACTCGTACGTGATTGGAGAGACGGTTACGCCAGCGCTGGCAGCCGGCGATATCCTCATCGCCGTATCCGGCTCGGGAACGACCAAGGCAGCCGTATGGACTGCAGAGAAAGCCCGAGAGCTGGGCTGCACCATTGTGGCGGTAACTACCGACGAGTCATCGCCGCTTGGGCAGCTCGCAGATCAGCTGCTGCATATCCCGGCGGCTACCAAATACCGCCGGGAAGGCGAAGCAGCCAGCATTCAGCCGCTTGGCTCGCTGTTCGACCAGTGTACGCATATTCTGCTCGATGCAGTCTGTCTGAGCTATGGAGAGCTGCAGCATGTAGAGCATGGGACAGCATTGGCCAAACACAGCAATGTGGAATAAATGCTAAGAAAAGATCACTAAGGGAAGTACAGTTTTTTACAGATACAGATACAGATACAGATACAGATACAGATACAGATACAGATACAGATACAGATACAGATACAGATACAGATACAGGTGATGAATGTAAAAAATGATATCGGATCGGCATATGATCCGCCTATCCGCTTATCTGAAGCGTCCTAGAACCTGAAAAAAGCAGCTTCCGGAGATTTCTCTCCAGAAGCTGCTTTTTGCTATATCCCCAAAGGAATAAGTGGATGAAAAAGTAGATAGGCTATAACAAAAGAAATTACAGCACTTTCTCCAGGAAGCTGATGGTACGTTCGTGCTTGGGACTACCGAATACTTGCTCCGGTTCGCCTTCTTCCACGATATAACCACCGTCCATAAAGACAACACGGTCAGCTACTTCACGGGCAAAGCCCATCTCGTGGGTAACGATCATCATCGTCATGCCTTCGCTGGCAAGGTCTTTCATAACGCCGAGTACTTCACCGACCATCTCCGGATCAAGCGCGGAGGTAGGCTCGTCAAACAGCATCACATCCGGGTTCATTGCCAGTGCGCGCGCAATCGCTACACGTTGCTTCTGACCACCGGACAGGCTTGCAGGGAATGCATCTGCTTTGTCAGCCAGTCCAACGCGTTCCAGCAGCTTCAGACCCAAATTACGTGCTTCTGCTGGAGACTGCTTTTTCAGTTCTGTTGGAGCAAATGTAATATTTTTGAGTACACTCATATGCGGAAACAGATTAAAGTGTTGGAACACCATACCGATGTTTTCACGTACTTTATTAATATCTGTTTTGTTGTCGCTGATATCATAATCGTCAACGATAATCTGACCCGCAGTGATCTCTTCCAGCTTGTTTACACAGCGAAGCAAGGTGCTTTTACCTGAGCCTGATGGTCCGATAACGCAGACCACTTCGCCTTCACCAACCTGCATATTGATATCTTTGAGGACCTCATTGGAACCATAACTTTTTTTGAGATTATTGACTTGAATTTTACCCACGGCGTGTTCTCCTTTCAACAGCATCTGCGACTTTGGTCAAGATAGTAATAACAATCAGATACATCAGAGCAACAACAAGCCAAATATCAGATGCTAGGGTACGTGCAATAACAATCTTACCGGATTGTGTAAGTTCGACCAAACCAATTGCAGACATAATAGATGTATCTTTAAGCGTAATTACCAATTGGTTAATAAATGATGGGATCATCACTTTGATCGCCTGAGGGATAATTACTTTTACCATAGCTGTACGATACGGAAGACCAAGTGAACGTGCAGCTTCCATTTGTCCGCGATCAATCGATTGGATACCACCACGAATAATTTCTGTTACATATGCACCAGCATTCAAACTCAAAGCGAGCGTAGCAGCTACAGGCAGAGGCATGGTGAAGCCAAACATGCCTGGAATACCCAAGTAAATAAATAACCCCAGTACAAGCAGCGGAATTCCGCGGAATATATCTACATATACTGTGGCTATACCACGCGCAATTTTACTATGACTTACCTTCATAAATCCAAAAATCAGACCCATAATAAAAGCAAAGAACAGGGAAATAATCGTGTACATCATCGTCTTCAGCAATCCTTCAAATAGAGAAGGCAGAGACTTCTGAATTAATTCCCAGCGGCCTAAAGTTTGTGTGGCAGCAGGTGCTGATCCATCCGGGTTGCCCAGATATTTGCTCACGATGGAATCATATTCACCATTTGCTTTAAGATTGGCTAGACCTGCATTAAATTTCTCAAGCAGTTCGGGATTTTTACCTTTGTTAACAGCAAAGCCGTAGGAACTACCGACTTCTTTTTTAGTAGTTGCCAGTCGAAGACCATTATTTTGCTGGATACCATATGCAAGTACGGGATAATCATCAAAGCAGGCAGCAGAGTTGCCTGTTTTCACATCATCATATACCTGAGCGGAATCTTCAAAAGGTGTGATAGTAAAACCATATTTATCTTTAATAGAGTCTGCAAACTCATATCCTTGAGTACCGATTTTGACAGCTACATTTTTGCCGCGCAAATCTTCATATGATTTTGTATCTGTATTGTCTTTTTTGACAGCCATTACAATACCAGAATCGAAATAAGGCGAAGAGAAATCAAATGCCTTTTTACGTTCAGCCGTAATGCTCATTCCTGCAATCATGCCATCTACCTGATTGGATTGTAGTGCCTGAACAGCAGCATTAAATCCAAGAGGTTTGATTTCATACTTGAAGTTTTGATTCTTGGCAATTGCCTGCATTAACTCCATATCAATTCCTACATAATTTCCATCGATATCTTGAAACTCAAAAGGAGCAAAAGTAATATCGGTGGCAATTTGATACGTCTTGCCTTCTCCGGCTTGGGCAGTGGCCGTCTGGCTTAAGTTGCCGGCACATACCGCGAAGAAAAGAAGGAAAGCCATGGATAACCACATAAACCTAGATTTCTTCATAAAATCCTCCATTTCTGTTACTCTGATCAGACGTCGGTTGCAGACGCACAGATAGAGTCCTCTGACTGAACAGAGAGTAATATTGCCTTCACATCACATGTTACATTTGATGTCTTATAGCACATGTCTTCTTATTCTACAAAAAAATTAACTAATTGACTATAGTGCTGTGAAGCTTGAACGGGTAATATTTGCGAAATTAAATAGCTGACATGACATATAACCTGCCGGAGCTGCTGTTTGAAACATATAAAATTTAGGATATCGGGTATTGTCAGTGGTGCTCGAGCAGACTTATGATAGAACATAGCAGGTCTCCGGGTAATACGGATACAGACTGTATAATGAACGGCTTACAGTGATCAGCCCACGATATAATACCCTGTCATGTGCAGGTACATAACGGTTAACAGAAGGAAAGGGAAGAATATTAATGATGAAATTTGTAATTCTCGATGTGGATACAGGTATCGACGATTCCCTCGCGCTGGCGTATGCCGCACACTCTCCCGAGTTGGAACTGCTCGGTATCACTACCGTATTCGGTAATATTTCCGTTGAAGAGGCGACACGTAATACACTTGTTGTGCTGGAACAGCTGGATCAGGAGATTCCTGTATATCCGGGCGAAGCCAAACCACTTAGCCGCGATTATACGAAGCCTTTTGCCCGTCATATTCATGGAGAGGATGGGATTGGCAACCAGTACCGTCAGCCTGCGACGCGTCAACCGGAGAACAAGGGGGCTGCCGAGTTCCTTATTGAACAGATCCAGCAGAACCCCGGTCAGGTCACTGTAGTTGCTGTAGGGCCGCTGACCAATATTGCCCGTGCAATCCAGATGCAGCCGGAGATCGTACAGCAGATCGGTCGTCTGATCATTATGGGCGGAGCAGTAACCGTACCGGGTAATGTGACACCTTTTGCCGAAGCGAATATTTATTCCGATCCAGATGCCGCGTCACTGGTACTGGGTTCGGGCATGCCGATCACACTGGTCGGATTGGATGTAACGATGCGTACGCTGCTGACTGCAGATCATCTGGAAGAATGGAGACGTACCAACAGCGAGCTGGCTCTTTTCCTGGCTGATATGACCGACTTCTATATGGAAGCCTACAAAGGCGTCGTTAAAAGCGGACGCGGCTGTGCACTGCATGACCCACTTGCTGTAGGGGTAGCGATTGATCCGAGTTTTGTCCGTACAGCCTCTTATGCAGTACAGGTAGAGTGCATAGAGCAGGATAGTCTGGGCAAAACCACAGGTATTCATGATACACCTGCTGCGCATATTGATGTGGCACTGGATGTCGATGCAGATCGGTTCCTGGAACATTTCCTGAGCCGCGTGATCTGACTGTGTCCTGCAAGTGTTTACTGAATACTGTTAAAGCAACAGTTTTCACAGAGCAACAGCCGCAGTAAAGACGCATATCTATAAAGTAACACAGATATACATCAGTATATTCATAGAACAGTACACCCTTAGATATCAATAACGCCCTGACCAGTTGCGATCAGGGCGTTATTATTTGTTTTGTCAGTAAATATTGAGAAATTTGCGTATATCCTACAGGATGCTGGAATAGATTATTACTATATACAGATGAATATGCGTACAGATTGAGCAAGATATAATAGATAGCTGCTTCAGGTAGCCATAACCGATTTTATTTTGCCGGCTGGCTGTTCAGGATCATATCCACAAACAGCGGGATTTGTGCTTTGGTAGCGATAGGATCATACCGGTAAAACGTATCATAATCATTGTAGAAAATATGATTCTTTTTGGCAGCCGGCAGTGAACTCCAGACTGGTGATTTTTTCAGTTTGTTCAATGCTTCGCTTTTGCCTTCGGGATCATAGAAGGTCAGGAACATATAATCTGCATCATATTCCGGCAGAGCTTCCAGTGACAGCTGGGTCGTCTGCGCATCTTTGGCGATCTTGGCAGGCATCTTCAGCTGCAGGGCATCATATACGCTCTGACCACCGCGTCCGGCGTTATCGCCAAAGATCCAGAGGGCGTTTTTGTCAGTCAGTTCATACAGCCCAACTGTGGTATTGGCATCTACGACGCCTTTGAGTTTCTCGCGTCCGGCAGCAGCTTCTTTATCGTAATCGGCGAGGAACTGTTTGGCTTGCTCGGTATTGCCTGTCAGATCCCCGAACAAATTGACCGTTTCGCGAATATTTTTGGCGGTACCGTATGGAATATGAACGGTTGGTGCAATTTTGGACAGGGCGTCATAGTTGTCATCGTACATCACGACGATCAGATCCGGATTGAGTTCCAGAATTTTCTCCATATTCAGCGGAGTACCCACATCTACTGTTTTGTGTTCAGCAAGTTTGTCTTTGATAAAAGGATTCTTGAACGCGGTCGGTTCGACACCGATCACATTCGCATCCACGGTTAACAGCTCGCCGCCATAATAATCGGTGACGATACGCTGCGGCTTGGTTGGAATGGTGATTTTACCTTTATCCGTGTCATATTCACGAGTAGTTGGAGCTGTAGCAGCAGCTTCGTCCGTCTTATTCGGAGCTGAAGTTGTACTGCCTGTAGAACTTCCGCCGCATGCGGTTATGACAACGGACAGAGCCAGTGTCAGCGCGAGCAGCAGCGTAGGTTTGTGCTTGAACATAATGACCTCCTGATTCATGGGGACGCTGTCTCAATAGACAGGGCCGTATGTAAGATTGTGTTATTTTATGATAATGATAATCATTTTCATGTAGAAAGACAAGAGGTATCCTGGAAATGGGATAAAACTAATGAATATGGAGAAGACCCGGCAGGCGAAATCGTAGTGATTATTCAAGTGATTGTAGAAGAGATATCAACAACAAAATACATTAAATGTAAAAAGTAACACTAAATTGAGATTTCCAATGATTAAATAAGAGAATAAGTCCTTTTTTATTGTGACTAACCCCTAAATACGGTATATTGAAGTATATGAACATTTTGCAGACGAACGGTATTTAACAGGATAAACAATAAGCGTTTACATCCTGTTCCGCTGCAAAATTTGACTGATGCAGCTTAGACTTTCTGCAGGTGCAATATACTGGCACCGATAAGCAGTTATTTAATTTTATGATCGATGTCCGACAGGTTCGAATACCTAAATGATAGATGTAAAATGGATAGTAAGCTTGCAGATTAGATTGATAATTTATAATAGTAAGGCCAGGTGTACTCAATGAGCAGCAAAAATCCGAGGCGACAAGACGCATTATCCGCAGCACAACGCAAAATGGAAACTCTGCGTATCCTTGAAGCGGAGGGGACCGTCCGGGTATCCGGGCTGAGCCGCCGTTTTAATGTAACCGAAGAGACGATCCGGCGTGATCTGGAACGTCTGGAACTGGAAGGAATTGTTGTACGGACCCACGGAGGAGCCGTATTTAACCGTAACCGTGAACAATATGAATCTCCGGCGATCCAGCGGGAGACCCAGAACATAGAAGAGAAGAAAGCCATCGTGGAACACGCACTGTCCCTGATCCAGCCCGGCGATGTAATCGCACTCGATGCGAGCACTACCTGTCTGCATCTGGTCAAGCAGCTGCCCAACCGGCCGCTGACCGTACTCACTTACTCCCTGGCGATTGCCAATGAACTGGTGCCCAAAACCGAGATCAATGTAATTCTGATCGGTGGTTATTTGGATCGTGATTCCATGGCGAATACAGGCATTCATGCAGAGAAAATGGTAGAAAGCTACCATGTGGACAAATTCCTGTTTTCCTGTCACGGCTTTGATCTGACCCGTGGACTGACTGAGCCATCCGAAGCACATGTGCAGCTGAAGAAGAAAATCATCGAGATCTCCGATGAACTGATCCTGCTGACGGACAGCTCCAAGTTCCGCCGCAAATCCCTTGTTCGCTTCATGGGCATGGAAGATCTTAACCGCTTCATTACCGATGACCAGCTTCCGGAAGAAGCGATCCACGAGCTGGAGGAAATGGGCGTCCAGGTAATCGTTGTAGACTAGGCATACTCTATACTGTCTCGCACATTCATGTGAGGACTGGTTGAAGGCTCCCTGTGAGGAGCCTTTTTTTGTGCATACATTTCCGCTGCTGCATGAATGATCTACGCGAAATATGTGGTGGTACAGGCTGTATTTTGTTTTGGGTTCTGTTTGTTCTGGATAAGGAAAGGTTGATTAGTTTTACATAAAGTGTGAATGGGACGCATAGAGTGGCATCCGCTCCGGAAAGGAATAGGAGCACGTCCTCCGGTTAAGCCTGGAGATCCTGAATGGGATGGAGTAAAGGGGGATCTCCAGGCTTAAATGTCGTCCTTTGCTCCTATCTCCTTTCCTGCGCTCTGTGCAGGGAGTATTTGTACCGCTCGCTGTCTGGTTGTGCGATTCTCTAATAAGCATTCAACTTGAATGGCGAAAGTAAAGGTACATAGGTTAAAGGTTGCAGCGACAGGTTGAAGAGGCGAAAATGCGGAAGCAAGGAAGCAAGGAAGCAAGGAAGCAAGGAAGCAAGGAAGCAAGGAAGCAAGGAAGCAATGAGATAGGTGAAAGCTAAAAAGAAGGTGAAAAAGCAATATCAACAGGACGAGAATAAGCTAAAAACACAGTAGAGAAATTTCAACGAATAAGATCGAGATTTTTGCCGTTGATGTTAAGTGTTGAATCTTGAATCTTGATCTTTAGTCTTAAACCAAATGGTATACATTCCGCTGAGCGCAGGAAAAGGAATCGTGCTGAAGCTCTCCTTTAAGATCGTCTATCCACTGCTGCAAGCAGTTGTTCAGGATAGATGATCTTAACAGAGAGCGGAAGTACGATCCTTTTACGAAGCGTCTGCTGCTCCAGCACCCTATTCTCTCGAGTAGCTCCCTCTTGTGCAAGCAGTTATTCAGGCATAGGCGGCCTTAACAGAGAACGGAAGTACGCTCCTTTTACGAATGATTTGCTGCTTCAGCTCTCTATCCACTGAATGAGCACCCTGTTTACTCAAATAGCTCCTTATACACCCAATCAGCTCCTTTCGCCCCAATATACAGCCTCTCTCCTGTAAAGAAGTTTGCCATTTTCATAAAGATACTTGAAAATGAATAAAGTTAGGAGTACTTTAGAAAAATGACCAATAGTGAGACCGATAAACAAACAGATAACTATTAGACTCAGGCGTCTGGAGTGAGGAGAGAATCAATGAAAGCAACGGATGAATACAATTCGCATACTGTAGGCATGGAAGATATCGTACGTGCACATCATGTGTTGAGAGATGTTATTGTGCGTACACCGCTGCAGCGGGATGCGACACTATCGGAAAAATACGGGTGTGAGATCTACCTGAAGCGTGAGGATATGCAGGTGGTACGCTCTTTTAAAATTCGCGGCTCGTACAACCGGATCCGCAGTCTTTCCCATGAGGAGCTCAGTAATGGCATTGTATGTGCCAGTGCGGGCAACCATGCGCAGGGATTTGCCTTTTCCTGCAGACATCTGAATATACGCGGCAAGGTCTATATGCCAAGCACCACACCGAATCAAAAGGTGAAAATGGTGAAAAAATTTGGTGGCGAAAATGTAGAGGTTATTCTTGTGGGCGATACGTTTGACGATGCTTATGCCCAGGCGATGAAAGTATCCACAGAACAGGGGATGAGCTTTATTCATCCATTCGATGATCCGCATATTATCGCGGGTAACGGAACAATCGGAATGGAAATTATGGAGAGCCTGGATACACCGGCTGATTTTGTATTTGTTACGATTGGCGGAGGCGGACTGGCTGCTGGTGTCGGCAAATATATTCATACGATCAGCCCATCGACACGCATTATCGGGGTAGAGCCTCTGGGCGCTGCATCCATGAGCGAAGCGATTGCGCGTAATGAAGTCGTTACACTTGATGAGATTGACAAGTTTATCGACGGAGCAGCTGTCAAACGGGTCGGACAGATGACCTACGATATCTGCCGCGAAGTGCTGGATGATGTGGTTAAGGTACCGGAAGGCAAAGCCTGCTCGGCGATTCTGGATATGTATAACGAGAATGCGATTGTCGCCGAACCTGCCGGCGCGCTGCCGGTTGCTGCACTGGATATGTACCGGGAGCAGATCAAGGGCAAGACAGTGGTCTGCGTCATTAGCGGTGGTAACAATGATATCGATCGTATGCAGGAGATCAAGGAACGCTCCTTGATCTATGAAGGGCTGAAATACTACTTTACGATCAAGTTCCCGCAGCGCGCGGGTGCTCTGCGTGAATTCCTGGAAAAAGTACTTGGGCCCAACGATGATATTGCCCGTTTTGAATATACCAAAAAGCACAACAAGGAGAATGGCCCGGCACTTGTCGGTATCGAGCTGAGTTCACCGGATGATTATGGCGCGCTGATCGAGCGTATGGATAGCCATAATATTCAGTATGTGGAGCTGAACCGCGATCCGAATCTGTTTAATCTGTTGATCTGATCACCATTCAACCTTCCATAATGAATAGGTGGCGTTACGCACAGATAATCACTGGATCAGCCAAGTAACAGGACGAGATCGCATAGGTTTGGGATTTTGTTCATATTGGGGTATACTTGTAAAGTAAGCATATTACAGTTCATAACTACTGAGGAGGATATACCTATGTTCATTATTCATGCGAATATGTTGATCAAACCCGAGAAAGTCGATCAGTTCCTGACCGAAATTGATGCACTGGTAACAGCTTCCCAGGCGGAAGAAGGCAATATTAGCTACGTGCTCAAACGCGATGTGAAGCAGGATAACCTGTTCACTATGGTCGAAGAATGGAAAGATGCTGCTGCTATGCAAGAGCATAATGCAACTGCACATTTCCAGAAGTTCGTAAAAGATATGCAGGAATTTGCTGCTGCTCCACTGGATGCAAAAGTGTTCGAAGGAACCGAAGTAAAACGCGGTTAATCGTTCATAACTGAAGCAGGGAGCCGTATGGCTACCCTTGTTTTGACCAATTATACCAACGTGCTGGTATACCGGCATATTCTTACCAATATCCTCCTGTTACAGGAGGATATTTTTTTGTTTTTTGTATACATAATCCATGCTCTTCATCCGATATAATCCACTAAGTTAGTTTGTCGAAACTTCGCGAAAATTGATTAAATCCGTTGATTATACCTTTTTATTATTCTTCTTATTGCTGCCTATTCGTACTTGTAGTTCTCCTGTTGCTTGGTAAATCAATACATCCAGCCCTTCTCGAAAGTTATAACATTCTGGCTAATTCTATTAGACAGACAGCACAGCTTATCCGTTCGGCGACCAGCCGGAATCCAATGTATATATTTATCATCGTGGAGAGGTTTCTTTCCAAGCGATTAACCGGAAGTCATGAACGAAGCTGTATATTGTCTGACCAGAGGGAGACGAGCATCCATGAAAAAGATTATACCTGTATTTACAGCCTCCCTGCTTACACTTTCCTGTGCGTTTGCTACAGGTCTGGCGTATGGGGAAGGGTCGGCTACGACAGCATCGGGCCCCGACCAGGAGGTCATTGTTGTCTACAAAAACCAGGAGGGCAAGGAAGCGGTTCTTGAACAAAGTGTAGAAGTTCAGCATGAATTTGCTACCGTTCCTGCCGTATCCGCTACGGTTAGTTCGTCGGATCTGAACGAGCTTGTCCAGGACCCGAATATCGCTTATGTGGAACGCAATGTTCCTTTTACTATTGCCGATGAGCAGGTCGTCGCCCAGGCGTCAGCCATCAATACAAATGAACAATCCCACTGGAATTACCAGGCGGAACAGCCTAATATCGAGTGGGACAAAGGCTACAATGGCGCAGGCATCAAAGTGGCAGTAATCGACTCCGGGATCGCGCCCCATCCGGAACTGACCATTGCCGGCGGTGTATCGACAGTGGATTACACTACATCGTACACAGATGATAACGGTCATGGTACCCATGTCGGCGGTATTATCGCTGCCCGCAATGGAGATGGACAGGTGACCGGTATGGCTCCTGGCGTACAGCTCTATGCCGTCAAGACAATGGGACCAGACGGCAAAGGAAATCTACAGGACGTTCTGGAAGGCGTCGATTGGGCGATCCAAAATCATATGGACGTCATCAACATGTCCCTTGGAACAGAATACGATTCCCAGCTGCTGCATAATATGCTGGATCAAGCGTACAATAGCGGCATTCTGGTCGTCGCTTCTGCAGGCAACAGTGGTGCAGGTACGGATACGGTCAATTATCCGGCTCAATATAGCAGTGTCATTGCTGTAGCGGCAGTAGATAGCAATCTGAACCGTGGCAGCTTCTCCTCTACAGGACCCAAAGTGGAAGTGGCAGCTCCAGGCGTAGGCATCTATTCTACCTATCTAAATAATCAATATGCCATTATGGATGGAACCTCTCAGGCTGCGCCGCATGTCGCAGCGATGCTGGCTATTCTAAAGCAGGAGCATCCTTCGGAATCGATCGCTTCCCTGCGCAGCGATCTACAGCATTATGCAGTGGATCTGGGAACACCCGGTCGTGATAACCAGTACGGTTATGGATTTGTAACGTTCAAGCCGCAGGTCGATGTAACAGCACCGGGCGAAGTGAAAAATCTGCAGCTCGCTGCCAAAGGAACAGACTATCTGACCTTTAACTGGCAGAATCCGGCTGACAGTGATTTTGCCAAAGTGAATGTCTATGATGCACAGAACCACCGGGTCAAATCGGTTACCGGCAATGTGTATTCAGCAGCCGATCTGACTGCGGATACGAGTTATACTTTTACGATGAAGACTGTGGATATCAAAGGTAACGAGTCTTCCGGCGTTACGATCTCCGGACGTACAGCAGCTATGCCGACAATGGAAAGTACACCGGCTCCTGTATCACCTTCACCCGTTCTGCAGGCGCCTGTTCCTCAGACAACACCTGCACCTGTCGTGTCCGTACCGGTAGTAACCACTCCACCTCCAACAGATCTGGTTGCACAGATTCCTGTTGGTGGCGGGGGAGGAGGAGGAGGCGGAGGTGGTGGCGGTATACCGAGACCGGCCACACCTAAAGCAGAGACTCCGGCTCCAACCGCATCTGTACCTTCAACACCAGTACAGAAAGCCCAGCAGCAGCTGAATAATGCCAAATCTTCCGGTAAAGCAGCAGATTTTATCAAAGCACGCTTTGCTGCCAAGGATCTGAACAACGCAGAATTCAACAAACAGCTGAACCAGCTGAAGCAAAGCCTGGGTATCAAGGATCTGCCATCCAAAGCGAATCTGCGTCCTTCCGTACCGGTACGCATCAGCCTGCAGGCATCACTGAAAAGCTCCACGTACAAATATATCGATAAATCATCGATTACTGCCGGCAATATTGCCATACTGGATGGTAGCGGCAATGTGGTCAGCAATGTGAATCTGTCCGTGAAGTTCAACCGGATTTTCATCACTGCAGCAGACGGATCATTTGCACCCAACCAGACGTATACCGTCATTATCGAAAAAGGCGTTAAAGGCAAAGCCTCAGCATCTTCCGATCAATCTACGGCTTTGACCAATCCACTGGTGATGCAGTTCACGACTCGTTAACTCTACGTATTGTCTATGATAAATGCCGGATCGGTGCATCATGCAGTACCTTCGGGTGCATCAGCTGCACTGATCCGAATCAATCCTATCCCATCCATTTACACATCAGATGATGATGTTGAGAATAGAAAGGTGTACAGCCATGAAAGTAACATCATTTACCCGAATACTGCTTGTTGCCGGTCTGCTGCTGTCCCTGTTCAGTGCAGGTACACCACGTACTACGGAAGCGGCGACAGGTCTTCCATTTTCCGATATTTCCGAGAAGTACTGGGCACTGGAGACGATCCGCTGGGGATACGATACAGGTCTGGTCAATGGTTATCAGGATGGCCAGTTCAAGCCGGGCAAGACCGTGACTGAAGCGGAATTCCTTACGATGCTCATTCGCTCCTATGAACCGGAAGTGACAGCCAGTACCAAGGGCAACTGGGCCAACCCTTATTACAATCGTGCCAAAGCACTGAATTATCCGGTGAGAAGCTATACCGATCCGGCTTCCCGCAGTCAGGTGATCACCCGTGCCAAAGTTGCAGAATTAATTGCGGCGGCAGACGGCGTAAATTTTAGCGGGAACAATGCAATTCGTTATCTGCTGGCATTTGGATTGGCAAATGGGAGTGACGCCAATCAGGCAACAGTCGCTTCCTTCAAAGGCAACCAGCCACTGACTCGTGCCGAAGCGCTGCAATTTATCAAGAATTTCACAGACTATGGCGCAGGCGGGCTGCTGGATCGTCCAGAGGAAGCTTCGGACCCGGCAGATCTTCCAGCCGTTGCCGATCGTTAAGAATCGGCGGATCTCATCTGGTTGGACGTGTCCAGCCGGATTCCATGTATAAGACGGATCAAACCTTCTTAATCTGATGTGATCCGGCGAGATGCTATTACGGAAGCAAGATTGAATACAAGATAGTCAATATGAAATCAAAAAAAGGACCAGCGATGCGGCAAATGCCAACATTCTGGTCCTTTTTGATTGATGTGGTAGAAATGAATTGTTCTTTTTAAAAAGCGACGGGTGCCGATCCATCCGGATCATGCTCCAGATGCAGCAGCTCTCCGATATTGGTACTGGATACAACGGTCAACCGCTTGAGCTTAAGCATATCATCTCCCGGACGAACAAAGCCCTGATGCACCGTAAAGGCCATCCGATAGCCGGACTGCTTGAGCGCATAGATCATCTGCATCCGGAAATCGCCGAATGGATAAGCAAAGTAAGGGGTATTGATACCGACCTGATCACGCATAATATGATCATCTGCCATAAATTTATCCGGGTCCATGCCGGCGGCGTAATCATCTCCGCAGTGCAGTGGAGCTTTGTAATGCAGATCATAGGTATGGCTATTGTATTCAAATACATCTTCGCTGGCTTTCATCTCTGCGCGGGATACATAGCTGGTACGCGAAGGGTTGAACTTCTGCGTTTTTTCCTGAATTTTGGAACCCACCACGAACATGGTAGCATGGAAGCCATACTTTTTCATGATCGGGTAGGCATAGATAATATTGTTCTGATACCCGTCATCAAAGCTGATCACGACTGTATTTTCCGGCAGGGTGATCTGTTCGTTCACGTACTGCTCCAGTTGCTGCAGAGTGGCGGTATGGTAATTGTGATCATGCAGATACTTCATATCCTGTTCAAACGATTCCAGGTTGATAATGGAATTGTTGTTTGGTTCGGTATTGTACTTTTGCGGCACGATATAGTGGTACATCAGTACAGGGACCTTGTCTGCGGTTCCCTGTGGAACGACATAGTCGGCAGCCAGTGCCACATTGTGGTCATCCAGCTGATTGTAGTGTTCGTAATAAAACACCTCGTTTTTGGCGGCTACCCAGGAACTGCAGATTTTATGCGCCAAAACGGAAGAATGCGGGAAATTCACCCCGAGAACATAAACGACGAGCAATACCGCCAGTAAGGCGATGGAGTACTTTTTCCAGGGCTTACGCATACGTATCAATAAATCTCCTTCGGTTATGATATGAGCTGAATATCAGCACTATGATGTTCATCGGATGATGGAAGCTGCGAATCAAGAGAATTCTTCCAATCTTTTGACATCCATTTTCCATCTTAGCCGAAAAAAACAGGAGAAAAGTTACAGCGTACAGGAAGAATGGTAACAAGTAGAAGGTTGAATTTCCGATAATCCGCCGTATCCCAGTACTGGCAAGGGCTGAGGAATAAATCGAAAATGCGCAAAAAAAGACAGTACCACTCCAACGAAGTGGTACTGCATAGTGATTTATAGATAGATTTTCATGTGCTTGGCAGCGTACAGTAAGCGGGTCAAAGCTCCGGCTGCAGCTGTATTTCGAATGTCTTGATCTCATAGGGTTCTAGTACAAAGCGGATCGGAACTTCATGCTGGAACTCCTGCTCCGGCTGTTCCATCAGATTGCATTCGCGGTAGCCGGTGACAGGTAGTGTACTGTCCAGTGTAAGCGTCTGACGACTGCCGGAAAAGTCATGCACACGCAGAATAACATGATTATGATCTTCGGCTTTTTTGATTGCAGAGATCATGGCAGTATGACCGGACAGGGTGAACATGGAGGCGCCACCGTGATCCATATGACCTTCTGTATAGCGCAGTGGATTGTTCAATGCCCATGCGGCAGGTACGGTATTGCCTTGCAACCAGTCTCCCTGATGAGGCAGCAGGGAATAAGTGAATGCGTGATATCCTTGGTCGGCTTCGGTATCGGGATGAATCGGACATTTGATCAACGACAATCGCATAATATTATCCTTAATGTCGTAACCATATTTGCAGTCATTTAATAGACTGACGCCATAGCCACGATCCGACAGGTCTGCCCACTGGTGACCGACCGATTCGAAGCGGGCGCTGTCCCAGCTGGTATTCCAGTGGGTAGGACGCTTGACGTTGCCATACTGGATATCATAAGTGGCTTCCGTAGCGCGGATATGCACCGGGAAGGCTACTTTCAATAGCTGCTGGCGCTCATGCCAGTCCGCCTGAGTGACAAAGTCGATTCGGCGATCATCTGCATACAGCACCATCTGCTGGGTAATCGTCGATTGACCGACCTGCCATTCAAAATGAACAATTGCACGCAGCAGACTGCATTCGATCACTTCGGTACGGACCAGCGTCGTGATCTCTTTCATTTTCTCCTGATAAAAGATATCGATATCCCATGCATCAAAATTCAGCGGCTTATCTTCGAACAGCTGGAGTACATTCGCTCTGGCTCCGGGTGCCAGCACTTCACGCTCAGCCTGCCGGTCATACAGACGGGTCAGCTGTCCTGCATTATTCCATTCCAGTTCATAAAAAGGCGTGGTTGCCCGGTAATCTTCTACGATCAGCGGCTGTGCGGAAGGCGCTGCGATACTATCAGTTAACGACCGTTCTTCAACAATGGGCTTAATCGAATGATCCGAAGCATCCAGAGTAATCGTCGTACAGCCCAGAGCCGGTACATTCTCTACCCGGATGATCCATTGATCCTGCTGCTGTACAGCGGTTAGCTCCTGTCCGGTAGCATCTTTCCACAGGCCGGTTCGCTGCTCCGATTGTACCGGAAGCGTAATGATCTCTGTACGCGCCCATGGAGAAGAGTTCCAGACTGTATAGGATGCCCCGCTAACAGAGGAAATCTCGTTCCCTGCCGCTGCCAGTTGCTGGCTGCCCTGCTCCCAGACTCGGCTGCCGATCTGCCAGGACTGCTCATATTCAATCCGGCTGTCTTCGTATACCTCGCGGATCGAGGAGCCAGGGATAATATCATGGAATTGGTTGCGCAGGATAATTTTCCAGCCTTCATTCAGTTGCTGCTGTGGATAATCGGACCATTCTCCCGAACGGGCACTTTGCCAGGCGCTGATCCATTCAGCATCCCGGTACAGCAGCTCCAGCTTGCGATTCATCCGTTTGTTATATGCCTGACTCGTATAGGTACCCCGGTGATATTCCAGATACAGCTCGCCATCCCATGTATGCACATAGCTGTCTGTCTCGGCGACGGTCTGCTGCAGGCGGCGGAAGTAATCACCGGCTGTTCCTGTGCGGACATGAGGCAGGCCAGGAATCCGGTCCAGCCGCCGGCGCATCTCCAGCATCGTGCGGTTCACGCCGCCACCGCCATCGCCATACCCGTAGGAGACGAGCAGCTCACGGTTCATTTCCTTGTCCCGGTAAGCCTCCCAGCTGCCTTTGACTGTCTTCGGTACGAGTTGTCCATTGTACGTATAGAACCACGAGCCCGGCTGTGACCACGGCTCGGTAGTTGTAATAAAGTGGGTAAGTACCTCGGAGCCGTCAATCCCGCGCCAGCGGAATGTATCATGAGGCATCCGGTTGTACTGGTTCCAGCTGATCTTGGTCGTCATAAAAGTATGAATACCGGATTTGCGCAGAATCTGCGGCAGTGCCCAGCTGTACCCAAATACATCCGGCAGCCACAGATAATCCGACTCCACGCCAAATTCCTCTTTGTAAAATCGGGTACCCATCAGTAGCTGCCGAGTCAGGGATTCGCCGCTGATCAGATTGCAGTCAGCTTCGAGCCACATGGCTCCGCCAGCTTCCCAGCGTCCTTCGGCAATTTTGGCTTTGATTTGTTCATACAGCTCCGGCGCGTCCTGTTTGACATAGTCATACAGCTGCGGCTGGGTCTGCAAAAAGACATATTCCGGGAAGCGCTCCATCAGCCGCATCACAGTTGAGAAAGAGCGGATAGCCTTTTGCCGGGTATGCTTCAATCGCCATAGCCATGCCACATCAATATGGGTATGGCCAACAGCTGTCAATTGTACGGAGCTGTGCTTGCCGATTGCCTCCAGCATGGTGGTCAGCAGCTGCTCGGCCTGCTGCACACTGTCGTAGAAAGGAGGTGTTCCCGGCTCCGACCAGTCAATCTGGCGAAAAGCACGATCCACTGCACGCAGCAGATCCGCACGTTCGGAAGAATGTTCCTCCAGCACTTCCACCGTCTCCAGCGCAGCCATTCCTGTGTAATACAGATTATCAGACGGCTCATCCAGCCAGCAGATCTCGGCGGTTCGCAGTTCATGACGCTGTACCTTGGGGTGTCCGCCGCCCTCCAGACCGGACCATAGGCGGAACGTCAGCTGATGGGTACGTCCGGCGGCGTCTTCGGGCAGGAATACTTCGATATGGTTGGAGTCGACTCCCTGATAAGGCTGTCCATTCAAATACAGCAGTGATTCAAAGCCTGAATTGGTACCGCCACCGGTCAGACCAAAATGAAAACGTCCCAGCAGGGTACGTCCCTGCCAGCTCTCCGGAATCTCTGCTTCGGCAGCGAGCCACAGGAAGCGGTCGCGCCCACTCCAGTATTCGCCCAGCTCCATCGTATTCCAGCTGTCATCCGGCTGCGGAGCCGCAGGATGAATCTCTTCTCCACTATCTTCTCTAGCCTGAAAAGAAGGCACGGGAATGGCTTCACGATAACGATACATACTCAGTTCCTGTAATCGGGACTTCAGCTTTTGCTCGGTCAAAAACATAGGGTTCACTCCTCTGGAAGTAGGTATGATATGAGGGAATGGTCACATATCCGCAGACAGATGACAATATGTAGCCTATGAGGCAGGGCCAGTAAAGCCGCATATCTGACATATTTGGCTTTATCATAGGGCGGTCTGGCTACCAGCAAGCAGGGCAAAGACCTGTAGATCAATCGGTAGTCACTGCAAAATCAACATGTATTCCATACTTCGATGATGACTGAAATAACCAGCGTATATACTGAATCAGGCAGATAACTGCTCAATCATACACAGGTGCATCAGATACACGAGGATGAGGTAAGTACATACCACAGGAATCCTATGCTGTGCAGCCAACAAAGGAGAACAAAAAAATGAACATGCTTAAATTTATGCCGCTGATTCTGCTGACGACATTTCTGATGGGGTCATCGTTTGCTATTGGGAAAATGGGGCTGGTATATGCTTCACCACTGTTGTTGGCAGGACTACGCTTTGCGCTGGCCGGAATCATTATGGCAGTTATCGTCGGCGCGCTGCGGCGTCCTCATCCGGCGCGAACAGCCGACTGGATGAAAATACTGCTAATCGGTGCCCTGCAGACTGCTGGAGTAATGGGCTGTATCTTTATCAGTCTGCGTACGATTACGGCGAGTGAATCGTCGATTCTGACCTTTACCAATCCACTATTGGTTGTGGTGCTGGGGACGGTATTCGCTGGAATGCGTTATCGCTGGTATCAATGGCTGGGTGTACTGTTGGGAGTGACCGGTGTAGCCATTACGCTTGGTGCACAGCTGGAATGGAAAGCGGGAGTGATCTTTGGATTATGCTCGGCAGTTTTCTGGGCGACGGCTACCTTGCTCGTCAAAAAGTGGGGAAATGGCCTTGATACATGGGTATTGTCTGCGTATCAGATGCTATTTGGCGGTATTCTGCTGCTGATCGCAAGTGTGCTGCTGGAGCAGCCCTTTTTCCATTGGAACGGGGAGTCGGTGACTATCCTGCTATGGCTGAGTCTGCTGTCTTCAATCGTGCAGTTTGCCGGCTGGTATTATGTACTGCAAAAAGGAGACCCGGCGAGAACGAGCGCCTTTTTGTTCCTGGCGCCCTTTTTCGGGGTACTTACTGGCTGGCTGCTGCTGGGAGAGCAGTTGTATCCTTCGCTGATCAGTGGAGGTCTGTGTATTATTGCCGGAATTTATCTGGTTAATCGCCAGTTTCAGTCGAAACAGAAAGCCAGTCCAGATCAAAATGCTGCCTGAAGGCAGAACGTCCTTCGTCGGTAACTTTGACCGCACGGATCGAAGGAACACGTGCAATCCATTCCTTTTGCAGGAACAGAGTCACCAGTTCATGACCGAGTGCGCCGCCCAGATGATGTCTGCGTTCGCTCCAATCCAGACAGGCATGGGCAAAAGCACGACGCTTGCGGCGCATCAGCTGTAGATTCAGACCCAACCCTGCGAAAAACACTTCGCCGTCTGCAGTCACTGTAAATTCACCATTCGCCTGCAGCAGATAGCCACGACGTGTCATCGCTTCGGTCAGATCGACACCGAGCTGCCCAGCCAGATGATCGTAGCAGGTGCGGGCTTCACGCAGCGATTTCATTTCGGTAGACTGGCGCAGTGAACGTACCTGCGGAGGAGGCGAGATCGTGAGCAGTGTCTCCAGTGTCTGAGCTACCTCGCGGCTGGCTAGCTGATAATAGCGGTAACGTCCATGGCGTTCGGCGATAATCCAGCCGCCCTGGACAAGCTTGGACAGATGGAAGCTGGCGGTCTGCGCAGTGACCGAGGCCATATAGGCCAGCTCACCTGCAGTATGAAATCTGCCATCCAGCAGACCTGTCAGCATGGCAGCACGTGAACTTTCTCCAAGCAGGGAAGCGACAGTCGCAATATCGTGGTTAATACTCATAGTTGTCCTCCTTATGTATTTCATACTTCGATATGTATCGAAATGTATTTTACAGGGGCTATAGAGGAACCGCAACTACTGACTTCGGCTTCAATATCTATATCATCATTCGTAATCGGAACCATAATTTCAGAAAATAACAAACAGCCAGCCGCAAATCGCACCTGTATTTCCAGGGTACAATTTACGGCTGGCTATTTGGTTAGAATCTATTCAGATCATTTAGATCAAATCGGATTTTTGCAGCAAATTCTGTATCATCAGGGCAACCTCTGCACGGGTTACATTCATTTTGGGTGCCAGCATCTGCGAACTGCGTCCCTGTACAAGTCCAGCTTGCAGATTGGAGGCAGCGGCTTGCTGCGCCCAGGCAGAAAGATTGGTTTTATCCTTGAAGCTGTTTAAAACGGAAGCGGTATTGACACCGCCAAGTTTATCCTGCAGCCCGCTTAGCTTCATCGCCTGCGCAAGAATGACCATAGCCTGTTCACGGGTGATTTTATCCTGCGGCTTGAAAGTACCGTTTGCGTACCCTTGAATCAGTCCATAAGAGGCTGCTGTTTGTACAGCACCGCTGAACCAGTCGGATGATTTCACATCGCTGAACGTTCGGCTGCTGGTATCTTCTTTCAGTCCGAGACCTTTGACGATAATAGCTGCAAATTCAGCACGGGTAATATCCTGCCGCGGCTTGAAGGAACCATCTTGAAATCCTTCGATTACCATGCGGGAACCCATATTGTTGACGGCATTCACAGCCCAGGACTGATTTACATCATCAAATGTAATCGGATGCCAGATCACGGCATAGGTACTGTTGGTCAGACTATTGATGACTACATGATACTGGTTATTCCGCTGTTCTACTTTGGTAGGCACATGACGCGTTGTACCGTCCGCTTCTACGACAATCCCTGTTGTAATGCGATTCGGGTCTACACCCTGCGGCAGAATAACAGAACGCTCTACATAAGCATTAAAACGACTAACGTCTACAGTTTGTCCGTTATGGCTGGCCTGAATATCCAGATTGACAGGTGGTGTCACCAGGCTAAAGGATTGGGCAGACGCTGCCTGATTCATAACTGACAGTGTTCCCGCATCAGGTACAGCGATACGAATACGGACTTTGATATCCTCCAGACTCGTACTGCTGCCCAGCTGTGAAGAAATAGAAGCGATATTGATCTGGCTCGCTGGCAGTGTATACGTCGCGCGATTGGTGACGATTTCCAGTGTAGCCTGCTGCTGCTCCATCTGGCGAACCATTTGTCCATTCAGTTCCCCGATAATAATATCGGCTCCTGAAGTCACTGGAAGAGTAACGATTGCGCCATTCCCTTCGGCTTCCAGCCGCTCGGTAAGCCGCTGCTGATCAATAGTAATGGTTGCAGCAGACTGTCCATTGATTTGCGACTCGGTAACTGTACCGGCACGTTCGACTTTGCCGTTAACCAGAATATCTGCACCGGAACTTACAGGCGCGGATGAATCGGGAGACGTCGGGTTGGAAGGTGTCGAAGGTAACGTTCCTCCACCGGAACCACCGCCTGATCCGCCGCCGGAATTGTTATCATCCCGATCTTTTTGCCAGATAGCGTAGAGGATCAGATTCTGATCTTCGATTTGCAGGGTCTGACCTGGTTGGTAAGTTGTACCGGAGCCATCCGGCTGCGTATTCCAGCCATTGAAGCTATGCTTGCTCAGTGACAGATTGCCTGTATTAGCAGCGATTGTTACGGTATCTCCCTGCCGATAGATATTGGCATCTGTCGGAGTTGTACCCGATGTGCTGCCATTGCCGTTATACGTTACTTTGTACGTGAATGGAGCTGTTACGACAACACTAGCTATGCGACTGTTGATACTGGCCGTCTGGCTGCCATTCATGCTGCTGTCTGTATTGGTGACAACCACATAGTAGTACATCGTGCCTGCTGTAGCAGTGGTCAACGTATAGGTAGACGAAGTGGCAGTAGGAATCACACGGGCGCCGGCAAGGCTACCGCTCGTATTCTCATACCACTGGTAGCTTAACGTACCACTGGCAGTAGCTGTTACCGAGAGAGTAACCGGACTGCCTGTATTGTTTATCCGATCTACCGGTTCTGCTGTAATAACAGGTGGTTGTGCATTATTCAGTGTATTAACGGTAACAGAAACAATCTGACTGGTTGTTGAAGCTGTCTTGTTGCCTGAAAGGGTATTATCCGTATTGGTGACAATAACATAATAATAGACAGTGCCGATCGTAGCGGTTGGCGCATTATAGGTGGCACTGGTCGCACTGACGATCGGCATACTGCCAATCGTGCTGTTGGATGCACTGCTGTACCACTGATAGCTGAGAGTACCGCTGGCTGTAGCAGCTATAGCCAATTCGGCAGTCTCTCCAATATTTACTGTACGGTTGGAAGGCTGAGACGTAATCAGCGGAGCTTCCGCATTAGTACGAGCTTTTACCGTTACCTGAACCGGTTGACTTGCTATTGTCGCTGTCCGGGTTCCATTTACACTATTGTCAGTGTTGGTAATCACAACGTAATAATAGGTGGTTCCGGCATTGCTGGTAGGTGCAGCGTAAGAGCTGTTGACAGCCCCGCTGATTGGAGTACCCCCTGTATTACTGAGCGCTAATTGACTATACCATTGATAACTGAGCGTGCCGCTGCCTGTAGCCGTAGCTGACAGGATAGCAGTCTCATCGACATATACATTCTGGCTGACCGGCTGGGAAGTAATAACCGGTGGCGAAGCATTGGTAACAGCGTTCACAGTGATATGCGCAACCTGGCTTATTGTAGAAGCAGTTGTACTGCCATTTACCGAGTTGTCGGTATTCGTCACTATTACATAATAGTAAAACGAACCAGCGGTAGCAGTCGGTACATTATAGGTGCTGCTGGTCGCACTACTGATCAGGGTGCCCCCGGTATTACTGTTGGTAGTGTTGCGATACCATTGGTAGCTAAGTGTACCGCTGGCTGTTGCAGTAACGGATACACTCGCAGCAGATCCGATCGTCACAGTCTGATCAACCGGCTGTGCAGTGATCGTTGGCGGTGAAGCATTGGTGACTGTGTTTATAGTGACTTTTGCCGTCTGGCTGGTAGTTGTCGCTGTTTTGGTACCATTTACCGAATTATCCGTATTGGTCACGATGACATAATAATAGGTGGTTCCGGCTGTACCAGTCGGTGCAGAATAACTGCTGCTTGTTGCACCAGTGATCAATGTGCCGCCGGTTGTACTATTGGTAGTATTGCGGTACCACTGATAACTTAGGGTGCCGCTGGCTGTAGCGGCTACGGACAGAGTGGCATTTCCACCGACATTGGCGGTTTGATCCGCTGGCTGTGTTGTAATTGTGGGTGGTGAAGCATTGGTGACCGTATTGACTGTGACCGCAGCTGTTTGACTGGTAACGGAAGCGGTCTTCGTACCATTTACCGAATTATCGGTATTGGTCACGATCACATAATAATAGGTGGTTCCGGCTGTACCGGTCGGTGCGGAATAACTGCTACTTGTTGCACCGGTGATCAATGTGCCGCCGGTTGTACTGTTGGTAGTATTGCTGTACCACTGGTAGCTGAGCGTCCCGCTGGCTGTTGCAGCTACCGACAGGTTAGCCGCACTGCCGACGGTAGTCGTAACACCGGCAGGCTGAGAAGTAATCACCGGTGCCTGTGCATTGGTTACCCCGGTAATGTTGGCTATCGTAATATTGTCAAAATTCAGATTGGACGGAGCGATTCCGGAGCTAAATGTCCATGTAATATCCATCGAAGCGACATTGGCATACGAGTAGGAGCCGGAATGACCCAGCAGCTCCGACAATTGGTAAATACGAACATTATTGCCTATGGTCATCGTATAAGTACCACTGCCACCAAGGGTAGCGATAGTATTGCCCGTCGAATTTTTGAGCACGACCTGCAAGTTGCTCAGCGTATTATCCCCAGAAGCAACTCCTTCAAAAATACTTAAACCTAGATCTTGGAAAGTAAAGTTTTTGTTTACGTTTCCACCTTCGGCTTTGAGCGTAATCGAACCACTTGTATTTTCGTCTTGCTGATTATCGGTAAAAAAAGAGGTTTCAATGTTTCCTTTCGGAGGCAGCGAAGCCTTCATCCCGTTGCTGACGACAAATTTGTCAGCTATCTTCTGAAAACCGGTGCCTCCGGAATCCGTCGCTCCCAGTCCACTGAAATCATAGGTCCCATCAGCCGTACCTGTCTGGGCATAGGCAGCATAAGGAGCAAAATTAAACAAAATCATAACAGCCAGCATGAGCATTACAGGCCATTTGGAAGCGCGTACAGATTGAAACTTGATGTTGTGGTACTGCTTATTCATTCTAGAGTTCCTCCGTCCTCGGTCGATTGGTAACAGGTGTCGAATGGTTAGGGTCTAACCGGATATTCTCCTTGTTCTACGCAGATGATATAGTAAATCGCAACATACGGCTGCATATTATTATGGGCAGCTGATGGTCTGCCTGTCGGAAGCAGAGCAGTATTGTGGAGTGGCTGTAAAGTAGAAACATTATTTGTATACAGCGATTTGGGGGCAGGGGGTCGGCCCGAAGTCAGTGTTGCCCAATAATGGTTGGCCGGATCGTTCAATCCCTGGCTGGAATCCTGGGCCATCACGCTATGTGTATGGGCAGGCAGCTGATTGGCAGTCAGATTGACTGTAGCACTTCCTGCTGCCTTTCCTAAATTGCGTGGTGTCAGACCGGGTCCTGCACCCTGACCGATTGGTATAGAGCCTGCCAGATTGGGCAGATTGAAGTTCTGGGCATCTCCTCCATACGTATTGCCCATAATGGAATACAAGGCCTCATATTGGGCGATCGGCAGGGATTGGCCGTTACAAAACAGCCAATTTAGTGGAGCATAGCTGCCTGCAAATAATCGAATTTCGCCTAGATACGCGTCTGCCATGAATAGATAACCTCCCTGATTATGGCCGCATAGGGAAAGTTCCCTGTACAGCTATGCAGAATTGAACAGTCTGGTAGGGTTGTATATTACTGTGCGCAGTATTACCGCCTGTCGGTGTCAGTGTACCGGGATTCATGGCGGTAGGCGTCAAGTTTCCGACAGGTGCATACATCAGCGGCTGCCCTTTAGCCCATAACTGATTGGCTGGTTTGGTCTGATTGGCTGTAGCGGTAGAAGTCATAGCACTATGTGTATGCTGTGGCAGTTCGGACAATGTTAATGTATGAGCAGCTTCGCCCTGGGACGTTCCAGAAGGAATAGATGAATTCGGATGCAGAGCGACACGTCCTCTTAAATCGGGAAGCTGAAAGTTGGTTCGGCCGTCTCCTCCAAAAGTAGTACCAATAACAGCAAACAAAGCTGTATTCGTATTGATTGGCAGTACCTGTCCATCACAGGCCAGCCAGCCGGATGGTGTAAAATTGATGGCAAACAGCTTGATTTCTCCTATAAACGGATCAGCCATATAATGACCTCCTTGGATATAAAACAATTCGAAAAGAGAATATCAGGAACGTGAGGGGAAAATACCGACCAGTGCAATCATAAAAGTAAGCGGAAGGGAAGGCATCATATTATTATGCGGTTGCGCAGCACCGGCTGTTGAAATGGCTGCCGGATTCATGGGAGCAAGACCGGTACCGGTGCCATCCGAGTACATAGCCGTTTGGGCCCAGAGAGCATTGGCATCCGGAGATGATTGGGTAGCCGGAGTAGATAATGCCTGTACAGTATGGGAATGAGCAGGCATTTGGGCTGTGGTCAGATTTACAGTTTCACTGCCTGCACGGGAACCAAGCGGAAAGGTATTGTTGGGCACAGTGGAATTATGAAGAGGGACACGTCCGCGAAGATCAGGCAGAGCGAAGGTAGTGATACCGTCTCCTCCGTAACTGACACCGATCAAAGAAAATAGCGCCTGATTACTTGCGATCGCTAACAGTTGTCCATTGCATAATGCCCATCCTTGCGGCGCATAATTACCAGTGAACATGCGTATCTCGCCCAGATAACAATCACTCATTACTTCGGACACCTCCGTTGCTGGATTGAAAAACAGACCATTCCATTTCCATATGAAGCTCCTCCAAGGAGATTTCATGCCAGCCCAGTCGCTGATATAGTCGCTGGGCTCTCGGATTATCGAGACGTACCTGCAGACGAATAGGAATCGCATAGGCAGCAGCCTGTCGCTGAAGTTCCTGCAGGATAAATGTGCCTGCTCCCTGGTTGCGATAACGGGACAGAACAGCAAGATCTACCAGACGAAGTTCATTTTCTCCATGAAAGATGGTCATCTGGCCAATTGCTGTCTGATCCGAGTTAATTAACCGCCGATCCAGCTGTGGATACCGGTTATCCAGATAGCTCTGCTGCATAACGAACTGCATATGTAAAAAAGAGTGCAGCTGTTCTGGTGTCCAGCCCCATGAGGCCACTTCCGATAGTCGTGTATCCATGTAGACATCAAACAGAAAATCACGATCGGCAGCAGTAACCTGCACAATTGTCGGTGTGGAAGAAAGCACGAAATACAAGCCTCCTTTCCTAAAGTGAAGTATAATCCCATTATATTCCTTTAAAAATAAAAATATACTTATATATAAGAATATATAAGGAATTAACGAATTTAAGATGAAATGAATCTTCAAATCATTACAAGTACTGATTATGCGAACATTACTGTGGTCCAACTGAAAATCGATACAGATTCTCAATCCCCAATAAAGGAGGGCATCGCTTATGAAATTCACCAATCTAATGGGCTTATTGTTGCTGGTTACCGTGGCAGTTATTCCCTTGCTCGGGTCCTGCTCTCAACCAAAAGAACTTGTTACTTTACGGCAGGAACATGTGCAGACCCAGGCCTATAATCAGAGTGATATGCAGCCTGAACTGACCGAGGCGATGAATCGTTTTGCCCTGACTGTCTATAACGAATCGTATCAAAACGATCCAGATAGCCCGGCACAGATGGCTGACCCGGATAATCTGTTTATTTCGCCGGTGGGTCTGTATATGAATCTGTCCATGCTGTATAACGGAGCTTCCAGACAGACAGCCACTGAATTGCAAAAAGCACTTTATACCAAAGGCATAACCCTGCAGCAGCTTAATCAGGGGCAGCAAGTAATACAAGAGCTGCTGGAGCACCAGGACGATGATGTGCAGATCGAACTGGCAGGTTCGTTATGGAGCCGTAGCGGATGGGCGCCGGAAGATACTTTTGTTCAAAGGCTGCAGCACAGCTATGGAGCCGATCTGCACGCTACAGACTTCACTTCTTCTCAAGCGGTAAAGGATATAAACAGCTGGGTGAGCGAAGCTACACACGGCGGCATCCATCAAATGATACAGAATCCGCTGGAAGGGAATACGATGCTGGTGCTGCTTAATGCGGTTTATTTCAAGGGAGGATGGACGGAACCTTTTGAGCAGCAGCAGACTCACAAGCAGTCCTTTGTATCCGGCAAAGGGGAAATATCCAGTGTGGAGATGATGCATCGGCAGGGAGAATATGAGTATACCCGGCAGCCGCATTTTCAGGCAGTACGGATACCCTATGGTGCTACCGGAAAATGGGGAATGGTCGTGGTACTGCCTGATCGGGATTATGATCTTCAACAGTTCCGTCAGCATGATCTGCCTGAATTCGCGCACTGGACGAGTGCGATGAGCTCTACTGCAGGCGAGATAGGATTGCCTCGTCTGGAGCTGAATGAGGAGCTGCAGTTCAGGGATATTTTGCGTTCTATGGGCATACGCCAGGTATTCGATCCACAGCGGGCAGAGCTGGATGGTATCAGCCAGAGTGTACCGCTGTATCTGAGCAAAGTACAGCAGAACACTCATCTGATTATTGATGAGAAGGGGACCGAAGCAGCAGCAGCTACATCTGCGGAAATAGCTGCCGGAGCTATGCCATCCCAGCCCTTTCGTATGATTATGGATCGTCCCTTTTTTGTGGCAGTAACTGACCGGACAACCGGATTGATTGTATTTATGGGCGAGCTTCATCATCCGATATGATCAGGTTCATGGTAAAATAACAGCAGGTGACCTGTAACAGGGCATCTCTCGTCTATTTATGGAAAGGGGATGGCTATGGAATACTTTATTGCTGTACTTGCTATGCTGTTGATGATCGGAATCTCCAATGTATTGAACCGCCTGATCCCCTTTGTTCCTGTACCTTTATTTCAGATTGCGCTGGGAATTATGGTGGCACTGGTCGGAATCAAGATTGATCTGGACCCGGAGCTGTTCCTCGTTCTGTTTATTGCGCCGCTGTTATATAACGATGCCCGGCAGACTCCGCGCAATGAACTGTGGAATCTGCGTGGACCTATTGTACTGCTGGCGTTTGGGCTTGTTTTTATAACGGTTGTAGTGGCCGGGTATGCGATTAATTATCTGATCCCGAGCATACCGCTGCCTGCTGCTTTTGCCTTGGCAGCGATTCTGTCGCCAACCGATGCGGTCGCTGTAGGATCGCTCGCCAAACGAATCCATCTGCCTGGTTCCATACATCGGCTGCTGGAAGGGGAGTCTCTGCTGAATGACGCCTCTGGTCTGGTTGCGTTCAAGTTTGCTGTGGCTGCGATGGTCACAGGCACTTTCTCGCTGTGGCAGGCTTCATTTAACTTTGTACTGGTGGCGCTGGGCGGATTGGCTATAGGGACGCTGATGTCCTTTGTCCTGATCCGTTGTCAGGTGCTGGTCCGTAAATGGGGCATGGAAGATATTACTGTACATGTGCTCTGGCAGATGCTGACGCCATTTGTAATCTATCTGGTAGCCGAAGAGATTGGTGTGTCCGGCATCCTGGCAGTCGTCGCAGGCGGAATTATCTATGCCATGGAAAAGGATCGCGCCGAATCGGTCCAGCTGAAAATGCAAATCGTCTCTACCAGCACCTGGTCGGTGATCGTCTACGTGCTGAATGGACTGGTGTTCATGATGCTGGGCAGCCAGATTCCCGAAGTGATGGGTAGTATTTTCTCGGACCCGGCCTTTAACAATGGGATTGTACTGGGGTATGTCGCACTGATCACCCTGCTGCTGTATGTGCTGCGATTTGTATGGATCTATCTGTACTGGAGTGTGCGCTATATGATGAGCCGGCAGATGGAAGACGACAAGCCCGATCTGCGCGGTATCCTGCTTACTTCCTTATCGGGGGTACGAGGGGCGCTTACGCTGGCTGCTGCCTTCTCGATTCCGTATGTACTAAACGACGGTTCAGCCTTTCCGCAGCGCGAACTGATCCTGTTCATCGCAGCAGGGGTGATCCTGTTCAGTCTGATTCTGGCGAGTGTACTGCTGCCGATATTATCTTCCAAACCGCAGCCCGCCGAATCGGGCACAGACGTTGCTTCCACTCAGCCGCCTACCATGCGTGATATGGATGATCATATCCGGATGAAAGTGCTGCAGGCAGCCATCCAGTCGGTAGAGTCCAGTACAACGGAGACCAACCGAGAAGTGGCTCAGGGACTGATCACGGATATTACACAGTATATGTTCCGCAAAAATATGCTGAAGCAGCAAATTATGAATGATCCTGATCTGAATCCGCAGGAGATTGAGCTGTATCTGGCAGGTATTCAGGCAGAACGCAAGGTCGCCCGCCGGATGCGGGACAGCGGCGAGATTACACCCGAGCTGGCCATGGAGTTCGAATATCGGCTGGATCGCATCCAGACGGTACTGAGTAACCGGGTCGATACGGGTATTGCCGAATGTGTAGACAAATGGAAAGGCATGCTGCCGATCCATGTTCCGGCTCCGCCGCCACTGTCCGAACAGACGACTTCCGGTGAGACCCATTCACAGCAGATGCTGGACAAAATCCATATGCTGAAACAGCTCAAAATGCAGACCTGCCCGGCAGCAATTGAGTCGATCCGCAGCAAGATCGATGATCACAATGAAGAAGCCGCGCAGAAAGTTATCGCCAAATACCGCAAAGTCATGGAATCCATCCGTTATTATACGGAGAAAATGGTACCGGATGTGACGCTGAACGAGGGCAAGCTGAACCTGATTACCACAGCTGTCCAGAATCAGCGTGATACGGTTCAGGAATTGTACGAGAGCGGCGAAATTGACCGCCAGCATGCCCGCAAGATGCGCAGTTTTGTCCAGGATCTGGAGAAATGGATTCTGATGGAGAGCTGACCACATGGACTCGATTTTTTTGCAGAGCGCCAAGTTTTGTAATCTGGATTACAGAAGAGAAAATTACAGTGACTTATGATGAAAATAATACCCTGCTATAAGCAGTTTATGTGAGGAACCCTCATCGCGGAGAATGCAACAATTGCCGCTCGCAAACAGAAAAGGAGGACGGAAATGGTACAAGTTAAGGAGATAGAAACCATCACTTCCTTTTTGCCGCAAATCAAAATATTTGAAGCGCTCCCGGCAAATATCATCCATGAACTCGAACAGTTGGTCACCAGAGCCAATACGTATATATTGCCCGGAAATTCTATCCTGCAAGCTCCTGATAATGAGAAAAAAGGCTTGTTCTTCATCATTTCCGGTACACTTCGCTTTTACAAAACCAATTCAGCCGGCAAACAGCATACGGTATGTATTTTAAGTGAAGGTGGCATGTTTGGCGAAGTAGAGACTTTCTCACTGGGTACCCGAGGAACGTATATAGAGACGATGGAAGACTCGATCGTTTTTTCGATTCCGCCGGAACAATTCGAACCGCTGTTGGCCAGACATTCTGAATTATCGCTGCGGTTTTTACAGGAAGTAAGCAGACGGCTGCGGGAGCAAGATGAGTTAGTGGAGAAGTTGGTTTTCAGGGATCTGCGCGGCAAAGTACTTTACTTTCTTAATCGATTATCGATCAAGTTTGGTGTCGAAGAAAATGAATACCGAAAAATCGATATCCCGCTGACTCATCAAGAGTTGGCAAATATGATCGGAGCGACCAGAGAAGCTGTGTCACTGACCCTAAAAGAATTATCTAATGAAGGAGTTCTTGTGACCAGCCGGAGAAGAGTCATGATCCATACCGAAAAAACACTGCAGGAACTGGCCTGATTTTACGGTTCGTAGTTAATTTCCTTCGGACTATATATGCCCTTCGTAATCTACATTACTGTCGAATTATTCATATGACGCTATGATAAGTGCAGTAACAGATCATAACAAAATATGAAACCTATGGAGGCATATATATGAAGAAGTTTGAAGGGAAAGTAGCAGTGATTACTGGAGGTACGAGTGGTATTGGACTTGCAACAGCACAGCGATTTGTTGCAGAAGGAGCCTATGTATTTATCACCGGACGTAGACAAAGCGAACTGGATGCAGCTGTAAACCTGATCGGTGACCAGGTTACCGGCGTTCAAGGTGATGTCTCCAATTTGCAGGACTTGGACAGATTGTTTGATATGGTAAAGCAGCAGAAAGGGCATCTGGATATTTTATTCGCCAATGCCGGAATCGGCAGCATCCTGCCGCTGGGTCAGATTACGGAAGAGCAGTATAGCAAGACCTTTGACGTGAATGTAAAAGGTACTTTGTTCACTGTCCAGAAGGCATTGCCGCTGTTTCCCAACAAGATCGGAAGTATTATCTTGACGGGATCAACAGCAGGTACGATCGGGGACCCGGGTTTTAGTGTCTATGGAGGGACCAAGGCTGCTCTTCGTCAGATGGCGAGGAACTGGATCATCGACTTAAAAGACACAGACATACGACTCAATGTAGTGAGTCCAGGGATGATTCATACACCGGCTTACGATGAGCTGTTTGGCGAGGCGCTGGATCAAGTTCTGAAATCAGCAGAGACGACCGTTCCACTTGGTCGCCTTGGCAAAACGGAGGAGATTGCCAGCGCAGTGATGTTCCTGGCTTCAGAAGAGAGCAGCTATGTGAACGGCATTGAATTATTTGTTGATGGCGGTGTAGCCCAAGTATAAAAGTATAGGACTCAAATAAAAAAGAACCCATTAAGGGTTCTTTTTTTGTCTAAATCGATCTCGTTGAATACTTGTTCCATAATCACATTTGGTATGTGCTTATTCATTTTCAGACATGTCCGGATGCAGCCCATATAGATTTGAATGCATCGAGTGGAGTGAGGTCTGCTTCCACCACTTTATCCGGTACATACTGCGCATTATCAGGCAAAGACTGATTACGACGGTTGATCCAGATCGCTTTCCAGCCGGCACCTTTGGCACCGATAATATCATTGGCATAGGAATCCCCGATATAACAGGACTGCTCCGGTGTAATCTGCATGCTCTCTTCCACATGACGGAAAATACGGATATCCGGCTTGGCTACTCCCAATTTGCCGGAAATGAATACATTCTGCTCATCTACCCAGCGGTTCATGCGCAGCTGACGAACTTTGCTCGCCTGGTGCTCTGCCGGTCCGTTGGTGATAATACCCAGCCGTATCCCTGCCTGAACCGCAAAATCCAGCAGCTCCTGCATCTGTGGATGGATAATAATCCGCTGCTGCTGATCCGCATAGCTGTTCTGAAAAGCGCGGGCCTGCTCGACCGATATGTGAACGCCCATATCTTCCATCGCCCGTGTGATCCGGTATACATGCATATCGGCTTCCAGCATCTGTCCGCTTCTGACCTGCTCGAATACTTCATCACTGTACCATCGGTTTCGGGCGAATACATCTTCTACTTTGTGTTCATAGTGCAGGGGACCGAATACTGATTGATAAGCCTCGGTAAAGGGTGTTAATTGATCATACAGTGTATCATCTACATCCAGTAGTAAATTCATTAAAGGTACCTCCGTATCATTTGACAATGTATAATGGTACGTAATCTTGCGGAACCACAGCGCGGGTCGAGAAGTAATGTGATCGCTGCTTTATTGTACACTGTATTAAAATAAGATAGACTGTAAGCGTGATTATGTAGGATCGTCCCTGATTTGTAAACCCGGGCCGATCTGCAGGTTATCGGATCAAATGGACAAAACGGCGGTTTCCCTGGCTGAATCCGTTAACGACAGGAGGATATTATGGACAATACAATGGAGCGCAGCCGTGTAGGCATCATGGATATAGGTTCCAACTCCATCCGTCTGGTTATCTATGAGACCAGCAAGGCGGGCGGATACAGAGTACTCAAGGAATGCCGTGAATCGGCACGTCTCAGTGCAATTGTGACACCGGAGGGAGAGATGCCACTGGAAGCAGTGAGTGTGATCGTACCGGTGCTGCGCCAGTTTGTAGAGGTAAGCCGGGTCTATGAGGTAAGTGAGATCCGAGCGGTAGCTACAGCAGCGATCCGTAATGCGGTGAACGGCAAAGAAGTAATCTCCTATCTGAATGAGCGGACCGGTCTGTCGATCGAACTGCTGCCTGGGGAGATGGAGGGGCATTACGGATTTATCGGCGTCGTGAACCGGATTGATATCCAGGATGGCTATATTATCGATATCGGTGGCGGTAGTACAGAGATTACCCTGTTCCAGGATCGCAAACGGGTATCTACAGTATCTTTCCCGTTTGGAGCAGTTAATATGAATGTGCGCTTTGGCAATCATGTTAACGGCAAATGGGATGACAAATCTGTCTCCGAACTGGAGTCAATGGTACTGCAGGCAGCACGTGAACATCCATGGATCAGCAGCCATCCGGGATTGCCGCTTGTGGGTCTTGGCGGTACGATCCGTGCAGTCGGCAAAATGCATCAGCGCAAGCGCAAATATTCCATGGAGCAGATTCACCAGTATACTCTCCAGCCGGAAGATACCGACTATTATTACCAGCAACTCCCATCCCTGACCAATGAACAGCGCAAGCGTATCGCCGGTCTCAGCAAGACGCGGAGTGATATTATTGTACCGGGTACGATTATTCTGCATACCATGTTCCGCCATATGCAGTGCGATCATTATATTATCAGCGGTACCGGTTTGCGGGACGGATTATTTTTTGAATGGGATCGCGGCAAAGAGCATGCGGTACTCGACAATGTACTGGAATACGAGATTCATGCGGCGCTTTTCCAGGAGCCATTGCCCCGGCAGCGTCATCTGCGGCAGGTAGACGCGCTGTCTGTCCGTCTCTATGAAGCACTGGGCGAAGGACAGAGCGATGCCTGGAACCGCAAGCTGCTGCGTACAGCCGCTCTGATGCATCAGGTTGGGATGAATGTGGGCTATCACGAATATGAAGAGCACACCCGTTATCTGCTTACGACGCGCGCAGTAGCCGGCCTGGATCACCGGGAAACGGTACTGGTTGCTTTTATCGCCATCTTCGGCAGCAAAGGCAAAATCAAAAAAAGACGCATCTCGGTCGAATATGCAGATATCCTGCATCCGAAGGATGAGGAGCGCATCCGCCGCCTTGGAGCGCTGCTGCAGCTCGCGGCAGCTATGGATACGAGCGAGACACAGCCGGTCGATCGGATGACCGCTGTACGCAAAGGAAGAGACTTCGAGCTGACTATACACTGTCGCACCGAAGCCTCTATGGAATTAAACGATATTACCGAAGCAGTCAAAGACTTGGAGAAGGAGTGGGATGTGCGGGTCCGGTTAGTGGTACATACGGTTTCCACGAACTAACATCCCATGCTACAAATTGACTGCGAAGCGGTGGTTTGCCATTTTTGAATAATTCATAATTGCCGCTGGGCAGAAGTATTCTGGCTTTGACGTTATCCTCAAGGATAAGGTTCAGAATATTCAGCATGGCGGCTTTTGTGTTTTTGTCGAACAGCGGACACATCAGCTCTACCCGGCGGGTCAGGTTACGTGTCATCCAGTCTGCACTGGACAGCCATACTTCCTGCTGGCCGCCATTCTCAAAAGCATAGACCCGGGAGTGCTCCAGGTAACGGTCGACAATGCTGCGTACCCGGATGCGTTCACTCAGGCCCGGTATACCCGGACGCAGGCAGCATACACCACGAATAATCAGATCAATCTCGACACCCGCCTGAGAAGCCGCATACAGCTCGTCAATCATGCGCTGGTTGGACAGAGAGTTCATTTTGGCAATGATCCGTGCTTTTCTGCCGTTACGGGCATGATCGGCTTCACGCTGGATCAGCTCGATAAATTTGTTCATCATGGTATCGGGAGCGACAGCGACAGCCTGCCAGTCATGGCTTTCCGTGTAGCCGGTAATATGGTTGAATACCTCGGAAGCATCTTCTCCGATCTGCTGGTTCACGGTTAGCAGACCGACATCGGTATAACTTTTGGCTGTCGAGGCATTGTAGTTGCCGGTACCGATATGGATATATCGGCGCAACATACTGCCTTCGCGGCGTACGACGAGAATGACCTTGGCATGGGTTTTGAGACCGACCAGACCATAGACGACATGGCAGCCCGCTTTTTCCAGCATGCGCGCCCATACGATATTGCGTTCTTCATCAAAGCGTGCTTTCAGCTCCACGACGACCGTTACCTGCTTGCCGGATTCGGCAGCTTTGGCGAGCGAGTGGATCAGGGAAGATTTGCCGCTGACCCGGTAGAGTGTCATCTTGATCGCCATTACATCCGGATCTTCGGCAGACTGTTCAATAAAGTCACTGATCGCATCAAACGATTCATAGGGATGATACAGCAGCACATCGCGCTCTTTGAGCACGCTGAAATAATCGGTTTCACTGCCTTCCGGGAACTCGGGAGAGTACCGCGGAATCTCCGGCGGATAACGAAGGGAATCGTGTCCCTGAATCGAATCGGAAAAGGAGAGCAGGAAGCCCAGATCCAGCGGCCCATCGATCTCGAATACCGCTTCGCTAATATCGAATTCCTCCATCAGCATCTGCATGGCATAGGGATGAATATCCTTCTGGATCTCCAGACGAACCGGTGCGCCGCGTCTGCGTTTGCGCAGCTGATTCTCAATCTCTTCCATCAGATCTTCTGCCTCTTCTTCGTTAATATCCAGATCGGCATTACGCGTCAACCGGAAAGCATTTACTGCCACCGGTTCGTAGCCGCCGAACAGAGTATGCACATGATGGCAAATCAGATCCTCGATAATAACGTACTGCTGCTTTTTGCTGTTTTGACGATGCGGCAGTGCTACCATGCGTGGCAGATTCGAAGGAATCTGTACGATGGCAAAATAGTAGCTGTCGCCGTCTTCGGCATTTTCCTGCTTATCCCCTTTGCGTTCGAGCACGACCGATACATATACATTCAGTCCGTGCACGAGCGGGAACGGACGACTCTGGTCGACCGCCATCGGAGTAAGCACGGGGTAAATCACATCGTGATAGTAAGTATCCGCAGCTTTTTGCTGGGAAGCGCTAAGATCCGTATAACGGTTAACAGTGATACCCTGTTTGCCCATTTGGCGGATCAGTTCGCGGTAGGTACGGTACTGCTGGGAGACCATCTTTTCAACTTTTTTGGTCAAGCGCTTGTACAGACCTGCGGGCGTATAGCCGGTAAAGTCTTTTTTGATGTATCCGGCCTTGATCTGGTTACGGATACCTGCTGCTCTGACACTCATGAACTCGTCCAGATTACGGGATACAATACCGAGAAACTTGATTCTCTCCAACAGGGGAGTCTCTGTATCCTGGGCCTCTTCAAGCACACGGGTGTTGAATTCGATCCAGCTTAAGTCACGGTTAATATAAGACGACTGGGATTGCTGATGTCCATGTTTGTTTTCCATAATGCCTCCGGTTAATCATTTACTTCCTGCTCTAACGTACTGGTACTACCAGTATAGTGCAGAACGTGTAGGAATATTGTCGAAATCTGCAAAAATACATCATATGTAGCCAGTATAGCCTTCTTTTGTTAACGCTGTGTAAAAAGAGGTATTAAGTTTCATTCCATAAATTAGGGCCGTCGATTCTGCCGATGGATCTTTTCTGCGTGCGGCCAAAATTAAAGCTGCGAATGCGCACTTCATAGCCCTCTTCTTCGAGCGGCATTGTCTTCTTGAGCTCGGCTACGGTTCGGGTTGGATAGCCAGGACGGCTCAGATCGATCAGTAGCAGATCATTATGCAGCTGGTTCAGGCATTCACCAAGAGTCATATTGTCAGCCTCCTTTGCACATGGAAAATGGTCGTCAGGCATCCAGCGGATGCACAGGCGTATTCTTTCTTTATTACCCTTATCTTTTCATTTTGAGTAAAATGGCCACAAAATGCAAAAAGACCCGATTCCGCTCTTCTCCTTGTAAAAGGGGACAGGCAGGATCGGGTGATATTTGGATAATATTGAGACAGAGTTTACGCATCATTTGGATTTGACTGGCGGTTCGGGAACATCCGGTAAGTTGAGCAGATGTTTGACTGTAGTTGTCGAAGTCACGTTCATTCGTGGCAGATACATCGGATCGTCACCGGGATGCACATAACCGGGACGTACCGTAAAGGCCATGCGATATCCGTTCATTTTCAGGTCATAGACCATTTTGGGATCGTATTCTCCATAAGGATAAGCAAAATAAGGCGTATTGATACCGGTTTTGGCTTTCATAATATCAATATCATGGGTGAAGCGTGTACTGTCCTTGCCGGCAGCATAGTACTCTGCACATTGTACCAGACGCTTGTAATGCAGATTGTACGTGTGACTGTGGTATTCGAATACATCGCGTGTTGCTTTCATTTCCTTGCGGGAAATCGTTGTTTTGGCTGTAGGTACGAATTTCTGTTTGTGATCCTTGAGCTTGGTGCCCACGATAAAGATCGAAGCATGGAATCCGTACTTTTTGAGTACCGGATAGGCATACACGACATTGTTCTGGTAACCATCATCAAAGGTAAGTACGACCGTCTTCTCGGGCAACTGAATCTCGCCATTTACATAGCGTTCCAGTTCCTTGAGTGTAGCGGTATGATAACCTTCATCGTGCAGATATTTGATACCTTCTTCAAAGGCTTCGAGATTGATCCGCGCATTATTCGGTTCAACATTATATTTCTCCGGTACCACATAGTGATACATCAGCACCGGGATATGGCTGGCTTTGCCGGGAGGGGCGCTGTGGGTAATTTCCGAAGCGGCAGCCACATTGGTCGCTCCTTCGGGAACTTCGCCGTTCAGTGTCTCAAACAGATCATCGGTCATATCATATGTGGCCTTGCATGTCTCATAGGAGAAAGCGGAAGCATGTGGATACTTCAGGCTCAGCACATAGAAGGTCACGACGAAGGCGATAGTAATATAGAGTAGAATGATGAATAAATTACGGATACGTCGGATTCGCATTTCGTAGGCTCCTTTTCTGTCGACTGAGTGGGGAGAATAAACTTCCCATATATAACATCGGACAAGAAGCCGTGAAATTTTATGCTACTGTCGAATCATGTAGAATGTCCTATATAACGAAAAAGCACGCCTTCACAAAACGTGAAGACGTACTGGTTCAAGCATTAATCATGCTGTAGGGTGGATCATGATTTAGAACATGGTGTTATCATTGGCGGGATTTTCAGGGACGGGTTGGCTCAGTGTCCACATCTCGGCAATCTGGCCATTCTCAACACAGAAAATATGCACGACTGCATTACCACGATCATCGGCACTGTTTTGCATCTGGCTGTACACCAGCACCAGATCGCCTTCTGCAATCACATTGGTTACTATGGCAGTACTATCAGCGTGAGCGCGGAATTCGATCAGATAATGACTGGTGAGTGCGTCACGACCATTTGCAATACCGGAACCATGCTGAATGACATTTTCACTGACTGCTTCGTTGGCAGCATCGGCATTATGGCTATTGAAGAATGCATCATAGAAGTTTTTGACGAAATTGGCATTCGCAGCCACTGTAGCACGTGGAGTATCAGCTACCACTGCCTCAGTGGAAGGAGTAGGCAGAAGATCAGCCGGTTTCTCGGAGCCAGTCAGATTGGCTGCCTTCACACTCCAATGCTCGGCGATTTTGTTATCCGCGATCCGGTACATATCGACCATGGGAGCAGATGAAGCCTGGGTAGCTGTATCAGCAGAGCTGCCCGCCGGAGCAGCAGGCTCGCTAAAGACAGCAACCAGATCTCCCTGGCCGAGCATGCCGCGTACATTTACTTTGTAGTCGGCATTTTTCTGGAATAATGCTGCGTAGTATGCTGCGAATCCTTCGCGGCCGTTAGCTGCAGCGGGAGTATGTTCTACATAACCTTCGGCCAGATATTGTTCTGCCTGATCCAGCTTGTGGCTGTTCAGGACATCATTATACAATCCAGTCACCAGCTTTTTGTTATTGGTGATTTTGGTTTCTTCGGCAGATGCATTCGCAGAGCTGTCCGGTTGGGCAGGCTCGGCTGTACCCGGAGTCGTACCACCAGAATTTTCGGTACTTGGGGTTGTTGATGGAGCCGGGGCATTGGACGTATTATTGCCCGAACAGGCGGATAGTACACCTAATAACATAAGACTTGAGAGTAATACACTGGTTTTTTTCATAATAAAACTCCTTTGGTTATTCGTTAGGGATTCGGTTCATGGTGTTGTCTTGATAGGCAGCAGGCTGCTTTGCTTATATTAACCAAATGATTAGCCAGCGAACGCGTCGTTCACCAAAAGATAGAAGCTATCGAGAGTTCATGACTGCCATTAATAACGAACAGAGGCTATTTTCGAACCGGTTGAAAAGGACTGGTTCTATTATAAAAGACGTAAAGCGTAATTACGAAGTTGCAGAATATCCGGTATGTATTCATGCTGTTACTATGATTCACGGTTTAACTGATCGTTTCAGTGAAAGATATTCTTTATTTTCTATATCGAGGTTCCGTATATATTCCAACAAAAAAACGGCTTTTATTGTATAACCCAATAAAAGCCGTTTTTGAAATGAATGCATATTGTTAGGAGTGGAAGGAATGATCCCGATAGAATCGAATGCATATCCGGAGCATTCCTAGCGGCGCATAAAGATAAACTTCTGTCCCAGAATTCCGATTATACAGAGAATCAGGCTGACCCACGGCGAGATAACCAGTACAGGCATCACATTGCGCAGATAGGTTCCGACGACAATAATTGCTATCATAATGACCAGATAGGAGACGACCGAGCGGCCATTGATCTGCATCCGCGGACGGTCCAGATCGCTCTTCTCTGCAGGCTGATCGGCAACGCGGCGTACCAGTTCAACCAGCACAACCGCACCTGCAGCAACAAGGATCAAGGTGGAGAGACTGATCTCGCCTACAACGCCGGAGCCGCTGATATTGATTTTGAAAAACCCCATCAGTGCCTGTAGCAGGAACACCCATGTAAGCGCGACCCAGACAATCATCAGATAATACATAGGTTTGCTCATCTGCCGGGCCTCCGGCAGGTTCTCGATAAGCTGGTTTGCATAGCTGTCCGATTCTTTGCCGAACAGCTGATGTGCCGTTTTGCCTCTTTGCTGGGCTTCTAGCAGATGCTGTCCCATTTCCAGCAGCAGCTCTTCACCGGATTCGCGGCGGATGCGTGCATCCCGCACATGTACAATTACATCATCATAGTAGCTCAGGTTATCCTGTTTAAGCTGATCACGAATCGAATTAATGTCCTTTACCAAATGACGTACAGTACTCATAATCGTTCCTCCAATCGTAATAAATTGTACCTGAATATATTCCTATTTATACCGGCTTCGTATAGTACCGGAGATCGGTCTGGAATCTATTATTCTGCCACACTTTTGCTCCATTGACAATTGAATTACCGGGATGCTAATATATTGTTAATTTAATCCTTATTAAACTTATCGGAATTATTTAAATTGAGATATTCACCTTATAAAAATAGGAGTTTGCTGATTATATACACAGCTATCGTAGGGGGGAATCAGTATGGAAAGGAATATCATTATTCGTCATCAGGAACTGGAGCTAACAGCCAGTATTCACTATCCATCGCAGGATCGCGATGCCGATGGACAGGGAAAAGGCAAAGATCGCACACCACTGATCGTCATCTGCCATGGATTTGTTGGCAGCCGGATTGGCGTAGATCGTCTGTTTGTTAACAGTGCGCGTGAACTCGCAGCTGAAGGGTATATGGTCGTTCGTTTTGATTATGCGGGCTGTGGGGAGAGCAGTGGTCTGTATGGTCAACAGGGACTGGATTCCATGGTGGCTCAGACACGCAGTGTACTGGATTATGTGATGAACTGCAGCGATATCGATCCAACGCGGGTGACACTGATCGGGCACAGTCTCGGCGGCGCGGTCGCGATCCTGACGGCGGTGCGCGATCACCGTGTCAAGCATCTGGTTCTCTGGTCGGCAGTCGGGCATCCTTTTAATGATATTGTTAAAATTGTAGGTCGTGAGACGTATGATCAGGCTGTTATCGAAGGAGAAGCGGATTATCTGGGTTACTGCTTTAAGCCGGTGTACTTTGAGTCACTGGGGAATTACCAGCCATTTATCGAAGCGCGGCAGTTTAGCGGGGATGTGCTGGTGATCCATGGCACCGGCGATGATGTGATTCCGGTGGATTATGCTTTTTTGTATCAGCAGGAATTCTGGAGCCGGCAGGAAGGTCGCTGTGACAAGCAGATTATTTTCCAGGCGAATCATACGTATTCGTCAGGGCCGCATCGCCGCGAGCTGCTTCGTTATACCCGGGAATGGCTGGCCGGACGCGAAGCCGCACAGACGCAGTGGCAGCACTGGATGATCTGAATGATTGGACTCCTGAATAGATCCGTGTGATCATGCTGCGGACGGCTGCTTCATGGATTTGACAGTCAAGGGATATCCTTATAAGATCGTAACTATAAGAGGACAGTGGATACAGCTGTAGCGTTATCGCCGACAGATGATTCTCTGTTGCTCATCATATTGTTTGGAATTCACTAGGGGAGCCGCAGAGGCTGAGACGGATCATCATCCGGACCCTTGGAACCTGATCTGGGTTATACCAGCGGAGGGAAGTGGACGCGGATATTCACTCATGCCCCATGGGGCACTATACGCCTGAATGAATGACACGACCCATTGATCTCCTGCTGGAGGTGAATGGGTCTTTTTTGTATATGCATTTTGCAGTTCAAAACTAAAGGAGGAAAAAGAAAATGTCGTTTTTGGAGAAGGTACGTCAGCAGAACCCGCTTGTGCACAATATTACCAATGTGGTGGTGACCAATTTTACGGCAAATGGTCTGCTGGCACTGGGTGCATCACCGTTTATGGCGTATGCCCATGAAGAGGTAGCTGATGTAGCAGCGATGGCGGGAGCTGTCATGCTGAATATGGGTACGCTGGATGAGTACACACTGCAGTCGATTATGCTGGCTGGGCAATCGGCTAACCGGGCGGGAGTACCTGTTGTATTTGATCCGGTAGGGGCCGGAGCGACTGCCTATCGTACAAAGGCTGCCCGGCAGGTGACCGAACAGATGCAGGTCGATATTTTACGCAGCAATATTGCAGAGCTGGCTCATGTTGCCGGAGCAGAGTGGAATATTCGGGGCGTGGATGCTGGAGCAGGCGAAGGGGATCGGGTGAAGCTGGCGCAGCAATCTGCCCGGCAATTGGGAACGCTGGTCGTGGTAACCGGCCAGCAAGATATCGTGACCGATGGACAGACGACCTTGATCATAAGTAATGGGCATGAACTGCTGACACGCGTCACCGGTGCAGGCTGCCTGCTCAGCTCGGTGGTAGCAGCCTTTGCGGCAGTGAGTGGAGGCAGAGAATACTGGTTACCTGCCGCAGCCGAAGCATTGGCCTTTTACGGAGCAGCAGCAGAGATTGCGGCTAAACTTACTGCGGGACAGGGAACAGGCAGCTTCCAGGTGGAACTGATCAACCAGCTTTCCCTGCTAACCCCGGAAGAGCTGCAGAAGCTGGCACAAATCGAACGTTTGTAAGAAGCGATCCCATGCATAAACAGTCATACCGTGCATTCCATATTTCGATCTATATATCCCTATCCAAAGGAGAGAGCAGCGATGAATATTCATCAGGCATTAACGATTGCAGGTTCGGACAGTGGGGGCGGTGCAGGCATACAGGCGGATCTAAAAACATTTCAGGAGCTGGGTGTGTACGGCATGTCCGTGGTCACAGCGGTAACCGCGCAGAATACGGCGGGCGTACAGGGCGTATATCCTGTCGAGATGGAAGGCGTAATCCAGCAGCTGGATTCGATCGGAGAGGATCTTGCACCGGATGCAGTCAAGACGGGCATGCTGTTCAGTGCAGATATTATCTGCGAAGTAGCACAGGCTGTACGCCGGCATGGCTGGCGACAGCTCGTAATCGACCCGGTCATGGTAGCCAAAGGAGGATCGGTACTGCTTCAGCAGCAGGCTGTACGAGCACTGATCGATGAGCTGCTGCCGTTGGCAGCGATTATTACGCCAAATGTGCCGGAAGCTGAATTGTTGACCGGTATGACTATCCATACACTGGCTGAACGCGAACAGGCTGCCAGACAGCTGGTCCAGATGGGCGCACGCTATGCAGTCGTCAAAGGAGGACATGATCTGTCCACCAATCAGGCCGTGGATGTGCTGTACGATGGAGAGCAGTTCCATTATACAGAGAGTCCCCGTATCGACACGCCGCATACACACGGGACGGGATGCACCTATTCGGCAGCAATTACCGCCGAGCTGGCACGCGGCAGTGATATGCTGTCTGCAGTACGCACCGCCAAAGCATTTGTCCAGGCTGCAATAGCAGACGGACTGGGGATCGGCTCGGTACATGGGCCGACCAATCATTTTGCCTATCGGCGCAAAGGAGCTGTATTATGATGCCTTCCGGAGAACATACCGAACCGAATGCCGGGCAGTCGGCAGAATATACCGTACAATCAGAGGAGCAGAATCGTATCCCTGCGCATGGCACCGAAGCACGCAGCAGCTGGATTCGCGGAAGGCTGCCGGTATATCTGGTGATGGGCAGCATCAACTGTACCCGTCCACCGGAACAGGTGCTCACAGAAGCAATTGCGGGAGGAACGACTCTTTTTCAATATCGTGAAAAAGGGAACGGGGCACTGACTGGCAGCGATTCCCTGGAACTGGCCCGGAGGCTGCAAAGGATATGCAGAGCGCACGGCGTTCCTTTTATAGTCAATGACGATCTGGAGCTGGCACTGCTGCTGGATGCGGATGGCGTGCATATTGGTCAGGATGATGCGCCTGCTGTACTGATCCGGCAGCAGCTGGGGCCGGACAAGATTGTGGGCGTGTCTGCCCATTCCCTGGCCGAAGCACAGCAGGCGATTGCAGATGGAGCAGATTATCTGGGTATCGGACCTGTCTATCCAACCCGTTCCAAAGCCGATGCCGAGCCAGTAAGGGGAACTGCGATTATTGAACAGATCCGTGCAGCGGGGATAACCATACCTCTCGTTGGCATCGGGGGGATTCATGTTCATAATGCATCACCTGTACTGAAGGCCGGAGCAGATGGGATCGCTGTTATTTCAGCTATCGCGGGGGCCATAGACAGCAGACAGGCAGCCGCCGAGCTTGCTGCTTTATTTTCGGCCAGTGATATGTATTGATAGCAGAATTGGAGTAAAGGATTATTCATAGCGTCTGCATTCGGTTGTGCCTGCACAGGGTAAACCGGATGCAGGCTTTTTATCATATGTGATGTTCTTTTTGTGTGGGATCATCTGTTATGCAGCAGAGACATACTATTGGTTCATGGCGATTTGAGATCGATCCGGCATTTCCTTTACAATCTGGTATATAAGCAATCAGCAAAGCGGCTCGTATGATCCGCTGCCGAAAGGAAGAGTCATTTGTTAAAAGAACGGATTGATTATCTCTGTCACAAAAAAGACATGTCACGCAAGGAATTGACCGACGGACTGGTGACGCAGGCGCATTTCTCCAATATTCTGGCAGGCAGGTATCCGCTGCCGGATGATCTGGCAGAACCGATGGCCGAGCGGCTGGGCGTATCGCCGGGTTATTTGCTGCATACTGACGATCAGGATGATGATGTATTACAGCAGGCGGAGCAGATTGTAGAGCAGTTATCGGTGCAGGCATCAGCGCTTGAGGAGCAGCAGGTGAATGATCTGCCGGATCGGCATGATACGCTGACGGTGGAGCTGACTACCGCTCTCATGAAAGCGACTTATTATCAGCAGCTGAATGATCAGGATGCCTATGCTTATTTGCATCAGTCTTATCTGAACTTTTATCTGGAACGGTTTGGACGTCCGGATGAAGCCATGCTGCCCTTGCCGCTAACCAAGGCCATGCTGTTCTACAAAATCCAGTCTGCCCGCTCCCGGCAAAAATATCATGATGTGTTAACGCAGGTAGAGCAGTGGCTAAAGCTGTTGCCCGAGCAGGGAGAGACCTGGCTGACTGCACAGCAGATTCGCATGGAAGCTTGTGTACATACCCGGCAATTTGAACATGCCAAGCAGGCTTTTGAAAAGATCACTTCGTATATTTATGAACAGCGGCTATTCCACCGTCTGTCCGGACTGTATGTACTATATAGCGGATATTGTCATTCCATGCAGCAGCCTCATGAAGCGCTGCTCGCCCTGTCGATGGCCGAAGCGCATCTGGTGTATGCGCAGCATCAGAGCGATACATGGAGCGCGATTATGAATAATCGTATCCTGATGCTTACCATGGCTGGCGAACTGGTGCAGGCAGAGCAGGAAGTAGATCGATTCGGCAGTATGGTCGATACACAGACGGTCGAAGTACAGCAGCAGATGACTCCGGTGCTGCTGGTGTACCGGTGCGAGATAGAACTGGCAAGGCAGGACTGGGCAGCGCTGGTGCAGCGATTGGAGCAGCTGCGCGCTCTGACGCTGACAGAGGACCAGCAGATGGCAGCACGATTTTATAGCAGCCAGCAGGCACTGGCTCATGGACAGGCGGATCTTTTTATAGAAGAAGCGACAGCCTGTCTGCCTTATTTTGAGCAGATTCGTCATCAGGAACGATTGAACATTCTGTATGAAGGGCTGGCTGTCGTGTCGGAAGAGCAGCGCAGATACAAGGATGCAGCTTGGTATTACCGCAAACTGGTCTATCTGCTACGACATGCCTAAAAGGCAGTAATAGAGGGATATAACATCTGCCAGAATACGTATATGGGCATGAAATGCATATCTAAAAGGTGAAAATATTCATAAAAAAGCCGATTTGCTGCAATAAAAAGTAGATGAGTAGCAGATTCCTCGCTGGCATACCTGATTTTATTTGTCGTAAGTGTCTTGTTTCCGCAAAAATTCAAACGATTATCGTATTTAAAGCAGGCTAACAGCCTGCTTTTTTGTATGTGCCGGAATGTATTGTGGCACGATTGCAACCTTTTTATAATAAAAGCAGGAACAACAATACAGGCGCAGGAGCGTGATCAAGATGGGATTTTTTAGACGAAATAAGAAGCAGCAGGATGCACTCGATCAGGCAGAAGAGACACTAAACAAAGGAATCAGCGGATTGTTTGTCAAAAGCATCATCCCCAAAGAACATCGTGACCGGATGAATGCAGGATTGCAATCTGCCCGTGATGCACAGACAGCCGCGCAGGGACATATTCCGGTGACTGCCATGGGGACAGTACTTACGATTCGGGATACCGGCAAACTGGTCAACTTTGACCCTATTGTCGTCATGACGCTGGATATCCTGGAAAATAGCGGTGCCCGCTATCAGAAAACGATGGAGACACTGGTGCCCAAAATGCAAATTCCCCGTCCGGGTGATCGAATTGGACTCGGTACACATCCATCCCGACCATCCGACTGGATCTATATGGGACCGCTGCACGGATAGTTGAGACTCAATCATCGATAAGGAGCAAAATAAAATGAGAAAAATTCTTGTAACAATAGGTTCACTCTGTCTTATGGCTGTTGCGATTCTACCGCTGTATGCCAATTTTCAGGGAGACGGTGCATTCAGCATTATAAATTCCAGCTGGTATCGTCCACTGATATATGTTGGCTTTGCTCTTGTATTTATTCCCTCTATTCTGGGTACTGTTTTTAGCCTGCGTACCGTAAAATCCGGGGAATCCGCTGTAGGATTGATTGAGCGGGTACAACAGACTGGTACCTATATCAACGAGCAGCCGCAATTGGAGATTGATGTTGTAGTTACCCGTCAGGGTCATTCGCCTTACCCGGCACGTACACGAGCGGTTATTCCGCAGACGGCACTTGCCCAGTTCCAGCCGGGCAGCATTATTCCGCTGCTGGTTTCACCCAAAGACCCTGCCAAAGTCGGCGTCGATCTACAAGGCCAGGTCTCCCAGGCTGATGTACAGAATCTGCTGCATGAGCGAATGATGCAGCAGGGAGTATCGCCGGATATTATGGAGATTGCCCAGCATGGTGAGCAGGCTTATGCCAAGGTGACAGATATAGTGCCTCTTGGAAATGCTGGACACGGCAAAGTCCGGCTGCAACTGACATTATCCATTACAACCAATCAGGGTGATACGGTTACGATAAATACACAGAAGGAAATCTTTGAGAGTCAGCTTCCTCTGGTACAGCAGGGGCATGTGATCCGGGTGATGTATTCCCGTGCTCATCCGTCCGAGGTAGCCCTTGCGTTGCCGACAGGGGAAGAGGAACTGCGCCGTGTATTCGGGCAAAATAAATAAGCATTTTGTTCGATTTATCCGTTTTGTTATTCGAAATACACGAAATAGACCAACTACAAAAAAACAGCCAACTCGTACGGATTATCCGCTTAGAGATGGCTGTTTTGCTATATTTTTGGCATATGATCAAGCTGCTTTATGTGTGGGAGCCGTCGGGCTGCCGCCGCGCTGATGATTGTTTCTTTTGAACAGAGTAGCTTTCAGATAAGGCAGTACCCAGCGATCCAAACCGACTTTACCGGCATTGGCACCAGCGACAACGATGAAGATCTCGGCCAGTAGCAGGTACGGGTTGGTGCTCACAGTACCCGAGAAGAGGAAGGCAAAGTTCATGACCATACCCATCAGGGCAGCGACAGTAGTGAAGGTACCGAGAATGAGTCCCAGACCGACAAGGAATTCACCGATCGGTACGAGGATGTTGAACAATTCTACATTCGGCAGTGCAAAGTGCTGCAGGAAAGCGCCCCAGCCAGCTTGTACGCTTGGATGCTCGCCGCCAGTGTTAGCGATAGCGCCGGTCAGGAATCCGGTAGCATCGAATCCACCGGTCAATTTGCCCCAGCCACCTTCGATCCATTTGAAGCCGATATACACACGTACGATAGTTAACAACCACATTGCCACTTTGCTTTCTCTAAGCCATCTGTTCATAATTGATGCACCCCTTAAGTATAGTATCAAGCTATTTTGTTAATGCTGTGATGTTATGTGATGATTGTCTCTTTCATGGTTTTATCTTAAAACATTCCTAAATTTTAATATGTAACGAAAATCACAATCTAGCTTAATTTTTAATATTTTATGATTAAGGAGCTTAAACTTTAGAGTTTGTAAAAAATAGCATATTCATATGATTTGTTACTTTATGGTTGGGATAGGTATCTCGTCTGTGCAATACCAGACCGCTTATTTGTCTGTGCGATATGCTTTCCAAATGAGACAGAAATTTGCCAAATCTGATCTTTTCGGTTCTCCCATTGCTACAGCTATGTATATAATGGATATATTGTCTGAAACTGCTTGCTTGTATTCGGTAATCCGTCAGGAGATGAATACAAACGTACATAATCCGTAGAAACGCCTATTACAAGGACATAACAGAACAGCAGATCCATCGATCCAGCCGACTGCAGTATTTATGTATTGCTCTCTATGATCTGGTTCACAGGGAATTCACCTGCGTGGTATATGATTTGATATAGCAGCTGTGTTCATTGGGTTTCTGCTCATGCCTGACGTTGCGGTTTGGGATGATGAGAGAAATGCTCTTGTCTGCAGCCGATGCGCTGTTGTCACGCTGGCTGCTTTCTCTGCTGCGTCCTTTATTCAGAGGAGGATATGATGAAAATTACCAGGTTGCCATTTTTCAAAGGATTGATGCCTGTTGTGCTCGGCATCAGCCTGACTGCCTGTCAGTCGGAGGAAGTTGCTGCTCCGCCGCCCACTGCCGTACCCGCTCCGGAACAAGCAGAGCCTGCACCGGAACCGGCAGTACAGGCACCGGCTTATACTGCGCCGCTCACCGGTCTTGCGGTCAAAAAGCCTGATCCGGCGCGTCCTGTAGCAGTTATGATTAACAACGCACCAGCAGCAAGGCCGCAGTCCGGTCTTGCCGAAGCGGATATGATCTATGAAGTGCTGGCCGAGGGAGGGATTACCCGTCTGGTCGCCATTTATCAGAGTTACCACGGTGACGCTACGATCGGTCCGGTACGCAGCATCCGTCCATATCTGATTACTCTCGGGGAGACGGTTAATGGGCTGCTCGTCCATGCCGGCGGCAGTACGGATGCCTACGCGATTTTGCAAAATGGAAACAAGGAACATCTCGACGAAATCACTAACGCCAGCGCTCCATTCTGGCGTGATTCCAGCCGCAAGGCACCTCATAATCTGTATACCAATGAGCAAAAGCTGCGCAAAGCAGCAGCGGGTAAAGGATACACGGAGCAGGTAACCCTGCCGGTCTATCCGTTCCTGCCAGCCGAGGATAACTCATCCAAAGATGCAGTGAGTACAGAACATACAACCGGTGAAGCGGCTAATTCTACTGCCGCAGATAATTCTCCAGCGTCTGCCTCCGATGCAGAGCAGGTGAATTCCATACAGCTCAAGTATCTGCTCGATAGCTATACGGTCGGCTACACGTATGATTCAGCCAGCGGCCTGTATACCCGAAGCATGAATAACAAGCCGCATATCGATCTGAACACCAAGCAGCCACTGACCGCTGCCAATGTAATCGTAATGGGTGCGGATTACAAAGTGCTGGATGATGTGGGACGTCTCAGTCTTAATCTGGATGCCGGCGGCAAAGCGCTAATGTTCCAGCAGGGGCGGATGATTCGCGGTGAATGGAGCCGCACGAAAGGGGATGTAATTCGGTTCCGAAGCGACGGTCAGGAGACCCCGCTCGTTCCCGGCGTCACTTACTACAATATTGTGCCGAATAGCCCTTCATTTGACAGTCACCTTACAATTGACGGTAAAAAAATGGAGAATAATGGATAAAATTAAGACTTTCGGTGTAATGATATAAAGAACAGCTGAAGTTTGTATGAGAATTGTAGATTATTTGTTAAGCTATTCTTTACAAAACCGCACACGGATTGATAAGATAACAAAGGTTGTTATCAAAGCCAGAATTGTGCTTAAAATGCGATTTTACGACATTTTTCGGCAAAATTTCGAAAAGGGGTTATAGGAATGCGTATTAAAAAGAAGGATATCTTTTTTGAGACGCTGGAGAATATGGCAGATAGCCTGGTACAGGCTGCGGATTACTTCGCAGAGCAGGTCGCAAGCCTTCAAGACATTCCACAGTTTACCAAAACGATGAAGGATTATGAGAATCAGTGCGATACGTATACCCATACGATCATCACCGAGTTGAATAAGACGTTCATCACGCCGCTGGAGCGCGACGATATCATGGAACTCACGACCAAAATGGATGATGTAATGGACGGTCTTGAAGCCTGTGCTTCCCGCTTCGAGATGTATCATCTGAACAAGCCGGACCAGTATATCAATGCCTTTGCAGAAATCCTGCGCGAGTGTGCCTATGAGATTCAAAAAGCGATCCAACTGCTTTCCCAGAAAAAACTGCTGCCGATCCGTGAGCACTCGATCCGCCTGAATGATCTGGAGAACCAGGGCGATGATATCATGCGCAAATGCATCACGGAACTGTTTGCTACTATTACAGACCCTATCGAATTGATCAAACGCAAAGAAATCTACGAACGTCTGGAGAATACGACAGATTCTTGCGAAGACGTAGCCAATATGCTGGAATCGATCGTTATGAGCAATTCCTGATACCGGAAAGAAACCGAACCGACATATAGACGAGCTGGTTCGTTTTTCTTTTGTCACCTGGCAGAAACTGAGCTACTTTTAGGAACAGATTATTGATGCTAACAGAAGATTCGGATTTTGCCGCGATTGCAAAATCTTAAGATAATTAAGGAGGTAGTATCATACAGCTTCTCTGCCAATAGGAGTGGGGAGAAATCCTGTGTGATGAACAACTATGGTAGAAACCTCAATATTCGTGCTATGTATTGTCGTATTCCTGGCACTGGCGTTTGATTTTATTAACGGCTTCCATGATACGGCTAATGCAATTGCCACATCGGTGTCCACCCGGGCACTGCCGCCGCGTACTGCCATTTTGATGGCTGCGATCATGAACTTCCTCGGTGCGATTACATTCACCGGTGTTGCCAAGACAATTGGCGGCAGTGTAGCCGATCCGGCGACGCTGGAAAATGGGATACCAATCGTTATAGCGACGCTGATCGCAGCGATTATCTGGAACCTCGCGACCTGGTGGTTCGGGATTCCATCCTCATCCTCCCATGCACTGATTGGTGCATTGGCAGGAGCTGTCTTTGTCGGAGCAGGTTCAAGTTCTGTCAATTGGAGCGGATTTATCAAGATCGTCGAAGGTCTGCTGTTGTCTCCGCTTATCGCTTTTGTGATTGGTTTTATCGTTATGCATATTCTGAAATGGATCTTCGCCAAGCGCAGCCCGCACTCGGTGAACAAAGGCTTCCGGACGATGCAGATTCTGACGGCAGCCCTGCAATCCTTTTCCCATGGTACGAATGATGCGCAGAAAGCAATGGGGATTATCACTTTTGCTCTCGTAGCGGCAAATGTCCAGGATCATCTGGAAGTTCCGCTCTGGGTCAAAATCTCTGCCGCGACTGCGATGGCACTCGGTACTTCTGTTGGTGGATGGAAAATTATCAAAACGATGGGTACCAAGATTTTCAAAATCGAGCCGATCAACGGATTTGCCGCTGATGCGACATCCGCGACGGTTATCTTTACAGCTACACTGACTCACCTGCCGGTAAGTACAACCCATGCGGTAACTTCCGCAATTCTCGGTGTAGGCGCCGCCAAACGCTTCCGTGAAGTGAAATGGGGACTGGCAGGCCGGATCGTTATTGCCTGGGTAGTGACCATTCCTATTGCGGCAACACTGTCCGGAATTATTTACAAAGTCATGTTCGATCTGTTCTAAGCTTCTACTCGTATATCCGTTTGAACGATTCCGCCGTTTCTTGCGAACGGCGGTTTTTTATGCGATTCTAGCCTTATCTGATTTCCGAGAAAAGAGGTCGAACCGTGATACGTATAATGGGCGTTACGCATGAACATATGATTGTGGAAGATGTACCGCTGGAGAAAGTGAAATCCGGCGATTATTTGTGGTGCTGGGTCGATATGGATCGTCCTACCGAAGAGGAATCAGAGCTGTTGACCACCTTTTTTGACTTTCATCCGCTGGCTGTGGAAGACTGTATGCATCTGCTGCAGCGGCCCAAGATGGATTATTATACCGGTGTGGAATTTATGGTATTGCATGCGGTGAAAAGGGATACGCTGAATGTGGAAGAGGTGGATCTGTTCATTGGTGAGCATCTGCTCGTCTCCTTCCATCATCAGAAGCAGCCGGAAGTCGATTCTGCCTGGGAAAGGGTACTGAGCTATCGTACCGGCAAGCGTCCCAAATGGATGCGTGGACCGGTAGCAGCAGCGTATATTATTATCGACAAAATTGTCGACGAGTATTTCCCGTGTGTATTCGATATCGAAGATGAACTGAACGAACTGGAGAGTCTGGGACCTGATGAAGCGGTCGATGAACTGCTGGCACAGGTATTTGCTCTGCGTTCACGTCTGCTCAAGCTACGCCGCACTGTGGTACCGATGCGCGATCTGATGTACCGGGTTGTGAACTCCCAGCATATGCAGAAGGTCGATGAGCACCATTCCTACTTTGGCGATATCTATGATCATCTGCTTAAATTATCCGATATGATCGAAGCGGACCGCGAGATGACATCGGATCTGCGTGACAGCTATATCTCGCTCAACTCCAACCGGATGAACACGATCATGAAGACACTAACGGTCATTACGACCATCTTTATGCCGTTGACACTGATCGCAGGTATTTATGGGATGAACTTTGAATTTATGCCGGAACTGCATTGGAAATATGGTTACTTTGGCGTGCTGCTGCTAATGTTCCTGCTGGGCGGGTGCATGATGCTGCTATTCCAGCGCCGGGGATGGTTTAAATAAGCTGTACGGTAATTTTGGAAGATTTTATGAAGAAGACGTGCTGATTCTGTGATACTGTACATCGTTAACGCTTGAAAAAACAAATGGTAATCTATACAATGAAATTACATTAACCGTAGTAGGGGATGATCTAATCGTGCAACTTAAAAAACTTGATGATAAAAGTGTCGATCAATTATTCGAAGCGATCCTGACGCTCAAAAACCTGGAAGAATGTTATGTGTTTTTTGATGACTTGTGCACAGTGAACGAGATTCAATCGCTGTCCCAGCGTCTGGAAGTAGCTCGTATGCTGGGCAAAGGCGCAACGTATAATCAGATCGAAGCGGAGACTGGCGCGAGTACAGCGACCATTTCCCGTGTCAAACGCTGCCTGAACTATGGTAATGACGGATACAAAATGACGCTGGAGCGTCTGGGGAGATAATCATGATGAAACCGGGTGTATTGATAATCAGTCATGGATCGCCGGACCCGACATGGATGCACTGGATTGATGATGCAGTAGCAAACACCTCCTTTCCTGCCGATCTGCCTGTAAGTTCCGTCTATCTGGACAATGTTCCGGGACGATTCATACAGGACGGGATTGATGAACTGGAGGGACAGGGAGTGACTGATCTGCTCGTTATTCCGCTGTTCGTGTCCTCCGGCAGTACACATATGGATGAGATTGCCTACGCACTGGGCGTAAAGGCAGAACCGGATCGGGAGACAGATCTGGAACCGTTTACCATTAGAGCCAATGTGCACTTTGGTTATCCGGTAGATGACGATGATGATATTGCCCATATGGTATGGGACAAGGTCAAGCATCTGTCCACTGTCCCGCAGGAGGAGACAGTGCTGGTAGTTGGTCATGGCAGTATCCATGATGGATTCCGCCATCGCTGGGAAAAGGGCATCTCGTCGCTTGCCGAGCGTGTTGGACATATCAGCGGTACGGCTCATGCCGATTATGCGCTGCTGAATCCGGACAGTCTGCGTGCCAAGACCGAAGAGTGGACAAGCCGTGGCTATCGCGTGCTGATTGCGCCACTGTTCCTGAGCTCGGGCATTTTCCTGCGGTCTGTGATTCCGGGGCGTATTGAAGGGTTAAGCTATGAATATGCCGGTGAAGCGCTGCTGCCGCATCCGCGGCTGTCCCACTGGATGGAGCGTCAGGTAGAACTTCTGATGCAGCAGCTTCAGGTTGTAGAATAGGACATAGCCGGCCTGACCGGATCGGGTAGTTAGCGCTGCCTCTATGATCTGCACAACAGGCGAATCACAACAATATTAGGTGGCATGAACATGAAAAGAGCGAGGTTAATCTATAACCCGACTTCCGGTCGTGAAGAGATGAGACGCCGTCTGGCGGATATCCTGAAGCGTCTGGACGAGGGAGGCATCGAGGCCAGCTGTCATGCAACGACAGGTGAATCCGATGCGACGGTGGCTGCCATGGAAGCAATTGAACGCGGCGGTTACGATATGATCATTGCCGCTGGTGGCGATGGAACGATCTACGAAGTGATCAATGGCATGGCTGCTTACGACAACCCGCCGCCGCTGGGCATTTTCCCGCTGGGAACAACCAACGATCTATCCCGTGCGCTGGGAATCTCGCGCAACTGGGAGCAGTACTGTGATCTGGTCATCCGCCAGCAGTCGCGTCCAATCGATATTGGTAAGGTCAACGACCGTTACTTTATCAATATCGCGGGCGGTGGTTCCTTTACCGAGCTGACGTATGAGGTGCCCAGCAAGCTCAAGACGATGATTGGACAGATGGCCTATTACATGAAGGGCATCGAGAAAATGGTCAATCTGGCGCCTACCGAGCTGATTATACGGGCTGAGGGCATGGAGACCATCCATGACCAGTTCATGATCTTCCTCGTGGCTAATACGAATTCGGTCGGCGGCTTTGAGAAGCTCGCGCCGGATGCGCGGATCGACGATGGACTATTTGATGTGCTGGCAGTACGCAAATGCAATCTGGCCGAGTTTATCCGCCTCGTCACGATGGCGCTGCGCGGTGAGCATCTGGACGATCCCAAGGTACTCTATTTCCGGACAAGCAAGCTGGATATCGAAGCCCCACGAGCGGATGAAGTCATGCTTAATCTGGATGGAGAGCTGGGCGGTAGTCTGCCGGGCCATTTTGAAGTGATGAAGCACAAGCTGCGTATCTTCGCGGATGATAAGTAACGACTGATCTAATCCGCTGTTCTCTTATCTGATAGTTATGATGGATAGTGTAGAATTTAGATTTAACTAATTGTATGACTGACTCAAGCTCATAACAGCTCCTGTACACTCTATCGTTGACGTTTCTACATGGAAATGTCTCTGCCAAGTGGATGGGAGCTTTTTGCTGTTGCCAAAAATCAGAGTATAATAGATACAGTGGAGATGAACAGTATCGTCAATGACACGTAAGTACATCCAAGTATATTCAAGTACGTTCAAATACATATATTTACCTGCCTGTACGACATCTTTTGCTGTATATGCATTAGAACTGTTATCCAGAATCATACCTATCCAAGTGTAAAGGAGATTGAGGATTACGATGGAATACAGCAATCTATTATCAGACGAAGAGTTGAAGCAGCTCATGGAACGATATGAAGTCCCTGAATTAGAAAACTATCTGCGAGAACATCAGCGTCCAGTGGTCAAAATGGTACGCGGTGAAGGCGGCAACGGTCAGACCGGCTGTTCACGCTTTGGAGGCAGTCCGGATCTGCCAGCAGGTATGGAGTGGCCGCGAAGTCAAGGTGGCGAATGGATGACATTGGTCGCTCAGCTAAACCTGTCACAGATTACTGCGGAGATCAAGGACTCAGCTCATGGCGCAATTCCTGGATCGCTGCTTCCTGCGCAGGGGATGCTGTACTTTTTCGTAGGCCAAGACGAGCCTGCTTATAACATCGAACACCGTGTGCTGTACTGGTCAGGTATGGATACTTCGCTATTAACCTGTTATGAGCCGGATGGTCTGACGATACTGGAAGAGGAAGCAGAGGAGCCGTTTTTACCTTACCAGGTGCATGCACAGGCCAGAGTTGAATTCCCGAATTACGGATATAGTGAAGTCTATAATCTGGATGATGAAGAGATTACAGAAGAGACCGCAGAAAACTATCTGCTGCTCACCGAAGAGATGGGCTGGGAACCTGAACATGTGATCGGCAAAATGCTCGGCTACGGTGATGGACAGCATGGGGATCACGAGTTCGTCGCGGCATCGTATTTGCATACTGGGAAGCATACGTATAATCAGGAAAAAGACAAAAAGCGCATGATTCAGCACTTTGGCGGAGATGAACAAAAGGTGGATCAGGAGATTGATGAGATGCTGATGCTGCTTGAGGTGGACAGTAACCGAGATATTGGATTCCTCTGGTGGGATGCAGGCTGCATCCATTTTTTCATTCGCAAGGAGGATCTGCTGGCAGGGAATTTTGAACGAACGTATTGTTCGATTTACTCTAGTTAAAATAGTAATGTGCTTAAAATGTAGCGAATCCATCATCCGTTTTATATGTTGAAACGGGTGAATACATAAGGAAGCGGAAGAGAAGCAAGAGGGAAGGGTGGTGGTACATGAGTAGTTTTATTGTGTGGATGATCGTAATCAATACGCTGTTTTGGTTAGTCTGCTGCCTTGGCACAGCTCATGTGGTTCGATTCTTGCCCAAGTCCTGGTACGAAAAAAATGATTGGTTTTTTACGGAACATTCTTTCGAAAGAAAATTATATAAAAAAATTCATCTTGATCGGTGGAAAGATAAGCTTCCAGAAGGCGGCGGGTTATGGAAATTCCAAAAGAAAGAACTCCATGAGACACTTACCTTGGAATATACAGATCGATTTATTTTAGAAACGAAATATGGCGAAGTCGGGCATTGGTGCATGGCTGTATTGGGCTTTGCTTGCATATGGGTGAATCCAAGCAGCTATGCGAATGTCGCTCTGATTTGCGCGATAGTCAATGTGATCGTTCAGATCCCGTTTTGTTTGATTCAGCGGTACAATAGGCCACGGTTGATTCGTTTGAAATCACGTTTGGCCCGTAAGAATACGCAATCACATACGACTAAGCCCCAGACCGATGCTGGTGTCTAATCAAGCCGTATCCAAGCAGAAGTCCATTTCGAATTATCTTGCGTCTTCACAATAGGGTACAAGACTAACTTATAATTGATTTTATCCAGATTGAGATGCAGCTCTTGGATGCTGCGCTCAATCTTTTTTTAGTTTGAGCATCATTTCCTGGCTGCCTCCCCTTTTAAGCTATATGAAGATGTACCGATAAGTAAGAAGAACGAGCTTTCTTCCCGTTACTAAAAATATACTTGATGAAAGTACCTATATTGTATTGTCACATTCGTTGGTTTTCTATACAATTTAGTAGTTGCCCATCGGGCAGTCTGAGGTAGTGACGAAGAGGCTAAGAATGACGTGTGGAAATATGGTATAGAAAATGGAGTAATGATTATGAATAAAGACCGCAAAGGCGGCAAAACATATAATTCGAATAAGCGTAAACCGGCGGCGGTGTCGGCGGCGATCGCAAATCTGCCGGTTGCCAAGAATGATGAGTTGGAGCTGGATATTGTTGGACTGACTCATGAGGGAGAAGGAGTAGGTCGCGCAGAAGGATATACACTGTTTGTCGCGGGTGCACTGCCTGGTGAGAAGGTTCAAGCTCGCGTAGTGAAGACGAAGAAGCAGTACGGATATGCCAAAATGCTGACACTGCTGCAGGAGAGTCCGGATCGTGTCAGTGCGCCTTGTCCGATCTACTCCCAATGCGGAGGCTGCCAGATTCAGCATATGAACTATCATGCACAGCTAGCATGGAAACGTCAGCATGTGATCGACAATCTGCAGCGCATCGGCAAGCTGAATGTGCTGTCAGATCATGCGAACCTGCCGCAAGGAGCAGCTGGATCAGCGAGTATCACATCCGGAGCTGCCGAACAGCAGGACGGCAATACCCAACCACTTAGCGCAGCCACCGGGCAGCCAGATCCAGCAGCTTCGACACAGGGTATACGTGTCCTGCCTACACTCGGTATGAGCGAGCCATGGCGCTACCGCAACAAGGCACAGGTCCCGATGGGCGAAGAAAATGGTCGCCTCATCGGCGGATTCTATGCACGGGGAACGCACCGGATTATCGACATGCAGAGCTGCCTGATCCAGGACAACCGTAACGATCAGCTGGTCAACAAGGTCAAGCAGATCGGCAGCGATCTGGGCATTCGTCCATATAACGAAGAGACCGGCGAAGGACTGCTGCGTCATGTGGTGGTCAAGGTCGGCTTCAGCACCAATGAGATGATGGTCGTGCTCGTCACCAATGGCAATCGTCTACCGCGCCAGGAAGAATGGATTGAGCGCATTCGCACCGAGATTCCGCAGGTCGCCAGCATTTGCCAGAATATCAATACCCGCCAGACGAACGTAATCTTCGGCGACGAGACGCGTGTACTGTGGGGCAGTGAAGTCATTCATGACTACATCGGTGATGTGAAGTTTGCGATCTCGGCACGTTCCTTTTACCAGGTGAATCCGACACAGACCGAAGTGCTGTATGAGCAGGCAGTGAAGTATGCTGGGTTAACCGGCAAAGAGACCGTTATCGACGCCTACTGCGGCATCGGTACGATCTCCTTGTTCCTCGCCCAGCATGCCGAGCGTGTATATGGCGTGGAGATTGTCAAAGAAGCGATTGAGGATGCCCGTAAGAATGCGAAGCTGAATCAAATGGATAATGTGGAGTTCGAAGTCGGCGCATCCGAAGATGTGATCCCGCGCTGGAAAGAGCAAGGTATCACGCCGGACGTCATCGTCGTCGATCCACCGCGCAAAGGGTGCGATGAGCGCCTGCTGACGACGATTCTGGAGATGCAACCGGAGCGTGTGGTGTACGTGTCTTGTAATCCATCGACGCTGGCACGGGATTTGAAGGTGCTGGAAGATGGCGGGTATGTCACAACGGAAGTGCAGCCGGTGGATATGTTCCCGCATACGGTGCATGTGGAGTCGGTGGCGGTATTAGTTCGCGAAAAATAATATACAAGTGTAAAGGTAGCCAGCTCTCTCTTTTTGAGGGAGCTTTCTTGTATGAAAAATAAGGTTCACAGTTGCATAAATTCTAATACTATAGAAATGAAGTAGCCTATACGATGCTTGGTTTGCTGCTGATAATTCTCATAACTGTAAAGCGTAACCCATCAATAACTGAAAAGAAGGTGAGTACGAAATGAATCGGTATAATTGTCCCTGCTGTGGCTATCCTACATTGGAGGAAAGACGGAGTTGGGAGATTTGTTGTTTATGTAACTGGGAAGATGATGGGCAGGATGATCCTGATGCAGACCGAGTCTATGGTGGACCTAATGAGGATTATTCTCTTACCGAAGCCCGGAAGAACTTCAAAATGCACTACACTATGTACAGAGACACACAAAGAATCCTGCAACAAACTGATAAAGAAATCCAGACAAAGAAAAGCCTGATTCATGCATTCAAGCAACTGGAAACTGCACAAGATACATGTATCCCATACATATGGCAGGAAATCTATTCATTTGAAAAGGTGCTAGCAGATCTTGTTCATGAAACAGTAGAAAGATACAGCAACAATATAGAGAAACATCAGAAGGTCATCCACCTGATTAATTCTGACAATCCAGATACCGTTGTAGACGGCTTATTATCTCTGGCATTAAATGCAGATGATGGAGCATTTGCAGAAAATATGATGACCAGATACAGTCAGCATGATAATGAAAACATAAGAGGAATAGCGATTCTTTGTTTTGGTCATATCGCAAGAATACACGGAGTAGTACATAAGGAGCGAATTATCCCGCTTATCCAAAATGCACTACATGATGAAAGTTCGTTTGTCAGAGGACATGCAGAGTCAGCAATGGAAGATATCGATAGGTTTTGTAAGTAAACAAAGCTTAAATATGCTGTCCAAATCGGTTTGCTAATTATAATTAAGAAGGCTCTTTTTAACATACTAAGCTATATGGATTGGTTAGCAACCGGTCGTGAGAAATATGTTAGTCGAAATCGATGGTTTTTTCAACAAGTTATGGTTTGGGGGCGTAAATGCAACCAATATGAGCTGAACACAATGTATTATCATGCATTAACACGAGTCACACATATTGAAGAGCTGGCCAAAGTATTTTGTGATCTCTATCATTTTGAGATAGTACCGTATTCAGCAGATCTGCGAGTAGATTTTGTGATCGATACCGATATCAACCGGATTTATTCTCCTAGATAAAAAAGTCCCTGACCAATTCAGTCAGGGACTTTTTTACAGTGATCTCGCTAAACCCCAAAGATTCAAAAGTGTCACTCGATTACCAGGGAGATATTTGTTGGCTGTCACATAACCGACGACTGATCCGTTATAAACCAAAATAGGCGGAGTTGATGTATAGGGGTTAGCTACTCCATAAGATGAGTATTTGCTTCCATACGTGCCGTATTGATTCCATATGCTATTGGTGCTGTATTTACTCCCATATGTCCCATAGCGGTTAAACACTGAGTATGGATCATATATATTTGTTGATAGGGTACCCAGGAATTGACTTCCATCATAGGAATATACATGGACGTCACTGGGATTTACAGAGGCTGCGTGAATAGGTGATACAGGTACAATGAATAGAAATAAAAACAAAAGAATAAATAGCTTTTTCATCTTTACCCCTCCTGCATGTAATTTTATTCCTTTAAAGTAATATTTATTATAGTAGGATATACTCAAAGTAATTAATTAACGAATTAATATTACTTCAATACAGGGAGATAAGAGCAAAGATTATAATTCCGACAAGAGCACACATCAATATTAACTGGTGATGAGAAGGCTATCCCTATATCTATTCGCTTATTATCTACAGCTGATCGCTCTGGATTACCTCAGCTTATTTGGAAGAAGCAGATTTTTCCGATTCTCCTGCTTCGCGACCACTGTGCTGGATTGAATCAGGAATAAATAGATTGCGACCTGGCAGTTGATTTTCCCACATAATCGAATTGTACAGACGTTCTGGATCAATCAGTGGAGAACCTCCGTTAATACGCGGAATCTTCATTAGATCCGTATCACGGGTAGCCAGTCCAAGCTCGGTTGTAAAAGCATAACGGATGCCTACATCTTGAGCAACTTTTTCCACTTCGGGTGTATGCAATCCGTAAGGATAAGCAAAGGTATTCACGACATGAGGCGTAAGCGGGCGAAGTGCTTCTACACATCGTCTGAGATCATTTTCGATACGTGCCAGATAATGTTCATGAGTCTCGGTGACGCCATCTTTTACCAGTGGAGCGGTAAGTGCATCGGTGGTATCGCTTGTTTTGTAGTGCAATTTATTGGTGTGTGCTTGAACTTCCATATTGGGATCTGAGCGGGTCATATTTTGGATTTCGGCTTTGGTCATATGGGGAGTTGCCACCAGAGCACCTTTGCTAAAATCTCCTGTAATGACAAAGCTAACGCCCGGAATATGGCGCTGTTTCATAATCGGATAAGCAGTGGTATAGAAATTCTCATACCCATCGTCAAATGTGACCAGTACCGCATTATCCGGTACTTTGCCGCCTTCCATAAAAAGACGGAATTGTTCAAGCGAAATGAAATTCATATCTTTGGAACGCAAATAATCCAATTGAGCAGCAAACAGCGCAGGGGTAATGATATCTCCACCCTGCTTGACCGGATCGATATCGTGATACATCAATACAGCCACTTTGTGCTGATAACGATCTTTTTTGGCAATCGAAGCAAATTGTTCTACAGGCGGAAGCTGATCTGCGGATAAAGGTTGATTTACTACGTTGTTAGAAGCTCCCTGAATAGAATCTCCTATGCGATTGGCTTGCGCAGTAGTAAAGGATGAAAATAAATCATGATCGGAATACAGTGCCATCAGGATAAGCGCCATAGCTATAGCTGTTACTAGGCCGGTAATGACAAACACAGATATTTTGAATAACTTCATACATAGACCATCCTTTGCCAGAAAGTAAGAGGCATCAATAGACGTAATATCGGAAAATAGAGAGTAGGAGATAACAGTTACGTAGTACAAATAGTGAAAGAAGTAGACTTTGTACCTTTTTAATATCATACCAACCATTTTATGGTAACCTATAGCTGCAAGTTATTCCCAAACCTGAAAGGAGTGATGGGTTTTGAAAAGCGTAACTAATCCAAATTACATAGTGATGAGAGGGCTGTCCTCTTAGTGAAATGCAGTCCTCTCATGGCTAACGGGAGGAAAAAACGAAATGATGAAATTAAGCAATATGGTCAAAGGCTTGTCCGGGGATGCTATCGCCCAGGAGCTTATCCAGCATTGGGAACATGACGAGAGCAGCTTGTTATTCTGGCGTGCCAGTTCCAACTTTGTATATGCATTCGAGCACAAGCAGACACGATACTTTTTGCGATTCAGTTCGGATCAGGAACATTCTATTCGGCAGATTACGGCAGAGCTTGAATACATGGAGTATCTGTTGTCCCATAACTATCCTTGTGTTGCTCCGGTTCGTTCTGTACATGGCAGATACGTGGAGACGCTGGCACATAATGGAGGAACCTATTTTGCTGTTGTATTTCAGGCAGCTGCAGGAGCTGCTCTGGATGAGGATATTACCGAAATGCAGTGTGAAGATTGGGGAAGATCGCTTGCCACTCTGCACCAGCTAGCCATGTCGTATCAACCTGATCAGGTGACGCGGTGGAGCTGGCAGGATATCCTGCAGAACATAGACACAGTATTACAGGCTCATCCGGATGAAAAAGAAGCTGTAGAAGAGCTGCGTATACTGACAGCACAGCTGCATTCTTTGCCAATCTCCAGCAACAATTTCGGTTTAATCCATTATGATTTTCAGCTGGACAATCTGTTCTACCAAGAGGAGCGTCGCTTGTTTACCGTGATTGATTTCGATGATGCGTTCTACAGTTGGTATGTGCAGGATTTGGTTACAGCGCTGGATGATTTTCTGGACGATGATATGAATCTGGACCATTCGCAAGTGAAGTCCTTTCTGCAAGAATACCGTTTGGTTCGTCCGCTTAGTGACGAAGATATGAGAGCGCTACCCTATTTGCAGCGGTTCATGAAGTTGTATCAATTCTCGAAATTGCTATGGTCGCTGGAAGGTTCGGATATTGTAGATGCACCGGAGTGGCTGGAGGATCTGAAAATCAAACTTGCCCGTGCCAGAGATCGATTGAGACAGGGATTCTGAGAATAAGGATGAATAGATAAATAAGCAACCAGATCCACCTTGTGTCATGCAGAGTGGATCTGGCCTGTTCTAAACCTATACATATCTTTTAATTTATAAAAAGAAGTGAACTATCAGTTGAATACAAAGATGATATATACTGGGATAGGAGCGTCCGGCATCGGCCTGGCATCCAATATGTACGATGGAGGAATCAGTTTATGAATGACCCGCTTAGCTTATCCTTTGCTTTCCAACAAAAAAACACCGGGTTTGGTTACACACTATCGATCATAAGCGGTAAATATAAGATGACCATTCTTTACTTCCTTTCCGAGCTTCATACTGTTCGATTTAATGAATTACAGCGATCTATCGGAAAGATTCCTTTTAAAACACTAAGTTTGACCTTGAAAGAGCTGGAAGCGGACGGGCTCGTGAAGCGAGTGGAATTCCCCCAGGTCCCTCCCAAAGTAGAATATTCATTAACACCCAAAGCGAAGTCGCTTATTCCTGTTCTGGATGCAATGTGTATATGGGGAGAAGAGAACTTTGAGTCGGAATCGAACAGCGAATTGATTACCTTTGCATGCGAGGATCAGCAATAAAGCCAGCTCTCACTTCCATTTGAAGGGAGAGCTGTTTTTTTATTATATACATATGCATTTTCAATGTAACATTTATTCTTTTGCTTGGACTGTAATAGCAGACCGGCTACTAATGAGCGGCTTAAGCATATACTTTTCCAGCAAGATAAGCTTGCTCCAATAAGCTGTTTATATGTTCTTGAGACTCGTTCAGAGTATCATAGAGAAATTCAACCTTGGATTCCTCCATACGGGCATACTTGCCGATACCATTATTTAAATAGTGACTGATCATATTTGTATAGTCGTACTTGTGAAATACTGCCTCGGTTCCTCCGGCAAGAGCAAGCCAAAAAACTTTTTTACCAGCCAGCGTATCAAATACGCCAATATTCCATACTCGATCCAGATAGGTTTTCATGATAGATGGCATATTGTACCACCAGATCGGAAATACAAATACAAAAGCATCAGCTGCGATAACGCGGTCCATCTCTTTTTGTACCAGAGGAGCGAAGACTTTCTCTGGATTTTTCCATTCATATTCATCTTCAGCACTGTATAGGGCGTCAAATCCATCGTTATATAGATCAAGCACATCTATTTGATGTCCATTCTCTTTCAATCCGTCAATAAAGCGATTCATCACAGCGAAAGTAAGAGAATTCTTCCGTGGATGTGCAACGACCAACTTGATTCTCACAAATACCAACCTACCTTTTTTCTTTTATTTGTCATGTTCTTCCCCGACAAACGTCATTATAGAATTGAATGTGATTTACGGGAAGTACGCACATTTAAGTGAGATACTTACCTGAACGTTACTTACAGCGGAGAGAAAATGAAGAAAAAAGAGATGTAAATGAATATAATTCAGAATCACAGCCAGATTTTGCTCTCGATTTGGATACTAAGAATACTTTAAAACAGGGGGAAAAGAAAATTCTACTTCAATCTAATATTACTGCAGTATGAGCTTGCTTGGTCAATCGTTCTTCTCCCCAATTACAGATTGTTTCCAGTACAGGAATTAATGAGAGTCCTTGCTCAGATAAGCTATATTCTACTTTTGGAGGAACCTGAGGATATTCTTTACGGTGAATCAGTTGGTCGCTTTCTAATTCTTTTAAGGTGCTGGTCAATGATTTGAACGAAACAATACCAATAGCCCGCTTCAATTCGTTATAACGAATGGGTCCTTTATTTACATATAAAGCATACAGAACAATCATTTTGTATTTGCCGCCTATTAGTGACAATGTATAACCAAAGCCTGTATTTTTCAAATCTCCTGTATAAGCAAATGACTGTGAGTCCACTGGTGTACACTCTCCTTTGGGTTAGTATCGCACTTTGTTTACCGTACTTGTACACGGTTATATCACGTAATAAAATGATTGTATAGGAAAAAAGAGAGTGTCTATTATACAGCTTAGTTCAAAACAAAGAACTCATTTTCTGTAAGTATGACAATCGTACCAACTTCAATCAGGAGGATACCATCATATGTCTAATATAAATATACCAGTATCTGTACTGGATCTTGTGCCCATCCGTGAAGGAAGCAGCGGCAAAGAAGCTATTGACCATTTGGCGAGAATCGCTCAATCTGTTGAACAAATGGGTTATAAAAGATACTGGATTGCCGAGCATCATAATGCAGCCACGCTTGCGAGCTCTGCAACACCGATCTTAATTAAGCATACATTAGAACATACGAATCATATCCGTGTAGGATCGGGTGGAATTATGCTCCCCAATCATTCACCCCTCATTGTGGCAGAGCAGTTCGGGACATTAGCAACCATTTATCCGGATCGTGTGGATCTTGGGCTTGGCCGTGCTCCAGGTACGGATCAGGTAACTGCAGCGGCGATCCGGCGTTCCCAAGGACATTCGATTATTACATTTCCTGATGATGTACAGTTGCTGCTAACCTATCTGGGTTCACAAGAAATCCAGGGAGCCGTAAAAGCTTATCCCGGTGTAGGAACAAAAGTACCTCTTTATATTCTGGGCTCCTCGACAGACTCTGCTTACTTGGCAGCAGAGCTCGGATTACCCTACGTTTTTGCTTCCCATTTTGCGCCTGCTCATCTGGAAGAAGCTATTTCCATTTATCGCAGACAGTTCAAGTCGTCTGTATATCTGGATAAATCTTATGTGATGGCTGCTGCAAATGTAGTTGCAGCAGAGACTGATGAAGAAGCCCAATTCTTGTCTTCCACTATGGACCTTGTATTGCTAAATGTAATCAGAGGTACACAAATCCCGATGAAGCCACCTGTTGCGGATGTTGATCATTTTATCGATCCGATGGAAAAGGAAATCATTTCGTCGATGGCGAAAGTAACTTTTAAAGGGAGCAAGAATACCGTGAAAAAACAGCTTACGGATTTCCAGAATCATTATAATGTTGATGAGCTTATCGTAAACTCATTCATTTATGACGAAGATAAGTTAAAACGTTCATTCGAAATTCTAAAAGAAGTGGTCGATGGTAAATAACTCAAGCATAAAGGCTTTATTTGCATAACTGCTCATTCCATTCAGAAAGGATGAACTACATTGAAAAGACTCGAAGGAAAAACGGCGTTAATCACAGGAGGAGCGTCCGGCATTGGCCTGGCATCCGGTATTCGTTTTGCACAGGAAGGTGCGAATGTAGTTCTGACAGACATTACTGAAGCTCGCAAAGAGGAGATCGTCTCACAGGTAGAAGCAGCAGGTGGCAAAGTCCTCTTCCTCCAACATGATGTCACCCTGGAAGAGGATTGGCAGCATGTATTCAAGCAAGCAGAAGAGACATTTGGACAGGTCGATATCGTGATGAATAATGCGGGCATCGGGCTGCAGGGTAACGTGGAGGAGACCAGCTATTCCGATTGGAAGAAAGTGATCGACGTCAATCTGAATGGCGTCTTCCTCGGAACCAAATATGGAGTGATTCATATGAAAGAGCATGGCGGATCGATTATTAATATTTCCTCGATCGAAGGTCTGATCGGTGATCCGCGTATCGCCGCTTACAATGCCAGCAAAGGCGGCGTACGCATACTGACCAAGTCGGCTGCATTGCATGCGGCTCCGTACAAGATCCGTGTGAACAGCATCCATCCGGGATATATCAACACACCGATGATCGGCGAAGATCCGGAGACGTTGAAGTATCTGATTTCACTGCATCCGATGGGGCATCTTGGAGAAGCCGAGGATGTGGCCAATATGGCGCTGTTCCTTGCTTCGGACGAGTCCAAATTTTCAACGGGTTCGGAGTTTGTGGTAGACGGGGGATATACGGCGCAGTAATAGATTATGTCAGAGGCGAGTTGCAGGAATGCGACTGACTTTGGCAAAGGATATCTAAAGGAAATGTATCCAAAGTAGATTCTATTTGGCGAGTCGGATTGGATGAATATCAGATTATATTAATAATAGATACTTATCAAAAAACCAGCAATCGATATCCGATTGCTGGTTTTTGATGAGACTACAGTATAGACAGATTCTATTCGTACCAAGAGATACCAGGGGAAATATTGACGATGAGATATTGGCTTAACAGCGTCGCTCTGTCTATTTCAGCTGTTCTTCTTCCGGTATATTGAAGATACCCTGTTGGCTTTGTTCGGGTGTAGCGGTTGGTAGTTCTGTCATTTTGCCGTTTTTATCGATGATTCCATAATGGAATGCTCCCGGAAGAGAGAAAGCAAAGTAGACTCCACCTGTCGGGATCGATGGCATTTTGCCTTTGGACTCTATTATTTTATAAGGAATTATAGGCAGATTCGTGTTTTTGACTTGTTGCTTCAGATCCACTTTTGCGGACCATAGCAGTTCGGCATGATTGTTGATAATACGATAGTAATTCACGATATCCATATGTTGTTTGAAGAACTCGTCTACTTTATTTTTGGGGAAGTAGGTCGTATACAGCATATTGTCGCCTGTCTCTGGTGTCTCCAGCAAGGTGCCTGTTTTGTCGACTGCGGGAAAACGAATCGCAGCGTTACGTGCTGTAGCGGTATCGCTGGATTGAAGCTGTTTGGCCAGTGTGGTTGATGGCTTGGCGACATATACAGCGCGCTGCTCTGCATTCCAATATGCATAAGCATCAGCCGCAGATGTAATAAAGCGGATCGGAACCATGATGCGTCCATTTTTCATTTCGGCTGCGCTGGTCAGCTTAACCTGGTGTCCGATAATGGTAGCTGTAGTGGAACCTGCTTTTAGTGTAGATTTCTGTCCGCTGTTGTTGACGGTGACGATTTTACTGTTGTTGTTCCAGGAAATCTGAACATCCGGGATCGTTTTGATCGCGTTTAGCGGTACCAGGGTAGCTCCATCCCGGATGTAGGGTGTTACATCTACGTTGGCCGTTTCATTATTGACGATGATGGAGATATCATCCTTTGAACCGGCAGCATGGGCTTTGTTCATACCAGCATAGCTGCCTGCGAGCAGGGCGACAGCAAGTGATGAAGTCAGAATGGTTTTGGTCAATCGTTTCATAATTCGGATTCTCCTTTGATTGGGTGGAATAAACTACATAAAAAAACTGCAATTTGAATAATACTGGATAAAAATCATTTATTTCACAACTTTTATCATGCAATAACGTTTTACATTTAGCAAGCTGGGCAACTTATCGTACTAGGATTGCTTCTAATGCAATTCGACGTACACGGTAAGGCTGGCATCATATCCCTGATTGGAGGAGAGTCTTATTTCGAAGAGGGAGATCATTCTGTGATTTTCTCTGATAAAGTATAGCTGTATAACGGCATAGCTACTTTCGTATTCTACTGAAAATAGAGTCTATGTAACTTAAAACCGAGGTGTAAAATGAAAAATTCAATAATGCTGTTACTGTTTAGTATGATTTTGATTTTTCTGATCCCCACACAGACTGATGCAGCGGCAAATCAAACCCGGATCGTTTTGGATGGTCAGGAACTGAGTCTACCCCAGGATGTCGGAGTCGTTAATATGCAAAATAATATTATGATTCCAATCCGTGTAGTTGCCGAAAATTTGAAGTTTCAAGTAAATTGGGATCAAGCTACACAAAATGTACATATTCAGCAAGGATCTAAAACCGTTTCATTGACAGTAGGCAAGAATGCAGCCTCTATAGGTAACAAGACAGTAAAGCTCGGAGTAGCTCCCCAGATTATCCAAAATACAGTTTTTGTTCCTTTGCGTTTTGTTAGTGAAGCGATGGGGCTGGGAGTAGAGTGGAACAATAGCGATAAAATAGTGACTTTGGCCAGTCTGGTCAGCAGTACACCTGATGCACCGCTGCCTGATAGCGGGAATGCAGTAGCCACGAACTGGATTCATGAGATCAATTATGTCAATAACCAGCTGGTGGTCTCGCTGGATCGCGAGATTAATCCGGTGATCACAGAGCTCAAAAATCCGGAGCGTCTTGTTTTGGATTTCCCAGCTACCAATTTTGGCAATATGGAAAACGCACCTTCTCCAGGAGCGATAGCAAGACTCGATACGAGCGATTCTCCCAATGTGAAGGAAATACGTTATTCTCTGTATCAAAATAATCCTGCCCAGGTTCGTGTGGTTATGGAAATGAACAATGTCAGCTCTGTTCAGTACCAACCGCAGACCAGTACTGGCAAGTTTATTCTTGATCTGGACATGGTGAACGATTCCGGTTCTGCCCTCCCGGTAGACAACGGGAAAAAGATAGTCGTTATTGATGCAGGTCATGGAGGCACAGATCCGGGAACAATAAGTATCACACAAAAACATGAGAAAGACTTTACCCTTGCGCTAAGTCTTAAAGTGCAGGCTCTTTTACAAAATGAACCCGGTATAGAAGTAATTATGACTCGCGAGACAGATGTCTATCCTACCAGACCGGAACGAGTGAAGCTGGCCAATGATCTCGGCGCAGATGTATTTGTATCCATCCATGCCAACAGCGTTCTGGCTTCTCCCCAGGCTAAAGGAACGGAGACATATTATTACCAACGAGAAAGTAGCAAAGAATTAGCCAATTGTATTCATGAAAAATTAATTCAGGCTTTGGGATTTACAGATCGCGGAGTTAAAAATCAAAATTTTCAGGTTATTCGGGAAACCACGATGGCGGCTGTCCTCCTGGAAATTGGATTCTTGAGCAACAAAGAAGAGGAAGAAGCCATGATGTCAGAAGACAATCAGAATAAAGCGGCACAAGCGATTGTGGATGGTATCAAAGAATATCTGGAGCTATAGAATACGAATTAAATAAAGAGGATGTGCATTATGAAAAAAGGAATTTATCTGGCGATCATCATATGCGCTCTGAGCGTACTCGCCCTCGGTTGCGAGAGCAAGCCTGCTGCCACTACCGTTCAAGGTTCTGATCCTGCAACGAATAAGCCGACACCGGCAGATACCAAGGACAATCAAGAAGAGAAGTCCCAGGAGATCAAAGTGTATTATTCGGATGTTCAAGTCATGCAATTGGAACCACATACACAGACCATTACGTTTAAAGAGGATTCGGAGAAATACAGTGCAGCTTATGCAGCTCTCCAGCAGAGCGATCAAAAAGAGCTTATTCCTTTGTGGGAGAATATTGACTTGCTCTCCGCCAAGTTGGAGCAAGGGACATTAACATTGGATGTGCATATTCCGGATAAAGCACGCATGGGATCTTCCGGAGAGATTCTGGCGCTCGATGCTTTGAAAAAGACCCTTTTTCAATTTGACGAAGTAAAAAATATTCAGCTGCTGGTTGATGGAAAACAGACGGACAGTTTGATGGGGCAAGCGGAGCTGGAAAATCCGCTCACTCGCGAATAGATGAATACCAAAGCAGCCGACACTCCCTGGAGAATCGGCTGCTTTTTTGTTCAATAATAAGGCTAACTGGATAATGATTTTACCTATTTGCCACAGAGATAGCCTATCTATATCCAACTTTACAGATCAATTTTCCAGCTGCCCATCTTCTTGGCAACTTCCGGATCGAGGTAGGACAGGAACAGACTCTTGCCTGTATCCAGAGACGCGATCTGCCGAATGTCCTCTGCATCCAACTCAAAATCGAAAATATCAAAGTTCTCGATAATGCGTTCTTTTCGAACAGATTTGGGAATGACTACTATGTCACGCTGTACCAGCCAGCGCAGCACAATCTGGGCGACCGATTTGTTGTGTCTGGCTGCAATAGCGACCAGTACATCGTTACCGAACATATTGTTCAACTCTTCGGCAAATGGAGCCCATGACTGATGGTATACGCCATGCTCTTTCAGGAAAGCAGCACTCTCGTTTTGCTGGTAAAAAGGATGCGTCTCGATCTGGTTCACTGCGGGAGTAATATCGTTGTTCATGATAAGGTCCATGAGCCGGTCAGGCAGGAAGTTGCTGACACCGATCGCTCTGATCTTTCCTTGATGGTACAGCTCCTCCATCGCGCGCCAGGCACCATAGTAATCGCCGAACGGCTGGTGAATCAGATACAGATCAAGGTAGTCCAGCTGCAGCTTTTGCATAGAACGGGCAAAGGCTTGTTGGGTCTTCTCGTAGCCGGCATCCTGCACCCACAACTTGGTCGTCACAAACAGCTGCTCTCTCGGGATACCACTGCGCTTGATCGCACGTCCGACCGCTTCCTCATTCACATAACCAGCAGCCGTATCGATCAGGCGATAACCTGCCATCAGAGCTTCGTATACCGCATTCTCGCATTCTTCAGCATCCGGCACCTGATATACCCCAAAGCCGATAATTGGCATTTCTATACCGTTGTTTAATGTAACAGTCTGCATCGTTATTCCTCCCGAATGGTAAAAGTAAAAGATATGCTGCCGCGCAGTTCGTCATCGATCTGGTCGATAGACTTCCATTTATCAGCGGCTTGCATTACAGTAAGCCTAATAGCTTCGTCTTACACGAAGGCAAGAGGAAGATGAAAATTTATTTTTCGGGAGGGAATTCCATGTATACGGTCAAAGATGCTGCACAGATCACAGGGCTTACCGAGCATGCGATCCGCTTTTATACAGATAAAGGGCTGGTACCCAGCGTACAGCGAAATCAGAATAATATTCGGCTCTTCGATGAGCAATCGATCAACTGGCTGCATGGTATCCGGTGCCTCAAGCAATCCGGCATGTCGATTGAAACGATTAAAATGTACGTTGATCTCTGCCTCGAAGGCGATACGACGATTCAGCAGCGTTATGAGCTTATGATGGAGCACAAAGAATCGGCGAAGATCAAACTGGAAGAAGCACAGCGGCATATTGCTCATTTGGAAGAGAAAACCGAACTGTATCAGACCATCCTGAAGGGCGCTTCTCTCGACATGATGAATCCCCGGAACTGGGACCGTATTCAGCATATGCACAGTGATGTATTTTATGCTTCTTCTACAGGAAGTGTTGAGGAATAACATAAGGCATAAAAAATTAATGAACGTACTCGCGTGCATGCTTCTAATGATATGTCCATTATGGCGATACACAGAGTCCAAGCAAACAGGAGGGAATGCGTTGGTAAAGTTTATTTACAATGAAGATGCCGGTTATCTGGAAGTTCCGCTGCATCAATTAGCCAAAGGCGTTCAATACATGGATCAACAAGATATTCATCATTTGAAGATCATCCCTATCCCAAAAGATACAAATCATTCAGGGACCAAGCTGGCTCTTGCTCCGCTAGCCAACAAACCGTATATTTACTTCCTGACGATAGATGAAGAGATTCCATTAAAAAAAACATCTCTGGAACCGCTCTATTCTCTGCCTCATCTCCGGCATCTCAGTCTCGCTTATGTCAAAGATCGGCTGGATTTCTCGCGGCTTCAAGGACTACATACTCTCTATATCACGAGAGCTGACGGAGAGATTGAACTGATCGATATTCCTAACTTACAGCATCTCTTGCTGGCAGGAACCAAAAATAAAGACTGCCGCTGTCTGAGTTCACTATCTTCTCTTATCAGCCTACGAATCAGCAGCAGTAGTATAGAAACTCTAACCGGTATAGATTCACTGCAAATGCTGGAATCTCTGCAGATTACTCACAGCCCGCGGCTCGCTAATCTGGAGGGGCTTAATGAATGCGCATATCTCGCCGAATTATACATAGAGAAATGTAAACGAATAACCGACTATACTGTATTAAAGGGCAATACATCGATTCGGCAATTATTTCTGTCAGATATCCAAACACTCTCTTTTGTACCGCATATGATCAATCTGAAAACCATCCGTTTCTGGGATGTACAGGACGGAGACCTGAGCTTTTTGCTGCAATCGCCTACGCTTGAGCAGGTGGACTTTTTCCCGCAAAAGAAAAAGTATACCTTTACCAAAGAAGCTATCAATATAACGCTTACTAATAGAGATATACCTGATGAATTAGCCAAAAGAAGAAATTAACCTTCTGTTTTGGCTATGCAATCTAGTATAATGATGGAGGTCTATATCGTTATCGTTGTATATGTCAGTGCTTGTTGCTGTATATTTTTTTGGCAGATAACGGAGTACCATACGTAAGGTATATAGGAGCAGGCGCTTCTATCCGCTCTAGCTTACGATTTCCAAATTTAATAGCCGTCTAGATATAAATACAGAATGAAGACTTACAGCTATATACCATGAAAGGATTTTTAAAATGACAGACAACTTTTGGCGTGAATTACCAAAGCCTTTTTTCATACTGGCACCGATGGAGGATGTGACGGATGTTGTTTTTCGTCATGTTGTGAGTGAAGCGGCCAGACCGGATGTATTTTTTACTGAATTTGCGAATACGGAGAGCTATTGTCACCCGGAAGGGCACCATAGTGTACGCGGCCGGCTCATGTTCACCGAGGATGAACAGCCGATTGTGGCGCATATCTGGGGGGACAAACCGGAATATTTCCGCCAGATGAGTATTGGTATGGCGGAGCAGGGGTTCAAGGGAATCGATATCAATATGGGTTGCCCGGTACCGAATGTAGCCGAGAATGGCAAAGGCAGCGGTCTGATCTGCCGTCCCGAACTCGCAGCCGAGATTATCCAGGCAGCCAAAGCCGGCGGCCTGCCAGTCAGCGTGAAGACGCGGCTTGGCTTCACCGAAGTCGACGAGTGGCGCAGCTGGCTGACTCATATTCTACAGCAGGATATTGTGAACCTGTCGATTCACCTGCGAACACGGGATGAGATGAGCAAAGTCCCTGCCCATTGGGAGCTGATTCCCGAGATCAAAAAGCTGCGTGACGAGATCGCACCGAATACGTTGCTGACGATTAACGGCGATATTGCCGACCGAGCAGCCGGATTGGAACTGATCGAAAAGTACGGTGTGGACGGTGTGATGATCGGACGAGGAATTTTCAGTAATCCGTTTGCTTTTGAGCAGGAAGCGAGAGAGCATAGCAGCAAGGATCTGCTGAATCTATTAAGACTGCATATGGATCTGCATGACAAGTATTCAGCGATTGAACCTCGTTCGTTCAAGCCACTGCCACGCTTTTTCAAAATCTATGTTCGCGGATTCCGGGGAGCGAGTGAACTGCGCAATGAGCTGATGAGTGCACGGTCGACCGATGAAGTGCGTGCGATGCTGGATGAGTTTTTGGCGAAGCAGATGGAGACGGTGGAAGAAGTCTAAATGTATAAGATGGAGATATTACTTTGCATAACGTGCATAGTAATATCTCTTTATTTATTTGAACGACAGTTTAGTTGTATTTTTAAATAAATGATCATCTTTTTCAATTGTTTTAAAATATGAAATTATTAGATCTAAAATAACCTTTTTGATTTATAAAATGCTACAACACTTTTAAGATGAATCCATAACATAGATATAAATACTTCATAGTATATAAAGATTATTTTTAATTAAGTAAAAATATTAATTTATATTCAATTACTCTATTGAAGAAAGTATTTAGTTACATATTACTCTTGAATATATAATTTTATTGACAATCCATAAATGTAAATGGGCATGAAGTCTGTTAACTAATAGGTCAAATGATTTGGAAAAAGTTACATATTAACAATTTATGGGATTTACATTCACTTTTACTTCGTTAATAATAATATTCATGCTCTTTTGATCAGAACTTAAATTGGAGCTGACAAACTGGTTTTGGAGGAAAAATTATTTTAGGAGGAAATATGAAATACACAAAAAAATTACAATCTTTCTTTAAAGTAACAGCACTAGCATTAGCTCTGATAATTCTTTTCACTACTTGTACTCCTTCCTATTCATTAGCTTCTAATTTGCCAGAACAGCCAGGAAGCACAAGTTTAGTTACAAATGAAAATCTAGATGCTACAACTGTAACAGATGTTACATATCAACTAGATAATACGGGAGATTTTATTAATACAAATATAGAAAGAGATCATAATACAGTCGAGCCTACGATTCTCCCTGCTCTTCCGTGGATTGGGATGGGAGTTGGACAATTACTTGGTTGGTTAGCAGCCGGTGCAGCTGCCAGTATTACTATTTACAAATTTGGAGTAGAGGTAGCAAGAGTTGCTGATTTTGCTAAAGAACTTTCTAAAAATAATAGACAAGATAAGCCAAAATATTTCAAAGTGAAATTCGACAAAGAAGATCTATATGTCTTATCTCCTATTCCAGATAGTGATGTTGTAGCCTATTTACTAAAAGGCTCAAGTTATGATGTATGGACTCCAAATATGAGCGATGCGAAAGCATTGGCTACTAAATTTGGAAATGTCATAGGACCAGAAAATCATTATAATACAGGATATAATGATACAAAATATTTCTATCATTATCATGGCAAAGTTACGGCTACTCAATATCGTACGGGCCATATTTTTTATGGAACATCTTATCGTTTAGGTATTACTAGACGGTAATTAAATAAACAAAAATAAAAACCTCCAAAACCATTTTGTATCATTTACCAAAAATGAAAGTAGAGAATCTAGCATGGAAATCGATATTCAAAAATTGTATAAAAAGTATTTGGAATTAAATATTCCTAACCCATTTTCGCCTGAACAGATTCATCAACGTTTAACTAAAACGTATTACGCTCAAAAAGTTGATCTTGATCGCTTCTCGGATTTAAAAGAAGACATGTATGCAGAATTCGATAAAGCAACAGGAGCATATGTTTTTGAAGATGAACGTGGTATTCAAAAATTAATGCAATTAAACAATAATGAAGATATAGATAGTGATTCCGTGCATGCTTGGGTAATCAATTCTACTCAATTAGGTATGTCGAATTTATTAACATTAGAGATCACAATTTTTTATGGGATAAATCCTGAAAATATGTCAATTGGTAATTTGGAATTTGAAGAATATTTAATTATGCTTTATTTGGCAGGATACATTCAATTTGAAAATGATACGTGCATTAATGAAATTCGCGAATTATATAAAAAAGGATATTACTTACGTTATTTTGGAGTACAAAATGATAGCGAAAAGTTTTTATATGATCCTAAGTATGTATAGTTTTGTGCAAAAGTAAGGATAAAAAGCATATGACAATTTCCTATATTCCAAGATTATGAGTTATTATTAACAATATATAATTTCATGGGATCAGCTGAATAGTCTTTATATAAATAATAGTTCGGCTTGGAGAATATAGGAGGATACATGTCCTGGAGTAAATTAAAGCAAAATCTGGAGAGCTTTCTGGCTCCTGCCTTGGATGGAAGAGTGGAGTACCGGGCGACCAGTTACAGTTATATGACCGGCAAATCGGGAAACTGCTATATTACGGTAGACAAGAAAAATATCTTCAACATGAACGACAAGACCAGCCCGATCCGCTGGTATCAGACGGAGCAGGAAATCAAGACTGATCCGGAACTGCAGATTCCGGTCAGCCCGGAAGAGATCGAAGCGATCCGCAAAGAAACCAACGGAAATGTACCGGAAGAACGCATGAAGGTAATGGCGAGAAATCGCAAAGTCACAACCTATGCCAAAGAAATCCTGACTGCCCAGACAGCGCTCAGCAAATCCAATTTTACCGCTGTAGCTACCCGTTTTCTGGCAAGTTCGATCGAAGATAGTCTGGAAAGCAGTGATATCCTGCTGAATATTCTGGCACTGATGGACCGCCGCGTAGGCAAAAAGCGAATTCTCAGCATGAGCAGTACGATCAAGCTCAAACATCCGATTGTGCAGTACTTTTATGAGCTGCGATTGGGTAAATGTTAGTTCAATCCAGTTAATAGCAAGAGATTCTGTACCATCATGAACAACGAGCAGGCTAACGATCTAGCTGTATGTTTCAAACAGGCAGCGGATGACACACTATGAAATAGCGATATACCCTATTCAACATGTATAATACGCGAGGCTGTCGATGATTCGGCAGCCTTTGTTACGTACTCTGGAGGAGTGGAGATTGCCGCAGATTATTTAATTTCCAGATCATCGTAATCGGATCGGATAATATAAAGTTATGGCAACCAGAATAGCAGTGCCATCACCTTTCTGTGTATTACATATTTCCAGCTCGACTTCGTTTATATTATATGTTGATATCAACATGTTAAAAAAGGATTTTGTTACTTAATATGGAATATATAGATTGTGGCTATCACTCTGCTCATAACCTCGTACAAACGGTTGTTATAGGTGATGCCAACAATCCATTTCAGATTCAGAGGAGGCACAATATGTCTACATTCAAAAAGAAATTCCTCACGACCATCCTGGCGGTTTCCATGAGTTCCAGTGTGTTCGCAGCTACTTCTAGCGCAGCTACAGATTATTGGCAAAACTGGACAGATGGCGGCGGTACAGTGAATTCGGTGAATGGAACCGGCGGTAACTACAGTGTGAATTGGCAAAATACCGGTAACTTTGTCGTAGGTAAAGGCTGGACGACCGGTTCACCGAATCGAGTGATTAACTATAATGCAGGATTGTGGGCACCATCCGGTAACGGCTATCTGACCTTATACGGCTGGACCCGCAATTCGCTGATTGAATATTATGTCGTAGACAGCTGGGGAACGTACCGTCCGACCGGTACATACAAAGGAACGGTCACCAGCGACGGCGGTGTATACGATATCTACACAACCACCCGTTATGATGCACCTTCGATCGAAGGCGACCACAAAACATTCACCCAATACTGGAGTGTACGTCAGACAAAGCGTCCGACCGGCAGCAATGCTACGATCACCTTTAGCAACCATGTAAAAGCATGGGCCAGTCACGGTATGAAACTTGGCAGCACCTGGTCGTATCAGGTCATGGCGACTGAAGGTTATCAGAGCAGCGGCAGCTCCAATGTGACGGTATGGTAAGGCAATCTGTCTATTGCAGTATGAACCGTAAAGAAGTGGGAGACGGCTCTGCCTGATCCTGTAATTTCATTAGAAAAAGGCTTGTCCTGCAGTCTTTACCAAAGACAGGGGGATAAGCCTTTTTTGCGCATCCTATGAAGAATGGATCAGACAGGTGCAAACTCGTAAATCGACTATAATTTCAGAGAAAAGAAGAGTACATAAAACACTTGTAAAGTACTTCCAGACGCTCCAAACTGAAATAAAGACTACAATATTGCCCGTCGCAGCGATCAGGACAGAATGACCAGTGGTACAGTTTGAATATTCTATTCAGGAGGGAAGACCAATGGAAGTATTTGCAGAATACTTGGGTTCGATGAATGATCCACAGCAGCGGGAGCGTATGGAACATGTACTATCATGGGTAGGCGAGACCTTTCCGGATCTGGTTCCGAAAATTGCCTGGAATCAGCCCATGTTCACGGATCACGACACGTTTATTATTGCATTCAGTACAGCCAAACATCACCTCTCTGTCGCACCGGAAAAAGCAGGAATCGACCGCTTTGCACAGCAGATTGTACAGGCAGGTTATACCCATACCAACCAGCTGTTTCGGATTCCCTGGAAAAGCGAAGTTAATTATGAATTACTGCAGGAAATGATCCAGTTTAATCTGGAAGACAAAGCTGGTTGTTCAACATTTTGGCGATAACCAGTACGAAGTGGGAGCTGCTGCATATATCAGCTGAACCTCAGGAATAGAAGAACCGGATCAGGGAGATAAGCATTGTAAAGGTCAGCTATCGTATCCGCAATCCATAGATATCCGCAAGCAACAGTGATAGAGGAGCAATAGATAAGCCAAAAAAAGACGACTGAGAACAGTCGTCTTTTTGTACGCTTGAATTTAGAATATAGTTATTTAGCATATATTCATTTAGAGTATATTCTTCTGCGCAGCCATCTGGTTGTTATACTCCTGCAGCTGCTGCTCATATTCACGCTGCTGTTGATGCAGGCGTTCCAGGGCATGTTTGTTCACCACATATGTACCAGCAACCAGATCATGCAATGCCTGTTTGTGTGTTGTCCAGCCAGCGACCATGAAGCCGATATTTAGCGTGAATCCATTCAGAAGCTGTGCCCAATATCGTCCGCTGGCTCTACCAAAGCTCAGTGGGCGATACTGTTGGTCTACCGCTACAATACCAAGTACCATTTTGCCTGGAGTAGCATGATATTTGGAATGCTCAAACATACTGTAGTACAGCCATGGGAAGACCAGTTCCAGCAATAGGAGCAGAAATGGAAAGAGTGCAACAAAGACGCTCTTGCCTGTCGACATCGGTTCATTAGCATAACCGGTATTCATATCACCATTCAGATTAAGCATCAAAACCACGAAACCGATCATAATGCCGGCTACCAATAGTAGAATAAAAGAATCGATACAGGTCGCTAGAAATCTTTTCCAGAATCCCGCATACAGGTCCTTCCATTCGTCTCTTGCATTTTGCTGATACACTTGTTGATTGTGCACCGTTCGGGCTGCATTTACATCCATATGTTCATTCATCATAATAACAAATCCTCCATGCTTCTATGTATTGTATTCATTTCGTTCTGCTGCCTCTGTCTGTAATGAGAAGAAGCGATTGGGTACAAACTTTCTATCAAAACTCGCTATGCTTATTTGGATGGGCTTGTATTCATGTCGTACGATATGTATAACAATCGTATATACGGTAACCACCTATTTGCTGAAGAGTCTCGCTGATATCAGCCTGTTTACTGGAATGAATGTTAAATCTATTGATTATTTCCTCCTTTCCCCAAAACTATATTATATATAAGTTAAAAGAAGAGAGATATTCAACTATAGACTTATATTATGTGCAGGTAACTTTTAAGGAATAGGCCCACAGGACCTTATGGAGAAGAGAACGATTCATCTTTACGCAGACTGTCATTTTTGTTCTATAATCAGTACCATCATATAAAAGTATAAAAAGGATGCGTATCATGCCCATTAATTCATTTGAACATTACCCGATGAGCTGGAAGCCGGAGATCGACAAATCGCAAAAGCCTATTTACCAGGCACTGGCCGGACAGTTGGAACAGGATATTATGAACGGTCTGCTGTTACCCGGCACCAAGCTTCCACCCCAACGGGAGCTGGCTGATTATCTGGATCTTAATCTGAGCACGATTTCCAAAGCATTCAAGGTCTGCGAACTAAAAGGACTGCTCAGTGCAACGGTAGGAAGCGGAACCTTTGTATCGTATGATGCGCTGTCGAGCGGCTATCTGCTGGAGGATACAAAGCCGCAGCATCTGATCGAGATGGGCGCCACCTTGCCGGATGATGCTTCCTATGAGCCGCTGCTTCACCAGCTCAAAAGTATGCTGCAGGAGACGGATTACGCCAAATGGTTTGGCTATGGGCGTGCCGGTGACAGTCTCTGGCAAAAGGATGCTGCCGTGAAGCTGATGCGCAAAGGCGGCTTCGATACCACTGCAGACCGTATTCTGCTATCTAATGGAGCACAGAATGCGATTGCGGCTGTACTCGCCAGCCTGTGCAAGCCGGGAGATCGTATCGGCGCTGACTCCCATACCTATCCGGGTCTCAAAACAGCTGCCGCCATGCTGAATGTGCAGCTGGTACCGATTCGTTCGGAGCAGTATGAGATGAGTCCGGATGCTCTGGAATATGCGTGCAGGAATGAGAATATCAAAGGCATTTATCTCATCCCAGATTACCATAATCCAACCGCTTCGGTCATGTCGATGAATACCCGTTCCAGAATTGCCGCTATTGCTGAGCAGTACAATATATTTATTGTTGAAGATGCATCCTATCATCTGCTGACCGATCAGCCGCTGCCTGCTATCGCGTCCCTTGCCCCGGAGCACGTGATCCATATTGCCGGCCTATCCAAATCGATGGCTCCCGGTCTGCGTATGGCTTATGTCGCTGTACCAGAAGCATTCAAGGAACCGATGATCAAGGCACTGTATAATCTCAATATCGCTGTGTCACCGCTGCTGACCGAACTGACTGCCCGCACGATTGTATCGAATCAGTTCGAGACGCTAATCGCCAATCATCAGCAGCAGAATACATACCGAAACCAGATCGTTAACCGCTATCTGGCAGACTACACCTGTCTCGGTGCAGAGACGGGGATATTCCGCTGGCTGCTGCTGCCGGGCAGAATCACCGGTGCAGAATTCGAAGCATTGGCAGCTCAGCAGGGCGTGCAGGTATATGCTGCAGAACGTTTTGTCGTCGGCAGTAGTATACCTGAGCGAGCGGTGCGTATCTCGGTATGTGCACCGGACACGGTAGAAGAATTGGAGCAGGGATTAATCATTCTCCGAAATCTACTGGATACGCTCATCTAATATTGTACGCCACACAATTATTGTATTGTGTGGCTTTTTTGCTGCGTGTTATGATCGTTCATATTTGGAGCAAGGGTATGCACGATTATTTATATACCGGAAAGGCAGAGTAGAAGATGTCGCATAATCAGAGTATTAGTATGCCGAATAGCCAGTCGGCACGATTGCAGGAATATGTTCATTCCGCAGAAAAGCAGCATGCACTATACAAGCGTACCCTGTGGATCGTAAGCATTTCACAAATTTTTGGTGGAGCGGGATTGGCTGCCGGGGTCACGGTCGGTGCGCTATTGGCGCGGCAGATGCTCGGTACGGATGCACTGGCGGGAGTACCGTCTGCTTTGTTTACTTTTGGATCAGCGGGGGCTGCTCTATTGGTAGGTAGACTCTCCCAGCGTCGCGGCCGAGGAATCGGACTGGGAGCCGGATTTATAACCGGTGGAGTGGGTGCGCTGGGTGTTATCCTGGCGGCTGTAATGAATAATGTCTTTCTGCTGTTCCTGTCTCTGCTCATCTATGGAGCGGGATCGGCGACTAATTTGCAGGCACGTTATGCCGGTACGGATCTGGCCAACAGTCGGCAGAGAGCGACCGCTGTCAGTCTGACCATGGTATTTACTACATTCGGTGCGGTCGCCGGACCGAATCTGGTCAATGTCATGGGCAATGTGGCTCTTGCAGTCGGTGTGCCTGCGATGGCAGGGCCATTTATTCTGGCAGCCGCCGCTTACATTCTGGCAGGGATTGTTCTGTTCATCTGGCTGCGGCCTGATCCCCTGACGGTCTCACGGATGATTGAAGCTGCCAGAGTGGACAGCCTGGATAAATCACAGCCGGCAGCTATCCCTCATGCCGAGAACAAAAGGGGAATTACTGCCGGAGCTATTGTTATGATTCTGACACAGATGGTGATGACCGCGATTATGACGATGACACCGGTTCATATGGGTCATCATGGGCATGGACTGGGAGCGATCGGGCTGGTGATCGGGTTCCATATCGGAGCGATGTATCTGCCGTCACTTGTTACGGGTGTGCTGGTAGATAAGCTGGGACGCAAGGCTATGGCTGTAGCATCCGGTATTACCCTGCTGTTGGCAGGATTGGTGGCAGCCTGGGCGCCAGGAGATTCGATGGTACTGCTGGTTGTTGCGCTGGTGCTGCTCGGATTGGGATGGAACTTTGGATTGATTAGCGGAACGGCTATGATCGTCGATTCAACGGAATCCTCGACCCGGGCGAAAACCCAGGGAACCGTGGATGTACTGATTGCTCTGTCCGGTGCTGCCGGAGGAGTATTGTCGGGCATGGTCGTGGCAGGCTCAAGTTACTCCACATTGTCGATCATCGGAGGCATAGTGTCCTTGCTGCTCATACCAGTGATTATGTGGAGCCGCAGTAAAAGCATTACCCAGTGATTGAGATTTAAGCATATAAAAAAGAGGCAGCTGGATTAAACTGTACCCTTTGTAAAGGACATTTCAAAAAAAGGTTAGGACACGTGAAGAAGCTGTTGCCTGTATGTTGCAGG
>NZ_KQ040800.1:216-159800 GCF_000971985.1 Paenibacillus dauci | reverse complement strand
ATATTTTGAAGAACCGAAGTTCTTCACTCACTCGTTGTTCAGTTTTCAAAGATCAAAGTCTTTTTCGTTACCGCTGTGTCTCTCGCAGCAACTCTTATATCATATCATGTTCGTTTTCATTTAGCAAGCACTTTTTTTAAGAAGTTTTTCTTAATGTGTAACTCGCTGATGTGACTCTCATGACACTTTATCTTTCATTGTCACTCGTTCGTGACAACTTTTATAATATATCATGTGAGTTTATTTTTGTCAACACTTTTTTTATTAGGTTTTGATATGAATCAATACCCTTAAAATATGATGTTGAAATCACTCATTAATGAGTAATTTATTCCGAAGCGGAACGTTTTATAATTTATCATATTTCCCTAAATGTCGTCAACTATTTATTTAGCATTTTATTGGTTGTATTTTCTATACTGCTCTGTCCTATTTTTGATGGCTCGGTTGGTAGTGAAGAAAGATCACTTTATGCATCGTTGCTAGAGCAATATTTTTTAAAAATTGTATTAAAACTATTATATCTAAACTGCTATTGGTGCTTATTGTTTAGTGCTTATTGTTTAGTGCTTATTATTTGCCGCTTATTCTTTTATGGATAGATTATATCTTCAAGTATGTTCTTCTATATAGAAGAACTAGAAGAACTAGAAGAACTAGAAGAACTAGAAGAACTAGAAGAACTAGAAGAACTGGTTGATTGTACTGCTGATCTATCCAGCATTGTTCATTGTGCGCTATTCCGTATTGTTCATTATACGGTAATACTAAATCTGGAATACTAGATCATACAGTTTAGCTGCTTCAGGGGAAGCCGATATTAAATGATCCAATAACGGATTTCTCTTTCCCCTCCTGGTTGGGGTGTCCAGGTTACGGTCTCGCTGATTAGAGAACGGTATACCAGCTTACGAACAACAGTGGATAAGGCATTTCCAACATGACTGAGTTCCGGATGCTGGATTAACTCTTCAATACTCCATGGTTGTCTTCTACTGCGAAGTACACGGAACAGTACCGCAGAGCATTCCTGCATTTTGGACATTACGGAAAACTCACAAGCCAGCAAAACAAGTTCTACTCTCTGATCCATTGTCTCCATACTGAATGCAAGCTGTTCATACAGCTTATAGACATCCAGTTTATGCTTTTGTACTTGCTGCCAGATCGCTGACTCAGGATAGATGCCTCTTTCACATAATTCAAGCTTGGCCCAATGCTGTAGAGCCTGAAAAATGCAATGATATGCATCCATAGTCTGCCCGTTCTGCATATGGTAGCGTGCTTCTACATAAAGCGTCAAAAACAGACTGAATTCCCTGAACACCCGCCGTTCTGCCAGATGACCTGCCATCTCGATAAATTGGCTTCTAAGCCGCTGGATTTCTCCATCGGTATCCCAGATAACCTCTCCCTTGATAAACTGCTCGACGATACGGCGCTGCTGGCCCGCTACTGCGTAGTTCTCCATAAGTTCACGATCTATATAAATGACCTGAATATGCGTATTGGAAATATCCATACGGTGCTCTATAATTTCCTCTTCCATATCTTGACGACAAACAACGATGATCAAAACTTCAAAATCATGCAGCAGTGAACCATTGAACTGTTTACTATTGCTCTCGGACGCCACAGCCCCGACTACTTTGCGGTTATTGAAGCTTTCATTTAGAAACGAAAGATTGGTTAATTCCACATGATCCTCCCTTGTTGGTATGGGGATTAATATACTTTTATTTTTTCTGACTTTTTCTATCTAAAGGTTAATTTCTACATTTTGGAATACCTTTCCTGCCTGAATAGAGGAATTTGCCTATTTTCATAAAAAAAGCCCTGCTAAGCATAGTGCTTAACAAGGCAGAAGATGTAATCGGATGGTATACAGTTATTCGGTAATGATAACTGTACGTATCTGGTGAACCGTATTTAAGATTAATAGCTGATAGGTGTACAGAGTGTCTATAAAAATCAGCTTATTTGAATGTAGATAATGTATTCCAGGCGCGTTCATCGCCTAGGCTACGTGTCCACGAAGCTACTCCTGCCAGCTGGAGCTTACGGGCAAGCTCTACTCTTGCGGTTAGGGACAACTCGTCTTCTATCCAGATTTTGTATGTGACATCCTTTTCCTTGTACTCCACATAATTCTGTCCTGTATCAGGATCCAGGCGCGGTTTGAGTTTTTTTTCGGCTAGTAGCTTGGCGATACTTTCCATGCCTACCGCTTTGGAGGATACTTTGGTTTGTCCATTCTCTGATTTCTCTGTCCATATACGAGTGTATAGAGGAATACCCAGTATCAATTTGTCTGCAGGCACTTCATCTTCTTCCAGTACACGCTGCATTGCCTTCTCTGTCCAGGTCAGGGATGCGACCGAACCTGCTTTGGGACTGGATGCCCAGTGCTCATCATATGCCATAACCATCATGTAATCGAGCGAAGGCGCGAGTGATTGCCGATCCAGGAATTTGGACCAGAGTTCACTGTTGGATTTGGGCGTAACATCCATAGACAGCACCAGACTGTACTCGGATGCCAGCGGCTTCAATTCACGAATAAACTGTGTCACATTCGGACCATCTGTAGTATGCACATTCTCAAAGTCAATATTAATCCCGTCCAATTGATATATTCTGGCGTACTCCAATATCTGTGTAATGATACGTCGCCGGTTCTCATAGCTGGACAATGCCTCTGTCGTCCGGTCAGCGTCAAATCCATTACTCAGCAGCGCCCATATTTCAATGCCGCGATGATGGGCCCAGTTTACATACTCCATATCTGCCTTGCTTCTGACATTACCGGAGTCATCAACAATCTCGAACCATGTTGGACTCAGTACATTTATACCCGGTAGTTCCCCAATCGTATGTGGGTCACGCCTTTTCTCGTATACCGCTTCCCAGGCAAGATTAACTTTTTTACCTTTCCAATCGGTTTGTACACGGTTATCCGGAATGGCAGGAACAGGTATAGTCGTCAACTCGCCTAATCGGATAGCTTGCTGCTGCATATAACCGGTAATTCCATTATCCAGCTGTACTTTTAGCCATTGATCACCTGTCTGCCAGATTCTCAAATTCGCACCATCCGGTACATCGTTATATACCGGTGCATGAATACTGGCTTCACTGCGGAGTGCTACAGTCTGGTCGCTACCGCCTGCAGACACCTTCGCGTATTGAACCCGTTCCCCGGCCCGCATCAGGATCACGGCTCCCGTATCCGGATCTTCATGTACATCTATATGGTAAATTTGCTTCAGCGCCGCTAATGGAACGTATATTACTTGCTGCTGCTGTTCTGGAGCAAAACGAAGCTGAACTGGCTTCATATTTAATTCTGCTTTGGTACTTCCCTCTTTGAGATGCATAATATGACTGCTTGATGTCAAAATAATCGATTGGGTCGCTTGTTCATATCTAATATTCGGATCTATTTTGGATTGAAGAACCGGCAGTGGAATTTGCAGGGAATCACCTGTCCCCTTTGCCGGATACTGCATTAGCTCACCTTTAACAAAGATCGGCTTATCGATCCCTTTCCAGTCTGGATCTTCATGAAATGGATTGGGAATAGCAATATATGCTGCAGCTGCGATTATGATTAAAATACATACTGCCATCCACCAACGTCTGGCTCTACGACTTCTGTTCACTCGTGCTCGCTTCTGTCTGCTCAATACAGCCTCCTGTATGTAGTTGTGTCATTTGAACCTAATAAAAAAAGCAGCACTGGATATTCTGATCCCGTGCTGCTGGAATTAACCTTTACTATCAATCTCTGCAATCGGTGCAAATTCCATACAATTCCATCCGGTGACCGGAAATCTGAAAGCCTGTATGCTGTTCTGCCTGATTCTCTACTTCGCGAAGTGAAGGGTAATTAAAATCTTCAATTTTGCCACATTGCTCACAGATAATATGATAATGCTCGGTGACGTTCGCGTCAAAGCGGCTGGAGCTATCTCCATACGTAAGCTCACGAACCATCCCTGCTTCGATAAACATTTTCAAATTATTGTATACAGTCGCAACACTCATGCTGGGAAACTGCGGTTCCAGTGAACGATAAATCTCATCAGCTGTCGGATGTTCCATAGACTCCAGCAAATAGGCGAGTATGGCATGACGCTGTGGTGTAATTCGTACGCCACTGGTTTTCAGTTGTTCGAGTGCATGTTGAACACGTGTTGTCATCTGGTCCACCGCCTTGTTGAACTACGCAAACTGCATTTTGCCTGATCATTATCAGCTGTCTCTTGTTGCAGGATTGCCCTTCACATTGTAAAGGTTGCTGAAGAAGCTTGTCAACGCTACTGAAACAGCCTTAAAACAGGTATAGTCTTATTTTCCAATGCGGTAAACAATGAACTGTATCCGTTATTTATCGGTCGAAGAATTACCACTCGGCTCCGGAACAGGTTCTGTTGTTTTCTTTGCCGCAGATGGATCTGCTGTCTTATCTGCAGCATCTGTTTTTGTTCCTGCAGTGTCGGAAGGCTCTTTTTGACCTGTAGAAGGTACAACCCGCTGCTGATCATTGTCTTGGATCATCGAGTCTGTATTGTGCAATATATTCAAATCGCCATTGCCATCGACACGAATGGTATGATCAGCAGTACCAAATGTTCCGCTAACCGCTTTATTTTTCACTTCCAAAGGTAAATCCGTCTTGATCGTGCCATAGCTATTGGAGCCGGAAATTTCATAATTGCCAGCGGCTGGCAGATACAAATTAATGACTCCCACTGCACTGTATACGGACCAGTCTCCACCTATACTGACAGAGCGCACTTCGATATTGCCATTCAGCGTCTCTGCTCGTGTCTCGAAGTTGGCTTCGTCGACAAAGATATTACCATTACGTGTATTGACGTCAATATCACCGAGCCCTCCGGTAAGTGATACATCGCCTACCTGTGTATACAGTTTGGCAGCTCCACTAATATCATTAACCCGGAATGTTCCCTGGTTGGTCTCTGCATTCACATTGCCCAGTATAGAAGTGATTTCCATATTACCGTTGGTGGTCTGTGCTTTGACATCACCCAGCAAGTCACGAAGCACAAGACCCCCGTTACCGCTCCGAACCGAAATGCTGCGCAGCGCCTCTATACCGTTCATCGTAATTTTGCCGTTGGTCGTCTGGACATTGATATCAAAGTGCCGACTGGCCGGTACGGTAATCTCCATATTGACTCGCGGCTGACGATTGCTGGATTCTCCATAAGAGGTCGTCTCCGGACGAATATCGATATCCTGCCCTTCAGTAAAGTTGATTTTGGTAGACAGGGCGATCTTTTTGGCTTTTTCCCGCTGCACTTCATCGACCCACACTACAGGCCGGATCTGAATCTGGTCTACACTGCCGGAGTGAATAATCAGATCGCCATTAATACCTTCTACATTCAGTTCATCCGTCTCTTCCGTAATCGGTACTGCCAGGCTATCCAGTTCCGTACGTGTACCTGATGCTTCACTGAATTCGGCTGAAGCTGCTGTCAGGTCAAGACTGACCCTGCTCCATAAATACAAATACTGATTCTGCTCGGTAACGAGGAAAATGGACACTGCTGCCAGTAAAGCGATTAACATGCCTCTGATATCCATCCGCAGTCTGAACAACCGACGGCGTGACAGGATATAAAAAATAATATATTCGATTCCCCATACGACGAGTATTACCGGCCACCATGTTAGCAGCCATAGCAGCTGTCCACCACCGGTCCACTGATCCAGAAATACCAAAACACCCAATACCAGCCAGAGCAAGGAAGCGGTGATCCTGCCGACTCTAATTTTTGTGGGCATGGATTGCACCTCCTGTCTTCTCCTGCGATCCTTTATGCAGAGCACGGTAGATGCGTATTCCCTGGAAAGTTAACAGCAGTATCCCGATCAGCAAGCATACCAATGCTGTCAGATAGCCGCCCCAGAAGCTGACAATATTGCGCAGCCAATAGGGACGCAGCAGCAGAATACAAATCATCGTTCCTTCCAGAATGAGCAACAAGCCAAAACTGATACCGCGCAGACCGGCGTAAGGCCGATTTTTCTTTTTGAAAGGAATATATGCCCGAATATGCTCATTAATCCAATCGGTCGACTGTAGTACATCGTATACGTTATAAAAGTAAATCACCGGTACGAGAAGCGCCAGCAGACCGAGGAATGGCAGATTGATCTGAATGCCCTGGGAGGTAAAATAAAAGAGTGCTGTAATATCCAGCAGCAGCAAAGCGATAAATTGAATGCCTTTTTGTGCCAATCCAAGATAAATATGACCAAAACCCGGTAAAATGGCTGCAAGCAGCACAGCAATAAATTTGCGTTTGAGCGGGAGTCTGGACGGGGAGTTCGCCATATTGATTCCTCCTTCCATACCGCTGACGATAGGTATGTCCGAAATTTTCGATAGTGTTAAAGTAGTGCCTTTTATCTGTACACAGATACTTGCTTATGAGTCTATTCAATAGAGACAGCAGTCACTCCATCAATTTTTTGCATACGGCTGATAATATCCATCGGGTTGTATGCATGATGGATCTCCACGTTCATACGCAGCTCGGTAAGCAGTGTATCCGACGATAAGGTATGACCGCTACGCTCCTTAATAAAAGTAATTCTCTTGATCGTAATATTCTCGCTATATAAAAATTGGGATACCCGATCGAGCGTCAGTATACCTGATATGCCTTCGATCGTAATCTCATGAGCCTTGCTGCGCCGGATATAGCGCTGTTCCACAATATTCAGTACCCAAAGATTCAGTACTACCAGCAATGTGGATACAAAAGCTGCAAAATAAAAGCCGGCTCCGATGGCCAGACCGATCGCTGCTACTACCCAGAGAGAAGCAGCTGTGGTCAGTCCGGTAATGGCCTTGCCGGTAAACAGAATGGTACCTGCTCCAAGAAAACCGATTCCGGAAATAACGGCTGTCGCCAAACGTGCCGGATCAATACGCACATTGGTCTCATGTATAAAATCCGCAAAGCCGTACACGGACAGCATCATGATCAGTGCCGAACCAACACACACCAGAATATGCGTACGCAGACCCGCAGCATGACTTGAACGTTCCCGTTCCCATCCAATCAACCCACCCATCAGCATCGCAGCCAGCAGGCGGAATAAAATATGCATATTATCAATGAGCCAGGGACTACTCATATTTATAATTACACCTCCTATTCATTCGTGATGTTAGGATTATGACGATGAAAAGTAGTCAGTTCCACACCAGGAGCCACTTCAAAAGCTTCGATCGGCTCAAAGCCATGCTTGCGGTATAAACCAACTGCCGGTTCATTCTTGGTACCTGTAGACACAATGTATAACGGTACATCCGGATACTCTTCAAATACATAGGATAACAGCTGGCTGGCGATTCCCTGTCTGGAAGCCGCCGGATGCACCATCATGCGTGAGACTGTCAGTGTATCCGGCTCCTCCTGCTCGATGGCGACAACGCCCTGAATTTCTTCCTCTTCATTAAAGTACCCATAAAACGTCTCTTCGCAGCGGCGAATACTCTCTACCGTATCCATAAGCGGCGGCAGCTCCTTGACTCCTATCAGCTGTGCTTCCATTCGGTAGGCAATATGCTGAAGCGCCCAGATCTGTCTTACTACATCATCATCTTCCAGTGAGCATTGGCGTATCATGGTCGGCGTCTCCTCTAACGGCCAGCAGCCTGATAACAGGCTGTATGGACAGTGTTTATTTTAAAAAGGACATGCCCTGATTGGCATGTCCTCTACATATCTGTATGTCATAAATCTGTATATCATGAATCCCGTTAAATTATACGCTGTATTTAGCGCGGCAGCAATTCAGCCAAAAGTTGGTTAACCATGCCCGGATTGGCTTTGCCTTTACTTTGTTTCATGACTTGTCCAACCAGGAAGCCAATGGCTTTGTCCTTGCCGGCCTGATAATCGGCAACCGATTGCGGATTGGCAGCAATGACTTCTTGCACAATCGTCTTGATCGCACCTGCGTCACTGATCTGGGTCAATCCCTGTTCTTCAACGACCTGCTGTGGGCTCTTGCCGGATTGCAGCATTTCCTTGAAGACGGTTTTGGCGATTTTGTTGCTGATCGTTCCTTTTTCAATCAGGCCGATCATCTCACCAAGTGCCTGTCCGGTAAGTGGAACAGCGGAGAACTCCAGGTTGTTGGCATTTAGATAACCGAGCAGTTCGCCCTGAATCCAGTTGGCAACCGATTTGGCATCTCCTGTATACTGCAGGCTTTCTTCGAACAGATCTGCCAGCGGTTTGGAAGAAGTAATAACGGCTGCATCGTAGGCAGGCAATCCATACTCGGAAGTATAGCGTGCCTGACGTGCATCCGGCAGCTCCGGAATCGACGCAAGCACACGGTCTTTCCACTGCTGATCGATATGAAGGGTCACCAGATCAGGGTCCGGGAAGTAGCGGTAATCATGCGATTCTTCCTTGCCGCGCATAGAAATGGTTTTGCCCAGTGCTTCGTCCCAGCGGCGGGTCTCCTGAACGACTTTTTCCCCATCATCCAGAATCTGCGCCTGACGCAGCTCTTCATATTCCAGACCGCGCTGTACACCGCGGAAAGAGTTCATGTTTTTCAGTTCGGCGCGTGTGCCCAGCTCTGCCTGACCAACAGGACGCAGACTGATGTTGGCATCGCAGCGCAGCGATCCTTCTTCCATTTTCACATCGGATACATCACAATACTGCATAATGGCACGCAGTTTCTCCAGATAGGCACGTGCTTCTTCGGGAGAAGAAATCTCCGGTTCGGAGACGATCTCGATCAATGGTGTACCCACACGGTTAAAGTCTACCAGTGAATCATAGCCGCCCGAAGTATGGGTCAGCTTACCTGCATCTTCTTCCAGGTGCAGACGGGTAATGCCGATTCGCTTGGTCTGTCCATTCACTTCAATATCGATCCATCCATGTTCTCCGATTGGCTGATCAAACTGGGAAATCTGATAGGCCTTGGGAGAATCGGGATAAAAGTAGTTTTTGCGGTCAAACTTGCTTACATCGGCAACCTGGCAGTTCAGCGCCATCGCTGCTTTCATTGCATATTCCACGGCCTGACGGTTCAGCACGGGCAGTACACCCGGGTGACCGAGGCAGACCGGACAGGTATGCGTATTTGGCGGTGCTCCAAAAGCGGTAGAACAGCCGCAAAAGATTTTTGATTGGGTATGAAGTTCAACGTGAACTTCCAGTCCGACGACTGTTTCGTATCTGGCTGTAGACATCGGTATCGTCCTCCTTCTTCAGATGGTTTTACAGCTGTGGACGCTGCTTATGGAAATCGGTATTTTGTTCAAATGCATGCGCCACACGCAAAACCGTCTGTTCATCAAAGGCTTTGCCGATAATCTGCATGCCGACAGGAAGTCCCGACACTAATCCGCAAGGAACGCTAATCGCCGGTACACCTGCCAGACTCACTGGAATGGTCAGAATATCATTCAGATACATGGTGAGTGGATCATTCACCTGGGAACCCAGCTTGAATGCGGTTGTCGGCGCAGTAGGTCCAACAATAACATCATATTTGGCAAATACATTGTCAAAGTCCTGCTTGATCAATGTACGTACTTTTTGGGCTTTGAGATAATAAGCATCATAATAACCGGAGCTCAGTGCATAGGTACCCAGCATAATCCGGCGTTTCACTTCCGGGCCAAATCCTTCACTGCGGGACTGATGATACAGCTCCAGCAGATTGCCCGGATTCTCGGCACGTACACCATAACGTACACCGTCAAAACGCGCCAGGTTGGAAGAAGCCTCGGAAGAAGCAAGCAGATAATAGGTAGCTACTGCATACTCGGTATACGGAAGAGAAACTTCTTCCCATTCTGCGCCCAGACTTTCCAGTACTTTGAGCGCGCTCATGATCGATTCCTTGACTGCAGCATCGACACCTTCACCAATGTATTCGGAAGGAACGGCAATCTTCAGTCCTTTGATATCACCTGTGAGCGAGCTAATGTAATCGGGAATATCCACTTTGGCTGATGTGGAGTCTTTCTCGTCGTATCCGGCAATTGCCTGTAGCACATAAGCGGAGTCTTCTACATTTTTGGTAATCGGACCAATCTGGTCAAGAGATGAAGCAAAAGCAACCAGACCAAAACGGGATACCAGACCATAAGTAGGCTTGAGTCCAACAACGCCGCAGTAGGAAGCGGGCTGACGGATCGAACCGCCGGTATCGGAGCCAAGGGTGAAATATGCTTCGCCGGCTGCAACTGCTGCTGCAGATCCACCACTTGAACCGCCTGGTACATAATCCAGATTCCACGGGTTGCGTACCGGCATAAAGCTGGAGTTTTCATTGGAGCCGCCCATGGCAAATTCGTCCATATTCAGTTTGCCCAGTGTAACGGAATCTGCCAGCTGCAGCTTTTCCATAACCGTAGCATTATAAATCGGATCATAATTACGCAAAAATTGACTGGCACAGGTCGTGCGCAGTCCTTCGGTCACGATATTGTCCTTGATCCCTGCCGGCAAGCCAAACAGTAGACCACGGGCTTCCCCGCTGGCCATTTTCTCATCCAGTGCAGCTGCTTTGCAGTTGGCTGCTTCCTCATCCAGCGTCAGGTAAGCCTGGATACGGTCATCACGTTCGTTAATCGTCTGAAAAGCCTGTGCTACAAGATCGGTTACTGCCAGATCTCTGGCATGAAGCCGGTTATGTATTTCGTTCAGACTGAGGTCAAATAAAGTCACTTCGTGTCCTCCTTCAATTCGGTTTACTTGGGATCGGGCTGCAGGAGTCTATTCCAGAACAGCCGGTACTTTGAACTGCCCGTCTTCATCATCGGGAGCATTGCGCAGTACTTTTTCAATCGGCAGACTTTCATGCACTTTATCTTCGCGCATTACATTGCTGACATGCAGCACATGCGTGGTAGGCTCGACATTGTCCGTATCCAGCTCGTTCAGCTTTTCTGCATATTTGAGAATGGCATCCAGCTGCGCAGTGAATTGTTCCTTCTCTTCTTCATTCAAATCCAGACGCGCCAGTCTGGCTACATGTTCCACATCCTGAATATTGATTGTCATTGATAAACCCTCCTTCAATCCTGTACCGGTCTCTCGCTGGATGTACTGGATAGCATGCAGAACCTATAACTTCTGTCCGCATCACAGCCAAACCGGCGGGAAATAACTTTTTCCATTATAGGGTACATACCCTTACAATTCAATCCGTTAAAGCGATAGCAATAAAAAAAGAGCCGGCAGCGCCGACTCTTTTAAATCCAAGCACGCAGATTGATTTGTTTGACGAAATCAGCCTGTGTACTTTTATCTGTTAAAGGTTCTTCAGGTACCGGAAGTTCCTCACCATTCATCACTTGGAAAAACAACTTTTCATTGTGTGTCGCCAGAGCATAATCGATTAGCGCCTCGCGTCCGATTCGTTCTGCTTCCTGTTGCAGCAGTATCTCCTCCGGCTCAATATCGCCAGCCGGTACAAAGAAATTACGGTTTGCTTTAGGAATACGAATGACATAATCGAAGGCATTATCAGGGTTACGGTCATACGCAATTATATATCCATAATCACCTACAGGCAGATTTTGCTCAAAGGTATCAGTGACCACTACGACTTTTTCTCCCAGATGCAGCATCGTCTATCTCCCCCTAGCTTATCTCCTTATTTGTACATCCTACTACAATAAGTAAGTGGTGTCCACTTTAATCCCAAAAATTACATCTTAATACCCTTGTGAAAATATGCATTTTATAAAGTACGTCTATAGAGGTCGATTGGTGTCATTTTATTTCCAAAATAAAACAAGCAGACAGAAAAAGATCCAGTCTGCTTGTCTAAGTAATTGTCTTTGAGAAAATCATCTTCTGTATAAAAGTACCTCGCTACAGACAGAAGCGATGATGCAAAATTCTATCTGCCGTGCAAGCGCTCATGCAGATGCTGCTACATTATGCAGGAACGTAGGGATTGCCTGCTTTCTCGTTACCAATCGTTGTTCTCGGTCCATGTCCCGGATAAACTGTCGTCTCATCATCAAAACGGTACAATACGGTACGGATCGAATCGATCAATGCCCGCTCGCTGCCGCCGGTCAGATCGGTACGTCCCACACCCATGCGGAACAGTACGTCACCGGAGAACAGTTCTTTTCCACTCAGGAAGCTGACACTGCCCGGTGAATGACCCGGTGTATGGTACACGGTAAATGTATGGCCGATCAGCTCCAGCTTTTGTCCTTTATCCAAGGCGTATTCTGCAGGCTCGGCTGTAATTGGCGGAGTCACATCCGGCCACATCGCCGAACCGTTGAGCCGTGGATTGGTCATCCACTCTGCCTCCAGATCATGCAGGTAAACCGGGCAGGAATAATGCTGACGCATCTCCTGTACCCCGCCCATATGATCAAAATGAGCATGGGTTAGCAAAATGGCTTCCAGCTTCAGATTCAATGTATCTATACGCCGAATCAGTGAGCCCGGGTTCATCCCCGGATCAATCACTACCGCATGCTGATTATCTTCTGCGATCAGCAGATACGCATTGGTCTGCAGCGGTCCAAGCGAAAAAGTCTCTATTTTGAACACGTTATTCACACTCCTGATAATAATTCACGCAGTTCACGGATCACCATCGCATGAGAAGCAGAACCTTCTCCATAGCGCTCCATCATTCCTTTGCGTACCTCTGCCATCTTGTCCTTGTAGTCGGGAGCTTCACGATCCGGATTCTCCTGACGGAAAGCCACCATCAGCTCCTGCACATGCTGTGGACGCGGTCCCCATTGTCCCAGCACATGACCGCCAGTATCCGTAATGATAACTATCGGTACAGAACGCCCACCCATCGTCAGATATTCGTCCATAACATCCTGATGCTCCTCCAGAATAAGAACCCGGGTTGGAATAGCCGCTTCCTCAAAAGCACGGAATACAACCGGAATATTACGAACTACATCGCCACACCAGTCAGCCGCTATAATAATGGAGCGCAAGTCATCACGATGCTGGAGCAATTTGAAAAATTCGTGATCCTCCAGATCGGTCCAATTGAATAAGGTATGTCCATCATGGAAAGCTTCCTTGTTCTGTGTCATTCCCTCCATAAACTGCTCCGGAGTAATTGCCACTTCCCATTTGTCTGCCAGATTGCGCTTGCTCATTATATTCGCCGCCTTTCGGATGATTTATTTCTTTTTCATCTTCCTTTTAACCAAAAAGTAGGATGCCAGCAGCACAACTGCCACAATCAGGATCGGTGTCGTATATTTACTTGCGATCTGATCGATATTCTCCCACTGGCTGCCCAGTACCATACCCAGATAAACAAACAGGGCAGACCATGGAATCACCGCCAGCGTAGTCAGTGTAATAAAGCGTACATGGGACATCTTGGTAATGCCTGCCGGTATCGAAATGGCATGGCGTACAACCGGAATAAAACGCGCGGTAAAAATAACACCTGTGCCGTATTTATCAAACCATTCTTCCGCGTGGTCGATATGGCTTTTTTTGATCAAAATGTATTTGCCGTACTTTTCCAGTACAGGGCGTCCGCCGTAACGTCCGATCCAGTAAATGAACAGCTGGGCGATGACCCCGCCAACGGTACCAAACGCTACCGCTCCAAAGTAATTGATACTGCCTGTGGATACGAGATATCCGCCGTAGGCCAGCACAATCTCACTCGGAATGACCTCAATCATCAATCCCAGCATAATACCTGCATAACCGAGCTGTTCCACCCAGTGCAGTAGTTGTGAAATAATATCGGAAATAATCTCCACCAGTCCTCCTTCAGTATGGTTGTGTTCCTGTCTCTATATCAGGCTTATGTATTCCCACATGACTCAAGCGCTGTGTCGTAATGATGTCCTTACATATTTTAGCACAGTGATGTGAACATGGGCTAGTTTTAACCTCATCTATTCCGAGGACGCTATCCAGAAGGGGAAAAGGATAAACAATGCACACAGACAGTGATATGTACGTCTTTGGAAAATATAAAAAAACGGACTGCCAAAACAAACAGTCCGTTGGTGTTGATATTAAGCGGTACATATATGGTACACAATACAGTCTTATTGATACGTAGCCGTCTGAATTGATTTTACAGGACAGCTTCGCTGGTAGTCTCCTGCGGAAGCAGGTCACGGCAGGCATTTTCCAGATACGGGCGAGCTTGCAGCATATTTCGGAATACACTGTATTCCTGCCACATCGTCGCTGTATCACCGGCAGAACCTTTGACCGCGCGGATCAGTATATTCTTGGGTGTATGCTCCATATCGATAAACTCGAGCAGCTGTGTACGGTAGCCCATCAGATCGAGTAGCTTGGCACGAATCGCGTCAGTAGCCAACGCGGAGAAACGTTCCTTGAGTATACCGTGGGACAAAAGAGGGCTCAGGGCATCATTCTCTACCTGGCTGAACAGCTCATGCTGACAGCATGGAACAGACAGGATAACCGAGGCGTCCCAGCGTACTGCCTTTTCCAAAGCAGCATCGGTTGCTGTATCACAAGCATGCAAAGTAACGACCATATCGACCTGATCCAGCTCGTTATAATCTGCAATGTCTCCGACCAGGAACTGAAGCTTGTCATAATTCAGCTTCTCGGCCAGCTGGCTGCAGTGCTGAATGACATCGGCTTTGAGATCCAGACCAACAATACGCAAAGGGCGACGCTGCTGGATATTCAAATAATGATAAAGAGCGAAGGTGAGATAGGATTTACCGCAGCCAAAATCCACAATCGTCAGTTCACGATCCTCAGGCAGCGATGGCAGTATATCCTGTACCATCTCCAGGAAGCGATTGATCTGGCGGAACTTGTCATACTTTTTGGCAAACACTTTGCCATCGGCATTCATGATACCTAGCTCCACCAGAAAAGGAACAGGTTCGCCTTCATCCAGAATATAGCGCTTTTTGCGGTTATGATTCAGATCGGCTTCTGTTTTGGTCGCTGTCTTGGTTAAAATCGACACTTTGTATTTCTTGCTGATCAATACCTGATAATCCGCCTCTGTGGTGCACAGCAGACCCTGGCGCATCGACTGCTCGAATAGCTCCATTAACGGACGCTCCGCTTCGGCAGCAGGTACATTCTCATGAGTAACTTTATTATTATAATGATAAGCAAACTGATAATGCAGCTGCTTCTTGAGTTCAACCGGTTTGATAATAACTTTGTTAAAGGCATCGGCGTCCCGTTTGCGGCGCTGACTAAGCGTCGCCGAGATCAGTTCACCGCCTTCAATCAGCTGATGAACGAGTTTCTGGAGTGAATCCATGATGTACAATCACTTTCTTTCCTTTTCAATTTTGCAGCCGGGCATGCGCCGCTTCTATATCGGCCCGGGTGATGCCGCCTTCTTGCAGCTCTTCATCGCTTTTGCTTAGCATCCGTTCGTAAAAGGCTGCGCCGGTCTGCTGTCCTTCAGTAGGGTCCAGCTCGGTCAGGCGACGAAGTGCATCTACCGCATTATCATAATAGCCTTCCTGCTCTTCATATTCCAGCATCAGTTTTTCTACTGCAGCCGGCAGCACGTACTCTTCCAGCTGATCGAGCAGTCCATCAATATGCTGTGGATAATCCAGCAGACTGCGATCTGCCCCATTCACCGCACTGTACAGGAACAGATGCAGCGATTTGATTCGGCGTACTACAGCATCTTCATCATGACCGCCGGCTGCATAAATATCGGCTTCTACTTCGATCATGCGTGCCAATCCCTGCAGCTGATCCACTTCGACAGTGGGACCTACGCGGAACATATCTATAACTTCATCTGTAGGCATACGGTTTACCAGTTCACTGTTCAAACGGAAGTTTTTGCGCATGAGGTCATCAACTTCCCACAGTGCTTCCGTATATTTCTTTTCTTCCTTGAGTCCGAACGCTTTGGAAATCATGCTGGCCATATCCTCGATCATGCCCATGAGGTAATCTTTTCTGAACATTCCTATCCCGCCTTCAATATGATTCTATAGTAGATTTTATCGAATAAACTTGTTGATCACTGCGATTAGTTCTTCTGGTGCTTCCAGCATGCTCATATGTCCGGCACCCGGTATCGTTACGGATGTAATCTGTTCTCCCTCAGCGGTAAATAGACGTTCTGCCGGTACAACATGATCATTCTCACCGGCAACCAATAGCACCGGCAGAATGGAAGAAGCGATAACCGAGCGACGATCTGGACGTTCGCGCATCGCCATGGCTGCACCGCAAGCTCCCTGTGGAGGCGTATGGTATCCAATCTCCCTTGCTTTTTGTACAGCCTGTGGCAGCTCAGTTACCGAATCCGGTGCAAACAACCCTTCGATGAATCCGTCTACAAAAGCAGCTACGCCTTCACTGTTAATTTTGGAGACGGTCTGCAGACGTTTCTCCCGGGCTTCTGGCGAATCCTCATATCCGGTCGAATGAACCAGTCCCCATGCGTTCAAATAGTCTGCATACTGCTCAGCCAGCACAAGAGCCACATAACCACCCATCGAGTGACCGAGTACCGTAACCTTGTTCAGATTTAAATGATCCAGCAATCGGATAATATCTTCTGCCATTTGTTCAATCCGGTAGGCTCCTTCCGGTGCCGGACTGCGGCCATGCCCACGCAGATCGGGCACAATGCAGCGATACGTTCTGGACAATTCGGGAACAACTTCATCCCAGTAGGCAGAGCTGCCCATAAAACCGTGCAGCAATACAAGCGGCTCACCTGCACCGGTATCGGTAAAATAAAGAAGTTCGGATGGTTGCTGTATAGGTTGATTCATGAATGATTGCCTCCCTGTGCAGTTAGTTCGGAAATGTATAGAAATCATTTATCTATAGTAGGTATAACCTATTCGATATCGAATTCACTATGATCATTTTATTCAGACGAATGATATATGCCTATTCAATCGGTAATGCCTAGTCCACGAACCGCCGCTTCCACGACGTCCTCTGCCATTTTCATAACATGGCGCAATGAGGTTGTCTGTAGCGTCCAGTAGGGTTTGGGTCCATTCTCATTCACAATGGCTGCGATACTGTATGTGCCTACGCCCGGAAATTTGCCTCCTACCGACAACGCAGGGAATAGCGGCTCTTCTCCAATGCTATACAGTCCTACCGAGCGCTGCTGACCGAGGCAGGCATCTATCGCAATAATCGTCAGATCACCCGATATGCGCGGAATACGCTCATGCAGATTATGCGCATCGCAGGGATACTCCATTGTGCCTGTAATATTGGGAATGCTGCGTGCTTTCAGACCACTGCCGATTAGCGGTCCCAGTGCATCTCCCGTTGAACGGTCTGTACCGATACACACAAAGGCAAGCTCCTCCAGCGCATGACGGCTGTGAATCATCCGGAAAAACTGGGTCAACCCATCCCGGTTCACATTGCGCCGATTCTGCTGGTCATAGGGAAGCAGACTTGACTGACGATTAATCATATAATAGTAGATTCCCTCCTCAACTGTGCGTATCTATAGTAATTTTAACCGATGCGCCCTATTACCGCAAAATATTGGTTCCCTGTCGCTATCCATGGTACAATACAACAAAATCAGCTTTTGTTACAGAAAGGGAGAACGTACCGATGGATTTGTCCCAACCTACAACGGAAAATCTGGAAGTCATGATTGAAGCGATCAAAACCAAGCTTCGGATGGCCAGTGGTGCAGCGATGCAGGCTTCTGCTTTTTCGCTGGATCAGTATGAAGATATCCATGAAGTCTATGATATTGTGATGAATAAACCCAACTTGAGCATCAGTGAAGTTGAAGCACTTGTGTCCGAACTGGGACGTCTGCGCAGCAAATAACTTTTCACTTTTCCAGGTATCAAAGCCTGCTTTCCTTTTTTGAGGAAGCAGGCTTTTTTATGTGGATTTTGTTACTATGCTTCTTTTGATTCGTAGACATTTAGCATATTGTTCACGAATGTTTGCTGTTAACAGGGTTCAGTCGTGAATACAGGGTTAAATTTAACATAACGATAACAAATGAAAGAAGGCGATCCCTATCTCATCTCCAGCTTTTCCTGAACGTTCAGGACGCAAGTTCTCCAATCTCCCTCTATGGCTCATAATTACCCTCGTGCTGATTGCAGGAGCAGCGGTTTCTTTTATCCTCCTTAATCTGGTTACCTGGCTGATTCAGAATGCATTCGGCGGTCAGGTTCATATATGGGAAAATGAATTCCAGCGCGAGGTGCGCACTTATCATGAAGAACCACTCCGAAGTACAATGCTGTTTTTCACATATCTGGGCGGATTTTATTCGACAGTCTGTGTATCACTTGGTTTTGCACTGCTATTGACAGTATGGCGCGAATACCGTGAAGCACTGATGCTGCTTGTGACATCACTGGGTGCATGGCTGCTGAATACGATTCTGAAAGCACACTTTATGCGTCCACGTCCTGAACTGGAATTCTGGACTCATGCTTCAGGGTACAGCTTTCCCAGTGGTCATGCGACGATCGCGGCAGCTATGTACGGGATGTTGTTCTTTATCTGGGCCCGCTATCGCAGGCAGAAAAACCAGTCCATGGTACCAGCCATCCTGTGTGGTATTATACTCATCGCCTTGATCGGCATTACACGTGTATACCTCGGCGTTCACTATCCAACCGATATTATTGCCGGTTTTGCCAGCGGATTTCTGTGGCTGATTACATGTGCGTATGCCTTGTCTGTATGGCAAAAAAGAAAGCCCCAGCAACCTTTTGACGATGCAAAGGGGTAAGCAACCAATGTTTCATGCGTATGCCCCATGTTTATATACGAAGTAAGACAAACAAGCGAGATAGCCCACTTCAACGGTTACGTGCCTTCAGCTGAAATGGACTAGCGTAGCGTAAAGTAAAGGAGGCGATCTGCATGTGGGGAATCATTATCAGTATTGTGCTCGCCGTTATTATTGGCCTAATCGGTAATGCGCTCGCAGGCAAAGCAATGCCTGGTGGTATCATTGGAGCCGCTATTGCCGGATTTGTAGGAGCATGGCTGGGCGCCCTGTTGTTTGGTGACTTTGGCCCGAATATCGGTGATTTTGCGATTATCCCGGCTATTCTGGGAACTGCGATTTTCGTTTTTCTGCTTGGACTGTTATCCCGACTGCTCCACAGAGCATCTTGATCTCAGACAGGCATGATATAAGCCATACTTATGGTAAGCTGCAACATAATACTTAATACTCCCAGAGAAGCTTCACTTGATATGATATGGCTGGCTCTTCGGCTCTAGTCGCAGAACCGTACGCTATTACACGCAACCTACACTAATTGAAGGAGTGATTTTTTATGAACGAAGCAGAAAAAGAATATCCAATGCAAAGCGGTTCCACATTTTTGAAAGGTGTATTTATCGGTGGCCTGATCGGCGCTGCTGCCGCACTGCTCTTCTCGCCAAAACCGGGACGTGAGCTGCGTAGCGATCTGTCCGACAAACTGGCTGTAGCCGGTGAGAAAACCAAAAATGTATACGGTACTGTATCCGACCAGACGATGCAAGCAGCTGGCCTGATCAGCGACAAAACCGTAGAACTGGCAAGTGTGGTAGGTGACAAAGCTACAACCATTGCTCAGACTGTAGCTACCAAAGCTACTGACCTGACTGGTAAAGCCAAATCTTCGATCGGTGTAGGCGAATCTGCTGATCAAGAAAAAGCAGAAGCCAAAGAAAACATCGTAAAACATGTAGCCGAAGCTTCCAAAAACATCGCTGAAGATGTAAAAGGTGCAAAAGAAGATGTAGCCAAAGAAGTAACCAAAGCTGCTGAAGATGTGAAAAAAGATTCCAAGCCGCTGACTTCGTCCGGTTCCGGTTCTTCCACATCTACAGGTTCCAGCACAGGTGCTTCGACGACAACTGGATCTGCAACAGCGGGCTCTACAACATCTACTACACCAGGTTCCACTACAACGGGTTCCAACCCGTCAACAAACAATAACTTTAACTCTAACAACAAACGCTAATATAACCTGGATTGACCAAAATAGCCGGCTCATTGCAGTCGGCTATTTTTATGCCCGATGTGGCGAATTCATATGAAAGCGAGGGAATCTCATGGCTGACAAAGACAAAGAGTTATCACCTACATCCCCTGAAGTGGTACCTCCGCCAGATAATGTGCGCGAGCATCCATTCGAATTGCGTCATGAAGTGAAGCGTCTGAATGAACGCCTCGATCAGCTGACCAAAGCGCTGGACAAAGCGGAAATCAGAGATATCATCGAGAATTACAGCAGTGTACGCCGCCGCCTGATCACCAACTTTATTGCTGGTACTGCTCGTGGTCTTGGCTTATCATTGGGTACTATCGTCATCCTGGCGCTGCTTGCCTTTATCCTGAGCCAGATGGTTTCCCTGCCGCTGATCGGTGACTATATCAGTCAGATTCTCGATTATGTCAAGGCTTCCCAAGGTGCAGATACAAGTGGAGGCAAAGGTTAACAGAAGTAAATTCGCATCGCTTCCTTTATCAAAATCCTTGTGCATAGATAAAAGATACAGCAATGTTATCCTTTATCCGCGCACAGGGATTTTTTATTATCAAGTTGTACAACAGGAATATGTGGCATGGGATCGATCGGTGTTGGCTGCCTGCTATGCTAGTATACTGATGATGCATCAACCGCTGCGGAAAGGGATCATTCCGTCGTCCTCCGGTTAAGAATGGATATTTTGAATCACCGATTGTATCGGTAAATATCCATTCTTAAATGTCGTCCTTTGGAAAGATTCCCTTCCCTCCGCTCTGCTGTTTACGCAGATTTTTTAGAGAAACAAGAATGTATTCCAAGCTCTAAGCGAAGGAATTGGAATTAGACTCCAGCAGCGAAGCGGCCCTATTTAAGATTGGATATCCTCCGCTGCAAGCGGATATTCAGGATATCTGATCTTAACGAGGGGCAGGAGACTAATCCAATTTCGGAGCGGACAAACTTACATTCACTTCAGCTTCATTTATAACTGTACTACAAATCCAAGTCTAAGCATCCAATAGAACAGCAAACGCACTTACACTTACACTTACACTCCAAATTCTGCATCATATGAAACACAGCAGGAAATTAAAAAAGGTATGCTTCAACCTCCATTCGGAGAATCAAAGCATACCTCAGTCAATTGCCATAACCGACAATTTAATCTTGTACATGTGCAACATTAACCCGATGATGAAGCGTTAGACATAATTTGTTTAAGCTTCTCCGTAGCGCGCTTCTGGATACGCGATACACTCATCTGGGATACACCCAGCTTTTGTGCAATCGCACGTTGGGATTGACCTTCCTGGAAGGCAAGCAGCAGTACTTTTTGTTCCTGCTCCTTCAGCTGGCTAAGTGCCTGCTGCAGATCCATCCGCTTCTCTACTGCATCGTAATCATTCACATCTGCACTGATAAGTTCGCCCAGTGTAGCTGCGCTTTCTTCCTGGGACAATGGCGAATCCAAAGATACGTAGTGATAGCATTCGCGTCCTGCCAGGACTTCAATGGTTTCCTCTTCCGAAAGTTCCAGAAAACCGGCAATTTCCCGCACACTAGGGGAACGTTCCAGCTTGACCGTCAATTCGTCGATCGCCTGCTGAACCAGGGCTCCCTTTTCTTTGATTCGGCGCGGAACCTGTATGTACCACGATTTATCGCGCAAAAAGTTTTTCATATGCCCGATCATACTCTTCATGGCATATGGTTCAAAGGGAATCCCCAAAGAAATATCATACTGTTGCAAAAGACGAATCAATGCCATTTGACCGACCTGGTACAAATCTTCGTACAAGTCAGGGCGGTTACGGGCAATTTTACCCGCAGCCATCTTAACCATAGGCTCGTACTTTTTGATCAGCACGGTCGCAATGTCATTGTCTTTTGTTTGTTGATACTCCCAGATCAGGCCGATCGCCTCGTCCATCGATTCGGGGGGAGTCACTCTTTCACTCATACTCTTTCCTCGCTTAGAGCAAGGCTTTTGGACATGACGACACGAGTACCCTGGCCAGCTACATTTTCAATGCTGACATCATCCATCAATGCCTGCATCAGATAGAAGCCAAGTCCGCCAATCTGAACATCATTCAGATCTTTGTCATGCAGTGTGCTTTCTTCTCCGCCACCTTTTACTGTTTCGAAGCTCTCCCCTTCGTCTTCGACAGTAATGGATAACGTTTCTTCACCGATTTCGAAAGTTACATCAATATGTCCATCATTTTGCCCATAGGCATACAGCACGGAATTGTTACATGCTTCGGATACGGCTACTTTCATATCTTCAATATCTTCATATGAAAATCCCATTTTGGAAGCAATTCCGTACAGATTCAATCGTACTACATCTACAAACTCTGCGGTTGCAGGTAAATTAAGTATTACTTTTTGAGTATCAGCTTTCATGCTATGTTCGATCCTTTCCTAGTGGGAGTTCTCCTGAGGGGCAAAAAACTTGGCAATTCCGGTCATTTCAAACAGTTTCTGAATTTGTGGAGGAACCTCTTCAACAGTAAAGCTGGCATTCATACCGTGCCGTGCTTTGAGGATAGAGAGCAGTATACCGATACCTGTGCTATCAATATATTTCAGGTCTTTCATATTTACGATCAGATCCTGGCCAGCGTCGCCTACAAGCGGCTCCATAACCAGACGAAAATCAGGCGCTACCGATAAATCCATTTCCCCGCTTAAAAAGACAGTGCATGCGCCTTCTTCGAGTTGGGTTACTGCATTAAATTTTTCGTTTTTGTTAGTAGTCATAGACATTCTCCCCTGAACAATGGTTTCTTTACTAATAACCCAATCTGTTATCTTATGAAACATATCCTAAATAACCGATTAGAGAACTGATTTTGATTATATCCTGTTTTTTATAGTATATACAATTTTTAGTTGTTATAACAACTTTAGTAGGGGCAGCGCAAATCTAGCCTTTTCCGCCAGTGGCAGCAAGACCTTATTGCGCATTATATGTTAATTCGGTTATCACATACGAATGATCAATATACCGTTTTTTTGGCTTCATACCGTGATAATTCCAATGCATAACGTTCCATCATTGCTTTTACGCTACTCATTTTGACCGGTTTGCTTATATAATCATCCATGCCTGCTGCAAAGCATCGTCCTTTGATACCTTCCATCACATCAGCAGTCATTGCAATAATGACCGAACGTTCTCCATTCCCCAGCTCGCGTATAATCCGCGTAGCTTCCAGTCCGTCAATATTAGGCATCTGTACATCCATAAAGATATAATCATACGTCTGGGCAGAAGCCATCCGGATCGCTTCATCTCCGTCATCTGCAGTATCCGGCTCGTAACCGAGTCTATTGAGCATACTAACCATCAGCTTCTGATTGATCGGATGGTCGTCTACAATCAGAATGCGGGGAATGGAGCCGCTCTTTTGAAGCAGACTTACCGGCCTTTCCTCCACCACATCTACTTCTGTCTCTTCAACCGTGTATTCACCCACACGGATGCTAAAGGCAAATACTGCTCCATCGCCAGGTTCCATCTCTTTGCATTCCAGACGGATATCTCCGCCCATCATCTGTACCAGGTTTTTGCAAATCGCCAGACCCAGTCCGGTTCCGCCATACTTTCTTGTCATGGATGAATCCAATTGAGAAAATGGCTGGAACAGCTGCTCCCGCTTCTCCAGAGCAATCCCGATACCTGTATCCTTGACTTTGAACTCCAGTTCCAGACGATTATCATGCTGGCCTACCGCTTCTACTTCCAGATAGACACCGCCCTGCTCGGTAAATTTGATAGCATTCGCCGTCAAATTAATGAGCACCTGACGCAGGCGCGCCATATCTCCGAACAGATAGCCCGGTACATTATCTCCAATTCGGTAAAGCAGCTCCAGACCCTTTTTGCCAGCCTCCACCGAAAATAGTCCAAACACTTCGGAAATACAATTTTCGAGCGAAAATGGATGTTCTTCCAGTTCCATTTTGCCTGACTCCATTTTGGTAAAGTCCAGAATATCGTTAATGACCATAACGAGTGTATCTGCACTGCTGCGGATAATCTCGGCATAGTCCTTTTGTTCAGGTTGAAGATCGGTCTCCATCAACAGATCGATCATACCGATTACTCCGTTCATCGGAGTACGGATCTCATGGCTCATCATTGCCAGGAATTCGGTTTTCGCTTTGGCTGCAATCTCGGCAGCTTCTTTGGCACGAACCAGTTCCTGATTCATTTTTTCAAGTTCCAGCGTTTTTTGCTGCAGCAGCATGGACTGGGTTTTGTGACGCTTGTTGGTCAGATACATATTTACAAATCCTTCAATCTTGGATTTCAGGATTTGCGGAATAAATGGTTTTACCATGTAATCAATAGCACCTGCAGAATATCCGGCAAACAGATGCTCGGCTTCCTTGCTATTGGCAGACACAAAAATAATCGGAATTTCTTTGGTTTTCTCACGGGCTTTGATCAGTTTGGCAGTCTCAATGCCATCCATCCCCGGCATCTGAACATCCAGAATAATAACAGCAAATTCATCCTTGAGCAGACAGCGCAGCGCTTCTTCCCCTGAAGTCGCTTTGACGAGATTATAACGTTCACTCTCGAGAACGGCTTCCAGGGCAAGCAAGTTTTCAGGTCGATCATCTACCAGCAAGATATGAATCGGTTCATGAAACCTCATGGTATCCCCCTACATTCTCTAGTTAATTTTCCGGTATACCTTTTCCAGTCGATCCAGTGGTTCATACGAATCACTGTAGCCGGTGAATTGCATCGACTCTTTGGAGCCCAGCACCAGAATACCGAAGCGGCTAAGACTTTCATGAAACAATCCATGAACACGTTCACGGAGTTTATCGTCAAAATAAATCATTACATTTCGGCACAAGATTACATTAAACTCGTTGAACGAGCGGTCAGTAGCCAGATTATGCTCCGCAAAAATAATATGCTTGCGAAGAAACGGCTGGAAAATAACGGATTGGTACTTGGCTGTATAATATTCGGAAAAAGAGCGGGTACCGCCAGCTTCCAGATAATTCTTGGTGTATAGCTGCATACGATCAATACCGAAGACGCCTTCGCGCGCCTGCTGTAGTGAACGGTTATTCATGTCGGTCGCATAGATCCGTGCTTTGTCCAGCAGACCTTCTTCGTGCAGCAAGATTGCCATCGAGTATACTTCTTCTCCCGTGGAGCAGCCCGCATGCCATATCCGAATATACGGATAGGTCCGCAGCAGGGGAATGACTTTTTCCCGGAACATACGGAACAGGTGCGGATCCCGGAACATCTCTGTCACCGGAATCGACAGGTTCTGTACAAATCGTTCAAAACAGGAACGATCATGCAGTATTCTCTCCTGAAGAGCCGAGACAGATTTGAGATTCTCCGCATGGACATGATGCCATATTCTGCGGGTCAATGAAGCACGCGCATAATTACGGAAGTCATATCCGTACAAACGATGTACCCCTTCCAGCAGCAGATCGATTTCAATATTCTCGCGCTCTGCGAGATTAGTGATAATCTGACCTTCCCCTTGGGGCGAGTTTGAGTTGTTCTGTATTTGTTCATGATCCGTCGGTGTCATCTTTTCAGCCCCGATTCCTTGTAAACTGTACGTGATTCGTATTCGGTATAAAGCCGGTTCACTGTATTGTGCAACCGGCTTCTCAACATTTGTACATGTTCGTCAAAATTATATGGTCGTTCGTTGTTCTTTGGCTTGAGATCAAGATGGATCCGCGTAAAATCGGAACCATTTCTATCCGAATTGGTCGTATCTGAACACACAGATAAATCGCCAACGTTTAACATTATAAATCATTTACCCACTTTTGTGCTCTACGAATACAACCAAACACGCATTAATGATAAAAGTTGGTCCGTTTGTATTGGTTTTTTGACATAATCTGAGGCTCCCGCTTCAATACATTTGGAACGATCGTCCTTCATTGCCTTGGCAGTCAGCGCAATAATCGGTAATTTGTCATACCCTGGCATCTGACGAATAATCCGCATCGCTTCGTATCCATCCATTTCCGGCATCATCATATCCATGAGAATCAGATCAAAATCCTGCTGTGCCAGAATATCGATTGCTTCGCGTCCATTCTCGGCGAACGTCACTTCCATCCGGTATCCTTCCAGTACACTGGACAGGGCAAATACGTTTCGTACATCATCATCTACCAACAGGATTCGCTTGCCTTCGAACAGAGTCTCCTTGTTATGCAGTTTCTGCAAGATACGGCGTTTGTCTTCAGGCAGATCCGCTTCTACCCGGTGCAGGAAAAGGGTCGTCTCGTCCAGCAGACGTTCCGGCGATTTGACGTCTTTGACGATAATAGACTCCGCATACTTGCGCAGCTGGGTCTCTTCCTTGGTATCCAGATCCTTGCCAGTATAAATAATGATCGGCAAATCGCTCAGACGATGATTATCACGAATACGATCCAGCAGTTCAAAGCCGGTCATATCGGTCAGCATCAGATCCAGTACCATACAATCATAACGCTTGCCGTCCAGTTCTTCCAGCGCAGCCTTGCCTGTCGATACTGCAGTGATGGAGACATCATCATGACCAATCAGTTCAATAATAGATTGACGCTGAATCGCATCATCTTCTACGATCAGCAGCTGCTTCAGTCCCTGCTCGGTATAGGATTCCAGATGGGAAAATGCTTTTTCCAGCGCTTCCTTACTGGATGGTTTTTTGAGGTAGGCAATCGCCCCCATCATGAGTCCCTGCTTGACATCATCCATGACAGAAATGACATGTACCGGAATATGACGGGTATGGGCATTGCTTTTCAGTTCACTGAGGATTGCCCATCCATCGATCACCGGCAGTTGGATATCCAGTATGATTGCATCCGGTTTGTAAGTCTTGGCCATATGCAGGCCAGTGTCGCCCTGCATACCTACGAGTGCTTTGAATCCACGATCTCTGGCCATATCCATCAGGATTTTGGCAAAGTTCGGATCATCCTCGATGATCAGCAGTACTTTGTCTTCCTTGCTGATCTGGTCACGGTCATCAGCCAGCGGCTGCGGAATAACGGCAGACTCTGTCTCGGCAGCCTGTTTGCGATTATTCATACGCATGGAGGACTGCTGCAATACCTGATCGGTAAAATCAGCCGACATGTAGCCGGAATTGATGCGGTCGGCAGTACTATCCGTCTTGCTTTCTGTCTCGTCAGCCGATGATGGAACCAGCTTCGGCAGATAGAGGGTAAAGGTACTGCCTTTGCCTTCTTCCGAAGTGACGGTAATTCCACCGCCCAACAGACGGGACAGCTCGCGGCTGATGGACAATCCCAATCCAGTTCCGCCATATTTACGACTTGTCGTACCATCCACCTGCTGGAACGCTTCAAAAATTAGATCCAGTTTATCCTGCGGAATACCAATACCACTATCGATCACTTTGACTGCGATATACGCTTCTTCTCTGTTCAGGTAGGATGGAAGTTCTCCCGGCTCTGCCTGATCGATATTCATTTCGATATATCCTTTTTCCGTAAACTTGAATGCATTGGACAGCATATTGCGTAGAACCTGCTTAACCCGGTGCTCGTCGGTTACAATGGCTTCCGGCACCTGATCGCCGATCGTAATATGCAGATCAATTCCTTTTTTCGCCGCTACAGGAGCAAAGTTCATATTTACAAAGGACTCCAGATTGGTCACCGGTATAGCTTCACGGTTAATTTCCATTTTGCCGGCGTCGACCTTGGAGAGATCCAGAATCTCATCAATCATCTTGAGCAGATCCGCGCCAGACATATAGATGGTACTTGCGTACTCCATCTGCTTGTCGGTCAGATTGCCGTCCTTGTTCTCGGTCAGCAGCTGGGAAAGAATCAGCAGACTGTTCAGTGGTGTACGAAGTTCATGGGACATATTCGCCAGGAATTCCGATTTGTACTTACTCGTTACAGCGAGCTGCATCGCCTGTTGTTCCAGCTGATGCTTGCTCTGTTCAATCTCTTCATTCTGCTCTTCCACATGCTGGATCTGTTCCTGCAGTTCGCGGGTCTTGGCGATCAATTCATTATTAAAATGCTCCAGTTCTTCCTGCTGGCGCTGCAGCATATCTTCGGAACGCTTGAGTTCCTCGGTCTGTTCTTCCAGACGTTCATTGGAGCGGCGCAGTTCTTCCTGCTGCATTTGCAGCTCTTCGGACTGGCTTTGTAGCTCTTCTGTCAGTGCCTGAGATTCACGCAGCAGTTCTTCTACGTGCAAACGACGATTGATGTTATTGATAATAATACCAAGATCCTGGGTAAGTAAGTGAAGCAGCTGTCTCTGCAGCGATGTAAATGCACGCAGTGAAGCCAGCTCGATAACGCCCAGCAGCTCGTCGTTAAACAGTACTGGATAAATCAGCACGCTCTGTGGCTTGCTCGCACCCAGTCCGGAATTGACCGGAATGTACCCTTCCGGTACCTGATCCAGCACGATCGGCTTCTGATCGGCAGCACACTGTCCGGTCAGTCCTTCACCAATACGAATCTCTTTTTTGGAACATAATTCGCCATCGGCAGCATACGCTGCTTTGAGCATGATTTTGTCGCTGGATTCATTCGTTCGCAAATACAGAGCTCCAAAATGGGCTCCAAGTGTCGGAGAAAATTCATTGATAAAAGTCTGTGCACTCTGCTCCAACGTGTTAACGCCTCGCAGCAGCTCGGTAATGCGTGATGTATTGGAATCCAGCCAGGACTGGTCTTCCTGTGCCTGACGATATTGATCTTCCATATGACGCTTTTCCTGCAAATCTTCGGCCATCTGCTGGAACACTCTGGCTACGTCGCCGATCTCGTCCTTGGATTTGATCTTAATACGACGAATAACGCCAAAACGTTCTTCCGAGAATCCTTTGATCATCAGGGATACGGTTCCAAGACCTTTGCTGATACTTGGTACAATCCAAAGCATGACCAACAAGCTCAGTACAACGCCGGCAAGCATCACATAGGTGGTAATCCGAATCGAATTCTGATAAGCAAGATTGGCCTGCGCAATCTCCGTATCAATCGCATTATCCTGATATTCCGCAAGGTCGGATATGCTCTGATTCAGATTTGTCTGCGCATCCAGCCCTACCTGGGTTCGGTAATTGTTCGCAGCGGCAATCTGGTCTCCTGCTACTAGCGAAGTCAGCTGGCGCGAGTAATCAATAAAGGTCTGCCAGTTAACCGCCACCGTTTCAATCTGTTTCTTTTCTTCTGGTGTATTGGAAGATTCACTCAGCAGTTTGAGGCTGTTCTGACTGCTCGTAATCATCTGTTCTATTGTGACGCGGCTCTGCTCTACCGGCTGCGTCGAAGCGCTGAGCAGCATATTGGCTGCTTCGCGGGCAATCACATTCATTTGAGAGCGGATATCGGTTGAATACCGTACTTTGAGATAGCGCTCCTGGTATACCTTATCAAGCTGTTCATTCATATAGTTCATCCGGTCATACGTAATAAAGCCCAGTGTCATCAATAATAAAATGATGACACTGAACCCCAAGACCAGCTTCGTTCTTAGCTTCATTAATTGTCCGCTCCTTCATTGAGTGAAATCCACACCAGACACTTATCATCATCCCGATCTGCAGGTGCACTTGCTTCAAAAAATACGGTTTCGATTTTTTGTTTATCCAGTTGATGATTGGATTTCAGCTGATCAATCAGGAAATCAAGCTGCACATCCTGATCGCCTTCTACTGCTTCAAGCAGACCATCTGTATACAGTACCAGATGTCCGTCTCCTTCATAATGGAAACTGCGTGGCTCTGCTTCAATTCGGTCAAATAAGCCAACAGGGAACGTACTCGTACTGAGCTTGGTCACTTCTCCGTTATCATCAAAGAAAAGACCTGGAGGATGTCCGGCATTAACATAATCGATCCGTTTGTACTTGGTATCTACCACCAGATAGATCGCCGTAAAGTAGTATTGTACCAGCTGATTCTCAATATGAAGCTGATTAAAACGACGGTTCAGCTCCTGGATGACTTTCTCCGGTTCTACATAGGTAGTAACTGTATCCTTAAGCACAGATGCGATAAACATGCAGAACAAGGATGAAGAAATACCATGCCCCATCATATCCAGCAAAATGACGCCATAACGTCCTTCTCCAAGAGGATACCAGGCATACAAATCACCTGCCAGCTCAAAAGAAGGCTTGTACAGGGCTTCAATCTGGAAAGAAGGATCATGAATCGGCGTACTTAGCACCGCATGCTGTACCAGACTGGCTAATTTAAGCTCATCCTGGATATGCTGGTCTCTTTCTTTATGCCAGTCTTTCTCATGTTTGAGTCGCAGGGCCAGACGCATACGAGCCAGCAATTCCACTTTGTTGATCGGCTTGGTCACATAATCCATTGCTCCGGCATCTAGTGCTTCCGCCAGTTTTTTGGAATCTCCTACTGCTGTGACCATAATAATCGGAATATCTTTCAGCAGCTCATGTTGCTGAATAATCCGGCAGGCTTCAATACCATCCATTTCGGGCATCATCATATCCAGCAAAATCAGGTCAAACGAATTGGCTTTGGCACGTGCTACTGCATCAGGTTCACCCAGACCAAGATGTTCGAACATTTCCCGGGCCGATGCGGAAGTGACGATATTGGTATATTGTTCTCTTTTCAGAATCTCACGGATAATTATTACATTGGTCGGATTATCATCAACGATTAATATATTCATAACTTCTCCTCATTCCCTTATTTCATGAAGCGGATTCATATACCTTGTTTTCATTATAAGCCAACTGTGATTGTTATCCAAAAAGGGGCTGTATCAAAAACTCGTCAAAAAACCTCCAACTCCACCATGGAAGTGGAATTGAAGGCATTTTCCTTACAAATCTAGGCCCTAGCGGGGACAACGGTTATATGATTTTGATACAACCTCTTTGTCTTTAGCATGCAGCCTCTATAATTAGGATTTATGATTGGCAATAATAAGTACTTTATCTTGGTCTAATTCCTGCTCGTAAAAATCTGCCTCTGCCTGGGTAAATCCAAGTGAGGTGATTTTGGAACGCAGTTCATCACCACGTGAACGGAAAAGATTGGCAAGTGAGTCAAACATGCCTTCTTCCTTCAGCCCGATCTCCTGTGCCCCGGCTGTCTCGGCAATTTTGGCTGTAACGTCCTGCTGATGCGCCAGTACATAGATATCATCAAACCCATATCCCGTACTTTGCAGCTCCTTCACGACTTCTACAGCTTGTATACCGTTTGCTACAACTTTGGCGTATGGCTTGGCATTAGTCGGATTCATGTCTATCACCTGCTTTCACAAGATAGTCAATATACCATTTACCCACACTGCCAATCTATGAAACATTTTTTTCAGAAATAATTAATATTCACTCCGATAATGTATCGAAAATATCTGCGCTGACAATCTTCCCTGTGCCAGGGTCGGTAAAGACTTTAAAAGCATAAAAGTCATTATTGTAGCCTTCCCCATCATCTGCTGTGAAATCCGGTTCACCCAACTCACTGGTAATCGCCTGCTTATTAATAGGAAGCGTGTGACCATCCAGTGTCAGTGAGCCAGCCTGTGCGGGTACACTTACATAGTAAATGTGATCCCCCATCATGCCTACTTTCACATCGTCATACTCATATTCCGTATAGCCGGCATCCGTCTTCACCTGATGAAGCGGTTCGCCCTTTTTGTTCAGCAGCTCTGCCCGGCTGTCACTAAGAGAGACGCCATTTAGAGTATGGTAGCTGAGTGTATCCTCGGTATCGGGTTCTTCGTATACGGAATCTGTTGCAGATGTTATGGAAGCAGTATGGATACTGTTATCCGCGGGCATCGCGGCATACTCAGCAGACTGCACAGCTACGACTGGCTGTAACGGTGCATCAGATACCTGGGCAGAACCGTTGTAAGGGGACAATATTCCAGCGAGTAACATCATGTAAGTAAGCATCGTCTCACCCTTTCTGCGGTTTACACATGAATCATCATGTAGCCGTTGGTCGTTTGGAGATTATCAGAACATTGAATTCGGAATATTTAATCAAATATGGTTATTTAGTCGGGATCTTGCGGAATTTCTGCCATACGTTCACTGCTGTATCTACCCAGTTCAACCATGCACCATTGTTATGACCATTTTTGTCATATGTAGCAGAGTAGGATTGCAACGTACGATCTTCCGGAGTAGAAGCTGTTACCATGGAATGTGCATTGGTAGAATGCTCCGATTTGCCACTGGCAAATTTCACACGATCAAACAATGTACCGGATACTTCTTTGGTTTTGAGCGTCAGATCTTTTACAGTTTCGGTGATTTCACTCAGTACCACGCCAAGATTTTTAACGGATTCTACAACCGGATCAACCTGCTGCAGCTTATGTTCGACATCTCCTGTAATCTCATTAACATTACGGATAGTCTGTTTTACTTCGTATGTCAGTTCTTCCATTGTCTTTTGTACATCCTTCAAGGTTGCGGATACATTATCCAGCGAATCCTTGGCGGATAACAGGGTCTTAACGAGGAATACAACGAGTACTGCGAATGCGATAGCGACAACCGCTACACTGATACTGATAACAATGTTCATAATTTACCCTCTCTTTCAACAATGAATGTTTTGGTTTCACATTTTTTCAGGATGTTATTCATAAACTACCCTTCTGTTTTACCACCGAAACAGAAGCGAGACTTGTTCGGGGAAATATACCAACATCTGTTTCAACCTACTAACCGCGCGGTTAAGGTACTTTTACTAATTAATAAGTAACTAATTTCATACCGTCCTCGTTACCCGATATCCAATCGGAAATGCGGTTTGTTCAAATTTACAAACGAAAGGGTGATATTTATGTTAAAATGGTCCGTTATTTTTCTGATTATTGCGATTGTTGCTGGCGTGTTCGGATTCTTCGGAATCGTTGAAGCGGCTGCTACTATTGCCAAGGTGCTGTTCTTCCTTTTCCTGGTGCTGTTCGTGATCAGCCTGTTTACAGGACGCAGACGAACGTATTAACAATAAAGTCATTCATTGTACCAAATGGAATGAATATGCAGCTCTGCTGCGATCCAGATAGTATCTCATCAGCAAAAAGAGCCTTTCTCTTCGGGAGAAGGGCTCTTTATGTATGGTTGGCCATAGTTACGGATTTATCGGAAATAACCTGCTACACTTTGCAATTACTATTTAACGCATTAGCAATCGGGGCAGCTTGAATAAATCCAGCCGAAAACGGACCAAAACCTCATTTTTGCCAAATTCCATTTGTTTTACTTCTACAATAGCCGGAAAATACTTGGTCAGCGAAATGTCTATAGGCTCCAACAGCGCTCCTGTCCATTCACCATGTTGTACGGTAGTATGACGATGGGTCAACACCAGCTGGTTACCCTGTAGCCGGGCATCAAAATCCAACAGCGCCCCAAAAGGAATACCCAGATAATCTCCTGTCAGATCCGCCTGTACTACATTCCCCTGCCAGGTGAAATCTGCTCCCTTGATATGCAGCCCCAGCGGATAATCTTCCTGATGATCCAGCAGCTCCTTGCGGGCAAGCTGATTAAATTCCTGCGGACTAAGTGTAATTTCCAGCCGCTTCTGCTGGATCATGTTTTGTATCTTGGCGGTTGTGTCGAGCTCTGTGTAATCAAGACCGGGATGACGCTGCGGAGCGACCATCCAGGCCAGCCATGCGACTCCGGCTGCCGCGATGACCAGTAGGATAACCAGAGCAACCAGCAGCCATTTCCAACGAAAACGTCTGGAATGCCGCTCGGAAACCGATGATTCTCTCACGGTATATACCTCTTTTCCATTCGATCCTGTACGATAGGGAGCAAAAGCAAGTATACGGTATACGAGTCTTCCCTTTTAAATAGAATAATGCATAAGGAATCCTCAAACCATTCCCTGCTCAAATCTCTTTTGGCTCCACATGTACATGCACATAATGAATATTATGCACCTCTGCCATCTTCGCTTCAACCTTATCACTAATATGATGGCTCTCGGTAATTGTGAGTTCAGGAGAGACTTCGATAATGACATCAACCAGCGTCTGGCTGCCATTGATACGGGCTTTGATATCCTTGATATTCTCTACGCCTTCAATAGAAGCAATGGTCTCGCGCAGACCGGGCAGTTCCTGCTCATCGAATCCGTCTGTCAGCCGGTGCATCGAATCGCTGAGTATATCCCAGGCGGTTTTGCAGATCAGCACGCCTACGACCAGAGCAGCGACAATATCCAGCCATGGCATCCCCAGCTGGGAGCCGATAATTCCGACTGCGGCTCCTACACTGACCATTGCATCAGAGAGATTATCTTTGGCCGCTGCCATTAATGCCTGACTATTGGTACGCTGGGCCAGCTTCCGATTATAGCGGTAGACTCCATACATAATGACTGCACAAATGATAGCGACTCCTGCCAGCCACGGCTCGGGTGCCTGTTCTTGCCCGGCAAATAACAGCCCCACACCATCTACCAGTACCTGGAACCCTACCATCGCCATAATAAAAGACGCAATCAGCGCCGCAACGGTCTCTGCCCGAAAATGTCCGTACGCATGATCCGAATCCGGTGGTTTCCGCGAAATACGCAGTCCGATCAATACAGCAACAGATGCTACAATATCCGTCAGATTATTCATCCCGTCTGCACGCAGCGCACTCGACAGAAACAGATAACCAAGAATGAGCTTGAATGCGGACAGAATCAGATAGGTGACAATACTAAGCCATGCTCCGCGCTCGCCTTCCTTGATATTCTGATATACATCCACCATGTTGTTGGTTCCTCCTCATGCAGACCGTGCTTTTCTTTCTCTTCATAGCCCGCTTCCCATTTCATCTGTTCATCGTAACAAACGGCTTTGTTGTGGGTCTAGAGAAACGTTGTAGGGAAAGGTAAACCTTGTAGGTTGGAGCAAACCTTGTAGCGCCGGGCAAAGCAAGTAAGCCAGGTGAAATGTTGTGAAGATCTAGCAACACTTTTCACTCTGGTAAATATAATTCCCCTCAGGCAACACAAGACGATACCGGAGGAGAAATAAGACGTTCGCGTAAGCTCTTCCAGCAGCAGAACGTTAGGGCAACAAAAAAAGGCGATTCCCCGAAAGGAACCGCCTTTTTATTCAAGTCACCGGAATTATACTTGTACCGGGTACATTTTGTCACGCATTTCCTGGATTTCTTTGCTCTCCAGGTACTCATCGTAACTCATCATACGATCGATAATGCCGTTTGGCGTAATCTCGATGATGCGGTTAGCGATTGTCTGTACGAACTGATGGTCATGGGAAGTGAAGATAATCGTACCATCAAAATCAGTCAGACCATTATTCAGTGCTGTGATGGATTCGAGATCCAAGTGGTTGGTAGGCTCGTCCAGCAGCAGAACGTTACCGCCCATAAGCATCATGCGGGACAGCATACAACGAACTTTTTCTCCCCCGGACAATACACTTGCTTTTTTGAGCGCTTCGTCACCGGAGAACAGCATACGGCCAAGGAAACCACGCAGGAAAGATTCATCCGGATCTTTGGAATAACGACGCAACCAGTCTACCAGCGTCTCGTCCACACCATCAAAGTAAGCGGAGTTATCGTTAGGGAAGTATGCCTGGGAAGTAGTTACACCCCATTGGTACGTACCTTCATCGGGTTCCACTTCACCCATCAGGATTTGGAACAATGCTGTTTTGACGTTGCCGTTTGGACCGACCAGAGCGATTTTATCGCCTTTGTTAACAGTCAGCGTCAGATTGTTGATGACTTTTTCGCCGTCGATCGTTTTGCTCAGGCCATCGATCAACAGCAGCTGTTTGCCTGCTTCACGCTCACCTTTGAAATTGATAAACGGATATTTACGGTTGGATGGACGAATGTCATCCAGTGTGATTTTGTCCAGCATTTTCTTACGGGAAGTTGCCTGCTTGGACTTGGATTTGTTGGCGCTAAAACGCTGAATGAAGGCCTGCAGTTCTTTGACCTTGTCTTCTTTTTTCTTGTTCTGTTCGCGGCTCAGCTGAAGTGCCAGCTGGCTGGACTCGTACCAGAAATCATAGTTACCGACATACATCTGGATTTTGCCAAAGTCGATATCGGCGATATGCGTACATACCGTGTTCAGGAAGTGACGGTCGTGACTGACTACGATAACAGTGCCATCGTAGGAAGCCAGGAAGTTCTCCAGCCAGTGAATGGATTCGATGTCCAAATGGTTGGTAGGCTCATCCAGCAGCAGGATGTTCGGGTGACCGAACAGGGCCTGAGCGAGCAGGACGCGTACTTTCTCGTTACCGTTCAGTTCCTTCATCATTTTGTACTGCATTTCGTTATCGATACCCAGACCGTTCAGCATCTCGGCAGCTTCTGCTTCCGCTTCCCAGCCGTTCATCTCTGCAAATTCGGCTTCCAGTTCGCCGGCACGCATGCCGTCTTCGTCACTGAAGTTTTCTTTGGCATAGAGAGCATCTTTTTCTTTCATAATATCGTACAGGCGTTTGTGACCCATAATTACGGTCTCCAGCACCTGGAACTCATCGTATTCGGATTGGTTCTGTTTGAGGATCGCCATACGCTCGCCCGGAGTGATATGCACTTCCCCTTCATTCTGTTCTACTTCACCGGACAGAATTTTGAGGAATGTGGATTTACCGGCACCGTTCGCACCGATCAGACCGTAACAGTTACCTGGCGTGAATTTAATATTTACATCTTCAAAAAGGGCGCGCTTACCGTAACGCAGCGTGACACCTGAAGTACTTATCATGTATACAACCCATCCTTATCATTAATAAAGTATTGTGTAATGAAACCTATCTTATTTCATGAAAAAAGGCAGTATTCATTTTCATGAAATTACTGTTGGCAATAGTATACCACACAACTTTGGGTAATCGAACCATTCCTGCTATCTTTTCTTATTTAAAATTTGTAATCATGGGCATCAACAAAGACAGCCGGCTACCTTGCTGACCGGCTGTCTGATAGGAGATTAGATTACGTTTTCCTTGTCTTCGCTATCTGCTTCTTCATCGGCATTACCATGGACGATCAGCGTCTCGCCATAACCAAGTACACGGATACGCTCCGGTTCGATCTTCAGCCGCTCTCGTTCAGCCTCCAGCCGATCCAGCGCTTCCTTGGCCGTATCATCGGCGAGCTTGAACGTTCCGTAGTGCATCGGAATCATCGTCTCGGCACCTACATCGCAAAAGGCACGCAGCGCTTCTTCGGGCGTCGTATGCTGGGAGCTCAGGAACCACTCCGGTTCATACGCGCCGATCGGCATCAGTGCTACATGGATCTTGTGACGTCGGCCGATCTCGCTGAATCCCGGAAAGTATCCACTGTCTCCGGCAAAATAAATGGTAGGCGGCAGCGGCTCATGGATATACCCATCAGCATGGCTATCCCCCGATACCGCAGGAACACTCGGTTTGGGTGCAGTCGGGTCCTGCTCGGTATTCCATACATTATGCGGCTCGTCCGGCAGCACCGGATGTTGTACCGGCTCAAGAACATATCCGCCCCAGTGGGAAGTATTCGTATCCAGCAGCGTACGGCGGCTCCAGTGCTGGGTCGGTACAAAGGTAATATTTACATCGCCTACTTTGAACGTCTCCCACCAGTGCATTTCATGACAGCGATGAAAGCCTTTGCGAACCATTTTGGACTTCAATCCTGCTGGCACAATAATAGTAGTGGAGCTGCGATACAGCTTGCGAATGGAATTGATATGCATATGGTCATAATGGGAATGCGAGATCAGAATAATATCAATCGGCGGCACATCCTCGATCGGTATACCCGGCTGACCGATCCGGCGCTGAAATGCCAGCCGCTGTGCCCATACCGGATCAGTAACAATATTCAGCCCTTCATATTGCAGGAAAAAGGTCGAATGACCGATCCAGGTAATCGAAGCATCTTCCCGATTGGCATGCAGGTAGTCCATTTCCGGTTCTGCATGAGGTACGACATAAGAACGGTCCCTTGATGCTTTGCGGCGTCGGTCTTCACGCCACTGCTTGAATTGTTTGAGTGTCTTGTCGATACTGACGTTGTCTATATTATCGTAACGAATCTTCGGCATAGGATTGTATTCCTCCCTGATGAGTCTTGACGATTAGTGTGCAGGTTCCTACTGCTTATTGGCAGGCAATCCCGACGTATCATGTGTATATTTCGGTCTTCTGTTTTACCTGCTGGTATTTGAAAGATTATTACCCGGTTTACATATCTACGTATCAACCGATCCCTATAATATCCCAATGCAAAAAAAGCCCGGTAATCCCGGCGATCGGGTTACAGGGCTTTTTAGTCGGATAGAGTCGAGACGGTAAATTGGCTGTTAAGCTTCTATGAGTGTCTGCTGACGTACGCTGACAGGAATCACATACAATCCTGCCTCTTCATCCTGCCGAACGGCTACATGCACATCATACACAGAGCGGATCAGCTCGGCAGTGACAATCTGCTCCGGCTCTCCACTCATCACAATCCTGCCTTCTTTCATGGCGATCAGGTGATCACTGTACCGGATCGCCTGATTGATATCATGCAGCACCATGACAATCGTCAATTCATGCTCCCGGTTCAGCCGCTCGATCAACTCCATAATTTCCAGCTGGTAGTACATATCCAGATACGTGGTTGGCTCGTCGAGAAACAGTACAGGTGTACGCTGTGCCAAAGCCATCGCAATCCATACCCGCTGCTGTTCTCCGCCGGATAACTGATCGAGTGTACGATAGCGCCGCTCCTCCAGATTGGTGCACTGCAGCGCCCATTCTACCGCCTGATCATCCTCTTCCCGGCGGCTGGACAGCATGGTCTTGTACGGCAGTCGACCAAAGCGCACCAGCTGTTCTACCGTGAGATCTGCAGGTGCTTCATTCTGCTGATGCACAACAGCCAGTTTGCGTGCAAGCTCGCGAGGACGATACTGCCGGATCTCTTTGCCATCCAGAATAATCTGTCCCTGCCGCGGAACAGCATTATTGGACATTACGTTCAGCAGGGTTGACTTGCCGCAGCCATTGGGACCGATAATCGTCGTAATCCTGCCGGGCTGAATCTCCGCGCTCACCTGATGCAGACGATCAATCTTGCGATCATAGGAAAAAGTAATCTCTCTAATGTCCATGGATACGGTCACTCCTTCGGATCAGGAAAATCAGGAAGGGCCCCCCGATAATAGCCATAATAATAGAAGCAGGAATCTCCTGCGGAGCGAGCAGCGTACGGCCCAGTGTATCGGCTACCAGCAGCAGCAGTCCTCCGGACAATGCACAAAATGGAATCAGCCAGCGATGATCCGAACCGACCAGCTGACGCGCAATATGCGGAATCAGGAGACCGATAAATACGATCACACCGGCAATCGCTGTCGCACTGGACGCGAGTATAACTGCGATAACCGAGATAATTAGCCTTGCTCTGGTCACATGAAGACCCAGATTACGGGCGGTTTTCTCCTGCAGAGACAAGTAATTGCACCACGTGCCGACGAGCAGTGCCAGTAATAGTCCAATCCCGCCATACCAGAGTATCACCTCGACATCGACCCACTTTTTCATCGACAAGGTAGAAGTGGTGACCTGATTGATACTGGTGACCGCATAACTCCCCCGGTAATTAAATGACTGTCCGAGCCCCGAGAAAATAGCATTGACCGCCACGCCGATCAGGATCAGACGTACCGGATTGAGCCCGGATTTCCAGGAGAATCCGTATACCATCGCCCAGGCGAGTGCCCCGCCAAGAAAAGAAAATGCAGGCATCCAGAAATACAGCGCCGGAAATACGGTAACCGCAATCAGTGAAATCAGTGCAGCTCCCGAAGAGATGCCGATTACGCCCGAATCTGCCAGCGGATTCTTCATCACCGCCTGGAGCAGCACGCCGGCTACTGCGAGTGCTGCTCCGGCCATCAGTGCCACAATAATGCGTGGCAAGCGCAGATCACGTACTACATTTACCTGTGCATCGGTGCCTGACCAGAGACCCTGAATGAGCTGCACTGCGCCTACTTTGAGGCTGCCGGTCATAGCCGAGAACAGCACGACACCAATCAGCAGCAGACTCACAGCGACAAAGCTCCACATTCGTCTGCGATACTGACGCGGATAATCCGGCACTGTCTGTGGTACAGCTGTATTCGCAGCGGCAGACCATGCCGGTTTGGGAGTATTGGATATCATGATTTGCTCCTTTCTACGATGATCAGGATTCCGGATAGAGCATTTTCACCAGTTCATCCATTGCAGCATCGGCATTCAGACTGGCTGTTGTGCCAAACAGAGGCTCCGGCAGATCGTATACATGTCCTTTTTGAACCGCGTTAAAATGCTTCCAAATATCATTTGTTTTAAATTCTTCATCAAACATCTTCACGACTTCTTCGGGCATACCGTGAGCCGCTCGCAGAATAATATCCGGATTGGACTGTTGCAAATACTCGGTATTGGATGCCAGATACTCTACACTCTCTCCCTGCACCACATTGGTACCTCCGGCGATTCGAACCAGATCCCCAATATACGAATTCTCGGTAGCTACCAGATAACTACCGGGCACCCCGAGCAGAATCAGTACTTTGGGAGAAGATTTGCCTTTGACCTGCTGCTGGATCTGTTTTACTTTGCTCTGCAGCTGGTTAATGACCTGATCGGCCTGCTTGGTACGGTCGAAGCGTTCTCCCAGCTTGCGGATTTCCTGTTCCATATTACCGAGACTTTCCAGATTCAGAAATTCGGCATTAACGCTCATATCCTTGAACTTGGGTTCCAGGTCATACTTGAGCGTAGTGACGGATAAAATGTCTGTTGGCTGCAAAGACAGTACCTTTTCCATATCCGGGCTCATCGGGTTACCGACATCCGGTACGCTGGCATACCGCTCCGGCAATGTCTTGCTGCTGGTTGGCTTGCCGGCAAGATCCAGATCCAGTGCATTCGCAATCTCTGTAATAGCGACTGTAGTCGCAACGATGCGCGCCGAGTCTTTGGCAGCTGCCTCCGCCTGCGGTGCCGCAGATGTAGCTGCCGAGCCCCCTGGCGAAGAACAGCCGGTCAAGCACAGGATCAATACGATAAGCAGAAGCATAGGACAGGATGACTTCCATGACATTCGCCCATGACGCACTGTTGTACGAGGACGCTGCTGTTTGTGTAAATGCACCTTTTTCCCTCCATCATTTAAATATTTGCCAAAATGCCTGCAAGTCCTGGCACTATGATGCACCAAGACTTGCAAGTAGGCAGGTCTATTATTCCTGCTCCCATATGCTGTTGATCAATGATTCTTCCCTGCAATGTACGACGAATCTGATACCGATTCAGTCGGTATTGCAGTATAAGGATATTATGATTTGGCTTTTTTGGTCGCTTCATCGAACTTCAGCTGTACATTATACCAGTGGTCATATGGTACACCGCCAATGATCAGACCGGGTACAACAACATGGGTATAGGCATTGATTTTGCCGGACAGATTATCGACCTTGAAACGAACAGTGGTTACTTTATCGGTTGAAGATATTTTCTCTACGTCCTTCAGTACACCATCCTGCTCGACCTGAAGAACAGGCATCCAGCTGCCATTATTCAGCGTCAGTTCGGCATAGGTCTGACCCTTTTCTTCTATTAATGTTGCTGTTGGCTTAATGTAATCGTTCATGACGGACAGCTCATTACTCTTGTCTTTGTATACTTTGACAGCAATGCTGTATTTCTGTGCAGCAGCTTCGCTGGCAGATGGCTCGTCATTGCCTGTATTGGCAGAAGCATTGCTGTCTACAGCTGCTACTCCAGCCGGAGTAGCTTCGTCAGCACCGGACGGGCTGGAAGGGACTGTTTCTACTGCCGGTACTGCTTGTGTGCTGTCTGTTGTCGATCTGAGCGTGGAGTGGTCGAAGAGCAGCTGACCACCCATTTTCCCGGTATTCAGAGCCTGAGCGAAAATACTGAGTTTGCTGTCCAGATTCGGCACTTCAAATGTTATCGTCCGGGATTTGCCATCCTGCGATTGGGCTACGATCTGTGGCGCCGTATATTTGCCTGCATAATCGGTCATAAACATCGGTACCGATTCACTATCCGTAACCTGAATAGTGGCATATACTTTACCGTTTTTGGCAGTTAATTGGGCAGTTCGATCCAGATAAGGGGTCAGGACAGAATCCGTATCGGTACCATTTCTCAAAATACGGTAAGTGGCTGTGTAATCACCGTCGGCAATATTGTTGTTGCCTTTGTCGCTGCTTGCATCTGTTGCCTTGCTGTCTGCAGTCACAGCGCTTGTATCAAATTTGAACTCAAAATCGTATACGGTATCACTGCTACTGTCTGCTGATGTGCTGGCGATGCTGACACCACCGGTCGTTACGAGCTGGGCCGGTACATTTTTGGTGTAATCGGACACGCTGAATTTGACGGTTTTGGTATTTTTGGCTTCATCGCTGCTCATGACTTCGGCATCTTTGTAGCCATCACTACTGCCCACACGCAGCGTTTTGATCTCATTGCCGTTGTTCAGTGTCAGGGTGACATAGCGGCTGTCATTTTCCACAGTCAGCTGAACGGGTTGATCGCTTGGCATAAAGCGCTCCAGCGGAGTGGATGTACCAGAAGCGATACCCGGCATCACGATGCTGAATGGCAGCTTGTACGTGCCAGCTGTCAGCTTGGCAAAGTCCAGTGGAACAGCAGTTGTTGTCGTAGATAATATTGGCGCCTCATACGAAGTGAGCGAGCCTACTTGCAGATCCACATCATACGTATGATCGTAATCCATACCACCGATTACCAGGTCCGGAACGATAACATGGGTGTTCACTTTTACTTTACGCGGCAGATCCGTTACCGGGAACTGCACGGTACGAGTATCACCGGAAGTCGCAATGACTTCTGCTTCCTGTCCGCCTACTTTGAACGTTTTAATCCAGCTGCTGTTTTTGAGCAGTACCTGTACAACATATTTACCGCCTTTTTTGATGACAGTTGCCGGTTTGCCCAGATAGCCGTCCATAACGGATGTTTCTTTGGTTCCGTATTTGTAGGCAGTCAGGGAAGCACTGTATTTTCCATCTGCCATACCGTCTGGTGTGGTAGGCTGCTCAGGTGTCGGAACTTCCGGCACAGGATTCTCCGGCGTTGGAACCTCTGGAGTCGTCGTATCCGGAAGCAGATCCAAAGTATCCAATTGCAGTTGGACGGTATACCAGTTGTTATAATTCAGGGCAGGTATTACCACATGGGTATAGGCTTCCGCTTTTTGCGTCGGATTGTCGATAGCAAACTCAACGACGCGGGTATCATTACCTGTCGACACTGTTGGTGCTTCTTGAAGCTTGCCTTCCACCTTGGTTTGGAAAGAAGGAATCCAGGAGCTGTTTTTGAGCGTCAGGCGAATTGTATACTTGCCGGCATCGGCAATCAATTGTGCCGGCTTGGCGGTATAACCATCCATAACAGAAGTTTCATTCGTACCATTTTTGTACACGGTAAAATTCACATCATATTGTCCGTCTGCAATCGTGCCTGTACTTGGCGCCGTTGTTACAGGACTGAGGCTGGAAGCATCAAATTTCAGACGGATCGCATAATCCGCTTCGTATGTCGGTGTTGCTTTGACATGTACCTGCGCCTTCAGGATATCGTCCAGATTGGCTACCTCGAATCGAATCTGGCGCGTATTGTTGGCTGCATCCTGGCTAACGGTAGTCGATTCGACCAATGTACCCTGGGCTTCGGTCTTCAGACTGGTTACGATACTGCTGCTTTTTACTGTGAAGGACACATAGTACTTGCCATCTTTGGCTGTAAATGTGGCTGGTGCAGTAAAGTAATTGGCCATGGAAGAAGGCTGCTCTTTGGTCGCATGCAGAACCGTGTAGTTCAGATTGTAGTCACCATTTTGATAGATCGGTGTCTGTACGCTATTGCCAAACTTGAACTGCACATAGTACCAGTTGTCATACCCGATACCGGGGATAACTACATGGGTATAGGCATCTACTTTTTGTGATACATCATCAATCGGGAATTGAATAACACGCATATTTTTGGAATGATCTTCCGAAAGGGTATCTACTTCGGTGTAGGTCCCGTTTTGTCTGGTTTGCAGGGAAGTAATCAGGCTGCTGCTATTGATGGTCAGGCGGATATAATGCTGATCGCCTTTGGTTACCAGCTGGGCTGGCTTGTTCATGTAACCATCCATGATGGAGGTTTCTTCGGTCCCATTTTTGAGTACGGTATAGTTAATATCTGATACGGTTTCTTCGATCAGACTGCTGTTGTCGAATTGGAATTGTACGGTATACCAGTTGTCATATTGGAGCGCTGGAATTGTAACATGTACCTTGCCGGATATTTTGGAATTGCTCGTTGTCAAAGCATCGGCAGGGAATTGCACCGTACGTGTATCATTGGCTGTATCTTTTGCAATAATACCTGCATTGGTATACGAACCATTCACATCGGTCTGAAGTTCGGTCACCATGCTGCTGTTATTGATACCCAGCTGGATATAGCGTTTGTTATCCGCTGTCGTCACAAGGGTAGCAGGTTTTTGCATGTAACTGTCCATCATGGATGTCTCGCTTGTACTATCCTTGAGAACATTATAGTTCAGGGTTTGCCGGGTACCTGTTGCAGGTTCAACCAGCTCGGGGTCCGCCGGAGTAGACGGCGTTTCTCCTGTGTTATCTTTGGTCAGAGTCGATGTATCCAGTATCAAATAACCCGAACCCGCCACATCATTGAACTTGTAATTCAGAGTGATTGGACTGTTCAGATCATAGACGTCAAAATGGACTCTCGTATAGTTCTTGGCTGCCGAATGATTGGTTGCAGCCTGCGTCTCCTGTGTATAGACTGCTGTGCTGGTCTGATTGTTTTGAGTAGCGGTTACCTCGGTAAAACTTTCGGCATTGATGCCGCGGAAGCTGAATGTGTATTGACCGTTTTTGACAATAACACGACCGGGACGATCGGCATTGCCATAACTTTCGCGAAAAGCAGTTACTTCTCTGCTCGTATCCGTAGTACGAACCACTTTGTAACCGATCGTGTACTGCCCGTCTGCATACGTACTGTATGTAGCCGTCGTAGCGGTCGAATAATTAAACAGGCTCATCGGGTCCTGTGAAGGAACATGAATCGGTGTTCCGATAGGTGCATACGTATTCTCGCTCACTGCTTCAGATGAAGTAGCGCCATAGGTATCTGTACTTACGCTGCCGGCTTCACTGCTGCCGACATCCTCTGCGAAGGCGGAAGGCAGTGCCGGTGAAACCATGGAGAACAACATCACAAAAACAATACATTTAATTAAATATGGTGCAAAGCGCCTTTTCAAAGTCATGCTCCCCCTGTTAACAAAATAGACTTATCCGGAGCCGGGTGGCCCCAGATAAGCAGTAGTCATCTATCTACCTATTTGTGTTTTTTTAGTTTAGATGCTGGCTTGATCAAACAGATACTGCACAGTGTACGTATGGTCATATGGTTGACCTGCTACATCAGCAGGAACGACTACACGAATCTGGGCGTTTACTTTGTTCGACAGATTGCTGACCGGGAACGTATAGGTTACCGTGTCACCGCTTGTTGTCGATGCAGCAGTTACATAAGTGCCATTTTGTTGTGTTTTAAAGGATTTGATCCAGTCTTTATGGTTCAGTGTTACTTTTACTGTGGCTTTGCCGCCGGATACGATCAGGGTAGCCGGTTTTTTGGAGTATTCGGAGTTATCCATATAAGACGCATTGTTCGTGCCATTGGCATAGACGGTATAATCGATCAGATACGTACCATCCGCTACCGCTGCGTCTGCTTTGGAAGCTCCCGGTGCCATCAGAGCACCAATCAATGCCACGATCATTGCGATCATCAGAGCTTTGAGCCATGTTCCTTTTTCCGTACGGTTCATTGTTATATTCACTTGGATTCATTCTCCTTCTTGGTCAATTTTGAATAACCGTCCACTCTTTCCCCAATTTCACCTTACAAAGCGTAGTGTAATGAAGCTGCATTTTCTTTTTGTAAATAAATTCTTAATTACTCGGCGCTGGCAGAATCAAATTTCAGATCTACATTGTATTTACCAGTGTAGTTGATAACCGGAATTTTGATCTCGGCATAAGCGTTCAGTGTAGCATCCAGATCGGATACCGGAAATTCCACAACACGGGTGTTGTTAGCCGTATTGGTGCTAACTACAGTAGCATCTACCAGTTGACCATTTTGTTCTACTTTGAATGCAGTGATCAGATTGCTGCTGGTAATAGTAAGACGAGCTTTGGTTACGCCATCTGCTACAGTAACAGTGGCCGGCTTTACTACATAGCTGTCCAGGCGGGAAGTACTGGTCGATCCATCGGCGAGTACTTTGTAATCTACGGAATACGTGCCATTTGCCAGTGCTGCGTGAGCTGCACTGACAGGCAGTATGATCATTGCCAGCAGAGCTGTGAGTACAACAGCCAGCAGGGTATTTTTGAAGCTCCATTTTGTCGAACGGTTCATTGCAATATTCATAGTAACACTCTCCTCGATACGTATGATGGGATATGGATCATTGCATTATTTGGATTTCTTCAGACTGCTGCGGTCGAATTTGAAGCGAATCGTATAGTCATGATCGTAGCTGTAAGACGGTACGGTGACATGGATCTGCGAGATCATCGCATTGTTCAGATCGGCGACCGGGAATTGGACAACACGCGTATCTTTGGCTGTATTGGTCTTGATCACTTTGGTATCCACGATCTTGCCTTTGTATTTCACCTTGAACTTCGTTGTCCAGGCGCTATGGTTAACAGTGATCTGCATGGTCATTTTGCTGCCAGTCACATACAGTTTGGCCGGCTTCTCAAAATAATCGTTCGCCATGGATACGGAATTGTCTTCCGCGCGGAGTATGTCGTAATCAATGGTGTATGTACCTTTCGCCGGTCGGCTCGATGACGCTGCAATAGCAGACGATGGAACAGCTACAACAATAACCATCGCTATCATCAGCATCCACAGTACCGGTAATGCATATTTCCGTTGCATATCGGACAAAACTCCTCCTTTCATATGAAATTGAATTGAGCGAGATTTAATTGATTATCATTCTCAATTAAATCTAAAAAATAAATGTCCACAGGACATGTGAAATGCTTGATTTCCCCTCCCCATGCATAATCAGGGAAGATGTGTGCATTACACAATGCTCATGTTAGACCAGTTTTTTGATCTTTGTCAATACGTCAATTTTGGCGTAATACCTTATTTTTAAAGGATTTTTCATCCTCTGGTAAAGTTTCATTTCCTCTATATGCACAAATTCTGTTGTCTTGCCTGGAGAGCTACAAAGCTGCAAATTAAATTTTAAATTTATTTTATTATTGACGTTACAAATGATATTAATTATCATTTAAATCAAGCTTGATAATTGAAAATGATTATCAATTAGCTTAAATAGCTTGTATACAAAAAGCAGGAGGACATCAATTCGTATGAAGGCTTCACATTTGGGCATATCCATCCTGCTCGTCTGCACACTGGCCGGATGCAGTCAACCGGCTGCTTCTTCCACCGGAACGGCTGCCACTGCAACGTCTGCAGCAGCTGCCAGTACAGTATCTCTTACAGACTTTGCCAATCGCACTATACCGCTGCAGCATATTCCCCAGCGAATCGTAGCTCTCAGCAACGGGGATGTCGATATTATCTATGCACTGGGCGGAACGGTCGTGGGACGCCCTACTTCTACAGGCAAGGCACCTGTACCCGATGCCGAAAAGGTACAGACTATCGGCTCCACCCATGAGATTGATCTGGAAAAGATCGCTTTCCTGCAGCCGGATATCGTACTCGGTAACGCACCGCTCAATGAAAAGGATATTCCGACGATCGAAAGTATCGGAGCTCAGATGGTACTTAGCTCGGCGAACTCGGTAGCGGATATCCAGCAGCAGATCACCCTGTTTGGACAGATGCTTCAGCGTGAAGACCAGGCCAGTCAGCTGAACGATGAACTGAAACAGCATATCCAGAAGCTGTCGACCTCTGCCAAAGCTGCTGCCCATCCACCAAGGGTACTGCTCGTCTACGGAGCTCCCGGTACATACATGGCTGCTCTGCCCAATTCGCTCAGCGGCAACATTCTGGAACTGGCCGGTGGCATCAATATCGCTGCCGATCTGCCGGGACTGCAAAATTATCCGCAGTATGCCCAGCTTAACACCGAGCGTATTGTCGAAGCGGATCCGGATTATGTGCTCATCATGACCCATGGTAGCGGAGAGGAAGTCAAGGCAGGATTTCTGAAAGAAATGCAGGAGAATCAGGCATGGAGTAGCGTCAGCGCCGTTAAGAATGGTCAGGTAGACGTTCTGCCTTCAGATCTGTTCGGTACTAATCCGGGCACAAGAGTTACCGAAGCGCTTGATCTGATGCACGGTCTGCTGTATCCGGATAAGGCTCATGAGTAATCCTGATTTGCAGAAACGTTCTCACCGCGATTCGCGACAACGGTTGAGTGTAGATCCGCAAACGTCATGTACGGATCTGCGCCCATCACGTCGGGATCTGCGACAACGATCACGTCCAGATCTGCGACAACGATCACGTCCAGATCTGCGACAACGATCACGTCCAGATCTGCGACAACGATCACGTCCAGATCTGCGACAACGATCACGTCCAGATCTGCGACAACGATCACGTCCAGATCTGCGACAACGATCACGTCCAGATCTGCGACAACGATCACGTCGCAGATGGCTAATCGCAATACTGCTGCCGGTGCTGTTGGTTTTGGTCTCTATCTATGGGATTGTGCATGGGGCGGTGTCTATTCCTTTGCAGGAACTGATGGCAGTCTGGCTGTATGGTCAGGAATCGGTATATCGTACGATTGTTATGGATCTGCGTGTACCACGGGTATTGGTTGGGCTGTTGGTCGGCGCCTGTCTTGCTGCATCCGGTGCACTGCTGCAGGGGGTTATGAAAAATCCGCTGGCTGATCCGGGGATTATCGGGGTCTCGGCAGGCGGCGGACTGACAGCGATGATTACGATGGTCATCCTTCCCCAGTTCAGCTATCTGCTGCCGATCACTGCTTTTGCGGGAGCCTTTATTACCGCTATCGTCATCTATGTCATGGCCTGGGAACGCGGTGCTTCACCGGTCAAAATTGTGCTGGCAGGAGTAGCAGTTAATGCACTGCTTGGTGCGTTTACGAACGGGATCATGGTTATTTTCAGCGATCGCGTGCAGGCAGTACTGCCCTGGCTGTCCGGTGGGCTCAATGGTCGTAGCTGGCATCATCTGGAGTTTATGGCGCCGTATGCGATTATCGGTCTGCTGCTCTGCCTGTTCGCCATCCAGCCTGCCAATCTGCTGCTGCTGGGAGATGATTCGGCGCGGCTGCTCGGTCAGCGTGTCGAGCTGCAGCGATTCATGATTATTATGCTGGCGGCACTGCTGGCAGGTACGGCGGTCAGTGTTGCCGGACTGGTCGGCTTTGTCGGACTGGTCGTACCGCATATGATCCGGCTACTGATCGGGGAAGATTACCGTTTTCTGATTCCCTTCTCGATGCTGGGCGGCGGGGTACTGGTCGTGTTTGCCGATACGGTTGCCCGCTCCTGGTTCGATCCGATTGAACTGCCGGTCGGTATTCTGCTGGCTGTACTCGGTGCTCCATTCTTCCTTTACTTATTAAAACGAAAAGGGCCGGTGCTGTCATGACGAATGCGATTGAAGCCAGCGGCATCCAGCTGAACCGCGGACACTTCCGGCTGGAAGATGTACATATCTCCATACCTGCCGGACAGCTGACCGCGATCGTCGGACCGAACGGTTCCGGCAAATCCACGCTGCTGCGTATTCTGGTTCGCCTGCTGCAACCCGATCAGGGACAGGTGAGTGTACATGGCAGACCTGCTGCGAAGTACAGCCTGCGTGAATGGTCTCATACCATCACCATGTTGCCGCAGTTAAAGGAATCGCTCCCACAGCTGACTGTGCGGGAACTGGTCGCCTATGGACGAGCTCCCTACAAGAAACGATTCCAGCCGCTGCAGAGTGCCGAAGATCAGGCAATTCTGGACCAGGTCATGCAGTGGACCGGTATCTCCATGTATGCCGATCGCATGTTCCATACGTTGTCCGGCGGCGAGCAGCAGCGGGCAAGGATTGCCATGGCTCTCGCTCAGCAGACCGATATTGTACTGCTCGATGAACCGACAACGTTTCTCGATATTGCCCATCAGTTTGAAGTGATGGATATGCTGCACCGGATCAACCGGGAGACCGGGCTGACGATTGTGATGGTACTGCATGATCTGCAGCAGGCTGCCGCTTACTGTGATTATATGATTGCCCTGCGACAAGGTCGGCTCGCTGCCTCCGGTCATCCAATGGAACTGTTGAACGATGACTTTATCCGCAATATTTATGGAATGAATGCCACTATCCAATTTGAAGGGAAGTACCCGGTTATTCTGCCGGAGATCCCTCACCACTCAGGAGGAAGATAATATGATTATCGTAACCAATACATCCCAGCTTACCAAAGGCAGTGCTCATCTGCTCGTCGAGCGTTTTGACAAAGTCGGCAAAGTGGAATTCATGGAAGGCTTTCTCGGTCTGGAAGTACTGTTCAACGACAGCAACAAAGAGTATGACGAAGTGACGATCAGCACACGCTGGGAATCCAAGGATCATTTCCAGGGCTGGACACGCAGCGATGCTTTCCGTGAATCTCATGCCCACCGCAATATTCCGGATTATATCCTGGATAACAAGATCACTTTTTATGAAGTGAAAATTGTACGCAATCCAAAGACTGCGCCAGAAGATCAGGCAGCGGTGTAAGAAACGGATTGGATAGCCGCATGCATAGAAGTACCAAAAAGCGAAGGACTTTACCTCAGTGGTAGAGTGCCTTCGCTTTTATTTTCTTCCTATATGATGTCTGGATGATTATTCTGCTCTATCTGGTAGAGTCGCACCAAGCTATTACAATGAGGGCTGACGCACGGATGCTATCAGCTCCAGATACTGGGTATCGCCCATGCCATAATGGCTGAACAGGGAAAATAGCTGTGGTAGCAGTTGCTCGGCGGAATCTGACGGATGACTGCGTATAAATGCTGTCACTTCATTGTCAGGCAGCTGCAGATTCAGATACAACCGGATTCCCTGATACATGACAGGCAGCATTTGTTCCTGTGGCATCTGCTGATTCAGTAGCACCTGACAGTAGATATCGGCAAATGAACCCAGCTGGATAGCTGTCTGCTGCACGTCATAAGTCTGCTCCTGAACCACATTAACGTACACCGTTCCCTGGTAATCTTTTTGCTCCAGATAGGCAAGCAGGGTCAGCAGATTGATCTGACAGAACATATCGTCGCCAAACCAGAGCACAATGCAGCGATATTCCTTTTCCATCAGAGGCTGCAGCGGCTGGATCACAATCTGCTCATACTGCTCCAGTGAGCTGCCATGTCCCTCCGCCCTTACCCTGCAGAACGAATCACCGAAAATCTCTTCCGTCGTCTCGTGTACACACATCGCTTCATTAAAAGGAACATAATCGCTCTGACCCATCCACTGGTTCTCCCGGAACTTCTCAAACATCATCTGCCCGTTCAGCACATTCAGAATCTCGTGCTCGTACAATTCCTCGACTTGACGCTGCAGCTGTTCAATACCTTGTTTACCGGAAATATCCATCATTAATTCCCTCCCGTATGAATCAATCGTTAATTTTATATAGGATTGTATCGGCTGGGGATGCTGCCGAAACGCATGGGGTGTGACCCCGAGTACATCCTTGAATGATCTGGAAAATGCCTCCTGCGAGGAATATCCATGTTCTACTGCAATATCGATAATCCGCTTCTGCGTCTCTGCCAGCCGGATGCTGGACAGAAAAACCCGACGCAGCTGAATATATTTCTTCATGCTGATTCCTGTATGATGCCGGAACAGAAAGGAACAATAGTACGGCGAATATCCTACACTCTGTCCCAGCTCCGCCAGCGAAAGCTCTTCCAGCAGATGATCTTCCAACCAATCGATCATGTGCTGAACCTGCTCACTCATGCTGCTGCCTCCTTTGCCCATGTTCTTCTTGTTCTTCTTTATTATAAAGAATGTGCCGCTCTACATTTGATTTGAATTGTGCTTCTGAATGATCTGCCGCTGCTTTGCCATATAGCCTGAACAAAGATAGGCAAGAATATCGGTTGATGGAGCGCTTCTATACTATGAATGCTTCTTCCGAAATGCACTTCTTGTTCCTGTCGCCATACTTGCGCCCTGTTCATGAAGCCCCTGATCAGCGATGATAATAAAGCGTCCACTACGAATGACTTACCCTTCAGGCTGCGGATCTCCATGATCCGGCGGTGCCGCATACAATGTATGACGGTATGTCGTAACGTGCATTCGTCTGTACGCCCTATGAAATAGTAGATCGGGTTCGAATCCCACTCACCTTTCACGTGAGCGCAGGTAGCGCACTCCACTGTTAATGGAGCTTTATTAAAATCAAATCTTTGCAGCAGGAAGTTCTCTGGGTGCCGCTAGCATCGGTACCACGCAGCAGCCTACTTTGCAGCCGGCGGATTCGGCAGTTATCGTGTTCGGACAGATCGTCACGAAAGGCAGATCAGCAGAATCAGGCGAGTCACACAGCCGGATTCATGCCATTCTCCCTACTTGGCGCTTCGGTTCAGCAGATGCTGTCTCAAGCTCAGGCTCCGTATGTGATGCGAGAGAACTTTCCGCACAAAGATAAAATCAGGAGGAAACACCCATGACTATCATCCAACCACAACCTTTGCATAAAATACATATTACTGCCGACGAGCGCGGACTGCTGTTCGAGCAAGGCAGTTACATCAAAACTCTTCAGCCCGGAAGCTATCGATTCCTCAATCTGTCCGGTCAGACTACAATCCGGCGCTGTAAGCTTAGTGAGCCGCTTCAGTTCACACCAACCGAGTGGAATTCTACTCATACCGAGGACGAAGCTGTTCATATCCGGCTCTATCAGCACGATGCCGAATTGATGCGTGAACTGACTGTCGTTGAAGTCAGCGACCATGAATATGTGATCCATCTGGTCAATGGCAAATATAACACGCTGCTGACAGCCGGTACGTATGTATACTGGAATGTACTGCAGGAGCACCAGTTTATCCATGCGGATATCCGTCAGCCTGTCGTGGGACCGGAGATCAGCCGCAGTATTCTGGCGAAACTGCATTCCCATCTGTATGTCATCGATATTGCCAGCCATGAGACCGGTCTGTTGTACTTTGACAATCAGCTGCAGCAGCTGCTGCCACCGGGCCGTACCTTCTACTGGCGTGGACCGGTTAATGTCACTGTCAAAAAGATCGATCTGCGCCGTCAGCAGCTGGATATGACCGGACAGGAGATTCTGACCGAAGACAAAGTCACGCTGCGGCTGAACTTTGTCTGCCAGTACAAAGTAACCGATCCGCTCAAAGCAGCAGAGATCAAGAATTTTGACGAGCAGGTCTATATCCAATTGCAACTGCTACTGCGCGAATATGTCGGTACGCTCAAGCTGGATGATCTGCTGCGCATGAAGCAGGAGATCGGTGACTTTGTCCTGAGTCGCCTGCAGACACAGAGTGAGGAATATGGTGTGCAGTTCCTGTCCGCCGGTCTCAAGGATGTCATTCTGCCCGGCGATATCCGTACCATCCTGAATACTGTACTGCTCGCCGAGAAAAAAGCGCAGGCCAATATGATTACCCGCCGCGAAGAGACGGCTTCTACCCGCAGCCTGCTCAATACCGCCAAGCTAATGGATGAGAATGCTACGCTCTACCGGCTCAAGGAACTGGAATTCCTGGAGAAAATCTGCGAGAAAATTGGCACCATTTCCCTGACTGGCGGCGGCAATCTGCTGGAACAGATGAATGCGCTGATGGGCATGAAAGAAACAGCTACTGTACGCGATGCCGGTTAATTCTATAGGTGATCTACCAAAAAGACGATTCTTCCTGTTCATCGATCAAGCAGAATCGTCTTTTTCATTTGACCGGATCAATCTTCATCGTTTTCTCATGTGCCAACCTTTTCCTCTTTGGGTTACAATAGTATAGAAGAGATCTGTCTGCTTATGCTGACCGTCTTACAGGATGATTCTTACTCATCATGCGATAATATCCGGCTGCAGCAGGCTGCAATGCTCTGCAGGATAGGTATCTGCATTTTGCATAATCACAATTTGATATATGGAGGTCTACCTATTTATGAAAATTATTTCGATTGAACCTACTCCCAGTCCGAACACGATGATGCTGCGTCTGGACGAAGAACTGCCGCAAGGGATCCGTAAAACCTACACACTGGATAACGAGCGTTCGGCTCCTTCCTTTATCCGGGAGATGCTTCATATTAACGGGGTCAAAAGCGTATTCCATACCGCGGACTTTGTCGCTCTGGATCGCCGTGCCAGTGCCGATTGGTCAGCTATTCTGAACGAAGTGCAGGACAAGCTCGGCCAACAGGGCATCGAGAACAAGCTGGAAGTACCGGAAGATCTGTCTGGGGACCATTTTGGAGAAGCGAATGTATTCGTACAGTTTTTCCGCGGTATCCCGATGCAGATCCGGGTCAAAGCAGGTACCAAAGAAGAGCGCATCTCTCTCTCCGAACGGTTCGTGCAGGCTGTAACCGAAGTCGCCAGTGCGACGCTGATCAAGGAGCGCAAGCTGACTGATTATGGTGTACGTTATGGGGAACTACCAGATATTGCCCGCGAAGTGGAGCAGGAACTGGAAGCCGCTTTCCCGCAGGAACGTCTGCGCAAAATTATCGATCAGGCTATCTCCCACGGCGCCAGCAATGAAGAATTCGTCGAGCAGCGCCGCGGTATGACGCTGGAGGAGATTACCGAATCCATGAACAGTGAAGACTGGCGTGTACGTTATGCCGGCTTTGACGTACTGGAACCGACCGAAGACAGCCTGCCGCTGATCGAAAAAGCGTTGTCGGATGAGAAAATGCAAATCCGCCGTCTTGCTGTTGTGTATCTCGGCGATCTGAAAACACCAGCAGCGATGGAACTGCTGTACCGCGCACTGGAAGACAAATCGGCTGCGGTTCGTCGTACAGCCGGCGACACCCTGTCCGATATCGGTGATCCGGCAGCAACACCAGCCATGCTGAAAACCCTGCAGGACAGCAGCAAACTGGTACGCTGGCGGGCTGCCCGCTTCCTGTACGAAGTCGGTACCGAAGAAGCACGAGAGGCGCTGGAGACAGCTGTCGAAGATCCGGAATTCGAAGTCAGCTTGCAGGCCAAAATGGCACTGGAACGCATCGAATCCGGTGAAGAAGCCGCCGGCACGATCTGGCAGCAAATGGCCAAAAGCCGTCAGCAAAATGCATCCAGCTAATTCACTTTCTTCGTCTTGCTGTACAAAATCATTGCCAAATGTCTGCTAAGCACGTATACTGTAACACGTCCATGTCAGCTAAACAGCTTAGACAACACAAGCTGTGCGCAACAGGTTGATATGAATCTATAACTGAATAATATGCCTCATCACACATAACCGATGAGGTAGAGGTCGCAGCATGAATCAGTACAACCGGAGCAGGCGTAGAGCCGCCGCGAATCCCGGTTGAAAAGGTCCTGCTGCCGAAGTGCAGATTCCGCTCTGGGAATCCTGTGCTGGGGCTGTACCCGAAAGGGACAGAACTGTCACAATGAAAAAATCCAAGCATTTCATTGTGTTGAGCTATCTTAAAGGGAAAGTATGGTGCGGAATCTATAGAAATAGACCCGGCCTGGCCGCGGTCTATTTTTTGGCATTCTTTCCCTGGACGATTATGAAGGAGTGTACACAAGCATCATGAGTTCAACCGCTAAACCTACATCTACACCGGAGCCTCAGCTCCGCGCTGGCCTGCGCGCCAGACATATGACGATGATCGCCCTCGGCGGTTCGATCGGGACAGGATTATTCCTCGCCAGCGGCGGGGCGGTAGCCAATGCCGGACCCGGCGGGGCTCTGCTCGCTTATGCCTGCGTCGGTATTATGGTCTATTTCCTGATGACGAGTCTTGGCGAGATGGCGACCTATATGCCGGATTCCGGCTCGTTCAATACGTATGCCGCCCGTTTCGTCGATCCGGCTTTTGGCTTTGCGATGGGTTGGAATTTCTGGTACAACTGGGCCGTGACGATCGCTGCCGAACTGTCCGCTGCCACGATTATTATCAAATACTGGTTCCCGGAGAGCTCTTCGTTCCTGTGGAGTCTGCTATTCCTGGCCCTGATCTTCCTGCTGAATATCCTGTCAGTCAAAGGGTACGGTGAGTCGGAATACTGGTTCGCCATGATCAAGATCGTCGTTGTACTCGCCTTCCTCGTGATTGGCGTACTGATGATCTTTGGCATTATGGGCGGCGAAGCGATCGGCTTCCGTAACTTTACGATTGGCGATGCTCCATTCAACGGCGGACTGCTCGCCTTTATCGGTGTATTCATGGCAGCCGGGTTCTCTTTCCAGGGTACCGAGCTGATCGGAGTTGCTGCCGGTGAGAGCGAGAACCCGCGTGAGCATGTACCGCGTGCAATCCGTCAGGTATTCTGGCGTATTCTGATCTTCTACATTCTGGCGATTCTGGTGATTGGTCTGATCATTCCCTATACAACACCATCGCTGCTGGGCAGTGATCTGAGCGATATCGGTGTCAGCCCATTTACCCTGATTTTTGAAAAAGCAGGGCTGGCTTTTGCGGCTGCAGTCATGAATGCCGTTATCCTATCCTCCGTGCTGTCTGCCGGTAACTCCGGTATGTATGCTTCAACCCGGGTGCTGTATGCATTGGCACGCTCCGGCAAAGCACCGAAAATGTTTGGCCGTCTGAACTCCCGCGGCATTCCGCAAAATGCACTGATCGTGACCGCTGCTTTTGGAATGTTGGCCTTTCTGGCTTCCCTGTTCGGGGATGGCGTCGTCTATAGCTGGCTACTGAACGCTTCGGGAATGTGCGGATTTATTACATGGCTAGGGATTGCGATCAGTCATTACCGCTTCCGTCGTGCTTTCCAGGCGCAGGGTCGTGATATGAATGATCTGCCATTCAAGGCAAAATGGTTCCCGTTTGGCCCACTGTTTGCTTTTGTACTGTGTGCGATCGTTATCGTAGGACAGAGTCTGTCATACATTACACCGGAAGCAATTGACTGGAAATCCCTGCTCGCTTCTTACATCAGCGTCCCACTGTTCCTGATTCTATGGCTGGGTTATAAATGGACCAAGCGTACCAAAGTAATCCCGCTGACGGAATGCGATCTGGAAACGGGCGCGCGGCCGGATGATTCGGTATCATAATGCCGTACGATCAGTATCCAGAGATGTGATTGGTTGACCTTATATCTTTGAATGCTGGTCGCGAACCTATTCCTACTCTAACCTTTACCAAAATATATACTCAAAAAGCCTTTCCGCTCTCTGTCTACAACCGGGTTCCCGGTATCACAGTGAAGCAGGAAAGGCTTTTTGAGTTATCTTATCGGTTAGCCTGTAGCAGTCTTATGAGCTGCAACAGATGTAAAGATTGCTACGAGATTAGTAGGTCGGCCAGCCGGCAGAATCGTATTTCAGATCACTGATCAGCAGCTTTGGCTTGCCTTCATCGGTGGCATCGTAAGCATGACGGATAATCAGGTTGGTATTGTAGACGTCCTCACCGCCCGGACCTTTCCAGCGATCATTACCTGCATCGAGAATCGTGAAACCGCCTTTCATCATATCTACACCATTTTTGTCTACATAAGGACCAGTAATGCTCTTCGAACGTCCATAGACAGTTTTGTAAGTGCTGTTGGCTTTATCGCAACATTTATCAACGGAAGCGAATAAGTAGTAGTATCCAGTCTGTGCATTGTACGTAATGGATGGAGCTTCAATTGCACCATCATTAACAGTACGTTTGGCAATAGAGTAGATACCGCCTGTAGGCTTCATCGTATTTTTATCCAATTTGGTAATTTTCAGACCTGTCCAGAATGATCCAAAAGCAAGCCAAGGCTGCCCGCTGGCATCGATAACCAGCTCAGGGTCAATCGCATTGTAGTCTTTTGTGCTGTTCGAAGTCAGAACAACACCATCATCGCGCCAGTTACCTGCACCAACACTGCTTGCTGAAGCAAGGCCGATCGCCGATGTGTTTTGGCCAAAATCAGAAGAGATCGAATAGTATAACCATGTACGACCATTATATTGTTTGACGTCCGGTGCCCATACATCATTGGCACGATCATTTTTCAAGTTTGGAGCATACTGTCTCCACCAGGATAAAGGAGAAAGGAAAACCTGTGGTACACGGTAAAAGTTGGTTCCATTATCGGACTTCAACACTTGAATCCCAGGACCTGTTGAGAATACATAAGTTCCGCTGCCTTCTTTGATATAAGATGGATCATGAACATTCACGTCTCCACTTAGTGCCCAGTGAGCTGCGAATCCTTTGGTATCAGCAAAAATAGGCAGTAGGAGCGTCATTATAACTACCATCGTAAGTACTTTGCGTTTCATATTCAAGAAACTTCCACCCTTCTGAATCAATTTAACATCGAACGTTCAACCTGCGCTGCTCAATGTCTACACTTAATTATAAAGCGCTTTCAGAAAAGGGGAATATAATATTCACGTATTTTTATTTGATCTACATTTAGGTATCTTTTGCACATTTTATAGTTAATATAAATGTAAATTAATATGTTTAAATGTTAATTTGTAAAGGTTATTGTTGATTAAGGTAAATACACAAATGCACTTTTCGTTCTTTTATTTATTTGAGAAATAAAATTCATATAATAATATAGAAGTAATCATACGAATATTTTTTTCTAATTTTTCTATTGCGAATAAAAATAACGTACAGTAGCAAAGTCATTTCTTGCTCCAGATCAAGCTAATTTTTGGTCAAATATTGGTTTTTGTGCAAGTCAGAATATATCTGCATCTTTTCTTACTCCCATTTCCCCAAAAAAAGCCCCGATCGCATACAGCAATCGGGGCTTCCTACGTAAAAAGTATAGTTATGGATTCTATGATCATTGATCCATTACATGCCGTACGTCAAGGCATGGATTAGCTCCAGCTCAAAGTAACTTTCAGATCATTAGTGCTGCTGATCGATTTTACGCTATAGGAAAGCGACTTTACGCCAACCGAAGACAAACCGCGCAGATCGTTTTTGAGACTGGTCAGACTGCCGCTGTAGCGGAAAGTGACTGCACTTTTGCCAGCTGTCTGAGCTGCCTGTACTTGTGATTTGAGACCTGCTGCCGAACGAATCGAATCGGATTCGCTAGCTGCAGTTACATAGTTCAGCGTTTTCTCCAGCTGCTGGTAAAAGCTTGCTTTGGGATCGCCTGCTGCGATCAGCTGATCCAGTGTGCTGTGATACGTTGTATTTGCTGCCGGATACGTTTTGGTCCATTTGTGATCCTGCTTCATCTGCGAATCGGTCAGCAGATAGTAAGCGGTCTGCACATCATTTCCCTGATCCGGTACCGGATCATCCCATGTCGTATCCAGGTGATACCATTTGCCGTCCAGGTTCACCAGATTCCAGGCATGCAGTTCACCATCGGCTGTACCTTCGACGATCATATTCTGGATACCGGCTTCCTTGAGCAGCTCGTAGGTCAGCAGGGCATATCCCTGACAGACAGCCGTACCATCATGCAGTGCTTCATATGCGGTATAGCGGGTATACGTCTCATCATATTTCACATTGCGCACGACCCAGTCATGGATCGCTTTGACTTTCTCATGGTCATTCATGCTGGAAGACACGATATTGGAGAGAATCTGCTGCACTTTATTTTTGACATAGCCGGTCTGGGTGGTTGTCTCACGATAATTCATCGTAACCGTCACACGGGCAGAATAGGCATTCTGGCGCCAGCTCAGTCCATAGCTGTCCAGAATGTACTGGGTATACGGGTCTTTCTCCAGCGCATTTTCGAATGCATTTTGCAGCATTGCTTTGAGGCCACTGGTACTTCCTTTATATAAAAGAGTAACTTCGGCATCACGATTCATTAGCGACGTATAAAGCGCATTGGTCACATCGGTGGAACTGTTAACGGTTACCTGTGAAGAGGCCGCATAGATGGCCTGATTGGGAGTAACAGCAGGAAGTCCTGTGAACAGGATTGTTCCGGCCAAAAGGGTTTTGACCCAGATGTTATTTGACATTTTCATGCAGACGTAACCGCCCTTCTCCTATGATTTGCTCTGATTGTATTTATCGGCAGACAAGCCGTTTCCGGTAATAGAATGAGGGCGCTTTACCGATAAATTTCAGTGATGTGTGTATTGTGTCTTACAGGGGCTGATTCCGCTCTGCGCCCGCGATTTGCCAGGCCTATAGCATAAGACGCATGTGACAGCAAATAGTTGCGCTGCACGACTGTATTATTTGGTAAAAAGTGTGTGATAGCTATCTAATACAACCTATTTCCTGCATAAAGGAAAATAAATGGCGCTTATCCAGCAATCCTACTTATCCTGTACAGTTATTCTATAGTATACTGCTTCTTTTTCTTTTATTGTAAAACTTTTTTGCGTGTACAATCAACTTAACCGCTTATCCTGGTATGTATGCATATTTGTCAAAAATAGGTACAACCCTTTTTCCAACAAACAGAAAAAGGGCTGCGTCATTATATATCTGCTGCTGATTCTATTATCAGGCTTGTGGTTCGTTCTATTGCTTGTTGTATTGCTTGTTCCCTACTCACTCTGCTGTCACATGCATCCTGATATTAGCAGCAGAACATACATACACTTCCCTTCCTTGCACAGGCTCACGTAGGACGGCGATCAACCATTCTTATCCTCTAAAAGCAGTCAGCCGTCGGTTCAAATCTGCCGTCTGATTGTAAATCTCCTGATAAATCGCAAACAACTGATTATACCGTTCCGCCCGGCCCGGATCAGGCGCATACGATTTGGAGGTGCGCAGGAACGCTGCTGCACAATCTGCCAATGATTCGAACCAGCCGCTGCCATAGGCAGCCAGCATAGCCGCTCCCATCGCTGGTCCCTGCTCATTCTCCAGCCGGACCACTTTGGCATTGAAAATATCCGCCTGCATCTGCAGCCATGTCTCATTGCGTGCGCCGCCACCGATCGAGACCACTTCAGTGATATTTTTGCCGGACTCGCGCAGAATATCGATTGATTCCCGCAGAGAAAATGTAATGCCTTCCAGCACCGCGCGGGCAAAATGGGGGAGACGATGCGACGCATCTATCCCGATAAAGCTGCCGCGGATATCCGCATCCGGATGCGGTGTACGTTCACCAACAATATACGGCGTGAACAGCAAGCCTTCAGCTCCGGCAGTGATTTCGTCTACTCCTGACAGCAGGGCTTCAAATGACAATTCCTTGCCAAATGTGCTGCGGAACCATTCCAGGCTGTAACCTGCTGCCAGTGTGACTCCCATAATATAAAAGGCATCTTTTTCCCCATGATTAAAGAAATGCACTTTACCTTCAAAATCCAAATCCTTGCGTTCTTCATAGGACAACACAACCCCGGAGGTACCGATACTGCACATCGTCTGGCCTTCGCTTAGAATGCCTGCTCCGATCGCGCCGCAAGCATTATCCGCGCCACCCGCATAGACACGCGTAGTCTCACCAAGACCTGTACGTTCCCGGACCTCTGGCAGCAGTCCGCCTACATCGTCAAAAGACTCTACCAGACGCGGACAAAGCGATAATGGCAGATCAAACGCAGTAGCAATCGTTTCGCTCCAAGACTTGGCGGTAATATCGAGCAGCAGCGTACCTGCCGCATCCGAATAATCCATTGCCAGATCACCGGTCAACCGATAGCGTACATAATCCTTGGGCAGTAGGAACAGTGCCGCCTGGCTCCAGTTATCCGGTTCATGTTCCTGTACCCACAGTATTTTGGGTAAAGTAAACCCTTCAAGCGCACGGTTGCGGGCAATTTGCAGCAGTTCTCCACCCAGTGTCTGTTCGATTCGGCGGCACTGGGAAGTTGTACGTGTATCATTCCACAGGATCGCCGGACGAACCACTTGGTGCTCCTGATCCAGCAATACCAATCCATGCATCTGTCCGGAGAAGCTCATACCCTGTATCTCTTCTGCCGGTACGCCGGATACCTCCAGCAGTCTGCCCAGCGAGACCAGCGTCTGCTCTACCCAATCTTCGGGATTCTGCTCGCTGTATCCTGGCTTGGGCTGGGATAGCGGATACGACTCCGATGTCTCAAATGCCACCTGTCCCTGCTTGTTGACCAGTACCGTTTTGACAGCGCTGGTCCCCAGATCTACTCCAATAACGTAGCTCATAGTATTCCTCCTCTATAAATTGCTGAATAACCCGATAGGATGACTGCATACATAAAAATAATATCTTACAGCGGATGGTATCCATACCAAAAATCGCTCCCCTGCCGGTTCCCTTACGGGACCCAGGGAAGCGATCATGGACTCTTTATAATGCAGACAACAGCTATCTGGATCACACCTGCAGGATCTGATAAGATGCATGACTGTCTGCTGTAAAGATAGAATTATTCAGTTACCAGATACTGGTTCAGTGTGGCTTTGAGCAATTCTTCACGGCCGGATTCATTCTGGCGCGGCTGCTCGTTGTTCAGCGCGTACTCTGCCAGTGAAGACAGTGTTGCTTTGCCATTTACTACGTCGGCACCAACGCCTTCGCGGAAGCTGCTGTAGCGCTGATCGATAAAGTCTTCGAACACGCGATCTTCCAGCAGACGGGCAGCTGTGGTCAGACCTTTGGCAAATGTATCCATACCGGCTACATGAGCAATTACCAGATCTTCTGGTGTAAAGGAAGGACGGCGTACTTTGGCGTCAAAGTTAATACCGCCGCGGCCCAGACCACCATTTTGCAGCACTTCATACATGGTTGTGGTTGCTGCGTACAGATCTACCGGGAATTCATCCGTATCCCAGCCGATCAGCATATCGCCCTGGTTGGCATCCAGCGAGCCGAGCATGCCTTCTGTACGGGCTACACGCAGCTCATGCTGGAACGTATGACCTGCCAGTGTCGCATGGTTGGCTTCCAGGTTCAGTTTGAAATGATCGGTCAGATCATATTTTTTGAGGAAGGAAATGGCTGTTGCCGCATCAAAGTCGTATTGATGCTTGGTCGGCTCCTTCGGCTTCGGCTCGATCAGGAACTGGGCATCAAAGCCGATTTCCTTGGCGTAATCCACTGCCATATGGAACATGCGGCCCATATTGTCCTGCTCCAGCGCATAGTCTGTATTCAGCAGTGTCTCGTACCCTTCACGGCCGCCCCAGAATACATAGTTTTCCGCACCCAGACGCTTGCCGACTTCCAGACCTTTTTTGATCTGTGCAGCTGCATGAGCGTATACATCGGCATTGCATGTAGAAGCTGCACCGTGCATAAAGCGCGGATTGCTGAACATGTTGGCTGTATTCCACAGCAATTTTTTGCCGGTTTGCTTCATATGTTGTTCAATCATATCGACAATGGTATCGATATTGTTGTAAAATTCGCGAAGACTATCTCCTTCGGGAGCGATATCCACATCGTGGAAACAGAAGTAAGGCATGCTCAGTTTGTCCATCAGCTCGAACAGTCCTTCAACGCGAGCTTTGGCCAGGTCCATACCTGTATAGGAGCCCCATGGACGGGAAGCGGTTTCAACACCGAACGGATCGGAACCACCGGCAACGAGTGTATGCCAGTACGCCATACCAAAGCGCAGGTGCTCTTCCATCGTCTTGCCCGCTACGATCTGGGACGGATTATAAAATTTAAAAGCATAGGGATTTTTGGATTGGACACCTTCGTAAGCTACTTTCTCAACATTTGCAAAGTAAGCCATTACATAAATCCTCCTCTTATGTGTTCATGGGCGTGAGATTTCGCGGCAGAACAGGTCGTCCATCTTGGGTCCAGCTGTCCGCTGCGCAAAATAACCGCTTGAAAGAAATCGTTTACATCGCTATCCTAACATATACAGAATACTTTGTCTATTCATTAAACAAAGTCTTAAAAAAATCGGATAAAGGGGTATCATTTATGAAAATTACAGGAGACCAGGCACTCGTCAAACGTATCAACAAGTCGCTCGTACTGGACAGTATCCGCCAGCATGCACCACTCTCCCGCACGAGCGTCTCCCGATTAACCGGGTTGAACAAAGCAACTGTCTCCAATCTGGTGCAGGAATTGATCGATGATCAACTGGTGCTAGAATCCGGTGAAGGTCAGTCCAGTGGCGGTCGTAAGCCGCTCATGCTGGAATTCAACCGGACAGCTGGTTATGCTGCCGGTGTGGAACTAACGGTCAATGAGCTGACGATTGTACTGACCGATCTGGAAGGAGAGATTATCGCCCGGCAGATGATGCCACTGCAGGATCATCAGGTATCGACAACCCTCGAGCTGATGCAGCAGATGATGACCCGGCTGCTGACCGAGGTACCGGCCTCTGTACATGGACTAATCGGAATGGGCGTTGGTGTGCCTGGTATGGTCGATGCACTCGGCAATGTACTGTTCGCACCCAATCTGGGTTGGGAAGGTGTGCCGCTACGCGAGGAGCTGGAGCAGTTGTTCGGACTGCCAGTCACGATTGATAATGAAGCCAATGCCGGCGCGATTGGCGAGCTGCAGTTCGGTGCAGGACGACATGTACGCAATCTGGTCTATGTCAGTGTAGGCATGGGAATCGGCTCCGGTATTATTATTGACGGTGAACCTTACAAGGGAGCTCGTGGTTATGCCGGGGAGACCGGTCATATGTCGGTCGAGGCATACGGTCTGCCCTGCTCCTGCGGCAGCCGCGGCTGCTGGGAACTATATGCTTCGGAGCTGGCTTATGATCATGCGCTTCGTGATCCGCTGCTCGACAGTACGACCGCTTACTGGGTACAGCAGGCAGAATGGGATGAACCGGAAGCCATCGAACTGTTCCGGCGGATCGGGGAATATCTGGGGATCGGGATTACCAATCTGGTCAACAGCTTTAACCCGGAAGTGATCATTATCGGCGGTCATATGCGTCAGGCAGAGCCGTGGATTGCACCACACGTCCAGACGGTTGTCTCTCAGCGTACCCTGCCCTATCATCGGCAAAAGCTCGTGATCCAGTATTCCGAGCTGGGCGATCAGTCTGCCGTGATCGGTGCGGCATATGCCGCGATTTCACAATTTCTGGGCCGGGTGCGAGTATCGGTGTAGTACCGCCGGTTCCCGGTTGTGTCTGCTCTGCTCTTTCTTATATTTGGATTACACAGAACAATAAATTTCTCCTCTATCGTAGAGCCATGCTGACGGATTGCTGATTGTCTTTCTTCCAAATCTGTAGTATTCTAACAGCGTTAGAACCTTAGATTATCAGCAGTACCGCAACATCAATACACTCATGAGGAGCTGAAGGCTATGGAAAAGATGTGTATGCAAATGATGATGGGTATGGGTATGGAAGACATGATGAGCAAGATGAACAACATGAAGATGATGATGGAAATGTGCAGCAAGATGGATATGAACATGAAGGATATGGGCATGAATACCGACATGATGATGAGCAAGCTGCAAGAATGCGATGAAATGATGACTACGATGATGACGATGATGCGTGATATGAAACAAGCCAGCATGTAATTCACAGTAGGATGTGAATACAAGCTGGCTTGTCGTGTAAAAGAAGATATATAGGGAGCCGTCTGCTGGGGCAGATACGGCTCTCTTTTTATTTGTTATTGCATCATTTGCGATGTGAACGGTGTCTGCCTATAGGTATGCCGATTATAGGCAATCAGCGGCTAGCAAGCACTGTCAGGCAGATGGATCATGCCTGGTTCCACGAAGCCGATTCCATCAAAGTCTAGGGACAGGATTGCTCAGGGCTGTCCTGCTCTGTCGTCTCGGACTGGATCTGGCGGGATACGTGGATACGCTGAAGCTTAAGCTCCCACCACTGCTGAAGCAGCTGCTTCTTGGTCGGCTCATCCGTGCTCTGGCGGATATCTTGGTACACTTGTATTAATTTATAATTGATACGGTCAAATTCTCTCCACAGATTCTCTGTAATCGCCCAGTCGCTCGATGTATTCCAGCGAGAGAGGCTCTCGAGAATCTCTTCCTGCCATTCCAGGTCGCCGAGCTGGATCGCATAATTCAGCAGATCCAGATAGTCATCATTACGTTCTGATATTATTTCCTGAATACGATTCACAGTCATTCACACCTTTGCTTTCTTTTTATACCGAGTATTATACTCGGAATATAGGCAAATACAATAGTCTGGCTATGTGATTATGATGCAGCCGGTTATAGATTTATTGAATAGATACGTCGGTGCTTCTTGTTTTGTCTATGGATGATGCTGAAAATGATCACGGAACGTTGCTATAGATCATATCGGTCACGACATCGACACAGACAGAGTGGCGAACAATATATGCTCACTCAATTGCTTAAAATTTGACGTAAAATTGCCTTATTTAGGATGAACCAGATTCGGCATTTTGATCTATAATTTCGTTATTGGTAATTGTAGGATATTCAAAAAAGGCTATTGTAGCCACTATACAAACTTATAGATAGATAGAGATCAACCATTTGTGAAACGGAGAGAGAGCGACCATGAATTTCTGGGGAACTGCCGACATTTCGCTGCCTTTTTATTTTATGATGTTCCTATTCGCGCTCATCATTTTCCCTCTGCTCAGTCTGGGTGTGTTTAACTTCTCACAGGCCAAGCGAAAAAAAGGCATGTCGTTGTTAATGGCCGGGTTGGGAATATTTCTGATTTTCCAGGCCATATCAAGTGTCTGGTTTTAGTAAAGAAGACGTAAATGCCAGTCATTGGCATAATGTAGACAATAACGTATAATCCAGATAAAGCCAGTGACTCCCTATGGGCCACTGGCTTTATTTTATATCATTTTTCATATACATAATGTAAGGAGAATAGATATGCAAAAGATATCGGTATCTCTGCCTCCGCTGCATCCGGACCTGGGCACCATGATTGCCTGGTGCGCTATTCCTGTTGCTACCGGAGAACAGCCGCTGCTGCTGGCATTCAATGAGCAGGCAGAGCTGTGGCAGATTGAGCTATTTACCGGACAGACCCGGCTGATTAGCCAGGTTGAATTACCGGCATTCCAGCCGGCTTATCCGGTTCAATTGATCGTTAGCCCATGTGGACGTGTCGCTGCCATATCCAACCGGTTTGGTAAAAATGCGGTTGTGATTGAACTAGCCTCGGGCAATACGCTGCTGTCACTGGAGCGCGGAGAGTATCACTACGACAAGTCTGTGTACCCTCTGGCTTTTATTATGAAAAAGGAACAGCTGCTGCTGGTGTATGGGACAGATTGGAATCGGCTGGAACTTGTATCTCTTTTGCCGGAACTCCAGCCGCTCAGCGACCGGGATATCCCGGTTTCTCAATCAGAAGCCCAGTCAGCCAAGGCCACCGAACACTATCTGGACTATTTTCACGGGGAACTGCATGTCTCACCAGATGGAGAGCATCTCGCTGAGACGGGCTGGATATGGGGGCCTGCTGGTATTGCCAGAGTGTGGAATAGTTCCAAATGGATGGACAATGTATGGGAATCCGAAGATGGCGATTCACTTGAATCGATCTGGTACCCGCTGCTCGACTGGGATCTTCCCATGATATGGCTGGATGCGCAGCGGCTGGCCATCTGGGGGCAGTTGGATGAAGACTTGCTGGAAAAGGAAGATTGGCAACAGGAAGGCGTACAGTCTGCTATTGTAATCTATGACGTTCAGCAGCATGATCGTCATGCGGTAATTACCAACGCACCGACCTTTCTGACTTCTGTAACTTTACCGGGTCTATTTGTCCATCCTCAAGCGCAGCTGGCTGTCTCCTCTACCGGCAAACTGTTTGCCTGGGGACGCGAGGTAGATATGCAGGCATGGGATCTCTCTACCCTGCAGCCGGAGCCGCTGGATAGCCCGTTCCAACCAGATCTGTATCATCCACACGCTGATTTATTTCTCAAATTCGAAAAAGGTCGCATAGAGGCGTGGCAGTATGTAGTCACTGGAAAAGAATAAACAAACGTAACCAGCTATATCGGACGAATTTTATTATTCTCTTGAGTTTGAAAAGCCAAAAAAGCTGCCTGAGTAAATCAGACAGCTTTTTGAGTTATATTCAATTCACCAATTATCCGTTCAGCTCATCGCATTACAGGGTTACTGCGGCATGCTCCAGTGCTTCGATATATTTCTCCGCATCCATCGCTGCCATACATCCGCTGCCTGCAGCAGTGATGGCCTGGCGATACTTGGTATCCTGCACGTCGCCACAAGCGAATACGCCAGGGATATTGGTCTCGGCAGTGCCCGGTGTGGTCACGATATAACCGTTCTCGTCCGTAGTGATCTGTCCCCCGAGGAAGCCGGTGTTCGGATGGTGGCCGATCGCTACGAATACGCCGTGAGCCGGGATGACTTCTTCCTGGCCTGTCGTATTATTGAGCACTTTCAGACCCGTCACGCCCATATCGCCTGCTACCACTTCAACCGGTGTATTGTTCAGCGCCCACTCGATTTTCTCGTTGGCACGTGCGCGATCCTGCATAATTTTGGAAGCACGCAGCTCGTCACGGCGGTGAACCAGTGTTACTTTGGAAGCAAAACGGGTCAGGAAGCTGGCTTCTTCCAGCGCAGAGTCTCCGCCGCCGACAACGATGATTTCTTTATTCCGGAAGAAGAAACCGTCACAGGTCGCACAGGTGCTGACACCGCGTCCGATATTGTCCTGCTCGTTCGGGATGCCCAGATATTTGGCTGTTGCGCCAGTAGAAATGATCAGCGTCTCAGTAATGATCTCGCCTTTGCCTTCTACCTGCAGCTTGAACGGACGTTCGGACATGTCTACGCTGTTCACCCAGCCGGTAAAGAATTCGGCGCCAAAGCGTTCAGCCTGTTTGCGCATATTATCCATCAGTTCAGGACCCATAATACCTTCCGGAAAACCGGGGAAGTTCTCGATCTCTGTAGTCGTGGTCAGCTGTCCACCAGGCTGTGGTCCTTCGATAACGAGTGGGCTCATATTGGCACGAGCCAGGTAGATCGCAGCTGTCAGTCCCGCAGGACCAGTACCGATAATAATAGATTTGTACATGTGAATTCCTCCATATATATTATAATTTCGGTGCTGCTGCATCACCTGCTGCCTGCAATGACGACACTGGAAGTGATAAGACAGACACCCTTTTGCTTCATAAATAAAAGTATTATCCTGCTATATTATTACTATGTTTATTATATAATCTGGAAGTTATCTTTATTATACATGCCATTAATTAAATTGTATACAATTTATTTGTTTTGAAGATATATTTTATTATGATTCCACTCGTCTCTGTAGTCAAATGAAGTTTTGATGAAACGCCAAAAGGGTGAATTCTCCGGTCTCCCGCGGAATTCACCCTTTATCTGATTTCTATACATTTATACGGATACAATGACAGTGAGTAGCTGCTCTTCATCAATCGTAGACTTTACCCCAGCCATAACCGGCTTCCTCCGACACATCTTCCGGCATTCCCGGCAAAATCAGTCCGCCATCTACACGCAGATTGATACCTGTAATGTAGGAAGCTTCATCCGATGCTATCCAGGCAATAGCCTCTCCGATATCCGCAGGCGTACCCATACGTCCGAGTGGAATCTTTTTGCCCAGCGGCTCCTTGAGCGGGTCCTGCTCCAGCCGGTTCACTGTGGCACCTGGAGCAATACAATTGACACGTATGCCATGCGGAGCCAGCTCCAGAGCAATCGAAGCGCAGGAACGGATCAGCGCGGCTTTCATACCGCCATAGATGCTGTCGCCGGGATAAGCCCTCTCTCCCCGGGAAGAGGTGATATAGATGATATTCCCCTGAATATTGCGCTCAATCATCGCCTGTGCCGCATAGCGTGTAGCCAGAATCGGTGCGCGATAATCCAGATCGATCATCTGATTCATCGCTTCCCTGTCCAGCTCGATCAGTGGCTTCATCGTGCCTCCACCGGAATTATTAACGAGCAGATCCAGTCGACCAAAATGCTCTACCGCCTGACGAACCGTCGATTCCACCTCATCCTGCCGGGTCAGATCGCTTTGAATGGTAAAGGGATCTGCTCCGTAAATATGAGCCAGTTCCTGAGCCACCGTCTCCATATCCTCATCATCCGAATGATAGGTCAAAGCAAGACGATATCCTTTCTGTGCCAGCACTTTGGCAATTCCTCTTCCGATTCCGATCGCTGCTCCGGTGACCAGGGCAACTTTGCGATGATCCTGTGGCGATTGCGTCATAGTCGTCTCCTCCCAGGGGAATAGTATGTTCATCATTACCCCTGGAACTCGCCCATAAACGGATATGGATTATTCAATCGTCTATCCAGCGTTTACAGCAGCAGGCTTTTCCTGAATAGGACAGACTTTCCTTACAGGAAGCGGCAAAGCTATATGACTATGCTGGCAATTAGCAGCAACTATATCGCTATTCCTTTATCTACTATTCGCTTATCCGTTATACCTATAACTATTCTCTTTTATCCTGTAACCAATGCCTGACGCTTGTCCAGCGTCTCCTGCCAGACGCGGCGCATATACAGGGAAGCTTCCGGTAGCTGTTCTTTTGCTACACCCTCCAGCGAAATATCGATATGCGGCTTATACTGCTGCAGCAATTCAAAAAAGTACGAATAATCCAGAATACCGGTACCTGCCAGGCATTCCTGCTTGATACCATCCTCGGTAAATCGAATATCCTTGGCATGGATCAGAATAATCCGCTCCGCCAGTTTCTCGAATACACCACGCAGAAAAGCCTGCTGATCGGCTACAAATTCGGTCTTCATCATATTACAGGGATCAAACAGCATACCGACGGTAGGCGAAGGAACTTCTTCGATCAGTCGTTCCATCAGCTCGGCGGTATGCAACGTATGAACCGCTACGGGCTCGATCGCCATATGTACGCCCCACTTCTCCGCTTCTTCCGCCAGTTCGGTTACGGTATCCCGCAGTGTATTCCAGCCAACTTCCTGATAGCTGTCCGGATAAGCCTGCTGATACGTAGTGAGAGAGCCTGTCTCTGTCGCTACCATACTGCAGCCAAAATCGCGGGCATAACGCAGATGCTCCTTGAACCGATTGATCTCCTGCCGCCGGACAGCCGGGTCGGGATGCACCGGGTCAATGTAACAGCCGAGCACAGAGATTCGTACTCCCTGCCGGTCGAACTGTTCGGCGATCATATGACCGAGTCCTGGGCTTAACTTGCCAGTTGATGTATCCACGTCCGAGATCGCCTTGGCCAGTGCAAGCTGTACACCGGTGAATCCACCCTGTGCCACTCGGGCGGCCAGATCAGCGACGGGCTGCTTGCCGTATAAATGAGATAATACTGCCTGTCTCAAGATGACACCTCCGATTCTGAAATGCAGTCTCTGTTAACGTGCCATCCATCCGCCATCTACACATATAATATGTCCATTCAGATAATCCGAAGCTTCGGAAGCCAGGAACACAACCGGCCCTTTCATATCTTCCGCTTTGCCCCAGCGACCTGCCGGAATACGTTCGGTAATCGCATCGAAGCGTGCCTGATCCGCTACGATCGGAGCGGTATTATCCGTCATCATATAGCCGGGAGCAATCGCATTGATCTGGATGCCTTTGGATGCCCATTCATTCGCAAGTGCCTTGGTAATCCCGGCTACACCGTGCTTGCTCGCTGTATATCCTGGTACATTGATTCCACCCTGATAGGACAGCATCGAAGCCACACTGATAATTTTGCCGCTGCCGCGCTCAATCATATGACGACCTACGAGCTGGGACAGATAGAATACTGTCTCCAGGTTGATATCAATTACATCAGCAAAGTCTTTCCATGCATGATCGACAGCTGGTGTACGGCGGATGATACCTGCATTGTTGATCAGAATATCGATACGTCCTTTAAATTCCAGTGCCTGCTTCACTACATCTTCCAGCCGGTCATGCTGGCTCAGATCCGCTTCAATCGAATGTGCTTCTCTGCCCAGTTCGCGAACCTTGTTGACCGTGTCATCGCTATTGGAGTAGGAGACACAGACGATATCCGCTCCTGCTTCTGCGAGACCCAGTGCCATTCCTTGTCCGAGTCCGCCGCTTGCTCCGGTTACCAGTGCTACCTTGCCACTCAAATCAAATGCTTTCATCCCTGTTCATCCTCCTGTAATGGAATCGCTTATGTTACCTATTGAGTGATGGAATTATGATGACGAATCTGCCTGATCCAGCGGGATACCTGCCTGACGGAACTGCTCCGCCTGCTCTGCTGACAGTCCGCTGTCTGTAATAATACGATCCAGCTCCTGACAGCCTGCAAATGTCCAGAGCGCAAATTGCCCGAATTTCTGGTGATCGATTACACCGTATACATGCTGGGCCGTCTCCACCAGTGCTTTTTTGAAAGGAACCAGATCGCCGGTATAGATCGACAATCCAAACTCCGGATGCAGTGCAGTTGAAGAAACGAATGCTTTATGAATATTCAGTCCACGTACATATTCAATGGCCTGACTACTGACCAGCATATTGCGGTTGCGCTCGCCGCCGGGAACAACCAGACGAATCTGTTCCTTTTTGGCCAGTTCACTAAGAATAAACAGATCATTGGTCACAACGGTCAGTGGCATCGCTGGCAGCCTGCGGGCAATCTCCAGCGTGGTACTGCCACCATCCAGCGCGATAATATCGTTGGGCTGAATATAATGCAGCGCCCGTTCGGCGATCTCGGCCTTTTCCGGCATATGTTTGGTATTCACGCCCTGTCCGGACAGGATGCCGTACTGATCGTTCTGAGCCAGTACAGCGCCTCCATGTACACGAACCAGCAGTCCCATTTCTTCCAGTTTGGCCAGATCCTCACGGATTGTCTTGCCGGTTACATTCAGTGTATCGCTAAGTTCGCCTACCGTAATCTCCTGGCTGGCGATCAATATTTCCATAATACGTTCATGCCGTTTGAGTGCGCTCATCCTGACCCCCGTCCCTTCCAGTATCGACTGTATTCGTTATGATTCTGTGCAGCACCATCTGCTGGACGCATGTTCAGAGCCCATCACGAATACAATATGTTCATTTCTGTGCACTGGAATGGTTTTGGGTTTATTTTAAATCCTTCATGGCTACTGCGTCCATATCATCGAAAGTTTGGTTCTCGCCAGCCATCGCCCAGCAGAACGTATAATTGCTCGTACCTACTCCACTGTGAATCGACCAGCTCGGAGAAATGGCAACCTGTCCGTCACGCATAACCAGATGCTTGGTCTCCTGCGGCTCGCCCATAAAGTGGAATACGACCGCATCTTCCGGAAGATTAAAGTACAGATATACTTCCGAGCGACGATTATGGGTATGAGAAGGCATCGTATTCCACATATTGCCCGGTGCCAGCTCGGTAATCCCCATGACCAGCTGACAGCTCTGGATACCGCCCTGGTGGATGTATTTGTAGATCGTACGTTCATTGGAAGTTTTGATATCGCCCAGATGGCTTGGTGTTGCGTCTTCTTTGGTTGCTTTGGTTGTCGGATAGGCTTTATGCGCCGGTGTCGATACAAAATAGAATTTGGCAGGTTCGCTGCCACCACTCGCAAAGCTCACTTCCTTCGTTCCGAGCGATACATATAGACATTCAAAAGCGCCGATTTCGTATTTTTCCCCATCGGCAGTTACCGTTCCGGCTGCACCGATATTGATAATACCGATCTCACGACGTTCCAGGAAAAAGTCGGTTCCGATATCCTTAAGATTGACTTCAAGCTTGATCTCGCGGGAAGCAGGCACAGCCGAACCGACGATATAACGGTCTACATGGCTGTAAACGGTTACAAGTTCATCCGGTGCAAACAGACTCTCAATCAGAAATTCCTCACGCAGACGGGCAGTATCAAATGTTTTTACATCATTCGGGTGGGAGACATAACGGTTTTCCATAATATTCATCCTCTCGATTGTTTGTTTTATTATAGGTAGCTAATGACTGTTTACGTTTATATAAGTTCATTTTAGTTCATATTGTTCATTTTGAAAAGAGGTTTGTTCATTTTAATCTTATTTTATTTCGGTGGTTGTTCATATATTCTACATATTGCTGTGATACGATAGATAAACTATCGGCTGTAACCGATACAGTTAGAGAATCCTGTTCTTACAGATAATCTGTTATTCACAATCTGCTCTACTCCACTACAACCAAAGGAGCGTTAACCATGGTACGTATTCTGATCGCTGATGATGATGCATCCATACTGGAATTGATTCATATGTATTTGACCCGTGAGGGATATAGTGTGCACCGGGCACGGGATGGCCGGGAAGCTTTTGATATGCTGAGTGATGGCAAATGGGACCTGATCATTCTGGATGTAATGATGCCGCATATGGATGGCTGGGAACTGTGCATGGATATCCGCCGTTATTACGGAGATGTACCGATCCTGCTCGTAACCGCCAAGGGAGAAGCCGAAGACAAAATCAAAGGCTTCCGGCTCGGCACCGATGATTATCTTGCCAAGCCATTTGTACCGGAAGAGCTGGTTATGCGGGTCAAAGCACTGCTGCGGCGTTACCGTATTTTCGCCGGCGAATCGCTGACGATTGGCAATGTCAGACTCGATGCTTCCACCAAGGAAGCCGATGTGGGTGGAACCCTGCAGTCCATGCCTGCCAAGGAATTCGAACTGATCTATACACTCGCCGGATTCCCTGGACAGATTTTTACCAGAGATCAGTTGATTGAGAAGATCTGGGGTCATGACTATGACGGAGATGAGCGTACCGTTGATGTGCATATTAAGCGGCTGCGCGACCGGTTCTCCGAGGAGAATGGATTTGTGATCCAGACGATTCGGGGGATTGGCTACCGGATCGAGGTGAAAACGGATTGAAAAATATCTATAGCCAGCTGGTGCTGACTTTTATCCTCGTTATCGTCGCTAGCTTCGTGGTAACGCTACTGCTATCTGACTGGGTATTCCAGCGCCAGCAGGTGAACTTTGTGGAAGACCGGATTCTCACGGATGCACGGGCCATGGCAGATATTCAGTCTTCCCTGCCAGAATCGATGATCCAGAAGTATCTGGACAGTCAGGGCGGTCAACTGCAGATCGTTGTCGTTGGGGAAAATGGTGCGGAATACCGCTCTACCGGCGATGGTCCGGGCGGTCCTCCCGGATTATCTTCTTCTCCTTCATCTACGGATGACAGCAGTACTCTGCCTTCCCTTACTGCGCAACAGTCGGACAAGTCCGAAAGTTCTTCTTCACCAGCAGCTACCGAAAATGGCAGTCAGCCATCTACTGACCGTTCTTCTTCGGCTGCTCCGGCATCGGGCAATAAAGGCAATGGCAATCCACCTCCGGGTACCGACCCGGCAGGACAGTGGGTGATTCCCGAGCAGGTGCAGCAGCTGGTGCTGAAGGGTCAGACGTATCATCCGGCTAACTCGCAGGATAACAAGGCTCCTGGTGTACCTAGCCTGAATTTCTTTTTGAATACCAAATCGTCTGCAGATAAAACACCTCGATATGTAGGTGTACCGTTCGAACGAAATGGCGAGCATTATGCCCTTTTTGTTCGTCCTTCTCCCGGTCATTTTGTGAACCAGTTCAATAACTGGATGATTCTGGTGCTGTCGGTCATGCTGGTTACAGGAGTGATGTTGTTCCTGTTCGCTGCCCGGCTGATTGCCCGTCCGATCAACAAGCTGTCCGAGGCAACACGTCTTGTCGCCAAAGGGGATTACAGCGTACGCGTGAATCTCAATCGCAGGGATGAGATTGGAGAACTGGGCAATAACTTTAACCAGATGACCAGCCAGTTATCCAAGATCGAAGCGATGCGTCAGGAATTCGTCTCGAATGTATCACATGAGATTCAGACACCTCTTACCTCGATTCGTGGATTCGCAGGTGCTCTGCGGGACAGTGCTACCGAGGAGCAAGTCCGGCATCTGCAGATTATCGAGCAGGAGAGCGAGCGTCTCTCCAAGCTAAGCAGCAATCTGCTCAAACTCGCCTCTCTGGATGTCGTCAAGCTGAATACCAGCCAGTTCCGGCTGGATGAGCAGATACGGATGTCTGTTGTATCCTGTGTTCCAATGTGGATGGCCAAAGAGATCGATCTCTCTGCCGATCTGGACAAAATCCAGTTTACCGGTGATGAAGATCTGCTCAGTCAGGTATGGATGAATCTGCTGTCCAATGCGATCAAGTTCACTCCGGATCATGGAAATATCTACATTACTCTCACCCAGGATGAGCAATGGATTCAGGTGTCGGTGCAGGATACCGGCTGCGGGATCACCGAGGAGCACCGGCAGCATATTTTTGAACGCTTCTACAAAGCGGATACATCCCGTAACTCGGCTACAGGCGGTAATGGACTCGGCTTGTCGATCGTCCACAAAATCGTTGGTCTGCATGGCGGACATATTGAGGTGGATAGCGCACCGGAGCAAGGTACAATCATGAGAGTGTATTTGCCAAGAGATAGGGAAGCAGACGTCTAAATCGTCCGTTCCTCTGCTTGTATTAGATCCGTGCAGTCAACCTGCTATATCAGAGACTGGGTCAGTCATCATGGAGCAGACTCGCCCTGTATTTTCGGTAAAATACACTTGATGAATCCATGTAAAATATTTAGCCATATAATCGGCAAACCCTGCAGTATCATAGGGTTTGCCGATTTTTTTATGTTCCTTTACAGGAATATTCAGCGGTCTTTAAGGGAACGTTCATTTATTGTTCATATTGCATTGTTATATTTTTTACATAAACTACTGGTCTTGTTGATCACTCTCCTGTCATTGCAAAATGGATGCTTACCCTACTACGGCATAGCATTATCCAGCACTACTACAGACAAAAGAAAAGCAGCCGGGATCAACAGAGCAACTGACGGAATAGACGCTTGGGATTATACAACATGATAAATAGAGCTTGGGATTGATAAGGAGGAAATAAATATGCGATACTCGATTGTCGTTCCGGTGTATAACGAGGAAGCTGTCGTATTTGAATGCTATCGCCGTCTGACCGATGTGATGAGACAGACGCGGGAAAGTTATGAACTTATTTTTATTAATGATGGAAGCCAGGATCAGACATCGTCGATGGTCAGCCAGCTGTGCAGCAGCGATCCTGCAGTGAAGCTGATTGACTTCTCCCGTAACTTTGGTCATCAGATTGCGATTACGGCAGGGATGGATCATGCACAAGGTGATGCTATTGTTGTCATTGATGCCGATCTGCAGGACCCGCCCGAACTGATTTTGGAAATGATCGGGAAATGGAAAGAAGGCTACGATGTCGTCTATGCTACACGCGCTGAGCGCAAAGGCGAGACTGGATTCAAAAAATGGTCGGCAGCCGCTTTTTACCGGACACTCAACAAATTGAGCGATATTGATATTCCGCTTGATACCGGTGACTTCCGGCTGATCGATCGTAAAGTATGCGAAGCGATGAAGAGCCTCAAGGAAACGAACCGCTTTGTACGCGGTCTGGTGAGCTGGGTGGGATTCCGCCAGACATCTATCTCCTATGTACGGGAAGAACGTTTCGCCGGCGAAACCAAATATCCACTCAAGAAAATGCTCAAATTCGCTTCCGATGCACTGGTGGCCTTTTCCCTGAAACCGCTGCGGCTGGCCAGTATACTCGGCAGTGTCATCTCTGTATTCAGCTTTATCTATCTGCTATTCGTCGTCGGTCAGAAGTTGCTGCATTTCTCTACTACGCCTGGCTGGGCATCCGTAATCGCCTGCATTCTGTTCCTGAATGGCATTATGCTGATTATTCTCGGAGTGCTGGGCGAATATATCGGCCGTATCTATGACGAGGTCAAGCAGCGGCCACTATATCTCGTACAGGAGACCAAGAACTTCAGTCAGGAGCAGCAGCGTCCTGTCAGCGAACAACGTCCCATGATCCAGGAACAACGTTATGTTGGTTTCTAAGCTGTTTACGAATCAAGCCGTGCGTTTTGCTGCAGTAGGCGTCTCCAATACGGCGATTGATTTTATCGTCTTTATGCTGCTTCATCATCTGATCGGTGTGGCTCCGGCACAAGTGATTAGCTATGCGGCCGGTACAGCCAACAGCTATTTCTGGAATCGGCGCTGGACTTTTGAACGAGGTAAAGGATGGAATATGGGCGAACTGCTGCGCTTCCTGCTCGTCAATGGTATTGTCGCAGCTATTACGACAATTGCCATCAGTCTGATTTCAGCTACTATTCCAGTCTGGATCGCCAAAATGGTCGTCACCGTGCTTGGACTTGTTATTAATTTTGGCTTTAGCAAATTGTGGGTATTTCGTTAGGCACCACGCGGACAGCGGCAGATCTTCTACGCTGTCCCTTTTTATACATGGATTACGAGGATTACAACCAAGGAGGCATTTATTATGAAAGTACGCAAAGCGATTATTCCTGCAGCCGGTCTCGGTACACGACTGCTGCCTGCTACCAAGGCACAACCCAAAGAGATGCTTCCCATCGTCGACAAACCGGCTATTCAGTACATTATCGAAGAAGCTGTCGCCAGCGGCATTGAATCTATATTAATCGTCACCGGACGCGGCAAGCGCTCGATTGAAGACCACTTTGACCATTCGATTGAATTAGAGCTGGATCTGGCTTCCAAAGGCAAAACGGCTCTGCTGGAGCAGGTCAACCGTATTTCCGAAATGGCAGATATCCATTACATCCGTCAGAAAAAACCGCTTGGACTGGGTCATGCGATTCTGTGTGCACGCCAGTTTGTCGGTAATGAGCCTTTTGCTGTACTACTGGGCGATGATTTGATTGTACATGAAGAGCCGGGACTCCAGCAGCTGCTTAAACAGAATGTGTACCCTTCGACGGCTATCGTCGGCGTGCAGCATGTACCGTATGAGCATACCCATAAATACGGTATTGTTGCTCCAGCTGCTGTATCCAGTACACCGTATTCAATTATCCCGGTCAGCGATATTGTGGAGAAGCCGAATGTAGAAGATGCTCCCTCTGATCTGGCGGTTATCGGCCGTTATGTACTGCCACCTGAGATTTTTGATATTTTGGAAAATACTGCACCGGGCAAAGGTGGCGAAATCCAGCTGACTGATGCAATCTCCCGTCTGCCCCACCTCGCCGCACTGGAGATTCAAGGTAGCCGCTATGATATTGGCGATCCACTGGGCTATGTCAAAGCGACACTGGAATTCGCCCTGAATCGCCCCGAACTGCGTGATGAGATCGAGAAGTATTTACAAGATAAGTATCAACCTGCTTATATGAACAGCGTTCTGTCCTGAACAAGCTCGATCACAATGTACCAGGCTTATCCTTCTTATAGCTTATTAAGCCGAGATGGGGTCAACTGCTCTTAACTTGTTGGAAAATGATTTAGTCTTATAGAGTACACTTCGGATTCCAGACCATCCAGACACAACAAAAAAGCTCTTCTGCAGTATCAGCCTCCCTTCTCTCGAAAGGGAAAGCCAACTTGCAGAAGAGCTTTTATTGTATTTCTATACCTGTTCCATAACCGCTTAAGCTATCAAACAGGATCACTCGAATTAGTAACCTACGCCGTTGTAAGTCATGATCCAGATCGAACCGGATACGACTACCAGTACGATAGCCAGACCGAAGATCAGAGCCATAACGTTCCAGCGCGGTTGGTTACCCTGACGCTCGCGTACGTGCATGAAGAAGAACAGCTGTACGACGAACTGCAGAATCGCTGTAATCATAATGACAAAGATCGTAGGAATCGGATCCATCATATGATTCATAACGACAACCAGTGGAATAATGGTCAGTATAATCGACAGGATGAAGCCGATGATATAAGACTTCAGTGAGCCATGCGCATGAGCTTCGTCATGTCCGTGTGAATGGTTGGAATGATTCGCCATGTTACATCACCCCCATCAGATATACGACCGACAGCAGGAAGATCCATACTGCGTCCAAAAAGTGCCAGTACAAGCTGATTACGTTGATTTTGCCGCGTGTTACATCGTTAATACCACGACGGGACAGTTGGATAATCAACAGCAGCATCCAGCCAAGACCCATAGAAACGTGAAGTCCGTGCGTTCCTACCAGTGTAAAGAAGGAGCTCAGGAATGCACTTCCGGAGAAGCCATGACCTTCATGGATCAGTTTGGCAAACTCATCTACTTCGAGGTAGATAAAGGCAGCACCCAGAATCCATGTTACAACGAGCCAACCGATCAATTGTTTTACTTTACCTTTGTTCATTGCCAGAACAGCCAGACCACTTGTGAAACTACTCGTCAAGAGGATGAATGTCTCAGCGATAACGCCAGGCATTTCGAAAATATCAGCACCGCTCGGTCCGCCTGCCGTGTTGTGGTGAAGCACCACATACGTAGCAAACAGCGTACCGAACAGAATAACGTCTGTGATCAGGAAGATCCAGAAGCCAAGCATTTTTAGCTCTTGCGGATCATGATGTCCATGATCGTGATGACCATGATCATTCTGTGATACGGCTTGTGCCATTAAAGTGTCCCCCTTAATGAAGCCTCAGTCTTTTCTACTTCTTCAGCAGGGATGTAGAAGCCTTCATCATCGTTCATGGAACGCGCAACCAGACATGCCAGGACGCCTGCAAGACCCAGGACTGCCATCCATACCCAGTGGAACGTAAATCCGAAACCAGCGATGAAGAAGAAAGTAGAAAATACAATCGGTATACCCGAGTTACTAGGCATGTGAATTGGTTCGTATTTCGGCTTCGCATCTTTCTTCGGAAGCTTGCCGGCAGCACGACGCTGCTTCTCAACCCACAGCGGATCTCTGCTGTCCACTACAGGTGTAATTGCAAAGTTATACTCTGGCGCCGGGGAAGGAATTGTCCATTCCAGCGTATGAGCATCCCAGATATCGCCTGTTGTATCTTTTTCGCGATACTTGAAGCTGTAGGCAATCTGGATTGCCTGGAAGATAAATGCGATACCCATCAGGTATGCACCGACTGTAGATACCACGTTCAGTGGTCCCCAGCCTGTATCCCAGTCAAACGTACTTACACGACGAGTCATACCCATCAGACCGAGCAGGTATTGAGGCATGAAACATACGTAGAAACCGATGTTCCAGAACCAGAAGGACCATCTGCCCAGCGTCTCGTTCAGCTTGAAGCCGAACATTTTTGGCCACCAGTAGTACATACCAGCGAAGTAACCAAATACGACACCACCGATCAGAACCTGGTGGAAGTGAGCAATCAGGAAGTAACTGTTGTGATACTGGAAGTCAGCAGGCGCAACCGCCAGCAGAACCCCTGTCATACCACCGACGATAAAGGCCGGGATAAAGGCAACGGTCCACAGCATCGGCAGATCGAAGCGAATTCGTCCGCGATACATCGTAAACAGCCAGTTAAAGATTTTAACCCCTGTCGGAATCGCAATCAGCATCGTCGAAATCGCAAAGAATGCGTTGACGTCTGCACCGGAACCCATTGTGAAGAAATGGTGAGCCCAGGTGAAGAAGGATACGAAGGCGATGATCATCATGGCGAATACCATGGATGTGTAACCAAACAGTTTTTTACGGGAGAATACGCTGACGACTTCGGAGAAAATACCGAACGCCGGCAGAATAACAATGTATACTTCAGGGTGACCCCACATCCAGATCAAGTTGATATACATCATCGGGTTACCGCCGCCATCGAGCGTGAAGAAGTGCCCTCCAGCAAAACGGTCAAGGAACAGCAGTGCCAGTGTAACAGTCAAAATTGGGAATGCAAAAATAATGATTACACAAGTTGCAAATACCGACCATGTGAACATCGGCATTTTCATCATTGTCATGCCTGGTGCACGCATTTTGATGATGGTTACCAGGAAGTTGATACCTGTTGCCAGGGAACCGATACCGGAGATCTGAATACCCCAGATATAGAAGTTCTGTCCAGGACCTGGATTAAATTGAAGTTCCGAGAGCGGCGGATAACTCAGCCAGCCCGCATCCGGTGAACCACCGATTACGAACGACAGGTTAAACAGCATCGCACCCAGGAAGAACAGCCAGAAGCTGAGTGAGTTCAGATAAGGGAATGCGACGTCACGTGCACCAATCTGAAGAGGTACAACGACGTTGAACAAACCGAACATAAATGGCATCGCCATAAAGAGGATCATAACTACGCCATGCGTAGTAAATACCTGGTTATAGTGCTCGGGATGCAAAAACTCGAAATTCGGAATCGCCAGCTGTGTCCGCATCATAAGAGCATCGACACCGCCACGGAACATCATGATGATCGCAGCAAGGATGTACATGATACCGATTTTTTTGTGATCGACGGTAGTCAACCAGTTACGCCATAACCATTTCCATTTCTTGAAATAGGTTAGTCCCGCAAAGATCGCGATCGTTACCAATGCGATGGATACGTCTGCACCGTAAATCAGCGGGTCACCGGTGACAAAAAATTCTGATGCAAACTGTTTAATATTCTCGAGCATCGGGGAGCTCCTTTCACTGTCTTTATGCGCTCCGCTTACCGGTACACTGCTTCACGATCAGCAGCCTATCTGCAAGCGGAACCTGATCAAACCTAGTTGTTTGAGCCTTCCTGAGTGTCTGTACCCAGTCCGTCATGCTCATTGTTGGATTTGGTGTCTGTACCCATATCGCTCTGCCCTTGTTCACTTTCCTTCTCATTGATTTCCGTCTGAGGAGTCGTGTGAGTCGCACGGTTGCTGGTATCAGCCAGACCGCCAGGCAGGTATTTGGTTACGAGTTGTTGGAACAAATTATCCGGGAACGAGGAGAAGCTTTGCTTTTCAGCAGTTCCTGGAATCGCCAGTGACTGGTAAGTTTCCATTGTCATTGGTTTGGACTCGGATTTGATTTTCTCTACCCATGCACGATAATCGGCATCGGATACAGCATTCACATCAAATCTCATATCGGCAAAGTGCTCACCGCTAAAGTTCGCTCCTGAACCAAAATAGGTTCCCGGATGATCAGCCTGCATGTACAGGGTCATCGCCATACCGGACATTGTGTAAATCTGACCGGCTAGCTGCGGTACCCAGAAGGAGTTCATCGGCGCATCGGCTGTCAGTTCAAAACGGATTGGTGTATCTTCCGGAATTGTCACGGAGTTCACAGTGGCAATATTTTCTTCCGGGTTAAAGAACACCCATTTCCAATCCAGTGATACAACCTGAATTGTGACTGGTTTCTTCTCGGACTTGAGAGCCACAGAAGGTTCCAGGGCATACGTGTAACGAACAGTTACGACAGCCAGTATAAAGATAACAACGATCGGAATGCCCCACCAGATGGTTTCAAGCAAATTGTTGTGGCTGAAATCCGGATCGTACTTGGCCTTTCTGCCTGGCTTGTCACGATACCTCCATACAATAATAAAAGCAATTATTGTCGTCGGCACGATAACGATTGCCGTCAGAATCGTAGAAATGACGATTAAGTCCCGCTGTCCTTCTGCAATAGGTCCTTTCGGGTTAAGAACGAAATAGTTGCCTGTACCGGCAAACAACGCCCAAACCGTCAGGGCCAGTGACAGAACGGTCACAATCAGAACAACCCATTTCATAAGGCGCGAACCTGGTTTTTTGCTCATCTTGATCCCCTTTCTCACATAACGCTTATGACGTTCATAATATTGAAACCACACATTCCTATGTTAACACTAAGTCTGCTTTTTGCGTATCCATAGGACGTGTAAATTTCGTTTTTTTTTAGCTTGTTAACAAATCTGTCAATTTATTAGCAAGCGGAAGTGAATGTTTTCACATTATTTAAAGATTAACATATATTTACTCCGTAAAAAAGCCCCTTCAAGAACAAATTCTCAAAGGAGCTACTATTTAATTGTAAGCAGGACAATCAGTCTTCTTTGATTCCGTCCTTGCCTTCATCACTTCGCGCCTGCATGGAACCGAAGGATTTACCAATAAAGTAAATAAACGTTGCTGCCACCAGACAGCCAATTCCGCCCATCAATCCCATATTGTTGTCATTGAACGGTTGAAGATTGAAAATAATCAAAAAGACACCTACTGCGCAGATCACCCATGATACGATGGTTAGCGCTCTGCTCATAGCATACGTATTATGTCTTGGTGAATGATTGCGGGGCGAATTGGAATGCCCTTTGCTCTTGGTAGCCATATCTTCCACTCCCCTTTCATAATTGTAATTCTGGTCCGTCTACCGGTTGGTTTGTTCATAGTAGCGTTTGTATGACGTTAGTATGATATAGAGCTTATTACCACAAAAGCAGGGGTTTGATTCGCTTTAGCTGCTTTTCCCTTAAAATATTTGGTAACTTGGTATTAAATGAACGCAAAAAGCCGGTATTTCGCAGACAGGCCTGTGCCTATAGCTGCGAAATACCGGCTTTTTCAAAAAACAATCAGGAGATAGAAAGACATCTACATCATCAGCGTGTCTCCATCCAATTGTTGCGAACTACATTCTGGTACCAATAGTAGCTTTCTTTGGGTGTACGCTCGAGAGTACGGAAATCGACATGAATCAATCCAAAGCGCATTCGGTATCCTTCTGCCCATTCAAAGTTATCCATCAGCGACCAGGCCATATACCCTTTGAGCTGAATACCATCATTGATCACCCGGTGCACCTGCGCGATATGTTGCTGCAAATACTGGATACGCAGCGTATCATTAACAACTCCGTCTACCGGGCCGTCATTCACACAGGCACCGTTCTCGGTAATATAAATATCGACATTGCCGTATTTTTGTAGATAATGCAGTACATCATACAGCCCGGTAGCATCAATCGGCCAGCCAATATCGGTTTTGGTCAATCCCATATCTACCTCTTCGCTCTGCAGGTAGCCGGCTTCCGGATGATAACGGTTCACCGATGGATGGTAGTAGTTAATACCGAGCAGGTCAATCGGCTGGGCAATAATCTCCATATCTCCGTCTTGTACCGGTGGCTGGGCACCTGCCTGCACGAACCATTCATACAATGAATCCGGGTAACTGCCTTTGTAGATCGGATCAAGGAACCAGTCGGCATAGACTTCGATATTGCGGTCGCAGGCTGCACGATCTTCCGGACTCTTGCTGTAAGGCACTGCCCATGCCACATTCGGCGCAATACCAATCTGTCCTTCAAGCTGCAGATCCCGGAACAATTTTACCGAGTGGCCATGAGCGACCAGCAGATGGTGACCCACATTCAGCGCGATCTGCAGATCCTGGTTGCCCGGTGCATGCTTGCCCTCCAGATTGGACAGGAATGCGATACACCATGGCTCATTAAAGGTAAGCCAGAATTTGATTTTGCCGGAGAACTCGCGGAACATTACTTCTGCATATTTGACAAAAGCATCGATAGTACGGCGATTCTCCCAGCCGCCATCATCCTGTAGCGTCTGCGGCAGATCCCAGTGATACAGCGTACAGAAAGGAACGATACCCGCATCCAGCAGACAATCGACGAACCGGTGATAGAAATCAATCCCTTCCTGATTGACCTCGCCGTCTCCATCCGGAATAATGCGTGACCAGGCTACCGAGAAACGGTACGTCTGAATACCAAGCTCTTTCATGAGCAGAATATCTTCCTCGTAGCGGTGATAGCTGTCACAGGCAATATTGCCGTTATGTCCGTCAAATACTTTGCCCGGCGTATGTGCAAAGGTATCCCAGATCGACAGACCGCGTCCGCCTTCCTGATAAGCACCTTCGATTTGATAGGCTGCGGTAGCTGTACCCCACATAAAGTCTTTGGGAAATTGGAAAATAGTCATGTTTTGTGCCTCCTGTATGGTGGTTGGATGGAAAGTCGCTTCATTCATCTGTTTGGCTATGCTGTGAAGATATTTGTTCGTATGCGTTTACATTCGCTTACATTATAGTGTAGGGATGAATCTTCTAAAAGGATGTAACTTATGTTTCATGGTACGAAAATTCAAGGACTTTACTGGATGCAATGTCTGGCTGCTATAGGCATCATCCACTTCGGAAAGGAATAAGAGTACGCCCTCCGGTTAAGCCTGGAGATCTTTTACTTGGAAAAGGGAACGAAGATCTCCAGGCTTAAATGTCGGTTGTTGCTCTTATTTCCTTTCCTGCGTTCTGTGCTTGGAGCTTGGTGGGCTTTTTGCATCCTTGTTGCAAGGTCTTTAGTGGTTTTGTAATCGCTTTGTTGATGTACAGGTTTATGAATCTGTAAGTTAGTGGTTTTGCAGGTTTGTACATTTAATAAGGTTATGGGATAACGGATGTTATTACTGTGCTGATAGGCATTGCCGTCTTATAATATTTGTACCTTCAGTGTATAGCGTTGCCCTGCTTTCATGGGCAGTTCCAGTCGGTGTTCATCGGAATGCTTGTCTTCCGTCAGTTTTGCTGAAGTTGTTTGGGTTTGAATTGGAAATACGGCTTTCTCCTTTAGAGTAGCTGAGACAGGGCTATGCTCTGGCAGCATTAATGCCGTTGGAGAGAGTATGCTGCATATCGTATCGTTATCCGATACGATAGTGACGGATACCAGTTCACCTTCCTGCCAGTTCAGATCGACGGTGTATCCGCCCCTTGCACGCAGACCGGTTACTTTGCCGTCGGACCAGGCTTTTGGCAGGGCGGGCAGCAGGTGCAGCTCATTCAGGTGACTCTGCAGCAACATCTCGGCGATACCGGCGGTTCCACCAAAGTTGCCATCGATCTGGAAAGGTGGATGGGCATCGAACAGATTCGGATAGGTGGAGCGTGCCAGAAGAGTATGCACAAAGTGGTAAGCCTGCTCCCCGTCGAGCAACCGGGCATACAGATTGATCAGCCAGGCGCAGCTCCAGCCGGTATGACCGCCTCCATGAGCAATTCGCCGTTCCAGCGAAATACGTGCGGCTTCTACCAGTTCCGGGGCCTCGTAGCGGTTGATTTCCTGTCCCGGATACAATCCGTACAGATGGGATACATGCCGATGACCCGGTTCATTTTCTTCATAATCTTCATACCATTCCTGCAGCTGTCCGTGCTGTCCGATATGGAAAGGATACAATCGATTCGCCGCTTCCTGCAGCTGCCCAGCCAGCTCCTCGTCGATCCCCAGCAGCGCGGAAGCTTCGATACAATGCGTGAACAGTTCACGAATCAGCGTCATATCCATCGTAGAGGCTGCGGATGTGCTGCATGGCTGACCGGAAGAGGTTTTGAATTTATTTTCCGGTGAAGTGGACGGTACGGTGATAAGATAACCCTGTCTGTCCTCTACCAGCCAGTCCAGCGCAAATCGGGCTGCTTCCCGCATCACCGGATAGCCGGTCTGACGGAGAAAGTCCATGTCTCCGGAAAAGGCATAATGTTCCCACAGATGCGCACACAGCCATACGCCACCCATTGGCCAGAACGCCCAGCTGGCGTCACCGCCTGTCGGAAGTGCCGATCTCCACAGGTCGGTATTATGATGTGCTGTCCAGCCTCTGGCTCCATAGCGCTGCTCTGCCACGTGGCGCCCGGTATGACTCAGCTCCTCAATCAGATCGAACATCGGCTGATGACATTCACCCAGACCACACACTTCAGCAGGCCAGTAATTCATCTGTACATTAATATTGGTCGTATAGTCACTATTCCAGGGCGGCTGTACATGCGGGTTCCAGATTCCTTGCAGATTGGCAGCCTGATCTCCCGGACGCGAACAGGCAATGAGCAGATAACGTCCATAATGGAAATACAGAGCTTCCAGTTGAGGGTCTGTATTTCCCTGACGATACTGCTCCAGCCGTTCATCTGTAGGCAGCTGGGTAGTCTGACGTGGTGCTTCTGTATCGGCTCCCTTCTGTTCCGGCAGAGACGAGTACAATTCCAGCTCCACCCGGTCAAACAATTGCTGATGATCCTGCTGATGAGCGGCTGTCAGTTCTGCCCAGCTGTATACCGCCGCTTCCTGCAGACGCTCGGTACATTCTTCATCCAAATGACGTCCCACACTTCCCGGCACCCGATCATATCCGTCAAAATCAGTCACTGCCGCCAGCAGAACAATAAGCTCTGTCGTATCTTCTACATAGAGCCGCCCGTCGCGACTCTCGATACGCCCACCCCAATGCTGTACACGGGCATGAACCTGAAAATGAATACCATGTTCTTCCTCCACCCGATACGGATACGACTTGTGTCCATCCCGATGATGTTTTAAATCGGGATCATCCCGATGATGTTTTAGATCGGGATCATCCCGATAATGTTCTAGATCGGGATCATTCCGACCACGATCCAGTTCAAGATTGTCCACCTTATACTCTACATCAGGCTCTACTGCATACCTTTCCATATCCGGATACACATATCCATGCATTTGCAATTCCTGCTGCTCGATGTGGAGCTGATGCGGCTGGATACTATTCAGCCTTACTGCTGCACTGAACGGTGTACCATCCGTGCTGCTGAGCCGGTAGGCCATAACCTGGTGCGGGCGGCTGACTATCACTTCGCGCTGCATCGATTGACCATTCGTTGTCCAGTATGTACGCGCTATCGCTTCCCTGATATCCAGTTCACGATAATAATCGGACAGCTCGCCTTCCGGGCTGATGTATTCAATCTCCAGATCACCCAGCGGCTGATAGGCTTCTACGTCCTTGCCCAGCATCCGGCTGTTGATCATTTCCTGCGCTTCATCCAGCTGACCGTCCAGAAGCAACTTCCGCACAGCAGCCAGCTCTCCGGGATCACTGACAGGCACACTCTGCTGCGGTCTGCCTGACCACAATGTATCCTCATTAAGCTGAATACGGTCTTTGGCAGCTCCGCCGAATACCATGCCTCCCAGTCGTCCATTGCCTATAGAAAGCGCCTCTTCCCATACACTTGCCGGGCGGTTATACCATAGCGACCATGGCGAGTGTTGTCTCGATGTTTTCATACCAGCACACCTTTCCGTAAATTTATTTCTACATTATAAAAGGGGGCCCCTCTGCAGGAGCCCCCTTTGTGTATCGGCTGGCAGCTTGACTTACTTGGCAGCTACCGGCTGGCTCCACAACTCGACTGTATCTTTGATCATCTGGCTGTATTGTGCTTCCATCTGCTTCATATCATCGGTACTCAGCTCGGCGATCATCTGATCATAGATGCTGTCGAACTGATCCGGGCTGGCCAGAATGGCTTCCGGAATACGTTTACGTACAATATCCTGTGACTTCTGGAAAGCTACCGTGTAGCTTGGATCACTTGGAGCAGGCAGATTGTATGCTGCGCCCCACTCCTTGACCGGGAATTCTTCCTTGGCCGGGAACAGGTCTTTCCAGGTGGTTGCCCCATAAGCTTTGAGTGCATCTTTTTCCGGCTGGGTGTAACCGGCTACGATCTGCTCCGGGAAGTTGGTGGTGTAGTAGTTGCCGCTTGGGTCTTTGACCCCGTCACCATAACGGACCGAGAAGTTGTACATGCCAATACCGGACTCTCTGGTAAAGTTGGTATTGTCATTCACCCGGCGATCCTGAATCTCCGCCGGCATCGAGCGTTTGCCATCCTTCATTTCATAATGCTTGCCTTCAACGCCCCAATTATTGAGCACTTGTGCTTCATCCGAAGCCATCCAGTCCAGGAATTTGATAATACGAATCGGATCTTTGGCCGAAGTCGTAATTCCGATTCCATAACCTACCGGAGGACCTGCATCCTGGAACGAATGATCTTTGGTCGATTCGGTCATCTGCAGCGGATAGTGACCGTACGTACGCTCTGCCATACCAGATGTTTTTAGAGAATTCTCCGCCTGCTGGTAATCCCATTCCTGATCGATCAGACCGAGTACACGTCCACTGGCGATTTTGGATAGATACTGATCATTTTTCTGGGTAAAGGTCTCGGGGTCAAGCAGTCCCTCATTATACATATGGTTCAACCAGCGGAAGTACTCCTTGTCTTCCGGCCGCTTGTAATGAAGACGCGCTTCATATGTTTTGGGATTAATATCGAATTCACCGTCAGGTGTACCGCCTGTAGCATTAACTGCCGGGTCGGTTACAGTGATCATAATTTTCCAGTCATCCGCATTCAGTGACAAAGGAATTGTTGGTTGACCATTAATAGTTGGGTGCTTTTCTTTGTACGCTTTAAGTACTTTCTCAAAATCGTTAACGGTTTTGATTTTGGGATAACCCATTTCTTTCATGACTTCGTTCTGGATTTCAAATCCGCCCCCGGCATCAAAAGAAGTCTGTCCGACTCCCGCATTGGTCGGAATCACGTAGATGGATGGATCTTCCTTGCTGTACTGCAGACGGGACAGATCATCGCCATATACTTTTTTGATGTTGGGACCGTATTTATCAATCAGATCCGTCAGATCAATCAGCGCCCCGGCATCGACCAATTTGGTAATCGAGCCTTTTGGGAAAATCATGTCCGGATATTCACCGGATGCGGTCATCAGGGAAATTTTCTGTGTGCCGCCGCCGCTGACATCATACTCCGCATTAACCGTCACATTGGTTGCTTTGGTAATCGCCTGTCCCACATCATCCTTCATATTGTTCCAGGTGGCATTGGGATCCGATCCAAAAAACGAAATCGTGATGGGCTGGGATACATCGGTGGTTTCCATCTGGGTTGGGTCACTGCTGTCACCACAGGCTGTTACTGCTGCCAATGAGAGGACAGCGAGTGGTACAAGCGTACGTTTAAGCCATTTGCCAGGCATCGTTATTTATTCCTCCTTTGTAGTAGGTGCGTTTCTTACCGCAGTATTTCATGGAAAAGGGACTCCAGCAACCGGAGTCCCCATTTTATTCAGTATACAGGAGCGATAGTACAATCAGCTCCAGTAATTCTTTTTACTCGTCGTACTTGTCGTACTTGTCGTATAGACCGATCTTCACTTCATAAGATACTTACTTTGCAGCTGGAGCTTCGCCCCATAGCTCGACTGTATCCTTGATCATCTGCGTATATTCCGCTTCCATCTTCTTCATATCATCCGTGCTGATTTCCGCAATCATCTGATCATAAATCTTATCAAATTGATCCGGACTCGCGAGGATGGCTTCCGGGATACGTTTACGGACGATATCCTGGGATTTCTGGAAGTTTACAGTGTAGTTCGGGTCATCAGGAGCCGGCAGATTGTACGCTGCCCCCCATGCTTTAACCGGGAACTCGTCTTTTTGCGGGAACAGATCTTTCCATGTTTTCGCACCATATGCTTTGAGCGTTTCTTTTTCCGGGTCGGTATATCCGGCTATAATCTGCTCAGGGAAGTTGGTAGTGTAATAGTTGCCACCCGGATCTTTGACACCATCACCGTAGCGTACGGAGAAGTTGTACATGCCGATACCGGATTCTTTGGTAAAGTTGGTGTTGTCATTGACTTTGCGCTCTTGTACAGCAGCAGGCACTACGCGTTTGCCGTCTTTGACTTCATACTGTTTGCCTTCCACGCCCCAGTTGTTCAGTACCTGAGCTTCGTCGGATGCCATCCAGTCCATAAATTTGATAATACGGATCGGGTCTTTGGCTGATGTAGTGATACCAATACCATATCCGACCGGTGCACCGATATCCTGGAACGAGCGGTCTTTGGTCTTCTCATCCAGCTGTACCGGATAATGACCATAGGTGCGCTCTGCCATGCCGGATGTTTTCAGGGAGTTCTCGGCCTGCTGATAATCCCATTCCTGGTCGATCAGACCCAGTACACGGCCGCTGGCGATTTTGGACATATACTGATCACTCTTTTGGGTAAATGTCTCTGGATCGAGCAGACCTTCATTATACATATGGTTCAACCAACGGAAGTATTCTTTCTCTTCCGGACGTTTGTAGTGCAGCTGTGCTTCGTAGGTTTCCGGATTGATATAGAATTCACCATCATCCGGTGCGCCTGTTGCATTAAACGCCGGGTTTGTAACCGTAATCATAATTTTCCAGTCATCTGCATTCAGCGACAATGGGATCGTCGGCTGACCATTAATGGTTGGATGCTTTTCTTTGTACTCTTTGAGAACGTTCTCAAAATCTTTGACAGTTTTGATTTTTGGATAGCCGAGTTCCTTCATGACTGCATTTTGTACTTCAAATCCGCCGCCCGCATCAAATGTAGTCTGGCCTACACCGGCATTGGTTGGAATGACATAGATAGAAGGATCTTCTTTGCTGTATTTCAGACGGGACAGATCGTCGCCATATACTTTTTTGATATTCGGACCGTATTTATCAATCAGATCCGTCAGATCGATCAGTGCACCGGCTTCTACCAGCTTGGTAATCGAGCCTTTCGGGAAAATCATGTCCGGATATTCACCGGATGCTGTCATCAGGGCGATTTTCTGTGTGCCGCCACCGCTGACATCGTACTCGGCATTGATCGTAACATTGGTTGCCTTAGTGATCGCCTGTCCTACATCATCTTTCATATTGTTCCAGGTTGGGCTGGCATCGGAACCAAAGAAAGAAATGGTGATCGGTGTAGACGGATCGGAAGTCTCCTGCTCGGTTGGATCCGAGCCGCCGCAGGCAGTCGCTGTAACAAGCGACATAACGACCAGTGGAGCCAGTGCATATCGGAATAATTTGCTAGGCATTCATATAGCCCCCTTTATGAAATGGATACTGCATGAAACAGATAATGCATCCTATGGACAATCCGGCTTGCCCCATCGTCCGGCGGCGCTAATTCCATTTGCTGATTAGCATCCGCCGGAAAGCTGTGGCATAAGCCTTGTATGCTGAGGCGGCAAGAGTCGCCTGATAGCCTATGTGTGGGTTGAGAGCGATTATGCTTTAACTGCACCCAGTGTCATACCGCTGACAAAATACTTTTGCAGGAATGGATATACGACCAGGATTGGCACGGTAACGACGATCGTAATCGCCATCCGGATCGATTCCGGAGAGATGCTTGCCATTTGTTTGGCCATATCGTTGGCATTGACTGCTCCGCTCTGCTGGGTACTCTGCTGCAGAACTTTCATCAGCTCATATTGCAGGGTAGTCCACTGCGGTGAACTCGCATTATACAGATACGTATCAAACCATGAATTCCACTGACCCACTGCGAGGAACAGTGCAATCGTAGCCAGTACGGGCTTACACAGCGGCAGGATCACCTTGAGATAAATGGTAAAGTCATTGGCACCGTCCAGCTTGGCCGATTCCTGCAGTGCATACGGCAGGCCATCGATAAAGGAACGGATAATGAATACGTTAAATGCGCTTACTACACCTGGCAGCACATATACCCAGAACGAGTTGATCATACCCAGGTCACGAATCAGCAGGAACGTAGGTACCAGACCCGCTGTTACATACATGGTCAGTGCGAGGAACGTCGAGATAAACTTACGAGCCTGGAAGTCTACCCGGCTCAGGGTAAAAGCCAGCATCGAGGCACTGATCAGACCGAAGATCGTACCAACGATCGTACGAAGAATCGAGATCTGCGCTCCCTGCAGCAGCCCCTGATACTGGAAGATTACCGAATAATTTTCCAGTGTAAAGGCACGGGGGATCAAGTGAATACCACCCCGGACTGTATCCGAGGATTCATTCAGTGAAATCGCGAGTACGTTCAGAAAAGGATACAGCGTGACGATCAGCACCAGTGCCATAATAATCGTATTGCATACATCGAATATTTTATCGCCCCGTGTGGCGTTAAAAGCTTTATTTGCAGCCATTGTTATTCTCTCCCTTCAGATTATGCATTGGACCTCAGCATGATAATATGTCTTTCCTACTATTCCAGCGTTACATGATACTTTCTTTGGTAGTCTTCTTAAAGATTCCGTTCGCTGTGAACAGCAGGATAATACTGATGACAGAGTTGAATATGCTGATCGCTGTACCATAGGAATAGCGGTTCATTTCCAGACCGTATTTCAGTGCGTACAGATCCAGTACCTGTGAATAATCCGTTACGAGGTTATTACCGAGCAGGAACTGCTTTTCAAAACCGATACTCACCAGATGACCGATCGACATAATTAACAGTACGATAATGGTAGTTCGCATCCCCGGCAGCGTGATATGCCACATCTGACGGAATCGACCCGCTCCATCCACGCGGGAAGCTTCGTACTGTTCCTGGTCAATACCCGTGATGGCAGCCAGATAAATAATCGTGCTCCAGCCCATTTCCTTCCATACATCGGAAGCGGTTACAATTCCCCAGAACCACTGCCCTTGAGCCATAAATTGAATCGGTTGGTCTATAATATGAAGGGAGACGAGCAGTTCGTTAATAATACCGCCGTCTGTCGAGAGCGCCTTGGTTACGATACCGGCTACAACGACCCAGGAGACAAAGTGAGGCAGATAGGAGACGGTCTGTACGGTTCTTTTGAACACCATGCCCCGAACTTCATTGAGCAAGATGGCAAATATAACCGGGAAAATAAATCCAAAGATCAGACCGAGGAAACTCATCGCCAGCGTATTGCGTAATGCCAGGTAAAACTGCTGATCCTGGAACAGGGTAATAAACTGATCGAACCCTACCCATTTCTGATCGAAAAACGAGCGGGCCGGCTTGTATTCCTGAAATGCCATCAGCCATCCCCATAGAGGCACGTAGCTGAATATGAACGCCCAGATTACAAAAGGCACCGACATGAGATACAAATAACGCTGCTGCTTGAATAATTTCCAGAATCCCCCGGTTTTACGGGAATTCAGACTGGCTGCCTGATCCCTTTTACGGGAAGAGGCCTGCTTGGTGGTTGATTCCATAACTCATCCGCCTTCCTATAATCGATCCTGATCGACCTTGATAACTTGATACCGCGTCTGTGTGGGATACATATCGATTATAAAAGAAAGCGCTTACTGTTAATACCTTACAAATTGCACATAAATTCATATAAAAATTAGTCATCGGAAATTCCATCCCCTTATTCACTAAAAATGAAGGTAATACGGAGGAAGGAATTCTCATTTATCCATTAAAAAAAGGCCTGTACTTTATACACCGACCTGATTAATTATACAAATCTATCCAATAAAAAAGCAGAAGCTTTATGCTCCTGCTTTAACCTTCTCCCATCTGTTCCCGATAAGCAGATGGCGATATCCCTGTATACTTTTTAAATTTACTGTGGAAATAATCTACATTGGCATAACCGACCTGGGCAGCCACTTTATGCACCTTCATACCTTGAGCCAGCATTTCCTTGGCGTTATCCAGCCGAACCTGATCGAGAAAATGATTGAATGATTCCCCGGTGTAGGTTTTGAACATTTTCCCCAGATAAGCACTGTTATAGTTGAAGATCTCTGCCAGCATCTCCAGCTTCAGATTATCGCTATAGTGGCGCCGGATAAAGTCGGTCATCTGCTTCATAACCGATTCATGACTGCCGCCATCCATGGATTCCAGCAGTTCGCCCGTATGCTGCAGCACCAATCGGATAATCTGGCTGGCTGTCGATAAGGCATACAGCTGGGGAATCAAAGATAGACACTGCTGTACAGCCGGACCCGAACCAGCGATGCTTCCTGGCAGGCGACTCAGCGCAAGCGATAGCACATGCGAGCAGAGACTCTTCGTATCCTGTTCGGACAACACTGCACTGCGGCAGGCAGCGATCAACTCCTCAAGCACACGCCCTACTGCCTCTATACTGCGTATATCGACAGCATAATACAGACGATCTGCCCATTCTCCGGCCAGCGGCGTTGTCCCTTCCCCGCCTGGTGCTGCGAGTGCGGGTTCCGGTTCGAGAATACCCGATTCCCCTGCCCAGAAGCGCTGCGCCATCAATGATTCGGCCTGTTCATAACTGTCATGAATCAGACTTTTGTCTTCTACAACTTCACCGGCAGCCAGATATACCTGACAGCCTTCCGGTTCAAGTGCAATCAATTGTTCACGCAGCTGCTGCAGACTCTGGATCGTCGCTTCACGTCCAGCCAGTATCCCAAGATAACTCCCCGCCCGGAAAATAACGGTTTTGGCATCTGCTGCCCACCCATCTGACAGCTGACGGAACGAACGTGCCAATCCTTCGGAAGGCTTGCCCGGTCCTTCCCGCAGCTCTACCAGAATAATCTGATACATATTCCAGTCCAACTGCAGTTTTGTTTCTGCTTTGAGCTGCTCTTTGCCGGAGCTGCTCAGCAGCATCTGTTCCACCACTTCATGAATCGGTACCGGCTCGGACCGATGTATACTCACCTTTCGCTCCTGCTCCAGTGTACGGTATACCCGGCGCAGCTCTTCTTCCATCTCCTGCTCATCTACCGGCTTCAGCAAATACCCATCTACTCCATAGCCGAGTGCTCTGCGTGCATATTCAAAATCCGCATATCCGCTCAAAATCAGTACATGAGCCTGACGCAGCTTGTCCTGACGCAGCTGTTCGATCACTTCCAGTCCACTCATACCAGGCATACGGATATCCATAATCATCAGATCGGGACGGATCCGTTCATACTTTTGCAGTGCTTCCCGGCCATTGGCCGCTGTCTCGGCGACCTCAAAGCCGATCGCATCCCAATCCACTATCGTTTTCAATCCTTCGCGTATTGCCGGTTCATCATCCACAATCATTACTTTAAACATAATGTACCTCCCCCTGCCAAGAATGGTATAACATCTGTCTGATGAATGGTGCGATGCTGCTGAATCGTTATCCTGCTGGAATTTTAAAGGAAATCTGTGTGCCGACATGTGGCGTACTGGAGATATGCAGACCATAGGCGCTTCCATAAGAAAGGGTCAGACGCTGATGTACATTACGCAGACCGATGCGTTCCCCTTCACCTTCACTATGCAGCGACTGCCGCACCTGCTCCAGCCTGCTCTCGCTCATTCCGGTTCCATTATCGATCACATCGACCATCACTTCATGATCGATCTGGAGGGTACGGATAATGATGAGCCCGCCGCCTTCCTTGCTCTCCATACCATGAATAATGGCATTCTCGACCAGCGGCTGGATAATAAGTGGAGGAATCGGTGTCCGGCATGTCTGGGGATCAAGCAGCAATTCGTAATTCAGCCGATCGCCAAAGCGGAACTTCTGAATCTCCAGATAAGAGCGAATCAGCTCCATCTCGCCTTCAATCGTTGTCTGCTTGTTGCCGATCTCCAGATTGTTGCGGATCAGCTTGCCGAGCAGCCGAACGATATAGGCGATCTCCTTTTCCCCATTCATGTAGGCTTTCATCCGGATCGACTCCAGCGCGTTGAACAGAAAGTGCGGATTGATCTGACTGGCCAGCATCTTGAAATTAATCTCCCGCTGGCTGATCTCCAGTCGAGTATTGCGCTCATTCGTCTCATACACCTGATCCATCAGCTGACGGATACTGGCGATCATATCATTGAACTTGCGGGAGAGCTGACCGATCTCGTCCATTCCGGAAATATGCGACATCGCACTCAGATCACCGGTACCGACCTTATTCATCTGACGGCTGAGTCCGGACAGACGCCGGGTAATCAGCAGCGAGATCAACTGCAGAAACAGCAGTCCACTGAGCAGAATCAGTAGCAGTACACCGGTTCCGATCAGTATGATCATATTGGAATCCCGTACAATTGTATTATTGGAGAACACGGATACAATCCTGAGTCCATTGGCACTGCTCTCCGGTATCAGTTCATCAACAACAATATTGGACTGCTGACCGTTAACTTCCCGCTCATAGGTGCCTTTGCCGGCAGGATCAATATCAATATCGATCACGGGATCATCCAGACGCTTGCCGATGAGCGTCGTATCCTTGGCTGCTACAATATTACCGTCTTGATCCAGAATCATCGTCTCAAATGGCTCTGCACTAATCAGTGAATTCAGATACGCTTGGCTCAATTCGATAACAAGAACTCCGCTTGTCGTATAATCACTGAATTTGATATCACGTACAAGGCTGAGCTTTTTGATCGGGCTGATCTGGTCATCACTGCGATAGAACCAGTTGATCTTGCGACTGTTGATGGCTGTTTGATACCATTCACTGCTGCGGGTATCCGAATTAATTTTCATAAATTCAAGGTTATTCTGGATCGTGTCGTTGCTGGTGTAAAAACGTATCGCTGATATTTCGGAGTACAGGCGCAGATATTCATCAAATTCCTGATAATTATGGTAAGCTTCTACCAGATCATACACCCGCTCATAGCGTGTATTGACGACCTGACTGAGCCGACTATCGAATAATAGTTCATTCGAGATATTAATGGGGATACGCAGCATAGTCGTCATTTGATTTTTGATGCGCTCTACATTATTCGTGGTCTGTTCGATTGCATTATTGAGCGCTTCCTGGCGCAGATAATCTACGACGAGCCCGCCAATGCATAGTACGGGCAGTACTACGACAAAAATATACGCAAAAATAAGCTTATTCTTGATCTTGATATTATTGATACGCTCAATGAGCAGCTGCAGCATCGTTCCACGCACTTTCTTCATATCTTCTCATCGCTCCGCCTGATCAATATAGATAATTACTGGCTGATTACTGTACGTCACTATTCCAAATTATTATATATACGGCATATTAAAACGCTTACAATCAATCGGAAATATAATGTATCATATCACAACCAGATGAAAAAGACCGTCTTTCATCGACGGTCTTTCCTCATCATGTAGTCTATAGGAGCATAGCAGAATAGCATTTCAGGCTTGCGAACTATAGTTGAATTCCCCATCTGGGTAAATGGCTGCAGTTCGAATTCCTCTTTCATACCAATCTGCCCCATTTTAAAAGTTTTAAGAAAGTATGAATTTTTTTATGAAAATAATTCATGAAAATGAATATTTGTCCGATATACTATAAAGATTATAGCGGACGTATATATTCAGCATCAGGCAGACGGAATGGATCTTTTTTATTAATATGATCATAGAACATGACACCATTCAGATGATCATACTCATGCTGGAATACTACAGCAGCAAAGCCTTTCAACTTGAGCTTGAACAGTTGCCCGTCCGGCGTATATGCCTGCACCGTAACTTTCTCATATCTTGGTACATAACCGTCCACTGGACGATCTACAGACAGACACCCTTCACCGCTCTCCAGATAGATCATTGCAGCCGAATGACTGACCAGCTTGGGATTACAGAAGATATATTCCAGCTGACGGTCCTGATCATCGGTAAAATACACAACAAAGACGCGTTTGTTCCATCCAATCTGATTGGCAGAAAGACCTATACCCGCCCGCAGTCCATATTGCTCAGCCGCTTTTTCGTCCTGGGATTTTTTGAGGAACTCCATCATGCGATTGACTTTTGTGCGTTCCTCTTCGGATAAAGGAAGGGTTACCGGATCCGTTACCTCTCGAAGAATCGGATCACCTTCACGTACAATTTCGTCCATGGTTACAAAGGGAAGTGATGAATGGTTCAATAGAATTGGGCCACCTTTTAATTGATATAATTCGCCTGCCCAAGACAATGACAGACTGTGCATAGTTCAACATTTTAAAAAATGATAGCTAAATCGGCGATATTTATATTTAATTATAAAAAAAGTTCAAATTTACGTCAATGACAGCGGTTTTTTGTCTCAATCTGTCGAATTTGCATTGACGTAATACTGGTAACAAATTACTATATTGTTAAGGAAGTTTTAAGAATCTTGCATTTCTTATTTGAATTTTTGCATTTTCTATTTTGGACAACCTGATGTTACATAATGGAATTCTGATAGTTAATCATTTTTCACACTTTTCATCATATCGATAATTAACTAACAGTTTTACCTATATTATTGAGGAGGATTTAACAATTGGAAACGTCTGGTGAAATGCTTAAGAGTTATTTATTACTTGTAGACCGTATGCCGCGGATCATGGAACTACCTACATTGATGCGTCAGCTGAAGTCCAATACGACCGAGATCTTTATTCTACACTTTCTGCTGAACAACGGCAGTCAATATGGTACTGACATCGTCAAGGCAACCGGCCTGACAACAAGTGCTGTAACTCAAATTTGTGACAAACTGGAACAAGAAGAACTGATTGAACGCACCCGCTCCGACCAAGATCGCCGTTATGTGAGTATCTCCATCACCCGCAAGGGCGGAAGAGCTTTGGATAAAATTTTTGGTATCATGGCCAGCAAACTGGTCGAGAATATCCGTGAACTCAATGACGAAGACGCGGATGAGCTACTGCTCCATCTGCGCAGTGTAGAGCATCTTATTCTCAAACGTAAAGAGCTGGTTGCGAAGCAAAGATAATAATGTAATGATGTTATTTTACATTTCACATATACTTTAGCTGCTTAACATATACCTTACCACAAAAAAAGCCCGGCAGGATGATCATCCTGTACCGGGTTTTTTGCTGGTATACGGGTATTTATTTAACTTCGGCCAGGTATTCGGATACCTGTGCTGGTGTTTTGGCAAATTTGCTGTGCAAATGGGCGACTTTCTCCCCATTACGGTACACAAGCAGACTCGGGATACCGCGTACTTCATTTTGCTCGGCCAGATCCTGGAATTTCTCTGCATCCATCGCATAGAAGCGTTTGTCCGGGTTCTGTTCAATGATCCCGCCCATAAAGCGATCCAACGTTCTGCAATCCGGGCACCAGTTCGTATCGAACTTGATAACTGTATATTCTTGTTCACCGATCAATTGCTGGTACTGCTCTGCGGATTCTATTCTTTCCATTAGAGAATCGCTCCTTCCAAATCGATTTATTTGACTGTCCAATCAGCAGCAATGAATGACTGCGATCTTTCCAGCTATCTTAATTTAAAGAATTCTCTGTCTTCATTATCTGCTTTTTAGTTAAATTTGGCAAGGTATCTATTGCAGCAGCCGGATGCTATGACGGGCATACAGCCAGTCCATCATTTCCGGGAATCGGCGGTGAAAAGCCTCTTCGTTATGATCTTCTCCCTCAATCCTCACAAATTGTCGCTGTTCAGGAGGCAGCTCACTGCGCGCCAGAATGGCTGCTGCTTCATCGGTAAGGGATTGCATCATTCGCTGTCGATTGGTCTTGGCTGTGCCTTCCAGAGAGCCGATATCCATATAGATCCGCAGGTGGGGATTCAGCTGGCGCTCTTCCATAAACTCCACGAATCCTTCGTACCAGAGGGAAGCCGACATCGCACCAATGCGGCCGAATACCTCCGGATATACATAGGCGGCGAACAAGGCAACCAGACCGCCGAGTGATTTGCCAACGATGCCGGTGCTTTCCGGGCGCGGGTCAGTATAGAAATTGCGATCGATCCACGGCTTGAGCTCATGGACGATCATATACAGATACTGGCTGGCTCTGCCACCAAAATCATCATATCTTCGTCCTGGCAATAGCTTCTGGGCCGTCCACGGCGTATATTCATGAATCCGGTCATGGGGCATAATGCCGACCAGAATGCATTCAGGTAAAGTTCCGGCTGCAAAGCGTAGCTCCAGATGATACAGATTGGCATTCAGCACAGGGTCATACAGATCGCCACTATCCTGCACATAGACCACCGGCAACGGATAGGCCGCCTGATCATAGGAAGGAGGCAAATAAATCAACAGTTCACGACCGGCATGTCTTTCGGTAAACAGTGTTCCTTTCATGACGACTCTCCTTTTGCATATATGGATATAAACTGAAAGTTGTAAGATACGAATAACGATTACACATAAATCAACATAGACTTTGATAAGACAGTTATACAATAGACAATAGCAGACTCATGAAATGTTATCCTACTTTAATTAAACAGAAGTATTATTCATCCTAGCGACTTGGTCAATTTTTTCCACATATTCATAAAGGAATCAAAACGATCTGCAAGTTTGTATAACCCTTTTTCACTATCTGGATCATCTTGATATAAATGACTCCAGTAATAAACACCCTGTTTTTCTTGATCTTTTCCTAAAAGCAATTTTCCTCCTTCTGCTGTTTCTCCAATAATAAAATACCCTCTAGGTATATCATTCCTAAAAGAATTTCTATATTCCAAGTTATAACGTTCAACCAAACCAATCCCATACATTGCTTTCAGAGGTATAACTTCTTTTAATTCATCCACATTAAAAGTGCAGTAATGAACAATAGGGGTGCCTCCGTTATATTTCAGCAAAAACTCCCTATAATCATTTGAAAATCGAACATGTAGATTATGCTCTAATTGTTCAAGCATATTTTGATTGGTAGCGCCCAGTTTCCTAAGCCAGATTTCTTTTCCCAGTTTTATTTCCTTATAGTAAAATTCATATTCTCTTATAAATTCATGTATATCTTCTTCGGTAGGCTGATACGGACTTAATGCCCATTTTATATAATTAATCTTTGTCACCTGATCTATTTCATCCCAGCGATAAGGTGGATTCTTCAATAAATAAGATAAGGATCGTTCCCATATCCATGACTTCTTTTTTTCTAGCCAGATTGCCCAACTTTGAGATTTGGCAGGATTTTTTTCAGTTTGCTTTGATATTAATTTCTCCAATGTTTGCCAAGCAAGACTAGCACTAAAGGGACTGGCACTGACCCTTACATCATCAGGACTAATACTGAATTTTGCTTCCATCAACATATTATGTAATATCCTTAACTCATTTTCATCATCAATAATAAGATTAGTCTCCATATAAAAATGATTCACCTCAACTCTTCAATATTTATAAAAAGGCAAACAACTTTAATCTTATTTCAAAAATACCAATTTATAATATTTTAATATTGATGTGCTTATTATGCATGAATATATCAAATATTTTTTGAATATTTTATTTACTGGTTCCATATATAGAACCTCATTCTTATTAAACATACCCTTCCGGGATGGCATGCTTCCTAATAACATTTTTTATTTCCCTAATCTTACCAAAAAAATACATCAGCCGACTCCTCAATCGGGAAATCAGCTGATGTATTTACTGTGATCATTTTACTTTCTACCCTACAATCAAATATTAAATACTCAGTACCAGCGCAGTCAGTAGCCCCAGTGAAGCAATCAAGCCAACCATCGGGCCACCTTCTTCATAGGCTTCCGGTGCCATCGTAGAGCACAGCATAGCGATAATGCCGCCGCCGGCAAAGGCGCCGATCCCTGCTTTGATCTCATTGGGCAGCATTTCCAGGAACAGATAACCCAGCATGGAAGCGAGCGAGGATACGATCAATACAGCGATCCACATGCCCCAGATTTTGCCGCGGGAATAATTGCTCTGCTGCATCCCTACGGTACTGGACAGTCCTTCTGGAATATTACTTACAAAAATAGACACGACCAGCACGGCACTGACTCCCTGCCCTGTCAGCAGACTGGCTCCAATCATAATGGATTCGGGAATAGCATCCATCACTGTACCGGCAAAAATACCGAGACCGCTGCCGCCTTTGGATTTGCCTTTTTTGCCATTCGAAGAATCATCTTGTCCGCTGCTATCCTGATCATCTCCTTCTTCAGCCCGGCTGTAATAAGAACGTTTGCGATTCGCACCGCCCCGTGAAGAGATCAGCAAGTCGAATACGGTGTAGACAACAGCCCCGACCAGAAATCCAATCGCTGTAGCGACCAGTCCGCCATCCTCGATCGCATCTTCGAGCAGTTCAAATGAAGCCGCCCCGATCAGCGTACCGGTACCGAATGCCATAATCCAGCCAATAATCTTTTTGGGAATTTTGAAATACATTGCTACCAATGCTCCGAGCAGCACCGCCGAGCCGGCAATGGCTCCCCACATTAACGCACTCCACATATTTTTCGCCTCCTTATGTAACAACTAACCTGTCCCTTATTAACCAGAAATGATAGTCAAAGGAACATTCCTTTATTCTATTATGGACATATTCTTTGCCGACGCAGCACGAACATTACAAAAAAAGCATCTCCCATACATAGGAGATGCTCCAAATGACTACAACTGCCCTGCTTAACGATGCTGGGTATACTGATTGGCAGGACGGATCGAACGGATCAGTCGTACTTCGTCCTCGGTCAATGCTGGAGATGAAGCGGCTTCTACATTATGACGCAGCTGCTCCGAGGAACTCGCTCCCGGAATCACAGCACCAACGGCCGGATGAGACAGCGCATAACGAATTGCCAACTGACTCATGCTGCGCTCCGTTCCGCATAACGGTTCGAGCTGACGACGCAGATCCATAATCTCGGCTCCATCGATACCGAGATAGCCCTTTTGCGCCTTGTCTTCGCGTCCGTCTGCAAGAGCTCCGCTGGCTACCGGGCCACGAACAATAGCGCTGATACCATTCTCTGCCAGCAACGGCAGAACCTCCTCTTCCGGACGACGATCCAGGATGCTGTACTGGCTCATCACGCTGACCAGATGCGAACGCTTCACGTATTCACGAATAACATTGGGACGAATCGAAGAAATGCCATACTGGCGAATCAGTCCTTCGTTTTTCAACTGTTCAAAAGCTTCAATAGCCTCATCGATATTATCGTCCATCGTACCGCCATGCAGCTGATACAGATCGATATAATCGGTTTGTAAGCGGCGCAGACTGTCCTTGACCGCCTCCAGGATATACTCCTTGGACGCGTCCCATAACCAGCCGTCCTGGCCCGGAATACGGCGATTGCCGACTTTGGTAGCGAGTACAACATCGCTCCGGCGGCCTTTGATTGCTTTGCCGACAATTTCTTCGTTGCGTCCCTCATCATATAGGTCTGCTGTATCAAGCAGCGTGACGCCCAGATCGAGCGCTTCGTGCAGCAACGCGATGGCTTTACTCTCTTCGGTGCCGAGCGACATACAGCCCAGTCCAATTTCACCGACTACCAGATCGGTACCTCCCAGTTTGTTCTGTTTCATTATGTGTGCTCCTCTCTTGTATTTTATTTAGTGTATGATACTGCTTCCTAGTGTTTATTCTGTGGTGAGCTCTATTCAACTTCTTATGGAAAATAAGGCAAAACCTATTTCCAGCTGAATCGATCTGCGATGTTCAGGAAGGAGCAATAATATTCTTTACCCGTCCTACCTGGCCGGACGTCAGTCTGACCTTGATTCCGTGCGGATGGTTCGGAGAGTTGGTCAGGATATCCTTGACTACCCCGCGGGTCAGCTTGCCTGTACGTTGATCCTGCTTGAGCACAATATCCACTTCCAGGCCTGCTTTGATATTGGCGCGTGTCTGTCCATTCATAAGTGTGTTTCCTTTCTGCCTGATCGTTGCTTATCGAACGGTGCCGGATTCAGGCTCTTGATCTCTATTCGCTGTGTCTACAGCGTATTTTATAATACTTGGCTGAAATCTACAAAAGTCTGTTGAATGGCATTTGCATGTATATTGCTCTTGTAAGTGATTGCGGGGGTATGACTGTGTGTAGTCCAGCTCCATATCTGTTCCGCTCCGGCAAGGGATAGAGCACGTCCTCCGATTAAGCCTGGAGATCCTTTTATATGGGGGAAGAAATGAGGATCTCCAGGCTTAAAGGTCGTCCTTAGCTCTATTCCCTTGCCTGCGCTCTGTGCAGTGAGTAACTGTTGGCTGGACGGAGTTGTAGGGCAAAGGCTTACGGGCTTACGGGCTTACGGGCTTACGGGCTTACGGGCTTACGGGCTTACGGGCTTACGGGCTTACGGAACAAGTCTACTGAGGGAGTAGAACATTAACTATACAATCTTTAAATTTATTTTATATATGCAGCGATAGAGCATGCGGTATCGCTAAAGCACTATACAGACCAATCCCTTCATCCCAAATCAAATATGTACTTACCCAGAAAGCCGTATAATCAATAAGTTGTTCTCTATAAATAAGCAACCGAAAAGAAGGGACAGACTGCGATAGCAGCTATCCCTTAATAAACCTCATATAGCAAATCAGATTACTCAAGCTGTACTGTTCTCCTTCCAGAAAGATCTATAGTATATCCTCCCTCGTAATGGAAGAAAGGAAATAAGGGCAAAGGACGACTTTGGAGCCCGGGAATCTACAGCTTCTCCTTATCCATAGATTCCTGGGCTCCACCCAAGGACGTGCCCTTATTCCTTTCTGGAATGCATGATCTCACAACAGAAATCCACAGATACATGCCCTATCTCAACAGACCGTTATCCTCTGCTTGCATCACTTCTGATTAGCCGACCAGTCTTCTGCACGCGACTGCAGTCGTTCCAGCAATGCCTTGGCATCCGGTGACTTGCCGTTGGCCGACTCGCTCAGATAACCGTTGACCGCGGGTACAATTTCGCTGTTGTAGAATGGATTGGCTTCGTCCATGAGTGTTGGCTTGGTAATGTCCGCCATCTTCATGGCATTTTTGACATAGCCGTTATTTTCTTCGATAAAGTCTGCTTTTTTCAGTGTCGGCGTATAGTCAAAATTCAGATACGCCCACTTCTGGGTGTCATAGCTCGCCAGGAACTTCATCACTTCCCACGAAGCTTCCGGGTTCTGGGCTTTTTTGGCCATAATAAATGGGTCTACCGCTACCCATCCGGTACCGTCTTTACCGATATTCATGACCGGTACATAACGATCCAGCAGTTCCTTGTCTCCATTGGCACGGAATTCACTCATGATCGTAGTCCCGCTGTTATCCAGTACCATGGCGACATTGTTCTTTTCAAGACCAAAGTTTTCTTCGCCACTACCATTTACAAATGCCGGTGGTGCCAGTTTGGCTGCTTCGCCCATCCATTCCAGCGCTTTGACCATACCCGGTGTATTCAGCGACCATTTGATATCGCCGGGTTTGTCGAGTGTGCCTTCGCCGCCTTTTTCACCAAAATAGTAGCTCAGTGCGACAAAGGTGGACTGGTTAATCGAGTTACCGGAGAACCACAGACCGTACGTCTGCTCGCCGGTTTTAGGATCGGTACCAGTCATTTTTTTGGCTTTCTCCAGAATTTCTTCCGGGGTTGGGACTTCGGACAGTGGCTCTACACCCCAATCGGCGAAGATCTGCTTGTCATAGATGGTGACGCGTTTGCCGAGAATAGCCGGGATTCCGTACTGGTGCTCTCCATCCGGCGAACGTGTGCTGTAAGAGCTATTCCAGATTCCTTCCAGATAGATACCTGGATCAAAAGTCTTGTCCTTCTCGATCAGATCATCCAGATCGCGCAGCAATCCTTCATTATAATACTGGGCAGCAAAAGCTCCGCCGGTATAAATAACATCCACATCACCGGACATCAGCTGAGCACGCTGCTTGGCCTGGGCATTCTCCCACGGCACCTGGGTGATCTCCAGTTTGATATTCGGATACATCTTCTTGAATGTATCGTCGATATACTGGTTAAATCCGGTCGTCTCCTGTCCGGTCACCGGATCGATACCATTCTCCAGCTGCCAGCCCGCCAGGGAAAGACGTACCGTGCCGGATACATCGGACACTTTTTTTACATTTTCCGTACTATACGTCTGCGAACCCGCTTCGCCTTCTGCCGAGGAACTACACGCTGTCAGAATCATCACCAGCAGCACAATACATACCGTTTGCCAATTTCGTCTCATCGGATTACCCCCTTTGTCGGATTTGGTTACTGCTTCAGACCTGTTGTTGCGATACTCTCTACAATATATTTTTGCAGGAACATATACAGCACCAGTACCGGAATCAGACTGATACAGGTTGCAGCCATAATAATCGATGGCATCTGACGGGAACCGTTATTGTAATTGAACATGGCCAGACCGAGCTGAATCGTGTATTTGTCCGGATTATTTAGCGCCAGCAGCGGCCAGATCAATTCATTCCAGACACCCAGGAACTGCAGAATGACCATCGTGGCAAAAATCGGCATACAGAGCGGCAGATAAATCCGAGGGAAGATGCCATATTCACTCGCTCCGTCGATCAGTGCCGCTTCGCGCAGCTCACCCGGCAGTCCGTCAATAAACTGCTTGCACAAGAAAGTCCCAAACGCATAATTCAGTGCCGGCAAAAAGAAAACCCAATATGTATCCAGGAGATGGATCTGGTTAAACAGCATGTACTGCGGAATCATCGTCATTTCAAAAGGAATCATCATCGTACTAAGCGCCAATACCAGCACCATGCCCGCTCCTTTGAAACGGATCTTGGACAGTGCATAACCCGACAGCAGTGCAGAGAACAGACTGATTACAATCACACCGATCGCGACAACAAATGAATTGAGAATATAGCGGATCAGATCGACATTGGTCAGCGCTGCACGGTATGTCCGTAGTGACGGATCTTCCGGCCAAAAACTTGGCGGAAACGGAATATTGAGCCGTGCTCCCCAGTCAAAACTGGTCATAACCATCCAGATAAACGGTAATACCATCGTCACAGAGGCGGCGCAAAGAATGAACATGATCGCAAAGCTGGTGAACTTGCGACTGGTTTGATGTCCCAGCTTTATCGGAGCTTTGGGGAGGGATGGTGCAGTTTTATCCATGTCGTCAGCCTCCTAGTTCAATTGGTTTCTGGCGTTTACCTTGAGGATAACCAGTGTCAGCAGCAGAATGAATACAAACAGCAGATACGACGCTGCCGTTGCAATTCCCAGCTGGGAAGACAAAAAGGCATTGCGGTAAATGTACAGCACCGAAGTCATCAACGCACCGGATGGATTACCGGCACTGCCGCCGATCAGCCATACGTTGGTGAACTGCTTCATTCCGTTAATCACACCCATTACGATCATGAACAGGAAGATCGGACGCAGCGACGGAATCGTAATATACCGCCACTTGCCCAGCGCACTTGCTCCATCGATATCCGCAGCTTCGTACTGTTCACGTGGTACACTTTGCAGCGCAGCCAGGAATATGATCGTGTTGTAGCCCAGTGCACTCCACAGAATCATGAAGACTACACTCAGACGTGCAATCGAAGGATCGGTAAACCAGCCAACCGGATCGATACCGAACCAGTTCAGCGCATAGTTGATCAGACCTTCTTTGCCCGGATGAAACAACAGACTGAACAGAAGACTTGTCGCTACGGCAGAAACTACATTGGGAAGGAAGAAAATCGCCTTGAACAAATTGCGTGTACGCTGCCAGGGCAGATGATGCACCAGGCTCGCCAGAATAAAGGAGAACACAATACCAAGGATGGCCGACAGCCCGCCAATATAGATTGTGTTGTAGAGAGCACCCCAGAACAGATCGTCCTGCAGCACCCTGGAATAGTTGGTCAATCCTACCCACTGCGCAGAGGCAGCGCCATTACCGCGGAAGCTTGTCAGCAGTGCAGAGACCATGGGATACAGGGAGAAACCCAGTACTCCGACGAGCAGCGGCAGGACAAAGCACCAGCCGGCGATATCGGTGGAACGCAGCCATTTTTTGCGGACGGCTGTGGTTTGTTGACCTGTAATGACCTGTGTATTTTCAGACACCATCATCCACCTTCTTTCCTTGAAAGTTTTGTGAGCAGCACCTGTTGTTATAATCATTATAATGAAATAATGATTAATTTCTAGAGTATAGTTCTCTTTTTATGTAATGTAGTTATTAAAATAGTTAATTGGTCTGATCAATAAAATTAATTTTCAGCTGTAAAAATCGAATTTTAGCAGATATCCAACATTCTAATCACCTTTTCATGTCACTTTATATAACAAAAAGAAAGCTACGATATGACTCGTAGCTTCCTTTAGACTAGAATATGAATTGGAAATAGATCCGTATAACCAGCTTTACAGGACTGTTGGCATATTTTTGCTTATTTTCCTGTTTTCACGGAGTTCCATTTATATGAACTTTACAAAACGTACATTCTTAACCTTGTACTGAATCGCCTACTTCTTTGATCATTTCGGATACGGATTGCAGACCGCCACCAGACAAGTACCAGTAGTATGGGTTCAAATAGACAATGTGTCCGTTTTTGTAAGCATTCGTGTTTTTGACCAGTGCATTCTCTACTGTTGCTTTGGCAGAAGACTCTTCACCAATCGCTCTGCCACGGTCTACCACAAACAGGTAGTCCGGATTCTTCTCTGCTACATACTCCGGAGATACACTTTGTCCGTGTGTAGATACTTCGATATTGGGATCAACCGCTTTGAAGCCCAGTACATCGTGAATAAGTCCAAAGCGTGAACCGGCTCCATATGCACTCAGGCTTCCTTCGTTGGCGAGTACAATCAGCGCATTATGATTTGCTTTTTTCACTTTTTCCTGTGTAGCTGTGACTTCATCATTAATAGCAGTCAGCGCTTTGTTGATCTCATCCTGCTTGCCGAAGATTTCACCTATTGTATTCATGTTTTGGGTAAAGGACTTCATGTAATTGTTGGTATCAACGCTCAAGTTGATTGTCGGTGCAATCTTGCTGAACTCTTCATAGGAATCGGCCTGACGACCGGAAATAATGATCAGATCCGGTGCCGCTTCACTGACTTTCTCAAAGTCTGGCTCTTTCAATCCGCCTGCATTAATATACTCGCTATCTGCATATTTTTTCAAATATGGAGGAAGACCATCTTGCGGTAAAGCAACAGGCTTGATCCCTAACTGGTCCATAGTATCCAGGATACCCATATCAAATACAACAACACGCTGCGGGTTTTTCGGTACTTCGACATCTCCTGTCTTTTGAGCGACTTTGACAGTAGCTGCCTGTGCAGTATCGCTTCCTGCGGCTGCCCCGGTCGTCGATCCGGCTTCTTTGCCACAAGCGGCCAGTACCAGAATTGCCAGAATAAGTGTCAGACTCAGTGTCCATTTTTTCATTATAAACTCCCCTTTAGTACGTATATTGGTTCTTGCATAGATACTTTATTCAAATTGAAGCACTGCCATTTGCAGTTTCTTCTGAGCCGTATAGCGGCATGCAGATAGCGGGTTCTTCTATTACTTGTGTAGACAGTTGCGAATTGTGCATCGTTACCTGCTTGTATCGCAGCAGTTTTCCTAGTGTTTCCATACAGATATTAAGCGTAAAATGTACAAATGCGCTGCCCTTCAATCTCCTGGATACCAATCTCCAGATCATAGATGCCGCGCAGTACATCGGTATCGATAATCTCCTCCACACTGCCTTGCTGTACAATCTGGCCATTCTTGAGTGCAACGATCCGATCCGAGTAACAGGAGGCAAAGTTAATATCGTGAATGACCAGCACAATCGTCTTACCCAGTTCCTGTACCATCCGGCGCAGCGTCTGCATAATCTGGACCGAGTGCTTCATATCCAGATTATTAAGCGGCTCATCGAGCAGAATATACTCCGTATCCTGGGCGAGCACCATCGCAATATAGGCACGCTGCTTCTGCCCGCCGCTCAGTTCGTCGAGATACTTGTGCTGCATCTCGGTGAGTCCCATATAGGCAATCGCTTCATCCACATGATGCTCATCTTCCTTTTTCAGCCGGCCCTGTGAATAGGGAAACCGGCCAAAAGCAACCAGTTCGCGAATCGTCAGTCGCAGTTCGATATGGTTGGCCTGTTTGAGAATTGCCAGCGTACGCGCCAGCTCTCTGCTGTCACAGCTGCTAATTTCACGGCCTTCCAGCCATACCTCACCCTGATCTCTCGTAATCAGGCGGCTGATCATGGAGAGCAGGGTACTTTTGCCTGCACCGTTCGGGCCGATAAATGAAGTGATCTGCCCTTTGTTAATGGTCAGGGAGACATCGTCGACCACTTTTTTGCCATTATAGGTTTTGGACAGGTTTTTGACTTCCAGCATGATTTCTCTTCCTTTCATGACCACGTCGATCAGGTTTTCCTGTTCTGCGCAGATTCGTGATGTGATCTTCGGTCCTGCAGCCGTCTATCTCGCGATATTGCCCCGAAGCAGCAAATACAGGAAGTAACTGCCGCCAAAGAAATTCACGATCACACTGAGCGGTGTCGAGAAAGCAAATATCCGCTCCACAATGAACTGCCCACCTACCAGCGTGATAATGGCAATGAGTACAGTGCCTGCAATCAGATAACTGTGCCGATAGGTCGGCAGGAACTCTCGCGCCAGATTGACCACGAGCAGTCCAAGGAACAGAATCGGTCCAACCAATGCTGTCGAGATCGACACCAGTACCGCTACTGCCAGCAGTAATCGTTTGACGACACGGTCATAATCAATGCCCAGATTGACCGCATGATCCTTGCCCAGTGCCAGTACATTAAAGTACTTGATATACGGATACACATATACGAAGACCGCTACCGTACCAATCAGGGCGAGCCAGAGCAGATCCGTATTGACCTTGTTGAAGCTGGCAAACAGCTTGTTCTGCAAAATCAGGAATTCATTCGGATCAATCAGCACCTGCATAAAGGTCGAAAGACTGGAGAAGAAACTGCCCAGGATCATACCGATCAGCAGCAGAAAATAGATATTCTGATTCTCCCGCCGGAACATCAGCCGGTACAGCACTCCGGAAAAGGCGATCATCCCGATCACACAGAGCAGGAAGTTCACATTCGCATTCTGCATAAACAGACTCGATGTTCCAAACACAAAAGCAATCACCGACTGGATAAACACATACAGCGAATCCAGTCCCATCACACTCGGCGTCAGAATCCGGTTATTCGTAATCGTCTGAAAAATAACCGAGGCAAATGCAATCGTTATACCGGTCAGTACAATCGCCGTAATCTTGGCTCCCCGCCGGGGAAGTACATAATCCAGATTGACCGGATTCAGCTTGACCAGCAAAAACAGGGCGATTAATACAAGCGAGGCTCCGGTCATCCACCAGATTTTAGCTTGAAGCCGCATATGCATCTCTCCTTAACAACAGATAGAGGAAAATGCCGCTGCCAATGACACCCACCATCACCCCGATCGGAATCTCATAAGGGTAAATAATAATTCGTCCCAGCACATCGCACAGCAGTACAAAGCTCGCTCCAAGCAACGCGGTATGCATCAGACTTTTCTTGAGATGATCGCCGCGATAAATACTGACGATATTCGGGATGATCAATCCAAGATAAGGTATCGAGCCGACCGTCAATACAACCGATGCCGAGATCAGTGAGACGATGATCAGCCCGAGTGTGACTACCCTTTTATAATTCAGTCCCAGATTGGTGGCAAAATCCTCTCCCATACCTGCCAGCGTAAACCGATTGGCATAGATATACGCGATAATGACGAGCGGCACGCTGATATACAGCAGCTCGTATCGTCCCTGCAGTACCAGCGAGAAGTTGCCCTGCAGCCAGGAAGAAATATTCTGTACCAGATCGTACCGATAGGCAAAATAAGTCGCTATCGAGCTGACCACATTACCGAGCATTAGCCCTACAAGCGGGATAAACACCGTATCTTTGAACTTGATCCGATTCAGTACTTGCATAAACAAGAAAGTACCACCCAGAGCAAATACAAAAGCAATACTCATCTTGATCAGTGGTGCTGCCGCTGCGAATAGCATCATCGAGACCAGGATCCCGAGTCGTGTCCATTCAATCGTTCCTGCTGTCGTCGGAGAGACAAATTTGTTGCGGCTGAGCTGCTGCATGATCAGTCCGGCTATACTCATGCAGGCACCGGCGATAATAATACTGATCAGTCTCGGGATCCGGCTGATCCAGAATACCTGCTGTTGCTCGGCTGTCCAGCTGAACATTTCCCATGGACGAAGATCCTTAACCCCTACGAACAAAGAGCTGATCGCCAGAAGAGCAAATAGTATAAGAAGTGTTCTTAATTTCATATGCAGATATAGTCCTGTAAAAAGGCGATATACGTGTCTGTATGCTCCTTTTTAAGGTAATCCTCCCTCCTGATACCTGACCTGTTATGTAATATGGATTTTTTTACATTCGATAATGATATTCATTATCAATAGATTACAAAGTATCATTGTAGCTACTTATCTATCATTGATCAACCTTTTTTTGATAATCATTATCATTAAGATCATTAAAAAAGCCATTCGGTGACATCGAATACGGTTTCTCGATGCCTCGAATGGCTTGTTATGCAGCGCTATAAACAGCTTATTTGTATTTTTTCCAATCCTGCTTGCTGTTCTCCAGCAGATACTCAAAATCATTATCTTTGCGCTTCTGCTCGGCTTTGCGGGCTTCTTCCGCCTTTTGACGCTCCTGCTCCTGGCGCTGCTGTTCTTCTTCGCGCATCTCGTTGGCCTGGGCTTTGAGCTTATCGAGTACATCTGAACTCAACAGATCTTTGAGTGTAGCCGGTTTATCCTGTGCTGCTGCCGGTCTTGCCGGAGCTTTATTTTTCTTGGCCATCTTGTATTCCCCCGTTATCCAGAGTTGGAATATCAGCCGCATCCGGTCATGTATGATTATTGATCCGTAAAGGCTGGCATTCATTATATTATATCATTTCCCGGTGATGCCAGTGAAGGGGCAGGCCAATTTTATACTTGTCCCTTATGCCTACGTTACCAGTTTCTTTTTGTGGTAATTTCACGGCTGTTTATTGGGCTTGCTTCCTGTCACACAGCTGTTTATACTACGTCTGCTTCCAAGATAGTGATTTGTATGATAGAAGCTGCTTGTATTTATCGAGGACGTCTCTAGTGTTTAGTCATTCTCTTCCTCTGTTTCCTCGGGTTCATAGGGCTGTACTTCAATCTCTCGGATATGGTGCTGATCCATCCGTGTGACTGTAAATTCATAATGTTCTTCCACAACCGATTGACCTTCGCGAATATTGAATTTGCGTGACAGAATCCAGCCACCGATGGTATAGGCTTCGCCTGCTTCAATATCCGTACCGAGGCGGCGGTTGACTTCATGAATCAAAGCTTGCGGCTGCAGTTTGTAATGCTTGTCGCCCAGCTTGCTGATCGCTGGCGTGGACAGCGGCTCAATATCCGATTTGGAAGGAATATCGCCGACGATTTCTTCCAGGATATCTTCCAGTGTAACCATACCTGCTGTACCGCCATACTCATCCAGCAGAACAGCCATATGAATATTTTCCTTTTGCATCTGTCCGAGCAGTTCACGTGCCGGGACCGTCTCGATCAGCTGCAGCACAGGACGAATAAAAGGAGCTATCGGATCGGTTGGCGCATGTGGCCGGTTCACTGCATCACGCAGTACTTCCTTCACATTGAGCAGACCGATAATCCGGTCTTTGTCTCCGCCAAGCGCTACCGGAATCAGGCTGTACGGCTCTTCGCGGATAATATCGTAAAATTGAGCCAGAGAGGCATCCTGTGCAATATAGATAATCTCCGTACGCGGTACCATAATTTCACTGCCGACCAGTTCATCAAAATCAAATACATTGTTCAGATAACGATATTCGGTTGGCGTGATGCTACCGCTTTTGTATCCTTCCGAGAGGGCAAATCGCAGCTCTGCTTCGCTTTGTGCTACCTCCTGTTCGGACAGCGGCTTTACTCCGAACAGTCCAGTGATTAGGCGAGCCGAACGGCTGAGCACCCAGTTAAACGGAAAGGTGATTTTGTAGAAAATAATCATCGGACGGGCAAAAAACAGTGCCATCGGTTCAGCCACCTGAATCGCAAATGATTTGGGCACTAGCTCCCCAATAACGACTTCAAAATACGTCATCAGCAGGAACGCGATCAGGAAAGACAGTACCGACGTGAGAGATGCCGGGATCTGCAGCCAGACGAACAGCGGATGCAGCAGTTCCTCGATCGTCGACTCCCCGAGCCAGCCGAGTGCCAGCGATGTGAGCGTAGTGCCCAGCTGACAGGCAGACAGGAATTCGTCCAGCTTGGAAATAATATACTGTACGGCTTTGGCATTTTTGTTGCCTTCTTCTGCCAGCTGATTAATCCGCGAGATCCGCACCCGAATAATTGAATATTCCGATGCGACAAAAAAGGATGTGAGCAGAATAAGTAAAATCACGATCATGACATTGAGTGTTTCCATAGGCGGGGTGGTGCCTCCTTTTCCATTGACGATAGCGGGTACATGTACCTTCCACGTATATGTATATTGATTATATGTATGCTTTTGCATTCACTGAATACCATTACCCAAAATTACCGACTCTGTTTTCGTGAATGTGCTGCCGAATGGGTAAACGTCAAAAAAAGCTGCCGATTGGGCAGCTTTTCAGTATGGCTTGTACACTATAGGAAATGTCTGATCGAGATGCTGATATGTACATTGTGCTGACAGCAGCTCCGCCATTCTACGATCTGCGAGTGTAACATGGCGGAGCTGCTGTCGTCGGATGTATTACCATTCTTTTTTGCGTTCAAGCAGCATCCAGGCGCCGCCCAGTACGAGTGCAATAGCAACCAGCGGCTGAACAAATATAAGTCGTGACAACAATGAATCAATCGAGAATACGGCGAAAAAGAGCAGCGACAGTACAGTCAGAATATTGATTGGAATCAGCAGCCATTTGTTACGCGAACCGAACCAGTATAGTTGGAACAGCCCTATAGCTACCGCTAGAATAAAGCCCGGCCACATATAACTCCAGATACCAAACATCTGTGCCAGCTGGCTCACCGCTCCGGCTGTCAGCAGTATACCTCCCGGCACCAACAGTCCGACTCCTTTGGGCCCAACCAGTGAAAAATACATCCACTGAAACAGCAGGCCAAGCGGTATAACGAACAGCGTCGGCCAGAATGTCGCAAAAATCTCGCCCGCTCCGCCAGAACCTCCCGGATTCAAAAACAGATACACGCCCAGCAGCAGCAACACCGGCGCAAGAATCGCCCTTTTGATCATATTATTTCTCCCCTTTATCCTTATGGTATACCTGAGTATATCCAGCATACCATGAGATTATACGAATTGACCTCAGCCTCTGGATGATTTTGCACCTGGACTTTGGTCGGGGAATAAAAAAGCTACCAAGATCCTAATGCATGGATTCATGGTAGCTTTTTATTTCAATATTCAATAACGAGTATATTATTTAGAACCTTTGTTATCTTATTTGTCGTAACTATTCACTTCAAAAGTTACGATTTTATCGTAAATGATGTAATCTTTACGACTGCTGAAAGGTCCTTTATTATTGCTGTGCTTGTCGATTGCAAAAGTAATAGCACCTGAACCGGTAGCGCGTTGTTCATACCAGGCAATGAAAGCTTTGACCTCGCTCATTGAAAGATCATATTCTTTTTCTACACCTGTATTTAATACGATGGTCAATAATGCTCTTGAACCTGTTACTTCTCCACCGTCATTATCTCCTGGCGTTGGAGTTTCTGTACCAAGGCTTGCTGATACTTCATTGGAAGTTGCAACATTCTGATTGCTGCCATTTTGTGCCACTACAATGTAGTAATAAGTTGTTCCAGATTTAATATCTTTATCCACATATTCAAGCGCTGGAGAATCAACCGTATTTAGTACTTCATAAGGCCCACCCTCTTGCGTACCACGTTTAATGATATATTTGGAAGCACCATTTACTGCATTCCATGATAGAGTTATATTTTGTTTATCTGCTGTAGCTGTAAGTTTTAAGTCTTGTACAGGTGTCTCACCGTAGTCTTTACCAAATACATTCCATTCAAAAATCGAGTTCCCTGTAGGACTAGTTTTAAGAACAGCTTTCTTTACATTTTGGGCAACTGTAGGCAATGATTCTATTGTATCGTTTGCTACTGGAGTATATGAAAGTATTAAATTATCTTTAGCATCGTAAAATTCTATCTTAGTATTACGAGTAAGTGTAGCGTTAACAATAACCGAATTTATTTCTTTTGGCTGATCAAAAATATACCAAAGCATACTATCAACAGACATCTCAGCTTTACTATTTACATTATTATCAGTAGCTCCTGCAACAGATGTGTTTGTCGGGCTTGTAAAAACAGTACCTGCATTTAGGAGTTTATCATCGAGCAATCCATTAGTATATTTAGTTGCATTTGGTCTGAGAACGACCTGAGCAGAATTCCCACTTTCTCCTGCTTCATTAACTGCCGATACAACATAGTATTACGTAGTTCCGTTAACAACGTTTTTATCAGTAAAGGTTAGTCCCTTAATTCCTTCAGCTATTACAGAGTAAGGCCCACCTTCAGACGTAGAGCGCTTAACATTATAGCTTCTTGCTCCTTTATTATTCCAATACAAATTAACAACTTTATCTCCACCATAAGTACGAGTGATTGTCGGCACTGATGGTGCAGCCGCTGGAGTAGTAAATACGTTCCACTCATAAATTGTATTTCCAGAAGGACTTGTTTTAAGTATAACGTTCTTTATATTTTTAGCTGATACCGGTAATGACTCTACTCCATCATTTGCTATTGGAGTATATGACAATACAAGATTGTCCTTGTCATCATAAAACTCTACTTTTACATTATTAATGATAGTAGCATTAACAATGAGTGAATTTATTTCTTGAGGTTGGTCAAAAGTGTACCATAGCATACTACTAGCTGCCATATCCGCTTTGCTATTTACATTACCATCAGTTGCTCCTACGACTGATGTACTTGTCGGACTCGTAAAATTAGTACCTGAACTTAAAGGTTTATTATCAAGTAACCCACCAGTGTATTTACTTGCTGCATGGATACTATCCATTGATAACATTTGTATTATCAAAATAGACACTATGCTTAACATTAACATTAACATTAACGACTTTTTACCCACTCAATAACCACTCCTAATTACCTATTTAATTTCCTATCTAAATATACATAAATTGATACATTTTTGCTAGTCTTTATTTAAATTCATAGAATTACCTTAAAAAAGTCTATTTTTAGCATTTAATAAATATATTTATTCAATAAAAAAGCAAGATACTAGGTATTTAAACCCAATATCTTGCTTTTGATTATATTTAACATTTTATACCGCAAACTCACTGCTTGCTTCCGCATCGGAAGGCACTACCGCATCATGCAGCTGGGCTTCCAGCTCATCGGTATAGCGGCGTTTCTGATCGGCATTCCAGTTCAAGCGTCTTGCCATATACTCGATAACCGGCTGTTTCCACTCTTGTACCCAGGCGATATTGAAGAACAAAGCACCCGTACGGCGGATAAAGAAATCGACCGGCTTGGCTGTCATTTCTTCTTCCATCGCGTATACGAGACGTACACGCACATCCGCTGGCAGACCGAGTTCTTCGGCAATGGCATCCTGCTGATTCACACGAGCGAACAACTGGGTCACATTGGAGCCATAGAAACCAGCCAGCTTCTCTGCCTGCTCGCGAGTCAATCCTACATTGGCCCCGGCATCGGCATGCTGACGGATAAAGGCTGGCAGACCTGCCGAGCCGCCTACATCGCCACCGGAGATTGCCATGTGCTTGGTTTGGGAAGCCTTGAAGGTTTGACCGGTTTCTTTTTGCAGCAGTTCGGCTGCCAGGTCAACGACCATCTCAGCCATTTTGCGGTAACCGGTCAGCTTGCCGCCAGCGATCGTGATCAGGCCACTGTCGGACTGCCAGATCTCATCTTTACGGGAAATCTCGGACGGGGATTTGCCGTCTTCATGAATTAGCGGACGTACTCCTGCCCAGCTGGACTCCACATCTTCGGCAGTCACTTTGACAGTCGGGAACATGTAGTTGATCGCTTTGATTACATAATCACGATCGGCTGTGGTCATACGCGGGTGGATCGGATCGGCTTTGTAGACCGTATCGGTCGTACCCACATAGGTTTTGCCATCTCTTGGAATCGCGAATACCATCCGTCCATCCGGTGTATCAAAGTAAACCGCCTGCTCCAGCGGGAAGCGTTCATGGTCGATGACCAGATGAATCCCTTTGGTCATTTGCAGGGTTTTGCCTTTTTTGGAGTTATCGATTTTACGCAGGGTATCGACCCATGGTCCTGCTGCATTAATCACTTTGCGTGCGAAGATTTTGTATTCTTTGCCGCTGATGGTGTCTTTGACTTTAACGCCTTTGAGCTTGCCATCTTCATAAATGAAATCAACAGCTTTGGTATAGTTGGCAGCCATTGCTCCGCGCTTGACCGCTTCCTTGATCACTTCAATCGTCAGGCGTGCATCGTCGGTGCGGTACTCGACATAATAACCGCCGCCTTTGAGTCCATCCTGCTTCACCAGAGGTTCCTTGTTCAGCGTCTCCTGGGCACTCAGCATTTTGCGTCGCTCACTGCTTTTGACGCCAGCGAGGAAATCATATACCCGCAAACCAATCGATGTACTGAAACTGCCGAATGTGCCGCCCTGGTGGAAAGGAAGCAGCATCCACTCCGGTGTCGTCACATGGGGTCCATTCTCATAGACGATCGCGCGCTCTTTGCCGACTTCGGCAACCATTTTCACTTCGAATTGCTTCAGATAACGCAGTCCACCATGCACCAGCTTGGTAGAACGGCTCGATGTTCCGGCTGCAAAGTCCTGCATCTCGACCAATCCAATCTTCATACCGCGGGTCACAGCATCCAGTGCAATCCCCGATCCGGTAATTCCGCCTCCGATTACCAGTACATCCAGTGGCTCCTGACTCATTTTCTGTAATACGGTTGCTCGTTCCTGTGCTGCAAACATCGTGTTCATTATTATTTCCTCCCTGTGATAAGTTCATTTGTATGTGGCTGTTCAGCCGATTAAATTTCTATATTATTCCAGTTAAAACCACAAAAAAGAGACCACGAACATTACACATAAACGGCTGCTGCCGCGTGTATTCGTGGTCTCTCCAAAGTCTAATGACGAATTTATTAACTTGTAATCCGATTATAACATACCGCACTGTACTCAGGCAAAGAAAACGTTTAAATTTTATAATTATTTTTGATTATTACAATTTACAGCAGAAAAAAATCGGGTCTTACTGTACGGCTGACAGAGTAATGTTCGTATAACGACTGCGAGTCACTGTTATCTCCATACCTCCACATTAACCTGATTGACCTTTCTCGTTGATTTACTTGCCTGTCAGGCTTTTCACGATAAAGTCGAGCTGTGCATTCATGGAGATTGGATCATTAAAATAATAGGCAATCGGATCGATATTGAACACATGTTTGGCTTTCACTGCAGGCAGCTGCTTCCATAGACTACTGTTATACAGCGAGGTACCTTCCTTGTCGGCATCCCCGCCCCATGGAGCGGTGAAGATATAATCACCGGCAAAGTCGGGAACATTCTCCAAAGAGATGCTCACATAACCCGGACCATTATCGATCGCTTCTTTTTGCGTCATTTCGGTACCTTTGAGTCCTAACTCCTGATAGATAATCTCTCCGCCGCGGCCAAAGCTGTCGCCCATGACGTATACACCTTTGGCATAAGGCTGGATAATAGAGACCGTTTTGTCGCCTACTGCTGCTTGTACCTGTGGTTTGACTTCATTGATTTTGGATTCCCAGGCAGTTGCCACTTCTTTGGCTTTGTCTTCGGTACCCGTCATTTTGCCAAATTCTTGTAGCTGTTCCTTGTACGTGTACTGACCATACTTGATCGCTACTGTTGGTGCCACTTTGGCGAATTTGTCCAGATTGGCGTCTCCATCCCAGACGATGATCAGATCGGGATTCAGTGCCAGCACTTTTTCTACTTCAGGCGTTTCGCCCAGATTGGTGACGCCTTCTGTTGTGTCTTTGAGATAGATACTGTCAAATGGCTTGTTTGTTGTAGCAATCGGTTTGATGCCGAGTGAATACAGATAGCCGTAGTAGCTGTCTGCGAGTACAACCACACGCTGTGGATGACGAGGAACTTCTACATCGCCATTGGCTGCTTTGTAAGTAATTGTTGCACTCTCTTGTGCTGCCGGAGCAGTATCTGTACCTGCTGCAGGAGTTGTACTGCTGCCGTTTGTTGCGGATTGGCCACAAGCTGCCAGAATACTGATCAGCAGAACAGCCATTATGATCATGGTGAATCTTTTTTGTTTATGCATACGTTAAGACCGCCTTTGATGGGATTGGTAGATCTTTTTGTAATGATAAAGATTATCATTCGCAATTGACATCTTAGCATAAATGTCAGGGTCTAGCTACTGTTTTTCGTCTGATATGTAAGCGTTATACTATGTGGCTGTGTACAGGTTGCCATAATAAGCAGCTATGTTTGCAAATCAAAAGCACCCCTTGTCCTTCAGCAAGACTGTAAAAGCTGCTGATGGGCAACGAGTGCTTTTGGTTTGTATTATTTGCATATTGCACAGCGTAGGGTACGCTGCCTGGTGCATGATTGAAATACGATATTACTTATTATATTACTGCATACTGTATTATTTGAATGCCATTGCTGCGTGTACTGCTTTTTGCCATCCTCCGTACAGTTCTTCACGATACTTATCTTCCATTTTCGGTTCAAAGTTATCGATCAGATCGCTGTGTGTGGAAGCGATCTCGTCCAGGCTTTCCCAATAACCAACAGCCAGACCTGCCAGATAAGCGGCTCCCAGTGCTGTCGTCTCGTTAACAGCCGGACGCTCTACCGGTACGCCGAGGATATCGCTTTGGAACTGCATCAGGAATTCATTTTTTACTGCTCCGCCATCGACTTTGAGGGAACCTACAGTTACACCGCTGTCGCTCTCCATCGCTGTCAGTACATCCTTGGTCTGATACGCCAGGGACTCCAGTGTTGCACGGATAAAGTGCTCTTTGCTTGTACCGCGTGTCAGGCCAAAGGCTGCACCGCGTACATCGCTATCCCAGTAAGGACTGCCCAGTCCGACAAAAGCAGGCACGATATAGACGCCTTCTGTCGATTCGACGCGGGAAGCATAGGTTTCACTTTCAGCGGCATCGCGGAACATGCGCAGTCCGTCACGCAACCACTGAATCGCAGAACCGGCTACGAAAATACTGCCTTCTAGCGCGTAGCTGATCTTGTCGCCTACACCGCAGGCAATCGTCGTGATCAGTCCATGCTCGGAGCGGATAGGCTCTTCGCCGGTATTCATCAGCATGAAGCAGCCTGTACCATACGTATTTTTAACCGATCCTTTTTCATAACAAGCTTGTCCGAACAGAGCTGCCTGCTGGTCACCGGCTGCTCCGGCAATGGGAACGCTTTGACCGAAGAAATGATAATCGATGGTATGAGCATATACCTCGGAGGAAGGACGAACTTCCGGCAGCAAGGATGCCGGGATATCCAGAATTTCCAGCAGCTCCTCATCCCATTTCAGATCATAAATATTGTACATCAGTGTACGGGAAGCATTGGAATAGTCCGTTACATGGGCTTTGCCGCCGGACAGTTTCCAGATCAGCCAGGTATCGATCGTTCCGAACATCAGCTCCCCACGCTCGGCACGTTCACGTACGCCATCCACATTATCCAGAATCCATTTTACTTTGGTACCGGAGAAATAAGGATCGATCAGCAGCCCCGTTTTGTCGCGGAATGTCTGCTCCAGCCCTTTGGCTTTAAGCTCTTCACAGATATAGGCACTCTGACGGGACTGCCATACGAGTACATTGTAGACCGGGTCTCCTGTTTTGCGATCCCAGATGACAGTCGTCTCACGCTGGTTAGTAATACCGATACCTGCGATTTGAGCCGGTTTGACATGGGATTCGGACAGACAGGAAGCGATAACCGCCAGAATGGAACTCCAGATCTCATCTGCATTTTGCTCGACATGACCTGGTTTTGGGAAATACTGCGGGAATTCGCGTTGTGCCATATAGTGAATTTCGCCTTTTTTGTTAAAAAGAATTGCGCGGGAGCTTGTGGTTCCTTGATCCAATGCCATAATATACTGTTCCATCTATTAGTTCCTCCTCAGAATGATCACTATCGAATTTGCAATATCATAATTTGTTGTATTGGGTATGAAAAAGTGGAATCCGAAGGGCAGCTTAGGCAGCTGCCTGTCCGGAAGTGGAACGCTGAATCCGGCGTCCAGCCAGATGAGCGAAGAACAGACATACAGCGGTTACTGCCAGTAGTACCCACAGCAGCGGTGTGCTCTGTCCCAGGAATACAGTTTTGTAAAATAATCCGCCCAATGATCCGCCCAGCAGTGGACCGGCAACTGGTACCCAGGCATATTTCCAGTCCGAAGGACCTTTACCGGGGATCGGCAGCAGGAAGTGCATCAGACGCGGACCAAAGTCACGTGCAGGGTTGATTGCATATCCGGTTGTACCACCAAGAGACAGACCGATACTCACAACCAGCAGACCAACGATCAGCGGATGAAGACCCTGTGTGAATTCGTTGGCACCCATAGATAACAATACCATGACAAAGATAAATGTACCGATAATTTCACTCAGCATATTGCCCACCGGATGCTTGATCGCCGGTGAAGTCGAGAATACGCCCAGCTTGGTGGCCGGGTCTGGTGTTGCTTTCCAGTGCGGCAGATATTGGAAGTACACCAGCAGTGCACCTGCCATGGCGCCGATAATCTGGGCCAGAATATAAGAAGGAACCTGACTCCAAGGGAAATCGCCATTAAATGCCAGTGCCAGTGTAACTGCCGGGTTCAGGTGAGCGCCGCTCACGCTGCCTACAGCGTATACGGCCATGGCAACGGCGAGTCCCCATCCTGCTCCGATGACCATCCAGCCTGAATTTTCGGCAAACGTTTTACGAAGTGATACGCCTGCACAGACACCGCCACCCAGAGCAATCAGAATCATCGTTCCTACCAGTTCAGCTATAAACGGTGACATCATATAACCTCCATTCGATTTGGGAAAATGTTTTTGTCCGGTTACATTACGTATGTGTTTTATAGTAATAAACGTGAGCAGACGCAAAAGAGCCATCGCAAATCTCCCTCATGATGTATCAAGGGCTTTTGCGTGGCTCTCCGGTTCTCCGTCACATGTATTAACTTGTGTTCATCATATCGTAACATGTAAGCGGTGTCAACATCATTTTTTCATTTGTTCTTCATACAAATCTGTGATCTTCATCATCGCTGATACTGGCTAAATAGATACGAATTAGAGGTAGTCACTGCTGTTGCTCCGGCAGCCAGCGCATTCTCCACATCTTCTACCGTACGGATAAGACCACCCGCGAATACAGGGATGCCTGCACGTTCGACGACCTCGCGAATCATATGAGGGACGACACCAGGCAGCACTTCTATATAGTCGGGCTGCGTTTTCTCCAGCAGGGCATAACTTTTCTCCAGCGCAATCGTGTCCAGCATAAAGATACGCTGGATCGCCAGCACGCCTTTTTGTTTGGCTTTCATAATCACATTGCCACGGGTCGAAATAATGCCAAACGGCTTGATTTCCTGGCAAAGATATTCTGCTGCGTACTCGTCATTTTTGAGTCCATGCACCAGATCTGCATGCAAAAACATCTTTTTGTTGTGGCTGCCTGCCATTCTATAGATACTTTTCAACTGGGCAATATGGGTATCGAGAAACACCCCATATTGATAAGAGCTGTCCAGTAGCTGTTCGAACTGCTTCATATTTTTGGCAGCCGGTAAAATAGCCTGTCCTTCGTACATCGTATAATCACTCATTTCCTGAATTTCATCCTGCTGACAGCGGGTCAATAATCTGCATAAGACATCCACAGCAGCACCAACCCGCTGACTATTACTATTATGGAGGAGGATTGTCTATTTATTCATTCCAGTCATATTCCATCCGCTTGGCGGTTCGCTGGGCAGTCTCCATCCCCATGTACCGTCTGACAAGGTGCAGGGATAAGTGAATGCCAGCCGAGATTCCACCAGAAGTCAGAATCTGGCCTTCATCTACATATTTGATACCGGAACGGGTCTGAACCTGTGGATAATCACGTTCCAGACGCTCCAGATCCATCCAGTGAGTCGTCGCAGAGAGTCCATTTAACAGACCGGCTTCAGCCAGCAGCAGAGCACCTGTGCAGATCGAAGCAACGACTCGCTGCTGCTCGGCATGACTGCGAATCCACTCCATTACCTGCGGCTTGTGAATCTCGATTTCTTCTGCCCCATATCCGCCGGGCACAATCAGCAGATCGATTGGCGGAAGGGTAGCAAAGCTGCATTCAGGCTGCACCAGCATGCCATTACGGGCGGAAATCATTTGTCCGTCCTCTGATACGGTATATACGCGAAAAGCCTTGCTCTGGTCATTGCGTACCGAAATTGAAAATACTTCGAACGGGCCGGCAAAGTCCAGCACTTCCACTTCATTGAACATAAATATGCCTACATTGTATACAGGTACGTTGATATCCGTCATTATTATCCCCATTTCTGCTTCGGAATACAGAGACAGATTCTATCTTGTCTATATCATGTATTCTTTCTGCTTCTATTTGTGCATCATGAACAAACAAAATAATAAAAAACCTTTATTTTTCTGAGATGCGGGACAATAGCTATGTAAGGTTTTTTATAGTAAAATTTTGGACACTGTTATTTAAACAGCATACTACATAGAGACATGACAGAGGAGAATGAGCCATGAATGGAGTTGCAAGAATCAGCAAGTTTATCGGTAATACATTTTCCGTGTGGGTCATTTTATTTGCCCTGCTCGGCTTTTTCCTGCCCACCTTATTTATTGGGCTTAAAGGACAAATTTCTCTGCTGCTCGGTGTTGTCATGTTCGGAATGGGACTGACATTATCTTCGGCAGATTTTCGTGAAGTATTCCGCCGGCCGCTGGATGTGGCACTTGGCGTTGTCGGCCATTATGTGATTATGCCGCTGCTTGCCTACGGACTGGCAGTAGCACTGCATCTGCCGCCGGATATTGCCGTGGGAGTTATTCTGGTAGGATGCTGCCCAAGTGGTACAGCTTCGAATGTGATGACTTTTCTGGCTCGTGGCGATGTAGCACTGGGGGTATCGATCGCATCGGTCTCCACGCTGATTGCACCGCTTGCTACACCAGCGATGATCTCGCTGCTGGCGGGACAATGGATGAATGTCAGTGCAGGCAGTCTGATCCTCGATATCCTCAAGGTCGTAATCGTACCCATCGTGCTTGGCGTTATCGTCAAGGCGCTGTTCCGCAGACAGGCCGAAGCGGCTACTGTAGCGCTTCCTGCCGTATCGACACTGGCGATTGTTCTTATCGTAGCGATTGTAGTGGGATTAAACAAGCCCCACATTGTAGAATCCGGATTGTTGATTTTTGCAGTTGTTATTCTGCATAATGGACTTGGTTATCTGCTTGGCTATCTGTTTGCCCGCTTGATCCGTATGAACCCGGCTCAGCGCAAAGCGATTGTATTTGAGACCGGTATGCAGAACTCCGGACTCGGTGCCAGTCTGGCTGCTGCTCATTTTAATCCGCTGGCAGCTGTACCGAGTGCGATTTTCAGTGTATGGCATAATATTTCCGGCTCCCTGCTCGCGACCTGGTTTGCCAGAAGGGCAGCCAAGGAAGAGCAGGATGCGACTCCTGTTGATTCTGCAAAACACGGATAAGCTATTCTTTACCGTTTATAATCTATAGCAGACAACAAGCCCGGTAAGCGATGTATCGATCATCGCCCACCGGGCTTGCTGCTGCTCCAATAAGGTCTGCTGCTTTTCCCCTGATTACGTTTTAATGATTCAGCAGTTCGGCAATATTGGATATTTTTTTCTGATTGGCTTCGTGGAGCAGATCGGACAGCGTATACTTTTTGAGATATTCGATCGCTTGTCGCTCTGCGTCCATCATGACATTTTTGAGGATACTTCCAATCTCGGTACTGCTTGTTTCCATACATTCTGCAGGCGATGCCTGCTGCACTTCCTCATTGCGGATCGCCTGATAAATGTCTGCCAGTGTCAATGTATCTGCCGATATTTTCAAAGAATAGCCACCGTCTCTGCCTTCACGTGTATCTACGATTCCGTGGCTTGCCAGTGTAGCCAGAATTCTGCGCAGAAAAGTCGCATGTGACTGAACCTGTGCAGCAATAACTGAACTCGATACCGTTCCCCCATTACAGGCCAGCCCTGCCAAGGCCTGAACTGCCGTATTGAAGCGGGCCGGTCCAATCGATCTGGTTCTGGATGTAGTCATAACCTTCCCCCCTGTCTTAACTTAAAATTTTAGCTCAGTCATTAAGGCAAAGCAACGCGAATTCGTACATTCCTTTCTTTTTGTACTTAACTGGATGCCAAAAATTTAAATTGCAAAAATATAAAATCTGGCTTATCATAATCAGGCTAGTACGTGAAGACCGATAAACACGGATCAATGGATGTTTTTACAATTGTAGTTAGCTCGCTAACAAGTTTAACAAACCCACTTTATCAGAAAGGAGGAACAAAATTGGTCAAGGACAATTGGCGATCCTCCGAGACATCAGAAGCGATTTCCCTGTATAATCATAGGACACGCGACGATGCCGCCATGGAGATTACTTATCTGTACATGGGGATGACTGCGAATCTTTTTGAAGAGGAAGAATTAGCTATGGATTTTGATATGCGTGATCTGCCTACCCGCGAGATGCTTCAAAAGTTCTCCGAGCGTATTCCCGAAATTGATGTTACTGCAACAGAAGCAATGCTGCTGTTCATGAGAACCTCCTCCAATATTTTCAAAGTCAGTACGCAACGATATGAGCAATTTGGCATTTCCAGCGGAAAGTTCGCGCTGTTGATTCTGTTGTATCGTTATCAGGATACCGGGCTACTGGCGACGGAACTTGCGGAACGGGCAGGTATTACCAAAGCTACAGTAACCGGACTTATTGAGCGGATGGAACGTGATGGACTGGTTACCCGCCAGGATCACCCAACCGATCGCCGAATGAGTATTATTCATCTGACCGATGAAGGCACAGCATTAATGAATGAATTGCTCCCACTTCACTTCACAAGTACCTCTCATATGATGAGTCATCTATCGGAGGAGGAGCGTGAAGTTCTACTGAGTCTGATGCAGAAAATACAGAAGGGCATTTCGGAAACGGAACAGCTATAACCTCCATTCATCCGGGCATAACTATGCCCTTATCCGCCTAATGGTTAGCCGGCTTACTTTACAATTTAAAGCTATTCGGGATTTAAACTGTATCCATTTCGATTCTGTTCTATTGATTGGCAGGAAGAGAAATTTTGGGACTGCATTTTTCCCGTGTTAAACAACAAAGATTGGCTATGTATTTATTCAAATGATCAAGGAGAGTTCTATTCATGAATCGCAATCAAATCGCAAGTCTTGTTATTCCCGTTATCTCTATCGCCTGTCTGCTGGGGGGCGGATTTCTGCTGCAGGCCAAGGGTCAGGATCAGGTTACCCTATCCCAGTCTTCCCGCAGTGCTACCTTGAGCTCGGATACGGTTCATGTATCTTTTGAACAGGTAGGCGGCAAAGTGACCACCATTCCCTACCAGGAAGAAAAAGTCGTCAAAAAAGGCGATGTATTAATGAAACTGGATGGCACCGATGTAGATCTGCAGATCGAGCAGTTGCAAAAGCAACTTCAGCAGTTTGACACCCAGATCCAGCAGCAGGAGCAATCGATCCAATTGGGTTATGCCAAAGCCACTACTCAGGAAAAGCAGGCACAACTGGCAATTGCACAGGCACAGGTGAATCAGAGTAAAAGTCAGGCCGCTCTGGAGACATCCAAGGCTTCCCAGCGTCAAGCTGCAGCGGCACGCCGTCAGGCTGAGTCTGCCCAGCGCCAAGCTGCAGCCGCCGAGAAACAAGTCAATGACGGTTCCCGCAAAGAAGATCTGCTGCAGCAGCAGATCGCTGTCCAATCTGCTACCAAAAGCTTGCAGACTGTCCAGACCAGCTATGAGCGCACCAAAAAGCTATACGACGCCGGTCTGAGCAGCAAGGCTGAAATGGACAGCGCCGACAACGCGCTGACACTAGCCAAAAACCAGCTTAGCCAGCAGAAGGAAGCACTCACCAAAATGAAAAACGGCGCTACCGCCGAAGAACGCCAACAGGCAAATGAACGTACCCGTCAGGCTTCCGAGCAGGCGAATCAGGCGACCGAGCAGGTCGGTCAGGCTGCAGTAAGCATCATCCAGGCACAAGATGAGATCGAAGCTTCCCGGATCGCAGCCGAGAATTCTTCGACCCAGCTCGATACGGTTGCTCAGACCCGACAACAGCTGGCTGACCAGGAGTTATCCGTCAAACTGCTGAAGCAGCAAAAAGCCGCACAGCAAGTTGAACTCAAGACCCTTTTGCTCAAAAAATCCCGCCTGATACTCAAAGCTCCGCAAAATGGTAAAATCACCGCAGTCAGTACCAAAGTCGGTGAAAATATCGCTCAGGGCACTCCTGTGATTACGCTCGAAACTAATGAAATGTACTTTGATCTCTATGTGAGCGAAGATCAGGCAAGCAAGTTCAAAGCCAATCAGCAGGTACCGGTTCATCTTCCTGCTACCAATCAGGACATACAGGGCAAGGTACGCTATATTACTTCTGCACCGCAATTTGCCAACCTGCGTATGTCCCGTGAAAAAGGGGAAGCGGATATCGCCACCTTCCAGGTTCGCATCTATGTACCAAAAACCGGTGCACTGCTGCCGGGCATGACCGCTGAGGTGAATACTGATGAAATCACTTCTTGATGAATGGAACTACCTGATCAAATCCAAGTATCCGATTATTGCCATTATGTTTCCATTGGTCGCGGTACTCGCTTATACCCTGCTGCTGCCCAGCAGTCAGATTAACGAATCCCGCGTCATAGTGGTCGATCAGGACAATACGGCTTACAGCAGGCAACTGATTCAGAAAATCGATTCGTCCCAGTACATTCATGTGGCTCAGGTCGCATCTTATGCCGAGCACCCGGAGGAATACTTTTATCACGAGCAGTATCTGGCAGTGATCTCCTTGCCCAAGGGACTGGAGGATAATCACAACCGGGCAATATCGAATCGGCTGGGGCTGATTCTGGATAATACGAATAGCCAGTCGGTTACTTTTATCCGAACAGCGATGCAAGAGATTACCGCTACGGAAAATATGCAGCTATCTGTACCGGCTCTGGCACGAACCGGAATGAGCAGTACTCAGGCGCAAGGGACGCTAAGTAATCTGGCGGTTGAAGTCCGATCATTGTTCAATCCGACCAGCAATTATCAGAACACGACGATTCTGACATTTGTCTGCATGTTCTCGTTTATGATGTTGAATATTAACAGTCTGCCGATCGTCGCCCGGCTGCGTGTATCGCATCGTCTGGCAGGCGAGCTGCAGAATCCATTTAATCTGCTGTTCCGGATTATACCGTATCTGCTGTTTTCTACGGCCGGTCTGATTTTTGCGATGGGTGTATTGAAGCTGTTTGATGATACCCGCTTTGTCGGCAGTCCGTTTCTGTTTATGATTCCGGTCATGCTGTATGTATTTGGATCGGTATGTATCAATATTCTGATCGCCTGGGGAGCAGCACACCCGGGGATTGCGGTCTCGCGCATGATCTTTATTTTCATGCCTGCTTTTGTGTTGTCCGGTGGTACGATGGCCAGAGCGCTGTTCCCTCCACTCGCGCTGCAGATCAGTGACTTTTTCCCATTTGTATGGATGTTCAAATTCCTGCGCAGTCTCGGTCTTCGCGGCGCTCCATTCAGCGAGATGCTGCCAGAGCTTGGCTCCATGATGCTATATACTGGTGTGCTGGCTATGCTCGTCATTGCCCGTGGCCTTTGGGAAAAGCAAAAGCTGGCCAAACAGGCTACAGCAGCACCGGCTGGCGGTTTCCCCGGTGGTCCGCCGCCGGGAGCAGGTGGGCCACCCGGATCTGGTGCACCTCCGTCGCCATCCGGATCTTCTGTAGCAGGCAGCATGCCGGGAACTTCCAGCTCATCCGGTCCGCATGTACTGCCAGGCGGACCTCCTGCTCCGGCTCACGAACCTTCACGCAGCTGATAGGAGCCAGGATAAGTCATCATCTTCTAATATCCAGTTAACCATTCTATAAACACACAACAAAAAAGCTGTTCCACCGCGAAAGTCAAAGAACCATCCCGAATGTCTCAGAGGGAATTCTTTGGCTTGCGCTGGCGGAGCAGCTTTTTCATATATGATCGATAGCGTCACCTTATGTATTCAATAACAGGTGAAGCAACTGCCGATCCAGTTACCAAGTAGATTACAGGGCAAATGTATCGGTCAGAACCGGAACAACCTGGGATTTACGGGATACAACACCTTTGAGCAGTGCGGTATGGTTGTCCAGGGATACGTTGTATGCTTTTTCTACTACATCCGTGCGTTTACCCAGTGCCAGACCTACAGAATCGTTGTTCAGAATGTCGGTTACGACAAACAGGAACAGATCCAGACCTTTTTTCTCGATAACGGCATTGATTGCTGTTTCCAGAGCAGCCTGCTGGGACAGTACGTCATTTACGTCTACTGTATTTACCTGTGCGATTTCCACTTTGGCATCGCCCATTTGGAATTCTTTGGCATCCAGGGAGATCAGCTGTTCTACAGTTTTCTGGCTCAGATCCGCACCGGCTTTGAGCATATCCAGACCGTATTTCTCGGCATCCACACCAGCGATTTCAGCCAGTTCGCGCGCAGCAGCGACATCCTGTTCGGTGCAGGTAGGCGATTTGAACAACAGGGAATCGGAGATGATCGCAGACAGCATCAGGCCAGCGATTTCCTTGGTGATGGTTACACCATTTTCCTTGTACAGTTTGTTAAGGATCGTAGCGGTGCAACCTACAGGCTCAGCGCGATAGTACAGTGGAGCACTTGTCTCAAAGTTGGCGATACGGTGATGATCGATAACTTCGGTAACCGTAACCTGATCAATATCGTCAGCACTTTGCTGGCGCTCGTTGTGATCGACGAGGATAACTTCTTTCACTTCGCTTACTTTCTCTACCAGACGAGGAGCAGCTACTTTGAAGTAGTCCAGTGCATACTGGGTCTCTCCATTTACTTCACCCAGACGTACAGCTTCCGCATCCACACCCAGTTCTTTTTTCAGTGCTGCATAGGCGATAGCGGATGTGATTGTATCCGTATCCGGATTTTTATGACCAAAAACCAATACTTGTGGCATAATGACACTCCTTTAGCGATATAGGGTTTGCGGGAAAAGTATATCTTATCTTGCCCGTTTTCTTCAATAGTATACCTTGTTTCCAAATTAAAATGAAGTTAATCCAGACTAAGTTTATAGGAATAAATGAATATTTATTGGCGTGCTGTATCCGTCTTTGTACTCACACTATGCATAATAGCTGGTGAAGCGGCATGTGAATACAGCTGTTCCAGTTGCATAAATGCCCGGGCACCTGCCGACACTTGTCCGGAATACACAAGTTGCCCATACAATCGGCGTCCCTGCTCGATCCAGGGGATAGCTGCTATTCCCTGCAGCCGATCTGCTTCCCTTAGTGTAAATGAAGGCAAAAATCCGATTCCCCACTGTTTGTGCACAGCTTGTTTGATCGCTTCAATGCTGCTCAGTTCCCAACGTACATCTGCAGATAATGATGCCTGCTGCATCGTCTCCAGTAGTCCGGCACGGTACGTGCATCCTTCTTCTGTAAGAATCAGCGGCTGCTCTGCCAGTGCCGTCGCCGAGAGAGATGCTGAACCAGCAAGTGGATGTTGCTGATGCATAACGATCATCATCGGTGCTTCGAACAGCAGCATGCATTCGATGCCTGTATGGGTGAAGGGCTGATCAAGGATCAGTGCCAGATCCAGCTTGCCCTGCCTGACCTGCTCCATAAGCTCAGCTTCCTGCCCGAGAACAATTTTGACTTTGTAGGCAGGATAACGATGACGAAAAGCTTCAAGCAGCTCCGGCAGGTAATAAAGCGACAGTGATTCGATCGTACCAATTGTCAGCACCGGTACCTCCGGATGCTGATCAGTCACTGCTTCTCTAGCCTGCTGCTGCAGTTCCAGCATCTGCCGGGCATAGGGCAGCAACCGCTGACCCGCTTCTGTTGGCACCACCTGATTGCCGCTCCGCTGCAGCAAACGCTGACCGCCATAGAGCTGTTCGAGCCGCTGAATATGATTCGTAATGCTGGACTGGGCATAATCCAGTTCCAGGGCAGTTCGCGTATAATTCCCCCACTGAACAAGCGCACAAAAAGTTTTTAAATAAAGCAGCTCCATTTCCGTACCTTCTCCCCGATATTAGATATGCTTTAGCTTACGATAAATAGGCACTGTATTGCAGCAAATAATTACTTTCATAGAGAATAGAGCCTTAAATTAATCCTTTTTCAACTACGTTATCGATCATATCGATAGCTGCTATTCATAACTTCACCGTACCTGGCACTTCGCAATCCTGTACAATCCGTAGAGAAGACAGACAGAGCAGGAATATACCTGATCCTTTTATGACTTCAGATCAATAATCTAGATAATATAAAGGAGATGATTATTATGAATACACGTTCACGCTTTTCATCCGTTACAGAAATACCGGCGGCTGCACCCGAAGAGGCGTATCGCCATTTTACTATGCGTCTCGCCTATGAGACCGATATAGCCGATGTTGCTGCGGATCTGGGTAAAGGTGTTACTTCTTTTATGATGCTGGATGTACGGGATGAACAGTCGTATGCAGAATGTCATATCCCTGGCGCTATTTCACTGCCCGGACGCCGGATTAATGCAGAGACGACCGCCTCCTGGGATCGGGAAAAGACAATTATTACGTACTGCTGGGGTCCTGCCTGTAATGGAGCCACGCGCGCAGCTGCTACGCTTGCCCGGCTAGGATTTGCGGTTAAGGAAATGCCCGGTGGCATGGAGTACTGGCGCAAAGAAGGCGGCACAGTAGAAGGTACGCTTGGCGAAGAAGCGCCATTATACTGGCAAATACCTGCAAAAGCAGAATAATTCTTTTTGGATTACAATCAGATCATAAATAAATCCCCGGCTGCCAACTATCCATGCACCGGGGATTCTTTATTATTTTATCCACAGTGGATAACTCTTAAAAAAGTGAATATGCCGTGGATAACGTGGATAAACTGTTAATATTTTCTGCTTTTGTCTGTATAAGCTGTTTCTTGGAATGATATTTCTGCAAAATAATGATGATCTTCTATACTTTTCATCCTAGTTCCCTGTGTGATTCGAACCGGCAACAACTGCTGTCGATGCTCGTTCGGGTTGATCTTTGAAATGACGAATGCTCACCATATGGAGAATGACCGCAATTACGATCATCATAACAGCACCGATCTGTACCGCTCCCGATATGGACCAGAGCTCAGCTGCCATTCCAATGAGGAACACACAGATGATCTGCTGTATAGCCATCGCCAGCCCATATATACTGCTGATCCGTCCCATCATATGTGTGGGTACATGATTCTGGTAGAACGTAGTGAATCCGGTGTTTGCAAAGGCCAGACAGAAAGCCAGCAAAAAGAATCCCGCTCCCACCATCATAAATGAACCTGCAAAAGCATAAAGTACATAACCGATTCCTGTTCCTATCGCTCCGCCTCCAAGCAGCCAGGCTATGGACAGACGCTTGACGATCAGCATATTGACCAATGCACCTGCACCCAGACCGGCACCGGCGATACTGACAAGATAGCTGTATTCACTGTCAGAGACATGCAGTACCTGTTTGGTCAGCGCTACTTCCTGAGAATCCAGTCCGGCGGCCAGTACCAGAATCAGATAAAACAGCAGATAAATCAGCGTCGGTATCCGGTGCTGACTGCTGAAACCTGCCACTTCTTTCCAGTCTTGCTTCAATACCGTCCATGATAATCCGGAAGATACAGGTTGTCCATCTTCATGTTTGTTTGTGCTCAGCCGCAACCAGCCTCGTAACCCACGCCCATTGGCTCCAGCTTGACTTGCAGACGTTTGATCGGCCTTATTGCTTTCCAGATCAGGCAGAATCATCGTAATCAACCCTGAAAACAAAAATCCGCATGCTGTCAAAATAATGGCGGATTGCGGACTCATAATCAGGAACAGCAGCCCCGCTATCGCCGGCCCAATTAAAAAAGCTCCCGAACTGATCAGCCCCTGAACTGCATTGAATCGTTTGCGATGCTCTACCGGTATCAAACGTACAATATATCCCATTGATGAAGGACGAAAAACAGCACTGGCCATATAAATAAACCAGACCACTCCATAGATCATCCAGATCCTGTCTACAAAAGGAAGTACAAACAGTAGCGCCGACCGGGTCAGATCCAGCAGAATCATCAGATTACGCTTGTTCATACGGTCAATCAGACTACCTGCCCAGCTATTCATGCATAACGTGGCAAAAGGCTGAAGCATATACAATCCGGCAACAGCCAGCGCCGAACCCGACATATCCAGTACCGTCAGATTCAGAGCAATCAGGAAGATCCAATCACCGGTATAGGCAATGCCGATACCCGTCAGCAGAATCGACGGATATTTCCAAAAAGAGAACTGTTCTTTCCAGTTCGATCGACTTATGTATTTCATTCCTAGTAACCCCTCTCGTGATCAGGGGCAGATTCATGGAGATATCCGGAATAATTTCTTCGGCTGTATATGCCGGAAGTCCATGAAATGGATCATATTCTTCTAAGGTCTATTCTCAAGAAATGATCCGGAGCTCCTCTTTTCTGCCGCCTGATGAAGCTTGATTTAAATAACTCACCTGGGTACTGCGTATATTTTCTCTGTCGTGCTTCGGATTGCTTGTGGATGCGGTTCATTGAGCTTTCTCCTTTCTGTTTTTGATTTTTTACATTTTATAACAATCAAGCTGGGTTTACAAATAAAAACCAGGAAATCACAGTCTTATTCCAGCCTTCTTCATGATCCATCCAGCATTTTTGCAGACTATGTATATCTTTTTATGGAACTGGCGATTAAAGACCTCCGAACCAGTATAAGTATTAAATAAGACCTATTATTCTATCTAATAGCTAGACGCATTCCTCTGCTATGGAACTATCGATACAGCCAGCAAGAATATCATTAAGGGAGGAAATCGTATGATCGAGACAATGGAACCACAATTCTGGAGTATGACCTATCAGGATCAGATTACCCGAGAAGAAGCACTGAACTTCTATGATGAACTGGATGCCGTAGAACTGGAAGAAATGATAGGAACCTGGCGCGGATTTGAACTGCGCACCGGTCATCCGATGGACGGAATACTGGAGAAAATGCATTGGTATGGCAAGGCATTTCACTCGGTGGACAATGTCGATCCTTTACTTTTTTATAAAAAGAACGGCAGCATTTTCCCTGCCGATCCCGGTCGCCTGGTGGACAAAATGAAATTGGTACCCAGCGATGGCGGAGAAGCTCGTCTGCGTATGGTGGAACACCGTGGACGAATTACTGCGACGATGATCTATGACCATTTACCGATTATGGACCATTTCCGCAAGGTCAGTGTAGATGTTGTTATGGGCATGATGGATATGAAGAATCATCCGCTGCCGTATTTCTTTTACCTCAAAAAACTGGGTGGGCCGACTATTCGCTAACGAATAAATGATGTTCCCCCAGCTCCGGCAGCTACTGCATATATCCCTGTATGGTCATTGTTGACCGTATGGGGATTTTTATTTGAGCACATACCACATTCGACATAGGTTTGTTGTGCTATATCTTCAATCTAATATATTTTATATGAACTATAATCATCCGGTTTAAGAAAAGTTTAACTTTATTTTAGATTCTGTCTATCATTGGCATTCTTTTATTTATCGATGTGTTAGAACCTTCTTCTATGATAAGTCAGTAGCTCGGCACATGAAGATCGTCCTAGACAGAGTTCTACATATCAGGAGGAATATAAATGAAGAATTATCCAACGTATTTTTTACTTCTGGCCGGAATCGTAACCGCCGGTCAGAGTATAGCTACCCCGGTATCTGCCAATATTACTACACCTCATATTCAGGTACAGCATGTAAGCTCACTGGGTTCCGTCTCTTCGGTTGCTTTGCAGTCCGGTGTCAGCGCCAAACTAAGTAATCTGCAGATCGCCCGCAAAAATACCGGCAGTATTCTCGTATATACGCTGACTTATACCAATAATACATCCAGCCCGTACAAGCTGCTCAATGCCTTTTCCAAAGTGACAACCTCACAGGGAATCACGACCCGCGGTACGGTTCTGCCGGAGGACAAGACCAAAACGATCGTCCCTGCTCATAACCAGCTGTCTATTACCTACTATATCAAGCCCGAGACCGCGGCCAGTCTGAACGGTACCCGAATCACTATGTTCGGCTGGGACTTTAACAGTTCGAACTATGAGAAAAAGCTGGGCAGCTTCAATATCCCTGCTTCCTATTCTCCTGCTGCTGCCAAGGGACACGGCCAAAAAGTAGTTATCGATAATCTCCCCATCGTTCTGAAACCGGCAAAATTACAAACCATCCAGTTCAACAATACATCCTATGCTGTCGTTATGCTGAATATTACCAATAAGGGTGCCGAGACACTGGACTCCCCCAATTATAAAACCTACCTTGAGTCCCCGGGTGGCTCCACATTCGAACTTCGTCTGGATCATACTGGTCGTGAATATAATATTGCCCCTGGAAGCAGTAAGACTGTCACTTATCTCACTGAGATCCCAGCTTCGCTAAAAATGAAAAAAATGTCACTGCTGATCACGCGAACCGAGCAGACATTACAAACCGAACTTCCGGTCGCTTCTTTTCAGCTGCCTGATGTGACGGCATCCAATCTGGTCGTACCTGCGGGCAAGGTCAAAACACTGACTATTGGCAGCAGCACAATCGAAACACAGCTGAAGCAGGCCAGTATGTCCACCAGTGGCGACAAAGCTGCATGGATGATCCAGTTCCGCGTCAAAAACACCGGAACCCAGGCACTTACGCTGCCTGCTTATGAACTGGCACTCAAATCGTCCGAAGGTTATGCCTTCCCGATCCGTACCAAAGCACTGGGCAGCCTTACACTCAAGCCTCTGGAAGACAAAGTCATTCAGCTGTCTGCCGAAGTGCCGCTCAAACTTAAACAAAGCGCGCTGCAGCTGCAATTGATGGAACCTTCCGTACCAGCTGATAGCAACAGTTCCAGCGATACCGATACCAAGACAGCTGCTGCACCTGCTGCAAAGTCAATTGATCTGCCTACCGCCTTTTACAAAATTCCGTATACACCAGAGCAGACCCAATCCGAACAGGCCGAATATACGGTGGATAACAGTTATGGCAGCTTTGGTGTGACCCTGGAGTCGATCCAGCGTATGCCATGGTCTACAGAAGATATGGTAGTGGCCAAGATCCGTCTGCGCAATGCCGGTTCTTCTTCTGTGACTTTACCGGGGCTAACCGGATCGATGAGAGCCGAGAACAATCGTACGAGTAGCCCAATTCAATTGGTAGCGGAGAATAGCGAGACCTCTTCATTGGCAGTCGGAGACAGTGCAGTCTATTACGTCATCGGAAGATTCCCGTACGACCATAATCTGAATCAGCTTCAGCTTGAACTGAATACGGCAGCCGACAAATCAGATGCTACTGCAGATGCCAGCGAGCCGTTCCTGACACTGCGTACCGGACCAATCAGCTCTGCCGTTTCCCGAATTTCCGGCGGTGCATCCTTCCATATCCAGACAGCCGGGAAACGTGCCGAAGTCAAGGAACGTCGTACCGTAACCTATACAGGCGCAGGACAGAATATCGCCTATACCGAGCTGGAGATGAGCAGCGAAGAGACACGTACATCCAATCCATCCCGATTGGTCGCCTACTACAAAACACAGGATAACGAATACTACGAAGCAGAAGTAATCCAATCGAGCAAAGCAATTCGTCCAAAAGGTAAAAATCTGGTAACGGTGTGGAGTCAGCTTCCTGCCGATGTGAACATGTCCCAGTTGACCCTATATATTGGTGAAGGCGTCAAAGAAGGCCAACTGGCCCAGGCAAGCGATACACCAACTGCTTATATCAATGCTGTTGAACTGTCCTTGAAAAAGCAAACAGCGACTCCGGTTACTACGCTCAGCAGCAATATGGAATTGTTCCCGTATACGTTTGCCATAACACGTGCTACAGGCACACTGATAGAAGGTCAGGATACCGTTTCCTTTAACATGACCTATAATCTGACCAAAAATAACAACTATGAGACAGGAGATACCGGTCATCGCCTAATTCTGCAGTGGGTTGATCCATCTGGACAAATTCAGGAAAAAGTAATGGTTCCGGGTACCGATCTGACTACAGGCCAATCGCTCGCCTACTCTACTTCCCTGACGAGCAATGCATACAAAACGACTAAATCGAGAAAATTCACTATGAATGTCTATGATGAATTCCAGGGTGAACGGATCCAGCTGGGAAGCCAGAGCTATAACCTGGAAATGGTTCTGACGACCATCGACTCTTCATCCAATACAGGCAGCTCATCACCTGTCCCATCCATACCCGACACACCCGAGACCCCTGATACCGGCAAACCTGGTACAACAGACGGTTCTGCTACTGCTGGCAATGCCGGTAAAACTACCAGTCCGGATAAAAGCCAAAATAACGCATCGAATACAACTGGAGGCAAAGCATGAGAAGTAAAAAAGCAATCTGGATCACCGCTGTGACTGTTGTAGTCGCAGCGGCGGCGGCAGCCGCCATATACCATTTCTGGCCCAAGCCCGAACCGGCGCCGATTATTGTTCCCAATCTGATTACTGTCCAAAAAGATACTATCTCTGTTCAAATCAAAGGCTCCGGTGCCACCAAAGCTACCGAACAGACCATCGTCTATGCTGCTGATCAGGGAAATGTGAATCAAGTATTGGGCAAGCTGAATATGGACGTCAAAAAAGGACAGGTGCTGATGACATACAAAGGCACCGATGTCTCCAAGGATATGCGCCAGCGTACAACCACGCTTCAGCAGCAGCAGAGTGATCTGCATGACAAGCAGGAGCAGTACAAACAGCTCGTTATGGACGGTACGTCCCAAACCGATATAGATAGTGCCCGACTCGGCATTGAAAAAGCCAAAACCGATATCGCCAGCACAGAATCTGAAATTGCACAGCTGCAAAAAGACCAGATTCCTCATAATCCACTGGTTGCACCGGTCAGCGGTACGATTACCAAAGTCAGCATTGTTCCTGGCGGTGCAGTCAGCAATGGAGCTGAAGTATTTACTATTGTGGACTATCATGACCTGAGCGCTACGATTCAGGTGGACGAAATGAATATCCCCAAGATTCATACCGGCATGAAAGCTTCTGTACAACTGGATGCACTACCCGATCAGACCTATACCGGGCGTGTATCGGCTATAGCCAATGAAGGTTCGATCAAAAACGGAGTATCTACGTTTGCTGTAACTATTCATCTGGATCGGGCACCCAATGCCAAGGCAGGCATGTCTGCTCAGGCTACAATTTTTGTAGAGGAAAAAAAGAATATTCCTGTACTTCCTTTAGAGACCGTGAATCAGCGGGATGGCAAATACTTTGTTCAGCTGCAGGGTAAGCCTGATCCACAGGCACCAGCAGGCACATCCCCTGCCCCGGTCGAGAAGGAAGTCAAAGTCGGCATCCATAACGAAAGCCTGATCGAAATCAAAAGCGGCCTCAAGGAAGGCGATCAGGTAATCGGTCCAGAAGCCGATATGTTTGGAGATACTGGATTGTCTATGGATAGCAGCGATGCGGCGATGGATACCTCTTCAGCAGATACAGGGACTGCTTCAGATACTGACAGTTTCACAAGTACGGATTCCAGTTCACCTACCGATAGCAGTACAGCAGATAGCACTTCTTCTACCGATAGCAGTACATCGACGGACAGTACAGATTCCACAAACAGTAATACATCGACGGATAGCACTTCTTCCGCGGACAATAGTACATCAACCGATAGTACCTCGACCACAAGCAGTACGTCGAATGATAGTACTTCTTCCACCGGAGGAAGCAGCCAATGAGTACAGAACCGCTGATCCGGATAGAAAATCTGGAGCATGGCTATATGATGGCAGGACAACGGATGCTGGTTCTGCAGGGAATATCCTTTACGATAGACCATGGAGAATTTGTCGCAATCATCGGACCCTCGGGATCGGGCAAATCCACATTGATGAATATGATTGGTTGTCTTGATCTTCCCAATGAAGGGAATTATCTGCTGGATGGGCAAAATATACGGAAGCTGTCGGATAATCGGCTCGCCAGAATCCGCAACGAGAAAATCGGATTTATCTTTCAGAACTTTAATCTCCTGCCCAAACTTTCGGCAATCGAGAATGTAGAACTTCCGCTGATCTACCGGGGAATGTCCTATCGCGAAAGAAAAAGAAAAGCCGCAGAAGCATTGACCAAGGTAGGATTGGAGGAACGAATGCATCATCGTCCCAATCAGCTCTCCGGTGGACAGCAGCAGCGGGTAGCGATTGCCCGCGCGCTTGCTGGACAGCCTCCCATCTTGCTGGCTGATGAACCTACTGGCGCCCTCGATCCCAAAACAGGCAAAGAAGTGATGAATATGCTTCAATCCCTTAATGCCCAGGGACATACGATTATTCTGATTACGCATGATCTGGAGATTGCCGAGCAGGCCAAACGGGTGATCCGGATTCATGATGGACAGGTCACCGAAGATCGGAGGACACAATCATGATCTTCTTTCAGAGTATACGGATGGCAATGACCAGTGTTATCGGTAATAAAATACGTTCCTTTCTGACGATGCTTGGTATTATTATTGGTGTATCTTCGGTCATCCTGGTCGTATCTGTCGGTCGAAGCTTTACCGATACCATCACCGGACAATTTGACGATCTGGGTACCAATCAGCTTATGGTATCCATCATGGGGATTGGTGTGACCAGTTCCCTGACCTATGAAGAAGTCGATGCCTATAGTTATCTAAAAGGAGTCGATCTGGTCTCGCCTACCATTTCCGGCAGTGCGACTGCCAAATATGGCAATCGTCATATGGATGCTTCGCTGGAAGGCGTTACGCCCAATTACCGCCCACTCAAAAATTACCGATTGCGGGCAGGACGTTTCCTGCTTGATATCGATAGTCAGTATCGCCAGGAAGTCGCTGTACTCGGTTCCGAGGTAGCAAGCAAGCTGTATGGACTTGGTAACCCGGTTGGACAGGATGTACGACTGAACGGTATTTCCTTCAAAGTTGTCGGCGTGCTGCAGCCCAAAGGCTCCGATCTAACCGGTTCCAATGATGACAAGGTACTGATTCCGATAGCGACCGCCGAACGTTTTCTGCAGACCAAAGGGATTCAATCCTTTGTTGTCAAAGCAGCCAATCGTCAGGATGTCCCCGAAGTCAAAGCCCAACTGGAAAATAGTCTGGGTAAAACATTTAAAAATCATCCTGAAGCCTATAATGTATTTGATGCCCAGGAGATGATAGAGAGCTCGGAGAAAACCTCTGCGATGCTGTCTACCGCTCTCGCCAGCATTGCAGGAATCTCACTGGTTGTCGGCGGAATCGGCATTATGAATATTATGATTATGTCGGTCAACGAACGTACCCGGGAGATTGGTATCCGCAAAGCGCTTGGCGCCAAAAAAAGCAATATTCTGATGCAGTTTATGTTTGAATCGATTGTACTCAGTACATTTGGAGGGTTGATTGGGATCGGAGCAGGCCTCGGACTGACCTCACTGGCTGGCCAATTGATCGGGAATCCGATTGCCTACGCATGGGATATGGTACTGATCGCCTTTTTATTTTCCTTTTTTATTGGCCTTGTATTCGGCATCAGCCCTGCCTACAAAGCGTCCCGGCTGCGTCCGATCTATGCGCTGCGGACCGACTGATTGTATAGCATTACCATAATGATCACAGAAAGGATAAAGGTATGACAATTAAACAGCGCTTGGTGATCTCTAACATTCTTATGGTTGTAATACCTGTATTTATTTCTGTCATTATTATTCTGTCCGGCAAGTTACTCTCCGATCAATACTGGAAAAGTATTGATGAGAGCGAAAACAGTACGTATGCGGATCCTAGCAGACTACTGAACGTTACCAAGGAACTTATTCATGAACAGCCCCATCCCGATTCCCAGAAAGTTCAAAAACTAAACGAATATCTGAACAAAAACTCCATGAAACTAAGTATCTATTCTACTTCTTCCCGGAAGCTGATCTATAACTTTGGTATGCTGGATATTGATCGCGATAACAAAATAATGAAAATGATCTGGACGCTGGATGGAGAATCCAGTCTTTCCCTGGAAAAAGAAAGTATTTATACCCAGTCTGTTAAGGTGGATGGAGATGATTATACCGTCTCCATTTTCAGCAAATTCGATCACTACAATTCGATAGACAACAATTACGAACTATACAGTTTTCTGAGTAATATTTTCCTCATAATGCTGGGGCTGGGGACGATCATTACTGTGATTTTCACCAACCGTTTTCTAACTCATTTTGTGTTCAGGCATATTCGGCAGCCGCTGGACAATCTGGTTCATGCGGTTCACGAGATTCGTGATGGGAATCTCGATGCACATATCCATTATCCGAATAATGACGAATTTGCTGCGGTCTGCAAAGATTTTAACGATATGGCTGTTCAGCTCAAGCAATCCCTGCAGCTAATCCAGAGGCAGGAAGAGAATCGCAAAGAGCTGCTCGCAAGTATATCTCATGACCTGCGTTCTCCACTGACCTCGATCCGTGCCTATTCTGAAGGACTGCTGGACGGTGTAGCCAGCACACCGGAATCCCGTGAGAAGTATATTTCGATGATTAAGACCAAAGCGGAAGATATTGATCGCATGGTATCCAAAATATTCCTTTTTTCCAAATTGGATATGGGTGACTATCCCTATGATCCCGAAAGGCTGGATGTCAATCAGGAGCTACTGTCCTTGATCCGGGCGACCGCTGAGGAATACCGGACAAGAGGTCTTGATATCGAAATGGATATCTCTAATGATTCTGCTATAATTGTGGCTGATCAGGTACAGCTGGATAGTATTTTTACAAATATTCTGGAGAACAGTCTGAATTACAAAGACAAGGAACGCTGCCTGATTCGGATCAGCACCTGGCTTCATCAAGACCAGCTGGTCATTACATTGACCGATAATGGTCCCGGTGTACCGGAGGAATCGCTTGGCAAGTTATTTGATGCTTTTTATCGCAGTGATCCTTCACGCAATCTTCCCCATAAGGGCAGCGGACTGGGACTTGCTATCACTGCCAAAGCTGTAGAGCGCATGGGTGGTCATATTGAAGCCAGACTCGCACCAGCAGGCGGTCTCTGTATAGAGATTGTTCTGCCAGTGCTTCAGCAGGAGGAATGATAATGAACAAAATATTAATTATCGAAGATGACGAAGCCATCGCAGCGATTGAACGGGATTATCTGGAGATCAACCAGTTTGCTGTCGAGATCGCAGACAATGGCATTACCGGTGCAGAAAGAGCATTATCCGGCCAATTTCAGCTGATTTTACTTGATCTGATGCTGCCGGGTCAGGACGGATTTGCCGTCTGTCGGCAGCTGCGGGAGAAACTCGATATTCCAATCCTGATGGTAACTGCCAAACAGGAAGATATCGATAAGATTCGTGGACTGGGACTGGGGGCTGATGATTACATTGTAAAACCCTTTTCCCCCAATGAATTGATTGCCCGGGTCAAATCCAATCTGGCACAGTACGCCCGGCTCAAAAAAGGCATGGGCGCAGCCCAGCAAAGCGGCACCATCGAGATGGGAAGTTTTGTGATCAACACCCATGCTCATCGCGCTTATCTTCAGGGTCGCGAGTTGGAACTGAAGAAAAAGGAATTCGATCTGCTGCATTTTCTGGTGCTCAATTCCAATATTGTATTTAGCAAAGATACCCTGTATGAACGTATCTGGGGCTTTGATTCGGTAGGTGACAATGCTACCGTAGCTGTTCATATTAATCGACTGCGTGAGAAGATTGAAGACGATCCGGGTAATCCCCGTTACATTCAGACAGTATGGGGAGCTGGCTATCGCTTTCAACCGTAAGTATTCTGCTGCTACCTATCCAATTTCATTTTCAAATGTACTCTTCACTTCAAAGTACACATTCACTATCCCTATACATTTCGCTCTCAAACAGATATTTATTTTGAGAATCCACCTTTACCATGATGCATATAAAAATGCACCCATTCCGACTCAACCGCTTACCTGTAAAAGGTCTGCCTGTTGAGGGAAAGGGTGCATTTTCTATTTATGATTCTATGCAGGGCTACACTTAATTATCCCTTGCATATTATTAATATACTCAACTCGTAAACTACTACTCAACCGTTACGCTTTTCGCCAGGTTACGTGGTTTGTCCACATCATGCTCCAGCGCCAGGGAAGCGTAGTAAGCCAACAGCTGCAGTACAACAACAGACAGTGCAGGACTCAGGATTGGCAGCGTTCTTGGAATCGTCATCACGGTATCTACCGATTTGAGCAGATCTTCACGGTTCTCTTCATAAGAGACTACCATTACTTCGCCACCACGAGCTTTGACTTCCTTGATGTTGCTGACTGTTTTCTCGATTACATCTTCCTGTGTTGCCAGGGCAATAACAGGAATACCGTCTTCGATCAGAGCCAGTGTACCGTGTTTCAGTTCACCTGCTGCATAAGCCTCAGAGTGAATGTAGGAGATCTCTTTCAGTTTCAGAGAACCTTCCTGTACAACCGCATAATCCACACCGCGTCCGATAAAGAAGAGGTGTTTGTGCTGAGCGATATGCTCTGCGTACTCTTTGATTTCCGGTGCCATTTCCAGCACTTTTTCTACCTGTTCCGGCAGGGAATCCATCGCTGCGAGTGTACGTGTAATCTCTTCGGTTGTCTGTGTGCCACGAATCTCAGCCATATACAGACCGAACAGATAGAATGCGATCAGCTGCGAAGTGTACGCTTTGGTAGAAGCTACAGCAATTTCCGGTCCTGCCAGTGTAGCAATGACATCATCCGCATCACGGGCGATCGAGCTGCCTACCACGTTGGTGATTGCAATAACGTGTGCACCATTGGCCTGTGCCTCACGCAGTGCTGCCAGTGTATCCGCAGTCTCACCGGATTGGCTCACCACAATAACGAGTGTATCTTTGTTAATGATCGGAGAACGATAACGGTACTCGGAAGCCACATCCGTTTCAACCGGAATATGAGCCAGCTTCTCGATAATGTTACGGCCTACCAGACCTGCATGATACGCTGTACCACATGCAATAATCTGTACATTACGGATATTGCGAATTTGCTCGGCTGTCAGTTTCAGGTCGCTGAAGTGAACGCCTTTACCATCATCATTCACACGGCCCAGCATGGTGTCGCGATACGCTTTTGGCTGCTCGTGAATTTCTTTCAGCATGAAATGGTCAAATCCGCCTTTTTCTGCGGTTACTGCATCCCAGTCTACATGGATCATTTCCCGAGAAATAAAGTTACCTTCAATCGACATCAGTTCAACAGCATCCTTGGTCAGAACAGCCATTTCACCATCATTCAGAATGTATACGTTACGTGTATATTTCAGAATAGCCGGGATATCGGAACCGATAAAGTTCTCGCCTTCTCCTACGCCGATAACGAGCGGGCTGGCTTGACGTACAGCTACCAGTTTGTCCGGCTCATGCTCTGTCAGAACGCCCAGTGCAAATGCACCGCGCATGTAAGTTACTGCTTTTTGTACAGCTTTGACGATATCACCTTCGTATTCACGAGCAACCAGATGCGCGATAACTTCAGTATCGGTCTCGGATACAAAGTGGATTCCGGAACGAATCAGTTCATCTTTCAGTTCCAGATAGTTCTCGATAATGCCGTTGTGTACAACAGAGAATTTTTGCTTCTCGTCTGTATGTGGATGAGAGTTTACATCAGATGGTTTACCGTGAGTCGCCCAGCGCGTGTGTCCGATACCCGCTCTGCCGATCAGTGGATGCTGCTCCAGTTTGGATTCCAGGTTAGCCATGCGACCTTGTGCTTTTACAACCTGCAGACCAGTGTCTGTAAATACAGAGATACCTGCGGAATCATACCCGCGATACTCCAGTTTGCGAAGCCCGTCTACCAAAATTTCCTGCGTATTTTTATCTCCAATATATCCAACAATACCACACATGTTTATATTCCTCCGTTCGATAGTACGTCCATTGACGTTGGTTGTACATGAGGAATAGAAATCAGTACTATGCAATTATAGATTCGTAATGAATGCACACTTGATAATGCTGTATTCCTATTCATGTCACATGCACATTCTTATAAGTATAAAGCTAGCATCGAATGGATCTTTGTGGCAGAGATCACTCTCTGCATTTGGATTCCAATTTGCGGCCTGATGCATCACCGGAAGGTCCCCGCCGAATGTTTCGAACACCTTCACCTCGTCAGCTCGATATTTACTTTCTCCGTCTCTTCGAGCTCTGGCGCTTGGTCTTGCTTGGTAACATCACAATCCTCACTTTCCTTTTTAAAGTAGCGCTATTGTAAGCTCTGCAATGTTACAGTTATATTACAAATAGCAACTTTTTCATTATATGCATGTTTCCCGGATAAGGCAATGATAAAAATGTGACATGATTGTCATGAGTAGAACAAATGCTTTTCATATGGAATTAAAGCCATAATTATAGGCTGGTTGGCTGCATATATCCTACATTTACACGACAACTTGCAGAATTAACCGTTATACTCAAAACATTTTACAATTATATCCATTTAAATTCTTCATTTTCTATCGTCGTGTTCTTTCTGCTGTACTTCATGTTTAATATTCAACACTCAACCAACCATATTTAAATAAACTATACATACCCAAAGTAAAAAAGACAGCGAGTCTGCGTGAACAGGCTTACTGTCTCTTACTTTACTTGTATCATTAAAAATATTATTGAAAAGCTGCATTTCGGTTATTACCAAGCTGCCGAATCGATCGTCTTCACAACACTCTGCACACTTTTGAATAAACGAATAACCAGATAAATGAGATTTATACCAGTTCTTTTTTCACGACATCCACGATCTGGGCAACGTACTGCTCCAGTTCATTTTTATCCGGTCCTTCTGCCATTACACGAATCAGCGACTCGGTACCGGATGGACGTACTAACACACGGCCATTGCTGCCCAGCTGATCTTCAACCGCTTTGACAGCAGCAGCGATGGCTGTATTGCCTTCATAACGAGCTTTGCTTTCGACGCGTACGTTCACCAGCACCTGTGGATATTTGTTCATCATGGACTTCAGTTCGCTGAGCGACTTGCCGGAGCCTACCAGTGTATCTACCAGCTGAACGGCAGTCAGGATGCCATCTCCGGTTGTGATGTAATCGAGGAAAATAACATGACCGGACTGTTCGCCACCCAGGGTATAACCACCACGTCTCATCTCTTCCATGACATAACGATCGCCTACAGCTGTCTGTGCAGTACGCAGAGACAGAGCTTCTGTCGCTTTGTAGAAGCCGATGTTGCTCATAACTGTGGATACGATAGTGCTGTCTTTCAGCTTGCCGGCGCGATTCATCGCATCGCCGCAGATACAGAGGATATAATCGCCATCGACTTCTTCACCTTTTTCATCAATAGCAATCAGACGATCCGCATCGCCGTCAAAAGCCAGACCGATCTGTGCACCATGACGCAGAACCTCTTCCTTCAACTTTTCCGGATGTGTAGATCCACAGTGGTCATTGATATTCAGACCATTCGGTTCTGCTCCAATAGCGATAACTTCCGCACCCAGTTCCTTGAAGAAAGCAGGCGCCAGTTCATAGGCTGCACCGTTGGCACAATCCATTACAATTTTCACACCTTCAAAAGAGTGTGTAAGAGTAGACTTGAGATGCTCCAGATATTTGTATTTGGATGTATCATCGTTAACAATCGTCCCCAGATCTGCTCCTACCGGACGTGGCAGCTGGTCAACTTCTGCATCCATAAGTGCTTCGATCTGCAATTCGGTTTCATCGGACAACTTGAATCCGTCGCCACCAAAGAATTTGATGCCGTTATCTTCTACCGGATTATGTGAAGCAGAGATCATCACACCTGCATCTGCTTTAAGCAAACGGGTAATGTACGCTACCGCTGGTGTACTTACTACACCCAGACGAATAATATGAGCGCCAATGGACAGCATACCGGCGATCAACGCCGATTCCAGCATCAGACCGGAGATACGAGTATCCATTCCGATCACTACTGTTGGCTTCTCTGCGCCATGTGTTAGTACATAACCTCCACAGCGGCCAATCTGATACGCCATTTCTGCTGTTAATTCCTTGTTTGCTACACCACGTACACCGTCTGTTCCGAAATATTTACCCATAGTTGTGCTCCCTTATGATATTAATAATAAATTAAATTGTTGTTTGGACAGTCTAAAAGCAGCCCGGCAGCGGCGACTCTGCTATCTTTATCGCCGACCGGACTGCATCAGACAACCATTTCTTTATACGTCTTCCCTACCTTACTGTCAATAGCTATTCGGATCATTTATACCCAATTAATGATAAGTTGTGGAAAAAACCGCTTTGGCGCTTGTTGTCGTCTCGCCATTCTTGCTTACAGCACCCTGCTTTTGCTCGGTATTCTCTTCTGTAGATGGAGTAGCCGGTGTTGTCGGTTCATTACTGGATACAGGTGGAGTCCCCGCCTCCGGCTGTTCTCCTTCTGCTGGAGGTGTGTCCGGTTGCTGTTCATTACCTGTACCAGAGTTTGTGCCAGGCTGTTCTTCCGGGTTGGAGGAGTCAGGTACAGCAGTACCTGTTCCTGCACCTGACTCAGCCTCCCCCTCTTCTGTAGTACCAGCCCCATTACTTTGTCCATTGTCTCCAGTACCATTGCCTGCTCCTGAACTGTTGGCACTCTCTGTAATAGTTACCGTTACATTCAGCTTGATTCCCGGATCGGTCAGACTGACCGTTTCCGGCAGTACAATCTGCACCGGAATCGTGTAGGTACCCGGGCCACGGCCATTTAGATTAGCTGTTGCTTTAATATCTTCGGGCTTCACAGCCTGAAGTGCTTCTGGGGAGCCCTTGATATTCAGACTGACCTGCTTGCTCTGCGGTTTCGTAATTACTGCTTCCAGATTTGAACCTGTTCCTACCAGACCAATCGGTACATTCTGGATGACCCGTTCGGAGAATTCTTCTGTAGTGATCTTCACTTGTACGGAAGAAGGCGAGATACGTTCAGTTCCCTTCGGAAGATCCAGCTTGGCAGTCAATGTTACCGTTCCTGCCTGTTCGATAGAGCTTAGATCCACAGAAGCGGTAATCGAATCACCGAGTGCAGCGAGTGCAGACTCGGAGCCATATACGGTAATCTGATCTGCACTCACTTCTGTCCCAGCCAGCACCAAGCTATTCGGCAGCTGACCGGTATAACTAAGATTGAGCGGCAGCGTTCGGGTGGCTGCTCCAATCGGTACTTCTGCCTTGACAGAAGAAGGAGAAATAACAGCATCCTTCATTACATTTCCTGCCTTATCGTAGACAGCCAGCGCTACTGTTTTGGATACGGTGTCGGTTGCCTCTGCAACACTGATTACACCCTGCACCTTCTGCACGTCCTCAAGGCGGCTCTGCGGCAGTGTAACACTAACCTTGTCTGTTCCATCCGTAATAACCGGTGTACCCTTCTGATAACCTGCAGCAGGCTCCCCTTGCGTGATAATCTCGGGAACAAAAGCATTAGAAGTCTTCTCTTCAATCGTTACTTTGACCACACTGGGTGTAGAAGAGACATATTGTACGCTAGCCGGTGTATCGGTGATCAGCGGAAGACTAACCGTTCCTGCTCCTTTGATCTGGCTCAGATCGACCTTTGCCTTATAACTGTCCGAAGGCAAAAGATCCGGGCGCGTACCTCTGACTTCAATACTAACCGTCGAAGGCTCAATCGATTTCAATACATATTTGTCTTCATCAAATCCATATGGCTGCACCTGCACATCATTAATGACACTGGTACCGACCTGAGAGGCTGAGGATTGCATAGGAAGAGTATTGTTATCCATATGGACCATAATCCACAGCAGTATGCTTACAACCAATGCTAGCACTTTAGCTACCGTGTTATTACTAATCCATTTGTCCATCATCCTTGTTATCCCCCTTTCGCTTCCAGAACAGGCCCTTTTTCTCCTTGGTGGTTACATTGGGTTTGAGAGCTTCATGCAGTTTGGAGATTAGAGATTCTTCATTAATATCACGAATAACCTGTCCATTCATTGCAAGGGATACCTGTCCGGTCTCCTCGGATACAATCAGCGACAGCGCATCGCCCACCTCACTGATGCCGATTGCTGCTCTATGACGTGTTCCAAGTTCTTTACTGATAAAAGGATTCTCGGACAGCGGAAGATAGCAGGCTGCTGCAGAAATCTGCTGTCCCTGTATAATCACTGCGCCATCATGCAGCGGTGTATTCGGTATGAAAATATTAATCAGAAGCTCCGAACTGACGACAGATTGCATTTTGATGCCAGACTCGGTGTACTCATTCAACCCTGTAGTCCGTTCAAATACGATCAATGCGCCAATTTTTCGTCTGGACAGATAATTGACAGACTTGATCACCTCGTTAATCATCCGGGTAATTTCTTCGTCTTCCGCTATCGTGCGTCCAAATATTTTACCGCGTCCCAGCTGCTCGAGCCCCCGGCGAAGTTCCGGCTGGAAAATGATAAACACGGCCAGTACTCCAAAGGTAAATGCCTGGTTCATCAGCCATTTTAATGTATACAAGTCAAACCAGGTGCTGAGCGCCCAGATGACGACAAGCACGAGAATACCCTTTAGCAGCTGTACTGCCCGGGTACCACGTACCAGAAGAATAAGCTGATAAATGATGTACGTTACAATCAATATGTCGATTATATCTTTAATGGAATCTTTCCAAGTCAAGTCCGCAAAATACTCCATACTGCAACCCCCGTTATGTTCTATCTGGTGGACCCTTAACCTGGCATATCCGCTGCCTGTATCTTTTAATGCGTACAGACTCGCTTCAGGCTGTTAGTGTACTGTATATGCTATATTGCACCATTGGCCAGGACTACGCGTACTATGAACACTCACACCATTCCCGTACTTATTAGCAGTATAATATATAATATTACCCTAACCTGCCCTTAAATTTACTACCTTTTTTCACAAAATACCTATAACTTTTCATCTGACTGCTGCAGACTGCTATTTATGTTGATCGAAGTCCACTGCCTTATTTTACACGTTTTATCCGTGAACATGCAAAAAAGACGCCTTCTGAATAAGAGGCGCCTTACAAAAAGTCATTTAATTAGTAGAGGCGACTTCCGAGAATGCAGTTGAAATTTTGTACCAAAGCCAGCCTACTGCTTGATCTACCGTTTGAACCTGTCCGGAGATATGGGCTGTACTTGCTTGGAATATGCTGCCGTCGATAACTGTTACATCGCCTTCCACATCGCCATAAATCTTGGCTTGTCCTTTTTCTATCGTTAAATTACCGGCAATCGTCTTGCCTTCCGGTACAATCACCGTATTTCCTTCAATCACAACCTGATCCAGATTCTGCCCTTTGACGATCATTTCAGGACCTTCATTCCAGAATGGAAGTGTACCGAGCAGAATCACGAAAAATGCTGCTGCTGCCGTTAGCGCCGGATGTCTCTTTAACCAGGTCGTCCAGGCAGGAGGCTGTTTCTTTTTGGGAAGAGCCTGCATAATCCGTTCGGTGAGCTCATCAGATACTGGCGGCTTGCGGTGATTGACGGCAAACAGAAGCAATTCAGTCTGCTCCAATTCTTTAAAAACTGCACGGCACTCTGAGCACTCAGCCATATGCTGCTTGAGCTCATTTGCCTGTTCATCAGGTAAGTCGCCGTCCAGGTACTCATGTATAAATGAGACGGCCAGTTTGCAATCCATATGAGCCATTCCTTTCTTGTATATAATTATTCCAGCATCATATCACAGCCGGACCATGTCTGGAACTGCGATTACTCTGTTAAATACGCTGCAGGTTTCAAACCGTTTCATAAACCTGAAGCTTTTTTTGATTTTCATAACAATTTTTAAAAATAATGGGACTTCTTGATACCAGGCAAATAGAACATCCTCACTAATCTGTGCAAATCATAAACTCAGTCGATCGCCTTATAAACAATCTCACCTTATCATTTTATGCTATTCAGGCATGCAAACAGTCCAAAATACCGGCTGCTGCCGGTACCCGGACTCCAGATCCATTCTATAGCAGTTGATGAAAGAATCACAAGATATTCCTATCGAAGATGATCCAACAGTTACACTGATAAATCATTATACACGCCTTATTGCATACAAACATCATAAAAAATGTAAGAACATTTGGAGAGGTCCTGCTATTGATTTAAATAGTCCATCATCCTGTTTTACACGATGTATGCAATACTGCCCATTTTCCTGCTTTTATACTCATCTCGACTTGAAATCCAGCTTAGCATTTTTATTGCACTTTTAATTTTACAGCTTGGATTCCAATTTTTTGCGAAGAAATTCCCGGCCACGATGGACACGCGTTTTGATTGTCGTTACCGGCATATCCATAACGTCACTGATTTCCTGCAGAGACAATTCCTGCAGATAACGCAGAATCATGACCGTTTTATATTTATCCGGCAAAGAATCGATTGCCTGATGAATCAGCTGCTGTGTCTCTGTAAGCAGGTATTCACTCTCCGGTGTACGCTCATCGCCCGGGATCAGGGCATAGCCGTCTGTACTATCCTGGTCATTCAATTCCGCATCCAGTGAAAAGCTCGGTTTGCGCTTACGCAGCCGGTCAATACACAGATTGGTAGCAATCCGGTAAATCCAGGTCGAGAATTTTTGCTTTGGATCATAACGATCAAGACTCTTGTAGACTCGCAAAAATGTCTCTTGTACCACATCTTCCGCTTCATGACGATTACTCAGCATACGGTAACCCAAATGAAATATCTTGTCTTTGTATAAATCAACGATTTCGGCAAATGCACGCTGATCACCTTTTAGCGCCAATTTGACTAATCTCGTATCCAGATTATCCACCATCACTCCCCCAGACTCAGTTCCCGGTATGTATAGTATTCTGTAAAACCAGTTTACAATCCAATTAAAATCGTACTGGATGATACCTTAAATTGCAATCTTAATCGTCTGTTTCTTTCAAACTTCTTTTATTTCTTGGGAAATAGTAAAATAAACATCCGCAAATCTTCTACAAATCCGTTTAATCTTTTTCCATAATGATCTTCTCTATGCTAATGATCTTCTGTGCGTACTAATTTTTTTCCATAATAAAAGGCTGACATTATTTCCAAACAATAATGTCAGCCTTTTGAATTGTATCCCTTCTCCGGTCGCGATACAGCCAGAGATGTATACAGTCTATATGGAGATATTTATCATACTATTTTTATAATTTGAGAGATTCATGATGATAGCCATTAACTTAAACCAAATCAATTCTGTTTGGCTATCTGCTATCTGCTATCCGCTATCTGCTATCTGCTATCTGCTATCTGCTATCTGCTATCTGCTATCCGGATAGTCTACTCGGCTTCTAAACAAATACTAGTGATATCAGCCCGTATTTCTCAACCCTGCTGCAATACCGTTGATCGTCAACAATACTTCACGCAGCAATTCAGGATCATCTGCGCCTTCTTCACGAATCTGGCGCAGTTCACTGAGCAGTTGAACCTGCAAATAGCTCAGAGGATCTACATACGGGTTACGAAGACGTACCGACTCCTGAATAACAGGAACATTATCCAAAATATCCTGCTGTCCGGTAATTTGCAGTACCAGATCACGAGTGAGGTTAAACTCGGATTCGATTAATCCAAAGATGCGTGTACGAGAGTCGTCGTCCTGACACATTCCTGCATATTCCCTGGCAATAGTCAGATCCGCTTTGGCAATAGCCATCTGTAGCGTATCAATCAGTGTGGTAAAGAACGGGAATTCTTTGTACATTCTTTGCAGAACAGCCATGTTTTCTGGCTGATTCTGATAAAAATGTTGTAGTCCCGTACCGGCAGCATACCATGCTGGCAGCAGATAACGACTCTGTGTCCATGCAAATACCCACGGAATCGCCCGCAAATCCTCAAATCGATCACTGTTTTTACGTTTGGAAGGACGAGAACCGATATTCAGCTCGCCTACTTCCGGCAAAGGTGTCGATTGCTTGAAGAAACTCATAAAGTCCGGATCACGGAAAATCAGCTGCTGATATTTATCCAGCGATACTTCCGAAATACCACGGATAATTTCTTCCCACTCTTCATTTCCTTCGCCTGCAGGTGCTCCGGTCTTGGCAATAGTAGCCGAACGAATCAGCGCGGAGATAGCCTGCTCCAGACTTCGATAGGCAATTCCTTGCAGAGAATAACGGGAAGATAATACTTCACCCTGCTCGGTAATCTTGATCCCGCCGCCAATTGTATGAGGCGGTTGTGCGAGAATACTGCGATCCAGCGACATACCTCCGCGACCGAGTGCTCCACCACGACCATGGAAAAATTTCAGCTTGATGCCGTATTCCTGGCCCATCGCCGTAATGTTGTTAAGGGCAAGACGCAATTCCCAGTTCGCCGTAACCACGCCGCCGTCTTTGTTGCTGTCCGAGTAACCAAGCATAATCTCATGCAGATCATTCATCGCAGCGACCGCTTTACGATAAGCAGGCAAATCAAGTACCTGACGCATGATCCGTGGTGCTTCGTGTAGATCGTCAATCGTCTCGAACAACGGAACTGCTTGTAATGTACATTGTACACTGCCATCAGCTAATTGACGGAACAATCCCATCTCTTTGGCGAATACCATGACTTCCAGAATATCACTGGCTCCCTGTGTCATACTGATCAGGTAGCTGGAGATACAGTTAGTACCAAACTCCTGCTGCGCCTTATGGATCGTACGATAGACGGCCAGACATTCTTCGGTACTCTCGCTATATTTGAAATAAGGTGAGGTGATTGGTCTTGGATCGCTTAGCAGTTTGCCGAGCAGCTCAATCTTCTCCTCTTCCTGAAGTTTGGAGTAATCCTCCACAATCTCCATGTTAGCAAGAATTTCTTTGAGCGAGTTCTCGTGTTCCTGGCTATGCTGGCGAACATCCAGTGTAGCCGTATGGAACCCGAACAGCTCGACCTGGCGGATCATTTTTTTCACATATGTATCCGCTACATAATCAGCATAATGATGACGAAGGCTCTTATCAATCACTTTCAGATCTTCCAGCAGTTCAGATACATCATTGTAACGCTCTGTAGTACCCTGCTTGGAATCATCACCAATATTGCTCAGCTTGCGCAGCATATAAGCGATCTTGATCCGATAAGGCTCATTTTCATTATTCCAACTGTAGATTTTATCGATAGTGACATGCAGACGATCTTTTTGAATAGAAGATAACAGTTCTTCTGATACATCAATAATCGTTGTGCTAAAGCTCAATGATTGCATCATTTCACGCAGGATACGCTGGTATTCACGAATAGCCAGCTTCCGCTGCATCTGCAGAGTCTTCCAAGTCACTTCTGCTGTAACGGATGGATTACCATCGCGGTCTCCACCAATCCAAGAACCAAAGCGAAGGAAGCCTGGTACATGCCAGTCGTGCTCAGGATAATGCTTGGACAGCGAACGCTCCAGCTCCTGATACAACTCAGGTAGTACATCAAACAGCGTCTCGTGGAAGTAATACATCCCGTTACGTACTTCATCTAGTACGGTTGGTTTGCGATCACGCAGCTCGTCTGTTTGCCAGAGAGTAATAACCTCGTTCAGCAGCTTCTCACGCAGTTGTTCCCGTTCACGGAAAGTGAGGGTCGGATTATCCAGCAGTTTAACATCTTCAGAAATACGCTTATGGATATCCAAAATAGCCCGGCGCATTGCTTCAGTTGGATGAGCCGTCATAACCAGTTCCAGTGAAAGATCTGCAAAGATCGCTTCAACTTCTTCAGCAGTAAAGTTATTGTTTTTTAGTTCCTGGACTGCATTCTCCATCGTTCCGGATTGTACATTTTCACCAGCAGAACGTTCATAATCGCGTTTACGACGAATACGATGATTTTGCTCTGCAATATTGACAAGTTGAAAATAAACCGCAAAAGCACGTATGACCTGATGCCTGTTGTCCGAATCCAGATGCTTGATTAACGTTTTGAATTCTTCAAATACCTCAGGCAAAGAAACTGCCCGTAACGATTTGCTCAGCTCACGAATTTTTTCGACGATATCCAGCAGCTCCTGGCCCCCCTGGTGTACGAGTACCTCTCCCAGGATATTGCCCAAAAAACGTACATCACGCCGAAGCAAATTATTAGAATGATTTTTACTCACATTGACTGTCAACTCAGACATGCTCTTCCTCCTATCGTTCCCGGTGGTTCATTCTATTTAAAGGTTCACATCTTCTTAACATCATACAACAAAGCCGGAATGATTACTTTAATTAATTTGAGTAATATGATTAATTATGCAAACATTCTATCATTCATTCATAATGCTTCACAGCGTTATTGCGCAAAAATATTATACTACACTTTTTCCATACCTATTGTATGAAGTCTCACATAAAATATTCCGTTTCACTTCTACCTTCTACCTTCTACCTTCTACCCCTTCTACCTTCTACCTTCTACCTTCTACCTTCTACCTTCTACCTTCTACCTTCTACCTTCTACCTTCTACCTTCTACATTCTACATTCTACATTCTACATTCTACATTCTACATTCTCGACAAAGTATCATTACTTCTTATCCTTTTAAAAGCCTTACTATTTTCATAGAGAAAATAATAAGATTAGTACATGTTAAAGCAGAGCCTCTGTTTTATTACCTCTTTTTATAAATCTGTATATAGCAAAAAAAGACCGTTACCGGTCTTCATTCACATATTGGAGCGGGTGATGGGAATCGAACCCACGCTATCAGCTTGGAAGGCTGAAGTTCTACCATTGAACTACACCCGCATCAATCGGGATGACACGATTTGAACATGCGACCCCCTGGTCCCAAACCAGGTGCTCTACCAAGCTGAGCTACATCCCGATATACATTATAATAAAAAATGGCGCGCCCTAAGAGATTCGAACTCCTGACCTTTTGATTCGTAGTCAAACGCTCTATCCAGCTGAGCTAAGGGCGCGTATTGGAGCGGACGACGGGAATCGAACCCGCGACCCTCGCCTTGGCAAGGCGATGCTCTACCGCTGAGCCACGTCCGCAAAAATAAGGATGCGCGTGGAGGGACTTGAACCCCCACGTCGTAAGACGCTAGATCCTAAGTCTAGTGCGTCTGCCAATTCCGCCACACGCGCATAATGAAAATAAAATGGTGAGCCATGAAGGACTCGAACCTTCGACACCCTGATTAAAAGTCAGGTGCTCTACCAACTGAGCTAATGGCTCTCAAATGGCTGGGGATATAGGATTTGAACCTATGCATGACGGAGTCAAAGTCCGTTGCCTTACCGCTTGGCTAATCCCCAACAATCAAGAATATTCTATGGTGGAGACTGAGGGGATCGAACCCCCGACCCTCTGCTTGTAAGGCAGATGCTCTCCCAGCTGAGCTAAGTCTCCATACCTATATGACCCGTAGGGGATTCGAACCCCTGTTACCTCCGTGAAAGGGAGGTGTCTTAACCCCTTGACCAACGGGCCTTACTAAAGTAAGCTCTCAACCGGATTCGAACCGGTGACCTCATCCTTACCATGGATGCACTCTACCTACTGAGCTATGAGAG
>NZ_KQ040800.1:0-206 GCF_000971985.1 Paenibacillus dauci | reverse complement strand
CGTGCTCCTTCGGCCAACTCGGACACCTCTCCATATGGCTCCCCGAACAGGACTCGAACCTGTGACAACTCGATTAACAGTCGAGTGCTCTACCAACTGAGCTATCAGGGAATAGTACCCGCTCATAGGAGCGGAAGTCTTGCTGTTTTCGCTTGGCAACGTCCTACTCTCCCAGGACCCTGCGGTCCAAGTACCATCGGCGCTGG
>NZ_LAQQ01000009.1 GCF_000971985.1 Paenibacillus dauci | reverse complement strand
TGCAACATACAGGCAACAGCTTCTTCACGTGTCCTAACCTTTTTTTGAAATGTCCTTTACAAAGGGTACAGTTTATAGCGGCTACTCTTCTTTTTTGTGTTTATGATTTCGATGATTTGTCTGTATCATCGTCAGGTGGTGTCAGTGGGTCTACAGATCCTTGCTGGTGTTCCGTGTCTGGCTTCACCGGCTCGGTTGATGATGCAGAAGAAGTGTCTTCCTGCTTGGTAAGATTAACAGTTTGCGAATGATCTGGATGTTGTGGATGTTCAACTTCACCGTTATGGACAGGTGGCTGTACCGGTGCAGCAGGAGCCTGTGGTTCCTGATATTGATGGAATCGGCTCGGATCAGTCGGCAGTCCCTGTCCATGATGCGTTGGCGCACCAGGATTGTAATAGGAATGCGGCGGCTGTCCGAGATCCGGCTGCCCTGTTGGTGTATAGACCGGCATTCCCGGCTGCGGTGGCGTATACGGTGGATACGCGTTGTCTACGCCTTTGTTGCGAGTGAACAGGTAGATAATGTACGCAATAATACCCGGCATAATAATATAGAAAATACCTAGCGCAATATTGCCTGCTCCGCCGACAGTCATCAGACTGAATGACATCAGGATCGTATCGAACATCACGTGAGCGAATACGACAGCGATAAAGCCGTAGCGCAGGAAGACCAGACTGAACAGCAGTCCGATAATCAATAGTTCCACCGGACGGGAATAGACCGGATAGATCGGATACAGCGTATGACCAAGCGCCCAGATGATCGATGTAATCACCGAAGCGGCAAAGGTATTACGCAGCAGTTTTTTCAGCATACCGATCCCGAATAGTCGGTATACGCCCTCTTCGCCAATGCCGGCCATCCAGGCGAGCAGTGGCAGCAGCGCAGGTATCGCCATATTATAAGGAGAGCTGGAATCATCACTGGACGAGAATACACCAAGTGCATTTTCCAGTACCAGATAGATGATCGATTGCACGCCCAGCAAAATAATAGCGAATAGATAACCGAGTGCTGCACTATGCAGTACGTACTTGCCATAGCCTACCTCTTTGGAGCGCGGCCACATATTCATGCCGCGTTCCCGCCAGAGGCCATCGCCGCCGACCAGGGAGAAGTAGAGCAGCACAGCCATCAATACGTTCAGCATCAGCTGTAGGCCTACGAGGAACAGTGTCATGAATACACCATAATCTTGACTACCAAAGCTGGCTTCAAAATAAGGCCACATATTCACAACGCTGATCACCGATACCGCACAGTAGATCAGGGACAGCACAATTCCCCTTTTAAAGGAAGTATGCTTGCGTTTCAATGAAGCGAACACAATCGCCAGCACACCAAGCACCAGTGTGAATAGTCCATAACCGGCAAAGGTCAGCCAGTAGGCGAGTGAAGTCTGCTTTTCAATATACTGGGTGTAGGAAGCAGGCGGTGTCAGTACCGGCTGGAACGAACGCAGTTCGCCTTCTTCAAAAGTAAATTTGAGATGCAGCTGGGCTTCACCGAGCTTGCCGCCATCACGCAGTGTATAATCAAGTCCAAATTCTCCATCGGTCTGAAGCTCTAGTGAAGCAGGATCATAGCCCATTGTTTTCAACAGAGGGCGGGCCTGTTCGACCTTTTGTGTCAGTGTCATATTGCCTTCATTAATAGAAGACGGTTTGGGTGACAATGGATTGCTGTTATCCATCGGTGTATTCGAATCGGTCTTGATCATAAAAGCGACTACTTTTCCGGTATTCATATGTACATCGATGTCTACGGAAGAGAGGTAGCCGCCTGCTTTGTAATGTACACGGAATATATCATAGGGAGCGAGCTTTTCCAGTTGTTTGCTGTACTGCTGGCTTAATTTTTCCTTGGCTACATAGCCGCTCAGCTCAGAGTCGGTATGATAGCTGGCTTTGGGGGAGTGCAGCTTGCTGATCATTTCGGGCGTTAGTGGCAGATTATTTTTGAATGCATCGGCACTGGCTATTGCCTTGTCCTGACTGATTACATTGGTCTGGTCCACTTCGAGCGTCTCCGAAGCAGTCAGCGGAATCACCTGGGTAAATAAAAAGATAACCAGAGCGATGACTGCCAGAATACTCAGTATCTTGTAATTGGGTTTGAGCTGCACAGGCTTGCCTGTTGGGTTCATAATGTCCTCCTTGGTGCGATCATGTAATTTGTCCGTTCAACTACCAGCCCATACGTATTGGATCAAAGAAAGGATTCGGGTGTTACGTGACAAAAGGCGCAGATAATGCAAGTTTAGCGTAATCTGTAAACTATTGCAAAATAGCTTTGTGGTCTAAGGAGTCAGAGCGTATAATCAATAGACGTCTGGTTAAATATACAGAAGTACAAATATAGGAGAATGAAATTTGATAGGAATAAATTCCGATTGCAGCTACCTGTATCTGCTATTAATTAAGATGATAAACAGAGGTGTACATAAGTGAAGATGAATTTGAAATTAAAAGGAAATACAAAAGCATGGACGCCGCCGCGTATTCTGGCGCTGGGTTATGCAATCATTATTTTACTGGGAACCGCGTTGCTGATGCTGCCGGAATCGCATCAAAACGGGATAGGAATGAATTTCTTTAATGCATTTTTTACCGCGACTTCGGCAACCTGTGTAACAGGACTGGTAGTTGTGGATACTGGGACATTTTTTACAACATTTGGTCAGACGGTCATTATGTGTCTGATCCAGATCGGCGGTCTTGGATTCATGACAATGGCGACACTGATCGCCCTGGTATTCCGTCGCAGAATTTCACTGCGCGAGCGCTTGATCCTGCAGGAATCAATGAATCAAGGGGACATGGAAGGCATCGTACGTTTGATCAAAAAAGTATTATATTATTCTTTTGCTATTGAGCTCGTAGGTGCGCTGCTGTTCAGTCTGCGATTAATGATGGATTATCCTCCGGGTCAGGCTGTGTTTTTCGGAATTTTCCATGCTGTATCCCTGTTTAATAATGCAGGATTCGATCTATTTGGCGAATACAGAAGCCTAACAGGTTATGTGACCGATCCAATGATGAATCTAGTAGCGATTCTGCTTATTGTACTGGGTGGTCTTGGTTTCGTTGTATTATCCGATCTGATTGAATTCCGCAAAAATCGCAGACTGTCCCTGCATACCAAATCGGTTCTGCTAATGACGGGCATTCTGCTGGCAACCGGATTTGTGCTTGTTTTCCTGTTTGAATTTACCAATCCGGGTACACTCGGCAAATTAAGCTGGGGAGGCAAGTTCTGGGCATCCTTATTCCATTCCGCCACAACTCGTACAGCCGGGGCCAATACGCTCGATCTAGCCCAGCTGCGGCAAGCTACTCTGATGCTTACGATTATATTTATGTTTATCGGTGGTTCACCGGGATCTACAGCAGGCGGTGTCAAGACAACAACGTTTCTGTTAATGTTTGGTGCGGTATTCGCTATGCTGCGTGGACGTAAGGATGTGGTTCTATTCCGATTCCGTCTGGGTCAAGAACGCATTTTCAAAGCACTTACGATTATCATTCTTGCGCTTGTACTGGTTATTACAGCAACCATGATTCTCAGCATGACAGAGAGAGCAGATTTTCTTACCGTATTATTCGAAGCCACTTCTGCGTTTGGTACGGTAGGTCTGTCACTCGGGCTGACACCGCATCTGACGGTAGTAGGCAAGTTGCTGATCTGTCTATTAATGTTCGCCGGACGTGTGGGACTGATTACCCTGGCGTATGCACTGGCACCGAAGCAGGAGAAAGAGCCTTTCCGGTATGCCGAAGGCAAGATTATGATTGGTTGATGACAGACTGCATAGCAGACTGGACATAGGTTCTATAGCGAGTACCCGGCAGGATCGGAGCAGCAGTAATGCTCCTGATCTGCCGGGATTTTTTGATGAACGATAGATCTTTTATAAAGGAAAGTCATCTTAAGGCGACCATTCTTCATTTTCCAACCGGGGGGCCGTATCAGCTACACGGATATTCGCGTCCTTGATCATACGCGAGGAATCATCAAACCGGGCAGTAGTATCGGCAATCCACTGGCGGGCAGCAGATCCCAGCTCGGCCGCTTCATTATAAATAAGGCAGGTTGTCCGGCGAGTCTGCTCCAGCTCAGGAATATGCAGTGAGACCAGTTCATTGCTGGATAGCAGCTGTTCACCAATATAGGAGCGAGGCAGCAGCGCCGCTGCCATGCAGATCGGCAGCAGCCGTACAATCGCTTCAAAAGAATCGATCTCCATACGCAGATCAGGCATCACCATATAGCGGTGAAAGACATCATCAATCAATTTGCGGTACCACGTACCCTTGGAGAACATAATCATCGGCAGCCCCTGCAGATCCTGCATATCGGGCTGCTTTTTGTCAGCAAGGGCATGGTTTTTGGGTAATACCAATTCCAGATGGTCGTCAAAAAGCGGTGCGCAGACCAAGCCCGACTCATGGATAGACGAAGCGACAATACCAATATCAGCCCGTTTGTCACGAATGTCATTGACAATCTCATGCGTCTTGCCTGTAATCAGCTTGACCTCCGCGTATGGATGCTTCTCTGTAAAGCTGCGCACCAGCGGCGGCATGGTGGTCTGTAGTGTAGTCAAGCTGGCTCCAAACGTAACAGTTGTCTGATCTTCAGACTTGTAGCGGTTCAGGCTCTGGAGGAAACGCAGCTGCTGCTGGCGCTGTTCCAGAGCGTATGTGTAGGTGAGCCGGCCGATAGCGGTCAACTCCAGCCGTTTGCCGTTGCGGTTAAACAGAGCGACACCCAGCTGTTCTTCCAGTTTGGCTATTTTGCGGGAGAGTGCAGGCTGTGACAAATTCAGTAGCCTCGAGGCCTGATTCAGACTGGATTGCTCGACAACGACAGCAAAAACATCTAAATCTTCTATCATCTGGGAAATAATCTCCTCTCTTATGCAAAAAAGTTATAACATTTAATAATTATATTGCAATTCCATTATAAGCCAAATTAGAGTAACATAAAAAGCGACACAACTTGTTCACATACGAACGTTATGTGAATATCTTTTTACGGAAGAAAGATATTGCATGATACGACTCCTTATTTACAGTCGTGAACAAGCTGTAAAGCTACGGAAGATGGGGAACTTCCTAGCAAGGATGGATAGAGGTCCGATACTTGCCTGTCCATCCGGGTCTAGGCGGCATTTTAATATGCCTGTCGATATGAAAACGCTCTTATTAGGAAAGGGGAACGTCATTCATGAAAGGCTTTTACGCCAGAAGGCTGCATTCACTGCTCGGGGTCATTCCGCTCGGTTTATTTTTTCTGGAGCATTTGATCACCAACTTTTCCGCCTACGAAGGAGGAAAGGAATCTTTTGATGCCGGAGTGAAATTTCTGAACGGTCTTCCACTTGTACTTGTTCTGGAGACCTTCTTTATTTTTCTTCCACTGCTCTATCATGGCATCTACGGTCTGTATATCGCATACCAGGCCAAGCCGAACAATGCTCATTTTGGAAATGAGCGCAACTGGCGCTATACGCTCCAGCGTGTAACCGGTGTAATTACTTTTATCTACATCGCATGGCACGTATATGACACTCGCTTCCAGGTTGCACTTGGCAATGTGACGCATGAGCAGCTGGGCGGCATCATGCATAATATCGTCACCAACCCGGCTACATTCGTACTGTATACGATTGGTGTGATAGCGGCTTCGTTCCACTTTGCCAATGGTCTCTGGTCATTCCTCGTTACATGGGGAATCACAGTAGGCCCAAGATCGCAGCGCGTATCTTCATACATCTGTATGGCGCTGTTTGTGATCGTATCGATTATGTTCGTTCTGTCTCTGGTAGCATTCCGTAATATGGATTTCCAAGACCCAACCGTTGCATTTCAAAGCATTCGTCATTTTATCGCATAAATGACCCTACCGCTGTGTCATAGGTTCGTCTTATCCTAAACAGTATTCAACAGGACTGTCAGGTTAGATAGCAAACCGTATTCACAGTCGTTCAGGGGCAAGCAGGTTAAAGGGGAGGGTAATTTCTTATGGCAACATCCAATATCATCATCGTGGGCGGCGGTCTGGCCGGTCTGATGGCCACCGTCAAAGCGGCAGAAGCCGGCGTTCACGTTCATTTATTTTCACTCGTACCGGTAAAGCGCTCGCACTCCGTATGTGCGCAGGGCGGTATCAACGGTGCGGTTAATACCAAAGGGGAAGGCGACTCACCATGGCTGCATTTTGATGACAGCGTATATGGTGGTGACTTCCTCGCCAATCAGCCTCCGGTCAAAGCGATGTGTGATGCTGCACCTGGTATCATTCACCTCATGGACCGTATGGGCGTTATGTTCAACCGTACACCGGAAGGTCTGCTGGATTTCCGCCGTTTCGGGGGCACCAAGCATCACCGTACCGCCTTTGCCGGTGCAACTACCGGTCAGCAGCTGCTGTACGCACTGGATGAGCAGGCGCGCCGCTGGGAGACAGCTGGTCTCGTAACCAAGTATGAGAACTGGGAATTCCTGAATGCGGTACTGGATGACGAAGGCGTATGCCGCGGTATCGCTGCACAAAATCTGCGCTCCATGGAAATTGTTACGTTTGGTGCAGATGCGGTTATTCTGGCGAGTGGTGGTCCCGGTATTATCTTCGGCAAAACGACCAACTCGGTTATTAACACGGGTACTGCAGCAAGCGCTGTATATCAACAGGGTGTACATTATGCCAACGGTGAGTTTATCCAGATTCACCCGACAGCTATTCCCGGTGATGACAAGCTGCGTCTGATGTCCGAATCGGCTCGTGGTGAAGGCGGACGGATCTGGACATACAAAGACGGCAAGCCATGGTACTTCCTGGAAGAGAAATATCCTTCCTACGGTAACCTGGTGCCTCGTGATATCGCAACCCGCGAAATCTTCGATGTCTGTGTCAATCAGAAACTGGGCGTCAATGGCGAGAACATGGTCTACCTGGATCTGTCCCACAAAGATCCAAAAGAACTGGATGTGAAGCTCGGCGGAATCATCGAAATCTATGAGAAATTCATGGGCGATGATCCACGCAAGATTCCGATGAAGATCTTCCCGGCAGTCCATTATTCCATGGGCGGCATGTGGGTCGATTATAACCAGATGACCAATATTCCGGGATTGTTCGCTGCCGGCGAGTGTGAGTACCAGTATCATGGTGCCAACCGTCTGGGCGCCAACTCCCTGCTGTCTGCCATCTATGGCGGTATGGTAGCCGGACCGAAAGCGGTCGAATATGTAAAAGGCCTCAAAAAATCTTCTACTGATCTGCCAACGAGTCTGTATGATCAGGCACGCAAGCATCATGAAGAGAAATACGAGCGTCTGCTTGGCATGAATGGTAAAGAAAATGCTTATGTGATCCACAAGGAACTTGGCGAGTGGATGACTGATAATATGACGGTTGTACGCTACAATGATAAGCTGCAAGCGACGATAAATAAGATTAAGGAACTCAAACAACGTTACGGCAATATTGACGTGAATGACTCCTCCCGCTGGACGAACCAGGGAGTAGCCTTTACCCGTCAGCTGTGGAATATGCTGGAGCTGGCCGAAGCGATGACCCTTGGCGCGCTGCTGCGTGACGAGAGCCGTGGAGCCCACTACAAGCCTGATTTCCCGGTACGTAACGATGAAGACTTCCTCAAAACAACCAAAGCCACCTGGACACCGGATGGACCGCAGATTTCGTATGAAGAAGTCGATGTGTCCCTGATCCCTCCTCGTGTACGTGACTATTCCAAGAGCTAAGTTAAGTTTTTATGGAACTGTCGCTTGAATGCAATTGACATGTCGTGAGTATATCGAATGAACACTCAGATTAATGTGAATGATAGAAGGGGGCATTACCCATGGCGGAAGCAGTTTCAACTGAGAATCAAACCACACAGCAAACAGGCCGCAAAGTGAAATTCGTGATTACCCGTCAGGACAAGCCGGATGGCCCATCCTATGCGGAAGAGTTCGAATTACCATACCGTCCCGGCATGAACGTAATCAGTGCGCTGATGGAGATTCAGCGTAATCCGGTTAACAGTGGAGGCAAGGATACCGCACCAGTATGCTGGGAATCCAACTGTCTGGAAGAAGTCTGTGGCGCATGTTCTATGGTCATCAATGGCAAGCCGCGCCAGGCCTGCTCCTCACTGGTTGATAAGCTCGAGCAGCCAATCACGATCGCGCCGATGAAAACATTCCCGGTTGTTCGTGACCTGGTTATCGACCGCAGCCGTATGTTCGGTGCTCTGAAAAAGGTCAAAGCATGGATTCCGATCGACGGCACGTATGATCTGGGTCCGGGTCCACGCATGGCAGAGAACAAACGCCAGTGGGCTTACGAATTGTCCAAATGCATGACCTGTGGTGTCTGCCTGGAAGCTTGCCCGAATGTGAACGACAAAACCGAATTTATGGGTCCTGCGCCGTTGTCCCAGGTTCGTCTGTTCAATGCACATCCAACAGGTGAAATGAACGCTGAAGAGCGTCTGGATGCTATTATGGGTGAAGGCGGTATCGAAGCCTGCGGTAACTCACAGAATTGTGTGCGTTCCTGTCCAAAAGGAATTCCGCTCACGACTTCGATTGCCGATCTGAACAAAGAAACCAACAAACGTATGTTCAAGCGCTGGTTGAGTGTATAATAAACTGCAGCCAGCAGCATTATAGGAGGAGCAGCCTTCTGCTCCGAACAAGCGGGTGACGCGTATAACGCGAAGCCCGCTTTTTTATACATATGATTAGTGGAGGAATACATATGATTAGTGAAAGACCGATTAGTTTTGATCAGTTAGTCGCCGAATTCCGGACACTGGGCGTAACGCAAGGTATGAATATCTTGCTGCACTCGTCCCTGAAAAGTATCGGAGGATGGATTCCCGGCGCGGCAGAGACCGTTATTCTGGCGCTGGAGCAAGTGCTTGGAGAGGAAGGTACATTGATGGTGCCTACACAGACTTCACAGCTTACCCATCCGAAGCTCTGGAAATACCCGCCTGCCGATCCCAAGTGGTGGGATTTGATTTGCGAGAGTACACCTGCCTACGACCCTGACTTTACCGTCACTTCGGGAATGGGCGTAATCGTAGAAACTTTTCGCAAGCAAAAAGGCGTCATCCGCAGCAATCATCCCCACGTCTCTTTTGCCGCCTATGGACGTCATGCTCAGGAATGGATGAAAGATCATAGTCTGGACTATGGGCTGGGCAGTGCTTCGCCGCTGCAGAAGCTGTATGATGCAGATGGTCATGTACTGATGCTGGGTACCGATTATCTGACCAACACCTCTATCCATCTCGCCGAATTCATGGCCGATTGGCATGGTAAAAAGGAGATCGAGATGAATGCACCGGTCATGACGAAATCGGGCAAACAGTGGATCAGCTTCAAGGATCTCAATTTTGATTCGGATGATTTTGACCGGATTGGCAGTGACTTTGAAGCGGATTGTCCGCATCTATGGAAACAGGGAAAAATAGGCAGCGCCAATGCACGTCTGTTATCCCAGCGCGGACTGGTCGATTACGCAGCAGGCTGGTTGGAAACGCATCGTTAAGGATATATATTAGATATAAATCTTTTACATAATGCAGGTAGAGAGGGGTTATGGCTATGATATGCCGAGAACGCGAACACTCTTTTATTATGATCCGGCAACATGATCATGCACGATTATCCGGAGAATTCTCACGACATATGGATTCGGGTCCAACTCGGGATACGAAGCGCTGGGATGAGGTGCTTTTGGGCTGTGAACAGCATGATCGAGGATGGATTCCGCTGGATCAGATTCCGGTATGGAATGACGCGGAGGAAAAACCATTTACATTTATGAATTTCCCGGAACCGGCCAAGCTGGTCTTTTATCGGTATGGCATTAGCCAGCTGGAAGAAATGAGCGCGTATGGCGCATTACTGGCAAGCCTGCATTATACGGCGCTGGTGAGCCACTATGGCGAGGAAGATCCATTTTGCCAGGCTTTCCTGCAGGAGGAAAAAGAACGTCAGGAACGCATCCGTGAGCAGCTGTCCCCGGCGGATGACGAGCTGGCTTATCACCGCTCCGTGCTGGAGCTGTGCGATGATCTGTCACTGTATGCCTGTCTCAATGAACCTGGAGTTAACAAGAGCGAGGAACAGGACTGGTGGAAAGACGGATTTGCGGTCGGCAAAAAGCTCGATGTTACGGATCATCAGACCATTATGCCGGAATGGACAGAGCCGGGTATGATTAAGCTGAGTCCGTTTCCTTTTCGCGAGCCGTTCGAGGTGCAGCTGATCTATCGTGAAGTATCCAAAGAGAAGATTCAGCAGTCCGGATTGGCGGAAGCTTATGAAGCAGCGGAAGAGCAGCAGCTCACGATTACGTTCCAGGCGGCGCAGGCAAATGAATTGCAGTGACTGGTAATCCCGAATTTGACGAAGGCTGCAGGATTCGGCACAATAATCATTATGGATGGACAGACCTGAGCATCTGGCAGGTCTGTCTGTAATGAATAGAGCTGAAGACAGCCAAGCGGAGAAGGAGGGGCCTCGCCTGAATGATCTATACACACTAAATGCAGCAGGCCGTAGGAGAGTTCGTTCTCTGATCAAGCCTGGTCTATATTCAATGACACGCAGACAATTTCTCAAAGGAAGTGCCGCTGCGCTGGCAGCACTGGGCGCAGGTGGAGCTGGCTATACATGGCTTGGTGAACCCAATTGGCTGGAAAAAGTATATATCGATCTGGAACTGCCACAGTTGCCACCCAGTCTGAATGGGATGAAGCTGGTACAATTTAGCGATATGCATCTTGGACTGGGCAATCATGCCAAGGATCTGGAAAAACTGGCCGATATCATTATGGCGGAACAACCGGATATGATTTGTTTTACCGGTGATATGGTCGATGACGATTCATCTGTCCTGCAGCCCGGTATCGGAGCGCTCCGGCGGATGAAGGCTCCACTCGGACAATATGCAGTGCTTGGCAATCATGACTATCTGCAGGATGCACTCGCTGTATCGCGTATGATGGAGCAGGGCGGATTCCGATTGCTGATGAATGATCATCATCAGATTCGCCGGGAAGATGGCGTACTGGCGATTGCCGGTCTGGATGATCAGCTGCTTGGCAATCCGGATATACATAAAGGAGCAGCAGGCATACCCGCAGAAGCCTGCCGGATTCTGCTGATGCATGAACCCGACTATGCCGACCGTATACCGGCAGAGCTGAATTTTCATCTGCAGCTGTCCGGGCATAGTCATGGCGGCCAGATTCGGCTGCCAATGTTCGGAGCGGTTATTACACCAAGAGGATCACGCAAATATATTATGGGCTGGTATCAGGCCGGACCGACACGGCAGCTGCCGCTGTATGTAAACAGGGGGATCGGCATGTCCCAGCTGCCGGTCCGTTTTATGTGCCGTCCGGAATTGACCATTTTTACCCTGAAAAGAAAGCCGGAATAAGCAGCGCCGGAAATGGAGGAAAACGATGGAACGCATTGCACTTGTATCTGATATTCATGGCAACTATCCTGCCTGGCAGGCGGTGCTGGAGGATATCGAACGCCGCGGAATCCGGCGTATTTTTTGTCTGGGAGATCTTGTCGGCAAAGGACCGGATACTGTCCGTATTACCGACAGTGTACGAGAGCGCTGCGAAGTCGTAATTCGCGGCAACTGGGAAGAACTGATTGTACGGATGAGCGGAGATGACGAGCTGTTTGGCTGGCATGCGCAGCGTCTGGGTACGGAGCGTCTTGATTATCTGGATTCACTACCGCTTCGACATGATTTTATGCTGAGCGGTCGGTTGGTCTCACTCGTACATGCATCGCCGGAAAGTGTATTCCAGCGTGTGCAGCCGTGGGATTTGCTGGAACAACGCCTGGCGATGTTTGCTCCTGTACCCGGTGAAGAGACCTCAACGCCACGAGTGCCGGATATCGTAGGTTATGGAGATATTCATAATGCATATTTGCAGTATCTGGAAGGCCGAATGTTATTTAATACAGGGAGTGTAGGTAATCCGCTCGACCTGCCGGAGGCATCTTATGCTATTCTGGAAGGAGATTATCTGTCTGACGAGAAATCGCCTTATTATCTGCAATTCGCCCGTGTGCCATACGATATTGAACAGGCAGTAGCGGATGCGCGGGCAGCAGGGATTCCTGCATTGGATTGTTATATCAAGGAGCTGCGCACCGGTGTGTACCGGGGACTGCAGACCTGAGCTCAGGGAGGAAACAAGCAATGGCGATGCTTAGTAAAGAGGAATTGAAAAAAGGAATCCCCGAGCTGGATACAGACCGACTGATTCTGCGTCGTCTGACTGCAGATGATATTGAGCGCTGGTGGGAATATGCCAGTGATCCGCAAGTGATTACGTATCTGTACGGTTCGCCCCAGATCAAGGAATATCAGGCACTGCAGCCGGATCGTCTGGGCCGAAGAGTAGAGGAAGCTTTTCGCAGCATGACATCGATTCATTTTGCAGTCACTTCCAAAGAAGACGGTACGATGTATGGCGTATGTTCTTTTCAGCGATGGGATGAACATGCAGCCCGGGCCGAGATTGGATTTGCCCTGTCCCAGCCCTTCTGGGGCAAAGGTTATGCAACGGAAGCGGTAGGTCGCCTGGTGACATTCGGATTTGAAGAAATGGGACTGTCTCATATTGTAGGCCGCTGTCATGTGAAAAATCAGCTGTCGATACGGGTACTGGAAAAAAACGGGATGCGTCAGCAGCCACCCGCCAATCCGGGTATCAAAAGCTACTGGCAGGAGATGGGCATTATCGTGTATTCGGTAGCCAACAGCGAATTCATGCTGCGCAAGGAACGTGCTGCCATGCATTCGCAGGTGCGCGATGATCTTGGCGGTTCCGTTTCTTCATGAGCGGTGAACGCTGGTTTACCAGTCCGGTCGGTGTACTCGTCAGTTCGCTGATTGCTGTCATTCTGTGGGGAAGTGCACTGCCTTTTATCAAGCTTAGTTATCAGCATCTGGGCATTGGTTCCCATGATCTGTTTGCCCAGTGGCTGTTCGCCGGATACCGGTTTGCGCTGGCTGGGCTGCTGCTGATCCTGCTGTCTTATATGCTCAAGCCGCGTGGACAGAAAATACCGAAGATACCAGCTGGACGATTGAGTATGCTGGCCCTGCTGCAGACACTACTGCAGTATATTCTGGTCTATGCTGCACTGGGGCTGGGATCGGGTATTACGATGTCCATTATTGCCGGCTCAACCTCTCTGTTCCAATTGCTGGCCGTACGCTGGATGGAACGAACAGAAAAGCTGTCTGCTCGCAAATGGATAGGCCTGCTGCTCGGATTCTCCGGTATTACGGTGATGGGCATGGCGCAGGGCAATGAACTTCGGCTGGTCTTCGGACTGGCTGAACTGCTAATGCTTCTGTCTGCGCTGTCCGGAGGTGTAGGTAATGTGCTGGCACGCCGTGAGGCTGCTGTAGAGCCGGTAATCAGTCTGACTGGCCGTCAGATGTTCTGGGGCGGTCTGGGGCTGCTGGTGCTTGGTTGTGCCTCGGGTAATCCGATTCCTTTTGAATGGGATCTGGTAGGGGTGGGCATGCTGCTGTATCTGGCTATTGTCTCCGCTGGAGCGTTCGCTCTCTGGAACATGGTCATGAAATACAATGAAGTGGGCAAAGTATCCATGTATCTGTTCCTTACGCCGTTATTTGGCGTCGTTCTGTCGTCAGTATGGCTGGGTGAGCATATTTCCCTGTGGGCGCTCGTAGCATTGAGCCTTGTCGCTGCAAGTATCCTGCTGGTGAACCGTCAGCGCAAAATGGCAGCATCGCAGACATAATACAGATATGCACATTGTAAATAAGCGGTACAGACACGGGAGAGTTACCGATTTGTCATTTAACTGCAATACAGCTGCAATCCGATTCTAACAAGCTGACTGTATGATGAATGACAAGACCCCCTTTTTGATACATGTAAAAGGACCTGCCTAGCGCAGGTCCTCTTTTTTTGCTTATGATGGCTATTCGGTTGGTTACAGGGCAACAGCCTGACGCTGTTTTTGTTTGTAATAGACCCATTCGGTATAGCCGATATCGCGCAGCTTCTGTGCGACCAGATCCAGATCGTCACCGACGCGCTGCGCAATATGGGAATCCGAACCAAAAGAAACCTCCACACCAAAATGATGGGCACGTTCCAGAATATCGTCTACAGGATGCCATAGTCCGCATACTTTGATCTTGCCGGATGTATTCACCTCGATAGCAACCCCGGATTCAGCGATCGTCTGCAGCATCTGGTCCAGTGCCTGTGGAGCCTGAATCTCTGTAAAAGCGGGATAATTACTCTTCATGGCATCAATATGACCGAGAATCTGGAACATGCCGCTTTTGGCCGATTCGCCGATCAGACGGAAATATTCCGTTTTGGCAGCTACCTGGGCTGCCGTATCCATGCCTTCCCAGCGGGTACGGTCAAAAATGCTGTATCCATCGCTGAAATGCACAGAGCCAATAATATAATCAAAAGGGTACTGGGACAGTGTCTGCTGATACAGCTGGGCATGGTCAGGGAAATAATCCGATTCGATGCCAAGCAGTACATCGATTTTACCAGCGTATTCTTTTTGCAGATCCAGTACTTCCTGTACATAATTTTTCAGTTCGCTCTTGCCCATTGTTGTATTGGGGAAGGGCTGTTCCTCTTTGGAACCAAAATACGGTGTATGGTCGGAAATTCCGATCACCTGAAGGTCTGCGGCAATCGCAGCTTCGATATAATCACGAATATCACCGACTGCGTGACCGCAGCGGTAATGGTGGGTGTGCAAGTCAAATCTCATCTATCAACCGCTCCTTTGGCTAATTTATTCCGGACTCGTAAAATGATCCTCCGGCATTCCTTTTAGATCATTGAGGAACTGGCGCATTGCCGAATTGAGATAACGACCGGATTTGTAGATCAGGCCGACCGGATGACTGACTTCAAACTCAGGCATCGGAATCATAACGAGCGTTCCGTGCTTCAGTTCACTCGTAATGGACTGTCTGGAAATGATCGCTGCGCCAAGATCGATCTCGACCATTCGCTTCACTTCCTCACTGCTGGACAGCTCCATGATGACCTGTGGCTCAATCTGGTGCGTTTTGAATACATCATCGACAAAGCGTCTGCCTACAGTGTCCGGAGACAGCATAATCAGGGGAAGATTCTCCAGGTCGTGGATCGTGGCCTTGCGGGTACGTGCCAGGGGATGCTGGGGAGAGACGACCAGCTCGAACATATCATAATAGAGGATGGACGTCTCCAGATTCGGATTGCGCTCGATCAGATAACCGATGCCGACATCCACAATCCCGTTTTCTACACTATGATAGACCTGCGAGGAAGACATCGAATGAATCATGGTCTTGATCAGCGGGAACTGATTCTGAAAATAGGATAATACCCGCGGCAGAATCTGAATAGCGATCGATGTAGTGGTCCCCAGCAAAATGCGTCCCTGAGGAGTCTCATCCAGATCGGACAGCCGCTGCTTGAGCTGTTCCACAATCGCCAGAATCTGTTCGGCATGCTCCAGAAATACGGTACCCTGATCCGTAAGCGTAACCGGCTGATTGCGGTTGACGAGCAGGGTCTTGAATTCATCTTCGAGGCTTTTGATCTGAGCGGAGACCGCAGGCTGTGTCAGATTAAGCAATTCACCTGCCTTACGGAAGCTCATCGTCCGCGAAATGGTCAATAATGTCTCCAATTGACTGATATTCATGAGTTCCTCCTTATGTACACCTATTATTAAATTATAGGTGATTCCCGAAAAAGCGGCAATGCGATAGAACACCCATGCGTGAGTGAATGTTCATTACTTTTGTAAAATATACGAAATAATTATCCCAAACCGATTTATTGAGCTCATTCTAATCTACATAAAACCCTCTTACTATCCGATAATAATAAAAAGGCAGTCGATTGGACCTATAAAATAACAAACACACAATTCTTTGTACCTAGTATTCGACATTGCAGCATCGATGAAAGCCTTATTTTCAAAACAATTTTAATTAAATTTGCAATGTTTCAATGTTTCTGGATGAATTGTCCTAGGTTATAAGTTATAATAACATTACAATTCATAGGTCATAAGTTTCATTTAAAATAGTAACCCATAAGTAGAGGGGAGTATTAAAGTATGAAGGCGGAAGTTATTAATCCATTTTTGGAAGCAGCAAGGTTGGTTATCGGACAGGTGGTTCAGGTAGCCCCTTCTACCGGAAGTTTGGGTATCAAGGATATTGAGATGGCAGACAATCATATCTGGATCCAGATCGGCATGACCGGGCAAATGAGCGGCGATATTATCTTTGGTATTCATGAAAGTGTAGCTTTGCGGATGGTTTCGGCGATGATGGGCGGATTTGTAATGACAGAGATGGACGAGATGGGCCAAAGTGCTATTTCTGAACTCGGCAATATGATCAGCGGTAACGCAAGTACTATTTTGTCCAACCAGGGTGTAACCGTAGATATTACGCCTCCAAAAGTAATGAAAACCAGTGCAATCACTTTTACGTCAGCCAAAGCATTGACTATTCCATTGATCATGGAAGGTATTGGCGAACTGGATATTCAGGTTATGGTATCCTGATCCACGATAAGGCAAAGAAAAAAAACGATGTCATTATGACATCGTTTTTTTGTGTTTGTATATTCTTTAATGAGGATTGTACAAGTGAGCAGGATAGATATTCATATAGACGGTCGAACTCTCCAATACAGAAGGGGAGTTATTTGACTTTCTCGGCTTTGCCGCTGAGGATTTTCAGTACATTATTCTCGTATCCGGCGGTGTAATTGATTTGATAGGAGGTATAGACGGTGCCTGTATCCTTGCGTTCTTCAGCAGTAATCCGGATCGATACGATCGCCTGATCACCACTAGGCTCGGAAGAAATACGATCGACAGTGACTGTACCGGTATTGAGATAGCCTTCACGGAACTTCGCATAAGCGAGCTTGCCCTGCCAGCGGCTGCCTAGCAGGGAATAGGCTGTAACATAGTCACGGGCATTCAGACTGTCATAAAAGTAGCTCACCAGATATTCCCCTTCATCGGTGAGTGACAGCTGTTCTTCGCCAGCGCCGGTATCCGTAGATGCGGTCTCCGGCAGATTCTGTACAGGATGTGCCGACCACTCGGTAACCATATCCCGTATTTCGGAGACCGGAATACTGAAGCCGATCGAATTCGATTCTGTGGCAGCAGCCGAATTAATACCGATCACTTCGCCGGTGGAAGCATCGATCAGAGGTCCGCCGCTGTTTCCGGGTGCGATCGGTGCAGAGATCTGATACAGATTTCGGTAGATGTACGGATCGATAGTCAGATCGCGATTGACGCCGCTAATAATACCGGTTGTTACCGTATTTTGAAATCCAAGCGGGCTGCCCAAAGCGAGCACATCATCGCCTACATCGGCTTTGGAAGAAGGAGCCAGTGATAACGGCTTGGTATCTGCCAGCTCGGGAACTCTTACGACAGCAATATCGGTGTCCGTGCCAATGCCGATAACGGTACCATCCAGCGTCCGGGCATCTGCAGTTTTGATCTCTACCTTTTTGGTACCGGCAACGACATGCGCATTGGTAATCACATCACCGGATGTATTATACAGAAAGCCTGAACCGAGAATGCCATCTTCCTGCCGGATCATGACTACCTTTTTTTGTGCTTCATGAATGATTGTTTTGAGTGAATTCGGTTTGGATGCTGCTGATGATGAAGTGACCGCCAGCAGCGGCTTGGTTGTTAGTTGTGCCGGTACAGTCCGGTTGATATAGGTATAGCCACCCAGACCGGCGCCAATAATGATTACACTGGATACGATACTGATTATCCATCCTTTATTCATGGGAGCCTCCTTCATCCAGATACCAGGTTACCTGATCGAGCTGTACCTGTACCTGATCATACCAGCCGTACCCGTAGTCATAGGCGCTGAAGGAAGCACTCTCTCCCGGCTCCAGATAGTAAGGATCTGTAGATGTCGTAGAAGAGGAGAGATACGTGCCGCTCGCATCATACAGGGAATAATGAATTGTAATGCCATAGATCGGCTGTGTCGCTGTATTTTCCACAATGCCGGTCGTCTCCAGATCGCCATACTCGGTAACGTTGGTGGTGACCTGACTGACCTGTACGCCTTCAGTGCGGTTTTTGAGATCTTCGGCTTCGGCCATTTGTTGGGCAGCGCGGATACGCTCCTGTTCGGCTTTTTCGAAGGCTTGCTGTTCTGAACGAATCCGGGTCTGCATATCTTTGAGTTTTTCCTGGGAGCCGGTATACTGGATCGCCGTTTGTACGATCTGGGCAGCTTCATCAAAACTGCTATCTTGGATTAGCTCTTCAGCCTGTTTAAGCGTAAGCAGCACGATTTTGTTGATGATCAGATCATGTACTTCTTTGGCATCTTTGCTGTCCAGCCGGTCTACTTCGTCCAGCTTGTAGGCAAGCGATTCGACGTCATTGAGGTTGTTTAGTTCTTTTTTGATCGTAAGAATCGATAACTGATTCCGATTCTGTTCGGCTAGTTTTCGCTCTGCCTGGAATAGAGGCTCTGTCCGTCCTGATAGTTCCTTTTCCAGAATGCCAAGAGAATGGTCGGCGCTGTCCAGCTGATTGTTCTTCAATCGTCCGGAGACAGCAGTCAGCTTGGTATGGAGCCGGTCTGCCTTTTGGATCAGATTCAGATCGGTGACAAATGAAGTCTCATCCGGCCGCAGATCATGCGCCTGGGTCATCGTATTTGCAGCTTCTTTGTATTTGCCCTGCAGCGCCAGTTTTTGGGCTTGCTGCTGCAGCTGGATCGCCTGCTGATTCTGCTTCAGCTCATGCTGATAGGCCCACCATAGCATGGCACTTATAATAATCAGCAGCAGAATGGGCGTGATCCACATCATCGGATGACGGGAATAACGCCGGGGTGGAAGCAGATTCCCGGTATTCGCTGCGGTCGGTGTGTCTTCTGCGACGACTGCAGCCGGTTCCGCGGTATCCTTTGAATCCGGTATGGTGTTTTTTTGCAGCAGCAGATCGAGTGCGTCTGGCGCAGCTGCAGCAGGCTGATCCGCATCGGTATGATCTCTTTCTGTCTCCGCAGCGAGTCGGGCACCGCAGCGGCTGCAGAAAACTGCATCTTCCTGCTGTGGTGCACCACAAACATGGCAGTGTATCATAATATCCCCCTTGTGCATTGTTGCCTATCTGTCAGTTATTTTTATAGTTTGTACAGAGGCTAAGCTATCCATTTCAATATAGCATAAGCTTACTGGATAATCAGGTGAAAAATTCCTCTAATGGGTATGAATATTCCAGTAGATAAAAAGTGCAAGAGTCAAGAGTGTTCTCTGCAGCCCAGCCCTGGTGCTGTCTGCTGGATATCTAATGATGAATCTCTTAGAATAGAAGAGACTGGAGGGAACGGTATGAATCTGGAAAATAAAGTGATATTGATAACAGGCGCATCCAGTGGATTGGGCGCAGGAGTAGCGCCACTGCTGCTGGAGCAGGGAGCTATTCCGATACTGACTGCGCGCTCCGAGGACAAGCTGGTTCAGCTGTCGCGCGGACTTAACGGACCGCACGAGGTGATGCGTATGGATGTGCAGAATGCCGAAGAGATCGAGCAGGTGGTTCGGCAGATCATGGACAAGTATGGCCGGATTGATATTTTGCTCAATAATGCAGGCTATGGTCAGTTCAAAAGTATCCAGGAGATGGAGCTGGAGGAATACAGCGAGATGATGGATGTGAATTATATGGGAATTGTCCGCTGCACCAAGGCGGTACTGCCCCATATGCTGGCGGCAGGCAGTGGACAGATCGTCAATGTGGCTTCGCTGGCCGGCAAATTTGCGACTGCCAAATCGACAGCCTATACGGCGACCAAGCATGCCGTGCTCGGCTTCACCAACTCGCTTCGCCAGGAGCTGCGCGGTACGGGGATTACCGTATCTTCTATTAATCCGGGACCGATCAGTACGGCCTTTTTTGACCGGGCAGATCCTTCTGGTGAATATGTACGCAATGTAAGTGGATTTATGTTGCCGCCCGGACGGGTATGCCGGGAAATTGTGCGCGTAATGCGCAAAAAGAAAGAAGAATCGGATTTGCCGGGGATTGCCGCTTTTGGCCTGCGGCTGTATGCGCTTGGTCCACGTCTTGTCGACCGGCTGACGTACCGCTTTTTTGACCGCAAATAACGCGCGATCAGGAAATGCATATTGCCGTGCGGATTTGCACCAAATGCTGATATAATGATAAGGTATGGTGCTCTGTAAGGATTCTGGCTGTGTCCGTTGATTTGCATACACTTTAACTTGAACGATAAAGGATGAAACCCATGGAATCAAAATTGAATTTTCTCGAGCTCGGCATTGAAGAAGTATTTAACGATGCACTGACTCGTTATGGTATTACAACGCCTTCTCCGGTACAGGAGGAGACCATTCCGCTGATGCTGGCAGGCCGGGATATTATCGCCCAGTCCCAGACAGGTAGCGGCAAGACCCTCGCTTATCTGCTGCCGATTCTGCAGAAGATTGATCCACAGCGCAAACAGATGCAGGCCATGATTCTGGCGCCTACGCAGGAGCTGGCGATGCAGATCGTCCGCGAAAGCGAACGTTACGGCGAGGAATGCGGCATTACGACGCTGGGACTGATCGGAGGCGCAGCAATCAAGCGTCAGGTTGAGAAACTGAAACGTCATCCGCATATTGCGGTAGGTACACCGGGACGTATCAACGAACTGATCAATATGCGCAAGCTGAAAATGCATGAAGTGAACGTAATTGTCGTCGATGAAGTCGACCAGGTGCTCGGTCTGGGCGGCGGCGCCGATGTGCAGCGTATTATCAAAAGCGCACGTCGTGATCGTCAACTCGTCTTCCTGTCCGCAACCGTTAATGATCAGATTCGCAGTGTTGCTCAGCGGGATATGCAGGACCCGGCTGTTGTTGGTATTGAGCCGGAACGCCATACTGCATCTGCGATTGAACATGTGTATTTTGTAACCGAAGAGCGCAACAAGATCGATACGCTGCGCCGGGTACTGCGTCATTACAAGGCCCCCCGTTCGATCGTATTCGTAAATACAACAGAATTGATCGCCGAAATCGAGTCCAAGCTGGATTATCTGGGCTTCAAAGTACGCGCGATTTACGGCGATGCAGACAAAGTTACCCGCAGCACCGTACTGTCCCAGTTCCGCTCCGGCAAGATTCAGGTACTGGTGGCAACTGATGTAGCTGCACGTGGACTGGATATTGAGGATCTGAATCTGGTAGTGAGCCTGGACCCGGCATTTGACGCCGAGTTCTATGTACACCGCAGTGGACGTACAGGCCGCATGGGCAAAAAAGGCGTATCCGCTTCGATTGTCACCGATCGCGAACGTTTTATTATGCGCAAATTTGCCGAGACGCTGAATATTGATCTCCAGGAGCAGGTGCTCGAAGCAGGTCATGTACTCAGCACCGATGAAGTCAAACGTCCGGCACGCAAGCCGGCAGCATCCCGCCCGGCGAAAACGGCTCCGGCTGGACAGCCGAATGAAGCTGTAGAGCCGACAGCTGTACAGCCAGTACGTACAACGTCATCGGAAAACAAAGCCAAACCTGCCTCCGGCAGCAAACCTACAGCTGGCCGAAACGGTGCAGCGTCCAAAAAAGATGGCAGAACCAAAACAAGAAAAGCCGACCAAAAAAGCAAGGGAGCACCCAAATGGCTAAAAGCCAAACGTGAAGCTTCCCAGGATGAAAAGTGAGGTTATAAATGATGGAACAGGTATCTGTACTTAACGTTGACCGCCTGACCGGCGGTTACAGTCATGGCAAGCCTGTCCTGCACGATATCAGCTTTGAAGTTGGCCGTGGTGAGATGATCGGATTGATCGGCCTGAATGGTGCAGGCAAGAGTACAACAATGAAGCATATCCTCGGACTAATGACACCGCAAGGTGGAGAGGTGAAAATCCAGGGTTCAACACTGGCAGCAGATACCCAGCAGTATCGGGCTTCGCTGGCTTTTGTACCGGAATCGCCGCAGCTGTATGAAGAGATGACGGTACGCGAGCATCTGGAGTTCACTGCCCGTGCCTATAATGTCAGTACCGAAGATTACGAGCAACGCTCCCGCCGGCTGATTCAGCTGTTCAATATGGGAGACAAGGAAGACAGCCTGTCGATGCATCTGTCCAAAGGGATGAAGCAAAAGGTTATGATCATGTGCGCTTTTGTAGCGGCACCACCTTTGTACATTATCGATGAGCCATTTCTGGGACTGGATCCGCTTGGTATTCGTTCCCTGCTGGACTTTATGGTGGAAACGAAGCAAAATGGTTCTTCCATTCTACTGAGCTCGCATATCCTGTCGACAATCGAGAATTATTGTGACCGATTTATCGTGCTGCACAAAGGACGCGTTATCGTCCAGGGCACACTGGAACAGATCCGTGAGCAGACGGGTCAGCAGGGAGTACCGCTGGAGCAGATTTTCTACGATCTGGTTCAGGACTCCAAATGGACGGTCAGCGATGAATGATCTGCTGCGATTGCGCCAGAAGCGCAGAGCTGATTTCTGGTCCAAAATACTCCCGTATACACAGTATGTGATACAGAGCGGTCTGGCGGTTGTAACCCTGTTTCTGCTCATTGCTTTTGCCGCCTGGTACACGACGTTTCTGCAAAAGCTGCCGCCGGGTCTGCCGGTCTACTGGATCATGCTGATTCTGCTGACTCCACTGACGGTATATGGTACGGTTCGAACGTATATGCGTCCAGCTGATGTCGTGTTTATGCTGCCGATGGAGAAACGGATGCGTGAATATTTTGCTCCTGGCTGGCGTGGCGCAGTGATCGGCAAGTACATCTGGCTACTGCTGGTGACGCTGATTGCCTGGCCGTTCTATATCCGGGCTGCTGCTGATCCCAAGCCGCTGCTGCTGACGCTTGTATTGCTGCTACTGCTCAAAATAGTAAGTAATTATGGCAGCTGGCAGGAACTGCGTATCAATGGTGATGCTGTCCGTGTTATTTACCGGCTGCTCAGATACGTAGCTGTTATTGGACTGCTGGCTGCCTATCTGTGGCTGCCACTATGGACAGGTACCCTAGTGCTGATCGTTGGCGCTGCCATTTATTATGGTCTGCTGCGCATGCCGGGCAAGGCACAGGTTCCCTGGGAACGCCTGATTGCTGCCGAGAAAAATCATGCGACAGCGGTTATGCGCATGCTGGGCTGGTTTGTGGATGTGCCCACCGGAGAACGGAAGATCAACCACCGTCGCTGGCTGTCCTTTGCCGGTAATCGGGTGCCCTGGAAACAGGAGCGGGCTTTCCGCTTCCTCGTCTCCAAAACACTGGTACGGAGTGAACTGCTGCCTACACTGATCCGGTTCGTGCTCTTCGGAATGCTGCTGGTTCTACTGACACGGGAGTCATGGTTCGGCGTCGCTGTCTATCTGCTGTTTATTCTGCTGGCAGGTATGCAGATGACCAGTCTGCGCAAGCAGCATACCGATACATTATGGCTGTCCATTTATCCGCTGCCGCCAACATCGCAGCGGCTGGAGACCGTCGGTCTGATCACACAGGTACAGCTTCTGATCGCTATCCTGATCTGGATTCCACTGGCAACTGCCGGCGACCCGGTACGGATCGTCTGGACACTGGCTGCGGGTCTGGTCATGGTCTGGTTGTATCGTAGTTCACTCAATCGCAAATGGCTACGTGATCTGGCCGCAGGTGATGAGCTGTAAACAAGACAAGTTAATTAATTATTAATCTTTGATTATTGGTCATTGCTTATATAGACAAGTATAGATGGATATACCGGGTTGGAGATTTCCAATCCGGTCTTTTTTATCTGCTGAATGCCGGGATGATCTACGGACAGCAGTGACCAAAACAGAAAAGACAGGCGGTGCATGACATTGGAGCATATCATAGACAGTCAGGTAGACAGCCTGCAGACGCTGGCCGAGATGATCAGTGAAGTGATGGGCAGTCCGGTGACGATTGAGGACGAAGGACATCGGCTGCTTGCTTACAGTACGCATGATCCCAGTACCGATCCGGCGCGTATCGCTACAATTGTCGGACGCAAAGTACCGGAGCATGTGCAGCGTGCCTTGTATGAATCGGGGGCGATGCAGCGGCTGCTTGACAGTGAAGAGCCGCAGCATATCCGCGAGCTGAGTGAGGTGGGACTACGCAGCCGGATGGCAATTTCAGTCCGGCATTATGATGAAGTAATTGGCTATATCTGGCTGCTGGAAAATGACGGTTCATATACGACAGCCCAGCTGCAGCAGTTCAAGCGCGGCGCACAGATCGCCGCCTCCAAAATGATGCAGCAGCAGCAGCGCCAGCAAAAGATGGAACTGCTGCGCCGGTTGCTCAATGGACGCTTCCAGTCCGAGCAGGAGGCTGCGCAACAGTCACGGGAAGCAGGAGTGGAGCTTCCCGTCTCGGGATATGTACTGATTATGGAGCAAGATGGACAGCCTGATACCCGCAGCTGGTATGACAAAGTTGTTCAGGCATCTGGTGAATATGCTGTAAAAGTGCATTTGCACCTACTTGAGCCGAATCGGCTGATTCTGCTATGCGGAATGAACAATATGCTTCAATCCGATAGCTCAGCCGAATTATCTGCTCGTATCCATATGATCGTCACCCGTTTGCGTTTGCTGCTGCCTGTCGAAGGGATCTATTATGCTGCCGGTGAGGGATTTGGTTCTGCTCTGCATATCCAGCGCAGCTATCGGCAGGCAAGGGAATTGATTACACTGCATCAGCATTTGCCGGAGACGCATACGATCCACTATTATCCCGACGCCGGATTCTACCGCTATCTCAATGCGATGCAGCGCGAAGCCGAACAGTTTCCGGTAAGCTGGGGACCGATCGAGCGGCTCGCAGCGTATGACCGGGAGCATAACAGCAATCTGCTGCAGACACTGTCTGTATTCCTGGATCATGATAGTGATGCCAAACAGGCGGCTGCCCAGCTGCATGTGCATACCAATACACTCAATTATCGGCTACGGCGTATTGCCGAAGTGGGACATGTGAATCTGGATAGCATGGCAGAGAAAGTGACTTTATATCTGGAACTTAAGCTGCTATGGTTGGACGGAGAGAACTGAAACGAACATAAAAGCTTCTGACCCGATCAGGTAAGTGCACATATAATTTAGAATGATGTTATAAATTTTTACATGATAGCAGACTTTTTGTGTTTTTACACAATTCATATTGTTAAAATTTGGGGAACTGGACGATTACATGCTATTTTTTCTATCTTATAATGAGTGTACGAAATGGCACGTTATCTGAAGGAGGAACAAGCATGAGAATTGGAATCCCCAAAGAGATCAAAAACAATGAGAATCGTGTAGCCATTACACCGGCAGGTGTGACGACACTGACTGCAGCAGGACACGAAGTATATGTAGAGACCCAAGCAGGTAAAGGAAGCGGGTTTACCGATTCCGTCTATGAGCAGGCAGGAGCAACGATTATCCAGCAGCCAGCCGAAGTCTGGTCGACAGCCGAGATGATTCTCAAAGTAAAAGAGCCATTACCATCGGAATATGGATATTTTCGGGAAGGGTTGATCCTGTTCACGTATCTGCACCTGGCAGCCGCGCCCGAACTGGCAGCAGCATTGATTGAGAAAAAAGTGATCGGGATTGCCTACGAGACCGTAGAGGTGAATCGGACCCTGCCGCTACTGACTCCGATGAGCGAAGTAGCCGGCCGGATGGCGGTGCAAATTGGCGCGCAATTCCTGGAGCGCCCTCATGGGGGCAAAGGGATTCTGCTCAGCGGTGTTCCCGGTGTCAAAAGGGGAAAAGTTACAATTATTGGCGGCGGTGTAGTCGGCACCAATGCAGCCCGGGTAGCCATCGGGATGGGTGCAGAAGTAACCATGATCGATCTGAGTGCAGACCGTCTGCGTCAATTGGAGGAAATCTTTGGTCATTCGATTCAGACCCTCATGTCTAATCCTTACAATATTGCCGAAGCGGTATCCAGTTCGGATCTGGTGATTGGGGCGGTGCTGATTCCGGGAGCCAAGGCGCCCAAGCTGGTAACCGAAGAAATGGTTAAACAAATGGAAGCGCATTCAGTTATTGTCGATGTAGCGGTTGATCAGGGTGGCATTGTGGAGACTGTAGATCGGATTACGACTCACAACGAACCAACCTATGAAAAGCATGGTGTACTGCATTATGCGGTCGCCAATATGCCAGGTGCTGTACCGAGAACATCTACGATGGCACTGACCAATGCGACGATGCCGTATGTCATGCAGATTGCCAATCGGGGACTTCGTGAAGCGTTGTTGAATAATCCGGCACTCAAGCTGGGCGTGAATACGGCTGCCGGAGCTATGACCTATGATGCTGTAGCGCGGGATCTGGGTTATGAATATGTAGCAGTGGATGAAGCACTGAAAAAGACCTTTACTGCAACAAGCTAAGCATTCGATATATCCATATGGACATCGTAGCAAACATCAGAATGGTGACAACGTCTAAAAGTAAACCGTGTTAAACAGCACAAAGCCAGTATCATGAACAACATCTGGCCCTGTACCTGGCCCCACAATATACCTATTGATACGCAGTACAAACCTACAGCTCCGAGCATCTATTCTCTCGTGCATAATTTGGCATAAGAGAGTAAGCAGCCGGAGCTGTCTTTGTGTTTTCCCGAATACCAGGAGTGATATTTTGTTTTTTTAAATAAACATACAATCGATTAAGGATAATCCGTACTTCAGAGGTATTTAAAAAAGCAAAATGAAAAGAAAAAATTTATATGTTAATTACATGTAATATAAACATTTAACGAAAAAAATAATGTTATCTTATATAACTTAAAATAAATACATACATTGTAGATCATACCTATATAAAACTATATAATCCTACATTTTTGAGAACGTTTAATAATGAAAATATCCATAAATATTCGAATGATCAAGAAAAAAACTTAAAAAACGAATGAATACTACATATTAAACTTAAATAATTCGTATTTATAAATCATTATTTCATAATATATTCCAAAATATCATTAATGATTTCATAATTTCTGATTGCTCGATATATACAATCTATGTATACTTTAAATTAGTTATCGTACCATACTATGTTAAATAAACTAACATTAAAGGGGGATTTAACAGTATGAAAGGAAGATGGAGTGGTATAGCAGCTGCAGTTCTCGTCGTAGGTTTGCTGGCAGGATGCGGAAATGGTGGAAGTGCAACGACGGCTGGTACATCATCCGGAGACAGCAGTAGCTCTGGTGGCAAAGTCATCAAGATTGCAACGCAATCTCCATTATCGGGAGGCAGCTCGATTCAAGGGGAAGCGATCCGATTGGGAGCTCAAATGTCGATGGAAGATCACAAGGAAGACTTTAGCAAACTGGGTTATTCACTGGAGCTGGTTCCATACGACGATCAGGGTGATCCCAAGAAAGGTGTAGCCAATGCTGAGCAGATTGGTGCCGATCAGGCAGTGCTGGGCGTAATCGGCCATCTGAATTCCGGTGTATCCATTCCATCTTCGGTTGTATATGAAAAGTACAATATTCCGATGATCTCCCCCGCGAGTACAGCAACCGAATTTACGGATCGCAAGCTGAAAGTAGCCAACCGTGTCGTTGCACGGGATGACTTCCAGGGGCCGGCGGCAGCAGAGTACGCAGTGAAGACCGTTGGTGCGAAGAAAATATTTGTTATTCAGGATAAAACGGCATATGGCCAAGGGTTGGCAGAGGCATTCCGCGACAAGGCCGAGGAGCTGGGAGCGACCATTGCCGGCTATGAAGGAATTACGGTAGGGGAAAAAGACTTTAACGGCGTACTGAATATCGCGGCAACCCAGAACCCCGACTTTATTTTCTTCGGTGGTCTGTACGCAGAAGGCGGCCTGATTATCAAGCAAGCTCGGGATAAAGGAATTACCGCTCCGATCATGGGTGGAGATGCACTGGATTCTTCGGGACTGGTGGAGATTGCCGGTGCCGATGTCAAAGGCTCGCTGTACAGCTCGGTAGCTGGTGAAATTGCCAAAATGGAAGGCGGCTCCGATTGGGCAGCCCGTTACCAAAAGGAATTCAGCAAAGCGCCGGAAGGATATTCCGCCTACGCTTATGATTCCATGACCATCATGCTGGATGCGATCAAAAAGACGCTGGACAGCAGCGGTGGTGAGATGCCATCCCGCGAGACCGTTCGCGATGCGGTGCGGGCAACCAAGGATTTCAAAGGGATTGCTACCGAGGTCAGCTTTGATGATAAAGGGGATAACTCGTTTGCCAAAGTGTATATTTACGAGTTCGCCGGTGATACATATCCGGGCAAACTGGTATCCGAAGTCAGTCAATAATTGCAGCACAAATTGCAGCATATGAACATGCGGCCAAGAGGTATGTGCAGATTGACGGCATACCTGTTGGCTCTTGTTTTATAGCGATGGAAAGGGGTGCGCTCATGTTCGCAAGTATTTTACAAACACTGCCACAGGTACTGATCGATGGACTGGCGCTGGGGGCTATTTACGCGGTCGTAGCGCTCGGTTATACGATGGTATACGGCATTCTGGAACTGATTAACTTTGCACATGGAGAGATTTTTATGACCGGGGCCTTTGCCGGTACATCGGTGCTGCTGCTGTTCCAGTCGTTTGGCTGGCTGGGGAATCTGCCCGCCTGGGTCTCGTATGTACTGATTATTTTTATCGCGATGATGGTCACCGGGGCACTTGGCGTGGGGATAGAGCGCGTCGCCTACCGGCCGCTGCGCAAGGCACCCAAATTGATCTCGCTGATCTCGGCTTTTGGCGTATCCTTTGTCTTGCAGGATCTGGTTCGCTTTATTGCCGAATTGAAAACCGGTAATTATATCATCAGCGTACCACAGCTGTTCGATGGACGCTTCACACTGGGTTTCTCGTCCATAACTGCGATGTTTGGCAATGCCACGGTCAAGACGAATACGATCTTTATTTTTATCGTAGCCATTGTACTGATGATCGGGCTGGATATATTCGTTAACCGCACCAAATGGGGCGGAGCGATGCGCGCAGTGGCACAGGATCGGGAGACGGCTTCCCTGATGTCGATCAATGTGAACAAAGTGATTCTGCTGACCTTTTTTATCGGTTCGGCGCTCGGTGGATCAACCGGTGTATTGTTTGCCCAGCAGTACGGCACGATTGATCCGTATATCGGATTTATTCTGGGACTCAAAGCTTTTACAGCAGCAGTGCTGGGCGGGATCGGCAATATCCGCGGTGCAATGTTCGGCGGGATTGTAATCGGGGTACTGGAAATGTTCGCTTCCGCAAATCTCGGTATTATGACCGGCGGCAATTTTGGAGCAGAATATAAGGACGTATTTGCTTTTGCGATCCTGATTGTTGTGTTGATCTTCAAACCAGAGGGCTTGTTTGGTAAAGCCGTCAAAGAGAAAGTGTAGGTGACCCCGATGAGCAAACTCGATAATATGCGTCATACCCTGCGGGAGAACAAGCTGGCACAGATCATTCTGCTGGTGCTGTTTACACTCGTAACAGCGGCAGCGGTATATCTGATGGAGCGCTCGGTGACAGCCTTTTTGCTGCTGCTGGCGTCGCTGTTGCTGCTCTACTATACGTCTTTTACCAATGGGATCAAATGGATCATTGCCCTGGTCCTGCTGCTGGTCGTTATTCCTTTCGCTTCCTCCGGCGGGACTTCGTATGACTCCTATATGGAAGTGGCAACCCAGTGTGGAATCTATGTGGCGATGGCACTGGGACTGAATATTGTGGTCGGCTTTGCCGGTCTGCTGGATATGGGATTTGTCGCCTTTTTTGCGGTCGGTGCGTATACGTACGGTATCTTTGCTACGGACCAGGCGAATAATTTTATCTCGGGCGATCTGTTTCCACTATCCGGCGGCACGTTCTGGATCTTTATCCTGATCGGCGGGTTTATGGCGGGGATCTTCGGGATTCTGCTTGGTCTGCCCGTGCTGCGGGTCAAGGGAGATTATCTGGCTATCGTGACGCTGGGGTTTGGCGAGATTATCCGTATTATTTTCAATAATCTGGAGAAGCCAGTCAATATTACGAATGGAGCGATGGGGCTGTCATCGATTCAGCCGCCAGATCTATTCGGCTTTGATTTTACCTTTCCGCATCAATATTATTTTATCGTGATAGCGATTCTGCTGGTCGTTATCTTCGCTGTGCGGCGGCTGGAGCACTCCCGTCTGGGACGTTCCTGGAAAGCAGTACGCGAAAATGAGATTGCTGCCCAGTCGATGGGTATTCCGCTAATTCGTACCAAGCTGATTGCGTTTGCGATCGGAGCTTCCTTTTCAGGAATGATGGGTGTAGTATTTGCGGCCAAGCAGACTTTTATTGATCCGACGAGCTTCACGCTGATCGAATCGACGACAATTCTCGTGATGGTCGTACTGGGCGGGATGGGGAGTGTGCCGGGTGTTATTCTCGGAGCGAGTCTGGTTACGATTCTCAATCTGCAGGTGCTGACTGAACTGACGAACTGGCTCAATCAGTTATCCATGCAGGGGATTATCGAAGTGCCCAACGCGCTGTCCCCTTCTAAAATGCAGCGGTTTATTTTCGGTATGATCCTGATTCTGGTCGCCATCTTCCGTCCGAATGGATTGATCGCCGCCAAAAATCGCAAAATTCCCAAGGAGGTGGTGACAGGTGGTCCACATCAACATCATGAAGTACCTGCGGCTCCGATCAGTGCCAAAACGAGCCCCGAATAAATCACTATGGACACATCATCTGACAGCTGCCCTGCTGAACCGGTACACTCCTGTACAGATTCTTCCGATATCCGGGGATGCCAGGCAATCGGAAATATACACCGGTTCCAAACAATCCCGCCTATGAGGAGGATACAGTCATGAGTATTCTAAAAGTAAATCGGCTCACCAAACGCTTTGGCGGATTGACCGCGGTCAGTGGGGTAGACTTCGAATTTCCGCAGGGACAGATCTCTGCTGTGATCGGTCCGAATGGAGCGGGCAAAACGACCTTTTTTAATATGATTACCGGCATCTATGTGCCCGACGAAGGACAGATTGAACTGGATGGGGAATCGATCGTCAATGTGAAGCCGGACCGGATTACCGGTAAAGGCATCGCCCGTACTTTTCAGAATATCCGTCTGTTCGGCAGTATGACGGTGCTGGAGAACGTGCAGGTCGGCATGCATATTCATCTAAAAACAGGTGTGATCGGCACGCTGCTCAACCTGCCAAGAGTACGTCATGAAGAACATACTTCGCAGCAGGAAGCGTATCGGCTGCTGGAATATGTCGGACTGGAAGAATGGTATAATGCCGAAGCGAGCAGCCTGTCGTATGGAGCGCAGCGCCGTCTGGAAATTGCCCGCGCACTGGCTGCACGGCCCAAGGTACTGCTGCTCGACGAACCGGCAGCCGGTATGAATCCAAGGGAAACCGTCGATCTGACTGCACTGATTCGCCGCATCCAGCAGGAACTGAACATCTCGATTATTCTGATCGAGCACGATATGAAGCTCGTGATGGAGCTGTCGCATCATATTCTGGTGCTGGATCATGGTGTCAAAATTGCTGAAGGCGATCCACAGAATATTCGCTCCAATCCCAAGGTGATCGAAGCCTATTTGGGTAAAAGTGCCGTTGAAGAAGGAGTGGTGGTCGAATGAGTCTGCTGCAGCTCAAGCAGGTTGAAGCTTATTATGGTGCGATTCAGGCGCTGCGCGGGGTTACGATCGATGTAAACGAAGGAGAAATTGTTACTTTGATTGGCTCCAATGGAGCAGGCAAATCAACTACGCTCAAGTCGATCTGCGGACAGGTAAAGATTCGCGGAGAAGTCTGGTTTAATGGTAAGAATATTTCCGACCAGATGCCGCATATGATAGCAGAGAGCGGTATCGCGCATGTACCGGAGGGGCGGCGCATTTTTCCCCGCATGACGGTCAAGGATAATCTGGAAATGGGCGCATTCTCGGTCAAAAGCAAAAGTCTGATCCGGGAGCGCATCGAGAAGTCGTTTGCCTATTTTCCGAGGCTTAAGGAACGTTATCATCAGGTAGGTGGGACGATGAGCGGCGGCGAACAACAGATGCTGGCAATCGCCCGTGGTCTGATGATGGGTCCGCGTATTCTGCTATTGGATGAGCCGTCGATGGGGCTGGCTCCGGTCATTGTGGATCAGATTTTCGAGATTATCCAGGAATTGAATGAATCGGGAATGACGATTTTGCTGGTGGAACAAAATGCTTATCAGGCACTGCAGATTGCCCACCGAGGGTACGTGATCCAGACAGGAGAGATCATTCTGCAGGATAATGCAGCAGAGCTGCTCAAGAATGATCAGGTCAAGGAAGCATATCTGGCGTAGAAGTATGACATAGCAAAGTCTGAAATATCATTAGTATGTTCCACCTAGTCTATATCGAAGATATGTATTTCGTTATCCTAAGCAGGCGATAGATTTATCGATAGACTTACTGAAATCAAAAAACCAGCATCGGGATGAGCCCATGCTGGTTTTTTGGATGAAGCCTGTTTATTTTAGTTGCTGCAGCGCTGCATTTAATTCCTGTAGAACAGTGATCTTGTCCTGTACAGCAGCGGCTTGCGGTAGAGCATTTTTGTGATCCAGAGCGGTCTGCAAACCGGTCGTATCCTGTCCGGCAGCTGGTTGTGCCAGCACACTCTGAGCCTGAATTGCAGCTTGATTCAACCAGGTATCCAGATTGGGTACATCCACGTACACATTTTTTTGGATAGTGGTATCACCGAGACGGAGAGAAACGGTCACTTTATACGGTGCAGTATACGGACTACCGTTATACTGGAGCAGTTGCAGACCTTTGCCCGTATCCGCAGTGGAGAGATATACATCATTGGTAACCGAAAACTCGTTATCTGTATCTGCATCGATAGCAGACAGCAGTTCTACAGAGGAGACGGTTCTGGTGATACCATCAGCTGGCTGCTTATCTGTCAGGGCAATTTCTTGATTCAGCTTTGTATCATATGACAGCACGATATCATCGGGAATAAGATCGGCTTCCTGTTCCAGCTTAGCTTGATCCGAATCAGCAGTTGGAATCGGCAGATACTTGGAGACTGGTGCTGCATTCAAGAGCAGATTACGATCCGTAAAGCTCAGCTGTCCATCAGCTATATTCATGTCAAATACATGCCAGTACGGCTCGTTGCCGTCACCTGCAGGTATCAGGTACGTCTTAATTGGCGTCGGAGACTGACCATCATAGACTTCAACACGGGCAGACGAATGACGCAGAGTAGCCGTACTGCCTGAATGTAATTGACTGATATTGTCTACATAAAATGTATATGTGCCTGGTGTACGTTTGCGGATCGTTAGAGCTTCTGGGCCATAACCCTGCATAGCATCGTAATTCAGTTCAGCATAAACTTCACCATTGTAAATATATTGTTGTTCAGATGAATCCGTTTGAAATCCGAATCCGTCCGGAGTGGGTCCGAGCAGATGCACATCTTCGTCTTGCGGGAACTCATCCCAGGTCAGTATAATGTGAATCTGATCTTTGTCTGCCTGCTGGATGATAACTCCATTTTCGGTATCATTCAGGATGCCTGTTAATGAGACGCCAGTCATGTAAGATGTAAGGAATCCATCCTTTTGCATCTCTCCGGTATATATACCAGGTGGAAGCTGAACGGTATAGTTGCCATCCATGCCGGTGGTTACTGTTGCTTCTACCGGTCCGGTCATTACGCCTACGCCTCGACGGAACATTATTTTTACTCCATTCACCGGCTCACCTTGAGTGTCGGTAATTACGCCGATAAAACCACTGATTTGTACACTGCCCTGGAACGTACGCGTAAGACGGGAAAAGTCTGCTACAGGGGCTATTTTGACCTGCAGTACTTTGCCATTATAATGCAGTAGCTTAAGTGGATCGAAGTGCACAGTACGCGTCACGCTGTCATAGCTGATCGAGCGCAAGTTGATAGGCACACCGTCCAGTGTAGCTGTAATATTCATATCACTGAGGAACAGCACATCGCCCGCCTGAGGAGGCAGAACGGCCTGACCATTCTTGACATCCAGATGCTGGATCTGCGGCGGAGCCGTGACATCTGTGTTCGGAGTTGGCTTCGTCTCGTTTACAGGCGTTGTGGTCTCATTATGATTGGATTCTTTTTTCTTGGTATTGGTGGGGGTCAACGGAAGTCCTACCGTATTGCCGCCTACGCGGGCAGTAATGCCATTATCTATACTCGTCTGCATCACTCGCGGCGTAATTGTGACTCCTTCAGCGCGAATATAAGCATTCTCGACCGTACCATTGCCGCCGATTGTTGCCGGGGCATTCAAGGTAGCGGATTGAATAGACGAGCTACTGGTCGTATCCACCCGGTTGCCTGTCGTACCGGAAGCGACAGCCAGACTATCGATTGAACCTGATACCAGTTGCACGTCAAGTGACGAAGCGGCGATATCGACTGCATCGAACCGTCCATTCATGGTCACTCTGGCACCGGTTGGCAGTAGTGAAGACATAACGACATTGTTAAATCCGCTGGCACCAGCGTTCATTTTCTCTTCCAGAATGGCACCGGATTGAAGAACAGTCTGCTGAATCACAGTTGAACCACTGGTTTCTACGCGAACATCGCCATCTTTTTTGTTAATGACCATAGTAGCCAGATTGGAATCTTTGACATGGATACTATGGCTGCCGCCGCCATTGACGGTTGTTGTTCCTTTGACCGTCACATGATCGAGCAGCGCATCTCCTTCGCCAATTCCCTGGCCAAGCAGCAGATCACCGTTGATAACCATATTGCGCAGTGTGCTGCCAGCGGCATTGAGCTGTACATTGCCGGATATCTGCTGTTGTCCAGATGCCGGTCCGTAGACTCCAGCTGTATTATAGACTGTCGCTGCAGCACCGGTAGACTGAAGTGAACGATTTAGTACGGTGACGGCTTCTGCACGGGTCGTTGTGTCTTTGGGACGGAATCCTTTTTCATCGCCATTCATCAGTCCGTTATCAATCACGGCACCGATCGAGCCTTTGCTCCAGGAAGGGCTGTTGGCTGTATCTTTCATTCGACTGGCCGAGCCGGATGATTTTAATTTTTTGATAGAGGTCAGAATAACCGCCAGCTCCTGACGGGTAACTTGCTGCTCCGGATGGAAGGTGGAATCTTTGTATCCTTCCATATAGCCTTGCGCTTTGGCAATAGCGATATCGTTATAGTACCAATCGGATGGTTGTACATCGCGATAATGAATGGGTACGGATGAAGTGAACCCAAATGATTTGTTGATCAGTGCAGCCAGCTGCGAACGGGTTACACTCTGATCCGGCTGTAGACTGCCATCCTGGAAGCCGCTAATATAGCCTTTGTTTTGCCAATCGATAAGAACATTTTTGGCCCAGTGATGCTGGATATCAGTCGCATTGACTGACTGTGCGCTGACCGGATCAACTCCTGTGAGTCCGGCAGTCGGCAGCAGAATGGCTGTGCTCAGCAGCAGGATGGCCCACGGCCGAATTTTCGTCGTTAACATTCCTTAAGTTCCCCCAATAAACCATAAATTTAAGCTTTGTACCTAATCTCGATATAGTCTGAAAAACCTAATTTTATATCTTTTCTTTACAAAAATAGGCATATTGATCCATATTACTATAACTTTATTCTTTTGGGAAATGAATTTTCCTGTAATGGAATTGTATGGATAGGAAATAAGGCGGTTATTAATCCAAGGAACGCCAAAAAGCAGGCTCCGATCCATGACCGGGGCCTGCTATTATTTATGGATCTCATAATGATCAAAAGAATTGCTGGTTGATAAAGAACTAACTGTCAGCTTGTTTGTTACGCCTGCTGCACATCCAGTACAGCCTGATGGATCAGATCGTACAGATCTTCAAGGTATTGCTCTTCAATACAGGAGAAAGCAACCCGCAGATCATGCTCACCCAGAGCAATTGTGCCGACTTCGTACTGGCTCAGCAAGCGCTGACGTACATCTTCCGCTGATATATTTTTGAGCTTCAGGCACATAAAGTAGCCAGAGTTAAATGGATAGTATTCCCATACATCGCCGTATTTGCCGCTGTCGAGCAGCTGTTTGACTTTGTTGGCACGGCCTTTCATCACCTGGAATTTCTCGGCTTTTTGCGCTTCGAATTCCGGGGAACGCAGGGCGTTCAGGACAAAGGTCTGTGACGGATGTGCTCCGCTGGAGATCGTTGCACGGATAATACCGAGCGTCTTTTGTTCCAGGGCGGTCAATGCCACATCCGAAGAAGCACCATACGTAATAAATCCGACGCGGAAGCCCCATACATATTCTTCTTTGGTAGCGCCGTCGATCTTGATCGGCAGAATGCGTGGGTGCAGATTGTTCAATTCGCCGAACAGGGATTCCTGTATGGAATCTTCGAAGAATAATCCAAAGTAAGCATCATCCGTTACAACGACTACATTAATGCCCGCCAGTGCTGCTTCATTGATAGCTGCTACGATCCGGTGACCGTCCTCGACGCTTGGTGTGTATCCGGTCGGATTGTTCGGGAAGTTCAGGACCACAATGGCTTTACCACGGTCTTTTTGTTCCAGCAAAGCATCGCGCAGACCATCGCTGTTAAAGTTCATATCTTCGGTGAACAATGGATAATTGACGATCTGTGCGCCGCGGCGGATACCGAAGGTCAGCTCGTAATTTTCCCAGTTCTTGTCCGGATAGATGATCGCGTCACCCTCATCGGCAAATAGATCCGCCACGATGCTCAGACCATGGGTCAGTGCATTGGTTACGATCGGATTGCCGAATTTTTTGTCTGCCAGAGATGGATTGTCCTTGATCATTTTCTCGCGCCATGCGCTGCGCAGCTCGGGTTTGCCGGCTGGTGGGGCATACGGATACAGATCTTTCGGCTGAAAAGCGGATAGGGAATCCTGAATGACCTTCAGATGCATCGGTCCACCATTTTCGGTAGCGATACCGATTGTGGCATTATATTTTTTGGCCTGGCTGGAAGCTTCTGCCGATTGGCTCAATATGCCTTCTTTGGGGAAAAACATTTCTTTGCCGAGCCGGGACAGCATATCATAAATATAGGGACTGTCCTCTTTCAGGTTCTCATTCAATTGTCCTGCCAGTGGGTTCATCTTGTTCATCCTTCCGGGTCTGTTTAGAAGATATCAACCAGGCGAATCTGCTGCATATTCCGTCTGATTTCGCTGCCTCATAGTATATCATTGTTCTCACAAATGTGTCACGGTATGGCGGCAATTTAGATGTGAGAATAGTATGAAGAATATCTTGTATAGATCAGATAGGAATACTAACGTATGCCGACCAGATAAACAGATAGTGTATAGTATGGTAAATAAGCTTGTATTTTATAGAGAGAGGGTGAATTTATGCACAACCAGTCGATTAAAGTAGTATGTATATCAGGTAGCCTGCGCGAACAGTCATCCAATTCCCGGCTGCTATCTTCCATTATGAGTCTGATGCCTTCTGGAACAGAGTGTATTGAATACCATGGGCTCTCGGAATTGCCGCATTTCAATCCCGATCTGGACCAGGATCATATTGCACCTCATGCGGCTATACAGCAGTGGCGGGATTTACTGGGATCGGCAGATGCAGTATTGATCTGTACTCCTGAATATGCCGGGGGGATTCCCGGTTCTCTCAAAAATGCATTGGACTGGATTGTTTCTTCGGGAGAACTGGTCAATAAACCGACAGCAGCAATCAGTGCTTCTCCGCATCCACAGGGCGGATCGGTTGCGCTGGAATCGCTAAAAGGAACACTTCTCATGATGAATGCCCTTATTACTGACAAGACCACACTGTCCATACCATTTATCAGCAAAAAGTTTGGAGCAGAGGGTCGCCTGAGCGATGCGGATACATTGTCCGCTCTGAATGAATTGATTATTGCCTTACTTCCTGGTACAAAGTCATAACAATAAATAGCATAATATAGAGTGAAAAGCAGCTTTCTTGTTCAGGAAGCTGCTTTTTTTGTATAACAGATTCCAACCGGAGAGTATCATTTATCGCAGAATAACAAAGGTGAACCCGTCGGAATAGGTACTATAGATCCTGATCATCTTCTGAATCGTTGCCCGTACCGCCTGCTGACTGATGATACGGGCAGTACTTCTCCATCATCTCCAGAGTGGATAGATCATCAGCAGAACCCCGCTGCTGTAGACCGCTGATAATCTGCTCGCGTTCCTGGCCCCGGACATTCTGACCGAATTTGAATTTGGCAGTCCATTCGTCAGGGATAATCTTGATCAGCGCGACTCCCTTGAGACGGGGAATGTAACGCGGGTCTTCGGTAGTAATAGGATCATAGCCGCCCTCCGGCTGCAGCTTCTGCATAAAGATACCGAGTGCCATCGCCTTTTCCTCAAGATCGGTCACGACTTCGGCATGTCCCCTTACCGTTACACTTTTGAAAAAGGCGGTAGCCGGACAAGCCATCTCTTCATCGGTAAAGTAGGAAGGGATCAGTGCATATTCACGCGCTGCTGAAAAGGTGACTTTGTTATCCTCTCTGAGCAGCTTCATTTTCTCGCCGGCACGGCTGCCATGCATATAAAAGACTCCATTACCGTAGGCAAAATTAAGTGGAATCACCCGCGGCCATCCATCCTCGCCAGCCAGTCCGAGAAATCCAAAACTGACTTCACCCAGGAATTGTTCCAGTTCCTGCTGTTCTTCCACTGTAAATTCTTTTCTTCTCATAAGTAAATTCTCTCCCTTATCTCTGTTAGATGATTGACGTCCCAAGGTAATCAGCTTATGCTGAAAATTGACAGGCGAAAAGAGCCAATATAAACACAATCCTATGGTCCAATTTTAGTGATTTAACGCATGAAAGTGACGATGTGAAAACAATCCATGTCTGCGGAAGATTGCATACGTCATCGTGTACAGAATAAATACATATGCTGTCTGCCAGCATATAGGCAGGAGCAGCAGGAAAGGAAGGAACCCTCCAGGATGGATATCACCATCGCGTATCAGCGGGCTCTGCAGCAGTATCCACACAAATACATAGCGTTGTATCATGCCCTGCGCGAGAGTATTCTAAACGGATCGCTGCAGCCGGGAACGAGATTACCGTCAACACGTGAACTGGCAGCGAGTTATGGTATATCCCGGGGCAGCGCAGCCGGGGCTTACGATCTGCTGCTGGCAGAAGGCTATACCGAATCAGCAGTAGGCAGAGGAACGTATGTGGCCCGGCAGCTCATCAGTCTGCCTGCCGTACAGGACGATACGACAAAAAAACATGATGAGCATCATGCTGCTTACGTACTTTCCGCTGATCTAATCTCCGAAACACGTACATTATCCCGCTGGGGAGAGCGTCTATTGGAACTGGAACGTCGGCAGGCTGCCGAATCAGCAGCTGTTGATCATCCGGTTAGCCTACCCGCTACAGAGGAGACTCGGCTTGCACCAACGATTTCCTTTGCTCCCCGTGAGATTCTATTGGAAGGTCGCTCACTGACCGATTGGAGAAGCGCGATGACCGGTGCTGCGAGAGACCTGCAGCAGCCTGTTGGCAGCCATGAGCAGCAAGAGGAAGCAGGGGGCGATCTGCAGCTACGGGAAGCGATCTGCAGTCATCTGGGACGTACGCGCGGTATCGCTGCCCAGCCGGAGCAGATCGTATTATGCAGCGGATCGATGGAAGCGATCGTGCTGCTCTGTCAGTTGTTGATTAATGAAGGAGAGCCTGTCATTCTGGAAGATCCGTGTTACACCGGAATCTACCGGGCGATCACTGCCTGTGGCGGACAGGTGTGCCCGGCACCGCTGGATCGGCAGGGGATTATTCCACAGGAATGGGAGTCCCGTCTGTTGTTCGTTACGCCGGGCCGCCAGTTCCCAACAGGTGTCGTGCTGCCACTGTCCAGACGACAGCAGCTGCTCCGGTGGGCACATCGCCGCAATGCCTGGGTGATCGAAGATGATTATGATAGCGAGTTTCGCTGGGAAGGCCGTCCGATCGAGCCGCTCAAAGCGCTGGATCGGGCAGACAGCGTCATCTATGTCGGTTCCTTTTCCAAAAGTATGTTCTCCAGTCTGCGACTTGGTTATGCGATTATGCCGCCGGGGCTGGCACAGGCGCTGATGGCAGCCAAGCGGCTGTATGATCCGCTGCCTTCATCCCGGCTCGAGCAGCGTGCTTTGGCACGTTTTATTATGCGGGGAGATTACATGCGTCATCTGCGCCGGATGACCCGATTATATAAAGTACGTCATACCACGTTTCGTGAACAGATGGAGCTGCGGCTGAAAGGAGTATTTTCCTGGATGCCGGTCGGATCGGGACTGCATGTATATGGAGTCTGGCAGCACGACCAGGATTCGTATGAAGAATTTCGGCGCATCGCGGCGGCCTGCGGAGTTAGCTGGCGGGATGCAGCGGATTACCGGCTCACAGAAGGAACGCCTGCTGGCTGCTTCAGCTTTGCCCATCTGGAGGAAGAAGAGATTATAGAAGGAATCCGGCGCCTGCAGCATGCCTGGAATACGCAGCAATCCACAAAATTTCATTAATTAGGTAACCTACCATTGACGAATGCGAACTTTTTGCGCAATATAATCGCATAGCCGTTTAATGTGATATAGCGGTATAGTGGAGAGCCGATAGAGACCTAGATAGAGGAATTGGAGAAGGAGGAATATCATGCTTGAATTATCGCCTGCTTCATTTATATTGAAGCCCGCCTTTGCCAAAATTTTCTGTGAACCGGAGTGGCGCTGGCCCAAACGGGAAAAGCCCATGCCCAATTATGATCTGTTCTATGTATGGAGTGGTGAAGGGGAATTGATCCTGAACGGAGAGCCGTATGCGATCAGTAAAGGAAGCTGCTTTGTATTCCGTCCGGGAGACGAGACAACCGCTACCCATAATCCGCAAAAGCCGCTGGTGCTGACCTATATTCATTTTGACGTAAACGAGCCGGTCAGCCGTGTGCCTGCACGCTACCGGGTGCTGGACGAGACGATTGACTTTGAATATATGCTGGTCCGGTATGTCCGGCTGCTGCTGGAGCGGGCTTTTGCTGCTGAAGAGGAAGCGCGTCTGATTCTAAAACAGCTGATGATTCATTTGCTGCGCGATGAGCAGCACAAGCCGGCCCCTCGCAAAGTGAGCAATCAGCTGAACGAGACGATCCAGGAAGTAGCCAATTATATTCGCCAGCATCCAAGTCTTGCGCATCGTGTGGAAGATCTGGCTTCACGGGCAGGATTGTCGCCACGTTATTTCTCTATCAAGTTCAAGGAATTGATGGGCGTATCTGTGCAATCGTATATCATACGGATGCGAATCGAACGGGCCGAGCATCTGCTCGTCTATACGGGGATGAATGTGACCGAGGTAGCAGACGCGCTGGGTTATCGCGACATTTTCTTTTTCAGTCGTCAATTCAAGCAGTATACCGGTAAAAATCCTTCCGAGATTCGCTGACAGGAACGGTTTTCTATGGTAAGCGGCAAAGTTGCTCCGGGATGGCAAACTGCTTTACAATAAATGGAGGATGACGGTAAACACCCCGATCCGTTGTTTGTTTCAACCGAAAACACGCGGGGTAAATACTGCTCATGCATATTGTAAGCGTGAGGTAAACTTCTGTAAGCGGTTGTGCCGTACAGTAGAGTGCCGCCATGCCATAAGAGAGGGGGCCTTCAGAATGCGTTTGAGAAGACGGGGGCGTAACAACAGTTCATCCAAGATCAGCAGCAAAGTCTTCCGTAATCGTCTGCGTCGATTCGAGACTGCAGCACAACGGGCAGCAGAAGCCTGGTTCTAATCCAACTTATACTTAAGCAGGATGTATTTATATATAGGACACCCGAACAGAAAAGCAGCCCCGCCGAAGATTGTCATCGGAGGGGCTGCTTTTTATATCACTTAAGAATAATCCAGACCGGAGTCAGGCGGCCATAAAAGCCATGATCTGCCTAAGATGGATCGATCAGACGACGGTAGGGACGGGTCGCTTCCATATCCATCAGCGTTCCCAGTTTCTCGCCCATTTTGACGCGGCTACCGATATGCAGCATCTCATCAGGGGTAAATGTCCCCTGTTGGATCAGCAGCACAATCGTCGAACCGAATTCGAAATAAGCCAATTCGTCACCCTTGTTCCACGATGTGCGAGTCTCGTCAGCATAGCGAATACTGCTGACATTGAGCGCGCCTACCTTGACGACTGCCACTTCTCCATAATGATGCTTCATGTAGGTAATCTGGCGTTCATTACGACTTAGTACAGCACGCATATTCAGCATACTTTTGTCGTTAACCGGATATACTTTGCCCGGAATATGGTCCCGTTCGGTCTGCTTGCCGGTGACCGGAGCATGAATCCGGTGATAATCGGTCGGGCTTAAATACAGCACGAACATATATCCATCACGATAAGTCTCCATCCGCGGAGAGTGATTCAGCAGCTCTTCCAGGCTGTAATCCTGGCCTTTGACCTGAGGAATCAATCCGTCTTGCAGTGGGCCCATAGCAGTGATCAGCGCATCGACCGGGCTGGTCAGCGACATCGGGTCCGCATCAATCGGACGTGCACCTGGACGCAGCCGACGGGTAAAGAATTCATTTAATGTATGATAATCGTTGACGCTTTTCTCGGCGTCTTCTGCCGGAATGCGGTAAGCCTGAATAAATTTCGGGATTAACGCGCGGCTGGCCCGTGATTTAGCAAAGCTGCCTGTCAGCCGGGATACCCACTTGCGTGAGGATAGCTCGGTCATCAGGCGGAACAGTGAATTGGCCATGATAATAATATACCCCTTTCCAGATAAAGGAAAAATAATGCGATCATTTGTTTGCTTCGTTATATTGACACAGATATAATTGAAAATCAATGTTTACAAGCCCAAACATGGTAAGATACAGGTAGGAGTGCAGACCATTTATGCCTTGATCAGGAATCCCCTGTTTGAAGCATTATAAAATATATAAACAAGAGATTATTGTATACTTTTTGGCTGCAAATGTCACTCATCAGGTTAGTGTCATATCACGCGTAAAGGAGGAATAACGATGACTACATTCGGTTTAATCCGTCATGGCAGCACCATATGGAACAAAGAGGGCCGGGCACAGGGAAGTTCGGATATTCCACTTAATGAAGATGGCTGGAATCAGGCACGTCAGCTCGGACGACGCATAGCCGGAGAATCATGGGACCGCATCTATGCCAGTGATCTGCTTCGTGCACGTCAGACAGCTCAGGCCATCGCCGAAGCTTCGCAGCTGCCCGTCAGTTATGATCCGCGTCTGCGGGAGCTTGATGGCGGCCAGATTGAAGGTACCACGCAGGCAGAACGGATCGAGCGCTGGGGAGAACAATGGAAGCAGAAGGATCTGGGGCTGGAAACGCCCGAATCAGGTGCAGCGCGTGGCATCAGCTGCCTGCAGGAACTGGGGCAAAAGCATCCCGGCGAGCGCATATTGATCGTCAGCCATGGTGTGCTGCTCAATCATGTGCTGAACGCCATCCTCAAGGAAGAACCCAAATGGCATACATTGGAAAATATGTCGATCACCGTTGTACGCTGTGACGAGCAAAATGCCTGGGACTGCGAATTGTACAATTGTGTCCGCCATCTGCTACCATATGAAGCAGAACAGCAGCAATAAACCATCTCCAAGGTGGTCAGGCTGCAGGGGAGATGAAGACAGTGCAATTGAAATGGCTGGAGTGGGCTAAGCAGATTCAGGCGATCAGTCAGGCAGGGCTCGAATATTCCAGGGATGTCTATGATCTGGAGCGATTTGAGCAGCTGCGGGAGCTGAGTGTAGAAATTATGCAGCAGTACACGGAAGTTGAGATTGAGCTGATTCGTGAATTATTTGCAGGAGAAACCGGTTATGCAACGCCCAAAGTGGATATTCGTGCGGTCGTTTTTCAGAATGATCGTATTCTGATGGTTCGCGAGAAGCTGGACGGGGCATGGGCTTTACCGGGAGGATGGGCAGATATCGGACTGTCGCCCAAAGAGATTGCTGTCAAAGAGGTCAAAGAAGAATCCGGCTACGATGTTCGTGCCGGTCGTCTACTGGGCGTGGTGGACAAGAAATTCCATCCGCACCCGCCTTCACCATGGCATGTATACAAATTCTTTATTGAATGCGAGCTGATCGGCGGCACGGCGGCGACAGATACGACCGAGACGATGGAAGTAGGCTTTTTCGCCGAGAATGAGCTGCCGCCGCTGTCGGTAGAACGCAATACAGAGCAGCAGATCCGGACGGCTTTTCAATACCTGCATCATCCGGATCTGCCGGTGTTCTGCGATTGATACCGAATTATTTGTCTATTGTATAAAAGCAATACAGCTGTCCTATTGCAGCCACAGGATCAGTACCGGCAGCACCAGCATGGAAGACAGCGTCGTCCACAGAATGCAGCGTGATACGAGCCGGGGAGCAGCACCAAACTGCTCTGCCAGAATAACGGCATTGACTGCTGTCGGCATGGATGTGAGAATCAGCAGTACATTAAACAGAATGCCCTCCACGCCAATCAGCGTGAGCAGCAACCAGGATAACAAAGGTGCGGCAGCCAGCCGGATCGTCATGCCCGCCCAGAAGGCGCGCTGTGCCGGTCGGTCGGCTGCCGCTTCTGCGTTCCGGGAGCCGACATTGATCATTTGTGCGCCGAGAACAACAAGAGCGACTGGCGAATAAGCCGCTGCCAGCATGGCAAATCCCTGATCCAGTGTCGAAGGCAGTGCCCATCCAGACAGCCGCAGCAGCATCGCGATTGCAGTGGCATACACTGCAGGCAGCCGGAAAATAGAAGCAAACGCTTGCCTGGCCGAGAAATGTGAGCGTGCTGCAAAAAAGACGCCGACCGTATTCACAATAACCATTTGTCCGATAACATAGACGGAAGCCTTGTCCAGACCGAGTTGACCAAAAGCCAGCAGTACAAGCGGCAGACCATAATTGACACTGTTGGTAAAAGTAGAGATCAGGGTCAGTCCTGCCTGTTCCTGTGGATTCAAGTGTAGAATCCGGCTGACGATCGTTGCTATCAGCCATAGTGCGACCAGCGTCAGCAGGGAAAAGGTGATGGTAGAAGTCACATCCTGCAACGAAATCTCCGCATGCAGCAGCGTGTTGAATACAATGGATGGAGTTAATATGTACAGAGACAGAGTAGCCAGTGGTTTGGTATCCAGTCCGCGGAATCGACGCAGCAGAATCCCGCCTACCACAGGAAGGGAAATCGGAAGAAAAACCTGGTATAACGTAGACAATAAATGCATCAGCATAACGATGTTCCTTTCTGCGGCGATATGATAACAGACAGGGAGCAGGGAAACCAAACAGGCAATTGTTCTATCTGATTGAACCCCGCATTCCTGTAATGAACTGTTATCAATGTAAGCCCGCATCAGGCAATCGTCAAATACCCGAATCCTATTCTCTTATAGGATGAAACTATTATCTATAATCAACTTATTGGTTATTATGTGTTAAAATTAGATTATAAACGTGTCCTGTCTGTAGTCAGTGGCAGATAAATTGTAAAAGTAAACAGCTTGCCCAAGTGACTGAAGCTCAGTGTTCCACCATGCAATTCAACAATGTTTTTGGCGATAGACAGACCGAGTCCCGCTCCGGTCTGGATACCGTTATGATTCCGCGAATAATCGGCTTTATAGAAGCGTTCGAACAGCCTGCGCTCCTGTTCTTTGGTAAGGGGAATTCCTTCATTGGTAATCTCGATATAGATTTGCGTATCTGTTCGTTTCATTGTGATATGAACAGTGCTGGGAGTCAGCGAATACTTCAGTGCATTGATGAGCAGATTGTCGATCGCCCGTGCCATTTTCTCGCTGTCCATCATGACAATGACAGGCTCATCCACCAATTTGGTTATGACCGTAATTCCATGTTCACGTGCGATCGGTTCGTATTCAAAATACAGCTGATTCACCAGCTCTGCCAGATCAATCGGTTCCAGCTGAAGCCGTACATCATTCCAGGACAGGCGTGTATACTCAAACAGATCATCCAGCATTTTTTTGAGATGAAGCGATTTGTTGTAGGCATTTTCGACAAAGCGCAGTTGTTCCTCTTCATTGTGAAAAGAATGACTTCGCAGCAGCTCCATATAGCCAATAATACTGGTGAGTGGTGTCCGTAAATCGTGCGAAATGCCGGTAATCATTTCCATTTTGGCACTTTCGCTTTCCCGCTCCTGAATGATTTTCTGCTGCAGACGTTCGGCCATCCGGTTAATATTGGCAGCGACTCTGCCGAGTTCGTCCTCACGGATAATCGATACCCGGTAATCCATATTTCCCTGCGCAATGATATCCAGTCCCTTTTCCAGCGTAATTAGATCATTGACCATACGGCGTGTAAGCAGGAAGAATGTTACGGTAAAAGAGCAGGAAAACACAACAAACAGGGTAAATGCCCATGTCACGCCAATGATCAATACATGGGCGCTAGTTTGCAGCATTTTATTCAAAATATAGGATGTCAAAAAGGAAAACAGGTAAATCACAACCAGCGAGATGATAAAGCTTAGTACACAGTTAAACAGCAGATGCCAGCGAATATTCGTTTTGCGTTTGTGGCGGAATTGGAGTTTATTCAATTTTATAGCCTACTCCCCAGACGGTTTTGATATAGTGAGGATCTTTTGGAGATTTTTCGATCTTTTCGCGTAGATTTCGGATATGGACCATCACTGTATTATCAGAGTATCCGAAGGGCTCTTTCCATACACTTTCGTAGATACGTGCAGAGCTGAATACCTGCCCTGGGTGACTGGCGAGCAGCTCCAGAATCGAGAATTCCAGAGGAGTAAGCGCTATGGGAGTACCTTTTAACATAACAGCATGTTTGTGCTTATCCACAATCAGATCCCGAATCTGAATGACTGCCGGATGTTCTTTCTGACTCAGCATAGCCTGGCGGCGCAGCTGGGCTTTGACACGAGCCAACAGTTCTAGCGGGTTGAAGGGTTTGACGATATAATCATCTGCTCCGGTAGTCAATCCGGTAATTTTGTCCATATCGGTCTCTTTGGCGGATAGCATCAGAATAGGAACATGGGATTGTTTGCGAATTTCCATACAGGCTTTGATTCCATCCATGCGAGGCATCATAATATCCAGAATGATCAGGTCAAATGAATGATGATTCATCGCTTCCAGTGCATCTATACCATCCTCGGCTTCTATAACCGTATAACCTTCATTACGCAAATAAATATGAATGACATCCCGGATATCCGAATCATCGTCGACTACAAGAATGGTTGTCACATGTATCACACTCTTTTCTTTCTTAAATAATAAAAATTCTATCCTTCTGCTTTACTCTTTCTTGCGGCATACATATACAAAGGCAGGCGGAATATTCAAAGGTACATATTTGATTTCTTCGATAATAAATTTGTCGGCCAAAATCCTTTTCATCTGAAGGGAATATTGATAAGTGATAAACAGACCACCTGGTTTAAGCGCCTCAAGTACTTGATTGATCAGGAATTCCCGATTATCCGGAGTAAAGTTAAAAAAGGGCAACCCGCTAACAACCACATCAAGTTGATCGATATGATCCTGCTTCATCTTGATCGTGAGATGGCGTGCATTGGTATGGCAGGTAAATGACGGATATTGGATTTTCAGATATTCGCGCATTCTTTTATCCATCTCAAACAATAATATCCGTGTAGAACTGTCGGCATTCGCCTGAATAGCGCGGGTAATCGCACCTGTACCCGAACCCAGTTCAGCGACGGCCTGTACCTGTTCCCAGGGAATCGGCTCCATCATTCGGGCAGCTAGAAACCGTGAACTGGGCGCAACGCTGCCGACCCGTTTGGGATGTCCAAAAAAACGATGTAGAAAAAGTAGACTTTCTTTAATACGCAATGATTTTTCCTCCTGTTATCTCTTCCTGAATGGGATCTATACAGATACTAAAAAGTGAGCCCTCCCAAAAAATGACCAACTATAAAAAAGGCTGCTGTCCAAAACAAGGCACTACTGTATGACAAAAGAGCAAATCGGCGGAATGTGGTACTGCTGATCCCGGCGAATAGAGGGATAAGATAGCGGATAACCGGAAGGAAAAAAGCAAGACAAATAGCTTTTTCACCAAAACGGTTAAAGATGGCTTCGGCTTTTTGAAAATGACGATTATGGCGAAACCGTTCACCTATTTGCTGTCCGAATAATCTGCCACCCCAGTAACCCAGTGTGACTGCGGTCCATAGACCAGCCAGAATAATGCTGTAGGTTAAATAGGGATTCAGCGCACCTGTACTGCTCAAAATGGCGCCGGTCAGAAGTGTTACTTCATTAGGAATCGGAATACCAAAAGGGCCCAAAGAAAAAGCCAGGAAAAAAACAGGGTAACCATAACTCTCGATGTAGTGGACGAGCAGACTGTTGATCATGTGAAAGCTCCTTTGTTGTTCTGTTACAGTAACTATAAGGAACAAATATAAGGACCTACTGAGGATAAAACGAAAGAAATTCTGAAGACGCCCTTAAGAATTAAAGGAAAGACAATAAATAGGACGATCAGCAAAATGAACAGCAAAAAAGCGCCAGCAGCAGCCAGCGCTTCATCGTTCTCAATAGGGCCTGAGAGTTCCCATATGTTAGAAGAGAGTCCAGGGATTTATTTGTTATTGAATATCTTTGGCGATTAGAACATCGTATTGGTATTAACGGATTTCTCCGGTACTGGTTGTACGACATCCCAGTGCTCGACAATCTTGCCATTCGCTACACGGAAAATATCCACAACGGCACTTCCGCGGTCCGTTTTGCTGCTCTGGGCATGAACATGCAGGGCGACAATATCACCTTCTGCAATGACACGGATGATTTTGTTGCGGCTGTCCGGATTGCTTTGCAGCATGGGAATAAAAGCTTCCAGCGGTTTGCGGCCGGTAGGTACGGTAGGGTTATGCTGGATATAATCTTCCGCGACATATTTTTGCAGAGCGGTTCCGTCATGTTTATTAAAGAACTGGTTATAGAACGTAGTTACCAGCTTCTTGTTAGCTGCAACTTGTTGGGAAGAAACTGGTTGTAACTGTACAGGAGTACCGGGAAGAGGGAACATGGTATTATCATTGGCGGATTTTTCCGGTACAGTCTGTCCTGCATCCCAATGCTCGACAATTTTGTTATTTTTGATCCGGAAAATATCTACAACCGCTATTCCTTTATCTTGTTTACTCGTTGTTACATGATTGTGAACCAATACCAGATCACCCTGGGCAATAATACGCTTCACATCTGCTTTCAGATGGGGATTCTGTTTGATATAGGCACCGAAATAGTCGGCAAAAGCCTGTCGTTCGTCTCCAGCCAGTGGATTATGCTGAATATAGTCTTTGGCGATATAAGAGCTGATTTTATTCAGCTTGTGCTGATTAAATACGTCTTGGTACATATTCATTACCAATTGTTTGTTTTTGGTCTGCTGCGATACGAAAGCTTTGGCACTCGTTCCCGTCTGGGATACAGGCACAGGCGGACAAACGGAGGAAGCAGCATTGGCAGTGGCAGGCAGTCCGGCTGTGGTAACGGTGATGGCAGCGGCGACGGCTGCACCAATCCAGCGTGTACTTTTCTTGTTCATTAGTCATCACTCCTTTGGTTATAAGCAAGCTGTACAGCCTGCTGATGAAATAGATTTTAACCTGTAACTGCACATGTTTCAACTAACGCTCACAAAAGAAGCTAGGTAAGGTTTGTTTTTATATATATAGTTACATATTAATTGCATCTTGATTGCATCTTGTATTTTTTATACAAAAATGAAAAAGGCAACTTTCTTATATAGAAAAGAAAGTTGCCTGCGGAATACAAATGTCTTTTATAATAGGTTGCTACTTGCTACTTAGCAGCAATCTTGAATGTATCTACACCTGATCAATCAACAATAGAAGATCAATCCGGCTGAATAGGCTGAAAAGTGATCGGGTACTCTTTGACTCCGAATACAAAGGCACTCTGGATTGGCTCCAGCTGTGCGCCTTCTGCCAGCGCAATTCGGTCCATATGACGCAGCAGTGTATTCAGAACGACCCGACCTTCGAGCCGTGCCAGTGGAGCACCGAGACAGAAGTGGATACCAAACCCAAAGCCCATATGCTGATTCGGCTTGCGATCCGGGATAAATGTATCTGCATCTGCAAACTTCTGTTCATCCCGATTGGCTGCGCCTACCCAGGAAATCACCTGCTCGCCTTCGCGGATATGCTGACCACGCAGCTCGATATCTTCTTTGGCGACGCGTCCAATCGCAACGATAGGTGGATAATAGCGCAGTGTTTCTTCGACAGCAGTCGGTATCATCTCCGGATGTTCACGTAGCCGCTGCTGCAGCTCCGGCTGCTCTGCGAGAATACGTACTGCATTAGTGATCAGATTGGTAGTCGTTTCGTTACCGGCTGCCAGCAGCAGGATACAGAAGCTGATAATCTCATCCTCGGTCAGATGTTGGCCTTCAATATCGGCTGCGATCAATAGAGAGATGAGATCATCCTGTGCACTCTGGCGACGCTGCTCGATAATGCGGGCAAAGTATTGGCCCAGCTCGGCATTGGTACGATCTTTCTCCTCCATCAATTCCTGAAAAGCTTCATCACTGTCATCGCGTGCACCTTTGACGAGAATATCGGACCATTCCTTGAACCGATCTCGGTCGGAGGAAGGCACACCCAGCAGCTCGGCAATAACGATCACCGGCAGTGGGGTAGCCAGATCATGCACCATCTGCATCTGTCCCACCTGCAGATGAGGCGTCAGCAGATCGTCTGCGATATTCTGGATATGCGGTGCCAGCTCTTCGATCTTGCGCGGGGTAAATGCCTGATTGACCAGATCGCGCAGCTGCTTGTGCTTGGGCGGGTCCTGGGTCAGCATACTCTCACGGTTGGCGCGATTGCGCCGGGAGGAGAACAGCTTGGGATTTTTCAGTACATACTGCACATCTTCATACCGGAATACATCCCAGCAACTGCGATTCTCGTCGTAACGGACAGGAGACTGCTCCAGCAGATCGTTATACACATCAAAAGGGAATAATTGTTGTTCCGTCGTATTTAATTCACGCATAGGAATGTAGTTGGCATATTTATTGCTGATCTTTTTCATAAGTTCCTCCTTGGTAAATATATAATTATTTACATAAAGAATACTGTCCCCATTATATAACACCCTATAATCACATACAAATTTTGTAATTTTTCTTCTATTTTTGTTTCCCCTTTTTGGCAGCGGATATAACCGAATTTCCTTATTTTCATAGAAGAGAGCAGGACAGCAACAAACCTGGTAGCATGGTTAATGGCCGAAGGAGAACGGCATGATTAAACCTGCTGATTAGCCTGCTTGTGAAATGGGGAAAGAAAGCAGATACTTGTCCGTCTGTTGCTTCCATGAGAACCCTGTCTGATAATCTGACAAAATCATCATTTTGTGTAGATAGGATGCAGCAGCAGAGTTGGCTATACTGTGATTAACAGTAGGATATACTCAATAGCAGGACAGCATACATATCAGATTGACATGGGAACCGGCACAGCTGGAAGGAATGAACAATAAGGAGGAAAATGATGGAACAGACATTGGTAATTCGGGAAGCGCATCAGGAGGATATAGCGGCACTGGCGGTGTTGATGGATGAATTGGGATATCCGGTATCCGAGGAAGATATGAATACAAGGTTTCTCGCTTTGCAGGAGCATCCTGATTATCAGTGCTATGTGGCGGAAGCCGATGGTGAGGTGATTGGCATGATCGGATTGATCCGGGAACTGCGTTTTGAACGTGATGGAGTGCATGTACGGATCGGTTCATTGGTCGTGCGTGAACAGCAGCGCGGCGGCGGGATCGGCAAAGCATTGATTCTGGCAGCGGAAGGCTGGGCAGGTAGCGTAGGGGCACGGGCTCTTGCACTGAATAGCGGCAACCGTGAAGAGCGAACCGGAGCGCATGACTTTTATCGTCATCTGGGATATGAAGCGACGTCTACCGGATTTGTAAAACGAATTCTCTAATTCCTTTTCAACGTTGGAGAAGATGACTCTTAATAGATGGATATAGTCAAAAAGGAAGCTCCATAGGCGGGCTTCCTTTTTGGTGAGCAATTATCTAGTTGGTTATGGTTGTATCATAGATCCAGGTTACAGATGTCGTACAGCCGGTTGTGCCTGATCACTTACCGGAGACTGCGTAGGCAGCTTGCCGCTCCGGGACCAATTCGTCCACATTCGCAGCAGCTTCTCCACCGGTCCGTAATTGTATTTGCGCAAATACAGCGGACTGAGAACGAACTGCAGGGCATAAATGAGTACAGCTACCAACGCTCCCCATGCAATGCCGAGCTGTCCGAACAGACCCAATCCATAACCATAATAAATAGTCGTACAAATGATGCTTTGCAGTAGATAGTTGGTGAGTGACAGCTTGCCGATTGCGATGAATCCATTCATCCACTTGGCTGATTGCCATTTGAGGTACAGCCAGGCAAAAGCAAAAATGTATCCGATCGACAGGATCGGTCCGCCAAACAGGAGTGAAAACGTCTCCCAATCCAGTACCGGCATGATGACCATCATGGATTTACTGATCAGACCAACAGGCAGGAAGATCAGCATGCCATTACGATATAATCTGGATTTGCTCTGTGGATCATTAAATATGCCTTTTTGCGCCATGTACATACCCAGCCAGAATAAAGGAATATACAATAGCGAGGTCATGCCAACCAGCACAAAGATCAAGATAAAAGCCAGCGGGAAATCCAGAAAAGGCGTCGTCATATTACGCTGTACGAGAATATCCGCATAGCTGCCCATACTGTATACATGCAGCGTCTCCAGATGATAGCTGCGCTCCATCTCGGTAAGCGCAGTCTCGGGAGTGGATATCCAGAGAGACAGTACACCAAACAGCAGCATCAGGCTGAATCCGGTGATCGTCCATATCAGCAGTGTGCGTGGACGACAGCGGATATACAGCAGCAGTACAAATCCATATAATCCATAATACGTTAAAATATCGCCTTCCCAGATAAAAAATCCATGCAGCATGCCGATCAGCATGAGCAGCAAAAAGCGTCGACTCAAATAAGGATACGGAGAAAGCTGCCTGCTTTCCAGACTGTCTTTCATCTTGATAATGCCAAAGCCGAACAGAAAAGCAAATATCGGCATAAAACTGCCGACAACCAGCACCTCCAGCAGTTTGTTCACAATTTGATCCGCTGTGGAGAAGCCGGATTCTTTTAGATCAATCGCTCCCCAGGAACCATACTGAAAAATCAGCATATTGGCGAGGATAATACCGAGTAGGGAAAATCCGCGCATGGCGTCGATCATTTTCAATCTTCGATTGGTTATGTACACTATAGCCCTCCTTTTTAAGCTAGGATGAGATGGATCGGCGGTTTTTAGCGCCTGTCTTTTGCTGGGTCTGTTCCATTTACAATTACACCGATGCAGCACGATTTTTTTAGAAGATATAGGGATGCGGAACAGGCTTAAGGTACATATACGCAGTGATCTACCATATGTTGCATATTATGGATTTTTTCACGAGTTTTATCTGTCAAAAGAAAGACGTATATCTCGCGGAATAGGTTGTAATCAAGCGCTTTTATTGATAGCATTTACGTATTGGGCCTGCCGGAATGATGCAGGCTTATTACATGTGAAGAGGGTATGACAATGAACTGGATCAAATCCAATTTTAGAAAGTCTGATTTTATTGCCTGGTACGTTATTATGGCTATCCTGCTGGTGATTCTGGAATTCCGAAACCATCCTGGTTCGGTGAGTGCACTGAGTATTATTATTACGCTGATCACGTTAATCATTCCGGCAGCCATTTTCAGCTTTTGCTTCCGTATGATCACCGGCTGGATTGTTAATCTTAATAAATAAAGGAGTCTATGTCCTATGATTAGTCACGCTATCGCCAGAAGAGTCCGCGAATTGGAGCAGTATGCGCCAATGCTGACTTCGCCTGTAGATCTGGATGAGTTCTGGGAGCAGACGCTGCAGCAGTTCCACAATAAACCACTTTCCGCTTCGATGGAAGAATGCCCAACCCCGATGAAAGCTGTGCGTTCTTATCGGGTAACCTACGAAGGATTCGATGATACTCCGCTGTCGGGCTGGTATGTTCGTCCGGCAGATGCAGGAGATACAGCTTTGCCTTGTATCGTTATTTTCCACGGTTATGCCGGTAGCAAAGGCTACCCTGAAGATTATGCCCAGTGGGTATCCATGGGATACGCCGTATTCGCGATCGATGTACGGGGACAAGGCGGGGAGACCGGCAGCCGCATGCCATCCGAGTTCGGCATGAGCTCTGGCTGGATGTCGCAGGGTATTCTGGACAAGAATACATTTTACTATCGTGCGATCACGGTGGATGCTCTCCAAGCCATCGAATGGGCGGCCGCCCAGCCGGGTGTAGATGCAAGCCGGATTGCTACGTATGGTGGCAGTCAGGGCGGCGGACTGGTGTTAATCACTTCGGCGCTGAGCGAGATTCCGGCGATAGCGGTAGCGAATATTCCGAATATGTGCCACATGGATTTTGGCATCCTGAATTCGGAGAGTTCGCTCAAGGAAGCTGCCCAGTTCGTCAGCCGTTATCCGCAGCATTTTAATCAGGTGCTGGAGACGCTGAGCTACTTTGACATGATCAATCTGGCGGACCGGATCAAGATTCCGGTGCTTGTCTCCTGTGGACTAAAGGATGCGGTCTGTCTGCCGGAGACCATCTTCGCTGCCTACAACCGGATTCGCTCGGAAAAGGATATAGCAGTCTACCCGTTCGACGGTCATTATGTCAGTCCGCATCATAACCGTCGTACAATGGAATTCATTCAGCAGCATTTCGGCTGACAGTTGCTGTAGTGAAAATTGCTGTATATCAACAGAAAGTTGTTATACGCGACAATAGGATATATCGATTTGGCAGCAGCAGTATGCGGTGTGATCGCATGCTGCTGCTTTTTTGCCGTGGAGTGATTGGTGGTGCTTATTGCAGAGGGAGCACAGGAAGAAGCGGGAGAGGAGTGAAGCTGCTCCGCTGCGCAAAGAGATTCTGCCACTCTCTCCGGTTAAGAATGGAGATCCCGAACAACCGCTTGCAGCGGTCGATCTCCATGCTTAAATGTCGGTCGTTGGCAGAATTCTCTTTGCTCCGCTCTGTGCAGGGAGCTCAGATAAAGTCCAAAGTCCCTTGTTACACTGCTTTATTTAAAATGATGCATCACACGTGGAGTTGATGTATCACATGCAAAAAAGATATATCAAACATAAAAAAAGATGTATTCTACACACAAATAATATATCGAACGTACAGATGCTATATCGTGCGAAAAATGAACTGCTTAGCCATATGTATGGGTAAATGAAGCAACAAGCACAGAACGCAGCAAAGAAAATAAGGGCAAAGGACGACTTTGGAGCCCGGGAATCTACATTCTATCCCACTTCGTAGATTCCTGGGATCTACCCGAGGACGTGCCCTTATTTCTTTGCGGAGTGGTCAACCTTTATCCCGCACAATTCCCACGCCACCCTCTTCATCCACCCCAATACCAAAATAAGGTCAAAAAAGGTCAAAAGATCAGAAAAACGTAACTAATTACATCTAATCCGCATTTATCAGCAATAACAGCCTGAAATAAACGCTAAACCCTTTTGAACCTCGCCTTAGCAGAGGCTATAATAAAGTCGTAAGGTCAGTGAAGGTCAAACGAAGCGCGTTACATCACCTTTCACTGATCGTCATGATTCATCTTCATAGCTATGTTTCACCAACTGTATATTTAAATCAATACTCACGGAGGAGGATGCTTTATGTTTGATTTGGTTCCTTTTGGTAAACGTCGTGAAGAGTCCTGGGGTCAGCTGATGAAATCCTTCAATGATGTGTTTAATGATGAATTTTTTGCACCATTAAAGTCGTCGACCCTGTCGTTCAAAACCGATATTCGCGAGACGGATCATGCCTATCTGGTGGAGGCTGAACTGCCTGGATTCACCAAGGAAAATATTGATATCGACTATGCGGCTCCTTATCTGACTATCAAAGCGGTGCATCATGCAGAAACCAGCGCCGAGGATGAAAGCAAAGGTCAGGTCGTACGCAAAGAGCGCCGTCATGGCGAATACGTAAGACGCTTTTATGTGGAAGATATTGATGCTGATCATATTCAGGCTTCGCTCAAGGATGGTCTGCTGAAGCTGGATATCCCCAAACGCCAGCGCCCGGAAGGCCGCCGGATCGAGATCCAGTCGGGAGAGTAATCACTGAGGATTGCATAGACAAAAGGAATATGCAGTGTTTAACCTACTGGTAAATTGGATTAAAAATAGGTAGAATAACAATGATATGTTAATCAATCCACGTACAAAAAATAGATAATTCACAACCTTTGTAGATCATAAAGGTGCATTGTAGTTCCTGACCGCTATAATGCACCTTTTCTATATTCATATATATGGAAAGGAGGGAGAATAGATGCCCCGGGATTATTATCAGAAACTGGAAGTGGAACCCGGCGCCTCCAGGCAGGATATCCGCAAGTCGTACCAGCGGCTCGCCAAAAAGTGGCACCCGGATGTCAACAAAGCCCCCGAGGCAGAAGCCAGATTCAAGGAAATTGCAGAAGCGTATGAAGTACTCGGAGATGAGAGTCGGCGGCAGAAATACGATGATCAGCTCAAATACGAATCGGCGCGTCAGGCGTATCAATCCAATACAGGAAATGCTGGACCTAAGTCCGGTAATACTTCCCGAACGGAAGACAGCCAAACCTCCGGCAGTACCAGTTACGAATATCGTACAGGCAGCGGATTGGATGAAGACTTTTTTGACATGTTTTTCGGTGACCGGATGAAGGATTATGATTTCTTCTCCAATACGGCGGGTAATGCCAGCTTTAGCAACGACAGCCGGACAGGCGGAATTCCGCTGCGAACGACCCGTGCCAAGCTGGATATCACACTGGAACAGGCTTATCGCGGCGACCATGTACCGATCCGGCTCGGAGACAAGCGCGTACAGATCAAGATTCCGGAGCGTATTCCGCAGGGCAGCACGATCCGTATTCGCGGTACTGGCAGTAATGGTATCGATGCCGATGAGGAACTGCTGATTACCCTGCGTATTCTCCCTCATTCGATATATGCTCTTGATGGCAGTAATTTGCAAGGCGTACTGGAAGTTGCTCCATGGGAAGTGGTGCTCGGTACGGATGCCCATGTACTGCTGCCCGACCAGTCCAGAGTCCGGGTCAAGGTGCCATCGGGTATTCAGTCCGGGCGGATTCTACGCATTCTGGGCCGTGGTCTACAGCGTGATGACGGCAGCTATGGCGATGTGCTGCTAGATGTAGAGATTGTGGTGCCATCCGGTATCAGCGAGCAGGAACGGGAGTTATACCGCCAGTTGGCTTCGTCGAGCCGCTATCAGGCGCAGATGAGACGGCGCAAATCATAGATTCGCTAACAGTCAAATACAGCAGGAGGGTCGGTACAGTCCATGTCCGGCTCTGCTTGAATTTGACATTGTGCCGTCGTTTGGCATAGCGAGTGCTCTGTATTCCTATGCTCAACAAAAATATGCACTATATTTATCTGGATGGATATTGGCGATTGAGAACAGCCAAATTGAGATAATCAGGAGGGAACCGCGTTGGATTACAACCGATTAACACATAAATTACAGGAAGCCGTCGCTACTGCCCAGGCACTTGCAACATCCATGGGGCATCAGGAGATTGTACCTGCTCATCTGCTCAAAGCGCTGCTGGAGCAGCAGGAAGGTCTGCTGCCACGACTGCTGCACAAAATGAATCTGCCAGCGACTGTAATCAGCCAGCAAAATGATGAACTGCTGCGCCGCAGATCCAGTGTCAGTGGGGTGGCTGCTGTCAGCCGGTATGCCTCGGCAGGACTGCTGCAGGTGCTAAATCAGGCCGAACAGGAAGCGGCGGAGATGAAGGATGAATTCGTCGCTGTCGAGCACGCGGTACTCGCACTTATTTCCGTTAATGATCCCGGTAATCGGGAAGTGCGTGATCTGCTGCACCGTCATGGGCTAAATCGGGAAGCGGTGCTGGTGGTATTGTCCGAGATTCGCGGTCATCAGCGGGTGACCAGCCAGGACCCGGAAGCGACTTATGAGGTATTGGAGAAATATGGCCGTGATCTGGTCGCCGAAGTGCGTTCCGGCAAAGTCGATCCGGTGATCGGGCGGGATGACGAGATTCGGCGGGTGATTCGTATTTTGTCCCGTAAAACGAAAAACAACCCGGTGCTTATTGGTGAACCGGGTGTCGGCAAAACAGCCATCGTCGAAGGGCTGGCTCACCGGATCGTGCGCAAGGATGTACCGGAAGGACTCAAAGACAAGATGATTTTCTCCCTCGATATGAGCGCTCTGGTCGCCGGTGCCAAATATCGAGGTGAATTCGAGGAACGGCTGCAGGCTGTACTGCATGAGGTCCGGCAAAGTAATGGTCAAATTATTCTGTTCATCGATGAGCTGCATACCATCGTCGGTGCCGGCAAAACAGAAGGGTCGATGGATGCAGGCAATATGCTCAAGCCGATGCTGGCACGGGGAGAGCTGCACTGTATCGGAGCAACTACGCTGGATGAATATCGCAACTATATCGAGAAAGACCCTGCATTGGAGCGACGTTTCCAGCAGGTACTGGTGAGCGAGCCGAATGTGGAAGATACGATTGCGATTCTGCGCGGACTCAAGGAACGGTTCGAAGTGCATCATGGCGTGAGGATTCACGACAGTGCCATTGTAGCTGCGGGAGTGCTGTCCGATCGGTATATATCGGACCGCTTTTTGCCGGACAAGGCGATTGATCTGATTGACGAAGCCTGTGCGATGATCCGGACCGAGATTGATTCTATGCCGGGAGAGCTGGACGAAGTCACACGCCGGATCATGAAGATGGAGATCGAAGAAGCTGCGCTCAAAAGAGAGACCGACGAACTGAGCCAGCATCGTCTGGCTATTCTGCAGCGCGAACTGGCCGATCTCAAGGAAAAACAGCTGGAGATGAGAACCCGCTGGGAACAGGAAAAAGAATTGATCGAGAATGTAAATATTCTCAAAAAGCGGCTGGAACAGGCACGTCTCGATTTGGAACAAGCCCAGGAAGAATATGATCTCAATAAGTCTGCCGAACTGAGCTACGGTATTATCCCCGGATTGGAACGTGAACTGAAAGCCGCCGAAGAGGCTGCTCATCAGGATCAGGAAGGCCGCCTGCTGCGCGAAGCGGTGACTGATGAAGAGATTGCCGATATTGTCTCCCGCTGGACCGGTGTGCCGGTCAGTCGTCTGGTCGAAGGCGAACGGGAAAAGCTGCTTCGTCTGGAAGAAGTACTGCATGAGCGCGTTGTCGGTCAGGATGAAGCGGTGCAGCTGGTCGCAGATGCGGTGATTCGTTCACGGGCGGGGATCAAGGACCCCAATCGCCCGATTGGTTCTTTCCTGTTCCTCGGCCCTACCGGTGTCGGCAAGACCGAGCTGGCCAAAGCGATCGCTTCATCCCTGTTTGACCGGGAAGAGAATATGATCCGTATTGATATGTCCGAATATATGGAGAAACACAGTGTCTCTCGCCTGGTGGGTGCTCCTCCGGGATATGTAGGCTATGAGGAGGGCGGTCAGCTGACCGAAGCAGTACGTCGTCAGCCCTATTCGGTGATTTTGTTGGATGAAGTGGAGAAGGCTCACCCGGATGTATTCAATCTGCTGCTCCAGCTGCTGGACGATGGTCGCCTGACCGATTCGCAGGGCCGGATGGTCGATTTTAAAAATACGATTGTCATTATGACATCGAATATCGGGTCGATCCATCTGCTGAATGGGATGGAGCAGGAAGGACAGATCAGTGAAAATGTTCGCTCGACCGTAATGCGCGAACTGAATCTGCACTTCCGTCCGGAATTCCTGAACCGGGTGGATGATATCGTTATTTTCAAACCGCTCACGCGTACAGAGATTCGTCAGATCGTGTTCAAATTAGCCGATCATCTGCGTACCCGACTGGCGGATCGGCAGATTGGACTGGAACTTACGGATGCCGCTGCACAGCTGATTGCAGATGAAGGGTACGATCCGGCTTATGGCGCCCGTCCGCTGAAACGGTTTATCCAGCGTGCCCTGGAGACACGAGTTGCCCGTGCACTGATTGCCGGCGAAGCAGCTCCGGGCTGCGTGGTACAGGTGGATGTGGATCATGGCGAACTGACTGTAGTGATCAGCGCGCCAATACCAGCGACTGCTCCTGAGGAGCCGCTGGCAACCTTTTAAACATATGAGCAAAGTCAAAGGAAGCAAGCTGCTTATCCTGACCAACAAAATCGCATAGTAGTTAGGAATTTCTGGCGTTAGATAAATGGAAGTTGAGTAGATGCGGATAATCGTGGGATCGAGAACGGGTGTATCCAGCAATATTGTAAAATAGATCTTAAATTTTTATTATATCAACTAATGTAATATATATATACAACACACAAAAGGACTGCTCATTTGAGCGGTCCTTTTATATTTCAGTAACAGTAGTTGAATATTCCATCCATTTTATAAGACTGCATGAACTGCAGAATCAAATGTGAATCTTCATGACGGTCATTTTGGGATCATACCTTATCAGCCGCAGTTCCTGGATCAGTCCTTATCAACTGCAGTCTCCGCAGCAAACAGCTCTTTGGCTGTCCTTATAAATAGCTGCACTGCCAGCGACGCATTATTTACTGAGGGCACTGCAATACCAATCTGGCGCGTAATCTGTGGAGATACCTCCCGGATGGTCAATTCATGAGGGAACATGGACAGGGCCAGCTCGGATACGATGCCGATACCAAGTCCCTGACGCACCATATTGACCAGCGTGCTGATATTATGAGTAGTGAAATTGATGTGCAGCTGGCTTTTCTCGCGCTGGAAAGCTTCCATGATAGCGACTTCATGCCCACCTTTGCACAGGATCATATCCTGACCATCCAGATGACGAATCGAGATGTGCTTCTGGGCATGCAGTGGATGACCATCCGGCAGCAGTACAATCATCTGGTCGGAATAGAGTGGAATCGTATCGACCAGCGGATCGGGCAGCAGAATCAGTCCGGCTTCGATCTGGCGGCTGTGTACCCAGTCCCTCACTTCATTGGTGGAGCCTTCCTGCAAATCGAAGACCAGATTGGGATAATTCTGACGGATCTGATGAATAATCGGGGGCAGGAAATAGGCGGATGCCGAAGGAAAAGCGCCAATCGTGATCGTCCCGATATCCAGCCCTTTTTCGGCGGCGACCTGCTGCTGTACTTTTTGCATACTTTGCAGAATCGAGCGGAACTCCAGCAGCACCCGCTGGCCGACTTCTGTGAGCAGAACTCCTTTTTTACGATCCCGGAGCAGTAGCTGTACATCCAGTTCATTCTCAATACTGGCAATCGCATGGCTGACTGCGGGCTGTGTCATATGCAGTTCCTGGGCGGCTTGTGTAAAGTTAAGCGTCTCGGCAACACGAACAAAAACCATAATCTGTGTAATCGTCATAACAATAAAGTTATCTCCTTTATTCGAAAGATTCATTTTATTTATCATACCAAACGTTATAAGCTAAAAATATAGATATATGAATTTTAACATATGGATAGGGGAGAACGGAGATGGATGAATACTCATCAGGTGGTGGAACAGGCAGTCACTCGTCCGATTCAGGACATGCGCAGCCACTGCACAAAATGATGGTATCCGGCAGCAGTATATTGGTCGGTGCCTATAAGACAGGTAAATCGGGAGGTACAGCGCCGCGCAAAACATTGCTGCTGCTGTTGTTTCTGGTAATGGTATGGGGAATCAACTGGCCGCTGACCAAGCTGGCGCTGCCGGAAGTACCGCCCATATTGTTCTCGGGACTGCGTACGCTGATCGGAGGAGTGCTTCTGCTATTTATCGCTATGCGTCACCGGGAGAAACTCCAGTGGAAGCAGAACTGGCCGGTGTATACCGTACTGGCGATTTTTAATATTATCGGTTACTACGGACTGCAGACAGTGGGCATTGGTTATCTACCGGCAGGATTGTTCTCGACGATTGTCTTTCTGCAGCCGGTGCTGCTGAGTCTGTTTGCCTGGCTGTGGCTGGGAGAGAGCATGTCTGTGCTCAAAGTGGTCGGACTGTTGTTCGGATTTGCCGGTGTGGCTGTGATCAGCTCCGGAGGACTGGAAGGCAATCTGTCGCCGCTGGGGATAGGACTGGCTGTAGCCTCTGCACTCTGCTGGGCGATCGGTACCATTTATATGAAAAAGAAAAGCGCCCAGCTGGACTCGCTCTGGACGGTAACTGTACAGCTGCTCATTGGCGGAATCGTGCTCAGTGTGATCGGTTCGGGAACCGAAAGCTGGAGCGATATTCACTGGACGCCTTCGTTTATTGGGATTCTGCTGTTTATCTCCGTATTTGTGATTGCTGCCGGCTGGCTGGTTTATTTTAAATTAATGGACAGTGGTGAAGCGAGTACGGTAGGTTCTTATACGTTTGCGATTCCGGTGATTGCGAATATTTTCAGCGTAATTCTCTTGGGAGAATCGGTAACCCTGCCGCTGCTGATCGGACTGGTCATGATCGCGGTCGGAATCGGCCTCGTGAATCGCAAACGAACCATTGTTGTACCGGTTAAGCAGACTTGTAATAACCGTTCCTGATTTGGAGGAAAGTATAAGTTATATCAATTATAGATACGACAGATAGCATAGGATGGCTATGTGAATGTTTGTGAATTCAGTAGTTAGAGCATAAATACTAATCAAGAAAGCTAATAAAAAGCTGATTTTGCATATTTGCAGAATCAGCTTTTTTATTAAGAAGCACTGGAAATGTAAACACAAGCACGGAATGCAAGAAAGGAAATAAGGGCAAAGGACGACATTGGAGCCCAGGAATCTACATCTTCTCCCACTTCGTAGATTCCTGGGCTCCACCGGAGGACGTGCCCTTATTCCTTTTTGGAATGGTGAATGTCTATCCTCCTGAAGTGCTCTGAAGTTCAATCCTTACAGTATTCATCTTTTGATTCTAGCCACTTCATGCTACAATTCCATTTTCATAGATTACTGCTTTTTAAGCTGTCATTTATGCTTTTTTAAGCTGAATTTATACTTTATCCTTTATAGTAAGAAGGATTTTTGCATAGACAGGCATATGCAGCACGATGATGGAGCGATCGGCGGATCGCTCTGTGTATGATCACGCAGGAGGGAATGATACCATGCTTCAGGTCCAACAAGTCAGCAAGTATTTTGATCAGCGGCGCAGTGTGGACGGAATTGATTTTGAAATGCAGCGCGGGGAGATTGTCGGGTTTCTCGGACCCAATGGTGCCGGGAAAACAACGACGATGCGGATGATTACCGGTTATTTGAAGCCTACATCCGGCCAGATCTGGATTGACGGTCTGCCGATGCACGAGCCGTCCCGCAAAGCCAGAACCAAAATTGGTTATTTACCGGAGACACCGCCCCTTTATCCGGATATGACGGTGAACTCTTATTTGCGCTTTGTCGCTGATCTGCGGGATGTACCAGCCAGACAGCAAAAACTTCGTATTAGTGAGATGATCGACCGACTCGGTCTGCAGGGAAGAGAGCGGCAAATTATACGCTCCCTGTCCAAAGGATACAAACAGCGTCTCGGACTGGCCCAGGCGATTATTCACCAGCCGGATCTGCTTATCCTTGATGAGCCGACATCGGGGCTGGACCCGAACCAGATTCTGGAGATCCGGCAGCTGATTCGTGAGTTGGGCGAGCAGCATACCGTACTGCTCAGCACGCATATTTTGCCGGAGGTGAGTACCCTGTGCAACCGGGTGCTCATTATTAATGACGGACGGATCGTAATGGATGGCAATGCCAATCAGCTGGATCAATCGCTGAACGAGAAATTCCAGGTACTGCTGGAGGTGAAGACCCGTCCGGACAAGCTGCGCCGATTGCTGGATAACTGGCAGAATGTAAGCACGGAATATCTGAGCAGTACTGAGGAAGAGCAGCAGGTTCAATCGATTCAGCTGCGGCTGCAGGGTGCGGATGATACCGACTTCCGTGAGCGATTGTCTCTGCTGCTGGCAGATGCACGTGTTCCGATTCTGGAGCTGCGCAAGGAACGTCTCAGTCTGGAGGATGTGTTCGTCAAACTGACTACTGATAATGATCCGTCTGAATCTATAAGTTCTACAGATGCTGGTCCTACAGTGATTTCATCCGGGACGGAGCCTGCCAAAGAAGACCATGCTGATGTAGAAACGGTACTGTTGGAGCCAGCGAAAACCGATCGTAGCAAGACTACAGACGGCGAAATCTCTGCTATCACGCACAACAAGGGGGATGACGCCAAGTGAGAAGAATGTGGGCGATCTGCTCCAAGGAGCTGCAGTCATACTTTTTGAGTCCAACCTCTTATTTTGCGATAGCAGTCTATGTACTGCTGTCGAGTATTATGTTTTACGTGAGCTTTGTTGTGTACCAGCCGAGTATTCTGGATTACCGGTTGATTCTCGGTGATACGCTGTTTATGCTGCTTGTTGTGATTCCGCTACTGACGATGCGGCTCATGTCCGAAGAGCTGCGGCAGGGAACCGATGAACTGCTGCTGACATCTCCGGTCACCGCGACCGAGATAGTCATGGGCAAGTATCTGGCTTCGCTGGGATTATTGGTTGTACTGGTCCTGTGTAACCTGATCTATCCACTTGTCATGTCCTTTTTCGGCCCGATGAATCTGCCGCTGTTGTGGCTGTCCGTACTGGGTGTATTTCTGATGGGCGCAGCGATGATGGCGGTAGGGTTATTTGCTTCCAGCCTGTCCCAGCACCAGATGGTATCGGCAGTGATCGGTTTTGTACTGCTGCTGGTATTGTGGTTAATGGACTCATTTCTGGCGAACTCCCCGTCTTCCAGTCTGCAGCAGTGGCTGACTCCATTCTCCCTGTCCGGCCGCATCACCAATCTGATCAAAGGTGTGCTGCATGGACCGGATATTCTATACTATATCACTCTGGCAGCCTTATTCCTTATCCTCAGCATCCAGGTTGTTGAGCGGAAGCGGTGGAGGTAATGAAAATGAGAAACTGGATATATCGCACCAATGCTATTGTTATTGCCGTTGCGGCGATTGGTATTTTTATCGTCCTGACGTTGTTCCTGAATTCGCTGGGCACGTTCCAGCTGGATCTGACCAAGGATCGGCAGAATACGCTGTCCGATCAGACGATTACTACGCTGCAAAATATCAAAGACCCGGTAGAGGCCATGGTATTTATCGATCCGAGTGATGCACAGGTCTATACACGCCAGGTCACCGATCTACTTAATGAGTATCACAAAATAAACAGCAAGCTGGAAGTCAAAGAATACGGACTTCTGCAAAATCCCGAACTGGCCCGTCAGTATGGAGTGACCGGCAGTACGGTGGTATTCAAGCATGGGGAACAGACCAAGCTGATACCGGTAGAGGGCATGTTCAACTTTGGCAATGCCGATGGATCGACCGAACAGGAAGCGGCAAGTGCTTCGTACGAATTCAGCGGTGAGCAGAAGCTTACTTCCGGGCTGGTGGCACTAACATCATCCCAAACGTACAAAGCTTATCTGCTGAATGGGCATAATGAATTCAATACAAGTACAATCAGCGTACTGGCCGGTGAGCTGGGCAGTGAGAATATCACTATCTCCGAGCTGTCACTCGCGCAGCAAGGCGCTGTACCCAAGGATGCGAGTGTACTCATGATTATCGCACCGCAGACGGATTTGAGTGACGCAGAGACCAAGGTCATTCGTCAATATCTGGATGGCGGAGGCAAGCTGTTCCTGTCGCTGGGCTTTAACGAAAAGGCCAAGACCAGCTGGACCAATCTGGATTCACTCATGAGCACCTACGGCATCACCGATACCCATGCGGTTGCGGTTGAACCGAAAGATACATCCCTGTATGATCCGCTGACGATTGTACCGGAATACGGTAATCATGCGATTACGAACAAGCTGGCAGCCAGCGATCTATACACAATTATGTCCCTGTCGATTGCGCTCAAGCAGGAAGGCAAGGAAGGCTGGACAGTGACGCCGCTGCTGACCTCATCGTCCAACAGTTATGGCGAGACCGATCTGTCCGGGCTGCTGGAATCGCGCACCGAGCGCGGCAGTAATGATCTGGCAGGCCCGTTTGATCTGGGTTATGCAGTCAGCAGCACCAAAGGTGAGACCAAAGCAATTATTCTTGGCGGTTCTACCTTTATGATGGACCAGTCGATCAGTCAGCAGGGCAATCTGGACTTTGTGCTGAACAGTGTAAATGATCTGGTCGGTAACGATAGTCAGGTCACGATCCGTCCGAGAGTCGAAGAACAATACAAGACGGCGGAGCTGACGCTGTCACAGGCACGGACCATCTTTACGGTGACTGTTATTGTACTGCCGCTACTGTTAGTTGCTATTGGTGTATTCCTCTGGTGGAGACGCCGCAGAGGGTAAAGGAGGGAAAAGAATGATCCGAAAATTGATGCCTTCCATTATTCTACTGCTGATTCTGGCAGCTGCTGCAGGATACGCTTATTCCCAGAACTTTTTTCAAAAAGAAGATACACCGGCGGCAGATCCCCGATTGTTAACGATGAATATATCGGAGATTGACCGTATCGATATTCAAACGAATTCTTCCGACAGTGGCGCTGCTGCGACGAATAAGGCAGCTTCCTCTGTTCAGCCGCAAACGGTACAGTTGGATAAACAAGGAGAGACCTGGAACATGACTTCACCAGCAGCCTATCCGATCAATCCCTATACGATTCAGGATTGGCTGACAGCTCTCCAATCAGCAACAATCCATGGTACGGTCGAGGAGCAGCCGTCAGATACATCCAAATACGGTATTCATAAAAATACGCCTGTATTTACGGTGCACAGCAGGAGTGGCAACAAGCTGAGTCTCGCTATTGGTGATGAGCTGCCGACCAAAGGGTATTATTATGCGCAGTTAAAGGATGGCTCTATTATTCAGCTGTCCCAGCAAGCGGTAACCGATCTGCAGGCAGATGCGTTTCATTTTATCGATACTACGCCGATCGGATGGGACGATAACCAGCTGATACAGCTGCAATGGAGCAGCACTCAGCCGCAAACAAACTGGACGCTTAAGCATAAGCCCAACATAGCGGATCCGGCACAGGATACCTGGACACTGGATGGCAAGTCGATCGCAGATGATCAGGGCACCAGTATCACCGACGCGGTGAAAAATACGCCGACCGACCAGTTGCCTGTACCGGCAGCGCAGGTAAAGTCATATCGCAATGTGCTGACACTCAGCGTCTCCCTGACCGTAGACGGCAAAGGAGCGACCGAGCACTATCAAGGCTGGCAGGACCCGAGTGACAAGCAGTATGTCTGGATCACTGATCCGCAGAATAAATGGGCATACCGAATCTCGGCAGATCAACTGTCCACAGCGGCACAATCTGCCAAGGGATCGAATCAGACCAAGTAACCGATTAGCGTGAGTGACCTGATAGGGTTATCGATAAATGAGTGGATATAATCATTACTGAACGCGTCAATAGTATTGAGCACGAACATCGCTTGGAATATGCAAAAGCTCCGATGATCTCTGTTTTAAACAGAATCATCGGAGCTTTTGTTATTTATGCGAAGAACAGAGAAAAAGAAGTCGTATTCTATCTAATCGTCAGTCTCTTCCTTACTCCAGCATAGATGCTGTCATTCACTTAGCGAACAAATGTATTTTTCACTCTGCGTGCACGCAGGAAGTAGACTGCCCAGGCGGCCAGAACCAGCAGATGAATAATCGTACTTACTATACTGGTATTGAGTTGGGACGGTGACATAAAATAAGTTGCCAGAATCGCAATCGCATCCAGCACACAGAATCCCAGTACCAGCTTGGGCAGTATGCGTTTTTTACGGTAGAACCATATCAGGATCACGATCAGATAGATAGCCGCGATAGATGTGTAGATCACCGTAAATGTCAACAAACTCTGATACAGTTCGCCAGAGATCTGCATAGTCTGGGTCAATTGGTCATATACATCCGCTTTGGCATAAGCCATAGCCAGCAGAATAAACCCGCCTGCTGAAGCAACAATGGAAGCGAACAAATAATAATACATACAAATCTGGAAAAGTACCAGCCAGCCGCCAAGTCCGGTCAGCGGCGGGGGGCCATAGTAACCGCCGTTCATTCCGCCGGCAGGCCCTCCCATCGGTGGATAAGGTGGTTGTACGGGCGGTTGTGCCGGTTCCTGTGAAGGACCCGGAGGTTGATAATTACTCATGTGCAGATTCCTTTCTCATTGCTTATTTTTGTGAAGTGAAGAGTAGACGTGCAGATGCTGGATTCACAGTGAATACTTCATTTACAGTTGATTTTTACTTACGGTAAATGCTTCGCTGGCAGTGCATATCCTTTTGATGGCATTATGACTTTAATGTACAATATCAGACTATGCGCAGATTGGGAAGATATGTAGGTGCTCCCTGCGATAGGTAAATAGCAAGGAGCGGGTCATATGGAATTGAATAAGAAGAACAGTTTATTTCTACTCTCAGCCTGAGGATGCTTTTTGTTAGGATAAATTTGATCCTTGGTATAAAAAGCGCCAATTACTGAGCTTTAAATTTACGACCTTTGATAAAGATCTGCTGCAGTTCCATCTGTTCGTCCAGTACCAGAATATCGGCGCGCTTGCCTACTTCAAGGCTGCCTGTCTGGTCATAGATCCCCAGCTGGCGTGCCGGGTTGCCACTGGCAGCTTCGGAAGCGCGCAGGATGGACAATCCAGCCTTTTCGATCAGGAAGCGGAATCCTTCGATCATGGTCAGGCGGCTGCCTGCCAGGGTACCACTGTCTTCCGGCAGGGTAGCGACGCCGTTGATGACTTTGACCGGCTGATCGCCGAGCATATAGTCCCCATCACCCAGACCGGCTGCCGACATGGCATCGGTGATCAGAATCAGATTATGATCCTGCTTGAGCTGGGCGAGCAGGGCAACCGCTGCCGGATGCACATGAATACCGTCCGCGATAATCTCGGCATGAATGGCAGGTGTACCCAGCACTGCACCGGCGACGCCCGGCTTGCGGTGATGCAGCGGTGTCATGGCGTTAAAGGTATGCACCGCATGATTCAGACCGGCATCGACTGCATCCATAATCTGCTCATAGGTTGCATCGGTGTGGCCGGCTGCTGCGGTAATCTGATGTTCTCGTAGCCAGCGGATCAGTTCCAGCGCGCCTTCGCGTTCCGGTGCCAGGGTAAGCTGCTTGATCAGACCGGGATAAGCGGCATGCCACTGTTCCAGCCACTCTACATTGGGCAGTACGATATGTCCGGGATTCTGTGCACCCGGCCACTGCGGACTGATAAAGGGACCTTCCAGATGAACGCCTTCTACCTGAGCGCCGGGCATTTGGTCAGCCTGCACATAGGCATGCACCTGCTCCAGTACCCGGTCGATATCATCATGCGGAGCAGTCATTGTCGTAGCGAGAATGGCTGTCGTTCCCTGACTGGCATGGAAATTTGTGATTGTATCCAGTACTTCGGGATTCGAATCCATAAAGTCCTGTCCCATTCCGCCATGCACATGGATATCGATAAATCCCGGCACGACAAGACCGCCAGCTGCATCGTAAGTCATCTCATCGGGTTTGGAAACATCCGAATCGCTTTTCATATTATCCATCTGCTGGACAGTTCCACCAATCGCAGATGGGAATGCAGGTGCTTGTGCAGCTGTTCCTGCATAACGAATAATGCCGCTTTCTACCTGCACAACGCCATTATCGATAATTTGCGTGGGTGTAACGATCCGGCCATTAACAATCTGATACGTCGCTGATGTTGAACTTGATGTAGGAGTAGACATTATCCGAACAACCTCCCGGCTTCTCCATCCATCAGCACCGTCACATTCGGATGCAGCTGCAGCAGGGAAGCAGGGCACAGCGTTGTAATTGGACCGGTCAGCGCGCGATGGATAATCTCGGCTTTGTCTGCGCCGCGTACCATCAGCAGAATCTGGCGTGATTTCATAATGGTACCTACGCCCATTGTGATCGCCTGTGCAGGCACTTCATCCACCGACTGGAAATAACGTGCGTTTGCTTCGCGCGTCTCCGGCAGCAGGTCGACTACGTGAGTTCCCGGCATCAGCTGGTCCGCCGGTTCATTGAATCCGATATGGCCGTTATGTCCGATGCCCAGTACCTGCAGGTCAATCACCGATTCGGACAGCATGGCATCGTAGCGACTGCATTCCTGAGCCGGATCGGCAGCCTGTCCGTTCGGTACATGCGTATTGTCCATATCGATATCAATATGATCGAATAGATGCTTGTCCATAAATGCACGATAGGAAGCCGGATGATCCGCAGGCAGTCCTACATATTCATCAAGGTTGAATGTTTTTACTTTGGAGAAGCTGATGACGCCCTGATTGAAAATATTGATCAGTTCTTTGTACAGGTCGACAGGCGTACCGCCAGTAGCGAGTCCAAGCACCGCACGCGGGGAAGTCTGCACGAGACTGGATACGATATACGCTGCAACTTTACCAAAATCTTCTTGCTTGCTTGCTTTGACGAGATTAACCATGGATCATAACCCTCCTGAGTCTTTGCGGTAGCGCCGCACATTTTTATAAGACAGCTCCAGCTTGTTGACAGAGTCATTGAACTGGGCACTAATCATACCGGTAAACAGAATATCGATAATATGAAGTTGGGCAATCCGGGAAGCCATATCGCCACGCCGAACACCTTTTTCCAGAGAAGAAGCGAACAGGGAGATATCCGCCATCGCAGCCAGTGGGTTGGAGCTATACTGGGTGAGTGACAGGACGGTAGCGCCGTTCTCGCGGGCGCAGGTCAGTGCATCGATCGTCTCCCGCGTCTCGCCGGAATATGAGATCGCCAGCGCCACATCTTCAGAAGACAGGGTGGAGGCGGAAGTGATCTGCATATGAGAGTCCGCAAAGGCGGTACAATTCTTGCCGATCCGGATCAGTTTTTGGTAAAAGTCTTGCGCCACAATGGAAGAAGTGGCGATGCCGTACAGATCGATTCGCCGCGCCCGGGTCAGATAGCCGATGGCCTGTTCCAGCTTGGGCAGATTCAGCAGCCGGGTCGTATCATTGATCGAGGTGACATGATTGGACTCAATCGCTTTGACGATCTCGGCCAGCGGATTGCCGGCGATAATATCCTGATACGAGCTGGGTACCGACTGCTGTGCGAGCTCACCGGCCAGCTTCATTTTGAAATCGGGAAAGCCTTCGAAATTGAATGTTTTGCAAAAGCGTGTTACTGTCGCCGGGCTGATGCCACATTGGTTCGCCAGCTGTGTAATACCCAGCCGGATAACGGAGGAAGGCTGCTGCAAAATATAATGCGCGAGCCTCCGTTCCTGTGGAGACAATTTGTCCAGACCCTGCTCCAGTACATGCAAAATGGGAGACATACGGATTCCTCCTTTCCTGAGATAAGAACGTACCTGTTCAACCCCTAAAGGTCAAATCATTGTAAAAGCGCATCAAAGAGTTTGTGAAAATAATTTTTATAATGTAGATTTATTTAAGAAAATAATTTTCTTTGAGTCCATCATAGCCGAGGAGCATAGGGAATGCAATACATTTTGGACAAAAGAATACAGGAATATATGAGGCATGAAAAAGCGCTTATATTCAGTAAAATAATATCCGGAAAATCCCTGGATACGACCCAAATAAAAAGCCATTCTGCAGATCGCTGTATCGATCAACAGAATGGCTTTTGGATATTCAAATAGTGCTTAAGCTGCTTATTATATTGTGCTGTTCAGATATCAATTAACCGTTGATCGATTTGCTTATCGGCCTATCGACATCAGGCAGCGGATTGACGATATTTGCGATATTCCGGCAGAATCAGTTTCCACAGCATAAAGAGAAGCACGATCATCTGCGGGATAAAGGTCTCCCAGGTCGGATACATGCCGATCCATCCTACCGAAGGCAATCCAGAGGCATTATGCGCCGGGAATTGTCCGGCGACCTGCAGGGAATGAATACTTTCCCCGAGGAAACGGAAGACCAGATAATAGATCAGCACAGTCGCAGTCAGGAAGAACGGACGCACTGGAAGCTTTACACTGAAGCGGATAATGAGTACCGCTACAATAATCAGAATCACCAGTGCCAGCCCGATCCCGAGCAGCAGCTGGGACAGTTCGATTGCCGGAGCCATACCGATATAGAAAATGGCGGTCTCTGCACCTTCACGCAGAATAGCAAGTCCGGATACAGCCGCCAGTGACCACAGGCTGCCACGCTGAAGTGCGCCGCTGACCTGACTGGCAATATAGCTATTCCAGTTTTGCAGATTAGCCTTCTGGTGCAGCCAGTTGCCGACGCTGAGCATCAGTACAACAGCAATCAGTCCGGTAATACCTTCAATCATCTCGCGTGTACTGCCGCTCGTTGCCATCTGGGCAAAAGCATACACGAAGATGGCTGCCATCACGCCGCTGAGAATCAGACCGGACAGCGCGCCCGACCAGATCCAGCGACCCGCCTGACGGCTGCCGCTGCGCTTGGCATAAGCGAGCAGGGCGGCGAGTACGAGGATCGCTTCCATGCCTTCACGCAGCAGGATGATGGCTGCATCCCATGCGGTATAAGAAGTTTTGGAGGTGATCGGTGTCAGTTCGCCCAGCATCGTCGTTAATACGTTGTTGGCTTTGTCCCAGGCAGGAGGACTGGATACCAGATAGCCCTGCACTTCGGACATTTCATTCTCGATTGATGTATAAGTGGTGGAGGAAGAAATCTGCACTTCGCCTTCCACCAGCGGCCACATCGTAATAAATTGCTGCATCCGGTCTGTGGCGGTTGCTGCATCCTGCTGACCTGCCGCTGTCTGCACCTGCTGGAGTAGGGCAACCGCATCGGTCAAGCGTACACTGCCGCTGGCAGGAGCGGTATCGGCTACTTCACCGGATAGATAGTGATTTAGCAGATCGATTAGCGCCTGGGTCTCTTTCTGTGCCTGTTCCTCACGCGGCGGATCGGCCTGCAGGGAGACGCGGATCATACTCATCTTGGTCTCCAGCTGGCTGTAGACCGTAAAATTATCCGCACGAATCGCACTTTCCACATCCGGCCATGCATCGACAATCTGCTTGTAGCTGGTCTGGGCGGCTGTCCAGTCCTGCTGCTTGATATGTCCGATCGTCTGATCGGCGAGCGGCAGGATAATACGAACCGCCTGTGTGCCTTTGGCAGAAGGACCTTTGCCCTGAGCGGAATCGGCACCGGCATTCCCCGCTTCTGCATAGCTGTTCACGGCACGGGCAAGTGTACCGAGTGCAGATACGGATGCATCAGGATCGGATTTGGCATTTTGCAGGGCTTGCTGGGCAGCCTGGAGAGCGGTGTTCACTTCAGCGGCCTGCTGAGGTGCTGCCGATGTATCCAGCGATGCCCAACCGGCAGCGAATGTGTCCAATTCCTGTGAAGCATCGGCCCATTTTTGCTGACCGGCATCGACGAGGGCACTGCCGACAACCGGCAGCAGACTGTCTGCAGTAGGCGCTTCTTCGGCTGCCGCTACATGCATAACCGGTGCAGCAGTCAGCCAGTTATAGACAAATGGCTGTGAAGCTGCCGGGCTGAGTCCGATCGCGAGCACGAGCAGACAGGTACAGCTGATAAGACGGATAAACCAGGCGGTATTGCGCATAACCGAATTCCTCATTTCCTCGTAAAAATAAAAACTTCTTCTATTATTATTGAATGTACATATAGTCTGGTGGATACGGATTTGCAGACGTATAGATATAGCAATGTCTTCGTCCACTCCTGTGAGCGAATGAACGAAGACACGGTTCCATAGCATAGCCTGTTATACAGTCGTGTATGTTGGCATGGGGCTGATGGTTGATTTACAGCAGGGTATCGCCGATATATCCGCCCTGGCGAACGCCGGGGAAGCAGGCAAAAGTAGCACTGCCGATATGCTGAATATATTCGTTCAGCGCATCAATCTGGGCGAGCCGCTGCTGCATGGGAATAAATTGCTTCTCCAGACTGCGCTGATAACTGATAAAAAAGAGTCCTGCATCCAGCTGTCCGGTCGTATTATCCATACCGCTCGAATAAGAGTAAGGACGGCGCAGAATCTGCATTTTGCCGTCTCCTCGTGCTACACGCATATGGGAGTTCATCGGAATCACCGGTTTGCCGGAAGCGTCCTTGGCTTCCATATCGCCGCGGTCAAATTCATGCTGCGAGCCGAGCGGTGCACCGCTAACCCGGTAGCGGCCGAATGTATTCTCCTGATCGGACAGGCTGGAGCGATCCCAGACTTCGATCCGCATCCGGATACGTCGCACGGCCATATAGGAGCCGCCAGTCATCCAGCCTGCTCCGTCTTCCGGCTGTACCCAGACCACTTCGTTCATCATTGCCGCGTCCTGCACACTTGGATTGGCGGTACCATCCTTGAAGCCCATCAGATTGCGCGGTGTCGCCTTGTTCGGATCGGATTCGGTCGAGCGCTGGAAGCCTTCCTGACTCCAGCGGAGCACGGCTGAACCTCTGGCGATCCGGATCAGGTTGCGCATCCCGTGGAAAGCGACCTGCATATCATCCGCGCAGATCTGCACTCCCAGATCACCACCACACCATTCCGGCATCAGATTATCCCCGTTAAAAGGAGGCAGATCGCCGAAGCCGGCAGGCTTTTTGCCCGCCAGACCAAAGCGATGGTCAAACAGGCTTGGACCGGCGCCAAACGTAATCGTAATCCGCGAAGGCGTGAGCCCTGCCGCTTCACCTGTATCGGCAGGTGGCAGATTCAGATTTTCATTTTGTCCATCCAGCAGTTCGCCGGCCATCAGGGAAGCGGAAGCCCGCGTCCATGCCTGCAGAAGATTTCTCAGTCCGGCTGCATCACTGACGGTCAGATCAAAGGAAGCAAAGCACATAAAATTCTGACTCGGTGTCGTAATCCCGGTCTGATGCTGTCCATAAAAGTCATACCGGTTCGCATCCGGTATACCGGTAGTCACATTATCCGGACTACCCGGTTTGTCGGAAGCGGGCTGCTTGGTTGCTCCGGTCGCTGCCATAATACCAAAAGCGCCCGAGCCGCCCAGCAGCAGCCCTACACCGGAAGCGCCAGCAAGCCGCAGCATATCGCGGCGGCTCACAGGCTTGCGGAACAGGGAAGAAGACTCCTGTCCGGCATCAGGGGTTGGATTCAGTTGTTGTTCATCGTTTTTCTTCTTACTCATGTCTTACACTCCCAGGATTGTTCCCATTTGGGATAATGGTTCAGCCAGTGCATCCAGGTTCTGGCTCAGTGTACGTACGTCTTCTTTGCTTAATTTATCGTAAGTTACATAGCCACCGTCTTTGGTTGCAAACGGAGCCAGTTCCTTGTTCAGCGCTTCGAATTTCTCGCCGATCTGTTTCTCCAGAGCAGGATCTTTTGCTGCCAGATTTGGCTTCAGGATCTCGTAGATTTTCTGTGCACCCTCTACATTGGCTACAAAGTCATACAGATCGGTGTGGGAATAACGTTCTTCTTCACCGGTTACTTTGGAAGAAGAGACCTCGTTCAGCAGTTCTACCGCTCCGGTAACGAGCAGTCCTGCATCAATATCGACTGTCTCGACTTTGGCACGAAGCAGCTTGGCATCCTGCAGCAGACGATCTGCATATTCGCTCATGCCGTCTGTTGTTTTCTTTTCCCACAGGCCTTGTTCGATTTTATGGAATCCACGCCAGTCCTTGTCATCCACGTCTCCCTGGCGGGCATCAATATCCGGATCCAGATTGCCCAGTGCTTCGGCAATCGGTTCGATACGCTCATAGTGCATACGTGCCGGTGCGTACAGCTTTTTCGCTTCGTCCATCTTGCCGGCTTTGACCGCTTCCGTAAATTTCTCGGTCTCCGTTACGAAAGCATCAATCTCACTGATCGCATAGGTACGATATTGCTCGGTAGCATCTTTGAAATCAGCTGCAGAAGCAGCAGGTGCCGCAGCCTTGGTATCGGTAGCCGCCGCTGTAGTTGGGCTTGTCTGTGTATTGTTTGCTGCTGGTTGTGCTTCTTCCTTGTTGCCGCAGGCTGCGAACAGTACAGATGATAACAGCAGAACCGCAGGCAGGGTGTAACGTGCTTTCATAAATTCAAACACTCCTCAATAATGATAATCGTTCTCAATAATGTATATATCATAGTGTGGAAACCCTGCAACGTCAATATTTTTTATGTAAAATGCGACAGAACACCCGTCTTTTTTGATATTAATTACTTATTTAACCATATTAAGATAATAAAGTATTAATAATAACATTATGGTATTATTAATTTGCTTAGGTATGTCCGCTGTTCATAGTGCAGTGTGTGTATCTGAAGCAGGCGGATTGATCTGTTACTTTCCGCTATAAATGAATGTAAAAGGAGGGAGTTCAGGTTTGTTATATCCAGTAAGACCGCAGTATCTGCATCCAGATTCCACTACATATCCAAAATGCCAGAGGAGAGTGTCGGATGAACAAGCGTAAACGGTATACATGGTTGGTATGGCTCTGTGCCATCCTGCTGCTCATTTCCAATTCGGGTTATTCGCTCGCTGCGCCGGAAGCAACGTTATCTTCCCCATCTGCAGACAATAGCGATATGGCACCGGCTGTCAGCCCTTCGGTATTTCATGTCGGACTAGCCAAATATGAAGATATCGGCACCGGTACGCAGCTTCCTGTCGATCCGGCGACCCAGGCGAACAATGAAGCGATCAGTATAGCTGCAAGGGACCGATCGTTGATCCAGAAAAACAGCTATGAGTATGTACTGACCAGTTCGCAGGCGCTGCGCCGCAGTGTTACGTCGGTTACTTATTCTGTATATACCACGATCAGCCTGACCGATAGTGCTGGCCGTCCGCTGGATTCGTCTTCCGGGGTGAAGCTGACGGTGAATGGTCAGCCCTATCCAATCTCGTATGTTACCGATTCGGTGACAGGTAGCGGAACCGGTCAATTTGTATTCAAGCTGGATCTGTCATCGGCCAGCCGAATTGCTCCATTTGAGCTGCTGTTTGCAAGACCAGGTTATGCAGATGTCAACGTATTCATGGTGTACCGTCCTGCAGGCACAGTAACGGTCGAGAAGATCGGCGCGATTAAGGGACCTGCCGAAGTGGGTGCGCTGCTGAGTGCCGGAGAAATTGGCTATGGCCGTCCACTATCCGGTCAAGCTCCTGCTGTACGTTACCAGTGGTATCGCAGTAACTCTGCCGCTGGAGCCTATATTGTAATCAAGGGAGCGACAGCTTCCCAGTATCGTCCGGTCGAAGAGGATGCCGGCAAGTTCATTCGTGTCCATATTCAGACGAATGAACAGACAGCCAGTGGATCTGCACTGAGCCCGCCAACCGAGAAGATTGCCCGCTCCGGCAAAGCAGAGCAGATTTTCACGGCGATTGAATCACGGTATTTCCCTGCCGACAAGCGTACCCTGCGAGGGTCGCTCAAGCTGCCCGCTTCACTGCCGGAGTATCCAGGCGTAACGATCAGCTGGAAAAGCGATAATGATGCTGTTATGACCAGCGCAGGTGTAGTCTCCCGGGCAGCACGTGATGACCAGGAAGTTACACTGACAGCCATTCTCAGCGATCAGGTCGTCGCCACCAAGAGCTATGCGCTGCTTGTTCAGGCAGAAGGGTCAACATCTGTGGGGATCGTTGGACAAGCAGATCCTTATTTTCAAAAAGGGTACCCGGAGATGTATGTAAAAAATGGACAGATTCATGCCCGTTATGCATTGAGCCAACCGGGAGAAGTCTATATGGTCGTCTCCAAAGGTACACCGGTTATCATGTACGACGAAGATAGAGCGGTATTAACGGTTCAGGCGGTTATGGAAGGGCATGGAGGCAATACGTACAGAGCGTCTGCCAATGCCGTGGCCTGGCCGTATCAGAATATTACAGCTGCACAGGTAGGCAAGGTACAGGATATCAATACAGGTATCGATATTGACAGCACCGGTTTTCATTATGCACGCGTCGGTTTTGTGATTGTGGACAAATCCAGGCAGTACGTCTCTCCGGCGGTTACGATGGTGCAGTACAACCAGATCTATCGGGATCGTGCCGTATATCAATCGGCAGAACTCGAAAATATCTATATTAACCGTGCACTCGATACGATCTACGTCTATTATGATCGTCCCCTCTACGTATACCCGGAAGAGTGGGCAGCCGATCAGCTGCCACTGAGTAGCGATTACCAGCTCAGTCGTGGGCAGATTACCAAGGTAAGCGTGGCGCCGCCAACGCGGATTGAGAGTCGATGGGGCATCTATCGGGATCGTTATGCGATTATCCTCCAGGTCAAGGATATTACGCCTGTCGACCTCTCCGGGCTGCAGTTAAGCTATCATGGAGATCGGCTCACCACCGATAAATACTATCATCCGGTAGATATGTTCCAGGATGAACCGGTAGGATTTGTAGGTAATTATGATGTGGCAGATGCCGTACTCAGTTCGGACCGTACCAAGCTGAGCATCAATATACTGCCTGGTTGGGGATTCCACAGCAACACCGAGATGGACATCGATGAATTCAAGAATCGGCTGAATGTCCGTATCAATGGTACCGATTATCATCCGGTCTACGTGCCGACCGAATATTTCAATTCAGTCGATACAACTAATCGTCTGCAGACGGGCTTCCATTTTGTGATGGATTTTGCCCAGCCGCTTCCGGCATCGGGAGAGAAGCCTGTCTTCTGGTTCAATACAGACAATATTCATGATTGGGTTGGCGATCTGTATCCGCCGGATCGGCTCCGTACCACGATTATCGAGATGCCAAAACCCGGTGCCCCATCAGTCATTTACACGGCTGCTAGTGCACAGCTTCGGCTGACATTTGCCCAAAATTATGCTTTTAGTGATCAGCCAGGCATGCTCGCAGGGGTGACGGTACGAGTAGATGGTACCGATTATCCACTACGTGGTTTTGTCCAGCCTGCCGGCAGTGATCTGTCGCAGCGTCATATACTGCGGATCAATCTTAACGATCCATACTACGCGAATCTCAGACAAGCGCTTGCTGGCGGCAGTAATGTACAGATCAAATATGCAAAAACAAATGGAGGTGCTCCCGAGCAGCTCAAGGACCAACTGGGCAGTCTACTGCCGGACTTTGGGTATGTGTCAGTCTCCAGACAGTAAGTGCGCAGCAAGGTACGATGAAGCAGTCAGATATGCTGCTGCAGATAGACCTGTATATCATCCATTGAATATTTCCGCAAAAAATCCGGCAGGTTCTTATTCCTGCCGGATTTGCCTGTTTACTGCGGGATTTGGCATTTTTGCTTCATACATACTGCATATTTAATAACAGGAACCAGCTTGCTTTTCATCGAATCTGTTTATATTCCATATATCAGTAGGATTTCATCATTCATAATGATCCAGCAAGCTGACGAACAGAAAGCGAATCAGAGGAGGAAGCAATTATGACGATCAAAGCTGTAATATTCGATTTGGATGGAGTTATCGTATCTACCGATCAGTACCATTATCAGGCTTGGAAAAAGATGAGCGACGAAGAAGGTATCAAGTTCAATGAGACGATCAACAACCGTCTGCGCGGTGTGAGCCGGATGGAGAGCCTGGAGATTATTCTGGAAAAGGCAGAGCGTACCTACACTCCGGAAGAGAAAATCGCACTGGCCGAACGTAAAAACACATACTACAGGGAATCCCTGTCTGAAGTAAAACCGGATGATCTGCTGCCGGGAGCCAAACATACAATCGATGAACTGAAAAAACGCGGTGTCAAAATCGCGATTGGTTCCTCCAGCAAAAATACACCTACGATCCTCAAGCAGATCGGATTGGCCGATGCATTTGATGCAGTAGCAGACGGTAATGATATTACCCGCAGCAAGCCCGATCCGGAAGTATTCCTGCTGGCAGCCGAACGTCTTGGTGTACCGCCGGAAGAATGCCTTGTCGTAGAAGATGCGGAAGCTGGTGTACAGGCAGCGATTGCCGGCGGCATGAACGTGGCTGCTGTCGGTGATGCAGGACTGCATTCCCAGGATGCCGATTACCGTCTGGAACGTGTAGACGAGATTCTGGATTTGATTTAAAAGGTAGATCGGATCTGACCGAACAGACAGAAGCATTTGTGAATAATGATCGGCAACACGAAGCACAAACAACACACAGAAATAAAAACCAGACTGTCATCAACGGCAGTCTGGTTTTTGTGATAGAATCGCGGATCATTATTTTCATGGTTTTGGCATTATTTTTCGATAGTGCAATGGATGATCTTCACATCTGCCTGTCTTTTCCAGCCGGTTATCTTCGGTGAGCTATACATAGCGGGGGACGCCGATATGCCATAATTCGTCCAGCGTCTGCAAAGGATAAAGATCTTGGCCAACCAGCAATTTTTCTCTGGCAGGGTCTATCCAGCGGTTATGCTCTACCGAAAGCAGCAAACGACGAATCAGTTCATAGCCGGTATTATATCCAACCATCTCATAGGTATGTACGAGCTCAGGATGATGCCTGACAATATCATATATGACAATCTCATTGCCTATAATCCCCTGATCACCAGCTACCGGATCAATACGGACCAGATTATATATTCGCTCTGCTTCGTTAACCTCGGAGCGCTGGAACCACTGCTCTCTGTCCGGGCTTATAAATAGCTCCGGAATAGCGATTTCCTGTCTATATCCCACGGAAGCGGGCATTTTGTGTATAGCACATTTTTTGAAAAAGTCCTTTAATACCATGCAGACACCCAGTGGAGCAGCCTGCCGGATATCTACAGCAGCATCACTGAAATCTGCTGAGGCACTCTGAATATTAAAAAAGGCAGCATAGGGTTTGGTCAGCAATTGTGCCAGAATATACTGTTCTCCGGTGAGCTGGATCGAATAGATATCATTTTCTTTCCATACAAAACGTTTTAACATGGTAGCCTCCTTTGGGTAGGATCGGCAATCCGTTCATATATGCAGATACAATATTTGGTTCTATTTTACAGTGTCTGCGTGACGTCAGTCCATGTTTTCCCTTACTTGCAAACATGTTATGATAAGGCTAATCTTGATTTCATTTTGGGATAAAGGGTGTGCCTGGATGGCATCCTGCTAAATATGGAGCGTGACTATGCGAGGCATCAGACAGCATACGCGCCGAAACGGAGGTTAACAGATGGACTATACACAACGTTTTGATCATCCCCCGGAGCGGATCAATACCAACTCGGCCAAATGGGACCAGCTGCAGAAGTTATTCGGTACAGAGGATGTACTGCCGCTGTGGGTAGCGGATATGGACTTTGCCGCACCGGAATCGGTACAGAATGCACTCAAGAAAAGTGCAGAACACGGCGTAGTCGGTTACTCTTTCCAATCGGAAAATTATTACCGTGCTCTTCAGGAGTGGATGAAAAACAGACACGGCTGGGAGATTGAAAAGGATTGGGTCGTATTTACGCCGGGAGTAGTGACTGCACTGAATTTTGCGGTGCAGACTTTTACCGAGCATGGCGATCAAGTGGTTATCCAGACCCCGGTATATCCTCCGTTTTACAGCGTAGTGACTGGTCATGGACGCGAAGTTGTCGAGAATCCGCTCCAGCTGCAGGAGAACGGTGAGTATGTAATGGATCTGGAGCAGCTGGAACAGGCACTGAGCAGTGACCAAGTAAAACTGCTGATCCTCTGCAGTCCGCATAATCCGATCGGCCGGGTATGGAGCCGGGAAGAGCTGGAGCGTGTGGATGCGCTGTGCGAGAAATACAATGTGATTGTAGTATCGGATGAAATCCATGGCGATCTTGTCTTTGAACCGAACCAGCATATTCCATATGCGATGCTTTCCGAGCAGGCGAAGAACCGCAGTATTATCTGTACCGCACCGAGCAAGACGTTTAATATTGCCGGATTGAATACATCCAATGTGATTATTCCGAATCCGGAGCTGCGTGATGCGTTTGCGCTGAAGATCAACAACTTTGGCGTGGGACATATTAGCCAGTTCGGTGCGGCAGCGACAGAGGCTGCTTATACGGAAGGCCACGAATGGCTGGAACAGTGTATGCAGTATATGCGTGCCAATATGGAATATGTACAGCAGTACATCACTGAGCATCTGCCGGAAGTGTCGGTGAATATGCCAGAAGCGACCTACCTGATGTGGATAGATTTCCGCAAGCTGGGCATGGAACAGGCGGATCTGGTATCCTTCCTGCTGCACAAGGCACGGATTGCGCTTAATGACGGACGCGCCTTTGGGACAGCCGGTGAAGGGTATATGCGTCTGAATGTGGCCTGCTCCCGTCGTCTACTGGAAGAAGCTATGGAACGTCTTCGTAGCGCGTTGGAACAGTGGCGTACAGAAGGCAGTCCGAAGGTTGCTGAACAGGTATCCAGCGAAGCCAATGCCTGAATTCGGGTTGTGACCTGCTGGTACAGAAATGATTTCAACTTTTCAGAGAAAAATATCACTTGTAAAACCAATCAAATTGTCTTACCTGGTAATTAGACTAAATTAGTTAATGGTCAGGCTACAATAAATGGTTTGAATCTGGCTTATAATAAGAATTAAGTAGAATATTAAATTAAGAAGGAGTATACAGAAGGATTGAATTCTGTACACTCCTTCTTTTTTAAATTCAACATGTCCAACTGATCGATCTTTTATATAGCAGAATCGTTTTTCTTAGCTTTCTTTTCTTCAATTAACAAATCAAGATATTTAATTAACCGAAGACTGATCTTCAATAGAAAAATAAAGCCTACTACAAGCATAATGAAATAGACAATCCACTGAATAAAGGGAAAGTAAGTTAAAAATGATGTTCCAATGTACATAGAGTCAGAAGATACTGCATTTTCAGACATAGACCATACTCCTTTCCTTGCGAAGCAATGTTCATCCTATAATACAGGACTGTTATAAACAATCAAGTTCGGCTAGCAATGGAATCTTAATTATTTATAATTGGAGTTCTCCAGTGAGTCAGCGGTAATTACATTTAACGGCTTTCTATTTTCCCTCAGGGGAACCAGATAGGCTTTGTATCATAAAAAAATACACCTCCTAAAGTTCATTAGTTTACCCCAGCGGGTTCCAATGTCTATTTTAAGAAGTGCATTTTAATGGTATTTATGAGGTGTTTTCTTATCCGATCGAGTTGAAGGCCCAGGGTCGGTAGTAACCGACCGCTGGGAGAAGATCTGCAATCCGGTTGGAATTATACCTGATTCAGGAACTCGACAATTGTCAGCATGCCTTTATCAAAGTTCTCCAGATTGAAATGTTCGTTCGGTGCATGCAGATTCTCATCCGGCAGACCGAAGCCCATCAGCACAACAGTTGGCGCGATCACGCGGGAGAATTCTTCCACGATCGGGATCGAACCGCCATCTTTGGTGAACAGGGCACGTGTACCGTATACAGCAGCATACGCGTCAGCCGCTTTTTGCAGCAGTTCGCCGGATGGATCGATATTGAAGGCACGTGCTTTCTCGCCTGGTGTAATCGTCAGTTTGGCACCATTTGGCTTCACAGCTTCCAGGTGAGTAATAATTTTGTCCAGTACATCCTGCGGATTCTGGTCAGCGACCAGGCGACAGGTGATTTTGGCATGGGCTTCTTTGGGAATAACCGTCTTGGTGCCTTCACCCTGGAAGCCACCGTATACGCCGTTCAGCTCCAATGTTGGACGCGCACCTACACGCTCGACAAAGGAGTAACCTTCTTCGCCATGCAGCGCTTCCAGGCCCAGATCACTCTGCAGCTGCTGCTCGTTGAAGTCCTGCTTCACGAACTCGGCGCGCATCTCCTCGGATAATGGCAGTACATCGTCGTAGAATCCGTCTACGAGCACTTTGCCGTCACGGTCATGCAGCGTAGCGAGCAGTTCCACCATCGCATGCAGCGCATTGGGAACACCGCCGCCAAAGGAACCGGAATGCAGATCGGTGTTGGCTGTATTAATCGTGATTTCCAGCGAGCACAGTCCGCGCAGACCTGTACTGATCGCCGGCTTGCCGCGCTCGAGCAGGGAAGTATCGGAGATCAGAACGGCATCAGCTGCCAGTGCTTCGCTGTTGGCTTCCAGGAAGCCCGGCAGATTGGCACTGGAGATTTCCTCTTCACCTTCGATACAGAATTTGATATTAACCGGCAGAGAACCTTCCTGTTTGAGGATCGCTTCTACGGCTTTGATATGCAGGAATACCTGGCCTTTGTCATCGGTAGCGCCGCGGGCGAACAACTTGTCTCCGCGAATCGTTGGTTCAAATGGAGGCGTCTCCCACAGGTTCAGCGGATCAACCGGTTGAACATCATAGTGTCCATATACGAGAACAGTCGGCTTGCCCGGTGCATGCAGATGATCTGCAGTTACGATCGGATGACCGGCGGTTTCATTGACTTTAACATTCTCCAGACCGGCACGGGTCAAGGTAGCAGCCAGCCATTCGGCAGCACGCAGCATATCCGGTTTGTGCTCGGACAGGGCGGAGATACTTGGAATAGATAACCACTCTTTTAGTTCAGCCAGATGCTGTTCGCGATTTTCCTGGAAATATGTAGCATAACTCATAGATGAATCGTCCTCCTCGAATGTGGGTATCGTGTTTGTGAACATCCATAATAATGGAATGGAATGAAACGCGTTATGCCTCCTATTGTACTACTTTTGGAGGCGGCAATAAAACTGCAAGTTTATCTGGAATCATAGACAGGCCAAAGAACGCTTTTCCCAGCATTTGAATAGCGGAGAAAAGCGTCCTGTTTGGGCTGCCTATAGCTTTATTGCGGATTGCATAGACCTATTATGAGGTGCTGGTGAAAAGACGTTTGTATTATTTGGCAGTATGGATTTCGACTTGTTTGAGAGTACTGTTCCATTTATAGTCCACACCGGTCAGTTCGCCGATTTTGGCCAAAGGAATGTAAGTGCTGTTCTGGAAGTTCAGAATAGGATGCTTGGCATCATTATAAGGCTGACCGTTAACAAGTACAGGATAGGTAACTTCTGTTAGTTCATAAGCCAGATAATATTGATCGTTGACATCTTGCAGGACACTTTCCAGCGCAGACTCTTTGGCTGACTTCTGGTTGATCCAGTCATTGTAAGTGGTCGGAGGACTTGCAGGCGGAATATCTTCGGTACTGTATTCAAAGGAATAGGGACCGTTGTATCTGGAGAGAATCTGATTCAGTACCTGCGCATCCGGATCGGTGATAGCAGCAGAATTGCCTGAATTACCAATTTCGACCTGCTTGAGTGAACTGTTCCATTTGTATTTTACTCCGGTGAGAGAAGCAATATTGGCAAGCGGTATATATGTACTTCCTTTATAGCTTAGGGCAGGCAGGGAGCTATCGTTATATTCTTTGCCATTGACCATGATCGGATAAGTCGCTTCGGTAAGCTCGTATACGTTGGAACTTGCTGCATAGACAGAACTGCCGGTAAATAGTAAGGCTGCGGTAAGTACTCCTGTTACTAATTTCTTCATTGTGTGTATTCCCCTTTTTCTATTGTAGGTGCCATATATCATCTGAATAAACCTTATATACGATATGACTTGGATAGCAGTCTTACCTTAAAAGAGTAACCAGACAAGCTCCCCTTCTCTTTTCATCGGCAAACAGGAAGTCCTATTTTAGGAATTTGGAAGACTTTTATTGTATAAAGTCTAGACTTATTAACAATATGTCTAAAAACTATACGTTTTTCCAAGTTGAAGTGTCCGGTCGGGAACAGATGACAAGGCAGTAATATAGAGCCCCTCAGCAGTTCTACAGAAAAAGTGAACCAATAAACACTGAATTGGTTAAAGGTAAGAGTGGAGTTTGTAACGAGGAACAACGGGGTATTATTTTAATTTTAAATTGCTCTCATCCATAAAGGTTAGCTATTGACAAATAAGTTGCACGAGTGCAAAATATGTTCAGAAGCATATGTATAAATTGCAACCGTACATCTGGCAAGACCAACATAGAGAACTTGCTGAATCTATTCAGAAATCAAGCCAAAGAGGGCGTAAGAGAAGTGAGGGAGAGAGAATATGGAGAATACCGATACTGAAATAAAACAGCCTGAAGCCAAAAAGAGCTGGCTGCGCAGCAGCTCTTCTATCAGTCTGGAAGAAGTGAACAATACAGTCAGCATCCCGCAGAATGCCGGTTTCTGGCGCAAGTTTTTTGCATTTGCAGGACCTGGCGCCCTGGTAGCAGTGGGATACATGGACCCGGGGAACTGGGCGACCTCGATCGCCGGAGGATCAAGGTTCGGATATACCCTGCTGTCGGTCGTACTGTTATCAAGTCTGATCGCAATGCTGCTCCAGACACTGGCTGCCAAGCTGGGGATCGTCACGGGCAAGGACCTGGCGCAGGCAACACGTGATGCGACCGGCAAAAAGACAGCGGTGTTTCTATGGATTCTGACAGAGCTAGCCATTATCGCAACCGATCTGGCTGAGGTCATTGGTTCGGCGATCGCACTGAATCTGCTGTTTGGCATTCCGCTGCTGTGGGGCATCGTGATTACAACACTGGATGTTCTGCTGCTTTTGCTGCTACAGAAAAAGGGATTCCGCATTATCGAATCGATCGTTATCGTACTGATCGCCACAATCTTCGTTGTATTTATTTTTGAAATGATTGCGGCACGTCCGGATGTGGCAGCAATCTTCGGTGGATATGTGCCAAAGCTGGAGGTAGTCACCAATTCGGGAATGCTGTTCGTAGCACTGGGGATTCTCGGTGCAACGGTTATGCCGCATAATCTGTATCTGCATTCTTCGATTATTCAGTCCCGCCAGTACAAGCGGGATGAAGCAGGTCGACGCGAGGCTGTTCGCTTTGCCCGTCTGGATTCGGCATTCTCGCTGACGATTGCTTTTATTATCAACTCGGCGATCCTGATTCTGGGAGCCGCTGCATTCTATGGACATGGTCTGCAGGTATCGGAGATTGAAGGCGCCTATGAGCTGCTCAGTCCGACACTGGGTGTAGGTATAGCGAGCACCCTGTTCGCTGTCGCACTGCTGGCTTCCGGTCAGAACTCGACCATTACCGGTACACTGGCTGGTCAGATCGTTATGGAAGGATTCGTACAGCTGCGTATCTCCCCGGTACTGCGCCGGATCATTACACGTCTGCTGGCTGTAATCCCTGCATTTGTCGTAACCTGGTTATACGGCTCCAGCGGTACCGGAGATTTGCTGCTGTGGAGTCAGGTCGTACTAAGCCTGCAGCTGCCGTTTGCTGTTATACCACTGGTCAAATTCACCAGTGACCGTCAGAAGATGGGTACCTTTGCCAATGGTGCAATCGTCAAAAGTATCGCCTGGCTGGCGACCGGACTGATTGTGGTACTGAATGTGTTCCTGCTGGCCTACATTATAGTAACCGGACACGCATTCGGCTAAAAACATCATATAAAGTAAAACGAATAGATTATAAACAAGAAGCTGTGTTCCGTGCCAAATGTGCGGAACACAGCTTTTTTGTTGTGCTGATTACTTACTTAATATAGAAGAAAGAATAGAGATACATACAGAGTTAACCATAAATTACTCATTAAAATGGGTTTTTCTTTATTAACTTAGGTAAAAAAGCATAGAGACCAATACAAAAGGCGGAAAATTAGAAAACGTTAATAAAACAATTGACTGAAAGCGCTTTTAATATTAATATGTAATCAGATAGTGATCAAAAGTTAATCAATTTATTATCAGTATGTTGCCGAAAGAGGAGGACGGTTATGAGCGAACAGAACATCCGCTGGGGAATAGCCCCGATAGGTTGGCGTAATGATGATATTCCGGAGATTGGCGCTGGGAATACATTACAACATTTGCTGAGTGATATTGTGGTAGCCGGTTTTGAAGGAACTGAAGTTGGCGGTTTTTTCCCTTCTGAGGACATACTGAATAAGGAACTGCAGCTGCGCAAGCTCAGCATTGCCGGGCAGTGGTTCAGCAGCTTTTTGATCCGTGACGGATTGGAGAACGTACTGGAAAATTTTCATACACAGTGCCGTTATCTGCAGGCAGTAGGAGCAGACGTGATCGTCGTATCCGAGCAATCCTACAGTGTACAGGGACTCGACAAAAACGTATTTGCCGAGAAGCCGTATTTTACAGACAGCGAGTGGGACACACTATGCGAGGGACTGGATCAGCTTGGCAAAGCTGCCGACAACTACGGACTGAAGCTTGTTTATCATCATCATATGGGTACGGGCGTGCAGACGCTGGCAGAGATCGACCGGCTCATGGCAGGGACGAATCCGGCGTATGTTCATCTGCTGTATGATACGGGACATATCTTTGTCTCGGACGGTGATTATATGACACTGCTTCAGCGGCATATTTCGCGCATCCGGCATGTGCACTTCAAGGATGCACGCCGTCTGGTACTGGATGACTGCCGTTCTGCGGGCAAATCATTTATGCAATCTTTTTTGAGCGGAATGTTCACCGTACCTGGAGATGGCTGCATTAATTTTGTAGATGTATATGATCTGTTGCTGGAACAGGAATACCGTGGGTGGATTGTAATCGAAGCCGAGCAGGACCCGGCTGTAGCGCATCCTCTGGAATACGCATTGATCGCACGCCGATATATTGATGAGATGCTGCTCACCCGGGAATGGAATGGAAAGAGAGGCGAACAATATGCAAAATGAAGCGACTCAAAAAGCGTTCCTCGGTAAAATTATTATTATCTCTACACTGGGTGGTCTGCTTTTTGGTTATGATACCGGTGTGATCAACGGGGCACTGCCTTATATGTCTGCAGCTGACCAGCTAAATTTGAATACGTTTACACAAGGTTTGGTTGCCAGCTCGCTGCTGCTGGGCGCTGCATTTGGAGCCATTTTTGGTGGACGGATGTCCGATCGTAATGGCCGCCGCAAAAACATTCTGTTTCTGTCTATTCTCTTTTTTATCGCTACGGTAGGATGTACACTCGCACCGAACGTAGCCATTATGGTAGCTGCCCGCTTTCTGCTCGGAATCGCAGTCGGAGGCGCTTCAGTCACGGTACCTTCCTTTCTGGCGGAAATGTCTCCGGCCGATCGGCGCGGCGGGATTGTCACGCGCAATGAATTGATGATTGTTAGCGGACAGCTGTTGGCTTTTGTCATTAATGCTATTCTCGGCACGATGATGGGCGATAGCTCCCATGTATGGAGATATATGCTGATTGTTGCAGCACTGCCGGCCATTCTGCTGTTCTTCGGTATGTTGCGTGTACCGGAAAGTCCGCGCTGGCTCGTCTCCAAACAAAAAGATGATGAAGCTCTGGGTGTATTGAAAAGAATTCGCAGCGAACAGGATGCCGCTTCCGAGCTCGCGCAGATTCAGAACAATCTCAAGCAGGAGAAAGAATTGCAAAAAGCCGGATTCAAGGATCTGGCGATTCCATGGGTTCGCCGAATTATGTGGATCGGGATCGGAATCGCGATTGTCCAACAGATTACCGGTGTCAATTCGATCATGTACTATGGTACGGAAATTCTAAAAGATGCCGGCTTTGAGACCAAAGCGGCGCTGATCGGTAATATCGCCAATGGGGTGATTTCCGTGCTGGCTACCTTCGTAGGGATCTGGCTGCTTGGCCGTGTGGGCCGGCGTCCGATGCTGCTCACCGGACTGATCGGTACGACGACCTGTCTGCTGCTGATTGCGGTTGCCACTGCATGGCTGGCGGGCTCGCCAAGTCTGCCTTATGTTGTCCTCGCGTTAACCGTTACGTTTCTGGCTTTCCAGCAGGGAGCGATCTCACCGGTCACCTGGCTGATGCTGTCCGAGATTTTCCCGCTGCGTTTGCGTGGATTTGGTATGGGCATGACTGTATTTTGCCTGTGGATCATCAATTTCCTGGTAGGACTGCTGTTCCCGGTTCTGCTTGGTGGTATCGGATTATCCGCGACTTTCTATATTTTCGCAGCTCTGGGCCTGCTGGCGATTACCTTTGTCAAACTTGTACTGCCGGAGACCAAAGGTCTGTCCCTCGAAGAACTGGAACAGAAATTCCGCTCCCATGGTAAAAAAAACCTTGAAAATGATCAGACTTATGCAGCCAAAGCTGCGCCGGTGGAATAAAGTATTAGCCATCATACACATACTATACAGCTACAGGAGGATATTATTATGACGTTGAATATCGGTGTAATTGGTACAGGGGCAATCGGACGCGAACATATTCGTCGCATTACGAACGGACTCTCGGGCGGCAAGATTGTAGCCGTAACCGATGTGAATATGGAAGCAGCCCGGGCAGTGGTAGAGAATTTTAATCTGGATGCCAAAATCTATCCTGATGATCAATCGCTCGTTCAGGCGCCGGATGTGGATGCGATTCTCGTAACCAGCTGGGGACCTGCCCATCAGCAGAGTGTTATGGCCGGCATTCAGGCGGGCAAGTATGTATTCTGTGAAAAGCCGCTGGCTACAACAGCAGCCGGCTGCCGCGAAATTGTAGAAGCGGAAGTCAAACATGGCAAGCGTCTTGTTCAAGTAGGCTTTATGCGGCGTTATGATGCCGGTTACCAGCAGCTGAAGCGTGCAATAGACGAGCGCTTTATCGGAGAGCCGCTGATGATTCACTGTGCCCATCGCAATCCGGAAGTTAATGATGGCTATACCACCGATATGGCGATCACGGATACATTGATCCATGAGATCGATGTGCTGCACTGGCTGATCAATGATGATTACGAGTCTGTACAGGTGAGTTTCCCCAAAAAGACCCGTCTGGCTTCCAGTCATCTGCGCGATCCACAGATCGTCACTATGGAGACCAAGGGCGGTGTACTGATCAAAGCCGAGATTTTCGTTAACTGCAAATATGGTTACGATATTCAATGTGAGGTAGTGGGAGAAGAAGGTGTAATCAAACTGCCGGAAGTGCCAAGCATTACGTTCCGTAAAGACGCCAAGCTTGGTAATCATCTGCTCATGGACTGGAAAGAGCGGTTCATTGATGCCTATGACCGTGAGCTGCAGGACTTTATCGACGCGGTCAGTAACGGCGGCGAACCACAAGGACCTACAGCCTGGGATGGATATGTGGCAGCGGTCACAGCGGATGCCTGTGTCAAAGCGCAGGATTCCGGTCAAAAGGAATCGGTAGAGTTCGGAGAGAAGCCGGAGCTGTATGGAGATTCTGCACTGCATCGTGTCTAGGAGTAGGTAATTCCAGGCAATGCATACGTAATTACATGTATTCCTTGAAGTTGATGGTTCCGGCTGTCCATTAGTATTTTGCGACAAAGGATAAGCCGGAATACATCCATTATGCATAAAGACAGGAGAGAAAACCCATGAAACTGTGTTTTAATCAAGCGACAACCCTCAACAATTCTAATCTGGTCAAGGATCTGGAATACTGTGAAAAGCATGGATACGACTATATCGAGATTCGTACCATGGACAAGCTGCCTGAATATCTGGAAAATCATTCGCTGGATGACCTGGTTCAGTATTTCCAGACGCATCATATCAAGCCGCTTGCCTTTAATGCGCTGGTGTTTTTTAACAATCGGAGCGAGGAAGAATACCAGGAGATCATCAAGGAGTTCCGCGGAATGCTGGAGATGGGTTCCAAGTTGGGCATTGAATATATTGTGGCTGTACCACTGGTTGCCGAACAGAAAATTCTGAAGTCTGATATCCATCAGAGCTGTGTCAGTGTACTGCGTGAGCTATCCGATCTGGCAGCGCCTTACGGCATTGGGGTGGCAGTGGAATTTGTAGGTCATCCACAGTGTACAGTGAATACATTCGGCCAGGCCTACGATATTGTGGAAGCGGTAGACCGTGCCAATGTAGGACTGGTGCTGGACTGTTTCCATTTCCATGCGATGGGTTCCAAGCGTGAAGACCTGGAACGTGCAGATGCCAGCAAGATCTTTATTCTGCATATGGATGATACGGAAGACTATCCGATCGGCTTCCTGACGGATGAGGATCGGGTATGGCCAGGTCAGGGCGCTATTGATCTGGACTATATTCTGTCGACAATCAAGCAGAAGGGATATTCGGATGTGGCTTCTGTCGAGCTGTTCCGTCCGGAATATTATGAATTGGATGCGGAAGAAGCGATCCGTATCGCCAAAGAAACAACCCTGCAGGTGCTTGCTCGCCATTATACGCTGGAACAGGTATAGAAATAGAACGTCCACATCGTAGTCAGAATGCAGCACAGATGAAAAGCATTCATTATTTGCAAATCCTCCTTGTATACCGGTTACGGTGAGCAGGGGGGATTTTGACGTGCATGTTCATGCCACTTTGTGTACAATTGCAGCCCTCTGCAGGCAAAGAAGGCGATCCAGCAATAGATATGCCGGATCGCTTTCTGGTAGAGCTACCTTTATATAACATTCATCTGTCTTAGAGGGAGCCGGTAATAAATTGTGCCTCTCCCATGCCAAAGCTCCAGTCCGCATTGCCGTTCTCAACAATAGAGACCATCAGATCGGTAGGAGCCAGACTGCATTGTTCCTGCAGCCGCTGGGCCAGCAGCTCATACAGACGCTGCTTTTGCTCGGTAGTACGCTGCTTGCTCGTTACGCTGATCACGACCATAGCCGAGGTGCGGGGATAACCAAGACCGGTATCCTCGATAACCATCTCTCCGGTGGGATGCTGGTGCACAATCTGGTAGCGGTCCGAAGCGGGAACGTCAAAAGCTTCCACCATGGCTTCATGAGCAGTATCAAGCAGCAGCTTGAGCTGCTCTGGACTGCGTCCCTGAAATAGATCAAATCGTAATAATGGCATAATTTGTTCCTCCTTCATATATAGTTACTATGGATGACGCGAGCGAATCTGATGCGTCATACAGAATTGCTGGTATTCCTCGGGCAAAGGCTCCGAAGAGATGATGGTGTGCACACTTTCGAGCGGTGCATAAGTGAGCAGGGTAGAACGGCCAAACTTGCTGAGATCCGCTAGTAGAATCAGATTTTGCGCTTTTTGGGCGATTACTTTTTTGATCTCGTATTCCAGCAGGTCCGAGTTGGTGAGGCCATGGACAATACTGACTCCCGTAGCCGCCATAAAGGCTTTGTTAACGTTATATTTCTCCAGCGACCGGATATCATCCATCCCGACAAAAGAACGGGTACTGCGTTTATACGTATTTCCGATCACGAGCAGATTGATATATTCCATATCTGCTACTCCATTGATCACATCCAGACTGTTGGTCAAAATAGTGAGTGGACGTCCTGGTGCCAGATAATCGATAATATTGCGCGTCGTCGTTCCGGAATCAATAAAAATCAGGTCATTATCCTCGATACAGTCTGCGGCCAATCGGCCAATACTATGCTTCTCGGGCTGATGCTTGATATTCCGGTTCTCAAAAGGAACCAGCTCAGTGATAGCGCTTACACCTCCATACACTTTCTCAATCGAGCCGCGCTGCATAATCTGGTTGATATCACGCCGGATCGTATTCTTGGATACGTCGAATTTGAGGCACAATTCATCCAGGGTTACATTTTTACGTGAATGAATGTATTCTTCGATATCTTGAAGTCGTCTGGCTTTCATAGGCATTCTCCTGTTATCTGTTATACTCCCAATATAGTTTATAACCAAAAGTTTATCAATAGTTAATTAAAATTGTATACAGATATAATAATGAAATGAGATAAAAAGAGCATCTATTTACATATAATTTGATTTGTATATTTTTCTTTTAGCAAGTGTTCATTGGAGAATAAGAGTGCATACAAGATTTGTTTATATCTTGGAATAAAGGATTTAAATGCTTTAATAGCAGCGTTTTTATGATGTTTGTCTATCTTGATTTATATAAGTTGCATCGGGTCTTTTATAGAAAGAAGGCAGCAGATAACCATGCCTTTTTACCTGTTTTGAGTAAATGATCATGTTTGTGTGCTAATAAGGGTTGACGGTTATATTTATATTATATATGATAAAAATATAACCAATATATAACCAAGTTGTGATTGTGTTTGGCAGGTTTTAAAATAAATGTGATATCGAGAGGAGCAATCCAATGAGCACGTTGACATCTACCGCAAGAAAGTTGAAAAACTATATCGGTGGCAAATGGTTGGAAAGCAAAACGACCAATTATGAAGACGTTTACAATCCAGCTACCGGCGAACTGATTTGTCAGGTACCGATCTCTACACGTGAAGACGTAGAATATGCTGCCGAGATTGCGCTGGCTGCTTTTCATAAATGGAAACAGATTGCCGTACCGCGTCGTGCACGCATTTTGTTCAACTACCAGCAGCTGCTGCAGCAAAACAAGCAGGATCTGGCACATCTGATCACGATCGAGAACGGCAAGAATCTGACAGAAGCATTGGGCGAAGTGCAGCGCGGCATCGAAAATGTAGAATTTGCTGCAGGATCGCCTTCCCTGATGATGGGCGACTCCCTCGCTTCGATCGCAACAGATGTGGAAGCGACCAACTATCGCTATCCAATCGGTGTGGTAGGTGGTATCGCTCCATTCAACTTCCCGATGATGGTTCCATGCTGGATGTTCCCGATGGCCATCTCGCTGGGCAATACATTTATTTTAAAACCTTCCGAGCGTACACCGCTGCTGACCGAGAAGCTGGCAGAACTATTTACGGAAGCGGGCTTGCCGGACGGCGTGTTCAATATCGTCTATGGTGCACATGATGTGGTCAACGGCATTCTGGAGCATCCGGAGATCAAAGCGATTTCCTTTGTCGGTTCCAAGCCGGTGGGCGAGTATGTATACAAAAAAGGCAGCGAGAACCTCAAACGTGTACAGGCACTAACCGGTGCCAAAAATCATACGATTGTACTGAATGATGCGAACCTCGATGATACGATTACGAATGTAGTCTCCGCGGCATTCGGTTCTGCCGGTGAACGCTGCATGGCTTGTGCGGTTGTTACAGTAGAGGAAGGCATCGCTGATGAATTTATCGCCCGTCTCAAAGAGAAGTCACTGAGCGTGAAAATCGGTAATGGTCTGGATGATGGTGTATTCCTCGGCCCGGTTATTCGTGAAGAGAACAAGGAACGTACGATCCGTTATATCGAGAAAGGCCTGGAAGAAGGTGCCACCCTGCTGACCGATGGACGTGAGCGGATGGAGGGAGATGGATACTTTATCGGCCCGACGATCTTTGAAGGCGTAACGACAGACATGACGATCTGGAAAGAAGAAATCTTCGCTCCAGTGCTGTCCGTGATCCGTGTGAAAAATCTCAAGGAAGCGGTTGAGATTGCCAATCAGTCGGAATTTGCCAATGGAGCCTGTCTGTTCACCAGCAATGCGAATGCGATTCGCTACTTCCGTGAAAACATCGATGCAGGTATGCTGGGAATTAACCTGGGTGTTCCGGCACCGATGGCATTCTTCCCATTCTCCGGCTGGAAGTCTTCCTTCTATGGAACGCTTCATGCCAACGGCAAAGACAGTGTCGATTTTTATACTCGCAAAAAGGTAGTTACCGCCCGTTATGCGGAACCTACATTTGAATAGAGGAGGAATCCGCTTTGACCAGTCATCTGCTGCGCAAACCGCAGTCCCAATCTCAGGACAACGGAGTAACTGTTGTCCATGACCTGAACATTGCCGAATCACCACTGGAGTATGTAGGCTTCCGCATGATTGACCTTGCTCCCGGTGCTGTCCATGAAGAAGAACTGACTGATCTGGAATGCTGTATTGTTGCTGTCACCGGCCGTATTACCATTACCGAGGGCGAACATTCATTTACCGGAATCGGCACACGTGATAGCGTATTTGAGAAGAAGCCGACAGACAGTGTATTTGTCTCCGGCGGACATACTTTCCGTATAGAAGGCGTCAGTCAGGCGCGGGTGGCTCTCTGCTACGCGTCTGCCCTCAAGCCGCTTCCTACTGTACTGATCCCGGCGAACGAGGTAGGTGTGGAACATCGCGGCAAGTATCAGAACCGCCGTATGGTGCATAATATCCTGCCGGATAACCATCCTGCTGCCAGCAGCCTGTTGGTCGTGGAAGTCTATACCGAAGCCGGGAACTTCTCCAGTTATCCGCCGCACAAGCATGATCAGGATAATCTGCCGGAAGAATCGTTTCTGGAAGAAACATATTATCATGAACTGGATCCGCAGCAGGGCTTTGTTTTCCAGCGTGTATATACAGATGATCGTCTTCTTGACGAAACAATGGCTGTGGAGCATGGCGATGTGGTACTTGTTCCCAAAGGATACCATCCGGTCGGAGTACCCGACGGTTATACGTCCTACTATCTGAATGTGATGGCCGGTCCAACGCGCATATGGAAATTTTATAATGATCCGGATCATGAGTGGACTCTGGAGCGCGAATAGTCTGGAATTCCACCTGAGCCACTCAGCTGTCCCGAACCCTTAACCTATGGAAGAAAGAGCGGTGACGATATGAAGATTGCATTCGATAATACCAAGACATTCGAACTGATCACGTTGGGTCGGGCCTGTATCGACCTGAACGCAGTAGAATATAATCGTCCGATGGAAGAGACGATGACCTTCTCCAAATATGTAGGCGGCTCGCCTGCGAATATTGCTATCGGCGGAGCCAAGCTAGGGTTGAAAACCGGATTTATCGGTAAAATTGCCGATGACCAGCATGGACGTTTTATTCGTTCCTATATGGGCAAAGCAGGTGTAGATACCTCACGGTTTATTGTAGACACTGAGGGTCATAAGACCGGGCTTGCCTTTACCGAAATCAAAAGTCCCGAGGAATGCAGCATTCTGATGTACCGTGATCAGGTCGCCGATCTGTACCTGCGTCCGGAGGAAGTGGATGAAGACTATATCCGTCAGACTGGTCTATTACTAATCTCTGGTACAGCCTTTGCCCAGAGCCCTTCCCGTGAAGCAGCCCTGCGAGCCATCCAGCTGGCCAAGAAAAACAATGTCCGGATCGCTTTCGAACTGGATTATCGTCCGTATACATGGGCTTCCCGTGAAGAGACGGCGGTCTATTATTCAATGGTTGCCGAGCAATGCGATATTGTCATCGGTACCCGGGATGAGTACGATATGATGGAGAACACACTGCAGGGCTCCAATGAATATACAACGCGTCATCTATTTGCACATAGTGCAGAGCTGGTCGTCATCAAGCATGGAGTAGAAGGTTCGTATGCCTACACACGTGATGGTCAGACGTTCCGTGCACATGCCTACAAGACCCAGGTTCTCAAAACATTCGGCGCGGGAGATTCCTATGCTTCGGCACTGCTCTACGCGCTGATTCGCGGCAAAGACATCGAGACGTCGCTCAAATATGGTAGCGCTTCCGCATCGATTGTGGTCAGCAAGCACAGTTCTTCGGAGGCGATGCCTACCGCAGAGGAAATCGAGGCGCTGATTGAGCGCCAGCCGCTCATCCAGTCCTGACACAGCAGGCACACTTCAATCAAAGGTGGAGGCACATATGGGAAACAAGATCAGATTAACGACTGCACAAGCGCTGATTAAATTTCTGAATCAGCAGTATATTCATATCGATGGACGGGAAACTCCATTTGTGGAAGGAATCTTCACTGTATTTGGACACGGCAACGTGCTTGGCATCGGTCAGGCACTCGAGCAGGACCCGGGTCACCTCAAAGTATTCCAGGGCAAAAATGAGCAGGGGATGGCTCATGCTGCCCTTGCTTACAGCAAGGAAAAGTTGCGCCAGAAAATCTACGCCGTCTCTACATCATCGGGTCCGGGATCAGCCAATCTGGTGACAGCAGCAGGTACAGCACTGGCCAACAATATTCCGGTGCTGCTGCTGCCGGCAGATACATTTGCCACACGTCAGCCGGACCCTGTACTCCAGCAGGTAGAGCAGGAATACAGCGCTGCTGTAACGACCAATGATGCGCTCAAGCCGGTATCCCGTTACTGGGATCGTGTTACTCGTCCGGAGCAGCTGATGAGCAGTCTGCTCCGCGGTTTTGAAGTATTGACCGATCCGGCGCGCAGCGGTCCGGTTACGATCTGCATCTGCCAGGATACAGAATCGGAAGCTTTTGATTATGAAGAGTCTTTTTTCCAGAAGAGGGTGCATTATATCGACCGTCTCGAACCGAGCGAGCGTGAACTGCAGGCAGCCGAAGAGATTATCCGCAGCAGCCGCAAACCGCTGATCCTGGTCGGTGGAGGAGTCAAGTATGCGGAAGCGAGAGAAGAGCTGATCGCCTTTTCCGAAAAGTATGATATTCCGCTGGTTGAGACCCAGGCCGGCAAATCGGCAGTCGAGTATACATTTAAAAACAATCTGGGCGGCATGGGCATCACCGGTACACTGGCAGCCAATACAGCAGCCAGACAGGCAGATCTGGTAATCGGGATCGGTACGCGGTATACCGACTTTGCGACGTCATCCAAGACGGCTTTTGACTTTGACAATACCCGCTTCCTGAATATTAATGTCAGCCGGCTGCAGGCATACAAGCTGGACGCAGTGCAGGTAGTTGCAGATGCGAAGACGACACTGGCTAGACTGCTTGAGCGGCTGGATGGTTACAAGAGCGATTTTGCTCCGGCAATTGCCGAACTCAAGCAGCAGTGGGATGCAGAACGTGACCGTCTGGGCAAAGTGAAGTTCCAGCGCTCGGGATTCACGCCGGAAGTGAAGAATCACTTCTCCCAGGATATCCTGAATGAATATGCGGATGCGCTCGGTACCGAACTGACACAGACTACTGCGCTGATTGCCATCAATGATGCGATTGCTCCCGACAGTATTATCCTGTCCTCGGCAGGCTCACTGCCAGGTGATCTGCAGCGTGCCTGGAATCCGACCGTACCAAATACGTACCATCTGGAATACGGGTATTCCTGTATGGGTTACGAGGTGTCCGGTGCACTCGGGATCAAACTAGCCAATCCGGATCGTGAAGTATATTCCATCGTCGGTGACGGCAGCTTCCTCATGCTGCACTCCGAGCTGATCACGGCGATCCAGTATCAGCACAAAATCAATATCCTGCTGTTCGACAATTCCGGCTTTGGCTGTATCAACAATCTGCAGATGGATCATGGCAGTGGCAGTTACTATTGTGAATTTCGGAATGCGGACCAGCAGATTATGAATATCGATTATGCCAAAGTCGCCGAAGGTTACGGGGCCAAGACGTACCGTGCCAACACGGTCGAAGAACTTCAGGCTGCTCTGGCAGATGCCAAACAACAAAATGTCTCTACACTGATCGAGATGAAAGTACTCCCGAAAACCATGACCGATGGTTATGACAGCTGGTGGCATGTCGGAGTAGCCGAAGTCTCCGACAAAGACAGTATCCGTCAGGCCTATGAGCACAAGCAGAAGATGCTGGAGAAATCCAAACAATACTAATTGCAGAACAGGGAGGAACTATCATGAAGCTGGCTTACGATCCTACGCATTTTCGGGATTCCTTATCACTGGAGGAAATGATCTTCAAAGTAGCGGATATGGGCTACGAATATATCGAGCTGTCGCCGCGTGAGGACTTTTGTCCATTTTACAAATATCCGCGGGTAGACAAGCAAAAGATCAAGCAGGTCAAAAAATGGATGAGTGAAGCCGGTGTCAAGCTGTCCTCGCTGCTGCCGCTTTATCACTGGGCAGGACCCGATGAAGAACGTCGCCAGGCAGCTGTACGCAACTGGAAGCGAGCGATTGAAGTAGCTGTCGAGCTGGACGTGGATCTGATGAACAGCGAATTTAGCGGTTCCAAATACGAAGCGCTGGCTTCGGAGGAGAAATTCGTCAAGTCGATGGATGAGCTGATTCCTGTTTTTGAAAAGGAAGGGGTGCGTCTGAATCTGCAAGCCCACCCGTATGACTTTATCGAGACCAACACCGGTGCGATCGATATGATCCGTGCGCTGGATCAGCCATGGATCAAACTGGTATATTCGGTTGCCCATACGTTCTTCTATGATGACGGTGTAGGTGATATTGCCAAGATGCTTGATGAAGCCGGCGATCTGGTGGATCATGTATTGTTCGCGGATACCTTTAACCACAAAGCCGCTTACGGGCTACGCTATATTATCAATCCGCCGGATGCCCAGGTAACCGTGCATCAGCATCTGAATATCGGGGAAGGCGATGTAGACTTTGATACCCTGTTCCGCAAGCTTCGCGAAATGAAATTTGACGGTATCGCAACCAATGCCGTATTTGCCTATAGTGATCGTCCGGAAGAATCCAGTGCACTGATGCTGAAGAAGATGAAGGAAGGATTGAGACTGGCCTGATCCGGGCACAGCAGAATGGAGGTAATCATATGGCTCTGGTATCAATGAAGGAAATGCTGCAGCAGGCCAGACAGGAGCAGTGCGCCGTCGGTCAGTTCAACGTAAACGGATTATCCTGGGCACATGCGATACTGGAAGCTGCACAGGCGGAGAATGCACCTGTTATCGTCGCTGCGTCGGACCGTCTGATCGATTTCCTGGGCGGCTATCGAATGGTAGCGACCATGGTCAATGTACTGATCGAGGACAAAGGAATCACCGTACCGGTTGCTCTCCATCTGGATCATGGCAAGACAGTAGACAGCTGCCGCCAGGCGATCGACGCCGGATTCTCCTCGGTAATGTATGACGGCTCCCATGATCCAATCGCAACCAATATCCGGGATACCTGGCAGGTTGTCCAGTATGCGCGTTCAGCTGGCGTATCGGTCGAAGCGGAAGTGGGTACAGTCGGAGGCATGGAAGACGGCCTGATCGGTGGTATCCAGTATGCCGACCTGCAGGAATGCACACAGTTGGTCGAAGAGACCGGTATTGATGCGCTGGCAGCTGCCCTTGGATCGGTGCATGGTAAATATGTCGGTGAACCCAAGCTGGGATTCAAAGAGATGGAGGAGATTTCCCGGGCAGTGGGCATCCCGCTGGTGCTGCACGGCGCTTCGGGAATCCCTCTTCACCAGCTGCACCGGGCGATAGAGCTGGGGCATGCCAAAGTAAATATCAATACGGAATGTATTACTGCCTGGTCCCTGCAGCTTCGCCGTACACTCGCCGAAGATCTGGATACTACCGAGCCGCGCAAAATCCTAACTCCTGCCCGTGAAGCCATTCGGGAAGCCGCCCAGGCCAAAATCCGCGAATTTGGCTCCAGTGGCAAAGCCAGCCGTCTGCAGGAGAAGATTGCAGAATAGGCAGATAGATAAGCTGAACAAGGTAGCTTTTATTTTGTGCCAGTAGTTGCCGTGAGTTCTATAGGCTAGGCTAGCAGAGCTTGGGTAGGAAATATGAATATCCATTTAAATAGCAATTCAAAAAGCCTTTCTGACCTGCGGTAATCGTACCGCAACGTGTAGAAAGGCTTTTTGGATTGGGCATACTTTGTATCTGTAACCGCTTCCTACTAATGGTCTCTATACGTACCCGTTTATTGAAGAAAAGACAGGGATAAGTGAGAGATTATGGCGTTACAATCGTAATCTGATGCTGGGCGGCATAATGCTGATACTCCTCGCCAGGCTGGCTGTTGGTGATCAGATAATCGATATCGCTTAGCGCACAGTAGGTAGTTAGTGCATATTTATCAAACTTGCTGTCATCAATCATGAGCAGCACATTGGAACTTTTGTTAACGACGGTAGTTTTGATATCGGTCTCCAGCGGAGACGAGTTGGTGACACCGTTGGCGATTGAGATACCGGTAGAAGCGATGAATGCTTTATTGATATTGTATTTATTGAGCAGTTCTACACTCTGAAAGCCTACAAAAGAATCGGTTTTCCGTTCAAACATTCCGCCGGTTGAGAAAATGGTCAGATTAGGCGAAGTTCTCGCCTGATGAATGAAGTCAAAATTATTCGTAACGACCGTCAGTTGTTTGTCTTTGATATAAGGTAATAGCTCCAGCGTAGTTGTACCGGAGTCCACGAAGATAACGTCGCCATCTTCCACAAACTGCGCAGCCAGCTGACCGATTTCCTGCTTTTTGGTCAGGTTATGGTCCTTGCGTTCGTCGAATACAATCAGCTTGGAATGATTCACCGATACGCCGCCATATACTTTTTTGAGAATGCCGGTCTTCACCAGGGCACTTACATCCCGGCGAATCGTATTCATCGATACCCCAAAATGCTCGACCAGTTCTTCCAATGATACGGAGTCATGTTCGAATACATATTCTTTAATTTGATTAATCCGCTGCGTTTTGATCATGTACTTATTCTCCTAATGTCAATTTTACGAAAAGTCATCGATTATTCGGGTAAGGGTATTTTAACCCTGTATTGAAATCCGAATCCTGTAGATCTCTTCCTACATTGTACGTGCCCAGGGCAGGCGATTACAAATCAAAAAACGATTCCGCCTCCAATTCGGAACCGGCCTGGTGGTCCCAACCTTCCTATCCCCCTCTATAAATAGACCCGGAACCGGCTATAAGCGGCATAGATTGATACAAAATCAATAAAATAGTCGGAATTGCAGCCTAAAATGACTTGATCCAATCAGTAAATATACAGCTTTTTTACGTCATGATTTGGAAGTGGAGCATATACGTTAGGAATAGGACTATATCGACGATCCAGCAGCCTTTTCCGGCAAATTGGGATTTAAGGTAAACCAAATTCTGGATGGTGGCGAATAATAGATATAGTTCCTGACGTATAGACTCAAAAAGTATCTTATTTCTAGTAATTTTGTATTAAATTTGATTAAATCAGTGTTTTCGGATTTGTTCAATTCTCTCTGGTTAAAAATATAGTAATTACGCAATCCCGGCTGTACCGGAAAATAGTAGGATATGCATGACCAATTACTATTAAGTATTAAGAACCATTTCCTATTGTGCAAATAGTGGTACCAGAGGCATACTTAAGACACCAACAAAAACGCAAAACATTAAATAAATTGTCGGAAAAGCGCGAATGTGAGGAAAATGCTATAAATAATATGCAGAATTTTCCGATAAACTAATTAACAAGCACAAAGGCGCATGAACGATCGGATATACCAACAATTACCAAAACTAATGATGAACATAAACTAAGGGGGATTAACCTATGAATTACAATCAACTGACTGACGTGAAAATTATGGAGAAAGCAAAACCGGTATCTGGAGGTTGGTTCCGTTTCGTAGAAAATACTGAAACAACAAAAGGAACAAATGAAGTAGAACAATGGGCTGCTATCTACCACATGGAAAATGACAAATATATCGTTACTAATGATTTCTTCAATGTAGGACTGAACGATCACGCTGGTAAAGTAAACATCGTCGGTTATGGTGACAGCCTCGACAGCATCATGTTCGTTATCTGGGAACATCAAAAAGAGATGGGCAAAGATTACACCATCCTGGATCAAATCCGCGAAATCAAAAATGAAGAAATCGAAAAAGCTAGCCAAAAAATGTGGAACTGGGAAGAAAAAGCAGCAGATACCACTTACTTCAAGCACGAAATGTTCAATCCTTGGGAAGAAAGCTATTGAGCAATGGTAGTACGATTACGAGAAAAACCCTTTTGACATTCACCTGATGGTCGCATACATAGGTGAAACAGAAGGGTTTTCGTGCGTTCTGGGCTTATATTTACATAGCTGCTTTAACCAGTTTTTAACGAATTGCTTGAATACAGAGACTAGAATGGTAAAAGTGCAGACAGGAATTGGTGGGCCGGTACTTTTGCCAAACAATTTTTTTGCACTTCTTTATGGAAGAATGGAAGAAGGGACTATAATACAATGAATTTCAAAAAGAAAAAATGGACTATATTTGCCCTGTCGGTACTGCTCGCAGGAGTGATAGTTAGTCTATTCGTGATGATGCCGACCAAGACAAATGTCTTTTCGCCAACTTCGACCCAAGCGAACGCTGCAGCCAATCATATTTATCGAGCGGGAGAAATATGGAAAGTGGATGGTGAGTGGGAATTTACGGTCAATGCAGTCTATCCGACAACTGCCCGTGCAGCCAAAAACGATTATGACAGCAAGGTTCGTCAGGTGAATCAGGTGCTGGTGATGGACTATAGCTACAGGAATACAGGCTTTGACGATAGCCAGCACGGAGCAGGTCTCGGATTGGAATTTTCCAAAGCAAACTTTGAAGTGAGCAATCAGCATAGCCAGACAGGAGACGCCACGTATCCTGTCCATCTCCCCAGTATGGAGACGTCCGGCAGTGCACTGGGGAATCAAGATCATCGTCTGCAACACGGGATATGGACCTATGCATTCAGTGAGAAGTCGGATACGGTAACTGTGTATGTCTCTCATTACGATTCGGAGCTCAAGCTGCATGAAGCTACATTTGTTGTACCGGTTACATCCAAATAAGCATGGATGCCTGCTCTATATAAATTGGGATTATCCAGTCGAACGCAGCAGAACGGGCATCTGCAAAGCGATCAACAGGTCTGTATGCCTTCTCTAGTGCCCTCTGTATAACTATGCTAAGATGAAAATATTGTAGCAGAATCTTCTGCATATTATCCGGATGGAGGCTTACATTATTATGCAATTACCTGAAATCACCCGGGATGAACAGGGTATCATCCAGGTGAAAATAGCCATGTCCTATCCGCTGCGCTGGGTCAACAGCTATGTGATCGGCGACAGTACAGGCTACAGTATTATTGATCCGGGTCCGCGCTCGGAAGTAAATGAGCAGGCCTGGCAGCAGGTACTCCAGACACTGGATATTCCGATTAGCGCGATTCGTTCCATTGTACTGACCCATCATCATCCGGATCATTATGGTTTGTCCGGTTGGTTCCAGGAGAAGGGCGATATGCCGGTCTGGATCTCTGCACGTGCACTGGCAGAAGCCAACCGTTCCTGGGCGCCGGGTAATACGGCTGCACAGGATCTGGTACAGCTGTTTGCCAGTCACGGGATGCCGGAGGAGATCACTTCCCGGCTGCCTGACCATCTGGACAGCTTTGTGCCGCAGGTGATGCCGCAGCCTGAAGTGAGTCTGATCGAGCCAGGACAGCCGTTGGAGATTGGCGGGCGCCTATGGGAGACGATCGAGACATCTGGCCATGCAGCAGGTCATATTTCCTTTTACCAGCCGGATCAGCGTCTTCTATTTTGCGGCGATGCGGTACTGCCGCAGATCTCGCCCAATATCAGTCTGGTACCCGGTAGCGATCCGTCGCCGCTGGAATCATATCTGATTGGACTGCGTGAGCTTGGACAGTATGAAGTAGAGCTGGCTTATCCGGGACACCGTCGTCCATTCACCCATTTCCGTGAACGTACAGAGAAGCTATTGCTGCATCATGAAGAACGGCTGCAGGCGATGGAAGAGCGGATACGCGAGAAGTCCTGCACCGGTTACGAAGTATGCAGCAGTCTGTTTAATAATGAGCTGACTCTGCATCAACTGCGATTCGCTATGTCGGAGACACTGGCCCATCTGGTAGAGCTGGAACGTCTGGGACGTGCACAGCGTCAGGAACAGAACGGGATCATTACGTTTTCGGCAAAGTAAATCAGGGGTAAGCAGAGAATCATCACCGCTATGATTAACAGTGTGCTTATAGAGTAGTACCGTACAGGAACGGATAAGGTCGTTCTATATGTATTGGCAGAATATGAATTACCGGATTGTACAATAGTAAATACAACAAAAAGGGCTTCCGTTATGGGAGCCCTTTTTGTCGATTAACGATCCCGTTACTTGTTTGGTTCAGTGGTTAACCTGGTCATAGCTACTGGATGGCGGAAAAGAGTACGATTTATGAATTCAGCTATGACGATATTGACCACAATTGCTCCATATACCCCGCAAATATAACTCAGTCTGTATTCCATTCCCAATAGATGCTGGCCGATCAGACTAATTCCGTGAATAAACATATTCGTAAAGCAGAATACATAACTGCGCACCATCCAGCGGCGATGCCGGAATAGATTGCCACGCTTGATCTGCACCAACGCAGTAATCGTAATCCATAGCCATGCGATGTTCACCAGATTGAATGGAATACTCGTTATCTTGCTGCCTGTCGCATAAGGAGCGAGATACCCGGACGTCAGATCAACAATCAGCACAGCGAATATATACAAATAACCATTTACTCGGTGCCAGCGGCGGTATCGACGAAGCAAATAGGATGAGAAATTCAGTGCGCCGCTTACCATAGCGAGACAGGCTGCAATAACATGAATGTACATAATATTAAGCCAGAGCGGTATGTTCTGCGGACGGTTTTCCTCTGTTTTGTGAATCAGAAAATCGGCTGCTCCAGGATCGAGGAACAGATTCAGGTACAGTGTATATATCGTATAAATCAGTGCAAATGCAAGCAGCAGCATATACAGCAGCTGCCGAATTGATTTATTCATCAGCAACCTCGTGTCATCATTATTTGTTGCAGGGTATCTCAGGCACCATCGGTCAGCTTGGACAGCGCTCGCCGGGCATGGCTCAGAAACTGCTCGCTTTGCTCCCGGAGCTGAGGAGACGATTCGTGATCCAGCTGAATCTCCGTATGACGTATCGTATGCTGGAGACTGTGCAGCAGGGCATCTCGTTCGGCATCATCGAGCAGTGCTTTGAGTTTGTCTGCCACATGGGGTTCATAGGGCCGCTGGTTGTACTCGGCGGCGGTCATTTTACGGATATCGAGATAGTTGTTTTTGACCTCTATAACGACGGTGTCGACTTTGCGGGACAGCTTTTCCGTCTCGACAATGACCATCTTGTTAACGTGGTCGGGATAGACATTTACGATTTTTTGCCTGATATTCAGCAGACCGCTGATTTTGCTAAAAGGAACTTTGTGTATCCGGTGAACTTCGTCCGACATGCAGGCCACTCCTATCGTTAAGGTGAATTGGGATCTATCAGGATATGCTGGGATGGTTAGACAGGATTCTCTTTTTCATTACCCGCTGGGAGCCTCTACTGCTCAGAAGTCCGTGAGCGCAGCAGCAGCGAAGGAACAATCCGGATATAGATCAGCTCCGCTATCAGTTCGACCATCGTCTGGGTGACGATCACGGCTGCTGCAGTAAGTGCCCATGACGGAGGCAGTGCCAGAGCCAGCGGCAGTACAACCAGTGAATTGCGTGTGCTTGAGCTGAAGATCAGCGCCCGGCCTGCACCGATATCCAGCCGGAAGAGCCGCGCAATCAGACTTGCTGCTGCAGGCATGACAATTGCGAATATTACATAGATCGGCAGCACACCGAGGACGACCTGGATATCTTCGTACACGCGGTGAATCTGCGAAGCCGTAATAACGAACAATACCAGTCCCATCAACGGAACCGGCAGCCAGGCGGTCAGCTGCTGCCATTGACTGCCTGCTTGTTTTCGTTTGGCCCATAGCTGGGTAGCAATCGCCAGTAGTAGCGGAATCAGGATCAGCATAATAAATGTAGAAATAAAAGGCCCAGTCTGCATCATTCCCGCCGCCGATGTACCGATAAAAAGGCTAAGGTAGAATGGCAGCAGAATCAGCTGTACAATAAGGAGCAGTGGTGTCGCTGCCAGCATCAGCTGTTCATTGCCGCGTCCCAGTCCGGTAAAGACGATCACATAATCAATACAGGGGGTCAGCAGAACAAGGCAGATCCCGATCAGAGCCGGTGTGGGCTGAGGAAACAGCGTGATCAGCAGCCAGACAACCAGCGGTACGATTACAAAATTAACAAGCAGCAGGGCAGTCATGAATATTGCATTGCCCATGCTTTTTCTGATATGTATAAAAGGGATCTGTACAAACATGCTGTACAACAATATCGCCAGCAAAGGAGACAGGAGTATGTCCAGTGTCGCTCCGCCCGCAGGCGCAAAAGTACCAATCAGGATACCGAGTACAAGCAGCAGCAGATAAATCCCAATTTGTTGACGTTCGAGAGTTTCTCTTGTAATCAAGCGCAGGGGCTCCTTTTGTTTTTGTTCGATTATATCATACAACGTTTTATCACCCAGACAGGATTTAACTGGAATTAATTGCTTTTTCATCGTATCTTAAGCTATCTCTTTTACAATAAACACACTATTATAGCCCAGGCTACGAAAGGGGCACACACCATGAACAATGCAGACAGCATGGCAATAGATCTGATTGTACAGGGATTACGCTTATTCGCTTATTTAGCATTGCTGATTGCGGCAATGATCGGAATATTTGGCAGTATGTCGATGCTGTCTGATAACAAACGTTTAATCTGGCATCGCTGGCGCTCCGGACTCGTCTATACAGGTCTTGCCGTAACAGTCGTGCAGGGCGTAATGAGTCTGCTTAATATTGGTCTACGCCAGGGATGGTCGGCGGCTTTTATCCCGTTCACCACGTATGGTGGACGACTTAGTAATGGATTTGCCCTGATTGCACTGTATATTACTCTGGCCTATATCATTCCTACGCTGATTGTTCGCAAGCGTCATGGACAGCAGCTGCCTTCTCGTTTTCTTTCGGTACTGCTGTTTCCGGTGCTGGAATTGTTGCTGCTATCAGGTATGCTGATCCGCAATTATGCAGGACTTCTGCCAATGCGTCTGATCTATGTATTTACGGCTGTGTGCCTCATCTGGCTGCTCGTACTCAAATGGATATCGAGTGAAGGCAAGGAACGCCAAGAACGTGAGGAGCAGCGTTATCGCTGGCGCAGCCCGGATATCAAGCTCACTCACCGGGTGACAGAGGAACCGAAGCACGAGGAAGATCCACCACCGTTGCCACGATAGTATAGGACAAAAACTTATTTATAATTAGGAATAAATCGATCAAAAAACACAAAATACACCTGCTGCTATAGTGATGTTATAGCAGCAGGTGTATTTTGCTGAGATTCAAGCTGGTTTGTTCTGTGCAGCTAATTTCGCTTTATTTTTGCTACCCTTACGAGATAAGATACGGCAAAAGTCCAGTCTTCAGCTGCGAAAAGGGTCTTAGGGATAGCTGCTTTTCCAGGTTGTGTATCTTTACCTGGTTATCTTTAATGCTCGCTTGCCTCGTCATCTTCCGGCAGTTCGATCTGGGCGGTATCGACGACATGCTGCTCATTATCCATCTGCCGTCCGTGGGCAATCCGGCTGCTGGCTGCGGCTGCAATCGCACCGACAATATCGTCAAAGAAGGTATGGATCGGTCCCAGACTCTTGTCGTTCAGTCGTCCGAGTACGCCAGGTTTCAGTTTGTCGATATAGCCATAGTTGGTGAACCCGATACTGCCGTATACATTTACAATGGCAAAGGCCAGAATCTCATCGACTCCGTACAATCCTTCATCATTCTCGATCATCTCCTGCAGCGGCGAGATCAGCTGCCCTTTTTCTGCGAGAATATCCAGCTGCACGCCGGTCAGCAGTGCATTCTGTACTTCGCGCTTCATCAATACTTTGTTGACGCTCTGCTCGCATTCCTCCATCGTCAGATCCGGATAATAGCTCTGCTGGAGAAAAAGGACCAGCTCCGCAATTTCGCGTATACTGACTCCACGCTTGGTCAGCCATTCCCGGGTCGCCTGCTCTACATTCAGACTATGCAGACTATAAGGCATTTTGCCGGATTCGTTGTTTTCCATATGAATACACCTCTCTCTATAGAACTGTAGCTGGCTGTTCGCAGGTCGGCAGAATCTCTGTCCAAATCGCGTACAGCCGTATATATGGGATATATTAACCTGTGTGTACCTTATGCTAACCAGATGATAATAGAGTGGAATTGGAAGGCACCGGAGAGAGGTTATTTATAGTGGATTCCGGTCAATTCACGGTTAAGGGTGCTTTTAGGAGAGAGGTTTGTTAGAATAAGGATGCGAAATAAGAAGCAGGAGGCAGACAACCATGAGAATCAACGGACGGCAGCAGAACGAATTGCGCCCTTTGAAAATAACACCCAATGTCAATAAATACGCGGAAGGTTCCGTGTACATCGAAGTAGGCGATACCAAAGTACTGTGCACGGCTTCGGTCGAGGAACGTGTTCCTCATTTCATGAAAGGACAGGGCAGAGGCTGGGTAACCGCCGAGTACTCGATGCTCCCGCGCGCAACACAGACACGTAACCAGCGTGAAGCCGCCAAAGGCAAACTGGGCGGACGCACAATGGAAATCCAGCGTCTGATCGGACGCGCACTGCGCTCGATCGTAGATTTGCAGGCACTCGGCGAGCGTACGATTACGGTAGACTGTGACGTGATCCAGGCGGATGGCGGTACACGTACGACTTCGATTACCGGATCATTTGTTGCACTTGCGATGGCGATGGACAAACTGGCGGTACAGCACAAGCTGGCACGTTTCCCGATTACCGATTATCTGGCTTCAGTCAGCGTAGGTATCGTAGGCGACCGCGCTGTACTGGATCTGAACTATGAAGAAGATTCCAAAGCCAAAGTCGATATGAACGTCGTTATGACCGGTACCGGTGAATTTGTAGAGCTTCAGGGAACAGGCGAAGATCGTCCATTTACCCGCAAGGAGCTGGACCAGATGCTGGAGCTTGGAGAACAGGGCATTCAGCAGATGATTGAGCTGCAAAAAGAAATCCTCGGCCCGATCGCGCTCAAAATCACGAGCGGACAGGCAGGCGCACAGGTATGAAAAAGGTGAGCGGCAATACCGTTATTGTTGCGACCCGAAATAAAGGTAAAGTACTGGAATTTACGCACGCTCTGGCTCCATATGGACTGGAAGTGCGCAGTATGTTTGATTATCCGGATCTGCCGGAGATTGTGGAAGATGGTACGACTTTTGCCGAGAATGCGTTCAAAAAAGCCAAAACAGTCGCTGATGCGCTGGGTGTGCCTGTATTAGCAGACGACTCGGGTCTCTGTGTAGACCGTCTCGACGGAGCGCCAGGTGTATATTCGGCACGTTATGCCGGGGAACAGGCAACCGATGCGGATAATAATGCCAAGCTACTAGATGCGCTGGAGCAGCTGCAGCTGGGCGAGGATACGGAACAGTCGCTGCTTAGTACGGCACGTTTTGTGTGCAGCCTGGCACTGTATGATCCGGCGACTTGCGAGACACTGACTGCCGAAGGAACCGTCGAAGGATGGATTACGTCCGAGCCGTCAGGCAGCAAGGGATTTGGCTATGATCCGCTGTTCTATGTTCCTTCGGAGGAGAAGACCATGGCTGATCTGACCATGGAGCAGAAGCAGAGTATCAGCCACCGAGGCGCTGCACTGCGCAGTCTGGTTGCCCAGTTGGAACAATAATGGATTGATTCTGGAAGCAGCCTAATCGATAGATACCAGACTCTTGTTATTCTTGTTCGATTCAGGTAAGTTTCTAATTTAAAAGCTGTACAGCCCTCGAGGGTTGTACAGCTTTTTTTGGTATGGCAACCTGAAAATATACGAGCTGAAGATAGTAGTAGAGTAAGCTGGTTAAAAGAGACAGCGAATCTATTAAAAACAGGATAGGTTAGTGAAATGTTCAGTTTGATCGTAAACAAAAATAAATCAACTCCAATCCGCTCGAAGTCTTTGATTTATAACTGCTTACTCATGTAAAATGGTTGTTATCAGCGCGTTACTCGCTTATCAGTATATGAAACGGAGGAATACATAATGGAAATCAAATTGAGTCTGGATTTTGATGCCTACGAAGATGGAGCAACTCTGGCTCCCCTGATTGAAGAACTTGCACAGGACGACGAAAAAAGCCAATCGCTTACCAGTCTGTTAATCGGTGATTGGGGAGCCGCCTATGAAGAGTCGCCGGATAGCTTCCTGCCTGTATTGATAGAATCGAGCAGCCGCTTTCCGAATCTGCGCAAACTGTTTATCGGGGATATGAGCAATGAAGAATGTGAAGTATCCTGGATCAATCAGTCCAATCTGGGCCCACTGCTGGCTGCTTATCCGCAGCTGGAGTCCTTTATAATCAAAGGCAGCAGCAGTCTGGAGCTGGAACCGCTGGAACATGCGCGCTTGCAGGAACTGACGATTATCTGTGGCGGCTTGTCAGCTTCGGTTCTGCAATCGATTCATAAGGCCAACCTGCCCGAACTGCGCAAGCTGGAATTGTATCTGGGAGTGGACGACTACGGATTTGACGGGAATTTGGAAAAGGATATTCTACCTTTCCTGTACGAGAATCCATTTCCCAAACTGACCTCTCTGGGACTCAAAGACAGTGAGCTACAGGATGAGATTGCGATTGCCGCAGCTAATGCACCGGTAGTGCAGCAACTGGAAGAGCTGGATCTGTCCGAAGGCACATTAACGGACAAAGGCGGAGAAGCGCTGCTAAATAGCGAAGCGGTGCGGAGCTTGAAGCATCTTAATCTGAATTATCATTATATGTCGGATAGCCTGGTGCTCAAATGGCGCAACAGCGGAGTAAATGTCACACTCGACGATCAGCAGGATCTGGATGATGATTGGCGTTATCCGTCGCTGACGGAGTAATGCGTTCTTATACGATTCTGTTCGGTAATCCCGGCAATAGACGGACGACCGGCTGGCAGCAGGCTCTGCAGTATCATGGACAGCCTGCTGCGCTGGAAGTTCCCTATATCCGGTTGCTGCAGGCGATTCGTGCAGGAGATCGCCTCATTGATCTATTGGAAAGTCTGATTCGGCGGCAGGATAATCATCGACTTATTCAGACAGATTCTTCGTTTCCTTTCATGGATAAACATGGTTTGGCAGGAAACGGAAAAGCAGCTGAATCGGCGCCTCCTGTCTCTTTGGACAATAATGAATGGTCTGATCACAGGATGCACATGGATAATGATGAAGAGAAGCAGGGATGGACAGCGAGTCAGCTATCCGGCTTGCTCACCCTGCGGCTGGATGCACCTGGCGAGAATATAGCGGTAGAACGTGGACTGATTGCATTGGGAGCAGACGATGCGGAAGGCTGGATCGATGATGATCTGCTGCCACTGCCTGCGTACACACAGGGAAGTTCGATTTCGGCAATGCTTGCGAGGCGGTTGGAGCCGTATCATGGACGAGTGCTGTATCCGGCCCAGTGGTTCCGCGGCTGGTGCCGACTGCTGTCCTGGCTGCATGTGCAAGTGCAGCGTGATCTGCCTCATGCCAACTGGATGAATGATCCGGCCGAAGCCGCTATTATGTTCGACAAACGCCGCTGCTCGAACTGGCTGGATCAGGCAGACGTAAAGGTACCGGTTGTGCTGGCTTCATCGTATACAGAGATGCCCAACAGCTATGATTCGCTGCGGCAGCTCATGGAGCGGCGACAGGTACATCGCGTATTTGTCAAACTGTTCTGCGGGTCCGGTGCGTCAGGTGTGATTGCTTACCAGTATCATCCCCGCACAGGTGCAGAGATTGCTTCGACTACAGTAGGTATCGAGCAGTGGAATGGAGAGACGGTTATCTATAATTCCGGCAGACTTCGGCAGTATACCGATCACGGGACAATCCGCCGAATCATGGACTGGGTAGGACAGGAAGGCATGCATGTGGAGCGCTGGATCAGCAAGGACATGCTGGATGGCAAAGCTTATGATATACGCCAGCTTGTCTGCGGCGCACAGGCTGGCCATGCGGTAGTACGACTTAGCCGGACACCCATAACGAATCTGCATCTGCGCAATGAACGGATGTTGCTGGAGCAAACCGGTCTGTCCGCAGCGATCAGGGAAAATATCCGTACTACGGCACTGGCTGGTCTTGCTGCATTTCCGGGTTCTTTTTGTGCGGGTATGGATGTGCTTGTGCCTGCCGGTGGAGGTATGCCGCTGATCGCAGATGTGAATCCGTTTGGTGATTTGCTTTATTATGTACAGCATCAGGAGATGGGCGCCTATGAATGGGAGCTCGCTCGCTGGCTGGAAAGGAATTAATATAACATGATTAATATGAATGAAGTGGTAGGCAGCCACGATATCGTGATGATTACGCTGGATACGCTGCGCTATGATGTCGCCAAATTGGAAGAAGAAAACTGTCCCAATCTGTGCGGATCAGGCTCCTGGGAGAAGCGGCATACGCCGGGCAGCTTCACCTATGCAGCGCATCATGCTTTTTTTGGAGGCTTTTTGCCGACACCTGCCAATACGGACAAGGCTTCCCATGTGCGGCTGTTTCACGGTAAAAACAGCGGACTGCGTACCCATCCCAACACATGGCTATTTGATGCGCCGGATATTGTATCCGGACTCGCCCAGGAGGGATACCGCACGATCTGTATCGGCGGCGTGATCTTTTTTACCAAAAAAAATAAATTATCCAAAGTGCTGCCCGGCTACTTTCAGGAAAGCTACTGGCGCATGAACTTTGGCGTCACCAATCCACGTTCAACAGAGAATCAGGTGAACCATGCCCTCAAGCTGCTGGATGGCGCGGATGAGCAGCAAAAGCTGTTTTTGTTTATGAATGTGTCTGCGATCCATGGACCCAATCATTATTTTATTCCCGGTACTCATCACGATTCGGTCGACAGTCAGCGGGCTGCTCTGCGTTATGTGGATGGTGAGCTGGGACGATTGTTTGAAGCGCTGAGGAATCGTCAGCGTCCGGTCTTCTGTCTCATTTTCTCCGATCACGGCACAGCTTATGGCGAAGATGGATATGAAGGTCACCGGCTCGCGCACGAGGTGGTCTGGAATGTGCCGTATCGTGAATTTTTCCTGTAACAGGCACCACAGTGAGCTAGAACGTACAAAAAGGAGTGTTACACCATGAATCAGGAGCCTACACAATTACCGCTCCATGCCTTATCTCCTCTGGAATGGACGCCTGAACTGCAGGAATGGAACCGCCAGATTACCGAAGCCCCTTATCGTTCGTATTTGTATTCCTATCCGCACAAGACGGCATACCGTGAACTGGACCCTCCTTATTCCCTTCAATCCTTATGGTCAAAAGAACAGCTGGACAGCTATTTTTTGTATATGCATATTCCGTTCTGCGCGGCGCGCTGCGGATTCTGCAATCTGTTTACCCTGCCGGACAAGCGGGCAGATGTACATAAAGAATACGTAGATGCCCTGGAACGTCAGGCTCGTCAGTGGGCACCGATCATGTCGGGACGGCCGTTCTCCCGGTTTGCGATCGGCGGAGGTACACCGACACTACTGGCTCCGGAGCAGCTGGAGCGGCTGTTTGATATCGCCGAGAACGTGATGGGACTAAACCCGGCGCAGGCGTCTATTTCGGTGGAAACATCACCGGATACCGTTACGCCGGAGCGTCTGGAGATTCTGAAGCGCCGCGGAACCGACCGGGTCAGCATGGGAATTCAGAGCTTTATCGAAGCCGAGAGTGCCGCTATTTACCGTCCGCAAAAGCCGGCGCTGGTACGTCAGGCGCTGGATATGCTGACAGACTATCAGTTTCCTCTGCTGAATGTGGATCTGATCTATGGATTACCGGGACAGACCGTGGAATCATGGCTGTATTCGGTGGAGCAGGCATTATCATATGAGCCGGGCGAGATATTCCTCTATCCATTGTATGTCCGTGAGAATACGATTCTCAAACCGGGTCAGACCGGACTGGAACAGGATATCCGTTTGCAGCTGTATCGGGCGGCTGTCAATCGGCTTGAAGCGGCAGGATACACCCAGTATTCCATGCGCCGGTTTGCCCGGGAATTTCATTCATCCAAGGAGCTGCTGCCCTATAGCTGTCAGGAAGAAGGGATGGCGGGACTTGGATGCGGCGCACGTTCTTATACGCAGGATGTACATTATGCTTCGCGTTATGGAGTGAGTACAGCCGCTACCCGCAGCATTATTGCCGATTATGTAGCGGCAGAGCGCTATGACACCGCCGATTATGGGTTTGTGCTGAATGAGCAGGAGCGCAAGCGTCGCTTTGTTCTCAAAGCCATTTTGCATCGTGAAGGTCTGGAGCTGTCCGATTATCACCAGCGATTCGGTACATCACCACTGGACGATCTGCCAGAGCTGCATCATCTGATCTGGACCGGACTTGCCGAAATGGTCGTTTCTTCATATTCGACGGCTGAACATGATTCAGGGCGTGTGGATTCATCTACTATATCGACCAAAGTACTTCGACTGACCCGTGAAGGGCTGGCTTATTCGGACAGCATTGGCGACTGGCTGATCTCACCGGAGGTCTATGCATTGATGGAAAGCTATGTCGGACAATGAAGATGTGGGCAATGCAGCAGCTGATAGGGCTGGATATCATGCTGAAGCCAATGGCTCACTATAAGCCAATCGGAATAACAAGACGATGCACATTATTTATAGAAAGGGGAAAAAGGATATGCGCGAATATGCTTCTGTTCTAAATAGCGGGAGTAAAGTCATCGGAGCCGAGCAGCATAACAACCATTCCGCTGTAGAAGCGGTACCGCAGGAGCTGTCCTTTTCCCTGTATTACCGTGGTAGTCTGTCTTCCTGCAATTATGCCTGTCCTTATTGCCCATTTAGCAAGACGGTAGACAGCCGGGAGACACTGCTGCGGGATCGGCAGCAGCTGGAACAATTTGTGCAGTGGGCTCGCGAACAGGAGCAGGCTGGGAATCGATTGTCTATCTTTTTCAATCCATATGGAGAAGGGTTGGTACATGGTTGGTACCGGAGGGCGATGGTAGAGCTGTCTCATCTGCCGCATGTGGACAAGGTAGCCATTCAGACCAATCTGTCGGTCAAGCTGGATTGGACAACTGATCTGAACCGCAGCACAGCAGCCTTTTGGGCGACCTACCATCCGGGACAGACAAGTGAGGATTTTTTTGTGGGGCAGGGGATGCGGCTGCATGAGCAGGGGATATCCTTTAGTGCAGGAATCGTCGGTCTGCGCGAAGCGTTCCCGGCGATCCGCTCGCTGCGTGCCCGTCTGCCGGAAGATGTATATGTCTGGATTAATGCATTCAAGGATCGTCCGGCATATTATCGGCCGGAAGAAGTCTCTGAGCTGCAGCAGATCGATCCCTATTTTGAGTATAATTTGCGTGATTACGACAGTCTGGGGCAATCCTGTCTGGCTGGACAGAATGTATTTTATATACAGGGGAATGGCATGGTGAAGCGCTGCTATCAGGACAAGCGGGTGATCGGCAATATCTACCGGCGCAGTCTGCGCGATATTGCGGGTGTACGTCCCTGCGGAATGAAGCAATGCGGCTGCTATATTGGATATATCCACATGCCGGATCAGCCGTTTGCGGACATTTACGGCAAAAGTATACTGGAGCGTATTCCGACTGGTTATATTCATCACATAGACAGATAAATGCACATTAGATTCACTAGATTCACTGATAGATTATTGATCCCTAGGCGAATAGGTCGATGCAAATGTAGACCGAGCATCCTGATCAACCTGATATTGTACCGACTGGTATAACTATCACACCCTATCAATAGCAATAACGTCCCAATAACAGTAACAGGCTAATCCCGGTCATTTCCCAACCCAGGATTAGCCTGTTTTATATATTGGCAGCTGATAAATACGTAGGATCTTCCTTTTATACCGTCGAAGAATGAATAGGAGCATGAACCTGCATATACTCTACATCAAACAACTGATCATGCATCATATCAATCACATTCCAGCGATGTTGATCCACGACAATATAGCCATTGTACAGTTTTTTGACATACACATGCTGCTTGGCTTGCAGTACGCAGCGGGCATTGGCATCACTGCCGACCGTACCTGCAATAATACGCTCTTCAGCTTCCAGACGAGAGCCGCGGCATACCGACTGATCCTTGATAAAGGCAATGCTGCCAGCGGAGTATAGGTTACTTTGCAGCACTCCTTCACGGGTAATGATAATATCTCCGTTCGACTTGATCTCGCTGGACTGGCAGCGGGACAGTTCAATATTGACCTGAATCTCCTGCATACTGGATACGCTCGCATACAGCCGATCCAGATAACCGCGCATACTCAGAATGCTCTGTTCGTCTATCTTCTCCAGAATGCTGGCAGAGTTCATCAGATCGGCGAGCATCAGCTTGAGCTGCTCGGTATCCTTGGTCTGGATATATTGAATACTGGAAAAGACCTGAAGCAATTCCTTGCCAAGCTCGGGAATATTACGGAACTTGCGTTCAATCAACAGCATGACCATCTGGCTGTAACGAATCGGCTGATTACGGGTACGCAGCTCGTCGGCAAGCACCTGTGCAGCCATATCAAGCTGGCGCATTTCATGACTAAGCTGTTTGGAAGCAGCATACATCCGGTTGAACATCACGCCAAAATAGCCCGAATATACCCGTCCACCGATTACGGTTCCCTGAATAGAAATACTGCCTGTTGCAGTAATGGTAGAGTTGTATACATTGCCATGAATATACACATTACCGAGCGATTCGATAATCATATGATCAGTGACATTGCCATGCACAATGACGTCTCCGGCGAATACAATATTGCCTGTACGCAGATCCACATCTCCATTTACAACAAAAGCACTGGAAATGTCTACCTGTCGACGGTTGCCGCGCCCGGTCATCCGCGGACGGCCCGGACGCAGAGCAATGATCTCACCGGCTTCATTCATTTCAGTAGATTCTCCCGCGGTTACTTCCAGATCCAGCGCCTGTTTTGGAGGCAATTCATTGCCGAATACATCATAGCCGGGTAATCCGGTTACCAGTGCATGCTTGGTAGCGATCACTTCGCCTTCATGTACCGATGGAATACGCCGGTAACTGCGATGATCCACGACACCACTTGCTTCATGGAACACCGATTCAATCTGTTCCGGGAAAAACAGCTCCAATCTGGCATCGGTTCCTGGTACGGATGCCTGTCCGCGTGCTACTACGACCGGTTTGCCGGAAGGAAGCTCCAGCTCTTGCAAAATGGCGGCTTTGTCTATATTTTTGATAATATGACGGCTCTCCAGTGCATCCATAATATGAGTGAATTCCAGTGTCTCGATAATGCGCTCATGATTCGGTACGGCCTGTACCGTAAGCTGCGCCGAAGCTGGGGTATCCACCAGATTCCATTCGTAACGTACCTTTTCATGCAGAATCAGGTACGCTTCCATCTTGTCCGAAGAGACTTTGATCTCGAACAGCGGTTCATGCTGAAGTTCCCAGGTAATGATATCTTCTTCACCAATCGGAGCAGTTCCGGCAATAATATTTTTGTTCACAATCAACGAGACCGGAGCAGCACCACGGATCGAAGCCGGCCGACCTCCCTGACGTGGAGGAAATACATGGATACGGTTATCTTTGATCTTGACCCATCCGTGCTTTCCGCCGTCCGGGATATCATCATCCCATACCGAAGAGGCAGCTGATTTAGTTGGTTCCTCCGATAACTCCTGCATAGGATGCTCTGATTCATGGCCGGATAGAGATGTAGACATTATGGATACCTCCATTTCAGTTCAATGACATATCAGCCGATATGATAACGATTGCAATATATAAAGAGTTAATAGCGCTTTTATATTAGTTAAATAGTTGTAGGTATATTATAATACACATTTTCCCAATTAAAACTTATTTTTGGATAATTAGCACTATTATTTTCGTTAAAAATTGAAATAAAGAGCATTTTTATTTGAATAACCACTTATTTAGCCAGTATATACCAGATAGCAAGGGCTGGCTAACTGCTATCAAAAATTATATTTGAAAAAATTGTGATTTACGGTATAATATCATTTGTCGTCAAATTATACATATTCTTTGTCCCAGTAGCTCAGCTGGATAGAGCAACGGCCTTCTAAGCCGTCGGTCGGGGGTTCGAATCCCTCCTGGGACGTTCAAAAAGCGCTCTTCATTTTATATAATGAAGGGCGCTTTTTTTGTATTTATTTCATGAAATTTGAATGTGAAGAGAGCCTGTCCGAGCAGATATAAGAGTATTCAAATAGAGCATAATCTTTACCTGAAGTAGTTTGTAATACATTACCCATCAGCACCAATTACACTATCTGTCGAGACATCCTTAATGGCTTATTGCAGCTTATAATAACAAATTGTATACTCAGTTCATCTATCGAAGCCTTACAGATTCATACATTGCGACCTGTTCCTATAACTAAACAAATCCATAGACAGGAGAAATAAATATGAAAAACTGGATGCGGCATGTGCAACAGATTCCGGCTATTTTGCAGGCAGTACTCAATATCACACTTGGGTTGGTCGCTTTTACATTATGTTTTTTTCTTTTAAAAGAGACCTGGTACATTTTCAGCTTCATCTTTATTAGTGCAGATACAGGGACAACTGCGTATGAATTCATGGATCAACTGCTGGTATTCTTTTTGTATTTTGAGTTTATTGCCCTGATCGTCAAGTATTTCAAAAGCGGGTTCCATTTTCCGCTGCGTTACTTCATCTATATTGGAATCACAGCAATTATTCGGCTGATCATTGTAGATTATGATAATGCGATGAGTACGCTATTATGGTCTCTCGCTATTCTGGCGCTGCTCGGTGCACTGCTGCTCGCCAATACACGCCCGATTCGCCGCGACAACTGATACAGCAGCATACGGTGCAGGGAGTATGATACGATAGTTGTAGAGCTATTGATCGGTTATGCTCAGCATCAATCGCTATAAATGAAGCAATGGAGGACGAACCCATGACAGAACAAGTGAAAATCTCCCAGCGCAGTGCGATTATTATTGAACGTCTGCGTTCGGATGGTATGGCAGAAGATATGATGATTCAGGCACTGAATGAACAGGAAGATGCTCCGCTACGCGCGGTCAGCAGTGCAGATATCGATTTTGCCGAATGGATGAATTATGCAAAGGAACATGGTGAACAGCTGGTAGAGGCAGTCCGTGACGGATATCGTATGACGTTTACAACAGTGCCTGGAATGAAGAACTGGCTCAAGTATGCATTGTCTATGGAGACAGAACGTGATTATACCGAAGGGGAAGAAGGGCGAATGGACGGCCTTCAGCTGACACTTGAACAAGCACAGCAGCTCAAAGATACGATTGCGGTTAACTGGGTGCTGCTGGAACACGAAGATGGCAGCTCTTCACTACTGCTGCGTGCACTGCTGACTTCTGCCGAAGCTTCGCAACTGTAAAATCGGCAGTAGACAACCGCTGACTGTATACCGCTATTGGTCTTATATGGTTGTTGATCTTATAGTGGGCCTCGATCGTATAGCAAACTTCGCTCGTACAGCGATCAATGATTTTATATCAGCAGTTAATCATATAGCATGGCTGCTTTTATTGCTGGGCGTTCAGGTTGGATCGCTTGCCTGCTGCTATTCGATATTCCCGTGGACTGACCTGGCACATCTGTTTGAATATTTTGCCAAAGTGGGAGAAGTTGTTAAATCCTGATAATTCGGCAATATCGATGATTTTGAGCTCGGTTTCCCGTAGCAACTGCTGGGCAGTCTGGATGCGTACTGTATTCATATATTCCGTGAGGTGGAATCCGGTCGTCCGCTTGAACATCCGGCTTAGATGGGATGGACTGAGATGAAATTGATCAGCGATGGTCTGTAGGGACAGCGGCTGTTGATGGTTCTGTTTGATATATTGGGCCACATCGGACATCTGCTGCTGGACAGCAGTCCGGCTGGATGGCGATTCGGCTGAGGATGAAGATTGGCTGCGGGCGCAGTGAATGAGCAGCTCCATCACCAGATGATGAACAAGCAGCTGGTATCCTTCAGCCTGAATAGTCAGTTCACGTACCAGCTGCTGAATAACCGGCTGCAGCCATATCTGATCCCGAACAGTGGTATGGAAGACCGGATAACCGCTATGAAAAGGCCGAAGCAGCCACTGTTTATCTTTACCAAAATGCTGTTCTACAAACTGATCATTAAAATACAGCACAATGCGCTTATGATCCGGCAGCTTGCCGGGCAGTGTCCGGTGCAGCTCGTCTTTGCCGATAAATACAATATCTCCGGTATGCACTTCATATAATTGATCCCCGATAAAATAGGTTCGTTCACCCGACAACAGAATATAGATCTCATAATGAGGATGTACATGTTCGGTAGTCATGGCAAAATAATCACTACGTACGATATATTCAGCGACCAGCGCATGAGGGCTGGTTAGATTACTGTGCAGATCCGGATTCATATATGTTTCCCTACCTTTATGTAAGCGTTATCTATTCGAGAGTATATCACACAAAATAAGCGGTATTATCGAAACAAAGCATCATTTGCGGAGAATAGAACCGCTTTTTTTGCTAATGTGGACTCAGACAGTCTTATCATGTTCTGAGGAGGCACTATTTAAATGAAGCAGAAAAAGTATGCACTTGTAGGCACAGGTGGACGTGCGGAGTTTTTTTATGGAGCAATTGCCCGCGATTTTCGCGAGACCGCTGAACTGGTAGCTTTTTGCGATATCAATCAGACGAGAGCACGTTATGCGAATACACTTCTGGAGCAAAAGTATGATTATCACCCGGTCGATTTGTATACAGCCGATCAGTTTGATCAGATGATTACCGAAAAGAAACCGGATATTGTGATTGTCACCAGTGTGGATCGTACCCATCATCGCTATATTATCCGGGCGATGGAGCTGGGCTGCGATGTGATCACCGAGAAGCCGATGACAGTAGATGAACATAAATGCCAGGAAATTATGGATGCAGTTGCCCGAACCGGACGCAATGTACGGGTGACCTTCAATTATCGTTATGCTCCCCACCATACCCGGGCACGCGAGCTGATCCGCGATGGTGTGATAGGCGAAGTGACTTCGGTACATTTTGAATGGCTGCTCAACACCCAGCATGGCGCCGATTATTTCCGCCGCTGGCACCGGGACAAGCGCAATAGCGGGGGATTGCTTGTACACAAGTCCACCCATCATTTTGATTTGGTGAATTTCTGGATCGGTTCTCAGCCGGATACGGTATTTGCTTTTGGTGATTTGCTGTTTTATGGCCGGGAAAATGCAGAACAGCGGGGTGTGACTTCCTTTTATAACCGGGCAACCGGCAATCCGGCTGCAGTGGATGACCCATTCGCTCTAACACTCGATGATAATCCCAATCTCAAAGCGATGTATCTGGATGCCGAGCATGAAGACGGCTATCAGCGAGATCAGAGCGTATTCGGTGACGGTATCAGTATTGAGGACACGATGAGTGTTATCGTCCGCTACAAGAACAAAGCGATGCTTACGTATTCGCTGAATGCCTATATGCCCTGGGAAGGCTATCGCATTGCTTTTAATGGTACCCGTGGGCGGATCGAAATGCAGGTCATTGAAAAGTCCTATGTTAACGCTGGTGGAGACAAAGCCGATGAAGGCGCACTGGAAGGCAAACAGATCCGGGTATTCCCAATGTTCGCCGAACCATACGAGGTAGATGTAGAAGAAAAGGCAGGCGGTCACGGTGGAGGAGATCCTGAGCTGCTGAACGATCTGTTTGGTGAGCCAGCAGAAGATCCTTTTCACCGTGCAGCCAATCATATCGATGGAGCCCGATCGATCCTGACAGGGATTGCTGCCAACCAGTCGATCCGTACCGGAATGTCTGTGCAGGTAGATAGTCTTATTCAGATTCCGTCGTCGATCCTTTCCCCAGCTTCATCAGTAGCTGCTGATGGTTCACTGAGCAGATAAACTTTACTAAGCAGATAAACCTTTTATATGTAGTTCTTTTATAGAGCCAGGACAAAGAATGTGGACAAAGCCTGCGCCCAAGGGGTATTCCCAGATTCTCTGGAAATATCCCTTGTTATCTAAAAAGCTTGCCATGTGATGTCTATCGACAGTATACCAACGGGTTTGTCGGCAGGGCTCCAATGCACTTTGGTCGCCATTTCCGGTTTGCGAAAACAAACAAGAGTCTTATAATACCCGAAAGCACGGCAAACCCCTGGTCTGGCGGAATGAATGCCACACCGATCCTTCTCCATATCAAAAAACATACAGGTGCCAAAATTTCTCGGCTGCTTCTCCAGCTCCATCCTGCTTTTTTTAGGCATGGATTTTACTTTCTTTTTGATTATTTTAAGCTTCTGCTCCGTCACGGGAACAGGCCCGCAGCACATTCCATTACAGCCTTTGCATGGTAAATCTTCCATAATACTCTCCTTTCCAATCTGTAATAGGTGGGAGCGATTATATTGAAATAGGCTCGTGAGCATCATGATTATCGCTTACCAGGAGATATGAATCTACCTCTACCAGGAGATATCAATCTACCTCAACAAAGTTATTTATATCAAAACCAACCAAAAAATACAAAGATTTCCTGGGGAGGTCACTTTCGCGATTTACCTTATTCCCCTTTTCTCTTATTGATACAGCTGCTCGTAAAATGTCCCTATCGTTTTACTTGCTCTTGCTTCAAATAATAAGGTAATAGGATTGGAATCCTCTACACCAAGCAGTTGAAAATATAGTAGACTTTCTTTGTATAGACGGTACGCCTGTCATGAACACAGCGGCCGTCTTTTTGTATGCACTGGTAAGCGATCATGGTAAAAGGGTAATGGTAGAGAAGACTGAAGCAACAGAATAGGAGGCAAGTGTATGACAACTTTAAATTGGGCGATCGTCGGTACAGGAGAAATTGCACATGATTTTGCAGCCGCGATTCGTCAGGTGAATGGACGTGTATTCGCAGTGTGCTCCCGCCAAATGGATCGTTCCAGACAGTTTGCATCCGAATGCGGTGCCGAGCATGCCTACGATAATATAGATGAAATGCTGCGTAATTCTTCGATTGATATTGTATATATCGCTACCCCTCATAGTAACCATCATAGCTATGTCATGAAGTGTCTTCATGCAGACAAGCATGTTTTTTGCGAAAAGGCGATCACTGTTAACAGCGAAGAACTGAAGGAGATTCAGGCCGTGGCAGCAGAGAAAAAGTTGATCCTGGCGGAAGCCATGACAATATATCATATGCCGCTCTACGGGGAACTGCACAAGATTATAGATAGCGGTCGGTTGGGTGCTCTCAAGATGATCAATGTGTCTATGGGTGATCCCAAGGAATATGATCCGAAGAACCGTTTCTATAATCCTGAACTGGCCGGAGGAGCACTGCTTGATATGGGCGTATACGCGCTTTCTTTTGTACGCTGCTTTTTGTCGGGTCCGCTGGACCAGATCCTGACCAGTGTACAGAAGGCTGCTACCGGGGTCGATGAGCAATCAGCGACTATTCTGCGAACAAGCCGCAATGAAATGGCCAATGTATCCTTGTCGCTGAATACCTCGATTCCCCGTATCGGTACGATTGGGTGTGAGAAGGGATACATCGAGATCAAGGAGTTTTCCCGGGCGGACCAGGCGATTATTCATTACGCAGATGGTCAGACCGAGATGATTCAGAGTGGATCAACGGATCAGGCACTCGCATATGAAGTGGGATATATGAATCGCTGCGTTCAGGGAGAACAGATAGAGCGTACGATGAATCTGACGACAGATGTAATGGAGCTGATGACACGTATTCGTGAAAAATGGGATATGCGTTACCCCTTTGAGCAAAAGCTCGCTTCTTCCGAGCCAGAAGAAAGCATGTAATAAAATATGTAATCCTGAAGATGCTTTTCTTAAATAAAAGTAATCCTGATTTTATTTTAATAAATATAACCACACCAAACTTGTATCATCAAAATCAACAACAATATTCCGGGAACAATCCAAAACAAAAAAAGCCTCTCATCCCCTAAAAGGATGAAAGGTTTTTTCTTGTGTGTAACGTCCCAGGAGGGATTCGAACCCCCGACCGACGGCTTAGAAGGCCGTTGCTCTATCCGGCTGAGCTACTGGGACAAATATTCAATATTTCAAGCGCAACAAAAATATAATATCATGAACCAAGTTGGAAGGCAAGCAAATTTTAATGAACTGCTAGCATACCGTTCCTCCACCAGTTAAAAGCACAAAAGAATACCGGTGTTCAAAAGCAAATTTCTCCTTAATAAACAATATAAGAATTACGCGGTCATCTGGTATCTACGAACGATATGGTTTATATACAATATAGGAGACAGCCTGGGTTTTTGAGCAGGAAGGAAGCTGTGCTATAATCATGAAATCACAAACGATGTGATGAATGTAGGAGGTGCCGTTATTACGGATTCAACAAATTCACATACAGACAGCAATCGGAATGTAGTCCTGTTTCCCAAGACACTCGACTATTATCAGGTTGAATTAACCAATATGCTTGAGACAGAGCGCTATCATGAAGCCATTAGTCTGCTAGAGTTTTTGCTGCAGTGCCAGGGACAGGATCAGCGTCAGTTGGAAGAATGGGAGTCGCTGCTCGGATGGCTGCGCACGACGTTCCCAGAGTCTTCCCATGACCATTTTGAGGGTCTGGATGCTGCAGAGGATGAAGAACCTGCTGCGAATAATGAACAGATTATGCGCGAACGTATCCGGCTCAAGCAGTCCGAAGACCGGTTATATGAAGAGAAGCTGCTCAAGACAGCGATGGAGCGTCCGGTATCAGAGCGTACGCTGCTGGCGCTTGAACAGCTCTCTTATCTGGATCAGCCGGATATCGAACAGCGTCTGATTGAATGGCTGCAGAAAGATCATCAGATTCATCCATTGATTCAGTTCCGTGTTCTGCAGACGCTTCGCCGCCGTGGTTACCGTGGAACCGTTTCTTTTATGCATCAGCATGAACGGGTAGATGTTGAAGTCGAGACTGTGCCGCTTGATCCGACCGAGTTTCCGCTGACTATCATTCAGATTCTGGAGCGGGTATCCGACAAGGCCGAGATCAGTGCGCCGAATCTGTTTTACTTTGCCCAGGAGCTGTGGACGCAGTTTATTATGAGCATCTATGGCACCCAGAACTATATCTGGATCACACGCGGTGATGATGCGGAGATTGATATCTGGGCAGCTGCTCTGCACCAGACGGTAGCAGAGACGCTCGAAGGCAGCAGCAACGAAGAAGAGACGCGTAATATGTACGGAGTGACGGACAGCATCCGCTTCCGTTACGAACAGGCTTACCGCGCAATCCACCAGTTTGTATCGAGCCAGATGCCCCGCTGACCGCGGATGCATGATACCTCTGGATACAGTGCAGAAACAAACTTGATAAAACATGAATTGTTGTATATACTATAGTGGTTATTCTGCACGTGAAATGTATACAATTTCAATAATCAATTCATGTTAATATTTTTTGGAGGGGAATTCTTGAAATGACAGCAAAATGGGAAAAAACAGAAAAGAACCTTGGCGTTCTTGAAGTAGAAGTATCTGCTGAGCGTGTAAGCGCAGCAATCGATAAAGCTTTTAATAAAGTAGGCAAAACAGTAAGTGTACCAGGTTTCCGTAAAGGTAAAGTACCACGGTCTATCTTTGAAGCGCGTTTTGGCGTAGAGAGCCTGTACAATGATGCAATCGACATCCTGCTGCCGGAAGCATACTCCGAAGCAATCGATGAGACTGATATCTTCCCGGTTGACCGTCCTGAAATCGAAATCGAGCAGTTCGAAAAAGGCCAACCTTTCAAATTCAAAGCAAAAGTAACTGTAAAACCAGAAGTAAAACTGGGCGACTACAAAGGACTGGAAGTTCCAGTATCCAAAGTAGAAGTAACAGACGAAGACATCAACAGCGAGCTGGAGCGTCTGCAACAGCGTCACGCTGAGCTGTCTGTTGTTGAAGAAGGCGCTGCTGAGAATGGCGACACAGTATCCATCGATTTCGAAGGATCTGTTGACGGTACTCCATTCGAAGGTGGACAAGCTGAGCGTTACTCTCTGGAGCTGGGTTCCAACTCCTTTATCCCGGGCTTTGAAGAGCAAGTAGTTGGTATGGCTACTGGCGACTTCAAAGATGTAACAGTTACTTTCCCTGAGGATTACCATGCAACTGAACTGGCTGGCAAAGAAGCTGTGTTCAAAGTAAAACTGCATGAAATCAAACGCAAAAACCTGCCTGAGCTGGATGATGAGTTTGCCAAAGATGTTAGCGAATTCGACACACTGGACGAATTCAAAGCCGATCTGAAAGGGCAAATCGCTTCCCGCAAAGAAAACGAAGTAAAAGCAGCCAAAGAAGCAGCAGTTGTAGAAAAAGCAGCTGAAAATGCTGAAATCGAAATCCCGGATGCTATGGTTAGCTCCGAGACCGACAACATGGTTCGCGACTTCGACAACCGTCTTCGTCAACAGGGCATGAACCTGGACATGTACTCCAGCTTCTCCGGCCAGACAACAGACGACCTGAAAGAGCAAATGAAAGAAGAAGCTTCCAAGCGTGTTCGTAACAACCTTGTTCTGGAGCAAATCGCAAAAGAAGAGAACATCGAAGTTTCTGAAGACGAAGTAACAGCTGAGCTGGAGAAAATGGCTTCCCAATTCCAACGCAGCGCAGAAGAAGTTCGCAGCATCCTGTCCGCGAACGGTTCTCTTGCAAGCCTGTCCGAAGAAATCAAACTGCGCAAAACAATCGAACTGCTGGTAGATAGCAGCAAAGAAGTAGAAGCAGCAGCTGAACAAGCGTAATTTCACAATTTCATAACCGCGTTGCATTTTTTGCAACCTTTTCCAATAAGGCACGTATTAATGACGTGCCTTATTTTCCTTATCCAAGCGTTTGGCACCATAAACGCGATAGGTTCTAGTCCAATAAAAAAGTGATTTTTGCACAGCAAAATATCTTACATCAAGCGTTTGGCACCATAAACGCGACTTGGTCCTGCTCCAATAAAAAGTGATTTTTGCGCAGCAAAATATCTTACCACCAGCGTTTGGCACTATAAACATGGGTACTATTATATGATGAATGTTTTCCAAATATTCATCTTCGAAAAAATGACATGACGCAGTGTACATGTTAAAATAGAATCTGTATTCGTATTTTCGTACTAATATATATATCTGTCGTCATATTCCCCGAAAAGAAAGAGGTTGGTTCTATGAGTCTGGTACCTATGGTTGTTGAACAAACCAGTAGAGGCGAAAGATCTTATGATATCTATTCAAGATTGCTCAAGGACCGTATCATATTTTTAAATACGGCGATTGATGACCATGTAGCCAATCTTGTTATTGCACAATTATTATTCCTCGCTGCGGAAGATCCGGAAAAAGATATCCATTTGTATATCAATTCTCCCGGTGGTTCTGTCACAGCAGGGATGGGTATATACGATACAATGCAATTTGTTAAGCCTGATGTGTCCACCATCTGTATGGGTATGGCCGCAAGCATGGGCTCTCTGCTGCTTACAGCAGGTGCACCCGGCAAGCGTTTTGCGCTGCCAAACAGTGAAGTTATGATTCACCAACCACTTGGTGGAATCAGCGGACAAGCATCGGATATGAAAATTCACGCGGAATGGATTATCAAGACGCGTCAGAAGCTTAATCAAATTTATGTAGAGCGTACAGGCCAGTCGCTGGACAAAATTGAGCGTGATACGGACCGTGACTATTTCTTGGAAGCTGAAGAAGCCAAGGCATACGGATTAATCGATCAGGTTATTACTCGTCCGCTCACAAGCTAAGAAGGGGTGTAGACATGTTTAAATTCAATGATGAAAAAGGACAGCTTAAATGTTCTTTTTGCGGCAAATCACAGGATCAGGTCCGCAAGCTCGTAGCGGGTCCCGGTGTATATATATGTGATGAATGTATCGAACTGTGCACGGAGATTGTTGAGGAAGAGCTTGGTCACGAAGAAGAGCTGGATCTCAAGGATATCCCGAAACCACAGGAGATCCGTTCTATTCTTGACCAGTATGTTATCGGTCAGGATCAAGCGAAAAAGTCCCTGTCTGTAGCGGTATACAACCACTACAAACGTGTGAATTCGCAAAGCAAGATCGAAGATGTTGAACTTCAAAAAAGTAACATTATGCTCGTAGGACCAACCGGTTCGGGTAAAACACTGCTGGCGCAAACAATGGCCCGCATTTTGAACGTGCCGTTTGCGATTGCAGATGCGACTTCCCTGACAGAAGCAGGTTATGTTGGTGAAGACGTTGAGAATATTCTGCTCAAACTGATCCAGGCTGCAGACTATGATGTGGAAAAAGCGGAACGCGGCATTATCTATATCGATGAAATCGATAAAGTAGCCCGTAAATCCGAAAATCCATCCATCACTCGTGATGTATCCGGTGAAGGTGTACAGCAAGCACTGCTCAAAATCCTGGAAGGTACTGTAGCTTCGGTTCCACCACAAGGCGGACGCAAGCATCCTCATCAGGAATTTATCCAAATCGATACGACCAATATCCTGTTTATCGTTGGTGGTGCATTTGATGGTCTGGAACAATACATTAAACGCCGGATCGGTAAAAAAGTAATTGGTTTTAATTCCGAAAATCAAGGTCAAAAAGAGCTGAAAGCTGGCGAATACCTGCGTATGGTACTGCCTGAGGATCTGCTCAAATTCGGTCTGATCCCGGAATTTGTAGGACGTCTGCCGGTTATCTCTGCTCTGGAACCTCTGGATGAAGAGACACTGGTACGTATTCTGTCCGAACCGAAAAATGCATTGACCAAACAGTATTCCAAAATGCTGGAAATGGACAATGTAGAACTGGTATTCGAACCGGATGCACTGCAAGCTATTGCCCGTGAAGCGATCAAACGTAACACTGGTGCCCGTGGTCTGCGTGCTATCATCGAAGGCATTATGCTGGATGTGATGTACGAAGTGCCGTCCCGTGACGATGTAACCAAATGTGTAATTACAGAACAGGTTGTGGAAAGCAAGGTTGTACCTGAGCTCCAGACCGGTAAAGACAAAAAGCAGGAAGAAAGCGCGTAATCAAAAGGAACGGATGACATTGGTAACTGTCTAATGTCATCCAGCCTGCTGACTTCCATGATGTATAAATCATATCGCGCCGGCCTTTTTCCTTATTTGCAGGATAAAGGCTGGTTTGCGGTTAAGCCCAAATGCAAGGGAGAAGAAACCATGTTTTTGAGAGAAAACACAAGACCTGTCAAAGTTGGAGATCTGACTATTGGAGGCAACAATGAAGTTCTGATCCAGAGTATGTGCACCACCAAGACAGCAGATGTGGAAGCGACGGTCGCTGAGATTCTGCGCCTCGAAGAAGCGGGTTGTCAGCTGGTGCGTGTAACGGTGAACAACGAAGAAGCGGCTGCTGCGATTAAAGAGATCAAAAAACGCATCAATATTCCGCTTGTTGCCGATATTCATTTTAACTACAAGCTTGCTCTGCTGGCGATCGAGAACGGTATCGACAAAGTGCGGATTAACCCGGGTAACATCGGTAAACGCGAAAAAGTCGAAGCGGTTGTTCGTGCCTGCAAAGAAAAAAATATCCCTATCCGTATCGGTGTAAATGCCGGTTCTCTGGAAAATCATCTGCTTGAGAAATACGGTTATCCAACACCGGAAGCGATGGTTGAAAGTGCACTGTTCCATATCGGTATTCTGGAAGAGCTGGATTTCCATGATATTATCGTATCGCTCAAAGCTTCGGATGTACCGATGGCAATTGCTGCCTACAGCAAAGCGGCAGAAGTTATCCCATACCCGCTTCACCTGGGTATTACTGAAGCAGGTACTCTGCATACGGGTACTATCAAGAGTTCCGCAGGTATAGGTGCTCTGCTGTCAATGGGTATTGGATCTACAGTGCGTATTTCCCTGAGTGCAGATCCTGTAGAAGAAGTAAAAGTAGCTCGTGAGCTGCTCAAAACGTTTGGTCTGATTTCCAATGCGGCAACACTCGTATCCTGCCCAACCTGTGGTCGTCTGGATATTGATCTGTTCTCTATTGCTAATGAAGTGGAAGATTATATCTCCAAACTCAAAGTGCCGATCAAAGTATCCGTACTGGGCTGCGCAGTTAATGGTCCTGGTGAAGCCAAAGAAGCGGATATCGGTATTGCCGGTGCTCGTGGTGAAGGATTGCTGTTCCGTTATGGCAAAATGATTCGTAAAGTACCAGAAGCGGATATGGTTGTAGAACTCAAAAAGGAAATTGATGCTATCGTAGAAGCTTTTGAAGCGACCGGCAAGATTCCTGGACGTGAAGAGCGTCATGCTCCTGTTGTACAGCCATAAGACAATCAGGTAGTGCGCAGGTATTTGCAAGACAGCTTGTGCATACAGGAACGTCATTTGACCAGACGGGTACATGATTGGAAAGTATATTTAAAAATATCAATTATCTGCAATTTTAAATTTTATATAAAAGGTAATACTGGCGTCAGGCAGACGTATAGCAAGTCTGTCGGTGCAGATCAAGATACTGATAGAAGGTAGTTGCTTCTGTCAGTATCTTTTTTTCAGTTTGGATTGCCGCTCATTGGTGTTTCGATGTGATATTTGTTAAACTAGGAATGATATAGGCAGTATAATATGCACGAATTACAGGAGGTACGAAAGCGATGGGACCACATAAAAACAAGGCGCGTCGTTTTCCTTTGCTGCCTTTAAGAGGACTGCTCGTGTATCCAAGCATGGTGCTCCATCTGGATGTAGGGCGGGATAAATCCGTGAAGGCCTTAGAAAAGGCGATGGTCGATGATAACCTGATTCTTCTCTGCTCCCAGTCGGAGGTTAATATTGAAGAACCGAGTCCGGATGAGATTTTCAAAATAGGTACAATTGCCAAGGTACGTCAGATGCTCAAGCTGCCCAATGGTACGATTCGGGTACTGGTAGAAGGTCTGGAACGTGCCGAAATAATTGAATATATGGACAATGAAGAGTATTACGAGGTACAGGCCAGAGAACTGACAGAGGAAGAGAATAATGATCCTGAGGTTCATGCCCTGATGCGCACGGTGCTGACCGAATTTGAACATTATATTAATCTATCCAAAAAAGTGACTCCCGAGACGATGGCTGCCGTATCCGATATTGAAGAGCCCGGCCGACTGGCAGATGTGATTACCAGCCACCTGGTGATCAAAATCAAGGACAAGCAGCATATCCTGGAAGCTGTAGACATACGTATGCGTCTGGAGCGTCTGCTGGATATACTGCATAGTGAGCGTGAAGTGTTGGAGCTGGAACGCAAAATCAGCCAGCGCGTCAAAAAGCAAATGGAAAAAACACAGCGTGAATACTATCTGCGTGAGCAGATGAAGGCTATTCAGAAAGAGCTGGGTGAAAAAGAAGGCAGAGCCGGAGAAGCGGAAGAACTGCGTCAGCAGCTGTCTGAATTGACAGTACCGGAGAAAGTCCAGGAGAAGATCGAAAAAGAAATTGATCGCTTGGAGAAAACACCTGCGAACTCAGCCGAAGGTGGCATTATCCGCAATTATCTGGATTGGCTGCTCAGTCTGCCATGGGATAAGTGTACAACCGATGATCTGGATCTGCATCATGCCGAGCAGATTCTGAATGAAGATCACTATGGTCTGGATAAGCCAAAAGAACGCGTACTTGAATATCTGGCTGTGCAAAAGCTGGTTAAAAAGCTTAAAGGACCGATTCTGTGTCTTGTTGGTCCACCAGGGGTAGGTAAAACTTCACTGGCACGCTCGATTGCCAAGTCGCTCGGACGCGAGTTTGTCCGCATCTCACTGGGCGGCGTACGCGATGAAGCGGAAATCCGTGGTCACCGCCGTACCTATGTCGGTGCGATGCCTGGTCGTATTATTCAGGGTATGCGCAATGCTGGCAGTATGAATCCGGTCTTTCTGCTGGATGAGATCGATAAAATGGCCTCCGATTTCCGCGGCGATCCGTCTGCGGCTCTGCTGGAAGTACTTGATCCCGAGCAAAACAATACGTTTAGTGACCATTTCGTAGAGGTACCGTTTGACCTGTCCAATGTGATGTTCGTGACCACAGCGAATAGTGTACAGAGTATTCCTCGCCCACTACTTGATCGGATGGAGATGCTCTATATTCCCGGCTACACGGAACTGGAAAAACTGCAGATCGGTAGACAGTACCTGCTGCCCAAACAGACCGAGGAGCATGGTCTGACAGCAGAACAGCTGGAAGTCGGCGAAGATTCACTGCTTAAGGTGGTGCGCGAATATACCCGGGAATCGGGTGTACGTAACCTTGAACAGCAAATCGCTGCATTATGCCGCAAGGCTGCACGCGCCATCGTCTCCGATGAACTGGAAAAGGTAACGATTACTCCGGATGATATCAAGGATTATCTCGGTGTACCGAAGTTCCGCTATGGGCTGGTGGAGAAAGAAGACCAGATCGGCAGTGTGACCGGACTGGCATGGACTGAAGTAGGCGGTGAGACGCTGACGATTGAAGTCACAGTGGTGCCCGGCAGCGGCAAACTGATGCTGACCGGTAAGCTCGGTGATGTCATGAAGGAATCCGCCCAGGCGGCATTCAGCTATACCCGCTCCAAAGCAGGCGAGCTGGATATCCCGACAGACTTCTACGAGAAAAATGATATTCATATCCATATTCCCGAAGGTGCTATTCCCAAAGATGGTCCTTCGGCAGGGATTACGATCGCAACAGCCCTTATCTCCGCGCTGACCGGACGTTATGTGTCCAAGGAAGTTGCAATGACCGGCGAGATTACTTTGCGCGGCAGAGTACTACCTATCGGCGGTCTCAAAGAGAAGACGCTGGCAGCACACCGTGCGGGTTACAAGAAAATTCTGCTGCCGCAGGATAATGAGCGCGATCTAAAGGATATTCCCGATAGTATCAAGGAAGAATTGACTTTTGTCCCGGTAGCAACCATGGATCAGGTGCTGGAGCATGCTCTGGTGCGTGAGACAACACTGCATTAACGAATAATACCGGTGAAAGTGCCTATTCGAATAGATGTAAATTACTCTATTAGTAACTGTGTCATACAGAAAGATGGCGCTAGTCATCCGATATAGCGGCATCGCTCCCAGACAGCGGCGAGCGATGCCGCTTTTTGCATTAGAATCTAATCCGCTGTAGTTGGGGACTGTGAGATTCTAAGCTTATAAGCTTCTAATATCATTAATCCTGACCCTTTGCCGCAAAAGGCTTCTTGCTTCTTAATTGGTAGGCTCTAGTTGAAGTAGCAGATTAAGAAGGCCTGCAAGCGTGCAAAAGATGATATACTAGGCTAGAAGCGAATCGGGTCGGTAGGCAAGCTGCAAGATACGAAGGTAACGGGCACATTTGTGATACGGCCGTCAGCGCACGCTAACAGAGCTTCATCACACGTCGTTCATTTTATTTTATATACGAAAGGGATTTCTAACTTATGAAAGTAAACAACGCAGAATTTATTATCAGTGCTGTACGTCCGGATCAGTATCCGGAAGATGGTCTGCCGGAGATCGCTCTGGCCGGACGCTCGAATGTAGGTAAGTCCTCAATGACCAACCGTCTGATTAACCGCAAAAATCTGGCACGTACCAGTGCAACTCCCGGCAAAACGCAGCATCTGAACTACTATCTGATCAATGAAATGCTGTATTTCGTCGATTTTCCTGGTTACGGCTATGCCAAAGTATCCAAAAGCCAGCGGGAAGCCTGGGGCAAAATGATCGAAAGATACCTGCTGGAGCGCGAGCCGCTGAAGCTGGTAATTCTCGTGATCGATCTGCGTCATGCTCCGTCCAAAGACGATATTATGATGTATGACTGGCTCAAGTATTACGATTGCAATATCTGTATCGTAGCGACCAAAGCCGATAAAATCCCGCGCAGCAAGTGGGACAAACACATCAAAGTCGTCAAAACAGATCTGGGCTTTGTACCGGAAGATGACTTTGTATTGTTTTCATCAGAGACCGGGCTGGGTAAGGATGAATTATGGTCCATCATCGAACGTCATGCCTTTGCCCCCGATGAAGACGAGTTGGAAGAGGAAGAATCAGAATCTCTATCTACGAGCGAAGAAAGCAGCAACCACCACGAACGTGAAGAAGATGATATTCCTTCCCAGTAAGCCATAAACTCATAGATTAACCCGCAAAACAAGGTATTTAGCGAGGAAAATGGAGCATCAAGGGCGTTCTCTCGTTCTTTACAGCGATTAATCCGTTTTTCTCTGAAATATGATGAAAATTGTTGACTCGGGTGGCAGGCAATACCGTTCATGATTGATGTATAATAATGAATATATTGGAATGCCAATAGAATTGAGGAGATTTTTATGGCTCAGCGGTTAGCCACAGAGTATATCAAAGCCAGTTTACAGTTGTCGAAAGAGCAAATGTCCCAGTTTATCCACTATGCCGAAGACCCCCATATCCATCACCGGGTAAAAATACTCGATAATGGTATTCAGGAAGTGGTATTTGGTACCCGTAATGGTGAGGAAGTTCATTTACCTTTTGACCTCAAAGAAGGAAGCTATGTCTGTGAGTTGTCTTTCCGCTTGGTAAATCCGCATTTAACAAATATGATTCGTAAATTGTTTGTTGCCTTTAAGGGCTCAGGCATTGTGAACCGCATCTACAAAGGATTCACAATGATATATGATTATGAACAGGGTGTTGTGCAGAGGATCACCGAGCATACGGCAGAAGGCGAGAAATTGATCTACCAGCAGAAAAATGCTTCGCTGGAGCTCAAGAGTCGCCTGCAATCCACATCGATTGAGACGGACATCGAACTGGTCCGCCGGATTGTGGATCAACTGCTGGATCAGCGTAATGCTTCCGCAGGTCCCTACGAGGATATTGACCGGGAACTGCAGCTTCAGGCAAGACGGCTATTTAGCCTGGAAGCCTGAATAGGAACCAACATATCCTAACATGTATATCGACCATTCATCGTTATTAGATGGATGGTCTTTTATTATATTTATGCACGAAAATGTATAAGGAATCACCGCTGGTTGGGCAGCTGCCAGATTGGGTAAACTCGCATAAAGCCGGGCTTTTTCATGGACTTACTCATCCCACAAAAATATTCGAAAAAAGCTTGCAATTCGTGTCGATAGATGTTATTTTTAATCTCGTTGAAAATAACATAGGAACCAGGATTCACTCAGGACATGGTAATGTTGCGAGAGATTATTCCCTCGGGAAGTGAATGACGTAGGTCCTAGCGGATGAAATTTCCAAACATTTTATTCCTAGGAAGGGGGAACCGGAAGATGGAATACTCAACTTTCGGAAGACACGTTGCTGTTGATACTTGGGGTGTAGATTTTGATTTGCTGAACAGTGCAGAATATTTGCAGGCTCAGATGGTTGAAGCAGCTGAGGCTTGCGGTGCAACCGTAATGTCTGTTCAATCCAAACAATTTGAACCACAAGGGGCGACAGTGCTTGTTTTGTTGTCGGAGAGTCACCTCTCGATTCACACGTATCCTGAGAGAGGATTCGCGGCTATTGACTGTTATACCTGCGGAGAAACCGTAGATCCACAATTGGCGATCGACTACCTGGTGTCCGTTCTAAAGCCTGAAAAAACGTATGCCAAAAAACTGGTTCGTGGTCTTGGAGAATTGCAAGTCGAGACTCCAGTAATGCAATCCAGCGAACTGATTAATCGATAATAAGGCTTTGCTTTAAACGGGCAAAGAATGAAAATGAATACCGCACGAACGAAAGGCATCTGGTACTGTGTATCAGATGCCTTTTTATATGTATGGATTTTTGGCTGCAACCTATGCAGAATTGGTTAAAGAAATAGAAGAATATCACCGACATAATACAGTAGGTAAAATAATGTACATGATATCGGCTATATAACCATGAATTTAATTAAATAATGCATGAAGATATGTCGGGATTTCATAAACATTTCATAAAGACGGCGAAATTGCCCTTTTTGCTGTGATATAATTAACGTATTGTGAAGAACGAAAATGATAAGTTACAATTTTTAGACTAGGTGGGTGAACTTGCAATGCACATTATTGTTGTCGGACTCAACTACCGCACAGCACCGGTTGAAGTAAGAGAACGGTTTGCCATTGCGGATGAAGAATTACCGGAAGCTCTCCGGCAGCTTAAGGATACCAAAAGTGTATTGGAAGGCACCATTGTAGCAACTTGCAACCGTACGGAAATCTATGTTGTACTGGACCGTCTGCATATGTGTGGACACTTTATCCGCGGCTTCATGGAGCAGTGGTTTGGTATTTCCCGTCAGGAATTTACGCAGCATTTATATATATATGAAGATGAGCAGGCCATTGACCATCTGTTCCGGGTAACCTGTGGACTGGATTCCATGGTACTGGGAGAGACCCAGATTCTGGGACAGGTCAAACGATCTTTCCAGCTGGCTCAGGAAAACAAAGCGACGGGCACATGGTTTAATATGTTGTTTAAGCAAGCTGTTACGCTTGGCAAACGTGCGCATGCAGAGACGATGATCGGCGAGAGTGCCGTATCGGTCAGCTATGCTGCAGTGGAGCTGGGTAAACGTATTTTTGGTGCTTTCCATAACAAGGTTATTATGATTCTAGGCGCAGGCAAAATGAGCGAGCTGACCGTCAAGCATCTGTACGCGAACGGAGCGGCAGAAGTGATTGTAGCGAACCGTACACTGGGACGGGCGCAGGAGCTGGCCAACAAATTTAACGGTACACCATGCACGATGGACGAAGCAGTTCAGCGTCTGCATGAAGTAGACATTCTGATCAGCTCGACAGGCGCACAGGGCTACGTACTGGATCCGGGTATGATCAGAGAAAGCATGAAGCAGCGCAAATCACGTCCTCTCTTTATGATTGATATCGCGGTTCCCCGTGATCTTGACCCGGCAATTGGCGAAATCAGCAATGTATTCCTGTATGATATTGATGATCTGGAAGGCATTGTAGAGAGCAATATGGCGATGCGTCGTGCCGAAGCGATCAAGATTGAACGCATGATTCGCGAAGAGATGGAAGTGTTCCAGCAGTGGCTGAAAACACTCGGTGTCAGACCGGTAATCCGCGCTCTTCAGGAGCGTGGTGCACGTATTCATGAAGAGACACTGGAAAGCCTGTTCAACAAGCTCCCAGAGCTGGATGAAAGACAGCGTAAAGTAATCAGCCGTCTGACCAAGAGTATTGTCAATCAAATGAATCACGAGCCGATTAACCGGGTCAAGGAAATGGCTGCCGAGAAAAATGGCGCAGAGACCGTGGAATTGTTCACGCGTTTGTTCGCACTTGAAGAACAGACACAGTCTCTTACCGAATCAACTAGTGTAAGCAAGCCTGCTTCCGAGCGGACTTCTATGCCATCCCATTCACCGGTTGCTGAAGGAAACATGGCATCCTTTGCTCCCGCAATTTTATAGGCAGGTGATTTGCTTTGACGCTGTTTAACCTGTTATACGATATTATTATTTATTTATACGCCCTGAGCCTTCTGTTTTATTTCTCGGATTGCATACGTCGCAATCCGAGGGCGAAGCGGACGGGCACAGGGTTTCTTGTTTTGGTATTTATTATCCAGTTGGCGAGTATTACGATTCGCACCGTAGAAGAGAAGACGCTGCCGCTGTTTTCAACGTATGATTTTTTCTTTTTCCTTACGTTTATTTTAATATTGATTTCCTTTTTTATCGAAAGGGTACTCAAGACTGATTATGCCGTATTGCTGTTAAATGTAATCGGCTTTTGTGCTATGGTTCAGAATCGATTGCATTCTCCCGGTGAAGGGGCACTGCCTTCGGGCTGGGATACGGTGCATGGTCTATTGATCCTGCATGTAGCACTGGCTAATCTGAGTTTTGCTTTTTATACGGTAGCAGCGGTTTTTGCGGCTATGTATTTGTTTTTGCACCGCAAACTCAAGCAGAAAAAATGGGATAATACCGTACGCCGGCTGCCAAGCCTGGAGAGTATGGAGCGCTATACATACACTTCCATGCTTATCGGTACACCACTGCTGATCGTATCACTGATTGTGGCATTAATGTCCATTTTTGCAGAAGGACGCTACGTGCTGCTATTGGATCTCAAAGTGGTCTTTACACTGCTTGCTTTATGTGTGTATATTGCCTATTTTGCCACGCGTCATATGCGCAATTATTCGGCTGTAGTTATGGCTCGCTGGGCGATTGCTGGTTATGTCGTATTTATTCTTAATTTTGTTGCCAATACATGGTCGGCGTTTCACCAGTGGGTGGGCGTATGAGTGATGTTGTTCCTTACGTTCCTGTAATGCTGGATTGTAGAAATCAGCATTGCCTGATTGTGGGAGGCGGCACGGTAGCAGAGCGCAAAGCGCGCAACCTGCTGCGCGGCGGCGCGGTCATCACAGTAATCAGCCCCATATTAACTACTGAATTGCAGGAACTGGTCCAATTGAGCCAGATTCACTGGATTGCACGTCATTATGAGTCTGGTGATATCTCTGGTTCTGCAGAATTGCAACATAACGGAACAAAGCGTTATTTTCTTGTTCATGCGGCAACAGTAGATGCGCAGGTTAATCGTCAGGTAGCAGAAGAAGCACGATTTGCAGGTATTCCTGTGAATGTAGCAGATCATCACGAATCCAGTACATTTATTAATCCAATGGTTATTCGCCGTGGGCGTCTGATTGCTTCGATTACAACTTCGGGAGCGGGACCTGTGGTAGGACGCCGTTTGGCTGGCGAGCTGGAGCAGCATTTTGGCGAGGAATATGAGACTTATATTGAATTTCTTTATTATTTGCGCCACCGGATCAAGCAAGCGGTTCAGGACCCGGCAGAACGCAGGCGATTGCTGGAACGAGCTTCAGAGCTGGATATACTGGAGGAGATTCGGCAGGAACAGTTTTGCTGGTGGGAAGAACCTCGGATTGAAGAGTGGATCGCACAACATCGGGGAGAGATAACCTAATGCGCAAAATAATCGTAGGAAGCCGGCAAAGTGCTCTGGCACTGACCCAGACTGGACATGTTATAGATGCTTTGACAGAGCTGGGCAGACAGCATGGAATAGAAGTGGAATTTGAAATCAAAAAGATCGTGACCAAAGGCGATCAGATCCTGGATGTGACTCTCTCCAAAGTCGGTGGTAAAGGATTGTTCGTTAAGGAAATCGAACAGGCGTTGCTAAATGGCGAGATCGATATGGCTGTTCACAGTATGAAGGATATGCCTTCTGTACTGCCAGATGGACTGGTCAATGGAGCGATTCCCAAACGGGTCGATCCACGCGACTGCCTGATTACCCGCAGCGGCGGTGGATTGGATGAACTGCCGATTGGTGCCAAACTCGGCACCAGCAGTCTGCGCCGTGCAAGTCAGCTCAAAGCCTATCGTCCCGATCTGCAGATCGAATCGATTCGCGGAAATATCGATTCACGGCTGCGCAAGCTGGAGAGTGAAGGATTCGACGCAATTATGCTGGCAGCTGCCGGATTGGACCGGATGGGCTGGTCGGACCGGATTAGCGCTTATCTGCCTGCAGATATTTGTCTGCCTGCTGTAGGGCAGGGAGCACTCGGCGTGGAATGCCGTGCAGATGACGAGCATATGCTGCAGCTGCTCTCTTTGTATAACGATGATTTGACTGCACTTACTGTGACGGCGGAACGTACGTTTCTGGCCAAGCTGAATGGCGGCTGTCAGGTACCGATTGGTGCTTATGCCGTACGCTTGCTGACACCGGATTCTCAAGCGGATCAAAACGTTATACAATTGACGGGAATGGTTGCTTCACCGGATGGCAGTATCATACTGAAAGAAACGCTGCAGGGCACTCATCCCGTAGAACTTGGGCTTGCTGTAGCGGATCAGTTAATTCTTCGTGGAGCAGATCAGATTCTGGCAGAAGTTAGGGGATGAAGGAATGACCGGCAAAGTGTATCTGGTGGGCGCAGGGCCCGGAGCTTTAAAGCTGATTACGCTGCGTGGTTGGGAATGCATCGGACTGGCCGATGCGGTCGTATACGACCGTCTGGCAAGTCCGAGGCTGCTGAAGCAGGCCAAACCGGGAGCGGAAAAGATCTACGTGGGCAAGCTGCCTGACCGTCATACGATGAAGCAGGAAGAGATCAATCAGCTGCTCGTCGATCTGGCATTACAGGGCAAAACCGTCGTTCGTCTCAAAGGTGGCGATCCGACGATTTTCGGCAGAGTAGCCGAAGAAGCAGATCTTCTGCGTCAGCATGGAATAGAGTACGAGATCGTGCCGGGTATTAGCTCCTCTATTGCTGTACCGGCTTATGCAGGCATTCCGGTAACCCACCGGGACCATGCTTCTTCCGTATCGATTATTACCGGGCATGAGAGTCCGGACAAGCTGGACGAGAGCATTCACTGGGATAAGGTGACTAACGCTACTGGAACACTTGTCTTTATGATGGGCGTAGCCAAGATCGGTTACATCAGTGAGCAGCTCATTCGCCATGGACGACCGGAAGATACACCTGTAGCGCTTGTTCGCTGGGGAACAAGGGCCGAGCAGGATACACTTGTAGGCACACTCAAGGATATTGCCGATCGGGTAACGGCTGCCAATTTCAAGCCGCCAGCTGTTATTGTTGTCGGCGAAGTGGTTAATCAACGTGAGCATCTGAAATGGGCAGAACGGCTGCCGTTGTTCGGTAAACGGATTCTGGTCACGCGTGCACGCAGTCAGGCAAGTGAACTGGTTGACCGTATCGATGAACTGGGTGGAGAGCCGTATGAATATCCGGTGATCGAGACCGTGATGCCTGCTGCCGAATCTGCCAAGCAGCAGATTACTCAGGCATTTTCTCAGCTGTCCAAGTATGACTGGGTATTTTTCACCAGTGTAAATGGTGTCGATTACTTTTTCCGTCATCTGGAAGAGCAGGGACGGGATATACGATCCCTGCATAAGGCTCGGCTCGTAGCTGTAGGACCGGCAACGCTTGCTGCCTTGCGTAGTCATGGTCTGACGGCAGTGGCACTGCCGGAGAAGTTCCATGCAGAAGGCATGCTGGAAAGTCTGAACGGTCAGCTGGAAGCGGGACAATGCGTTCTGCTGCCGCGCGGTGATCTGGCACGCTCTTGGCTTCCGGATACGCTAAGACAGATGCAGCTGGACGTTACCGAAGTGGATACGTATGAGACGGTTATGGTAGACGAGGATGATATCGAACTACGCAAGCTGTTTGAAGAAAAGGCGATCCATGCTGTTACCTTTACCAGTTCATCGACAGTCACGAATCTGCTGGCGGCTATGCGCAAAATGGGCTTCGATAACCCGGTGGATACCTTGCAGCATTCGGTAATTGCCTGTATCGGACCGCAGACAGCCCTTACGGCTGAACAAGCAGGACTGAAGGTAGGGCTGATGGCCGAGCAGTCTACGCTGGATGGATTGATTGATATTTTGTGCCGCTGGAATGCGGGGAGTATATCTCTCCAGTCCCAATAATGAATGATCGACATATCGTATGCCGACCACCGCTTGAGCAGGTCGGCTTTATTTTATAAACAAGAGAGGAAGTATTATTATGAGTCAAGCTTTTACACGTCATCGTCGTCTACGCAAAACTGCAGCGATCCGCAGTATGGTTCGCGAAACCCGGCTGCACAGAACGGATTTTATCCAGCCGGTGTTTGTTACGTATGGAACGAATGTAAAACAGGAAATCTCCTCTATGCCGGGTGTATATAATTTCTCAATGGATCGTATTGGCGAAGAGATCCAGGAAATCGTAGAGCTGGGCATTCCGGCTGTTATGGTATTTGGTGTACCCGAGACCAAGGACAGTGTTGGTAGCGGAGCGTATTCAGAGCAAGGTATTGTGCAGCAGGCTATTCGTTATATCAAGGACAATTATCCTCAGCTTGTAGTAATCGCTGATACCTGTCTATGTGAATTTACCGATCATGGCCACTGTGGCGTCGTACATGCTCATGAGATCGATGGTCATATTCATGCGGATGTAGATAATGATGAATCGCTGGAACTGCTGGCGCAAACGGCTGTATCCCAGGCACAGGCTGGAGCGGATATTATCGCGCCTTCCAATATGATGGACGGATTTGTGTATGCGATTCGTGCAGCATTGGATGATGCAGGATTCCAGGACATTCCGATTATGTCCTACGCGGTTAAATATGCTTCCGCATTCTACGGTCCATTCCGTGAAGCTGCTCAATCCGCACCACAATTCGGTGATCGCAAGTCCTATCAAATGGATCCTGCCAATGTACGTGAAGCACTGCGTGAAGCAGAGAGCGATGTACAGGAAGGTGCAGATATGCTGATGGTCAAACCATCACTTGCTTATATGGATGTACTGCGCGCAGTACGCGAGAATTTTGATCTGCCGCTGGTCGCCTATAATGTCAGTGGTGAGTATGCAATGGTCAAAGCTGCTGCACAGCAGGGCTGGATCGACGAGCGTGGTATCGTAACCGAGATGATGCTGGGCTTCAAACGTGCCGGAGCAGATATGATCATTACGTACTTCTCCAAAGATGTAGCACGCTGGCTGCGCGAGGAATAAGATATCCCTGATCGGTGTATTCGGGATTGTGAATGAACCGAACGGGTAAATATACGGGACAGGGAAAATGAATACAGTTGAAGCGATGATCGGGTCTGTCCGCTCATCGCTCGTCTGTTTCATTTGATACCATTTATGGAGGTGCTTAATCAATGAACAATATGAATTCCGTACGCCGTGATGAACACTCGCGTACAGCTTTTGAAGAAGCCAAACAGTATATTCCGGGTGGCGTTAACAGTCCGGTACGCGCTTTTAAAACGGTAGGTCTGACTCCTGTGTATGTAGATCGTGGAGAAGGTTCCCGACTGTACGATATCGATGGGAATGTATTTATCGATTATGTTGGTTCCTGGGGGCCGCTTATTATGGGACATGCCCATCCGGAAGTGGTGCGTGCGCTGCAGGAAGCTACAGTAAAAGGTACCAGCTTTGGCGCCCCAACCGAGATTGAGACACGTATGGCTAAATTGGTCGCTGAACGTGTACCGTCAATCGATATTGTGCGCATGGTAAGTTCCGGTACAGAAGCAACCATGAGTGCAATTCGCCTGGCACGAGGATATACCAAACGTGATAAAATCCTCAAATTCGAAGGTTCTTACCATGGTCATGGCGACAGCCTGTTGATCAAGGCAGGTTCGGGTGTAGCAACACTGGGATTGCCGGATAGCCCCGGCGTACCGGAGTCTATTGCTTCCAATACGGTTACCGTTCCTTATAACGATCTGGATTCGGTACGCCTGGCATTCGAGCGCTTTGGTGAAGATATCGCTTGTATTATTGTAGAGCCGGTAGCCGGTAATATGGGCGTTGTTCCTCCAGCGGCAGGCTTCCTGGAAGGACTGCGCGAAGTGACTTCCCAATACGGCAGCTTGCTGATTTTTGATGAAGTAATGACCGGGTTCCGCGTAGATATCAACTGCGCGCAGGGACGTTTTGGCGTGACGCCGGATCTGACCTGTCTGGGCAAAGTGATCGGTGGCGGTCTTCCGGTAGGCGCATATGGCGGCAAACGCGAGATTATGGAGCAGATTGCACCAACAGGCCCTATTTATCAGGCAGGTACGCTTAGTGGTAATCCACTCGCGATGACAGCTGGTTATACTACACTGAGTCTGCTGACTCCTGAAGTATATGCCCGTCTGGAGCAAATCTCCGCTCGTCTGCAGGAAGGATTCGAAGCCAACGCACGTGAAGCGGGAATTCCGCTGACGATTAACCGTGTAGGTTCGATGGTATGTCCATTCCTGACCGAAGGACCGGTAACCAATTACGATACAGCCAAAGCAAGTGATATGGATATGTTCAAACGCTATTTCGGCGCGATGCTGGATCGCGGGATTAGTGTGGCTCCTTCTCCATTTGAAGGTATGTTCGTATCGGGCGTGCATAGCGATGAAGATATTGAACAGACCATCTCGATTCATCGTGATGTGATGAAGTCACTATAACGATGGTATCCCATATGGACGACCACAATAGTAATAACCATTCGCCTCAATCCAGCCGTCCCGCGGCTGAACGCCGGGGAGAATGGCTGGAAGTCATGCCTGGTAAAGAGCTTGATCTGCAGCAGACCGAGCAGCGCCATACCCGTATGATGCAGTGGCTGGAAAGCCATTCTTTTCCAGCCAAGCTGCTGGGTAGACTGCATTCAAAGGGAGAAATCAAGATCAATGGAGATCGCATCCGGTTGCGTCTGTTCCCGGCTGTAGAATATGGTTTTGAACCTCGCTATGATCATCCGGCAGAAATTTTGTATGAAGATGACTATGTGCTCGTCGCGCACAAACCTGCAGGTATGGCTGTGCATCCTTCTGATCCGCAGGATACGCGTATCACACTTGCCCATGCAATTGCCGCTCATTATGAGAGTACGGGACAGGATTGTGCGGTGCGTCATGTACATCGCCTGGATGAAGATACGACAGGACCGGTATTATATGCCAAAAATGAATTTGCCCTTTCCCTGTTGGACGAGCAGATGAGGGACAAAGATATTGGCAGACGATATATCGCGCTGGTGCAGGGTAATGTAAATGAACAGCTGACCGTGATCGATGAGCCGATCGGCAAAGATCGTCATCACAAGCAGCGCCGCCGGGTATCCCCTGGCGGTCAGTCTGCGGTAACCTATATAGAAAAGATAGCAGGGACCAAAGCCGCCAGTCTCGTTCGTTTGAAGCTGGAGACTGGTCGTACACATCAGATTCGTGTGCATATGAGCTGTATGGGACATCCTTTAATAGGAGATTCACTGTATGGCGGCCGCAGCGATTTGTTGAATCGTCAGGCACTGCATGGCGAACAGCTTGTTTTCATTCATCCTTGGACAGCAGAAGAGATCGTTGTAAATGATCCATGGCCTGCAGATATGATGAAGCTGACTGAAGACCTCAAGCTGATTGAAAAGGAATGATTCTGCACTCTTTTGATAAAATCGGGGTTCCTTGGAACCTATAGGCAATTAAGCTGGCATCCGGTAGACCTCCTACCAGATGTCAGCTTTTTTATTGACTTTAATGCGCTCACAAGTTATGATGTTGAGTGAAAATTATTTCAAAAACTATGAACGGAAATAGTAGACATGATCGGCCTTTAGAGAGCGGAACTGCTGCGCTGAGAGGTTCTGTAGGATGCGATACGTCGAAGTCGTCCGGGAGTTGTTTGTTTGAGACCAGGCTTGTCTGATCTTGATGATCGGTAGCAGGTGTAGAATAAACCGGTAGCAGCCGTTATCTGCCTTAGAGTGTCGTTGTCCGGCTATTAGGCTACACGGATAACGAAACAAAGGTGGTACCACGAGAGCCAGGCCTTTCGTCCTTTGAGACGAAGGGCTTTTTTTGTTGACCTGGCCTTACTGGAGAATAACTGCCCAACCCCATCATACACGGTTTATACGCAGGCACGGCAGCCGCAACAGGCGGCTTCGTACATGCAGAGAGTGTACACATTTACTTATATGATAATTATGGAGGGAACTGTATGACAGAACCAAACACGAATCCGGCAGGAACATCCATGCCGACAACGTATGACCCCAAATCGGCCGAGCGCAAATGGTACGATTACTGGATGGAAAATGATTTCTTCCGTGCAGGCCAGCGTCCGGATGCACAGCCGTATACGATTGTAATCCCGCCGCCTAACGTAACAGGTATGCTGCATATTGGTCATGCACTGGACTTTACCCTGCAAGATATTATGATCCGTACCAAACGGATGCAGGGCTATGATGCTCTATGGCTGCCGGGCTCCGATCACGCCGGTATTGCTACACAGACCAAAGTAGAGCAGAATCTGCGTGCTGAAGGCATTACCCGTCATGATCTGGGACGTGAGAAGTTCGTAGAGAAGGTATGGGAATGGAAAGATAAATATGCACAGACGATCCACGAACAGTGGGCCAAAATGGGCTTTTCCCTGGATTATTCCCGTGAGCGTTTTACACTGGATGAAGGTCTGTCCAAAGCAGTACGCCAGGTATTCGTAAAATTGTATGAAAAAGACCTGATCTATCGCGGCAAGCGCATCATTAACTGGGATCCTCAAGCCCGTACAGCGCTGTCCGATATCGAGGTTGAATATAAAGAAGTAAATGGTCACCTCTATCATCTGGAATATCCACTCAAAGATGGTAGCGGCTCGATCACTGTAGCTACCACACGTCCCGAAACGATGCTGGGCGATACAGCAGTAGCCGTTCATCCCAAAGATGAACGTTACAAGGATATGATCGGTAAAATGCTGGTGCTTCCAATTATCGGACGCGAAATTCCGGTAATTGCCGATGATTATGTAGATCGTGAGTTCGGTAGCGGCGCTGTGAAGATTACACCTGCGCATGATCCGAATGACTTTGAAATGGGTCAGCGTCATGATCTGCCACAGATCGTAGTTATGGACGAAGGCGGTATCATGAATGAGAATGCCGACAAATACGAAGGCATGGATCGCAGTGATGCACGCAAGCAAATCGTCAAGGATCTGCAGGATGCTGGTGTACTGATTCGTATCGAGGATCATGTTCACCAGGTAGGTCACAGCGAGCGCTCCGGTGCGGTAGTTGAGCCGTATCTGTCTACCCAATGGTTCGTAAAAATGAAGCCTCTGGCAGACGCAGCTATCGAAGCACAGCGTAATGGTAAAGGAACCAATTTTGTACCGGATCGTTTTGAAAAGACCTATTTGAACTGGATCGAAAATGTACGCGACTGGTGTATTTCCCGTCAATTGTGGTGGGGACATCGTATTCCGGCATGGTACTGTGAAGAAACAGGAGAGATTATTGTATCTGCCGAAGATCCAAGCAATCTGCCTGAACATGCAGGCAAAACGCTGCGTCAGGATGATGATGTATTGGATACATGGTTCAGCTCGGCACTGTGGCCGTTTTCCACACTGGGCTGGCCGGACGAGACAGCCGATCTCAAGCGCTACTATCCAACCGATCTGCTCGTAACCGGTTATGACATTATCTATTTCTGGGTAGCTCGTATGATCTTTACGGCTATCGAGTTTACCGATCAAATCCCGTTCAAGGATGTACTGATGCATGGTCTGGTACGTGCCTCCGATGGCCAGAAAATGTCCAAATCGCTGGGTAACGGCGTAGATCCACTGGAAGTTATCGAGCAATACGGCGCAGATGCTATGCGTTACATGATCTCGACTGGTAGCACGCCAGGACAGGATCTGCGTTTCCGCTGGGAACGTGTAGAGCAGTCCCGTAACTTTGCCAACAAAATCTGGAATGCTTCCCGTTTTGCACTGATGAACATGGAAGGATTCACGTTTGAAGATATCGATCTGACTGGCAATTTGAGTACGGCAGACCGCTGGATTCTGCATCGTATGAATGAAACGGCACGCGATATTACACGCCTGATCGATTCTTATGAATTCGGTGAGACCGGACGCTTGCTGTACAACTTTATCTGGGATGATCTGTGTGACTGGTATATCGAGATTGCCAAGTTGTCTCTGTACGGAGAAGATGCAGCCGCGAAGAAAACAACACAGTCCGTATTGGCTTATGTACTGGACCGCACGATGCGTATGATTCATCCGTTTATGCCGTTCATTTCCGAAGAAATCTGGCAGCATCTGCCGCATGAAGGTCAGACGATCACACTGGCAGCATGGCCGGAATTCGATCCTGCACTGGAAAACAAAGCGGCGGAGGAAGAAATGAGTCTGCTGATCGATATGATCCGTTCTGTACGTAATATCCGGGCGGAAGTAAATGTACCAATGAGCAAAAAAATCGAACTGCTGGTAAAAGCAAATGATCAAAAGTCACTCGATATCATCGAGTCCAATGCTCATTATATTCAGCGTTTCTGCAATACATCCGAATATCAATCAGGTCTGGATCTGAATGCACCAGACAAGGCAATGTCTTCTGTAGTAACCGGTGCGGAGCTCTATCTGCCACTGGCAGGACTGCTGGATATCGGTCAGGAAATTGCACGTCTTGAAAAAGAAGTGGCTACACTCAACTCTGAAGTGGAACGCGTGGAGAAAAAGCTGTCCAACCAGGGCTTCGTATCCAAAGCACCAGCGAAAGTTATCGAGGAAGAGCGTGCCAAGCAGGCTGATTATTCCGACAAGCGCGACAAGGTTCTTGCCCGTATTGCCGAACTGAAAGGTTAAGGTGAACGTGATGGAATATGAAACTGCGGAGGGGCAAATTGCCCCTCTACATACCTACGAACAAGCGGTGGAATGGATTAATAATCTGATCCCCTTTGGCATTCGTCCGGGATTGGAGCGGATCGAGCAGCTAATGCAGCTGCTCGGCAATCCGCATCGCAGACTGAAATTTATTCATGTAGCAGGCACCAATGGCAAAGGCAGTACCTGCGCCTTTCTCACCCGGGTACTGATTGAATCCGGTTATGATGTGGGTACATTCACTTCGCCGTATATTACCAAGTTCACCAACCGGTTTCAGTATAACGGTAAGGATATTCCCGAAGAGACACTGCTTCGCGTAGCCAATCGGCTGTACCCGCTCGTTCAGGAGATGGCAGCGACCGAGCTTGGTTCTCCGACCATGTTCGAAGTATCGACAGCGCTGGCTATTGTATACTATGCCGAAGAGTGCTATCCAGATGTCGTCGTTTGGGAAACTGGTCTTGGCGGACGCATGGATGTAACCAACATCGTGCATCCTATCGTATCGGTGATTACGAATGTAGGTTATGATCATACCGATATTCTCGGCGATACGCTGGAATTGATTGCCGGGGAAAAAGCAGGTATTATCAAGCCGGGTGTTCCGGTCGTAACCAGTGTGGATCAGCCGGAAGTTATCGAAGTGCTTGCCCGCAAAGCCGAAGACTGCCGCACAACGATGTATCTGGCAGGCCGTGATTATACAGCAGAACGGCTGCAGGGTGATGCCCATAGTCAGTCTTTCCATTTCCAGGGACCATTCCGCGAAATGGATATCGAGATTGGCATGCAGGGCGATCATCAGTGTGCCAATGCGGGACTGGCGATGATGACACTTGAAGTGCTTCGTCAGTATATGGCTTTTGTGCTGGATGATGAGCCGCTTCTGTCCGGATTCCGTCATACGTTCTGGGCCGGCCGCCTGGAAAAGGTGTCGGATGAACCACCGATCGTCTTGGATGGAGCACATAATCCCGAGGGAGCTGCTTCACTCGTGAAGAGTATTCCCCAGACCTATACGTACAACAAGCTGCATATGCTGGCAGGTATGCTGGAGAACAAACAGCATGAACCGGTATTTCGTCATCTGCTGTCCATTGCGGACACGCTGATTCTGACTGAACCGGATTTTAGACGTAAAATGGATGCGGACAGACTCTATGATCTGGTCCGTCAAATACAGCAGGACATGAACAAAACGGAAGTTGAGATTATAGTGGAACGTGATTGGAAGCAGGCATTAGAGCTGCTGAAGTCACGCACAGAACGGGAAGATCTTGGGGTCGTTACCGGAACACTGTATTTAATTTCAGATGTAAGAGCGACTCTTTTGCATCAATCCGATTCTGAAAAGGGCTGGTGAGACATAATGAATAAGACAGAACATGTACATTTTATAGGCATCGGCGGTTATGGTATGAGCGCCATTGCCAAAGTACTGCTTGAAATGGGATATAAGGTAACCGGTTCGGATGTGGCCATGAGCGCACTGGCAGCCAAGCTGGAAAAGCAGGGTGCGCAAATCCATATCGGACACGATGCAGAGAAAGTACACGGTGCCGATCTACTCGTTTATTCTTCGGCGGTTGCGGATGATGATGTGGAACTGGTAGAGGCAAGACGCCTGAATATTCCTGTACTGCACCGTTCCGAGATGCTGGCGCGTTTGCTCAACGAACGCAAAGGAGTAGCGGTTGCCGGAGCACATGGCAAAACAACAACATCTTCCATGATCGCACTGGTGATGGAGGAGTGCGATGCGGACCCGACGTATATTATCGGCGGAGAGATCGTAAACCTTGGTACCAATGCCAAAGCAGGCAAAGGCGACTATGTTGTTGCCGAAGCGGATGAAAGCGACGGTACATTCCTGCAGTATCATCCTACAATTGCAGTGGTAACCAATATCGAAGCAGATCATCTGGAAAATTACGATGGCGATTTTGCCAATATCAAGGCAGCCTATGTCCAATTTCTTAGTCAGCTGCGTCCGGGCGGCAAAGCAATTGTGAATGCAGACGACGAGAATATTCGTGAGCTGCTGCCGAATATCCAGGGCGATACCATCACGTTTGGTATTCAGGAACCGGCAGATTACACGGCCGAAGATATTCAGCCGGATGACCGTAAAATTTCATTCCTTATGAAATATCAGGGAGAGACGCTGGGTACCGTACAGCTGTCCGTACCAGGTATCCATAACGTATACAATGCCATGGCAACGATCATTTCCTGTCTGGAAGCGGGACTTTCCTTTACTGCTGTAGCGGCAGCGATTGTGCGTTTCCAGGGAGCGAAGCGCCGTTTCCAGGTTATTGGCGAAGTAAATGATGTGCTGGTTGTGGACGATTATGCGCATCATCCGACCGAGATCGAAGCGACACTGCAGGCTGCACGGGCAACCGGCAAAAAGATCATTGCGATCTTCCAGCCGCAGCGATATTCCCGTACATTCTTCCTGCTGGATGAATTCAGCCGTGCTTTCAGTGAAGCGGATGAAGTGATCATTACGGACATTTATGCGCCAGCAGGCGAGAAGCAGATCGAAGGGGTTCACTCTTCACGTCTAGTTGATTTGATCCGTGAAAACAGTAACAGCAATGCTCATTATATAGCAGACAAAGAAGAAGTAATTACTGCACTTTCGTCCCGTATGGATCCGGGTACCCTGATCATTACCATGGGTGCAGGCGACATCTGGAAAGTATCAAAAGCACTCGCAGAACAGCTTGAATCAGTGTAATAAGCGAACTGGTTATTCTGCCGCAAGGCACCATGCAGGCATGATTTTATCAAAAGACTGTCTTCGGACAGTCTTTTTTGACGGGATTTTCAGCAAAATACAACTCTTTTCTTTTTTGTTTGTATTGCTGTAAGAATCAACGTATAATAATGTGGTGTCAAATTAAAGGCAGGGGAAAGACGGCATGAAAAAAAACGCAGGAATATTAATCTTGTTTTTGCTGCTGGGTTGGCTGATTGGCGAATGGATCGCCACACTGCTGGAACCGGTAGCCATTTTATCTTTTTTGACCAAGTCAACAACCATTGAATGGTCTCCCAGTGCCAATTTGAACATTATACGCTACAACATTGAGCTTCATCTCAAATTGAGCCTGCTCAGTCTGCTCGGGGTAGTAGCCGCGATATGGCTGTACCGCAGACTCTGAATCATTTAAAGATGACATTGTAAAAGGAGAGGGCCTTTCTTATGAGTAGAGAATCTCAGCGTCGTATCATACTGGCGTCCGCTTCTCCACGGAGAAAGGAATTGATGGCCTCTTTACAGCTGGAATTTGAAATCATGCCCAGTGAAGCCGATGAATCCGTACCCGGAGATTGGTCTCCGGAACGTATCGTTACTGAACTGGCACTTCGTAAGGCAAACGCTGTATGCGAACAGTACTCTGCACAGGTAGCCGATGCGGTTGTTGTCGGCAGCGACACGATTGTGGTGCTGGATGGTCGCATATTTGGCAAGCCGGAGAATGAGGAACAGGCGGCAGCCATACTGCAGTCTTTACAGGGACGTAGCCATTACGTGTATACCGGAATTGCTTGTATCGATACGGCGACAGGCCGCACGCGTACGGATTACCGGCACACGCTTGTACATATGAAACCTCTCACATCAGAGCGGATTCAAGCTTACGTACGCAGCGGTGAACCGGCCGACAAGGCTGGTGCCTACGCGATCCAGGGACTCGGTTCCACATTGGTGGACCGTATTGAAGGCTGTTATTTTACGGTAGTGGGTCTGCCTGTTTCGCTGCTCAGCGATATGCTGGAGGAATTTGATATATCTGTTCTTGGTTCTTAATTTTGCGATAGAGAAGAGGAATACCTGATGGAGGCGCCACAATATCGTTTGCGTGATATTCCTCTCGAAGACCGTCCGCGTGAGCGGATGATCAGTTATGGAGCCGAGGCGCTTAGCCATGCAGAACTGCTGGCTATTTTGCTGCGCACCGGTACAAAAGACGAGTCTGCTATTCATCTGGCGACGCGAATTTTGCAGCAGGTGGGCACGATCCGTCAGCTGGTAGACCTTACTATCGAGGAATTGACCGAGATCAAGGGAATTGGAACAGCCAAAGCGATTCAGATCAAAGCTGGAATTGAACTCGGCAGACGGATCAGTCGTACCGGCAAAGAAGATGCGCTGGTGATCCGCAGTCCGCGTGATGCTGCCGATTTACTTATTGAACAAATGCGTTATTTGCAAAAAGAACATTTTGTATGTTTGTTCCTGAACACCAAGAATCATATTATTTCCCAGGAAACGTTGTCGATGGGAAGCCTCAATGCCTCTATTGTTCATCCGCGTGAAGTGTTCCGTGCAGCGATCAAGTGCAGCAGTGCATCTGTAATCTGTGCGCATAACCATCCAAGTGGTGATCCTACGCCAAGTCCGGAGGATATATCACTGACTCGTAGACTGGTGGAAGCAGGGCAAATTATCGGAATTGAAGTACTGGATCATCTGGTCATTGGAGATATGAAATTCGTAAGTTTGAAGGAACAGGGCTTCATGTAATATAATAGTCGAGATTCAGAGGAAAGGGAGTTAAAAGTTATGTTTGGTGGTTTTACGAAAGATTTGGGGATTGACCTTGGGACAGCAAATACACTGGTATATGTAAGAGGTAAAGGAATTGCAGTTAGAGAACCTTCTGTAGTCGCGATCCGTACGGATACGAATACAATCGAGGCTGTTGGCGAATCCGCCAAAAAAATGATCGGCCGTACACCTGGTAATATCCGTGCGATCCGTCCGATGAAAGACGGCGTTATTGCTGATTTTGATACTACAGCTACAATGATCAAGTATTTTATCCGCCAGGCACAAAAACAACGTTCGATGTTCCCGCAGCATCCGAATGTAATGGTATGTGTACCTTCCGGCATTACTGCTGTTGAGCAGCGTGCAGTGGAAGACGCAACCAAACAGGCTGGAGCACGTGAAGCCTACACGATCGAAGAGCCTTTTGCAGCAGCAATTGGTGCTGATCTGCCAGTATGGGAACCTACAGGTAGTATGGTCGTTGATATCGGCGGTGGTACAACTGAAGTTGCTGTTATTTCTCTTGGCGGTATCGTAACCAGCCGTTCGGTTCGTGTAGCCGGTGACGAAATGGATGAAGCAATCATCCAGTACATCAAGCGTCAGTACAATCTGATGATTGGTGAGCGTACATCCGAGCAGCTCAAAATGGATATCGGTTCTGCGATTCCTTTTGAAAAAGTGGAAACAATGGAAATTCGTGGTCGTGACCTTGTAACAGGTCTGCCAAAAACACTGACAATCACTTCCGATGAAATCTCTGAAGCACTGTCCGATACAGTCGCAGCTATTGTAGAAGCGGTTAAAGTAACGCTGGAGAAATGTCCACCGGAACTGGCTGCTGATATTATGGATCGCGGTATCGTTCTGACAGGCGGCGGCGCACTGCTTCGTAACCTGGACAAACTGCTTGCTGGCGAGACAGGCATGCCGGTCATCGTGGCAGAGAATCCGCTGGACTGTGTAGCAATCGGAACAGGCAAAGCTCTGGAAAACATCCATCTGTTCAAATCACGCAGCAGCTCGGCCGTCCGTTCGAAGCGTTAATTTACGGCCATCTATGGTCAACCCCTATCAGGGAAGAATAACCGTTAATTAAGAGGGTGTTGAAACTGTTTAAGCTGCTGGGTAACAAGAAACTGTTTATCCTGCTGGTAGGACTGATTTTATTCATCGCATTAATGGGATATACATTGACCAACCGCACTTCGTTATCCTGGCCTGAAAAAGTGGCCCGGGATACGGTCGGTTTTGTGCAAGGTGTATTTTACAAGCCCGCTTCTTACATAGCGGGCTTCTTTGAAGATATCAGTAACCTCGGTGAATTGCATGAGGAGAATCAGGAACTTAAATTAACTGCTGCGCAGTACATGATGCAGCAGGCAAGCTATAATGATTTGGTACAGGAAAATAAGAGGCTCAAAAAGCAAAACAAATTTACAGAAAACCAGCTGGCCCAGAATCAGTTTGATTTGCATATAGCCAATGTAACAAGTGTCGATAATGACGAAGATACAGGTACTATCATTGTCGATCTGGGCAGCAAAGATGGGGTTCGCAAGGATATGCCGGTCATTTCTCTGCAGGGAATGGTCGGAATCGTCAGCCAGACGAGCAATTATCATGCTACAGTGAAACTGCTCACCACACTGGATCCGCTGGATCCAAACTCCAAGGCGATTGCAGCAACGGCAGTCGGCAAGGAAAATCAGTCCTTTGGTATGGTAGAGAGCTATGACAAGGCAACAGGTATGCTCACCATGACCCAGATCAAAGAAGATGACCCACTGAAAAGAGGCGATACAATCGTATCTTCCGGTAGCGGTGGTCTGTTCCCGAAAGGCATGATTATCGGTGAAGTGATTAGTCGTCAAGTGGGTGACTTTGGTCTTACCAATACGGCGACCATCGATCCGTCAGCCGACTTCAAGAACTGGAAAGAAGTATTTGTGGTGTATACCAAGGAGACGCAGGAATAATGGCGCGTCGGGTGGTATTGCTGCTGCTGTTATTTCTGGTCTTTATCTGGGAAGGGACGATTATTCCCTGGTTAATACCCGACTTTCTGGATACCCGGCTTGTACCTCATCTGGCCTATATTCTGATCCTGTTTGTATCCATTTATTATCATCGTCATACAGCGCTCGCACTCGGCCTGATTTTTGGTCTGCTGCATGATGTGGTCTTTTATGGGGATATGATTGGTGCTTATGCTTTTGCCATGGGATTGTCGGCATATGTGCTGGGACTGCTGTTCCAGTCGCCTCGTGCACCTTATCCGCTGATGATGACAGTAGTATTGATCGGCAGTCTGCTGCTGGATCATCTGCTGTACGGGATCTATCTGGTATTTGGTCTGACACGCGAACCTTATGCATGGGCACTCGGACATTATATGTTCCCGAATCTGCTGCTGCATTTTATCTTTGCATTGATCATCTTTGTGCCGGTACGTCAGCAGCTGGAGAAGGTTGCCAAACTGCGCAGACGTGCAGCAGAAGAAGAATAAGATCAACGTACGCTGCTATGGAAAATGCTGCTTAATTTGCAGTTCAGGCAGGAATTCCCGCCACCGGCGCGAACTGATAGTAAGGTGGGGGTGACCGAAGAATGGCTGTAAGAGCCTCAAGATATGTAACCATTAAGGGAATCAAAGACGGATTAACTTTCCAGTTTGATGATAAATGTGATTTTGAAGAGCTGGTTAACGATTTGCGTTTTAAGCTGGAACATACTCATCAGAACATTCTGACCGGTCCACTGGTACATGTGGATATCCGAACAGGTGAACGCGAGATGACGGAGGAGCAAAAGGATACCCTGCTGGATATATTGAGCCAAAAGGGTAATCTGCTCGTCCGCTCTTTTGAAGAACCGCCTGCACCGGAGCCAGAAGTACCGGACCGGAATGATGTGAAAATTCTCACTGGTATGATCCGCTCGGGACAAGTACTTCATCATGAAGGCCCACTGCTTTTTCTGGGGGATGTCAATGCAGGGGGTACAGTAATCAGCACAGATGATATCTATATACTGGGTGCACTGCGCGGAATGGCGCATGCAGGTATTGATGGAAATGAAGATGCTGTTATTGCCGCTTCCTTTTTTTCTCCGACACAGCTCAGAATTGCGGATCGAATCAGTCGGCCGCCTGACGAAGGAGAGAATCGGGAATCCCACATGGAATTCGCCTATCTGCAGGATGGAATCATGAAAATCGATAAAATGGCAAATATGGCCCGGCTTGGCCGGGATTTTAACGTGTTTAAAGGGGTGTAGTACATGGGAGAGGCTATTGTCATCACTTCAGGCAAAGGCGGAGTAGGAAAGACAACCACTTCCGCAAATATTGGTACCGCGCTCGCGCTCCTCGGCAAAAAAGTCTGTCTGGTCGATACAGATATTGGTCTGCGTAATCTGGATGTTGTAATGGGACTGGAAAACCGGATTATTTATGATCTATGTGATGTAGCCGATGGTCGTTGCCGTCTGAACCAGGCGCTGGTCAAAGATAAACGTTTTGATGAGTTGTATATGCTGCCTGCCGCACAGACCAAAGACAAGAACGCGGTCTCACCGGAACAGGTAAAAGAAATCATCGAGGAACTGAAAAAGGATTTTGAATATGTCCTCATTGATTGTCCTGCCGGAATAGAACAAGGATTCAAAAATGCAATTGCCGGAGCGGACCAGGCCATAGTGATGACGACACCTGAAAATGCTTCTGTTCGTGACGCTGACCGTGTCATTGGTCTATTGGAAAGCTCACATATCAGTGCTCCCAAGCTAATCGTAAACCGGATTCGCCACAGTATGGTGAAATCTGGGGATATGCTGGACATTGATGAAGTGCTGCAGGTATTGAATATTGATCTGCTGGGCGTTGTACCAGATGATGAGCTGGTAATCAAGGCAGCTAACTCCGGAGAGCCTACTGTAATGAATCCTGATTCCAAAGCCGCTATTGCCTACCGTAATATTGCCCGCCGAATCCTGGGAGATACGGTACCTTTAATGCAGATGGATCAGAAAAAAAGTGCATTTTCTCGCTTTAAGAAGTTTTTTGGAATGGGTTGATGGATTTTGCTTAACAAGTTCAAAAAGCTGGACTGGGGAATTATTACCCTGCTCGGCGTATTTATGGTGTTCAGTACGTTGCTCGTACGCAGTGCGATTGCCCCGGATCCCAAATTTCATGGTTATGATATCCGTACACTGATATTTTATGGGATTGGACTTTTGGTTATGTTTGCAGTCAGTATATTCGATTATCGTATTTTACTACGTAAACACTGGTATTTGTATGGAATAGGGATTGTATCTTTGCTGCTGCTGTACCCTTTTGGTTCGGAGATTAATGGTGCCAAAAGCTGGTACAACTTGCCTGGATTCCAATTCCAGCCGGCAGAGATGGTCAAAATTGTTGTTATTTTAACAACCGCTTATCTGCTTGGCAAACGTGATGGTGATCCACTTCGTTTTCGTTCGGATTTGCTGCCGACCGCATTAGTCGTTTGTATCCCATTTTTTATTGTTTTGATTCAGCCCGATCTGGGAAATGCAATTATTTATTTGATCATCCTGGTAGGTATGCTCTGGATTGGTAACACCAAATATACGCATGTCATTATGGGACTTACTGTTGTTATTGGTGGGCTGATACTGGTAGTTGTATTGTTCACGACCTTTAACCAGCAGATTCATGATTATTTATATCAGAACAACAAGGCTCACTGGTATGAACGGATTAATACTTTTGTTGATCCGACAAATGCCTCGGATGATGCAAAACATCAGTCCAGCTACGCCAAGATTGCAGTCGGTTCAGGCGGACTGTTTGGTGACGGCTATATGCAGGGCCAGCTAAAAAACAATAAATTTGTTCCTTATCCGTACTCCGATTCGATCTTTGTTGTTATTGGCGAAGAATTCGGATTTGTCGGATCGTCCATTTTGCTCGTTATCTATTTCCTACTGATCTATCGAATGATACTCATCGCCTTGCAGTGTTATGACAGGCGGGGTTCCTATATTATTGTTGGTATTGTCAGTATGTTTGTATTCCAGATTTTTGAGAATGTAGGCATGATGATTGGATTGATGCCGATCACGGGGATTACACTCCCATTTATCAGTTATGGAGGTACTTCCCTTATACTGAACATGTTCAGTATTGGTCTGGTACTCAGTATTAAGATTTATCAGGAAAAATACGAAGTGGATTAACCGGTACCCAGGTACCGGTTTTTTGTTTGTTCAGAATCAGACATAGAAGACTATCGCAGAAATACGAAGCAGTAGGAATGGTCGTGTTACTTAGTGCTGAACTGAAACCTTTTATAACCGCCTGTCGTCTAGAAAAAGAGATATGGTGATGAAAATAACAATATGCCATAGACAGCGACAGCTTGTTCAGAAAACAGAGGTGGGACCCAATAATGAAGCAGATGATAGTAAGTTGTACATCCAAAGAAATACAGATGGCACTCCTGGATCAGGGCCAGCTGGTTGAATTTGCTTCAGAACATTCATCTGGTAAAGGGATTGCCGGTAACTTTTATAAAGGGAAAGTCATGAATGTACTGCCTGGTATACAGGCGGCATTCGTTGATATCGGTCAGAAGAAGAACGGTTTTTTATATATAGACGATGTACTGCATCCCCATATGGACAAACAGCCTTTAATCAAACCCAGTATCGCTGATCTGATCCGTCCTGGACAGGATATTATTGTTCAGGTAACCAAGGAACCAGCGGGTACCAAGGGTGCCAAACTAACTACCCATTATTCACTGCCGGGTCGCTGGGTCGTCTACATGCCAGAGGCAGATTATATCGCAGTCTCCAAAAAGATCAGCATCGACGAAGAACGCCAGCGATTAAAAAGACTTGGTGAAGAGCTGCGTCAAGGAGAAGAAGGATTGATCCTGCGTACCATATCCGAAGGAGCACAGCCTGAAGCGATTGCAGCTGATATCCGGCAGCTGCGGGAGACATGGAAGCGTATTGTCAGTCGTTCAGATCATGGTGCACCACCCGTAGAGCTGCACCGCGATCTGGGAATTGTGGAACGCATGATTCGGGATGTATTCAATCCACAGGAAGATCGTTTTATCACCGATCAGGTGGATTGCGCTGATCAGGCTTCGGAATTTATCAGCACACTGACTCCATCGGGATCACCACTTCCTGTAGAGACATACAGCGGACAGGAACCGCTCTTTCAACATATGGGCGTGCAGGAACACTTGCATCGCGATTTCCAGCGCAAAATCTGGCTGGATAATGGCAGTCATATTATCTGGGATCAGACCGAAGCGTTAACGGTTATTGATGTGAACACCGGCAAATTTACAAGTGGCGCTACCCTGGAAGAGACGGTGACCCACACCAATATACAGGCAGGCGAGAAGATTGCCAGGTTGCTGCGTTTGCGTGACACGGGCGGGATTATTATTGTGGACTTTATCGATATGGACAGTGAGGCTGGCCGCCATGCAGTAATTGAAGCAATGGAGAAAGTTTTGTATCAGGATCGTACCAAGACGCATATTGTCGGCTGGACTCGACTGGGAATGCTGGAAATGACTCGCAAAAAAGCACGCGAAGAAACAGCCAGCATGATGTACAAAACCTGCAGTACATGTCACGGAACCGGCAAAATTGCATCCCGGATAAAAGATTGATTTATTGATTTGGCTGTGCTACAATAATTTGGTATGTGTCGGGTATTACTCCTTTCACATGCTGCAACCGCTCCGATCGGGTATAAGTTCATGGGTATTCCCTATGGCACCTGGATCAGGCGAGTCTGAGACATGAGGAGGTGCAAGGAGAATGTACGCAATTATCGAAACAGGTGGTAAGCAATACAAAGTGCAAGAAGGCGATGTATTGTTCATCGAGAAGCTGGACGCTACTGATGGCGACAGCGTAACTTTTGACCGCGTTCTGGCTGTATCCAAAGAAGACGGTCTGGTAACTGGTTTGCCGCTGGTAGAAGGCGCTAGCGTGACAGCGAAAGTTGAAAAACACGTTAAAGGCCAAAAGGTTGTAGTTTACAAATACAAACCTAAAAAGAACTACCACGTAAAACAAGGTCATCGTCAACCATATACTAAAGTGACTATCGAGAAAATCCAAGCATAAGAAGGTGCGGTAATTGGTTATCGTACGTATTGAGCGTCATGAAGATGGTACAATTGATGGTTTTTCATCACGTGGACATGCAGGATACGCCGATCATGGAGAAGATATTGTGTGTGCAGCTATTTCTGCCGTTACGGTAGGTACAGTGAACTCCATTGAAGCTCTGACCGGTGTAGAAATGAAGACCAAGATGAAGGATGGTTTTCTGAGTGCACGTTTGCCGGATCTTCCGGAAAACAGCCCTAAGGAACAGGTTCAGTTGTTGCTGGAATCGATGCAGGTTATGCTGGCTAGTATTGAAGAGTCTTACGGAGAGTATATCAAGATAAAGCAAGTCACATTAACGTAAAAAAGGAGGTAGACAACATGTTGAAGCTTAATTTGCAATTGTTCGCTTCCAAGAAGGGTGTAGGTTCCACAAAGAACGGACGTGATTCCCACTCCAAACGTCTTGGTGCAAAACGTGCAGATGGTCAGTTCGTAACTGGTGGTAACATTTTGTTCCGTCAACGCGGTACTAAAATTCACCCAGGAACAAACGTGGGCATCGGTAAAGACGATACACTGTTTGCAAAAGTTGACGGCGTCGTGAAATTCGAACGTTGGGGCCGTGACCGCAAAAAAGTGAGCGTCTACCCGGTTGACGTTGCTCCAGTAGCAGCAGCAATCGAACAATAATCCTGTCTACGGACTAGGATCAATAAGCCTCCGGTACATGTTGGTGCCGGAGGCTTATTATATTTATCTACCGTTGAAGAATACAGCAATAGTTAAGTATAATACGGTTATACACATTATTTTCCAGATTATGTTTGAGTTTTGACAATGGTTTCTGGACAATTGTGATATACTTGTTCTTGGTTAAAAAGCCATCGGAAGATTGGAGAGAAACCATGAATCATTTTAGCCGTGTTCCTGTCTTACTGGCTGGAACAATCATCATACCTTTAATCGCAACCTACTGGCTTCATTCGGTAGCAGCTTATATTGTGTTGGTGATTTGGATTGGCGCTGCTTATTGGCTTGGCATTCGTAGTATACAAAGCCAAGCGCAGGAGCAAAATAGCCGTCAGACACAAGAAGTACACCAGCAAATGAAACAGATATTGCAGCAGAATGAGCAGTTAGAACAGGAGATGCTAAATCGTGAACAGGAACGTACACGGTTACAGCAGCAGACTGAGACCACTCATGCTACAGCAATCGAAGCTTTTAGTCATCATCGTCATGATTGGATGAATGATCTTCAACTGCTGTATGGCTATATTCAGCTCGGCAACAGAGACAAGCTCATCGAAAATATTGAGCGAATCAAAGAGCAAATGATGACGGACAGCCGGGTATCCAAGCTGGGTATTCCTTCCCTCGTATTTTATTTGCAGTCCTTCAAGGCGTTAAACCGTGATATTCAGTTAGAAGTAGAGATAGAAGATGGGATCACACTTGCCGACCGGCTTGGAACGGAACAGCGTGAGGAATTGACCCGAGTCATTCAAGAGACGATCTCTGCTTATCAGACAAGCGGAGGATCGTCCTGGGGTGAGTGCCCCACCTTATCAATTATTATCCGGAATGAGGACGAAGAGGTTCAGTTCATATTTGAACCCGAAGAAATCTATCCCGGGCCGGATCAGATCTGGGCAGCGGTCAATCAGTTGATTGCAGGAACGAATATTACCGCTACCCGCCCGGAAGATGATCCTGCTTCTATTTCACTGCATATCTATCCGATTTAGACAGACACATCCGCTGAGTAAGCGGATATTCTCATGAGATAATCATGAGCTAGAGTACTATAAAAGTTGAGGTGCAATCCATGTTTGTAGATAAAGCGAAGATTTTTGTAAAAGGCGGCGACGGTGGTAATGGTACCATTTCGTTCCGTCGTGAGAAGTATGTACCGAATGGCGGACCTGCAGGCGGTGATGGCGGACGCGGTGGCGACGTTATTTTCCGTGTTGATGAAGGCTTGCGTACACTGATGGACTTTCGTTATCAGCGTCATTTCAAAGGCCAGCGTGGTGAAAAAGGCCGTACCAAAAACCAGCATGGAGCAGGTGCAGAGGATACGATTGTACGTATTCCTCCGGGTACCGTTATTATTGATGAAGACAATGGAGAAATCCTTGCGGATTTGACCCGTCATAATCAGGAGATTGTAGTGGCCAAAGGCGGACGCGGTGGACGTGGTAATACACGTTTCTCCACACCGAATAATCCGGCTCCTTATCTGGCTGAAAATGGCGAAGAAGGCCAGGAACGCAATATTGTACTGGAATTGAAAGTTATGGCTGATGTAGGTCTGGTTGGTTTCCCGAGTGTCGGAAAATCCACTCTGCTGTCTGTAGTCTCAGCAGCTGAACCGAAAATCGGCGCGTATCACTTTACGACTATCACGCCTAACCTCGGCGTTGTTGCTGTGGGCGACGATCGCAGCTTTGTTATGGCAGATTTGCCAGGACTGATTGAAGGTGCGCATGAAGGAATCGGACTAGGGCATGAATTCCTTCGTCACGTTGAACGTACACGTGTCATTATTCATGTGGTCGATGTATCCGGCTCCGAAGGACGCGATCCTTTTGAAGACTGGCAAAAGATCAATGAAGAACTGAAGCTCTACAATATTGAACTGGAGAGCCGTCCTCAGATCGTAGCAGCCAACAAAATGGATATGGCCGAAGCACAAGAGAATCTGGAGGAATTCACCAAGCGAATTCGCGAAGTGAATCCAGAAATTCAGATCATCCCTATCTCTTCTCTGACACGTCAGGGAATTCAGGAGCTTCTGTACAAAGCAGCCGATATGCTGGATCAGATGCCTGAAATCGTGACTGTAGAAGAAGTTGAGCAGGTAGCTGAACGTAAAGTCTACAAGCTGGAGAAAAAAGAAGACGAAGGCTTCACTGTACACCGCGAAAACGAGATGTTCGTCGTCGAGAGCAAAAAAATCGAAAATCTCATGAAGCGTATGCAGTTGACTTCAGAAGATGCAATTATGAAGCTGGGACGTACAATGAGACATATGGGCGTCGATGCAGAACTGCGTAAACGTGGTGCCAAAGATGGTACGATTGTACGTATTGGCGAATTTGAATTTGAATTTGTTGAAGGCAGCAGCTATTTCTAAACGTCTATCTCCAATTGCTTGATTATACAGTTACAATGAAATGAATATCAGACCAACCGGAAGCCTTCAGGGTTTCCGGTTTTTTTTGTGGAAAAAGGATTACTCATTGCTAGAGTGCTATTATCTTTCATAGGTTACTGGAAGAAAAGGTTGCCTGACCTGCAGAGTTACTTTATAATGTCCACTATACGAATACATGGGTCTTTGAGGAGAGGACGTTTGTGAAAGAAAAATATTATCTGGTACGGGAAGATATATTACCCGATGCTGTGTTAAAAACAATGCGTGTCAAAGAACTGCTGGCTGCAGGGGAGAGTCGTACGATCAATGAAGCAGTCGAGAAGGTCGGCCTCAGTCGTAGTGCCTTTTACAAATACAAAGATGGTATACACCCGCTCAATAGACTGGAAAGGGATAAAATTATTACCGTATCTTTTGATTTGGATCATCGATCCGGTATTTTATCCCATGTGCTTGGTCTAATGGCTGAATACGGCGGTAATGTACTGACAATTCATCAAAGTATTCCACTGCAGGGAAGAGCCAATGTTGTACTATCTGTGGAGACATCACGTCTGACACAGGATCTGGATACGATGGTAGAGGCGATGCAGAATGTGACAGGTGTCCGTCATATCCATATTATTGGGCAAGGATAATTTCACAATTATTGCTTTTTGCAATGCTTTACAGATAACAGTTAATCCGTACAATGAATAACAATAGTTATGGCAATCTAAATCAGCCCAGGAGGGGAATCAGCATATGAAACCGGTAAAAGTAGGATTATTGGGACTAGGAACTGTAGGTACGGGGGTAGTAAGAATTGTCGAAGGGAACCAGCAGGATCTGAACAGTCAGGTCGGTTCACCGATTGTAATTGAGAAAATTGCTGTACGCAGTGCAGATAAAGCACGTAACATAGAGATTGATGCCGCCAAGCTGACAATTGATCCGTGGGAAGTTATTCGTGATCCGGAGATTGACGTCATTGTTGAAGTAATGGGTGGGATTGATCAGACCAAGGAATATATCTTGGAAGCACTGGAACGTGGTAAGCATGTAGTCACCGCCAACAAGGATCTGATGGCACTACATGGTTCCGAGATTCTGGCCAAAGCTCAGGAAAAGCAGTGCGATGTCTTTTATGAAGCCAGTGTTGCGGGAGGCATTCCTATCATTCGTACATTGATTGAAGGCTTCTCTTCCGACCGTATCGTCAAAATCATGGGGATTGTAAACGGTACTACCAATTACATAATGACCAAGATGAGCCAGGAAGCTGCTTCTTACGAGGATGTTCTCAAAGAGGCTCAGGATCTGGGCTATGCAGAGTCTGATCCGACCAGTGATGTAGAAGGTCTGGATGCAGCTCGCAAAATGGCGATTCTGGGTACACTTGGATTCCGTACCAATGTGGAACTGGATGATGTAGCTGTACAGGGGATTTCTTCGGTGACCAAGGAAGATATTAACTATGCCCGTAATCTGGGTTATGAGATGAAATTGCTGGGAATCGCCACCAGTTCCAATGAACATATTACGATTAGCGTACAGCCAACGATGATCAAACAGAGTCATCCGCTTGCATCGGTCAATGGTGTATTCAATGCCGTATATGTACATGGCGAAGCAGTAGGAGAGACAATGTTTTATGGGGCAGGCGCCGGAGAAATGCCTACAGCCACTTCAGTTGTAGCTGACCTGGTAGCTGTTGTCAAAAATCTTAAACTGGGTGTGAACGGACTCAAGGCAATCGTGCCTTACAAAACCAAAAAGCTGCAAAGTCCTGATCAGGTATTTTACAAAAACTTTATTCTCTTGCATGTGGATGACAAAGCCGGTGTACTTGCTCAGATTACCCAGGTATTTGCCGAATACGATGTCAGCCTGGCTTCAGTCGTGCAGCAGCCTAATGAACACAATCCGGATGCAGAGATTGTGATCATTACTCACCGTGCCAGCAAAGCGAATTTGGATAGAGTGCTTCAGCATTTTGAGGAGCTTGATGTCATTCAGAGAATCAAGAGCGTATACCGGGTAGAAGATATTTAAAGGAGCCATGCAATGATGAGTAATCAGGAATCAGAAAAAGTATACAGCCGTAGAAGCTCTGTGCGTGTAGCCGTACCTGCGAGCACAGCTAACCTGGGCCCGGGATTTGACACACTTGGTATGGCTTTGAGTCTGTATTCCTGGCTGGAATTGAAAGAAGCCGAGCAGACCTCTATTACTCTGCTTGGAGATCAGCTGTATGGAATACCTACCGACAAGACCAACCTGATTTATAAGATAGCACAGTCGGTTTTCGAGAAGACTGGCGTATCGATACCGGAACTGGAAATTACCATGTACTCCGATATCCCGCTGACAAGAGGACTCGGCAGCAGTGCTTCTGCTCTGATCGGTGCGCTGGCTGCGGCCAATGCACTTACAGGTCACCTGTTATCAGATGAGGAATTGCTGAATATGGCTACCGCTTTTGAGAAACATCCTGATAATGTAGGTGCTTCCCTGTATGGGGGCATTATAGCAGCGACATGGGATGGAGAACAGGCCAGATGTATTGGTATTCAGCCGCCGGAAGCCTTGCAGGCTCTAGTCGTTATCCCGGAATTCCAATTGTCTACAACCAAGGCACGTGATGTACTTCCTGCCCAGCTATCTATGGCCGATGCCGTGTACAATATCAGCCGCAGCTCTCTTCTTGTTGCAGCGCTCTCGTCGGGTAAACTTGAAATGATCAGAGAGGCCATGCAGGATCGCTTGCATCAGCCGTACCGTGCTGCACTTATACCGGGAATGGAACCTATTCTGGCACATGCAGCAGAATATGGTGCATTGGGAATCGCATTAAGTGGAGCAGGACCTACCATGATTGCACTTGTTGATCGCCATTCCGCACAAAAACAGCAGTTGGAAAACTATTTGCTGCAGACGATGCAGTCTCATGGAATTGCTGCACAGGCATTATGGCTTGAACCGGTGACCGAAGGAGTTATATACTACTACGATACCGAATCAAGTTCATTTATGGACACCGTCAAAGGAGAAGTACGTCTATGATCCGTATAGCAGCTTTACCCTCGGGTTCTGTCTCTCATGAAGCACTCCTGCATATTATGGGAGAACAACCATTTGAAATTACACATCACAAAATGATTGCCGATGTTTTTATGTCTACAGCGCAGGGAAAAACGGAATATAGTGTGATTCCGATTGAGAATACGATAGAAGGCTCAGTATCTCTGCATATGGATTGGCTGGTTCATGAAGTGGATATACCTATGCAGCTGGAATGGGTATATCCTTCTATTCAAAATCTAATTGGCAATCGTACCGAATTTGTATCGGATCATGAGCAACTGGACTACTCCAAAGTAACTAAAGTACTGTCCCATCCTGTAGCTATGGCACAGTGTCTTCAATTTATTCGTGCAGAGATGCCGCAGGCCGAGCTCGAACATGTAGGTAGTACAGCGGAAGCAGTACAAATGGTTAGTCAGAATCCTGGAAACGGTTGGACAGCAATCGGCACAACGCTTGGTGCTCAAAAGTATAACCTGGATATACTGGCAAGCCGAGTTACCGATCATGATAATAACCATACAAGATTTGTACTGATCGGCAACCAGCCGATATCCGTTGCCAAAAATGCAGATCACCAAAAGACAAGCATATTGGTCACCCTCACAGAAGACTTTGCAGGGGCCCTTCATCAGGTATTGGCTACATTTTCCTGGCGTAAACTAAATCTGTCCCGTATCGAATCCCGTCCAACCAAGAAGAAGCTGGGTACCTATTATTTTTATATTGATGTATTAGACAATAGAAACTCGGTATTGCTAAACGCAGCGATAGAAGAAATTGAAGCGCTTGGCTGTCAGGTAAGAGTACTTGGCTCTTATCCGTGCTATGAGTATAATTTGGTAGCTAAGAGCTAAGAGCTAAGAGCTAAGAGCTAAGAGCTAAGAGCTAAGAGCTTCTGCCTGGTGAATGTATTATGAGATCTTTAAGGGTAATCCTGTATTGGAAAAGGTTCACTTGCTTATGAATGAGCAGGTGAACCTTTTTTATAAGCTGCATTAAAATATTTAATTATTTGATAAGTGAATATATAAATAATCACATCAATAGAGAAGTGACTAATAGCTAAGATAGGGGGGATGCATATTATCAGTATGCAGGATGAACAAAAGGCCTATACAGGTAATAAATATTTCTAAATAAACTTAAATACTAGGAAAGGGGATGATCTTGTAGTGTGGTAAGGTACCAGCATTATAAACTCATAAAAAAGCTAGATACCAAAAGTAGATAATATCAATAAAGGATCTACATTGTGCTTACTAATCCATGGCGTCATAGTAAAGAAATACAGGAAAATAACGAGGACAAAAAAACGAAGAAATAATCCAATAAAAAATGCTTGCTAAAAGTCTAACTGCATGATATATTATAAAAGTTGTCACGAACGAATGACATCAAAATCAGATTAGTAATCATCATACACATCCTTAAAGCAAGTGAGTTTCAAAAAAACTTCTTCAAAAAAAGATGTTGACAGAATGGTTGCTAACATGATAAGATATAAAAGTTGTCACCGAGAGATACGGCGACAACGAAAAAGACTTTGATCTTTGAAAACTGAACAACGAGTGAGTGAAGAACTTCAGTTCTTCAAAATATAGAGAACAGCAATGTTCTCGTCAGCACGAAATGAGCAAGTCAAACACTTTATGGAGAGTTTGATCCTGGCTCAGGACGAACGCTGGCGGCGTGCCTAATACATGCAAGTCGAGCGGAGTCTCAAGGAAGCTTGCTTCCTTGAGACTTAGCGGCGGACGGGTGAGTAACACGTAGGCAACCTGCCCCTCAGACTGGGATAA
>NZ_LAQQ01000008.1 GCF_000971985.1 Paenibacillus dauci | reverse complement strand
TTTTTCTTTATTGTACACAAAAAGACCCTACAAGATGACTTTTTTTCAAAGTGTCCATCTTGTAGGGTACAGTTTAGATAGGGCTACCTCTTTTTTTATATGCTGTCCGTTATGTATGGCGGAGAGCCTTTATGGATAATCTGGTTAGAATAAAGGATTCAGTTGTTGTGCTGATACAATATTTATACGATTGAATATTTAAAGCAAGGTATGTTTTACAGCCTGATGGGCATTGAATTCTTTGAGTTGCTGTTCATATTTCAGCTTCTGTTGTTGAAGCTGGGGAAGAGCACGTTTGTTCACCACATAGGTACTCGCGATTATATCGTGTAGTCCCTGTTTACGACCAGTCCAGCCTGCCATCATATAACCGATACAGAGAGTGAGTCCACTTAGCCATTTTGACCAATAGCGTCCGGTAGCTTTACCAAAACGCAGTGGACGATATTGCTGGTCTACTACTACAATACCAACAGCCATTTTGCCTATGGTTGCCTGATATTTGGATTTTTCAAACAAGCTGAAATACAACCATGGAAAGATCATTCGCATAAAAAAGGTAATAAGTGAAGAAGCAATAACAAATATAACTTGCCCAGTCGAAGGTGGGCTGTACGATTCGGCATACGAATAGCTAGTATCCATATAACCAGTCAAATTACCGATTAGACTGATCACACGTACAATAATAAAAAAGATGATAAAATAAATAATTCCATCAATGCATGTTGCGAGAAACCTTTTCCAGAAGCCTGCGTGAATTTCTTTTTGTTCTTGCGCATTGTTATTACCACGCACTGTCTGTTCATAAATCTGATTTGCTGCACTAGTAGCAGGGTGTTCATTCATCATAGCTGATGTTCCTCCACAATCTTTTCGTTATAGTTCATCTTCTTTAGCTGGTTTGCATAGATATGCAAAGCCGATTGTTCGAAACATCGTAGTGAAGCTTCCTAAATATTGGTCTGTATTCATCGTTAGCTATATGTATAAGACATTCATATTCTAAAACAACCGGCTGTACGAAAGACTAAAATAGATGCTTCGTTAGTTTAATGCCATCTGTGTCAAAATCGTACGGTATTTCCTCCTTTCTCCAAAATAGTATTGTATATCATTTGGAAAAAACTGAATATTCAACTATTGACTTATATTATTGTAAAGTAACTTATATAATGTGGGTCAAGAGTACTGAATTTATGATAATTAATTACATTTAGGAGCAAAATAAAGTGAAAACTGATTGTATAGTCGGAGATAGAAGGGAGTTTTTGACAAATACAGAGTTATCTTCATATCGAAAACATACCAATTGACTATTCCACCATATGGGAATAATGCATTATGCTAGTTAAGCAGTTAAATAATTATTCAAGGGTGATTGTATGTATGATGTGAAGATTGTATTTACGGGGAATACCGAGCTGTATATTCAGGGGGTTAATGACAAGCAGGTTGCCCAGTTAAAAGAAGCTGTAGAACGGGGCGATAATTTCTACTACCAGAATTACCATCTGAAGTGCGCAAATATCGCTTATTATCACTTGACTGAAGCTCCGCAGCGCAAGCCAAGCACCAATCCCAATGAATACTTTTATTTCAATTAATCGATAGAGTAATGTCACTTTCACTGCAAAAATATAGTTGGACGTACATAGACAGAGGATAACGGCATAAATAATCTAGAGTACAGACTAACGAGGAATAGGCCATCAACCTGATCAGGAATGGTCTATTTTTATATTCGTAATTTAAGAATACGTACAGTTCAAAACAATCGAAGGCAATGGAATCTATATAATAGGATTAGAATGATCCTAGATACTAAATATAGAGCTTTAATTTTAGAATGAATAATCTAGGATATAGTTTTAATAAAAGGCTCTAATCATTATTATAAAAATCTTCTTGTAAAATTAAATGTGAAAAATAGTCTGATCGAACGTTTTATGGATTAATAGTATACGTCTTATTAATCAATAATCTATTCAATACTATTTTCTAGAAGGATTTCGACTTAAAAATACAAAAAAAGCAATTCTGCTCTAGTAAATTTGTCTTGTTTACAATATTTGAGTATATGTTATCTTTTTTAGTATTAAATAAAAGGAGGAACATTATTTGGATATTAAAAAACAAGTTGTTCAATTTGTAGCTCTTGGAATGTCATTTTTTCTTTTTTCTAGTATTTCAAATGCTACAGCTGACCTGAATCCTGTTGAAATTGATGTACCTACAGCCCAGGCCAATTATCTTGATTATTTAAATGACATAAAGGATGGGAAAATTAAATTACCAATTAAAAAACTAGAAGAGATAGATATTAGTAGAGAAGAAGTTTTAAAAAAATACGACCACGCAATCAAAATGGTCAATAATTATATGAAAGATAATCAAATACTTATCAAAAATGATATTGATAATGCTGATTACCAAATGTTTGTTATTAGTCTAGGAGTTACTTTGGATCAGTTTCCTTCTTCAGATCAAGACTCTATACTAAAATATGTTAAATTTATGGATCGATATGAAAATGAAAGAAAAAATAAGATGATTGAAAGTTATGAGAAAAAATTATCATCAAATGAAATTTCTACAAATGAAATTGTTGATTTAATTGAATTGATGCCAGTAGCTGATCCTGAAAAAGCTACTATGCCATCTACGGCAAACGAGGTTATAGAAAATCAAAAAAATCTGCTTGATCATGAGAATTCAGTAGAACAGTCTGTTTACAAAGATTCCACAGCACAATTAATATCTCCATCAGCTTATTCTAATGGTTATAGTTCAATCAAAGCTCGCGATTATGCGTATAAGTGGTGGGATGGAAGAAACCCATCATATTCTTATTATGCAAAATCAAACAAATGTTCTATTGGCTCTAAAGAATGTTGGAAAAAGTGGAATGATTGCACTAACTTTGTTTCTCAAGCGCTATTAGCCGGAGGTATGGAAGAGTGGACTGGTTTAGTAAATCGAAGTACATCATGGTATTATGCTGATAGTCTGATTAATGCACCTTCTCATAGCTGGGGTGGAGCAAATAGTTTTTATAAATTTTGGTCGATAAGATCAAAAACTGCTCCAACTGCTTCAAAAGCTGCTATGGGCGATCCTATAAATGCCGATTTTGACGGTGATGGGGATATAAATCATACTGCTTTGATCACATTGCTTAAAGATGGTCATTTTTATGTAACACAACATACAGGAGATAAGAAAAATGCACCTCTTAGTAGTTGGTACTCTTCAGGATATAAAGTTTATATTTGGAAAATGGATCAAGCAATTCAAAGCCAAATACCGAGCTAAAAAGAAGGGAAAAGCCTTAATAGGTTTTTCCCTTCTTTTTTGACTTATTTACTTATTATAAAGTATGGATATATTCTTTATGCGTAAGATCATATTTAGAAATTATCACTTGTTGTCAAAAATGAAATTGAATTTCTTAATATAAACGAGAGAAGTGCCAGCATGATAATTATCTAAAGATTAAATCAGTTCCTGTCTTCTTTTCAAATATCCGAATAATATAATCCCGGATATTGCACAGATTGCAGCGCAAAGTCCGATGAATCCATAGCCTGCCTGCAGTCCGCGCAGTAGTCCAATCGAGGTGCCAGCGCCGTAGGCATTTTTGACTCCATCAATAACCCAGCCGATCACATAGTTCCCGATCACGCTGCCAACGCCCATCCAGGTTACGACAAACGTAATCGCTGTATCGCTGCCATTGGGATAACGGCGTGCGATAAATGCCATAACCGTCGGATAGATCATCGCAATACCGGCTCCCGACAGGGCAAACAGAAAAGCGACACGTTCTCCGCCGGCAATCGCGACAAATGTACACACCGCCGAGAAGGCAGAGAATACAATCAGGGACAGTACGAATCCGATACGGTCGGTCAGTGGACCCAGCAGCAGCCGTCCCAGAGAGAACATAAGGAAGAAACCGGACAACAGTCCGGAGGCTTTTACCGTGTCCCAGGCATATGCTTTTTCCAGAAAATTGACGAGCCAGCCGCCGACTGCCAGCTCCGATACTACGCCAAAGGACAGGATCAGAACCATTAGCCACAGCGCAGGATCACGGGTCAGTGTTTTCATGGAAATGCGGTCTTCATGCGGTAAATCATCACCGGGAAAATGACTGCGCAGCGCAAACACGATCGGCAGCAGACACAGGGACAGCATCACCAGATACATGCCGCGCCAGTCCAGCTCGTGACCGAATACCGACAGGGACATAACGCCGGTTGCCAGCAGCGGGGCCACCGTAGAGCTGAGCCCATAGAAGAAATGGGACAGATTCATCATGGTTCCGGTGTTTTTGACGAAGATTCGTGCGCCGAGAATCGCCAGTGCAATCTCCAGCATCCCGTTGCCAATATACATAAAGAAATACGATGAAGCGAACAGCGGATAGGTATGGGACAGATAGATAAATACGCCGGACAAGACCATGGAGCCAAAGGCGATAATACTGGCAGCCTTGATGCCCCATAGACGTACCAGAATAGCGGTAAACGAACAGGCAATCAGATAACCGAGCGCATTGAGTGACAGCAATGTACCCAGCTGCTGTTCATCCAGATTGAAATCGAACTGGATACGGGGAATCGCCGGGCCTTTGATATTTTCCGAGATACCGAACACGATAAAGCCGATAAAAATAGTCGCCAGCTGCATCGCATAGATTCGGTTAAATTTGCGTTCAGGTGCATTCACAATAATAGTCCTCCAGAATGGGTAAAATAGGGCAATTAATTTCGCTCAATCAGCTGAATGTGGTAGGTCAGGCTTTCCAGTGTCATGGTGATCAGTCCGGTCAGATATTCACGCCGGGTATCCTGCTGGACCAGCAGCTGCGGCATATGTTCGGGCGGAATCTGCTTCCGGCAGTCCTGTTCGATCTGCTCCAGCATAGAGGGTGCGATGGCGCTACCGGTAATGACAAGGGCAGCCGGGTTGATAATCGTAATAATCGAGACGATGGTATGAACGACCAGTGCATGAACGCCTTCGGACGTATGCAGCTGCCTCAGCTGTTCTTCCCGGCTGATGCCGAATGGCAGATAGGATACCTCGCCGCTGAAAAAGCTGTTACCGCTAAGCAAACGTCCACCAATAATAAAACCTGCCCCGGCATAGTGATTCTCTGGGAATGTCAACACGGCAAAATTACTGTCTTCTTGATAGTTTTGCTCATGATACAGTCCGTATACCGTCAGATTCATATCATTCTGGATAATGACCTGCAGACCCTCGTAACGCTGCTGCAAAATCTGTACCAGCGGCTGTCCCGCCAGTTCGGCAACATCACAAATACCGATCTGTCCATTATGGGCAACACCAGGGATCCCGATACCGACTGCCTGTACATTATGATACCGGGCGAGCAGATCATCCAGCAGCTGCTCAATAACAGGTATATTGATTACTTCATATTCTCTGGTATACTGCTCCAGAATCTCTCCGTTCAGATTGGCACGGGCATGGGTGATCGAGTGGATGCCGCTCTCTGTGCGGATAATAAGGCCAATCAGACTGGCATAGTCGGCATTGAACTGATATCGACTGGCAGGGCGTCCACCGCTCGACTCGTCAGGTCCAAGATCGAGAATTTCGCCGGTCTGCACCAGTTCATTAAGAATAGTGCCACAGGTAGCCACACTCAGCCGGGTCAGACTGGCGATAGACGCTTTGGTTCCTGTGCCGGTCGTACGAAGTGTATTTTTAACCAGCTCAATATTGATTTTCTTAACCTGCTGGGTACTATGGGATAACGGTCGCATGAGGGAACAGGCTCCTTTTCTATACTTTTTAAAATAGATTTAATAAGTTGGTCGATAGTAGTCTAACGGTATGTATCTGGAAAAGCAACCCCTACAAGAAATGAACCTTTCTGTTATACAAGTGCTGGATCATGAGTATGGAAGAAGATCGGAAAATAATAGAGAAAGAAGAGAAAAGAAAAGGAATAAACATTTGTTTGTTAAAATAGTGGGGGTGTGCCAGCGAAAGATCTTGTGAAAATGAAAAAGCGAGGGTACTGGAGGAACCAGCCTTCGCTTGGGCTATACGTATTATTGCATTCTCATTTGTAACATAAACTCAAAACACCCATCGCGATCGAATGAGCAGATATACTGCTACTTACCGACTCAGCATATCCAGCTGATCCATATCACTAACGGACAATACAACATCAAGCGTTCTCATATTACTAGCCAGTTGATCCGGACGGGTAGCACCCGGAATAATCAGATCTACACCAGGACGGTTAAGCAGCCAGGCGAGGGCCAGCTGTGGGAGAGATATTTGCTTGTCGGAAGCCAGCGATTTCAGCGCATCTACCCGCTCCAGATTAGCAAGATAGGCTTCTCTCTGGAACATCGGATTATTCATCCGGGACACATCATGAAAAGTCTGTTCTCTCGTATAATGTCCGGCGAGCAGCCCCGAAGCCAGCGGATAAATAGGAATAACCGAGATGGTATGCTCTAGACAGTAGGGAATCAGCTGCTGCTCGGCCTGTCGGTTCAGCAGGGAATATTCGGTCTGGAATACATCCATATATCCATCCGCATTAAAATCTTGTAACTCTGCCATATTTAGATTGGATGCGCCAATCGCACGAATTTTACCTTCCTGTCGGAGTCGGTCAAGCTCGCCTGCCGACTCATGCAGCGGTGTATCAGAATTGGGGAAATGGACAAAAAATAGATCCAGGTGATCGGTCTGCAGCCGTCTCAGACTGTCTTCTACCGATTGTCTTAGTGCTGTCGGACGATTATCTACCTGAATTCCAGTCGCGGTCATCTGGATATTGGCAGATGCCTTGGTAGAGAGTATCAGCTGCTCGCGCTTACCAAAAGCACGAATGGCCTCACCGATCAGCTCTTCCGAACGTCCCATACCATAGAGAAAAGCAGTGTCGATCAGCTGAATATCTTGCTGTAATACCGCGTCTATTAATGTACGTCCCATCTCTTCGGTGACATGCGGATACATCATAGTGTTACCGACTACACCTGCCCCGAATCCCATCCGGTTAATCTCAATTCCTGTCTTGCCAATCTCTGCTTTTGTATTCATCATATGGCTCCTCTGCTATTGAAAATGATAGCGGCGAACAGCTGCGTGTGTACCCTTGTAGATAGCTGTGTGCTGCCGATTATCATCCTACAACCTTGTCCACACACGAGGTCAACCCCTGGCCCAGTCCATATATAAAATGCTATAGTCGCTGCCAGTATAACATGATCAAACCTACAGACTCATACATACCAATTTGCTCATAGCGAACAGTAAGATCAATTGCTCAGTTCGAAGCAGGCTTAAAGGCGAGATTTTCGCCACTATTCAACTTGTGTTCGATCATATCCCATATCTGCTGCAGATGTTCCTGCTGCTGCTTGATTCGCTCCTGGTAGCTGCGCAGCAATTGTTCTGTCTTTGGCTGCATGGCTTCTTCACGACTCTGGTGAAGAGCGACAAAAGGACGCATTTCCTCCAGGGACATATTGGCTTTTTTTAGGCATTGGATCAGCAGTAATCTCTCTTTATCGGCGGGGCTGTAAATACGGTGACCATTAGCTTTGCGCTGAATGGCTGATAGTAGACCGATTTTCTCGTAGTAGCGCAATGCATCTTCCGTGGTTTCACATTGTTCCATTATTTCTTTCATCGTGTATAGACTCATGGCTGGACCCCTTATTTTCAACTGGATATGCAATCCGGCATAAGCATAGCAATAGACAACTAGAGGGAAAGGGTTCGTTCGTTAACGTCAAAGTAATCGGTTGCTCAGTATGTATGCTTATTAGCATTTCTTTATTTGGTAAAAGGTGGATAATGGAGCGGGCATATGTCATGATGGTTAGATACATAATTGAAAGCTAAGGAGAACAACGCAATGAAAATCTATACGATCACGATAGTCATAGTACTGCTGCTGTGTGTATGTGCAGCCGATGCGAATGCAGTTCGATTGAACCGGGATACGGCTTCAGATCCCCTTTCCGGTTCTACAGGTTATGGGGAGCGTCTGCCTGTACCCGGCGAAAAGTCACTGGAAGCCCTGATTGCAAAGAAAATCTGGAAATTATACAAAATAGACATACCAGACCGTGATATCCATGTGGTAGAGCGTCAGGATACTGGCCAAGCGACAGCAGCCAGTTACAGCCTAACGTATCAAAAGGTTCCTTATGCCGGCCTGATCATCGGTTATCGAAGCAATTATAAATGGTATGAACTTAGTATGGATATAATGAAAGTATACCGGGATATGAGGGTACAGATCGCTGACTCGGGAGGTGCTGCTTCACTGCCCAATCAGTATCAGGAAGGTCTTGCATTTCGCAGTGTGTATGGATATGTCCATGATCCCAATATCCGTCAGATTCGGATTGAATACCGGGGTGGCCTGGTGTCTACACTGCAATTGGCGCAGGGGCAGACCATCTACATGGACAGCAGAATCGAACCGGAACAACGGGATAAGCAAGACGAACAAGACCAGCAGCACCAGCAGGCTGAGCAATTGTCACGGATTACGATGTACAGTGCCAATGGAAGCGTACTGTACGAACGGGATTACTCGCCTGTTAGTTAAGCCGCAATACACGTAGAAAATAATTTTTTTTTTTAATATAAAACCTTTTTGAAGGTTTGCCGTAATATAGAAAGTCAGGAAAATCAAATTAGTCAAAAAGACGCTAGATTTTCCTTCTTTTTGATTGAATGGGTAATGTTTGTACTTTATAATCAAAGTGATTCAATACTATGTAAACCAATGGGGGATATGCCAATGCTTGTAGGTAAAGGCGCAGTACGCGAGATGTCCAATGACATCGATAAAGTAATTAGAGAAATCGACCAAATCACACAATCCAAAATTGACCGTGTAGCCGATAAAATCGACTCCGAGTTGAATTCTTGCGGACGTGAACTGACTAACGCCGCTGCTACACTGTCTCAAATCAAACCGCTGATGGATCGTCTGGTTGCGCAGGTTGGACAAAATGCACCTGACCATGTACAGATTCTGGTTACATCTATCGCACAGGAAGTAATGTCCAAAGTTATTGCTGCTGGAGGCAATGTCGATGAAGTACAGAAAAATATCAAAGACGTCGACAAACTGACTGACGAGATCGATAACCTGACGGATGAGATTGATAAGCTGACCAACAAGATTGATGAGATCACTGACAAATACCAGAAATAAGGAGGCTTATCTCCATGAATGACTATACACCACCGGTAGGTGGACAGCCCAACTACATATCCGGGTGGGGCAATCAGAAAGCCAAGGAAACGGCTCTCAAAATTGACCATATTGCGGATAAAGCCAAATTTGGTATCGAGATCTTGGGCTCCGGTTTGATCGGTATTGATGCGATTGAGAAAGAACTAATTGAACTCTCGCATGCTCCGAACCCGCCATCCCAGGAACAGATTCGTTCGATTGCCCACCGTCTGGATTCACACCAGAAGCAGATTCAGCAAGCATTGGATCGCATCCGTGACATGATGACAGATATTGACAAAGCAACAGACGCCATTCAGAATTCACCACGTACCAGCTGGTAAATCGCAGCAACCGGCTTTAGCCTGGCCAGCAACCTACACTGAAAAAGACGCATATCCCATATGCGTCTTTTTTGTGCTCTATTGGTGATTTACTAGTGTTCTACTTTGGCTGATAAATCCGGTTATTTTCGTTTGCGTGTGAAGACTCCCGCAGCCATCAGGAGCAGTACGAATACAACGATCCATAGTAGTGTCATATGATATTCACCTCTAGTGTCTATTACCCCGATCATTCTAGATTTTCACCAATCGACTGACCGACTTATCTCTACAAATCGCTTCTGCATCTGCTGATTATTTCTTTTGTTGCTACTGTCATATTGCAGCTATATGGACGAGCTCATCCCTATTATATTTGGAGAAATTCAGCGTTCATTTCGTACAAGATCACTACAGGTCCAGCTGCATCCCCGACCAAAGTCCAAGCTGCAAAACAGCCGCAGGACGGTTTGAAAGGCTCCTGTATTCCTATATCCTAAAAGTATCACATATATCAACGAGACAGCGTACAGGTATAACTACAGAAGAGTACGCTCTACTGTAGACATAATTATTATATTTTATAGAGGAGAGTATGGAAAATGAACAAATTATATCGTTCCAACAATGACAGGATGATGACAGGGCTGCTGGGTGGATTCGGGGAAATTCTGGGGATGAGCTCCACGTTTCTGAGATTGCTGTTTGTAATTAGCGTATTTCTGACCGGAGGTACATCCATAATATTTTACTTTATCGCAGCGCTGCTGATTCCGCGGGAAAGACATATGTACTAAGAAAAAACACATCGGGCACGAGGGCAATAGCATCATGGTGCCGCCCCTTTATCCATAGGATCGGACGGCGAGCAAGCAAGATGAGACGTATGTATAATAGTCATGCAGGCAACAATTGGATATAGGGTTATCAAACATAAAACGATGGATCATTCGTATTGTATATACAGAATGATCCATCGTTTTGCGTTTGTATCTGAATTAAAAGGGAAGGGTCATTTATTCAAAAGTAGGGACACGCTATCCATCTCATACAGATTTATATAAAAATAAATTCACAAATTATATAAAAAGATATGAATATAAATTCATTTTATTCGATAAATTCACTTTTTTTGGTTGATAAATAGTAATCATTACGATAAGATGAAAAGCAATGTGAAATCGTAATGATTACTAAATAGAGACATATAGCGGGGGGAACAATTGTGAATAAGACAGGTACAACCAACAGGGGGAACCAACCTATACAGACTTCAGGACAGCAAAATAATAAATATACTTCTACATATGCGACAGGTTGTTCCAAACCAGACCACTCATCATATGAATGGAGAAATGGTAAAGGGAAGAGAAGCAAATACCTAATGGGATTGGCGGTACTACTGCTTGCCGTTATGATGCTGGGAGCCTGCTCTTCTCCTTCTTCAAGCGCCAAGGAACAAGGCAAGCATGTGAGCTTCCTCTATAACTTCTCTACCAACTCGCTTGATCCGCATGTTGATTCCAGCTATGTACCAATTCGTGCAGGAATTACGGAGACACTGGTGCGTCTGGACGAAGATAATCTGACTGTGGCACCATGGCTCGCGGAGAGCTGGGAAGGTACGGATGGACAGAACTGGAAGATCCATTTGCGGGATGATGTAACTTTTCATAATGGCAAGCCTCTGACAGGAGACTCGGTTAAAGCTTCATTGGAGCGCGCTATGACAGAGAGTGTCGCTGTCAAAAATGCACTCAAAATTAAAAGCATTCAGGCAGATGGGAATACCCTTCAGATTGTCACGAACCAGCCTTTTCCGGAATTTATCTCGGAACTGGTCAATCCCAATACTTCGATTATCGATGTGACCGAGACGGATATAGTGAACAATCCTGTCGGTACAGGGCCTTTCCAGCTCGCTTCGTTCACACCCGGCAGCAAGCTGGAAGTCAAACGGTATGACAGTTATTGGGATGGAGCATCTCCTCTGGATGGAGTGACCTTTGCCTTTAACGAGGATGCCAATGCCCGTTCGCTGGCACTACGCTCCGGACAGGTCGATATCGTGTACCGTCCTGAAGTGGAGAGTCTGGATACACTGGATGCCGAGCCGGGTATCAAGGTTGAATCGACATCGACTTTCCGGGTGCATCAGTTGACGATGAATATGGAGCGTCCGGCTCTGCAGGATGTTAATGTACGCCGGGCAATGGATGCATTGATTGATCGGCAGAAGATTGTAGATACGATTCTGCTGGGACATGGAGAAGCAGCAACCGGACCTTTTCTGCCGTCACTGCCATTTGCACCTACCTATGAACCGTCTTCCATGGGAGCAGACGCAGCAGTAGACTATCTTCAACAGGCAGGCTATTCGCTGGTCAACGGTCAGATGCAAAAGGATGGCAAGCCGCTGCAGCTAACCCTGCTGACTTATCCGGCACGAGCCGATCTGCCGCTGATTGCCCAGGTATTCCAGTCGGATGCCAAGAAAATCGGCGTTGAAGTGGAGATTCGCCAGATCGATACACCGGAAGATTATATGGCTGCCAATCGGGATTGGGATCTGGCAACCTACAGTAATCTGACTGCACCGCGTGGGGATGCAGGCTACTATCTGAATGCAACCTATCATCCGGATGGCGCACTGAATTTTAGTGGAGCAGAAGACCCTAAGCTGACGGCTATTATCGACCAATTGAACCGGACGGTGCAGCCGGAGAAACGGGCTGTGCTGGCTGAAAAGGCTGCTGATTATGTACACGAGAATGTGATTAATTCCTTTGTTCTGCATCCGTCGACCATCGTAGCGTATAACGAAGAAAAAGTGAAAAACTGGGTCACGACGCGCAGTGAATACTATATGATTACCAACAAGCTGGATGTGATGTAATGGGCCGGATTCTGATCCGCAAATTTTTGGAGACTTTTGGATTTGTATTATTTATTACCTTTATCAGCTTTCTGTTTATCCGTATGGCACCGGGCGATCCGGTGCTGACGATTCTGAATGTGGATGAATTGTCCGTCAGTCAGGAGCAGGTGGAGGCATTAAGAGAAGAGATGGGATTCAATCAGCCATTGCTCGTTCAATACGGGCAGTGGCTGCTGGATTTCGTACGGCTGGATTTTGGACAGTCTTATGTGACCGGTCAGCCGGTAATGAAGATGATTATGGGCGGACTGCCAGCGACATTGGAACTGACAGGCGGCGCACTGGTCATCATGCTGCTGATTGCTCTGCCGCTCGGCTCGCTGTCCGCACTATATCGGAACAGCTGGATCGATCAGGTGAGCCGGCTGCTATCGATTATAGGAGCGGCGATACCGAGTTTCTGGCTCGGGTTGATCCTGATTGATCTGTTCGGCGTACGGTTGGGCTGGCTGCCGACCATGGGACGGGATGGATGGATCTCGCTGCTGTTGCCTTCGTTGACATTGGGACTGGCTATTTCCAGCGTGTATGTACGACTACTGCGTTCGAGTCTGCTGGATTCGCTGGGCCAGGAATTTGTACGGGCTGCACGCGCAAGAGGATACAGTGAAGCACGTATTTTCTGGGTACATGCTCTGCGTCATAGTCTGCCGCCTGTTATTACGGTATTTGGTGTCAGTCTGGGCAGTCTGATCGGTGGAGTCGTAGTCGTGGAAGTACTGTTTGCCTATCCGGGTATCGGCAAACTGGTCGTGGATTCAATCCGGCAGCGGGATTATCCGCTGATTCAGGGGTATATCCTGGTCATGGCCGCACTGGTATTTGTCGTGAACACACTGGTGGATCTGTCCTATCGCTACCTTAACCCCGAGATGAAGCTCAAAGAAAGGAAGGCCGGCTGATGAGAGAATTATCTACTCCTGCGATACCCAAGCGCAGCAAACACAGCTGGCAGGGAATTATCGCATTTCTGTTTGTTTTAATTACGGTTATGGCTTCGATCTATGCCTTTGGGTGGCTGAAATATGATCCCAATACGACCGATCTTGGAGATCGTCTGCAGGAGATCAGTATGCTGCATCCGCTGGGTACGGATCATTTGGGCCGCGATGTGCTGACACGACTGCTGCTCGGGGGACAGCAGACGCTCGGTTACAGTCTGCTCGCACTCGGAGCGGCGCTGTTGATCGGGATTCCATTTGGACTCATTTCGGGATATAGCCGCGGCTGGATCGACCGGATCTTTATGCGGATTGCGGATGGATTTTTGTCTTTTCCCGATACGATTGTAGCGATCGTACTGAGCGGATTACTCGGTGCAGGAATCGGCAATCTGGTACTGGCGATCGTCATCGTCAAATGGGTAAACTACGCCCGGCTGGTACGCAGTACTGTGCTGTCCGAAGCCCAAAAGGATTACGTACAGATTGCACGTACCAACGGATTATCTCCAGCACGAATTATGCGCAGGCATTTGCTGCCGCATGTGATCGGTCATGTGCTCGTACTGGCGAGTCTCGATCTGGGTAAAATTATTTTGCTGATTTCGGCATTCTCCTATATTGGACTGGGTGCACAGCCACCGACACCGGAATGGGGAGCGATGCTCAATGATTCTCGACCTTATTTCCAGTCGCGACCGGAGCTGATGATTTATCCGGGTCTGGCGATTGTATCGGTAGTGCTGTTGGCGAATATGCTGGGCGATTATTTACGGGATCGTTTTGACGTGAAAAGGGAGGTGCAGTCATGATTCTGTCGATGGAACAGGTGACTATCCGCAGCAGGGAGAAGACGATCGTCGATGGCGTCTCCCTGACCGTACATGAAGGAGAATGGTTCGCGCTGGTCGGTCAGAGTGGCAGCGGCAAAAGTCTGCTCTCCCAGGCAGCTGGACGGATGCTGCCTCCGAATCTGCAGATGGAAGGACGAATCAAGCTGCATGGACAGGATCTGCTGAGTCTGTCCGCCCGGCAGATGCGTGATATCCGGGGACGCAAACTGGCCTATGTGTTTCAGGATTATCAGGGTTCATTTACACCATTTCGTACGATTGGACAGCATCTGGATGAGTACCAGAAGGTACACGGTATTACTCCGGCTGCTATACGCAAACAGCAGGGCATGGAGGCACTGGAGTCGGTCGGATTGGACCCGGAGCTGTACCGAAGGTATCCTTTTCAATTAAGCGGTGGCCAGCTGCAGCGGGTATCGATTGCGATGGCGTTAATGCTCTCTCCGGATGTGCTGATTGCCGACGAAGTGACCACTGCACTGGACAGTGTCTCCGGGCACCGGATTCTGGAACTGCTGGCACAGAAGCAGCGTGAGACCGGATGTGCGATTCTGTTTATCACTCACGATTGGCGTCATGTTCGCCAGTATGCGAGTCGCCTGGCGGTTATGCAGGAAGGGCGGATCGTCGAGACCGGCGGCAAGCACCGGATTCTGGATCATCCTCAGCATCCATATACCCGTCAGCTGATTCAGGCGGCACCGACACTGCGGAAGCCGGGTAATCTGCTGCCATCGGGATTACAGGAGGTGACGGGACAATGAGTCTGCTGCAGGTTAATCGATTGAACAAATCCTATGCACCGGATAAGCGTGTGCTTCATGAAGTTTCTTTTGCTATTGAACCGGGAGAATGTGTGGGGCTGGTTGGAGAGAGCGGATGCGGCAAAAGCACGCTCGCCCGCTGTCTGCTGCGGATGGAATCGACAGATAGTGGCTCCATTATATTGGACGGACAATCTATCGAACAGATGAATGACCGTCAGTTGTATCCTCATCGGAAAAAGATCCAGATCGTTTTCCAGAATCCGTCGGCAGCGCTGAATCCCAAGCTCAGGATTCGTGACTCCCTGCTTGATCCTTACCGGCAGTATCGCAAGGAACTGAGCTTGCAGCATTTTCAGCCTTCATCCGAACAGCATCTGACCCGTCAGCTGCTGGAAGCGGTAGAGCTGACAGATACACTTGCTGATCGGTATCCGCATGAACTGAGCGGCGGACAGCGTCAACGAGTAACGATTGCCCGTGCGATCAGTATCGAGCCGCAGCTGGTCGTACTGGATGAGCCGACGGCCAGTCTGGATGTGATCTCCCAGGGAGCGGTGCTGCAGCTGCTGACCAGGCTGCGTACCGAGCTGAACCTGTCCTATCTGTTTATTTCCCATGATCTGGCGGCTGTTCATCAGATGAGCCAGCGAATCATGGTGATGAAGGATGGTCAGCTGGTGGATCAGTTCCCGCAGGCAGCCTTGTTTGCGGAAGAGCGGCATGCGTATACGAGAGAATTGATCTCCATTTTCTGAATAAAGCTATAGAAGAAGATACATGTAAATAGACTCAGCTGATCCTATATCGCAATGATCAGCTGAGTCTATTTATATAGGAGTATTGCCGATGGAGTTGGTTTGGTTATGCTCTGATCGCCTGCTCAAGAGATTGTACCATCCGGCTGATAAAGCGGCGGGAATAATTTACCGGGATATCCAGCAGGGACAGATACGGATTCAGATCTTCCAGTTCCACGAGCAGCAGCTCTCCGCTGGCTGTCCGGCAGGCGTCGACTCGCTGGATACCACACATGATATGATTCCACCGGATAAACTGCTCGGCAAAAGCAAAATCGGCCGGCTGTGGATCATATAGCTCCAGCTTCCAGCGCTGCTGCGGATCGGGAGCATGCAGGGCATACTGGAATTCATGATCAATATAATAAAAGGAAACCTCATATTCAAACGGAATATACGGCTGGATAAGCATCCGCTGGCTGCAAGCAGCGAGTGTCTGGTGCAGCCGATCGGCAGGTACCCGCTGCACCCCATGCGAATCGGCACCATTGAATGGCTTAATGATATATTCGGTACTATCCGGAAGCCGATGCAGCTGATCAATATGATCAATAGTAGGAATCACCGGGTAGTCTGCAGCAGTCAGTTCCAGCAGATAGGCTTTACCATTCATATCGGCACGACCATCCAGACTGTTATACGTTCTCAACTGCAGCTTTCGAATCCGATCTCGAAATGTCTCGTATTGATCCTGATAGGGTGCGACCGGTCCGGCATTACGAAATACGATCAGATCGACGGCACCTTCAAAAGGTTCGGTATCTTCGGGATGACAGAGGATAATCCGAAAATACTGCCGCAGATGCGAAGTTAGAAAAAGATCTTCCTCGTAATAATTGCGGCCCTTGGCTTCATAATACAAATCGGTAACCCATAACAGGGTATACGGACGCCATTCCATAACTACCACCTACTTTCGACAAAGTAAAACCGCTATTGCAGTGTATCATCCGGATAATGCATCATCATAAAAAAGCTGGCTTTTTCTGCCGTAGGATTGGAGTAGCCATGCAGATGCGTACCGGAGAATTGCAGTGCATCCCCTTCGGTCAGTTCATACTGCTCTCCCTTGAGATCGACGGTCATGGATCCCTGTTTGACGATCAGATACTCTTCACCGGGATGTGTTTTGGGTTCGTGTACACAGCCGGGCAGTAGCTCCACGATATACAGTTCAAACCTTTTTTCCGGATGATAAGGGAAAAAGGGATATACCCGATACTTGTCGTCACTGTCCATAATCATATTCACTTCATTCATATTGACGCGGCGTACAAGCACCTCCTCTTCCTTGAGAAAAGTAGTAAAAGATACCTGGAGACCGTTGGCGATTTTCCATAGGGTACTGATCGTTGGATTGGATTTCTCATTCTCGATCTGTGCCAGCATCGCCTTGCTCACACCGGTCAATTCCGATGTCTGATCCAGCGTCAGATTTTTGCTTTTGCGGATGCGTGCCAGATTTTTGGCAATTACACTTTGGATAGGTTCCATCATTTTCTCCTCAGCTATTGTTTAATATAACAGAATAATGTATGTTATATTAGAAAATTGTATACTATAATAAACTTTAGTTCATTTTAGCATACAAGAATAACAATGAGCCAGCGAGGAGTGGATAGCTTGTCCAATGTTCAGACGGTGCATCAACATTCAGGATGCAATAATGAAAATCACGGGAAAGTACAGATCGAACAGTCTGGATATTCCCTTCAGCCTCCGGAAGAACCCAGCTGTGATGAAGCAGAGGAGCACAAAGAGGCGACCTTTGCAGACGGAGTCAAAGACGGCATTCCTACACTGCTTGGATATATCAGTATTGGTCTGGCTGCAGGCATCGTAGGTGTGGCTTCGCATCTGAGTGTACTGGAGATGGGGATCATGTCGTTACTCGTGTATGCAGGAGCAGCGCAATTTATTATTTGCGGAATGCTGGCTGTACATGCACCTGCATCTGCTATTATCCTGACTACGTTCATTGTGAATTTGCGTAATTTTCTGCTCAGTGCAACGCTGGCTCCGCATTTTACCCGTTATTCGCTGCTTCGGAATATAGGGATTGGACTGCTGGTTACCGATGAATCATTCGGCGTAGCTGCGAGCCGGATCGCCCAGGGCAAGCCACTGAATGATCACTGGATGAACGGGCTGAATCTGATTGCTTATTTCAGCTGGGTCGTCTCCTGTGTAGTAGGCGCATTGTTTGGCAGCTGGATCGCCGATCCGGAGCAATTTGGCATGGATTATGCACTGACAGCAATGTTCGTCGCACTGCTCGTCCTGCAGCTGGGCCATTTGGTCCCTGCCAAGCTGAAACATTATTTACGATTGATGGTCTATATGGTGATCGCTATGCTGCTGCTGTCATTGATCGTATCGTCACAGCTGGCGGTGATTATTGCTACTGTCATCGTAGCGACAATTGGGGTGGTGACCGAGAAATGAGTATGCAATGGACGACATTAATGATCATTATTGGCTGTGCGCTGGTGACGATGACACCTCGGGTGATTCCTTTCCTGGTAGTACGGAATCTGAATCTGCCTGCACCGGTACTCAAGTGGCTATCCTATATTCCAGTCTGTATTTTGACAGCTCTGGTCGTAGATAATTTCCTGATCCAGGAGGGACATTCCCTGCACATCGACTGGAAGGTCATTATTGTACTTATTCCTACCTTTTTGATTGCGATCAAGACCCGTAGCCTGTCTATTACCGTAATCGCAGGAGTCGTGATGATGGCCGCTGTACGTTACTTTTTCTCGGTATTCTTCTCATAAGCAAACAAGAATAGATCGCTCTGTAACGATTAACCTTCAGCCTGATGGACATCCATCAGGTTTTTCTGTGCCAACTCTTCGGCTATTGCCAAATGAATCTGCCCGGCCCTACAATGGCTAACATATACTAGCTTGATGCATCCTCTACGAATACAACTACAAAATGTATAATCCGATCATCAGATATTCACTATTTTGTAAGCGTTAACAAATGAAGAGGAGGAGAAAAATTTATGCTGCGAGCCGCTATTTTTGACGATGAATATATTGTACTGCAAGGGTTAAAACGAATGATCGACTGGTCACGTTATGGTGTGGAGCTGGCTGGAACTGCGGATAATGGACATACTGCACTGGAAGTAGTTCGAAGCCATCAGCCGGATATCATCCTGACAGATATTCGTATGCCCGGGATGGATGGACTACAGCTGATCGAAGCGGTCATGCAAGAAAAGCCGGATACAGTATGCATTGTGTTCAGCGGCTTCAATGAATTCGAATATGTACGCCGGGCAATCGGACTGGGCGTAATCGATTATCTGGAAAAGCCGATTACCATCGATAAAATCGAAGCCACGATGAAAAAAACAATGGAACGAATCGAAAAGGAGCAGCAGTTCGGCGTCATGAAGCAGCGCTATGAAGCAAGCCGTAGAGATCTGCTGGAAAAGGCAGTACTCGACCTGTTGTTCGTCGGAGTTGCTGCGGAAAACAAGCTGTACCAACAGCTGGGATTGCAGGCACAAGAGATTGCTGGTGTAACCGTGATTGTCCTGTATGGCAAAAGTACTCCTGCTATAGACCATCCGTGCTGCCGAGTCGTGCAGGTATCCACTGCGGAGGAGCAGCTTCTGGTCTTGTTTCATCTTGGGATTCTTGGCGAAAATGCTGATGTGGACCTGCATCAAACCGAGCCCATATGGGAGTACCTGCTTACGCTGGAAGAGACAGAGCAATCGGTCTACGCCTCCGGCCGAACCTATTCATCGCTGGCGGATGCTGCGCGAAGCTGGCGAGAAGCGCGCAAAGCGCTCCGTTATGCCTGTTTTTTCGCGGAGACCGGGTGGGTGCGGTTTGAGGATGTAGGCGAGGAGAAGGAAGATCACCCGGAGCTGTCCGAGTGGGAGGAGGCGCTTGTCTTTTCCCTGCGCGCCTGTGATCAGGAGGGACTGCGGCATTCGCTGGATGCGTTCGAGCAGTGGACCGGTACAGCGCGTCTGACGCCTGAGCGGGTAGAGCAGGAGATGCTCAAGCTGCTCTTTCTCGGGGCAGATGTGCTGAGAGAGACCGGAGAAGATGCCAGCCAGGCGCTGCCGTCGATGCGGATACTCTATCAGGAACTGAATACCCTGGATACGCTGGAAAGTATGTTCGGCTGGTGCCGCAGCCGGATGGAAAAGCTGCTGCATGTGATGGAAGCTGTTCGCGGACCGAGCAAGCATAATGCAGTTCGGCAGGCGACGGTCTATATGGAGCAGCACTATGGACAAAGCCTTTCCCTGCCGGAAGTGGCAGAACATGTAGGGATGAATGCCAACTATTTCAGTCTGCTGTTCAAGGAAGAAATGGGGATTTCCTATATCAAATATTTGACCAGAATCCGCATGGAACACGCGAAGCGGCTGTTGATCGAAGGAATGCGTGTCCACGAAGCCAGCGAGAAGACCGGGTATTACAATCATCGTCATTTTGGTGAAGTGTTCAAGCGGACATTCGGCATGACTCCCGGACAATACCGTGAATCCCACGGGCGTGGTCAGACAAGAGGAGAACCATGAAGAATCTGCTTGAGCGACTGCTGCCGCTGTTTCGTTTTCGCCGTATCCGTACCCGTTTTCTGGTAGCAATGATTGTGCTGGCTGTACCTTCGCTTATGCTGCTCGGATTCATTTCCTCGAATATTACCAAGAATATGATCACTGATATTAATAGCCGCAATAATCTGGGTCATCTCCAGACCTCCAGTGAAGTGGCGGACCTGCTATTTCGCAACATACAGAATCTGCATCTATCGATTGTAACGAACGATGCGGTCAGTGCGAATCTGCGCCGCAGTAATGCTCGGCCCCTGATTCCGCCGACATCCTCGGGTGAGCTTGGAGATGAGGCAACCAGCAATCTGCAGCAGATTCTGGGGGACCGGATTGTGGATACGAGGTATATTCGCTCTATCTGCCTGTTCGATCTGAAGTTCCGTGTATCCTGTATCGGACGTTCGGATGATACCGGACAATATGAGACTACCGGACGCTCCACGATTGCCTACACGGCCTGGTACAAGCGGGCGTATGAAGCTCAGGGGAAAGTGCTGTATTTTCCGGCAGATGTGTTTGGGGAGACCAACCGTTCCTTTTCTACGGTCAAGCTGGTACGGGATGAATCGGTCGTGACCGGCAAGCCGATTGGTCTGCTCGTGATCAATATCGACAAGCAGCTGTTCGGTAATGTATTTCAGAGCAGCGGACCGTATGAGCGCTTCCTCGCGCTGGATGCCCAAAAGGATGGCGTTGCGACCGTCTACAACAGTAGCAATGATCCGGTGACTACGTCCTATACAAGCAATCTGTCCGATCGGATCGCCGGGTATGAACAAGATGGGTATCTGATCAGCCGTTACACAAATATGACAACCGGCTGGACTTTCCTGCATCTCGTACAGCGTCATGCTTTGCTGGAGCAGTCCAATCAGATTGCCTATGCGACGATTGGTATTGCAGCGATGATGGGATTGATCGCCATACTGCTATCGTATTTTATTTCCGGTAGTATTACCCGTCCACTGCTGCAGCTCAAAAAGCTGATGCTGGATTGGACACAGGGTACCCTGCAGCTGCCTGATCGGTTCGCCCGTGATGAGGTGGGCACCATCGGCGAGACATTCAAACGGATCGTTATCGAAAATGAAGAGCTGAACCGCCGGTTGATCCAGACCGAGATCAAGGAAAAAGAAGCCGAGCTGCGTGCGCTTCAAGCGCAGATCAAGCCGCACTTTCTGTACAATACGCTGGACTCGATCTACTGGATGGCGACACTGGAAAATAATCACGAAGTCGCCCGGATGGCGGTCAGTCTGTCGGAGACATTCAAGCTGAGCCTGAACAAAGGCAAGGAGTCGATCACTGTCTATCAGGAGCTCAAGCATATCGAGCATTATCTGAATATACAGAATATTCGCTTCAATAATCGATTTATCTATGTCGAACAGGTCGAAGAGACGGTCAAAGGTATGGAAGTGATGAAGCTGCTGCTCCAACCATTAGTGGAGAATGCGATCTATCACGGTCTGGAACCCAAGGTAGGACCAGGTACGATTACCCTGACCGGAACGTATCATGACCAGCAGCTGGTTTTTACTGTCGCAGATGATGGTGTAGGTATGGAAGATATCAGCTGTATCACCCATGGATATGGATTATGCAATGTACTGGAACGGATGAAACTGGCCTATGGACCAGAGAGTGTACTGGAGGTGCGGAGTGAAGTAAACCGGGGCACGATGATTACGCTGCGTTTTCGTCCAGGGTACTAAAACATGAAAAAAACAGACATGAATCCAATAAATGAAGCGCTTACATATTATCTTGTCCCCTTTTACAATAATCATATCAGGGAGTACATACTCCATGAGTACATCACATTACAGGAATCAGGGGGTTATGAGATGAGTAAGCGTGGAATCAGGTATATGGCCGGCTTGATCAGCCTATTGATGATGACCGGAATGCTGGCTGCCTGCGGCAATGGCGGGAGCGGGGACACCGGTGGCGCATCAGGCACCAATCTGACACTGTTAACCGATAATTCGCAGGATGCTGTCAATGTAGCCGATGCACTCAAAGCTGCCTATGAAAAGAAAAATCCGGGCGTTACCGTTGAAGTCGAGACGCGGCCAGGTGGCAGCGAAGGTGATAATCTGGTCAAAACAAGGCTCGCGACAGGCGATATGACCGACGTGTTCTTTTACAATTCGGGTTCCCTGATGACAGTACTATCGCCGGAAGCGAATATGGAAGATCTGACCGGAGAGGCTTTTCAAGCCAATATATCCGATGATTTCAAAAGTACGGTATCCATGAATGGCAAAGTATACGGTGCACCGGTAGGCGCTACGATGAGCGGCGGCTGGTTCTATAACAAGAAAATCTACAAAGACCTTGGATTATCGGTTCCCAAAACATGGGATGAGCTGATGGCCAACAATGAGAAAATCAAAGCTGCAGGCATTACACCAGTGATCGGAACGATGAAAGACAGCTGGACTGCACAGGTTATTTTGCTGGCGGATCAGTACAATGTAGCCCAGGCAGCGCCGAATTTTGCCAAGGACTTCACGGCACATCAAGCGACGTTTGCCGGCACGCCTGCAGCGCTGCGGAGTTTTGAGAAACTTCAGCAAGTATTCGACAAAGGTTACTGGAACAAAGACTTTCTCGCTGCCACTTATGATAATGGCATCAAGATGCTGGCAGAAGGTAAAGGTGCCCAGTACCCGATGCTGTCTTTTGCACTGCCGGTGATCCAGCAGAACTTCCCGGATCAGGTCGATAATATCGGATTCTTCGCCCAGCCTGGTGATAGTGCAGACAAAAACGGACTGACCGTATGGATGCCGGGTGCCGCCTATGTATACAAAAACGGCAGCAATGTGGAAGCAGCCAAGAAATTTGTCGCTTTTATCGCTTCCAAAGAGGGAGCCGCTGCTATCGCTACTGTCTCTACACCGACCGGACCGTATCCGGTCAAGGATGCACAGATGCCGGACAATATACCGTCGGCTGTTAAGGATATGCTGCCGTATTTTGATCAGAACAAGACTTCGCTTGCGCTGGAGTTTGTCTCTCCGATCAAAGGACCGGGTCTGCCGCAGATTGCTGTTGAAGTAGGTGCCGGGATCAAGAAAGCACCGGAAGGAGCAGCCTCCTACGATCAGGATGTCGAGAAGCAGGCCAAGCAGATGGGACTGGAAGGCTGGTAAGCTGCTGCCCATTTACTAAGCGCTAATCGTCATTACGACCAGCAGGAACAGGAGGGATTCTGGTGAACCGGGTATTCAGACGTACGTATTCATACTGGTTTCTTATGCCGGCAGCAGTGATTTACTTTGTTATCTTTTTGCTGCCGACAGTGATGTCGTTTTTCTTCAGCTTCACCCGCTGGACCCTGGCAGATTGGGAATTTATCGGACTGGATAACTTTGTGATGTTTTTCCAGGAGCAGTCACTGCGGATTGGATTTCAGAATACGCTGATCTACGCGGTTGTCACCTGTGGTCTCAAAGTCATCCTGGGGCTGCTGCTGGGGGTACTGCTCACGTCCCGGCTGCGTACACGCAATTATCTGCGTTCGGTTATATTCTTCCCGACCCTGATCAGTACGATTGCAGTCGGTATTGCGTTCAGCATGATGATGCATCCTACGCAGGGAATTATTAATACTGCGCTTGGCTGGGCAGGGCTGCCCGGACTGGACTGGCTCGGAGATACACGGGTTGCTCTGCTGTCGATCGCACTGGTGGATGTCTGGAAAGGGGTGGGGTTTGCTACAGTGATCTATATTTCTGGCATCCTGTCGATCCCGCCCGACTACTATGAAGCACTGCAAATTGACGGCGGCGGTGCATGGCACAAGTTCTGGAATATTATCGTTCCGCTGAGTCGTCCGGCGACCAACTCGGTTATTATTCTGTCCTTTATTGGCGGTCTGCGCTCTTTTGATCTGGTATGGGCGATGACCCAGGGTGGACCCGGATTCACAACGGATGTCATTGCCTCGATTATCTACAAACAGTATCAGGGTGGATTCTATGGACTTGCTACAGCGGGCAATGTCATTCTGTTCGTTATCGTGACGGTGCTAGCTTTTCCATTATACCGGTATCTGAACAAGAGAGAGGTGGATCTATGAGTACGATCAAGTCATCGGAGCATATCGCCGGTCACGCACAATCCGGTTCTACTCCGCTTGGGCGCAGGATGGGCCGATTGGGACTGGAGCTGCTGGGCATACTGTTCACGATTATCGTCTTCTGGATTCCCTTTTATTTCATTATCGTCAATGCTCTAAAGAGCACGCAGGAATCAGCTGATCTAAGCCTTGCGCTGCCATCGACCTATCATCTGTGGGAGAACATCATGACCGTTGTGCAGGCAAGGAATTATATGCTGCTGCGGGCATTCTGGAACAGCAGTGTACTGACGATTGTCTCGGTACTGGCTCTTGTAATATTGTGCGGCATGGCTGGTTATGTGATGCAGCGGCGTAGGGATCGACTCACTCCGACGCTGGATCTGTTGATTCTGGTCGGGCTGATTATTCCGCCTGCTATTGTACCGACGATCTGGGTGCTGGATGGCATGGGTTTGTTCAAGACAATGCCCGGTCTGATTCTCGTCGAAGTGGCGCTGAATTTCCCATTCTGTGTGCTGCTGTACAAGGGATTCATGGCAGCGATTCCGCGTGAGATTGATGAAGCAGCGGTGATTGATGGCTGCGGTGGCTTCCGGCTCTTTTTTAATATTATTCTGCCGCTGCTGCAGCCGGTATCCGCGACCGTGATCGTACTGTGTGCAGTGACCATTTTTAATGATTTTGCCAATCCGCTATATTTTCTGCCGGGATCGGCCAATGTCACCGTACAGACGACGCTCTACAATTTCAAAAGCCAGTACGTCACCCAGTGGAATCTGTTGTTCACCAATATTCTGCTGATTACGATCCCGCCGCTGCTGCTGTTTTTATTTTTTAATAAGCGAATTGTAGCAGGGATGACTGCCGGTTCTGTCAAAGGGTAAGGCAGGCAGAAATTCCGCCAGTATAGACACTATTATCATAAAATCATGACGCTACCGGAACACCAGGCTTGACCAGAATCAGCTTCAATCAACGAAGTCTGCCAAAGGAGAGATTGGGTTATGGAAACGATAAAAATCATCGAAGTACAGTGCGAATATCGGAATCATCTGCTCGGTACGGATCTGCTGCATCCCCGATTCAGCTGGAAAATGGAATCGACAGAGCGTAATACCCGGCAGTCAGCATATCAGCTGCAAGTAACAAAGCGCGAGGATCAGTCATTCGAGTCTCCTCTATGGGATACCGGTCGTATGGAGACAGACCAGTCAATTCAGCTGCCATATGCAGGATCAGAACTAACACCATGTACGTCTTATCTGTTCCGTGTCAGAGTCTGGGATCAAAGCGGCAATGAATCGGACTGGAGTGCTGCAGGACAGCTGGAGACAGGATTGCAGCGTCCGGATGCATGGCAGGCCCACTGGATAACACCAGACACACAGCAGATCGACAGGGAGTCAGATCCTATATTCCAGCTGCGCCGCAGCTTTGAAATAAAGGGTGAGATTGCTTCTGCACGCATCTATGCGACAGCGGCAGGTGTATATGAGCTGTATCTGAATGGACAGCCGGTATCCGAAGATGTACTGGCGCCAGGTTGGACAAGCTATCATCACCGGATGCAGTATCAGACCTATGATGTGACTTCGCTCATACAGCCCGGAGCCAATGCGGTTGGAGCATGGCTAGGAGATGGATGGTACCGGGGCAAGTTGGGCTTTGACGACAAGCAATATACGTATGGAGAACACCGTGCTCTGCTGATGCAGATGCTCATACGCTATACCGATGGTACCGAGGAATGGATATTGACCGATTCCAGCTGGAGAGCATCGATAGGTCCGATTCCATACAGCAATATTTATCATGGAGAGACCTATGATGCCCGATTGGAGCAAAGCGGCTGGAGCAGCCCGGACTTTGACGATCATAGCTGGCATGGCGTAGAGACCGTGCAGCTCTCTTGTGAGCCGCTCATCTCCCAAGAGAACTGGCCAACCCGGGTAACAGAGACTATTCAGCCTGTACAGTACATCGTAACTCCAGCTGGGGAACATGTGCTGGATATGGGGCAGAATATGGTCGGTCGTATCCGCATGACTCTAGGCGGAGCCGCTGCCGGGACGACGATTACGATCCGTCATGCTGAAGTGCTGGACAAGGACGGCAATATTTATTATGGCAATCTGCGCCCGGCTCGTCAGACCGTTACTTATATCGCCGGCGGCGCTGAGCAAGAGGAATATGCTCCCCATTTCAGCTTTATGGGCTTCCGGTATATTCAGGTGAGCGGTTATCCCGGGCAGGAGACAGAGGGACTGCCTCTGGATGCATTTGTCGGAGAAGTACTGCATTCGGATATGCCTTCTACTGGTGAATTTGAATGCTCGGATGAGCGGGTAAACCAGCTGCAGCGCAATATTAGCTGGGGACAGCGCGGTAACTTCCTCGATGTGCCAACAGACTGCCCACAGCGGGATGAACGACTGGGCTGGACAGGCGATGCACAGGTATTTATCTCGACTGCACTGTTCAATTACCAGGGAGCTCCATTTTTCACCAAGTGGCTGCATGATGTACAGGCAGAGCAACATGAAGATGGTGGTATTCCGTTTGTCGTCCCTGATATTGTCGGCGGCGCCAATTCGGCAGCATGGGGAGATGCGGCAGTAATCTGCCCATGGACGTTCTACCAGTACTATGGAGATCGTCAGCTGCTGGCAGAGCAGTATGACAGTATGAAAAAGTGGGTGGATTACATCCATTCCCAGGGAGAAGAGGAATTTCTCTGGAATACCGGTTTTCATTTTGGAGACTGGCTGGCACTGGATGCCAGCGAAGGAAGTTATATTGGAGCGACACCTACCGCACTGATCGCTACAGCGTATTATGCTTACTCTTCGCGGCTGGTTGCTGAAGCGGCTCAGATTCTGGGCAAACAGCAGGAAGCGGAGCAATATCGTCGTCTGCATGAGGATGTAGTCCAAATGTTCCGCGCCGAGTTTGTCACTACGCGTGGACGAATCGCTGCACCGACACAGACTGCGCATGTACTGGCATTGATGTTCGATCTGGTCGAGCCGGAGATGAAGCTACGCGTTGCCGCCGATCTGAATGATCTGATCGTCAGCAATGACTATCATCTGACTACCGGATTCGTCGGTACCCCGTATCTGTGTTTTGCCCTGTCGGATAACGGTTATCATCAGACAGCAGTCCGGTTGCTGCTGCAGGAATCATATCCCGGCTGGCTCTATTCGGTCTCGCAGGGAGCAACGACAATCTGGGAGCACTGGGACAGTCTCAAGCCGGACGGCTCCTTCTGGAGCGATGATATGAATTCCTTTAACCATTATTCTTACGGTGCAGTAGGAGACTGGATGTATCGCCGTATTGCCGGTCTGGACAAGCAGCCGGAGCAACCAGCCTACCAGCGCATACGAATCGAGCCGCTGTTTGGCACCCGTCAGCTGACGCATGCCCGTGCTGCTCATGAATCCATGTATGGTCGCATCGAATCCGGCTGGAAGATGGAAGAAGGGCGTATGATGGTGCAGGTTACGGTGCCGGTCAATACGACTGCCGATATTCTGCTGCATGGCGCACAGATGGAGCAGCTGTCGGAAAGTGGTCGTTCCGTGCATGAAATGGATGGTGTGATCACGGTAGATACGGAGGACGATGCAGTCCATATCACTGTCGGCTCGGGACAATATACGTTCAGCTATCCGGCTGATCAGCTGTTCCAGACGTCGTATACCCCGAATACCCGGCTCTCCGAGCTGCTGATGGACGAGCAGGCTGTGGATGTACTGAATCGTCATGCTCCCCAGCTGGTACAAGGTTCCCTGTCCAGTATGGTCAGTACATCCTCGCTTCAGCAGATTGCGGATAATCAGATGACCCGGATTCCACAGGAGAAAATGCAGCAGATTGTCGCCGAACTGCAGCTCCTCTAGCTCCCATTTCCATACCTTAATAGTTAGCCTTTATCCACTCTGCAAAAAAAGCCGAACCTGTACAGGTTTGGCTTTTTTTTGCTGGGTCTATTTTGCAGATTCCATCTGTCTTAAACTTCCTGATAGCATGGTATTTACGTCTTCCTCATGTCAGAATTTGGCGGATTAGTGCTCAAGTATGGTTTTTGTGAATATACCCGATCAATTTCGGATATTTCTATAAAGTAATGGCACTCTATAGCAGATAATAAAATAGAATATTTAACCAATTACACCAAAATCGGACTGCATAGAGTTCACCAATGAAACTGAGCGGAGCCTGCGAATGCGGCAAAGAGCTGCAATCAGGTGAGGAGACGACAAATGAGAAAATCCTTCATCAAAATTTTACGGGAAGAAAACTTTGTAGGCGCGGGCGTTGTCAAAACGAACCTCTGGTCTATCATGGTTTTTTTACTGGTTGTGGTGGTTGGATTATTTTATATGAATGAGTCTGTTCGTAGTGATTATGGGCAGGTCAAGCAAGCAGCCGATTTACAGATCAGGCTGCTCTCTCTGGAAAATTCACTAATTGATCAGGAGACCGGTCAGCGCGGCTATTTGCTTACCCGGGATACCTCCTTTTTGGAACCTTTTGATCGCGGTAATATGGAATATCAGGCGATTGCTAATGATTTAATGGAGCGTCTGGAGAGTTATCCGGAGTATCAGGGTAAGATGCAGCAATTAACGGATGCCGGTATCAAATGGAAGATTAATTACGGAGACAAACAGGTGCACGAAACAATGTCCGGCCACCAGGTTACCAGCGAAGAGTTAAGAGCCGGGAAACAGCAGTTTGATTCCTTTCGTGACCAGAAGGCAGTACTGAGCAAGGAGTTCGAACAGCTGCGTAATCAGCTGCGTGCTACAATGCTCCGGAATATTGTTATTACTCTAATCGGTATAGGTTCGGTATTCATGATATTTCAAGGGATTATGCTGTACTTTATCCAGCGGGGACTGCACCGGATCACTATTCCGATCGTGCAGCTGGACAAAGCGATGTCTTCTTATGCCAACGGCAGTATTTCTGCGGAAATGCCTGCTTATTCTTCGGCAAATGAAATTGGACGACTAATCCATACGTTCAAAGAAATGCGCCAGGAGATGCAAAAAGACCAGCGTCTGCTCGGTTATACGTATCAGATGATCAATACCCTGAATCAGGCCAAATCCGTGCAGCATGTCTATCAGGAGACGTTGATGGGCATCTGGAATGTAATCGAGTGTGAACGGATCTCGATCATTACCCAGAACGCCGATCGCAGCTTCACAATCAAGTCATCGATCTATAATGGCATTATTGATCATAAGGAAGTCGCTCTAGGTGGAGAGCAAAAAGATGTACATGAGCTGCTGGAAGGCGGCTTTTCCATGATTCATGAAGACTGGAATGTGTACCGGCCAACAGGTACTATAACGGATTATCTGCATGCACAGGGTATTCGATCCTCCATGCATATTATTCTGCGCAAAGAAGCGCGGGTAGTCGGCGTGCTCAATCTGATGTCATCGGAGCAGGATCACTTCTCCATCCAGCAGAAGAACCGCGTCGAAAAGCTGGCACCGATGATCGTAACCGCGATTGAAAATGCAAGAGAAACGGATAAAATCCAGCGTCTGGCTATGCGTGATGGATTGACCGGACTCTGGAATCGCAGACACTTTGACGAGTCGATGCAGCAGCTGATGGGTCGCGTTATTACTGCGGATGCAGAGCGTCATCTGCTGTCCCTAATCTTGCTTGATGTAGATCATTTCAAAAGCTTCAATGATAACTGGGGACATCAGGAGGGAGATCTGGTGCTCAAGCATCTGGGTCGTGTACTGAATGATTATTGTCGACCGGGTGATCTGACTGTACGTTACGGTGGCGAAGAATTTGCCGTATTGCTGCCCGATACTTCACTAAATGAAGCGCGTAGTGTAGCCGAACGCCTGCGGAAGCTAATCGAACTGGAATCGCCATCCCGTAAATATGCGGTTACAGCCAGCTTCGGCGTTGCCGAATGGGATGGTTATCAATCTGCGGAGCAGCTCATTCAAGCTGCAGATGAAGCATTATACCGGGCCAAGGATGAAGGACGCAACCGGGTATGCTGCTACAATGCAGAGTCTGCTGATCGGGCAACCGAAGCGGGCTGAGTGATCGCTACATGCATAAATAAAAATGTTCAAATAGCCAAATATCCCTGCCGACAATGGAGTCAGCAGGGATATTTGGCTATGGATTAGGATTCTATTTTTCGAGAATAAGCAGCAGCATACTAAAGTCCTGTTCAAAATCCCAATCCAGATAAGCAGTACGGAGAGGGCGGCCGAGCAGATCCAATATAGGTAGCTCTTCGAGAAAATGGCCCAGCTCCAATTCACGTTTGGATACACGAAGGGCGCTGTTGAATCCTTTTTGAATAATCTGCTTCTCCAGATTGATTAACAAGCCTTTGCGCAGTACAACCAGAATGTCGTTGGACAGCCAAAAGGAATTGACAGCCTCCGGAGCTTTTTGCACCGATTCGGTGATCTGGCTGACTTTGATATGCAGATCGGCTTTGCCTGTGTAGATATCTTCGTCAAATGTCTCGGTTAATGTCTCAAAAGTTACAGCGATTGCAGCAGTATTATATTCAAGCTTCCAATCGATGAATACATGAGATACATGATGACCAAACGTATATTCAATCTTTTTCTGCAGAGCGGGGAATACAAATTGACTGAGCAGAATATGGATATGGGTATAACGTTCATCTGGATCATCAGGCAGCCGTTCATCACCGGAATCGGTTAGTTCCTGAAGTAGAATCACTGCACTTTGCTGGTTGAAATGGATATGGATTCTCTCTGGCTGCTTGCCGAACTGACTCTGGCACAGCAGGTTAGCCTGTCTGAGAATCGGGTCCAGATGAAGTTGCTGTGACACAGTTAAATCCCCTTTGCATATATAGTTACAGTGTATTACCCATAAATAGCAAATTGTTAAGCAATTGGATATATCTCTATTTTCCAAACGCTGTTTTCAGGGGAATAACCGAAGCTAACCGTCACAACTACATGAAGATTCTGATTGCGAGGAGATACTGGAATTGTAATAAAGCCCCTGGCAGCGTATGCCGGGGCTTTATATGGATGGAAAGGTATGCGTTATTTATAGAATAAATTAATTTAATAGGGGAAGATTTCCGGATTAATATTTGGTTAACTGCCAGTTTTCTTTGGCCCAATGCAGCTTCCCGGAGCCTGCACCATCTGCGGCGAGCAGGCGGGTGATAAGTGTAGAGGGGTCATCCATTTGATACGTATAAGGCAGCGAACTGAATCCATTCCATGAGAAAGCTTTGGCTGGAGCAGGATAGGGAGCGAGCGGACTATCAGCACTATCGCTGTCTCCGCGGAATGTTTTGCCGCCATTTTCATAAATAGTATCTAGCGCACGAATTTTGCCGGTATAGCTCGCATCCGCCGGATCGGCCTGATTGTTGCGGATCGGAGAGGCGACGTCGATAATACGGGATTTTTCAAGCAGCAATGCGCCATCTTCCGTAGAAATCGCCCCATTACTAGTCACGGTAAAATGATAGCCTTTGGAAGTAATCGCTTTTTCCATCGCTGGCGTAATGCGTTTCTTGGCTGCGGCCAGACCGGCAGCATCCATCACAATGTTGTAGGCGTGAGCATTACCGCCGCGCAGACGAGGCATACGGTCCTGGATGTCCAGGTAATAATTATGATGAAGCGTTACTTCCAGATCGGCATTATCCGAGGCGAATTCGGTAGCTCCGACGAGATGGGTCTTTTTCTGGCCCGAAGAGATAGCGATAATATCAGCGGGTGACATACCAACCGCACTGCTGCGCAGATAATTGTACATCGGATAAGCGGATTTGTTCGCCTCCATGGCCTGAATCTGCTGAGTTACCCAGCTACCAGCACTGCCATCATCTCCGCGGAAATACGACCAGGAGATGGTCACACCGGAGCTGCCCTTTTTGACATCGACAATTCCGTCGTAAGCTTTGTTGAATGTACAGTGGTCGATCCACACTTTGGAGCTGGCTCCTTCGATCGTGAGATAGTCCCAGTCATTTTTGTCATAGTCTCCTTTGGAGGCTTCATCCCATTCCCATAGTTCATCGAACTCCAGATTACGGATAATCAGATTGGAGCTACGCTTGACACTAATGCCGGCATGTTTGATTTTGGAGCCGTTGGCAGAGAAAATAGTCAGTCCATCGAATCCATCTATGCTGAGTTTGCTAACCCCTGTTTTTTTCAGCACCGGATGTGTGAGTGGAGCATTATGAGCAGCAAAAGGAGAGGTCTGTGCCGCTGCTGGAAGCTCATTCCATCCAAGGTCCAGATCGTTCATGACCTCAATGGCTTTGACACCTGAATTTTTACGCAGCGCCTGTGCCAGATCGGTAGCGTTGTAGACTTTTTTGTAACGGCTGTCGGTCTCGGGAATGATGCCTCCGCCTACATTACCGGTAGAAAAGCCAGTCAGATTATAAGTGTTATAAGGTGCAGCTATTTCCATCGATGATAGGATAGCGCTTTCATAAGTGTTATTGGAAACGGATTCGGCAGCATAGGTCTGAGAAACAGATAATGGCAGAACGGTCAAAGCAAGCGCGCTGCTGAGAAGTACAGTCAATCCTTTATACAGTCTTCTTTTTGTCATTTCATCCTTCTCCTCTTTGGATACATATAGTGTTGGAGTACCAGACAGAATCGCTATGTAGAATGAGAAGCTCTATTTATTCCGGTACGCCATATGTACAAAATAACACTCGACAAAAGAAAGGAAAAAGAGGAAGTAAGAACTAATTCATAGACGTTAAATGACATATCATGCGTTTTGAAATCCTTTTTGGCATGAATGCTGTTGAATATCGTCAGATGGCATATATGTTTAACGAACGCATCGATATCAAATAATAGAAGGCGGAAAAAGACGCAGATCAATAGCTATAAATGATTATAAATCGCTTCAAGGAAATAGATATGGGCTTGACTGCCGGACAGCAAAAAAGGAAACACTCTCTGGTATGAGAATGTTCCCGATTGAGAATAACTTATTGAATATACCTACAATCAGAAGCCTACCGATGAAGGCGTTCTACCTTCTGGCAAAGCCTGTGAAGATGAAGACTGGGAAGATGTTGAAGATTGTGCAGAATGTGAAGAATCGTCAGAAGAACTTTCACTGGATTTGAATCCCTGTACTTCGGTCTTCAATTCGCCAGCGGATGTTTGCAGTACTTCTTTCCATTCCTTAACGACGCTGATCGCTTCCTGCACGACCGGTGTAATCTCGCGGATCATCTGGATAATTTCCTGACCACGGGTGGTAGCGAGCTGTGTTTTTTCTTTGGCTGTTACCGCAAAGTCGGAAGCGGAGGAAGCTGCACTCGCTGTGCCACTTTTGAGACTGTAACGCATATCTTCACCGGACTTCGGTGCCAGCAGCAACGCTGTTCCTGCACCTACCAATGCTCCTGTAATAATTCCAAATACCAGATTTTTCGTTTCCATATTAATCTCTCCGTTCGTTATAGTAATGTATGCTGAAAATAGTTCCTGTCTGGCTATCTACAGCATACTTACCCAATGAAACGGCATTCGCTTACATATCGGACTGTAGAATTCATAATTATTTATTGGTACAGCAGTTGAGTATGTATATCTATTCGTATTCGTAGAACGGTTTAATCTCCTGACCATTCAGCCAAAGCCAGGCTTGCTGACCAACTGAAGGGTAGATATCCTGGGGATGCCACCATGCTGTCAGAATCAATGTAGCGATTACCGTTAGCGACCAGAGGATAATCCCAGGGGTTTTGGGCATTAGACGCGTCAGTCCCAAACAGAAGAAAATAATAAAAAAGTTGGCTACAAGGGTCATCGGTATAGTGAATATTCTTTGCAGGCCTGTCATTGGAAAGAAATAAAGAAGAAGCATCAGCATAATGATTGTCGGTACAAAACCAGCGATAAACCAATACGCACTGCTTAAGGGAGTTTTATTCATTATAATCTCCTTTCTTTTCGAAATCAGTTGGAATAAAATCAAGCAGAAATAGAGTGACAGCCAAAATGTATCAAATTTTGGCTGTCACTCGTTTGAAATCAGGACATATCATACAGTCAGGCTTATTACCCGCTTAGCTGCTAACGGCCACACGCTTGGACAGCAGCTTCTCGGCGATAATACCGAGGAACACATAACCCGTGTTCAGCAATGCAGTCTCATCAATATCAAAACGTGGATGATGATGCGGGAATCCGGTATGTTCACTTTCATTTTGCGATCCTACATAGAAGAAGTTGCCCGGCTTGTGCTCCAGATAATAGGCAAAGTCCTCTGCGCCCATCGATGGCTCCGGAATATCGAACAGTGCTTCTTCACCAAGCGTGCGAATCACAATATCACGTACCTGATCCGCTTGTTCCGGTGGATTCACGACAGCAGGATAGCCGTGAATATAATCAATCGTATACGTAGCTCGTTCGGCGAGTGTGATACCGTGTACCATTGTGCGAATATCGTCTTCAATCTGCTTGCGCACTTCCGGATCAAAGGTACGTACGGTGCCTTCGATTTTGGCTTTGTCGGCAATAACATTAAATGCCGATCCTGCCTGGAATACTCCTACCGTAACAACCGCCGATTTGAGCGGATTTACATGGCGGGAGACAATATGCTGCAGCGAACTGACCACCTGGCTGCCGATAACGATAGAGTCGATGGTCTGATCGGGCTTGGCACCATGACCACCCTTACCCTGAATAACGATAGAGAATCCGTCAGCAGCTGCCATCGATGGTCCGGCAATAACGCCGATACGTCCCAGCGGCAGGTAGCTCGCGAGATGGGCTCCATATACCTCATCTACACCATCCAGCGCACCATCTTCAATCATTGCTTTGGCGCCGCCGGGAATCTGCTCCTCGGCATGCTGGAAAATAAACCGCACATTGCCTTCCAGCTGATCCTGATGCTGACTGATTACTTTGGCAACTCCAAGCAGGGCAGCGGTATGACCATCATGACCGCAGGCATGCATCACGCCGTCATTTTGCGAACGGTAGGGCACATCATTCTCTTCATGAATCGGCAGCGCATCAAAGTCCGCGCGAAACGCAATTGTCGGCCCCGGCTGTCCGCCCTGCAGATCGGCGAGAATACCCCCTTCACCGACACCAGTGCGCACCTGATAACCAAATCCTGTCAGTGTATCGGCGATAAACTGGGCGGTCTTTACTTCTTGAAAAGAAAGCTCTGGGTACTGGTGCATATGTCTGCGCCAGCTAACAATCTGTTCCTGCTCTGCCTGTAATTCCTGAATCCATTGTTTTTTCATGATGATTCCTCCTATTCTGTATATAGTCCATCCATTTAATGATAAAATAAATTCCATAATTTACAATAAAACATTCACTATAAATTATCACCCCTCATCTTATATGTCAAATTTGACAAAGGATAAGATAGAAGATCACTAACCTAGAAAAGGAGGGATGCTTTTTGGCAGAATGGATACCCTATGAGCGGAAGTTGGGACACCCGGCAGACTTTCGGGTGTGTTATCGATTTTATACTCAGGAGGAAGGGGGACGTCGTACGCTGCCCTATCAGGGATATCGTGCAGATTTTGCATATGCCGATGATGAGGGTGAACCGTTGACATTATATATGATTCATCCCGAATTCGAGGATGAACAAAGACAGGTTATTTGCAAAAACGGACCTGTCCCCGCCTGTGGCACGGCATTAATGTGGATTATTATTCCGGAACGGCGTCATGATATTCACAGGCACCGGATACATAAGGGCACCCGAGGATACATGATGGAAGGTCCTCATCGTACAGCCGAACTGGAAGTGATTGAGATTCTGGGATTGTTCACTAATCCGTAATATCAATTACATATCTGTATGAATCCAATGAGGTCACTTTACGGAATAAATATTGTATTCTCCTGACCTGTTAATAGGTTCCCCATGCTTTTGACTGGCTCGATCTTGTTGAATATTATCATAAAGCGATATAGGGAGAGGTGTATATAATGAACGCGCAAGAACAAGAACATATTTTGGACGAAATTATCAGCTGTATGGCTATTGCCCAGGAGAATCCGGAGTTGCAGCGTATCCAGACCCGACACCGGCTGCATCTGGTTGATTTCTGGGATATCCCTCCAGGCAGCAAAGTGCTGGAAATTGGCTGTGGACAGGGAGATACGACGGCGGTGCTCGCTCATCGTGTCGGGCGAGACGGGCTTGTCTACGGTATTGATATTGCGCCGCTTGATTATGGTAGTCCTGTCACCGTCGGCGACTCTGCCAAATTTCTGCTCCAATCCAAGCTTGGCTTTCAGACGCGGATGGAATACGGTGTGAACCTGCTGGCACCGGAGACTGATTTCCCTGCGGGCAGCTTCAGTCATGTGGTGCTCTCCCATGCTTCATGGTATCTGAATTCCAACGAAGAGCTGCTCCAGATTTTTACCAAAATACACAAATGGGGCGCCAAACTCTGTTTTGCCGAGTGGGATACACAGATCCGCAATATGCACCAGTTTCCCCATCTGCTCTCTGTATTGATCCAGGCCAAATACGAATGCTTTAAAGAAAGCAGTTCTGCCAATGTACGCACCCTGTTTACTCCCCAGGATATTCGCGATGCAGCAGCTGCCGCAGGCTGGATTATCCGCAGCGAGCAGACCATTGCCGCCAATGATCTGCAGGATGGACAGTGGGAGACCGAGACGGTGCTGCGGGATTATGGCAGAGAGCTCGATGAACTGGAACATCTGCCGGATAAGTTGAAGATGCTGATTCGTTCGGAAGTGCATCTGTTGGAGCAGTCTATACGTGGTCTCGATCATCTCGAATCCATGTCCGCTTACGCGATGACAGCTGAGGGTGTACAGGTCTGAATAACAATGAATGAACACAACAAAGCCTCTCTCCCGTTATGGAGAAAGGCTTTTTTTACTGCCATCTGGAAGGGGATTTTCGCCTATTTCCTATTTCTAATATTAATTATACATTTATGGAAAATAATTCTTTTCAATGCTGTGTTAACTGATTATGCTTAAGGCAGATTCACAATAGAAAGGAGGCTATTTATGAAGATCATGTCCAAAGGATTCAAATGGTACATTTGCTGTTGTATGTTGCTGGTGTTAATGCTCCCGGCAGCAGGTCGCTCACATGCGGATACGATGGAAGATATGCAGGGTACTACGCTGCCTGGAGGAACGGTGTATACAGCCAGCGGATTCAGCGGGCCTACGTTTGAACCGGAGAACATCGGTGATGGGGACTGGTACAGTCTCTGGAGATTGAATGCCCGGTATGCCTGGCTGGAGGCCAAATTTCCGGAAGCCGTTCAGATGAAGGCTGTGCAGCTATCGACCGGAAGTATCGGTAAGCGCTATGAGACGTATACCGTGGAGGGGTTGCAGAACGGGCAGTGGAGTCGTCTGGGCAAAAAAACATACAAGCTCGATCCTGAAGGTAATGTCGCGCTCGCTCCTATTCCTGTTCCGGAAGGTTGGTACGATGGGATTCGGGTCAAAATCCAGTCGACCAGAGATTGGCTGCTCGTCACCGAGCTGCAGTACATTTCGGATCTAGATTCCCCATCGGAATTGAAAACCACGTATGGAGATCAGCAGCTGGGTCTGACCTGGAAGCCTGTATCCGGTGCTTCCGGGTATCGGATTAGATATGGACCGGAGTCCGGGGGCTATACACAGACACTGGACGTAAGCGCTGACACCTACAGTGGCCTGACAATTCCCAACCTGAATAATGGCCAGGTGTACTATTTGACAGTAGCAGCCCTGACGGGCAATTCGCGCAGCAATTATTCCAATGAAATATTGAATGTGCCTGTTACCGGTTTTGATTTGCCGAAGGCGATGACTGGCGGGTCCAATGGCGAATGGTATCGTAATCCTGCGACCAACACGAGAGACCATAATATGTCTACAACGTGGAGGTATAATGGGAGCGATCCGCAGGGAGAGCTGTATTATGAATTTTTCTATCCACTGTATATCAGTGAACTTCAGCTTACCGTCTCGGCAGCAGAAGACAGCGACCTGACCTATACCGTCTATAAAGGAAGAGGATCGTCCGAGCAAGTACTGGCCCAGCGTCAGGTTCATCTGAATGGTTCGAGAAATCCGGTGGTACTGGACCCATTCCCGGTGACACCAGGTTGGTATAAAGATATTAATGTACGAATTCAATCTTCGACTGCGCCGATCTTGGTCAATGAAGTGCGCTACAATACCGATCACACTCCTGTCCAAAATGTAAAGGTGACGAGCGGCAATGCACAGCTTACCCTCACCTGGGATCCAATTGTCGAAGCCGATCAATATCGGATTAAATACGGAATGGATTATGGTAACAATGCCAATACCCAGACGCTGACTGTGGACAAGGATGCCTATACGGGCTATAAACTGACTGGGCTAGTTAATAATGGCAGTCCTTATTACATTGAGGTACAGGCGATTGTCAATGGGGAGGCATATGGCTATTCGGAGATAGCATCCGGCACGCCGCGAAGCTACAGCACAGGTGATTTCCTGCCGCTGGGTACAATGGTTACCGCTTCCGGTTCATTTAATGATAATTACCCGTCTCATGCGGCGGATCGTGATTTTAGCAGTTCATGGGTGCCGGAGACAGGACAAAGCAGAAGCGGAACCATTAATTTTGCTTTTGCCCGGCCGATTGATATTCATGCTATACAGCCGGTGATGACCATGTATCCGCCAGGTGCCCAGCATTATGTGATTTATGGTCTGAAGGGTCGGGAGTGGATTCTATTGTATGACGGACAGGTGCAGGTACCCTATAATGCGTCAGGCGGCGTGCTTGAACCGATTCCGGTAACGCCAGGCAAGTATGAGGGACTAATGCTCACAATCGATGCATCTCCCAATTGGCTGGTTCTGCAGGAACTGCTCGTATTTTATAATCAGCCGGTGGGAACAGTATCGTCAGATACTTATGGGCAGCAGCTTCCAACGGTAAGTGATGATACGTATCAGTAATACATGTGGATATACGGATGATATGTGTATGCAGGATGAACAGCTTATACAGCCCAAGGAGGACAATTATGAATATCAGGTTCAAAAGATTCAAGCTGTATATATGCTGTTGTGTACTATTGGTATCCTTTTTCCCGGCAGCAGGTCAAGTACAGGCTTATCATTATCCGGTCGAAGATATGCAGGGCAGCAGGCTGCCAGCCGGAACGACCTATACGGCGAGTGAGCCCTCCAGATGGGGATATGATCCGTACAAGGTAGCCGATGATGACCGAAGAACGTTTTGGGGATTGTTTGGCACCTTTGGATATTTGCAATTGAACTTTCCAAACAAGGTTCATATGAATGCCATACAGCTGGCGACCAATTCATTTACACATGGCTATCATACGTACAAAATCGAAGGGCTACAAAATGGCCAGTGGAGTGAAATCGGCAGAAAAACGCAGAAAGTGAAAGAGGAAGAATACGTTGTGCTGGCCCCAATCCCTGTCACAGAAGGCTGGTATGACAGTATTCGGATTACTATACAGTCCACCTCGTACTGGATGCGTATTAACGAGATTCATTACATCTCGGATCTGAATTCGCCGACAGGTCTGCAAGCCCGCTCGGAAAATCGGCAGATCCGTCTAAACTGGGTTCCTGTTCCTGGAGCAGATGGCTATCAGATCCGCTACGGAACCAAGTCTGGCAGTTATACGGAGGCAGTAAATGTAAGTGCTGATACGTATGGAGGTTTCACTCTGCCGGATTTGCAGGAGAATAAACCGTATTACTTTGTGGTCGCAGCGCAGACAGGAGAACAATTGAGCAATTATTCCAATGAAATGTTTGGGATGCCGCTGTCAGGCTTTGATTTTCCAGATGATGTGCAGGCCAGTGTGAATCCGGACAATGTACATTATTTTGATGGTGCAAGCAATATAATCGACCGGGATCTGTCTACAGGATGGAGATTCCAAGGCTCGGGGATCGATGCCGAGTTATATCTGAAGTCGGACTATCCAGTCTATATGGATGAACTGCAATTGGTTATGACCTCGGAAGCGACCGATAATTATTTTATAGGTTATGTCTATACGGGAGGTAATGAGGAGGAGCCAATCGTTGCGCACGAGGTCGAGATGGAGAAAGCGGGCGAACCCGGTATATGGACAATACCGATCAAGCCCGGCTGGTACAAAGATCTGAAATTACAGATTGTCGTAAGCCGTTCACCGCTGATTATTCACGAAATCCGGTACAACACGGAGCATACACCGGTACAGAATCTGCAGGCTACCAGCGATAATCAGGGAGTGGCTCTTACCTGGGAACCTGTTGCCGGAGCGGACGGCTATCGGATCGTCTATGGTCAGTCCTTATCGGATATCGATCAGGGTCAAGCGGTAACTGTAAGCAAAGACGCCTATGCAGGTTATACAGTTACAGGGCTGGCGAGCAGGGGGGCTCCTTACCAATTCCTTGTTCAAGCGCTCCATGGAGACGAATCGTACGGGTATTCCAATATGGTATCATCGACACTGCAGACGTATCGTACAGGAGATTTCCTGCCACCAGGTACCCGTGTAACCGCCACCGGTTCATATCAGAATGATCTGCCCCAGCATGCAGCAGACGGCAATTTGCGCAGTTACTGGCACTCGGATATAGGCAACTGGTATGAGCTGGATCAGGGGAATACCAATGGTACAATCAATTTTACGTTTCCCCAGCCTATTTCTATTCAAGCGGTGCAGCCGGTAACCGGCATGTATCCGTCCGGCAGCCAGTCTTATACAATCTATGGGCTGCAAAACAGGCAATGGATATTGCTGTACAAAGGAAAAGTCGAAGTTCCTTATCATCCAAATGGAGGCATATTAAAGCCTATTCCGATCAAATCTGGTGAGTATAGCGGATTGATGATTAATATAGATGCCGGTTCCCAGGCGGTTACGCTGCAGGAACTACTCGTATTCTATAATCATCCGGCAGGAACGGTGATGGGCGATACGTATGGAACCATACCCCTGCCCACTGTGAGCGCGGATACCTACCAATAATTAGAATGCTGATCGTTAGCAAAGTGATAGGTACTCATCGATTGTTTGTATAGCCGACGATAATACGTTATCAATAGCTAAAACCCAATACTCCCCTTGTACGCTTTGGAGGAAGCGCACAAGAGGAGTATTAAGCATTGCACAGTATGGTTATGGAAGGAGAGAGCCGATTCAATATCTATGTGTATAGCCGGCTCTTTTCCGGATTAAGCAGCTCGGTGATCAGGTGCAGGTGCTGTAGGTGTACCGCCATGTTTGGTATGTTTTTTGAAAAGGGTTGCTTTCAGATAAGGCAGTACCCAGCGATCCAGACCGACTTTACCGGCATTGGCACCAGCGACGACGATGAAGATCTCGGCCAGCAGCAGGTATGGGTTAGTGCTCACAGTACCCGAGAAGAGGAAGGCAAAGTTCATGACCATACCCATCAGGGCAGCGACGGTAGTGAAGGTACCGAGAATGAGTCCCAGACCGACGAGGAATTCACCGATCGGTACGAGGATGTTGAACAATTCTACATTCGGCAGTGCAAAGTGCTGCAGGAAGGCGCCCCAGCCAGCTTGTACGCTTGGATGCTCGCCGCCGGTGTTGGCGATAGCGCCGGTCAGGAATCCGGTAGCATCGAATCCGCCGGTCAATTTGCCCCAGCCGCCTTCAATCCACTGGAAGCCGATATATACGCGAAGTACAGTCAGTAACCACATTGCCACTTTGTTTTCTCTAAGCCATCTGTTCATGATGGATCACTCCTTGGTTTGTTTTGGGGTGCCGCTGTAACGGCCCGGTTGGTGAATGTATAATCTGGAAGTTGGTTGACTTCTTGATGGAAGATGATCATCTCTTTCATGTCTTTATATTAAATTAAAACTAAAATTTAATATGTGATTTAAATCACAATGTATTATAAAATTTAAAATAAATTTAGTGGGGATGATGATGACTGAGTATAGTGAGCGGCTTAGTAGAGTGTAAATGAAAGGGGAGGTGGAGCAGCTATCCTGCTCCAGAAAGCGGCCAGGATACTGCCTTCGTTTAAGACTGGAGATCCTGAATGAGATACAGAGAAAGGGGATTTCCAATCGTATAGAAGAGGTAGAGGTGAGGTACTTTACTGCGTGAAAATCACTGTTTATTGAACTTTGCATTACAGTGGATCTTTGAATAGATAGGTGATTGTATACTTTAGAAACTTTCTATTGTTCTCGTTTTTTGTAGGAGTATTCAAGCTAACGATTTGAATTTAACGCAGCTTTTTCATAATAAAGTGGAATAGCCAGACCAGAGCGAACAGGGCGATCAGGAGCAAGATAACACCCGAGGGATTTATGCCGCTAAACATAATCATGCCTCCTTTGCTGAATCATTATTTCTTTTATCATATCGAATCAGTAGTATCATGTAAAAATTTTACTTTGATGAGGTTAATGTTATTAAGCGCTATCCTAACACATACTTACCGGCTTTTGCTCTCTTCCCGCCATTTCTCAAGGCTCTCCAGTATCTGATAAACCCATACGGCTACAGCAATATAGCAGGCCAGACTGATCAGATATTTTAATCCATTCTCCAGTGTGAACCAGCCGGCAGCTATATCGTATTGTAAAAAGGAGATTCGGCGAAAACTGAAGTTCCCGATCACATTAGCCAGCAGAAAAGCCAGGATAAATTTGCGCAGTGTTTTCATAAAGGCCTCCTTAGGAGATGAGGATCGCAGGAAGACAAGGGTTTGATGTGGACAGCTGCTCGATCATGAGGGTTAAAAGATCCTACGTACTGCAAATGACGGATTATCTCTATTCCTGATTATACTGTTGCTTATTACCCTTCATGGGCAAGGCTGATTACTATACCGATATAGAGAAGCAGATAAAATTATCAATCTTGACGGAACAGGATTTCAAAATAACAATTGTCAAAAACAAAACAGTATGATATTTTATATCTGTAACCGGTTACAGAACGGGAGAGCAGAATATGACAACCATAAAAGATGTAGCACGTTACGCAGGCGTATCCGTAGCCACCGTCTCACGGGTGATCAACGATGCAGGCTATGTTCACGAAGATACGCGGCGCAAAGTTGAAAACGCTATCCAAGAACTGAATTATACGCCCAATGAAGTGGCACGTTCTCTATATAAACGCAAATCCAGATTGATCGGTCTGCTGCTGCCTGATATTACGAACCCCTATTTTCCACAGCTTGCTCGTGGGGTAGAGGACCGTATGCAGGAGAGTGGGTTCCGTTTGATCTTTGGTAATAGTGACGAGAGTCAGAGCAAGGAACAGGATTACATACAGACTTTTGTCCAGAATAATGTGGTAGGTGTTATTTCATCGACCAACGATCCAGGTTCCGCTTCATATCGTTCGCTCAAGATCCCGGTCGTTTTTCTGGATCGTATATCGAGCGATCGTCCGGCAGTCTACGCGGATGGCCGGGAAGGCGGACGGATCGCTGCACAGCAGATGGTTCAGCGTGGGAGTCAGCGGGTTACAGTAATGCAGGGACCGGCACATATCCGTCCTGCACAGGATCGATTCCAGGGAGCAATTGAAGCGCTGCAGGATATGGGTGTGAGCTACCGGATCACGCAGACAACGTCCTTTTCATTTACCGAAGCGGATCGTTGGGCGAGAGAGTTGTTTGAGCAGTATCCCGATACCGACGGTGTGATTGCGAGTAATGATATTACAGCTACCGCAGTAATTCAGGAAGCCCATCGTCTCGGCAAAAAGATTCCGGAAGATATTCAGATTGTCGGATTCGATGATACGCCGCTGAGCAGTCTGCTATCGCCGGCATTATCCACGATCCGCCAGCCCGCCTATGATATGGGTAGGGCAGCTGCCGACTTATTGATTCAGCTGATTGAAGGCACAGCCGGAGAGCAGCGTACAATTCAGATGCCGGTAGAATTTATAGAACGCGAGACAACCCGCCCGCTCTCTTAAAAAGGGCGGCATGTTATGCAGAGTCTTATTCTCAAAATAGATCGATTCGTATTGCCAATATTTTATAACTTTTAATATAACGATAAGCGAAAGGTGGAATTTCATTATGTCTCATACTCAACCTACTGCATCAACTTCTTCTGGCACAGCCAAAGCCAAAATCTGTGTGATCGGCAGCTGTTCAATGGATCTGGTCGTTACCTCTTCCCGGCGCCCGGGTGCAGGTGAGACCGTACTTGGAGATAGCTTCAAGACTGTACCTGGCGGTAAAGGAGCCAATCAGGCTGTAGCCGCAGCACGTCTCGGAGCCGATGTAACTATGATCGGCCGGGTCGGTGATGATCATCTGGGTACAGCCATTTTACAAAACTTCAAAGACAATCATGTAAATACTAACTATGTGGAACCGGTTACAGATATGGAGAGTGGTACCGCCCATATTATTCTTGCTGAAGGTGACAATAGCATCATCGTCGTCAAAGCAGCCAATGACCATGTCACTCCGGAGTATGTATCCAAAGCTATCGAGGTTATTCAGAACTCTAATATGGTGATGATCCAGCAGGAAATTCCGGAAGAGACGGTAGCCTATGTAAGCGAGATCTGTGCAAAAGCCAATGTTCCTCTGCTGCTAAACCCTGCACCGGCAAGACATGTCAGTGAAGCGGTTATCAAGAATATTTCCTATATTACGCCGAATGAACATGAAGCTTCGATCGTATTTGAAGGAATGACACTGGAACAGGCACTGCGCCAGTATCCGAATATTCTGTTCGTGACCGAAGGCAGTAATGGAGTTCGTTATTATGATGGACAACAGGAAGTCGTCGTTCCTACGTACAAAGTCGAAGCGATCGATACGACCGGAGCAGGCGATACGTTCAATGCTGCTTTTGGTGTAGCTCTGGCAGAAGGACAGTCGCTGCAGGATGCGCTGCGATTCGGTAATCGAGCGGCATCTCTCTCCGTTACCAAATTTGGTGCACAGGGCGGAATGCCTACACGCCAGGAAGTGGAGGAACAGCTGTAATGAAAAAACATGGAATCGTAAACAGCCATATTGCCAAAGTACTCGCTGATCTTGGGCATACCGATTATATCGTTATTGCGGATATCGGCTTGCCAGTGCCGGAAGGAGTGCCAAAGATTGATCTGGCACTCACCTATGGCGTTCCCAGCTTCCGTGAGGTAGTGCAGGTCATTGCCGACGATATGGAAATCGAGCAGATTACAATCGCCGAGGAAATGATGGGACAGAACAAGGAAACGTTCACGTATATGCAGCAGGAATTCGGACATATTCCGTTATCGACATGCAGCCATGAGGAGTTCAAGCGTCGCAGCCAGCATGCCAAAGTCATTATTCGCACCGGCGAATCCAAACCTTATGCCAACTGTATTTTACATGCAGGAGTTTATTTCGGAGCCAATACGCAGCAGTAACAGCAATAGGTAACCGGTTACACAATAAGAGTACAGCAGAGTTGAAGGAGGCATTGTATATGCAGATTCAAATGAATGGTATTTACAAATCCTTCGGTACAAACCAAGTTTTGAGCGGGGTTGATTTTGATCTCCGCCCGGGCGAAGTTCATGCACTGATGGGTGAAAATGGAGCAGGCAAATCTACACTGATGAACATTCTGATTGGTCTGCATGAGCGTGATCAGGGCACGATTGTGATCGATGGCCAGGAGACGTATTTTGACAATCCCAAAGTGGCAGAGCAAAAAGGGATCGCTTTTATCCACCAGGAGCTGAATATCTGGCGCGATATGACCGTGCTCGAGAATTTATTTATAGGTAAAGAGATGACATCCAAATGGGGTCTGCTTAATACCAGACAAATGAAAACGCTAGCAAAAGAGCAGTTCCGCAAGCTGTCGGTAGATCTGCCTTTACAGGGGGAAGCCGGAGAATGCTCGGTCGGACAACAGCAGATGATCGAGATCGCCAAAGCACTCATGACCGATGCCAAAGTAATCGTTATGGATGAACCGACTGCTGCCCTGACTGAACGCGAAATCCAGAAATTGTTCGAAGTGATCGCTTCACTCAAAAAAGAAGGCGTATCCATCGTGTACATCTCGCACCGGATGGAAGAGATCTTCGCGATCTGTGACCGGATCACTATTATGCGTGATGGCAAAACAGTCGATACCAAGGAAATTCCGCATACTGACTTTGATGAAGTGGTCAAAAAAATGGTCGGACGCGAATTGACCGAGCGTTATCCGGCAAGGACTCCACAGCCGGGTGAAGTGATTCTCGAAGTGAAGAATGCCAGCAAAAAAGGCCAGTTTCGGGATGTAAGCTTCACTGTACACGCAGGAGAAATCGTCGGCTTCTCCGGTCTGATGGGTTCGGGACGTACCGAGATTATGCGTACCCTGTTCGGTCTGGATACGCTGGATAGCGGAGAAGTCTGGATACGCGGCAAAAAGGTCACTATTCGCAGACCCGATGATGCGGTGAAGCATGGGATCGGCTTTATAACCGAAGACCGCAAAGACGAAGGGCTGGTGCTGGATTTCTCGATTCGCGAGAATATGGCGCTGCCGAATCTGTTCAGCTTCTCTTCCAAAGGATTCATTTCCAGCAAAAAAGAAGCGCAGTTCGTCGATACGCTGATCAAGCGGTTGCAGGTCAAAACCCAATCAGCCGAGACACCTGCACGCAGCCTGTCCGGCGGGAACCAGCAGAAGGTCGTTATTGCCAAATGGATCGGTATCGGGCCAAGCCTGCTGATCCTCGATGAACCGACGCGCGGAGTCGATGTCGGCGCCAAGCGGGAGATCTATCAGCTGATGAACGAACTCACCGATCGCGGGGTAGCCATTATTATGGTGTCATCGGAACTGCCGGAGGTACTCGGTATGAGCGACCGGATTGTGGTTGTACATGAAGGCCGGATCAGTGGAGAACTGTCCAGTCAGGAAGCGACACAGGAAAATATTATGACGTTAGCTACAGGAGGACAGTAATATGACAACGATAACCAAAGAAAAGCCGGAGAAAAACTTCAAACTATCCAATGTCACCCAGAAACTCGGTCCATTACTCGGATTTATTATTCTGGTGATTATCGTCTCGGTATTGAATCCGGGATTTCTGGAACCGCTTAACATTTTGAACCTGCTGCGTCAGGTAGCGATCAACGCATTGATTGCGTTTGGTATGACCTTTGTTATTTTGACTGGCGGTATTGATTTGTCGGTCGGCTCGATTCTGGCATTATCCAGTGCATTTGTAGCCAACCTGATGCTGGCTGGTGTAGATCCGATTCTGGCGATTATTATTGGTTGTGCTGCCGGCGGTGTGATGGGGATGGTCAATGGTCTGATGATCACCAAAGGCCGCATGGCTCCATTTATCGCGACACTCGCTACAATGACCATATTCCGTGGATTGACGCTGGTCTACACCAATGGTAATCCGATCACCGGACTGGGTGACAGCATGGCTTTCCAACTGTTCGGACGGGGTTATTTCCTCGGTATTCCGGTACCGGCGATTACGATGGCAATTGCCTTTATCATCCTGTGGGTGATCCTGCATAAAACACCATTTGGACGCAAAACGTATGCGATCGGCGGTAACGAAAAAGCAGCGATCGTATCTGGTATCAAAGTACCACGCGTTAAAATCATGATCTATTCCCTGGCAGGTGCACTCTCCGCACTCGCAGGCGCAATCCTGACTTCCCGTCTTAACTCGGCGCAGCCTACTGCAGGTACATCCTACGAGCTGGATGCAATCGCAGCGGTAGTACTCGGCGGCACCAGCCTGTCCGGTGGACGCGGCCGCATCGTCGGTACACTGATTGGTGCGCTGATTATCGGTACACTGAATAACGGTCTGAACCTGCTCGGTGTCTCTTCATTCTATCAAATGGTCGTCAAAGGGATCGTAATCGTAATCGCTGTATTGATCGACCGCAAAAAGTCTGCCTAATCCGTTGATTTTATACAAGGAAAAGAGGAATCAAGCATGAGAAAATTAATATCGTTACTGGCGATTGCCATGACTGTTGTGCTGCTGGCTGGCTGCTCCCTGCAGCCGCCGGAATGGGCCAAATCCAAAAAAGCGGCCAATGCCGGTGAGATCAAAATCGGTCTGTCGATCTCGACACTGAATAATCCCTTTTTCGTATCGCTCAAAGATGGCGTTGTGAACGAAGCGAAAAAGCTCAATATTGATGTAATTGTAGTCGATGCACAGAATGACTCGGCCAAACAAAGCAATGACGTAGATGATCTGATCCAGCAGGGTGTAGATGCACTGCTGATCAATCCTACCGATTCCGCGGCGATCTCGGCAGCGGTACAATCAGCCAATGGACTGGATATTCCGGTGGTTACGCTGGACCGCTCTGCCGACAAAGGCGATGTTAAAGCGCTGGTTGCTTCGGACAATGCCAAAGGCGGCAAAATGGCAGCCGAATATATCGTCAAACAGCTTGGCAAAGATGCTAAAGTGATTGAGCTGCAGGGTGTACCGGGTGCCTCGGCTACCCGTGAACGTGGCAAAGGATTCCATGATGTAGCCGATAAAGAGCTGGATGTTGTCGCCAGCCAGGCAGCAGACTTTGACCGTACCAAAGGGCTGACTGTTATGGAGAATCTGCTGCAGGGAAATCCGGATGTACAGGCCGTATTCGCTCATAATGATGAGATGGCGCTCGGCGCGATCGAAGCGATTCAGAGCTCCGGCAAGGATATTCCGGTCATCGGATTCGATGGTAACGAGGATGCATTGAATTCGATCAAGGAGGGCAAGCTGACTGCGACCGTAGCCCAGCAGCCTGAACTGATCGGTCAAATGGCTGTTGATGCCGCTCGTGATGTACTGCAGGGCAAAACGGTTGAGAAATCGATCCCTGCTCCATTGAAACTGGTAACCAAGGAAGATAAGTAAGCCATATCTGCCATTCAACTGTATTAAGGAGTATTAGAGAATAGAGAAGGCCGATAGAATATCGGCCTTCTTTTCTATATAAATAAAGAGATCGCCCAAGCACATAACATGTTTCTTGTTCACTATCCATTTTTGTCCATATGGATTATAATTTTACAATGGTTATTTGAAGGGTATGAATAGTGCTTTATCGCCATAAGGATAGAAATACTACATATTCATCGGTCTATAAACTATGAGCTGAGCAACAAACTATACAGATTAGCGGAAAGGAATTCTTAGCCATGCGCAATAACCAGCAAATGATGGATCTGATCCTGAACTATGCCCGTCAAGACGAGCGTGTCCGCGCGGTAGCCATGAATGGATCACGAGTGAATGCCAATGCACCGATCGATCCTTTTCAGGATTACGATATCGTCTATCTGGTACAAGATGTCGTTTCATTTACACAAGATCACAGCTGGGTAGACTATTTTGGCGAGCGGTTGATTATGCAGATGCCGGATGCCAATACTTACGAGCCGCCCAATGCGCTTGGGAGCTTTGCTTATCTAATGCTGTTCACCGACGGCAACCGGATTGATCTGACACTGATACCGCTAGAGCAGTACTCCGCTTACTTATTGGAAGACAAGCTGACTGTGATATGGATGGATAAGGACGGAAGTCTACCGACGTTACCCGAGCCGACAGACGAGGATTACCGGGTCACTCCGCCGACAGCTGAACAGTTTGCCCATTGCTGCAATGAATTCTGGTGGGTATCCACCTATATAGCCAAAGGGCTGTGGCGGCGCGAGATACTGTATGCGCTCGAATCGCTGAATCTATACGTGCGGCCGATGCTGATCCGCATGCTGTCCTGGCAGGCAGGGATCGAGCATGATTTCTGCATCAGTATCGGCAAAGGCGCCAAGTATCTGGAAAGGTATCTGTCCGCAGATGACTGGCAAGCGCTGCTGGCTACCTATCCACGAGCGGAATCGAGGGAGATCTGGCGGTCTATTTGGACAATGACCGAATTATTCAGCCAAATCGCGTTACAGGTGGCTTCCCGGCTGGGACTGGAATATAATAGGGAAGAAGAGCAAAATGTAACAGCCTATCTGCGTCACGTGGCAGAACTGCCTGATGATGCTGCAGATATTTACCCGGATTAGATACATACACGGGCGAGGCTCCTGAACGGACCGGATGTCACTTGTTACGTTAAAGAGTTGCCCTATAGAGAGAGGAATACCACAATGAGAATGCGAGCGATAGATATTTTTGAATTTCCCACCAATCTGGGATTAACACAGCAGGCGGAGAATCGTGAGCCTGGCGTCAGCCGGATGCCGGAATGGCTACATCAGCATGGACTGCATGAACGGCTGCAGGCCGAGCAGGTATTTCGGCTTGAACCTCCTGCCTATACGATGGAATCGGATGAAGGAACCGGTCTGCTGAACGTGGAGGCAGTCGGTGATTACGCAGTTCGACAGGCACAACTGATGAGTCGGCAATTGGAAAAAGACAGCTTCAAGCTGGTGCTTGGCGGTGATTGCAGTGTGCTGATCGGCAGCGCACTGGCTCTTAAGCAAAAGGGCAAATACGGGCTATTCTTCCTGGACGGACATACGGATTATATTACGCCTGAGCTGTCCCAGACTGGGGGCGCAGCCGGACTCGGCGATGAACGATTGACCGACTTGGAACAGTGCAGACCCTATATAGAGCCGCAGCATATATTCTGTGTCGGCAATCGTCAATATGATGAATCCTATGTAGAGCCGGTTCAGGAATCTGCGGTACACGTCTATGATCTGGCAGCAATCCGCAGCCAGGGCATTACGGCGATAATTGAGTCCTTTTGGGCAATGATTAATGAGCAGGAGCTGGATGGATTTTGGATTCATCTGGATGTGGATGTACTGAATGATACGCTGATGCCTGCTGTAGACAGTCGGCAGGAGGATGGACTGAGCTACGAGGAACTGGCAGAGATTCTGACGCCGCTCGTATCCCACCGTCTGGCTGCAGGTATGGAAGTCACGATTCTGGACCCTTCGCTGGACGGAAATGGACAGTATACCGTACCGCTTGTTAAGCATCTGGTAGAAGTACTGGATCATATGTAAAGCAAAAGACGACAGCAGCAGACTGTTGTCTTTTCTTTTGATTTCCGATAGATTAACTCATCTGCTGGATCATGGCCCAGCGCTGTTCATACTGCTCATGAATACGGCGAATCTGCTGATCATGCAAAATGGTCTGGGCGATATTACGCTCCAACATGGCGACAACACGAATCTGTTCGGCTATATTCTGCAGCCGTACCAGTCGTTCGTCGGCAGACCGCGAGAGCTGTAAATACGACTCACGGATCGCACTCCAGCTGCGTACACTCTGTTGAAAAGCATTCAAAATCAGCTTGAGTGGTTTTTCGGCCGAGTCGGCAAGATGCTCCAGCAGCAGCAGAAACTGAATCCGTGCCTGCATGAGCAGCAGCATCTCCAGCTGCACATTCTGTCCGGTCTCCAATAGAGCAGCATTATGCTGTTGTTCCAGTTGATCCAGTTCTACTAATCGGTCAGCGAGTACATCCATGGAATCGAAGACGGATATAGTTCCTTCGTCATGTCCCAGATTACGTCGGGCACACTCGACCAGCAGCGTGTAAGGATCGGCAGGAGGATGGTCAGAGATCTGTTGTGCCGACGGGGCAAATGTAATCAGATCACCGGTAAATCCGGCTTCGAAATCGGGGAATGACTGCGCATAGTTTTGCGTCAGATAAGCGACATCGGTACAAAGCAGTTGATTGGACAATACATCATAATGAGTCACAATATAGAAATGTGTATTATGTAAGGTCTGATAATCTTTCTTGAGCCAGGAGCAATAAAAAGTATCGCTTTTGACGAGTACGGGGCGCCGCTGCCGGCTTTCCTGCTGAATCAGCTCCAGCGCTTCGGCAGCCGACTGATTGCGGTGAATTCGGTGCTGCAGCTGACTGGCGCCAAGAATCTGTTCATATGTAGTATGATAAGCTCTTGCTTCCTGTCCGAGTGCCTGGTATTCCAGCGGTACATGCGCCTGATATTCGGGGAACGTCCAGGCATGGGCAAATGCCTGCAAATAACCGCGGTTAAAATAAGAGGCAATCGTCGCCATGTTCCCGATCAGATTTGCACGTTCAAAGCCGGGCAGAGGCTTCAGCAAAAAGCTGTAATCGTTCGACATCAGTAGAGTCCTCCTTTGTATCATTCCTTATCATTATATAATAGTTCAGTTAATTAATGAATGATGCCAGCGGCTCACTTAACGTTGACAGCCAAAATAAGGGTGTGATATATAAAAGATAGGGTTTAGCACTCTGATTAACCGAGTGCTAAACAGACTAATTTCAGACGTGTGCATCATCACTTACATATATTCGTGAAGGGAGCAATAATCATTATGACAAAAAAACAATTTCAGGCAGAATCCAAGCGTCTGCTGGAGATGATGATCAACTCCATTTATACGCACCGTGAGATTTTCCTGCGGGAGCTGATCTCCAATGCGAGTGACGCCATCGACAAAATTTATTACAAAACGCTGAGCGATGATCAGCTGACATTTAACAAAGAGGATTACTTTATTAAAATTACACCGGACAAAGCAGCACGAACCCTGACGATTTCCGATACAGGGATCGGGATGACCGAGGAAGAGCTGGAGAACAATCTGGGAATTATCGCCAAGAGCGGCTCGCTGGCTTTTAAAAAGGAAAACGAAGCGCAGGATGGACACAATATTATCGGTCAATTCGGAGTTGGTTTCTATGCAGCCTTTATGGTGGCAGATGAAGTGACTGTAATTACACGCGCGCTCGGCAGTGATCAGGCATACCGCTGGTATTCCGATGGAGCAGACGGCTACACGATCGAACCGGCCGACAAAGATACAGTCGGTACCGATATTATCCTGACGATCAAGGACAATACCGAAGATGATCAGTACGACGAATATCTGGAAGAATATCGTCTGCGCGCGATTATTAAGAAATATTCCGACTTTATCCGTTATCCGATCAAGATGGATATCACCAGCAGCCGCCCTGCCGACAAGCAGGAAGGCGATGCCGAAGACAAAGAACCGGAATACGTGGATTATACCGAAGAACAGACCATCAACAGCATGATCCCGATCTGGCGCAAAAACAAAAGCGAACTGACCGACGAAGACTACAACAACTTCTATCAGGAGAAACGCTATGGCTTCGACAAGCCGCTCAAGCATGTGCATATCAGTGCAGACGGAGCTGTCGTGTATAACGCGATCCTGTTTATCCCGGAAAATACACCGTTTGACTACTATACCAAAGAGTACGAAAAAGGCCTGGAGCTCTATTCCAACGGCGTGCTGATCATGGACAAGTGCGGCGATCTGCTGCCGGATTACTTCAGCTTTGTCAAAGGGATGGTGGATTCCGAAGATCTGTCGCTTAATATCTCCCGTGAGCTGCTGCAGCATGACCGCCAGCTGAAGCTGATCGCCAAAAATATCAAGAACAAGATCAAGTCACAGCTGCAAAGTCTGATTCGTGACGAGCGCGAGAATTACGAGAAGTTCTATGCTTCCTTTGGTCGTCAGCTCAAATTCGGTGTGTACAATGACTATGGCATGCACAAGGACGATCTGCAGGATCTGCTGATGTTCCATTCGTCCAAAGAGAAGAAGCTGGTGACACTGGATGAGTACGTATCCCGTATGCCGGAAGATCAGAAGTATATCTACTATGCAGCTGGCGATTCTATCGAGCGTATTGAGAAGCTGCCGCAGACCGAGATGGTATCGGACAAAGGCTACGAGATTCTCTACCTGACCGACGATATCGACGAGTTTGCACTTAAAGTGATTGCTGCATACAAAGAAAAAGAATTCAAATCCGTCTCCAGCGGCGACCTTGGTATCGAGCCGGACGAGAAAGACGAAGCGGCGCAAGCGGAAGAGAATGACAACAAAGAGTTGTTCGACGCAATGAAAGAGACACTGGGCGGCAAAGTCAAAAACGTCAAAGCATCCAAACGCCTCAAATCCCATCCGGTCTGCCTGTCTACCGATGGCGATCTGTCGATCGAGATGGAGAAGATCCTGCAAATGATGCCAAACGGCCAGGATGTCAAAGCCGAGAAAGTACTGGAAATCAACGTAAATCACGAAGTCTTCCAGTCCCTGAAAAAAGCCTATGAAGGTGACAAAGAGAAACTGGGCCTATATACCAACCTGCTGTACAACCAGGCTCTGCTGATCGAAGGCCTGCCGATTCAGGACCCAGTTGAGTTCACGAACGATATTTGTAAAGTGATGGTGTAAGGATAGTCCAATCATTCTTCTGCAGATTCAAAGTAAAAGCACTACGAGCTGGTTTGTCAGCTTGTAGTGCTTTTTTGTATTTCGTTTCAATCAGATAAATGAAGTTATTATTTCGTTCCGTAAATATCGGCTTCTTTGAGGTAGTCATCCTTAACAACCGTATCGCGGATATTGTCCTTGGTCACAGCAGTAGGCTCCAGCAGGGTGGAAGGCACATCAATCTTGCCGTTATTCACCTTGTTGTTGGTCTGGATTGCCGTACCGTTAGCGATCTGCAGTGCCATATCGGCGGCTTGCTTGGCGATAGCTGTGATGGGTTTGTAAATGGTCATAGCCTGCGTGCCTTTGGCAACGCGCTGCACACCGGCAAGTTCAGCATCCTGTCCGGATACAGGAACTCCGCTTACTCCGGCAGCCTGAAGAGCGTTGATGACACCACCTGCTGTTCCATCATTGGCAGCAACGACTGCATTAATCTTGTTGCCGTTTTGCTGAAGCGCAGAAGCCATATTTTTCTCGGCAGTTGCCGGGTCCCAGCCTTCGGTATATTTATCGTAGACGAGATGAATAGTCCCTTTGTCGATCAGTGGTTTCAGTACACTCATCGCTCCCTGACGGAACAGTACGGCATTATTATCAGTCTCGGCACCGCCAATATAGGCATAATTACCGGTTGGCTGACGTTTGACGATTTCCTGTGCTTGCATCATGCCGACTTTTTCATTATCAAAAGACACATAATAATCCACATCGGCGTTTTTGATCAGACGATCATAAGAAAGCACTTTGACACCGGCAGCATGTGCCTTCTCGACAATAGCAGCGGATTTCTCGGCATCATGAGGCACAACGACGAGTACATCGACGCCTTCCTGAATCAGCAGTTCCGCCTGCTTGACCTGTACATCGTCCAGTCCATTGGCTGCGAGCGTTTTGACACGGCCGCCCTGATCCTGGATTGCTTTCTCGAACAGGGCTTTGTCTTTGTACCAGCGTTCTTCTTTGAGTGTATCCAGTACGAAGCCTACATAAGGTTTGTCATCCGGTGTTAGTTTGACTTTGGTTGCATCCGCGGTAGTAGCAGCGGGTGCCGGGCCACAGGCTGTAGCGAGTACAGTGGTCGCCAGCAGCATGGTGCCGAGCAGTATTCTGGTGTTCTTCATTTGGTATCCTCCCGGTATCGGCTTCGTCTACAGATGGAAGCGTCCGATCATGGTATTCATTCGTTCGACCATTTCTTTGAGCTGATAGACGCTGCTGGAAATATGGTCGATAGAAGCTCTCTGCTCGTGTACGGAAGCCGAGATTTGCTGGGCACCGGCAGCGGATTCTTCGGAAATGGCTGCACTGTTGTTGACCGCTTCATTGATCTGATTGCTCGCGCCCTGTGCATGCTGTACCGTGTCGGAGATCGCCGTAACACGTCCAGTCATATCTTCAATATACTGCTTGATCTCTGCAAAATATTGTCCGGTGATTTCGATCTTCTCTGTACCGGCGGTCACTTCTGCATATCCTTGCTTCAGCTCTTCGGACATCACGGTAGACTGCTGCTGGATATCGCTGATCACGCCGGTAATATCTTCAACCGAGCGGGATACTTCTTCGGACAGTTTGCGGATTTCTCCGGCAACGACAGCAAATCCTTTGCCGGCTTCGCCTGCACGTGCTGCTTCAATCGAAGCATTCAGTGCCAGCAGATTGGTCTGCTTGGCGATCGATTTGATCACATCGGTAATCTCGGTGATCGAGTGTGTCTTGGCTTCCAGACTGGCGACCTTGTCCACCGAGCGGTTCATGACGTGGTTGATGACATTCATCTGTTCCAGGGAAGCTTTCATCTGATGATCGCCTTTGACAGACGCATTCAGTGCTTCACCGGAGAAGGTAACCAGTTCTTCGCTGTGTGCACGTGCACGATCCAGCCGTCCGCTAAACTGCTGGGTACTCTCGGCGATATCGGCTGTTTCGGTAGCCTGGCTGCTGGCACCGGAAGCGAGTTCCTCGATAGTAATCGCGATCTGCTCGCTGTTTTCTTTCACTCTGCCGGATACATTGGACAAGGACGTTCCATGCGTATCCATTTCGCCTGCCAGTATCTGTACTTCGCGGATCATGTTCTGCAGAGAAGCACCCATGCGATTGATGGAATCGGACAGCATCCCGATCTCGTCATTGCCTGTATAGACGAGGGGTTCATTGTTCAGCTGACCTTCTGCGATTCGGTCGCTGGCCTGAACGACTTTGTTCAAATCTTTGTTTACTTTGCGACTGATCAGGTACATAAGGATAAAGCCGATCAGAATAGAGGCAATGCCGGATACGATCAGCAGCGTCACGGTGCTGGTCATGCCAGCTTTGGTCTGTTCGATCGATAGACCGCTCTCACGGCTGGCGACTTCTTTTAGCTGATTACCAGCTTCCATCGTTTGTGACTTTAATTTTTCGGCATCAGCCTGCAGCTTGCCGAAGCTCTGGGTATTAATATTTTGTACATTGGGAACAATCGTGCTGAAGAAATACTGATCCAGCTTGTCGTTGTTCTCCAGAATCTGATTAAACGTCTGTATTTGCTCCAGACTCAGCAGCGTCTTGGTTTGTTTGGCAATCTCTGTGAATTTCATGCTGTCATCCAGATAATTCGTTAAAATACGATCATCGGATAACAAAATGTATTCCGGAATATGATTATATTTCTGGTTGTACAACGACAGCAGCTCAGAGATACTCATGGCGCCCCAGCTCTTCATGCTGGATGTCTCCATCGTATTCCTGGCTGTCTGCAGTACGGTATAGGTAGCTGCTACAGATGATAAAAAGATGACCGATACGAGAGCGAAAACAAGCATGTACTTCATGCCGATCTTCAAATTGCTCCATTTCCAATGTGTACTCAAACGGACTCCCCCTGCTCTGACGAGACTTGACATAGAATGTTACTACTTGCACTATATCGGTCAAAAGAATCAGAAACTAAATACCTAAGTAAACTATAAAAGAGTAAGTAGATTAAATAAAAGGTAACGTTTGCACAAAAAGAAGAAAAAAGTCGCTAGAAGCCTGCTTTTCCCTGTGGACACCTATTGTTCATAAATAGGTTGCGTGTATTTCTAAGTAGTATAAATCGCGTATTATAGAAGTATAAAAGGAGAAAGAGGAGGTGCTGTATGCTGAATGATCATGGTCTTGAATTGACGGAAGACTACTGGCAGGCAATTATCCAAAATAATGCTGCTTATGATGGTGTGTTCTTTTATGCTGTTCGGACTACCGGTATTTTCTGTCGACCATCTTGCAGATCGCGCAGACCCAATCGCGAGAATGTCAGAGTCTTCCGACAGGGTACGGAAGCAATATCAGCCGGCTTTCATGCCTGCAAGCGATGCCAGCCGGATCAACTGCAGCCGCCGCGTCAGGAATGGGTGCAAGGCATCGCTGCACTGATCGAACAGAGGTATGCAGAGAAACTGAATCTCGAAGAACTGTCGCAGGCGTCGAATCTGAGTCCGTTTCATTTGCAGCGTTCGTTCAAGGAAATCCGTGGCTGTTCACCAACCGGCTATCTTCAATCTATACGTCTGCGCAAAGCGGCAGAGTTGCTTCGGGAAACAGACAAAACAATCTCCCGTATCGGGATAGAAGTAGGAATGCCGAATCCAGCCTATCTGGCTACTTTGTTCAAAAAGAAATACGGACTTACTCCCAGGGCTTACCGACAGCAAATACATTCCTCCAAGAAGTCCGTCACATAAAGGGAAGCTGCTTTCAACGAAGTGATTGAATCAAATGGTTGGCATAGCCTTGAGGATATCAACCGCAATCTGATGGCATGATAATACTCACTAAAAACAAAATTGTATAGACGACCGTATACCATCCTACGAAGTTAGCGATAAGACGATCGAGAATGACTCGTTATAGATGCCTGCACGTTTCTCTTCAAAAGAAGCGTATAGGCATTTTTTTGTTTTTGATAGAAAAATATCATAAATACATAAAAAGATAATTTTTTACCAAAATAGTCATCTTCGTTAATCATCTTCTTACACTTCCTGCCTAATATGAATAAGGAAAGCGGCGCACGCGGCAGCTGCAGAACAGCGATGCCGGAGGATGCCATTTATCATTATTCCAGGAGGAATTTATGAACAACGGATCGATGAACCCCAAATGGATCAAACCTGCAGGCCTGCTGTCTCTGCTGCTCGTGCCTGCTCTGCTGTTATCGGCTTGCGGCAATGCAGGAACCGAAGCAGCAGCGAGTGGACAGAAAGTTCAGGCAGTAACGACGAATGAAACAGTAGATCAGCTCTACACCCAGGCCAAGCAGGAAGGCAAAGTAGTCGTATACTCCACCTCCGGCCGTGCCAATGATGCTGCCGAGACTTTTATGAAAAAATACCCGGGCGTCAAAGTAGAAGTGAGCAAGGTGAAATCCGACGAGATGATGGACAAGGTCACCAATGAACAGGATGCCGGACAATTCAATCCCGATGTGATCATTACCAAGGAAGTGAGCGGTGCTGTCGGCAAGGAAATGGTCGAGCAGGGACGCTATCTCAAATATCTGCCGGATGATATCGCACCCAAGGTAGACGAGCCTTATCGTACCAAGGCACCCGGTTATGCCAACTATGCCGAGTTCCGGACGATTTTCTACAATACGGATTATTACAAACAGACTCCAGTCACCAACTGGTGGGATCTGACGACACCGGAATTCAAAAACAAAGTCTATGTTGCGGATCCGCTCAGTTCTCCGGCATTTATGGATTTGTTCACCACGATGGTCATACATAGTGATGATATGGCAGCTGCGTACAAGCAGAAATTTGGCAAGGATATTCAATTGAATGGTACAGAAAATGCCGGCTACGAGTTTATCCGTCAGCTATTCGCTAACGGGCTGACTGTACTCAAAGGCAGTGATGATGTACTCGATGCGATCGGCAAAACAGCCAGTGGTGCTGTCGGGATTGCTGTCTCTGGGGATGTATCCAAAGTCGAAGAGAATGGCTGGGATGTGAAGCCGATCTATGATATTCAGCCGAAAACTTCGGTAGCTGATTCGGGCTATCTGTATATTGCGAACAAAGCACCCCATCAGGCAGCAGGCAAGCTGTTTATCCGCTGGATGATGGGCGAGCAGGATGGCAAGGGCGAAGGCCTGGCAGCCTTTAACGAAGTCGGATCATGGGTACCGCGTTCGGATGTGAAGACCAAGAATCCGGTTGGTTTTGAACAGCTGAATCTGTGGGATTATGACGCGGATACGCTGTACATGACTTCGCCCAAGGTGCGTGATTTCTGGATTCAGCAAAAATAATCGCAGCCTGTTGAAGCTGCACCACGGAGAAATGTAATTCTGACTCTGGGGCAGCTTCGATGCTTCAACTATATCTACATCAAATAACTCAAAAAGGAGGGGAGCCGGATGTCCAGCAAATCATTACAGCCCATCTCCCTAAAACGAAACCGTAGCCGTCTGTGGAATCAGGTGACGGGCTGGCTGCGCAATCCGGTGAACCTGATCGGAACGATCGGACTGCTGTTCCTTGCTTATACGATTATCTGGCCAGTCATCGAGATTCTGATCGCGACCTTTGTCTGGAAGCAGCAGGATATGCGGATTACTGCAGCAGCCAATCCGGGGCACTTTACGTTTTATCACTGGCAGCGGGTGCTGGCGAGCGAGATTAGTCCGTCCCTGTTTTACAAGCCGATTCTGCACGCTTCGGCGGTGGCTGTCACCGTATCGTTTATATCGATGGTGCTTGGCTGTGGACTCGCCTGGCTCGTTACCCGTACAGATCTTCCTTTCAAAAAAGGCATTACCTTTCTCGCGGTAATTCCGTATCTGCTGCCATCCTGGGTTATCGCGCAAGCCTGGCTGACTTTTTTCAAAAACGAAAAAATTGGCGGGACGCCGGGTATTCTGCAGTCGCTCACTCATATGAGTACGCCAGACTGGCTGGCTTATGGATTCGTACCGATTGTGGCTTCGCTGTCGATCCATGACAGTGTGTACTTTTTCCTGCTGGTTGGTGCTGCGCTTAGCTCGATGAACAGCCAGTTGGAGGAAGCTGCCAGTATGAGCGGAGCAGGCCGTGCGCGCATTTTGCGCCGGATCGTCTTTCCGCTAATGTTGCCGGCGATTCTGTCGGGATTCATTCTGACGTTTACCCGGGCGATCAGTTCGTACGGCGTACCGGCGATACTGGGTACACCGGTTGATTTCTATATGATCTCGACGATGCTCTATTCCAGTATGCGGGCCAGACTGACGACCGAAGCGCATGTGCTCAGTCTGATGCTGATGCTGATCTCGATGCTGATGATCTATATGAACCACCGGATTGTCGGCCGTCAGCGAAGCTTCGTCACGGTCACTGGCAAGGACAGCCACAAGACATTGATGCCACTGGGCCGGCTGCGTCGACCGATGGCAGTAGTCACTGTCGTGTTGATGACACTGGTATCGGTAGTGCCGCTGCTGATTCTGCTGGTGCAGACATTCATGCTGCGTGAGGGCGTCTACACAGTCGACAACTGGACCTTGCATTACTGGCTTGGCGGTTCGATAAGTGGCATTAATTCCGGTGAAAAGGGTGTGCTGCAGAATCCCATTTTCCTGCTGGCACTGCGCAACTCGCTCTGGATTGCTGCGATCTCTTCGGTTATTGCTGCCGTGGTCGGTCTGATCCTCGGCTATGTAGCTGCCAGAGGCAAACAGACATGGATCGGGCGTATGGTGGATCAAGTATCCTTTTTCCCGTATCTCATTCCGGGGATTTCACTGTCGGCCATTTATATTACGATGTTCGCCAAGCCGCATTTTATCGTGCCGGCGCTGTACGGTACCGTCTGGCTGATTATTCTGATTACGGTCGTCAAAGAGCTACCTTTTACCGTCAAGGCAGGCAGCGCATCGGTCATGCAGATTGGCGGTGAACTGGAAGAATCCGCCCAGATCAGTGGAGCTTCCTGGTGGACGCGGTTCCGCCGGATTCTGCTGCCGCTGAACCGTAAAAGTCTGCTATCCGCCTTTTTGCTTGTGTTTATCGGAGCCATGAAGGAGACCGAACTGATCATCATGCTGGTCACGCCGCGGACCGAGACACTGACAACATTAACATTTGAATATGTGGAAAAGGGTTATACCCAATTGACCAACGTAGTGCTAATGATCATGATCGCGATAGTAATTCTGGTATATTATCTGGCGACTAAATACGGCAAGGCGGATCTGACCACAGGGATAGGAGGGCAATAAGATGAATGCAATTGAACTGCAGGGAATCCAGGTGAATATGGGTCGCAAACGTATATTGAAAGGCATCGACCTGACGATCGAGCAGGGAGACTTTATGACTTTTCTCGGTCCATCTGGTTGTGGCAAGACGACACTGCTGCGTACGATTGCCGGTCTGCAAAAAGCAGATGGCGGCACGATTGTGCTGAACGGCAGGGAAGTAGCCAATGGAGAGACTGCTTATCATATGGACCCTGCCAAGCGAGGACTCAGTCTGGTGTTCCAGAGCTATGCCCTGTGGCCGCATATGTCGGTCTATGAGAATGTAGCATTCGGTCTGCAGGTAAGGCGCCAGTCCAAAACCGAGATTCGTGAGAAAGTCATGGCGGCCTTGACTAAGGTACGTATCGCCGATCTGTCAGAGCGTTATCCGGGCGAATTGTCCGGTGGACAGCAGCAGCGGGTAGCGATTGCCCGAGCGATTGTTACCGAGCCGCAGGTGCTGCTGTTGGATGAGCCGCTATCCAATCTGGATGCCCGGCTGCGTGTCGAGATGAGAGCCGAACTCAAGCGGCTACACCGTGAACTGGGAGCGACAATTATTTATGTAACCCATGATCAGCAGGAAGCATTGACCCTGTCGACCCGGATTGCCGTGTTTTTTGAAGGTGAGATTGTGCAGCTGGATCGTCCGCAGACACTATATCAGCGTCCGGCTACACTACAGGTTGCTGATTTCTTCGGCAATGGTGGAATGGATACGAATCATTTGTCTGCCGAGCTGATTGCAACAGATGGCGGACGGAGTTACCTGAGTTCGCCGGTATGCTCCTTTCCGCTGGAGGGAATAACGCTGACAGAGACAATGCCGGTTATCCTGACGATCAAGCCGGAGCATATTCAGCTGCATCGCAGCTATGTGCCGCAATCGGTTCCCAGCGTGGTCGAAGCCGTCTTCCCGGCAGGAGCCGAGACACTGGTCAAGCTGATGACAGAGGGCAGCGAGCTGAGTGCTCGCGTGCTTGGGGACGCAGAATATAGCTGTGGAGAGACCGTATATATCACACTGAATCCGGAACATATGAATCTATATAACCAAGGCAGCGGTGTACGGCTGCCAGGAGTTCGTCCAATTACACCCACCAGAGAGATGATTCGGGCCTGATGGATCATCGCAATACTATTCATCCGGCTACCGGGTAATAGTTATCCATCTATGTAAATTAACAAGCTGTAATAATCTACTTATTGCATGTAACGTTATGGAGGAATTTATAATGAAAATTGATTTTCATATTCATGCCAAACTGTCCAAAAAAACAGACTTCTCAATGGAGCATTTCTATACCATTCTGGATGAAGCCAAAATGCACGGCCTGGATGCGATTATTCTGACCGAGCATTTCAACACCCGTCGCTTTGACGAGGTATATGGCACATTGGATCAGCATCTACCGTGTAATGGACATTATTATGACCGTGATGGCTTCCGCATCTTCACGGGAATGGAAGTGGATGTCGCAGAAGGTGGGCATATTCTGGTGAGCGGACCCAAGGAGGCGCTGCTGAATGTGCGCCAGGCACTGGAAAGCTATACCTCGCCGGAGCACTTTATTCCGCTCGAAGGATTGTTCGATCTGTGTCATCCAGCCGGTCTGATGGTGATCGGAGGACATCCATTCCGTGAATCCAATCATCTATATCATGTAGCACCGGAGCTGCTGCGCCGGTTCGATGCTTTTGACCTGAACGGCAAGGATCTGCATGAGATCGGTATTCAGGAAAATATCGCCAAAGTACTCACACTCGGAGAGCAGCATCAAGTACCTGTGGTTGCGGGCAGTGATGCCCACCAGATGTTCCAGGTAGGCTGCGTATTCAACGAGCTGCCGGGTACGTACGAGACCGTGGCGGATATTCGCCAGGCGATTCAGGATGGGCTCTGCCGACGTACCATTTCCCCTTCGCTACATCTGCAGGTACGCGCTGCCAATGCAGTGAAAAAGCTGCTCAAGAAAAAAGTCGAAGTAACCGACTCACCGAACTAAGCAAAAGATGCTATACAGGCTGTGCCTTATTTCAGGCAGCAGCCTGTATAGCATTCTGCATCATCAACAGGTATTTCTGCGTATCACTAATCTCCTCGTATTGTACAGATGGTGGATATGGCAGCAATACAGGCAGATGATAGATAGCGAGATGACAGAATGATTATGGACAGAAAGCAGAGGGTCGCACCATGGAACTTACATTTGCCAGCAATAGGCTGTCCCGCAGTCATCAGCGGGTAGCCGATTATATTATCAAAAATATCGAAGGCATTCCTTTTATGGTGGAGGAGGATATTGCAGCTGCCTGCAAAGTCAGCGTCTCTACTGTCTCCCGTTTCTGGGCGGAGATTGAATGCCGCAATCTCAAGGAATTCAAGTATCGGGTCAAGGAAGAAGGGCTGGTATCTCCCTCCCGCAAGCTGCAATCCGCATTTGACCGTATGGAAGAGCAGGGCAGTGCTTCCGCGCAGATGATGGATACAACCGCCTATCTGCAGCAGACCGCAGATCGGCTGGAGCAGGATGTTTTCGACCGGGCGGTGCAATTTCTAGTCGAAGCGGGTACTGTGCATATCTATGGTCCGGGCTCAGCTCGTGCACTGGCGTCACTATTGGAATTCCGGTTAACCCGGTTTGGTAATCAGGTGCGTACGATAGACTATGGCGGTCATGAACTGCTGGAGTCTTTTATCCATATGCAGGCAGGAGATACGGTAGTGCTGTTCGGATTCGTCTCCGAATCGCCGGAACTGGCTTCCCTGCTGGATTATGCCAGGGAAGCTGGCTGCCGCACGATTCTGGTAACCGATCTGGCTGTCAGTGATATGAGGCGTAAGGCAGATGTAGCATTGTATACTGCCCGAGGTGAAGTGTGGGAATTTCATTCCATGGCAGCGCCGCTCGTGCTGTTGGAGACATTGATTGTGGCAGTAGGTAAATCTCAGGAACAGCAGGCGATGCAGCGCAGTGAAGAACTTCATCGGCTGCGTCAGCAGTATGGCAAATGGCTGCCCAAGCAGATCTGAACAAGTAGACAGTGCAGGAGCTGGGATCATGATCAGGCAGCAAAAGCATTCCCTTGATGTCTAGGACAAGAAACTGCCGAACAGGACAGGCTATTGTATAATGAACAGCAGTATCGTTATATAGCCAAGGAGGAATACTATTCATGAAGCTCAAAGATGCTCTAGCCATTATCTGTGACAATGCCGAGGCTGCTGATTATCTGGCCAAGATTCCTGCCCGTTCCAGACGAACAGCCAAAGGAGAACTGGAAGCGTATGTCCGATTGGGTTGGCTGCTATATGCACTCGATAAGACGGATATCGCTCGCCCGATTGTAGAGCCGCTAACCAGCGTTCCTTTTGAGAATAATTATGATTACTGGACCTGGATCGAATATGCCTTGATTCTGCAGGCGGAGTTGTCCACCGGACAGGAACAGGGAAAAGCGATCCGCGAGCAGGCTGTAGCTGCTGTAGAACAAGCTGTGCAGACAGGAGAAGCCGCAGTCGTACAGGTAAAACAAAAAGTGCAGAGCCGCTTCCTGAAAGGAGAGACTCTGCACACAGATTATATCGAAAAAGCGGTTCAGCATCAGGATGAAGTCGCTGAAGCGAACGCAAGATTGCTGCATCTAATGGATCTGAGCAAGTTGTCCCTACTGGGCGGTTCTGCCGAATATCCGGCAGAACAGGCGGCGCGTGAAGCAGCAGCGCAGCAATCGCGTATACGCGAAATTGCCGATCGGCACGGATGGATAGAGCTCGATCCGTTCAAATAGGGATACCATTCATCCACTTCAGCCAGTGCTTCAGATCAACAAATTGCTGCTCCTGCTGACTGGAATATCGCCATACCTGCGGTTCGGCAGTCTCTTCCGGCCAGACCAGCAGAGTATAATCCCCATTCTCTTCATTCATCACGGACAGGACAGATAGCTGCTCATCCGGGTAAAGGGCAGGGGCACTGCCTTCCCGGTGCTCCCGCATCATGGTAATCCATTCACGAAAATGAGGTTGGTGCAGCAGTTCGCTCATCTGTACAGGGTCCAGCAGATGCTCGCCCAGATCCTGCCAACTGCCGGCATAGCTGAATCGCTCCCGAAGCTGGGAGCTGACCGGCTGCTGCACTTCCCTGTTCAGTGTCGGAATATGATCCACTATGATGCCGGGCGCGATTTTCAGCCGAATATGGCTTCGTGCTTCCATTTCGATCATGCCTGTAGCTACCAGTTCCTGTACCTTCTCTTCCATGCGTGCAGGGAATCGGATTTTGTACTGATCCAGCAATTGCGATATGGACTGCATAAGGCGTTTCCTCCTGTCGTGTGCCGAGATGGTCATATTTCACTTTCTGCTATTCCACCGAGGCATATTTTACAATGACGGCTTCGCGTTTTTGCTCATTATAGGCAATCCACAGCTCGTCACCTTCCATTACCCCGTAGAGCGGCTCAATCGACTGCTCGATCCGGTATTCCACACCTTTGCGCTCTACAATGATTGTAGCAAGCGGCCGCTCGCCGGTCGTCCCACGGAACTGTACGGAGCGTACAATTGCACTGCCCTGACGACCGCGCAGCAGTTCCGCTTCCCGTTCGTATTCCGCGAGCTTGACGCTGACCGGAATCTGAATACCCGGTTGTAATCCTTCAATCATATGCTGGGGAACAAATTGACTGTTCAGGCGGGACACACTGCCATGCGCACTTTCCGTAACCAGCTCCAGCAGCATGAGCTGACGGCCATCGATATGAACCGGATACTTTTGCAAATGGATCAATCGCCCTTGCAGCGCGGTATGATCTTGTTTGCGATACACAGTCGATTCACCATAGCTGAACATACGGGTAGTCCCGCCAATATGGAGTAGGGTAGCGATATCGCCTATCCGGTAAAGGAACCCCGGAGATTGAACAACAGGTACATGGTAGGACTGTCCTGCAGCTTCGAAATGAAGCAGTAATGCTTCTCCACGGTTGACCGGTCCGTAGCTGTCGATTTTCCGCAACATGGCGGATGGAATCGTCTCCGGTTCATCGGAGGGCAGATTATTGTTTGGCCTGTCATTTTCGGTCACGAACAGAGCCTTGCCAGTCACCGGATTGTAGCTGATCATGACCGGATCGCCGCTTTTTGGCATATGCAGATAAGAGACAACCTGGCGAATCTCGATCTGTTCGCTGCGTCCTTCATGAGTAAACCCTACCAGGAACCGGATCAGCGGCTGATCATTGATACGGGTGCCGGTTTCTTCCATGGACAATATTTTGGCCTGCAACAGTATGCCCTGCTCTAGTTGTTTGCGTCTTCGCAGGGTCAGGATCTTGATCAGCACAGGCACGATCAGGAACATGATGACCGTAATGAACAGCCAGACCAGCCAGTTGATAATCAGGGCATTCCATTCCTTCACGTAACTGATAAAGCCCTGTACAGAAGGACGCTGATCAGCGGCTATCAGTGCAGTATTTTGCTGCCAGCTGGTTACTTCATCTGTAGTTAGCAGGTTGACGCTTCCTTTACTGGTATCGATCATGCCACCAGAGTGATCGATATAGGAATAATACAGGAGCGATTGACCAGACGGCTTGTAGAAATGCAGATCATGGCTGGTCAGATCATCGACCCCTAGCGAGCCGAGCAGTTTGGTGACATTGGTGAATTGACGGGACTGCTCATTATAGATGTAGCCGGTGCGGGTTCCTTTGACCGGGTCTTTGGTTGTTGATCCGGCGATCAGCACTTCCTCATCGTTCAATAGGAACATGCGGGCAGCATAGACCGGTTTGGGTGTGGATAGTAGCCGGATTTTGTCATCGTTGTTGTTGTATGCATATACTTGCTCCGGATAATCGGTCTCTACAGCCAGATGGGTAGATGTAGAACCTCCGAAGTGCTTGCGGAACTGTGCCTGGGCATGGTCTTCGGCATCAAACGGCTCATCCCGTTCAGGGTGGTAATATACATCCAATTGGTTGTTATCGTCCAGTATGCCGCTGATATAGGCTTTCGTCTTATCGGCGAGAGTAATTTCGAACATGGGAATCATGCCCGGTTCATCCCACACACTGGAGGTGTCCGTAATTGTAGTTGGACGCTGCCCCTGGAAATAAGAGCCGTCATTCAGATCAATATAATGCAGCTGTCCATTATGAATCTGCGCATAAAATGCCTTCGGAGTCGGGTCAGCCGAAGCATCAAAGAAGATCAGACGTCCACGCCATTCGCGGGTACTCCATTCTAGATAGTTGTCAATTTTGCTGGAACGATTGTAGATTTGTTGCGGTTGTTCCTTACTGTTGATACGATACGCCAGCAGATTCTCGTTGGCATCTTTGACGGCGAGGATCAGATCGTCCTGTTGGTAACTGGCCGCCGTTTGTTTGAACATATCGGAAGGCAACTGGAGGATGCCTTCGTAGCGATGACTATCTGCATCATATGTATAAGCGACGATATGATCATTTCCCGGCCTATCCGTAATTCCGATAACCGTATGACCCTGATCAGCGAAAAAAACATCCTTTACCTGATCAATCCTCGGACTAGCAGGGGCCTCATTGAGTTGTCCTGTGTAATCTCTCCATACCATCACACTGAGTAAAATGACTGGAAACAGAAAAATAAGACTGGTTGCAGCGGAAAATACTTTTTTCATTTACATTCTCCTCGGATAAAGTGAAATATCGGGTAATACGTTATGTACTTATTCGTTATAAACGTCCCTATAAATGTAACATACCTGCCAGTCATCTTGCTAAAGCGTCCTCAAGAAGTATGGATAACAAGGAATTTGACCGAATCGGGACATAGATTGTATATTCCGAGAGCGGTCCGGTTATATATATGTTAGTATAGAAGCTGGATAAGAACATGTCCGTACAAAGAAGTACAGAGGAGACCTGAATATTTTGACAACTGAAGACCATTCCAATACACAATATGAACTGCCCGAGAACTATAATGAACTGAAAAAAGCAGCCCACCGTACAGCAGATTGGCAGCAACGCCTGCATGCTGCACAGGAGCTTGGACAATATGATCTGCCGCCTGTTATTGATCTGCTGCAGCATCTGATGAACCATGATCCGGTAACGGCTGTACGTGTAGAAGCCCATAAGCAGCTGCGAGGTCTCGGCCAGGATGTACAATTGCCGGAGCGTCACAATACCGAGCTGTTCAACCATATGACCAAGACACTGATCCGTATCAAAAAAAGCCTCCCGCGTGAGCATACGTACGAGGATTTCAAAGACAAGCTGAACAAAATGCGTGCCGATATCTACAATGCCTATGAAGGCGAAAAAGGGGAAGAGTTCGATAGCTGGCTGCGCGGCAGATGGGAATCCCTGGATCTTACTCGCAATCCGAAAAAAACACCCAAGACTAATACACGTACGGAAAAGTAATAACCACTGAATACACATTGCCGAAAGCAGGCAGCACTGCTGCTTTGTATATACTATTCCCTTTGTAAAGGAGCTTAACTATGGCTATTCAAATTAATGTTCAGACAACGCCTAACCCGAATTCCGTCAAAATCAATGCAGATCGTGCCATTTTCGAAGGAACAGGCAGTACTTCCGTCAAAGCCGGTGACAGCATAGATCATGCTATTGCACAGGCACTCGTTAATATCGATGGTGTCGATAACATCTTTGGTATGCGCGACTTTGTAACAGTCAGCAAACTGCCTGATGCGAGCTGGGATAATATCATGCCGCAGGTAGAACAAATTTTCGAACAAGCGTAATTTGGATCGGGATCTTTGCCATTAATATGGTTGTGTTATGACCTATAGTCCAATCCGAAAACCGGCCTCCTGTGGGAGCGCTGGTTTTTTGTGCTTGAACCCGGAGCGGTGTAGGAAAATAGTGAAATCCAACAAACCCTGTGTTTGCATGCCATGGCAGCTACCAATTATGACAAAAATATCAGTTTTGTCGCTATTGTAATGATAGGCGTTTAGGCGTATATGTTATCTTAACTGGTATCCAATCTCATTTCGATCACAAGGAGGAACCATGCCATACATTGCTGCTTTTATTGTGTCGTTTGTGTTTGTGCTGATCACGATTCCCCTGCTGCGCAAATGGGCGATCCGGCTTGATTTTGTAGATAAACCAAGACCGGATAGCGAACGCAAGCTGCACCGGGAGCCTATACCGCTAATGGCGGGCATTGCTTTGTTTGGCGGCTTCGCAATCTCGTACATATTATTTATGGATGCGGGTCTGTGGAAAATGACAGCTGTTATGGTAGGGTCACTGCTCGTACTGGGTATCGGCTTGATAGATGACTGGTACAAAGTGAGCCGCCGCGAATTTCCGGCGCTTCCGAAAATGATCGTACAGCTGGGAGCTGCGCTAATTATTTATATGGCAGGGATTCGCTTCTCCGGGTTCTCAAACCCTTTTAATGATCAATATATTCTGCTGCCGGACTGGCTGCAACTCGTGCTGACACTGCTCTGGATTTTTGGTGTGACTACTGTCATCAACTTTAGTGACGGGATGGATGGACTGGCAGGCAGTCTGGCAACGATCTCGGCGGTAACACTGTTCATCGTCGCAATGACGCAGGGACAGGGTGGATCGGCAGTAATGGCGATCAGTCTGGTGGGAGTAGGACTGGCTTACTTACGTTACAATAAGCCACCTGCCAAAGTATATATGGGTGATTCGGGGGCGACCTTCCTCGGATTTGTTCTGGCGATTATTGCACTGGATGGCGCATTCAAGCAGGCGACACTGCTGTCGCTGTTTGTTCCGATCCTGGCGCTGGGCGTGCCTATTTTTGATAATATCTTCGTAGTCATCAAGCGCATGATGAATGGCAAACCAATCTATGAAGCCGATGCGACTCAGATTCATTATCGCCTGCTGTCGAGTGGGCTGAATCAGCAGCAGGTACTGCTCGTATTGTGCCTGATCAGCGTTTGTCTGAGTCTGTCTTCGATTATTCTCGTACTGCTGCCTGTGTAATAGAATAGACAGATTATGCAGGCTAAAAGCTTCTTCCTGAGGGAAGGAGCTTTTTTGTAGTTAACATTTTATTATTTATAATTATCCACAAATTACATTATATACATAATTTAGTAGATGAGGTATTGTGAAAGAAGGATATATCGAAAGGAGGACGATTATAGAGGAGTCTGTTATTTTGTTATCCAGCAAGCTGTGAGGGTATTGTGAGCGATGCAGCATCCTGCCTGAAGTCAGCATGATCATACCTATATATGCTGCGAGTATTATCGTTATCTGCATTACACATTCAGGAGGGAATTTATGAGAAAAGCAATGTTGTATTTGCTGTCCGTAATGATGCTGTTGCTGCTGATTACGCCTTCATCTACAAGAGCTGCTGCGGAAGATAATGTATCTTCTAATGTCTATTCGGCGGCTGATTTGCCAACCATTTCATCACAATCTGCTCCGACAGTAAATTCGGAAGGTGCATCCCCTTCGGAATGGCGGCGCTATTATTATTACACCATGCTGCTCAATGTGGAAGATGGATTCGGATTCGGAGATGATCCGAACCTGACTCATGGTCAGACGCTGGCTAATACGCTGCCTGCCATGATCAAGGCAGAGACTGGCCGTGATGTCGTATTTTACGATTTTGATGCCTTTTGGGACAAAGACGGACGACGTTTATTCCTCATCTATATGATGGTATACGATGAGAAAATTCCGGATGTGGTCAAATTGCGTACTCGTCTGAATACAATGAAATGGTATTCTGATATGTTTCCGGTATACGAAGGTAAGCCTCTGGTAGAGCGATTCTCGTATGCTCCACGTTGGTAGCAGCAAATATACCAGCAGAATGATTGTATTTAAAAGTAGGAATCGTTCTTTTGGATAAAGGACAGGGACTGATAAAGTACATGTCATTACGATCTATACTCAATAATACAGCCAGCAAAAGCCTTTCTTCGGAAAGGCTTTTTGGCATGGTAGGAAAATGCTTCCTTTACTGTTAAACTGGTAAAGAAGAACATGGCTGGAAGAAGTACAGCTGGACGTGAACAGCAGCAGGATACATATATTATTTCAAAATAAGGAGTGCTGAATAATGGGAATTTTCGATATGTTTCGTAAAAAAAAGAAAGATCCTGTGCAGCAGGAGAGTAACCATCGTGCCGATGTAGAAGTGCAGGCTGCCAATACTCCACGAGCTGCTGTCGATCCGGGAAGTGACACTCCCGAGCCGGCAAGTATGCTGCTTGGATTTGCGCTACTAAACAGCACCGAGTATGATGCCGAGCAATTGGTACGGACGATGCAGACCGATTGGGGCATTCAGGTGGATGGGCTGGAAGCCGGTGAGAATATGGTATTTGAACTGGGGGATATGAATATTGCGGTCGCCTATATGCCGGGACCCATTCCGAATCAGGAAGTCGAATCCAACTGCAAATACAATGTATTGTGGCCGGAGGCGGAGCAGGTTGTAGCTACTCACCAGACACACGTCATCATTACCGTTATGGGTATCACCGATCCGCTGATTGGTCATGCATTATTTACACAGATTACGAGCAGTGTGCTGAAGCTTGATAATGCGATTGCCTATTATGCTCCGCCTATGGTCATGTCGGCGGAATCCTATATAGAGAGTGCTCGGATGCTCCAGGATCAGGAGCTGCCTGTTCAGCTATGGGTATTCCTTGGTCTGTACCGGAGCGAGGATGGTGGCAGCTCTTCATATACGGTAGGGTTGAAGCATTTTGGCAAGGATGAGATCGAGATTGTAGATTCCAGTGAAGAGATGGCGGATGTATTTGAATTTACGCTGAATATTGTGAGCTATGTGGTAGGAAGCGACGTGACATTCCGCGATGGCGAGACGATTGGATTTACAGCCGATCACAAGCTGCAGCTGACCCGTTCTCCCGCAGTTGCGATGGATGGCTACAGTATGAAGATTGGGTATTGATGCAATTGTCGTAACGTAAAGTACAATCTCTGTCATTGTAGAGTCTGCTGTGTATAAAGGGCCGCTTTATCCCGCGAGGGATAGTGCGGTCTTTTTAACATAAAATGTCTGCTCTTATCGGTTTATGCAACCGATATACATACAAGTGTGTTTAATACAATTGAAGGAGCATGACAATGGTTAAATGGATAGGGCGGTTCATAGGTACAGCAATCATTTTGAGTCTGTTAGCGACAATGGATTCCACAATTATGTATGCGGATGATAATACAGCAGCTTCGGAGTCAGCATCACCGCAGTCCCTGCTTGAGCAATCGATCAAGTCAGTGAAGCTGGCAGATCCAACCGGAAAGCTGAATCCGGCGAGTTACCAGATGCAGTTTGTAAAAGATTCAAAAGAGTTTCCCGCTATCGATTCGATATTTCCCGACCGATCAGGGGAACATATTATCATTGTGTACGATCTTCATGATTATGTGTACAAAAATGGTGAGTTTACAAATAATACAATTAAAGTAGCATCCATTCAGGCGAAAGACGGCAAAAAAGTATGGGATACCGTTATCGGTAAAAAACAGTTTAGTCAGAGTATTTACAGTGTACAGTCCAATGGAGAAATCTTTTTGACTACAGAGGATAAAAGCCATTTTTACCTACATACCATTGATGAGAAAACAGGCAAGATTACAAGAACGATTTCACAGCCGCATCCATCCAAGCCCACGTTTCTGGCATGGGATTACTGGTTGGTCGATAATAACCAGCTACTTGTGTCCTACGAAGTAAACAATCAATCGACTCTTCGTTATTTTGACGCTGCTGGTAAATTACTCCGCACGCGTACCGTCCCCGGTATTGTTCGTAGTGCGCAGGCAGATCGTATTCTTGTGACGAACGGAGATGTTTTTCGCTATACACTAAGTGTGCAGGATGCCAAGGGAAATACAATATTCAAAAAATCAATTGCAGATCAAGGATTTTTCTGGAATGCGTATTTGCTGCCTGATCAATCGGTAGCTGTTGAAAGTCAGATTGATGGGAAAGCCAAACAGAAAGATCGGTTTCAATTAATTAAATATAATGCCAGAGGAGAAAAACAGTGGCAGCATACCATATGGGATGAATATTCCCCCTATTTGCCAAATGGAAATCAAATGATGGCTTTTCTTCGAGTGCAAAAAAAAGTGATTTTTCTGAATGATCAGGGAAAAGCAATTCATCCGATGTTCGGAAGTGAAGATGGATGGATGGATTTAAGGAATAAAGAGGTTTATTTTACTGGAAATATTACACGTATTGCTGATGCGAAAACGATGAAATGGCTAACAGAATTGGAGTATGAAGGGGATAAACCGCAAGTAGCCTGGCTGGGCAAGCAGCAATTAGCGATTTACGATGGCAAAAACGATGTGATTGCTGTTATCCGTATTAAAGGTAAGTAGGCAGATAGAGTCAACGAACTAATGGAATAATAATTGTGTTCATCTATTCCTTCAGCCGATATACTTGAAATTATACGACTGAAAATGAAGGAGCAAGATAATGGCTACATGGTTAAGGCGTTTGGTATACGCAGGATTGGTTTTGAGTATGTTAGGAACTATGGAATCAACGACTCTGCATGCAGATCAGAGCAGTGCGGTGGCTTCGGAGTCTTCACCTTCTCAAGCCACAATTGAGAAATCGATCCAATCGGTAAGGCTTGCCGACCAAAAGGGGAAACTGAACGCGGCGAGTTACCAAGTTCAATTTGCAAAAGATTCCAAAGATTTTTTCTCTATTCATACGATGTCGCCTGATCGCTCGGGAGAACATCTTATTATTATGTACCAAACCGAAGATGAATTTTTTGCGTCTGTTAAAGATAAGCGTCAGGGATTCAGAATAGCATCCATTCAGATCAAAGACGGCAAAAAAGTGTGGGAAACGATTATCGATAATGAGCGTCCCCATGATGGTGTATATGGTGTCGAATCCAATGGAGAGATGTTTGTAGCTGGAGAAGATAAGGATACATTTTATCTACATACCATTAATGAAAAAACAGGCAAGATCACCAGAACAGTCAAACAGCCTCATTCATCTGACTCCACCTTTGAGTTATGGAATTACTGGCTGATGGATAACAATCAGTTGGTCGTCTCCTATTCGACCAACAATAAATCTACGCTTCGGTATTTTGATCCAGCCGGGAAATTGCTCAAAACACGCACAATTTCCGGAACAGTCTGGGATGCAGAGAAGGATCGTATTGTAGTCACAGACGGTAATTTCTTGCGCTATACACTGAGTGTGCAGGATCATCAAGGGAAGTATACTTTTAAAAAATCGATTGTTAACAAAGATTATTCATTATTCGTCTATTTGCTGCCGGATTTATCGGTAGCGATTGAGAGTGGTATGCCGGTTAAAGGTGGATATGCATGCCGATTAACCAAGTACGATGCCAAAGGCAAGAAGCAGTGGCAGCATGCAATGACAAGTTCGAACTTCCCTTATAAGGAAAAGGGAAATCGGATCCTAACGATTCATGAAAGCTCCAACAAAGTATTTTTCCTGAATGATCAAGGAAAAGAAATCAATCCGTTGGTGGGAAGCGGAACGATCAATTTGTCTGCAAAGGAAATTTACTTTGAGGGTAAGACTACACGTATTGCCGATGCCCAAACGATGAAGTGGTTAGCTGAATTGCAGTACAAGGGCGAAGAAGAACCACGAGTAGCCTGGCTGGGCAAGCAGCAATTAGCGATTTACGATGGCAAAAACGATGTCATTGCGGTTATCCGTATTAAGAATAAATAATCAAGCTGTATAGATATACAGGATAAATTTGAGTATCAGCAAAATACTGAAAAAGAGCAATGCGCCAGATTAACTCACGGCGATTGCTCTTTTTGTTTGATGTGAATAAAATCAACTTTCGTCCCATGCCTCAAGCTGAGAAAGAACGTGGCAGGTATATCTATCGAAAAGAATTATTTCCCGTCAGCTCCGCTTGTAGTCATCCGCGGCTTGGACTCATCCGAATGATCCCCTGTAATCCGGCGCGAGTGCAGCATACGCCAGCCGGTTAATAGCGCGGCGATCAGGCAAATGCTCGCCGAGACTACAAACACAATATGCATACCTGTAAGGAAAATATCCGGACGACCCGGGATCAGCCCGGTGACCCGGTAGCCTGCCTCCTTGCTCATCACACCAAACAAGGTACTGGTAGCCACGGTAATACCGACGACCATCCCGATATTACGTATCAGGGAGTTTACACTGCCGGCAATGCCCAGCTGTGTTTTGGCAATGCGGGACATGATCAGCGAATTGTTCGGTGACTGGAACATGCCGGTTCCAATTCCCAACATGGCTACCCACGTACCGACAATCGGGATTGGGCTACCTTCATGCAGCCGTGCCAATCCGAACTGGGCAATAACCATCACAATCAGTCCGGCAAAAGTAAGTATTTCCGAGCCGATCCGGTCTGACAGCGCGCCGCTCATTGGAGCAATAATAACCATCATAATCGGAAACAGCATCAGCAAAAATCCGGCATGAAACGGCGACAGATTCAAAATACTCTGTGTATAAAATGGCGCGATAATATTAAAGCAAAAGTTCGATACAAATACGAGAAAGCCGCACAGAATACCCAGCGAAAATAGCGGATTACGAAACAATTCCAGCTTCAGTAGCGGCTCCGACTTGCGCGTCTCCACCCACAAAAATACACCAAGCAGTACGGCAGCGAAGACAAGTGAGCTTACAATACGCATATCTGCATAACCCAGCTGTTGTCCCAGCAGAAGTCCGGCGAACAGGAACAGGATAAAGCCAGTAAATAGCCCAGTGCCTGCTTTATCAATCCGTGCGCCGGTTTTTACAATATCCGCCGGGAGCATTTTCCATCCAAATGCAATAGCGATAATCCCTATTGGCACATTGACCCAGAAAATGGATTGCCAGCCAAGTGTAGATAATATCACTCCACCCAGACTGGGACCGGCAATACTGCCCAACGATACAAAGGTACCGACGAGTCCCAGCGCTTTGCCGCGTTCGGTGGGCGGGAAAATATCTGTCACAATCCCCTGGCTGTTCGCCATTGTCATCGATGCGCCAATTGCCTGAATGACGCGCGAGACCAAGAGAAAGGTCAAACTGGTGCTGAATCCGCATAGCAGTGATCCGATCAGGAAAATAAGCATTCCCAGTTTGAAAATTTTGATTTTACCGATACTATCCCCGAGTTTGCCAAAAAATAAAATAGCAGCACAGATCGCCATCAGGTAAATAGTTGTTACCCATTCAGTCTGCGCTACCGGAAGTCCCAGCGAATGGGATATGGTCGGCAGCGCGATATTTACAATACTCCCATCCAGAGTGGACATAAAGGTAAATAAATTCATCACAATCAGGATAACCCAGCGTCTGCGCTGAATCTCGGGGTCATCCTGATACGTTTTACGTGAAGGAGAATCCATCAATAGTGAACACCTCGTCTGTTATATAATAAGTACCAGAGGAATACCAATGTACGATCCGATATCTATATCATCACGATCGCTGCAACCAGTAGAACAAGTCGAGTATATAACCACATAGTTGCATCTGCAACTAATTTATTTTTTTCGGAATCTGTTCCTTATCGTTTGTATACACATCATCATGAAATTCCGTTAAAATTAATATATCCATCTTCCGGCGAACTAATCGATTTGATAGCGATTACAGTCGGATTAATAACATTGCAGATTGTATATAGACAGGTGCAGCTCATACAGGGCTGCAATCAGGAATATATTATCCGGATCTTTATCCGGTTGAAGTAGGTGCACAGGCATGAAAAGAGATTCGATTGGCAAGCTGATCTCCTATATTAACCGTCTTAACCAGAAAAATCTGGCTCGCAGCTTCAAAGAGTATGATATTGGCAGCGGAGGACACCACAGCTATCTCAAAGCCATTTTACAAAGACCGGGCGTTAATCAGGATCAGCTGACTACCGACCTCAAATTTGACAAAGCGACGACAGCCCGTTCGGTGCGGCAGCTGGAGGAAGCTGGTTATATTGAACGGCGCACCGATCCAAATGATCGGCGTGCCTATCTGCTGTATCCGACTGAAAGGGCCAAGGCATTTGAGCCAATGCTGCATGAGATTCTGCAGGATGCCAATGCACAGCTTACCCGCAGCCTGTCGACAGAGGAAAAGGAACAACTCTGGCAGTTGCTGAACAAAATATATCATAATAATAATGAGTGAACCTCAACCTATATGCATATTCAGGCAGCCTCTGATTTCTGGCTGCAATGGTATTATAGCTCTGTATATTATTCCTGTACGCATAATATGAATCCGTTAACGATTAGGCAGCCTTTTGAGGCTGTCTTTTTGCTATGTCGGTATGAGGGGGAGAAGCGAAAGAACAGTACGATTAATTAAGGTGTTAAGCAGAAAAGGATAAACAGATGTCAGATGAAGTCTCTGTTTATTGCACGAATTAATTTTGAAAATAAAGCAGAATACCATCATGAAATACGCCTATATCCACAGTGAATAAGAGCATACCACAGCAGCAAACGCACGGGTTTTATTCATAAGCACGGATATAAATTCAAAGGAATTGAGTCGGCAGCAGCAGGAATGTGGTAAGTATCTAATAATGGCCACTACATAAGAGGAGGGAAGTGACGCTCGGGCAAGACTGAACAGTACGGCTATAATCAGCAAGATCAGGATAAGAACAAGGATAAGGATTCACCGCTGCACATTGAATGGACAGCATACATGAGGAGCACAATGTCATAACTACACATAAGAGACACCACAGAATACACAGATGATATGCAGTTTACAGAGGAGTGAAATAAATGGCAGTCGACAGAAAACAGGTAGAAGATATTATCGCTGCGATTGGCGGCAAAGATAATATCGATACGGCATCACACTGTGTAACCCGTCTTCGTTTTGCCTTGCATGATGAAGATCTGGTCGATAAGGATGCACTCGATCAGAATGATCTGGTCAAAGGCCAGTTCTCGACCGGCGGACAATATCAGATTGTTATCGGCCCGGGTGTAGTCAATACTGTATACGATGAGTTGATAACGATTACAGGAGCAAGCCGCGCTTCCAAGGACGATGTGAAGCGTGCCGCCAGCAAAAAGCAAAACCCGCTTCAGCGCGCGATCAAGACGCTGTCGGATATCTTTATCCCTCTGCTGCCCGCGATCGTAACGGCAGGTTTGCTGCTCGGGATTAACAATATCCTGACCGGTCCGGGGATTTTCTTTACCGGTAAATCACTGGTAGAAGTGTATCCACAGTGGACCGACTTTGCTTCGATTATCAATACGATTGCCAGTACTGCATTTACTTTCCTGCCGGCATTGATCGGTTGGTCGGCGGTCACAAGGTTTGGCGGGAATCCGCTGCTGGGTGTTGTACTCGGGCTGATTCTCGTTCATCCGGACCTGCTAAATGCCAATAACTATGCCAAAGCAGTGACCGAAGGAACCGTACCAGTCTGGAATTTATTTGGCTGGGAAGTCAACAAGATCGGTTACCAGGGACAAGTACTGCCTGTACTCGTATCCGCTTATGTACTGGCCAAGATCGAGAAATTCCTGAATCAGAAAATACCGGATGCCTTCAAGTTGCTGCTGGTGGCGCCGATTACGCTGCTGGTGACAGGCTTCCTGGCCTTTACGGTAATCGGACCTGTGACCTTTGCAATCGGTAATGCGATCACAACAGGACTAATTTATGTCTTCAATCTGGCACCGGCTCTGGGCGGATTGATCTATGGTGGATTATATGCGCCGCTCGTCATTACCGGGATGCATCATACTTTCCTGGCAATCGATGTACAGCTGATCGGTGCACAGGGCGGAACTTTCCTCTGGCCGATGCTGGCACTGTCCAATATCGCCCAGGGTGCAGGTGCACTGGCAATGCTGCTGGTACTCAAGGACAAAAAAGTCAAAGGTCTGGCTGTCACCTCATCGGTGTCCGCTTTTCTCGGGGTTACCGAGCCTGCGATCTTTGGTGTTAATATTCGTTATAAATACCCGTTCGTATTCGGGATGATCAGTTCGGCAATTGCGGGTGTGCTCGTATCGATCAATGGTGTTATGGCATCTTCGGTCGGCGTCGGCGGGATTCCCGGCTTCCTCTCCATTTTCCCGGAAAATTGGGGTGTATTCTTTATCGGGATGGCTATTGTGCTGGTCGTGCCTTTCACATTGACCGTACTGTATGGACGCTTTATGAACAAGCGTCAGCAAAATGCAGCCAACGACAGTGATAATAACAGCACCATTCCGGCTGCGGGAACTACAGCCAAAAGTCCAACAGGTGGAGCGGCATCACAGTCTGCTGCATCAACCGGACAGGTTGCAACTTCGGATCTGACGGTGCTGGAAGTTATGGCGCCCGTTCAGGGAAAAGTTGTACCACTCGAATCCGTACCCGATCCTGCTTTTGCGGAGCGACAGATGGGACAGGGGATTGCAGTCGAACCGTCTGAAGGCAAGATCTATGCACCGTTCAGCGGCAAAGTAATTCATATTATGATGAACAGCAAGCATGCGCTGATTATGGAACATGCTTCCGGTGTACAGATTCTGATCCATGTCGGCGTAGACACCGTCTCGCTCAAAGGGGAAGGATTTACACTGCGGGTAGAACAGGGTCATGACGTGGAGCAGGGTCAGCTGCTGATGGAGTTTGACCGCGATCTGATCCGTAAAGCTGGTTATGCGGTGATTACGCCAGTGATCGTAATGGATGGTCAGGATATGGTGCAATCGGTAGAAGAGTTACCAGGCGAAGCATCGGATCTGAACTATACGGCAATGAAGATTCATTTGAACGGATAAGTAAGGATCGGCTGTGTAACCAAGCAAGAATGATCTGTTATAGTCTAAAAGGCGCGCTTTCAAAGGCGTCTTTTTCTTTTTAGAGAGTATTATTGAATCTTTAGACTTATCCTATATAATTCAAAAGTCACAAAAAGATATCGGAATTCATTGACAAGCTGTATAGCCTTCATATAAGATGGCTGTATAAATAAACAGTTCTTGTCAAAGCGAAGCACGCTTAATGTCCTTAGGGGCATTTTGCGTGCTTTTTTTGTTGTTCATTTACCGGGAAGGGAGCAAGCGCATTTGAGCATATCTCTAAATGATGCCGAGCAGCTGGCCGTAGCACGGAGACGGAAGAAGCTGTCTCAGGGGCAGCTGGCTGAGCTGATTGGATCATATCAGACACGAATTAGTCGCCTGGAGAATTCACGCAATAAGCCTACTGCCGAAGAACAGATATTAATCGAAAAAGTGCTGGAGACCAGCATCTGGTCGACTGCCGGATCATGAAGCTGTCCGTCCGCAGTCTACCGCCCAGAGCCAACTATTAAGGAGTGTTACAGACGTGTCCATCATTCGTTTTCGTATGAAAAGCAAGATCTATGCCGGACTGATCGGCGGATTAATCGTCGCTATTCTGGCTTCGGCAGGATACATATTTCTGATCAATTATCAGGCGAATCAGCTCAAAGAAGTCAAACAGCAGTACGAAGTCCAGTTGAGTCAATCCCAGCAGCAGTTAGCCCGGCAGCAGGCTGTATCCAGCAAAATTGTCGTGATGACCGCCGACCTGAAAGCAGGCGACAGGATACAGAAACAGAATATCGCTGTCGCCTTTGTATCCAAACAGGGAGCACCTGCCAATGCCGTCACCGATCCCAGTCAATTAATTGGCAAAATTGTAAAAATCAATATTGGCAAATCAACCCCGCTCACTTCATCAATGGTCTATGCCGAGGAAGCGACGCCGCGCGATTTGCGCAGCAAGGAATACAGTGTGGTGCAGCTGCCCACCAAATTGCAGCAGGGAGATTTTGTTGATGTACGTATCGGGTTCCCGAACGGTAACGATTATATAGTCTTATCCAAGAAAAAAGTTGAGGATCTGGCCGGTACCACCGTCTGGTATAACATCAATGAATCCGAGATTCTGGCGATGAGCAGCGCAATTGTGGATGCCTATTTGCAGGGTGCACGGCTGTATGCTATCTCTTACGCCGACCCTTATATGCAGGACAAAGCGATTCCGAATTATCCGGCGAATCGTGATGTTATCAACCTGATCCAGTCCGATCCGAATGTGCTGGAGAAAGCCACATTGCTGCTGAGCAGAGCAGCACGGGAGACGCTCGATAACAGCCTGAGTCGCATGAGTGAAGCGGACAAAGCCAAGCTGGGCAGCAGCCGTTCTGCTTCTGCACCTGCCAATGAACCACAATCAGCAGCACCAATGACCGAAACAGCTGATCAGCTGAATGCGCAGACTCCGGCGCAAAATGCACCTGCAGCAGCAGGCAACCCGGAGCCGGTCACTGATCCGGCAGCAGTACCTGCCGCTGATGTAACGCCGGATACACCGATTGTCTCACCGGTTGAACCTGCCGCCAGTCATTCATCACCTGCTACGACAGAGCAGAAGACAGCGGATGTTTTTGAACAGCCGCTTGTTAAATAAAGGAGGATCACCATGAACTACACGCTATTTCTGGGATCGACAGATATTAGTGATCTGCTGATCTACCTGAGCAAGTTTTTGCAGACCGCCAGTAAACGGGTGCTGTTGGCAGATGCCAGCGCCGAAGGATTTATCCGCTATAATACGCCGATTCTTCACACCGGTACGGGTGTGTCGGAATATGACCAGTTTGATATCGGCTATCAGTTTACCGATTTCCAGAGCATGAAGGAGCAGCTGGAAATCACGCAGGCATATGATCATACGATCGTATTTTGTTCTACGCCTGATTTTATTGGAGAGAAGGACTGGGAAGAATTTGATCAGCGCTTTATTGCCATTTCTTCCGAGAGACGCTCCCTCGAGAAGACTGCTGAATTGCTGGAAGATATGTTGGGGCAGCGAGAGGAACATTTGCCACGAATCGGGTTTACACGGCTATTTGTCCAGCAGGTAGATAACGGACTGGCAGAAGATTATCTGGAGCAGCTATTATGCAATCTGCCGCTCCGGTTCGAGGAACAGTCGTTCACTGTGCCTTTTGATGAGATGGATTATATGCAGAAGATTATGAATCAGAACAGCAGCAGTATTAGCATCAAGCGCATTTCCAGGGAGTTCCGTACCGTTATCCAGGAAATTGCAGGCAGTGTCTCCCAGCTGAACCACAGTGAACTCAAAGTCTATGCCAAAAAACTATCGCGGAGGAGCCAGCCGGTATGGGGAATGTAATTGCTTTTTGGAGTCCATGTCACGGACAGACGGGTAGCTCTTCGAATATGGTAGCCACCGCGGCTGTGATGGCGATGGATTATGTCAGTCATACACTGGCTGCGCACACACACTACGGGATATCCATGGTCGAAAATGCCTTTTTGCGCAGTTGGCGAGGAGGCAGTGGGTCTGCCAGCTATTCTGCTCAGGGAATCGATTCGCTGGAGACGCTGGCCCGCTCCAAGCAACTGAGTTCATCAATGATCAAGGATTATGCAGTACCTGTATTCAGCGGTTCGCTTGATGTACTGGCTGGTACGCAAAAGCCGGAGGAAGATTTGTTTCTGAAGATGCACGAGGTGACCGACTCGATCTGCCAGTCCGCCCGAAGTGCCTATGACCTGACCATGATCGATGTGACCAGCGGCACCCGCAATGTACTGACTAATGCCGTACTGGAATCGGCAGATATGGTTGTCGTTTCCCTGAACCAGAATATGGCACTGCTACGGGAGTTTTTTGATCATCCGCCTGCTGTTCTGGAGGGGAAGACATTCATTATAGTGCTGGGACAGTATGATGCGGGTTCCCGGCTGACACTTACCAATATCAGACGTCTGTTCAAAACTCGAATTCCCATGTTCGCGGTTCCGCATAACAGCGGCTATATGGATGCTTGCAATGAACAGAAGGTCGTTGAATTTTTCCTGAAACGCAAGCATATCCAGGCCGCCCAGCCGGACTATGCATTTATGCAGGAGATCCGCAGGCTGACCCGGGGAATCTATCAGAGTCTTGCGATTGATCCCAATATGTATGAAAAGGAGGCGTAGGGCGCGGTGGATATCAGTCTCATTATTAACAGGGCCTGCATCGGTCTGATTGCGCTTATCCTGATTGTACTGGCTTATTTCAAATTTACGTACAAAGGCGATAGCTCGGATAAAAAGAACAATCAAAACAACAAATATACACTCCCGGAGATTATCGAATACGTCAAAATAGCGCTGAATGAGATGACTTCTGCTTCGCTCGATGATCTGGGACTGTCCGAGGAAGAATATAATCGGCGTCTCAATCAGCGAGCGACATTGATCAAGTCGCTCAAAGACTGTACACATGGCGATCTGAATGCCAAAAAGTTTGTCAAAGGCGTTATTTTTGACCTGCTGCTCAAAACCTATGAGTTTACGGAAGAGAATATGAACAAGACAATTCCTTTCCATAACAGCATGGCTCTGAGCAGCCAGGAGAAATTCGATATTATGCTGTACCAGTACAAGGAAATGTATGGACTGAATGGGCTTGCCCGTCTGATCGATGATCATCAGCTGGCGGAGCTCAAGCTTCATCCGGACTCACAAGGCTCCGGTTCTTACCGGATTACAGCCGCTGAGATTGACGAAGTGTTCGAAGGATTCCGCAGCATTCTGTATTTTGAGGATAAACTCCATATTATTGTGCAGCGGGTCTATCAGACATTCAAGGGATTCAGCGTAGTGGATGAGGTACGCGATATGAAAATCGATGGAGTCAGCGGCGGTGTATCCGGTGTACCGGTCAGCCAGGTAGAGTACGATGATGATTTCTACGATTTCACTTCCCGGATCAATGAGCAGCATATACCTATGAGCCACGACAGTGTCTGGATTTTCTACCGCGGGAAATCGGTTCATCTGGAGTTTCTGTCGTTCGGTAGCGAGGCCGAGCTGAAGCGGGTCTGTCAGAATATCTACCGGTACAATAATCCAGGTCAACTATCGGAAGCGAACGGCTTCAAGGTCAATGAGATGAAAGATGGATCACGGGTCGTCGTTGTCCGGCCGAGTTTCTCGGAATCATGGGCGTTTTTTGTCCGCAAATTCGATCCGGCTTCGGCAACACTGGATCAGCTGATCACCGACCGGATCGGCAATCATGATATCGTCAAATCGCTACTGATCTATCTGATGAAAGGTGGACGAATCGTAGCGGTAACCGGCTCCCAGGGTTCGGGTAAAACGACGCTGCTGATGGCGCTGGTCGCTTATATTAACGAGACATTCACGCTGCGGATTCAGGAAATGTCATTCGAGCTGCATCTGCGCAAAATCTACAATAAGCGCAATATACTGACGTTCAAAGAGACCGAGACCGTTAGCGGCCAGTCGGGACTGGATGTACAGAAGAAAACAGACGGAACCGTCAATATCCTCGGGGAAGTAGCGACCGATGAAGTTGCCGCCTGGATGATCCAGATGGCGCAGGTGGCCAGTCTGTTCACCATTTTCACCCATCATGCCAAGACGTTCGGAGATCTGGTCTACTCCCTGCGTAATTCGCTGCTCAAACAGGGCATTTTCAGTAACGAGAAGACAGCCGAAGAGCAGGTGGTACGGGTTCTGAACTTTGATGTACATCTGCGGCGTGATCCTGATGGTTCCCGTTATGTGGAGCGAATCACCGAATGTATTCTGGTCGATCAGGAGCAGGATTATCCGGAGAGCTTCAAGACGGCTAGCCGGATGGATCAGCGATTCGTGGCGATGATGGAGAGCATGACCGAATACTTCCAGCGTTCCACCAATCGCAAAGTTGGAGAAGGACGCAATATTATCGAATACCGTAACGGGGAGTATGTAGCGGTTCATCCGATCTCGGACCGCAATCAGCAGGAGATGCTGGAAATGATGGAACCTGCCGACCAGCTGCGCTTCCGGCAATTCATGACAGAGAACTGGGGTGCAGCAGCCGTTGAATCTTACTAGTATTCTTATCTACATTCTGATTCTGTCCGGATTCCTTTTTGTAGTCCTGCTGGCAGTTCTCAAATATATCCAGCGACGCAACCAGCAGAATGGCAATGCGGAAGTATACAAAGCGTATGCCGACTATATTGGCTCCGGCAAGTCCAAGCGGATCAAGCAGTACAATCAGTTTCTCCAGGAATCGTATCATGCCTATATGCGTGTTCCGCTGCTCAAACAGTATATTTTGCGGATACGCAAACAGCTGCAATCGATCCACTCCTATGACGAATTCTCGATGCGCCGGGAGACGATGAAGATCGTATTTTCCACGATTGGCATTGTAGCAGCTTTTATACTGGCCCTGCTGCTGATGAACAAGGATATGACCTTTATGTTCATGATTGCTTTGACTGCGCTGGTGATGAACGGCATGCTGATCGATACCTTTGTGAACCGGGTAGAGAATCGGCTGCTGCATCAGCTCAAGTCAGTCATGGATGATGTGCGGCATAGCTATCAGCAGCATGGAATGATCGAGGAAGCCCTGCATGATGCATCAGAGGCTTCCGGTCATGAAGCTACCCTGCATGCCAGAAAAGTATACGATATTCTCGTCTCACCCGAACCGGAGAAGCTGCTGCAAAATTATTATCAGGCAGCTCCCAATCGATTTCTCAAAGCATTTGCGGGAATCTCGTATCTGGTCAAGGAATTTGGAGACAAAGTAGTTGAAGAGGGATCGCTGTATCTCGGTAATATGAACAAACTCACCAATGAAATCAATCTGGAACTGCTCAAGCGTACCCGGCTCGGTTATATGCTCAAAGGGCTCACCATTATCTCGATCGCACCGATTCTGTTCACCAAGCCGATTGAGCTATGGGCCAAAAACAACTTTCCGATCATGGAGCAGTTTTATGACAGCAAGTTCGGATTTTTCTTCAAAATACTGATCTTTGCCGTTATTCTGCTCTCCTATGTACTGCTCAAAAAGCTGCAGGATCAGCAGGAAGGCACATACCAGGCCAAGGTGCGCAAAATCCTGTGGGAACAGAAGCTGCTGGAGTTCCGGATTACCGAATGGATCGTGAATCGATTTATGCCGCCGCCGCGGACAACCGCACGTTTTTGTATTCATACACTGATCAAGGATGCCAATGCAGGTATACCGCTGGAATGGCACTATCTGCACCGGATTCTGCTGGCGGTCGCTTTATTTGGCACGATGATGTTTTCCTTTATCACCATGCATTCCATCACGATCCATAATATTCTTCAGGCACCGACCCAGAGCGCGACCATGTTCGGTGAACTATCTGCCGAAGATTTGCAAAAAGCCCGAGAGACCACTGCGCTGGATACACGTATTTTGCAGCAGCTGGAAGGTATTCGCCCCGAGATGATGCAGGACCGCATTATGGAACTGGTGAACGAGGATGAAGATATTGCAGCCAACAGCTCCTTGTTCCTGACGACTGTAGGACGGATCGAAGCCAAAATGAACACGCTGCAGTCCGAATATTTCAAATGGTATGAGTTAGTGATTGCGATAATAGCAGGCTATATCGGTTATCTGATTCCCTGGTGGATTCTGCTGTTCCAGAAAAGGGTCCGGTATATCGATATGCAAAATGAAGTCGATCAGTTCCATACGATTATCGCTATGCTGTCCGAGATCGATCGTATCTCCGTCGATATTATTCTGGAATGGATGGAGCGTTTCTCCACGATTTTCCGTGAGCCTCTACATAAGGCTGTACTTGATTTTGAGAGCGGCGCCGAACGTGCACTGGAGCAGCTCAAGCAGGACGCGCCGTTCATACCTTTGTCGAGGACGATTGACAAGCTGATTCTGTCGGTGGAACGTATCCCGATCCGCGAAGCATTCGACGATCTGGAGAATGAGCGTAATTACAATTTTGAGAAAAGAAAGCAGGACTACGAGCGCATGATCGAGACCAAATCGGAATGGGGCCGGATGATCGGCTTTGCTCCAATGACGGTGCTCACTTTTATTTATCTGGTACTGCCATTTATCTATATGAGCTTTGAGCAAATGAGCGCTTATTATGAGCAATTGAACAAGCTATGAGGATGTAGTAGATAAGCACATAACCAAACGTTAAGCCAACCATAAAATGTATATATAAACAAAGGAGATTAACCATGAATAACGCATCAGCCGCACTAAAAGTAGCCGCAGGACTGTTCCTGACTATCGCTCTAATTACGATTGTGGTCGTCCTGTTCATCAGTGCCCAGGAAGCGACCAAGACAGCACAAAATAACTTTTCCGGTATCCAAAAGGAACTGGATCAGACGCAGTATGCCGTCTATGACAACACCAATATTTCAGGCAGCCAGGTGGTATCTTCGCTGCGCAAATTCAAGGATCAGGGTTCATTTGGTATTCAGGTCGTTACAGGCAAGAACCCATCCGGCATCTGGTATTTCCATCAGGTGAATAATACCGCTTCGGTGGACAGTACAGATTACGGTTCGGTTAGCAAGGATGCAGCGTCAGGATCCTTCTCCGATGCACTGGAGCAGTCGTCCAACAACTATATCAACCCAACCGGAACATTCAAAAGCGAAGTGATCCGGGACAAGAGCAATGTCGTACGTGCGCTGGTATTCCGTCAGAATTAATAGATGTACTAGATTATAGCAAGGTGATTACAAGGGGAGGCAGGAAGACATCATTTATCCTGCCTTTACCACAAAGGATATGATCATGAATGAATATAGGGGAACATGCCCGTTCAGCCCTGTGGCTGGGGATAAGCTTTCTGATCTTTATCGCTTCGCTCAGCGGAGCCTATGCTCTTTTTCAGACATCCGCGAGAATCAATGAACAGACCTATCGTTTGACTGCATCAACAGATCCAAATATTCATTCCACCCTGAAAATCGACAATCCATACACCTGCACCGGAGCAGAGGTCCGCCAGACGATTCACCAGATAGACAGTCTGCAGGTGGACATCATGGTGAGTGGTACCCTGTACCCCAAAGACCTTGATCCAGATGAAGCAGATGTATCCTCTATAGATTTGGATCAAAAATATACCCCGGCATATATCCGTAATACGGAGGGCCAGCTGGTCATGCTGAGGTTTACCTAAGGGAGCATTACAATGAGCAATCCATTGATCAAAATATTCGCGGCCTTTATCGCAATTCTGTTAATGGGAATATGGCCGATCTATACAGCATTTAGCAGCCAGGACAGCAATTCGCAGATTATTGTGCTAAATACAGTAACCCGGTTCGTAGATAGCGTAAGGGACAAAGGCTATATCACACCGCGAATGTTTCAGGAATTTGAAGATCAGCTCTATCTGACAGGGAATACGTACGATATCCAGATGGAGCATCTGCACAAACGGTATGATCCGGTATACAATGACGATGGCAGCTTTCAGAACGATTTCAAAGTCAATTACGAAGGCTATTACAATACCCAGATCAATGCCTGTTTGTTCCCGCATGGTAATGATAATCCCGACGATCCCGGCCGGATATACAAACTGAATAGCGGAGATTTCTTCAATGTGCAGGTCAAAAATACCAATCGTACCATGGCTACGCTAATGAGTGATTTTCTGTTCAATGCAGTACAGGCTCCCAACGAGAAGATTATTATTCCGTACGGGGGGATGGTGCTGAATGAAGATTACTAGCTTTGCCGTTGTGCTAGTACTGATTCTGCTGTTTATTTTCGTACGGAACCATATCGATCTGGAAGATAACCGAACGAATATGCTGCTGCAGACAAGGTACAACCGGGCGATCGATACCGCCACGCAGGATGCTGCCCAGGCCCTGATCACCAATGTCAGCCAGCCGCTGGAATCCCAGTATCAGTCAGCCAAAAATGTAAGGATCAACAAGGAACAGGCAGCCGATACCTTTTTCCAAACCATGTATATGAATTTCAATGTAACCCATGACCCGACAGGTCAATATGTGCTGAATAGCTATATTCCAGCGCTCGTTTTAATTGGGTATGACGGCTATTATATGTATCAATTTGAAGAATATCGGAATGCGCGAGGAGAGACAGAATTCCGCCATGTATGGAGTCCAAAGAAGCCGTATGTCTACAAGGATCAGTACGATAATACCTACAGCTTCACACTGGACGATTATGTAACGATCCAGCGCAAGGCGGATGAACAGTGGGTGAAGGGATTCCGCGGAGAAATAGCGGAGCAATCAGGTGTTCCTTTATTGGAAGATGCCTCTGCTTTTGATGCAGCGCGTCGAACAACTATCGTCAATGCGATCCAGAATGATCTGGAGCGGAGTATTAATCAGTATAATGTCACTTCCAAAAGATACGGAACCTCTTATACGTTTACCGTGCCCTATATCTCGCAGGAAGACTGGAATAATACGATCAATGATGCAGGTGTACTAGCATTTGTTCAGGGGATTCCGCTTGGTAGTCAGTATTATAATAACTATGCATTGGGGGGAGCGCGGATTATAAAAAAAGAAACGTTCCAGGGAATCGATGTAGATGGTCAGAAATACTATTTTTCTACCAAAACGTGCAAGTCCGAATACAGTGCTGAAGAAGTTTTTACTACAGCAAAGGAAGCAGCTCAAAAAGGCTATATTCCTATTCGTTGTGGTATTGGTAATTAACTAACTGCTGCCGATAAAAAGAATATGGGAAAATTCGCGCAATTTTCCAATTGAACCTATGATATGTTCGTAGAATACATATCTGTTAGTACATGTAGAAACTAAATTTAGGAGGATTAACAATGCAAACCAATCTTATCAAGAAAACAGTTCTGGCAGTTCTGGCTTCATCTTTTATTTTGAGTACGATTCCACAGATTCCTGCAAAAGCTGCTACAAGCTCCAAACAGGTAGAGGTACTTTTAAATGCACGTAAAATGGCGTTTCCGGATGCAAAACCTTTCCAGGATGAGAATAGTGCAGTTATGGTACCTATTCGTTTTGTATCTGAAAAGTTAGGTGCAAAGGTAGGGTATGAGCGAGTCGGTGGCAAGCAAAATATCACACTGAAAACAGATAAACACAGCGTAACAATGACCGTAGGTTCTTCGACAGCCGTCATTGATGATCAAAGCAAAACCTATGATAGTAAAATTATTGTAAAACAGCAGCGTACATATGTGCCATTGCGCTTGGTTAGTGAAGGGCTTGGACAAGAGGTAAGTTGGGATCAGATTAGCAAGTGGGTGTGGATTGGAAGTAAGAAACCGCCGACAGTAGAAGAATTAGGTTTGCCTAAAACTTCTATTGATCCGTACAAATCATTTTTTTCTAAAAGACCAGAGTTAATGACAAATGAATTTAATGAACCGTATAAATATGCTTTTAAAATTAAACCATCAAATTTCCCCTTATTAATGTCAGGTTATATTTATGGTGTAGATCTTTATACATTCCATGATAGTAGTGCATATAATGGATTAAGTTATATTCGTGTGAGAACAACCGATATATCACCAAATCTCTATTTACTAACCGAGAAAGGAGATGTGCGATATAGATATAAACGAAATGAATTAACACAAAAGAATAGTGATGGTACTGTTTATTATTATTATGGTATCTATAATAATACTGATGAATTTGCTCATAATATTAAGGATTCAAAGCAGTTATCGGTTCAAGATATTAAGTACATCGGTTTTCATACATCTTCTACAAAAGATAATCTTTCACTTATATTGATGGACAATCCATGGAGAAAATAACATGAGATGTCGGAGCTGGAATAGAAAAAAAAAATATTGGTCGTATTGTATTCTTATAGTCTTTATATTTGATTTTTTATTTTCGACAGCCATAGATTCTTCAAGAGCTATGGCTGAAGGTGTAGCTACTCCACTACATTATTACAAAGATATATCTGAAAATACGACAGAGGCTAATTACCGCTATTTTGTTGGAATGATGTATTATGATATGTGGTATGGTTCAAGTTGGCCAGATAAAGCTCCAAATCGAGGTGACGAAGGATTAGCAAAACAGGATTATCAGTTTTCCTTTCCTAACCGTACAATAAAAAGTATAGAAGTCAGTCTATATAAACGAACTGCAAAGAATGCTGTTTTCTTTGAGGAATCTAGAACTGAAAAGCCACCTGAAGGTTCAAATCTATGGGGCAACTATGAATATGCAATGTCAATTGGAACAGATGACAGTGAACTTCATTATAGTAAAAGTGGGATTGGCACAGATACTGCTAAAATTCCTGTCACTGTAAACATTATGTTGACAGCAAAAGAACCAGAAGATATTACTGACACATGTACTACTAAATGTAGCCCAACAACAAAAGGACTTCGCATTTATATTCCAGTTCTATTCAAAATAGAACTGGATTCCAAACTAAGCGTCTACTACAAAACAAAAGATGGTAAATCCCTCAATTCCATTTTCCCTCCTCGTGAGGAAGAAATGAAACCGGGAACCGAATACGAGTTTACACCACCAACTAATGAAAAGTACAAATACATCGGCTACAAAAAAACAACAGATGGTACAGATCCATCAAAGCAGCCTGACATAAAAGAAGGAGAACCTCCAAAATTTAAATACACCGGCTCATTTGAAGAATACAGAGCCTACCAATACTACGATGTAGTAGAAGGTTGTAAGCCCGGTCAAACCAGCGCGGATAACCCTGACTGTGATGATCCTGATCTTCCTTCCGAAGGAAAGGGGGATTGCACGTTCACTATATTACCACCCACACAATCCCAGGAACTCTCCAAGGCAATGATGAACCCGGAAGCCTCAGGACATATTCTTGGCGACGATGCAGCGAATGGACGTCACTTCGATGCTACGAAAGGTATCCCTACCAGTGAAAATCTGTATGCCAATGCTTGGGGATATAATTACCTGTTCAGTCACAAGTTTGGAGAGATGAAGGGGAAAGTCGATTACCAATGTAAAGTGAAAGTGAAATACAGCCTCAAATGGAAACAAAAGAATAATAAAGGAGATTGGAAAACCAAAACGGCCAGTGCTACCAAAACATATAATTTTGGCTTTACTCGCGATTACTCCTATTGGCAGATTAATCAGTTAGCTGCCTATGGAATTCAGCAAGCCAAAATGAATAACTATGCACTCCCTAATGGAAGTGTAACGATCGCAGCAGCTGGCTATACACCACCTTCAATCGAAAAAGAAGATAGTACTGATGTAAATGATCATGTGCGTCCAGATGAAACTGGCGCTATCAATTATCACCCTGGCGTTATTGATGGTGGGAAATCAGGTAAACCATCTGTACCAAATGATGAAGGTAAACTCAAAGGCATGGCCGAAAGCAAAACCGATGATCCAGAAGTTCGCAATGATGAAGCCAAGTTTACTTTTAAAAGCAAAGAAACCGAAGTCATGAATGGAGATTGGACCAGAAAGACGACTGTTAAGCCCAAAGAGATCCCGGCGCCTACTAAGATTCGCTCGTATAAGGATTCTACCGAACGGATCTTGTTGAAAGGTTCTCAGTTGATTAGTCTCAAACTGACCAATAAAGCAAATACTCCAGCAACCGGTACTATTTTCTATACGATGATTGATGAAAATGTGAAGGGCGGGGGAGATCAGAGCTTTCCGATTACAGGCATTAACAATGTGACTGTCTATACACCTGTGGTAAACTATTCATCCATATCAGATGATAAGATACATAATCAAAAAACAGTTCCAGATGCCAAAAGAATGGCTTTGATTTTGGATCGTCCATTTACCGTCCGCATCCCTACAACTGGACAGCATCAAAATGAATCTTCTTATCCCGGATATGGAAAAAGGGATTTCGCCAAGTATTTCAAAATCAAGCAGGTTCTTTTCCCGTTCGATGTGTATGCTGCAGACGGTAAAACATTTTACCCCAAAAATACCTGGATTGATGTTCCAGTGAATCAGCTGGATACAGTATTTACGCTGCCCGTCTGGGTAGACGAAGGTAATTATACGGTATTGTTCAGGAATATTGCGGAGAACGCTCCTGCCAGCTTTACTGCAGAACAAGATGCCAACCTGGATCTGAGCAACCATGTTGCCAAAGATTCTGTTGATGTTGAAGTCATAGGACGTATCTATGATTTCCATGTTACCGATATAGCAGATTTCAATTGGGAAAACGTGTTCCGTACTGCCAAAGGAAGTAGTTCTCCCACAGGCAAATCGTTCTGGGTAGGACCAAATGGAATAGATGGAGAAGCGCGTGGAAACAGTTCGCCATATGTGTTGCCCATCATGCGGGGGAGCCATCCACTCACAGGTTTCAAAAACGTATCCGTGAAGACGGGATACCATTTCAAATTTGATTTGAAAACGAAAGGTAATATGTTTGGAAACAAGGATGCAATCCGGATTACTCCAACGTTCTATTATCAGGATAAAGATGCGGCGACTCAGCCGGAGCGAGTGCCGGTAGACTTGTACTATCACTCGGATAACCAAAGATTCGTCAAAATAGGTTCTGCTTCGGATACCGAAAAACGCAATGTAACCTTGAACCAGCGTCTTCGAAATGTATCAGCGGTCACGATCAAAAATACAGCCGCATCGATCTATGACTTGTCGACTGGCTGGATGATTAACAAGGAACAATACATTGCTAACTTTATAAAACGTTCCAATCAGCCAACGTACACGGGGGGCTACGATATTCAGATCCTGACTTCGCCATTACGTACCTTTATTAATACGTTTGAGCGACCAACCAATGCCTCGGCATCGGCTGCCAGAGTCAATGCCAGCATACAGCAGTGGTATGGTGAATACAGTCTTCCGGCAAATGTATATGCTGTACCCAAAGGAACAAATCTGGCCGAATATGGACGTTCACATACGCTGGATGAGAAAGCGCCCATTTTCCTGAAGAATGGTTTTATCGTAGTGAATTTCGATCTGGAATCGGTAGTTCATGGAGATACGGCTCATCCTCATTTGCAATATATTCATACCCAGTCAGGTTATAACAACCAATGGTGGGATATGGAGGGATACGATCATACGGATGATAGCCGCGATCATATTGTTAAAGATCCGTATAATGTCAGCTATAGGGTCAAAGATGGCGATGTTATCTTTTACGATACGGACCTGTCCTCTTATAATGACTTTGCTGCTTCCGGAACGCACTAAAGAAGCCGAATAAAATGAACTTGATAACCATAACAAAGAAGCACCGTCAAACATTGGTTTGCGGTGCTTCTTTATTTACGATCCATACTATTCTTCCCAGTTCCACAACCGAACTTCTCCGATCTGAATCCGGCTGGCAAACGGTTCTTTTTTTAGCTTTAGTACTTCTTTGGTCGGCCCGGTTACTGTAATGCCGTAGATCTGTACGCCATTTTGCTCAATATAATGGATAATCCCATCAAAATCATAAAAAGGAGCAGGCGCGCGGAGTATTCCTTTATAAGGCTGGATCAAACGCAGCGTATTGAGAAAATTCTTGTTACGTATATCACCACTTCCATAGGCCTGCACATTCGGATAGCTGTAGCTGGAACTGCTTGTGCTGCTGAACCAGCCGATCTTTTCTTCACTTTGATGAAGCAGGGTCCGATCCGAATCATGCCATATTGGATCATACGGGAATCCAATCATGTAACTCCATCTGGAACCAGGCTCATTCATATCAGCCTCGCTTCCGGGACGTACAGCCAGCCAGAGTGGCTTCATTTTTTTATCCTTGAATAACTGCAGTGCCTGGTCCGTACTGTAATACTGATCAAAGCTAATATAAGCTTCGACTACCGTACCCTCTGGCAGATGTTCGAGTCGTTTCCAGGCAGCTGCACTGTCATTGGATACATCTGCTCCTGGAGGTTGAAAAGGCAACGGCGGTGGCGTGACTTCTACGAGCCAGTCGGTATTATACGTACGTGCAAAATTAAACGAGATATCCACCGTATAATCCGCAATTTTGACCCGGCTGCTGCCGATCTGTTTTTCCATTGCTCCTTTGATATGTAGACCGGTTGTATCGACATTGGCACCCGCACTCTCCAGCGATACATTGGGCTGGGTCACCGCAATCGCGGAACGGATCACATCACGGTAAGTATCGATACGACCACCCTCTTGAATCCCATAGAAAAAAATATTGAAGATGGTACATACGAAAATAAAAGCAAAAAAAGCTCCAATGACAATCCCTGCTGTACCGGAGCGTGAACGCCACTTGCTGCGCCTCATAATCCGTCGTATCTTTTTCTGGTCGATCCGGTCATCCATATAGAGCTGCCCATATCGACGCATAAAGGCAGGTTTTATCGCTTTATTTTCGGGAGACGGCTGTGCTGAAGTATCTGTAGTAGGCGAGTGCTGCGTTTGCGGATTCGGTTGTGCCTCTATATTTCTGTACTTCTCTTCATTCAGCAGTTCCTCTGTATCCTCGTGCTGTTCGAAATGAGCTTGATTCAACGGTTCATCCGTATCCGTATGCTGCGAATGTTCATTTGGCTGCTGATCATTCGTATAGTGCTTCGTCTGATTCAAATGGTCATTGGTATGTGGTTGATCCCGATCCAATTGTTCGTCAATATACTGCTGATACTGCTCCAGTTTGTCCAGTTCCTGTTCTACTTCCGTACGCTGCTCTTCGGATAGTTTGCCGTCATAATAATCCTGAAGCTTTTGTCTAAATGAGTCATTCATCGTATGCACCGCCCTGATTGAAATCGCGTATTCGCTGCCTTCCGCGGAATAGTAGTACCTTGAAATAGGCTAAAGAGATATCCATAATCTCTGAAGATTCCTGATAAGAGAACTGGTGAAAGTCATACAGCAGCACGGCCTGCTTTTGCATTATAGGCAGCTGATCGAGTTGAGTTATGACCAGATGAATTTGCTCTTGCTCAATCAGTTGATTGTCAGGAGAAGTCTGCGAATCGGTGATCTGGTCGAAAAAGGCTGGCTCCTGCACCTGCTGCCGTTTACGCTTGCGCTGGTCATCGATAAAAGCATGATAGGCTGCCCGGAATAGCCATGGTTTTACCTTTTCGCCGTTATACACTTCCAGATACAGATAAGCCCGGTAAAAAGTCTCCTGCATCAGATCTTCCGCTGTATGATGATTGCGACTGAGCGAGTACAGATATCGATAGATGTCATGGGTATACTGTCTGTATAATTGATCCAGATATTTGGACACCATAACCTCCTTTCACTGTAACCACGTGTGAAATTGGAAAATGTTACATATTTAACAGGGAGATTTATATTTATTTTAGAATCGTAATCGCATACAGATATGTATAGAGAGATAGGAGCGAGCATACAGCTATGCAGGAACAGGACGGTGAATTCTCACCGCCCTGATCTACATCTATCTAGTAGTCATTATTGTTTTCCAACAAGAATTTATTTTTCGTGTTACGCGGACGTTATACCATATCATTCTTATTCAATCTATTGAACTTATACAGCCTGTTATTCTAGCTGCCCCATCCAATTCGTCCAACGTAATCTAGTCATACTTGTCTTATTTCTATCTTACTTATTAAATTCCACTGATTCGTGCATCGCATCCATCGCTTTTTGTCCGATAATGCCAAGACGCCAGATAGCGACACCTTTAAGGTCATAGCGTTTGGCGAGACCGATTTTGGTATTGACCGATTTCTCGTCTTCGCTGCTTAGGGAGATGCCGAGGATGAGCTTGCTGCGATCGACCTGCTTCAGAGCCAGTTGGATGGCATTATCGACTTTGTCGGTTGGCTCCGGGGTCTTTTTATCTGTATAATCATAAGCCATGATGATCAGATCATCGGCCAGTGTGCCGAGCGTCTTGTAATCATAACCGGTATAGGAGCTGTTCAGCGGGTGCAGGGCCAGCGTCAGTTTGAGTCCTTGCTGATGTGCTTTGGCAGCTATATTTTTGACAAAGGCGTTATAATCCGACTGCGCTTTGGCTTTGTCACCACTCCAGCCAAGTCCTTCAAAGTCCAGTACGATTCCTTTGAATCCTTTGCTGGTAGCTGTATCGATAATGGACTGGATTGTCTGGTTTTGCAGGGTTGGGTTTTCCAGATTCTTGGTCAGTTCCCCATGTCCGTCTACCGAATAGACCATCAGATATGGAGAAGTACCCTGTGCAGCCGTATTCTGGATCATGGATTCGGGAGTATCGCTGCCAGCTGACTGTGGCCATTTGAATTCCGTATTGGAAGTAGAGAATTTGCCTTCTGTCGTAATTCGGCTCCAGCCATAAGCTACGCTGTCAAAGTCAGGTATCATCGCGCGCTCATCATAGGAGGAAATTGCGTAAAATCCCAGTGTATACAAATCCTCTACTGGAGAGGTGATCGATACGGTATGGGTGGAGGCATCCCATTTCACATCTGCACCAAACTGCTGGCTGAAAAAGCTCAGCGGAATCATCGTATTGTTATTAATCGTCTGCGGAGCAACGAAGAGCGTAACCTTTTGACCATCTACTGTCGCGTTCGTGCTATTCATGGTAAGTATGACCTTTTTGTTGCCGGAACCGCTGGCGGTAATAGTCTTGCTGGCCTGATTCCAGGATACCGGAATACCCAGCGCTTCAGCGATTGCACGAAACGGCACCATTGTGGTTCCTTTGACCATCGTTGGAGCGACCGGAAAAGGCAGATTATATCCGTCCAGTGTAATGCTTACCTGAGGCGCAGCTGCATGAGTGACCTTACTTAGCGAAGAGCTGCTCGTAACGCCGGTACACAGCAGGCTGCTGCATAGTGCTAATTTAAGTATATTGTTCATGTGAAATTGCTCCTGTCTATTCTATATTGGTATACTGCTAGGGCCAGGCATGTACAAATGTGGGGAAGAGAACAATAAAAGTAATCGTACAAATTCAAAAGTCTTACTGTACATACCGGTAATATATATGGAATGTATCTGTAAAAGAAGCATCACTATACTATTGTACTAAAATATGGATGAATTGTTTCTCACAGCAGAATGATAATTTTGTCATAAAGTAAAAGAAAGCAGACACAAAAAGGTGGCATGAATACAGTTGTAAATACATAGAAAACAGGAGGATGTCATGATACCTGCGATCACTATTTTGATTATAGTTCTGATTAACTATGTAATCCCGCGTCTTGCCCAAAAATACCTGCATATCGAGAAACAGAATATTATGCAATCGGCTGGCCGAAAAGCCATGATAGTCGGCAATGTCATATATGCAGCTGTTATTATCGTTCTCTTGATGATTCCAGGAATGCCGCCGCTGTACGAGAATTTCAAATTTTATCTGATAATTGTTGTAGGATTGATTGTTTTGCTAAGTGCTTATCAGGTCGGATTGGAAAAGAAATATTTTCCGCATTCCAGACAATATATCGTTACATTAATCGTGTCGGTCATCGGAATTTTGTATGTATGCGGGCTTTTGGTTTTTATAGATTAGATAATTACATCAACATACGCCACTGCCTGGCGTTTCAATAAAAAACAGCCTGCTTCAGATTTATACTGAAGCAGGCTGTTGGCATAGCGGAATACAATTATAGAACGAGTTATAAAACGAACATACCGACCAGTCCGCAAACGATACCAAGTACAACGACGGAACCAGCGACGAACAGCATGACTTTGAGCGGGAAAGCACGCCCGATCATCAGCATGGACGGCAGGCTAATGGCCGGCAAGGTCAGCATCAGTGCAGCAGCTGGTCCTGCGCCAAGACCCAGACTCATAAAAGATTGCACAATCGGAATCTCTGCTGCTGTCGGAATAACGAACAGCATACCGGCCAGTGCGAATCCGGCGATAGCGAGCAGACTGTTGCCGCTAGCGATATCCATTGAAGGGAAGAGCCACACCCGAGCTGCACCGAGCAGCAATACGAAGATGATATAAGCAGGTACGATGCTGATCAGCATATTCAGAATACTCTTGCCCCAGCGTACCATAAGCGGTTGTTCCGGTGCTGCAGGAGGCGCTGCATTGGGATCGTCCATCTTCATCTCATCCGGCAGCTTCTCGGCAGGAACGAACCGGTTTGCCAGATAGCTAACGCCGAAAACAAGAATCAATCCAAACACGAGACGCAGCAGCGTGAATTTCCACGACAACACAAACGTCATAAAGACCAGTGTCGCCGGATTGAGAGTCGGGTTACCGATCCAGAACGCCAGGCTGGCGCCGACAGAAGCCTGCTTTTTGCGCATGCCGACAGCAATCGGGGCTGCGCAGCAGCTGCACATCATACCTGGCAGTGAAGCGACACCCGCCAGTGCGGTACTACGAAAGTCCGCTTTACCGAGTACACGCAGCAGCCATTGAGCCGGCAGCATAACCTGCAGCAACGAACCGAGCAGGATACCGAGAATCGCGGCTTTCCAGACGGCTTTGAAATAGACTACCGCATATCCCCATGCCGCTTCCCACGATGGAGCGCCTCCGGTAGAGTCTCCCAGAATCGAAGCTCCGATAGAATGATCGGCAGCAGCTTTGAACGCTTTATGGTAATAGGGCCACCATTTCACATACATCAGCCCTGCAATGACAATAACCAAAAAGCCGACGACCAGCCAGATCACTTTTTTGTTCGGCTGGCGTAAGCCTGAATCCGTTGTGTGCATATTGTTCCTCCTGATTAAAATATCAATAAATGAGCTGCACAAGCAGATCACAGGTGTAAATTATAGCATAAAAATATAAGCCGAAACGCAAGCTGCATCGAATTATTTGCCGGGCTAGTGGTATAATTAATAAAGTGCTGTTCTAAAGCAATATTCCAAGGACAACAGGAGATCACAGACGCTTCTGCTGTCTTCTATAGATACTGTACAAACCCTATACCCGAAAGGAACGATAATATATGTCATCTACCGATGCAATCAAATTAACTTCACTTTCTTCCAAAGGTGGTTGCGGCTGCAAAATCGGACCTGCCGATCTGGCTCAGGTACTGCGTAATCTGCCACAGGCCATTCCCAATCCGAATCTGCTCGTAGGCCTGGATACAAGTGATGATGCAGGTGTATACCGGCTTACCGATGATCTGGCTATTGTGCAGACATTGGACTTTTTCACCCCGATCGTTGATGATCCGTATTCCTTTGGACAGGTCGCTGCAGCGAATGCGATTAGTGATATTTATGCCATGGGCGGCAAGCCGCTGACAGCGCTGAATATTGTAGCTTTCCCTATTCATACGCTGGATAAGCAGATTCTGACCGATATTCTGCGCGGAGCTGGGGACAAGATGGCCGAAGCAGGCGTAACACTCGTTGGCGGTCATTCGATCGATGACAAGGAGCCTAAATTCGGCCTGGCCGTGACCGGTACAGTCCATCCGGATCGTGTGCGTACCAACGCAGGAGCCAAGCCGGGTGACCAGTTGATTCTAACCAAGCCGATTGGCGTCGGTATCCTGACAACTTCCGTCAAAAAAGATCAGCTTAGCGAAGAGGAAATTGCCCGCGTTACTCAGGTCATGAGTACGCTGAACAAAACCGCAGCCGAGACGATGGATGCGTATGAAGTGCATGCCTGTACCGATGTGACCGGATTCGGTCTACTCGGTCATGCTTCTGAAATGGCTAAAGGCAGCAGCAATGGTATTGTGATTCGTCAAAGTCAGGTGCCTGTGCTGCCGCGTGTACGCGAACTGGCAGAAAACGGCTTTGTACCAGGCGGTACCAAAAACAATTATGCACATCTCGAAGGCGATGTGACTTTCCCGGCAGATATGGATCAGATCGATCAATGGATTCTGTGTGATGCGGTTACATCCGGTGGTCTGCTGATTGCAGTTGCCGAACAGGATGCTGCCCAGCTGCTGAGCGATCTGCTCGCTGCAGGTGTAGAAGCGGCGCATATCGGCGAAGTGACCGACCAGCACCCTGGTCATATTCAGGTACAGATCTAATTTATTTTTGAAAAGTAAAAGCGGAATTAAAAATAAAAGTAATAAAGAAATGACTTTCCCCACGTAATTCGACAACTAAGGAGCGGATGGTTTTGTTTCAGGATATCACCATAGAAGAATTGCTGAAGAAACGGGCCAGAGGAGAAATCACTACGATTGATGTGCGCTCGCCATCGGAATACCGGAATGCGACCATTCCCGGCAGTATGAATATACCGTTATTCAACGATGAAGAACGTGCTGAAGTCGGTACCCTTTACAAGCAGGTCGGTACCGAACAGGCCAAAACGCGCGGTCTCGAGATTGCCTCAGCCAAATTGCCTGATTTTATCGCTAAATTCCAGCAGATTGAAGGACCAAAGGCGGTCTTCTGCTGGCGGGGAGGAATGCGCAGCAAGACAACAGCGACTGTACTGTCCTTGATGGGGGTACAGACGTACCGCTTGTCCGGTGGTGTACGTGCCTATCGGCAGTGGATCGTAGAAGAACTCGGTCAGCTGCAGCTGAATACACCGGCATTTGTATTGAACGGACATACCGGTAACGGCAAGACACTGATGCTGGAAAAGCTGCAGCGAGAAGGGTACCCGGTTATTGACCTGGAAGGAATGGCTGGTCACCGTGGATCTGTATTTGGCGGAATCGGTCTGCAGGTGAATAACCAGAAAGCTTTTGATTCCCTGCTGATTGAGCGGCTGAATGAAATCGGTCAGGCTCCGTATATTCTGTTTGAAGCCGAAAGCCGGCGTATCGGCAAGGTCGAAGTGCCTGCCTTTTTGCTGGATAAAAAAGAACAGGGTGTGCATCTGTGGGTAGAGCTGCCGATGGCTGAACGTGTACGGCATATTATGGAAGATTATCGTCCGGCTGAGCACAAGGAAGAATGTCTGTCTGCTTTTGAGCGGATCAAGGCACATATTCATCAGCCTATCGGTGTGCAGATCGAAGAAGCGCTGCATGGAGATCAGTATGAGCAGGCTATTGCTCTACTGCTGGAATATTATTATGATCCCAAATATCAGTATTCCGCGGACAAAATGAAAGATACCCAGCGTGTTATCATTCAGGCCGGTAATGTGAATGAAGCTGTCGGGAAGATCAAAGAATATCTGGCAAGCGTACCGAATACAGTACAAAGCTGAGCCCGATAGTAGTTATCTTTATGAAATAAACATGGTAAAAAGCCGCTTTTTGGCAGCATGACAGGATACTCTTTGGAGAATCGCTATTGTCTTTGCTGCCGTACAGGCGGCTTTTTGGATTGGATGGTTAGCTATATTTGGGATTGGTGCCATATACGTTCTCATCATATTGACCATCCTGGCTGCAAAATATGAGCAGTACAATGATACCGACAATAGGAATAAGTACAAGCAGATACCACCATGCACTGCGTCCGGTATCATGTAGTCGGCGGATCAAAACAGCAAGAGTAGGCAAGGTTACAGCCAGATGATAAAGGGAAGCAATAAATCGTTCAGTTCCCAGAATACCATCAATAATTAACAAGGCTATAGTAATTATCGTACTGATCAGACCAAAGATCCAGAATTCGGATCGGCTGGCCCTCCCCCGAAAGCCAACATAATTTTTCAAAACAGAAATGTACCAGCTCACTTAAGTATCCCCTTATGTATAATGAATTAAGCTACTAATTAGTAACATAAATAAAAGGAAATTGGAATAGCTGGAAGAAGCAGAATTTAATCATACGCGAATTGAATAATATGCTAATTTGTTTTACTCTTATAATAGAGTGTGTCAATTCATGTATGTATCGGAAGCATGCATAACGGGTCTTTACAGAACCGTGAGGAGAAATGAACTTATAAATTATACCTTACGAATCAAATAATTTTTGTAGTAACATTTAAATCTTGGCTTGAATGAGTTATATTATGAATAGGGAAGGTTAATGCAGAAGTGCGCTTCTTCTATCGACTCATCAGGGGTCCATACCGTCACCATGGTCATCTTTCGAAAGGGTATAACCGTACTGCTGGAAAAAGAACCGTAGCATCGGGGTAGAACAATAGCCACATTCAACCAGGCGTAAGGCTGAATGAAATTCTGCATAAGCAGTATTGTCAGGAGAGACGCTTCACAGAAGGCGTCAGATACTTGAGTCTACTGGAGCTCTAATTATCATATATTTATAGGTATTTACAATAAAACGATTAAGAAATAAAAAAATAGCTGTTCGGTAATAATTCAGACATGGTGCATGCGCTGAAATTAGGCCGGGGAATGGGTGGAATGCACAAACCCTTTCTTCGGCCTATTTTTTTTGAAAGGATGATTATAATTGGAGCAGGACAAGATGCACGTCCTCTACATCGGCAGCGAACGTATAAATCTGGCACTGATGCGATCATTATTTCGAAAAAAGCTGCCTGATTTGACGCTGCTGGAAGTGGAGGATACTGCCAGAGGTATGCAAATGGCTCGCGCTCACAAGCCTGTACTGATTATGATCGATATTGAATTTCCGGTAGAACATCAGTATGATATTCTTCCTGTTCTGCAATCTTGTCCCGATACCTGCAGTATCCCTGTTTGGGCAATCAGCGCGTGTGCTTTTAATGACGAGATTGCCAAGGGAATACAGGCTGGATTCAACCGTTATATTACCAAACCGATTGACCTCGAACAATTCATACAACGGATACGGATGGATATAGCAATCTAAGTGATGCAGATATATCCCAACTGAATAACGGTTGTATCCTACCAATTTAGCTGGGAGTGTGTAATAAGCATTGAACCACAAAAATATAATCACCCAAGCCACCAGTTACACCACTAAATTATTAAGGAACCGATTCGGCAAGGGGCCGGAATCGGTCTCTATTTATCTGTGCGACCGGTGTATCGTCCTGCATTTGAAGAACTTTCTGAGTCCGGTAGAGAAGTTTTTGCTGAGCCAGGAAGAAGAGCAGGCTTTTCGACATACCCGTGAGCTGATTATGAAGTCGCTGCTGCCCGAGCTGCGCACTTTTCTCCATGAGAAGCTGCAGCTGGAAGTCAAGGATATGCATTATGACTGGGGACTCTACAATGCTTCCGGGGTTGTGGTCGGCCTGCTGCGCACCGATCGGGAAATGACTTCGGACTATGAAGGCAAAGAACAGCTGCATCAGCAGATTATCCGGGTGACCAGCGAACTGCAAAAGCCTCCGGCCTGGATCGATTCCTGGTGGATCAATCCGAGAACGCTTTTTATTTTCCGCCAGGGTCTGACAATTCTGCTGGAAAAGGAATTTATCGGTCTGGGCTTTGAGAACATGCTGCGGATGACCAAAGGCAAGCTGGAGAAAACGCTGCTGGAGGAATATGTACAGGTTGAACAGATTTTTCATAAAAAGGTATCGGATCTGTATGTGGACTGGAGCTTTGATCATGACCACTAGGCTTTCTGGGTGCTTTTAGTGAAAAAAATCGCTTATTCGTATCAGGTAGAGTATACTGGAGATTGATTACTCGGATTCCGAAGTTAAGCAGCACTGTATCTAACCCCGACGGATCATGAGTCTTCCCTTTCTATATCCTATGGGGGTGTACGTATTGAAGTATAGGCAGTTTATCAGCCAAGCCACCAGCTTTACGACCAAGCTGTTACGTAATCGGTTTGGTAAAGGTCCACAATCGGTAAACATTGCCCTCAACGATCAGTGCATTATTTTTCATCTGCGCGAGTTTATCAGTCCGGTGGAGAATTTTCTGCTGAGTCAGGAAGAGGAAGAGGCATTCCGATATACACGAGAGCTGGTTATGAAATCCATGCTGCCCGAACTCAGAGCTTTTTTGCAGGAACATCTGGAGACGGAAGTTACCGATATGTATTATGATTGGGGAACCCATAATGCTTCCGGGATTATTGTTGGTCTGCTGGATGCCGGCTGGAAGGATACTCTTGAATATGAAGGCAGAGACGCTATACATGCCCAGATCAGCGAAGTGACCCGGCATGTGCAAAAAGCGCCGGAAATGATTACCTCGTGGTGGGTCAATCCCAAAACATTAGTCGTCTTTCGACAGGGTATACTCATACTGATTGAGAAAGAACTAATTCATCTGGGACAGGGCAATCTGCTGAAAACAGCCAAACGCAGGCTGGAAAAGCGAATGCTCATGCAGGCTGTCGAGCTCGAAAATACGCTGGGACAACGCGTTGCAGATATGTATGTCGATTGGAGCTTTGATCAGGATCATAGTGTTATCGTATATATTTTTGAATAGGTAGAGTGCACGATGAGTATGAAGTATTGAGAACTGAATACGTCGGTAATACCTTTCAGACATTATATGCGCTGAGATAGGCCGAAGAGAAAAAGAACCTTGCGTTCTTTCTCTTCGGTCTTTTTATTTTGCCGAAAGGAGGGGGAATAAAGTGAATTCAGCTTCAAAAGAAATCTTGTATATTGAGGATGATCAGCTGAGTACGTTAACGATGCGTCTCATTTTCAAAAAAAAGTTTCCGGAATTAACTTTGTTGGAGGCGGCTACAGCCAAGCAGGGAATTGAACTGGCACTCAAGCATCGTCCATTTCTGATTATGGTGGATATTTTGCTGCCGGATATGAATGGATACGAGAGCCTGCAATACCTTCAGAATCATGAATACACCTCCGGGATTCCGGTCTGGGCTGTTACTGCCTGTGCTCTTAGCAGCGATATTCGCAAAGGAAAAGAAGCTGGATTCGAACGCTATATTACCAAACCGATTGATATGAAAAATCTGATCAACTGGATGAATATGCATGTGACAGATGCCGAAGTATAAATGTTGGGATTGCAATCTGTGACAGCGCTGCGTCTGTACACAGAAATTGCAACATTTGGATAGATGAGATGGCAAATATCTGATCTACTTTACTTGTTGCGACATTTATCAAGTTACTTTGCAGGGGGCCTGAATGAATATCAGACTTCCTGTATTTATTTTTGGATAAATTCATATTGTCCCCAATTCATTTCGTGATACAATACATAAAGTCTATTAACGAACATGTAATACAGGAAGGACATTCATACCCATGACACAACCCCCGTTTATCGCCGTAGAAGGTCCAATCGGTGCTGGCAAAACAACCCTGTCTTCCATGCTGGCGGAAGAGCTGAATCTCCCTATTATCAAGGAAATCGTCGAAGAGAATCCTTTTCTCGGCAAATTTTATGACAATATCGATGAATGGAGTTTCCAGTTGGAAATGTTTTTCCTCTGTAATCGGTACAAGCAGCTGGAAGATACCGGCGTACAGTACATTTCCCAAAATCAGCCGGTGATCTCGGACTATCATATCTACAAAAATATGATCTTTGCCGAGCGTACGCTCAAAGGGGTCAAGCGGGACAAATACCGTCAGATCTATCATGTACTAACCGATGATCTGCCCAAGCCGGATATTATCATCTATATCCGCGCGAGCCTGGATACACTGCTGGCCCGAATCGAGAAACGTGGACGGGTCTTCGAAGAAGCTATGGATACAGCATATCTGGAACAGCTGATGGCTGATTACGATGAAGCGATGGCTTCGATTGCCCTGCGTGAGCCAGAGACGAGAATTATTACGATTGACGGCGATGCTGTTGATTTTGTGGAAAACCGGGAGCAGTTCCATACGATTGCCTCTCAATTAAAGGAGCTTATACATGAACGAATACAACATACCTGAAAATGCGCTGATCACGATTGCCGGAACGGTAGGAGTCGGCAAGTCTACACTGACTGCGAAACTGGCAGAGCGCCTGAACTTCAAGACATCCCTCGAAAAAGTCGATCATAATCCGTATCTGGAGAAGTTCTATCATGACTTTGAACGCTGGAGCTTCCATCTGCAGATTTACTTCCTCGCCGAACGGTTCAAGGAACAAAAGCATATTTTTGAAGCAGGCGGCGGTTATGTACAGGATCGCTCGATCTATGAAGATACCGGCATTTTTGCCAAAATGCATGCTGATAAAGGGACCATGTCTGCTACCGATTATGAGACATATACCAGCCTGTTCCAGGCAATGGTGATGACTCCCTATTTTCCTCATCCGGATGTACTGATCTATCTGGAAGGCAGCCTGCCATCGATCCTGAATCGTATTCAGCTGCGCGGACGCCAGATGGAGATCGAGACAGATGTGTCTTACTGGGAACAGATGCATGAACGGTATGTATCCTGGATCGGAGAATTCAATGCCTGTCCGGTTCTGCGCCTAAATATTGATGAGTATGACGTGAACGATCCATCTTCCATGGATAGCATATTGACTGAAGTTAGCCGCATTATTGCTGCATCCCGTCAGACCCGCTTGAACGGTACACTGGCATAACTGCAATGCACAGCCGCTATCTACAGACATGTACTGTTCGGGATGAGTGAACCTGTATTTTCAAATCTACCGTCTATTTATTTGATTACAATATTCGAAGCCTGTTCCGCTATGGAATAGGCTTTTTTGCTGTATTGATCCCATGGAGAGGATGGATATACGTCATTCTGTAACTTTTGCGACTATAGACCTAAATATTATGGTCATAAACGCCGAATAATTAAATAGCTAAGTCTCTTTTAAAAACGGTGAAATCGATTCGTTTTAATATATACAAACAGCAAAATTATATCATCTATGATCTTCAGGATCGAATCAAAGGAGCCTATCATGCGCAGAGCTTTCCGGGAAGAACAAGGATTTACGCTGATTGAAGTCATGGCAGCGATCGTGATTCTTGCGATTGTTTCGCTTGGACTCATGGCTTATTTTGGAGACTCGCTTTCTTTTTCCAAAAGTAATGAGAACAAAACCGTCATGGTCAATCTGGCCCGCAGCGCGCTGGTCTATGCGGAAAAGCAGGATTTTGAAAAGTGGAAAAAGTATCTGGAAGAGAACAAAACGGTACAAGCCGGGCTATGTAAAACGGCAGATAGCTGCGGTGCTTATACGCTGCTGGTCAATGATACCAGTACGCTCTCCTATATATTAAATCCGGTAATCAATGGGATTACCTATCAAGTATCTATTCAATCCCAGCTGCAGAGCGGCGGTAAAGGAATGTCGGAGGAAGAAGCGGTCTATTTGATGCCTGTTCAGGTCAAGGTTCAAGCACCTGAAATGAACAGTCGGCAGGAAGACACCGTCGTGGAGGGATATATTACGAATGAGAAAATTCGTTAACCGACTGCGCGATCAGCGCGGATTCACCCTGATTGAGATGCTGCCTACCCTACTGCTGCTGACTATGGTCATGACGGCTGTATATGCAGTCGCTACCTTTGGCATGCGCAGCTATCAGCAGATCAATACCGAGAACCTGCTGCGCGAGGAAGGGGATATTATGATGTCCTCGATTATTACGCAGCTGTATACATTTGCCCCGGATCGTGTTCGGCAGCTGACCGATGCCGATGGTCACCCTGCCGGTATCCGTCTGGAAAAAGAAGATGAAAAATTGGAAAGCAAGGATGTCTACATCTGCGGAGGTAAACTCTACCTGGGCGCAACTCATGAAGGAAGTTCGCTTCAGCTCAAAGTACCTTCTTGTACAGCTGCTGCAACCAGCAGTGGAGCATCGAATGGAGCGGAGCCAACAGCAGGACTCCCGACTGCATCGGATACAGCAGCACAGACGAATACTGCGCAGTCTGCCGTGACTACATCCGGATCGGGTGATGCACAGCTGGTCGCAGCACAGTCTGTACTGGAAGCAGGATCGATCATCGAGATAGATGGAAGAGAAGCACAAGCCTTTTATGAGAGCGGTATAATCCAGATCCATCTGAAGCTGTCCCATCCCATAATGGGCGGAGAGACCGCACAGACTTCGCTGGAAAGCAAATTCGGATTCTAGAAAGAAGGAAACAGAATGTCCCGCAAGCCACAGAAGCCGGATTCAGGCAAAACAGTCTTCTGGAAGCAGGAGCAGGGATCGGCACTCGTCATGGTTATGTTTGTTGTGCTGCTGCTGACGGTGCTGGGAGTAGCTGTGCTGAGCGCTACGCTCGGCGGTGCCCAGCGTACCGAACTGCGTGAGAACGATGTGCAGAGTCTGCATCTGGCCCAGAAAGCATTGGACGAAAGTATAGCCTATATCAGTCAGGAGCTCGACCGTCATCAGGATATTGATCCTCTACAGTTGGACAATATACTGACAGGGATCACAAGTACTCTTGAGACACAGAAAAGTCCTGTCTATACCGAGCTGAATCAAAACGGCTCGGCAGAAGCACGGTTAACGGGGATTCAATACAGTAATAATGCTGTAAACGGTCTTGCCGGATATCCAACGCTATATCATATTACTTTAACCGCTGAAGCACGGGTCAATGGAGTGACCCGCACTTTGCAGCAGGTTGTCACCATAGATACATTTCCGGAATTTCTCAGTTATGCGCTGGGTTCGGAGCGTAATCTGACGCTTAACGGAGCTCCATCCATTACGGGCAATATTTATTCCGGCCAGCTACTACGTCTAAGTCGGAATGCAGAGTACCGGTATAATAGCAGCAGCGATCTCAAGCAGGAGACTCTTTATCCAGCCTTATCCCGTGACGGACAAGCTTATGTGCAATCCATGGATTCCATTTCCAGAGAAGGCATACCGGTGAATGCAGATATGAAGAGTACAGCTGATAATCTGGAAGAATCACTCGGCATTCCGCTGGAGAACATTGTAATCAAAAACAATAAGAAGTTCGTACAGATCAATCTGGAAGAGACTATGATTGATAAAGTCACGGAAGCACTGAATCATACATCCCGCAATGAAGTGCAGCAATGGTATCAAGCACAGAATAAGAGTGTATCGAGTCTAATTGCACAGATTGCTGAACAGGCGAAAAAGGATGCGGCAGCAGATGATGGTGGACAATCGCCACTCATACATGTGGCTACCAAACCGGTACCACCTGCAAATCCTACCAGTAATGCGACAGAAGCGGAACTGCAGGAATTTGAAAATAGAAGTCAGCTGTACGAGAAGCAGATGAACGAGCTGGATAGCACATTCAAAAATATGCAGGATTCCATGCTGTTCGAGGGCGATCTGGAGCTGAATGGAATAACATTCTCACAAATTAACTATCCCGATAAGAATCCGAAAGATCAGTCCGGAGGAAGTGACTTCAAGAAGTGGCTAATTGTACACGGTAATCTTATTATTAATAATCCTTCAGATACACCTGTACAGATCAAAGCCAACATAATTGTCACTGGCAAAATGATTGTTCAAGGCAAAGCCGACATGGATGCCACGATTTATGTGATGAGTCCTGCGTCTACTACGCCAGCTTCGAATACTTCAACCGATCTCACTGGTCAGTCAGCTGCACCGGTAGTCTATACGACTATCCTGCAGGATGCTGTTATCCGGGATTTGGATAGCAGGGAACTGGTGCTGATGTCCAAAGGAGGCATTTTGCTGAACCGTTTTGATGCATTTAACAATAAAGCAGTTGGGAACAATGAAAAAATAATCAGGGGCTTCTTTTATACCGAATCATCCGCCTGGTTGTATGGGGTGGGATCGATCTTTTCACTGGAAGGTGGCTTCTTCGCACGTGGCGATTTGACGGTAAATGCAGTAGCAGGAACAGCTTCGGCAGGTGGATCATCGATTCAGTTTAATCTGTCGAGCGATCATCGGGATAGCCGTTTTCAGGTTAAATACGATGAGAAGATATTCACTGCACAGCAGCCTTCGGGATTGCCAAGGGTCAAGCAGGTCAATATCAAAGTAGGCAAGCTGGAACTGGTCAAAAACGTATCCTCCAATCAGGAAAAAGTCAGCGGCCCGTAACGGGATTGCATACTGCAACTTAGATGCAAACATAGTTGACACGAATCACGAATCACGAATCACGAATCACGAATCACGAATCACGAATCACGAATATAAAAAGCAGGAAGTCTTGACCGGATCATCGGATCAGACTTCCTGCTTTTTTCTGTTATTATACCTGCTGATCCTGTAATCATATCTGTACAGTAGCTTACGTTCATCAATCTAGGATGAACTCAAAAGAGCCGATTAGTACCGGTCTCCATTGATATTCGTATCATCTGTATTGTTGTTTCCCCCGCCGGGAGGTGTATCGTATAAAACGTTAACATCAATTGTAGCTGGTACTACGCTCGGTTTGCCTGTGTAGGATAGCGTAACTACCGTGTGGCCCGGACGAAGTGCGATGATTGTACTTCCACCATTCTGTACGTTTTTCGCTGGATCGATGTCACCAGGATTCTCGAATGCGATACTTCCTTTAGTAGCAGGCATGCTCCAGATGAGGTGATCCAACACTGTCAGTCTATCAACAGTAGATGGGATGTAACCAAATTTTGATACATCAGGCAATAGTAAATTCACCTTCTCGCCTACATGCATGGTGACAGGACCTTTAAGCGTGATTTGCTTCAAGACAGGATGAATGATTACATCCATACTAGCTGTAACTTTTTCGGTAGATACAGTCACTTTTACCGTTCCTTCTTGTTTGGCGGTCAGCGTGATAGTAGAACCTGTTTTTGAACTTAGATCAGCATAAGGATTTGGAGACTCTACGCTACCTGTATTGCCTGTACTCCCGGATGAGCCTGTATTCCCCGCACTTCCTGAGTTCGGTGTACCAAGAGACCAGGTAAATGTCGGAGCCGGTGTAACATCAACTGGGTCGGTGATAGCGGTCAGATTGATTTGTTCACCGATATTCAGCTCTGTCGGTCCATCGATACGAATATTAAAAATCCATAGAGTCTGCTCTGCCGTATAGATACGTCTATTGCCCGTGGTGACTGTGGCGATTACTGTATATTTGCCGGGCTGATTGCTGGTGATAGAGGTCTCCCATGAATCTCTCCGGCTAAACGTCAGAGCATTGGCAGGCGTTGCACTACCATTGCTGTTTTTGTAGGACCATTGGATAGTAGCTCTATCATCCGATGGATCGAGTACAGCTTTGAGAACCGCTGGTTGTTCAATACTGACAACTGTAGGCCCTTTTATCGTGAGTCCTGGCTGGATGACGGTTACTTTAGCTCTATACGAAATATTGCTGCCGTCTGTAGAGCGTATTTCGATAAACGTCTTGCCAGGAGCCAGGGCTTTGACAACTCCATTTTCACCACTGGCTTCCGCCGTGACGATACGCGGATCACCAGAAGTCCAGCTGAGTACTTTATTGTTGGCATCTGCAGGAGATACTTTTGGAATCACTGCTTTTTGATCGCCTACAAGCATCGAGATATCTTCCAGACCCAGTGTTCTTACTTTCACTACGGAATTGAAAATGATATCCGGGAAGACAATCGTCACCATTTCTTCTTTGGTTGGTGCAGGAGCAGGGGCCTCTACATCCACATCGTAAAATGGGATAGAAGAGGAACCGTATCCGCTGCCGGTCATGGAAGCACCGACCAGAGAGCCTTTGATACTTCCGCCAAAGTTCAGCGCCGCATTGGGTGCCAGCACCGAACCAATCACTCCGATATTACTGAGCTTCAGACTGGAAGCCTGATTGAAGTTATACAGAATATGCTGGGCCACAGGTCCGTTGACCGTTAGACCGCCGCTTACTTGAACCTGAGAGCCGCTAACATTGACCAGTACATGGGAGCTGGCCGGAGCATTGATTACGATCGAGTTGGTGCCATCCCCAAGCTGGGAATCAGCTACCTGGAATATATTCAAATCCGGGTCCTGACCGGTAAGCGTCAGGGTAGAATAGGATTTGGACACTGTGCCATTGGATTGCAGGGCGGCCAGATCACTGGACATGCTGCGCAGACGTGTACCCATGGCGACAAAGTCAATCGGTGTTCCCTGAACAGCGGTATAACTCGTATACTCCGGCTTGCTGAGTGTATCACCATAGACGGCTTTGCCTTTATAGACGGAACCGCCTGTCACCGTCAGATTTTGGCCGGCGATCAGTACAGGTGTACCTTTGGCGTTGTCTCCAAGTTCCGTACCGATACTGAATCCGCCCGGCAGATTCACATTGCCTGCTCCGGCTAATCGGCCGGCTGTGGAGAATCCTGAACTGTCCATCGTAATATCGCCGAGGATCATAACACTGTAATCTTTTAGATTGCCGAGTGCTGCAATATTGCGTGTAGCATTACGAATATCTGCATAGTTCAATTTTGCATCTACCAGATTGTAGGCGCCTTTGGCAAGTGGCGTCACTGTTAACTGGAATGTCACTGCGGTTTTGTCTGCCGGCATGACGGGAACATAAGACTGTATGCCATTTTGGGTAGTGAGTTTGTATTGAATATCAGGGATAGGCATAGTCAGCACATAGCCATCTGCAGCTGTTCCTTCCCGGATCATACCTTCTGGCAAAGGATCTGTAATCTGCAGCTGGGGAGGCAGCTGTTCCCTATATTGAATATTGGAAATGACCATCTTGCTGGATGGCTGTTCATCCGGGTTAGCCGACTTGTAGCTGACCGGCTTCGGTGTAATCGAATATTCGAGCGTCAGCGGATGATTTAGCTCAATTTCTCCATTGGTCACGCCGGAAATAACCTGTCGATTGGTCATTAGGTTGGCTTCGGCTTTTTCGATAGTGAAATTAACTGTTTTGGTTGCCATGGCGCCCTGTTTGTCCTTGACCGTAATCTCGATCTGCAGCGTACCGCCTTCTGGAAGTAGATTCTCGAATGTCTCATTGATCGCCTGACCGGACAATACGGTTTTTTCGGGAATCGTTAAATTGGTCAGGACTTTGCCGCCTTGCTTGAATTTGACGCTTGCGGTCAGATTACGGTCTTTGAGATCCCAGTCATTGGCGGTATAACTGAGTGCAAAGTTCTTCAGATAGGATGGTTTGGTGCTGCCATCCGCTGGTGCGGACACGGTAATCTCCGGTGCATGATTGGATCCGATAAACGCGCGATACATTGTATTCACGAACAACTTTTGTTCCCACTCGGGAAAACCGGTATTTGTGTGACCGGTACCGGAATAGGTGACATTGCCTTTGGAATACGTATAGTAATGATTCCAGCTATCCTGAATATCCCTGCTGCTGCCGGTGATATTGTACCAGGAGACCACTTCGGGATCTTCCAGATTCAAGGTGAAATACTGGTCATGCGTCCGGTTGATCTGTCCCACATAGCCTTTGGCATTGGAAGGGGACTGGCTAAGATCAAATGGATATTCTGTCAACAAACCGGTGTTCACTACAGCGGTTGAAGTGGATTTATTCACGGCATTGAGTCCAATATTGGTTTTCGGCGCGATCTGGCCAGAGTCACTCTGGAAATACTTCAGCCAGATTTGTGAAGCGGCATTTTTGTCAAACACCGTATCATGGGTAAACATGACACCTTGGCCGGAAGCGATAAATTTGCGAATCGCAGCAGCCGAGTTATCGGTCAAAGGAGCAAACTGATTATATTGATCCCGAAAACCGAGCACGATCATGTCGTAGGTTCCATTCAGGTTCTGGGAAGCAGTAGAGTTAAACTCTTCAAAGGTCTTGACTGTAATATCCAGTCGGTAATCAGTTCCCGTAAGATATTCAGGCTTCATATTGACGCTGTTTAGCAGGCTGCTGTTAGTAGTGGCAGTTCCATCCGATGGCAGTACCTGCAGTACACGAACGACAGTTTTCTCATCCTGATACCGAATTACACCGGTGGTGTAATTGGTGAGAGTTGTACCAGCCTGGAGGTTTACAATTTCCAGTTTCCAGTACAGCAACCCCGAATATGCCTTGGGCAGCTTGTAGCTCAGAGTTCCGTGTGTGCTGTCCAGCTTCTCGGTAGCAACCAGCTGATCACTTCCCATCTTGAGTACCTTGTCGATTCCGAGATATAGATTAGCTTCTACATTGCCATCATTTAATCCCGATACATTATCCACATTAAAGTCAAAGCGAAGTTCATTACCCTGTCTGTAAACAACCGACTGTCCCGCAGGTGTCTCGTAATCTGCAGGCTTGTTGCTGATACTGAGCTGTGGGCGCTGGGTCATCATTCGGTACATACGGTCATTGGTATCGTTCATCCGCAGAACCAGCGGCGCCAATTGCTCATCGGTAATAAAAAACACGTTAGCCGGTCGTGTAGAAGCACTCTGATAAGGCGAGAAGTAATCATAGAGCAGATGGGCATTACTGCTCGTAGTCGGCTGTTTCAGCAGCGCCTGATTCAGAATGACCGGTAGTCCTTTTTGAATATAGTTGGTGATAATATCTTTGGCTTTGAGGGCGGTGATGTCATTCATTACATTGGTTGTATTATGATCCTGTCCTTGTACACCCGTTGTATTATATGAACCACTACCGATATAGATGGCGTCATATTTGCCATCCAGTTCTTCACGCATGGCGACGAATTGCTTCATACGCATGGTAGTGACAGTGAAGTTGGAGCTGCCCTGAAGTTTCTCCTGCAGTGCAAATGTACCATTATCGTTGATCTCGAGAATACGAATCTGATAAGGAGTAGATGCGCCTGCAATCATCTGTACAAGCGGTATGGTAAGTAATCCTAGCAGGATGATAGAAAGGAATATTATTGCACTTTTAGGCTTCAAATACATAAACCTCCAATATTTTTAAATTCTTGCTAAACTATTGAGTCGAAAGTCCGATAAAAATGAGGTAGGTAATTTACTTAATATATCGGTTGCTAAATATTATTTATAATATTAGAATAAGTAGGACTTAAATAATAGGACTATTTTATCATTAAGATGCCGAAAAGTAGTTCTTAAGATATTCGAAAACAATAAACGATATATCAGATAAAGCCTCCTAATATGCCTGATGGAGTTGAACCCGTAGATGAAGATAATGAAGAAAAAGCTGGGCGACCTTCTTTTTGAAAATGGACTTATTACCGAAGAACAGCTTAATCAGGCGTTGGAGGAGCAGCGCAAATCCAAGCGCAAGCTTGGGGATGTGCTGCTGGCGCAGGGATATATTACGGAACAGCAGCTGATCGAAGTGCTGGAATTCCAGTTGGGCATTCCACATGTCAATCTGTTCAAATATCAGATCGATGCGGCCGTAACCCAGATTATTCCCGAGAGTATGGCCAAGCGCTATCAGGTGCTTCCTTTTATGAAGGATGGCAGCAAACTGATGGTGGCGATGGCTGATCCACTGGATTATTTTGCAATAGAAGATTTGCGTATGAGTACCGGATTCCGGATTGAGCCGGCGATCTCCAGCCGGGATGAACTGCAGCGAGCAATAGCCCATTACTATGGGTTGCGCGATTCCATGAGCCAGATGATGGGGGAATTGCCTACAGCCGAGGAGATTGAAGAGACCGAGATTACGGATGAATCCTCGCCGGTCGTGAGACTGGTCAATCAGATGATCCAGCAAGCGGTTCACTTAAGAGCTTCGGATATTCATATTGATCCCAGTGAAAATGATGTCGCAATCCGCTACCGGATCGATGGACTGCTGCAGACCGAGCGTCATGTACCCAAGCAGATGCAGGGCTTCATTACCGCCCGTCTCAAAATTATGTCCCGTCTGAATATTGCCGAGCGGCGTCTGCCGCAGGATGGCCGAATCAAAATGCAATTTGATCTGAAAATGGTCGATATTCGCGTATCCACTCTGCCTACCATGCACGGCGAAAAAATTGTTATGCGTCTGCTGGATATTAGTACGGGCGTCAAGCCGCTCGAACAGCTGGGCTTTAATGATTACAATGCCAAATTGTTCAAAGAAATGATCGACAATCCCTATGGCATTCTGCTGATTACCGGTCCAACGGGCAGTGGTAAAACGACCACGCTCTATTCAGCACTGAATGTACTGAATGTGGAAAGTACCAACACGATTACAGTTGAAGATCCGGTGGAGTATCAGTTGGAAGGGATTAATCAGGTACAAGTGAATCCTGCGATAGGCCTTACTTTTGCCTCCGGACTGCGTTCGATTCTGCGTCAGGATCCGAATATCATCATGGTCGGAGAGATCCGTGATAACGAAACAGCCGAGATAGCGGTGCGCGCATCCCTGACCGGTCACCTGGTATTGTCGACACTGCATACGAATGATGCAGTCAGTACCGTAATGCGTCTGCGTGATATGGGCGTAGAACCGTATCTAATCGCATCTTCTCTGATCGGCGTTGTCGCCCAGCGGCTCGTACGGCGTATCTGTCCTGATTGCAAAATCGTCTATACACCATCCGAGCAGGAGAACATCCTGCTGCAAAGTTACGGTATCCATACGGAACAACTGCATAAAGGCCGCGGTTGTGGTAACTGCAATCACAGCGGCTATCGCGGACGGGTAGCTCTTCATGAAGTGCTCAAAGTGGATAAGCGTATCCGCCAGAGTATTACGGATAATGCGTCTGTCGAAGAGATTCGGGAAGCGGCAGACGAGCAGCAGATGATCACACTTGTCAGAGATGGTCTGCAGAAAGTTCGAGAAGGAGTCACTACCATTCAAGAAGTCATGCGAGAGACCGTTTCTTATTAATAGACTTATATTCTTGGCACAGGAGGGAGGATGCACGAATGGCCTCAACCACTCACAATATCCACGAATTACTGAGCAGCATGCAGCAGCTGGGGGCATCTGACCTCCACCTTTCTATCGGCTCGGCGCCCATTATGCGAATTCACGGACATCTGACTGCACAACCTGGTGAGATATTGACCGCAGAAGATACGGAGAAGGCATCAGAAATGTTGTTAAATGCAGAACAGCGGCAGCATTTTCAGGACAAAGGAGAATTCGATTTCTCTTATTCCCTGGGAAATATGGCGCGCTTCCGGATCAATATCTACCGGCAAAAAGGAGCGGTCAGCATAGCCGTCCGGCTTATTACCAGTCAGATTCCTACAGTAGAACAGCTGGGGCTGCCACCTCTGCTCAAAACACTCACTGAAAAGCCACAAGGCCTGGTGCTGGTAACCGGCCCAACCGGAAGCGGTAAATCGTCCACACTGGCAGCGATGATCGGTCATATCAACCGTCACCAATCCCGGCATATTGTAACCCTGGAAGATCCTATCGAGTATGTACACACCCATGGTCAATCGCTGATCAATCAACGGGAAGTGGGCAGTGATACATCGAGCTTTGCCAGCGGGATTCGGGCAGCCCTTCGTCAGGACCCGGATGTACTCTTGGTTGGGGAGATGCGCGATCTGGAGACAATCTCTGCAGCAGTCACTGCGGCGGAGACCGGTCATCTGGTATTCGCGACACTGCATACGACCGATGCACCGCAGACGATTGACCGTATTATCGATGTATTTCCGGCGCATCAGCAGGGCCAAATCCGGATTCAACTGGCAGCTGTACTCAGTGCAGTCATTTCCCAGCGGCTCCTGCCCACGATGTCCGGACGCAGCCGGGTCTGTGCAACCGAGATCCTGATCAATACAACAGCTATTGCCAACCTGATCCGCACAGAGAAGACGCATCAGATTCGCAGCATGATGCAGACCGGACGATCATCCGGTATGCATACGCTGGAGATGAGCATCCGTGATCTGATGCAGCAGGGCCAGATTAATCCGGCTGTTGGCAAATTATATCTGCCCGAGGTGAGTGTCTGATGCCGCAATTTGAATATCAGGTACGCACCATTAACGGCAAGCAGCTCAAAGGAGTATTGACTGCATCGGATAAAACAACTGCCATGGACGAACTGCGTCGGCGTGGATTGACTGTATTCGCACTAAATGAGCAGCGTAAGACGCTCATGACGACGGAGATTTATATCGGTAATCCGGTCAAGACGATCGACTTTATCGTATACTGCCGTCAGTTCGCGACATTGATCCGCGCCGGGGTAACGATTCTGGATGCGACGCGCATACTCGCCGAGCAGACCGAGAGCAAAGTGCTGCGCAAAACGCTGCACGAAGTTCATTCCAAGCTGATGCGAGGGATTGCCCTGTCACAAGCTGTACAGGATTCGCCCAAAATTTTCCCGCGGCTGTTCATCAGCATGATTCGTGCCGGTGAGGAATCCGGGGATCTGGAGGGTACGCTGGAGCGGCTCGCGGTCTACTTCGAGAAACGTCATGTCACCCACGAGAAGATCAAGTCGGCGCTAACCTATCCGATTACCGTAGGTATTATGGCGATCGCTGTTACGATCTATCTGCTGGTAGCGATTATTCCGCAGTTTGTCGATATGTTCGAATCGATGAATGCCAAGCTGCCGACCATTACCGTCATTATTCTGGCATTGAGCAAAAGTATCCAGCATCAATGGTATTACTGGGTACTCGGACTGGTGCTCCTGATTACAGCTTTTATCATAATGAAGCGTTCCGAACGCGGTGCGTACTGGATCGATTATGCCAAGCTGAAGATTCCGGTATTCGGAAAACTTAATCAAAAAGGCTCGATTGCCCAGTTCGCACGTACCCTGTCATCCCTGTATGCCAGCTCGGTACCCGTGCTGCAGGCGCTGTCTATTGTAACCGAAGTAGCAGGAAATAAAGTCATTGAGCGGTATCTCAATCAGGCGAGCGAATCGCTCCGCCGGGGGAATGCCTTGTCCGATCCGCTCAAAAAATCCTGGGTATTCCCACCGATGGTCACCCAGATGATCGCTATCGGGGAAGAGACCGGATCACTTGATCAGATGCTCAGCAAGGTGGCGGATTTCTACGAGATGGATGTAGAGAACACCGTCGACCGCCTGAAGTCTCTGCTGGAGCCGCTGCTGATCGCTTTCCTGGCAGCTGTCGTCGGCGTTATCGTGGCAGCCATCATGCTGCCGATGTTCACACTGTATGATTCAGTAGGCTAGTCGTGGTGAAGTAAGCATCCGCGGATGGATCTACTTTGATATCAATAATTAAGCAAAAGGGGAAAAGAAAAATGTTAAGCAAAGCGATGAAAAAGATGGGCAAAGAAGAAAAAGGATTCACACTGATCGAGCTGTTGGCGGTTATCGTTATCCTGGCGATTATCGCAGTAATTGCAATTCCTTTGATCGGTAATGTTATTAACAAATCCAAAACGAATGGTGATTTGAATACTGCTTCACAAATTTATAATGCAGCACGTATGTATGTTATTGATAATTCCAATGGGGATTTCAAAACGGCAGCTACAATAGATCTCGCGAAATTGGTAGATGGTGGTTACTTGGATCAAGGTATTGCTTTGCCAAGTAGCAAGGAAAAGATCACAAAAGCGGACGTAGTTTTCACATCTGCTGGACAATTGGATAGTATAACCATAACACCTAGACCTGAAGGTTCTGATACTACAGGTAAATATACTGCTGCCCAAGTACTTGCAGTAAGTAAAGAAGCAAAATAATTCTGCTTCTAAACTATTATTCGTAGTATACAAATTGATATGCTTATTGAAATATAGTTTTGTTTGAGAAAGCAAGTTGAGCACAAAGCGAAGGAAAGAGAATTCTGCTAATGACCGACATTTAAGAAGGAAGATACACTGCTGCAAGCGAACATTCCGTATCTTCCTTCTTAACCGGAGGAAATAGCAGAATCTCTTTTCGTAGCGGACCACCTATAATGCACAACTAAACCAGGGAACCGGACAACGACTCCGGTTCCTCTTTACATCCAACACCAAATCCATCAGAAAGTGAACCCACCCACCATGACTGCAATCATTGGAATATACCTGCTGATCCTCGGACTGGCACTCGGCTCTTTTTATAATGTAGTTGCTCTGCGGGTTCCGGCAGGCGAATCTGTTGTGCACCCACCATCCCGCTGTTCACGCTGTGGTACCCGGTTGGGAGCCATGGATATGATCCCTGTTCTCAGCTACTTGTTCAGCCGCGGACGCTGTCGTCACTGCGGAGTATCGGTATCTGCGCTGTATCCGCTCGGTGAAGCGGCAACCGGGTTGCTGTTTGTCTGGGTCTATCTGCAGACTGGCATCACGGGTCAGCTGCCGATCGGATTGGTGCTGGTCAGTCTGTCAGTAATCATCACGATAGCCGATATACATTATATGAAGATCCCCAACAAAGTACTGCTGTTCTTTCTGCCGATTCTGGTCGTGCTGATTATCCTGACGCCTGCAGGTTCACTCTGGATTCATCTGGGTGGAGCGCTTGCTGGTGGTGGTATTCTGCTGCTGATCGTTATCCTCAGCAGAGGCGGTATGGGGATGGGAGATGTCAAATTATTTGCTTTGTTCGGCTGGGTGATCGGGTTCCCCAATGTACTACTGGCGCTGTTCGCCGCCTGTCTGTTGGGTCTGCTGTACGGCATGATCCTGCGGGTAGCGGGGCGCAACGGACGTGGTCAGCCGATTCCATTTGGTCCCTTTCTGGCAGCAGGTACATTGATTGCCTATGGTTATGGTTCACATATTATAAGCGGGTATCTCTCGCTCATCGGATAGGAGGATACAATTGAAGAAGCTTCAGCGTCATTCATCACATGCAGGTCTCTCGATTGAGCAAACCGGGGTCCGCTATGTCTCATTAAAAAAGAAAAAATCATGGGAATTGGATCAGAAGCGTTTTCTTGCACTGCCATCCGGCGTGATCGTGGAGAATCAGATTGAAGATGCAGAAGCGCTTCAGCGGCTTCTCCAGGAATGGGCGGTCCGTGAGAATCTCAAAGGCAAATCGGTGACTCTGTCGATCCCGCCTTCACGCATTCTGATTCGTACTATGAGTGTGTCCAATACCAGCATAAAGCAGCTGGCCCAGCTGGTTGAACTGGAAGTGGAGACAGGCATGCATTTGCCTTTTGAGAATCCGGTCTATGATTATATGATCACCTCGGCAGATGAGGAGCAGACGCAGCTGCTGGTGTTCGCAGCACCGAGCCAGTTGGTCAAAGATTATATGGCCCCGCTGCAGGAAGCCGGTATTCGCATCGCTGCCGTCGAGTTCTCAGCGACATCGCTGGCGAAAGCGGTTGTACAGGCGCAGGGTGCCGAATTTGGCAATGCGATGCTGCTGCAACTGAATGCCGGACTGCTGGACATTTATATGTTCCGCGGTGGTTATCCGGTATTTATGAGAACGATTAATTTTGCAATGAACAGTGAAATCTATGGTGGCGAGGGAAGCAGTGTACAGCTGTCTGCCCAGGAAGTTGCAGATATAACGCCGGAGATTTCGAGAATGCTGAACTTTTATCAGTATAGCCTTCATGATGGATCCGTACGGATTGAAGAGATTGTTGTTACCGGTTCACACCAGGAGAGAGCACTGCTGGTTGCGGAACTGCAGCAGTCCATGGGAGACCTGGAGATTCGGGAAGTGGATTTCCAGCAAGAGGATACGGTTGACTCTGAGCTGAATGATTACCGTATGGCTGTCGGCGCCGCATTGACCAGTGAGGATCGCAAATCGATCAATCTACTGCCGCGCCGGGAAGCCCAGCAGACCGAGAAATTCTCCTGGCTGGTGATTGGCATGACTGCGGTATGGGTGCTATTAATGGCACTTTCGATCTTTGGCTGGGTCAGTTATAAAGGAACCATCGCCGAGCAGGAAGTGCAGATTCAGCAGCTAAGTGACAACAATACGCTGGCTCAGCTGCAACTGAACAAGTTGAACGGAGGCGGAGGAGCCGTAGGCCCTCAAGCTGTTATGGACGCGGTAATGAATTATCGGCTCGATGCAGTCAGTGTGCTGGATCAACTGTCTCTTGCCAAGCCGAATCCTTCTGCGATCGCAAAAATCAACTATACCCGTAGTGATACCATTCAGCTGACGCTCGTGACACCTACGATGGCAGGAGCGTCTGCTTATCTGGTGAAGCTGCAGGAGATGCCATTTACCGATCGGGTTACAGTAGACAAGCTGGTTCGTAATACCGCGTTAACCGCCGGAGTCAAATCGGCCGGCAGTCTGCAATCGTATTCGGCTTCGTATACCATTACGCTCAAAGGAAGTGCAGCGGCAGCTGCCAGTGCTGCAGCCGAGCAGAAGGAGGATAGCAATGGAACAACTGAATAAATATCGCTCTTCGATTATATTGGGTCTGGCCTTGCTGTTCATTATCCTGCTCGCTGTCTATATGCTGGTTGTCCGTCCACTTGGTGAACAGACCGACACGTATACACAGAATATTACGGAACTGCAGCAGGAAGGACAGCTGCTACAGACACGGATCGCCGAGCTGCAAAGCCACCAGACTGACAATGCTGCCGTTACGACAGCTGTGCCGGATCAGGATGCGAGTGAACAGCTGCTAACTGCATTGGAACAGGTGAGCAACAAAAGTCGTACACGTCTGGCCAATATCGAGTTCCAGCAAATCCTGCCGGGAGATGCCGGTAATAGTGTCGGTGTTCCTGTTGGAATTCAGGCCGGACAAGTTCAGATGAATGCCGAGATCGAAGGCGGTTATGCACAGATTCATGAATGGATGAATCAGCTGCAAAAGATGCCGCGTCTCGTCACGATTGACTCTTTCAGCTTTGAACAGCCTTATCAGCCGATTCTAACGGCCAAAGTAACATTTACCGCTTATTATACGGTTCAATAAAATAAAAAACCGCTGCAGACAGGAGTGTCTGACAGCGGTTTTTGTTTTTTACCGGATCAACCTACATATTGATCACTATTTACCTTTTGCCCTGCTAATTCTGCTGCTCCCAGCTGAATCAGGGCAAAAGTGGGATAGTTTGGGTTTGAGTATAATGGGCAGATCTGGTAATCATCATGGGAATTAAAAAGGGTATTCTATGGGATATGCAGAACCGTTATGGATGAAGAAAATTACGTTGCTTGGCTCGTAATCGCTGAACGGAGGTGAAGCTATGCTTTATTTTGGGCAGATTGAATGGAAACGGTATAGCGAGACAATGGATCAGCTATTGCTGGAGCAGGAACAGGGCATACTTCGAACCAGCCCGCTGCATCCGGGATTTGAAGCGCAGGTCGTGTTATTGGGCACATCGACAGGACAGTATGTATTTAAGCATTGGAATCAATCTTCTCGTCCTAATGTGGAACTGCAGTATGATCTACTCGAACAGCTGCACCAGCAGCATACCGGCATTCCTGTACCGGTGCCTGTGGCTTATGGAACCGATCCAGAAGGACATGATATCCTGATCACCAGCTATAATGGGATGCCGGTTAACAAACTGAGTACCCGTGATACAGCACGATTGGCAGCAGCACTCGCCGATTTACATAAACTTGAACCTGCTCGGCTGCATCAGGTCGGCTTGCCTCTGTATGATCCAGTACAGTACTTTTTTCAACAACTTGATCAGCATTCGGATATTAGTGAATGTTTGTCCAGAATACCGATAGACTCTCTAATGCGTCAGGATCGGATTATCCATGCCGATTACCATCTCAATAATATCGTAATGCTGGATCAGCACTATACAATCATTGACTGGACCAATGTACAGCTGGGCGATGCACGAATCGATCTGGCCTGGTCGCTGCTTATTCTGGAGCTCTATGTCTCTGGCAGATATGCGGCTGTTTTCCGCAAAGCCTATCTGAATATCAACCCGTCAGCCGAGGAAGAACTGGAATCATTCACCGCCTTTTGCATCCTTCGCTGGGCACTGCAATATCGTATGAATAATGCTCCCAGACATCCTGGCGTATTAAAAAAAGCATCTACTCTGATAGCAGCCAATCCATGGCTACAACAAAATGAATTTCTCATAGATGTATAATCCCAATCAATTGGAGGTATTCGATGATATCCTATGATCCTTTGTCTCACCCGTACCCATCCCAGCGTCATTCGGTCTATGCACGTAACGGAATGGTTGCTACTTCCCAGCCGCTGGCAGCACAGGCGGGGCTCGATATTCTGCGCAAAGGTGGCAATGCTATCGACGCCGCAATAGCTACTGCTGCCTGTCTTACGGTCGTAGAACCGACTTCCAATGGAATCGGTGGAGATGCTTTTGCCATCGTATGGGCCAAAGACCAGCTGCATGGTCTGAATGCCAATGGTCCGGCGCCTGCATCCATTTCTATAGATGCGGTAAAAGCTGCCGGACATGAGCGGATGCCTACCTATGGCTGGACACCCGTCACAGTTCCAGGTGTTCCGGCAGCATGGAAAGCGCTCTCGGACCGCTTTGGCAAGCTGCCGCTGAGTGAAGTGCTGCAGCCTGCTATTGATTATGCCGAGCAGGGATTCCCTGTTTCCCCAACACTCGGCTATTACTGGCAGCTCGCCTACAAGCGGTTCTCGGATACCCTGACCGGTGAACAATATCGCAGCTGGTTTGATACCTTCGCACCGGATGGACGTGCACCGCGAATCGGAGAAATGTGGCGTTCCCCTGGGCATGCGGCCACACTCCGCAGTATTGCAGAGACCGGTGCGGAATCCTTTTACCGTGGAGAACTGGCTGAGCAGATCGATGTGCATTCGCGGCAATACGGCGGATTTCTGCGCAAAGAAGATTTGGCAGCTTTTGCTCCCGAATGGATCGATCCGATCTCGGTTAACTACCGGGGCTATGAGGTATGGGAGATCCCGCCAGCCGGTCAGGGACTGATTGCCCTGATGGCACTGAATATTCTCAAAGGCTACGAATTCACCGGTCGTGATACAGTCGATACCCATCACAAGCAGTTCGAAGCGATGAAGCTGGCATTCAGTGATGGACTTCAATACATTACACAGGAAGACAAAATGACAACGCGAGCCGAGCATCTGCTATCGGATACGTATGCTGCCGCGCGGCGTGTACTGATTGGAGATGAAGCCCTTGAGCCGAAGCCGGGCCAGCCGCAGGCAGGAGGGACAGTCTACCTTGCGACAGCTGATAGCGAAGGGAATATGGTGTCTTATATTCAGAGCAATTATATGGGCTTTGGCTCAGGAATTGTGATTCCGGGTACAGGTATCGCCATGCAAAACCGCGGTCATTCGTTTGCACTTGATCCTGCTCATGACAATCGTCTGGAACCGGGCAAAAAAACATACCATACGATTATTCCCGGCTTTCTGACCAAGGACGGCAAGCCGATCGGCCCATTTGGCGTGATGGGTGGATTTATGCAGCCCCAGGGACATGTTCAGGTTGTGATGAATATGATCGACTTTGGCCTGAACCCGCAGGCAGCTCTGGATGCACCAAGATGGCAATGGCTGGAAGGCAAAGTCATAGAAGTGGAACACGGCTTCCCAGATCATCTCGCCCAGAGTCTGATGCGTATGGGACACCAGATCCGCCGCGCCAACAGTGCCGGCAGCTTTGGACGCGGTCAGATCATTCTTCGCGATGAACAGACCGGCGTCCTGATCGGTGGCACAGAAATGCGTACAGATGGTGCTATTGCTTCCTGGTGATTCTAAATCTTTTTATCCAGCCCTAAAAATATCAGCAGCACTATATAAATATCAACAAGAATAAAAAGTAAGGATAGACGCCAGCAATCCATGCCTGAGATCTACCCTTGCTTTTTTGGAGACATATTCATTACTGGCAGTCACTATCTCAAATACCACTACTCCAGCAACCAATCATTTGTTGATCACAATCGACAGCTTGTAATTGACATGCCGATTAAGGCCCACTAGAAACTCGTCCAGCACTGCATTGGACGGAAACTGGCATTCCAGCAAATAACAGCTGTCTCCGCTGATTTTATAGTTGTGAATCACAAATGGTTCCTGCGTTTTCAAAAAGGAAAGATAAGGCTGATGATACGTGTTCTGCGTGAAAATACTGATAAAAGCATGTACCGTATAGCCTACCTTTTCCTGATTAACCCTGATCGTATAACCTTCGATAATGCCCTGATCCTCCAGCCGGGCTAACCGGGAAGAAGCTGCTTGTCCGGTGAGGTGTACCTTTTCACCCAACTGCTTCATCGTGATCCGGCTGTTACGGGACAGCTCCTCGATAATCTGTTTGTCGACTTGATCCATATCTATCCCAATCCTTTCAGAAATCAAGTCAAATGCTTCAAAGACTTGATCTTATCCATGTAAACCATAATTTCTCCCAGTATAAAATAGAGGTACAGCCAAATACAAATCTCATTTCCATACAAAGGAGTATTAATTATGAATATACAACTTATCCGCAATGCCACACTGGTGATCCAATATGCAGGCAGAAAATTTCTGGTCGATCCGTTTCTGGCCGAACAAGGTGTTTATCCACCATTTTCCCCTTCACTGCGCGATGATCAGATGAATCCGCTGGTCGGTCTGCCTGTTCCGGTAAAGGACATTATCGACGTGGATGCAGTAATCGTGACGCATCTCCATCTGGATCATTACGATGACGCTGCCAAACAACTGCTGCCCAAAGACATCAAAATGTTCGTACAAAACGAAGAAGACGCCGTGCAGGTGAAGCAGGATGGATTCGTTAATGTAGAAGTACTGCAGGAAAATACACTTTTCGAAGGAATCCAGCTGATCAAAACCAAAGGCGAGCATGGCCGCGGCGAGATCCTTCAAAGAACCGGTCAGGTATGCGGCGTCGTACTCAAGCATCCCGAGGAGAAGAATCTGTATATCGCCGGTGACACCGTCTGGTACAGCGCAGTACAGGAAGTTATCGATACCCACCAGCCGCAGGTTATCGTTGTTAATGGCGGAGATAATCAGTTCCTGGAGGGCGGTTCGCTCGTCATGGGTAAAGAAGATATATATGAAGTGTATCAGGCTGCACCGCAGGCACATATCCTCTCGGTGCATATGGAAGCCGTGAACCACTGGGCATTGTCGAGAGCGGAATTGAAAAGTTATGCTACGGAAAAAGGCATGTCCGATCGGCTGCTGGTACCGGAAGATGGCGAAGCATATACTTTTTGATAAGGATCAAACGATGCTGACGATAAAGATGTAGCAGCCTTTTCAAAAACAGATGACCAGATGAATGTACGTAAAATCTGCTGTTAATAAGGATGAAATGAAGATACAAATACCCAAACAAGCAATAAAAAAGAGATCCTCTACAGGTCTCTTTTTTTATAAATTCGGATTATAATTTCGTTAACGATGATTGGTTATCGCGATTATCTTGCTTACAATCCGGTCTTGCAGCTCTGAGGTTCCTGCTCTAATTCCAATTCGCCGATAACTATCGTCTTCGCATTGTGGCGTCCAAACCAGCTATCCATTTTACGTGCGATCAGGAAGCCGATGGCGATAAACGCAACTACCGGTACCAGTTGCCATGGATTATCGAGATAGCTGTTCAGATCGGAGCCGATATACGATACGGTGAAAATCATAATTCCCCGTCCGAGCGCAGTCGCTGCGAGGAAAGAGCGAAAGCGAATGCCACTTAGCCCTGCAGCAATATGCATCATCGTAAACGGACCAAACGGCAGCAGACTGAGCATGAAAAGGTAAATAAATCCGTTCTTCTCAATCCATTCGAGACTTTTACTGACACTTTTGCGGTGGGCAAATCGCTGAACATATTCATAATGGGACAGCTGACGTACCAGACCGAATACCGTCAGAATACCAGCCATGATGCCGATCCAGGAAAATACAAAGCCTGCCCATAATCCATTGGAAGCTCCATTGAGCCCGATCACTACAATTGTAGGGAGTGGAGGAATAAAGGAAATCAGAAAAGCCAGCAGCATGCTGCCTAGAGGCCCGAACGACTGGTACTGCTCCATAAGCTGTGTAATTCCCTGCTCATTCAGCGCGGAAAGCAGCTGTGTTGTTATTTCCATGCAGTCAAATCCTCTCTCCATCGTTCGCTGGGTAACATTGTTAATAGGTTATTACCCATCTGCACCCCCGGTGACATGGTGTGAAAGAGAATCTTTTTACATATTATCCTGGTCTTTGCGGCTGAAATAAGCTTCGATCCGGCGGCTGATGACCAGACAGATAAAGATAAACAATACTACCCACACCAGATACCAGGGCTGTTCCCAGTACAGTGCAAAGTCTGCTCCAATAAAAGACACTGCAAATACCATTACACCCCGTCCGAATAAAATAGCGATCAGGAACGAGCGGAAACGGATTCCGCTGAGACCGGCAGCAAGATTGAGCAGTGTAAATGGGCCAACCGGGAACAGACTCAGCAGAAATACATAATTGAACCCATTATCCCTGACCCAGCGCCTTGTCCGTTCGACGCGTGGACGCTGTACGATCCGGGTCAGATAACGGTGCTGCGACAGCTTGCGAATCAGTAGAAAAGCCGTGAGAGAGCCTCCGATAATACCGATATAGGAGTACAGGAATCCCAGCCATAGCCCATATACAGCAGCGTTAACCCCGAGTACGACAATAGTAGGCATCGGCGGAATAAAGGATTTGAGAAAAGGAATCAGAATACTGATCAGCGGACCGAGTGACCGATAATCGTTCATCCAGCGTCTCAGATTCTCCTCGTTAATAGCAGATAGTAGTTCCGATATATCCATGGTATGTATATCCTTTCAATTCGTAGGATCATTTCTATTTATTATAACAATATGTGTAGCCGCAGAATGGTCTATCGTGATATTTTATGAAAGTAGAGGAGGAGAAGCTATGCATATTATTATCAGGATATCCCGTAAGCTGCTGCGGATGCGCAAATCCGTGCTGGCCGCGACTACGATCCTGTTTGTACTGCTCAGTTCGACAATCGCTTATGCCCTGGAGCCAGATACCTTTACCCATTGGTTCAATGCGCTCTACTGGGTGCTGACGACGATGGCGACGGTAGGATATGGGGATTATTTCATGGAGTCGATTGTGGGCAAGATTTTTACTATTTTCCTATATATCTTTGGTATTGGCCTGCTCAGTCTGATTATCGGCAAAATTATCGACTCCCTTGGAGAATACAATCGCAGAAAGGAAGCGGGCAAATTGGCGTATACCGGCAAGAATCATGTGATCATTATCAACTGGAGCAAAAAAGCACAGTATGCGATTGACGAGCTATTTTCCAGCAATCCGGAGCTGGATATCATCATTATCGATGAACTGGAAAAGCATCCGCACGACCATCCACAAGTCCATTATGTTCATGGAGATCCGACGCGGGACGAGACGCTGAACCAAGCGAATATCCAGCAGGCGCAGTCGGCTATTATTTTCGCGGATTCCCGGATTGATGATGCTTCACTGGTCGATGGCAAGTCGCTGCTGGTAGCATCCAGTATTGAACGGCTGTCTCCTCAGGTACATACTACAGTAGAAATTATGCTGGAAAACCATATCAAGAATTTTCACCATATTCATATTAATGAATTTGTATTGTCCCATGATGCCATCTCCCGATTGGCGGTACGATCCGCGCTGAATGAAGGCAATAACGATATTATCAACCAGCTGCTCAACCGCCGTTATGGTGAAGATCTGTTCCCGATCGTCCCGCGGCCGGAATGGAAAACATACGGAGATGCTTTTCAGCAGTTGTTATCTCTGGGAGCAACGTTGATTAGTGACCGCAATGATATGACGATTAATCGCAAGCTATCCGAGACGATCCCTACGGAAGCCCGATTGTTCATACTGTGTGATGACGAAACCTATCGCAAAATTGCCGGTTGAACCTATGGGCCAGATGCTGGAAAGCAGGCACAGATGAATAGTAGTTTGCGTGATTGAATAAGAATATGGAGACGGACGAATCTGCAGTTATTTTGCCCTTTCAGGAGTGGTATAAAGGGGTATAGGATCAATAGCAGAACGAATGAAGCACAGGCGGTTATTCGGGCAGTGGCGCATATTCGGTTCGCCAAGGTAATACAATTGTGCTGATTTCAATTTCCGTATATACTTCATTCAACTGGTATAGACTAGACAAAGGAGTAGTTGAAAATGGCTCAGACAATCAAACCTGTAATTGCCAAGCATGTAAGCATCGGAGAAGGCATACCGAAGATCTGTGTATCCCTTATTGGCACAACGATAGAGGAAATTCGTCAGGAAGCGCTGGCGATGCAGGCAGCAGATGTAGATGTAGTCGAATGGCGCGTCGACTTCTATGAAGAGGTAGAAGACACTGGCAAAGTCAAAGAAGCGCTCAACAGCATCCGGGCGATTCTGCCATCCCGTCCGCTGATCTTCACATTCCGCACAAGCCGGGAAGGTGGAGAGCGTGATATTGATGAGGACGCCTATTTCCGTTTGAACGAGGAAGTAATTCTTGCGGGTCAGGCAGATCTGGTGGATATCGAACTGTTTATGAATGAAGATCGTATTCGTTCGATCATTGATATGGCTCATCAGCATGATATGCATGTTATTATCTCCAATCATGATTTCCAGCAGACACCGCCCAAAGAAGAACTGCTGTCCCGTATGCATAAGGCGCTGGAGCTTGGCGGGGATATTCCCAAAATATCCATGATGCCGCAAAAAAACAGCGATGTGCTGACTCTGCTGGATGCTACCTGCACCATGCATGAACAGACCAATCATCCTATCATCACAATCTCCATGTCCGGTAAAGGCATGGTTAGCCGGATAGCCGGCGAATTATTCGGCTCGGCGCTGACATTCGGTTCCCTGCGCAATGAGTCCGCACCGGGACAGGTGCCTGTACAGGATCTGCGCCAGACGCTCAAGCTGTTCCATGCCAATCTGTAGGGAGAGTTTCCTTTTACGATACGAATGTACGGCAGCAGCATGGCTTGTGAGGCGAGCAGTAGCTATATGGATAGTAGGCAAACAACAGGATACACCACAGCGTAGAATCAGCTGCAACTCATGGCATACATATGCGAATATGTATGCCATTTTTGCATTGATACGGGCTGACATGATTAGATAGGAACAGATATCCGAATCAGGAGGGATTACATATGTACTTGGTATCCAATCATTTGCAGACGGTAACCAGACAGCAGCTGCAACTGCTGGAACAGGAATGGAGTATCAGCCTGCCGCCATCTTATATACAGTTTCTGGAGCAGTATGGGCAGGGAACCTATTGCGGCTTATTGAACGTGGAATATCCCGATCATGAGCGTCTGCAGGAGTTTGCGGAATACGAGCTGTGGGAGCATGATGAGCAGAGTCCGATCACACGGGAGCAATTGACTGAATGTATTGTGATCGCCACGACGATCGATGGCGATTTTGTAGCAGTGCATCCGGGAGTGGAATCCCTGATCTGGCTGCCCCGGCATTCAGAGATCATCGAGCGGCGCAGCTGCGGAGAGCAGTCATGGGTAGAATGCATGGAGCAGTGGATAGAGGCTGCTTACGGTCCGCGGGATCTTGCGGAGACAGAGCGCTATTTTGAACCATGGAATAATCGACAGCAGCATCTGTTCCTGATGCTTGGTACACAAAAAGCTATATCTGATGGTCCATCTGGTGGCACGGAAGATGCTGAATCTGGGAGTGCAGTAAATAATCTGGCAGACATCGCCCGTCAATGTGCAGCGGTTATGAAGCCGGATTTGATCATCGATAATGCATATAGCGGACTGCACTTTTTCCGCCAGTTCAATGGATATGTTCGGTTTAATTACGCCTATGGCAGAGAAGTGGCTGTCTTTTATGAAAAAGAAGAACCTCAGGAAGGAAATGGAAGTTTCCTGGTTCGTCTGCTGCAATTTATGCGTGAACACGATATACAATAACAATAGGACAAAATACCCCTTCAAAAATACGAACACTTGTTCTAAAATAAAAATGAAGATTCGTGTAACACGCTCATATTTAGGGATGGGTACAGTTACACGATAGATCAGGGAGGTTTTTTTATGGGATTGGAACTTACGGAAGCCTACATAGACGGAATGGCACCGAATGCAGCCGCAATCAAGAATGCCAGAGGACTTATTCAAAAAAGAAAGCTGGTGCAGCTTAATCGTACAGCAGATGATACATTACTATTTGGCGAATGCGCAGGCAGTGGCAAAAGCAATTATGTCTGCTCGGCCGACTTTATTCAGCCTGACAAACCGGTCACGCGATGCAGCTGTCCAAGCCGTCAGTTTCCCTGCAAGCATGCACTGGCGATTATGTATGCCTATGCAGCAGGTGAATCATTTGCTGTCGCCGAAGTCCCAGAGGACATTGTATCCAAACGCGAAAAGATAGAGAAAAAGGAAGAGAAGCAGACCCAGACGGCTGCCCAGGAACAGGACCCTGTCAAAGCCGCCAAAAAGAAAGCAACCAGCAAAAATGCATTGAAGAAAAAAGTACAGGCCCAGCTGGATGGACTGGATGCTCTCGAAAAACTGCTGTTGACCCTGATTCGGGATGGTCTCGGTACGATCGATGCCAAAACCGTCAAAATGATCAATGAACAGGTCAAGCAGATGGGCAATTATTATCTGACTGGAGCACAGAACGAGCTGCGCAGGTTGGCTCTGTTGCTAGCGGAGAAGAATAATCGTGAACAGCATTATACATATATCATCGCCCAGATGACCCGCCTGCATGCACTTATTCAAAAAGGCCGTCGTCATCTGCAAGCCAAGCTGGATGATCCAGAATTGGCACTGGATGCGGAATCCACCATAGAAGAATGGCTGGGACATGCCTGGCAGCTGAGCGAACTTCAGGAATACGGCAAAATGACCGAACAGGCCGAACTGATCCAGCTATCCTTTATCAGCTATGACGATCCCGGCCGTCAGGAATATATTGATCTGGGATACTGGATGGAGATGGGCACTTCCCATATTTACCGTACCCTGCAGTATCGTCCTTACCGTGCAGCCAAGCATCTGCGGGAAGAGGATAGCTTTATGGAAATAGCTGCTGTACCTTCATTGTATCGATATCCGGGCGATCTCAATCCACGTGTACGCTGGGATGGAATGACGACCAGAGCGATTAAGCCGGAAGATATCCAGAAGGTACGTGAACAGGCTCAGCATTCGTACGCCGATATTGTCAAACAGGTCAAAAACCAGCTCAAAAACCCACTTGCCGATGAACATCCGGCTATGTTGATTCATGCTGCAGAGATTTGCGGCATATCTAGTGGAGGATATGCGATTACGGATGGCAATGGACAGCATCTGGTGCTGGGTAGCGTCGGAGGCATGTACCCGGATACAGTCCAGCTGCTTTCTTTCCTGCCTGCGGATCAGCTGCGTGATGTAGCTGTACTTGGCATTTTTGAACATCGCATGGATACGGGCGAGCTGGTACTACAGCCGCTATCGATTGTGACGAATGATACGATTGTCAGACTTTTATACTGAGAAGGACAGGAGGGAGAAAATGATGAGTACAGCATTATTACAGGAAGTCTATCAGGAAGTGCGTCGTTTATATATTGCAGGCAGTGAGCTGTCCGCAGGGGATTTCCGTCTGCAGAAGCTGCTGCCCCGCGTGGAGCAGCTCGGAGAACGGGCGGCCGTATTTCAAAAGATTGCCGAGGGAATCCGGGAACTGATCAGTCCACAGGGTGCCACCGGAGAAGAATCTGCTTCGGCAGTCAAGCTGCAGCGTCTGGCCCTGCTGCTATCTTCCGTACTGCGTACCCAGGGTAGCACAACAGCAGCAGGTGAATTGCAGCCTGTAGCATCCCGCCCAGCTTCGTTGACCACGACCTATACATATCGCAAAATCGCTCCACTGCAGCAGGCGCTCACTACAACAGGAGGCGGCCGTTATGAAGTGGTAAAAGAAGCATTTGCCGCAGGCATTTTCCAGGATCTGCGCACTCTGCCACTCGCACTTGGGGCATTGAACGATGCTTATGTCGAGATTGCCGAAATGGCTACCGAGCAGATTCTGCCGGCTTATGGTTCATCGATTATTCCGTATATGCTGGATCACTTTGACCCATCAGGTGGACGACTGGAAGCACGCAAGCTCAAAGTGATTTATCGTACGGGCGGCGCTGATTATATGCAGTTGTATGCCGATGCAGCAGAATCTGGTTCGGAGGAAGTGCGAACGACGGCAATAGCGATGCTCAAAGGTCATGAGGCATACACACCATCACTGATCCTCTGGACTCGTGACAAAAAGAAAAATATTCGTGAAGCGGCTTATTCTGCCCTTGCCGGCAGTCGTTCCCAGGATGCTATGGATTGCCTTTATCATGCATTTCACAGCAAGGATATCGAACTGGTTACCAACGGGCTTAGAGAAGGCATGGCTGAGGAATTGACTGAAAAGCTGCTGCTGGATTACTGGAAAGATGTAGAGCAGATACTGGCAGAAAAAGAGGAGAAGCAGCTGGACAAGCTGCAGGTACGGATTGAAGCGTATGTATCGTTATTCTCATCAATGGATCATGCTTTGCTCAACAAATTGTATTATCTGATTCTGAATCATTACAGCCAATTTGCCCAGGATAGATGGTATCTGCTGATGAATCAGGTAGTCTATTATGTTGAACAATATGGAGAGCGTGAGATGCTGCCGCTGATGTTCCAGCTGGAAGACTACCGGGAGGCCTACCTGCCTTATGCGTTTCGGATGGCACATCGCCTGCTGTCGCCTGCCGAACTCTATGAGCATTATGTAGGCAAGGAAGGATTACTTCAGGCAGGTGTAGTTTCCAAGAAACGCAGAGCAAGACTGCCCAAGCTGAGACAATCCATATACAGTCTGCTGATTCGGGACGAGGTCGAGCCGGCGCTTGGCACGGCGTATGGGTCCGAGGAAGAACGTATGGCTTATACACTCCGGCTCATCCCTATGGAAGAAGTAGAACAACAATGGGATGCACGCTGGCTGGACTGGGCTGTGAAAATAGATGATTCGGAGCTGGCAGCAGCACTGGTACGTCCGGGTATGCCTGATATACAAGTGTACTTGATCGACAAATTAAAAAAGAATCCGGAATTCCGCAATCGCTGGGCACCGATTATTTTGCAGGGGCTGGATCGGAGCGGCATTTCCCGAGAAGACAAGCGTGAGCTGCTGTGGTATACGCTGGATGACAAGCGCAATACCAGCATGTATACGCTGGACCCTTATATTGTACGTTCTCTGCTGGAGCTTCCGGTAGAAGATATCGAACGCCTGGAAGCATTGCTGGTTCATGAAGATAGCAAATCAGGCTCCAGGTTCCGCTACGAAGCCGCGACACAGCTGGAGTATGTTATTCACACACTGAAAGGGATGAGAGCATGAGTAACCAGGAATCGCTGCATGAAGTACTGAGACAATCTGCTGAACAGCTGTATGCCCATGAACTGGAGGCGCTGCGTCAGACAGACACCGGAAAAGTTCCGGCTGGATGGCAGATGTCACCGCAGGCTGTACTGACATTTATTACTGGTGGCAAAGCCGGTAAGGTAGATATCACACCCAAATATATTGGTAATCGCAGACTGGTAGAGATGGCAATTGCTACACTGGTAACGGACCGTGCCCTGCTGCTGATCGGTGAGCCGGGTACTGCCAAGTCCTGGCTGTCGGAGAATTTGACAGCTGCCATTTACGGACATTCCGGTCTGGTGGTTCAGGGAACAGCAGGCACAACCGAGGAGCATGTGCGTTACTCCTGGAACTATGCGATGCTGCTGGCGAATGGTCCAACACCGGAAGCACTGGTACAGAGCCCGATTATGCGAGCGATGGAAGCGGGCGGAATCGCTCGATTTGAAGAAATTTCACGCTGTGCTTCCGAAGTGCAGGATGCTCTTATCTCGATTTTGTCGGAGAAGACCATCTCTGTCCCCGAGCTGGGCAAAGAAATGAATGCCCGCAAAGGATTCTCGATTATCGCGACCGCCAATACAAGAGATCGCGGGGTAAACGAAATGTCGGCTGCGCTCAAGCGTCGTTTTAATATTATCGTACTGCCCGCACCGGACAGTATCGAGACCGAGATTGAAATTGTCAGAAAACGTGTCGGCGAGATTGCATCGGCATATGATCTGCAGGCAGCCGTTCCGGCAGAGGAAGCACTGCACAAAGTCGTAACGATTTTCCGGGAGCTGCGCAGCGGCATGACACTGGATAAGAAGAACAAGCTGAAATCACCGGCAGGCGTCATCTCGACAGCAGAAGCGATCTCCCTGTTGACCAATAGTATGGCTCTTGCTGCCAGCTTTGGCAGCGGTGAACTGACGGATGAAGATCTGGCAGCCGGACTTCAGGGGGCTATCGTCAAGGACGATGACAAAGACCGGATCGTCTGGAAGGAATATCTGGATAATGTAATGAAGAAACGCGGTGCAGACTGGCATGGACTGTATCATGCCTGCAAGGAGATCAACCAGTGAGTACCGGTAACGGTAACGGAGTGCATATTTTTGGCGTCCGCCACCTGTCCCCCGGCGGTGCAATGCATCTGCTGAGTGAGCTGGATCGTATCCAGCCGACAGCTGTATTGATTGAAGGTCCCGCAGATGCCACACCCGAAATCCGGCATCTGGTTCATCGCAAAACACGTCCACCGGTAGCCATACTTTCCTTTACGGCAGAACTACCGGTACGAACTGCCCTTTGGCCATTGGCAGAATATTCACCGGAATATCAGGCCATGAAGTGGGCAGCCGATCATAGAGCAGAGGCTTCTTTTATCGATCTGCCTTCTTCGGTCATGATTGCGCTGCAGGAAAAGCGGGATCTGGCGAGAAAGCAGCGCCCTGCACTAGGGGATGTTCCGACTGCCGAAGAGCCGGATGAACAGACAGAGCCGCTGTCACTGGAGGAAAGGGAGGAACTTTTCTCTGATCACCAGCATGGTTCCCTGTATGATCAAATTGCCAAGCTGGCAGGCGAAGATGACTATGAGATGTACTGGGAACGCAGCTATGAGCATAATCTGAATCCGGATGCTTACCGCGAAGCGATTCTGGCCTTTTCCGAACAGATGCGGGCGCTGACCGAAGAGCAGGAGAAGATCCATGCAACGGTAGAGTATGCTTATAATGCTGTTCGTGAAGCTTACATGTGCCGCAAAATACAGGATGCCATACAGCAGGGGCATCAGCCCGATCGTATTCTGGTTATTTGCGGAGCCTATCATGCAGCCGCTCTGCGTACATCGGTTCATATAATGACGGATGAGGAAATGAAGACATTGCCGCAGCGGCCTACCCGTCTGACATTGATGCCTTATTCGTATTACCGTTTGTCCTCGATGTCGGGTTATGGAGCCGGGAACCAGGCTCCTTATTATTACGAACTAATGTGGCAGCAGATGAAGAGTGGTGCGCTGGATGAACTGCCTCATCTTTATTTATCATCGGTTGCACGCCATCTGCGCCAGTCCGGAACCCACCGCTCAACAGCCGAAGTGATTGAAGCGGTACGGATGGCCCGTTCGCTGGCTGCCCTGCATCATGGCAGTGCGCCGGTGCTGCGTGATTTGCGCGATGCTGCCCAGACGTTGCTCGGGCATGGTGATCTGGCCGTTGTAGCCGAATCACTCGCTCATATCAATGTAGGTACCTCAATCGGTCATTTGGCCGAAGGAGTCAGCCAGACACCGATCCAGGATGATCTGAATCGCCTTTTCAAGGAGCTGAAGCTTGGCAAATACAAAACGACGGTAGCCACTGATCTCGTACTTGATCTGCGGGAGAATCGACGTGTTCGTACCGAAGCTTCGGCTTATCTGGATCTCAATCGGTCCTTTTTGCTGCATCGACTGCAATTGCTTGGAATTCGATTTGCCCAGCTGAAAAGCAGTGGACAGGAGCAGGCTTCCTGGGCCGAGCAGTGGGTATTGCAGTGGTCGCCCGAAGCGGAGATTCAGGTTGTCGAATCGACACTGCTGGGAGAGACGGTCGAAGTGGCAGCTGCCTATGTACTCCAGCAAAAATTGGAAGCCTGTACGACGATTGCGGAAGCATCCCGTCTGATTGTTACGGCCTGTGAATGCGGTATGGTTACCCAGCTGGAAAATGCCAGGCAGACCCTGCAGCGTCTCGCAGTAGATAATCAGGATGTGATCCAGATTGCTTCTGCGGCCAAAGGATTGTCGACCATCATACAATATGGCGATATTCGCCGTGTGCAGACAGAACCGCTGGTACCGCTGCTGGAGCAGCTGTTTATGCGTGCCTGCCTGTTCCTGACAGATAACAGCCAGTGCAAAGATGAAGTGGCAGCCGAGATGATGAGTGCGATTCACGAACTGAACACCATATCGCTGGATCATGGTGAAGCAGTGGATGAATCCTTATGGCTGCATGAACTGCAGCAACTGATGAGCAGAGATGATCTGAATGCCAAATTATCCGGGTTTGCCTGTTCCCTCTTGATGGAGCGGAATGTACTTGAGGCCTCACAGGCCTCTGCCGAAGTCTCGCGACGTCTATCACCGGGAGTCCCGGCAGAGCTTGGCGCCGGCTGGTTCGAAGGGTTATCCCAGCGCAATCGTTACATGCTGCTGTCGCGAATCAGTCTCTGGGAACAGCTCAGTGACTATATTGATGCACTGGAACAAGATGACTTTGTTCGTGCTCTTGTATTCCTTCGCCGCGCATTCAGTACATTTGCTCCGCATGAGAAAAATATGATTGCCGAACTGCTTGGAGAGATCTGGGGCGTTCATGCAGAACAGGTGGCCGAAGTGCTTACCGAAGAACTGAAGGCAGAAGAAACCAAAATGATCGATGATCTGAATGATTTTGATTTCGATGATTTTTAAATAGAAAACAGAAACGGCATTAACAGACTGGGAAGTAGAAGTAGAAGTAGAAGTAGAAGTGAAATCAGGATACGCGAATAAAATAAGAAGAGAAAGGAGTGACATGGATGACTGAGCAGTCCCCGGAGATGGGCAAGAATTTGTCGCGCTGGAGGTTAATTCTGGGTGCGGAAGCGGAGCAGCAGCTGGATTCTTTTGACCAGGCAGGTCATGGAGCGCTGACGGCAGAGGAACGAATTATGGATGAAGCACTCGCTGCTATCTATGATGATACTGGTGGTGGTAGTGGTAATAGCGGTCAGAGCGGCGGCGCAGGAGGCAGAGGAGCCGGTAATGGACAATCTGCTCCCCGCTTGTCCAAATGGTTGGGAGATGTACGCAGCTTTTTCCCGGAAGATATTGTCTCCATTATTCAGAATGACGCTATGGAACGTAAAGGCTGGAAACAGCTGTTATTCGAACCGGAAGTGTTATCCCAGGTCAAGCCGGATATCACGATGGTCGGCACATTGATGGCGCTGAAGGGCAAGATCTCCGAGAAGACCAAAGAGACCGCAAGACAGCTAATTCAGGCGGTAGTGGATGATCTGGTGCGGCGGCTGGAGCAGGATATCCGGCGTGCAGTAACAGGTGCGCTGAACCGTCGTCAGCATTCACCGCTGCCCTCGCTATCAGGGATAGACTGGAAAAGAACGATCCAGCGCAATCTCAAGCATTATGACAGTACACGCCGACAGATGATTCCGGAGAAATTTTATTACTTTGACCGGGCACGCCGCAGTCATGAATGGAAAGTTATCGTGGATATTGACCAGAGTGGCTCCATGGCAGAATCTATCATCTGGGCGTCTGTGACTGCCTCGATCTTCGCGAGTATGCCGGCTCTGGATACGCGAGTGGTTGCTTTTGATACTTCGGTTGTTGATCTGACAGAGCAATGCGCCAATGATCCGGTTGATATGCTATTTGGCATACAGCTGGGAGGCGGTACCAATATCGACAAATCGGTCGCCTACTGCGAAGAATTTATCGAAGAGCCCAAGAAGACCCTGTTTATTCTGATCTCCGATCTGTATGAAGGCGGCAGTCAGGCACGGCTGGTACGCAGAATGCGCGAAATGCGCGAATCCGGCGTCAAAACGCTGTGCCTGCTGGCTTTGTCCGATGAAGGCAAGCCATTTTACGACAAGCATCTGGCTCGTCAATTGACACGGGACGGCACGCCGAGCTTTGCCTGTACGCCTGCTCTTCTGCCTGCACTGGTTGAAGGCGCGCTAAAAGGACAGGACCTGAATGAACTGGTCACACGACTGGGTATACAGATGGATCAATAAGTGATTGTCTGCAATTTGCGGTTCTCTATATCAATACCATAATAATAGCTGAATGACAGCTAAATGCCGGCAGGATGTTTATTCGTCCTCATTTAAGTGTAACGATTCTTTGTATACTGCTAACCTGTTCCGCATGGTTATACACCGATATATCGCGAATAGCAGGTAAGGCAACAGACGATAATATGCCAAATAAAGGCTCACAAAGAACAATTACACATAGAGGAGGCAATATCATGTATCCGGATCTGGAAGGCAAAACAGTCATTGTTACCGGCGCAGCAACAGGAATTGGACAGGCGATCGCCCTGCGTTTTGGGCAGGAAAAAGCTAATGTGGTGATTAACTACCACAGCAACCACGATGGTGTGGAAGAGACGATCCAGAAGATCAAGGAAGCGGGCGGACAGGCAATTGATCTGCAGGGCGACATGTCCAAGGAAGAAGATGTAGAAAAGGTAATCCAGACAGCACATGACCATTTTGGCAGTATGGACATTATGATCAATAATGCCGGTATGGAGAACGAGGTACCGTCGCATGAGCTGACTCTGGATGATTGGAACAAAGTCATTAACGTCAATCTGACCGGTGCCTTCCTTGGCAGCCGCGAGGCGATTAAATATATGCTCAAGCACAATATCAAAGGCAGCGTCATCAACATGTCGAGTGTACACGAGATTATTCCTTGGCCACATTTTGTACACTATACGGCAAGTAAAGGTGGCGTGAAAATGATGACCCAGACCCTGGCGATGGAATATGCGCCTAACGGTATCCGGGTCAACTCGATCGGACCGGGAGCGATCAACACACCGATCAACGCTGAGAAATTCTCTGATCCCAAAGAAAAAGAGAAAGTCGAAAAGCTGATTCCTATGGGTTATATCGGCAAACCGGAAGAGATTGCTGCTGTTGCCGCATGGCTGGCTTCGTCGGAAGCGAGTTATGTAACGGGCATTACTCTCTTTGCTGACGGCGGTATGACCAAATATCCTTCATTCCAAGGCGGTAATGGCTGAGTCTACACACCTGTAGCGGATAAGGAGTGGAACAATTATGATTTCCCTGAATCCATCAAGTACCAGTCCTGCAGTGCAGCTGTATCCCGAGCCTGCCCAGGTGCTGGATAATCCGGCGTTATCTTGTTATTTTCTGCCGTTGATGTCATTTACCCATGAGTATCTGGAAGATCAGCAGGCGTATACCATCCATCTGTTCGGCACGGAGGGATTATCTTGCATATCGCCTCGTCCGTATGCAGAGGATGGGATTCACGGATTTGATTATAATGAAGGACGTTATCGGTATCTGGGCGATCCGGCAGCTTTTGGCGAGTATCACAACGTCTCCGAAGTGTATGGCTGGCTGCTGGAGGACTTTAACCGGAACAGCGAATATTATTTGCATGAGCATATCAGTGCTGCCGATTATGGAGCCAATGTGCAGGTTGCGCTGAATAGTATCGCTACGTTTGATTCCCGCCGTTATGCGGAGGGGATTTATAGCTATCTGTATACGCGGACCCATTATCAGCGGACCGGTGAACTACGGCGAATCTCCGAGTTGACCGGTAATCAGGCACCCACCAACGACCATTTGCTGATGGATCGTCTGACTGCACAGGAACTTGGACAGCCACTGATTAACGAACGTTCCCATCAGACCCAACACACTTATCATCTGCGACCAGAGATGATTGTTGGCGGTACGGAACGCAGCCGATTCATGTCACCCTCGGGTCAAGGGGCTATATTGGCAGCATTCGATGCAGATACCAAGCAGGTATATCTGCTGAATCCGTCCTCCTTATAAAGTCACTGAACAAGCAAACAGATAAGCAGCCGCAAAAGCAATCCGTTCCTGCTATCGCAGCTTTTTCCGGGTTGAAGATGGAATGCTTTATTCCCATAACAGCCACTAACCAAAAGTAGCTGTAGAGTTGCTGCGCACGGTGTGTTATCATCTAGCTGAGGTGAGTACAATGACTACAGAACAACCATCCCAGCCATCCGGAGAGCAATCCGTAGAGGCGAAGAAACTGAGCCAGGCAGAAGCAGCCAAAAAACTGCTGGCACAGAAGAAACAAAACAACCAGGGCAAAGGCCCGGGTGGTCAGACTGCAAGCGGCGGCCAGAAGATGAAAAGCCAGATGACCAAAAAGGTAAACAATCAGCGTAAAAAAATGGGAACCTAATTCTCTGCATTAGCAGAACTTCCCTGAGAACCAGTTCAGTATGACTGAGCTGGTTCTTTATTTTGTCTATATCTACCTGTGGTATGATAGTACGGAAGAATGACGGAAGCGGAGGAACACAGCATATGAAGAACTTAATGGTCACTGGCTATCGTGCGCATGAACTGAATATTTTCGGACAAAAGCATGAAGGCATTGTCTATATCCAGCAGGCGATTCGCAGCAAGCTGATTCCGCTGATCGAAGAAGGACTGGAGTGGGTGATTACCCCCGGACAGTACGGTGTCGATCTCTGGGCATGTGAAGTGGCGATCGAGTTGAAGCAGCAGTATCCGCAGCTGCGGGTGTCGATTCTGTCTGCTTTTGCGAATGCGGAAGAGCGGTGGAGTGATGACAAGAAAGAATACTATAATGAGGTACTTAAAGGTATTGATTTCCATGGTATTGTGAGCAACCAGCCATATCAGGGCATCTGGCAGTTCAAGGCGCGAGATGAACTGCTGTTTCGTAAAACAGATGGCATTTTGCTCGTTTACGATGAAGATGCCGGTGAAGGTAGTCCGCGTTTTTTCAAAGAAGAAGCACTGAAAAGACAGCAGGAAGAGGGTTACCTATATATCAGCATCAGCTCGGAAGATATTCAGACCATTGCGGATGAACAGCGTATGGAGGAGCAGTTTGAAGAAAGTTTCGAGGAGAAAGTGACAGATTCGTTTGAGGAGATATGATCGTATACTTAGCGTTATTAGATGAAGAAAATAGATGATAAAAGAGCCGCTTACGGTCTGTATTCATCTGATAATCGTCTTAAAGGGAGGGGAACACCAATGATTGGAATTAGTGCTTGTCTAACTGGAATCGCCTGTCGTTACGATGGTAGAAGCAATCGGATCATTCCACTGGACGAAATGGTAACTTCCGGTCGAGCGGTGGCTTTCTGTCCGGAAGTGCTGGGCGGCATGAGTACGCCAAGAGATCCAGCAGAGATTGTCGGCGGTACAGCAGAGGATGTATGGGCAGGACATGCCCGTGTCATGACAGTATCGGGTGAAGATGTGACAGACGCATTCAAGCAGGGAGCACAACAAGCTCTTGTACAAGCGAGGCAGGCGGGTATTACCGTCGCTGTGCTCAAAGCAAACAGCCCCTCCTGTGGCAGTCAGATGGTGTATGACGGAACATTTACAGGAAACAAAGTCGTGGGTTCCGGATTGACGGCTGCATTGTTCCGGCGCAACGGTATCGAGGTAGTCGACGAACATACTTGTGCCGCTTTGCTGGCAGCAGAACAGAAAGACGGCATGGACTAAATGCTGACTCTGTACAAAAGCAAGTTGAAATACAGATAGTGAGTGCTACCCTTTCAAAGCCAAAGCCAAAGCCAAAGCCAAAGCCAAAGCCAAAGCCAAAGCCAAAGCCAAAGCCAAAGCCAAAGCCAAAGCCCGACGTATAGTTTTAATGTAAAAAGCGGCTCTTCGAGAGTTGCTTTTTTACTTTGTTAATGTACTAATTTGCACTTTATATTTTATGTTTTTATAAAGGAATATACTGAATCCTGCATTATGGCAATGCATCGTTTTTCGATTGTTGACCGGATCAGTTTCCTGTCTACATAGCTTGACTCATCCATCATCCGGCCGTGTCCATCTACCATTATCCAGAGCCTCACCCATAATTCAGACTCCCAACTTTACTCCACTATCAATCTGCGATTTCACTCCAATCTGCCTTTCTTCAATAATTATTCCGCAAACGGGTAATACTATAAAGAATGCATCCGTCGCTACGATCTGTATGACGGACGAGGAATCTGAGAAGACGAGAGGAGATCATAATGAGTACACTGACACAAACGGGCACAACACTGGGTAATTATCTGCTGGACAGCTTGCAGCAGGAGGGGATTACGGAGATATTTGGCGTACCCGGAGATTATAATTTCACGCTGCTCGACACATTGGAGAAATACGAAGGTATCGGCTTTGTTCCGGCACGCAATGAACTGAATGCCGGTTATGCGGCAGACGGTTATGCACGGATCAAAGGAATCTCGGCGATGATTACTACTTTTGGAGTAGGTGAAATGAGTGCCTGTAATGCAATCGCAGGTGCCTACAGTGAGAATGTACCGATCATTCATATCGTTGGTACACCAAAAACACAGGCACAACAGGGCAAAAAGCTGATGCACCACACACTGCTTGATGGAGACTATGACGTGTTCCGGCGGGTATATGAGTCGATCACTGCCTATACCACGGTTCTTACCCCGGAGAATGCGATGTTCGAGATTCCACAGGCGATCCACATTGCCAAAACAACCGGCAAACCAGTCTACCTGATGGTCGCGATCGATCTGGTTACTCAGCAGGTGCTGCAGCATACTGCCGAGCAGCAACCGCTTCAGACCAGCGAATCTTCTCTGCAGGCAGCGATTAATCATGCCCGCCAGCTGCTGGAAGCTTCGGAAAATGCAGTACTGCTATCTGACAGCACCGTACTACGTCAGCGGTGGCAGGAGCCTGCCCGTAAGCTTGCCGAAGCACTCAATATTCCAGCTGCCTCCACGATGATGGGCAAAAGCGGATTCGACGAGAGTCATGCCCGTTATATCGGCATGTATAGCGGTGCCTTTGGTAATCAGGAAGTGACAGAGACGATAGAGAATGCCGATACCGTGATTGCGCTCGGACTGATCTGGTCAGATACGAATACCGCCAATTTTACAGCTCAACTCGATATGAATAAAGTCATTAATATTCAGCCGCAGTCAGTGATGATCGGGGAAGCGGCTTACCAGAATATCCGCGGTGAAGATATGATTAGTGCGCTGATTGAACTAGGCTGGATGAGCATGTCAGCTGTGCCGGAAACGTCATTCCCTTATACCGAGCAGCAGGGTCAGCTGGAGGAACCGCTGAATACAAGCTATTATTATCCACGTTTTCAGCAGTTGATTCAGGAGGATGATATTGTCATCACCGAGACAGGTACGCTATTCTATGGCATGTCCCAGGTGCGCCTGCCGCATAATGCGATGTATATCGGACAGGGCGGCTGGCAAAGTATCGGATACGCTACGCCATCTACATTTGGCGCAAGCATTGCAGCTCCGAATCGCCGGGTGCTGTTATTTACAGGAGAAGGATCAATGCAGCTAACTGTGCAGGAGCTAAGCTCCATGCTGGAATACGGCTGCAAGCCGATTATTTTCGTCCTCAACAATGGAGGATATACGATCGAGAAATACCTGAATGTCAAAGAAGAAGTAGCCAAGCAGACGTATAATGAAATTCCCGGCTGGAATTACACCCAACTGATCAGCACCTTTGGCAGAGATGCCTATACTGCCCGTGTCACAACAAATGGAGAGCTGGATGAAGCAATCCGTCAAGCCGAACAGGAACAGCAGCATCGTCTCTGCCTGATCGAGCTGATTGCAGGCGATCCCATGGATGCGCCGGATTATATGAAGAAAATCCGTGAGTTTATGCAGGAACAAGAAAAACAGCAGTAAACGGCAGATCTTTCAACCGCTGAGAAGCTGGCGGCGGCATAGTATAAAGTTATATCCAGCGAATTATATTATTAAGAAAGGGCGCTTCTCCAATCGGAGGGGTGCTTTTCTTTTGGCTACGGCGATTTGGGCGTAGGGGTGTCACAGTAATTTTGGATTATGTGTGATTGTAATCACTCGTTTATGAAAATGCGTAAGCTATATTGAAAAAGAATCAATATCCAATTATTGGATTTTCCAGAAAATAGTTTTGAGTACAGGTTGAGCTCACGATATATCAACAAATAAATACTAAAAAATTGCATTAAATTTGAATCATTGTGATCTATGTCACATCTGGAACCAGGCATCCTAGGTATACTGAGAACATAAGAAAACATCTAATTTTAAATAATAAAGATTGTGAAATTGGTAACATGATATGGTATAAATATCCATATTCGTCGGATATGCTGATAGATAAAGAGATAATAGAGAACACAGGAGGAATCCATATGAACACAACACGCGAACGCTTGGTATTGATTGGTAACGGGATGGCAGGGGTAGCAACACTGGAGCAGATTATCAAATTGGGCGGTGCCTACGACATTACGGTCATCGGTAGTGAGCCGCATCCCAACTATAACCGGATCATGCTCTCTTATGTACTGGAAGGCAGCCAGACGATTGATGATATCGTACTGAACAGCCATGAATGGTATGAAGAGAATCAGATTACACTGCATACCGGTGTAACAGTGACCGCTATCGATTCGGATACACAAATGGTCGTAACCGATAACGGCATGCAGATCCCTTATGACAAAGTCATTATCGCTACCGGTTCCAAGTCGCTGATCCTGCCTATTCCCGGTCATGAAAAGCAGGGTGTTGTCGGATTCCGTGATATTGCGGACTGTCATCAGATGCTGGAAGCAGCCAAAAACTATCGTACCGCAGCAGTTATCGGTGGTGGCCTGCTCGGTCTGGAAGCAGCGAAAGGTCTGGTCAGTCTGGGCATGGATGTAACGGTCGTCCATCTGATGGATGATCTGATGGAACGCCAGCTCGATTCCGTAGCCGCAGCTATGCTCAAAAAAGAACTCGAAAGCCAGGGAATCAAGTTCCGTATGGGTGCTCAGACAGCTGAACTGCAGGGCGGCGAACGTGTAGAACGTCTGCTGTTCAAGGATGGCTCGACGCTGCAAGCTGATTTTGTGGTCATGGCAGCAGGGATTCGTCCGAATATCGAAGTGGCAAAAAACAGCGGTATCGAAGCGGCGCGTGGTATCCTCGTGGATGACTATCTGCGTACATCGATGGACAATGTCTATGCCGTCGGCGAATGCGTACAGCACCGTGATACCTGTTATGGTCTCGTAGCACCGCTGTTTGAACAAGGGATGGTACTTGCCAAGCATATCTGTGGCAGCGAATGCCAGCCTTATGAAGGTTCGACCGTATCGACCAAGCTGAAAATCTCGGGCGTCGATGTATTCTCGGCAGGCGTCTTTATCGAAAATGAACATCAATCCGTGATCACTGCACGTGATGACTGGAAGAAAACCTATAAAAAGATTATTTTACAAGACAATATCATTGTCGGCGCTGTATTGTTCGGCGATATCAATGACTCGGCTCAACTGCAAAAGCTGATCCGTGAAAGTGCACCAATGACCGACGAACTGTACGCCGAACTGATGGGTACTGGCGGATGCAGCCACAGCAAGAAAAAAGCTTCGGTTGAAACCATGGCGAATGATGAAATCGTCTGCGGATGTAATGGTGTCACCAAGCTGGATATCGTCAGTGCCATTCAGGACAAAGGATTGACCAGCGTCGAAGAAATAAAAGCCTGCACCGGAGCAACCCGTTCGTGTGGTGGTTGTAAACCGGTAGTTGAGCAGATTCTGCAGTATGTACTCGGTGATGGTGCAGCAGTTGCTTCGAGTCAGGGCATGTGCGGATGTACTACCCACAGTCGTGATGAAGTTGTTGCAGCTATCCGTGAAAAAGGGCTAAGAACCGTCAAAGAAGTTATGAACGTGATGGAGTGGCATAATCCAGAAGGATGTTCGAAGTGCCGTCCTGCGATCAACTACTACCTCGGCATGATCTATCCGGTAGAATACCAGGATGAGAAATCGTCCCGCTTTGTAAATGAGCGTATGAACGCTAATATCCAAAAGGATGGAACTTATACCGTGGTACCACGGATGTACGGTGGTGTAACTACACCGGAAGATCTCAAAAAAATCGCTGATGTATCGGTTAAATATAATGTCAAAGCTGTCAAAATGACCGGCGGACAGCGGATTGACCTGATCGGTGTCGAGAAGGAAGATCTGCCAAAAGTATGGGAAGAGCTTGATATGCCATCGGGTTATGCTTACGCCAAATCGCTGCGTACCGTCAAAACCTGTGTCGGCTCGCAGTTCTGCCGCTTTGGTACCCAGGATTCGATGGGCATGGGCGCATCGCTGGAACAACGGTTCGAACGTCTAGACTTCCCTGCCAAATTCAAAATGGCAGTTAATGGCTGCCCGCGTAACTGTGCAGAATCGTGCACCAAAGATATCGGTATCGTCGGTAATGATGGCGGCTGGGAGATCTTCATCGGTGGTAACGGCGGGATCAAGGCTCGTCTGGCTGATTCGTTCTGCAAAGTCAAAACCGATCAGGAGCTGATCGATCTGTGCGGCGCCATTATCCAATACTACCGGGAGACAGGTAAATACCTGGAACGTACTTCGGAATGGGTGGAGCGCATGGGACTGGATACTATCAAAGCAGCTATCCTGGAAGATGAGAACAACCGTCAACAGCTGGTAGAACGTGTCAATCTGGCACTCGCTCAGGTAGAAGATCCTTGGCAAAAAGTACTGAACGACGAAGAAACCCGTACTGCGCTGTTTGGCAAAAAGGTAGAAGTCTAAGTCGGATATCTGGTTCCAACTAACATTCAAGCTTGCACCATACTATAAATGCAGAGGTATCATTACAGAGATATAAAAGGAGAGATACAGCGATGAACAGTGTACAGACATTTTACCCTGTCGGACAGGTAGAAGAATTCATGAGCCGGATCGGCCGGGTACTGGAATTGAAAGGAATCGAACTCGCCGTATTCCGTACGTCGGACAATCAGATATATGCGCTGGAAAACCGCAATCCACATCCCAAAGGCGGTCCGATCGCCGAAGGAATCGTATCGGGACATGTATTGTATGATCCGCTGTATGACTGGCAGATTAATTTGGAAAATGGCCTGGTACAGGCACCGGATGAAGGTCAGGTACGTACCTTTGATGTGAAGCTTGAAGGTGGACAGGTCTGGATCGCTGTCTGATTGGCGGCATCCGCTCCGGAAAGAGATTCTGCCACGACCTCCGGTTAAGAACGGAGATCTTGAATAACCGCGCAGCGGTCGATCTCCATTCTTAAAGGTCGGTCTTTGGCAGAATTCTCTTTCCTCCGCTTGGAGCGGTAAGTTCTATATAGCTGCTGTACAGATAAATTATACTTTAAATAATTAATCACAAAATAAAAGGCACTATGCTGACGGTTACCTTGCGGTAATTGTCAGCATGGTGCCTTTTTGGTTTACTGGTTTTTATTTATTTACGATAAGAACATCGATTAATTTGCCATTATTAGCACCAAAATACATGGTAACTTTGCCATAGGTATACATCATTACTTGATCATACCCTTCCAATATATCGTTGCCCATACTACTCGGCTTACCGAGCGATTTGCGAATATCTGCAAATGTACGGCCCTGGAATCCGGGTGGAACTATCATGATCCCGGACAAGGTGCGATTTGGTCCTTCAAAGAAAAAGACAGCATTGGGCATATTGCTCAGTTTGAAATACTCTCCACCCAAATAATAATCCGACCGCACAGGCGTACCGTAGACTTTTTGTACCTGCTGCATGGTCATGCCGAAGCGGAGTTTGTAACCGGGAATATAACCTTTCTTCAACATGCTGCCTGTTTTGCTGTTCAGTGGCATGACCGGAGACGTGGATGCCAGAGGAGTAAGCATAGGTACGGAAGCAGTAGGTGCTTGTGGGCTGATCTGGAGCTGTGAAGTCAGGGAACCTGCGAGTTCCTTTTTATAGGGTGCCGCTTCCATTTCAGCTGGGCCGGTCAAGTTCACAGCCACCAGGGCAGTCAGCAGGCTGGCAACTGCATATTTTTTGATCATTGTATAAAATTCCCCTTTATTGTTAAAATAGTGAACACTCTTTTTTTCATTATATCGTTTTCTGCTTCTTCTTTCATACTTAATAATAAAATTAGTGACACAGCATATACATTTGCTTATAATGTAGCAGAAGTGCCGGGTATAACAGACATATAATATTAGTAATACAAAGTATTCCTCAACAGGCCGGCTATGAGGCAGGGGAGGTCAAGACAATGATCGCGCTGCAAAGCGTAAGCAAATATTTTGGTGGAACAGATCGCAGACAGGCAGCTGTAGAAGAAGTAACTCTGCATATTGAAGCCGGGGATATACACGGTATTGTGGGCAGCAGTGGTGCAGGTAAATCCACGTTGCTACGCATGATCAATATGCTGGAACGTCCCGATCAGGGCACCGTTAATGTAAATGGTGATCGGCTGACCGATCTGCCGGAGCGCCGCCTTCGTCCGGCACGCCAGCAGATCGGCATGATCTTTCAGCAGTTCAATCTGCTGCATAATCGAACGGTTGGCGGGAATGTGGCGGCTTCGCTGGAACTGGCCGGTGTACCCGGAGCACGCCGCCAGCAACGGGTACGGGAATGTCTGGAACAGGTAGGACTGCTGGACAAGATTAACGAATACCCGGCGCAGCTCAGCGGCGGACAGAAGCAGCGGGTAGCGATTGCGAGAGCGATTGCCAATCATCCGCGTGTACTGCTGTGTGATGAACCAACATCTGCGCTCGATCCTCGTTCGACGTCAGGCATTCTGGAGCTGTTGCAGCAGATCAATGAGCAGCTGGGTGTGACGATGGTTATCGTGACGCATGAGATGGATGTGGTGAAACGACTGTGCAATACCGTATCCGTTATGGAGCATGGGCGGATTACCGAGAGCTATTCACGGGCACAGGATTCATTTGCTCCGGCACCGGATTATACGCTGTCCTATCGAGAACAGCTGCTGGGACGAACAGATACAGATGCTCCAGCTTCGAGCGAAGCAGCAGTTTCACCAAGCGGGGTGAACGAGAATGGATAATACACGTACATTTGGCGAAATGATGGATCGTTATCAATCGGAGATCTGGCAAGCGATCGGAGATACGTTTACCATGGTCGGCATTTCGATTGCAGCTGCTGTACTGATCGGGCTACCGCTTGGTACTCTGCTGTACCTGACCAAAAAAGGACAGTTGTACGAGAATCTGTATCTGGCTGGCATACTTAATAGTCTCGTCAATATTATCCGCTCGTTTCCGTTCCTGCTGCTGGTGGTGTTCCTGATTCCGTTCACCCGCATGGTTGTAGGTACATCCATCGGGACAGAGGCAGCTTCAGTGCCACTATCGATTATCGCTATTGCTTATTATGCACGGCTCGTCGAGCAGGCGCTGCTGGATGTGCCGCGTGGGGTTGTCGAATCGGCACGTTCGATGGGAGCTTCCGGTCTGCAGATCGTGTTCCGTTTTTTGTACGTGGAGGCACGTTCCGGGTTGGTACTCGGATTAACGACGTCAGCCATCAGTTTTATTTCCTACTCGACCGTCGTGGGTATTGTCGGTGGAGGAGGAATCGGGGATTTTGCGATCCGGTACGGGTACCAGCGATTTGAGACAGATGTGATGGTCTATATGATTATCCTGATGATCATTCTCGTGCAGGCAGTACAATTTACAGGGAGTCTGATCTCCAGATTGATCGACAAAAGGTAATCTTCTATTCAATAACAGGCTGCCAGCTATCCAGGCAGACCGACTGTTCGGTAATGGATATATGGGAGCATCACAGGAATGACCAGTAATGGAACACGATCATTATTACAAATTAAACACGGGGGTACTTGATTCATGATGAAGAAAAAGACAGTACTTATTCTACTGTTCGCAATGACACTGCTGCTTGCAGCATGCGGACAAAAAGCTGACAATACAGCAGCTACTACAGGCGCTGATACCAAAGCAGGCACGGAAGCAGGAACAACAGGTGAACAGACACTCAAAGTAGCTACTCTGATTCCGCCAATGACCGATATTCTGGATATCGTGAAGCCACTGCTCCAAAAAGACGGCATCAATCTGGAAGTTGTCGTATTGTCTGACAATGTACAGCCTAATGATGCACTGGCAAACAAAGAAGTAGATGCTAACTTTTTCCAGCATGTTCCTTACATGAAGCAATATAACGAAAGCAAAGGCTCTAATCTGGTCGCGATCCAGCCGATCTACGATGCGATCTATGGCGCATATTCCAAAAAGTACAAGAGCATTGACCAGCTGCCGGAAGGCGCAGTGATCGCTATTGCCAATGATCCATCCAATATCGGACGTTCCCTGCAGATGCTTGCACAGGCAGGTATAATTACGCTCAAAGACGGCGTAGGCATGAATGCGACACAAGCGGATATTACATCCAATCCCAAAAAGTTTGAATTCAAGGAAGTCGATCTGCTGATGCTGGCTCGTATGTACGACGAAGCCGATCTGGTTGCCATGACTCCAGCGTATGCCAAGCCGCTGAACCTGACTCCGGTCAAGGATGCACTGGTAACGGAAAAAGCAGATTCTACATTTGCGATTACACTGGTTGCCCGTGAAGATAACAAAGACTCCGCAGCGATCCAGAAGCTCAAAGAGCATATGGCTGGTCCGGAAGTGAAGAAATTCTTGGAAGACAATTACTCGGATATCGCTGTACCTGCATTCAAGTAACATCAGCAGATACAGATACAGATGCAGCAAATGTTGATTCTGCATACAAACCAGTATCTGTGATAATATCCTCTTTCTAAAATGAAAAAAAGGCTGTTCCGTGACCAGTGATGAACTGGTCGGCAGGAACAGCCTTTTTTTATACATCTCCCTGGATAATACAGCAGTACCTTGTTATCTGAATCTAATGTTCAATCTGCGAATAGTGCTAATTATAAATTGGCTGAATAACTACATACTTCAAATCGTATATCACGCTGTGCTTTTTTGCTTGCGCGGCCATAGGGTGTAGCTAAAGCTGATCACAAAGTCGATAGCCAGCACAATCGCCCATACCCGGATTACCGAGTTTAGTACAACAGTCCGAGAAGCATCGTCTACATACCAGATCATGAATAGCAGCAGTGCATTACCGACAATCCATGAGATTAGATGCATCATCCAGCCCGTACGTTCATGACGGGCATGCTCGCGTCCGTACAATTTTTGCGGTTTCTGTCCATCGGCGAATCGGTAAGCAAACCGTTCATCTGCCCAACGGATCATCCGGTGTCCATAAGCGAGTGACACTCCGATATACACAGCAGCAATACCGTGCGCCATCGTAGCAGTAGCTCCATTGCGCAGATCCATAAAGGCTGCAATCAACAGGACCAGATCAATCAGCGGTGTACAGATCAGCAGAAATGTACTCAGTCGCTTGGCTCCGAGAACATATCGTGCGGCCAGACCGCCAATAACGAATACCCAGAATAACACTTCACACGCTACAATCAGATAAGCAATCATTCCCTATCTTCCTTTCGTTAACAATGAATGAGGTTCTCTTGTCTGCAATAATTGTAACGCAGCCATGCCATGGAACCCCATACACCGACAGGATGATTTTGGAAATAGCAAGGGTAAACCTGTTGATGGAGAGAATACGGTACCTTTCCACGATAAGGAGGAGAGAGGACAATTGGCTCTATATAGAGCATTAAATGACCACTGGATGAAAATCCCATCTGCCCGGTTTCTTTGTTGGCAAACTGTGCTATAATAAGTCCGAACTTTATTGTAAGCGTTCTCTTTTATTTGCATGCTTCCTTAACATAATCTCTGAATATTGAACAGGAGGATTCCCGATGGCTCTCGGAACAAGTATGATCATACGTTTACAGATGGATAAGAAACAGGTGACTTTTGGCGAAGTAGCCGGTGCAATCGGGGAAGCGGGCGGCGACGTGGTCGCGATTGACGTTATTCATGCCAGCCCCGAGAGTACGACCCGTGACTTGACGGTCAATCTGCCGGAAAGTGTGCGTGAGATGATCCTGCAATCCGTCGGCGCACTGTCCGGGGTCAAAGTAGTCAACGTCTCGGACCGTACCTTCTTGGCGCATCTGGGTGGTAAAATCGAGATCCAGCCCAAGACTCCGGTCAAAAACCGTGAAGATCTGTCCCATGTCTACACACCGGGGGTAGCCAAAGTGTGTATGGCTATTCACGAAGATAAGCAAAAAGCCTTTTCCCTGACGGTTAAACGCAATATGGTCGCTGTTGTCTCGGATGGTACCGCCGTACTCGGTCTGGGCGATATCGGTCCTGAAGCCGCTATGCCGGTGATGGAAGGTAAAGCGATGCTGTTCAAGCAGTTTGCCGATGTGGATGCATTTCCGATCTGTCTGAACACTACCGATACGGAAGAAATTATCAATGCGGTGAAATGGATGGCACCTACATTTGGCGGGATCAATCTGGAAGATATCAGCTCGCCGCGCTGCTTTGAGATTGAGCGCAGATTGACAGAAGAGCTGGATATTCCTGTATTCCACGATGATCAGCATGGTACGGCAGTAGTTGTACTGGCAGGTCTGCTTAATGCCCTGCGCATCGTCGGCAAATCGCTGGAGACTGCCAAGATTGTCGTACTCGGTGTAGGCGCTGCAGGTGCAGCCTGTGTGAAAATGCTGCTGTCTGCAGGTGCCCGCAATCTGATCGCCGTCGATCGCTGCGGTGCGCTGGTCGCAGACGAAGAGTATCCGCATGAGATGTGGAACTGGATCGCTGCCAATAGCAATCCCGATAGACTGCGCGGTGATCTGACCGAAGTCATTCAGGGAGCAGATGTATTCGTTGGTGTCTCGCGTCCGGGTCTGCTGAGTATTAATCATATTCAGACGATGGCGGAAGACCGCATCGTATTCGCAATGGCAAATCCCGATCCCGAGATCGATCCGGAAGTCGCTGAGCCTTATGTACGTGTACTGGCTACCGGACGCAGCGATTATCCGAACCAGATCAATAACGTGCTGTGTTTCCCAGGCATTTTCCGTGGTGCTCTGGACTGCCGGGCCAGCGTAATTAATGAAGCGATGAAAGTTGCTGCTGCGAAGGCGATCGCTTCGGTAGTCAAGGAAGACGAGCTGAATGAGCTGTATATTATTCCGGGGGTATTTAACGATCAGGTCGTGAAGCTGGTACGTGATGGTGTAATCCGCGCAGCCATTGAGACGGGTGTAGCCCGCCGTGTACCGCAAGAATATCGTTAAACAGATGGTGAAAAGAACTATATAGGATGATGAACAGAATTATGCATGATGTATATAGGATTATATATAATGCATACAGAGCTATGTATGATTCGTATTCGTAAAAGAAGAAGCCGGAGAACAGGGGAGATGCCTGTTTTTCGGCTTCTTCTTTGTATCAGAGGGTACTTTCAGGTTACAAGTATTTGTTTACTAATTTCCAAAAAAAGATGTAGGTCAACGTCTCTTTATCTACACGCTCTACAAAGTATGCTTTCGTTCATACAATAATGAATCCTGGTAAATCGTTTCAAGAATATAAATCATGCAGCTGACAATTCCATCTTTACAGAGCAGCTAATTTGCTGAGGCTATAGGTTGCGGTTGTTTTGGCTAGTCCTTCAGCGCTAATCGTGAAATAGAGCGTATCACCTTTTTGTTTGATAAAAGTCAGACCATCACCCGCTCCCATGGCTCCAGAGTCGAGTTTGACGAGTTCTTGTTGTTTGGGTGTAAGCAGCTGATCGAACAGGATTACGCTTTTGCCAGTTTTGCGACTGATCAGTTGCAGCTGGCGATCTCCTGTATTACGGATCAGTATCATAGCATCGTCGATAGCTTCGATGCTATACAGCTGGTTTTTTCCTTTACCAGCAAGATCAAGCAGATTGATCGTCTCCAGCACATTGCCGGTGCCATCTTCGATAATACGCAGTTTTTGGCCGTCATTCAGGACTATCTTATTGTTGTAACTGTCCACACGATCAGTACTTCCCCAGTTAAAGTCTACGCTGGTTCTGCGAATGACCTGTCCTTTTTTGAGCAGAACCTGAAACAGCTGGCTGTTGATATGAGGTTCGCCGTAGGAATCATTGACCGTAATCAACAACAGCCCTTTGGGTGTAGAACGAATATTGATATCGCTCAGATCCAGACTGGCGTTCAGAGAGGTTAATTTGATCGGCTTGTTGTTGCCAACAGTGCTAAATATATCACCGTTTGCTTTGGTAACCGTGTAGGTTACACCTTTATACACTTTGCTAATAAAAGAATAATTATGGATATTGGATATTTTGATCATATGAGTGGCAGAATCATATTTATTATATTTACCATCCAGTGCCTGTACGGCAAATTTTAAAGGAACATACACTTCCATCTTTTCGGATTGCGGGTTATTTTTCAGAAAAGCAGCGCCTTCCATGGTAACTTTTTTGCCATCCAGCATGGCGATTTTACTACCATCACGCACTGCAATTTTTTTGATCCAAGCGTTGAACCCGGCACGTTTACCTTTAAAGTCCAAAGTGTAGTTAAGATTTGCCAACCAGGCTACAGAAGTAAACTCGATATAGTTTACACCGTTACGTACAATTGTCTTATCCTTAAAGGAAGCGTTATAGCCCTCGCCTTGGTAGCTCCATTCGTAATTCGTTTCTGTGGTAGCAGCCTGTACCGTTTGGGGAGAAGCAGTGGGAAGCAGAAGAGCAGATGACAGCAATAAAGTAGTCAGTATTTTTTTATTCATCCTAATCATTCCTTTCCTGAGTATAAATCCAGCATTGATATTCGCCATGAACGTATTCATTCGTTCTATCGTTTGATAGGAGCCTGAAGAAATGGAATTTTACACCGAACATTCAGCCAGCTCATCAGATCAATCCAGGTTATCCAGATTGTATGTGGCATTTACGGTTCCTTTATCAAAATCAGCGTAAGTAAAGTATAGGGTACTGCCCACACGCTTGGTGAAGTCGATCCGGTCGCCACCGCTCATTGGTCCTATATCTTCTTCAACGCTCTGCTGTTGTTCGTGAGTTAGGAACTGCTGATACAACAGCACACTATTTCCATTCTTCCGGTTGATTAGCTGAAGTTGGTGATCTCGCGCATTGCGAATCAACAGCATATCCTGATCGATCGCTTCCACACTGTATTTCTGATCTTTGCCTTTACCAGCCAGTTCTACGAGGTTCAGGGTTTGCAATACTTTGCCAGTACCATCTTCGATAATACGAAGATTCGTGCCATCGTTCATGACGAGCTTGTTATCATAGCTATTCACTGTATTGCTGCGTCCCCAACCGTAATCAACACTTGTCTGCCGGACCAGCTTGCCATCTCTGAACAGCAGTTGGAACTGCTGGCTGTTAATATGAGGCTCTCCATACGAATCATTGACCGTGATCAGCAGCAGACCGCCCGGCGTAGAGCGAAATTCCATACCTGTGGAATCTAACCCCGTCTGAATAGAAGCCAGTTTGACCGGATCTTGTTTGCCCCGACTGGCGTACAGGTCGCCGTTCAGCTTGGTCAGGGTATAGGTAGTTCCTTTGTATACATCCGTAATGACCTCATAGGTATGCATATCGTTGATCTGATAAGTATTATGCTGAGCATTGGGACTAACCAGCTTGCCGTCCAGTGCCTGCGCGGCGAACCGCAAAGGAACATAGATGGAAGAAGTATCCGTTTTCTTGTCTTTGCGAATGAGAGCCGGTGCTTGCATAGTTACAATTTTGCCATCCAACATGGCGGCTTTGCTACCATCACGAACCGCGAATTTCTTATTCCAGCCGTTATAAGAAGCGCGCTTGCCGGAAGCATCTATTTTGAGTTCCAGTCCCAGCGAACTGGGGTAATAGCCGATATTCACATAGTTGACCCCGTTACGAACGAGAAGAGTCTCCGAAATTTCACTGGTATAACCACCCCCGGCATAATGAAGAATGAGCTGTGGGGAGCTGGCTGCCTGTACAGAAGCTGGAGATATCGGCAGTAATAGTGCAGAGGAAAGAGCCAGAGTGATCCATATTTTTTTGTTCATGATGACAAATCCTTTCATTATACAAGGTAAATATTATATGTTTTACAATTATATGGACGAAAGAATGCTTATAAAGTTGCAACATGGTCAATTGGGATGGCACATTAGAAATATCTATTTCGTAGAGCAATGCGTAGCGGAGAGAAAGCAGCAAAGATATATGGTATACATATATAGATCAATAACAGCAGGAGAGTGAGACAATCCAATAGCAGATAGAGAAGGGAGGCCATACGATGAATAAGCCGAAAAATGATGGTTCTGATATCGATCACGCAAAGCGGAACAAGCACGACAATCCTGCTCAGAGCATAAAGCAGCACAATCCACGCCTTGCTGCACGGAAGCGTAATGGAAATTCTGCTGTACCCGAAATGCCGGAAATCAGTGGAGGTCATACAGCCTCGAAGTCTCTATTCTGGAAGGATGATAAGGTAGCGAATAACGCTGCTGATCCGGTTCAGCTGTCTGGGCGGATTGGTACGTTATACCGCGGTGACATCGTCAGTAGTAGCTATCGTCCTCATTTTCAGGCGTATTATTACAAGCAGTGGACCAATTACGAGATGGCCTATCATCAGCATCCTTCGACCGAAATCATGTATATGATCTCGGGAAGCTGCCGGATTGAGCTTCAGATTGAACATCCGCCTGTGTATCAACAGAAATCCAAGCCAGCAGAGAAGAGCTGGATACAATCGGAATCGGTGCACCTTCACAAAGGGCAATTCATCGTGATTGATGCCAGTGTCCCGCATCGGCTGATTGTCCCGCCGGATTCCACCTGCCGGATGCTAAATATTGAATTTGGTCTTGTGTCTTCCGACAGTGATTCTTCGCTGCTGAATGACATGATCCATGAAGAAAAGGAGCTGTCTGCGCTGCTCCTGGAACCAAAAGACTATTATGTACTATCTGATCCCGAAGAAGTCTATTACACACTCAAATCACTTGTACTGGAGCTGGATCAGCAGCGGCCATCTCCGATGCTGGGTGATCTGCTGTTTGCCCAGCTACTCGTACGTATCGCCCGTCTATATGCAGAGACGCAGCTGAGCAGTCTGCCGCAGAGCGAATCGTATGTCCGGCGCAGCATTCAGTTTATGCACCAGAATTACGATCGTTCGATCCGGATGGATCAGATCGCTGCTGCAGTGAATGTGCATCCCGGTTATCTGCATCGTATTTTCAAAAAGCATATGCAAATTACCCCGACTGCCTATCTGAACGATCTTCGCATGGACAAGGCGATGATGCTGCTCAGCCAGACCGATATTCCGATCCCGGAAATTGCCGACTACGTAGGCATTGCGAGCCGTCAGTATTTTCACCTATTGTTCAAAAAGCATACCGGCTCTACACCTGCCGATTATCGCAATCAATCCGATCGATTTGTGAGGGATTACGCTAGTTCCGATGACTGATAACCGAACACTCCAACGATGTATCTACAGCTGACCAGGAATAAAGGTTAGGATTTTTGACACCTTTATTCCAAAACGGTCATGATATTGATAACGCTTACTTCCTGATCAAAAGTAGAATATAAACAAGCCAAGTCAGCATGTATTCGAAGATGAAAATGGAGGGTATATCATGTCATTCAAAGTTGCTTTTGTCGGTGCAGGCAGTATCGGTTTTACCCGCGGATTGCTGCGCGATCTGCTCACTGTGTCAGAGTTCAGCGATATTGAGATCGCCTTTACGGATATCAGCCAGCATAATCTGGAGATGGTGACCGAGCTGTGCCAGCGGGATATTCGTGAAAATGGACTATCTATTACAATTCAGTCCACCACGGATCGGCGTGAAGCACTCCAAGATGCCAAATACGTCATCTGTACCATTCGAGTCGGCGGGCTGGAAGCTTTTGCAACCGATGTGGATATTCCGCTCAAATACGGAGTAGATCAGTGTGTAGGGGACACGCTCTCTGCCGGCGGCATTATGTACGGTCAGCGCGGTATCGCCGAGATGCTGAATATCTGCCGGGATATTCGCGAAGTGGCTGCAGAAGATGTACTACTGCTTAACTATTCCAATCCGATGGCGATGCTGACCTGGGCATGCAATGTGTACGGCGGAGTGAACACTGTGGGATTATGTCATGGTGTACAGCATGGTCACCATCAGATTGCCGAAGTGTACGGTCTGGACAAAAAGGACGTGGATATCATCTGCGCGGGTATCAATCACCAGACCTGGTATATCCAGGCGACGCATAAAGGCGAGGATCTGACAGCCGGTCTGCTGGAAGCTTTTGAAAAACATCCGGAATACAGCCGTACCGAGAAAGTACGGATCGATATGCTGCGACGATTCGGCTATTACAGTACCGAATCCAATGGGCATCTAAGTGAATATGTGCCATGGTACCGCAAGCGTCCAGAGGAGATTGGCGACTGGATCGATCTGAATAACTGGATCAATGGCGAGACCGGAGGCTACCTGCGGGTATGTACCGAGGGACGGAACTGGTTTGAGACCGATTTTCCCAATTGGATGAAAGAAGAGCCCAAACGATTTGTTCCAGAAGAGCGCAGTGAAGAGCATGGTTCGTATATTATCGAAGGACTGGAGACCGGACGCGTATACCGTGGACATTTTAATGTGATCAATAATGGTATTATCGCCAATCTGCCGGACGATGCAGTTATCGAAGCGCCGGGTTATGTCGATCGTAATGGCATCTCCATACCACATGTCGGCAAGCTGCCGCTTGGTCCTGCAGCTGTGTGTAATGTCAGTATCTCCGTGCAGCGGCTGGCGGTTGAAGCGGCTGTACAGGGAGATGATCAACTGCTGCGTCAGGCTTTTCTCATGGACCCGCTTGTCGGCGCTGTATGTAACCCGCCGGAGATCTGGCAGATGGTCGACGAGATGCTCGTCGCCGGTGAAGCCTGGCTGCCCCAATATGGTGAAGCTATTGCAGCCGCCAAACAGCGTCAGTCCGCAGGCAATCTAATCCCGACTAGAGAGTACGAAGGTGCTGCTCGTCTCAAAGTAAAAACAGTCGAAGAGATGCAGCAGGATCGCGATGCCGCTACCCGTAATGCCGGTGAAGCCGACAAAGGTAAAGACCGCGAGAAAGTGCAGCAATAACACGAACACCATATTCGGTAGACCGCGAGCAAGAGGCGGTCTGCCGATTTTGTTATATAATGAAGCCTTGCAAGCGTCAAGTATTCCCATGTGCTTTGACATCGCCAATTGATGCCCGTATAATCAGAATTTGACTAAATGGCAATATCTTGTATTTCATTTTAGACGCTGCATAAAGGAGACAGACATGTGAAGAAATTAGTGATTATTGCTTCGACTGCAGCAGCTGCTGTGCTGCTTATTTTACTGCTCTACCCACAGTTCTCATCTCGTAGTCATACCGTCGTATCTATAGACAAGAACGACCCGGTGCACTTGCCACAAACAGTATCTGCAAGCCCGGCAGCTACCGAAATACCATCATTGCATCATGATGTACCAACTCCTTACCAACCAGTGTTAATAGAGGAAAGCAGTCACTTCGGGACAGGAAGCTATACCGGTACATTTACCTGTACTACCCAAAATGGCAACGCGATCGATGTCACAGTGACTAACAAGGGAACATCTCCTGTGCTATTCAAAGTCTCACAAAATGACAATGACTTTGGCTATATCAAGCTGGCCAGCAAAGCGAAATTAACCCGTACCTTTCATTCCACACCTGCTGGAGACATCGGTGGTAATTGGAGAGTCTATGTAACCAATGATACCGGTGCCTATATGAACTTGCAGATCACTGCCGGCCAGTTCAAGGAACGCAGTTAACATTCCGTTCTTTCCGTGGAAAAGTCCAAGAAATGCTCATGTGCTGCATGTTCAAACTTCTATTCCCGTCCAGCCATTACATATACAGCAAGCAAGAGCCATATAAGCAATAACAACAGCAATAAGAGTAAAAGCAAGAGTAATAGCAAAAATAATAACAATCACAACGAAATTAATAAAAAGCCCATTATAAAACAACCATTAACAAATAAGCGCCGACTAAAGTATGCAATTGCACAAACGGAAGAAAGGAAATAAGAGCCAGGACGACCTTTAAGCCTGGAGATCCCCTGTGACTGTTTCCCATTCAGGATCTCCAGGCTTAACCGGAGGACAGGCTCTTATTCCTTTCTGGAGTGGATGAATTCCCAAGCAGATAAATGCTGAAGCGACCGAAGCGACCTACTCTGCTTAACCTACATAAAGCCCCCATTCCCAAGTGCTAACACCCTCCTCCTAGTACTCTAGCCGAATCGTCCATATATACGATGGTATTCACGCATCTCCCTCTCCACATGGGAAAAAGTGACAACCGGATAACAAATATTTAATACAAATTATCAGAATATTGATATACGTATCCATCCAAAAACTTTACGCTTAATGTAGATAGGTATTGGTGAAATACAATCTAGCAGGTAACCAGCCTGCAACGTATACAATCAGATGCTGAAATATAGCGGCATCCGGTTCCAAGGAGGAGAGTATTCATATGTCCCAATCAACCGAAAACAAGATCAAATGGGGTATTATCGGCACAGGCGGTATCTCCAATAAATTCGTGGCTGACCTGCCGCACAGCAGCAATGGCGTCGCTTATGCCGTTAGCTCTCGCAGCCAGGAAAGCGCCGATGCATTTGCCGGCAAATACAATATCCCCAACGCGTACGACAGCTATGATAAAATGCTGCAGGACCCGGAAGTGGATGTTATCTATGTAGGAACGCCACATCCATTACATAAGCAGAACGTGCTGGATGCCTTGAATGCAGGCAAGCATGTACTGTGCGAGAAACCTTTTACCATCAATGCGGGTGAACTGGAAGAAGTCATCGCTCTGGCAAGAGAGAAAAAGCTGTTCCTGATGGAAGGAATGTGGACTCGTTTCCTGCCGCCGATCCGTCGCGCACGCGAGTGGATCCGTGATGGCAAGATCGGTGAAGTACGTCTGGTCAAAGCGGACTTTGGCTTCCGGATTGGCTGGGACCCGGAGAGTCGTCTGCTCAATCCCGAACTCGGTGGCGGGGCGCTGCTGGATGCCGGAATTTATCCGGTTTCATTTGCCTCGATGGTACTGGGCGCCAAGCCTACCGAAGTATTCAGTACGGCACATATTGGTGAGACCGGAGTAGATGAGCAGTTCTCGATCCTGCTTGGTTACGAAGGCGGCCGTGCCGCGACACTAAACGGTGCTGTTCGTCTCGGCTTCCCAAATGAAGCGTACGTGCATGGTACAGAAGGTTATATCTATCTGCCGCAATTCCTGTTCGGCGCGTCAGCGTCGCTGTTTGTAGGTGGAGAAGAAGTGGAGACATTCAACGACGACCGCGATGCCGAAGGTTATGCTTTTGAAGCCGAAGAAGTCGGCAAGCTGATTCGCGAAGGCAAGCTGGAAAGCGATGTAATCCCACTGGAAGAATCCCTGGATATTATGCGCCTATTGGACAAAGTCCGCAGCCAGTGGGGACTGAAGTATCCGGGCGAGCAATAAGCCGGGTAGCCAGCTGACCGAATCATGCTTATAAGGTTAACGGCAAATGTGATAAATGTAATCGTACACTGACCTATAAAGTTGAACACCAAAAACAATCCCTTATTGTCCAACATAAAGGGATTGTTTTTGGCATATCATTGCTTGGCATTCTATTATAGAGAAAAAGGCGTGAATTACATATGCAAGCAAATAAAGTTCAGGAATACCATTCTTATCAATGGGCTAAAGTAAAATCTTTTCTTCATAAAACAGGCACTTTGTACAGGCAAAATATGCTGAAGGATTCATCCCGGAGAAATTATGCAATCTATACCTGTTCAGAGCACCAAATAAATAGCTTATTGATAAGTTGGCATAATTCCATTCATCCCTATGCCGACTATATTACGCTTATCCTTGATCCGGAAGATCGGAATGACCAGGCAGCAGGTCTGCTGCTGGATGAAGCTATAAAGCGATCTGCCAAATCCTATCTGCAAGTGTCGATCCAGCAAGATAGCGATCCAGAGCCTGAATTTTATAAGAGCCGCCAATTCACGGAGGTCAGACGTACTTACACTTCGACTCTTGATATACAGGAGGCAATACAGACTATACCGCCAATAGAATATACCAAGCATTACAAGGCGCTTTCTATCCTGAATCTCCGGGATTGGCAACAACATGACCCGGATTATTCTCGTCTGGCACAGAGGGTATATGATGACTACAGAAGGGTACATACGGTTAATCTACCAGCTCCTCTGGATATCCGAAAGTGGACAGAGCTGCTGCAGGCAGACGATATCATACAAGAAGGAAGTTATATTGCTTATAGTCCGCACAGGGATGAGATAAGGGGTTATGCTTTGATGCATGAATCAGAAGAAGAGAACTGTGTAGAACTGGGATGGTCCGATCAGGGGGATGTTAATGGATTGAGGTTCTCTCTTGTTCAGCAGCAGCTGCATCATGCCTGGCAGCAGGGCTATGTATGCGCCGAGATGGAGGTAGACAATACAGATCCCAAGAGAATGGATCTGCTGACTATGCTTCCTTTTCACTCCTCTCCAGCGCTTATCACCTATCAGTACCGAAAGTAAGAAAGACAACAAAGCATCTGGCGACAGATACATATTCACACTTTTGCATGACAAAAACCAAGTCCACAGTATCCGCAAACTGTGAACTTGGTTTTTCTTTTACATGGATTATTTCAGACCTTCCGCCATTTTGATCAGTTCTTCCTTCGATAGGGACGGGTCATCTGTCGTCAGGTTGAATGTCGTATGCACCTTGCCTTGATCATCCGGCTGGGATGCCCAGTTCAAATATTGGGCAAGTCCCGGTTCCGGGTTGGCAGAGAATTCCAGAGATTGATTCGGCGTTGTACTGTAGAACATTTTGCCTTTGCTGGAATGTACTATGGACAGACTGGAATCTTTGGAGTTCTCAAAAGATATATTATTACTGTCAGAATGAATCATGGAAAAGTAAGAGAGCTGAATGGTTTTACCTGATGGTGAACTATAAATCAACATAGGTGATTGCAAAGAACGATCTGTATCATCTTCCGGAGGTACTGGTGTCCAGGCATAATCTCGCAGTGGATGAGCTGCCTTGTTTTCCAGCAGATTCGTGATCAGATGTACCTGCTTTTTCTTGTCATTCACATAGGCCCCGCTTATATAGTATTTATCCAGACCATAAGCGAACTTGTATCCCTCCGGTACATAGCTCGGGGTAGCAACAGGTCCTGTGATAGGTTGTATGGCTGGGTACCAGCTGTCAATTTCCGAGAATTTATGCGGCTGATTAACGATAACCGTCGACCCCATATAAGCCATAGCGTTAAATTTGCTGCTGTATACATAAGCCGATTGCCCGGGAGCCAGCTGGGAGCGCACTTCACTAACAATCTTTCGAATATCGTTAGTCTGTTCTGGCGTAATGGGTTCCAAGTCATCGATCTTGTAGGAAATAATAGAATTGCCGGTTGTGATGGAATAAGCCATGTTCGCTGCATAGGTGCCACCGCCCAGCACAGTGATGCCAAGGACTAGCAGTACAGCCATCTGCCACTGGTAATACCGCCCGCGTGGTTTGCGAACTTTGGCTGCAGAGGTATATTTGCGGGAGCGGGTCTGCTTTTGCCGCTTGGCGGCGTACTGATCAAACAGCTGCTCAATCCCTGCATCCATTTCTGGTGGAGCAGTTATCGTATGCACATTGCCGGACAGAACCGTCTGCAAATGCTGCTCCAGCCGTGTATTCTGCTGTTCCTTATTCATAGGGATTCCCCTCTTTCCGTATAGTATCGGGTCAACTGTTTCAGTTTGTCAGGATCTTTGCGCAATCTGGCTATAGCTTGATGGTGTCTGGATTTGGCTGTACCGAGCGGGATATCCAGCACATCCGCAACTTCCTGGAAAGAATACTCTTGATAGTAACGCATGATTACAACACTTCTTAGTTTGGATGGCAGCTCTTGAACCAGGCTGAGCAGCTCATGTTCGCTCTCCTGCCGGATCACGGTTGTCTCTGCACCGCTTTGTGTTATAGGTTCATCCTCATGGTAGGCAGTTGTTCGTAAATGGAGCCGGAAGCGGCGCCACAATTTGCGATTCCAGTTGGAGGTCTGGGCGACGATCAGACCATTCAACCATTTCTGAAAAGGTTTGTCTGTATTATAGTTCTGCAGCGACCGGAAAAGGGCCATGTATACTTCACTTACTACGTCAGCAGCATCTTCGCGCCGATTTACCAGCAGCAGCACGGTTCGGTAAATGTAATCTTTGTATGTCGCATAAAATGTACGAAATGCGTCACGGTCTCCCTGTTCCATCTGATGCAGGCAATCCTGCAATTCCAGTTCATTCATCGTCGTGCTCACCTCCTGATATGTATACTCTATATTGGTCCGCTATGCGAAAAAGGTTCGGTTTTGGAGAAAAATAATATTTTAGCCTGTCATAAAACAGATAGATTTACTCCAGCCGGGGCTATTTATATATTTTTTTGCTGAATATGTATATTGTTTGATAGAAACCTGTGATTTTGGTTGAAATACATAATAGAAACATCCTCGTTTTACATTACGCTGATCTCCTTTTACACAATACAGGATTTTATCCACTTATTTGGCAGGTTGCCTGACTACTTTCTGCTTTCGGTGAGACACTCCGGGAACGCAGTGGACCGCCTTGATCCCTAATCCTTTTGACTTGAGGTGTATTCAATGAACACAATGAATGCAAGCGTTAACAAATGGGTAGGTTCGCTGCTTATCTTTGCTGCTCTGGCAGTCTATATTATTTTCCAGACACGGATGGCAGTGATGACAGGTGTTGTACTGCTGGCTGCGGGGATTATCATTAGCCTGCTCACCATTCCACGCGAACAGCGAATTCAGCGGGCTGCTTTTTATGTCGTGGCGATTCCGGTATTTTATTTTATCCGTGCGTTTATGTGACTGCCTGTAAATGACGATAGATTATCAAGAATGAACGAGCTGCCCAGACGGTAGGTGTACCAACATCACAAGTACATTAAAGTAAAGCTTACTGCGAGCCTATACCAAAGAAAGCCTGAACGTCAGAAGTGCTGACCGATCAGGCTTTCTTTGGCATCTTCTGTCTATATCATCGTATCTGTTTTCCCTGTCTATCGGACAGTACGCACCTGCCCAAAGGCATTCCTGCTAGACAGACATGGGCAAATGTCTGATAAAGTTCTCGTGGGCGAACCCTCGCACCTGTTCTTCCGTATAATGTTTGAGCAGCTCATCAATCAAGCGCTGCGTCTGACCTGCATGCTCCAGTCCCTGAATATGTGTGTAGATCCCGTCAAAATCCGAACCCAGACCGATATGCTGTACCCCGCCCAGTGCACAGAAATGATCGATATGTGTAATCAGCTGCGAAATAGTGACAATCTCGGTATCCTGTACAAAGTAGGGACAGTACACAACATGCACCATTGCCTGCCGACCAAACATAGCCAGCGCCTGTTCATCGGTCAGATTGCGTGGATGATCGAGCAGGGCGCGTGCATTGGAGTGACTGGCGATAGGGTGATCGGCGATTTCGATAACATCCCAGAAAGCACGCTCGCACAGATGACTCACATCGGTTAGCATATTATATTTGTTGTACATGGTGACCAGTTCCCTGCCAAAAGTCGTCAGTCCCGCTCCACGTGGTTCCAGTGCGCCATCTGCTGCCAGATTGGCATAATTCCAGGTAAGTCCTACGGAACGCACGCCGAGCCGGTAGAGCAGGTGCATTTTGTGCAGATCATTACCGATCGGATCTACACCTTCGAGTGTTAGTAATGCACCGATCTGACCAGGCTGTAATCTGGCAATCTGGCTCCAGTCGGTGATATGTAGGATTTCTGGATGCTTTTCCAGTACTTCGGCATAGAAATAATGGATCTGATCCAGACAGGACTGGAACTTTAGCGGATCCGGCAGCTCAGGATCTACGAATACAGCATATCCCTGCAGACGTACCTGTCCCTCCAGCAGACGATTACGATTGGTCTCCAATTCTGGCGCATCTGTATAGTGAAGCTTGCCGCCGGATTCCCATATCTTATATAATGCATCACAATGAAGATCGATAACATGCATACTGCCCAGCCTCCCTAACTATTATTTGGAATATATTGTTTCTAATTACAACATATAAAGACGAGATGGTAAAGGGAGCCGCACAGCCGGGTATAAGAAGAGAGAGCCAGCAAAGATTCCACTAAAGTGAATTTAAAAAAAAGAAAAGCAGGGATGACTGCGATAGTTGAAGCCGTACGGTTGGTTTGCCTATCCAGTTATCCTGTATCCATACATTCGAGGTGCAGCATGAGAAAATGGTATCAACCTATACAATCCCTGGGACGACGATTATTTGATAAAGATCATGATAACCGGATCAAGTGGGCAGAGATCTACCTGGCTGTAGGCGGAGTATTGCATCGTACATTGGTAGAGGTGCCGCGCCGCCGCGCTGCTGTTCGGCGTCAGCAGCACGATCTTCCGGTCTCCCGTATCCGAGAGACACCGCTACTGCCAGGCGATATTATTTACACCCCCAGCTCTGAATCGACTTATTACGCCGGACATATGGGCATACTTGGACTGGATGGACGTGTATATCATGTGCATCCGTTTGGCCCGGTATTCTCGGACACGGTAGAATGGTATATCAAGCGCTTTTATGTAGGTGACCGGTTCGTCGTATTCCGCTCCAGGCAGCCAGAGGCAGGAGAGCAGGCGGCTCGCTGGGCGCAGGAGCATTATCGGCAGGTGACAGCTTACCGGCTCCATACCGGTCTGGATAATGTTCAGCGCAATTATTGCTCCAAGTTCATTTATCAGGCGTACCTGTTCACCAGCGGGATCGATATCTGGGCCAAAGGAAGAACAAAGACGCGGCAGGGTTACATTTATCCCTTCCGTATCGTGAAGTCGAAGGAGCTGGATATGATCGCCAGCTACTACCGCGAAGCACCTGCCAACCCGTAAAAATAAGCTGCAGCGTCTCTAATAGACACTGCAGCTTATTTGATTACGAGTATAGTCTGTTTATTGAGTTTCAGTCTCGGTCTTGCCTGCTTTCCAGCTCTGTATACTATCATCTTCAATAATACTGAGTGCTGCATCCGCGATATCCGGATTCACCAGCAGTGACTGCTGTACCCGCAGCTTGATATCATCCGCATCGGCCAGTGTCAGACCTTTGATCAGTTCGATAACGCCATCCACATGATAATAGCGCCCTTCCTGGATAATGCGCAGCGACTGGATATCCGCTACATGGCTGTCTGCGAAGATGGTAGCCGTTACTTTATCTGCTACATCCTGTGGAGCCGCAACTCCGATCAGACCGATCATATTGTCATAACCCACCCGGAAAGCGACTGCGATCATCAGGCAGCCGATCAGCAGGGTTACGACACCATCCAGTAGTGCAAAGTTGGTCAGTGAGATCACAACCACCGAGATCAGTGCCAGCAGAGCACCCAGCACAGCGACAATATCTTCATAGAATACAAGACGTGTCGGCGGTGCAGCACGACCTACATTACGGAATGCACTGCTGACAATGCCGAATCCATGTGCTTCGGGAGCACGTGATTCATGAATAATCTCTTTCATGGCTTTGATCAGAATCATGCCGTCGACGAGAATATTGATGATCAGCACCACAATATTCAGCCACGCACCACTCGATGAAGCAGCTGGATGTTGGAGCAGATGAATGCCTTCATGAATTGTCTCATAAGCCATAATCGTGACCACGATCACCGCGATCATACAGAAGATATTAATTACCCGGCCAAATCCGGTTGGGAACCGCGGAGTCGGTTTCTTCTCCGAAAGAATACTGCCGACAAATACAAACCCCTGGTTTACCGCATCTGCCAGGGAATGCATCGCCGAAGCGAACATGGCACCGCTGCCGCTGAACAGAAAAGCCCCGCCTTTGAACAGGGCGATAATGGCGTTGCCGATCATGGCGATCGCTGACGATTTGTTGCCTTTTTTGATAAGTGAACCGATAGTTTCTTTCTCTGTTACCTGAGCCACAATAGCCCTCCTTGCCTTTAATGAATTATGTATGAGTATAGGACGAATCTAACCGATTATATCCAAAGCTAAACCTTTCTCCAAATGGCTGTTAGGGTGGAAGAACAGGTGCATGTTATACAAATAACATATGGATTGGGTCATAACTGTCATAAAATTAGTAGCTTTGGAGCGGCTTGGTATGCGGATAACAATTTGTTTTGGCGATATACTGGAAGGTTTTGAAAAAATATCGAGGAGTCGACATTTTTGGTGACTGATTTGGTGAGAAAATGCTTCGGAAAGAAATTCTACCACTCCCTCCGGTTAAGAATGGAGATCCCGACAACAGCTACTTGCATAGCAGTAGTATTTCGTCCACAACCATATGCTCAGGCACATACAGTCATCTACCACATGACATAACAAAATACCCTCTATCCACAAACGGATAGAGGGTGAATATGCTGCTGTCAGAACCACTTTCTGGTCAGCTGAATAAATTAAAGAAAGGAAACTTGATTTTTGCCCATATTCTTCGCCTGCATAAGCGCTTCTTCAGCACGCAGGATCAGATCGGTCGGATGCATCAGCGGGTCTGGAGTAAGGATGATTCCGCCGACGCTGACAGTGATGTATTCGCCTGAATTGGACATATCTGCCGGAATTTGCAGAGCAAGTACATTACTGCGGATTTCGTCAGCAAGTTCGAAGACCTGCTCTTCGGCACAACCCTGGATTTTCATCATAAAGGTGCCGCCACTGAAGCGGGCAATATCGGCGCTGTATTTGGAACTGACTACATTCAGTACATCGCCGACCCATTGAACGCAGAGATCGCCACCATTCAATCCATGGATCGCATTGTATTCACGCAGATCGTCGATGTCGATCAGCAGCAGGGATACCTGCTGATTTTGCTGGATAGCGGTATACCAGTCATCCAGCATTTTCTTTTCAAAGGCAATACGGTTGGGCATATCGGTCAGCGGATCGGTAGCCATATAGCTCTGCAGCTGATCACTCATGACGGTGTAGGCTTCGGTAAGTCCGGCTTCTTGCTGGGCTTCGCGTGCGATGATCATGACAGATGGCTTGCTGCCATAGCTGATCGAGGCAAGAGTGAGTTCCAGCTTGATCGATTCACCTTCTACGTTCTGGAAGCAGGAATTATTGGAGATCATATGGATCAGATTCTGCTCCAACTGATCCAGATAGCTGATCATGTCCGATTTGAAATTATCCTGAACAAACTGCAGGAAGTCGCGCCCGACCAGTTCGCTGGATTGCCCAACTCCGAGCAGCTCGGCTGCCTGGTTATTGGAATAAATAATATGCCGATTCGTCAGGGTGAAAAAGGCGACCGGCGACATTTCCATCAGTTGCATATACCGCTGTTCATTGCGGCGCAGCGTACGAGCATCCTGGAGAGCCTGATCTTCGATCTGGCGCAATTGGTTCTCGGTCTGCTGGTGCACAATGGACTTGAGTTCCGGGAGAATATTCAGTTCCTTGTTCTGCCAAGGCAGGGAAGTAGACTGGACGACCTGTCTCCATTTCTCAAACGATTTGCGCGGAGACAGGCGAACGCCATCGTCTTCCTGAATTACCGCTTTGGCCGGATCGCCTGCCCAGTCGACAACTTGTACCACTTCCGGGCGGAACCATATAATGTAGTTTTGCTGACCTGGTGAAATGGCCAGGTACAACGCGCCGGAAGCTTTGTCCTTGTAGGCTTTGGCCGATTCGTATTCAAGACTCAGACGGGAAGTCGCATAAGCGTAATCCCGGGAACGGCTGCCCAGCCAACCGGCCAGTTCACGTATCTGGCCCGGGCTTGGTGTAACACCATACAGCAGCAGCTTATCCTGGTAGCTGACTGCAGCACCCGAAGCGCTCATGAGGCCGAGCAACGTTTCCTCTTCATCCTGCAGCTGTTCAGCGACACGTACGGCATTGGTAGCCCCGGTGAAGATGCTGGAGATACGCAGTGCCTGTTTGCGCAGCTGCAGTTCGCCTTCGTAGCTGTCCAGCTGCTGGCGCTGGTAGAGCTCACTGGAGAAGAACGAACCGAGGAAGTTGCACAGATTGCGCAGACGATGGGAAATATATTTAGGTGAATAGTGGTGACAGGTAATCAGTCCCCACAGCTGATTGTCATGGATCAGGGAAATAGTCAGTGTTGCGCCTACGCCCATATTATGAAGATACTCGATATGCAGCGGAGATACACTGCGCAGCACGGACAAGCTGAGATTCAGCGGTTTCCCGGTCAGCGGCTGTACCGCCGGCAGTACATCTACCGGCTCATAGTTCACATCCACAATTACCCGTAGCCAGTTGCGCAAATACAGCGCCCGTGCCTGCTTGGGAATATCGGATGCCGGATAATTGTGACCGAGAAACGGCTCCAGTCCATCTGCTTTGGATTCTGCGATAACTTTACCATTCCACTGTTGATCGAATTCGTAGATCATCACCCGGTCATAACCGAGCATATCCTGAATCTGTTCGGCCGCCGCCTGACTGGCCTCGGCACGGCTACTGGTCTGCTTAACCAGATTGAAAAAGCTGCGAATCCATTCAAATTCATTAAAGATCCGGTCATCTTCCTTGGAGGAAATCTCCAGCTCCAGAATGATCAGTCCTTCACTCTCATGCAGTACAACAAAGAAATCAACGATCTCTTCACCGACTTCAATAGCGACTTCGGTATATTGCAGATCCGATGTTGCTTCTGCTCTAAGATCGCCTTTGAGCAGTGTGAACAGCTGCTCTTCACCAATAATGGCTTCTAGTGGCTGACCGAGCAGTTCATCGACTGGACGTCCCAGCAGGTCACCGGAGTTGGCACTGCATTGTACAATCTGGTGTTCGCTATCCTTGGTGACAGCGAGCAGTACCCCGTGAGGCTGAATGCGCCCTGGAATATGAATGGGTTCACGATCACAATTCGTCAGATCGATCGGTTCCTGGGTAACATATCCGCCATCCGTTAATAGTGAGCGGTTTAGCGGTTGATTTTCCTTATTTTGAGCATCAGACATAATGGACAGGCCTCCGTTCTTGGGTAGTATTTAAATTATGCGCTCAGCCATTGATCCAGCAGCTCGAAAGTCTCTCTTGCGGAATGAACAATTTCCTGACTGTCCTGCTCCGATGCACCGGCTTCGAGTACCATTTGACGGAATCCCATCCATTGTTCGCGGGTGTCCTGACCATATCCATTAAAATAAGAGATCCCTGCGCCCGGTTCTACCGGCAGGAATTTCATCAGCTGCTTGGTGATAATCTGTCCACCCAGTGTGGAGCCTTCAATGACATAAAAGCAGCCAATCATCCGCGCCGGTGTAGAAATATCCGGCAGCTGCGTACAGAGGGGCAGCTGCTGCAGCTGCTCGCGAGTAAGTCCCAGATGCAGCAGATCCTGTTCCAGCAAAGCGGCTTTGCCACGGATCGTCATATCAAAGCCCAGCTGTTCCGGCAATCCTGACTGTACCGCCTGCTGCTCCAGCGGCTTCAGGAATCCGTAAAACAGTTTTAAATAAGAAACATATTCCGGCAGGGTCATGCTTTTGTCCATCATGGACCGGGCATAGGCATTATTCTCAATCTGCTGATGAGCATCCGCCGTATCCTGTCGTAATTGTTCCAGTACATTTGTAGTCATCTTCATCGCACCTTATCTGAATTAAAATGGTTTACATGCTGTATAACAAAAAAATCCATGTCCTCACCGGTATCTCAGCATAGAAACGAACAGCCGGCTGTCTAAGAACATAGCCGGTAAAGAACGAGGATACAGAGCAGGCTGCATCTTCTCGGTGTATCATCATGCCGGAGAGTGGTAAGGAATCATGGATTTCGAATAGAAACGAGTAAAAACAGACAGGCGCAGGATAAATCATAGTATAAATACTTGCGAGTAACTTAATGTGTTAACCACATGAATTCAAAAGGCAGACCGTAAAAGCGATCTCTACTTCAGCACAATTGCATAAACCGTGCCTGACTATTTTACCATGTTGAACTGGGCAAGAATAGTTACTAATTTAAATATAGTTTGTACAAGTAATTCAGTTAGCTCCGGAAGAACAGCGAATATTACCATGATGTAATCTATCAGATGCCGACCGAACAACCGTAGGCTGCCAGCTGACCAGAAGGCAGAGCAGCATAGACACAATTAACCAGATAGATGACTTGTGAATAACATGCGGCCGGGAGTAGAAGGCGAGGATATGGGGAACTGACGGTTATATAACGGGGCGTTAATAACATGATCTGGCAGCGAAGATGGTATTCAAAAGCTGTCCATTTCGGGTAATATGGTACTATACCGCTTCAAGCCGCCACGTTGGGATTGTGTAGAAATACATCGGCTGTCTTATAGCCGCAACACAAGGAGGACATACATATGAGAGCGTTTAAATTTGTAGTACTGCCTGCCGTACTTACCTTGTTATTGTCGGGATGCTCCGGGGCAGGGGGTAATCATCCTCTGACGAGTGGAACACCGGCAAATCCTGCATCTGTATCTTCCAGCCCGATTACAGACAAGGCGGATACCAATACGGTCAGCATCCAGACAATGGAAGCCGCTCAAGCAGTAGAGGAGAACGCAGGAGTTCATTATGACGAGAATGCCCGAATGGCACTCAAGGAGACAATTAACCTATCCTTTGACCTGATCACTGCCATGAGCAAGAATGATTCCGCTTACATAACTTCTGTTTCTGCACCGGATGTAAAAGTCGACGCAGAGCAAAAAACGATTACGGTAGATGACTACGAGCGTCCTTTTCTCAAAAATATCAGTCTGGACAATCTGGAATACCGCTATTATTTCCCGCGTGACCCGCAGCATATCGAACTGGCTTTTGCTGTCGTCAGTCATAACGGGACTCCGTCGTATGAGTTGGTATTTGATTATGTCAAAGGCGATAATGGGCAGTGGCTGTATCACGGTCATCTCAACCGCTGAACGGTAGAAAAACCATTGATCCGTATTGAAGACTGAAGGCATGCCAAAAGCGCTGACTGTAGGATGACAGTATCAGCGCTTTTTGGCAGGAGTATTATTGGTTGGCATATTCGTTCATTCAAGAGTTGGAGCTGTTTGTTTTCTTTTTGATCGAGCGCATCATATAAAAGTATGCTGACATCAGACCAAAGCAGACAATCATAATCCAGATATACTGCAGCACCACAGACATCTCCATAGCTGCAATCCAGCGTAGACCATAGATAATCAGTACGGTAGCTACCGCCACGATCGCCACGAATCCGAGTACCCCGGCTATCTTTTCCTGACGGGAAGAGAACTGCAGATAGCTGCGAATATCTTTGCGATGATGAAGAGCCGTGAGCAGTACGTACACCAGTATGACCCACATATTCCAGCCCACATTCAGCATGACGAAATTGATCAGCATGAGCAGCACGAGAAAACCAACCAGCTTTTTGTAATGAAGATCCAGCCATTCCAACATTATATTCACCTCATTTTTATTCATATAGATTCAGACAATATCCTTGTTCTCGATATTGCGGATCGCCATATAGGCAAATCCCACACCAATTACAGCAAATCCTACAGATACCATCACAAAATCACTCAACTGAAAAGAACCAAAATCGCTCGATAAAATAATCGTAATAAATACCGAAGAGACAATGGTCGCCGGAACCGACTTGTGACGCATTCCGAAGAATAGAGGAATCAGGCTCATCCCTGCCGACCAAAAAGCGTTAATAACCAGATTCAGCAGATACTGCATGACCATTGCTCCGGTCAGCACTTCCTGAATCCGTCCTGTATAATGGTTGATCCCTAGCACGATGGCACCAGTAACCACATAAGTCATAACAATGGTTATAAAGGTAAACAGGAACACCATGGCGAGTTTGGCTGCCATCAGCTTTTTACGGGAGACAGGATACGTGAACAGCTGATTGATCGTACCATTTTTGTATTCATTAATAACGAGCCGGCACAGCAGAACCGACGAGAAGATCAAAAAGGTCGATTTGGTAAAAATCAGTATCATATCGGAAATGTCCGCATACGTATTAAAGCTTACGCTTTCTTCCAGATCGACAAATACGAGCAGGCAGGCAAATGTGATGATAATGAGCATAGCGAGACCTACACCCTTGAACAGTACATCGACAACCTGGTGCTTACGGAATTCCAGTGCCATTAATTTAAGCAATATGCTCACCTCCGGTCAGCTGCAGGAAGTAGTCTTCAAGGGAGTGCTGCTTTTTGTTCAGGCTGTCGAGTTCGATATCTTCCAGTGCCATCATTTTACCGATCTCCCGGGTAGTGATATCGCCGTCGTAGATACGGATCGTATTCGGTTCGATAATTTTGAAATTACCAAGATTCAGCTTGCTCTCCAGCACATAAGCAGCCCGGGTTGTATCCGCAGTGACCAGTTCGATGAAGGCAGTCTGCTGGTCGCGAATCGCTGCCATGGATACTTCCTCAGCGAGCCGGCCCTGATGAATTACACCGATCGTATCTGCGATCTGTTCCATCTCTCCGAGAATATGACTGGAGATCAGCAAAGTCATGCCATACTCGCGGCTGAGCATCCGGAAGATTTCACGCAGCTCTCTAATTCCGGCAGGGTCCAGTCCGTTAATCGGCTCATCCAGAATCAGCAGCTCCGGCCGGGTCATGATCGCCCGGGCAATACCGAGCCGCTGCTTCATTCCGAGAGATAGCTGCTTGACCGGCTTGTTATCCAGGTTGCCCAGCTTGACCAGTTCCAGCGCTTCCTTGGCAGCATCCGGATCATAGTAGCCCATGTATTCACCGTGCAGCATCAGATTCTCCCGGGCAGATAATTTGTCGTAGAAGACCGGATATTCGATAATGCTGCCCATCCGTTTGAACATTTCGTAAGAATGTCCCGTAATCGCCTGACCGAACAATTCAACCTCGCCGCTGGTAGGTTTGACCAGATTCATGATCATTCGCATCACCGTCGTCTTGCCTGCTCCATTGGGTCCGAGAAATCCGTATATCTCTCCCGGGCGTATATTCATATTTACCTGTCTGACGACTTCATGCCCGTTATAGGCTTTGGTAAGCTGCTGCGTCCGCAAAATATACTCCATTATCCATCATCCTCTCTCTTGCAGCCATGATGGCTACGGCTTGCTGTATATTGATACTCTTTATTGTACGGAGGGGAGTTTGCTTTTTTCTTAATCGATTCTTACTTAATTCTTAAGCTGCAGCTGCGTATGCTCTGTTCGGATATGCTGCACCTTGCATGGACGATTAAAGAATAAGAAAGTTTAATAGGACATTTTGCGAAAAGATACCGTAAAAGTGGTTCGTACATACGGCTTGCTGGTAAGTGCTATCCGGCCGTTCATCTGCTCGGTCAGACGCTTGGTAATCGTCAGCCCCAGGCCACTGCCCTGATAGGTACGATTACGGGAATCTTCCAGCGTATACAGCCGTTCGAATACCTGATCCTGATGACTCTCGGCGATGCCTTTGCCACGATCCCAGACTTCGATATAGGCATACTCGGCATCCGTATAGAGACGAAGTCCCAGTACTGCACCATCCAGTCCATAGCGGATACTGTTGGAGATCAGATTGCTGAGGATGCGATCCAGTGCTTCGGTATTGCCCATAATATGTACCTTCTCTTCGGGCAGCTCAATATGGACTTCAGTTCCCTGATGGTCCAGCAGATCATAGAAGCTGAGCATGTTGCGCCGGCAAAGTTCACCAAGTTCGACCCGCGACATATCCGGCGCTGCATCTCCCGACTCCAGCTTGGCCAGATCGAAAAAAGCATTCACTAGTCCAATCGTCTCCGCTGACTTGCGGTGGATAGACTGAATAATCTGCTGCTGTTCACCTTCCGGCAGATCGCTGCGCTGCAGCATCTCACTGCAGCCGAGTACAACAGTCAGCGGCGTCTTGAGATCATGAGACATATTGGCGAGCATATTGCGCATGGAACTTTCCAGTCGTGCACGCTCCACGATACCCCGGTGATTCACATCCAGCAGCCGGTTCAGATCAATCAATAGCTCGCGAATACGAGGGTCCGAGCTGACCAGCAGCAGCCTTTCCTGTGTCTGCTGGTCGAGAATGGCATTCAGCTTGTCATGCACGTAGCGCATTTCCCGTGAGCGGCTCCGCAGACGATTCTGCTGGGAGAAGAGGACAATGAGCAGCACGAGAATCAACAGCAGCAGGAGGGCTATCATCATAATCCCGGTTCTCCCAGCTTATAGCCGATGCCCCATAGTGTCTTGATATACTGCGGCTTGGAAGGTTCATCTTCGATCTTCTCCCGCAGTCTGCGCATATGTACATTGATCACATTCTCATCGCCGTAATACTCGTCCTGCCATACGCTGGCATACAGTTGGGATTTGGTAAATACCCGATTGGGATGAGTCACGAATAATTTGAGAATCTGGAACTCCTTGGCTGTCAGCTGTATGGGTTCATTATTTTTGGTTACCGTATAGTTATCCGGATCGACGATCAGATTAGCCCAGTGGATAAGCGAACTGGCAGCAGGAAGACCAGCATCAGGAGAATCGGATACCGCTGTCGGATGCTGCTGTGGCGCATAACTAGCTCGACGGATCGCAGCCTTCACCCGTGCCGTTAGCTCAATCATCGAAAAGGGCTTGGCAATATAATCATCTGCCCCAAATCCAAGACCGAGCGCTTTGTCCAGATCACTGTTTTTGGCGGACATGATGAGGACAGGAACGAGACTGGTACTGCGAATCTGCTGCAGCACTTCAAATCCACCGAGTCTCGGCAGCATCAGATCAAGCAGAACCAGATCGTACGGTTTTTGCATAAAGGCTGCCGCTGCATGTTCTCCTTCATAGACGGTATCGATGTCATAACCTTCTCTGACTAAATAGGAACAGACCATATCGCTGATCGCGAGATCGTCTTCGATTAAAAGTAAACGTTGATTCATGAGAACCTCCCGAATAGATGGTATAGAGTAGACGAAGTAAATAGATGCAAAATAACGATAAAATGAAAATATGAATAAAGTATAGAGTATTCCGGCAAGCCGGACATTGACGATGTAATAGCTATAAGCTGTTTTCTCTTCTGGATCTGGCTGAAGTCTGCTGACTTACCGCTACTATATTAGACCAAAATGTCAGGTGAAGGAACAATTGACTACATAAGCACTCTTATATTCAAAGTAGTACCAGGAGAGAAGGACTGCAACTTTGGCTCTTAATCATACCTGGAATATTGTCGAATCCGGTACAAAATGAGCAGGAGAAAAGAGCCGGAAGTTTCAGAGCACTAGCAAGTACTGTAAAAAATGCTATTTATTCAGATGGGCAAATAGAAATAACGTTCGCACCCTGCATGGTTGTGCTGTTGATGGAAGATTAGGCTGCACAGCCTTCTGACTACAATCTTACAGTGGAATAGGCGGACATATGTAACCCCATACAGAGACAGAGGTTGCGATTTCCCCAGATACGTAGCTATTCGCTAACAGATATAGTAGCGTAGTACCTGTATTTTCCAAATCAAACTAACGGGCCTTATCACATATTTATATACTCCAAAGACAGTTTACGCCTAAACAAAGGCGATTCTGATTTCCTGCATGTGATCACGAAAGGAGTGTTGATTATTATGGGACTCACCGTGCTTATGTACAGTCTGGCTTTTCTGGTTGTCGGAGTTATTGCGCTCGCCTTTTATACGACAGTACAGACCTATAAAGTTCGCAATCGTGAACTGGAATTGCAGCAGCTGGAGCTTCAATTGAATCAGCGGCCGAATGAACCGGCAGTCGGTTCGCATTCCTAGTAGACGATCCAAGACCAGCCATGGATTTGCCTTTGCTGTATACGGGGCATGAAGCTAATCCAACAGGAACCTGCCCGGTTATGGGCAGGTTTTTGCTTATGGATCTACTGTTCGATCAGCAGGAAGAGCGAATCGCCTAGCAATAGAATATGGCTGGTAATCAATTGGTAATTCGGTGCGTAATATAGTACGGTAGGAGTAAGAGCGATACATTACTGGCCAAAGGATGTGATGACCGTGAGTATAGATGCTCTCTATTATGTACTGTCCCTGCTGGTCGTTGGAGTCGTGGTGCTGGCCTTTTACAGTACGATTCAGAACTTCCGAACCCGGCATCGTGAACTGGATGTCCGGGAGATGCAACTGCGGCAGCGAATCAAGTAGGCTGGATATAACAGGCTCCTGACATATGGTTAGGAGCCTGTTAGCAGAGGAAAGTTGTAACCAAAATGAGGTTTTATCGGATGGGATAGTCATCATATAATGGAACAATCGACGTTACAGGATACCAGGCTAGACATGGGACCGGGGCGCACTAGAAGCTAGCGGGAGGAATAGACGTGAATTATAGAGAGACCATCCAGCATCATATTCAGCAGTTCCTCGCCGATCGCCAGATTAATCTGGGTGAGCTATCTACTGCGACCGGAATCAACAGAGGCTCTCTGAGCGCCGCCATCAACGGCAATCCTCCCAAGATGCTGTCGGTGCCCATGCTGGATGCGATAACCCATTATATGGAACTGCCGGAAGGGCATTATTATCCGTTATATATAGAAGAATCTTTTCAGGAAGGCGGTCACTGGCGCAGAATCAAGATGCTGCTGATCCGTTGTGCCGAGATTGGACGACTTGAAGATATCCGGTTAATCCTGGAGCATGCTGCAGACGATCTCAAGCAAATCCCGCTTATTTTCGAGACGGCCGAAGAGCTGTACCAGAATGAGCAAAAGGAAGCGGCTGCGCTGCTGTACGGATATGTCGTAGAGAGTGAGCGGTCGAATCAGTCGGAACGGCTGGCGATCAGTTACTATCGGCTGTTCCAGATGCACAGTTCCAACCCACGCAAGAATGTAGAGGCAGCGATGCAGTTTATCCCGCATCGGCACAAGCTGCCGGATCATATTTTGCTGGATGGATTGATTCTGCTTTGTCACTTTTTTGGTGCCAGAGAAGATATGGATTCATTTATTAAATATGTAGATGAGTTGTTTGAAATGGTGCATCGCATTGCTGCAAATAAAAGCTGGCAGCAGGAGTCCTTTGTAACCAATCGACATTTTGTCTACTATTACGGTCAGGCTTATCTGCTGAAATCCCATTATTATGAATACCAGACCATGTATGATGAATTTCGGACGTACACCCATGGGTATGCCGATTTGAGCTGGTTTGGTCGTTTGAGTGAAGCAGGAGAGCGGGAAGTGGAACAATTCAAATTTATTGCCAAAGCCAACTCCCTCTCCGTAGAGATCCGGTTGGGCAACCAGTCCGTCATACCCGAATACGTGGAATTACTGCAAAATAATGAAGACGAAATACTGGACGGATTGATCACGCTGATCATTTCTGCCAATACGCATGAATATCATATCGATGAATATCTCAGAGAGTTTGACGAGTATCTGGAGCCTGCTGCCGATTATTTGTTTCAGGTCGGAACATACAAAGAAGAGTTCAAAGTGCTGCGATACTATACACTCAACAGGGAATACGCCCACTACTGTTTCCGCAAAAAGGAATATAACAAAGGTCTGGATTGCCTCATGCAGTGCTTCCAAAGTGCAGTACATCTGGATAACAAAGACGGGATTCAGGAGTCGATGAAGTTGCTGGAACAATATCGGTCAGAAGCGTTAGGCAAGTGAACTCAAAGATTTTGAAACGGAACAATATTTCACACCCGAAGAGACAAATAAAACATGTGATTAGAAATGCTGCCAGACTTCCAGGATTTCTTCTGTTCGATTATTATGTAGAGCAGTTGTAACAACAAAGTATTATTCCAGAGAAAGCCTGCTTCCTGGTGAATAAAACAAAAGAAGCCTGTCTACTATCGACAGGCTTCTTTTGTTTACTCATGTGGGATATCATCCCACTTCATTTCCCGCCAGCTTTGCCCGTACACTGCGCGTAGCCTTCATCTTATCGAAGCTGCCATACTTCTCCTGTACCAGCAGGAACGCCACCCCTCCGAGCAGACAGGGTACCGCGAAGAACATAAAGGCGTTCTGCGGCGCCATATTCGTCGCCAGCAGCAGCCCGATCAACACAGGTGCCAATATCGCTCCAATTCGTCCGACGCCGACGCTCACCCCAACTCCTGTCGCGCGGATCTCCCTTGGATAGTATTCGGAAATGTATGGATTCACCAGATTCTGCGTACCCACTGTGCAGGCACCGCCGAGTGCAATCAGCACATACAGCAGCGCCGTATTCGACGTCATACTCAGTAGAACAAAGCATACGGCTCCGGTCAGGAACAGCGAGACCAGTACCCTGCGGTGGCCGACACGCTCCACCAGATACCCGCCCAGTAGCGATCCACCGATCTGCCCGATCGCCAGTACCAGACTGAACGACAGGCTGGACGTAATGCCATAACCCGAACCCTGCATAATCTTGGGCAGCCATGTATTAAGACCATAGATCATCAGCAGACAGCTGAACACCGCGAGCCAAAAGGCGAACGTGCTCACCGCGCGACTCTGCAAGAACAGCTTCTTCACCGGCATACCCTGGGCACGCTGCTGTACCGCTGCATATTCAAAGTCATCGCTCGACTGGTAATTACCCTGCGGATTCACCTTGTTCAATATCGCCGCGACCGGCGCGCCCTGCTTGCGCACGATGTAGTAGGAGAGCGATTCCGGGAACTGCTTCCAGAACAGCGGCAGTGCGAACAGTGGAATAATGCCGAGCCAGTACAGGAACCGCCAACCCAGATTCTCCATTAGATACATGCCTACGAGCGCCGCGCCAATGCTGCCGATCGAGTAGCCGCAGTACATAATCGCTACCGTTAGCGCCCGATTCTTCTTGGGCGAATACTCGGTCATCAGGGAAATTACAGCCGGCATCAGCCCGCCCATCCCGATCCCCGCGATAAACCGCATAATCGTAAACACCGTCGCATTTGGCGCCAGACCTGCGAGTAGCGAGAAGATACTGAAGAGCAGCATACAGATCGCCAGCACCTTTTTCCGCCCGATCACGTCAGATAATGCACTCAGTACAAAAGCCCCCAGCATCATGCCGACCAGCGTATAACTGCCAATCGCCCCTGCCTCAACAGGTGTGAGTCCGTAATCCTCCATCATAAACGGTAGCCCGATCCCATATGTAGCAATATCGAATCCATCGAATCCGATCGCAAAGAAACACCATAAAAACACCAACAGATGAAATTTGTTAAACCGGCTATCCGCGATAACCTGGTGTGGCTGTATAGTACGCATCATCCGACCCCTTTTTGTCTCTATTTTGCATGTATCATAGCATGGGGAGGGCGAGAGGGTGTAACTGTTAATAGTGATAATGGGTTATAGGAAAAGGCTATGTCAGCTCGTTCGTTACTTTATATGGGGACTGCCTGCACTTCTTGGAGCTCAATCAACGTTATAGATATAGATAGGATATACCAAAAATGTAATATCAGGGAGGTAATTATGAACAAAGCCGCAAAAGTACTGACCAGCATCCTATTAGCAATGGGTATCCTGTCCGTATACTGGAATCATCCAGCCGCTGCTGCTGCAAGTTCCGATCGATTTGTCCAAAAAGCCAAATCGGTCTACGCAGGTACATTGACCCGTTCCAGTCTTCTCATCACTGGCCCTTCTGCCAAGGAAAAGGTATACAGCACAATCTACATTCCGGTCAAAGACATTTTCAAAGGCCATGCTAACCAGATTACCTGGGATAGCAAGCGCAAGATCGCTATAGTGAAAAAGGATGATTCCGAGATGATCCTGAACTTTTCCGATCACTCCATCTCTTCCAGCGATCATCAGATCGTTCTACCGGAATCCTGGGTAAAGATGCAGAATGGCGCAGCTTCTATCCATGCACTCGTATTGTCGTATGTCTTTGATCGATATGGTGAGAGTTACCACGATCTTCAGAGAGAACAGTGGAAGGAGAAGCTGGGCTTTCTGGGTATTCAGTATGTAGATCCTTTTCCCGGTGGTAAGGATGGTATTATGCATGCGAATTTGACGTATAACTAGTAGAATTAACAAAAGAGCAGCCCTTTAAGCGGGTCTGCTCTTCTAAGCTTACTATCAGGATAGCTGGACATATTCAGAAAGTATAATGGCTTAACCACAGAAAATTCCTGGATATGAATATAACTTCAATCACACCAGTCGTAGAAAAGAGAGCATATCATTCAATATTATAAATGATCTTCCAGCGAAGGAGCCGGAGTCTGCTTATACGCTTCCTCTGTACCTACAAAAAATTCCTCGGCTACAGTTTCAGAGTCTTGTTCAGTACCGTCTGTTCCACTGCTGCGGACGCTCTTGCCGTGTATCAATTTCTGCGTATCGATTGGCGTTCGTTCTCCCTGTGCATTTACCCAGTAATACTGATCTTCTGCGATCCCTTCAGATACCTCTGGTGTTGAAGTCCGAAGGACACCGTCTGATCCGATAGGGAAGGTAGCTTTGGTGAGACTGGTGTCGATCGGTGGATAGCTCTGCTGGTTGTAAATGATCTGTATCCATCCATTGTAGTTCTCCGGAATCAGGTAGACGCTGGCACGACGTGAATTCATCACTATCATTACAATAATTACAATAGCTATAACAGCAACTACAAGTATAGAAAGTAGTCCAATTCTTTGACGAGTACTATCTCTCATTTTTAGTTCACTCCTAGCTAATCAAATATTAAACAAACAGTAAAAGAATGTACTATTTTTCACTATAGTATAACATAACAGTAAATCACAAAAATAGAAAATTGAAATTTAAACAAAAAAATAATTTAAAGTATAGGTTGTGAAAAAGCATTATTTTTTCCCTTTATATATGAGAGCTCGTTTTGATAAGTATTTGTGAAGATTAGAGAATGGTCTTTGCAAATATCATTCTCCAAAACGGATTTATCATATAAATGCTGGAGGAAATATAATGGCTGTTACATTTGCTTTGAAAATTATGACTTTTATTAAAGATGCTTGGGTCCCTTCTCCACTACAAATTCTGGATGGTGTATCGTACAAATCAGAACTTAAAGGAGATAACCGAGGATTCCAAAAAGAAGCTACCAGTTTTAGAACTGCTCAGTACATTACAATGGAATTTAATAATAATGGCGGAACATGGAATTCCACTCCACGAACTGGAGAATCTGTTGAAAGAATTACGACAATTAAAAATGGAAATGTACGCGAACGAAAGGCAACAGCAGGTACAGAAAATATTACTGCAAAAGTAATTGCTTCTAGTTTGACAGGAGGAGCCGGAGACTATTATACACTTTCATTGAAAAATGCAACAAGTATCCCGTTGATTCCAGGCGCTCCCAAAATTAACTACGCATTTAATTTGACAGTACGAAAAAATGGGACAATTACATTAGAAGGGGAACATGATGGGTTCCCTTCTTACGAAGTCTATGCTCGCGTTTCTAATGGTGGATGGCAAACTATCTATCAGTTTAACCAAAAAAATCTAATCGATCTTTTTGGAGATGGAGATACCAAAGTGAATGTTACACGCGATATTTTATAAATTCTTTATAAAAGAAATAAATATAGCAAAGAAAGCAGCCTTCTGGCTGCTTTCTTTGCTATATATCTCACAGTATGATATTTCTCTTTGATATAAGACAGCAACAAATATGATGGGTTTAACAGTATTAGAATTAAGATTATGAAGTGTTTAATCTTCTTGAAAATTTGTTGAAGTGAGAATCGAAATTTAAAAGAGTTACAAAAAGAGAGGCGAATTTAACCTACACTATAATTTATAGTTGGGAGCCATTCTAATCTATAATAAGTTCATCTGCTTTTATAATTTTCAAATTCCAATTTTCATCGGAAATATAATAAACTCCATTTTGTATTGATAAAATCTTCCCTTGTATTAGTGTTTCAGAAGAGTTATTTAGTATTTTTACAGACTGTAAAGATAGGTTTTGAGTAGAAAGAGTCAACCTCATATTTTCCCCACAATTCACTGCTACATAAGAACTGAGAACGCCAAAAATAAGTATACTGAGAGATATAAAGCTATATTTTACTGGTTTAGTTTGAGAAGTGAACTTTTTGAAATAGTAGTATTTGTTTATTTTTTTTAATTCTTCTTCCTGAAAAATAGGTTTGATTTTGATAGGAATAAATGAAGTAGCGATACTTACAACTACGGAACAACATATAATCGTCAAAATTAAAAATCTAGATGACGTGAATGAAGCATTTTGATTTATCCAGTCAAACAAAGAGATTATAAGTGAGATTAAAGTGAAAGCATAAGGGAAATATATAAATGTACGAACTCTTAATTTGTTTAGCCAGGATTGCTTAACAAACGAAAATAGTATACCTCCCATAAAAACTACAAAAGGGGCAAGTAATTTTGTATAAGTATCACTTAGATCAGTATAAGCCAATAATATTCCTGATATAAGTAAAAAATATAAAGAACCAGAAAAACTTGACCACATATTTAGTGGGAAGCGTATGAACCAAAAAATCATTATAGTTAAAAGTGAAGGCAATATCCATACGGGTAAAAAATTTATAATTCTAAATTTCAAATTATCGCCTTCCATGAAGAATAATGATAAACAAATATGAAATAAAATAAAAAGCAAAATTACTAATATAATTGATTTTGTATGTTTTTCTCTAAAGGTGAATACTGCAGAAACCATAAAGGCAATACTTAAGGTGAGTAAAATAGTAATGATTGATACAGTATGATGATTAAATAAAAAAGGCAATGTTATCATATGTAATAGAGAAAAGCCTGTACCTCCTCCCTTTATAAAAAGGCCGTATAAAAAACAATAACCTAAGCTAAATAGATAAGAACCTAGCACAAAGGTAAAGAAGGCTATACTACCAATTATTCTTATTAAATCAAGGAATCTCTGAATTTTTTCATCTTTGTACATTTGTTCGAATTTTTCGATTAATTGTAACCAACTCAAAATAAAATTCCTCCGTATTTATTATTTTAAATAATCCTAAATTCTATCCTAAACTTCTAATCCTATAAGAAATAATAAAAATATTTTCATGATATTTCTTTAAAAACAAAATTTAATTTGAGAAATTCTTAAAAGCATTGAACATTCGTTCGTATTTAGGTAAAATATAAAAGCAAATTACAATATTACGTACGTAATAAAGGAGGATGCTGATGAACTTCAGTTATAGCTTTCCTGCTCTTAGGGGGATTCAAGCAAGTAGAGAGTTCTATACCGTTATGTGTCCTCTACGTTTAATTCCTAAGATTTTTCTGTTTGATGAGGAAGAGATTCCGGCAGAACATCGTGCTCAGCGCCTTATGAATAAAGCAAGGGTTCCAGACATCACGAACTACATTTTAGAGAATCCTAAAGACTACATATTTTCTTCGTTAACCGCTTCGGTTGATGGGGAGATGGTCTTCCAGGAACATTCTAAAGATTTGAAAGACATAGGATATCTTACCATCTCTCTTGATTCTAAGTTTCTTATTAATGACGGTCAACATCGTAGAGCTGCTATTGAAGAAGCTCTAAAAATTTCTCCTGAGCTTGGTGATGAGACAATCTCAGTAGTGTTTTTTCATGATTTAGGTTTAACACGTTCACAACAAATGTTTTCGGATTTAAATAGGCATGCAGTCAATACGACATCATCGATCGGGATTTTATATGATCATCGTGACCAGCTGTCTCTTATCACTAAAAGTTTACTAACCGAAATCCCTTTACTTGAAAGATATGTAGATCGAGAAAAAGTGAATTTATCTAAAAACTCCCCTAAGCTATTTGCTCTAAATCATGTGTTTAATACTACCAGTCGTCTATTAGGTAAAAAAAAGGGAGATATTCTCTCCGATCAAGAAAAAGAGTTTACAAAGCAATTCTGGGAACTCCTTTGTGTATCGATTCCAGAATGGCAAGAAGTCTTAAAAAAGAACGTCTCACCTAGAGAATTACGAGTAAATTCCGTAGTGGCACATGGCATCTTTTTAGAAGCGATCGGTATTATAGGTCATTATTTATATGTCTATCATCCAGATGAATGGCAAACCTACATTAAAAAGCTTAAAATGGTGGATTGGCAAAGAGATAACAAGGCTGACTGGGAAGGTCGTGCTTATGGCCAGACAGGTCGTATTAATAAAAACAACGAAACGATCCAGTTAACAGCCAATCAGATCAAACTAAAAATTGGACTTCCTCTTACAGAACAGGAACAGAAAATTGAAGACAAAATAAAGGAGGATTCCTCTCTTGGAACTTAACATATTTAATACAGGAACGAAATTTACAGAAGCGAAGGAATTAGTGAAAGAAGTTTATCTGATGGACGAGCGTCCTTGGGTAGTAGGATTTAGTGGAGGTAAAGATTCTACTGCTGTCGTTCAGTTAGTATTTCAGGCACTTCAAGAGCTTGAAGCGTCACAACTGCATAAGAAAGTCTATGTGATTTCTTCAGATACTCAAGTAGAGACGCCACTTATTATTGATAAAATTACTCGTACGCTAGGTAGAATTCAGAAAAAAGCTCTAGAGCTTGGACTACCATTCGAAACACAAAAGGTTCGTCCTAAAGTGGATCAAACATTCTGGTCTTCTATTATAGGTAAAGGGTATCCAACACCACGCCAGAAGTTCAGATGGTGTACAGACCGTTTGAAAATCGAGCCAGCTAACCGCTTTATTTTGGATAAAGTAGATCAATTTGGCGAGGTCATCATGCTACTTGGTGTACGTGATTCAGAAAGTGCAACTCGCGCTGCAGTAATGCAGTCTCATACGATCGAAGGCAAAAAGCTTATGCGTCACTCTACGTTAAGAAACGCTTTTGTTTTTGCTCCGATTCGTGTATTTGATGTTGATGATGTATGGGAGTTCCTGCTGCAATACGATTCACCTTGGGGCGATGATAATAATGAACTGCTTGAGCTTTATCAAAGTTCGAATAGTGAATGCCCATTAATTGTTGATAAAGAAGTAAAGGAAAGTGCAGGATCTTGTGGCAATAGTCGTTTTGGTTGCTGGACTTGTACCGTAGTAAGTGAAGATAAAGCATTGAGTGGCTTTATTAACAATGGTATAGACTGGCTTCGTCCATTATATGATTTTAGAAGTTTCTTAGTTCAGATTAGAGAAGATCACTCTAAAAGACAAAAACAACGGATGAATGGCGAAGTATATCTACTTCCTTATAATGATGAGCCTGAAGAAGGACAAGTAATTATAACTAAAGCTGAAATCAAGCAGTATTTAGATTCTAACAATATCAATCTAGCTACTGTAGAAGATCTGAATATATTAGTTGAAGAAGAAGATGGTTCACTCAAACGCTTTGGTGTGGGTCCATTTACTTTGAAAGCTCGTGAAGAGATTCTAAGACAGCTTCTCCGTACGCAGAAACAAGTTCGTGAATTGTATGATCCTAATGTTGAATTGATTACCGTTGAAGAACTCAAAGCTATTCGCAAGTACTGGCATGATGACTTACAGTGGGAAGATCGCTTGCCATTGATTGTAGAAGAAGAAACAGGTGAGACATATGATTGGAATCATAATGATCGTCCTGTATTCAAAGAAGATCAATTGACTGATTTAGAGACGCTTTGCCAAGAAGAAGGCGTGAATTTGAGTGTTCTCAAACAATTGATCTCGGTAGAAAAAGATTACTCTGGCGTAAAAGTCAGACGTGGTCTGTTCCAAGCATTCGATAAAACTCTGAAGCAAGACTTCTTGCATCTTTAAAAGGTGGATTAGCTTTTCATGCAGATTACTAAATTACTGCTCCGCAACATAGGAGCCTATCATGGACCACATCATTTTGATTTCAATACTACCCCGGAGAAGAATGTTATTCTAATCGGTGGTAAGAATGGTGCAGGTAAAACGACAATTCTAGAGTCTTTGCGGATTGTATTATTTGGCTCGTTAGCATATGGCTTTGTTAATGATAACGAACCTTATTTCCGCAAAATTCATTCGCTGCTTAATCGCTCTGCTGTACAGAGTAATAGCAACGAGTTTCAAATCAAGCTGGAGTATACGGCTACAGAAGAGTTTGAAACTGTCGATTATGTATTAGTACGAGAATGGCGTTTTAAAAATGAGAAAATTAGAGAGAGCTTTAGTGTATTGAAAAATGGTCAGTATCTAACTACGCAAAAGCAATCTGATTTTCAAAATAGATTACGTGAAGAAATGCCTCCTCGTCTTTTTGAGCTTTGTCTTTTTGATGGAGAAGATATTTCAAGAATTGTTTCCGACGAAAAGATCCCAGAGTATTTGAATGATTCGGGTAAGATTTTGTTCAATTTAGATCTTTTTATGAATCTAGAAAAAGATTTGCAGGCTTATCGAATGCAATATGCTCAAAAAAATGCTAGTGCAGCTAAAGAGATTGCTGAGCAAGAAAGTCTGATTAATCAAATAAATGAATTACAGGTATTTATTGAGGAAAAACAATCTCTTATTTCACTAAGCGAAGATGAAACATTACGTTTGAACGATGAAATAAAACAGCATAAAAAAGACTTTGATGAACATGGCGGTTTGCTGCGTGATGAGAGACAACAGCTGTTAGCCAAAGTTAATACAATTGAGAATAAGAGAAAAGCAAATACAGAGCAAATTCGCTCATTTATAACTTCATTAATGCCTTTTTATATCACTAGAGATTTATTAGGCAGAGTAGTGAAGCAACTTGATTTAGAGAAAGAGAATGAATCTTTTGAATACGTAGCCTCTGCTTTAGATAAGAAAAAGCTAAATGATCTGATTCATGAGCTTCAACATACAGTTGGTCAAACGAATGTGACATACGATATTGATCATTTGCATAGAGGTATTCTAGCCATTATGCAGCCAGAGAACATTAAATTGATTCATAGAGCATCATTCGCGCAACGTAGCGAGATTCAAAACCTATTCAATCAGATTCAAAAGATTGATGCTCAAGAGTATATTAAGCTTTTTGACCAGAATGCAACGATGCTTGCAGAATCTCAAACCTTGCGCAAATCGATCGAGAATAATGATCAATCCAGTGAGTTCAAAGAAATTTTAGAACAAATTGAAACAAAAACGAAGCGTATCGAACAATTACGTTTGCTGATCGAGCAATATAATAAAGAGATCCAAGAAGCCAACGAGACAATTCGTTTGCATACTTTATCTTCTAACAAAATTACAGATAAAATCCGTGAATATCATAAAGCGGAGAATTCTTTTGTTATGACCGAAAAATTGCTGTTGGTTAGTCAACGTTTTAGAGAGCGCCAATGGCGTAAGAAGTTAGACGACGTAGCAAACGAAGCAACTAAAATGGTTAATATTCTTTTCCGCAAAAAGGAATATATTGATCGAATTCATATCAATCACTTAACTTTTGAATTGAATTTGTATAATCGTGAGCAGCATCATATTACCAAAGAACGTCTTTCTGCAGGCGAAAAAGAAATGCTTATGTTAACGATCATCTGGGCGATGTTTAAAGTATCAGGATGGAAGCTGCCGTTTGTTTTCGATACATTAATGGGACGTCTAGACCAAGATCATAAACGGGCACTTATTCAGCATTTTATTCCAAGATGCGGTGAGCAAGTATTGATGTTCACAACCGATTCTGAAGTTGGAGCAGAACAATTTGCTCTACTCAAAGACGTGGCAGCAAAATGTTACACACTAGAATTTAATCAAAGTACGCATAGCGCCGAAATTGTGAAAGGTCGCTACTTTACGATCAGTGAGGAGAGCAGCCAATCATGAACTTTACTCTAAGAACATCGAAATATGCGAAAGACAATCTAACTCAATTACATGCGTCGACAGGCATTACACCTAATATTTTAATTCGTTACGCGGTTAGCCTCTCCCTACGAAATAGTATTCTGGATGGAACGGTAGAGCCGGTAACCAAAGATTTTACAGATGGTCTAGTACTCAATCGGAACACAGTAACAGGGGAATACGATTATGTATTCAAAGCGTTAATTACCCAAGTGGCAGGTAAAGAATTGTCGGATGAAGAGTATTTCCCTGGTTATTTTAATGCTCACTTGGAACGTGGGATTCGTTCACTGGCTTCGGAATACAAGAGCGCGGGTAACTTCGAACGATTTGTCCGTGCCTTATTACTCTAAGAAAGTAGGGACTTGGTATGCTGTATTTAGACAATAGTGCAACGACTAAAATTCATCCAGAAGTATTAGAAGCGATGATGCCTTACCTTCAAGAAGAGTACGGTAATCCATCCAGCAAATTTTACTCACTAGCTGAAAATGCTAAAAAAGCAGTCGCCAAAGCCAGAGAACAGGTAGCTACTTTGCTAGGATGTGATCCGGATGAAGTCGTTTTCACCAGTGGTGCTACAGAAAGTAATAATATGATTATTAAAGGGATTGCGGACTATTATGGTCGTGATGAAGGAGCGAATAATAAGCTCTTAACCACTAAAGTTGAGCATCCCTCTGTCATTGAAACGTTTAACTTTCTTGGAGAGCGCGGCTATGACGTGTCTTTCTTGGACGTGGATCAGTATGCACGAGTAGGAGTAGAGCAAGTAAAAGAAGTGACTGCACGGATGCAGCCACTTCTAACTTCTATTATGTGGGGAAATAATGAGATTGGATCGCTTAACCCGATTGAAGAATTATCAAAGGTATTTGAAGAGAATGGGCAGTTCTTCCATACGGATGCAACGCAAGTGATTGGTAAAGTATCAGTAGATATGAGAAAAATGCCAGGGCTTCGTTTTCTTTCGATGTCTGGGCATAAGATTGGTGGTCCGAAAGGTATTGGGGCAGCTATTATTCGGAAGCAATCGAAAGAGATCTATACTCGCTTGACTCCACTTATGCATGGTGGAGGGCAAGAGAATAACTATCGTAGTGGTACGTTGGCTGTGCATAATATTGTTGGGTTAGGCAAAGCAGCTGAGCTTGCAGCGAGCAATTTAGAAAAGAATGCAGAAAAGCTTAAGGAGCTAGAAAAGTATTTATTAGGTATTTTTAAAACTAACTTGGAAGGAAAGATTATTTTTAATAATGATGAAGAGAACAAGATCCCTGGATTAATTAGCTTGCAATTTATCGGTGTTAATAATGAATTATTACTGAAAAAACTTTCTGCATATGCTGCACTTTCTTCTGGATCTGCTTGTAGTTCTAGCAAGCCTAGTCATGTATTAAATGCGTGTGGAAAAACTTTGGAAGAAGTAAGACAAACTATCAGGATTACTTTAAGTAGTCAAATAGACAAAAATGAACTGGGATTATTTGAGCAGATAAAATAATAATATATTTGGAGGTATACTTTGAAGATTTATGATGCTGCAATTTTAGCGCTTAAAGAGCTTAATAAACCCTCAAGTATAAATGAAATCTTGAAAGTCATTAAAAAAAATCACTGGTTTGTTTTTAATACTACAAATGAAATTGGTGTTTTAAGTTTAGCAATTAAGCGTAGAACGGAAGGATATGCAATATCTCAAGCTGTTAAAATAAAAAGCTTTCGAATAAGTAATAACTTGGTATCTCTAATAGAAGATCGAGAAATTGTGGACAACATGAATCAAATAATAGAAATAGCAGAATGGAAAGTTCGTAGAACTCATCATCTTCAAAAAATAAAACAAGATTTGAGATCAAACAAGCTAGCGCTCTTTTTGGGTGCAGGAGTTTCCAGATCTGCAGGAATACCTACTTGGGATATACTTTTGGAAAAAATTAATGCTTCTGTTTATCAAGAAATGAGAAAAAGTGAAGGTAAGCTTAAAAACTTTAAAACTACTCAAGAAGAAGATAAAATTTTAACAGACTTGCTAAGTCAATTAGGCGATGATTCTCCAATTATTAATGCTTCTTTTCTAGAATCAAATTTAGGAGCTATGTCCTTACCAAAGGAAGTTCATAAAGCTTTATATGGACGTACTAGAAAAAAGTTCACTTCTCCAACTTTAAAATGGTTGGCTAAGTTGTGTAATCATAGAGGAATATACCAAGTGCAGAATGTAATCACTTTTAATTATGATGATTTATTAGAGCAACATCTAAAAGATATACCTGTAACTTGTAAATCTATTTCTAAAGAAGAAGATGAAGTAGATAGCAATTGCCTACCTGTATATCATGTACATGGTTATTTACCTCAATTTAATAAGACTAATGAGTTGAATCCGATAGTTCTTACTGAAAAATCCTATCATGATATGTATACTAATTCATTTTCATGGTCTAATATTACACAATTAAGTATTTTAAAAGGAAATACTTGTTTATTTATTGGTCTTTCAATGAGTGATCCAAATATGAGAAGAATATTAGATATAGCTGCTAGTAAAAATCATAATAAGCTAAAGCACTTTGCTCTGATGCAAAGATTAGAACTAGAAATTGAAGAAAATCAATATGAGCAATTATTTCGTGATAACTCTTCTGAGTTATTAGAAGCATTTTTAGAATCATTTCATTTATCGAGAGAAAGGCACTATGCACAATTAGGTATTCAAATTGTATGGTTCGAGGATTTAGCAGAAATTCCACAATTAATAAAATCTTTAGTAGATTAAATTATGTAATTTATATTTCTCTGAAGAGTAAAACGACCTAACTTTTAACAAAGCTAAGTCGTTTTATTTATATTATTAATAAATTAGCTGAACAAATTTAGAAATCATATAAATTTATCTCATTTTTGATAAATGAAGCTATGTTTTTAAACCCTGCACGTGAATTGTATGACGACAGTATGCCACCAACTTTCCAATCTGTATATTCTACATGACTTTGATGGATCACTTCTTTAAAGTGATTTAGTGCAGCACTAAAATCAGTAGAACAGTATGCTAGTGATTCATAACCTAATTGGTGTATTGGATAAACTCCAATACCTTTTTGAATATTGAATTGAGGATTGTGTTTTACCAATTCGTAATAATTAAAACATTCAGGCCATTTTTGAGTGATTAATTTCCAAATATTTATTATATAAGGGGAGATATCATCTGCAACGCCAGACACGTTTACTTGTGTGTTGTCGATACAGTTAGTCTGCAAGTATAAAGATATTATTTCTTTTAATGATTGATTAAATGCATTGATACTAATAGGTTTCCCTTTATCGTCACTTCCGCCAGCCATTTTTATTAAGTTATACCATATAGACTCGATAGATTGATCTAATTTTTTGACAATAGCTGTCGCTATAGCTTCTTGAAATTCTTTATCATCTAGATGGTTTTTGTGCTCATTAAATTCTTCTTCTCTAATTCTATCACGTAATAAGATAGCTAGGTCAGTGCTTACTTTTTTTCCTTTACTATTTATATTGACGAATGTATTGACTTCATGAATCTTTTGTTTGTCTTTTATAATCATTAATATTACAGGGAATTCATAATTTTTGATTTGAGCATAAACTTCAGGATTATTATCTTTCAGATATTTTAATCCTCGAATTCTATGTTGCCCATCTACAATGCGTATAACTCGATTCAACTTTATGATATTTATTTTTATTTCAACGTCATCTGGATCTGTAGCTGCCAAAATAGCAGGTGGCAGTATCGGATCATTACCAAAAATGATTTCCTCTTCTATATATTTAGAAATTTTTCTATAATGATTAGTTATTAATTGCCGTTGATATCCTTTATTACTCATATCATTTTTAAAATAATGAACCGCTGTGTAGTGTATTAATTCATCTGCGGTAAATGATAACATGAACATTTCATAGTTCCCTTGACTCACACGTATGAATTGCTTTTCTAAGAAAATCTTTCTTTGTAAAGCTAGTTCATAGTCCATTTTAGAATCCATATTTTATTCCTCCTCTCTATTACTCTCTTTTACAAAAATAGTATTTAAATCATCAAATGAAAAACTTTGATGTTTTTTATTTATCGTTTTTTCAAATTCTTCTATATCGAATAATTCTCCACTAATTTCCTTATCATGAATTTCATTATAAATAGATTGCAGCTGCTCTAAGCTTATAGTTGTTTTTATAGTAAGTAAGATATGAATTGTGAATGCAGACTTTATTACTTCTAAGATAGTGCTTCTCTCATGCTTTTTTATTTCTTCAGAATTAAGAGAGAGAAAACGACTCTTTATATCTAGTAAATAGTCAGATACATTTATAAATATATTTTTTTGATGTACATTAATTAAAAAGAAATCTAACTTTTGATAAGCTTTAAAAGCATCAATTATACCTAATTCAATGCCTTCTTTAATAATTTTCTTTCCATCCTTACCCTCATCTTCTATATCGAAAAATTCATCAAATCCATTATAGAACGACATTAGATCATTGACCATACTGTCAATAACTTCAGTATTTGAGTCTTTATTTACAAAAAATTTATATATTCCTATAAATGCTTTCCAAAACACATCGGCACTTTTATATAAGTTGTCTAAAATAATTCCTAATTCTTTTCGTTCTTCGCGTAAAATTGTTTTATCCGGTTCATAGATCTCATAATCAAATAAATCTTTACGAAATTGAGTATCATTATAAGCATGATTTATAATTTTGCTCATAACATTTTGTCCCCTAGAAAGACTAGAGACATTTTTAAATTCAATTTGTATCATTAAACTGTATACTTCACGGAGATCCACTTCTATATTGATCAAATTTTGTTGAAATTTCTCAGAAAACATAGTATACATAAATTTTGTAAACATTTCTTTAATTTCATCTAATTGTTGCTCTTTAGATTTTTTAGAAAGTTGTTGACTCATTAGCTGCAATTGAGCATCTAAAGCAACTAGACTTTTAAATATGGTATCCATCATTCCAACATAAAAATGTGATCCAATCATATAACTATAATTTTTATAAAATAACATATGCTCAATTTCTCCCCAAAATACATTAATCAAAGATTTTATCTGTAATTCGACATTTATTTCATTAAAATTATCATCGATCCATATACAACTGATACGATAAATATTTTTATCGTTTTTTTGTTTTTCTGGTTGCTTAGCATGGCTAATTAGAAGCGTGTTTTTTAATTCAACCAATTCAGAAATGCTATAATATTCCTTTTTTACGTGTATACAGAAGATAGATTTAATAAAATTAAATAGCTTTTCTTCCTGTTCTATTAGCATACATACTAAACGTATACCAATAATATCCGGTAACTCATCTATAAAATTATTGGCATTCTTTTTGTATTTATCCGCATATCTTTTTCTTATAATTTTTTCGGAGAGACTAGAAGCTCCTTTCACTCTTCCTTGGAACATTACATTTTTAAAATGATCCTGTTCATAAAGATTTTTTTCTAAAAAAGTTAAAATCTTGATCTTCTCATTTTCTAAACTAACTTGTTTTTCATTTAATTGTTTTTCTGACATACTTATAAATTCTAATAATTCATCCATTAAAGTGACTCCTTTAAGCAATATATTTAATTATTATTTAGTTCCCAAAACGCCTTATCCCTCATCCAAACAGGCTGTCCAGTCCCAGTTTTCACAATACTATAGTGCTTCTGAAGAGACTTGATCCGATTCATAATACTCTCTTCTTCAGCTTTACTCTGAGTACTAAATACCATCCGAATCTCTTTAGCCGACATCTCAGCTACACTATGCACAATCCAGGTAAGGATATAATTCGCATAGTCATTATCTGAAGTCGAGAAGTGATTCATAAATTGAGTGGACAGAATCGTACCAACGCCATACTCCCGGCCTTCTTTCAAAATCTTCTTAATTGATGTGAAATCTTTACTTAAGAAGTTATCTGCTTCATCAACTAAAATCATTTTGGTAATTTCGCGGTAGGTGCCTTCAATAGCACTGTGTCCTTGCATCTGCATTTGGTTATAGAACACATCTAGCGTAATAGATACTACCAAGTTTTGGATGCTCTCATTAAAGCCAGACAGATTAATTACAGTAATACCATCAATCATGTCGAATAAAGAAATCGTTTTAGTAGCATCTGGCTCAAATACTTCTGTCTCATACAGTTCTTGCAGCGCAGCATACAGACTATCTACTTTGGTATCTTCTTTGCTTACAAAGAGATCATAAACATCACTTAGTGTAGGAGCAGGTTGATTCCAGGTAGAAGCATCATTTTTGATAATGCCTTTTTTAGCGTAAGCTTCCATAATAGTACCTTTAAGAATAATAGACTGTACCTGTCCAAGGCCAAATGATTTGGCAACCGTATCGGTAAGTGAGCTGCTCGTATGGACAGGTAATAGTGGCTTGATCGGCTGCGTTACATAGAGAGATAATGGATTGTACGGAAGGTGGTACAAGTCATATACTTTGGCATTTGTAGCTTCTGTAAATTCTGGTTTGATATAGTCCCCTTTGTAGTCAAAGATCAGAATACCAATCGGTGTGCTATTTACGTTATCCTGACTATTCCGAGATAACTGGGTAATGAGCGACTTGGTAAACTGAGTCTTTCCTGTCCCCATTGTTCCAATGATGCCTGTATTAGTATGCATTACTTTATCTGTAGTAGTAGGGTACCATTTTATTTCTTCATTATTTTGAACATTATGACCGAATAATACTTCCAACGGTTTGCGAACCGGTTCATCGATGTCGATATTAGAAGAAGCATCTTCTATAATTTTTTTTAATTCTAATTCGCTTTTCGATAGTACAGCTGACATGATTTTTTCTTTAGAAGATATTTCCTCATCCATATCATTTGTTTGTTGAATTAAACTGTCGGATGAATATAAGTTACACAATAACTGCTCTGTAGGAATGTCACCATAAGCACTTTGAAGATGGTTTTTGATATCTTCAATACTTTTAATGATAAAGTCATAGCCGCTTCTCTCTGGATAGTTAAAGATCATCACTTGTTCATTGTGCTTAATTTCATTAAATACCGTATCTTTTTTGAAAGAAATCACAGATCCGTCACCAATATAATTTTGCAAATGGGTTGAGATCGTATAATCATCATTAAGCAGACGGCCTCTTAACTCACTATTCGTAATATTCTCCCAATACTGTTCTGGCCAGATATTATACAAATTCATTTTTTCCGCACTTGCAATCGCAAGCTGGATAAAGAAGTTGCGATAAAGTTTAGCGGTGAAGCTGTCTTCATCAGTCAAGAATTCAATCAGTAGTTGCTGGGTCTGTTTAACTTGACTGATTGCTTTTTCATATACAGCGTTAGGATTGTTGCCGATCTTCACTTCAATTGGATAGTAATGAACGTAAATTTGTTCTTCTTTTTGTTCAATCCCAATGAGTAAGAGATCGTCACTATATGATCCGAATTTGCCCAGATTTTTGGCTGAAAACAATCCATCTGCTTGTCGTAACCCTGTTCCTCCAGATATACGAAGAATCTCTTCCATCGATATTGGAATCCATATAATATCTCGATGGGCAAAGGCAGCCAGTGCCAATTTCACCGCAGATAAAATACTGATTTTTTCTCTAGGGAATTGATTTTTTTGCGCCAATAAACGTAGTAGCCAGTTACCATTAATTGCGTTGAAGAAATTAATGATCGGAGGGAGCTGTTCAGCACTCACATCAATTTGATGAGAACGAAGGAACTCGTCTATTAAGCGCTGATATTGATCAGAGCGTCTAGTTACAGTGATAGCATCAAATCCACTTGAAGATGTGTATTGATCACTGTAATGAATAACAAGCAGCTCTTTTTGTAGATCGTTGTTTTTGAAGAAGCTTAAATCTACTTTAGGCTCGATAAAGGTAACCCAATGTGCAGAATCATATACAAGATCGAGCTTTTGTTTATGTGTAGCCGAGATTGCCGTTACGATATTCATATCTTCTTGGTAGTTATCCAGAGTACGAGCAACACGCAACAAGGAATTTAGCTTAGGAACTATTTTTAGTAAGGGTGTATCTGCTGCTTGATAATATTTGGTTCCGAAACCTGTCTTATAGTCTTCGTTGATGAAAACAGAGGGAATACCGGATACGAGCCCAAACAACGATACACCTGTAATAATCTCAGAAGCATTACTTGTAGCGATCTGCTCAATTTTATTCATTTGATAAAAAGTAATATGACTATACTCATATTGACTGGAATTAATATCTTGAGAATAAAATTTAACTTGGTCACGGAAAATATTAAGCAATTCTTCTGGATGATAGCCTTCCAACTCTAATTTTAAGTTGAAGTTTTTGGCGATATCTTCAGCATTGGAATATTGAGACATCTCTTCAAAAGCATTATTGATTCCTTTTTCAGCATAAATATGAAGTTCCATAGGCAGCAGCTCTGTTTTTTCCACATTTTTGCGTAGTTGCCGCTTATAGTATTCAAATAAGCCTTGGAGAATCTCTTGGCAATCTCCCATATTCATCGTGTTGATCTTCAGTGGTGCTCTATAGTCTAGATCAAATAAGTATGAGAAATGCTCTGTAAACTCCTCAATCTTTTCCTGAACCAACTTGCTTACAAAAAGCTTCGAAGACTCAAAACGTGGAAGACTTTGATCAATGTAAGTTGTCCATTCAAAAGAATCATTTTGTTCAATCGCTTTATAAAGTTTAGAATTATTAAAAGATACATAAGGCAGCAGATTAGTCGGACGCAATGAGCGAAGTAGCTCATCATTGATCGATTCTGAATCAATAAGCTCATTAAGCTGTAGTTGATAAGCTAGATTGAGTGGATGTAAAGGTGTATACAGCCATTCTGATTCTTTAAGTCCTTTTCGTATGGTTCCGATCAGTACTAAATCACGCTGAGTCTGATCCAGGGACTGACCATTATTCAATTGCTCCAATTCCTGCAAATAAGCGGTAACATAGTTTTGAGCTAAAGCGGTATATTCTTCATCGAAATAAGCTAAACTCGGTAAAAGTTGATTAGTTCTAAAATAGCGAAGCAAATCTAAATAAGCTTCACGCACATTTTCTTTCACTGCAATCGGTTCAGAAGTAAGCTCTCCAGCTTCTTCTATAAAGTACAAGTGATTATCTTCAATCAATTTTAATTCACGTTCTAAATTCTTTTTGAACTCTCCTTGAGCATAGGTTTCACGAGTTCCTTGAATGATTTTCATCTTATCGTTCTCAATGCGATATACAAAATGTTCTTGTTTTTCGCGTTTTAATTTCCATACGCTAAAGCCACCAATAGGCACAGGTCTGTCGACTACATCTTGAACTGCAAAAGGAATCTCTGTATGAGGAAGTTTAATAGAGAATGGAATGAGATCTTCTTCACCCGTATTCTCTGCATTTTTGCTGATCACTAACTCTTCAAACTCATTCATCTCAAATACGTTAGTTGTTCCGTCAACCTGAAGTGCTGCTTGTGCAACTTCTTCTGCACCCTTGTTAAAAATCCATTGCTCATCATCTGAATTAATTAAGATATATGAGTTTTTCGTTTTAGAGAGATTGATGGTATAAGAAGTTTGTATAGCCTGAATGAGTTTTTCGTATGCTTCTATAACTACAATTTTAAATTCATAGGCAGGGGATACGTCGGTTTTATACTTAACTCCATAAAAGCATGATTGTCCAGCTTCATATGGTAACTGAACCTTTAATTTCTTGCCTGCTGCGTCCGCTATGAATTTATGCTTGATTTCATTTTTTGAAATATATTGATTTTTGACGAAATCATTAAAAGGTAACTCGATTGTAACAGTGCTAAGTCCTTCAGGATTGAATACAATAATATTCCTTTTGCGTTGTTTACTCTTTGTTTCCCCATCTGGACGCTCCCAATATAGTAACCCTTCTAATGTAGATTTTTTGGTTGGCTCAAGATACTCTAATCCTTTGCCTTCAAGTTTTTTCTCATTCGAACGACGAACCATGCCAAAATCGGTATCCTGCCAATCAGAAGCAGCAAGCGTTCTCGCCCCTGTATCATCAAAATGTCTTTCCAGACTGATATCAACTGGACCATACTGATGAGCCATCTCGACATCGTTGAATAAAGATTGATTTTGTTTTAGGCGTTCTTTGATTTGCTTAGTAGTCATAGCTGTATTAAGTAACTCAGAATCATAGAACAAGCCTAAGTCTTTATAATCGGAAGGGGCTAAATTTTGATTATTCAGCACAGTTAGAATTTTTTCATAATCAAATAAAGTGACTTGTTCATGAAGGCCTTGTTGAGCTTTGTTCGAAGACATGCTGAATTCTAAGATTTGCTTTTCTTCTTTAGAAAGATAGGAAGCTTTCATTGATTCTTGAAGATTGCTTTCAATTTCTTGAATATGAAATGGCATACCCTCTTTGGCAAATGAAGTCATTCCTTGGACTAGACTGTCCAAGTTAGAATTATGGATTAATAGCATTGCTTTGTCTGTGAAAGGATCTTCCTGTGTGCCCACTTTGTTACGAAGTGTGGTTAAGAAGTCAGGTGTAATATCATCTGTATTCGATGCGATCAGCACCTTGGCTGAACCATTGTTTAAACATATAGATTGATAAAAGCCATCTGGAGTTGTCATAGAGAAAGGTTCAATGTTTGGAAGATTCTTTACTTCATTTACCAGATCGGTGACTTGTTCAGCACGTTCAAATTGAATGTGATATTTTTCGCCGGGTTGCACACTAATATGATTAAAAAATTGCTGAATTTGTTGTGCTAAGTAACTATAAAAATGCTTTGACATATATAGCATCCCCACTATCGCTTTTTTTCTCTAGCAAATTTAATTTTTCGAAGTAATCTACAATTGCTGTTTGAGTATCTCGATCAAACACCATTCCTCTAGCTTCAAGCTCTGAGAATAGATTTTTTAATCGGATTTTAGGTTCGTTTTTAATCATAAGTTTAGTTAAAAAAAGCAGGTAATCTGTATCTAAAATAAGCATCTTACCAGATCTACCACGTGATTTTAAAAATGTTTTTTGACAAAAATGTACAAACCATTGTTTGAATTCATTGTATGGTTTAGAACGACTACTTTGATTGAATTGGTAATCAATCATATGAAAGAGAGAGTCTAATTTTTGTAGAGCAGGCACATTCGATGATGATTTGAATGTACCAAGTTGTTCCCATTTAATATCACCAGATAATTTTTCTTTATATTCTTCAATTAAAGTATCCACTTGTTGTTCTAATTCTGTTTGTTCTTCTGGTGACATTATTTGGACTTGTTCTGCAATTTGCTCATAGGATAATAATTTGCTGTTTTCCGAATGAGTGTAGCTAGATTCAGTAAAATTAATCATTTTGAGAAAGTTTACATGAGCGAATGTTTGGTTGATCGCACGTTCAATACTTTTCCAGCCAAACTCATAGCTGACTCTCGTTTTGGAAAGGCGTTCTTCACCTTCAAATGTAAAATAAACTGGTTGAATTTCTTGATTATTGGCTTTAAATAACATTTCATTTTTACGTGCGAGTTGAGTAACATAGAGAAAGTAATAGTAGGATATTACTTTCTCAACTTGGCTTGTAAACAATTCGCTTTTGGTAGCCAGCCATTTGAAATCTTTAATAAATAAATCAGATACTATGGGAATAAGGTTGCTGTAATTTTTAGGATCTTTTGTGTTGTCGCTTAATTGTGGTAAGGATTTAAATAATAATGCGCTCATCAAATCGGAATGATCATCCGTATTATTTGACATACTCCAGGGTTGTTCATTCATCCAGAGTATGTTGTATAAAAAGGTAGCCAGCTTCTTATTTTCATTATCCACCGTGTTTATGTAGTACAACGTTTGTGGATGAAAAAGATACAATTGGTTGTGTTCATCTATGAATAATGTTTTGATCATTTGCTTAAATTCACTACGTTGATTTACTTCTTCAAAATCGATCGAATCCAAGACTTTATTAAGAAGTTTTTCTGTATTGACGATTTCGTTTAATTGCTTTTGTCCAATTAAACGAATGAATTCCCCAGTAACTTCTCTGAAATTGTATTGAGTGTCTTTAAATTTAGTGTTGTAAGGAAGGATTTCTAATTCGATTTTAGGATTATGGCGAATAGAAGAAGTAAATTTGAACTTTTCTCGAATCGCATCTAAGTTTAATTTATAAATCATAATTTCACGTCTCCATAAATGAATATTGATCAAATGTAGCATCGTATTTCAAGCGGTATTTAGTTGATTTGCCGAATTGTTTACTTTCAAATACGATTTCTTCGCTTTGATTGCCTGCATTACTAAGCCTATCAATAAATTCTACAAACTTAATAAATTGGAACTTATCTTTCTTATTTGGTCGATATCCATTTTTAATTTGGATCAAAAGCGAATAAAGAGAAAAATCGATATCAATAGATGGAATTGTATTATCATCTACATAGCTAACATTACGGACTTTGAACTGTAATGTCATCATAGTTAAAAATTTATACAGCTCATTCTCTGTAACAGGAGTAGTACGTGTAACATGAGGCTCAATTTCTAGCTTCTGTAATGCATAATATTGAGTTTGTGGCTGGCCAATTTGTACATAAATGAGATCGGAGTTTCCTTCTCCATTCCACTTATATATAGCGTCTCTAACATCTTCTCGATATAGTTTAGAAAGTTTGCTAATTTCTTTCTTATTCCAATAAAATAAATTACGCATAAATTCTTCATATACTTGATCTCGAAAAGAATTGTGGGCTGATTTAGGAATTAGATAATACAGATATACAAATAGTTTAGTAAGTATTCTTTTAAAATTTTGATTCTTTTCTTCTGGATTCCTCCAAGGTGAGTTGGGGATAAGACCTCTAGCAAAATAAGATAATTGATTGATATCAATATATTGAGCGAATAAATAAGCTCCATCTTTGCGCGATTTAAAACCAATAAGGTGTTGATCCAAAGTCTCTGTTCGGATTCTTGTTGGATTAATGCGATCAATTGCCTGATGAATAGCAGATGCATCTACTTTTTCAAATAATTGAAATGGTAGAAGAGATTTAGTGTAAGCTTCAAAATCTTGCACATGTACGATCTCTTGAATTTGTTGATGATTTGAATTTTCCATATTAGAAGGAACCAAAATATTATAAATAAAATCCAAAAGAGCTCTTGTAGAAATGAGAAGTTTCTCTTTTACCATAGCTTGAATCAGTAGGTCGATAATTTGGCGTTGTACGACTTCTTGCTGCAATAACTCATAGTTTTGAAAAATAGGATTTTTAGCAGCTAATTCGCTATCTTCAGATAGATCTCTTAAATACGCTTGGTAAAAAGGGTTATCTTCTGTTTTTTGAGTAATCTTATTCAGAATACCTTCAATGTAGCTAGATTTTGGACCTTGGTCCGTCAATTGATACATGTGGTAATCACTGAAATTCACATATTGGAAAATATGATCATCTTCACTGGACTCATCTGTAATAACGGACTCTAAAATTTTCTTTTGATATACATACTCGCGTAGTCTTGTAAAAGCTTTTCCATGTTCTGAGTCAATAAAGTTATTCAGAGCACCAAGGTTAATAGCTAAAACAATATTTTGTGTATTTTGTTGTTGCAATCCTTCATCTGAAAAATTGTCTAGCACAGAAGCTAGAGTTTCAATTGAAGTTTTATGTGGAGAAAAGCTTTCTGTAGCATCATTGTGTAAGTAGAAATAAGTATCATCATTTAAAAAAATGTATTTGTTTTTTAAGTAAGAAAGGATATGAGACTTACCATCTCCCACACCACCACAGACTAAAATTAAGCGGGCATTAGGAGAAGCATAAGCTTCATTAATATGCTTTTCTAGTTCAGCTTCGACGGGTCTTTGAATATGCATATATGTTTTGAAGCTACTAAAGCTTTCTAGATTTTCAACGGCTTCTTTCGAAGATTGTTTACACCTTTTAAGTACATCAATAAAATGCTCTGGAGCAGTAAGGTTCATTATAGTTCCTCCGATAACTTGGAAATAATCGAATTTGCTTATTTTACTATACATAGTATGAATGTTTATATTACTTATCTAGGAAAGGATTAATAAGAAAAGACTATATACCTAATACTTATAGGTCGCTGGTTACAGTTAACTTACTTTATTGTATCTCTTTTGTCTTAAAATGGGAATCTAGTTTTCTATTATTTTTCCATTCTGTATATTAATTGTGAATTTGGCTTCCTTATCTTGCTTGTAAAGTAGCAAGTATATGTACAGCATTGCGTGTAGTAGTATAGAGAATAAGTTTAATAATAGAAGATAGTAATATTAGCTGATGAATGAAGGAGGACATACATGCCCTTACCAATAGAACTACAAAATATATTTATACACAAACAGAAATCATATAAGATGGTCCTCATTCTCGTACTAATTGATGAAATGCGTGCTAGTCGAGATCGTGAAGTATCGATCACTCGAATAAGAGAACGATTCCTGGTCTACTATCAACAGCGTGAAGCCAGAAGCGAACCGGTAGATGCTCCTCCATCTCGCATGGCTTTTCGCTGGGCAGATCTACCTGCGAATCGAATTCAATATATTATCGATCCTATTATTGAGTCTCTAGTGCATATATTGGACTACCCCAACTCTGGCTACACGATCGGCTTCAAACCGGAGATCTATGATCAGCTCAATCGGGCTGTCCTGGATGAACTGTATCACTTCACCCTCGATGAACTGGATGCTTACTATGCACCACCAGAATCAGACTTTTCCCTGCGCGAAGACCTGATGAACATCACGCGCAATTACTCGCAGGCCAAGGCGCAGCCGCTGTCCGGGCATCCGCTGGCGGAATATGTACGGCGGGATATACCCGAACATCTGAAGTCGCTACCATTTATCCATAACCATTTCAAAGTCCAGGGATCGGTGGGACGTGGCAACTGGGCGACCATTCCATGGATTGCGGTGATGTATCCGCAGATCACAGATACGATCCAGCGCGGGGTATATGTGGCGTATCTGTTCTCTGCAGACATGAAGCGGATCTATCTGACACTGAACCAGGGATTGGGTGAGGCACGCAGTCAGTTGGGACGTGGAGAGGGAATGGCTTATCTGCAGGAACGTACACAGGAGATTCGTTCCCGGCTGCCGGCTAGCCGGATGAAGATGTCGGATGATATTGAGCTGGGCGATGGGCGGCTCGGGGATGATTACCAGATGTCGACGATTGCCTATTTCCACTACGAGACCGATCATCTGCCGGATAATGAGCAGCTGATCACGGATCTATGGGATGCGATGGACAGCTATATGTTCTATATCGAGAGCACGGCGATTACACCGAATACCGTATGGAGCAGCCAGATCCGCGAAGAGAGCAGCGCAGAGTCCTATTCGCCACGTATCCGCGATCGCGATGTGAAAGAGACGCTGCATCATATCCAGCAGTATGTCTCGCAGCGCGGATTTTATTTCCCGGAGCAGCTGACGCATAACTTTTACCTATCGCTGAAGACGCGGCCATTTGTGATTCTGGCAGGGATCTCGGGTACGGGCAAGACACGGCTGGTGAGATTATTCGCAGAAGCTGTTGGAGCTACGGCAGATAACGGGCAGTTTCGCCTGATTCCGGTACGTCCGGATTGGAGCGATCCGGCAGATCTGATCGGGTACAAGGATCTGTCGGGTGTATTTAAGCCTGGACCACTGACCATGGTGATTGCTGAAGCTTCCCGGCGGGAGAACCGGAAGAAGCCTTACTTTGTCTGTCTGGATGAGATGAATCTGGCGCGAGTAGAGCATTATTTTAGCGATATGATGAGTCTTCTGGAGACGCAGCACTGGATAGAAGAGGGAGTGCTTGCAGCAGAGAATGGACGGGAATATGCTGGGCGAACAGGCAATACAGCTCAGCAGCATGGAACTGGTGATGCTAGGCAGGCACATACAGGGAGTTCAGTGCAGGAGCGGCATATTGCGACCGATCCGCTAATTCCGGATGGTGCACTGGATACCGAAGAAGACCAATCTCGCTACGGCAACCTTGGCATCCCTGAGAATGTCTACATTGTCGGTACGGTCAACATGGACGAGACGACCTACCCATTCAGCAAGCGGGTGCTGGACCGGGCGAATACGATTGAGTTCAATGCCATCGACCTGATGCAGCTGCCGCGGATCACTGAAGACAGCCAGCAGCTGGTAGAGGTAGTGCCCGTCGAGCAGTCGTTCCTCCGCAGCGACTATCTCCAGCTGATCGATTCACTTGGCGATTACGAAGATCTTATTCGCCGCACGACCGAACAGCTGGTACAGGTGAATCACATTCTGGAAGACATCCATGCGCATGTAGGATTCCGGATTCGGGATGCGGTGTGCTTTTATCTGGTGTACAACGAACGCTTCAATCTGATGACTGAGGAAGCGGCTTTCGATCTGCAGCTACTGCAGAAGATTCTGCCACGCATTCAGGGGAGCCAGTCCGGTGTACGCCGTGTGCTGGTGGATCTACTCAAGCTATGTCTGACAGGCAATACACGCATCCCGTCACCGCTCGAAGACGATGACGCATTCTGGAGACAGTGGAGCCGGGGCGGTACTCCCCCAGCAGCACGCTATCCGGAGAGTGCGCGCAAGCTGGTGTATATGATCCGGCGGCTGGATGAGGACGGGTTCACCTCGTACTGGGTGTCCTAGATGATCTCTACAGGAGGTGCCCATGAATCTGAATAAAAGCGTGAATCTATTGGAGATCCAGACGAGCATAGGGAGCATCTATCTGCAGGGCAAGCCTTACCATCCGGCAGTAGAGACGCTACAGCTGCACCGGGAAAAGGGACAATGGGTCGATGCCCATCTCAAGTGTACGTCGCTGACATCGGATATTGAGGTGCAGTCGGTGCAGATATTCTCTCCGGTAGAGGGGGAATTGGTAGCGTGGAATGTTGGAGCAGATGTACTGCCCTGCTTTTACGAGCAGCAGAATTATGAGTTCGTGTATGAACGGGCAGAGGATACGAGTCTGCCGGTCACCTTTTACCATGAGAACCATTATCTACGGGAAGCGGTCACGCCCAAGGGCAAGCGGCTGCTGTCGGGGATGCTTAACTTCCGTAACGAAGTAGGCTTTACCGAGCTGGAGCTACGGGCAAGCGGACAGCGTCTGCTGTCGATCGAGCTGGAGATTTTCCCGTCCAAGCTGGATTACAAGCAGGACTACGTAGCCCTGCTGCGCGAAGTGAACGAGCAGGTGTATAATCTGTCGTTCGACTTTCTCAAGCGTACGTACCAGTCGGTCTCGCTAAGGGACAGTGAACACCAGAGCCTGAGCGAGTTTTTCTCAATTATTTCGCATCTATTTGGTCAAATGGAAAAGGCGATGGAGCGAATATCCATCCAGCCGCATCACCAGATGAACCGCGAGCAGGAACTGCGTAATGCCGCTCTGGTGAAAAGAGCCAGTCGGCGCAACAATACCTATCTGGCTCGTCATCCGCAGCATCTGGAGAAATTGCAGCGTCCATCTCTGGAGAGGGAAAATGGACTGGGCATAGATAGCAGACCTCAGGATGAACATTTGCAAGCCGATCCTTCCCGCCGGGGAGCGCTATCTATTAACGGAGAAGATTACCGTCCGCTTCGACTGCTCGATACGGTCAAGCATCTCTCGTATGATACGGCAGAGAACCGGATGCTGCGCTGGATGCTGGAGCGTATCCTCTCCAGACTGCATCGTCTGCGTGACCAGTATTCCCAGCTGAACCGGCCGCAGAATTACCGCAGCCGCACATATGACGAGCAGTTCGTTCGCCGGGTAGATGGGATGATCTCGCGTATGGAGCGAATGCTGTCTGCCAACTGGCTGCAGCAGCTGTCCCCGATGCGCAGCATGAGTCTCAGTCTGGTTATGCAGATGGCGCCGGGCTACCGGGAGATGTACCGATATTATCTGACACTGCTCAAAGGATTATCGATCCAGAGCGATCTGCTGCGCCTGTCCATGAAGGAAATCTCGGAGCTGTACGAATACTGGTGCTTCCTCAAGCTGAATGAACTGCTCAGCCGCAAATACCAGTTGGTTCGCCAGAATGTGATTCGGCTGAATCACTCCGGTCTATTCGTAACGCTGGATCGGGGGCAGCGCTCGCGGATGGAGTATGTGAATCCGCGCAGCGGCGAGACATTTGTGCTGTATTACAATAGTGCGCCGGATAGACAGGGCACGCCGACACTGCCGCAGCGACCGGATAATGTACTTTCGTTGCGGAAAGTGGACGCCGGACAGGAGAAGGAATACAGCTTTATTTTCGATGCCAAATACAAATTGAATGTAGCCGAAGAAGGATCTGCCTACCGGTCAAGCTATGGCCAGCCGGGACCGCAGGAAGAAGACATCAACACGATGCACCGCTACCGGGATGCGATTGTGCATGGAGTGAACGAGCAGGATTCATCTGCAATTGATCCAGTGACAGCTACAGAGCAGGGCGCAGCTGAACAGGAGCCGAAGACTTCATTTTCCAATAAAGATAAGTCAGAGCATGATCTTCAAGCAACCATTAGCGATCTTGGAGAAGATACTATATCTCCCCGTATCCGCTATGAACGCAGCATGTACGGCGCCTATGTGCTGTTCCCGTACGGTAACGAAGAAGAGTACCGCCAGCACCACTTTTACAAAAGTGTACGGCGGATCAATGTAGGTGCGCTTCCTTTCCTGCCGAATGCGACAACGCTGGTAGAGGAATTCCTGGATGAGCTCATTCAGGATAGCCCGGAAAAGGCATACGAACGATCCACCACGCCGCGGGGGACAGAAGAGTACTATGCCAACAAGCTCGTCACCCGCAATATGATCGTCGGATCGGTACGTGGACCGGAGCAGGTAGAGCTGGCATTAGCACATGGATTCTACCATGTCCCGCTCAAGAACTTTGCCAATTCCCAGGTCATTACCCAGCTCGAATATGTCGCTATGTACCAATCCAAACGCAAGTTTGGCGCACTCGGTCAAGCCGGTATCCACTATTACGGACACATCACCGGCTGGCAGATTATGCAGCGCCGGGACATTACCGAGATTCCGTCAGACGAGCGACGAGATGACCAATTGTATGTAAAATTCACTGTAGAGCGCTGGCAAGAACGCAGCGAGCCGATTACACTCGGCGGACAGGGCATCTATACACTGCTGTATACGAGCAAGTACATCTTCGACCGCGCCCATGAACTAGCCGAACTGCGCCTCGAATCCGACGAAGACCTGAGACAATGGCGCGAGAAACGCAGACAGGGTCAGGTGAAAGTAGTACTGGATAACGAGTATGTGGATCTGGCACAGCGTGTAATAGACGTATCCGTAGAAGAGCAGAAGTAGCAAGAGAAAAAAATAGCCGTAATATGGACCATGCTATTGACATGGTAACGCCCATAAAGCGGATAATCTTTGTAGTGCTTGTAGTGCTTGTAGTGCTTGTAGTGCTTGTAGTGCTTGTAGTGCTTGTAGTGCTTGTAGTGCTTGTAGTGCTTGTAGTGCTTGTAGTGCTTGTAGTGCTTGTAGTGCTTGTAGTGCTTGTAGTGCTTGTAATGTTAATTAAACTAAACCCTTCCACAGATAAATCCAAGCACAGAGCGGAGCAAAGGGAATAGAGGCAAAGGACGACATTTAAGCCTGGAGATCCACCTTTACATGTTAACCATTCAGATCTCCAGGCTTAACCGGAGGACGTGCCTCTATCCCTTTGCAAAGCGTATGAACATCAAAGAGTCGTCTCTTTTCCAAGCACATGCCCCCAACATCGAAGCAACTTCTGCAAAATAAATACACGCCCATCCTACCACTTCCAAATCACCCAAAGCAACAGCCCCAGCACAACAAACGCTATCACCGGATTCATAAACTTGGTCAACCAGATCGCCATAGTAAATGTTGCAATAGTCAGATACCCCAGCCACTCCTGATGTTGGAACTTTTTGCGATGATACAGCAGATGCACATAGCCGATCGGCGGAGTCACGAGACAGAGTACGCAGAGAAATCCCGGGCGCAGATACCATTTTGTTTTCATATGTATATACCTCCAAATACTTGTTCACATAAGCGGTGATGCCAGAATTCAGCTTCTCGCTACTATTACCCATCATAATATGGAAATAACACCCATATCAAATCGACCCGGTTCGTGCATTTATACACGTAGCCGGGCTTTTTTATGCATAAATGATAGTGTAATCGGGAACCAGCAGCCTTCTGTAACATCCTGTTATATCGTTTTTCGGGCATGATCTCATCCTATGCTTTAGTCTGTGAAAGTGTCTGGTGATCTATCGACTATTGGACTTTATCTGTCCGACTGCTTCGTTTCGCCAAATTTCTTGCTAATTAGCGCGTTTGCTGGAATAGCAGAGGATAATAAGATACTTTCATGCGGATATAAAAATAAAGGCGCAATAAGAATACTCTTCATTAGGTTTTCTAATTATAATCCATATTTTACAATATACTCCACTCATTGAGTGTCCTATAATCAACGCTGAGGAGGTGATTCGAAAGGGGAAGCAGTACAGAATACATCAAAATAGAAAACGCTTACCGGAAAGGTTGGGCTCGACTCCACACAAATTTCCCAGAAAGAAAGGTGAATGGATTGAAGTCTAAAAAAGGATTCTGGCAAGGTTTCAAGTATACGATGGCTGCGTCACTGCTGGCAGGAAGTTTATTGCCGACGATGTATGGACCGACAGCTTATGCAGAGGCTCATGTGGATAATCCGTTTATTGGAGCGACCGGATACGTGAATCCGGATTACGCCAAAGAAGTTGACGGTTCGATCGCCAGAGTTAGTGATCCTGCGCTCAAGGGTAAAATGCAGACGGTCAAATCCTATCCAACTGCCGTATGGCTGGACCGGATTGATGCGATCGAAGGTGGAGCGGCCAATGCCGGACGTCTCAGCCTTGAACAGCATCTGGATGCCGCACTGGCTCAAAAGAAAGGCAATACCCCGATTACAGCAAGCTTTGTCATCTATGATCTGCCGGGACGGGATTGCCATGCACTGGCATCTAACGGTGAGCTTCCTTTGACCCAGGAGGCACTGCAGCGCTACAAAACTGAATATATTGATGTAATCGCCGAGACTTTTGCGAATCCCAAGTACCAGGATATTCGCATCGTCAACGTGATTGAACCGGACAGTCTGCCGAATCTGGTTACCAACCTGAGTGATGCCCGCTGCGCAGCAGCCAACTCCAGCGGTATCTATGTCGAAGGCGTACAGTATGCGCTGAATAAGCTTCATGCGATCCCTAATACCTACAATTATCTGGATATCGGTCACTCGGGCTGGCTGGGTTGGGATAACAACCGGTCAGCGACAATCACATTGTTCACCAATGTGGTTCGTAATACAACAGCCGGATTGTCCAGCATTGACGGCTTCATTACCAATACAGCGAATACAACACCGCTGAATGAGCCGAATCTGCCGAACCCGGATCTGAATATCGGCGGACAGCCGATCAAGTCATCCAAGTACTATGAATGGAATCCGTACTTTGACGAGTCGGACTTCACTGCAGCATTGTACTCCGAGTTCGTTCGTGCCGGATTCCCGAGTGGTATCGGCATGCTGATCGATACTGGACGTAATGGCTGGGGTGGACCGAATCGTCCGGCAATGGCATCGGGCAGCGACATCAATACGTATGTCAATTCCGGCCGTGTCGACCGCCGCGCTCACCGGGGCAACTGGTGTAACAACAGCGGAGCGGGTCTGGGTACACCGCCGACTGCTGCACCTGCCGCTCATCTGGATGCCTATGTATGGGTCAAACCTCCGGGTGAATCCGATGGCTCCAGCTCCCTGATTCCGAATAATGAAGGTAAAGGCTTTGACCGTATGTGTGATCCAACCTACACTACAGCAGACGGCGTACTGACTGGCGCACTGCCAAATGCTCCGATCTCCGGTGCATGGTTCCATGACCAGTTTGTGATGCTGATCAATAATGCTTATCCTGCACTAGGTGCATCCACACCGGTAACACCTCCAGTTGTAACTGTGCCGACTGTACCAACAGGGCTGAAAGCAGCTGCCGCTGATACACAGGTGAAGCTGAACTGGTCATCCGTAACAGGAGCCGATCACTATGTAGTCAAAAGAGCCACCAGCGAGAGCGGTCCCTTTACTACCGTAGGCAGCAAAGTTACGACCACGTTGTACACTGACAAAGCAGTAACCAATGGCACTACCTATTATTACAAAGTGAGCGCCGTAAACACTGCAGGTACCAGCGCTGACTCTGCAGCCGTAAGTGCCAAACCGGTCGCTGTTGTTGTGGTGCCACCTGTTGATCCGGAACCCAATCCGAACCCGAACCCTACACCAACTCCGACAGGCAGCTTGAGCGTACAGTATCGTGCAGCAGATACGAATGCATCGGATATGCAGATGAAGCCGTTTTTCAATATCAAGAATAACGGTACGACACCTGTGAATCTGAGCGATCTGAAGCTGCGTTACTACTTTACCCCCGAAGGTTCCCAGGAGATGAGTTCCTGGATCGACTGGGCCAAGGTAGGACAGGATAATATCACGCGTACTTTTGGTAATGGATATGTAGAGCTGAGCTTCAGCAGCGCAGCCGGTACATTACAGCCGGGTGGTGAGAGCGGAGAGATTCAGCTGCGCATGGCCAAATCCGACTGGTCCGTGATGGATGAAAGTAACGATTATTCCTTTGATGCATCCAAGACGAGCTATACCGACTGGAACAAAGTCACTCTATATCAGAGCGGTAAACTGGTCTGGGGTATGGAGCCTTAAAATTGAGGTGATAGAGGGTAAGATGAATAGCGATAGAAATATGCATAATGAGCAGAGAGTATAGCGAGAATGATAAATAAAGATTGGAGGCTTGAGATGCTGTTTGATTTCAAGCCTCTTTTCGTACTTCCGAGTGACTGTGTTAAAATAGTAACCGAATATGATCGGATCGTCCGCTAGCTGCCTGAGCAAAGGGAAGTAAGCAGGGACACGCACATATTCATTTACTATATAGGAAAGGAGCATATATCAATGGAATTTGTATATGCTGTCCTGCAGGGACTCGGTATGATCTTTATTGTGCTCGCTGTATTTGTGGCCGTCACCTTGTTTCGCCTTTGGCACAGGAAAAATAGATCCTGATCATTGAGCGGCTAAAAAATGTTGTTATTCATGGTCATGGACTATCCTGTTCGTTCAATAGTATGCAGCTATAAAATCTTGCATACATTATAATAGAAGAAACACATTCCAATCTGCCTATTCTCCCCCTCCAAACGCCGCTGAAAGGAGCCATTCGGTCGAATGGTTCTTCTCATATAACGCCTGCATATGGACGATATTAAATTATCTGCTGTCCAATTCTCTGCTTGCACCTGCATTCTTGCAATTATCAGGATACTTCATCGAATCCAAGCCTGCTTTCGGCTTGCTGATTCAGTCGGGTAGATAGGATCATCAGGGACTTTTTTACCTGAGCCGCCACCCACATTATCGATAACTTGCCTGATTCTGAACAAGTGCTTCACAACTTTGTCCCAATAACCCCCTTCCTTGTTCCTAAGTTACCGCTCCATAGCATTAGAAGAAAAAGAGAGTTGTGCATAAAGAACAAATTTAAAGTATTCGAATCGGGACTATTCAGTCCATAATCCGCTGAGTTAAGCGTTATTAGCCGAACTTCGATTCCTCTGTCCCTTGTTATTTGTAATTTATGACCAAAATCGACCATTAGTTTCCTGCTTCACAACACCTATGCTTCTAGAACTTTATATTCATTTATTGTCAGAAATATATTATTTTGGTTTTGGGATGTATATACTGACGTAGGCAGCAAGGTCTGACCTCTTACTTTTCAAAATCAGTGTGTTTCGCATACTGAAATCCAAGTGAGCAACACCAAAAGGAGACTCTGGAATATGTGGATGAAAACAGTCAAGAAATTCTCTTCCGGCATTCTGGCAGCAACGCTTACCGTAACGCTAGCCGTATCAGCAGGAGGTACGTCTGCCGAAGCAGCAACGACTCCAGTACAGCAGCATGGTCAGCTATCGATCAAGAATGGACGTCTGGTTGATACAAAAGGAACACCGGTACAGCTGAAAGGGATCAGCTCGCACGGTATCCAATGGTTCGGTAACTATGTGAATAAAGACACGATGAAATGGCTGCGCGACGATTGGGGCATCTCGGTGTTCCGTGTAGCGATGTATACGAACGAAGGCGGTTACATTTCCAATCCGTCGGTTGCCAATAAAGTCAAAGAAGCGGTAGCCGCAGCCAAGGATCTGGGCGTTTATGTGATTATCGACTGGCATATTCTGTCCGATGGCGATCCGAATACGTACAAAACACAGGCAAAAACTTTCTTCAATGAAATGTCTGCCCAATACGGTACACTGCCAAACGTAATCTATGAGATTGCCAATGAGCCGAATGGCGGCGTGAACTGGAACAACCAGATCCGTCCGTATGCAGTCGATGTGACCAAGTCTATCCGTGCCAATGACCCGGATAACATCATCATCGTCGGTACAGGCACATGGAGTCAGGACGTACAGGATGCAGCAGACAACCAGCTGCCGGATGCCAATACGATGTACGCGGTGCATTTCTATGCCGGTACCCATGGTCAATTCCTGCGTGATCGCATTGACTATGCTCTGAGCAAAAAGGCACCTGTATTCGTAACCGAGTGGGGCACAAGTGATGCTTCCGGTAACGGTGGTCCTTTCCTGACTGAATCCAAGACATGGGTCGACTTTCTGAATAGCCGCGGAGTAAGCTGGGTAAACTGGTCTCTGTCCGACAAGAGTGAAGCTTCTGCCGCACTGGCACCAGGAGCAAGCTCGACTGGCGGATGGTCCCAGGCCAACCTGTCTACTTCTGGTAAATTCGTCAGAGAGCAGACACGCGCAGGTTCTACAACGGTAGGTGGAGGTACCACAACTCCAACACCTACGCAGCCGACGACTCCTACAACACCAGGTAATGGTGGTAATACAGGCGGTGGCACAACGACTCCGACTCCAGGTACAGGTAGCGGCACTCCAGGCACAGGTACAACAGCACCGGCTAAAGGTGCGCTCTCCCTGCAGTTCCGCAGCGGCGATAATAACCCGTCGGATAACGCTATGCGTCCGGTATTCAATATCAAGAACAATGGAAGCACACCGGTTAAGCTGAGCGATCTGAAAGTGCGTTACTACTTCAATAACGATGGCAAATCCGGTGACCAGACGTATATCGACTGGGCTCAAGTTGGTGCAGCGAATGTAACAACTACATCCAAAGCACTGTCCAGCAGCAAATCGACAGCCAATCGCTATGTAGAATTCTCTTTCACTAATGCAGCCGGTTCCATCCCTGCAGGCGGCCAAAGCGGTGAAGTCCAGGCACGTATTCACCCGTCCGACTGGAGCAACTTTAACGAGACCAATGACTACTCCTACAATAACGGTAACACGACCTTCGCCACTTATAACAAAGTAACCATCTATAACCAGGACAAACTGGTATGGGGCGTCACTCCGTAAGTTTGGATCAAGGTAAGCGTTATGCAGCCTATGGAATACATTAGTACACAACGAGCAATTAGGCGTATTCGTTAAGTCTAATTAAATGCAAAAAAGGACATGCACTTATACACGTGCATGTCCTTTTTTTGATGTTGCCCGCTGAATCAGAAGCAGCCATACTTGCCAACGTAATGCGTAATGCGTAATGCGTAATGCGTAATGCGTAATGCGTAATGCGTAATGCGTAATGCGTAATGCGTAATGCGTAATGTAAATACAAATGACGTACAAGCACATAACGCAGGAAAGGAAATAAGAGCAAAGGACGACATTTAAGCCTGGAGATCCTCATCTATTCCAACTCATAAAGGATCTCCAGGCTTAACCGGAGGACGTGCTCTTATTCCTTTCCGAAGTGGGTGAAGGAAGAACGCCTATCATCTTTATTCTTTTCCGAAGTGGATGAAGGAAGAACGTCTATCAGCCTTATTCCTTTCCAAAGCAAATGAACCCAGTACACCAAGCAGAACACAACACTGCCACCTACAAGTTCTGCGCCGAACTCAACTTCCCATTCCAAAAGTAAAGATACTGATTATGATTGTAAATCCACTGTTCATACGTAATCGATCCCGACTGATAGGTGTTGGCGTCTATAGGCAGCCCCCACGACATAACCACCTGCTCACGGGACATACCGGAAGTAACGCGGTTCTGACTGATCGTATTCCATACGCTATTGCTCCACTTATAGACTGAACGCGGATTTTTGGTAAATAGATATTCTAATGCCATTTTGGTCGCATCCTGATCAGCCGCCACATTGATTCCGAGCAGCTTGCCTTTGGCATTGCGCACAACAATACTAAAATTGTTATCGTCATCTACCTGAAATGACACAAACGTCAGTTTCTCCAGATGCTTAACCCCCGAACCGTTAAAGTTGCGGTTATCAAACCAGACGTTTTGGCCGCGTAGCCAATTCTGTACGGTCAGCAGATCACTTTCCAGTACAAAATCAAGTGCAGGCGCATTGGCGTTGATCTGAATCTCTTCACCGCCGGAATTGATGGCGGTGTTGTAGTATACCGTGCTGCCCGGATCGTAAGAAATATCCGTAATCCAGTAAGCACCCGAATATTGGAAAGGATAAATCTTTTGGCCGATTTTTTTGCCAACACCTGCAGGAAGCTGGCTGATATTGGTCAGAATTTTGCTGGATTCAGCTTTGCCTTTATCACCATCCCAGATAAATAAAGCCAGTGCACTGGAGGCAAATTTGCTCTCCAGATCGCTGATTGCCAGCAATGATTTGAATTGTACATACGTGACTCCTGTATACTGAAAAGAGTTGGAATTGTTGATTGTGACACTGCCTTTGCTGCCCGTCAGACTGAGCGGACTGCCATAATTGATGGTGATGCCTGGAATACGATCCATAATTTTTACAGGGATGTAGAGGGTATTCCCATTTACCAGCTGCGAACGCTGTACTGTGATTTGCAGATTGCCGTTAACATATAGGGCCACCTGCTGATAGGTACTGTTTTTGGCTGGAGCCGCTTGAACCGATGAAGCTGCCGGACCTGCGGCTGCGAACCAGAGGACGGCAACCAACAGCAGAAGCAGCATGCTTTTTACGCCTTTCCCAAAGCGCTTGGCCGACTGCTGTGGCAGATGATACGTTGAATGATGTTGCATATGAAATACCCCTTTTCCCTAATCGATCATCCTGTGGATGTCCGGATGAATCTTCTCATCCATGGGAGCTGATCCATTCAGCTGTATGAGCGCATCGGCTCTATATATGTATAACATGCTGGCAGAACAGTCCCAGACTAATATCGGAAAATAAACCGAAAATCTGAAGCCGTTCCAATAAGCTCTAAAGGGTTTGGGATTGTGGTGACATTAGGGGAATTGCTTCATTCACTCCAGAAAGGAATAAGGACCTGTCCTCCAGTTAAGCCTGAAGATCCTGAATTAGTATTAGAAAAGAAGATCTCCAGGCTTAAAGGTCGTCCTGGTCCTTATTTCCTTTCTTCCGTTACGTGATCAATCATCATTTAAGCCTGATTACAAAAACTGGAAAGAAGTACACACTGACATAAAAGATCAACTGTTGAGAATAAGAAAAGAAGCTATATGTACATAACGCAGGAAAGGAAATAAGAGCAAAGGACGACATTTAAGCCTGGAGATCCTCATTTACTCCAACCAACAAAGGATCTCCAGGCTTAACCGGAGGACGTGCTCTTATTCCTTTCCGAAGTGAATGAACTCAGCACACCAACCGCTCTTATTCCTTCTCGAAGTCATAACCCATCATTAAGCAGTAGCCAATTGATCCTACAACGCCGCAGTACGAAGTGCCGTGCTTACCGCCGTCGGAACCACCGATCCGTGATTTTCACCTGCATACTCACGGAATTGTACATTCAGTCCATGTGCCTGCAGCGGAGCAAGCCGTTCCGCCAGTGCACAGGCATTTTGCAGCATATGAAATGGAGCATCACTCTCCAGTTCACCTGCCGCAATCAGCAGATGATGCTTTCGGGCTTCGGTACGCAGTCGCGCGGCAAACTGCTGCTCTTCTTCGGCGATTTGCGGCTGTCCCCAGTGCAATGAGGGACTGATAGAGACATAATTGCGAAAAGATTCCGGCGAGCTGAACAGCACATGTAGTGTGAATAATCCGCCAAAGGAATGCCCAAACAGCGTCTGATGATCCGTATTAACCGGCAGCAGACTTTCAACCTTGGGCTTCAATACCTGATTGATAAAGCGCAAAAAGTAATCCGCTCCGCCATATTCCGGCCAGGGCAGTCCATCACGGGAAGGTGGCAGATTATCGACGGGTACAGGTAGAGTATAGTCGTAATGCCGCTCCGAGGAGGTGGGTAGTTCAGACGGGTAGCCGATGCCGACGATAATAGAAGGGGTCACGCGGGTCTTCTCCTTGCGGCGGCATTGGGCACGTTCGGCCTCCAGCAGGGTAGAGAAAATAGCATGGCCGTCCAAAGCATAGACGACTGGATAACCTTCTTGCGGTGCTTCCAGATCCGGGATGGACACCATGATTCGGTAATCCCGTCCTTCGGCAGAGCGCAGATCGAACTGCATCGTTCCACGCAGTCGGACTTCCGGATGTATAGGATGATTCGAAGAATAGATAGAGTAAGCAGATTGTTCAGACATTAAATAATACGCCTCCTGTTCATACGGATGGATGATTGCTGTATAGCTGCAGCAGCCGCAGAATGATCTGTATATTCTACCGGCAGTTATATAGCGAAATAAGCATAGTCCCCAGTATAAAAGACCATTTCATCCTCTTCCATGAACAATATTCCGGCAGAACATGGATAATCATCACCTTGAGCCCCTGTATCCATTGACGTGCCGGAGAGAAAAGGGTACATTGATCATATGCTTAATTGAGAATTATTATCAATAGAAAGTCGGATAAAGAAACGTCAAACAAGAACCCATCAAATAAGAGCCATTTTCGCCTGATGAACAGACATACCACATCTCTATAATATTGGAGCTCGATAGAACCGTTACCATAAAATAAAATGACCCTACCAATAAACATCAACCAAAGGAGGAACTTATGATGAACCGTATGCTGGATACCCGTTTGGTTCCTTCATTAGAGAGGGATCAGCATAGTTATCGTCCGTCTGTTCTCGCCAAGCTGGATGAGCTGTCATTTCGACTGCGAGATGTGGAGAAAATACGCCGCAGCAGTGCATTTCATCTTCCCCAGCAGTATACAACTACCTATATAATGATCGTGATCATGGAAGGAGAGGGCGTCCTCACCGATGAGCAGGGCAAGCGTAAAGTGCAGGCGCAGAGCGTACACTGGTTGGCTCCAGGAACCACGCTCGGTCTACGTTCTTCAGGTCGCAAAGGAATCAGTCTGCTGCTGATCCGCTTTGACAGTTATATGGAACAGCAAGATGAGCTGCAGCGGCTGGACCAATCTACCCAAGGCGAAAAAGACGATAGTTACTTCGCCTGCAATGTATCCGGTTCATGGTTGCTGCCTCTGTGTGAATCGCTGTACAAACAATGGACAGCGGGCAAATCCGGCAGCCGGGCACGGGCAGGCAGTCTGTTCGTTCAGATGCTCTGTGATCTGCAGGAGCAGGAATCGGCTGCCGAAGGCGATATTCATATCCAGCTGCAGCGTACATATGCCTACATCGGACGGCATTACCGCGAACCCCTGACCCTGGATCAATTAGCCGATATGGCAGGGATTAGCCGCAATTACTACGTAAGCCTGTTCAAGAAATATTACGGGGAAAGTGTGATCCATTATATTACCCGGCTACGGATGGAAGAGGCACGCAGGTTGATGACCAATCCGGAACTGCGATTGCGGGATATTGCGCATCAGATTGGTTATAATGACGAGTTTTATTTTAGCCGCAAATTCAAGCAGGAGACAGGCGTTACGCCATCTGCCTACATACGCAATCATCAGCGCAAGATTGCTTCTTATGATCCGGTCGTTACCGGTTATCTGCTGGCGATGGGCATTATTCCTTATGCAGCGCCACTGCATCCCAAGTGGACTGGTCATGACAAGCGGCAGTATGCAGCAGACATTCCGGTACATCTAAAAGTACAACGTGCCAATACACAGTGGCGGGAAAATATCAGCATATTAACCAGCTGTCAGCCAGAGCTGATCATTGCACCGAATCATATCAGTCTGCAGGAGAAGCAGCTGCTGGAAAATATCGCTCCTGTGCACTATATGGATGCCTGGTCGACAGAATGGCAGGATCAGCTGCTGCAGTTGGCACGGCAGCTGGGAGAAGAGCAGCAGGCACAGCGCTGGCTGGATCGTTATCACGAGCAGAACGGGCAGATTCGGGGACAACTGTCAGAGCAGGGATTACCGGGACAAGTATTATTTGTTCGTTACTGGAAAGGTCACTTCTATTCCTGCCGACTAACCGAAGCAGGACGTATGCTGCGCGAGGATCTGCAGTTGAATCTGCTCTCATTAACCGGGAATGATGATGAAGAGCATGAAGATCTTCCTTTTACACTGGAACAGATTACCCGCGCCGACGCAGACCGTATACTGCTGCTGATCTGTCAGGAGAGCGAGACCCTGCTGCACTGGAAAGAACTGATCCAACAGCCGAGCTGGCAATCCATGCAGGCGGTCAGACAGGAACATGTTCATATCCTGAGCTCCGATCCATGGCGGGACTGCTCACCGGAAGCATACAAACGGATGGCACAGCAGGCGTTGGCAGTATTCACAGACAATCGTCCATGAGTTTTGTGAAGATTGTCCATGTTCCTGCCGGACAATCCATACTATGATTTCTATTGAGAATCATTATCATCAATTGATATCAATGTCCAAAAGGAGTGCATATACCCAATGAATTCAAGTTTCTCTACACATCGCAAGACGGGCAGATGGTCTGTCCTGATTATACTGCTACTCACCGCTCTACTCGTATCCGCTTGCGGCAGCAGCCAGGCAACTTCTACATCAGCAGCCGGCACAGCTACCAGCGAGAATAGTTCCGGAGAGCAGCGTACTATCACTTACCTGGGCAAAGAATATACGGTTCCTGCAACGGCAGAACGTATCGTCATTACCGGCTCCATGGAAGCGATGGAAGATGCACTACTGCTGGATGTGCATCCGGTGGGTGCGATTACCTATAGCGGCAAGTTCCCGGAGAAATTCGCTTCGATCACCGACCAAGCGGAATCAATCGGGGAGAAGACCGAGCCGAACTTTGAGACGATTCTGTCCCTCAAGCCCGATGTGATCCTCGGTACTACCAAATTCGACGCACCAGTTGTGGAGCAGCTAAACAAGATTGCCCCAACGATTCAGGTATCGCATATCTCTGATAACTGGCAGGATAATCTGAAGCTGATGGGTGAGCTGACCGGCAAGTCCAAAGAAGCCCAGACCGCGATCACCACTTACCAGCAGGATGTAGCCACTGCCAAAGCCGAGTTGAAAGACAAAATGAAAGACAAAACCGTACTGGCTGTCCGTATCCGTCAGGGTTCTGTCTGTGTATATCCATCCAATGTATTTGTAAATGCTGCGCTGTATGAAGATGTAGGTCTGAATGTACCGGATATTATCCAGCAGACCAAAGCCCAGCAGGAAATTTCAATCGAGCAGTTTGCCCAGATCAATCCGGACTATCTGTTTATCCAGTTCTCTACAGATGAGAACCCAGATACCCCGGGAGCACTGGAAGACCTGAAGAAGAACCCAATCCTGAGCAAAACGAAAGCTTTCCAGGAAGGACATGTCTATGTCAATGTCATTGATCCGCTGTCCGAAGGCGGTCCAGCATGGAGCCGTGATCAATTCCTCAAAGCAGCTGTGAAGGAACTGAGTCAATAATGAGCGGCATCCGCAAGTGGTATCCGCTGATCCTGATAGTGAGCGCTCCCCTCCTGGTGGCGCTCACTATTTCCATTTCTATCTTGTATGGTGCCAAGGATATGGATGCTCAGACGATTATCCAGGCATTATTTCATTTTGATCCGAATCAAATCGATCATCAGATCATTATGCAGTCCCGACTGCCGCGTGCGATTGGTACGATGCTGATCGGTGCCTTTTTGGCCGTCTCGGGAGCATTGATGCAGGGTATGACACGCAATTATCTGGCTTCACCATCGATCATGGGTGTCTCGGATGGATCGGTCCTGATGATTACACTGTGCATGATTCTACTGCCTGGCGCTTCTTCGCTAACGATGATCGTGTATTCGCTTATCGGATCGGCGATAGGAGCCGGTATTGTGTTCGGGCTGGCATGGCTACTGCCGAACGGTACATCACCGGTACGGATGGCCATACTGGGTACGATTATCGGTACATTTATGAGCGGAGTGGCGGAAGCGGCTGCAACGTATTTTCAGGTGTCCCAATCGGTGAGCTTCTGGTATAACGCCCGACTAGATCAGATCGATCCGGTGATGATTCGGATGATTATTCCGTTTGCTATCGCCGGTCTGCTGCTGGCGTTGATATTGGCTCGTTCGATTACCGTGCTATCCATGGGTGACGAGATCGCGGCGGGGCTGGGTCAGCGAACCGGTCTGATCAAAGGATTATCCATGCTTGCTGTAGTGCTGCTGACCGGCGTATCTGTAGCACTGGCAGGCAAGATTGCCTTTGTCGGTCTGCTCGTGCCGCATATGACCCGTTATCTGGTCGGTGTGGATTATCGCCGGGTCATCCCATGCTGTGCGCTGTTTGGAGGGATTTTCCTCGGCTGGTGCGATATTTTGAGCCGCTGGGTCAATGCTCCGTTCGAGACGCCGATTGGCGTTATTACCGCTTTGTTTGGTGTACCATTCTTCCTTTACCTGATTCGCCGGAAAGGAGGAAAAACCAATGAAAACTGATTCCATGCGGCGTCTGCTGCTGGTTGTATGTGGTCTGCTACTGCTCATCCTGACGACATTTTATATCAGTCTGACCAATGGTACATTCGATTTGTCGGTTGGGGATATTGTAAAGACGCTGCTGCGTGTGGATCCAGTGGCAGCACACGATCTGGTAATCTTTGATTTCCGGCTGCCCCGAATCGTGCTGGCGATGTTGATCGGACTGGGGCTTGGTATTGCAGGAGCAGTTATTCAGGGCGTGACCCGTAACGGACTGGCCGATCCGGGAATGCTCGGTATCAATGCCGGAGCGAGTATGGCCGTGGTATTGTTTATGCTGATCTTTAAGCAGTCGTTAGAGCTTACCGGTTGGCTCGCTTTTATGGCGATGCCGCTGTTTGGATTATGCGGAGGAGTCGCGGCGGTGATCCTGATCTTCTGGTTTGCCCGGAGTAATGGTCGTTTGGAGCCGCAGCAGTTGATTCTGGTCGGAATAGCCGTCAGTTCGGGATTCTCGGCAGTCACGTTATATCTGTCTCTACGCATGAACCCGGATGACTTTGAAGCGGCAGCCGTCTGGCTGGCAGGGAGTCTGCATAGTGCCAACTGGCAGTATATTACTGCGATGCTGCCCTGGCTATTGATTCTGATTCCGTACATCTGGCGCAAGTCAATGCTGCTCGATGTGATGCAGCTGCATGATGAGACGGCACTCAGTCTGGGGGTACCTCTCACTGCCCAGCGTCAGCGACTGATACTCGCTGCTGTCGGTCTGGTAGCCGCCTGTGTATCCGTATCCGGTGGGATCGGATTTGTCGGTTTGATCGCTCCGCATATTGCGAGACGACTCGTCGGACTACATCATTCCCGGCTGCTGCCGATTAGCGGACTGGTCGGCATGCTGATGGTCGTGCTCGGTGATCTGATTGGCAAGACGATCTTTGCGCCGGCTCAGCTGGCAGCAGGGATTGTAATCTCGATTATTGGCGTGCCCTATTTTGTGTATTTGCTGTTCCGCAGCCGGACATAAATATAGTACGATCTAATTTTGTTATTATAGATGACAGATATTAAATGAGAAGGAGCATACGAATGTACACCATTACAATAAATCCATTAGTGGGTATAGGTTCTATTCAGCTGGGGATGACTGAAATGCAAGTTCAACAAGAACTCCAGAATGCCCCATGGATTAACAACGAAGAATTGTTCCAGACGTTTGAATATGACTCCAATAATCGGCTAAAATTCATAGAGATAAATAACCCTTTTGACTCAGCCGGGTTCAAACTACTATACAAGGATTTGGATCTTTTCAATACCACAGCTGAGGATATCGTAAGCACTATTCGTATCCATACATCATTTGTAAATAATATGGAAGCCGAGCTGGGATATACTTTCTTTTTCAGAGAAATTGGACTTTCCTTGTGGAGGGCTAATGTTATGACAGACGCCATCATTAACTCGCCGGAATTTCTTGCAGAAGTACTTCCAGAAAATTTGGAAGATGAGAAGAGAAATTTATATTTTGCCACTATTGCTGTTACCATACCTTCTTATTACGATTAATGATGCCACACAAGAAAATGAAGAAAAGCCACCGATTGCAGGGTTGATACCCCGGTCCGGTGGCTTTTTGGTATAGAGATTATTTATAAATGATCTCGCTTTATGTGCTTCTGTTATCATTACTGATTTGAGGTATGGAAAGTATTTCTTATTCCTTAATCCAGCAGTCCAACCATTTGCAGACCATGTAGAATGCCATCTTCATCTACATTTTTGGTGACATGTCTGGCAGCTGCTTTGGCTTCCTCTTCACCGTTACCCATGGCAACACTGTTATAGATCTGCTTGAGCATCTCTACATCGTTCAGCCCATCACCGAATGCATACTGGCGTTCCCGCGGGAATCCCAGCTTGTCGGTGATTTTGGAAATGCCGTTGGCTTTGGAACCGCCGGAAGGCAATACATCGACCGACATCGGATGCCAGCGGATAAAGTCAAAGTCGTTGAAATCCGCTTCATACTGCTGCTCGGCACCTTCCAAGCAGAACAGCAGGCACTGGTAAATGTCACGATTTTGATAATACGAAGGGTCAAAGCTCGGGAATTTGCCGACCTGTAGTGTCTTGATGCTGGTCGTAATATATTCATGATCTTCCGGTACATTGGAATGCATATCGTCCGCATCCATATATACGATCGGATTTTCCTTTTCAATCGCTGTTTCGGTCAGCGTCTTCAGCGCGTCAGGATTCAGCGGATTGGTATAAATAACTTCACCGCGCAGTACAACATACTGTCCGTTGTAGCTGACATACGTATCAATTTCCAGCTCTTTGCGAATATCTTCAAACATAAAAGGCGCGCGTCCGGTAGCAATGGCTACTTCGTGTCCGCGTTCACGCAGATCGAAGATGGCCTTTTTGGTGGAAGCGGGAATTTCTTTGTTATGATCCAGCAGGGTTCCGTCAATATCGAAGAAAATAATGCTCTGTTCAGACATGGGCAGCTCCTATCCACTTATCTATATTTGTCATACGAAGAGGGTATTCCGCAGAATACCCACATATATTCCCATTATAGCAAGGAGAGAGTGTGCTTGTCCCGTTATTGAAGGAATTGATTCGGTGATTGATCCTAACACGCAGATAGAACTACTGGATAGTCCGTCAGGTAATCTATCCAGTATAAATTTGGCAGCTCCACATCGATTAACCAGATATCTGTTCCCGAATGACGTTTGTCTCTACCGGTTCGACGGTCTTCGCAGCAGTTGCCGAACGGCCAAAGCGGGAAGAGGCCTGGAAAAACAGATTCAGCAGTATCGCCGACAGACTGCCGGTAATGGTGCCGTCACTGACAATAATGCGCAGCGCAGAGGGGAGCCCGGCGAACAGCTCCGGCACTACGGTTGCACCGATACCAAGTGAGATCGAGCAGGCCACGACGAGCAGATTGCGCTGATCCTGAAAATTCACTTCGGTCAGCATACGGATACCAGAAGCGACGACCATACCGAACAGTACGACAGTAGCTCCGCCCAGCACTGCCGCCGGAATCACGGTTGCCAGTGCTGCGATCTTGGGCACCAGACCAAGTACGACCAGAATACCGGAAGCCATCACAATTACATTACGCGTTTTGACCCGGGACAGCTCGACCAGACCAACATTCTGAGCAAATGTATTATATGGAAAAGCATTGAACAATCCGCCCAGCACAATCGCGATACCTTCTGTACGATAACCGCGGGTCATGTCCTGAGGGGTGAGTTTCTGATCACAGACACGTCCAAGAGCGAGGAATACGCCGGTCGATTCAACGATAATGACCATGCAGACGATAATCATGGTCAGAATAGGAGCAATCCGAAACTCTGGCATGCCAAAGGCGAAAAACTGCGGCAGATGGAACCAGGACGCTTCGCTGACCGCTGCCAGGTTTACTTTTCCCATCAGGGCAGCGACTATCGTACCTGCTACAATCCCGATCAATACCGACAGTGAGCGCATAAATCCGGTGAAGAATCGATTGATGATCAGAATGAGTGCCAGTACGCCAAAGGAAAGCAGCAAATTGTGCAGACTGCCGAATTCGGGGCTGGTGGCTCCGCCTGCCATATTTTTGATGCCGGTGGGGATCAGCGAGAGACCGATGACTACAACGACTGTACCGGTCACAACCGGCGGGAACAATTTGATCATTTTCCCGAACCATCCGGCAAAGACGGCTACAAACAAACCGGCTGCTATAATCGCACCATAGATCGCGCCCAGACCGTACTGGTTACCGATACCAATCATGGGCGTAATAGCGACAAAGGAGCTGCCCAGCATTACCGGCAGCCCAATACCCAGATACCGGGTCTTCCATGCCTGCAGCAGCGTGGCGATCCCGCAGGTCAGCAGATCGATAGCTACCAGATAGGACAGCTGCTCTCCCGTCAGATTAAGCGCTCGTCCAACGAGCAGGGGTACCAGAATCGCTCCGGCGTACATCGCCAGTACATGCTGCAGTCCGAGTGAGAAAATTCTTCCTCCAAGCACCTTGTTCTCCATCATATCCGCCCCTTTTGTAGAAAATTAAATTCCATGTCAACAAAGTTAATCTGAATAATTTCTGATTTAACGTTATCTTAGAGGTTGTGTGAGGATTTGAAGAGATAGTTTTGATTATTTTGGAAATAAATATAACTTAACAGGATTAGACTATGCATAAATGTAACTATTATGTTAATTAATATTACATGTAAGATATATGATGATTTTTGCATTGATCAATAAACAGATTATCTAGTGTACGCGTCGGCAAAGCTGGAAAATAAAGGCTCTGTTATTTAAACAGATAAACCGGATTTGTGAACAGCGTCTGTAACCGCAGAATTCTATAATAGAAACAACCTGCTGAAATAAGCCCCATTGCTTATCTGACAGGAAACAGCCTAGTGAACAAGCGCAATCCAGCAGAGAAGGAGGATGGTCGTTGTAACAATGGACAATATCAGTTGCACCTACTATTGTAAGCGTTATCATATTACCCACTACTATTCGAGGAGAGTGAATAACGTATGAGAGAAAGGCAGCATTCATGGGCAGTGAAGACACTGGCAGTAGCACTGGGTATTGCACTGGTGCTTCCGACTGGGGGATTATCCGCCGCCGATCCGGTGAGCGTGCAGAGTAGCAGTCATTCGCAGCGAGGAGTACAACTGGAGAGTCTGGATCGCGGATTGGTCGCAGCCAAGACCAGCGATGGAATATTTATTAGCTGGCGTCTGCTCGGCAATGAAGTCAGTGGTTATTCCAAAACTGGGCTGACGGGTACAGACTTTGCTTTGTATCGCAACGGCAAGTTCGTCACCGTTGTAAAAGACAGTACCAATTATCTGGATCGCCAGGGTTCTGTCAAAGACAGTTATCGTGTCCTGCCTCTGTCTGCACGGGGTTCCGGTAGTAATAACAGCAGTGCTTCGCTGACAACAGATGCTACCGCAGATCAGGTAAGTGATGATGTCTACCAGCAAGAGGCTATGCAGCAGGCAAGTGCAGATCAGGGCGGAGATGCGGCTACATATCGTGCACAGACCGATGAAGGCTCTGCCCAGCTGAAGCAGTATGCTGCCGACTATGGCATCAGTGCTGCGAGTCTGAGCCGACCGAATAAGCAAAAGTGGAGCCCTCCGGCAACAGTATGGAATGATACCTATTATGATCTGCCGCTGCAGAAACCGGCGGATGGCGTAACTCCGACAGGTGAAGCTTATACGTATTCAGCCAACGATATGAGTGTAGGTGATGTAGATGGTGACGGAGAGTATGAATATTTCGTCAAATGGTATCCGTCCAATGCCAAGGATGTCTCTCAAAAAGGATACACCGGCAATACGTACATTGATGCGTATCGACTCGATGGAACCCTGCTGTACCGGATTGATCTGGGAGTGAATATCCGCTCGGGAGCGCATTATACCCAGTTCCTTGTTTATGACTTTGACGGGAATGGCAAAGCCGAACTGATGATGAAGACCGCACCGGGAACAAAGATTACCCGTTATGGCAAACGCGGCAATGTCGTCTCCGAGCAGTACATTTCCCTTCCCAAGGAAGATGGTCAAGCCGGATACTCCAATAGTGATGACTACCGGATGAGCAGTACGGATTATTATGATCATGTGGTGCAGATGTTCCAGAACTGGAGCGAGCATCCTGAAGTGAAAAATGGTCACTGGCCGAAGACACTGGAAGAATGCTTTGGCATCGCACCGAAGTATCAGTATCCGTTGTCCCTCCAAGATGCCAAAGCGCTGACCGATTACTTTATGGATGTCTATGCTCCTGCCCGCAGTACGCGCAACAATCTGCGCGATTTTGAAGGCTTTATCGTAAAGGGTCCGGAATACATGACTGTATTCGAAGGACGCAGCGGCAAGGAAGAAGACACGGTTCGTTACGAGCCGGAGCGCACAGATGATGGACTGATGTGGGGAGATTATGCAATGGCTCGCATTGAGCCGGGCAACCGTGTAGACCGTTTCCTCGCGACTGTCGCCTATGTTAATGGCAAGACCCCATCTGCTGTATTCGCACGCGGTTATTATACCCGTGCAGCACTTGTCTCCTACAACTGGGATGGCAAGAAAATTGGCAAGGACTGGACAGCCGATAGCGGCTGGGCGATCATGAGCAACCCGTTCAATGATGGACCGCATGGTCGTGACGGTACCGATCCGGATCTGGGACCGCTGGCTGGGCAAGGTGCCCACTCGCTGACCGCAGCGGATGTGGATGGTGACGGCAAAGATGAGATCGTCTATGGTTCCGGTACAGTAGACAATGACGGCAGCCTGCTGTACAGCTCGACAGACGTGATGCCGGCAGGCAGTGCCATACCTGGACAGATTGCCAAGCTGGGTCATGGCGATGCACTGCATGTGTCCGATCTGGACCCATCGCATCCAGGCATGGAGATCTATATGGTACATGAAGGCGGAACGTATGCACCGTATGGTTATGCCATGCGCGATGCAGCGACCGGCAAAGTGCTGTTCGGTGCCTATAGTGGCAAGGATACCGGTCGCGGCATGGTCGGCGATATCGATCCTACCCGCCCAGGTCTGGAAGCATGGGCGACCGATCTGCGTACAGCCAGTGGTGAGCTGATTGGCCGGAGCGCACCGGGTACGAATATGAATATCAAATGGAGCGCAGATATGACGACCCAGGTCGTAGATGGTGCACTGGAAGTAACGCCAAGTATCCAGAACTGGCAAAAGGGACCGGTGCTCGTAGCCAATGGTACTCTGACGAATAACGGCACCAAAGGCAATCCGTCGCTGGTCGCGGACATTTTCGGAGACTGGCGTGAAGAGCTGCTGCTGCGCACGGCAGACAGTTCGGCGATCCGTATCTATCTCAGTACCGAAGTGACCAACCACAAACTGTACACCCTGATGCATGATACCCAGTATCGCACAGGCATTGCACGCCAGAATACAGCCTACAACCAGCCAAGTTATACCAGCTTCTATCTGGCTTCCGATACAGACTGGTCACGGGTACCGAAGCCGGACTTTTATACACCGGGTCGCAAGTAAACGGGAATTCGCGAGATACACTTACTCCAGCAGTAGGATCGATCGTTTCGAATTCGGTAGATGTTTCCCGGCAATCAACTATAATATGCAATTGTAAATAGAAGTGCTGCATATTTGCAGGATAATCACGCAGTTACTAAACCCGATTACCCATATCGTATTGTGCCCTGTACAACGGTCTGCTGAATTCATAAAGCAGCTGATTGTACAGGGCTTTTTTTGTATCTTTTTCCGGACGCCTCGCATCATCTTTTTTTATACTTGATGAGGAAGGTTTATCGGTCAACAACCGTACATAGCACAAGCTCACAAAATTATTTTCAGAAAATAGGTAATGAAAACGTCTATTTATGTCGAAATGAATAGTATATGAAAAGTTGTAGTAACAACTAATAATTGAGAATTAGGAACGATGGAGGAACAAGAACTGTGAGAATGACTGTACGTGCCAAATTATTAAGTGGATTTGCCGGTATGATGGTGTTGATACTGATTCTGGGCGTACTCGTATCGATGCGACTGGATTCGATAGGAGACAATGCTACAGATATCCGAAGCAACAGCATCCCCAGTCTGGTATCCCTGTATCAGATCAATGATGAAGTAACCGATGTAGAGAATCTCGTGCTGCGCAGTATTATTGAGCAAGACGATACAGCCATGCAGCAGATTAATTCGGAGATCAACAGCACAAGCGCCAGTATTGCCAAGAATATGCAGCTGTATGAGGCGGATCTGTCCGATGATCAGGAGATCCAGATGTATAATTCCTTTAAGAAAAGCTGGACCAGTTATACGGCTACCATTCCGCAGATTACAGCTGCTTCTGATGCCAATAACGATACACTGGCTATGAGTCTGCAGCAGGATGCGTCACCGATGCTGGAATCCATGAATGAAGTACTAAGCAAACTGGTCGATCATAATGTAAATGATGTGACAGGTTCAGCAGATGAACAACTGAGCGAGTTTAATCTGGCCCGCTTGATAACATGGGCTGCGGTGATTGCAGCGATCGTAATTGGAAGCATACTTGCTTTGGTGATTTCGCGCATGATCATTCGTCCACTGCACCAGATGCTGGATCAGGTCAACTATATTGCCGAAGGCGATCTGACCCGCACGTCTGAACTTCCGGTTGATGTAAAGGATGAACTCGGCGATCTCGCCAAAGGACTGCAGCATATGGGACATTCCCTGAACAGAGTCATTACCGAAGTAAATGAAACGTCCCAGCGGCTTAACGGCTCTGCCGAAGAACTGACTGCTATTGCCGAGGAAAATGCTTCAACTTCCGCCCATACGACCGAGTCACTGGTCTCCATGGCTGACCGTTCTGCCGATCAGGCGAGCCAATCGGAGCAGGGAGCCATACTGGTACAGGAAATCTCCGCCAATATTCAGGAGATCGATAACCGGATGGAACAGGTGAGCCAGTCTGCCCAGACAGCTGCCGACCATTCGATTAACGGAACAGGCGTGGTCACCGAAGCAGCCGGACGAATGGAGACGGCCCAGGCACGAATGAATGAAATGAACGGTGTAGTCAATGAGCTGAGAAGCCGTTCACAGGAGATCGGCAGTATCGTCGGGATTATTACCGGGATCGCCGGACAGACCAATCTGCTCGCTCTGAATGCCGCTATCGAAGCCGCGCGAGCTGGAGAACATGGCAAAGGATTCGCGGTTGTTGCCGCCGAAGTGCAGAAGCTGGCCGAGCAGTCCTCCACGTCTGCCGGGCAGATCGTCAGCATGATCGAATCGATCCAGCAGGATACGGATCGTCTTCATCAAGCCATGGATATGACAGCCGAGCAGATTCTGAGTGGTACCGAATCCATGAGAACGACCGGCGCTTTATTTGAAGATATCAAACAATCTGTCAATGAAGTAGCTATGCAGAGCCGTGAAGCGGCACAGCTGTCGGGCAGCGTTAACCGAAGTGCTGCAGCAATGGAACAATCTATCACCGGCATTGTTCAAAGTGTAGAATATTCCTCAGATGAGATTCAGAAAATCTCAGCCGCTTCGGAGCAGCAGTCTGCATCCATGCACGAACTGTCTTCCAGTGCTTCGGCTTTGTCCGAGATGGCTGAAGAGATGAATCGGATTGTAGATCGATTCAAGCTATAATCGAAGCTTCTATTGTTCATTTTGAATTCATATAAAAGCAATATAAAAAAGTCCTGCAGCCAGCAGATGTATTCTGCCGGTTATGCAGGGCTTTTTGTGTTGGGACTGACTAGAATGGTTTCACTTCAGAATGATAATGATAGCAGCAAAATCTCATACAATGGTGATGATGAATTACCAGCCTACCCGTACAATCAATCCTTTTGGATCACCGACTTCCAGATAGGCAGCCTGCTGATTATAATCATCATAGGCGAATCCATAAGCAAGGCGGCCGATACTGTGATCATGCCAGAACTTGGCATAATAGTTGGCAGGCGCTGCCTGGTAATAGGCAGATACATTATTCCAGTTCGCCTGATTCTCATAGACATGGCGGTTGATCGCAGAACAGATACCAGGCGATTCCTGCAGTCTGCCATTGCAGAGTAGAATCTCCTGCGTGTTATAGCCGCCGCCGTAGCTGCCAAAGTAATTGGCATTCGCACCACCAGCTTTGAACGAGCCATGAATCGGCGCTACGATGCGATAAGGTGCCTGCACATCGGCCAATCCTTTGAACGCTGTCGGCACTTCACTGCGATACTTACTGAAGATACTCGCGCGTGTCTCGGACTCCAGTTCGCCCACTGTACGGTCATAGTTGCCTGCACGATTCACCAGACGATGTTGCAATGGGAATCCGAATCCATCAACACGAGTCGTATTGCCATGGTAACCGGTGTTATCTACTGTAAATTCTACAAAGTCAAAATAAACATCCAGATTCGGATCGGTTGGGTTGTTGATATCCGGTCCAGCAAATCCATCATTGAAAGTCTTAATATAACAAGGCGAACCCACACAAATAAACATGCGTCCGGAATCCATTTTCGGTAGGCTTACCCATTCGGCCTGGCTGATGGTACTATAGATATTGGCATAGTTGACGCCGTTTTTGGTCAGATGTCCGGGAGCGTCATTCAACGCTGCGGAGATAGGCTGCAGTTGGCCTGTGCTGGTCAGGTAGCTCCACTGCTTGGTCTCGGGATTAATGCCCAGGATGCCCCAATAGACACGATTGTCCGGATAGGCTCCATTGGTGGCATTCATGACTTTGAACGTCATGACGCCCTTGCCGGAAGGCGCAGGGATGGAGGAAGCCGGTATGGAACCGACCGAAGGTGCAGCAGCAGAGACAGAAGTGGTAGAGAGCGGAGACAATCCGCACACCATGATCAGAACAGCGAGCAATACATACTTGAAGACCGAATTTCTCATAAACTACCTCCTTATTTTGTATACGCTTTCAGATGCATGTTTAATTATTACAATATATGGAATTGGATTCAATCAAAAACCGTGTGCATTTCTCAGGAAAGCATGTGCATTTTTCAGTCTCCTGCTTCTGCTCTGAAGGAGAGCGAAGTTTCCAGCCGGTTGTTGCTACAGAAAGAGAAAGTTATACTTGAGAATCAAGATCTATCATGAAATGAGATTTCCCCAAAAAAGGAGGAGCAATTGATGAAACGTTTTGTCGATCCTTTGTTTGAGCCTTACTCTGTTCCCTATGTACTGGCCCGAAAGGGCAGTATCGTAGTGAAATGTCCCAAATGCCAAAGTGCTGCCTATATCGGAGCCGATTCCAATAGAGAGAACATCGAACTTTTTTGTCATTCCTGCTTTTACCGGAAGCTGGCGGAGCCCGATTATACGTATTCTGCTGCAGCGATCTGCACGGCCTGCGAATGCTGGTTCAACGAACCGGTCAAAGATGAACGTCAATTTACCCAAAAACATGTACATATTATTTGTCCGGCATGCCATACGGATAATATCGTAGAGCTCCACAAACGAGAAAGTTCCGTCTGGACAGGATCGGACATACGTAATGGGCGCGATCCCTTTTTCGATCAGGAATTGTATTTCCTTGATTATTATCGCGGCAAGATGGTCTGGGCGGTTAACCGGGAGCATCTTACCTATCTAATCGACTATATTGCAGCAAGTTTACGCGAAAGACCGAATTCTAGCCATGTACGTACCGCTTCCTACCGGCTGCCCAAGTATATGAAAGAGGCCAAAAATCGCAATGACTTGATTCGTCTGCTGCAGCGTATGCAGCGAAAAAAATGAGTGTCTCTGACCAACGGACAGACTGCCTTCCAGGATAAACCGCTATCATGGAGCGCTACAAATGACAGGTCAAAAAAATCTATATTTTTATATAAGTTTCATTTGCTTTTTCATGTTGAAAGCAGTAAAATTTTAAACTTGAGTGTCTATCGTGATGACTGTCTAACTTCATTTCATAATCTGGAAATGATAGTAAAGATGGTTTGAAAAAACACACTAGATATAGTGTGTCAAGTGAATTATTTTTTTGAATAGTTTTCACCAGATAGGTAGCGTTCAAATAAGCCGGAATACATGGAGATTTTACTTGTTATCTGCTTTTTACGGCTATTTTGGATGCTGCTTTCTCGCTGGTTGGTCCTATTGACAACACTATATATAGCGTTTAAAGTTTAGAACAGCTCCTACATATTGCGTTACGGAATGTTTTAACGTGCGGTATATGGGTAATGCTTGTTAAGAGAAATTAAGCTGGAGTAGCAAGGGTTTTCAGTACTTTGTTGCTTCGGAAACGCGTGTGTCGCTGACGGTTCTTTATAAATAAAGAACCGTCAGCGACACTATATATTGAGTGAGAAGGAGATGTCATCCCACATGCTGATTGCATATGATTCCAAGACAGGCAACGTCAAACGGTTTATCGGAAAATTGAAAAATGCATCGGTGCAGGCCGTACAGATTGAAGAGGCGCTGCAGCTGAATGAACCATTCGTATTGGTCACCTACACAACCGGCTTCGGTCAGGTTCCCGAGAAGGTGACTCATTTTCTGGAAAAAAACCATGGCCGTCTGCTTGGCGTAGCAGCCAGCGGCAACCGTAACTGGGGCGAGAACTTCGGCAAGAGTGCAGATTTGATATCGGAGCGCTACGGCGTTCCGGTCGTATATAAATTTGAACTATCCGGCACTACAGGAGACGCACAACGATTCGTACAGGAGGTAGAGAAAATTGCGGCATATTGAATTGAACAACCTATTGATGCAGCGTGATGATAACGGATTTTTCCGTTTGGATAAAGATAAAGAAGCAGTACAGGAATACATGAAGGAAGTGGATGAGAAGAGTATCCATTTCGCGGACACTTCGTCCAAAGTGCGTTACATGATCGACAACGATTACTATGAGGACATGTACCAGCATTACAATGAGCAGGCCGTGGAAGAAGTATATGCGATTACACACAGCTATAACTTCCAGTTCCCTTCCTATATGGCAGCTTCCAAGTTCTACAAGGACTACGCGGTAAAAACAAATGACCGTGCGAAGTACCTGGAGCACTATCCGGATCGTGTAGCCGTTGTAGCACTGCATCTCGGACGCGGTAATGCCGAAAATGCCAAGACGCTGGCACGTTCCATGATGGAACAGCGTCTGCAGCCGGCAACACCGACATTCCTGAATGCCGGCAAGAGTCGCCGTGGAGAGATGGTATCCTGTTTCCTGTTGGAAATGGATGATTCCCTGAACTCGATCAACTATGTACTGAATACCTGCATGCAGCTGTCCAAAATCGGCGGCGGTGTAGCGGTTAACCTGTCCAAGCTTCGTGGACGCGGCGAGCCAATCAAAGGCGTCGAAGGCGCAGCCAAAGGCATCATGCCTGTTCTGAAGCTGATGGAGGATGCTTTCTCCTATGCCGACCAAATGGGTCAACGTAAAGGTTCCGGCGCAGCGTACTACAATATCTTCGGCTGGGATATCCTGGAGTTCCTGGACAGCAAGAAGATCAATGCGGACGAGCGTACTCGCCTGAAAACACTGTCGATCGGTCTGATCGTGCCTAACCGCTTCTACAAGCTGGCAGCCGATAACGAGCTGCTGCACGTATTTGCACCATATAGTGTATACAAAGCATACGGCAAGCACCTCGACGATCTGAACATCGACGAAATGTACGATACGCTGATGGCGGATGACCGTGTCAAGAAAAAGCCAATCATGAGCGCACGTGATATGCTGACCAAGATTGCCAGCATCCAGCTGGAATCCGGCTATCCTTATATTATGAACAAAAGTAACGCCAACAAATTCCATGCCCTCAATGGCATCGGTTCGGTAAAAATGTCCAACCTGTGCACGGAGATTTTCCAGCTGCAGGAAACAACAGAAATCATGGACTATGGCGTAGATGATATTATCCGCCGCGATATCAGCTGTAACCTCGGTTCCCTGAATATCGTTAATGTTATGGAACTCGGCAAAATCCGTGAATCCGTACATGAAGGCATTATGGGTCTGACTTCGGTAAGTGATATGACCAATATTGCTAATGCACCGGGTGTAGCCAAAGCCAACCGTGAGATGCATTCTGTAGGTCTGGGCGTTATGAACCTGCACGGCTATCTGTCCAAAAACAAAATTGCCTACGAGAGCGAAGATGCAATCGACTTCGTACGTACTTTCTTCATGATGATGAACTATTACTCGTTGGAGAAGAGCATGGAGATTGCACGCGAGACTGGCAAAACATTCATGGACTTTGATAAATCCGACTATGCAAGTGGTGTGTACTTTGACCGTTATCTGGCGACCGACTATCGTCCGTCCAAGCCACGTGTACAAGAACTATTTGGCAGCATGTACATCCCGACACCGGCAGACTGGCAGAACCTCAAAGCCGATGTAATGAAAAATGGTCTGTACCATGCCTACCGTCTGGCGATTGCGCCGACAGCAAGCATTTCCTATATCCAGAATGCAACATCCAGCGTAATGCCGATTGTAGAGCAGATCGAGACACGTACGTATGCGAACTCGACCACATACTATCCAATGCCGTACATGCAGCAGGATAACTATTTCTACTACAAATCCGCTTATACTATGGATCAGTTCAAAGTTCTGGATCTGATCGCCGAGATCCAGCAGCACGTCGATCAAGGGATCTCTACAGTCCTGCATGTAAGCAGTGATGTAACGACCCGTCAATTGGCTCGCTACTATCTGTACGCAGCACACAAAGGCCTGAAGTCCCTGTATTACACTCGTACCAAGCGTCTGACAGTTGAAGAGTGCATTAGCTGCTCCGTATAATATTCATTTATACGATTTGATCTGCTTGATTCAGACCGCTATCCGCCGCTTGAACAAAGTAAAGGATGAACGCAATGATTAAAGGCATTTTTGAAACGCATATTAATGTGAGTGATGTCGAGCGGTCCGCTGCTTTTTATGAGCGTCTGCCCGGCATTACACTCCTTCATGAAGACACGGCTCGCAAAAGCCGATTCTACTCGGTCGGCGCACCTGGTGTGAGTATGCTCGGGATTCGCGAAAATTATCCAACGCCACTTGTACAGCGTCAGCATTTTGCTTTTCGTGTAGAGCTGGAGGATTTGAGATCTGCCCGTGAAGAATTGTCTCGTCTTGGAATATCGACAGAGAACTTTCATGGTGAAGATGCAGCGCAGTTAATGGTATTCCCATTTATGCCTGCCGTCTCGATTTACTTTGACGATCCGGATGGACATTCTATTGAATATCTGGCGATGCTGGACGATGAGCCGAGACCCGATCTGCCGATTATGTCCTGGCAAGAATGGGATCAGCTGCACAATCGTACAGAATCGTAAACTCTATCTATTGTGAATTAACATTCAAAACTATCTAACCCGCCACTGGCGTAAATATAAATATGGATCTTTACCTTGCAGTATGCATCAGAAGCGAACGACCCTTCTTCTTGCATACTGTAGTCTTGTTATGATAAAAACAGCTACTGTTTCACTACATAACGACAGGTAAGAGAAAGGGGCACAACACATGAGTGAGCCAATCAAAGCAGTCAACTGGAACCGTCCGGATGACGATTTTTCCCTGATGTTCTGGAACCAGAACATTATGCAGTTCTGGACAGACGACGAAATCCCGCTGTCCGATGACAAAATGTCCTGGATTCAGCTGAGCGATCTGGAACGTCAAACCTATATGAAAGTCCTCGGTGGACTGACCCTGCTGGATACGATTCAGGGTGGCATTGGTATGCCGCAAATCCTGGAGCATGTTGACGGCTTGCAGCGCAAAGCGGTACTGGGCTTTATGGCAATGATGGAGCAGATCCATGCCAAGTCCTATAGCAGTATTTTTACAACGCTATCTTCAACGGAAGAGATCGACGAGATCTTCAAATGGGTCGAAGAGCATCCACGTCTGCAGACCAAAGCGGAGACGATCCGTCAGTATTACACCAACATTAATTCTCCAAAGGAACTGTTCCTGGCAATGGCTGCGTCTGTACTGCTGGAGAGCTATCTGTTCTATAGTGGTTTCTTCTATCCGCTGTACCTCGCGGGTCAAGGCAAAATGACCTGCAGTGGCGAGATCATTGACCTGATCCTGCGTGACGAGAGTATCCATGGTGTATACGTGGGTGTACTGGCACAGGAAATCTACAACGAGCTGGACGAATACGAGCAAAAAGACGCTTACGAGACACTGGAAGGCCTGTTCCGTTATCTGCATGAGAACGAAGAAGGCTATACAGCCGAGATTTACGATGCGATCGGCCTGACAGATGAAGTAAATGTGTTCCTGCGTTACAATGCCAACAAAGCATTCATGAATCTGGGCTTTGATCCGCTGTTCCCGGAAGAAGAAGTCAACCCGATTGTCTTCAACGGAATCAGTACACACACCAAGCAACATGACTTTTTCTCCAAAAAAGGAAATGGTTATGTACGTGCAATGAATGTAGAGCGTCTGACTGACGAGGATTTCAAATTCGATTTTTAATATAAACAAAGCCGATATAAAAACAGAGGACTTTCGTTTATTTTAGATATATACAGATAGAGATGATTTTCCAGAGATAAAAGGGTTAGTTACAGAGCAAAGCTTGACCATGCCATGCATACCGCATAGATAAAGAGAGACATAGAACAACGGATGTATGGTATCGGAGGTATTTAAAAGGGGATAAGAGAAGGCTGTCTTGCTGCATATGATGCAGACAAGGCAGCCTTCTTACGTATGAACGCAAGTAAGACATGAGCGATCGCAGGCTTCTTCGATAATAGTCATACAGCATAGAGATAGTGGGAAGGAATAGCGATTATACATACATGTACATATGAATAAAATGGATGTTTTGTAATCGTTCCCGGAAGCTTATACAATGAGTAACAACACTATTATTCACAGGGGGTAATGAGCATGGGAATGACAGGAATCTATTATGTAGAAAAAGAGAATTTGCAGACCGTTCTGGCTGGTGACCCCAGTCGGCCCGACCTGGATATCGATAAAACATGGAGTCTGATCGCGGATATGTTTCCGGATATTCCATTTGTGCCGGTACAGGATCAGTATAAGATCGACAGCCAATTGACCGAGTTTGGTACTTTCTATCTGCCACCGCATCAGGTCGCCCAGATGGCTGAATCGATTCCAGTCGTACGCCAGCGTGAAGCACTGGAGCAGCGTATCGATTTTGACCGCTGGAAAGCCAGTAACCAGCAGAGTCCAGATGATGTGGAAGACCATGCGATGATGATCTTTTTCTTTGCGATCAATGAAAACGATACGTATGAGGAGATCGTAGAAGACTATCTGATGCCGTATCTGAATCAGGTCTTTGATCTGTATCTGGATGCAGCCAGCAAAGGTCAAGGCATCGTGTTTGCTATTTTCTAGGGTAGTTTGGAAAGGGGATCGACAAGCAATGAAATCATTAAACAGCGTAGAGCAGGTGAGAGAAGAGATTCAAAGCAACCGCCTGCAACTGCTTCTGCTCAAAATGCATAACTGCAGTGTCTGCGAGGCTGTTCAGCCCCAGACCGCAAAACTGCTGGAGGATTACCCACAGATTGCCGGTGCCTATATCTATGTAGAAGAGGCACCAGAGCTGGCTTCCGAGTATCTAATCTTTACTTCACCGGTACTCATACTGTTTTATGAAGGCAAGGAAGTATACAGGGCAGCACGCTTTATCCGTTTTACCGAGCTGGAGCAGCAGCTGGAAGGCTATGCTTCACTGCTGGAATCATGATGTGAAGTGCTGGAAGAAGCGGCATAGACGCGTTCCATAATCACATAGCTTTTGCCACCGCGAACAAAAGAATCGACGGTAGGACGAAGACCGAATTTGCTATAGAATCCGGTCTTTTCGGTGCGCGCATTACAGTAAATACGCCGTACACCGGCTTGCTCGGCCTGCTGCATCACATACGCGAGCAGCTGGCTGCCGTAGCCCTGCCCCTGCTGGTGCGCCAGTGTAGCGAATTTGCGGAACTGGGCTTCATTGTTATCGATAAACAGAGAGAGCACCGATACGAGCTGACGATCCACAAACAATCCATAATGCGCACCCTGATCATCATTTTTCAATTGTACATAATCCAGCTCGCGATTCGGCCACATGACTTCATGACGAAGCTGCCAGGCTTGTTCTTTGCTAATCTGTTGAATGGGCATTAGAGATTCTCCTTTATTGGTAGGTAGATGTACGCATAGATATAGATATAGATCTGCTTGAGCGCTATATGCATCTATCGCTGCGGGAAGGGAATTCTGCCGGCGACCTCCGGTTAAGAATGGATATTTGGAATGACCGCTTGCAGCGGACAATATCCATTCTTAAATGTCGGTCTTCTGGCAGAATTCCCTTCCCTTCGCTATATGCTGTTGCATCATGATAGTGACGTTTCAAAGCGAATCTGAAGAGCGATAACATGGATAGACTGTTCTTTTTGGATGAGATATCTGGTATTTCGCAACTAGTGTCTCGTGTATTGTATCCGGTACCTCGTATTTCATATTCGTATTTCGTTATTCTGTATCATCGATTGTATTTCCTTCAAGCACAGAGCGGAGAAAAGAGAATTATACCAGCGCCCGACATTTAAAAATGAAGATCAACCGATATCATCGGTCATTCAGGATCTCCATTTTTAACCGGAGAAAGCGGTAGAATCTCTTTGCGCCGCGGATTGACCTTCAATGTACCCCTTCATCTTTTCAAAAATATAGTAACTCCACACATCCAATTTTTCTATAAATCCAGCCCACTCTTGCTGTATAGTTCATCTCATTTCATCTTATCCTAATAAAAAGTAAATCCCAGTCATTGACAATTACCTTCAACTGTATTAATAATAGTAGTACAGTTAATACAGTGAAAGGGGGAAGCCCATGTTTGAACTGGATGTACGCAGTCGCAAGCCCATTTACGAACAGTTAATGGATAAAATCAAGGAAATGATTCTGTATGGCATTCTCAAGCCGGATGAACAGCTGCCTTCGGTACGCACATTGTCGGCACAGCTGACCGTCAATCCCAATACCATCCAGAAAGCGTACCGGGAGCTGGAAAGAGAAGGCTATATTTACTCCCAGGCAGGCAAAGGAAGCTTTGTGTCACCGACCCGGCAGCAGCCGAATAACGAACAGCTGACAGAGATGAAAGAGCGGCTGCTCAAGCTTTTTGCTGAAGCGATCTATCTTGGCTTTACCAAATCAGATATTGAAAAGCTGTATCAACAGACCATGGAAGAACAGGAGAGGGGGAAAAGCAGTGATTGAGATCAAGCAGTTGAGCAAGATTTTTGAAGGAGAACATGCTGTAGAAGAAGTATCTCTCACCGTACATAAAGGTTCGATTTTCGGATTGCTCGGTTCAAATGGTGCCGGCAAGACGACACTGCTCAAGACGGTAGCAGGTATTTACCGGGCAGACCGGGGACAAGTGCTGCTGGAAGGCCAGCCGATATATGAACATCCCGAGAGCAAGCAGCGAATGATTTTTTTGGCGGATCAACCTTATTTTTTTGCACAGACATCGATTCAGCAAATGGCGGTATTTTACCGGGCGATGTATCCCAATTGGGATGAACAGCGTTTTCGGCAGCTCGCTCAGGCGTTCAAGACCATTCCGCTCAAGCGTAAATTGCATCGTCTGTCCAAAGGTATGCAGCGTCAAGCTTCGTTATGGCTGGCACTCAGCTGCAAGCCGGACGTGCTTATTCTGGACGAACCGATCGACGGACTTGATCCGGTGATGCGCAGACAGGTCAAGAATCTGATATTCCAGGAAGTAGCTGACCGTGAACTGACTGTGATCATCTCTTCGCACAATCTACGGGAAATCGAGGATATGTGCGATCATGTAGGGATTATGCATCAGGGACGTCTATTGATTGAAAAAGAACTGGACGATCTCAAAGCCGCCAGCCACAAAATCCAGATCGCTTTCCGTGATCCAAGACATGAGCAGGCGATCTCCGGACTATTGGATATCCTGCATAAGGAAGAACGGGGTAGCGTAGGCACCTATATTATCAAAGGTACGGTCGAGCGCATTACCGAGGTTGTGCAAGCCTATCAGCCTTATGTATTCGACGTACTACCGATGACACTGGAAGAGATATTTATATACGAAATGGGGGATGCCGGTTATGACGTTCAACCACTACTTCTTTAACCGGGGATTATGGATGCATGCCTGGCGGCAAGGCGGCTGGATCGGGGTTATCTATTTGCTGCTGCTGATCTTTGCCGGACCGATGCAGCTGTTATCATCGAATTCAGCTTATGAATATCAAAAAGATACTCGAATCGTGAATTATCTGTTCCAAGAAGACGGAGAGATGGCAATTCTATTTGCTTTCATCATGTGCATATTGATGGCCGTTTTCTTGATGAGATTTATACAATCCAAGCGAGCGGCTGAGATGTTCCATAGTTTGCCTGTACGCAGAGATCAGCTACTTACGGTCTCACTGGTATCTGGACTTGGCATGTTGATTGTTCCAATATGGGTTACGGCTATTATTACTGGATCAATGGCAGGCAATCTGAATCATGTTGTTTTTACGGTTGATCAGGTAATCGACTGGGCTGTGTCTCTGACAGTTATTAGTTTATTTATCTTTACATTTACGTTATTTGTAGGAATGTGTATTGGTCAGTCCATCCTACAGATCATTGTTACAATTATATTATTTCTGCTTCCTAGTGGATTGAGTTTTCTTTATGTTCGATATTTTTCCAGATATCTTTATGGATATTATGATGGAGAACCTCGTTCGACTTTTATGACTGGTTGGTCTCCTATTGAAAAATTAATGAATGTATCTACAAATGGATTTAGTCAGCGAATTGGCTGGATATACCTTGTTATTTCCTTCGTACTAATTGGTCTAAGCTACTTGCTGTATAAGTTGCGTCCAACGGAGAAATCCACCCAGCCTATCGTATTCCGTTACTTTAATCCATTATTCCGTGTTGGAGTTACACTGTGCAGTGCATTATTAATCGGATTATATGGAATAACTTTTTTTGAAAAATGGGATGTTGTATGGTGCATAATCGGCGGAGTAATCGGTTATGTAGCAGCCGAAATGGTGCTTCGCAAAACCCGGCACGTATTTGATCGCAAATTGTGGTTGGGAATGGTCTTTTACGGAGTGATAGTTGCATTGTTCATCTATATCCCAGTGTCTCCACTGACTGGATACGAAACAAAAGTACCTGCACCAAATGATGTGAAATCTATATATATAGGCAATGATATTAGAAATGATCTATCTAATTACCCGACACATGGAATAGACATCGAGAAACCCAATCCTGATATGCTCTCTTCTAATCCTGATTATATTCAAAGTGTGATTCGGTTACATTCTCAGGTAGTAAAAGATAAACCTGATCCTGGAAGTAGAAACGATTATAACTATTATAACGTCAATGAACAAATACAAATAGCTTATATTATGAAGGATGGAAGTCATCTTTTAAGATCTTATATGATACCTAAGAGTGAAGAATACCAGCCATATCTTCAGCAAATTCAGCAATCCAAAGAATATAAAATGGCATTTTATAATCTCAGAGCGTTGGAGAAATCCGAAAGTGCAATAAAGATCAGAAACCCGGATAATCCAAAGCGTAAAATAGATATTATGGATCCGACTGAAATTCAACAGTTGAATCAGCTAATTATAAAAGAAAAGCTGGCAGTGAAAAACCCAAGAAACAATCCGATATACGGTAATACGTTAAATATGGTAATACAAATTTATAAAGACCCTTATTTTGGTAGAGAGTATTATTACAGCTGGAGTCCTCAATTCAAGCCGACTGAGGAGTGGCTGAAAGAAAAAGGATACTGGAATCTGCTGATTACCAAGGTGGAAGATATTTCTGCTATTGTTATTATTCCGGATGAGCGGAATCAAAAAGAAATTGCAGTGGTCAATTATGCTGATTTATTCAAAAAATATCGTGGAACTTCTAAGCAGGTCGTAATCAGCAACAAAAACCAGATCAATGAATTGTTGAATCGAAGCGAGTCTGACGGTGGAAATGCAGGGCAGAGCTATATAATCAAGCTCAGATTCAAAGATGGAACAGGGGCATATCGCGTTCTAAACAAAGAAAGTATTACCCCGGAGATTTACAACATTCTCCCCAAGTAACATGTATCACTAAATATATATTTAAAATAGCAGTCATGTATTTTATGAATACACACTCTTTGACAGTTTTTTCAATCAAGAGAATATAATCTAGCACAGTAAAAGAAGAGGATCGCATTTACTAAACTGTACCCTACAAGATGGACACTTTGAAAAAAAGTCATCTTGTAGGGTCTTTTTGTGTACAATAAAGAAA
>NZ_KQ040799.1:0-451107 GCF_000971985.1 Paenibacillus dauci | reverse complement strand
AATCCCCTACGGGTCATATTTATGGAGACTTAGCTCAGCTGGGAGAGCATCTGCCTTACAAGCAGAGGGTCGGGGGTTCGATCCCCTCAGTCTCCACCATAGATATTTTGTATGACGACGCGGGGTGGAGCAGTCCGGTAGCTCGTCGGGCTCATAACCCGAAGGTCACAGGTTCAAATCCTGTCCCCGCAATAGTTTTGGAACCGTGGTGTAGGGGTTAACATGCCTGCCTGTCACGCAGGAGATCGCGGGTTCAAATCCCGTCGGTTCCGCCATTTTTTCTAAGTTATTCATTAGTGAATACATAGTGGAATGACATTGATAGCCGGATTGGTTATCAATATTGTTTTTTGTAAGGATTAATTTGTTTGCGGACGTGGCTCAGCGGTAGAGCATCGCCTTGCCAAGGCGAGGGTCGCGGGTTCGATTCCCGTCGTCCGCTCCAATATGCGCCCTTAGCTCAGCTGGATAGAGCGTTTGACTACGAATCAAAAGGCCAGGAGTTCGAATCTCTTAGGGCGCGCCATTTTTATTACTGTATATCGGGATGTAGCTCAGCTTGGTAGAGCACCTGGTTTGGGACCAGGGGGTCGCATGTTCAAATCGTGTCATCCCGATTGAATATATATAATGTGCTTGAATATTCTCAGGACATTATATGTAGCAAAACACCTCTCCTATTGTTCTTTTGTCTTACGACATAAGTGAACAGTAGAAGAGGTGTTTTTATATTTTAAATGACTGACTGGTGTGCAAAAAAGCCGATCCATGACTAAATTAGGAATCGGCTTTTTTGTGCTTTATTTGTTCGTTCGAGTTTGACTACTCTGTTATCCAACAGTTCTATTACATCATTCAAATATAGTAATGAGATATTGATTGTCATGAAGATAATAGTGCTTGAGAGGGCTTAAAGTGATTATTGAATGATAGCATACTGTCCTGTATACAAGTTGGAGTTTATTTAACACTGGCTTTTTTGTTACGACGTACGAACCAGATGATCAGACAAATTCCTGCCACAGCAATAACCGCATAAGCAATATTAGAGTAAATATCCATAAAGTTCGTGATGGAATGCCAGTTCTCTCCAAGAGCGGCCCCAACTGTAACTAGAATAGTATTCCAGATCACGGTGCCGATTGTAGTGAACAGCAGAAATAGTCCAAACTTCATATTGGACATACCGGCAGGGATAGAGATTAGACTGCGCACCAATGGGATCATTCGGCAAAAAAGAACAGTCCAGTATCCATATTTATCAAACCAGGCATCTGCACGGTGAACATCTTCTTTTTTGATACGCAGGATATGTCCCCAACGATCGATAATTTTCTCCAGACGTGCAACATCCAGTGCTCGGCCAATACCATATAAAATGACCGCTCCAGCTACAGAACCGATCGTAGCAGCAATGATGACGCCGATTACCGTCAGAGAAGAATTGGTAGTCATGAAACCGCCGAAGGGAAGTACAATTTCCGAAGGGATCGGTGGAAAGACATTTTCCAAAGCAATAATAAGCGCTATTCCGATATATCCGTATTCCTCCATAAAGCTTGTAATCCAGTTTTGCAAAATAAACCTCCTCTAATATCATCACATAGGGCATTGATTATTTGCTGCGTTTATGTAATAATATACATTTGTGTAATAATTGGCTTGTTTAGAATATACAATATAAGAGAAGCGCATGCAAAATTTAAGTTTTGCATGCGCTTTTTTGACATCTCTATAAGGTTCAAAGCATAATTGCGACTTGGTATCTTGGTATCTTGGTATCTTGGTATCTTGGTATCTTGGTATCTTGGTATCTTGGTATCTTGGTATCTTGGTATCTTGGTATCTTGGTATCTTGGTATCTTGGTATCTTGGTATCTTGGTATCTTGGTATCTTGGTATCTTGGTATCTTGGTATCTTGGTATCTTGGTATCTTGGTATCTTGGTATCTTGGTATCTTGGTATCTTGGTATCTTGGTATCTTGGTATCTTGGTATCTTGGTATCTTGGTATCTTGGTATCTTGGTATCTTGGTATCTTGGTATCTTGGTATCTTGGTATCTTGGTATCTTGGTATCTTGGTATCTTGGTATCTTGGTATCTTGGCCTCATTAATTATAATTCAAAGTCAATCATTACGATTATCTTCTGGCAACAAGTCCTCTGGTAGCAGGGGCAGGGTCACGGTTATGGTAGTTCCAGTACCGTACTCGCTTTCGATACGGAGCTGTCCGTTATGCAGACGAACAATCTCTTTGCTGATAGCGAGTCCGAGTCCGCTGCCGGACATTTTGGAACGGCCTTTGTAAAAGCGTTCTCCGATCTTATCCATGTCTTCCAGCGGTATACCTTCTCCATAATCCTGTACAGTGATACAGACCTGTCTCTCCTGGCGCAGAGCAGTCAGTAGCACTACTCCATTTTGCTTGGAGAATTTGATAGCATTATCGATCAGATTCACGAATACTTGCTTGAGCCGATTCAAATCTGCTTCTATCGGCAGCATTTCCCGGGTTAAATCTGTCTGAAGTGTTACATTGCGTTTGTTGCCGGTGTAGCTGTATTGAAGCTCCACCTCTCGAAGCAGCTTATGCAGATCGGTGGCTGTACGGCGCAGCTGGATTTCACCAGACTGATATTTGGAAAAGTCGAGCAGGTCTTCTACCAGTCCGATCAATCGCTCGGTCTCCCCGTTAATCACCTCAAGTCCCAACAGGGTCTCTTCTTCGTCTTCCAGGCCACCGACAACCAGTGTCTCGCCCCACCCCTTGATAGAGGTCAGTGGAGTTCGCAGCTCATGAGAGACAGTGGAGATAAAATCATTTTTCATCTTTTCACTTTTGGAGAGTTCTTCATTCATATGATTAAGCGAATCAGCGAGTGTACCCACTTCATCATTATATTTACGAACTGCTCTGGCGGAGAAATCACCTGTAGCCATTTGACGAGAAATGACAGTCAGTTCTTTGACCGGATCGATGATTCGCCGTGCAATAATCAGGCTAAAAGCAAAGCCCAATACGATAACGACGATCCCAATCGCAACTGCCCAGCCGATCAATATAAATACAGCCTTATACAGTGGCTCTGTAGATACAGAAAAGCGCAGCACGCCGATTACCTGACCGGAACTGGTAAGTGGGCTGGATACTGCCATAATTCGCTGCTCAAACAGCGGAGAGAAGCCGGTATAATTACCGATGCCTCCCTGTAGCGCTGTCTGTACATCCTCGGTATCAATATGCTCGGGGGAAGAGAATCCATAGGAGTCGATCACGGTCTGGCCTTCCAGGTTTAATACTTCTACCCGACTGTTCTCATTAGCAACCAGATTCTCCAAAATATATCGCGCCCGGTCAGCCAGCGGATATCCATCCATGAATTGATTGGAAAAGGTAGTCGCCGTTACTGCGCGTGACTGCATGATCTGTCTTGCGCTGCTGAAATAATACGAGTACACCGCAAAGGCAAATACAGCTTCCAGCAACAGTACGATAGCCAGCAGCAGCACACCAATCTGAAATAGCAGTCTGGCTTTAATTCCTTTCATGATGCGTGTCCTTCCTCCAGAGATAACCATATCCCCATACAGTCTCTATATATTCGGGATGCGCATCATCCTTTTCAATCTTCTGACGGATCCGACGAATATTTACGTCTACCGTCTTCATATCACCTGTAAAAAAGTTGCCCCACACTTCATTCAGGATATCATCACGGTGTATGGCCTTGTTGGGATTCTCCATAAGCAGTCGTAGAATATCGAATTCTTTGGGAGTCAAAAGAATCGTCTGCTCGCCACGCATCAGTTTACGCTGATCGAGCAGCAGCTGAAATGGATGACTGATCAGTACATGTTCTTCCGGAATCTCTTCAGCCGGGCGAAGACGCCGATACAAGGAGTTCAATCTGGCAACAAGTTCTCCGGGACTGAAAGGTTTGACTATATAATCATCAGCCCCCAGATCCAGTCCATGAATCTTGTCATTCTCTTGTCCTCTGGCAGTTAGCATAATAATGCCCATCCGGGAATTGAGTCTGCGCAGGGAAGAACATACTTCCAGTCCGCTGATTCCTGGCAGCATCACATCAAGCACAGCCATATCAATATCGGAGTGGGTATGAATAGTGGTCAGCGCATCTTCACCGGTTGCGGCTTCGACAACGTCAAAGCCGGCGCGTTTGAGATTGATCCGTACAAAATCACGAATCGGTTTTTCGTCTTCAAGTATGAGCACTTTCACTTACTGCGCCTCCTTTCCCGGAATAACCCCGTTATTGCCTGCCAGCAGCAGAACTTCGGATACATTTAGACGAAGCTTTTTATACTGCTGCAGGGCTTCTCCTGTCAAATGGCTGCTGTGGTTGGGCAGCAAGGCGACACTAACCTGAGGAGTAGTCCCGGTCATTGCCGCACTGATATGTTTTAGGACCACATAGGCTTCTTTCTGTTTTTTGAGCTTCTCTTCGAGAATTTTCCAGTCTGACTGGGGAATCTGCCGCAGAACGAGCAGATCTGCGGTAGGCTGGCCGCTTTTTGGATAAATAAAACGAATCTCGTTTTGTGCATTGACTGCATTGTCCGAAAGCTGAATACGATACTGTCCCAGCCAGCGATCCGGAATACGGAAATCATAACCCCATTGTTCAAACCGATCCTGTATAAAGGTCAGATGCCGATCTCCATCCCATTGATAGTACGTACTAATGTAGGGTATGACCAGCGGTGGCATATTTCCTGTACCCAGTGGTACGGTTAGCAACACTGTCTCGGTAATCCCATCACGGTTCACATCTTTGCTCTCTGTTGGGTATTCGGTGGCAGATACCTTATCCATATGAACCGGAGCAGTACTGTCATCCGGTTTGCTCAATGGAAGAGGCTTCCGTTCGGCAATTGCACCCGATACAGAACCCGAAGAGGTCAGAACATTTGCTAACGTATGCTTATCCCATACAAGCAGGGCGGTATAAGAAGAGTGAGTTCCTGCCGGTATACTTAGGAACAGTCCCGTACGGTTGTTGGCTGCGGCCCGTCTCATCTGCATGCTGGTCACCATTCCATCTACATTACGTGAAGCAAGCTTGATAATCTTGCCGTCCTGACTGCCAAACAGAAGTATCTGTGAATTAAGTTCTGCAGGATTTTGAGAATTCGTTACATTTTCAAAGGGAGGAACGAGAGCGATTTGTGACAGTCCGCTTCCATCCATATCTCCTACAGCTATAAGATCGTAGGTACGATTAAATACCTGGGAAGCTTTGAAATTACTGTAGGAGTATACATACAGTTCTTTGGGCAGTCCGTTTCCCCCACCGGCAAATCCAAGCAGCAAATAGGGAGATTTCTGGCTGGCTACCGGAAGAATCCCGACATAGTCAATATTCAGTCCGCTATGTGTAATAAGATCAGCTTGTTCCCATATTCCGTTTTGCTGATGCAAAATAAGTACATTAATTTCATAATCAAGCTGGCTTTTTTTGTAAAAGGCGATTAATTCCTGTTGTCCGTCTCCATCCAGATCAGCCAGACGAATGGCACTGCCCTGATCATAGGAGGCGGGTATGGTCAGCCGGTATCCGGCAGGAAGAAAAGGCTGTACGGCTTTGAATAACGTCTGCTCTTCATTGGTACGATTCGGAGCGTGCAGCAGGTCGCCGGGAGAGACAATCTGGCTGCAGCCGGATACGATCAGAAGGAGCATGCACAGACCGATTAATTTCATCATTTTCATGGATAGGCCCCTTTCACCTTTATTATACCTGCGGCTGAGCCGGGCTGTCCTCTAACACTGGCAATGACCTGAGATACAGGTATGAATATAACATAGTTACTGTATTATATCGGCTGTATACCAGAAAATAAGAATGGCCGAGCACAGGCCATTCCTGTCTCGACCATGAAAATGAAGTGAATCCAACACAGGCATCAGAGAAAAAAACCTCCGAATCGGAAACAATTTCTCTGTTCCGTCTGTCCTTTTATTGTTACTTATACGCCAAATCCGGTATCGCGGAAATCATAGGCGTACCGACCCGGAGAAAATAAGTGCTGTTAACAGAATGAGAGATTGGGTGGACGGCAGCGGTTCATGACTCATTCTTCCAAAAGGATTCATTTGAATGTGTATCCCGACAGTTGGACTGTCGATCTCATTGTAAAATGAAAAAGATGGAAAAGAGTTACAGACCGGTTAAGTGCGAATCTACGGGGTTACATGCTTTGCCGGTAAAGTATAGCGAATACTTCGCTCAATTAGTAGTTAAGGCATGAAAGGTGGTAAGATAAAAGTGGCATGTGGAATTGAAGTTTGTTTGGTTTAATAATGTACAACTGACTGTATGATGATCAATGGAGGAATCGGATATGATCAAAGCATTTTCCAGACTGGCATTATCAGTGGTAGTAGCTCTCGGTATAGGAGCAGGAACCGTACAGGCCGCTGTTCCCGATATTCAGGTTATCGTTAATAATTCAACGGTATATGCCGGCGTAGAACCGTATGTGGAAAAGGGCACCACTATGATACCAATCAAAGCCCTGCAGTACATACCAGGTAATTCAACAATTTGGAATAATACAACCCAGACGGTGACGGTCAGCCAGGATGGTACGGTAATCAAACTGGTGATCGGACAGACAACAGCGACGATCGGTGACCGTACCGTGACTCTGCCGGTTGCGCCGTCCCTACGAAGTGGACGTGCGATGGTACCGCTGCGTTTCCTGGCAGAAGCTGCACAAGCAGCAGTCAGCTGGAATCCTGCAAGCCGTACAGTCTATGTGGCCAAAACGCCACCACAGCTTATCCAGCAGGCCAATGGAAACAACCTGGCGCTGGGTCGCGAAGCAGCAGTGAGTATGCCGCGAATCAGCAAGCTGAAAAGCTATGCACCGTCGGACGACAGCAATGCAGGCTATACGTATTATTTCCCGGAAGGACAAAGTTTCCCGTTCTTTGAGCAGCGCGGCGATGTCATCTCGTATTATGAAATGCAGGATAATCATAGTGAATTAGTATGGACAGCCAAGCTGAACATGAACCAGACTTCCACTTCGCCTATCTTCTTCCTGCCTTATGTAATGGCATCACAGGCAGGTACAACGCCAAGCATCACAGGCCGGGTCGCTTTCTATGATACCCTGCCCATTACTGGCGCGACGCGTTCCGGATATATCAGTCCGGCTGCGCCAGCCACAGGTGCAGGCAGCAATCAGGCACCAGGTCGATTTGGCAATATTACCGGAGAAGTCAAAAAATAAGTGTAACATTCAAGCAGGATATCATAATTTGTAGTAAGTATTCACAGCAGAATAGATCAATGTGCTGTGGAATCTATACAGCCATGTGCAGCAATCCGAACAGATTTCACGATGCATCTGCCAAAAGACCGGATCCAGGAAGATATATGCCTGGATCCGGTCTTTTTTTGCTAGGAAATTAACTCCGGTGTAAGAGGAGTTGAAGTTGAGCTTTAGGCAAGAAAACATTTGAAGCCATTCAAAAAGGTACAACAAGCGTAATAAGTGTTACAAGCAGAACATACGTTAAAGCGAAGCAAAGTAGGAGTTCCATTTTATTTACATAAAAGTATCCGTTTACATTTATTACAGTTCAATATATTAAAATTTTACCAATACCTAAAAAAAGTACAAATGATAACGCTATCATTTTAAAGAGAACCAACGATATCACAAATCCGTACAAAGATATTCCTAACGGGAGAACAGAGCGTGATGATAAGATAAATTCATAAACAAGCAAACGCTTTCAACTTGGCGAGACACAACGTTCAGGCATTGCATGAAAGCCGTAATGCTTCCATACCGGCGCATTCCCATCCGGGATAACGTGGTATACAGATGCACATCATACAAAGAGCAGGGGTTGAACAGAATGAAAAAATTGATGTTCCTTTTACTGGCAAGCGTACTGTTATTGTCCGCATGTTCCGGCGGTGGCGGTAACGCGAGCTCTGACCCGGGTAAAAAAGAAATTACTGTCTGGGCATGGGATCCGAACTTTAACATTGCCGCATTGAATCTGGCAAAAGAGAAATATATGGCGGCACATCCTGATGTGAAGATCAACATCGTGGAAAATGCGCAGGCTGATATCGTGCAAAAACTGAACACGGGTCTTAACTCCGGTACAACTAAAGGCTTGCCAAACATTGTACTGATCGAGGATTATCGCTCACAGGGATTCCTGCAAGCGTATCCAGACGCTTTCCGTGATATGTCTTCTTCGATCAAAGCTACTGACTTTGCCGACTACAAAGCTGGTCCTACTGGCTATGAAGGCAAGCAATACGGCGTACCTTTCGATTCCGGTGTAACCGGTCTGTATGTACGTACAGATTATCTGGAACAAGCGGGCTACAAAGTAGCTGATCTGCAAAACATCGATTGGGATCAATTTATCGAAATCGGTAAAAAAGTAAAAGCGGCAACAGGCAAAGACATGCTGACACAGGATCCAAATGACCTTGGTCTGATCCGTTCCATGATTCAGTCCGCAGGCAGCTGGTACCTGAAAGAAGACGGTAAAACTCCTAATATCGCAGGTAACGAAGCTCTGAAAAAAGCTTTGGAAACCTACAAAGCGATGTATGATGCGAATATCGTTAAAGCCAATTCCGACTGGAGCCAATTCCTGGCTGCATTCAACAGCGGCGCAGTTGCTTCCGTACCTACAGGTAACTGGATCACACCATCTGTCAAAGCTGAAGCTTCCCAATCCGGTAAATGGGCAGTTATCCCATTCCCTGTACTCAAAGGTGTAGCTAACTCTGTACATGCTTCCAACATTGGTGGTGCTTCCTGGTATGTTATGAACGTAGACGGACAGGACACTGCAGCAGACTTCCTGAAATCCACATTTGGTTCGGATAAAGATCTGTATCAGGATATGCTGACCAAAATCGGTATCATCGGTACACTGAAAACATCTTCCGAGAACGAAGCGTATGACAAACCGGACGAGTTCTTCGGTGGACAAAAAGTATACGCTGATTTTGCAAAATGGACAAAAGAAGTACCTAACGTCAACTACGGTCTGCATACGTATGCAATCGAAGATATCATGGCGGTAGAAGTACAAAACTATCTGAACGGCAGCAAAGATGTAGATACAATGATGAAAGATGTACAGGCACAGGCTGAAGCCCAGCTGAAATAATTCATCAACAGCATGAATGAATCGGGAGATAAAACCTTGGGCTTAAACGTTCAAGGTTTTATTTTTCCTTATGGATAGGTATATGGATAGGTGAACAACCCGCAGGTAAGCAAACCATACAGATAAGGCAAACCGGCGATATGAGGGAGATGAGACGATATGAAGACAGCAGATCCTGCTCTGAATACAGGCAAAAAAGCGACTCGCGCCCGGATGGGCAATCGTGTGAAAGAAGGCATAACGGGCTGGACGTTCGTTGGAATTGCCGCATTACTGATTTTTATCTTCTTTTTCTATCCAATGATCCAGGCACTGATTCTGTCTTTCCAGACAGGAACAGGCATGAACTTGAAATTTAACGGCTTTGATAACTATACACGACTGTTCACAGACAGCATGTTCCTCACAGCCGTCAAAAATACATTCATTTATCTGATTTTCCAGGTTCCGCTTATGGTCATTCTGGCACTGTTCATCTCGGTACTGCTGAACGATAAAAACCTGAAATTCAAAGGATTCTTCCGTACGGCGATCTTCCTGCCGTGTATTACATCGCTCGTTGCTTATGCGGTTGTGTTCAAATACCTGTTCTCTTCGGACGGACTGGTTAATGCGATGCTGCTCAACTTGCACCTTACGAATACCCCTATCGATTGGATCACTGATCCATTCTGGGCAAAAGTAACGATTATTATCGCTATTACTTGGCGCTGGACCGGCTATAACATGATCTTCTATCTGTCGGGACTGCAAAATATCGACAGTTCCATTTATGAAGCAGCCCGTATCGATGGTGCTTCAGCAATTCGTCAGTTCTTCAGCATCACGGTACCACTGCTCAAGCCAATCATTCTGTTCACATCGATCACATCCACGATCGGTACCCTGCAGCTGTTCGATGAAGTCGTGAATATTACCAAGGGTGGACCGGGTAATGCGACAACGAGTATCTCGCAGTATATCTATAACCTGTCCTTTAAATATTCACCGGACTTTGGTTATGCGGCAACCGTATCGTATTCGATCGTTATTATGATCATCATTCTTTCCTTTATCCAGTTCAAAGTGGCAGGTGAGCGCAATGGCTAAAACAAAATTAACATTTACGTATCTGTTCCTGATCGTTGCTGCATTTGTCTCGATCTTCCCGTTCTTCTGGATGATCGTCAGCTCGACTAACCTGTCTGTAGAAGTGACCGGAGGCAAACTGCTGCCCGGTGCACATCTGATTGATAACCTGCACAAATTAACTGAATCGGTGGATATCTGGAATGCGATGTGGAATTCCGCCAAAATCGCAATATCCACGACCATTCTGGCCATGCTGATCGCTTCGCTGGCCGGTTATGGATTTGAAGTATATCGCAGTAAAGCCAAAGACATTGTCTTCAACATTTTGCTGCTATCCATGATGATTCCGTTTGCAGCCCTGATGGTGCCGCTGTACCGGATGTTGGGACAAGTCACCAACTTTATTCCGTTTATCGGAATTGATACACCGGCAGCTGTCGTTATTCCAACAATGACTACAGCATTCCTGATTTTCTTCTTCCGCCAGAGTACCAAGATGTTCCCGAGAGATCTGCTGGAAGCCGGACGTATGGATGGACTGAGTGAGCTGGGACTATTCTTCCGCGTGTATATGCCAACGATGAAGACATCCTATGCTGCAGCTGCGATCATTACCTTTATGTCCAGCTGGAACAACTATCTGTGGCCGCTCGTTATCCTGCAGACACCGGAGAATCAGACGATTCCACTACTGATCTCCAATCTGGGTTCCAGTTATTCCCCGGATTACGGTGTAATCATGATCGCGATCGTAATTTCCACACTGCCAACAGCGCTTGTATTCTTCCTGATGCAGAAGCACTTTGTAGCAGGTATGGTAGGATCGGTGAAATAATTACAACTGATTTGGTAAACAGAGAGGCAAATGCAGTACTTCAGCCGCTTTGGTAAAATAGCTGTGTTGAAGAGCTGCCGTGAAGGGTCGGATATATTGAATTTCCTTTGACAGGAAAAATATCCGACCCTTCAATATGATTATTTGGCAAATTCGTTGGTATAACATGCTGTATGAACAAGAGAGTCAGGTCATGCAAATACAGGAATAGACACAGCCAAAAGAGCTTTTTAAGAATGAACTATATAGTTTGTATGAGAATATGGAACAATACATGATGCGATTTTATTATATTAAAAGTGCAGTGCAGAGAAATATATAATAAAAATGACTGAAACAAATAGGATGGAGTGATCAGATATGAATAAAACGACATGGGTACAGGATAGAGTAACCTCTCCTTCACTGGATTGGCTCAGTGATGTAAGTGTATTTGCGGTAAATCGGTTATGGGCGTACTCCGATCATAAATATTATGCGACGCTGGCACAGGCTCAAACACGCGGAGCAATGGAGTGGCGTCATAGTCTAAATGGTAGCTGGAAGTTCAATTATGCGGTGAATCCGTCCAGCCGTCCGCAGGGATTCTATGAGCAGGGTTTTGCCTGTGCAGGCTGGGGAGATATTCAGGTACCGGGTCATATCCAGACGCAAGGGTATGGACAAATGCAGTATGTGAATACAATGTATCCATGGGATGGTCAGGAGAATCTGCGTCCACCGATGATCTCGCAGGAGTCCAATCCGGTAGGCAGTTATGTGAAGCATTTTTCTTTACCGGAAAATATGAAAGCGGGACAGCCTGTCTATATTTCCTTCCAGGGTGTGGAATCAGCATTTTATGTATGGCTAAACGGACAATTTGTCGGTTACAGCGAAGACAGCTTTACACCGTCGGATTTTGATCTGACTCCGTACATACAGGAGGGCGAAAATAAGCTGGCCGTCGAAGTATACCAGCGCAGTACGGGAGCATGGCTGGAAGATCAGGATTTCTGGCGCTTCTCCGGTATTTTCCGCGATGTATATCTGTACACGGTGCCGGAAGTGCATGTGCGTGATCTGCATGTAAATGCCGGGCTGGACGATCAGTATACACAAGGCCAGCTGGATGTGAAGCTGACACTGGAGCAGGGACAACCTTCTGCAGGTGCACGCGTTGGGCTAGAGCTGCATGATCATGCAGGACAGATTGTCTGCTCCGGTGAGAGTACATTCACGGATACTGCCGGTGGAGCACAGGCTTCTTTTGAAGCTAAGCTAGAGACGGTAACTGCCTGGAGCGCAGAGCATCCTTATCTGTACACACTCTATATCACGGTCTACAATGCGGCTGGTGAAGTGGTGGAGGTTATTCCACAGCGTGTCGGCTTCCGCCGATTTGAGATGATCAATAAGGTGATGCATCTCAATGGCAAGCGTATTGTCTTCAAAGGTGTGAACCGCCATGAGTTCAACTGTCGTACCGGACGTGCGGTAACCGAAGAAGATATGCTATGGGATATCCGTACGATCAAGCAGAACAATATGAATGCGGTGCGTACCTCTCACTATCCAAACCAGACGCGCTGGTACGAGCTATGCGACGAGTATGGCATTTACCTGATCGACGAGATGAATCTGGAGACACACGGCTCCTGGCAGAAGATGGGCGCTGTAGAGCCGTCCTGGAATATCCCGGGCAATCTGCCGGAATGGCAGGACATCGTTATGGATCGGGCGATCTCGATGGTAGAACGTGACAAAAACCATCCATCGATTCTGATCTGGTCCTGTGGTAACGAATCCTATGCCGGTCAGGTGATCCTGAATGTAGCGGATTATTTCCGGGAAAAAGATCCAACACGCCTGGTACATTATGAAGGTGTATTCCACAATCGTGATTACGATGCCACCAGCGATATGGAGAGCCGGATGTATGCTAAACCGGCTGATATCGAAGAATATCTGAACAGCAATCCATCCAAGCCGTATATTAGCTGTGAATATATGCATGCCATGGGCAACTCTGTCGGCGGCATGCACAAATACACGGAGCTGGAAAATAAATACGATATGTACCAGGGCGGCTTTATCTGGGATTATATCGATCAGGCCGTTATGAAGAAAAATCGCTACGGCGTCGAATATCTGGCTTATGGCGGAGACTATGATGACCGCGCAACCGATTACGGGTTCTGTACAGACGGAATCGTGTATGCGGATCGCCAAGTATCTCCAAAAATGCAGGAAGTGAAATTCCTTTACCAGAATATCAAGCTGACTCCCGATCAGGGCGGAGTACATGTACGTAACGAGAATCTGTTTGAAGGAACAGATGCCTATCAGCTACTGTATCGCTTGAACCGCAATGGGGTACAGATCTATGAGATGCTGATGGATGTACAGGTAGCTGCCGGACAGGAAGGTTATGTAGAAGTGAAAATGCCGGATGTCTCCGGCCAACCAGGTGAGTATGCGATCCACACATCGCTGGTACTGAAAGCAGATCAGTTGTGGGCGGAATCAGGATATGAAGTATCCTTCGGCGAGTATGTATTTGTAGTAGAAGGCGAGCAGGATGTTCCTGTATCTTCAGGAGAGATGCGTGTCGCTGAAGGAGATGTGAATATCGGTGTTCACGGCAATGGATACAGTATTATGTTCTCCAAAGGAGCCGGCAGCCTGACATCCCTGCGTTACGGTGGACGTGAATATATCGCTGCTCCGCCAGTACCGATGTTCTGGCGTGCCACAACCGATAATGACAAAGGAACTGCTCAAGGCTACACTTCCGGAGCATGGCTGGCAGCTAGCCTCGCACGACGCTGTACTCACGTGGAACTCCAGCAGGAGCAGGATCGTGTCACAGTCACATTCCAGTACATGTTCAGTATCCATACAGATGTGCGTATGACAACAGCCTATACGGTGCATTCGAATGGAAGCTTGCAGGTGAAATCACGCTATACCGGCGCTGCAGGACTGCCGAATCTGCCGATTGTGGCACTGTCCTTCAAGATTCCGGCAGACTACCATCATCTGGACTGGTATGCCATGGGACCGGATGAGAACTATATTGATCGCGCCTTTGGAGCAAGATTGGGACATTTCCGCAATGATGCAGCTGATAATGTGTCCGGTTATGTGGTTCCTCAGGAATCGGGCAATCGTACAGGAGTACGCCGGGTCGATATCATGAATGACGAGCAGTATGGTCTGCGTCTGACAGCTCCGGCTTCTGCGCCGGTGGAATGCAATATTTCCCCGTACACAGCGCTGGAACTGGAAAGTGCAGCCCATGTCTACGAGCTGCCTGAAGTTCATTATACGGTCGTTACGGTAGCCGGCAAGCAAATGGGTGTCGGCGGTGACGACAGCTGGGGAGCGCCGGTACATGAAGAGTACCAGATTCCGGCAGATCAGGATCTGGAGTTCGAATTCACGATTCGTAATCTTCGTCCGTAAGTATGAATCAAAACAGTATGAATATACGAAACCGCTGAAGCAAAGTCTTCAGCGGTTTTTTATTACTATTAAATATGTGTTCGTTGTCACTGGCAGTTTTGATCTGGTGAAATCAAGGACACAATCCTATTTATTACATCAATTGACAAATATAAAGTTTTACTTTATATTTAATTTGTTCGTTTTATTCCTAAATTGATTGGTGGTGTATATAAGAATCAACAGTACGCAAATAATACATATTTATTCAAATCATACAGAATGGGAGCAATAAAAAATATGCGTAATTTTATGACTACAATCAAGTTCACTATGTTGGCAGCCCTGCTGTCCACTATTTTCTGCCTGCCGGTATTTACTACACAGGCTTCAGCCGCAACTACCCACACACCGGTTCTTTTTGTGCATGGATTGGGAGGATCATCCAGCAACTTTATGTATATCAAGAGCTACCTGCTGAGCCAGGGATGGACGCAAGATGAGCTGTACTCTATCGATCTACCAAGCAAAAATGGTACACAGGTTATGAATGCTCCAGCTATCCGCAGTATGGTGGATGATATTCTTGCCAGAACAGGCAGCTCCAAAGTTAATATTATCGCTCACAGCATGGGCGGCGCCAACAGTCTGTACTATATTCTCAACTACGGCGGCGCAGAGAAAGTCGACAAGCTGATCACACTCGGTGGAGCCAACCGCCTGACGACAGGTACAGCACCTGCAGGTATTAATATGACTTCCATCTACAGCATCAATGATCAGGTTGTCAGCAACTATCTGTCCATTGTGGATGGTGCGAACAACATCCGTATCGCTGGTGTCTATCATGTAGGGCTGATCTTCAACTCCTATGTGAACAGTCTGATCCTGAATGCTTTGCAGGAATAGAGCAGACAAGTAATACCATTTACCGTTATCCAGAATCGTATAAGTATCATCCACAGTGCCCATAGGTATGGGAATGATCGTACAATCCGGCCGCTGGTCAGGGGAACCCCTTGACTGGCGGCTTTTTGCTATCCATACTATTCGTCAAAGGAGGTGCGTACCGTGGCTGATATGACATTTTACCGTCATCCGGATTTGCCTTTTCTCGAAGCCAAACAATGCACAGCGGACGATCTGGCTTATCATAAGCATTTTCATGAAGAATATTCAGTGGGATGGATTGAACGGGGACAGACGAAGGCCTGGTGTGATGGCACATCCATGCTGGTTGAGGAAGGGCGAGCGATCAGCTTTCCGCCGCAGATGCTGCATGCATGTCATCCGGATCGTGGACTGGATTGGCAGTATCAGATGCTATTTATCCAGCCGGAGTGGCTGCAGGAACTGGAGCAGCGAGAGATGGAAGCTATCGATATTCCCTATCTGCTGTCTAATGGCAAAAATGAAATGTGCAGAAATTATATTCGCCAAATCATGCAGCAGCTGCGACAGCAGGACAATGCGCTGACAATAGAAAGTGGACTGATCGAACTGCTGCAGGCACTGACGGGAGCAGAGCCTGGAGATATGAATCACGAACGTTCTTATCGCCATGATCATAAATACATAGGACGGATTCGCGATTATCTAAATGCGCATTTTAATGAGAAAATTACTCTCACTCAGCTGGAACAGGAGATGGGAATCAGCCGCTTCCATCTGATTCGTCTGTTCAAGCAATGGAATCATCTGCCACCGCATCGGTATCAGAATGTACTGCGGATCAATTATGCCAAAACAGAGCTGGCCCGTCAGCGTCCAATCGCCGATATTGCTCTGGAAGCGGGCTTCTATGACCAGAGTCACCTGACACGATTGTTCACCCGTATGGTCGGTGTAACACCGGGCCGGTACAGCTTGTCGATCTAGCGTTACTGTCCGGTGCATATGGGTTTTTCCATGCTAAAAGCAATCATTGCAGAAATTCCAGCTTAATAGCAATTTTGTACAATCCTTATCCATGGCGTTCCGGTATGCTCGGGAATAGATCAGGAAAGGGGAGTATATCATGAATACAACTATACGCAATCAGGCGCTGGAGAAACAGCTATCCGATGCACTAAAGTCTATCGCTCGCAGACAGGATATCAAGGAATATATCGAGCAGGACCCGTTGATGAACCGATTGCTGAGAAAAGCAGCCGACCGCTATGTCACCGGCGAACATCGTTCACAGGCACTGATCACAGCGAAGCAGCTGGAGAGCGAAGGTTATGCCGTTTCGCTCGAATATATCGGGGAAAATACAGACAATGCGGCAGCATGCGAGCAGGCGGTGGAGGAATTAACCGCGCTGATCGATGAAGCCGGAAAAGTGAGTGGAAGCACCCGGGTATCTTTTGACCTGTCGCATATCGGATTGCTGCTGGATACCGACGTAACTCTTCAGTATCTGCTGAAGCTGGCCAGACAGGCTGAGCCCAGAGGAGTAGAATTATTCATCAGTATGGAAGAGTCCGCCAAAACAGATCGTATTCTGTCTGTCTATACCCAGGCAGTGAAGCAGTATCCGGAGAATATCGGGATTACCTTTCAGGCTCATCTGCACCGAACACTGGAAGATGTGACTTCCAGGCTGCCTGTCGGTGCCCATGTACGGATCGTCAAAGGTGCCTACCAGGAGCAGGAATCGATTGCCCTGCCACGCTCTGAGGAACTGGATACACGTTATATGAAACTGGTAGAAGATGTACTGCAGCAGGGTTGCCGGGTATCGGTAGCTACACATGATGAGGTATTGATCGATCAACTGCTGGAAAAAGCGCAGAAATCAGAAGCAGAAGGTTATCTGGAATATGAACTGCTGTATGGTATTCGTCCGGAGCTGAGCCGTCGTCTGCTGGACCATGGCTATCCGGTACGAATCTATCTGACCTATGGTCATGAGTGGTACCTGTATCTATGCCACCGGATTGCGGAGTATCCGCCGAATCTGTTCCAGGCCGTCGTGGATATGGTGAGCGAGGATCAGCCTGACTTTGTACAGCAGTATGTGGCAGAAGGAATCACTACCTCGCCCCAATAAATTAAAAAGCAGGCTGTCACCCCGTAAGGGACAGCCTGCTTTTTGATGTGGGGAATAGGGTGCTGGATGTCAGTGATCCAGTACCGAATTATTTCAATTTCAGCAGTTTGACCAGCTTGTCATGAATCGCTGTGTTCTGGTAGTTGCCGGTAAATTCTTCAGCACCCGGACCCATTGCAGTCAGCGCTACATCTACAGCGCTATGTCCTCCTGTTGTCCAGTCCACATAGAACTGATCCTTGGAGTTTGCGATTGTGAACGGTCCATCTTCTTTGGATTCGCCGTCACCGGACTCATCATCCGCATCGACTTCCTCGATAACCATACCGCCTGTCTCGTGGTCAGCTGTTACGAGTACGAGGGTATCAGGGTGCTTTTTGGCATAGTCTTTGGCAACTTTGACAGCTTTATCGAGCTGCTGGCCGGCTTTGATTGTCAGAGCAGCGTCGTTGTCATGTGCCATCTCGTCCGTTCCTTCTTCTTCTACCATCAGGAAGAAGCCTTTATCGTTTTTGGACAGTACGTCCAGTGCTTTGGTGGTCATGTCCGGCAGGGAGACAGTTGGGTTATATTTGTTACCCAGTTCGTTGTGTGCCTGGAACATTTCTTCGTTGGCGAACAGACCCAGCAGCTTGCCGCTTTTGGATGCTTTCATCTCGGCTGTATCGGTTACGTAGTCATAACCCAGCTTTTTGGCGCGGTCTACCAGATTCCCCTGAGTACCTTTACTGCCTTCTGATGGATCTTCGGCAGGAGCATCCGGATGAGCACCAGCCGTTCCTTTTGGATACCAGAAGTCTTCGCCGCCACCGAGCAGAACATCAATTTTGCTGTTCTCGATATACTGTTTGGCGATATCGCTCTGTGCAGAACGGTTCTCCACATGCGCACCAAACGCTGCACCTGTTGCGTCCGTCACCTGGCTGGTCGTGACCACGCCTGTGGACATACCGGCTTTTTTGGCAAGTTCCATGACAGTGGTAACCGGCTTTTTCTTGGCGTCCATGCCGATTGCACCATTATAGGTTTTAACACCGGTAGCAATAGCCGTTGCCGCTGCTGCAGAGTCAGTAACCAGACTGTCGCTGGAACTTGTGCGTACGAGACCGGATGCCGGCATTTTATCCATTTCCAGTGTGCCATTCTTGCCAACTGTCGCATAACGGATTGCATTACGACTTGCTTCACCCATGCCATCACCGATAAACAGGATCACATTTTTGGGAGCTGTTACTTTTTTGGTGGTTGCAGCTGCATCGGCTGTTGTCAAACCGCCGGAAAATAAAGGCACGCTTAATACAGCGGCAGCGCCCAGGGACAGAGCCGCTTTTTTCATGGAAAAATTATTCAAGATTGTCACTCTCCTAATATGTATTCATATGATAGATTGATCATATATCCGATTTGTCATATTAAAATCCTTATTTTGTAAACGCAATATAAAATTGCATATTTCGGCTTGGGCAGGAGGGAGTACGCCATAAGTCCAAGGTGGAATCAGGAGTACTGTGCAAGAGTGCTATACCGGATTGTGATAACAAGCATGATAAGGTGTCTTGTATATAAAAGAGAAACAGAAAACACGTATCTCTTTTGCATAAGGAAAGGAGAGAAAGAAAAATGCAGTATACACAGATAAAAAAAACCGAAAACATCACTGTAATCAGTGACATTTCCGGATGTCTGAGTCATTCATATGGAGAGCTATGAGGAATTGGAATTGCTGATTCTCTGTATAGGAGCTGCTTATTCTCTCTCTATATATTGCATCTTCCTGCGTATCGCAGGCTTGGTATGGTAAGTTTCTCTAACTATAAATTCGGCTGCCGCCTGCCTTGAATTCCTGTGATTTCTCCTGCATTGCTTGTTCCACCTGTACCTCGCCGTATTGATCGCGGATATCCTGGGTAATCTTCATGCTGCAGAACTTGGGACCGCACATGGAGCAGAAATGAGCGCTTTTGGCACCTTCGGCAGGCAGTGTCTCATCATGGTAGCTCATCGCGCGTTCCGGATCGAGGGAGAGGTGGAATTGATCCCGCCAACGGAATTCAAAGCGTGCTCTCGAAAGGGCATCATCTCGCTTGCGTGCCTGCGGATGTCCTTTGGCGAGATCGGCAGCATGGGCAGATATTTTGTAAGCAATTACGCCCTCCTTGACGTCTTCGCGGTTGGGCAGGCCGAGATGTTCCTTGGGCGTGACATAGCAGAGCATGGCCGTTCCATACCAGCCAATCATCGCAGCGCCAATCGCCGAAGTAATATGGTCGTAGCCGGGGGCAATATCCGTCGTCAGCGGTCCCAGGGTATAAAAAGGGGCTTCGTCGCACACTTCCAGCTGGCGGTCCATATTTTCCTTGATCAGATGGATCGGTACATGACCAGGTCCCTCGATCATGACCTGCACATCATGCTTCCACGCAATATGGGTCAGTTCGCCAAGTGTATCAAGCTCCGCGAACTGGGCTTCATCATTGGCATCGGCGATAGAGCCCGGACGCAGTCCATCACCGAGGGAAAAGGTGATATCATAACGCTTCATAATCTCGCAAATTTCTTCAAAATGCGTATACAGAAAATTCTCCTGATGGTGGGCCAGACACCATGCCGCCATAATTGAACCGCCGCGGCTGACAATGCCGGTCACCCGATTGGCTGTCAGCGGAATATAGCGCAGCAGCACACCGGCATGAATAGTAAAGTAGTCTACACCCTGCTCGGCCTGTTCGATCAGCGTATCACGAAATACTTCCCAGCTCAGATCTTCCGCACGGCCATTCACTTTCTCCAGTGCCTGATAAATGGGTACGGTGCCAACAGGTACCGGCGAATTGCGAATGATCCATTCACGGGTTGTATGAATATTTTTGCCGGTGGACAGATCCATGATCGTGTCTGCGCCCCAGCGGATAGCCCAGGTCATCTTCTCCACTTCTTCCTCGATCGATGAAGCGACAGCGGAGTTGCCGATATTGGCATTGATCTTCACATGAAAATGCCGCCCGATAATCATCGGCTCACTCTCGGGATGATTGATATTGGCAGGAATAACAGCTCGCCCGGCTGCCACTTCGGCGCGGACAAATTCAGGTTCCATGCCTTCACGCAGGGCGATAAATTCCATCTCGGGAGTAATGATGCCGCGGCGTGCATAATGCAGTTGGGTGACATTGCCACCAGGGACAGCTGCAGCCGGCTGGCGATGAGCCTGCGGGAATAATTCGGCACCCTGACGTGCTTCGCGCTCGCTGCTCTGGAATCCATTATCCTGTGGCAATACATGACGCCCTTCATATCGTAGCGTATCCCTGCGCTCCTCGATCCAGTTCTGCCGAAGCGGAGCCAGACCCTGACGGATATTCACTTCACGCCGGGTATCGGTATAAGGACCGCTGGAGTCATAAATATGCAGCGGTGCATTGGGAACGATCTTTCCGCGGATCTCGCTATCGGATAAAGCAATCTCGCGTACGGGTACCTGAATGTCTGACCGTGAACCCTCAAGATATACTTTGCGGCTGCCGGGTAGTGGTGTCTGGTAAATAGCCATATAAATAAAAAACCTCCTCGCGAATGTAGATATCCGCCAGAAGACACACTAATACAGGGATGAAAGCATCAAGGTAGAGGGGAAGACTGGGGTGAAGTGATAATCTGCAGTACAGACAGAAGGCGAATCATAGACGGATAATGACCAAGCCTGTGAATCGGCAGAGCCTGAAGAGAAAGGCTGACTATATGCGCTCGCTCTCTGGCATATACAATAGAACCTATAAGCGGTTCTGTATCCAATCGATCCAGTATGCAGCGAGTAGGCTCATATGATGCCTCATATGCATGCGCAGCTCATGTCGGTTCACAGTCTATTGCTATGTGCCTGTTATCTATCTGTTAATTTATGTACGTGTGCAGACCGGCGATTCCTCTGTCAGACTTCCTGCCGGAGGGCAGCACAAAGCCGCCTCCGGGCAGGAAGCGGCAGAAACAGTATCGTCGTATCAACGAAGTCTCAACCACTTTCCTACGCTGGCATGACCCAGATCAGGTTCAAAGGGACCAAAGCAGATGCTTTATCTCAGCCCGTATAGGCGCCCCTAGTGGATACAGTTAACACTATAAGTTGATCTGGATGTAATTGTCAACTTTTGTTATTTTGAGGAAAAGTTCGTATATATGATTGTGTACAGAAGGATAAACAGAGAAATTCCTGATTATTCGTTCTATAGACGTAGATGATCTAAGCTTAAAGTGGGATGAATATGCATAAATTTAAATATATAATCCGTGTATACATAATTTGTGCAATTCAATGGATCTGAAGGAGATGTGTTTATGTCCGTACTGCCTGGGCGAAAATATATTATTATGACACTGATCATTAACGGATTGATTCCATGGCTGATCTATATTTTGCTCAAACCGCATATGAGCAGCCTGACAGCATTATCGATTGCGACAGTGGTACCTTTGCTGGACAATCTGATTCATCTGTATCGGCATCGGAATCTGGATGTATTCGGAGGCATTATGCTCTTTACCTTTGTCCTCTCGCTGGTTATGGTGCTGCTTGGAGGCAGCGAGAAGCTACTGTTGATGCGTGAGTCCTTTATTACAGCAGGGGTCGGAGCATTATTTCTGGGATCATTATTGATGCAAAGACCGCTGATCTACCATATGGTGAGCCGGTTTACACCTACTGTAAATGGGGAAGAAAACTGGAAGTATCCTTATTTCCGAAATGTGATGCGCAATATGACGCTGATGTGGGGAATCATTCTGGTACTGGAAGCAGTGACGAAAATAGTCATGATCGCCGAACTTAGTACAACGACCGTTCTGGCATTTTCCAGTGTAGTATCGTATGGATTTATCGGTCTGGCTATTTTGCTTACGATTGTATACCGTCGTAGATCCTCGGCGAGAATGCAACAGATCAAACATAATCTTTCCTGAAAAATAGAATAATCAGAATAGTTCTACATATCAAACAAAGATCCGATGCCTATCGATTCAGGTATCGGATCTTTGTTTGGTGATATTGGCATATCGATCTCTATTCGAATCGTCTGCAGAGGATTAGCTGCCAAATATGCATGCAAGTATGCAGACGCAAGCCCGATACGCCATGCCTGGGAACGAAAGTATCAGATGAAGTACAGCCTCAGCCCATTCATTGCGTGACCATGCAGTACTGGATGATTTTACCGGGGTATTCATTCGGTTTCCTCCCTGAAATAGTAGTGTGACATAAAAGGCGAAAAGTCTTTTCAGAATGCATACGTGGAAAATAATGGAACGTTGCTAAAATATAGAATAGAGAACACTAGAACTCTGGAAATAATCATAAAGGCGCTAGCTTAGTTCATCGTATTATATTGTGATTATATTCACAAAAGGAATATTCGTCTCATGATATGATGTATAAGTAAAGAAATACAATCAAAAACAGACGTAAACAAACCATTTTCCATCCTTGAGGAGGAAACGTTATGAGTACGCATATTGTGTATGTACCGAGTATAAATCTGATGGGTCAGGGTTGCCTACAGGATGCCGGTGCATGTATTGAAGAGCTGGGATTCTCCAAAGCCTTGGTAGTTACCGATAAATTTCTCAGTCACAATGGAACACTGTGCAAAGTGTTGACCATTCTGGAGAATGCCGGCATGAGCTATAAAGTATACGATGACGTCAAACCCAATCCTACAATAGCCAACGTGTATGATGGAGTAAATGTATATAACGAGAATAAATGCGAGTTTATTATTTCGGTCGGCGGTGGCTCTCCCCAGGATGCGGCCAAAGGCATTGGTCTATATGTGACAAATGGTGGGGATTTGCGCAGCTATGAAGGAGTAGGCAAAACCAAAAACGCCTCTGTACCGATTGTGGCGATTAATACAACAGCAGGTACATCGAGTGAATATACAATTAACTATGTCATTACCGATGAAGAGCGCGGGGTCAAAATGGTCATGGTCGACAAAAACAGTCTGGTAACGATCTCGGTCAACGATCCCGAGCTGATGGTCGACAAACCTGCAGCACTAACTGCTGCGACCGGCATGGATGCACTGACCCATGCGATCGAAGCGATAGTGACACCAGGAGCATTTACCGTGACAGATGCGACGGCACTGGCAGCAGTAGAGATCATTTTCAATTATCTGCCCCGGGCTGTCCGTAATGGTCATGATATCGAAGCCCGTGAGCAAATGACCTATGTGATGTTTTTGGCGGGACTTGCCTTTAACAATGCCGGTCTGGGTTATGTGCATGCGATGGCTCATCAGCTGGGAGGAATCTACGATCTGCCGCATGGTGTCTGCAATGCGATGTTGCTGCCGATTGTAGAGAGTGAGAACGCCAAGCATGACCCATCCAAATTCCGTGCGATTGCACGGGCTGCAGGCATTACGGTAGATGGCAAATCCGATCAGCAGTGTGCAGAAGAACTGATCGAAGCAATCCGTCTGCTGGCAGCAGAAGTTGGTATTCCGGCACGACTGCAGGAGCTGGGAGTCAATGAAGTGGATCTGGACCGGCTGGCAGACAATGCGATGAAGGATGCCTGTGCGCCTGGTAATCCATATCAACCGGAGCGTGAGGAAGTTATCCGTATGTTCCAGGAGATTCTGTAGATATCCTACACTTCTGAATTGAGGTATCATACGGTGCTGGCAAGGCGATTTGATTATCCATAGTACGATATTTTCCTGAGAGGCCCGCTGATTGGCGGGTCTTTTTGCTATTCGTAAGGAAAAGAATACTGTAACTTGTCCAACTGTGTAACAGGAGAAGATGAGAAATAGAAGCATATAAGGGAATTCTTCACCTTGTATAATCATGCGCATGGAATATTCATATACAGTTCGATGCAAGAAGGATTATTATGCTGTCTATGCAATTTAGGGACGGCAGAAAAAGGTTGTGTCTGGTGAATGCTCTGCCGGGTATGTCATAATCGAATAAGCGATAAGCTGACTATTCTTGTCATGATCAAAGGAGACATTCCATGAGCCAACTGGACCCAACAATTCCATCGATTCCACCTACCCAGCCGATTACGGTAGAGAGTGTATATATTGCAGATACAAAAGGCAGCTTTGTTACGCGCGAAGTGCCGGAGATTGCGGTCGAACTGGCAGGAATCCCCGGTGATCGGCATTATGGACTGCTGCGCCGCGCGGATGCACGCCAGAAAATATACAAGCGCGGAACGATGATTGCAAATCGCCGCCAGATCAGTATCGTTTCCTACGAAGAATGTCTGGAGATTGCGCAGCACATGAAGCTGACGGAGATACGGCCGGAATGGCTCGGTGCCAACCTGATTATACGTGGACTGGAGCAGCTGACTCTGCTGCCTGCGGGAGCAAGGCTGTTATTTCCGGATGGAACCGGACTGATCTGTGAAGGGGAAAATGAACCCTGCCGCAAGCCTGCCAAAATGATAGAAAGTATCCTCGAACAGCCGGGAATTGCTTCCCGATTCATGCCTGCTGCCAAAAAGCGCCGCGGCATCGTCTGCTCGGTCGAGCGGGAAGGTATTATTCGTCAAGGTGATACGATACAGATCATCACTGCCCATCTATGATACGTATTTATCATCTCTATCGCGGTATGGCAAAACAGGCTGAATCAACCAGCCGGACAGGAGCATGCCCATGAGCATTGAATTCAATCTGCCCGCCATTCAGCGATGGTGCGGCAAAACATCCTACAACAAAGGAATGGCTTATTACCGTTCAGGAAAAGTATCTTTTACGCGTTACGATGATCATCGTAGGCAATATGAAGCGAATATACAGATTCGAACCAATCAGCAGGAACAGGTACATCTGCATTTTGATGAAGCAGGCAAGGCCCATGCGCATTGTACCTGCCCCTCGCTGGCTTCCTATACATCTTACTGCCAGCATGTGGCAGCTGTAATGATTCATGTCTACGAGTCGGGAGAGCTGGGATTACCGCCGCTTTTGGATACGACAGCTTCTAGTTCAGCCGTGCACAACGTTGAGTCTGCCCAGCAGCCAGTTACAGCTACCGATGAGGATACAGACAACCAGCTGGCTGCAGAATTACTCAGTCTGTTCACGAGTCCTATCCGACGACCTGGCGGACGAAGAACCTACTTTGAGACCCGTACTGCACTGCATGTGGAATGGATCTGCCGACCGGTGGCCTACGGTAATGGACAATACCGGCTCGGTCTGGAAATGAAAGCAGGACTGAAACGTCCTTATATTGTGCAGCATATTCAGGAATTTCTGGAATGTGTACGCAGCCGCAGAAGCTATGTGTTCTCGGCCAAATTTATGTATGACCCGGAGCTGCACAGCTTCAGCCGGGAAGATGATGAAGTGATCCGGCAGCTGCTGCTTATTCAGCGGGACGAACAGCCGGAACTGCCAGCTGATCAGTGGGCTGGGAAAGGTACAGGTCATAGTCGGCCGATACCAAGTGCGGCAGGTCAGCCCAATCAGCGGATGTTGATGATCCCGGTATCCCATTGGCCCCAGCTGCTGCAGGCTATTATCCAGGCACCCATAGTCCGGCTGGCGTATCAGGAGCAGACTTTTGAAGGTATCGTCCATCGTCCGGGACCGCTGCCGTTGTACTTTGAACTGGATCTGCTGGATGACCAGGAAAAAGGGGACGAACAGAGTCCACTTCATGAGGCTTCCGTCCGAAGCCGTACAGCAGATACGATGTACCAACTGCGTGTAGACGGTATTCAGCAGATGATCGTGCTGGAATCCTATGGGATGGTCATTTATAATGGTGAATTTATCTCGCTCCAAGAAGAAGACTGCCGCCGGTTAAGCGGACTGCAGCAGCTGATGGCAGCTTCGGCTCATCAGCAGCACCGGCTCATCATTCCGCCGGATCAGCTGGAACCGTTGGTGCAGCAGGTTATTCCCGGACTCACCCGACTGGGAAATGTCCAGATGACTCGCCGGGTATCGGAGATTGTCGTGCAGACTCCCCTGCAGGCGAGACTGTATCTGGATCGCGTCCGGGATCGGTTGCTGGCAGGTCTGGAATTTCAATATGGGGATGTCATTATTAATCCGCTGAATCCTACACCTGCACAAGAGGACGAACGCATCCTGCTACGTGACGGTGAAAAAGAAGAAGAAATCCTGAGGCTGATAGACGAGGCTTCTTTTGCAGCTACCGAAGGTGGCTATTTTCTGAACGATGAGGAAGCGGAGTATGAATTTCTGTATCATATCGTTCCCCGGCTGGAAAAGCTGGTCAAGATCTATGCCACCTCTGTAGTCAAATCGAGAATCCAGGACCCTCTCGCTGCGCCGCGTATTACGGTACATACCGATTCCCGGCATGACTGGCTGGAATTCAAATTCGAACTGGATGGTATTCCGGAATCGGCTATTGTGCAGGTTCTGAAATCGCTGCAGGAACAGCGTCGATATTATCGTTTGCCGAGCGGAGCCTTTTTGCCTCTGGAGGACGAGCAGTTCCGGCAGGCCGCTGATTTTATCCGCCGTACGGGTATGGCACTGCCTACGGATGAACAGGCACTGGAAGACGGGGTATTGTTCCGTATACCGGTTATTCATGGGCTGGAAGCACTTGATGCGGCGGATCAGAATGAAGTGGTTCGGTTTGACCGTTCGGTAAGAAGACTGCTGGAAAGTATCCGTAATCCCGATCTGTATGATGCCCCTGTGCCCTCATCACTGGCGCCGATTCTGCGGGATTATCAGCAGTATGGCTATCAATGGCTCAGAACACTGGCCCATTACGGATTTGGTGGTATTCTGGCAGATGATATGGGACTTGGCAAGACGCTGCAAAGTATTACCTTTATCGCTTCGGTATTGTCGGAGATCCGTAGCAGCGGCGAGCCGGCGATTATCGTAGCCCCTGCTTCATTGACCTACAATTGGCAGTATGAGTTCCGCCGCTTCACACCGGATATTCGTACGACCATTATCGATGGCAGCCGAATACAGCGTCAGCGGCAATGGCAGGAGATCCATCGCTCGGACAGTAATGGACTGGGCACGGATGTTATTATTACGTCCTATCCACTGCTGCGCCGAGATGTGGAATATGCCCGTCAGGGTTCATTTCATACCATGATTCTGGATGAGGCGCAGTCCTTCAAAAATGCACTCACGCAGACAGCGCGAGCCGTCAAGCAGATTCAGGCGCGCCATCGATTCGCTCTGACCGGTACACCGATTGAGAATTCAATCTATGAGCTGTGGTCGATCATGCATGTCATTATGCCTGGACTGCTCGGTACACGCAAGGAGTTTGCCGATCTGGAAGCACGTACGATTGCCAAAAGAATACGTCCATTTGTACTAAGACGCATGAAATCGGACGTATTAAAAGAACTGCCGGACAAGCTGGAGACGACTCATGTATCGGAACTTCTGCCCGAGCAGAAAAAAATATATGCCGCTTATTTGGCCCAGCTGCAGCAGGATGCACTGGAGCATCTATACGAGAAGAATTTTGCCGAATACCAGATTCGCATTCTGGCTGGACTCACTCGTCTGCGCCAGATTTGCTGTCATCCGGGATTGTTCGTACAGGATTATGAAGGTGGCTCTGCCAAGCTGGAACAGCTGCTGGAGATTGTGAATGATTACCGGGATGCCGGCAAACGTATCCTTGTATTCTCGCAGTTTACAGGCATGTTATCGCGAATTCGTGAAGAATTGCGTCAGTACAATGTACCTTATTTTTATCTGGATGGCTCTACACCTTCAGCGGAACGGGTTGAACTGTGCCAAAGATTTAACGAAGGAGAACAGGATGTATTCCTGATTTCACTCAAAGCGGGAGGAACCGGACTGAATCTGACCGGAGCGGATACCGTCATATTGTATGATCTGTGGTGGAATCCGGCTGTAGAGGAACAGGCAGCTGATCGGGCACACCGCATGGGACAGCAGAATCGGGTGCAGGTCATTCGCATGGTAGCCAGAGGAACCGTAGAGGAGAAAATGCTGGAGCTGCAGCAGAGCAAAAAAGATTTGATCGACGAAATTATCCAACCCGGTCAAGATGCGACGCCTGTGCTGACCGAGCAGGATATCCGGGAACTGCTGATGATTTAGGTGGTTGGTGCAGGCATATGGGCATTCATGCCTTCTACTGCGGTAATCATAACGGTATGGTGAGCCAGCAGATCCAGATCAAAAGGTGCCATGATCCGTTCACCGGCTTCGTTGTACAGAATTCGTACGATGGGACGCTGTGGAATAGCGGAGTGAATATGGACGACAACTCCCCGTAAGCCACTACTCAAGGTTACGGTCAGTCCAATCGGGTAAATAGCAATACGGCTTTTGAAGATAGCGAGCATGTCTTTGTCATACAGACTGCCGGAGCCGGAATACAGTACTTCCAGCGCCTCATGGGGCAGCATCGCAGCACGATAGACCCGACTGGTCGTAAGCGCGTCATAGGAATCGGCAATACCGATCCATTTGGCATATTCATGAATCTCATGTTCCCGCAGACCGCGCGGATAGCCGCTTCCGTTCAGCCGTTCATGATGCTGATAGGCGCAGTGAGCGGCCAGTAGGGGAATGCCGGGCTCATCTTTTAGCATTTTGTAACCGTACTCGGTGTGAAGTTTGATGATATTATATTCCGCATCCGTCAGTCTGCCCGGCTTGAACAGTACTTCATTTGGAATATAGGATTTGCCTACATCGTGCAGCAGGGAGCCAATGCCCAGCACCTTCATTTCCTCCTGGGAATATCCGTGTACTTTTCCCAGTAAAAGCGTATAGATGCATACATTGAGCGAGTGGTAATATAAATAGTTATCCTTGGTATGCATGCTCATCAGCATTACCATAACTTCCGGATCGGCGCTGATTTCACTGATAATAGTATCAATAATACCGGCAAATGATTTGCCGATAATCGGATAGGATTTCTTCTGTACACTTGGATCAGCAAGAGTTCGGAAATGAGTACGAATCTCACTGAGTGCTTTGCGCTTGATATCCGGGGAGACAATATCTCGGACAATTACATCATCCGTATCTTTATCCAGGATATAGATATAGTCCAGACCATGATTATATAATTTGCGAATAATGCCGGAGGTCAGTTCCACTCCTTCGGAAAGCAGCACAACACCTTCGTCATTGTATATTTTTTTCGCGAGTCGCATCCCGGGCTGGAGCGAGGTGATAGGTAATAGCCTCAATATTTGTCACTTCCATCTGTTCTGGAGTTAGCCACTCATGAGTCGGCACTGGCCACATGATTCACTTCCGTATAAACTGCCGTAGAATGACTATGTATGTGGATGAGTGCAAAAGTAAGGGCATGTATGCGGACAGTATATAAAGTATATCGTCATTTCTTCACAAATTTATAATAATTATAGGGCGTATTTGTAAAATACGACAGAGCTAGTATTGGAAGTTCAGATAGGCGAATGGAAATAAGGCAGATTAAACGCTCGTATGTTCCCATTTTCATAAGGAATGACTGGAAAACAGCAGATTTTGACGCCAATAAGATAAATTTGGATCGTATCTAAATTCCCGTCAGGAAGAGGAGGAAGAACAATGGAACTCGGATTATATGGAAAATCGGTATTTGTCGCAGCAGGCAGCAAAGGTCTCGGACGGGCAAGCGCACTGGAATTTGCCCGGGAAGGAGCACTGGTGACGATAGCAAGTCGTAATATGGAACATTTGGCAGAGGCAGCGAGAGAGATCGAAGCGGCGACCGGACAACAGGTACATACGGTACGCATGGATGTGGAAGATAAGGAACAGATCCAGCAGGCCATCCAGAGTGCACAGGATACGTATGGACGGCTGGATGTGCTGGTCACCAATGCAGGCGGACCGCCAGCTGGTAATTTTGCGGATATGGATGATGAGCAGTGGCAGCAGTCGTTTGAACAGAATCTGCTCAGTACGATCCGTCTGATTCGCGCCGCTCTACCTGCTCTTCAGGCAGCAGGTGGTGGACGTATCGTGAACATCGCTTCTTCTTCGGTCAAGCAGCCGATCGATGGCCTGATTCTCTCCAATGTGTTCCGTGCCGGTATTCAGGCACTCACCAAAAGTCTGGCTTCGGAATATGCTGCTGATCGTATTCTGATTAATACGATAGCACCTGGACGGATTGCAACAGAACGCATTATGGAGCTGGATCAAAAACGCGCCGGGACAGAGCAGCGGACGCTGGAGGAGATACAGACCGAATCACTACGTCAGATTCCACTGGGGCGTTTGGGTACACCCGAAGAATTTGGCCGGATGGTCGCTTTCTATGGTTCCTTTGCCAATACGTATGTAACCGGACAGTCTCTGCTGGTAGATGGCGGAACGATCCGGGCATACTGAGCCTATGGAACGCTACGGATTAGCTGTATTCGAGAATGAAAAGCACAATTTAGCAAACGATTAGAGTATTCGATTTCAATATATGTGACAATAATGTGTCATATCTGTGGGATAATGTGATATATAAAAGGCCGGGAATTCTATATTCCGGCCTTTTTGGTCTTTTAAACGATAAAAATCGACTTTTTCCAATATTAATGGTAAAAAGTAACTACTTATTTATTTTGTTTTTTGTGAAAGTATACACTGTTTCTTTGTTTCAAAAAAGTGTTACAATATGTATCACATGAATCGGAGCTTTTAAATATAACACTTGTTGTTGAATAAACGTACAAGATACTAACAAATGAGGAGGAGATGTAAGAAATGATTAACACGAGCTTGAGTAATATTGGAATCTGGGAATTGGTGGAGCCGGGGGTACGACGTAAAGTATTTGAACCAGGCACCTCCCTAATGATGATGGAAGTCCACTTTGAAGCCGGTGCGCAGAGTGCCGAGCATTCCCATCCGCATGAGCAGATGAGCTACTGCATGAAAGGGCTGTTCCGTTTTGTTATTGATGGTAAAGCCTACGAACTAAGTGCAGGCAAAGCGCTGAATATTCCGGCAGGCGCAGTTCACTCTGCCCGTGCGCTGGCTCCAGGAATTCTGCTGGATACCTTTACTCCAGTACGTGAGGATATTGTTAGAACGATGTAAAGTCATTTGTAGGTAAGTGTATTAGGCCCATCCTTTCCAAAGTTGTGAAAACCACATTGTGATAAAGTGGGCAGTTGATAGTTAACAGTTGATTTGGAATCTATTCTGTTGCATTTGTGCATACAGAATAGATTTCGGATCAGCTGTTTTTTATTTGCAGCAAGCAGAACCAGCCCGGTGGCAGGCTTGCTATAAGTGGTTTACTGCTCGTCTTGAATACGATTCATGAGGTCCTCTTCCGATGGATAATAACTATACTTCGTCAGGTCAATCCGCTGCTCTATACTAAATATAATGCCTTCCTCTTCCAGCAGTGCACGCTGTTCAAAGCTGGACTCATCCTCCTGTATAGCAATCTCGCCGTATTTATTAACAACACGATGCCAGGGCAGATTATGTTTGCTGCTCATGGAGTGCAGAATACGAACCACTTGTCTTGCAGCACGCGGACTGCCGGCTGCTGCAGCTACCTGTCCATAGGACATCACCTTGCCCTCGGGAATAGAACGAATAACCTGTACGGCTTTTGCGGTAAATGGCTGCATCATATACCTCCTTTTAATGATCTGTTATCAAATATAAACGGTCTCTTTTGCAAGCAGGCTGCTCTGTGCCATATAGGATGTGGATATTCGCTTTATCCATTATATGTACCTCATGTTTGCGCTCGTTGCTCGATTGTATCATTTGCAGACTACAGAATAACGGATAACAAATAACACCGATAAAATTGGTGGTTATAAATAAAAATACATAATAATTACCATGGATTCGATATTTTTTCGTTATTTTAATCGAAAAATGTTATATAAAGTCGAATAATGGGTACAAAGACTTATAATATTTTGCCGAATAATTACGAGAATAGAATTATAGTGATTCTAAAAGACTAATTCCAAGGGATCATTTAACATCGAATAGGATTTGTTTTTTGGAAAAGAAAGCCGGCAGCAGGATAAGCCGTATTACAGAATGAGCAGATCGATAGTCTGCACAAAGGAGAGAACGAATGTCTATTTTTACTGCAAAACGCACTCATGTATCCTTGAACGAACTGCTTGAAGCAAGCCGACGTCTGGCAGCTGATGCCCGCAAATCTTCAGCACAATTACAACTGCAAAGCGACGATGCCAGCATGATCGAGATTGTAAACAACATCAATGAGGTACTTCAAGCTGTACAAACCGAAAAAAATGATGTGAAAATGCGCATGGATCTGGTCACCAAAGCGATTCATGTGGGACTGTGGGATATGGAAGTAGAAGCCGGCGATCCGGTCAATCCGAACAATGCTTTTACATGGACTGATGAATTCCGTCATATGCTCGGTTATCACAGTGAACAGGAATTCCCGAATGTGCTGGACAGCTGGGCTTCGCGTCTGCATCCGGATGACCAGGAGTGGGTACTCGCAGCACTTGTAAATCATTTGCTCGATCATAGTGGCAAAACACCCTATGACATCGAATACCGTCTGCAACTGAAAAATGGCACATATCGCTGGTACCGCGCGACCGGTACAACCATCCGTGATCACAGTGGAGTACCGCTGCGTGTAGCGGGAGCGCTATTTGATGTACATGAGCGAAGAATCAAGGATGAAGAAATGCAGGCACTGGTGAACCGCTATGATCTGATCAACAAGGCACTGGTAGAAGCGCCATGGGATATGCAGGTAGAAGCCGGTGATCCGGTCAATCCGAATAATGAATTCTGGTGGTCTCCACAATTCCGCCAGGTACTGGGCTTCCAGGATGAGCGGGATTTCCCGAATGTACTGAGTAGCTGGAGCGACCGACTGCATCCGGAAGACAAGGAAGAAGCATTGAGCGCTTTTGCAGCCCATTTGAATGACCATACCGGCCGTACACCGTTTGCCATCGATTATCGTCTGCAGCTCAAAAATGGCGAATACCGCTGGTATCATGCAGGAGGCACAACGCTCCGGGATGCCAACGGAGCACCGCTGCGCGTAGCAGGCACGATCCGCGATATTACGTATGAGAAAAACAAAAATGATGTTGTGGAGGCTATGACTGTACGTATGTCCCAGTTGTCTCAATCGATTAGTGAGATGTCTACCGCGATTGATTCGGTTACCGGACAGGCGCAGGATCTGGCAAGTGCTCAGGAACATTCTACAGAAGCTGCCCACAAAGCACAGAATAGCGCAGAAGAAACCAAAAACATCTCTGCTTTTATCCGTGAAATTGCCAATCAGACCAATATGCTGGGCTTGAATGCATCGATCGAAGCAGCACGTGCCGGTGAATATGGAAGAGGATTCTCTGTTGTTGCCGATGAAGTACGCAAGCTGGCTATCCACAGTGCAAATGCTACAGAGAACATTGAGAGCAGCCTGGGCGAGATGAAAGACCAGATCGGAGAAATTCTGGAGCAGATCGCCAATATGACGACGCTGACCCAGTCGCAGGCAGCATTGACCCAGCAGCTGAATGCATCCATGGATGAGATCAATCATATGTCCCAATCGCTGGTAGAGTATGCACGCAAAATTTAATTTTTCCAGATTACGATTTCAACACATTTGCTAAATAAAACAAGCCACGAATCACTGTAGAGGATTCGTGGCTTGTTGCTGTATATGGACTATACAGGAAGTAGTTTATACCTGTTGGATTTTGAGCAGGTTAGTGTTACCGGATTGACCAATCGGTACACCGGCAGACAGAACAACGATATCGCCGGCACAGATATGACCTGTAGTTACGGCATTGCGGATCGCGGATTCGAACATTTCATCCGTGCTGGATACCGCTTCACCTTTGACCGGAATAACGCCGGACAGCAGGCACACTTTGTTCAGTACCGCATCGTTGTGGGTAACAGCGATGATCGGAGCGCTTGGACGATATTTGGAGATCATGCGGGCAGTGAAGCCGCTCTCGGTCGAGATAATGATTGCCTTGGCGTTCAGTTCGAGAGATGCGCTAACTGCGCCCTGGCTGATCACTTCGGTAATGTTGGTAGATTGCAGTGCTCTTTTGCGAGAGAATTGCTCCTGATAATCCAGCATGCTCTCGGCACGTTTGGCTACAGCAGCCATCGTCTGTACGGACTGTACCGGATATTTACCGGCAGCGGATTCTCCGGACAGCATGATTACGTCTGCTCCTTGCAGTACAGCATTAGCAACGTCACTGACCTCGGAACGGGTAGGACGAGGATTCACCTGCATGGATTCCAGCATATGCGTCGCAACGATAACCGGTTTACCGGCTACATTACACTTATCGATCATTTCTTTTTGCAGAGCGGGTACGTCCTGGATCGGTACTTCGACACCCAGATCGCCACGGGCTACCATAATACCATCGGAAGCTTCGATAATATCATCGAGGTTTTCCATACCTTCGGCATTCTCGATTTTGGAATAAATCTGTACATCTTCGGCATTGTTTTTCGCCAGAATATCGCGGATTTCGCGGATATCATCGCCTTTGCGGACAAAGGAAGCCGCGATCATCTCGATATTTTGTTCCAGGCCAAAGTGAATGTGCATCACATCACGCTCGGTAACGCCCGGCAGGGAAGTATGAATACCCGGCAGATTGACACCCTTACGAGGCTTGATGGTACCGCCGCTGACGATATCACACACAATCTCGCTATCGCGAACTTCACGTACGGTCAGATCAATCAGTCCATCATCCAGCAGAATACGGTCGCCGGCATGAACATCCTGGTTCAGCTGCGGATAGTTAACACCGATACGCTCGGCATCACCCAGAATCTCTTCGGTCGTAAGAATAAGCTGATTGCCGGTACGCAGTTCAAAGGAAGCTTCTTTGAGTTTGCCAATACGTACTTCAGGTCCTTTGATATCCATCATGATCGGTACAAATGTATTCAGCTCGGCTGCAGCCTGGCGTACGTTACGGATACGCATCACGTGATCTTCCAGCTCGCCGTGAGCCATATTCAGACGGGCTACAGTCATGCCAGCCTGGATCATTTCCTTAAGCATTTCGATTGAGTCACAAGCGGGTCCCATTGTACAGATGATTTTAGTTCTTAACATTGAATAATCCTCCTCGAGTATGCAGGCTGGTATAAGGATCAGCCCTGTTGTAGTAGCGGCTGTCCGAATGTCCCATTTCTGTCCTGCCATGCTGGGAGGACCGTTATCCGGCAACCTGTAGTATATAATTCATTGTAGCTGTAACATACACAGACTGCTATGAACTATTGTACAATCAATGTACTATAGTATGATTTAAGAACAGCAATAAAGCGCAGTTTATGACAAAATGCAGCTAAAAAGTCTGATAATCTCCGGAAAAAGATTCAAATCCTGTGTGATGCAAGGAGGTACAGCATATGCTGGAAGTAGTGGAAGTGCAGGAACAGCACCAGATGGACTGGTATGAAGAACAGTATCTGAAAGAGGATGAATACAGTCTTGTTTTGATTACATATGGCAATTGTGTGTACTGGGTGAATGGACAAAAGCGGATTTTGGAGAAAGGAGAATTACTGCTCATTCCGCCTGGAGCTGGTTATTATGGCAAAAGCGTTCCTACCCGTGTCCATACCAAGCAGGTGATTCGCTTCCGGGTACAACAGTATGTACTGCCTTTGCTGCAGAGCCAGGAGGTATTGCAAATGAAGCCTGGCGGCTATGATCTATACCATGATCGTCTCCGGCATATTGCCATGCAGTGGCGGGATAAGCCTGCCTATTATCGGCTGCTGGCGGATTCGCTGTTGGTGCAGCTGCTCGTCGAGCTGAACCGTGAATATGATCGCGGTATGATCCGTGAGGACAAGCAGCGTCTGGTTGATGCGATGAAGCAGCATATCCAGCAAAATTACAGCCGCCGGATTACCAAGGAGCATCTCGGTGAACTCATCCAGCGAACTCCCAATTATGCGGCTTCGCTGTTCAAAAATACAACTGGCCAGACGATCAGCGAATATGTCCACGATCAGCGTATGAAGCGGGCAGTCTATATGCTAACCGAATCCCAGCTGACGATCGCCGAGATCGCCGAATTTCTGGGCTATCAGGAAGTGTCGTACTTTTACCGGATATTCAAACGTAAAATGGGTGTGGCTCCGGCAGAGATGATGCATGACCGCTCTTCTGTTCTGTAAGCAGCAAGCTGCTGTGAAGAAATGTCGACCAGAGCGAGCGAAGCAAGAGAAAGCAGGATCAAGGACCGGTCTGCAGCAGCTCTTCACGCAGACGGCGCGGAGAAGCGCCTTTGATTTTTTTGAACATTTTGGAGAATAAAAAAGGATCTTCATAGCCAACCGAGCGAGAGACTTCGCTGACCGACAGATCGGTATGATGCAGCAACTCTACAGCACGGTTCATTCGGTACTCCAGCATAAATGCCTGAAGGGACATGCCAAACCGGGCTTTGAACAGGCTGGACAGATAGGTACGATCCAGACCTGCTGCCTGTGAAATGTCCAATACGCTGATCTTCTGGCTGTAGCTGTTCTCGATATATTCGATCGCCTGACGGATATGGGACTCCTTGGAGCGGGAGTGGTGGGCGGCAGCTGTGTGAACCGGCAGGCGGGCAATCAGCGTATACATCAGCTGATAAAGGATGCCCTGGGCCTGGATATCTCCGGCAGGTTGATTGGCTGTCTCCAGCAGCCGCTCATAGAAGCTGCCAAATATCGATTCAGGATGCATCCGGTAGACGGGAGAGGAGACCGTGAGCTGCGACCGCTCCATCAGCGACAGCGCCTGCAAACCGCGGAAGCCGATCCATGAATATACCCATGGTTCAACAGGATCTGCCTCGTACTGTACAATCGTATCCGGCGGAATCAAGAACCCCTGACTGTGGCCCAGATGATATTCTGCATCTCCTATTCGCAGGGTACCTGTGCCTGCGTGAATATAATGCAAAATATAAGCATCCCGTATACCGGGTCCCCATGCATGACCGGGTAGACATTCTTCCTTGCCAAAAAAAAGCAGATGAAGATCCAGCGGCTGGTGGGCATCGGAGTGAGTATAGATTGTATGATTAAGCGGCATAATTAGGAAGATTCCTTTCTAGACGAATATCATGTGTATTTATATTATGACAGGTTATATAATGCTTTAGAAGCATGATTTCAATAAACAAACTTGCATTATGACATGAAAAATTGAATTTTACAGCAAATGGTGACAATATAGTGAATTGCAGGAAATCACTGGTGTTTAGTCCAAAAGGATTTATCGGGACAGAGGAAAGAATAAGTGGTTTATGATAGTATGAGATACATATTATTCCGTGATCAGATCAGCATTGGATTATTATTCAGAAGGGAGCGGAAGCATATCCATATTGAGAAGAATCTGCTAATCACCTGCATAATCGTATTTATGCTGATCTGTATGTATTCCTATTTCAAATTTGTCCGCTCTCCGCGGCGTGATCCCGAATCCAGTCAGCCGGTAGATCCACTGGAAAAAATGTTCCGCCCTTCGAGTCTGTTCGATCGTCTGTCGATGGCAATATTGATCTCGCTTGGACTGGTCGTTGTCGTAGCAGGTGCTTCTTTTGCAGCGTATGCCTTTTTCTACCTTGGTTCGCTGATTCATCTGATCCGGTTCGACGGACGGGACAGTGCACTGATCTATTCCGTCTGGACGGTCGCAGGTTTATTTTTACTGGCGATTTATGTACAGCCGGCTACCGTAGAATATGTGTATCCACTGCTGCGTCGCAGTCTGAAGTTCTGGCAGACTCAGGTGATTGCTATTGTGCGTAATACGATTCTGCTCTACACACTATCGGAGATTCAACCGGGTGTAGATACTTCCGGCATCTGGGGCGCTCTTGGTCTGGCCGCTGTTTTTCAGCTGATCCAGTGCATTCGTTTTGACGAGGATCTGGAAGAAGAATTACGGCGCAAATAATCGATTTTCGCAAATGATGATTTTTATAATGGAATAACGACCGTGATGCGATTCGCTATGCTAAAATAATACAAAAAATGGAATCCGGGTGCTTCGTATCCTATGAGATGGGATGCAGTACCCGAGGGAGATCACTTATATGAAAAATAGATCCACAACGATGATCAGACGCCCTGGGCGCTGGGCAGGTGCGGCACTGCTGCTCTCCGCCTGTCTGCTGATGCTGGCTGCATGGACAACGGCAGGCCATACTTCGGCAGCAGCCTCCACATCCCATTCTGCAGCAAAAGAGGACTGTAAAGTGAATCAAACTGCACGCAAGCATTATGTAAATGTCGCTGTAGCTACCTTGTGGACAGAACCGGGTCTGGCACGTCAGATGGATACCCCATCGCTGTCGAGTCCAGTCGATATGGAGAAATGGACATCCAATATGGCTACAGCGGATCAACGCCGCTGGCTGACCGGCAAAACAGAAACACAGGCATTATATGGCCAGGAAGTTCGTCTGCTAAAAGTACAGGGAGACTGGGCGTATGTCGCTGTCGTCGGACAATCCACACCACGCAGCAAGTACGGCTATCCGGGCTGGCTGCCGCGCAAGCAGATTCTGACAACGACTACAGGTGCTGCCTACAGCAAATGTCCGGTAGCTATCGTCAGTGCCAAGACGGCCAAATTATATGATACGGATCGCAAAAGCAGTCTGCTGACGCTGAGCTTCAATACACGTCTGCCGCTGGTCGCGAACGAAGAAAACTGGCTGCAGGTGCATATGCCGGATAATGGCACTGCCTGGCTGCGCAAGCAGGATGCGGATGTCTATGAACAATTATCCGATATTCCTGCACCGACCGGCGAAGAGCTTGTTCAGACAGGCAAACAGTTCCTCGGACTGCCGTATCTGTGGGCCGGCATCTCCGCGTATGGATTTGACTGTTCCGGCTTTACTTCTACACTGTACAGTTTCCACGGGATTGCCCTGCCGCGTGATGCTTCCGCCCAGATCAAGGAAGGCACGCCGGTAAGCTGGAGCGATATGCAGCCTGGTGATCTGATGTTTTTCGCCCATGACAATGGCAAAGGCAGTGTACACCATGTGTCCATGTATATCGGAGACGGCAAAATGATGCATTCTCCAAAAGCAGGCAAGACTGTCGAGATTATTTCGGTAGATACACCGGCCTACAAAAAAGAATTTGCCGGAGCGCGTCGATATCTCAAATAAGGTACAACACTTGCACAAGCAAAAAGGTCTATAACTTTATACATCACTAGTGTCATAACAGGCATGTAATCAGGGTAATATACTTCCACAGTACAAGGAGGTCATGACATGATTACATGCCTTATTTTTGATCTGGATGGAACCATTGGCAATACCGAGCCGCTCTGTCTGGAAGCGTTCCATCAGGCGCTGGAACCATGGGCGGGCAGAAAGATTAGCGATCAGGAAATTATGGATGCGTTTGGCCCGTCGGAGGAAGGAATTATCCGCACGCTACTTCAGGATCACCGGGAAGAAGCGTTGCATGATTATATCCAGTGCTACAAAGAAATGCATGACGCGATCTGTCCGGCTCCTTTTGAAGGAATGCGGGAGCTACTGTCATGGGCGAGGAATCAGGGTATGCATATTGCCATGGTAACAGGCAAAAGTAAGCCGACAAGCGATTATACGCTGCATCAGTTCGGTATCGCTTCGTATTTTGAAGTAGTGGAAAATGGAATTGCCGAGAAAGAGATCAAACCGCAGGGGATTCGTAGTGTATTGGAGCAGCTCGGCGTTCCTGCCGAAGAAGCATTATATATCGGAGACAAACTCGGCGATATCCAGGCAGCTCGTGAAGTAGGCATTCCCATTGCCTCTGCCTGCTGGGCACCGGCCGGAGATGAACAGGAACTGCGCGAAGCACAACCGGATCAGCTGTTTACTTCCGTGGCACAACTTATGGATTATCTGCAACAGCAAGTGTACAATCGTACGCTGGCGGCAGAGTAGGTTATACATCGAGGACAATATCTGTCCGATCATCTACAAAGCATTTTTTTTGGTTCCACAACAGGATATAATCCCAATAAATCAAGCCTGCCATCAAGAAAGACGGCAGGCTTTTTTGATGAAAAAAAGGAAGAACATACGGGTAAGAAGAGCAGTGAATCTAAAAGGGAAAAAGGATCGGATATAAATATAACGAATTATATATCGTTTACTTGTTTAACTTATATATTTATAATACACAAATATATAAATATATTTCTTGCCTATTTATAAATAAGTGAATTATTATGTTTGTAAGCGCTATCTGTACAGATATCATCTTTTATGCAAGCGTTTTAATTCAATAACGTAAATATATTTATTAACGATTACAGAATAGTATGTATTTGATCATTTTTTCGTTATCGCCTTATATATACACAGATTTATATACAGAGAGGAAGAAAATAATGAAATCCAGACAACCAATATGGCAGAAAACAACCCTTCTCGCTTTGGGAACAGCCCTGTTATTGCCAGGCAGCATCTCTGCGGCATCCGAAACCAACCAGCCGCAAGCTTATGTAAATGTACAATCATCGGGATATGTGCAGCAGCAGATGGCAGCTCTTCAGGCCAGTCGTACAGCTGCGCCTCTGTACAAGGAAGCCTCTGTCCATGATCCGTCTGTAATCAAAGTGGGAGATACATTTTATATCTTTGGCTCCCATCTGGCATCTGCCAAATCCAAGGATCTAATGAACTGGGATATGATCTCTTCCGGAGTAGCCGACGGTAATGCACTGATTCCGAATGTAACTACCGAGCTGCGGGAAGCATTGGATTGGGCACAGACCGATACGCTGTGGGCTGCTGATGTGATCCAACTGGCTGATGGCAAATTCTATATGTACTACAATGCATGCAAAGGCGATTCACCACGTTCGGCAATGGGGATCGCAGTAGCCGACAAAATTGAAGGTCCGTACAAGGATAAAGGCATTTTCCTGAAATCCGGTATGTGGGATCAAAAGAGTGAAGACGGTACGATCTATGATGCACGGATTCATCCGAATGCGGTAGACCCTGACGTATTTTATGATAAGAACGGCAAGCTATGGATGGTCTATGGTTCATATTCCGGCGGTATCTTTGTTATGCAGATGGACCCGGCTACCGGTAAACCTCTGCCTGGACAGGGATACGGCAAAAAAGTAATCGGTGGCAATCACAGCCGGATCGAGGGCGCTTATATGATGTATAGCCCGGATACGGATTATTATTACATGTACCTGTCATTCGGCGGACTGGATGCGACTGGCGGATACAATTTGCGCGTTGTTCGCTCCAAAACACCGGATGGACCGTTCTACGATGCGGCAGGCAATGAGATGACTAACGTCAAGGCTGATCCAACCAAGCCGCTGTTTGACGATGATTCGATCGAGCCGTACGGCGTCAAGATTATCGGGAACTACCAGTTCGATCGCGAAATTGGCGATCCCGGCGAAGGATCGGGTGCAGGGGCGGTATCACCGGGTCACAACTCTGCTTACTATGATGAACAGACCGGACGTTATTTCCTGATCTTCCATTCCCGCTTCCCTGGACGCGGTGAAGCGCATGAAGTACGCACCCATGAGATGTTCATGAATAAAGACGGCTGGCCGGTCGTAGCGCCATATCGGTACGCTGGTGAGCAGCAGCCTCAGGCCGCAGTCAGCAAAAATGAGATTGCCGGAAGCTACCAGTGGATTACGCAGGACAAAAATATCAGCGCGGATATTCATCATTCCGTATCCGCTCAGCTGAACAGTGACGGTACCATTACCGGTGATATTAGCGGAACCTGGGAGCTGCAAGGCAAAAATACAGGGATTTTCAAAGTGAATGGAGTCACCTATACGGGCGTATTCCTGCATGAGACCAATGCCGATTCCGGCAAAACAGTCATCACCCTCAGTGCCTTGTCTTCGTCCGGTGTTGGTGTATGGGGAAGCCAGCGTGAAAAGCTCAAAGATAAACAGATCGTCTCCAGTGTGGATGAAGATCTGAGCCTGGGTGATATCAGCGGGGTATTCTACGATCTGAATCTGCCGGTAAAAGGCACACGTGATTCACAGATCAGCTGGCGTTCCAATAAGCCGGATATTATCTCGAATACCGGAGTAGTGACTCGTCCGGCAGCTGGTGAAGGCAATGCCAGAGTAACCCTGATTGCTACCATTACCAAAGACGGTTCCAAAAAGAACAAAAATTTCAAAGTGACTGTACTGGAGCAGGGACGCGGTCCGCTGCTAAGTCATTACACATTCGATGAAACTTCCGGTACCACTGTCACAGACAGTACCTATAATCATTACGATGGTACGCTGATGAATGGCGTAACCCGAAATGTATATGGCAGTGGCGGCATGATTACACTGGATGGCCGGGATGATTATGTACAGCTACCGGGAACAGTAACCGATGGCGAGGACTTTACTTTTGCTGCCTGGGTCAAATGGGACGGTGGCGCAGCCTGGCAGCGGATCATGGACTTTGGCAATGGAATGAATGGCTTTATGTTCCTGACTCCATCGCAGGGAACCGGAATGCAGTTTACGATTCATCAGAATAATACGGACCAGAATATTGTTACTGGCTCAGCGATGCCACAAGGCAAATGGGTACATGTCACAGTAACACTGGCAGGCGATACCGGTAAATTGTACCTCAACGGCCAACTGGCGGGCACGAACGACAAGATGACGTTTAATCCGAAAAACCTCATGACCCGTGAAGCCTATCTGGGCAAAAGCCGCTTCGCTGCAGATGCCTATTTCAAAGGCAGTCTGGATGATGTACGTATCTACAACGAGGCACTCAGCCCAGATGAAATTGCCCGGCTCGCCAAAACCATGAATTAAATCCGACAGCAGCAAAACAGACATTTGATATACAGCATAGAAATACCAAAAGCAGAGCGATCCGTTAACAGACGGAACAGCTCTGCTTTTTGGCATCCGGCTCTGAAATGTAATGCATGACGAAATGTAACTGGTCGGTATGACAGCCATTTTGCCATACTGGGTGATGCCAGATGCGATCCGGCAAAATACATTTCAAGGAGAACCACTCATGAAAAAAATGTTGTATACCAGTTTGATCGTCCTACTCGTCTCTTCTATATGCACAACCGCATGTATGACAACACCAAGCAGTAATTCGGCTGCTGCTCCAATGATATCCCATACCTCTTCGAAGATAGACAGGGATGGGCCGAACAATAGCAAAGAACTGGAGAAATTCGCAGACCGGGTATTTGCGGACAAAATGAAGAAATTCAATACGGTCGGTTCCAATTTTGTCGTAATCACCAATGGCAAAGTGATGCTGAGTAAAGGATACGGGTATGCAGACAGAGAGAAGAAAATTCCGGTAGACTCCAATACGGTGTTCCAGATCGGGTCGGTGACCAAATCGTTCACTGCATTGGCAGCGATGCAGCTGGTGGATAAAGGGAAAATGGATTTGCATCGTGATATTCAGAATTATTTGGGAGGAATCAAAGTTCCGAATACAACAGGCCATAAGCTGACGATGTTTGACCTGCTTACCTATTCAGGCGGATTTGATGAGCCGGACATTGCTAACGAATCCTATCCGGAATATGTACATCACTATTTCCCAATGAAGTCATATATCGAATCACATATGCCTACAGTCGTCAGACCTCCCGGAGAAGCTTATACCTATGACAATTTCGGGTTTATGCTGGCTGGCTATGCCGTCGCACAGGTGGCAGGTACATCTTATTCCCAGTACATGCAAAAGAATATTTTCAAACCGCTGGGGATGTCATCGACGAGCGTACAATTTACTCCTTCTTTATTAAAGCGAATGGCTGCCCATTATGGACCCGATGGTAAACGGATAGCACTCGAAGGATTCAATCCTACAGAAAAACCGGAAGGCGGCATGGTCTCCACTGCCAGGGACATGGCCCAATATCTGATCATGCACCTGAACAAAGGAACGTACCGGGGCAAAGAAGTGGTGAGTCCACAAAGTATCAAGCAGATGCATACGTATCAATTGTTTCCTTCCAAGAAAATCCCGGTTACTACGATTGGATTTGAGGGCTACTTTAAGGACAAGATGAACAACCAGCATGTTATTCTCAAAGGAGGAAACGTAACCGGGCACTCCTCTCTGATCGTTATTTTGCCCGAGAAAAATACAGCCATGTACATGTCCTATAATAATGATTCGATGATGAGCCTGGATGTATACGAAGAATTCATGAATCATTATTATCCCCAAAAATCAAAAGCGCCCAAATCCATACACAAAATCATCACTGCGCAGCAAGCCAAGGAATATGTGGGATTATATCAGAACACACGTATTGCCGCTCTGAGATCCAAAGTGTCTTATTCCAATGGAAGATTGGTGATGGAGACAGGAGCGTCGGGCAAACATACTCTTCATATGCTTGATTCGTTGTTATTCGAAGATGAAGCAGGCAACAAACTAACATTCAATAAAAATAAAGCAGGCGAGATTGCCTATCTGTATTATATGCAGCTGCCCGATCTGGTTGCCTATGCACAGAAAATAAAAGTAGATTCACCGTTCTCCGATGTACGGGCAGACAGTCCATATCGTACTTATATTAATAACCTTCATGCGTTAAATGTGATGCCCGGTAAATCTGCGCATCTGTTCGACCCGGATGGAACCATGACCCAAGGGGAGTTCTCGGAAGTATTGCTGCGCGCTCAAGGGTGGTACAAGCAACCTTTTATGATCGAGCCGAATAGAAAGCAAATGCTCGCCGGATTACCACAGTATGAGCAGAATGCGCCTATTACCCGGGAAATAGCAGCGGTAATGATCCAAAATCTTAAACAGGCAGAGCCGCGATTCAAAATCACACTAAAAGATCAGACAGCACCTTGGGCAGCGAAAGCTATTACTGCTCTTGTCTCACAAGGTATTATCGACCCGAATACCCAAATCAACACTGACGGCTCATTGGACTTTCGTTCCAAGCAGCTTCTCAAACGTCAGGAAGCCAGTGCATGGTTGGATCAGGCATTTAATTACTATACATTGCCTATCCAGCATTAATTCATAAAACAACGTGAAAAAGCGCAGGTGGCAGGGAACGTCCTTGTCACTTGCGCTTTTCTTATTTATTTCGGATGTTATAAAATCCCCAGTTCCCGTGACTTCTGTACCGCTTCTTCCCGGTTGCGCACACCAAGCTTCAGATAGACCGATGAAGCATAGTTCCGTACGGTTCCATCAGATAAATACAATCTGGAGGCGATCGTTTTGTAACGAAGTCCTTCCGAGACAAGTTGTAGAATCTCAAGCTCTCGCGGCGTCAGATCATAGGCTGTAGCTGGCTGGATCATCGGCGAATCGTTTAACTGTGCGAATAATTTCTGCGACATGCCCCGATCGATCAGTGTTCCTCCGCGATGAACAGTACGGATAGTCTCGGCCAGTTCTCCTGGATGCATGGATTTTAGTAAATAGCCATCTGCGCCACTTTGCATGGCTTGCAGAGCCTGTTCAGTATCCTCAAATGTGGTGAGGATCAGAATATGGATATGCGGCCATGTCTGCTTAATCATTCGGGTGGCAGAGATTCCGTCCATATGGGGCATATCCAGATCCATCAATACCAACTGCGGTTGAAGCAGTCGGCATTGTTCAACAGCCTGCCGACCATCTTCTGCCATTCCGGCGATCTGTAAATCATGCTGCTCTTCCAGAATAATCTGCAGGCTGTCGCGGATAAAGGGCTGATCATCGACGAGCAGCAGACGTATTACTTCATCTTCGGCTTCTATTTGTCTTGGCAGCGTGCAAGTAACAAGTGTGCCCTCATCCGGCTGACTGTAGATGGCAATCTGTCCCTGAACATTTATTGCCCGTTCTTTCATGGCACGAAGGCCGAATCCATCGCGCAATTGTTCTGTTCCGCGGCCATTATCCTGGATTTCCAGCCTGGTCTGCTGAAGCTCAAATCGCAGAAAGACGGTAATTGCGGTCGACTGTCCATGACGTACTGCATTTGTCAGCGATTCCTGCAGGCAACGATACAGCATGGTTTTGGCTTGTCTGGTTATCATGTACTCTTCTCCGAATGCCTGAAAACGAACCGTCACATTAGCATGTTCCTGAAATTCATCTGCCAGAGCCTGTAAAGACTGGGTGAGTGGCAGTTCTTCCTGCGGCGATTGCATCTGGTGTACATAATTTCTGACTTCATCCATATTTTGACGAGCTCGATAGAGCAGAGAATCGAGCCGTTCGGTACCGGTGACTGTTGCCAGCTCAGGGCGCAGAGTTTCGAGTCCCATAATCAAGGAGGTATAAGCATGTCCAACTGTATCATGGAGCTCTTTGGACAATCGGCTCCGTTCTTCAGCCAGAGTAATGCGTTCTACCTGTGATAGGTACTGCTCCAACACCGCATTCTGATCACGTATGATCTCGCTTTGACGGTGATTAACCATTAGTAAATGAAAAGAAAATCCGAACGTATACGCCAATCCAAACTGTAGCAGAATCGCCCAAAAATCACTCTGTTCAGCAACCTGCGTAAATATAATGGGTACAAGCAGTATGACCAGAGGAGCAGACCAGTAATAAGATTGTTGTCTGCTATTGGCAGCTATCAAAAAGGCATATAACAAGAACGAAAGGTAGGCTGCTGGAAAAAAGGATGCCAGATAAAGACATAATCCACCCGAAATCACAATCTCGGTAAGCAAATAGTATTTGTAATTGAGCTGCAAGCATACCCATGGAACAGTAAAAGCAATCAGCTGCCATAACACAAGAATCCAAAACGGCAGCATAAAATAAGCATGTCTATCGACTGTAGTAAGCAGCAAAGAGATGCTGCAGAGCAGGCGGATTCCCAGCATCAGCCAATCGTACCAAAACCACTTTTGAATCCATTTGTTCATCCCCTGAACCAATAATATCCACTCCCAAAATCTTCAGTATGACACGATGTAACAAGTATAAAGTTGCAATATCATCTGGAACGCACCCGTGCATTTTCTCTTGTTTATTCTGATCTATATGACATCTGCGACACATGTCATATGAATCTGATTCATCTCTATTATGTACAGGTTACAGTTGTATCCTACTGTTTCTGATGTCAGTTTGACCAGTAGCATATTGTCATATGACATTTTGATTCCAACAAGCTGCCAAGAAGATACATGCCTTCTTTCCTTCTGAATGAATATGCATAATTCTATCTATTCAAACCTGTCTGTTGATGTTATACTCTGGATGAATTTCAAGATACGGCAACCATACATAATAGCATACTTCACGTCTACTTTTCTGCCGCTAATCATGAACTGAAAATATAAAGATTAGAGAGGTAATTCACATGTCCAATTTTCAAGATCCATACCCGCACGAAGATCCGAATGATGTGCAAAGTAACAAGGTAATGGCAATTCTGGCTTATATTCTGTTCTTTGTACCGCTTCTGGCTGCGCGTAATTCACCGTTTGCTATGTATCATGCCAATCAGGGACTGGTGTTGTTTATTATCGTAGTAGCCGCACAGGTTGTGCTGACTGTAATTCCCTTTATTGGATTTATCCTGTATCCTATCGTTTTCCTGGCGACTTTGGCCTTTATGATCGTCGGTATCATTAATGCAGCCAATGGCCAGCGCAAGCCGCTGCCGTTTATCGGCAATATCCAGCTGATCAAGTAAACTGAGAATATATTAGATACGCGGCTGCTATGAAGTTTGCAGCAGGCTGTGCTCTGTTTCTCTCCAGCTTACTTACATTAGAATAAGAATAACGAATAGAAAAAGCTTCTCTTTCCGCATTAGCGGATCGGGAAGCTTTTATTATTTTTGTAGAGTCATGATTGATATGGCAAGACAGAGGTGTAGAGGATATTGGTTCAGCGCTATGACGGAGCCGTGCTAAATCCCTTTTTGAAAAGAGGTTTTCTCGCGGAATTCTGTCTGCAATATGGAGTACTGGTACGAATCCCACCACTGCTGCTTGTAATACATATGCTCCCGCAGATGCCCTTCATAGCTCATGCCTATTTTTTGCATAACTTTGGCAGAACCGATATTATCTGGTCGGCATCTGGCATAAATTCGGTGCAGATTCAGCTGGTTGAATCCGTATTCGAGCATGGCTGCGGCGGCTTCCGAAGCATAGCCTTTGCCCCAGCTGCCTGGATCATTACAGTAACCAATCTCTGCCTGCTGTTGATCGGATAGATGCAGGCCGCAACCTCCTATGAGTTGGTTATCTTCCCGACGAATGACGGCCATCTCATAGACCGTACGCGGTTCCTTCTGCTGCTCATTCAGCATGGACTGTACATATTGTATCGTATCCTGCTCTGTATTGGGCCCCCATATTGTATGAAGAGTCACCCTAGGGTCGGAAGCATATCGGTGTACAGCTGGCCAGTCTTCCATGACCAATTCCCTGATCCATAAGCGTGTTGTTGACAGTTCCATATTCAGACCTCCTGAACCTGTGGTGTATAACACATATATGATTATGTAAAATAATGATCAGGACCCTTATTTCGCTAATTAGCAAGGTTCCCGATCATCCGGTAAAGACCTTTATATAGTGTATGCTGAAATTAGATAGCTTGTGAAATCCTGTTAATTATTGCCGAGCTGCTGGAATTGGTTCAACAGACCGGTGATCTGGTCGATCGTCTGGAAAATAGGGGAGTTGTTCAGTGCTTGAGGAGTCAGCTTGCCTGCCTGTGCCTGATCGATCAATCCATTCACTTCCGTGCCGAGTGTATCGGTATAACCGGATAACTGCTGGTGCAGATCCTGGGCAAAGCCGGGAACCTGCAGATTCTGAAACTGATTAATCTGGCTCTGTGCATTTTGCAATTCCTGAATCAGGCTCTGGCGTGCACTGGGATCGGTAATCGCCTGCTGTGCAAGCTCAGGCAGCTGCTGGGACAGCTGGGAAGTATTATTGATATAGGTAGTGACTTCACTTACATAGTTCACGGACTGGCTGACCTGATCGACTGCTGAACAGCCGGACAGCAATCCAGCAAACAGCAGGATAGATAAAATATATTTTTTCATGGGGAATGCACTCCTTTTCGGATGGTTACAGTATACTACTGTTAGGGAGAACCTATGGTTTCACGAAATCATGTACCGTCATCCCGCCAAGAAACGAGCATGGAAAGGAAGACAGTATGGAACCTACAGTAACAACAGAGCAGCAAATCGCAGAGTGGATGGTTAACCAGATTCGAGAGCAGGGTGTCTTAAAGCAGGAGGACGCGATCGCTCATGTTCGCGCCCAATATGGAGAACAGTACCTGTTTACCAGTGAGAGCGGCAATATTTCGCTGGATAAGGAAATCAAAAAAGCATTCCGCAAGTCTCATGGTGGACGTGTCGCCTGGGATCGTGACGGATTTTTCTGGGCATGGACGTAAGGGACGAATTCCCTGTATCCTGCAATACAACGCATATCGAAGTTAGAGATTCGGTTACAGTAAAAAGCGTCTGCATCAAGCAGGCGCTTTTTGTAATAGGATGAATTTTGTCGCTGCCGTTTCTACACGAGGATGAGGGTATGGCTGTCCTTTCCAAGCGAAACTGTACGGTGATATTGCGATTGCTGGCAAGCTGCATATAGATTCAATACTTAGAGGGGACGGATTGTAGATGTCCGGGAGTTATCGGATTTGTCGAGCATCAACTGCTGCAGATCATCCAGATTCTGAATGCGCAGCTGCTGTATTCCGCCATCTGTGCTGCTTTGAGGTAGGATTCGGTGATCGAGATATACATACAGCGCCATGCTGCTCGCGATCAGAAAAGAAAGCAATCCATAGATAAGTATTTGTCTCGGTTTCATATTAACAGTCTCCACTTTGAAATATATTCCACAAATTGTATAGTATAATGAATGAAAAGAATGTTGGTCGATGGTTGGGATATTGATTGTGGTGCAGTCTCTCTGCTATATACTATAAAAGCCACACGGCAAGCAAACAATGAAATGAATCTGATGAAATTGTCACTGCCTCTGCGGAAACATGCAGAATTACAGCTTTGGCAAAATTCCCGAAAGTGAGAGATTAACATGCCGGACATGATTAAATTGATTGTCGACACGGCCGGCCAGGAAGGCCATGGTTCGTTTGTTTATGTAGAAAGTCAAAAAGAAACAATGATCGGCAGACATACCGGAACGATCCAACTCGATCTGCCGCTATATAATCAGCTGGTCTCCAAACAGCACTGCCGGATTACCCGCCAGCATAATACCGTATACGTCGAGGACCTGGGCAGCAAGAACGGTACCGAGCTGAATGGTCAGCGTCTGCAGCCTTACCAGAAATATCCGGTGAGCGAGAATGACCAGCTGACTCTGGTAAACGGATTGGTCGGCCTGCGTCTGGAACGGGGTGTGGATTTTGAAGAGACCCGTGAATACCGGATCAGTGATCTGTTGGAAAACGAAGTGCGGTTAAATGATTATTTGCAAAATATTCAAGTCGGTGGCGACAGTATTACACTGTCCAAAAAGGAATACCAGCTGTTCAAAATGCTGTATAACTGCCTCGACCACTTTGTAACCCGTGAACAGATTGTACGTGAGGTCTGGCCGGAGCGTTGTGTAGAAGATGCCGAGCTGGTCGGCGTGGATGAGGTCAATTCACTGATTTACCGTACGAATAAAAAGCTGGGAAATCACTTTATGATCAAGTCAGTGTACAAAAAAGGGGTATATATGAAGAAACAGTCCCAGAATGAAGAGATCGACATCGTATCTCCGTCCTGATGCTGTAAGGTAGATTTGTCACAAGGGGGATGCACATGTCGCTTATGTTTGCCTTTCTCAAAAAGTACCGGGTTGCCGCTGTGCTGGCGCTGCTCATGATGTTTATCGAGCTGGCGCTGGAACTGCTGCAGCCCTTTCTCATCTCCAAAATTATAGATGATGGAGTGAGCCGTCAGGATGCTTCGACAGTGCTGCTGTGGGGAGGAATTCTGGTCGGGGGTACAGTTATTGCTTTTGTCGCCGGCATATTCAGTTCGTTCTATGCTTCCTATGCAAGCCAGGGGCTGGGCTATGATCTGCGGGAAGCGCTGTATACCAAAGTACAGTCTTTCTCGTATGCCCTGTTCAGCCGCTTTTCTTCTTCATCGTTAATTACAAGGTTGACCAATGATGTGACCATTTTGCAGGACATGCTGTTTATGGGTCTGCGCTTTATGCTGCGGATGCCGCTGCTGGTGGTGGGCAGCAGTATTATGGCGCTGATCGTTAATGTGAAGCTGGGTCTGCTGCTGGTCGTGGGTATTCCAGTGCTGTTATTGTTCGTTATCGCGGTCATGAAACGGGCTGCTGCGCGATTCCAGCTGGTACAGCGGCGTCTGGATAAGGTCAATAATGTGATGCAGGAAAATCTGACCGGGATGCGGCTGATTCGTGTATTCGTTCGCCGCCATCATGAGCGTAAACGTTTTGAGCAGCATAGCGGTGAGTTAATGACGGATACGGTCGCTGCGCTGCGTCTGACCGAGACGACGATGCCGTTTATCCTGTTTATTATGAATGCCAGTATTATTGCAGTACTGTGGTTTGGACATCGTGACATTATGAGTGGAAGCGCTTCAGTGGGTGAAGTAGTAGCGATTATCAACTACTCCATGCGTACCATGGGTGCCTTATCGGCATTCTCGATGATCGTGGCTTCCTTTTCCAGAGCGAGAGCTTCGGCTGAACGGATGGACGAAGTGATGAATGCTTCCGAAGAAGAAGTGAGCAGTCGTCTATCATCTGATCAGGAGGTAGGGTCGGCAGTGCGTAACGATGACCCTATTTTTGAAAATAGAGGATTAACCGAATCCAGGGTAGATCCTTCTTCATTACGCAAAGACCAGCGCGGCATTGCATTTGAGCGTGTCTATTTTCAATATCCCGGTGTCGATACGCCGATTCTGACGGATATTTCCTTTACAGCACGTGTAGGCCGGATGACTGCGATTATGGGAGCGACCGGTTCGGGCAAATCGTCATTAGTCCAGCTGATCTTACGGCTGTACGAAGTGAACAGCGGGCATATTTATTTGCAGGAACAAGATATTCGCAAAATGAGTGAAGAACAGCTGCGAGGTATCATTGGCTATGTGCCGCAGGAAGTCGTACTGTTCAGCGGCACTATTCGTGACAATATCGCCTGGGGCAATGAACATGCCACAATGGAAGAGATTGCAGAAGCTGCACGGATGGCCCAGATTCACGATACGATTACCCAGCTGCCGAATGGATATGATACCTTGCTCGGCCAGCGTGGAGTCAATCTGTCTGGCGGACAGAAGCAGCGTCTCTCTATTGCGCGAGCACTGGTGCGGCGTCCACAGATTCTGCTGCTGGATGACAGCACGAGTGCGCTGGATGTGCACACAGAATCACTGCTGCTGGAGAGCCTCGGCACGTTGTCCTGTACCACGATTCTGATTACCCAAAAGATCAGCTCGACGATCCGGGCAGACAAAGTACTGCTGCTCAGCGATGGACAACTGATCGCCCAGGGCAATCATGATGAGCTGCTTCAGCAGTCGGAGCTGTACCGGAAAATATATGCATCCCAGTTTGGAGAGGAGGAGCTTGGCCGTGTGGAAATCATTCACTGATCCTTTTCGTGTTGCAAGACCTCCGGCTGTAGCGGCCGAAGAACCGGGAGATATTCCTCAGGGAACACCGGCAGCAGGCAAGAAGCGACGTGCCAAAGACTGGAAAGGTACACTGGGACGGATATGGAAATATCTCTCCCAGCGCCGCTTTAAGCTGTTTCTTGTTCTGTTCATGGTGCTGTTGACCTCTGCACTGACACTGCTGGGACCGTATCTGGTCGGAATCGCCATTGATGATTTTCTGGAACAGGATGCCGGCAGACGCTGGATCTGGTTTCTCGCTGCACTGGGTGCAGTATATATTCTGAACTCGGTCACTTCCTGGCTGCAAAATGTCTGGATGATCGAGATTGCCCAAGAGACGGTCTACCGTATGCGTGCCGATCTGTTCTCGCATTTGCATCGTCTGCCGATCCCTTTTTTCGGACAGAGACAGCAGGGCGAGTTGATGAGCCGGGTGACCAATGATATCGAGAATGTCAGTTCGACGCTGAACAGCTCGGCGATTCAGATTTTCTCCAGCGTGCTGACGCTTATCGGTACGCTCGGTGTTATGCTGTGGCTCAGTCCGTTGCTGACGCTGTTGACCTTTATTGTCGTACCGCTGATGGCGCTGGGAATGCGCTGGATTACCCGGCGTACCGGTCCACTGTTCCGGGAACGGCAGCGTAATCTGGGTGAACTGAATGGTTATATCGAAGAGACGCTGTCGGGAGAGAAAATTATCAAAGCCTTTGCCCAGGAGCAGCGGGTGATTGGTGAATTCGGCGAACGTAATGACCGGATACGCTTCTCCGGATTCTGGGCCCAGACGATCTCCGGGTTTATTCCCAAACTGATGAACGGGCTTAATAATCTGAGCTTTGCCCTGATTGCCGGAGCAGGAGGACTGCTGGCGATCCGTGGTGCGATTACTGTCGGGGTAATTGTCATTTTCGTAGAATATGCCCGCCAGTTTACACGTCCGCTCAATGATCTGGCGAATCAGTGGAATACGCTACTGTCGGCGATTGCAGGAGCCGAGCGGGTATTCGAGATCATGGATGAAGAGGTCGAAGAGGCCGACGAACAGCAGGCTAAGGCTGTCCAGCAAATCAAGGGAGAAGTGGAATTCCGCGATGTGTCCTTTGGTTATGATACAGGAGAAGGACGGGATACCCTTCAGCATATCTCGTTCAAAGCCGAGCCAGGAGAGATGATTGCACTCGTCGGGCCGACCGGCGCAGGCAAGACTACGCTGATTCAGCTGATCTCGCGCTTTTATGATGCGGATGAAGGCATGATTACGATAGATGGACAGGATATCAAGCAGATGCGTCGTGCCAGTCTGCGTGAACATATGGCGTTTGTGCTGCAGGACTCATTTTTGTTCGAGGGAACGATTATGGATAATATCCGTTATGGACGGCTGGAGGCTACAGATGCCGAAGTAGAGCAGGCAGCAGTAATGGCCAATGCCGACAGCTTTATCCGTCGTCTGCCGGATGGATATCAGCATCATCTGGGACGGGATGGCGGTGGGATCAGTCAGGGTCAGCGCCAGCTGCTCACGATTGCCAGAGCGATGTTGTCCGATCCGGCAATTCTGGTACTTGATGAAGCGACGAGCAGTATTGATACGGTGACCGAGATCCGTATCCAGGAAGGACTGCAGCGGCTGATGCAGGGACGTACCAGCTTTGTGATTGCCCACCGGCTGAACACGATTCGGTCAGCCGACCAGATTCTCGTCCTGCGTGACGGACAGATTATGGAAAAGGGTTCTCATGATCAGCTGCTGGAACAAGGCGGATTCTATAGCGATCTATTCCACAGTCAGCTGAAGGTATCTTCCTGATCTACCGGAATCCAATATTCATGCTTGTATGGAAGCTTGTATGGAAATATTGTGGCTTATACAGACTGCTGCACTCGTAAGAGAATCGATCTACAAATAGCAAGAACGCCCTGTCATCGACAGAGCGTTCTTTTTGGTATGTTCTATGTGTGTACGTTTCAGCTAGTCCTGTTATCGAATATTAAAGCTGAGGCGGCTGATATCCCTGCTGTGGAGCGGGTGCAGGAGCAGCCATAGGTGCACGTGCTGATGGAGGATTTTGTCTTAGCCACTCAATCTGCTGAAGCACATCTTGCTCTGCTTTCTGATTTAAGTCGCGTACCATACGCGGAATAAGGAATAGATCAACCACAATCCAGACAAACAATGGGAATCCGGTCGCCAGCAGCAAAATAAGAAATGACCAGCTCGCTTCTTCACTAAATTCTGTGGCAAAAGCAAATCCGAAATAGGCAGCCATAGCTACCAAAAACAACACAAGCTGAACAATTGCACTGATCGTTCGTCTCAGATAAAAACGGTGTACCCCCAGATGTCCGCCAATTAGCATCAGGTAGGATAGAGCCAAAGATTTCTCTTTGGACCGTAGTTCCGAGTTGAGCAGCATCAGTTCCTGTGGAGATAATTCATATCTGGTTAGCATATTGGAATCAGTAATTGTAGCTTGGTGGCGTGATTGGCTTTTGGATTAGGATCTGATCAATAATATTATTCTCTACATAAGCATTATGCTCTCTTACCGAAGTGTGCAGCAGAAAGGCATCCACAACCCACCATACGCCTGTAACAACCAGTCCTACACCAGTCAGTGACAGAATCAACTGTGTAACTGCTGTTCCGATCTTGCCCATGTAAAAGCGATGACCTCCAAAAATGCCCAGGAAATACCACAGCACATAAGCAACGACCATGTTTTTACCATACGTTTTTACTTCCGACTCAAGCAGCATCAGTTCACGTGCGTCCAACTGACTTTTGCGCTGCATGTTGTAACTCATTCCCATACATAACCCCTCGATTTCTAAATGTAATAGCTTCTTCCAATAACAATGCCATTTTAACAACAATACAGAATATAATCTACCGTCTTCTACGATTTGAAGCGGCTGGGGTTACAAGAAAATTGTAAAAAAATACAAATTTAAATAAATAAATGATAGATGTTAATGGGCAAACAGGATAAATTCACACATAAAAAAGACCCCAATCCGGCAAAATGGCTAATCGGATGAGGTCTTTGATAATAGGGCAGTCAAGCACAAACTTTCTGTTTACGCGCAGTAGATTAATTCTCGATTACATAGGTCTTCACAAATGAAGGTCGCGGGAAAATGGAAGGCTGCTGTACATCAATACCTTCCTCGGTGTTCCGTTTGCGGTGAGCATGGCTGTACGCCTGGGACTCCTGCCATGCCGTAAAATTCTCTTCGGCATCCCACAATGTCAAAATCACATACGTATCATCATCCAGCGGACGCAGCACACGTATGCCGACAAATCCGGGTTCGTCTTCTACTTTGCGTGCCCGATTCATAAAACGGGCTTCAAAGGCAGAACGACCATCAGCAGTTACCGGAATATTATTGAGCACCGCATAACCGCCGCCGATTACACCGCTGCTGTCGAGTGTCTCGTAGCGGAATGTATTTTCGGAAGGAATATCGACAGGCAGAATCTCGTCAATTTCCATAACGTAGCGGGTCTCACCATTATGATGCATCTCTACCGCATCCGGCAGATGGGCAGCCTCGGGAAACTGATCATGAATATTACGTGAGCTTAGATAAATGTACATACAATCACCCTTCCACGATTAATAACTGAATCCTGATAAAAACTTGATAATTCTAATTTAGCATATATACAAAACGTACAGTTAATTTAAGCAGTCTGTTATCTACATACCCGGCAAGTATACAAGTTAACCGTACGTCTAATCAGAGCAGTCACATCCTGCTTTTTACAGAGACACAAAATAAATAGTTTGGAAATTTCAATATAAAGGATGAATAGTAATGAGTACTATTCTGACTACCCGTAATCTGACTCGCAAGTTTGGAAAAGAAACAGCTATTAGAGACGTGTCCCTAACCGTAGAGCACAACAGTGTGTACGGTCTGCTTGGTCCGAATGGTGCCGGAAAATCAACGACTCTGAAAATGTTAACCGGTCTGTTGGCTCCAACCTCCGGAGAGATCTTATTCGATGGACATCCCTGGAGTCGACGTGATCTTGCCCGGATTGGTGCACTTATTGAATCACCGCCGTTGTATGCCAATCTGACGGCTTATGAAAATTTGAAAGTACAGAGTATTCTACTTGGTCTGAATGATGTACGCATTTATGAAGTGCTGGAGATAGTGGGTTTAAAAAATACAGGTCGCAAAAAAGCCGGTCAATTCTCTATGGGAATGAAACAACGGCTTGGCATTGCTATTGCTCTTCTTCATCGTCCACAACTATTGATCCTGGATGAACCTACGAATGGACTTGATCCCATGGGTATCCAGAAAATGCGTGAACTTATTCGCTCTTTTCCCCAGACAGGGATGACCGTCATTTTATCCAGTCATATTCTGTCCGAAGTGGAGTTGATTGCAGATCATATAGGCATTATCAGTGAAGGCAAACTGGAATATCAGGGAGCGATCTGTCGCGGTCAGAATCTTGAACAGTTATTTATGGACGTCGTACAAGCCAGCCATATACAAAGGGAGGATGCATTGTGATTCGCTACCTTTCCGCAGAGCACCTCAAGTTCAGACGATCGGTTTCACGCAAATTGGTGGTAATCGTTCCGTTGCTCAATTTACTTGTTTCTTTTTTGATGAATCCTACCTATACCATGACCAATACATTCAATTGGTGGTCTATTTTCTTTATACCTTTAACAGTTGCACTGTTAAGCGGATTATCCCATCAAAAAGAACAGCGGGCTGTAAATTATAACCGGATTTTTTTGCTTCCGGTCTCGCTTTCCCGCATTTGGTATGGGAAGGTATTCATAATTGCCATTTATATGCTGCTGATGCTGCTGGTATTTGAACTCATGTTGTTCGCACTGCAGCTCATTTTCCCATCTCTCATTCAAGTATCTCCTACACTGCTGGCGATACTGCTGCTATGGGTGAGCACACTTTGGCAAATTCCATTTTGTCTATGGTTATCACGCAGATGGGGAATGACAGGTACACTGCTGATCAACGTTATGACCGGCTTGGTACTGGGTATCTATGCTGCTCCACTACGCGGGTGGTGGCTCAGTCCGTGGAGCTGGCCGATCCGTATGATGTGTCCTGCCATTGGAGTACACCCGAATGGAGTGCCTTTGACTGCTGGTGATCCGTTATGGAATTTTGCGGTCATACCTGCAGGTTTGTTATTTTCAATTGTACTTTTTCTGATTGTGCTGCTTGGGACAGGATCTGCTTTTTCCAGGCAGGCACAGACTCTATCTGTTCAAACGGGGAGGCATTGAGATGATTGGCATATGGAGATTCCTTTATGCGGATTATTATAAAGTGAAACGCACCCCCTATCCTTGGCTTCATATCTGTCTTCCCCTGGGATGGTCTATTATCTATCTGCTATATATGCAGGGACGCCAAGCTACAATCCTTAGCCTGTATTCCGGCTATATGGAAATGTTGGGAATAGTTCTCCCTCTGCTGTCGGGTATTATTTGTGGGATGGTAACCATGCAGGAAGAGCAAGCGGGAGAATTTCAAAACCTATTCATTCGCAGTCGGATCAAAGAAATTGGTTACTTTAGCAAATTGCTGTTTGTGTGGGCGTGTGGAAGCTTGGCTATTATGCTCGCAGCTATGCTGCTGGGTGCTGGAGTCTCTTTTCTATTAAAGATGGATCAAGTGCCGTATCTGACCTTTGTATGGGGAGCGATATATCTGTCTATCGGCAGTGGTATACTGTACATGATCCAGTTATGGGTCAGTTTTACATTTGGAATGGGAGTCTCCATTTTGTTGGGAGGCGCAGGTACGCTTATTGCAGCCCTGATGATTACCAGTGTTGGAGACCTGATCTGGCATTATATCCCATGGGGATGGGGAGTACGGATGATGGATAGTATGGCTCTGCTTCAATTGGGAACACTGACCAGCGGGATGAGAGCCTATCTCGAACACGATATGCAGACTGGGTGGTTATGGATGATTTCGGTTACTCTCCTTATGTTGGCTATCCATCTGATCTGGTTTCGTCAATGGGAGGGGAGTAAACACACAGAGTAGACATCAACGGGGCATTCGATTCAATGAAAGGGGAACAGTCATGTTCAAAATATTGGCGATCGATGATGATCTTGATATCCTGGCTCTCATTCGTAACATTTTGCAGCGTGATAAGCATCTCGTAAGTGTAGAAAATCAAGCCTATCGGCTGACAGCAGAGGATGTGCAGGGCTACGATCTGATTCTGCTGGATGTGATGATGCCGCAAGTGGATGGCTTCGAATTCTGCCGCACTATTCGCAGCAGTGTAGATTGCCCTATTCTTTTCCTCACTGCCCGATCAGAGGAAGAAGCGATTGTGGAAGGGCTCATGTCTGGAGCAGACGACTATCTGGCCAAGCCGTTCGGCGTAAGGGAATTGAGCGCTAGAGTCAGTGCCCATTTGCGCCGGGAACGCCGGGAAAAGAATATCTCTCGACAGCAGATCGGCGGTTTTACGTTTGATTTTGACATGAAGCAGATTTGGGTCGGGGATACTCAGCTTTACCTGACCAAGAATGAATATAAAATATGCGAATATCTGGCTCGCAATCGCAACCGGGTATTTACCAGAGAAGAAATCTATGACGAAGTGTACGGTATGGATGGTCATGCGCTATATTCCACCATTACGGAATTTATTCGTTCTATCCGTAAAAAATGCAAAGAGCATGATGTTATGCCGATTACGACCGTTTGGGGTGTAGGTTACCGGTGGCAATAACTATACATAAGAGAAAAACCACGTTGCGTCGTGAACTGTTTAAATATCTGATTTCGCTTGGGATCAGCTGTCTTATCGTTTTTGGACTTTATCTGGCAACAACGTCTCTTGCTATCAAAGCGGGTTGGGTACTGCCCGCCAATTATAACGAGCAACTGATCAAGCAGGGACAGCATGTGATTCAGGCTGCCGCATGGATAAATGAAGATATGCTTCCGTCAGGCTCCAAATACGTCGTGCTGAGCAAGCAAGATCGAGCACCCCTATACGGTAATATGGATGATACGGAGATCAAGCTGGCCAGCCAGATCGTTAATGGACAGTCTCCAGCCTATTATGGCCAAAAAGTATACACTCTTATTGAGCGAAAAAACGACTACTGTATATTGCAATCCGATTTGCGTCCGCAGTTTAGTTCGCCTTATTTGCGAGCACATCTGCCGAATTATGAGCTTACCGGGATCATACTGCTGATCGTGACGATCAGTGTTGTTTCTTTTACAATCACAACGATATTCGCCAACCGCTTCAGGAATAGCCTCAAAGCATTAACCCGGATTACAAATCATATCCAAAATCAGGATTTGGACTTTACAGAAAAGAAATCAGGCATCCAGGAGTTTGATGATGTCGCTCAATCATTGATCGAAATGAGAGATGCACTAAAGCAATCGCTGGAGAACCAGTGGAAAACGGAAAAAACCAAGCAGGAGCAAATTGCCGCGCTTGCTCATGATATCAAAATTCCAGTAACGATTATTAAAGGGAATGCCGAGCTGCTTTCCTTATCCGAGCAGGATGAAGAGCAGCAGATGTACACTAATTATATTCTGGGTGCAGGAGAGAAAATAGAGCAGCATGTACGTATGCTGATTCTGATGTCCAAAACAGAAAGCAGGCTGACCCTGAGTAAAGAAGAGGTACCGCTGAGCGAATGGATTGAAGAAGTACTCAGCAATACCAGGGCCTATGCAGGCTGCAAGGATATCAGCATCCAACAGCAAATAGAGTGCTCCGAAGCGATCGTTTATCTGGACCCTCAGCTGCTACATCGAGCCTTGATGAACATTATAGCCAATGCACTGGATCATACGCCCGAGGGAGCCAGCATGGAGCTTGAGATTCACTGCAAATGCCAGCAGTTGTCCATTATTATCACGGACAGGGGCCCCGGATTTACTGCAGAAGCGCTGGAGAAAGCCACTGAGCTATTTTATCGGGGAGATAAGAGCCGTACAACGAGCGGTCATTATGGTATGGGATTAACATTTGCCGAATATGTCATCAAGCTGCATCGGGGGACGCTGCAGCTGCAAAACGATCTTATCACTGGTGGGGGCAGGGTTACCGTGAGCCTGCCGGTCGAATTCAATGGGGATCACGCCAAAACGGGTTGATAGCAACGAAATAAATGGCTTCGTTTTCTCCTTTTAGTGAAATGATATGCTGTGCTTTGTATGCTATACTGAATAAACCTGAGCACAAGATATTATTACTATTGAATCCATGTTCTGGATGAAGCGTTGAAGGAGGAAGTCTATGAATTCCAGATATTTGGCGGGGATATCACTGGCGGTGATGGCAGTTGGATTTATCATCACACTGTTTTTGCCGGACACCCTGCTGGTCAAGATTATTCAGGGAGGCTTTGAAGCGGGACTTGTCGGAGGAATTGCGGACTGGTTCGCGGTTACTGCACTGTTCCGTCATCCGCTGGGCCTGCCTATTCCGCATACATCCCTGTTAACACGTAACCGGGACAAGATTATCCGCTCGCTGATCTCGGCGATGGAGAATGAGTTATTGAACAAAGAGAGTATCGAGGCGAAGCTTCGTCATTTCAAATTATTCCCGTTCGCGGTATCTGCGATTACGCGTCAGCTGGGCAAAAAGACCATCCGGCGCGAACTGATCGATCTGGTGATTCCGCCGATCAGCCGTATTCCGCTAGAGCCGGTATCACGTTTTATCGCTTCCGGACTGGCTGATTATGCCCAAAAAGCCGATCTTCAGGCAGCAGGCAACAAGGTGCTTACCCATGCGCTGAACGAACGTTATGACGAGAAAGCGCTAGATCATATCCTGACCCAGGTGCATGAATGGGCACTGCGCCCGGCAAGCCGGGACAAGCTCGGTGAAATTGCCAGTGAACAACTGGAAAATATCAACCTGGGCGGTCTTAAAGGTTTTGCTTTCCAGGCGTTTGCCGGCATGATGAATGCAGAGAGCCTGGGCGGCATTTTGCAAAACATTCTGCTGTCGACGGTATCTAATCTGCAGCAGGAGGATAGCGAGTACCGTGAATCCATTTTGCGTGAGGTGCGGGTACAGCTATTCCAGGTCGTGGATGAAGAGAACAATTGGGACCGGATCAAGGATTGGACACGGGCTACGCTTGAAGGCGAGGCAGCTAACGTGTTCATGATGGAGCGTCTGGAAGAACTGCGCGGTATGATCGTCGGTATGCTGGAGCGTGAGCGTGACAGCGGTGGACGTCATTTGTTCATTATGTACCGCTCGATTATCCGTGACCTGAGCAAGGACCAGGAGAAAATCAATGCCTGGGAAGAACGCTTGCTGCAAGGAATTATCGGTCTAGTCGGACGCAACCATTATCGTCTTGGTCAGCTGGTCAAAGAAAATCTGGATCAGATGGACAATGATACACTGGTGCATATGCTGGAAGAGAAAGTCGGCAATGATCTGCAGTGGATTCGTGTAAACGGCGCAATCTGCGGATTTATCGTTGGTCTGATCCTGACTGTAATTCAGCTGCTGGTTGCTTAATGACAGACTTTACTTGATAAAGAACACGGATGCCCAGAACAATGATTTCTCATCGGGTTGCAATGGGTACTTCCAATAAATCTTCATAGCAAAAGGCATTCCATGTCGATGATGGAATGCCTTTTTTTATTTTATGGATAATAAAACTCTAATGGATGCAGCCGAAAAACCTGCCATTGCCGAAGCAGACAGGTTCTTGAACCGGAATAGTCCAATTGTGATAAGGACCCTTCGGATAGAAGGGATATCCGCAGGAGTATCGGAACTGCACAGACTAGCTATCCAGAATGGACAGGCCGCGGAAGACCAGGGATTCATACGGCTGCAATGTTACCGTACGATGCTCTCTTGCCTCCTCGGCAATCTGCTCGGAATGAGTACCATGAGTGCCGATAATCAGCTCGGCATTTTTCAGTCGATCCGCCAGATGCTGATCCAGCTGCACTTCCGCTTCCGAGCGCGAGAAATTCAGGATAATCATCCAGTGTTCATCATCCCATTCCCGGGTATAAGCAAAAATCTGCTTGTGCTCCGAAATGATGCAATCGTATTTGCCATACATAAGAGCAGAGCTTTCCTTGCGAATATGGATCAGTTTGCGGTACAGGTGCAGAATAGAGTCAGGATTATCCTGATTGGCCTGTACATTGATCTCGGCAGCATTCGGATTAGCCGGAATCCATGGTGTATGCTGGGAGAATCCAGCATGTTCACTGTTATCCCACTGCATCGGGGTACGGGCATTGTCCCTTGCCTTGTTGCGGATACGCTCCATAATGACTTCGGGATCTTCATTATACTGTTCCACCATTTTTCTGTAATATACCTGCGCTTGCTGCTCGGTAACATCATCGATGGTATGCAGATGTGTAGCATTGGTCATTCCAATCTCGTCTCCCTGATAAATATGCGGTGTACCGCGCAATGTCAGCAGGAAAATGCCCAGCATTTTCGCGGATTCTTCCCGGTATTCGCCTTCGTCACCCAGGTACGAGACCAAGCGGGGATGATCATGATTGCTCAGATAGATGCCCATCCAGCCTTCGCCGTACAGATCTTTTTGCCACTTGGCGATAATTTCCTTGAGCTCATGTAGCTCCCACGGTTTGCTTTTCCACATGTCCTGCGGATCATCGGATATTTTGGAAGCTTCGATCATCAGAATAATATTCAGTTCTTCCCGTGCAGGGTTGCTGTAGGCTTTGACGTCGTCCAGCGTGACATCCGAAGCTTCGCCGGTTGTGAAAATATCATAGTGCGAGAAGACTTCCTTGTACATTTCATGCAGATATTCGTGAATATGAGGGCCATTTTTGTAGAATTCTGAGGAGTTGGCCTGCATGTTATCTGTGTCCTTGGCATCCGGAAAACGGGTATCTTTGGAGATAGAGTTGACGGCATCGATCCGGTAACCATCAATGCCCAGATCCAGCCAGTATCGCATGGCTTTATGCATATCCTGACGGACGCTGGGATTATCCCAATTCAGATCCGGCTGCTTGGTTCCATAAGAGTGCAGGTAATACTGTCCGGTCTGCTCGTCCAGCTGCCACATGGAATCTCCGAGAAACGATGTCCAGTTATTCGGCGGACCTCCATCCGGTGCCGGGTCTCGCCAGAAGTAATAGTCGCGGTACGGATTATCCCTGGAAGAACGGGACTCCTGGAACCACGGATGCTCATCCGAAGTATGATTGATGACCAGATCCATAATGAGTCTCATATCGCGCTGATGTAATTCATGCAGCAGCTGTTTCCATTCTTCCAGCGTGCCATACTCGGGATTAATATCGTAATAGTCAGTAATATCATAACCATAATCGGCGTTACTGGTCGGATAGACTGGCGTAAGCCAGAGAATATCGACCCCCAGATCCTGCAGATAATCCAGGCGGGACAGGATGCCGGGAATATCACCGATTCCATCGTTATTGCTATCTTTGAAGCTGCGCGGATAAATCTCGTAAATGACACTTTCTTTCCAGAATTCCGGTTTCATAATTTTCTTCATGACGGTTCTCCTATTCCAGCGTAAGAGTGATTTCTATTTTAAGTTTATTTTGGAGTTCTATGATCTCAATTGCACAATATATGATTGTGGACTACCATCTATATACATACCCGCATACAGCTTACGGAAATCCGGCAACTGGGAAAAGATAAGTAGAAAAAGGTTCCAGCCAAAGATCAATCACTTGCTGCCTGTTCAGGGTAATGAGAGTAAGGGAAGTTGCAGGAAGGGAAATGATATCATGATACAAGCTGAAGTTATTCCATCGGAGCATGGCTGGACATGGTTTCGTCAGCAGGATAGCAGTCATTTGATCGAGCATCCTGATTTCGATGAACGTATCCGGAAATGGGCATCAGAGAGTCTGATGTGCCGTCATAATCATATCTCTACAAGCTCTCATCTGGAGGGGACCCATACGATGAGCGGTACACTCACTGTCAAGCTGACAGATGAGCCTCATGACAGCTGGCTGCTCCATTATTATATTGCCGGTGACAAGCTGGTAACCGTAGGCGATATGAGCTGGCTGGTACATCAGGTGGAGCCCGAGGAATGGGATCGGCACATCGCTGGTCTGTCCAGACCGGTAGAGGGCTTTCTGTTTATTATGAATTCCTTTATCAGGGCTTTGTTTGCACGTATGGACGAGATCGAAATGGATCTGACGGATATTGAAGAACGCATGAGAAAAAGTAACGGCAGCCGACTGCTGCGCGAAATTATCGATCTTCGTAATCAGCTGACCCGCTGGAATCTGCATACTGTAGCGCTTCGCGAGATTGAATATGGAGTGGAAGAGACCTTTCCCGAGATTATCGATCATTCGGAGACCTACCGGATTCTGAGCATCTATCTCAAACGTATTCGTATGCTTCAGCAAAATTATGAACACGAGATCGATTCCTTGCTCAAAGTGGACGATAATATTGCCAATTACCGCTCCAATACGATCATGAAGACACTGACCGTATTTACGGTACTGCTGACGCCGATGACAGCCCTGGGTGCTATATGGGGAATGAATTTCAAAAACATGCCCGAACTGGAATGGAAGTGGGGTTATGCAGGAGCCCTCGGTCTGATTTTCGGACTGACGCTGGTTACGTATTTGTGGCTGCGGAGCACCGGCCTGACCGGAGATATTCTTAATATGGATATGAGCCGCGACAAAAACAAGGATCTGCGTAAATAAAATACAGAACAAATATCCGCCCGGCATCACAGCCGGATTTTCTTCAGATACTGCCGTCTCAGACGCTTTTTGCCAAAGCGTCTTGTTGGCATACTCAAATTTCCTCCTTGTCATAACCTGTAAACAAATACATGGCTTGTTCCGATAATGAATAAATTGTTGCCATTTGTAACAATTATCGAGTTGTTCAGCCATTTATTAGATGGTAACGTACATAGAGTCTGGAATAAACAAAAAGGAATAATTTCCATAATCCAGGCGATACAATGTTGGGAATTTCAAGTTATACGACATCATGGATCATACAAAATCGGCTGCCCGTGCCTATAAAAATATAAACGGGCGTGTAACTTTATCCGCATAGGGGCTGTCTAATAGACAGGGATAATGGAACAAGTACAGTTAATCAGGGGACAAGGGGATGACAAAGTGAAAAAGCAAATCAGTTCAGCGTTGTTGGCAGCAACACTAGTAGTTAGTGGAGGGTTACATACACCATCTGCAGAAGCGGCAAAACTGATCCAGATTACCGTGAATGGCGTACCGCTGGTTACCGATCAGGCACCGGTTATGTCCGGATCACGGACAATGGTTCCGCTGCGTGGCGTTTTTGAAGCACTGGACGCCAAAGTACTGTGGAAACAAAGCACCAAAACCGTTACAGCTGTCAAAGGAACGACTACTGTTGTACTGCCTGTGGGTTCTACCCGCGCCACAATCAATGACAAATTGACCGCCATGGATGTGCCGGCCAAAGTGATCAAAGGCAGAGTAATGGTTCCGCTGCGGTTCGTAACCGAAGCAATGGGCAGCAAAGTTGGCTGGAATAAGGCCACACAGACCGTCAGTATTACAACAAGCAAAGGAACGACTCCAATTACGACTACACCATCGACAGGTTCGGTATCGCCGGTAGCCTATGTCAATGCCAGTGTCATCGGTCAGCAGGGTAATGGCAGTGATCTGCAGGTCGCTTTCCCGGGATCTGCAAGTGCGTCTGCCGTCAGCCAGTATCGTATTCTGGTCGTCAAATCTGGCAATATCAATTCTTTTAACCTGGCATCTGCACAGAATGTGCCTGCAGCCAATTACCAGATCGTACCGAAAGGCAGCAGCAATTACACCATTACCCTGCTGCCGCAATCACGGGATACGGATGGTGCCCTGATCCAGAAAAATGTCAGCTACCGCGTCTATATACTGGCTGTCGGCAATCCTGGCTATACCAGTGCACTGACTATGGCACAGACAATCACCAATCTGGGTAGTACGGTATCTGCATCCGCTACACCGGGAGAAGTGAAAGCAAGTGATGTAGCGGATAACGCAGACGGACGCGATCTGTCTGTATCATTCAATAAAGTGTCGGACGAGAGCAAAGTATCCGCTTACCGCATTTTTGTCGTTCCTTCCAGCAATGCAAGCAGCTTCAACCTGTCCGAAGCAGGCAAAGTAAACAGCGACAACTATACCAGCGTCACCAAGGATGGTTCCAATCATACGGTACGTCTCAAGTCTTCCACACGTGATACCAATGGCAAAATAATAGCCGAAGGCATCTCCTATACTGTATTTGTTACGGCAGTAAGCAGCGGCGGCGATACCCTTGGCTTGTCTGCAGCTTCCAACTCGCTGACACTGGGCAAAGCGGTCGATGCACCATCTATTACCAAAGTTACCGATGTAGGCAATAATGGGGATGCGCGCGATCTGCAGGTTTCCTTTGACAAAATCTCCAATGAGTCCAGAATCAGCGGCTATCGTGTCTTCGTTGTCCGCAGTACAAACTCCGGCGACTTTGATCTGGAAAAAGCGAGTGCGCTGAATTCCAGTCGTTATATGGATGTATCCAAAACAGGCAGCGATCGTGAAGTTACTCTGTCTTCTTCGCTCAAGGATAACAATGGTGACAATATCAAAAATGATGTATCCTACCGCGTATTCGTAATGTCCAGAGGAACAGGTTCATACAGCAATTCATTATCATCTGCTTCTTCGACCATCACACTTACATCAAGCAGTAAAACGGTAGGCAGCACCAATGGTGTCAGCGTCAGTGATGTGAGCGATTATGGAGATGGACGCGATCTGCAGGTTTCCTTTAATAAATCCGGCGATGAAAATCTGGTCAGCCAGTATCGTATTCTGGTCGTCAAATCCGGCGACTCCAGCAACTTTACCCAGACCAAGGCTCAAAAGGTATCCAGCTCCAACTACACCTCGGTCAGCAAAAACGGCTCCAATCGTGTTATTGTACTGGCTTCCGGAGCGCGTGATGTCGATGGCGATCTGGTCAAAAACGGAGTAGCTTATCGTGTATTCGTCCTGAGTGTAGGTTCCGGTGATGCCTCGGATACGTATTCCCTCTCTTCCGCTTCGAGTACCATTACACTGGGCGGCAGTACAGCAGCCTCTGTAGTGAATAGCCTGACAACCAGCAACAGCAGCGCGAACAGCAATCCGTCCGATATCACAGTGAGCTTTACGCCTGCCAATGATACCGGCATTTCTGAATACCGGATGATCGTGGTGCGTAATGATCAGAGCAGCGGATTTACGCTAAGCGCAGCCAATTCTGTATCTTCTGCCAACTATACGCGTGTCGCCAAAACCGCGTCCAAAGTTACCCAGGCATTGCCTGCAGGTGCCAAGGACTACAGTGGCAATGCAATTGATAAAAATGTGAGCTATCGCGTGTTTGTACTCACGGTAGCAGATGGTTCGGTTCGTTCAGTGAATGCACTTTCCAGCGCTTCCAATGATTTTGTAATTACTAACAAGAACGTGGCAGCGCCGACCAATGTAACGGCTACGGCCGATAATAATGCTGGAGCGATCCGTGTTAACTTTAATCGTCCATCTGACAGCTCGGCTATTGGTTCCTACGCGATCATGCTGGTGCCTTCCGCCAATGCGGATAGTTTCACCCTGGCGGATGCCAACCGTCTGAGCGGTTCCCGTTCTCAGACAGTAACCGGATCTACGTACAGCGAATGGGCATTCAGCACATCCAATGTGGATGTGAATGGTGCCTCAATTCGTCAGGGCGTAGCCTACAAGGCATTCGTGCTGTCGGTAGCCAATGGACGTGATGCGACTGTGAATGCACTGTCCACTGCTTCCCGTGAAGCACAGCTGAATATCCAATAATTCATTGGATAGCCGTTCGGCAGAACATGATTTTGTCTATTCTCAAAGCCCTTTTCGGTGTGATCACCGGAAAGGGCTTTTTGCTTTTTGGATATACGGCTTCAGATATGCTGATCTGTCTCTTGCCGCTGGGGTCTGCTGTATTCCATCAGCTGGTGTATCATGCTGCTGAAGAGGATGGCGTATAACCAGTTCATGTATGCGAACTTTATAGAAATCCGATATACAAAATTGACGGACATCCGGGTAAAAGGGGTAAGATGAAAGAGGAACCATCCTATTCTATGCCGAAGATGGCGGAAAGAGGCAGTGCAATGGACTATGTGAAGCTTGGACGTACAGGGCTGGATGTATCCCGGATTTGCCTGGGATGTATGAGCTATGGAATACCGGATCGTGGACCTCATCCGTGGACATTGAATGAAGAAGAGAGTCGACCTTTTATCCGGCAGGCGCTGGATGCAGGGATTAACTTTTTTGATACAGCCAATGTGTACTCGGATGGTACGAGTGAAGAGATTGTAGGTCGTGCTCTGCGGGATTTTGCCAATCGTGATGAAGTGGTAATTGCCACCAAAGTTCATGGTAAAATGCGCTCCGGCCCCAATGGCGGCGGATTATCCCGTAAAGTGATTACGACGGAGATTGATAATAGCCTCAAGCGGCTCGGAACAGACTATGTGGATCTGTATCAGATTCACCGCTGGGACCCGAATACACCGATCGAAGAGACACTGGAAGCGCTCAATGATGTTGTACGTGCCGGCAAAGCCCGTTATATTGGCGCTTCTTCCATGTATGCATGGCAGTTTATGAAGGCGCTGGATATTTCCAAAAGTAAAGGCTGGGCTTCCTTTGTATCGATGCAGAATTATGTGAATCTGCTGTACCGGGAAGAAGAAAGGGAGATGCTGCCGCTCTGCAAAGCAGAAGGAGTAGGTGTTATCCCATGGAGTCCGCTGGCGCGAGGCAGATTGACCCGCGATTGGGAAGCAGAGACTGCCCGCTCTGAAAGTGATACATTTGGGCAGGGATTATATGCGAATACAGCAGATGCCGATCGTCAGGTAGTAGAGCGCGTCGCACAGATTGCCGAGCAGCGGGGAGTTCCGCGCGCGCAGATCGCTCTGGCCTGGGTACTGCAAAAAGAACCGATCTCTGCACCCATCGTTGGCGCAACCAAATTGAATCATCTGGAAGATGCAGTTGCTGCACTGAATATCCAATTAACCGAAGAAGAGATTCGCCAGCTGGAAGAACCTTATGTACCTCATCCGGTTGTAGGTTTCCAGTAATCAAGCGGTCAATATCTATCGCTGATCATAACGCTTTAATTCAAACAAGCACGTAGGCAGATTATTCGCCTACGTGCTTGTTATTTATTCAGATCGTCGATAATTGATCTGTAGTTCTTGGTTGTAATTCTCAGCCACATGCACGCTTACTCTTCGGACGATCTGGATCTATCAAGCGATATGAAGTGCAGTGACAATTTTGTTTTTGCCGGAACGTTTGGCCTGATACAGATAACTGTCTACTCTTTCAAACAGGTCTTCCTTGGTCAGACCTGGCTCACAGCTATGCAGACCAATACTGACGGTTACTGTCTGATTATTTAGCTCTTTCCAGCGCAGTCCGGACAGGTGACTGCGTATACTCTCGACCAGCTCATAGGCTTCATCGAAGTTTTTATCCAGAATCAGCAGTGCAAATTCTTCACCGCCATACCGGGCAGCAATATCGCTGGAAGAGATATACTGCTGAATGACCTGGGATATAATGCCGAGTACCATATCCCCGACACGATGTCCGTACGTATCATTAATCTGCTTGAAATTATCAATATCCAGCAGAGCCAGATGCAGGCAGGAATCCTGGCTGGCGTAATTAAAGGCTGTATCATAATAATCGCGAAATGAAATCTGATTGTACAAGTTGGTCAATCCATCTGTCTTGGAGAGCTTGCTCATAATCGCATTGCGAACGATCAGCTCCTGCTTGGCCTGTATCGTCTGCTGCAGATCAACCATCAGCTCGCGGCCGCTAATAAGAATAATATGGGCAATAACCGTACCTGCAAGAATAAATGAAGGAGTAGCGACAGCGTCAAAAGAGGATAGGAAATCACGGAAGTGTGCGTCACTCAGATATAGAGTTACAAACGTCACCATTTGCAGAATAGAAGAAAACCACAGCAGTCGTTTTCTAAAGAAAATGACGGAAGAGAATATGGGCATCAGACAAAGCGCAGGAATAATGCGAACATCATAATTGAGATAAATAATTACCCATGTAATAAATGTGCTTGTAATAGACATGGCATAAAAGATGAAATGCGGCTGCTGCCTGTGAATCCAATGCGTCCAGATAATCATACCGCTCATTAATACGGCAGGAACCAGCAAAGTGTTAATATAGAAGTCATATTTGCTTATTGGATAATACAAAAATAAAAAACACCCTAACTGGGCGATAGTATGAACGAAAACGACAAGCCAGTAGGAACGGATAAACTTGCTGATCCACTTAGACTGGTTGCCCAGTTGTTCGGGATAATTATGGGGAAGCTCTAGAAATTTCATAAAATCACCATACTGCCGGATTCGAATGTAGATTACACGTTAACCTAATTATTATAGATCATTACTCAGGCAGATTAAAAGGCAAGCATTACCAATCATTGCTCAAATAAAAAGTATATTTCATAACAGCCTCCCAAGAAAAAGCCTACTAAGAAAATCGCTAAAAAGACGACTCTCTCCGCTAACGCATTATATAGAAGAAAAGATTCGTAAATAATCAAAATACATCAGGCCGGGTTTCACTTTGGTCAGACGTGTTAAATATAGAAAGACGAGTTAATAAAGAGACGATTCTTTTTCACCAATGCACATAACATCCAATATTCACTACAGGAGGCGCAGATCATGACTACTTTTACGACACCGCTGGAGATTGAACATCATACAATAGCTACGAACGGGATCAATCTGCATGTAGCGCAGGCAGGTCCGATGGATGGACCGCTTGTTATTCTGCTGCATGGATTCCCCGAGTTCTGGCATGGCTGGATGAATCAGATTGAAGCACTGGTAGCCGAAGGATACCGGGTATGGGCTCCTGACCAGCGCGGATATAATCTCAGTGACAAGCCGCAGGGGATCGAATCCTATACACTGGATGTACTGGTGGATGATATTGCCGGTCTGATCCAATCGTCCGGACATGCCCAGGTAGATATGGTAGGTCATGACTGGGGAGCGATCGTACTGTGGAGATTGTCGGAGCGTTATCCGGAGCTGATCCGTCGACAGGTGATTATGAATGTACCTCACCCGGCAGTAATGATGGACTTTTTGAAAAGCCATGCCAAACAGATGATGAAGAGTGCTTATGTATTCTTTTTCCAGATTCCCGATCTGCCCGAGAAAATTCTGGCGTCCAAAGATTGGAAGCGTCTGACCGGTATGCTGCAGCAGTCTGCCAACGAAGGAGCCTTTTCCGAAGAGGAGCTTGATCTGTATCGTGAAGCCTGGTCACAGCCGGGAGCAGATACAGCGATGCTTAACTGGTATCGTGCCCTCATGCAAAAAAGACCCGAGATTTCGGATACAGCGATGATTACTGTTCCTACACGCATGATCTGGGGTTCCAATGATCAGGCACTGAGCAAAGAAATGTCCGACCTGAGTATCCGTAAATGTGAAAATGGAGAATTGATCCATTTGGACCACTGTACACACTGGCTGCACCATGAAGATCCAACGCGCGTCAATACCTTGATATTGCAGCATTTGAAGTACGATTAAAGACAAAAAAAATAAAATTACAAAAATTACCTTATAGTCATTGTTTTTCTTCAGGTTATGGGTTATAATAAGAATATCGAAATCGTGACCTGAACTCACATATTGTAGAGGGTTATTATTTTGAAGGTTTATAACCTTGTACAATATGTGATTTTTCTATTTTATCGGATGTATTTTCCTCTGAATAAAGAAGGTCATGTAAATTTAATTTTGGAGGTATTCCACATGCAAACAGGTACAGTAAAATGGTTTAACGCAGAAAAAGGTTTTGGTTTTATCGAGGTTGAAGGTGGCAACGATGTATTCGTTCACTTCTCCGCTATCCAAGGTGACGGCTTCAAAACTTTGGACGAAGGCCAACGCGTAGAATTCAACGTAGTTGAAGGAAACCGTGGACCACAAGCTGAAAACGTTGTAAAACTGTAATTCAGCTAAGAGACGCCCTTAACGTTTGTTAAGGGTGTTTTTTTATTAAGCAAGCCCATGTATTTCCATGAGCTGGATGATACGGTATTTTTTACTGTTGTTATATTCTTTATCGGTAGTACTCAGTGAACATTGAATAGATGGCCGCAAATACTAGCGAAATATTGATCACGCTCTGGGAGGGGACTACATGTACTATTCACGGAAAAATCCATTGCAAGAGATTCCTACAGAAATGACTGATATCTGGGTATGCACGGATTCGGAGTGCAACGGTTGGATGCGTAATGATTATGCGCTTGCCGAAGAGCCGGTTTGCTCACAGTGCAAGTCACCTATGACCCGAGGACAAAAAGAATTGCCTGTTCTGGATTATGCATATTCCAGCAAGGGTAAAGCCGCTAAAAAGAAATAATAGCACAAGCACATAGGATTATATGAACGTGCCACTTTATTGAGAGCATCTGAACAGGCTCCGGTAGGGTGGTTTTTTGTTTGTGTCCAGAAAGTATAATCCTTTACATAAAATTTACGCAAATCACTTTACAACGTGTACAGGTATTGTATGATATAGTTTGTTCCAATTGTTTGGCGTATACAGCCGATGAGCAGTTGATCGGAAGGCATGACCTATACCATATGAATAAGGTGACGAATACGAATGAAACCAATTGATTTGCAATATAAGATGCCTGCCGAGTGGACAGCGCATGAACGTACCCTATTATCCTGGCCTGTACAGGATTCCATGGTATATCCGGAGGATTACGAGAATGTATGCAAAGGCTATCAGGAGCTGGTCAGCGCGATTGCCGAGTTTGAACCGGTGACGCTGGTCGTGAATCCGGATGATCTGGAGAAAGTAGAAGCTCTGTTCCAGGGACAAGCCGTAGTTTTCCTGCCATTGGAGCATAACGATGCATGGCTGCGTGATAACGGACCGACCATTGTTATGAATGAAGCTGGTGAACGTGCCGGTATCAACTGGGGATTCAACGCATGGGGCGGCAAATATAAGCCATGGGATCTGGACGATGCTGTCGCACCGGCAGTCCTGAAGCATCTCGGCCTGCGTCAATTTGATGCTCCACTCGTGCTCGAAGGTGGATCGATCCATGTAGATGGTGAAGGCACGATGTTGACTACCGAGGAATGTCTGCTGAATACGAATCGTAATCCGCAGCTGTCCCGTGAACAGATTGAACAGCATGTTAAGGATTTCACCAATGTAGAGCAAATCATCTGGCTGAATCGTGGTCTGGCTGGCGACGAGACGGATGGTCATGTCGACAATGTCGCTTGTTTTGCTGCACCGGGCAAAGTCATTCTTCAAGTGTGCAATGATCCTGCCGATGATAACTATGAGATTACTCAGGAGAATCTGCGTATTCTGGCAGAAGCGACCGATGCACGCGGGCGCAAGCTGGAAGTGATCCAGATCGAACAGCCACCGCTGGTGATGTATGGTGAGCAGCGTCTGACACTGAGCTATCTGAATTTCTATTTTGTAAATGGCGGTATTATTCTGCCAGTATTCGGCGGCACCGCTGAAGAAGCAGATCGCAAAGCCATCGAAGTACTGCAGCAGACTTTCCCGGATCGCAAGATTCGCACGATTGACGGAATGGCTGTTATCCGTGAAGGCGGTAATGTGCACTGTACTACCCAGCAGATTCCTGCGGGCAAGTAAGCGCAGCAGATACTTTACTAATTATAGACAACTGTAACGGTATATATAGAAGCAACAGCTGTATAAATAGCAGTCAGTAGGAATGTTATGCCAAAGACAGCAGGTCACGAACTTAATCCATTCCGGAAAGGATGAACCCCATATTATGAGAAATGTAAAAGTAGCAGCTACACAAATGAGCTGTTCCTGGGATATCGACGAGAACATCCGAAAAGCAGACCGCCTCGTACGCGAAGCGGCAGCACAGGGTGCACAGATTATTCTGCTGCAGGAGTTGTTTGAGACTCCATACTTCTGTCAGAAGGAAAAAGCGGAATATTATCAGTATGCTACCGAACTGGAGCATAACAAAGCGATCAATCATTTCCGTGCAGTAGCCAAAGAACTGGATGTTGTACTGCCAATCAGTTTTTATGAAAAGAAAAACTATGCGCGCTATAACTCTCTGGCTGTGATCGATGCAGACGGCGAGATTCTGGGACGTTATCGCAAAAGTCATATTCCGGATGGTCCAGGTTATGAAGAGAAATTCTACTTTAATCCGGGAGATACCGGTTTCCAGGTCTGGGATACCAAATATGCCAAAATCGGCGTAGGTATCTGTTGGGATCAATGGTATCCGGAAGCTGCACGCTGCATGGCACTGATGGGTGCAGAACTGCTATTTTACCCGACAGCGATCGGTTCAGAGCCGCAGGATACGTCGATTGATTCCAAGGATCACTGGCAGGCATGCATGCTCGGTCATGCAGGTGCCAACCTGATTCCGGTGATTGCCTCTAACCGCATCGGCAAAGAAGAAGACGAAGATTCTTCAATCAACTTCTACGGTTCTTCCTTTATCGCCGGACCGCAGGGCAATAAAGTACAGGAAGCGGATCGCAGCAGTGAAGGTGTGCTGGTAGCCGAGTTCGATCTGGATCTGCTGGAGACCCAGCGTCTGGAGTGGGGAATCTTCCGCGACCGTCGTCCGGATCTGTACCAGATGATTGCTACGTATGACGGTGAACGCCGAATCAAGTAATCCGGCAGGACGATTTGAGGGACAGGAATGGTTTTCTCCTTCTCAAATTAGTCCGGTATATCAGCGTTGTTTGTCATAACGGATGCGATACAAGAATGAGCGAATATACAAACAAAGCAGAAAATATATAAACAGGCTGTAGATCATGATGCATGGTGATCTATAGCCTGTTTTATTTACTATGACGTATTCGGTTAGGTAGATACGAACTGCTCCCTACCGTAATCCGGACGATATGGGATCGTAACCTATGAATCATCTTACTTGGGTACTGGTCTGATCCGGTTTGGCTATCGCAGAAGGTTCAGTGGTACAGCAGCCTGCACAGGTTCGTGCTGCAGGGCAGCTGGTACAGGCACCTTGTTTACTTTTTTGCCAGAATCGATAAAACATCCAGCCGGCATACAGCAGGATAATGGGCAGCAGAATCCAGTTGATCATGTATAGAACCTCTTTTCATTTTGAATAGATGAGCAGTTAACAGCAGCCAGAAGTATCATACATATCCAATCAGCCGGCCCAATTGATAAATCAGCAGAGCCAGCACATAAGCGATCATTACGGCATACAGGATAGAGAAGCCAGCCCATTTCCAGGATTGTGTTTCTTTGCGAATAACGCTGACTGTAGCGAGACAGGGCGTATACAGCAGCACAAACACCATAAAACTAAATGCCTGCAGGGCTGTGAATGCGCTGCTCAGCTGTAAGCCCAGACCCTCCATCGTAGGCGCATGATAAATAATATTCATAGTAGAGACAACGACTTCCTTGGCCATAAAGCCGGTCAGCAGTGCAGCTACGGCCTGCCATGTACCGAATCCGACCGGGTCCAGCAGAGGAGCGAATACCCCGCCAATCGCAGCCAAAAAGCTATGATCCATATCTACGCCATATCCCTGCATACCCAGATGGGACAACAGCCAGATCGCAACGGAGCCGGCGAGGATGATCGTACCTGCCTTGTGCAGGAAGCCTTTGACCTTTTCCCAGGTATTACGGAAAAGAGATAGCGGCTGCGGAACACGGTAAGGTGGCAACTCCACCAGAAAAAATGACTTTTCCCTGGCAAATAGCGGGCTGTTCGATAGAAGTCTCGCCAGTCCCAGCGCGACGACCATACCAAGTAGATACAGAATCATAACGACCACCGCCTGATGGCGTGCGAAAAATACTCCGGCAAACAGCGTATAGACTGGCAGCCGTGCAGAACAGGACATTAACGGTACGAGCAGAATAGTCAATAGACGCTCCCGTCGTTGTTCAATTGCACGCGCAGCCATTACTGCAGGAACATTGCAGCCAAACCCAATAATAAACGGGATAAAGGCTTTACCATTCAAGCCGACATATTCCATCATCCGGTCCATCAGCAGGGTGATCCGAGCCATATAACCCGAGTCTTCGACCAGCGAGATCATCAGGAACAAGATCGCAATCTGCGGCATGAATACGAGAACTCCGCCTACACCGGCAATAATTCCGTCAACGATCAACCCTTGTGTAAATGCCGAAGCACCGAGCAGCTGGAGGAGGGAAGTGGCACCACTGCTAATCGGACCGGCTATCAGCGCATCGATCTGGTCAGCCAGTAGATTGCCTGCCCAGTCAAAGGTTAATTTGAAAATGGCAAACATCATCAACAGAAAGATGGGAATACCGAACAGCGGGTGGGTGAATACGGCATCGACCTTCTCGGTAAGTGTCCGGTTGCCAGAGCGGCTATGGTCTGCTGCCAGATTGTACAGATGAGTGATCCACTGTGTGCGGATTCGGCGCAGATGTTCTGCAGGCGTAGATTCTTCATTATCTGCAGTCAGACGTGTACTACACAGTTCCAATTGCTGCCGGATCCATTCGGGTGGCAGTAGGGAATAGGCGTACTGTTCCACTACCGGATTACCTTCTATAAGCTGTAGCGCTACCCAGCGTGCATACTGTGGTGCACGTTCTGGCAGCGCAGCCTGGATCGCTTCAGCGAGCGTCAGCGCCGTATTTTCGATGATAGACCCATAATCCAGTCGGAAAGACGCTTTGGCTCCATCATGGAGGGAAGGAAGATCAGTCAGCTGCTGTAGTAAGGCACGTGTACCTTGCCCGGAGCGGGCAATAATGGGAAGAACCGGAACACCCAGTTCTGCAGCCAGCAGCTGCTCATTGATGAGTATTCCCCGGCCGCGTGCTACATCGATCATATTCAGGCCAATGACCATGGGACAGCCGTATTCCAACAGCTGCACAGTGAGATACAGATTACGCTCCAGCTGCGAAGCATCCACGATATTGATCAGGCTTGCAGGTGGCTCATCGATCAGGAAGCGCGAAGTCACACCTTCGTCTAGCGAGAGTGGATGCAGCGAATAGGCACCGGGCAGATCAACCAACAAGGCGGATCTGTCGCGCAGGGTACCTACCTTTTTCTCTACCGTGACTCCAGCCCAATTGCCTACACTCGCATACGAACGAGTCAGTTTGTTGAAGAGAGAAGTTTTGCCGGTATTGGGATTGCCGAACAGGGCAATAGTATTCATGAACCGATAACCTCCAGCAGACGGGCTTCGCGCTGGCGGATACCAATAAATTGTCCTTTGTATTCGATAATGATCGGCCCTCCCCAGAGACCACGACGGGTAATCGAAATCGTCGTACCTTCGCGTATGCCCAGATCCATCAACCGCCGTCGAAGCAGCAGATCGAGACTCTCCAGGGAATGAATACGTACCGAGTGACCAGATGGGATAGCAGTTAATTGCATATTAGAACAGAGATACACTATTTCATCTCCTCATTGAGAATGATTATCATTTTTGATGAATGTAAAATAACACAGATTACATGATCTGCACTATGATGTATTTCTCTTTAGCAGGAATGATTTACGGAAAAATATTGATGTGCATCTCATATCATGAAAATAGTGCCGATAAAGTACGTATAGTCATTAAGCAAAATATACATACAATGGGTCAAGAGAAGAAAGCGAGGGATAGGTTCATGGAGCTGTCCGTTTGGTTCGAGACGATTATGGTCTGTCTGATTATGTTGAGTTTGCTTACCTGCATGTCTATATGGATCATTAAGGGATGTTATTATCTGTATGGGCGAATTTATCCGCAAAGCTATGAGAAATATGATATTTTAGAGCTTAATCTGATCTATAATCGAGGCAAAGTATATCGCAATGCCATCTTTGCTGGATTGCTGTCTCTGTATAATAAAGAGCTTATTACAATATCACTTCATCCCAAGCATTGGACAGATGTACGGAAGCTTCGTTTTACACTGACAGAGCAATATGAGTACACAGAGTTAAGTGAAGATGAGCAATATTTGGTAGACTGGTTATTTCAGAATAAAGAGGGATACCAGTTCCGCCTGCATAACATTGCTGGTCCTTTGCCAAATGAGACCGAGGATATAGAGCGACTTCAATTCTATCGGGAACGGTTGTGGCAGCTGAATGAAGATCTAGCGGGATGGAGAGAACAGCTGCAGGGTAAATGGAAGCTGAAGAAGCTGCTGGAAAAAACATGGATCCGAAAACTGTTCGTCCTGCTTGGGGGCCTGACGACTATGATGCTGTGTATTTTACTGGTTTTTGTCGGCTCAGAAGATGTATGGATTATGTTGCCCATAATTATTATTGGTTTCGGATGGTTACTTATATTTTTATATGTGGCGGATTGGTCCAGGAATGTTCTGTTGATCCATGCAGGTTGTATGTGTTCCCTCTGTATCATATATGGTATTATGTACAACCCGAATGTGATACTGACGATAATCACTATATTCAGCTGTTTGCTGCCCATCTATGTATTGCCGTTCAGTCGCAAGCAGCTGCGCTATTCACAGATTCGCTGGTTCAAAACACAATTGATGCGCGGGAAATACCAATATGTTGATGATCCGCAAAGGCTGGAGTACTTAATTCAGGCTAGTATGGTACTTCAATGTGGTGAAGTTTTTATGGATAGGCATAAGGAATGGATCGAATGGCAGACTGACGAACATGAAGAAAACCATACTTTTCTAATGCATGCATGGCAAATGGTAGAAGCAGAAGAGGCTATTTTTGATTTATATCCTGTAGTTGCACGCTGGAGAGGACGATACGAAGTCGTTCATTCCGAGGATGGAGAAGATTACGTCGAATACTATTATGACGACTATTACAGCAGTGACTATTACGATGCCAGTGATCCTTCGAGTGGTGATAGCGATTACTACAGCAGCGACAGTTCAAGTGACTCATCCAGTAGTGATAGCTCCAGCGATTCATCGAGCAGCAGTTCGGACTCATCGGACAGTTCAAGCAGCTCCAGTGATTAACCGATTTGGAATATATTCAGGTAGCTATCCTGGACGACAGCAGATAAGCCTATTCTAATGATATACCCTCCCTAAGACAGATACTTCTATAGATGAAGTCTCTGTCTTTTTGCTATTTCTACGTAAATACAGTGGATTCAATAGCACTTACGGTTCTCCAACAGGCTATATCGGTTAATGGGTAAATAAGGAGTACCGTATGTATATTACCAAAATCCATATATCACACTTTAGGCACAGAAAGATAAACTGTAGGATAACCGCCAATTCGAGAGGAGCTTCCACCGATGAACAATACACGTTATATTACATTAAAAGACGGAACGCAGCTGCCTGCAATCGGGCAGGGGACGTGGAATATGGGAGATGATTCTGCTCGCAGAGCAGAGGAGATCGAGGCGCTTCAATATGGATTGGAGCTGGGAATGAACGTCATTGATACGGCAGAAATGTATGGCGAAGGACGATCTGAGTCACTGGTCGGCGAAGCGATTCAGGGGCGACGGGATAACGTATTCCTCGTATCCAAGGTATATCCGCATAATGCAGGTGGTGAGCGTCTGGTCAGCAGCTGCGAGAATAGCCTGAAGCGTCTGGGAACCGATCATCTGGATCTGTATTTACTGCATTGGCGCGGTCAGATTCCTTTGCATGATACGGTGGAAGGTATGGAGAAGCTGGTTCAGCAGGGCAAAATCCGCCGCTGGGGTGTATCAAATCTGGATGTTGAGGATATGAATGCACTGCTTAGCCTGCCTGACGGCAAAAATTGTGCAACCAATCAGGTGTTATACCATCTTGGTTCACGAGGTATTGAACTGGATTTATTGCCATGGCAGGAGGAGCATCAGATGCCAATTATGGCCTATTCGCCGCTGGCACAGGCAGGCACATTGCGCCGGGAACTGCTTTCCCATCAGGCGCTGCAGGATGTTGCCGAGCAGCAGGGAGCGCATCCATTCCAGATTATGCTGGCGTGGTGTATCCGCAGTGGTAATATCATGGCGATTCCCAAAGCATCCAGCCGTGAACATGCCGAGAGCAATGCGGCGGCTGCCGCGATTGAGCTGACTTCCGAGCAATTGGATCTGCTGGATGGAGCTTTTGCTGCACCGTCGCACAAAGTACCACTGGACATGATTTGATATGACACACCATTATCTGTTTGTCAGTAGCTGGACGATCGGTACACCCCGTGAGCAGTTATGGGAACTGGCTGATCATATCGAGAACATCGACTTCTGGGATAACGTAAATTTTGAAAAAGTGGAACAGGGAAGCGGTCCGGAAGGCATCGGCGATACGTTCCGTTGTACGTTTAAGACGAAAATGCTGTTTCGTCTTTCGATTTTGCTCAAAGTCACAGACAAACAAAAACCTGATCAATTTACCCTGGAAGTAGAAGGACCACTATCGGGAATCGGTACCTGCTTTATGAGCAAAACAGATGATGGACAATCAACGATGCTTCGGTGCGAATGGAAAGTTCGCATCCATCATCGTCTGCTGAGAGTCGCAAACCGGGCGATGCGTCCGGTATATATATGGAGCCACGACAAGGTGATGGACGAAGGTGTGCATGGGGTAGCAAGACAATTGAAAGCGGAAGTAACAGACACTCACCATGAAACGACAATATACCGCTAATTCCTGTAAATGAATGCATGGAGGGTTGAGGATGGGCAAGTATCAGTTTACAGACAGTTGGCTGCTGGAGGCAGACATATCGGATGTATGGCATCTGATCAGTCATTTTGAGCAGATTAACTGCTGGCAGGGTGTATCTTTTGACAAGTTGAACGACCAAGATCACCCTGCCGGTATTGGAGACAAGTATCTGATGAATATGAAGACCAAGCTGTGGTACAGTCTGTCTTTTCATTTTCATGTTATTGAGAAGCAGGCTCCCTATCTGATCCGTCTGCAAGCTTCCGGTGATCTAAAAGGGTATGGGGTCTTTCGTTTGGAGCAGGTGGGCAACTGTACACGGCTGCACTATTATTGGGAAGCCCAGACGCGCAAGTTCTGGATGAATCTATGCGAGCCATGGATGAGACCTTTTTTTATCTGGAATCATAACCGGGTAGTAGGAGAAGGGATTCGGGGATTATCTGATTATTTGAGAAGCCCTTTGCTATGATGAGCAGGATAGTATCTATTCGTTAATAAAAGAATACAGAAATAGAATAATGTAAACGCGCATGTTTACTTTCTACAGAGAAGGGTAAATTGTAGTTAAGCAACAACGCGAAGAAGAAAGCAAAACAATTGAACATCTAAGGAGGAAGAACATCATGACTGGAAGAAAAGCTCTGTGGACAACAATTGGACTGGGTGCTGTATATCTGATGCGTAACAAAGGTGCTCGCGACAAAGTAATGAATCAGGTACGTAATATCTCCGGCGCTATGCGTCAGGGTAAAAGTACAACGACAACAACGAATCTTAATCAATAGGCAATTAAGAAGTTTAAAGTCTAACCTATTCTGCTTGGGCTGCAAGTCAGTCTGGCAGTGAGGTCATACGCAAGACACTGGTGATGCACACATGGCAGCGCCGGTGTCTTTTTCATTATGTTCTTTATTTGACCAGTGGGAAAATAAAATTATTCGGATCTTCAGCATAGCTACATTTCGTGTAAGAAAGACGCTACAGCGCTATTCGGTTAACCCATAAAAGGGTAATCTGCATTATATAATCTCAAACATATAAACTAGATATATAAATTAGAAAATATAACAAATACATTCTTGCAAGCAATCAGACAAAGAAGCATCCGGGCAAGTGGTGTTATTGGAGGGGACTAATGTGATTAATCAATCAGGACATGACCGAATGATCTACGAACATATTTTTCATGCTGCCTCTATAGGGATTGCAGTGATTGAGCCTGAAAATGGCACATGGACGCAGGTTAACCCTGCACTTTGTCAGCTGCTTGGCTATGAAGAGAGCGAACTGTATGCACTGCGTGAAGAAGATCTTGTTCACCCGGCAAGTCCGATCGCCTATCCATACACAACGATTGCGTCGGAAGCAGCTGTCTCTCAGAACCATTCATATTGTACCCGCAAATATTACAAGCATCGTCTCGGCCATATGCTGCAGATCGGTGTGGAAGTGTCTATTGTGCAGGATGCCACTGGACAAACCCTGTACTATATTGCACAATTTCAGACTATTGAACCGGTTAATCATCATACGTACCTGTCCGGCGTGGATCAGGAAATCTATCGGCTGATTACTGAACATGCGAATGATCTGGTTTCTTACAGTACACCCGATGGCATTCTGCGTTATGTATCGGACTCTTTCTATACTGTCCTGGGCTATACACCGGAAGAAATGATCGGCCAAAACCGGATGCAGTATTACCATGCAGATGATTCGCAGGGGATGATCGCCAGTGGTCAGGGTTATTTGGATCAGGGTATGATGACCCGTCGTCTCAAGCACAAAAAGGGCTATTATTTGTGGTTTGAGATTTCATTCCAGGTCGTTCGTGACAACGAAGGCGCGATCACCAAGGTACTCGGGATTGGACGTAACGTCAATGAGCGTAAAAAGTATGAAGACAGTCTGCGAGAAGCACAGCGGATCGCCCATATTGGCTCATGGGACTGGGATATGTCCACAGATCGCGTGGTAGTAGGCAGTGAGACACAAGAGCTGTTCAGCTATCTTTTCGAACATACCGAAGTACCTATCGAAAAGGTTAGAGAGATTGTCCATCCGGAAGACCTGCCTTCTCTGCAGGCCAAACTTCGGCAATCCATGCAGACCGGCAGCAACGGTGAAGATATTTTCCGTGTCATACTTGCAGACGGTTCGGTTCGTTACTTGCAGTCGCACTGGAATGTCACAGTAGATCACCAATCGCAGCCGGTGCAGATTATCGGGATGACGCAGGATATTACGGACCGGATCGAAATGGAAGAACGGCTCAAACAAAGTGAGCGGCAGTACCGACTGATCTCGGAGCAGTCGCTGGACTTTATTTCCCGCCATTCTGTGCAGGATGCTATCTATCTGTATTGCTCACCAGCCTGTTACAGTATTCTCGGTTATCCGCCGGAAGAACTGGAAGGAAAGCACAGCCTGGATTACGTGCATAGGGACGATATAGCCGCCGTACAGCAGTATACGAATCTGCATCTGGCTGGCGAACAGCCCAAGCCGGTCATTTACCGTCATCGGCACAAGTCCGGTGGATATGTCTGGCTGGAAGCATCCGGACGCTATATTTATGATGAAGAAGGCCAGGTCAAGGAAATGATCTTGATTGCCCGGGATATTACCGAGCGTCGCCAGGCTTCTTTACTAATACAAGAGAGCGAACAGCGGTACAAATCGCTGTTTGATTATAATCCGGCAAGTGTTTTTTCATTTGATACGCAGGGACGATATACGACGATTAATGCCCAGATGGAAGTACTCATGGGCCGATCGGAAGATGAATTGATCGGCAGATCGTTTGAATGCTTTATCGCGCCGGAGAGTATCTACGATACAGCGGAGCATTTTGAACAGGCACTGCGCGGTAAGCCGCAATCCTATGAATCCGAGGTTGTAGTAAAAGGCGGCGAATATCGGCGTATTAGTGTAGTAAATCTACCAATTGTAGTAGATCAGCAAATCGTGGGCGTATACGGAATTGCGACGGATATTACCGAAATGAAGCTTCATATGGAGCAGATCGAGAAGCTCGGTAATGAATATACACTGATCCTCAATTCCGTCTCGGAAGGTATTTTCGGACTGGATAATGAGGGCCGGGCTACCTTTATCAACCCGGCAGCAACCCGGATGCTGGGATTCAGTACACGCGAGCTGGCTGGCCAGTTGCTGCTGGATATGTTCCAGTTGACTCATGCGGACGGTACAACCTACACGCCGGAAGATAATCCGATCGATCAGGCGTTGCGGGAAGGAACATCCTATGAAGAACAGGAAGCCATATTCCTGCGCAAGGACGGTTCCAGCGTGCTCGTCTCTTACCGGATTACACCAATCTGGGATCGCGGACAGCGCAAGGGAGCTGTAGTGGTCTTTAACGATATTACCAACGAGAAACAGATCATTCGTGCCAAGGAACTAGCAGAACGGGCAGATCGTGCCAAGTCGGAATTCCTGGCGATTATGAGCCATGAGATTCGTACACCGATGAATGGCATTATTGGGATGACTGGTCTGCTCGCAGATACTCCGCTCGATGAAGAACAGCGCAGCTATATCGATATTATCCGTGATAGCAGTGATTCCCTGCTGCATATTCTGAATGAAATTCTGGATTTCAGCCGCATCGAAGCAGGAAGAATGGTACTGGATCATGAGCCAATCCAGCTAAATGTACTGCTAGATAGTGTGTTTGATCTATTCTCTGCACGTGCTGCCGAGAAAAAGATCGAGCTGAATTACCAGACCGAAGACCAGATTCCGACAACAATTATCAGTGACGCTTCCCGTATGCGCCAGGTGCTGGTGAATCTGATCAGTAATGCCATCAAATTCACTGACAAAGGCAGTGTAAATCTGTCGGTGCGCCAGCTGGAACGTCGTGCCAATGAATGTGTACTGGAATTTGAGGTTAGTGATACCGGTATCGGGATCTCCAGTGATAAGCAGGGGCTGCTATTCCAATCCTTCTCCCAGCTGCATCCGGCAATTAACCGTAAATATGGAGGAACCGGTCTGGGACTGGCGATCTGTAAAAAGCTGATTGAACTGATGGGCGGTACAATCAGTGTAGATAGTGAAGAAGGCATGGGAGCGACTTTCCGCTTTGTACTGCCGCTGCAGTATGTGGTGGAGGATTATTCTACGGAATCTGTAGAAACCGTGGCTATCGAGCAGCCGGCGTATACAGGTACTTCCGGCAAATATGGACCGCTGCGGCTTCTGGTTGCCGAGGATCATCCGGTCAATCAGAAGCTGATGCAGGAAATGCTGCGCAAACTCGGCTACCAGACGGATATTGCCTACAATGGGCGGGAAGCAGTCGTTGCTGCGCTTACGCATCCGTATGATCTGATATTTATGGATATCCAGATGCCGGAGATGGATGGGATTGAAGCGACCAGCGAGATTCGCAATCGACTGTGGCAGCATGAACAGCCGGTGATTGTGGCTACGACTGCATTTGCCCGTAATGAAGATCGTCAGATGTGTCTGAGTGCAGGTATGCAGGACTTTATCAGCAAGCCGCTGCGTCTGCAGGAAGTCGATCGTATTCTCAAAGAATGTGCGTATCATCTCCAACAACTCGATCAGGGAGGATTACTATGAAGCGCAAACTACTCATTACAGGAGCTGGCGGCCGCATCGGCAGTACGCTCTACCAGGGATTGAAGGAAGAGTACGATGTGATTGCAACCGATATACAAGAGAACGAGACGCAGGGGATTCGCCGATTGGATATTACCGATCCGGAGCGTATTGAAGAGATGCTGCAGGACGTAGATACCATTCTCCATATCGGCTGGCAAAAAGATAATGACGACTTTCTGGGTGTGGCGCTACCGGTAAACGTGAGCGGTGCCTATCATCTATATGAAGCTGCACGCAAAAAAGGTGTACGCCGTCTGATCTTCGCCAGCTCCAACCATGCGACCGGATTCTATAAGGTCGGTGAAGAGGTAGATGTGAACGATCCTTATCGTCCGGATAGCATTTACGGACTGAGTAAGTGTTATATCGAGCTGCTGGGAAGATTGTATGCCGATCAGCATCAGTTGTCTTCCTTTAATGTACGTATTGGTAATTTTCCCGGTGATGACCGTCCCCATTCCCAGCGTGCTACGCATATCTGGATATCGGAACGGGATATGGTGCAGCTAATGCGCTGCTGCATCGAGGCGGATGATCGCCATACCTATATGAATCTGTATGGAACATCAGCCAATACGGATAATTATTATGATATCGGCTATCTGGAGCAGGAGATCGGCTACAAGCCGCAGGATGATGCAGCCGAATTGCTCGCAGAAGAGCAGCGTCGACAGAAAGATCTTCCACAGGACGAGACCATTTACCAGGGTGGCCAGGAAGGATAGCAATAGGATTGGCTGTCCCGCGTAGTTGCTTATCTATGAGTAAAAATTAAGCCTGTTCATTTCCGTTATTTCTGTTAATCAGAAATAGCAGGGGTGAACAGGCTTTTTGATATTGCCTTAATAAGACGAATGATAAATGGACTCTACAGATTTTATACTTTGAAAATAGATACAGAGTCGTTCAGATCCTCAGCCAGCTTGGCGAGGGATTGAGAAGAGGCTGCAGTTTCCTGAGCCGCCGCTGCAGATTCTTCGCTGGCAGCAGCAATAGATTCGACAGAGAACATGACCTCGTTTGCCTGAGCGGATTCTTGCTCACAGGCCGCTGCGATATCATTGACACGAATAGCAGAATCATTCACCATACGAATGATTTTTTGGAAAGAATCACCCGTCTGCGTCGATTGTTCTACACTTTGTCGTACGGATAATACACTATCCTGGGTATTTCTTTGCATGATTTTGATAATGCTGGAGATCTGCTTGGTAGCATCCATACTGCGTTCGGCCAGCTTGCGTACTTCATCAGCAACAACAGCAAAGCCTTTGCCTTGTTCACCGGCACGTGCAGCTTCAATGGCGGCGTTCAGTGCAAGCAGATTGGTTTGATTGGAAATATCGTCGATTACGCTGATAATTTCACCGATCCGCTGGGAATCTTCTTCCAGGCGTTGTATAGAAGTATTCATGTTTTGCATACTGATCATGGATTGGTCAACCACCTGTCCACCCTGGTGGGCCATATCCAGAGTGTGGTTGGACAGCTCTGCCGTCTCGGTAGCACTACGGGCGACAGAATCGATAGCCGCAGACAGCTCCTTGAACAATTCGGTAATGGAAGCGGAAGCTTCTGCCTGGGTGCTGCTTGTATGAGCGATTTCCTCCGTAGTAGCGGAGATTTCCTGGGAAGCGGCAGCTACGCTCTGAGACGACATGGAGATACGTGCGATCAGATCACGCAGATTGTCTGCCATGGTATTAACAGAAGCAGCCAGCTGGCCTACTTCATCACGAGTATCAATATCCGATGTACCACTCAGATCGCCAGCAGCAAATTGAGAGATCAACGCGGACAGTTTCTTGAGCGGTGTAGAGATCATATGGGCGATCCAATAGCCCAGCAGGAGACTGAAGATAACAGCAAATACAAGAATAGTAATAGTTAGTGTGCGGGCCTTTTGATAATCGCTAGCTGCATCTGTGCTGGCTTGCTGTGCAACTTTGGCATTGTAATCAATCAGTCCGTCGAGGATCGTTCCGAGCTCATCGCCAGCCTGTTTGAGGGTATTGTCTTTGAACTGGATAAAAGCTGCCGTTCCTGCAGCACCCGGAACTTGTGCCATACGGGTTGCCTGATTATACAGTTCAATATATTTGGCATAAGCAGCATTGAATTGTTGGATTCCTTGTTGTTCTGTAGCTGTAGAAGCAAGCGGTGTATACGCTCTAATATTGGTATCAATACCGGTTTTGAATTGAGTTATTTTGTCCAGGTAGGTCTGCTGTTTGTCAGGGTCGGTTGTTGTATTCAGATCACGGACAGCGATTCTCAGACGCTGATAATAGACTTGTACACCGAGCAGGTTTTGTACAGATACCAGATTGTTGCCGGATATCTGACTGGTTCGTTCACTACTTTGCTCCAGGTTGTGGAGACTATATACGCCAAAAGCAATCAAGATCAGCACGATTAAAATGAATGAAGATATAATCTTGGCTGATGTTTTTAAATTATGAAACCATTTCATAAAGGTTACCTCCGTTAGTTAACTTAAGACTCAATATATATTTCGACATCAGTAAAAATCTGGTAATAGGCACTAAGTACTAAATGTATTTATTTTACATATAAAGAATTAATAAATTTATATCCTAGAATATAGAATTTTAAAGGATAGAGAAGAATGGAATCGCGTTAACCTACAGATAGCCGATTGTTTCGTCATGAGGAATTGCGGGGATAAAAAAGATATATTGTCTATTTCGGAAGGAGCGAAAATCATGCAAAACATTGTAGAGAATGATAAAGGATTCGTAATGGAAGTAGATGGAGAGCCCAAAGCAGAGATCGGCTTTGGTCCTTATGACGAAAAGTCGATCATTATTGATCATACTTTTGTATCGGAAGAACTGCGGGGGCAAAAAGTCGGTCAGCAGCTCGTACAGCGTGTAGTGGATGTGGCCCGCGAGCAGGGCAAGACCGTTGTTCCGGCATGCTCTTATGCGCTCGCACAGTTCAAGCGCAATGAAGAATATCATGATATCTGGCGCAAAGACAGCTAAAAATCGGTATCCTGCCAAAACGTTCAAACTGTTGTCACCAATCTGCTTATCCTTATCCGGTTTATTAAAATATAATATAATGAGGATATTTCGATATTCCCAGTATGAATCGCAAGGATGGGAGAGTACACATGGACAAGGGTACACAAACCGGCAATCTCAAGCCAACGACCAACAAGAACTTTACAGGTCTGATTATTACCGTATCTGTAATTGCGAACGTCATCATTTTGCTGTTGTTTTTCTCACCGGCTATCGGTTACAAAGGAACGGTTGGATTTGATATTACACTGCTGCCGCGGATGAATGCGATTTTTAACAGCTTTACTTTCATTTTTCTCGTCGCTGCACTGATCTCGATTTTGAAAAAAAATATTAAGCTGCACCGGGGATTTATTCTGGCTGCCTTCTCGTCAACACTGCTGTTCCTGGTTACGTATCTAACATTTCACTACCTCTCTCCGGAGACAGCCAAATATGGCGGTGAAGGATTTATACGTACCGTTTACTTCTTCATTCTGATCACGCACAGTTTCCTGGCTGCGATTATCGTACCGCTGGCACTGTTCGCACTGGTATGGGGATGGACGATGCAGATTGCCAAGCACAAAAAAATCGTCCGCTGGACGATGCCGATCTGGCTGTATGTAAGTTCTACCGGGGTAATTGTCTATCTGATGATGGCGCCTTATTACAAATAAAGAACACAAAAGAAAAACCGTGGCTTCCCGGGCCACGGTTTTTTGCTGTGCTGCTATAGAGAGTACAGGTGCTATATCTAATCATCATCTCATGGAATGTCGGTTTATACCATAATTGATGCATCAAGCAAGAAAGAGAATTCTTACTTGATACCGTCTTTGTAGTTTTTGCTCCAGTTCTTGTCACCCAGATGGGAGAAGTCTTCGACTGTTCTTTCCAGTGTCTCGATCAGCTGTGCTTTGATTTCGGAAATGGTATCACGGTATACACGTTCTTCGTTACCGTTGATACGATCGCCGTAGATTGCCAGAGAAGCAGTATACTGACGATGTTTTTCAACCAGTTCATCAATCGATTGCAGAGCATGTTCAACGTAGCGTGTAATTCCTTGTTGTTCTTGTGGCAGCAATTCCCGAAGTTGCTGTACTTTGCTATGGTTTGTCATTTTCGGTCACCTCGTAATTTTGATTGTAAATTTACATTAACACAGTTTCACAAAATGTTCATTAAAATGAGCTTAAATATGTTATTCTTTTCATAAAAAAACCGACGTTGAGATGAATTAATTACTGATAACATCTATATATCATCAAGATTAGGTGTTAAAACACCATAATCGTTGGTTACAGGAAAATGATGTGTCCAATTTGTGACTGCCTTTGCTTATAATATCTTTTCGGCAGATTGTTTTACTAAGTTAATAGCTTTTAGTGACTTTGGTCATATTTTGTCGAAGAATAGGAATATGTTCCTATGTCTTATAGTCTAGTAGGGGATAGGCTAAAAGAAACGGGTTAAAATAGAGCATTTGCGTGTAGATAATTCTATAATGAAATCGTTCTGCATAATCATACGATTATACGGATATGGTATTGTAGAACAATCAGGAGTAGCTATCGATGCAGCCTGGAAAGCAGGGAGTCAATCAAATCGAATTCATACTAGGATGGTGAATGAATGGAACTACAATCGTTAAAACAGGTGGAGAAGCTGGCACTGGAAAAGAATATGATCTTCAGACAGAGCATACTCCGCTACCTGTCGCGCTCAATGCTGGCAAGTATGTTTATCGGATTCGGCGTTATTGTTGCTTTTAAGACAGGCAATTTCTTTTATGCTGTGGAATCGCCTGCTGCCTACCCGATGGCAGCCCTTACCTTTGGTGCGGCGATTATTCTGATCTCGCTGGGCGGAGGGGATCTGTTTACAGGGGATACGTTCTATTACTCCTATGCAGCACTGATTCGCAAGCTACGCTGGTTGCAGGTCGTGAAGATGTGGGTGACCAGTTATATCGGCAATATTATGGGAGCCTGTGCTTTTGCGCTGTTGATCTTCCTGACCGGGCTTTATTCGGATCACTCGGTCAATGCCTTTTTGCTGAATGTGGTGGAACACAAGATGCAGGCACCTACTTCGCAGCTGTTTTTCAGGGCTATTTTGTGTAACTGGCTCGTCTGTCTGGCCTTCTTTATTCCAATGGGGCTTAAAAATGAAGTGGCGAAGCTATTCTGCATGATGCTGTTTGTATTCTGCTTCTTTATTTCGGGCTATGAGCACAGTATTGCCAATATGTGTACTTTTGCAATTGCGCTTGTGGTCGATCATCCATCGACAATTAATTTCGCTGGCGTCATTCATAATCTGATCCCGGTAACACTCGGCAATCTGATTGGTGGTTCGGTCTTTATGTCGATGATGTACTACTATGTAAATAAGCCTTTTATGGGAACGCATCTAGAAGACCATGGTGACGATCAGAACGAATAGATTTCAGAACAGAATAATGTAACGATTTGAGAAATATAAGCTGCAATATAAACGAATTCCTGTCAATCCATTCCTGATTCGACAAAATAATTGATTTTATAGTTCTTAATACCTTTAATATTTAAAAATATATTAGGACTATAGTTTCAAATATGTTTTACATTGGTTACAATATAATAGGCTACTAAATTATTGTAATCAAAGGAGAACGTAAAACGAATTATGAGTGTATATCAATTTGCGGCAACCAACATGGCTGGTAAGGAAGTATCTTTGGAGGAATATCGTGATCAGGTTATTCTGGTCGTTAATACAGCGAGTCAATGCGGTTTTACTTTTCAATTTGAAGATTTACAAAAGTTATATGATCGTTATAAAGACAGAGGATTCATTGTACTCGGTTTTCCTTCCAACCAGTTTGCTGATCAGGAACCTGACGGTAATGAACGAATTCAGGCTTTCTGTATGCTGAATTACGGTGTTACATTCCCGATGTTCCAAAAGGTGGATGTACGTGATCAGTATGCGCATCCTTTGTTTACGTATCTGGCCGATTCCAAGCCATTCGAAGGCTTTGATATGAGGCATTCGGTAGCCAGAATCCTGCTGCCTCTGCTGCATGAGCGTCATCCGGAATATATGCCGGGCGATTCAATCAAATGGAATTTTACCAAGTTCCTGATTGACCGCAGCGGTGAAGTAGTCAAACGCTTTGAACCTACAACCGATCCATACGATCTTGAAGAGGATATTGAAGCGCTGCTCTAATCGCAACGATAAATATTCGGTCCATAACAAAGTTTTGCTTCGTACAAACCTACATCATTTTACACATTAAAATAAATTGTACAAAAAAAGCCCGGTGCATATCACCGGGCTTTTTGGATACTGCAGAATTATGCAGATCCAAGGATAGAGGAGAAAATGAGAGAACTGCCTGTCTTACATCGCACTCGCGAACATATGAATTACATCTTCCTTGGAAGGTTGAATCGGGTTAGTGACCCCGCAGGCATCTTTCATGGCATTGGCAGCCAGCGTATCAAAGTCTTCAGCTTTGACACCAAGCTCTTGCAGACCAGCAGGAATACCGACTCGCCGGGCCAGCTTTTCAATTGCCTGAATAGCCAACTCTGCTCCTTCTTCGGGACGTGACAAGTCGACCTGCTCACCAAGCGTATAGGCGATAGTCGTGAGGCGCTCTGCAGCAGCCTGCATATTATAGCGTTCTACATGAGGTAACAAAATAGCATTACATACGCCATGAGGCAGATCGTAGAACCCGCCCAGCTGATGGGCCATAGCATGAACATAGCCAAGACCTGCATTGTTAAAAGCCATACCGGCCAGGAACTCGGCATAAGCCATCTGTTCACGTGCTTCCGCATCCTGTCCGTTATCTACAGCACGAACTAGATAATCGCGAATCAGCTCTATAGCTTTGAGTGCACAGGCATCCGTGATCGGTGTTGCATCGGTAGATACATAAGCTTCAATCGAGTGAGTTAGTGCATCCATACCGGTAGCTGCTGTCAGTGACTTGGGCATAGCCATCATTAGCTGCGGATCATTAACAGCGATTAGTGGAGTTGTATGCTTGTCTACAATAGCCATTTTTACATGACGAACTTCATCGGTAATAATGCAGAATTTGGTCATTTCACTAGCGGTGCCGGCAGTTGTATTAATCGCGATCAGTGGAGCGGCTGGCTGTGCAGAACGATCTACACCTTCGTAATCTTCAATACTACCGCCATTGGTCGCGAGCAGGGCAATACCTTTGGCACAGTCATGCGGTGAGCCTCCGCCAAGAGAAATAATACAGTCACAGCTATTATCGGTATATGCCTGCAGTCCTTCATTTACATTGCGAACAGTCGGATTGGGACGTGTGCTGCTGTAAATCGCTGAGGCAATACCTATCTGTTGCAGCATATCGGTTACTGTGCCAGCAATACCAATATCAACTAGTGGTTGGTCCGTAACGATCAATGCTTTGTGATATTGAAGTTTGCGGATTTCCTCACCGGCATCCTGCAGGGAACCGGAGCCCATCAGACTCATACCGGGCATCATGAATTTTGCTTTACCTGCCATACTGATCTACCTCGCTTGTTGGATGTTAGAAGCAATTGAGTTATACTTACTTTATTAAGTGTAGCCCGATAACGAATACAAAAATATCAATTATTGCCGTAAAATATTCGTGGTTTCAAAGAGGGAGAGTCTATGGAACAGGCATTGCATGGCTTTGACCGTTATGACGAACTTCAGTATGGGTATCAGACGGATTTGCTGCGTATTTTGTATTATGATCTGCCAGAGAATTATAGCGAAAATTATGCCGCTTATGAGTCTCCGAAGCTATGTACGGTTCTGGAAGGACAAAAAAATGTACGCGCCGGCATCAAAGAGAACTTTTTTACCCATGACCGGAGTGAAATGCTGCTGCTGCCGGCACATTCCCGCGTTGAAATTCAGATTCCCGTACCGACGCGTGCGCTGGTATTTGAACTGAGTGATCAGCTGATTGCACGGCTGCATCCTGTCGTGGAGGAAGAACTGTGTACATCTATTACGATCGATAACGGTACTATACTGCGCTGTGCGGTGAATCATCAGAGCCGTGACCTTCAGCATACGATTCAGCGGATTCGGCGTCATCTCAGTCTGCATGATGAGGATCGTCGCTTTCTGATTGATCTGGCTGCCCAGGAGCTTACCTACCATCTGCTTCACGTACAGGGAGCGGAGCAGCTGCTGAAGCTGGATCGCAGTGATCCGGTTCATCAAGCGATCCGCGATATTAATGATCATATCAGTACGATTCATCATATTCGCGATCTGGCCAGTCATTACCAGATGTCACATACCAATTTTACAAGCCGGTTCAAAAAGCTGACTGGACTGACACCACGAGAATATATTACCAACCGCAAGTTGGAAGAAGCCCGCCAAATGCTTCGACATCACACAGTTACCGAGGTAGCGATGAGCCTTCAGTATGATAATATTTCTCACTTTATCGGACTGTTTCGCAAAAAATACGGAGTCACTCCAAAGCAGTACCAGCTAGGCCTCCATCCGTCAGCATAATTGCAGCATTAGAGTTTGCTAGACGACTTGAAGCACAGGCTATCTTAAGCCAGATAACGGCACATATAGATAGGAATATATAATTGCAGGTAGAAGTTAGCTTGTAAATACACAAAAAAACCGACTCCTTTTACCGGGTCGGTTTTGTCATATATGGATGCGTCTGTACAGTAGGCAGCAGATTACTAGCGGCTGCGGGAAGGAACAGAGCACTTTTTCAAATATTCCAGCTTGCGGATAATTTCTTTTTGCCACCTGTGGTCACCCACATGAACAGCCAGATTGAGAAGATCGAGATAATCGTCGATTTGTAGTGAGGTTTTTTGGGTCATTGCGTTCATCAAGATTCCGTCTCCTTTTAAAGCGCAGGGATAGCAGCGCGTATATAATGAGGCACAAAGTGCACATTGCAGCAGTAACAGGATTTCCTTATTCAGGAATTATCAATGTATTATCAATTCATCAGGAATGATAATCATTATCACATCTACATTCTCATTGTAAGCATTCAACTAGTGAATTGCAAATCATTTATCTAAATTTTTTTGCAAAATATTCAACTGTTCACAGGTTATACACGGTTCAGTCATGGGATAATACAACAGTAGATGCAGCAAAGCGATACTGAAGTGGCGAAATCAGCCTGTCGATTTATGTATACCTTAGAGCCGGATAAAGGAGAATGATATGTCTTATCGCTGGATGAAATGGACCATCTTGTTTTTACCGACCGTTACAATTGGGTTATGGGAGTATGTAAGGCATCAACTGCTGATGCCGTATCTGTCCATGGAAGCGGGTAACTGGCTGTCGCCGGTTATTGTCTATATTGTCAGTGTTACACTGCTGCGCCGGATGTTTACAATGATGGAGCATACGCAGGCAGCTCTGGACCAGGAACGGATTGCCAAGGGCAAGCTGGAAGAGCGGCAGCTGCTCGCCGGGGAGCTGCATGATGGAGTGGCGCAATCACTGTTCCTGCTCGGCGTCAAGCTGGATCAGGCGCGCCGCCGATTCGATGATCCCGAAGTGCATAAGATGCTGAACGATATCAGTCGTACCGTCAGCGAAGCAAATCATGATGTACGCCAGTCAATTGCCAATCTCAAATATTCGCCGCGACAGGAGGACGCCGGAGCCACTTCGCTGGAATACCGGATCTGCGAGATGATTCCGCTGGCCGGGGTCAAAGTGGAGCTGGACTGGCAGCTGGATGAAGGGCTGCTGCGTCCGGATGAGCAAGCCGAGCTGCTCGCCTGTATTCGGGAAGCACTGCTTAATATTCACAAGCATGCAGGAGCAAGACATGCGACAATTTCCGGTATACAGCAGGACAGCGATTGGCAGGTGACCGTGCAGGATGATGGACACGGATATGACGAACAGGATTTGGCAGACCCGGGTAAATTCGGGCTTCGTATTACCGCGGAGCGAGCCGAACTAAGAGGCTGGACTTTTGCGCTTCGGCGAGAAGAGAATTGGACCCGTTTTATACTGACAGGAGGCAGCAGACATGGATAGAGTACGTGTATTGATCGTGGATGATCATGCTCATGCCCGGGAGGCGACCAGTGTGATTTTGTCGGAAGAGCCGATGTTTGAAGTGATCGGTACGGCAGCGAGTGGGCAGGAAGCACTTGAATTCACGGAGAAATGGATGCCGGATCTGATTCTGATGGATATTTCCATGAAAGGAATGGACGGACTGGAGACGACGCGGCTGATCAAGCTGCGATTTCCGTATGTGAAAATTATTATGATGACTGTATCGGATGATGCGGCTCATCTGTTCGAAGCGATCAAGCAGGGTGCACAGGGGTATCTGCTCAAAAGTCTACCGCCTTCGACCTGGCTGGAATACCTGCGCAGCGTAGCATCTGATCGGGAAGGCATGAGTCAGGAGATTGCACATCGTATTTTGCAGGAGTTTCCCTTTGGCAAAACACAGAGTGATCCGGCTGCCGATACACTTACTCGCCGGGAACGGGAGATTCTGCAATGGGTATCTTCCGGTATGACCAATCGGGAGATTGCTGCCGAGCTCGTCATCTCCGAGCAGACCGTCAAAAATCATCTCAAAAATATTTTGCAAAAGCTACAATTGGAGAACCGTGTGCAGCTGACCAGGTATGCTCTGGAGCAGGGATTGGCTTCGGATCAGCGTCCGCGTCCATAATTCATTCAAATTTGAACCGGTGAATGACGGTTATATAGCCCTATGTAGTCATTTTCCCCCGGAGGATGTTCCGTTATGATGAGAAAGGTGCAATGGACTTGGGGTCCCATGCCCGTTCGGAAAGCAGGTGAAGGATTGAGTAACAGAAGTATACGATTAGATGAATTACAGAACACGCAGTCAGCCGGACATTCACCATCGGCTGCTGTTCACTATCGCCATGTGGAAAGCGATTCCCTGCATACAGCAAGGCTATCGAATAAGCGTGCCGTTCACAAAGGCAGAACGATGATGCACAGTCTGCTCGCTCTCTTGGTACTCCTGATGTGCGTATTGTTCCCGCAACAGGGGCTGGCACATTCGGCCGTTGTGGAATCCTCACCTTCACAAAATGAGGTGCTGGAGCAGTCACCGCAGCAGATCAAGATTCGTTTTAATGAAGATATTCAGCGCGCCTATTACAGCATTCAGCTGATGGATTCGTCCGGCAAGGTTATTCAGCCGATCCAGGCGCAGATTGACGAGAAGGACGGTACGGTGCTCAAAGCGGATGTACCGATGAAGCTGGCCGGAGACATTTACAATATTTCCTGGAAAGCGGTATCTGGTGACGGACATCCGGTGCAGGGAGGAATCGTGTTCCAGGTGGGCGATGGGGCCGGCAAAGATGTTAACGATACAGATATCCGTATCAGCGACAAACCGGTGAATCCGATGCTGGTCGTGATGCGCTGGCTGCAATATGCCGGACAGGCGATGCTGCTCGGGGCACTCTGTCTGACGTTGTTCCTGCTGCCACAGCGTCTGCGCACCGGGGAGAATACAGGCTGGATGATGAGCGGCCGTTATCGCTGGTTTGTTATCGCAGGCAGTGTAATTGCTCTGGCAGCGCTGCTAATCCAGCTGCCGCTGCGGATTGCCTGGGATGCGGATGTACCTTTATCCGGTACAGGTGCTGAAGTGATGACGACTCTGCAGGGCACCGTATTCGGTAAAGTATGGCTGCTGCAGATGATTTTCACGCTGCTCGGAATTGCAGGTCTGCTGATCATGCAACTGCGCAATTTATCTGCACAGGTTCGCAAAATCATCGGGATGGCTTCATTCGGGCTGCTGATCGCGGCGCTGCTGGCCAAAGCATTTGACGGTCATGCCTATGCAGAACCTTATGCAGGTATTGCGATTGCGGCTGACTTTATTCATCTGCTGTCGGCTCTGGTCTGGAGTGGCGCGCTGTTGGCGCTTGCCTTGTTCCTGCCGAAGATTGCAGGGCTCTATCATGGAGAGGAACGCCGTAATGTATATTGGAGTATCGTGCGCCGATTCTCCTGGTGGGCGATCGTCTCGGTAGCTGCACTGCTGGTCACCGGCATCTATGGCAGTCTGGTGTATTTGCCGGAGCTGAATTCGCTGTTTACGACAGCGTATGGACTGACGCTGCTGGGCAAAATCCTGCTCTTCCTGATCATGGCAGCCTTTGCCGGTATGAACTATGTCAAAGGCCGCAAGCAGGAAGAGGAGCTGGGCAAGGATCTGATCTGGGAAGTGCTGACCGGATTCGTTATTCTGGTGCTGGCGGCTATTCTGGTGCATCTGTCGCCAATGGGCGGCTCGCTGGTCAAGGTCAAGCCTGAACAGATTACTGCTCAGACCCAGCAGATTGAAGGATACGATGTGAGTCTCAAGGTAACGCCGCTGGAGATGGGCAGCAATGACTTTATCGTTACCGTCAAGGATGCCAAAGGACAGCCCGTAGATGTAGAACAGATTGAAGTGACCATGACGCATATGGATATGGCTATGGCACCTGCTCAATTCACGATGAACAGTGCAGATGCACAAAATGGTGTATACCAGAAGAAGTCCATGATCAGCATGAACGGACGCTGGCAGATCGATATGCATATTCTGACCAAAAAGCTGGATAGCATGGATGTGCAGTTTACCATCAAGGTAGGTTAATAAACAGGAATGCTCGGTACCATACAGGGCGCGAGGCAATCTATATTACTCAGACAAAGGGGCTTATTCACTCATGAAATTGAGATCTGTATTTACCCGTATCATTACACTTACTTCGGCTGCTGCATTGGCCGGATTCGTAACGTTCGCAGGCGTTGCCAGTGCGCATGTTACCGTCAAACCAGCTGAATCCATGACTGGCGCATGGGAGACATACACGATCAAAGTACCTTCGGAAAAAGAAATTCCTACAACCAAAGTAACGCTGAAAGTACCGGAAAACCTGGCCTTCAAGCAGTATCAGCCAGTTCCGGGCTGGAAAACGACAACCGAGAAAAATGATGCCGGCGAAGTGACGGCTGTAACCTGGGAAGCAGAGAGCGGCGGTATTGAAGCAGGACAGTTCCAGCAGTTTGTCTTTGTAGGAGAAAATCCTGCCAAAGATAGCGAATTGAACTGGGATGCGTATCAGTATTACAGCGATGGTAGTATCGTCGAATGGACTGGAGATGAAGGCAGTGATACGCCTCATTCCATGACGGTAGTGAGTGCCGCGGGTGCCGATACGGCAGCCACAGCTGATCATGGTCATGACACAGCAGGTACAGCGGGCAGCGGTACAGCCGGTACGGATACAGGCGCTGCTGTGGATACTGCGGCAACCTCTACAGATACACCGGCAGCAGGCAGTACGACTGCTCCGGCAGCTTCGGCTCCAGCTAGCACGGGCATGCAGACTGCAACTCTGGTCGTAGCGATCGTCGCTTTGATCGCAGCGATCGGTGCATGGGTAACTGCAGCTCGCAAACGCAGTAAATAACAGCTTTATTACAAAACCAATAGCAAGAGTATAACGATTGTCCGAAAAAGCCTGATTTCCTTTTTAAAAGGGTCAGGCTTTTTTGACTTTGCGCAAATATTACGACAACAGCAATCGAGATTCGAAGTAGAAAAAAGAAAAGCATGATATTGATAAGGCTTACACAAAGTCATATATATGTTAGATCTACTTAATTCAGAGTACATATATACTTTATTAAGAGTAAATACATGCTTTAATGAGGTCGGAAATGCATATTTATTAATTTTTATTTATCTTTTTGTAAAAATACATTACATAAGTATTGCTTCGATATGAATTCTTTCACTATAATCATTTAAACGAAAATATCGTTAAATAGTCTTTAATTAGGGGGAAGGTCTGTGAGTGGAGCAAACGGAGTACCGGTAAAGACGAATTCGAATTCAAGTGGCATTTTTGGTTGGGTGGAAAGAGTCGGTAACAAAATTCCAAATCCGTTTCTGCTGTTTGTGTACCTGATCATTATTCTGATGCTGGCAACAGCAGTGTTATCCTGGCTGCATATATCAGCTGTCGATCCGTCTACAGGTGAAGCCGTAACGGTCAAGAATTTGCTGAGCAAAGAAGGCATCCAGTGGATTTTGCCCAATGTGATCAAGAACTTCAGCGGCTTTACTCCGCTTGGCTCCATTCTGGCACTCGTGCTGGGCGCCGGTCTGGCCGAGAAGGTCGGCCTGCTGCAGGCGCTGATGCTGAAAATGGCTTCTCGTGTCAGTGCTCGCTACGCCAGTTATATGGTGCTGTTTATCGCCTTTTTCAGCCATGTCTCTTCGGATGCTGCGCTTGTGATCATGCCGCCGCTGGGTGCTTTGATGTTCCTCGCAGTTGGACGCCACCCGGTAGCCGGTCTACTCGCAGCTATTGCTGGTGTAGGTTCGGGTTTCACTGCCAATCTGTTGATTGTGACGACAGATGTACTGCTGTCCGGGATCAGCACCGAAGCTGCCGCAGCTGTCAATCCGGCTATTCATGTCAGTGTGCTGGATAACTGGTTCTTTATGGCGGCCTCTGTCATTGTGCTGACCATTACCGGCGGACTGATTACGGACAAATTTGTAGAACCTCGGCTGCCTGTGTACCAAAGCAAAGGACAGGAAGATCGTCTGGAAGAATTGACACCACTGCAGAACAAAGGGCTGCTGGCGAGTGGAATCGCGACTCTGATCTCGCTGGTTGTGATTGCTCTGCTGGTACTGCCATCCAATGCTATTCTGCGCGATCCGGAGCTCGGAACGATTGTGCCGTCTCCATTTATGTCGGGTATTGTTCCTACTATTATCTTGCTATTCTTCGTCGCGGCAGTAACCTATGGTATCGCAACTCGTCAGATCCGCAGCCAGAACGATGTTCCGCAGCTGCTGATTGATCCGATGAAAGGCATGGCTGGTTTTATCGTAATGGTATTCCCACTGTCCCAGTTTGTAGCCTTTTTTAACTGGAGCAATATGGGCAAGTTTATTGCACTCGGTCTTACCGATCTGCTGGAAAAGACCAATACAGCGGGCATTCCGGCTTTTCTCGGATTAATGTTCCTGTCTGCGCTGCTCTGCATGTTTATTGCCAGCGGATCGGCGATCTGGTCGATTCTGGCACCGGTGTTTGTGCCCATGTTCATGCTGCTTGGTTTCCATCCGGCTTTTGCCCAGATGATTTTCCGGGTGGCGGATTCGTCGGTTATTCCTTTTGCACCGATGTCTCCATTTCTGCCCTTGTTCCTCAGCTTTCTCCAGCGGTACCAAAAGGATGCCAAGCTGGGAACCTACTATTCGCTGGTACTGCCTTATCCGATTATTTTCCTGCTGGTCTGGTCGCTGCTGCTGGTAGTGTGGTATTGGCTTGGGCTGCCAATCGGGCCGGGAGTATATCCGAAGCTGTAGGGATAATCATCAGGGCGAGATGCATAGTTAGAGGCAGGCTATTTATTATTTGGGATCTGGTTTGAATTTTAATAGAGGAGATGAACAACTTATGTTAGACATATTTGAACTCCGCCGGGATCTGCATCAGCATCCCGAGCTAGGTTTTACCGAATTTCGTACAGCTTGCAAAGTCGTACAGACGCTGCAAGCTCTCGGATATGAAGTGATCTATGGACAGGATGCGATCGATGGACCTTCTCGCAGGGGATTGCCCGCACAAGAAGTGCTGGATAGTGCATATGAGCGTGCGCTGCAGCATGGAGCCGATCCCAAGATCCTGCAAAAGATGAAAGGCGGATATACCGCTGTAGTTGGCATTTTACGGGGGGAACAGCCAGGACCTACGCTTGCGTTTCGGTTTGATATGGATGCACTGCCGATTGTAGAAAGTACCGATACCGATCATCCTCCGCAGGCTGGCGGTTTCCGTTCACAATTCCAGGGCAATATGCATGCCTGTGCCCATGATGGTCATACTACAATTGGACTTGGTGTAGCAGAAGCGCTGGCTGGACAAGAGCTGCGCGGAACAATCAAATTCATTTTCCAGCCTGCCGAGGAAGGTGTGCGGGGTGCCTATGCCATGGTGGAAAAGGGAATACTGGATGATGTGGATTACTTCTTTTGCGCGCATCTGGGCTGTGATGTGCCGACCGGACAAGTACATGGCGGTACTGAAGGGTATCTGGCAACGACCAAGCTATCTGTACATTTTGGCGGCGTTGCTTCCCATGCGGGAGCCGATCCGGAAAAAGGCAAAAATGCCCTGCTGGGCGCAGCTACAGCGCTGCTGAATATTCATGCGATTCCGCGCTATAGCACCGGAGATACCCGTATTAATGTAGGTGTACTGGAAGGCGGCACAGCAGCCAATATTATTCCTGAACATGCCCGAATGGTCGTAGAGACCCGATCGGAGTCGGAAGAAACCAATAGTCAGCTGGTAGAGCGTGTGCGGCAGATTGTTGAACACAGCGCAGGTATGCACGGGCTAACCTACAGCATCGAGATTGCCGGCGGCGCGATTCCGATCACCTGCGATCCGGATATGGTGCAGCTGGCTCGTGAAGCTGCTCAGGGTATTCCCGGGGTGCATACGGTATCTGAACAGATGGCGCACTCTACCGGAAGTGAAGATGCGAGCTATATGCTGCGCCGTGTTCAGCAAAATGGAGGCCAGGCGACCTATATGATTATCGGAGCGAGTAACCCGGTACCACATCATCATCCACGCTTCGATATTGAAGAGGAGTCGCTACCAATCGGAATCGAATGGTTCCGCCGAATTGCACTGCGTGTGCTCGGAAATGAAGTCTCATAAGGCGATCGATGATTGAATATAAGGGCTGGTAGTCCGTAAACAGGAGAGCGCAGCCGGGATGTTCCTTTTCTGTTTTTTACAGCGTGGGTGCACGATTTACATCCGAACAAGCTTCTTTTCTATAAGGAACTTGGTATACTTGCTATAATAATTATAGCTGGATTGATAACAAGTGAAGTGGTGAAGGAGAATTCTATGACGTATCGTCTTGGTGTAATCGGGCCTCAACCTTCTGTCGATCATATTCTGGAAATTACACGGCATATGGCGGAAGATGCACAGTTTATTCCACTGGTCTATAATCATCCGCAGGAAATTCCGGGTATTCTGGAGCAGCATCGTCCGGGGCTCAAAGGATGGTTCTTCTCCGGTCCGGTGCCAATGTCCATAGCGCGTCCTTATCTTGGAGAATCCGAATTGGCAGTTTACTGCAAACCGGCTGGCTCGGGATTGTACAAAGGGATGGTGCAGATGCTGCAATCACAGGATATTGGTGATCGGCTGTATTCTATCGATATGGTGCAGTCAGAAGACCTGGATCTGCATGAATCACTGGCAGAGCTGGGGATCTCGGCGGAGAAATTGTATCTGAATATATTCGAAGGTTCTGCCGATCCGTATGAGATTGTGAACTTTCATCTGCAATTATGGAAAAGCGGTCAGAGCGCCGCTGCATTAACCTGTATGCACTTTATTTATAGCGAACTGCAAAAGCACAAAATGCCGGTGTACCGACTGACCATTACCCGCCAGGATATCCGGCAGGCTGCCGAACTGCTGATTCAGCAGGCACGCAGCTCGTATTTCAAGGATACGCAGATCGGAATGCAGATGATCGAAGGTGATCTGATGACACTCCGGGACCGGGCTTCCGGGGATCGTTATGCAGTGCAGCATGCCGAACTGCAAATGCAGCAGCATCTGCTGGAACTTTGCGAGCGCATCGATGGAGTGATGGTTCCTCATGGCGCAGGCAGTTACCAGCTGATCAGCACGCGCGGAGCAATCGAGCGGGAATTGTCTAGTCTGCGCCGCATCGTCGAGAAGATGGAGCTGGATATGGATATCCCCGTGTCGGTAGGCATTGGCTATGGCGATACTGCATTTGCCGCAGGGAACCATGCGATGCTTGCTCTCCAGCATGCCCGGCCCAAGCGTGATCAGATGCTTGTGATTGTGCAGGATAACGGAGATATCCGCGAAATTGACAAGGATGAAACGACCTGGAGCTATGCTTCGCGTTCGCTGGATCAGGATCTGCTCGCCCGTTTAAATGAAGTAAATGTCAGTGTAAAATCCTATAACAAAATTGAAGCGCTAACCCGTCATATGAATTGGGACGGCTTCACCACTTCCCAGCTTGCTCAGCATCTGTCGATGACGATCCGCAATGCGCAACGTATAATGAGCAGCCTGTGCCAGATTGGCCTTGCCGAGATCGATGGTGAGGAACAACAATCAGTACGCGGCAGACCGCGCAAAATTTACCGGCTGCGACGGATTCGTTAAGATAGAGACAGACGAGTGAGAGGATGAGGAATGTGAACAAAGGTTCAATGGCAAAAAGTACGGTATTCAAAATATATTATCTCATTATGGTAGTAGCTGTAATTGCCCTGGTAACCGGCAAAGAACGATGGCTTGCCGGAGGCGCAGGTACAGAGACAGCAATGTGGCTGTATTATGGCGTAGTAGCGATTGGCCTGCTCATTATTGTACCGGCACTGGTCATGGCATGGTTCTGGCTACGCCGCTGGATGACTACCTATAAGGTCGAACCCAGGCTGCAGCGAATTCTGCTGATCGTTACGATACCCATGATGCTGGTAATCGGCTATATGCTGGAACTGGTATTTATCATGATATTCATAGGATTGGGAGGCAACCAATAAATGCTCGATACGAAAACGATTCACCATGCGATAGACTCCAGACAGGATAAGCTTACAGCAGTCAGCGATCAGATATGGGATTATGCAGAGACTCGTTTTCAGGAAGAGCATTCTGCCGAACGTTTATGTATGGCATTGGAAGAAGAAGGATTCACTGTTGAACGTGGAATAGGCGGTATCGAGACAGCCTTTATGGGCAGCTATGGCAGCGGTCACCCGGTCATTGCACTGCTGGGCGAATATGATGCCCTGTCCGGACTTAGCCAACAGGCAGGTGTGGCGGCAGAGCAACCACTGGTGCCGGGCGGTAATGGTCATGGCTGCGGGCATAATTTGCTGGGAACCGGTTCACTCGCTGCTGTGATCGCCGTCAAGGACTATATGCAGCAGCATGGGCTGACAGGAACCGTGCGTTATTACGGCTGTCCGGCAGAGGAGGGCGGTTCGGGCAAAACGTTTATGGCCCGAGCCGGCGTGTTTGATGATGTGGATAGTGCGGTCACCTGGCATCCTTTTGACTATCACAGTGTAATGTCGGTGAATACGCTGGCTAATTATCAATTTTATTATAAATTCAAAGGCCGCAGTGCTCATGCAGCTGCTGCGCCGCATATGGGTCGCAGCGCGCTGGATGCGGTCGAACTGATGAATATCGGCGTCAATTATCTGCGCGAACATATTATTCAGGAAGCTCGTATCCATTACGCTGTAACCGATACAGGAGGGCGTTCACCGAATGTGGTGCAGGCCAGTGCCGAAGTACTCTATCTGATTCGCGCACCTCATGTACATGAAGCGGCAGAAGTGGTGGAGCGGGTTCACGATATCGCCCGCGGAGCAGCGATGATGAGCGGTACCGAAGTCGAGATTGTTTTTGACAAAGCCTGCTCGGAGATCGTGCCGAATCGGACACTGGAGCAGGTGATGCTTGAACAGTTCGGGCAGTTTCCGGTGCCTGTACATACACAGGACGAGCTGGAGCTGGCAGCAGCGGTACGCGAGACGCTGACCGAACCGGAGAAACGTCTGGCGCAGAAGCTGCCGCTGTCACAGCGTCATCGATCTCTGGCGAGCGAAGTGCTGCCTTATGAGCATGGACAGATGCTCTATGGCTCTACAGATGTAGCGGATGTAAGCTGGATCACGCCAACGGTGCAGTGCACGACTGCCTGTTTTGCGATAGGGACGTCGGCGCACAGCTGGCAGTGGGTATCGCTGGGACGTACCTCTATCGGACACAAGGGCATGCTGTATGCCGGCAAAATTATGGCAGCAACCGCTGTACAACTGCTGCTTCAGCCGGAGCTGCTGCAGTCTGCCAGAAATGAGCTGAATGAGCGGCTGGACGGTCAGCCTTATCAATGTCCAATTCCGGCAGAAGTCCAGCCTGCGCTGCAGCGCTAGCATGGACGGTCCACACGAAGCAGACAGCACTTCTATAGTAATAACTATCAGGGTAGAAATAATTGCCACATAGAATCAATAAAAGACCAGGATTCTTTTCCGTAACTGGAAAAAGATCCTGGTCTTTTGTTTTGGTTGTATTTATTTGATTGGGTTATCCATATTAGCCAGCTGTTATTCGATCCGATCCACTTCGACGATCGGAATACCTGCTGCGCTATTGATCGGTCCGGATGGGGGTCGATCGCCAAGTCCGTATTCCGGTTCAAAGCTCTCGTCCGGCATTCCTGAATTGGTACCGTCCGTCTCTGCCGGCTCTGTACTATCCGTGTCGGAACTGTCACTGTTCGGCGACTCTTGCGTACCGCCGGATATCCCGCCCGAACTGGAATCGAGCGATGCAAAGCTGCCAGTAAAACGTCCATAAATGGTAAATGTACCTGTTGTAAATTCCAGATCGCCGGTTAACCGTATATAGTTGTTACCTTGCTTGGCCAGCGCACCGTCGGCATCGACGGATACAATCTCTGCGCTGAATTGCAGCGGTTCATTCAGATGGGACGATACTTCTCCGGCAGACACAGACAGATAATTTGTGCTATCGGTACGTCTATCACTGAGTGTGTAGCTGCCATCCTGTGCAGGTGTATAGATATCCGTCTGACCAGTAGCGCCTTCAAGCGGTTGATGCATCAAGATACTGCCGTCTGCGGATACCTCGTAGCTAACGGCTGCGACAGAGAGCAGCTTGCGAACTTCACTGCCGGTAAAAGCGTACAGGGAATACTGCGTATAGCCGGTAGTACCGGAGTCCGATTGTACCAGCACGATTGGCTGTGAACGGGTGCTAAGACGCGTCTCCAGGGACAGGGACTGAATTCCGGCAGCAGATTCACTTATTTCGCCAGACCATACACTAACGGCTCCATCCGCTGACATTTGACCAAAGAACAGACGGTTATTCGAGTCGGTAGCGATACTGTATACCGGTACATCTTTCCAGTTCACGCCGCCTGTAATGTGCTGATACGCTATCGAAGCGTTGGAGCTTTGCAGCAGATGTGCAGGATCTGCTGTAGCCCAGGCAATCTGGGTGCGAGCGATTGGTTCGCTCATATCTTTGAGCGTGCTCAGGGATTGGTACAGTGTCAGAGCTTGCTGGAACTGCCCCTGGGTCGAGAGCCCGGCAGCCTGACTCTGCAGCACATCAATTTGCCGATTAATCTGGGTCAGAACCGATGAAGACTCCAGCCCGATCTGCCCGGTATTATCCATAAAGCTGCGAGCATGAGCGATAAAGTGTGCATCCTGTCCGGCCTGAATATCCTTGGTAATGACGGAGCGAGCTCCATTTTCTGCGAGCTCGGCGACCCATGGCGCTTCATAATTATGCTGCTGATACGCCTGCAAGGTCGTAGACGCCTGACTTAGAAATGTATTGAAATCACCTGCTGCTGCCAGGCGCTTCAGCTTGGTCTGATCGTAGGTTTGCAGCAGAGTACGAATATATTCGTCCCGTGGCTGCTTGGTGTCCCAATAATTGGTGGGGATTCGCAGCAGATTCCATTTATAAGATTCATCCGTATAGTTTCCCTGTGCCAGATTATGCTGCAGAGCAGCCTCAAAGCTGCTGCGGAAAGCCGTGAACCCCGTCTGAATCCGCTGCTTCATCTGATACTGCTCTTGAATCTGATTGTATTCTTTTTTGAACCGTGCATCGGCTTGTTGCTGTTGCTTTACATGCTGTGCCCAGCGCTGAAAAGCATTCATAAATGAATCGAACTGCTGCGTATCCGTTGCTGCCTGTAGCTCACTGGCACTGGCAGCGACGGTTTCCTTCCAGGCGGTAATCGGTGCCAGTTCATTCAGTCGAGTGGCAATATGCTGTTCCTGATACGTAAAATAATGATTGTTATTCGCCCGGCTGTACCATTCCTGGGCAGGCACCCATTTCTGCTGTGCATAATATTGATCGGCAAGTTTGACCCAGCTGATAGTATGGTAAATGCCGACACTTTTCATAACGACCAGCACCAGACCGACAGTACAGCAGGCCAGCAGCAGATTGCGTAGCGAAAATAGCCGGAGTACGCTCATGAGCGCTCCACTCCGGCAGTATCGTGTTCAAAAGAAGGATCGTCTGCATACAGCTCTGCCCGGATACTTTCCATATCCTGACCTAGCAGTTCTCCATGCAGCGCCGGATCCTGACGCACTACATGATATAGCCGTACAAAGCGTTCCCGCGGCAGGAAGCGGGCGTATCGGCGGATAAAGCCTGGATACATGGTGACATAACGCTTCATCCGTACAGCAGCCGAGGTTACGCTGATCAGAATATTCCATCCATTTGCCATCTCCAGAATCCTCGGTTCGTTGGCAATAATATAGCGAATCGAACGATCCTTGATCATATCCCGCTTGAGTCGGGCGATCTCACCGATATAATCGGCGACGAGCGGATCAAAATCCCGTGTGATCAGCGATTCCAGATCCAGGTCCATATCGCTGCGCAAACGGAAATTCTGCAGCAGTGACAGTAGAGCAAGACGGAGCCGGTCGTTATGGACCAGTACAGATGTTTGACGAAGCATATGATAACCTTCTACATCTTCTCCGCTGCGTACCGTCTCTACACCGATGGATTGATCGTGTACCAGTCCATCATAGATCGTAGCACGATTATAACGGAAAAGGCGGCTGAGCTGCCGCAGCGTCTCCCGTCCCATCATCCGGCGCTGTACGAGCACCAGCAGAGCTATCAGCACCAGACCACTCACAGCAGCAATAGCGATCTGCGTCATATCCTGTGACAGCAGAACGGCTATGATAGTAAGGAGCAGGGCAAATAAAATTTCGTTCAGCATTTTGCGACGAGCCTTGGAGCGTGCCTGTTCCATCACCGGAACGAGACGGGTTCTGCCGCATTTGGGACATTGTTCACCGGGCAGGATCGTATACTGTCCGCATCGGCGGCAGACCCGCAGCCGGTCATAGTTGCGGCGGCTTCGCTCCAGTACAGGTAGCTGAACCGCTTTTTTGGTCGTTGTCATGGTATGCAATCACTCTCTGTAATTCGTATTTGGTTATTCCCGATCGTTAACGGCGGCCAGCAGCTGCTTTTCCAACTCCTCTTCAGAAGGAGCTTTTTTACGGCGAAATGCGTAAGCTAACAAGCGGCTCACGACAAAAAGAAACGTAATCGCGACACATGCGTATGCAAGTATATCCATAAGATAATCCTTTCTGTATGTTCAGGTAGTAGAAGTTTGGTTATTTTCTATTTTATGCGAAATTCTATTCCAGAATAAAGGGAGCGATGAAGATTATTCAACTTTTAGCCTGTAGTCCAGTGATCTCCCCCGTCTCAGGGTGGGGAAAGAATTCAAGCAGATACGTTATAATAATATCCGGCTTCCTTTGATCATTCGACTGTAAACGAGACTTTTTGGATGCAGATGGATTATTATGGATATTGTGGTGAAAATGGTATCAAATTTTTCACTTTATGTTTTTTAAGGCATGTTAAGGTGAATTTAACTGGTTCTTAATTATAATCCGCTACAATGTGAGAGAATCGCCTGTCCTATATTTGTCCTACATTTTACCTTAAGCGAAGGAGTAGAATGATGTTCCGTAGAAAACTCAATCTTATGTATATAACGCTGGCAGTGATCCTGTGTCTGACACAATTGCCAGGTACGCTGTTTGCCGCATCGGCAGCAGCCAATAATAACAGCCCATCCTCTTCGGTGGATGCAGTGCTGCTGCTGGACGTCAGTAACTCGATGAAATCCAGCGATCCCGAACAGCTCGGGAATGAAGCGATGAAGTTGTTTGTCGATATGCTGCCCACCCAGGGTGATCGGGTAGGGGTAGTCGCCTATACCGATCAAATTGAACGTGAGAAAGCATTGACCGGTATGAATTCGGCAGATGACAAAACAGAACTCAAAAACTTTATCGATGATCTGAATCGCGGACCGTACACGGATATCTCGGTCGGCATGAAAGAAGCAGTTAATATTCTGCAGGACAGCTCGCAGCAGGGTAATGAACCAATGATCGTGCTGTTCGCAGATGGTAATAACGAACTGAACAGCAACTCCGGTCGCTCCAACAGTGAAGCGGATCAACAGTTGAACGAAGCAGTACAGCAGGCCAAGCAAAAAGGCTATCCGGTCTACACCGTTGGACTGAATGCCGATGGCAAGCTGAATCAGCAGGCGCTGAAGAACATCGCTACTGAGACAGGTGGTAAATCTTTTGTAACCAGCTCAGCGGATGAGCTACCAGGCATCCTGAGTCAAATTTTCGCGGCTCACCAGCAGGTAAATGTGGTACCGGTCGATTCGATTACCGGTAACGGACAATTTCAGGATGTGAAGATCAATATCCCGAATGCCAGCGTCAAGGAAGCCAATATCTCGATCATGTCCGCCCAAAAGGTTGAAGTGAAGCTAAAAGATCCGTCGGGCAAAGAAGTCGCTGTTCCTTCCGATCAGGTCAGCGTCTCCACTTCCAAAAGCTATTCCCTGGTCAAACTGCTTAAGCCGCAGCAGGGAGACTGGACACTGCAGGTCAAAGGGGTCGATCAGGACAAAATCGATATCAACCTGATCTTCAATTACAGCCTGGAAATGGCGCTGGAGCCGATTCCAAGTAAAAATTACGGCAAGGGCGATAAGATCGATATTCTATCCTATCTAACCAGCAACGGACAAAAGCTGACCGATGCGTCTCAGGTAGGTAACCTCAAAGCTGTATTGAACGTCAAAGATATGGATACCGGAGCAGCCAGCCAGGTGCCATTAACAGGAAATGGTACTGAATTCAAAGGAACCTTTGAAGTGCCGGACAATCATAAATACCAGCTGGTTATAAGAGCGGAAGAGCAGAGTTTCTACCGCGAGACGACGCCGGTTACAGTCGATGCAACCGGAGGCGGCACAGGTACTTCCGGGGCGCAGGAAGCTGCGGGCCTTGGTACCATGGCATGGATTCTGATTGCTATCGGTGTAGTATTGGTATTGACAGGACTCTGGTTCCTGCTGCGTATGCTCAAGCAGAAAAATCGTGGTTTCGTAGGTCAGATGGTTATCGAGATCCGCGACGAGAATACCGGAGAGAAATCCTACCCGCAGTACAAGAAACTGACCACGTTCCGTGGCAAATTCAACCTGCATCAGCTGCTGCAGCTGGCGCCGGAACTCAAAGAGACCGAGAGTATCACATTCACACCGGGTAATAATGATCGTATCCTGATTCGTAACCACGGAGACAGTGTAATCGAGAAGTCCGGTCGTGCAATCGATGCTTCCCGCGGATATGAAGTGAAAAGCGGAGATCGTCTGACGATCGCGCTGCGTCAGGTAGACAAGACTATTCTGCTGGAATATCTGACCTGATGATACGGCTTCCAGGGTAATATTTGCCGGGAAGCCACAAGTAAGCCAGGACAAGAGAAACGGTCAGACATATTTAATTCATGATCAAATCGTACAATTCACAAGAGCATGTGCTATTCAACGAACTTGCTCCATGTGAATACGCAATACAGATCAATTCAGTGAACGTTAAACTAGAAGGTTACAAGGGGGATCATCCATGAAACCAATCGTTAGAGAACATATTCAACAGCTCGACGTATCGCTTGGTGGCGGTATTGTCAGCGAGAAAATAAGAGTAGATACCATCGACAATCCGATTCTGATTATCGGACTCGGGGGAACAGGGATCGATGCCTTGCTGCGTCTGAAATACCAGATTAACCGTCGCTTCCGTCTGCCGGAAGACCCGGTAACCAAGAAAAAGCAGGAAAAGCCCGATAACGTGGAATTCCTGGCTTTTGAGACAAATGAACAGGATCGTAACAAGAAATACAAAGGCATCGGCCTGGACCCGCATAATGAGTTTGTACTTCTGTCCAATCCGGAAATCGGCGGCCTGCTGCAAAACCGCAGCCTGCTGGAGCCTTATATTACCGAATGGCTGTCTCCGGAGATGAGCATTACCGACGGTATGAACGGTGCTGCCGGTGTTCGTCAGGCCGGTCGTCTGCTGCTGTTCACCAAGATCAATCAGGTCGTACAGAGTATCGATAAGAAGATCAAAACACTGTCTGTCGGCACCAACAAAAAGCTGATGGTCTTCCTGCTCACCGGTCTATCCGGCGGTACAGGCAGCGGCTCGTTCCTCGATATCTCCTATATCGTGCGCGGTATTGTAGAACGCGACTACGGCTCTGCCGGGATTGACCGTCTGACCATGCTGGGCTATCTGTTTACCCCGGATGTCAATTTGTCCAACAAGAGCCTGAGTGAGCATACCCGTGAATATATTCGCAAAAACGGCTATGCCGCGCTCAAGGAACTGGATTACTGGATGAATGTCGATAGCCGCGGCGAGCGCTTCAAGCAGCAGTACGGCAGTATTCTGAATGTAAATTCGCCGCTGCCGCCATTTAACCTGTGTCATCTGATCTCGGCGACCAATACCGAGGGCAAGCTGCTGGAAAATGCATATGACTACTGTATGAATGTCACAGCCGAGAATATCACGAACTTTATGGCCAGTGAGGAAAAAGCCTCCGGCGAAGAGTTCGCGATTCATGACTATATCAGCAATATCCGGACCAATATCGCGCAGATGAACCGTGCGTATCCGGCAAACTATGAATACAACATCATCGGTGCTTCTTCCGCTGTACTGCCGATTGAAGAGATGACGACGTATCTGGCCTACCGACTGTTCCAGAAGATGGACAAAATGTTCGATCAGGCACCGGATCAGGAAGCGGTGGAGAATTTTGCCCGCAAGCTGGGTGTCGATCTGGACACCATGACCAAGACGTTTGAGTCCCGCGTACCGGAGCCGCTGCCAGGTTTTGAGAACAGTGAGCGTCTGAGCTATAACAATGTAGTTAAAATGCAGGCAGTCAGCATGGATACGGAACTGGAGCAGACGTTCCTCGTGCGTGCCCGTGAAGAATATATCAAAGCCAAGCAGCAGCTGCCGGGCGAGATTGTCGGTCAATTCTCCGATCAGATCCGCCGTATGTTCCTGCACCCGGAACAGGGACCATTCTATGTCTCCCGGATGCTGTATACAGAAAACGGCTTCTCCCTGCTGAAAATGCTGCTGTCGTATATCGAGACGCTGCGTGAGAGTCTGACACGCATTCCGCGTGATATCGAATCAGCGTCAGAGTATGCCAATGATCGTCTGGGTGATGCGAAGAGTGCTTTTGTCTCCAAAGACAAAAAGAAAAATGTATATATCGAAGCCAAAATCGATGAGTACTGGTTGCGTGCAGATATCGAGCGTACTCAGCAAATGATCGAGTTCTATGAAGATCTGTATCAGCTGCTGAACCGTGAAAATAACCGGATCTACGGTGTATTCACTGAAGTGCTGAATGCACTGAGCTCTATTTTCGAGAAAAATGGCGAGCTGCTGACCAGCGGTACCGAGCAGGCTGACCATCGTGGCAACAAAACGTACTACTGGAATCTGGTCAGCGTACCGGATATCTCCAAAGCGGTCAGCGATATTATGGACAGCAAGGACGGAGACGATCTGATTCGTGATTTCTCTACGCAACTGCTGGATCATTCCGATCAATGGGTCAAAGAAAATGAAGTCGATATCGTGCGCTCCATCTCCGATTTCCTGAGTGACAAATTCGGTGATCTGATCACCCGTTCGATGGAAGACTTCCTGGTGATGAAATACGGCGAAGACGAGCCAATCGAGAAATTCGTGGAACGTCAGATTGCCAGCCGTCTGGATGATGATGCGGTGCCGGTATTCCATTTGAGCAACAGCGCAGGCAATCTGCACTTCCCTTCATGGGGCTTTGTCTCTGTGCCGGTACAGGCGCCAAGCATTTTGCGTGGTATCCGTAATTACCAGACCAATGCGATCGGCAAGTCTCATTTCACGATCAAAGAAAGTCAGGTGAAAAACCGGATCTTCTGGCTGAACACTCGTAACGGTGTGCCGCTGTTCGTCTATACACCGCTCAAGGTATACGAGGAGAATTACGAGCGTACAATCCTGGATCGTGAAGGCGTAGGTCGTCACCTCGTAATGAGCGAGAAGGAAAACTGGACGTATCTGCCGTCGCCAATCCCGGAGCAGTCATGGGGAGAGACGTACGTCAATCCGCGCGTACAATCATACAATGCGCGTATCCGGGCTGACTTTGCCCGTGCCCGTGCACTCGGAGTGATTTCCGAAAAAGATGTGGATCAGAATACAAGCAACCGGTTCGCGATAAACTTCAGTCAGCCGTTCGATCTGGACGCTGTACTAACCGGATACGATCTGCGTCTGGATGCATCCCGTCCGAATCTGGGCGAAATCAAGCGTGCACTGACCGAACTGCGTCGTCTGATGAGCGAAGGATTACCGGCTGAGTCATCCAAGGATATCTTTAACAGTTACAATGAGGAACTGGCTGCAGAGAACCTGATCCGTTCGCCGAAAATGATTGAACGTGTACGCGCAGAGCTGGCCAAATATGATGCGATTCAGCTGAAAATAACCGAGCTAGAAAGCATGCTGGGACGCTTTGAAGGTGAAGAAAAGCTGATCGATCAGTTTGTACAGGCACTGTATACCGGTACGATCACCAAAAAAGGTGCACTGTATGTGTATGATCGCGATCCGGAAGAAGAAGCATGGGAGCCGTTCGCGAATCTGATGAAGACCAAAAATGTGGTAGAGTTCGAAGTATTCGAAGCCTTCCGCAAGCTGGATGAGAAAAACCGTGCGGTACTGATGCGCAAAGCGGACCGCCGTGACAACGAGCTGACAGCATTGGAGGATATTATACCGCTGCTGACCAAGCTGGATGAATTGTATGAGACTTATCTGGAAGCGCGCGATCGTCTGGAATACGAGCGTGTGGAGCTGGTCAATGGCGATGAAGCCTATCAGTTCTACAAGCAGATGGTGACCAAATTAAACGATCTGCGCCGGAAATTGAGATAATATGGATGTTCGGCTGAGACAATTCGCAGAGGCATACGCTGCTGCTGAAGAGAAAACAGCCGGACAGGGAGACGGGCGGAGCAGTATACACTACCCCGCCGTTTTCCTGTTTATCGGGGACCATGTCCGCGATGCGGCTGCTCATATCAGAAGCGTAAATGCCCAAAAATGGGACAATGGCGCTGGTGTCATGTATGTTGAAGTATTACCGGAATCTGCTGCAGACTCTTCTTCCCGATCACCAGAAGCGGATGATCCGCAGCAGATTTTGTCATACCTTTCTCTACCGGAAGTGGCTTCCGGTAAAAAGATGCAGCGTCCCGACTGGAGCGAGCATTTCCGTCAGGATGGTAGGCATCTGCTGGAGCTGAACCGCGCTTTTCGTCAGGCAGCCCGCAGACTGGCCGACTTTGGAAGAATGTATTCTTCCTTTGACCGGCTGCATCTGTCGGTAGTGACGCGTGTAGAGGATCCGATGAATATACTGGTACCGCAGATTGCACTGCTGGCCCGTTCCATTCTGGGGCAGTCCTTCAAGTCGGTGCAGATGGATATCTATGCGCTGATTCATGAAGGAGAGCAGGAAGAGAATTTCGGTTATGCCAACTCGGCAGGTGTTGCCTTTTTGCAGGAACTGGAACAGATGCAGCGGGAAGATTACAGCCTGAGTGCGCCACTACAGCGTACCGAGGATGAGCTATCCGTTATGGTGCATCACACGGCAGCACCGTTGTTTGAACTGGCCTATGTACTGTCAGACCGCAATGAACGCGGAGTAGCGGTAAATGGTGGCGTGAACAGCAATTATGATATGATCTGCCGGATCAGTCTGCTGAAAAACCGGCAGCGTCCGGATCATGGCAGTGATGCAGCATTTAGCGGTTCGGATTATAACAATACAGCCTTTAAAAATAATATTCGTAATGCAGATGGCAGCCAGGGATTGGTATCGGCCGGGTATGCCCGTGTACGCAGACCGGATCTGGCTATCGCACTAACTGTACTGGAGCACTTTTTCCTCGGGATTGTGCAGCGGATGAAGAGTGAGCCTTCACTGAACGCACGTGAACGTGAACAGCTGCTGGGCATGGATGAACTATCTATGGATCGCCGGCTGGAGCATCTGATACCGGATGAAGCGCGACTGGAGGATATGAACAGTCTAATGACGAGATCGGTCAGCTTCGCTTCGCTCAAATCGATGAGTTTGCGTGAAGCGGAATATGCTTTGTTCGAAAAGGGAGGCGATGCGTTCTTCCGGGATAATTACGAGCAGGAAACCGAGCGCAGACTGACAGAGTGGGACGCAGCGCAGGAATTCAAACGTATCGTTGCCGAGCAGATGGGCGAGCATGCAGATGTCCATTTTTATCAGCTGGCAGCCTGGAGTGATGAAGCAGGTAACGCTAGCCTGTGGGAAGTGCTGCGCAGCCGTATTCGTGATCTGAATATCGCAGTGGAGCAGGCACAGCTGGAGTTGGAGCAGTGGTATAACAGCCGCACGGATGAGCTGTCTTTTCAGAAGATGCCGTTTATGGACAAGCATAATGTACGCAATCTGACGCGGGCGCTGATCCAGACGATCTATCCGCATCGCCTTCATATTCTGCGGCTGCAGACAAGGCTGAGATTATATCGCGGCTGGGAAGAACAGCTCGCCGCCCTGCACCGGGGCAGTATGGAACTGGTACGCCGAATGGATCAGATCGGTCAGGATCTCCATATCGCAGCTGCGGAGAGTATACGTATCGCCGATGATTATATCGGCCAGAATATTACGGACTACTACAGTCGCCTGACCGCCGAGGTAATGCAGGAGATCGAGGACAAACGCGGCGAAGGTGCCTTTTTCGAAGAACGCAGCATGGGCGATATAACGAGTCTGCTGGAGCAGGGCTCACCAGCACTTATCGAACGCCTGATTACAGTGTGCCGTCAGGAATTACTGCCGTCACAGGTGCTGTCCCAGACCTTTGAACAAGAGCTGCTGCAGCGAGCCAATGTGACGATCGATTATGCCAACAAGCAGGCCCTGTCGCAGGAGGACCTGTTCAAGGAACTGTACCGTACACTTGAAGACCGGGCGACGATTCATATCCGGCTGCTTGATTACACCCATAAGCACCGGTATGAGGAAAAGTACATGTTCGGTAACGCAAACGGCGAATTTGTCCGCTATGCAGCCGGTGTCGATAACACGACCCGCATTTACAAAACCGGATTTATTCACGAAGACCGTACCAGCGGCGTCGAGAAGCTCAACCTGATGGGCGGCTTCGGTATTACTGATCTAATCTATTACCGTAACGGCAAAACGTACTACGACACCTATGTTCAGAACGGATACACGTTCCATACCGAAGAATCTGGCTTGAACAGAATAAATCATGCATAGCCGTTTGGATAAAATGGGACCATACTATCGCAGCTACTAAACCAACACAAGCAGCAAAGAAGCAATACCAGGCCAACCTATCACGACCAATACTCACTACTAGATATGTCTATTCGTAACACAGGTATTCTTAATTCCAACGCACCAACCCATTTTTACCAAACGGCAAAATGGCGCGCGCAGCGCCGGATGCGAGGCTTTTGGCAGATCTGCAGCAGGGTAGAAGGAAGCACGGAGCGAAGGGGAAAGAATGATCCAATAGAAGCAAAGCGTTCGCCTTTGACCATGGATATCGACTGCTACAGGCAGTTTTTCGAGATATCCATGGTCAACAGCGATCGGCTGGATCATCTTTCCCCTGAGCGATGTACCTTCCCATCTTCCCACGCGCAGCATCCCTCAAAACCTCGCAGATACTTAACAATGGAAAAGGGGAGACGCCAGAGATGCAGCGCAAAGTAAACTGGCTTATGGTTTTATTCAGTCTGATCGGAGGAGCTATCGGTTTTGTTCTCAGCGAATGGTTTTTGCATTCGTATTTTGACCGGATGCCCCGTATTCTTTTGATGGGGATTTATTTTGGCATTATTAGTCTAATGATCGGGATTTTCTGCCTGCTGGCCGAAATGATTTCACCTAAATTAAATGGCGCTTCATGGAGACAGCGGTATACCGATGTATCGTGGAAGCTGCTCGTTCCTGCCACGCTGGTAGTCATGTTCGTTGGCGGAGTGGCAGCTGAAGCTTTGTACCAGCTTGATTTTAATGGAGCCAAAACCGTTCGTGACGTAGTAGTTGTGATTGATAACTCGGGCAGTATGCAGGGTACCGATCCGCAGAACCTACGTTATCAGGCCGTTAAAAACATGGTAGATTCCATGGATGATGATATGCGTGTAGGTATTGTGCAGTTTAGCGATCAGGCCAGCGTGGCACTGCCGCTGACTGTACTGAATGCAGCTTCCAAGCAGCAAGTTCATCAGACGATGGATACGATGGTTACTACCGATGGGGGTACCGATTTTACGCTGGCACTCGATACAGCCATGCAAATGATCAAAGAACACAATGACGATACCCGCGGTACAGTCGTGATTATGCTGTCCGATGGAGACAGTACACTCGGTTCCGATACATTGCAGCCTTTTCAGCAGCAGGGGATTGCGATTCACACTGTTGGCTTGAGTCTGCAAGATAACGTGAATCCGAATCTGCTGCCTCAAATTGCTTCGGAGACGGGCGGACAATACTATGATGTATCCCAGGCTATCGATCTGCCGAAGACGTTCCAGCAAATCTATGACACACTGGACAAACGCACATTGGTAACCGAACGTAGTGAACCGTTCAACAGCAATCTGTACTATCAGATTCTGCATGTTGTGCTTGTGATGATTCTGGGCGGGCTGCTCGGAGTCGGTCTGGGCTTGCTGTTTGATAATCGCTTCCTGGCCCGCAGCTTTGGTATAGGTGGCGGTGTCGGAGGTCTGCTGGCAGGTCTGCTGCTGGAATGGGGAATCGGCAAGACCGACTGGACGGATGGAGTTATCCGTTTCCTCGCGATTATGATTCTGGCATTGATCATTGCGCTGTTCACACTGGTTATTCCAATCGGTGAGAACAACAAACGGATGATTCGACGCAATGATACCCCGCCACCACCGCCAACCAGCTCGGGTAGTCCTCGTCGCAGACGCGGAGAGAGCGCCCGCAGCTTCCAGCGGTAGAAGCCAGCCACATCGTCGTTACGTAACACGTAAGAGCAAATGCTCGGAGCAATAATGAAAGCGAAAAGTATGACAGCAGTACAATCAAGTTCCTCAAGCAGAAAGGAGATGGTGCAATGCGTTATATCGATGCAGAACCAGGTAGCGATCAGGGTATTCGTGGACTGACCGCTCAGGTAGAGGATGGATGGTGCACCCTGCGGTGGTTATGGCCGCGGGACGCACAGGCGGTATATATTCAGAAATTATCCGAGAGTGGTGCAGCGGATGCTGCTGCTGAATCTGGCGGAGCTGCAGGATGGCAGAGTGACCAGCTTCCTTTGGCGGAGGGACTAAAATTGTATACACGTGAAGAATACAAAGCTGCCAATGGATACCGCGATCGGCTCGATCATTTTGGCAAAATAGGTTATGTAATCCATCTGGTGGCAGAGCAGGAAGGCGAACATGCCCTTCTGCATCAGCCAGAGGGAGATAATCGTATCGAAGTCAGTGCCGGCCGGGCGAAAATTCATTATTCAATCCGCCAGCAGGGCAGCTGGCTCAGCAAACGCAAAACGGTGCGTATCGATGTGCATGCCGAAGTACCGGTAGCCCGCGATGTACTCTGTTATGTCAAAAAAGAAGGCAGTTATCCGGCGAACCGGGAAGACGGAATTGTATACCCGTTTGCAGAATCTTTCCAGGCTGGGCGTAATGAACTGCCGGCGATCGAAATAGGCAAGAATGAATATGTACGGCTCTTTTTCACGGATGGACGTACATATGGACAGATGTACGAATTGATTTTGGAGTAGGGGGAAGATGGTGCGATGAAGATGTTTGATTGGTTCAAGAAAAAGCCGGATGCCGAACCCAGACCATTATTTTACGATATTGTGTGCCCGTATTGTTTTAACAAATTTTCGCCGGATGATGTAGAATTTCGGGCCAGTCACCACCGTGAGGATGATGAAGATTATGCGCTGCGCGAAGATGCACGCCTGAATCGATACCGGGAGCGCTTTGGGCTGGATACGGTGCGGGATATGGAAGCCGTACTGCTGCCTGGAGATGTACCGGAAGAGCACCGGATTTATTCGGATCATGTACTGGTCGGACTGAATGATCGCTATGGCGAAGTAACCCGGCGCCGACTGTGTCCGCACTGTCATAACGAACTGCCTGTCACGTCAGGCAAAGTACCAAGTAATATTATCTCGATTGTCGGTGCTTCCCAGGTCGGCAAATCGGTCTATATGACATCACTGATCCATACGCTGCAGAACTCGACAGCCGATAATTTTGAAGCTGCCTGTATGCCGCTGACGACAGAAATCAGCCGCAAGTTCCGTATGAATTACGAAGAGCCGCTGTTCGAGCGCGGTGATCTGCTGGCATCCACCCAAAAGGAGCGAATGCAGGAGCCGTTTATTTTCCAGTTCGTCTTCAAAGATGAGGAAAAGCCGCCGCTGACACTGGTATTTTTTGATGTCGCCGGTGAAGGCATGGTCGATCAGGATTATCTGGGACTGCATGGGCAGCATATCAAAAACTCATCAGGCATTCTGTTTATGGTCGATCCGCTGCAAATTCGCTCCATTCGTGATCGCATCCGTATCCAGCTTGGTGACAGCCGCGGCGAATGGGTATCCCGCTATGATGAGCCGCGTGACGTCGTGCTAACGCTGTTCAGCGACTTTATCGCGCATCAGGAAGACAGCAAGACCAATATTCCGACTGCTGTTGTCCTTACAAAAAGTGACATGCTGGAATCGCTGCGCGGCGATGATGGAGAATATATCAAATCCAACAGTAATATTTTCCATAATGTAGTGCACCGCGATCATTTTGATCTGGATGAATTCGAGAATATTGATGGAGAAATCCGCCGCTTTATCGAGCGGGTGGATCGTCCGTTCAAAGGAACGATGGATGTCTATTTCAAGGATACCGCCTACTTTGCCGTCTCGGCGCTGGGCAGTAATCCGGTAGAGCAGAAGCTGCAGAGTGTGGTCAGTCCGATCCGTGTGGATGAGCCATTTATCTGGCTGCTGTACAAACTGAATTATATTGAGGGGAGACGAAACGTTTGAGTTCATTGTCGAACACTCCAATTCAGCAGCAGCTGTATACACGCGAGAAAAGCGGGATATTCCGCACAACCGAAGGATACGATACGATTGCCCGCTCGCCGGGTCTGGATGACGGATATATCAAAAAATATCTTCATCCCCTCTGCAGCTATGATGCTCCTACAGAACTTGTATCTCGGGGCGAAAAGGAAGCATCACTGTACCCCGAATCGCTGCAGCTGGTACGCCTGGATAACCGGGATGTGGTACTTGGACGCAGTCAATATGTTGCTGCAGACTTTACGGGTCTGCGCAGTACCTTTTTCACCCATAACTATGTGATCGCTTCGACGCTGGCAGAGCAGTGGGTGCATCATTATGAGCAGTGGCTGAATGCATCATTCCGCAGCAGCTATGATCTGGAGCAGGGTGCGGTACTGGAAGCACTGAATGAATTGCCACAGCAGTCAGATGTATCGGTCGATCCAATCACGGTGCTGGCTGAACTGAATATCGATGAATCGCTGTTCCGTCAAATGCTGGGTGCCGTTATGTCGGCAATCCACAAGCACCGCAAAGTATATATTTCGCTAAATGTGCCGGTGACCGAACTTCCGATGCAAGCGAAAAAGCTGATCGGCGTATTGATGCAGGCACTGCCTTACGCGTTCCGACGCAGACTGGGATTCACTACTTATGCCAAAGAACCGGAAAGCCGAAAAGGAATGCAGCTTCTGTTCGTGGAGAGCGGCTCGATCCGTACAGGAGACCGCAATATTGAACGTGATTATATTTTCGATCTGAGCAGTGGACGGATTCAGGCTGCGCAGGCTGGCAAGTCCGGTCAGATCTATATTGATTGGGCATGGAGACATCTGAATCAGCCGGAGCGACTGCGCGAGCTGTTGGAATTTGCCGATCAGGGCCAGGCAGGAATAGATGCTGCCGGTGAATCGCTGCCTGATCCGGGACAGTATGACGAATGGACGCTGCTATACCGGGTAGAACAGGGAGACGAGCAGCTGTACAGGGAGCAGCAGGGGATGATCTTGCAGTCCCTGCTCAAACATCTGCGTCCTGCTGGTGCATTGGAATCAGCGATTCGGCTGAATGATCTGTTCTTGTCCCGGTTTGACCGTGAATTCGATGCGGTACGCAGTGGGCAGGTTCCAGAAGTATCGATTGCCGAAGTATTTGCAGAATATTATGGTATTGATCCGCAGCATACCGGACGCAAAATCGTGGAATATTTTATATGGTCGATCCGCAATGCTATCAGCAGCGGGCAGGAAGCCAAGAGTCAGGCTTTTTATGCGATGATGGAAAATCAGCACAGTCTATACGAATCATTCCTCGCGATTGTAGGCAGTCAGCCGAACCTGGCGACCCTGCTGCTGACGCCGCTGATTGAGCGCAAGTTCCAGCAGGCGCAGTCGGTGGAGGAAGTCATTCATCTGGCAGCCGAGTGGGGCAGCAAATACCCGCAGCTGCTGGAAATGGAAGATTACTGCAATCGTGCGAATCAATCATTTATGGAGGCACTGCGTCGCAGTCCGGATCTGATGCTGGCCACCGGCAATGCTTTTCATATGCTGGATGAAGTAGAGAAAAGTACGGGTACGGGCGAAGCTGGCGAGATCAACAGTGAAGTCTGGCTACGTTCCGGTCTGGGTGAGGAAATGCGTGCTTTGGCAGAACGTTATCTACTGAGTGAACTGGAATGGTCCTCGCTTACCCGAGAGCGGCTGCTGAAGGCTGATTTCCTCTCGAGCCCACTGCCGAGCGACGATTATCCCGAACTGGCTGATCGCCGTATGGCTTCCAAAAAATTGGCGCTGCAGGTGCTGTATATCTGGTTTACGGAAAAAGAAGATCTGGAACGTGCGATTATCTGGTTGGATAATCTTCCAGTAGCTGAAAAAGACCAGATCCAGCAGCTGGGACGTTCCTGGCTTAGCGAAGATATTCGCAACAAGCAGTTTGGTCGTCTGCTGGGAGCTTTTAGCTACAGTACGCAGCCGAATGATATGGACTATTCATCCATGGTAGAAGCAGTACGCAAGCAGGCACCGGATACGCAGACGATCTATGACTTTTTCCGTTGGTCAGAGGGCCGGGCAGAATTTATGCAGAATACTGGAGCAGGTGAACGTGGATTTGCCGAGCCGGCGCCACGCAAAACTGGAAATCGCGACACACGCAACGAACGCACAGGCAATCGTGGTGCAGCTGCGCCGCGCTTTACGCCTGCGTATGAGGCAGCGATTCTCGCCTACTTCCGCAAGTATGATCCAGAGGCATTCCGCAAAGGATCGTTGTCCAAAGGAGACTTTGATAACGAAGGCCCTGCGCTGCGGGCAGTTTACAGTCGTGCCCGAGATGAACTGGCCACGCCTTTTGCCAAATGGATGAAGCGTAACCGCAAACGCCTTCCTTTTCTGACTATATTGTCGGTTATTGGACTGGCAGCAGTCATTTTCCTTGGTGTGTATCTGGTTAACGTATTTAGCGGTGATCCGATCCAGATCGCCACACCGGAAGATCCACAGGAACATACGACAACCGAACAGCAGCCGGCAGCTGATTTGCCGGCAGTGATTGTGACGCTGACTGGTCTGCCTGACGAAGAGGGAACAGCAAATGGTTCGAATAGCAGCTCGACCGGAGCATCCCGTACAGGAGGCAGTAAAGCCGATTCATCCCAAATGGTGCGGACGAGCAGCACCGGTACTTCTGCCGCTAATAGTAGTAGTAACGGTTTGGGAAACAGTACAGATTCAGGAAGCAGTACAGATGATGTGCGAATGGTATTCCATTTTACCAGTATGACAGCCTGCCAGGCATTCCAGCCCAAACAGGCTACATTCATTATGGGGACTGGACAGACCGTTGATTATAATGGTCTTAAGCCGCAATCTTCCTGTGATCCATCTGCTGCCGCAACAGGTACGACAGGATCATCGACGACCGGCAGCACTGATCATTCTGACTCAACAGAGTCAACAACGGGCGAGACTGGAACAACTGATGCAACCGGTACAGGAATCAATTCAGGTACTAAAGCAGCTTCAGACAGTAAAGGAACGGCTGCAGAAGCAGGTACTTCTACCGGAACGACAGACGGTACAACAGAGACAACAACTGCTCCGAATACTGAACCGTCCACTTCCGGCTCTGCTGGCGAATCGGGTACCGTCAGTTCGACTGACAGCGATACAGCTGCAGGTGGCACCACGACGAGTAACGCAGATAGCGATTCTTCGGATGCACTCAATACGCTGACTCCGGAGCAGTTGGAGAGTACACATCCTTATACCGTGACTGTGAGTCTGCCTCCAACAATTGAAGTAACCAATATTAATCAGGTCAAAGTAGATAACAAGCAGTATCCGGTTACCTCACTGGCCGAATCGGCAGATGACACTCTATCCAACAAGGAGACTCCTTGAGTTCATAATCGATAAAATACATTTTACAGTTTGACCCAAGTAAGACCATGCTCACCTGACCGCTGTTTATATATTATAAATAGCGGTCTTTTTTTATACAAAGACTGTAAAATGCACGGAACAGACCCAACAAATTCATTCAATCGGACAGGATACTTCTATTATTCCAATCTGCCAGAGGAGGGAAGAAGATGACAAGTACTAACAGATTTGACGAACAGCCACAACAGCATCCACAATCCTGTGATGTATTGATCGTCGGTGCAGGTCCTACTGGGCTCACACTGGCTATCGAGCTTATGCGCCGTGGGGTAAGCTGCCGGATCATCGACAAGGCGCCGCAGCCATCCAAACAGAGCAAAGCGCTAGGGATCATGGCGCGTACACTTGAGCTGCTGGATCATTCGGGGATCACGGAGCAGTTGGTGAAACATGGTCATCCGGTAAAAGAAGTGCAAGTACGCAGCGGTAGCCATCTGCTGGCGGATGTGAAGCTGACGCCGATTATCCGCAGTCGGTATCCCTATATACTCACTCTGCCGCAAAGTGATACTGAACGCATACTGTATGAACATCTGGACAAGCTGGGCGGGCAGGTTGAACGTTCCACCGAACTGCTATCTCTGGAACAGCTGGACGGCGAAGCTGCTGTGACCGTATCGGCAGAAGCTTCCGTGAAGGCTACGATTGCGACGCCTGGCGGTTCTGAAGTGATTCAGGTCCGCTGGGTAGTCGGCTGCGATGGCGCTCACAGTAAGGTACGGCATTTGCTCGGTCTTTCCTTTGATGGCAATGCGATCGATCAGCAGTTTGGATTGGCAGATGTAGAGGTTCAGTGGCCGGTGAAGCCGCAAGGGGTTCGTATCTATCTGCATGAAGGGCATATTGCTGCCTTTTTCCCGATGCCCGATGAGCGGTACCGCGTTATTATCGCTGCACCGCCGGATGTATCATGGACAGGTGGCCAGCTTCAGGATCAATTATCGGTATCCCGGCAGCCGACTTCGCCAGACCAGGAAGCTTCCTATTCGGACAAGGCGGATGCTGGAGATGCATATTCGCTAGAGAGTACCGGTCCGGATGGCTCCGAGGAGATAACGCTGACGGATATCCAGCGGATTCTGGATATTTGTATGCCCGTGCAGGAACGGGTGACCCTGCATGATCCGAGCTGGATGGCCCATTTCAGAGTCAATGAACGCAAGGTGAAGCAATATCGTCAGGGAGCAATATTTCTGGCAGGCGATGCAGCCCATATTCATTCTCCATTAGGCGGGCAAGGGATGAACACCGGTATACAGGATGCAGTGAATCTGGGCTGGAAGTTGGCATTGGTCTGCCATAGCCAGGCATCGGCAGCCATACTGGATAGCTATGAGGAAGAGCGGGAGCCTGTTGCACGCGCACTGCTGCGCTGGACCGGTCTGTTCACGCGCCTTGTGATCAGCCGGATCAGACCGTTCACATTTATGCGCAATACAGCAGCACCGCTGCTTTCTTCGCGCCGGTTTGTACAGCTGCGCATGGCTGAGCGTTTGTCTGAGACCGGTATTCGCTATCCGCACAGCCAGATCGTCCGGCAGGGAAAAGGCTGGCACAAAGGCATGCCTTTGGCCGGAGAGCGGGCACCGGATGGCAATATGACCGATAAAGGGATCGTCTCGGGTAGGCATACTCTGCTCATTTTTCCCGATACGACGTTACCGCCTGCCATAACTACCTCCCGTTCTCTTGCCTACGAAGAAAATCTGGAGGAAGAGGACAAGCGTCCACTCTGGATGCGAGTCTCGGATGCATGGAGGGAAGTGATCGATCTGTCAATTATGCTACCTGATGAGCCACTCATGCTGCCGCAGCCTCTGCCTGCTCATTATGAGGTGGATTCCGATCTGCAGATGCATCGTCTGTACGGGATAGAGCGCGGTGGATTTGTGCTGCTGCGACCCGATGGTTATATCGGATTTGTGGGAAGTCTGGCTGATGAACTGGAGTTAATCGGGTGTATTAATCAATTTTTCCATATCCCAGCCCGGTATTCCTAAAAAAATATTGGATGGTGCAGCAGCAGACAACTGTATAAGCAGCGGCTATTGTGAGTCTTTCATGATAACCCTGACAATACTGCTGTCTGTCCGAATCACGAAAATATGTTCGTTTCCTATACCAATCCGGGGAAGGCATCATGTATAATATGGGATATTATGTTGACTAATTACGGAAGAAAGGCAAGGTTGCACTATGATGTTATCTTCTCCAGTATCCTGTACGGATAAATCGTATATTGCCCTGCTGAGCTTCGAGGAAGATCGGGGCTTTTTCCTGCATATTTCCTATGGAACTCAAGCGATGGAGCTGGAGAAAGCCATGGAAGTGCAGCAGTTAGTGATGGGCCGCTCCCTGAGCGGCAGTGACCGCTGGCAGATCAGTGCTGCGGGACACAGTGAATGTCTTCTGATGCCGGAGGAAGCAGGCAAGCTCTACAGTCGTCTATTGCGACTGCTGCCTGGCACCCTGGAGCTGGAAGAGGGCATTCCGGTACAGACGTATTGGGACAAACATGCCGCCGCCGTACTGGCCGGAGGCGAATCGGATTCGTCAGCTTCCCTCTATGAATTCGACGATGCGCTCGATGTGGGCATCAATGAATATGCAGCAGCAGTTCATGAGGAGTCTAGCATATATGCTGCGGGTCAGATCGATTCCGCACAGTATGCACCGGATTCGGCTGCTCTACAGTCAAATGGGCTTGGCAGTGCCGGATCGAATGAGTATATTCCCTATGAAGAGGAGATTTTTGCCGGGGATATTCATCAGGAAGTGCGTTGGGTGCTGGAAGGACGTCGTGAAGAGCGCGGCGGTATCGGACAGGTAACAGCGATCCCGATGATCGAGATCGGAGGCATCCGCTATCCGGCGATCGAATTGTCACGCCGTCTGGGATCGGCAGGTGCGTATGTGCAGCTCGACGGACATGGTCAGATCGAGACGGAACGTCTGCGTGAACTGGGGCTTGGACCGATGGGCAGAATGGCGGACGGTACCTCGTTGGATCGCAATAGCAAGCTGACTCCGCAAGAGATTATTCAGCGTGGATCAGAGCGTCTGCGTGGTCCGTGGGAAGAGATTATTATTCCCGATTTGCAGCTGCCGGATACCGAACAGGGAATTTATGGTCATTTTGAGTTTTTGAGCCGCTGGGGAATCTCCGGTGGCATAATGGGCGGAGTCATGAGACATGCCGAAGAATTGGGCGATTGGCTGTATGAGCTGCTTCGCCGCGCTTCGGGCTGCCGCATCGGCCTGGTCGGCAAAAAGACGCTGCTGAATACATTGCACAAAATGTGGTCGGTTACGCTGGGCGGCTTCTGGCAGGAAGCCGATACACGTCCGGTTGGCAAAGGCAGTACCGAACAGGGCGGATTAATTGCTGTGCCGGTCAGTATGCTGACACAGCGTGGTGCAGTCCTGCCGGGTGGTGTGGATATGGTGATCTATCTGGAGCCGGATGAAATGACCAGCGATGTATCCAGCAAAATGTACAAAGCCATGAATAAAATTAATGCTCGTCTTCGTCTGTCCATCTATTCGCAGGAGCAGCGGCTCGACGATCCGCATATGCGAACCGCTCAGACCAGTCTGCTCAAATTATTCCATTCGGTTGTGCGCGAATATGCGATTGCCGATCCGGATCATCCGCTGACCAGTCTTCCGCCTGCTTTTGCCATGACGATGCGCAAATCGTCTGCAGCCGGATCAGGAGGAGCGGAGCTGCGAACTGGTGGATTCGCCGAGTTCGAGCTGGGCAGCGAAGGGCAGGGATGGAGTATCCCGGCGCGAGAAGAACGGCCAATGGCTGCACCGCGTACATGGAACGATTCGTCCAGCCGCTCGGAGCGAACAGCCGGACTGCTGGAAGAATTGTCCCTGCAGGGAATAGAGATTGGCATTCCCGGCTATTCTGGAGGAAGTCACTCGGCCAATCCCGTACGCTCCGGACAGGACAGACAGCAGCCAGAGCAGAGAGGGACACCGATCCCGCCGCTGATCCATGGCGAGGCTGGCCGAACAACTGATTCATATAACGGTATCGAAATATCACTGGAGCCTGTCAAAGCTCCATCCATGCACAATATTCAATTGGCGGATGTGTCCGGTCCGGTTGTTATTCCGGAATATGATACCCACTCTATGGATATCCCACTGAAGCGGACAGAGCCCGAGTACTTCTCCACTGTAGCAGCAGATGAGGGAGAAGTGCTGACCAACGGCTATGAACTGGACATGGATATCGCGATCGAACCACTTGATATATCTGCTTTCACCTCGTCATCTGTAGATAAGAGTGAGAATGGGGCAATGACGGAGATTGAACAGGAACAGACGCGCTCCATGTCCTCCATTCAGAGTGCCGAGCATATTTTTGCCCGCCGGGCGCATGAAATGATGGACCAAGTCGAAGAAGAAGCAGAGTTTGTACCTTTTATGAGTTATTGGCCGACTTATGAGAGCATGACCTGGCGGCAAAAGAAATGGTATTTCTACTGGCGTCAGGAAGTCCGCAAAGGATATTATCCGGCCACGGATCTATCTTATATTTTCCTGCTCTGCTATGAAGTCATCAATGGTGCAGGATGGCAGGAGCCGGTAGAAGGACATCGATTGCTAATGAGCCTGTGGCAGCAGTACAGACACCGTTTCAGCAAGCTGGATCGTTATCTGCCACAGTGGATTGTGGACTTTGCGCAGGTGCATGAACTGCAGGAGCCGCTGATTGAACTGCTGCGGGAAGTACCGCGTCATCTCCCGGTAGAACTGGCCGATCTGGAATGGGAGCGCGTCTGGAGTACATCTCCGGTTGTCATTCCATTTGACCTGCTGCCCGAGCTGATCAATTATGATATCGAGCGCAGCCGTTTTTATGCGGAGGTAGGCGGCGAACAGATGCGGGAGTATATACCGAAAATCCTCGCCGCAGTTGATGCTTTTCTGGATAAGCAGCAGGGCGTTCGGCTGATCCAGTTGTTCCGGCCGCCGGTCTATCGCGAGACGGATCGATATCTGTTCCGCAGTGCTGTATATGATGCGACCCGGTATGGACGTACCTGTACAATCCGTCGTCTGCCGCTGTCCGAGCATGGTCCACTGCGTGAATTCCTGACTGGTATCGTCAAGCTAACGGAAAATGAATTGCGGCGTCATCTGGGATTTAGCGGCCGTCTGCGGATCAGTCCGCCGGTTGAACCCGAGATTGCCCGTCTGATCGAACGCTATATCAAACGCGCCTTTACCGTACCGGAAGAAGTTCCGGCACCGCGTCAGGTACAGATCGATGCGAGCGTATTGGAGAAGCTGCAGGCGGATTCTGCAGTGGTACGTGATATGCTGACTCTCCAGGAAGAGGAGAAAGCTGCTATTCGCCGGGAACAGGCCGAGGAAGCACTGCTGGACAATTGGAGTCAGACAGTTGCTCTGTCAGCAGAATCTGCTTCTGTCGATACTGTGGATCGGGAGCAGGATAAGACTAGCCGGATTCAGGCAGAAAACCTAGGTATAGAAATGCAGGAAATGATAGCCGTTTCCGCTGCCAAAGAATATGAAGAATCCCCTTACCTCATCGGAGCAGAACAATCGCATATCGATCACTTGGACAATACAGCGACAGATCGCCTAGCTCCGGATACAATCGAAATAGATAGGCTGACAGCATTCGATATTGCAGCAGATGCTGCCAATACAGCTCATACACACATTAATATTGCTGAACCGGCAGACTTGCGTTCAATGTCTGTACAACTGCAGCTGCCCGATGATCTGGAGGAAGAATGGATAGAATGGGCGGGGGCGCTACAGCAGCAGCATATCAGCTTCCTGGCTGCTATTTTGAATGGCGCCGCAGAGCATGAACTACAAAAAATCGCCGGTACGCATGGCACAATGGCTGCGCTACTGGCAGATGAGATTAACGACCTGGCGATGGATACAATCGGCGATCTTCTGCTGGAAGATGGGACCGTGATGGAAGAATACAGATCATTGCTGGATGCAATCATCATGAGGTGAACTGGAAATGAATGAAGTGAAAATACCCAAACGGGTCACAACGGCACTGGTAAATTCCTTTGCTGCCGGTGTAGTCCCACGGATCGGACTGGAGCATATCGCAGTCGGTCGTAAATATGAAGTGGAATCCATTTTGCGTGAATTGGAAAATGTAGCCGATGGTGGCGCCGCATTCAAGTTGATCACTGGGCGCTACGGCAGCGGTAAAAGCTTCCTGCTGCAGATGATTCGCAATTATGCGATGGATCGCGGATTTGTCGTGGCAGATGGCGATTTGTCTCCCGAGCGGCGCCTGACCGGTGCCAAAGGGCAAGGACTTGCCACCTACCGGGAACTGATGATCAATTTATCGACTCGCACACGTCCGGATGGCGGAGCACTGGAATCCATGCTGCAAAAGTGGATTTCCAATCTGCAGCAGCAGGTTATGGAAGACCATCAGGTCTCGCCGGATGATCCTTCGATCGGTATCGAGGTGCAGCGCCGTATTCATGCGGTGACTGCAGAGATGGAAGGCTGGGTACACGGTTTTGATTTTGCCAAAGTATTGTCTGCCTACTGGCAGGGCATCCGGCTGAATGAGGATACCCTCAAGCAGTCTGCCCTGCGCTGGCTGCGCGGAGAATACCAGACACGAACCGAAGCACGCCGAGAATTGAATGTAAGTGTCATTATCGATGATGACGGCTGGTATGATTATATGAAGCTGTGGGCGGAATTTGCTGCCCGGATTGGCTACAAGGGACTGCTGCTGTTCGTCGATGAAGGCGTGAATTTATATAAAATATCCAATAGTGTTGCCCGTCAGAGCAATTACGAGAAGCTGCTGACGATCTTCAACGATACGATGCAGGGCAAAGCCGGTCATCTCGGTGTGTTCGTTGGCGGTACACCGCAGTTCGTTGAGGACCCGCGCCGCGGACTGTACAGCTACGAAGCGCTGCGCTCCCGTCTGGCAGAGAGCCGGTTTGGCAGCAGTGGTACCAAGAATTTTGCCGGTCCGGTTATTCGGCTGGAGATGCTGTCGCATGAAGAGATTCTGCTTATGCTACACAAGCTGCAGGATATTCACTGTCAGCATTACAAGTATGAAAGTGTGCTGGAACAGCATCAGCTGGTCGCCTTTATGCAGACAGCGGTATCGCGGCTGGGAGCGGACGAGCTACTGACCCCGCGCGAAGTGGTACGGGACTTTGTGGACCTGCTGAACACGCTGCATTTTAATGAAGAATTGACCTTTGACGGACTGCTCGGCGAACTGGCAGCAGCGCCTGCTCCGGTATATGCTGGTAACATCGATCGCAATGATCCCGATATGATTATTCATCCCGGATCTTCTGCTGTGGCAGGTGGCAGTCGTGGCGCAGTCGCCCAGCGTGGACCGGCTGCAGCCAGTCCTCCGGATGAAGTGGATGATTTTCTGGCGGAGTTTGATCTGTGAGCGGGCATCCGTTTTACCGGCTCGCGCCTTTTATCCAGGAATATATTTACCGCAGCGGCTGGAAAGAGCTGCGTGAAGCCCAGGTCGAAGCCTGCCGGGTGCTGCTGGATACACCGCATCATCTGCTGATCGCTTCGGGCACAGCCTCCGGCAAAACAGAAGCTGCCTTTTTCCCGGCGCTGACGGCACTGTATGAGCAGCCGTCCCGTTCGGTCGGTATTCTGTACATTGGACCGCTCAAGGCGCTGATCAATGACCAGTACGAACGGCTCAAAGGGGTACTGCGCGATTCGGAGATTCCGGTCTGGCACTGGCACGGGGATGTGCCGCAATCGCACAAGACCAAGCTGGTGCAGAATCCGTCCGGCATTTTACAGATTACACCCGAATCGCTGGAAGGGCTGCTCATGAACAAGCCCAATGCCATTCCGGCATTATTCGGTGATCTGCGCTATATTGTAGTGGATGAAGTTCATGCCTTTATGGGAGCAGACCGGGGAATCCAGGTACTGTCGCAGTTGTCCCGGATTCAGCGGATGGCAGGCTGTCGTCCGCAGCGGATTGGATTGTCTGCGACACTCAGCGATTACGAGAGTGCCTGTCACTGGCTGTCTTCGGATACCGGTCAACCGGTCGAAGTCGTCTCGCCGCAGGGCTCGCGCAAGCTGCGTATCAGCATCGAGCATTTTTCCTTTCCCGATGCACGTAATGAAGAGCAGGCCCAACAGCTGGAGTATGCGCAGCAGGCGTATCACAACTTTATCTACGATCAGACCCATCACAAAAAGGCGCTCATCTTCACGAACAGCCGCTCGGATGCAGAGTATCTGACACTGGAAATGAGACGGGTCGCTGCCAAGCGGCAGGAGCCGGATATTTTCCATGTGCATCATGGCAGTATCTCGGCGATGCTGCGTGAGGAAGCCGAAGCTGCGCTGCGGGAAGGGTATGGTCCGGCAGTCGCAGCCGCGACATTAACATTGGAGCTGGGAATCGACCTCGGTGAACTGGAGCGGGTCATTCAGCTGGGAGCGCCGTATTCATGCTCCAGCTTTGTTCAGCGTCTGGGCCGCTCCGGCAGACGGGAAGGCTCTGTTTCCGAGATGATCTTCGTCTGTCCGGAGGAAGAAGACGAGCAAGCGCAGCTGCCGGCGCGGATGCCATGGATCATGCTGCGCGCGATTGCAGTTATCGAACTGTATGTCAAAGAGCGGTGGGTCGAGCCGTTCAGCGCACGCAAGCTGCCGATTGGCATTTTGTATCACCAGACGATGAGTACGCTTAAAAGTATGGGTGAAGCAGAACCTTCCGAGCTGGCACGCGCGATTCTGACGCTGCCGCCGTTCCGTCATTTTACGGTGGAGCAGTATCAGCTGTTCCTGCAGTATTTGCTGCAGCTGGATCATATTCAGCGCACCGAGGAAGGCACGTTGATCGTTGGTCTGGCCGGAGAGAAGATCGTGAATAATTTCCGCTTTTATGCGGTATTCAAGGATGACGAAGAGCACTCCGTCTATAACGGATCAGAAGAGATCGGTTCGATTACGACCGTTCCGCCGCCGGGCTACTGCTTCTCGCTCGCCGGCAAGCTGTGGAAAGTGGAAGAGGTTGATACCCGCCACAAAGCGGTCTACGTCAAATCGTCCAAAGGCAAAGTCGATACGCTCTGGCTTGGTGCAGGCGGTGATGTGGATACCCGGATTATGCAGAAAATCCGTGATATTCTGGCATCGTCCGATATCTACTCCTATCTGGCACCCAATGCCGCTTCCCGATTGGAGAGAGCACGTCGCCTAGCCAGAGAAACCGGACTGTTGGAACAGATCGTGATTCCGGCAGGTGGCGATTCTTGCTTTATCCTGCCATGGGTAGGCAGTAAGGCATTCCGTACACTGGAACGCCTGCTTAAGAACAATCTGTCCGAACGTCTCGCTCTGCGCGCCGTTACACCGATGGAGCCGTATTATCTGGTCGTCTCCGGTAAAGCAGATGCCGCCGAGATGCTGGCGGAGATTATCGCCGAATGTAAACGGATCGATTATCCCGAGCAGCTGCTGGCGGATGAAGAAGCTCCGTATCTTGGCAAATATGATGAGTTTATTCAGCCGGGACTTGTTCGGCAGGCTTTTGCCATGGATGGTCTGGATATGGAAGGACTGCGCAGCGGGCTGAATCTGCCGGGGGTGCAGATCAATCTGATGCCTGCGGCAAACGAAGACACCAATGAACCTATAAATGAACACAGTAATGAACCTATACGCGAAGAAGCTGGAGAGTATTGATCTCCAGCTTCTTTTTTGGTTGTGTGCTATAAATAAAATGGTTTAGAACAACGTAGTCACCAGTGGCATCATACGCGCTGCTAGCTGCTGAGAGGTCTCCCGTGCATTGCTACGTTCCTGGCTCCAGCGCAGCGAGGCACCGTATAGCGACCAGCTGATCATGGTAGCAACTACTTTTAACTGGGCAGGCTCCTGCTCCGGCTGCTGCTTGGTCAGCTGGTCCAGTATGTATTCCTCCAGCTGGATCTTTACCTGCTTTTCCATCATCTGACGCACTTCGGGATTGTTGCGGTGGCATTCATTGGCCGAATATTCATGGTAATCGCATAGCGCGCAGAGCAGTAGAGTGAGAGATTCCGGCTGTAATCCGTTATGGGTATCAATACCTTTGTAAATAAGCTGGATCAGCTGGCTATTGATCATGTCATCCATCAGTTCATATTTGTCCGTGTAATGAGTGTAAAAAGTTACCCGGTTAATCGTAGCATGACGGGTTATATCACTAACGGTAACCTGCTGAAAATCGCGGGTACGCAGCAGCTCCAGAAAGGCCTGCTGGATCAGCTGGCGAGTCCGGATGACCCGCGGGTCTTGAGCGTTGGGGCGAGTCGAGAGAGTCAAGTTGGCGTCCTCCTTTGTCTATATCCAATAGTCTTCTGCCTAAACGACAGATACAGAGTAGTGTTTACTTAAACGACAGATCATGGATTTTGTTGGTTGTACTGGGCATGTGTCGCTTATACAATAAGCACATAACCGATCAGGTTGCATGCGCCTGCTGAGGAAATACTGCTATCCCAATACTTACTTTTTAATACTAATTTCCCAAAAGTAATGATTATAGTATAAACGAAAATGATGCCGGAGGTAGAATAAAAATGACATTTACCGAAAATAATCTGCAGGCTGTTCCCGCTCCTGCTGTCGCAAAGCTGTTTGAACCTTTTCGTTATGGACCGCTTGAATTATCCAGTCGGATCGTAATGGCGCCGATGGCGCGTGGATTCTCCCCGAATGGTGTACCTGGACCCGATGTAGCCGATTATTATCGCCGTCGTGCCGAACATCAGGTAGGGCTGGTTATTACCGAAAATATATCGATCCCGCATCCTTCTGCCAATCAGGACCCGACGATTTATCCGGACTTTAATAGTGAGGAAGCCCGGGCAGGCTGGAAGCATGTAGTGGATGAAGTGCACCGTGTCGGCGGGAAGATTATTCCGCAGTTGATGCATACCGGAATAGCTAGAGCAGCGATCCCACAGCTGGATGGAGCCGCACCATCGATCAGTCCGTCCGGTCTTGATGTAAATGGAGAGCAGCAGGGTGAGCCGATGACCGTAGAGGAAATCCAGGAAGTCGTAGCGGCTTATGCAGAAGCGGCTGCCGAGGCGCAGCGATTGGGATTTGACGGGATCGAGCTGCACGGAGCCCATGGTTATCTTATAGATCAGTTTCTATGGGAAGGTACGAACCACCGCACCGATGAATATGGAGGCAGTATTGCCAAGCGCACCCGATTTGCTGCCGAGGTCATAGCAACCTGCCGCCAGGCGGTCGGGCCGGATTTCCCGATTATTTTCCGCTTTTCCCAGTGGAAATTCCCGGTGTATACCGCCCGGCTTGCGCAAAATCCGGAAGAGCTGGCAGAGGTGCTGAAGCCGCTGGCAGCAGCAGGCGTAGATATTTTCCATGCATCGACCCGCCGTTTCTGGGAGCCGGAGTTCGAAGGCTCATCCTTGAGCCTGGCTGGTTGGGCCAAGCAGATTACCGGCCAACCGGCAATTTCTGTAGGCTCGGTCGGACTGCAGCAGGACTTTGCTGGCTTTATGGCAGGAGAAGGCTCCGAACCGTCGAGTCTGAATGATCTGACAGAACGAATGGCTACAAGCGAATTTGACCTGGTCGCTGTAGGACGTGCACTGCTTGCCGATCCGGCATGGGCAGTCAAGATTCGTGATGGCCGCGAAGATGAGCTGAAGCCGTTTCATCCTGATGCGATAGGGACTCTTTATTAAAATGTTTGTCTAAGCAAAAAGCGACTGGAGTAGGATTCCAGTCGCTTTTTTGCTTTGATGATGGCAGAAATAATGAGGCCTAAGCAGCTGCTATACTCCTGCTGAAGATAAAGTGGCTTCAGAAGTGGCTATCAGTCGTCTGCCACGATAGACGGCTTGGACATAGCATGAATCAACCAGCAAACAGGGTCGAAAATGGATAGCCAGTCTATTCGTTAATACGCACAGCCGCCTGTTTATCCCTCTTCTGTAAAATAGTCCAGCACCATGCATCCGGCTCCCTGTGCCACAATATCGTAGGCTTCGGTAGATGGGTGAATCTGCACATGGCTGTTCGGATAATGACGCAGCCGACTCTGCGCGGTAGCCGAAGCCACTTCGTAAAAAAGCGGCTTGGGCACCAGTGTGCCTCCAAATATAACCACATCCGGTCGCAGCATAAAAATAAGATTGCTCAGACCAATGCCAAAATAATAAGCCGCATCCCGGATGACTTCAAGACAAAGTGGATCTTCCCGCTCCAGTGCATCCAGCACATGATGAAATCCGATCTCTTCGATATCCTGATGCTCATGGTGCAGCATGGATACATGACCACGCTTGATCCGGCGCACCACTTCATCCCGAATTGCCGGCAGGCTGCTGTACGCCTGCAGACAACCATATGATCCGCAGCTGCAGCGATGCCCGTGGATATCCACAATCATATGTCCAAAAGAATCATCCATCTCGGTGCTGCTGCTGACCATCCGGCCCTGCACAATGGTTCCGCAGCGGATACCAATATCACTGGAGACGAATACAAGACTACCCGACTCTTTCCAATAATGAATCCGATACTCTGCCAATGCTGCCAGTTGGGTGCCATTATCCAGCAGCACACGGATATGGGTTAACTGCTCCAGCTTCTCGGTGATAGGCAGTCCATCCCATCCGTCAGCCGGGAACAGATTGGCCTTGCAAAGAATACCCTGCTCCCGGTCGATCGGGTCCAGTACCCCTACCCCGATGCCCAGCAGCTGCTCGTCATGGATCGTATGGCTGACTCTCCAGTCCCGGACACAATCGGCGATAAAGTTCAGTGTATATTCACCGGTACAGCGGGCATCCATCTGCAGTTTGGCAGTATCCAGAATATTCAGCTTGAGATCCAGCAGCAGTACGGTAGTATACAGACTGGTAATCTCCACACCGATCAGATAGCAGGCGGTTGGCTGGATAACATACATGAGCGGACGGCGTCCACCGCTGGATTCGCCGATCCCGCTGTCGTAAATCAGACCTTCCTGCACCAGTTCCTCCAGCAGCCGCGCACAGGTCACACTTTTGTATCCTGTCATTTCGGCTAGTGTATGTATACTGACAGGTCCCAGTTTGCGTACCAGGCTATAGAGAAGTTTGAGATTTTTGAGCTTTGGAGAGGTAGAACCGATAAACTGCTTTAACATGATAGTCCTCCATATTGTGGATTTGCCGAAGTCAGGATCATTTTTGTTTGATAGGAATCGATAGGATAACAAGAAAATCATGACTTATCATCAGTAGTTACGAATATGTTTTTATTAATTTTATATATAGTTTGTTTTATTTGGATGATATTCAGATAAATAAATTTATTTCAGCTGTTTATTAATATATAAAAACCGCGCTTTTTATATATTATATATAAAGTTCGTTTACATCCATAATTTTATCCATTAGACTGAATAACGTCGAGTATAACGTATAGAGCAGTCATCCAGACGTAATTATACTATTCAGATAATGGAGGAATATAGCATGCATAATCTACAGGATATTCAAGAGACCAAAGATTTTATTATGAATCAGACAGCACACCGTCCTACAATCGGTCTTATTCTCGGATCAGGACTGGGTGCTCTGGCAGATGATATAGAAAATCCACTGATTATTCCGTATAGCGAGGTTCCCCATTTTGCCAAATCCGATGCTGTGGGACATGCCAATGAGCTGGTGATTGGACAATTGATGGGCAAAACGGTCATTGCCATGAAAGGCCGCTTCCATTATTATGAAGGCTTTACACTGGATGAGGTGACATTCCCGATACGGGTTATGAAAGCTCTTGGTGTAGAAAATGTAATCATCACCAACGCCTGTGGCGCAATAAATACAGACTTCCAGCCGGGAGAACTCATGCTGATTACCGATCATATCAATCTGGTAGCAGCCAACCCGCTGATCGGTCCTAATAATAATGAACTGGGTACCCGCTTTCCTGATCTCTCCAGAGTATATCATCCCGAGCTGCGCCGGATAGCGACCGAAGTTGCGCAGGAGATGAATCTCTCGTTGCAGCGGGGCGTATACGCATGGTGGAGCGGCCCAGCTTATGAGACACCGGCAGAGATTCGCATGATTCGTACGATGGGGGCAGATGCGGTGGGCATGTCGACCGTGCCGGAAGCGATTGTGGCCACCCATGCCGGTATGGGCGTACTCGGCATCTCCTGTCTGACCAATATGGCCTGTGGTATTCTGGACCAACCGCTGAACCATGAAGAAGTTATCGAAGTAGCGGGCCGGGTCAGAACTAATTTTGTCCAATTGATCAAAGGAACTCTGGAACAAATGGGAACTCTGGAACAAATGTAATCATAGTGAAGTGCTGAAGAGGAATTTCTTCGTAAGATTCAAGATGGGGTGAAGTGTTGAAAGGTATGATTTATATTTTACTGGGTGCCTGCAGCTACGGCGTGCTGTCTACCTTTGTAAAATTGGCGTATCATGATGGATTTATCGTCAATGATGTTGTAGGCATACAGATGCTGCTGGGAGCGCTACTGTTGTGGGGATTTCTGCTTATCAGCCGAAGTCGCAAAAAGAACAGTCCACCCCGATATGCCGCTGCCAGCCGAAAACAGGTTTTTCTGTTAATTGTGCTCGGTTCTACTACAGGGCTAACAGGAATGTTCTATTATCTGGCACTGCAGTATATCTCCGCATCGCTGGCGATTGTACTGCTGTTCCAGTTTACCTGGATGGGCGTACTGGCCGAGGCTATCATCAGTCGCAGACTGCCGGGTGCAGGCAAATTGCTGTCACTGATCCCGCTGCTGATCGGTACACTGAGCGCCACCAATTTGTTGGCAACCGGATTCGGCGGCATTCACTGGCTGGGGTTCCTGTACGGTCTGCTGGCTGCTGTCTCATATACTATCTTTATCCTGCTAAGCGGTAAGGTAGCGGTGCAAGTGAATCCGATATTCAAGACTGCGCTGATGGTGACCGGTGGATTTGTTATCTGTACGATCGTGCTGCCACCGGCATTTCTATTGGATGCCCGGTTGTTTATGGAGCTGGCGCTGCGATACGGGCTGGCACTGGCGGTGCTCGGACCGTTTCTGTCCACATTGATGTTCTCCAAAGGAGCACCGTTGACCGGGTCCGGCATGGCCTCTATTCTGGGGGCTGCAGAGCTGCCTACTGCTGTCCTGATGTCGGCGGTAGTGCTTCATGAGCATGTCGGTCTGCCGCATTATATCGGTATGCTGCTGATCGTGCTGGGTATTATTTTCCCCGAGATATGGAAAAGGATATCGCTACGCAGATCACTGCCGTCTCTCAAATCGTCTGACAGGTAAGAACAATCCTATACAATATACGCAAAAGCATCTTTTATAGTCATCCAGGATAAATATACCGGTATCCGATCCGATAACTATAAAAGAGGCTTTTTTGTTGTATACAAAAGAAGAAGGATTATAAAAGTTGACAATATACTTTCACTTAAATATAATCTACTTATTAAAAGTAAGTTAACGACCATAAATGTATTTGCTATGACAAATAAAGATACTGAAAAACGTCAGAGAAAGGAGAATCCGATGGATCTGAATACACAGGTCTGTATTGTAGGAGCAGGTCCTGGTGGAGCCTTGCTGGGTTATCTGCTGGCTGCCCGGGGTATATCTGTTATTCTGCTGGAACGTCATGGACATATCGACAAAGAGTTCCGCGGCGAACATCTGAATACAACCGGGGAAGCCATTCTCCGCGAGCATGGATTATATGATCAGGTAGAAGAGGCCGGACTGCTGGAAATGGAGCGTGTAGAATATTTTCAGGAGGGGCAGATCATCAAGAGTATCCTGCCTGGACCGGGGGAGCGGCACACCGGTATTCACGTGCCGCAGAAAAATCTGCTTCAGGTTCTGCTCGGACAATCCTTGAACTTCCCCAACTACCGACTTATGATGGATACAACCGTTACAGAGCTGATCCGGGAATCGACAGAAGGGCCGGTGACCGGTGTGCGGGTTCGTCATCACGGCGAAGAGTGGACGATTCATAGCCAGATCGTTATCGGAGCAGATGGCAGATATTCGACGGTACGCAAGCTTGCCGGTATTCAGACAACCATTCTCCGGCATGGATTTGATCTGTTATGGGCACGTATTCCTGCGCCGGATGGCTGGCCGCCTACGGTACGCATGGCTTTGGCACAGGATGCCCAGCTGGCGCTATTTTCCCAGCATGGCGGATATATCCAGGTCGGCTGGAATATTCCGCAGGATACGTATCCACAGCTGCGCAAGTCGCCGGTAGATCCATTTGCGCAAGCATTAATCGATGCTTTTCCGCAGCTGCAGACTACGGTGCACAATCATATCCGTTCCTGGGACGATTTTGTACTGCTTAAGGTACAGAGCTGTGTATGCGACACCTGGGCACAGTCGGGAGTGGTTATTATAGGCGACGCTGCCCATACATTCAGCCCAACTGGTGCTATCGGTGTGAATAGCGCGATGCAGGATGCCCATGTACTTGCGCCACTGCTGCTGGAGGCGCTAGAAGCAGAGGACATGAGCGTAGAGCGTCTTCAGGTATTTGAACAGCTGCGCCGACAGGAGACTGCAAATGAACTGGACAGCCAATTTACGAGAGAAGCCGGTTTTCGTGCTCATTTCCCAACCTATCATTCCTCAACCTAAATCATGATCCAATAGACATCTATCGACGTATTTACAAATACAGCATTCCCAATTCCGGAGGTAATCCATATGATCAATCCTAAAATTGCAGCGGCACTCCAGAATCATATTCAAATCGTGCCAAGCGGCGAAAAATCGATTTATCTGGTCGGCCCGATCCGTCTGCCGGTGAACCTGGACGGTGAGACGGTAGTTTTCCAGTGGTACTGCTGGCTGCGCTGTGACAGTATGCCGGGTGCCAACTGTGGCGACCGCAATTACGACCATGCCGCTATTATAGAGATGCTGTCTTCTTCCAATCTGGCAGAAGCCCAGCAGTCGAGTGTACTTGTCTATGGTGATTTCCAGGGTTCACCGGATGCACTGATCCGGATGCACAGCATCTGTCATACCGGCGATATTTTTGGCAGCAAGCGCTGTGACTGCGGTTACCAGCTCAAACAGTCCATGAAAATGATCGCGGCTCACGGATCAGGTGCGCTGTTCTATCTGGCGAACCATGAAGGACGCGGCATCGGTCTGTTCAGCAAAGCGATGGCCTACGTACTGCAGGAGCAGGGGCTGGATACCGTAGAAGCCAATCTGGAGCTGGGCTTTGAAGATGATATGCGCAATTATGACGATGCGATTGCGGTACTGAATCAACTGCGTCAGCTGCCGGTTACACTGATCACCAACAATCCGCGCAAGCTGGACGCGCTTCAGCGCTCCGGTGCAGAAGTGAGCGGACGTGTACCGCTGTGGGGCGACATTTCCGAATTCAACGAAAAATATCTGCAGACCAAGGTAGACCGCTCAGGGCATTTTGGCAGTGGACCATTGACTCAGGCGATTACGGATTAACCCTATACAACCGGAAGATCGAACTGCATTGTTCACGGAACATTCATGCAGCAGAACTTCCGGTTGTGTTATATTTCTATAAAGTATAGGTAGTATCGTTTAGGTTTATGTCACTTTATAATTTAAAGTGTATATAAATGTGATATGGTAGAAATAGGAATCGTTTGGTAAAATTCGTAGACAGAGTATTAGATGACAGACTGCACAAATAGAGACTAAACAGATAGATCGTTGCAGCTGTTTCTTCAAGACATCGCGGCAGGAGGTGAGTTTCTTGGAAGAGCTTAAATTGATTGAAGCATGCATCGAACAAGAGCGCCGGGAACTTAATGAAATGGTACAATTTTATGACCTTCATGACCACCGCGTATTGGACCAGTCGAGAAGAGTAGACACCATACTTAACCATTACAATCATTTGAAGCAGGCATTATTAGGTACTCGAAGTTCAATCGTAGGGTCATAAGTAATCAAGCAGGGAATATAAGTGGTGGAGTAAATTATACTTATAGCTTGGGATCTAATCGGGAATAAATAGCGCATTATGGATAGGCCTCCGTGTAAACGGGGGCTTTTTTATATCTATCGGCCAGTAAGAATGGCTAAAAGGTGAAAAAGAAAGAGCAAAAATGTACATAGAATAGGAGCCACATTAATCAGACCGCAAAAAAGACACACCGGCATATGCACCGGTGTGTCTTTGGTATTGTAGTTGAAGCCAGGAATGATTAGAAGTTGAAGTTGTCCGGATCCGGACCAGTACGCTCGTTTTTGTTGAGCGCGTTCAGTTGATCCACTTCGTCCGCTGTGAGCTGGAAGTCGAAAATGTTCGCGTTATCCACGATACGCTCTTCTTTAACCGAACGGGTCAGTACGACCACGCCTTTGTCGAGTACCCAGCGCAGCAGCACCTGTGCAGGGCTTTTGCCGTATTTCTCGGCAATAGTAGTTACTGCTTCATTGTCGAACAGCTTGCCTTGTGCCAGTGGGGACCATGCTTCGACCTGAATCCCTTTTTGTGCACAATAGTCGAGCAGTTCATTTTGCGTCAGCAGCGGATGGAATTCGATTTGATTGACAGCCGGTACTACTTCTGCGTCTGCCAGCAGATCGTCCAGATGATGCGGCTGGAAGTTACTTACGCCGATGGCACGAATACGGCCTTCTTTGTACAGCTTCTCCATGGCGCGCCAGGAATCTTTGTATTTGCCTTTGACCGGCCAGTGGATCAGGTACAGGTCCAGCACATCCAGACCGAGCTTCTCCATGGTGGAGTCAAATGCAGCCAGAGCGGATTCATAGCCCTGGTCACCATTCCAAAGCTTGGACGTAATGAACAGATCTTCACGGGCTACACCCGATTCACGGATGGCTTTACCCACACTCTCTTCATTCTTATATGCGGCAGCAGTGTCGATAGAGATATAGCCTGCTTTAATAGCAGCAGTGACGGACTTTGTCGCGTCTTCTCCTTCTTCTACCTGCCATACGCCTAGACCGAACCATGGCATTTCGACACCATTGTTCAGTTTTTTGGTGGATCGGATATCAGTAGTCATGATTGAATTCCTCCTCAGTATGCTAAGATCGCTTCTTATAAATCATACCCTATTTCATAGTTATTAATCGATAGCACGTATATTTTTGTCATTTGTCGTCTCCGGATAAATGTATCCGCGGCTGCCAGCACCAAATCCGGTGTACAGCAGACTGGCTGCAGCAGCGAAGAGCAGCATCAGTGGAACCGTCCATGTACCGGTCGTATCATGCAGAATACCGAACAGGGTCGGGCCGCACGCCGCCAGCAGATAACCGACAGACTGGGCCATACCGGATACCTCGGTGGCTTCCTCCGGCGTACGGGTACGCAGATTGAAGAACATCATCGACAGACTGAAGGCTGCCGCTCCGGCAACACCGAGCAGAATCAGGCAAAAGGCAATCCAGCCCATATGTCCACTGCCCATCATAATGCCGAGCAGGGCGATCAGATACAGCACTACGGTTCCGAGCACGAGTACCCGTTGGGTTTTCAGCCGGGCAGCCAGAATCGGAATAATAAAGTTAAACGGCAGCATCGAGAACTGCATCAGAGACAGCATATAACCGGACTGTACACGGCTCATGCCCTGTTCTTGCAGAATATCCGGCAGCCAGGCGATCGATACATAATAGATCATTGATTGCAAACCCATGAAAAAGGTGATTTTCCAGGCAATCGGAGAGCGCCATACACTGTGGCCGGATGCATGCGAACGTGCAGCCAGCTTGGCGACCTTGTTGTGACGAAGCTGCGGGATCCAGCAGAGCAGGGAAGCCATTGCCAGCACGGTCCAGGTCAGCAGGGAACCCTGCCAACCCAGCCCAAAATTCACGGCCAACGGCAGACTGAGCGCCGAGGCAATCGCTGCAAAGACGTTTGTACAGATCGAGTAGACACTTGTCATAATACCGATCCGGTGCGGGAATTCCCGCTTGATCAGACCGGGCAGAATCACATTGAGTACGGCAATCGCAAGCCCGGTCAGGAATGTTCCGGTAATCAGCAGACTGATACCGCCGAACGGACGCATCCAACCGCCGATCACCAGAATGATCATGGCAAAGAAAATAATTTTCTCCATACCATGGCTGCCTGCCAGTTTGGCGACAAACGGAGACAGCAGCGCAAAGGCCAGCAGCGGAATCGTCGTCAGAAAACCGGCCATGGTATTGGATACGGTAAAGTCCTGCCGCATCAATTCCAGCAGCGGACTGAGACCTGTAATCGGTCCCCGCATATTAATAGATACAAACAGAATACAGAAAACGAGAAAGGCCATATTCCGTATCGATACGGACGAGCCGGGTGTTTCAATAGTTGTCTTGTGCATTGCTTATGAATTCCTTTCGAAAAGAATACCTGTGAAATGAGAAATGTAATCGTCCACAATGGAGGCCGCCTGATCCGGCTGCTGCTCACGGATTGCCTGGATAAGATCGCAGTGTCCGGTATGGTAGCGATCATTACTCATCTCGGTTGTACTGAGGATGGACATCTGGATCTGCTCAAATAAATTAGCGTACAGATCGATCAGCAGTCCATTATAAGATGCGGCTACAATCGCCTGATGCAGCTTCATATCCGCTTCCACAAACGCCTCTACATCGCCCGCTTCGGTATGCTGATGACATAAATCCGCATACTGATCCATCGCCTGAAGATCTTCGTCGGTACGCCGCAGACAGGCTAGCCGTACGGCTTCCCGATCCAGTGCATGACGCACTTCCATAATCTCGACCATCGTCGAACGCTGCACACGCTTTTGCAGAACCGAACTGAGTTCACTGCTTGCCGTCACAAAGGTTCCGTCTCCCTGCCGGGTAGAGAGCAGGCCCACATGCACCAACGCCCTTACCGCTTCACGTAACGTATTGCGGCTGACCCCAAACTGCTCCATCAGTTCCGCTTCCCGCGGAATCCGCATGCCAATCTCCCACTGTCCATCTTTGATCCGCTGTTCAATCTGCGCATATACCTGATCGACCAACGACTTTTTCTCCAATTTGTCAAACAAAACACTCACTCCTAAAGGTAGGATGATTGGTACATTGGCTATTCTATAAGAATCTTCTGCATTACGCAACTTAATTTGGCGGTGGGGTTACTGTGGTTTGGGGTTCAGCCGCTGCAGAAAGGAATAAGGGCACGTCCTCCGATTAAGCCTGGAGATTCTTGAAGTGGATATTGGGAATGAGAATCTCCAGGCTTAAATGTCGTCCTTTGCCCTTATTTCCTTTCCTCCGCTCCGTATCGCGATGTGACTATGTCAAAGAGGTAATCCCTTACCAAGGGGGAAGGGAGAACTTAACATTTATAAACGCACTTTTTGGCAATCAGTAATAAACAACTAATAATTCGTAGATAACAATCAATCAACAAAAACTAACATTCAAAAGCCAATAACTAACTAATAAAAACCAACAATCAATAGACAACAATTAACAAACAAAAAAATAACAACCATCTGTCCATAAACAATAGCTAGTAACCAATAACTAACAACTAACAATCAGCAGTCAATAACCCACAACCTAATGCCAAACTATAACGAGTCTCTGTACATCTTTCGTCTATAGCCTTGCTTCCCGGCCGCTCCCCCTAATAAAAAGGAATTTAAATCTTTTCTGGAATGCGGCGAAGGGAGAGGCGGGCACGAAGCGGAGGGAATGGAATCCTTCTAAAGCCATCCTTTAAGAACGGATATCTACTGCTGAAAGCAGTTATTCCAGATATCCGTTCTTAACAGAGGGCGACAGAAGGATCCATTCCCGCAGCGCTGTTCCCCATCTCCACCCAACCCCATCCACAAATTTAAATTCCTTTTTATTTAATTTTTACATAAAAGAGGAATACGCTAGATAAAAACGAATTATGATAATTAAGAATCAACTGTTGTATCGTTTGACCATTTAGCCAGAGGAGGAACGTATATGCAAAATGCAGTATCCCGAAGGTTTCACCTGATTTTTCTTGCCCTGATGCTGACAGCGGTATCCTTGTTCGGAGGTATGCCCGGTTCCAAAGCAGAAGCAGCAACGACGCTGACTGTCGCACAGGCGATCCAGTCGCAGACAGCAGGTACGATTACAGTTACCGGAGTTGTGGTAGGACATGCGAGTGGTGCACAGACCGCTGATTTCAGTAGTCCATTTGCCAATGACTATAATCTGCTGCTGGCAGACAGCAAAGGTGAGACCAGCAACAGCAAGCTGCTGGATGTACAGATTCCGAGCAGCTTCCGCTCCCAATTTGGACTGCAATCCAATCCGGGGCTGATTGGTCAGACGATTACAGTGACAGGTACAGCGGGTACATACAATAATTATCCCGGTGTAAAAAGCCCGACGTCCATGACAGTAGGCGGTACAACGCCAACCGAGCCAACAGAACCGACACCGGGTACACCGGGCACAGGAACAACATTGCCGGATGGCACAGGCAAAAAAGTGCTGTTCGACAATACGCATGGACAGACTGCCGGAGCGGCAGATTGGGTAATCAACGGCGGATTCTCCGACTTTGCCAGTGGGCTGCGTGCTGTCGGGTTTACCGTGGAATCCCTGGAACGTCCGATTCCTTACACATTTGGCGAGCAGGCGATCACGTATGACAAGCTCAAAAATTACGATGTATTTGTTCTGGCTGAACCGAATGTTCCTTTCAAATCGAGCGAACAGGCAGCGATGCTGCAGTATGTCAAAGCAGGCGGCAGTATTTTCTTTATCGGTGACCACTACAATGCCGACCGCAACAAAAACCGCTGGGATGGTTCTGAATCAATGAACGGTTATCGCCGCGGAGCTTACAGCAATCCGGCCAAAGGCATGACTGCAGAAGAAGCAGCTTCTCCGGCAATGCAGGGTGTGAGCAGCTCTGACTGGCTGGGCGCGAACTTCGGTATTCGTTTCCGTTATAACGCGCTGGGCGATGTGAACGCGACAGATATTGCCGCATCCAACCAATCGTTTGGTATCACAGCAGGTGTGAAATCGGTAGCCATGCATGCAGGCTCTACGCTGGCTATTCTCGATCCTAGCAAAGCCAAAGGGATTGTCTACGTACCATCCGGCGTCTCCAAATGGGGTAACGCGGTAGATCAAGGCGTATATAATGGTGGCGGACGCAGTGAAGGCCCGTATGCAGCAATCTCCAAAGTGGGTGCTGGTAAAGCAGCCTTTATCGGGGACTCTTCTCCTGTTGAAGATGCATCACCAAAATACCTGCGTGAAGAGACAGGCGCATCCAAGAAAACCTATGATGGATTCAAAGAAGTGGACGATGCCACACTGCTCGTACAGACAGTGAGATGGCTCGCTAACAAAGAAAGCTATACCAGCTTCAGCAGCGTCAGCGGTCTGACTCTGGACAGCCCGACGCCACTACTGCCAATCGAGACACCTGCTTCTTCTACAGAGCCGCAGGCAGAACCATGGGCAGCTCCGCAAGCAGGCTACAAATGGTATGATCCAAAAACCTATAAAGCCGGTTCTTACGGTGCCGCTTCCTAAGCCAAATCGTCAAGTGGCACATACAGACAGCTTGGGGTCATCCGGCAGCAAGTACATCGCTGCTATAACTCTTCCTAGATCGCGTAACGTTTCCAAGCGTTTCTGAGGACAACTGGACACACCACAAAACAGCCTCTTTCCCTGTAGATCTACAGAGAAAGAGGCTGTTTGTTATGCGCTAATTTCCTTCATTACTCATCGTATATTGCCTGATATCGTCAGAAGTATATTTGTTGTCGGTAGAGCTGCTTTTACATCAGAAAAGTCCCAATCACAAAGGAAATACCGATGATCAGCGAGCGCAGCAGCTGTGCCATAGCCATATTGCCATTTTTGATCTGTTCGCAGACTTTGGTGCTAGGGGTAATCAAATCAAATATGATGTATACCAGACATAAAATAACGATGCCGACGGCGGACCAGATAATAACGTCCAACCAGTTGCTTGAGTTAATGGATACCAGTCCAACGATAATGCAGAGACCGAGCAATTTGCTGCCCATATACATTCCTGCGGCTTCATTGCCTTCGGCGATCTCCTTGTTATCGTTATAGCGGGTAATTAGACTGAATATGTAATAGCCGACCAGCAGTACGGCGAATAGAATAACCAGTCCAATCCCGACATGCAATAAATCTGTTCCAAAATGTCTCAACATTAACCCTCCTGTAAATGAGATGCTTTTGTGCATCTTGTATGATTGTGCAGTTATGCGGTATTTTAATCTGTTCAATAATCCGGTTTAGTCCATGCAAGGATACCGTTCAATACAGACCGAATATTAATCCTGTACTCTTTCTGGAGCAATGGCTGCTGCGCAGTAACAGGCCAGATTGTCGGTTACTTTACCACCAATCCGTGGCAGCAGTCCGGCAAAGGTACCACCGATCACAAAAGCTCCAGTTAGCAGATATCCCTCATGCGTACCGGTATCCGTCACTGCCCGAATCGGCTCCATTGTATGCAGCTGCTGATAGATTTTGGGCTGCTGCTCGTAATAGGCAGTAATAGCTTCTGCGGTCAGCCGTTCTTGTTCAGTCACATCAGGATCAGTCTCGGTGTGCTTGGCATCCCGAGAATTCTCGGGCACAGCATTGCTGCCAAAGCGCATGTTCGAAGCAGTCTGCTCACCGGAACCCTGCAAGCTGGAAACCTCATTTTCTGCATCTGCTCTGTCTATCGCCAGATCTTTTTCCTGCGGCAGCTGTTCTGGCTCAGCCTGCTCAATGAGCCGGGTGCCCTGCCCTTCACGTCCAAAGTACCCTTTGGATACATACGGGATACCACTCTGCCGAAACGGCTCATCCGTGAAATAGGTCGGTAGCAAATACTGGCTGATCCAGCTGCATTCCTCAGCACTGTACAGGGTGAATCCGGCATAATCCTGCATCTGGTCATTGCGCTCATACAGCGACCATAGCGTCGCCATAAATCCTTTGCTCTGTGTAAGAATATGCTGCGCCGGATTGATCAGACCAAGTCTTCCATCGGCAACGAGCTGCAGCAGATCTTCCCCGACTGCCCGGCCGGTATCTTCTTCCCGATCCTCAACCAGATATTCAAGCGGGTAGAGGCGGTACAGGATTGTAATCTGTTCCTCCTGATAATACAATCCCTGCTCTGGCACGATAGTCAGCTGCTCCAGCGGCACATAGGCGGCATGGATTCCGGCAGACTGGCATTGTTCCAGCAGATACATCGTATTCATCCGGTCTTCCTCATGCCAGTCATAGCTGGTGAAATAAATCTTCGGTCCGAGACCATGCTTCGAATAATAAGAGAATGCTTCCCGAAACATATGCTGAATCTGTGTATTCATTTTATCCGAAGCGGGCAGCAGTCCGGGTGCATATCGAAGCAGTTCTTGTTCGAGAACAGCAACCTCGGGTACACCACTCGGAGTATCGGTATTATTTTCTATACATTTCAGTTCGCCATCCGGGCTGATAATCCAGTCCAGTCGGGTCAGTCCATCCCATGGGATCGACTGCCGTGCTGTATGGGCGAGTAGAGGATGGATGCCCAGCTGCTCAACCAGATACTCGTCTGGCAGATATTCCTGAATAAAATGCAGTGTCTTACGGTATAGATGATCGACCCGCTCGGACCCCAGCCGTAGCTGTTCATATTCATCGGCAGTATAGATTGTCATAGCCGGCAGACAGTACGGCTGTCCATACATGGCATGGTAAGGGATACGACGGGCAATCTCGCCGGTAAACAGTTGTTCCCGGGATAACGGGATAGTGAATGTCTTGCGCATAACCGTTACCCTCCAAAAAAGGAGCTGGACGATCCGCTGCTGCCAAAGCCGCTATGCGATCCGGATGAGCTGCTTTTGTGGGAAGAGCTATACCCGCCAAAGAAGTAGGACCCTCCATGGCTGCCACCGCTGTAGTTATCATCACAGTTGTATGGATTGCCATTCTGGTCATATTGGCAGTAATCGTCATCGTCTCCGCAGCCGGTCAGTGCGACAGGCACGACCAGCATAAGGGAGAACGCCGCCATACGTGCTTTGGAGCCAAGCGTTCGAGCCGGCTTGTCCGTAGAAGGATGCGAGGCAGCAGACATCTCTGCCAGTGTGCCGGTAATCTCCGGTAGCGGTTCGGGCTTGCCTACATGAGCCATGGCAGTGGATGATGGATGCATGGAACGTATTGATGGGTCCGGCAGCTGGGTAGAAGGTTGGTTCTGTGAATTGTTCGTCATCCGTATCTCACCTCACTCAGGAAAAACATGACTTTCTGGCGATCTGCATCCAGTACCGTATAGAGCATATCGTAGGTTACCCCATTCTCTACCCAGTAATGATCCAACAGCCGACGGGCAATATCCAGTGCAGCCATGGAGTAATCATAGCCGCTGATCCGCTCAAAGCTGTCCCCATTCCATACCCAGTATTCGGGCTGCAGAGAAGAGGGATAATCCTTTTGGCCGGTAATGATGCGGGCGAGACTTTTCTGATACGGATAAGGCAGTTCCTCTGCGAAAGGACGGGCATATACAATATGCTGCCCGGTGTCTTCGGATTCATGGGAGATATGTACCCAGATCCGGTGATTCAGTTTGATAGCGTCTACAAGCTTATGCACAAAAAGCTCATCCGAATTCATGGACGGATACTCGTGAATCCGGCCCAGTTCGAGCTGTTTGTCCTCTGACCATTCTATGTATCGTAGAGGATATTGCATGATGTTCACTCCCTTTTAAATCTTTCATTTCAAGTACACCCATGTTTACGCATTCTGTCATAAAAAGATGCACAATTTCCATTTTCCGATAAAAAGCCCTAGTTGCAAACAGGAAATATTAACCAGACTGATTCTATAGGTGGATTAGGTACAGATATACTAGCTAATTATACATAAAGAAAGACAGGTTACAGCCTTATGACTCACTCTGCACGACAACTGGTTTTCGCTATTACCGCAAGGTTGCAACCTGTACCTTGATCCGCTGTATAATGGACGCAACAACGTTTCTGGCATGGGTGGTGAACAAGCCCTGCTTTCCTTGGATGAACGTCTGTCTCTTGTGAATAACAGGGAGGTATGGCAGATGAGAATCAAATCAATCCGAAATAGAACCGTTTCCTCAGAACCCTCTATACAGCGCAACCATAGCAAAGAGATGACCCGGCAGGAATGGTGGGGACTGGCTGTGCTGCTGGTTGCAGGGCTGGGAATACGGATAGGGTACGGTGGACGATACGCCGGTTTTGTAAGCGATCAGGAACTGTTTGTGCAGTGGATGAATCAGGTGAGAGAATATGGACTCGGGAGCGTCTATCTTCATAATAGTGGCATCAATTATCCGCCGCTGTTTCTCTGGCTGCTTAGCGGATATGGAGCACTGATGCAGCTGCTGGGCATCACTGTAGACCCTGGGTCACTCTCTTATAAAAGTATTCTGATCGTGCTGGATATGCTGGCGCTGGCAGTAGTAACAGGGTGGTCGGCAGGAAACGCGGATAAACGTCTTCGCTGGCTTGCCTTAACAGCGTTTGCGCTGAATCCGGTATTGATCGTCAATAGTGCAGTTTGGGGACAGGTGGATATTCTGAATGGTATGCTGATGGCCGGTTCGCTTGTCCTGCTGCTTCTGTCTCCGCTGGGAGCAGGTATTCTGTTTGCACTGGCACTATTGACCAAGCTGCAGTCGATTATTATTGCGCCGGTGCTGGGTATGTATGTGCTGCGCGAGCTGCGGAACAGACGATTGCTTCCGCTGCTGTGGATCGTTATCGGCGTATGTATTCCTTTTGTTGTGACGAGCCTGTATTTTGCCAGTTACGGCAGCATGCAAGCGATGATCCGGGCAGCCTATCTGAGTGCAGTCGGTATGTATACCCAGGTCACGATGAATGCACTGAATATCTGGTATTACCTGGTCGGCACTGCACCGGATACGAGCGACACGGTGCAGTTAGTAGGAATTCTCTCGCTGCGCAGCATCGGATTTGTGTTACTGCTGCTGGCTGTTCTCTATGCAGGTGTGTATTTGTGGAAGCTGCGCACGATAACTACCGCAACGCTGCTCAAAGCAGGGGTATGGGTATCTTTTGCCTTTTTTATGCTGCCGACAGAGATCCACGAACGGTATAGCATTCCTGCACTGATCCTGCTGCTCTTCACCGCCATGCTGGATCGGAAGTGGATTGGCCTGGCAGCTCTGCTCAGTCTGACAATCACCTATAATCTGTGGAAGGTCGTAAACAGCCAGCTGGAGGCGACCGGGGGCATGTTCGTCGCCGGTCTGCATGTGATTGCACTGATATGGATGGCGATGCTTATGCTACTGGAACTGCGTAATAATAGAAATAATGCCAAACTACATTTATAAAAATGGGAGAGTCATTATCCCCATTGGTATGGGAGAAATAAATATGCCGCACAGTAGAGCAGACAATTGGATTTCTAAAAAGAAGCTTTACTGTGCGAAAGTTTAATTTTAATCGAGAAAGGAGGCAAATTATTCATGAGACAAGTGAAAGCTGGTACATTGGAACGAGTCCCGGCAATGGCTCGGCTGATCAGCGAACTGAATTCCGATTCGGCTCACCATGTGGGTTACTGTGGAACAGAGGAAGAAGAGATCGAACATTCCATCCAAGAAGAATTTGGAGAATATGAATTGGATCATTATGTCACGCTTCTGTATGAGCAGGAGCAGCTGATCGGACTGCTGCTGCTCGATGCCGATGAAGAAGAAGGACAGGCTGAACTCTGGGGACCTTTTATCATAAAAGGTGATTGGGGTGAATGGCAGACTGCTGCCGATCAATTATGGGCAGCATCTCTCGCTAAATTATCCCCTTCTATTCAGAAGATTGCCGGATTCTATCATATACATAATCATCATGCTTTTGCCTGGATGGAGACCAAACAAGCTGTAAAACAAGGACAACATACTATATTGAAGCTGGAAGAATTGTCCGGACAGCAGCTCGTTATCGACCAAATAGATAACCAGAAGCTAAAGATTGTTGATATCGGAGAAATAATGAGTAGTTCTTCCGAGCTGCCCATACCAGCTGAGCTGGACGCTATTCTCTCTTCATTCTATAGTCTGCATAACGAATGTTTCCCATCCACTTATTATGATTCTGGGGTCATTTTGAGCCGGCTGGCTGAAGACAATCGCTTGTTTATATGCTTGTACGCAAATGAGCTTGCTGGTTATGTCTATCTGGAGGGAAGTCGTGAATTTCGGGAAGGACAAATTGAATACATTGCTGTAAGACCAGATCGTCGGGGCCACCGAATTGGATTATACCTGCTTCATCATGCTTTGCAGCATCTATTTGGATCTATCAAGGTTAAGGAAGTCTCTCTCTGCGTCAATAACAATAATCCTGCAGCGATAAGTCTATATCACAAAGCTGGATTCCATACAGCAAGCGAATTGCAGTATATCAGCCTGCATCGCTAATTAGTAATAAAGACATCAAAATACTACCAAATAAAGAATAGGCTGACGTCACGCACCGATTACCGTGCAAACGTCAGCCTATTCCTTACCTGCATCCTGCTGTCCTGTACTGACAAGCTTCTGTAGGCAGTTTTATTCCATCCTATACTTCCATCCGAAGTATTTAAATTGGTGGATTGTTGTAACACTTGCGGCACACCGGATAATAACTCTCGTTGCCGCCAATCTGGATCTGTTCTCCCGTATATACCGGGTGCCCATCTTTCATGCGCAGATTCATAGTGGCTTTGCGTTCGCAGAACCAGCAGATCGTCTTCATTTCCTCAATCTTGTCCGCATATAGCAGCATATACTTGCTGCCTTCGAACAGATGATTCTGAAAATCATTTTTCAGTCCAAACCCCATGACCGGGATATTTAGTTCGTCCACGATACCGACCAGCTGCAGCACCGCTTCCTTTTTGAGGAATTGGCATTCATCGATCAGTACACAGGAAGGCTTGGGAGTATAATTCTGGACAATCGTATAGATGTCCGTATCTTCATGAATAGCAATAGCCTGACGACGTACACCGATCCGGGAGGAGACGTAACCCATCTCATCGCGCGTATCCAGCGCCGAGGTGAAGATCAGGACATGCTTGTTTTGCTCTTCGTAGTTATGGGCAACCTTGAGAATCTCGATCGACTTGCCGCTGTTCATTGCGCCATATTTAAAAAATAACTGTGCCAATGGGAAAAAAGCCCCTTTCTCAGTATCATTTGCTCTGTCAGCCTGATCTATTGTAACAGGAAATACTTCAGAGACCAATGCTGTACTGATCAGATAGAGGCTTGTTTAAGCAGATATTCCAGTGCCGTCACCAGACGATGCAGATGCTCGATCTCGTCTGGCGTACAGTCGCGCGGCGGCTCTTGCAGCACAATCATTAGAATATCTCCGCATACCGTATCCATCTCTTTGTAGGAGAAAAGCAGCGCCAGTCCTTTGATGGCATGCGCGTGACGATGAATAGCATACTGGAGTCCCGATATACCGGCTTGGGAAGAATCTTTATAATAGTCATGAAAAAGGGTGCGCAAATCAGCCATTTTCAGTTCGGCGTCCTCAAGAAAACGAATACGGGTCTGTTCCATCATTCGCTCATAGCGATCTGCTTTGGACATAGGAGTTCCCTTCTTCCATGATAGGTGTACACGATATGCATCGTAATCCTGAAGCATTTCAGCCCTAAGGCAATCAAAATGGAGAAATATCAATCTGAAAATAGGTGGATATACGGTGATATGAAATACTTCTCGCAAATTCCAAATATAGTAAATGGTCAATCCTCATTTTATCATAATTATAGAGGGTTCGTGAATTGAAGAGAATAGTAAATACATCAAATTTTAATTAATTTATAAGAAAAAAATGAATTTTGAATTAGTGGTTGAATACCCCCATAGGGTATGTTAGGATGGATTTATAGGATTATTTATTCTTGCTGTCTGATAGCTGGATACAAGTGGGAAATAACAGAGGGGGCCATGCGATGGAAGAAACAGGAATGATCCGGGAAGAACATCAACAGGATACAGCGCTGGCAGATCATACGGAGTGCAGCAGCACCCGGCGCAGTCATCATTCCGACGAGATGAAGACCAACATGGTTCGCCGTCTTAACCGGGTCGAAGGACAGATTCGCGGCATCAAGGGCATGATCGAGAAAGATACGTATTGCGATGATGTGTTGAATCAGATTGCAGCTGCACAGTCCGCCCTGAATTCAGTCGGCCGCCTCCTGCTGGAAGGTCATATGAAGAGTTGTGTAGTCGAACGTATTGAAGCTGGCGAGAATGAAGTGATTGACGAGCTGCTGATTACGATTAATAAATTATTGAAATAACATCCATTCCAAATGGATGAAGAACCTATACATTTTAAGGAGGAATACCCATGACACAAATGACACAGGTTACTCTCGAAGTAGAAGGCATGTCCTGCCAGCACTGCGTAAAATCCGTAGAAGGTGCACTTGCAGAGATTGGCGCCAATGGCAAAGTGAATCTGGAAGCCAAGTCTGTAGATATCGAGTATGATGCGCAGCAGCTGGATGTTGTGAAATTGACAGAAGCGATTGAAGAACAAGGATATGATGTGGTCTCCGCTGGAGCCTGAGGCCTCTATCGATTGAATAATCTATCGCAGCAGGATTGTTGATTTCATACGTATGGATCAAGGGTTACTTTACAGTTCGGTATCCGTTGTGCAGCTGATTTTGCTGGATAACGGACTGGACTGGATAGATAGATGCTAACCGTAATTATTCAAAATTAAAGCACAGACACCAATTCTAATTGGCAGATTGTATACCGATCATTGGATGGTCCAGCAACAAAGCCCGAATGGGCTTTTATTTAACATGAAAATGTACCCCCAGGGGGTATTTTAAAAATAAACTATGATCCAATGCTTCATTAAGAATGAATCGAAATGATTACAGACAGGAGGTTACGCTATGAACACTTCTCCCAAATCTACTACTGAAGCACCGGAGCAGGTTCCCTTACCATCGTCGGCAGCGGCTTCCGGCAGCGCTACACGTCAATTGCAACTGCAAATAGGCGGCATGACCTGTGCAGCTTGCTCGGCACGGATCGAAAAGGGACTGCGCCGGCTCGAAGGCGTACAGGAAGCCAATGTGAATCTGGCACTGGAACGTGCCTCTGTTATTTACGATCCTGCACAGATCGATGGAGCAGCAGTGGAACGCAAGATCGAGCAGCTGGGTTATCAGCCGCTCAAGGAGACTGCCGATCTTGATATTATTGGCATGACCTGTGCCGCCTGCGCGACCCGTATTGAAAAAGGAATCCGGCGCATGGATGGCATTTCGGAGGTTAATGTGAATCTGGCACTGGAAACTGCACGGGTACAATATAATCCCGGCAGTGTAACGCTGGATGAGATTACATGCAAAGTCGAAAAGCTTGGCTACAAAGCCCAGCTCAAGCGGGAAGAGGGCATCGAGCAGCGGCGTGAACGCGAAGCGGTTATGCGCAAGTGGAAACTGATCATAGCTGCAGTATTGTCCTTGCCGCTGCTATGGGCGATGCTGGGTCATTTTAGTATTACGTCATGGATTAGTACACCTTCCATTCTGATGAATCCATGGTTCCAGCTGATTCTGGCTACACCAGTACAATTCATTATCGGCTGGCAGTTCTATGTGGGAGCTTACAAAGCACTTCGCAGCGGCAGTGCCAATATGGACGTGCTGGTTGCGCTGGGTACGTCAGCGGCTTATTTTTATAGCCTGTTTCTGATTATCCGTTCCGTATTTGTACCGGGAACCCAGGTGGAGCTTTATTTTGAAGTCAGCTCGATTCTGGTCACCCTGATTCTGCTGGGCAAATGGTTTGAACATCGTGCCAAAGGCCGCTCATCCGAAGCGATTCGCAGTCTGATGAATCTGCGTGCCCAGATGGCAAGAGTCGAGCGGGAAGGCCAGGAGCTGGAGATTCCAATAGACGATGTACGGATAGATGATATTGTAATCGTCAAACCGGGCGAGAAAATCCCTGTAGATGGCGAAGTAGTGGAAGGACAATCTTCGGTCGATGAGTCGATGCTCACCGGTGAGAGTCTGCCAGTGGAGAAGACAATCGGTGATGCCGTGATTGGAGCCACGATTAATCAGAATGGCCGGTTGCGCTTTCGGGTGAGCCGGATTGGACAGAATACAGCGCTCGCGCGGATTATCCGTGTAGTGGAAGAAGCACAGGTATCCAAAGCCCCTATTCAGCGGATGGCGGATGTGATCTCGGGTATATTTGTACCGATCGTAGTAGGGATTGCGCTGCTGACTTTTGGAATATGGTATTTGTGGCTGGAACCGGGCAACTTTAGCAGTGCTCTGGAAAAAGCAATCGCGGTACTCGTTATTGCGTGCCCATGTGCGCTGGGTCTGGCTACACCGACATCCATTATGGCTGGATCGGGCCGAGCTGCGGAATACGGCATCCTGTTCAAAGGCGGCGAACATCTGGAAGCGGCCCACAAAGTGAATACCGTGGTACTGGACAAAACCGGCACAATTACACGCGGTGAGCCTGTATTAACCGATATTCATTTTGTACCGGGAACTTTGGGAATCACCGAACAGATCTGGCTGCAGCATGTAGCCAGTGCAGAAGCGGCTTCTGAACATCCGCTGGCCCGTGCGATTGTGCAGGGGCTACAGGAGCGGCATATTACGTCTGCATCTGTAGATTCGTTTGAAAATATACCGGGCAAGGGTATCCGAGCAGTTATGGACGGACAGCAGCTGCTGATTGGTACACGTCTGCTGCTGCAGGAAGCCGGTATCTCTGGCGGAGATATGGAGCAAGAAGTGCAGCAGGTCGAGAGTGAAGGCAAGACCGTAATGCTGACAGCGGTAAATGGGCAATATACCGGCTGGTTGGCAGTAGCCGATACGGTCAAAGAAACATCCAAAGAAGCAATACAGCGCCTGCAACAGATGGGTATGGAAGTCATTATGATTACCGGTGACAATGAACGCACTGCGCAGGCCATCGGTCAGCAGACCGGAGTGGATCGTATTCTGGCAGGTGTACTGCCGGAAGGCAAGGCAGCCGAGATCAAGCGTCTGCAGCAGGAAGGACGCATCGTCGCCATGGTCGGAGACGGTATTAATGATGCCCCTGCCCTGGCAACTGCCGATACTGGTATCGCAATCGGCACAGGTACTGATGTAGCTATGGAAGCGGCGGATGTAACGCTGATGCGCGGGGATCTGAATGGTATCGCCGACGCAATCATGATCAGCCGCCGCACGATTCGTAATATCCGTCAGAATCTGTTCTGGGCTCTTGCCTATAATGTCATTGGTATTCCGATTGCGGCATCCGGTCTGCTGGCACCATGGCTGGCAGGAGCAGCGATGGCATTCAGCTCGGTGTCGGTCGTACTGAATGCGCTGCGTTTGCAGCGTATCAAGCTGCAAAAGGTACAGCCGAATACTGGGAAATAAGGTATACTATACTCCTAAAGACAGCCCGATTGGAGCTGTAACTAAGACATTTGATATAGTCTTTTGGGAGGGTATTATGAACGGAAATGATTTTGGTCCTGTGGGCGAGCCACACCAGAGGCCGCCGGGGTATCGATCATCTCCAGGTGGATATGATCCATTGCATCGTCCGGATCAGCAGCCCGGACGGGATCGGTTTGTACTGGCATTAACCTCGTTTATTCTGAGTATTGTCGGTCTGATCAGCATGACGTCAGTTACTTTTGCACTGATTTTGTTGATTGTTGGTAATGCAGAATTTGGTGTGATGCCTGTACTGAGTATGATTGGATTGATCGTGTCTTTTGTCATTATTATATTGTCGCTCGTATTCTCGATTTTGTCCCTTCGTTCATCACGAGGACGTGGATTCGCTATTGCCAGTCTGACGATTGGACTGTTGCAGATCGTTAGCTGGGCCGGATTTTTCGGATTGATGTTCTGGATAGATTCGATATCATAATCCCGGCAGGAGATGGTGGAAAGGTAGGGCGGCGTACGATGCCTATTCCGAACAGGATGAGGGTAATCATCGATGCATCGTCTGCTTCATTGAATCCTGTGCGTGGTTAAAATACGATCAGATGATATAGACAGGAGTGTAATTGAACTGTGAATGATACGATTAATCTTTTGATGAGTCACCGCTCTATTCGGAGTTATAAGCCGGACCCGGTTACCGATGAGCAGTTGGAGACAATTATTGTTGCCGGCCAGATGGCTTCCAGCTCCAGTAATGTACAGGCATACAGTGTAATTGCTATTCGTGATCCAAAGCGCAAGGCACGTCTGGCTGAGCTCGCTGGCAACCAGCGTTATATCGTGGAATGCCCGGTGTTCCTCGTCTGGTGTGCGGATCTGTATCGTCTGGAAAAGGCAGTGCAGCAGCATGCTCCGCAGGAAGAATCATATACGGATGCAGTCGAGAACTTTATCGTAGCGACGGCGGATGTGACGCTGGCTGCCCAGAATGCAGCCATAGCTGCCGAATCGATGGGAATGGGTATCGTCTATATCGGTGGAGTCCGTAACGAGATCGAAGAAGTCTCACAGTTGCTTGGTCTTCCGGACCGGGTCTATCCGGTATATGGTATGTGTGTAGGTTATCCGAATCAGGAGCCTGGACTGCGCCCACGCCTGCCGCTCAAAGCCGTATTGCATCATGAGTCTTATGATACAGTGACGACAGAGCAGACGGTCGCCGAGTACGATGAACAGATGGCAAATTATTTGTCAGCCCGTACAGCCGGCGCCAAGAGTACGCCATGGTCTGCACTGATGGCCCAGAAGTTCACTACTGCTTCCCGAATGCAGCTCAAGGATTTTCTGGAGAGAAAAGGCTTTAATAAACGCTAAGCGGATCAGTTGCCAGACCGGACAGATAATGGATCGGCAAATGTATATCAGATCAGATAGTATATCAGTATTACAGGTTACCGCTATATCAGCAGCTGCCAGAATAGTCATTTATTCCTTTGCGGAATATCGCTACTGTTCTGGCAGCTTTTTGGTTTATTTCTGATGAAATGGCAAGAATATGCGACTTTAAGCAGGCAGAGCATGTATATACTAATAAGGTATACTTCTATACAAGTGAATGGTTATACGAAGATCCTGCGAATACATAACACTTGATTCATGGAGGAGGAATATGATGTCATTTACCGGAGCAGAAATGAGACCTCTTCATCCGGACTGGAAATCGGCAGAGCGGCAGGGTGCGGTCATCGGATACGGAATTTTCTTGCTGATTCTGGCTGCGATTGCGCTGCTGCCTGGTTGGTTGGGCTGGTTCGAGATGCCGTGGTGGCTCAAGACGGGGCTGATTGGGCTCGGTGTGTTGCTGTTTGTGTTCTATGTAATTGTAGCCCCGGCTGTACGGTATAATCGCTTTCGGTTTGCCGTATCGGATGAAGAGTTGGAGATACATAACGGACTGTTTTTTATTAGTGAGACACTGGTTCCCATGAGCAAGGTACAGCATGTGGAGCTGGAGATTGGACCGATTCTGCGCCGATATCATCTCGCCGAAGTCCATATTGTTACAGCAGCAACCACGCATACGATCGGTGGCGTGAAGCTGGAGGAAGCCGAGCAGCTCAAACAGCGTATCGGCCGTCTGGCCAGGAGGATAGACGAATGAGCCGGCAGCTGCACCGAATGCACCCGTTGTATGTGGCTTTTGCAATACTGCGTACTATCAAAAATCTGGCGTTTCTGCTGATCCTGGCAGTTGTACGTATTCTGAGCGGAGATGGTCTGTCTGCTTCCGTCTATTGGACGCTCGGTGGATTCGTACTACTACTTGTGCTGAGCAGTTTGTATCATCTGGGTACATGGCGCCGATTTACCTACCACGCGGAAGAGGACCGTTTTGTGATCCAGAGCGGACTGCTCCAGCGCAGGGAGAAAGCGATCTATTATTCACGCATTCACTCGGTCAGTATTGAGCAGCCGCTGATCCAGCGCTTGCTTGGCGTAGTACAGCTCAAAATCGAGACGCCGGGAGGTAGCTCGGATGGAGATGCAGTACTCGAGGTGTTATCCGCTGCCGAAGCAGAACGTCTACAGCAGGTGCTGGAGCAGGCAGTTGTAGCTGTTGATCGGGAAGCTGGATCTTTACCCAATGATGCAGCGGTGGAGCAAGCCGGATGTCCGGTACAGGATCTGGAAAAGGATCAAGCTTCGGATCGGGAACAGTCGTACTCTTCGGGAGAGAATTATCCCTATTCGGACGAAAAGAGACAGACAGATGAATCAGCAGACCCTTCTACCGATTCATCTGCTGGCCGTAGATCTGTATCATCAGCAGGTCGACTCACTGCACCAGCCGGCTCTTCGCCAGTCACAGCACAGCTGCTCTACCGACTGACCACACCCCAGCTACTGCGGGCAGCACTGACCGAGCTTAATCTGGGATTGGGACTGGCCTTTATAGCAGGGATATACTCCTTTGCAGGAGATATATTGCCTGGTGGCCTGCTAAACCAGCTAATGGATAATGCCAGAGGGTATATTACCGGCATTCAGGCGCTGCTCGGTGCCGTACTGATCGGTCTGATATTCGCCTGGTTGCTATCACTGGTGCTGTTTATCGTCAAGTATGCCGGATTCTCTGTCTATCGTAGCGGAGAAAGATTGTCTGTCCGTTATGGATTGCTGGAACGAAGACAATTCGTTTTTCATCCCAAGCATGTACAGGCAGTAACGGTCAAGGAAAGTCTGATTCGCCGCTGGCTCGGCTTTGCCCAGATCCAGCTGCATGTGGTCTCTTCAGGGAAAGATGCCAAAGTGCCCGTACTGCATCCTTTTATCCGCAGCAGCGAAGTGCAGGGTCTGCTGGACTCGATGGTCCCTGGATTTCTGTACCGGGCTCCTGTCTATCGGTCGCCATCGCGGGCGCTGTGGGCATATGTATGGCCAAGTCTTCTGATCAGCGGCATACTCGCTGCGGTCGGAACGTATTTTCTGTCGGGGTACGGTCTAATGATCGGCATTCTATTGGCTGCCATTTTGCTGATACTGGATTATGGCAGGTATCGCCGTTCCGGTGCCTTACTGGATGGAGAACGTCTGATACTGGTGAACCGGTATGTCTCCCATTCGACGCACTGTATATTATGGAAGCATATCGAAGCATTCCGTTTCACGGGCAGCCGGCTGCAGCGCAGACAGGATCTGCTCAGCCTCCACCTGTATATAGCAGCGGGACACGCTACGTTTCAGACGAATCGGCTGGATCGCCTGGATGCCGATCAGGTAAGCCGCTGGTACAGCCGCACTCGCCGGGCAGCAGGACATGAATAATAGAATAGACAAGCAGCTTGGCATACGCGTGATTGCATTTCGCTTTTATGGAAGGGTGTAAGGTATAATATTTTTCGTGTTCACAAAAAGGCTGCGATTCCTCATTCTCGGGAATCGCAGCCTTTTTTATTGATCAGCAACTGTCTCTTATTGAAAATAAATCTGCTGCCTTTTGCATTCATCTGTTCGATAGCTACATATAACCGTGCTTCCTTACTGCTGATGATTCAGCAGTCTGCTGCTTGGTGGCAGGAACAGGGCGACCAGCAGATTCACTACAGCGACTGCCAGCATGAGGATAAATACATAATGAATACCAAGCGCCAGCTCACTGGCAGTATTGTGGGTCACAATCGCATTGAACACCAGTCCAAATACGGCGACGCTTACTGTCTGTCCGAGCGAGTTCATCAGCGTATTGGTCGATGTCGCCACACTGCGCATCTGGAAGCCTACCGCTCCCTGGATAATGACCATCGACGGAGTGACAATACAACCCATCCCGAAGCCGATCAGTACCAGCGAAGCGACAATAATCAGATAAGGCGAGTCCGAACTCATGATGGCCACCAGCAGACTGCCAGCCACTGCCAGCACCGAACCGAAAATGATCAGTGCTTTGGCACCGAGCTTGTACATCAGTCGTCCCGACAGAGTGGAGGCGACTGGCCAGGCAATCGACATCGGCATTAATGCCAGTCCGGCAAAAGTAGCGCTATATCCCGATACATCCTGCAGCCACAGTGCACAGTATACCGTTACCCCCATCACTGTCCAGCGGGTCGTAAAGGCCAGAATATAAGGCACGGTCAATACACTGGTACGGAACAGGGACAGTGGCAGCATCGGCTCCTCTGCCCGCTTTTCAATACGGAGGAACAATGCCATGAAGATGACAGTGACAATAAATAATCCGATAATAATCGGGGATGTCCATGTGTACTCCTCGCCACCGGTGAGCAGTGCCAGCAGAAGTGCGGTCATACCGATCGTAAAGGTAAGAGCACCCGCATAATCAATAGACTTTTGTTTTTTCTCAAAGGATTCATGATAGTACATAAAAATAAACAATACCGCGATAATACCGACCGGCAGATTAATAAAGAAAATCCAGCGCCATGAGATATAGTCGACAAAGTAACCGCCCACAAGCGGTCCGAACAAGCCGGCAATCGACCAGACCGAGGAGAAAATCCCCTGTACTTTGGCACGTTCCTTGCCTGGATACAGATCGCCGACAATGGTAAAGGTAACCGGTGTCAGCGCACCTGCACCAATTCCCTGCAGTGCCCGGTACCAGATCAGCTCGGTCATGGAACCAGCGAATCCGCATAGTACCGAACCCACGATAAACAGGCCGAGTCCGATTGCGAATACCGACTTGCGTCCGTACAGATCCCCCAGCTTGCCAAAGATGGGAGTAGCAATACAAGTGGTTAATGTATAAATGGAGAAGATCCAGCTGATCAGGCTAAGACCGCCCAGTGAATCGATAATGCGTGGTGAAGCCGTGCTGACAACCGTGGAATCCAGTGCACCGATAAAAAGTGCAGCCAGTAATCCGACCGTTACCATTGCCCGGTTGGTTTGCTTGGACATAGAGTTTGATTCCTTCCTCCTGCTTGATTTTTCATTGTAATGTCTATACTTGCTGTCTATTCGTATGTACGGGATTATCCGTAATGGATACCATTACACCCTTTACATGGTCATGAAGCATTCCAAATCGTATACCGGAACAAAGATAGGCGTCAAGCAAAAACCATTACAATTCATCTAACAATGTCCAATCGGAAGGGGATATTCCACACCTGATATTGCTGGCTAATCTTTTATTTTACTTTCGTAAGCTAAATACGATCTGCTATTAAATGAAAATAAGTCCAAGTTTCTACAGACAAAGTACCAATGTTCACGTATCATTGAGAGTATACTCAGCCAGCTTTTCTGCTATAATCTTGCCTACATCATGAGAGAGGAAGAATGCAATATTTATGAATTATAAATACCAACAGATTATCGGATTTAGCTTTATGCTGATGCTGGCAATTCTATTCATTATTATAGAAGGTTTCTTTTTACAATATACGCTTATGTCCGAACGATGGGTACTGACCGGTATACTGGCTTTTCTGCTGCTGCTGTCAGGCATCGGAATTACGATCTGGACCTTGCGCCGTACAACCGGACGACTCAAGCAGGTCACCCAGGTTATTAATGATGTGGATTTCGATAAAGTACAGGATATCCCGCGCCTCAAGGTAGAAGGCGGAGATGAAGTAGCGAATATCGCCGAGGCATTTAACAAAATGTCGATAGCTCTGGAAGAGCACACTCGCCAGGTACAGGAAGCTTCGGATCAGATGAAGGACAATAACTGGGTACAGACCCAGTTGGCACAGATCGGCAACGTATATCAGGGGATTAACAATACACCGGAGCTGGCGGAGAAATTGCTTGCCAGAATCGTTCCTTTGATGGAAGCTTCCTATGGATTGTTCTATTATGTGCATCCGGATACCAAGGGAGATCAGTTCCAGCTGGAATATTCGTACGGCGCTCATGGCAATATGACGGGAACCATCCATGAATTCGGACCGGGTCAGGGATTGATTGGACGTGCAGCCTTGGAACAGAAAACACAGCTGCTGACAGCAAATGAAGATTATCCGATCCGTATCCAGACCGGGTTGGGTCATATTGTGCCCCGGCAGATTGTGGTTACTCCGATTGTTTTTGAAGGACGTACGATAGCAGTACTGGAGCTTGGAGCAGCGATTGAATTCGCTCCACGTTACTGTCAGCTGATCGAGCAGATCTGTGTAGGCTTCGGAGCGATTATCAGCAATATCGAGAAGCGGATGCAGGTGGATGAACTGCTGCGCAATACCCGTATCCTGAATCAGGAGCTGCAGGCGCAGCAAGAAGAACTACAGACCCAGCAGGAGGAACTGCAGGTCCAACAGGAAGAATTGCAGGCGACCAATGAACAGCTGCGGGAACGTACGAATTTTGCGGAGACCAAAGCGCATGAACTGGAAACTACTCGTCAGGAACTGGAATTGTACGCCGAACAGCTTAAGCTCAGCTCCAGCTACAAAACGGAATTTCTCGCGAATATGTCTCATGAACTGCGTACACCGATGAATAGTATTCTGATTCTGTCCCAGCTGGTGGCCGAGAGCACTCCACGGGATCACGAAGACGAAATGCCGGGATATGGTCATATTATTCACCGATCGGCTCAGGATCTGCTGGCATTGATCGATGATATTCTGGACCTGTCCAAGGTGGAGGCAGGCATGGTAGAGGTGCAGCGGGAGCTGATCTCCATCCATGATATTCCGGAAGTAATGGGCTACAACTTTAACAAGCTGGCCGAGCAGAAGAATCTGCAATTCTGGACCGAAGTGGATACCGATGCACCGCCAACCTTTTACACCGATGGCAAAAGACTGCAGCAGATTCTCAAAAATCTGCTTTCCAATGCGTTCAAGTTTACGAGTGAGGGCAAGATCAACTTGCGGATTGCTCCGGCAGAGAAAGTTCCGCTGCCTGCAGGTTACAGCCTGCCGGAGAAGGCAGATCATATGCTCGCCATCTCGGTAAAAGATACCGGGATCGGTATTGCGCCGGACAAGCAGCAGGTGGTTTTTGAAGCTTTCCGTCAGGCGGAGGGGGCCCGGACTGACCGTGACTATGGCGGGACCGGACTGGGGTTATCGATCTGCCGCGAATTCTCAAGGCTGCTGGGCGGTTTTATTACGGTAGAGAGTGAGGTAGGCCGCGGAAGTACATTTACCCTGTACATTCCTTCACTGCCGGAAGACTTTGCACCGGACAGTCCAGAGACTGCTTTATCGGTTCCCGCCGGTCTGCCGGAAGAACTGGACATGCTCAAAGGCAAAAAAATCCTGGTGGTGGATGATGATTTCCGTAATATCTTTGCACTAGAAGGTGCTCTCAAATCCAAAGGCATGAACGTAATGAGTGCCTATAACGGCAAGGAAGCACTGGAAATGCTGGAGCAGGGTCAGCCGGATCTGGTCCTGATGGATATTATGATGCCTGTAATGGATGGATATGTGACGATGGAGAATATCCGCCGACAGTCACAGTGGGCAGAATTGCCGATTATTGCACTAACTGCCAAAGCGATGAAGGATGATCGTCAGCGCTGTCTTCAAGCCGGAGCATCCGATTATCTCAGCAAACCGCTGCAGATGGAGCAGTTGTTCTCTATGCTGCTCGTATGGCTGAGTCCTGCAGCATCCGTCAAAAGTGATGATTACAAAGCCTGATATCGTTTCATTCAGCTATTTGCAGTGATTAATAGGTATACTCATTCTTATCAGCACATGATACAAGTCAAATAATAAGTAAAAGATTTGCGAGTACAGGTTGTCGTCAACTGTACCGCAAGCTTCGGTACACTCTAATGATTTGATCGCATGACTGCCGATACAATAATAAAAGCCTGATCTGGCTGAAGAAGGATTACCTTCCTGCCGATCAGGCTTTTTGTTATTGTAAGTTTTCTACTATATTGAGAAGGAATCCATATCACCCGTTAAGTTGATAAAAAGCACAGGTATTGGCATACAGAATCTGCCGGGCTTCGTACTCGCTCAGCCCTTGAATTACAGCCCATTCCCGGCAGACATCTGCAGTCATACGAGGATGAGTGGACTGCCCGGTAAATGGACCTTCAAAAGGCCATGGCCCATCTGTCTCCGCCATAACCAACTCACGGGGATACACAGCAGCAAGCTCACGGATTTCCGGCTCATAGACAATATCCGGCGTGAACGAAATGTGGTATCCTTGGCGCGCCATCCGCTCGACAGTTACTGCGGAACCCTTGAACCAGTGGAAATGTGCCCGCCGGATTCGATAATCCTCCAGCAATTGGCATACCGTATCGGCATCCTCGTAGACAGCATGGAGTATAACCGGCTTGTCATGCTTGGCGGCAAGCTGCAAATACTGTTCCAGCAGCTGAATATATCCGGCTTCATCCAGTTTCTCTCCACGCTCAGCCAGCTCCTGGCGCAGATAGTAAGGCAGTCCGATCTCGCCTACAGCTACCAACTGGTTCATCCGTGATTCTATCCATTCGAGCAGCTCGCTGGTCTGCTGCCGGGAAGGAAGAGGCTGCTCGGGATGATAGCCATAAGCAGGGTGTACCAGACCGGGATATTGCCGGGACAGCTGCTCGATCCGCTGGCAGGAATCCTTATTCATCGAGACTGCGATCACCGATTCGACCTGATGATCCGGCAGACTCTGCATCATCTGACGAATAGCATCATCTTCATATTGATCCAGATGAAAATGGCTGTCGATAGACGGGATAAAGGGTGATTCTTCCTGTAGTTTGGATACCGAAGCAGCAGAGACAGACGACGCTGAAGAATGCAGGGAATAGGGTTCGCTCATCATCCGTTCAGCTCCGCTCGCAGCGCTTCGGTCAGCTGTCTGCGCAGCGCGATGAATTCCGGCGTATCCACCAGCTCTTCACGCCGCGGTCTTGGAAAAGGAACAGGGACCTTTTGGATGACATGAGCCGGTCGGCTGGATAATACATAGATCGTATCGGACAGCAGCAGTGCTTCTTCGATATGATGCGTAATAAAAACGACCGATCGCCGGTTCTCTTCCCAGATGCGTAGCAGCCAGGCCTGCATCTCGCTACGGGTAAAAGCATCCAGTGCACTGAACGGCTCGTCCAGACAAAGCAGTGATTGCGGTCCGAGCAGTGCTCGCAAAAAGGCGACCCGCTGCTGCATACCGCCGGACAGCGTGCGTGGATAGGCACGAGCGAATCCGCCCAATCCTACCTTGTCCAGCCAGTTCCGGGCAAGAGCCAACGATTCCTGACGCGGCATACCGGCAGTCTCGCGGGCGAGGATCACATTCTTTTCGATCGTACGCCAGGGTAGCAGAGCGGGCTGCTGCGGCATATAACCGGCTTTGCCCTGCAGTCCGTTAATCCGCTGATTCTGCAGTATAATATCCCCCTGATCCGGCAGCATCACTCCGCCGATCATCTGCAGCAAGGTACTTTTCCCTGAACCGGAAGGACCGATCACGGATACAAATTCACCTTCATGTACGGTTAACGATATATTTTCCATGACCTGCAGCTGCTGCTTGCCCTGTGCAAAAGATTTACTGATACCGCGCAGTTCCAGGAATGGACGGGGATTCCCGTTTGCCTGGAGAGGAGTAGAAGAGGCATCTACCTCTGGTTCAACCAGGATAGATGCGGCAGGATGAATAGGATCAGACACGGTCGATTCCTCCTTTGGGATGGGCAGTACTGTCATTCTGCCAGCGTATACACCATTTCTCCAGCAGCACAATCAACGAGAACATGATCAGGCTAAAAGCAATCACAATCATAATCGCGACAAACATACGGTCGGTACGAAAAGCAGACTGCTGAAGCAGCATATAATAACCAAGCCCTTCACTGCTGCTGATCCACTCGGCGATAATGGCACCCATAATGCTGTAGGTGGCGGCAATTTTGAGTCCCGAGAAGACAGCAGGCAGACTGTAAGGCAGCTCCAGCTTCCAGAAAATCTGTCCACGCGTGGCTCCGATCATCTGCATATAATTCATCATCACCCGGTCAGTGCCGGCGAGTCCGCCCAGTGCTGCCACCGTGATCGGGAAAAAGCAGACCAGTACGATCACAATCAGTTTGGACAGCAGCCCAAAACCGAACCAGATAATCAGCAGCGGTCCGAGTGCGATCAGCGGTATATTTTGACTCAAAATCAGCAGTGGGTATAGCGCCCGGCGCAGAAAAGGAATATAGTGCAGCACACCGGCAACGATCAGCCCGGTCGCCGCTCCAATGCCAAATCCGGATAGCGTCAATTTCAGGGTCGCCCACGTATGTCCGAGCAGACTGGTGTAACTTTTCTCTGCTTCCTGGGCGATACGCGCAGGACTTGGCAAAATCCAGTCTTCAATCTGGAAAAGGGAAGTGGCGAGCTGCCACAGGACCAGCAACAAAACGACCGCCCCAAAGGGCGGCCATATGCCTTTCCACCATGCTCTGATGGACATTAGCGGTATTTCTCCGTTAGTCCGTCCATGCTGATGCCGGATGGATTATGCGCGATTTTGATCTGGGAAATGATACTCGGGCTGCCCTTTTCCACCAGCGCCTCGTGCATCTTCTGTACAACTTCCAATAGCTGCGGAAGCTCGCCTTCCAGCGTCGTTTCCAGTGGATGTACTTCATATTTCAGTCCGGAAGCCTGGATAACTTCGATAGCGGCATCCACGTAATCATAGGAATTTTCATTGTTGGGTGTTTTGGGAATAACCTGAATGCTCAGTAGAGTAGTAGCCATAGTGATAACCTCCTGATAGATGTATTAGGTAGAAAATAGGATCGGTTGTGCGCAATAAATACAGGTACGAATCATAAAGACGAGCAGTGAACTGTCGATCATTTATCGGTTACGCCGGGAATAACTCGGAAGCTTACTTGGTACCGGCAGCCGGCAGATAATCGTTGGTGAATGCTTTGGAAGCGTCCAGTTTGGCATCCAGCAGACCCTGCTCATACATCCAGTCGGCATAACCTGACCAGATTTCCGGTTTTTGCATTCCCCACTGCTTGGCATCGTCCTGATATTTGGGAGACAGCCACTTCTGGCTTGCTTTGACCAGTTCGGGATCGAGATCCGGTACAGCCTTGATCAGAATATCAGCGGCTTTGTCCGGGTTGGCGATGGCATATTCATATCCTTTGGCTGTTGCCGACATAAAGGCCTTCACCAGCTCCGGGTCCTGCTGGATCTGTTTTTCGTTAGTTACAATAACAGGCGTATAGTAGTCCAGATTCGGCGAATAATCTTTTACATACATCATGTTCAGCGGTTCCCCGCGCAGCTCGGCTTCGACCCCGGTCCATCCGTAGAAGATCCAGGCAAAATCAATGCCTTTCTTGACCGCTGTAAAAAAGTCCGCATCTCCGATATTCACACTTTTGACCTTGCTGACATCACCGCCGTCGGTTGTCATGATTGATTTCATCACGGCTTCCTCGACCGGTGAGCCCCAGGCTCCGTAAGACTTGCCTTCCATATCCTTGGGCGTCTTGATATTACGGTCTACCGGTGAAGCAAAGCCCGAGCTGTTATGCTGAATCACGGCGGCTAGCGAGACGAGTGGTACACCCTGCACACGGGCCTGGGTAACACTTTCCTGATAGCTGATACCAAACGGAACTTTCCCGGAAGCAACCATTGTATCGGCGCCGCCCTGTCCCGGTGTAATAATCTCTACATTTAACCCGGCATCCTTGTAGTAACCCATTTGCTGGGCTACATAGAGACCGGTATGGTTCGTGTTCGGTGTCCAGTCCAGTACAACCTGTACATCCTTGAGGGCGCTACTGCTTGCTCCTTCGGCTCCCTGGCTGTTATCGGCCGGACTGCTGCTTCCTTTGCCTCCGCATCCTGCAGTGATGAGCAGCAGGCATACCGCCAGCAGCGGCAGAAGCTTGTTCCAGTGTCTGTTCATTTCTCTACCCCTTCTTCCTCTGTATATAAAAAAAGCGCCCCGGATCGGGACGACATAGGTGCATATCGTATGAGAACACATACAATGCTTGATTCGCTTCCTACGCTGGCATTATCCAGATCAGGTATTAAGGGTCTGTATTGATGGAATACACTCTCAGCCGGCTAGCCCAGCTCCCCCAGATCGTATGCGCTTTTTCTAGGTGTAATTATAGACGAGAGCCTGCCTGCTGTCCAGCAAGTGAGGCATCCGGGGAACAGGCAGGAGTACGGGGAAGGTTCAGTTTGCTGCTGACCGGGTAAGTATCCATACAGGCACTCAAAGTTAAGTACTATATAAAATTCAGCGCCCTGTTATCCAGGGTGTATTGAATAATCCAAGTCCATATTGCGGAAGGAGCTTGATCATGAGTCAAACATCAGTTGAACAATCTATCGTAAAAGCACTGGAAGAAAACCGTTTTTGTGCATTCGGCACAGTGGAGAATAATAAACCAAAGGTACGCTATATGGCGGTATATAATGAAGGTTTGAATATTCATCTGGCGACAGACCGCAAAACGCAAAAAGTGGATGAGCTCGAGCAAAATCCTCATTGCTATCTGTTGCTCGGTTACGAAAAAGGCGGCAATAATGAAGTGGTTGAGATTGAAGCAACCTGCGCGGTATCGACCAATGATGAGCTGAAACAGCGTGTATGGAAAGATGAATTCAAAAACTGGTTCTCCGGACCGGATGATCCCGACTATGTAGTACTGGATATTACTCCACAAACAATTGAATATACCGACAAAGAAGGTCAAAAACAGACCTGGAATGCTTAATAGCCTTTCTGATACGAATACGGCAACGATTCGTATAACAGGAAATTCAATATAGTGTAGTACGATCCGGTGACGAATTTTGTAAAATGCGCAGGCAAACTACAGAATTCGACACCGGATTTTTTGTCATTTTTTGTTTCCAATAAAAGGATAAAATAGGGACCGTAGGAACTTGATCAAGAGCATGATTTTAGGGTATAAACAATGTATTACTACAAATTTTATCTATTTCAAATATAAGGTAATGGCGAGAAGTGAAAGGGGTAATCTACAGGAGGTGCTTTCCTTGGACCTGAAAAAGATCGAACAGCAGATTGAACAGGAACGCCGCATACTGAATCAGATGGCCGAAGAGCATGGGATTCGTGATCACCGGGTAATCGATCAATCCGAGCAGCTGGATCGAATTCTGGACTCTTATTTGCAGCATAAACACCGCAAAGGTGACCATACTGCAACAGGCTGGAGCTAATAAGGATATACAAAATCCTCTTTATCGGAACAAAGAGCAGTTAAACTGCAGCCAGGCAAAGCTGGATTTGGATAAAAAACCGCAAAAATAACTGACGTATATATGTAATATATGCGTCTTTTTTGTAACTATTTTTACAAAAATTTAAAAATTGGATCAAATATCCCTTCAAATATGTCAGTCTATAGTATAAAATTCTCTCATGCAGCTATATACTTCGCTCTTTTATGCGTCTGCACTCCTATATTCATTTTGTAATATGTAACTAGTAGCGCAAATCCGTATACAGATTTCATACCAGCTTTACATATTTTTTATACATAGGTGAGTGTAAGCGTTTATATTGAATGAATCAGAGAACGTATACGTGCTGAATATACTCGGGAGGGGTTTTAATTTTGAAACTGGGGAAAAAGACACTCAAGAAAACAGTAGCGGCGATTGCAGCGCTGCAGCTGTTTGGCATCACGGCTGTACCGGTATTTGCAGCGGATACGACTGCTGCTGCAGGTGCAACTGTTAAGCTTCGCCTCATGGAAACGACGGATATTCACACCAATATTATGAACTATGATTACTATTCGGATAAACCGACAGATGAGTATGGTTATGACAAGACAGCGACACTGATCCGGGCAGCTCGCGCAGAAGCTCCCAACAGCGTACTGGTGGATAACGGTGACCTGATTCAGGGTACACCGCTGGCTGACTATGTCGCCAAAGTGAAACCGCTTAAAGAAGGCGAAGTTCACCCGGTATACAAAGCTATGAACCAATTTGGCTACGATGTCGGTAACTTTGGGAACCATGAGTTCAACTATGGTCTCGATTTCCTGAAGACTGCGATCGAAGGAGCCAATTTCCCTTATATTAATGCCAACATCTATGTAGATGATGGTACAGGCAAAGGCGAGAAAAACTACTTTACCCCTTACAAGATCCTCGACAAGGAAGTAACCGATGAGCAGGGCGCCAAGCATACGATCAAAGTGGGCGTGATCGGCTTCGTACCACCGCAAATCATGCAGTGGGATAGTGCCAACCTGGCAGGTAAAGTAGTAGCCAAGGATATTATTGAAACCGCCAAAAAATTCGTTCCGCAAATGAAAGCGGAGGGAGCAGATATCATTATCGCTGTTCCGCACTCCGGTTTTGAAGATATTCCGCAAACCGAACTGATGGAGAATTCCGTACTGTATCTGAGCCAGGTGCCGGATATTGATGCGATCATGTTCGGTCATGCGCACAAAGTATTCCCGAGTGCTGACTTTGCAGGCAAAACAGGCGTTGATTTGGAAAAAGGTACGATCAATGGTGTACCTTCCGTAGAGCCTGGATTCTGGGGCGATCATCTCGGAATCATTGATCTGCAGCTGACCCAAAAAGGCGAGGATTGGGAAGTGACCGACTCCAAAGTCGAAGCACGTCCCATCTATGATGCCAAAGCCAAAAAAGCGCTGGTAGAAGCCGATCAGAGCGTTGTGGACGCTGTCTACCATGAGCACGAAGAGACACTGGAATATGTACGTGGCCCAGTAGGCAAGACGACTTCCCGTATTACTAGCTACTTTGCACTGGTACAGGATGATCCATCGATTCAGATCGTAACGAATGCACAGAAATGGTATCTGGAACAGAAGCTGCAGGGAACTGATTATGAGAAACTGCCTATTCTGTCTGCAGGTGCCCCATTCAAAGCAGGTGGACGCTCCGGCCCGAACTATTACACCGATATTGCAGCCGGCACGATTGCTATCAAAAACGTATCTGACCTGTATGTGTATCCAAATACGGTCTATGCGGTCAAAGTAAATGGCGCAGAAGTGAAAAACTGGCTGGAATGGTCCGCAGGACAATTCAACCAGATCGATCCATCCAAATCCGGCGATCAGCCACTGATCAATATGGATTTCCCGACGTATAACTTTGACGTGATCGATGGTGTAACGTATCAGATCGACGTGACTCAGCCGCAGAAATACGATGCCAAAGGCACCGTGGTTAATGAATCTGCCAACCGTATCGTTAATCTGCAGTACAACGGCAAGCCGATCGATCCAAAGCAGGAATTTATCGTAGCGACCAATAACTACCGTGCTTCCTCATCCAAGCTGGCAAACCCGGACGGCAAACGTATCGTTCTGGCTTCCCCGGATGAGAACCGTCAGGTCATTATCGATTATATCCGCGAGAACGGTACAATCAACCCGACAGCGGACAATAACTGGTCTCTGGCGCCTGTCAAAGGCAGTGCCAAAGTAACCTTTACCTCTTCACCAAAAGCACAGGATGCGCTGAAAGCAGCACCAGCTCTGGCTGCAGGCAGCACGAGTGAGCCGATTGCCTATGCAGGTGAAGGTACAGATGGATTTGCCAACTATACGATTGACCTGTCCAAAACAGCAGCACCTGCAGCAGGTACCAAGCCAGCGGCGCCTGCCACGGACAAACCGGCAAAACCAGTGAAACCAGCCAAACCAACAACGACCAAACCAGCACCAGCCAAACCTACTGCTCCTGCCAAGCCAGCGAAGCCGGTTAAGCCAGCTCCGGTAGCAGATGGAGATACGTACACGATCCAAAAAGGCGATAACCTTTATCGCATTAGTATCAAATACGGTGTGACTTGGCAGGAACTTGCCAAATACAACAAAATCACGGATCCTACTCGTCTGCAGGTAGGCGATGTATTGGAGATTCCAGCCAGCTAATCTTGTGAATACAGATTAATGACGATGACTCCATCAACCAAAAGACTGCCGGAATATTTCCGGCAGTCTTTTTTATCTATGCGTATGTATTAAATATGATCATTGTATCGGATAGACACGTTATGATAAAGATTTGCCATGTGATCATCCGAATCCTTTAATTATTTTTATATACGTCTAATATCCTGTTACAAAAGTACTATTATTGGGTATATAAACATATTGTATCATTCTAACGCACTATGCCGCTTGTTTAAATCACCTATTTTCTCCAATACAAAAATATCTTATCAAAACAGGTAAACTTCTCGGAAAGAGTAAAGAAATAGTATTACGATCCGGATTCTGCCAACCGATATATATAGGGATTAAAAACGTGAACACCCGCATATTGTATTTTAGTAACAGGGAGGACCACCATGAATTGTAGCGGATGCAGTTTTATTCAACCGATTGAAGATCAAGGTACGGTGTCTTTGCGCCCGCTTTCTCCTTCTCTTGAGCAGTTAATCAGACAGCAGGCATATGACATTTATATAGTAGAAGATATTGGTTCCATCTCATACTACTCCCGTGAGCAGATGCTGGATATTCTGCACTGGGTCAGAGAACTTCCGAGTGAGCAGGGCGATGATTTGTCGATCGGGATTCTGGGAGTCGATAATATTGGCGGTGAACCTTCATGGTTCCCTTTGTCGACGCTGATCACGCGCCTGCAGCATCATGATATCGTCGAGATTATCCGGCAAAAGCAGTTTACCAGCCATATGCAGCCGATTGTGGATGAGCAGGAGCAGATTATGGCGTATGAGTTTTTGCTGCGTCCGATTCCGGATGGTCCGGGATTTCAGCCGTATAAGCTATTCGAAGTAGCTCATCGTACCGGTCTGCATTCCTTTTTGGATCGTGCAGCGCGGATCTCGGCGATTGAGACCAGTGCACTTCATCTGCCAACCGGTGTGAAGCGGTTTATTAACTTTTTGCCATCATCGATCTATAATCCGCAGTACTGTCTCAGTCATACATTTGCAGCGATTGAGCGTCTGAAGCTGGATCCGCAGGATTTTGTATTTGAAGTGGTCGAGACCGAGAATATTATGGAAATGCCCAAGCTGCAGGATATCTTTAATGTGTATCGCAGTAACGGAATTAATGTGGCACTTGATGATGTAGGATCAGGGTATTCCCTTCCTGAATTGATCGGCAAGCTCAAGCCTGATTATGTCAAAATCGATCGTGGCCTAATCGACCGCTGTGACCAGGACGAACAAAAACAGCGAGATATCCGCAATATCGCCGAACGCACCTGGGATATTGGCAGTCATGTGCTGGCTGAAGGAATCGAGCGGCGCGAGGAATTCGACTTTTGTCGCAGTATTGGTATTAATCTGGCGCAGGGCTATCTGTTTGGCAAGCCGTCAGAGCGTCCGTTTGCCGTACTCTGATATTTAACCGTATATGTATGTACATCTGATTATCTATATGTAAAAAAAGAAGCCCCTAATTGCTTAGGGGCTTTTGTTTTATTCAGCGAGCGATAGCAGCTTATTGGTCCAACTTAAGCTTTCAAGCTTTTAAATTTCTCGTAAGCAGCCATGATCTTGTTATAGTCTTCGCTATCCTTGGCAAAGCCGGTCACATCACTTACTACAGAACCTACGCCCTCTGCCAGAATACGCGCCTGGAGTTCGGCAGACTGTGGATCGTTATTGTTGTCATACAGGAAGGCAGCTGCTGCACCCTGCAGCAGGTGATCACGGCCCAATCCCAGCTCGGCAGCCATATTGGCAGGACCGATCAGACGATCGGCAGGACCCAGCTTGCGCAGCGGCTCACGGCCGACACGGATGACTTCATCGCGGATATATGGGTTTTTGAAACGAGTCTCGATTTTATCGATATATTTGGCATGCTCGGCAGCGTCGAATTCGTATTTTTTCACCAGTGCTGCGCCGCTTTCTTCCATGGCAGGACGGGCGATTGAGCGTACGGACTCATCCTGGATACTCTGGTCGATCGTCTCGATTCCTTTCAGGAAGCCCAGATAGGCAGTGATTGCATGACCGGTATTCAGTGTGAACAGCTTGCGTTGTACATAAGCGACCAGATTGTCGGTCAGCTTCATGCCGTCGATCTCCGGAGTGCCGCCTTTGAGCTTCGGCTCTTCCACGATCCATTCATGGAATGCTTCTACGCCCACATCCAGCAGGTTCTCACCCTGGAAAGGAGGGACAATACGGTCTACAGAACAGTTGGCAAATCCTACATGCTCACGTGCATAGGCTTTGCCTTCTTCGGACAAATGGCTCTCTACCTGCTCCTGCAGATGGCTGGTTGCGCCAACCATATTCTCACAGGCGATCACATTCAGTGGACCTGCACCGGCAGCACGGCGGGCTTCAATCCCTTGGGCAATCGTAGGAGCGATGAACTTGAGCACATTCGGACCCACTGCAGTCGTAATAATCTCTGCGCTGGCGATTTCGTCAATGATTTCCGGTCCATTGGACATGCAGCCGGAGACGTTGGTAATCGTCTCTACGCTTTTCTCCAGGTCGAGGATATGGATCTGGTAGCTTTTTTTCTCATTCAGCTCCTGGATCATCTGTTCGTTGACATCTGCGAATACCACCTGATATCCGGCATTTGCCAGCAACGCTCCGATAAATCCGCGACCGATATTACCTGCACCAAACTGAATAGCTTTTTTCATAACTTGCACCTCCGTAAGTATGGGCTTGCTGCCGGTTTGCAGTAAGATTCAGATAGCCGGATATTGGCTTTCAATAATCATGGACAAAAAGGGCAGCAGCCGTAAATAGGTGCCCGTATACACATCGTCTACGGGCAGGAATATGGATAAACAGGTTAAATCAGCAGCTAATGCGCTGCTGATTTAACCATAAGAAGCTTGTTATATTAGATAGAGAATGTACGATAGATTTCGTTGGAATCCGTAACTTTGGCCAGATGATGAACCACAGATTCATCTTCGATCGTCTCAGCGATCTTGGTCAGGATCTGCAGATGCTCACCGCCCGCACCAGCAATACCGATAACCAGATACGCTTTGCCACCTTCAAATTCAACGCCGTTTGGATACTGGAGAACAACAATACCGGAGGTTTGAATTTGCTTTTTCGCCTCGCCTACACCGTGAGGAATAGCTACACCGTTACCAATATAAGTGGAAGCAACTTTCTCGCGCTCGTGCATGGCAGCTATATAATCAGGCTTCACATAACCGGAAGCAGCAAGCAGTTCGCCTGCTCTGCGGATAGCCTCTTCTTTGGGTTCGCTGGCGAGACCCATGACGATGTTTTCCTTGCGCAGTACACTGGAACCGGAAGTAGGTACGCCATCTTTGGTATCTTCTACCACATGTGGAGCATTGTGACTCAGCACTTCGCTTACTTCTTTTTTAACGCCGACAGCCTCATCAGGAATTGAAGATTCTGCATTGCCGGCAGCAGTTGCTTTGAGTTTGTTGATCATTTCATCATAGATCGGGTTATTGATAAAGTTATCGATCGATACATGCTGTGCATTAGGCGCTTTGCCGCGTGCACGACTGGTCAGGTTCTGCTGTGTTACGACGATATCGGCATCCCCAGGGATCGCGTCAACTGCAGAGTTGGTTACTTGAATTGGCAGACCGGCTTGCTGTACTTTCTTACGGAAAGAAGAAGCACCCATTGCGCTGGAACCCATACCTGCATCACAAGCAAATACGATTTTGCGAACTTCACCGGTTTGCAGATCAGCAGATGTAGTCAGTGCTGGACCAGCATTGCCGCCGGATTTCATGTTTTTGGAAGCAGACTGTGCTTTTTCCAAGTCTTCATCACCAACTGCAGCTTTGCGCAGGAAGAGAGCAGAGACAAGGAATGAAACGATTGTAGCTGCAGCAATACCAGCAATTACATGAAGTTCGCCACCTTGGGGTGCTAATGCCATGATTGCAATGATACTACCTGGCGAAGCAGCACCGGTTAAACCGGAACCCAATAATACGTTGGTAAATACACCTGCCATACCGCCAAGAATAACAGCCAGGAACAGAATTGGTCTCATCAATACATAAGGGAAGTAGATTTCGTGAATACCGCCGAAAAATTGAATGATGATTGCACCTGGTGCAGAACCTTTAATTGAGCCTTTACCAAATACCCAGTATGCAAGCAGAAGGCCCAGACCTGGACCCGGATTGGCCTCCAGCAAATAGAAAATGGATTTACCATGTTCCAATGCATCCTGCGTACCCAGTGGAGTAAAGATACCATGGTTGATCGCGTTATTAAGGAACAGAATTTTACCAGGTTCAATAAAGATAGAAACAAGTGGTAATAATCCGTGGTTAATCAGGAAGTTGACGCCCGCTTCCAACAGATTGGTAAATCCTACAACGAGTGGACCGATTCCATAAAAACCGGCTATAGCCAGTAACATACCGATAATACCGGCAGAAAAATTATTAACAAGCATTTCAAAACCCGATTTGATTTTGCCTTCTACTAATTTGTCGAATTGCTTGATGATCCATCCGCCTAACGGCCCCATGATCATGGCTCCAATAAACATTGGAATTTCAGAACCGACAATAACGCCCATTGCTGCAATAGCCCCTAGCACACCACCACGATGTCCATGAACTACTTTACCGCCTGAATAAGCAATCAATAGAGGCAGCAAAAATTTAATCATCGGATCAACCAGTTTAGCGAGGTCTTCGTTTGGCATACGTCCTGTAGGAATAAACAGGGCAGTTAACAGACCCCATGCGATAAATGCGCCGATATTCGGCATGATCATGGCGCTCAGGAAACGTCCGAATGCCTGGACGCGGTCTCTGGCGCTTTTCTTCTCGCGAGCAGAAGCATTTACAGTGCTCATAATTGTTCGACCTCCATCATATATTGTTCTATTTTGCGTGTGTACAGATCTTTCATCATGCTGGAGATCTCTGCCTGAAGTCCGGCAGGGGGATCGGAGACCAGCCGGGTCACAAAACCGGGTCGATCGATCAGCGATTTACTGACTTCATTTACAGCTTCGAGATAGGATTTGCTGCTGTCCCTCGGGGCAAGCAGCACGATTGCAGCATACAGCTCGGTAGGACTGCTCACTGCCGATATGGGATCACTGAAGCGGATAATACCGAGAAAGAGCTTGTTCACTACACTGGAGCGGCAGTGAAGCAGGATCAGTCCGTCCTGTGATAACACCGTCTCGCCCATACGTTCACGTTCGTGCAGTTCCTGCTCCAGAATGCCGGAGCGTTCCGTCGACGCCGTGAACATGCCGGCAATCCGGTGGATCAGATCAGAGACGGATGAGATCCGGAATTGATCCTTAATTACCAATCCGGCAGTCAGATCCAGAATCCCAGTAAGCGTCTCTTTGTGATTACCGAGTGTATCGGTCAACCGTGTAGCCGGATCGGCAGCTGGCTGATCGATAGGCGTATTCTCTACGCTCACTTCCAGCTGGGATACGGCACTACGGATATCGCGGATATCTTCCGGCGATAGCAGGGGAGAGACCCGGACGGTCGGTAGCTGACTGTCGACTTCGACTGTAGAGATAATAATATCTGCTCGATTCTCCAATCTGACTGCTTCTGCCGAAGAGACAACATCGATAATCTGCAGTGACGGGAATTCCCGCTTGACCCGAATCGAGAGCAGGCTGGATGTTCCCAGTCCACTGGCACAGGCGATAATGGCTTTGACCGGCTTACGCTGGGCAGCTGCATATTCGGACATGGCGCCGATATGCATCGCCAGGTAACCGATTTCCGCTTCCGGGACTTCCCGGTGAGTGAATTCACCGAGCAACCGGGAACACTTGCGTGCAATCTCAAAAGTCGGCCCATACTGCTCCTTAATCTGAGTGAGCAGTGGATTGCGAATATCAAGTCCCAGACGGAGCCGCTCAATTGCCGGACCGAGATGGTTAATAAACCCGGCGAACAGTTTGCTATTGCCTTTGAGTTCAAATCCGGTCTCGGACTCTGCCATTTTGAGAATATCCCGCGCCAGCTTCACCAGTTCGAAGCTTACATGCTCGTAATAGGGATCTGATTCGGCATTAAGGCGAGTCTCGGCTCCCTTGAGATGCATGGTGATATAACCCATTTCATCTTCGGGAATCAGGATGTTAAATGACTGCTCCAGACGCTCTGCCAGCTTGCGTGCGGTCTGGAATTCACTGAGTTGCTTGAGTTCATCCAAAATGCGGGGCGCAATCGTAATGCGCTGTCCTCGCCGGATGCGCTCGATCGCCAGTGCCAGATGCACCGTCAAGCCGATGTACGCGCTATCGGTCAATTTGATACGAGTATCCCGTTCCAGATCACTCAGATACTGCTGAAGCTGATCCATCATTCCATCATCGACCAGATTCAGCAATCGATTGCGAATATGGAACTGGACACGTCCAGCTTCTTCATCGGTAGCCAATGGTTCGCGTACCAGATGATTCAGCTGGTATTCATCGACACTCTCATATAGCAGATGAATCAGTGCAGAGCGGATATGACTCTCGGTGCCTTCAACATAGATGCCAAGACCTGGTTTGCGTACCAGTGTAATGCCAAAAGAGGACAGCCACTGTTCAATGTGGTCGAGATCATTACTCAGTGTGCCTTCTGTTACTTTGAACTGAGAGGCAAACGAATATAGTTTAATCGGCTCTTTGGACAAGAGAAGCTCGCTGATAATGAAGTAATGCCGTTCTTCGCGGGTATAGTCTTTCCGGGGTGTCTGTTCTTCCAGTTCACGCTGTGTACTGGCAAAGTCGGATTCATTGCCTTCTAGGGCAAGTCCTGTTCCGGGTTTGCGAAGCAGCTTCAGCTTGTGCTTGCGCAGCCACTCTTCGGCAGCCGGCAGTTCACGCTTGACCGTTTTCTCACTCACATCCAGATGATCTGACAGGTCACGGATTGTAATATACTCTCCATGAGAACCGACCAGAAACTGCAGCATCATCGTGAGCCGTGCGGTCAGCTTCTCCAAAATCGACAGCCTCCTCTCCAAATTCCGATTGAAAACGATATCATGAAAGCAGTGTGAGAAAATAGAACTAGTTCTTATACTTAAAAGTTTAAGCTTCTGAGGGGTAGAGATCAATGGAAAGATGCCTTGATTTGTCCTTTAACCATAAGGGACAAAGGTAAAGAAAGAATAGAAATGGGTATATCAACAGATAGGGAAAGTTCCTTTTTTGTATAGACGAGGATGTCTGTAGATGGTTGTTTTTGTAGGTCATCCAGATCATTATCGGCTGGTAGGATGCGACAAATAGTGACAAAAGGAACATTTGGAAACAAGACTCGGATGGATGATATGAGTCTATGCCATACTGATTACTTCATCCATTAAACCGGAACAAAACTTGTCTAAACATTTTTCAGAAAGTAAAACGCATAAATATTCAGTAAAATCGAAAATAGACAGAAGATAGGAGAATACGAGAAGGTACCGAATACGTTTAGAAGGAGAGAATGAACAGGGTTTTGCAGAGAGGAGACAGGGAACATGGATCAGAATAAAGTACATAATCGGCGGACCATTTTATTTCAGGGAGATTCGATTACCGATGGTAATCGTGGACGGGATGCTGATCCCAATCATGTGATGGGTCATGGTTATGCATTCTGGATTGCAGCCGAACTGGGACACACTCTGGCAGCCTCCCGGCCGGTATTCCTGAATCGGGGGATTAGCGGTAATCGTGTCACCGATCTTCAGAATCGCTGGCATGAAGATGCCCTGCAGCTGCAGCCAGATACGATCAGTATCCTGATCGGTGTGAACGATATCCTGATGTCGATAACAGCACGCGGAGGTTTTGATAGCGCTGAATATGAAAATAACTATCGTCAGCTACTGCAGCATACACGGACAGAACTGCCGGAGGTCCAGTTGGTATTATGCGAGCCATTTATTCTGCCGGGGGGACATACAGATGACGACTGGATTGGCTGGCAAGCGGCCGTGGCAGATTGCGCGGCATCTGTACGAAGACTGGCAGATGAGTTCGATGCTGTCTTTGTCCCGCTGCAGGATGTTTTGGATGATGCCTGTGCAGTGGCGCCGGCTTCGTACTGGATATGGGATGGTATCCATCCGACGACTGCAGGTCACGGATTACTGGCCAAGCACTGGCTTGAAGTTGTTCAGAATAGTCCGGCTCGAATTGGCTAAAAGAAGTTCAATTTATCGAAAGAGTAACTTGCAGACAGCGGATCAACTGCTGCACGGTCATGATCATTATTTATCGAACGCCCAAAAAAGCCCTGCTTTCAGCCATGGATATCGGACTGAAAGCAGGGCATTTTATTACAGAAGCCAAAAATATAAAAGCAAAATATGGTATGAAGAGCAACAGGTTCGTTGCAGGAAATACGAGTGCCAACAGATCAATCTGCAGCGATCCCAGCCATTACGACAGGTATAACTGAACTTCAAGCAGGCTATAAAGGCTTTCGTGAATCAAATTCCACTGTCACTTCATGCGCCGGTTCCTCCCCGGCATACCATGGATTCAGATGGACGAGAACTTCGGTAACCTGTGTATCTACGGTCATGATATTCTTCTTCATGATTCGCGAGATATCATGTCCCTGTTGAATCGTCAGGGTCGCATCTACACCAATTCGCACATCGACTACAATATATTGACCATGCTCGCGGGCACGGATACGGTCGATTCGTTTGACTTCCGGCATATTTTTGAGCACCGTAGTATAGGCTTCGATTTTTTCCGGATGAACAGCTTTCTCCATTAGAATATCGATTGAGTCGCGTCCTGTCTCATAGGCCAGCTTGAGGATCAGCAGGGCCACGATCATACCGGCGAGCGGATCACCATAGGAGAGCAGCGACCAGCCGTACGCTTCACCAATCAGACCCAGACCGATACCGGCACAGGCAGCTGCCGAGGCATATACGTCTGCCAGATGATCCTGCGCTGTCGCGATTAGGCCTTTGCTGTTGGTCTCGCGTCCGATCCGCATCGTGTACACGTACAGCAGCAGTTTCCAGATCAGGGAAATAAATGCGGCGATGAGCGCAATGATATGTGGTTGTGATGGCGGCTCGAACAGCAGCATAAAAGAATGATAACCGATATACAGCGCTGCAATCAGCAGGATACCGGCAACCACACTGGCTCCGACGACTTCGGCTTTGCCGTGACCATACGGATGGTCTTCATCGGGTGGCATGGACGAGATCCGCATGGAGCCGAGCGCTGTCGCCGAAGCGATCACATCTCCGGCATTATGGATACCGTCTGCAATCAATACCTGACTGTTGAACAGTACACCGACGATCAGCTTGAGCAGGGTCAGTAAGATATTACTGATCAGACTGGCCCATGCCGCAAGCATAGATGGATTAAGAGTTCTACTCATTACTATGGCCTCCTGCAATCTATATCATGCCATTATAATATCGGCATATCAGCATAGGGATAACATAACAAGCTTGTTTATTATGTAAACGAAATGAATCAACTGTAATCGGCAGCATTCCTACCTATCAATCCCTGCCATTCAGCAGAATGAGACATAGCAGTGAACGTCCCAAACAGCATGGGAATAAATGACACGAAGTATTAATATAGCACAAATCCACCGTTTAACCAAGAGAATAAACCGGACGAATTTACACAGGAAAAGCGCCTCGTCTGCGGACAGAAGAGGCGCTTGCTGACAGAATACGCAGTCGTCTAATTGATAGACAAATGCATGATCCTGTCAGTGTGTATAGGTTACTCATAGCCTTAGATTGCTCAGCCGGTTTGCTGAGGTTTTTTGTCTTTATCCAGACAGCGTAGCACCTGGTAACCATAGGCGGGCAGCTGGTATTTCAGGATACCGCCTTCCAGCTGCAGTTCGCGATTTTCCAGTACATCTTCCCAATGGGTTCCTTTGATATCAATCTCGATATCGATCGGCTCAGTAGAACTGTTGATTGCAATAATGAACTTCTCCTGATCGTCGAAACGCTCATATACCAGTTCATTGCTTCCCTTGCGGGAGTGCAGGAAGCGGAAGGTACCCTGGCGTAGTGCCGGGTACTGCTTGCGCATACGGATAATCTGCTGGTAGTAGGCGAACAGCTCACGATCCTGTTCGTCTTCCTCCCAGACCATGCAGCGGCGGCAGTCCGGATCACCTTCGCCCTCCATACCGATTTCATCTCCATAATAGATACAAGGTGCACCGGTAAAGGTCATCTGGAACAGCGCAGCCAGCTTGAGACGGTTTTTATCTCCGCCAGCGACGGTCAGTGCACGCGGCGTATCATGGCTATCGATCAGGTTGAAAGCGACTTCTGCCACCTGACGCGGATAGCGGGACATCTGGTTGCCGATCGCGTGCGAGAATGTCTGCGCATCGGTGGTGTCTTTAATGAAGAAATCCGTTACCGCATTTTTGAATGGATAGTTCATCACCGAGTCGAATTGGTCGCCCTGCAGCCATGGAATCGACTCATGCCAGATCTCGCCGAGAATATAAATATCCGGGTTGATCGCCTTGAGTGTCAGGCGGAATTCGCGCCAGAACTGATGATCCACTTCGTCCGCCACATCCAGACGCCAGCCGTCGATACCGTACTCTTCTGCCCAATAGCGAGCCACGCCAAGCAGATATTCTTTGACTTCCGGATTCTCGGTGTTGAGCTTCGGCATCAGCGGCTCAAAGTCGAACGTATCGTACGTTGGAATACCGTCTTCCACAGCCAGCGGGAATTTGCGTACATGGAACCAGTCTTTGTACTTGGACTTCTCGCCTTTTTCCTGTACATCGACGAAGGGTGCGAACGTTTTGCCGGAATGGTTAAATACCGCATCGAACATCACGCGGATGCCTTTGCTATGGCAGGTGTTGACGAGCTTTTTGAGCGTCTCTTCATCGCCAAAGCTCGGGTCGATCTTCATATAATCTTCGGTATCGTATTTATGGTTGGTTGTTGCTTTGAAAATAGGGCACAGGTAGATCGCATTCACGCCCAGTTCGGTCAGATGGTCCAGATGATCGATAATGCCCTGCAGATCCCCGCCAAAGAAATTGTTCCACTCCGGCTTGCCGCCCCATGGCAGCGTGCCTTCCGGATCGTTGGACGTATCCCCATTGGCAAAGCGCTCCGGGAAAATCTGATAAAAAACAGCGTCTTTTACCCATTCCGGCGTAGTGAATACATCGACCGGATTAATGAAAGGAATATCGAACAGACGATCCATCTGCGGTTCTTCGGCGCCGAATTTGTCTTCGTCCATCCAGATAACTTCCTGATCATCCGCCAGCTTGAATCCGTATTTCAGACGACGATATGGCGGTTTGACCGCACATTCCCAGTAATCAAACAGATCATCCGTTGCAAAGATGCTCATCGGCACCAGTTCTTTGGATTTCTCCCACATATACTTGTCTCCGGCGAGTGCCCAGGCCTGCTTAACATCCTGCTTTTTGGTACGCAGACGAAGATGGATCGTCTCGCGATCGTATGGATAACCCCAGTTTAATTTTGGTCGGTGATAGACGGCTTCAATGAGCATGAATGTTCCTCCTGTACGGTTATGTAAATGCTAACGATTTTTACCCCGAAAGGGGGAGGTGGAACCATAATCTGGAATCTCTTTTAATCAGGAGTATCCAAATCGTCTTGATATAGTGAAGATAATGATTTTATTATATAGCATACGGATCTACGGTATTGTAACCAAGACTAGTGTTACCAATTAACTTTTGGATTTTGGCGATCGTCTCATTGGACTGGACTGCGATATACTTATCACGCAGATTCTTATAAATTTGCGTCTGATTGTGGTAGACTGTTGCTGTATCCATGAGAGCGATTACTAATCAATAAAAGGAGAAGCTGGGAAATGAGCAAAAAGAAAATTATCATTATAATCATATTATTGTTCATCGTCTTAACGATTATTCTGATCTACAGACCATTTGGGCAAATCATTATATTCTCCAATAATACTGTGGTAGATAGCAATTCGTCCTCTGCTGCAGAAGAAAACACTGATAGTAATAAAATAACTTCCCAAACCAAGTATGGAATGATTATTAATGATTCGTTGGACAATACCACTTTTCAGAAAGAAATCACCATCCCGAAAAGCTATATAAAAGTCAGTATAAAGAATGACAGTTCACAGAACATAACTTTTACCGTAAATAAAAATCATAGCAGCGGACAACAGGTCCTGTCCGGAACAGTAAAGCCTACATCTGATTATCAGAAATTCTATACTAGTGACAAGCTGGCATCTGGTACATACATGATTACTGTATCTTCTGGTTCTGCTGAAATGAAAGGCCAGCTGAAAGTCCATATTGATACGGATATGAACAAGCTGCAAGCAGAAAGCTAAATCAAACCTGATTTTTGAATAGTAAATTAAAAAGGAGAATCCCTTCGGCCCAAAGCCAGACAGGATTCTCCTTTTGTTACAACGATTATTTCAGCCATTCCGGCCGACATGATCCGCGCGGTACCAGCACAGTCCGGTACTCGCCTGGTGTCTCCGACATATGCACCTGATCGGTCACCCCCTGATAATGTCCGCATAGGGTATCGGCTGTAAACAGTTCTGGATCAAGATACAGATGCTCATCAGATGATCCAGCTGTCTGGTGGGCAAATTCCTTGTCGAACAATCCCATCGACATCAGCCACAGCGATACCCGGCTGAGGGAAATATGCACCCGGTAGCTGCCGCCTTCCTCAGCACGGCGTGCCAGTGCAGCCATTGCCCCGGCCGCAGCCAGCCAAGAGATAATATAGTCATTAACGACCAGAATCGCAGGCAATTGCGGCTTGTCGGGAGTACCTTCGAGGCACATCACCCCGGTCAGCGTACCGGCTGTCTGGTCGAATCCAATTCGATCCGCCCATGGACCTTCATTACCACCGAGCGATACCGAGACATGGATAATACCCGGCCGTGCAGCCGCCGCTTGTTCAGGACTCAGACCAAATCGTTCCAGATATGTCGGACGTCGATTGGCAAAGAAAATATCTGCTCCACGCAGCAGCTCCTGCATCTTGGCCTGTCCCTGTTCATCTCCTACTTCCAGCGTAGAGGAACGCATTCCCACATTGGCGGTGTAGTAGGTGGTGTCCACTTCCCAATCACCGGGACGCCAGATGTTCAGCACATCTGCACCATGTAGTGCCAGCGCCCGGCCAACCCCTGCGCCGGCGATCACATGTCCCATACCCAGTGCACGAATGCCTTCCAGTGGAGAAGAAACGCCCGTTGACAGAGGCTCCGGATCACTGTCACCAATCTTCTCGATCTCGATTAGTGGCTGAGCAGCGATCACATCCGATACGGGATCATTCAGGAATTCTTCCAGTGTGCGGGCAACCGGCATGACGATTCCGGCACGTCGACCGGCTTCTTCCAGTTCGGCAGAATCCCACTGGGCAATAGCTGCTGCTACCGCTTCCGGGGTATCCGGGCAGTTCAGCAGCTTCAGTGTATTGATTTTCAGCTTTGGATACGGCTCCAGCGGCATCACCCATTTACCATCTTTTGTCTGGTAAAATCCGAATTTCAGTGCCTGACTCGGATCGGAAGGGCTTGCTGGTGAATAGCCGTTCAGCTTTTCCCATTTTCGATCGTAAAAAGGCGACAGCCGATGCAGAATCTTGCGCAGGTCCAACGAGATATCCTGCTCCTTGCCGCCACGCATTCTCCATAGCTTGGCAGCAGCAACCGATTTGGCGACCATCCCGATCCCTGCCGAGCTGGCCAGACGCAGTACGCTTGGTACGATAGGATCTTTACCGGTAAAAGAAATCTCGCCGCCGCTGTCTGCTGCGGATAATCCGATACTGTTCAGCAGCTGCTCCAGTTCCTGATGAATATCAAATTCCGTATGATCCGCACGATTCTGCTCGGCCTGACGGATTTTTTCTTTTAATTGGGTAGCAGTTTCTGTGTTATTGATAGGTTGGGATATCATGATGTTCACTCCGTTTCCAAGATAGTGTAAAAGTATAGGCGGTGGAATTGCATATTTTGCATTTATGCAGCTAGTCATGGCATCTGACTTGGCAGCAGAATAAGAGCTAAACCTGAAGATCCTTTAATAGTAGGGAGAAATGAGGATCTCCATGCTTAAAGAGATGAGATATTTTGCTTCGCAAAAATTACTTTTTATTAAACCTCTTATTGAATCACGCGTTTTAACTGCCAAACGCTTACAGGTCGTCTTTTGCTCTGATTTCTTTTTTTGCGTTCTGTCCAAGGATATTCTTGGTAGTTGTCTATATCATTCCAATAGAAATAAGAATTAAATAATGAAGGAATAAGAAGTAGAGAAGTAGAGTAATACAGAAATTTCAACAGCATAATAATTGAACTTGGAAAAGAACGATATATTTTAAAACTTAGAAATTAGAACGATTAACTAATCACAAATTTTAATAAGTAAATTTATACATATTATTATATAACCAATATAAACTGACCTCAATAAACAATGAATTCTCGAATGTGGTATATGCCACACTTCAATAGTAGATGTCCATAAAGTAGATAATTTTTTATGGGTATAGAGCAGTTAATAACCGTATTACTGTGTGGATTAGACACCACCGTACAAGTACAATCAGTATGTAGACAAAGTATGCAAAAAAACAGGCCAGAGCATGACATGCCCCGGCCCGTCTATTAATCTTATTCTGCAGTTGCAGTTGCAGTTGCAGTTGCAGTTGCATTTTAGCCTTAATTCTATTCATATTACGCAGTATGCAAATGCCAATGGATAGTGCTCAGCACTTAGCGGAGAGAAGGAAATAGGGGCAAAGGACGACCTTGGAGCCTGGAAATTGCCCCTTGCCTACTTCCATAATTTCCAGGCTCCACCGGAGGACGTGCCCCTATTCCTTGTCGGAGCGATGGATGCGCTATACCCTTCATCCCACATTCCAACAACAAATACGAACCACCACATCAGCCTACTCGAGAATACACTGCACTATGCCTTCATCTGGCCAAGCATAAGCTGCATCAGAACGTTCAACTCAAGCATTGCGTTTCATTACACTTTTCAGATGAGAGAACACTTCAAAGCTCTGCTGTCCATGATACGAACCCATGCCGCTTTCGCCTACACCGCCGAATGGCAGATAATGCGAAGTCATATGGGACAGCGTGTCATTGATACATCCGCCGCCAAAGGATACAGTATTCAGCACCTGTTCCTGCAGCTGCTCGTCCTCAGTAAACAGATACAGTGCCAGCGGTTTTGGACGACTTACGATCTCGTCCAGCAGAGGATTCAGGTCATCATATTCGATCACCGGCAGAATTGGTCCGAAGATCTCTTCCTGCATAATGCGGGAATTCCAGTCGATGCCGCCCAGCAGGGTAGGCTCGATCAGCAGCTGATCCCGTACGCTACGACCACCGATCAGTACTTCTTCGCCTTCCATCAGAGCAGATAGACGGTCAAAATTGCGTGTGTTAACGATATGCGGGAAGTCCGGATTCTGTAGTACATCTTCACCCTGCTTGTCTTTGATTTCTGCCTGGATCAGATCGAGCAGTTGAGCACGTACATCCTTGTGCACAAGCAGATAATCCGGCGCTACACAGGTCTGACCGGCATTGAGGAACTTGCCGCGTACAAGGCGCTGCGCTGCGATCTTCAGATCGGCATCATGGTGTACAATGCTTGGGCTTTTGCCGCCGAGTTCCAGGGTAACCGGAGTCAGATGTTCTGCAGCTGCTCGCATCACGATTCGGCCGACGCCTGTGCTGCCTGTGAAGAAGATGTAGTCGAATTTCTCTTTGAGCAGAGCGGTACTCGCTTCGACTTCGCCTTCCACTACAGCGATGTATTCTTCCGGGAACAGCTCATGGATCAGATCATAGGTTAATTTGGATACAGCAGGTGTCAGCTCGGATGGCTTGAGAACTGCACAGTTACCGGCTGCAATCGCACCTACGAGTGGACCGAATGCCAGCTGGAATGGATAGTTCCATGGCGCAATAATCAGTGCCACACCGTAAGGTTCAGGATAAATGGTGCTTACCGCATCCGGCAGAGCCGCTGCAGTCGGCACCTGGCGAGGTGCTGCCCACTGCTCCAGATGTTCCAGCGCAAAGTCGATCTCGCCCATAACGATGCGAATCTCCGAACCGTAAGCTTCGGCTTCGGACTTGTTCAGATCGGCACGCAGCGCGTCGAGAATACGCTGATGATAGTTTTCAATTCCTTGTCTCAGTTGACGAAGGGCAGTCATACGATAGGATACGTCTTTGGTCTGGCCTGTATAAAAGAACGTCCGCTGCTGCTGGACGAGTGGTTGTACATTAAGCATGAATAGTCAGCTCCTCAAATAAATGTTTGATGCAATTGTATTTATTTACATATGATTACTCACAATATATCGGATTATAAGACAGGAAATGTTATGTTACAATAACCAGATCTGTTCAATGTGGGGTTTATGCCACAGTTGGGTAATAAATGTAGGCATAACTACCGAAATAAAGAAAGAAATACCGGTTACAGAAAGGATGCAGCGATGAAAGAACAGACCGTCGATCCGCGCGTTGTGCGGACCAGGACAGCACTGCATGAGGCGCTTAAGCAGTTAATGCAAGAGCAGCCGTACGACAAAATTACGATTCAGGATATTACCAAGTTGGCTACGGTGAACCGTAAAACTTTTTATCTGCACTATGAATCCAAGGATCATCTGCTGTATGCGGTAACGGACGGGATGCTGGATGAACTGTTTGGGGAGGCAAGGGATGCCGGTTCATTTGAACAGTCGGTGGATGAATTACAACGCTATATTGCGGGACGCATTTTTGAATATATGATTCGTTATCGGCGTTTCTTTGAAGTAATGTTTGAGCGCAAGGCAATGTTTAATTTCGTGTCTTATATGAAAAGGTATATTGCGCGGTTCTACGAGGAGAAGTTTGCAGAGCTCGATGACGACAAGCTTCCTGTACACAAGGATGTGATCGCCAGCTATATCAGCTCCGCTTATGTAGGTATTATTCATTGGTGGCTGGAAAATGGCATGCCTTATACTCCCGAAGAAATGACCGAGCAGATGATCCTGCTCAACTCCAACGGGCCAATCCAGATTATTCGTTCGTACAAGGATGAAGGATGATAGTACAGTATCCTTTGGTGATAACGAATCCATGTATATTATTGTTCCTGTCGAAGGGAACCAGGCCGATAACGAAACCAAAGAAGCAAGCGAAGCCTTTTATGTATTTTATTTTGTAAAAGGTCAAAATGGAGTTTGGACACTGGGTTCGATTGATTAAGCTCTATTCTGCTGATTAAGACCCATTCTGAATAACAATAAAAAGACGCCTTTTGGGCGTCTTTGTTTTCTTTATTTATCGTCAGCAATCCAATAGGTCTATACGATCGGCTTCATTCACGCGTGCATTATCCTTGATCTTGTTCAGCAGCCGGCGCAGCACGATCCGTTCGTCATCGGAGATGCCATCCATCAGATCAAGGCTGATCTCTTTCATGATCACAGCGACATCCTGCTCCAGCTGTGCGCCTTCGGGGGTCAGGTAGATTTTGAAGCAGCGGCGATCATCGGTACAGGTAATCTTGCGAATAAATCCTTTACTCTCCAGATTGGAGATCATGCGCGTAATATTGGTTTTGTCCTTGCCCAGACGTTCGCCTATTTCATTTTGCGCGAGCCCATCTTTTTTCCACAGGAGCATCAGTACAAAGGTCTGCTCGGGAGCAAGATTGAAGGGAGCTAATTTATTTTTGATATATCCGGCAATCGCAAGATGAACGTCACGAATGAATACGGTGTAACTATTTTCTAAGTCATATGGCATGAGTATTCACCCTTAAATAATATTGGTATGTGGTAATACATGTAGTATTATAGTTGCTATATCAACCTTTTAATCGACGTTAGACTAACATTTTTGCAGATAACTGTCAACGCAGCTATTCACAAACCGATAAAAGTTACCGATAAATAATTTAACCAACAAGTAATATTCATTGTGAAACTTTCATTTTTACCCTTGACATTGTTCGACACAAGGTCTATTGTAAATTTTGTAAAGAATGACTGTCACAAAAGAGACACAATGAAAGATTGACTTCACGACGAGGCTTCGATATACAGCTGCTGTTTAACAGATGCAGCTCATATACCGGGTCGCTCGTTTATTTTTTGCCGATATAGTTGCTATATCAACCGTATAGTATACCCATGAATTAAGTCTGAATACTTACACCCAGGCCATATAGAGAACCGGGTGAGGTACATTTTGGAGGAGAAACCATTATGGAAGCTATGACATTTGTATTGTTCGGTTCAACAGGGGATTTGGCAAAACGCAAAATCTTCCCTGCATTGTATAATTTATTTCTTGATCGCAAGATGCCTGAAGCATTCTCCATTATCGGTCTGGGACGCAAATCATTCAATGATGCGACTTTCCAAACCTATGTAGAACAGGCACTGCAGGAATTTTCCCGTAATACACCGCAAGAGCGCGAGACTGTGGATGCGTTTCTGCGTTCAATCCGTTATCACATTCTGAATGTGAACGATACTGCCGGCTACCAGGAACTGCTGAAGCTGGTCGAACAGCGTGAGACGGAACTGAATATCCCGCAAAATCGCATGTTCTACATGTCGGTAGCACCGGAATTCTTTGAAATGATCGCTGATAATATCAAAGCAAGCGGTCTGGGTAACACAACAGGCTGGAAGCGTCTGATTATCGAGAAACCGTTTGGTCATGATCTTACTTCGGCTCGTCAGCTGAACGAACAGCTGAGCAGAACATTTGCGGAAGAAGAAATTTTCCGTATTGACCATTACCTCGGCAAACCTATGGTACAGAACATGGAGTCATTCACTTCTGCGAACCCTGTGATCCAGTCGCTGTGGAATAACCGCCACATCGCTAATGTACAGATTACGGCTTCCGAAGTAGTAGGCGTAGAAGAACGTGCCGGTTATTATGATCATACCGGAGCCGTTCGCGATATGGTACAAAATCACATGCTGCAAGTGCTGATGATGACAGCGATGACGCTGCCAGGCGGCCACAATGCTGACGATGTACGTACACACAAAAAATACATCGCCAAAGCGCTGCGTCCGATCTCCAAAGAAGATGCACACAAGCACTTCGTACGTGCCCAGTACACTGCCGGTGAAGTAAACGGCAAAGAAGTACAGGGTTATCAGGATGAGCCGGGTATCGAACTGGGCTCCAATACCGATACATTTGTAGCTGCACGCGTCTGGGTAGATGATTTCTCCTGGCAAGGCGTACCATTCTACATCCGTACTGGTAAACGTATGAAAGAAAAATCCACGCGCATCGTCGTGGAATTCAAAAACACCATGCAAAACAATGATATCTGTGTAGATTGCGATGGCCAGCCGAATATGCTGACAATCAGCATCAATCCGGAAGAGAAAATTACCCTGCAGCTGAACCGCCGCAATGTCAAAACCGGTCAGCTGGAGCCAATGACTTCCGAGTTCGTGATGGGTACGGATAATGATCCGGAAGCTTACGAACTGTTGATTGGCGATGCGCTGAACGGCGACGCTACTTTCTTCGCTCACTGGGATGAAGTGGAACTGTCCTGGCAGTGGATCCAGCCGATGCTGGAAGCTTTTGCAGACAACAGCCTGCCGGTTCATGATTATGCAGCTGGCACCTATGGTCCGGAAGCATCCAACGCGCTGCTGGCTGAACAGGGATTCCGCTGGCTTGGAGACCAGGCACCAGCACCTGTTAGAGAAAGTACAGTTGTACGCTAATTACACCTGATCCTTATACAATTGAATGAGTGGCATACGCTCTGGTTAATGATGAACAGAGCGTATTCTCCATGCTTTCAGAGCCGGTTTCCGGCTTTGTCAAACCGCTTTGTGTATTTATACAATGCGGTATAGATGCGGACGTATAGCAATACGTTCGGGGTGAGTGGGATACACTCGCCGCAGTGGATAGAGAGTACGACCAAAAAAAGAGGGATACAACATCCCCAACAACACGGAGGACTATACAATGAAAATCGGACTGATTGGCTTAGGCAAAATGGGTATGAATCTGGGACAAAACCTGATGGATCATAATCATGAAGTGGTTGCATTTGACCTGAACAAAGAAGCGGTAAAAGAATTGTCCGGTCTGGGCGCACAAGGTGCAGATACAATCGCTGAAATGGTCAGCAAACTGGAAGCTCCACGCGTGGTATGGGTAATGGTACCTCACGGCGTAGTAGATTCCGTACTGGCTGAAGTGGCTCCGCTGCTGTCCGAGAACGATGTCGTGATCGAAGCAGGGAACTCCCACTACAAAGAATCCATCCGTCGCTACAACGAAATGAAAAAAAGCGGCATCCGTTACATGGACGCAGGTACTTCCGGCGGCATGAGCGGTGCTCGTAACGGCGCTTGTTATATGGTTGGTGGCGACAAAGAAGCTTGGGAAATCGTAGAACCAATCTTCCGCGATACGTCTGTAGAAAACGGCTATCTGTATGCTGGTGAAGCAGGCAGCGGTCACTACCTGAAAATGGTCCACAATGGTATCGAGTACGGTATGATGGCAGCAATCGGTGAAGGCTTCGAAGTTCTGGAGAAAAGCCCATACGACTTCAACTACGAAAAAGTGGCACGCGTATGGAACAATGGCTCCGTTATCCGCTCTTGGCTGATGGAACTGACTGAAAATGCATTTGCCAAAGATGGTCGTCTGGAAGAAATCCAGGGTATCATGCACTCTTCCGGTGAAGGTAAATGGACTGTGGAAGAAGCTATGGATCTGCAAATGGCAACACCAGTTATCGCGCTGTCCCTGCTGATGCGTTATCGTTCCCTGGACAATGATACATTCACAGGTAAAGTTGTAGCTGCCCTGCGTAACGAATTTGGCGGTCACGCTGTTGAGAAATCCAGTAAATAAGATTAACAAATAAATAGAATAGAAATGCCTATCGGCTGCTTTGCCAAAAGCAGTTGGAGTATTTCTGCTCACAGCAAAGCCTCTGCACCCGGAGAATGACTTTTCCGGGCAGCAGAGGCTTTTTTATTTCCTGACATACACGTGAGACGATGCCTATAGATGTTCAGGACTTCGAATTGTATATGCCGTTCGTTTATCGCGCATTATGGCTTAAGAGCGATCGTTATTTTATATAAGGATAGATATATTATTCTGGATACAAGTGTGTCTGATTAGGTCTCTTGAGGAACAGGATCGCCGGGATTGTCCACATCGCGAATCACATTCAGAATGACCAGAAAATCAGCTTTATCCTCGGTTTTGAATAGTTCCACAACTTGATGCACTTCTACATAATCATTCTGATACTGCCTTTGACGGCGGACGATCTCGGCCAGTGTGGCGCCCAGCGACGTATTTTCCCAGCTGGCGATAGTTAGTTCAATATAAGCTTGTGATTTGGTGATATTCATGGATTCCTCCTGCTGATTGAAATTTGGTATTCGCTTTCAGGGTCTTATTCACCATAGCATACCTGACTGCTGAAACAAAATACAAAGCTCATATCATAATAAATGCTATCTTTTTCTGAAAAAAATCAATTTATTTTCTTAATAACGTTGACGTTAACGTGAGATAGTACTATTATATTCATATAAGATATGTAAATATTTAAATAAAGAGAAGGTGGACACCATAACACTCTACAAAATTGATGAAGTGGCAACCGAGTGTAATCTGACCAAGCGTACCCTTCGTTACTATGAAGAGATCGGACTCGTATCACCACAGCGGAGCGATGGTAATACCCGGCTGTACACGCGTGAAGATATCGAGCGGCTCAAGAAAATCATCAGTGCGCGTGATGTGCTGGGATTCTCCTTGCAGGAATTGCAGCGATATATCGAAGTGGTCGAGATGCTGAGAGGGCAGCGCGAACGTTATCGCAGCATCACTGATCATGAGGAGCGCCGACATCAGCTGGAACAGATTGACCAGACTCTGGGTGAGCAGCTGGAGATGATGGAAGAGAAAATTCGTACGATTCATTCATTTAAAGCGGAAGCTGAACAGCTGCGTGAGCAGGTTCGCGAAGGACTGGCGAAGCTGAACAGTGAAGCAGAGAATTGATACGATTTAGCAGTCATTTGGTTAGTGACTGAATAGATTTCAGATTAGTGGTTAATATGTCAATGGATACATTAGTGTCTCTGAAGTACAGTTCATTCCTTTTTGTTTTCTTTACAACAGGCGTTCTTTACACACACCGGGTATCCGATGGGTCCGGTTTTTCCTTTTGTCTCTAAATACTTAGCAAAACAATAAAATGATTTTGATGTGAATCAGCAGGATCAAGGAGGAGTTTTTCATTATGAGTAGTAAACCAGCGACTGCAAAGCAGCTGCCACAGCAGGGCGGATTATTATCCCAGCCTAGAGCCGTATGGGCCGTTGCTTTTGCCTGTGTTATTTCATTTATGGGTCTGGGATTGGTTGACCCTATTCTACCGGCGATTGCGAGTCAATTGAATGCAACGCCAAGTCAGGTATCTCTGCTATTTACCAGTTATAATCTGGTGACTGGTCTGGCAATGCTGATTACCGGCGTCGTATCCAGCCGTATCGGTGTCAAATGGACATTGCTCAGCGGCGTTGTACTGATCATTATTTTCTCGGCACTTGGTGGTTATTCCAATACGATCGGTCAGATCGTCGGATTCCGCGGTGGTTGGGGACTCGGTAATGCGCTGTTCATCGCAACTGCGCTGTCTGCTATCGTAGGATTGTCCACTTCCGGTACAGCCAAAGCTATCATTTTGTATGAAGCTGCACTGGGTCTTGGTATCTCGGTCGGCCCGCTGCTGGGCGGCGAATTGGGCTCGATTTCCTGGAGAGGTCCTTTCTTCGGTGTTAGTGTACTGATGCTGATCGGCTTTATCTTTATTATGATTATGCTACCCAAGATTCCAAAGCCAAAAACACGCAGCACTCTGGCGGATCCGTTCCGCGCACTGAAATTCCCGGCACTGAAAACGCTGGCGATTGTTGCTTTTCTTTATAACTTTGGTTTCTTTACCCTGATGGCTTATTCTCCGTATGTAATGGGACTGGATGAGCATGGTCTTGGTTATGTATTCTTCGGCTGGGGGATTCTGCTGGCGATTACTTCCGTATTTGTGGCACCGAAGCTGCAAGCACGCTTTAACCTGGCAGGTTCGATGGGTGTCATGTTGACCCTGTTCGCACTGGATCTGGTGTTCATGGGTCTGGGCGCAGCCTTTGGTTCGCCGACACTGGTTATTATTGGTGTTATCGTTGCCGGTATTTTCCTTGGTATCAACAATACGCTGATTACTACAGCGGTAATGGAATCGGCTCCGGTCGAACGTTCGGTTGCTTCTGCAGCGTACAGCTTTGTTCGTTTCCTCGGTGGTGCGGTATCGCCGTTCCTGGCTGGTAAACTGGCAGAATGGTACAACTCGGCGACTCCGTTTTACTTTGGTGGTGCGATGGTGCTGGTAGCGGTTATCGTGCTGGTGGTACGTCGTCGCCATCTGGCGGGAATTGATGTGTCGCACGGGCATTGATCTTGCTTGTTTGCATCATCCGCTGCACAAAGAGTTTCTGCCATTCCCTCCGGTTAAGCAGGGAGAACTGGAATGACCGCATGATGGTCGATCTCCCTGCTTAAATGTCGGTCATTGGCAGAATTCTCTTTGCTCCGCTTGGTGCGAAGAGTTTGAATTTGAGCAGGATAAATGATCTGAAAAGCTAAAAGATATTAATGCAGAACGGAACAGAAATTAAAGGCACTTCAAAAGTAGGCTTTATGAGTAAGTGTACGGAGCGTTGAAAAAGATTAAAGCAGGGTGTAGAGCCTATAGCCGGCTGACAGATATCAATATACGAAATGGAGGAACAGATCATGTCAGAAGTACAGGGAAGTTCAACGTATGAGCGTATACTGGTAGCGGTAGATGGTTCGGAGCATGCGCAGCGCGCATTGGAGCATGCGGTGCAGCTGGTGAAATCTTTGAAAGCAGACAGTCATCTAACGGTGTTGCATGTGAATCCGGTGATGATGGTGGCAGAGCCGCCGCTGGGAGTGGATGTGGATGAGCGTCTGGATGAAGAAGGGCATGCAGTAACCGAGCCGTATCGTACGTATCTGAATACGACAGGTGTGCAGTACGAAGTTCGTTATCATACCGGTGATCCGGCGACAGTGATCTGTGATGCTGCCAACGATGAAAAGATGGATCTGGTCATTATGGGGACCAGCGGCAAAAGTGCAGTTTCTGAATTGTTCCTTGGCAGTGTAAGTCATAAGGTCATCCAGCATGCGAACTGTCCGGTTATGACGGTGAAGTGATATTGCTTATATAAAATAGATGTATAGAAAAGCCTACTACTGATTTATTCGGTAGTAGGCTTTTTATAAAGATTAAAAAAGTGATAAATATTCAAGCTCTATAGAGTAATTTATCCAAGATCGGATAGAAGAGAAACACTTCTTATTTTCCCTATACATCCAAGTATCCAGCAGACCGAAAACCAATACATATATATAGAATAAAGTAGTTGTGGCTGCCTATAAGTTCATAGCTAATACCTATAAATCACTGCCACACTTCCTGTTTAATATACAATCAGGATCTATTGTCATTATTCTATACGGCTTCATATTGCGGCAGTGTCTACACCATCACTTGAACCTGTTCAATTGCCGAGCGAATAACCTGACAGGAATGGTGGAATTGACGCTGTTCGTTGTCATCCAGTCGCAGCTCAATGATTTCCTGTATACCTTCTCCGGAAATGATGGCCGGTACGCCTGCGCATACATTTTGTTCGCCATATTCTCCATCCAGAATGGAAGATACAGCAATAATCCGGTGCTCGTCGTACAGGATCGAGCGGGCGATATGAGCGAGGGCATTACCGATTCCAAACTGGGTATGGCCTTTGCGGGTGAAGATCTCCCAGCCGGCATCCCTTGTCTTGAGCGCTACATCATCCAGACTCAGCTCGGGGAAGCGGAGAGCATGCTGTTCCATAATATGCAGCAGCGGCTTACCGCCAATTGTCACATGTGACCAGGCGACGAACTGGGATTCACCATGTTCGCCCAGGACATAACCGTGTACGCTGCGCGGATCAATCGAGAATACATCGGACAGAATGGTTTTGAGACGAGAAGAGTCAATGGATGTGCCTGTACCAATAATGCGTTCGCGCGGCAGACCCGAGTATTGCCATGTGAGGTAAGTGACCACGTCTACTGGATTGGCAGCAACGATGAATATACCATCAAATCCACTTGCCATAATCGGATCGGTAATCTCGCGTACAATCTCGGCTGCTTCGTGCAGCAGGGTCATCCGGTCTTGCCCTGGCTTGGGGTTGGGACCCGCTGTAATGATGACGATATCCATATCTCCGCAGTCATGCAGTGTACCTGCGTATACTTTGGTACGATGGGACGTAAAGTCCATACAGTGCGACAGGTCCAGCGCCTGGGCGACTGCCTTTTCATGGGTACGTCCAACCATCATAATCTCGTCGGCAATCGACTGGTTAATCATTGAATAGGCACATCCTGCCCCGACCATTCCTACGCCGACAATTGCTACTTTTCTGTTCTTTTTACCCACGCTGTACAGCCCTCCTGCTATTCGTAATAATAAGATATTCCCGACCTTGCCGGGAAATACATAAGTTAAAGTAGGATGAGTAGTGAATTTAAATGTTAGTTAACTTTCCATATTTACTATTATACATACTTTTATCGGAATGATAATAAGGAAATATGTCACAATAATTAACTTGTGAGCTAGAAAAGATAGGAAATGTGTTTGATTTTCTGCCTATGCATACTCAAAAGCGAACAATAATGCCTATTTGATCTTTGGAAAATGAAACAAAGAACGAAAATCAAAGCGATCTCCAATAAAATATCGGTAAAAGAGAAGATGAACAGTACAGTTAAGCAAAAATAAAATGTCCAAGAATGATAAACAAGTCGTTGATCATCCAAGCAATGATATATAAATAGATGAATTTCATCTTAATTTCAGGTAAGAAGGGTAATAATAAAAGGTGGCATGCCAATGATGCTGGATAAACGGGATCATTGGGCATGTGGATGTTCTATATAATGGAACGCAGATACTTATACTTTTGGGAGGAATCAACATGGCTGAAGAACAAAATGAATATATTGCACTGGCGAGCCGTCCGCAGGGTACACCTGCAATGGAGAACTTTTCGTTTAACAAGGCGGAACTGGGTAGTCCGGAAGAAGGACAGCTGTTAATTAAGACACTGTACGTCTCTGTCGATCCTTATATGCGCGGACGGATGAAAGATGCCAAATCGTATGCGGCACCCTTCCAGGTGGGAGAGCCAATTACTGGTGGCTCGGTCGGCAAGGTTCTGAGCAGCAAGCACTCCGACTATCAGGAAGGCGATATTATCGCAGGCGGCTGGGGCTGGCAGCGGTATGCAATCGTGGATGGTAACGGTCAGCGCAAGGTTGACCCGGAGCTGGCGCCGATCACTACCGCACTTGGCGTACTCGGGATGACTGGATTGACTGCTTATTATGGTACACTGCGCATCGGTGATCCGAAGCCGGGCGAGACGATGGTCGTATCCGGCGCAGGTGGCGCTGTTGGTATGATCGCCGGACAAATCGGTAAAATCAAGGGTGCACGGGTCGTCGGCATCTCCGGTTCAGATGAGAAGAACCGTTATCTCAAGGAAGAGCTGGGATTTGATGAAGTCATTAACTACAAAACAGACCAGCCGATTCGTGAAGCGCTGCAAAAAGCATGTCCGGACGGTATCGATGTCTATTTTGAAAATGTAGGCGGGGATATTACCGATGCTGTTATTGAGCAGTTGAACCGTAATGCACGTATTCCGCTGTGCGGACAAATCTCGCTATATAATCAGGAAAACCCCGAGCTTGGACCACGTATTCTGCCAGCGCTGCTCACTCGTACGGTATTACTCAAAGGTTTCCTAGTGGGCGATTATGCCGATGAGAACGTACAGGCATTGCAAGAACTGGGACAATGGGTACGCGAAGGCAAACTGAAATACAAAGAAAACATCGTAGAAGGATTTGACCGGATTCCTGAAGCTTTCCTCGGACTGTTTACCGGTGAGAATCTGGGTAAACAACTGGTCAAAGTAGCAGAAGAATAAAACCGTGTGTTCTCTATTCATATGAAGTTTAAATAAAAAGCTAGCCTCCGGATCAGACCGGATGGCTAGCTTTTTTGATTATATTTCCGTTTATTATTTTGCAAATATCTACCGTGTTTGAAGAGATATCGTGCGCAGGATAACGCTTCGCAGGCGGCTGCATGTATCCTCTCGGAACGTATAGCGGCCTGCGACAAGTTTACTTTAATTATGCAGTTATACGGTTGGTTTGGAATCGGCAGCTTCGGTGATCTTGCGATACTTGCGGAACATATCAAGCCGCCAGTGAAGCAGCGTACCAAATGCCAGAATAAAGAATACACCTGCTGTCTGCGGGATGGTAATGTAATGCTCGATAAAGCGATGCAGCAGTAGACGAACCAGCAGCAGTCCAATCAGAATAAACAAAAAACTTTTGGAGCGCTGTACAACTACATCGGTCCCGTTATGTTCAAACCGGGTTCCGCGAATCAGCGGATACGAGAAAATAAACCAGCCCACCAGAAAAGCGCCCAGCGCCCACAGCCAGGTCACCCGAAAATCAGGCACCACAAACATGAAAAAACCGGTGCTCATGCCGAGCGGTGGAATCAGAATCTTTTTGGCGTTAACCGGCCGGTGATTGGTCCGGGAACGTACGAGAATAGCGGTCAGAGCAATAACCAGCAGACCGACAGTAGAGCCTATCTGTAAAAAGGAGGGACTGAATTGTAACATGATAAAGGACAAACCCCTCTCCAGAATATAAAATATGTTGAACTACAAACTACCTTTGAATAAACAAAATGCTTGGTGTCCAGCAGGACATGGAACATGCAGTAAAATACTTTATTAGTATATCATATTTTGGGGATCAACCCTATTGCACACGATTACCCGTATGAACATCTTTCGACGGTTTAAATTTTGAAATAGAGTCTGCAGGTACCGCCAATCCATACATACAGAATCTCCGTAAATAAGTTATATACGTCGCTCTGTGCGATCGCAATGTCCTGATCGGAAAGCAGCAGATTACGCATTAGGTCCTATTTGTATATTACACTTGCTGACCGACATTAAAGAAGGAAGTCTGGCCGTTTACTGCTCATCGATAAAAGAATGTCTGGAATGAGATACTTGTCTCAACACTAAAGCAAACTTTTGCAAAGGTGATTCACGATCAGACAAACAGAAGCAGAAAAGTATAATTATGTTAAAATTAAATTGCTATTGTTTTTAAAATAGTCCATTTATTGTTAATTAGTATATAACAGCAAATGTTCATTTCATCATATTTAATATACAGGGAGGAATCGATGATGTCATCATTTGAGATTTTAATAGCGGAGGACGAACCTGCGCTGCGATTTTTGCTGCTGGAGACACTGGAAGATGAAGGGTACAAAGTAACGGAAGCCGAGGACGGCGGACTGGCAAAAGAAAAACTGGCGGAACAATCTTATGATCTGATCATTCTCGATTATATGATGCCGGAAGCCACCGGGATTGAAGTCTGCGAATGGCTGCGTGGTAGCGGCAGTGTCAATGAGGACAAGCCGATTATTCTGTTAACTGCCAAAGCACAGGAAAAGGATCGGATGCGGGCGGAACAAGCGGGGGTTACCCTGTATATTTCCAAGCCATTCAGTCCGCTACAGTTGCTGGATGCCGTAGAAGAACTGTTATCCGGTACGCAGAGGGATAACTGATGCAGGCCGGCGGGGGATTGGCGCGCAGAATTGCCCGGTGGACTATCGTTATCTTTCTGATTTTTGGACTGATTGTATTCGCAGTGGAATGGATGTTTAAGCAGCAGGTCTCACAGATCACGGATCAGATCAACTATCATCTGGATCAGCAGAACCGCTTGCAAAAGATGGGGGAGGACTATCGCTCGACAGTATCGAATTTTCGGGCATATCTGGCGTATGACCGTGACGATTTTCTGACAGCAGCGCGTACCGACAGGGATCAATTCCGTAGTGAACTTGAAGATTATCGCGCACGATCCAACCACTCGACCAGTATGGCTGCACAGCTGGATAGTCTGGTTCGCCAGAGCGAGGAATATTTTAGCTATTTCCCCGCTATTCAGCAGATGAAGCAGGAGGACAATCAGGCGGAGATTGAGCGTCTATCCGGGACGACGACTGTATTGGTGAGCGCTGTAAATGAAGAAATGGAACAGATGATCACCAATGAACGTGATGAAGTGACGATGCTGATGCAGAAGAGCCAGCAGCTCAATTCACTGGTGCTGTTTATACCCTTGGTATTCATTTTGCTCGGATTAATAGCAGCACTGCTGCTGATCCGCTATCTGCGGGAACTGATCGTCAAACCTGTTATACAGATGGAGTCTGCGGTCCGTCGTATCAGCCAGGGAGAACATATACAACTGGATCATCGACCAAATGGAGACGAGATCGGCGGACTCATGGATGGCATTAATCATATGAGCGACCAGCTGCAGGAACGCCATCAAGAACTGGAAAAACATTTGCGACATATGGCTGAACAGCATGATGAACTGGAAGCACAAAACGAAGAGATTCTGGTACAGCAGCACGAACAGGAAGTGATCCTGGCCAAGCTGACCGACCGGGAGAGACAGCTGCAATTGATTAACTCTTATCAGGAAAAGCTTACCGGATTCACTACCATGAGTGAATTTCTGGAAAACAGCCTGCGTGCGCTGCTGCAGGCAACCTATCATGATGCGCTGATGCTCGTTATCCAATCGGAGCAGGAAGCTTCAGTATTTCATACTATTCATGCGATTGGATGGCCCGGATATATGGAACAGCCCGACGGAACCGGATTGTTCGGTCCGGCGCTTCAGGTCATGGAAGAAAAAAGACCTGTCGTACGCAGCCGTGTACTGAGTGGAGAAGAACGCGGTATTCATCTTGGATACGAACGTGCGGATGATCATTATTATCCACTGTGTGATGATCAGATGAGAATCATTGGTTTTCTGTTGTTGACCAGCTATGGAAGTGCAGCGGTACAGATTCATGATAAGATGCTGACTGAAGGGCTAATTAACCAGTTCGGTATGGCTTATCAGGCACAGCTCGCGGGAGAAGAACGTCTCAAACAGAGCATTCGACTGGAAGAACTGAATGCCGAACTGGAAGTAGAAAAGCTGATGATTCGACAGCAGCGGGATGCTATTCAGGAAATTATCGATTCGCTGCATGAAGGACTGGTGCTGTGTGATCGGGAAGGAACGGTATCCTTTTCCAATGAGCAGGTCAGCCGTGTACTGCCGGATCTGCGCACAGGTGCAAGTATTATGGCACTGGGGGATTATCTGGATACACACAGCGTTCATGCAGAGAATCTGGGTGCACAGATTCAGCAGGCGATCGAGGGCGCTGCGAATGACTGGAAGACCCAGTTCTCACTCAGAGGCCGAGATGGTTCTGTTTATTATCTGGAATTGTATATCAACACGATTACGGGAGCCGATATGAAGGACTATTACCTGCTGGTATTCCGTGATCGTACCGAAGAAGAACAAGCCGATCAGATGAAAAATGAGTTTGTCAGTATCGTCTCCCATGAACTGCGTACTCCGCTGGCGAGTATCCTCGGTTTTGTGGAGATTCTGCTGCATCGTGAAGTGAAGCCGGAGAAGTCGCGCAAATATATGGAGACGATTCACCGGGAAGCCAACCGTTTGTCCAATCTGATCAGTGACTTTCTGGATCTGCAGCGGATGGAGTCCGGCAAGCAAAACTATACCCGGGTGCCATTTGATCTGAGACAGGTAGTACACGATGTTGCCCGTCAGTGGGATGGCAAGCAGGAGCATCATATTCAGATACAGCTGCCGGAATCAGCTTGCTTTGTGGAAGGGGATACCGATCGTATTACTCAGGTAATGCATAATCTGATCAGTAATGCAGTGAAGTATTCACCGGGTCAACCGCAGATCGATGTGAGGATTATCGATGGCGGAGCAGATTGGATCGCCGAGGTGCAGGATTACGGACTTGGCATACCGGATGAAGCCCGCGACAAAATGTTCGGTAAATTTTACCGGGTGGATAATTCGGATCGTCGCCAGATTGGCGGAACCGGCCTGGGGCTGGCGATTGTACGCGAAATTGTGCGCGATCTGGGCGGAGAGGTTTATTTTGATTCCCGTCTGGGTGAAGGCAGCACGTTTGCTGTCCGCTTACCCAAGTTCCTTGTCCCGCAGCTGGACAACAAAGTCGTTATTATCGAAGACGATGATAATCTGTCCGGACTTATCCGGGCTACCTTTGAAGAGCAGCAGTACGATATCCTGTCGCTGAATACTGCCGAAGCCGCCATACTCAGTCTGGAGCGGAGCGAGAAGCCGCCCCTGCTGTGCATTGTAGATATTCAGCTGTCCGGATCGCGAAGCGGCTGGGATTTTATCAGCATCCTCAAAGGCCGGGAAGCCAGCCGTCATGTACCTGTTATTGTCTCGTCCGCGCTTGATCAGCCAGGTGATTTTGCCGAGAAACCCAACGAGAAGTACTTGCAAAAACCATTTACCGTAGAGCGGATGAAGGAGCTCGGTATTGCCCTGATTCAGCGCGGAACCCATACCACCGATGTGGTGATTGCCGGGCACAATGAGCAGGTAATTCAGTCGGCACTGAAAAAGAATGGACTACATGCCGTACAAATGCAGGTCAACGAAGACTTTATTAGTGTGGATCTGCTGGGCGAAGAAGACTGATATCTCCTCTAAAATGGGTAATGGAACAGTAAAAGGAAATTATTTCGGATAGAAAACTGGCTGCTTCGTTGGCGCCGCACCATAAAAGCGTAAATGCAGAACAGCCGGAGGAGGCAGTATGGATAAATATCAGCGGCTTTTTATCAAACAGATGAAAGATAAAATCAAAAAAATGACGTTATCCGGTCAAATGACACCCGAGCCGGAGCTGTATCGTCTGGTGCATTCTGCCAAAGGAACCTCCGGCACAATTGGACTGGAAGACTGGTTTAATGTATCTGCAGAATTGATAGAACGTTTGGACCCGGAAGGGGAGCAGGTGTGGTCAGCAGAGCAGATTCGAGAGCTGCTGGCACCGATGGTTTATTTGTTTTTGCTGGCGGATGAAGATCCGGAAAAAGACGATGTGCCTGCAATGGAGCCGGAAGTACAGCCAGCTCCGGCGTATCAAGGTACATTACTGGTGGTGGATGATGATACGAGTCTGCTGCAAATGCTCAAGGATCAGCTGGAGCAGGCGGGCTATATGACATTTGCCGCTTCGGACGGGACCCGTGCGATGGAGATTTTTTATAATATGAAGCCTGACTGCATTATTCTCGATGTGCTGCTGCAGGACAAGGATGGATTTGAACTGCTGCGGGAAATTCAGGCACGGAGTGAACAGTATCTGATTCCGGTTATTCTGATGAGTACAAGTGCAGACCGGGATACGCGGCTGCGTGCCTATGGATCGGGAGCCGATGACTTTATTGGCAAACCGCTGGATATGGAAGAATTTATTTTGCGTATCCGTCATCAGGTACAGCGGCGGATGAAGCTGAATACACTGCTTATGTCGGATGAACTGACAGGTGCTTATAACAGCAGCTATTTTGCCCAGGAACTGGTTCGTCATCTGCAGCGACTTGCAGACCAACATGAACCCGCTGTCCTAACCCTGTTCGATCTCGACAGTTTCCGCCATATTAATGAACGATTTGGTTATGCCGAAGGCGATCGGCTGCTGCGTTATTTCTCCGATCTGGTTCGTCGTTCGCTTGGACCGCAAGATATTTGGGCACGTGATCGGTATGATCGGTTTTATCTGCTTCAACCGGGAATACGGGAGAAAGAAGCTGTTTCCTTTGCCAATCAGCTGCTTGAACGCCTGGAAGGAGAAGAACATCTGATTAGCCCGGACAGCTATCGGGTTACTTTTTCGGCAGGTGTACTGGAACTCAAGCCAGGCATGACAGCACAGTCCTGTTATGACCAGATTCTGCGTATTGTAGCAGAAGCCAAGCGCAGGCATGATGGTGTAATGATCGTGCCGGAGCGGCGACGAATTACGGAACCGCGTCCAGTTCGTCCATTTGAAGAGATGCCCGGTGAACCATCTTCGGCTGCTGTAGTATCGAATCCGGAACCATCTGCTGCAACAAGTGAAGTTCAATTTTTTGCAGTCCATGAAGAGGCTAAAGCAACGAATCAGGTAGAAACGTTGCTGTCTTCGGTTTCTTCACGACTCAAGAAATATGCAGACAAAAAGCCTATTTTTCCTGGCGATCAGGAAGAGCAATCGTCTATGTTGACCGTAGAGGATTCGAATCAGTCAGTGCCGCTGCAACAAGAACGGACTGCAGTGGATAGTGTTGAAGTATCGGTATCTACAGTCTCTGCAGCGACTATTCCTGATGAAGTCCAAGGAACCTCCTGGTCGAATGATTCTGAAATGTCTTCCTCTACACCATCTTCTTTACCGCTTCAGGTAGATACGATTCGCGAACGTGAATCGACCGGTGAGACTGGTGGACGGCGCGGTACACTGGAATGGATGGGATATGAGGAGCGGACACTGGTTAGTCAACAGGTAGCCGAGGTAGAACAGGCTCCTGTACCGCCCGCCGGGGTAAAACCGTGGCGGCTGGCTATTATCGACGATGACGATCTGATCTGTGGTATGCTCAGCAAAAGGCTTGGCGGACTGGATATCGAACATACACTGGAGATTAGAACATTCAGCGATGGGGAAGAATTTTTCACAGATCCATGGCATGGAGAGGATGCGCAGTATGTCGTTATCCTGGACCGGATGATGCCACGCATGAACGGCATGGAAGTGCTGCGCCGTATTCGCAGCATGGAGATGCGCGCCAATTATATGGTTCTTATGCTGACCAGTGTTGGAGATGACCGTGAAGTCGCGGAAGCTATCCGGGCTGGAACGGATGATTACCTGACCAAGCCGTTCAGTATTGTCGAACTGGAAGCACGCATCCGGCGCCTGCTGGGGAGGATGGGACTATGAACAGCATGGACCCTGATTCCGTACTGACCGTTGTCTTATGGCTTTGTGCGGTGATGCTGATTGCACTGGTTGCGCTGTATGTCTATCTGGCTATACGCAAATCAAGCTTCAACCGCAGAGAGGCTGCTGTCTACAAGCTGCGCAAGGAACTGGAACAATCCGATTCGGTACTGGAAGAGTACCTGTTGACCGGAGAGACGTCGCGCCGGCTGTCTACCAAAGAGCCTTTTCGGATGGAGGCGATCCAGGAAGCACTGCTGCACAGGCTCTCGATCAGCCGTACTCCCGAAGAACGCAGCCGGATTTATGACTTTGCGGAAAAGTATTTCTCCAGCCAATATGAACATTCACTGCATGATCGCCAGTGGAGTACCCGCATGAACACCTTGCTTTGGATCGAGCAATTCCAGATGAATTCCATGGAAAAGGATCTGCTCGAATGGATGAATGATCCCCAGTGTTCGGAAGAGGAATACTTTCAGATTTTGCGGATTCTTTCCAAATTGAACAGCCACCGTGTACCTGAATATCTGCGGGAGAATAATCATGATCTGTCCGACAGTCAGCTGCTGCAGATTCTGCTTCCACTGAATGATGAACTACAGGGGGAGCTGATTGCCGAATTTGAACAGTATCCGTTCCGGGTTCGGTGCAGCTTTATCGATTCGCTGCGTATTCGTAATATTCGTTCTGCCGAAGTGCTGAATCTGCTGGAACGCCAGTTGGTTGGAGAAGATAGTGAGCTGCGTATCCGTTCGCTCAAGGCAATTTCCAACTTTGGCTATCTGACGCCGGAAGCAACGCGGCAGTTGGTAGAGCAGATGGAGAATGAGCACGATCATACGGTGGAGCAGGTCTCCTGGCCGGAGCGGCTGATGCGGGCAAGAGTAATGGGCAATATCCGTGAAGATATTTTCGTGCCTTATCTGGAGGAGATGCTGGGGGATTCGGCATACCGGGTTCGCCAGCAGGCGGCAGAATCTCTGGCTGCCTACAAAAATGGACTGGAGCTGCTGGAAAAGGTAGCTGCCGGTGAACATGCGGACCGCTATGCGCGCGAGATGGCGGAGGAGACGCTGGAAAGGAAACAATATGAGCGGAATCTGGCTTGATATTACAGGAACCCTATTCGAGATTGTTAGCATTATTATTATGATCTATGTCGTTGCCGTCAGTATCGCTTATGTCGTTCTGTTCTTCGTGGCTGCCCGGAAGCTGAATCGGGAAAAGGATCTGAATGAGAGCCAGTATGATCAGGTACTGGAAGAAGAGTTGGCTCCGCCACTGTCGATTATTGTGCCAGCCTATAATGAAGAACTGAATATCGTGTGGAGTGTGCGTTCCTTGCTCGGTATCAATTACAAGCAGTTCGAGATTGTGGTCGTCAATGATGGCTCCAAGGATCAGACGGTACAGTATCTGATCGATGAATTTGATATGGTAGAAGTTAAAAGCCGGGTACGCTGGTCAGGGCTTGGCAAGCCAACCAAACCGATCCGGGGCATTTACCGTTCGCTGCAGCACAATAATCTGGTGCTGGTCGACAAGGAAAACGGCGGCAAGGCCGATGCGCTGAATGTAGGCATCAATGTGTGCCAGTATCCATATTTTGCCTCACTGGATGGGGATACGGTGCTGGATCAAGATGCTTTTATCAAAGTGATGAAGCCGATTATGGATGCCGGCCCCAATGAAGAGATTGTCGCTACAGGCGGCAGTGTTGGAATCGCCAATGGCAGTTATGTAGATAGTGGGTATCTGAGCCGTGAGAGTGTACGGTTGTCCAGCAAACCGCTGGTGGTAATGCAGGTTATTGAATATCTGCGTGCTTTTCTGATGGGACGAATTGGACTCAGCCGTCATAATCTGCTGCTGATTGTATCCGGTGCGTTTGGTATTTTTAAAAAGAGCTGGGTGATTGAGGTGGGCGGCTACGAGGTGGATACGGTCGGTGAGGATATGGAACTGATCGTCCGACTGCATCGTCGGATCCAGGAAAAGAAAAGCAAGGCGCAGATTGTCTATGTACCCGATCCGGTCTGCTGGACCGAGGCCCCGGAGAAAGCCAAAATCCTGCGTCGTCAGCGTACTCGCTGGCATCGGGGTCTGTATGAGAGTCTATGGCGCCACAAAGTCATGCTGTTTAATCCCAAGTACGGCAAAATCGGCATGATCTCCATGCCCTATTTTCTATTCGTAGAGCTGCTGGGGCCAGTGGTAGAGCTGGCTGGCGTAGTTACGGTAATTGTCGGGATTTTCCTCGATACGGTAGACGTGAGAATAACGATGGTTCTCGCCCTTCTTATGCTCTTATACGGTTCCCTGCTGTCTATGGGAGCAGTACTGTTCGAAGAATGGTGCTTCAAACGATACAACCGGGTAGCGGATCTGACGCGACTGTTTTTGTTCGCACTATCCGAGACTTTCTGGTATCGCCCGATTATGACACTTTGGCGATTTGAAGGACTTATTCAGATTGTTCGTCGTAAAAATCAAGGCTGGGGGGATATGGCACGCGGCGGTGTCATGAACTCCAAAAAACCGGATAACCGGACAAATGGAGGACAGCCATGAAACGTAAACGTACCTGGACATTCTGGCTGATTCCGCTGCTGGTTGTCGTGCTGCTGCTGACTCCGTGGATATGGTGGGAAGCGAAGCCGGCGACCACACTGCAGGTTGCCATCCTCGATAAGACGGTACCGGATATGACGTATCGTGAGCACAAGGGACTTGTCTGGCTGCTGAATCAGCAGAAATATGTTAAAGCAGATCAACAGTCTTATGATTACACCCGTGATTATTACGGATTTTTCCCAAAAGCGGATCGTCAATATGAGACTACCGGACTGCCAGCGGATCTGAAGGGCACCGATATGATCTATGTAGCCGATACGTACGGGATCGAACGGGCGCAGTATGAAAAGGACAGTTCGGCGGCTGGTGATCTGTCGGCAGGTATGCTTTATGGAGGATTAACCATCTCGGATATACAGCGAATTCGCAGTGCTGTAACGAGCGGCGGAGTAAAGACGCTGATCGCCGAATTCAACAGTCTGGCAACTCCGACACAGCCAGGTACCCGCCAGGAATTCTATCCGCTCATTGGAGCAGAATGGACAGGATGGACCGGCAGGTATTTCAGCGATCTGACCCGTGGCGGCGAAGTACCTGTCTTTCTGAGCGGTGATGGCAGTGATCCGAACCGGTGGCCGTATACCGGACCGGGCATAGTCTTTGTTCATGAAGATGGCCGGGTGGTCGTATTGGAGCAGGGCAAGCAGATTGGTGAAGAAGGTGTGCAGACGATACTGACGACCCAGGGCAAGGCCCGGCTCGGACTGGACAGTACGATTCGCTACAACTACTGGTTTGACGTGATGAAGCCTGCCGAAGGAGCAGAAGTGCTGGCCAATTACAATCTGGGACTGACAGATGATGGCAAGAGCAAGCTTCAGGCCGCCGGAATCAGTTATGAATTCCCGGCTGTGATCCGGCAGCAGCATGATACCTATGTCTCCTACTACTTTGCCGGCGACTATGCGGATTATGATCACTATTCATTCTGGCGCAAGTATCAGGGCTGGGAGAACTTCAAGCGCTGGCTGACATTTGACCGTCCGAACAGCGAAGATGCTTTTTACTGGCATATTTATGTGCCTTTGATGAAATCCATTCTTCAGGAAACGGCTACAGACAGCAGCAAATAAACGACAGTACAGGTCTGTCTCCATGATGAGCGGAGGAGCTTCCGGGCTTTTTCGCTTAGGATGGAGTCTTTTTATTTGCGGTGCGATGGATTTACTCTATACCGCTTCTGTGATACTATCGCACTAATACATATAACAACCGGGGAAATATCGACGATTAAGCAGGTAAACGATTACACTTCATGTACGGATTTGGCGTATAAGGATCGAGTCTGCAGTATACCGATCAGCATGAAGATGGAGGGGGAAAGAAATGGATCAGGTAGATCAAAATATTCTGCTGCATTTGCAGCAGCAGGCACGCATCTCGATGACGGATCTGGGCAGGGAGGTCGGACTGTCACAGCCTGCTGTGACCGAAAGGGTGAGGCGGCTGGAGGAGAGCGGTATTATTCAGGGCTACCGGGCGATCTTGTCCCCAGAGAAGATTGGGCATCAGTCCACAGCTTATTATTTGTTCCGAGCCAGTGATGGTTTGCATTTTTTGGATTTTTGCCGGGAAGCTGTGGAGATTGTGGAGTGTCATCGAACCAGTGGAGCCTATAATTATCTGCTCAAAGTCGTGACTTCTTCGATCCGTGAGCTGGAAGACTTTGAAGACCGTATTAGCAACCATGGAGATTATACAACGCTGATCGTACTGTCTTCTCCTATTGAACATAAGGCGCTCAAGCCTAATCTGCTGGAAGACCAGCGGCTGGTCTGACCGGTACATAACATAAATTCACCAAGTATGGATTTTGAAATACTCGCAGCAAAGCCCCTGCCTGATAATACGAGACAGGGGCTTTGCTGCATTCTGCATGAATAAATAGCGGCGCGTAAGCTACTTGTGCAACTAATCTTTTACACAAAATAGGGCAACACAATAGCTCCATAGGCAAAAGCCGCCAAAATTACAAAAGCCGGATGAATCTTGCGAATCTGCATCGCCCAGAAGGCTACCAGCGCAATACCGAGCGTCTGCCATAGCCCGATAGAACCGTACGATTCATCTGCCAGCTGCCAGGTCAGTACCAGCATCATGACTGCAATAACCGGCTGTACCAGCAAAGTGAGTCCTTTGACTACCGGCGAAGAGCGATGTTTCTGCAGTAGACGCAGCAGGATAATCATCGCTGCCGCCGAAGGTACGATGGTTGCCAGAAGAGCAATCAATAGACCTGGAATACCGGATACATCAAAGCCGACAAAAGCAGCAATTTTGGTAGCGATTGGCCCGGGCAGAGTGTTGCCCAGTGCCAGCACATTGGAGAATGCTGTATCATCCAGCCAGTGATAATGGGTGACGATTTCGTTGTACATCAGCGGAATCGAAGCTGGACCTCCACCATAGCCAAGCACATTGGCAAGGAAAAATCCCCATAGCAGACGCAGCCATTCCAGCCAGTCATTCACAAGTGACATCAGCGCTCACCTCCATCGATACGCCGCTTTCGCAGATGCTGTACCAGCCTGAAGTGAAAAGCGCCATAGACCAGGAATGCCGCAATCACGATAGCTGCATGAACATTTAGCAGCTGCAGCAAAATAAACACGATCACAAATAAAATAATACCGAGCGTCTTGCCGAGTCCTTTGACCGCCTTTTCGCCAAATTCATAAGCCATGACCCCCAACATAACGGCAATTACCGGTACGACAGCAGCGATCATGCCCTGAATAATCTTGGAGCTGTTCAAGTACGCAACAGCGGACAAAAGTACGATCATGGCAATGGACGAAGGCAGAATATGCGCCAGTACAGCCAGAATTGCACCCGGAATTCCTTTGCCACGGTAGCCCAGATAAGCAGCCATCTTGGTAGCGATCGGTCCGGGAAGCGCATTGCCCAGCGCCAGAATTTCGCCAAATTCATCGTCGCTGATCCAGCGATAACGGGTGACGGCTTCATACCGGAATAATGGCATGACCGATGGTCCTCCGCCATAGCCGAGTACACCGGTACGGATCATCGCCCAGCTCAGTTCGCTGTAGGTCGCCTGACGATAAGACGGGGCATCGGCAGAGGTCGGAGAGGGGGGAGCATGTGTATTCATTGCGTTATAACCTCATTCCCATCCGGCTCTTGTAGCGTGTGATCAGCACCTGACAGTCCACACTCATAATACCCGGCATATTGTATAATTTCTCACGCAAAAAAGTCTCCATTTCCTGATTATCCTTGAACAGTCCATGCATATGCAGCTTGCTTGGCCCTGTCATATGATAGAGACTCGTTACAAACGGTTCTTCGGCCAGCTGATCCGCGGTCTCGTGCAGATGCTTGGGCTCTACCTCGACATTAAAAAAGGCCGAGACGGCGATGCCGATTTTGGCTGGATTAATAACAGCTGCAAAACGCTCAATCGTTCCATTCTCCATCAGTGCATTCACGCGCGCCTGTACGGCAACCCGTGACAGACCGATATCCTTGGCCAGATCGGTATAGGATATACGTCCATTCTGGTTAAGAATAGCAATAATCTTGCGGTCAATCTCATCAATATGGTTCTCCTGCATGCCGCCGGAGGATTTGGATTGGCTCATTATCTTCACTCCCGGATAGTCAGCTGTTCGTTAGTGCATGGTGCACAATTATCGAATGGCTGGAATAATAACGATACAACTTTCTTTTTGTTCAGAAAATAATACTTTTAATTACAATATGGATAAATATATAATGTTTAATAATCGTTTTCAATATTAAAATGAAATTCGGCTTACGTTTGATCAGGTGGCTGTGCTGCCGTTAACCGACTATAGGGGAGGAACCCGTATGACGTCTGAGTGGAATGCATTTGTAAATGAGCAGTTTACGCTAACACGGAACCAGAACGGTAAAGGTTTGCTAAGCGGGTTAACCTTTGGGGTCAAGGATGTATTTGCACTGAAAGGCTACACGTCAGGGGCAGGCAATCCGGATTGGCTGCGTACGCATGAGCCAGCATCTGATACTGCTCCTGCCATTCTTGATCTGCTGCACGCAGGCGCTATCCTGAAAGGCACTACCCATACGGACGAGCTGATGTACAGTCTGAATGGACAAAACAGCCATTATGGTACACCGGTTAATCCCAGGACAGCAGATCGGATTCCAGGCGGTTCTTCCAGCGGTTCGGCTGTAGCGGTAGCCGCCGGTCTGCGTGATTTTGCTATTGGTACAGATACGGGAGGATCGGTGCGGATTCCTTCGTCTTACTGCGGAATCTATGGGATGCGTCCGACGCATGATGCGGTATCAATGAAAGGTGTTATTCCGCTGGCAGCGGGCTTTGACACGGTAGGTTGGATGGCAAATACGGCAGAACTGTTGCATGATGTAGGACAGGTTCTGCTGGCGGCTGATCCACTGCAGACTGCGCCGGATAGCGACGATTTTGCCAAGGTGTATTTACCAAGAGAAGCCTGGGATATTACGGAAGAAGATACACGCACATTGCTGCTTGAAGCAGCACATGAACTGCTGTCCAGACTGACAGGATATCCATCTGTCGGTGAATGGATCTCTATCGCGCCGGAAGGACTCGGTGCGTGGATGACTGCATTTCGCAGTGTACAGGGAATTCAGATCTGGGAACAGCACCGGGAATGGATCGAGCAGGTACAGCCTGTATTTGCTCCCGATATAGCTGATCGATTCGCCTGGGCGAGTATGCTCAAGCGTGAGGAACAGAGCGAAGCATTTACCAAAATGAATACAGTGCGTGATTCGCTGCGAACGCTGCTTGGCACCGATAGTTTGATGATCCTGCCAACTGCCACAGGTCCGGCGCCATCGCTACATATTCAGGGTGAAGACAGTGAGCGCCGCCGTTCCCAGACCATGCAGCTCTCATCGATAGCCGGTCTGGCCGGTCTGCCACAGATTACTATACCGACAGGCACGATAGATGGAGCACCAGTCGGCCTGTCGATCATTGCCGGAGCACATCAGGATCTGCGTCTGCTGCAGTGGGTACGTGAGAGTGCGATCATAAAATCATAAATGGACAAGAAGGATCGTTAGCATTTGTGCAACGATCCTTTTGTCATTCGTTAAGTTGTCTTTCTATAGATTTTTCAGTTTGCGAGTGTGAATTCTATTCATTTAGACCCCTGCTGTGTGGCTCGTTGTTTGAACAAAGATAAAATGATCATCTGGACTCCAAACGTGCAGATGGTCAGCAATATAACCGCGTAGCCATAAGACACCATTGATTTTTCTAAGATAAAATCCCTTTGGAAACTCTTCGTCTTCAGTCAGTATCTCCGAGGCAATGGTAACAGAGCCGGCCGGCGCTCTATGCTGCTGAACTGGCTGATCCCCATAACTTTCTGGCTGTTCAAGATACGCCAATCTTAGATGGGGTCCCAGCTCTAACGGGCACAATGCCAAACCCGATTGGTCTGCTCTATCAAAGATCTGATCTATTGTAGCTCCTTCAGGAAAACCTAATTGACCAACAGTGAGTTCTACAGTCGGTAGACTGTATTTGATATCAGAAGTTGTGAATTTATTATCGGTTATTAATGTTTTTCCCAATTCGTTCATCATTATAGAGTGCTGCTGCAGCTTATGGAGCAGCTGCGTTTTTGTCAGTCCGCCAATTTCTACGATACGCTTGATCTGCTTGCAATCAGGATAGTTTCTGTTTTCACTGTACACGTTTAATCACTCCTGACAAATGGGATTGAATCCTCAGTATATTCAAAGATACAGGTAGTATGAACATATATAAATCCTGTAGTTGACAGTAGATAGGTATGATTATATAATCACAATGGAATATACACCTAATTACTATTGGTAACTATTATTGATAGTTATGAATTCAGTCATCCTGTTTATAATTCCTGACTTAAAATATCCCGAGGAGTGGTTATGATGTCTAATATGGTCAAACCGGAAACAATTCAGGTAATGGAAGAACGTCATTCGGTCAAAGTATACGAAAAAGGCTATATTATTCCGCAAGAAGACATGGAGACGATCCTGTCTGCTGCGAATGCCGCTCCTTCCGCATGGAATCTGCAGCACTGGAAATTCCTCGTAATTGATGATGAAGCCAAAAAGCAGGAACTGCTGCCTATCGCCTATAATCAGTCCCAGATCAGTGACAGTTCTTTTGTCGTAGCGGTACTGGGTGACCTGGAAGCGAACCGTAATGCAGCCCCTGTCTATGATTCCCTGGTGGAAGCCGGCTCTATGACACAAGAGATTCGCGATACACTGGTTAACCAGATCAATGGCGCATACCAGAGCCCTGATGTAGCACGTGACAGTGCCAATCGCAATGCTTCTTATGCAGCGATGAACCTGATGCTGGCTGCCAAAGCACTTGGTTATGATACTTGTCCAATGGGTGGATTTGACGCTGCTGCATTCATGGAACATTTCAATGTGCCTGCACGTTATATTCCAACACTATTGATCTCTGTCGGTAAAGCGGCGAAGCCTGCTTATGCGTCAGGTCGCTTCTCACTGGAAGAAGCAGTTATCAAAAATTCATTCTGATTTCATAGTGTAATAAAGATTATAAATGACCTGGCCCTATCGGACGCCAGGTTTTTTTATTCGTTTTCTGTAAAGCCTGCCAACTGATTCGGAGTGCATTTGCGCATAAATGAAGAACATGTAACAGATACTGGAAGATATCCGGTTATAATGTAGAAGGTCTGCAGCAATGAACTATTTGCTGCAACAGACCGTAACTATATATGGGTTCTGTCGCATAGATCCGCCTAGGGCAGTTTTCCATGAATACCTTTTGTATGAAAGGCTGGATATCATGCTGGTTAATCTGTTGAACAATTTAACATTAATGACTACTTTCCTGTTCCTCTGCAATCTGCTGCTGAACAAGATTCAGGAAAGCTTCCCTCAGTATAGCCGTACTTTTCCTTATATTACAGGAGTTCTGCTAGGACTGCTGGGGCTTGGACTTATGCTCTTCAACGTTAATGCACCCGGTGGTTTTCATCTGGATCTGCGTGTGCTGGCTATTATTAGTGCGGTCTATATGTCGGGTCGGCTGGCAGGAGCTATCAGTCTGATAATTCTGCTAATCGGACGATTTGTACTGCTGGATATAAGCAATACAGCCGGACTATATGCCGGAATAGCAATGCTCATTCTGGCTTTTGTGCTTTCGGGTGCTTTATTTGACGGGAAGCATAATCACTCTTGGAAGCGGTGGGTTATTGTTGTCGGAAGCAGCATGATTTTGCCCGGTCTACCTGTATATATGACGTATGACGGCAATATTATGCTGCCATTTTTGCTTGTTATGTTTGTTTATACGCTTGGTGGGTTATTTACGTATCTACTGCTGACTTATCTGAGCCGTTCGAATCGATCTATTTATCTGCTCAAGGAAAGCGCCAGTCGTGACTATTTGACCGGACTGCATAATCCGCGGGCATTTGAAGCGATCTTTGAGCAAAAGGTGCTGCATGCGACGCGTACCGGGGAGCCGTTTGCCCTGCTGATGCTGGATATTGATCATTTCAAATCTGTAAATGATACATATGGTCATAGTGCAGGGGACGCTGTATTGGCGGGAATGGGAGAGCTGCTGCATCATTTTGTACGTTCCTCGGATGATTGTGCACGCAAAGGTGGAGAAGAGTTTGTTGTGTTGCTGCATTGCTGCAATTACAATCAGGCCAGGCAGGCAGGTGAACGCCTGCGTCAGCAGATTGAGCAGCATGTCTTCCTGCTGCCGGATGATCAGCAGCTGAGAATTACTGCTTCGATCGGAGTATCTGTTTTTCCGGATCGATCAGCAAGGGAACTGTTGGATGAGGCGGATCAGGCACTATACCGGGCCAAACACGAAGGACGCAACCGGGTATGTGCAGCCGGTATATGAAGCAAATGAAAGGGCACCTGTGCGCGTTTTTTGACAGGTGGTTATACAGCACGGGATAATAGATGTAAAGACAAGTATTCATTACAAGGAGGTGAACCAAAGTCTAATCTTAGGCTTTGGAACATAATGAAAATTACAGATACAATACAAGTTATTGAACTCAAGTCGAAATATGGCGAGCATGAAATGGTCATTCATCCGGTAGTAATCTATGAAGGAGATCAGGCCGTATTGATCGATACCGGAATTCCAGGTGGCTACAATACCATGATGCAGCATATTCGTCCAGGATCCACGATAAGTTCCGTTATTCTGACACATCAGGATCTGGATCATGTGGGTACTCTGCCACAGCTGCTGGATGCGGCACCCGGCAAGCTGAATGTCTATGCGCATATCGGTGATCAGCCGACGATTGACGGAAGAGCGCCATTTCTCAAAGCTTCACCGGAACGCTTGAAAGGGATGCTGTCTGAACTACCGGAGTCAGAGCGCGATGCATTTTATTCGGTCTTCTCGCCGGAGACGCCGGGCAATGTAACCCATACCTTGCATGGCGGGGAATTGCTGCCATTCGCAGGTGGTCTTCAGGTTATTCACACACCGGGACATACGCCGGGTCATATCAGTCTGTACCATCCTGCGAGCAAAACGCTGATTACTGCGGATGCCATGGCCATCGAGGAGGGTCAGCTGATGGGGCCAGTTCCTAATTTCACACCGAATATAGATCAGGCACTGCAATCACTGAATGCGTTTCGCGAGCTCGATGTAGATACTGTCGTCTGCTATCATGGTGGATTGTTCCGTGGCGATTTGCAGCAGCGGCTGGATGAGCTGGTACCTTCTTCGTGAGCAGCCGCTTCCCATGGCTGAGCTGGGGATATACGCTGCTGCTGGCAATGGTTGGCGGTCTCCTGTTCAAATGGTTTAATCTGCCGGTGCCTTGGCTTCTTGGTCCGATGATTCTGATATTTATCGGCTCCCGATTGCTCCGCGGGCGCAGGCTGCAGCTGGCCTGGCCCGCAGCAGCAAGAGATGCCGGTACGATCATTGTTGGCTACTCGCTGGGATTATCACTGACATTCTCTACGCTATCCCGGATCGGGCAGCAGCTACCGTCAATGATCGTTATGACGGTGCTGCTGCTTTTGTTCTCTACGGCGACCGCTTATCTGATTTCCCGGTGGACACGTATTCCTTTTCCGACTGTACTGATCGGTAGTATACCCGGCGGACTCACCCAGATGGTACTGCTGGCACAGGAACTAAAAGGTATTGACCTTACCGTAGTCACTTTCCTGCAGGTCTCACGCTTGATGATGATCGTTATTTTTGTGCCGCTGCTTATTTTTAGTCCACTGTTTGGCGTGGATCTGAATACGGTCACGGAGGCGATTACCCATTCTTCGCCAGGCTGGTCATCATTGCCACCGACGATCTGGCTGTTTGTTGTTGTCTGTCCTGTCGCGGCAGTGATCGGCAAGCGGTTTAATTTTCCGACAGCCTATATGCTTCTGCCTATGCTGGTCACGGCAGTCATCCAGCTGGCCGGCATCCCGGGTCCTGCACTTCCGGCAACTATACTGGATGCGGCGCAGCTGATGATTGGCAGCTCGATCGGGCTGATGCTGCACCCCGAGCAGCTGGAACGCAAATTGCAGATGATTATACTCGCTGTCGGCAGCGGGGTAGTACTGCTGATTTTTGCCTGTGTTATGAGTATTATTCTGATCCAGTGGCATCATCTTACACCGGCGACAGCACTGCTCAGTATGGCTCCCGGTGGCATGGACCAGATGGGGATTATTGCGCATGAGGTCAGTGCCGATATTGCTACAGTCAGCTGCTATCAATTGTTCCGTACACTGCTGATTTTCCTGGCTGTCCCAACCTTTTTACGTATGTTTATCCGTAGGATATCGATGCACTGATGATTCATCCCCTCGCAGAATCGGTATTAATTAGAGAATGAATACGCCTGCTGCATCATATAGAAGCAGGCAGGCGAATACGGATACGAGAGGGGAATAATCATGTCAGTAACCGATAATCAGGTATGGATGTACATTGGTACATACGCAGGCAAGGAAGAAGCCGGTATACATGTCGCTGTGATGAATCAGGAAACAGGAGAGCTGCATATCACCTCGGAGACAGCGGGAGTAGAGAATCCATCTTACTTGGCGTTGTCTGCGGATGGCCGCCATCTCTATGCAGCATGTGAGATCGATGAAGGAGAGATTGCTGCCTATACGATCGACGAGCAGACCCATGAGCTGCATCTGATCGATCGCAAAGCCACCGGTGGAGGCGCTCCCTGCTACGTACAGCTGACACCGGACGGTCAGTATCTGCTGGCAGCCAATTATACCGGTAAGAATGCCAACATTTTCCCGGTACAGGAAGATGGAAGTCTCGGCGAAATGAGTGGCGAAGTGCATCACGAGGGCAGTGGTACGCATCCCGAACGCCAAGATGCTCCGCATCTTCACTCTGCTGTATCCTCTCTGGATAGCGGGATGGCTTATGTATCCGATCTGGGCCTGGATCAGATTGTCAGCTATGCGATCGAGAATGGTGCACTGGTCAAAGCCGGTGTAACCGAACTTCCGCCTCAATCCGGACCGCGTCATCTGGTGTTTCATCCGAATGGACAGCTTGCCTATGGTATTAACGAGCTGAACAGTACAGTCACTTCGTATGCCCGTAATGTCGAGAACGGCGTCTTGGAGATTCTGGGGACCGTATCGACATTGCCAGACGATTTCGAGGGCGAAAATACAGGCGGTGATATTCGTCTGTCCCTGTGCGGTCGCCATGTGTACGCGTCTAATCGTGGACATGACAGTCTCGTCCACTATCATATCGATGAGCAATCCGGCGAGCTGACACCTGTAGAATGGGTACCTGTCAAAGGGAAGACACCGCGTAATTTTGCCGTTGTGCCTGGTGGTTATGTACTTGTCTGCAATCAGGACAGCAATAATATCGTCCAGTTTGCCGCTGAACCGGATACCGGCCGTCTGACGCCTACCGGACACGAGCTGACGCTGAATCGTCCAGTCTGCCTGATGGCAGATCTGAATGAAGTAGAAGGCTGATTGGATTACGATTCAGCCGACTATTTTTAATAAAGGTTCCTGTTTAACCTATCAAAAAAGGTGCAGTATCTGAATAACCCGATCCAGGTTATGGCAGATACTGCACCTTTTTTATTCATATTCTCCCGCATAGGGACGTTCCTTGCGCTTGGGTTCCCGGGTGAGCCGGTATCCGGCGGCATACATCAGCACCTGCGCAACCAGAATATACGGCGCAGCTGTTAGTCCGAGAAGATGCAGCAAGGCCAGCCCGCAAATCATCAGCGTCACGATGACAAAGGAAGCCCGGCGTCCGCTTTCCCGGAATTCGGCGCTAATCACACCGTACAGCAGTAGCAGCGCTCCGCTGCAGGACACAAACCGCAGAATAGCAAATAATGATGCAGCCGGTCCCGGCAGTGCCGCATTGTACAAATCGGCAATCAGCTGCCAGCAGAAGATCATCTCTACAATCAGCGCTGTAAATGGCAGCAATGGACGGAGAGTTACCCAGTACAGCATCCCCCAGCGAGGATGCTCGCCGCGTGTCAGCAATCCGCTGCGCTCCCGGGTCAGCCGACTGATCTCCATCTCAAGTGTACGATAAAGCAGTAGTGTAGACTGCCGATCCGGACGCTGCAGATATTCGTCAACCCGTTTCACTAGCTCATCCGAAGCATATGGAGCCGCCTTACAGCCCAGAATGGTTGCTGAAGCCGAACTCTCATCATTGGTCACCTTATAGGAATTGGCTACAGCGACAGACTGCGTAGTGGCAGGCATAACAACAGCCGGATACAGTTGTCCGGCTGCTTGGGTAAAATAATCCAGACTGGATTGAATCCGGCGCATGCGTTCCCGATCCGTACTGTACCGCTGTCTGGCAGACAGGCCGTACGTCAGGGCAAGCAGCGCAAATCCGGCAAGACTGACCGTAACTAGCAGTGCCGGATAATGTTGAAGCAATGTCCATTCCAGTGATCCCACCCGATTCACTCCTTTATTGATCCATTGATACGAATGATATGGTTATGCTGATGATATCACTATTTATGATACAAGAACAGGTGGGAGACTAACACTTCCTGACTCAGTAACGACGGTAACGATCCGTGCTGCGGGTTCCGGTGACTGCGATAGATTCGATCAGCAGCAGAACGGCAGCGATACAGTGCATGATCCAGCCAAGGAATGGAATCCAGGCAAGTGCCGAAGTAATCACACCAAAAGCGTTCCCGAACGGCGAGCGCCCAAGACGTACCGCCAGCACCAATGCTACCAGATGCAGTACAAAAGCGATAAACAGCGGTGAATATCCGTAAGAGATGACAAAGGTTCCTCCAATGATCGGAATGGCCATCAATGCTTCCAGCGCGAAGGTGATCCATTTTAAAACAGGCAATGCGGTTGACATCGTATCAGCTTCCTTTCTGGATAGGTCTATATCGAACCGACAGTATGATAAAATACTCACTTCTATTCTATTAAACGAAAAATTAGCTTTTGAGTTTCAAAAAGAGACCGATATTCGGTAGATCTACTGTTACAATCGCTGATTCCCTCTTTTCTCCATGAAATGTATCTACAAAAAGCACGGTTTGTCCCTACCCGATGGATAAACCGTATTGGTTTTGCGCCAATTGCTGGTATACTGAATTATGGACTGGAATTGTAATCATTATAAATAAACAATTATTCATATAAATGGGAACCTGATCATTGGATCAGAATGCCAGCAGGAAAGGAGGAACCCAAATGGCGTACAATAGCCGATTCGCTGTAGCCATTCATACATTGTCGCTGCTTGATTCTACAGAGGGGCGTATTACTTCGGAGATGATTGCGGGCAGCGTCAATACCAATCCGGTGGTGATCCGCCGAATGATTAGTCAGTTGACCAAATCGGGTCTGCTGCGTACCCAGCCAGGGGTAGCCGGTGCACAGTTGACACGTCCGGCTGGTGAGATCACACTGCTCGATATTTACCGGGCTGCACAGAATGAAGCACGGGATGAATTATTCGCGATTCATGATAATCCCAATCCGAATTGTGAAGTTGGGCGCAATATCCAGCAGGAACTGGAACAGGTATTTGCCCGTGCCCAGCGTGCGATGGAGCAGGAGCTGGAACAGATTACACTTCGCCAGATTACGACCGATATCCAGCAGATGGAAGAGGTTCGTCAGGCGATCCGCAGCTAAGATTGAATCATGAGCAGCTGCTCAGGGTATGTAAAAGACAGAAACAGGCATAACCTGTCATGACGGAAAGGATGAATAACAATGAAAGTAATTATTATTGGTGCAACAGGCACGATTGGACAGCGTCTCGTACAGGAGGGGCTGCGCCGCGGTTATGAAGTCACTGCCGCTACACGCGATTCTTCCAAAATTGATCCGAATACCGAGCGTCTGAGTGGCATTCGTCTGGATGTAATGGAGCCATCCAGTGTTGAAGCGGCTGTCGCCGGACACGATGTAGTTATTAATGCATTTGGTCCACAATTTGGACAGGAATCCGATCTGCCGGAAGCAGCGCGTTCCATTGTGGAAGGGATGAAAAATGCCGGCGTTTCCCGGCTGGTTATCGTAGGCGGAGCAGGTAGTCTGGAAGTAGAGCCGGGTGTGCGCCTGATGGACACGCCCGATTTCCCGGCAGAGATCAAGCCGCTCGCATTGGCACATGTAGAAGCCTACGACGTATACCGTCACAGCGATCTGGAATGGACATATGTCAGTCCTGCCAGCTGGATCGAACCCGGCAAGCGTACAGGCAATTTCCGTATCGGTACATCCCGTCTGATCACGGATGATGACGGAGCCAGCCGTATCTCTGCGGAGGATTACGCAGCTGCATTGTTCGATGAAGTAGAAGATCCACAATTTGTTCACGACCGCTTTACGGTAGCTTACTGATCCGCCAGTTAGCTAGCAAAAAGTGTGGCTGACCAGATATTTTTTCAAATGAATACTTTAGAAAATAATAAGCAGTATTGGCCGGATTCGTTATAAGGTCAATGCTGCTTATTTAATATGTTCAGTAAGGTAAGCAGGATACTCTCGGCATAAAATAAAAAACCTTTTCTCTTTTTAGCGAGAAAAGGTTTTTTATTTGACAGCATTATCAGCTAATCCTGGAAATCTCATTTGTATTTGCTGAACAAGCCAGATTTTTGTATACCTGCAATTACGGTTATATAGTAAGAGAACGTCTTATACGGTGAATCAGGAAAGGAGCAGAACCATGTACATTGTAACCGCGCAGCAGATGCGTGATCTGGATCAATATACGATTGAACAGCTGGGAATTCCGGCGATGTCCCTGATGGAGAGTGCAGGCAAAGCAATTGCGGAGGAAGTGATTGCCTGGTGCGGCGGACAGCAAGATGAGCAGGCTGATGTGCCGCGCGGACGGGCACTGACCAATGAAGGAGGCATCCGCAGTGATGAGAAAGTCATTCCGGACCGCTCCCGTCAGCACTGGCTCGTACTGGTGGGCAAAGGCAATAATGGTGGAGACGGACTGGTTGCTGCCCGTTATCTGACCAATGCCGGTATAGCCGTAACGCTGCTGTATGCCTATGATCCACAGGAACTGACAGGAGGCGCAGCACTTCAGCGGGATGCTGCGCAGCGCTCAGGTATTCCTCATCTGGTCTGGAATGAAGAATGGAATCTGCATCCGCAAGAATCTGATCCTGATGCAAAGGGAACCCATACCGGGCATGCCGCTTCACAATCAGAAGAGATATTCTCCAGTCATTGGAGCCGCTATACCGGTATTATCGATGCTCTGCTTGGCACAGGCAGCAAGGGAGAACCCCGTGAACCGTATGCATCGATAATCCGATCCGCTAACACATCGGGTAAACCGATTATTGCTGCGGATATTCCGAGCGGCCTGAACGCAGATACCGGAGAGCTGGCGGACAACTGTATTCAAGCCAAATTGACAGTCTGTCTGGCCTTTCTCAAGCAGGGACTTACCCAGTATCCCGGCGCTGGAGCAGCCGGTGAAGTAGTTGTGCGTTCTATAGGGATTCCGCGCTCTACAGCTCAGCATGCTGGATTACGCACCCATCTGATCACGGATGATGTGCTGCAGGATGTGCTGAAGATCGATACGAGCCGTTCACGGGCGATTGATGGTCACAAGGGGACATATGGTCATGTGATGGTGATTGGCGGGAGTATGAATATGAGTGGTGCCGGATTGATGGCTTCGCGTTCTGCGCTGCGTATCGGGAGTGGTTTGGTAACGTGGGCTCTGCCGGAGCAGCTGATGAAGCATATGGTTGGGCATGTGCCTGAGCTGATGATGATCCCTGCTTCCGAGGACCCGGATGGACAATGGAAGGCCGATACTGCACGAACAATCATCGAGCAGACTGCCAAAGCGGATGTACTCGCAATCGGTCCGGGACTGGGCCGATTCGAACAGGATGGAGAATGGCTCCATACCTTGTGGGAAGAGACCAAGCAACCCTGGGTACTGGATGCAGACGGACTGAACATATTATCCGAAGCCGGAGGATTGTCTCATTGGTCCCGCCGAACGGCAGATACGGTACTGACACCGCATCCAGGGGAAATGGCAAGGCTGGCTGGTGTATCCACTGCGGATATTCAGCGCAACCGGATCGGTATCGCTCGTGACTTTGCGCAAGAGCATGGCGTAGTGCTGGTACTCAAAGGTGCGCGAACAATCGTCGCTTCGCCGCAGGGAGATATACTGGTGAACACTACCGGTCATCCGGGGATGGCTACCGGCGGTTCGGGGGATGTACTGACTGGCGTAATCTCCGGACTCATGGCCCAGGGACTAAGTGGACTGCAGGCAGCTGCTTTTGGTGTGCATTTGCATGGACATGCCGGAGAAGAAGCCGCTCGCAAGCGGACGGGTCACCCGGCGTCCCTACTGGCAGGTGATATTATCGAATCGTTGTAACTAGTAAATCAGGCCTTATACATCAAAGCATCCTCCTGTACCGCTGCAAAGTACTCAGCGAACAGAAGGATGCTTTATTTCTTTATTTGGAATTAGATTTTGAATGTATTGATGGATGAATGCAGACGGTCAGCGAGCTGTGCCAGATCCTGGGAAGAACTTGCTGTCTGTTCACAGGCTGAAGCGACTTCTTCACTAGCGGAAGCAATCTCTGTGACAGAATGCATGACTTCGACCGACTGTGCACTTTGTTCTTCACTGGCTGCGGCGATTCCATTGATTTTCATTGCGGAATCACTGACGCGATTTATAATATCGGTAAAAGCTTCACTTGTATGAATGGAATGCTGCGCATTGTGTTCAACAGCGCTCAGACTCTGCTTCATATTGGACTGCATGGAGCGGATAATACCGGTGATTTCTTTGGTAGCAGCGCTGCTGCGTTCAGCCAGTTTGCGTACTTCGTCAGCCACGACAGCGAACCCAAGACCTTGTTCTCCGGCACGTGCCGCTTCAATCGCAGCATTGAGTGCGAGCAGGTTGGTCTGATCGGCGATATCATCGATCACCCCGATAATCTCACCAATCTGATTGGAATCTTTTTCGAGCTTGCACATCTGCTGATTCATTTCCTGCATACCTGTAGTGGACTGAGCGACAATTTCGCCACCTTTTTGTGCTTTGTTTACTGTGTTATTGGACAGCTCAGCGGCTTCTTCTGCACTATGGGCGACATCATCAATAGCTACCGACATATCTTTGAACAATTGGGCGATCGATTGGGCATATTGGGACTGATTGGCACTGCTGCCGGCGATTTCTTCGGTGCTGGCAGAGATTTGTTCGGAAGTGGCAGCTACAGTCTGGGCAGAATCGATAATTTCGGATACTAGTACGTTCAGGCGTTCGGTCATTTCATTGGCAGCTGTAGCAAGCTGGCCGATTTCGTCCTGACCTGTCAGGTTGGAACGTTCACGGAGGTCACCTGAAGCTACTTTTTTGAGCAATCCGGCAATATTTTTGAGTGGAGCACTAATCATTCGGGCAATAACGGTTCCGAGCAGCAGACAGAACAGGAAAGCGACGACAATCCAGATCGTTGTCCACAGCTTTGCACTATTGAATACATCATTGGCTTTATTATAAGATACTCCGGCTTGCTGAATATTCAATTCATTCAGCGTACCGATACTTTTGTACATTTCGGTTCCGGCAGGCAGTACCTGGGTTTGTACAAAACGCTGGAATTGTGCAGGAGAAGCATTCTCGGCCAGCTTGATAGCACGGTTATATAACTCATGATAAACAGCCCACGATTTATCAAAGTTCTTCAGTTCTGTACTTTCAGCAGTACTCAGTGGAGTATTGCGGTATTTATCTATATTTTCATTCACGGTAGCAATCAGATCAGGGACGGTATCGAGTACTTTTTGCTTGTCGGCCGTACTGCTGCTCAGGGCAATATCACGAGAGGCTACACGCATTTTTTGAAGAGAAAGTTCGGCAGCGGACAGGGCTTGTACAGAAACGAGGTTGTTCGTATATAAACTATCGATGTTTTTCTTCATAACATTCTGATTGTTCAGTCCATAGATTCCTATCGCTGCAAGGATAAGAGCTACTAAAATAAAGGCACTGATCAATTTGGTGAATGTTTTGAAATTACTGGCTAGGCGCATAATATTCACTCCAATGTATGATAGTGTGAGTGTCTTGCAGAGCTTATGTAACACAGTTATCCAAATTATATAAATATCAATCTTTTAATTTCTATAATTTGAAATATAATCCATCTATAGCTCTGAAGAACTCACCTAAGTTAAGCTTGTATGTTTATTATTTCGTCCATAAATTCAAAATTATAATAGTTAATTCAAAATTATGGAAAATTAATTAGTGAGTCTATGTATATCGAATTTCTAAGTATCGACCTAACCAAATTACATAAAAAAAAGCGAAGCTCCAAATGGAGACTTCGCTTGAAGGAACCTGTTTACAGATCCTGTTTGATTTCTTCTTTGACTTCTTTAACTGCATTCTCATCTTCTGTGATTGTCTTTTTACTGGACAGGAACCAGCCAGCCAGTGCGATGCCGACGAGGACGATATAGAAGCTTAGCTTCCAGATCGAGTTTTCCGGGAAATGTTCCGGCAGAATAGCCAGAGACGGATGCGCCAGTGTGATCACAGTCAGCTTGATACCTACCCAGCCGACGATAACGAATGCTGCAACTTCCAGACCCGGACGCTCTTGCAACAGTTTGACGAAGAAGGAAGCAGCGAAACGCATGATGATCAATCCAATCAGACCACCCAGGAAGATAACAATAAACTGTCCGCCATCGAGTCCGCCGATAGGTGGCAATCCACTGGCTGGTAGAGCAACTGCCAGTGCTACTGCTGCCAGAATCGAGTCTACGGCAAAAGCGATATCGGCTACTTCGACCTTGAATACAGTCATCCAGAAGCCGGACTTCTTTTTCGGATTGGCTGCAGGACCTTTATCATCGGCAGCTTCCTCGGTCTCACTCCGCCTGGAGAGAAACGCACGGACGATGTGATTGATGGAAATGTACAACAGATAAAGAGCACCAATCGCCTGCACCTGCCATACATCTACGAGGAACGAGATAACGAACAGGGAGCCGAATCGGAAAATAAATGCTCCAAACAATCCATAAAACAATGCCTTTTTCCGCTGATCGTCCGGCAGATGTTTAACCATAATCGCCAGTACAAGCGCGTTATCTGCGGCCAGCAAACCTTCCAGTGCAATCAGCACGAGTAATACCCAGCCATACTCTAACAACAAAGCTGCATCCATGAGACTCCTCCTAAAAATAGAATATATTTCAGCCATGTAGCTCGGCTGTGTATAAAAAAGACCTTTACCACAAAGGTAAAGGTCTCTCGAAAAATAGCGAGTCTTCACCAATTTGTGGTAAAGGTCTCGCTAACAATGTTTGTTATTCATTGCCAGGCAGAACCGGGGTTATTCACCCGTAATGACGACTGTGCCTGTACAGCTACTCCCCTTTAACAGGAATAGAATTATGAGGTTAATACCGCTGCTTGTGCCCGGTATGGATAACGCCTGTTTTTTGCAAAATTAATCTACTATAAGCAAATCATATGCAATTCAATCGCGAAAGTCAATCTTTTTATTTCCAGCATTTTTCTAATATAGCATAATTTACATACTAGTTATTTCAGAAATAGGATTAAAGTAAGCATACTGCTTTCCCCTGATCCATGCTGCGATTAATATCAACTATACGCTGATTACGGCTTCCCCGATAGAGCAGTGATACATCGCGCTGCTGCTGAACGAATCGACCATCTATCAATACGTCGCATAATTGCAAAAGTTTCAAATATTCCGGAATCGCAGAATGAATAAGTTCTTCCCATGTATATCCACTGTAGATCCAGATCGAGAAGTTCGGGATAGCCTCCCGCACACGCTGTACAAATTCACTTACTTCCGCAGCGGAAAAGAAAGGATCGCCGCCAGCAATTGTCAGACCGCTGAGCAATGGATTCTCTGCCATTTCTTCAATAATCTGCTGCTGCAGCTCCGGGGTAAATGGCTCACCGGCACGAAAAGACCATGTATGCGGGCTGAAGCAGCCAGGACAGCGGTGGGTGCAGCCGCTAATAAATACAACTGCGCGCAGCCCCGGCCCTTCATTGATCGACTCGGGAATATAACCACAAATATTCATCAGCTGTGCTTCAGTCGGTCACGGACTTCAGCCTGTTTGGCTGGATTGAACCGGGTCTGATAATCGCCTGTCAGATAGCCGGTTACCCGGCGTAGTCTGGCAATATGCACTTCCTGTTCGGAAGCACCGCAGTCCGGACAATGAGAACCGATGATACCCTCGTATCCGCAGGAAGTGCAGCGGTCAATAGGGTGATTAATGCTAAAGTAACTGATATTCTGCGACAATGCATACCGGATAATGGACGTCATCGCTTCCGGATTCTGTCTTGCGTTGCCATCCAGCTCAATATAGGAGATGGACCCGGCGTTGCAGTGATGATGAAACGGAGCTTCCATCCGGATTTTACGTGCTGCCGTTACCGGATAATAGACCGGAATATGAAATGAATTGGTGTAATATTCCCGGTCGGTCACGCCTTCAATCGAGCCGTATATCTGACGATCCATTTGCACGAATTTGCCGGATAATCCTTCGGCAGGTGTTGCCATCAGCGAGAAGTTCAGATTATGCCGCTCACTCAGTGCGTCACAGGCACGACGCATATAGGTGATCAGTTCCAGTGCATGTTCATAGACCTGTTCATCCTCACCATGATGCGCACCATATAGAGCTTTCATACATTCGGCCAGCCCGATAAATCCGATCGACAGCGTGCCATGCTTGAGACAATCGCCGACCGGCTCGTCCGGCTGTAGATGATCTCCACCTTCCCATACGCCTTCCCGCATCATAAAGTCCGATGCTTTGGCAGGTTGCACCGCCTGAATCCGGTAACGATGCAGCAGCGCTTCTGCGGCAATCGCAATACACTCATCCAAGGCACGATAGAATTCTTTTTCGTCTGGCAGTGCAAGAGTAGAATCAGTCAGATGGATAGGAGCATCCGTGAACTTGGAATTCTCCAGTCGGCTGTCTATTCGCTGCGCCTGCTGACGATTGACAGAAGCAAGCTGGTGGCGGTGAATCCCATGATCTATCCCCAGCTTCACCAGATTAATCGTATTAAATGAAAGGTTTCCTTTGCCGGACAGATGGTTGCGTCCGAATCGATCAGCTACGACCCGTGTACGGCAACCCATGGTAGCAAATTCGGTATCGGGTTCGCCGGGAATCATATATTCCGCATTCAGAGGTGCATCCAGATTGGCGAAGTTCGGATACAATCTCCGGGATGAACATTCCACAGCCTGCAGGAACAGATCATAATTGGGCTCGCCGGGTTGTTGATTAATACCCTGTTTGCATTTGAAGATCTGTATCGGGAAAATCGGTGTCTCGCCATGCCCCAGTCCGCGTACCGTAGCCGCCAGCAGACTCTGTACAACAAGCCGTCCTTCCGGTGATGTGCAGGTACCATAATTGATGCTGGTAAATGGAATCTGGCCACCGCCGCGGCTGGACATCGTATTCAGGTTATGAATCAGGCTCTCTGCCGCCTGATACGTCTCGGTACGGGTTTCTTCCACCGCATAGGCATAAGCATGAGGATAACGGACAGCCAGCTGCTCATCGCCCATAGAGGCGGTCAGAATCAACTCTTCCCAATCATTTCTAAGTGTATCCTGGAACAGCGTGGACTCCGGCTGCTCTATCAAACCGGATGACTGGGCAGCAGATACAGAGGAGACAGCCGATGAACCGGTCGACGCTGCAAAGTCGACTTCTCCTGCAGCAGCATTGGCGCTGGTATGTATTGCAGCCGATTCAAAATAGCGCAGGCCTTTACGCAGATGCTTGCGGAAGGAACGGGTCACATAGGGAGCCAGATCATAATCCAGCTTGTTGGCGGCGACGCCTCCATACTGGGCATTTTGCTGACATTGGAAAATGATTGCGACTTGCGCCATCGCGGTCATGATGGAGTTGGGTGTACGCAGGCTGCCGTTGCCGCTGCTGAATCCGTCCCGCAGCAGTTTCTCAAATGGAATAAAGATGCAATTCGTCGTGCCCAGAGCATAATGGTCCAGGTCATGGATATAAATGCGATTCTGCTGTACAGCTTGCAGGACCGGTGCAGGCAGCACGTTCTGGCGAGTATACCAGCGGGCATATTCACTGCCGAGACGGCTCATTTTACCGGAAAAGCTGTCACCATTCAGGTTGGCGTTCTCTCGGGCAGACTCGTGTTCACCGTGAATAATATGATCTCCCAGTTCGGCCAGAGGCAGCAGATGGGCATAGGAATCCGAAGTAGCCGCCGGTGAGGCGGAAGGGTAAGTGGAAGAAGGTCGCAGTATAGTCATAGGTCATCATCCTTTTCCGATATAGTATAGGATCAAGCAGTTCCGTCATTAGACAACAAAATCTCATCTTATTCTATATATAGATGTGTATGCGATGATATGACCCAATATATTGACAAAATGAACGAAAGAAGCATAGGCAGATAAGCAAAGAACAGGCTAGAAAAATAGCGAACAAACAAAGCAGGCTGTCCGGCTGAAAATCATGGAAAGACAGTCTGCTTCTGATCGAATAGACTATCTAAGAAGATGTTGTACGGTTCCTTTCCTACAGCGCATAGTTGGAAAGGGGACTCAACAGGTTTAATATAAGAATAGACCTATTTTGATTTGACCAAGGAGGAGATCGTATGGCAATTGCAGAAGTAACTGTTATCCCGATCGGTACAGGCAGTACGAGTCTGAGTGCTTATGTCGCGCAGATGCAGCGAGTACTGAATAGCCAGCAGGGAATCACATTTCAGCTGACACCAATGAGTACGATTATTGAGGGAGATATCAAGGATGTGATGCAGGCTATTCTGGCGCTGCATGAATGTCCATTTGATGAGGGAGCAGGCCGGGTATCGACTTCTGTCAAAATTGATGATCGACGTGATCACCCTACATCTGCCCAATATAAAATCGAGTCGGTTCGGCAAAAATTGGCGGATTCCTAAAGGGATTCCGGGCAGAATAGTGCCTTTGCCAATAGCTTTCGACAAAATTAATGCGATTTTTAGGTACCATTCATGAACCTTTAAGATAACCCGGTTATAGTAAATGCATACCCCTTTTGAATATATAAACGAATTGAACGCCATGGACTGCGACCGTGGCGTTCACTTTTTTTGGCATAATATTATAAAAGAAGATACCTAAAAATCGAAAATTAATGTTTCTTTCAGGTTTCTCTCAGGTTATTTTAAGATGAGCAAGCTACAATGTCTGTAATAACCCCTTTTGAATTACTATATCTGGACTCCATCAGCTGCGAATGATGGAGTCCCTTTTTTTGTTCTTTTATGAAATTCCGTTTTCCGCAGACTGAATTGTAGATGAAGAGGATGATTTGGAACCGATCAACCATTTGCCAAGCCATACTGCTGTTGCAAATAAGACATAACCGATTATACCGCCTGCTGTATTGAGCATCAGATCATCTACATCAAATATGCCCATACCGGTCAGCAGCTGTGTACCTTCGTAAATCAGACTGAGCAGCAGCGAAATGGGTAGTACCAGAATGCCTGACCATACCGGATGGCGCATCAGCAAAGGAATAAACATCCCAAGCGGTACAAATGCCAGCACATTGCCGATAAGCTGAATCGATGTACCGGTCGGATGAAGGGACAGTCTGCTCCAGTCTCTGGAAATTTCCTGAAACGGTGTTAGATTGATGGTACGTGTATAGATTAGATCGGGCTGCTGCAGCCATTCGAGTAGTCGTTCCTTGATTAGCCCAGGGTCGATAGGACCTCCTTTGAACAGAATCATCTGGGTAAGCAAATACAGATAGGTGACGAGCAGGATAAACGGAATGATCCGAAAGCCGTTTTTGTTGTGGCGGCCAGTTGGTGCTGAGGTATGCTTCATGCTAGGTTCCTTTCCGGTACATGACCATTAATCACTGGCGGTTACAATGATACCTTCCATATTATCTCCGGATATTTCGTACGAGTCCTTTCGAGGAACATAAATGGTCGTTTCGGAGTCGAGAGGATAATAGCGGATATTATAATTATGATCGTCGAGTGTGCACGAGATTTCTTTCTTTTCCCTGAGCAATTGCAGATACTGTTCGAGTACCAGCTGCTTTTTGTACATAATAGCGCTGTGCGGTAGTCCTACATAACGAAAATGCCACGGCTCATACTGAATGCCTGTAATCTCGACTTTATCCTTGGGATAGCGCAGAATGAAGCCGTATTTCCATGCATTTTTCTCCAGCCATTCTCCTTCGGGAGCTTCATCCATCGTGGTCAGGGAAGATCCAATATCAAGCGACAGGCCCGAATTATGTTCACTATACCCCGCAGGTAGTGCATACTCGGCTCCTTTTTCCTGATATAGCTCATCCTGTTTGTCCAGATCACGATATCCACTGCTCATCAAAAAGGAATGAACCCCTTCCTCGGCAGCTGCTGTAGTCATTTTCTGAAATTGCTCGGCAACGTGACGGGACAGCATCATATTCCGATCCAGCAGCACAAAGCCGGAGTTCAGTTCATCTTCGTCTGCAAGGGTGATAATATCTTTTTTCACACTTTCCGGGCGGATTGCATATGATGTATTGACGAGCACCAAGTCGCCTTTATGTACCCAGTTCTGCAGATTTGTAGTCAACGGTATACTGTAGTCCCAATCGTTTTTTCGGGTAGACTCCAGATCAATCAACAATCTATCTTTATATTTGAACCATATTGCCGCTTCCAGTATCGCGCAGCCCAGCAGTATGGCAACAATCCAAATACCCCACTTTTTCTTCATCCGTGATCCTCCTTATCCTGTATAGAATCAAGGATAACGGAAACGGATTAAAGAAATTATCAAGACTATAATAAGAAGAAGGATGCAACGTATTTTACGTTAGTATTTCCTATCCGTACTTTCATCACATACAAATTATGTATACCTGTGTAAAGTAAGTATTTAACGTATCCATCGATAGGAGGAATTAGATGAATCAAGTGATTAAAATACCATATGGAGGAGGAAGCCGATGGGTTGTAATCGATGAACATCAACAGATGATTAATCCTATCATGAAGTATATTAAATACTTGGATCAGATTGGTCGTTCAGCGAATACATTGAAGTCATATGCTTACCAATTGAAGGTATATTGGGACTTCCTAAAGGATATTCAGGAGAGCTATGAAAACCTAGATCTTAATCTACTGGCTAAGTTCATGGCTTGGTTAAGAAATCCTATGCCAATCGATAAAGTGTCTTATATCGAAGCTACTACAGCAAAAAGAAGAGAACGAACCATTAATCTAATGATCCAATGCGTGATTAATTTTTATGATTACCTACACCGTATAGACGAATTCGAAAAGAATATTAAAGTATCTTTGACAAAGCAAATCAAACGGTTTAGACACTCCTATCGTCCCTTTTTAGACCATGTTTCGCAGGATCATACTTTACGAAAGAATATTCTTAAAGTGAAAGAACCACGACGAGCACATAAAACACTAACTAAGCAGCAACTTCATCATCTTGAAATGCAGGAGTTGCATATTCGTGATCGATTAATCATCCGGATTTTACTTGAAACCGGCATCCGAGCCAGCGAATTACTTCAATTAGAGTTAGGTGATTTTGATATTGGCAATAAGAGTATCCTTATAAGAGCCTCCAAAACGAAAGCTGGTGAGAATCGACTGGTATATATCACAGCAGATACGATGAATCTATTTCAGAATTATCTGTTGGACTTTCATTGTGTTCATACCTGGATTGATCGCGTCTTTTTTAATCGGAGTGGTAAGCACAAGGGAGAGGCCATGACGTATGAGTCTTTGCAGGCGTTGATCAAACGTTTAAATAAGCGAACCGGTTTACATTTTACTGCCCATATGTTTCGTCATACATGCGCTACTCATCTGTATGAACAAGGAATGAGCGCCGTTTCTTTACGAAAGCTGATAGGACACGCACACATCCAAACGACATTACACATGTACGTGCATCCTTCAGAGGATCAGATTCGAAATGATTGGGAACAAGCCATGTCAAACGATCCAAAGGAGCCCTTATGAACTCGATATTACGTCAGTTGGTTCAAGAGCACAGCCATTTCACCCTCCCTCTTCCCCTCTATTTTCAGCAGGACATTTGGCAAACGGATCAGTTATCTGAAATGCTGCAGTTGCCTAGACCAGTAGGGTACAACAAGTATCTTCATTTTGATTACATTGAGAATCGATACCTACGTGAAGAGATTAAAAGATACTTCTATATCCATTTAATCAGTGGGCGATTGTCCTTACGATCAGCACTAGCTATGCCTTATACCTCCACTCTTTTATTCGCTCAGTTCTTCTCGAATGCTTATCCAGAGGCAAAAAGCTTACTAGATTACTCCTTCCCCGTGATTCAAGTTCGCTATGAACGATTTTTAAAAAAAGAAAGAAACAAAGCGCAGCATTTTGCTCGTTCAATCCCAAAATATAAAGCAGGTCACTACGACTATTACAAAAAAATCATAGGTAAACTATATACCTTCCTTCAAGACTACTATGATGATCGTCCTGAATATGAGAAAGACATGTGGCATCTCGATAAACTAGGACTACCTTATAATATGTCACGCCAAGAAACTCGGATTAATTTCACCTCGATCCTTCCTCCTTACCGGGATCTCGTCAAAAAATATTTTTACCATGTATTGATCCTTCAGCGTCAAATTACAGTAGCAACAGCTTTTAATATCCTTAAGAAAGTGTTCTTATTTTTCAACTTTATTCATGAACGTCATCCCAATTGGACAGGTTTACAACATTTACAGCGAAGTGATATTGAAGCCTTTTTAGCCTATATTTGGACGGTAGATATGGGAGGGAAAAGTCATTGTAAGAATCGTATGCCTAGCAATCGTCATGTGAGCGAGTGTCTGGCGAACAGCCGACGAATTATAGAATATGCCCAACTGTACGATTGGCCTGAAGCGCCAAAGCAACCGATCCATTTGCTTTTAGTCTGGGAAGATTTACCGAAGCGAGAAAAGAAAAATTATTATGACCATATTAAACATATCCCTGATCCCATTTGGGAACAAGTCCAGCATCATCTCCATTTGCTGCCTCCTGCTTTGGCTAGGCTTATTCTCGTCATGGAAGCCAGCGGTTTTCGGGTTTCGGATGTTTGCCAGTTACATCAAGATTGCTTAGTGTACAAAGCAAATGGGTGGTGGCTTAAAGGCGACCAGCGCAAAGTGAATCGTGTCGATCATCTTGTTCCTATTTCTGAAGAAATAGTTACGGTCATTAAGATTCAGCAAGAGTATGTACGGGATGAAAAGATCTATAATCCACATCATTTTTTATTTCCTCAATCCATTGGACGAAAAGCGTCTGGAAAAGCGATGTGTCAGCGCTCGGTAACTCATGCTCTTGCTCGCCTAGCCGAACAATTAGATTTACGAGATGCTACAGGAAATATCTATACTTTTAAAAATCACGCTTTTCGTCACAGGTACGGTGTCAACCTCATTAATAATGGAATGCAAATTTTGCATGTCCAAAAATTAATGGCTCATACCAGCTCTGAAATGACACTGACGTATGCTCGAATCCTGGATAGTACACTACGAAAAGAGTGGGAAAAAGTGCAAGCCTCTATTCGGCTTAGTGATACGGGAATGCCAGTTCGAACCGATCTGTCAATTCAAGCGGAAGAAAATGGCGTAGAATTAGACTGGATTCGTCACCATTTAGATGCGATTCGTATGGATCATGGGTTTTGCATTAAGAGTCCCAAGCTACACTGCGAATTTTTAGAACAGACACTGGAGCCTCCATGTATTAAGAATAATTGTCGCAGCTTTCATGTCGATCAAACTTTTCTACATTACTATCAAGAGCAAATTGAGCAATTATTACGGGATGTACAAGTATATGAAGCACAAGGAAGACTGCGATCTCTGGAATTGGTTCAACTCAAAATTAAGCGCTTTACGGATATTCGAGATTCGTTACTATCCGAAGTGCCAATTGTCGGAATTGCTAAAGAAAAACGTGAGTATGTAGGAGGAGAACGAAATGGCTAATGCCTATCCTAATCGGTCCGGACTGCAGCAGCATGCCATTCAAAAAAGAGAGCACGCTATAGCGTCTAGCTGGACAGCGATCCAGCAGCTGCAGCAAGCTGGGCTAAACATCAACTTCAACACCGTATCTTCTCACGCTAAGGTATCCAAGGCTTTTTTGTACGGGCATGATTCACTTCGATCTAAGATAGAAGAATTACGTCTTCAGAAACCTTCTAACGGTCGTATACAAGTTTTAAGCGATTCATCTAAGAATGTCATTATTGAATCTCTTCAGCAGCGTGTAGCAAACCTTACTATCCAAATAAATAAATTGCAAAATGAAAATAAAACCTTGCAGCAACGTTTACAAATGGATTTGAAACAGAATTACGAACAACTATAAGTTTAGAAAGGAACAACCCAATGAATGAATTTACTAGAAGGAGCAGAGATCCTAACAAAACGTGGAGTTCTGCTTTTATTTTGCCTGAACATCGTGAACGTCTTACTGCATTTTATGCATCTCAACAAGACATCTCTCGCCCTCGACTAGATCAGCAAAAATTTGAGGAACTACAATATACTACGCTAGAATATTTAAAGGATTCTAGCAACGTATGTATTGAATATTTTAATTATAACCGCATTCAACAAGTAACTGGACACTTAGTAAAGTATGATCTCATTACAAAAAAAATTGTTATTGAACCAATAGGTGAACATCCAATCTTCATTTCTCCTCAAGATATATTAAATATTTCCAAAATCTAACTACCTTTTATCCTCTTTTATTGTCCATATGCCATTCCAAATACATAATAGAGTGCATCTTCTATTTGAAGTGCACTCTATTATGTAGGTGTATCCTTATTTTCAATTTTCCAAGTATCGATAAAGCGTTGTTTTGCTAATACCGGTTTCTTCTCTAATTTGCAACAAACTATACTTTTTACTCTCATACATTTGGATGGCTTTTTTAATATTGTCATCTAACTTACGTGGTCGTCCCACTTTACTTCCTCTTTGCTTCGCTTCATACATACCCTTTTTTGTATTCTCGCTAATAATATCCGTCTGAAAATGTAAAAGTGAATGAATATTTTTGTAAAAATATTGACCTTCTTCAAGACGTGTATCAATCGATTCATACAGCGAAATAAAATTGATTTGTCGTTCATTAAAGTTGTGGAGTAACTCAGCTAAATGTCTTGTAGAATCCGCTAAAGCAAACAGTTTAGTAACAATCAAAACATCGTTAGATTGTAGTAGCTGTAGTAGCTCTTCCAACTTTATTCTTTGTTTAGGTGAAGCATGTTCCTCTATAACCCAATGATCGCAACCCGATTCTCTTAACTGGCTTGCTTGATCTTTACACTCCAAATCACCCTGATAAGGTCGCATATACCCAATTAACATTATCTATTCTCCTTACCCTATCTACGACGTAATAAAATTATAACACAAACAAGTACCAAAAAGGTTCCATTTTGGTACTTGTTGTGATAAGATCGATTTATCTTTAACGGACCTGACTTTTATGAGAGTTAAAAGTCACTATAAATAAAAAAGGAGTTGAATGTAAGGCAATGAACACAGTGAAAGAACAATGGTTTTCTAATGTAAGAGGTGACATACTTGCAGGTATCGTCGTTGCTCTTGCTCTTATCCCAGAAGCGATCGCTTTTTCAATTATCGCAGGTGTTGACCCCATGGTAGGTCTATATGCTTCATTTTGTATTGCTGTTATTACTGCTTTTATTGGCGGTCGTCCAGCCATGATTTCAGCAGCTACAGGGGCTATGGCTTTACTAATCGTTCCTTTAGTGCGCGAATACGGTGTCAATTATTTGCTTGCAGCAACGGTTCTTACCGGTTTCATCCAAATTTTGTTCGGAGTTTTTAAGGTGGCTAAATTAATGAAGTTTATTCCTAGAGCCGTCATGATTGGTTTTGTAAATGCTCTAGCCATTTTGATTTTCATGGCTCAGGTTCCTCACTTTTTTGGCATTTCAACTATAACATACTTGTTTGTGGGCATTACTTTACTCATTGTCTATATCGTACCTCGTTTTTTTAAAGCCATTCCAGCTCCACTTATTGCGATCGTCGTCTTGACTGCGGTTGCCATCTGGGGAAAGGTAACGGTCGGAACGGTTGGTGACCTAGGAACTATTACGCAAACGTTACCTTCATTTCTGATTCCTCATGTACCTTTTAACCTAGAAACATTGATGATTATCTTACCTTACTCGATCTCTTTAGCTATAGTGGGTTTGGTCGAATCGCTTTTAACAGCCTCCATTGTAGACGACATGACAGGTACAGGAAGTAATAAGAACAAAGAAGCACGAGGACAGGGTATCGCCAACGTTATCACTGGATTTTTTGGTGGTATGGCTGGCTGTGCTATGATTGGTCAATCGATCATCAATGTTAACTCAGGTGGGCGAACGCGATTATCTACACTTATTGCAGGTATCTTTCTCATGTTTTTAATCCTCGTTCTCGGTGGTCTGGTCATCCAGATCCCAATGCCAGTCTTGGCAGGGATTATGATTATGGTATCTGTTGGCACATTTGATTGGTCTTCCTTTTCCTATTTACGTAAAGCACCAAGGAGTGACGCAATAGTTATGCTGCTTACCGTTATCGTAGTTGTAGCCACACATAATCTAGCTCTTGGTGTTATGGCAGGAATTTTGCTCAGTGCTATTCTATTTGTAGCCAAAATTTCTAAAATTCATATCGCTACTCAACAGACTAACGATGCTGTTCTCTATCGTATCGAAGGACAATTATTTTTTGCTTCGGTTGAACGTTTTGTTGATGCGTTTGATTACACTATGAGTGATTCGGATATTATTCTTGATTTTACAGAAGCTCATGTCTGGGATGATTCTGGTGTAGGCGCTGTAGATAAAGTAGTAATTCGGCTACGAGCTCTTGGTAATCGGGTTGTTGTTAAAGGATTAAATGCGGCTAGCGAAAAGATTATTAACCGTGTGGGCTTATATCATGATGAGCATGCGAAGTTAAAAGCTCATTAATCTAAAGGAGAGATTGCTATGTATTCTCGTATTTTGCTTGCTGCAGATGGTTCGGATAATGCTGTACGTGCTGCTAAAGAAGCAGCGATCATTGCCTCATCTATGCCGGATGCTATAGTTGAAATTTTGTTTGTTGTTGATCCTTCTAAAGTCAAAGAAGAAGTCCTTCACTCGCAGAACCACAATGAAATTGAATTTAAACGTAAACAAAAATTGATTCCAATTCAAGAGCAGTTTGAACATAAAAGTGTTCCCTACCAGATCACTATCAAAACTGGTGATCCAGGACCAACAATTGTTGATTACGCTAAGCAACATCATCTCGAATTAATTGTCATGGGCAGCCGCGGTTTAAATGCGTTACAAGAATTTGTTCTTGGAAGTGTCAGTCACAAAGTCGTTAAACGAGCACACTGTCCTGTCATCGTTGTAAAATAAAATATTGACAGTGAATAGGATCTTTATCATTTGTAAAGATCCTATTCACTATATTTATTATTCCTTATATTGGAATATAGTTATACTGTAATTAAATGTTTTCCCTGTTTATAAAACGAGATCTGCTTTTGTACTCTCTCCTTTTTGAATTTAAACAATCCAAAATACGTACAGTACTGAGCTCCAAATAATTTAGACTTAATATAAGGACAAGATCAAATACATGATGCATATTTTTAAAACTATTAAACCCACTTCTAGAATAGTAATTATCTTCATCTAAAATGTAGCTTATAAGAGAAGGGAATGTATTCCACATGGAAATGATTCAAAAATTTGTTCATCATAGTTTAAACTCATTGGAAGGTAATTGTTATGAACGCAAGGCAGCACGAGCAATTGTTATGCGTGGCTCAGAAATATTGCTTTTATATACAAAAAGATACAATGATTATAGTTTTCCAGGCGGCGGTCTAGAATCTGATGAAGATCTGTATACAGGTCTTTGCCGTGAATTGACGGAGGAAACAGGAGCTACAGATGTTAAGATTCTACGAGAGCTTGGTTATATTGAAGAGTTTCGACCTTACTACAAACCAGAGTATGATCTAATCCATATGTTATCTTATTATTATGTATGCTCTATTAGTCAAGAGCTGAAAGCTACACAACTGGAAGATTATGAAATTTCAAACGGAATGTCTGCTGTGTGGATTGACATCAATCAAGCTATTCTGCATAACCGCCAGGTTATTATGAATCAAGAATCTTCAATGGGATTTTCCATTGAGCGCGAAACTTTTGTACTAGAATTAATTGCGGCGGAACAATTATTTTGAATTTAAAATCTTTTATAATACTCTACCTTGTAAAGAAACCTTATCTATATAAACAATGTGCTAGAACTAATAGAATAGTATTTTTTAAAAAAGAGTCTTGATAAATACTCCTTATTTTCATATTTTTCTCATTCCATATTGGATGATAATTCCCCAAAAATAAAAAGGCGCTCTTTATAGCAGAGCGTCTTTTTATCCTTCGTTTTTAAGTGTTTGGAAAAAGCAGTTGCAATGCTTCTCGCTGCGTCTCTTTAATAGAGATAACTGAGCGAATCTCTTTGGCCAGACGTTCAGCTTCTTCCAATGTATTCGCTTTGTCAAGAGCCAGCAGGGTTCCGATCGCTACAGCTCCAGTACGTCCTTTACCACCACCGCAGTGAAATCCGACCTTTTTCCCTTGACGATAATTTTCAACAATTTGGTCGATTGCCTGCTTAAATACTTCGGGCTGCGTCGTTTTGGCATGATCATCTAATGCGATTTGAATCCATTCCACTTGTTCTGAACCAGAATAAGCTATACCGGTTGCTTCTTCACGTAGATCCACGATGACTTCGCAGTGGGCATCTCTAATCATTTTTTCAACATCGGTAGCTCCGCCCATATAGATGTGTTCATCTATCAGTGCTTGATAAGTTTGAGTCATGTTATTCTCCTTTATTGGTGTAATGTTGCCAGCAGGACGGGCTAGATCAACTAGCAAATAAGATACCGTCAGATCTTTACCTGATTTCTAGTCCTTTTATTGACCGGTTTCAGAAAAGTGCTTAATACGTTCCCCAATCTCATCACGTACACGCTGGAAGAACGCCCACTTCTCTTCTTCTGTACCTTGAGCTTTGGCTGGATCTTCAAAGCCCCAGTGTTCCCGGCGTACGTGTGGCGGTGTCATGGGACATTTATCCGCTGCATCTCCACATAACGTTACAACAAAATCCGCATGATTTAGAATTTCCGGATCAATAATGTCTGAGGTTTGGTCGGAAATATCAATTCCAGCTTCTTGCATAGCTTTAACCGCATTAGGATTTAGACCATGAGCTTCAATCCCGGCGCTGTATACATTCCACTCCTCCCCTAGATACTTCTTCCCCCAACCTTCAGCCATTTGACTACGGCAAGAATTACCTGTGCATAAGAAATAAAGCGTTTTTTTAGACATGTTGATTCTCTCCTTTAATCGTTCTCTATTAATCAGTAAATCATTAGCCATAAATAAAGACCAAGCAACGTAATGAACAGCGTAGGAACAGTTAATATGATCCCTGTTTTAAAATAAGTCCCCCATGAAATCTTGATCCCTTTGGTGCTTAATACATGAAGCCACAGCAGTGTCGCCAGCGATCCGATCGGTGTGATTTTAGGACCCAAATCCGAGCCAATTACGTTGGCGTAAATCAATGCTTCTTTGATATTGCCTGAAGCATTGGTGGCATCAATGGCCAGCGCATCAATAAGTACAGTTGGCATATTGTTCATTATGGAGGAAATGACGGCTGCCAGAAATCCCATCCCCATGGTTGCTGCAAACATTCCCTGGTCCACGAAGCTTTGAATAACGACAGCCAGCAAGTCGGTAAGGCCTACATTACGTAATCCATAAATGACCACATACATACCAATAGAGAAGAATACAATCGCCCAGGGTGCGCTTTTAACCACATCAGGAACCGATACTGCCGGGCTGTGACCAGCGATGAGCAGAAATACAACAGCAATAATGCCTGCCACAATAGAGACCGGAATATTAAAGAATTCACTGGCAAAGTACCCCATGAGCAGCAACGCCAAGACACCCCAGGATAAGGTAAACATACGTTTATCCCGAATAGCATCTACCGGTTCTTTCAGCTGTGCAGCGTTAAAACGTACAGGAATACTCTTTCGGAAAAAGAGATACAACACCAGAATACTAGCAAGCAAGGAAAAGAAATTTGGAACAATCATATGACCGGCATACTCCATAAAAGTAATGCCAAAGAAATCAGCGGATACAATATTCACCAGATTGCTTACAATGAGCGGAAGCGATGTTGTATCCGCGATAAACCCACTCGCAATAATGAACGGAAATATCTGTTTCTCATCCAGATGAAGCGCACGTACCATAGCGAGCACAATAGGCGTTAGGATCAGTGCAGCTCCGTCATTAGCAAAAAAGGCAGCTACAATCGCACCGAGAATACTGACATAGACAAACATACGCAGACCATTTCCATGTGCTGCACGAGCCATATGAAGGGCTGCCCATTCAAAGAAACCAATACGATCCAGGATCAGTGAAATCAAAATAATAGCTACAAAGGCAAGCGTTGCATTCCAAACAATTTGCGTAACTTCCCATACATCTTGAAAATTAACGACTCCAACCAAAAGGGCAAGTATAGCACCACCGCAGGCCGACCAACCAATAGATAAATTCTTGGGCTGCCAGATCACAAGGGTTAACGTGATAATAAAAATGAGGCAAGCGAATACGACAGATACCACAAAGAAACCTCCAGTAAGATAATAAGTATACATTTCTTTTATTTCCGTACATCAACATATAAACATGTGATTATATATAAAATACAGCTATCCCACTTAGGGATAGTGTATGAGCCTTATAAAGCGCAGCTCGATGTTTCCGGATCACAAACAACAATCGATTCTTCTCTCCCCATCTTACGTACAATATCAGCCGGAGCTGGAAGCGATGACAATACAGCCTGTATATGAGGTTTATCTTTAATGTTTAGAGAATAATAGACCCATTGTCCACGCCGATCTTCTTTGACCAGATGAGCTGTTTTTAATTTACGCATATGTTGACTGATACTCGGCTGAGACATGTTGAATATCTCAACAAATTCACATACGCACCATTCGCGTTGTTGTAGAAGAGCCAGCATAGTTAAACGCGTTTTATCTCCTAATAATTTCAAATCATCTGCTATTGTTGCCATCAACTCCATAACCATTCCTTCTTTCCATATAAGTACATGCTTATATACTAATAGAATGTTCTCCTATATACAAGAGATTATATGTTCTAAATATAACTTGCATTATGCAAATAAAATGAGTTATAACAAGATAGAGGTGAAACGTAATGCATAATAAGCGCGAATTATTTCAAATCATGACTCGTCGATTTGGTCTATTGAATAAAAATTGTTGCACAATTGATGGTCACGACCTATCCGCTGCCCAAAGTCATATCCTGTATGAAATTGATCGCCAGGCGGAGGCTTCGATGCAGCAGATTGCAGAAACACTCGGAACAGATATCACTACTTTTAGTCGACAAGTTCAAGCCCTTATTAAAATAGAACTTGTACAAAAAGAACCTGATCCTATGGATCGACGAGTCTCCCTTCTTTCTTTAACAATGACAGGCAAGTCTATTGCCGATACGATTGATGAACAGATGAATAGTTATTTGGATGAAGTATTCTCCTATCTCACAGAATTTGAGCAGGAAACGATTTTACGCTCCATTTATTTGTTGAATGAAGCGATGGCAAAGTCTAGCCGTTGTTGTTCTCCAGTAGGTGAAAAGCAGCTTTTTTAATTGCTTTTTGCAAATAAAAAAGCTGCTTTAATTTTGAATATCCAATCTTCAAAGGAGCGATTTAAATGACACATACTAACCCTAATGAGATTCGCAACTATGTGCGGGAACGATATGAAGAAATTGCCTTACAAACTGTAGAGCCAACTTCCTGCTGTCAGACTAATTCTTCTTATGACCCTATTAAAGATGTAACTAGTGTATCGGCAAAACTAGGATACTCTGCCGAGGAACTACAAGCTGTTCCCGAAGGAGCCAATTTAGGACTCGGATGCGGCAATCCGCAAGCAATTGCTAGTTTGCAACCAGGTGAAACTGTACTGGATCTGGGAAGCGGTGCCGGCTTTGACTGCTTTCTTGCTGCTCGGCAGGTAGGGACAAAGGGAAAAGTCGTTGGTGTGGATATGACACCTGCTATGATCACCAAAGCTCGCTCTAACGCAGAAAAGGCTCAAAATACCATTGTCGATTTTCGTCTTGGAGAAATTGAACACCTACCCGTGGCTAATGAGACGGCAGATGTCATTATTTCGAATTGTGTAATCAATCTCTCTCCCGCCAAAAGTCAGGTTTTTCATGAAGCTTACCGTGTACTTCGCTCGGGTGGTCGTCTCGCCATCTCTGATATCGTAACTACCGCGGAATTGCCACCGGCTATTAAAAATGATTTAAAAGAGTTGTACAGCGGCTGTATATCTGGAGCTTCTTCCATGCAAGAATTAACCCTAATGCTGGAACAAAGTGGTTTTACTCAAATCCGGATTGACCCCAAAGAAGAATCTCGAGAATTTTTGAAAGACTGGCTGCCTGAAGCTAATATTGAGGATTACATCGTATCTGCTGTTATACAAGCAGTGAAACCATAAAGAAAGGTGGAGGACATACCAATGGTCAATTTTACTTCGTCTACTCCGTCTCTTCTCATTCGGTCCGCACAGAAAGAAGATCTCCCGGCTATTCGGCAGATCTATAATCAAGGAATCGAAGATCGTATCGCTACGCTGGAATCAGAAGCCAAAGATCAACACTATATGGAAAATTGGTTTAAGAGCCATCAGGATCGTTATACTGTTTTAGTCGCCTATCAGCAAGAAAAAATGGCTGGATGGGCTTCTCTAAACCCGTATTCACAGCGCTGTGCTTACGATGGTGTAGCTGACTTATCTATTTATATTGCTCGAGATTGTAGAGGGAAGGGTATAGGAAGCCAATTGCTTTCTGCCTTGGAAGCATCAGCCAAATTACAGCAATTCTATAAAATTGTCCTGTTTACTTTTCCTTTTAACACAGCTGGGCAGCAGCTATATCAAAAACACGGTTACCGCACAGTCGGTACCTTTGAAAAGCAGGGCATATTAGACGGACAAATGATTGATGTCATGATTATGGAAAAATTGTTAGAGTAGAAAACGGGTTTAGCGCCTTTCACTATGCTTTTTCTTAATCACAACTTCTTAAAAGAGACAACGCTCTATCAATACATTTATGTATTCAATGATTTATTCTTGTTATTTAAAGGTTTTTTCAAAGTAAGTCTTGATAATCATAAAAAGTGGGGCATTTCTAAAGTTTTTCTTAAATTTGGTCGTTTATTCACGCCAGCAGAGGAAGGCGCACTTCAAACATGGTTTGTACAATATCGCTTTGGACCGAGATGGTACCGTCATGCTGTTCTACAATATTCCGGGCGATAAACAGTCCCAGACCTGTTCCGCCTTCTTGCGGAGTACGTGCACGATCTGCCGTATAATACATATCAAAGATATATGGCAGATCCTCGGGATGAATATAGCCACCATAATTAATCACACGAATAACGACCTGACCGGCTTCACGGAAGCCATGAATATCAACGTATACCCCGTCTTTGCCATGACGTGAAGCGTTCATCAACAAATTCTCAAATACACGTGCCAGCAGTTCACCATCACCGGAGACAACCAGCTCATTATCCAGTGTAAGCCGGGTAACGAGGTGGTTTTTCTCGAATACAGGATACAGTTCTTCATTCATCTGCTTCAGCAGTTCACTCAGATTCAGCCGGGATTTTTGAAGAGGCAGCATCCCATAATTCATACGCGTCATTTCAAACAAATTGTCAATTAGCTTCTCAAGCCGCCGGGATTTGGTAAAAGCGATCGAAGTGAAATGCCGTACCTGCTCATCAGTCAGCTGATCATCCTTCATCAGCAAATCGAGATAACCGAGTACCGAGGTTAACGGTGTTCGCAGATCATGCGCCAGATTCACAACCAGCTGATCCTTGCTGCTCTCGGCAAAATCGCCACGTTCGATCGCTTGCTGCAGCTTCTCACTTGCCAAATTTACATCCTCGGCGATCATCCCCAGCTCATCCCTGGATGAAATCTGCACCCGATGCTGAAAATCTCCATTCGCCAAATGGCTGATCCCTGCAGAAATATCGCGGAAATACGCTGCATACGGCTTGGTAAACCAGAAGAAAAACAAAATAGCGAGCGGTATAAACAGCAACAGAAAAAAATAAATATCTCCGATATTGCGCATGAAATGGCGGTATTGGGCAAGCGGATCTTCCGCTCGTACGCCCGAATAATAGGCCTGCATCAGTTTGTATACACCATATGTAATGGCGCCGGAAGCGAGCATGCTCAGACCAAGCAGCAGAATCATGGTTGTGCGGAAGCTTCTTCGTTTAGTCATTGAACGTATACCCCACACCCCAGATCGTTTTGATAAATTTGTTCTTATCCAGATCTTCTCCGAGTTTTTTGCGCAGAGTACGTATATGGACCATGACGGTATTGCCGCCCTCGTAATAAGCTTCTCCCCAGACCTGCTCAAAAATACTTTCTGCACTGAATACCTGCTTGCTGTGACTGGCGAGCAGATACAGAATATCGAATTCCTTGGGCGTAAGCTCCAGTGATTTGCCATAGAGCGTTACGCTGTGCTGATCCGGCATAATCACCAATCCGCCTTTTTCCAGGATGGCACGCTGCGCGGGAGCAGACTGGTTGAACTGTAGAGAGCGCCGCAATTGGGAATTCACGCGCGCGACCAGCTCCATGGGATTGAATGGTTTGGTCATATAATCGTCAGCTCCGGTAATAAGCCCTGTGATCTTGTCCATATCGGACGTTTTGGCACTAAGGAAAATAATCGGCATATGATGCTGTTCCCGTATTTTGCGGGTCACTTCGTAGCCGTCCATACCTGGCATCATAATATCCAGTACCGCCAAATCAATGGGCTGCGTCTGAACCGCATGCAGTGCCGATTGACCGTCCAATACTTTGACCGTGTGGTACCCTTCTTTTTGCAAATGCAGAGCAACCAGATCGGCGATCTCTGCTTCATCATCCGCAATCAGGATCGTAATTCGCTTCATGATGCAGTTCACCTCTGTATCTAATGGTCTATAACATAATCTATTTGAATGTAACAGATAGTGTAGAGCGGATACAATGTGGAAAATAGGAGAAGGGAGGGGATAGGAGGAGATGGTAGAGGAAAAATACCCCTATAAATTGGACGATCTCCGGAAGACAACCTGTTGGGTCGTCCTGCCGGAGATCTGTGGTGTTGCGTCTTATGTTTGATTTACTTGAAATGCCATAAGCCGTGATACAGCCTACGAGCCATATGTGAATTGCTTCATGCTCAACAATGTGTGTAATTGATGTTTCCGGATTTTGCAAAATGGCATATTGGTATGCCGTGGGGTGCAAAATGTACTGCTTTAGTTACAGAGTCAGGCTGCGTAATCCTGCTCTCCGGTATCCATATGGCTGCTTAACTGCAGCTATTATTAACCCGTAACCCCGTGTGCGGTGAATGTGAAATGTGTAGACGGGGACGGTTTTGGTTCGCTTGCTTGGTGTATACAGACGGGACATACATGGAATAGTCTATGTCTGAACACGTTGAATCCAAAACAACAAAAGCCCTACCTCTCTTCTGTCCTTGCGGCTCCGATGACCGCGCCAGTGTGAATCAGATCGTCAAATTTCAAATGAGTTTGGAATAAAAAGAAATTTGGGATGATTCCGGCAGCACCCGGAAAAATTTGCGAAGGATAAAACCGAGGGTTAAAAACAACTCTTCTATCGTAACATAGACCAAATATAAAGTCAAATTATTACAGTATAACCTGTATTATTAAATAAATAATCTAGTTTGCGTATAAAAAAACAGGTACTTCTCTACAGGAAAGTACCTGTTCAATCGATATATCGGAATAAAATTCACAATATTTTTCCTCAAATACTGTATCTGTACAGAATGACAAACATCCATCAAAACGAATTTTAATAGCGTTTGTAGAGTGTTATCAGTCCATTTTCATATACCAGTGTCCAATCCAGTGTATCTGCTACCCATGAAGCAGGAATCAATACATGACCTTCTCTGGACAGGATAGGCGCATCTGCACGCATCTCCATATTGTCTACTCTGTAACGGCTGCTGTTATCCCAGAATTCATAACGAGCAAGTCCTGTATCCAGCCAGGTTGTACCTGTTGCAGCATCGTAGGATACTGTAGCACCATCCATACTGTCAGCCAGATCGCGCAGAGGGATATAAGCGACATTGTTGTACACGGTCGCTTGGGTATCTACTGCTTCGAACAATCCATTAACCATATATCGATCACTGCCAATGGTAAATTGGATAACTTTGGTCTCCAGCTCCGGATTCTGGTCAGCCGTCGTCTCGGCAGCAAAGCCGTTGGCGGCAGGAAAAAGCAGGGAAAGCGATAAAACAGGGACGATCCATTTTCTTGATTTCATATGCACAGCTCCTTTTCAAATCACGAGATTGGAAAAGCATCGGAAACAGCGGCGGCATGGAAAATAGGAAAAATAGAACGCTTACTTGAGTAATCATTAATAAATAAACAGGGTGTAGAGCGCTTAATCAGAATGTGTAATAAATAGATACAAAAATGTAAACTTTTTCTATTTATAATGTGACTATTGTATACAGATTTTTTTATCCTTGTTAAGGAAGTGTGGAAGTGTGGAAGTGTGGAAGTGTGGAAGTGTGGAAGTGTGGAAGTGTGGAAGTGTGGAAGTGTGGAAGTGTGGAAGTGTGGAAGTGTGGAAGTGTGGAAGTGTGGAAGTGTGGAAGTGTGGACAGAAATTAAAAGCCCTGACCGCTATAAAGCAGTCAGGGCGAGAGAGCTGGGAAGATCATTCAATCTATCCGCAGCGCGTGTATTATAAGATGAAAATCAACCGGCTTAGTATGTTTTGGTAAGAGTGATCATACCTTTGTCATACATCAGATCCCATTCGAAGTTGTCTGCGAACCAGCGAACCGGTACGAGTACGTGTCCGTTGCGGGAGATCACCATATCGTTCATGCCTTTACGCATGTTGTCGACTTTGTATACTTTGGAGTTGACCCAGAATTCATAACGCTGAATACCTGTATCCAGCCATGTTGTGGAAGTCGCTTTGTCATAAGATACTTTCATGTTGGCATTGTTAGCCAGGTAACGAAGCGGCACATATGTAGTACCCATGTATTCAACAGGCATGATGCTCATGCTCATGGACTTGCCATTAACCATGTACATTTTGCTGCCCATATTGAATTGGATAGCTCTTGTTTTCAGTTCCGGATTGTAATCAGCAGTTGTACCTTCTGCAGCGAATGCGCCAGCAGCTGGCAGTAACAGGGAAAGTCCAAGAACGGGTGCGATCAATTTTCTCATTTTCATCGTGTATTGCTCCTTTGTGTATTGTATTTTTATGTCTGTACCTAGATGAGTGAATTTTAATTAAAGCGCTATCATTGATTGAGGTCAATGTAGTGGATCTTTCGGTCTTTGCCAGCCGTACTGGACTGCATATAGGAGCCAGGGCGGAGAGCCCGGAGATCAATGAATTACCTTGCTGTCTATGTATTGTATAAACCTATTAGAGAGTAGTTAATCAGATAGTACCAAAAAAGGTGAATTCAAGCGTTTCCTGCTATAGAAGACCCATGTCTCTGGAAATGGATTACAGTAAAAAGACTGTACAACTGCATAGCAGCTGCACAGTCCGGGATAGACATGGGTAGAATCACCCTGCTGTCTGATAATGAATGTTGAATAAGGATATCTCTGACTCATCCGTGAAAACCAGCAAATACGGATTAATACGTTTTGGTCAATGTAATCATACCGTTATCGTATGCCAGGTTCCATTCAAAGTTGTCTGCGAACCAGCGAACCGGTACGAGTACGTGTCCGTTTCGGGAGATTACCATATCGTTCATGCCTTTGCGCATGTTGTCGACTTTGTAGACTTTAGAATTCACCCAGAATTCATAACGCTGAATACCTGTATCCAGCCATGTTGTGGAAGTGGCTTTGTCATAGGATACTTTCATATTGGCATTGTTAGCCAGGTAACGCAGCGGTACATACGTTGTACCCATGTACTCAACAGGCATAATACCCATGCTCATGGACTTGCCATTGACCATATACGTCTTGCTGCCCAGTGTAAACTGGATCATACGCATTTTCAGCTCTGGGTTATAGTCAGCGGATGTTCCTGCTTCACCGCCACCCGTAGCAGGTTGCGATGGTGGGGTTGGAGTCATACCCGGCATATTGCTGTGATCCGGTTGTGCTGGAGTTGGAGCCGGAGCTGGAGCTGCCGGAGCACTTCCACCAAATTTATCAGGGAACTGCATCACGATTGCTTCGCTTAGTGTGTTACCGAACATGAACATATGGGCATAAGCCATGCGCTCCTGTGCATAAGCGGAAGTATAGTTTTTGCCAACATAATCATCAAAAGCTTTGAGCAGCATATTGATATGCTCTTCCAAACCTTGCTCCAGAGCAGCCTGTGGCAGATTTGGATTAGCATCAGCAAAGAACTTGGCCTGCTCAACTTTGTATTCTTTCAGCTCATCTTTGGCTTTTTGCTGTCCAGTTGTATCTTTGGCTGCTGTAGCTTTGACATAATCGACAAAGTAGCCGATATGGGAAGCCCAGATGGTTTTGAAGGCTTCGCCGGCTTTGTCGCCATATACGGAAGCAACAGCTGCGCTCAGTTCATTGGTATTTTGATTCAGTAGTCCGGCTGCTTGTTCAAAATCAGGAGCGCCGTCAATCCCTTTTTGCATCGCCCAGACAGCCAGAGTTGCGTGTTCGCCCAGTACGTTGCCCAGAGCAGAACGCAGATCGGAAGCAGGCATGCTGGACATGTCACCGGTGAATTTGTCCGGGAACTGCTTTACAATCGCAGCACTCAGAATATCGCCAAACATGAACATATGCTTGTAGGCTTTGTCGGCCATTTGATAAGCGCCGTTGTAATCTTTGGCTACATAATCATCAAAGGCGGTAAGCAGCATATTGATATGCTCTTCCAGACCTTGCTCCAGGGCAGCCTGTGGCAGATTAGGGTTGGCATCAGCGAAGAATTTGGCCTGCTCAACTTTATACTTGGCCAGTTCATCTTTGGCTTTTTGCTGACCTGCGGTGTCTTTGGCAGCTGTGGCTTTGACATAATCGACAAAGTAGCCGATATGGGAAGCCCAGATCGTTTTGAATGCAGCGCCGGCTTCATTGCCGTATACGGAAGCGACTGCAGCAGACAAATCATCGGTATTGGCATTCAGAGAAGCAGCAACCTGATCAAAATCGGCAGCGCCGTCGATTCCTTTTTGCATGGCGATTACGGCGAGCAGCGCATGCTCACCGAGAACTTGACCCAGTGCGGATCGAAGATCGGCACCTGCGCCTTTGGTGGTTGCTGCAGCGCCGGCGGTAGCCGGCAGGATCAGTATTACAGCCATCAGCAGAATACCGATTCTGGACAGAAAAGATTTGGACATTACTTCACACTCCTTCAGGATTAATGAACAGACCGGTATACAGTGAATTGCCAGCCTGCCCGGTATAACGAATAAAGCGAATAACCTGTTCATGCGAAACACCCTGATGCAAGAAAAGGGTAAGCGTGAACCTATTGTTTGATGAAGCTAATCAGTCACCATGTATGTAGAATCATGACGCGAAGTGTGACTACCCTTTCTATTACACGCAGCGTCTCAAAAACAAGCAGCCAAAACATATAAAATTAAGGAACTAAATTACTTGCTGAATACAGCTGTGATCTCAGTTATTGTTCTGCTCCATAGAGTGTGAATGCTGTAACAGAAAAGGATGGCAACCCAGCCAACGTACAAAATTGCTCGGAAAATGATAACGTTTACCCAAAAATAAGGATAATAAAAAAGAGCTGCTGCTTGATCTTTGCCAAAAAATAAATATTGCAAAAAGTCATCCATCGCAAAATTTTCTGCGAACGCTATAATATAAGGGAATGGGAAAGGAGCCCTTGGATGAATGACATAACTGATGATAGAGAGCTCATGCGGCGGATTGCCGAAAAAGACACCGACGCATTAGAGCATGTGTACGACCGTTATGAACGGGCTGTATACGCATTTGCCTACCGTATTGTACATGACACGATGGCGGCGGAAGAAGTTGTTCAGGAATTATTTCTCAGAGTATGGAATAACGCGGAACGTTATGACCGGAGCCAGGGGAAGCTCTCGACATGGATGTTCACGATTACGCGTAATATAGCAGTAGACATGCTGCGGCGCAAAGCATCGCGCGCTACAGTAGATCCGGCGGGTGATGAAGCACTTCAGGTATTACCGGATACCAAAACGGATGTACAGGAGCAGGTATCGCTGAACTGGGAGCGGCAGCGTATACGTGAAGCCATGATGGAACTCCGGGAGGAGCAACAGCAGGTGATTGAGTCTATCTATTTCCAGGGACTCACCCAGCATGAAGTATCTGAAAAGTTCAGCATTCCGCTTGGAACCGTCAAGAGCAGGGTACGCCTTGCCATACGGCAGCTTCATAACAAGCTTGCTGAAGCGGTAAAGGGGGGAAACGCATATGAGTAATGATTACAAAAAAAGCGATATGATGGATATGGTCGAAATGTATGTGCTCGGCGGTCTGGATCGTGAAGAACAGGAGCAGTTTGAAGCATATATGAGACAGGATGAAGATTGCCGTGCGGCTGTCGAAGAGCTTCAGGATATTATTGGTTTCCTTCCGCTGACTTCCGAGGTTGTGGAGCCGCCGCAGGGCATGAGAAACCGTGTTCTGGAACATGTATTCAGCAGTAGTGAGACAGGCAGTACAGTAGATAAAGTTGTACCGTTGGCACCGCGCAATGCCGAACCCGGTACGGTATCTACTTCACCGGCAGCCGTGCAGCAAGCGGCACAGTCGGCAGAAGTCGGTTCTGCAGAGAAATATAATTCTTCTGCAAGCTCTAATACGAGACGCAGAAAAGGGATATTCTGGCGGGTAGCAGCCATAGTAGTAGCAGCCAGTATTATAAGTGTGTATGCTGCTAATATGGAAGGGCAGATTCGTGATTTGCAGCAGCAGCTAGCGATCGCGAACAGCCAGAAGAACAGCCTGCAGGGACAGCTGGCGACAGTCTCTATGCCCACGCAGGGAGCGCGGGTCGATGAAGCGGTACAGCTGAGTCCGGCAGCCAAGGATATTGTGGCGCAGGGATTGGCGACGATTGTTATCGATGACAAAGGCACACATCTGCTGGTACAGGCGGATAATTTGCCAAAACTCCAGGGCAAGGAGGCGTTTCAGGTCTGGCTCATTAAGGGCGATGTGAAACAGAGCGCCGGTACTTTCTGGGCAAGTGATGGGAAGGGCGCGATGTACTATACCTTTAAACCGGAGGGATATGATACAGTAGCCATTACGCTGGAACCGGATGAGAAAGGCAGTCAGCCTCGCGGGCCGGTTATTCTCGCAGCAAGCATTCAGGGTCAGGGTTGATTGAATCACCTGCTGATCAGCAGGTCCATGATAAAAAAAGCAGCGCACCTTATTCAAAGGTACGCTGCTTTTATTTATGTCCAGCCCAATAAATAGCTGTATTCTGTTTACGTTCAGGACGTGCTAGGAGCATCGGCAGGAGGCTCACCGGTGAATAGGCGGCGGATATCTTCACGTTTGGCCTTGGGACCGAGCAGATACACTTTGTCCCCGGGAAGCAGAACCGTATCGCCGCGAGGCGTTACAATCTCTTCATTACGTAGTACAGCCGTAATCAGTACACTGGGCGGCAGATCAATCTCCTGCAGCTCACGATGGATCATGCGACTGCGGCTGGTCAGCGTCATATGGGTAATTTCGGAAGTGGTTCGGCCAGTCGCAACCAGCTCCAGAATCGATGGCTGCTGATCCAGTACTTTCTCGGTAAGCCCGAGCTTCTCGGCGAGCGGTGCAATGGTCGTCCCCTGAATCAGGGTAGAAGTCAGCACGATAAAGAAGACCACGTTGAAAAATAGCTGTCCGTGCTCTATCCCAGCCAGCAGCGGATAGGTCGCCAATACAATCGGTACGGCTCCACGCAGACCCGACCAGGATAGCAGCGTCTTTTCCCGAAACGAAAACTGGCTGAACAACAGTGACAGCAGTACGCCGATCGGACGAGCCACAATAATCAGCAGCAGCGACAGAGCAAGACCTTGCCAGATCACAGAGATTAATTGATCGGTAAATACGAGCAGACCGAGAAGTACAAACATCAGAATCTGCATAATCCAGCCAAAGCCCTGATTGAACTGCAGAATCGTCCGCCGGTAGGTCAGATCAGAATTCCCCATGACCAGTGCCATTACATAGACTCCGAGGAATCCGCTGGCATGCGTCAGGGAACTCACGCCATACGTGAACAGCGCGCTGGATACAGCGAGCACCGGATAGAGGCTGGAGGTCTCAAAATCGATTTTGTTAATGAGAAAGACCGCCAGCTTGCCACAGACAATCCCCAGTACGAGCCCGAATCCCATTTCCCAGAAAAAGGACAGAATCTCTCCCCATATACTGGTCTCGGGGTTGTTCAGCAGTTCGATAAACATCAGCGTCAGGAAGACCGCCATTGGATCGTTGCTGCCAGATTCGGCTTCCAGCGTAGAAGTGAGACGTTTGCGTACATTCTTGTTACCAAGTACAGAGAAAACGGCCGCCGCATCGGTAGAGCCGACAATCGAGCCGAACAGCATTCCTTCCAAAAGACTGACACCTAGGATCAGATGGGCAAAATATCCGATCACAAAGGCGGTCAGCAGTACACCGATGGTCGCAAGTGACAATGCCGGCCGGATGATCGGTTTGATCAGCTTCATGTCGGTCTGCATCCCGCCTTCAAACAGGATAATGACCAGCGCGAGCACGCCAAACCACTGGGTGATAAAGGCATTATCATAATAAATGAAACGACCGAGGATCATACCGGCTACGATAAAGAAGACGAGCGCCGGCATGCCAAACCGCGAGGAAAATTTGGTCGAGAGGACGCCAAGCAGCAGCAGCGTGCCAAGCAGCAGAATAAGATTACTGGTAAGTTCAATAGCTTGCATGAATAGCCCCCTCCTGTGAAATATAAATTTTTAAAAATATTCCCATAATAAATTGTGCACAAACAAATAATGGATTTGGCATCAACTTTTGTATGTTGAATTCCGAAATAAAGAAGTAGGTTAGGATAAACAGAAATCGAGTGAAACGGCGACAAAACAGAATACTTTCCTTAGACTATGTAATCCAAATGGATCGTAAATGAAACGTAACATATGTATGCGAACGGCAGGCAAAAGCTTTAGAAATGAGGAGAGCTCCGTGAATGAATATCAAAAATTTCTCCGTCAGGTGTTATTTAACTATATTCTGGGATCATTAATCGCCGTCATGGTCGTCGGTGGACTGCTTGTATGGAATACGATGGATACTTCAGTGCTTCAGAGCACACGGATGATCGGTATTATGCTGATTTCGTTTGTAGTTATGCTGATCGTGGAAGGATTGGTATTTCGCAAGCATATCCAACCGATTCGTGATGCCATGTGTGAAGAGAAGCCTACACAGGAACAGCTGGAGCATGCCTACAATCAGCTGCACCGTTTCCCAAAATTATCGATGTACCGGATCATGCTGCCGCATTTTTTGGGTCTGACGGTTCCATCGATGATTCTGTTTGTATTTGCCATGAACAGCGGATGGATCATTATTCCGGGATATTATCTGTGGATTGGTATTGCTGGCGCACTGATGGTTGCCAGTATGCATGCATTTATTGAATTTTTCCTGACCTCTTCGGCAATTCGGCCCATGCTGATTGCGGTCAAGGAACGTCTCAAAACGCTCTATGGTAAAGAAACACTGCTGCTCGGCAAAATTCACCTCACTGTCCGCCGGAAGTTTCAGCTGAGCATTTTTCTGATCGGTGTATTTCCGATTATGCTGTTCAGTCTGGCTGCGCAAATCCGGCTGCAGGAGATCACCGGCATGGAGGCTTTGGAGTACTGGAGCTGGGCAGGAATGGTCATTGTCGTCAGTATTGTTTTTAGTATTATTGGTGCACAGCTGCTGGCGCGTGATGTGGAGCATCCCATCAATAATCTGTACAATGCCATGTCCCGGATCAAGGATGGGGACTTCAGTGCCGATGCGCTGGATTATTACTCGGACGATTTCTCCCTGCTGATCTCAGGATTCAATCACATGGTGCAGGGACTCAAAATGCGCGATGAGCGCAATCAGCTACTGTTGGACAGCTACTTTGCTACGCTGGCAGCAGCACTGGATGCACGTGATCCGTATACAGCGGGTCATTCGCTGCGTGTCGCCGAATATGCGCTGGCTATCGGTAAACGTGCCGGATTGTGCTCCTATGATCTGGATCAGCTGCGCAAAACGGCCCTGCTCCATGATATTGGCAAAATTGGTGTACAGGACTCGGTGCTGCTCAAGGATGGCAAGCTGACAGATGAAGAGTTTGACCAGATCAAAAAGCATCCAGAAATGGGTGAAAGTATTCTGCGACAGGTCGAGCCTGCCGATGCGATGCGTCCTTATTTACCGGGTGTGCGTTCCCATCATGAACGTTTTGATGGGCGCGGTTATCCGGATGGATTGGCAGGGTACCATATTCCGCTATTCGGCCGTATTATCGCGGTAGCGGATGCGTTTGACGCGATGACATCGGATCGTCCTTATCGAAAAGGAATGCCCAAAGCCAAAGCGATTTCGATTCTGGAAGAAGGACGGGGCACCCAGTGGGACCCGCAGCTGGCGACGCTGTTTATTGAGTATTATTACACTACTGTGGAAGGGCCGCCCCTTATCCCCAATACAAAGGAACCGGATATCGCAAAGTATCCACGCAAAGAAAAAGACCTGATCTCCTGATCAGGTCCCGGTCTGCAGAAGAACAGCTGCAGGCTTTTTTTATGGAATCATTTTAGTCTTTTTGGCTTTTTCGGCCATTTTCTCTGTTAACGGACCGAGCGGTTTTTTGAATAGCAGGGCGAACAGGATAAACAGCAGCATAAAGATAATCAGATACGTGATATCCTTGTACACCGTCGTCATCAGCATGCCGCCCACCGTCTCGCGCAGCAGTTCGACCGCATAGGTGAACGGGAACCATGGATGAATCGCCTGGAAAAATGTACCCGTCATGCTCACCGGGAAAGTACCGCCCGAGCTGGAGAATTGAAGCACCAGCAGGATAATGGCCAGTCCTTTACCAATATTGCCAAATACGGATACCAGCGTATATACCATAGTCACAAATACCATACTGATCAGCATGCTCATCGTTACAAACCAGATCGGATCGGCGACGTAGGCTTTGAGAATAAACAGATCACCCATCGAGATAACAAAAGCCTGTACCAGGCCGATCGTCATAAACGTGAACAGGCGACCAAAATACACCTGATACGGACGGAAGCGGCGTTCCGGATTATCGACTTCTGCCTTGAACATGGAGATCAGCAGCATCCCGCCCACCCAGATCGAGAGCGTTGTATAAAATGGCGACATCGACGAACCGTAGTTTGGTATCGGATAGGTACGAACCTGCTTCAGATCAACAGGGTTCGCAAGGAAGTCGCTCTCCTGCTGGATATCGCCTTTGAGCCATTTAATAATCTGGGATAGCTCGCTATCGCTGTTTTTGAGCAGACGTACTTTGTCGGCGGCATTATGCACCGATTTCTCCAGACCCGGCAGATCATTGCGGACAAATTCACCGACTTTGTGCACGGCTTTTTCCGCTTCAGGCAGCTTGTTCTGGATCAGATCGGTAATTTTGTTCAATTCCTTCTCGGCACGAGGCAGATCGTTACGGACAAAATCAGCTGCCTGATGGACTTTGTCTTCTATTCCAGGCAGATCGGTTCGCACAAAGTTTGCCGCTTTGTCGACTACCTGGGTAAACTGGGCCATCCGGCTCTGGATCAGCTCATTGGCGTCATGCAGCTTCTGACGGATCTTCGGCAGGTCCTGTTTGAGCAGACCCAGCTCTTCCTGGCCGAATTGTACACCGTTCTGGGCATCGTTCAGTACGGCTTCTACATCGGGTAGTGTACTCTGCGCCGTATGAAGAACATCTGCGGCGTCACGGGCAGCGGTCTTGAGATTATCCAGTCCACGGTTGATATCCGGTACAATCTGTTCATCATACAGGGAGATGATATCGCCCAGCGTATCGCTGGCTTCAGTAGACAGCTGACGCAGATTTTCCAGAATCTCGCGCGCTGGCTGCTGTCCATTTTGTATCGCCTGACTGATACTGCGCACCAGTGTAATCTGGCGCTCCATCAGACTGTGCACATTGTCGAGACGACTGATTACACGATCAAGCGGATGATTGGGCAGCACATTGTTGATTCGGTTTAGCAAATCGGTTGTGCGCTCCAGAATAGCTGCACCGCGGGACAGACGCTGATCGAGAAATGACAGTGTATCAATGGCTGTCTGTGGATCAATATCCGCATTCTGTACAGCATCGACCAACTGTGTCGTCGCGTCGGCGGTCTGCTGAAGCAGTACCAGATTCTGGCGGATAATCGGCGCGATCGAATCAAAGGCGCCATCATTTTCATCGAGAAATGTATTCACCCGATCGGCAAATCCGGTGCCGATATCTGTAATTTCTTTGACTTTGGGCAGTGCCTGCTGGGCAGTACTGATAATATTCGCAAGTTTGTCGGCATCTTCAATGGCCTGATTCAGCGCATCCTCGACTTTGTAGAAATTCTGGTCCAGTTCGTTGACTTTGTCCGCAGCTTTCTGAATTTCCGGCAGCCGCTTTTGCAGCAGCAGAATCTGGTCGCCGGCTTCACGAATTTTGGGCAGATTATCCTCGACTTTGAGGATCATATCGCCCGCTTTCTTGATATCGGGAATACGCTTTTGGAGTTCAACAATTTTCTGGGCCTGCGCATTGATTTGCGGCAGCTTTTTCTCGAGCTCCAGCGCCTGGTCAGCAAATTGATCAATCTCCGGCAGTCTGGATTCGAGCGTCAGGATCTTGTTCTCGATATTGCGGATCGTTGGCAGTTCCTCCTCCAGCTTGATCCCGGCGTCCTGCATTTTGGTCAGCACGGCTTCACTGGCTGTACTGACAAACTCCTCGCTGATTTGCTGGGTGAGTGTAGTAGCGCCTTTATCCGTAATCTTGGGTGCAATCGCACTGATCTTCTCGTTTACGGTATACAGAATTTGCGGCTTGACCGGATCATCGGTCAGAATGCTGCCGATTTTTTTGGAAAAGTTGGACGGAATGAGCAGGGTGGCATAATAATCCCCATTATCCAATCCTTTTTGCGCATGGGTACGATCCACGAATGTCCATCCCAGTGTATGATTCTTTTTGAGATTATCGATCACCTGATCGCCAACATTTACTTTTTTGTCCTGAATGGTCGTACCTTTGTCTTCATTGGTTACGGCAATAACGATGCCCGAAGTATTGCTATACGGGTCCCACATCGCTTTGATATTGAACCAGGCATAGACAGAAGGCAGCAGCATAATTGCGATTACGAGCAGAATACCCGTAGAGACGCTGAATAGATTTTTCCAATCGGTTTTGTAGATTTCCCATATCTTTTTCATAACATGATTTTACCACCCGGTATTTAATATTCAAATCTGCAGCATGTCTTATTACCCTAGAAGTAAGCGAACTGCACGAATCATCTCATGATTGAACGGGAAAATCTATCTTTATCTATATATTGAGCTTTTACCGATTCAATGCACGAGTTAGAGATTGGCCGCAGATACTCGAAAACGGGTAACGGCAATGACCAGAATGATGATCATAATGATGATTGGAATCCAGATGCCGAGCAGCGTATGGGACTGCTCCATGAGTGTCGCAATAACTGCGCCCGATCCATAAATGATAACAGCAGCAAGACGCAGCAACGTATCTGCCTTTAGCCAGCGTGGGCGCTCTGCCGATTGGCCAAACCACTGGCGCACATGTGCTACCAGATCTTCAATTACACTGGCCAGATTGTTGGTGAGCACCGTAGTGGAGATTCCGGCTACAGCCAGCTTGCGGGCCATCGTCGTCTGCATGCCCATTGTAAAGCTGAGCAGGATGATCAGTACATATTCCATCGCAGGCACCAGCGGAGTGGAAGACAACCAGGCAAATACCAGGAAAAATACCAGCTGTACCGAAATAATAGCGGTCAGCCGGGGCGACCAGACGGATCCTGGATGCGATCGCCCGAGAAAAAGGGCAGCGGCAGCATTACCAATAATAAAACCGATAAAAGCAGCACCAGAACGCACCAGAGAGACGGTATGAAGATGTCCGAGTGCCATTCCCATAATAATAATGTTACCAGTCATATTGGCTGTAAATACGTGCCCCAGCTGCAGGTAGCCGATAACATCGACAATGCCCGACACCAGACAGAGCAGTAATATAATGAGGTTGCGATAAAAAACAGATTGCATAAGTAAGCTCCTTTTCAAACGTTAGTATCAATCATTAATCATACTACAAATACAGCTTTATATTCGACAGAAACTGCCTTTTTTAAATATGTAATATTTACCAAATGGCAATTAATTATCAAAAACCCTTGCCAGAATGCCAAAAGTACGTTAAGATTACTTTGCATGTAACTACGACATAGATGGCACATAATATAAAGGACGGCTGTAGAATCCTGGTTCAGGAGACTACAGCCGTCTATTTTTATTTGTACTTCATAATATATAAAATAGTAAAAAAACCGCGCCAGCAGGAAAATCTGCTGACGCGGTTTGCTGTGTAGGTCGGAATGATAAAATAAGAAATATTTATATATTCTATCTGTATATTTCGGTACTGCCGCATTCATCGGTATGGATATACACCTGCAACCTGATTGGGGCAAAGAGAAGATTACAGTGGCAGCAGAGCAACCTGATCGCGCTGTCCCACTTCATCTACCATCTGCTCCCACGCAGCAGGCTTCTGGGCCAGTACAGCATAATAACGACGCAGAAACTTCTCGATCAGTGCGCCTGGCAGGGAATGCGTAGCTGGGTCATAAGCGAGGAAACACAGATCCAGCTCGGATACAGCCTCGCCGTCATTGTTCCAGGATGGATGTACATAAGTAAAGTCCAGACGACGGTAGCCCAAATGTGCCAGCACTTCACGGCGTACGAACGGGTCCATCGGCTTCACGCCACCAAATTCATGACGCTCGGCGCGATACGGATCATAGATCTCCGCGAACATGCCGAATAATTCGTTGCCGGAAGATGTAGCCACCTCCCGCAGATCGGTCTGACGATGCTGTGCGAGGAAAGGTCCGATACCAAGTCCAGGCTCCCCAATAATCGTAAAGTCGGTCATGGCAACATTATCGTCTTCGTAGTAGCGATATTCGGTAGCACCAACTACACGGCCTTCGTGTACAGCTACGAATACACGGATACCGGGATCTTCTAGCGGTTCGCGCCATAATTCATACTCCAGTACTTCTTCTGCCGGGAAAATACGTCCCATCAATGCATGCATATCTGCGAATAGGGGATCATCGATATGAGTAATGCGTACATAATCCATCTGTTTAATTTCCTCCCTGAGTGGCTGCCGGTGGCAGCGGATTTTTCCATTCCATTAATACAGCGTAGTGAAGCGATTCTTCGTCTTCCAGATAATCGGGAATCACCGTCAGCGGTGTGCGTCCGCATCTCATTAGAAAAGAGATGACTGGATCATATAGCTCTCCGCTGGTAATGCGCTCCACGTATTGCTGGGGTGTACAGGTATCTGCAACCCGGTGATAGCCCGGCATTCGTCCTGCACCGAGCAGACGCTTCAGTCCAAGTGCAGCAGTCACTTCATACATCGACTGCATGAGCAGCTTACCGAGTCCCCACTGGCGGTAATCCGGATGGACACATAGATCGGCGACATACAGTGTATCTCCATCGGGCTGATGATTGCGGATATAGCCATGATCGGTGATCTCTTCCCAGGTATGCTCGGGATGACCTTCATCAAAATGAACAAGCAGACTGGTCATCGAACCGGCAATCACTCCATCTATTTCTATACATAGTGCCCCTTGCGGGAAACGGCTGATATGTTCCTGCAGTTGCTCCCGGTTCCACCACAGTTCGGACGGATAAGGCGGCGGGAAAGCAGCTGCCTGAATATCGATCAATCGTGCGAAATCCTTTTCCATATAAGAGCGAACAACAGCAGGATACGGACGCTGTTCATGGAATACATAACAGGACTTATGATATTGTCCTGCTCGATCGGACCGTACGTTCATGTTCCTCAGCTCCAGTCGGTATAGAGATCGGTACGGCGGTCACGCCAGGTAGTAACAGAGCCTTTCTCCCGTACTTTGTACAGCAGCTCCAGATCCAGGTCGGCTGTAATAATCATATCGTCATTAATTTCACCCTCGGCGAGAATACCACGCGGCGGGAAAGGTACATCATTCGGCGTAATCACAGCTGCCTGACCAAAATTGCCGCGCATAAAGTCTACGGTTGGCAGGGAGCCGATCGTACCGGTCGTCACCACATATACTTGATTCTCGACCGCACGGGCATGGCTTGTATAACGTACCCGGTGGAAGCCGTGCCGGTCATCTGTACAGGACGGGCAGAAAATAACATCGGCACCGCGTGCTTTGGCCATACGTACGATTTCAGGGAATTCAATATCGTAGCAGGTGAGCAGGGCAATCGTACCTTTGTCTGTCTCAAATACAGTCAGTCCGTCACCAGCTGACATATTCCATTCGGTCACTTCGGTAGGAGTGATATGGATTTTGGGCTGGGTGGCGACACGTCCGTCCGGATAAAATAGATGAGCGGTATTGTACAGCTTGCCTTCTTTTTCCGTGACATGGGTACCGCCAATAATGTGAGTGCCTGTCTCGCGGGCAAGTCCCTGGAACAGCTCCAGGTAGGCATCCGTGAATTCGGGCAGACGCTCGATTCCAAGCGCTGCACCGGATTCATCTCCAATCGACAGCAGCTGGGTTGTGAAGAATTCGGGGAACAGGATAAAATCGACATCGAATTCCTGGGCTGTCCGCACATAATGGGTTACCTGATCGGCAAATTGTTCAAAAGAAGATATGGTGTGAAGGTGATATTGCACCGCAGATACGCGAAATTTCATAATAAAGGCAAGACCTCCTGTAATATAATCATGGCAGTTGTAAGCAGTATATTCATATCGAAATACTACAGATATCATACCAGAAACGTACGATACGACAAAGTGAAGGAATCGCTTCATTTTTGTGTTATGATAGAAATAACTTTTTTCCATTTATTTTCAGTTTTATTAGAAGAACTGGAAGGTATAACGGCTGCTCAAATAATACTTATATATCTATCTGATCCTAATCAGGAGTGAGCATATGGGATTTGTGAAAAACTTCCTTATGAATGCAGGCATGATGGTAACGATCGCATACATAGCCAACCTGCTTTATAAATACGGACTGTCACGGATGTCCGGCAGAGCCAAATATGCCAGCTCGATCCTGCTGCTGATTTTTGCCGGTTGGATGAGTTCCTTTTTTGGATTCCGCCTGCCGGGTAATCTGATCTTCGATCTTCGGTTTATGCCAGTGATTGTGGCTGCCGCCGTCTATTCCCGTGCATGGGTAATTCTGCTGATCGGATTCGGGATCGGATTGACCCGGTTAACGTTTGGATTGAGCGAAGCAGCCTTTGTCGGGCTGCTTAATCTGACGATACTGGGTGCTGTCGGTGCGGTGCTGAATGTATGGATGCGCAGCAGTGCTGCCAAGTTGTTGGTCAAAGGAACAGTTACTGTGCTGGCGATTAATCTGGTGAACACGGTGAATATTGCAACATTTGGGGTGCTGCCCACCCGTACATATCTGACCGAAATTATGCCTATCATGCTGCCGGTATCGACTGTACTAAGTGCAGTACTGATGCTGCTGTTGCGTGAATTCCATTTGGAACAGCAGCGGATGATGCAGTTGGAGCACGCTAATCAGCTGCTGTCCGAGCAGACGAGAGAGCTGCAGCAGACCCATCATGTGCTGGAAGAACGTGCCAAGCAGCTCATGCTGGCTTCCCAGTACAAGTCGGAATTTCTGGCAAATATGTCGCATGAACTTCGAACGCCACTGAACAGTATTATCAATCTGGCGCAGCTCCTGTATGAACAGGAGGAAGAGCGTACACCCGGCGAGACCCGGGTATACAGCGAGATGATCTACCGCTCTGGACTCGATCTGCTGGGACTTGTCAATGATGTGCTGGATCTGTCCAAAGTAGAAGCAGGCAAGCTGGAGATTACCTATGAGGAAGTGAGTGTACAGGAGATCCCCGAGCTGCTGCAGATGCACTTTGAGATGATAGCGATCCGCAAAGGCATGGAGTTCAGAGTCATTCGGGAAGAAGACGTACCGGATACGATTATTTCGGATTCCCAGCGTATTCAGCAGATTCTGCGTAATCTGCTTGCCAACGCGTTCAAGTTTACCCAGCAGGGCAGCGTCACCCTGCACATTCACCGGGTAGTAGAAGGCGAAGAACAGCTAGGCTGGCTGGTATTTGACGTTACGGATACCGGTATTGGCATCGCGCAGGCACAGCATGAGCAGATTTTCGAAGCCTTCCAGCAAGCAGATGGCTCGATCGCCCGCCGATACGGAGGTACAGGGCTTGGCCTTTCGATCAGCCGTAATCTGGCCAATCTGCTCGGTGGCCATCTGCGGCTGCAGAGCAAGGAAGGCGAAGGCAGCGTATTTTCGTTGTATTTGCCGACGAGTTGATCGCCTCGAATTGAAAACGATATATTATTTCATTTGAAATACCATTACAAAAATCCCCGTGCATAGATTGGCAACAGTCTCATCCTATTGGATGATCTGGCTAATGAATCTATTGCTAAGGGGATTTTTTGGCATGAGTATCCGTTTTTTATGAATAAATTTTAGATGTAAAATAGGCGACAACCATAGTAATGTAAACGGTCACCTTAAAATCAAGATATTGTGATGGCCGTTTGGTATTGAATGAAAAGGGTAAAAAGAAACCATTATTCCAAAACAGGCACAATATCAAAAGTTTCATGCCGTCAAAGGAGGGATCGTTATTAAACGAAGACATGCTCTGGGGCTGAACCGATTGAATATGCAAAAGCGTCGTTATTCGATGTATCGCAAGCATCTGCGTATCGCGACGATAGAAGGGGTACCCTCAACGATATTTTCCACCCTGCTCGGGGGACCCTTCCTGACAGGGTTTTTGCTGTATCTGGGCGCGACTTCAAGCCAGATCGGATTCGTGATCGCGCTGACCACGCTGGTCAATGTGGCTCAGGTGATTATTGCCTTTTTGCTGCAGCGTCTGAATACGCGCAAATGGGTGCTTGTCCTGTTCACGATTCTGCAGCGGGTGCTGTGGGGAGCAACAGGACTTGTACCCTTTCTGTTCGACCGATCCGTATGGGTAAACTGGTTCATTATCCTGTATATAGCCGCGTTCCTATGTAATGCAGTGATCGGAGTCGTATGGGCGTCGCTAATCGGCGATATTGTACCGGGACGACTAAGAGGACGATACTTTGGTATCCGCAATACAATTCTGAATGCGCTGGGCAGTCTGACGCTGTTTGTCGGTGGGATGCTGCTGGATGCAGTTCCGGGTGGACAGGGATTCCTGCTGCTGTACATTATCGTCTGGACCTGTGCGGTTATCAATATTGGTGTCATTCTGTTTTATCCGGATGCACCGTTTGAACGCTCCACGGAGACCAAGTTTGTACCGATGCTGCGTCAGCCGTTGTATGATGGACCTTTTATCAAAGCATCGCTGTTTCTCGCGGTCTGGCTGCTGATGCAGACACTGGTCGTGCCCCTCTACTCATATGTCATGCTGGAAGTGCTCAAAGTAAGTTACTCGGTAACTACACTTATGACAGTAGTACAGACAATGTTCATGATGCTTGGATTTTATTTCTGGGGGAACCTCAATGCACGGTTTAGTAACAAGACACTGCTGTACTGGACGCTTCCGTTTATCGCTGTGGCCTGTATGGCATGGGGACTGCTTGCTTTTGTACCAGTGGTTGTAGGATTGCTGATTATTCATATGCTGCTAGGTATCGGAATTGGTGGATTCAACCAGCTGTCCTTTAACTTTATTATTGGAGATACCCCCAAAAATGCACGTCCCATGTTCATCGCGGTCTATTCCGGGATTACGGGACTGGCCTCCTTTATCGGGCCGCTGGTCGGCGGGCGGATCTTCGAATGGATGAAACCGATGCCGTTCTGGGTGCAGGCATATGGATTCCAGATGCTGGTCGGTGTACTGCTGATCCTGCTGGCGGTGACCGCCGGACGTCAGGTACTCAAAGCACCGGCAGCTGTCCCGATTCAACAATACCGGGAGATGGAAGCCTAACAAGTGGGGAAAAGGACAGATATAATAGCATTTCCTGCTCTATTCGGACAAAGTGGCGCTGTTGCCAAGCTGCGGACCGCCCTTTAGAATAAGGGGAGTCAGATGGCAGTACGACAACAGACTCCAATTCAGGAAAAGAGGGCATAATCTTATGAGTAAACAACCGATAGCAACCGACCGCGCACCGGGAGCGCTGGGTCCGTATTCACAGGCAATTGATACAGGCATGTTTATCTTTGCATCCGGCCAGCTTGGTCTGGACCCGGTTAGTGGAGACATGGCAGAAGGCGTACAGGAGCAGGCACGTGTTGCTCTGCAAAACGTAACAGCTGTGCTGGAAGCAGCGGGCAGCAGCCTGGATCAGGTCGTAAAGACCACGGTATTCCTGCAGGATATGAATGATTTTGCAGCGATGAACGAGATCTACGGTCAATTTTTCCAGGAGCCTTATCCAGCACGCAGTGCGGTACAGGTAGCCCGTTTGCCTAAGGATGCACTGGTAGAGATTGAAGTTATTGCACTGAAGAAATAAAAAGGGCCTGCTAACCAGCAGCCTAAAGTTAATAGCAAAATGGAATCAAGACAGACACTGCCACCTAACAGGGCAGTGTCTTTTTGTGTACAGCAGATTATATCCTGCAGGCAGAATTATCGGTATTAGCTTGTCTATCGAGCCTTTTGGGTCGTTCTGCATTATATAGTGGGTGAGAATCATAGAACCGATTTTGTAAGGAAGAAAGACAGAATTTGGGTAGCTAGTATGCCACTTTTTCCATAAATGACTTTAAGTGTTCTATCTATTTACATTAATGGATGTGATTTCTATAATAGGGCTTACCGACTTTACCAAGTTAATGGGTCGGAATAATATACTTTAGGAGCAGGAGAATGAGAAAAAGTGCAGCTTTACTATCCGGGGTGTTATTAACCTCGTTACTGTTTACAGCATGCTCCAATGAAGCATCGCAAGAGAGCACATCGGCGGCCGGAACGAGTTCTGCCCAGCAGCCTGCTGCATTGACGAGTCTATTCAAAGCACCGGATCTGTCCAAGCTTCCGGCGACAGCCCAGCAGCGTACCGATACAATTATTATGGCACTGACCGATCCGAGTGGAGCCTTCACCCCTTATTTTCACCAAAGTGGTTATGATGGCAACGTCTCTTCATTGATGTTTGCTCCTCTGGTCACTACAGATGACAAAGGACTTCCGGCGCCGAGTCTGGCAGACCATTGGGAATTATCCAAAGATCAGCGTACATACACGTTTCATTTGCAAAAAGATCTCAAATTCAGTGATGGATCGCCATTAACAGCTGATGATGTAGCCTTTACCTGGACGATTCTGCATGACAAAGCCTATGATGGCGATTCACTCATTCCGACGCTCGGGATCGAAGGTGGCAAGGCATATCATGAAGGTCAAGCAGATCATATCTCCGGAATCAAAATTACCGATCCGCAGACCATATCGGTAACTATTGCCAAGCCCAATGCAACTGCATTATTGACACTGGGGAGCGACGTATTATCCAAAGCTTATTACGGTAAAGACTACCGATTCGGTCATCTGGATTATATCAAGGATCTTCATCTGAAGCCTGTAGGCAACGGTCCTTATGTACTGGAGAAGTTTATCCCTGGCCAGGAAGTACGTTTCACTGCCAACCCTTATTATTTCAAAGGAGAACCCAAAACCAAAAACTTCATCTACAAAACATCCGAAGGTGATACCTGGCAGTATGTGGAGACCGGTGAGATTGATTTCGCCTCATTCAGTGCTACTCAGGAAAATATCGACAAGCTCAAAAGTCTGGGCTTTGTTAATATCCTGCCTTACACCCCAAGTACGTACAGCTTTCTGCAGGTGAATCTGGAACATCAGGCACTACAGGACAAAAAAGTTCGTCAGGCAATCACCTATGGACTGGATCGTCAAAGTATTTATGTGGATGCTAACCAGGGGGCAGGACAAATCGCCAATATTCCGGCACCGCCTATCTCATGGGCATATACGGAAGAAGGGATTAACCCCTATGCCTATGATCCCGAAAAAGCCGGTCAGCTGCTGGATGAAGCAGGCTGGTTACCTGGTGCTGATGGCATCCGCGAGAAAAATGGACAGAAACTAACTCTGCATTACCTGGGCTCCAAAAGTGCACAAACTGATGTGTTTATTGCGGTAGCAGAGGAAAATTTCAAAGCGATCGGAGTGGATTTCCAGCCGGAAGTATTCGCAGATTACAACTCGCTGGCATCCAAAGTAGAGGGTGGAGACTATGACCTGGCTTCTTTCTCCACACCGATGCTGACCGATCCATCGGACGGATTGGTCCAGTTTCTGGATGGAGAGATCAAAGGATATAACAATCCACAATTTGTGAAGCTGTACAATGAAGCACTGGCTACCAATGATCTGGATAAACGCAAACAAATCTATGCTGAATTGTTCAAACTGTTGAACGATGATCTGCCAGTGATTTTTACCAATTACAAAAAAATTGTCTATGCCTATAACGGACGGATTAATGATCTGACCGTAAGTCCGTTCAATGGTATTGCTTCGAGTGTGCCACAGTGGGCATTGAAATAATCCGCAGACAGATTCTTATGTTCGAATACAGAGAGGAGGGTAGCTTATGGGTGCGTATCTCACTCGCCGTCTGACTTATACGATCCTGATTCTGCTGGCAGCATCATTGCTAATCTTTTCTCTCTATGCGATGACACCCGGAGATTTTATTACCGGCAATATCAAATTGAGTCCGGAACGCAAAGCGGAGCTGCGCGAGCTGTACGGATTAAACAAGCCACTGCTGGAACGTTATCTAACCTGGATGAATCAGGCTTTTCACGGTAATTTCGGTTATTCGTTGGACAAGCAGCAGCCTGTGCTGACACTGTTCAACCAGTATATCTGGAATTCCTTTTTGCTGGCGATTGTATCGACTTTTCTGACATGGATCATAGCGGTGATTATCGGCGTAATTGCAGCCTATCGGCAGTACTCCTGGTTCGATACGTTGGTAATGATCTTTATCTTTGCAGCGATGTCTATTCCGTCCTTTTTTATCGGTCTGTTCCTGATTAAGATTCTGGCTGTAGATTGGAAATGGCTGCCGCCGGGCGGGATGCTGACTACAGGCAGTAATGCAACCGGAATCGCTTATATCCGGGAAGTCGTGCAGCATATGACGCTGCCAGTAATTGTAATGACGCTGCTCGGTGTCGGTTCACTAACACGCTATTTCCGCAGCAATATGATTGATGTGATTAAACAGGATTATATTCGTACTGCCCGTGCCAAAGGATTGAGCGAACGCAGGGTGCTTTTTACTCATGCACTCCGTAATGCCCTGCTGCCTGCGATTACACTGGTGGGGTTTGAACTGCCAGCACTGTTTGGAGGCTCGCTCATTATTGAACGAATCTTCAACTGGCCGGGAATCGGGCAGCTGTATATGCAGTCTTTTACTGTGCGGGATTATCCGCTTTTAATGGGATTTACGATGTTTATTGCTGTACTGACAGTGATTGGTACACTGCTCTCGGATATCTTGTATCATGCAGCCGATCCGCGTGTGAAGCTTTAAATAGTGGAGGAGAACGTACAAGTCATCCAGTGTCTAGCCAAATGAGTTTCCGAATCAAACCGGAACGTTCAAAATAAAAAAGTTCTCGTACCATCCATTCTGCTGTACTGCCGCCTGTTTTCTGTTGAACAGGAGCGGATAGACCTGCAGGAAGAATGGGAAAGGAGAGGTGTATGCCTTCAATACAAGCTGAACTCACAGGAGTGCCTGCGGCAAAACAGCGCGCTGTCAGATCGTCACTCTGGCGTCAATCCATGCGCAAGCTGATACGCAACAAGCTGGCGATCGCCGGACTGGTGGTCGTGATTAGTATGTTTTTGATCTGTTTTATCGGGCCCTTATTTTCTCCCTATACAGACAGTAAGGTTAATATGAGCATGATGAACCGATCGCCTAATATTCACCACTGGCTGGGAACGGACAAGCTTGGCAGGGATGTACTGACACGGGTTATGCAGGCGGGACGGATTTCTCTGACTGTTGGTATTGCCTCCATGTTTCTATCGGTATTTATCGGTACTCTGCTAGGCGCGATTGCCGGGTACTATCGGGGAATCGTAGACCAGATCATTATGCGCATCGCCGATCTGCTGCTGACGATTCCGAGTCTGCCACTACTATTTATTTTCGGGGCATTGTTATCGGAATGGAAAGTGCCTTCCGATTACCGGATGTATATCGTGATGCTGATTCTGAGCTTTGTTGGCTGGCCATCCCTGGCGCGGATGATTCGCGGTCAACTGCTGTCTTTGCGGGAACGAGAATTTATGCAGGCCACCGTGGTACTGGGTCTTCGAGACCGTCGTAAGCTGGTGAATCATCTGCTGCCGAATCTGGTACCGCTGCTGATTGTGATTGCGACTCTGAATATTGGGGGAGCGATTCTGAGCGAGTCGGTACTGAGCTTTTTCGGGCTGGGTGTAATGCCGCCTACACCAACATGGGGCAATATGATTGATACGGCTAATAATATGATTGATTTTCAGGAACGGCCTTGGCTGTGGGTCCCGCCGGGCTTTTCCATATTTATTACAGTGATTGCGATTAATATCTTCGGCGATGGACTGCGGGACGTACTCGATCCGAAGCAGAGAAAGTAGGTGACATCATGACAAATAATCTGCTGCATATCCGTAACCTGCGGACGCAATTTCAGACGGATGAAGGAGTTGTCCACGCTGTAGACGATGTCAGTATTTGAGTCAGATCGGGCGAGATCGTCTGTATCGTTGGGGAATCCGGCTGTGGCAAGAGTATCACGGCACTATCTGTGATGGGACTGATTGAAGAGCCAGCCGGACAAATTGCTGGAGGAGCTATCGAATTTGAAGGCGAGAACCTGCTGGAACTGAGCCGTAATCATCTGCGTGCGATCCGTGGTAATGAGATTTCAATGATTTTTCAGGAACCGATGTCGTCGCTTAATCCGGTATTAACTATTGGCGAACAGCTGGCCGAGCCGCTGATGATTCACCGCAAACTCGGCCGTAAAGCCGCTCAGCAGCGGGCACTGGAACTGATTACAGAGGTGGGGATTTCCCGTCCTGAGCAGATTATCCGTGCCTATCCGCATGAACTGAGCGGAGGTATGCTGCAGCGGATCATGATTGCTATTGCTATTTCTTGCGAACCCAAGTTGTTGATCGCAGACGAGCCGACGACAGCGCTGGATGTTACGATTCAGGCGCAAATTCTCGATATGCTGCGCAGCTTCCGGGAAGACCGGGGAATGTCGATTCTACTAATTACTCATGATCTGGGTGTTGTGGCCGAGATGGCGGATTATGTGATCGTTATGTATTCTGGCAAAGTGGTGGAAGAAGGCGGAGTCGTAGAACTATTTGAGCATCCTCGTCATCCTTATACCCAGGGGTTGCTGCGCTCCAAGCCGGTTATGAATCAACGGCAAAAAGCACTTTATTCCATCCCCGGCTATGTGCCCAATCCATTGGAACTGACAGCCTCCTGCTATTTTCATGATCGGTGCGAGCACTGCATGGATATTTGCCGGGAGCGACAGCCGCCGCTGCGAGAACTGGACAATGGGCAAAAGACAGCCTGTTGGCTGTATGAAAAGGAGGCCGCTGTTCATGTCTGAGGCACTGCTGGACATTCGTCATCTCAAGAAATATTTCCCGGTCAAATCCGGATTGTTCAGCCGTACCGTCGGTCATGTGAAAGCGGTCGACGATATCAGCTTTGCCATTCGTCCGGGAGAAACATTTGGTCTGGTCGGTGAGTCAGGCAGCGGCAAGTCTACTGTCGGACGAACAGCGATCCGGCTGATGGACAAGACAGCTGGGGATGTTCATTTCCAGGGGATTGATCTGTACGAGCTATCCGAGCAAAAGCTGCGCCGACTGCGTCCGCGCATGCAGCTTATTTTCCAGGACCCGTACAGCTCACTGAATCCGCGTGTGCGGATCGGAGATGCGATTGGAGAGGCACTGCTGGATCATGAACTGGCTTCTCCGGCTGAAGTACGGGAGCAGGTACAGGATGTACTGGCATCCTGCGGATTGTCTTCGTATCACATGGATCGGTTTCCACATGAGTTCTCCGGTGGACAGCGGCAGCGTATTGGGATTGCCCGCGCGTTGATTCTGAATCCGGATCTCATTATTGCGGATGAACCGGTATCGGCACTGGATGTGTCGATTCAGGCGCAGATTATTAACCTGTTCAGTCATCTGCAGGAGACACGAGGGCTTACCTATTTGTTTATCTCCCATGATCTTAGCGTGGTGGAACATCTCTGCTCCACTATAGGGGTAATGTATCTCGGTTCGATGGTAGAGAAAGCTTCCCGGGACGAATTATTCCTTCATCCGCTGCATCCATATACAAAAGCCTTGCTGTCTGCTGTACCTGTACCTATTCCAAAGCTGAAGCGTGAACGGATTGTACTTAAGGGCGATATCCCGAGTCCCGCGAATCCACCATCCGGTTGTAAATTCCATACCCGTTGTCCTTTTGCAGAGAAGCGCTGTCGAGAAGAGATACCTGTATTTCGCGATGCCGGCAATGATCACTGGGTCGCCTGCCATCTGGTCTAAACTACGCATGGTTGATCATGAGAACCATATTGTTATCCCTGCACCGCTAACTACACTGCATTATACGTAAAAGGCTGCTCTCCTCAAATGGAGAACAGCCTTTTATGATTGTAATCAGGATCAATCCCGTGATTTGTTACGTACGAAGAAAATCCAGATCGAATATACAAACAGCAGAATGGCAGCGATCAGTGCTGTCCAGTGAGTGACCTGAAGATCAGGATGTTTCACAGCAATCGCGATATACGCCCAGACGAATACGAGCGGATAGATGCTGTCCCGGAACCGGTAGCTGATAATAATAGCTAGCAGCGCACCGCCTACCAGTGCAATGACTGACCAGACAGTCGGTGATAATCCAAAGCCGTCCCATCCATTTTTGTTCAGTGCGATCCCTGTATTCAGAATCGTAGCGACAGATACCCAGCCCATATAAATGCTATAAGGCAGTTTCACAAGCAGAATCTGTGCCATTGTTGGCTGAACGATTTTGCGGATGCGCAGATAAGGAATGATCAGAGTGATGAGCATCAGAGCAATAACGAGTACGCCCCATTCCAGTTCAAGCGAATGCCAGAGCATCAGCCAGCCCATATTACAGAGGGAATTCAGGAATAGCCACGGACCAACAGCGCTGACCGATTCGCGACTCTCATCCGTATTGCGGAACTGATAGATAATGAATCCGATCAGCAGCACATAGATCAGCGACCAGATCGAAAAGGCATAGCCTGCCGGAGTAATGTACAGTTCATACTGATCCGAGATATCGCCTGTGTCTCTTCCGAACAGGGTAAGCGCGCTTGCCATGTAATTGACAATCAGTACGCCTACAATTCCCAGCACGTTGAGCCAGCGGTAAATATTCAGTTTTGCCAAGAGTATTGCCTCCTTTGGTGGGATATGTAGTGTGAAAAAAAACAGTACTCTCTTTATATACCCGCAGTTTGGCTTATTGTAAAGGCTGATAGCAGATTATTTTGTGAACGTTACTGTGATAAGACACTTATTTCGGTTCGGATATCCCCGTACTGTCCAAAATGATGGCGTTTACAAAAAAAGATGATCAAGTGACATCATTCTGTCAAACTTTGGGTATATAACAATATATTGCGAATAAGAATATGGAAAAAGTCGATTATCAAAAGGGGTTGGAAATATGAACGATACCAGAGCGGCTCAGGCAACACGCCATGTTACCCGGACATCGGGCCAGCGCAAGTTGTCGCAGTGGATTCAGCAGCTTGTATTTGTAGGACCGGCTACATTCTTTTTTATTCTGATTGTTATTATTCCTTTCTTCCTGGGCGTCTATTACTCCTTCACAGACTGGAACGGCATCTCCCGCCAGATCAACTGGATCGGAATTGAGAACTATACCCACATCCTGACCAAAGATCCCGATTTCCGTAACGCGTTCTGGTTTACCGTCAGATTCACCGTCGTCGGCATTATTGTGACCAATTTGCTTGGATTTATCCTCGCGTACTTACTGACCAAACCGCTCCGCACGAGAAACATACTTAGAACGGTCTTCTTTATGCCGAATATGATTGGTGGTCTGCTGCTCGGTTTTATCTGGCAGTTTATCTTTATCCGTGGTTTTGCTGCTGTGGGGGAAGCGACAGGCTGGAGCTTGTTCAATCTGCCATGGCTTGGTGACCGGGCAACTTCCTTCTGGGGCATTGTTATTGTATTTGTCTGGCAGACAGCCGGTTATCTGATGGTTATCTACATCTCCGCGCTGAACAATATTCCCAAGGATGTACTGGAATCGGCTGAGATTGATGGAGCCAGCCGCTGGCAGGTGATTCGCAATATTATACTGCCGCTGATCATGCCTGCGGTAACGATCTGTCTGTTCCTGGCAATTTCCTGGGCATTCAAAATGTTCGATCTGAACCTCGCACTGACTGGCGGTGGACCGTTCAAGGCTACCGAATCGGTCGCACTGGATATTTACAACGAAGCCTTTACCAATAACCGTCTCGGATTGGGTACCGCCAAAGCGGTTATCTTCTTCGTAATTGTTGCCATCATTACAAGTATTCAGGTACGTGCTACCAAGAGCAGGGAGGTTGAGATGTAATGGACGTACAAAGCAAATACAGCGCCCGTACATTGATTCTGGAAATTATCGTTATTTTACTGGGACTGGTGTTCCTGATTCCGTTTTATTTTCTGATTATTAACTCGGTCAAATCGTTTGGTGATATCTTGTCCAATTCGGCGTCCTGGCCGCAACAGTTCGTGTGGAGCAACTATGTAGATGCATGGAAAGCAATCGATTTCCCGTCTGCGCTCAAAAATTCGCTGATCGTTACTATCGCGAGCAATCTGCTGCTGGTGCTGATCAGCGCCATGGCAGCCTACCAGATGGTGCGTCATCCGAGCCGGTTCAACCGGATTCTGTATTTTGTACTCGTCGCTGCAATGGTTATTCCTTTTCAATCGATCATGCTGCCGCTGATGGAGATGGCCAGTGCATATCGTCTGAGTAACAGCATGCTTGGTCTGATCGTCAGCTATCTGGGATTTGGTGCTCCGCTGTCGATCTTCCTGTTCCATGGATTCGTCAAAAATGTACCGCTGGAGATTGAGCAGGCGGCACGGGTCGATGGCTCCAACCGTTATGGTGTATTTTTCCGTATCGTGTGTCCGCTGATGATGCCGATGTTCGTAACAGTCATTATTCTGAATACACTGTGGATCTGGAACGATTATCTGCTGCCATCCCTGATGCTGTCGAGTCCGGAGATGCGTACGATTCCGCTTGCGACGTACAGCTTCTTTGGCCAATACACCAAGCAGTGGGATATGGCGCTGCCGGCACTGGTGCTGGGTATCACGCCGATTATTATCTTCTTCCTTTTCCTGCAGCGTTATATTATCCAGGGAATCACCGCCGGTTCGGTAAAAGGATAAGATCTGCAAATATTGCACAGTTCATGCGACAGCTATCAATTCTCTGCTCATTCCATACCAAAACCAATAAGCAGGATATCCTGAACTAGCCGGTATGCATTAACTATGCCAGCCAAGATATCCTGTATAGTGCCAGCCAAGCCCAGAAAGACAGGAGGACCCTCAATGAAAAAGTTATGGCTTATCCCGCTCACCTTGCTGCTCAGCCTGTCTGTGCTGATCGCCGGATGCGGGAACCAGCAGGGCGGGAATGTAACCGCCGATGGCAAAAAGGTAATCCACATCTATCAGGGAAAAGTCGAGATTGCGGACGCTCTGAACAAGCTCAAAGCGGAATATGAGAAACAGCATCCTGATGTGGAGCTGGAGATTCAATCGGTCGGCGGTGGAGCCGATTATGCGGCTTCTCTCAAAGCCAAATTCGCTGCCGGTGACGAACCGGATATTTTCACCAACGGTGGAGATGAAGAGATGAATCTGTGGCTCGAATATCTCGAAGATATGTCCGACCAGCCATGGGTCAAAAATATCGTAGATGGTGCCGCAGAGCAGATCAGCAAGGATGGCCATATTTATGGTCAGCCGAATGGTCTGGAAGGCTACGGATTTATTTACAACAAGGATATTTTCAAAAAAGTAGGCATTACCGAATTGCCTACCACGATTGATGAACTGCGTGCCGCTTGCGAGAAGCTCAAGGCAGCAGGCTATACCCCATTTTCAAATGGATTCCAGGAATGGTGGGTGCTCGGCAATCATAACGTAACCATTCCATTTGCCCATCAAGATGATCCTACTGCCTTCCTGAAGCAGCTGGATAACGGTACAGCACAGATTCCGGGTAACGAGAAGTTCGATGAGTGGCTCAATCTGCTTGATTTGATGGTCAAATATGGTAACCCGAATCCGCTCACAACCGATTATAATACCCAGGTGACACTGTTCGCGAACGGCAAAGCTGCCATGATGCAGCAGGGCAACTGGACGCAGGTACAGATTGACGGAATCAAACCGGATATGAATATTGGTCTGATGCCTATGCCAATTAATAACAACAAGGAAGAGAATGACCGCGTCTTTGTACGTGTACCGAACAACTGGGTCGTTAACAAAAACTCTCCTGTCAAAGCAGAAGCCAAAGAGTTCCTGAACTGGCTGGTCAGCTCGGACACAGGTAAACATTACATTACCGACGAATTTAAATTTATTCCGGCCTTTAAAAATATCCAGACCTCCGACAAGCAGCTGGGACCAATCGGAGCGGATATTGTGAAATACAACAATGCAGGCAAGATTCTGCCATGGATTTTCCCGAAATTCCCGATGGGATTAAGCAAAGACTATGCCAGCACGATGCAGGCTTATCTGGCTGGCGAGTTGAACCGTCAGAGTATGCTGCAGCAGATGCAGGAGCAGTGGGTGAATCTGCAGCTGCGTTAGTAGATAGACAGGTGAAGTGGCTTACAAATCAAAAAAGCAGCCGGTGGATTTCTCTGCTGGCTGCTTTTTTTGGATATAAAATGATATTTGTAACGCTAGCTGTACAAAAATAGCTTTATTCGTAAATCAACGCATAAGCACGTATAGGAGCTTATATCGTAGAAATACATTATTTTATAAGCTGAAAGAGGTGCATATTAGCTATTGTGCAAACGTTACCACAGATGATATGATGCAAAATATCATGGATTTCTACATAGTCGATTAATGAGAGTTACATAGCTTAATATACTTTTGGAATGAGCATGCATTGTACTCTTATTGAATTAGTGAAGCCAGCAGCCCCTATATTCAACAGGTTCAGTCATTCCGTAATTTATACACACACCACCACAGACGGAGGGAATACACAATGATGCAAGATACAAGCGAAGCTATACATCCTGATCATGTAGAAGGCCGAATTATCCAGCAAGTATGGAGTTCATTTGGCCAGCTAAAAGAATGGGAAGAACACGAAGGTACTTATCTGTGTCATGGCCAGATGGCAAGTGCTGCACTGGTTTTTTTGTCGGATGCGGAGTTTCGTTTCAAAGTGTTTGATAATCAGAGCCTTGATTTGTCCACGACGATTGCTGTTCTGCCACAGCAGCAAAAAGTGCGTCCCGAGGTCAAAGAGAATGAACAGGAGCTGGTTTTTCGTACGGGAATGCTTATTGTCACCCTAAATAAGCAAACGTTTGCATTAACGGTGGCGGATCATGAAGGTCATGAGATTGCCCATCAGGAAAGCGTAAGCTGGACACCGCGCGGCGCTATTAATGCACTGTTCAATATGCAGGACGATTCGCATTTCTACGGGCTGGGAGAGAAGTCCAGCTTTCTGGATAAGCGCGGCGAGCGCTATACCATGTGGAATACGGATGTTTATGCTCCCCATATGCCGGAGATCGAAGCATTGTATGAATCTATTCCGCTGCTGATCCATATGCATAATCACTCGACCTATGGAATATTCTTGGATAATCCGGGCCGTTCGGATTTTGATATGCGCTCTCATGGAGTCGCTTACATGATAGGATGTACGACTGGTGCGTACGATATTTACTTTATTCATGGCCCTGAGATCAAAGATGTCGTGCGACGTTATACAGCGCTGACCGGCCGTATTGCGCTGCCTCCGAAATGGGCACTCGGCTATCATCAGTCCCGGTACAGCTATATGGATCAAAAGGAAGTCATGGATCTGGCGCACAGCTTCCGCGACAAAAATATTCCGTGCGATGTAATCTATCTGGATATTCATTATATGGATGAATATCGTGTGTTTACCTTTGACAAGACTCGTTTCCCCGATCCGCAGGGCATGATTGAAGAGCTCAAGAAGATGGGCATCCGTATCATACCGATCGTCGATCCTGGCGTGAAAAAAGATCCCAAATATCCGATCTACCGGGAAGGTGTGGAAGAAGAACATTTCTGCCGCCGACTGGAAGGAGATATTTATCTGGGTAAAGTATGGCCGGGGATCAGTGCCTTTCCTGATTTTACAGACACCAAGACGGCCCTGTGGTGGGGTGATCATCATGCCTTTTATACAAGGCTTGGCATTGATGGGATCTGGAATGATATGAACGAGCCGGCTGTATTTAATGAGCTGAAAACGATGGACCCGGATGTTATGCACCACAATGACGGTAATCCGGTCACCCATGAGGAGATTCATAATCTGTACGGTATGCTGATGTCCAAAGCTACCTATGAAGGCATGAAGCAGCATATGGATGGCAGACGTCCTTTTGTACTGACACGGGCAGGATATTCCGGTATTCAGCGCTATGCTGCAATATGGACAGGTGATAATCGCAGTTTCTGGGAGCATATGGCCATGGCAATGCCAATGATTCTGAATATGGGACTGTCCGGACTGCCATTTGCCGGACCGGATATTGGCGGATTTGCGCATGATACTTCGGGTCAGCTGCTGGTACGCTGGACACAGATGGGTGCTTTTTTTCCATATTGTCGCAATCATTCTTCGATTGGAACAGTAAGACAGGAGCCATGGTCGTTTGGCGAACAGATGGAAGATATTATCCGGGAGTACATCAGTCTACGCTACCGCTGGATGCCGCATCTGTATAATCTGTTTTACGAATCGTCCCAGACAGGGATGCCGATCCTGCGTCCGGTACTGCTGGAGTACCCGAGAGATCCCAAAGTGACCAATCTATGTGATCAATTCCTGGTTGGTCCGGATGTAATGGTTGCTCCGGTCTATCGTCCGGATACCGATTATCGCACTGTCTATCTGCCGGAAGGCATCTGGTACGATTACTGGACCGGTGAAAAACAGGAAGGTGGACGGCCGGTTCTGGCTCATGCTCCGCTGGATATTATGCCGATATATATTCGTGGCGGAGCGATCGTAGCCGAAGGCGAACTGCGTCAGCATGCTGCAGACCATCATGTGGATGATCTGGTCAACTTCCATATTTATGGAGCGGAAGCAACCGATACATTCCAGGCGGAATATACGCTGTATGAAGATGATGGAGAGACATTTGCCCATGAGAAGGGGGAATACTCCAGATTGCATGTGCAGGCAAATGGTGCGGAGGGAGTGCTGACCCTATCGATCCGTTACCTGGAAGATAGTTATCAGCCGCAGCGTCAGCATCTTCGGTTTACGCTCCGGCAGCCGGGTTTCACGCCTGCCGCTATTGATCAGCTGCAGCAACTTACAGCAGATGAGCTAGCTGCCGGGCAGACAGGCTGGAGTATAGATAAACATAGTGGAGATATACTGATCCGTATTCAGGATCGTCAGCTGGATGAATTGACACTGCGGGTCTGAACAAGATAATGATCAGCTCCGCTGGAGTTACACCCGTACTATAAAGTACTAATACCCAAAAAGAGCGTATTGCCGAAAAAAAGGTGGTACGCTCTTTTTGGGTTTCAGAAGCGGGCAATAAATATATTACACCTGTTTTATATTCCTTTATAAGTAAATAATGGTAATTGTTATAAAAGTACGCGAATAGCGTATAATGGATAGGGTCAGTAGTTCACGGAAAAGCTAACTTTTTTGCTAAAAATACACGATAACATGATATAGATCCCTGTTAGTACATAACACATTTAAGCTCATGGAGATGATCAATATGGAATCTTGCTGGATTGGTATAGATATCGGTGGCACTGGAATCAAGGGTGCGCTGGTGAACGAACAGGGTCAGATGATTGAGCGAATGGAACTGCCTACACAGGCGGAACAGGGTGCGGAATTTATCCTGAGCCGTGTTCTCTATATTGCGAATGAACTAAAAAGTATTGTCTACGACAGTATCAAAAAGCAGTTTATTACCATACATGGTATCGGTATTGGATCAGCTGGACGGATTGATCGGGAAAAAGGAATTGTTATTGATGCGACCGACAATCTACCCGGATGGAAAGGACTGCATCTGGCACAGCGTGTCATGGAAGCAACGGGATTGCCGGTCTACACGGTCAATGATGCCCATGCTGCTGCTGCAGGAGAAGACTGGATTGGTGCAGCGGCAGTGATCCGTTCCTGGATCATGCTGACGATCGGAACCGGTGTGGGTGGAGCACTGGTACATTACGGTGAGATTATCTCGGGACAGTATGGCGGAGCCGGCGAGCTGGGTCATATGATTCTTCATCCCGGCGGTCGTCCGTGCAACTGCGGCAAAAAAGGCTGTGTAGAGCAGTATATTTCCGGCAAGGCACTGAACCAGATTGCAGCGAATTATCATACAGGCTGGGGATTGTCCGATCTGATGGATGCTGCGCGGGCAGGCGATGCCGAAGCCCGTTATTTGCTGGATAACTGGATCAACGATTTTGCGAGTACGATTATCAATATGGATCAGATTTTCGATCCGCAGGCTATCATTATTGGTGGCGGAGTTATTGTTACACGTGAAACATGGTGGCCGCAGCTGGTACAGCGTATCGATGAACTGGGCGGACGACCAGTGCTGCTGGAACCTGCACTGCTCGGTAATCAGGCAGGCATGGTCGGAGCAGCACGGATTGCGATGCAAAACCATCGACTGCGGCATCAATCCTGATTTATCAAAAAGACCCGGTTCGCAGCACTGCTTGTGCGGATCGGGTCTTTTTGCTGTGTAAATGGACCAATTAGGTAGTTAGAGTGTCATGATTGCTGCTTTGGCCTGACGGATACGGGCTGCATCCAGAGGCAGATGAATATTACTTTCCTGACGGACTGCACTGCCCAGATGAACCTCTTGTACGCCGGTATCACGGACGAATTCACCAAGTGTCTCCAGGGTAAGTCCTGCACCGGCAATCAGACTGATCTGGTGCTGACGGGCAATTTGGTTTAACCGGGTAATAGTATCCCGTGCATCCAGTACGGTATCATGGCCGCCCGAGGTCAGAATACGTGTGATCGCCGGATAGCGGGATAAGGTATATAGCGCCTTTTCCTGATCACTGATTTCATCAAACGCCCTGTGAAAGGTAACCGGCAATTCTCCTGCTGCCGCAAGCAGTTGCTGCAGTGCTGTTTCGTCAATATGCCCGGAAGCATTCAGTATACCCAGTACGAGAGCTGATGCACTGGTATGGGCTGTGATTTGCCGGATATCATGTACCATCTGCTCCAGCTCGGCAGAGTTATAATGAAAGCTTCGGCTATGTGGACGAATCATAACATTGACCGGTATGGGACTCTCTGCCGTAATCTGTTGTATCAAATCCAGAGAAGGAGTCAATCCGCCTTCCTCTTGGGAGGCAATCAATTCAATTCGGTCGGCTCCTGCTGCGGCTGCAATTCGCGCATCTTCCAGAGTCGTCGCAATCACTTCAAGCAAGATGGTAGGACTCATGATCATCTTCCTCCTGATATTTATTGTATTTTTGACAGTGTATATGGAATTTTCGAACATCCAACCTTATAATAGATAAGATACCTGCTTTATTTGCATTTATCCAGAAAGCAGATGCCATGCACAGGATGGCCTGAAAGCTTGCTTACCGTAAGGAGAGGAATATCCTGTTATGAGAATACACACTAACTATTACAATCGTAAAGATTTGACCGAGATGGACGGGAGACAATGATGGATCAACCGTTATATGGAATATGGATTGGAGACGTATTTTTTTGTTTTTCCGGTGAAATGTCGGAACCCAAAGTGGATGCATGGATGAAAGTAATGCGCAGAATGGAACTGCCTGCAGGGCGGCGTCCGTTTGCCCAATCGGGACTTCGTCTAGCCGAACTGAAGTCGGGTCCGGTCAGTGCCGCTTCCAAAGAGACATTTTCACGCCGGGCAGGCCGCAACAAAAGGCTGCCGGGACGTATGGTAGAAGGACTGGCACTCTCCGCCGAGCAGGCGTACGATCTGCTGCTCGAATGGGATGAGAAGCTGGTAGCCCGTCAGGGAATTCAGGCTGGTGCAGAGATGCGGTACTGGCATATTGCTGCGAAATTCGCCGAAAAGCTGCTGCGTGAAGGCAAGATTCTGCCGGATAGCCGCGTCATTGCCGGTACCGGCAGACGCAGTTCACAAGCGTCACTGCGCGGTGTATGGAAGCCGCTGCTGACAGGCGAAGACCGTGAGATGTTCGCACGTCTGGCGGAGTCGATTCCGATGATCGGATTGTCTGCCCTGTCACTGTTTGCAGCCGGAGAACCTGCCGGCATTTCCCAGGCAAAAGCAGAGGTGCTGTATTCGTTCCTGGTAGCAATGATGGATGCGGAAGTCCGCCGGATGTTCCGTGATGCCGGCTATGGCAAGTTCCGTGCGTATCAGGCGAATTACCGCCGGGGTTCTTCCCCGCATGCACATCTCTGGTGGAACAGCATGTTCGATGCTACGGCAGAACTGGCTGTTCAGGGAACGGCAGAAGACATGGCAGAGCTGGAAGAAGAGATTCGTGATCATAATGGTGCAGAAGTTCCTCTCCCCGAGGCAGGTGTTCTGGAAGAGCGCATTGGCGAGCTGGGACTCGTCGTTCGTCTGGAACCTCCGCTGGAGAACCGGGAATCCAAAGCTGTAGAGATGCCATCGGATATGTTGCCGCAGTGGCGGATGTCTTTCTGGGCGACCGATGAGTCCGATCCTGCAGTGCTGCTGCCAGCGGCGATGCTATGGAAGCAGCCGGAGCCCCGTATGGTTGTGCGCGGCCGGACGTATGAGCATGTGCAACAGCGCCTATTGATGCAGCTTGGGCGCGCTGCGGAGTGTTCATCCATTGTGTCATTATTTATTCGCACCGCAAGTCCGGTAGGCGGGATGATGGAAGCAGGCGATGTGTATGCTTTCCTCAAGGAAGATATTCCTCGTCTGCGCAAAGCCGGCATTACGGTACAGATACCGTCCCGCTGGACACGCGAAGGCAAAAAGCGCGCAGGACTGAAGCTGAAGGTGAAATCACCCCAGCCGCAGGAAAACCGCAGTTCCAGTGAAAATACCCGCCTGGGCATGGAGCAGATGGTATCCTTTGAACCACAGGCTGTGCTGGATGGCAGAACGTTGACTGCTGCGGAAATGGCCGAGATTGTCAAAAATGGAGTGCCGATTATTCCGCTTGATGGCGGCTGGATCGAAGTGGATCTGAATGAGATCAAACAGGTGCTGCGTTTTATCCGTCGTCATGAAGAAGGCGAGATTTCCTTTAATGAACTGATGCATATCTATGCCGAAGAAGAGGATGCACTCTGGAATGGGCTGCATATTTTCGAAATCGAGACCAATCCGATGCTAACGAACCTGATGGAAGGCAGCGGATGGCGGGATGTAGAGAAACGAACGGTACCCGAGGGACTGCATGGTACACTTCGCCCTTATCAGGAGCGGGGATTCCAGTGGTTGGCCACGATGCGGGATCTGGGATTTGGTGCGTGTCTGGCGGATGATATGGGTCTGGGTAAAACCGTCCAGGTCATTACCTGTATGCTGGATCAGCCGGTGACAGCGCCAAGACTGATTGTCTGCCCGACCTCACTGCTCGGCAACTGGCAGCGTGAGTTGGAACGCTTCGCACCGGAGATGCAGCTGTACATTCACCATGGTAGTCGTCGTCCACGCGGCGAGGAATTTGCCGCAGAAGCCCGATCGCATGATATCGTGTTGACCACGTATCACCTGGCTGGACGGGATGGAGAAGATCTGCGCCAGATTGAATGGTCATCGATCATACTCGATGAAGCGCAGTATATCAAAAACTACCGGACCAAGCAGGCGCAGAGCGTTATGAAGCTGAATGCGCCGCACCGGATTGCCATGACGGGTACCCCGGTAGAGAACCGTCTGAGTGAACTATGGTCTATTTTCCAATTTCTTAATCCAGGTTATCTGGGAACGGCATCTTCGTTCCGGCATAACTACAATACAGGCGCAGGTCCTGAAATGGAGAACAAGCTGACTACACTTCGCAAGCTCGTATCTCCATTCATGCTGCGCCGTCTTAAAAGCGATCCGGATATCCGGCGCGATCTGCCGGACAAGATCGAGCTGAAGTCGTACTGCTACATGACCGTGGAGCAGGCAGGCATGTATCAGAGCGTCGTCTCCGACATGCTGGGACGCATGAGCAATACCGAAGGTATTACCCGCAAAGGGATTGTGCTGTCTTCACTGACCAAGCTCAAGCAAATCTGTGATCATCCATATTTGCTGCATAATACGGGCAAAGGGGACACAGGCAAGCAGGAACGCTCCGGCAAAATGGCGCGTCTGATCGAACTGCTCGATATGATTCGTGACAGCGGAGAAGCAGCGCTTGTATTTACCCAATATGTCGAAATGGGTGAGTTGCTGACAGCGCGTCTGAGCAAGCATTATGGCCAGGAGCCGTTCTTTCTGCATGGTGGCGTCAGTAAATCGAACCGTGACGATATGATTAGTCTGTTCCAACAGGGCGAAGGTCCTCCGCTGTTCGTGCTGTCGCTCAAAGCTGGCGGTGTCGGACTGAATCTGACCCGTGCCAACCATGTTATTCACTATGACCGCTGGTGGAATCCGGCGGTTGAGAACCAGGCGACTGACCGGGTCTTCCGAATCGGACAGCAGCGCAATGTACAAGTACACAAGCTAATCTGTCAGGGAACTCTGGAAGAGCGGATCGATGAATTGATCGAAAGCAAGAAATCACTGGCCGAGCAGGTCGTGGGTGCAGGTGAACAGTGGCTGACCGAGATGTCGGATGAAGAACTGAAGCAGCTGGTCTCCCTGCAATCGGCAGAATGGGGGGCTGACGAATGAGTACACAGGAATGGATTGTCCAGGACTGCCGCATTGCAGAGGGCATGATTCATGGAACCATCCAGCGTTCCGGTGATGCAAAAGAGTCTGCCGAACCGGTAGAGATTCCGATTCAGCCGCCTTCTGCGCAGGAACAACGTCATCTGCTGAACAGCCTTAGTGCTTCGGCGCAAAAGGTATATTTATTGCTACGGGATGTATTGCGTGAAGAAGCTGGCGAGAACGAGAACGGATCATCATCGGTCAGTTCTTCGCTTCTGTCCGCGATTGGACTGGAATATGTACATGAACTGCCGGCAGATGCGACGGTAGCCGAAGTGCTGTCTGCCTGTACACCTTATCTGCATACGAGCGAGGGTTTGTCTGCTTACTACACAGCCGGAGCTGATCTGCAGATCGGGGAACAACAGATACAGACACTGCTTGCTCACGCTTGGGAGCAGCTGCATCATCAACCGCTGCTCGCCTGGCATTTGTCTGGCTGGAGTACGGAGAAGCTGCTGCGTGAAATTTGGCAGCAGTGGGGACAACAACTGCCTGCACCTGCCGAATGGAATATCTCCGAGCAGGAAGATGAGGCTGTAGCTACACTATCCGATGAACCGAGTCTGGGCAGTCTGCTGGCCGAATCTGCGGCAGCAGGTACACTGCATCAACTGGGTGAAGGTTTGACCGAAGTTGAAGAATATTTACAAAATGCCAATAAAAGCTGGCAGCAACAATTAAAGAAGAACGCTACACTGGTTGTATATACGCCATCTCCCGATGAGGAGACGATGCCGGATCTACAGACATTGCTGCCCGAAGTCAAAGGCGCCATGGATGGATATGAGGAAGTACGCCGTAAAGTGGCTGATCGTATTAGACAACGTCATGTATCCCGGCAGAGCAAAAAATAAGGATCACCGTATGGAGCCGGTAGGTAGAACCGGCTCTGTTTTCTTCCCGATGGAGGCAGTGAGCAAAGGAGATTTATCATGATGGATAAGCAAAAACGAACAGGATGGAAAGTAATGATTCCGGCAGGTGTACTGGTGTCCGGTCTGCTGTTGGCAGGCTGCGGAGCAGCAGATAGTGGTAACGATTCAGCTGCTGCTCCCCAGACAGACGCATCGAAACCAGTAGCTCAAGGAACCACAACTGGCGAGACCAACGGGAGTACAGGTGGTAATACTGCTGCTCCAGGCGACAACACGGCAGCTCAACCGTCGGCAACCAGCAGTGAGCAGACAGGCGCTTCTACGGACAGTAGTACCGATCTGGCCGCGCAGCGTGAAGAGAGTTCCCTGCAATCCACGATTAAAAAGGTAGATGGCAAGGATGTAGTAACTAATCCGGAATCCATGACCGTGATCGTGAACAAGGATCGCTATCTGCCGGAAGGTTACGAGCCGCCGGATCTGGTCGTTCCCGATGTTGCTTTTTCCTATGATGGTGTACTGGAGAAGAGCCATATGCGTAAGGAAGCTGCTGAAGCACTGGAAGAGCTCTTCAAAGCTTCCAAGTCTGATGGACTGGATCTGCGCGCCGTATCCGGCTATCGTTCCTACAAACGTCAGGTCACCATCTACAATAACAATGTAGCTACCAAAGGCAAAGCGTATACCGACCGTGTCAGCGCAAGCCCCGGTACCAGTGAGCATCAGACCGGTCTGGCTATTGATGTATCCGGCCCGGGTATCGGATACGGACTGGAACAGAGCTTTGGCAAAACCGCTGAAGGTAAATGGTTGAAGCAGCATGCCGCAGAATACGGATTCGTGATTCGTTACAAAAAAGGCGCCGATGCCATCACCGGATACACATGGGAGCCGTGGCATATCCGCTATATCGGCAAAGAGCTGGCACAAGACGTGGCCGCCAAGGATCTGACGCTGGAAGAATATTTTGACCAGGACAAGATCAAGCAGTAAACTAAAACGACGCAAGCCTATCTGGCACACTCAGATTTACTCCATAAATGAATTCAGCTTTTCATGAAATAAGCGATAGTAATCCTACTTTATTCTGAGGCTGGTATGGTGATCTGCATTTATCTTCAGAGCAAAGGGGGAACATTCATGAACCATCGGCGGTTTTTGACGATACTTGCCGCTTTCGTGCTGCTGGAAACGACAGGATGCACATTCAGTCCGGCTCCATCTCCGGATGATTCGTCTTCACCAGCCCATTCGTCAGCTGCGCCACTGGTTCAGGAAGGGCCTATTCGTCTGTATGCGAGTCAGAACAGCGATGGGGTCTATCATCACATAACCGTTGAAGATGAAAAAACCGGCAGAAGCCGGGGCTATGATTGGCAGACTGTCAGCAGTCCCGGTTATGAACCGCTGGTCTATCAGACCGATCTTAATGAAGATGGTGAAGCAGAAGCGGTGGTAATAACGACCCGGGGATACGGAACAGGTACGTATATTACCGAACCGCATATTGTAGACTGGAACAGTACCCGTGAGCTGGACGTGCAAGACCCGCTGGACTATACACGTGATCAGGTATCCTTTTCCATCTTGCATCAAGAAGGCAAACAGATTGTGCAAGCACGTGTTCCCGGACAGCCAGCTGTAGCGCTGCCCGTTAATACGTCCCATTCGGCAGAACTGCCGCAGTTCGGTTCGGTGATCCGCTATTATGTGGATGATCATAACAAGCTGAATGCCGAAGTCGCGGCCCAGATGTCCGATGGTGTAGCGGTCGGTACCGTCATTCTGCAGTATGGCTGGCAGACAGGTGCTCTGCGAGTCGAAGATATTATGCTGGAAGCAGTAGCTTCCTGATTGAAACCGATAATGGAAACACAAAAAAACTGCCTGCTGAATAAGATCAGCGGCAGTTTTTTTGTGCTTTATCGGGCATTATTCTATGGGATTATTCTTACTGAATTTATCGATGTTACTGAAATGCTTCCAGCAAAAAGCGTGAAGGCGGTACGGTTTTGCCATGATGCATGACAGGTGACGAAATATACAGCTCATGCTTGGCACGGGTGACAGCGACGTAGGCGATTCGGCGTTCTTCCTCGAGCGCTGCCTGCATCAGCTTGCCCTCGGGATCAGGTCCGGTAACACCCTGTCCGGCTTTGACATCTTCGGGAGCTTCTTCCTGCAGGGCTGCTTTGTGCGGCAGTATGCCTTCCGAAGCGCCGAGCAGATAGACACACGGGAATTCCAGTCCTTTGGCCCGGTGAACCGTCATCAGATGCACGCCTTCCGGGGCTTCCTGCTTCATCAGCTCCAGCATTTGCTCTCGCTTGGCAGACAGTTCATCAGCAAATTTGACCATTTCTTCCACCGTGCCAAATTTGCCGGCTGCACTTTCCAGCTCATCGAGTGTCTCGCGGATATTATCTTTATGACGTGTAGCCGGTCCGCTAAAGTCTGCACTGGCGAATTTGTCATAAAAGACGCGGCGAATCTCGCGAATCGCGTACAGTGGCTTCATTTCCTTGATTTTCTTCAGGAATACGATCCGGTCCTTGACCTGCTGCCGCTGGAATGATTGGAGCCGCTCCCAGTGAAACAGGTGGATCAGCGGATATTTTTTGGCCTGCTTCTGTTCCTGGCTCATAATATGCTCTATACCGGCATCGCGTGAGATATAGAGCGGCCCGATCACGCCCGGCAGTGCATCCATGCGCCGTGAATTGACAGATAGCCGCAGATGATCCATAACCGGCCGGATTAGTGCATGATCGTAAAATACTGGCGCTTCTCCGTACTGGATAAAAGGAATATCTTCCATCAGCAGCCGCTCGGCAATTGCTCGTGTACCGCTGACGGTCCGGTGCAAGATAGCGACATCGCCCAGTGAGCGACCTTCGGTCTGCTGGATTTTGAGCCTTTTCACAATCTCGTCGGCTTCTTCATCGGCATGGGCGGGCCGTATATACAGTGGACTCTGACCTGCAGATGCCCCGGCCTGCAGCGTTTTTTCATGCCGGGCTTCGTTACGGGCAATCAGCTTGACGCCGAGTCCCAGAATCTGTGGATGACTGCGATAATTGATATCCAGCGCGATAATGCGTGTACCGGGATATTCTTTGGGGAAATCGAGAATATATTCCTGTCTCGCTCCATTAAAGGAATAAATCGTCTGGTCATCATCACCCACCACCATCAGATTACGGTGATTCGCTGCCAGTCGGCGAACCATCTCATATTGAAGCCGGTTCGTATCCTGGAATTCATCGACCATAATATAGCGAAAACGTTCCTGCAGCATCGCCAGTAGATCCGGGTCTTTGAGCAGCTGCTCGGTGCGCAGCAGAATATCATCAAAATCAATTTTGCGATGCTCTTGTTTCCATTCTTCGTAGCGGCACAACAGAGCACAGCGATCACGTTCTTCCGGCGTATCCTTGGGCAGATCATCGGCCGATCCACCTTCCAGCTTGATCGCGGACAAGGTAGCGAGCAGTGTCTCGGGCGGTGTAATACTGGTGGAACCAATTTCACGGCGCAACCGCTGAAGTACAGCATGCTGGGCACGGGCATCACCAAAAATATCTTCCTTGAGATTACCGTAACGGCGCAGCAGTAGCAGACCAAAAGCATGAAAAGTCCGTGCTTCGATAGCACGTGCCGTTCTTACGCTGACACCCGGCAAGGCGGCGATACGTGATTTCATTTCGGCAGCAGCCTTGGTGGTAAAAGTAACCAGCAGAATATGCTGGGGATCGACCTTGCGTACGGATAACAGGTAACCGGCGCGTGCCGTAAGTACGGTTGTTTTGCCGCACCCTGCACCAGCCAGTGTAAGCAGAGGTCCTTCGCCATGACGAACCGCTTCAATCTGCGGCGCATTCAGCAGAATGCCCTGCTGTTCCAATGCACGGAAAAAGGCTGCGTCTTCCGCATCATCGGGAACAAGGGTAATGCTTGTATCGGCAGGAGCCGGTTTGGCGGCCGGCAGCGGGGTATGAACAGGGATACCTTGAGGTCGGAGAGCTTGTTTGGTCATCGTGTCTTTCAACAGGTAATCTTCCTTTCCGGCGTCGCTTTTTTCAAGTGAGGCAGAAATTTGGTATGATAGGGTTGTATCAACCTATATACGGGTACTGTTATGCATATCCTTCTATTATAATGGATGTATAACCGATGAGTAATCCCCAATATGGAACTTCATCAAAAAATGTAATGTAAACAGGTACAACCGTTCACTATAGGTGTACAGTGAGATGGTGGAATTAGAGGAGGAGAACAGTCATGAATTTGTTACAACGGCTGAAAAGCGGTGCCGGGAAAGCAACCGAACGGGCGCAAAATGCAGTGGAAGTGAACCGCATGAACGGCCATATTGTGGATATTGAGCGGGAGATCGGGGTTCATTATCTACGCATGGGTGAAGTTTTTTACGAAGGATACCGCGCTGGCGATATGTCTATTGCCGAAGAAGAGATGACTGAACTGTGCAAGGCATGTGATCTTCTTAATGAAGAAATTGAAGAAATCCGTACACGGATAGCGATACTTAGAAATGAGCGCGTATGCGAATGCGGAGCGGTCGTGGCGCTGGATGCGAATTTCTGCCCGAATTGCGGACGCAAAATGGAAAAACTGGCGATTCCGAGTGAAGATCGGGCAGAATTCCAGCGCGAACGGGATATTATACGCGACGAGCCTGTAGTGTTCCCGACCGATTCGTCGGCACGCGAACAGGAAGAAGAGGAATACGAGCAGGAGGAATTGACGGCAGACGAAGCGGAACGCCGCCGGGCAGCCCGTCTGCGCGAAGAACACGAGCGTCAGGAAGAACTGGATCGCCTCGTTCGCTCTTGGAAGCAGGATCTTGGAATTGAACATGATGAAGAACCGGAAGAAGAAGTGCCTGCTGTCGCTGCAACAGCTGCTCCAAAGCAGCAGAATCCGCTGCAGAGCGAACCGCAGACGGTGCGCCAGGAACCTATCCAAAAGGTAGTTACCGTTACCGAGCCGCTGGAAATGGAAGTCGATGACGATATCGATGCGGATACATTCAGCTGCCAGACATGTGGACAAGTGCTGCAAAAGGGCTCCAAATGGTGCCCGCATTGTGGAACAGAGCAGATATAAGGCAACAGGCAGGCTGATCAAAGCAAGGTGATCAGCCTGTTGTCCCATACATACACATCACTTGGATCAGACTGCAAGCCAACCGGAGAGGATGGAATGCCTGATGGAACAATTACTCAATCATTTGCGTAATCTGGGATTTACCGAGCTAGAAGCCAAAGTGATTATAGCACTGGCACAGCAGGGAACCCAGTCGGGATATGAGGTTGCCAAGCGAATCGGCGTGTCCCGTTCCAATGTATATGCTACTTTGCAGCGTCTGTCGACAAGAGGTGTAGTACAGCTGACACCGGGTGAACCAGCGCGTTACAGTGTACTTCCCGTCAAGGAACTCACCCGCATGATTGCCGGTCAGATCGGTGAGTCGCTCTCTTATCTGGAACAGGCGATGCCCACTCGTATGGAGGAACCGCCTGCTTTTTACAGTGTGGAGGGGGAACGCCGGATTATGGAGATTATGAGCAGGGAGCTGGACCGGGCAGAGGATGAGATTATCGCTGCGATCTGGCAGCAGGAAGCTGCTTGGTTCCGGCCGCAGCTGGAACAGGCGGAGAAGCGCGGTGTACGGGTACTCTGGTCTTTTGAAGATGTGGATGATGAAGCTCATCCTGGTATCCGGCTGCTGCGTGAAGGAACCAGTGGCCGCAAGTTCTGGCTGGTGATCGACCGTCGCTGGTGTATTGTAGGTATGAGAGGAGATAGTATGCCTGCTCAGGCATTGGTCACCGAGCATCCATTGATGGCTGAGCTGCTGCTTCAGCATTTTTCCCAGGAAGTGATCCTGTATGAGATGGAGAATGATCTGGGCGAAGAATTGATCCGGCGTTATGGAAAAGGCTATGGTCGTATTCTGGAGCGTTATCTGCCAGGTCTGCTACCGCTGGAGGAGTAAATCAATACTGAACAGGCATCTTAAAGAGGCAAAAAAATACTCCTTTTTATCCTTTCCGGTTGCTTAAAAGTTAAATAATTCATATTCTTTTAAACGAGTTTCTTCTATTATAATAGGGAGCCGATCAACATGTGGCTGTTCATTGTAAAGGAGAAGTAATCTTCTGCTATTATCTCCGGATCATACGTAGCGGAGAGGACGGAATATTTACAATTCCGTAACACACCACGAATGAAAGGATGATAATCATTATGGAATGCATAGTAAAGTTTGACGTTGTCTATACCGAGGAGACCAAATCTCTGCGAGGACTGGTTTTTGTAGACCGGGATACAATGCCGGGAACCGAACAATTAATCGGAATGTTCAAGGATATGAGCTATCAGGTAGCTGCCGATCCGGCAGATCCTATGCGATTTTTGCCTGCTGGCGGACAGTCCCACTTTGAATATATTCGTATTCGAGAGCTGGATACGGGGGAACAGAAGTATACCGAGGACCGGGACCTTAAGAACCTGTTATCCAATCTTCTGCCTAACCAGAATCGTCCCATCTAAAAAAGTACTGATCCTGCAGGATCAGAAAAATAAGCTGGTAGATGTGTATCAAGTCCAAAACAAAGCGCCCTCTGTTTCCTTTAGCGGAAAAGGGCGCTTTTTTTGCGTGTTTGTGCAATAAGGGGGAATTTGTGCAATGACTTCACAAAAACCAGTATAAATAGAAGGTGGTTTTTTACACTTCGGAGGTACAATGCGAGCAGCGTGTTGCTTTGAGAGCAATCTCGTTGAGGCAGTATGGACATTCTTTGGTCGTTTTCTCCGGTTCCGGTTTGGCATGCTCTTTGCGTTTGAGCATATTAACACCTTTGACGAGGAAAAATACACACATAGCTACGATCAAGAAGTCGATTACCGTATTAATAAACTGTCCATACGCAATAACAGCGGCTCCAGCCTGCTGTGCTTCCGCCAGTGAAGCATATTCCTTGGTACTGGTGCCCGTTATTCTATCCAGATCCCAGAATAGATCGGCAAAGTTTACACCCCCAAGCAGCTTGCCGACAGGAGGCATAATAATATCATTTACCAGGGATGTTACAATTTTACCGAAGGCTGCACCGATGATTACACCTACTGCAAGGTCAATTACATTGCCTCGAACTGCAAATTCCTTAAATTCCTTGATTAAACCCATAGTTCTTAGCTCCTTTTTATCGGAAAACCGGCCAATCTCTCCGAAATAATAGAAAATGTTGTCGTTTCTACGAATATGGAGGATTTCGGCTCTCCTTTTGAATAAATTCAATTTTAGCACAGATTATAAAAAAATCATCTGCTTCCAATCATTTTCATAACAATGCTATATACAGCAAGAAATGAAAACGGATACATGAGTAACACAAATATAGCTAAGCGAATGAATTAACAAATATTACCTGCTTCAGAATTAAAAAACTGTTTAAATTACCAAATAAGCCTTTTTTGATAAAGGACTAGACAAAAAGGCCTGTAAACTTTTTGTAACCAATTAAAACCAAGACTATAGGTGATAAATACGACATTTTCTGTTTCTTAGTGCTCACTACTAAAGATATAGAAAGTCGAAAATTAAATAAATAAAGTTTTATTTTTATCCTAGCGTTCGACATGATTTTTAGATAACCTATTTTATAATTATTCAAAACGAATAAAAAGATACGCGGATTTATAGGAGGGAATTGATGGTGAGAAATCAGCACGTCCTTAATAAGAACTGGATTGAAAAGAAGCATGAGGTCAAAACATTTTTTCACAAACTTGCGGCAGACCCTACGCTCCAGCCTACGCAGACATCGAACACGATCGAACCTCTAACAGAGTTGTTGTCTCTGGCCCAGTATCCTTCAAACCATGAAATTACCTACTACCACGGGATTTACGAGGATAAAACATATCGTCCATTACCAGACAATGGCAAACAAAGCATCAACGTAGCACTGCTGCTCGACATGATCTTCCAGAACATGGGTATGAAATGCAGCGTCGGCGATCTGATGGAACATATAAATAGTGGTGGTACACTGGAAGAATTCATTACAACACAAGGGAATCAATCTATCTGAAAACGAGAAATGTAATCATTTGCGCAAGTAGAGGTGGTTTACAAAGTTTTCATGAAGGATTATAATGAGCGCATAAGTTATTCAAAATGAATAACATTTGGATTTAAATCGAAACCAGTAAGGCAGTGCTGCCAGCTCGCAGATTTTTACGCTGGAGAGGCTGCCATATCGGTTGCGGAAATCACTAACAGATGAACAGGCGCGGAGTGAAACTTGATTCCGTTGTAACCAATCTGTTATAAAATTAAAAATAAACATGGATGTAAAAAGCAACTTTTTCAGCTTTACGACAGTCATACTATACAGGACGGCATTCTCTCTTATTCAGCAATGAAGTGATCGCCGTTATTTTCTATTTTGAATATGTTACAAATTTGTAATTTGGAAGTGACAAAATGTAACTAAGAGGGATACACGTTCTTCAAGGGGTATGGAAGAAGCGACTGTTTCCTTACAAATTGGTTAGGCGAAAGGGGAATGCAGGAACTTTTACTCATCAGGCAGACATGGTTCAAACCAGCCTAATGCACTGCTTAATTTAAAAGTAATTGGAGGAACTATAGTGGAGATTAAACAGTATTTTAATATCATCAAGAAGCGTCTCTGGCTGGTGCTTCTCATTGTCGTGGTGATTACGGCAGGAACCGGAATCTACGGTTTCATGACGAACACGCCGATGTACACCGCCACAGCCAAGCTGGTGGTGAACAGCACACCGAGCAATACGAAAGGTGAACCGGCCAATCAGCTGGATCTGGGAACGATCAATTCCAATATTCAACTGATCAAGACGTATGAGCAGATTATCAAAACACCTGCCATCATGAATAAAGTAGCGAAAGAGAATCCGGAACTCGGATTAACGGCTAATCAGCTGATTAACAGCATTAATGTAAATTCAGTGGATGAGACACAGGTTATGTCGTTGACGGTAACGGATACTTCTTACCAGCGTGCTGCAGAAACAGTAAATGCTGTAGCTACTGTATTCAAGCGCGAGATTCCGCAGATCATGAAACTTGATAATATTACGGTGCTGGATCAGGCAGATCCGTCATCATCCGCATCACCAATTACGAAGAGCCCGCTGTTGTTCGTACTGATTGCTCTTGTACTATCTGTAGTAATTGGCATTGCAGTTGTCTTCCTGCTGGAGTACATGGATGATTCGATCAAAAGCGAGGAAGATATCCGTGATGTACTGGGGCTGCCAGTACTGGGCGTTATCGCCAAAATGAAAGAGGAAGACATGGAAGCCAAGAACACCATGCCTGCCAAACCTCTTGTAGGAGGTGGAGAACGTGCCAACCACACTTAAATGGCCGCTGATTACAAAACAGAATCCCAAGTCGTTGATCGCAGAATCCTATAAAGGACTGCGTACCAATATAGATTTTTCCCGGCTGGATGCCAGAGTGAAGAGCATTATGGTCACCTCGGCAGCACTCGGTGAAGGCAAGAGTACGACCGTCGCCAATCTGGCGATCGCTTATGCGGAGACTGGACGCAGCGTACTGATCGTCGATGGCGATCTGCGTAATCCGGCAATGCACAAAATTTTTAATGTCTCTAATGAAAAAGGATTATCCAATGTATTGTTCAATACCGCCGAGCTGGAGAAAAATATCCAGCAGAGCCGGACGATGAACCTGAGTGTACTGACATCGGGTCCTGTCCCGCCAAACCCATCCGAGATTCTGGGGTCGCGTCAAATGGAATCCCTGATGGATGAAGTGAAGTCGCAATACGATCTGGTTATTCTGGATACGCCGCCGATTCTGCCATTTACGGATGCCCAGGTAGCCACACCGCTGTGTGATGGTGTGGTACTGGTTATCAAAGCAGGAGGCGAAAGCCGCAAGGATATTGCCAAAGCGATGTCCAGCCTGGAATTTGTAGGCGCCCAGCTGTTGGGAGCCGTACTGAATCAGGCAAGCCGTAAGACACTGGCGAGCGCGTACCACGAACAATAAATAAGGCAATTCCATCTCCATGTATTTTGCTTCTCATCTGTACAGGCCAAGCTTGGGGTAATGTCTCCTGCACCCATATCACCGGAGGCACTCGGTCATGCTGTGGGCTGCCATGCAGCCTTAGACGTTTATCGTCAAAGGTATGATGATGAGGACGGGTTGAATGCCCGGCGTCTATTTGAAGCCGGCCCGATGAATGACGCTGAAAACACGCGTTATAGGTAAACATACATGGAGAGGCTATAACGCGTATTTTTAGATCTTCTGTGCTTTAATGGACCGGCAGGCGCTGTGATTGCCAGAACAAGGGGTTCTGGGATTACGGTTCCTACATAAGTGCAACTTGGTCAGCATGACAGAACCAACAAAAAAAGGATAGGGTGTGATCTTATGAAGAAGGTTCGTAAAGCAATCATTCCGGCTGCAGGACTTGGAACTCGCTTTTTACCTGCAACAAAGGCTATGCCCAAAGAAATGCTTCCCATCGTGGACAAGCCAACGATTCAGTACATTGTAGAAGAAGCAATTGCTTCGGGTATTGAAGACATCATTATCGTAACCGGTAAAGGAAAACGCGCAATTGAAGATCATTTTGACAACGCGTTTGAACTGGAAGCGACACTGCTGGAAAAAGGAAAGCTTGATCTGCTGGATGAAGTACAGAAGTCTTCCAAAGTGGATATTCACTATATCCGCCAAAAAGAACCAAAAGGTCTGGGTCATGCCGTATGGTGTGCACGTAACTTTATCGGAGATGAGCCGTTTGCGGTTCTGCTGGGCGATGATATCGTCGAATCCGATACACCTTGCACACGTCAGCTGATCGAGCAATATGAAATGACGGAAAAATCTGTGATCGGCGTACAGACTGTACCTCAGGATCAGACACACCGTTATGGCATTATCGATCCGATTGAACAATTTGGCCGTCTGCATCAGGTGCGCCAATTCGTGGAGAAACCTGCCGCTGGTACAGCACCATCCAATCTGGCGATCATGGGCCGCTATGTACTGACACCGGAAATTTTCGAATTCCTCGGTGCACAGGAAGTGGGAGCTGGTGGTGAAATTCAGCTCACAGATGCAATTCAGCGTCTGAATGAATTGCAGGAAGTATTTGCTTATGACTTCCAGGGAACCCGCTTTGATGTGGGTGAGAAACTGGGCTTTATTCAAACTACTATTGAATTCGCTTTGAAGAATGATGATCTTAAGGCGCCTCTTCTGTCTTCTCTCAAAGCTGTAATCGAGCGGGAGATGCAGGAGGAAGCGCTCATAGCAAGAGGTGAGAGCTAATGACTCCAAGACAAGGGAGTGAAGCGGAAGCTTTAGCGAGCTATAGCGAGTTTTATGCGACACATGTCGGTAGTATGTCGGCCAAGCTCCGGTTCTACATGATGGTCAAACGCACACTCGATATCATTTGCTCTTTGCTGGGCTTGATCGTGCTATCACCACTCTTTATTGTACTTGGCATTTTGATCAAGCTGGAAGACCCGAAAGGAAAGGTGTTCTTTTACCAGACCCGCGTCGGTAAAGATGAACAGACTTTCCGGATGTACAAATTCAGGTCCATGGTGTCAGACGCGGAAGAACGGCTCAAAGAGCTGCTGGCCCAGAATGAAATTCAGGGTGCCATGTTCAAAATGAAGAATGATCCGCGTATTACCCGGATCGGACGCTTCATTCGCAAAACGAGTATTGATGAGCTTCCTCAACTCTGGAATGTGCTGCGCGGAGATATGAGTCTGGTTGGACCAAGACCGCCGCTGCCAAGAGAAGTGGAAGAATACAGCCAGCGCGACAAACTGCGCCTGAGCGTAACACCGGGATGTACCGGATTATGGCAGGTCAGTGGCCGCAACGAGCTCAGCTTTGAAGAAATGGTAGATCTCGATCTGCACTATATCAAGAAACGGGGAATTTTGTTCGATCTGTTTATTCTCCTGAAAACCGTGAAGGTACTGTTTGGTGCCAAGGACGCGTTTTAACAAAATAATCATACCGACGATGATGAGGTGACCATTAATGAATAAAGATTCCAAAATTTACGTAGCAGGACATCGTGGTCTGGTAGGATCAGCGATCCTGAGAGCACTGGAAAATCAGGGTTATACCAATCTGGTAACCCGGACAAGTTCCGAACTCGATCTGCGCAAGCTGCCCGAGGTATACGCGTTTTTCGAACAGGAAAAGATTGATTATGTCTTCCTGGCCGCGGCAAAAGTTGGCGGAATTGCGGCTAACAACGATTTCCCTGCAGACTTCATTCGTGACAATCTGCTGATTCAAACCAATGTTATTGATGCAGCGCACTTTAACGGCGTACAGAAATTGCTGTTCCTGGGCTCTACCTGTATCTATCCAAAATTCGCTCCACAGCCGCTCAAAGAAGAATATCTGCTGACAGGCGAGTTGGAGCCAACCAATGAGCCGTATGCAATCGCCAAGATTGCCGGTATCAAAATGTGCGAGTCTTACAACCGTCAGTACGGTTCCAAATTTATCTCGGCGATGCCAACAAACATGTATGGCCCGAACGATAACTTTGACCTGAAAACATCCCATGTACTGCCTGCACTGGTTCGTAAAATTCACGAAGCCAAAGAGCAGAGCTCCCCAACGGTTGAAATCTGGGGTACAGGTACACCGAAGCGTGAATTCCTGCATTCCGACGATCTGGCAGACGCTTGTATCTTCCTGATGAACAACTACGAAGGCAATGAAATTGTAAACGTGGGTGTGGGCGAGGATATCGCTATCAAGGATCTGGCAATGCTGATCAAGGATATCGTAGGTTACGAGGGTGAACTGGTGTTCAATTCTTCCGTACCGGATGGTACACCACGCAAGCTGGTGGATACGACGAAGATCAATGGTCTTGGCTGGAAAGCGAGCATTCCACTGGAAGAAGGAATTCGCGCAGTATACGAAGACTACCGCAGCAGCCTGGCTGTACAGCAGTAAGCTTTGAGCTGATTCGAAATCAACATCATATGTAATCCAAAACAAACTATAAAAAACATACTGTGGAGGGAATTAATTTATGAAAAGCGCATTAATCACTGGTGTTACAGGGCAAGACGGATCTTACCTGGCAGAGCTTCTGCTGGAAAAAGGCTACAAAGTATACGGCGTACGCCGCAGAACAAGTACACCAAACTACGAAAACGTAGAGCATATCAAAGATCAAATCGAATGGATCTCTGCTGATCTGGGCGATCTGGCTTCCCTGATCGAAGCCGTTCGTGTCTCCGATCCGGATGAAGTATACAACCTGGCAGCACAATCTTTCGTAGCGGCTTCTTGGCCACAACCAATTGCTACTGGCCAAATGACAGCTATGGGCGTAACCAACATGCTGGAAGCAGTACGTCTGGTAAAACCGGAAGCTCGCTTCTATCAAGCATCGAGCAGTGAGATGTTCGGTAAAGTACAAGCGATTCCGCAAGTGGAAACAACGCCTTTCTATCCACGCAGCCCTTATGGCGTAGCGAAACTGTACGGTCACTGGATCACAGTTAACTATCGTGAAAGCTTCGATATGTTCGCTTGCTCCGGTATCCTGTTCAACCATGAGTCACCACGTCGTGGTCTGGAATTCGTAACACGTAAAGTAACCGACGGTGTTGCTCAGATCAAACTGGGTCTGTCCAAAGAGCTGCGTCTGGGTAACCTGGATGCACAACGTGACTGGGGCTTTGCTGGTGACTACGTAAAAGCGATGTGGCTGATGCTGCAACAGGATACTCCGGATGATTATGTAATCTCCACTGGTGAGATGCACACCGTTGAAGAACTGGTACAAATTGCGTTCGACCATGTAGGTCTGAACTGGAGAGACTATGTTGTAATCGATGAGAAATTCGTACGTCCGGCTGAAGTAGATCTGCTGCTCGGCGACTGCACCAAAGCCAAAGAACAACTGGGCTGGGAGCTGGAAGTTGGATTTGATCAGCTGGTAAAAAATATGGTTGACGCTGACCTGAAGAGACATTCTCTGAAGCCGTCCGCTGTACCTGTCTACTAAGTGAGATGATTATGAATGGCTAATGCAATTGCCAAGATAAAGAATAAATTCTCCATGACACCGGAGAAACGCAAAATCTTCTTTAACAGTAACTGGCAGTTGATGGACAAATTCCTGCGACTGGGGATTAACCTGATCGTCAGTATCTGGATTGCGCGCTATCTGGGTCCGGAACAGTTTGGACAGTATAATTTTGCGATATCTTTTGTAACGATTATTGCTGCCGTCGTTCCGCTGGGTCTGGCCAACATTATCGTCAAAGAGCTGGTACAGGATCCCGGTAACAAGAATGAGATATTGGGAACCGTATCTACGCTGCGTCTGTGCAGCGGATTGATTGCCTTTGCCATTACGATTGTGCTGGCTTTCATGATTCCCGGTCAGGATCCAATGGTTCGCTGGAGTATCGTTATCATCGCAGCGAATATGCTGTTCCAGCCATTGGACGTCATTTCCCAGTGGTTTGACTCTACGGTCGAAGCCAAGTATGCGGTCTATGCCAAAGGCATCGCTTTTGCGATGACTTCCGTGATGAAGGTTCTGCTGATTGTGTTCCATTCATCTCTGATCTGGTTCGCCGCATCCTATGCACTGGAATTGATTCTCGGGTACCTCTTCTTGTTATTTACCCAGAGAAAGAAGATTTCACTAACAAAATGGACATTTAATTGGAAATTAGGTAAAAGATTAACAAATAGCTCGTGGCCGCTGATTGTAGCGGGTATCTCAACAATCATTTATCTGAAAATTGACCAAGTCATGCTCAGCTATATGATCAACGATACGGCTGTAGGGATCTACGCGGTGGCTGCACGATTGTCGGAAGTCTGGTACGTGATTCCGACCGTCGTCGCCGCATCCTATTTTCCAAGTATGATCAAAAACAAGCAGCTCGGTCCGGAAGTCTACAAGACGGAGCTGCAAAAGCTGTACAATCTGCTGTTCTGGTTCGCACTGTGTATCTGTATCGCGGTAACCTTGATGGCCAAGCCGGTCATCTCCATTCTGTACGGTCAGGAATATATCGAGTCCATCGGTATCCTGGTCATTCACGTCTGGGCCTGCCTGTTCATCTTTATGAGAGCAGCGCTGAACAAATGGATTATCAGCGAAGGCATGTACCGGTTCGAACTGATCAGCCAGGTAATGGGCGCAGTAACCAAGATCGTCGTCAACCTGATTCTGATTCCGCTGTTTGGCGGTGTCGGAGCAGCGATTGGTACTGTACTGGCTTTCATCGTCTCCAGCTACGCATTTACTTTCCTGTTCAAGGAAACACGCGTATCCGGCGTGATGATGTCCAAGACACTGATCTCCCCGGTTACGGCGATCATCGCCAAACTCAAACCCGGCAAGGCCAAGCTGCCTGCCAACCAGGAATAAAGAAGCGGCGGTTCCCCTTCACCGGGGAACCTTCCATTCTTAACGCCAGTCATTGAAAATGCTTGAAATCAATATGAAATAACGCACAAATGACATAGCAACAAATGACATAACACAACGAACATACACATCAACCAACGATCGGTTACCCCAGAGGTAAGCCGACGCAATATCTTCTCTTAAATATTTTTGAATGTGATGCAGAGGGTGGGTAGAGCACCGGAGCGGAGGCAAGAGAATCGTTCCGGAAGAAGCCTTTAAAAATAAATATCCCCTGCTGAAAGCAGTAGTTCAGGATATTCATTTTTAACAGCGCCTGAAGGAATGATCTCATGCCGAAGCGGTGTCTCATACCACACTGCTTCATATTCAAGTGAATTTAAGCAAAGAAATTCAAGCAAAGAAACAAGGAGGCGTAGGCATTGAAAAAAGTACTGTATGTCCATCATTCGGGGTACATGGGTGGAGCACCGAGAAGTTTGACCTACCTGATCAGCCATCTGGACAAGCAAAAGTTCCAGGGAAATGTGCTCACGATTCGAAATGGTCCTGCGGTGAAGCTGCTGGAATCCGGCGGACTGCCGGTAGAAGTGGCGAAAGGCATGTTTCCTTTCCACGGATCGACGGTATCCGGCATGACGCCGAAGCTGTTTGTCCGTAACCTGATCGGCGCACTGCCTACTTATTTTCAGGCTAAAAAATACATTCGCAAATATCAGCCGGACATCATTCATCTGAATAGCACCTGTCTGTTCCAGGTAGCGCGTGCAGCCAAAAAAGTATCTCCGGATACCAAAGTGGTCTGCCATGTGCGTGAGCCGCTGTTGAATTCATTCGCCGGTAATATTCTGAAGCGTATGAATCATAAATACGTGGATGGTTACATCTCCATCGATCAGTTTGATTCCGAGACGGTAGATAGTGCAGACCGTGAGCTGGAAGTCGTATATAACTTTGTGGATTTCAAATCCTATAACCCGGATGTGAGTGGTGCCGGCGTACGCAGAGAGCTGGGACTGGCTGATGACGATATCGTGTTCCTGTATATCGGCCGGATCGTTAGCGGCAATGGCGTACTGGATATGGTCAAAGCATTCAATAAAATCAGCAAGGATCATCCGAAGTTCAAATTGATCGTTGGCGGATTTTACTTTAACAAGAACAATGCATATGAAGACAAAGTAATGGAAGCCTGCAAAGGCAATGACCAGATCTATCCGCTGGCCTTCCGTGATGATGTACCACAGATGATCGCTGCCAGCAACGTCATGATGTGCCCGTTCGTAGAACCGCATTTCTCGCGCAGCATTATCGAAGCGGCTGCGATGAAGAAACCGGCGATCGGCACCAACATCGGCGGACCGAATGAACTGATTCTGCAAGGCAAGACCGGTTATCTGTTTGAAGCCGGTGATTACAGTGCAATGGCACAGTACATGATCAAGATCGGTACAGATCCTGCCTTGTACGAGAAGCTGGGACAGAATGCATTGTCCTTTGCCGAAGAGAACTTTGATGCACGTAAAAATGCCAAGCGCACCTTTGACTTCTACAACCGTTTCTTTGTTAGGGAGCCAGTATGATTAATTCTTTTATCAAAGTAAAACGCAAAGTAGCCAAGAAATGTTCGACCTGGATGACTCGCCGGATATTCAAGGAACAGCGGATTTCCTTTGGTCCCAATCTGATCGCAGTCGGTATGCCGATTGTGGATCAGGAGCCGGGCAGCCAGATTACGATTGGCAGCAATGCGATTCTGTGTTCATCGGATTACAGTAATCCGATCGGACTGAATCACCGGACTGTGATTCGTACACTGCGCAGCGGCGCCCGTATTACGATCGGCAACGATGTGGGAATTAGCGGAGCAAGTATCTGCGCCATGTCGAGTGTTCATATCGGCAACGAAGTCATGCTGGGTGTGAACGTGCAGATTAGCGATACGGATTTTCATCCGATCAAGCCGGAAGGACGGCGCTTCAACAAGCAGCCTGACGATATCGGCACAGCGGCAACGACCATCGAAGACAATGTATGGGTCGGCGCCAACTCGATTGTGTTAAAAGGTGTGACGATTGGCAAAAACAGCATCATCGGCGCAGGCAGTATCGTCTCAAGCTCGATCCCTCCGAACTGTATTGCAGCCGGAGTGCCTGCCAAAGTGATCAAACGTTTGGAAGTGAATGATAATGACGTTAAATCCATATACGCTGTCCAATCCTAATGACATCACGGTCAAAAGCAAGTTCCTGACGTTTTTGACCGTCATGCTCATTGTGATTACATCGGGCTCTGTATTATTCGGTAAACTGATGTACTCCGAATTCATCATGATTTTATTCGCGATTGCGCTGGTGTTCTATTTTCCGAAACGGATTGAACCCAAACAGTTCCTGATTCTGCTGCTAATCGTTATCTTTCTCCTGTTTAATATGCTGATGTATCAGAATAATCTGAATGGCTATATCGGGTTGATTCTCAAGATGGCGGCGGTATTCATGGTTCTGAACCGGATCGATCTCCGCCAGGCAGCCAAAAGTTATCAATGGCTGATCGTGGCGCTTGCCCTGCTGGGCATGCCGTTTTATCTGGCAGGTGTGCTGGATGCGGCGCTGGTGCGCCAGCTCGTTCCACCGACTCCGGTATGGGGAGGCGCTTATCGGATTACGCCTTTTCATGTATACGGATTGTGGAACATGACACGTAACCAGGGAATCTTCTGGGAGCCGGGCGCTTATCAGGTATTTCTGAATTTGGGCATTTTCCTGATGCTGTTCACCAACCGGAAAGTGCCGAAATGGAAACTGCTTATCCTGACGGCTACCCTGCTGACGACCATGTCTACCTCGGGGTATATGATCTGCGCACTGATTTACCTGGCTTATGTGATTCGCAATGGCAAGCGCGAGCAGATGGCACGAATGGTCATGTCACTGATTGTATTTATCCCGCTCGCACTGTTCATTGTCCAGAGCGGCGTTATTACCGACAAGTTCCAGGATGATAATGCTTCCTTTAACCGGCGTTCACTGGATACCACATCCAATCTGCAGCTGCTGGTGGAGAAGCCGCTTGTTGGCTGGGGATTCCAGAATAATGAAGTGCTGATGGAACGATACGGTATACCCGATTCTTCCAACTCGCTGCTGACTTTTGGATACCAGTTCGGACTGCCATTGCTGCTGATTCTGATGATTTATTATTTCTTTCAACTGCTCAGGCCGATTGGCGGCGTGTTTCAGACACTGCTCATCTTTATCGGTCTGGTGATTGTCTTCTCAACGGAGAATATGCTGTTCCAGCCCGTGTTCATCGTACTGATGTTCCTGGATACCAGCAGAATGAGACTAAACGAAAAGATAGAGAGTGGTGAAATCCGTGGAAACGAAGTCAGTCGCATACGTCGCCCCTTACGTCAACACCCAGTTACAGCAAAAGAGGGGATATAGCGCCAAGCATACGGCGGGTAACAAGAAAATCGATTGCATTTTGCTGGCCATGGAAGAGAGCGGCAATGATATTACCGTGATCTCTCCGCTGCTGCTCAAGCAAAACACGATGAAATGGTTTAGCAGGGATGCTTATCCAATCGGTAACAACAGTGAAGTAGTTTATCCCGGAACAGTGGATCTCAAAGGCGTGAGCCTGCTGATGACGTTGTTCACTACCTTTTTCCAGCTCGTACGCTGGAACCGGGAACACAAAAAGGAACCAAGAGCGGTTGTCTTTTACAACTACCGTCTGGAGACGGCGCTGCCGGCGATCCTGTTCAAACTGCTGTATCGTGTACCACTGATCGTGGAATACGAAGATGGTATCTACGCTGTTACCGAGACTAACAAACACTACAAAAAATTGTCCGTGGCAGTTGAGAAATTTGCGAACAAGCTGCTGGATGGTGCCGTACTCGTTACATCGGTACTGAAGAAAAGAGTCAGCACGGACAACTACACCGTCGTACGCGGCGGTACGGTTCATCCGTCCAGACTGAAACCGGTCCGCGAAGTCGATCTGGGAACGGACGAGCGCCCGTTCCGGATGGTCTACTCCGGACGACTGGATTATGATCGCGGTATTGAGATTCTGCTGGATGCCCTTCCTTATGTGAACACCGGCCGCAAGCTGGAGCTGGATATTACCGGCTACGGTCCGTTGGAAGACAAGCTCAAGCAGTTTATCCAGAGCCATCAGAATCCACAAATTAAGATTACCTTCCATGGATTCCTGGATGATCACGATTATGCACAGCTGATGGAGACCGCTGACCTGTTCGTTAACACGCAGCGCGAGAAAATCAGCTTCAGTGAATGTTCGTTCCCGTCCAAAGTCGTGGAATACATCAAATACGGCAAGCTGGTTCTCACCTCCGGCGTGTCTGATATCAATGTGATTAACCAGAATATGTTTGTTACTTATGATAATGATGATCCCAAAGAGCTGGCTGCCGGATTGAACGAGATTCTTGCTCATCCACAGCAGTACAGCCTGTATCCTGTCAGAGCCATGGAATGGCTGGTCAGCGACTGTGCCCACGAAGTGGTAGCCGGTAAGCTCGACAAAGTACTGCGCCGCGCTATCAGCGGCAAGCCGGAAGCATCGGTATATTCCGAGTCCGCACCGGCAGAGTAGAGCGGCAGCAGCCCTGCCGCCGGAAGGGAGGAGACGGAAATGACGCAAATCAGACTGGATCAATACACACAGGCAGAATACTCGCGTGGCAAACCCGGCTGGTACTGCCTGATCTGGTGGTTCATTCAAGGGACGCTGTTCCGTTTCTCGCTGCATAATATGTACGGCTGGAGACGATTCCTGCTTAATGCTTTTGGTGCCAGGTTGGCACCGGGCGTAAGAGTTCGTCCAACCGCCAAATTCACCTATCCATGGAAAGTCACGATCGGTGAACACTCCTGGATTGGAGACAACGTTGAATTCTACAGTCTGGATGAGATCGTAATCGGTAGCCAGTGTGTCATCTCACAGAATTCCTATCTGTGCACCGGCAGCCACAAGCTCAGCGACCCTACGTTCGGCCTGATTACCAAGCCGATCATCATCAAGGATGGCGCATGGGTGGCAAGCGACGTATTTGTCTATCCAGGCATCACTATCCATGAACTGGGAGTCGCCGGAGCACGCAGTACAGTAGTCAAAGACATTCCGAGAAACGAAGTCCACATCGGCTTCCCCGCTGCTTTTCATAAGCACCGGTTCCCGGAAGAACAACAGACTCCTGCTGTACACATCGTAAAGTAGTAACGTGCATACGCACCAAGCACTATGGAACATCGCGTTTTAAAATCCAAACGCTAGAGAGGGATAAATGTGAAGGATAAACCGAAAATCGTATTTGTCATTAACTACTTTTATCCCGATTATGCTTCAACGGGACAATTGTTGACCGAGTTGTGTCTGTATCTGCAGCATGACTTTGATATCACAGTCATTGCCGAATGTCCTCCGGGTTATGTAAGTCCTTCCGGTGCCAAAGGCCGGGTACTTCGTGACCGTCTGGAGAATATAGAGGTTGTCCGTATTCGTCTGCCAGAGGTAGACAAGCAGAACAAGCTGAGCCGGATCAAGTACATCTCGACGTACTTCTGGTTCGCAACGTATCAGCTGCTCAAAGAGAAAAACACCGACTTTATCTACACGATCTCGACACCGCCGGTACTGGGTGGACTGATCGGTACAATCGGTAAACTATTCAAACGTTCCAAGCATATTTACAACATTCAGGATTTCAATCCCGAGCAGGCCGAAGCGGTCGGTTATACGGATCGTAAATGGATTTTCAATATCGCCCGGGCGATTGATAATATCAACTGCTCCATGTCCGATCATGTGATTACGGTCGGCAAGGATATGCAGGAGACACTGGACAAGCGGTTCGGCGGTCGCAAACAGATTGCCAATACAGTGATTAACAACTGGACCAATGAGCAGGAGATTGTGCCGGTTGGCAAAGACCATCCGCGTGTCGCCCAGTTTATTCGTGAGAACGGCTGGGAAGGCAAATTCGTCGTTATGTACTCCGGTAATCTGGGATTGTACTATGACCTCGAAAACCTGATCAGCGTCGTACCGAAACTGAAAGAATGCAAAGACATGGTATTCGCCTTCATCGGCGAAGGGGCCATGAAGAAGAAAATGATGGATTATGCTGAACAACACGGATTGATTCAATCCGGTCAGGTGTGTTTTCTCCCCTTTCAACCGAAAGAGGATTTGAAATATTCACTCAATGCCGCTGACGTTCATCTGGTTGTCAATCAGAAGGGAATCAAGGGTGTATCGGTTCCCAGCAAAATCTACGGAGTCATGGCTGCCGGTAAAGCGGTACTCGGTGTACTCGAGGAAGGAAGTGAAGCGCATCGCCTGATTGTGGAAAGCTACTGTGGTCTGGTGGCAGAGCCTCAAAATTATGATGATGTCGCTGTAAAACTCCGGACATTGTATGCAATGGATCGTCTGGAACTGCAAACAGTCGGTCAAAACGGAAGAGACTATCTGGAGAAACATCTCCGCCGTGATGTATCGCTGGAGAAATACCGCCAGCTGCTGCTGTCCATGGTTGCTCCATCCTCGTCACCAAGCATGCTGCCTGAATCCAGGTAAGCCGTATCACCGATGATTCGCCAGTAAGACAACAAATACACAGAAAACATAGGAGGGATCGGAGTGAAACTTATCCTTTTATCCGGAGGTTCAGGAAAGCGTCTGTGGCCTCTATCCAATGATGCGAGATCCAAACAGTTTTTGAGAGTGCTGGAAAATGAGCAGGGTGAGCTGGTATCGATGGTTCAGCGTGTATGGAATCAGCTGGACATCAGCGGACTGAGCGATTCCAGCTATATTGCCACCGGCAAGTCTCAGGTGGAGATTATGCGCAGTCAAGTCGGAGCCGATGTACCACTGATCATTGAACCGGAAAGAAGGGATACGTTTCCTGCCATTGCACTGGCAGCAACCTATCTGTATTCCATTCAGGGTGTAAGCCTGGATGAAGTCGTTACGATTCTCCCGGTCGATCCTTATGTCGATAATCATTTCTTTGAAACGGTACGCAGCCTTGAAGACGCGATTGAAGAGTCCAATGCGGATCTGGCGCTGATTGGCGTAGAGCCAACGTATCCGTCTTCCAAATATGGATATATCATCCCGTCCGGCGAAACAAGCGTGACCGGCCTTCGTTCGGTCAGCCGCTTTCAGGAAAAGCCGACGGAAGAATATGCAGAACAGCTGATTGCCGAGAAAGCTCTTTGGAACTGCGGCGTATTCGCCTTCAAGCTCGGGTACATTATTAACCTGCTGGAGCAAAAAGGCATGCCGATCCAATATGAGCAATTCCTGCGCAGCTATGAAGCTCTGCCGAAGATCAGCTTTGACTATGAAGTCGTGGAAAAAGCAGAAAATATCGTAGCGGTTCCTTATACCGGCTACTGGAAAGATCTTGGTACATGGAACACATTGACCGAGGAAATGAGCAGCGTACAGATCGGACGCGGGATTATCAGCGTTGACTGTGAAAATACGCATCTGGTCAATGAGACGAATATTCCGGTTACTGTACTCGGCATGAAAGATGTCGTAGTAGCAGTTAGCCCGGATGGTATCCTCGTCTCTGATAAAGCCAGCAGCCCCAAGCTGAAAGAACTGGTTAATTTTGATCAGGGCCCAATGTTCGAAGAACGCCAATGGGGATGGGTTCATGTGCTGGACGATCAGCAGTATGAAGATGGACGCTGCGTATCGACCAAGCGTATTGGACTCAAAGAAGCCCATAACCTCAGCTATCGCAGCCATACCGAACGCGAAGAAGTATGGACGATCGTCAAAGGTGAGGGCGAATTTGTTCTTAACGGCAATGTGATGCAGGTAAGTGCAGGTAATGTACTGCATATTCCAGTCAAAGCCATGCACAGTATGCGCGCTTCAAGCGCAATGGAATTTATCGTCGTTCAGACAGGAATGTATGAACGCAACAATCAACTGGTGGAGCTGTTCCATTCATGGGAAGATATCGCTCAAAACTGCCTGAAGATCTGACGACTATCTGTTACTACGTCTCTGATTATGGATATGGACATGCAACGCGCAGTATTGCCGTCATTCGGCAAATGCTGGAAAGCTGTACTGGGACGCCGATGCGACTGATTATCAACTCAGGCCGGGCACTGTCTTTTCTGCAGGAATCCCTGCAGACTAGCGGACCGCATGAGCTGGAGTTCCGGCGTACATTCTCGGATACAGGATATGTACTGCAGACGGATTCGATTGCAGCTGATATTCCTCGTCTACGCGAACAATATAATAGCGACATGTCGTTGTTTGAAGAAAAATTAGTTATGGAAGTACGATTTTTGCAGGAAAGCGGTGCACAGCTGGTAATCAGTGACATTTCGCCGATTCCAATTGCTGCTGCATGGAGAGTAGGCGTAGAATCGCTTGGCATTTCCAACTTCACCTGGTATACGGCCTACCGCGATATGCTGGAGCTGCATGAACTGAACGGACTACGTGAAGCTTATGCACGGATGGATCATTTTATTGGCCTCGCAGGCTGCGCCGAACCGGCGTGGGGCTGTAAAGGCAGGATTAATACCGGATTTTTCTGCCGGCGTCCTGATCAGCTCGAAGTCCAGCGTATCCGTGAGGAACTGAATCCGGATGGACAAAGCAAATTGATCTTTTTCGCACTGGGCATGAGTATTCAGGTAGACGAATTGTCTGCGCTGAAGCTATGGGACAGTGAGAACTGCCGGTTTATCGTATCGGCAAATATGGATATCGAGCGACCGAATATTTCACATATTCCTGCCGACTATAGCGAGTCACAGAATTATGTGGCTGCTGCCGACCTCGTGATTACCAAGCCAGGCTGGGGCACGATATGTGAAGCGGTAGAGCTGAACAAGCCGCTGGTTCTGCTGAACCGAAGCAGTTTCTATGAAGACCGTCATACGATTGCGGCTATTCCGCTGGAACATCCGGTAACGTTAATGTCTTGGGAAGAAATACAGCAGCTCGATCTGATGTCGGAACAGGGCCTGGAAGTATGGAACGATGAACCGTCTGATGCTTTTCCATACACCAGGGAAGATAAAACTTCCGGTGCGTCACTGACTGATATTACGGATTATATTCATAATCTTTTACAGCATGTAAAAGTATAGTGGATCAGACGTATTGCTGATGGGTCAGTGCATGACCATCCAGAGGATAGCGGCCCACAGCAGCAGAGACAGGGCAGTGCCCCACAGACAACCTTTGGCAAATGTCGGATTTCCCTGATTTCTCATAATGATCAGCCTCCAAATATAGATATGAGATTGGATACACCAATTCTTATACAGACTATATCGGTTGATTAACATTATACGTGAATAGAGGTTGCCCAATCGCTTGGTGAAAATAGCATGGATTTCAGTACTCAACTACAAACAGAAATGGGAGTGTGAATAATGAAAATTACAGTTATTGGTACAGGTTATGTTGGTCTAGTGTCTGGTGTATGCTTTGCAGAAGTCGGAAATACCGTAACATGTGTAGATAAAATCCCGGCTAAAATCGAAACATTGAAAAATGGCGGCGTTCCAATCTATGAGCCAGGCCTTCAGGAAATTATGCTGCGTAATGTAGAGGAAGGTCGTCTTTCTTTCACAACAGATCTGAGTGCTTCTGTACCGGAATCTGATCTGGTTATCATTGCTGTAGGTACACCACCACTGCCATCCGGTGAAGCGAATCTTGAATATATCGAGGCCGCTGCACGCGAGATTGCGCTTTCAATTAACGGTTACACCGTAGTAGCTGTGAAAAGTACCGTACCTGTCGGCACGAACGAACGTGTTAACAGCATCATTGCCAGCCTGACAGATCAACCATTTGCAACAGCTTCCATGCCGGAATTCCTGCGTGAAGGATCTGCTGTCAAAGATGCATTCAACCCGGATCGTCTCGTTATCGGTGTAGAGACACAACAAGCAGCCGATATGCTGATTGCTCTGCACAGACCACTGACCGAAAACCTGGTTATTACGGATATCCGTAGTGCCGAGATGATCAAATACGCTTCCAACGCGTTCCTTGCTACCAAAATCTCCTTTATCAATGAGATTGCCAATATCTGCGACAAAGTAGGCGCTGATGTGGATCAGGTAGCCAAAGGTATGGGTATGGACCGTCGTATCGGCGCTTCCTTCCTGAATGCAGGTATCGGTTATGGCGGTTCTTGCTTCCCGAAAGATACACATGCACTGATCCAGATTGCCGGTAACGTGGAATATGATTTCAAACTGCTCAAATCTGTAGTTGAAGTGAACCAGTCCCAGCGCTGGGCCGTGATCGACAAGCTGCTGGATTCACTCGGTACCCTCAGTGGCAAGAAGATTGCAGTATGGGGTCTGGCATTCAAACCGGATACCGATGATGTTCGTGATGCACCATCCCTGGAGATCGTGCCAAAACTGGTTGAATTCGGTGCGTTGCCACAGGTATTCGATCCAGTAGCAGCAGATAACTTCCGTCGTGAGTACGATCACCCATCCGTGACTTATGCAGAAAATGCCATCGAAGCTGCGCGCGGCTGCGATGCAATCTGCCTGCTTACCGAATGGGGCGAGTTTGTAAATGTCGATCTGGTAGAAGTTCAGGCGGTTATGAACAATCCTGTACTGATCGACGGACGCAATGTATACAGTGCCGAACGGATCAAAGCAACTGGCCTGGATTACCATTCCATGGGTCGTCCAGCACTCTTGCGTGATAGTTTTATAGTAGCCAATTAACCTAAATTTGAACCAATTTTTGTCAAAAAACCACCGGGTCGCTATTATTGCGATCCGGTGGTTTTTTGGATTTCATTGGTATTCGACAAAAGCTATATAAGAAGACACGAATAAGCCGGCCTGCTTATGACCGATCAGACCGGCTTATATTGCTGCATATAGTATAAAGAAACAGGTAGGTAGGAATCTATATTCTAATCATGATGTTGGGCAGGAATGAAGTGAAATATTAATGATGTTCTTCTTCAGAGTGCGCACGATCCCGTACGACACGCTCCAGCAGCTGACGGATCAACTGAAGATCATCAGCCTCGAGGGGAACGCCATCCCAGTGCAAATGGGCATGGTTGAGAAATTCACGAGCGTTCGTATTTGAGGAAATGGGATCATACTGCTCTGTCAAGCCAAGCAGATAATCGGAAGTTGTATTCAGCTTACGGGCAATAGCCTGAATCGTTTCGAGTGTGGGTTGACGATAGCCGGACTCGTAGCCTGCGTAAGTACTTTTGGCTACTCCAATATAATCTGCGACTTCTTTCATCGACATATTTCGTCGTTTGCGAAGTTGTTTGAGGCGTTGGGCGAACAATACAAAGACCTCCTAGTGAAGCTATGATGTATGCGACCTGAATAATAACAGAAGTAGGAGAAAAGCCGCAGACAATACATAAAGTATAGCACGGTGTGATATGATTGCCTACTTTGGATAACTTCCGTAACAGTGCTGCACAACCAATATACTTCCATTTTCAATAGTATACGCCTATTCACTACTATATAGGCAATTTTTACAAAAAATATAAATAATAGATTTAAAAGTATTATAATACGCTGGCAAGGAAAACGGAGAAGTCTACAGTATGTAATACTTTTGCTAACTATTATTCAATTTGCGAACAATCTATAACAAGATACTGGAATAATAGAACATCCAGATGAATGCAGTCCTTATTATATATCGGATTTGATTCTAAATTTATAAGTTTTCACGTGATTTATCGGCACACTCCCAAAGAATCTACCAAACAGAGGAGCGTTCACTAGTATTCACGCCTATACGTTTTGACAGCGAACAGGTAATTTGATGCGTTTTGTCATTGTTAGATGAATGAATCCGGATTAATTATAATTCTTGCAAATACGACTAAATGCATCAAAACTCGATAGTATTAACGATTTGTGCCATAGGGTACCAATCTATTCAATTGTTAAAGTAGGAAAGAAATGCTGAAGAGAGATGGCAGAAGAGTAGACAGAGATACGCAGCTCCTGCAGTTCGCTGTAGATGTTGGACTATGAATGTGGTATATACAATGTAATTAAAAAGAGATGGAGATGAGTCCTATGGAATTGTTACGCAATAAGGTAATTAATGAAGGAATTGCGCTCGAAGGCAATGTACTCAAAGTCGATTCCTTTCTGAATCACCAGATGGACCCTGTACTGATGAAAGAGATTGGCAGAGAATTTACCAACCGTTTTTCCGATGAACAAATTACACGTGTACTTACAATTGAATCATCGGGCATAGCACCGGGCATTATGACCGCGCTGGAACTGAATGTGCCGCTGATTTTTGCACGCAAACAAAAGTCACTGACATTGACCGAAGATATCTATGTAGAAACGGCCTACTCTTATACCAAGCAGCAGAGCAATGATATTACGGTCTCCAAAAAATTTATGCATCCCGGAGACCGGGTACTGATTATCGATGATTTTCTGGCCAATGGAGAGGCAGCTTTTGCACTGGCACGGATTGTACAGCAGGCCGGTGCCCAGGTGGCCGGCATTGGTATCGTCATCGAAAAGTCCTTCCAACCTGGAGCCAAGCTGCTGACGGATGAAGGTTATCGACTCGAATCTTTGGTTCGTATTGCCGGTCTTGCAGATGGACAGGTACAGTTTGCCGACTGAATCTACAGCTGCTGCCTGCAGGATCAGACATAACGGCTGTTCCGAAAAGCCAATCTGGGCCGTATAGCAGCTGTTTCATCATTAAGGTGGGTAAGATAGCGGCTCACCAGATCTTCGGCGATCTGTAACGAGGCAGGAGGCGTACGCAGCGCGTCTATATGCTGCTGCATCTGTTCCAGAAGCTCTGGCTGATCCAGCACGCTATGGAGTACCCCGTGCAGCTCCTGCGGAGAATAGCATATTCGTGCAGCCTGCTTGGCTTCCAGATATCGTGCATTTTCCAGTTCCTGTCCGGGAACGGGATGAAGCAGCAATGCCGGCAGTCGGCAGCTAATGCATTCTGCCATCGTCAGGCCGCCGGGCTTGGTGATAACACAATCACTCATCGTCATCCATTCCTTCATCCTGTCGGTAAATCCTTCGATTCGTATATGGGCATGGTGCTGATAACGTTGGCCCAATTCCTCGCATAGCGTTTTGTTTTTGCCGCAAATAACAATCAGCTGTGTATCATCACGCTGCTGAATCATTTCACATATTTCCTGTACATGTTGCAGTACCCCATAGGCACCTGCCAGCAGCAGAACCGTTTTGCGCTTCGGATCAAGTCCAGCCTGCAGCAGGAGCTGTCTTCGATAGACTGGAGCCGGCTCCTGCTGTTCAAAGCTGTGATGAAGCGGAATCCCCGCCACACTGATTCGCTCTGCTGCAATCCCTCGGCGTACAGCTTCTATTTTCATTTCTCCGGAAGGGACATAATAATGATCGATATGGGGATGCAGCCAGCGTCCGTGCAGATCATAATCGGTCAGTATGGTCACCAGTGGCGTCGTTAGTTCCCGGCGGGCTTTTAGATGAGGGAGTGCCAGCTGTGGAAAGGTATGTATAACCAGATGCGGTTGTTCGTACTCCATTACTTCACGCATGCGCCGTGTACCAAATGAATGCAGCCAGTTGGAAAGCACAGTCCCTGTTTTCATTTTCCGCGTTTTGTAGTAGACCCAGCCATATAGACGGGGAATAGTCTTGAAGCTCTGCATATAGATCCATCGGGTCATCTCATTGATCCAGGGGTGGGACTCTGCCATCAGATCCAGCAGAACGACCCGCTGGATGCCCTGCTCGTACAGACTGCTCTGAAGAGAGCGGGCAGCCTGCAGATGTCCATCACCATAACTCGCATATACAATCAGAACACAGGGGAAATCACGCTGCATAGGGATAGTCCTTTCCGGCTCGGATTCATGTACTATCAGCTTGCTGTGCCTCCTGAAGGGCAGGGAACAGCATCTCCGGCAGCAGATGCCGGGGATTTTTGTACTTGCGGACTTTGCTGTCCGATGTAAATACGACTACCGTATCCAGCTGCGGCAAAATAATAATCTCCTGCCCGCCATGACCATGAGCGCAGGCATAGTCGAGCCCGTCCTGCTTGCCTGTCCACCAACCGTATCCGTAATAACCATAACCCGCATAACCTTCAGACTGGGGAGTAAAGGACTCTTCCAGCCAATCGGCAGGAATGACCTGCTGCTCCTGCCATTTCCCCTGCTGCAGACAGCAGATACCAAAGCGCAGCATATCCCGTGGTGTCAGGCAGAGACCCACATGACCCATCGAATCTCCCTCCGGAGAGGGTGACCATGCAGCCTGCTCAATACCCAGTGGTCCGAATAAATGCTCTCTCGCATACGTAAAAGCATCCTGTCCGGTCCAGCGGCTGATAAGTACCGAGAGCAGATGGGAGTCAATACTGCGATACTGGAAATGATCCCTTGTCTCCGGCATAATCGGGCGCTTCAGCGCAGCACGTGCCCAGTGACGTGTACGGTGAAATTGGTGAATATCCGGCTCACCCAGCTTTTTGCCGGTTTGCCAGTCAAATCCTGCTGTCATGGTAAGCAGATGCCGAATGGTCGTAGAGCGCAGTTCGGCAGACGGATGTGCCGGAAACTGATCGGCCAGATAACGCTCGATCTTCTCATCAATATCCTGGAACAGCCCTTGTTGTTTGGCAATACCGACCAGCACCGAGGTGAAGCTCTTGGTCGCTGAGCGCAGATCCGCCAGATTACTGGCTGTATTGCCATTATAATAGCTCTCGTATACCAGTTGTCCACTTTGGGCGACGAGGAAGCTGTTGATACGTGGATATTCCTGCTCCAGCCGCTGATCCGTTTTGCGAAGCTGTTGTTCATCAATCTTAGGATTCACAGCCATGGCGGCAGGCAGAGCAGGACGAAGCAGATTGGATGAGATTAGAATGGGTATTTTCTCGTTCATCGGGATTCTCCTTCAGATAGGTTACTGTCTTTTACCCGAATTTGCATAGAATGTCATGATTACTGCCAAATCTCTGCTTTTTGAGGCAGTCCTACCTAAAATTAAAACCAATTTCGCTAAATAACTTATGCCAGAAAGATGATATGCCGCCACAATATGTGGTATGATAAAGCTAGATGGTGCTTAGATAAGTACTGATTGTAGACAGCCATGCCTGAACAGTCAGTGCGCCAGAGAGGCACAGTCATTACAGAGATTCCAGAATTATGCAGGCAAGATCGGCCTTGTTAAGCAAGATAGGAGCGGGCAGCCGGAATGATTCAGCACGACTTTGCAGGGGTATTGTTAAGGATAAATGCCTACCGAAAGTGCTAAAAGATCACAGACGAGACACAACTTCATATCACACTACACATCACGGATCTTTTCGGCGTTCTCAAAAACAAGGCACGTTTTGGGGAGGGAATTCCATGGCAACTAAAGGTCATAACGAAGTCAAGGAAAGTCTACGGGAGATGACAAGAATTTTCCGGCCTAAGGATCCAAAGAAATTCGTGAAGGAATATGTGCGAAAATACCACATAACTGGAGGATACGAAGAAGAACTCACGCTTCTTGTTGAGGATGAACTGATTCGACTGAATTCATCCGTCTCTTAATGAACCCGTGTATCAGCACATTGAAAGGAGCGGCTACCGCTCATATTACACGCACCACCTGAAATTGATTGTAACCATACTGAAATTGTAAAATACATGTCCTCTGGCAGCTCCTGCCAGGGGACTTTTTTTATTTATTTTCCAAAAAGGGGTTGTGTACTGTGTATAGTGTGTATATACTGTGCTTAAGGATATACACACTATACACAATGATCACAGAGAGGGTGTAATCATGTTTGATTTCAAAAATGGCTGGGTGCTAACCCGCAAGGAAATTTCACAGAACCGGATTATGTTTGTATGGGCTGCTGCATTCATGCTATATATGAGCCTGCTTGTAGGAGGTCTGTATTTTATAAGTATTGGCGAAGTGCTGGATTCCGGAATGATCGACTTTATTATGCTGATCTCGGCACTGATGCTGGGCACCGATTATTCCCGCAGGGCTTTCCGTATGATGCGTGAGGATATGTACACCGAGCTGCTTGCATACTATCGCACTCTTCCTATTCCGTTTGCTGCAGTTCTGGGCAGCAGGCTGCAGCAGATGATCATTATGTTTATCTATAACTGGGTTATCTTTTTCACTATTGTATATGGGTTTGGAGCACGGCATATCCCGAATATGACACTGAGTGGTTATCTTGCTTTTGCCCTCTCCTGGGGAGGAATCGGACTGTTGCTGCTGAGCGTCTATATTTATTGGGAATTTACTACGAATTACAAGCAATATCGTACCTATAACCTGATTGTGCTGGTCGTGCTAATTATTGTTGGCGCTGTAGGAACATTCACCCACAACAACATATCGGGTCAGCTGCTGCGAATCTCCGTTGAGGACAGACTGGGTTCGCCGATAGTCTGGATTCTGCTGGCAGCGGGAATTGCAGCCATGTTTATTGCATTCTGGTGGACAGATCGGAAGGCCAAAAAGCGTGATCTGATGTGAATACAGCACAGGGAGGTCGAGAAGTATACGATACGGAGGAAACAACCATGAGAATACCGGTACAAATTAATGAGAACAGCGCAGAGCCGCTGTATCGACAGGTGGAGAATCAGCTGCGTGCACTGATTATCAGCGGCCAGTTGGAAGAAGGCACCCTGCTTCCCTCGATTCGGGAGTTTGCCTCTGATCTTAGATGCAGTGTCATTACCGTACGAAGGGTCTATCAGGATCTGGAGAACGAAGGACTGCTGCGTACAAGGCAGGGAACCGGAACCTTTGTCACTGGTGTGGAACAGGAAGTGCGAACGCGAATGGGCGAAGAGAATGTGAGGCAACTCATGAATGAGATGATCAGTCGCAGCTACAATATGGGCTGGAATCGTCAGCAGCTGGAACAGCTTTTTCAGGAGATACTGGATACTAGGGAATCAGATTCGTAGACAGGAGATGATGAATAATGAACAAGACGACAGCTCATCATATATCGGACAACTATTATATGGAAGATACGGATTCGGTCATCGTATTGAAAGATGTATGCAAGCAGCGCCGACAGCATAAGGTGGGACCGCTGAACTGGTCTCTGCCACACGGCTGCATTACCGCACTTGTCGGCGAGAATGGAACAGGTAAAAGCACGCTACTGCATATGCTGCTTCGCACTCTGTATCCAGATAGCGGAGAGATTAGCTGGTTTGGACAGAGCGTTCAGGGAGAGATGCCACTGGAGCTGAGACAGCAAATAGCCTATGTCTCGGAAAAACCTTCCCGCGAAGAAGACCGTATGACTGCCCGCACAGCAGGTGGATTTCGTGCTTACTGGTATCCTGATTGGGATGAGCAGCAATTTGATCAGCTGCTGCAGGCATTTGACGTACCGGCCGATGTGCAGCTATCCAAAATCTCCAAAGGGCAGCGGCAGAAGTTCGAACTGGCAGCAGCGATTGCAGCCAAGCCGAGATTGCTGCTGCTGGATGAACCTTCTTCCGGACTGGACCCTTTTGCCTGGAAAGACATGATTATTATGCTGAACCAGGCCATGGAACAGAGAGATCTGACGATTCTAATTACGACGCATCGAATGGAAGAAGTTAAGCGGCTGGCCGACTATGTCGTGCTGATGCATCAGGGACAGATCTGCGGTATGCAGGAAAAAGATGAATTGTACCAGCAGTGGAAGGAAGTATGGATCAATCCTGTACAGGATATACAGACGCTGAACTGGCTGAGGGAGTGCCCAGGTATTATCGAATGGGATGATAAGCCGGATGGTTCGGTTCGCATCCTGACAGCAGATGCGCAGATTCTCCAGCAGACTGCGGAGGAGAGCGGCATTACCACTCAGGTACACGGACTGGAATGGGAAGAACTTCTGTCCTGCTGGGTTAAGGATCATCATCTGAAAACAGACAGGGAGGCACGTTTATGAATCCGTTAATGCTGGACCAAATTGTCAAACAATATGCCGGTCATACCGCTGTAGACCATTTGTCACTGCAAGTGGAAGAAGGCGAGATCTACGGACTATTGGGAGCCAATGGGGCAGGCAAAACAACAACGATGCGCATGGTGCTGGGACTGATTCATCCGGATGAAGGCAGTATTCGCTATCACGGACAGCCCTACCGGACCGAGCTGCAGGCGATGATGGGATATTTGCCCGAAGAACGGGGACTGTATCCGAAGGTCAAAATAAGTGATCAGATGCTGTATCTGGCTCAGCTACGCGGTATGAAAGCTACCGATGCGCGCCAGAGTCTGGATTACTGGCTGCAACGCTTTGATGCGATGGAATACCGGGAGAAGCGGATCGAAGAACTATCCAAGGGCAATCAGCAAAAAATGGGCTTTGTCGCTGCTGTTATTCACCGGCCGAAGATTCTGATTCTGGATGAGGCATTCAGCGGGCTGGACCCGGTCAATGTAGAGATGCTCAAACAGGTCGTGCTGGAGCTGCGCAAGGAAGGGACGGCGATCTTGTTCTCCACCCACCGGATGGAGCATGTCGAGGAGTTGTGCCGTCATATTACTGTCCTGCGCCGCTCCAAGCCGGTGCTGCAGGGAGATCTGAATGAGATCAAGAACAGCTATCCCCGGGAAAAGGTTGTGCTGCGGACTGCCAGCGAAATTCAGGGTCTGGACACGATCGAAGGAGTCACCGAAGTGGTGCGTCAGGACAATGGACGTTACATGATCCGGATCGAACAGGAGCAGGCAGCCCAGCAGATTCTGCAGCTGGCCATGTCGCAAGGAGCTGTCGACCAATTTGAGGTCAAAGAACCGACGCTGAATGAAATCTTCATTAAGGTGGTGGGATCCTCTCATGAATAAATTAGGTGCAGTTATTGGATTTACCTATCGAAACAAAACCAAGACCAAGTCTTTTCGCTGGACGACGCTTGTGCTGCTGATGCTGTTGGTCGTAGGCCTGAATATTCCTTATTTTATCCAGTTATTCTCCGGACAGTCGGACAAAGATCTGGTTCGTATTGGTATCGCAAGCGGATCGTATCAGCAGATCGCCGAGCAGATCAAGGAAGCCGCGGACAAAACAGCTGCAACGAAACCGGCAGCTGCCAACAATACCGGTAATGCAGGGGCCGCAGAAGTGAACGCACTCAGAGGAACAGGGGTAACCCGGATCGAATGGGAGGCGGAACCGACAGATGCCGCGAAGCTGCGCCAGCAGATCGAAGCCGGCAAGCTGGATGGGTATCTGCAGCTGCAAAAGCCGGCGGCTGGAGAGACATTCCCTTCCATCACCTATGTCAGCGAGAAAAATAACGCGGGTGTTCAGGCTATGCTGCAGGCCGCAGCGCAGACAGCCAAGGTTCGTTCGGTCACCAGCGGACAATTGACAGAAGCCCAGCTGAATGAAATCGGCACGCCGGTCAGTCTGACACGTGTTGCGCTGGATGATATGAAAGGCACAGATAGCAAGTCGGGCGCGCTGACCATGGAAAATTATATACTGGTCTATCTGCTGCTGATTCTGTTCTTTATTTCCCTGACGATGACCGGGAATATGATCGCGTCGGAGATTACAGCGGAGAAAAGTTCAAGAGTGATGGAGATTCTGATTACCAGTGTGTCGCCGCTAACACAGATGTTCGGCAAGATCATCGGCATTTTCCTGGTAGGACTGACACAGATGGGACTGTATGCCATTGTCTTTATCGTCCATCTTATGCTGCCTTACTATCAGCAGGTGCTGGCGCAATTTGATATTCACATCAGCAATCTGTCATGGGAAGTAGCTGTACTAGGTCTTGTCTATTATGTATTGGGCTATTTCCTGTACTCTACACTGTATGCGGCTGTGGGATCGATTGTCAGCCGTACAGAAGATCTGGGACAGGCAGTTTCCCTTTTGACCGTATTGACGCTGGCAGCTTTTTATATCGGCATCTTCAGTATGACCAATCCGGATTCGATGCTGATGAAGATTTCCTCCTATATCCCATTCTTCTCACCAACAACAGCGATTGTGCGGATCGGGCTTGGCAATATGCCATGGTGGGAGCTAACCATTTCGCTCATTATTCTGGTGATTGCCATCTTCATATTTGGATGGTTGTCCGCCAAGATTTATCGTACCGGTGTACTGATGTATGGCAAGCGTCCAAGCTGGAAAGAAATCCGCAAAGCGATGAAAGCCTACAAGATATAAAAAGAAGCAATCATCGTATGACCAGCCACTAGGTATCTATATTTCATCTTGTTGTCACGCCGTACTATTCCGCAGGTGAACAGGCCGTTTTATCTAACCAGACTCCACGATAAGCTTCAGCCATTCATCCTGTCATCCCACTCTCAAAGGAGAAATCACCCATGCAAATGAAACTCTGGAGAAAAATGCTTTTGTCCCTTACCGTATCCGCCAGTCTGCTGACCGCTGCTTCTGCACCCGCTATGGCTGCGCCGCAGCCGGCTAGTGTCAAAGTAGACGAGCAAAAAGTAGATTATGGTACAGGCGCACCGGTAATCAGTGACAAGACTACCCTGGTACCACTTCGCTCTACACTGAAGGCAATGGATACAGAGCTGAAGGGAGCGACAGCAGACAGTATTACTGTAGTGGTGAATGGCAAAAGTATTACCCTGCAGAGTAAACTAACCGAGATCAACGGTGTTACCTATGTGCCTGTTCGGATTATCGGTGATGCAGCAGGTTATAGTGTTCACTGGGATGCCCGGACTCGTACGGTACAGCTGGTATCTGCAAGTATCGATGCAGGTACGACGACCGCTCCGGCAGCTGAAGTTTCACAAGCAGGCCGCGGGTTTATGTGGGAAGTACAAAGTAACGGCAATACGGTCTACCTGGTCGGTTCTATGCATCTGGCGGATAAAAGCTTTTATCCACTGCGTGAAGAATATGAAGAAGCCTTTGCCAAAGCAGATCATCTGGGGGTAGAAGTAGATATCAGCAAAGCGGCTGGCGAAGAGCAGCAGAAGCTGATTATGCAGCTGGGGATGTACCAGGATGGCAGCACGCTCAAAGATCATATTTCCAGCGAGACGTACACCAAGCTCGGTGATGTGCTGGAGAAAAACAAAATGAAACGGGATGCACTGGATCCTTTCAAACCATGGGTCGCTGAAGTAATGATCGGTACCCTCAAACCGATGGAAGCTGGTTATGAAGCCTCTGCCGGTATTGATCTGTATTTTATCCAGAAAGCCGTAGAACGCAAGATTCCAGTTGTTGAGCTGGAAAGCTATGAGTCCCAGCTGAGCATGTTCAATAACTTCTCCAAAGAACTACAAGAGAAAAATCTCAATACTGCGCTGGACAGCTACGATCAAATGGATACAGCCATGGATCAAATGGCAGACATGTGGAAAACCGGCAATGATCAGGCACTCCTGGAGTTCACCAACAGTATGTCCGATAATGCAGAGTACAACAAGGCTATGCTGACTGACCGCAATATCGGAATGGTGAATAAAATTGACGGATATCTCAAAAACGGTAAAAAGGAAGAATACTTCATCGTGGTTGGCGCAGGTCACTATCTGGGAGAGCAGGGAATTGTTCAACTGCTGGAGAATAAAGGCTACAAAGTCGTACGGAAATAAAGGGTTTCCGGCAGGAGACATTATCCGGAATGCTGGCATATAGAAAAGGCAGATATAAAATGCTCCAATAGGGATCAACATCTGTAAAAGAGCTGTTTGATATCAGACAGCTCTTTCTTTTTATCCATTACATTGTATATGCATAATTTGGGAGGGACAGATATGAAAATTAGGAACAGGAAATCAACAAACAACGTATATACATCAAGAGCGAATTATTTACTGTCTTCAGGTATATTGGCAGCAGTACTGCTTGCTGGCTGTGGGCAAGAAAGTACCACCCCTGCAAAGCCTGCTCCAGGTACAGAAGCAGGCTCTACTACATCACAACAGAATGGAGGCACAACGACTATGACAGATAATAATCATCAGGAGACGGCAGCAGGCAAGCTGCAGGCCGAAGATATTCCCGCGGCGCTGCTGGATGGACGAACCGATCAGGTTCATGCCCGGATGACCGATGAATTCCAGAAGCTTGTATCCGCAAAGGACCTGGAAGCCACCTCCAAGTCCATGCTGCAGGGAATTCAGTCTTTCCGTTCACTGGGCATCTCAAAGATGAATGGATATGAGCAGTACAATTGGATCAGCGATAACAGGAAACTGGGCCTGACAGGCACTATCGATGAACAAGGCCGAATCGCCGGTCTGCAGCTGCAGCCGCTAGAGAGCTTTCCGGCGACAGACAAAGCGCTGAGCAAGAATACGTATCGAATGCCACTGGATGAAGAATGGTATGTATTCTGGGGTGGCACCAACGTCTTGCAAAATTATCACTATGCTGTAGAATCTCAGCGCTACGCCTATGATTTGGTACAGGTTAAGGATGGCATGTCCTATAGCGGCGATCCCAAGAAGAATGAGAGTTATTATGCTTTTGGTCAGCCAGTAATCGCTCCGGCAGCCGGTAAAGTGGTATCAGTAGTTAATACGATTGCAGATAACGAACCGGTAGGTGTCATGAATCCCAATCAGCCTGGCGGCAATATGGTCGTTATTGATCATGGCGGCGAATACAGTATGCTGGGACATCTGCAAAAAGGCTCCGTTACCGTTAAGCCAGGTGATACGGTTCAGGCAGGCGACCCGATTGGCAAAGTGGGCAATTCCGGTAATTCCAGCGAAGCACATATGCATTTCCAGGTATCGGATGGACCGGATCTGATGACGTGGAAATCGCTTCGTATTCATTGGTCCAATGATATGCAGCCTGTTAAAGGCCAAATCGTAGATGCTTCGAGCAGCAAAGTGATAAAGGAGAGTAAATAAGATATTATCACGTGAATCTGTATTCCCTGGTACAAATCACAATATCTTCTTATTCTGCAAGAATATATTGTGATTACCAGGCGGATATGCAATAGTTAGAGAGACACGTCAAGCTTTGCCTCTATGCCGGAATTCACAAGCTTGTAATCGCTTTTTTACACTCAGAAAAAAACATTCAAAAGGAGTTTTGCGATGAAATCCTGGCATAAGAAAATAATGACCCTGGTACTGGCAGCAGGCCTGCTGACCACTACAGCACCAACGATGGCTGGCGCAGCACAGCCGCTTGTGGTCAAAGTTAATGACCATAAGGTCGAGTATCGCTCCGGCGGCGCACCGACTGTACAGAAGCAAGTCACACTGGTACCACTCCGCTCTACCCTCAAAGCCATGGGCATCCAACTGTCCTCGGTTACCAAAGACAGTATTAAGGTCGTTGTCGATGGCAAAAGTCTTACCATCAAAAGCAAGTTAACCCAGATCAAAGGTGTTACCTACGTACCGATTCGTACATTTGGCGAACTGCCAGGTTACACGGTAAGCTGGAATGCCAAATCCCGTACCATCCAGCTGGTATCCGCTCCGGCAACGGCAGTACAGGAACCGGTTAGCAGTCCGGCAGAAATGACACCAGCACCAACTACATCCCCTACAGACAGCAGTACAACAAGCACAGAACCTACAACAATTACACCACCAGCACCAACGAATACTCCAGCAGTCAATAATACTACAACTGCGCCAGCACCTGTTCAGACCGGCGCACGCGGATTTATGTGGGAAGTCCAAAGCAATGGCAATACCGTCTATCTGGTAGGCTCCATGCATGTAGCGGATGACAGCTTCTACCCACTGCGTCAGGAATATGAGCAGGCATTTGCCGAAGCCGATTCACTGAGTGTAGAAGTCGATATTACCAGAGATTCTTCGGAAGACTTCCAAAAGCGTGTACTGGATACAGGTATGTATCATGATGGAAGTACGCTGCGCAATCATATCTCCTCCTATACATACGAGAAGCTTGGCCGGGTTCTGGAGGAGAACGACTGGAAGTCCGGTGCACTGGACCGCTTCAAACCATGGGTCGCCGAGATGATCGTTTCTTCCTTTGCTACCGATGATTCCGGATATGATGCCGATCTGGGTATTGATCTGCATTTTATCAAAAAAGCAGCAGAACGCGATATTCCGGTGATCGGACTGGAGACCGAAGAATCGCAGCTTCGGATGCTGAATAATTTCTCCGATGAATTGCAGGAAAAATTGCTGTATTCCACACTGGCTTCCTTTGACGACAAGCAGAATCAGTCCAGTGCTGATGCCGATAAGGAACTGGGCGAAATGTGGAAAACCGGCGATGAAAAAGCGCTGATGGAAGTGACCAACAGTTCGCTGGTCGAGCCGGAATACCACAAAGCCATCCTTGTTGATCGTAATATCAATATGGCAAACAAGATCGACGCTTATCTGAAAAATGGCAACAATCAGCAGTACTTTGTTGTAGTCGGAGCCGCCCATTATCTGGGCAATGACGGTATTATCAAACTGCTCGAAAACAAAGGATATACCGTTACACGCAAATAATCACAGACTGATTTTTTATGAGAATTCTGCACCGTGTTAGAGGCAAAGTAGGACGCTGTCAAAAATTTTCCGATATTATAAAGGTTCAGATACAAACATAAATACACCCGGAAGAGTCTTATGCTCTCCCGGGTGTATTTGTATATGGGCTTATTTGGTTTTGCTGGTTGGCATCACGCGATCTAACATGACGTTGAAATTGTCAGAATCATTGGCATCATTTATGACTTTCCATGTTCCATCCATCTGCTGCAGCTGCAGGGTACCCCGCAAAGGTAGTTGTTCCTTGCTTCGATCCAGCTGTAATTTCATCGTGTACTCGATTTCCAGGATACCTTTGACCTTGAGAACCGGATCGGCATGAAGCTCCAGATGCTGCGGGCTAATCGACGACTTTTCCATCAGAGCTAGTTGCAGCGGCAAATAAATGAGTCGATTGCGCAAACTGTTGTCCAGGGCTGTTGAGGTAGCGTATGGAAGCAGAGTGTCATACTGCTGCCGCAGAGAAGGCGGGAGCTCGACCGGATCTGTTGTTTTCTTTGGAGTTTTGAACTCCAGATCCAGATTTTTGTAATCAGGTATGGTGTATTCTGTTTCTTTGTATTTTTTGGCTACTTCGATCGCTGCTTTAAGTTGTTCTTCGTTTACAGTGTCTCCTTGTTTGCCTGCAACAGCAGGTTCACTTGTCGTCTCTGTCGGTGCGGTTGTGGTCGTTGCCGGTGCAGCAGCTTCTGTACCACCTGTGCCTGCTGATTCGTTGTTACTTGCTGGTTTACTGCTTTGCTCGGTGCATCCAAGCAGGGATGTACTCATGACCAGTGTTAATAGTAGTAGCGTATATTTCTTCATATGTAACCTTCCTCCTTTTGCATAATACATAGATGTTTAGGTAGACTTTACCATTAAACGGGAGAAGGATCAAATGTGGTCCATATACAAAAAGGCTTTTGCAGCATCAAATTGCTACAAAAGCCTGAACGAAACTAATCGTTATTGTAAAAAGAAGAACGAAGCTTAGAACTGGGCTACATAATTTAGCATTGCTGCGTTGTATTTATCAAGTATATGCTTGCCTGAACGAATCTTATCGTTAGCTTTATAAAAAAGAGAGTCATTACGTTTCGCCTGACTGAAATATTTTTGCAGTAACTTAAAGCCTTCTAGCTGTAGAGTAGCACCCTTGATAAACTGTTGATGAAGTTTACTGATTTGAGGTTCAGCAGGCTTTATTGTTTTCATCAAATCAATAAATTTCTGATAATTGGGGATAACAGTCCGGGTCATACCGTTGTAGGATTGCACACGCGTCTTTACCGAGTCCACCCGGCATTTTTCGTAAGCTTTAATAGCCAAAGCCTCATACTTCCGGTGTTTTGTACTGGTGATCAGATAGTATACATAATCATCATAAGCATCCAGCATATCCGGTTCTACCAGTTCACGATAATCGCTCAAATACTGTTTTAACTCTGTCTGCAGCTCAGGATGATTTAGGATGTCTTCGTACGTAATAGCCGGGACTGATGAAGAATCTGCTTCGGATTCTGCTCCAGCCAGGGATGGTAAGGTAAACATGGCAGAGAATAGCAGTACAGTACTGAGTATTCCTGCAAGTAGACGATATTTTTTCATTTTTATCTCCTTTGAATCTATGTATAGTTGTGTTCTATATTCTTATCGGCAGATTGGAAAGAAAATGGAAGATCTGCCATCTATTTAGAACGAAATGGAATATCTATAATGATTCGCTGATCCGTCTTTACAGGATACGGGTGGTTATTCGTCAGTTCGGACGATACAATAGAATCAGGTGCTGCGTGCAGCCAATGTTACCATGGACGGGAGAATGAATGATTGTGTATCAGATTACAGCCCGAACGTTAAAACGGCAGGTGTATGATCGGATAGCCGTTCAGGATGATGTTTACAAGCTTGAATTGATGAAGGATATCGATATTACGAGCAGCAGTCTGAATAGGACGCTGGATGAACTTCTGCATGAAGGATGGATTGTGGAATCCGGCCTTGGTCCGTCTACAGGCGGCCGAAGACCGACATTATACCGGATGAACACCGGTCATCGGTATATTTTCGGATTGGATATTTCACGTATTTATTCGGTGCTCGGATTATATGATCTGCGGATGAACGCATTATATACCCATCGCTGGCAGATGGATGAACAGATGGAACCGGCAGTGCTGGCCGATTATGTAGCAGCCCGTATTCAGGAAGCACTGGCGGAGCGGCATCTAAGCCGTCAGCGCATTATGGGAATCGGCATTGGAGCCGTCGGCCCGCTGGATCATGAGCGGGGAACGATCCTGAATCCAGCCTATTTCCCGGCTGCAGGCTGGCAGAATGTAAATATCTGCAGGATGCTGACTGAACGTACTGGTCTTGCGGCTACGCTGGATAATGGAGCGAACACAGCATTGATCGGAGAACACTGGGCAATGCGCGAGAGCAATATACAGCATATGCTGTACGTTAATGCCGGAGCAGGAATTCGCTCGGCAATTCTGTCCTCCGGCCAGCTGGTACGCGGAGCGATGGACAAAGAGGGTGCTGTCGGACAGATGGTTGTACAGGCTGGCGGTGCGCGGCTGCAGGAGCAGGGCAATTACGGTGCACTGGAAGCTTATGTATCTATTCAGGCATTGGAGCAGCAGGTACGTCAGCGGAGCCGGATAGGACTGGAATTCAGCAAAGATGGACAGCCTCTACTGCCGGAACAGATCCATTTTGATACGCTGGTCGATGCACTGCGAAGCGGCAATACCGTTCTGAGGGAGTTGTTTAACCAATCAGCCGGTTATATGGGTATCGGACTCGCTAATCTGATCAATACCCTGCAGCCGGAAAAGGTTATTCTGGGCGGTGCGCTGATCAATGCGGACCCGGGTTACTATGATACGGCTATCGCTGTTGCGAAAAAACAGATCTATGGAGAAGAACGCCTGCAACCGGTCTTTTCCAGAGGGATTTTACAGGAAAATGCTGTATCTGTAGGTGCCGCTGTTATGATTCTGTCACAGATGGAAATGTAGTAAGACAAGGTATTAATACTGTACGGTCTTCATCCTAACCAATCTCCAATATTACAAAGCAAAAAGCCCGGATCAGCTGTTCCTTTACAGGAGGAGCATGATCCGGGCTTTTTATTGGGCAACATATTATGCTGTTAGATGTTCATCATGATAGCCTATTATTCAAATTTGTCCAAATAATCATCCATGTTATCCCGGTATACTTTCAACATTTTGATACCTGCATCGACCTTCAGGTTAGCCTGTTTGAGAGTAGCTACTTTGAGCTGGGGAGTGGATACATATTTCTTGAACAAAGTTAGCGCCTGCAGCTGCAGGGAAGCGGCTTTGACATACTGATCATGAATTTTGGCAAGTTCAGGTGTCTCGGGTTTGATCTGCTTGAGACCGACAACAAATTTGGTGTAGTTAGGAACTACAGTATTGTTCATGGCTGCATAAGTTTTTTTACGATTTGACGATGTAACATAACGGAAAGAGTTATAGGTATCTACCGCTTTGTCTTCATAGGAAGCAATCGTTTTGAGCTGATCCAGATAGTCCAGCAGCTGGGTAGCTTCTGCTGCGAGTGCCGGGTCGAGATCGGCATAATCTTCGGCCAGATCATCGCTGAGATCCTCACTGGTAGTATCTTCCGTAGAGACGGAACTGTTGGAAGCCGAGTCGTCTGCAGCATAGACAGCGCCGGTAGAGAACAGGCTGGTACTGGTCAGCAATAAGGAAAAAGCCAGCACAAATAACATTTTTTTGGTGAACATTTTATTCGCTCCTTGGTATATGAGTAGGATATTATAAAATACAGAGAATTATTGCAGCGCGTCGAATTTGGTAATGTATTTGTCGATCTCGTTATTGAACTGGTCGATCAGTTTGCCGCCGGCTTTCAGTTTGGCTTTGGACTTGTTGAGGATGGCATCATCGAGTCTGGCACTGGATACATATTTTTTGTACAGTACGAATCCTTCGAGTTCCAGATAGGCACCTTTTACATATTTGGCATGAATTTTGGCCAGTTCGCTATTTTTGGGTTTGATCAGTTTGATGCCGGATACGAATTTGGTGTAGTTGGGTACGACTGTATAGGTCATCAGTTTGTATTCCTGTTTGCGGTTGGAGCTTTTCACATATTCATTAATATTATAGGCATCCCATGCTTTGGTCTCATAGGAGAAGAGAGGCTCCATTTGATCGGAATAATCCAGGAAGGATGATGCTTCTTCCACCAATACAGGATCAGCGTTAGCCCAGATGTCTTCATCTCCATAGGTGTCGGTATCTGCGCTCTCTTCAGCGGTTGCTGTATTATCCGCTGCATCGGTATCGGTAGTAAGATCCATTGTATAGCTGCCGTCAGGTGCATCGTCTGTAGCAGCATATGTCATGCTGGCAGGCAGTGCGGAGGAAGCGGTGACTAATGCTGCGAGCATCAGAGTCAGTAGTAATTTGTTCTTCATGTAAGTAACCCCTCTATTATGTATTTATTAGATTATTTTTACAATTTAACACGTTACGTCAATAAAAAGAAAGACTGAAAAGGTAAGAAATTCAATATTATGACAGAATAGATCGGATATTCGCAAAATTGGTTGAATAGTCGCATATGTTGTTCGAACAGGCATAACCGATTCATATGACTGCCGAATCAGTTGTTGCGTGACCCTGCAAAGTAGGTGCAGCCGATTGCGGCTGTCATTTGAAGTTTAAAAGAATAAGAGAGTGACTTTAACCAGTGACTTGAATTCATATAAATGAGGCGATAATCCATGGAACAGACTTTTGATCTTGTTGTAATCGGTACCGGCAGTGCAGGCGCAGCTACCGCTCAGGCATGTCGTGAACAAAACTGGGAAGTTGCGATTATAGATTCAAGGGAGTACGGAGGTACCTGTGCCCTGCGCGGATGCGATCCCAAAAAGGTACTGGTTGGAGCTGCCGAGCTCGTCGATCATACCGAGCGAATGGTTGGTAAAGGGCTAGAAGATAGTGTCCGGATCAACTGGCCGGATCTTATGGCTTTCAAGCATACATTTACGGACTATATCCCGGGTGCCCACGAAAAGAAATTGAAGGATGCAGGTATTCATACTTTTCATGGTCATGCCCGGTTCGTCAGTGAAGACACCATAGAAGTAGATGGTCATCGTCTGACTGGCAAACATATTCTGATCGCTACCGGTGCCAAGCCAGCCCCTCTGTCAGTCACAGGAGAGCAGTATCTGGCGAACAGTGATGATTTTCTGAATCTGGAGCAGCTGCCCTCTCCACTTGTATTCGTAGGTGGCGGATATATTTCCTTTGAATTTGCCCATATTGCTGCCCGTGCAGGTGCAGAAGTACATATTCTGCATAAGGATGAGCAGCCGCTCAAAGGATTCGATCCGGAGCTGGTGAAGGAACTGATGCAGCGAAGCCGTGATATTGGTATTCATATCCATCTGAACACATCGCTGCAGTCTATTGAACAGTTGGAAGAGGGAACAGAATCCAATTCATCACCAGCTAATGCAGAGTCCCGGACAGCTGATAGAGCGAACAATCAGCCACGCTATCTCATACAGGCCAGCCAGCAAGATCAGGAACTACGTCTGGAATGCGGACTGGTCGTCCACGGTGCTGGAAGAATGCCGAATATTATGGATATTCAGCTGGAACAAGGTAAGGTGGAATTCAGTAAAAAAGGCGTTCGTGTCAATGACTACATGCAGAGTGTCAGCAATCCTATCGTGTATGCTGCAGGAGATTGTACGGACTCTCCCGGACTGCCGCTTACACCGCTTGCCAGTCTGGAATCGCAGGTGGCTACCCATAATCTGCTTAACGGCAATACACGCAAACCGGATTATCGGGAAATGCCGAGCATCGCTTTTACTATTCCCAAATTGGGTGCGATCGGCATAAGTGAGGAGGAAGCCCGCAAGCTGGGTGATCATGTTACAGTCAATACATTTGATACGTCCACCTGGTATACGTACAAGCGGACCAATGAACCAACAGCCATGGCCAAAATTATTATTGATACGTCTACACGAAAGATTCTCGGAGCACATATATTAAGTGGTGAAGCGGATGAGATGCTTAATTACTTTGCCATAGCGATCCGGCTCAACCTGACGATCGATCAGATGCGGGAAGTACTGTATGCGTATCCGACTCCGGCTTCCGATCTTAGTTACATGCTGAAAATCTAGCCTTATATCGTAGTGTAGTTTGCTATTAAGCAATGAGTAGGCGGAATGCACAAGCTCCTCATCTGCTTCCGATACGAATTCACAATAAAAAGCACCTGTTGTCTGTATGCGATGATATCCATTCATCGAACAAACAACAGGTGCTTTTATTTAAAATACTATTTGTTTATTTTCCTGAACCGCCGCGTCCTTCAGAACGTCTGCGTGCAGACTGTACCTGGTGAAGTACAACACCCATTACAAGGAGGGCTGCACCGGTCAGCCAGAATGGCATACGGCTCGATTCTCCTGTTTGCGGCAGCATTGGCTGCTGCTGGGATGGAGTACGCACAGGTGGCGTTGTTCCTTTTGGTACCGGCTCATCATTAACCGGGATATCCGGTTGTTGGGCAGGTACTGGTGGAACCGTACCACTTGGTACAGGTTCATCCGGAATTGGCATATCCGGTTCAGCAGGGTTACCTGGTACCGGAGGTGATGTCTCCGGCAGAACAGACGGATTGGAAGGTGTTGGATCAACCGTACCCGATGGTGTTGGCTCATCGGCAACCGGAATCGTCGGTTCTGTTACCGGTGAACCGCCTGATGGTGTCGTACCACCTGGTGGAGTTGTACCTCCTGGCGGATTGGACGGTGTTCCTGGTTTGTCTTTATCCGGCTTATTATCTGTCGGTGTTCCTGGATTACCAGGATTACCTGGATTGTCTGGTGTACCTGGATTATCAGGTGTACCCGGAGGTACTGTCGGCTGCTTGGTATTCGTTAATGTCAGGAATACCGCATTATTGGACTGCTTGATACTGGAATTAATCGTCACTGTGTGTACAGTGGAATCCAGTGTATAACCGGCAGGAGCACTTGTCTCCTGAAGCGTATACTTGCCGTATAGCAATCGGGTAAACAGAGCACGTCCCTGCGGGTCAGTCGTCAACTTAATAGCAGGTCTGGCTTTGGCAGCATCCTGTAATACAAAGGTTGCGCCTTCCAGCGGTAATGTAGGATCGTCTTTATCAACCTTGCTTACGATAAGGTTGCCGACTACGCCTGTTCCCGTACCGGAAGCCGAAGAAGTACGTACCGTAATTTCTTTGGTTGTATCTATTGTGCCGGATGTAATTCCATCTCCGGCAAATTGTACGGTATTACCAATCTGTTCTCTGTCTTCTGCTGTGATCATGGAAGAGTATTCCAGAATCATGGCGGATCGGATCGGCTTCAGGAAGGACAATTCGAACTTCTCCGGACTGCCTGAAGTAATAGCTAATTTATAATCGGTACCACGTACCAGTTTGGGTCCTTTGGCTAATCCACCGTTACTCGCGACAGTGGCCGAGTACAGATTAAAGGAGTCGGTCAGCAAAATCTGGTTAGGCGTCGGTTGATCGATAATGCGTGCATTTTCTACATAGGATTGTCCACGGTTGATATAGACAGTCCAGTAGATTTTGTCGCCATCCTGTGTACCGGTCTTGGATACATATTCTCCACCTTTGGGAATACTAACCGCTGCAGCCCATGGATAGACAGCCTGATCACTGTGCAGCACCGCATTGTTGCGAATCGTTGGCTTCACTATATGATTCTCTACTGTTGTCTTAAAAGTAATCCAATACGGCGAATTGATCGGCTGATTGAATTGTACCTGCAGCTTGCCGCCATCTTCACCTGCGGCAGGGAGTACGGTCTTGTATTCGGATGGAGCGACTGTTTTGCCGCGGGTTACACTGTTCCAGACACCAAGCAGGTTCATATGATTCACCTGCAGTGAACCTGGTACATAGGTTTGACCTGGCTCCAGCATATCTTCAATATAAGCATTGGTCAGCTGACGGCTGCTGTAATTGGCTTTGATATTCCAGGTGATTTGCTTGGTGGTGGCATTGTACGAACCATCTTTGGAACCGTTGTTGAGAGTCATGCTATCCGGCCAGAAGCGTGCTTCTGCATCGTCTGTCCGCGTTTTTCCATTTTCGATCCAGGACAGCTGCGCCCGGTTCAAAAAGGAAGTGTCAGTCTTGTTTGTTTTCCATTCGACATCGAACAGAGTACGATAAGTGATCGTCAATGGAGCGGTAATATCTTCATTAAACGTAATTTTGAAACCGGATCTTCCATTCTCGCTGCTCACTTTATAGTCGGAGGCAGGATATTCACTACCGTCCGAATTTAGAATCTGCAGAGAATCCGGTTGGAATTCCAGCCCGCCATTTGGGAAAGTATCATTGATGATTACATTGGACATTGGATAGCCATCACGATTAAGGCTCAGCATCCATGTTGCTTCTTTGCGAATATAGTTGGCATCCACCAACTTTTTGGTAAAGACGACATTTTTGATCACCTGGGAGGCACTTCCGCTTGCTCCGCCCGAAGTGACGGTATTGGTTACTTTCTCATCATTGTCTACACGATTAACAGGTTGGGTCTGGTACTTGATCGTGTAGGGAGAATCGATAGCATATTGGAACTTTAGATCGAATCCGGTACGACCGCTCTTGATGGCAAACGGTGTAATCGTATAATCCTGACCTTCTGTCAGAAGACTGTTCGTATTGGTATTGTAGACTCTGATCGAATCAGCGACCAGCTTCTGGCTGGCATTAAAACGATCCTGTAGTACGGCTTGGTCCTGCGGAATAGAGCGGCTGTTCAGATTATAGCCGATCGACCATGAGATAATACCGGTCTGCTCGTCATAGTTTTCTACTTTTTTGGTCAGAAACTTTTGTTCTACAGAAACTTCTGCTTTGGCAGTCAGTGTACCTTTGTTGCTGGCAAAAGATGCCGTATTAGTGAACTTGCTCTGTGTGTCTGTCGTAAGATCGGTCACATAAGTAATGCGATAGGCAGAACGGATTACCGGGTTAAAGGTCAGCTTGAAGCTGCTGCTATCTGCTTCCAACTGGTAACCGGAAGTCAGCTGTTGTCCACGGGTCGTTGTTCCATCGACATTGACATTCAGTTCGTGTACCTGAACCGAACTTGTATCCAGAGACATTCCTGCAGCAATAGGATCGGTGATTACAGCATTTTCGACTTTTTCCTTGGTCGTATTCACATCGATTGTCCACTGAATATGATCCTGATCCAGTGCCTGTCCACGTTTGCTGATCGATGTGCCTTTGTCAGGTTTGAAATAGACCAGAATAAAATTGGAATCCCCATTAAGCGGTACCGGGATCTGTACCTCGGTGCTGCCATGGGTTATCTCCTGGCTGAATGCAGTGCGGAACTGCATCGTTCCGTGAATATTCGAGTATTGTTCAATCGTATCATTAAATGTCATAGTGACATGTCCACTGCGTGTAGCGCTGAAGCTGCCTACTGTTCCGTCTTCGAACTGCAGAGGGACATTATTGATATCATTGTATAATTGAAAAGCGGATGGCAGATCGAATTCAAAAGTAGATCCGCTGTGGAAAGAGCCGTTATCCGGCAATGCCCACTCATAATTCAGATAGACTGGTGCATCCGGATCGATCTGCGTATCGGGATTGACCTGACCATCAATTTCATTCATATTGGCATCGGTCAGAAATATCCGGGTAATAATGTTCTGATATGTATCAGCTGCAGGAACCTCGGGAGTAACCGGAGGTTGGGTACCCGTATCTCCAGTAGGTGGCGTAGATGTGCCAGGGGGATTATCAGTGCCTCCGCCTGGTTGCCCATACGTGTCAGACTGTACAGTTGTTCCTGTATCTGATGGTGCAGCAGTTACTGCCGAATCTGAAGTAGTACCTGCATCCGCAGCATAGGCAGAGTGAAATCCAAACAAACCGGGCAGCAAAATGGTTAAAGTAAGAAATAACATACTTACTTTCTTAAATATATTCATGAGTAGCTCCTTTTTTATATGAATTTAGCAATAGATGACGGTGAAAAAAAGCCCCCCTGCAGCATGGAAAGGTTGAATATTTCTCTGCTGGTTTTTTATGTAAAACGCATTTGATTCATTATACACGATTATATAGAATTAGTTGCTGATAATATTTTAGGAATCGTAAAAAATAATAACTGTATTTAGGAATCTATACGCCTATGGGAATGTAACACATATTCGATATTGCGAAACATGGAAAATAATGGACATTGCTGTTGGAAAAGGAGGAATCATGTATGATTTCACTATCAATATTGGACTACTCTCCTGTAGACGAAGGAAGCAATGACCGGATGGAACTGCAGCAAACGGCTGAGTTGGCACGTGCTGCAGATCGGCTGGGCTATCACCGTTTCTGGGTATCGGAACATCATTATCTGCCGCCGCTTGCTGGCAGTAATCCGGAGCTGTTGATGATGTATCTGGCGAATCAGACAGAACATATTCGTATTGGCTCGGGCGGAGTGATGCTGCCTAATTATAGTGCCTACAAAATCGCAGAGAATTTCCGTATGCTGGAGGCGCTGCATCCGGGACGAATTGATCTCGGAGCCGGCAGAGCAGCTGGTGCGGGACGGATCGGCAAAAAGGCTCTGAATGAAGGTCGTACCGAAACGGTTCCTTATGAACAGCAGCTAATCGATCTGATTCGCTATCTGAATGACGAGGAACCTGCAGATCATCGCTTTCCAGGTCTCAAAGCAACGCCGGTGATTGATACGCAGCCCGAGCTGTGGATGCTGGGGACCGGCCGCGGAGGAGCTGAACTGGCGGCAGCTCATGGAACCGGATTGGCTTTTGCCCATTTTATAAATGCATCATCTGTTGGACGTGCTGCAATGCAGCAGTACCAGGCTGATTTTCGTTCTTCTACTGCTTTGTCGGCGCCCCGAGGGATGGTGGGTATTTTCGTTACGGTTGCAGATACAGAGGAGGAAGCTGAGCAGCTGACACGCAGCTGGGATTACTGGTTGCTAATGTCGGAGAATAAAGGGCAGCGCCTACCCTTTTTTCCGTCTCCGGCAACTACTCAGTCGCATGATTACTCGACCAAGGATCTGGAAGTTATTGCCCGTAATCGTCGCCGGATGATTGTAGGTACAGCAGATAGCGTACGAGAAGGCATCGAGGAGTTGGCAGCAGATTATGCAGTGCAAGAAGTATTGCTGCTGCCGCTTATGTACGGATTTCATAACCGGATGCGCGCTATTGAACAGTTGGCCGCAGCTTTTGGACTGTCTCAGACGATGCAGCCCTTGTAATTAAGGTTTGGAACTACCCGGATTTGGGGTAAAGGAACATGTGAGTGTGTAAATTGATCCCGTAACGGAGATTACAGAGAGGGGCTTGCCAAGATGATGAAGTCTTTAACAATGAGCGCAGCTGCTGCGCTGCTGCTATCCGGCGTACTAGCAGGCTGCAGCGATACACAGGGAAGTAAAAGTAATGATCCGACTTCTGCCGCACAGAGTGCATCGGAGTCCAAACCGGATGATACCGGACAGGATAACTCGAATCCGCAGACTACGGAAACCGATTATCGTCAGTATTCTTCCGATCCCAACAAAAGCAATCCCGACTCAGACTATAATGTAGTTGGTAAGTATGTAGCGGAGAATGAAGATACCATGACGCTGGATGTGAACGGCAAACAGCTGATCATTCCGAAAAGTAACTCGTATGAGCCAGCATCTGCTTTGCCGCCATCTACAGACCTTCCGGGTCAGCAGATTAGTGTAACCCTGAGTGCGCAAGATGGCAGCATCACTGTTGCCCAGCCTGCTGACAAAGCAGACAATGCGGATAACTCCCAACAGGATATCGTCGGTATGTATGTATCCCAGACCGATACACAGGTAGTTATCAAGCAAGGTGAAAAAGAGATGACTTATACCAAATCCGCTCAATATGAAGCACAAAAAGATCCGGATAATGAAAAGCTGGAAGGTACAACCGTACGTCTGGATCTGGACAAAGACGGCAATGTACTGCGTATTCGTACCCAGTATCAGGATGGCAGTACAGTAGGAGATTGAGTATTCACTAAAATATAGAGTGCTACAGATTCGATATCTATGCAATCTAGACAGTGAACCGGGCAAGGGGACAGATAAGGATCTATTTATAGAAACGAAATGGCCCTACCGGATACTTGATAATATAGAAGAAAAGCATACAAAAGCACCTGCCTTCAGAAGAGAGCAGGTGCTTTTGTATGCTTATTTATAGGAAGCTAATATTGAAAGATTGATTTAACTTTATCTTATTTGAAGAATTTTACGCGTTCTTCAACAGGCTGGTAGGTTTTCTCGCCAGCAGGAGCAGCTGGTTTACCGAAAGGCATTTGTGCAACCATTTGCCATTGAGCAGGGATGTTCCACGTGGATTTTACTTCTTCATCAATAATTGGGTTGTAATGCTGCAATGTAGCACCCAGACCCTCTGCTTCCAGAGCTGTCCAGATCACCAGTTGGAGCATGCCGTTAGCTTGTTGTCCCCACAGCGGGAAGTTATCACGATAAGCTTCGAATTGGTTTTGCAGGTTAGCGATAATGTCGGTATCTTCGAAGAACAGTACAGTTCCGTAGCCGTTTTTGAACATGTTCATTTTGTCGGCAGTGGATTGGAATACCTCTTCGTTGTTCACGATACCGCGCAGTGTCTCGGTCGTAATATCCCACAGACGATCATGCTGTTCGCCCAGCAGTACAACAACACGTGCACTTTGGGAGTTGAAGGAAGATGGTGTATATTTAACAGCTTCTTCAACGATTTGTTGGATTTTGCTGTCTTCGATAGTGGATTCTTTGCTGATCACATAGATAGAGCGGCGGTTCTCAAGAGCTTTCATAAATTCAGTAGACATATTGATTAATCCTCCTCGATTATATGTAAATGTTTGTTACTTACTTTTTTAATGATACTACACATTTTTCATAAATCAACCCCTTTTTCGAAAAAATCTTTATTTAGAGACAAAAAGTGAAAATAAGCAATGGATAAAAGAATAAAAAAATAGGAGAGTATAACAAAAAAACTGATGACTGACACCTCGATAGCCGAATTGACCATAATGCAGCTATAGAGGTAATCAAATCATCAGTTTTCAGGATAGTTATTAAAGCAGCACGTCTGTGTGTAGTCGGCAATCAACAGAGCGATATGACTACTTATGAATCGTGCGAATTACTCGTACAGTGATTCCAGTTCACTGATCAGGGAACCCACATAATCAGCAGCCGTGGAAATAGGCTCGGGACCGGACATATCTACACCAGCCAACTGCATCAGTTCCAGTGGAGGCAGTGATCCGCCTGCTTTGAGTGCAGTGAGCCAGCGATCTACAGCGGGTTGTCCTTCTTCACGAATACGCTGCATGGCTGCTGTCGAAGCGGTCAATCCGGCAGCATACGTATATGGATAGAGTCCCATGTAATAATGAGGCTGACGCATCCAGGTCAGGCGGGCACCTTCATCAATCTCGACGGTGTCTCCCCAGAAGCCGGACAGTACTTCGCCTTTGGTAGCAGACAGCCAGTCTGCCGTAATTGCCTGTCCGTGCATAGCGGCATCGTATACCCGACGCTGAAGCTCGGCTTCCAGCAGATGGGTGACAAAGTTATGGTAATACGTGCTCAGCAGCTGCAAAATAACCCAGCGGCGCAGCTGCTTGTCCTGTGAACTCTTCATAAGGTGATCTGCCAGCAGCAGTTCATTCATGGTAGAAGGAGCTTCGATACAATAGAGTGATGGACGATAGTTGGACAGGCGCTGATTGCGTGCAGCCAGAGTCAGGTGTCCGGCATGTCCCAGTTCATGTGCCAGCGTAAATGCATTGCGCATATTGTCTGCCCATGCCATCAGAATATAGGAGTGCTCCCCATAGATGGAGGCGCAGAAGGCACCGGTTGATTTACCGGCATTATCTGCATAGTCGATCCAGCGGGAAGAGAATGCTTCTTCCATAATATCCATGTATTCCGGTCCCATGATCTGAAGGGCTTCCTTGACCGTATCTGCTGCCTCTGCAAAAGATACAGATGGATTATAGTCCGGGTCCAGCGGCGCTTTGAGATCACAAAATGTCATACGATCCAGTCCCAGCACGCGCTGTTTGAGTCGGGCAAGCCGCTGCATATGCGGTGCCAACTCCTGGAGCAGCACATTGTGGATATTATTGTACATATCGCGTGTGACCTGCTGGGGCTGGAGCAGCATATCGGTGACTGATTCATAGCCGCGCAGACGGGACATTACGATCTGCTTTTTGACTTCGGTGGCATAGGTCTCGGCGATCGTATTGCGATACTGACGCAAGGTCTTGGTAAAGGAAGCAAAAGAACTGCGCCGCAGTTCTGTATCCGGCGATACTTCATAAGCATTCTCATACAGCCGGAAAGAAACGGGCTGCACCTGTCCCTGCTGATCGGCAGCATCGTCAAATGTCATATCTGCAAGCTTGCTGCGCAGATAGATCCGGTAAGGCGCACCGGTCACTTCGCCCAGCGACGCCAGTGTTGCTTCTACATCGGGTGACAGACGGTGCGGACGCGTGTCCAGCAGCAGATTCAGGCTTCGTTCATATACGCCGAGTGCCGGGTATTCAGCGACATATTGATTAATAATGCCTTCGGGCAGATCAAGGATTTCGGAATCAATCCAGGTCAGACGGGCATAGACAGCGGATAGTACATCGCCGGAACGGGCAGCACGGGCAATATTGGCAGGATTGGTTCCGTCCTCGGATTGCTGAAGACCTGCGTAATTGGCAGTTTTCATCGCTTTTTGCATCAAGGATTCTTCTTGTTCCAGACATTCGTATAACGTCCGCGCTGATTCACCCAGGCGCCCTTTGTAAGATTGAATATCTTCGGCAAGCTGCTGCAGAGCACGCAGATCTTTTTCCCAGTCAGATTCTGTTGCATAAAGATCACTTATATTCCAGGTTGAGGAGACAGGGACTTCGGAACGGGTCATTATTTTTGACATACGGTTTATTCCCTCCTGATATTATGTAAAATAAAATGCCATATTTTCATTATAGATGATAAAAATACAAAATAAAATTTGCGCAAGTATGGCATCAGCTGACAACGGACTGGGAAAAATGGAAGCGAAAGCGAGAAACTGGATATAAAAACAGCCCGATTCATCGAAATATGAACCGGACTGTCTGTTATCTGCACAATATTTAATCAGAAGGACTGAACGAGGATCTCGGCAAACTCTTCCAGGAACTTTTGATCTTGTTCATCAAAACGGGATTTGAGCGGGCTGTCGATATCGATCACGCCAATCAGCTCGTCGTCTTTGACCAGTGGAACTACAATCTCGCTGTTGGATGCGGCATCACAGGCGATATGTCCCGGGAATTCATGTACGTCTGCAACAAGCATGGTACGGCGCTCGGCTGCGGATGTACCGCATACCCCTTTGCCCAGCGGAATGCGAATACAAGCCGGCAGACCCTGGAATGGACCAAGTACCAATTCTTTGCCGTCATACAGATAAAAGCCTGCCCAGTTGGTATCGGTCAGGAACTGCTTCAGCAGTGCAGAAGCATTGGACAGATTGGCAATACGATTGGGTTCATCGTGAATAAGGCCTTTGAGCTGGCTGAGTGCCATACTGTACTGTTCTTCACGTGAACCGGAATACGCTATATTTTCAAACATGGGATTCACCTTTTCGATATGAAATTTACAGCCCGACAGACTGTATACATGATGGCTGCATCTGTAGAAATGATCGCAGAACAGCGCATAGGGATAGTATACAGCTCACAGGTCTTTTTGCAAATGAAGATACGGTGTAGTCTATCGCAAAATGGTCGTTTAAGCTTGTAAGGTAAAATTTGGAATAAAGGTTGCTGAATATGTTTACCGGACGGGCGGCAGGGGTAAGTACAGCATGAATACCTTAAGGACAGAAAAGGCTCGATCTGCCGCGGCTATATCCCTGTTTGAACGAACTCTTAGCCAGGAATGGATACACGGCCTTCATACTTAACACATCACTGGAAGGAGAGAAGAGTATATGCACGCGGAGGTACAAAATCTTTTTATTCGAATTCATATGCTGCACCAGGCTACTCAGCATAAACTGACGATCAACGATATGCAGCCGATTCTGGAGAGTCATGGCTATCGTGTAGGGGATCGCGAAGTGAAGCAGGAACTGGAACATCTCACTACCGAGAATATGCTGACTGCCAACGGTGAGGAATACATGATCACCGGTACAGGTATCGGAGAACTCAAGGAAATTCGCAAACGGCTTTCGATGCTGTGCAGTGAAGTGGTCTCTCATCAGAGCGGCAACCTCCCTGAACGTACTCGCTCGGAACAGAAATCGTCTGTCGTCGTCTGATTGCTGGCTACCTATAGGTTCGCCATCTCCTTTCGCAAAAAGAGCGTATCCCGTAATGCATTACGGGGTACGCTCTTTTTGATGAATGGAAACTGGCAGCACCAGGAGTGTATGCAGGGGATTGACTCGGCAGTTGTTTTTCGTCAATATATGAATGTTCCGCTTGCTGGATAAAGTGGCGGATGTGGTGTGGAGAGAAAGGATGGATAGAAATACATGAGTGTAACGAAAAACAAACCGGAGTCCCGTGGATTTCTCTACAGGATCGATCCATTGACCAAGTTGGTTATGCTGCTGTGCATCTCGGTGCTGGCTGTCCATATTGAACATGCACTGCCGCAGCTGCTGTTATTCGCAGTAGTGTGGATTGCCATAGCTATAGGTTCCGGTCAGCTGGTGAGTGGACCACTGATCAGGCTGCTGGCTGCGATAGGTATTCCGTACTTTGGATTGTCCATGCTGTCGGTCAGAGAAGGGGATATCTGGTGGCAATGGGGCGCACTGCAGCTGACTTCCGGAGGACTGGAATATGGCGCGGTGATGACGCTGCGTATTTTTATTCTGTGTCTGACTTCGATAGCGCTATCTGTAACGACCGATTACCGTGAACTGGTAGGCGCGTTGGTGCTGAAATTAAAAGTTCCTTATCGGTTTGCTTATGGACTGGCACTTGCATTGACCTTTTTGCCCCTGCTGCGCGAGGAAGCCCGGCTGGCACTGGCGGCTCGTCGTTTGCGTGGTCAGCGCAAAGCCCGTGGATGGGCCGCACTGCTGCAAACCAAAGACTATATGGGAGCAGTGTTTACCGGTTCGATTCGCCGTATTCAGCATATTGCAGGTGCCATGGAAGCCAAAGGATTCGGAGCCTACCCGGACCGTACCTTTTATCATTCTTTTGTTCTGCCATCATCGGCGCTATATTGGATGAGCGGTAGCATAGCGATCACGATAATGTTGTATATCATCTTGTAAAATAGGGATAAAGGTTGCTGATTATAGTGACAAGGGGAATTCATGTGATCAAAATAACAAATAAAAAATTGACTTATTGTTATTGTTAACCTAAATTATTAATTGTAGTTAACAATGTGGATTTGAGGAGCGAAGTCTAGATATGAGTAATGTAATGAATCGCAGTGTAAATAAGACGCTGCAGTCGTTTACCACCATGGAGATTGTGCTTATGGCGCTGTTGGCTACTGCCAATGCGGTGATGACCATGTACCTGTCCGGGGTGAATCAACTGCTTAGCAGTATCGGTGGTCCGATTATGACGTCCAGTATTACCGGTCTGTATATGATCTACGGACTGCTGGCCTACTATATTATCCGCAAGCCGGGTACAGCTGTAATTACCTATGCACTGGGTGCACTGGTACAATGCTTTGTTGGTACATCCTACGGAATTGCTTCGGCTTTGGCGGCGGCGTTCTGTTATATGGTGGTTGCGGAATTGATCTTCGGACTGCTGCGCTATCGCCGCTGGTCGATGGGTGTAATGATGCTCGTCGGTGGAGCAATGGTACCAATCTGGTTCCTGGTGGCAATCCAGATGTTTGGTTATTCCAAATGGGGGATAACTGTACTGGGCATCGCCATGATCGTACGTATCGCCAGTGGCGTAATTCTGTGCGGAATGCTGACGGTCATTTTTGGCAAAGCGATTGGCAAAACAGGGCTGCTGCGCCGATTCGCAGCCTTCTCGAGAGAACGCTAAAATGCCTACAAAACCTATTCCGTTCGTGCAGCTGAGCGGAGTATCCTATGCTTATGAAGATAGTGATTCTCCTACGCTGGAACAGATTTCACTGGATGTTCAGGCAGGAGAATGGCTGACGATTATCGGCGCTAGCGGCAGTGGCAAATCGACACTTTGCCGGATAATGAACGGCCAGCTGCCCAGGATTGCCGGTGGACAGCGTAAAGGTAATGTACGTATTGATGATATGGACCCGGGTTCGGCAGAGCCGGGTCTGCTGGCGAGCCATATGGGTTCGCTGGGACAGGACCCGGATGCCGAGCTGGTAGTAGGTACGGTAGAAGACGAGATTGCATTTGGACCGGAGAATCTGCGTATTCCGGCAGAGGAAATCGGCCGCCGCATCGATCAATGGACAGAAGCCCTGAATCTGCAACCGATTCGTCATGAATATATACACCAGCTGTCGGGTGGACAGCGTCAGCGTACCGCACTGGCATCCGTCATGTCACTGCAGCCGCAACTGCTTATTCTGGACGAGCCTGCCGCGAGTCTCGATCCGGCGGGCAAACAGGATCTGCTGCATATTATTGAACACTGGCATAGGACCGGAGGGACGCTAATCACTGCATCTGCTCGCTGGGACGAGACGGTTATGAAGTGCAGTCGGGTCGTCATTTTAACCAAAGGACGTATCGTTCTGGAAGGAACACCTGCTGAACTGCTGCTACATCATCGTGAACGATTGGAGCAACTGTATATTTTGCCGCCCGATATTAACCAGGCTGCTGACCAAAAGGCTGCTATACAACCAGCTGATGAACACGCCAATACAGACACGTATGCAGATACTTATGTACATGAGGCAACCGATCTATCTGCTTCTATTGCTTCTGCCGGAATGCAGGAAGATAAGAGTGAATTACGCCGTTCGGAGGGGAATGCGGCTGTACCTTCTGTATCTGGACAGCCTGTCGTAGAGGTTCGCGATCTGACGTACAGCTATTCTAGCGCTCTTCGTCCGGCATTGGCCAATGTACAATTTGCTCTGTATCCGGGAGAAATGGTACTGCTCTGCGGTGTCAACGGCTCTGGCAAAACTACATTAACCCGTCTGCTGTCAGGTCTATTGCAGCCGCCGGTACAAAGTATTTATCGTAATGGTAAGGATACAGCCCGGCAATCCATCTACGACCGGGCTGCAGATACCGGTTATGTATTCCAGCATCCGGATCATCAATGGGTAGCTGCCACCGTCTGGGAGGAGTGTGTCTATGGGATCCGCGCACATCTGAATCTGCGTCCACGCGATAGGTTGCCCGATTTATACGAGAAGGAAGCGGAAGACATGCTGAGATTTGCAGGATTGCTGGAGCGGCGTGATGATTCGCCGTACAGCCTCGGTGGAGGGCAGAAGCGTCTGCTGGCAGCAGTATGCCAGTTCTTACTGCCACGTCCGCTGTACATCCTTGACGAACCGGGTTCGGCAGCCGATTACTTTACCATAGACCGTCTGCTCTATTTATGCCGCAGAGCGGTGAGTCAAGGAGCTGCTCTGCTGATTGTGACTCATGAGCCGGAGTTGTTCGCAGCGCCTGAAGTTCGTAAGCTTACGCTGGAACAAGGACGATTGATTGAAGATACCTATTCGTCATCTCGCTAATATAAAAAGCCATTTCCGTTTCCCGGCCTGTATGACGGCTAGTGAAACAGAAATGGCTTTTTTGGATATCCTGAAGTGTTGCGTAAATGCTTACTTACGCGCAGCAGGGGACAGACGCTCAGCTTCCATACCCAGTTTTTTGAGCAAATAGATCAGCTGTTCCTTTTCTTGCATATTCAAACCACCCAGCGCATAGCTGAGACGCTCTTCATATTTGGGATAGATTTCATCCATCATATTGCGTCCGCGATCGGTCAGTTCGGCATAGATTACACGACGATCGGTAGGGCATGGATGTCGGCGCAGAAGTCCGCCATGCTCTAATTTGTCGATAACATAGGTTACATTGCCGCTCTGCAGCAGCAGTTTGGCTCCGATTTGTTGAATAGGCTGTGCACCTTTGAAATATAATACTTCCATGACGGAAAAGGCAGTAGAGTTGAAGCCTTCGATTTTGCTTCCGGCGACAGCATGTTCACTTAAACTTTTGAAGGCCTTGGCGAAAACACGGTATAGATGCATGGATTGTTCGGTATTGTTCAGAGACATATTAATCATAATACAGTCACCCTTTCTGATGATGAGTTCTATAGAATCTATTGGTTAAAGTGATAAAAGCGGAACGTTAATCTAGTTTTATCTTATATCCATTTAAATTAGAAGAATATGTGATTTGTCACAATGCCGGGCATTTTAAATATTAAATTTAAATCTTAAATTGCATTTATGTAGAGAGACTGAGAGAACGCAAAAGCGTAAGTAGAGGGTGTGGATAACTATTTTTTTACAATTATAAGATAAAAAACTGGAAATAGCTGGATTCCAATCTGTGTACTTTTTGTGGATAAGTGGATAGAATTTGTGGATAACGTTGTGTATAAATAAACACTTTTGATGAAGAGGTGTTTTTTATGAATATTTTACTCAAAATATGCAAGGTATTTATAAAAAACGGCGAAAATCAAGTATTTGCTCTTTTAACGATCTGCATAATTATATTTGCCTGTGTATAGAATGGCAGGAATTTACTGAAATCTATCCTCAGGCTGTGTATAACATGTTGATAACTTGGGGGTAAGCAGTTGATATCTAGTCCTAATTTGTGCATAGACTGTTGGTAACTGTTTTGAAGCTTTTACATAGAGATTGCACAAATATCCATTCCCGTTAACGCTGGAGCGGTAGAGTAATAGAAAGTCATTTGCCAACAATTACCTTTAAGGATATGAGTGAATATATGAACCGGAGACTAAATGCGATGAGAGATGATTCCGTGACGATCTGGCGTGAAGAGTATAGACCTGTAATTGAAGAGATTATGGCCAGTTTTCTCGACAGCCGTGGACGGATGATGGTCGCTGCACACCGTGGTAACTGGAAGCAGGCACCCGAAAATTCGCTGGCAGCGATTCAGTATTCAATTGTAGCCGGGGCAGATATGATCGAGATTGATGTACATCGTACATCCGATGGTGCTCTGGTGCTGCTGCACGATGAGACTGTAGACCGGATGACAGAGGGTACAGGCCGGATAGCCGATATGACGATTGCCGAGCTGCGAAGTCTTCGTTTGCGTCAGTATCAGGGCGGCCCTTGCCAGCCGCTGACCAATTATACAATCCCTACTCTGGAAGAAGCGCTGATCCTGATTCGCGGCAAAGCGATGCTTAATCTGGATAAATGCTGGGAGTTTCGCGAAGAAGTCTATGCAGCACTGCTGCGTACCGATACGGTGGATCATGCCCTGTTCAAAAGCAGCGCCTCTCCGGAAGAGGTGCGATATTTTTTGCAGGATAAAATAAAACCGCCGCTATATATGCATATTCTCGATTCATCCAACGAATCGCTAGTACACCATCTGGAGCAGCTGTTTGAACAGGTACGTCCGCAGGCGGTGGAGATCTGCTTTGATAAAGAAGACAGCGCTCTGATCCATCCGATGGTACTGCAGACCATTATCGATCAGGATTGCCGGCTGTGGGTGAATACGATGTGGGATTCACTATGTGGAGGACATACCGATGGAGCGTCACTGATCGATCCCGAGCAAGGCTGGCAGTGGCACCAGCAGCGGGGATTCAATATAATCCAGACCGATTATACCGAAGCGCTGATCCGTTATCTGAATGAACAGCATGGAGCGTATGGGTGGCTGGGATAGCATGCTGCTGACTAGGTAAAATGCTGACTAGGTAAGATTCCGAAATACAGTAGGAACACAGCAGATTTCCTGCCTGAAAAAGGTAGGGTGACCAGCCGTTATACAGCCAACAGCAAAAGCCCTTTGCCTATCTTATGCAAAGGGCTTTGTGATGAACCATAAACGGATACTGCACTTTGTCATTCAGGCAGAATTCAGCCTGTTTTCCCTGCGTGATCGGGGGAAGTAAAACAGCCGGTATTTATACCGGATTCGCGTATTGCCGATGAACTAATCAGCTGTCGCCGGATAATCAATTTCTTCGATATCTTCTTCCAGATCGCCGAATTCCAGTTCTGGATTCAGCTGTGCTATCAGAGCAGATGTCAGCGGCTCTCCGGCAAAAATCTGGTGTACCGCTTCCGGATGAACTTCGGTCTCGGTGTAATCTGATGCCCACTCACGATAATACGATGCTCCTCCCCATAATGCCTGCAGCAGTGAACACTGCTGCTCGGTATAAGCTTGATCAGATAACCAGCGATTCTCACTATACAGGTACCAGAGACAGAACGTCGTCTGTTCACCCATAAATGCCGGTTCCTGCAAAAACTCAACAACAGCAGCGGGCAGGGGATCTACAGATTGGGCTTTTGACAACATGAGACCCGAAGCAGCTTGTTCGGCGTCATATCCTTTGATCATCAGTCCGTCACGGGTGAACAGCGCAAAATAATGACTGCCTTCCCCGTCACGCATAGATGCCATTTCTTCACCTTCTGCCCATACCGAATTAAAGGAGTAATAACGATACTCCCATTCCGGTATCAAAACGGCATCCAGCATGGCGATCGACCTGAATATACGACGACATTCTTCTATAGAAGGAAGACGGTTTATCCAGGGAGTCTGCGGCTCGTTCATAAGAATGCTTACCTGCCTTTCGTTTGCCCGATAATCAAATTCCGATTGGCGGTGTGTATAAGGATAGGGCAGCCGGTACAGGAGTCATAGAGGAGTTATACAGGCATTCACTGATCAACTACCGTACCAGTTGCGCATGAAAAGATTATTTCTGATATTGCAGCGATGCAGCCGCACTTTGACCGGCTGTATGCCCGGTTGTAAAAGCGGCGGTAATATTGTAACCGCCGGTATAACCGTGAATATCCAGCACTTCTCCACAGAAATACAGTCCCTGCGTCATTTTGGATTCCATCGTCTGCGGATTGATTTCCTTGAGATTCACACCGCCGCCGGTTACAAAGGCTTCCTTGAGTGACAGTGTACCATTGGCTGCAATCGGGAACTGCTTGATCAGGCGAGCCATGTCCATCCATTGCTGTCTTGGAATATTATGATAAGTCAGATCTTCGGGCAGACCCGCGCGCTGCAGAATGAGCGGGATCAGCCGCTCGGGAATATAACCTTTGAGCACATTTTTGATGGCTTTTTTGGATTCCTGTTCAGCGATCTGCAGGGTCTCCCGGTAGATGTCATCGGCTGTCTTGTCCGGGAAAATATCCAGAGTAATCTGTACCGAAGTGACCGGGAACTTTTTGAGTGCTTTGACGACATACTGGCTGCATCGCAGAGCCGCCGGGCCGGAAATACCAAAGTGGGTAAACAGCATGTCGCCATCATGGGTGACCAGCTTTTTACCTTTGGGATTCCATACCGTCAGGCTGATATCACGCAGGGACAATCCCTGCAGTTCCTTGCTCTGGATAAAGGATTCCGGTGAGGTGATTGGCACCTCGGTCGGATACAGCTCGGTAATAGTATGACCCGCCTGTTCCGCCCATGGATAGCCGTCTCCTTCGGAGCCGGTCTGGGGAACAGATTTGCCGCCTACGGCAATAATCACTGCACGGCTGCGGATGACTTCGCCGGAGCGCAGACGTATACCGTATACCTGTCCATCTTCGTATAATACTTCTGCTACTGGACTGTTCACCCGGATATCCACGCCCTGGGCGCGCACCCGATTTACCAGTGCATCCACAACCGTTTTGGCTTTGTCCGTAACCGGGAACATACGCCCATTATCTTCTTCCTTGAGGGCAATACCCATATCTTCAAAGAAACGCATAATATCCGTATTGCTGAATTTGGCGAGAGCACTGTGCAGAAATCGTCCATTACCGGGAATGTATTTGATCAGCTCGTCAATTTCTTTGGCATTGGTTACATTGCAGCGACCGCCGCCGGAAATCCCCAGCTTGCGTCCCAATTTGTTGCCTTTATCCACCAGCAGTACGCTGGCACCGTCTTCGCTGGCAGCTACACTGGCCATCAGACCTGCAGAGCCGCCGCCTATTACAATAATATCGTATTTCAAATGGTATCTTTCCTTTTTATCTGATGTCATAACTTACTATTTTAATATACCATTAATACAGGATGAAAAACGGCTAATCTTCAAGGTTTTCGGCAGTTTCGGCATCTCGTTGCAAAGGAAAAGGCCGGAGCGCAACGATTCTGTTTATAATTGGTATTATTAGGGGTATTGTATAAGTGGTTTGAAAATGCTGGGTCAACATACTATATATTGTAATGTTTGGCTTGCTATGCTTTAATCGAATTACGACAGAGAGAGAGGGAGGGGCACATCATTATTATTGCAGTGAAGGAAATCCTGCTGCAAATGCTGGCTGTAGGATCTGCCGTGTTTTTGTTCTCGAACATCGTGGAACGCAGCGGCGATGATTCCCTGCACAGTGTACGATTGACCTGGCGGGGATATTCCCCGATTCTTGTGCTCTCGTCTGCGTTCAGCATTGTAATTTGCTGGATACTCTCTATTTATAGTGCAATTACGCTTGAGATTCAGATGAGTCTGGTAGCTATGGTCATTGGAGTGCTCTACATAGGAGCCGGGCGTGGATTTTTACTGCTTGTTCTGGAGACGCTTATGTACCTTATGTTCGGATCGGGCAGTGGAGCCATTGACTTTCTCGTCCATAGTGGTGTGTTATTATATCCTGCAGCTGCCTTATGTTCACCTCTATTTCTTCGATCTTCCATTCGGCAAAAACGATTTATTACGGCGCTGCTTATTTTATTAAGTGCTGCCCTGACCATGCTGGCTGCCGGCTTGCGTATGAGACTGCATAATTTGGATACCATGACCTGGTGGGTGATTCTATTTATTGTAGGCGCTGCAATTGTTGCTGGTAGTTATTCGATCCAGGCGATAGAACGCATCATGGAACGCAAGCAGCTGAACCAGCAAATGCTGAATCTGTCCAACCGTGTCATTACGGAAGCGGAGAAGCTGCGTCAGATTATGAATGTAGCGCCCATGATGATTACATCTATTGATGCAGATGGCCAGATTACGGCGATTAACGAGAATGCCCTGCAGATTCTTCGGCGATCGGTGCCGGATATTACACGCGAGACAGCGCTTGGTATTAACCTGTTACAGCTGGATGTCAAGACGATCACTTCTGGATTGCAGCAGACGATAGATATTATTCGTCGTTTGCCGGAAGAACAGCATGTTCATAATGAACTGATGCGTCTGGAGTATGGAACCTTCTATATCAGTATAGCGCCGATTCACCAATTACCGGATCATAGTCTGACTGGTACAGTCATTATCGCTCAGGATATTACGGAGGTAGAACGATTGCGAAATGAACTGAGCCATGTTGAACAGCTCAGTCTGGTTGGCAAGATGGCTGCGAGTATTACGCATGAGATCCGTAACCCGATGGCTGTCGTTCGCGGTTTTCTCCAATTGATGCGTGAGAAAAGTCCATCGTCTCTTGATCATTACTATCTGATTGTAATGGATGAACTGGATCGTGCGAACAGCATTATCAATGACTTTCTGTCCCTGGCGCAGAATCGAATCGTGGAAAAGCAGCTCTACAGTCTGCATTCCATTATCGAGGAACTGCTGCCCCTGTTATGGGCCGATGCTAACCTGCGTGGACAGTCAATTACCTTTATCCCCGGTCAAAATGTGCCACGTCTGGACCTGAACTCCAAAGAGATCAAACAGCTGATTCTCAATCTGGCACGCAATGGCATGGAAGCGATGGAGGATAAGGGCGAATTGGTTATCGAGACAGAAGCTACGGCCAGCGAGGTCATTATGCGTATCCGTGATACCGGACCGGGCATCCCGCAGGAGAAGCTGGACAAGTTGTTCGAGCCTTTTTATACAACCAAGTCCAAAGGAACGGGACTGGGACTATCCCTGTGCCTCAGTATTGTGGAGCGTCACCAGGGGCGTATCGTAGTCGATTCGGTAGAGGGGGAAGGAACGACTTTTTCTGTTATTTTCTCTCATGCTTTTGGATCAAAGGAAACGGAGCCGGAAGAGCCAAGCTGACAATTACGACTGTTCTCTGATAAAGAGAATAGCAAGGTTCGTAGTCCATGAATTTGAATGTATATTTCAGAAAATTTCGCAGGAATCCCGTTCTGTTCATTGGTATTATCGGGCAACCTGTGTATAATATAAGTTAATGCTTATTAAAAGTAAGGAGTGAATAAGATGTCCATGTCATTTGATCAATATATGAGAGATATGGTTCAGCCGATGCGTGACGAGCTGACCAGCATTGGAATTACCGAGCTGCGCACACCTGAAGAGGTAGAAGCGAGCCTGGATAATGCTTCCGGTACATCACTGGTTGTTATCAACTCCGTCTGCGGATGCGCAGCTGGACAATGTCGTCCGGGTGTTGCCCATGCCCTGCAGGGTAGCGTGAAGCCGGATCATCTGTATACAGTATTCGCTGGTCAGGACAAAGAAGCCACTGCCAAAGCGCGTGAGTACTTTGCTCCATTCCCACCATCTTCCCCGTCGATTGCACTGCTCAAAGACGGCGAACTGGTTCATTTTATCGAGCGTCATCAGATCGAGAATCATTCGGCTGAAGATATTGCAGCAGCACTGAACGATGCTTTCGAGAAGTACTGCCAGTAATCATACGCCTATTGTAATGAACATCCTGCACCTGTCACCTTATGTGATGGTTGCAGGATGTTTGTGTTTTGGGTATATATAAATAGAATGAATGCTGTGCTGGTGATATCACCAGGTGATACCCTGCTGCAGATTGTCATTTTAGTGCAGACAGGATCAGTACAGCCGCAGGACAGATCAGAATAGTCGAAGGAGTGGATGACGAATATGAGTATGCAGCAGCAAATTATTGATGACCTGAAAGTACAACCTACAATCGAACCGGACGCGGAGATTCGCAAACGTGTGGATTTCCTCAAGTCCTACATTGAGAAATCCGGTTCCAACGGACTTCTGATTGCGATCAGCGGCGGAATCGACAGCGCAGTCGCTGCCGGACTGTGCAAGCGCGCAACAGACGAGCTCAGTGAATCAACTGGCAAGGAATACAAAACGGTTGGTGTGTTCCAGCCATACGGTTCCCAGGTCGATATTCATGACAGCTATGCAACTGCTGAAGCTTTTGACATGAAGTACAAAGTCGAGACCAATGTACAAAAAGGCGTAGATGCGATCGAAGAAATCGTGAACAGCGTGATGCCGCAGCTGGAGCAGGAAGCTATTACTCCACAGGCCAAAGGGAATATCAAAGCCAGAACACGTATGGTAGTTCAATACGGTATCGCCAATGCACTGAATCTGCTGGTCGTTGGTACAGATCATGCCTCCGAAGCGATCACGGGCTTCTTTACCAAATACGGTGATGGAGCAGTCGACATTACACCACTGAGCAGCCTGAACAAACGTCAGGTACGTCAGCTGGCGTCTCATCTGGGCGTGCCTCAGTCTATTCTGGACAAAGCTCCTACAGCAGGTCTGTGGGAAAATCAGACGGATGAGACTGAACTTGGTATCAGCTATGCCGACAACAGTGACTACCTGGAAGGCAAAACTATTGCTCCGGCAGTAGCGGAAAAATTGGAGTCGTATTACAAGCGTACAGCACACAAGCGCGATCCGATTCCAGGTATTTGATATCTTTATCCAATAGACTGCTATAAGCTGCTGTAAGGCAGGAAGTTATCTGAAGATCAGGCAGCCTATGGTGTTGTAAAATGAAATAAAAGAATTACAAGATCCAAAGGGGACAGCCTTATCCATCGTGGGAGGGCTGTCCTTTTTGATGGAAAAAGAAGACTTGGATGAATACATCCGATACTGGAGATTTATCCCGTAACCTCTGTTACAATAAAGAAATCCAATCATGCAGGAGGTAGAGCAACCTTGATCTATGGAGTCGGGCATGATGTACTTGAGATCAAACGGCTGTCCATTCTGATCAGCGGTCCACAGGGAGAGAAATTCATGAACCGTGTGCTGACAGAGCAGGAACTCGCCATCTCCAGAACTAAAGGCGCCAAGTTAAATGAATTCGTCGCCGGTCGCTTCGCTGCGAAGGAAGCGATCACCAAAGCTTTTGGCTGCGGAATTGGTCGAACGATTAATTTTACCGATATGGAAATACTGCCGGATGCCCTTGGCAAACCGGTCGTCCAGCTGTCTCAGGCCGCCTGGGACAGGCTTGATCTGGAAGGTGGAGCGGCAGCCTATCATGTACATTTGAGCATTTCGCATCAGACAGAGATTGCTTCGGCATTCGCTGTCGTAGAGAGAATACAGGCTTAACAAGGGAGAATCAGAATGTCCAATATAACAGCAGAACAGGAAGCAAAACGTTACTTCAGCCGCGAACTGCTGGCGTGGTATGACGAACACAAACGTGATCTGCCCTGGCGGCGTAGCCGGAATCCGTACCATATCTGGATCTCGGAGATTATGCTCCAGCAGACCCGCGTAGATACAGTCATTCCTTACTTTTTACGCTTTGTCGAGAAGTTCCCGACCGTCGAGATTCTGGCCAATGCACCGGAAGAAGAAGTGCTGAAATGCTGGGAGGGGCTGGGTTACTATTCACGCGCCCGCAATATTCAGTCTGCTGCCAAGCAGGTAGTGGAGCGTTACGGCGGAATTGTACCGGATACACCGGAAGAAATATCTGCTCTCAAGGGCATTGGTCCCTATACGGCAGGTGCCGTACTCAGTATTGCCTACAATGTACCGGTACCTGCTGTTGATGGCAATGTGATGCGTGTACTGTCACGTTATTTCTGTCTGGAAGATGATATCGCCAAAAATCCAACCCGTATCAAGATGGAAAAGCTGGCTGGGGAGCTAATTCCTGCAGGCAGAGCTTCCGACTTTAACCAGGCTCTGATGGAGCTGGGGGCATTGATCTGTACACCCAAGTCTCCGCACTGTCTGACCTGTCCGGTGATGAAGCATTGCAAGGGACGGATCAATGGGATGGAAGAGCAGCTGCCCGTGAAGACCAAAGCCAAGCCGCCGCGTCCAGAGCATCGTCTGCTGGCTGTCATTGAAGGTCAAGGAGAGCATGCCGGCAAAGTACTGATCCGTCAGCGGCCAGCGACAGGACTGCTGGCTCGGATGTGGGAGCTACCGCATGTGATTGCAGAAGAATCCAAAAAAGCCGGCGCCGGAGCGAATCTGTCCGAAGAAGCTGCTATGCAGCGGCTGAGTATGGCGCTGCACAATGAAGGTGTAGAAGTACGTCCCGGAGAAGCATGGATGACAGCCGAGCACACATTTAGCCATATTCAGTGGTATATGAGGGTATTCCTCTGTACCGAAGCCAATGCAGTAGACAATCAGATCGAGCAGGACGCATCCGTTTCTCGTTCTGTTGATGAGCTGACCAGACTATCTGATGAAAAAGCAGAATCTGCATCCGCATTGCATAATGATGCAAAGACGGATATTTCTGATCGCCAGCCACCGCTGAACAAGGTACAGGAACCGGAGCAGGGGACGCTCGATATCAAGCTGTCCGGAGCTACAGCGGAGAGTCTGGAGCATATCCGCCAGCAGCTAGCTGTGAGTGCAGCCACCGACACGCTTGATCCGATCAGCCAGGTCGCTGAACAGCAGGAAGTGTATGCTGCTGTACCGAGTACGCTGCTCGGTGAGGCTTTTGCTTACGATTATCGCTGGATCAGCCAGGAAGACATGGAAAAGTACGCTTTTCCCAATCTATTCCTGAAAATTTTGCAGCAGTATTTCAAAGAGAAATAAATGAGATAGACCCATACAAATAGGATGAATCCCTGCCGGATACACTCGGCAGGGATTTTTGATATACCGGAAGCAGTAATATGGAGAAGATGTGACTGATTAGCTATTCTCGGAGCCGGGTACTCGTTAGAGAAGAGAGAGCAGAACAGCCTCTACGGTTGTTTTGCAGCAGGATGGAGGAGAATCAGGATGTCTAGAACAATAGCCATGGTAAAAGGAACGATATGGGCTCCGGAGTGGAAAAAGTACCAGGATCGGCTGACAGGTATCGAAGTACATCAGCTGACCGATTACCGGGGACACAGCCGCCAGCTGTACTTTACCGAGAATGGATTATATGACGAAGGCAGACGTCTGTTATTCGTATCCGATAGGGATAACAGCGCCAATCTATTCTCGATCCACCTGGAGACCGGGGAGATGACACAGCTCACTACCTACACAAATAATGATGATCTGCAGGTATGCCTGACCCCAGATGGTCAGCAGGCACTGCTGCAAAAGGAAGATACCATCTCGCTGCTGGACCTGACTTCTTTTCGCGAGCGGGTCAAATATCACTGCCCCGAAGGCTTTCGGATGGGCAATATTAGTTGTACTGCGGATGGGGAGTCGGTACTAACCTGCATCTGGCAGCAGCTATTTGCCAAAAATGATGTAGAGCACGATCCAGAAACTACCCGAAAACGGAATGATCACGATACATTTCATGAAGTAATAGATAACAAAGATGCAGCTATAGATCGGCAAGCAGCAGATCAGCGGATGCTGGAATCCTCTTCGTCATTCAGCCAGATCATTGCTATTCATCTTCACACCAGACAGTCAGAGATTGTCCACGAAGGTCAGAGGATGATTACCCATGTGCAGGCTTCTCCGATTCATCCCTGGCTGCTGACTTTCTATCAGGAAGACAGCCGGGAGCTGGGAGATCCATCTATCTGGAGTATGGATCGACGAAGCGGCAAGATCAGTCCAGTCCGGGCAAAAAGCGAAGCAGACGAAATCGTCGGCCGACCTTATTTCCTTAGCGACGGCGAGACAATCGCCTATCAGGGAGTACGAAGCAGCGGCACATCCTTCTGGGGAAGTATCCGCTACGATCAATCGGATCAGCAGGAGCAGGAGATTTCTTTTGCGATCCATCACGCCTATCTGGACGGCAAGTATCAGGCAATCACTGACGGCAGAGAGAACGTGCAGACCCTGAATCTCTGGCGAACTTCGCCTGATGGAACATACAACGGACCGTATGTACTCTGCGAATTGCGTTGCAGCTTTCATTCACCCAAAGTTCATGCCTATCCGCGCATTAGTCAGGATGGACGCAAACTCTTTTTCACCAGCGACCGTACCGGTTATGCGAATATCTATATGGTGGAGCTACCTGATGATATTAGTAACTTGCACATGATGCATAAGCTCATAACGCAGGAAAGGAAATAAGAGCAAGGACGACATTTAAGCCAGGAGATCTTCATTTTCTCCCTCTATCGAAGGATCTCCAGGCTTAACCGGAGGACGTGCTCTTATTCCTTTCCGGAGTGAATGAAGCAATCAACTCCAACACTATAGGAATCCGAAAAAGCACAAAAAAGCTGCCCTGTATGAACAGGACAGCTTTTCGTCTATATGTCGCGTTATTTGCTGTTACGTAAGAAAGGGGATCTTCCGATTACTTCGCAGCAGTGTAACGTGCGTTTACAGCATCCCAGTTTACTACATTCCAGAAAGCGGAGATGTAATCAGGACGTTTGTTTTGATATTTCAGGTAGTAAGCGTGCTCCCATACGTCCAGACCGAGCAGTGGAGTCAGACCTTCCATTACCGGGCTGTCCTGGTTAGGTGTGCTTGTGATTGCCAGTTTGCCGTCTTTGCCAACAACCAGCCAAGCCCAACCGCTACCAAAACGTGTAGTTGCTGCTTTTGCGAAATCTTCTTTGAATTTGTCGAAGCCGCCCAGTTCGCTATCGATTGCAGCTGCCAGTTCACCAGTAGGTGCGCCGCCAGCGTCAGGACCGATTACTTCCCAGAACAGGCTGTGGTTGTGGTGTCCGCCACCATTGTTGCGTACGGCTGTGCGGATATTTTCAGGTACACTGTTCAGATCGCTGATCAGTTCGTCCAGGCTTTTGCTTTGCAGTTCAGGAGCGCTTTCCAGAGCAGCGTTCAGGTTGGTTACGTATGTGTTATGGTGACGATCATGGTGAATCATCATCGTTTGTTCGTCGATGTGTGGTTCCAGAGCGTTGTTAGGGTACGGTAATGCTGGTAGTTCGAATGCCATCGTAAAATACCTCCTGAGATTTGGATTGGGGAATACCGATAAAAGAAGTCCCCTATGTAGATAAACATGTTACTGTCTCTATTAAACCGTATATTTCGGACTAAAGCAACATTTGTGTTTAGAAAGTCCGTCTGGCAAGGGATCCGGGCGATTTTATTTTTTATTTCTATATTACCGAAATCACGCATTGAACCCTAAAAATCGTACATAAACATTTCATTACAGGCAGAATCAGAAAGAATCGGTAGCGTATGTACATATATTAATGAAATAGCGATATTGGATATAAATGGAATAAGAAGGAACATTAATCAGGAAAGGGTAAATACAATATGTAAAAATTTTGCTGCACAAATGAGTCTGCTGTCCAGTAAAGCTATTTTTTATCGACACAATATAAGCCATAATGCTTAATTATGACAAAAAGTATAGTGACATGATCATGGTAGTGTTATACTTGTGTTTGTTGCTAATATAATTTCAGTTTAAGATTTCACTTTTGCAATGAATATTTATTGATTGCAATTAATATTCATACGCAGCGATTTTTTTCATAATAATTGTATATCTAAGAGCAAATGGACGGAAAACGGAGATATGAAGCGCTTTCATAAGAAAAGTGGTGTATTTCCTCGAAAATTGTGGTTTAATTAACATTGAGATTATATTGTGCAATTATTTGCGCTTTTTTGCCGTCTTATCGTCTTCCTGTACAGCAGGATTTTACACAACTCTTTATGTAGGGCGTATGGCTTGTCTACGCAGATGTCCTTCTTTTTTGTGTTGGAACATGATTGTCAGGGGTTATTAATGAAACGGTATTTATCAAGCTGATGAAAAGGGAGTTTGGATCATGAAAATTCGTTCCTTTAAGCTAAGTGATTTGAACCTTGTGAAGGAGCTGCTGCAGGTAGCTCTGTCGGAAGAATGCTATGAGCATACTATGGGACCTTTTGCGAGACAATTGTCCTGGGATTCCGAACTGATTATGGTTGCGGAGCAGGGAGAAGAAATTATTGGCTTGTTAATTGGTACGATTGACCGCAATTTCGGTTGTTACTACCGTATTGCCGTTCATCCCGATATGAGAGGCAAAGGAATTGGCAAAGCGCTGGTCGCAGCAATGGAAAAACGTTTCCAGCAGCGTAATGTCAGCGGAATTATGATCGCAGGAGACGAGCATAACGAGGCGGTAATGCCACTGTATGCAGCTCTTGGCTATGATGAAAGCAAAATTCTTCGTACGTACGAAAAATTAAGCATTGTCGCAGCTAACGCATAATACTATAGAGATAAATTTGGAATAACTACAGACTACATCATACTGTTTTGTATATATGGACACATCTTGCCTTCCGGCTTCGTGGGGGATGCAGGTGTGTTTTTCTATTTTTTAGACGTATTTCCAGTTGGATCAGGTATAATTATAAATAGATAGCTGACAACAGTCGGCAGGAGGTGACAGTGAGTGACGCAGCAGGAATATATGATACCAAGTCCGACATCAAGATGGGAACAGCTTAAGCTTGAGATCAAGGCAGCTGCGCCATCGCTGGGAATTGACGATATCGGTTTTACGACCGCCGATCCTTTTCTTTTTCTGAAAGAAGTGCTGGAAGAACACCGGCGCAAAGGCTATGAATCCGGATTTGAAGAACCGGATCTGGAGAAAAGAATCAACCCGTCACTAACCCTGGAAGGCGCACGTTCCATCATCGCCATCTCGGTGACTTATCATTCCAAAATGGAAAATCCGCCGCGTTCGGAGCCTGGTCAGTATCGGGGCATCATGGCACGCTCGGCCTGGGGCCGGGATTATCATTATGTGCTGAGAGACCGGATGCAGCGGCTGGAAGATTTTATTCATGAACGGGTACCGGAAGCGAGAATCGAGAGCATGGTCGATACCGGAGCACTCTCGGACCGTGCTGTAGCCCAGCGTGCAGGCATTGGATTTTTCGGTAAAAACTGCGCGGTAATCTCGCCTACTCTCGGTTCCTGGATCTTTCTCGGCGATATGATTACGGATATTCCATTTCCGCCGGATACGCCGGTAACCGAGGATTGTGGTACCTGTACCAAATGTATTGATGCTTGCCCAACAGGAGCACTCGTTGGTCCGGGGCAGCTGAATTCGCAAATTTGTGTGTCTTTTCTGACGCAGACCAAAGGAATGCTGTCGGATGAGCATATGCGCAAGATCGGTAACCGGCTGTATGGCTGTGATACCTGCCAGATCGTCTGTCCCAAAAATAAAGGCAAGCACTGGAACCACCAGGAAGATCTGCGTCCTGATCCGGAAAAGGCCAAACCGCTGCTGCTGCCGATGCTCGATCTGAGCAACAAAGAGTTCAAGCAGGAGTTTGGCGATACATCCGCTGCCTGGCGCGGCAAAAATCCGATCCAGCGCAATGCGATTATCGCTCTTGGTAATTTCAAGGATAAAAGTGCAGTACCCCGTCTGACCGAAATGCTGCTCAAGGATGTACGTCCGATGATTCGCGGCACGATCGCCTGGGCACTGAGCCGGATTGGTGGTCCCGATGCGCTATCTGCTATAGAGCGTGGGCTGGAGCGCGAGCAAGAGCAGGAGGTAATCGAACGCCTGATCGAAGCAAAAAGGATACTGGAGGAGGAATCCGCGTGACCGACGAGCAGCTGCATGAACCAGTAATCCCGCAAAATGAACAGTCGCAAACCACGTTGTATTATGCCGAATTGGACTCACCGGTTGGCCCGGTGACACTGCTGCAATCGGAGCATGGAATATGTCATCTGGAATTCAAAACCTATAGTGAGGCGCATGCTGGTCTGTCCAGCTGGTCCAGCCGCTGGTATGGTGATCATGAGCTTATCCATTCGCCATCACGGCTTGGTCAAGCAATCGATCAGCTCCATGAATATTTTGCCGGTGAACATCAGGAGTTTGATCTGCAGCTGGATTTGCGGGGAACTGCATTTCAGCGTCAGGTGTGGCAGGCTCTTCAGGTTATCCCATATGGTGAAGTGGTCTCTTATAAATGGATTGCTGTGCATATCGGTAGTCCATCAGCTGTTCGCGCGGTTGGTGGAGCGAATAACCGTAATCCCGTGTCGATCATCGTGCCCTGCCACCGGGTTATTGGCATGAATGGTCAGATGGTCGGATATGGCGTAGGACTGGATCGCAAGGAGCTTCTGTTGGAACTGGAAGGATATTTGCGCCAGCCTGTTCTTTTCTGAAATCAAAATATAAACCGCTTCGGGCATTATGCAGGATGGGGTTCCATGAAGTATCTATCATTGTAAGCCAAAGGGGATTGCTGATGAGATACGTAAGTATAGATAATGTAGAAACGGGGCAGCATCTGGGCAAGTCTGTCTATTCGGGCAATGGTACAATTCTGCTATCGGCAGGGGTGCAGCTGACCGTCTTTATGATTAATACACTGAACCGGATTGGCGTTACTATGATCTATATTCAGGATGAACAGTTCGCAGATGTAGAACCTGAAGAGATTTTGAGCGAAGCGACCAAGCAGCACATGATCCGGGAAATGAGTGATACCTTTGATGCCGTACGATCCGGCAAAGAGTGGACCCCGGCGCGAATCACGCTCAGCGTCGAGCATCTATTGGAGGATATCATCGGTGCGCGTGAAGTACAGGTACAGCTGACCGATATCAAGACGGCAGACAATGCCCGCTATCTGCACGCGATGAATGTCTGTCTGCTGTCGGCGATTATTGGCATGAATATCGGAATGAACCAGCAGCAGCTGCGGGATCTGGCGATTGGTGCCCTGCTGCATGATGTGGGCAAAGTGTCCGGCAGCGAAGCTTTTGATCTGATTCCCGGTTCCAAAATGCATCACACCTGGAGAGGATTTGAGCTGATCAAGTCCAAGCGGGATTTCAATCTGATGATTGCACACGTAGCGCTGCAGCATCATGAGCGGATGGATGGAACCGGTCAGCCGCGCGGCCTTAGTCACGAGGAGATTCATCGGTATGCCCGGATCGTGACGATTGCCAATACGTACGACAATCTGATCACGCCCAAGGAACACGGCGGCAAAAGCTTACTGCCGCATGAAGCGTGCGAAGAGATGATGGCAATGTCGGGTACAGCATTGGATCATGATCTGCTGGTAGAATTTACCCGCATTATTTCCATTTATCCGAATGGAACGGGTGTCCGGCTATCCACGAGGGAAACCGGCGTAGTCGTGAGCCAGCACAGAGGACTGCCAGGACGTCCGGTCGTGCGGATCGTACGCGGAAGTGGCGATTCACTTGATGTCAAAGAGATTGATCTGGCGAATGCTACAACCGTTTTCATTGAAGCGGTAATGAATTAGACGGGGCGTAATCTTTGGTATGAAAATGTTTGCTAGAGCAGGCGGTAAAATGGTATGATAAGTGCTGTTCATGCCTGCAACGGCAAGGAAAGCCAGAGCTCTCCGGGAACGAAATACAATGAATATACAGGGGTGGCACTTATTATGTGGTGGAACTGGGTCATACCTATCGTGACTCTTATCGTGGGTCTCGTCGGGGGCTTCTTCATTGGCGCATATTACCTGCGCAAACAACTGGAAAAAATGCAGAGCGATCCGCAGATGATGCAGAAAATGGCCAAGCAAATGGGCTATAACCTGAATCCGAAGCAGATGCAGCAAGCACAGCAAATGATGAAAAACGGCGGCGCTCCCCAAAAAGGCGCGAAGCCACAAATGCCTCCAATGGGCCGTGGCAATCAGGGCAAGCGTAGAAGATAATTACATGACAGGCATCAGTGCATGAAGGCCTTGAATGTGGAAGGAGGTCAGCATGGCTGGAATTAAGGATTATACCAACCTGAAGGTCGCAGCACATCGCGACCAGATTGAATATCATATCAAGGAAATCCTGAACCTGATCGGTGAAGATACCGAACGGGAAGGATTGCTGGAGACGCCTGCACGGGTAACGCGGATGTACGAGGAGATCTTTGCCGGATACAGCGTAGACCCGCGCGAGGCGCTGGGTGTTACTTTTGACGAGAATCATCAAGAGATGGTCATCGTCAAGGATATCGTCTACTACAGCCAGTGTGAACATCATATGGCTCCGTTCTTCGGCAAAGTGCACATTGGCTATGTACCAAGCGGTAAAATTGCCGGTCTGAGCAAATTCGCCCGCCTGGTCGAAGCGGTTACCCGCCGTCTTCAGGTACAGGAGCGTATCACAAGCCAGATCGCTGATATTCTCGACGAAGTACTGAAGCCAACCGGTGTAATGGTTGTCGTTGAAGGTGAACATCTGTGCATGTGCGCACGTGGTGTCAAAAAGCCGGGCAGCAAGACAATTACGTCCGCTGTACGCGGTGGATTCCAGAATGATGCGCCACTACGTGCAGAGTTCCTGTCGCTGATCAAAGATCACTAAAATACCGAATTGCTGAATCACACAAACAAACAACAAACAAAAAGCAGGCAGCCGTCATCCCGGCTGCCTGCTTTTCTGTATAGATTGTGCCTGATGTCACAGCAGATCGGAATAGGGTGATATAGCATGTATATTTTAATGAAAGGCTTGCTCAATGCTTGCATTGTAGATTAGACTCATAGGCAAGGTTATTACAGACAAATTGGATGAGTGGAGGAGATTATATGGAAATTCGCGAATTTCTGGATCAGAGACTGACCGAGCTGAACGAAGAGCAAAAGACTGCTTTTATCAAAGAAGTCTGCCTGATTCTATACAATCGCAACAATTCGGATCTGATCGTACGTGCCAAGGTCAATGAACTGGTACAGCGCTATGAACTGGCACAGCAGCAATAATATTCTCCCGGCTTCAATCAGAATACTCCTCTCCAAACCGGAGAGGAGTATTTGTGTTGCGTGACCAAAGAGAACGGGATGATGTTGATGTCTGTTTATTTGGATAGCCTATTTTGTAATCTGGATACTGAAATTGGGAAATGGAAGTTCGGCTTTGCCAAGATTCCATATGTTGGGCTGCAAAACGTTCCTGTTCCAGATTCTCCAGCTGCCGCGGATGCTCCAGAGCAAAGCAGGCCACTTTACGTTCGGACGGGTTAATCATTCCGATAATCTCACGCAGCCTCACGAATCCTCCATTTATACGGTTGTTCCTTTGTCAGTAGGATGACGGCTGTGCTGGCAGGCGGTTCAGGGCTGAAGCTACAGCCGTATGAAAATCTCTGCGTAGCTGCTGAATCGACTGTGTACGCCCATAATGAACCCGGTTGGTCAGCAGTACGATCGCCAGCTGCTGACTCGGATCGATTTGAATACTGGTGCCGGTAAATCCGGTATGTCCAAATGCAGCAGGAGATAGAATAGGACCGGATACATCCGCTTCATCTCCCTGCAGTACCCAGCCAAGTCCCCGCCGTGTTCCAGGAAGCAGTGGAGTCTGCCGGGTGACAGCTTCGTGCAGAAGCTGCTCGGAAAGTGAAAGCGGAGGGATCGGAGCAGTGAATAGATTCGCCGGAGATTGCATCCTCGGGGTATGTACAGCTTCCAGCCAGTATTGCGCATAGCGCAGCAGATCGCTCGCGGTAGCAAATAATCCGGCATGTCCACACATCCCACCGAGTGCCCTTGCATTCTCGTCATGTACAATGCCCTGCAGATAACTCTCTGTCTGGTTATCGTATTCAGTAGCAGCACTAATAGCTGCGTGACTTGGCCCAGGAACAAACATACTCTGCTCCATGTGCAGTGGCTTCCAAATATATTGCTCAGCGCCTGCTATCAGCTGAAGTCCGCTGATTCGCGTGAACAGTTCTCCCAGCACTATAAATCCTGGATCACTATACATACGTGCTTGCCCCGCTTCATAGGCAGGTGGCATTTGACTGATTGCCTGGATCGCCTCTGGCAGAGTCAGAGCGGCAGATGAATGGAAATCGGCGATAGCAGGCATTCCCGAGGTATGACTGAGCAGCTGGCGGAGTGTAATCTGTTGGTAGGGACCTGTCTGGAATTCAGCCAGATAAGCCGATATTGGACGGTCCAATTCCAGCATTCCATGTTCGACGAGCGTCAGAATCAGTGGCAGGGTAACGGCTACTTTGGTCAATGAAGCGCAGTCGTATACTGTATGGGTATCGGCAGCAATCTGCATATGATCTGTATCGACTGCCCAGCCTACAGCTTTGTACCAACAATGACCCCGCCAGTATATAGCAGCCGAAGCGCCTGGAATAATCCGCTGTCGGCAAGCCAGGTGCAGCGGATTCCATATACATTCCAGTTGGTCAGAGGACAGAGGTTCTATCGCTGAACAGGTATGATATTTTGTGGGTACGGAAGGTACAGATTCAGTCATGGTATTCCCTCCATGAGTTGAGATTAAGATGATACAGGATTGAATAGATAGAGCAGCACATACGAGCTGGCACAGAATTAACTTCAAAACTGCAAGCAAACCATCATTAAAGGAGAAATCAAAAGGAGAACAATAACTATACTATGGAATAATGCATAAAATGAATTTCTATCCAAGTATATAATTCATTTATAATGTGACTGTATTGTTAATTAATATAACCAGAAAAGATTATCAATGTCATTTAATTTATACACACAGGAATCCATATTTGTAACTTCAACAAATGTATAAACGGTAATTTGAAATATAGGCTTTTATATCTCTCGTACATGTTATAATAAACGCGAATTATACCAATATCTCGAAAATATTCATAACATATCTAACATCAATATAACTGGCTTACTCTCAATATGCAGTATTTATTGAAAAGGTAGTATTTGTTGAAAATCAAATACAAAGGATGAGTATATGGAATATGTAATTGGAATAGATGGCGGAGGCACGTCTACAACTGCAATTGCTGTAGACCGGGAAGGAAGACAGATTGCTCATGCAGAAGGACAGGCGAGCAATCCCAAATCTTCGAGCGGAACCGACTACAGGACAAATATACATAATGTAATCTCACAATTGCTGAACGACTCTTCCCTTGCGCTTGAACAGTGCTGCGGGGTGGGTGCTGGCATGGCTGGAGTCTATACCCCGGAGGAATGTGAAGCCGGTGAGCAGCTGCTGCGCAGTTACTGGCATGAACGCAGGCAACAGGTACCGGATATTCTGGTCGTCAGTGATGCCGAGACTGCTTTGGCAGCAGCTTTTGGCACTAATCGCGGAATAGTCGCGATTGCAGGTACAGGATCGATCGTGCTGGGAGTTCTGCCTTCGGGTGAGCGGGTGCGTGCCGGAGGCTGGGGACATATTCTGGGTGATCAGGGCAGTGGATACGCGATTGGACAGCGAGCCCTGCAGACAGTGATGCTTGGCTATGATGGCATTGTGGCTGTTACCGAACTATCGGACAAGGTATTGCATCACTACGGTGCACGCTCTGCCGAAGAACTGCGTTATATAATGTATCAGCCGCAGATGGGCAAGCGCCAGATAGCAGCGGCGGCAAAGCTCTGTATTGAAGCCTCACAATCGGGAGATGTGCTGGCGCAGCAGATTATCATGCAGGCTGCCAGCGATATGGCTGAATTTGTACAAGTGCTGTTGAACCGTTATCCTCAGCTGGAGCAGACAGGCATCGCGGCTGCCGGCTCGATCTTCCGCCATTCTGTGCTTTATCGGGAGACATTTGTCCAGCAGCTGCAGCAGAACCATACTAATCTGCCGGAGATTCGACTGGCGGAGCAGGAAGCAGCCTATGGGGCAGTTATACTCATCATGAACAAGCTGGCAAAATATCCACATGTATGGACACAGGGAGGGCAATAAATTATGAATCCATCACTGGGCAAGCTGATGACTGAGCAGCAAAATCCACGTACCATTGGTATTGATGATATGACAGCAGAACAGATTCTAAGAGCAATTCATGAGGAAGATCGGACGGTACCGGCGGCAGTCGAACGCTGTATTCCCGAGATTGCCCGGGCCGTAGAAGCAATCACAGAAAGCTTCGGCAGCGGTGGCCGTTTGCTGTATGCAGGAGCAGGTACCAGCGGACGGCTCGGTATTTTGGATGCATCGGAATGTCCGCCTACCTATGGTAGCGATCCGGATCAGGTTGTTGGACTGATTGCCGGAGGCAGCCGGGCCATTCAGCAGGCAGTCGAAGGAGCAGAAGACAACCCAGAGCTGGGACGGCAGGATATCCGTGAGCATCAAGTATCCGAGCGGGATGTGGTCGTTGGAATTGCTGCCAGCGGACGGACTCCATATGTACTTGGAGCGATGCAGGAAGCTGGGGAACGTGGTGCAATTGTCGTCGGGATCAGTAACAATCCCGATTCGGAGATGAGCCAATTCGCTGCCATTATGATCGAAGCGGTCACCGGTCCGGAGGCTGTGCTCGGATCTACACGCATGAAGGCGGGAACGGCGCAGAAGCTGATTCTCAATATGCTGACTACTGCCTCCATGATTCGCTCCGGCAAAGTATACCGTAATTTGATGGTCGATATGCAGGCAACCAACGAAAAGCTGGCGCTGCGCGCCCGGCGGCTGATTCAGCTAGCGACAGACGCAGACGATGATACGGTGGAACAGGCGTATATCGCTTCCGGCGGACATGTGAAGACCGCTATTGTGATGATTCTGTTGCAGGTGGATGCTCATTCTGCAGCTGAACTTCTGCAAAATAATGAAGGTTTTGTACGGCAGACGATTGAGCATTCGGTATAGATTATACGGACAGGGCATCCGCAGCGAAGCGGATGCTTTTTTTGGCAGGAAAGGCTTATTAATATCAAATGAATACGATCGGATTCAGATGTGTTAATGCAAGAAGAGGGCTAGTGGGTACGCTTTGTTACATCCTGCATTTTATCCTGCTAAACTGGTATAATAACAAATAATCAGACAGAGTACGGATAAGACGGTACTGCTTGGAAATGGAGGGAGCAGCTTGACAGACAATCAGCAAATACAACCTGCAGATGGCGGGGCATACAAGACCAGTCGACCAGAAGGATTGGAACAGGCCATATGGTATGAGACGCCGCTACTGGGCAGAGAGGTACCCATGCTGCAGCCTCTGGCATGGGAAGAACTGATGTGCCGACGGGTAGGCAGCGGACATCCGCCGGTCGTTCATATATGGAGGCATACGGATGGGATGACGATTGGTCTGCGGGATCGCAGACTGTCCAATGCAGTTGCTGCCATGGAGCAGATTCAGCAGGGAGGAACCTCGATCTGTGTGCGACCTTCCGGTGGTGCAGCTGTGCCACTGCATCCGGGTATCCTGAATCTGTCGATCATTTTACCGAATCCGAAGCACCGTATTAACATCCATGAAGATTTTCAATTTATGGCGGATTGGATCAGTCAGGCTGTACATCCATGGAGCAGTGAGGTGGATACGGGAGAAGTAGAAGGTGCATTTTGTCCAGGAGATTATGATATCAGTATTCATGGCCGCAAATTCTGCGGGATTGCCCAGCGCCGCCAGGCGAAAGCCTATATTATTACCGCTTTTGTTATTGTAGACGGGCAGGGAGATGAGCTGGCCGATCAGATCAGACAGTTCTACGAGCGCGCAGCGGGTCCCGAAGATCAGGGCTATCCAGTCGTTCGTCGGGGAACGATGGGAGCACTGGGTGAACTGGCGGGAGTACCCTCTGTAGATGCTTACCAGACAGAGCTGCAGCGGCTGCTGAGTGATGGACAGATGCCGGATTTACTGGACGGATCAGAGGTATTCGGCAAAGAAGAATTGGAGCAGATGGTCACCTATCTGCATGAGCGCTACGACGAATAGGCAGGGACAGAGGTCGGTCGCTGTCAGTAGACACCTGTTAGGAATGGCAATGGCAACCAGCTGTTTATACACAGGGGGACGACCGAATCGGACAGCTTTATTTTACCAATAGATTAGAGGGATTAGGATGCAGCTTCGCAAAGTAAAAATTCTAGGAACAGGCAAATACTTGCCGCGTCAGATAGTCACGGATGAGCAGATTGATCAGCGTCTTGGTGTGAAGCCGGGCTGGGCTGCCAAGGCAGGCGGCGTTGGTACCCGTCATTATGTGAGTGAAGGCGAGACTGCCTCTACGATGGGAGCGGCGGCGGCTTATGCTGCGCTCGAAGCCGCTGGACTGACTTTTGACGATGTAGATTGTCTGGTCTGCACGAGCGGTACCAAGGAACAGCCGCTGCCAAGCACGGCTTCCTTTATCCAACAGGCGATGGGACAGGAAGATTCGGGTATACCTGCTTTTGATATCGATGGGACCTGTCTGAGCTTTGTCTTTGGACTGGATACACTATCTTATCTCGTAGCCGCCGGACGCTACCGGCATGTGCTGCTGGTCGCGACAGAAGTAGCTTCGGCAGGAATGGACTGGAGTCAAAAGGAAAGTGCCGTGCTGTTCGGCGATGGAGCCGCTGCCGTGGTAATCGGCCCTGCACCCGTAAATGAATCGTCAGCTATTATACATACTTCACTTCATACGTACAGCAAAGGGGCGCGTTATTCGGAAGTAGCTGCAGGCGGTACCCGTTTCCCGCATGGACATGAGCAGGCTGCTGCACAGTCTTATTTATTCCAGATGGACGGTCCTGCAATCTTCCGCATGGCTTCCCGATTGCTGCCACAATTTATCGATGATCTGTTGACGCAGTCACAGACCTCAATGATGGATTTCAAAATGGTTATTCCGCATCAGGGCAGTGCTATGGCAATGCGGTTGATGCGCCGCAAGCTGGGCATCTCAGAGGAACAATTTATGAATATTACGCCCAATCATGGCAATACGATCGCAGCCTCTATTCCGATGGGACTGCATGAAGCGATTGTCCAGGGGCGGATTCGCCGTGGTGACCGGATCATGCTGCTCGGTACAGCAGCCGGGCTGTCGCTGGGAGGAATGGTGCTTGATTATTAAATCTGCCGCACCCCAGCGGATTCTGCTCACCGGTGGACGTGCTCCGGTCGCCCTCGAACTGGCGCGGCAGCTGCATACGGGCGGACATACGGTATACGTGGCAGAGAGTGTGGAATATCATCTGTGCCGAACGTCGAATGCGATCGCAGCCAGCTTCCGTCTGCCTCCACCCCGCCAGCAGCCGGAGGATTATCTGGAAGAATTGGCTCGATTGCTAGAAGAACTGGATATTCAGCTGCTGCTGCCTACCTGCGAAGAAATTTTCTACATTGCTCATGGGTACGAGAAGCTCAGCCGGATCTGCCGTGTACTTTCTCCTCCGCTGGAAACCCTGCGCCGCCTGCATCACAAAGGGGACTTTATCGAGCAGGTATATCAGGCCGGTCTGCCCGCCCCGGAGACCAGGTTAATTACCGATACAGCAGCATGGGAGCAAGCCCAGCAGAGCATAGTGGAGTGGGTTCAATCGGTAGAGTCTTTTTCGGATAATTCCGCAGATGACAGCAGTCTCCGTGGCAACGGGGTATATGACGGGCCGGTAGTATTAAAGCCGGCTTATTCGCGCTTTGCTTCCCGGGTGCTGCTGCCCTCTTTTTTTCAGCGCTTATATCGGGGTGGCGGCCAGCGAAAAGGCAGCAATTCCTCATTGTCTGCGGCTGTACCTGCTTCGTTATCTCCAGCAGAGCCGTGGATCGCCCAGCGCTATCTGACAGGGGAAAGTATATGCACCTACAGTATTGTGCATCAGGGCGTTATTGTAGCTCATGCAGCATACCGCAGTCAGTACCGCAGCAGTCAGGCAGGAGCGAGTGTGCATTTTGAAGCACTGGATGGAGCGGCGACACTGTCCTGGGTACAGCATTTTGTCGAGACACAGGCGGATGCACAGGGAACTCCATTTAGCGGACAAATCAGTTTTGATCTGATTGCTTCGGACGTCGATCAGCAGCTCTATCCGATCGAGTGCAATCCACGAACGACAAGCGGCGTACATTTATTCCGGCCGGAAGATGGATTGGAAATGGCACTGCTTGATCCCGATCAGCTGATTGCCACGCAGCGGATTATTCAGCCGCAGTCGTGCAGCCGCGCTATGCTGACACTGCCGATGCTAATCAGTGGCTGGCGTCAGGGCTGGTCTTGGCAGGATTGGAAAAGGTGGTTCACAGCCATGCGAGGAACAAGAGATGCAGTCTACCATGCCCAGGATCGTGGACCTTATATCGAGCAGCTACGGTTGGTGCGGGCGGCCTGGCGCTTGAGCAGACAGCAGCACATCACGATCACCGAAGCGTTAACCCACGACATTGAATGGAACGGACAGACGATCCAATCCTGATCAACGCGAAAAGAGGCAGACTATGAAGAAAGCATTGGTAACCGGAGCGACCGGTTTTCTCGGTGGACATATGACGAGGCGCCTGTTGTCCGAAGGTTGGCAGGTCACAGCGACCGGACGTAATGAACAGGCTGGGCGCCAGCTGAGTGCAGCAGGTGCGCAGTTCCTGCCGATCGATCTGCGTAATCGGGAGCAGGTCGTGGAAGCTTGCAGGGAACAGGAGTATGTATTTCACTGTGCAGCCCTGTCTTCGCCATGGGGTTCATATCGTGATTTTTTTGCCAGCAATGTAGAGGCTACCCGACATGTGGCAGATGGATGCATGCAGCATGGTGTACAGCGGCTGGTTCATATTTCGACGCCCAGCATTTATTTTGATTACCGGACGCGCTATGGGATTCGGGAAAGCGATCCATTGCCGCGCAAGCCTGCCAATCATTATGCGGCTACCAAGCTACTGGCGGAACAGCTGCTGCTGAAGGCCTGGGAGCAGCAAGGGCTGCCGGTTGTGATGCTGCGTCCACGAGCGATCTTTGGTCCTATGGATCAGACGCTGTTCCCAAGGCTGATGGAGGCAAACCGCAAGTCCGGTGTGCCGCTGCTCAATGGAGGACAGGCCGAGATCGACTTAACCTATGTAGATAATGTGCTCGATGCCATGCTGTTGGGAGCTTCTGCCCCTGCTCATGTGCTCGGACAAGCCTATAATATTTCCAACGGGCAAGCCATGCCATTTGACAGCTTATTGACTCGCCTGTTCGAACAGCTGGGATTGCCACTGCGTACACGTACGATTCCGCTTAAGGCAGCCTACACGGTTGCAGGTCTACTGGAAGCCGCCTATAGGCTGCTGCCATTGTCCGGCGAGCCGCTGCTTACCCGTTATACCGTAGGCTCTATCGCTATACCGCATACGCTCGATATTCAGAAGGCCCGGGAGGAGCTGGGCTATGTACCGGCTGTAACGGTGGATGAAGGGCTGAGTCTTTTTGCCGACTGGTGGCGACAGGAACATCATCCGGAATATCGTATGGAGAATTAACCCACGATGAACTGCCTGTGATTAATTCATGGGTGAAAGGAGAGAAAATATATGCTGACATCTACGCCAGTATCCTTATGGCTGGGGGCGGCAGGGTACTGTACCCATCCCGAGGTATTGACGATCCGTGGCGGAACGCTGCGACCAGTCGCTTTTCCGGCAGGGTTTGCCTGTATCCGTCATCCACAGCATGGGCTTATTCTGTTTGATACAGGCTATAGCAGTCGTTTTTTTACAGAAACGGCCTCCCTACCGCAGGCGGCGTATCGTTATATTACGCCTGTTGTGTACGAGGAACAGGATAGCGCGGTTTATCAGCTGGGCAGTATGGGAATGGATGCGACCGATGTGCAGTATGTGATTCTATCCCATTTTCATGGCGATCATATTGCAGCGGTTCGGGACTTTCCCAATGCCCGTTTTATCTATTTGTGGGAATCCTATGAAGCTGTACGCAGACTGGGTACGCTGCGCGCAGTCAAAGCAGGCTTTCTGAGCGGACTACTGCCGGAAGATTGGCTGCAGCGTTCTTTGCCATTTTACAGAAAGGATCTGGTGTATCCCGAGACATCTGTGCAGGCGCAGTCGACATCAGGTAGACCATCTGTATCAAAAGAGACATCCGTATCAAGGGACCCAGCCGTATTCGGTCAATCATATGGGCCTATGCATGATCTGTTTGGAGATGGCAGCTTATGGGCTGTGGAGCTATCCGGTCATGCCGAAGGAATGATTGGCTTGTTGTTATCAACTGCTTCGCATGATTATCTGCTCTGTGCGGATACCGTCTGGTCCAGTCGCGCACTGCGTGAGAATCGTCGGCCGCATCCGCTGGCTGGGCTCATCATGTCGGATCGCAGGGAATATGTCCGCAGCATGGATCGTCTGCGTGAGTGGTCGGATATGAACCCTGAGCTTCGTATTGTACCAAGCCACTGCAGGGAAGTACTGGCTGAGTGGGGAGGGAAATGGCTGACATGAACAGTGACACACTGCGCATTTTGTATCATTATATGCTGACCCGCCACTTGCATCGCTGGCCCGATCGTGAAGCGCTGGAACGCTGGCAGGAACGCCGGATTATTCGGCAGATCCGACGGGTGCGGGAGAGTTCCCCTTTTTACCGAGATCTCTGGAAAGGGCTGCCGGATGAAGCATGGCGCCAATTTCCCATTATCGACAAGCCGATTATGATGGAGCATTTTGATGAACTGAATACCGTGGGGATTCGAAGCGATGAAGCGATGGAGCTTGCGCTTCGGGCGGAACAGACACGGGATTTTGAGCCGCTGCTGCATGGTGTGACTGTAGGGTTATCCTCTGGAACATCAGGGAATCGGGGGCTGTTCCTGGTCAGTCCGCAGGAGCAATCAGCCTGGACAGGAACAGTACTTGCGAAGCTGCTGCCGGGCGGGTTGAAGCGGGAAGCGCGAATCGCCTTCTTCCTGCGTGCCAATAGCAATCTGTATGAATCGGTTCGCAAAGGCCGACTGCAGTTCCGCTACTTTGACCTGATCCGTCCGCTGGATGAGCATCTGCAGCAGATGAACGAGTATCGTCCCACGATCTGGGTCGCTCCGGCTTCGATGCTGCGATTGCTGGCAGAAGAGTATGCTGCCGGTCGATTGAAGGTACAGCCGCAGCGAATGATCGCTGTAGCCGAAGTGCTGGACCCCTTGGATCAACAGTACATCGAACAGGCTTTTGCCCAGAAAGTGCATCAGGTGTATCAATGTACAGAGGGATTCCTGGGAGCAACCTGTGCACACGGTACGATTCATCTGAATGAAGATATTGTCTGTATCGAAAAGGAATACATTGATCCAGACAGCCGGCGCTTCATGCCGATCATTACCGACTTCTCGCGGACGACACAACCGATTATCCGCTACCGGCTGAATGATATTTTGACAGAAGCTGCCGGTCCCTGTGTATGTGGGTCGCCGCTGACCGCAATTGAGCGGATTGAGGGACGGTACGATGATATTCTGTACATTCGGCATCAGCAACAAAGTAAAAGAATTCCACTGTTTCCCGATCTGGTAACCCGGGCGATTATTACGGCTTCTCCTCGCATCAGCCACTATCGGGTAATTCAGCAGACAGAAGATTTGTTGGAGATTGCTTATCGGCTAGATGATACAGGCGAAGCAAGCGCATTGGTCGAGCAGGAGATACACAGCCGGATAGAGACGATATGTAAAGGATTAAATGGTATTCCTCCCCGCATCTGCTTTACGGCTTATGACTTTACGCCGGGCCCGGTGAAGCTGCGCCGGGTAGAGAGACGCTGGAGCCTATAAACGGTCATTCATATCTGTAATGACAAGGAAGGCAGTGTATTTTTACATTCTTTATTTACCGATCGAAATATAGACTAGTACCTGAATACCTTTTTACTTTCATCTTTATCATATCTCTATTCCCTTACAAAGGAGCACTTCCCTATGACTTCATCTACTACCTATTCGGCTCCTTCTCCTTCTCGAATCGCACTAATTACCGGCAGTTCCAGCGGCTTTGGGTTGCTGATTGCGCTTAATTTGGCCCGGCAGGGGTTTGTCGTGATCGCAACGATGCGGGATCTGTCACGGCGAACAGCACTGGAAGAGCAGGCCGCCCAGCAGGGAGTCACTGACCGTATCCAGTATGTTCAGCTGGATGTGACTGACGAGCAGAGTCTAGCGACTGCTGTACAATCGATATACCGGCAGCATGGGCATATCGATGTATTGATCAACAATGCTGGCTATGCTGCCGGTGGCTTTGTTGAGCATGTGCCGATGCAAGCCTGGCGTGATCAGCTGGAGACCAATGTATTCGGACTGATTGCTGTTACACGAGCTGTACTACCGATCATGCGCGATCAGCGCAGCGGCCTGATTATTAATATGAGCAGCGTGAGTGGTCTGGCTGCTTTTCCCGGATATGCACCGTATGCTACCTCCAAGTTCGCAATCGAGGGATTCAGCGAGAGTCTGCGGCATGAGATGGCGCCGTTTGGGGTCAAAATCGTGCTGGTCGAGCCCGGTTCGTATCGAACCGATATCTGGGACAAAGGGTTAAGCAGTATCCATACGAAGCCGGATTCTCCTTATCAGCCGCAGCTGGATGCGGTACTCCGCTATTCACGGCACTCTGCCGAACATGCACCTCATCCCCGGCAGGTTGCCGATCTGATTGGACGTATCGTTAATCATAAGCATCCGCGTCTTCGTTATCCGGTAGGGCAGGGAAGCGGTCTGCTGGTGATTGCACGCAAGTTGCTGCCCTGGAGCTGGCTCGAATGGATTATTCGCCGAGCTACAAAATAATTCCAGAAATATCCTGAATATAATGATTAACTCTCCTCTACAAAGGTTAATACTAGAAGGGACAAACAAGAACACACGCTTCCATGCAAATGTTCAGTCCGTATACAACTTCTGACAAACAAAAGGTGAGGACATGAAAAACACATATAACAGCAAAAAAAATGTCGTATGCAGCAAATGCGGACATCAAATAGAAAATGTACTGGAACACGTAAAATTCGTCTTAAACGGACACTGCGAGCACTGTGAGAGTGTAAGCGTCCGTTCAGGTGCCAGGCTCAGACACACTTCCTGAACGAATAAACCCAGTACATCATCCGACTAACTCCTATATGGATCATAACGAATGGAATGAATAGACGTTGAATAGATTAGCAGACAGCAATAATAAGGCATGATCGCTACCGGATATCCGGAGAGATCATGCCTTATTATTTGGCTATCAGAAATAGGAAGACAAAACGAAGGCAGGCCATCCTATGAAATCGATGCCTGCCTTCGTGCAATTATGGTGTAGATTCGGTTGATGGATCAGTGTTCTGAGAAGTACTGTCTTTCTCCTTGGACTCTGTAGATTTTGTGGATTCTGTCGTTCCGTTAGATCGGGAACGAGTCGTATCCGAATCTGCAGCATCGGTGCTGTCTTTTGCCTTATTGGATGATTTGCCTGCTTCCGATGCAGGGATCGGCGGTGAAGGTTTAGTAGCACCAGAGTTCAGTCCGCTATCTTCGGTCGTTCCGTTCAGCATTGGATCGGTATCCATTTCATCTCCTGTGGCCAGGTCCAGATTGCTGAGAAAATTGGATACATAGCGCAGATATTCACGCGGATGCTCGCGGAATTCCAACTCATGATGCGCGCCCGGGATAATCCAAACTTCCGAATCCGGGTTGGTCTGGTTGGAAGCGAGCTGTTCGGCAATCTGATAGGGTGCCTTGCTATCCTGCGTCCCATGAATAAAGAAGATCGGGAATGGATAGTCCTTTTTCTTGACGGTCTGGTAAGGAATCTGGTTCAGGCTGGTACCATTCACGACCGGCAGCAGTGTCTCCAGAATCTCGATCGATGGATGCTGCGGAAGAGCCATCTGCTGGCGGATATTATAATACAGTGTATCCGGCTCCAGCAAGAACGTACTGTCCAGAATCATCGCATCCACCTGATCCGTCAGCAGACCGGCCTGCAGGGCAGTCCCGGCTCCCATCGAAAATCCCCAGACGACCAGCTCCTGAGCACCACGCTGCTTGGCCAGATCAATCGCCCCGAGCAGCTGCTGGGACTCTTTTTTACCACCGGTAGCGACTTCGGGATTGGTCTTGGAGGCGAATCCGTAATCGAACATAATAACATTGAAATTCAGCCGGTGGGCATAGTGAGCCAGATCGTACATCGGAATCCATGTCTCTTCGCGATTGGCTCCATAACCGTGGCTGAATATAATGGTCTTGGTCGAGTGTTTCTCTGCTGGTATATACCAGCCCTGCATCATCCGGCTGCCATCATGGGCAGGGAACGTAATGTCTTCGTAAGCCATATTTTTGGCCTGCATCGGGTTGGAATAGACACTGGCTACTGTCGGATAGGACAATACCCAGGCGATATAGGCATGCAGTGCAATAAAGCAGAACAGAAAGAAAAATACCACGGATAGCAACAGAGCTACGATGACATGTTTCAGACGAACTTGCTTTGGCTGAATAAGATACGTTTCGTCCGGTTCGGATGAGCGGGGCGTCGTATTGCGTTGTGCAGTTGAAGACATAATGCCCCTCCTGATTTCATAAATAAGTTATACGGTCATACATATAACGACGAAAAAGCAAACTTTCATGATCCATATTCACATTCGTGTATTATGGTAAGATGCGATGTAGAGAAAGTCAATTTTGACGGCTGCATCGACGAATAGATTACATTGTTATTATCGACGTATTTCCCTTTACCTTTAGAGTTAGCTTCGATATAATTTATGTAACCATGTTTCATTGAGTGAAACAATAGTATGGTAAAGTGCTGTTAGTCCATGTCATTAACACAGGGCTGTATCATCAGCCAGCCATTGGAGGCGAGAGAAATGGAAGACCGCAAATTAACTGTGCGTGCTGTAGAGCGTGCATTAGACATACTACTCTGCTTTACCCGATCCAGTGATCTGGGACTCACCGAAATTGCCTCGGAGATTGGACTGCACAAAAGTACCGTGCACCGTCTGCTGGCTACGCTGGAAGAGAAAGGATTTGTCGTGCGTAACAGTGCCACCGATAAATACCGTCTGGGCATCAAGATCTGGGAGCTGTCTACTCATCTAGCGCAAAATGACGATCCCGCGACGATGCTGCTGCCAGATATGGAGCAGCTGCGTGAACAGCTCGGCGAGACGATCAGTCTGTATATCCGCGATGGAGACGAACGCCTGCGTATTCAGGCGGTGCAGAGCAATCAGGCAATCCGCCGGGTCGCTCAGGTCGGTGCCAGACTGCCGCTGACTGTAGGTGCATCCAGTAAAGTATTGGTTGCCTTCTCCAGTGATGCCGAACAGGAGCTGCTGTTGAGCAGCGCGGAATGGCCGCCAAGCGTAGACCCGGATATGTATCGCCAGCAGCTGGAAGAGGTGCGTCATAACGGCTACTCTACCAGTTATGAAGAACGTGAGCCTGGAGCGGCGGCTGTGGCGGTACCGATCTTTGACAGTGCTGGCCAGCTGCGTGCTTCACTGTCACTATCCGGTCCGGTGAGCCGCCTGTCGATTGACAGACTGCACGAGTATGCACCTGTATTGATCGCTGCTGCCCGCGAGATGGGGATCAAGCTGCGCTAAATGCCGGCATATTGAACGCTGGGATAACCGGATATATACGATACAGATAATGAATGTACACCAAAGAGCATTTCTCTGACGAAGAGAAGTGCTCTTTGTTTTTGTATACCACTCTATTGAAATAAATATGATTCCAGCTTGATCGACAGCCCGCACACGTACCAGCCCTGTGCTGCTGAAACAGACAATTGACTCATCAGACAATGAGAAAAAGAAAATACTATTTGAGCTTGATCCTACAACGATAGGACATTATCATTTTGCAACCAGAAGACAAAAGTAGAATGGGGCAGCAACAATACCTGAAAATAGACGTCTGTGAATATATACAATCTATTTAATTTATACTAAAATATGGAATTTGATTATCCTATCAATGAGGGGAGAAGATACCCATCCAACGTCATCTGGCTGGAAGTCTGTTAATTCTGTTGCTAATTAGCCTGCTGTTTCCCTTGTTTGCCAGACCGGTGTCTGCCTGCAGCTGCGCTGCCAACGTGCCTATACAAGAAAGCAAAAAAATGGCGGATGCTGTATTCACAGGTGAAGTGACTTCGATCCGTCCCGCTTTATCCGGGGAAGAACCTTCTACCAAACAGTATACGTTTGCCGTTCAGTCTGCATGGAAAGGTAAGGTATATGAGCAGACCTTTATTCTTGCCAGCAATGAATCTGCATCCTGTGGTATAACTTTTGAACAAGGCGCAAGGTACCTTATTTTCGCCCGGCAATCCGAAGGTAATCTGCAAACCGATATGTGCAGCAGCAATTCGCCTGTCGTAGAACGAGGAGGGAGTCAGGTAGCAATAGTCCCGGGAACCTCGGAATTCGGCAGCTCCAACGGTATGAATCTACATCACTTGGGTGAGTCTATTGCTATATTGCCAGGCCGTTCCGAACCGCTCGGCGGACACCGAATGACTGCATTTTTTATTGGAGCAGGAGTACTAGCAGCAGGTTGTGCGATATGGTGGACACGACGACGATCCCTACGAAAGTAAGCTGGGTTTTATATGTAAAAACAGGTGCCTATCCTGTCGCTAACCGGTTGTCCGGAAAACGATGGATAGGCACCTGTTTATGAGTTTACTTTATTCAACAGCGAATGCTGAGATTTATACAGTCTCACCTTTGTTGGTGTTCTGGATCATCTGACGCAGAACGGTCTGCAGGATACCGCCATTATGGTAGTAGTCTACATCCACTGCGCTGTCCAGACGGACAATAGCAGGGAATTCGAACTTGGTACCATCTTCACGTTGTGCAGTTACATTCAATACCTGTCCTGGCTTCACATCATTGCTCAGACCAGTGATATCGAACACTTCGGTACCATCCAGACCAAGCTGTTTCCAGCTGTAGCCTTCCTGGAATTGCAGTGGCAGTACGCCCATACCTACCAGGTTACTACGGTGGATACGCTCGAAGCTCTCAGCGATAACTGCTTTGACGCCCAGCAGGAAAGTACCTTTGGCTGCCCAGTCACGTGAGCTTCCTGTACCATACTCTTTACCGGCAACAACGACCAGATTCTGGCTTTCTGCCTGGTAACGCATGGATGCATCGTAGATGGACATTACTTCATCCGTAGGCAGGAACTTGGTTACGCCGCCTTCTGTACCCGGAGCGACCTGGTTACGAATACGGATGTTGGCAAATGTACCACGCATCATGACTTCATGGTTACCACGACGGGAGCCGTAGGAGTTGAAGTCTTTACGTTCTACATTGTGCTCTTTGAGATATTGTCCGGCTGGGGACGATGGAGAAATGTTACCAGCTGGAGAAATATGGTCAGTTGTTACGGAATCGCCCATCAGTGCCAGTACGCGTGCATGGCGGATATCCTCAATGTCAGTCATGCCGTTAGCCAGGTACTGGAAGAACGGCGGATTCTGGATATAAGTGGAGTTGTCATCCCACTCGTACAGTTCACCCTGTGGAACCGGAATTTCATTCCAGCGTTTGTTGGCAGTAAATACATGCTCGTATCTGCTGCGGAACATTTCCGGACTGATCGACAGACCGATCGCATCGCGGATTTCCTGGGAAGATGGCCAGATATCCTTGAGGTATACAGGCTGTCCTTCCTGGTCATGTCCGATTGGATCTTTGGTCAGGTCGATATCTACTGTGCCTGCCAGTGCATAAGCAACAACCAGTGGCGGAGATGCCAGATAGTTCATTTTCACCTGGGCATGGATACGTCCTTCAAAGTTACGGTTACCGGACAGTACGGAAGATACCGTCAGATCGTTATCTGCGATAGCCTGGCTAACTTCATCAGGCAATGGACCGGAGTTACCGATACATGTTGCACAGCCGTAGCCTGCCAGATAGAATCCGAGTTCTTCCAGTGATTTATCCAGACCTGCTTTTTGCAGATACTCGGTTACCACCAGGGAACCTGGAGTCAGACTTGTTTTTACATAACCAGGTACTTTCAGTCCACGTTCTACTGCTTTTTTGGCGAGTAGACCGGCACCCAGCATAACGCTTGGGTTGGACGTATTCGTACAGCTGGTAATCGCTGCGATAACGACAGCGCCTGCACCCATTTCGCTGGTTTTGCCATTTGGATGTTGAACGGTGATTTTCTCAGCCAGTTTCTCATCCGACAGGCCATAACCGCCAGCTTCAACCGGTGTGCGGATCGCTGTGTCGTAGCTCAGTTTCATATTGGTCAGTTCGATACGATCCTGAGGACGTTTTGGACCGGCAAGACTCGGTACCACGGAAGCCAGATCCAGCTCGATCACATCGGTAAATACCGGATCAGGTGTCTCGGATGTACGGAACATGTTTTGTGCTTTGTAGTAGGCTTCTACCAGTTCAACCTGATCATCGGCACGGCCGGTATTGCGCAGGTAGAACAGTGTCTCGTCATCGACAGGGAAGAAACCGATTGTTGCGCCGTACTCAGGAGCCATGTTGGCTACTGTTGCACGGTCAGCCAGACTGATGTTGGCAAGACCCGGACCATAGAATTCCACGAATTTGCCGACAACGCCTTTTTTACGGAGCATTTCGGTAACCGTCAGCGCCAGGTCAGTTGCTGTTGCGCCTTCGCTCAGGCTGCCTGTCAGTTTGAAACCGATAACTTCTGGCATAACAAAGTACAATGGCTGACCGAGCATACCTGCTTCGGCTTCGATACCGCCAACACCCCAGCCAACAACGCCAAGACCGTTGATCATGGTAGTGTGGGAATCAGTACCTACGAGGGAGTCAGGGAAGACCTGAGTCTCGCCATCTACCGTCTTCGTAGCAGCTACAGAAGCCAGATACTCCAGGTTAACCTGGTGAACGATACCGGTGGAAGGTGGAACGGCACGGAAGTTGTCAAATGCAGTCTGTGCCCAGCGCAGGAAACGATAGCGCTCTTCGTTACGCTCAAATTCAACATTTACATTATGTTCAAGTGCATCGGGAGTACCGTATGCATCTACCATTACAGAGTGGTCAATAACCAGGTCAACCGGTACGAGCGGGTTGATCTGCTTTGGATCGCCGCCTGATTTCTTAACGAAATCGCGCATTGCTGCAAGGTCAACGACAACCGGTACACCAGTGAAATCCTGCAGTACGATACGTGCAGGGATAAATGGAATTTCTTTTTCCTCACGGCCCTCAGCCCATCCCGCGAGTTGTTTTACGTGTTCTTCGGTGATCGCGTGACCATCGAATTGACGAACAGCAGCTTCAAGCAGTACCCGAATAGAGAACGGCAGCTTGTCGATGCTGGTGTAGCCTTTTTCTTTCAGCGCTTCGAGGCTGAAATAACGGTAAGTCTTGTCTTTCACTTTCAGTTCACGGCCAACGGAAAATGAGTCTTTAACGGACATAGATGAACCTCCTTGAATGAAATACGGCTTACTGGTTACAGGAAAAGATAATCATATTGAAAAAAGTATCAATCTCGAGGAAACAATCTTGTATATACAGAATGCTTGTTTCGCAGAATGAAACTTGATTTCAAAATCAATCAACACTTTAAGTATACCGTTTACATGTGAGGTAGTAAAGTGGTTTTTGGATAAATTCGGAAGTATTTCTCAAAAAAATAAAAGACTATTTCTTTTTTTGGAAGAAGTCTTTTATTTGCTGCACAGGCAGTGAAATTTTTTATTTAGTTATTATTTTATGATGCAAAAGAGCAGGCTACTACTCAGTGGTGGTGGATCATATGCGCAAAAGCAAGATCTGGATCTTCACTTCCGTAATGTTCAAGAAATCTTGTATAGCTTCCTTCGAATATTTTTTGCCCACGATGAAGTGCATACAAATGACAGGGATGGTTCTTGAGTTCATGTAATGTATGGGTAGACAGAATTACCAGTTTATCAGGATCGCTGGCCAATTTCTGTATCCGGTTCAGAACCCTAATACGAGCAGCAGGATCTATAGCCGAAGTAGGTTCGTCGAAAATATACAGTTTGCGCTGCATAAGTGTGATAGCAAGAATGATCAGATAACGGCGTTCTCCGACAGACATATCTCCATAACGTGTTGTCCAGAGGCGTTCCATCATATCCTTCTCGTCGGAAGTCATTTGCGAATCGGTATACGGCTGTCTGGTGATTTTGATTCTGTTACGAAAATCGGTGTACAGAAAAAAGCGAAACAAATCATATCCGGTAAGGGAAGAGGAGAACAAGATTCCTTGTACCTGATAAAGAGTCTCCTGCTCCGGCGGAAGACCGCTAACTGCAGCAGGTACAGTCAGCAGACGGCTGAGCAGATCAAATAAAGTGGTTTTCCCGGCACCATTGTGTCCAATAACCACATTCATTATTCCCGGTTTAAAGGTTAACGACAGATTATCCAGCACTTTTCTGCCAGAACCTTTGTATTGATAAGTTAAATTCCGAATATCAACAGTGGGCATGACCAGTGTCCTCCTTAAATTAGATGCGTCCGGTTGAAGAAGTGACACGAATGGCTCGCATGGACAGAATTCCGATCAGAATATAAAGGAAAAGAATAATAAAAATCAGTAGTTGGTCATGTACAGGCATTGATGTATGAATCAGTCCATTGGATAGCATGTACATGATTTGGCGCACCACTTCGAGCGGATTGATCAACAGGATCAGCATACCGGCCCAGCCGGGTAGCGCAAAGTTATTAGCCGAGATCAGGAAAAACAGCAACAGCAAAATACTGACCATCGTAAACAGCGATTCCTGTTTGACTCGCAGCAGCAGAAGCCATGTGAAAAAGAGCGATAGTGCCGGAGCTGCAATAGTACAAGCCAGCATCAGTACAGCCATGAATAAGAGAATGTCAGACCAATGAGGAAGTATCAGACCTCCTGCAAGTACTGCAAAAAGGAGCATAGCTATCACCATGGCGATAAATTGAGTGATTAATTGCGACAAGATAATACTGTATTTGGAACCTGAGATGAACTTGAATACTTTGAGTGCTCCATTTTCCCGAAGACGTATCAGATTGAGCGGTGCATCGATCGACAGCAGGAAAATGATATAAGCTGTAAATACACTAGTATGTAAATAGAAAACTTCTGGATCTGGTGGCGAGGACAGCCAGTTATAATGCGTGAAAAAGAAAATAATGTTCGGGAAAAGTAAATACCAGCCAAGCGAGAACTTATTACTGATCAGCATTTTGGTGAACAATCTGATGTACTCGGTCAGAATACGAACACGCTGACGCAAAGAAACAGTAAGCACGTGTATGAAATCCCTCCTTCAATCATTTTGTATAGCAACTTCGTTTTCCTGAAATGGAAAAGTATGGTGCTCGACGGAATTATATCAAAAAATAAAATCAATGTCTTCTTTGTACATATGACCGTTTTGATATAAGGAACTTTACGCTAAAGAATTCTTAAACCGCTGGATAAATAGTCTGGCTGCACGGGAAAGGGTATGATCGCGCGAAGTCACGAGACACAGATACGACTTGCCCTGACCAGGCAGCTGAAAAGGAATATTGACCATCTCGGGATTATCCGGCGTCGTATAAGCCTGTAGTGAGAATCGGGTGGCGACTGTAATAGCGAGGTTGGACTTGACCGCTTTGAGCAGGGCATCGACATTGTTACTTTTGAACAATATGTCCACATCCGGGCCGATCATTTTCACAAATTCAATAATATTGGGATCGTTATACAGTACGAACGGTACCTTCAGCAGATCCTGTCTCTGAATGGAATCAATCTGGGCAAGCGGAGACTTGGCATTGGCGACAATGATCACCTGATCCTCCGCCAGTTTGTCGAACAGCAGTCCAGGATAGCGATGCAGCATATGTTCCTTCATCTGGACAAAGCCCAGATCACTCTGTCCGCTCAGCACATCCTCAATTACCCGTTCGGTATGGTCTTCGGTAATCTCGATCCGACTGCCGGGAAATTCGCGCTTCATATCAGTCAGGATATCAATCAGCAGTGAAATCGGACCCGGAATAGCGGATAATCGCAGTTTGGCGTTATTCATTTCACTATAGCTGCTGGCTTCCAGCTTCAACTCGCCGATCTGGTTCAGAATGCCGGCAATCTTAGTAACGATCTTCTCTCCTTCGGGCGTGAGAGCAGCGCCGGTACGAGAGCGTGTGAAGATCTCCATGCCAATCTCTTTCTCAAACAGAGAGATAGAGCGGCTGATCCCTGTCACCGTAATATGAGCGTTCTCGGCTGCCCGTGTGAACGAACCGGAACGTGCGACTTCCATAATGTAGTTCAGCTGTTCAATATTCATAAGATACCCTCCTGTATGTACTTTTAGTTCAGTTAAGTCTACTTTTTGAGAATATGGTGTACTCCAAGTATATGCTATATTGAATGAAAAGTAGAGTAGAGAGACTCATATTTACAGAGGAGCGAGGGAGAAGCAATGAAAGCCAGAAAATATATCATTTATGGAGTGGTACTTCTGTTGATCGCAGCTGGTATTTACGGACTGGTCGCGTTCAGTAAAAAAGGCAGCACCAGCGGTCAGGCATCTTCACAGCCTACTGCTTATGTGGAGTCAGATACGATCAGCGTCAGTTTTAAGGTCGCTGGCCGAATCAAGGATACGCTTGTTGATGAAGGAGATACGGTGAAAAAGGGGCAGGTTATCGCCCGTCTTGAGAGTCAGGAGCTCAATGATAAAGTGGCGCAGGCCCAGGCCGCTCTGCAGGCTGCTCGAGCCAATGTGAACCAGACCAAAGCAGGTGTATCCCAGGCGCAGGCAGGCATTACACAGGCGCAGGCTGGTGTCACCCAGGCCGAAGCAGCTGTAGGCGTAGCCCAGGCCAAGCAGCAGCAGGGTAATGTCGCTGTCAAAGTCACCTCACAATCCGCAGCCAGCAAGATCGCCCAGGCCCAGGCTGCTGCGAATGCGGCCAAAGCCAAATGGGAAGCAGTCAAAAGCGGTGCCAGACCGGAAGAAATCACCCAGGCCCGGGTAAGCGTCGATTCCGCCAAAAAAACACTGGATACTGCGAATAAATCACTTGAACGGGTACAGAAACTATTCGATGCCGGGCTGGCGACAGATGCTTCGCTGGATGATGCCAAAATGAAACAGCAACAGGCTGATGCCCAGTACGAAGCAGCTGTCCAAAAGCTCAAACTGGCACAGGATGGAAGCCGTCAGGAAGAGATTGATGCAGCCAAAGCCCAGTACGAGCAGGCGCAGGCAGCTGTCAAGGAAGCCCAGGCAGGTGCGGGTCAGGTCGATATCCAGGCCCAGGATGTCAAAGCAGCCGAGGCCTCTGTACAACAGGCTCAAGGTGCTGTATCCCAGGCAGGAGGAACTGTCGCCCAGGCGCAGGCTGCCTATGCCCAGGCCAAATCTGCAGTGGAAGCCGCTCAGTCACAGGTCGCCCAGGCCAAAGCCGCACTGAAGGAAGCCCAGACCTATGTAGGTTATACAGAGCTGCGAGCGCCTGCCGATGGAGTAGTAAAATCCCGTTCTCTTCATGCAGGTGAAATAGCAAGCGCAGGATATACCGTCTATTCGCTGGAGACGACCAATCAGCGCTGGGCCAAATTCTATATTAATGAAACGGATCTGCATGGTCTGAAAGTAGGGGACTCTGTCACCGTCAGATTGCTGTCCGACGGCAGCGAAGTGAAAGGAAAAGTCAAAGTGATGGATACCGCCGCCGATTTTGCTATTCAAAAGCCAAGCCAAAGTTCCGGAGATATGGATATACGTGCGTTTGGCGTCAAAGTGCTGCTGACCGGACTGTCTGCAAATGTACCGACCGGAGCGACGGTTATCTATCCAGTTCAGGGAGCGCATTGATATGAACCGGCTGAGTGTATGGCATGTATTTCTGGAAGAATGGAAGCAGATGGTGCGCGACCGCAAACTATTAGTCATTTTACTGCTGACACCGATTCTGTACTCGGTTTTATTCGGGTTCTTGTATTCGCATGAACGGATTACCGAAATGTCTGTCGTTGTCTATGATGGTGATAATTCGCAGCTGAGTCGCCAGATTATCCAGGCTTTTGATGCGACCGATACTTTTGCCGTGAAGGGCCAGGTATGGAATGAGGAAGAAGTGACGACAGAAGTACAGAGCGGGGAAGCCAAAGTAGGTATTGTAATCCCTGACAACTTTTCCGCTCGGCTGAAGCATGGCGAAAATGTACCTGTACTGACGCTGATTGATGGCAGCAATATGATGTATTCCAACAGTGCCAGCCGGATCGCCAATCAGGTGGTCAGCAGTGTCAGTGCCGGGGCATCCCTGCAGACGCTGGAACAAAAAGGTATGAACAGTGCGCAGGCATCATCGGTGCTCACGACGATTCCGTTCCGATCCAGAGTACTGTTTAACCCGGTGTATAACTACAAGATGTTTATGCCGCTGGGCGTTATATCCGCCGCTCTGCAGCAATGTCTGCTGCTCGGGATTGCCTTGTCCTGCACGAGGGACAAGGAACAGGGCACATGGGCACGCTTCCGGGCCTGGCGTTTGACACCGTGGAGGCTGGCGATCGCCAAGCTGTTGCCGTATTTCCTGGCAGGTATGGTCAACGTCGTGACCACCTTCGGAATCTCTTGTATTGCTTTTCATATTCCGTTCCAGGGAGCGGTGCTGCCGCTGATCGTGGTCTCTATCGCGTTTAACTTTGCGCTGTGTGGGCTGGGATTTGTATTCAGCCTGTTCTCCAAGAGCAGACTCGATGCGACGCAGACGCTGATGCTGATTGCGGTACCTTCATTTATGCTGTCGGGGTATACCTGGCCGCTCGAAGCGATGCCAACGCCGCTGCGCATACTCGGTGAATGTCTGCCGCTGACGTATTTCCTGGAAGCTGTCCGTAATATTACTTTAAAAGGACTGGGATGGAATTATGTCTGGCACGATGTGATTGCGCTGGGATTGATCGGATTGGTGGGGTTGTTGTTGTCTTTCCTGATCTATCCGCTTGTATTCCGCCAGTATAGAGAAGAGGATGTTCAGTCCGAGACGGCTATAGAAGTACCCGTGAAAGGTTGATCCGGTTCATATAGATCAATTGGCCAAAAAGCCATGTCGCTATTACAGGTGACATGGCTTTTTGGTGTTAATCGAATACTGCTCTACAGGAAATTCTCATTAATAACACACAGCAGGGACTCCCTATAAAAACGACATAAAGTTAGGCCTGAGCAGTCGGCCGAATAATAATCTCGTTTATATCCACGTCATCCGGCTGCTCCATCGCAAATGCAATGGAACGGGCAACGGCTTCCGGCGGCATAGCAAGCACATCCCGTACATCTACAAGGCGGGAGCGGATCTCCGGGTCTGTTATTCCATCAGCAAAATTGGTTCGGGTGATTCCCGGCGAGATAATCATTACTCGCAGCTGTGCACCGGCTTCCTGGCGCATTCCCTCGGAGATGGCTCGTACTGCGAATTTGGTGCCGGAATATACAGCCTGATTGGGAACGGTCTTGTGACCGGCTGTTGAAGCAATATTAATGAAATGACCGGATTGCTGACGGCGGAAGACAGGCAGGGCAGCAGCAATCCCGTACAGGACGCCTTTGATATTCACATCTACCATAGCTTCCCAATCGGCAATCCGCAGATCGTCCAGTGGTGAGATCGGCATGACACCTGCATTATTGATAAATGTATCCAGGCGTCCGTAATGTGTACAGGCGAGCTCGACCAGGTTGGACATGTCTGTCTGACTTCGTACATCGGTTGTAGCACATACGGCTTCGCCGCCAGCCTCCCGGATGCGCTGGGTCAGTACCGCCAGTGGTTCTGGTCGACGTGCAGCGAGGATCAGCTTGGCACCGCGTTCAGCGAGCAGCATTGCTGCGGCTTCACCAATCCCACTGCTGGCTCCGGTGATAATGGCTACTTTATTGTTCAGACTTTGGCTCATGGATATTCCTTCTTCCTCTATATATAGTTTGAACGGATACACTCAAGCACCGTCTTCTATACCAGCATAGGCAAAATCCATTCAGAGAAGGTAGAACGTTCCTGTTCGGTGCTTGCCTAATCCTGTTCGGATTCACTACAATAGGCTCCATACAGGATAAGCAGGCTTTGCAGATTCCGGAATAAATACGAATTCAGATTCGAGTTTTGCTTGGTTTGATGAAGCAGAACAGTTATGCATTGTAGATGAAAGGAAGAATACCCATGAGCCCAATGCTTGTACCTCCTGATCTTGCCTTATACCGCCATGAACTGGCTGCGCTGATTCAGCGGTACACCGGCACCGATGGTACACATGATACCGCCATCCCCGAGCTTCGTTTGAGACGTTCCTCGGTCCATATCGAACCGACCCACAGCATCCTGATCCCATCGCTGTGCATCATTGCCCAGGGCGCCAAAGTCGCTATGCTGGCGGAAGAAAGCTACTATTACGATGACTCTTCCTATTTGGTTACTCCTGTACATTTGCCGGTCACCGGCAAAGTTATCGAAGCTACGCCGGAAGTGCCTTATCTGAGTCTGCAGCTCACTTTGCATCCGGATCGAATTCTGGAGATTATTCACGAGACCGACTGGCAGTGGGATGGTCATACCGGACGCGGCATTCTGGTTGGACAGACGCCCCTTTCTTTGCTGGAGGCAGCTGTGCGTCTGGTCTGGCTGCTGGATACACCGGAAGACATCCCGGTGCTGGCTCCACTCATTATCCGTGAGATCATCTACCGGGTGCTCAAGGATGAGCAGGGAGCATTGATCGCCCAATTTTCTTTTCCTGGCAGTCATGCGAGCCGTGTACTGCAGGTGATCCAGCGAATTCATCATGACTATGCGCAGCCGCTGCAGATTGAACAGCTGGCTCATGAGGTCAATCTGAGTCCGTCTGCCCTGCACAAGCATTTCAAAAAAGTCACCGCCATGAGTCCACTGCAATATCAGAAAGTCATTCGTCTGCAGGCTGCGCGCCGTCTTCTACTAACCGAGAATAAGGAAGCAGCCGATGCGGGATTCCAGGTTGGCTATGAGAGTCCTTCCCAGTTCAGCCGGGAGTATGCGAGAATGTTCGGTCGTCCGCCGATCAGTGACCGTAGGCATTTGTGGGAAGCGGCAGCCCGTACTGTAGGCACAGATAACCAAAGTTTTTTTGCAGCCTCTCCAATGAACATTTATACTGAATAGAGACCGTAATTCGGCCTGTCTGCATTCTTGTTTTAATATCGATGATGAGATGATGCAGACGATGATAGTTGTGACGATTAACCATATATTTTTACATGCCTAAATGACTAACGGGGGTTCCGAAATGACAGCAACAAAATTGACCGTAGGCCTGATCTACGGAGGCAAATCCGGAGAACACGAAGTATCTCTTCAGACCGGATTTTCCGTACTGAACGCAATCGACTATACCAAATACGACGTAGTACCCGTATACATTGACAAAGAAGGCCGCTGGAACATGGGCCAGACGTATACAGCAGCCCCTTCCCGTCCGGAAGAACTGCAGATCAGCGGCGGACCGGAAGCGACTTCTCGCACGATGAGTATCCTGTGGCAGAAGCTGAGTGGACAGGAGAGCACAATCGATGTACTGTTCCCGCTGCTGCATGGTACATATGGCGAAGATGGTACCATCCAGGGACTGTTTGAAATGATGGATATGCCGTATGTAGGTGCCGGTGTACTGGCATCCTCTGCCGGCATGGACAAAGTTATCATGAAGAAGCTGTTTGCCCAGGCAGGACTGCCACAGTGCAAATACGAGAGCTTTATCACGGCAGAGTACGAAGCGAACAAGCATGAGATCCTCAGCTCAATCGAGCATAATCTGTGCTTCCCGTGCTTCGTTAAACCGGCTAACCTCGGTTCCAGCGTAGGCATTACCAAGGCCAAAGACCGGAATGAACTGGAACGTGCCATCGAGTATGCTTTCCGCTATGACCTCAAAGTCATCGTAGAAGAGAATATCGATGCACGCGAAGTCGAAGTCGGTGTACTCGGCAATGAACTGCCACTGGCATCGGTACCGGGTGAAATTGTCTCCAACAGCGACTACTATGATTATGATGCCAAATACATCGACGGTAATTCCCGTATGGTGATTCCGGCAGAGATCGACAGCGAATTGGCCGAGAACCTGCGTGAACTGGCACTGCGTGCCTTCAAAGCTATTGATGGTAATGGATTATGCCGCGCAGATTTCTTTGTCAGTCGTACCGATGGTACTGTCATGATCAATGAAGTCAATACAATGCCAGGCTTTACCGCATTCAGCATGTATCCACTGTTGTGGCGCGAGACAGGCAAATCCTATCCGGCGCTGCTGGACGAACTGATCCAGCTGGGTATGGACCGCTACAACAAACGTCGCCAGCTGCAATTCGGCCGCGACTGAATTTCTTTTTCCAACCAATACAAATCCCCATCTTGCAGCGAAAGAAAGGGAACAGCGCCGTAAATGGCGGCCTGGTTCCCTTTCGCGGCAGATGGATTCAAAGATATTACATGTCCCTGTCACAGTAGAGGGGGCAGAAGGTGTTATACCTTATGATGCAGACGACCAGGCAGACTCATACCAGCTGCAGGTCAATATATAATTTCCAGGGAGGCGAGAAGATGGGATTCCAGACCGAATTCAATTCCGTATGCAAATTCAAGAACAGGCAGGAACTGCTCGATTTGCTCGAATATGGCAAAGGCAAAATGGTCAAGCAGGGTTTTCGCGTATTTCCGACCGGACAAAAGGTTATTGCTTATACGCCGGATAACACCGCAGTTGCGATCGTGAAAATAACCGGATGCATTGCAGAGATTAACTTTCAGGGTAATGAGGTAACAGAAGTGGAGATGCAATTAATCCGCAAATTGACACCGGAAGAATCCAGAGTACAGACGGATCTTGCCTATGAGATGTTTTTCGGAGAGCAAAAGTAAGCAATCTGCTGCTCCAGCAAAGGGGTTGTAGAGCAACCTGTCTCCGGCTTCGGTGTCAATATTACAGCGAAACCAGAGGAGGCACTCAGCCCTATGATTGTACGATTCGGATATGTAGCGATGTCGCTTGAAGTCAAGGACTCATCGCCTTCCAAAACCATGACCATGGCCAGGTTCAAAAAGCTACCTGACCGCGAAGCCGGGCTCCGTTCCCTGGAACAGATCGCCCGCACCAATCTTCATAATACCCTTCGACTGCTGCGCCATAATGTAGCCGAAGAGATTCAGATGTACCGCATGACCTCCAAAATCATTCCACTGGCGACTCATACGGATCTGAGCGATTGGGACCCGTATCCGGCACTGGCGGATTCATTTGCCGAGGTAGGCGAGTATATACGCAAGCATAATCTGCGTGTATCCTTTCACCCGGATCATTTTACCGTGCTCAGTACGCCGCGTCCGGAAGTGCTGGAATCGTCGATTCGTGACCTGCGCTACCATGTGAAGATGCTGGATGCGATGGGGCTGGATGCCCGTTCCAAAAATAATATTCATATCGGCGGCGCCTATGGAGACAAACCGACAGCGTCGGAGCGATTTATTGAACATTTCCAGCATCTGGACCCTGATATCCAGTGCCGGATCACCCTGGAAAATGACGACAAAACTTTTACCAGTGGAGAGACGCTGGCGGTAGCGCAGCGTACCGGACTGCCGATGGTACTGGATATCCACCATCATATGGTAAACTGCGCCGGTGAACCGGCATCTTACTGGTGGCCGGAAGTGGCCCGTACATGGGAGTCGCCGCTGGCACGTACCGATGTGCCGGATGGTGTTCATCTACCGCCCAAGATTCATGCTTCCAGTCCGAGGAGCGAGACCGATCGCCGCAGTCATGCAGACGGCGTCGAAGCAGGGCCGCTACTGGAATTCCTGCGGGAGGCGGCGCGCACATCCAGCCATATGGATGTTATGCTCGAAGCCAAGCATAAGGATGTGGCACTGTTCCAGCTAATGAAGGATCTGCATAACTATCAGGGCGATGGCGTTCGGATCATCGACAAGGGCAGTATTGAAGTGTTACCGTAAAGTCAGAGCCATTATCACAGATATTTCATAATATGCAGGGGGATTGAACATGGAAGATAACCAAAAGCAACCCTATGTCGTAAGCAGTAAAAGCCGGGTAGCCGTAGCGATTAATGCCGCTTCCAAAACCGGTGAATGGATCAAAACCAAGCTGGGCAGCTACAAGCAGCTCGATACCAAGACGTCATCCCAGGATCTGGTGACAGAAGTGGATAAAGGCGCAGAACAAATGATTCGCAAGCTGGTACTGACCTACTGCCCGGAAGATGAATTTCTGGGAGAGGAAAGTGCAGGGATTGGAGCGGAAGCTTCGATTCAGGCGACCGAAAATGTACTGGATGCCGAGTATGTATGGATCGTGGACCCGATTGATGGAACGACCAACTTTGTGCATGGTTTCCCATACTATTGTGTATCGATCGCTGTTGCACACAAAGGTGAAGTGATCGTTGGCGTCGTCTACGACCCGACCCATGATGAATTGTTTGTTGCCGAAAAAGGCAAAGGCGCCTATGTACACGGTAATCTGATGAAAGTAGCCGGCGAGAAAACATTGGCCGAGAGTCTGGTGGCAACCGGGTTTCCAGCCAATGCCGGTCTGGAGCGCAATACCCGTGCACTGGTGGAAATGGTGCCCAAAGTGCGCAGTATCCGTAACGGCGGATCGGCCGCGCTGCATCTGGCTTACGTGGCAGCCGGTCGTCTGAATGCTTACTGGGAAGTCGGTCTGAATGCTTGGGATCTGGCAGCAGGGGCCCTGCTCGTACAGGAAGCTGGCGGCCGGATCGGTGATATTTCCGGAGAAGAGTACAAGCTGACCGTGCGCAATGTTGCTGCGACCAATGGTCATATTCATGAAGAACTGATTCGTGAACTGCATACGGCAGGTCTGACCGATCTGCCTGTATAATTGCACGGAACCGAACTGAATGAATTGTCTGCAGCAAGGGTAAATAAAGGATAGAGTCTATCTTCAGGTGTATATGCGCCTGTCAGATGATCGTGATAAGGAGTGAACCAATATGCCATCATCCGATGAACTGGAACGTGAACTCAGCGAGCGATTAACCGAAGGACAGATGCAGGAAGAAGAACGGGACAGTCGGGAACGTCGTATGATTCCGCCCAAATACGAAGTGAGAATCCAGACGGAGAACGATCCCATTGTAGAAGAGACCCTTCAATACCGCAAAATGGCCAAGGAACTGGATGGACGTTATGATGATTACCTGAACAAGGCCAAACGTCCGGACTCCAAGGACGAAGAGTAATCTTCAGCACCAACAGGAATAAATGGCTGTTGTAGTCCACACGGACTGCAGCAGCCTTTTTATATCTGGATCTACGGATAATACAGAACAAGGAAAAAGGAGATGCTGCGATGTCAAAAAGGTTCAGAATGACCGCTTTATTTACACTTTTCAGCAAGGATGTTACCAATACAGCATTATCATATTCACCAGTCGATGATCTTCATAGCCGAAATCATCGCCCAGCGAGGGAGGGGAAATTTATTTTTATTCAATATATGATGGTACTGCTGCTGCTCGGTTCCGGAAGTGGAGGCGCGGCTTCTACCGTGTACGGAGCAGCAGTGGGTGATACCGGACAACAGCAGGCGTATGAACATATGGTCTTTCTCGGGGATTCATTGACCGCCGGATATGAACCGGAGGTAAATGCTGACGCGTATGACGGATTTACGACCCGACTGGCAGAACAGGAGCTGTTTCGCGGTCGCAGTCAGGCAATCAATGACGGCATACTTGGCCTGACCAGTGAAGGACTGAAAAATTACATGGATGCAATCACTGCTGGCCGATCGATCAGTACGGCGAATATCCAGACCGGTCTGCCGGGCAGCAGTCGTACGCTCGATGGTGCACAGACCGCCCGCGATATTCGCAATGCGGATCTGATCACAATTACGATTGGCGGCAATGATTTTCTGAATGCGCTGGGGTCACTGACCGCACTGCCGCAGGATCTGTCGTCGATTGATCTTACACCGATTACCCAGGGATATCGCAGTCATATTACATCGATTGTGGATCAGCTGACTACACTCAATCCCAAGGCAGTGATCGTAATTGCTGATCAGTATCAGCCGGTTCCAATGCTGGCAGGAGCCGGATTATACCGTGATCTGAACAAAGCTGCCGCCAGCTTCAGTCAGATCGTAGAAGAGACCGTGGATCATTACAAGCAGCAGGGGCTGGATGTACGTGTAGCCCATGTCGCAACTGCATTTCAGGGTCAGGAGCTGGCAATGACACATATTGCCGAAGGTGATATTCATCCGAACGCAGCCGGTTATGAGTCTATGGCTGCCGCTTTTAGTAAAGCAATCTGGGGAGAGCAGAGTTATATTACTCCGCCGGCAAGCGGGACAGGAACAGCTGGTCCTGTGATTTATACCAATGGTCGTCAGCTGAAGACGGCAGATCAGCCGGTTGTACGAAGCAGACGTACCTATGTCGCCCTGCGTGATGTGACAGCAGCACTGGGCGCACGAGTTAGCTGGTCAGCAGCCAATCGTTCGGCGGTTATCAGCAGTGGCACACAACAAATTACAATTCCGCTGAACAGTAAAATGATCATGGTCAACGGTAAGCGGGTAAGCACGGATACAGCTGCTTTTATGAAAGGCAGTGGTAGCAATAGCAAAGTATATGTACCGCTCAGTCTGCTGGCAGATACTCTCGGATATGACGTTCATTATGTGAATCGCTGGAAAGCGGTATTTATCCGTAACTGAAATGTAATGCTCCAGCAATAAAATCAACAAAAAACTAAATGATAATATGCAATCTATTCTCTGCATAAGCAGAAACTAAAACAGCTGAACGCCAGGTTCAGCTGTTTTTTTCTGGTTAATTAGCCCTGTTTGCAGGAATCCTGCTGTTTTTTGCACAAAATCCAAGCTATAATAATATACAGTAAATTACATTTAATTTATATATTTGTAAACGTTAACCTGCATGTATATCCCTGTCATCGCGTTTATTCGATAGTTTGGCTGCTTCCTATTGGTGTAAATGAGAGCTACCACATACTGCATTACGGTAATGGAGGAAGGTACTATGCTCACCCGTTTTAAAAGCGCTTACATTAATCTGGGTATACATCGCCAGATGCTGCTGCTTATTTCTGTGCTGATGTTAGGCAGTTTTGCTTCGTATTTGCTGGTCCTGAATACGGTCTACAACACCTATGACAGCCAGATGTACGAGAAGACGTCAGAGTTGCTGAACATGTCCTCGGTTGAGATCGAGAACCAGCTCAAGGATATCGAGAATCTGTCATTTCGCGTAGTGACAGATGAGCAGCTGCAGCGTTATCTATCCCAGCTCCAGCAGGAGTCTTCCATCTATGAGAAAAATGTAATCCGTAAAAAGATCACTAACCGACTGATCGCTTTTGCCGGCTCGGAGAAATTTGTCTATTCGATGATGGCGATCGATCGCGAGGGTGAAGTGATGTCGGCAGGCAATCGTGAAGGTATTCCGGCTGTGCTGCGCAACGATCTGATTAAGCTGGCACATGCCAAAGCCGGCTCCAACTCCTGGTATGTGGGAGAGCAGGGGTCACTGCTGGCAGTGCGGCAGTTCAAGGAATTCAGCGGATCTACGTTTACCCTGAACGATCTGGGGACGATTATTGTCCGCATTCGTATCGACCGGATCGTACAGCAGCAGGTAGAGAGCAGTTCGGGCAGCCAGCTGATTATCTCGGATGGGGAGGAGATTGTGTATCCACCAGAGCTGGCACCGACATTGAATAAAGAGGTGATCGGTCAGGCGCTTCAGCGCAGCCAGCCTTATGGTGTGGTGACACTGCCGGAAGAAAGCTACTTCTCGGCGCGGATTCAGTCTGCCTATACGGGCTGGACGTATTTGCATATTACGCCATTTGACGAGATGTTCCAGCGGATGGTCTGGATCAAGCGTATGGTTACGATTGTATTTATCGGCATTTTTCTGCTGGCGCTGATCTTCGGGACGAAGCTGTCGCGCAGTATTACCCGGCCGATGGAGCGGCTGCTGCAGAAGATGCGTACCGTAGAGACCGGTAATCTCGATCAGCTGGGTGAGCTGACGACCGATCCGGTAACAGCCAGTGCACAGAATGAAGTCGGACTGCTGCATCGTACCTTTAACCGGATGCTGCGGCGGATTCGGGAGCTGATCGACGAGAATTACGCCAAGCAGCTGATTATCCGTGAGACCGAGCTCAAGGCACTGCAAGCACAGATTGATCCCCATTTTCTCTATAATACGCTGGAGTCGATCAACTGGATGGCCAAGGTCAACAAGCAGACCGAGATCTCTCGCATGGTAGAAGCGCTGGGGTTCCTGCTGCGCAGCTCGGTCAATATGTCGGACAAGCTGATCCGGCTCGGAGATGAACTGGATATTGTGCGCAGCTATGTGACCATTCAGCGGATGCGGTTTGAGGAGCGATTGGACTTTACAATTGACGTGCCGGAGGAGCTGTTGGATACGCCAATTCCCAAGCTGACGCTGCAGCCTCTGGTCGAAAATGCGATTCATTACGCCCTGGAACCCAAGATCGAAGTCTGTCATATTCGCATCACAGCCCGGCTGGAGCAGGGTGTGGTGCAGATTACGGTAGAAGATGACGGTCCCGGTATGACGCCGGAGTTTCTGGAACGGCTGCATCAAGGGCAGGTTCGTACACGGGGCAAAGGAATTGGACTCAATAACATTATGGAGCGAATCCGGCTGACCTTTGGTCCTGAATATGGACTGAGTATTGAGAGCGAACCGGACGTGGTCACTGCATTTCATATTCGTATTCCATATGAGAAAGGGGAGCTGTACGATGTACAAAGTGCTGTTGGTGGATGATGAGCGGATGATCCTGGAGGGCATCTCTCAGGTAGTGGATTGGCAGGGCAGCGGCACCGAATTGGTCGGTACTGCCCGTAATGGGATCGAAGCATATGAACGGATTGCCGAGAAGCGTCCGGATATTGTCATCAGCGATATCTCCATGCCGGGTCTCGACGGGATCGGATTGGTCGCCAAGACGTATGAGCATTTCCCGGATATCCGGTTTATTATGCTGTCCGGCTACAAGGACTTTGATTATGCACGCCGCGCCATGCAATACGGGGTCAAGCACTATCTGGTCAAACCGTGCAACGAGCATCAGATCGAGGAAGCGATCAGCGAGCTATTGTCGGAGCGTGCCGCCGAGGAAGAGCGCGAACAGTTCGTCATCAGTATGCGCGAGCAGTTTAACCGGATGCTGCCGCAGGTCAAGGAACAGTTCCTCAAAGAATTCATCTCCAACAAAATGTACGGCAGCCGGGATCTCGACTATTATGAACGGCTGTTCCATATCAATCTGCAGAACCGTCCGGTCCGTATGGTGCTGATGCGGGTCGAGGATTCTCATGAATACGAGCATTTATTTGCCCTGAAAAATATCGCCGAAGATATTCTTGAAGGTGTGCTGATGGGCACGACGATCCAGATGCAGGATGAACTGCTGCTGCTCCTGGATGATCCACAGACATTGACCGGGCTTATCGACGGATTGCAAAAGGTTAAGGAAGTATTCGGCGGGTTCTACAAGCTGGAAGTGACTATCGCTCTCAGCGAACCGGACCGTATGGTCGATCTGCGCCGGATGTACCGCGATACCCAGCAGTATATGAATCACCGCTTCTATGTGGGTGAAGGTAGTGTGATTACGAGGCAGGATGTAGCGCTGGCGGATTCACGGGAAAGTACGGGCTTTGAGCTGGACGAGGAAAGCTTTATCCTGCTCATGAAATCGGGACAGGTGCAGGAGGTGGAGACCGAGATTGACCGATTGTTCGCTGAACTGTCGGCGATGCGTCTGGATATCGGGGTGACCCGTTCCTATGTGCTGCAGCTGTATGCGGTCATGATCCGTCTCTATCCGGCTGAGGAGCGCTCCCGGTTCACCAGCCGTCTCGCTGATCTGTCAGTGCTGGAGACGCTTACCGGGCTACATGACTTTATCCGGCAGGCCGCTTCGGAGCTGGCGGCGGGTTACTACCGCAGCAATATCAACCGTCAGTCCTCTGTGGTGAACAAGATGCTGCAGATTATCGAGGAGAACTATGTGAACGCTGAGCTGTCATTGAACGGTGTGGCCCATCAGATGCTGTACATGAACCCCGATTATCTGGGCAAAATTTTCAAAAAAGTGACCGGCGACAACTTCTCCCAGTACGTCAATCGCTACCGAATCGAGCGCGCTACCGAGCATATTCGTCGCAGCGGGGATGTGAAAGTATTTGAATTGGCGGAGCTGTTCGGCTTTGGTGGCAATTCGCAGTATTTTAGCCAGGTGTTCAAAAAGGTGACCGGCATGACGCCGACGGAGTACAGGAAGTGCGGGGAGTAGATAGAGGGAAGAGGAAGTATTATCATTTTAAATTTCGCAATGTCTGTATTTATAGAATACTTTTGTATGAGTAAATAAAAAAATGTCATCTCCAACTGTAGCTGCTGGAGATGACATGGCAATTATAATCGTATTTAATTTTTATTTAGATTAGGATTTGTAATATAAATACTAGCATCATTTCCTTTTTTCACCCAAGTGACTTTTGCTCCCGAAGATTCAGCAACAAAACGTAAGTTCACATTAAAACTATTGTTGTTAGGATCAATAAATGGCGGAGCCAACAAATCCACTTTTTCACCATTTACATAAGCTGTATAAGAATTGTTGGTTAATGTAATCGTTGTTTTATCATTTTTGGCAGTTACTGATTTTTTATTGCTATCCCAATCAACTGTCATATTAAGTTTTTCAAAAATGGGTCTGAAAGGAACATAAGTTACACCTTTTGAGCCTATTCCAGCAAAGATATCGAGCTGTTGATTATTTACATAAACTGCTGGTTTTTCGCGCGAGGCATGGACAACATTTAAAGATGGGATAAGCAGTATAACGGATAGGATAAGAACAAAAAATAATTTAAATGATTTCATTTAAACCTCCACAGCTTTATTAATGACTACACGTTAAATATTGCAATTAAAAAGTATTCCATCCTATACTGGTCTCAAACTGACCAACATATCGTTGATAGTATGATGTGATTTTTAATAATAAAAACATCTCATTTCAACCTTGTTTAGATTGAAATGAAATTTTTTATTTGGATCACATTATTCATTATTTCAAATTAGGATTTGTGATATTAATATTTGCATCCGTTTCATTTTTAGACCAGTCCACTGTTGCCCCTGTGGATTCTGCGACAAAACGCAAATTTACATACAACAGTTTATCATAGGGATCATAGACTGGAGGTTCTAATAGTTTCACCTCTTTGTCATTAACATAAGCTATATACGAATTATTAGTTAATGTGATAGTTGTACTTCCATTAGTAGCTTTTACTGATTTTTTGATATTATCCCAAGTTACTGTCATATTCAATTTTTCAAAAATGGGTCTGAACGGGACATAAGTTACACCAATTGTTGAGACTACAGCATAGATATCCATCTTTTGATTGTTTACATAAACTACAGGTTTTTCGCGCGAGGCTTGGGCAACATTTAAAGAGGGAATAAGGAGGACAACTGATATTATAAGAACAAAAAATAATTTAGGCGACTTCATTAGAACCTCCACAGTTTTTTTAATAATGAAACGTTACATAATGGAATTAAAAAGTATTTCATCCTATTTTGATGTCAAAATGACCAATATATCGTTGATAGTATGATGTGATTTTTTATTTAGCTCATATTGCTCATTATTTCAAATTAGGATTTGTAATATAAATGTTTGCATCCGTTTTATTTTTAGACCAGTTCACTGTTGCTCCTGTTGATTCAGCGACAAAGCGTAAATTCACATAAAATAGTTTGTCATCTGGATTGTAGAATGGAGGATTAATTAGTTTCACCGCTTTATCATTGACGTATGCTGTGTAAGAATCATTAGTTAATATAATAGTTGTAGTTCCATTAGTAGCTGTTACTGACTTTTTGTCGTTGTCCCAATTTACGGTCATATTGAGTTTATCAAATATCGGTCTAAATGGAACATAGGTAACATCTACTGCAGAGACATTTGCATAAATATCCAGCTTTTGATTATTCACATAAACGTTGGGTTTTTGTAAAGAAGCATGTGTTAGATTAGAAAATGTAAAAGTAAGCATCAGTGCAAGTGTCAAGGTAGATGATAACTTTTTGAGTTTCATTTTAACCTCCACAATGTTATTAAAGTTTGCTTATCGCTTTGAGTAGTATTTGCAATGACTAATTGAGGAACAGAGTGAGCAGATTCTTCATACAGATAAACATGGTTTTCATCTTAGGTAATATAATCGTATGTAGTATTATCATAAATCGTGGTTGTTGCTGTTAGACTTCGTTTGGAGCTATGTTCTTTAGAATTGCCAAGAGAAATTCTTTCTCTTTATTGTAACTTCATGAATTAATTTACACTTTTATTATGGAAAAGTAAACATAAAAATACACATAACAACGTGATTATATTATTATATTTCCTTTGGAATTCAGAAGAAATTAGAATCTGGAATAGCCAAGTTAATAGGTTCTGCATTTTAATATCATGCACTTGAATATTTAGAAGACTCTGTTTTTTAAACCAAAACATCGGATTTGTGTATTCATTTGCTTTCCAGCATTTGAGAGAATAAAGGCGTACCCAATATGAAAGCGTTAACAAAATGCTACATAACACTGTTTATACTTGATTCCAGACTTAATGTTCACACTTGCACAGCTGCCTAACTACGAAAGGGGAGACTGAAATGAAGATGAGAAAGACAATAGCACTGGCGACGATGGTCGCGATTTTACTCCTGATTACAGCATGCGGCAATTCCGGCGGAGGCAATGCCAGCGGTGGTGCCCAAGATGGCAAGACCTTGCGGATCGCTTGGTGGGGATCGGATGCGCGTCATGAATATACGCAGAAAGTTATCGATCTCTACAAGAAGCAGAACCCCGGCGTGAATATCGATATTGAATATGCTTCCTTTGACGATTACTGGAAAAAGCTTGCTCCGCAAGCTGCTGCCAACCAGCTGCCTGACATTATGCAGATGGATATCTCCTACATTAGCCAGTATGCCAAAAACGGTCAGCTGGAAGATCTCAAGCCCTACATTGGCAGCAAAATCAAGCTGGACGATGTCAGCGAGAATGTACTCAGCACCGGTCTGATCGGCGGTACGCAGTACGGTATCCCGACAGGGGTTAACGTACTCGGTTACCAGTACAACCCGGAACTGCTCAAAAAAGCAGGCATCAACGAAATCCCTGCCAACTGGACATGGGATGATTACAAAAAAATGGCCATGCAAGCCAAAGCAAAAGGCGTGTACTTTGACGAATCCATGGCAGCCGATATTTTCTTCAACTACTTCCTGAGAACCAAAGGACACTCCCTGTACAATGCAGAGGGTACTGCACTCGGTTATGAAGACGATGCATTGTTCACCGAGTTCTTCGGTACGCTGGCCGAACTGATCAAAGAAGGCGCAGTTCCTTCTCAGGAAACACTGAGCCAGAACAAGGGAATCCTGGAGGAATCCACAGTTGTCAAAGGTACCGGTATTGGTACATGGCAGTGGTCCAACCAGTTCGTTGCCCTGCAAAAAGTAGCCGATCGTCCGATGGCGCTCGCTCCAATGCTCGGACCGGATATGGAAAAAGGAATCTACATGCAGCCAAGTATGTACTGGTCGATTGCAAGCAGCTCCAAGTCCAAAGATGAAGCCGCCAAATTTATCGACTTCTGGGTGAATAACGAAGAAGCCAACAAGCTGATCAAAGGCGAGCGCGGTGTACCAATCTCCTCCAAAATCAAGGAATCCGTTACACCGGATCTGACTGAAGCGGAAAAGCAAGTATTTGATTTCGTAAGCGAAATGGAACCAAAAGCGTCGCCAATGAGCCCGCCGCCACCAGTAGGTTCGGCAGAAGTCATCGCAACACTGGCCGACTATGTGGAGCAGATCAACTTTGGACAGACGACAGCTGCCGAGGCTGCACCGAAGTTCCGTGCAGATGCCAATGCGATCCTGTCCAACAACCAACCGTAACGTACCATCACCTGCCTTTAACGAGTAAATACAATTCCATGCGCTATCAGCAGGGATTGCCGAATAGACACAACCAGCAATGGTTCGTAGCAGTACATCACCGCCAGACCAAGCAGGAACCGAACATGTAGAGATGATCAGGGAGGAAGGAGAAGCAGCAGCAGGGCGGAGTGATCGCCAGGCGGCAGGGTTCTCCTTTTCCCGGCATGTTCATCAAGTCTATAGTCGTCCATATATCCGAGACTGTCACGCAAGTATCCCCTGAAGGAGGTGCACAGATTCATGCGGAACCATTCCCTCAAGGCCAACCTGACTGGTTATGCCTTTATTAGTCCGTTTATTATCGGATTTCTGGCGTTTACGCTGATCCCGATGTTCATCTCGCTGTATCTGTCCTTTACAAGCTACAATTTGTTCAGTCCACCGCGCTGGGTGGGATTCAATAACTTTGAGAAGATGTTTACCGGTGATCCCAAGTACTGGTCTTCCGTTAAAGTCACGCTCTACTACGTATTTATCGGCGTACCGCTGCGTCTGACATTTGCCTTGTTCGTAGCGATGATCCTGAATACAGGTTCCAAAATGATCGGCACCTATCGTACGATCTACTACCTGCCATCCATCATTGGCGGCAGTGTAGCTGTATCGATCATGTGGCGTAACATTTTCAGTGAGCAGGGGATTGTAAACGGACTGCTGATGGCGCTGGGGGCTGCTCCGGTGCAGTGGTTTGGTGATCCGGGCGCTGCACTCAGCATGTTGATCACCCTGTCGGTATGGCAGTTTGGTTCTTCAATGCTGATTTTCCTAGCCGGTCTCAAAAATATTTCCCCGGAAATGTATGAAGCCGCAAGCGTGGATGGCGCACATCCAGTACGCAAATTTTTCAGTATTACGTTGCCACTGCTTAGCCCGATTATCCTGTTTAACCTGATTATGCAGACGATCAGTGCCTTTATGACATTCGTTCCGGCCTACATTATCTCCAAAGGAGAAGGCGGCCCAATGGATGGTACGATGCTGTACTCGCTGTATCTGTTCCGTCAGGCATTCATGTTCAACAATATGGGTTATGCCTCGGCGATGGCATGGGTCATGCTGATCTTTATCGGTGTACTCACACTTATTTTGTTCAAAACGTCCAAGATGTGGGTGTTCTACGAATCGGAAGGAGGGCGCTGAGTTATGGCTGAACCCAAAGTTCCTGTTAGCGAATACGGCGCTATGACTGGTACACGGCTGCAAAAAGGAGCCGTGTGGCGCAAGGTCAAGTGGCCGATCTATCATATCCTCGTCGGTGCATTGGCACTGCTCATGCTCTATCCGATCATCTGGATGTTCTTCAGTTCCTTCAAGGAAAGCCGCACGATATTCACAACCGCTACGACGCTGCTGCCTGCCGAATGGATCTGGTCCAACTATGTAACCGGTTGGCAAGGAATAGGCGGTTACTCGTTCGGTCATTATATGTGGAATTCCCTGGTGATCGTCGTACTGTCGACACTTGGCGTGGTCATCTCGTCCGCACTGATTGCTTTTGGATTTGCTCGTCTGAATTTTGTCGGTCGTAACTTCTGGTTTGGCGTCATGATGGTGACGTTGATGCTGCCGCATGATGTCGTACTGGTACCTCAGTACATCATTTTCACCAAGCTGGGCTGGCTGAATACGATCAATCCGATCGTAATTCCGCAGTTCTTCGGCGCACCGTTCTTTATTTTCCTAATGGTGCAGTTTATCCGTACGATTCCCAAAGAGCTGGATGAAGCAGCAACGATCGATGGTTGCGGCAAGTTCCGCTTGTTCATCCAGATTATTATGCCGCTAATCAAGGCTTCACTGGCGACGGCAGCGATCTTCTCCTTTTACTGGAGATGGGAAGATCTGCTCGGGCCGGTACTGTACCTGAATTCGCCGGACAAATACACAGTCTCTATGGGTCTGAAAATGTTCCTCGACAGCGAATCGGCGTCCAACTGGGGCGGTATGTTCGCCATGTCGATGGTGAGTCTGCTGCCGGTTATTCTGGTGTTCTTCCTGTTCCAGAAGCATATCGTGGAAGGTATCAGCAGCAGCGGTATCAAGGGCTAACATCCTGTTGATATGGCACGATGCTTATATCATACGATGTACCAGGTATAGTCTCTAATCTCGGGAGGGTCACCGCTTATGCAGGCAAAAGAAGGTACTACTGCAGATACCATTGTTACTCCGATCGTTCCGCAGGAATGGCATTTTGATATCGGACCCGGTGAACCGACGGCAGGCTGTATCGGCATCTCGCCGGACAGTCTGTATACGCCTGAATACGGTTATGGATTCCTGCCCGGTGGCGAAGTCTACGGGCGCGACCGCATAGGGATGCTGGACAGAGAACAGGCAGAGCTGGTCAGTCATGTACAGACCAGCTTTTGCATTCCACTGGGAGCTACTTTTGCACTGGATGTGCCGGATGGCTGTTATCAGGTAAAGCTGATGATAGGCGATCTGCTGGCTGCCACTCACACCATTATTCGTGCAGATGGTTCACGAATGCTGCTGCCACCGATCTGTACACAGGCCGGGCAGCTGGTGGAGATGCTGTGTACGGTTGCAGTACGCAGTGGACAGCTGCGGTTGTCGTTTGGCGGCAGAGCGCCCAGGCTGAATTATCTGCAGATTGCAGCGGTACCAGACACACTGAAGCTGGTATTGGCAGGTGATTCCACGGTGACAGACCAACCGGCAGATGGATATCCCTATGCAGGCTGGGGACAGCTATTGCCTTCACGGTTCAAACATGATGTCTGTGTCGATAATCATGCAGTATCCGGTCGCAGCTCCAAAAGTTTTATCCAGCAAGGACGTCTGGAACGTATTCGCGAAGTGCTGCATCCCGGTGATTTTCTGTTCATCCAGTTCGGTCATAATGATGAGAAAACAGATGCTGCCCGTCATACGGATCCATTTACCACCTATAAGGAGTACCTGACCGAGTACATTACCATTGCCCGGGATCAGCAGGCGATTCCTGTTCTGCTCACCCCGGTCAGTCGACGAATTTTTGACACACAGGGCCGGCTGGAAGATACGCATGGCGATTATCTGACAGCCATGCGCGAACTGGCGGATGAACAGCAAGTTCCGCTAATTGATCTTGCCCAGCGAACCCGTCAGCTGCTGGAGAAGCTGGGACCCGAAGCCAGCAAGGAGCTGTTCGTCTGGCTGTATCCTGGCGAATATATGAATTTTCCGGCTGGATCGCAAGATAATACCCATTTCCAGGAGTACGGTGCAAGCCGGGTAGCCGATCTGGTTATCGAAGGTATCCGCGAGCTGAATCTGCAGCCGCTGACGATGTATCTCAGATGAATAAGCAGCAACTACTTCATTCCCCCAAGGAGGACGATTCTCATGCCAGCATTGCAATTTGATGAACAGCATATCAAGCAAGTGATCGATCGTGTAGTAGAACGTACATTTAATATGGACTTTCACTGGGATTGGCCGGGAGGCGTAGCTTTTTACGGAGTATGTGAAGCCTATGAAGCAACCGGCAAGCGTGAATATCTGGACCGGCTGCGTGTCTGGGTGGATGAGAATATTGCCGATGGGCTTCCGCCGCTGTCGGTCAACGGTGTCTCAATCGGTCACTGCCTGCTCACATTATATGAAGCGACCGGCGAAGAGCAGTATCTGCAGATTGCCAAAGAGATGGCTGAGTTCCTGGATACGAAGGCCGAGCGTTTTGCCGAAGGCATTTTCCAGCATACGGTCAATTCGGTGACAGATGTGTTCCCGCAGCAGGCATGGGTGGATACGATGTTCATGGCTGGTTATTATCTGCTGCGTATCGGACATCTGCTGGGCAACCAGCGCTATTTTGACGATGGACTGCGGCAGTATCATGGTCATGAAGAGCTGCTGCAGGACCCGGACACCAATCTGTACTATCATGGCTGGGATCATATGAACCAGAATCATATGTCCTCGATCTACTGGGCACGGGGCAACTCCTGGGCTGCGCTCACCATGTCCAAAGCACTCAAATACATTCCGGTACAGCATCCATCTTATATGATTATCGACGGTTCGATGCGTGATCAACTCAGCACGCTGGTACGTCTGCAATCACCAGAGGGACTATGGCATACGGTGCTGGATGATGAATCGTCCTATCTGGAGACGTCCGGTTCTGCAGGTATTGCGGCTGCGCTGCTGACACAGGGACGCATGTACAATAAATATACACAGAAATCGATCGACGGCATCCTCGCCCGGATCAAGGATGATGGCACAGTGACCGGCGTATCGGCAGGTACAGCAGTCATGAACGATATCGATGGCTACCGTCAGGTACCGGAGAAGCGCATTCAGGGCTGGGGACAGGGATTGACCCTGACTTTCCTGGCACAGATTCTGCGTACCAAAGAAGACCTGTACGGACAAACGATGACTAAATCCGCTACTCCCGAGGTTTCTCGGACGACTGAGCAAGCGGAAGAGTCCTTGGAAGTCAAAGATGGTGTAGAGACGCTCTAAGCTGCGCCCAACGATTCTGCTTGAGCGTAACCGAAGCGCTACAGATTGTAGCTGCAACCAGCCTATATATCAGACACTAACAAATTTTGGGCGAATTCTGCCCAAATAAATCCCCCTTCGTATCAACGGTACCGCTATACAGCGGATCGTCCATACGAAGGGGGATTTTGATTTGTACTTATAATTCATGGTTCATTACATCACCACAGGTACTTTGGCAATAGTGAACTCCCGGTTACTATTTTCCGCCAGCAGGTACAGCATGCCCTGCTCGTATTTGATAAACCGGTAAGTGATTCGCTGGGAAGGCTCGGCAGTCTCCCATATTTTCTTGCCGCTACTGTCATACAGATACATTATCCCAGCAGCCTTGTCGGCGAGGAACAGCTGACCCTGACTGTAATCCGTTTCCCATTTGTTGTTCTGATCACCCAGTGTGCGGGTTACCTCTGCCAGCAGCTTGCCTGTTTTTACATTGTATCTGGCATAAATAGGATGCGGGACTTCGGCATTCAATCCGAGCGGATTTCGCAGAATATTGCTGGTATAAATGACAGCTTCGCCATTTTCCAGCTTCAGCTGCGCTTTGAGATTCCATGGTGTCTGGATAATATGCGGTTTGCTGGTTGCTTTTGACGTATGGAACAGCTCAAATACAGATTGGGTCTGCATCAGACGGTCTGCCTGGTAAGCAATCACCAGATCATTCCCCTGATAATCCACCCGGGTACTGATTACCTTGTCGTAGAGATGATTTTGACGGGTGGGTGAAGTGAATGTCTGAATCGGCTTTTTCCAAGGAGACTGGTAAATGTAGATCCGGTCGCCGGACTGAATAGCGACTTTTTCTTTTTGTCCGGATTTGTCGGGAGCGGACCAGCCGATTTGAGCAGATGGTGAGCGACTTAGCCATTTCAGCATGGCATCCGGATAGCTGAATTGAGACAAAGTCTTGCCACTTGTAGACAGGACAATCTTTTGCAATTGCTGTTGATTCCGCACGATCAGTACAATTTTGGGACTACCGGGCATCATTTTGCAGCTATAGATATGGTCATAGGATTGGTTCCATTGTTCTGTGGACGTTTTCGTATCCGCCATATAGATATGCTGCTGATCCGGGTCGATGAATAGAGCCTGTCCATTAGGCATGCTGATTATGTCGGTATGGATATAGAAATCTTCCGGAAAAGACTGTAGATCCGCAGGTAGTCGGCTATATTCCGCAGATAGACTGGTGTTATCCGTGGCTGGCGTTTGTGCAGCATAAGCAGATAGGGGCAGTGCGCATGCCAACGTCCAAACAAGGAGCAGTATAGCTGCTCTTTTCATAATGGATTCCTTCTTTCTAGTCAATGAGTATAGATATAGTTAGGTTGGCAATGTAATTGTACTTTAACTATACTTCATTTGACGGAGAAAGAATAATCCACCCTATAGGATCATTTGTTATCCGATATCAGAAAGTGCCATGGAGCAGGCTGGAGTGTGAGCTGACTATTCAGAAACACGGCTCCGTTTGCCTGTCCAATTGGTGCCAAGCACACCGACGATAATAAGTATGGCTCCAATAATATGGTAGTAATAGAGCTGCTCCTGCAAAAAGACAGTACCGGCGATCATGGAAGTGACCGTGGCAAAGTTGCTGAATACGCTCATTTGTGTCGCTTTGAGCCGGGATAGAGCATAGCTGGACAGGATCGTAGTAACAAGGGAAGACAGGATACCTAGATAAAGCAGAGCCAGAATATAGCTCGGCTGCTGCAGCGGGGCGATATAGGCAGTCAGGTCGCCTTGCAGTACATGTCTGCCCAGCGTCAGCAGATTGAAAACGATGCAGGCGATAACCATGGTTACCCAGGTCAGCTCCAGCGGATTATATTTGCGGGTCAGCGGACGAGCCAATACGCCATATCCGGCGAAGCTCAGTGCCGAGCCTGCGAGCAGGGCAATACCGGCGAGACTGGCTGCGGAGAAGCTGGCGCCTCCTTTCATCGTGAACATGAAGACAACGCCCGCTACAGACAGCAGCAGAGAGAGTTTTTGCAGGAGAGATGTCTTTTCCTTGAGAAAATAAGCAGCCAGCAGCAATGTAAATACGGGCGTCATCGCCTGGATAATACCTGCTTCCAAAGAGGAAGCACTGAGCAGTCCATAGGCTTGCAGCGTGAAAAATAATATCGGTGATAGCAGAGCCAGTGGCAAAATTCGCCATACATCTTTCCAGCTGATCCGGATGCGTACCCAGCCGAGTAGAATAGGAATACCCAGACCGATTACGGAAATAAGGAACCGGTGTCCCAGCACATCCAGCGGACTGGCGATATGCACAGTCATTTTCACGAATAAAAAGGAAAATCCAATAATCAACGCATAGCCCAGGGCAGCGAGATATGCAGGCATCCGGCTATCACTTCGGGGCTGTTCCTGTACAGATTCCCGATGATGTGAAGCTTCGGAAAGATCGGCTGAAGCAGTCGATGAGGAAGAAGATGCAGATGGATGTTGAGTTGTCATAATATACCTCCATATCGGAATGAAGCGGATCATGTACCAAGGAGCACGCCAGCAGATGATCTACCGGCTGTATTCCAGGTGATGACCGCTTATTCAATATAGAGTTCTATCGGGTGAAGCGACAACGCATTTACCAGTCAACTGTACCAGTACAATTTGTTGGAGAGTACAACGTACTCAGTTGGAGAATCATTTATACTTGAACAGAGAACAGAGAACAGAGAACAGAGAACAGAGAACAGAGAACAGAGAACAGAGAACAGAGAACAGAGAGGAAGGGGAATATGACCAAGCATCAGCAGCTTGTAACTGCACTGGAACAGCAGATTCGCGACGGTTCACTCGTAGCCGGACAGAAGCTGCCTTCGATCCGCAAAATGTCCGCAGCCTATGGCTGCAGTCCGGCTACCGTTATACGCGCCTATGAGCAGTTGGCACGGGACCAGTGGGTCTACGTCATGAATCGCAGCGGTTATTATGTAGCCCGGCAGCAGCTGGATCGTCAGCATGAACATGCAATACAGCGAATCGATCTGGCTTCGGCTGCGCCGGCAGCAGAGATTTTCCCGTTTGAGGATTTTCAGAGCTGCTTGCAGGGAGCTATGCACATTTACCGGGATCAACTGTTTACCTACGGAATGCCGCAGGGGCTGCCGCCACTGCTGGAAGAAATCCGCCAACAGCTGGAAGAAGTGCAGGTATTCGCACGCCTGTCCCAACTACATATCACTTCCGGTGTACATCGGGCATTGTCCATTTTGACGATGATGCCATTCCCATCCGGCCGGGAGACGGTCCTGATCGAACAGCCGGGATATCATCTGTTGATTGAGATGCTGGAGACGCTGAAAGTTCCGGTAAAGGAAATTCAGCGAACTTCGGCAGGAATCGATCTGCAGCAGCTGGAACAATTATTCCGGGAAGGCAGCATCAAATTTTTCTATGTGATGCCGCGGTTTCATAATCCGCTGGGCACTTCACTGACTGTCCGGGAAAAGAAAAAAATCGTCGCGCTGGCACATAAATACGATGTCTATCTGGTCGAAGATGATTACCTCGCTGATCTGGAGCAGCAGCCATCCAATGACCCGCTATATGCCTATGATACGTCCGATCATGTCATTTACCTGAAAAGCTATTCCAAAATTCTGTTCCCTGGTCTGCGTATCGGAGCTGCTGTTCTGCCGGATGCGCTCATCGATACCTTTGCCCGTTACAAAAGTATGCTGGACGTAGACAGCTCGGTATTATCCCAGGCAGCCCTGCATGTGTACATCCGAAACGGCATGTTCACCCGTTACCGCAGCCGGGTACTGGATGCCTACTGTGAACGCATAGTTGAGCTGCAGCGTATCATTCGGGAGCTAACCGCAGATTATCCGTTTTTCGCCGAAGCATATCTGACTGATACGATCCATACCACTCTCTCGCTGCCAGCCAATTTCCCGACAGGAATACTGATTCGCCGGTTGGCTGAACAGCAGATTACTGCTGACTCCACCGATCGCTATTTCCTGAGTCACAGCCGGTATTATTCCAACCAGCTGAGAATCAATGTGTCCAACGTACCCGCCGAACAGATCGGCCCTGCTCTGCGTACAGTCGCACACCAGATCAGCCGCCTGCTTATCAGCCCTGCCAAGCAACCGATGATATCCTCGCATCAAGCGAAGGAACAGAAAGATTAGATAAAGCCGCCATTTACGCGAATGGTCTGCCCTGTAATCCACTGCGATTTCTCGCTAACAAGGAACTCAATCACGTTTGCGATATCTTCCGGTTCACCAATACGGCCCAGTGCAGCGCTTTTACGGAGACCTTCGATTTGCTGTTCGGTTTTGCCTTCATTGAATAATTCGGTATTTACCGGTCCTGGAGCAATTGCATTGATCGTAATCTGCTTCACAGCTACTTCTTTGGCGAGTTGGCGGGTAAATTGCTCCACGGCACCCTTAGTGCCCGCATACACACTATACGCCGGGAACATCTGTCCTACGACCGAAGTGGAGAAGTTGATGATACGACCTTGTTCATTCATATGTTCCAGTGCCTGCTGGCACGCAAAAAAGGTCCCTTTGACATTAAGATTGAACTGCAGATCGAAGTCCGCTTCGGTCACTTGTGCCAGTGGTTTGTAGATATTGGCGCCTGCATTATTGATGAGGATATCCAGCTGGCCCCATACATCCATTGTACGGCTGAACAGGGATTGTACACCGTCGATACGGCTGAGGTCAGCCTGAATAGCCACCGCTTCGCCGCCTGCCTGGTTAATCTGTTCCACGACTTGCTGTGCTTTGTCCGGGCTATTCGCATAGTTGACGACGACACGCGCTCCCATTGCACCGAGTTGCAAAGCAATCGTGCGTCCGATTCCCCGTGATGCGCCCGTAACGATAGCTACTTTATGTTGAAGTTGTTTTGACATGGTTAGTTTCCTGCTTTCTATGAGAGATGATGTAGATCTGGTTGTCTATTTCTGATGGCAACAGCATATCATACTAACTATGGAATGACAAATATTTTATTTTGTCATTCCATAGTTAGAGATTGACTGTTCGGCAATATGTTTTTTACCAAATTTCAAAAGATCCGCATTCGCGTTCGTATAGCTACCGATTCCTGACGAAATAAAAAAAGCACCCGGGAAGGGGTGCTTTGCCATTCATCTGATCAAGCATGTACTAAAATATCTCATTAAAGTTAAAGCAATATCAGGTTTTAACGTAGTGTATGGAATCATCCAGATGTATGACAGCAGGAAGTGTGAGCTTTACTTGCCTTCGGCAACCAGCTTGAGAGACTCATCCGCTGCCTGCAGTGTCAGATCGATATCCATATCTGTATGAGCGGTCGTCAGGAACCATGCTTCGTACTTGGAAGCGGCGAGACAGATACCGCGATCCAGCATATGACGGAAGAAAGCAGCGAACTTCTCGCCATCCGTATCCTGGGCCTGATCATAATCCGTTACCGGATGATCGCAGAAATGCGTCGAGAACGCGCCACGAATCCGGTTGATGGTCAATGGTACTCCATAACGCTCGGCAGATGCCTGGATACCGTCGGTCAGGCGGATCGCCAGACGTTCCATTTCGTCATACACGCCTTCACCCTGCAGAACTTCAAGACAAGCGATACCGGAGGCGATAGATGCCGGGTTGCCTGCCATTGTACCTGCTTGATAAGCAGGACCGAGCGGAGCCACCTGATCCATAATGTGCTTGCGGCCGCCATATGCACCAATTGGCAGACCACCGCCGATAATTTTGCCCAGTGCAGTCAGATCGGGCATGATCTGCTCGTGATTGTCGAGGCCACTGTACGTCTGGGCAGAGCCATAATGGAAGCGGAATGCAGTAATGACTTCATCATAGATGACGAGTGCGCCGTGATCATGAGCGAGCTTGCATAGTCCTTCGAGGAATCCCTTTTCCGGCATAACCATACCGAAGTTGCCGACAATTGGCTCGACCATCACCGCTGCCACTTCATCGCCCCAACGTTCCAGAGCCGCTTGCAGACCTTCCAGATTGTTAAAAGGCACTGTAATTACTTCATTCGCGATACTGGCTGGAACACCTGCGCTGTCCGGCGTACCCAGTGTGGACGGTCCGGAGCCTGCAGCGACGAGTACCAGATCGGAGTGACCGTGGTAGCAGCCGGCGAATTTGATAATTTTGGTACGATTCGTGTAAGCACGTGCGACACGGATAGTGGACATAACCGCTTCGGTACCGGAGTTGACGAAGCGTACCTTGTCCATCGAAGGAATACTTTCCTTGAGCATCATGGCCATCTGGATCTCCAGCTCGGTCGGTGTACCGTACAGCACGCCATTTTCAGCAGCACGGGTAATAGCTGCTGTGATATGCGGATGGGCATGTCCTGTAATAATCGGACCAAATGCCGCCAGATAATCGATATATTTGTTGCCATCTACATCGAAGAAGTGTGCGCCTTTGGCAGAAGCCATAAATACCGGTGCACCGCCGCCAACCGCTTTGAATGAGCGGGACGGACTGTTCACTCCACCTACAATATGTTTCAGTGCCTGTTCATACAATTGTTCAGACTTTGTGCGATTCATATCTATCTCTCCTTGGGCGCTTCCGAATCTTCAAGCGCAATTATAATAAATGCGGGCCTTTGGGCGATTGCAGCCATATGTGTATCATTACGCCGCTCTGCTGCACATACGATAACTGAAGCTGTCACAGCCACGAGTGCAGGGCAGACATAATAAAAAGCGCCCATGATCTGGGCGCTTTGTTGAATCTCATGTAGTTCGTATCCATGCCAGACTGTAACCATTTTAACACGATTACCGGTCCAGCATGAAATGAATAATGTTACTGCATGTTGTTATAGAAGCAATTAATGACTGGAACTGCCCGACAGACTGGTTGCTCCCGAGATGGAAGCAGGGGACCGAGTAGACGAGCTGGATGTAGAGCTTCCTGTACTGCTTGAGCTGCTCGAACTGCTCGGTCCATTGGTACTGCTGTCTTTGCTGTCTGAAGATACAGGGATCGGATCAGTCGTGTTTTTGTTCAGAGTGTCCTGAATGAACTGCTTGAGTTTATCCTCGCTCTTCACCCCGATAACGGCTGCTCCGCCTACATGTTTCTCGTCCAGCAGATCATTTGGAGGCAACTGTTCACTGCCGCTCATTTTGCTGTCATAGGCGACGCTGGCAAGCTTCCACAGATCATCCGTACTCAGATTGGTATCAATATACGGATTAATCTGCTCCAGAATATCCGGCAGCTTCATGATCGACGTGGTAGACTTGAGCTTGTCGCCGACTGCAGTCAGGAAGGCACGCTGCCGCTCGGTACGGGTAAAGTCGGATGTCGCATCATGGCGGAAACGAACATACTGAAGTGCCGTTTTGCCGTCCAGATGCTGCATACCTGCTTTGAGATCAATATCGTATACGTGTTTATCCGCTGCACTGGTGTAGTGCATATCTTTTTCTACTTTGAAATCAATACCGCCTACCGCATCCACCAGCTTGATAAAGCCCTGGAAGTCGGTATATACGTAATACTGCACGGGAATGCCGAGCAGATCACTGACTGTTTTCATAGCGGTATTCGGACCGTGGGTAATCGCGCTATTGATCCGGTTCTCGCCATAACCCGGGATATCTACGTACGTATCACGCAGGATGGAGAACAGATGAATCGTCTTTTTGACCGGATCGAGTGAAGCGACCAGCATCGTATCCGAACGCGGAATTTCGCCATCGTCGGAGTTACGGGAATCGACACCCATCAGCAGGATATTAACAGGTTCGGTTCCGGTCCATACCGGCGGGGCTGCTGCAGCAACGGTATTGGTAGGTACATTTTTGAATGGAGAGGCATCCCCGGTTTTCTGCAGGGCACCAATCTGGTTATATACAGCTGTGAAGTAGTAAATCGCATAGCCTATGAGCGCGACGGCGATAATGCCGAGGCTCCAAAGCAACGTTCGCTTTGTTTTTACATTCATGCACGTTCTTCCTTTCAACAATAAGGTTAGCCATGTATTGGATGTGCTTTCTATTCGGTGTCATCTGTACATCTGCAAGGAGCAGGCAGCTGACGGGCATCTGCGAAATACCCAGTGGATAAAAGTTAGTTACTTTGCATTGTCTTAACAACACCCGTACATTATAATTTCTTTTCAGGCAACAATCAATTATCACACAACCATGGAACAAGTAAGTTAGCTACCGTCAACTCCCCCTTGGCTCTGTGTGTGATTATACTGTTCCTCCGCACTACAAAAAAGACCCCAAAAGTTACAAATGGGTCACAAAGGAGACATTCATGCAGGCGATAGAAGTACAGGATCTACGCAAGAACTTCCGGATTCAGCAGAGCCGGGGCGGACTCAAGGGTGCGCTGCAGGATCTGTTTGCCCGCGAATACCGGGAAGTAGCAGCGGTTAACGATATTAGCTTTACGATTCCGCAGGGCGAAATCTGCGGATACATTGGAGAAAATGGAGCCGGCAAATCAACCACGATCAAGATGCTGACAGGCATCCTGGTGCCGACTTCTGGCCATATCAAGGTCAACGGCTATGTACCGTATCAGGAGCGCGAGAAGTTTGTACAAGGGATCGGCGTCGTATTCGGACAGCGCAGTCAGTTGTGGTGGGATATCGGTGTTATTGAGTCATTCCAGCTGCTGCGCAAGGTATATCAGGTATCCGAAGCCGATTTCAAAAAGAGACTGGATGAGCTCGTAGAGCGTCTGCAGCTGCAGGAACTGCTCAGCCGCCCGGTGCGCAAGCTCAGTCTTGGTCAGCGAATGCGCTGCGAATTGGTAGCAGCGCTGCTGCATAATCCATCGATTGTTTTTCTGGATGAGCCGACGATTGGACTGGATATCGTCGTCAAATCGGAGATCCGCGAATTCCTCAAGGATCTGAATCGTACACAGGGCACGACGATTCTGCTGACGACCCATGATCTGCAGGATATCGAAGCACTCTGTTCACGGGTCATTATGCTCGATGCAGGCAGCATTATTTATGATGGCGGTCTGGATGATCTCAAGACTCGCTGGGGACGTGGTCGTGAAGTCCGCTTCCAGTTTGGCGGAGCCGTACAGGCTGCCCAGCTGAATGCATGGACGATGGGGCTGCCGGTCACGTGGACACAGGAGAGCGATCTGGTCGCTACAGCACTCGTACCCGCAGATATGGCGGTATCGGATGTGTTTTCACGTGTATTGGGTCAGGCAGAAGTGACGGATGTACAGATCTCGGAGACGAGTACAGACGAAATCGTACGCCAGATTTACAGTTCGGGCTCGGCGGAGAAGCCGGAGGAACAGCCGCATGTCTAGTCTGTATCTGGATTTTATTCGCATCCGATTTCTTACGATGCTGGCCTACCGGGTCAATTATTATTCCGGCATTCTGGTCTATACGCTTAATATCGGGGTGTACTATTTCACCTGGCAGGCAATATACGGCGGCAAGGAGCAGATTGCCGGCTTTACGGCTGCGCAAATGACGACTTATGTAGCTGTATCCTGGATGGCACGAGCGTTTTACTTTAATAATCTGGACCGGGAGATTGCAACCGAGATTCGTGACGGTACGATCGCAATCCAGTTTATCCGTCCGTATAACTACCTGCTGGTGAAGATGATGCAGGGGTTTGGCGAGGGGATTTTCCGGTTTACGATGTTTATGATTCCGGGCATGATTATTGCGGTGCTGTTGTTCCCGGTGCAGTTGCCGACCAGTCCGGTATCCTGGATTGGGTTTCTGGTGATGCTGTTTTTCAGCTTTTTGATTAATTCGCAGATTAATATCCTGATTGGCCTGATGGCCTTTTTTATTGAAAATAATGATGGACTGATGCGCATGAAGCGGGTGGTCGTCGATTTGTTCTCCGGCCTGCTGATTCCGATCAGCTTTTTCCCGGGCTGGTTGACCAGCATTATGAATTTCCTGCCGTTTCAGGCGATCACGTATTTGCCGGGTTCGGTATTTACCGGACGCGTGCAGGGCACAGGGATTCTTGAAGTACTTGGCATTCAGGTGATCTGGTTCCTGATTCTGCTGATACCGATTTATTTTACATGGCGCGCTGCCCGGGTGCGGCTGTTCGTACAGGGGGGCTGAGTCGATGTATTATCTGGGTTTGATCTGGGAATACTTTACCAACTATGTGAAAACAAGATTGACCTATCGCGCCGACTTCTGGGTAGAAGTGATCTCGGATCTGCTGTTCCAGGCAACTAACCTGATCTTTATCTTCGTTGTATTTGCCCACACCGAGACACTGGGTGGATTTACCGAAGCGGAAGTGGTCTTTGTCTACGGATATTTCATGGTGCCTTACGGGCTGTATAGCTGCTTTATTAATCTGTGGAACTTTGGTGACCGCTATATTGTCAAAGGCGAGATGGACCGCATCCTGACGCGTCCGGCACACAGTCTGTTCCAGATTTTCCTGGAGAATCTGGACCCGCCATCACTGATCGGCTCGGTGATCGGTATTATCATCATGATCTGGAGCGGTGGACAGCTGGGTCTGGAAATGGAATGGTGGTATATTCCGGTGCTGATTATCATGACGATCGGCTCGACGCTGATCTATGCAGGAATCTACATTATACTGACTTCGGTCTCATTCTATTCGGACTCGCCGACCGGAATCATTCCGCTGATGGTGAATATCCAGACATACGGGCGTTACCCGATCACCATCTACAACCGTGCGATTCAGATCATTCTGACCTGGGTGCTGCCGTTTGCTTTTGTCGGGATCTATCCGGCAGCTTTGTTCCTGCAGCGGCAGGAGATGATGGCAATGGCCTGGTTGACGCCGGTCATGGGCATTGTGTTTTTCACAGCGAGTCTGCTGCTGTGGAACAGCGGTGTGAAGAGATATCGTGGGGCAGGGTCTTGAGCATTCTTTCATAGACACGTATGATGCAGATGTTCAGCTTGGTTAAACGGTAATCGCGATTTTTTTGTGATTATAGATGTAAAGTAGTTGCAAAGTGATGAACAATATGGGACAGAGTATATATGATATATCGCTGCGAAAAGGGATGATCCTGCTTGCCTCCGGTTAAGATTGGATATTTTGAAATACCGCTGATCGCGGTAAATATCCAATCTTAAAGGTCGGCCTGCCGGATCATTCCCTTTCCTCCGCTACGAGTAGTTGTCTTCATCTAATGCTAATTCATGGCTGGATTTCAGATCCTGACATTTATCAAAGTTATCATTGTAATTCAAATTTTAGTTCAAATGCCAGCAAGGCGTGTTCAGCGCCTGTGCTGGCATTTCATATTTCAGACCATTTACCAGCAAACATTTAATTTGCCTTTTCACTCCTCAGTAGATAACGCTTGTCCTCACAATATACAGAGCGAAAGGAAGGGAATTCTGCCAGAGACCGACATTTAAGCTTGGATATTTACTGCTGTAAGCGGTCGTTCAAAATATCCGGGCTTAACCGGAGGGAGCCGGCAGAATCCCTTCCTAGAGCGGTGTCTGCTCTCACACCTGCGTTATTCTTTTCCTCCCACAATATTTCCTAATTTAAAAAACATTGGAAACTAACCAAGGAACATGGTACTATATTCAACGGACTAAAATTAGATAATATTACCTAGTTCATTTTAATTACATAATGGAGGAATTAAAATGGCATTTTGCACAAAATGTGGTACCCAGCTTCAAGAGAATGAAATACATACCTGTATGGCGAGTCAGTCGTCACCCGAACCTGTATCCGCATCAGCGCCACTGGTTATGACGGCGAGAGAGCAACTAGCACGAGTAGATCGACACAAGATTCTGAATTTGCTGAAAAACCCCATGTCTGCGCTCCATCTCAAAGGAGATAGTGACTGGTTGTACGGACTGCTCGGTATTATTGCATCATTAATTGGTTTTGTTCTATGGAGCTGGTCCTTCAAGCATCAGCTGATCAAAGCGATGATCAGCCAGTTTGGCGGTCTGATGAGGGATGATAGTAAAGCGTACAGCAATGCATATAGCAATGCGAGCGAATATATGCCTATCGTTAATCATATGTTCGTTCTTGGTCTCGTATCACTAATCGTTATGCTAGCGGCTGTTTTCCTGCTGGGAAGCAAGCTGGGTACGCAGCGTACCGACTGGAAGAACAGTCTGGTTCAGCTGGGCGGTCTGCAATTAGTCGCTGGAGCAGTCCTGATCGTAGCTGCACTGGTAATGTTTGTATCGGTCAAAGCTTCGTTTGTACTACTGCTTACAACGACTATAGCTGCACTGGCTTTGACGCTGTATGCAGGTATAGAGCTGTTCCGTATCAACCGCGAACGTGCTGTCTGGTTTATTGCGGTAGCTGTATTGATTCAGGTCATCGCTGAACTGATCGTATTTAATTCTTTTGGTACCGAGCTGATGGATGCATTCAAAGGAATGGGCGGAGACCTTTTCTAAAAGAGTCTCAATAGGGTAATACTGACTTATAAAACCATTATTTTACATATAAGGAGAGGAACATACATGTACTGTGGACATTGCGGTACCCCTACACAACCGGACTGGGTATTTTGCCGGGAGTGTGGACATCGTCTGGAGCCTGAATCTGCTGCAGAGATAACAGCGAATATTCCGGCTCAATCAGAGCCCAAGCCGGTCAGGGAGCCGATTGAGCTCTCGCCCCGAACGAAACGCACGTTGTTGATCGGTGGAAGCGCGATTATACTGCTGCTTATCGCTTTCTTTATCCTGCGGGCAACCAATGGACCTTCTACTCCGGAGGAACTTGCCGAGCAGCTTACCGCTGCTGTCGAAGCTGGTGATACCGATGGACTGGTCAAGCATCTGGATGATTCGGATTCGCCGCTTCGGGAAGAGCAGAGACGGGCATTATTTACCGAGGCATTACAAAATGAAGGCACCAAGTCTGCCTATAATGAACAGATTGACAATGCACTGGATAGCGCTGAAGCCAGCCAGGAAGCAGGATCGGCTATGGTGGAATCGCTGAGAAGCCAGGTCAGAGACCGTATCAATCAATCGTACTGGATGACACTTGTACCTGTCGATTCTTGGCGTGGTACCCGCTGGATGGTTCATATCGAACCAGTGGATGTCAAAGCGGCTTTATCTTATATGAATGAGACACTGACTACATCCATGGCGATTGGCAGCCTCCAAACAGACAAGGATCACGATACGATCAAGGATCTGTGGCCAGCCGTTTATACGTATAAAGGCACGATCAGCAGCGCCTATGCAGATGTACCGGTCACCGATAAGGTAGAAGCCTTTAGTGTGAATCGTCCGGCTGAAGCAGCATTCGATTATACACAAATGGCCTCGCTGGATCTTCGTCTTCCCGAGATGGAATCCACGGTTACCCTGAATGACAAGCCGGTTACCGGTGATCCGAGCCAGTATATCCAGATCCAGCCCGCTCCGGAAAAATCCTTGATTACTGTACACATCAACGCGCAGGGCAAGGATATTAACGGAGAAGTAACTCTGAATCCGGCTGAGGAAGAGAATTATGACCTTAATGCAGTGATACAGAAGCCAATCGCCGACCTGGCGCTGGATAGCGTATATAATGCCTCGATCAGCCTGGCGGAAGCCATGAATACAAGCAATGCCAAAGCACTCAAAAGTGTAAATCCCGATGCGGATTACTATCGTCGGGCTGAATATGAGATGAAGGGTTATTTCGCTACACCTCTAAAATACAAGCTGCAAAAAGTCGTGATTGATCTGGATTCTGTCGAAGTCCACAAAGACAGTATTCAGCTGGACGCTACACAGGTATACCAGACCACAGATCCGAACGGCAAGATCGGCGAGAAGAATCTGGACTGGACTTACCAGATTACCCAGCAGCCGCAAAAAGACACCTGGTGGGTCGATTCCGCCTATTCCGATTGGACCAATGCGATTGCTTCCAAGCATACGATCGAGAAAGCAGCAGATTCTAGTGCTGCAAAGACGGCAGATACGAACTAAACGGATTTCTTCCTTTTGTTCCTACAGACGGATGTGACTGTATCCAAAAGATGCTAGGATAATGATGTTGTATATCCGTCATGCGAGGGAGCGATAATATGATCAGCAGAGCAATGAAGGACATGATTGATTCATATGTACAAGCATATAATACCTTTGATATTGAAGGCATGATGAGCTTCCTGCACGATGATATTACTTTCAGAAATATTGCTAGTGGAGAAATTACTGCAGAGACCCAGGGGATACAGCACTTCAGAGAATTGGCACAGCAGTCTGCTGCGATGTTTGCTACCCGCTGTCAGACGATTACCGGCTATAATTGGAATGATGATTGTATTGAGGTAGGCATCATGTATAAAGGTACCTTTGCCGTTGATCTGCCGAATGGATACAAGAGTGGAGACCAGCTGGAATTAAACGGAACATCCAAGTTCAAGATATCAGATGATAAGATTATATTAATAGAAGATTATAGTTAGTTCATCTCTTATAAATAATGTAAAAGAGCGATCATGTCCGGAGTTTTCTCCTGCATGATCGCTCTTTTTTGTTATTTCATTGATCCGGTGGTGGATCGTGTACAGCTGTGGTTTAACGAAAAAGGAGTAGCTGTAAACCGTTTACGGAGCTTCTGTAGTTTCCGGTTCTGCTGCAATGACCGGTGTTGGTGCGGCAGCTTCGGTTTGGTTGTTTTGCGGTGGTGCAGAATAATCGTAGTGCTGATCGGCAGGCTCAAACGAAGTTGGCGGCTGGTTGTTTTCTACAGGCTGCGAAGTCTGCCCACTGCCGGAATCTGGTGTTGTCTCTGTTGCAGGCTTCTGTGTAGCTGGCGTTTCGGTAGCAGGTGCTGTTTCTGTTCCAGAAGCAGGCGTGGTTTCTTCTGTACCGGAAGTTGGAGCAGATGGGCTCGGATCAGCAACAGGCGTTTCGGAAGAATTTTCTGGAGCGGAGTCTTCCGGAATTTCGTTAATTTCTGCTTGATGCGCTACAAATGTACGATCTGCTTCGAATAGATTAATATACAGTTTCCGTAATTCAACAAAAGGAACATCATTAGACTCCAGATTGTTTGTAGCGTCTTGCAAATCATTTGCAGCATTTTGCAGATTTACATAATATTCATCCGATGTGTTACGGGCATTATCCATATCCATATAAGCTTTATGCAAAGCATCCTGGATCATATGAGGAAGAATCCAGTCTGTGCTGTAATCATCAAGTGCTAACTTTAATCTGATTTCGTAATGATCAAGCTGGTCTTGCGTCGCTTTTTTATCGTTTACCAGATGTTCTGCATCAGTGAACATATAATAAAAATACTTATTATCTTTATAGCTACCTGGCTCATAGTCGTTACCATGGTATTTTTCATAATGCTTATATTCCATTTTCGATTGCTCGATAAGATCGAGTAGGCGTGTTGTGTTTTTAGGCTGGGCATTTTTTAGTTCCTGATCAATCATGTTTTGAAAGGAACCCAACAAACTGACACTGGAATAGCGATCATTCAGCGCTTGTTGTGCTCTTGACTGTAGGGAGAGTAGTTGCTGAATACTTTCTTCACTCAAGCCGTTGTCATTTTGTTTGGTAATATTATCAATAGAGATAATCTGTTCGTTAAGACGGCTGCGCAGATCGTTAAGTTTCAGATCATAAGCCACTCGGAACGTACTCCATGCTTGATTCAGTTGGTTAAAGGCTTCTTCATCACTAATACTTGTGTTCTGACCTCTAAGCACCGAATTGCCTTGTTGCAATGCTTCATTAATGATAGGGAATTCTTTCGGCATGTAGAACTGTAAATGGTCATTGGCATCATAGAGAACCGTATCCACTTTGCCAGTTAACAATTCTAATTTATCCCGGTAGCTTTCCTCTGGTTCTTCTTGATGACTAATACCACCGCCACTGGAACTCAGTTCTTCTGTCAGTTGTTGAAGCAGACTATTCACCTGATCCTGCGTCATGGCTTGATGCATTTTATTGGTATAACGATCATAAAGACTTAACAGTTTTGACGCGCCTTCGGGATTGAATGGAGAATGAGAAAGATCCTGGATGTATTGCAATTTCTGGTTCAACTCCGTAAAGTCTACATCCTGAATCAATTCAAATTGCGTTCTCATCTCGTCAACGATTGCGATATACTCGTCAAATTGGGCTTTTGTCGTCAGCGGATTGTAATAATCTTTTTCAAAATTGTTCATACGGTCTTTGAAAGTGAAACGGCCTACATCTGTATAATTGATAGGTATATGGCGAACAGTCATTACGAAATCGAAAAAGTTGGATAGTGATGTTTGGGAAGAGATATATCGTTCCATCGATGCGTTCAATTCCAGTACAGCTGTATCCACATCCTGCTGGGTACTATCTGTTTTATTTAATGCGTCTGTTGCATTGCCTATCGCTTGTTTCAGCATACCGTCCCAAGGTCCCGGTTCTTCATCAAGTCTCGGCATCTCTTGGGGCTTGAGCAGCAGATCATTTGCTTTTTCGATGCCTGCCATCAGCCCGGAGACATCCAGCCCGATGATTTCCTGATCTTTTTCTTTATCCTTGTCCTTTTTCTTGGTGCTGCTAGTCGTATTGGCAGCAGGAGCAGGATTCTCGGTGTTTTTGGTACCATTGATCATGGATACCGCTGATTTCTGGGCACCATAGTTAAGAATAACGTCGTTGGCTGATTTATCCTTGGACAGGGTAATGTTACCCACTACAGCAGCTGGCTGCAGCGTCACAAGAGGGCTGCCATTATACAGCGAAGCGTCCAATACATCGACTGCACCATTCAGGGTAAGCTTTTTCAGATCCGGCTGAATCGTGAGCTGCTGAATTGACGCGGTATCTTCTGTCTGTACAGTTGCTGTATTGCTCAGCGTCAGTTTTCCGACTTTGGAGCTGCCGGATGCTTGCAGGATCGAATCCATCGAGGAGATCATTACATTGCCCCAGCTGCTGTTATCCAGCTTTGCTGTCAGTTTGGAGCCTTGGTCTCCATTGATTTGCAGATTACCGGTAGAATGGATATTTTTGAGAGTCACTGAGCCATTAACGATCAGGTTTCCGCTAAAGGAAATGCCTTTACCATCAAAAACGCCGCCGTTACTATTCAATTCAATCGTGTTGATATTCGTTACGGTCCGCTGGCTGCGGTCGATGTTTAATTTGGCTCCTTTTAGAACACTACCGTTCTCGATACCAAACAAACCTTGCAGATCACCATCTACTTTGTAAGGAATATTACCGACACGCACTGTACTGCCCTGCGCATCTACCTGACCTACCGGATGATCCAATAGCTGGATAAATAGATCGGCACTAGTTTTGCGGCTCAGCGGTGCATTGGCATCAGCATTGTTATCTGCGATAGCCAGTCCATACGAACGTGCAATATCTATCGCGCTTGGAGAGGAGCTGTCTGTCGATTCACTATGCAGATCCATCGCTTTCACCAGGGAAGTGATCAGTTCCTGACGGGTTACCGCTTGATTCGGGTAAAACAGTTCGCCATTGCCCTGCATGTAACCGGCAGCCTGAACAGCTTCAATATAAGGTGCACTCCAATTGGCTGAGGATACATCCAGATAGGAGGTTTTGGATTCGGATTTAACATTCAGTTCAAATATATTGCACAGAATTTTGGCCATTTCAGCACGCGTAAGTACTTTATCAGGCATAAAATCGCCTTTGGCTCCACCTGTCATCAATCCAAGCGTACGTACTTCAGCCATCGAAGCTGTATCCGCTTGAGCAGCAAAAGCTGTGGATGTAGATAACCAGGGAGATGATGTAAAGGGAGTTGCGGTAATACCCAGGATGATAGCTGTAGCGATTAATTTCTGACGATTTACTAATTTCAAAGTAAGTGCTCCTCATTGTATATTATGTTTTGGCATTGCTGTTGTTGGAGAACAGATGTGATTCTCCGCTCTTATATGTCGGAAGAAAAAAGCAATAATTTAGTATTTTTTATAAAAAAATATATTATTGAAATAAAATAATAAATATGGGAGTGAGATAGCGTTGTTAATGGAAGGTAACTAAGAAATTTAATTTTTCGTTCAGAAACCTTATCATCCGTGAACGGATCGGTTATTACATATTGATTGCAATCAAGTTGTTTACTACATTTCCAAGAACAATAATTGATTTTGATTACACTTTCGTGATCAATCAATATACAATGATATCGGATCATCAGTATTGGGAATGATCTTGTACGTGGCACTTAGAGTAGGGAAATAACCCTCTGAAATAAATACTCAGAAGTGCTATCCCATTGTCTGCGGCAATGTATATGAATAAATGACTTACACGAGCAAAACGGGTACAGTATTATTGTAGGCATATCAGATCATTCATATGAACAGGGGTGAGTGTTATGTATCAGCATATTGTACTCGCAGCTGATGGATCGGAGAATTCGATTCGTGCTGCGGCGGAAATGGTCAAAATCGCAGCGGTAGCACCGAAAGCAGTGATTGAGATTCTGTATGCGGTTGATCCGTCCAAAGTAAAAGACGAGGTGCTGCATTCCCATACCCATGAGGAGATCGAATACAATCGTCGGCAAAAGTTGCAGCCTGTAGCGCAATTACTGACCGCAGCGGGTCTGCATCCCCGAATTACCATTATTAACGGCGATCCAGGACCGTCGATTGTCCAGTATGCACAGAAGCACCACACTGATCTAATCATCATCGGAACACGCGGACTGAACGCACTGCAGGAGTTTGTACTGGGCAGTGTCAGCCACAAAGTAGTCAAGCGAGCCCATTGTCCGGTGCTGATTGTAAAATAACTCTCATTTACACCCATATTCTAATTATTCAAAGGAGTCCAAGACATGAGCGAACTGCAACTGGGACAGCCTGTCCCCGATTTTACACTGGAAGCGTCTGAAGGACGTGAAATTTCTCTTAGCGATTACCGCGGCAAGAAGGTAGTCCTGTACTTTTATCCGAAAGACAATACGACCGGCTGCACCCAGCAGGCCTGCGATTTCCGCGATAGTACGGCAGGTTATGAGCAATATGGTGCTGTCGTGCTGGGCATTAGCCCGGACAGCGCAACCTCCCATGACAAATTCGCTGCCAAACATGAGCTTCCGTTTCCGTTGCTCTCCGATCCCGACCATGCTGTTGCAGAAGCATACGGCGTATGGCAATTGAAAAAAATGTACGGCAAAGAGTACGAAGGTATCGTACGTTCTACTTTTCTAATTGACGAAGAGGGTAACCTGCAGCAGGAATGGCGCAATGTAAAGGTGAAAGGGCATATTGAGAAAGTACTGGAGGCTATTAAATAATTATAAATGTATTTTTAAAACCCCTTTAATAAAAAAGGGGTTTTTTTTCGACAAAAAATAACATGATATTTATTTTCTGAACACAAAGGGTTAGGTAAAATTACACCAATAGTATATAAAAATGCTTATATTGGTTTATTTTTTAAATATATTTTTTATGTCAATATGTATATATGGATCATGTATCCAAAAAAAATTGGAGGTTTTAATTTGAAAATACAAAAAATATTTATTGCTCTAACTGCTGCTATTACGGTATTGAATACTGGTGTTGAGGCTTTTGCTGCTGAGAATAATGTTCAAAGTGTTGCTGATCAGGATTTAAGTAACAGTGTTACACAAGACGTGATCGTAAGTGGACAGGCGATCGCAAAGCAAAAAATTACTACTTTATATTCTAGAGCAGTTAAAAATGAGGAGATTGTAGTTAACGTAACAGTAAGTACACATTATTTTGATATTAATTCTGAAGCTGCTGAGGATGTAGACTTACAAGATAACTCTAATACCTATACTATTGAAAAAACTAAAGATGGCGAGTACATAGTTAATGGCAAAAAATTAACTAATAAAGAACTTTCACAACCTGTAGCTATGGACTCTCAGCCTCAAATAGATAGCTTTAGCACTTCGGCTGTAGCTGCATCTGATAACGGAGGAATACCTGCAATCAGCCATTATTATGGAAACTATACTACGTATACACTGTCTACTTATAGTGAACTTTCTGCTACGCTCAAAGCTTCAGGAAGTCATATTCAAGCAACAGGAAATATTAATAACAGTTATGTATCAAATGCAAAATCTGCAATCGATAGCTTTTCTTCTAGCTACAATACTATGTGGGCTTCAATTAATGCTGCTGGAATCGCTGCAGCAGGAGGAGCAGTTACAGTTGAGACTATAATCGGAGCTATAGTAGCAGGAGGAGCAGTTGCTACCGCTGCTACAACTGCTTACAACTCTTATAAAAATTGCAATACTCAATTGTCAAAGGCATATAATTATATAGCTAAAATTTAAAAACCTAACAAATTAGACTATAAGAAAGGAGCAGAAAATGATATATTTTGTAACTGTTTATATGGTTTTTATACTGGTAATTCTTGCTTTTAGAGTATTTAATCCCAGAGCGAAACCTCATAAATTAGAAAATTTAGGGATAGTGGTATCAGGTATTGTAGTATCATTATTAATATCCACAGATAATATGTATTTTGTATACTTCAGAAATATTTCATATTTATTAATGTTTGCATTTTTGATTTTAAATGTGCGAAGTAAGCGACACAATGTTCAATAAAATGTATTACAATAAAGAAGCTATTCTCATTATGAGAATAGCTTCTTTATTGTAATACATAGTCAGTTTATTTATTAATGCAGAATAAAATATTTCAACTTCAGAAAATTCTATTTCTCCGCCGAATCATCCGGCTTCTTTTTCCCAAATCGGTTCACCAACTGAATCCCCAGCCATCTGCGATACTTCACAATGACCACTGCTAGCACCAGTCCCACCAGAATCGCTATCGCTTCAAACGAATAGTCGTGAATCCAGTGGAAGATCATCGACCACTGCGGCCCAAAAATCTTCCCGAGTGCTACGAATAAGCCGACCCAAATTAGCGCACCGCTATAGGCATAGGCAGCGAAACGCCAGAACTTGTAGTTCATAATACCAGAGAAATACCCTGTAAAATGCCGCACACCCGGTATAAAATAACCTACAAATACGAGCGTGTAGCCATACTTGCCGAACCATTTTTGCGCTTTATCGAGTTTGTGTTCCGGCAGCAGCATCCATTTACCGTATCTGCGCATAAAGGGCAAACCCGCTTTTTTACCGATAAAATATGTGATGGTCATCCCGATCGTGGTGCCTGCAAAAGCACATAGTAAGACCAACGCGAAATTATGAGTTCCCATATACGATAAATAACCCGCGTACGCCATCATCGTCTCTCCGGGAAAAGGTAGCGCAACAAATTCAAGCAGCAGCCCCAGGAATAACACCAGGTAGCCATGCTCGGTAAACAGTGATTGTAGATAGTCCATGAATCCCATAGATTGCCCCCATGCCAAGTTGTAATATCGTCTTATTTTGCCATATGCTCTCTATATCGGTTAAGACCGGTGGCAAAATAATGCGCTCAACGTTTTGTCTATTTTCTGTTATATTTTTACTATAACGGTATCTTTATATATTAATCGTTCTTGTAAGTCAAAGTCTACCGGCAGAGCGTCCACTGGAGACGGACAACGTGCAGACTATTGGATAGACAGACCGCCTGTACTTCCTGTCTATTTGCCTATTTCTCCGCAATATGAAAATCAGATTGCAAATTTTTGAAAAATGCTGAAATCATAAGGCTTTAAGCCTTGACGGTCTCTTTTGCACATAGGTATAATTAGACTCATTGAAAAGTGGGAGGCACATGAATGAACAGTCCAAATGAAATAATCGTTGTCCTTGATTTTGGTGGACAATATAATCAGCTAATTGCAAGACGTATCCGTGATCTCGGGGTATACAGTGAGTTACTGCCGTTCAACACCCCTGTCGAGAAAATCCGTGAGCTGGCTCCAAAAGGTATTATCTTCTCCGGCGGCCCATCCAGCGTATACGCGGAAGATGCACCGCATGTCGATCCGGCAATCTATGATCTGAATGTGCCAATCTTCGGTATCTGTTATGGTATGCAGCTAATGGCTCAACAACTGTCCGGTAAAGTAGAACGTTCCGCCAAGCGCGAGTACGGCAAGTCCGATGTAGACTTCATGCCGCACTGCGCACTGAACAAAGGCATGGAATCCAGCCACACGGTATGGATGAGCCATGGTGACCATGTTGTCGGTCTGCCAGAAGGGTTTGTCGTAGATGCAAGCACTGAGTCCGCACCGATCGCTGCGATGAGCAATGCAGAGCGTCATCTGTATGCGGTACAATTCCACCCGGAAGTGCGCCACTCTGTATTTGGTAACGAAATGATCCGCAACTTCCTGTACGAAGTATGTCAGTGCCACGGCGAGTGGAGCATGCAGACATTCATCGAGGATACCATCAAGGAAATCCGCGAGCAGGTAGGCAACAAGAACGTACTGTGCGCACTGAGCGGCGGTGTCGATTCTTCTGTTGTAGCGATCCTGCTGCACAAAGCGATCGGCGATCAGCTGACCTGTATGTTTATCGACCATGGTCTGCTGCGCAAAGGTGAAGCTGAGAGCGTAATGGAGACGTTTGTCGGCAAATTCGATATGAAAGTAGTTAAAATCGATGCACAGGAGCGCTTCCTGTCCAAACTGGCAGGCGTAGACGATCCGGAGCAAAAACGTAAAATCATCGGTAACGAGTTTATCTATGTATTTGACGAAGAATCCAAAAAGCTGGGCGACTTTGCGTATCTGGCACAGGGAACACTGTATACGGATATCGTAGAGAGCGGAACCGCTACAGCACAGACGATCAAATCTCACCATAACGTCGGCGGTCTGCCGGAAGATATGGAATTTGAACTGATCGAGCCACTGAAAGCACTATTCAAAGACGAAGTACGTAAAGTCGGCGAAGAATGCGGTCTGCCACGCGCGATCGTATGGCGTCAGCCATTCCCGGGTCCAGGTCTGGCGATCCGTGTGCTTGGTGAAGTAACGGAAGACAAACTGCAAATCGTTCGTGATTCCGACTACATTCTGCGCGAAGAAATCGCCAAGGCTGGTCTGGACAACGAAATCTGGCAGTACTTCACAGCGCTGCCGAACATGAAGAGCGTAGGCGTTATGGGTGATGCACGTACGTATTCCTACACGGTAGGTATCCGCGCCGTAACATCCATTGACGGTATGACTGCAGACTGGGCACGTATTCCATGGGATGTACTGGAGAAAATCTCCGTACGTATCGTTAACGAAGTGGATAACGTCAACCGGATTGTGTATGATATTACTTCGAAACCACCAGCAACGATTGAGTGGGAATAGGATTTAAACAGATATTAACTTCAAAGGGCAGTCTGGTCTCATGCCAGACTGCTTTTTTTATTTTATCCATTAACAAAGGAGTCGTATCATGCCTATCATTATGAATACCATCTATATCGAAGCACCGGTTGAACGCTGCTTTGATCTTGCTCGAAGTGTGGATATACATATGCAGACAACAACGGCTACTCAGGAGAAAGCAGTACAGGGCAAAATCAGTGGTTATCTAGAGAACGGCGATGAAGTCACATGGGAAGCTGTTCATTTTGGTATCCGTCAGCAGTTAACAGCAAAAATTATACATATGGAGAAGCCGCATATTTTTGTGGATGTGATGGTTAGTGGCGCGTTTCATTCCTTTACCCATACTCACAAATTTATCAAGCTTGGTGGAGGAACGGTCATGAAAGACCATTTTGAGTACCGATCACCTCTGGGAATACTGGGCAATCTTGCTGACTTTTTATTTCTGAAAAGATATATGACACGCTTTCTAATTGTACGTGCCGAGGAGCTAAAAAGGATTGCCGAATCGGAAAGCTGATCATCTAGATTGCATTATGAAACGAAAAGAACCCTATACCTATGGAGGTTACAGGGTTCTTTATAACTTGAAGATAAATAGTAGAAACTTATTTCTTATTAACGATACAGTTTAGCTGCTGCTGGAGATTGGCTTGGCTCAACCCTCCGTTATAACAAATTACATTTTCAATATCCAGATTTATATAGCTGACGATGGAATGGAGAGCGATATCCATATCGGGAGTAGAAAGAGTATGAGGTCCTTGTAACATACCTTCTACACTATACATGGAATCTCCGGCGACAAGTGTTTTGCTTTTCTTTAAATAAAGACTGATATGTCCCGGTGTATGCCCTGGCGTATGAATCACCTGGATTCCTCCACAAAACGGAAGAAGTTCTCCGCCAACGAGTGTTTGGCTCACTCTGCTTTTTGCAGCATGCTGAACTTGATTCACGATTTCCTGGCGATCTTTCAGTGGTATACTTTCCAATTGCCAGGCCATACTGTCCAGATTGGCTTTTAAAAGTGGTATCTCTCCCTCGATATATGGTTTTTCGATTATGTGGGCATATACTTCAATAGGCGAGGAAGAGGCATGCAGAATTTCGGGAAGACTGCCAATATGATCAATATCCTGGTGGGTCAGAATAATCACATTGAGTTGATCAAAAGAGACTCCTGCATTGTTCATGGCTATTTGTATGGATTCCAGCTGTCCAGGTGTCCCCGTATCAATAAGCACCGTATAATCTGAATCCCATATAAGAGTAGGATTCAATTCCTGATGACCACCAAAAGAGTAGATCTGCAATTTAAGCATGTGAACCCCTTGAGCAATTTGCATAAAATAGGCTCCCTTCACGATGTAATCTACTTGCGTGTTTAACAGATATCTCGTCTGAATGATAACGGTTATACGAATTCTGTCTGTTTATGAGGAGAAGGTGAATCTACTTTTTCGAAGTATGCTCCTATCCAAGCAAACGAATAAGTGCGGACAATAGATACGGAAGATATCCAGCTTTTTATAGATGCGTAATGGTTGGTGATCGCTATTTTAATTATGGGAAATAGCTGAATGCAATAAGGATTATACCGTTTAGCTTGCAACATGAAGGCTAACATGCACTATCGTTATATCCGATACAGATATAGAATCCATGCTAGCTAAGCAGCAATAATATAGAACAGCAAATGTTACGCTATACTTCTGATTTCAGAGGTATGCACTATATATTGATAGATATGAATAAGATGTATTCAAATTTAACCTATAAAAGGAGACCCAGGATGAACTTCTACACGATCACCTACCTGGAAGGGCAATCCACCATCAATCTCTATCTAAAATATATCTTTATCTTCGTTGCCCTGATCATTCTACTCATTGTATTTTCACTCTACCTGCGCCACCGGATCCAGACCAAATACCGCGATCTTAGCATCATTTTGCTGCTGGTGATTGTCTTCCTGATCGGTGTGCAGTACTCCGACTACACCCGGGACCAGAGTACGTATTCCAAATATTCTCAGATGGTACAATTTATGCACCAGATGGCCAAGGATCAGCAGCTGGACGAGACAACCCTTAGCGTCAATGCCACAACTCTCAGCGATGGCATTATTCTCAAAGCGCAGGATAAATACTATACGGTCCATTTCACCTCGGATATGAACGCTTATACTCTTCAGGATGTATATCTGGTAAATCCCCATATCCAGTTGATCGACAAATAAAAGACGAATTCGAAAGGAGAGAAAGCTGATAGATGGACACTTATTATCCAGTCATGATCAAGCTGGCACTCGGGATTCTATGTCTGATTTTCCAGATTAATCTGATGGGCAAAGGCAACCTGGCACCCACTTCGGCGATGGATCAGGTACAGAATTATGTGCTCGGCGGCATTATTGGCGGTGTGATCTATAACGAAGCAGTCACACCGCTGCAATTTTTCCTCGTCCTGATTATCTGGACCCTGCTCGTATTTATTATCAAATTTCTCAAAGAACACAATCGTTATGTCAAACGTGTTGTCGACGGTAGACCGGTTACCCTAGTCGTCAATGGTAGTGTCGAAGTCGGTGCTTGTCTGCGCTGCGGCATGTCTGCCAATGAACTTATGTTCAAATTACGCTCTGCCGGCATTTACGAGATCAATCATGTCAAACGAGCGATCATGGAGCAGAACGGACAGCTCACTATCATCCAGTACGGCGACGAGAATATCCGTTACCCGATTATCGTCGACGGTCAGGCTAACCAGGATGTACTGGATTTGATCGACAAAGACATTCACTGGCTCGAAGCCCAGATCAAGCAGCGTAAGTACAATAGTTTGTCCGATATCTACCTCGGCGAATACATCTCCGGCGAACTCCGTCTGCATGGCTACAGTAAACAGTGAGCAGGTTATGTACAATTAGCCAGTGATCGAGCCAGCTCATGCTGCATCAACCATGTAGCGCAGGAAAGGGAATAGGACAAAGGACGACCTTTAAGGCTGGAGATCATCTGTTACTAATCAAAATTCATGATCTCCAGCCTTAACCGAAGGACGTGTCCTATCCCTTTTCGGAGCGATTGCCGCAAGCACAACCCATCTCTTATTCGTTGACAATAAACACCCCATCCCAATTGTTCGAATAGAGAAACATTTTATACACGGATATTTCAATCGATGATATCAATCCCGCCCTATTTATGGTAGGATGAACACCTATATTGAATAAGGAAGTGAACCGCAATTGATCCAGATTACCATTCCTACGCCTAACGTATCGATTACTAAACAGATTAATCCAGAACTTAGCCATATCTACGGATTTACCGATTTTCACCTGATCTCCCGCGAAGTAGGCGGCATCTACATGTTCTACAACAAACAAGATGAACTGCTGTTTGTCGGTAAAGCCCGCAAACTCAGACCACGCATCAAAAAGCACTTTGAAGATACCGTTTCTCCAATCAAAGATCACCGTGACGAGGTTACCCGTATCGACGTATGTATTGTGGAAGACCCAACTGAACGCGAGATTTACGAGACGTATATCATCAACAGTCTCCAAGCCAAGTACAATGTAGATAAAGTCTTTTATAAATAAGATCGCAGTCACAGACTCCGTTCGTGAAGAGTTCTGTTCTGCATCACGTTAACTGCCATGGTGTGTCTCTCGACATTTCCATAGGGTATATATCTATAAGAAGTGCCTACACGGTATGTCCGAACAAGAATAAATACACATCAAAAAAGCTGCTCCTGTTACCGGAAGCAGCTTTTTGCGTTGTTCATTTTGCAGATACTTTTTGGAAATAAAGTAGCATCCAACATCGAATTAGTGTGATTTTGGCGTATAATCCAGATCGCGGAACAGCTGATCCAGCTCGGCAGGAGTCAGATCGCGCCATTGACCGATCGACAGATTGCCCAGGTGAATATTCATGATCCGGGTACGGCGCAGTCCATGAACTTCATAACCAAGCGCCGAACACATACGGCGGATCTGGCGATTCAGCCCCTGAGTCAGGATAATTTTGAATACATATTTGGACTGTTGGGTGACTTTGCATGGCAGGGTAACCGTATCCAGAATCTCGACGCCCGATGCCATTTTATTAAGGAATGCCTGAGTGATTGGTCGATCCACTGTCACGATATATTCTTTTTCATGTTTGTTCTCGGCGCGCAGGATCTCATTGACGATATCCCCGTCATTGGTGAGCAGAATCAGCCCATCCGAGTCTTTATCCAGACGTCCAATATGGAAAATACGCAGCGGATGATTAACAAAATCCACGATATTCCCTTTGATATGACGCTCTGTTGTGCTCGTAATGCCTACAGGCTTGTTCAGCGCAATATATACATTTTCCTGTTCTACCTTGATTGGCTTGCCATCTACTCGTACATCGTCTCCGGCTTCGACCTGGCTGCCCAGTTCTGCCACGGCACCATTGATCGTTACCCGGCCTTCATTGATCCATTTGTCTGCTCCCCGGCGGGAAGTAATGCCGGATTCGCTAATATATTTATTGATTCGCACGTATCGCACACCTTTAACTCTTTTTTTGGACAAACAGCAATTCGCTGATTCCAGTCTATATCTAAGATACTCTTTTTACCGCTTTTTTGAAAGGTTATCCCGCTCAAAAGGCGTTACGTTTTCTTTATTAGACATCTTATCAGTATTCTTATAGATTCAGATAGGTTTAGAGAAAAGGAAGCTGTCTAGGCACACACTATTCCCATACGTTGATTGGGTAGTCTGTTCCGCGGTTAATCTACACAGGGATTCAAGTCTACGGATTAACCAAGACTGGCGCTGAATATAAGCACTATACGAATGTAAATGACAAGCCAGAATCAACCAGAGAAAGTGAGAGAATATTTTCACGTACAAATACGCGGTTAATCTGGTAATATACACAGTGATAGCGTTTTCGTGATTGTATGGAGATATGTATTTCTGTAAGAGTAATTTCTTTTAAATGAGGTGATGGTATGCAGTATATTCCGCATCATATAGATCGTCTGCAGGAGATGTTCCCACCGGAGCACAAGGTGGTAGAACAGGACCATCTGCTGCTGCGCAGTCGGCCGGATACAGATTTCTGGATGAGAACCTATTATGGGTTTGAACGATATAACGGGCATGTACTATATGATGAGATCAAGGGCAATTTCGAAGCAGTCGCCGAGCTGCAGATGCATCCCCAGCGGACATATGACCAATCCGGTATTTTTATCGGGATCGATTCGGCTAACTGGATCAAGACATCGATCGAGTATATTCCGGATGAACCTTCGCATCTGGGCGTAGTCGTAACCCAGCGGAGTTATTCGGACTGGTCCACTCGCAATATGGATAGCAGCATTTTCGAGCAGCGTCTGTCATTCCGGGTAAGACGGGAAGGTAATGATTTTTTTGTTTACTTTCGTACGGGAAGTGCCAGTGTAGCCGGGGATTGGGAGCAGCTGCGTATGACCCATCTGGATTGTCCGCCGGGACAACCGCTGCAGGTAGGCATCTATTCGGCGAGTCCGATGGATAAGGGATTTGATACAGTCTTTTACCATTTCGAGATTCAGAATGTGGATTAATAACGAACGCCGATTGGCAAAGAGGTGACAAGTATGGACCCTATGACGCTTGTCGTCAGCTGTATTCTGCTATTTATTGTATTCATACTGGCAGGTATCGTTCTGCCTGCATTGCAGAAGCGTCAGAACCCGGTCGAGCGTATTATCCAGGATGGTTATACGGCGCGTGGACGCATTCTGAATGTAGAACCTACCGGTAAATACGAGATGGGTCAGCCGGAGCTGCGGCTGGATCTGCGAATCGAGAAGCCCACCCAGCTACCGTTCGATACAGCAGTAATTGTAACTGTATATACGATCCACCGACCGCGGTTTCAGGAAGGCAGTATGGTGAATGTCAAAGTACTCGAAAATCGCAAAGGCAGACATATCGCTGTGAAAGGTACCATGGATTATCCTTGATACGAAGAACATAAGCAGTGAATCATGGTGTACAGTCAGCATGCTACAACACACTAGATTAGCAATCTGTAGATTTCTAAGTATCCATTTATCACAAATTATTTTGATAGGACCACAAAACCGTCTGAGATCACATAGGCGGTTTTTGTTATGTATAGTGATCTTATTTCTCCAGCGTATACATCCTCCAATTCTATCCTCGTCATTGCCCTGACTAGAAAAAGCTACTCTTACAAACAAGAATAACGAAAATCACACTTGGAATAATACTGAATTAAGTCTTTTGCCTATATGTAAACGCTCTTTCCATATTGTTATTTATATAACAATAACGATAAATATGAGTGTTTATTCATATATTATTTTTCGGATATATACTGGTTTATAAGTCTATATATAATGATAACGAATCTGGAAATACCACATATACATCTTTAATGTTATACATACAGTCACGATAAAACCCGCAGAATTCCACCTTATCTACGTACTTTTACACATTATCCCCATCTGCTGCTGCATATAACATAGAGAGGAGACAATCTATCGGCAAAGGAGATGAATAACAATGGATCTCATCGGCGACAGTGCGCTTGATTATCGCTATATCGGTCAACGTATCCGCGAAGTACGACAGCAGCGTGGCATGACCCAGCAGCAGCTGGCACTCGGTATTTGCAACCAGTCCCAGATTAGCCGGATTGAGAAAGGAGTGGAATCCGTCTCGGCAGATATTCTGTACCGTATTGCCCGCAAGTGCGGTGTCGATGTACGTATATTCTATGATATGGCTCAGGACCAGATCAGCGAAATGCAGACCATCCGCAAAAATATTACCTATCTGCATCGCCAGCAGATGTATCCGGAACTGATCGATTATATTGAGCACTGCCAGATGGAGGAGACGGAACGTCCATCCATAATTGATCAGCAATTTATTCTTTGTCAAAAAGGATACGCTTATCTGCAGCTGGGCCAGATTTCGCATGGATTTCAGATGATACAGCAAGCGCTGCAGCTGACCTATCATACGGATCGTCTGCCTGCTCTCCATGAAGTTGAAGTGATTCTTGCAATGGCTTCCGGATATGCACTTCAGGGTCATCTTCGATCCTGTATCAGTTGGCTGCACAAATGTCGTCAGGCTCTTCATCAATACAGTGAATTGGATTATCGCTTTCCCCAGGTGTTTTATTGTCTGGCGAGAGCATATAATGCCAGCGAAGATTACCGGCTGGCGATTGAATATGCGTCCCAGGGAATACGTTACTGCGAAGATCATCGATTTTGTCATCGTCTGGAAGGGCTCTATTATGAGTGTGGATACAGTTATGAGCAGCTTGGGCAAACGGACAAAGCCCAGCGCTGTTACGCTAAATTCCGCATGTTAAGTGAGCTATTTTGCCTTCCAGAGTAGATAAAGGATAGGAAATGGAAGAATATGCGCATACGAGTTGACGTCCTTCATGACTTCGTCTCCAAATATGCGGATATACATAAGTTTTTCATCGTTTAAACATTATAATGAATGATGTAACCAACATCATGATGGAGGAAAGAGGAGGGATACATAACAGCAGATTTACGGGGGAACAGGTGTCTTGATGTCAGCGATTTTACGATCACATACTATCACTGAAGGAGTGCATACAATGACCGTAATACGTACACGTAAATTAGGCAAATGGCTTCTGGCAGGTGTAATGACCTGCTCCATGCTGGGAATGGCCGCTCCAAGCGGATATGCAGCAGAAGATAGTGCTGCTGCCATGCCAAGTATTGCTGGCAAGAAAGTTATGGTAGGGTACTGGCAGAACTGGTCTTCTTCCAAAGGGGATGGATATGCCGGTGGTTCTTCCCGTACGATTCAGCTGAGTGAATCTCCAGCTGCCTATAATGTGGTAACGGTAGCTTTTATGACCGGATCGGGTATTCCGACGTTTAAGCCGGAGAATATTTCAGATGCAGCATTCCGCCAGCAGGTGGGTACACTGAATGCCAGAGGTACAGCGGTGATTCTGTCACTGGGCGGTGCAGATGCACATGTTCAATTGAGTGCAGGGCAGGAACAGGCATTTGCGAATGAAATCATTCGTCTAGTCGATATGTACGGATTTGATGGACTGGATATTGATCTGGAGCAGAATGCCATTAAGGCAGGAGCCAATACGACGGTTATTCCAGCTGCTCTCAAGATCGTCAAAGACCATTACAAAGCACAAGGCAAAACTTTCCTCATTACGATGGCACCGGAATTTCCTTACTTAAAGCCAGGTGGTGCGTATGAGCCGTATCTGACCAGTCTGGCAGGGTATTACGATTACATTGCTCCCCAGCTGTATAACCAGGCAGGTGACGGACTCTGGGTCGATGAAGTGAATAAGTGGGTATCCCAGAATTCGGATGCGGACAAGTACAACTTCCTCTATTATATGTCGGATTCATTGATCCATGGTACACGGGGTTTCCTGCAGATTCCGGCGAATAAACTGGTGTTGGGTCTCCCAGCTAATGCAGATGGTGCAGGTAACGGAGAAGTCAAAGATCCTCAGGTCGTATACAAAGTGTTCACTGATCTGGCAGCCAAAGGTCAGCCGCTCAAAGGTGTGATGACCTGGTCGATTAACTGGGATCTGGGCAGTAACGCTGCAGGAAACCCTTACAATCAAAAGTTCTCTCAATCCTATAACAATCTGATTTATGGTAGCGTTACCAATCCTCCTAATCCACAACCTGATCCACAGCCGCAGCCGGAACAACCAGGTGCCAAAGCATGGAGTGCTTCCGCGATCTACCTGGGTGGAGACACTGTAAGCTACAACGGTAAGACGTACAAAGCAAGATGGTGGACTACCGGAGAGACACCGGGACAGGCAGAAGTCTGGCAGCTCGTCTAAATAACAGTACGATCCAATACCATATAATTTGGAGGGAATACAATGAAATTGAGAAAAACCCTGACCGCCGTTGTTGCAGCAAGTACTTGCATGATGATTCTGAGTACGTCAGTCTTTGCTCATGGATATATTTCACAGCCGGCCAGCCGCGCTTACAAGGGTTCCAATGCTGTTGGTCTGAATACCAATGTAGGTAGCGCCCAATATGAACCACAAAGTATTGAAGCACCCAAAGGCTTCCCGAACGCAGGTCCTATAGATGGCAAAATTGCCAGTGGCGCATTAGCCGGATTCTCTCCACTCGATGATCAGACCGCTACCCGCTGGCACAAGACCGATATCAAAACAGGAGCACTGAACATCACCTGGAACCTGACTGCCCAGCATGCGACAACCGGCTGGCAGTATTACATGACCAAGCCAGGCTGGAATCCTAACCAACCACTGACACGCAGCTCGCTGGAACGAATCGCCTATATTGATGACAAAGGAGCCAAGCCAGCCAAGACGGTGTCCCATACTATCAATGTGCCATCCGATCGTAACGGTTACCATGTCATTCTCGGCGTATGGGATATCTACGATACAGGCAATGCCTTTTACCAGGTAATTGATGTGAATGTAAATGGACAGGGAGGAACTACACCGACAGAACCGGATCCTCAGGAACCGGGCGATCCGTCCGCTAATGCTTGGAGTCCGACAGCAATCTATGTAGGTGGTGATCTGGTCAGTCATGAAGGACGTACGTACAAAGCCAGATGGTGGACATCCGGCGAGACTCCAGGAGCTTCCGAAGTATGGGAACTGCAGGGCAAATTGCAGTAATACGTTCTAAGCTGCCGTATGCAGTGATCCTTTTCCATAAGTGGACATGGTAAGGTCTGGGATTCTGATCCGGATCCATATACCATTTGTTTGCAAGTACACTTGATTGTTCTATTGTTCTATTGTTCTATCCGCCCGTTTTGTCTTTCATGTGGAATACACAATAGTATTCTAATCATGGAAAAACAAAGCGGGCTTTGTGCTGCATTTTTCTGATGGTTTCCAAAAAAGTAACGCAGTATTCATTACCAAAATAATCATACGTTTTCCTGTTTTTAGTGGAAAATATTATTGCCGAACAATATGCATACGCTTGCAAATCAATATTCGTATTTTTAGATTGACAACGATATTATCGTCCCCTAGAATGTAACCAGTAAAGCAATTCTTCTACAAAAACAACATGAAACGCGGATGTATTATAAAGTATTCGACATATTAACATATTCGTATAATCCTGCGAATTGGCGCAGGAGTCTCTACGTGATCACCGGAATGATCTCTCTACGGAATTTGGTAACTGTCAGCGTTCTTTTGGTTTGTCTTTTATTACAGTGAATTTTCACTTTAATAGTGGATAAGCAAAAGGAACGTTTAGTTACTGACCCATGAGACCCCGATGAGCATCAATACCATCGGGGTTTTTGTCGTTTTCTTTATTTATTTCCAAGAGGGGGAAAAGTATAACAATGGAGCGTTTCTTTAAACTGCGGGAGCATGGCACGAATGTCAAAACAGAGCTGATCGCGGGTCTGACTACCTTTATTACCATGGCGTATATCTTGTTCGTTAACAACTTGTTTCTTGGACCGGATGGAGCAGGCATTCCAGCACAGGGCGTATTTTTCGCAACAGCTGTAGGTGCAGGTCTGGTAACGATCCTGATGGGATTGTTCGCCAATATTCCGGTAGCACTGGCACCAGGAATGGGGCTTAATGCGTACTTCATGACTGTTGTACTGGGTTCCAACGGTATGATTACCTGGCAGGCAGCTCTTGGAGCCGTATTCCTGTCCGGTATTATCTTTATCATTCTGACGATTACACGAGTAAGGCAGCTACTGCTGGTCGCTGTTCCACAGTCGATCAAAATGGCAATTACAGTCGGGATCGGATTGTTTGTTACGATTGTCGGTCTGAAGCTGGGGAATGTTATTTCTGTATCGGCTACCGTAACCGGAATTACAGATGTGAGCCAGTTGGCAAGTCCAGTTACGGTTAGAGGCAGTAACTTCCAGCTGGCATTGGGTGATTTTGTTCATAACAAAGATACGTTGCTGTCGCTGATCGGTCTGTTCGTTATTGGTGTTCTGATGGTTATGCGTATTCGCGGAGCACTGTTGATTGGTATTATTGTGCTGACACTGATCGGAATTCCGATGGGTCTGACGGATGTAAGTTCCTTGTCTCATGCAGAGTGGCTTCCTTCATTTGATAATCTGGCTGTCGGTCAGCTGGATATTAAGGGCGCGGTTGGTCTCGGACTGTTCGAGATTGTCTTTATCTTTACGTTTGTAGAGCTGTTTGATACATTCGGTACGCTTGTAGGTACAGCAGAGCGTGCAGGTCTGTTCAAGAATCGCAAAGAAGGCGAGAAAAAAGTCAGCAAAGCCATGCTTGTTGATGCAGTTGGTGTCAGTGCAGGTGCCGTGCTGGGTACGAGTACAATTACTTCTTATGTAGAAAGTACTTCTGGTGTTGCAGCAGGTGGACGTACAGGTCTGACAGCAGTAACGACAGGTGTTCTGTTTATCCTGGCGCTGTTTATTGCTCCGCTGGCGCTTATGGTTCCTTCGGCAGCTACAGCTCCGGCGCTCGTTATCGTGGGTGTACTGATGATGAGCCAGGTCCGTCATATTGTATGGGATGACTTTATGCAGGCTTTTCCGGCCTTCCTGACCATTATTTTTATGCCATTTACCAATGGTATTGCAAATGGTATCTCTGCGGGTATCGTTGCTTATGTAATTTTGGGATTCTTCTGCAATGTCTTTACAGGTCACAAAGTAAAAGTACATTGGCTGATATGGATTCTGGCTGTTATCGTAATTTGCCGTTATATATTCCTTGGTTCCGAATAAGTCGGAAGCTGCGCATTATAATAGATCGTTACGAGCAAGAAACCTTCACGGATTGATCCATTTCTTGTTGAACAGTTTTTATATTATTAAAAAAGCCGCCCTTCTTATGTTACCAACATACAGAAGGGCGGCTTTTTTGATTTTGAAAACAGGCTATATCGTCAGAATCCTCTACAATCGCAGCATTACCAACTCCAATACGTTCAACATATTTATAAAGCGAACGACTTATTAAATGACTTGCTAGACGAAGAAACTCAGAGTAAGCGATCTTTGCATGAACAAACATTAAACAAATAAAGTCCAAATAGACTATTTCTAAATGAACAAACGCTAGATAAACCAATACTATGAACGACTCCGAATGAACGAACCACAAATGAACGAACCTTAAATGAACGAACCCTAGGCTTAATCCGTATTTACTTAGCGCGATAAGTATCACTCAACTGCTTATGAATATATACAATACAAACAGCCCATCATCAGCCCAATCGAATAATGCGTCGATAATGCATATATCCGATCAGTTCCGTCCACTCCAGTGCATCCTCATATAAATTCCGGTAATACGTTGCAACCGGCAGATAACCCAGAACAATACCGAGCCCGCCGCATATTCCCGCTCCGCCATCTCCACCTTTTGCGCGAATATGATCGCCCTCGACCGTCAGCTCAACCTGATAAGGATCACCGAGAAAGCAAATTCCAAAGACATTTGGCAATTCCAGATGATACAACTGCTTCTTACTGCTATTTTCTGACCCATGGTTAGAGCTGCTATCATCCAGATTACCAAAGTGCTTCACATTCATCGTATAGTCAAAGCTGTCTCCCCAGGGAAATAGCTTTCGACTCCCGCCACCATAGAGATATTCCCACTCGTCTTCATTAAGTATGGAAAAAGAAGGCTGCAGATGCTCTACAGACCAGTCTTCGAATTGCTCTGTCTCATCAAACAGATAAATACGAATCTGCTCGCCTTCACGCTCAAGCCGATAATCTTCATAAACTTCGTAACTATTCAGCCCGGATTCTTCAAAAGAATGCAGTTCTGCAATAATCTCTGCATCCTCTTCAGGGTCTAGGTCAGCCAGAGTGACTTCGATCCATCCGATCGATTGGGGATATCGCTCTACCATCATAGGGGCGATCGTTACTTCACGTACCGGAGACATCAATGTATTTAACAATTCATCTGCCTCGGATAAAGTACGTTCTATTTCCACCATTGCTTCAGCCAGATCTTCGCGAGTTCGTGCATCCATTTGTCCCATACCATTATTCCAGCCCAGAGTAACCGTGTCCCCCGGTACAAATACAAACTCTTTCCCTTTGTAATTATAAATGCCAGTTACAAATTGCTGTCCATATCGTTCAAAGCGCTGTAGATGCTCCAAAGTAAATCCTTCCGGCAAGGTAGACAACAGATGGTACAAAGCCTCTTCCTGCTCCTGTTCACTCATCGCCTGCCAAATAGGACGTGTCAAAGAATGCATAAATGATCCTCCTCAATTGCAAAGTAGTAGACTATGTTGTACTTGTAGAACTTTTAATATAACGAAATACACAAAGGACGAAAAATACCATGCTTAAACCGGTCTCGTTATAACACGTTTCAAAATTCATATAGCAGAGAGAATAAAATGGCTATCTCTGAATAAAAAGCTTCACCAACACCAGATTGTTTCTTCATCATATATGGATGTGATCCATAATCAAATCATTGTACACGAGTAGGGTAAAGAAAATCGAACAGACTCATCCAAGTCAGCATCATTTACGATCTATATAATCTATATATGAGACTAAAATCTATATCTTATAGAAGAAAGGGATAAAAGAATGTCAAAACGTTAGTATAGAGATGTAATAAAATAGAATGACAGATCCGCTCTAGATGTAGATCTAGAAGATAGAGAATTACAGTCCAAAAAGAATAGAAGTGAGAGCGGATATGCAATCAAAGTTCCAAATAAGTAGCGTATTTAGCTGGTGTGATTGTAATATAGAAAGTAGAATGTATTTACTCTTTCATTATATAGCCTATAATAAAGATTCATTGGAATAATAATTGATTCAAGTAGTCCGAAATTAATTTAAAAAAGTAGTTGCATCTAAATTGCTGGCATGCTATACTCTAATTCCGGCCAAGAAATAGCCGGTTATCATCATAAACAACAGTACATTAGTGCTGAAGCGTCATTCAAAACTTCTTCAAAAAAAGATGTTGACAGAATGGTTGCTAACATGATAAGATATAAAAGTTGTCACCGAGAGATACG
>NZ_LAQQ01000005.1 GCF_000971985.1 Paenibacillus dauci | reverse complement strand
CAACATACAGGCAACAGCTTCTTCACGTGTCCTAACCTTTTTTTGAAATGTCCTTTACAAAGGGTACAGTTTATACATCGAAGTCCTTTTTTGTATAGTGCAGTAATAATATCTATTGTGAGAAGAAATAGCCGAATGCTGCATTCTTGTCAGCAATCTTGATTGCGAGCGCCCCATTCGCATAACCCTTCCAACACAGGCAGCAGGGTCATCGCTTTATCAGTCAGGCTGTACTCTACTTTGGGAGGGATCTGTGGATATTCCTTGCGTAATACCAGTCCATCGGCTTCCAGTTCTTTAAGCTGGGCGCTTAATATTTTGTAGGTAATGGTTCCGACCTGCCGATGCAGATCATTGAATCGGATCGTCTCATTCTCAGCAATCAGATACAGAATAACCATCTTCCATTTGCCGCCAATTACAGACAGTGTATATCCAAAAGGCGTATCTTGAATATTTTTCACTTTTCCTTTGTATTCGGTCATACTCATCGCTGCGCTATCCTCCCTGATCGTATCTTTCACATCGTGCATACGTTTTTTGGTTTGAGTTCATTTTATACTAACCCTGCATTCAGATAAAGGAGAGGGTATAAATGAAATCCACGATGATCGTCTGCTTTGCTGTAAAGACAGGGAGGGAGTCGGCTGGCTTCTTTTTTCTGGGCGAAACTGACAATAGCACTGAAGAATGATTAGCATGTATCGCAGCACGGTTGCAGCTTCTTGAGAGGATCAGGTTGTTTTATTTAACTTTGATATGCACATTCTGACTCTGAGCAGGTGTCCCTTTTGCTTTGACCATATACAGAATACCAACTACGATATACAGTACGATAAACAACGCAGAGAAGCGGTACATCGAAGTGTAGCTGGTCAGGCTCGCTACCGTACCCAGAATCATGGCACCGAGCGCTACTCCCAGATCCAGTGAGTTCAGGAACATACCATTGGCCATGCCGCGTTGATGAGGACTGACTACCTGAATCATCCAGGTTTGCATCGTTGGCTGCAGGGCGCCCCAGCCTATCCCATAGCAGAGTGCTGCGCCGAACAGACCAAGCGTAGAATGGGCAAAGGACAACAATACCAGACCAAGGATCAGCATAACCGCACCTGGAACCACCAATGCTTTGGGGCCTTTGCTGTCATAGATTTTACCGGAGAAAGGACGAACAAGCACCACTGCCAGGGCATTAAACAGGAAAAAGTATCCCGGATTGGCAATGCCGGCTTCTCCGCCAAACAGAGCGATAAAGCTCACCAGACCACCATAGGTAAGCGACATAAGGAAATTCAGCAGACTCGGAAGCAACAGCTTTTTCTCGAACTTGGAGGCTGGCCGCTTCGGTTCGGCAGGTAAAGAGACCGTCTCGGCTGCGAGCGAATCCGCTGCTATACGCGCCTGCTTTTTCTGTCCGGCAATTAGCTTATAGGCCAGTGGAAACAGAATAATTATAAATAACGAACCTAGCGCGACCAGCGGAGTAAATCCATATTGCTTTTCGATCCACATCCCGATCAGTGGTCCCATCGACATGGAAATGGTCGTAGACAATCCAAAATAGCCCATGCCTTCACCCATACGGTTACGCGGAATAATATCCGATACCATTGTAGGGAAAGTGGTGCTGTACATTCCGAAGCCAAATCCAAAAATAACGCGCATTACCAGTAAGGCAATAATAGTCGCGCTAAAATAATAACCGACCGTTCCGAACAGCGCGATAGCCAGACCACCGAACAGAATAATATTGCGTTTGCCCAGTTCTAGCGCTCGGGCAGAGAAAAGACGGGAAATAATAGCAGCCAATGCCATCAAACTGGTACAGAGACTTACATAAAAATCTCCCGCATGAAAATGCTCGCGCATATACAGCGGAAGAGAAGACAGAATCATATGCAGATTCAGAAAAACAAGCAGATTACAGGCAGTCAGTATCAAAAATTCTTTGGTCCATAGACGAGCAACAGGAGAATCCTGCTGCTCTGTAGTCGATTGGGCCAGATTGGTGCGTTCCATTTGTTCCATAGTATTTATTTCTCTCCATTTCTCTATTCCAGATGACTCGGATTTTCTTCCAGACGGGACCGAAGTTCTCGCAGCAGCTCGTGCAGCTCGTTCATTTGCTCCGGGGTGACCATCGAAGCGATCTTGTCATTGTGTTCTTTTTCAATCTCATGTGCTTTTTCCATCAGTTGACGACCTTCTGCATTGGGATACACGAGAAAAGCCCGGCGATCCTGTGGATCAATTTCCTTGCGGATCAGATTTTTACGATGAAGTACGTCGAGAATACGTGCAGTGGTCGGCTGATCCTTATATGCATGGGAAGCGAGCTCTTTCTGATTCATTCCTTCACGTGCACAGATATAGTAGAGGATACTCCATTGCTCCGGTGTAATATCGTATTCTTTGAGCCGGCTCGCAAACATATTACTTACTTTGCGGTATGTGCTGCCCAGCAGGAATCCGATCGAATCCAGTTCTTTCATACTACAGCTCCTTTCAGGATAAGCATTAGATTGTTCGAAATAAGCATTACATTTTAAATAATAAGTAACTTAAATAAAATAGATGTTAATGCAATTATAATTAATGCAACTAAAATTATCAATAGAAAAAGCGAGAATCATTACGATTCCCGCTTTTGGTGTGTGGTTTCATATATACTATATCGGAAGGTGAGATCCAATAAGTTACATTTTTAAATAAAAATTTACTTATTTGGATCCTGCTTCTTCTTTTACTGCTTCTTTTGCTTGTGGAACAGTTTCCCAGTCTTTCAGGAAGCGCTCGATACCGCTATCTGTCAGTGGGTGTTTCCACAGTGTAGGTACCAGTGTACCAGGGATTGTAGAGATGTGTGCACCAGCCAGTGCTGCTTCTCTTACATGCTCCAGGTTACGGATACTTGCTGCGATGATTTCGGATTTCAGACCATAAGTGTCCAGGATTTGACGCAGGTCACGGATGAGCTGCATACCATCGATACCGATATCATCCAGACGGCCTACGAATGGGCTGATGAATGTAGCGCCAGCTTTGGCAGCCATCAGACCTTGAGCAGGTGTGAAGATCAGTGTTACGTTTGTTTTGATGCCTTCTTTGGAAAGCTGATTACAAGCATACAGACCTTCTTCAGTCATAGGCAGTTTGATAACGATGTTTGGTGCCCATTTTGCAATCTCGTGAGCTTCTTTCAACATACCTTCAGCATCAAGGCTAACAACCTCAGCACTTACTGGTCCGTCGATGATTGCACAGATCTCGTCGATTACATCTTTAAATACGCGACCTTCTTTGGCGATCAGGGAAGGGTTAGTGGTTACACCGTCTACGATTCCCAAGCGGGCAATACGTTTAATTTCCTCAATGTTACCTGTGTCCAAGAAAAATTTCATTTCTCTTTTCCTCCTCAGTAGATATATATAGTGTATAGCGCCTAAGCATAATTGCAACTTGCCAGCGACATCATCAACTGCGCTATCGGGAGATGCATATGTGTACATTACCCATTACCATACATATGTACACCCAATACCAGATGTTTATTTGTCCGTACAAATCGCTTAAAAATTATTACTATATTTAGTTTTTACCACAATTCCAAACTTCACACAATGGGTCCAACAGGTTTTGACCTTCGCTTTACAATCATTCAAAGATAAAACCAAACCGATATGTTGATTTTATCGATTTGAATAATCAACATATAGTAGCAAAAAACGATTATTAATGTCAAAATGAGACTTTCAAAAGAGATAAAAAATATTTTTAATTTTTTTAGTTTATCGCTGTGTAAATGATTTTGTAAGCGTGTAAATAGCATATGATAAAAAAATCATATTGAGTTAAAAAGTAAATACTTTTAGTTAAAAGTATTGTTCTACAGTAAAGTACCGAGATATCCATGCAAGATTACATATAAAGTCCTATACATTTTTCATCAGCTAAAACCCGTTCCCGGCGTATCCATTTTTGAAAGCGGTATCCATAGTCGAATTTGCCTATTTGGATGTGTAGAGCAATGACTCAAAACCTAAACTTTAATGTCTTAGCTATTCATTTATGATCCCGTGCGGACGAAATTAAATTAAGGGCTATTTTATCGAATCCAAACAGCAGCCAGATCGCCTGATTCTATTCGAGGTAGGCACAGCTGACAGGATATAAGCATATATGATGGAGGAATGAATAACAGATGGCTATGAATTATAAAAACGAATCCCAGGAATTTGCTTCCGGTAATGAAATGAATATTGTGGATATGGTTGTCGAATGTATGAAATATTTTGAACATGTCGTTGGCGACGATCTGATGCTCGGCGTAACAGATCTCAAAGAATTCAAATATTACAAACCAGCCAAGGAATTGGATCTAAAGTTAAAAGGTACAGCAATCTCTCCAGATGATGTTAACCTCAATAATGCGCTTCGCAATGGTAAAATCTCTGTCAATCGTGTACCGGCATCGGCTTACGGGTTTGCACTTGATGCTACATCTGTGCCACTGAAGGACAAAAAAGGCAATATCGTCGGAGCCATCGCTTCAGCTTACACGCTGCAGCATAATGACTTTATGTCGAATGTAACCGTAGAAATCGAGAAAATCAGTAATCAATTGAGCGATATGGTCCAATTGATTGCAGCGCAATCCCAACAGCTGTCTGCTACAACTGCGGAGATCCAGAGCAATACCAGCAAAGCAGTAGAAAACTCCAAAGAAGTCAATCAGGTAGCCGGATTTATCCGTGAAATCTCGGAACAAACCAACTTGCTTGGACTGAATGCTGCTATTGAAGCTGCCCGTGTCGGCGAAGCTGGTGCCGGATTCGGCGTTGTTGCTTCCGAAGTACGTAAATTGTCTGTCGATACCAAAAATGCTACCCAGAATATCGAGAGCTCACTGGGAGGCGTACAGCAGTCCATTTTGCAAATGGAAAAAGAAATCTCTGCTATTGCCGTATCGTCAAATGAACAGGCACAGCTGGTTAATGAATTCAGCACCGTGGTTAGCAATCTTAATACAGTGAGCCGTGATTTCAAAAAGTTCATGGATACGTTCCTCAAATCTCGCCTGTAATTTTTGCTGAATAAATGGTTATACCGGACAGTCCTTTCTTGGAGAGAAAGGGCTGTTTGTGTGTGCTTTTGGAATTCGGCCGGATATGTTTTAATAATACATAGAAGAAATCTACAACCTTGAATACTGTTATTTGCAATCTGCATGGCAAAGGAGTCTACGCATGAGCAAAACGATTTTTCGCAATGACTGGGCAGAGGTGCTGGAGTCGGAACTGAGTCAGCCATACTATCTGGAACTGCGGCAATTTCTGGCTCAGGAATATCGCACCCAGACAATCTACCCGGATATGTACGATATCTATAATGCGCTGCATTATACTTCGCTCGCTTCGACAAGGGTAGTTATTCTCGGACAAGATCCGTATCATGGACCGGGGCAGGCCCATGGACTCAGTTTCTCGGTCAAACCTGGTGTATCTGTACCGCCTTCTCTACATAATATTTATCAGGAGCTGCATGAGGACCTCGGTTGTCCAGTACCGGCGCATGGCTCACTGATTCATTGGGCAGAGCAGGGGGTACTGCTGCTGAATGCTGTACTCACAGTGCGCAGAGGCCAGGCTGCTTCGCATCAGAACAAAGGCTGGGAGGCCTTTACAGACCGTGTAGTGGAAGCTGTGAATACAAGGGAGGAACCGGTGGTATTTATTCTCTGGGGCAGCCATGCGCAGCGCAAGGGAGCTCAGATTGACCGTAATAAGCATTTTGTTATTACTTCACCGCATCCGAGTCCACTATCTGCACATCGGGGCTTTTTTGGCAGTCGGCCATTTTCCAAAGCCAATGCATTTTTGGAATCACATGGTATGCAGCCGATTGACTGGTGTATTCCCGATTAAAAGGATCATGTCTACTTCAGGTTCAATATGGAATGAAAAACGGCAGCAGACAAGATGCAATGATTTTGCAATTTGCCGGATACAGCAGAATGGTCACATTTATACAAAATTGGTGGATTTTTAGAGTATGTAAGCGTTACAATTATAGAGGTTCATAAACGAATTGATTACAACAATTACAGATGATTCGATCCAAAGGAGGATTCACTCAAGTGGAATACCGTGTGGAGAAGGATACAATTGGTGAAATTAATGTCCCTGCCGATAAATTGTGGGGAGCACAGACACAGCGCAGCAAAGAAAATTTCAAAATCGGTGGAGAACGCATGCCGATTCAGGTTATTTATGCTTTTGCCATTCTCAAGAAAAGCGCCGCTCTGGCGAATGAAAAGCTGGGTAAACTGTCAGCCGACAAATCCGAGGCTATTGTTAAGGCAGCCGATGAGATTCTGACAGGAAAATGGGATGAGCATTTCCCGCTCGTCGTATGGCAGACAGGCAGTGGTACCCAGTCCAACATGAATGTGAATGAAGTAATTGCCCACCGTGGTAATCAGCTGCTCGAGGAAGCTGGCAAAACCGAGCGCCTTCATCCCAATGATGATGTGAACATGTCCCAGAGCTCCAATGATACATTCCCGACTGCACTGCATGTAGCAGGTGTACTGGCTGTCGAAGATATCCTGCTGCCAGCTATTGCCCGTCTCCAGGAGACGTTGCAGCAAAAGGCTACAGAGTTTATGGATCTGATCAAAATTGGACGTACCCATCTGCAGGATGCTACTCCGCTGACATTGGGTCAGGAAATCAGTGGCTGGGAGACTATGCTGCACAAGAGCAGCCGTATGATTAATACCAGCACAGCAGAGATGAAGGAATTGGCGATTGGTGGTACAGCAGTAGGTACAGGTATCAATGCCCATCCGGACTTTGGACGTCTGGTCGCAGCCAATATTTCCGAACTGACTGGCAAGCTGTTTGTCTCGGCGCCAAACAAGTTCCATGCGCTGACCAGTCATGACGAAGTGGTATATGCTCATGGTGCGCTGAAAGCACTGGCAGCCGATCTAATGAAAATTGCCAATGATGTGCGCTGGCTGGCAAGCGGCCCACGCAGCGGTCTGGGTGAACTGACGATTCCTGCCAACGAGCCTGGTAGTTCTATCATGCCTGGTAAAGTCAATCCGACCCAATCCGAGGCGATGACGATGGTAGTGACTCAGGTGATGGGTAATGATGCTACGATTGGTTTTGCAGCCAGCCAGGGTAACTTTGAACTGAATGTGTTCAAGCCAGTAATCATCTACAATTTCCTGCAATCGGTGCAGCTGCTGGCTGATTCCATTGTATCGTTCAATGATCACTGCGCGGTTGGTATTGAAGCGAATACAGAGCAAATTCAGCATAATCTGGATAACTCTTTGATGCTGGTTACAGCACTCAATCCGCATATCGGTTATGAGAATGCAGCGAAAATTGCCAAGCATGCACATAAGGAAGGGCTGTCACTCAAGGAAGCGACTCTTCAAAGTGGATTGCTGACCGAAGAACAGTTCAACGAGTACGTTGATCCATCCAAAATGATTCATCCCAAAGCCTGATTACACGTTTAGCATTCAGATCTGATCCGCTAATTAGCAATTAGTTTATTTTCAAATGTATGTACAACAGGTCTTATCCACAGCGATAAGGCCTGTTTTGTATGGGCTATAAAGAGTTTTGTTACAAAATATCAACGGATCAGCTCTGTAATTAGACACATTCTGCTCACAATCCCTTGCCAAAACAGGGGATGTTCATATACAATGATTTTAATAATTAATAATGATAATCATTATCAATTAGAAGAAAGATAGAAGGAGGTCTTTATGAGTATTTTTTCGGGTAATTTATCGAAATGGAGTGAACATCTGCAGAAGCATCCTTCCATATTGGGAGTTCTGCTGAGAGGCACTGAAATATACAGCACGACAAGCGAGGCGGCAGGGCCGGAAGTCATGATTATCATTACGGATGAGGAATTCGAACAGCGTCTGCAAAAAGGATCTTTACACTACCGGGAGGTCGATCAGGATGGTGCTGCCGTTCAGGGCATAACCGGGAGGTACATTTCACCGGGATATATGGACAAAGTCGCGCGCTTTGGCAGCGAGCCTGCACGGGCTGCATTTATGGAAGTAGTGATTGTATTCTCGCGATTATCTGATCTGCGAAGTCGGATCAATGATATTACGGAATATCCTTTTCAGCAAAAGCAGGACAATATCAATCGTTTTTATGCCCAATTCGAAGCATGGTATCAGGAATGCTGCAAAGCTTTTGTAACGGAAGAACCCTATCTGCTGCGTCAGTCGGTCATGAATCTGATCCTGTTTGGAGGAAGGCTTATTCTGGCTCACAATGAAATGCTGTACCCCGGTCATAAATGGCTTATACATACATTGGAACATGCCCGCAAAAAGCCGGACGGACTGCTGAAGACTATAAGTGAGCTGATGACAGAGCCGTCCAGAGGCTCGCTGGAGCTGTTGTATAGACAGGTGCTGGAATATCACGATTGGGTACGTGAAGACCTGAATTGGACGGATTATGTGATTATGGATAACGAATTGCAGTGGATGGGCAGGAATGTCTCTGTCGGAGAAATCTGACACAGCTTCAGATCCAGTCGGAATTTGGATAGAAGTTGAAGAAATGAAAATGCAACTGCCCTTACCTCGAGGATGGTTCATCATGATAGTCAATCCAAAAGAGCTGCTTTCCACTTGGGAAGGCAGCTCTTTTGGATATAATGTGAAGCTATTATGGAAACTGGTACTCATCCTGAGCATCGATCCGATTCCCAAAGCTGTGGGAAGGTGTGCTGTATTTCTGCCGATAGATTTCAGATAAGAGAATTCTGTTTACTTGGAAGCAGGGAGGATCGTTTGGTCAAACAGATGGTTAAAGCTAATCATTCCATATCCGTATAGATTATCTTTGCCAGGTTGACCAAGATCGATACTGCTTTTCTCGATTGCTTCACGCAGCTGGGCATTGGTCAGTTCCGGATGAGCCTGTTTGAGTACAGCAGCCATTCCTGTTACAAAGGGAGCGGCTACAGAGGTACCATTACGAAGCTCATATTTGCCGTTGCTGGCTGTGCTTACAATGCTTACTCCGGGAGCAGCTACATCTGCTTCAGGACCGCTGGCAGAGAATGTGGCACGCTGCAGTGTATCATCCACCGCAGTGACTGCAATAACCTGATCGGCATTTTTGGCAGGATATTCGATCGTATCTGTAGTGGCATCCGCTGTGCCTTTGTTGCCAGCAGCAGCAATCAGTAGAATGCCTTTGGCGTCTGCAGTAGCAATCATCTGTTCTACAGCTGGAGAGTTTTGAGGGAAGGCAATCGACATATTTACGATATCCATATGATTCTGGATAGCCCAGTTGATCCCTTTGGCGAGATCTTCGGTAGAACCGTTGCCTTTGCTATCCAGAATCTTGACGCCGTAGATCTGTGCATCTGGAGCTTCACCGATCAAACCGCTGCCGTTATCCTGTGCACCGATAACGCCGGCGATGAATGTACCATGACCGTTATCATCGGCGTAGGAAGATGTATAATTTACAACGGAGGCACCACCTGCAATTTTCAGTTCCGGATGAGCCGAGATGCCTGTATCAAGAATGGCTACTTTAATACCTTTACCGGTATAACCTGCCTGGAGAGGTATCTGTGCATCGATCATGCCGTACCCCCAGGAAGCTTGTTCATTGGGTTTGACCGTTATAGCTTTGACTGTTGGAGCAAAAGCCTGGGCGGCTGAAGCATATACTTCATTCGGTTGGATGCTGGTAATTCCATTTTGATGAATCAGTTGATCTTTTTGTGAAGCAGTCAGATCGACAGCAGCCATTTGCAATTGATCCAGCATAGTTACATCGGTGTCGGCAAGCTGGCTAATTGCCTGCTTGCCGGCTTCTCCAGAGTAGGCAACCAGGTAGCGCTGGGTTGGTGCATTATAAGAATCAATTGTCGAATGGGATAAAAGGGAAGGCAGCAGAGCAGCAAATAATGGCAACGTTGCTGCAATAGTAATCGTTGTCTTTTTCCATTTATGAATTGCAGGTTCCAGTTTCATATGAGTCTATCTCCTCAATAAAATTAGGTATAAAGTCTTTGCTTTTATTATAATAACCGATTTTTAGCTAAGTGATTAACTTAATAGTAACATTTTTCGACATTATTTACAAGTTATTATTCGAAATGTATTATTTTGTCGTATTATGTAATTTATCGGTAGATTATTATAGAAAATGTACACAAAAAGAGGATTTATCGATATTTCAAAATATATTATACAAAAACCCTGACAATCAAACAGTCAGGGTTTTTGTACTTATTTATATTAAACAAAAGAAAATGTTTATACAACTTCATTCATTTGAACAGTCTTGTTCTCCAGCATAACCGGAGCAGGGAAGTAGCCGATGTTGGCTGCATAGCTTAGCATGGCAGCAATAAATTGACGATCGGGCGCTGCACAGTAGATGCCTGCTTGTTCAAGAATAGCAGCCGTTGCCGGATTGGCAAGGCGATAAGGAGAATCTTTGGCACCGTCACCTTCAAGCTGAGCCATGGCGAGCTGCATGGCTTCGGCAGGTTTGATGGTAGTCGGATCCAGCAGCCAAGCTTCATATTCTTCCTGACGTACAGTGTCTACAATATAGCCTGCTTCATTGATCAGTGCAATCAGTTCAGCATATGGAAGCTGCTGTGGATTACAGATGTGGAATATGCGACCAGCTGTATCATCCTGGAGTGCCAGATGAATAATCGATTTGCCTGCATAATCAATCGGAGTAAAGTCCATCCATTGATTAACGGCTGGTGTTTTGCCGAGCAGCAGCATGGCTTTGATCATCCGGTACATAGCATTGCTGTCAATATTACGTTGGAAGCTGCCGCTGATCGAATGACTGGACAGATTGCCCGCGCGGTAAATATTTACGGGGATGCCGCGTTCGCCAGCCTCAATAACCAGTTTCTCGGCTTCCAGCTTGCTATTGGTATACAGATTGGTCGCTTGCAGATCTTTCGAAAGATAGCCCTGCTCAATAACCTGATCCCATTTGCCTTCCAGCGACAGATCTTCCGGAATTCCCATGGTCGAAATATGATGGAAACGTACACCCGGACGTTTGCTGGCAATCTCCAGCAGCTCAGCTGTCGACAAGATATTGGATTTTTTGAATTGTTCAGCATCACCAAAATGTCGTACATCGGCTGCACTATGAATAATCGCATCCGTGTTCTTGGTCAGCATCAGGTAATCATCATCACTAAGGCCAAGACGTTCTGCTTCAAGATCGCCTTCTACTACAGTTACCCGTTCTTCGAATCCATTCAAAATACTGCGTCCGAAATACAGTTCCATAGTCGATTTGAGGCGATCCATGCTGCTGGCGTTACCGGATTTGCGTACCAGGGCATATACATGTGCTTCGCTTTGCTGAAGTAGTTCATGCAGCAGATAAGAGCCCAGATAGCCGGTTGCACCGGTAATGAGCACATGGGAAGCGGTACGAAGCGCTGGAAGGTCAGTACCTTTGACAGTCTCCGGATACTCTACCAGATCGGTCAATTCCCGGATTGGCAGCGTTTCTGCATGTACAGATTCTTCGGTTACTTGTTCTTCTGCAGCACAGACTGCCAGACCGGCAATCGTTTTGTGTTCGAAGAAATCGGCAATTTTGAGACTCGGATAATGGGGCTTCAACAGAACAAGCACATGAATAACATGCAGGGAGTCTCCGCCGATCGAGAAGAAATCATCATGAATGCCAATCTCCTGCTTATTCAGTACTTGTGCCCAGGCATCGGCAATTCGCTGCTGAGTTTCATTTTGCGGCGCTACGTAGCCGGCAGGCTGCTCTTGCACTTCGGTATTCGGATAGGCAATCAGCTTTTTGCGTTCCGCTTTGCCAGTTGGAGAAATAGGCATTACATCCAGCTGACAGATAAACCGTGGTACAAAGTAGGACGGTAGACGGTCAGACAGGAATTGCTTGATCACTGCCGGCGACAGGAGGCTGCCATCCTGGGTTGTAAAGTAAGCGACCAGCATATTCTGGTTGGAACTGTCTTTTTTGGCAACGACAACTGCATCTTGAATACTGTCATATTTATTCAGATTATCTTCAATTTCTCCGATTTCAATCCGGTGTCCCCGGATTTTGATCTGTGAATCGCTGCGGCCTACATATTCGATTGTACCGTCCGACAGCAGCTTCGCCAGATCACCGGAGCGGTAAAGAAGTTCATTCGCCTGCTCTGGATGAGGCAGGAAAGCAGCAGCAGTCTTTTCCGGTTGATTCAGATAACCTCTGGCAATGCCGATTGTGGAAATGTACATTTCACCAGGCACACCTACAGGAGCAAGTTGTTGGTGTTCATTCATGATATAGATCTGGTAATTGTGAATAGGACGACCGATCGGTACATTAACTACATCTTCAGGAAGAAGCTCACTGACTTTATGCATGGTCGCACATACAGTACATTCGGTAGGTCCATAAGCATTTACTACCTGAACCGGAGCTCCAAAATTCTGTTGGAAAGCACGTACGCGCTCACCATACAATGCTTCTCCGGCTACAGCAACCAAGCGAAGGCTGGCCAGATTGCGATATCCCTCCTCCGAGAGATAAGCGGATAACTGATTAAAAAATACAGTCGGCAGAGCTGTAATAATCGTTGATTGTGTACGATTCACAGCAATAGCAAATTCTTCGATCGATACTCGCTCATCCGCATCCAGCATATACATATGCGCGCCGTGGAACAGTGGAGCAATCGTATCCCAGACCGAGCCATCAAAGCTGTAGCTGGCAAACTGCGCCATGATATCCTCTGGTGTAATAGCAAATTGTTCTTTGAGAATCTGTCCCAGGTTGACTACGCCACGATGGGCAATCAGTGTACCTTTTGGTTTGCCTGTCGAGCCGGAAGTATAGATTACATAAGCCAGATCATCAGGCTGTACATCGATATCAGGATTATTAAGTGACTCGGAAGTAGTTGAAGAATTCACATATTCAACGCTGATAATTCCGCGCATAGCGGCAATACCAGCCGTAAGTTCATGGACTTTGTTGTAATGGGCATGCTGGGTTACCACAAATGCAGATCGGGTATCCTGTATAATATAATGGTTACGATCATCAGGATGGGATGGATCTACCGGAACATATACTCCGCCTGCTTTCATAATTCCCAGCAGACTGATTACACTGTAGATGCTGCGATCGAGGAACATGGTTACAAATTCCCCTTTTTGAAGTCCTTGATTAAGCAAAAGATGTGCTACCTGATTGGCCTGTTCATTTAACTGGCGATAGGTATAAGTGACATCTCTGAAGCTCACAGCCGAATGATCAGGATATTGATGAGCTGCCTGTTCAAAGGAGCCATGATATGTCTGGGATTCATTATAAGGTGCAACCGTGTTATTTAATGCAGCATACAGCACTTTGTCTTCGGCACTGAGTATATCGACAGCACCTACAGGCAGCGTCATTTGGGCAATCAACCCTTCAAGCAGACGTACATAATAGGCAGAGAAACGGGCGATGGTCGAAGGTTTGAACAGTGAATCATTATATTCAATAACAACCGTTAGAGAAGAAGGACGTTCTTCAATCGCCCAGTTAATAAGCTGTCCCGGTTGAGCCGGAATGGTCAGCCCAAAACTGAATACAGTCTCACTCTGTACCGGAGCAGGCGATTTCTCCCCAACTAGCTGATCATATACTTGCTTGACCATGTGTTCAAAACGTGGTGATGCTTCAAAAGATAAGGTTACAGGGAGTGTACCGCTCGCAGAAGCGAATAAAGCAGAAGTTTCTTGCTCGGCAGACATCCGGTGAATCCAGCCAAGATAGCCAGTTAGCAAAACAGCTTCTTTTTCCAGCGGATTTTTCAACTGGTGGATATATTTAGCAATAGACTGGCCCAGATCAAAGCGATGGATAGCAAATGTATCTTTTTGCCATTGTCTGGAGTTGTCCAGCGGAATCTGTAAGGCTGGAAGTTGGGTCGAAGTAGTTAGTAGATTCACAATTTCCGGTTGGGACATGGTAATCTCTCCTTGGTTTGACTAATCTGTGCTGTGATAAGCACAGTTATTGTAGTACGGCAATATGAATGAAGCATGGATAGGGATTAGATGTATATAGGTTATATAGCCAATGAACCGTGAAAAGAAATGCCTTCCATCAAAATCATGGAGGGCATTCTTTTCAGGCTATGACAGGATCAACAATAATTAATCGATTTTGCGTACATGGAAGTGTGAAATCAGTTCTTGCAGCTGTTCTGCCATTGTAGACAACTGGTTGGCTGCCTCAGAGGTAGATACGACTGTAGCTTTTTGACTTTCCACATGCTCCGATACTTTGGCACTGTTAGCGGCGGCTGCAGCTGCTGTCGATTTCAGGTTTTCTGTAGTTGCAGTCATTTCTTCGGTACCTGCAGAAATCTCCTGGGTCGCACTGGAAATGTCCTGAATTTGTTCCGTTACTTTTTTGGTTGCATCATGGATATCGGCAAATAGTTTGCCAGTTTGGTTAGCAATCGACATACCATGTTCTACTTCCAGAGTTCCTTTTTTCATGGAGGTTACAGCGTTTTGGATCTCGGTCTGGATTTCGGCGATCAGAGAGCTGATCTGGTTGGCGGACTCGGAAGATTGTTCTGCCAGTTTGCGAACTTCACCGGCAACAACGGCAAATCCTTTACCATGTTCACCAACACGTGCAGCTTCAATCGATGCATTCAGGGCAAGCAGGTTGGTCTGTCCGGAAATTCCGGTAATGATGCCGAGAATATTGCCGATTTCCTGAGAGCGGCTTTCCAGCAGCTCGACTGCTTTGGCAGTCTCATGTACAGATTCGGAGATCAGGGTCATCTGGTTGGTTACTTCAGCTACTACTTCATTACCTTGGGAAGACTTCTGTTCCATCGCATAAGCTTCATCTGATACATTGGAAGAATTACGTGCAATAGTATGAATAACAGTAGATACTTCAGTCATCGATTTGGCTGTATCTTCAGTAGCGGATTCCTGATATTTCATGCCATCTGCAATTTCCTGGATATTAGAGATCAGGGTCAGAGAACGGCTGCTATGGTCAGAAGCGCTGTCCATCAGCATCTTGGCAGATTCGGTAACTTGTTTGGAAGCGGATTGAACGTTAACGATAACACCGTTCATTTTGGCTACCATTTCGTTGAATTTATGATTGATAATACCCAGATCATCGGTACCTGTCTTGATATGAATATCGAGATTTCCTTTGCTCACTTCTTCAATACCACGAATCAATTCACGGATCGGTGCAAGTGTTTTGCGAACGATGAAGAATTGAATCAGGAAGATCAGGATCAGGAAAATAACCATGATTGTAATTCCGCGTACCAGCAGTTGATGAAGACCGTCCGGTACTGCACTTGCATCTGCATCTACACCAAAGTAGGCGAAGATTTCACCGTTAGCATTTTTGATTGGATACAGAATAGTAGTCCAGAGTCCAAAATCATCGGAATAGAAGCTTGTAAAAGTAGTCTGGCCGGTGGACAGCATTTCTTTTACACCATTTGCGATCGTTTCGGGCTGTTCATACATGTCGCCGATGTTCATTTTACCTTCTTTAAGAGCTTCCATTAGCTTAGTTGGAACTGCCACCAGAGAAGTCTGATTACCATTAGTCAGCTCTGTACCGAATACATAGGCTTGAGCAATATTAGGATTGTATTTGTTAACATTATCCAGATAAGCGCGAAGTTCACTTTGGGTAGCACCTTCATAACTTTTTTCAGCCATGGCTTGTTGTACTTGCTGGGCTGTAATCCCTTGGGCAAAGGTATCGGTTACGGCTTGAATCTGTCCATGAAGCTGATCAATCAGAATAGTCTTCTGAGTGAAGTAACTGCTGACCAGCAAAATAACACCAATAAGTAAAATGTTGATCGCCGAGATTAATAGGTTTTTCGTAAAAAAAGACATACTGCTTATCTTCTTCAATTCTCTCACTCCTGTTTGTGGTAATAAAATCAATATAACAAGGCCTTATGGACAAAGACTCCGTAAACATGGTGTGCAACGAGATAGATTCAATACCAATTAAGTTATTTAGGTATTTGGAACCATTAATTGCCAAGTAATATTTTACAATAGCACCTTCATTTGCAAAAATGAACTGGCATGTGGGTGATGTGCACAAAATAATATGTCGGAAATTGTTGTGGAATATGTTATAGCACATAGAAATTTTATTTTTTAATCATAAATAGTTCTTAAAGCATGGGTTAAATAGACTATATCTATATAAACTATTTTTTGGGAATGAAACAAAAATATAAAAAGTTATCAGAAGAGTATGAATCAGCATCAAATTGATTTTGTAATTCTGATTTACTTGGGCTAAAATGTACCATAGAGCAAATCAGGTATGGTATTTGCCCTGAGGCGGGTCAAGTACCCATTCCAGCATCGTGGTCATATCATCAATTCTTGCCAGTTGTTCATTCAGGGAAGTGTACGCCGCAGCTTCCGGCGTGAGTGTGGAGAGTCGGGCTTGCAGATTTCTTTTTTGCGTGTTCAATTCGCCTAGCTTGGATTTAATCTGATCTTCGGTTCGCATATGAGTGGCTCCTTTGAGTTGTGAATCGGCAGGATTGGACTGTGTATATTCACCAGTCCCTAGTATAGTTCAAATGATCCATGAAATCCATGGATGAGCTGACTACATTTGCAGATAAATGCAGGATGACTACGAAAATGGACGATTATACAAATTTGAGTGATGGAGTGAAACGTTAACATGAATATCAAGCAGCTGGCTGCAGAGAAAGCAGTCGATTGGGTAGAAGACGGTATGATGGTTGGACTGGGTACCGGTTCAACTGCAGTGTACGCTATTCGCAAACTTGGAGAACGCGTACAGCAGGGCTTACATATCAAAGCGGTTGCCACATCGGTCGAATCAGAAAAATTGGCAAAAGAGATGTCTATCCCTATTATTCCTTTCGCTGAAGTAGGACAGATAGATCTGACGATTGATGGTGCCGACGAAATAGATCCGGATCTGAATCTGATCAAAGGTGGCGGTGGAGCACTGTTGCGCGAGAAGATTGTTGCAGCCCGCAGTCGCCAGGTTATGATCGTAGCCGGAGATAACAAAGTGGTCAAACGTCTGGGTGCTTTCCCGCTGCCGGTAGAGGTCGTTACTTTTGCCCATGAGTGGACCATCGAAAAGCTGGCAAGTCTGGGCTGCACACCGGTACTACGCAAAACAGAATCCGGTGAAGTGTTTATCACGGACAACGGCAACTATACAATAGACTGTCATTTCAAAGAAATTCTGAATCCGGCGCGTATGCACCGTCAATTGAATGATATTCCCGGCGTTGTCGATAATGGGCTATTTATCAACATGGCCAGTACGGCAGTAATTGCCTACAATAGTGGAACGATTGAAATTTTGCGTGCTGGCAAATAAGTAAAGTACCGGATATACACATTGTATATCGGATATTTATACATTTTTTGTAATGAAAAGTAACGTAATGACACCAACAATATTTTAAAATCAAAAAACACCTTGTAGTCTGCTGCGTGGTAACAGCTGATCGCAAGGTGTTTTTTGTTGGATTAGGTTCGGAATATATCAATTAGTTTCTTCTATATAGATTGATGCCTCTTTTAACATGCCTAGCTATCCCTCTCAGCATCTCAACGATAGAGGAATAGAAAAATATCTTAAAGTAGAAATTTATTGTTGACAAAACGTGTTTTTTATACTATCTTTAAATTAAGATTTACTAATTAATAATTTATCGTGAAATTGAAGGAGAGATATCAATATGTCCAAAGTATTATTCGTCAAAGCAAATAACCGTCCTGCCGATCAGGCAGTCAGCGTTCAACTGTATGAAGCATTCTTGAACAGCTACAAAGCAGCTCATCCACAGGATGAAGTGGAAGAACTGGATCTGTTTGCAGAAAACCCTCCTTACTACGATGCATTCGTACTGGGTGCCAACTTCAAAGCTTCCCAAGGTATGGAAGTGACTTCCGAAGAGCAGTCTGCTGTAGATCGCATCAACCGTTACATGAACCAGTTCCTTGCTGCTGAGAAAGTTGTTATTGCTTTCCCACTGTGGAACTTCACAGTTCCTGCTGTACTGCACACGTACTTTGACTACCTGTCCCAAGCTGGCAAAACATTCAAATATACTCCAGAAGGTCCTGTAGGACTGGCTGGCGGCAAAAAAGTAATGCTTCTGCATGCTAGTGGTGGCGTATACTCCGAAGGTCCAGGAGCAGACATCGAACTGGCTGTAAGATATGTAAGAACACTGCTCGGATTCTGGGGTATTACAGATGTAGAGAAATTTATTATCGAAGGTCATAACGCGTTCCCTGATCGTTCCCAGCAGATCGTTGCTGAAGGTCTGGAACAAGCTGCCGAGACTGCAAAAGGCTTCTAATTTTTAATAGAATAAAACTTAGGCAATAAGCAAGTGATATGCTAAAATAGGTAGCGTCTGTACAGTTGGTTCATACTCTTTATTTCATTAATAAAGAAGAACTCTTGCAGGCGCTCTTATATACTCATGGGGAGGGTACGACTGTGCCTGACCGTCTTCAGCAGAGAGGAGGAAGTATGATGGAAGCCGAAATGAACATTAATAATCCGAATAATAATGAGATGGATGAGAAAGAATCCCTTCATTTATTAATAGTATTATCCCGTACGTATCAGTCGATTATGACGCATATTCACCGTGATATTCAAAGTTATGGACTGAATCCTACTGAATTTGGGGTGCTGGATTTCCTGTATCATAGCGAGACATCCCAGCCACTGCAAAAGATCGGGGAAAAAGTACTGATCTCCAGCGGAAATATTACGTATGTGGTAGACAAACTGGAAAAGAAAAACATGTTGTGCCGCAGAGCCTGTGAGGAAGACCGCCGCGTTATTTTTGCGGAACTGACCCAGCAAGGCAGGGATTTCTTTGAAAGTATTTTTGCTGGTCACAAACAAGTGATTCAACATGCAATGGCCGGACTGGATCATGAGGAAAAGTTACAGGTGATTCCGCTTTTAAAAAAATTGGGCTTTGCAGCCGCTGGCAAAATAGTCTGATCGGTAGAATTTCTACCGGTTGGGCTTTTTTATTGGCTTTACAGTTAGAGTTCTAACTGTTATTATAATAAAACAATTAGAAATCTAACTATTTGGAAAGGAGTATAGGATTATGAAAGAAGAAATTCGAACGACCCCGTATACCGATCTGTTCCGTGAGATTGGTACAAAACTGAAACATACAGCAGATCTAAAACTGATGGAGCTGGGCTTGAATGCACAGCAAGGTCAGATCCTGGGATATATCTACGAACATCAGGATAAAGGTGTAATTCAAAAGGATCTGGCAGAGCAATTCAATCGTAGAGGAGCCAGCATTACCAGTATGCTGCAGGGACTGGAGAAAAAAGGGTATATCAGAAGAGTTATACCTGAGCATAATGAACGTCAAAAACAGCTATATGTAATGCCTCATGTTGCGCAATTATACGAAGAATTCATGGAAATGTTTTTGGAAGTTGAGCGGAGTATTACCCAGGCGCTAAGCGAAGAGGAAGCAGTAATGCTGCGTAAAATATTAACCAAGCTCAATCAAAATATGTAGACAGGTTTATTATGATCTCCCTTTTATTATATTCAGAAAAGAGGTAAACAAATGGGTACATCTTATTGGTCTGACAAGCGGGTAGCAATTATTGGAGCAGGACCTGGTGGAATGATGCTGTCTCTTATTCTTCAGCGTCATGGGATTTCTTCGGTTATTTATGAGCGTGAATTATCTTTGTCAGCCCGTCAGCAGGGTGGATCACTTGATATCCATCATGACTCTGGTCAGCGAGCGTTGCAGGAAGCTGGATTATATGAGCAATTTCAGGCATTGGCACGTTATGAAGGTGAAGACTTCCGTCTACTGGATAAAAAGGGACATATCTATTTAGATGAAATCGCTGATCCCGATCATCCAGGTACCCGCCCGGAGATCGATCGTGAAGCGTTATGCCGTCTGCTGCTGGATGCACTACCACCAGATACGATTCAATGGGGATATCGACTGGTTCAGACGGTCTCACTGGAAGACCGCACCTGGGAATTGGAATTTGAAAATGGCAAGAAAGCAAATGCCGATCTGGTCGTAGGAGCAGACGGGGCGTTCTCCCATATCCGCTCTTTATTAACAGATGCACAGCCGAAGTACAGCGGTATTAGTATGATCGAAATCTGGTTGAACGATGCTGTACATCAACACCCGGAGATTGCAGCCTTTAATCGGCAGGGCAAATTATTTGCATTGGGAGATCATCGTGGAATCATTGCCCAATTGAATGGGGATGGACGTATACGGGTATATCTCAGTTTTCGTGTAGAAAAAGAGTGGTTGGACCATTCAGGTATAACATTCGATCAGCCTCAACAGGCGAAGCAGCAGCTGCTTGCTTATTTTAAAGACTGGAGTATAGAACTTCAGCAGTATATTCGTTCTGCGGATGGAGAAATTCTGCCTCGAAGAATCTATATGCTACCTGTTGGTCTGGTGTGGGAATCGCGCACTGGTGTTACATTGATTGGTGATGCTGCGCATTTGATGTCTCCTTTTGCAGGAGAAGGAGTAAATATGGCTTTACGGGATGCAATGGAACTGGCTTTGTCCATCACTCGTCACAAAGATATGGACAAAGCGGTACAAGAGTATGAACATACCATGTATGCTTACTCTGCTGTGCTTGCCAGGGAATCGGATAATAATCTGAAGCTGTGCTTTGATGATCGTGCAGCAGAACGCTTGTATGAAGTGATGAATGGTTATCAGGAGCAAGAGAACTCTACGAATTAGTATTTTTGGATGCAAAGAAACTTCGAAAGTTCCGGCAAACTACTATATAAGTAAGAAAACAAAAGAATTACATTTTAACACAGTATGCGCTTGCTGCTGTGTTTTTTTGTTTATAGTTAGCAATCACTTATAAATCCCCGGTATACAGGGTGTTTTGGACCGTTTATATAGGACAGGCAGTTAGCAGACGTAGCTAAATTGGTTGTATCGGAACTTGCTTAATTACGCAATCTATGGGAAAATTTCACTAATGACTACTAAATAGGGACCAACGCAGTTGCAGGCATTTAACTTGACGAGCCTATTAATATGGTATAAGCTCGTAATTCGCTTGGGGGAGATCATTTCGTGTATATTGTGCAATCCATTGTCCAGGTGCCGGAACACAAAGCCGAAGAGCTGGTGGAGGTTTACCGTAACCGCAGCAGGTCAGTGGATCGGCAGCCGGGATTTGTATCTTTTCAACTTCTTCAGAGTGAGACTACACCGGGTGAATTGATCGTTCACATGTCCTGGGATACCAAAGAAAGTTATATGACCTGGGTACAGGGTTCCGATTTCAAGCGTATACATGAACTGGAAAGCAATTATCCGGATCAGGAATTAACAGATATCAAGCCTTCTGTCAGACGTTATCTGGTACGTGCGGAGTAGTCCTCTTCACTGACAAGTCAGGAGGTGTCCGCAGATGGCCTTACAGGAAAAAGAAACAGCAGGACAACAATTAATTATAGAAGCAGACCGGCTTGCAGAACAGGTGACACATATGCAGTACCTGAAGCAGCCAGATCTGTACCAGCGTTTTGGAGCCAAGGGTAGAGAGCGAACAAAACAGGATTCATTGTATAGCTTGAGTTATTTAGCCGAAAGCGTACTTATGAAGAGCCCTGCGTTGTTCATAAACTATATCTCTTGGCTCAAATTACTTTTAAGCGGTTACCGGGTGACCGAAGAAGATCTGATCGTTAACCTGGTTGCGATTAAAAAGGTGCTGTTGGAGCATTTCGAACATCATGACAAGCCCCGGGTAGTGGATTATCTGGATATGGGCATTGACCATGTGAAGACAGCAGAACTTCAACAATCTTATATCATGGTCAATTCCACTCTCGGAGCAGAAGCGGGAGAGTATCTGGAATATCTGCTGCAAGCAGACCGCAAACAAGCGTATACACTTATTATCACTCTGCTCGATCAAGGAATATCCATAAAAGATATTTATATTCATATTTTTCAAAAATCACAATATGAAATCGGACGGTTATGGCAGATTAGCCGGATAAATGTTGCACAGGAACATTACTGTACAGCAGCTACACAGAGTATCATCTCCAGACTGTATCCATACTGGCTGCAAGCAAGTGGTTCCGGCAGACCTCGTCGTCTGGTGTCCGCCTGTGTCGGCACAGAGCAGCATGAGATTGGTATTCGGATGCTGACCGACTTTTTTGAAATGGACGGTTGGGATACGTATTATCTGGGAGCCAATGTTCCCGATCACAGTCTGATTCAATCCATAGCAGATTATAAGGCGGATATGGTAGCCATTTCGGTAACGATGACATTTCATGTTCATCTCGTTCACGAGCTGATTGAGAAGATTCGGGCTTCCGAGAAGACAGCGCATATCAAGATTATTGTCGGAGGGCTGCCTTTTAATATAGATCAGGGTCTCTGGAAACTGGTGGGAGCAGATGGTTATGCTCCGGATGCGAATAAAGCGATTCAATTGGCTGATATTCTGGTACCTGTGGCAGAACTCGGATAACCGGATCAGCCGGAATAGAGGGAAGGGAAGATGAATACAATGTCAAATGCAGAGCATGAAATCATGGTTTTGCGCAAAACGATTGAAGATCTTTCCCACCAGATTATCAATAGCAAACACCAGGAAGAACGGATTTTGTCTGAATTCTCGTCGATGAACAGTGAATTGGTCAATCTGCAGCGTCTATTGGCCAAAAGCAATGCCGAGCTAACAGCAGCGCGGGAAGAAGCGGTGCATGCCAATCATGCACGGGCCCGCTTTCTGGCAATTATGACGCATGAGATACGTACACCGATGAACGGTGTGATCGGTATGGCAGATATTCTGCTATCTTCGGATTTGTCCGATGAACATAAGCGCTCGGTTATGCTCATTCAGGAGTCGGCCGAACTTCTGCTGGGGATGATCAATAATATGTTGGATCTGTCCAAAATGGAAGCTGGTAAAATGCAATTGCAGGAGAGTACGGTTAATATGCGTCTGTTACTCGATCATATTATTCGTCTGATCGAACCAAAGGTAAGAGAGAACGAGAATACAATCTCTGCATTTATCGATTATCGGGTCGAAAGTGATCTGATCGGAGATGGCGGAAGAATTCGTCAGATTCTGCTAAATCTGCTCAGCAATGCGAATAAATTTACCAAAAACGGCAAAATTGAAATTAGCATACAATTGAAAGAAAATAGTGCAAATTCACAAGCCCTCCACATTGAGGTGTCTGATACAGGCATCGGTATTGCACCGGATCATCAAAAGAATCTATTCCAGCCCTATGCACAGGCAGATCGGCCGGAGCAGCAGGATGTGGAAGGAACCGGGCTGGGACTCTCCATTTGTAAGTCATTGGTAGAGTTAATGGAAGGAACAATTGATTTGAAAAGCGATAAAGGCAAAGGTTCTACGTTCTGGTTTGATATTCCGCTTAAGAAAAGTCCGAAAGAAGCCGAACTGCTGGTTCAAACACGACCAACAAGAACCGAACAGCCAGGCCGCCAGGAAGAATCTGCAATGCCACCTTTGGCTATCGGACAGATTGAAAAACCGATTCTTATTGTAGAAGATAACCCGATTAACAGCCAGGTTATTCAGCTTCAGCTGAAGAAGATGGGAATTACGAATGTGCATACAGCGAGTAATGGACAGGAAGCAGTGTCCATTTATCTCAGTCATAATTATCTGATGGTGCTAATGGACAATCGGATGCCAGTGATGGATGGATTTCAGGCGACACGTAAAATACGCGAATTGGAAGCAGCCGAGATGCGGGTTGCCATTCCGATTATTGCTCTCACAGCCAACACCAGCCAGGAAGATCGGCAGCGCTGTCTGGATGTAGGCATGGATGATATTCTAACCAAACCGGTGAATCTGGACAGCCTGACCCGTATTATGCATAAATGGCTGCCTGTCACGGTTACGGAGAAGATCCTGGATATGAGTGTGATTCAGGAAATTATAGAATTGAATGAAGCCGGAGATCCGGAAGTACTGCGTACATTGATTGAGATGTATCAGAGCGAGACGCCAAAGAAGCTGGAACGGCTGCGCACGCTTGCTGCAGCAGGTGACGCCGAAGCACTCGCAGATGCAGCACATGAACTGAAATCAGGCAGCCTCAGTATTGGTATTAACCATCTGTCTCAGCTGCTATCCGAAATTGAGAAAAGATCCCGTCAGCAAGATATCCAGGAGATACCAGAGATGGTTGAGGCTTTGTTCCCTGCTTACGAAAAGGCAAAGCAAGAGCTGGAGCAGCTGGTGAATTAAGATGTCCATACTGATCATATAAAGTAGAGTCTGTTATGCATAATGCATACAGACTCTTTTTGGTATAGGCAAATTAGTAGGATCGAGAAATACTAATATAGCAACTGAATATTTTTCTTCTATATAGACGGGGATATCTATAGATTCAGCATCAACAACGGGCCATATGACTATCACTATGTAGGAAAATCCTTCGTTGTGGGTAATGGTACTTAAGTAAATGGAACGGGTGTTCATTGCAGGAGAATATACTGTGCTGTCCGTTTACCTGCAGGATCAAATTAGAGGAAAACAGGAGTGATAGATTATGTGTGCATCATTTGATACAGCAAGAGAATCAGAAGCTAAATACCATGAACAATTTTACAAGGAAAATGAGCTGTTCGAATCTGGCAGCTGGATATCCCAGCCTACCCCGCTCGTTATGGAGCTGCTGGAGCGTCTGCTTAAATATACTCCTGCCCCTCATGTGCTTGATCTGGCCTGTGGAGTAGGAAGGCATGCAATACCGGTAGCCCAGCAGCTTACGCAGGGCGGGCAGGTAACCGGGGTGGATCTGCTGGAAGATGCGATCGATCAGCTGAAGCAGTATGCTGCCAAGTATGAGGTAGAAGACCGGATTCAGGCCATTACCCATGATGTAGAGAATTATTCTATTGAGAAGGACAGCTATGATTATATTATTGCAACAGGCTGTCTGGAGCATCTGTCTTCGGAAGAGTCATTCCGGCGGGTACTGGAGCATATGCAGGCAGGGACACGAATGGGCGGAATTCACTTTATTTCGATGACGTCTTCGGTGCAGCAGGTCGAGCAGGAGACGGATAAAGTCGAAGAAGGCAATATTGAGCTTAATCTGAGTACGGAACGTCTGCTGGAGATTCTGGATGAAAGCTATGCAGGATGGAATATTCTTGCACGCAAGGCAGTAGCTCAGGCCATCGAGGAAAACAAGGACGACAAGGATATTGAACTCCGCGGTAACTGGGTGACCTATGCTGTTTGCCGGGAACCGGAAGAATCTAAGCCGGATGTGTTGCAGCAGGTTAAGTTGGAGGAGTAAGATAGTAAGGATGTGGATATGAGCAAACAGGAGGAACTATTGTGCTGGAATTAATTAATAAACGTCTGGATGAACCCGAACTGCGTGAGCTGTTATCCTATGCTGTGTTTCCGGATGAGGATGTACTGAACGCTGTTATTGAACAATATCGTACCGAACCCGAGCTCCGGCTGTACGGATACCTGGAAGAAGGCGTGTGGATTGGCGTGATCGGTTGTGCCCAGGATCAGGAAATGCCGGATGCCCTGCGAGTACGTCATATGGCTATTGCTCCGGATGAACGGGGACTGGGCTATGGACGCGGTATTATACTCAAGCTGCTGGCTATGGAAAAACCAGCGATGCTGATGGCTGATGCGGATGCAGAAGGTGCTGAATTTTACCGGAATATCGGTTTCTCCGTAATGAGCACGGGAGAGAATGCTTTTGGAGCAGAAGGAGCTTCCGAGCAATTCGTCTGTATTTTCCATGCCGAAGAGGAAGAGACAGAAGAGTGATTAAAGCGTCTCTTTTGCTAAGTACCACCAAAAAGATAGACAATTGAGTTTGGTTAAGCGTTCAGGTAGCTAACAAATGTACCTATGCATGAAAAATAGGATCATGAAGCCAAGTTTTATTTTTGAGAGCTACAAAGAAATAATACAGGTAAAAGAAATATTATAAATAATGGATAAAAGCCTTTTGCGATGATAGTCTGTGTTCTTGTTAGAGAACAGCTGTCTTGTGCAAAAGGCTTTTTGTATGGAAAAGAGGATTAGTTCCACTTATAGGCAGAAACCTCTTTACTTATAATTTATCCATATAGTATGCTTACCGACTTCTATGTTATAATACTTGACAATATTCAAATGTATTAGCCGGAAAATGAGTAGTTTAAGCAGCTATTCACAAAGGAAAAGTGAGATTTATCTATGGATAAGTAAATGATGTCAACTAAATGGGAGGTACTCGTATGCAATTGACTGTTAAAGAAGCGTTAGCGGTGTACCCTCTCTCGGAAGCGCGACTGGTTGCGGGTGCCGGAGGAACGTCGCGACTGATGAAGTCGGTGAACGTAATGGATGCACCGGATATCGCCGACTGGGTAAAAAGTGGAGAAATGCTGTTCACGACCGCTTTTTTGATGAAAGACAATCAGGACGAAGCAATCAAGCTCATGCGCAAACTGAATGAACGTGGATGTGCAGGTATGGGAGTCAAATTGGGGCGCTTTTGGGATGTGATCCCGCAGATGATTATCGAGGAAGCAGATCGGCTGCAATTTCCGCTGCTGGAGCTTCCTTTTGAATTTACCTTTTCGGATCAGATGAACGCACTGTTTCAGGTAGAGCATGAGCGCAGTACCAAGCTGCTGCAGTCGGTGCTGTCCAAGCAAAAGCAGCTGATGCAATTTGCGCTTCATCAGGATTCTAATGTCAATGTATTCGCTGTGATAGAAAATATTCTGAAATATCCGGTCGCTATTATCGGCTCGCGCGGACATGTACTGTATAACAGTGGCGAAGGAAGAGAAGATGGACTGCTGCAGGGCTGGCCATGGAAAGTAGCACTGACCCGGGTGAAATGGAATCAGGGCAGTTGTTACCGGGTGCCGATTATGCAGCGGGACGAGCATTATGGATTTCTGCTTGTATTTACCGATACTGCCATTCAGTTAAAAGAAGAAGAAGAATTGTTTCAGCAGGCTGCGGAAGTGCTGGCATTTCATATGGATACTACATACCGGGAACATATCAATCCAGGCATTCAGGACAAAATGCGTACACTGGTAGCTGAATATCTTGGTCGGCGCATTGTGCTGACTGATCTTGTTCAGGGTGCCGAGCGGCTGGGAGTGAATCTGTTTCCGGGGCCGTATCAGTGCGTGCTGACAACATTGGAACCACAGGCCTTTTTCTCCGAGAAGCGACTGGCACAGATTCATCAGGAGTTGCAGTATAATCCGCTGATGCAATTATTTCCATCTCAGCATTTTCGTGTAGAAGAAGGAATTCTGTCGATCTACGCCTGTCCGTCAGAGAGAGATTATGGAGAGGAATTGTCTGCCTTTCTCATGAACCGGTTCGAAGATATGGCGGGGCTGGCGAGCAGTGGAGGCAGTCCGCGCTTTTGGATCAGCAATATCAAGCTCAAGCCGGATTCTTTTCGGGAAGCTTATCAGGAAGCGACAGAGACACGCAAGCTGGCCAAGCGGTTCAGCATGGGGCATATGGCACTGCAATTCCATACAGTGGAGTTTGCCTATGTGTTCCAGCATGTGCCGGAGCAGATTATGGAGACATACTGCCACAAGGTATTGGAGCCGCTAATGATCCGGGATGGTGATCCCAATCAGGTATTGATGAATACACTGGAAGCTTTTGTAGAAAATGACGGCCTGATCAACGAAGCTGCAAGGCAGCTATATGTACATCGGAACACAGTCACTTACCGTATGGACAAAATCGGTAGCATGCTGCAGATGGACTTCAAAAAGACAAATGATTTGTTAAAACTGAAGATGGTATTTACTTTCCGCAAATTCCTAAAGCACAAATCTTCTTGAACCCAAAATTATGAGCACATAGACAGTAATGGAATGATGCCATAGATCTATCTCATTTTCCTGCCCCTATCCATAAGGAGAAATCCTTGGATAGGGGTCTTTGTTATACATGCCTATAGAAGATAATATGGCACAGATCACAAAACCGAACTATTGTGTTATGTTATATGACAAATAGAAAATAAATGAGTTGATATGTTCGATAACCTTACGTAAAATGATAAAAATATCTAATATTCCTGAATATAATAAACAAAATGAGGTTGATACTTATGAAGTCGGTAGAGCAGCCATGGAATGTTTGGACAAAGGAAGAATTTATACAGCAATTTAGCGGATTATATGAACACTCGGCCTGGGTAGCTGAGCAGGTGTGGGAGCACAAGCCATTTGCCGGCTTGCAGGAAATGCTGGATCGGATGAACGAAGTTGTTGAGGCTTCCGGTAAGGATAAGCAACTGGAATTGTTAAGACAGCATCCTGATCTGGGCAGCCGCATTCAAATGAGTGAACATTCACAATCCGAGCAGGCGGGCGCCGGACTGACCAATCTGTCAATAGATCAGTATGAACGCCTATCGCGTGGGAACAGCGAATATATAGCAACGTACTCGTTTCCTTTTATCCTGGCGGTGAAAGGCAAAACAGCTGATCAGATTTTGGCAGCGCTCGAAGCGCGGCTCGGTCAACCGGAGGATGAAGAGTTTGCCACTGCCTTGCAGCAGGTGCAGATTATTGTGGGACTGCGGCTAAGAGAATGGGCAAGTCGCCATGGTATGAGTGTATGAAAGGCAAAATAACTACACATGTACTGGATCTGGGTGAAGGCGGTCCGGCAGCAGGGATGAAAGTAGAGCTGTATGCTGAAGACCCTTCGATAGTACTCGCTGCAGGAGTAACGAATGAGGATGGGCGATTGGATGTGCCGCTGCTGTCCGAAACAGCTATGCAGGCGGGAATTTATCAATTGGTCTTTTATGCAGGTGATTATCTTCGTGATCAAGCAGAACAGAAGCAGGAGAACAAGATATTATCGCTATGGGACCAAATTCCGATTCGGTTCACAATCACAGATGAACAGGAAAGCTACCATATTCCCCTGCTGTTATCACCCGGTGGTTACAGCACTTACAGAGGTAGTTAACAGCAGAATTATTTGTACAAATGAATAGCGCGTGTGTAGAGGAAGTTCTATTCACAATATACAGCAGTTCTGCATCCACACAAAAGGGGGAAGGTTCATGCAGTCAAATACCTGGAACTGCATTATTAGAGGAGGACTTGTTGTGCTGCCGGATCGGATCCAGCAGCTGGATATTGTTATCAAAGAAGGCAAAATAGAATCGTTGATGCCACCTCATACTGCATCAGAAGACATGCCGGTAATCAGCGCAGACGGACTGCATGTACTTCCAGGTGCTGTAGATATTCATGTTCATTTCAATGAGCCGGGACTTGGTGCCTGGGAGGGGTTCGAGACCGGATCGGCAGCTATGGCGGCAGGCGGTATTACTACTTATGTAGATATGCCACTGAACGGGGTACCGCCGACAGTAAAGCCAGAATATCTGACAATGAAAAAGCAGGCGGCCGAAGGACATTCTTATGTGGATTATGCACTCTGGGGTGGCTTGGTCGCAGGGAATATCGATCAGTTGGGAGAATTGGCAGCGGGCGGTATAGCCGGATTCAAGGCTTTTATGTCAGAGCCTGGTGGAGAAGGAGAAGATATCTTCACCCGTGCAGATGATAAGGCCTTATTGGAAGGAATGAAAGAAACCGCACGGCTCGGTCAGGTACTGGCGCTGCACGCAGAAGATGAACAGCTGGTCTCCATGCTGGCGGCAGAAGCTATACAACAAGGCCGAACCGGTGCGATAGATTACGCATATTCCCGCCCGGTAGAAGCGGAGATGCTGGCGGTGAAGAAGGCGCTATCCTATGCCCGCCAGAGCGGCTGCGCGTTGCATTTTGTACATATCAGCAGCCGTGAAGCCGTCGATATGATTACAGCAGCCAAAAGAGACGGAATAGATGTAACGATAGAGACATGTCCTCATTATCTGGTACTGACAGAAGAATCCATGCTCAATCAAGGCAGTCTTGTCAAATGTGCTCCTCCTCTTCGAAGCCATCAGCACCAAGAGCAGCTGTGGGAGGCTGTACGTGAGGGCCTGATCGATATAATCGCATCAGATCACTCTCCATGCCCACCAGAGATGAAGCAGTCGGATGACTTTTTCACAGTCTGGGGTGGAATATCAGGTGGACAGAGTACACTTCTGCTAATGCTGGAGCAGGGCTACCATCAGCGGGGGATTCCGCTGACACAGCTGATGCAGATGCTGGCAGCCCGTCCGGCTGAACGGTTGGGACTAAGTCATATCAAAGGCAGAATTGCCAAAGGAATGGATGCAGATCTGGTACTGGTCAATCTGACAGATCACTATGAACTTACTCCTGCCAAATTATATGACCGCCATAAGCAAAACCCCTATATCGGCTTTCCCTTTTCTTCTACCATTATACGCACACTGGTAAGGGGATATACGGTGTATGAGGATAGACAGGGCCTTATGCCAGAATGTTCAGGCCGTTTGATCGTCCGGCAGCCGGGAGGTATCGTTCATGGTTGAGCAGACCGCAACACTACTTGAACAGTATAGTGTCAGAATGCTTGATATGCTGGAATGGCTATCCCGGTATGGAGCGGATGAGCAGGGAGGGGTAACCCGGCTGTTATACACCAGAGAATGGATAGCTGCCCAGGAAGCTTTGTGTATTTATATGAAAGAACAGGGTTTGGAGGCCTTTTATGATCAGGCAGGTAATCTCACAGGCCGATTGAAGGGTACGAATCCAGAACTACTGCCGGTAATTACGGGATCCCATATCGATACCGTGATCTGCGGCGGGAAATATGATGGAGCTTATGGAGTCGTCGCTGGTATACTCGCGCTTGCCTACCTACAGCAGGTGCATGGGTCACCGGCACGAACGATCGATGTCATCTCGCTCTGTGAAGAAGAAGGAAGTCGTTTTCCTTTGACTTACTGGGGTTCAGGCAATATAGCCGGAAATTACAGTATGAACCGGATTCCGGAAGTGAAGGATCGAGAGGGTATAACTCTCGAAGAGGCTATGTCAGAAGCCGGATTTGGTCCGGATTCGCCGTACAGGTCATGTCTGCGCAGATGGGATCGATATATTGAACTGCATATTGAACAGGGATTTGTACTGGAGCGCAGTCAGCAGCAGATTGGAGTGGTGAACGGTATCGTCGGTCAGCGGCGTATACGGGTGAGCGTAAGCGGAGAGAGCAATCATGCAGGCACCACGCCAATGGGATGGCGCCGCGATTCACTGGCAGGTGCTGCAGAGATGATTAGTTATATCCGTCGTTCGGCACTGGAAATGGGTGATCCATTGGTGGCTACCGTAGGATCGCTTCAACCTTCACCAGGGGTATCCAATGTGATCGCCGGAGAGACGGTATTCACTCTGGATATTCGTCACATTGACCGGCAAATGCTGGATGACTATACAGACAGAGTCCATCAGAAACTTCGGAAGATTGCCGGTCAGGAAGGACTTGATATGTCCTGGGAGGAACATCTGAATATCGATCCGGTATTAATGCATCCGGCGATTATCAATGATTTGCAGCGAATAGGCGAGATGGCAGGTATTAGCTACCGCCTTATGCCAAGCGGTGCCGGACATGATGCACAGGTTCTGGGCAGTCAGCGTCCAGCAGGGATGATCTTTGTACCCAGTCGGCAAGGGATCAGTCACAATCCGCTGGAATATACTGCTGCTGAAGATCTGATGCAGGGCTTCCGTATACTGACAGAATGGTTATACCAATATGCTTATCGAGGTGATCGTCATGAAACGTTATAAAGATCTTGCACCACCACCGCGTACGATTATGACACCTGGTCCTGTAGAAGTTGATCCGCGTGTGCTGCGGGCAATGTCCTACCCTATTCTGGGACAGTTTGATCCGGCTTTTACCGATCTGATGAATGAGACGATGGAGATGCTGCGTGAACTATTCGTTACCGGTAATCAATGGTGCTATCCGGTTGATGGAACTTCCCGCTCTGGTCTGGAAGCTGTGCTGGTCAGCCTGATCGAGCCGGGTGATCGCGTACTCGTACCGATCTATGGTCGATTTGGACATCTGCTTACCGAGATTGCCGAACGCTGCGGTGCAGAGGTGATCACGATTGAAGCAGAATGGGGAACTGTATTTGATCCCGAGCAGGTTATGGACGCGATTCGGCAGTATCGTCCTGGATTAGTGGCCATGGTGCATGGCGAGACATCGACAGGATGCATGCAGCCATTGCGAGAGATCGGTCATTATTGCCAGGAAATGGACGTATTGTTTGTAGTGGATGCAGTTGCTACGATTGGTGGCGTACCCGTCTATACGGATGAATGGCAGGTTGATGCTGTTATGGGTGGTACACAGAAGTGCCTGTCGGTACCGGCAGGTATGGCGCCACTCACCTATAATGACCGGGTAGAGCGCAAGCTATTGGCTCGCAAAAGTATCGAACGCGGTCTGAGCTCAGCTTCTGAATTCCAGCCGGCTGCTATATCGGGGCATAGCCGTATTGCCAGCAACTATCTGGATCTGGCCCAGCTGCAGGATTACTGGAGCCCGGCTCGGCTGAATCATCATACCGAGGCCACTTCCATGCTGTATGCTCTGCGGGAAGGGCTGCGGATTCTGCTGGAAGAAGGTCTGGAAGCTCGATTTGCCCGTCATGCGGAGAACGGAGCAGCTATTGTAGCTGGTGTACGCGGAATGGGGCTGCAGTTATTTGGTAATGATCAGGCCCGTCTGCCTGTCGTCACCTGTATTGAGATTCCGCCCGGCATTGATGGTGAGAGTGTACGCTCGATGCTGTTGGAGGATTTTGGTATCGAAATTGCCAGCTCATTCGGTCCGCTAAAAGGACGAATCTGGCGTATTGGCAGTATGGGCTACAGCAGCAGTCGCAAAAATGTACTGCATGTACTCGGAGCGCTGGAAGCGACACTGCTGCGGCATGGATTCAAGCTTCCAGCAGGCGAGGGTGTACAGGCAGCACTCGATGTCTATGCACGCAAGGAGGAAGTGACGTGCTGATGAATCTGATGCCGCGCTCACGCAAAGGAATGGTCGCTGCGCCCCATTATCTGGCCAGTCAGACCGGCGCCTATATCCTGCAATCCGGCGGCAATGCTATCGATGCAGCTGTCGCAGTCAGCGCGGTCTTGGGTGTAGTCTATCCGCATATGACCGGTCCCGGTGGGGATGCCTTTTTCCTGATTCATGACGGCAAGACGGGAGAGATTACTGCCTATAATGGCAGTGGACGTTCGGCAGCGGGTGCTATGCCGGAGTGGTATCTGGATAAGGGATACACATCGATTCCGCAGCGGGGTCCACTAGCGGCTGTAACTGTACCCGGTATGGTGGATGCCTGGGAGGCAGTCTGGCGCAGATATGGACGTCTGCCCTGGGCAGTAGTGATGGCGCCTGCTATCCGTTATGCTACGGAAGGATTCCCGGCTTCACCGAGCCTTGCTCGCTGGACTGTACGTGATCTGGAGTGGCTGCAAGCAGATCCATATCTACACCGAACTTTTCTCAAAGCAGGTCAGCCACTGGAGGAAGGAGATCTGGTCGTTCAGCCAGAGCTGGCCGACGCGCTGCAAGGGATTGCTGAGCAGGGTGGCGTCTATATGTACGCCGGTCTATTAGGACAGCAGATCGGACAAGCTGCAGAGTGTGATGGCAGCTTGCTGACTGCAGAAGACTTTGTAGCACATCAGGGGGAGTGGGTAGATCCTATTTCCACGACTTATCGGGATCACCATGTATACCAGCTGCCACCGAATACGCAGGGATTTTCACTGTTGATGATGCTCAATATGCTGGAGCAGACAGATTTGTCGACAGTCGCCCGTTTTTCACCAGAATTCTATCATTTGATGACCGAGACGATCAAAAAAGCGTTTCGTGATCGGGATCGTTATCTGACCGATCCGGGATTCCGGGATATTCCGCTGGATCGATTGCTGTCCAAATCATATGCACACAAGCTATGGAATGAAATGCAGTATCAGCCGCAGGCAGCAGATCATCTGTCGGCAGCGATGGGGCAGGATACAGCTTATGCAGCTGTAGTGGATGACGAAGGCAATGCCGTATCGTTTATCCAGAGTTTATATTTTGATTTTGGTTCCGCTTATGTACCAGGCGGACATGGGGTGATTTTGCAAAATCGGGGTTCTTTTTTCTCGCTGGATAATCGTTTGCCCAATGTACTGGAACCTCGTAAACGTACCTTTCATACGCTGATGCCCGGCATGGTCACCAAAAATGGCAAACCGTATCTTCTGCTGGGAACACAGGGTGGGGAAGGTCAACCGCAGACCCAGCTGTCTATCCTGACCGGCGTGATTGATTACAAGCTGAATATCCAGCAGGCTATTGCTCTGCCGCGCTGGCTCTACGGGCGCACATGGGGAACGCTCAGCAATACGCTCAAGATAGAGAATCGCTCGTATGAGGATATCTATTCCCGGCTGGAAGCCTATGGACATACGGTTGAGCCTGTAGGCGATTACGATGCACTCATGGGCGAGGCACAGGGTATCCATATTAGCGAGCAGGGACTATTCAGTGGTGCTGCCGATCCTCGCAGTGATGGTATGGCGATCGGAATATAAAAGAATACCTGTATACGGATCACATCTATCTTCAATCGTAAAGATATGATAAAGCAGATAACCATACTGCCGCAGACTCTATTCATAAATACCGTCGCAGCAGCTACATACCAGAGGGGGAAGCGGAATGGGAGGCATACTGATCAGACAGGCACAGATGGTAACGATGAATGAGAGAGAAGAGGTATTCGTAGGGGATTTGCTGATTGAGAACAATATCATTGTCAAAATGGGTACCCATCTCGATGATCATGCCGACCGTGAGATAGATGCGCGAGGAAAAACGCTACTCCCGGGATTTATCCAGACGCATATTCATTTGTGCCAGACGATCTTCCGGGGACGTGCAGATGATATGGAACTGATGGACTGGCTTCGCAAACGGATCTGGCCGCTGGAAGCTGCCCATGACGAAGAATCCATTTTCTATTCGGCGCTTCTCGGTATAGGCGAACTTATTTCCAGTGGGACGACGACGATCTGCGATATGGAGACGGTCAATCATACAGATTCGGCTTTTCAGGCGATGGCACAGAGCGGTCTGCGGGTAATTTCCGGCAAAGTTATGATGGATCATGGAGATGATGTACCCGAGCCGCTGCAGGAGAAAACCGAAGAGTCCTTGCAGAAAAGTGTAGACCTGCTAGAAAAATGGAATGGATTTGGTGGTGGACGCATCCAGTATGCATTCTGTCCGCGTTTTGTAGTCTCGTGTACCGAAAAGCTGCTGACCGAAGTGCGCGATCTATCCGCCCAGTATCATGTGCGAGTCCATACTCATGCTTCGGAGAACCGCGGGGAGATTGCAATGGTCGAGCAGGAACGTGGCATGCGCAATATTGTCTATCTGGATCATATCGGCCTGGCGAATCCGCGTCTCATTCTGGCACACTGTGTCTGGCTGAGTGAAGAGGAAAAGCAGATTCTGCACAAGCGTGGAGTAAAAGTGACGCATTGTCCGGGTTCCAACATGAAGCTTTCTTCCGGCGTTGCGGAAATTCCGGATCTGATGAACCGGCATATCCATGTCGGGATCGGAGCGGATGGTGCTCCATGTAATAACAATCTGGACATGTTCCAGGAAATGCGGATGACTGCGCTCATACAAAAAGTACCGCATGGACCAACAGTTATGGATGCCCGTACTGTTCTGCGTATGGCTACAATGGGCGGGGCGGAAGTACTGGGACTGTCCAAAGAAATCGGAAGTCTGGAAGTAGGCAAAAAAGCTGACCTTATACTGCTGGACCTCGAAGATTATCATACATTCCCATCGCATGATGTGGATGTCTATTCACGGGTTGTCTACTCGTCTACACGAAGCAATGTGGAGCTGGTCATTATTGATGGACAGATTGTATTGGAGAATCGACAGGTAAAAACGATCGATCGGAGTATTGTACTGCGTGAATCCGATCGTTCCATCAAACGCCTATTAAGCCGTATCGGCTGATTTTCTGTATGATATCAAGATGTATTCCAGTACAGATTCTTTTGGAGAAAAGGAGAGTCGGAGACAATGGATATGAAGGATCTGTGTGCAATCGCCCGTCGTGAACGCCAGCAGCATATTCGAACGGTTCTTGCTACGGTGGTGCATGTGGAAGGTCATGCCTATCGCAAGGAAGGAGTCTCCATGATCCTGACAGAAGATGGACGTCATTATGGAACGATCAGTCCCGGCTGTCTGGAAGAGGATTTGTGTGGACGGGTAGTATCTGCATGGAACAGTAGCACTGTGCAGATTATAGATTATGATATGCGTCCGGCAGATGATTTGTCATGGGGAGAAAATATCGGCTGCGGCGGCTGGCTGCAGATCTTGCTGGAGCCGGTACGCGGTGAGCTTGAGAATATTCTCGACATACTTGATCGGCGGCTTGAACAGGGACAAGCGGTCAGGCTGACACGTTCTTTTTCCGCCAACGGGCCACAGGTAGATTATATATTGTCATCGCCTGGCGCAGCAGGGACGGAGATTCAGTTAACCGGTTCGATGGAGGAAATGCCTTCTCCCTCTGCCGATTCCCAGCCGCTGATCCTCGCTCACGATTATGCTGCCGAATATGTACATGCAAATTTTCATCAGCAGGCAAATCATCAGTTTACGTTTATCCGTACTTATCGTCCCAAGCCTCGTCTTGTTCTGATTGGCGCTGGAGATGATAGTCAGCTGGTTAGTTCACTTGCCCAGGCAGCCGGCTTTCACGTAGTTATAGGAGATTGGCGCGGAGCACTCTGCACAACAGAACGTTTTCCGGGCGCCGTCTGTGTAACCGGATTTCCCGGAGAACTCTATACGGCGATATCTCCACAGACCGGCGATTATATTCTGTTGATGAGTCATAATTTCCCCAGAGAACGAGAATGGATTGAGCATATACAGGATTGTCCCTACACTTACCTGGGCATTATGGGCTCTTCTGAACGGACCCGCAGATTATTCGAGGGGCTGCCTCATTACCCTCATGTACATTCGCCTGTAGGGTTATCGATTGGAGCAGATGGACCGGATGAGATTGCAATCAGTATCGCTGCAGAACTGATTGCTGTCAAAAAGGACCGTAAACTATCGGTAAAGGAGGAATTATCTCATGTCTATCGCCGCACTGGTACTGGCAGCCGGTAAAAGCAGCAGAATGGGGAGAGACAAGCTCTCCCTGCCGCTTGCTGCTGTAGCCAAAGGATATACAGCGTCAGACCAAACAGCAGCTTATGGTCGGATGGAAATGCTTCAGGCTCAGCAGCCGTATTCTTATGCGGATATTGAAGACAAGAGGCCGGATAGTCATGGGAAAAGGAAAGCCGTTGTACTTAATTCTGTAACGAGTATAGGTGGACATGTACTGCAAGCTGTATATGCCGAAAAAAGACTGTCCCCTGTCGTGATTGTTCATGCGCCTCATTCTTCATTAGCCTGGCGGCAGGAAGTGCTGCAATGGTGTCAGATGAAGGCGTGGCAGCAAACAGAATGTGTTGATGCAGAGCATGGTATGGCTTATTCTATTCGCTGCGGAATGGAACAGATCAAGCCTTCTTCTGCCGAAGGGGTTATGATTCTGCTGGCCGATCAGCCTTTGATAGATGCGGCGCTGCTGGCGGATCTGATAGATAACTGGCAGCAAAGCGATTTGGCACTGGATTATATGGCGGCTTCGGATGGTCGGAATGTACAGCCGCCGGTTATTTTGGCACGACATATATGGGATAGATTGGACCAATTAACCGGCGATCAGGGAGCGAGGAAGCTAATCCGTCAACCTGATTTGCAAGGACAGATTATATCTTACGTCGAACATTATTTCTGGGATGCAGATACCCCCGATGATCTGGAGCGTATACGCGCTCATATCACACACGCCTTGGAGCTCCAATAAGCCAGGGTGTTTTTTCATTCTCTGTTGAATGTATCGGAAAGTTAGGTATATCAGGGCACTGAATATACCAGCATATAGTGTATAAATCGCTCATACATTTAAAATATATAAAGGATGTTTAGCAAATGATCACATTATGTATAGTTTTCAAAAATCGCTTTATATAAATAATAACTTCATCAAAAATAAATGTTAACTTATATTACATAAAGGTATAAACTGGGATCAGAATTGATGTATTTTCACTAGAAGATAGCTTTTTTTTGGTTTATAAACAAAATAAGGTTAGATTAATTGACGTTATATACTGGATTTATTAATATAACTGAAATTATAATCTGAACGCGGAGGTGACTTTATGAATATGTACCAACATAATTCTTCCTTGTCTACTCCGTTGGTTCCTACGGTCTGGGAGCCGTCCAGTGCAGAAGAAGCTGTTTTCCTGAAACGTCAATATGGCGCTGATGCAGCCTATATAGCTGGCAGTACGCTGCTGCGTACCCAGTGGGAAAATGGGCTACTAAGTATGCCTGAGCATATGATTCGTCTGGATACGATACCTGGATTGAGAGGCATTACAGAGCATAAGCAGCGTATTCAAATCGGAGCATTAACCTCACTGCGCGAATGCGGAAAAAATCAACTGATGCGAATTCATGGCAACACTTGTTATACAGCCTGTTGTCATATTGCTGCTCCTTCAATCCGCAATCAAGGGACGATCGGCGGCAATATTTCTTCAGCTGTAGGAGATATGATCCCTGCACTGCTCGTGCATGATGCCCGCCTGGTCTGGCTGGATCAGGCAAATCATCTAGCTCCTTATGAACAGGAGCTCATAGATTGGCTGGAGCAGGTACGATTGGGAAGACGCAGTCCGGATGCTATTCTACTCGGTATTGTACTGGATAAAGGTGAACCGGATTTCGTATCGATGCATCATGATCAGGAGGAATCTACTTTTGCTTGTAACTCCTTTTCCGAATCATCCTCATGGCGCGAAGTCAGCTTTTACCGCAAGGTCGGACGGCGTGAAGCATTTACTCCTTCACTCGTCACAGTAGCCTTTCGGGCGCTGATGAATCGGGAAGGGACACTGGTCGATGTAAAGATGGCAGCAGGTGGAGGTGCCGGTCTGGCGATGCGTCTGAGCAGATGTGAACATCTGCTGGAAGGCCAAGTCTATGATCCGCAGCAGACAGCGACACTGGCAGCGCAAGTGGAAGAAGAATGGGCAAGCTACAGTGATCCTTTTGCTTCGGAAGCTTATCGTCGGCAAACAGCAGGAAATCTGCTCGCAGCAGGATTGTGGGAGATATTATACCAGGAGATGGAGAGAGGATGACTCTATATGCTGCTGAATCGGGAAAGTAGTGGAGAACGCTGGCGCAAACGACGGGACGGTAAGGAAAAAGTAACCGGCGAACTTCGTTATCTGACAGATATGACGGCGGAAGGCATGCTGTACGGACGGGTTCTGCGCAGCAGTCATCCCCATGCGCATATCCTGTCGCTGGATACGTCGGCAGCCGAAAATTATGAAGGAGTAGTAGCTGTAATTACTCACCGGGATGTACCGGGATTGAATCGATTCGGAATTGCTGTACCGGATCAGCCAGCCTTATGTGAAGATACCGTTCGTTATATCGGCGATGCCATAGCAGCTGTAGCAGCGATTACTCCGGAAATTGCAGCCTATGCCTTATCCCTGATCCATGTGGAATACGAAGTGCTGGAGACTATTACGGATCCGCTGCGGGCCTTGGAAGATAATGCGCCACGTCTGCATCCTCAGGGCAATATACTTCACCGCACCCAGGTCAAGCATGGAGACGCAGGACATGCTCTTCAGAACTGTGCTTATGTTGTCAAAGAAGTCTACAGTACGCCTCGTCAGATGCATGCCTATATGGAGACAGAGGGCGGACTGTTTATTCCTGAACCGGATGGACGCCTCACAGTGTATGCTCCGACCCAGCATGGTTACAAGGATCGGATGCAGATTGCCCGCATTCTGGATTGGGAGGAAGAGCGAATTCGGGTTATTTCCAGTCCGATCGGGGGTTCTTTTGGCGGTAAGGACGAGTTGAATGTACAGCCCTATGGATCGCTGTTGGCTCTGAAAAGCGGTCGCCCGGTCAAAATGCATAATTCGCGCATGGAATCGGTACGTGCAGGACTTAAGCGACATCCGATGAAGATCGAGATGGAGACGGGGATGGACGAGTATGGTCGGCTACAAGCTCATCGGGTACGCATTGTCGCAGATACTGGTGCCTATGCAACGCTGGGTGCACCGGTTCTGAATTTTGCTACAGAGCATTGTATGGGACCTTATCGCTGGGAGCATATCGATATAGAAGGGGTATCCGTCTATACGAATAACGGTGTATCGGGAGAGTTCCGGGGCTTTGGCGGGAATCAGGCAATTTTTGCCATGGAAGGTCAGATGGATCGTTTGGCAGAGCAGATAGGTATGGATCCCTGGGAATTCCGTATGCTCAACCGCCGGTACCCGGATGACCCCGGTCCATTGCAACAGGAGATCTGGAGAACGAATGGACTGGAGCAGGTTATGCAGGCGCTGGCTCAATCCTCGCTCTGGCAGCGCAGGGAAGCGATATCTGTTTTATCTGTTCATGATTCCTTATCAGATGCTTCTTCTTCACCTCCTTGGATCAAGCGGGGAATCGGTGCAGCGCTGGCGATGCATGGAGCAGGACTAGGTTATGGGATCGATGATCCGGCTGGAGGACGATTATCGCTGAATGCATCCGGGCAGATTGAAGCAGCTTTCAGTTATGAGGAATTCGGCCAGGGACTAATCACGACATTGGAGATTATGCTGATCGATCTGTTTCATTGTACCGGTGAAGATATCAGCATCGTGATTGGCGATACGGACCGGGTACCTCATAGCGGTTCAAGTACCGCTTCACGTTCGACGACAATGGCATGGATGGGACTGCAGCGGCTAAAGAGTCCTTTTCTGCAGGCGATTCTTCAAAAGGCGCATGATATAACCGGTATTCCCGTTGATCAGCTGACAACGGGTGAGCAAGGAATCTGGCAGATCACTTGGGAAGATGACGCAGAAATAAGACAGAAGCGTGTAGTATCCTACAGGGAAATCGCTGCAGCAGCGCAGGGAAACGAGTTTGTGTTCGATACCAAATTCTCGTATCCGACGACTCCGGATGAGGTGGTTGGCGGACATTTTCTGTATACCTATGCAGCTGTAGCGGCGGAGGTGGAAGTTAATACGCTGAGCGGTCATGTAAGATTGCTTGATACGTATCATACGGTAGCAGCGGGACCGGTCATCAACCCTATGGGATTTATCGGACAGATCGAAGGCGGCAGTGTGATGGCACTTGGATTTACGTTGACCGAGGATGCAGTAATGGAAGAAGGACATTATATAACCCGCAATATGGATACGTATATGATTCCGGGCATTCAGGATATGCATACCTCTCTGGAAGTCGATGCGATCGAAGAGTTGCCGGATAATGATCCTTTTGGTCCCAGAGGCATTGGAGAAATCGGCTCGGTAGCCCTGGCACCAGCGATTACGGCGGCAATTCGTCAGGCAACCGGCACATGGGTGACACATCTGCCGGTATCCAGGGATCAGCTAATCCGGCGGGCAGGAGTATGGCAGCAGGAAGGAGTGAGTCCGCGATGAAGACGACAAGCATACAGTGGCAGGCAGTAATCAATGGTACAGTCCGGGAGATCGAGATCCCCCCTTCCCGGCGGCTACTGGATATTTTGCGGGAAGATCTGGATCTGACCGGAACCAAAATTTCCTGCGAGATTGGGAGATGTGGTGCCTGTATGGTATTGATTGACGGAGAACCGATGAATTCCTGTCTAATGATGGCTTATCAATGCGAAGGTACCGAGATTACGACTATCGAAGGATTACATGGTGAGACGGAAGACGCTCTTCATCCGATTCAGGAAGCATTTCTAGAGGAAGGCGGATTCCAGTGCGGATACTGTACACCAGGCATGATCATCTCGACCAAAGCGCTGCTGGACCGGCTCCCTCAGCCTGAAGAGCAGGAGATCAAAGAAGGACTGTGCGGTAATCTATGCCGATGTACCGGCTACGGGGGGATTATGCGTGCTGTCGAGAGCGCAGCAGACAAATGTGCTCAGCGCAGCTCACTTATTCCAGCGGTAGATTCCTGAGTGGAATCCGACTATTGCAGAATCAGGATATAGTCGAATAAAATAGCTATTCACAAGCGCAGCCAATCCGGAATTCCAGGTGGCTGCTGTTTGGGTTGCGCAAAATGAAATCAAAAATATAAACCGTACAGCAAAATTCACCGATAATATACAGAAGTGCTAGTCTTGATAGCAGTGACTCCTAGTGGCAAAAAATAGAACTGTAGGTTGAATTGTAATAAGCTGTCTGCACTTGAAAATAGCGTAGCGGCAGAGAATGAAATATTCCTCTCCAATCGGTCTCCGGACGAAATAGTGTTCACTGGCCCCGGTTCGTGTTATCATATAGCTTTGGCGAATAGTGACGGGATGGGATTTGCCGTAAAGGCAGGAAGCAGACATGCTGCTGTCGAATAGTACAGAACAGACTGGGTCTGCTGGATCAAATGACAGCTGCAGCCCATTTTCGGTAAGTAAACGGAAGTCTTCAACCAGACAATAGAACAGACTTGAAGACTCAAGTCTGCTTATAATAGAATGATCGCAGTTCCTGAATACGGTATAGTCAGCGGTGTCCAACCTCGATAAGGTTGGATCATCTGCTGATCAACCCGTCGGACTGCAAATACAGATTATTAGGGGTACAGCAGGATTACATGAACGGATGATTATTAGTCTGCTGCATTAGCGTTGCCTGCATGGGAACCGGCAGCCGAAAGCCGTCATTGGCGTTCTCCCTTACCCGCACAGGATAAAAGGCAACAAGGAGGGGAATCATTGGAACGCGAATATATAGATTCTATGGAACAACTGGCAGATCATTATTTCCCGTCAGGGAATTGGCATATGGTAGAAGGCAAGGGTGGAATGAACAATACAACCATGTTTATTGACCATGCTTCCCGGCGTTATGTATTGCGTCGTTATGAGACACACCGCGAACCGGATAAGGTACGTTATGAACATGAAGTATTATCGGTACTTCCAGAAGTGTTGACAGGACTGGAGATTCCTCAGCCGGTCAAAGATGCCGAAGGCAAGACCATATGCATGTCCAGCAGTGAAGTGCCGGCAGGCGAGCAGGGCAGCGGCAGACTCGCGGCTTTATTTCACTATGTGGACGGCAGCAATCCCGTTCTCGCAACCGAGGATCAGATCTATCGTTTTGGGCAGGCAGCCGGCAAGCTGTCGGCGGCTCTGGCGAAGGTACAGATTGATCTTCACCCGGTATATCCACCCTATTATCGACTGGGACAATCCTATCCGCTCTGCAGTCCGGGACGAATGGAAGCTTTTTGTGCCAATCCACCTGAGGATTTCGCCGAGATCGCCGATACATTGAACCGAATCGGAGAAGGTCTGGGTGAACAGCTCGTACGTATTACCCGGCTCGCTTCACTGCCGCATCAGCTGATTCATGGTGATCTCAATGCCTCGAATATGCTGCAATCGGAAGAGGGAGAGATTACCGCTATTCTGGATTTTGAATTTGTGACCCGTGATCTGCGAGCGATGGAGCCGGCAGTATGCTTGTCGGATATGCTGAGCAGCATGGAATGGACAGAACAGGATGAATTGCGCTGTACGGCTTTTCTCAAAGGGTATGCTTCGGTAATTACATTGACAGAAGCAGAATCGGTTAGATTGCCGCTGCTTATTTTACTGCGTCGTATTGATGTGTTTATGCATTTTTTGAGCCGTTATTTCGAAGGTGTTGATCAGGTAGATGTCGTGATCATGCAGGCGAAGCGTCTGGATGAAGGACTGAACTGGTACAAAAAAAGCGGCCCTCTGCTCAAAGCAGTCAGCCGCCGCATTTTTGGATATGATGTCTGATCCAACCCGGAGTTATTGTAGTACACAAGTGAATTCATCAAGTTGAGAATATTCGACGCAGCCAGCTACGGAATGCCCATCCGCGCTCGCTGCGTTTTTTGTATTTGGGCAGAGAACGATAGACAGCTATCCCCTCGTCAAAAGCACTGCGTGCGGCTTCGGTGCGGCCCAGAGAGCGATCCAGCATTCCCAGCATATAATAGGCACGGCAGGAAGAAGACTGGATGCTGCGGAACTGCTCCAGATAATGCAGTGCTTTTTCCTGATCGGTACCAATAGATTCGGAAGCAAGACGCAGATACGGTTCTCCATATTTAACACGGGAATTCATGGTTAATGCCTTTAAAATATGCTGTTCGCCAATGGCTTGCTGCCCGGTGTACAGCTGACAGGTCCCCAGATCATCCCAATATTCGGCGGAATCTTCATACGCATGACCGATCTGTTCCAGCCATTCGAGCGCTTCGCGATAACGCTTGCGTTCAATCAGAAGCCGAGCCAGCTCGTACCGGGAAGACATATCACTCGGACTGCCGGCAACCTGGCGTCGGAGTTGACGAATACGACTCATGCGCCGCAGCGGACGTACCAGGCTGGGCGAAATACCGACAAATCGGCGATCCAGCAGATAAACAATAAAAAGAATCACGAGCAGAGCCAAAAAAGGATTCCCCAGCAGCCACCATAAAATAGAGAATAGGAAAATTTTGCTCATAACTGGACAACCTCCTATCGGCATTAATTCAGGCTGCTGGCATGCCAGTAGCTGAAAATCAAGATATCAAATACAGAAATTTTTATTGAAAAAATAATCTAATTCCTTCCAAATATTCACTATTCCAGTCTAAATGATGATACAATGATGTTCAAGAAACGCTTTTTATCATAAAATGTTAACGTGAACATTTATCGATATGGAGGAATATTATGACAATCAGCAGACTACAGCCTGGGTTACGACTGGGATTGGCCGGCGAAGATGAACGCCGCAGACAGGTACAGATTCAGCAGCTGCCTATCAAGGTACTACAGATCGGCGAAGGCAACTTTTTGCGCGGATTTGCTGACTGGATGATTCAGGAAAGTATTGCTTCCGGCAAATACCATGGCAGTGTAGTACTGACTCCGCCTACACCAAGAGGTGCAGCCAAACTGGAAAAGATAGCACAGCAGGATGGATTGTATACTCTGGTCGTACGAGGTCTGCAGGATGGACAAAAAGTAGAAAAACGGCAGCTGATCTCCGTATTCAGGGATTATGTAGATCCGTATAGCGAGTGGGAACGCTTTTTGCAGCTGGGTGAACTGGAATCTCTGGATGTAGTCATTTCCAATACAACTGAAGCGGGACTTACCTATACGCCGATGGATTATATTCCCGGAGAGCCGATTGTGAATTTTCCGGCTCGGCTGACCGTGCTGCTGCAGCGAAGGTTTACACATTTTAATGGCGATCCAAAGCGTGGTCTTATGATTCTGCCGTGTGAGCTGATCGAGAATAATGGAGATCTGCTGCAGGAGTACGTACTGCGTTATGGACGTGAGTTTGGTTTCGGAGAAGAGTTCTGCAGCTGGGTAGAGCAGTCACAGCTGTTTTTGAATAATCTGGTAGATCGCATTGTAACCGGTATGCCGGGGGATGAAGAATACGCGAGATTGACGGGCAGCTGGGGATATGAAGATTCATTTCTGACGACAGCAGAGCCGTATCACCTCTGGGCGATTCAGGGAGATCCATCGTTGGATCGTCGTCTGCCGCTGGTACGTGCCGGACTTAATGTACAATGGGTACCTGATCTCAAGCCATTTCGTCAACGCAAAGTGCATATTCTGAATGGTGCACATACACTGATGATGCCGGCGGGACTATTACAGGGCAAGACAACGGTTCGTGAAGTAATGGAGGATGCCGAGCTCGGTGAATGGGTGCGACAGACCGTGGAGCAGGAGATTATCCCGGCGCTGCCTATGCTGCCCGAAGAATTAAAGCGTTATGCTGCCGAGACATTCGAGCGCTTCAATAACCCCTATTTGGAGCATCGTCTGCAGGATATCGCCATGAATAGTATTAGCAAATTCAAGTCTCGTCTGCTGCCTGTATTGAAAGCGTATACAGAAAAAGAAAATCAACTGCCCCAGCAGCTGGTATACGGTCTGGCTGCACTGCTGCGATTATATCAGGTCACAGCAATCGAACAGCCGGATCGTACGCTTACTTTTACTACTCAGCTACCAAACGGAAGCAGAATAGACATTCGTGATAATGCCGAGCAGCTTGAACGACTGGCTAACCACTGGGCAGAGCTGCAGCAGAATGAGTCATCATATCGCCAAGTTGTACAGGCGATACTGGCGGATACCGGTATCTGGACGGAAGATCTGACCGCGATAGAAGAATTGGCAGAAGCAGTAGCATCCCAAATGATACAGATGGAGGCTGATCAGGCATGAATACAATGATGAGAGATCATATTGCCATTCAGCAGCAGGACGATGTAGTCATTGCCCTGCATGATATGGCACCAGGAGATACACTGGTACTCGATAATGGAGATATATTGACCATCATAAATGATATTCCTCGTGGACATAAAGTTGCTGTCCATCCGATTCAACCTGGACAGGATGTAATCAAATATGGCTTTTCTATCGGCAAAGCCACTGTACCGATTACACCTGGCGAATGGATTCACAGTCATAATCTGCATACTGGCTTATCGGGCACCCTAGATTATGAATATCAGCCGGAACTGAACTGGCAGCCGCGGGTTATTCCGGCACATTTGCAGACCTTTGATGGTTATGTACGACCTAATGGAGAAGTAGGGATTCGCAATGAAATATGGATTGTCAATACCGTAGGCTGTATCAACAAGACCTGTGAATTGCTCGCTCGTACCGCTCATTCGGAGATGGCAGGACGTGTAGATGGCGTATATCATTTTCCACATCCATTCGGATGTTCCCAGCTTGGAGACGATCTGGAATATACACGTCAGCTGCTGAGCTCGCTCGTACTGCATCCCAATGCGGCTGGTGTGTTGGTGGTTGGTCTGGGTTGTGAGAATAATCAGATTGAGCAGTTCTCCGCCGGTATACCGGAAGAATATGCTTACAAAATCCGTTATCTTAAAGCCCAGGAAGAAGAGGATGAGCTGGAAGCAGGTATGCAGCATCTGGAAGAGCTGGTAGCACTGGCTGAACAGGAACAGCGTCAACCTCTGCCATTATCCAGACTCAAAATCGGGCTTAAATGCGGTGGTTCTGATGGTCTATCAGGTATTACAGCCAATCCACTCGTTGGTGAGATTGCGGACTGGATCGTCTCGGCAGGTGGTACAGCCATTCTGACTGAAGTACCCGAAATGTTCGGTGCCGAGACTATTCTGATGAATCGTTCGGCGAGTCCCGAGGTATTTGGTCAACTGGTAGAATTGATTAATGGATTCAAGCAATATTTCGTCAATCATGGTCAGAATATTTACGAGAATCCATCACCCGGCAATAAGGCCGGAGGGATTACTACCCTGGAAGAAAAATCACTGGGCTGTACTCAAAAAGGCGGACACTCCCAGGTCGTGGATGTACTGCGTTATGGACAGCGAGTACATCAGCCGGGACTGAATATTGTAGAAGCGCCAGGGAATGACCTAGTATCCGTGACCGCACTCTCGGCTGCCGGTGCCCATATCGTGTTGTTCACAACTGGACGAGGAACTCCATTTGGTGGTCCGGTACCCACAGTCAAGATTGCCACCCAGTCCGAACTGGCGAATCGTAAAAAGCACTGGATCGACTATAATGCCGGTCAGCTGCTGGAAGGACAGTCCATGGAGCAGGTTTCTCTGGATCTGTTAGCCCGTATCGTGGATATTGCTTCCGGACGCTGCCAGACCAATAATGAACAGCGAGGATTCCGCGAAATAGCAATTTTCAAAGATGGTGTCATCCTGTAAACTGGGTATAGCCTATTATTGGATCGTATCTGGATAACCGGATACGGGAAGGAGAAGTGCGATGCCGGTGAAAGCGATGATGAACAGACGTAAGCTGGGAAATACAGGTCTTGAGGTATCTCCGCTAAGTCTGGGAGCAGCTCCTTTGGGTCATGTATTTGGTAATATTGATGAAGATCAGGGCGTCCGAGCTGTTCTGGAAGCTTTTGATCAAGGGATTAATCTGGTGGACACTTCACCCTATTATGGCATAACCCGCTCGGAACAAGTACTGGGACGGGCACTACGTCAAATGCCGAGAGACCGTTATATTCTGTCCACCAAAGCCGGACGCTACAATGACAGGGAATTTGATTTTTCCCGTCAGCGGATTCTGGATAGTGTAGATGAAAGCCTGCAGCGTCTGGGAACGGATTATGCGGATATTCTACTGCTGCACGATATCGAATTTGGTGATTTGAATACGGTTCTGAATGAAGCTATTCCAGCTCTGCAGCAGTTGAAGCAGGAAGGCAAGATACGCTTTTATGGAGTGTCCTGTCTGCCACTGGAAGGATACCGGCGTGTGCTGGAACATACCGATCTGGATGTGATTTTGTCTTATTGTCATTATACGCTGAATGATTCGACATTGACCGATCTGCTGCCTTTGCTGGAAGCAAAAGGAATCGGCATCATCAATGCAGCTCCGGTTGCGATGGGTCTGCTCTCGGACAAAGGACCTGCCGATTGGCATCCTGCTTCTCCAGAGATCAAGCAGCGCTGCCGCGAAGCAGCCGAATTCTGCCGGCAGCAGGGGAGCAGTCTGACACAGCTGGCGATCCAGTATGCAGTCTCCAATGAACATCTGGCAACTACAATTGTAGGAACAGCAAGCACGACAGAGATTGCAGACAATATTCGCTGGGCAGATAAGCCGATCGATTCGGAACTGCTGCAGCAGGTGCTGCGTATTCTGGGACCTGTCCAGGGACAGACATGGCCGAGCGGACACTGGACCCGGGAAGTGCTGGACGGAAGCAGTCCACTGAAGTGGCAAGGGAGTCCTTTTTAATACAGATAGATGGGCTATAGACAGATGGGATGGAATGATCCATTATAGCTATAGAGTCATAAGATCATAGAGTACAGTAACAGAAAATAACGAACGATCCCAAAAAGAACTTTGCCCATTTAAAAAGAGGAAATACGCCATGAATGTAAATAAATGGAGCAGATTCGACAAAAATAGCGATACGCAAATGTTGTAATAAACATTTTACGTATCGCTATTTTCGTGTTACAATAAATTAGGTATCCGATGTAATTATTTTACAGATAAGAGAATGGAACCACGCGCTGGAACCTCAATAGAGGAAGTAACCTGATTATTACTCAGCATGTCCTCTACGTCAAGGTTACCAAGGTCTACAGTCGACGCTTCGGCATTATGATTGAGGAGGAACAGGAACTTATGACCGTCTTTGACGCGGCATCCTGCTTCTACACCTGCAGGCGTATCCAGAACCGGCTGAATTCCTTTTTGGTCACAGAGATGCTTCATAAGTCCAGCGATGAATGTCTCTTCACCATCCGAAGCGATATACCATGCTTCACCTTTGCCGAAGGCATTACGGGTAAGTACGGGCATTCCCTGGTAAAAGTCTTCGCCGTAATGAGCGAGCACTTCGGCGCCTTCGGTATGCAGCAGATCGCACAGCATGCCGCATTGGTAGTCACCGCTCAGCTCACCGAGTGCGCTGTTCATTACGATCCGGTTATTCATCGAAGGCAGCAGGGCATCGATTTCTTCGACCCAGATGCCAAGCAGCTTGCGCAGTTCTCCCGGATATCCACCAAGCGAGACCAGATCGGACTCGCCTACGATTCCGCTGAAGAAAGTGGTAACGAAAGTGCCACCGCTGCTGGTGAATTGTTCCAACTTCTCGGCTAACCCCGGTTTGACCATATACAGGACAGGGGCGAGGATAATATCGTAATGACTGAATTCCGAGTCGACACTAATAATATCGACCTGTACATTACGATCGTAAAAGGCTTTGTAATACTTATGAATCTGTTCGACATACTTTAGGGCAATCGTCGGTCCGCTGGATTTCTCCACCGCCCACCAGTTGTCCCAGTCGAACAAAATAGCTACGCGGGCTTCGACCCGTGAATCCAGCAATTGGTCACCAAGCTGCTGCAGCTCATGCCCGAGTTCGCTGACTTCGCGGAACACACGGGTATCTGTATGACCGACGTGTTCAATGACTGCGCCATGGAATTTCTCACAGGCGCCTGCCGAACGACGAAGCTGGAAAAACATAACTGTATCTGCACCATGAGCGACCGCCTGGTAACTCCAAAGACGCATTACACCCGGTCGTTTCAATGAATTATACGCTTGCCAGTTTTGCTGGCTTGGTGTCTGTTCCATCAGCATGAATGGTTCGCCATTTTTGATTCCGCGCATCAGATCATGTGCCAGCGCCGTGAAGCTCACCGGCGTATCCAGACCCGGATAATTGTCCCAGGAGACAATATCCATATATTTGGCCCATTTAAAATAATCCAGCGGCTTGTAAAAGCCCATCAGGTTGGTGGTGATCAGAGCGTCCGGAATGACAGAGCGTACCGCATCGTATTCCAGACGATAGCATTCCAGCATACTGTCTGAATTGAAACGGGAGTAGTCGAGCGAGATTCCCTGGAAGCTGGAGCTGTTTTCTCCCCATTCTTCACTGCGGTTATCCGGGAGTACAATTTCATCCCAATCGTAGAAAGTATGACCCCAGAATCCCGTATTCCAGGCTGTATTGACAGCATTCAGTGTACCGTAACGCTGCTTCAGCCAGACGCGGAAAGCTTTCTCGCAGTTGTCGCAGTAGCAATCACCGCCGTATTCGTTGGAGATATGCCAGACCAGAATCGCAGGATGATCCTTGTAGCGTTCTGCCAGACGACGGGCAATCTCAACCGAATATTTGCGGTACGTCGGACTGTTGGGACAGGAGTTATGACGTCCGCCGAATTTGCGTTTGCGTCCGTCCTTATCTGTTCGCAGAATATCGGGATAACGCGTCGCCATCCAGGCCGGATGGGCAGCTGTGCTTGTTGCGAGACAGGTATAGATACCGTTTTCATAAAGGCTGTCGATTAATTCATCCAGCCATTCGAACTGATATGTAACTTCGTCCGGCTGATTGCGTGCCCAGGAGAAAACATTCAGGGTTGTAATATCAATGCCGGCCTGCTTGAACATGCCGAGGTCTTCCTGATGTGTCTGCTTATCCCACTGCTCAGGGTTATAATCTCCACCGTAGAAGATTTTTGGAAGTTTGCTGCTAATCAATGCTGTCACTCCTTATATAAGAATAACTCTATACTAAATCATAATAACTCCTTGTAAAATATAAGATAAAACATGTATAGTATAAAAATATGGATATAGGATGTGAAAGTATCATGTACGTAACCAACCCGCACCGCCGCTTTTTTACAGAGCTCAAAGACCTTCAGCTTCCTATTCATATGGAGAGTATCGGAGAGAATCCGGATCAGGAATATATCGAACGTCCGGACGGCTATCCATGTTATCACTGGCTTCAGACGGTACATGGAGAAGGCGAATTTACATTTGGCGGTGCCCGTTATTTGCTTAAACCCGGATCGGGCGTACTGCTGGCTCCACGGGATGCCCATAGCTATCGTCCGGTAAGCAGTGTGTGGGAGACTCTTTATCTTACATTTGGTGGACCGCAATCGCTGGGACTGCTGTCTACGTTTGGGTTGTCGCATTCGGCGTATTATGAATGGGATCGGGATTGTGATCTGGAGACATTTTCCGGCAATATGCTGGGCAGTATCCGTAGTAACCGTGATTTGTCAGGGCTGGATACCAGTGCAGATCTGTACCGTTTTCTGACTCTGCTCAAAAAGCATGGACGTATTAACAACCTGCCGTCCTTGTCTCATACTGTAGAGCGACTGGCGCCATTGATGAGCTTTATGGAAGCACATTATGACGATCCGAATATCGGGCTGGAAGATATGGCGATTCAGGTAGGGGTAAGTGCCCGCCACCTGAATACATTATTCCGACAGACATTCGGGATGACAGCTTATGCTTATTTTATTCTGCTTCGTCTGCGCAAAGCCAAGGAATTGATGACCTTGTATCCGCGTATGACAATCAAGGAAGTATCCGGTCAAGTCGGATTCCGCGATTCCAGTCATTTTGTGGCTACATTCCGCCGTCTGGAAGGAGTAACTCCTGAACAATTTCGTAATCTTTATTAAAATGTGCGTTTGCTGATCATTAGTCATGCACATTTTGATTGAAACTATTTTGTTAAGCGCTTACAATATTAACGCTTGAAAAGGAGAACAGAATGATGGATGATGCCTGCATTATCCATCATTCTCGTTGTCAGGATTATGTTGTTCAAGCATACATATACCGGAGTGGAGGAAAAATAAATGGATAAAATATGGATTGCTGATCCTGCTATAGTGGATGACCAGGGAGAACGGCCTTATATGGTACCGTATCTGTTGCCGGATGCACGCAGTGCAGTGATTGTGCTACCGGGTGGAGGTTATGAATTCCGGGCAGATCATGAAGGTGCTCCTGTCGCAGAATGGTTGAATGAAAATGGTATTTCTGCATTTGTGCTGCATTATCGTCTTTCCCCGCGCCAACGCCGGACTCCGCTGGAAGATGGACAGAGCGCTATTCGCCATGTCCGGGCCAATGCTGCAGAATATGGAATTGATCCTTCGCGTATCGGGATTCTGGGTTTCTCTGCAGGCGGACATCTGGCTGCGATGACGGGAACTGTATTTGAAGAGAAGGAGACCGAGCTGTTAAATGGCCTCAAACGTGACATCAGCTCACGACCCGATCTGATGGTACTCTGTTATCCGGTTATTACGATGGACAGCTTTGGACATGAAGGGTCCCGTTTATCTCTGCTGGGTGATCAGGCAACAATCGAGCTGGTAACCGGCAGCAGCGCAGAGAAGCAGGTGTCCGCTATGACACCGCCCGCCTTTATCTGGCATACCGCTGATGATGATGCCGTTCCGGTACAGAACAGCCTACGTATGGCGCTGGCTCTTGAAGAACATCGAGTTCCTTTTGAACTGCGTGTATATGAGAGCGGCGGCCATGGACAAGGGCTTGCGCTGGACCATCCGGTTATGGGAAACTGGACCAGAGATTGTATATCCTGGCTTCACCGTCAGGGCTGGTAATCATTCGCTTCATAGATAGAGATTATAGATAAAGAGGAGATGGCAGAGATGAAAATGGATAAAAACAGCACCCTGTTGATGATTGGCGATTCGGTAACCGATTGCGGCCGGGGACGTCCTGTAGGTCAGAATGGTACGCTTGGAGACGGTTATGTGTCGCTTGTGGATGCACTTTTGCAAGCGGTTTATCCGGACTATGCACTCCGGGTACTGAATACGGGTATTAGCGGTAATACGGTTCTGGATCTGGAATCACGCTGGGAGCAGGATGTGTTTGCCCATACACCTGACTGGGTATCTATTATGATCGGAATCAACGATGTTTGGCGTCAGTTTGACAATCCGACCGAGCCTCATATTCATGTCTATCTGGAAGAGTATGAGCAGACACTCCGCAAGTTGGTTGAACAGACACTGCCAAAAGTAAAAGGCATCGTTCTGATGACGCCTTATTATATGTGCACGACACCCGAAGATCCGATGAGAGCAACGATGGATGTATACGGTGCAGTCGTAAAACGCATTGCTGAAGAACACGGGACCTCATTTGTGGATACACAGGCAGCGTTTGATCATATCAGTCAGTACATATATCCAGCCAGTCTGTCTCATGGCTGGGATCATGTTCATCCAAATACAAAGGGACATATGGTGCTGGCACGCGCATTCCTGCAGGGAATCGGATATGATTGGAGCCGTTCTCCGATACAGTCCTAAAAATATACCACATGGAGGAACAATCATGGAGCAGTACAAGGCAGAACTAATCATTGATGCCAGAGCCAAATTGGGCGAAGGCCCAAGCTGGGATGCAGAGCAGCAGCACTTGCTATGGGTAGATATCGAAGGCTATCAGCTGCATATCTATAATCCGGTTACCGGAGAAGATCGTACGGTGAATGTAGAAGAACATATCGGTGCTGTTGTACCGCATACCGATACTGAGGTACTTGGTGCACTGTTCAGTGGCTTTTACCGGATTCAGCTGTCTGATGGCAGTAAGACATTGATTCATGATCCGGAGGAAGGGCGTCCTGGCAACCGTTTTAATGATGGCAAATGTGATCCGTCCGGTCGTTTTCTAGCAGGCACAATGAGCCTGAACGGAGAGGAGAAACAGGGAGCCTTGTACAGCATGGATACAGAAGGTCATGTACGTCTGCTGCTCGGTGAAGTGTCTACCTCCAACGGGTTAGCATGGAGCAGTGATCATCGTACGCTATATTATATTGATACGCCAACCTGCCAGATTACTGCTTTTGACTATGATCTGGAAGAAGGATCGATAGAGAATGGACGTGTAGTAGCGGAACTGGATGATAGCGATGGTTATCCGGATGGAATGACAATTGATGTAGAGGGAATGCTATGGGTCGCCCGCTGGGGTGGCAGCCGTGTAACGCGCATTGATCCATCTACAGGACAGGTCATTGGTGAAGTACATGTGCCGGCCAAATGTGTCACTGCCTGCACGTTTGGCGGAGCCGAACTGGATGAGTTATACATTACAACAGCGCGCGAAGATGATGAAGCAGCTGATTCTCCAGCAGGAGGCGTATTCATGGTTCGTCCGGGAGTGAAGGGCATAGCAGCCTACGCCTTCAATCAGGGGAAAGCTGTGAATTGGCCGACTACGTGATATAATTTGAACGAAGCGCCTATCTGCATCCGAGTTTTGCAGATACGAGTAATAATTGTATAACAGCGCCGCAGATTCCGTATACCGGGATGCTGCGGTTTCTGTTTATGTATCTGTCTATATTATGCTGTGTAGCATAATATAGATCATAACATCGAAATCATGTGGAGGACCAAATCATGAAACTGGTATTGGAAGATTGCGAACAGTCTTTGACGACACAAGATCTGCAGGATCTGGAAGAACAGCTGGGCCGTCCGCTGCCTGACTCATTTAAACAGTATTATTTACAATATAATGGTGGGTTTCTGCCTGAAGATGGGGAAGGAAATGCATTAATTGTAGGCGGGTTTGATTCGATTCGATATGGTGAGTTGCCGGCTGAGAAGCTTTATGCAGATTTGCTGGAGTCCTTTGCCGAGCTGGAACTTTTATTTCCATTTGCCTATGACCAGGGTGGAAACTGTTTTTTATTATCACTCAAACCGTCGACGGATTATGGGCGGATCTATATATGGTTAATGGATCTACAGGAACTGGCTTTTGTTATTGATTCCTTTGATGATTTTCTGATTTATTTGCAGTCTTGATTAGGAGATACAATAATGGATAAAAGAAGACTGTAATATGACAATATTCTGTTACTTTTTATCCGACTAATCCCATCTATTTTATTATAAAATTAGATAGGATTGAAGAAAAGAACGGTATATGATGAGCATAGATAACAGTCTGAAGTGGGATAGGAAGGATGAAAAAGATGACCAATAAACGAATCGATCTATTTATCCGTAATGAAAAAGAAGCACAATTGGCAGCTTGGGCGGATCGTCTGGCTGTACAATTTGCTAAGCGTGCAGCCAAACATGATGAGGAAGGTTCATTTCCTTTTGAGAATTTCCAGGAATTAAAAGATGCTGGTTATGCCAAATTGACAGTCGCCAAGAAATATGGCGGAGAAGAGTTGGGACTGTATGAGTGGCTGCTTGTACAGGAGCGGATTGCCAGAGGAGACGGATCTACTGCACTTAGTGCTGGCTGGCATGGCGGTATGATGCTTCATTTCCGTGAGTCGGACGGTTGGCCGGAGCCGACCTTTTCCGAATTTTGCCGGGATGTGGTTGCTCACGGCAATATGATTAATAAATTTGCCAGTGAACGGGGTACGGGGAGTCCGACACGGGGCGGTCGTCCGCAGACAACAGCTGTACGTGCAGAGGGAGGCTGGCTGCTAAGCGGACGGAAAACCTACAGTACTTTGAGCCCTATGCTGACTGATTTTATTGTCAGCGCAGGTATTGAAAATCAGCCGGAAATCGGCGATTTCCTGGTACGTTCACGTGAGGGAGTTACCATTGAGGAGACATGGAATACAATGGGAATGAGAGCAACCGGCAGTCATGATGTGATTCTGGATCAGGTATTTGTACCGGATCGTCAGGTGCTGTCAATCCATCTTCCTGGGACCTCCAAATCGGAACGGGATGATGGGGATGGATGGCTGCTGCATATTCCGGCCTGCTATCTTGGTATTGCTTATGCAGCTCGTGATTTTGCACTGGAATTTGCGGCCCATTACACCCCTAATAGTCTGAATGAGCCCATTGCTACACTGCCGCATATTCGTCAATGGATCGGACAAATGGAGAGCGAACTGCGACTCGCGCGAACACTAATGTACGATGTGGCAGACCGCTGGGATCGTGAACCCGAGCAGCGCAAGCACATGCGGCCCGATTTTGGGATGGTCAAGTACAATGCTGTGCATCTGGCAAATGAAGTAGTGGACAAAGCGATGAAAATTGTGGGCGGAGCAGCTTTGTCAAAAAATCTGCCGCTGGAGCGATTGTACCGTGATGTACGCGCTGGTCTTCATAATCCGCCGATGGAGGATGCGGTGCTGCAGACATTGGCACGTACAGCACTGGATGAGCTATCATAATGTCAGTAGTTTTGATGAGTACACTTTGTTAATGGAGGTCCCATGCTGAGCATAACCGAAATCAAGCAAAAACTGGACGACAAGTTTATTCCTCTACAGGATATCGTTGATGGTCTGCGGCTCATTGAACGCAAACAAGATATCACTGCGCAAGTTCGGCGCCTGGAACAACAACTTGGTATGAATCTGCCTGCCGATTTTGCAGATTTTATCTGTAGGTATGATCTGGATCATTTTGGGTTGTGTAATGTTACTTTTGGTACAGAGAACGATTATGTAGAATGGATTCTGCATATTAACACAACGACCGGATTTGATCGTTGGTGGAGTGGTTTAGCGCGTCCGGCAGCACTGATCTGCATTGCTCAATCTGATCCGTATACATTGCTACTGGATCTACAGACGAGCGAAGTGTATGCGATGACCAGCGAGACAGCCGATGGAGAATGGCAGCGTGCTGCCAATCATTTTGTGCTGTTGATTCAGGGTTTGGGAACCGCTTATCTGGAATCGGTATCTCCTGAACAATTAGTACAGGCAACCGGATCAGAGACACTGGAGTTCTGGGAGTGGGCTGTTTATTAAGACACTGAATTTGTGAATGCTTCAGTACGGGTGCAGAATTGTCTGACATAAAGGGTTTATACGGATATTTTTAAAATAGTATAATGCAATGCAGCGTATATAGTCATTCATATACAGCAAGTTAGAGGCAGCACAAAATCCCCCAGTATGTATTTCTTGGGGCATTTTGTGCTGTTCCCAAATTCGGATTCATACATGTACTGCATGCAGAACACAGGCATCTGTAACGCTATCCGCAGACAGGTTATTATGCACGTATGTCCAGACTTTTACCCAGATTCGGATGCGGAGCTTGCTGGAGCATTTGAGCCATTTGTTGACCTTGCTGTTCCATCATATCTTTTGACAAAGACATAACCTGGATTCCGGCAGCCTGAGCGACAGAAGCCTGACTCATTGCCATTGACAAAGCAGGGATATCCATGGATGCTTCCTCCTTTCCTGCCTAGGACAGGGCATAGGATGTTTATCGGCACATGACTATACAATAATTAATACTATTACTAAATCAGATCTTGTTTTGGATAATCATCAATTTTAATTGATCCTTTAGGTGAATATAAGGTTATTTTCAGGTGTGCTGGTTAAGATATATACATACCCCTTTTGAAAAATAGATTTTACGTAGACCCTGTCTTCCGAGATAGGGTTATTTTTTTATGATCTTATTTACATAAATAACGGAATGAATTTACATATAATGGTTTAAAATTGAAATGAAATATTTTAAACTAATCTCGATTTTATTTTTACCAATAAAATGGAAGCGAGATGATGGGATGAAAAAACTATGGATAACAGTCACAATGCTGGTAATGATGATGACATTGCCAGTACTGCTTCAGAGCGAAGCAAAAGTACATAAGGTGTATGCAGCAGCAGCTTACGATTATACGCTGAATTTTCCTTCTGATCGTTATCCTGAAACGGCAGACCATATCCGCGATGCAATTGCAGAAGGTCATTCGGCTGTGTGTACAATTGATCGTGCAGGTGCAAAAGATCGTCGTGAAGATTCATTGCGAGGCGTACCTACCAAATCCGGCTATGATCGTGATGAATGGCCAATGGCAATGTGTCTGGAAGGTGGTACGGGTGCAGATATTCGTTATATCAGCCCTTCGGATAACCGCGGAGCAGGCTCGTGGGTAGGGAACAGGCTCGAAGATTATCCTAATGGAACCAGAGTGCAATTCATCGTTAATTAAAAACTATCCAAAGTAAAATAAAAACACCTCCATTGAAGTAAGCTTCTTTATGAGAAGAGTACTTTTCCGGAGGTGTTTTATTTGAATTTAACTGCTGGATAAATGCACACTGCTTGAGGATAAATATCCATCAGCAGCTCTATATATTTCAGCTCCAGTGTATCGCGTATTTCTGAACATTAGGACTGTGTGCTGTCTGTCTGCTGATTCCATCTAGGTGGTTTGACCCGCAGAGCGAGCAGGAAGCAGACACACAATACAACGGCAGCCAGGACATAAGGATAGTTAATATCCAGATCGAACAGTGCGCCTGCTACAACAGGACCAGCAATATTCCCGAGGCTTGTATAGGCCGAGTTCAGTCCCGCAATATAGCCCTGTTCATCCCCTGCATTCTGCGACAGCTGTGTACCGATAGCCGGACGCAGAATATCCATGGCCAGAAATACCGCAAATGTAACAACAAAAATCAGGAAATACGTGTGTACGAGCAGCGTAAGCGAGATAAATATTGCTGAAGCGATCAGACAAATTACGATCAGACGCTGTCCACCGAACCGGTTGATCATCCAGCCAAATATGGTCGCCTGTACGACAGCACCGGCGATAGAACCAAATGTAATAATAATCGCAATATCACGCGCGGTGAAGCCGAATTTGTGATCCACAAACAGTGAGAAGACCGTCTCGTAATTCGCCAGTCCGAATGAAGCGACGAATACGATAACCAGACTCAGAAAATAGGGTTTGCGATATGATTCCATCAATTGACGAATCAGGCTGGTCTGAGGGCCCGCATTTTGCGCGCTGGTCAGTTGAGCACGGCGCTCCGGACTCAATGATTCCGGCAGCAAAATGAGTGTTGCTACAGCAGCGATCAATCCGGCAATAGCGGCTGCATAAAAAGGTACACGTATACCATATTCAGCTAGCAGTCCGCCAATTCCCGGTCCAATAATAAAGCCGGTTGTAATCGCGGCATTGATAAATCCCATCCCCGCACCACGTTCTTCATTGGACGTAATATCAGCAGCGTATGCCATAACGGATGGCATAATGAGTGCCGCCCCTAGCCCGCCGATCATCCGTGATACAAACAGCAGACCTGGCGCATTCGCAATAGCAAACAGCCATTCCGAGATAGCGAATATCACCATCCCGGCAATAATCAGCTTCTTGCGGCCGACCCGGTCAGAGAGACGACCGGTAAAAGGAGAGAAGATCAGCTGGCTAATTGAGAATGCCGCAACCATCAAGCCCAGTATACTGCCTCCGATATGCAGTTCGTTCATGTAGGTGGGCATGATCGGAATAACCAGCCCAATCCCGGTAAACACAAGAAAAATATTAAACATGAGCAGCAGAAGAGCTGCCCGGTTACGAAATAAGAGTGCCATTATATCCTCCACAATACCATGTATTAATTTTCATATACTGAACATTCGGTCTGTATTTATAGATAACGATTAAACTCACGAAATCAGGTGTTGAATATCTGTTATACCTTTTGGGCAATACCATGCAAAAATGTCCGGATAGCAAATTGATAGCTGGTCAGCATGGTTTCGATCGAAGCATTGCGGGACATCTGACTGAGACCTACCAGAATACTTTCGAGCACCATTGCTTTTTCTTTTACATCGCCTGCAGCGAATTCGCCGGTATCAATGCCTTCCTGAATCAGCCGCTGGTTAAACTGCAGATGCTCTGTCATCATACTGCTCATTCTTTCTTCCACTTCACTTTTTTGCTCATCATTACTGAAGAACTCGTCGGCTGCACGGGTGAGCGGATGATTCAATTCTTCCTGTATAATCTGCTCGGCCAACCCGAATAGTTTATCGGTAACCGTAGCATAGGAAGATTGTTTTTCCTGCCATTTATCGAGCCAGTCACGATCCCATTCATTTAATAGGTAGAGAAAAAGCCCTTCCTTGCTTTTGAAATGATAATAAATGTTGCCTTTACTGCTGCCTGTAGCGGCAACAATATCTTCAATGGAAGTTGCCTTGTATCCCTTTTGCACGAACAGGCCTCGGGCCGCTTCACTTATTTTTTTGCGGGTCAATTCACTCTGGGCCTGCTTTTTATTCATCATACCACCTCGATACTGAACGTTTGTTCAGTATTGTAGCAAATCTCGCTATAACAAAGCAAGAGGATTGATCGATGATTTTGAAAAAGGGTTATGATATGATACGATAGCGTCGTAATTTACTGGACAAAACGCTTGCGGATAAGGAATTCCTGCTGCTTGCTGTTGGGTCCGATGCTAAATCAGAGAACGGGTGAATAAATAGATGAGAGTAATATCAGGCAGTGCCAAAGGCAGACCGCTCAAAGCAGTTCCCGGCAACGGAACACGTCCTACAACGGATAAAGTCAAAGAATCCATGTTCAGTATTATCGGTCCTTATTTTGACGGAGGGATGGTTCTGGATCTGTTCGCCGGTACAGGCGGACTTGGTATCGAAGCGCTCAGTCGCGGTATGGAACATGGCATATTTATTGATATGGAATACAAGAGCATCGAAGTTATCAAAGGTAATCTGCAAGCGGCTGGATTCAGTGATCAGGCAGAGGTGTACCGTAACGATGCCGGACGTGCACTCAAAGTACTGGCCAAAAAAGAATCGGCTTTTGATCTGGTCTTCCTGGATCCACCGTACCGGATGAAAAATGGGATAGAGCTGATGACCGAAATGCATGAACGGCAGCTGCTGAATCATGGAGCAACCATCGTGCTGGAGTTTGAATCCAAACATCGTTATCCACAGGAATTTGATCATTTCAAGGGACTTCGTCAGGCTGTATATGGCGAGACGACTATACAGGTATACCAGTACGAACCAGAAGAGGAACAGGGAGGTCCAGAGCATGAATAATGAAACGTACAAAAAACGTGTAGCAGTGTATCCCGGAAGCTTTGACCCGGTGACTATGGGACATCTGGACATTATTCAGCGTGCTGCCCGGCAGTTTGATACATTGATCGTATCCGTGCTGAATAATCTAAGTAAAAAGCCGCTGTTCAGCGTAGAAGAGCGTGTAGCCCAGCTGAAGGAAGTTACAGCTGATCTGCCCAATGTAGAGATTGACAGCTTCCGTGATCTGCTGGCTAATTATATCCGTGAACGTGAAGCTCAGGTCATCGTACGGGGGATTCGTTCGGTGACAGACTTTGAATACGAGCTGCAAATGGCTTCCATTAATCGCGAACTCAATCCGGATGCAGAGACCATCTTCATGATGACCAATCCGCGCTACTCTTACCTGAGTTCAAGTATGGTCAAAGAGATTGCCCGTTTTAACGGCAATGTGTCGGACTTTGTACCACCGGTAATTGAACAGCAGCTTCAGCGCAAGTTCCTGTCGGCTGATCTTCACTAAAGCAGTCATCTGGAGTGGAATTGCATGGATGGACATGGGATAATATAAGGAAACAGATCGAATGCTCATACGCCTACTGGGCATCAGTGTATCAGATATCAAAGGAGAGAAACCCATGTCCGGCCCAAATCTTCGCCAGCCGCTGTCTTCAAAACGGTCTTGGCTTTATTTAGTATGTTTTATTATTTTCGTATACGTGCTTGTCTATATGCCTACGCCTTATGTGATTAATGCACCCGGCAGTGCAGACGAGCTGAAGCCGATGGTAACGGTGAGTGGTGGGGACCCTACGGAAAAAGGGACCTTTATGATGACTACCGTAGCTGTGAGTTATGCCAATATGGCTATGCTGATTGGAAGCGTATTTGATGATAACGAAGAGATCGGTCCCAAGCCGGCCCAGTCGGACCGCAAGGAATACGAGGCAGAGCAGCTTTATTATATGAACAGTTCCCAATCCAGTGCAGTAGCTGCTGCCTATCACCAGGCAGGGATTGCTTATTCGATTGAGCCACAATATGTATTTGTGATCAATGTACCGGAAGGCAACACACAGATCCACGGTGGAGATCGCTTTGTTACACTGGATGGTCAACCGATCGATTCTTTTGAACAATTGGAGAAATTACTGAACAGGAAAAAAGCCGGCGATACAGTCAATGTTGCTTTCGATCGTGCCGGGACGACGGTGAAGCAGCAGATTACACTACGGAGCTTCAAAGATGCCAGTGGCAAATCACGTGTCGGTTTTGGTGTATCGATTGGCGAAGTACAAAAAGTCGCACCGACTAATCCGGCGCATGAAGTTCATTTTGCCAGTACAAGTATTGGCGGGCCTTCGGCAGGTCTCATGTTCACACTGGAGATCTATAATCAGTTGACCAAGGGGGATTTGACCAAAGGATACCGGATTGCAGGTACAGGCACTATTGATGTCAAAGGAAATGTAGGGATTATTGGAGGCGTACAGCATAAAGTGGTAGCCGCCCAGGCCAAAGGAGCCGAGATGTTTTTTGTTCCTCAGGGCAATTACGCAGAAGCACAGAAGCAACTGCAAAAGATGCACTCCACCATAAAGCTGATTCCGGTCAGTACACTGGATGATGCACTGCAGGAATTGAACAAGCTACCAGTCAAAAGCTGAGTCAGGCCCAATAAATGTTACTGCGTTATGCGTAATTAGCATAACTTGATGCATCATTGCAGCAACCTGATATATGAAGACAGCCAGTCGGTTCTCACTAAATATACTGTATGATCATAGCAAAAAGCACCGTCACAAGAGGATGGTGCTTTTTGCTATACTTTTGCATTGTTTTTACTATATCGATGTATCTTTTAATATTGTTGGTGTCCGTTTTGCGGTACTTCTATATCTATGGCCAACATGAATGCGTGCAGACAGATTACATTCTGATTGGTGCACGATAATAATCGGAATAAAGCTGCTTTATATCCTGCGCAGCGAAAGCCGAAGCCTGTATCACTGTTGCACGGATATCAGCTTCCATATGGGGATGATCGGTATCGGCAGGGCGTGTGATAACAGGAAGCGTGGAGGTTTTCTTCATTAATTTGAGCAGCTGCCTGCCATTCTCGGTAAATCCCAGTACACGCAAATAACCAGGACCCTGCTGCAGCGACTCCTCTGTAAGCTCTGTACGTCTGTGACCAAGCAGCAGATGGGCGATGAGCCGCTGCAATCGTGCATAGGTATAGCGTCTCGTTTTCAGACTGGCGAGCAGCCCGGTCACCGAACACTCTTCCAAAGAGGTCAATTTGGACAACAGCCTGTGTTCCAGTCCTTCATTCATATCATAATACTCGGCCAGTTGATCAGGCGTAGAGGTAGAGAGAATCTGTAGCAGCGGCTGCCAGAGTGCATTGACATGAACCGGACCGCGTCCGGATTCGATTTCACTGGCAATAATATGCATGACCTGTTCCGACATATAGGCAGCAGCCTGCTCGGGTTCTTCCATCAGGAGCCTGCGTATCGCTGTCGCACTGGCAATCTGTTCATGAACAGGATGCAGATCGTGGTAATGGGACTTCTCCCGCTGGATAGTGCCCGCTATAATGGAACTTTTCAGCCGCCGTAGCGCAATTAGATACTGGAGTCCCAGCGTATTATTAGGCTCCTGCAGCAGAGCAGCAGTCCGAGGTGCGATATATCCTGTACTGCCTGCAGCCTGACTGAGCGCTGCAGGATAGCTTAGCCCTTGTTTGAGATGCTCCTGCAGTTGCAGTCTGAATTCGGGTGTCTCATCGGTTAGAAGGTCAGCCAGCGTACTCAGATCAGACAGTGAACCGACTTCGCTGCCAAAAACCAGCTGATCGACGATTCCGGTTGCGTTCAGCAGGGAGACGGCTCCATAGGCGAACCATTCTGCCGGCTGCACTACATAGACCGACGGCAGCTCTATTACCAGATCGCATCCCGAACGCAGCGCCATTTCAGCCCTGGCCCATTTGCTAAAAGCTGCCGGTTCCCCGCGCTGGGTAAATCCGCCGCTCATAACAGCGATGACCGCGTCACAGCCTGTTTGCTCACGCGTTTTATGTATATGCAGTAGATGTCCGTTATGCAGCGGATTATATTCTACAATAATGCCTGCAACTTTCATAAATACTCTCCTCATTTCGGTAAAAATATGGTAAAATAAACGGTATGCGCAATTTATAATTGTAAGTATAAACGATAAGTTTACGATATCATTATACTGAATTAATAAATCATACGTTGACAAAAAGAGTCATTAATCGGTATAATAATTTTTGTTTGTTTGGAGTGATAATGATGCAATTCCAATTTAGAAAAATGGCGCAGAGCGATCAGCCTATAGAGTTTCATCAGACACTTGATTCCGGCTTTGTAAAAAGCGGACGTAACGATATCCTGTCAGCTTCACCTTTACATGTGGATGTAAAAGCGAAGTACAGAGTAGATCAGGCTGTTGATGTGAACGGAACGTTGAAGCTTGACTTACAGATGGCGTGTGCACGCTGTTTGAGACCTGTAGATCTGCATCTTGATGTAGCGATACAGGAAGAAATCAGACACGGCGCAGAACCGGAGAACGTAGCCGAGGAAGATGATTCAGTATACGTGAATAGCGATACTGTTGAACTTCAACCTTATCTGGAAGAAGCTGCTTTAATGGATTTGCCGGCGTCAGTTCTATGCAAGGATGATTGCAAAGGACTGTGCCCGACATGTGGAGTCAACCTGAACGAACAGGATTGTGATTGCGATAACCGGCCGATTGATCCTAGGCTGGCAGGACTTAAGGATTTTTTCAAATGATTTGATAACTCTGTTTTCAGAGTGTTAAATGGCATTCAACTAGATTAAGGAGGTGGGAACGATGGCAGTACCTCAACGGAGAACTTCCAAAACACGTCGTGACAAACGTCGTACACACTTTAAATTGGCAGTACCAGGTATGGTAAAATGCGAAAACTGCGGAGAAATGAAATTATCTCACCGCGTGTGCAAAGTGTGCGGAACTTACAAGCAAAGAGAGATTGTACAACAATAGTCTTTCACAAAAGTAGTGCTTCATCACTTGATGAAGTGCTACTTTTTTGTTTGCTTAGGGAATTCCTGGCAGGAATATCGGGGACATAATAGCAGAGAGTATGCTGCAAATCAGCTGTCAGTCCTTGCTATACAAGGGTTTGACGAAGAAGATAGGACTGCCTCTTTCTTTTTGCGGAAATATGCTTTATACTACATTCTTAGTACCAGGTTCTAAAACAAAACCAACAGGTTTACATATAGCTTTATAAGAGAAGGATGACATTATTCGAATGTCATTATGGATTGAAGCAACAGCGAACAAGGGAGGTGTGTGGCCATCGAACGTTTGCCCAAAAGGCAGCGGCAGCAGCGGCTTGTCAAAATGATTGATGATAACCCATTTGTTACGGATCAGGAACTGACCCGGCAGCTCAAAGTCAGTATTCAGACGATTCGTCTGGATCGGATGGAGCTGGGGATTCCCGAACTGCGCGAGCGGATGAAGCTGATGGCTGAGCGTTCCTACGATCAGGTCAAATCACTGCCGCTGGATGAAGTCATTGGGGAAGTTGTTGATTTGCAGCTGGACAAGAGTGGTATTTCGATTTTTGAGATTCGTGAGGAGCATGTATTCTCGCGTAACCATATTGCCCGGGGCCACCACATTTTTGCCCAGGCCAACTCGCTGGCTGTCGCTGTAATCAATGATGCGATAGCTCTTACAGCTTCAGCGGATTTGCGTTTTGTACGTCCGGTGAATCTGGGAGAGAAATGTATTGCCAAAGCCTATGTACAGTCCGGTGCAGCCCGCAAAGGCAAAGCCAGAGTGGAAGTGCTGACCTATGTAGGCGAGGAAATGGTATTCCAGGGGAACTTTGTGATTTACCGGTCAGACGGGGAAGAACACGATGAAGGAGGACTTGATCATGCGAATCGCGATTGATGCGATGGGGGGAGATCATGCTCCAGACAGCAATGTCTTAGGCGGATTACAGGCAGCAAAAGAGTGGAAGGATACAGAAATCATCCTGGTGGGTGATGAACAGCGGATGCGACCGCTGCTGTCCGAGATCCCTTCCAATCTACGTATTGTACATGCATCCGAAGTGATTGAACCGGATGATGAGCCGGTCAAATCCGTACGGCGCAAAAAGGATGCTTCGATGGTAGTCGCAGGCCGGATGGTCAAGAATAACGAAGCTGATGCGATGATTTCTGCTGGAAATACCGGAGCACTCATGACAACAGGATTGCTCGTGGTTGGACGGATGCCGGGTATCGAGCGACCGGCACTTGCACCGATGATTCCAACAATCGATGGTCATGGTGTACTGGCTCTGGATCTGGGAGCGAATATGGATGCCAAGCCCGAGCATCTGGCGCAGTATGCGCTGATGGGCAGCATCTATCGCGAAAAGGTTCAGGGAGTAGCCAATCCTCGTATTGGTCTGCTGAATGTCGGCACCGAAGCCCAAAAAGGCAACGAGCTGACCAAAGAGGCGTTTCCCCTGCTGGAAGCACTGCCGATCAACTTTGTAGGTAATGTAGAAGCGCGGGATATTCTAAATGGTGTATGCGACGTCCTCGTATGTGATGGATTTGCAGGCAATATACTGCTCAAGTCCATGGAAGGAACCGCGTCGGCGATTTTTTCCCTGCTAAAGGATAGCTTTACCAGATCACTCAAGAACAAGCTTGCAGCAGCCGTGCTCATGCCCGAGCTGCGCGGCCTTAAGGATACGCTGGATTACAAGGAACACGGTGGTGCACCGCTGCTCGGACTCAACGGCCTGGTTGTGAAAAGCCATGGTTCATCCGATGCGGGAGCGATCAAGAACGCGGTACGTCAGGCAAGAGTAGCTGTTAGCAGCGGCCTGGTTGCCAACATTTCCAAAGAAGTTATACAATAGGTTTTTGTTGAATTGTCATTTGCACGGTTTTGCAGATTCTATCCATCATGGAAATTAGCGAGAAAAGAGTGACATATATGAGCGTTGTGCCTATCGGAATTATCGGAACAGGAAAATATGTTCCTGAAAAAATATTAACCAATGCAGATCTTGAGAAAATGGTCGAGACCAATGACGAATGGATCGTCAGCCGTACAGGTATCCGTGAGCGTCATATCGCTGCTCCGGATCAAGCGACTTCAGATCTGGCTTACGAAGCTGCTATCAAAGCGATTGCTTCTGCAGGTATCACCGCTGAAGATCTGGATCTGATCGTTATTGCAACGATTACACCGGATATGTCTTTCCCATCCACTGCCTGCATTTTGCAGGAGAAGCTGGGCGCCAAGAAAGCGGCAGCTTTTGACCTGTCTGCTGCTTGTTCCGGATTCGTATATTCTCTGGCAGCTGCGACAAGTATGCTGCAGATGGGCATGTACAAAAATGCACTGATTATCGGTGCAGATACATTGTCCCGTATTACAGACTATACCGATCGTAATACATGTGTACTGTTCGGAGATGGAGCCGGCGCAGTAGTGATCGGTGAAGTTGGCGAAGGACGCGGCTTCAAATCCTTTGATCTCGGTGCTGAAGGTGCCGGCGGCGAACTGCTCAAACTGCCAGCTGGTGGTTCCAGAACACCGGCATCTGCAGATACCCTGGAAGCCAAACAGCACTTTATCCAGATGAGTGGCCGCGAAGTATTCAAATTCGCAGTGCGTGTTATGGGAACAGCGACTGAGGAAGTACTGCGCAAAGCAGAAATCTCCAAAGATGATATCGATCTGTTTATTCCCCATCAGGCGAATATCCGTATTATCCAGTCTGCGATGGAACGTCTGAATCTGAGCGAAGACCGTGTTATGGTCAACGTACAGAACTATGCCAACACCTCTGCAGCCTCTATTCCGCTGGCATTGGTAGAAGCTGTAGAACAGGGACGAATCAAAGAAGGCGACCGCGTTGTAATGGTCGGTTTTGGCGGTGGATTGACATGGGGAGCATCCGTACTGGTATGGTAACGGGTGATCATGTTAGTATTAGAACTGCATGAGCATGACAGCAAATGAATGATCAAATATAATTGACGGATTTCAGGAGGTTATTTCGAATGGGTAAAATCGCATTTGTGTTTCCCGGACAGGGAGCACAAAAAGCAGGCATGGCCAAAGATGTATATGATGCAATGCCGGAAGCGGCAGTGTATTTCAACAAGGCTGATGAAGTGCTTGGTTTTCCTATCAGTACACTCGCTTTTGAAGGTCCGGAAGAAGAACTCAAACAGACTGCCAATACGCAGCCTGCACTGCTGACAGCCAGCATTACGCTATTGGAAGCACTCAAGGCTCGCAATATCCAGGCAGACTATGTCGCAGGACACAGCCTGGGTGAGTACAGTGCGCTTGTGGCAGCTGGAGCATTATCCTTTGAGGATGCGGTAGCGATTGTCCGCGCCCGCGGACAATTTATGGAACAGGCTGTACCGGCAGGTCAGGGGGCAATGGCAGCTGTACTGGGTGCAGAACGCGAAGCGCTGACAACACTGTGTGCGGAGATTACAGCAGCTGGTCATGCGGTAGAGCTGGCCAACGTCAACTGTCCGGGACAGATCGTGGTATCGGGTTCCCGGGAAGGCGTCGATGCTGTTGCCAGCCGGGTCAAGGAAATTGGCGGCAAGCGTGCGATTGCACTGGAAGTGAGTGGACCTTTCCATTCTTCCATGATGAAGCCTGCGGCCGAACGTCTCGGCGAGCGCCTGCAGGAGGTACAAATTCAGGATGCAAAAGTTCCGGTTGTAGCTAATGTGACGGCCAGCCAGGTCACTGCGGGAGATGATATCCGTACCCTGCTGGTAGAACAGGTATACTCTCCTGTATTATGGGAAGATAGTGTACGTTACCTTATTAACGAAGGTGTAGATACATTTATCGAGATTGGACCAGGCAATGTACTGACCGGCCTGATCAAAAAGATCGATAAAAATGTACGACTCATCAATGTCAACAGCCTGGAAAGTCTGGAAGCTATTGAAGTTGACGCCTGATACAGGCTTAACTTGATAACCACTCAGCATCTATTATGAATGGTACCTGAAGAGGGAGGAATGGTTGGAAATGAGTAAACCGCTTCAAGGGCAAGTTGCACTGGTTACAGGAGCATCCCGTGGTATTGGACGCAGTATTGCGCTTGCGCTGGCTGCTGCCGGTGCCGATGTAGCTGTCAACTATGCAGGCAGTGAGTCTGCTGCCCAGGAGACTGTAAGCCAGATCGAAGCCATGGGTGTGAAAGCTATTGCTATTCAGGCCAATGTCGGTAAGACCGATGAGGCAGAAGCCATGGTCAAGCAGGTCAATGATTCTTTTGGCAGACTGGATATTCTGATCAACAATGCAGGGATTACGCGTGATAATCTGATCATGCGTATGAAAGAAGAAGAATTTGATCAGGTCATCGAAACCAATCTCAAAGGCGTATTCAACTGTCTCAAAGCAGTAACACGTCCAATGATGAAGCAGCGTTATGGCCGGATCGTCAATATTTCTTCTGTAGTGGGTGTACAGGGTAATCCTGGACAAGCTAACTATGTGGCAGCCAAAGCAGGAGTGATTGGTCTGACCAAATCTGCGGCCCGTGAGCTCGCTTCGCGCGGAATCACTGTTAACTGTGTAGCACCAGGCTTCATCGCTACGGATATGACAGATGAACTAAACGAAGATCAGCGTGCCGGCATTCTGAACACCATTCCTCTGGGACGGCTCGGTCAACCGGAAGAGATTGCTCAAGTAGTATCTTTCCTGGTCTCGCCTGCTGCTTCCTATATGACGGGTCAGACCCTTCATGTAGACGGCGGAATGTACATGTAATATATAGGGCATTCTTACAGATGCTTATATAGATTTTTATCTACAATTTTCGTATAATACTTGGAAGAGGAGGTGAACCGGATGTCTGATGTTTTGGAGCGTGTAAAACGCATCGTTATCGACCGTTTAGGCGCTGACGAGGCTGATATTAAACTTGAATCTTCTTTCAAAGATGACCTTGGCGCAGATTCCCTCGATGTGGTGGAACTCGTTATGGAATTGGAAGATGAATTTGACCTGGAAATTTCTGATGAAGACGCGGAGAAAATTACGACCGTAGGTGAAGTTGTGAACTACATACAATCTCATACCTAAGGATCATAAGTCCCGTTACCTGCGATATACTGCAGGTCGGGACTTCTCCACATTTTTGGCGTCTATCGGAGTGAATACAAAATATACACATGCAGTCGATATGAGGTGAATGTGTTTGAAGCATAGAGTGGTAATTACAGGCCTTGGAGTCATGACAGCTCTGGGCAAAGACAAAGATACATTTTGGAATAATTTGATGGCCGGCAAGTCCGGTATTACACCGATTCAAGGATTTGATGTGAGTGACTATCCTACGAAAATCGCCGCACAGGTTCATGATTTTAACCCGGAAGAATATATGGAACGCAAAGATGCGCGCAAGCTCGATCGTTTCGTACAATTTGCAGTAGCTGCTACAGCCGAAGCGCTCAAAGACAGCAAGCTGAATGTGCGTGAAGATGCAGATCCTGAACGTGTCGGCGTTATTATTGGTTCCGGTATTGGTGGTCTGGGGACGTTTGAAGATCAGCACAGCATTTTGCTGGAAAAAGGTCCAAAACGCATCAGTCCATTTTTCATCCCGATGATGATTGCGAATATGGCTTCCGGCCATGTGTCCATCATTCATGGAGCGAAAGGACCCAACGTAGCACCTGTCACCGCTTGTGCGAGCGGCAGTCACGCTATCGGGGATGCTTTCAAATTTATTCAAAGTGGCGAAGCAGACGTTATGATTACCGGCGGAGCGGAAGCGACGATTCGTCCTACCGGACTCGCAGGATTCTGTTCGATGCGCGCCATGTCTACACGCAATGATGATCCGACTGCAGCCAGCCGCCCGTTCGATACCGGACGTGACGGATTTGTAATGGGCGAAGGTTCGGGCATACTGATTCTGGAATCTCTGGAACATGCGCAAAAACGCGGTGCTCACATTTATGCAGAGGTTATTGGTTATGGCCTGAGTGCAGATGCTTTCCACATGACAGAACCCGATCCGGATGGACCGGCACGCTGCATGAAGATGGCGATCCGTACCGCAGGTATCCAACCGGAAGATATTGATTATATCAATGCTCATGGTACATCTACACCTGTAGGCGACAAGTCCGAGACTCGTGCGATCAAAATGGCACTGGGCGAGCATGCAGCGAATATTGCTGTCAGCTCCACCAAATCCATGACGGGTCATCTGCTTGGAGCAGCGGGCGGCGTGGAAGCGCTGATCTGTGCATTGTCCCTGCAAAACCAAATTATTGCGCCAACGATCAATCTGCATGATCAAGATCCGGAATGTGATCTGGATTATGTACCGAATGAACCACGTCAGGCCAATTTGAATGTAGTAATGTCCAACTCTTTTGGATTCGGGGGACATAATGCCTCGATCATCCTGAAGAAATTTGAAGCGTAAGGAGTCAGTTTCTTGAACGGAGATGTGAAACAGCTACAGCAACAAATTCAAATTCAGTTTCATAACCGCCAGCTGCTCAAACAGGCGTTCACACATGCGTCTTATGTGAACGAACATCGCTTCAGTCAGCATCAGGATAATGAACGTCTGGAGTTTTTGGGTGACGCGGTTTTGGAGTTGACGGTGTCGGAGTATCTGTACAATGAATATCCCGAACGTCCGGAAGGTGAACTCACCAAGCTGCGTGCAGCTATAGTCTGTGAGCCTTCACTCGTGAAGTTTGCGGAATCGCTTGATTTTGGACGTTATGTTCTGCTCGGCAAAGGAGAAGAACTGACAGGCGGACGTCAGCGTCCGGCATTGCTCGCAGATGTATTTGAATCTTTTATAGGAGCGTTGTACCTGGATCAAGGCCTGGATGCCGTAAAATCTTTCCTGGATAAGTATGTATTCTCAAGCATATCGCCCGGTGGCCAGTTCCAGATGATGGACTTCAAAACGGAACTGCAGGAACTTACCCAGCATCATAATATGGGCGTTTTGGAGTACCGTATCGTCGAGGAAAAAGGTCCTGCCCATGAGCGGGAGTTTGTCTCGGAAGTATATATGGGAGAAGAGAGCCTTGGCCAGGGATCAGGCCGCTCCAAAAAAGAAGCGGAACAACGCGCGGCATCTGCTGCACTGAACCGGTTGAAGCTGAAATAACATTCTCTTTTCTGACAATTACAGGACAAACAAAGAGCAAAGAGCAGTCATAGCCCCCTTGAGGAGTACAAGAGGCACGACCGCTTTTTGCTCTTTTTCCATTGATGAAGTAGCAGGTAATTATGCTACAATAGCAGTAGAGGTGAACACGAACTATGTTCCTGAAAAGAATTGAATTATCCGGTTTTAAATCATTTGCCGACAAGACGGAAATGGAGTTTGTTAAAGGCATTACAGCCGTCGTTGGACCTAATGGCAGCGGCAAAAGCAATATCTCTGACGGGATTCGCTGGGTACTGGGTGAACAGAGTGCCAAATCTCTGCGCGGTGGCAAAATGGAAGACATTATCTTCGCGGGCAGTGACTCGCGCAAGGCAGTCAGCTATTCTGAAGTATCACTCACACTAGATAATGAAGACCAGGCACTGCCGCTTGATTTTAATGAAGTGACAGTGACTCGCCGCGTTCATCGCAGTGGAGACAGCGAATATCTGATCAACAAGCAGACCTGTCGTCTTAAGGATATTACCGAGCTATTTATGGATACCGGTATCGGTAAGGAAGCCTATTCGATTATTGGACAAGGGCGAATCGAGGAGATACTCAGTACCCGTTCGGAAGACCGTCGGGGTATTTTTGAGGAAGCTTCCGGTATTGTCAAATACAAGTCCCGCAAAAAGGATGCTGTCCGCAAGCTGGATGATACGGAGCAGAATCTGCTGCGTATTTTTGACCTGGTGCACGAACTGGAAGATCAGATCGGACCACTCAAAGAGCAATCAGCCAAAGCGCTGCATTACAAAGAACTCAAGGAAGCACTGAAACATAAAGAGATATCGCTCTATGTACACGAGATCGAACGCATTCATACGGCATGGAGTCTGGCAGGAGACAAGCTTAAGGAACTGGAAAAGGTTCAAGAAGCACTGGCAGCCGTAGTCGCTGGTCATGATGCCAAGCTGGAAAATGAACGCGGTGCCCTCCGTGAAGCAGAGCAGGCTGTCGAGCGGTTGCAAGAGCTGCTGCTGCAGTACAGCGAACAGGCAGAGAAAGCAGAGGGAATGGGCGAACTGCTCAAGGAGCGTCGCCAGAATCTGGAGAACAATCGCAGACAGCTGGGAGCGGCACTGGAGCGTAGTGAAGAGCGTACCAGTCAGCGTACCGGCGAGACCGAACAGCTTCAGACACGGCTAACTGAGCTGAATGAACAGCTGTCCAGTCTACAGCAGACACTCACTCGTGAAGAAGAACGGCTAACCGGTATTAATGGAGGTATTCAACAGAACCAGGAAGAGAGCCTCAAAGGTGATCTGCTCGAGCTCATGAATACAATGGCACAGACACGTAACGAAATCCGTTATGCTGATCAACAGACCGAAGCTACGCAGCGTCGTATGGTACGGGCAGAGAGCGAATCCGGCAAATGGCGTGACGAGAAAAAACGTCTGGAAGAAAGTAAAAGTACATTGACTTCAGTCATGGATAAGCTAGCCAAGGAAATTGCCAAAGTCAGAACGGATTATATCCAGCAGAGTGAGCAGCTGCATGCCCTGCAGAAGTCCGGTGAAGAAATGCAGACGTCTATCCGCAAATGGGAGCAGCGCCGCGAAGCACTTATTTCCCGGCGTGATACGATGCAGGAAATGCAGGAAGACTTTGAAGGCTTTATGTTAGGTGTCAAAGAAGTGCTTAAAGCCTCCCGCAATAATCAGCTGCCCGGTGTACATGGTGCAGTTGCAGAGTTGATTCGGGTGCCTGAGCATCTGGAGCAGGCAATGGAAACTGCACTGGGCGCCTCTGTTCAGCATGTGGTTATGGAGAATGAAGAAACGTCCCGCCGTGCGATTGCTTTCTTGAAGCAGCGTCAGCTGGGACGTGCAACGTTCCTGCCGCTTAATGTTATCCGTCCTCGTCGTATTCAGGACAGTGACAAGCGTCTGGCCGAGAGTGCCGAAGGCTTCGTAGGTATCGGGGCTGAACTGGTTGGCTATGATGAACAGTATGCCTCTATTGTCGGCAGTCTGATCGGTAGTGTCGTTATTGCCGAGACGCTGGAACAGGCGAACCTTATAGCCGCGAAGCTAAGTTACCGCTACCGTGTGGTTACACTCGAAGGTGATGTAGTCAATGCCGGTGGTTCCATGACAGGCGGAAGCCAGCATAAGAAAAACACTAATTTGCTGGGACGCAAGCGCCAGCTGGATCAGCTGGGTGAACAGATTATCGAGAGTGAAGCACAGATCAAGCGCCTGCAACAGGAGATTCAGCAGATGCGTCAGCAGCTGCAGGATACGGAGACCAGACTGGATCAGCTACGTTCTGCAGGCGATCGCAAACGTACGGAAGAACAGCAGGCCGCCGGCGAACTAAAACAGCTGGAGCATGAATTCCGTCATGTGAATGAGCAATATGAACTGTATGGTCAAGAGAAGACGACGTATAACGAAGAACTTGCTGCTATCGCCAAATCGCGCAAAGAATCCGAACAGAAACTTGCTGAACTACAGAAGCAGGAGCAGAAAATCCAGGCGGATATTCAAGCGGCCGAGCAGGCACGCAAATCGAATGAGTCGGTAAAAGAAGAGCTTCAGGAGAAAGTGACTGATCTCAAAATTCGTGAAGGTAAACTCAGCCAGGAAATTTTCTCGCTGGAAGAGCAAATGTCTCGTACCCAGGAAGAATCTCAGGATTACGGACGTGAGCTGGAAAGCAATCGTGAGCAGTTGTCTTCTATTGATAAGGATCTGGAGAAAAATAGCCGCGAACAGCAGCGCCAGCAGGAAGATCTTGTTCGTCTGCGTCGCAAGCGTACCGAGACGAGCGAAGAGCTGGAACTCAAACGTGCGGAACGAACCAGACTGCAGCAGAAGTTGGATCAGGAAGAAAACAAAACCCGTGAACAGCGTAATGAGCTCAAGACCATAGAGGATGAGCTGCGCAAAACAGAGATCCAGGTCAATCGTCTTGACGTAGAGCTGGAGAATATTCTGTCCAAGCTGCAAACCGATTACGAATTGACTTATGAAATGGCCAAGCAACGTTATGAACTGCCTGAAGATGTGCAGAATACGGAGCAGGAAGTACGCGGTCTGAAATCGCAGATTACTGCATTGGGCGATGTGAATCTGGGTGCCATTGAGGAATATCAGCGTGTAAACGAGCGCTACGAATTCCTGTCCGAGCAGCAAAATGATCTGATCGAAGCCAAAACAGCCTTGTATCAAGTCATCAAGGAAATGGATGATGAAATGTCCAAGCGTTTCAAGCATACGTTCGAAGCGATTCGTGGTCAATTCGGCACTGTATTTGCCAAGCTGTTTGGTGGAGGCCGTGCAGATCTGGTACTGGCTGATCCGGAGCGGATGCTGGAGACAGGGATTGATATTGTAGCCCAGCCCCCGGGCAAAAAGCTGCAAAACCTGCAGCTATTATCCGGCGGAGAGCGTGCATTGACAGCTATGGCCCTGCTGTTTGCCATTTTGCAGGTCAAGCCGGTTCCATTCTGTGTACTGGATGAGGTAGAAGCAGCGCTGGATGAAGCCAATGTAGTGCGTTTCGCCCAGTATCTGCGCGAATTTTCCGGTCAGACCCAGTTTATCGTGGTTACTCACCGTAAAGGTACCATGGAAGAAGCCGATGTATTGTACGGTGTCACTATGGAAGAAGGCGGAGTATCCAAGCTCGTCTCTGTTCGTCTTGATGATGTAGACGAAGCGGATATTGCTTGACAACAGGCTTGCCAGTATTCAGCGGGCGATATAGGCACATATAAGGTGAAAGTAAAATAAAACGATACAGAGACAGATATCGTGAAAGTGGCAACATTACATGGAATCCAGTCTTTTCATCATACTCACTCCTATTTATCAATCATAATTTGAACAAAGCATATACCAATGGAGGCATTCTATGAGCTTTTTTAAGAAACTAAAAGAGAGTATTTCCCAAAAAACAGAAACAGTCACCAAGCAATTCCGTGACGGTCTGGAAAAAACACGTAAAGGGTTCGTCGAGAAAGTATCTGATCTGGTCATCCGTCGCAAAAAAATCGATGAAGAGTTCTACGAAGAGCTGGAAGAGATTCTGATTGGTGCGGATGTTGGTGTCAATACAGTTATGACACTTATTGATGATTTGCGCGCTGAAGTCAAGAAAAGACGAATCGAAGATGCAGCTGACCTGCAACCGGTATTGTCCGAGAAATTGACTGAGCTGCTGCGTGGAGATGAGAATCCGGGACTTAATATGAGCACCGATGATATTACAGTCATCCTGTTTGTCGGCGTAAATGGTGTAGGTAAAACAACTACAATCGGCAAAATGGCACATCGCTTTAAGCAGGAAGGCAAAAAAGTCATGCTTGCTGCCGGTGATACATTCCGTGCGGGTGCTATTGAGCAGCTGGAAGTATGGGGACAGCGTGCAGGTGTTGAAGTAATCAAACAGCAGTCCGGTTCAGATCCGGCAGCGGTTATGTATGATGCAGTTCGTGCAGCCAAGCAGCGCGGAGTAGACGTACTGCTGTGTGATACAGCTGGACGTCTGCAGAACAAAACCAATCTGATGGAAGAATTGAACAAAATTTTCCGTGTAATTCAGCGCGAGATTCCTGATGCTCCTCATGAAGTACTGATGGTACTGGATGCAACAACAGGTCAGAATGCCCTGAGTCAGGCAAAACTGTTCGGCGAGAAGAGTGGAGTGACAGGACTGGTACTGACCAAGCTGGATGGTACAGCCAAAGGCGGTATTGTCGTTGCGATCCGTCAGGAACTGAATCTGCCGGTTAAATTTATCGGTCTTGGCGAGAAAATTGACGATCTGCAGCCGTTTGACAGTGAGCAGTTCGTTCATGCTCTGTTCGCTGGCTTGATTCAGGCGGAAGAAGAGGCCGAGCAGGCTGAAGCAGACCAACAATAACACTGCAGGTATTAAGGATATGCCGTCTTGGTAAGGCGCCCGGGTGGAATGTCAGGGCAAATAGGTTTACAATGAAGAGAGTATCTACAATTCGGATCAACATTATAGAGTAGCTCTGGCTTGGATTAGGATATGGCTGGAAAACAGACAACACAGAATTCCCATAGAGACAGATAAAGAGGATTGGATACGGAAACGAAGAGAGGAAGTGAATTATGGCGGATACGTACACTTACACACGCAGGGAAGAAGTGGCCAATGCGGTCACTCATGGAATCGGTGCGGTTCTCAGCATCGCTGCGCTCGCCATACTGATTACATTTGCCAGCCTGAAAGGAACGCCATGGCATATCGTGAGCTTCACGATCTATGGAATTACCATGCTGCTGCTGTATATCAGTTCAACACTCGTGCACGGTTTCAAAGACGGAAAAGCCAAAGATTTATTCGAAATCTTCGACCATTCAGCCATTTATCTGTTTATAGCGGGAACATATACTCCATTTATGCTGCTCGCTGTCAAAGGGACACTCGGATGGAGCATTTTCGGAGTAGTATGGGCAATAGCCCTGTTCGGCTGTGCGTTCAAAGCTTACTTTGTCAAACGATTCCTGTTCATGTCGACTATTTTTTATCTATTAATGGGGTGGCTCATTGTCATCGCCTGGGGACCACTTACGGCATCACTTGCGTCGGGAGGCATGGCACTGCTTATTACTGGAGGACTTATGTACACGCTGGGCACCGTATTTTATGTATGGCGCGGATTTCCTTTTCATCATGCTGTATGGCATCTATTTGTACTGGCAGGCAGCATTCTTCATTTCTTTGCAGTATTGTTCTACCTGCTGCCGCTTCGTTAAAAGTAGTATTTATGAAAGTAGGAATTGGATTTTTTTAACCCTTCTTACTCTGCTTACAGCACCCAAAATACAATGAATGATATGATCCAAAATCCCGCTCATTTCAGCGGGATTTTTTTATGAATAAATGTTAAGGTAAAATGCTTGACATCTCATTTCATTTTCGATATGATATAAAACGTTGATGTGCTGTAAAGTGTTTTTCCTTGACGGAGGGAGTGTCCCGGATGAGTCAGGAGAATCGGCTCGAAAAAACGAACCGGATTAATTTACTTTTTGATTTTTATGAACTGCTGCTGACCGAAAAACAGCAAATGTTTCTCAAATATTATTTCCATGATGACTATTCTCTTGGTGAGATTGCAGCCGAGTTCAATATTAGCCGTCAGGCCGTATACGAGCACATTAAGCGTGCGGAACAGGTTCTGGAAATGTACGAACAAAAGCTTGGACTAATGGACAAGCATTATCAGCGGGCTAAAGAACTGGAGAAGCTCAAAACTGCGCTTCATCAGAGTGGACTGGATGAGCATCATCAAGCAGAAGCGCTTGAGATCATGGATCATCTGGAAAGCATCGACCGACTGTAAACCGGATTAGCAACGATACATTCGCAGGACCGGATTAGTACTACATAACCGGATGCGGTATACTATATAAATGTACGAATGTAACAAAATACAGCAGACGACATGGATTCTGCTGTCGATACAGCTTATCGAAGAATGAAATGAAAGCGAGGTGAGGACACATGGCATTTGAAGGATTGACGACACGGCTGCAAAATGTATTCAGCAAACTTCGTGGTAAAGGTAAAGTATCCGATGAAGATGTAGCTGAAGCAATGCGTGAAGTACGACTGGCTCTTCTGGAGGCAGACGTTAACTTCAAAGTCGTTAAGGAATTCATTTCCAAAGTCAAAGAAAAAGCAGTCGGCAAAGAAGTTATGGAAAGCTTCACGCCGGGCATGGTCATCATCGATATCGTAAACAGAGAACTGACTGAACTGATGGGTGGTACGCAGTCCAAGCTGGCCAAGGCAACCAAGCCACCAACCGTAATTATGATGGTGGGTCTCCAGGGTGCTGGTAAAACAACCACTTCCGGGAAGCTGGCACGGATGCTGCAAAAGCAAAATCATCGTCCACTCCTGGTAGCCGGTGATATTTATCGCCCGGCTGCGATCAAGCAGTTGCAGGTTCTTGGTGAACAGATCAATGTTCCCGTCTTCTCGATGGGTGATCAGACAAGTCCTGTAGAGATTGCACGTCAAGCGATGCAGGAAGCGAAGACCAACAACAATGATTATGTAATTATTGATACCGCAGGTCGTCTTCATATTGATGAGACGCTGATGGACGAGCTTCGCCAGATTCATGAATTAACCAATCCCGATGAAGTACTGCTGGTTGTTGATGCAATGACTGGTCAGGATGCTGTCAACGTGGCTGAGAACTTCAATAATCAGCTCCAGCTAACAGGTGTAGTACTAACCAAGCTGGATGGCGACACTCGCGGTGGTGCTGCATTGTCTGTCAAAGCAGTAACCGGATGTCCGATCAAATTTGCTACACTGGGTGAAAAGCTGGATGCATTGGAAGTGTTCCATCCGGAACGTATGGCATCCCGTATCCTCGGTATGGGCGACATGCTCTCCCTGATCGAGAAAGCCCAGCTGAATATCGACGAGGACAAGGCGAAAGAAATGGAGCGCAAAATGCGCAATGCCGAGTTCACGTTCGAAGATTTCTTGGAGCAGATGGATCAGGTCAAAAAACTCGGTCCGCTGGATCAGATTATGGATATGCTGCCTGGCATGGGCAAAATGAAACAAACACAGAACCTGCAGGTCGATGACAAACAGGTAGGCCGGATCGAAGCGATTGTTCATTCGATGACGGTGCAGGAGAAACAGCATCCGGAAGTAATTAATCACAGCCGGCGCAAGCGGATTGCAGCAGGTAGCGGAACATCCGTAGCCGAAGTAAATCGTCTGATCAAGCAATTTGATGAGATGCGTCGCATGATGAAGCAGTTCTCGGATATGATGGACCCGAAAAGCGCCAAAGGCGGCAAGAACAAAATGATGAAACAAATGCAAAAGCTGAGCAAGGGTGGCGGAGGCATGAAGTTCCCATTCCGTTAAAACGGATGGAACTGTATTCATCATAAAGAAACAGTATATTATTGATTTTAGCAGCCTGGCTGTTGAATAGAAGTGTGAATTATTTGAAGGAGGTGAATTCTCTTGGCAGTACGCATTCGTCTGAAACGTATCGGTGCTCACAAAGCGCCTTTCTACCGTATCGTTGTTTCCGATTCCCGTTCTCCTCGTGATGGACGTTTTATCGAAGAAATCGGTACTTACAACCCAGTTGCAGAGCCATCTGTAACTAAAATTGATGAAGAAAAAGCTTTGAAATGGCTTCAAAACGGAGCGCAAGCTTCTGACACTGTTCGCAACTTGCTTAGCAAAGCGGGCGTGATGAAAAAATTTCACGAGCTTAAACACCAAAAATAATAGCTGACAGCGGCTGGTTTAACCAGCAGGGCACATGGAGGGTCAACGATGGAACAATTAGTAATGGTTATTGCTAAGGCTCTGGTAGATCATCCGGAAGATGTGTCGGTAAACGTGGTGGAGAAGGATAACTTGATCGTATATGAACTTAGCGTCCATCCGGACGATGCCGGTAAAGTTATCGGCAAGCAGGGACGTATCGCCAAGGCCCTTCGCACCGTTGTTACCTCTGCAGCAGTTAAGACACATAAACGGGTTACCGTTGATATAATGTCTTAAAAATATACGAAAAAGGGTTAGGAGGAATCCTAGCCTTTTTTCGTACATTTTTTGCAATAATGAAGACATAGAGACACGAATAAGCTGTAGTTCTATCTGCATCAGGCAGGTTATAATAACAACAATATCTTGGTAAGCGCAAAGGAGAACGAAATGTCAGAACAATGGTTAATGGTAGGCAAAATTGTAAACACACACGGAATTCGCGGAGAACTCAAAATATATCCGAATACGGATTTCCCAGAAGTACGTTTTGCAGTGGGTAACAAACTGCAAATGATCAATGAAGAAACAGGTGCCAGTCAGCAGGTCGAAGTACAAACCTCCCGTCTGCAAAAAAATATGTATGTCATCCGCTTCAAAGGATTTGGAAATATTAATGAAGTGGAAAAATATAAAGGCTGGGTACTCAAAGTATCCAAAAACGATACGGTAGATCTGGAAGAAGACGAGTACTATTTCCATGAGATTATCGGATGTGAAGTTATCACTGACGAAGGGCAGTCACTGGGCGTAATTATCGAAATTCTGACTCCTGGGGCGAATGATGTATGGGTAGTGAAGCCGGCGAAAGGCAAAGATATTTTGATTCCTTATATTCATGATGTCGTGCTGGATATTAATGTAGAAGACAAGAAGATCACTATTCATGTGATGGAAGGTTTGCTGGAATGATGAAGATCGACGTACTGACTTTATTCCCTGAAATGTTCACCGGGGTATTCGGTTCCAGTATCCTTGGTAAAGCGGCAGACAAAGGCATAGTGGAGCTGAATGCAGTTAATTTTCGCAAATATTCCACGAGCAAGCATGGCACAGTTGACGACACCCCCTATGGTGGCGGAGGCGGCATGGTATTGAAGCCCGATCCAATCTTTGCGGCGGTAGAAGATCTGCTGTCCTCCTCGCAGCTATATTCCGAAGAGTCTCTGGAGCATCAGACAGAGGTACCCGTGGCCATTGATAGCCAGGTCTCTTCGTCTGTACAACCACGAATTATCCTGATGTGTCCACAGGGGGAGACATTCAACCAGCAAAAAGCAGAAGAATTGTCACGTGAGCAGCATCTGATCTTTATTTGTGGACATTATGAAGGCTACGATGAGCGCATACGGGAGCATCTCGTTACCGATGAACTCTCTATTGGTGATTATGTACTGACAGGTGGCGAAATACCGGCTATGACTGTTGTAGACAGTGTAGTGCGTCTGCTACCGGGCGTACTGGGCAACGAGAACAGTGCCGTAACCGATTCGTTCAGTACGGGGCTGCTCGAATATCCCCATTACACGCGCCCGGCCGAATTTCGCGGGATGAAGGTGCCTGATGTTTTGTTATCGGGTCATCATGCCAATGTAGAGAAATGGCGGCGTGAACAGTCTCTGCTGCGTACCCTGGAGCGCCGTCCCGATCTATTGGAACAAGCAGAGTTGACACAGGCAGAGCGCCGCTGGCTTGCATTGCAAGAAAGTCAGTCCAAAACAGCAGAATAACGAATTGCATTTAATCCTATGATTGGTAGCAAGGCTGGTGCAGTCATGAACATACTTCAAAAGGTCGATTTTTCATGGGAAATGGAAAGCTGTAGTGATCCGCTTTTTTGTTACGATGAACATGGATTGAAAATATCGTTTATGGTCTTTTTGGGAGAAGACATAAGAAAGTCGGATATTGCTAAATGGCTTTCTGCATATAATCTGCAGGATGAGTTACAAATCCCTGATAAGCAATATAATGATTCGGGTTATCGTATAGCGGAGTTTAAATTTTTGAGTTTTGACTCCATGTATTGTACCGACAAAAAATCTGGGCTCGCTGCCCATAAGGATATTGCCGATGATCCTCCTGCTGTCTATCTGGAAGTAAATAAGGAGAATAAGAAACTGGGATATGTCTTTGTGGGACATGATCTACTTGTGTCGGTTCAAGCCCAGACATACTACATCGATATTTATTCTTTACAATAAACAAAATGCTTTTATAATATATTGTCTTCCGGTAGCAGCTATTGCCGAAGTTAATGCGGTAATCCCACTGGCAAGGTTATAAGGATAGGAGTCTGGAAAATGTCGAGTTCGAATGAGGTAACCGGTAATCCAACTGGATGGGTACAGCAGCTAGGCAGTGATCTACGCAGTCAAGGGTATGCGTCTGTACTGCGTCTGGATTTCAGTGATCAGGATGCTGACAAAATTATCGGTCAATTACTACCCGAGTTCAAATATTTGCTTTACATTAACGCCGATGAACGCAAAAAGTATTTTATTGCCGATTACGCAGGTCGTAATACCGTTATCAAGCTGCTGGAGCGAATGGTGGATAACAAAAAGAGTGCCCGCCTGAATGTACAGGAGCATGATCGGATCGGTTATAATCGTTACAGTGACGAGATTCAGCGTCTGGATGAGCTGAAAAAGATGCTGCTGCAGGAACGTTTTGGCTGAGTGTAAAATAAAGCTGACGATCCTTTAAAAAAGTATTGTCAGCAGTCATGAAAATATGGTATGATTCGAATGTTGTGTGAATCTGGTGGTCCTCTGCAGACAATGATGAGAAGACAAAAGGTCTTCCTGAGTCGCAAGAACATCTGTGTGGAAGGAGGGAGTCATAGATGAATATCATTCAGGCGATTACTCAAGATCAACTGCGCAAGGATATTCCTAATTTCCGTGCTGGTGATACTTTGAAAGTACACGTTAAGGTAATTGAGGGAACCCGCGAACGCGTTCAGTTGTTCGAAGGTGTAGTAATTAAACGTCAAGGTGGAGGCATCAGTGAGACTTTTACAGTTCGTAAAATCTCTTACGGTGTAGGTGTGGAAAGAACTTTCCCAGTAAACTCTCCTAAAATTGATAAACTCGAAGTGGCTCGCCGTGGTAAAGTGCGTCGTGCGAAGCTGTACTATCTTCGTGAACTGCGCGGTAAAGCAGCGAGAATTAAAGAATTGCGCCGTTAATCCTTACAGAGAATACGGTAGAGAAGGGCTTGGTCATACAAGCCCTTTTCTTTGTTTTTACAGTATATTTACAGCTTGATTATAAGGAAGTTACCATTCCGCCAGACCGTCTTGAACAAGCGATTTTGCAGAAATGCAGACCTCTTCCATGTTCCAACGATATTGCTTGCGCATTAGGATATTCGTTATTGCATTGGTAGTTGTACTGTGTTTGTTGTGCAAATTGCAAAAAGACGGCAGACGGGATTTTTTGTATCATTTTCAAAGGCTGCCTGGCTAACATGCAAAAACAGGAGTAATGCTTGACAAATAGCTTATTTCAAAATTTGGTTTTTGCAAAATTGTGTGTAAAATAGATAGAGGATATCGTATAGGTACTTGGTAACAACATCCGGGAATTTCCCTGTATGTTACCGGATGGTACATATACAAAGCGCCAATTCAACCAGGAAAGAAGGCATATCTATGGAGCAAGACTCAAAACAAAACAACAATCAAGCGGAAGCAGCATCGTCTGCTGACGTTCAGGAACCAACAATTGGAGGCAGTACTTCCGAGACAGCGGCCGTTCCTCCCAAAAAGAAGAGCGAAGCCAAAGAATGGATCAAGGCGATCGTTGTAGCCCTGCTGCTGGTGATCGTGATCCGCTGGTTCCTGTTTGAGCCTTTTATTGTGGATGGGCCTTCGATGCAGCCTAATTTCCATACCGGCGAACGGGTTATTGTCAATAAGATTCTGTATGACATTCGCGATCCAAAGCCGGGTGAAGTTGTCGTACTCAAAGTTCCGTCCCAGCACCGTGACTTTATCAAACGGGTAATCGCTGTTGGCGGTGATACTGTCAAGGTTGAAGGAGATACATTGACAGTGAACGGAAAAGTGATGAGCGAGCCCTATATTCAGGCTGCCATCGATAATGCACATGCCCAGGGAAGCGATTATAACATCAATAACTTCCCGACCGAACAGCTACCTGACGGCAAAGTGCCGGCTGGTTATGTATTCGTAATGGGTGACAACCGCTCTAACAGTCAGGACAGCCGCATGATCGGTTATGTACCGCTGGGAGACATTATTGGACGTGCTGACGTGATCTTCTGGCCGCTGAGTAACGCGGAATGGATCGATCAAGATGCACCAACTGCACAAAATTAATTTACGAAGTTAGGGGGAAAACCTGTGACCATTCAATGGTTTCCCGGACATATGACAAGAGCAAGACGCCAGATCGAGGACAAGCTTAAGCTGATCGATATGGTTATTGAGCTGGTGGATGCGCGTCTGCCGCTATCCAGCCGCAACCCGATGATTGACGAGATTTTGCAGGGCAAGCCGAGAATGATTATTTTGAATAAGGCAGATTTGGCCGATCCGGCAATAACCTCGTTATGGGTAGAGTATTTTAAAAAGCAGGGTCACGAGGTATTGCCTCTTGATGCAGCCAGTGGATATGGAATCAAGGAAATTCCTGAACGTTCCAAGATGCTACTCAAAGAAAAACGTGATAAACGTGCCGCCAAAGGGATGAATCAGCGTCCTATGCGCGGCTTGATCGTTGGTATTCCAAACGTAGGGAAATCAACGCTGATCAACCGGCTTGCTGGTAAAAGTATTGCTGCTACCGGTGATCGTCCAGGTGTAACCAAAGGTCAGCAGTGGATCAAAATCGGTACGGAGATGGAACTTCTCGATACACCAGGGATTTTGTGGCCCAAGTTCGAAGATCAGACAGTTGGTTATCGTCTCGCAGTAACAGGGGCAATCCGTGAAGAGATCCTTAATGTGGAGGATGTAGCTTATTACGGCATGAAGTATATTTGCGAATATTACTGGAAAAATATCGCAGAACGCTTTGAACTGTCAGAGCCGCCACAGGATCTGGATAATCCGAATGATATCGTGGAAATTATGGAAGAAATTGGCCGTAAGCGTGGCTGTTTGATGAGTGGCGGACGTGTTGATCTGGAGAAAGCATCCAAAGTCATCTTGCGGGAATTCCGTGCCGGAAAATTGGGCCGTATCTCCATGGAGACTCCATAAATGAATGGAGGACAAAGCCATGTCTGAACTGTTAAACTATGAGCACGAATGCTGGTCAGCGGGCTATGAACATATTGCCGGTGTCGATGAAGTAGGCCGGGGATGTCTGTTTGGTGATGTGGTAGCTGCAGCTGTTATTATGCCCAAGGAACTGATCATCGAGGGCGTAAATGATTCCAAAAAGCTTACCGACAAGAAGAGAGAGCAGCTCTATACACAGATTATGGAGCAGGCGCTTGCTGTAGGGGTAGGTCATGTCAGTGCAGCTATTATTGATGAGATTAATATCAGGCAGGCAGCAAGACTCGCTATGAAAATGGCATTGGAGCAGCTCGCATTGAGTCCCGATTATATTCTGGTGGATGCAGAAACGGTAGATATGCCGATTCCCCAGCAGAGTATTATCAAAGGGGATGCGAATAGCCACAGTATTGCAGCAGCTTCCATCATTGCAAAGGTGACACGCGATCGCTTGTGTGCCGGGGAATGGGAAGAGCAGTATCCGGGTTATGGAATTGCAGGCCACAAAGGATATGCGACCAAGCTGCATCGGGAACGTATTCTTGAACTCGGGGTTACGCCGCTGCATCGTCGCAGTTTTTTGGGTAACTTACTGTTGGAACAGCCAACTCTTTTTTAATGATTTGAACTTCACATCAGGAAACAGTTGATTTACTGCTGTGAATCGGTTACGATGTTGCATATATTATTGCAGACACGGCTAGGGAAGAACCCGAATCTTTTATAGAGATCGGGTTCTTTTTGTATATATCTTTATATAGGATAATGACTTATCAGAATACCGAATTAAGCCGATAAATATAATACAGAAGAGCGGTCCGGAGCGTATATACATAACACCAGCGGATGATCTTCAATGTTATATTAAAAATATTGACAGGAGGCCAGATAATGAATATCGGATCACTATTCCGTGGAATGATGGGTGATGTTAAGCCCGGGGAAGCCAAGCAAATGGAATTAAAGGAAGGTCAGGTGGTCCGTGGAGTAGTTAGCAGTGTATCGGATGACGGACAGGAAGCCGTGATTCAGATTCAAGGTGTCAAAGTACGTGCCAAACTGGAGACACCGCTGCAGCAGGGAGAAACGACTATGTTGCAGGTTCAGCCTCCAGGTAAAGATGGGATGCCTGTTCTCAAGCCTGTAGCAGGAACGCAGACTGCACCATTACCTGCCGCATCCATGGGTGAATTGCTGGAATCATTCAGCCTTCCGGATACCAAGGATAATCGGGCGATGATTAACCAGATGCGCACTTCAGGTATTCCTTTAACCGCTGATAACGTAAAAAATATACAGACATCACTCGCTCAAAAACCTGCTTCTGTGCCGGTAGGCGAGTGGGTACAGGCTGCCGCTGTAGCCGTACAAAAAGGACTGCCGGTTACCGGTCAAAGCATCGCAGGTCTGCATCAGGCTCTTTTTGGTCCGCCTCTGCATGAAATGCTGGGCAATATGGAGCAGCTGCTTCAATCTGCCGAAAGTCAGCTCAAAGGTGGAACTCTTCCACAGGCTTTAACAGGCAATGGACCAGCAGCTAATCCAGCTTCGACTCCAAGCGGAGCAGCGCCTTCGTCTGTTTCCCAGTCGACTGCATCCAATAATGCAGGTACAAACAGTGCACCAACGGGATTGGGTACTCAGACAGCAGCCCAGGCTTCAAATGCAGGTAATCCAACGGCTGTGCTACTGAATAAACTTCAAAATGTATTGCAGCAGATCAATAGTCTGGTACCTCAGACTGTAGAGCAAGATATGCCTTTACAGAATGCGGCTGCAAGTACACAGACAGCACTATCAGAGGGAAAAGCAGAGATAGTTCCTCAGACATCTGCTGTTACTCAGAATAAAGCAGAGCCAGAAGTGCCCGGCACCCATACCGGTACTATGCCAACCCAAGCGACTTCGACACAGCCCAAACTCCAGACTGCTCCATGGGTAGGTCAGATTCTGAAATTGCTTGGAGCAGAATATGAACAACAAACTGTACGGGCAGCACTCACATTAACTGCCGGAGCTACAGCAGCTTCTACAGAATCCCAGGGAGGAGCATCACTCTCTTCCAATATGCCTGCGAATGCTGCGCAGCTGGGACGTTCACCCTTGCCAGTAAATACGGGCTCACCTATTCCAGGTACTATGGGGAATGCAGCAGCTCCTTTGCCAACCGGTACTACATCTGCCAATGTTCAATCGCCGATCCCAACAGCTCCAACTATTCCGGAGTTGCCGGATGCTCCGACAGCACCCCAATCGCCAACTGTGAATAGTCCGTCTGTACCAGCAGCTCCAACATCTGCCCAGCATTCCCATACTATGCATGTACAAGATCGTACGTTGTTAGCGAGCGATATTACACAGCCGGATGCTTCGCAAATTGCACAGCCTGCTATCCAGTCTGCTGAAGATACACTTGCCAAGGCGCAGGATACACTCAAAGGTCTATTGCTGCAGCTGGCAGCAGCGGATGATGTGCCACCAGTACTCAAGGATGCTGCCCAGCAGTTGGTTCAGCAGCTCACCGGTCAGCAGTTGCTGCTTAATACGGATCGTACGGCTCCTTTTGCCCAGGTGACTATGTTTGTACCTTTCAATGGACCTGATGGGCAGGAGACGGCTTCCGTACAGATTCAATCGCGCAGAGGAGCCAAAGGAGAGCTTGATGCCTCAAATTGTCGTCTTTGGTTTGATCTGGATATGAAAATGCTGGGTCCCACCTTACTGGATGTACATGTTGTCGACAAAATTGTTACGCTTAAAGTGCATAATGATCTGGAGCAACTTGCCCCATTAATAGAAAGTAAGAAGCAGGAAGTAGCCGATGCTATTGGCTCACTGGGATATCAACTGTTATCTCTACAGTTTGCAGGTCTGCCTGTACGATCGGCTGGAGAAGCTAATGGTATGACAGCTCCAGGTTCGGGTCTGCTGGATCAGTATGCGCCGCCTGAATACAAAGGGGTGGATATGAAAATATGAATAATCCCAAAGACAATTCGTTTGTAGGCAAGCGTGCTGTTGCCCTGAAATATGATCCATCTCAAGGCGAAGCTCCTATTGTCGTTGCCAAAGGACGGGGACGAGTAGCCGAGACTATTCTGGAAAAAGCTCAGGAAGCCGGCGTAGCGATTCAGGAAGATGCTGCACTGGTTGAAGTATTATCCAAGCTTGATCTCGATCAGCAAATTCCGGGAGAACTGTACGATCTGGTTGCCGAAATACTGACTTTTATTTACCGGGCCGACAAGAATTTAATGTCCGGTCTCGATATCTGGTGATTGCAATGAATAAATCGGATTTACCGGTTAACGATACAAAATCTATGATGCCACATATTGCCCATAACAAATCTATGGATGAACCACAGGATGACAGGAAGTTCAAAGGCAGAATTGCAGAAGATACAGCTGCTTATTATCTGGATCAGCAAGGTTACGAGATCCTTACCAGAAACTGGCGCTGTCGCAGTGGAGAACTGGATATTATTGCTGCCATAGATGGTATGATTATAATTGTGGAAGTACGTAGCCGCAGCGGAGTAACACATGGCACTGCGGCGGAGTCGGTGGATTGGCGCAAGCAGCGGCAAATACGCGAAACTGCTGAAGTATATGCACACTGTACACATCAGTACCACCAACGATTTCGTTATGATGTTATTAGTATCCAGATGAATTCGGCTTACCAGGTAACCGAGCTGGAACACATTATCCAGGCTTTTTGAAGAATCGGTATAAATTAGGTTTGTTGGGGTAACCTACAATATCCGCTCACAATAGAATGAAGATAGAGTATCAAGTGGTATCATATAGAGGTAATCAATCATAAAATCAAGTACAAAATGAGGAAGCACCCATTTGTAATACATTTCTGCAAATTGACAGAGAAACGTATACAGAAAGGGTGTTTTTTGTTATGTATGGCAAATTATTCAGTGCCTGTCTTCAGGGTATTCATGGCGTGATGGTAGAAGTAGAGACAGACCTTTCCAATGGTTTGCCGATGGTATCGATTATTGGCTTGCCGGATTCTGCAATCAGAGAGTCGGTCGAACGGGTAAGGTCAGCGATCAAGAATTGTGGATTCACTTTTCCGTCTCAGCGGGTCACTATCAATCTGGCACCAGCTGACCTGAGAAAGGAAGGTTCGGCTTTTGATCTGGCGATTGCGATGGGAATACTTGCTACGAGTGATCAGATTATTTTTCCGGGACAGGATAAAATGCTGCTTATCGGTGAGCTTGCCCTGGATGGTGCACTTCGTCCTGTACCTGGTGTTCTGTCTATGGTAGACGCTGCACGGCAGCATGGATTGACCTCCGTCATTCTGCCTGCAGATAATGCCTTGGAAGCATCACTTGTAGAGGGTATACGTGTATACGGGATCAAACATATGAATGAGCTCTTTAGTGAGCTGCACCATCAGCATTCAGACAAGCCTGATATGCGGACAGGAGTGGAGACATTTAAAATGGGTGTCCCTGGACAACCACCGATACAGGTCAGAAAAGTAACACAACAGGTTTCAAGCCAGAATACTGTAATGGATTATGAAATATCTTCCAATTCTCCATCCATGATGGATATGAAATCAGAAGATACAAAAACTGGACATGCTGATATTTCTGTAACTGCCGGGAGAGCAGAGACAATTGAAGATACTACAGAATCTGCTTCCATAGATTCTTCCATAATGCAGAATTCAGAATTAACCTTACCGCGAAAAGAATCAAAAAAGCACTCTACAGAGAAGTATTCTGCAGAATTACCGATACCGATCAAGAAATCCGATCCACGTAAACTGGTCGATCTGGAACCTCTATTGCTGAGTCGTTCTCATATGGAACAGCTTCGTCAGTCTACAGCGCTTACTCATGAAGATTATGCTGATGTATTCGGCCAGCAGCATGTCAAACGTGCGCTTATGATTGCGGCTTCGGGAATGCATAATATTCTGCTGCTTGGTCCTCCCGGGACAGGTAAAACGATGTTAATCAAGCGTCTGCCTACCATTTTGCCTGCATTAACCGAAGAGGAAGCTCTGGAAGTTACCAAAATATTAAGTGTCGCTGGCAGGTTCAAGGACAGTACCACAGGTTTGGTGACTACCCGTCCTTTTCGTTCTCCTCATCACAGTATTACTGTTCCCGGTCTGATAGGTGGAAGCAGTATCCCCAAACCGGGTGAAGTAAGTCTGGCTCATCAGGGGATATTGTTCCTTGATGAACTGCCTGAGTTCCCGAGAGCCGTACTTGAAGTGCTGCGGCAGCCACTGGAAGATCATGAAGTGCAGATTAGCCGTGCCAGAGCGGTATTTACTTTTCCGGCGAATTTTCTGCTTGCAGGTTCTATGAATCCATGTCCATGCGGTTATCTGGGAAGTCAGCACCCCGTACACCAATGTACATGTAGCGATGCTCAGATTGCCCGCTACCGTGCCAAAATATCCGGGCCACTGCTGGACCGGATTGATCTGCAGATCGAAGTGCCGCGTCCTAGCGAGCGCGACTGGCAGCAGTCTGAAGGTTTTCAGCCAGATGGTTATGATTCGGCCAGTATGAGAGCCATTGTACATCGGACTCATGAACGCCAGCTGAAACGATATGCTGGCCTCGGGATTCAGTGGAACAGTCAGTTATCCGGACGCTGGCTGCGAGAACATACTCATCTGGCTGCTGATGCAAATTTGTTGCTGGAAGCTGCTTTTGAACAGCTGGGAATGAGTATGCGTGCAAGAGACCGGGTGCTCAAGCTTGCCCGCACGATTGCAGATTTGGAAGAAAAAGAACAAATTGAAGCGGTACATATTGCAGAAGCGATACAATATCGGCAATTGGATCGAAAAGTCTAGTATCTTTGATAGAGTATATTAAATAAAGCTGGATGAATGCAGTTGGCGGAATTCACTGCATATCCGTTATCCAGTAATTCTGAAGGAGATACTGCTACTACTCTACAATATTTTGCTGCAAAAATTCCAGGAAATCTGCCTGCATCGAACCCAATGGTAAAATAACTTTATTGATTAGAAAGCGCCAGTGCTGTCCTCCAGCATCAAATGACCATGTCGAAGAAAGTCCGAGGCTCGGGTTATACTTCTGATTGAGTACATCTGCTGTGGCGAATTCAAATACAGCGGCTGTTTTGGATGTAAATAGAGTAAGAAAAATAATAACAAGTTTGTTGGTATTAAGTAGCAATACCGCCTGATTGGTTACAGAGGCGAGACTTTGCGATTTGGCATAACAAATAACCATATCAGGCTGCCAATATGGTTCAGCCGGAGTATTCACTAACTTTTTGTTAATAAAGAGCATTATCAAAACCCTTTCTATTTGGTTGTCGAATGTTTAATATAAAACATACTAGAAAGAAGGAGGTAATTCAATGCAGTCTAATAAAGCAGAACGTCTGAAAAATGCACGTATTCCCAATAAACCCTTACTGGATGAGGAGCTGCAGCGCCGTCTGCCACCAGGTCAGACACTTACCGACAGTTTTCCGATTCTGCATGAAGGCAAGGTGCCTGAATATGATCTGAGTCAATGGAATCTGCGAATTTTCGGAGAGGTGGAAGAGGAACATACTTTTTCATTTGAACAGCTTCAGGCGATGCCAATTACCCGTACCGTAAGCGATATTCACTGTGTAACGCGCTGGTCCAAATTTGATACGCCATGGGAAGGGGTGCGATTCTCTGATCTGGTTCAACAGTTGAAGATCAAGCCGGAAGCACAGTATGTCATGATTCATGCTGATCCGGATTACGAGACCAATGTAGCGCTGGAAGAACTTATGAAAGATGATGTATTGCTTGCCTGGAATTATGATGGCAAACCTCTTACTGCCAAGCATGGATGGCCACTGCGTCTGATTGTGCCGCAATTTTATTTCTGGAAAAGTGCAAAATGGATTCGCGGGATTGAATTTATGAAAGAGGATCGGAGAGGATTCTGGGAGAATCACGGATTCCATAATATAGCTGATCCTTTCAAAGAGGAACGTTTTTCTTCGGATGAATATGAGATGCCGGAAGACGAATGGAAGTATTGCGAAGCAGACTGAATTTCCATTTTTATGAAACTGATCTTTGTTTGTTCCGTATACGGTCATATATCCTTTTATTATAATTCTTATGATTATCGAGAAAGGAATGAGTGATATGGAATTATTTTGGCTTATTGTTTTTATGATAGCAGTCTGTGCTCCTCTCATATGGAATAAAATTGCGATTGGCAAACGGATTCATCATGAAGAGCAAAAAGCAGGGCGTGACCTTACCCATGAAATCAATCCTTTTACCGGCGGACGAGATTGACAATTGATTTTTGCATGGTCGTCGGGTTAATAAAATGCAGCAAGGTTTTCAGAACTACAGTATGAGGAGGAGAGCAACGTGGAAATTGTTGTGCATATCCTGTCTGGCTTGGCCAAAGCTGCAAATGCTCTGTATATTATGGCGATCGGTAGACGCATTCATGCAGAGGAAAAAGAGACCGGGCGTGATTTGACCTATGAGATCAATCCTTTTACGGGCAGTCGAAAATCGTGAACTCGGTAGATCAGCACATTACTAAAGAGGAAAAGCATAAAGAGGCATATTCCAACATAAAGTATATAGGACAGGCAGTACGCATTTTGCATGTATACAACAAAAAGACTGACGCGATTGTGCGCCAGTCTTTTTGATGTATACATATACAGTTGTCCTAATTTTGTTACAAGCTTTTAACAGCTTTGGATAGCTTGTCATCCAGAGTTCCTTTGTCCACATTACCATCATTCAGGTCCGGGTTAAACCAGTAGATTACCAGTACGTTTCCATTGGTATACTCGGTCTTTTTGAAAGGAATACCATTTTGCTGTGTTTTCAGATCGTCCAGGCCTTTTTGCAGATCAGCTTCGGATTTGAAAACATAGATCGATACAGGTTCGGTTTTTTTCGGATCTTTGGTGGTTACATAACGATCAGGTTTTACATCATTTAATACCCATTTACCAGCGGCATCTGGTTCGGCTACCAGATCAATACCCTGTTTTTTGATAGCAGCAGCTACTTCTTTTGTAGTCATGTCAGCAGCAGGCGTTTTACTGGCAGAATCAGTAGAACTATCAGATTCTGTCGTTTTGTTATCCATTGTTGCGTTGTCCTTTGTATCCGTAGCAGCTGTTCCCTGCTCGTCAGTTGCTTTGTTATCGGTAGCAGTGGTGTCTGTAGTACCTTGTTCGGTCGTAGTAGTCGATCCCGTAGTAGGTGCTGGTGCAGATTCATTTGCTTTGGAACAGCCGGTCGCTGCAACGACAGTAATTGCGAGTAAGAGTGTAGTGACTTTCAGTTTCATAATTGACCTCCTGTTGTAGTGATGATGTGTTAGGATTATTCATTCTCTGCAAGTGCAAATAAGATAATCACAAATAATGAAAGGTGCAAAGCAATTATCATTATAACCATACATACACCGAGAGACAACTTTTGACACGTAGCTTACATGGAGATCACTTTTGGTACAGTTCTTTTTAATAGCGCAAAATGCGGATGCAACAGTAATGTATTCGGTATCATAAACATCGGAAATTAATCTAAAGAAATATCATTTATATGGATTAATTTGATTTCACTTTAGATAATCTCAAAAAAAAGAAGCAGCCGGGGAAGCTGCTTCTTACATCATTATATTTATATAAGCCATTCAAATTAGAAGTCTTTCCTTAGGGGAAAAGAAAGCTCCAAAAAGGAAAAATCTATTACAGAACGTTAATTTCCACAGCAATATTACCGCGTGTTGCACGGGAATAAGGGCATACATTGTGTGCTTCTTCAGCCAGTTTGGAAGCTGTATCGCGGTCGATACCTTTGACCAGAACATCCAGACGTACTGCCAGTGCGAATCCGCCATCTTCTGCTTTACCAAAGCTTACTGTACCAGTAACCTGGGTTCCTTCATGTTTTACTTTTTGCATACGGGCTACCATATTCAGTGCGCTATCAAAGCAAGCAGAATATCCGGCTGCAAACAGCTGCTCGGGATTAGTACCGGCACCACCAGCGCCGCCCATTTCTTTTGGAGTGGCAATGTCAAGACGCAGTTCAGGACTGGAGGACTCAACATAACCTTGTCTTCCACCGATTGCTGTTACAGAAGTCTCATACATTTTTTGTTGGATATTTAACATATCAATTACCACCTTTTTCGTTATTTTATTTTACAAAATTAAATTTACCACAATTAATATAAAAAGTAAAATGTTTTTCGTAATAATAATGTCAGGCAATTAAATTTGTGATAGAATAGTGTTTAAGCATTAAATAAAATCCAGTATTCATAGTGCGTCTGACGGGTTATTAGTATATAAAAATCCGGAACACATGCAAGAATACTCATTATATAAAAGCAGGTGATTATAGAATGGACACTCAATCTCAGGAATATCCGCATCCCCAGCTTAAGCTGGACAATCAGCTTTGCTTTGCGATTTATGCTTCTTCCCGTGAGATGACCAAAATGTACCAGCCGCTGCTGGACCATCTTGGTCTTACGTATTCACAGTATCTTGTTATGCTCGTTCTGTGGGAACAGCAGGAATGCACAGTGAAAGAATTGGGTAATGCACTTTATCTCGATTCCGGTACGCTTACCCCACTGCTCAAACGTCTTGAAGCAGCTGGTCTTATTATTCGCAAGCGTTCTACAGAAGATGAACGTAAAGTTCATATTACATTGACCGAAGCGGGTTGGAGCTTGCAGCAACAAGCAGTATCGATTCCCGATGATATCAAAGAAAGAACGTGTATTAACACGGATAAACTGGATGAACTGCTGCTGGAGTTCAAACAGCTGCTACAAAATATTCACCAAGCCAATGTAAATGGTGCAGCGAACAAAAAATAATCCTTTTTCTTTATATGTAAATAAAGGATGGCAAGTATATGTAATGTACGGTTCTAAAATCCCTTTTAGCAGAAATTGCTAAAAGGGATTTTTATTTTTTTACTTTGTTAACGCATACATGATATATTAAGCATAGGCAATTACTTCCTTATGAGTTTCTCCATATCGTGGATTAAAATGGTAAAATTTTTAAGGAAAGCGTTTTAAAAACATGTTACAATAGCAAAGGTTATTGATTTGCCGGGCAATATGACCGGAATGCATTCATGTCGATAGGAGGATTTACCAGATGAATATCCATGAATATCAGGGAAAACAATTACTTAAACAGTATGGAGTGGCAGTGCCCGAGGGCAAAGTAGCCTTTACGGTGGAAGAAGCCGTAGAAGCAGCACAATCTCTAGGTAGCACAGTATGTGTAGTCAAAGCACAGATCCACGCTGGCGGTAGAGGTAAAGCCGGAGGCGTTAAAGTAGCCAAAAGCGTAGATGAAGTTCGTACGTATGCGCAGGAACTACTGGGTAAAGTACTGGTTACCCACCAGACAGGTCCGGAAGGCAAAGAAATCAAACGTCTCTTGATCGAAGAAGGCTGTGATATTCAAAAAGAATATTACATAGGGGTAGTTATCGACCGTGCTACAGGTAAAGTGGTCATAATGGCTTCTGAAGAAGGCGGAACAGAGATCGAAGAAGTAGCAGAGAAAACACCGGAAAAAATCTTCCGTGAAGCGGTTGATCCTGCTGTAGGTCTGCAAGCTTTCCAGGCCCGCAAACTTGCTTATGCTATTAACATTCCTACTAAGCTGGTGAACAAAGCAGCTCAATTTATGTTGTCCTTGTACAAAGCATTTGTTGAGAAAGACTGCTCGATTGCTGAGATCAACCCATTGGTTGTGACAGGCGATGGACAGGTTATGGCTTTGGATGCCAAGCTGAACTTTGATTCCAACGCATTGTTCCGTCATCCGGAAATTCTAGAACTGCGTGATCTGGAAGAAGAAGATGAAAAAGAGATTGAAGCTTCCAAATACGACCTGAGTTATATCGCTCTGGACGGCAATATCGGCTGTATGGTCAATGGTGCCGGTCTGGCGATGGCAACGATGGATATTATTAAATACTACGGCGGCGAACCCGCCAACTTCCTGGACGTAGGGGGCGGTGCAACAACCGAGAAGGTTACTGAAGCCTTCAAAATCATCCTGTCCGATCCAAACGTAAAAGGAATCTTCATTAATATATTCGGCGGAATTATGCGCTGTGATGTTATTGCCAACGGTGTGGTTGAAGCTGCCAAGCAAATTGGGCTGGACCGTCCACTCGTGGTGAGACTCGAAGGTACGAACGTTGATCTCGGCAAGCAGATTCTGGCTGAATCGGGATTGAACATCGTAGCTGCTGACTCCATGGCAGATGGAGCGCAAAAGATCGTAGCGCTGGTATAAAACAACACCAGTACCTAAATTAAGTGATAGGAGCTGTGACTGGACAATGAGTATTCTTGTAGATAAGCACACAAAAGTGATCACTCAAGGTATCACCGGTTCAACGGGATTATTTCACACCAAAGGTGCCCTGGATTATGGCACTCAAATGGTTGGCGGAGTAACACCAGGCAAGGGTGGAACCAATGTGGATATTACACTGGAAGACGGTTCCACAGTGAGTTTGCCGGTATTTAACACGGTTGTTGAAGCCAAGGAGAAAACAGGCGCTACAGCGAGTGTTATCTACGTTCCACCGGCATTTGCGGCCGATTCCATCATGGAAGCAGTCGATGCGGATCTTGATCTCGTTATCTGTATTACAGAAGGTATTCCTGTACTCGATATGGTCAAAGTTGCCCGTTATATGGAAGGTAAAAAGACCGTATTGATCGGACCTAACTGCCCGGGTGTTATTACACCAGGCGAATGTAAAATTGGTATTATGCCAGGTTACATTCACAAGCCGGGTTATGTAGGGGTTGTATCACGCAGTGGTACACTGACGTATGAAGCCGTACATCAGTTGTCTACACGCGGTATTGGTCAGTCTTCCGCTGTAGGTATTGGTGGTGACCCTGTCAAAGGTTCCGAATTCATCGACATTCTCAAAATGTTCAATGAAGATCCGGATACCCGCGCGGTGATCATGATCGGAGAAATCGGCGGTACGGCAGAAGAAGAAGCGGCAGAGTGGATTCAGGCAAATATGACTAAACCTGTCGTTGGCTTTATAGGTGGTGCTACTGCGCCTCCAGGGAAACGTATGGGTCATGCGGGTGCTATCATTTCCGGTGGTAAAGGTACAGCTGCCGAGAAAATTGCCAAGCTGGAATCCTGCGGTGTCAAAGTTGCTCCAACGCCATCCGAAATGGGCTCTACACTGGTAGAAGTACTGGAAGAGCGCGGTTTGTTGAGCGAATGCACAACTCACTAATCCAATGAATACTGTCCATTACAACGGCTATTGAACAGGGATAGACTTCTGTCTTTCTTTTCATTATAATAGCAGTAATTGGATATCGTTCGTGACAGGGTAAGCAACCTCTGAATCTCTATATAGAGACAGGGGTTGCTTCTTTGCGTTATCCGGGAGATATGAGAGTAAACGCTTGCAATATTAAATAACATACGATTAAATGGAGTAGATGGTCACGTCTGTCTCCTGACAGAGGAGAATGGGAACAAATGTTGGATGAACGTTCTGTACTGATAGGATTACACGAGGCAGCCGGTATTGGCTGGAAAAGAATCTATGATATACTACAGCAACATGCGGATCTGCGCGAACTGCCGGATTGGGATGCCGGACGCTGGCGGAGATTGGGCATGCCGGATAAGGTTGCACAGTCGCTTCCTGCCCAATTGCAGGAGGAATATGTGCGTGAGCGATTATCACTTTACCATGAGAAGGGAATAACGATTATAACTATTATGGATGAGGCGTATCCCATATTAATGAAGGAAATCGCTCAACCACCCTGGGTACTATATACGATAGGCAGACAAGAATTACTTTCTTCGTTTTGTATAGGTATGGTAGGTACCCGAGTGCCAACTGCCTACGGTCGCAAAGTTGCAGAGCTGCTGGCTGGAGATATGGCAGAACGCGGAATAACCGTAGTAAGTGGTATGGCCAGAGGAATTGATAGTGTATGTCATGAAGCAGTGCTCCAAAAGCACGGTCATACAATTGCAGTACTCGGCACAGGCATTAATGTTATTTATCCGCCAGAGAATCGTTCGCTGTATCATACCATTGCCGAACGTGGATTGATTATATCCGAATATCCGATTGGGACGCGATCGTCTCCCGGCTTGTTTCCGCAGCGTAATCGTATTATTGCCGGTCTGTCCCACGGCTCTGTAGTCGTTGAAGCAGATGTACGCAGCGGATCGTTAATTACTGCAGATTATGCGATGGACAGCAATAGGGATGTTTTCGCAGTACCGGGACCCGTGACTTCTCCTAAGAGTCAAGGTACACTGGCCTTGCTCAAACAAGGAGCTATTCTGGTAACCGAAGCCAATGATATTACAAAAGAATATGATTCAATTCTTTTGAATTGGTGTGATAAACCATACAAAAAGGAAGAAAATGGACATCCTGACACAGTTCCTGAACCCTCTTCAACAGCATTGTCAGATATTTCTTATTTGACAGAAGATGAAAAAACGATATACCTTATATTGGAGCAGGGAGATGCAAACATCGATGAACTTCAAGTACAATCGAAGTTTGATTTTGGACTTTTGCATACGGTTCTGTTATCTTTAATCATAAAAAAACAGATCGGTCAACGCTCTGGTGCAATATACACCTTAATATAAAACGAATTATAGATAGAATAACAGAAAGGGGGACGAACCTGATGGCAGATTCACTAGTGATTGTAGAATCACCAGCAAAAGCGAAGACAATCGGTAAATACCTGGGCAGCAAATTTATTGTCAAAGCGTCAATGGGTCACGTCCGCGACCTGCCGAAAAGTCAGATCGGTGTAGATGTGGAGAACGATTTTGATCCCAAGTATATTACGATTCGTGGTAAAGGTTCCGTTCTAAAAGAATTAAAAGATGCACGAAAAAAAGTGAAAAAAGTCTATCTGGCGGCTGACCCGGATCGCGAAGGAGAAGCAATCGCCTGGCATTTGGCTCACGCACTGGATGTGCAAGAAGGCGAAATGTGCCGCGTTGTATTTAATGAGATTACCAAGCAGGCGGTCAAGGATGCTTTCAAAACACCACGTCAGATTAATATGGACCTTGTAAATGCTCAACAGGCGAGACGTATATTGGATCGTCTGGTAGGATACAAAATCAGTCCTCTATTATGGAAGAAAGTTAAAAAGGGACTGTCTGCCGGACGTGTACAATCGGTAGCTGTAAAAATTATTATTGACCGTGAGAACGAGATTTCGGAGTTTACACCGGAAGAATACTGGAGCATTACCGCTCAGCTTACGATCAACGGTACTACTTTTGAAGCGAAATTCAACCAGTTAAATGGTGAGAAAAAAGAGCTTCATAGTGAAGATGACGTGAATGAAGTGCTGGCAGCAATTGCTGATGCGGCATTTGAAGTAACTGAGATCAAAGAACGCGAACGTTTGCGCCATCCGGCAGCTCCATTTACAACCTCATCCCTGCAGCAGGAAGCTGCACGCAAATTGAACTTCCGCGCAGCCAAGACGATGTCTGTGGCTCAGCAGTTATATGAAGGAATTGATCTTGGCAAAGAAGGTACAGTTGGTTTGATCACCTATATGCGTACAGATTCCACACGTATTGCTGTTTCTGCTCAGGAAGAGATTCGTGAATATATCACTGGCCGCTACGGTGCCGATTTTATTCCCGAAGAACCCCGTCAATATACCAAAAAGAATGCCAATGCTCAGGATGCCCACGAAGCGATCCGTCCTACCTCTGCGGTACGCGATCCCGAATCGGTGAAAGAATATATGAGCCGTGATCAGTTCCGTCTGTACAAGCTGGTGTGGGAACGCTTTGCGGCGAGTCAGATGGCTTCGGCAGTACTGGATACTTTATCGGTTGATGTGACAGCGGGGCCGGCGAATTTCCGTGCAGCGGGTTCCAAGGTACGCTTCCCCGGCTTTATGAAGGTATATGTGGAAGGTAATGACGATGGCAAAGAAGAAGGCGAAAAGTTCTTGCCACCACTGGCCAAAGGCGACAAGCTGCAAAAGGAAGCTGTTGAACCCAAGCAGCATTTCACCCAGCCACCGCCTCGTTATACAGAAGCTCGTCTCGTAAAAACACTGGAAGAACTGGGTATTGGACGTCCGAGTACCTATGCTCCTACACTGGAGACAATTCAGAAGCGCGGATATGTAGCGATTGAAGAGAAAAAGTTCATGCCGACTGAGCTGGGCGAACTTATTATTGAACAAATGGAAGAATTTTTCCCTGAAATTCTGGATCCCGAATTTACGGCACATATGGAGCAGGATCTTGACCATGTGGGAGAAGGACAGGAAGATTGGGTGCAGGTACTTCATGATTTCTACCAGTCCTTTGAGAAGCGTCTTGAAGTAGCGGAAGAAGAAATGAAGGAAATTGAGATTGAAGACGAAGTATCAGATGAGATTTGTGACAAATGTGGTCGGCATATGGTATACAAACTGGGCCGATTTGGCAAGTTTCTGGCTTGTTCAGGATTCCCGGATTGTCGGAATACCAAACCGATTATCAAAGATATCGGCGTACCTTGTCCAACCTGTCATGAAGGTCATGTCGTAGAACGCCGCAGTAAAAAAGGTCGTGTGTTCTATGGTTGTGATCGTTATCCGGAGTGCGATTTTGTATCCTGGGATCGTCCTTCTCTCAAACCATGTCCTGTATGCAACTCGATGATGGTAGAGAAACGGAACAAACAGGGCGTCAAATTGCAATGTACAAAATGTGACCATACCGAAATGGTTGAAGAAAATGATAACGAAGCAGTCGAACTCGATTAATAAGCTTGATTGCTGCGTAACAGAAATATCGTATGCTGCTGCTAATCATACTGTCTGCTCTGCAGGCATTAGAATTTGGCGGCAGTTTAGCGTATACTAATAGATAGTAAGCTTTAAATAAATGATGAAGAATCATATCTTTGTTTCTGTTATTTTCCGAATAGGAATTATACTTTTCGTTTATTTACAGCAGTAATATGCAGGAGGTTTTGAATAGTGTCAGAATTTCAAAAGGTAACCGTGATCGGTGCAGGACTAGCAGGTAGCGAGGCTGCATGGCAGATTGCCAGTCAGGGTATACCGGTAACATTATATGAAATGCGTCCAGTCGTAAAAACACCGGCGCACCATACTAACCAGTTTGCAGAATTGGTGTGCAGTAACTCACTGCGATCCAACACACTTGCAAATGCGGTTGGTGTTATGAAAGAAGAAATGCGTATGCTGAACTCTCTTGTTATCGGTTCGGCAGATCGTAATGCTGTGCCGGCTGGCGGTGCATTGGCAGTAGACCGTGATGGATTCTCAGGAGAGATTACATCTACTTTGCATAATCATCCACTGGTAACCGTATTGAATGAAGAAGTACAGGAGATTCCAACAGATGGTATTGTCGTAATTGCGACAGGCCCTTTAACATCTCCTGCACTTTCCCAGCAGATTCAGTCTCTTCTGGGCGAAGAATACTTCTACTTCTATGATGCAGCAGCACCCATTATCGAAAAAGATTCGATTGACATGAGCAAAGTATATCTGGCTTCCCGTTACGATAAAGGAGAAGCAGCTTATCTAAACTGTCCAATGAATGAAGAAGAATTTAATGCATTCTACGAAGCATTGGTAGGCGCAGAGACAGCTCAGCTCAAAGAGTTTGAAAAAGAGATTTATTTTGAAGGCTGTATGCCTATAGAGATTATGATGAGACGTGGTAAGCAGACGGCTTTGTTCGGCCCTATGAAGCCTGTAGGACTGGTTAATCCGCATACAGGAGAACTTCCTTACGCTGTTGTACAACTGCGTCAGGATAATGCAGCAGGTACGCTCTACAACATGGTAGGATTCCAGACGCATTTGAAATGGGGAGAGCAGCGCCGGGTATTTTCCATGATTCCAGGTTTGGAAAATGCAGAATTTGTTCGTTATGGTGTAATGCATCGTAATACCTTTATTAACTCTCCGCGTCTGCTGGAGCCAACCTACCAACTGAAAAGTCAGCCGCGTATCTTCTTTGCGGGTCAAATGACTGGAGTAGAAGGCTATGTCGAATCTGCAGCATCCGGTATGATTGCGGGAATGAATGCAGCCCGTCTGGCCAAAGGTGAAGAATTGATTCAACTGCCGCAAGAAAGCACATTGGGCAGTATGGCATATTATATTACGCATGCTGATCCCGATCACTTCCAGCCTATGAATGCCAATTTTGGTCTTCTGCCAAAGCCGGAAAAGAAAATCCGTAACAAAAAAGAGAAAAATGAAATGCTTGCCCAGCAGGCGCTGGATAGTATCAGACAATTTTTCCAGCTGGAAGAAACAGTGCAAGAACAAGAACCGACTCCAGCAGAATAAATGAATAGCTGAAGATCCTGTTAAGAGCATGATGGATGCTTTTAACATGAATACAGTCTGTTGTATTCATGTGCTACAGACCAAGTCAGCCTTACAGTCAGAAAATATGGACAAACAATGAACAGGAGGGGAAACGATGGATCTCTCATTTCACGCAACGACCATATGTGCTGTACGTCACAATGGGAAAGCTGCAATTGCCGGTGATGGACAGGTGACTTTTGGACAAAATGTAATTATGAAACAGCATGCCAAGAAAATTCGCCGCCTTTATCGTGGTCAGGTACTTGCTGGATTCGCAGGTTCGGTTGCGGATGCAATTACACTATTTGAGAAGTTTGAAGCCAAGCTGGAGGAGCATCATGGCAATCTTCAGCGTGCGGCAGTCGAGCTTGCCAAGGAGTGGCGTTCCGATCGTGTGCTTCGCAAACTGGAAGCGCTGCTGATCGTTATGGATAAAAGCGGTATTCTGCTTATTTCTGGTGGCGGCGAAATTATCGAGCCGGACGATGATGTGATTGCGATTGGTTCCGGCGGCAATTTTGCTTTGTCGGCAGCACGCGCGCTCAAGCGTCATGCCAAGGATCTTGAAGCCAAGGATATCGTTGAAGCTTCCCTGAACATTGCTGCCGAGATCTGTGTATATACCAACAATAATATCATCGTAGAAGAATTGTGAGCCTGGCCGGTGCGGTCCGTACTCTACTTGCAGGGGCGGTACGCGCCGGTTTTTGTTTCTGAATTTATGGATACGGAGGGAACAAGATGAATAATGATCATAATGCATTGACACCGAGACAGATTGTGGCTGAATTGGATAAGTATATTGTCGGACAGAAAAAGGCTAAAAAGTCTGTAGCTGTCGCACTTCGTAATCGTTATCGCCGCAGCCTGTTGGAGGAAGACGTACAGGATGAGATTGTACCCAAAAATATTCTGATGATTGGTCCTACTGGTGTAGGTAAAACAGAAATTGCCCGCAGACTTGCCAAGCTGGTACATGCACCATTTATCAAAGTGGAGGCTACCAAGTTTACGGAGGTCGGTTATGTAGGGCGTGACGTGGAATCCATGGTACGTGATCTGGTAGAGACAGCGATCCGTATGGTGAAGCTCGAACGCACCGAACAAGTGAAAGACAAAGCCGAAGAAGCAGCCAATGAACGTATTGTACGTATATTGGTTCCATCGGCCAGCAAATCCAAAATGCAGCGCAATCCTTTTGAAATGCTGTTTGGAGGCAATAATAATCAGCCGGAAGAGCCAGTGGAACATCATACCGATGATTCCTCTATTCAGGAGAAGCGTCGTCAGGTACGGTTTGAACTTTTGTCGGGTAAGCTTGAAGAGCAAATTATTGAGGTGGAAGTGGAAGACAGCACACCTAATATGATGGATATGTTCATGGGTCAAGGTAATGATCAAATGGGCATGAATATGCAGGAGATGCTAGGAAGCTTTTTACCAAAGCGGATGAAAAAGCGCAAACTGCCGATCAAGGAAGCACGTAAAGTACTGACGCAACAGGAAGCTAATAAGCTGCTGGATATGGATGATGTTACCCAGGAATCGCTGCGCCGTGCAGAGCAGACCGGAATCATTTTTATTGACGAGATTGATAAAGTCGCTAGTGCCGGCCGTGGATCGGGTCCTGATGTATCCAGAGAAGGCGTACAGCGCGATATCCTGCCAATTGTAGAGGGTTCCACTGTAATGACCAAATATGGGGCTGTCAAAACCGATTATATCCTGTTTATGGCTGCCGGAGCTTTCCATACGGCCAAACCTTCTGATCTGATTCCTGAGCTCCAAGGACGTTTCCCGATCCGGGTAGAACTGGAGAGTCTAACGCTTGAAGACTTTGTCAGCATTTTAAAAGAACCCAAAAATGCTCTGACCCAGCAGTATACTCATCTGCTGCGTTCCGAGAACATTGAATTGGAGTTTGCCGAAGGGGCTATCGAGGAGATTGCCGGTATTGCAGCTACAGTCAATCAGAATACCGAGAATATTGGAGCACGTCGTTTGCATACCATTATGGAGAAACTGCTTGAAGATCTTTCATTTGAGGCTCCTGAATTGACGCTGGAACAGTTTGTTATCACACCGCAGTATGTACAGGAGAAACTGAAGGATATTGCTCAGGATCGGGATTTAAGCCAGTATATTCTCTGATTTGTCTATTATCCTTATTAAAATCAGCCAATAGATGGACGTCTAGGAATAGGCTGGAATAATAATACCGTTTTTTAGGAAAAAGGTGGGGGGCTTGTTTTACAAGTTCAACGCCTTTTTCCTATGTTTTCATAAGTGCGAAAATTGTATGATGAATATAACAAAAACAACTACACGATTACAAAAGGTAATCCGATATAACAATGAGTGCGTATCAAATGGTAATAAGGAAATAGGGATAGCATTTTTACAAAGTTTACGTTATGATAATTGCATTTGCGTAAATGCGCAAATGGCCTCATAAAAACCAGAACTGAGAACGTTCAGATTAGCAAAAGTCGAACTTTTTCCAGAAAATAGAAGTGTTCGCTACTTTGATCGCCATAAATCAGCTACTAGTAAGTAATCCGCACTAGGCTATAGGGTACATGAATTATGACTGATAATGGAAAAATCAAGATTTAAAGCCATTTTTTCAGGACGAAACTACTGTCCTGGGTATCATCCTTCCTCCAATACTATAGTCAAAATCATTGATTAAAATTACCATTAAAATGCATTAAACCCAACTAATTGATACTAATATCTGCTATAATTGTCATAATACTTATATTAATTGGCAAAAATTATTTAAAAATTGACAAAATACGAGCACATACGCTAAAAGATAGTCCTTTATTCTCATTGTGTTATAATCGGTTCTCTAGGAAACTTATGGTATTAAATCATTAGGAAATATGACGCAGAAATGTAGTAAACCAAACGATAAAATGCAACGTTTGTCGAATGAAGGTACGAAATGAAAAAATATGAGATTGAATTTCATATTTCAGAATATAATTACAGACTGAAAGAGGTGACGTGAGTGAATTTGCTGAATGATGTGGGATTTCGCAGATTGGAAGGTGCTATTAATGCTTCTAACCTGAGACAACAAGTAATCACCAACAACATTGCCAATGCAGATACACCTTACTTCAAACGTTCCGACGTTTCTTTTGAAAACATGCTCCAAGCACAGATGGATGGAACAGACGGATCTATCCATGGTACAACTACCAATCCCCGTCATTTCCAAATCGGCTCTACCGGCGATGTTCCTCAGGCCATGATTACCTCGGATAACAGCACAGTGATGAATAACAATCTTAACAACGTAGATATGGATTCCGAAATGACCAGCCTGGCTGAAAATCAGCTTCGCTATAGTGCTTACCTCGAACAAGTTAATCACCAGATCAAAATGATGCGTACTGCAATACAGGGCGGAGGAGCGTAATCATGAAAATTAGCAACAGTTTTGATATCAGTGCTTCAGCACTAACAGCTCAGCGGCTGCGGATGGACGTCGTATCCTCCAATATCGCGAATGCCGAGACGACAAGAGCCAAGATCGAGAATGGCGAAGCGGTTCCTTACCGTCGTAAAGAAGTCGTACTTTCCACAAACAAGCCAGGTTTTGCGGATGCATTGAATTCGGCAATGAACGGCAATAATGGTGTGAATGGTGTAAAAGCGGTAGCGATTCAGGAAGATAAAGAACCATTTAAACTTGTATTCAACCCAACACATCCGGATGCTGACAAAAACGGATATGTGAAAATGCCAAATGTCGATACTCTAAAAGAAATGGTGGACATGATATCAGCTTCGCGTTCATATGAAGCTAACGTAACCGCATTAAATGCCTCAAAGGCAATGATTACCAAGGCTTTACAAATTGGTAAATAATGAGTGAAAAATTGGAAGGAGGGGTAATTAATGATAGAAAACACAATGTTTAATGGAATGTCCGCTGCTTCACCGCTGCAAATGACCTCGGGAGCTGCACAGGTACAGGAAACGCCGGGACAGGCTATGGAACAGTTTGGTTCTTACCTGCAGGATGCAATTAGCCAGGTGGGAGCACAAGAACAACAAGTACACAAAATGAATGACCAGTTTCTGGTAGGTAAAATCGATGTCGATCAAATGATGATCGCTTCAGAGAAGTCAATGCTCAGTCTGCAGTTGACGGCTCAGGTTCGAAATAAAGCGATTGAAGCTTACCAAGAAATCATGCGTACACAGTTATAAGATGGTTGATATGTTTCATAGCAAAGTTTCGAATGGGGTGACGTTGTGAATGAGAGAGTTGCCCAGTATAGAGATAAAATTGTCCAATACTGGAGAAAATTCAACAAAAACCAGAAAATACTACTGTTATCAACCTTGGCCTTTATCATCATTGCGATTGTAGTACTAACGATACAGTTTTCCAAAACAGAGTACGAGGTAGCTTTTCAGGACCTGGATGCTGCGGATTCCGCGGCAGTTATGGAATACTTGACTGGACAAGGGATACCGTATCAGTTAAGCCAGGACGGCAAAAGTATTTCCGTACCAACTGAAAGTGCAGCCCAGGCAAAAGTTGCCGTAGGGTCTCAGGGACTGATCGAGAACGGTTCGATCGGTTTCAGTGAATTTAACACAAGTTCTTCCGCTATCGGTATGACGGATAATGAATTCAACGTAAAATACAACAATGCTTTAAACGGTGAAGTATCTCAACTGCTTCGCAATATGAACGGTGTTGAAAATGCCAAAGTGTTGATTAATCTTCCTGAAGAAAGCCTCTTTGCTGCTACAGAAGATCAGGATACAGCTACAGCATCTGTAGTGATGCAGTTTAAACCGGGAGTCCGCCTTACACAGGAAGCGATTGACGGTTATTTTAACCTTGTAAGTACAGCAGTACCCCGTCTTCCAATTGAAAATATTACAATTACCAATGGTACAGATGGTAGTGAACTGGTCTCCACAGTCAAAGGTGGCAGAGTAGGTAATCTGATCGGTGCAGTGCAGGACAATATGGCTTTACAAAAGAAATACGAGTCTGACGTAGAGAATAACGTAAGACAATTCTTGGCCAGACTGGTAGGACCTGAACGGGTCAATGTTCTTGTAAATTCCACATTGAACTTCGATCAGAAAACATCCAAAGAAGACCTTGTAGAACCTGTAGATGAAGAAAACATGAAGGGCATCGAGATCAGCGCCCAAGAAATCCAGGAATCCTACACAGGTACAAGCACTCCTGACAGCGGCGTAGCCGGAACAGGCAGTACTGATACTCCAACTTATCCAGGTGGATCTTCCGCCGGTAATAACGAATCCGAAAAATCTCAAAGTACCACTAATTATGAAGTTAACCGGATTCATAATGAAATTGCAGACAGCCCTTATCATGTACAAGATCTTGCGATTACTGTAGCAATTGAGCCTAATCCTAATTTGGATGTTACTGCACAAGAGGATTTGAATAAACGAATTCAAACTATGTTGGAAAGTATAGTAAGAGCTTCACTTGCAGAGAATGGAGTCAACTATCCAGCTAACGATGCCATTCTTACAGCCAAAGTAAATGTTATTTCACAAGCATTTGCTACTAATGAAACAACAGATGAAGGATTCTTCGCTTCCAACATGAACTGGATCATCGGTGCAGCAGCAGCTCTGGTACTGGGTATTATCGGATTTATCATTTATCGTCGTCGTAAACAGCAGCAGCTGGCTGAAGAAATGGGAGAAGATATTATGCTTCCTCCAGTTACAGAACTTCCTTCTATTAGTTTGGATAACTTGACCAATGATAGTCAGGTACGCAAACAGCTCGAATCACTGGCGAAAAAGAAACCGGACGAATTCGTAAACCTGCTGCGTACATGGCTCGCTGACGAATAAGAGGTGAACGGGATTGGCAAAGGGGACAGCTCCACTGAGCGGACGGCAAAAGGCAGCCATTTTATTGGTTGCCCTGGGTCCCGAAGTATCTGCTCAAATATTTAAACACCTACGTGATGAAGAGATTGAACAGCTTACATTGGAAATCGCCAATGTGCGTAAAGTAGACAGTAGCGATAAAGACACCATTATTTCCGAGTTCCACCAGATTTGTCTGGCACAGGAATACATTTCCCAGGGCGGTATTAATTACGCCAAGGAAATCCTGGAAAAAGCACTCGGTGAAAATAAAGCACTCGAAGTTATTAATCGTCTGACAGCTACTCTTCAGGTTCGACCTTTCGACTTTGCTCGCAAGGCAGATCCAAGTCAGATTCTAAACTTTATCCAGAATGAGAATCCACAGACGATTGCACTTGTATTATCTTATTTGCAATTTGAGCAGGCAGCTTCGATTCTGTCTTCGCTTCCACAGGAAAAACAAGCTGAAGTTGCACGCAGAGTCGCCGTTATGGATAGTACTTCACCAGAAATCATCGCCCAGATCGAACGTGTATTGGAGCAGAAACTTTCTTCTACAGTGACGCAGGATTATACAAATGCAGGTGGTATCGAATCGATCGTACAGATTCTGAATGGTGTCGATCGTGGTACAGAAAGAACCATTCTCGATTCCCTGGAAATTCAAGATCCGGAATTGGCAGAAGAAATCAAAAAGCGGATGTTCGTTTTCGAAGATATTGTCAATGTGGACAACCGTTCGATTCAACGTATTATTCGCGATCTGGAAAACGCAGATCTACAACTGGCGCTCAAAGTGGCCAGCGAAGAAGTACGCGAAGCTGTATTTGGAAATATGTCCAAACGTATGGCTGATACATTCAAGGAAGAAATGGAATTTATGGGTCCTGTACGTTTGAAAGATGTAGAGGAAGCACAAAGTCGTATCGTAGGAATTATCCGTAGACTAGAAGAATCCGGAGAAATCATCATAGCTCGTGGCGGAGGAGATGATATCATTGTCTAATTTGATAAAATCATCCCAGTATATTCCGGTTGAAATTCTCAAAAAACTGGATCTGAACAAAGAACATTTCAGACCTATGGATCTGGCGGCTGGTTCTCATCAGCAGGTTCCGCATATTGTATATGACCAGCCGCGGATCGATGAACAAACCGTTTTACTAAAAGAACAAATGCTTGCAGATGCTCGTGAATTTGCAGAACGTCAGGTACGGGAAGCTGCCGAAGAGGCAGAGCGTATCCTTCAGAATGCTCAGGAAATGATTGCCTCCTGGTGGGATGAACGGCGTGAGCAGGACGAGCATCTTATAGAAGCAGTAAAGGCTCAAGCGTTCCAGGAAGGCTATGAGGAAGGACAGCAACGTGCAGAGACTGAGATGCAACAGCGCGTTAATGAAATGATGCAAGAAGCTCAGATCGTGTTGTCTCAAGCATACGAAGCCAAAGAACAAATTATTCAGGAAGCAGAACCATTCCTTGTAAATCTTAGCTGTGGAATTGCTGAAAAAGTAATTGATCGAGAACTGGCTGATCAGCAGGAACTGGTCCTTTCGCTCATTAAAAAGACACTTGCCCGCAAGCGGGAACAAGGACTTATCACACTTTGTGTGAACCCGTCCCAATTCGACTTTATTCATACGGCAAGAGAAGAACTGGTCCTGGCTATCGATTCACAGGCTGAACTTCAGATTCTTCCGGATGCTACTGTTCGTGACCGTGGCTGTGTAATCCGCTCTGCATTTGGTAGTGTGGATGCTCGCGTAGATACCCAGCTGGCAGAGCTGAAAAAAGAACTTCTTCGTTTGGCACTTCACGATGAAGAGCGGGGGAATACAAATGTCTGATCTGAATGCTGGTCGTTATCTGGAATATATAAAACAGCTTGATCCGGTCCGGATCAATGGCAAAGTAACACAGGTTATCGGACTGATGGTAGAATCCGAAGGACCTGATGCCAGCATCGGAGAGTTATGTTACATCTATCCTACCAAGGGAGCCGATCCTCTTCGGGCTGAAGTAGTCGGTTTCCGGGATAACAAAGTTTTACTAATGCCTTTGGGAGAGCTTCAGTCTATCGGACCAGGGTGTGATGTGGTCGGTACCGGCAAGCCGCTGACCGTACAGGTAGGCTCTGAATTGCTTGGAAAAGTACTGGACGGTCTTGGACAACCTTTGGATGGCTCACTCCTTCCGGCACGCATGACTCACTATTCTACCTTTAATACGCCGCCTAACCCGATGACTCGGCCAAGAGTCCAGGATCCAATGAGCGTGGGTGTACGCGCCATTGATGGACTGCTAACGATTGGCAAGGGACAACGGGTAGGTATCTTCGCTGGTTCGGGTGTTGGTAAAAGTACGCTGATGGGCATGATTGCCCGGAATACCGAAGCTGACGTCAACGTTATTGCTCTTATTGGAGAGCGCGGACGTGAGGTACGTGACTTTATTGAGCGGGATCTGGGTCCCGAAGGATTGCAGCGTTCTGTTGTTATTGTAGCGACCTCCGATCAACCGGCACTTATCCGGCTCAAGGGAGCCCTGATTGCTACTACTATAGCCGAATATTTCAGGGATCGTGGTATGAATGTGATGTTTATGATGGATTCGGTTACCCGGTATGCGATGGCTCAGCGTGAGATTGGTCTTGCTGTAGGCGAACCGCCTGCAATGCGCGGTTATACGCCTTCCGTATTTGCCGGATTGCCCAAGCTGCTGGAGCGTGCAGGTACAGGCCCTAATGGTTCTATTACAGCATTTTATACTGTACTGGTAGACGGGGATGATATGAATGAGCCTATAGCGGATGCCGTACGTGGTATTCTGGATGGTCATATCGTACTGAATCGTGCAATTGCCAACAAGGGACAATTTCCAGCCATCGATGTACTTGCCAGTATTAGCCGGGTAATGAAAGATATCGTAACTGAAGATCAGACAGATGCAGCCAATAATATGAAGCGTCTGATGTCTATATATAAAGAATCCGAAGATTTAATTAATATTGGTGCCTACCAGAGGGGCTCCAGTCCGGATATTGATGAAGCCATCGAACGGATCAAGGATGTCTGGAATTTTACGAAACAAAAGGTGCATGAGAAAACGACACTGAGTGATGCGCAAGAGCAGATGATTTCCGAATTTGTGAGGAGCTGATGAGTAATGAATTTCCAGTATAACTTTCAAAAGGTTGTAGATATCAAATCAAGTGCTAAAAACCAGGCAGAATGGCTTTTGTCGACAGCATTGGGTGAGTTGCAGGCACAGGAACAATCACTGGATCAGTTACTGGAAGATCAGAACCGTACACTGGAAGCGATCAATCAAGCGATTGAACAGTGTGCTCCTATATCGGATTTACAGGATATGCAGCGTTATATTGCATATCTGGATCAATGCGTTGCCAAAAAAATAGCGGATGTTCATCGTGCACAAGTTGATGTTGAACACAAAAAGCTTCATTTAACCGAGAAAATGGTCGATGAAAAAGTATGGCTTCAAGCCAAAGACAAAGCAAAAGCAAAATTCATGCAGGAACATATGCTGCGTGAGCAAAATGCACTGGATGAGATGGCGACTGTACGATTTGCAATGCAATCGAGATAGAACGCCCTCTGAGCCATCAAGGCAGCACCCGAACACTGAGAATGTAAACGGTTTACTTTATCAGTAAAAGGGAATAATGAAGGATGTTTTTGCTCAAGGAGGATTACCGTGGCGAAGAAAAATCTGGATTTGGATACCGATATGGAAAAGGAGTCCGGTGGACTTGGAAGGTTGCTTTTTATCGCTACTCCAATTCTGTTTACCCTCGTATTAGTAGGCGCAATCGTAATGCTGTTCAATACAAATTTGCGGGCTAGCATGTTTCAGACACTGGACAAAATTCCTATAGTGAAAAATTGGGTCCCATCTGCCGATAAAGGTAATAGCACAGATGTGGCATCCAATCAAAATGAAAGTAATGCAGCAACTGTCGACCAATTAAAGCAGCAGCTGGATGAATCCAAAAAAGCACAAGCTACACAGGCAGCAGAGCTTAAGAAGCTGCAAGATCAAATGAAAACCCAGACTCCGGGAACTGCCGGAGCGACAACAGGCACGGCAACAAATGGTACAGCAACTACACCTGCAGCTGGTACAGCACCAACGGGTACGACCAACACCGTGACTACACCAACAGAGCAGGATAAGCAGTTGAAAAATCTGGCGAATGTCTATTCCGATATGAGTGCTTCCAAAGCAGCAGCAATTATGCAGAATATGACTACAGATGAACAGGTACTAATCTTCAGTAAAATGAATTCACAGGATCAGGCTAGCATTTTGCAGAAAATGGATCCCAAAGTTGCAGCAGATACGTCGCTTGCTTTGAAAAATGCAACTTCAGCAAGTTTGGCTGCTCTGCAGACCAAAACCGGTAGTGCACAAAATGCGAAAGCACCAGCCGGTTCCAAGCTGGATAATGAAGCACTTGCACAAACATTTACAACAATGCCGGCCAATAGCGCTGCATCCTTGCTTCTCCAAACAGCTAAAGTAAGTCAGAGTAAAGTACTACAGGTTCTGAATACAATGGACGATTCAACAAGAGCCAGTGTGCTATCGGCAATGTCTACCGAAGATCCAACAGGAACTGCACAGATTCTCAATCGGTTAATGGCGAATTAACCTCACTAGGAGGTATCGGAATCATTTCCTATTCTATCGAAAACAGTCATAAGCAGGAAGTCCTTCTTATTAAAATTTGCTCTCCTGGAGGTGATAATATATGAGTATGATACTTCAAAACACAACAACAACCACAACAGCAGCAACAGCTAAGACACCGGGAGCAGCTTCGGCTGCAGGAACAACGGGTGCGACAGGGGCAGGATTCAATCAGGCACTGACGTACGTTATGGGTTCCGCGGGTACAGCAGGTACAGCTGCAAATGTCACTACTGCCGGTCAGGTTTCTGCAGGAATTATTGGTTCTGCTGCTTCGCTACTGGAGATGCTTCAACAAGTCATTTCCGGTGAGCAAGACAACACAGGAGGGACGCAGGGAGAGCAAGTTGAGAAAGTCGGCAAATTAATGGAAGATCTGCTTGGGAAGCTGGAAGATATGGATGCTTCTATTGTTAATGATCCTGCTCTAATGCAATCACTACAGGCATGGCTGGTTCAGGTTCAACAGGTATTATCCGGAGACGGTGAATCACAGCAGCAAGGAACAGAAGGTGGGGAACCGGTAGTCACTGGCCAACAGACAGCTCAGCAGCCATTGACAGCTGCACTGCCAGCCATTGCACAGCAGCCCGAGACACTGCGTTTTGCAGTAGCAGATGCGGTATCACAGGTCGTTGACAAACTGCAGACGGTTCAGAGTGGAAGTCAGCAGGCAGATCCGAAGCTGGAACAACTGCTAAATAATCTTCAGAACGTATTGCAGCAATCCGGTGAATCGACAATGGGTCAATCGGGTAGCGGGCAAGGTGGTAATCAGCAACAGCAGTCCAATAATCCGTTTCAGACTATAGCTGTACAGGATACAACAGCAGCAGCCAGTACGACTATAGCACAGACCGAAAATACAGCTGAGAGTGTAGAGCCGGTTACCAGTCAGACACAGCATCAGGAACCCATTATCGTAACAGCTGGACAGCTGGCTATGAAAGCAGATGCCGCTCCACTGACAACGACTGCACCACCACCTACAATGAATGCTCAGAACTTTTCTCAGGAAATGGGCAAATTCATCGTAAGCAAATTTGATGTTCAGCAATTAAACGGTGTATCCGAAGCCAAAATCATCTTGAATCCTGAACATCTGGGACAGGTTGATGTGAAGATCACCATTCAGGATGGACAGCTGATGGCTCAATTCATTACTGAAAAACATGGAGCCAAAGATATGTTGGAGCAGCAAATGGCACAGCTTCGTTCAGCGCTTCAGGCACAGGGACTTCAAGTCGAAAAACTCGAAGTTACTCAAAGTTCTTCGATGCAATCCGATATGTATAATGGAGGGCAAGGATTCCAGTCAGGTTCGGATCAACAACAATCGGGTCGTCGTTCCAAATCCAAAGAAGAACAAAATGGTGATGCTGTTCTTGCAGCAGAACTTGGTAATGAACTAAACGAATGGCGTGAAGAGCGAGTGAACATGCGAGGTGCCAACAGAACGCCTTACGGCAGCACTTACGTAGCAAAAGCATAATTAGGAAATAGAGGTGAATGTTTTGCCGAATTTGATTTCCACATCGAACACATGGCCCAATTATTCTGCAAGTAATGTAAAAACGGCCGCAGCTACACAAAAGTCCGAATTGGGACAAGATCAGTTTATGGCTCTGCTGGTTGCTCAATTAAAAAACCAGGATCCTATGTCACCAATGGACAATTCACAGTTTATCGCTCAGATGGCTCAATTCTCCTCACTGACACAATTAACAAAAATCGGAGAAAAGCTTGATAATTTGAAGGGATCTGTCGATACATCATTAGGGGCTTCTTCAGAACTGATTGGCAAGAAGGTCACCTGGTTGAATGAAAAAACAGACAGCAAGACAGGCGAGAAGACATCCACTTACGAAACAGGCGTTGTAGAAGGTATCGTAATGAAAGGTGGAGTACAGTACGCACAGGTAGGCGCAGACGCAGTTCCACTCACTTTGATTGCCAAAGTAGAGCCAGCGACCGCCAAAGCAGCTGAAACAAAACCTGCAGCAAGTACCGCAGCAGATACGGCTGCAGCTACACCGGACTCTACGACACCAGCCAGTACAACAGCACCTACGGCAACTGAAAGCCCAATTACAGTACCTGCTAGCGAGAGCAACACAGATACTACATCTTCAAATGATACACCTGCACAACCGGCAGCCGCTGCGGAAGAAACAACCAGCACTGCACAGCCAGCTGCAGAACAAGCACCGTCAGTACCTGCTTCATCTACAACGGATGCGGAAAGTAGTGCCACTGAAGAAAGTACTACAGCAGCAGATTCAGAGGCTGCAGTGTCATGAGCGGCCCGATCCAGGTAGGCCAGCTGTATCCGTCCAATATCAATTCCGGATTGCTAGGACGCAGCAAGAATACCACATCAGGTTCCAAACCCAATGAATTTCAAAACATTCTTGATCAGAACCTGCTAAAGTTCAGCAATCACGCCTCCAAACGTCTGGAACAAAGAGGAATTGAATTCAGCAAGGAACAAATGAACAGCTTGAATCAGGCTATTGATAAAGCTGCTGCTAAAGGCTCCAAAGATTCCCTGATCTTGATGCAAAACAATGTCGCTCTTATCGTCAATGTGCCTAATAGGACCGTTGTTACCGCCATGGATGGCAACTCAATGAAAGATAATGTATTTACTCAAATTGATAGTGCTGTAATTATCTAATTCTCTGGCCGGACCAGTAATGGAGAGCCAGGAGACTGCCGACCGACTGACGCAGTCTCAACCATCACATTATGTATTCATTAGGAGGAAATATTAATGTTAAGATCCATGTATTCCGGCGTGTCAGGTATGAAAGGTTTTCAAACTAAACTGGACGTCATCGGTAACAACATCGCAAACGTAAATACAACAGGTTTTAAAAGCTCCCGTGTTATGTTCCAGGATATCCTTAGCCAGACAACCAAAGGCGTAACGGCTCCAACAGAAGGCGAGAGCGGCGGTGTGAATGCTCAACAGGTAGGTCTGGGTGTGAAAACTTCCTCCATTGATACTCTTCATCTGGCTGGTAGTGCACAGACTACGAATAACCCGACAGACCTGCGTATCGATGGCGATGGATTCTTCGCAATCAAGCTTTCTGCAGATCAAGAAGTTCCTTACCTCACACGTGCCGGTGACTTCCATGTGGATGCTTCCCGTCAGTTGGTTACTTCGGATGGTGCATTTGTAGTCGATAATGGTGGAGCTCCAATTCAGATCGATGAAGGTGCGGTATCATTCAGTATCCAGAACAATGGTACTTTGCTGTATACGATGGCTGATGGAACAACTGCTGCTGGTCCTCAGCTGGGAGTTGCAAAAGTAATAAACCCGGGTGGTCTAGAGAAAATTGGTGGAAGTTTGTACCGTGTAACTCCTAACGCCAATCCAGATGGCACGATTGAACTGGTAAATGCTGCAGATCCAGCGAATGGTACAGGCGCGATCGTAGCAGGTCAGCTGGAAATGTCCAACGTCGATCTGACAGGTGAATTTACCGAGATGATCGTTGCACAGCGTGGTTTCCAGGCGAACTCCCGTATCATTACAACTTCTGATGAAATTCTGCAGGAAGTTGTAAACCTGAAACGATAATCTAGACAGCTAGAGGGAGGAATAATATCTTCTCCCTCTTCTTAAATAGCAAGTAACATTCAAGGAGGGGTAATATGATCCCTGTCACGCGGCTTAACGGTTCCCCCATGTGGGTTAATGCCCTGCTAATTGAAATGGTGGAAGAAACGCCTGATACCTACATCACATTAATTACAGGTAAGCGTATGATTGTATTGGAAAAGGCGGCAAAAGTGACGAGTCTGGTTCAAGAATACAACAAAAGTATAGGCACACTTACTGGAACAATTAAGGTGCAGCATATGGAGGAATTGGAATGAAAAAGTTACTACCCTGGATAATCAGCGGGGTATTGGCACTGGGTTTGATTGGTGTTGTCGCATTTTTCCTGATGGGAAATGTTTTTGGGGACAAAAAACCAACGACTGCTGCCGAAGCCGCGGCGGCCGAGAAAGCCAAGTTGGAGAGTATGACAGCAACCGAGATTGCCGCTGTATCATCAGACATCACAGATATGACTACCAACCTGGCAGATCCTTCTTATGTAGTAAAAATCAGCTTCTCGTTTCAACTGGCTGATGAAGAAGCCAAAGCAGGGTTTGATCTGATCAAAGATCTCAAAATCAAGCCGATTATTGTCAGAACACTGGCAGATACCAATCCGGATGAGCTCAACAGTGCCAAAGGCATTGACCAGTTGGATGCCAAACTGCTTAAATTGATCAACAGTGCATTGCCTGCCGAAGGTGGCAAGCTGATCGACGTACAAGTATCCGACCGCATCGTAAGTTCCATTTAATAGAGAAAGCTGGAATCAACCTAATCTTAACAATAAATCAATTTACAATCGTAAGGGGGTGAGATTATGGTAGATGTATTATCCCAAGGAGAGATAGATGCCCTTTTAGCGGCACTTTCTTCCGGGGAAATGGATGCGGAGGAACTTAAAAAGGAAGATACTCAGAAAAAGGTCAGAGTATACGATTTTAAACGGGCTGTCCGTTTTTCAAAAGATCATATCCGGAGCTTGACCCGGATTCATGAGAATTTTGCGCGTTACCTGACTACTTATTTCTCGGCACAGCTTCGTACTTTTGTACAGATTAGCGTCGTTCAGGTTGAGCAGCTTCCTTATGATGAATTTATACGTTCTATTCCCAAAATGACGATTTTGAATATTTTTGAAGCGGAGCCCTTGGAAGGCCGGATGGTACTGGAAGTTCATCCGAATATTGCTTTTGCCATGCTGGATCGCCTGCTTGGTGGCACAGGGGCAGCACCTTCCAAAATCAACGCACTGACTGAGATTGAGACAACGATCATCGAGCGTGTGTTCAGTCGAACGTTCGAGAGCCTGCAGGAAGCGTGGAAGACTGTTATTGATCTGTCACCACGTATGGAAGCGCTGGAGACTAACCCGCAATTTATGTCACTGGTATCTCCCAATGAGACAATTGCCCTGATCTCGCTAAGTACTAAAATTGGCGATACGACAGGGATGATTAACCTCTGTATTCCGCACGTAGTTATTGAACCTGTAATGCCGAAGCTGTCGGCACATCACTGGTTCGTTTCTCAGAAAAAAGAACCGGCACCTGAAGAAGTAGCAGCGCTGGAGCACCGTGTGAACCGTGCGCAACTGCCAATCATTGCCGAACTGGGCGATTCCCGATTATCGATTCAAGAGTTTTTGAGTTTGTCGGTAGGAGATGTTATCTCGCTCAATAAGCCAGTACATGATTCACTATCCATAAAAGTAGGCAATCAGCTCAAATTTATAGGAAGCCCGGGTATGGTAAGAGACCGGGTAGCCGTTCAGATTGACGAGATCGTCAGTGAAGGAGTGGAAGAAGTTGACGAGTAAAGATTATTTGTCACAGGAAGAGATTGACGCTTTGCTCAAGCAGTCGTCCGGTGATGATGACAGCGCAGCATCCGGAACGGCGGGTAAGAGTGTAGATGATTTTCTGACTCCGCTGGAACAGGATGCCCTTGGAGAAATCGGGAATATTACATTTGGTAGTGCAGCGACTGCGTTATCTACCCTGCTGGGACAAAAAGTTGATATTACGACTCCTCAGGTAGGTATTATAACCCGTACTGAATTTGAAAATGAATTTCCTAAGCCGCATGTAGCGGTTCACGTAGAGTATGTGGATGGATTCCAGGGAATCAATTCCCTTGTTATCCAGACACGGGATGCTCAGGTGATCGCGGACTTGATGCTCGGAGGTGAAGGCCATCCAAAGGACGAAGAGTTGAATGAAATTCATGTCAGCGCCGTACAGGAAGCCATGAACCAGATGATGGGTTCATCTGCAACTTCGATGTCCACCATCTTCAACCGTTTTGTTAATATCTCACCACCAGGAATTGATATCCTGGACGTAAGCAATGATCAAGGTGTCAGCATGCTGCCAGCCGAAGAGACACTCATCAAAATCTCTTTCCGCTTACTGATAGGGGATTTGATTGATTCCACTATTATGCAGCTGATCACTGTAGAATTTGCTAAGTATATGGTAGATATTCTGATCAATGGTGGAGAAGAAGCAGCACCTGAGCAACCTGCTGCAAGTGCACCAGCGGCTCCCGTAGCGCCTCCACAGGCAGCAGCACCGCAGGCAGCAATGCCTCCGCAACAAGCTCCTGAACAGCCTGCAGCGCCTCCTATGATGCCGCCGCAGGGAATGCCAGCTTACGGTCAACAACCACCGTATGGCATGCCAGATCAGCCGTATCCGCAGTATCCTCCATATCCGTATCCTCCGGGTTACGGTATGCCGCCTCAGCCATATCCGCAGGCACCACAGCATTATGGCGCACCGGCAGGCAGAGAGGTTAATGTCCAACCTGTTCAATTTGCTAACTTCGGCGCAGGAGCAGCTCCTAACCTGGATGAAAATAATTTGAACTTATTGATGGACATTCCACTCAAAGTCACCGTAGAATTAGGAAGGACCCAACGGCAAATTAAGGATATACTCGAATTGTCCCAGGGAGCCATTATCGAACTGGACAAATTGGCAGGGGAACCAGTAGACATTCTGGTTAACAACAAATTGATCGCCAAAGGCGAAGTTGTTGTTATTGATGAAAACTTTGGTGTCCGTGTCACAGATATCGTAAGCCAGTGGGACCGAATTCAAAAAATACAATAATGATCACTCAGGGAGGATTTTAAATCAATGGCAAACCGAATTCTTATCGTGGATGATGCAGCTTTTATGAGAATGATGATCCGGGATATTTTAACTAAAAATGGTTACGAAGTTGTAGGAGAAGCGCAAGACGGAGCACAGGCAGTAGAGAAATTCAAAGAACTTCGTCCAGACCTCGTTACTATGGACATCACAATGCCTGAAATGGATGGCATTGCTGCACTGAAAGAAATCAAAAAAATGGATGGCGGAGCTAAAGTAATCATGTGCTCGGCGATGGGTCAGCAGGCTATGGTTATTGATGCTATTCAAGCAGGAGCCAAAGATTTCATCGTAAAACCTTTCCAGGCTGATCGTGTTATTGAAGCGATTAGCAAAACGCTCGGAGTATAGGAGAATATTCCCATGTCAGGTTCAGCAGCCACAATGGGAGGAACAGGCGATTATATCCTAAACCTAGTTTGGGTTATAATCGTCTTGGCTGTAATAATAGGCCTAATCATTTTACTGCTCCGGTTCCTGGGCAGGAAAAATCAAACCTGGTTGTCCCGCCGTGCCATCCGCACTATAGGCGGGGTAGCTATGGGCCCAAACAAGTCGTTACAGGTGATTGAAATTGGCAACAGCGTCTATCTAATTGGTGTAGGAGAAGATATCACTCTTGTAGATAAAATCTCTGATCCTGAAGAGGCAGAACTGATTATAAGCTCTTTTCAATCCGAATCGGTGGATCAGAACAATATTCTGACTCCGCTAATCTCCAAACTCAGCAACCGTTTCCGTCCTAAGTCTTCCGTGCAGGAAGAAGAAATTGGTGATACGGATGCTTTCCAGAAAGTGTTTGAAAGCAAACTGCGCCAGATTCCGAATCGCCGGCAGAAGATGGAAGAACTGCTGAAAGAGGAAGATTCTACAGATCGGTCGAGGGATTCATGAAAAAAAAGCTGATATTAACCTTTATGATGCTTTTTCTAGTTAGCTTCTTATCGGTTCACCCCATATTTGCTGCAACAGCTGATCCGATACCGAATATTGATATTCAGATCGGAAATAATGATAACGCAGCAGATGGCCCGGCGACCAGCTCGCTGTCTATTTTGCTTTTGATTACACTCATCAGCATCGCGCCATCTTTTCTGGTATTAATGACCAGTTTTACACGTATTGTGATTGTGCTCAGCTTTGTCCGGACTTCATTAGGGACTAACCAGATGCCTCCCAATCAGGTACTGGTAGGGCTGGCTTTATTTTTAACTATCTTTATTATGTCGCCTACTTTATCTCAGATGAACCAGACGGCATTGCAACCTTATCTAAAAGGCGATATTAGTCAGACACAGGCTTTAAGTGCAGCAGAAAAGCCAATCAAAGAGTTCATGTTCAAGCATACGAGAGAAAAGGATTTACTGCTTTTCCTAGAATACACCGGTACAGCCAAACCCAAAAATGTAGAGGATATTCCGCTTACGGTTATGGTTCCTTCTTATGCAATCAGTGAATTGAAAACTGCTTTCCAGATGGGCTTTATGGTCTTTATACCGTTTCTTGTCATCGACATCGTAGTTGCGAGTGTTCTGATGGCCATGGGTATGATGATGCTACCACCTGTAATGATTTCACTTCCTTTCAAAATTTTACTATTCGTACTGGTCGATGGCTGGTATCTCATCGTCAAATCGCTATTGATTAGTTTTAATTAGTGCAGCACCCAAACACCTGATTAAGGGAGGTAAATCATGAGTTCGGAGTTTATCATCGGTATGGCAGGACAAGCGGTATACACCGTTTTAAAAATCAGTGCACCGATGCTTATTCTGGGACTTGTAGTGGGTCTGATCGTCAGTATTTTTCAGGCCACTACCCAGATCCAGGAGCAAACTCTTGCCTTTGTACCTAAAATCGTAGCTGTAATGCTCGCACTGCTGTTATTTGGTCCATGGATATTAACAGTTATGGTTGATTACACTGGCGATATCCTGGGCAATCTATACAAATACATTGGTTAGGCTGATTGCTTATGGAGACACTGCTACAAAGTTTTCCTGTTTTTTTGCTTGTTTTTTGTCGAATGACCGCTTTTTTTGTAATATCACCTATTTTTTCATCCAGAAGCGTACCTAACACCTTTAAGATAGGCATCGCTTTTTTTATCTCACTTTTGATTTATCTGATCAAAGGAACATCGGTAACTATACCGGAAGAAGCCGGATTATATGTACTGCTGGTGCTTCGTGAAGTTATGATCGGTTTGTTGCTCGGCTATGTCGCTTATCTGATGTTTACGGTTATCCAGATGGCCGGTTCATTTATCGATATTCAGACAGGGTTTGGTATTGCCAGCGTATTTGATCCTTTGACTGGAGCTTCTGCTCCGATGATCGGTAACTTCAAATACATGTTTGCCATCCTGCTATTTCTGAGTATGAATGGTCATCATTATCTGATTCAATCCGTATTGTACAGCTATGACTGGATACCGCTGGATGCAGAGATCATGAGCAAAATGACGAATGGATCGATCAGTGAGTTTTTGATTCGTACATTCAGTAACTCGTTTATGATTGCTTTTCAGATGGCCGCACCTATCGTAGTAGCCATGTTCCTGACAGATGTGGGACTTGGATTTCTGGCACGAAGTGCTCCACAGTTCAATATTTTTGTCATTGGCGTACCTGTCAAAATCATTATTGGTTTGATCATGCTGATGCTGCTGACGCCAAGTTTTGCTTTTATATTTGAACACTTGTTTGGACAGTTGTTTCAGGCGATGCAATCTTTACTAAAAGTAATGGGTACAGCACCACCATCCAAGTAGACTTCGAAGAAAGGAGGCTGTCCATTGGCATTCAGGTTACGTATGAATCTGCAGTTGTTCTCCGGTGAGAAAACAGAGGAGGCAACGCCCCAGAAACGCAGGGAGACCCGTAAAAAAGGGCAGGTTGCAAAAAGTATGGATATACCAGGATCAGCAATCATGCTGGGTGGGATATTCTGCTTGCTTATGTTTAATGACTTTTATATGAAACGTATTACCTGGCTGTTTACGGATGCCTTCATTCATCGGCTGTCTACCGATGTAACGATTGCCAACATTATGCAGATGTTGGGCCAATATGCCATACAGATTTTACTACTGTTGGCTCCGGTCTTCGGCATTGTGGTGGTATTAGCATTAGCGACGAGTTATGCGCAGGTAGGCTTTCTGCTTACAGGAGAGCCGATCATGCCCAAGTTTAGCAAGCTGGATCCTATTAAAGGTTTTAAAAATATTGTTTCTATCCGCTCATTAGTGGAATTTGTTAAATCAGTACTAAAAATGAGTGTGATTGGATATCTGGTGTATACCACTCTGAATGGAGCGCTCCATGAGATTTCCAAAACAGCGTATATGTCTGTTGAAGCGATTCTTCATTTTGCAGGCGGGCTGACAGTCAATCTTGGAATCAAAGTAGGCGTGGCTCTATTTATACTCGCTATCTTTGATTACATGTATCAGCGATACGAGCATAACAAAGGAATTCGGATGTCCAAGCAGGATATCAAGGATGAATACAAAAAGTCGGAAGGGGATCCGTTAATAAAAGGTAAAATCCGTGAAAGGCAGCGCCGTATGGCGATGCAACGGATGATGCAAGAAGTTCCTAATGCCGATGTTATCATTACCAACCCTACTCACTTTGCAGTAGCCCTGAAATATGACAATTCACAAATGGCTGCACCACAAGTAATCGCAAAAGGGCAGGATCATATGGCATTACGAATTAGAGAAGTCGCCAAACAAAATCGTGTAGTGATTATGGAAAATAAACCACTGGCACGAGCATTGTTTGCAAGAACTGAAATTGGTGAGTCCATACCCGCAGATTTGTTCCAGGCTGTAGCGGAAGTTCTCGCTTATGTATACAAAGTCAGAGGTAAAACAAAGTAAGGGATCGGAGGGCTGAATAACATTGAAGAAAAAAGACCTGGTTGTCCTTGTAGGCGTTATTGGAATTATTATGATGATGATTCTTCCGATCCCGGCATGGCTGCTCGACGTATTACTCATCGTAAATATCTCACTGGCAATGATTATTTTGCTGATTGCGATGAATACCAAGGAAGCGCTGGAATTTTCCATATTCCCTGCAATGCTGTTGATTACAACATTATTCCGCCTGGCGCTTAATATATCTACAACCAAATTGATCCTCGGACAAGGTGAAGCAGGGTCGGTTGTTGCCACATTCGGCAGCTGGGTAGCTGGTGGACAGATAGCAGTAGGTTTCATTGTCTTCCTGATTCTGGTTATTGTTCAATTTATCGTTATTACTAAAGGTTCGGAACGGGTAGCAGAGGTAGGAGCTCGTTTTACACTCGATGCAATGCCCGGTAAGCAGATGAGTATCGATGCGGATTTGAACGCAGGTCTGATCAACGAACAACAAGCCAGAGAACGACGCAGCAAAATTGAACGTGAAGCCGATTTCTATGGTGCAATGGATGGTGCGAGTAAGTTCGTTAAAGGGGATGCTATTGCAGGTATTATTATCCTCCTGATCAACTTGATTGGTGGATTTATTATTGGGATAGCGATTCATGGAATGGCATTCGCTGATGCTCTTTCGACGTATTCCATATTGACGATCGGTGATGGTCTGGTAAGTCAGATTCCGGCGCTTCTTATTTCTACAGCAGCAGGTCTGATCGTTACCCGTGCATCTTCCGAAGGCAATCTGGCTGATGATATTACCAAGCAGCTGTTTTCCTATCCAACTTTGCTCTATATTGTAGCGGGCGTTATTACGCTGCTGGGTTTATTTACACCTATTCACTTCCTCACGACTTTCCCGCTGGCGATTCTGCTGTTTATTGCAGCGCGCCGTATGCAGGCAAATCTCACTCAGAAGATGGTGGAAGCCGAACAACACGAAGAAGAACAGCAGATCGAAGAAGTGCGCAGTCCGGAAAGTGTAATCAATCTGCTGCAGATCGATCCAATCGAATTCGAATTTGGTTATGGATTGATTCCGCTGGCAGATACACAGCAGGGCGGAGATTTGCTGGATCGGATTATTATGATTCGTCGTCAATGCGCACTGGAACTGGGTCTTGTGGTCCCTGTTATTCGTATTCGCGATAATATCCAGTTGAAACCAAATGAATATGTAATCAAAATTAAAGGGAATATTGTAGGCGGTGGTGAATTATTACTAAACCACTACCTGGCCATGAGTCCTGGTTTTGATGATGATTCCATTACGGGTATAGAGACTTTAGAACCAGCATTCGGTCTGCCTGCTCTATGGATTGATGAATTGACCAAAGACCGTGCCGAATTATCGGGCTATACGGTAGTCGATCCACCTTCGGTGGTAGCTACGCATCTGACCGAGCTGATTAAAAAGCATTCCCACGAATTGCTGGGACGTCAGGAGACACGCTCTCTGGTCGACAATCTGCGTGAGAATTACCCTGTATTGGTAGATGAACTTATTCCTTCTGTACTATCTGTAGGTGATGTACAGAAAGTATTGGTTAAATTATTAAAAGAGAAAATATCCATTCGCGACATGGTAACCATTTTTGAGACATTAGCAGATTATGGAGCTTACACCAAAGATCCGGATGTATTGACCGAATATGTACGCCAATCTCTGTCACGTCAGATTACACAGCAGTTTACAAGCCAAGGCGAGACACTGCGCGTGATTACGGTCGGTCCTAACCTGGAAAAGAAAATTGCAGAAAGTGTGCAGCAATCCGAGCAAGGTACCTATCTTGCACTGGACCCTGTATCTACGCAATCGATGTATCAGAAGATTAACGAGCAGGTTAACCGTCTGCTCCAAATGGGACAACAGCCTGTTGTGCTGACTTCACCGGCAATACGTATGTATCTGCGACAGTTGATTGAACGTACCATGCAGGATATACCCGTTTTATCCTATAGCGAACTGGAACCGAATGTTGAAATTCAGAGTGTCGGGGTGGTGAACTTATGAGAGTAAAACGCTATATCGTTGATACGATGCCGGACGCCATGCTGAAAATACGCACAGATCTGGGCAGTGACGCCGTTATACTGAGCACCAAGGAACTGAAAACCGGCGGATTTCTGGGCATGTTCCAAAAAAAGAAAATCGAAGTTATCGCAGCAGTAGAAAAAGAACAGGTCCAGGAAGCACCCAAAGCGCAGCCTGAACCTGTTGTCACAGCGGCTACTCCTGTTCCCAAAAAAGCCGTTCCGGATGCTTATCGTAAGTCTAGCCAGGCTTTTGCAGAATCTATGCGTCAGGCACTTGCAGCGGATCAACCGGCGGCTGTATCTTCTGCACCGGCAGCGGTATCTCCACTGCCGGAAGAAGAACCTTTTGTACCTGAAGTGGATCGTGCAAGATTGCAGCACGTCCAGGCACCAGCAGCTACGGTAGCAAGTCCCCTATCCGATCCGGCAGATCAGATGTCCGAGCAGCGTCTCTTTGAAGAACTGCGACAGATGAAGCAGATGATGGCCGATCTGACACGGGACAAGGAAAGAGCTGAACTGCCGGAGTCACTTCATAATCTTATGAACCAGCTTAAATCCCAGGGCATTGAACAACCATTGCTGGATCAATGGATGGACCGCATTGTAGAGCAGTCTGCCAATCTGGAGTCTATGACAGCCAGTGAAGCCAAATTGGCAGCAAAAGCACAAATTGAGCAATTTACCGACTCACGAATTGGTGGCGGTATTGCTGCAGAGACCCGTATCGTGTATATTGCTGGTCCAACCGGGGTAGGAAAGACGACTACCATCGCCAAGCTTGCTGCCGAGCAGTTATTCAAATACAAACGCAAAGTAGGATTTATCACGTCCGATACGTATCGTATATCGGCTGTAGAACAGCTAAGAACCTATGCTTCCATCCTTGGTGTACCGCTTGAGGTAGCTCAATCACCAGGAGACTTGCAGCGTGCTTTGCAGCGTCTATCCGAATGTGATCTGATTCTGATGGATACGGCTGGGCGCAATTACAGAAATGAGCTGCTGGTATCTGAACTGCAAAGCCTTCTGGCTCCGCTGGAACAAAGTGAGACGTATCTGGTGCTGGCACTGACATCCAAAACGGAAGATATGCGCACAATTACTGATCATTTCAGCAAGTACCCACTGGATAAAGTGATTTTTACCAAGGCTGATGAGACAGGAAGTTATGGTGCGCTGTTTAACTTGTTGCAAGATCATCCGCTGCGTCTGTCCTATATGACCAATGGACAGAATGTGCCGGATGATCTGCTTATGCCAAGTCCTGATTTTCTGGCAAATCTGTTATTGGGAGAAATCTTGCCATGATGGACCAGGCCCAATCGTTAAGAAACCTGATGTCTGCCAAAGCCAAAGCTCTTGAAGCTCCTGAACGCGGTGCGAAAAACGCTAAGTTTGTTGCCGTGACGAGTGGGAAGGGCGGTGTGGGAAAGTCGAATTTCACATTGAATTTCGCACTTGCCCTGCAGCGCCTTGGACGTAAAGTTCTTGTATTCGATGCAGATATAGGAATGGCAAATATCGATGTTTTGATGGGCGTGCGTTCGCAATACAATCTCTCGCATCTTTTAAGCGGGGAAAAACAGATTGATGAAATTATTGAAAAAGGTGCAGGTTCACTGCCTTATATTGCTGGTGGATCGGGCTTAAATTCATTATTTTCGCTCTCTGAGAAAGATTTAGTTTACTTTACTACTCAAATTCAAAAAATTGCTGCCGATATGGATTATATCCTGTTTGATACAGGAGCGGGACTTTCGAAGGAAACTTTGCAGTTTATTATGTCGGCTGATGAATGTATTGTAGTCACGACTCCGGAGCCAACAGCGATCACCGATGCTTATGCGCTGATCAAAGTAGTCTACGGTATGGAAGAGAGTACAAACTTCAAATTGGTAGTCAATCGGGCAGAGAGTCAAAAGGAAGCGGTGCAAACCTCCGACAAAATCAGGCTGGTTACCAGCCGCTTTCTGAATCTCGAAATTCCAATGCTGGGATTTGTAAGTGATGATGCTCATGTCAGCCAGTCGGTCAAAAAGCAGGTTCCCTTTTCAATCCATGCTCCTGGATGTCACGCTTCGAGGGACATTCAAAACCTGGCGATGCAATATGTGGTTTCACCGGATGCACATCAGGAAGGAAGCTTAACAGGAATCAAAGGATTTATACAGAAGTGGATGCGGCGTACTAAATGATTCTGTAGGGACAGAGGTGCTATCACTATGGCAACTTATAAAGTACTGGTTGTAGACGACTCCCCGTTCATGCGAAAAATTATTTCTGACTTGATTGAGGCTGACGCTACTTTCCAGGTAATTGACACAGCAAATAACGGATTAGAAGCTACCCAGAAAGTTATGGAGCTTAAACCCGATGTAGTTACAATGGATGTTGAAATGCCCGAAATGAATGGTTTGGAAGCGCTGAAAGTGATTATGGCTCAGCGTCCGGTTCCGGTCATTATGCTGTCGGGCATTAATGAGCAAGGAATGCGAGAGACAATCATGGCGCTGGAGAATGGTGCCTTTGACTTTATCCGTAAACCTTCAGTCAGTAATTCCCAGGATATCGAAGAAGTGGGACAACAGCTGCTCAGACAGCTCAATACAGCTGTACATGTATTGGAAAGACGCCGCAAACGGGCGGAACAGAAAACCATGGCGGCTGACGCTGCTCCGTCGCCATCCCTGCCGGAAGTTGAGAAGAAACGTGAAGAGAGCATTACTCCTTCTTCTTCTTCTCAGGCAGCGCCTCATCCTAATAAATCGTCTATCGAGGATTCTTCCCGGCGTCCTCAACCTGGGATTCTTAATCCACCGCCTGCCGGCAAATCTGCACCACCGCTTAATAACCGGTTAGCTCGGCCTGGACGTAATGAAGATCTTGGTCCAACCAGACCAGCTGTGCCTCCAAAATCAACGGAGTCACGGTCTACCGCAGCGAGCCCACTTAAGCCTGCTGAACCGAAAGTACCAAAAACGCCAGGGGCACCAATAAATCCGTTGTCGCGTAAAGAGCCTGAGAAGCCTTCCGTTCCATCTTCGCCTGCTTCTGCTCCTTCGGGTCCTGTTGCAGGTAAAACTTCCCACACAGACGCTCCTGCGGCTTCTATTGGCAAACTGGTGGCTGTAGGCTGCTCAACTGGTGGACCTAGAGCATTAAAAAGCTTTCTTGAGAAGATTCCAGCAAATTTCCCGGCTCCTATCGTGATCGTGCAGCATATGCCGCCGAACTTCACACGTTCTCTTGCTCAGCGACTAAACAGCCTGAGCCAGATTACTGTAGTAGAAGCCGAACATGGAATGCCGCTTCAACCAGGAACAGCTTATATTGCGCCAGGAGGTTATCATATGACAGTATCCCGTAGTCAGGGCGGCTATCGTATCCAACTTTCGCAGGAACCTCCGCGCAATGGGCATCGTCCTTCTGTGGATACTCTTTTTGCCTCAATCCGTCCATTCTCCGATCTTCAGCGTTACGCTGTCATTATGACGGGAATGGGAAGCGATGGCGCAAAGGAAATGAAAAATTTATACGACAGTGGAGTAATCCCTACCTTCGCAGAAAACGAAGATACCTGTGTCGTGTACGGAATGCCGAGATCGGCTGTAGAGCTTGGATGTGTAAACCACCTCCTGCCATTACCTGAAATTGCGCCTAAACTTGTACAAATCGTTAAATAGCTTATAACAAGCATTATGTTACTTTATGGAGGAGGTGTCTCACGATGGACATGAATCAATATTTATCCATGTTTATTGATGAGTCGAACGATCATCTGCAGTCATTGAATGAAAAAATGCTGGAACTAGAAAGCAACCCTACAGACCTGGGTATTGTACAGGTTATTTTCCGCTCAGCGCATACGCTGAAGGGGATGGCTGCTACAATGGGATTTGAAGATCTGGCGGCGTTGACGCACCAGATGGAAAACGTACTGGATCTGGTACGTAACGAAAAGCTCGCTATGCAGGAATTTATCTTTGATACCCTGTTCAAAGGACTGGATGCCCTCGAATCGATGGTACAGGACATTACACAGGGCGGAGAAGGTAAAGCAGACGTTACTGCCATTGTGGAATCACTACAGGCAATCGTACGCGGAGATATTCCTGCAGCCGGCGCACCGGCAGCGGCCGCAACGGCTCCTGCTGCAGCACCAGCTGCTTCAGCGAATATTGCTGTTAAAGACAGCAAAGGCATTCAGCTGGATGAATTCCAGCAATCGGTTATTGAACAATCCATGGCAGAAGGCCATCAGGCATTGTATATGGAAGTAGCCATTCGTGAAGATTGTCAGCTCAAAGCAGTTCGTGCCTATATGGTGTTCGATCTGTTGGAACGTTACGGTGACGTTATCAAATCCGAACCTTCCACTCAGGATATTGAGCAGGATAAATTCGAACGCAGTTTCTCTCTGTATTATGTTACGCAAAAAGACCCAGCTGAGCTGGAACCGATGGTAACGAGCATTTCCGAAATAGAAAGTGTGAATGTAACACGCCTGGATGCACAATCCCTCAAAGAGATGTCTGCTGCACCGGCAGTAGAGCCTGAAGCAACTGAAGCTGCGGCTCCTGTAGCACAAACGCCAGCAGCAGCTCCAACGCCTGCTCCAGCTGCGCCAAAAGCGGCTCCCGCAGCGGCTCCAAAGGCAGCTAAAGCACCGGCACCAGCACCATCACGTACGATTCGTGTCGATATCGACCGTCTGGATGTACTGATGAATCTGTTCAGCGAACTGTTGATTGACCGTGTTCGGTTGGAACAGCTGGCAAGTGAAGTGAAAGTTCCGGCACTCACCGATACTGTAGAGCATATGGGACGTGTAAGCACGGATCTGCAAAATATCGTCCTCAAACTACGGATGGTACCGGTAGATACAGTATTCAACCGCTTCCCTCGTATGGTACGCGACCTTGCTAAATCGCTTGATAAGAAGCTGGATCTGATCATCATCGGCTCCGAAACCGAGCTGGATCGTACGGTTATTGACGAGATTGGCGACCCGCTCGTTCACTTGCTTCGCAACTCGGTAGACCATGGTGTAGAACCGGTAGCCGATCGTATAGCAGCTGGCAAGGAAGAGACAGGTACAGTCAAACTGAGTGCATTCCATAGCGGTAACCATGTATTCATCGAGATCGAGGATGATGGCCGTGGTATCAATCGTGAGAATGTTCTCAACAAAGCAATCAAAAATGGCATTGTATCACAGGATGTAGCTAACACCATGAAGGACGAGGAAGTGTATCAACTTCTGTTTGCTCCAGGTTTCAGTACGGCTGAGGTTATCTCTGACGTATCGGGACGCGGTGTTGGTCTGGATGTAGTTAAATCCAAAATCACCTCTCTGGGTGGCCATGTTATGGTTACTTCCGAACTTGGAAAAGGGACGAAGTTCTCTGTACAGCTGCCACTGACACTGTCCATCATTTCGGCAATGCTGATCCGTGTCGGATCGGAAAAATATGCGATTCCACTGACTTCAATTGTGGAAACCGGCATCATCAAAGCGAAGCAGGTACGTGATCTGCATGGCAGTCAGCTGATTCCTTATCGCGATACGCATATCCCGCTTCTGTCCCTCAGCCGTGTATTTGAAGTTCCTGACTTCGATGAGCGTGAAGAGGAAGAAACCGAGATTGTGGTTATCCGAAAAGGTGACAAACTGGCAGCTATTGCAGTAGAGAACTTCATCGGCCAGAACGAAATCGTTCTGAAAAGTCTGGGAAGTTACCTGCCGGAAACACGCGGCATCTCCGGTGCAACTATCTTGGGAGACGGCCAGGTTGCTTTGATTATTGATCCGAATGCATTTATCAAATAATGCAGCCCATTATTGAGGAGGATTTACCCATGGATGAATTAAAAGTTATCGTTTTCAAACTAGCAACAGAAGAATACGGCATTGAAGTGGATAAAGTACAGACCATTGAGCGTATGATGCCGATTACCCGCGTTCCAAAAACACTTGGTTTTGTCAAAGGGGTAATCAACCTGCGCGGTGTGGTAATTCCGGTTATTGATCTGCGTGGTCGTTTTAACCTGCCAGGTCAAGAATATAATGATCAGACACGTATCATCATTGTTGAAGTAGAGAAAATGCAAGTCGGCTTTATCGTCGATTCCGCAAATGATGTAGTAGATATCAAACGCAGCAGCATTGAAAAACCGCCTGAAGTAGTAGGCGGCGTCAAAGCCAGATATCTGGATGGTGTAGCAAAGCTTGATGAAGAACGGCTGCTGGTTATGCTCAATCTTGCGGAAGTGCTGGACAAGACCGAAGTTGTTCAGCTAGAAAGCATCGAGGACTAATATGGACCTGTTCAAAAAGCTTGAGGGGTTCAAGATGGATGTGCTCAAAGAAGTTGGGAATATCGGGGCAGGGAATGCAGCCACTGCCCTCTCCCAACTTCTGGACAAGCCTATCGATATGGCTGTACCCAAAGTGCAGATTCTTCCTTTCGAACAGATCGCCGAGAAGGTGGGTGGTCCCGAACAAATCGTTCTGGCTATCTTTTTCCGGGTCGAAGGAGAAGCACCGGGTAACCTGTTTTTCGTTCTTACTCCGGAAGCAGGCAAAGGTCTATTGAAGCGTTTGGCGGGCATTGAAGCCAGCGATGAAGAATTTTTTACGGAAATGGAGCAGTCAGCACTCGCAGAAATTGGTAATATATTAGCAGGATCTTATTTATCTTCCCTCGCTGATTTTACCGGTCTGTCCATGAGCCCTACCGTTCCGGGACTGTCAATGGATATGGCAGGTGCTATTCTGAATTACGGACTTCTCCAGTTCGGTCAAATGGGCGATGATGCTCTGCTGATCGATACCACATTCCTGGAAGGGAATGAAGAAGTAGAGGGACAGTTTTTCCTGATTCCGGATCCCGAATCATTTGATAAAATATTTAAATCGTTAGGAGTTCCGCTCCAAGATGATTGAAGAACAAAATGTCGTCAAAGTAGGTATGGCCGATTTGAACGTCGTGAAGACATCCGGAGTTATTCGAACGACGGGATTAGGGTCGTGTGTTGGCCTTACGCTGTATGACAAAAATGTTCAACTGGCTGGTATGGCCCACGTCATGCTGCCTTCTTCTGATATCGCACGCGAAGGGCAGCTTAATATTGCGAAGTATGCAGATACGGCATTGCCGGAACTGCTGAAAAGAATGACGGATATGGGGGCTATACGCTCACGTCTGGTCGCCAAAATGGCTGGCGGAGCACAGATGTTTACTTTTTCAAGTGGTGGTGATCACATGCGTATTGGTCCTCGCAATGTGGAAGCCTGTAAATTATTTTTAAAAGAATATAATATTCCCTTACTTGCCGAGGATACAGGCGCGAACTACGGACGTACCATCGAAATGAATTGTATTACGGGTATGTTGTCGATTCGCAGTGTACAAATGGGTAAGAAGGAAATATAGGGTATGGCAGGGAATATTAAACTTAACCTCTGGTTTGGGATAATAGGGTTTGTTATTACCTTCCTTGTCTCTTTTGGAAATAATTTATGGACCACAAGTCTCTTTAGAGGAATATTAGGATTTATAGTGTGGTTCCTGCTGGCATTCGTACTGCGCTTTATTCTGGGGATTCTAGCGAATCCCGCAGGCGCAGTACCGAAAATGCCGAACGGGGACGAAGTACCAACTCAACAGGAGCTTTCTCAGGACGATCAGGACAGAGGAAGCCATTTTGATGTTGTGACACCTGATCAGGACAACGAGTTGCATGATTTGCTGACACCGAAGCCAGCAGATTCAGGGCAGAAGGACGAATTTGCTCCTCTCAACCCTCCCAAACTGGTTTCAACCAAGCAACAAGATCCAGAGGAACTGGCGAAGGCTGTACGCCATCTGACACAAAAGTAAGGAGGGTGAAAGCAATTGAGCGAGCAAAAAGGAAGTCATCTTAACCACATCGAATTATGGATCCAATGGAAAGAACATGGCGATGTAGAAGCCAAAAAAAGATTGATCGAAAACCACCTTGGTACTGTTGAATATGTCTCAAGCCGCCTTGCTATCGGTCTCCCCAAAAATGTATCCAAAGATGACCTGATGAGTAACGGGGTTATGGGATTAATTGATGCCATCGAGAAATTTGATTATAAACGCGGTCTGCAATTCGAGACGTATGCGTCCTGGCGGGTAAGAGGCGCTATTTTGGACGGATTAAGACAAGGGGACTGGGTTCCTCGTTCTGTACGTGAAAAAGCCCGCAAAATTGAAGATGCCTATCAACAACTGGAACAAAAGTATATGCGCTCTGTCTCTGATGCAGAAATCAGCGATTATCTTGATGTAAGTGAACGTGAATTCCAGACCATGCTGCAGGATGTCGCGGTTATGACCATCACTTCACTGGAAGATCCTATCCGGGAAGAAGAATCAGAAACACGGATGTCTCTGATTGTGGATGAAAAAGCCAAAAATCCGGATCGTTCTGTCAATGATTTTGTACTGAAAGATCTGCTGATGAAAGGGATCGAGAAGCTTACAGAAAAAGAAAGAACGGTTGTGTCACTACTTTATTATGAAGACCTGTCACTTAGTGAAATCGCAGAAGTTATGTCACTGTCTCCATCACGGATCTCGCAATTGCATTCCAAGGCAATTCTTCGTCTCCGCGGAGCTCTTGACAAACAAAGAGGTCTGTTAATGCAAGATATGTGAACGCCGCTATAAGCAGGAAAGGGGAATATGGCGTGACCTCTCAACTATTGCTGGACGAATACATGAAGCTTAGCTTTTCAAATGACAAGTCTATAGCTTATCTGGAACTTACGAAACACGATGAACAGTTTGAATGTACTGCTGAACAACTGGAGGGATTTTTGCGTACACAGGGAGTGACCTACGGTATACGTATGGAGGAACTGCAAAAGATTGCCCTTCAGCCGGAACAATATGAATCAGAAGCTATCGCAGTAGCCTTTGGAATAAAACCGGTTAACGGGATCGACGGCAAAATTCAATACAATGTATCACTGGACTCCAATCCAAGAAGACCACTTGAAACAGAAGATGGAAAAGTGGACTACAAAGAAATTATACGACTTAATAATGCAATGAAGGGGCAACTGATCGCCGAGAAGGTCGATCCACAGCCCGGTGAGCCTGGCGTAGATGTCAACGGCGAGCCCATTCCGTACAAGCCCGGCAAAGAAGCGCGCTTCAAGATCGGCAAAAATATTGTACTGAATCCCGAACAGACTGCCATGTATGCGGCGATTGACGGAATGATTTCACGCACAGATAACGGCAAAATCAATGTATTTCCCGTTTACGAAGTCAATGGGGATATTGATTACCATACAGGCAATATTGATTTTGTGGGAACCGTTGTAATTCGCGGTAATGTACTTTCCAATTTCCGGGTAAAAGCATCTGGAGATATCCGTGTAATAGGCGGAGTGGAAGGTGCTGAACTGGAAGCCGGCGGTTCTATCGAAATTACAGGCGGCATTATCGGTTACCATAAAGGACTCATCAAAGCTGCAGTCGATGTGAAAACCGGTTTTATCCAGGACGGCCACGTACAGGCTGGAGAATCGGTTATTGTTTCCCAGAGTATTATGCACTCCCAGGTACAAGCGGGGAACAGCATATTCTGTAACGGCCCCAAAGGTCTTGTAGTAGGTGGACATCTGCAGGCAGGCGAAATTATTGTGGCTCGCACGATCGGTAATACTGCCTACACCGTAACTGAACTGGAAGTAGGTGTACTGCCCGAACTGCGCAACCAACTTGTTACTTTGAGAAATGAGCTCAAAACGCATATGGAGAACCTTGATAAAACCGAGAAAGCACTGAATTTGCTGGATCAATTGGCAGCAGTGGGACAGCTTGGTGCGGATAAAATGGCACTACGTATCAAATTGTCGGCAACCAAAAAAAGTCAGCTGCGTGAGCGTGATGAGAACAAGGACAACATTCTCAATATTGAGAGAACACTGGAGCAGTCTGCTAATGCAAAAATTGAGGTTGTTCATACGATTTATGGAGGATCCAAGCTGGTCATTGGCCGTTATACCAAGTATATTAAAGATACGGCACAGCGCGTTCACTTCATTTTCGAAAATGGAGACATCGCAATGCTGTCCAATCACTAATTAAATTGTGAGGGCAGGTGTACGTCATGGGAATGAGAGCTGTAGAATTACAAATTGCTGTACCTCGTACAAGTGATGCAGGAAAGATTCAACAGGAGCATCTTATACGTCCGGCTCTGGAGCAGTCGATGCTTTCGGATCAGATGAAAGAGCAGGCAGACCGTGCACGTACACGAAGCGATGGAGTCAAGGAGTCTTCCTCCGCCTCTATTCATGATGGTCATTCCGATGAGCATCATGCTTCTGGCAGACATCATGAGCAGGAAGAGGCAGCCATTCAGGAACCTGCTCCTGCAGAACATCCATACAAGGGTAAACATATCGACCTGTCCTTTTAAAGACAGGTTTTGTTTGCCATTCCAAGACATAATTATTAGGGTGAGTAAATATGGGCGAGTTTCCGCCGTGGGTATACATTGTTATCATAGGGGCTATTGCCGTTGTATACGGTATTATGATTCCCAAAAAAGGTAATGCTAAAACAACAGACACAGCCGTATCCGCCACCGTGGAGAAAGTCGAAGATACGCTGGAACACTATATGACCGAGATCGAAAAAGAAAACGAAGAAATTATTGACCTGGTCTCCCAGATCAAACAGGAATCTACAGCCAAGCAGCTTGCTCTTCAGGAGCAGGTAAGCGAGATGAGACAGCGTCTAATGGAATTGGAGCAGAAGACGTCTATCGTCCCTGTACAGCCGGTTTATCAGCCTGTCCCTTTAATTCCTGCCGGTATAGAGATGGCAGCCGCACCTGCGGAAATGAAAGGGTTTAATCAGCAGGGAGAGGCGCTGCGCCAATCGGCTGCCCGTATGATGCAGGAACAGGTAGCAGCCTCTCCTGTAGAAGCGGAAGAACCACCTACCGAAAAAATTCAGGATCGTTATCCCGAACTGTTCAAGCTGCATGAGAGCGGGAAGTCTGTTGACACCATTGCCAAAGCGGTTGGTTTACAGCGTGGAGAGATACTGCTGATTCTACAGCTGGCCAAACAGGAGGAACAATCGTGATCAAAAACCGCTCTTTTATTATTGGAATAGGAATAGGCATTATTGTAGGAGCAATCCTGCTTCAGTTAATGAATATCGGCAAAGGCCAGACGATGATGAATGGAGCACAGCTCACCCCTGAGCAGCTTCAGGAGGCCGCACAGGCACAGAATATGCAGGTATTCAGCTCCGATCAAAAAGTATACACGAGTGAGCAGTGGAAGCAGCTGCAGGCTGAGGAAGCGGCCAAAAAAGAAGCTCAAAAAGGAAACAAAGCATCGTCCACCAAAGAGCCTACAGCACCAACCAGTCCGCAGCAGCCAAAGGCGGCGACCAATGAATCGACGAGTCAACCCAAGCAGCCTGCCAGCACCAGCAGTGATAAAACACAGTCATCTAAATCACCCTCATCTCCTGAATCTCCCAATGTAAGTTTTACAATTAATCCTGGCGAGAATCTCAATGATGTAGCTTTCTCTCTCAAAAAAGAAGGGTTAATCAACAGTCAAAGTGAGTTTATTAACAAAGCTTCGGAACGCAAAGCCAATACCAAGCTGCAGGTAGGTACCTTCGAGATCGGAACCAAGCAGGATTATAACGATATCATTAGTATTATTACAGGACAGCCATCTTCATGAGACGTTGCGAAAAGCAGCAGGAAGATGGCTGTTTTTCTATTTGTAAAATATAGTATCAATATTAAGTGTTGCACATTAGCTGAGCGTTATGATATATTAATTGGTGGTGTTAAAACACACGCTTTTTGATTTCAGGCAAAGGTGCTTTTCAATGAAAAGTCTTGCCGAAAGTGGACGAAAGCGGAGGCACACAAAAAAACCAAATCTTAGGAGGAAACACAAATGGCAGTTATTTCCATGAAACAGCTTTTGGAAGCTGGCGTACATTTCGGACACCAGACTCGTCGCTGGAACCCAAAAATGGATCGTTACATCTTTACAGAAAGAAACGGAATTTACATCATCGACCTGCAAAAAACAGTTAAAAAGGTTGATGAAGCTTACAACTTCGTAAAATCCGTAGCAGCTGACGGCGGTACTGTACTGTTCGTTGGTACTAAAAAACAAGCTCAAGATTCCGTTAAGGAAGAAGCTGAGCGCGCAGGTCAATTCTACATCAACCAACGTTGGTTGGGTGGTACACTGACTAACTTCGAAACGATCCAAAAACGTATCAACCGTCTGAAAGAACTGGAAAAATGGGAAGAAGACGGTACTTTCGAAGTACTGCCTAAAAAAGAAGTAATCTTGCTTCGCAAAGAGAAAGATCGTCTGGAGAAATTCCTGGGCGGTATCAAAAACATGAGAGGCCTGCCTAGTGCCCTGTTCATCATCGATCCTCGTAAAGAGCGTATTGCTGTTGCAGAAGCTCGCAAACTGGGTATACCAATCGTAGGTATCGTTGATACTAACTGTGATCCGGACGAAATCGACTATGTAATTCCAGGTAACGATGACGCGATTCGCGCGGTTAAATTGCTGACTGGAAAAATGGCTGATGCGGTTATCGAAGCTAACCAAGGCGAGCAAACTACTGCATAATTAGCTGATCACGCATTAACATTGCAATGAAGATTGCGTAAAAATAAAAGGGTGGTTGGTAGGTGTATAGCCTTTCACTGCCCTTTTTTTAAGATATCAGAGGAATTGCAAATTCAATTTCCTGATGAAATATGGTAAGCTTCTACTGGGTGTATCCCGGTAAAGGATACCAGGGTGAAAAACGATTAGCACCTATATGGTACTGATCGGATGGATGTTACTTAAATACTCAATTATATGGAGGTCACAATAATGGCAGTTAGTGCAAGCGCAGTAAAAGAGCTTCGTGAAAAAACAGGCGCAGGTATGCTGGATTGTAAGAAAGCACTGGAAGAAACAGGCGGCGACATCGCAAAAGCGGTAGACGTACTTCGTGAAAAAGGTCTGTCTGCAGCAGCAAACAAAGCTGGCCGTGCAGCAACTGAAGGTACTGTTGAATCCTACATCCACGCTGGCGGACGTATCGGCGTACTGGTAGAAATCAACTGCGAAACTGACTTCGTAGGTAAAACAGATCAATTCAAATCTTTCGCTCGCGACATCGCTATGCAAATCGCAGCAGCTAACCCGCTGTATGTTCGTCGTGAAGAAGTTCCTGCTGAAGCGATCGAAAAAGAAAAAGAAATCCTGAAAGCACAAGCTCTGAACGAAGGCAAGCCTGAGAAAATCGTTGAAAAAATGGTTGAAGGCCGCATCAACAAGTACTATGAAGAGTACTGCCTGCTGGAGCAATCTTTCGTTAAAGATCCAGACAAAACAATCAACCAACTGCTGAACGAAAAAATCAGCACAATTGGTGAAAATATCTCTATCCGTCGTTTTGCCCGTTTCGAACTGGGTGAAGGCCTGGAGAAAAAAGAAGACAACTTTGTTGAAGAAGTTATGGCACAGGTTAACCGCTAATCCGAATTCATCTCGGGTTGCATCACCGGAAAACGATTCAGTAATAACAAACAAGGAGGGGACACAGACTGTGTTCCTTCTTTTGTAAGATCGTTTAATTACGGCAGCCTAGAAGTGGAACCGGAACAGATCAAAAGACATCCTATAGCCGGTTATACCGCTATCAGAACTAAATTCGCAAAGTGGAGGGTATGAATTTGAATAAGCCTGTATTTAAAAGAGTGGTCTTGAAGGTCAGTGGTGAGTCGCTGTCAGGTATGACGGGTTACGGCATTGAAGCAGAGATGATTTCTTCGATCGCAGATCAGATCAAGGAAGTTGTTGAATTGGGCGTGGAGGTAGCAGTAGTATGCGGCGGTGGTAATATCTGGCGCGGTATTGCAGGCAGTGCAAATGGAATCGACCGTGCAACGGCAGATTACATGGGTATGCTGGCTACTGTAATGAACTCGCTGGCTCTGCAGGATGCACTGGAGCAAATCAATGTTCCGACACGTGTACAGACATCGATCGCAATGCAGCAGATCGCTGAGCCATATATCCGCAGAAGAGCAATCCGTCATCTGGAAAAAGGACGTGTCGTTATCTTCGCAGCCGGAACAGGTAATCCATTCTTCTCCACAGATACAACAGCAGCACTGCGTGCAGCTGAGATCGAAGCAGAAGTTATTTTGATGGCTAAAAATAAAGTCGATGGTGTGTACTCGGCAGATCCATTCAAGGACCCGACCGCTGTCAAATTCGAACAGCTTACATACATGGAAGTGCTGAATCAGAATCTGGGTGTTATGGATTCGACAGCGTCTTCTCTGTGTATGGATAATAATATCCCGCTAATTGTATTCGCTATTACAGAACAGGGAAATATCAAACGAGTCGTACTCGGTGAGAAGATCGGTACGGTTGTTAAAGGGAGTGTAGATTAATGCCTCAATCGGTTAAAAAAAGCGCAGAAGATCGTATGCAAAAAGCGATTCAAGCTCTGAGCCGTGACCTCGCTACACTGCGCGCCGGACGCGCAACACCATCCATTCTGGATCGTGTACAGGTAGAATATTATGGTTCCATGACGCCTCTGAATCAATTGGCCAATATCAGTACACCGGATTCCCGTACACTGCTGATTCAGCCGTGGGACAAATCCTCTTTGTCCGATATTGAACGTGCTATCATGAAATCGGATCTCGGATTGACTCCAGCCAACGATGGTAACATCATTCGTCTGTCTATTCCGGCACTCACTGAAGAGCGTCGTGCAGAACTGGTGAAGCTGACCAAAAAGTTCGGTGAAGAGTCCAAAGTGGCTATCCGCAATATTCGCCGCGATGCGAATGATGATATCAAAAAGCTGGAAAAAACGGATATTTCCGAAGATGAATCCCATGGTCATCAGGAAGATGTACAAAAACTGACAGACCGCTTCATCAAAGAAGTTGACAATGTACTGGCTGCGAAAGAAAAAGAGATTATGGAAGTGTAAGAGACTGGCGACCCCTCCGAACTGGTGGGGTTTGTCTCTTTTCACTACTGGCATGGAGGAAAAGTGATGTTCAAGCGTGTTCGCTCGTGGTGGGAAAAAGAAGAGCAACAAAGTTCCGGCGAACTTTCGCAGGAGAATATTCCACAGCATATTGCCATTATTATGGATGGAAATGGACGCTGGGCGAAAAGTTTAGGTATGCCGCGTGTCATCGGGCATCAAAACGGAATGAAAGCTGTAAAGCGGGCCACCATTGCTGCAGATGAACTTGGAGTCAAATATTTGACCATGTATGCTTTCTCAACAGAAAACTGGAAAAGACCCAGGGAAGAAGTGGATTTTCTGATGAAACTTCCTGGGGAATTTGTAGCTACAGAGCTTGAAGAACTGGTTGAGAAAAATGTACAGGTCCGATTAATGGGTGATAAAAGCGTACTGCCTTCCTTTACACTGGAACCGTTGGAAAAAGCAATCCGCGATACTGCACACAATACAGGGCTAGTATTGACCTTTGCCATGAATTATGGCAGCCGGATTGAAATTACAGAAGGTGTAAAAAAGATGGTAGAAGCTGTCCAAAACGGTACGATGTCCATGGAAGACATCAATCCCGATACATTTGGCACCGTACTACAATCGTCAAGTCTGCCCGATCCTGATCTGTTGATCCGTACCAGTGGAGAACTTCGGCTGAGCAATTTTATGCTCTGGCAGCTGGCTTACAGTGAATTATGGTTTACACCGATTTACTGGCCGGAATTTGGCAAAGAACATATGATTGAAGCAGTAGCAGAATATCAGCGCAGAATACGGAGGTATGGCGGTCTCTAGAAGTACCGGCGAACGTTCTGTATGTTGTTCGGATGGAGGATGGATTGTGAAAGAGCGGATAATCACTGGTATCATAGCTGCAGCCGTATATGTCAGCTTTTGCCTGCTTGGAGGCTATGCTTACCAGGGCTTGATACTGGCAATGGCTCTAATTGGATATTATGAATTTGTAACCATGACAAAGGCGGCTCCATTCGGAGCACCGGCGGTGATCGGCTACATTAGTGTCGCGTATATGCTCTTTCCCTGGACACTAATGAATCTGACACCGCCATTGTCCGTTGATCACAGTATTTGGATTGCAATGCTATTATTGCTGTCTATCACTGTGATATCCAAGAATAATCTGGATATTAAACAAATGGCACTTCTGTTCATTGGAGCCTTTTATATAGGTACAGGGTTTGCTTATATTGCATACACACGTCAGGCACCGGATGGTCATGGCTTATACTGGACATTTGTACTGCTGGCCTCCATCTGGGCGAGTGATATTGGCGCATATTTTACAGGGAAAGCGCTGGGCAAACGCAAGCTATGGCCTTCAATCAGCCCCAACAAAACTATAGAAGGTGCTATTGGCGGAATATGCTGGGCGATTATAGTTGCTATTGTCTTTTCATTAATGTCGCCAACATTATTCCCGCTATGGATTGCTGTTTTGATTGGTGTAGCAGCATCTATTGTAGGGCAGATGGGGGATCTGATTCAGTCTGCATACAAACGCATTTATGGAATCAAGGATTCAGGCAAAATATTACCTGGACACGGTGGTATTCTGGATCGTTGTGACAGCTGGCTGATGGTGTTTCCATTTGTGCACATTTTGATGCTATTACCTTATTAATAGACAAGGAGAACGATTAATGCAGTTCTCCTTCTTTTGCTTGGAGATTTCCATTCGTATGCGTATGTACTTGGAAATCGCTAAGCTTCCTTATAAAAATATTTAATTATAATAAATCAGGATAGTTAAGCCTGCACTGAACATGCTGGCACTCAAGCAAATGAAGAGCAGACGGAGGACACAATGAAAAAGATAGCAATTCTCGGATCAACCGGTTCTATTGGTACCCAGACGCTGGATGTAGTACGTGCCCATCCGGAAGCCTTTCAGGTAGAAGGGATAGCAGCAGGTACGAATGTGGATTTGGTTGTGCAGCAGGCAAATGAATTTCAGCCACGAATCGTCTCTGTAGCAAACAAAGAGCTGGCAGAACAGATTCGTCATCAGCTGCCTGTAGGAACGCAGGTACATTATGGAGAGCAAGGTCTGATCGAAGTGGCTGCAGGTACGGAAGCACATACAGTTGTTACTGCGGTAATGGGCAGTATGGGGCTGCCTTCTACGCTGGCAGCGATCGAGGCAGGCAAAACGATTGGTCTGGCTAACAAAGAAACCCTCGTTACAGCAGGGCATCTTGTGACGGAACGTGCGCGTCAAAAAGGTGTGCAGCTGCTGCCTATTGATAGTGAGCATTCGGCTCTTTTTCAGTCTTTAAATGGAGAGCCTCGTGAACGGATCGCCCAGCTGACACTAACCGCATCAGGCGGTTCGTTTCGTGATCGTACCCGCGCAGAGCTGCATGGAGTAACCGTTGCCGATGCACTCAAACATCCCAACTGGTCGATGGGAGCCAAAATCACTATCGATTCTGCCAGTATGGCCAACAAAGGGCTGGAGGTCATAGAAGCCCACTGGTTATTTGATATGCCTTATGATCAGATTTCGGTAGTGCTGCATCCCGAGAGCATTATTCATTCGTTTGTGGAATTTGTGGATACGAGTATTATTGCGCAGCTCGGTAACCCGGATATGAGGGTACCGATTCAGTACGCTTTAACTTACCCGGATCGTCAGAATTCGCCATCGTCTCGTCTATCTCTTGCCCAGGTAGGGCAGTTAAACTTTAGAGAAATGGATTATGAGCGGTTTCCTTGTCTGCGAATGGCGTTTGAAGCAGGACGTCTTGGCGGAACAGCGCCAACTGTATTCAATGCCGCAAATGAAGTAGCTGTCGCACGTTTCCTTAAAGGAGAGATCGCATTCCTGACTATAGAGGATATTATTGCAGATGCACTGGAACATCATCAGACAACAGCGAATCCAGAGCTCGAAGTTATACAAAGTGTAGATCAAGAAACACGCGCACAGGCGATGGCTTTTTCCGAAAGAAAGTAATCTTCAGTCAAGTCGCTGAGTCTTATTCAGCAGCGGGGTAGGAACACGAATGAAGCCTCGTTGCAGCTGCTGGCGTTTTTTACTGCAGATAGGCTCTATGCATAAAGCTGAGTATTCCGGGTAGATGGAATAACTCGGGTTGCAATTACCAATTAAAGTAATTTGTCACATTGTCTTCGCCAGCTATGCTTGTATATAGCCTTACAGAAATGATAATCTAATAGTAAGACCTTCGGTCGCAAGCATAAAAGGAGGATTTGGCAATTTGGAGACACTTCAACGAATTATTATGATTGTACTCATGTTTTTTACGATCGTGACTGTGCATGAGTGGGGACACTATTTCTTTGCCAAACGTGCCGGTGTACTGGTACGGGAATTTGCGATAGGATTTGGCCCCAAGCTTTTTTCATATAAAAGAAATGAAACGGTATTTACGCTTCGTCTGCTGCCATTTGGTGGGTATGCCCGTATGGCGGGTGAAGATCCCGAGCTGGCAGAGATTCAGCCGGGTCAGACCATCGCGGTACGTACATCGGATAACGTGGTCAAGATTATTTTTGTAGATCAGCTGGACAACCGCAAAAATGTCATCCGCGGAGAAGTGCAGTCAATTGATCTGGTTGATGATCTGAAGATCGTAATGGATGTGGATGGCGAAGTCCAGACTTTTGCAGTTCATCCGCAGGCGATGATGATGGCAAGAGGGCAGGAGATTCAGATTGCACCACGCAATCGTCACTTTAACAGTGCTTCGGTTGGACAGCGTGCATTGTCTATTTTTGCAGGTCCTGCCATGAACTTTATTCTGGCTATCGTACTCTGTCTGATCTATGTGCGTATGGTTGGTGTACCGGTAGAAAATCCAAAGGGTATAGAACTTACTCAGGTCATGAGTGATGGAGCAGCTGCTGAGGCAGGTTTGCAAAAAGGTGATCTGGTAGAAAAGATCAATGGTGCTTCCGTGGGCGCAGATCCACAGACGCTGGTCAAATTGGTGCAAGATTCTCCAAATAAGCCGATGCAGTGGATTATTGATCGTGATGGTCAGGAACAGACTATCACTGTGACTCCAAGACCCGATGCAAGCAATGTAGGTAAAATTGGTGTTCGCCCTAATGTAGAGACGCGTAGTGCGACGATTGGGGAAACATTCAAGTATGCCGGACAATCTTTTGTAGACATGAGTAAAATTATATTGGAGAGTCTCAAGAAGTTGATCTTCGGACAGTTTCATCTGGATCAGCTTGCAGGCCCGGTGGGTACAATTCAAGCTACCAATGAAGTGGCCAAGCTGGGACTGGAAGAGATGATCCGCTGGACAGCTATTATTAGTATCAACTTGGGAATTTTCAATCTGCTTCCGATTCCTGCACTGGATGGCAGTCGTCTGATTTTCATTTTTGTAGAATGGATTCGCCGCAAACCGCTGGAACCTAGCAAGGAAGGTCTTGTACATGTCGTTGGATTCGCTATGCTGTTCCTGCTAATGATTGCAGTAACCTACAACGATATTGTGAGACTGATCCGTGGTTAATGGCAAAGAGGCAGCAAGCAGAACAATTTGTGAAATGACTTGTTAATTTAACAGGTTCAGGATACTATTTGTTTGATGGTTTATGGATCAGGCAAATGCAGCATCCATATAAGCAGCAGAGAGAAGCAGAAGAGTCGAACAGAAATGCAGCTGTACGCTTTGAAGCCCTTCAGGCGGATTGCATTTCATCACTCTTGTGCTTCTTTGTCTGAAAGGGTTCAACAAGTTCTGCCAATCGTGCTACAATAGATGAAAATACGTTGGTGAACACTGCCCAAACATAGTCGATACAGACTGTGTTTGGACAGCCGAACAGCCTGCTCATTTAAATACTGGTTACTTACAGGAGGATATCCATTTTTATGTCGAACGAAAAGCAGGATAAACAATTTGTAACAGAAATCACTCCACAGAATGAAGATTTCTCGCGTTGGTATATCGACGTGATCAAAAAAGCCGATCTGATGGATTATTCTCCGGTTCGCGGATGTATCGTATTCCGTCCGGACGGTTATGAAATCTGGGAACATATTCAGCAGGATCTGGATCGCCGTTTCAAAGAAACCGGTCATCGTAACGCATACTTCCCGCTCTTTATTCCAGAGAGCTTTTTTGAAAAAGAAAAAGAACACGTTGAAGGATTTAACCCGGAGCTGCCTTGGGTAACCGAAGCGGGTGGCGATCCACTCGAAGAACGTCTGGCGATTCGTCCAACTTCCGAGACGATGTTCGGTCACATGTATTCCAAATGGATTCAGTCCTATCGCGATCTGCCTGTACTGATCAACCAGTGGGCAAACGTAGTACGCTGGGAAAAACGTACACTGCCATTCCTGCGTACAAGTGAATTCCTGTGGCAGGAAGGTCATACTGCTCACGAAACTCAGGAAGAAGCCATGGAAGAAACAATGCGTATGCTGGATGTATACACCGAGTTTGTTCAGGATTTCCTGGCAATCCCGGTAATCAAAGGACAAAAGAGCCCGTCCGAGAAGTTTGCAGGTGCCAAAGCTACATACTCCATCGAAGCGATGATGAAGGATGGACGTGCGGTACAAGCGGGAACTTCCCACTACATGGGTACCAATTTTGCCGAAGCATTTGATATTCAGTTCCTGAGCCGTGAAAATACACAGGAATATGCACATACCACTTCGTGGGGTGTAAGTACCCGTCTGATCGGTGCACTGATCATGGTGCACGGAGATGATCGTGGTCTGGCACTGCCGCCAAAAGTAGCGCCAAAACAGGTAATGATTATTCCGATCGGACCTCCTAAAACGCGCGAGCTGGTTGTTGGTCGTGCCGATGAGTTGTTTGCTGAACTGAAAAAAGCAGGAGTACGCGTAGGCATTGATGATCGTGCCGATGTACGTCCAGGCTGGAAGTTCAACGAATATGAAATGCGCGGTATTCCGGTACGTCTGGAAGTAGGTCCTCGCGATATCGAAAATGGTGTATGTGTACTCGTATCCCGTATTACCGGCGAGAAGAAACAAGTGCCTCTGGAAAACATCGTTGCAGAAGTACAAGCGATGCTGGAGCAGGTTCAGCAGGAAATGTATACTCGTGCCCTGGCATTCCGTGAAGAGAACATGCATGTGATCGACACGCTGGACGAGATGAAAGCAATTATGGAAGAAAAACGCGGATTCTTTATCGCAGGTTGGGATGGTACGGAAGAAACAGAGCGTAAAGTCAAAGAAGAGACAGGCGCAACGATCCGTAATATTCCTTTCCAACTGGATGTACAAAAAGAAAAATGTCTGGTAACCGGACAACCTGCCAAACATACTGTTGTGTTTGCACGCGCTTATTAATTACTGGCTTTTTTTTGAGAGATGCAAGTTGTCTCTATATACAAATTGACAAGATCGTCAGTAATAGCGACAGAACGTCAGCAGTTCTGCATTTAATCAATAGTGCAGCAAATTATTATTCAATTTAATCCGAAATATATCGTATGCCTGGTGGTTATATGCAAACCAGTTATACAGAAGCATTAGATCAAGCAGGCAAGCTTCCGGAGAGCGGAGTAGACGTCAGTCTGGCACCGACTTTAACGGGAGCTTGCCACTTTTTTGAAGGGGGACCTCATGAGCGTGAGCGCTAGCGGAGAGAAAAGACAACGTTTCGAGCTGTTGATGAAGCAGGCGCAGGTGCCTGCTGGATTGATGGAGCCCTATTTTGCAGATGGAGCAATTGAGCAGGTGGAGATTAGCCGCAGCAACAAGGAATGGAAGCTCATCATTACCAAAGAGACGCTTATTCCTTCACCAACCTATCGTACGTTCTGCAAACATATTCAGGACAAAATGAGCCATATTGCCAAAATCCGTTTCCTGTTCCGATATAATGATCATATTGATCATGTACAGATTGTGGAAGAATACTGGAGCTTGTTCCTGGAGTGGGTACAGCGACAGATTCCATCGGTTAATGGCTGGATGACCCGTGCCAAATTTTCATTGGATGGGGATGTACTGACACTGACCATGACTGATCAAATGGCACTCGAACTGGCCAAGAAAAAGCAGATTGATCAGGCAATTGCAAGATTTTATGAAGATTACTTCGGTCTGCAGCTGCGTATCAAAGTGGAAGTAGGCGAGAATACTACCGAAGCGGTACAGGCTTTCCATGAACAGCGTCGTCAGGAAGAGCTGCAGGAGATTGAAAGACTGATGACCAGCATGGAGTCCGAGCTGGAAGAAGAAGTCGATGAAGATGGAGAACCGGTACGTCTCCAGGTTGGTTATGAGATCAAAGACCCGGCGGTTCCGCTGCAGGATCTTCAGGATGAGGAGAAAAAGGTTACGGTTCAAGGAACCATTTTTGGACTGGAAAGCAAGGAACTGCGTAATGGCAGCACCCTGTTTACATTCTTCCTGACCGACTTCACCGATTCCCTGCAGATGAAGATGTTTGCCAAAAATAAAGAAGATCTTAAAATCATGAGCCTGCTGGCGAATGGTAAATGGGTTAAGGCACGTGGGCGTGTGGAATATGACCGGTTTATGCAAATTCCCGAACTCGCAATGATTCCTTCCGATCTGAATGAGATCAAAGCTCCTCCGGGACGCAAAGATGATGCAGAAGAAAAGCGGGTAGAGTTTCATTTGCATACGACGATGAGTACGATGGATGCCGTAACACCAATTGACCAGTATGTAAAAACCGCTGCTGCCTGGGGACACTCGGCAATTGCAGTTACCGATCATGGTGGTGTACAGTGCTATCCGGAAGCCTACAAAGCATCCAAAAAACACGGTATCAAAGTGCTATATGGACTGGAAGCCAATGTAATCAATGACTCGGTTGCTATTGTACTGGAGCCGCAGCCTATTGAACTCAAGGATGCTACGTATATTGTATTCGATATTGAGACCACCGGTTTGTCGATTACACAGAACAAGATTATCGAGATCGCTGCAGTTAAAATGCAGGATGGCAAGGAACTGGATCGTTATGCGACATTTGTAGATCCACATGAACGTATTCCTTACAATATCCAGCAGCTGACCAATATTACCGATGAGATGGTTCGGGGTGCTCCCGAGATTGATCAGGTAATTCGCGACTTTGTTGCTTTTGCCGGAGATCATATTCTGGTTGCGCACAACGCACGATTCGATATTGGCTTTATTCAGGCTACACTCAAAAATCATGATCTGCCGGAAATGAAAAACCCGGTACTTGATACACTGGAACTCGCAAGATTGATTCATCCGAAATTGAAAAACCACCGTCTGAATACGTTGGCGGATAAATATAAAGTTTCTCTGGAAAGTCATCACCGTGCGATAGATGATACGATTGCCCTGGGCGGTGTGCTGTTTGGCCTCCTCAAAGATGCAGAACAGGAACGGCGTCTGACCCGCCTCGATCGTCTGAATGAGTTTGTCGGTCAGGATCTGTCCAATGCGCGACCGTTCCACTGTACGATCTATGCTCTTAATGAAAAAGGTAAAAAGAATCTGTTCAAGCTGATTTCGCTGTCGCATACTGAATATTTCAAACGTGTACCGCGTATTCCCAAGTCTGTACTGACCGAATACCGGGAAGGCATACTCGTCATGTCCGGCTGCGAAAAAGGCGAATTTTTCGAAGCTGTACTGAACAAAACAGTAGAAGAAGCCGAAGAAGTTGCGCAATTCTACGATGTACTGGAAATTCAGCCGATGACCATGTATATGCATCTGGTAGATAAAGGACTGGTAGGAAGTCCAAAAGAGATTGAAACGGCACTGACCAAAGTATGTGAAATGGGTGAACGTCTGAACAAACCGGTTGTCGCTACAGGTAATGTACATTATCTGGAACCACGGCAGAAGCTGTTCCGCGATATTACCATTAACGGTATTACCGGCTTTAGCCCGCTCAAGGATCAACGCAAGCCAGATGCTCATTTGCGTACAACCAGCGAGATGCTGGAAGAGTTTACTTTCCTTGGTGAAGACAAAGCTTACGAAGTGGTCGTAACCAATACTCAGGCGTTGGCCGAGCGCTTCGAAGATTTCCCGTTATTCCCTGACAAGCTGTTTACACCACTGCTTGATGGTGCAGATGAAGAAATACGTAATACCTGCTATGAGACAGCCAAATCGATATACGGCGAAGATCTGCCGGAAGTCGTAATTGCCCGTCTGGAAAAGGAACTGGAGCCGATTATCAAATACGGATTCTCTGCCAACTATCTGATTTCCGAGAAGCTGGTTAAGAAGTCCAACCAGGATGGTTATCTGGTAGGTTCACGGGGATCGGTAGGTTCATCGGTAGTCGCTACATTCCTCGGGATTTCTGAAGTTAATCCACTGCCTGCACACTATATTTGCATCAATTCGGAATGTCGGCATAGCGAGTGGTTCCTCGATGGTAGTGTACCGAGTGGATTCGACCTTCCCGAGAAAGATTGCCCACAGTGTGGAGGCAAACTCAAAGGAGAAGGACAGGATATCCCGTTCGAGACATTTCTGGGTTTTAAAGGGGACAAGGTTCCCGATATTGACTTGAACTTCTCCGGTGATTATCAGCCCAAAGCGCATAATTACACGAAAGTACTATTTGGAGAAGAAAATGTATTCCGCGCCGGAACGATTGGTACGGTCGCTGAGAAAACAGCTTACGGATTTGCCAAAAAGTATGAAGAATTGCATCAGAAAAAGTGGCGCGGAGCAGAGTTGAACCGACTGGCTTCCGGCTGTACCGGCGTTAAGCGCAGTACGGGTCAGCATCCCGGCGGTATTGTTGTTGTACCGGACTATATTGATGTAGAAGATGTTACACCGGTGCAATACCCGGCAGATGATGTAAATGCCGAGTGGAAAACAACACATTTTGACTATCATGCGTTTGAGGCGAATTTGCTCAAACTGGATATTCTGGGACATGATGATCCGACGATGATGAGGATGCTGCAGGATCTGACCGGGGTAGACCCGACAACGATCCCAATGAATGATCCCAAGGTTATGAGCATGTTCAACTCTACAGAAGCGCTGGGAGTATCTCCGCAGCAGCTGCGCAGCCCGGTAGCGACATATGGCGTGCCGGAGATGGGTACCAAGTTCGTACGTCAGATGCTTGTTGAATCACAGCCATCTTCTTTTGCCGATTTGCTGCAGATTTCCGGTCTGTCTCACGGAACGGGTGTCTGGCTCGGCAATGCACAGGAACTGATCAAGAATAATACATGTACAATCAAGACCGTTATCGGTTGTCGTGATGATATTATGCTCTTCCTGATTTATAAAGCGGGCATGGATGCCGGTCTGGCCTTCAAAATTACGGAGAGTGTACGTAAAGGTAAAGGTCTGTCCCCGGAATGGATCGATGAAATGAAGAAATGCAAAGTACCACAGTGGTATATTGATTCTTGTCTGAAAATCCAGTACATGTTCCCGAAAGCCCACGCCTCTGCCTATGTTATCTCCGCAGTGCGTACGGCTTACTTCAAACTGTATTATCCGATTGAATACTATGCGACCTACTTTACGGTACGTGTAGAAGATTTTGATGTTGATCTTTGTTGTAAAGGATACGAAGCCATCTATCGCAAGATTGAAGAGATTGAGCAAATGGGCTTCCAGGCACCGCCAAAAGAAAAAAACATGCTGCCGGCACTGGAAATGGCACTTGAAATGACAGCACGGGGATTCTCGTTCAAACCGATCGACTTGTATCGTTCGGATGCGACTTCCTTTATCGTGGATGACAAAAGTCTGCTTCCACCATTCTCTGCTGTGCAGGGCATTGGTGATAACGCAGCACGTAATATTGCGGCATCCCGTGAGCATGGCGAATTCCTGTCGATTGAGGATTTCCAGCAGAAATCCAAAGCAACCAAGACGATTGTCGAGCTGATGACTCAGATGGGCTGCTTCCGTGGTCTGCCTGAAAGCAACCAGCTGTCCCTTTTTTAGTAGACGTAAGGGTGCCAAATGTGGTCAAGGCGTTTCACTTGTCACTAATGCAGGATTATGATATAATTTTAGGGAGCTAAGAAAGAAATAACCGTCCTGTAAAGAGTGGGGAAACCCACTCTTTACTGTTTGGTATGAGGTTGTTGAATTCAGGTATACGGTATAGCCTATGGAAAAGATCGAACCGAAAGATTTTTATTTGGTTCGATTTTCTTTAAGATGCAGCAGTTATACGCCATTCGGCAGCGCTCATTTGAATAAAGGATTCTAAAGGCGATGGAGGGTTGGATTGTTTGAGTACACCAAAGATTAAAACGACCGTCGAGGAAATGGTACAGCCATTTTTGGAGGAACATGGGTTTGAGCTGGTCGATGTGGAATATGTAAAAGAAGGTAAGAACTTTTTTCTGCGCGTATTTGTAGACAAAGAAGGCGGCATCGATATCGATGATTGCGGCCGGGTTAGTGAGTATTTGAGTGAGAAGCTGGATGCCAATGATCCGATCAAAGATCCTTACTTTCTGGAAGTTTCCTCACCGGGAGCTGAACGTCCTCTCAAAAAAGAGTCGGATGTTCTCAAAGCAGTAGGAAAAGATGTATTTGTAACAACATATGAACCAGTAGATGGATCAAAGGAATTTGAAGGACGGTTGCTCTCATTCGATAATGATGACATGCTCATTGAAGCGGGCAAGAAACGTTACACTATTCCATATGAAAAAGTAGCCAGCGCCAGACTGGCAATCATTTTTTAAAACGGTAGTTTTTTGAAAGGGGGATCTTGAAAGCCATGAGTATGGATTTTATTGAAGCAATGAATGAGCTGGAACGCGAAAAGGGGATCAGCAAGGATATTCTATTCGAAGCGATCGAAGCAGCGCTTATTTCCAGTTACAAGCGCAATTTCAACACTGCGCAAAACGTGCGGGTCGATATGAACCGCAACACCGGGGCGATCAAAGTCTTTGCCCGTAAAATGGTCGTAGAAGAAGTACTGGATGAGCGTACAGAGATTTCGGTTGCTTCCGCTCGTGAGATTAACCCGCACTTCCAACTGGAAGATGTAGCCGAGATCGAAGTCACTCCACGTGATTTCGGGCGTATTGCTGCGCAAACGGCGAAACAGGTTGTTACACAGCGTATCCGTGAAGCTGAACGCGGGCTCATTTATAACGCTTTTATTGATAAAGAAGAAGATATCGTTACCGGTATTGTACAGCGTCAGGATGCACGCAACATCTACGTGGATCTGGGTAAAGTAGAAGCTGTACTGCCTTTAACCGAATTGATGCCGAATGAGAAGTTCAACATGAACGAGCGCATCAAAGCCTACATCACCAAAGTGGAAAACACAACCAAAGGACCTCAGATCATACTTTCACGTACACATCCGGGTCTGCTCAAGCGTCTGTTTGAGCTGGAAGTGCCGGAAATTTTTGATGGCGTAGTAGAGATCCGCTCGGTGGCTCGTGAAGCCGGCTTCCGTTCCAAAATTGCGGTTTACTCTCGCAATGCAGAAGTTGATCCGGTCGGTTCATGCGTAGGACCTCGCGGAATACGTGTACAGACTATCGTCGGTGAACTGCGCGGTGAGAAAATCGATATCGTTCGTTATTCGGAGAGCGTGGAAGAATATGTGGCCAATGCACTCAGTCCTTCCAAAGTACTCGAGGTTCAAGTGTTCGAGGAAGAGAAAATGGCTCGTGTGATTGTGCCGGATTACCAGCTGTCCCTGGCGATCGGTATCAAAGGTCAGAATGCGCGTCTTGCTGCCAAACTGACTGGCTGGAAAATCGACATCAAGAGCGAGACTCAGGCAGAAGAGGAATTCGGCCGTCCGAGAGAAATGGGCGAAGAAATGCATCAGGATTCCGTATCGGTGGACTAACCTTTCCCATTACTTGCAGAATTGGACTCTTACAGGCCGCTGTTTGCCAGGGCCGTTCTGATGTGTGTGCACGATGGCAATCGGGAGAGTTCATAAGTTTGAAGGGGGATGGTATAATTGAAAACCAAAAAGATACCGCTGCGCAAATGTGTGGCTTGCCAGCAAATGATGCCCAAGAAAACACTGGTGCGCATTGTTCGTACACCGGAAGAAACGGTAGAGATTGATTTGACCGGTAAAAAATCAGGTCGTGGCGCGTATGTATGCGGCAATATGGCCTGCTTTCAGCTGGCACAGAAGAGTCGTGCGTTTGATCGCGCACTCAAAGTGCCGGTAAGTCCGGAAATATATGAACGGCTTGCCAGCGAATTTAGCAGCGTAGAAAGCAATTTTAGTTCAGTGCAGGAGAGAGACGCTAATGAATAACGAATTATCCCTACTCGGTCTTGCAATGCGGGCTGGTAAAGTATTATCCGGGGACGAACTCGTTCTCAAAGCGATTCGTTCCGGCGACGCTTCACTTGTTGTACTGGCGGGTGATGCCTCAGCCAACACGCAAAAGAAATTCCGTGATAAGTGCAGTAGTTACCATATCCCGCTGTTGATCGGCTATGATCGTGATCAGTTGGGAACAAGCATCGGAAAGGATGGCCGTGTCGTGCTGGCATTAACCGACAACGGGTTCGCCAAGCTTCTCCGCAAACGAATAGGGGATTCGTCGGAGGTGGAATATATTGAGCACACAGGAGCAGAAGGATAAACTGAGAGTTTATGAATATGCGAAATCTCTCAATATGAGCAGCAAAGAAATCATTACGATCTTGAAAAAGCTGAATGTACCGGTCAACAATCATATGAGCGTTATGGAAAATGACGCTGTTACCAAAGTCGAAGGTTTTTTTAAAAATATCAAGTCCAATGCAGAGCAACAAGGCAATGGACAGTCAACCATAGCGGACGCTTCTTCGACGTCACGCGAAAAAAATAGACAGGAAAAGCAGGTAGGTATGGATATAAAAAATCAGAACAACTCAACCAACGGGAATACTAGGTCCCAAAGCGGTACAAGCAGTAACCGCTCTAACTCGTCGTCCAGTCAACAAGGTAATCGTAGTGCACAAGGCGGATCTTCATCCGGCCAACAGGGCAACCGCAGCTCCCAGGGTGGATCCTCCACGGGTCAACAGGGTAACCGCAGTAACAGCAATAGCCAGGGTGGCAATCGTCAGCCTAGCAGTGCAGCTTCCCGCCCTCAATCGAGTTCCCAGAATCGTCAGCCTTCCGGTCAAGTAAGAACTGCACAGAGCAGTGATGCTTCCGGCAACCGTAACAGCGGTGGCACAGGTTCAGCTTCCAACTCTGGTGGTAATCGTGGCGGCAACAGCGGCGGTAACCGTAACAACAATAACCGTGGTGGTAGCGGTGGCGGTGGTGGCCGTTTCGATAACAATCGTGGTGGCGGTGGTAACCGTAATGGTCGTGGGGGCAAAGGCCGTGGCGGACGTAACCAAAACTACAATCAGCCTCCACGCGAGAAAATCGATAACACGCCTAAGAAAATCATCGTTCGCGGTGAGATGACAGTAGGCGAGACAGCCAAACTGCTGCACAAAGATGCTTCCGAAGTTATCAAAAAGCTGATTAGCAGCGGCGTTATGGCTACAATCAACCAGGAGCTTGATCTGGATACTATCCAGCTGCTTGCTGATGATTATGGCGTAGAAGTAGAAGTGAAGATCGCAGTGGAAGATGATCGCTTCGAGACAGTGGAAGAAGTCGATGATGAAGCAGATCTGAAAGCACGTCCACCGGTCGTAACCATCATGGGTCACGTCGATCATGGTAAAACCACATTGCTGGATGCTATTCGTTCCACGAACGTAACAGGCGGCGAAGCAGGTGGTATTACTCAACATATCGGCGCATACCAGGTAGAAATTAACAAGAAAAAAATTACGTTCCTGGATACACCTGGTCACGAAGCATTTACTGCTATGCGTGCTCGTGGTGCACAGGTAACTGACATTACAATCATCGTGGTTGCAGCAGATGACGGCGTTATGCCACAGACGGTAGAAGCAATCAACCATGCCAAAGCGGCAGGTCTGCCAATTATCGTTGCTGTCAACAAAATCGATAAGCCGGGTGCGAATCCGGATAAAGTAAAACAGGAGCTCACCGAGTATGAACTCGTACCGGAAGAGTGGGGTGGAGACACCATCTTCGTTAACTTGTCTGCGAAGCAGCGTACAGGTCTCGAAGAACTGCTGGAAATGATTCTGCTGATCGCTGAAGTGAACGACTACAAAGCGAACCCGGACAAACGTGCCCGTGGTGCAGTTATCGAAGCCGAGCTGGATAAAGGACGCGGTCCGGTAGCTCGTATTCTGGTACAGAATGGTACTCTCAAAGTCGGAGACGCTTTTGTTGCAGGTAACTGTTTCGGACGTATCCGTGCGATGGTAAATGATAAAGGACGCCGCCTCAAAGAAGCTGGTCCTTCTACACCCGTAGAAATTACCGGTCTGACAGAAGTACCGCAAGCGGGCGATCCATTTATGGTATTCGAAGACGAGCGCAAAGCACGTTCGATTGCCGACAAGCGTGCAATTACACATCGTCAATCCGAGCTGGGCGCGAATACGCGTGTAACGCTGGATGATCTGTTCCAACATATCAAAGACGGTGAAATCAAAGATCTGAATGTCATCATCAAAGGTGACGTACAGGGTTCCGTGGAAGCTCTCAAAGGCTCTCTGGAAAAAATCGAGGTGGAAGGCGTTCGCGTCAAGATTATCCACCGCGGCGTAGGTGCAATTAACGAATCCGATATTATCCTGGCCGCAGCTTCGAATGCGATCGTTATCGGCTTTAACGTACGTCCTGATGTACAAGCGAAACAAACCGCTGATCAGGAACAGGTAGATATCCGTCTGCATCGCGTTATCTACAATGCTATTGAAGAAATTGAGCAGGCTATGAAAGGTATGCTCGATCCGGAATACAAAGAAGTTGTTATTGGACATGCAGAAGTCCGCAGCACATTCAAAATCAGCAGAGTTGGTACGATTGCAGGTTGTATGGTTACTTCCGGCAAAATCACTCGATCTGCCGAAACCCGCCTGATCCGCGACGGTATCGTTATCTTCGAGGGCAAGATCGATTCCCTCAAACGTTACAAAGATGACGCCAAAGAAGTGGCACAAGGTTACGAATGTGGTATTACGCTGGACGGCTACAATGATCTCAAAGAAGGCGACGTAATTGAAGCCTTTATCATGGAAGCTGTAGAGCGCTAATCGCGAGGTGAAAAGAAATGGCTAAGATTAGAACAGGACGTGTAGGCGAGCAGATCAAAAAAGAGCTGAGCCTGCTGATCCAAAATGAACTCAAAGATCCGCGTATCGGTTTTGTGACCGTTACAGGTGTAGATGTTACCAATGATCTCTCCCAGGCTGAGGTATACCTCAGCGTACTGGGTGATGATGAACAAAAACAAGGTTCTCTGAAAGGAATCGAAAAAGCATCCGGGTTCCTGCGCTCCGAAATCGGCAAGCGTATCCGGTTGCGTCATACACCGGAACTGATTTTCAAGTTTGATGAGTCCATTGCCTATGGCAACCGGATTGACCAGCTAATTAATCAGATCCACCGTGATGAAGATTCTTCCAAAGAGTAACTTCAAAGGAGACGGCAATGCAAACCTATGAACAAGCGCTTCTGGATGCGAAAGCATTCGTTGAGAAGCACGATGATTTTCTGGTGGTTTCGCATGTTCAGCCGGACGGAGACGCAGTCAGTTCCACTGTAGCAGTGGGCTGGCTTCTGTCTTGTCTGGGCAAAAAATTCACACTGGTAAATGAAGGTCCGATCCCGAAGCGTATGAGCTATCTTACACTGTCGGATCAGATTATCAACCAGCTGTCTGATGGCGGACAACGTGAATATCAGAACATAATCTGCGTCGACTGTGCAGACTTTAAGCGAGTAGGCATGGTAAAGGAATGGATGGCAGAATCCGCCGCTATTCTGAACATAGATCATCATCCGACCAATGACGGATATGGCACAGTTAATGTGATCAAGCCCGATGCTGCGGCTACAGCTGAAGTACTTTATGACTGGATTAACTGCTTTGATGTAGAATGGACCACTGCGGCAGCAGAGGCCATTTATACAGGCCTGCTGACAGATACGGGCGGATTCCGCTATTCTAGTACTTCTCCCAAAGTAATGGAGATTTCTTCCCGATTGCTGGAATTGGGAGTGAACGGTCCAGAACTGGCAGAGACGCTGCTGGAAGAAGTGACATTGGCTCAGGTCAAAGTACTTGCACTTGCTTTGTCTACCCTGGAACTGACTGCAGACGGCAAAATTGCCTATGTGCATGTTACGCCAGAGCATATGGTTATGTCAGGGGCAGAGAACGAGGATCTGGAAGGAATCGTTAACTTCATGCGCAACATACAGGGTGTAGAAGTCGGTATCTTTTTCAAAGTGATCAACGATAATGCGGTAAAAGCAAGTATGCGTTCTGCCGGCAAAGTGGATGTAGCCGCGATTGCCCAACATTTTGACGGTGGTGGACATATCAAGGCAGCAGGATGCCGGCTTGAAGGCAGTCTGGATGAAGTTATAGAAAAAGTAGTGCAGCGGGTGAAGGAGTCCTTATGAATCAGTTTGACGGAGTACTGGCGGTACACAAGCCGGCAGGATTTACCTCCCATGATGTAGTTGCCAAAGTCCGCCGTCTGGTGAGTATGAAGCGTATCGGTCATACCGGTACACTTGATCCAGCTGTTACCGGTGTGCTGCCGCTATGTCTGGGACGTTCTACACGTATTGTGGAATATTTGCAGGGAATGCCCAAAGAGTATGAGGCGACTCTGCGCTTTGGTATTGCTACCGATACGGAGGATCTCACAGGTGAGATTACCGAGCAGGTGGACGAAGTACAATTGACAGAGCAACAGGTGCACGAGGCGCTGCAGAGCATGATCGGGACTATATCTCAAGTGCCACCTATGTATTCTGCTGTCAAAGTGGACGGCAAGCGTCTGTATGAGCTAGCGCGTGAAGGAAAGACGATTGAACGCAAGGCACGTGAAGTGACCATTTACAGTTTGGAAATGACAGGCTGGAAGCCGGGTATCCATCCGGAAGTATCGTTCCGTGTACTGTGTTCCAAAGGTACCTATATCCGCACACTTTGTGTGGACGTGGGGCGTGCACTGCATGTTCCTTCCACGATGGTACAGCTGGTGCGTACACAGTCGGCAGGAATTCGTCTGGAGCAGTGTTTGACTTTTGAACAGATCGAAGAGCTTGTGCAGAACGGTGAATTGGAGCAGCATCTTATCCCCGCGGATCAGGCCATGTCCGAGCTGCCTTCATTTACAGTTGATGAAGAAGTATACCGTTCAACACTGCAGGGCAAAAAGATCGATAAGCGTCATATTCATCCTGTAGAAGATTCTTCGGTATCTGGCACTCCTCCAGCTAACCTGCCTGAACAGAATGATATGAGCTTGTTCAAGCTATATGGCCCGGAGCAGATTTTTATCGGAATTTTCCGTGAAGATGAACAGACAGGACAAATTGTGCCTGTAAAGGTATTTTTGCCTGCCTAGTGTGAAGCTATCTTCATGAGTTACAATACAGGCAGCAGAGCTGAAATGAACTAATTGCGGAAATGCAGGTGATATCATAGTGAATATCGTAAGGTTATCCTATCCCTGGGCAGAGGGCAGCAGACCTCATGCAGACCACAGCCAGATCATGGCGATCGGTCAGTTTGATGGATTGCATCTTGGACATACGAGTGTGATTGAACACGGAATCCGTCTGGCCAGAAGCCTTGGCATAGCAGCCTCGGTCATGACTTTCAATCCCAATCCCAAAGAAATTCTGGGCAAAGGAGATTATGAAGGTTATCTGACGCCTCTGTCCATCAAGGAAGAGATTTTACGTAACATGGGTGTGGATACACTGTATGTTGCTCAATTCAATCATGCTTTCTCGACGGTAACACCGGAGCAATTCTACTATGAAATGCTGCGTCCTCTCAAAGTGCATACGGCAGTAGTCGGTTTTGATTTCCATTTTGGTCACAAAGGTGCAGGTACTCCCGAGCTTCTGCGGGAGCTGGGACAGGAATCCATGCAAGTGGATACGGTGCCTGCTTTTCAGCTGGAAGGAACCAAAGTCAGCAGTACAGCGATTCGCCGTGCGCTTCGTGAAGGGGATGCTGCCTTGGCAGCCCGTCTGCTGGGCCGTCCCTACCAGATCCGTGGAACCGTTATTGATGGCGACAAGCGCGGGCGGACGATCGGATTCCCTACCGCCAATCTGGATTTAAGCGAAAAGTATGTTGTACCCAAATCAGGTGTGTATGCCGTAAGGGTAATGGCAGAAGGCGCATGGCGTGCTGGTGTCATGAATATTGGCTACAAGCCTACATTCCAGACCGGAGAGACACGTCCTAGCTTTGAAGCACATATTTTCGATTATCAGGGAGACCTGTATGGTCAGCAGCTGGCTGCAGAACTGATTGACTATATCCGTCCGGAGCAAAAGTTTGGTTCGATTGACGAACTGGTTACCCAGATCAGACTGGATGCCGAAGAAGCCAGAAGACGATTGATCTGATTTCTTTGCACTTATCCGTAATAAATTTAGAGTACAACATTGATATTCCCGATCAGGTTGTGCTATACTGATTAACGTTGCTGTTTCAAGTAAACATCCAACGCAACCTTAGCTTGGTTATTCGAGTCTCACCGCCGATAACGAGGCTAGTGGTTATTATTATGAAAATTCTAAGGAGGTGAATAGGATGGCATTAACTCAAGAACGTAAACAACAGCTGATCGAAGAGTACAGAACTCACGAGTCCGATACAGGATCTCCAGAGGTACAAGTCGCTATCCTGACTGAAAACATCGTTAACCTGCAGGATCATTTCCGCAGCCACAAAAAGGATCATCATTCCCGTCGTGGTCTTCTGAAAATGGTAGGTCAACGTCGTAAGCTTCTGGCTTACCTCAAGAAAACCGATGTTAGACGTTACAGCGCGCTGATCGAAAGACTCGGCCTTCGTCGCTAAAACTAAAGCAATTCCAAAGCAGCCTGGTTGTTCAGCCGTATGGTCTTTTCGGAGCCAACGGCAACGACCGGGTTGCTTTTTGTAAGTACACATATTTTTGAAGTTATGGATTATCATTTCCGGCAGGGAATTTGGATTTGATTATAGAATAGTGATGATGACCTAAAAAGGAGGAATTTCATGGAACAGCGAGTTGAAATGCAGCTCGGAGGCAGAACTCTGATACTGGAAACCGGCCGTTTGGCCAAACAGGCTAACGCAGCCGTAATGGTACGCTACGGTGACACATCGGTACTGTGTACAGTAACAGCCTCCTCTGAACCCAAAGATCTGGACTTTTTCCCGTTAACAGTCAACTACGAGGAAAAATTGTACGCTGTAGGTAAGATTCCAGGTGGATTTATCAAGCGTGAAGGCAGACCGAGCGAGAAAGCTATTCTGGCAAGCCGTCTGACAGACCGTCCGATTCGTCCATTGTTCCCGGAAGGCTTCCGTAATGATGTACAGGTAGCCAACTACGTAATGAGCGTAGAACAGGATTGTGAGCCTCAGATCGCTGCAATGATCGGTACTTCCGCAGCACTCAGCATTTCGGATGTTCCGTTTGACGGACCGATTGGTGGCGTGGCTGTAGGTCGTGTAGATGGCGAATTCGTCGTTAACCCTACACTGGCACAACAGGAAGTAAGCGAAATGTATCTGGTAGTAGCCGGTACCAAAGACGCAATCATGATGGTAGAAGCCGAAGCTAATGAGCTGCCGGAAGATATCATGCTGGAAGCGATCATGTTTGGTCACAGCGAAATCCAGAATATTATTGCAACTATCGAAGAGCTGGTTAAAGTTGCCGGTAAACCGAAAATGGCAGTAAAACTGCATACGGTAGACAGTGATGCCAATACTGCTGTTCGTGAATATGCATCTGCACGTCTGGTTGATGCGCTGAAAATTGCCGAAAAACAGGCACGTCAGGAAGCGATCGACAAAGTAAACGACGAAGCTGTAGCTCATTTTGAAGAGCTGTATGCCGAGACTCCTGATCTGATGGATGATGTGAAGGAAATCCTTCATGATATCGTCAAAGAAGAAGTACGTCGTTTGATTACCCATGACAAAGTACGTCCGGATGGACGTCGTCTGGAAGAAATTCGTCCAATCGAATGTGATGTAAAAATGCTGCCTAGAACGCACGGTTCCGGTCTGTTCACACGTGGACAAACACAGGTACTGAGCATTTGTACACTGGGTGCACTGGGCGATGTACAGATTCTGGATGGTATTGCACCGGAAGAATCCAAACGCTTTATGCATCATTACAATTTCCCGCCGTTCAGCGTAGGGGAAGCACGTCCACTTCGTCCGCCGGGCCGCCGCGAAATCGGTCATGGTGCACTGGGTGAACGCGCATTGTCCAAAGTGATTCCTTCCGAAAAAGAATTCCCTTATACGATTCGCGTAGTATCCGAAGTTCTGGAATCCAACGGTTCTACTTCTCAGGCAAGCATCTGTGCCAGCACACTGGCTATGATGGATGCAGGTGTACCGATCAAAGCTCCAGTAGCGGGTATTGCAATGGGTCTGATCAAAGATCAGGATCATGTATCTATTCTGAGCGATATTCAAGGTATGGAAGATCACCTCGGCGATATGGACTTCAAAGTAGCCGGTACAGCTGAAGGCGTAACTGCTATTCAGATGGATATCAAAATCAACGGTATCGATCGTGCGATCCTGTCCGAAGCATTGTCACAGGCACGTGAAGGACGACTGCATATCCTTGGCAAAATGAATGAGATCATGGACAAGCCAAGAACAAGCCTGTCTGCGTATGCTCCAAAAATCGTTATTATCAATATCAATCCGGATAAAATCCGTGACGTTATTGGACCCGGTGGTAAAGTTATCAACAAAATCATCGATGAAACTGGCGTGAAAATTGATATCGAGCAGGATGGTCGCGTCTTTATCGGTTCGTCCGATGAAGAAATGATCCAGAAAGCACAAACCATGATCGAAAATCTGGTTCGTGAAGTGAAAGTAGGCGAGACGTACCTGGGTAAAGTAAAACGAATCGAGAAGTTTGGCGCATTCGTAGAGATTCTTCCGGGTAAAGATGGTCTGGTACACATTTCACAGCTCTCTACAGAGCGTGTAGCCAAAGTGGAAGACGTTATTGCCATTGGAGATATGATTACCGTTAAAGTTACGGAAATCGATAACCAGGGCCGTGTGAACCTGTCTCGCAAAGTATTGCTGACAGCAGAAACATCCGAAAAAACGAATTCCTAATCCATTCCTTTATACAACGCATCTTCATAGCATTAACCAAAAGAGCCAGAAATTCTTCTGTCTCTTTTTTTCATTCCATCATGTTGAGTCAATACTCATATTCTGTTAGGATAGGAATGCATTTATGAAACGGGAGGTCCGCCTATGGAACGGGTACAACTGAATAATGGTCTTCGAATAGTTATGGAAAAAATGCCTACTTTCCGTTCTGTCACATTTGGGATCTGGATCAAAACCGGATCACGCAATGAAAGTCTGGTGACAAATGGAATTTCGCATTTTATTGAACATATGTTGTTCAAAGGCACCAAGCGTTACGACGCCAAACGGATTGCCGAGATTTTCGATGGTATCGGCGGTAATGTAAATGCCTTTACCAGTAAGGAATATACTTGTTTTTATGCCAAAGTGCTTGATGAACATCTGGAGATTGCACTGGATATTTTATCCGATATGTTTTTCGATTCCCTACTGGACCCTGATGAACTGGCCAAAGAGAAAAACGTCATCTTGGAGGAAATCTCCATGTATGAGGATGATCCCGACGATCTGGTGCATGACCTGGTCACGATGGCTTCCTATGGCAATCATCCACTGGCCTATCCGATCCTCGGCACAGAAGAACGTCTGAAACCAATGGGGCCGGAACAGCTGCGTTTGTTTATGAAAGATCGCTATACGGTCGAAAATACGGTGATCAGCATTGCCGGTAATATCGATGATAGTGTTGTTCCACTGCTGGAAAAGTATTTTGGTGATTTTGATGTACATGGACCGGAGCCGATTGTAACAGCACCTGTTTTTAAAGGAGAAGTTATTTTCCGCAAGAAAAAAACGGAGCAAAATCATATCTGTATGAACTTCCCTGGTGGTAAAATAGATGATCCGAGATATTATGCCATGGTACTGCTCAACAATGCACTCGGTGGAGGTATGAGCTCCAGACTGTTCCAGGAAATCCGGGAAAAGCGTGGACTGGCCTACTCGGTATATTCTTATTATACGGCTCATGCTGATAGTGGCTTGTTTACCATCTATGCAGGTACAGCACCGAAGCAGACCGGAGATGTGTTTGAACTGACTCATGCGCTGTTACAGGATCTCAAGCAAAATGGTCTTACAGCAGAAGAACTGGAGCAGGGCAAACAGCAGCTCAAAGGCAGTCTGATTCTCAGTCTAGAGAGCACCAGCAGTATTATGAACCGTCTCGGCAAAAACGAGATTATGCTGCAAAAGCATAATACCGTAGACGAGACAATCCGCTATATCGAAGAAGTGACGATGGAAGATATTCGTTCAGTCATTGACGATATGTTCGCTGAACCGTATGCTCTGGCAATGGTTGGCGGATCGGATAAAAGCATTGCACATGTAAGGAGAGATGAACTTGTCCATTAAAGTAGAAATCAAAACCCTTCCTGGAAGCGAAGGATTGGAACTTCCACGGAGAATGTCGGAACTTGCTTCCGGTTATGATCTGTATGCATCGGTTACCGAACCGATGACATTGGAACCCGGCACACGTGCCCTGGTACCTACCGGAATCGCGCTGGCAATGCCAGCCGGATTGGAAGCACAAATCCGCCCTCGAAGCGGACTCGCCTTCAAACATGGCATTACCTGCCTGAATACACCCGGAACCATCGATGCAGATTATCGCGGAGAGATCAAGGTATTGCTGATTAATCTGGGGCAGGAACCGTTTGTGATCAATCGCGGCGAGCGAATTGCACAGATGGTATTCCAGACCGTACCTGATACCGACCTGATTCAGGTAGAAGAATTATCGGAGACTGTACGTGGAGCAGGCGGTTTCGGACATACAGGAACGAAGTAATACTTTATTGTGTTAAATTCATTTTTGCGAAACAGTTGAAAGATATAACAGGGAATGATATCATTTCTACAATTATTGCAGGATACTGAAATCATATTCCGGTGCAAGCCGGCCAGGGTCTGCGGTGGTCTGTAAAAGACCGCCGTTTGTGTATTTGATCAGGTCTTGTTGTACATAGACTCTGGAATACCAAAGGGGAGAGAGATGCTAGATGTCTAATCAATTCTTTAATGTAGCTGTCGTTGGTGCGACAGGAGCAGTAGGACAACAAATCGTAAGATTGCTTGAAGAGCGGGATTTCCCGGTGAAGACACTGAAGCTGCTGTCTTCCGCACGTTCTGCCGGTAAAAAGGTTACTTTTAAAGGCCAGGAAGTGACTGTGGAAGAAGCTACCCCTGACAGTTTTGTGGGTGTGGATATCGCTTTGTTCAGTGCGGGCGGTGATATCAGCAAGGCACTGGCTCCACATGCTGTTCGTCATGGCGCAGTATGTATCGATAATACGAATGCCTATCGTATGGACCCGGATACGCCTCTGATCGTGCCGGAAGTCAATGCCGATCGTATCGCTGATCACAAGGGAATTATCGCTAATCCGAACTGTTCTACTATTCAGATGGTGGCTGCACTGAAGCCGCTCTATGATCGTTATGGTATCGAACGCATTATTGCGTCTACCTACCAGGCGGTATCCGGAGCAGGCAACCAGGCTATTGAAGAATTGAAACGTCAAAGCAAATCGGTACTGGATAACGAAACCGTAGAACCGGATATTCTGCCAGTTGGTTCGTTGCCGGTTAAACACCAGATTGCATTTAATGCGATCCCGCAGATTGATAAATTTCAGGATAACGGCTATACACTGGAAGAAATGAAAATGGTACGGGAAACCAAGAAGATCATGGAGGACGAATCGATCAAAGTAACAACGACATGTGTACGCATTCCTGTCGTATATGGTCATTCCGAATCCGTCTTTGTAGAACTCAAACAAGACTTTGATCTGGACGAAGTAAAGCAGCTGCTCCAGAATGCGCCGGGTGTTACTCTTGTGGATGATCCATCCAATCAGGCGTATCCGCTGGCTACCGAAGCCGCAGGCAAAAACGATGTGTTTGTCGGTCGTCTGCGCCGCGATCTGGGAGATGAACGCGGTCTGAATATGTGGATTGTATCCGATAACCTTCTCAAAGGCGCAGCATGGAATGCTGTACAAATCGCCGAGATCATTGCAGCAAAAACAGCAGCAGTTAGCAGCTAACGGAGGCATATTGTCATTATGGCAACTTTAATGCAAAAACAAAATATACTGGTACAAAAGTTTGGCGGTACATCGCTCTCCACTCCTGAAGCGAGAGAGCATGTGCTGCGTCATATCAGACGAGAGCTTGCCAAGCAGGTCAAGCTTGTCGTTGTCGTATCCGCGATGGGACGCAGCGGCGATCCTTATGCAACAGATACGTTATTGGATAGTACAGCGTTAAACGGCAGTATTCCATCAGCCAGAGAACGTGATCTGTTGATGGGCTGTGGAGAGATTATATCTGCGGTTACCCTGAGCGGCATGCTGTCCAGCGAAGGCATACCTGCTGTAGCTCTTACAGGAGCGCAGGCCGGCTTTATTACAGATGATAATTTTGGCAATGCCCGCATTCTGGCAGTGCGTCCGGATCGGGTACTGCGCGAGCTGGAAGCCGGCAAAGTAGTTATTGTGACCGGTTTTCAGGGGCAAAGTGAATTGGGAGATATGACTACTCTCGGACGCGGAGGCAGCGATACATCCGCTACAGCGCTTGGTGCTGCACTGCATGCCGATATGGTAGATATTTATACAGATGTAAACGGCATTTTGACCGCTGATCCACGTATTGTGGAAGACGCCAAGCCGCTTACTTATGTGAGTTATACAGAAATCTGCAATATGGCTCATCAGGGTGCCAAGGTTATTCATCCGCGTGCTGTGGAAATTGCAATGCAGGCACAGGTACCTGTACGTGTCCGTTCCACATTTGCAGAAGGAGAAGGCACGCTGGTTACCCAACCGGAACAGTTTGTAGATTCACCTGGTGGTGTCGTAGACCGTTTCGTAACCGGGATTACCTATGTAAATAATGTGACCCAGATTACCGTAGGACAGCAGGAAGGCATTGATCAGCTGCAGCTCAAAGTATTTCAGTCCATGGCTGAAAACCGGATTAGCGTAGACTTTATTAATGTTACCCCTTATGGTGCGGTATATACCGTGTTCGACAATGAAGCGCAGCGTGCGCAGGCTGTACTGGAAGAGATGAATCTTCGTCCTTCGATCTTGTCCGGCTGTGCCAAAGTATCTGTTGTCGGAGGCGGGATTAACGGAGTGCCAGGCATTATGGCCCGGATTGTTGCAGCACTTAGTGAACAGAATATATCTATTCTGCAATCAGCAGATTCCAATACTACCATATGGGTGCTGGTAAAAAAGGAAGATATGGTGCAGGCCGTAAGAGCGCTGCATAATCAGTTCCAGCTGCATGTCTGATGGGCGCAGGCCCTCTATCGAAGGAGGAAGTTTAGTGGTGGATTTTGGAAGATTAATGACGGCAATGATTACTCCTTTTAATGATCAGGATGAGATCGACTGGGAAGCGACAGGCCGGCTAATAGATTATTTGATCAATGAACAAAAGTCGGAATCGCTCGTCGTATGTGGAACAACCGGTGAATCACCAACACTCAGCGACGAAGAGAAGCTGGAGATGTTTGATTTTGCTGTCAAGCATGCAGCGGGTCGCTGCAAGATCATTGCAGGAACCGGTAGTAACAATACCAAACACTCTATTCATCTGACACAGGAAGCAGCCAAGCTGGGTGTAGATGGTGTACTGCTTGTGGTACCTTATTACAACAAGCCTAGCCAGGCAGGTCTGTATGCCCATTTCAAAGCAATTGCCGAAGCGACAGAGCTGCCGGTTATTCTTTACAATGTACCGGGACGCAGCGTAGTCAGTCTGTCAGCAGCAACGACACTGAAACTGGCAGAAATCCATAATATCGTTGGAACCAAGGAATGTGCCACGATCGAGCAGGTTACACATATTACAGGACATGCTCCTGAAGGATTCCGGGTATATTCCGGTGATGATGCAACATGCTTTGCTGCGATTGCAGTAGGTGCTTATGGTGTTATCAGTGTAGCCAGCCATGTAGCTGGTGACGAGATGGCCGAGATGATTCAGGCACATCTGCAGGGAGACTATCAAAAGGCAGCTCATATCAATCAAAAACTGCTGCCTTTGTTCCAGGGATTATTTGCTTGCCCGGATCCATTGCCTAACCCGGCTGCAGTGAAATATGCGATGTTCCAAAGAGGATATGGCAATGGTAATGTACGTCTGCCTTTGCTGGCACCATCTGCTGCTGAACGTGAATTTATCGATGCGTTGCTGTAATTTAGTAGGCAAGGGGTGAGATGACCCTTCCAATAGATTCAGCAGCAGTATTGAATACAGTAATTATGGCCGTCTGGAAACAGGCGGCTATTTTTATGCAAATAAACGGATAGAATCCGTACAGAACTTCCTTGATAAGAAAAGGAACCCTGTCTTGGAGAACGGAAATTCCTTGCTACAAAAGGATTTTACATACGCTGTAATAACATCCAATAAACTTGACTTGTGTTTTTGTTTTTTAATCATGTATAATATTCTCAAGTGACTGGGTGCGGTATAAAGTAATAGAGTTTGCTGATAGAATTCTTTGTCAGGCAGAGCGTTCGGTAAAATCGGCAAACCATGCAAGAAAATGAAACTTTCGGATGATGGTTTCTTGCATATTCAATTGGCGGAACAGCCAGTTTATATTGTCATAGCCAACATTTTCGGTTAGTTTTGCCAAATAACGTATGTATAAGTGTATCATTTTTTGTTTATAAATATTAAAACGACGTCCAACATTCATAGGAGGTATAGATTACATTGTCCAAAAAAACAAACAACGAAAAACTGACGATCTTTGCGCTGGGCGGCGTCGGTGAAATTGGTAAAAACATGTATGTTGTCCAGTATGGAAATGATATTGTCGTAATAGACTCCGGTCTCAAATTCCCGGAAGAAGATATGTTGGGTATTGATATCGTTATACCAGACATTTCTTATCTGACAGAGAACCGTGACAAAGTTCGCGGTATCCTTTTAACACACGGTCACGAAGATCATATTGGCGGATTGCCGTATGTACTGAAACATCTGAATGTGCCTGTATACGGTACCAAATTAACTATCGGTCTGGTAGAGAACAAATTGAAAGAAGCTAACCTTCTTGGCGAAACCAAACGGATTCTGATTAATGAAGATTCGGAAGTGAAGCTGGGCAGCACCCTGACAGCTACGTTCTTCCGTACCAATCACAGTATTCCGGATTCTGTCGGTATCTGCCTGGCTACCCCGGAAGGAAACGTTGTACACACAGGTGACTTCAAATTCGATCATACTCCGGTCAATGATGAGTTTGCCAATCTGCAGCGCATGGCTGAAATCGGAAGCAAAGGCGTTCTGGCGCTTCTGTCCGACAGTACCAATGCTGACAGACCAGGATACACGCCTTCCGAGAAAAACGTAGGGATTGTAATGGAAGATATCTTCCGCAAAGCTTCACAGCGTGTAGTTGTAGCTACATTTGCATCCAACGTACACCGTATTCAACAGGTTATCAATGCAGCAGCAGCTACAGGCCGTAAAGTTACCGTTATCGGACGCAGTATGGTTAACGTAGTAGGCATTGCCGAAGATCTGGGTTATCTGGAGATTCCGGATGGAATGCTGATTGAGCCTGAAGAAGTAAATAAAATGGCAGCGGACCGTGTTGTTATCCTGTCCACTGGCAGCCAGGGCGAGCCGATGTCAGCGCTGACACGCATGGCCCGTTCCACACATCGCAAAGTAGATATCCTGCCTGGAGATACCGTTATTATTGCGGCTACACCAGTACCGGGTAATGAAAAATATATCGGCCGTACGATCGATGAGCTGTTCCGTCTTGGTGCTAACGTATTTTACAGCGGTGCTAACCCGGGCGTTCACGTATCCGGTCACGGTTCCCAGGAAGAGCTCAAACTGATGCTTAACCTGATGAAACCAAAATTCTTCCTGCCGATTCACGGTGAATACCGTATGCAGCGCAGACATGCTCTGCTGGGCGAATCCGTTGGTGTAGATCCTAATAACATCTTTATCGTAGATATTGGTGATGTAGTAGAGATCCATGGTGGCTCTGCACGCAAAGCCGGTAAAGTTACTTCCGGTAACGTACTGATCGATGGTCTGGGTGTAGGTGATGTAGGTAATATCGTACTGCGTGACCGCAAACTGCTGTCTCAGGATGGCATCCTGGTCGTTGTAGTTACACTGAGCAAGCAGAACGGCCAGATCGTATCCGGTCCGGATATCATCTCCCGCGGATTTGTATATGTACGTGAATCCGAAGGACTACTGGATGAAGCGAACCGCATCGTAACCAGCACACTGCAGCGTCTGATGAGTGAAAATGTAAATGAGTGGGCTTCCCTGAAGACTAGCGTAAAAGACGCACTGGGCCGCTTCCTGTATGAGCAAACACGCCGTAGACCTATGATTCTGCCAATCATCATGGAAGTTTAATCACATGTTAAATAAGCATAACGAGTAAGAGGCAACCAGTCGCCCCTGCTCCTCGCATGGTATATTGGACGGTCCCATGCGAGGACAGGGGTTTTGTCATGTCCAAAATCAAAAATCTAAAGTTTTATTGCAATTTGGATGAACGAAAAATGAATGAAACCAGATCATAATGTTATGAGAATCCGGTAGTAAATATACCGGTACAAAGGAGCCCTATACCGGGTAGAGTATGATATAATAATGCATTGGAGGTGGTGACAGGTGGCTAAGACCAAAACGGCCGATAAACCTAAAACAACACAAAAATCAACCCGCAAATTGCCGCCATCCACTGCGCGCAAAACAACCAAAACTACGCAGACGACAAGGCGCAAAACAACAAGCCGTAAACGTAAACCCAAGGCTCCCGCACTGAGCCTGTTAAAATATGAAATTTACGGAATCATTCTCATTACGATATCGGTCATTGCTTTATCCCGTCAGGCAGCTGTCGGACATTTTCTATATTACATAACGTCATTTATTCTGGGGAAAATGTATTTTGTACTTCCTCTGGCGGGAGCCTATATCGGATTAATGACCATGCTGCGGCAGCGCTGGGCACAGGGATGGAACAGTCGATGGAGCGGGCTGGTTATGCTTGTATGTACATTGACGCTATGGAGTGTACTCCTTTATGTACCAGAGGATCAGCTACTCTCACTACCAGCCCGGCAGGCGGCGGGAGGTTATGTTGGTGCTGTGCAGATGTGGCTGTTCATGATGCTGTTTGGTGTGATCGGCACCAAATTAATCGCCGGAGTTATGCTGGTGATCAGCTTGATGCTAATTACTCAGCTGTCTGTGGTCGATTTACTGGAACGTATTCGTATGTATGGAGCCAAAGCAGGAACAGCTGTACAGTCGCAATGGAACGCTTCTCGTGAAGCTCTCGCCGAACAGCGTCGTGAACGCGAACTAGCAGAAGCAGCAGAGCTGGAATCCTATGATGAATCGGAAGAAGAGTATGCTGACGAGGAAGATCATCCTCCTAAGAAAAAAGGATTATTCGCATGGGGACGCAAATCGGTTTCTGAGCCTGATCCAATCGAAGAGGAAGAAACTGTAGTTGGAAATGTACCTGATCATCTAAAAGAAACTATAAAAGCATATACAGCTGCCGAGCATGTTGGCAAGACAGCAGCAACTTCTTCGGTAAAAGACACACAGCAGGTCTCTGCAGTACAGGATGAAGAGGATCTGTGGGATAATGCTCAGATGGAGCCCGACCTACAGTCTGATTCTGCAACACGTGAGAAGCCTCTGATTATCAGGGACTTTTTTGAGCAAATTCGTTCTGAACGCTCCGGAGATAAGCCGGAAGATGATGGAGCAGAACCTCTGTCTTCATCAAGTGAATCCAATCCAGATTACAGTCTCGATCATTCTGCATCCTCACCCGATTCGGCTGTACTGTCAGCAGATATGGGAGCAGCCAGTTTTCCGAACAGCAGGATGGCTTCAGGGACAGATTTGAATGATAAGAGTATCGCTGAAGGGCTTACGGCTGAAGCGAAGGAACAAACAGAAAGTGGTACCGTGGAAAACAAGGATTTTGAAGCACAAGAAGTAATACCTGTTCCTGCACCGCCACCACCGAAACCTTATAAGCTGCCGCCTTTCCAGCTGCTTGCTATGCCCAAAAATATTGCCAGTGCCAGCGATCAGAATGATTACATGGTAATCGCCCGCAAGTTGGAGACTACACTGGAGAGCTTTGGCGTAAGAGCAAAAGTATTGGAAGTGGTCCGTGGACCTGCGGTTACACGTTATGAGATTCAGCCGGATGTAGGCGTCAAGGTAAGCCGGATTGTAGGTCTGACAGATGATATTGCACTGGCTCTGGCAGCCAAGGATATCCGTATGGAAGCGCCAATTCCGGGCAAATCCGCTATTGGTATTGAAGTGCCAAATAATGAAGTCTCTATGGTCACAATGCGTGAAGTTATGGAGACCCAGATTTTCAAAGAATCTGAAGCTAAATTGTCAATTGCATTTGGACGCGATATTGCTGGACAGACCATTGTCGGTAATCTGGCCAAAATGCCCCATCTGCTGGTAGCTGGTGCTACAGGGTCAGGAAAATCAGTATGTATTAACGGGATTATCACGAGTATTCTATACAAAGCCAAGCCGGATGAAGTGAAATTCCTGATGGTCGATCCCAAAATGGTCGAACTTAATATCTATAATGGTATTCCGCATCTGCTTGCACCGGTCGTTACCGATCCGCGCCGCGCTTCACTCGCGTTGAAGAAAATAGTAGTGGAAATGGAAAAACGGTATGATCTTTTTTCCAAATCGGGCACGCGCAATATGGAAGGTTATAACAATCTGATGAAAGATAATCCCGATGCGATTCTGCCGTATATTGTTGTTATTGTCGATGAACTTGCAGACTTGATGATGGTTGCAGCAGGAGATGTGGAGGATGCGATTGCCCGTCTGGCCCAGATGGCACGGGCAGCCGGAATTCATCTGATTATTGCTACCCAGCGTCCTTCGGTAGATGTTATTACAGGGGTAATCAAAGCCAATATTCCGTCCCGGATTGCTTTTGGAGTTTCTTCCCAGATTGACTCCCGGACGATTCTGGATATGGGTGGAGCTGAGAAATTGCTGGGCAGAGGCGATATGTTATTCATGCCTGTTGGTTCTTCCAAGCCGGTACGTGTACAGGGAGCCTTTATGTCGGATCAGGAAGTTGAGACGATTGTAGAATACTGCCGCAGTCAGGGTGAAGCCCAGTATAATGATGATATCGTTCCGGAAATTGACGATACTGCTGCTGCAATGGATGAACAGAAGGATGAACTTTATGATCAAGCGATGCAGATTGTAATCGAAGCCAAGCAGGCCTCGGTGTCGCTTCTGCAGCGCCGGATGCGTGTCGGTTATACACGTGCTGCACGTCTGATCGATTCATTGGAAGCCCATGGTGTAGTTGGTCCATACGAGGGAAGCAAACCGCGTGAAGTGCTTATTTCGCCGGAACAGTATCATCAGATCAATACCGGTAGCTAATACACCAATGAAATATAGCAGAAGTAACTAAAGCTAATAAAAAGCCGCTTGTCCACCATTATTTATGGACATGCGGCTTTTTTATTAAGTGTCTCTTATATTGTACTAAATAGATAATGCATCAAACTAATCTAATGCAGTTAGGTAGCCTGCTTATAAGAGTTATATAACATAAAAAGCCCCTCTTCCAATACGATAGAAGAGGGGCTTGTAGTAGATCGATCAATCGTTCAATAACTATACAGCTTCTTATTCATTGTAAATCTTATTCGTATCTTTGAATAACCGAACTGCGGTTGGAGCTGTCATACACAAAACCGTAGATGTCAAAGCCCAGATTACCATAAGCTTTGTCGATATCGCTGGCAATGCTATTCAGCACATTACGCGTCTGGTAGGAAGAAAGCGAATTCCAATCCGATTTGTTCACATAAACGCGGAATACTACAGATTCATCATCCGAATTGGAAACTTCAAGACTCAGCTTGATGCCTTGATAAGTGCCAAAGCTATCATTTAGCTGTTTTTGCAGATCAGTAAGATTAACAGTAGAACCCAATACTACTGTACCGCTGCTGTTCGTTTTGAAAGTAATCAGCGTTTTGGAGTTTTTGTTGACTACATTTCCCGTAATATTCGCACTATCATAAGATCTGTTGTCTCTAATATCATCAGCAATACCCTGTAGAAGCTTATTGCGATTAGAAGTGGACGTATCGTTCCAGGAATTTTCATTCACTGTAATAGTAACTTTGACTTTGCTGGAACTACCGCTCAGATCGATATCGGCACCTGTACCTTTGTAATCACCATATTCGCTATTAAGGTCTTTTTCCAGTCGGGTCATCGTTGTACTGCTGGAACCACCCTTATCATCGATTTCATCGTTCAGTTTTTCATTTTCTTTTTTGAGCGTAGCAATTTGATTATTCAGATCGGTAATAGACGCATCTTTGGCAGTGATTTGAGAATTGGCAGTAGTCAGCTGGGTCTGCAGACTCTGAATTTGTGCATTCAGTGAATCTACAGTCGTTTGTGGGATAGCTGGAGTATTATCCGCTACACTTACAATTTTGTTTGTATTATCCCAGGTTACTTTTTTGTCAAAGGCGTCTCCCATCATCCGCAGAGGGATGTATGTAGTTCCGTTGACCATAAATGGTTCATACGCTGGGTCAATTGCTACTTCCTTGCTGTTGTACATAACCTTGATATTGTTATAGGCAGCCTTCAGCTGTTGTGTAGCCTGCGAAGCATAGGTGCTATTGGCAAAAATGCTTCCGGAAATAGCAAGAGCAGACACAGTGGCAATAATCACGGGTTTTTTTTTGAGTTTCATGTTTGTTCATCTAACTCCTTCTGTTGTGAATTTGGATAGGCCTTCCCTCGTCTGGTTATCCTATGTATATAGACGCGGTGATTTCATAAATAGTTTCGTGCGATTTCCCCAGAGCACTAATTTTGTAATAATGAAGGCCTATGTATACCAGAGTCTCGATTTTAACATAAAAAGCCCGGGTAACAAAATGAGCTTGCAAGTATAGGTTCAAATTCAGACCGGGGTCATAGATTATTCAAATCTTTTCCGGTACAGAAGACTTAGAGGAACAAGAGGCAGGAAAGGATACGGTTTGCTTCTTGCAATTGGGGTAGTATAAAATAGTAAGTACGACAGTTTCATCAATTTTGCTCGATAAAGGGGTTTTGACGTTGAATACTACAGGATTTGAACGCGGTGAAATCAATGGAATCCGTGTGCATGTCATGCCGACAACACGCTTTAAAACATTTGCGGTATCCCTCTATATGGGTGTACCACTTGCAGAAGATACAGTAACACCTACAGCGCTGATTCCGTTTATATTGCGCAGAGGAACAGAGACCTATCCAGAGACAACCAGTTTCCGTGAAGCACTGGAGAATATGTATGGAGCAGGTTTTGGATTTGATGTATATAAAAAAGGCGATTACCAGATGGTACAGCTGCGTATGGATACAATCAATGATTCATTTGTAGCTTCGGACGAACCACTGCTGTCACGTTCACTGGCTTTTCTGGGAGAGACTGTTACGCGTCCTGTACTGGAAAATAATCGTTTCCGTGATAAATATGTTCAAGCTGAACGTGAAAATGTACGCAAGCGCATGGAAGCGGTCATTGATGACAAAATACGATATGCAGCAGAGCGCTGTATTCAGGAAATGTGCAAAGACGAACCATATCGTTTAAGTGCACTTGGCAAAATGGATGTACTTGATCAGCTGGATGGTGCCAGCATCTATGAACAGTATCAGCAATGGCTCTCTAACAGCAGCATGGATCTGTATATCGTAGGAGATACTACATTGGATGAAGTCATGCAGCTGGTCAGCCGGCATTTCCAGGTGAACCGTTCTGCTCCAGTCATGTATACACCGGCAGTACCGCGTCCGGCTGCTCCCGAAGTACGACAGGTCGTAGAGGAAATGGCAGTTAGTCAGGGGAAACTGAATATGGGTCTGCGCACGCCGATTACGTATAGCGATGAGCGTTATGCCGCTGCGCTTGTAGCCAATGGAGTTCTGGGCGGATTCCCGCATTCCAAGCTGTTTATGAATGTACGTGAAAAAGAAAGCCTCGCTTATTATGTAGGTTCACGCTTTGATCCGTACAAAGGCATTACAACTATCCAATCCGGTATTGAATTACAGAATTTTGATAAAGCGCTGGAAATTATTCGTCAGCAGCTTGACAATCTGCAGGCTGGTGATATTAGTGAATCCGAGATTTCACAAACCAAGGCACTGATCCGCAATGATCTGCTGGAATCGAGAGACTCGGCGTACCAGATGATCGCTTATGACTTTAACGGATTGTTCTCTGATAAGGAACGCAGTGTGGATGAATTGCTTACAGCGATCGAGCACATTACTGCAGACGAGATTCAGGCAGCTTCCAGTGTACTCCAACTGGATACCATTTACTTTTTGACAGGGCAGAAGGAGGCGTAACTATAATGGAAAGTATTCGTTATGACCGTTTACAGGAAACACTGTACCATGAGAAGTTGGATAATGGACTTGAAATATATGTGCTTCCCAAAGAAGGATTCCAGAAAACCTATGCTACTTTTGCAACGCGTTATGGTTCTGTCGATAACCATTTCCAGGTAGAAGGACAAGAAGAAATACAGGTACCGGATGGTATAGCTCACTTTTTGGAACATAAAATGTTCGAAGAGCCGGATGGTGTGGATGTATTCTCCAAGTTCTCCGCCAAGGGAGCATCGGCCAATGCGTTTACCAGCTTCGATCAAACGGTATATTTGTTTTCCGCTACGGAACAAATCGAAGACAATCTCAATACTCTGCTAGATTACGTGCAGAATCCATACTTTACCAAAGAGAATGTGGATAAAGAAAAAGGAATTATCGGTCAGGAAATCCAGATGTATAATGATAATCCTGACTGGCGTGTCTATTACGGACTGATTGAAGCGATGTACCAGAAACATCCGGTTCGTATTGATATTGCCGGTACCATTGAATCGATCAGCGAGATTACCAAAGATACGCTATACAGCTGCTACAATACCTTTTACCATCCATCTAATATGATGCTGTTTGTAGTAGGAGGTGTGAATCCGGAGCAGGTGATTGAACAGGTACGTCGTAACCAGGCCGCCAAAAATTATGAGCCTCAAGGTCAGATTAACCGCTACTTCGAACAAGAGCCAGCAGCAGTCGGGGAGAAATGGAAAGAAATCAAGCTTCCCGTATCCCAGCCCAAATTCCTCATGGGTTTCAAGGAAACAGCAGACGGTCTTACCGGAGAAGCATTACAGCGCAAAAATTTGGTGACCAAGCTAATGCTGGATCTGCTGCTCGGTAACAGCACGGCTTTGTATCAACAGCTATATGATGAAGATTTGATCTCGGACGACTTTGGCTATGATTATACCGGTACATCGGAATATGCCTACTCCATGATTGGCGGCGATACACGTGATCCCAAACTGCTTGTACAGCGCCTGCAGGAAGAGATCGGTAAAATAGTCGAAACCGGCTTTAGCCAAGAAGCGTTTGATCGCTCTTTGCGCAAGCGTATCGGTAATTATCTGCGTCTGCTAAACTCGCCGGAAAGTATTGCTCATGAATTTACCCGTAATCGGTTTAAAGATAGTGATTTCTTTGCTATACTTCTGATTTATGAATCTCTTACTCTGGAAGATGTCAACCAGCGTCTGCGCGATCATATGAATTGGGATCAACTGGCAGTATCAGTAGTTGTTAGTCCATGAGTGAAGAGCGTATAGGAGACCGCAAATTATTTTCCGAAATGACAGTACTTGTCACTGGAGCCAGTCGGGGAATAGGGGCAGCCATAGCGAAAAGATTTGCGATGGCTGGTATGAATGTGGTGGTTCATTACCGCCACTCCCATGAACAGGCCAATGAAGTAGCCCGGAGCTGCCTGGAATACGGCGTCCGGGTGCTTACCATATCTGCTGATCTGCGCAGCCGCGAGAATATCCGCCGTATGCAGGAGAAGCTGGAATTGCATAATATGCAGCCGGATATTCTGGTTAATAACGCAGGGATATCCCACTATGGTATGCTGGCTGATATGAGTGACGAAGAATTTGACGAAGTAATTTCTACTAACCTCAAGGCTGTGTTCCTGTGCTCACAAACCTTTATGCCGTATATGATTCGTCAGCAGTATGGACGTATTATTAATGTATCAAGTATATGGGGAATGACAGGAGCTTCGTGTGAAGTACTGTATTCAGCGAGCAAAGGCGGCGTGAACGCCTTCACCAAAGCGCTTGCGAAGGAGCTGGCTCCATCCGGTGTTACAGTTAATGCTATTGCACCTGGAGCAGTGAGGACTGAAATGATTGCTCATTTGCAGCAGGATGAATTGCAAATGCTGGAGGAAGATATCCCGGCTGGACGTATTGCAGAGCCGGACGAGATTGCCTCCATGGTGTACTTTTTGTCATTACCCGAGTCCGGTTATATGACCGGGCAGATCGTCAGTCCCAATGGAGGCTGGCTGACCTGAACAATTGTGCTGCTGAGTAACCTATTTATACAGAGAAGCTTCTAGCTTATTGCATAGAGGCTTCTATGCGTTATTAACAGTAATCTACAGGTTGAGAACAGGCATTCGCATTCCAAAGTTGTTACCTTTCGCGGCTTGCCTTTCTATATCATTTTATATATCATTAACGTGTTAAGGACTTGAAACTGACAGCAGTATGCGATTCGATGGAAGCGACTGCTTTTCATGTATAAATGAACAAATGTATTGTACTGGCACGGATTTATTAATCTGATATACATCGCCCGCAGATAATGAAGAGATTCATTACAGGAACGGGAAGAAAGGTTCGAGGTGAACGTGGAATTAAAACAATGGTATTTGGAATACAGGATACATAAAAACCGTCCTGGGTTGCTTGGGGATGTGGCGTCTTTGCTCGGCATGCTCAATGTGAATATTCGCACGATTAATGGTGTGGAGGGCAAAACCAGAGGGATGCTGCTGGAATCGGATGATGATGAGAAAATTGTATTGCTTGGCGATATGCTGGCCAAAGTAACCAATATTACAATTACTGCTTTGCGTCAACCCAAATTGGTCGATATTCTGGCGGTTCGTCATGGCCGTTATATCGAACGTGACTCCGATGACAAGAAAACATTCCGATTTACAAGAGAAGAGCTTGGTTTACTTGTGGACTTTTTGGGTGAAATATTCAAGCGTGAAGGTAACCAGATTATCGGTCTGCGCGGAATGCCGCGTGTAGGTAAAACAGAGTCCATTATTGCAGGTAGCGTATGCGCCATGAAACGCTGGACATTCGTATCCTCGACGCTGCTGAGACAGACAGTGCGTAGCCAGCTGTCCGAGGAAGAAATGAATGATGCCAATGTATTTATTATTGATGGCATCGTCAGTACTATTCGTTCCAATGAGCGCCATCATGAACTGCTGCAAAATATTATGCAGATGCAGAGTACCAAGGTTATTGAGCATCCGGATATTTTTGTCAGAGAGTCGGATTACGACTACAGCGATTTTGATATTATTATTGAACTGCGTAACAATCCGGATGAAGAGATCGTCTATGATAAATTCACCGAAAGTTATACGGACGATATTTAATAGCTACAAAACAATCTAATCAGGAGGTAATAGTATGTCAGATCTGGGTCGCCAATTAAGAGACGCCCGCCTTGCTAGAGGTTTATCGCTCGATGATGTACAGGAAATGACAAAAATACGCAAGCGCTATTTGGAAGCCATCGAAGCGGGTGATTTCAAGGTGCTCCCGGGCAGTTTCTATGTACGGGCTTTTATCAAGACCTATGCAGAGGCTGTAGGGTTAAATGCAGATGAATTATTACAAGAACATCAGGATGCAGTACCGGAGGCAGAACCGGAACCGGTCATGGAGCCTGTAGTGCAGCAGCGCCGATCGGCTAGACGTACTGCTTCAACAGGCCGCAGCGGTAAATGGCTGTCGACTGTATTGATGTGGGCTTTTCCGATTCTGATTATCGTACTGGTATGGATCTTTGTTATCAAGCAAAACGGTGCACCCGATATTGCCGATAATACGACTCCGCCAAAGCAGGAACAACCAACCGCAACGACGCCTAACACAACAACACCGCCGTCGCAAAATACAGGCCAGCAGCAACCAAGTGACACTACGGGTACTGAACAGCAGCCATCTGGCACAGGAACCGAGCAGACACCTGGAGGTACTGAATCGACAGATGGTACAACGGAGACAGGCACGGAGACGGCAGAGGGTACAACTACCGATACTTCTGCCAACCCGGTAATTACCGAAGCTGGCAAAGAAGGCCGTAATACCATTTTCAATGTCAATTATACGGGTACAACGCCATTGAAAGTAAATATCGAAGCAACAGGTCAAAGCTGGCTGGAAGTCTACAAATCAGCAGATACCAGTGGAGAGCGCCTGTTCTATGATAATACTCAGAGTGGGCAGAGCCTGTCTTATGATCTGACAGACAGCAGTTTGTTTATCAAATCCGGTAATTCTCCGGCAACCAAGATTACGATCAATGGCCAGACAATTACAGATGGCAAAGCGACGTCTCGTATTGTATTGAAATGGGTTAAGGAAGATGCAGCTGCAGGTACTTCTACTGAAGGAACAGACAGTACTGGCACAACAGATACTACCGAGGGAACAGATAGTACGGATGCGACCTCAACGACTGATACGACAGATTCTTCAACAGACGGCAACTGATTTTGTCATCAAAGGATATCCGCTGTTCTGTTATGTGAACAGTGGATATCCTTTTCCCATGGGATAGCCCAAATCGGTATGAAAATAGCAGAAATGGTTTAATATGAATCAGGTCTTCTTTTGAACAGGATGACTCTGACAAGGATTAGACTTGCCGCAGAATTTCACCTATAATTTAATGAATAAAGAGGGGGAGACAACATGGCTTCAGAAAGTTCATTTGATATTGTATCCAAACTAGATATGCAGGAGATGACTAATGCCATTAATCAAACGGAAAAGGAATTGGCAAGCCGTTATGATTTTAAGGGCAGTAAAAGTAAATTGACCCTGGAAAAAGATACCCTTGTACTGATCTCTGATGACGAGTACAAACTGGGAGCACTAATTGAAATTTTACAGGCTAAAATGATAAAGCGGGGATTACCTGTTAAAAATATTGAATATGGCTCCATTGAATCTGCCTCACTGGGAACCGTACGTCAGCGTCTCAAACTAAAACAGGGACTAGATCAGGACAATGCCAGAAAAATAAACATTCTGATCCGTGATTCCAAACTTAAAGTGAAAAGCCAGATTCAGGGAGAACAGCTGCGTGTAACCGGCAAGAGCAGAGATGATCTGCAAGCTGTTATTCAGCTGCTGCGCAAAGCGGATTTATCATTGGATTTGCAATTTACCAATATGAAATAAAGTGGCATGTAACTTAGCGTTACAGAGCTGATGGAGGCTGCAAGTTATATGAAAAACAAGACGGGATCAGATGCAGTTACATATCAGCCACTGAATAATCAGGCTGTAATCAGTATAGGAGGTGCGCTGTGAATCTGCCGAATCGCATAACACTTGCCCGAATCTGTCTGGTACCGGTCATGATGCTGTTTTTGCTTATTGATTTTCCTTTCGGTGAACAGGTAATCCGCATTGGAAGCACATTTCAACTGAGTTATAATGACCTGATTGCCGCATTGATCTTTATTATCGCTGCGAGTACGGATGGCATTGACGGACATATTGCGCGTAGTCGCAATCTGGTAACCAATCTAGGCAAGTTGCTCGACCCTCTGGCGGATAAACTTCTTGTATCTGCTGCGCTTATATCGCTGGTCTCTTTGGATAAATGTGCAGCCTGGATGGCAATTATTATTATTTTCCGTGAATTTGCAATTACCGGTCTGCGTCAGATTGCTCTGCTCGAAGGTGCGGTAGTGGCAGCCAGTAACTGGGGGAAAGCCAAGACGATTACCCAGATTGTTGCAATCGTAGCACTGATGATTAATAATTTCCCGTTTGCACTTTTGGGAATTCCTTTTGATCAGATTGCGATCTGGGCAGCTACACTGATTACATTGTATTCAGGTGTGGATTATTTCATCAAAAACAAACATCTGATTCATCTGTCCAATTCATAAAGAATGTTTCTATATGTAAAAAATGGGTGATATATAAAGAGCGGCAATAGGGGATTCTCTATTGCCGTTTTCTGTGGATACAGCCATTTGGCAGAGCCTATTAATTAGTAAAATCAAGCTATTTTATCAGACATATCTATTACACTGTATAGGATAACAAGGGGGAGACAAAACGATGAAATCAGTAAAAGCGGAAATTATAGCAGTAGGTACGGAGCTGCTGCTCGGACAGATTACCAATACCAATGCACGCTATTTATCACAGCAATTGTCTTACCTCGGCATAGATGTATATTATCAGACCGTTGTTGGCGATAACCTGAATCGCTTGAAACAGGCGATCGAATTGGCTAGCAGTCGGGCTGATGTGATTTTGTTCTCGGGTGGCATCGGGCCCACACAAGATGATCTTACCAAGGACGCATTGGGAGAAGTGCTTGGCCGATCCCAGCATATCTATCCGGAAGCAATGAAGAAAGTCGAATCATTTTTTGAAGGTCGCGATAAGCCCATGACAGAAAACAATCGTCGTCAGGCGATTATTCTGGAAGGTAGTGATCCGCTTGATAATGAAGTTGGACTTGCTGTTGGTATTGCTGTATCTCAGGAAGACAAGCATTATATTGTGCTGCCAGGTCCACCGAAAGAACTGCAGCCGATGTTTGAGAACCAGGCCAGACCATGGCTTGCAAAAAATGTGTTGTCGGATGAGCAGCCGATTTATTCCAAAATGCTCAAGTTTGCAGGAATCGGAGAATCGGCACTGGAAGATGGATTGCTGGATCTGATCACTGCTCAGACCGATCCGACTATTGCTCCTTATGCCAAAGAAGGCGAAGTCACTATTCGTCTTACTACCAAGGCCGATTCGGAAAAAGAAGCCAGTATAAAGCTTAAAAATATGGAAGCAGAAATCCGTAAACGTCTTCCAGACCATATGTATGCTGATCAGGATATTACGATTGAAGAACAGATCCTGCTTATGATGACAGGTATGGGATTGAGCCTGGCAGCTGCTGAGAGCTGTACAGGCGGTCTGATTATGGAGAACCTTACCCGTATTCCGGGCAGTGCACTGGTATTTATGGGGGGCGTAGTCAGTTACTCCAACGAGATGAAGGAGAAGCTGCTGAATGTCCCTCATGAACTCTTGGAAGGCGAGAATGCTCCAGGAGCGGTTAGTGAAGAAGTGGCAGAAGTAATGGCTGACGAAGCCCGTAAATTGCTGGATACGGATTTTGCCGTGTCTGTGACAGGGGTAGCCGGACCCGGTGCTTCAGAGCGTAAACCGGTAGGTCTGGTCTATGTAGGATTGGCCGAACGTAATCGTCCAACACAAGTATTCCAATTGAATCTAAAAGGAAATCGCGAAGCGATCCGCATTCGCTCGGCGAAGAGCATTATGTACCGCCTCTGGCTACGTCTGAAGGAGCTTCAAGAAGAGCAGATCGCTCAAAATCAGTAAGAGTCAGAATAATTATGGACCTCTGTGAACATCAGCAAAATGGATGGGTCCATTAGTTGCAGACCTATAATCGAATGTGTTATGATCAGCTCAGACGGAAGAACCGCAGCAATCAGATTGCTGCGGTTTTTTTCATTTTGAAGCAGGAAGAACCGCCAAAACAGGTAAATTTGTAGTGTTAAATTAATTTACAAAAATTGGTAATGTTCGATTGGAGGCGTATAAAAAGACGAATATATGTTCGAAAAAAGCTTGGCAAATGTTGAAAAATGGAGTATAATTAGACTATAAACATTAGAAGGATGTGAGCTGATTGTCAGATCGTCGTGCTGCGCTGGATATGGCGCTTCGTCAAATAGAGAAACAATTCGGTAAGGGTTCTGTTATGAAACTTGGAGAATCCACGCATATGCAAGTTGAAGTTATACCTAGTGGATCGATTGCTTTGGATATTGCTCTGGGAACAGGCGGTATGCCAAGAGGTCGTATCGTTGAAATATATGGACCTGAATCTTCAGGTAAAACTACTGTAGCACTACACGCGATTGCGGAAGTTCAAAAAGCAGGCGGACAAGCAGCATTTATTGATGCTGAGCATGCTTTGGATCCTCAATATGCGAAAAATCTGGGCGTTAACATTGATGAACTGTTATTGTCGCAACCAGATACAGGTGAACAAGGCCTTGAGATCGCTGAAGCTCTGGTACGCAGTGGCGCTGTTGATATTATCGTTATCGACTCCGTAGCCGCACTGGTACCAAAAGCAGAGATCGAAGGGGAGATGGGTGATTCCCACGTAGGTCTGCAAGCACGTCTGATGTCTCAGGCGCTGCGCAAACTTTCTGGTGCGATCAGCAAATCCAAAACAATCACGATCTTCATTAACCAGCTTCGTGAAAAAGTAGGCGTTATGTTCGGTAACCCGGAAACAACTCCTGGTGGACGCGCACTTAAATTCTATTCTACAGTACGTCTGGATGTGCGTCGTATTGAAGCCATCAAAAACGGTAACGATGTAGTCGGTAACCGTACGCGTATCAAAGTAGTTAAAAATAAAGTAGCTCCTCCTTTCAAACAAGCTGAGATTGATATCATGTACGGTGAAGGTATCTCCAGAGAAGGTAGCTTGATTGATATCGCTACTGAAAAAGATATCATTAACAAAAGTGGTGCATGGTATTCTTACGAAGGCGAACGTATGGGTCAAGGTAGAGAGAATGCAAAACAATTCCTCAAAGAAAATAAACAGATTGCGTTGGTTATTGAAAACAAAATCCGTGAGCTGAGCAACTTGACTACAGTAGTTGAAGAGCCAAGTTCAGAAGATAAAAAGAAAGAAGAACTGGAAGAGCAAGAGTTGTTCACAGAAGCAACTGAATAATCCAGTCTAATACAGACCTTTAAAAAGCGCCTGGAACGTGAGAATACGTGCAGGCGCTTTTCTCTATGATCAGGCATTAAATAAGTACCCAAAAGATAAACAACATTGAAGTAAAAAGGAGAACTTATGAATCGATTTCGATCCTATCGCAAGCCGAATAACAAAACTGCCTCCTCTCATGAGGAAGATTTTGAGTTAGAAGAAGAATTTGAGGAGAAAGCTGGGCAGCTTGATGATTTTCCTTCCGGCGAATCATTGGAAATCAGTGAAGTAGAGCAGCTTACGCGTCCACGTTATCATTATCGTTTATTTTTTGGTGATCTAAAGTTGAGAGTACATGAAGACGTAATGATCAAATATCGGATGTTAAAAGGTTCTTCCTTTACCAAAGAAGAACTGGAAGAAATTATGGAGGCTAACGAACGTCAATCTGCCTATGCTTCTTCTATTAATCTGCTGAGTTTTCGTTCACGTACCCGTACCGAGATCATGCGTAAGCTGCGCGAAAAAGAATTCCATCCACATGTTATTGAAGTAACCCTGGAGCGGCTGGAGCAGGAGAAGCTAATTGATGATGGCGTCTACGCACAGCAGTGGGCTAATCAGCGCGTGCGAAGTCAGAAGAAAGGGAAAGTATGGATTCGTCAGGAACTTCGTCAGAAAGGCGTAGAACCTCAGCATATTGAAGAAGCGCTGGGCAATATTGATGAAGATGAGGAGCTGTCAGGAGCTACCCAATTAGCTGAGAAAAAATGGAGAAGCACCTCCGGTGGGATGCTGGACAAAAAAAGAAAAACGATGGCTTTTCTGATGAGACGTGGATATTCGTCGGATGTGGTACGTAAAGCGCTGGCTGCTGTACAAAATGAAGAACACGAAGAAGAAGATATATAATAAAATGGTCTTTAACTTCATAAGCAAGCAACAAGGCAAAAAAGTCAGTCGCTAAAAGGGATAACAGCTTCATGTTGTTATCCTATTGTTACTTTTACGGGCCCATATATGTGTGTATTCGATTGCTTCTGTATCAAGCTCTCAAAGAGAGAGCTGTCAATTGCTTGACAATGTCTTTTGGCAAATAATAAAATGGATGTATGCAGTTTGTCATTTTTACGTCATTTTTGGAATCGTTAGACGATGAATGAGGTAAAGAATGCTTACTGTGATCATGATTGTATGAATAATTAAGATGTTTTATCTCCCTTGAAGAGGGAATTGGCACATGTACCCGCATGAGCAATGGACGTATTTAAAGGGATGAAGCATTGCATTACCCATCAAAATGGTAATTCCCAAGGAATACCTTGGAGGAATCAGCGAGGAGGTGAACAGAATGGGTTATCTCTGGGTCATAATTCTCGTTGTTGCCGCATTATTCTTTGGGTTCGGGATCGGATATTTTATTCGCAAATCTCTTGCAGAAGCTAAAATTTCCAGTGCTGAGACTGCTGCTGCGCAGATCGTAGAGAATGCGAAGAAAGAAGCAGAAGCACTGAAAAAAGAAACAGTTCTGGAAGCAAAAGATGAAATACACAAATTCAGAGCTGAAGCTGAAAAAGACATTCGTGAGCGTCGGAATGAAAATCAACGCCTGGAAAGACGATTGTTGCAAAAAGAAGAGTCGCTGGATAAAAAGCTGGAATCACTGGAACGCAAAGAAGAACAAGTGGCCAACAAAGAGAAACGTATCGAAGAGACACAGCAGCAAATCGAACAACTCTACACCAGTCAGGTATCGGAACTGGAACGTATCTCCAATCTGACTATGGAAGATGCACGCAGCATCATCCTGAGCAATGTAGAACAGGAAGTGCGCCATGAAACCGCGCAAATGATCAAAGATATCGAACAACAGGCTAAAAATGAAGCGGATAAACGCTCTCGTGAAATCATCACACTCGCTATTCAGCGTTGTGCAGCTGATCATGTAGCGGAGACTACCGTTTCTGTAGTCACCTTGCCTAATGAAGAAATGAAGGGTAGAATCATCGGACGTGAAGGACGTAATATCCGTGCGCTGGAGACGTTAACAGGTATCGACCTGATTATCGACGACACGCCGGAAGCTGTTATCCTGTCTGGTTTTGACCCGATTCGCCGTGAGATTGCTCGTACTGCCCTGGAGAAACTGGTGGCTGACGGACGTATTCACCCGGCACGTATCGAGGAAATGGTAGATAAAGCACGCCGTGAGGTAGACGAGCGTATCCGTGAATACGGAGAGCAGTCCACCTTTGAAGTAGGTGTACACGGATTGCATCCGGATCTGATCAAAATTCTGGGACGCCTCAAGTTCCGTACAAGTTATGGTCAGAATGTACTCAAACACTCCATGGAGGTCGCTTATCTTACCGGCCTGATGGCTGCCGAGCTTGGACAGGATATCACACTGGCCAAGCGTGCGGGTCTGCTGCATGATATCGGTAAAGCACTGGATCATGAAGTAGAAGGTTCACACGTTGAAATCGGCGTGGAACTGGCTAAAAAATACAAAGAGCATCCTGTTGTTATCAACAGTATTGCTTCTCACCATGGTGATACGGAAGCTACTTCCATTATTGCGATGCTCGTTGGTGCAGCAGATGCATTGTCCGCCGCAAGACCAGGGGCGCGTCGTGAGACACTGGAAACGTATATCCGTCGTCTGGAAAAACTCGAAGAAATCTCCGAGTCTTTCGATGGAGTCGAAAAATCCTATGCGATTCAGGCCGGACGCGAAATTCGCGTTATGGTACAACCGGATAAGATTGACGATGCGGAAAGCTTCCGCTTGGCACGTGACATTACCAAAACGATTGAAAATGAACTGGATTATCCAGGGCATATCAAAGTCACTGTAATCCGTGAGACACGGGCGGTTGACTACGCAAAATAAAGAGTGATGCGAAAAGTGACCTGTCTGCAGGTCACTTTTTGCTTTAATGGACGGAGGAATTATCATTAAAGTTATTTTTATTGGAGATATTGTTGGCAGTACGGGACGTAAAGCGATTAAAGAGAGTCTTCCACGGTTAAAATCAAAGTATACCCCGGATATCATTATTGCGAATGCGGAGAACTCTGCGTCAGGACGCGGTCTGACCCGCAAGATTGCAAATGAATTATTTGCATTGGGAATTCATGGTATTACGATGGGGAATCATACATGGGATAATAGGGAAATCTTCGAGTTCATCGATGATGAAGCTCGTATGGTTCGCCCGGCTAACTTTCCACCGGATACGCCTGGACGTGGATACACTATCATTAAAGTTGGCAGCAAACAGCTGGCTATTGTGAATCTGCAAGGACGTACATTCCTTCCGGCAATCGATTGCCCTTTCCGCAAGGCTGACGAGATTATGGATGAGTTAAAAGGAAAAACCAATGCGATTCTGGTCGATTTTCACGCGGAAGCTACGTCCGAGAAAATTGCTATGGGCTGGCATCTGGAAGGCAGAGCTTCCATGGTAGTTGGAACCCATACGCATGTGCAGAGTAATGATGATACTATTCTGCCCGGCGGTACCGCCTATCAGACAGACGTAGGTATGGTAGGGTCCTATGAGGGTGTACTCGGTATGGAAAAAGAGGCTGTACTGTACAAGTTCCAGACACAGCTGCCAGCACGATTCCAGGTGTGTGAAGGAAAGTGGCATTTCCATGCGGTGTTCGTCGAAATTGACGATCAGACGGGCCGAGCCAAGCGTATTGAAAAGATCCGTATGTATGAAGATCAGTGGTATATGGATTAACCGCTTGAGTTGTTGAGAACTTTCTTTCTTTTCGGAAACGAAAGTTTGGAAAAGAAGGAATTTGAAGCATATCCTCGAATACTAACTAGACGCAATCTCGATCATTTTTGAAGCTAAGCCATCATTCATTCCTAGGGGAGGTACTTATCATGGAAGTATTAAAAGTGTCAGCAAAATCCAACCCCAACTCAGTCGCAGGAGCCCTGGCAGGAGTGTTGCGTGAACGCGGCGCTGCAGAGCTTCAAGCGATCGGAGCGGGTGCACTGAATCAAGCGATCAAAGCTGTAGCTATTGCCCGAGGATTTGTAGCACCAAGCGGAGTGGATCTGATTTGTATTCCAGCCTTTACCGATATTGTGATTGATGGAGAAGACAGAACAGCCATGAAATTGATTGTAGAGCCTAGATAATCGGAATGATTCATATGACTTCTGGATATGAGCCTTATGAAATGGATTAATATTCAGTATGCTGTAGACCTGGTTGCTTTTCATGAAAGCACCGGGTCTTTTTGCTGAGTTGGTTTTCATTTTCATAGTAAAAGATGTATAATGTATTCGTGTGCATTTTACAAATGCCAATGTACGTGTAATTTGTTACAAAGCACAAATGTAAATCAATATAAGGAGTGAATTGTAAATGAGTAAAATCGTAAATGTTGGTGTATCTGCGCGTCATATTCACCTGTCCCAAGAGCATGTAGAAATTCTGTTCGGTGCTGGTTACCAGCTGACTGAATTCAAACCGCTGTCCCAGCCAGGCCAGTTTGCTTCCAACGAAACTGTTGAAGTAGTAGGTTCCAAAGGTTCTTTCCCTAAAGTGCGTATTCTTGGACCAGCACGTTCGGCAACACAGCTAGAGATTTCCCTGACTGATTCTTTTGCTATTGGTGTTAAAGCACCTGTGCGCGAATCCGGCAATATCGAAGGTACACCAGGCATCCTGATCAAAGGACCAGCTGGTGAAGTTGAAATTCAGGAAGGTGTTATCGTGGCAGCACGTCACATTCATTTCCATACATCCGATGCTGAAAAATGGGGCATCAAAGATCAGCAAAAACTGAGTGTTCGTCTGTCTGGCGAGCGCGGTATGGTACTGGAAAACGTAATTGCACGTGTATCCGATTCTTTTGCCCTGGATATGCATATCGATACAGATGAAGCTAATGCTGCAGGTGCACGCACTGGCGACACTGCCGAAATCCTCGACTAAAATGATTTTAGCTAACTATACATGTAGAATGTGTAGTTGTACTATAGCAATCTCCAAAAGCAGCAGTTCGATTTATGAACTGCTGTTTTTTTACAATTTGGATTAGAAAAGCAAAGTGCTGGTTCTGAATTCTATCAGCTGAAGAAAAATCGCTGATTTATTTCCAGACTAGTAATATAACTCGGCTTTTTGTAAGATGAAATCAAATACGGCTGTTATAATACATATAAATTATCGTTACACCATATAGAAGAGTCAGGAGGTTGGGTAGATGAATTATCGTATCAAAGTTACCTTGCTGCTATCCATTCTGATGAGTTATATACCGGTTCAAGGGCAGGCAGACGCCGCAGCCCCTCTAAATGAGAGTCGATTATTTCAAAAGCTGGATCAGCTGCATAGCGAACAGATGATTATCGTCACCGCGAGCCGTCAAAGCTCTACGGCAGGCAGACTGTATCTATATGAGAAGCAGACCGATGGCTGGCATCATCAAATCGGACCGATCCCGGTCGTATTGGGTCAAAATGGACTTGGTAAAACGAAAGAAGGCGATGGGAAAACTCCTATTGGTACGTATACACTCGGTACGGCTTTTGGCAGCAGCTCTCTACCACCTGACGGGCTGAAGACCGATTACCGGACAGCAGGTGCAGATGACTACTGGATTGATGCATCGAAGTCTCCAGATTATAACAGCTGGGTTGCTTATGAAGGGAATCCTGATGATCGTTGGTCTTCTTTTGAACGATTGAATAATCCACTATACAAACATGCCATGGTGATCAACTATAATACCGATCCGGTCGTACCTGGTAAAGGCAGTGCCATTTTCATGCATATCTGGCGTGCAGCAGATAAACCGACAGAAGGATGTATTGCCATGTCGGAGTCAAACCTGCTGCGGGTGCTTACTGCTATAGATCCCGATAAGTTACCGAAAATCCGTATAGCAGTAGGAAACCAGATCTACTGAGGGCACTCATTGCCAAGCTGCCCCCGGGTTCATTATAGACGGACAACTTGCTCCGATCATACGAATGATTCCTTGCTTTTTATAATGATACGGCCATGCTATAATTACAGTTAGTGCTTTTTTGTTTATGTCTGCAACAATCGATTAACATCCTTGATATTAGTCAGGCTGTGTTGAATGAGCGATAACATTTCATTTAGCATACTGCCTGTACACTCAGGAAATGTTCATGGTGGGGGAGTGACAGCATAGCATGTCAAAGCAAACAAAAGATTATTCCCAATATTTCGACTTCTCGGATGCCAAAGTCATCTCCGAAGATGAACATGGCAAAAAAATCCGCATTCGCGGACGCGAGATTCATATTATTTCCGAGCCCAATCAGCGCGAAGAGAAAAAGCGTGGCAAGCAGGAGACTCAGGTCATGTATGAAAATGCGGTTCCTGAGGAGCTTCGACAAATTGGTCTGGGCAAACACTATCTGGTCTATACATTTGGCTGTCAGATGAACGAGCATGATTCGGAGACCATCAAAGGTATGCTGGAACAAATGGGCTATCAGGCGACCGAGAGTCGTGAAGAAGCGGATATCATTCTGCTGAACACCTGTGCCATTCGCGAAAATGCGGAAGATCGTGTATTTGGCGAACTGGGTCACCTCAAAACCCTTAAGCTGGAGCGTCCGGGCTTGCTGCTGGGGGTATGCGGATGCATGGCGCAGGAAGAAGGTGTAGTCAACCGGATTATGCAAAAGCATAATTTTGTTGATATGATCTTCGGTACCCATAATATTCATCGTCTGCCGCAGCTGGTCCAAGGCGCACTGTTTAGCAAAGAAATGGTCGTTGAAGTATGGTCCAAAGAAGGCGACATCGTCGAGAATCTGCCGAAAAAACGTCAGGGTATGCGCGGCTGGGTAAATATTATGTATGGCTGCGACAAATTTTGTACGTACTGTATTGTTCCATATACCCGGGGCAAAGAGCGCAGCCGTCTGCCGCAGGATGTTATTGCGGAAGTACGCGAGCTGGCCCGTCAGGGATTCAAGGAAATTACACTGCTTGGCCAGAACGTTAATGCCTATGGCAAGGATCTGGAAGGCATGAATTATACGTTTGGCGATCTAATGGAGGATATCTCCAAAATCGATATTCCGCGTGTGAGATTCACTACGTCACACCCGCGCGATTTTGATGATCGTCTGATTGAAGTGCTGGCTCAGGGTGGTAATCTGGTAGAGCATATTCATCTGCCGGTTCAATCAGGCAGTACTGAAGTGCTCAAACGAATGAGCCGCAAATATACGCGTGAGCGTTATCTGGAGCTGGCACACAAAATCTATACCTCTATTCCGAATGCGGTGCTGACAACCGATATTATTGTTGGATTCCCGGGAGAGACCGATGAGCAGTTTGAAGAAACGTTGTCTCTGGTACGTGAAGTAGGCTTTGATTCTGCCTATACATTTATCTATTCTCCTCGTGAAGGCACACCAGCGGCCGGAATGGAAGACAATGTACCGATGGAAGTGAAAAAGGAACGTCTGCAGCGTCTCAACAGCACGATCAAGGAATACAGCCGTATCGGCAGTGAAAAGTTCCTCGGTCAGGTTGTAGAAGTGCTTGTAGAGGGTGCCAGCAAAAATAACGATCAGGTGCTGGCAGGACGTACCCGTACGAACAAGCTTGTTCACTTTGAAGGTTCAGAGGACCTGATTGGCGAATTTGTGCATGTACAGATTACCGATTCCAAATCGTTTTATATTAAAGGCGAGCTAGTCGCCGAGCCTGCAGCTATCGGCTGATCGACAGGCAGGAAAGGAGACTTGAACCGATGGAACACGAACATCATCATGAACAGGATTCAGCGGTCTCAAATATACCGGGTATGGACACCTCCGGGCTCTATATTCGTGAAGATATTATCGCCAAAACCCGTGAATTGTCAGATCTGATTGGCGGAAGTGAAGAGGTAGTTCATTTTCGAAAAGCAGAACAAATGATTCAGTCCCATGAACGGGTGCAGAATCTGATCAAGACGATCAAGAAGAAACAAAAAGAGATTGTAGCTTTTGAATCGCTCCGCAACGAAAAGATGGTTGCCAAGATCGAAGCGGAAATAACTGCTCTGCAGCAGGAGATGGATGATATACCACTGGTATCCGATTTTCAGGAAAGCCAGGTGGAAATTAACGATCTGCTGCAAATGGTAGTCTCCGCGATCTATGATACGGTATCCGAGAAAATCAATGTCGAGAGCGGCAAAGATTCACCTCCTTCGTCATGCGGCGATTAATACACTACCTGAGACGCGGAGCTTATGCCGCGTCTTTTTTATTCGTTCAGCTCAGCCCTACTAGACATTCTGCGCCATTGTATTGATAAAAGGTATATCCATTACACAGAAAGAAGTGACCTGATTATGGAATCCTCCAATTATTCTAGCGGTGCTTTATCCATTCGTCTCAGGCAAGCGGACGAGCCATTGCCGCTTCCTCTTCTTTTGATAGGTAATCGGGCTTATGGATCTGTAGAACGGTATGCCGAGTACTGCCGTTGGTGGCTGGCAGAGTATGAGAACCGGATAATAGGTATATGTGGTATCCTCCAGCGAAGTACAGAAGAGTGGGAGATTGTGAACATGGCGGTCTCTCCGGAGTATTCACATCAAGAAATCGGCGGTCAGCTGCTGATAGAAGTACTGGATGCCCTGAGAGCTGCGGACGCCGGCAAAGTGACAGCAGGTGTTCGCAGTTCCTGTGTAGATATGCTGGCTTTTTATCAAGAACATGGATTCCGGATGGTGGCCGTGGAACAGGATTATTTTGCCGGATTGGATCAGCAGCATGTGGGGAATAAGGTCTGCAGCTGTGATCGAATCATGATGGAGCGTGTGTGGCCGGATGCTGTGAAGCAGCGGAGACCTGTAGTCATGTCTCATTTTCATGCGAGTGTATCGATACGTATTGCCCAGATTCGCGACGCTGGTCCATTGCTGCGCATGAAGAAGCGGCTGGATCAACAGACTACCTATATGCTGCTGGAACCAGGCGAGCGAATGATGAATGAAGCAGAGCAGAGGGATATGATTCGTTATGCTCTTCGAAGCGCTAATTCCAATATTTTTCTGGCAGAACGGGATGGACAGATTATTGGCTATCTGGAAGCGATGGGCGGCAAAGTGTCCCGCAATCGACATAGCGCTTACGTTGTAATAGGCGTACTACAGGAATATGCCAACCGTGGAATTGGAAGACGATTATTCCAGACCATGTTGCAATGGGCACAGGATCGGGAGCTGCACCGTATTGAACTAACCGTACAATCTGCCAACGAGCGTGGCATTCATCTATATCGTTCTCTTGGTTTTCGTATGGAAGGAATTCAAAAAAATGCATTACTGGTAGACGATCAATATGTGGATCTCATTCAGATGGGGCTACTATTGTAGAATATTATTTTATGTAAAACATGTACCAAGACTGCTATGTAGCAGTGAAATCCATTTATATCAGCTTCAATAATGGGGCGTTGATAAAATCACTATGGAACTAACAGGAGGAACGCCCGATGACACAGTGGGATGAAGTATTGAAAGCAAGTGAACAGATGTACTGGGGGCTGCTTGGCTGCCGATTGATCAAAAGTGAATTGGATCATATTACGATAGGACTGACAGCAACGTCACGTCACCTGAACCATATGCATATTGTTCATGGTGGTGTGCTGATGTCCATGATGGATCAGGCGATGGGAATGATGTCAATGGCACTGCAGGATGGACAACCTTGTGTAACTACCAATATGAATACACATTTTGTACAGGCCATGACCGAAGGTGAACTGCTGGCTGAAGCTCGCGTTATTCACCATGCCGGACGCACAGTTACGCTACAGGCTGAAGTGAAGGATGGCAATGGCGTGACTGGTGCTATTTCTACAGCTACTTTTATTGCAACTCGTCAGAAGTAAAATGGATCAGCAAATAAACGTTGACCTGCTTTCTACAATGAGTCATAATGATATTATCAAAAAGATAAAATGAACAGTGGTGATGAAAATGACCGATAACAGCAAGCAGCATATGTACGATGTCAAAAAGTACCGTACGCCCGATGGAGCGCCTGCCGATATTGTTATGTTTACACTGACCAAAAAAGAACGGAAAACATTTACCAAGACGCTTCCACTGCGGGAACTTAAGGTCATGCTAATCCGCCGCCGTTCCTGGCCATTTGCCGGAAAATGGGCATTGCCTGGCGGATTCTCAAGAGATACCGAATCCTTGTTTGAGACCGCCCAGCGCGAACTCAAGGAAGAGACCGGTGTTGATGCAGATGCGCGTCATCTGGAATATCTGGGTGTGTATAGCAAGCCTGGACGAGATCCACGCGGCTGGATTATCTCTCATGCCTTTTTTGCATTAGTGGAAGAAGAAATTCTCGAAAAACGGCAGGCTGCCGACGATGCAGAAGAAGTGGGATTGTTTACCATTGAAGAAGCATTGGAGCAGCTGGAACTGGGTTTTGACCATCGCGATATTATCCAGGATGCCTATCACCGGATTCAGGAGCAGATGCTTAGTACAGTAATAGCCAAGAAGTTTCTGCCACCAGAATTTACGCTGAGCGAATTGTATCAGGTAATCAAAGCAGTCGTGCCTGATTTTGAAGAACCGAACTTTATTCGCAAGATTACTTCGACACGAAGCCGTAAGGGTATTATTGAAGAGGTTCGTGATGAGCAGGGAAATCCGCTCAGCTCCAACCAGTATTCCCAGCGTCCGGCTCAGCTGTACCGGTTCACGGGGCTGATGCCGCGTTTGTCCATTTATTCCTGATCACTCACCGTGCTGTATATAAGCCGGTTGAATCCCAAAGGAGGCCTATCTGATGAAAGCCTTGATTGTAATTGATTACACAAATGATTTTGTGGATGGCAAGCTGCCTGTAGGACAGCCGGGTATTGATATAGAGCCAAAGATCGTAGAGCTGACGGAACAGTTCGTGAGAGAGGGCGAATGGGTAGTCATGGCAGTAGATCTGCATGACGAGAATGATTCATACCATCCCGAATCTTCTCTGTTCCCACCGCACAATATTCGGGGAACAACAGGACGCGATTTGTACGGACGCCTCAAGCAGGTGTATGAGCAGCATCAACAGCAGATCTATTGGATGGACAAAACGCGGTACAGCGCTTTTGCAGGGACGGATCTGGAAATGCAGCTGCGTCAGCGAAAGATTACCGAATTGCATCTGATTGGTGTCTGCACGGATATTTGCGTCCTGCATACGGCAGTGGATGCTTATAACCGCGGTTTTCAGATTACTGTGCATGAAGATGCAGTAGCAAGCTTCAATGCAGCCGGTCATGAATGGGCACTTGGACATTTTAAAGGTACGCTTGGAGCAAATGTGGTTAAAAGTTAATCATGCCGGTTATTGCCCAATATGTGCAAGTATTCACATATTGGGCAATAGGGCAGGTATAACAAAAATGAGGTGAATGAACTGATGAAACAGCTGGGACTTGCTTTACATACGGATAAATATCAGATCAATATGATGTATGCGCACTGGATTAACGGAACTCATACGAAAAAGGCAGTATTTGAAGCCTATTTCCGCAAGCTTCCGTTTGGCAATGGATATGCCGTTTTTGCCGGTCTGGAGCGGATCGTTAACTATATCAATAATCTGACTTTCCATGAAGATGAAATTGCGTTTCTGGCAGAACAGGAAGAAGAGTATGACACCCGTTTCCTGGATGAACTGCGTCAGTTCCGTTTTCACGGCAGCATATCTGCAATGAAAGAAGGAGCCATTGTTTTCGCAGATGAGCCTTTGATTCGGGTGGAAGGAACTATTCTGGAAGCACAGCTTGTTGAGACGGCGTTGCTGAACTTTATGAACTATCAGACGCTGATCGCAACCAAAGCTTCCCGCATCAAGCAGGTGGCCGGAGATGATATTCTGCTGGAATTCGGTACACGGCGAGCGCAGGAGGCTGACGCGGCAATCTGGGGCGCGAGAGCAGCATATATTGCCGGCTTCCATGGTACATCCAATGTATTGGCTGGTGCCAAATTTGGTATTCCTGCCAAAGGAACGCATGCGCACTCCTGGGTACAAAGTTTCGGCAATGAACAGGAAGCTTTTGACCGTTATGCGGCTGCACTGCCGGATGGCGTAACATTGCTGGTGGATACATTTGATACACTGGGCAGTGGAGTACCTCATGCGATCAAAACAGCCAAGGAGCTGGAAGCTCGTGGCAAAAAAATGAGTGCGATACGTCTCGACAGTGGTGACTTATCCTATCTGTCGATCCAGGCGCGTAAAATGCTGGATGATGCCGGACTCTCCTATGTCAAAATTGTCGCTTCTAATGATCTGGATGAGAATACAATTCTGGATCTCAAAGCACAGGGCGCACAAATTGATACCTGGGGTGTAGGGACACAGCTGATTACAGCTTCGGATCAGCCGTCACTTGGCGGCGTATACAAGTTGGTAGAGTGTGATATTGACGGTAAAATGCAGCCGGTGATCAAAATCTCGGCCAATCCCGAGAAAGTAACAACACCAGGCAGCAAAGATGTATACCGGATTATCAGTACAGGCAGCGGCAAGGCTATCGCCGATTACATCTGCTTCCCGGATGAGGATGAGCCGCGTGAAGGCAAACGCCTCAAGCTATTTAACCCACTGCATCCTTATATTCGTAAATATGTATCGGATTATCAAGCGATCCCGATGCTGGAACCGGTATTCGTTGAGGGCAAGCAAGTCTATGAGCTGCCATCTCTGGATGAAATCAGAGACTATCACCGTTCCCAACTGGAACAGTTCTGGCCGGAATATCTGCGCAAGCTGAATCCGGAGATCTATCGTGTAAATATCAGTCCCAAAGCCTGGGAAATGAAACAGAAACTGATTGCCGAGCATCTACCACCGGAAGAAGCCTGAGCAGAAGCAGACAAGTAGGTATCATGCCTATTACTGGATAACTCGGTATGCAAACGGATGATAGTGTAAAAAAAGATCTGGCATATGCATCACTCCGTAGTACATTGTCTATTTCTTGCTGTTACCTTAATCACGTATCCAGATTATTGACAAAACCTGTTTCTCGAAAGAGGAGCAGGTTTTTCTATTTGAAGTATGATGATAATCGTTCACTTGCATCCTCTAATTAAAAGATCTGACTGGGCAGAAAAAGCAGCATTCAATGGCAAAGCTATGTCTGTATAAAGAAATTTTCCCAATTGAAGCTCTATTGAAGTACTGTGCGAAACAAATTGTATTTTGTATTAGAGAGACCTATTTTGGTTAAAGTACTCAAAGAGCGTACGTATGCATCATACTCATATAATCAGCTACTTGCTGCTCGATAAGCATTTCTGCGAATCCCGAATTTCGGTATGTTAACAGATTATATTGCAATAACAGTAGATTCTGTAGCAAGATAATTGACGTCTGGATCAAGCAACTATATTGGTATATGAGAAAGATTATAGGCACAGAGCAGAACATGAGCTACACTGCTTGGTAGATGTAAGTACAACAGAGAGGATGGATCAGGATGGAACAGACATTTCGCGCATATGTATTGGAGAAACAAGGAGAAGAAGTAACAGGCTCGGTTCAGCAGCTGACTGCTGATCAGCTCCCAGAAGGTACCGTTACAGTCAAAGTAGCCTATTCCGATGTTAACTATAAAGATGGACTTGCCAGTCGGGCAGATGGCAAAGTCGTGAATCAATATCCATTTGTACCGGGCATTGATCTGTCGGGAGAAGTCGTGGAGTCTTCGGACAGCACATTTCAACCTGGAGACCAAGTGCTGTGTACCGGCTATAAGCTGGGTGTAAGCCACTATGGCGGTTACAGTGAATATGCCAGAGTCCCTGCAGAGTGGCTGGTTAAGCTTCCAGCAGGCCTAAGTGCAGAAGAAGCGATGATGATCGGTACAGCAGGGTTTACCGCTGCCATGTCTGTGGATGCGCTCGTGCAAGGAGGCGTACAGCCGCAAGATGGTCCTATCCTCGTAACCGGTGCGACCGGTGGAGTAGGGACGATGGCTGTATCCATTCTAAGCCGGTTAGGTTATGAAGTGCATGCTTCCAGTGGCAAGGCCGAGCAGAGCGATTGGCTGCAGAAGCTGGGAGCCAGTCAGGTAATAGCAAGACAGGATACCGAACAGCCTGTCAAAGGAGCGCTTGGTAAAACAGCCTGGGCAGGAATTATTGATCCTACCGGCGGAGCTGCACTTGGTGAACGGCTCAAGATAGTTAAATATCGCGGGGTTGTTGCTGTATCCGGTAATACGGCAGGCGTGAAATTTGAGAGTAGTGTATTTCCATTTATCCTGCGGGGTGTGCAATTAATCGGAATTGATTCGGTATTTTGTCCAGTAGATATTCGTCAGCGTATCTGGAATCATCTGGCAGGAGACTGGAAGCCCGATACGGCACTGCAGCAGGGAGTCACTGTATACGATATGGAAGAGATTCCCCAGGCGCTCGCAACCGTACTGGCAGGTCAGGCAGTAGGCAGACAATTGATTCGTATTCATGATCAACCGGAAGCGTAATACTATTTGTATACAAGGATAGCAGGACTTAATAATATGATTTTACACTGAATATCCATATCGTTAGTGCATTTTGTTTGGACAATGTACAGGTGTTCATAATGATCAATTCGTATCAAAATACCAAAGCTATTGATGTATAACAAAACAGATAGGTGGATGTACAGCTACCCGATCATCGGTATAAACACTAATCATTCCGATGACCGGGTAGTGAATACATGCTTTCCTATCTGTTTTTGTGATTCAATCCTTTATTTGCTTGATAATTCTGATTATATTGCTTGAAATGTGCAATTTACTTTTTGTAAATCTCCCGCATCACATGACCCAGTTCCGGCAAAATGATTCGCTCCATAGCGAGTTTGACCGCACCGCGTGAACCTGGCATGGAGAAGACGGCAGTACGTCCTATAGTTCCGGCAATGGCTCGGCTTAGAATAGCGGCGGAACCGATATCCTCAGCAAAACTCAAATAGCGGAAAATCTCGCCGAATCCCGGCAGCTCTTTGGTTAGCAGGCTTTGTACTGCTTCATAGGTTACATCGCGCGGAGCAATACCAGTACCGCCTGTCAGTAGAATCGCTTCAACCTCTTCACGTTCGGCATGATTATGCAGCAGCTCACGAATCTCCTGATAATCATCCTGGACAATCCGGTAATCCACCACCTGATAGCCGTGTTCTGTCAGCAGATGTTGAAGCAGCTGACCGCCTGTATCCGTCTCGGGAGTACGTGTATCGGAGACGGTAATTACCATACATTTAACAGTATCCGGGGCTTCTGCCCGGTGTTCATCTACAGATCGCATAAGTGGATCAGCTCCTTTATTTGGATCATATAACATTCTCCTATGAAATGGATATATGGATAGATAAGTACGGAAAAACTGGCTGCCAAACAGCTCTTTTATTTTATCATATCCAACCTGTTTACCGCATGGTTGTACAATTGTCGAGAATTTGTATAGGTTTTGCCAATATCCATAAGAGAAGCAATCTTTCAGCTAGCCCATTCTAGATACCAAATAAGCAGATGTATTCAATTGCAGGTTATTTGCTTTATAATATTTATCAGCTGTTTATTTCAAGACTGCATCTTATGATTAATTAGGGCAGCTGATATATAGCAGAACAAGAATAATGTATCCCATGATGACTATAAGTTACCTTGATAAGGATATAACAGAGTATAAGGATAAGCTTATTATCCAATTAATGGAGGTTGACGATGACAACACCTGTATATATTTTATCCGGATTTTTGGGTAGCGGTAAGACGACATTATTGCAGCAAATGCTGCAAACCTGGCGTGATGAAGGCAAGACGCCAGCGGTAATCATGAATGAGATTGGTGATGTGAATCTGGATGGTATGATGCTAGACCAGGATATAGCAATGGCTGAACTGCTGAGCGGATGTATCTGCTGTTCGAACCGGGTGGATCTGGGACTGGAACTGTATAATCTAATGCAGAATGAACAGCCGGATATGATCGTGATCGAAGCTTCCGGTGTTGCGAACCCTATTGAGATTCTCGATGCGGTTACCGAGATTGCTCTCTATAATCCATTAGAGCTGCGCAATCTGATTACAGTAGTGGATACTGCCCATCTATGGCAGCTATACCAAGATCAACAGGGCAAGACGTATCGACTCATGCAGGAACAGATTCGGTCGGCATCCCTGCTTATTCTTAACAAAAGTGATCTGGTTAGTCCCGAGCAGCTGGAGCAGGTACAGCATATTGTACGTGGCTGGAATGTGTATGCTCCTGTTCATGTCGCTGTACGCTGTGAGGTGGATCGTTCGTATTACGGGCAGGAAGGCGCTTCGCTTAGCAGTGAACAGCGTGCAGACACTGTTACTGAACATGATGTACAAAACTGCGCAGTATGCAATTCTTCAGAATCGGCAGATTCAACAGATCATGACACAATAAAAGGGGAAAAGGGGCATATGCATCATTCCCATGAACATGTAATGGTCTATACGCATTATTTCCAGAATCCGATCAATAGTGAAGAATTTGAAAAGATCATCGCGCAGCTGCCAACCGAAGTATATCGTGCCAAAGGGATCCTGACGTTCAGTGATACTTCAAGCCGTTTCTTGTTCCAATATGCCTATCGCCAGATGGATTTTATGAAAACCATACCACAAAAACCCATCCCGGATGTTGCCGTATTTATTGGAGAATACTTTGATAAGCAACAAATACAGGAACAATTGCTGACACTGGAGCGTCAAGCTGCGGAATCCTGATTATACCTTCGTTTCAATTTTGCCTGTCCCGGGGTAATAGTTCAATAACCAAACGCTGAGGCCGGACAACGGCGCCTAAATAAGCTGGCTTACACCACGTTTACCAAAATAGAACTACTCGGGAGGCTATTATTATGTCAACACCACAACAATATCATTCGTATATCGAGGCATGTGTAGAAGCAATGAATGCCTGCAATATTTCCTATATTTCCAACCTCAAGGAATATGATCTGGAGAAGCTGTGTGATTGCATTCGTATCAATCGGGATTGTGCAGAGATCTGCTCCTTTACAGCGCAGGCATTGAGTCAGGGAAGTATCTTCGCTGCCGAAATCGCCGAAGTATGTGCCAAAGCTTGTGAAGCATGCATCGACGAATGTCAGAAGCATCCACAGACACATTGTCAGGAATGTGTGCAGGCATGCCGTCGCTGTGCTCAAATGTGCAGAGAACTGATGGAGATGAAAGTTCCTGTATAAATGAACAGAGCTGTCTACATAGGTGTGTGTGTTTTCTGAGAGACAGCACCTCAATGATACAACTAGAATATTGATTCTTTTTCCTTCTGATTCCAATCGCTTGGTCCTGAGATTTACTGGATGGAGTAGACAGGACAGAAGCTCAATATTTGTATATAATTTGAATATTAAAAGCTGCTATCCCCATAGATAGTAGCTTTTGTATGTAAAAAGCCAAGTAAATACAATCGAAAATGAAGTAGAGAAACAACACGGGAAACAAGCTATTGGAGAGTTGGATAAAATAAAAGTATCTTTTGGCGGGTCATCAACTAATGGTAATCCATCTAAAATTCAAAAATCGATTTCAAAAAAAGAATTGCAAAAAAAGGTTGCTTGTCTGCAGGTTGCCCGATATAATACTGCTAACTTGCATATCATTATGCTGAATAGTTATTTCACCAAATTACATAAAAGTCTATGAACAGGAGAGTAGGTACAGTCTACATTCTTCAAGCGAGCCGGGATGGTGGGAGCCGGTAGAATGCCTTTGCTGAAGCGCACCTGTGAGATGATCCGCCCAAAGCAGCAGTATGCCATAGAGCAAAATGCTGTGCATAGGCGAATCCGGTCCGACACCGTTATCGTATTCGAGTGACAATCCGGGATCTGATGGATAATTATCCGTATGATGCCGATTGTACCAAGAGTGGTACCGCGGGAACAGCAATCGATGCTCTCGTCTCTTAAGCTTTGGCTTGAGGGACGGGAGTTTTTTGATATGTACAAGATTAAAGGGAGTGGACAAAGGATGAGTACAGTAGGATTGTTTATTGAAGAAGCCTCACAAATGTTGCAAAAGGTTACCGATATCGATACAACCGAGCTGACCCGGCTGCTGGAGACACCCCCATCGGTGGCAATGGGAGATTTGGCTTTTCCATGTTTTACCCTGGCCAAATCCTGGCGCCGCGCTCCGCAGCAGATTGCTGACGAATTATGCAGTCGGATCAGTGAACTGCCGGACTATGCACATATCCATGTATCGGCTGCCGGCGCATACATGAATATGCATTGGGATCGTACACAGTGTAGTACAACACTGCTGGAACAGATTAGTAAAGAGCAGCATTATCAGCTTCAGACCGGTAAAGGGCAACGTATTATTATCGATATGTCCTCACCCAATATCGCGAAGCCGTTTGGAGTCGGGCATCTGCGTTCTACGGTGATCGGCGCCGCCCTATATCGCATCTATCATGCTGCCGGATATGAGCCGGTACGTGTCAATCATATTGGCGACTGGGGAACCCAGTTTGGTAAGCAGATTACTGCGCATTTGCGGTGGAGCGATCCGGTACAGATGGAGCAGAATCCGATCGGGGAAGCACTTCGTGTATACATCAAATTCCATGATGAGGCAGCAGAGCATCCGGAGCTGGAGGATGAAGCACGGGACTGGTTCCGCAAGCTTGAGAATGGCGATGCCCAGGCGCTGGAATTATGGCGTTATTTTGTAGATGTGAGTATGGCTTCACTGAATCGGATGTATGAGCGCCTTGGTGTGGAATTTGATGCTGTACTGGGTGAGAGCTTTTATAATGATAAAATGCCTGCAGTCGTGGATCGGTTGCGCGAGCTGAATCTGCTGGAAGAAAGTGATGGAGCCTTGGTAGTTCGTCTGGATGAGCAGGATATGCCTCCCTGCCTGATTATCAAATCCGATGGTACAACTATCTACCCGACTCGTGATCTGGCGACAGCTATTTACCGCAAGGAAGTGATGGAGGGCGATCGTCTCGTCTATGTCGTCGGTGGAGAGCAGACGCTGCATTTTCGTCAGGTGTTTGCTGTACTGCGCAAAATGGGCTTTGATTGGGCAGAAGATTGCATACATGTGCCATTTGGTCTGATGAAAGTAAATGGCAAAAAAATGTCTACACGCAAAGGGAAAGTTGTATTTCTGGAAGAAGTGCTGGATGAGGCAGTGCAGCAGGCAGCACGTATTATCGAGGAGAAAAATCCTGATTTGCCGAATAAGGAAGAAGTTGCCCGGCAGGTCGGCGTAGGTGCTATCATTTTTAATGATCTCAAAAACAATCGTCAAAATGAAATTGATTTCTCGCTGGAAGAAGCCGTGAGCTTCGAAGGAGAGACCGGACCTTATGTACAGTATGCCTATGCCCGGATTCAAAGTATTCTGCGACGTGCTGCGCAAAATGCGCCGACTACCGAACTGACGGCAGATGCAGTCACAGATCCGTCACTGGATCAGGTCGACTCCGAAGCTGTCGTGGAAGAACCATCCGGTTGGACGGATAGTGCCTGGGAGCTGCTCTGTCATCTTGCCAGTTATGACAGTGAACTGGAACGGGCAGTTCGTCTGCATGAGCCATCGATCATGGCCAGATATGCACTTCAGACTGCGAGATTGTTCAATCAATTTTATAGTCATAATCGTATTCTGGATGGTTCGCCTGCCTGGCGTGAACAGCGTCTGGAACTTAGCCGCCGGACAGGAGAGTATCTGGCTCGATTAATGGAATTGCTCGGTATGAAAGCTCCACAGCAAATGTAAGACTTGAAGAGATACGCAACCATTTGGTCCTGCCCTGCGTCTGTGATAGTGAAGGTTCGCCGGCAAATAGGTTTTCCCGGTATATCAAAGACTAACCTGATTATCTATATGATGGAGGGATTACAATGTGGAATTCGAAAAAGAAAGCAGCAGCATTGCTGGCATTATCCTGTGCACTTGCAGGCAGTGGAGTAGCTGCAGCAGCATTCTCTGATGTGCAAGGTTCCAATAACCAGTCGATCGTCAGTTCTTTGCAGGAAAAAGGAATTATTAATGGGGTGACAGCTACCCAGTTCAAGCCCAATCAGCAGTTGACCCAGCCACAGGCGATTCAGATGCTGGTGAATGCATTTGATATGAAAGGTCCCGAGACTGCTTCCGGACAAGTATGGTATACACAAGCCGTAGCAGCTGCTCGTGCCAATGGTCTATCTATTCCGGCCAATCTCAAAGCTTCCGAGCCTGTAACCCGTGAACAGTTCGCGATCTGGCTGCATCAGGCAATTGATAAGACCGGACAGTATCCAGCCACTATGATGATGGTTGTTTTCCAAGACCAGAAAAGCATTAGTAAAGAAGCTTCCAATGCGATTCAGAATCTGGTGAATATGAATGTGATACCACGCAGTTCTGTAGGGCAGGAATTCAAGCCCAAAGCAGCTATTACACGCATGGATGCCGCTACCTGGGTATACAGTGCAGTTGAAATGGTAGAGCGTCATAAGCAATTACAATCGGGTGACGATACTAGCACTTCACCACAACCATCGGAAGGTGAACAAATGGGGACTACTCCTGAAATGGGCATCAGCAGCACAGCAGATGGCAAACAAAAAGTTACGCTGCATGTCGAACTGCCAAATCCCGGTTACAATCTGAAGATTGATAATGTTAAACTGACTGACGACAAGCGGGCAATCATCAGCTATTCCCTGCAACAGCCAGAGCCGGGGATGATGTATCCACAGGTGATTACCGAAGGAACCGCTGCAACTATTATTCCAGCAGGTTATACACCTGAACTGGCCAAATAAGAAGCAGTCGATAAAGAAATAGAGATAATCCAATATGGTGAGCATCACAAAAAAACCTTGAAGAGCCATTATGCTCCTCAAGGTTTTTTGTGATGCTCATATTACGAATAGAACGTATAATTCATTGATTCTCTTTTTTTTAATCTATTAGCCTGGTCATAACAAACATAGCAAAAATGATACAGAAGTAAAATCAATAACAAAGATACGTCGAACGAATACTACTTTTTCACATCTACTTCTACAGTAGGTTCGGTAACTTTGTCGGTCTCATAGAGATTGGAACTTACTTTGAGCCAGTCGAATAGATGGGTAACCAGCACTTTGAGTACAGCATAGCCAGGTACAGCCAGCAGGATACCAATCACACCAAACAGATTACCTGATGTCAAAATAACGAAAATGATCGTAATCGGATGAATTTTGAGTGATTTACCCATAATCTGCGGAGAAATCAGTTTGCCTTCAATCAATTGCACGATCGTCCAGACTGCGACCATTTTGAGCAGCATGATAGGCGAAGTGACCAGCGCTACAATCAATGCGGGTGTAATGGCGATAGCTGGACCAAGATAAGGCACAATACTCGTAAAGGAAGCGATAACCGCCAGAATCAATGCGTAATCCATGCCGATAATATTGTAGCCAATATACAGCAGAATACCGATACAGAAGCTGACGATAATCTGTCCACGAATATAAGAGCTTATCTGATGATTCATTTCGGACATGACTTTAGATGTCTGATCACGTAGTCCTATAGGAATGAACTTCAGAATATACCGAGGCAGGTTATGGCCGTCCTTGAGCAGATAAAACAGAATAAATGGCACGGTCACGATCGAGACGATAACTTCTGTCAATGTTCCGAGGAAACCGCCAATCCCCGAGAATGTATGGATAAATCCGCTCACGCCGCTCCCGGCAATAGCTGCCCAGCGTTCTGACAGGGACTGAGCCAGTTCATTTGGATTAATGTTGGTAGATTGTTGCAGCTGTTGGAACACATCGCCGCCTAGCCAGTACTGAATCTGATATACAGTCTTGTCGTACAACGTTGGAATACTGATAATGAGTTCTTGTATTTGCTTCTGAATCACAGGAATTACAAGACTAACAATCAGCACCAGAATGCCGATAATAAGAATGTATAGCATAATAATGGAATAAATGCGTTTTATTTTGTATTTTTCCAGCAAATTCACGATGGGATTAAGCAAATAAAATAGAATGCCGCTGAGAATAATAGGCAAAATGACAGTCTTTACAAGTACAATAAGCGGCGTAAACACATACGGGATTTTGGATAATACAAAAATATTCAGTGAAATGAGCAGTAGTACGAATAAAAAGATAACAAAGCGATTGTTCAGAAAAAATAATTTGAATCGCTCGCTCCAGATTCTGGTGCGTTCCATGTGCAATTTCATCTCCTTTAACTTGAGTTGCTATTTAAATAATCTGGATTGGTATAGTACTTAGCATAGCTTCCGCAGAGGAAGAGAGCAAGCAGGCAACTTCGTAAAACATTAGATTAGGATATATACGAACAAAAGGAAAAGCAGCTTCACTATGAAAATAGTTCTTTAGGCCTTGATTTGAGTATGAGTCTATGACTTTTATCATAACAAGTAATTTATCTTTTTGCTAAAATTTAAATTAATAAGTATTTAATGAATATGGTAATAATTACAAGATAGATTGAATTTTCGCCTATTCAGCATTTATTCCAACTTATAATTACTCAAATTCTGAAGCTATGAGGTGCAGTATGAAATTATCACTGGGTTCGAAGCTGGTCGCAAGCTTTATTGCAGTCTCTATCATTACTTACGGTACAAGCGCTTTCTTTATTTTTTATCTGAAGTCGTTTCTGGCATCAACAATGAGCGATTGGCTCTATGTATCGATTATTTTGCTGCTCGGCATTACTTGGAGCGGTATACTTGGTTATATTATTTCCCGTCTGCTGACCCGCCCGATTGTTAATCTGTCGCGTGCTGCAGAGCGTGTATCGGCAGGGGATCTGACAGTCGATATTCCGGAACGACGTGAAGAAGACGAGATCAAAGTTCTCAATGATGCTTTCCGCATGATGGTAACGAATATCAAGGATATCATTAACGATATTGCGCACAGTACAAGTACCACATCACAGAATGCCGATTATCTGACGGGATCGATCAATGAAGCTACCCAGCAGATCGAATCTCTGTCTACTATTGCTGACGAAATCTACAAAGGGGTCCAGCAGCAGCGCAAGTCTACTGAGACGTCGCTGCAGACAGCCGAGCAGATGCTTGGTTCTTTTCAGGAGATGCGCGATAAGTCTTCCCATATGATGAATCTATCAGGGACGATGGAGAAGTCTGTGCATTCCACCCAGCATATCTTTGCCTCGCTTAAAGAAGGCATGAGTACGTTATCCGAATCCCAGGCCCAAGCAGAAAATACGATTCGTCTGCTGGATAATCAGGCTTCCGATATTGGGGCAGTTACCGGTACAGTCAAAGGACTGGCAGAGCAGACTCATCTGCTGGCACTAAATGCTTCAATAGAAGCAGCGCATGCGGGTGAGCATGGAGCAGGGTTTGCCGTCGTGGCTACAGAGATTCGCAAGCTCGCCGAACAAAGTAATGATTCGGCGCAGCGTATTCACTCCCTGATCGGTGCTGTACAGACACAGATTCATGACACCGTGCAGTTGATTCACAGCCAGAATGAGCTTGTACGCCAGGAATCTACGCATACCATGCAAGTAGAAGAGACGTTGCAGCAATTTGCCGGCGTGGTCGATGAGTTGATGTCCGAGGTGCAGCAGATGGAGGGCTCCATTTCCAAGCAGACCGATCGGGTCGAATTGACCTACCAGAACGTCAACACAATCCGTGAAATGGCAGATCGTTTCTATGAAGGAGCCAAACAGATCTCCACAGCTACTCATGAAGAGACAGCTATTATGGAAGAGATCTCTTCTTCTTCGGAGGAGCTCAGCACGATGACGAATCGATTGCTGCAAAAGACCAAAGTATTCACTGCCTGACGCTCCGAACAAATGACAGACTGTTGATGCAAGCTGTAGAGTCAGTGGTGGTTATAGAAGGATCTCTATGGCAATCCTGTTATTATTAGTGTGTATATTGGTATCTGCATAAAGTGAAAAGACCTGAAATCCCTCATGGGGTCTCAGGTCTTTTTTGTATATCATCTAAGTTGGATGAACAGCAGCCAGTCTATTACACGTAACTAGGATGCTATATTCTGGTAAATAAAATGTTACATAATTGTTCCATCACACTTATGAGATTAAATAGTACGACCAGCCAATCCTGCAGGAACAGGAGCTTCATCCGTTGCAGGACGTAATCCATTCTCCGGAATACTGCTGGAGCTGCTGCCTGTCTGCATATGGTACATCTGACGATATCGTCCATCAATCTCCATCAGTTCATCATGCGAACCTCGTTCCACAATCTCTCCGCGGTGCAATACGAGAATCTGGTCGGCACTGCGAATCGTAGACAGGCGATGGGCGACGATAAAGGTCGTACGGCCTTTTTTGAGAACTTCCAGTGCGGATTGAATCAACGCCTCAGTCTCGGTATCAATATTGGCGGTAGCTTCATCCAGGATCAGGATCGCTGGATCATAAGCGAGCGCACGGGCAAAGGAGATCAGCTGACGTTGTCCTGCAGACAGTGTGCTTCCTTTTTCTACGACAGGTTCATCAAAACCTTTGGGCAGATCGGATAGGATCTTGTCAGCTCCAACTTCGCATAATGCACGTTCTACCCGTTCACGACTGATCTTCTCATTATCAAGACTGACATTGGAAGCAATCGTACCAGTGAACAGATAAGGGTCCTGCAAAACGATACCCATATGCTGCCGTATCCACTGTTTGGGCAGATCACGTACATTTTGTCCATCGATCGTAATGGTTCCCTGCTGCGGATCATAGAACCGGAACAGCAGATTGATAATGGAGCTTTTCCCTGAGCCGGTATGACCAACGAGAGCAATCGTCTGACCCTGTTTGGCTTCGAAATTGATATCTTTTAGAACGGGAGTCACTTTATAGGCAAAAGTAACATTTTTGAACTGAACATTTCCTTTGTAGCGTGGCATAGAGCCATCAGTGACCTGCTCGCCTTTTTCATCCATCAGCTCAAATACGCGTCCGGCGGATACCATGGACAGATCCAGTGAAGCCAGCTGATTGACGATACCGGTCATTGGTTGGAATAGGCGACCCAGTACATCGACAAAGGCATACAGCACACCAAGCGAGATCGCACTATCCAATCCGCCAAGTGCTGCCGAACCGAAATACCATAGTACCAAGGCAAATGTCAGGTTACGCAGTACATTGACCAGATTATGAGACGTCAGGGAGTTGAGACGTAGCATTTTGTTCTGATAGAACAGATAATCATTGTTCAGCTGCTCGAACTCTTCCTGGGTTTGCTTTTGTTTGCGGAAAATACGAATGATCGACATTCCCTGAATGGATTCATTGATGATCGCGTTGATCTCGCTCAGCCGGGAACGGATTACCGTATTATACTTGGTCGCTACCCGGCGATACAGATAGATCCAGCCGATCAGCAGCGGAACCAGGAACAGACAGATCAGTCCCAGCCGGAAGTCCAGAATGAACATAGCTACATAGACACCGAGCATATAGACAGCACCAGAGCTAAAGTTGGATAATACCGCTACAAACAGATCTTTGACTGCTTCGGTATCATTGGTTACGCGGGATACGACTTTACCTGCAGGCAAATTATCGAAAAAAGGTACTGGCAGCCGCTGAATATGAGCATACAGATCAAGACGCAGCTCCTGAATAACCTTGTTGGCTGATGATTGCAGCCAGTAAGTTTTTCCGAATTCCGTAATAATGGTAATCAGCAAGAAGATAAAGTAAAGACCGATCAATTTGTAAATACTCGGCAGCTCTGGTTGGTAGAAGCCGAATAGCTCTCCAGCAGATAGCGGAACTGCCGGATAGAAAGCTTCATGGCCCTGTGCATCACGTATAGTCAGCGTACCGTCGGCATAACTTTTCTCACCGGCGGTATTGTCCATCGGACCTTCAATAAAGTAGAAGGTAGGACCACTTTGCACGACATGAGCTTCGGTACCACGAGCTTCACCGACTGCCCAGAAACCTTCACGTTTATAATATTTGCCGTTATATTCGGCGGTATGTTCACCGGCAGTCGTCTCATAAAACGGCTGCTCAATCGCAAACATATGATTATCAATAATATTTTTGGCGATAAAAGGGCCGGCCAGTTCGGCGCCTACACCAATCACCAGCATGATTAATGCGACGATAAACGTCTTTTTGGCTCGCAGTGCATAGCGGTACAGCCGTTTGGTAATCGTTTTGTTATCCAGCTTTGTCATCGGCTGTTCATAATCTTGTATCTCCAATTAAGACACCTCCCCATCCAGGGAATTCGCCACCTGCTGCCGTTCGTACTGCTCACGGTACCAGCCACCTGCTTTGAGAAGCTCGGTATGGGTTCCCTCTTCAATAATTTTGCCCCGATCCAGAACCACAATATGATCGGCGTGTTCTATAGCAGACAGACGATGTGTCGCGATTAGCGTTGTTTTGCCTGTACGTTTGGTACGGATATTTTCTATAATGCGTGCTTCGGTACGCGCATCGACAGCCGAGAGTGCATCATCCAGAATCAGAATCTCGGGTTCGGCGATAAAGGCACGAGCCAGGGAGACACGCTGTTTCTGACCGCCTGACAGGGCTACACCACGTTCACCGACAATGGTCTCCAGACCATCCGGGAATGTGTGCAGATCCGTATCAAAGGCTGCTGTATGAATAGCATTCATAATTTCTTCGTCACTGGCATCTGATTTGCCAAAGCGAATATTATTGCGTACACTCCGGGAGAACAGAATTTGTTCCTGCGGAACATAACCCAGCCAGCTGTGCAGCTGATCTTTGGCAATATCCTGAATCGGTACACCACTGATGGACAGCTCACCGCTGCCAGCCGGGTATTCATGCAGTAGCTGCTTGAGCAGAGTAGACTTGCCGCTGCCTGTACGTCCGACTACGCCGAGTGTCTCTCCGGCACGAATCTTAAGCGAGACATGCTGAAGATTATCTACAGTAGAGGTAGGGTAGCGGAATGTAATATCATTAAACTCAATCATTTGCGGATGCTTAACTACTACCGGTGAAGGAATATCCTGAACATCCGGCTGGACAGCCAGCGTCTCATTTACCCGATCGAGAGACGCATTACCACGCTGCATAATATTGATTAATTCACCAATAGCAAACATCGGCCAGATCATCATCCCGAGATAAATATTAAATGAAACCAGATCACCGAGTGTCAGCTCATTGTGGAACACCAGATAGATACCGAATCCAAGACCGATAATATAACTAAGTCCGACAAACAGACGAATCGTCGGTTCGAATAATCCATCTACCATCGCTACAGCGAGATTTTTGCGATAAACGTCATTGGTAATACGCTCAAACCGTTTCTCATCCTGACGTTCCTGTACATAAGCACGGATAACACGTACACCGGCGATTGATTCCAGAACCTGATCATTCATATCACCAAAAGCATCTTGTGCCAGTGTGTACCGTGCATGTACTACCTTGCCGTAAATAGCCATGGCAATAGCAATAAATGGAAGTGGCAAAATAGCAGCGAGTGTCAGTTTCCAGCTAATCAGAATGCCCATCGCCAGCAATACAGTCAACAGGTAAACGGTGGAATCAGTCAATGTCAGCATACCGAATCCGACTGTCATTGCAACTGAACGAAGATCATTGGTCGCCCGTGCCATCAGATCACCTGTGCGGCTCCGTTCAAAAAATGGTGGAGTCATACGCAGCAGATGTGCCATAAAACGGGTCCGCAGCAGCCGTTCAACCAAGTTCGAGCCACCGAATAGACTATGCATCCATACATAAGTAACTCCATAAATAACAATCAATGTGCCTACAATAGCCGATGAATAGTAAATCAATGACTGATAGGTAATTGAGCCACTGGAAATCCGATCAATGGCATCTCCCAGCAGTTTGGGCGGAATCAGCTCCAGTACTCCGACACCCGCAAGCATTAGAATACCGATAATATAACGCTTACGTTCCCGGTGGAAAAACCAGCCCAGATTTTTTAAAACAGCGAACATGCCATCACTACCTTTCCGATGCATATCTTATATGCATAATAGGATCTAGCTAATCAAACTGAAAATCTACAGCGAAATTAACGCTCATGTTGTCTGGACCAGAGAAGAAGCCACAAAAAAGGAGACACGTATGTGCAAATGCACATAACATGTCTCCTTGTAAATGTCATATGACGCACGGTTGCGAACAACCGGTGCAGTAATGATAACTGTTATGGATACTTCTCAAGTGTAATGGATAGAAATTCATTACCTCAAAAGGTGCCCACCTGCCGGGTTGTTCCATTTTTTAGTTGTGTATTCAGATCGCTGGCATAGCCCTGGTTATGTACAATCGTGAGTTTACGCATGGAATTCACCCTTTCTTCATAATGTAGTGGCAGATGGTAATAAATTCTAATTATCCTTCGCCTGTGTCTGATTGTATCACTGCATTTTTGAGCATGTCAACGTAAAACTTGCAATTTACTTAAAAATTTGCTGAATATGAATGTTTTCTTGTCGAATAAAGTCAACAAAGTTTACATAATAGAAAAAAGAAAATAGAAATCATCAAAGAGAACCAAATTCATAAATGATTTACCATCTGCACATGACCGTGTATACGTGTAACATGTTATAATACGGAAAGAGTCAGGGTAATGATTATGAGGCAGCAGTCGTGCAGGAATAACAATTACTTTGAATAATGTTCGCATGATCGTTTATTTGTATGGATGCAAACTTAATGAAAGGTGGAATAAATAATGAGTATCGCCGTATCGGATGAAGCCGCACGCTGGTATAAAAAGGAATTGGATTTACAAGAGGGAGATGCGCTACGCTTTTATGCCCGTTACAGCAGCAATAGCGATATCCATCCAGGATTCTCGCTCGGTATTTCCGTGGAGCCGCCGATCAGTCCAGGACTGGAACAGAAGACAGAAGGTATCCAATTTTATATGGAAGCTCAGGATCTGTGGTACCTCAACGGATATAAGCTCAATGTAGAATATATGGATAATGAAGATGATATTCGTTACGCCTACATTCCGGAATCTTGAATATTTTTTATCTCATATGAAAACAACAAAAGTCCCTGTTATCTTCGTGATAACAGGGACTTTTTGTGTCTAGACTGTAGAAGTGCCTTCCAGTGCATAAGAGAAGTCTTCAATATCATAGACCTGAACAGGTATTTTGGCTTCGATCATCCGATGGATCATCTCAAATTGATCTGTCAGCAGAGGAACTTCTTTGCGCAGTGCAGACAGAATCAATTCGGTCTCGATCGGATCGAAGGATTCACCGTAATAGGCATTATCCATCGCATTAACCACCGATAGCTGCACATGATCGGTGAACAGAATAGATGAACTCACTGCCCAGGGCATCTGCAGACAACGCTGGATTTTCTTTTTGTTCAGGGGTTCTTCCAGATAATCAATCAGCGCCTTGATGCGCTCGCGGACTTCACGTTCTTCCACCGAATCGTTCATCAGCGGTTCCTGGCTCTCCGCAAATTCATACAGCTCCATAATGGATGTGTAGGGAACAATATAGTTGACCGGCTTATCCGGATGAAGTAATTGACCGTAGATTGCGATCATAATCGCTTCTATGACAAAAGCTTGGGGCATGGATCTAATCCTCCTGGCGATGCATACGTGTACACATAGTTGTCAGCCTTGAATGTCAAAGCTGTATTGGCAGTATACCATATCCTGCCCGTTACAATAAATGCGAACTTGCAAAAATATCGTAACCCGGCCAGCTGATCTTTATCATCAAAGATCATCACGCAGACTCTGACGGTCAAAAGACAGAATTTCTAATAAGCAATACGATAGCAGCGATCACTCACAATCGAGCAGCATATCTTGCAGATGACCCAGCTTGAATCGGATTAATTCCGTCTGAATCGTATTGATTATCTGTTCGCGATTCCACTGCAATCGTATATCGGCTTCCCATTTATCTGAGCCGCCAAAGCGGTTTTGAGCAGCTGCAGGCCATCTGGCAATAATGGAGCGATAGGATTGTATTTGCGCTTCAGCCTGTTCCTCTTTGCTACACCATAAAGATAATAGAACAGCATCTGTCATTGCTTGAACTGGATAATCGTTAGCATTGACAATTGTGCTGTTATACAGCTCTTCAATGATAGTACAAGTTAGTGGCTGCGCAAAAGCAGCGGGGCACTGTACACGAAACTTCGAGACAATCGTATCCAGCTCATTGGTATGCCTTACAAAACGGATCGAATCCTCAACGTCTTTGGAATTGGTCAGAGCTACCTGAGCAGTCAGCGATACGACCGGGAAGGAAGTCATGAGGGAATGTGTATGAAATACCGGGACATACCCTTCTCCTCCATATACAGGCTTCAGATATATTCCTAACAAAATTGGGCCGTGGCGTTTGATAAAATGCAGCGGACGATACAGCTTATAGGTATAAAGGATAGTCTGCCAATCGAACTGGATCTTTTTTTTGGCTGCGGCAGTCAGTTTTTTCATGGATACACCTCACGAGGAGAGTTTAGGATTTTCCGATTAATAAGGACAGCAAGCCTGCAGCAATCAACGGACCGACTGGCACTCCCTTGAAAAAGGCAACTCCGATCAGTGTTCCGATCAGCAGTCCGGCGACTACAGTCGGCTGATTGGTCATAAGGATTGTACCGCGTCCACCCAGATAAGCAACGAACAATCCAATACCGATAGCAAGGAGTGATTTCCAGCTTACAAAGGAAGCCAGGATCGTATCCATAGAGATTTTACCACTTGCGAGTGGAGTCATAACCCCGATAGTCAGAATAATGATACCAATGGTCAATCCGTATTTTTCCAGCCACGGGAAAGCCTGATTCCATCCAAGTACACGAATCAGCAGCAGCACGAGCATAGCGATTGTAACAGTAGTATTTTTCCCGACAATGCCAAGTCCCGCCATTACAAGCAGGATCAGGGAAGGCATATCGATAGCGCCCATTAGTCATCACTCCTTTTTGGAAATATTTTAGAAATACACGATTGTAAACGAATGATCATTTAGAAGCAGACCAGATGAAAACAATCCGCAGATTTGGTATTACCTTTTATACAGAGCCAATAACAGGATCTTCGGGATAAAGTAGAGGATTCCCGGAATGAAGCAAAAATGTCCGCCGGAATCCAGCGGACAGAATAGAAAATAGAAATGTATAGCAGAAGTACAGTACAGCCAATGGTATTACGAATAAAACAGATTTAGCCAGATGTATGCGTTAAAGCATCAGCAATATGTCTGGCAATCATTGCTCCGTGACGACGCCCGGTCTCGATAAAGACCTCATTGGCGTTGCGTCCGGAAGCAATAACGCCGGCTACATACAGTCCTGGAATATTGGTCTCCATCGTCTCGGGATCAAAACGCGGCTTGTCCATATCTTCACTCATGGTTACACCCATAGATGTAATCAGTTTACGGTCCGGGCGGAATCCGGTCATTGCAAGCACAAAGTCATTGCCCAGCATCTCGGTATGACCATCTTCGGTATTGGTGATCTCTACTTCGGTCTCGGTGATATGGGTGACACAGGAATTCAGATGCAGCTTGATTTTGCCTTTGGTCACGAGGCCTTCAAAGATAGGGCGAACCCAGGATTTGATATTAGCGGATAGATCGCCGCCGCGGTACATCATATCGACTTTGGCACCGACGCGTACAATTTCCAGTGCAGCATCGACAGCGGAATTACTGCCGCCAATAATGGCTACCCGCATGCCGGTATATGGATGCGCTTCACGGAAGTAATGAGTAACTTTATCCAGATCTTCTCCAGGGATACCCAGATAGTTCGGATGGTCAAAATAACCGGTGGCAATAATTACACGACGAGCTTGGTGGGTATGTTCTTCGCCCTGGCGATTAACGGTTTGCAGGGAAAAAGTACCGTCTTCATGACGCTTAATACCGGTAGCTTCTGTGTACGGCTGTACATTGATATTATAGTGCTCTGCTGCTCGTCGGTAATAAGCCAGTGCTTCGTGGCGAAACGGCTTCTCATTCGGAGAAGGGAAAGGCAGATTACCAATTTCCAGCAGCTCGGCAGTACTAAAAAATTGCATATTGGTCGGATACAGATAGATCGAATGAACCACATTGTACTTTTCGATGATAAGGGTGTTCAGACCGAGGCGTTCGCACTCAATAGCAGCGGATAGGCCGCAGGGTCCTGCACCTACAATAATGACATCTTGCATGTTACGATCAGACTCCTTTCTGAATTCAAATCCTGCTCTATATAGTATTAGAGCGATTCATGTCTGTATAAGGATTACAGAATATAGGGAAATCAAAGATGCTGTACGGACAGCATTCAGCCGATAAAATAGGACCATATACCATCCTACTGCAATCTGTCTATAAATTCTAGCTTGCTGTGGGTGAACAGAACCAATTTATCGTGAAATATCATTATTTTGTAAAAAAGTGAATCATTCTTTGTAAAATGCGGTATAGTTATTGTAAGAGGAGAAAAGTTAGCAACTTTCTCTGAAGCTTCATTGTAAACGTTTTCTGACACTGTCCCTGATATCCCATTCAAGGGAAGGAGAGACGATTATGTCTATTCTGGAAAGGTTCAAAACAAGAAGCAAAACTTCGTGCATGCCTTCAGTGCATGTAACAATGAACGAACTTCGTACAGCGGTATTACAATATGAGAGAGAAATGAGCGGAATTAACCGCACCGCATTGATGCAGGAAGATGGAAGCCTGGATCTATCGAGACTCACTCGTTATCTGGGAGGTCGCAGCGATCAGAAGTTTTATCTGTCGCGTGAGACGTTTGAGATCTTCGAAGAAGAAGAGCGTCATATTCCATATCATCTGGATCAGGTGCAGGGAGCCATTGATGATTATGTTCAGGAAAACGGCAAACTGCCGGTGATTGAGGATTCGGCGCATTTTGAAGTAGACTGCCGCAAGCTGTATCAGCAGCGCTATCTGCACGAAATTCCCGATTTCCCCATGTATATTACCGATCAGGAAATGATGGTAACGCACCGCGAACCAGCTATTCTGCCGGAAAGTAAAGAACATACAGACAAATCATACGTGCTGCTCTAGATAATTTATTGCTTCTTTTCTAATTTAGAAACCATTTATATTTATAATGGACCCGTTTGCAGCCGCAGACGGGTTTTTGGTACTGTCTGCAAACAAGAATACATGTAATCAAGAAATGAAATGCAGATTGCATACTTTCCTAATGAAATGAATCGTAGAGTTGTGCCAAGAAACGAAGAAAAACATGTACAATTAATATGAAATATAATTATTTTCTATACAGGAAACAGATATACTATACAGAATAGGGCGGAAAGGCTGTGATTCAATGTATACGCATAATCGCTTACTAAGCTTTGTACTGCTGGAGGATGTCCCGTTTGAACACATATTGACCAGGGTAGCTGCAGCTTTTCAGATTAATCTGTCTTATGAAGATTATAAAGGCCGTTATATCGCCAAGGCCTATTTGCCGGGTTATCATCTGGAAGTTGTGGATAGAGTGGATCGCTTGAGTGAAATGCTATGCGATGAATATCATGTGCTACATATTCGGATTGATTCAGATGACTATTTTAACTGTGCATTTGAGCAGCAGATCAAGCAAATTCTGAAGAATGGTAATATAAGATGGCAAAGACATGTATGGGCTCCTTATCCATTGCCTGAGAAGTGTCTATAATAGGATGCGATTGAATCGCCTCAGATACAATACATATAAAAAGGGGTTTTTATGATGGCAGAACAGGCTGTTAAAGCAGTTATTTTTGATTTGGATAATACATTAATGGATCGGGATTATACCTTTCGTGCCTTTTCCCAATTATTAATAAAAGAATATCTGGGACATATTCAGGATGAGGAGAAGTTACGTGATATTCTGGGATATATGCGAATTGCCGATGCAGATGGCTACCGGGAAAAACGAGGATTTTTCGAAGAATTGGTAGAGCGTCTCCCATGGTCACAGAAGCCTGATGTGGATACGCTGTACAGCTACTATAAGGAACACTATATGAAGGAAGCTTCCTTGATGAAATATGCGATCGAAGCGATCCAATCCTGCCGCGCCCAGGGATACAAGCTGGGTATGCTGACCAATGGACTGCACGAGATTCAATATGGCAAAGTGCTGCAACTGGGATTGGAACCTTATTTTGACGTTATCCTGACATCCGGAGAAGTCGGCATCAAAAAGCCGGAGCGTCGTATTTACGAAATTATGCTGGAGCAACTGGGAACAAGTGGTGAAGAGACTGTATTTGTCGGCGATCATCCTGTAAATGATATCTGGGGAGCAGCCCAAGTAGGAATGCGAGGCATTTTCCTCAAACGGAGCTTTGATTGGGATCAGACCCTTGGCATGAAGCCATGGAGAACGATAGATGAACTGAACGAGCTGGAGAGAATATGGGGAGATTTGTAGCGCATAGATCTAGCAAATAGGAAGATCATTTGTTAGATGAGATGACTACGGAAGAATGGAAGCTATTTCTAAATATACTTCTCTACAAGCCGCCGAAGTTCTGGTACATTTGTATAATAGCTACATAATAAGAATGCATTAAGAGAGGAAGAGAAACATGGGGATTTTTGATGGATGGCTCGGTAATGCATCGACAGTTAATTTGAGTGAGGCACAGCAGGAATATGCTTCAATTATGGCACCGGGAGAACAGATTGAGAGAGCATATAAGCTGGTACGCGATATGTTTATTTTCACAAATAAACGCTTGATCCTGGTTGATAAGCAAGGGATTACCGGAAAAAAGACGGAGTACCATTCCATCCCGTACAAGAGCATTTCCCATTATTCTGTGGAAACGGCGGGTCATTTTGATCTGGATGCCGAGCTATGTATCTATATCTCCAGCAGCACGGTACCGATCAAAAAAATATTTAACAAGAACGTAAATATCTATGAAGTTCAAAGTGTACTGTCCTATTATATTCTGGGATAACCGTATATACATGCCGTTCCTGTTGCCTCGATGGGTGCTGTAACGCTACATTATTCACAAAACGTCCGAATCCCTTTTATTTAAGAGGATCCGGACGTTTTATTTTTGAAATATAACAGGCTGTATCTTGATTTATGATTCTTCAGCTTGTCCGGTTAGTTCCAAAGCGTTGTACAGCATTACTGCTGCTTCGGCACGTGTAATGGGTTCACTGGGCCGGAAATTATTCTTTTCATCCAGCGAAGCAATCCCGCTATCGATAACCTGCTCCAAAATTTGTTGTTCGGAAGAAGGAAGAGCGTTCGCATCATGGATAGTTATCGATTGATCAGTTAGAGCACCGGTGCTGCCTCCGGATTCATGAATATCCGGATCTACCTGTTCTACACCCTGCCAGAGTAAAGTAGCAAACTGACCGCGTGTCATGACGGAAGAGGCATCCACGTCTGCATTCAGTTGCAGTCCATTCAGATGAGCAATCATCATATCTGTGCTATACCAGGCCTGATCGTCTACAGAAGTGTAATAATCACTGGCTTTGGGTGCTTTGATGAAGCGCATATTATCAATATTAAGATGGAGTCCTTTAACCAGCGCAGCGACTCCTTGTGCAGTAGTCAGTGCAGCGTCCGGCTGGAATTCGGTATCGGTTATTCCGCTGAGAATATTATGATTTTGCAAATAATTGATCTCCTCTCGTCCTGTAGTGTGATCCAGATCGTCAAAAGCAAAAGCAGATACTGGTGAAGCGAGCAGCAGAGTGCTTACCAGTCCAAGCAGCCATTTACGTTTGAACATAAAAAATCACTCCATTCTCGGTCATAGACTGACTAGAAAGAGACAAAACTGACATTACCTATGTATTACCCGAAGCCTTCAAATCTGAATAGAGAATCAGATTTTTTTGATTTTTATGGACGTAGGGTATAAGTTATATAAGAGGGTGCTGGATCTATTGCCTGTTTACAGGTTGGACAGGTGTTGGTGAAATTCAGCGCTGTCCTGCGATTCAGGCACTATATTATGTAACATGAACTGGAGGAGACAAACGATGGAACATCAAAATCAACGCCTGCTGGTATTTGCAGGTTCTTATGCAGAAGCAGCCAATCCGGGTGTATACGTATATGCTTTTAATGAAGAGACTGGTGAATTAACACCAACCGATTCCTTTACTGGACTTCAAAATCCTACATTTTTGAATGTAGATGCCAAAGCCAAACGCCTGTATGCACTTGGAGAAACAGCATCCGAGACAGGTCCAAAAGGTAAGGGAGGCGAAGCCGCTTCTTTTGTTATTCAACCGGAGCAGGGCAAGATTGAACTGCTGAATCGTGTGAATACTATCGATGGTCCACCATGTCATATCCAGCGCTCGGAAGACAGTCGTTATCTGACTATGGTGAGCTACCATGGCGGCATGGTCGGTCTGATCGCTCTGGAGCAGGATGGAAGCGTCGGTGAACTGCTGGATGTACATCAGCATGAAGGACACAGTGTTGATCCTCAGAATCAGGATCGTCCGCATCCACACTCCACATTTTTTGATCCAGCTGGTAAATATCTGATTGTACAGGATCTGGGATTGGATCGCGTGCGTACATATGCGCTCAAAGCAGATTCCAATGAGCTGGAATTCACGGTAGATACGGCATCTACACCGGGTGCAGGTCCTCGTCATCTGGTATTCCATCCGAATGGTCAGTACGCCTTTGTAATCAATGAACTGAATTCTACTGTTACTTCTTATCAATATGAAGCAACTACAGGTACTCTGAACGAAGTCCAGACTATTTCTACGCTCCCAGAAGGATTTGAAGGCTTCAATGGCTGTGCGGAGATTGCTATCTCGGAAGACGGAAAGTATCTGTACGGTTCCAACCGTGGGCATGACAGTATCGTGCAGTATGAAGTGGATGCTTCTACAGGCGCGCTTACACTGGTACAGCATGTATCGACAGAAGGCGGACATCCAAGACACTTCTCTATTCTGCCAGGCGGCAAGTATCTGCTGGCAGCCAATCGTGATGGTAATAACATCGTGGTATTCAGTATCGATCAGACTACAGGCCAGCTGACATACACGGGTAAAAGTGTCGAAGTATCCAAGCCTGTCTGCGTCTGGGGCGCTTATTTCTAAAACAAGTCCAGGTATTCATTCGATCATACGGATTATAAGATGGACGTCTGCATGAAGCATATAAACTACACCTGAGCAGATGAATATTCTCATACGTGTAAATTAACTAGGTAACCGAATTACAAGTAAATGAAAAATGAAGTCATCTGTACTATGGGTGACTTCATTTTTTTGTATCAAAAGCAGTTGTACAGAATATAGAATGTATGAATAGTGGGAGATCAGAGAGTTACATATATTGATCCAGACTTATCAGTCTGCTGCATGAATGAGAATTGAATACAAGTTCCTGTTTCAATTTGGCTCACAGAGGTAAAATTACAGTAATACGGTTCACCGGTTACGCCGGTACTTCACAGCAAACCGAATCCGCAAAGGAGATGGAGAATATGACAGAACCGCGCAAAAATGATAAGGTACAGGAACAGGCAGGCAAACGGGATAATCCCGAGCAGTATCCGACGGAAAACGAAAGCCTGTTTGATCGATTCAAATCGGAACAAACGGTAGATTCCCTGCCCATTGAAGATATAAAGCTGGAACAGCAGGAGGAGAAGGACGGCGAGCATATCAAACGTTCTTCATCCAGCCAGAATGCTTTTCCGGAAGGCGAATCGGAAGATGATTCCGATATTGTCCGCTAAGCTGGGCAATAATTATAATAACGTAAACGTATAGGAATGAGTTGGAACCGTACTATCATCACAGCAATCAACCATGAGCAGACGATTACTTACAAACTGGGTCAGTCACATGACAGCATCATAAAAGGGAGCAGCTCTGTATTTTATACAGCGGCTGGTCCTTTTTCAAGGTTTGGCAACGTCGGAAAGGTGCGAACAGATGGCATTTGGAATTAACAGAAAACAATTAATACAGTGGAAACGCAGCGTAGAAGCTGGAGAAATCGCTTTTTTGACTCATTACTGGCTGGATGAGCGCTTTCCCGGCATAAAGACCGTTACCAAAGTAGGATGTGCAGATCTTGGCAAATTGGAAAAATGGTGTCGCTCCTATGGTCTTAATCCTGCTTATATTCATTATCGCGAGAAATATCCGCATTTTGACCTGCTTGGAAGAGAACAAGTGCGTATATTAAAAGCGGAAGGGCTACAGGAACAGATTGAACATTTTCAGCTGGAATAAGCATCCGGAACGCGCTATCAAAGGCGTTACCGAAAATAACGATTCGACAAAATAACAAAAAAATTTTAAAAGTGGTTGAAATCGTTTACAAGCAGATATATAATAGCGTTGTAGAAACGTTTCGACAAAAGAGTGTAAATAACTCTTAAACAGACAATCCATTTTAAAAATGTAAAATTATTGAATTTCGGCTTTAAAATTCGATTTTAAGCGATTTTTTATCGAAAAATCAAATGATATCAATGCAATCGTGTAAGGTATCATGGATTTTTATTTTCAAAAAATGAATAGTTTTCGCTCTTTTATCGAAACGTTTCGATATTTCGCAAAACTACAGAGGTGAGCAGATGGGAGCAACGATCAAAGACGTAGCTGCGTTGGCAGGCGTTGCAGTATCGACTGCATCGTATGCACTAAATGGTATTGGCAGAGTCAGCAGCAAAACCCGCAACAAGGTCATCGAAGCTGCCAAGCAGCTGAATTATCAAAAAAATGGAATTGCATCTGATCTGAAGCGTTCCAAGACAAACACGATTGCCCTGCTGCTCAGCGACCTGTCAGGTCCGTATTATTCCAGCCTGATCAAGGGCGTGCAGGAAGTCAGCCTGAATAATGGCTATGATCTGATTGCCTGCAGTTCGATCGGAGGCGATTCATCCACAGCCGTCAAATTCATTAAAGAAAAGCGTGTAGATGGAGCGATTATCCTCGCTCATAATATTCCCGATCGTACGATTCTGGATTCTGCACGTGAAGGCTTTCCGATCGTTATGCTGGACAGGCGGCTGGAACATGAGAGTGTCTGTTATGTAGAGGCAGATCATGAGAAAGGCGGTACGCTGGCAACCAACTATCTGATTGAGTCGGGACATCGCCAGATTGCCTTTGTATCCGGGCCTGCCAGCAGCAAGCACAATAATGATCGCTATAACGGATTTGTGCGGGCGATGAATCAGCATGGATTGACGATTGAACCGCGCTGGAACCTGGTCGGCAACTTTACGGAAGAAGGCGGATATCGCGCGGTCAAGCTAATGCTGGCGCAAGGCAATCTGCCGGAGGCTGTATTTTTTGCCAATGATGAGATGGCGCTGGGTGGAATTACGGCACTCTATGAAGCAGGTCTGCGAGTGCCGGAAGATATCTCGGTTGTTGGATTTGACGATATTGTTCAGGCACGATTTTTGAACCCCGCGCTGACCACGGTAAGACAGCCGGATTATGAAGTAGGCGCACTGGCGGTTCACCTGATTTTCCAGATTCTCAAAGGTGAGTCGGTAGCGCAGCATTATACACTAGACACTGAACTCGTTATTCGTGGAACAGTCAGAACAAATCAAAAATGAGGTGTGCTTGATGAAAAAAATGTGGAAACCCCTGTTGGCATGCGTATTGATCTTTTCTTTTGTATTGGCAGGCTGCGGTGGCAAGGATGAAGCAGCAACTACTTCGGATGGCAAACGAATCCTGAAAGTATGGGGGATGGGCGCCGAAGGAACAGCACTTGCCAAAATGGTGCCTGATTTTGAAGCCAAAAACCCTGACATTACCGTACAGGTACAGGCGATCCCTTGGGGAAATGCCCATGACAAACTGCTGACAGCCGTTGCTTCCCAGAGCGGTCCGGATGTAGTGCAAATGGGGATGAGCTGGATTCCGGAATTTGCGGAAGCCGGGGCGCTGCAAGATCTGTCCTCCTACACAGAAAAGTATCCGAATCTGAAAGCGGATAACTACTTTGAAGGTTCCCGCACCAAAATGACTTATAATGACAAACTGGTCGGCGTACCATGGTACATCGATACCCGCGTATTGTTCTACCGCAAAGATTTGCTCAAACAGGTTGGCTACAACGAAGCACCCAAAACCTGGGCTGAGCTCAAAGATGCGGCAACCAAGCTGACTGCACGCGGCAAAGGCAATTACGGTATTTTGCTGGACAGCAAAGATCAGTTGTTTACACTTCCATTTGCTTGGGAAAACGGCAGCGAAGTGATCGACAGCAATAATCAGGCACTGCTTAATCAGAAACCTTATGTAGAAACGATTCAGTATCTAAGCAGCTTCTTCAAAGAAGGTATTGCTCCGACACAGAGCGATATGCAGCTGATTCCTTCTTTTGGTGAAGGAATTCTGCCGATGTTTATCAGTGGTCCTTGGTCTGTAAACCAGGTCAAAACCGAACTGCCTGAACTGAAAAGCGATCAGTGGGGCACAGCTGTTATTCCTGCCAAAGAAGAAGGCGGAGAAAGCATGTCGGTACTCGGCGGATCGAATATGTCCGTATTCAGCAGTGCCAAAAATACAGAAGATGCTGTCAAATTTATCTCTTATCTGAATGAGCCGGATGTACAGGTAAAATGGTATGAACTGACACAGGATCTCCCATCCACTACCAAAGCATGGGAAAACAAAGTATTCAAAGATAATCCTAATATTCAGACTTTCCGTACTCAAATGGATACTTCCCGTTCCATTCCATCTGTAAAAGAGTGGGAGACAGTGGCCAAACAGATCAGTGATGCTTTTGATCAGATCGTTGTTGGCGGAACCGATATCCAGACGCAGCTGGATCAATTGAATGAGCAGGCCAATTCTACCTTGCAAAGCGGCAGCTAAATTCAAAAGCGGTTGTTCTATGCATCTACTTACAATCAATACGTAACCATGAACCGGTTTACCGTGCAAAGACGCTGTTCGTTGTCCCCTATCCGTTATCCGGACTTGTCTTTGCTTCTCTTTTATACAAAAAAAACTAAAGAGGTGCCAAATGGCTAAACTATGGAAATCCATGATCGCATGTATGCTTGTATTCTCGATTGTACTGGCTGGGTGTAGTGGTCAAGATAAAGCGACCACAGCGGATGGAAAACGGATTTTGAAAATATGGGGCATGGGCGGCGAAGGCGGATCTTTGCCGGATATGGTTGCGGCATTTGAAAAAGCAAATCCCGATATCGATGTACAGGTTCAGCAGATTCCATGGGGATCTGCGCATGATAAACTGCTGACTGCGGTCGCTTCCAAAAGCGGTCCGGATGTTATCCAGATGGGGATGACCTGGATTCCGGAGTTCGCCAATGCAGGCGCACTGATGGATCTGACTCCATATGTGGAGCAGTATCCGAATCTCAAGCCGGAGAATTTCTTCGAAGGTGCAAGAGAAACGATGAAATTCAACGACCAGATGATCAGCGTGCCATGGTATATGGAGACACGCGTACTCTATTATCGTACCGACCTGCTCAAGGAAGTCGGTTATAATGAACCGCCGAAAACATGGGCAGAATTGAAAGACGCTGCGACCAAATTGGCTGCACGTGGCAATGGTAATTACGGTATTCTGCTTGATAACCAGGATGCAGCGTTTACGCTTCCATTTGCCTGGGAAAATGGCAGTGAAGTCATCAGCAATAATCAGGCTCAGTTCAATCAGCCTCCTTATATAGAAGCCGTCAAATATTTGACTAGCTTCTACAAAGAAGGACTGGCACCGACACAGAGTGATATGCAACTGCTTCCTGCTTTTGGTCAGGGCATGGTTCCTATGTTCTTTAGTGGTCCATGGTCGATTAACCAGATTCACGAGACGGCACCGCAGATCGATGGTAAATGGTCGACTGCACTGATCCCTGCCAAAGAAGAAGGCGGCAAAAGTGCTTCCGTACTCGGCGGTTCCAACTGGAGTGTATTCAGTAGTGCTGTAAATAAAGATGATGCTGTGAAATTCATTTCCTTTATGAGTGATCCTGCCAACCAGGTGAAATACTATGAATTGTCCAAAGATCTGCCTTCTACATTGAAAGCATGGGAAGACAAAGCATTCAGCAGCAACGAACAAATCAAAACATTCCGTGAGCAAATGGAAACATCCCGTACTTCACCATTCGTCAAGTCCTGGGAAGCAATCGGCAGCTTGATCAAAGATTCGCTGCAGCAGATCAATATCGGTGGTGCCGATGTGCAGAAACAAATGGAAGAACTGACTACACAAGCAAATGAATTGTTAAAAGACTAATGATGAAGTAGTAAAAATGCTTCCGTAAAGGAGGGAACAGAGATGCAGAAGGCCTGGCAATCGTTGGCCAAGCACAGATATCCCTATCTGTTTATTGCGCCAACACTAATTATTCTATTTATCTTTTCATTTATCCCGATTCTGGTCGCCGTATTTATCAGTTTTACAAATATGGACTTGGCCGGACTGGCTAACTGGTCCAATATCAAGTTTAACGGTACAGACAACTTTGTTCAGCTATTTGGCGATGCGGTGTTCCGCAAGTCAATGTTTAACACGCTGATCTATGTTGTGGTCGGTGTACCTCTGGTTGTCCTCCTGTCGATGGCGATTGCCATCCTGATTAACCAGGGTACCAGCTGGCTGTTCAAAACGTTCCGTGTTATTTACTACATGCCTTCTATTACAAATATCGTCGCTGTAGCGGTTATCTGGGGATATCTGTACAATTCCCAATACGGTCTTATCAATCAGATGCTGGGATTTTTCGGATTTGATCCGGTCCGCTGGTTACAGGGTCCGACGATTGCCAAGTTCTCCCTGATTATTATGGCAGTATGGAAAGCAATAGGTCTGAATATGATCATCTTCCTGGCTGCATTGCAGGGAATTCCGCGTACGTATTATGAAGCAGCACAGATTGACGGAGCCAGCCGCTGGCAGCAGCTGACCAAAATTACGGTACCGCTGCTTGGATTTGCGACTTTCTTCGTCTCGATCACGACCCTGATTGGCTGGATTCAGTTCTTCGAGGAACCGCTCGTTATGACCAAGGGCGATCCATTGAATGGAACAACATCCATGGCCTTGTTTATTTACAATACAGGCTTCCAGCGCAGTGACTTCGGTTATGCAGCAGCAGGTTCGATTGTATTGTTCGCGATCATCATTGTTGTAACGATTATTCAATTCAAAGTACGCAAAAAAGACAGCGATGTGGAGTATTAATGATCCGTACAGCCTGAGCTGACGCCGGATTGAACTGTGAAAGGAGGTTCCGCAATGGATATTCAAGTGAGACCCATTTACAAAACGGTCGTTATCGCACTATTGGTTATTGGTGCAGTAGCGATGTGTATACCATTCATATGGATGATTCTGTCGTCCTTCAAACCGGAGAGTGAGGTTACATCACTAACGCCTTCTTTCTGGCCGCAGGAACCGACGATGCGTAACTTTACCCGTCTGTTTACCGAGATGAACTTCCTGCAGTATCTGAAAAATACACTGGTTATCGTATTTTTCTCTTTTATTGGATTGTTTTTGAATGCAGCAGCAGGCTATGCCTTTGCCAAATTCAATTTCCCCGGTAAAAATGTGTTGTACTATCTGGTACTGGGAACCATGATGATTCCTTCCCAGGTAACCATGATTCCGGTTTACCTGATCCTGAATGAAATGCATCTGACTAATACAATGGCAGGGATTGTACTGCCGGGTATGGTTAACGCCTTTGGTATTTTCCTGTTCCGTCAGTTTATGACTTCGATCCCGAATGATCTGATTGAAGCTTCACGTCTGGATGGAGCGGGAGAGATTCGTACTTTCTTCCAGCTCGTCATTCCAATTGCCAAGCCGATCTTTGCGGTACAGGGTATTCTGACCTTTATCGGCGGCTGGAACAGCTTCCTGTGGCCACTGATTGTAGCCAATGACGAGAGTCTGTATACTTTGTCAGTTGGTCTGTCCTTGCTGAAAGGTCAATATGGCGGAGACTTTGCAATTCAAATGGCCGGAGCATCCTTTATGGTTATTCCGATTCTGATTATCTTTATTTTTGCACAGCGTCATATTATTGAAGGTTATACGATTTCTGGTATGAAATAAAAACCAACCTGCTGCTCTTCAGATGTTAGTTCGTTATTACTTCTGCATGGCAGTAAGGTGTAAGTTACAGATGCTGCCCGGTTATTCCATTTTGCATATGGGTGAGGATCACCGGGCAGAACCTTAGAGACAAATACGATTACACTACGGAGGGATTCATCATGTCTACTGTACACAATCAATCCACAACGCAGCAAAATCAGCTTTTCCAAAATGAATATGGATATTTCACTGAAAATGGTCGGGAGTATGTGATCACGAACCCGCGTACACCTCGTCCATGGAGTAATATTATAAGTAATGGAGACTATTCCTTTATGGTATCCCAGGCAGGTGGCGGGGCTTCCTGGCGGGGCAATGCTGGTCAGAACCGGATTACACGACTTTTCCAGGATGTGATCAAGGATTCATGGGGCAAATTCATCTATCTGCGTGATCGCAGTTCCGGCAAGTTCTGGTCTGCTGCATGGAAACCAGTGATGGCTGAATTTGAACATTATGAAGTACGTCATGGTATTGGATATAGCGTATTCACCCAGCAGGTAGATGGAATTCGTAGCGAATTGACCGTATTCGTAGCACCGGATGCTCCACTGGAAATTATGCAGTTAAAAATTACCAATAACAGCGGACAGACGCGTGAACTGGATGCGACTACTTATTTTGAATGGGCACCGGGATTTGCACCGGATGAGCACCGCGAATTCCACAAAATCTTTATGAATTCGGAATATCGTGAAGACCTTAATGCTATTCAACTGGAAAAATACTTATGGGGATTCCCCGATGAAAAAGGACGCAGCAATAATGTGAGCTGGCCGTATACTGCTTTCCACGCTGCCAGTGAGCAGCCATCTTCCTACGATGCGGATAAGGAATCTTTTATCGGCATGTACGGTGAAGAAGCGCGTCCACAGGCTATGCAGGACCAGGAGCTGGCAGGACATACCGGACGTTTTGGAGATGCGGCAGCGTCTCTGCGTGTTGCTGTCAAACTGGAGCCGGGAGCTTCTCATACAGTAGTATTCACGATTGGAGCTGCGGAACACGAGAAGGAAGACGCTGCAGCATTGATTCGCGAATATACGAGCGTGGAAGCCGCCGAGCGTACACTCGCACGCGTACACGAATTTTGGAGCGAATTGATCGATACCGAAGAGATTCAGACACCGGACCCGGCGATGAATATTATGACCAATGTATGGCTCAAGTATCAATCCATTTCTTGTCGCCTATGGGGTAAGACCGCTTATTATCAAGTGAGCGCAGGATACGGGTTCCGTGATCAGCTGCAGGATTCCCAGATTTTCCTGACGAACAAACCGGAGCTAATGCGCAAGCAGATTCTGATGCATGCTTCCCAGCAGTTCCAGGAAGGCGATGTGCTGCACTGGTGGTTCACAATCCGTGGAGGCGGACCGCGTACTCGTTGTTCCGATGACCTGTTATGGCTTCCGTTCATCATGGATTCTTACCTGAAAGAAACCCAGGATTATCAGATTCTGGACGAAATCACTCCATTCCTCGACGGTGGAGAAGCGACCGTATACGAGCACTGCAAGCGTGCTATCGAGAAATCATTCCTGCGTTTCAGTCCACGCGGCGTACCATTGATGGGCGAGCATGACTGGAATGATGGCCTGAGCGCAATCGGTTATGACTGGAAAGGTGAGAGCTTCTGGGTAGGTGAGTTCCTGTATATGATCCTTGGCAGCTTTGCACCGGTGGCACAGCGCCGCGGAGACCAGGCATTTGCTGACAAAATGATCGAAGTACAGGGCAGCCTCAAGCAGACTTTGAATGAATATGGCTGGGATGGCGAATGGTATCTACAGGCGACAACTGATGATGGCCTTAAAGTAGGCTCCAAGGAAAATGAAGAGGGACAGATTTTCCTGAATCCGCAAATCTGGGCAGTTATTTCCGGAGTAGCCGATGAAGAACGCGGTCAGCAGGCGATGGCTAGTGTCAGCAAGCATCTGCTGCGCGATTACGGCTCCTTGCTGTTGTATCCGGCTTATACCAAAGTACGCCGTGATATCGGCTACATTACCCGCTATGCACCGGGTCTGCGCGAGAATGGCGGTGTCTATACTCATGCCGCTACATGGGCAGTATGGGCCTATACACTGGCTGGTCAACCCGAGAAAGCATACGAAGCCTATAGCAAAATCTGCCCACCTAACCGTTCGGATGATCCAAATGGTTATGTAGGCGAGCCTTATGTAACGCCAGGTAACTCCGATGGTCCCATTTCGCCTAATTATGGCCGCGGTGGCTGGACCTGGTACACCGGCTCTTCCCAATGGTTGCAGCGTATGGCGACCAACTGGATTCTGGGTGTTCGCGCAGAACACGAAGGTCTGCTGGTCGATCCGAGCATTCCATCCGAATGGCCGGAGTTCAGCTACCGTCGTAATTTCCGCGGAGCAACCTATCTGATTCATGTAGACAATGCAGCAGGCGTATCCCGTGGCGTGAAGTCAATTACAGTAGATGGCAAAGAAATTGAAGGCAATATTCTGCCTGACTTCCAGGATGGCAAAAAGCATGAAGTGAAAGTTATCATGGGCTAAGTCATTCTACAAAATAGAATATAAAATTATAAAAGAGCATCGCTGCTATTGTTTCCTGCAGCGATGCTCTTTGGTTTAGATTTATTTTCCGAGAAAAAGGATAAGGATACTGCTGCGAGTACAATACTGCCCTGCTGATCCTGCAGCTTTATTGGTCTGGTTCTGAGGCTGAATGAAGTGGATTGATCTGGTTCATTTGTACAAAATTCTGATGAGCTATTAAACAAAATCGGTTTTCAATTTATAATATTAAAATTATTACAAAATCCAAATACAGAAGGCCTAAAGGAGAAGGAACCATGACCTGGCATATCAAGCATTTTAATGAGCTGAATACAAAAGAGTTATATCAAATTCTAAAAGAGCGTACCGATATTTTTGTGGTCGAACAAAATTGTCCTTATCCTGAAGTGGATGGCAGGGATGTAGACTGCTACCATCTGTTCAAGTTGGAGAATGAGCAGATTGCAGCCTATGCACGTCTGCTGCCGCCGGGAGTGGCTTATCCACAGGCTTCGATTGGTCGGGTGATTGTACCATCGATTCACCGTGGCAAAGGGTATGCCGGTGAGTTATTTGCACGTGCCGTGGATTTTATCCAGCAGGAGTTGAATGAAGTGGAAATCAAAATCCAGGCGCAGGAGTATCTATGCCGCTTTTACGGTGCATATGGATTTAAGCCGATTTCCGAGTCCTATCTGGAAGACGGCATCCCGCATGTGGATATGCTGCTAAAAGAGCGCAGAGTACAGCAGCAGGTCTGAATATATCAATTCGCTTGTAGTGTACATGATAATTGCTTAGCTGGATCACTCTCTGTTGTATCCAGCTAAGCGAGTGTATCGTGCAGAAACGACATTTATTAATCCCACCAAAAATACCAGGCTGTTGAATGCTTCAAATGACTTGCTAGACTGCGGATAGTAGCTGTAGACTCCTCTGCCTGATAGACACGATCGCTGCAAAAGGCAAAATGTTCTCTTGCCAGCAATTCAGCCACGTGGTTATCTGCAGGTGGAAGAGTCAGCTTCAATTCCCAGGTATCATGAGAAACAATAGCAGGTATAGCTCCATAATGGTCATACCAGTATTTGAACACCGCTACCTGTTCTTCAGGAGGTGGACAATCATTAAATCCTCCCATAGGTACCCAGGCCGCCAGCTCCCAGGCTGCCATAGTCGGAATACGCGCGATAATAATCTCGGAATACGGTACTGTTCCATTCAGATAACTATACAGCTCATGCTCTGCTACTGCAGGAATGAAATCTCCATATAAATCAGAATGTTCATCATCAAACTCATCTTCGTCTGCAATGCTGTCTTTCCAGCGCTGTTCAAGTAATTGAGGAACATGGATCTGCATAGCATCCTTGATTACCTGTTGACGAAAATAATGGATACGATCAGGTGAAGGTTCATCTTCGATTTCTTCGAGAACATATTCAAACATTTCTGCCAGAACATTACTGACTACAATAATAAGAGGAATAAATCCGTCCTGCTTACCCTGTTTACTCATCCGTTCATAGGCTTCCACAATAAATGCTCCATCGTTGGTATTTTCAAATAATTCATATTCACAATCTAGATAATCCAATATGTACTGACAATCATTCGTCATAGTTATTCTCCTTTGATCAATTCATAACTACTATAAGATTGATCATTTTGAATGATATTTTCTTCATTGTAAACCTAGCTGCAAAAGGAACACGATTTTTGTATTTATGACAGTTCCAACAAGCAAAAGACACAAATTCTTCGTACCTGACACAAAACAGTCAAAAGCAATACGATATTGTAAATAATCATCGGATCGTTTGGCTGGTTAGATTTGGACAAAATAGATAAAAATTAAAATTGGAAATCTATACCTGACTATTGTAGAATGGGAATTGTAAAGCGGATCACAGTTCGAATAAGGGGGCATGAACAGCTAAGTATTACTTCAAATGATGCTCAATGTCATGGACAAACTCTTGCTAGACGATTTGCTAAAATCGCATTTTTTTGATTAGTAGTCATATTCGGCTTTAATCAGGCTAAAAAACCTGAATTATTCTTTACACATGACAAAGAAAACGTTTTCTTAACTCAGCATCGCTTATCCTCCCTGATAGTCCCATTTTAGACTATTTTGTGATTAATCAGATAGAGGTATAATTGAAAGTGTTGCAATTCCGTCACAAAAATATTCACAAAAAATTCAAGACGGAGGGAATCCTCGATGACAATCGACGAATCGAACAGACCATCATTATGGCAATCCTATTACGGGCCCAATCTGGGGTACGTACAGGAGCAGTATGAAAAGTACAAACAAGATCCTAATTCGGTTGATGAGGGATACCGCGCATTATTCGAACAACACGGGGAACCTGTAGCGCCTGCCGCAGCTTCTGGCCAGGCAGCAGACAATGGTACTAGTACCCCGGGCAAAGTAGACACTAATTTACTAAAGAAAGCGGTTGCAGCGGAACGATTAGTTTGGAATATCCGTACATACGGACATTTGGCAGCAGATATCGACCCGCTTGGACTGAGTACTCCGTCAGATGTACGTCTGCTTGATCCGCAGGAGTATGGATTAGGACAACGTGATCTGGCTCAGCTTCCTGCATCTCTCATCTGGGAAAATGCACCGGAAGAAGCTCGTGATGGATGGGAAGCCATTCAGATCCTGCGTCAAAAGTATACGGGTCCAATCGCTTACGAATTCTCCCATGTACATGATGAGAAAGAGCGCAACTGGCTGAATCGCCAGGTAGAGACCAACTCTTCTTCCCAGGCACTGAGTGATGAAGAGAAATTGGAATTGCTGCATCGCCTCGTAGAAGTAGAACAGTTCGAGGAGTTCTTGCACAAGACATTTGTAGGACAGAAACGTTTCTCAATCGAAGGTAACGATGCACTCGTACCGATGCTGGATACGATTATACGCATTGCTGCACGCGGTGGTGCAAGGCACGTACTGATGGGTATGGCTCACCGTGGCCGTCTGAATGTACTGGCACACGTACTGAACAAGCCTTATGGCAAAATTTTCTCCGAGTTCCAGCATTCACCGAATAAAGATATGATGCCGTCGGAAGGTTCTATGGGCATTAACTTTGGCTGGACCGGCGACGTTAAATACCATCTGGGTGCTCGTTATTCGATGACCGAGGAAGGGCAGAGCTTTGAGACTCGCCTGACGCTGGCGAATAACCCGAGTCACCTGGAATATGTCAATCCTGTAGTTGAAGGCTTCACACGTGCAGCACAGGATGACCGCAGTGAAAAAGGATACCCGCGTCAAGACAAGGATAAGGCGGCAGCGATCATTATGCACGGCGATGCTGCATTTGCCGGTGAAGGTATTGTAGCGGAGACGCTAAACTTCAACCAGCTGCCTGGCTTCCAGAATGGCGGCACAATCCATATTATTGTCAATAACCGTCTGGGCTTCACCACAGACAGCAAAGACTCCCGCTCCACACATTATGCGAGTGACCTGGCCAAAGGCTATGAGATCCCGGTAGTGCATGTGAATGCGGATGATCCGGAAGCTTGTCTGCGTGCAGCAGAAATGGCGATGCAATATCGTAATCTGTTCAAAAAGGATTTCCTGATCGATCTGATCGGTTATCGCAGATACGGACATAATGAAGCGGATGACCCGGAAACGACTCAACCGCTGATGTATGGCAAAGTCAAAAATCATACGCGTGTCGCATCCCTCTACGGCAAAAAGCTGGCAGAGCGCGGAGTAGCAGACAGTCAACAGTATGAAAAATATAAAAATGAAGTACAGGATAGCCTGAAAGCTATCTATGAAGAAGTGAAAAACGATGACAGTCAGCAAGCATTTGGTCCAATGAATCCTGCTGGCGAAGGTGCTGCCAAAGCGTCTACCCAGACAGCGGTACCAGCTGATCTGCTCATGAAGATCAATCAGGGCCTGCTGACATGGCCGGAGAACTTTAGCGTGTATCCGAAGCTGCAGCGTATTCTGGAGCGTCGTACCAATGCACTGGCTCCGGATGGCAAAGTGGACTGGGGTCATGCCGAGACATTGGCGTTCGCTACCATTCTTGCGGAAGGCAAGCCAATCCGGATTACCGGACAGGATGCGGAACGTGCGACTTTTGCTCATCGTAACCTGGTGCTGCATGATGCCAAGACCGGTGAAGAGTTCTGTCCGCTGCATCGCCTGCCGGAAGCCAAAGCATCCTTTGCTGTGCATAACAGTCCATTATCCGAAGCAGCTGTAATCGGATTCGAATATGGTTACAATGTACATGCACCGGAGACACTAGTAATTTGGGAAGCCCAATACGGTGACTTTGTGAATGCTGGACAGGTACTGATCGACCAGTTTATCTCTGCCGGACGCAGCAAATGGACACAAAAGTCCAGTCTGATGATGCTGCTGCCGCATGGTTATGAAGGTATGGGACCAGAACACTCCAGTGCACGTCCGGAGCGTTTCCTGCAGCTGGCAGGCGAAAATAACTTCACTGTAGCCAATCTGACATCTGCTTCGCAGTATTTCCATCTATTGCGTCGTCAGGCACTCAGCACCGAGACCGAAGAAGCTCGTCCGCTCGTTGTGATGGCACCGAAGAGTCTGATTCGTAACCCTCGTGTAGCTTCTGCAGCGACAGAGCTGAGCGAAGGAAGCTTCAAGCTGGTCGTTGAACAGCAGGGTCTGGGTGACAAAAAAGAAGCAGTAGAGCGTGTTATTCTGTGTACGGGTAAAGTGGCAGTTGACCTGGAAGAAGCACTGGACAAGGAGAAGGACACCGACTTCTCCTGGCTGCATATTATCCGTGTGGAGCAGCTCTATCCATTCCCGAAAGAAGAAATTTCCAACATCCTATCCGGTTTTACCAACCTGCAAGAAGTCATCTGGGTACAGGAAGAGCCGAAAAATATGGGTTACTGGACATATATGGATTCCAGACTCCGTGAAGTGGCGCCTGCTGGCAGCCACGTGAGTTATATCGGTCGTCCGGAACGTTCCAGCCCGGCAAGTGGTTATCAGCATGTTCACGCTATCGAACAACAGCGCATACTAACATCAGCACTCAAACCAAATTCGTTGAAAAACATATCCCTGGGGAGGTAACCAGCTGTGAGCGAAATTAAAGTACCTGAAATGGGCGAGTCTATTACTGAAGGAACCGTATCGAAATGGGTAGTCAAAGAAGGAGATACTGTTAGTCAGGGTGATGTTCTGCTGGAACTGGAAACCGATAAGGTCAATCTGGAAATCAGCGCCGAAGAGGATGGAGTCATCGAATCCATTACCAAACAGGAAGGCGAGACCGTTCAGGTCGGCGAATCAGTTGGTGTGATCAGTGCAGGAGGCGGTGCCAAAGTACAGCCAAGCGCAGAGGCAGCTCCGGAAGCGCCACCTGCTCAAGAGACTGCTCCTTCATCCCAGCCTGCACAAGCGAATGAACAGGCTCGTGAATCCAAAACGGACCTGGCAGCTGCCGTAGCAGCAAGCAAGCCTGATAATGGCGATACAATCGCTACACCGGCTGCACGCAAATTGGCTCGTGAGCGTGGGATTGATCTGAATAGTGTACAGGGCAATGATCCTATGGGTCGCGTGAAGCATGACGACGTGCGCAAGCATGAAGACAAGCCAACCAACCTGGGTGCTGCACCGACCAAAACAGGAGGCTCTTCTGCGCCAGCAGCCAAATCTGCTCCGGAAAGCAATCCGTTAAAACCGGCTGATCGTGTACCTATGTCCCGTCGTCGTCGTACAATCGCCAATCGTCTGGTAGAAGCACAGCACAATGCAGCGATGCTGACTACTTTCAACGAAGTGGATATGACAGCGATTCTGGATGTACGCAAACGTCGCAAAGACAAATTCAAAGAGAAGCATGATGTAGGCCTTGGCTTTATGTCCTTCTTTACCAAAGCCGTTGTCGGCGCGCTCAAAACGTATCCAATGGTCAATGCGGAGATTGATGGCGACGATGTTATCATGAAGCATTACTATGATATCGGTATTGCCGTATCTGCCAAAGAAGGTCTAGTTGTACCGGTAGTACGCGATGCCGATCGTCTGGGCTTTGCCGGTATCGAGAAAGAAATTGCCAGCCTGGCATCCAAAGCACGCAGCAATACACTGTCCCTGGCTGAACTGCAGGGCGGTACATTCACTATCACGAATGGCGGCGTATTTGGTTCCCTGCTGTCGACACCAATCCTGAATGCTCCACAGGTAGGTATCCTGGGCATGCACAAAATCCAGCTGCGTCCAGTGGCAATCGATGCAGAACGTATGGAAAACCGTCCGATGATGTATATCGCCCTTTCCTACGATCATCGTATTATCGATGGTAGCGAAGCAGTAAGCTTCCTGGTCAAAGTAAAAGAATTGCTGGAAGATCCGGAAACCCTGCTGATCGAAGGTTAATACCTACAATTAAGTATATTTACAGAAAAAGCCTAGCCAATGTGGCAAGGCTTTTTCTTTGTGCTGGCTTGAATTTGGTATATGAAAAGAAATACCTAAACAGCATACTGCCAAAAGAAATACAACTAAAAAGGTACCCTCCAAGGGTACCTTTTTAGCTTCAAACGATTAAAATGGAATGGAGGTCATATCGATTAGTTTTCGTGTTTTTTCTCTTGAGCAGGAGGCTGTGTACGTTTGGTACGAGATAGCTCTCTAGCATCAGCATTCAATACTTTTAACAGGCTTATAGCCATCATTATAATGACCAGAGAGAAGGGCAGTGCAGCAATAATCATCGTATTTTGAAGAGCCTGCAGGCCACCGGAATATAGTAGCACCAACGCAATAGCTGTAAGCAGCAACCCCCATACTATTTTCAAAGTATTATTCGGGTTCTGATCACCGTTGGTTGTCATCATAGCAAGTACAAATGTACCTGAATCGGCTGAGGTAATAAAGAAGATGGCAATCAGGCCGATTGCTACAACCGAAATCGCTGTGCCCCAGGGAAACGTTGAGAGCATTCCAAACAAGGATTCCTGAGTAGCCAGTGCTGAGATAATCTTGGTGCCGCTGCGTTCGATCGAAATAGCAGAACCGCCAAATACAGAGAACCAGAGGAAGCTGATCAGCGAGGGTGCCAGCAGTACATAAGTAACAAATTCACGAATCGTACGTCCTTTGGATACCCGGGCAATAAATATCCCTACAAATGGAGACCAGGCAATCCACCAAGCCCAGTAAAAGATAGTCCATACATTGATCCAATGACGATTCTCCGAATTTAATGGAGCCAGACGGAAACTCATATTCACAAAGTTTTGCAAATATTTGCCCAGTGTATCGGTGAATAGATTCAATGTAAATAACGTAGGTCCGAATATAAATACAATCAAAAATACAACAGCGGCGAGCAGCATATTGGCATTGCTGAGGATTTTGATTCCTTTATCCAGTCCGCTTAATGCTGACATCATAAACAGTACGGTAACCGCCAGAATGATAATGAACTGACTAATCATATTCGAAGGAATACCGAACAGATAGGATAATCCGCCATTAATCTGCACAGCGCCAAAACCGAGAGAAGTAGCGACTCCCATAACGGTAGCAAGTACAGCAATTACATCAATAGCTTTGCCAAGAGGGCCTGATGCATGACGACCAATAACCGGCTTCAATGTGGAGCTGATCAATCCGGTCTCACCGCGTCGGAACATAAAGTAGGCAAGGCACAAACCAACCAGACCATAAACTGCCCAGGCGTGAATACCCCAGTGGAAAAAAGTATACTGCATGGCATCACGTACAGCCTGATCACTTCCGGTCTCTCCGGTGGGTGAACTGAGAGCAAAGTGACTGATTGGCTCAGCGGTTCCATAGAATACCAGTCCGATTCCCACCCCGGCACTGAACAGCATAGCGACCCAGGTTGGCCGGGAAAATTCCGGTTGATCATCCGGCTTGCCCAGCTTGATTTTACCTGCTGGGCTAACCAGCAGATAAATACAGATAGCGACGAAGGCCGTCACAATAATCAGGTAATACCAGCCAAAGGTATCCGTGATAAAGGATTCGGTATTACCGGTAGCAGTCTCAAATGCTTTGGGAGCGATCACTCCTATCACAACCAGCATCAGCAGAATAGCTGCTGATATATAAAATACACTTGATGCTTTTTTCATAAATTCATTAACAACTCCCATCTTTGATGTGCTCGCAGAGGGTATTTTAATTTGCGAGTTAGTTAAACAGTCTTTAAAAATCACAAAATTCCAGTGTGTGTTATTGATCTGATTCATTCTCAAAAGTTCTACAATATCAAGTCGATCTAGCATACAAATACATTGCAATGCACCTGTTAGGTGCAGTAGCGGTCTTCATTATAGCGAAACCCTAAAAACAATGCAAAAATGAAATTGTATAAATGATATAATGTAAGCGATACCAATACGGGTGTAAGAAGAAACTTAAAATTTTAAAATTATATTTCTTTACATCGAAGTATGGATAAATTCTGCAAAGAAATTATGTATTACTGTTCCTTTTTTTGAATTAATAAGTCAAGTTTATGCAAAATTTCATCGTCTTTTTTTAGTTTGCGACGCAGATTGATATCAATTCCAATGACACTGATGCATATTATTAGCAGAATTAGTATGATGAGGAGTTTCATTTATTCATTCCTTTCTGTAAAGATCAAGTTCATAAGACTTACGGAGGGAGGGGAGGATGGCTTGCTGGCATAGCGTGTAGTTGCAATCAATTCCTATAATACTCTACCCACGATTGCAGACAAAGTAAACAGACAGATGTAAATAATGAGTAAGATAGCAAAAGAGCATCTATATTTCGTTAAACTACAGAAAACAGGTATAATGTAAATAAAAGTATATTATACGAGGAGGAGTACATAATGATCATTGAAGAACGTGCTTATCATATCAAAGGACTGGACTATATTATTCGCTCTGCCAAAACCGAAGATGCCGCTACAATGTCAGAAGTACGACTTCAAATCGATGGAGAAACCGAGAATCTGGATCGCAGAAGAGGAGAGGCTTTTCTCGAACCGGAAGCATTTGAACAATTGATTCGCAACGACTCCGAGAAGGAGACCAATCTGTTTTTGGTAGCAGAGACAGCCAATCAAATTGTAGGATTCTCCAGATGCGAAGGCAGTCCATTAAGCCGACTGGCGCATAAGGTAGAGTTCGGTGTAGGTGTACTGCGGGATTACTGGGGACATGGCATCGGCAAGCATCTGCTCGAACAATCCATTTCCTGGTCAGATGCAACAGGTATCCAGAAGATGACGCTGAATGTATTGGAAACCAACGTGAATGCGATTGAATTATACAAAAAGGCCGGATTTGAAATTGAAGGCGTATTGAAACGCGATCGCCTGCTGGCAGACGGAAATTATTATAATACTATCGTCATGGGACGATTTAGAGTGTAATTTAGTTTGATGTTTTGCTACTATTTATCGGCTGATCGAGGTCACAAAAGAATAATAATAAATATCATGCCAGTTGCCGTCTAACCTTGGACGCGACTGGCTTTTTGCTGCATATACATATAATTACGTATCCAAGCAAGACAGTAAGGAAGATTAAACTTTAAAAAGGATGGGTATATTGAATTTACGGAAGTACAACATAATTATACAGAAACGGATCATCATCCGGCGTACAGAACAGAAGAGTCATGGACCAGTTGCAAAAGAACAGCTTGTTCATGAACGGATCGTATCGGCCTACAACAGCATTATATTTTGCAGCCGCACAGCCAGACTCCTTCTACATAGCGTACGGGAAATAAAAAGGAGTGGGGTACTATGCAACAAGGGAATAACGATGCCGCCAGTCAAAAGGCATTCCTTCGCAAGATTGTTCTTATTTCCACATTGGGTGGATTATTGTTTGGTTATGATACCGGAGTGATCAATGGTGCGCTGCCGTTTATGTCTGCACCGGACCAGCTTAATCTGACTTCTTTTACACAGGGACTGGTTACCAGCTCATTGCTGCTTGGTGCAGCTTTTGGTGCTGTACTGGGTGGACGATTGTCCGATGCGATTGGACGTCGCCGCAGTATTAAATATCTGGCCGTACTGTTTTTCTTTGCTACTATAGGAGCAGCATTATCCCCGAGTGTACCGGTAATGGTCGCTTGTCGCTTTATTCTGGGACTTGCTGTCGGCGGCGCTTCGGTTACTGTGCCTTCCTATTTGGCCGAGATCTCACCAGCCAATCAGCGCGGCGGTATTGTTACGCGTAACGAGCTGATGATTGTCAGCGGTCAGCTGCTTGCTTTTATTTTTAACGCTATTCTGGGTACCACAATGGGTGACAATACCCATATCTGGCGTTATATGCTGTCTATTGCTTCTATTCCTGCGATCTTCCTGTTTATCGGTATGTTCCGTGTACCAGAAAGTCCTCGCTGGCTCGTCACACAGGATGAAAATAAACGCGCATTTCGTATTCTCAAAAGAATGCGCAGCGAGAAACAAGCGATTCGTGAGATTAAAGAGATTACAGCTAATACAGAAGTGGAAGAAGAAACGGAAAGAGCCGGCTTCAAAGACATGGCGATTCCGTGGATTCGCCGTATTGTACTGATCGGTATTGGTATCGGTGTCGTTCAACAGATTACCGGAGTGAACTCGATTATGTACTATGGTACCGAGATTCTCAAGCAGTCTGGCTTTGGTACCAATGCTGCATTGATTGGTAATATCGCGAATGGTGTAATTTCTGTAGCAGCTACTTTCTTCGGCATGTGGGTAGTAGGTAAAGTAGGACGTCGTCCGATGCTGATCACCGGCCTTGCTGGTACGACCAGTGCGCTGCTGCTGATCGCAATTCTCTCGAATATGTTAATAGGTACTGCTGCTCTGCCTTATGTGATTTTGGGATTGACCGTGACATTCCTGGCATTCCAGCAGGGTGCGGTATCACCTGTTACCTGGCTGATGCTATCCGAAGTATTCCCGCTCAAATTACGCGGATTCGGTATGGGAGTAAGTGTATTCTGCAGCTGGATGGTTAACTTTGCTGTAGGACTGTTATTCCCGGTATTATCCGGAGCATTCGGTTTGTCTGCTACGTTCTACATTTTCGTAGTGCTGGGAATTCTGGCTATTGCTTTTGCTGCCAAATTCTTGCCGGAAACCCGTGGTCTTACACTGGAACAGGTAGAAGAGAAAATTCGCAGCTTTGGCAAAAAACGTGTAAAAGCAGCACCAGAGGCTACTGTTAAATAATAGAATGTATCTCCATATTCAGCATAAATAATAAGAGAAGAAGAAAGATTCTGCATACGCTGCAGAGTCTTTTTTCTTCTATATAGTAAAGATTAGATAAAAAGTGAGAAGGGTATACAAAGGATATGCTTCTCATAAATGACATATGGTCATTGCCGCTTGTAAAATCAGGCGATTGTCATACATAGGCATCGCTGCAGCAGATCATGATCAAGAGAGAAGTAAGCCTCTAATGACGAAAGGAGCAGATCAACAAATGAGACAGCAGACACGAATCGGTACAACCGAACTAATGGTAACTCCAATTGGACTCGGTACCAACAAAGTCGGAGGACATAATCTGTTTCCGAACCTGAAAGATGAGGAAGGCAAAGATATTGTAAGACGTGCATTAGAGCTAGGTATCGACTTTCTGGATACTGCCTATATTTATGGACCGGAACGATCGGAAGAACTGATCGGCGAAGTATTGCAGGAGACTGGTCAGCGTGAAAATGTCGTTATCGCTACCAAAGGTGCTCATCGTATTCAGGGAGAAAAAACAGTATTCGATAATTCGCCAGCTTTCCTGCGGCAATCGGTAGAAGATAGCCTCAAACGGCTGCAGACGGATTATATTGATCTGTACTATATCCATTTCCCGGATAAGGATACCCCCAAGGATGAAGCGGTTGGTGAACTGAAGAAACTTAAAAATGAAGGCAAGATCCGTGCGATCGGTGTATCCAACTTCTCACTGGAACAGCTTCAAGAAGCGAACCGACATGGCGACGTAGATGTACTGCAATCCAATTACAATCTACTGGAACGTGAAGTAGAGCAGGAATTTTTCCCTTATCTGCTGGAAAATAAAATCTCCTTTGTTCCTTATTTCCCACTGGCTTCTGGATTGCTGGGCGGTAAATATACCAAAGACACACCATTAAGCGATAGTCAGAAGAAAAAGCCGCTGTTCCAGGACGGCAATTATGAACAGAATCTGGATAAAATCGACCAGCTGCGTAGTATTGCGGAAGAAGTAAATTCTGCAGTTGCCAACGTAGCGCTCGCATGGTATCTTACACGCGGCTGTATTGATGTAGTCATCCCGGGTACCAAGAATCCGCAGCAGCTGGAAGACAACCTGAAAACGCTGGATATTCATCTATCCGAAGAACAGATCAAGCGGATTGATCAGATATTTGCAATCTAAGCCCAAATAAGATGTTCAACATCTGTTTAACATCAAAAGAGAGCAGTAACAGCAGATTATATAAAGCAGAACGTATCCTAAATAGGCTATAAGATGGGTGCAGAAGCTATAATAGAAAGCACCATCACAAAAAAAGGCAGAGAAGAATCATCTTCCTGTCTTTTTTTGATTCATTTTTACAATTTAATTGGTGTTTATTTATAAGGTATAAAAAATTAACACATGAAAAATTCAAATAAATAATCTCGATTTTGGCATACTAATTTCGAATTGCATCATACAAATCGTTATAATGGGAAGAAGAAACGGAACCTACATGTATTGTGTTCCGAAGCCAAGGAGCGATCATTACGATGATTGGAAAACACAACTCCCGTCAATCCAAAAACCATCCTACTTTTGTCGCCCTTCACGGCAGGCGTATCTTGTATCTCTTAACAGGTATACTAACAATGCTGCTGGGTCTAGCATCGCGGCGTTATGCAGCTATGCTGCCGAACTGGCTGGCTGTTCATGCGGGTGACGCGCTATGGGCAGCGATGATTTACTGGGGATTACGATTGCTGAGCTGGCCACGATCTTGTGTATTCGCAGCTATAGGTGCGTTATTATTCAGCTATCTTATTGAATTCAGCCAGTTATATCAGGCTGAGTGGATCAACTCTATCCGTCATACAACACTGGGAGCATTGATTCTCGGAAAAGGATTTCTGGTGGCAGATCTGCTGCGGTATACAGCCGGTATCCTGATAGCGATAGCACTGGATGTGCTGATCGTTCGATTCAGCTTATCTACCAAAATCATACATAGACAGGAGAGATAAAATGGCTTCATTTCTGCCTGACAAAAAAGAAAATAATAGTTCTTTCCCGGATTCCAATAAGCAAGACCAGGTAAACAATATTGCAGAAAATCCGCCGATATCCCTTAAACAGGAACTGGAAGGAGAATCGGATTCCTTTATCCTGAAGCTGCGTGTGGATCTGCGCTGGGAGCCAGGTCATGCACTAACCTTGTTGACTGCTCTGTATTCCTATATTTATTCTACGACAGGAGCAGATAGCTTGGATCGTCAGACAGCAGGAGAGATGTGGCAGCTGATTCAATTTATCCAAAATTGGTCCTCTCATCCAAGCTTTCGGGGTGGTAATCCATATCCTGATGAATATTACAATGGCGTTTATGAAATTTTGTTTTGGCTGGGTGACTGGTATTTTACCGGTGAATGTCCATTTACCGAACCCGAAGCCATGCTCGAAGAAATTCAGCATCTGCAGCAGATACTGACAGATTAAGTTCGTATTATGACGTATTGGGGTCTAATCTATATTCTGCAGGTGAAGATGTGGCAGCAATGCATCAATCAGTAGAGTGCTTGGCTAGTGTCAATGACAGTGATAGTGCTAGATTACTTGTACTATATCCTGTATAGCTGCTGTATATAGCATATTGTCTGAATATATCAGTATCTGATCACGACGGAAATCGCTGTAAGCCAGATCAAGCAATTGATGATTTGCCCCCTGCAATCGTATGGATGTTTTGCCTGTGAGACGACCTGGTTGTTCGCGTTTCTTGAAGAAAAGCTGGTTGCTGTCGTTGTAACCGCCTCGGAACAGAAAATGATAGCCATCTGTACAAAAACCTGAAGAGCCGGAAATCTGTGGATTGATCCATTCCAGCTGTGGATTTGCTGTTCCACCTGTAATATGACCCAGCATAAAGTCTGTATAATAATAAAACCAAATGTCTTCATCACTAACCACATTTAGTGCGTAACAATCCATAATATCCGCCTGATCATTGGTATATAACCGGTTTCCCTGTGCATCCCAGGCGAGCAGGCCTGCCTGACCAACTGGTGGATTCCAGCCGTAATTTCCAAAAATACCTTCATCAAAATAACCGGTCCAAATCGTACCTTCAGAAGTCACCTGTACATGCTCGATACCATCACCAAGCAGGAAGTCATGGAGAACATGACCATATCTATCACAGACTCTGGCATTTAGATCATAGCGGTTATGACCATAATAATGACAGCGTGCACCAACAAGCAGCAATTGATCCTGTAAAGGCTGTATCTCATGGTAATGAAATGACTGATTGGTCAGTACGACTTCATGAATTTGTCCTTCGTCTATAATCAGTATTTTGTATGTCCGTGGTGCATTTAGAGAAGCTTGCACAAACATACCCTTGATTCTGTCGGGGATCCGGTCGATCAGCAATACAAATATACGCTGATCCGGACCAAGTCGAACAGACTGTATTGTATACCCTTCGATATAACCAGTAAGATCAATTGTTGGTTGTAGTTGCACCTTAATATTCGTTTTCGACATGATAAACCTCCTGTTTAATGCAGAATGCAAAATATAAACCAGTCCAATCAAAGCTTGTCTGCTTAGTATGGTGCCGTTAGCATAAAATCACCAGGGCACAAGTATGGCGACAGTAAGCTTTGTTGAGCAGGAAGCATTCACTACATACATCCGATAAACGCAGGGAGGGAAGCAGAAGTAGAAAATAAGGACGATCTGTTTTGGATAAAGCGAAACATCATACAGCTATTGTCAGGCATTCATTGTGGAATGAAAATAAAAAAGGAGGGACTACAAATGGATTCCGTAGCAGTACAGAAAATTATGGAGGCGATCGAAAAAGGTAAAATGAGGGGATACGAACAGATTATTGCGGGTTCACCAACAGATAAAAATCCAACCGGTGAACCCGCTAATCTGATTCAATATGCTTTACAAAAAAGAGGAGATATATATGTTGCTTATTTTTTCATGATTGCCGTTGACCGAATGCATCTATATGAAGATGAAGCGATCGAACAATCGGTTTCTTTTGACGAACGGAGTCAGGCGATCGACTTTTTGATTACCCGGGGAGCGAAGATCGAGCGGTTTGCTCCTTTTCGAGGACAGCAACCATTCTAATCGGACAGCTTAACGGGACTGTATATCCTGCCAGAGCTGGCTGTTTAGATATTGCTCCTGCTCGGTTACATCTTCACCAAACCAATCTGGCGCCTGATACGCATGGAATTCATCTTCGCTGTCGAATTCGATCTCGATCGTCATCAATCCTTGCTGAACCGTATTATGGTAGATATCCATATCATAGGTACGACCGTCCAGCAGCACTTTATGACGTGTTTTCTTGAGCGGAGTGACCTGCAGACGTTCCGTCAACTGCTCATACATCTCCTTGCCAATCTGGAATTCTGTCTCGTCGCGCGAGATGCCGCGTCCGGCTTTGTGAGTCATGGTAAATGTCTCTTCGCCATTACTCAGCAGCCGGCGTACACGCAAGGACTCACTTTCCGTAGAAGCGAGATACGTCTGGTCGATCTCCTGGGTACGTGTAATATGGAGATTGTCCGGATAGCTGGTGAGCAGATATTTACGTTCGATTTCCTGTGCCATAATAAGCCTCCTGAATAATAGGGTCAGTCATTATTTCGTAGACGAAGCAGAGATGCTCGGATCAATGTCGTCTGTTTGCAATAGGGCTTGATTTACTTTTATAATACTATAGAATGATTCGAATGCCGAATTATGAAGTGGAATGGTCTTATATGGCTAGACCAGATATAGAATAAACCAATGAGCACGATCGTTTTAGAGGCAGGTTATTCATTGCTATACCATACATATAATGAGGTGACGTTATGAAGCTGGCAGAAGCACTGATTTTGCGTTCTGATTTGCAAAAACGTTTTGAACAGGTCAAATACCGCCTGAACAACAACTCCAAAATACAGGAAGGGGAACAACCTTCCGAACAGCCTGCAGATTTATTAAAGGAAATGGATCAGCTATTGGGCCAGTTGGGACTCCTGATTCAGCAGATTAACCGGACCAATAATACGGTCATGCTGGACGATACACGCACACTCGCGGATGCGCTGGTAGACCGTGATATATTGTCCATGCGTCGCAAAGCACTGGCTGATCTAGCCCAGTCGGCGAGTATACGGCAGGATCGATTCACACGTACGGAGGTTCGTTTTATATCTACTGTAAATGTAGCCGAACTGCAGCGTGAAGCAGATCAGCTCGCCAAAACCCACCGTGAACTGGATACACGCATTCAGGAACTGAACTGGCTTACCTCATTATTTGACTGATTGGTTGTCGTAGAGTAGCCCAGGCTCAGTAAAGACATTTCCTACAAAATAAAAACAGGATTCCTGCAAGCAGGTAATTGCCGTATAAAGTGAGCACAAGCCGCCAACTGGTTAAGTTGGAAGTGGTAGGGGTGAGGGGCCACCCCGTGAGGTTCGAATCCTCATATCACCAATATGCCTTGTACCGTTACATGTGTACACCTTACACATACACTTTACTACCACGTGCTGGTTATCCGGTTGATGAGGGCGGGTCAGGGGATTTGCAGGATTCTGTTAAAATTAGAGATTTCCCACAGATTAGTGTACAATAAACAAGCAGTCTATTGAGAATGATTATCAGGGAGGAACACTCATGTCTATATCTGAAAGTATCCGTAACCGCCGTTCAGTCGGTAAAGTCAAACCTGATCCTATCGCACGTGAACAGATCGAACAAATTCTGGAAGCAGGCATCTGGGCACCCAATCACCGTCTGACCGAGCCGTGGAAGTTCTTTGTGCTTGAAGGGGATGGCCGTTACAAACTGGGCGATGCGCTCGTTAATGTAGCACGTGCTGAAGGAGCAGACGAAGCCAAAGCAGCTTCTGCCCGTGACAAAGTAGAACGTGCTCCGGTCATCATCGCTGTAGCGGTAGAGCCGGTTGATAATTCCAAAGTGATCGAGCTGGAAGAATACGGAGCTGTTTTTGCAGCGATTCAGAACATGCTGTTGGAGATTCACGAGCTAGGACTGGGTGCAGTATGGAGAAGCGGCGAGCCGTGTTACCATGCCGAGATGAACAAAGCATTCGGATTGAGCGAGAAGGGCAAAATGCTGGGCTTTATCTATCTGGGAGTGCCTGAGCGCACCGATCTGACAAGCAAACGTACACCATTCGCCGAGAAAACCGAATGGATCAGTGAGTATACCAAATAATCAGATCGTGCATTTCAAAAGCTATAACAATTGCGGTACAGTCTAGTCGCAAATACAGGCATTAATAAACAGTCCTTCCATATCCGCTGCCGAGATCGGCAGACGTTATCATGGTACAGGACTGTTTTTGATTACTTGCTACTATTATTATATGAGATGGGTTACTTTGATTGGTCAATAAGGCCACAGATAAAGTTCCACAGAAAGATCCAATAAATCCAGGATATATTACATATACATAGAGGAATAAAAAGATATAAAGGAGGTTGTTTCCTTGCTGCGTCTACCGGTATGTCCAAAATGTGGTCATTCCTGCTCATGGAAAGAAGCATTTAAAATGACATTTACAGGGTCTAATGCACTCTGCCCCCGTTGTAAAAGCGAAATATACTTTACATGGGCTACAATTATTGTAAATGCAATTCTGGGTTCGACTCTTCCACTGCTTATTATGTTTGGGATGAGCGGGGCAGGACAGCCGCTGGGAAGGATCATAGGGTTTGCAGGTGTTTATTTTACTGTCTATCTACTGCTTATGCCTTATATCAGCACGTATAAGCCGAACAAATAACTGTAATCCCAAAATGGAAAAAAACCGGAGCTTCTTACCAGTAATGAAAAGTAAGGTAATATAAATAAACTCATAAAAAAGACGGAGCTTGGTTCCTTATAGTTTTACACAGCTACATAGTTTTACAGAATGTAGACGTTCTATTTGTTACCCTTCATCCTGCCTACTATTTTACCAACAGGAGATGATCTCAATATGAAACTACCGACTTGCCCTAACTGCCAGCACCGATTCACATGGAGAGAAGCTTATCATGCTGCAGCCAAGACCAAGCGTTTTACCTATTGTCCGAACTGTCAGACTACCTTATATCCGACAGCCAATTCGCTTACCAAATCAGCGCTTGTCCTTGCCATTTTGCAGCTTGTGCTCATTATCCTTTTACCCAGTATGGATGTATCGATTGGTATAGCCATACTGGTACTGGCGATCTATCTGGTTGTATTTGTATTATATTTGCCATTTGGTTACCGGTATAAAGAGTACGAAGATTCATTGTTCAAACTATAAACTTTAAAATAGCTGAATTCTGGGAATTATGTCTATCCATAGAGGGTGAAATGGAGATAACCTGCATAATTCCCCGAATAATAGTTAACCGGAGCTCTGGTTTGTGGTAAGATGGGACACGACCATAAATCAATGAAACGGAGAAATTCACAACATGACTGAAAAACCGCGTTCCCAGAAGGGGAACTTTTCTTCCCAAAAGCCATCCAGGTCTTCACACCCGGAGGCACCAAAACATCGTTCGGACCGTCCATCCTCCCCGGCAAACTCTGCCAATACCCGTTCATCCAGACCAAGCTCGCCATCCTTGCCGATCGACAGCAAGCCCAATTCCCGTCAGAACGGCAAACAAGGCGGATTTGGATCTTCGACTGCATCGCGTTCAGGCAGCACATCATCCAGCTTCAAAGGTAACAACAGCTCAAAACCGCCGTATGTTAAAAAGCAGAATAATGCGCCTGTCAAAACGACAAGTCGGGATAATGCAGAAGAATTGCGTAATGGGGACAGCATTATCGTAACGATCAAACGACTCGGAATCAACGGTGAAGGTGTAGGCTATTATCGCCGTAAAGCAGTCTTTGTTGATGGAGCACTGCCTAATGAAGTAGTTAAGGCACAGGTAACCGAGACTCGGCCCAAATTCATTAAAGCAACTATTACCGAGATTGAGAAAAGATCTCCGCAGCGTGTAGAGCCGCCATGTCCGGTGTTCCATATTTGCGGCGGCTGCCAGATCCAGCATATCTCCTACGAAGGACAGCTGCAGGCCAAAACAGATATTGTACATGAAGCTTTCAGCCGCTATGCAGGTCTGGAAAAGGTGAAGATCAAGTCTATGCTCGGTATGGAGCATCCATGGGCTTACCGTAACAAAGCCCAGCCTCAGCTGGGACGCGATCAGGATCAGAATGTAATCGCTGGTCTGTATGAGATTAACAGTCATGATATCGTCGATATTAGTGGCTGTCCGATTCAGCATCCAGCTATCAATAATGCAATCGAGATTGTTAAATCTGCATTGGAAGATCTGCAGATTCCGCTTCACAAGGATAATGGTTCACGGGATGGCGTACGTACGATTGTCGTTCGTTATGGATTCCAATCCAATCATCTGCAGATTACGCTGGTAACGACCAGCCGTCAGCTGCCTCGCCAGGACGAGCTAATCCAGGCGTTGCGTCTGTCTGTACCGGATGTAACCAGCATCGCTATCAATGTGAATCCAAAGAAAACGTCGCTTGTCTTTGGGGAGCATACGGTAACCCTGTGGGGGCAGGATACCATGCTCGAATCACTGGGTGATCTGGAATTCGCCCTGTCACCAAGAGCGTTCTTCCAGCTGAATCCACAGCAGACCGTCAAGCTGTATGAATCGGTTCGTGCGGCTGCTGGACTCACCGGCAAAGAGCTGGTTGTTGATGCTTACTGCGGGACTGGTACAATCGGTCTGTGGCTCGCACCGTATGCCAGAGAAGTGCGCGGCATCGAGATGATCGCAGAAGCCGTTGATGATGCGAACAAAAATGCTTATCACAACAACCGCGATAATGCTAGCTTCTACGTCGGCAAAGCCGAAGAGCTGCTGCCACGCTGGGTGAAAAAGGGCATGAGCCCCGATGTAATCATCGCCGATCCACCGCGTACCGGTCTGGAACAGCAGTTCCTGGAGACAGTGCTGAAGACCAAGCCGAAGCGGTTTGTATATGTATCTTGTAATCCGTCTACACTGGCCAAAGACTGCAAAGTACTGCTGGATGGAGGATATGAGATCCAGTGGGTACAGCCTATCGATATGTTCCCGCAGACGAGTCATGTCGAAGCGGTAACACTGTTGGTACGTAAAGACGCTTAATTTTAATTCAAATGAAAAAAAGCCAAAAGAGGATGAACCTTTTTTGGCTTTTTGATTTGTTTTATGCAAGAATGCTCATTATCTTTGCGAAGTAGAAAAACTTCCTAGTGACACGGAAGCAGCTTTTTCCTATTCCGATAATAATCTCGACTATAGCATCAATTTAGATCCATCTACTCATCGTATTATTTTTTCAAGTTACGAGAAAACAAATGTGAAAACGGATGGTACCAATTTCTCTTCGTTGGTAGCTTCAAAAAACTTGAAATATCTCGCAGGTTATTCCATGCTTCAGCAACAAGATGATATTCCAAATGTGTATTTGTATGATAAGAAAGGGAAATTAATTCTTAAAAAACCGCTCGCTAACGAGAAGGAAGCTGTAGAAAATATTCTTGTCACAGATAGTGGATCGATTGTATATACTACTAATACCAATAAGCTGGTTGTTGTAGATCAAAAAGGCAACATACGTGCTAACGTACAACTAGAGAGTCTCAAGTACCAACCTGACGACAAAATCCGTTTAGATGAAAATAACCATCTTCATTATTTAGACCAAGTATATAGTCTGCAAGGAGAAAAAATAGCCGATTTCGATATATACGCTAACTATTATTACAACAAGTCGAAAGGAAATCTGTTTGCACACAAAGTCGGAGATGACGGCACTACACAAATAAGCCGCTACACGATCAATAATTAAATGCAGAATCTATAAGGCAGAAAAAGACCTTTTTATTTGAGAAGGTCTTTTTCTAATGAGCATAGGGGCTATTACAATTTTCTACACTTGCTAAATAAATCACTTATAATGGAACATGTAGCTTCATTGTAGTCATTAGAGTTGCTTGTTTTATCGAAAAATAAGCAGGATTATAAAATAAAAAGTTGTTCAATTTCAAGGGTTAAGTTTTCACTTAATGCTTTTCACATAAATATTTTTAGAGCATCTTATATCCTTATAGATCTATTCAACACTAAATGGAGGATTACATTGAAAAACATTACAGCAGTATTAACCGCATTCTTTGCAGCTATTCTAATCTTCACTAGCACAACCGCGCACGCTGAAGGATTGAGCGTCACGAAGCAGTACAGCTACAAGCTGCCAAGAGGCATGGTGTTGAAGTCTGCAGAGTATTCTCCAGATGGACATATGTACCTGGCAGTTACCGATAGTAAAAGCAATGTTTCCCTGATCGCTGTGAATGCCAAAGGCAAGAAGGTCTGGAGCAAACCGATCGGGAACACGGTAGAAACTGGGTTGTGGGCAGATGAAAAAGACAATGTTTACTATAGTTACGTGCCGTGGGTTGGGAATAACACAATTATTATCAAAAGGAACAAATCAGGAAAAGTCTTATGGCAAAAAAAAATTGATTTTTCTTCGAACTTAAACAAAATAGGCGATTATTTAGTATTGAACGGATCGTACAACATAGTAATGCTAGATTTGAACGGGAAGAAAGTAAAGTCTGTTAGTAGTAATAGCATTATGACATTGACCTCTTCCTCTTACAATGTGAACTACGTAGATGCCTCTACACAAGACATCCAAAATACAATCTTAGCAAACAGCCAAGTCGTTAAAATAAAAGATTCAACTCTTTTTGACGTCATCGCCTCCCCGAATCTCAATTACCTGGCAGCGTATAATCTGTCTGAAGGTGTGAATGACGAACCAGATGTGTATTTTTATAACAATAATGGAAAATTAATCTACAAAAAACAAGTAAAGCAAAATTTTGTGGAAATCATAGATATGTATGTCACAGATAAGGGCGAAGTGGTATATACGACTTCACAGGAGGATCTTGTTGTATTAGATCGCGAAGGAAATGTAAAAGCATCGACGAAATTGGAGACAAAAAAATACCAAGAAGATGTTAGGATCCGCCCGGATGATAACAATCAGATCCACTACCTGGATAAAGTCTACAACCTCTCCGCAGAGAAGATTGCTGATTTCGGTATTGATGCTACTTACTACTACGCTAAACCAAACGGTAACCTGTTTACGTGCACGATCGAGAACGACAAAAGCACTACGCTTGCGTACTACACGCTAAATAAGTAACTATGATGGATAAATAAAACGGCAAAAAAAGACCTTTCTAAATAGAAAGGTTTTTTTACCGTTTTATTTTATATGCACCATAACCTTGGCTCCATATTGCTAATGAATTTCCTGATTAGTGTGCGAAGCCTTCTGAAACTGTCGTAGGAGTTGTACAGGCAAAAAAACATACTCGAACTAGGTTCAACCATTTCTCTATTTGATTTTTATAAAAAATGAGATGGTAAATCTTAATAAAAAGGAGCAATGCATTAAGAAGGAGTACAAAAAGGAAACAGATCCGTACAGCAGGTCTGTTTATATATATATTTGCTTCATGGTTTTCATCTGATATAATGTCTACTGGAAGAGCCAGCAAATGCAAAGGCAATTCTAACCGGCTTCAATACCTACCATAAAATAATGGGCATTTGATATCGATCTAGCGATAAACGGCTGTTATTTTGATTCTTATAATGTGCAATAAGACAGCTGGAAGTGAATACTACGTTGTGACCAATAACACATTAGCGGAAGATATAGTGGCTTATCCTGCAATACTTCGTTATATGAGTGACCTAATTATATCGTACAAAGAAACCAAGCACTGATCGAATATGGCTACCGATCAGTGCTTGATCTTTATCAGAAACCCCTCATCTTTCCATAAGGGTAATGAACGCCAATAGTCTTAAATAAAGCCGTTCTAACGCTCTCATGTAGCCTACATAAAGAGATAGCAAAGAAGATTCTCCATCTATCTAAAAGCAACTCAACAGAAGAGTAAGAATGAGACGTAAGGAAGGGGTGGTCACATCTATATTTGGTTATTTATCATCGACGCTGTTTTTGTATACGCACTCTTATTTTGGAGCAAGCTGTTCTATTGGTTGACAGAAGGAAATATCCCTTGGCTGCTACTTATCCTTTCACTCCTAATCATCCTGTCACTACCAATTATCACTCATCGCGTTATATTTCTAAAAAATAAAGATAGAGTAGGCAAGCTATTCCTTTTCAGCACAGCATGCATCCTTATTTTTCTAATGGATCCGTTCGTTTTACCGCTTTATAAAACCTGGGCAGATGAATATACAATGCAGTTATCTTTTTTGCTATTAAAACAGGATCATCCCTGATATAAATACGTTTGCAAAACAGCTCACTTGCTTGCTTTAATCATACATTAATGGATAAGGAGAAATAGTGATTCCTTTTCAATTTACTTCTTGTGGACTATTTAAAGAAGGATATGCTGAGGTTTCCCTAGACCATGATATGTACGGATTTATCGATAAAACAGGTGAGTTTGTTATCCCTCCAACATACTATCAGCTGAAGAATTTTAACGAAGGGTTGGCAGCTTTCCGTCTTAAAACAGCTGATAAGTGGAGATTCATTAATCCCGATAATAAGGTGATAATTAAAACAAAATTTCAGAGTGTAAATGACTTTAGCGAAGGCATATCAGCCGTAAAGCTAAAAGACAGTTACGGATATATTGATAAACAAGGGAAGTGGATTGTGAAGAACATTTTCTCCACTGCAGACTCCTTCTCTAATGGACTGGGCCTTGTCACGTACAAAGGGGGGGGATATTTGAATAGAAGTGATGTATGGGTATACAAGCCCCACAATTTCAATCGATAACCGGAAAGCCCCAGCCTCAAACGACAAAATTGATCCATGCACTTGGTTTGGAGTCATCCGAGATCGGGATTGTAGAGAGTAAGAAGCTTCCCTCAGATAGTACGGAAACAGCCGATCTGTGGGTGGAAATGATTGAAGAAGAGCTTTATCTTCTCTCACAAAATAAAACGCCCGTTTCCAAGCTACGTATGACTACACCCAACCAACAAAAGGCAGTGCCGCAAGTGGAGACACTTATTCAGCGTATTTTTATGCCGCCTCTGGAAGGTACATATCCATTATCCGATCGTATCGAGTTGATTTATGGTTCTCTCTTTGATATGAATACATTTCAAAAGGGGTTGTGAGATACATTGTAACCCCTTTTAATAGCATACAAATACTTAAGTATAATTTTTGATAAAATTACTAATAAACTCTTTACTTATAAATGGCGATAAGACAGTACATAACTGTTATTAAAATAAATGTACGGCTATGAACTGGTAAGATCGCTTGGCAATCAAAAAGAAACTCTCCCCGCTATTGCCCAATCTGTGGTACGCTTATCGAATACCCAAGAACGAAGGAGTTTACTATCTAATGAGCGAAAGCAACACATTGAACGATATACAGAACGGCAGCAGTACCCCCGCATCTACTAATCAACCAAGCTTCAGCGACTATACCCTCAGTGAAGAAATTACCCGTGCCCTGGACACCCTAGGCTATCATCAACCGACGCCTGTACAACAGCAGGTTATTCCACAAGCATTATCCCGCAGCGACATTACCGTCAAATCACAGACCGGCAGCGGTAAAACGGCAGCTTATGGTATTCCATTATGCGAAATGGTGGAGTGGGAAGAGAGTCGTCCACAGGCGCTGATCCTGACACCGACACGCGAGCTCGCGGATCAGGTAAAAGAAGATATTATGAATATCGGTCGCTTCAAGCGGATCAAGGCAGCAGCGATCTACGGCAAGCAGCCCTTTGACCGCCAACGGCGTGAACTGACCCAGCGTAACCATGTGATTGTTGGTACACCGGGTCGGGTGATGGATCATATCGAGAAAGATACGATTGATCTGGAACGTATTCAATATCTGGTCATCGATGAAGCGGACGAGATGCTCAGTATGGGATTTATTGAGCAGCTGGAGAAAATTATTCGCGAGCTGCCGACCGAACGGATGACTATGCTGTTCTCTGCTACACTGCCAAAAGATGTAGAAAAGCTCTGTCACCGCTATATGAATCAGCCGGTGGATATCGAGATTGGATCGGCTTCGGACAAGCGCCAGACCCAGATCCAGCATAAATTATATACAGTCAGCGAGAAAGCAAAGCCTTCTTTACTGCAAAAAGTCACGATCACCGAGAATCCGGACAGCTGTATTATTTTCTGCCGTACCCAGGTGAATGTGGATGCAGTAGCCACACAGCTGGAAAGTCTAGGCTATCCAGCGAGCAAAATCCATGGTGGTATGGAACAGGATGACCGCAATCGTGTCATGAATGAATTCCGTGCGGGTCAGTTCCGCTATCTGGTTGCTACCGATGTAGCGGCGAGAGGAATTGATATTAACCGGATTACGCATGTCATCAACTACGATCTGCCGATGGAAAAAGAAAGCTATGTCCATCGTACCGGACGTACAGGACGCGCGGGACAGAGTGGTACGGCTATTACCTTTGCAACGCCGTATGAAGATAAATTCCTGAATGCCATCCAGAATTATATTGGGTTCGAAATTCCGCGCGCAGAGGAACCTTCTGCATTCGCCGTCTCGGAAGCACGGGATGCCTTTGAACGTAAATTGCATGATCGTCCTGCACCGAAAAAGAGCAAAGGCGAAGAGCTGAATGCCAATATCCTCAAGCTGTATTTTAACGGCGGCAAAAAGAAAAAGCTGCGTGCTGTCGATTTTGTAGGTACCATCGCCCGGATCGAAGGCGTAACTGCCGATGATATCGGAATTATCAGCATTCAGGAGACCGTTACTTATGTAGATATTCTGAATGGAAAAGGTCCGCTTGTGATGAAAGCAATGCAGAATACAACGATCAAAGGCAAACAGCTGAAAGTGCAAAAAGCCAGAACGTAAATTATATAGCTGAATTGTACGGATGCAATCAGAGTGAATACAAGCAATACGTATATTTGCAGAAGGCATGGACAATAGTCCATGCCTTCTGAATTATGAAATAAAACGTTTATTTCAGCTATGCAAATTCATTATAATAAGTGATAGATACAAATAAGCAAATAAACCAAAGAGCTCTGCTACTATAGCAGAACCCTTTAGTTGAAGACGTATTTTCAGCGATTGTGTTGAACACATCTAAACTACTATTTTAACAATAGTAGGAGTTGCGAATAGTTAGATGGCAACCTATTGAGTTACTGTGCCGGTTGCTCAACCGGTTTCTGGTCTGTCGTCGCTCCCTGCTCGGCAGGCGATTCGCCGGGTGGTGTATTATTCGCGGGGGTGCCGCTGGAGCATGCAACAAGTGCAGCGAGAGAAGCAGTAGACAACAGAATTCCCATTGCTCTGAACATTTTCATAAGATCACCTTTTTCTGAATAGGATGTTATATATTGGAGAGATAGCTAAACATCATACAGTCTATACCTAAAGTTCCGTCAAATAAAATGTACCCTATTCAGAGGAGTATCTAATCATATATAACGATTACCGGATTATTGTGTATCCATAGATTCTAACGAAAGCAGGAACGTACTGTATGGGACAAAGAGCTAATTTAGTTATTGTACATAACAACGATTACGAACTGTATTACAATCACTGGTGTGCGAGCTCCATGCCTGAAAAGGTATTCTGGGGCCCTATTCATACCATGCAGTTTATCGAAAGTCAGGAAAAAGTGAGCAAGACAGAATGGCTGAATGATATCTGGGCAGAAGGTGGAGTCGTCATGGATCTGGATCGACAATACCTGCTTTTTTACGGTGGTGAAGATATGATTTATGATATTCAGCTTCGCCAGCTATTTATACAATTGATGCATAAGGTATGGACAGGATGGCAAGTAGAATGGGCAGAAGAAGGCATTTTGGATATGGCCAATTATGTGGGTGTTTCGCCGGAATGTGTATTAAGTTCCCGCCAAGACACAGAGCTTCGCCTGCTCGAGCCAATTGCGTCTGGCAATTTTGTGGACGGTGTAGCCAGCATCCAATTTGGCGAGGACGAACTATTACTATTTCCTCTTGGTATAGATTTCAAAGAGTATTTGTATTCCGGTTCTGAGATAATTGAACATATTGATAAAACACAGGGTTACAGCAAGATAATATGGAAGGACTGGGCATACCAAGATGAGATTCCTAGCAGCGGATTCCATGTTGATAAAGTCAGCCGAACTTTGCAATTCTGGCATGCAGAAGCGATTCCCAATATTCTTGCTATTGTGAAAGAGTGTTGGCCAGGCTGGAATATTTCGCGATTTGCCAATCACTATGATTCGCAGGTTGCTGCGGCAAAAGGCAGACTTGTTATTTTAGAGAGAGACACTGCTACCTTGCTGGAAGAATTAATAAAGAACTTGCTGAGGGAACCCAACAATCCGGTTCAACATGCAATTTCTATTGCTGAACTATTGGGTGAGAGCGGAAAAGAAGTTCAAGTGAACCCGGATATCTTCAGTCATACCGGCTACCACTTATCTCTGGAAGAAAAACGCACTATTCTTGCTTATGCTCTTAGAAGTTATAGTGATTGCCAGGACGGCAGTTGATCTCTCGGGATACTGATATGTCAGCGTTATATGGGGTAGAGATTATTTATAAACATGGGATCAAGACAATGATATGCAGATTTTGATTCTCGGTGATAAAGTTGTCTATGTAGGCGGGTTTGATGGATTGGATGCATGGCAGGACAATCTGGATGAGTGGAGCAATTATGTCACCGGCTATAGATTGTAGCCATACATCTGCAATCATTGGTTAAAGTAGCTATTCCATGTGCTGAGAATTACCATCTTTAAACCAGAACTATTCCGTATCGTACTTCTTCATTCATAATCTGGAAGCCAGCCGACTCGTACAGGGACAGTGCCGAATGATTATCGGTCAGTACAGTCAGGCTGGCTTTTTCGAGTGAATGACTCTGCAGATACTTGAGTCCTTCCACCAGTAAATAGCGGGCAATGCCACGTCTGCGCCATGGTTCACGCACCCAGACATCCTCAATTATTCCTTCGTCTTCTTCCTGCCAGGCCATCAGTCCGCCGATCATGGTCTGATACTCTCTTACCACCATGGCGGTCCACAGAGGTTGCTTTTTATTCTCTGCGAGTTTGTTGCTGCCAATAGGAGCTTCCGGCCAGATCTCGGCATCTATGTTCAGATATTGCTGTTCCTCTGCAGTTGTTGCCATTTTCCAATAATCGAACTGTAATTCTGAAGGCAGTGTCAGCCCAGGGAGAGGCTGGAGCAGATTCCTTTCCATATGAAAGAGGCTTTGCAGATAGGAGTAGCCTTTATCTTTGAAAAAGGAAATATTGGCAGTCTCGGACGAATGATTGCCGATACACAGCATGGTCTCATGAGTCGTCGACAGTGTTTTTTGGAGTTCGATGGCTCTGCTTAGCAGGGGCTGGTAAAGAGCTTCCAATAGGGCTGTATCCACCTCCCGTTCCGGAACCGTTTTGATATTTATATAGATAGTATGTTTGTACTCTTCGGGCTGTTGCGGGTGGATCGTACTGGTTACTTCGATTTGGCCTTTGCCAATCATCCGATTATTCTCAAAAGCACAGTATACGTTGTGCCAGTTTGGCGGTTCACCAACCCACCAGAAAACAGCGTTATCTCTGGCTGTTACTGCCTGATATAGATCACCCAGTAAAGGCATGTCCGATTCTTCAAAGCTGCGTATAGTGTACTCGGGTGATATTGATTTCATATGAATACATCTTCCTTTCGAATAAGCTTAGAGAATAGTGTTACTGATAGTTCTCATAAAACCATTTTGATTGGCAGTATCTACTAATTTGCGGATCGCTTCATTAGCCGTTTCACTAAACAAATACCATTTATCTTGATTTGCATCATAAATCAGGGATGGTGGATAATCTTTTAGCATTTCCTGCGGAAAATCACCGACCAGAGAATAGGTATCGTAGCGAAGCTGATTGTCTCCCTTGTCGTCGAGGAATTGGTATTCAGAATTTTTGTAGTAGGCACCCAGCGTATCGATCATATATTGCCAGGAATAGTTGTCGGGTTCAGTTACCTCTTTGCCTTTGTATTTCAGCATAATATCATAAATAGCCTGGTTATAAGCATCGCCTTTGATCTGCTGTACGATACCACCCATAGTCATATGATATTCCTGCTGCAGTGCCTTGATTGGAACACCATTAATACGCAGGGAAGGAGAATCAATAGTAACTCTGACCTTATCGTAATTGACCTTACTGCCAAATGCCTCAGAGACAAAACGAAGAGGAACAAATATCAAATTATTTTTTATGTAAGGGCTGGTATCCATTGATATAACTTTCCCATTCTTCTGGGCTACTTTGCTATCTGGTTTCAAAGTGATTGTGCTATTGCGGTTAGTCAGTGTGACTCCATAGGTGGACCATTGTACCGTAGCTGCCAGATTTTCACTGATAGTCCGCAGGGGTACCATGACATGACCATTTTTAACTTCCGGATAGGCTGCGGTTCTGATGTTCACTCCATCAATTTGAATCTGTCTGGCAGCTGCGCAGGTTGTAGAAAAAGAAAGTCCCAGACAAGCCGCGACCAGGATTCCACTTATTACTTTTTTCATTGTTTGAGCTCCTTTGGTAGGGTTTGAAATAAATATAGAGTAGCACCGCATATTTACCTCTTATTGAATATCGTATACATCATACTGTGGGTGAAGATAACAAGCGATTGGGCAACTCATTATTAAGACGTAATTTACATAAATTTGTTGCTGTGTATGGATATGTTATTACGAAATAGACGGCGAATGAAGAATAATTGCAATTGTATTCTAAAGCACGATCCATATTCATCAATGTAATGGTCATAACTGGTTGTAATGATCAAGCAAGCGGTGAATCCGGTCACGGATCATTTTCTTCAATGTATCTGGCTGGACAGACTGAATATGCTGACCATAGCGAATAAAATAATCCGTAATAAAATCTTCTTCACCTGGATGGTAAAAACCATGAATCACCGTCTCTTCATCTATCTCCAGATGCATCGACGGATAATGTTCTTTGTCAAAAATATCCCTGGCCTGGGCCGTAATCGTTACTTCAAACGGAACGCTGTGGTCGGATTGCTGTCTGTCACTATATTGCTGCAACAGATCATCCAGCGGCATAGTGGGTAACGAGGAATGCTCCTCTATAGTATGAATACGGTCACAGCGAAATACTTTGTATTGCTGCTGATCCAGATCCATTCCGGCTGCATACCATTGTCCGAACCGTGCTGAGATCCGGACAAATTGGACCGTATAAGTTTTATGCTGCTGGCCTCGTGAATAGCTGATTTGACAGATACTCTCATGCAAAATGCTTTTAAGAATCCGATCGAGATAAGGGCTCGCGTGGGGATGAGGATAACTTTCCAGCTGCAATACTTTTTTCATATTATGAATCTGTTCGATCTGAGTCGGAGACAGGCAATTCTCGAACTTCTCATTCAACCGATTCCCACTAAGATGAAAGGGTGTGGATTGATAGGCTTCCAGTGTCAGCATCGCAAAATACAAGGCATATACCTCGTCCATAGTGAAGATCATCGGGGAGAGCAGCCGATTTTTGAGGATTCCGTATCGTCCATGCCGACCATGTTCGGCGTAAAGAGGCATACCCAGCTGTTCAAGAGAATGGATATCGCGCAGAGCTGTACTTTTGGAAATATGGTAAGTCTTCATCAGATCACTCAGATTGAAAAATTCCCGTCCATTCAGATAGCGAATCATATCATTGAGCCGTTCCGATTTTTTCATAAAATCCTCTCCTTTAAAGGTGTCATTATTTGAACCCTTTTCATAGGATAATGAGTTTGAGAGCAGATATCAATGATCTGTCCGAATATTAAAATGGAGGCGGTACAAGATGAGTATGACACTGGAAATTGCCATTTTCTTGTCCATGAACGGAAAAGCCAAGGAAGCGATCGGCTTTTACAAAAAGCATCTCGGTGCAGAAGAGCTGATGCGGGTCACCTATCAGCAGATGGCGAAGCGTGACAGCTCGATCCAGCTGACAGAGGATAACAAGGATTATATCTCTCATTCCGTACTGCGGATCGGTAGCGCTAAGCTGATGATTGCCGAAGAGACGATGGACCCTCGCGAGAAGTACCATCCAGGCAATCATATCTCGCTGTGTATTCAGAGCGCGGATCTCACAGAGATCCGGCAGTTTTACAGCAATCTGATCAGTGATGAGCGAGTAAGAATTATTTTGCCTTTGTCGGATATTGTATTCAGCGAAGCGTATGGTATTATAGAAGATCCGTTCGGTGTACAGCTGCAGTTGATGTACGATAAGCGGCTTGGATGACGAATAAGAATAAAAGTATATTGTTTGAAAAATGATATGAAGTGGATCGGATGAATAACAAAGGAGAAAATGTAAATTCTGCGCCAATGAAAGGAGAAACAACTGTGATACTCATCATCGCCTGGTTGATTATCGGGCTACTTGCCTACTTTTTCATGTATACATTCATCAAGCTGCTGAATTCCCAAACCGATAATTTTAACACTGCCGGCTGTAGCCTGTTGTTTGCGGCGCTGGTGGTTGCTATCCTCATACTCAACTCCATGTCCTGATCAAGACAAAACACGGATGACCTGTCCGTGTTTTTTGTTTGCATATAAGCGTTAAGCATAGGATCAACAATTATCTCAAAATCTCAAAATCTCAAAATCTTATCGACAAACCTGTTCAGCCAGATATACGACCAACTTATGAGAACGCAAACAGAGATTTAAATACTTTATATAAAGTTTGACTATGTGAGCTAATTCAATTATAGTCTAATTTAACAAATGTCTAATTAGATGATTGTTAAATTAATCAAGAGAGGAGAATGGAACATGCAGCTGGATAAAGTAGTAGCCTATCATAAAGCGCTTGCCGACCCTACGCGTATCAAAATGCTTATTCTGCTAGCCGAAGGAGAGCTAAACGGTCAGGCGCTAGCAGAAAAATTGCATGTAACACCAGCCACGATTACTCATCATGCTACCAAGTTAAGAGAAGCCAGTCTTATCAACGAGCGCCGGGACAAAAATACAATTTATTTCTCGTTAGACAATTATTTCATCAAAAATAACGCACTCGCAGCAGTCAGGCTCATCTATCGAACTGTAGAAGGAGGACAACTCGTTATGGATGACAATCAGAAAAATATGGCGGCTTCTATTATCAGGAACTTTATCGGCAAAGATGGTCGATTGAAAAGTATTCCGGCTCAGCTCAAGAAAAAGCTGATTGTACTGGAACATCTGGTATCGCAGCTGGAACCGGGACGCAAATATGAGGAAAAAGAGATCAATGAATTTATCAAATCTTTTCATGAAGATTTTGCAACGATCCGCCGCGAGTTTATTATGCATCAGTTCATGTCGAGAGAAGATCAGGTATACGAACTGAATCCGCCGGAGATGTGGGCGAGATGGGAGCAGCTGGCATAGACTGTGGAGGTAAAGCAAAGCCAAATCTTAAGCAAACAGCGAATGGTATAACTCATTCAAATACAATATACCTGTATCCAAGTTATCATCCTATGCAGGAAAATTTTCTTCTAATATGGAATTCTGTATAGGATACATACAAGCTTGTACAAGCAGCAATTGCAGATAGACATGTAGTATCAATTACAAATGCAGAGGGGAATATATATGAAAAAATTCGTCCAAATCGCCTGTATATCCTCATTGGCAGCAGCCGTATGCCTGACAGGAGCAGGATATGATTCAGGTACAGCAGCAGCGGCTAACTCCTATTTTCATGCGCCTGTCACTGTGAACAAGCAGACGTCGACAGACCGACTGAAGCTGACCGCAGGCCCTGTAACAGTGAACGCTTATACAGGTGCCGCAAAGGATTATCGCGGTAATCCTTATATTAACAAACTGCATATCACTGATGGGAAGATACAATACGATATAGCGCTGCAAGAATCTACTGCATCGCTGGACTCGATATCCGTATCGCCCTCCGGCAAATTTATTGCGGTCAAGACTCGGCTGGAAGGAGGCAGCCAGCTTCTGCTGGTGAACCTTAAACAGCAAAAACATATCATTATTAATCATATTGCCGGTCATATGAAGAATGTAGAAAGTATGTATACCTATAGCTGGTCGCCTACCGGAGATCAACTGGCATTTGCCTATGGAGATTCGTCCATTGGGCGGATTGCCATTTATAATGCATCTTCTGGTAAAATAATCGATGTGCCGAGAGAAACCAGTATTATTTCGACCACAGCCGTATTATGGAATTCGCAGGGGACTGTACTGGATCATATAAGCGAATATCCATCGAATCATTTCGGGCTATACCGATATACGATAAACACGAAAAAAGTAAAAATGATAAAGTCATTAACAATAAAGCAAATGCAAGAGCTAAGCTTCTGACAAGTTGAAATTAACAATCGAAGCCGTCTTCATTAAATATCCGGTACTGGATAATAGATTCTGAATAACACATACTACTAACAGAACGCAGAGTATAGAATACAAAACGTCAAAAGACCACCATTTATCCGAATGTGGATATATGGTGGTCTTTATTTATATGATTCTGTGTAATTGACTGCTGTCATTGAAGTAACCTGCTGCTATCTATCAACTAAACAGTGGCTAGGCATATCTGTTGGATTAACCCATTAAGACTGATCCGGCGCCTGCGTCAGATCTACTGTCTCGTTCAGACCCGGCTCGGATCTGGGATCGGAGTTTTTGACGACGGCTTTTTTGAGCAAATGAGTGACCATCTTGGCAGCGCTGCCGCTTTCCCAGTATTCGGCAGTCTCTGTATGAATCCGGATGAGTACCAGGTTGGGATCGTCATAGGATACATCCAGAATTTTCTCATACATCTTGTTCCACATTTCCTTTTTGCGCTCCAGATCATTAACGAATTCAGCAGTCCCGCTGATCGATACATAGGATTTGCCAGCATAGGCTACATTGACACGCGGATCGGCCAGCAGCTCCGTATATTTGGAAGTATCCTTTTTGGTCAGAAACCACAGATCTCCATCAAATTCGATATCCTGGGTCTGCATTGGGCGAGACACCAGACGTTCTCCAGAAATAGTGGTCAGCATCGCTGTCTCAATATCTTTGATCAGTTCACGGACCGTTTCGACGGCTTCGGCATGAGTAACAGGTTCGGACATGATATTTTCCACCTTTCATCAAGCGGTTAGTCTTCCAGCAGAACTGGAAATAAATAAAGACGGTAATGGTAAGTATTAAACATAGTGCTCTATGGATAAACGGAAGCAGCACTACAGGATGTGTCTGCCTTTTAATAATTTATTCATATTCACCATTTATAATACGGACACAGGTTGGATCTGTCAGAAAATATATCCCGTGCGGTATTCATGGCATTGGTATTTCACTTCGTATTTCTCATCACACTACCGCAAAGGAGTTTTTACATGCAGAGAGTTATCCAGAATGCAATTTACGGTATACTCGCCGTGTTTATGGCGCTGTTTATCGGTTCGTCCTTATTTTTGAGAGCGGAATATAATTATGCAGTGTACAGTGACAAGCCTATTCTGCAGCAGCAGCATCTGCTTATTCTGGTACTGCTCGTGATCGTATTGCTTATTGCCAGTCTGGTATTATACAGATTATGTCTGCAATTGAACCGCTATCGTCCGCAGCTTGTTATTCCGGTCATACTGGGGATTTCATTGGCGATCCAGCTTGCTATTATCTTCCTGCTGCCGCGTCTGCCAACCGATGATTCACAAACAGTTGTATCGCTGGCAATGCAGATGCTAAACCAGGGGGATTATTCTACTTTCCAGTCCGGTGGATATCTGTATATGTTTCCTTTTAACTTCTCTACCGTGCTCTATATCAAGGCACTGCTATGGATGTTCCCGGACAATTATCTGGTTCTGAAAATATTCAATATTCTGTTCACACTGGTCACGACACTCATGATCTATCTGATCTATAAGCAGCTGAATGACCGTTCTACTAGCAGAGATTATGGAGTGCTGGTATTTGCTGCCACCTATATTCCGGCGCTACTGATGAGCAACTTTATCTACAACGATATTATTGCGACTACGCTGCTGACGGCTGCTCTATATACAGTTATCCGGTTTGTAAAAACACGGTTGATTCGTTATATCGTACTGGCAGCTATTCTGCTGGCACTTGGTAATTACTTTAGAAGTATCGGAATCATTTTCCTGATTGCTTCTGTCATCTATATTCTCTTGAACTGGCAACGGATCGGCTGGAGACGATTGCTGATCTCGCTCGGGCTGATGGCAGTGCTGTTTAATGTACCGGGTTGGACACAGAATGCAGCTTTGCAGGCATCAGGTGTAGTCAGTCAACCGACCAGTACCAATTCCGCCCCTGTCTATATGTGGCTGAATATGGGAATGAATCAAAGTACATTCGGATTCTGGGACAATATGGTTAGCTATACTATTTACCAGCGTGAAGCAGGTTACAACAAGGCAGCAAGCATTCCGCTGTTCCAGCAGGCGATTCAGGACAAAGTGACAAGCATGACACCTGGTGAACTGGCAGAACTGTATTACAAAAAGCTGATCTGGACCTGGACCGAAGGGACTTACCAGGTCGAGCGCTATGGTATTGGCAATGAACGATCTGCAGGTGGCGGCATGGGATTTGTCATGGGAGGATACAGCTATTCAACCGCAATTACACAGCTATTCGCTGGAGATTCGGTCTATCGAAGCGGTCTGATGTGGATATTGTATGCGATCAACTTCCTGATGTTCATATTTATACTGGTAAGGCTCATAGGAGCGATTCGCAGAAAACGGTATGACGAAGTATCGCTGGTGCTGGTGATTCTCGGATTTATTGGATTCTATCTGCTCTGGGAGATCAAGTCCCGTTATATTTATCCGGTCTATCCGCTGCTTATCATCCTGTCTTATATGGGCTTCAAGGATGTCTATGACTGCCTATCTCGATATATCCCATTTCTCGGAAAGGGTGATTAATTCATGCGAAGTAAAAAATATGTATGGTGCTGGTTGGCAATGCTGTTATCTGGTGCTATGTTATTGGGTGGATGTGATGTAATTACGTCCCAGAATATTACCGCTAATGGCGGGTCTGGTATGAATGGGAATGGAGGCGGAATGGGCATGAATGGCGGCCCAGGCCGAAGTGGTGGTTCTATGCGCGGCATGATGAATGCGGATGTAATTGGCAAAGTAATATCTGTTAGCGGAAATACACTCCATATCGAGCTGATGGAGCAAAGTCACAGCGATGGCCAACCTCAAGCCCGTACAGGATCAACCGATACCGATACACCAGCTGTACAAGGTTCGCCTGCTGACCATTCATCTTCTTCTGCTCCAACTACAGGCAGTAATCTTCCATCAGATAGCAGTAACAGTCCGGGTACGGATCATACCAATGCCGGTAATTCTCAGCAGCCACCAGGCAATGAAGGAACAAATCTGAACAGTACCGGCGAGAAGAGAGCGCTCCAAGTCAGCGAAGAGGTACAAATCTCCGAAGGACCCGGTATGATGCCGCAGATCAATGCCGACCCATCGTCTGCATCTACAGCCGATCCGGCCACTGCGGCTAATCGTTCCAAGCTCCAACTGTCCGACCTCCAAGCAGGCGAGACGGTCATGATCTGGTACAAGGATAATACCGAGACGGTAGAACGGATCACAGTCATGTAGCTCGTTTTGGATAGTATTCGGTATCTGTTTATCTGCTTAGTGAAATGAGATGAATAGGAACAGCAATAGAGTGCCCACTCATCAAAAGAAATGATTGCATCGCAAACAAACAGGAACGTCTGATATGAATCAGCGTTCCTGTTTGTTATTTCCATGTATAGTTTATCCTCTATGACTGACTGGAACTGCATTTAGCCGGAAGCCGAAGAAGAAGCGGCTGCACCTGCTGTTACAGCAGCAATCATTGCAGTCTGCTGGGCAATAATAATATTCGTAATATTGGTAGTCAGATTCGACGTAAGTACATCCTGACGAGCTTCATCGATATTACGGGAGGCGACCAGTGCCGCCGTATAAAGTAGCCGTTGCTCTTTGTTGAGCGACCAGCGGGTAAATCCTTTTTGTTCATGTAAATAGGCATATACTTCAGCAATATCATCAATCATCACCTTTGGATCCGCGGGTAGTAGCGCCAATACGCCAAGAGAAGATAGAGTATACTGCTTGTCCATGCGCAAGTCCCGATCCTTCAGTAATTCTCGCAGCAGCAGAAGGCGATCCAACGTATCGCGGTTCTCACCGCCAAGCACCAATACTTGTGTCAGTGACTGGAGACTATTGCTGTTGCGGAATTCTGGCTTCAGCGATAAATGCAGCTGCTCCATACGCTCGACTCCAACCACCGGATCGATATCCGACAAACCCAGCATCGCAGCGAAAATATAATCATCCCGATTGGTCAAGAACCGATGATGCTGCTTCATGCCTTCATAAAAGGCCTTCATTCGTTCTATCGTATGTATATGCTGATTCGGCGCAGTATTGGCAGCTATTTCATAAGCGGCAATCACCAGATACTCGGACGCTTTGAATCCATCCTGTTTGAGCTGCTCATAGACAGATAATGTACGCTGCAGCTGCGTTTCCTGATCTCCGTGCAGTGAAAGCATAGATGAGATAGCGATCGCAGCCATGTTGCGGAACATCGAGAAGCGGCTGGTATTTTCCTTGAGCATATTATAACTATTACGGATCGCTTCAGCAGGAGCCTCTTTGCCTTCAAGTGCATACAACAGAGCGGCTAGTCGGGTAACATTGACATTTTGCCATGGGAATTCTTTTTTGATATTTTGCATATTTGCAGTTAGTAATTCAAGCCTGATCTGATCTTGTGGATTCATGGTTTGCACCCCTTTATGGTAAACTAAAGATAGATTGGAGCCTTGAACTAATTTTACCATACTATGGAGTAGGAAGCTGCCTGCAGGAAAAAGAGGACGAGTGTACCGTAAGACGGAGGCAGCCAGTTCAGGTTATTGAATTAGCAAATGTACGGTTACGCAGGACTACTTTATTGAAAAGGAGCTTCCTTATGAAATCCGAAAATAGAGATCAACAGCAGCTTGTTCAGACAGAGAGCCATGAAGTGGCATCGTTCAACAGCGTAACGGAACATTACCATACAATTATGGGTGTTCCTCGTCAGCCGGCAGAGATGTCCAGCATCCCTGCACCTATACGCTGGTTTGGTTATTTGGGATTTGGAGGAATTCTGGTAGGAGCGGCTACGATGCTTATTGTTGCTCTTTTTCATTAAAATACAAACAAGAAAACAAGAGATGTATTAAAGCGCTTTATCTATATTGTCACAATTTGTTCACAATGTCCGCTTGTCATGGACATTGTGTTTTTGTTTTGCTTTTGAATTATTCTGATGTAAATAAAGAGCTGTTTCTAATACAACGTACATGATGAGAGACATATATCTACCATATGAGAAACGTGAATAATCCCAAATTACATATAAAATAAATGCATGATTAACAGAATGGGAGAAGGGTCTATTTAGGATGCAAAAAAAGTAATTGTCCACGAAGAGTAGACACTGTTTTCTCCGACAAGGCAAACAATGCTTTCACTTGTGATCCGTCCTATTGAAATTACATAATATGTTACATTACAATGTGGCAATGCGATTCTGTATTACATAAATGTATTTGTAATTCAGGCTGTACTCAAGCACGGTAAAGGGGCGTTTTTCTTTGGAAGCCAAACAATTGAACAGAGGACTAAAAGCAAGACATATTGAATTGATTGCGCTTGGGGGGACGATTGGTGTAGGGCTGTTTATGGGGTCGGCGAGTACGATTCAGTGGGCAGGACCTTCCGTATTGCTGGCTTACTTGCTGGCAGGAATTATTATGTTATTCGTTATGCGGATGATGGGGGAAATGCTGATTATGGAACCGGTCACCGGTTCATTTGCAACCTTTGCCCATAAATATATTAGTCCGTTGGCTGGATTTGTTACGGCTTGGAGCTACTGGTTCCTGTGGATAACAGTCGGAATGGCGGAAGTGACCGCTATCGGTATCTATGTAGGATATTGGTTCCCGGATATTCCGCAGTGGCTGCCGGCTCTGGCAGGTGTAGGCATTATTGCAGCAGCGAATCTGGCGGCGGTCAAGTTCTATGGAGAATTTGAATTCTGGTTTGCGATGATCAAGGTGGTAGCCATTGTATGCATGCTGATTCTGGGCACGGGAATGATATTCTTTAGACTTGGGAATGGCGGCGAGCCGATCGGATTATCGAATCTGTACAGTCACGGCGGCTTCTTTGCTGGCGGGCTCAAAGGATTCCTGTTTGCGCTCTGTATTGTTACGGCAGCTTATCAGGGGATCGAGATGGTGGGCATTACAGCCGGTGAAGCCGAGAATCCCAAAGAAACGCTGCGCAAATCCATTAAAAATATTATCTGGCGAATCCTGATCTTCTATGCAGGTGCTATTTTCATTATTGTAACGATCTATCCATGGAATGAAGTAGGGCAAAATGGCAGCCCGTTTGTACTTACATTTGCCAAAGTTGGTATCGTCGCAGCAGCTGGAATTATTAACTTTGTCGTGCTGACAGCTGCGATGTCTGGCTGCAATAGCGGTATTTATAGTGCAGGACGAATGTTGTATACACTGGCACAGAATGGTCAGGCTCCGAAGTTCTTTGGTAAAGTATCCAAAAGCGGCGTACCGCGCAACAGTATTCTGACGACTATTGCACTGCTGCTGATCGGCGTATTATTCAACTATCTATTCCCGGATTCCAAGCTGTTCCTCTATATCTACAGCGCCAGTATTCTGCCGGGCATGATACCATGGTTCGCCATGGCGTTCAGCCAATTCCGCTTCCGCAAGCAGTGGAAAGAGCAGATGCAGGATCATCATTTCAAATCGCTCTTTTTCCCGGTGAGCAACTATATCGTAATTATTTTCCTGTCACTGGTACTGGTGGGAATGTGGTTTAACCCGGATACCAACTTGTCGCTGATTGTAGGAGCAGTATTTATCGGTATCGTGATTATAGGATATTATGTATTTGGAATTGGCAAACGACAGATAGGCTGAACAGGTAGCTTGTGGTACATTAGAAGACAGGAGAGCTGCGATACATAAGCTCTGCGTTTCTATTCAGGCATCACAGCCAATTTGCCATAAGGAGCCAATATGAATAACTACAAATTAACTATCCAATACGACGGTGACCGCTACAAGGGATGGCAACGTCTGGGCGATAGTGATCACACTATACAGGGCAAGATCGAGAAAGCCATCTCTGTACTGACCGGAGAAGAGATTGAGATTGTCGGCTCCAGCCGTACAGATGCGGGTGTGCATGCACTTATGCAGGTTGCCAATTTCAAGACTCGTCAGGACCTGACAGAAGAGCGCATTATGAGCTTTTTGAATCATTATCTGCCACCGGATATCAGTATTATCCAGGTAGAGCAGGTCGATGAGCAGTTCCATGCCCGCTTTCATGCGACAGACAAGACCTATCTGTACAAAGTATGGAATCGCGCGTACAGCCATCCATTTATGCGTAAATACAGCATGCATGTCGTCAAGCCGCTGGATATTGAGCGCATGCGCCAGGGAGCCGCTCATTTTATCGGCGAGCATGATTTTACTGCTTATGCAAATGCCAAGTCGAAGAAAAAAGATTCGGTTCGCACGATCCATGCGCTGGATATACAGGAGAAAGACGGCTTTATCGAATTTCGGGTAAGTGGCAATGGGTTCTTGTATAATATGGTTCGCAAAATGGTCGGTACGCTGATTGCAGTAGGTCTTGGAGAAAAGAAAGCAGAAGAAATCCCTGGTATCATTCTGTCTAAGGAACGCCTGCAAACTGGCGGAATGGCAGAAGCTGAAGGTTTGTATCTGGAAGAGATTCGTTTCAAGCAGCAAAAATAATAGGCAAAAACCGCAGATGCTTATTCTGCGGTTTTTTTGTGGAATGAATCAGCATGCAATATTACTCTGTCCAGTCCACCAGTTGGCTGAAATAATGTACACCATCCATATTTACATCGTCTTTTCCATACGCATCCAGGAATATATCATGATATTGCTCGGTATCCAGATTGTATTGGAGCGTCCATAATCCCCAGTAAATATCATAATTACGATCTCCGATACCACCATAGCCGGTATCGATAAATCCGCGCAAATGGTAGTTCTCCATAATCACATTGGGAAGACAGTAATCTCCATGAATAATCACATTATCGACTGGCACATAGGTGAGCTCTTCCAGTAGAGAAGCGGGGATACCGCTATCTAGTGCTTCCTGCCGGATCTCTGCACTTCTGCTGGGATAGGGACATCCGGTCAGGGGCAGCTCATGCAGCCTGCGCAGATGGTGGCCAAATGCAGCAGCCAGCTGCTCGGGATCGTTGATGTGATCAGGATCCACACCGTCTGTACCCTGAACCGCTGCAGTTAATAGATAATCATGAGTATCATCACCTGTATATTCCATTACACGTGGAGCCATCTGATGAGCATGCAGAAATTCAGTCATGCGATATTCCCGTTCCAGTGTTCCTTTGGCACTAATTTTGAGGAATAAAGAAGGCGTACCATCAATAAAAAGCGTTCTGGCATTCTCGGAAGAACTGCTATCGTAAATAGGAGCGTCGTTCATATAGGATTGCAAGGATATAGGAAGCTGGCTGGCATCGTATGTAATCAGTGTTTTTCTCATTGATATGGATCTCCTTTAAAAGAGTCGTAGGGTGTAAGTAATAAGATCTAATACTATAAAAGAATACAATTCGGACAGGGCAAGAGGAAGATTATTCATCGTTATTTTTGGTATACCGCATAGGATACTTGTAGGCATCGCGCCACTCGTTCTGGGCAAAATGACGATGGCAATCCGAAATGCCAAGTTCAGTTCTGCTTCGGAAGCATCGGGATAAAAAGTCTATACAATGCGCTCCAGCAACTCGCCTACTTTGTCGGCCATAATACGAGGGGGATAGGGCATGCCATTTTTTAGCCACCATTCAACGATCCCTACATAACCATTAGCGACAAACTGCACAACGATTTCTTCGTTTTGACCATGGTTTTTACCCATGGTAATATCCACATCATTTCGGAATTCCTCGATATTAAACTGGAGAAACCGGCTGCGGAAATAGATAGCACCTTCACTGGCGAGCATCGTGGAAAAGAATTTGTAGTTGCTTTCAAAATACTCCATGCAATGAATGGTTGATTCGATAAAATCCATATCGGCAGCAGAATCGCAAAAGTTTCCCAGATTTTGAATATGCTCTTCCATGATCTTGTCGAGCAGGTCGAATTTATCCATATAATGCAAATAAATAGTACCCCGGTTCACATTGGCGCGATCGGCAATATCTTGAATACTGATATTGTCGAAGCTTTTTTCGCCCATTAGTTCAATCAGCGCATGTTTGATAGCCGTTTGGCTTTTGGTTATTCTTCGGTCTACTTTATTCATCGCTTATTCACCCGTCCTTTCAAAAGATAATTAACAATTTTGCACAATTTGTTGATTATCCAACAAATTGATTCCATTTAACTATTGTGGATCATGGACTGTTATATATAATTATTAACAGATGTTGATTAATCAATCAATGATGATTATCAGCTGCATAATAAGATAAATGCACAGGAGGTTTTATTCATGGTTACAGCCAAAGTAAGAGCAGTCGATGGGGCAGATCAGCCGTTCCACGCAACGACAATTGAGCGTCGTGATCTGGATACTCAGGACGTATTGATCGAGATTAAATTTGCAGGCATTTGCCATTCCGATATTCATACTGCACGTGGAGAATGGGGTCCTGTTAATTATCCACTCGTTCCGGGACATGAGATTGCCGGTATCGTAACCGCTGTCGGTTCCGAAGTTAGCAAGTACAAAATTGGTGATCGTGTCGGTGTTGGTTGCATGGTCGATTCCTGTCGCGAATGCGCTAATTGCAAAAAAGGCGAAGAGCAATACTGCCATAAAGGCAATGTGCCTACGTACGCTGGTGTGGACAAATACGGCCAACCTACCCAGGGTGGTTATGCTTCCCATATCGTCGTAACCGAAGATTTTGTACTGGGGATCCCGGACAATATTAGTCTGGAACATGCTGCTCCACTGCTATGCGCAGGTATCACTACGTATTCACCACTGCGTACATGGAATGCAGGCCCCGGCAAAAAGGTAGCCGTAGTCGGACTGGGCGGACTCGGTCATATGGCAGTCAAGATTGCTCATGCCATGGGTTCAGAAGTGACGGTACTGTCCCAATCCTTGAGCAAAAAAGAAGATGGACTGAAATTCGGTGCTGATCATTATTATGCGACCAGCAATCCGGAGACTTTCCAGAACCTGGCAGGTCAATTTGATCTGATCATCAACACAGTCAGTGCCAAGATTGATCTGGATGCCTATATCTCGTTGCTGGCGCTAGATGGTACGATTGTCAATGTCGGAGCTCCTGCCGAGCCATTGTCGATCAATGTATTCTCACTGATCAGTCAGCGTCGTTCCTTTGCCGGATCGATGATTGGCGGCATTCGGGAAACACAGGAAATGCTGGACTTCTGTGCCGAGCATAATATTGTTCCTGAGATCGAGATTATTTCTGCTGATCAGATCGACGAAGCATATACGCGTGTACTGGCTTCCGATGTACGCTATCGCTTTGTTATTGATACCAGCACACTGTAAAATTAGGCTGAAGCTTATGTCCTGTATGACAGGGCATGCCATATGCAGCAATTATATAGTACAGAAGCAAGCGGGGCTCCTATCACAGGAGTCCTGCTTTTTTTTTATGAGGATTGTTGAGGAAATCTGTTATTAGCTGGAGTCAGCATCTCGTTTTGCAGATGCAATACTTCATAAAAGTATGAGATTCAATAATAGCATTTGCTCTGCCTGATAATTATATATGCATGAAAAGAGTTGAGTTCTCTGATTCATGAGTCATCCTTATATTTTCGTAAAAATATTTTGGATATACATCATCCCAAAGCGATTCGTGAGTAACAAATGGGTGTAATAAATCTCAAATTTGATTTACCAACTAAGCTAAGGCCTCAGGCCCAAAAGGGAGCGAATAAATCATGAATGAAAATCGCAATGTAGATGTGGATAAAAGAGAGGTACGGGTAGAGCGTAGATCCGACTCCGGCATGGTAGCATCGACATTTATCAAATATGCAGCTTATATCATTATTCTTGGTCTAGTACTGTGGTTCCTGATCAAATATATTCTGCCTATGTTTTGATGGACAGTGATGGATAAACCGTTTCGCTGATTGGAATAAGCGAGCGACCATTGCTCTAGCTAATCTATATTTTGTAATGTAAAAGCCTTCTGGACAGGATACCGGAAGGCTTTTTTGAGTGGTAATAATACACGTGCTACAATAAAGACATTGAAATACAAAGGAGTGTACATATGCATATTTCCGAACAATATATCCGTGCTTTTCCAGAGTATGAAGAGGTCTTTGCAGAAGATATTGAGCGGCATCGGCGGCATTTTTTACCAATTTGTTCGATTAACCTGAAGTGCCTTTTCCCGGAAAAGGATCAGTGGGTTCATTTTGTATCCGTTAAGGAAATCTATGAAGGCACGGTAGGTCAAATGACGTCTGCGTTTCATACGGAATGGACACAGGAAGATTCGATTGCTTTTGATGTAGTAGATGGCAAGTACCGATTTGCGGGAGATTGGAATTACTTCCTGATCGAACAGGAAGAGCAGGTGAATGCCGAGTATGAACAACTCAAAGCAGCTGGTGACAAGCAATATCTCAAGCTAAAAAAAGTGAAAAATCAGATAGATTCTCTAAAAACGGTCTATGAGGAAAATGAGCAGGACTATGAAGCGAGAAAACAATTCTACAAACAGGAGCAAAAAGTTCATCCTTATTCATCCGATGAGCCGATGAAATCGGTGCAGGAAGTAATGGAATCCTGGCAATCCTATCAGGAGAAAGGTTGGGGGATCACTTATCCTGAAATTAACGGATTGCTGGAAGACCTGGATTTGCGTTCCGAACAAATGCAGAAGATCTTTCAGGAACGTGGTGATTCGGAGGAAGAATACCGTACTTTTGAATCTACTAATCTGCTGTCTGTGCCGCATCGTCCGGATGGCAGCGTGTTTCCGTATATTGGAGCGCTCACCGGTTATTATTTTCAGGCTTATGGATCGGATTGGATGTATCTGTTCTATGATGAATCTCTGCAAACTGCAGTCATCTGTCTGGAATATACCTGATCAATCCACAGGATAAAAAGCAATAATCAAAATACCGGATCCAACTGCCTGCATACTCAGGTAGGCTGGATCCGGTATTCCTTATAGTTATCGTACTATATTATTAAATCGGCTGGTCTATGTAAACTGCATATTATAGCTGTAGATACGTTCTAGTTTTGCTCCATTTTCTCAATTTTGCGGTAATCGCGCCATATCCGCCCAACGACCAGAAACAAAGGCACCAGTAAAAAAAGCTGTAAAGGTGATTGCCACCAAAAAGCCAGAAAAATCAGACATGCAGCGATAGGAATTCCAACGCCCAGCACGATATTCGAATGCCGGATTCCGCGTTTATCCAATTTGCCAATCAGATAACGTGCGGCAAAAATAGCAATCAGTGCATATACAATAATAACGATAGAGAAAATAACAAAACCAGTGAGCAGGTACATAGGCAGTATCCCCTTTTCATAATAATGAACACAAATGAATGACTGTGAAATGTACGTATTAACGATAAACTTCAACCATTCCCCGATATAAATTATTACGGTAATACGTAACCAAGATTGGCAATAGGTCAGTCTCAATATCCAATAAATCCCATATGCTTCTATCGTAACATAAACAAAACAGGAATACATCTTCGCAGGCAACATCATTGTATGCGTTCTCACTAAATGCCCAATACACTGACAATCCACATCTTTGTACCAAAATGCACAACGTTCCGTTTAACAAAGTGTCATGACGGTTACATAAAAAGAGTTGAGAGATTTTATAATTGATGCTATTCAAAGTAACTTATTCACACCATTCAGAGGAGGAATTATATCATGGCCGATCAATACACAATGCAGGATCCAACTACACAGTATCCGAAAGCTGGACCGGAGTTTCAACAGCAGCAGCCGGAACCGGGAATTCAGAAAGACATGACTCCTGTTCCTGATTCGGGAGAAAAGAGTTACCGCGGTACAGGTCGTCTGACCGGACGCAAGGCTGTCGTAACGGGGGCAGATAGTGGTATCGGACGTGCAGCAGCTATCGCTTATGCTCGTGAAGGAGCAGATGTTGTATTATCCTATCTGCCAGAAGAAGAAGCTGATGCACAGGAAGTGGTCAAGCTGATTGAAGAAGCAGGACGCAAAGCCGTTACTGTACCGGGAGATCTCAAAGATGAGCAGTACTGTGTACAACTCATCGAGACCGCTGTCAAAGAACTTGGCGGTATTGATATTCTGGCAAACGTTGCCGGCAAACAGCAGTTTGTTCCGGAAATCGCTGATCTAACAACAGAACAATTCGATCATACATTTAAAACCAATGTCTATTCCCTGTTCTGGCTGTGCAAAGCTGCAATCAAGCATATGAAGCCAGGCAGCAGTATTATTAATACATCCTCGATTCAGGCCTATAATCCTTCACCAATCCTGTTGGATTATGCTACAACCAAGTCTGCAATCAATACATTCAGCAAAGCACTGGCTCAACAGGTTGCCGAGAAAGGCATCCGCGTCAATGTCGTAGCTCCGGGTCCAGTATGGACACCGCTACAAATTGTGGGTGGACAGCCAGAAGAAGCGCTTAAAGACTTTGGTTCCCAGACACCGCTTGGTCGTCCGGGTCAACCGATGGAAATGGCTCCAGCTTACGTATTCCTGGCCAGTCAGGAATCCAGTTATGTAAGTGGCGAGACACTCAATGCCAACGGTGGTACACCAACTCCGTAAGCAGCTAGTATAACAAGTATACGATATTATAATGTTTTCATATTAGAAGCCCTTCCCAATTATCGGGAAGGGCTTTTTGGATACATCTGATTATATTCTGCTCTACTACATAACAAGACATAATTGAGTCTGTATGAGAGCTACTTTATTCCATAGAACACGAAGAATCCTGATACAGATGAACAATTGCAGCTGCCTGCTTCCTGATACGCTGACGCAGCTCTTCGGGAAATAGCACTACTATTTCGTTACTATAGCTCAGCAGCATACAGCAGGCATGCTCCAGCGTAGCAAATTGGATATTCGTCTCACACCAATCCGGTTGATCGGTGCAAGGCTGAATGGTACCCGTCTGAATATATCTTTCCTTTGTCAGCCGGGTCAGGGTTGCAGTTCGTACACGAACCCTAGCATTATAGCGGGGAAGATTATTTTTAAACTGGCGTGTGGATTGCTCCCAGTAATCCGGTAAACTGAAATCGGCTGGAGGGGAGAACCCTGCTTCCTGTATTATCGCTTCTATAATTCTGGATACCCGGTAAGTACGCGGTTCGTGGTATTCATCATCTGTATGAGCGATCATATACCAGACCGAACGTTTGGCTACCAGCCCCAGCGGACACAATAGACGATCCCAAATTTCTTCATCACGTTGATAGCGGATATGCAGCTTTTTCTCGGAAAATACGGCCTCCTGAATAGTTAGAAGCTGTGGTGAAGATTGATCGGCTTCATACCATCCGGCACCATCCATATGAATTTTGGAGCGGATGATTTGAGCTGTCTGTAATGCATTGGAAGGCATAACAGCGAGCAGTTTTTGCAAAGCATCATCGAAATGCTGCTGAATACCCAGATCGGCCAGCAGTTGAGGGTGGGAAGACAGCAGCAGAGAGCCCAGTTCTTCCGGCTTGATGCCTGTTAATGAAGTCCGATAGCCGTCAGTTAATCGCCAGCCACCCTGACTGCCTCGCTCCGCATATATCGGTATTCCGGATGCGCTGAGTGCATCCATATCGCGGACGATGGTGCGTACCGACACTTCCAGCTTTTGGGCGAGTTCACGAGTTGTTATTTTACCCTCATTTTGAATCAATAACAGGATGCGCAGCAGTCGATCTGCTCTCATAATTACCCTTCCTTTCAGGATGAGTTTTAATTCTTTATATTTTTAATTTCTTTATTATATAAGACACAAGGTGGCATATATAGCAGGTATGATCAAAATATACTTATCACTGTGGAGGAGGAACAATCATGAATACATTCACAACTAATCTGAGAGGTAAAGTAGCTCTGGTAGCCGGAGCTACACGTGGTGCAGGCCGTGGTATTGCTGTAATGCTGGGTGAAGCAGGTGCTACGGTATATTGTACGGGCCGAAGTATACGTGGTCTGCCTTCCGATCTGAATCGCAGCGAGACGATTGAAGACACCGCTGATATGGTAACTGCTCATGGCGGACATGGAATTGCGATACAGGTGGATCATACCGATGAGCAGCAGGTCCAGAAGCTAATGAAGCGCATCATGGATGAGCAGAATGGTCAGCTGGATATTCTGGTGAATGATATCTGGGGCGGAGAGAAGCTAACAGAGTGGGAGACACCGTTCTGGCAGCATTCCCTCGCTAATGGTCTACTGATACAGGATCGTGTATTGAAGACGCATCTGATTACGAGTCACTATGCAGCTGCCTTGATGACGGCACGAGGCTGCGGTATGATCATCGAAGTAACCGATGGCACCGATTATTCTTATCGTGGCAATCTGTATTACAGTCTAGCGAAGATCGCACCGATTCATATGGCGGCCGCTATGGCAGTGGATCTTTGCCCTTATGGAGTGACAACTGTATCTGTAACACCGGGATTCCTGCGTTCCGAGGAAATGCTGGAGCATTATGGTGTAACCGAAGCGAATTGGATGGATGCGGTGCAGGGCGGCAAGCAGCATGCCGAACATTTTAGCGAGTCGGAGACGCCGTATTTTGTCGGCCGGGCTATCACTTCACTGGCGGCTGATCCGGAAGCGTCGAACAGGTCTGGACAGGCATTATCGAGCTGGGGATTATCTGATGTATATGGATTTACCGATGTGGACGGCCGCAGACCACACTGGGGGAATTATGCCGCTGCTCATGGATTAGGGCCAGCCTGATAAAATGAAAAAAGGAGAGTAAACGATGCCTAATATGTATATCATTCGTCATTGTGAAGCACAGGGACAGTCACCGAATGCTGCCCTTACGGAGAAAGGGCGCCGCCAGGCAGAAGCCTTGGCACATCTGGCGGAGATGCAGCAGATCGATATTATTGTAACCAGTCCGTATGAGCGTGCCTATCGTACAATTCAGCCATTGGCTGAGCGGCTTGGTCTGAAGGTAGTAACCGATGAACGATTGATCGAACGTGTACTGTGTGGACAGGATGCACCGCAGTGGCGCGATATGCTTCGACGTACTTATGATGATCCACATCTATGCTATCTGGGTGGCGAATCCACCAGCGCAGCAGCGGCACGTGCGAATCAGGTCGTGAGCGAACTGCTGGAGCAGGGCTATCATGAGCCGGCAATAGTGTCTCACGGTAATCTCATCTCTCTGCTGCTGCGATCCTGGGATGCTACTTATGGATTCGCGGAGTGGGAAGCCATGACCAATCCGGATATTTACAGGGTATCATGGAATACGGATATACCGCTTATTCGAAGGTTGCTGGTTTGATTTACATATATCACTATGCTAAGGTATTGTTGTTACGAAAAATAATCAAGTAATCCATCATATGCAAGGAGGACGTTAACATGAACACAGAATCCTTATTCAAACCTTTTCAAAGTGAGAAGCTGGAATTGAGCAATCGGGTTGTTATGGCACCGATGACACGAGGCTTCTCACCGGGTGGTGTACCTGGACCGGACGTTGCAGAATACTACCGTCTTCGTGCTGCAGGTGGTGTGGGCCTGATTATTACGGAAGGCACAGCAATCAATCATCCATCGGCAGTAAGTGGAGCGAGTATTCCTCTTTTTCATGGTGAAGAAGCACTTGCTGGCTGGCAAAAAGTCGTTGAAGCGGTTCATGAAGCAGGCGGCAAAATAGCACCTCAGATCTGGCATGTAGGCATGGCGCGCAAACCGGGAGACGAACCCAATCCCGAGGTGGCACCGGTTGGACCGTCCGGACTTGACCTGTCAGGTAACAAAGTCAATGAACCGCTGACCGAAGAAGAGATTCAGCAGCTCGTTCAGGCTTATGCACAGGCAGCAGCCGATGCCAAACGGATCGGATTTGATGCGGTAGAGCTGCATGGAGCACATGGCTATCTGCTGGATCAATTTCTCTGGGAGCGTACCAACCAGCGAACCGACCGTTACGGCGGCGATCTGGTAGCACGTACTACATTTGTGGCTGAAGTGGTGAAAGCCTGCCGTGAAGCAGTGGGTCCGGATTATCCGATTATTTTCCGCTACTCCCAATGGAAAATGTCCGATTACAAAGCACGCCTCGCCGAAACGCCTGAACAGCTGGAGCAGCTTCTCCAGCCGCTCGTCGATGCAGGCGTAGACATCTTCCATGCATCGACACGCCGGTTCTGGCTGCCGGAATTTGAGGGCTCTGAGTTGAATCTGGCAGGCTGGACACGCAAGCTCACTGGCAAACCGGCTATCTCCGTCGGCTCGGTGGGTCTGAAATCCGAATTTGCCAACCGTACGGAACAGGTGGAAGAGGATGATCCGGCGGCGCATATCGATCCGCTGCTGCACAAGCTGGAAGATCAGGAATTTGATCTAATCGCTGTAGGTCGTGCACTGATCGGCGATCCGGCCTGGCCAAACAAAGTTCGTGAGAATCGTACGGACGAGATTGAGATGTTCACTCCAGAAGCACTGCAAAAGCTCGTCTAGATAATAATGAGTAGCTAACAGTCTGCATATAGAATTTATAATATCGCGCCTTTGCCGGCAGTCTCCTGCATCCAGGATCAACTGCCGGCAAAGGCGTTTTTGATAAAAATCGTCTCCGACAAGCTGTAATCATAATCAGGTGAGCAGTAATATTACATACAGTAATAGGAGCATCACACAAGTCCGTAGTAACAACAAAAGGGCGATCCACTGTATCCCTTTTAACTGACAGAACAGGTCGACTGGCGTACTCTCTTTGAAGATAATGTTTCGAATAAGCAGGAGAGAGGTAGTGGTAGATGAAGCGTATACAAACGAAATCATAATGTTGTCCACAGCGATCAAGCTGGACTATCAGGAGGTTACATAATGAGCGAACAACAATCCATTGTTACACGATCTACATGGGTCGATCATATCCCCGTATTATGGTCAGAACCGGAAATCAGCCCTTCCCGGCGGCAGCTGATTATCCTGCTGCATCCATTTAATGGTTCCAAAGAAACGATGCAGCCCATGCTGGAAGAATTGGCTGGACTCGGATTTATCGCTGTCAGTCTGGATGCCTGGCAGCATGGTGAACGTAGTCTAAAGGATGAAGAAGATTTATTTGGCAGAGTATTCGGCAATTTCCGGCGTTATATGTGGCCAATTCTGGGACAGACTACCGTAGATACCCTGCGTGTTGTTGATTGGGCCATCCATGAGCTACAGGTCGATCCTTATGTACAAATAGGCGGGTTATCGATGGGTGGCGATATTGCTGTTGCAGCTGCTGGTATTGACAGCCGTATTCACAAGGTAGCGGCAGTCGTTGCCACACCGGACTGGCTGCGTCCCGGTATGGAGGATATCTGTCAGCCCGGTACGCCCGTCCCTGCTGGTGAGCCGGATGCCTATGCGGCTTACTGGTATAACCAGCTGAATCCGCTGACCCATCTGCCTGCCTATAATCACCATCCGGCGATTCATTTTATATGTGGTGAAGAGGACACTCATGTACCGCCGGATGGTGCACTGCGCTTCCAGGCAGAAATGGCGGATATGTATCAGGATCACCGCAACACAGTAGCTGTCACACTGATTCCCAATATGGGACACCGGGAATCAGCCCAATATGATCTCTGGTGGCCGGAATGCCGGGAATGGCTGATCCAGAGTCAGATGCCGGAATAAAAGAGATATATCACAAAATGCCAATGCCGGATTCCTCTAACAGGAAATCCGGCATTGCTGTGCTGACACGTAGCAAATCTATGCGATAATGGAAAGATCATCTGCTGTCCTCTAGGTCAGCAAGTATAATGAACAGAACCAGGGAGACTATCTATGAATAAGACGATTGGCATGCTGGCGCATGTGGATGCAGGCAAGACGACATTTGCCGAGCAGCTTTTATATCATACCCGTAGCATTCGCAGCCGGGGCAGAGTGGATCATCAGGATACTTTTATGGATAACCACGAGATCGAGCGAACACGCGGAATTACCGTATTTGCCGGTCAGGCTGTGATGCAGTATAGAGAATCAGTATATTATTTGCTGGATACACCGGGACATGCCGATTTCTCGGCCGAGATGGAGCGGGCACTGCGCATGATGGATTATGCGGTGGTACTGATAAGTGCAGTCGAGGGTATTGAAGGGCATACAGAGACTATCTGGCAATTGCTGCAGGAATACCAGATCCCGACTTTCTTTTTTATTAATAAAATGGACCGGATCGGTGCAGATGCAGACAGGGTAATGCAGGAGATTCAAGATCTGCTGACACCAGATGCAGCCGACTTTACCCGATACTGGAATCTTGATCAGCATGAACCGGTGAGTGAGGAACTGCAGACTCTGTTGGCAGAGCGGGATGAAGTGCTGCTGAGTGCCTATCTGGATGGTAAAGTGACCGAAGAACAGTGGGAAGCAGCCATGATCCGCATGATTCGTGAAGGCCAACTGTATCCTTGCATGTATGGTTCGGCTCTGCAGGATGAGGGCATTACACGATTTCTGGAGCAGCTGGATCGGCTAACGATCACAGACTACGATGCCGAGCAGCCATTTGCCGGGCAAGTGTACAAGATTGGTCATGATAGCAGCGGAACGAGAGTTACATATATCAAAGCACTACAAGGCACACTCCGTGTACGGGACAATCTGACCTATGCCTCGAGTCTGTCCAGTCAGATGATGGAAGAGAAGATTACCAGCATACGTATCTATAATGGCGAGAAGTATCAATCAGCAGATCATGCTGCCGCTGGTGAACTGTTCGCTGTAACCGGACTGACCGAAGCAGGTCCTCTAACCGGGTTAGGTGATCATACTGGCAATCGTCCATTTCAGCTCATCCCGGCATTGACTTCGCGAGTGAACTATCCGTCTGAACTGCCTATCCGGGACGTACTGCGTATTTTCCGCGAGCTGGAGGCGGAAGATCCATCGCTTGGCGTAACCTGGGAAGAGCAGCTGCAGGAGCTGCATATTCAGGTGATGGGAGCGATCCAACTGGAGATTCTGGAGAAAGTGCTGCTGGATCGCTTTCGGGTACAGGTTACTTTTGAACCGCCGGAGATTCTATACAAGGAAACCATCAGCAATTCGGTAACCGGGTATGGTCATTTTGAACCGCTGCGTCATTATGCTGAAGTCCATCTACAGTTGGAGCCCGGAGCAAGAGGCAGTGGTATTACGTTTCGCAATGCCTGCCATCCGGATCAGCTGGCGGTCGGTTATCAGAATCTGGTCGGCCAGCATGTACTGGAACGTGAACATCATGGTCTTCTGACCGGAGCCGGATTAACTGATACCGTTATTACACTGCTCACCGGCAGGGCGCACAACAAGCATACGAGCGGGGGCGATTTCCGTGAAGCGACGTATCGTGCGATTCGTCAGGGACTGGAGCAGGCCGACAATATCGTGCTGGAGCCGTATTACCAGTTCAAAATCCGCACCGAGCTGGAGCATATGGGGCGTATTATGTCCGATGTGCAACAAGCGCATGGAACCATCGAATCCCCCGAGATGACGGCAACACACTGTCTTCTGACTGGCCGAGTACCGGTAGCGACCTTTATGAACTACAGCGCGGAACTGGCTTCCTTTACCCATGGCAAAGGAATGATCAGCCTGACCTTCGATGGTTACCATCCATGTCATAATCAGCAGGAAGTGATTGAACGTAAGCAGTATCGCAAGGAAGCCGATCCGCTCTATTCTTCTTCTTCGATTTTTTGTGCCAAAGGGCAGGGGTATTCGGTACCCTGGCAGGAAGCCAAAGATCATATGCATGCTTAACAGGTTCAATAACAAGATTTCAAAATTAAGTTTTGGAAAATAAAATTGCTATAAGTGATTAGTGGACTCTGCTGGTGGTAATACAAAGTTAGTATGTATCCAAAAGTCGCAATTCATATCTGACTTTAATATAACCGTCAAAGGAGTGCTTACACATGACAGCCAAACTACAGGGAACAGTCGCACTAATCACAGGAGCAAGCAGCGGAATTGGTGAAGCTACAGCGAAAACGCTCGCTGCACAGGGAGCTGCGGTAGCTATCGTGGCACGCCGCAAAGATCGTCTGGAACAGCTGGCAGCAGAGATTACAGCGAGCGGTGGCAAAGCGCTCGTAATCGAAGCGGATATTACAGATCAAAAACAGGCGGAGCAGGCGGTTACCCGTACAGTCGAGGAGTATGGACGTCTTGATACGGTAGTCAACAATGCCGGCGTTATGCTGCTGGGTCCTGCATCGGATGCGCCGCTGGAAGAATGGGAACGCATGGTATCCATTAATGTAAATGGTCTGCTGTATGTATCTCATGCCGCACTGCCGCATCTGGTAAAAAGCGCCTCGATCTCTGATCGTAAAGTAACCGATCTGATTAATATCAGTTCGGTAGCTGGACGAAAAACGATGGCAGGTGGAGCGGTCTATAATCTGACCAAATTCGGCGTAGCCGCCTTTACCGATGCACTGCGTCAGGAAGTAGCCGGTCAAAGTGTGCGCGTAGCTGCTGTGGAACCGGGGGCAGTAAAGACCGAACTAAGCTCTCATCTGCGGGATGAAGTTCGTGAACAGAGCATGAAGAGTTTCAGTGATATCGAGTTGCTGGAAGCTCAGGATATTGCCGAAGCGATCGAATATATTGTGACTCGTCCACGGCATGTGGCTGTCAATGAAGTGCTGATTCGTCCAACCGATCAAGTGATGTAATTGCCCGATTTGCCAAGCAAATAGGTCACCTGTAAATATAGCAAAAAGAGCAGCACCGCATACCGGTGCTGCTCTTTTGTTATCCTGTATCTATAGTAGCTTCTGGAACGTCCCGGATGTGATATGATAGGATCACCTGTGCATCTGCACATTCCAACGAATCCATAAGAAAGAAGATTGCCATGAACATTACGATTCAGAACCAGAATATAGCCTGCAATGTACAGTATTCCAAACGCAAAAAAGTATCGATCCAGCTCGATCCAAACGGTCTGCTGACCGTGAAAGCACCTAATGGTACACCGGAAGACGCTATTATCCGTCTTGTCGAGCAACATAGCGAGTGGGTGCTGGACAATCTGCGCCGATTAAGCAGCAGGCAGCCAGCACCGGAAGCGAGAGCGTATGAAGACTATGGTACCTTTATGTATCTGGGGCGTGAGCACAAGCTGGAGGAGTTGATTGAGACCACAGATGCCGATGAGGATATGCTGCGTAACCGACTCAAAAAGTTCTATTTTTCCAGCTGTAAAAAAGTGATCAATCAGCGGATTGCCGCCTACCAGCAGCAGCTAAAGGTCAAACCGAAGAGTATTGATATCGTTGAATCGACAACCAAATGGGGCAGCTGCAGCTTTGACAAAAAGCTAACCTTCAACTACCGGCTTGCCATGGCACCTGTCGAGGTTATCGATTACGTTATTGTTCATGAGCTGTGCCACTTGCTGCATATGAATCATGACCGTTCCTTCTGGCGCAAGGTTGGCGGGATTATGCCTGATTACAAAGAAAAAGAAGAGTATCTGGCAAGATACGGTCGATATATGACGCTTTAAATGAAATCATTTACCATAATCAAGGGTAATAACTGTTCGATAAGATAACGCTTACTTCATAAGAATCTGCTGAAACCATCATAACAGAGGAGCTGGATGATATGGATCGGATGAAAGGGAAAGTAGCTATCGTAACAGGAGCAGGTTCGGGGATTGGACGTGCAGCGGCAATCCGCCTGGCTGCCGAAGGAGCTCGGGTCGGATTGATCAACAAAACCGAAGAAGACGTACAGGAGACCAGGAAGATTATAGAGGATGCCGGCGGAGAAGCGCTCGCATTCACAGCCGATATCTCGGTTCCCCAGGAATACAAGCAGGCCCTGGAGCAGATTGCCGAGCAGTGGGGCCAGATCGATACCCTGTTTGCCAATGCTGGTATTCTTGGGGTGGTCGGTCCGATCGAAGCTATTCCGGATGAGGAATGGGACACAACAATGACCAATAATGTCAAAGGTGCTTTTACCAGTGTAAAATATGCAATTCCCTATCTGAAGCAAAATGGTAAAGGCAGTATTGCACTTACCAGCTCGCTCAGCGGTACACGGGTATTTTCCCAGCAGGGTTTTGCGGCTTACAGCACATCCAAGGCTTCGATTGCTGCTTTTGGACAAATGGCTGCTTTTGAATTGGCGCCATACAATATCCGGGTGAATATCGTTGCCCCAGGTACCATCGAGACGAATATCCAGGGTACAGGCAACCAGATGCCGGAAATGAAAGCCATGAAAGTTAAAAAGGTGGAATACCCGGACGGAACGGTTCCTTTACCTGAAGGCAACGGTACATCCGATCAGGTAGCAAATGTTGTATTATTCCTGCTGTCGGACGATTCTGCGCATGTAAGTGGTTCGATCATCTATGTCGATGGCAGTGAGTCATTATTTGTAGGATAAGGAGCGGTACATGAAACTGGAACGTCTAATCTCCATCATCTATAAACTGCTGAATCATGAGATTCTGTCTGCTGCTACGCTGGCTGAAGAGTTTCAGGTATCCCAGCGAACCATTTACCGGGATATTGATGTCATCTGTGCTGCAGGGTTCCCGGTCATTTCCCATCAGGGCACCCATGGTGGCTATGGCATGATGCAGGGATACAAAATGGACAAAAGCCTGCTTGGTTCCTATGATGTGGCTTCTCTGATCACTGTACTGCGCAGTCTGTCTTCTGTATTTCAGGATGAGCGCGTACAATCGACGATTGAGCGGCTGCAGACGATAGAAGCGGAGCATCACCCGCCGAGTCTGAGTGTGGATCTGGAGACCAGGCGTACAGCGCCCCATGTACTTGCCCATTTGCGCACAGCCATTACCCAGCGGCAGGTTGTACAGTTTGATTATATTAATGCAGATAATGTGCGTACGAGCCGTGATATAGAGTCTGTACATCTTTATTTCAAATACGGTAACTGGTATGTATATGGATACTGCCGTAATCGGCAGGAATATCGGGAGTTCCGGTTGTCGCGGATGATGGATGTGGAGTTGACGACAGAGCCTTTTCAGGCCCATCACGAAGTACCTGGAGAAAGCCAGGTTGACTGGTGGAGCAGTATGCCCCGTGAGCTGGAAGAAGTGGTCATCCGGGTACAACCGGAAGCACTGGCCGAAGCACTCGATCAGTTCCAGCAGATGGACAGGGAATTTCATGAAGATGGCAGTATGACGATGCGGATTAGCGTCTACAAGCCTCTCGAAGCTCGCTGGCTCTGTTCGATCTTGCTAAGCTTTGGCAGTGGGGTAGAGGTAATGCAGCCAACTGGGCTGCGCAGCATTCTCAAGGAACAGCTTCAAAAAACACTCCGACTCTATGAAGAAATATGACAGACTGCTGTCATACTTCTTTTTTTATAATGAAGTCAGTTTCCATCCATCTTATATTCAAAGGAGAATGTTATTTATGACCAATCACCCTGTAGAAATGTTTGATTATCATATCTGGGCTACTCGTACGATTCTGGGTAGAATTGCTGAACTTCCGCCTACTGTACTGAGTCAGGAAGTCAACAGTTCCTTCCCGACGATCGCTCATGCACTGTCGCATATGTATGCCGTAGACGAGATGTGGTACAGGATCTTCACAGGTATCGAGATGAGGAAGGCGCTGCAGGACATGATGCCTCTCGCAACCGAGGTGCTGTCTGGCACCGAAGAGTACGCGAGCAGGTTTGATCAATTGTCGGAACGGTATCATGCTGCTTTGCATCAACAGACCGATCTGGAGCAGAGCATGGTGCTGGATAATCCTTATGCTGGTATTCGTGAAGTCCGGTTATCGGAGATTCTGCTGCATGTGGCCAATCACGGAACCTATCATCGCGGCAATATCTCCACGATGTTGCGTCAGTTGGGACATGCATCCACTATGACGGATTATGTATTCTACTGGTATCAGCAGCAACCGAATATCCCGTCTGCCTGATCAGGAGGGCCCAATCGCAGCAGCTTGCCGAACCTCTGCGGCAAGCTGTACATTGAAGGGTAATAGATACTGTTTGCGCGTATTCGCTGCGCAGCGATCCGATTCATAGCGATCTCACAGATCAGAGGAGGCATTATAATGAAAAAGGTAATGAACAAAGCAGAAGACATGGTACTGGAAATGGCCAAAGGCATGGTTCTCGCCCATCCCGAATTGGAACTGATCCCCAAATATAAAGTCATCAAGAAAAAAGAGATTCCACAAGATAAAGTCGTACTGATCAGCGGCGGAGGAAGCGGACATGAACCGGCACATGGAGGTTATATTGGTAAAGGCATGCTTGATGCAGCAGTATGTGGAGATATTTTTGCTTCGCCTTCACAGATACAGGTATATCAGGCGATCAAAGCTACAGCCGGTACCAAGGGCGCCTTGCTGATTATTAAAAATTACAGCGGCGATATGATGAACTTCAAAAATGCAGCCTACCTGTGCGAGGAAGACGGTATTCAGGTCGATTATGTCAAAGTGGACGATGATATTGCCGTAGAAGACAGTCTGTATACGGTCGGACGCCGAGGTGTCGCCGGTACAGTGCTTGTACATAAAATTGCCGGTGCCGCCGCTGAGGAAGGGCGCGATCTGCAAGCAGTCAAAGCTGCCGCCGAAAAGGCTGCTGCCAATGTACGCAGTATTGGCTTTGCTCTAACGTCCTGCACGGTGCCAGCCAAAGGTTCACCTACATTCGAGCTGGGTGAGAACGAAATCGAATATGGCGTTGGTATTCACGGTGAGCCGGGTATCGAGCGTGATGATATGGCTTCAGCGGATGCACTGGCACAGCGCATGGTGCATGATCTCTTGAAGGATATGCAGCTGACCGAAGGATTTGATGGTGAAATCGCTGTTCTGGTCAACGGATTCGGTGCTACGCCGCTGCAGGAGTTATACCTGTTCAATCATGCGGTTACCCGTGAGCTGTCCGAGAAGAATATTTCGATCAATCGCGCCTTTGTCGGGAATTATATGACCAGTATTGATATGGCAGGCATATCGCTGACCTTCATGAAGCTGGATGAGGAGCTGAGAACATTATTGTCCCGGGAAAGTGATACACCGGCATTCAAAGTATCCGGTCCGGTGGAACCTGTGTCCTATACGGAAGCTGCGCAAGAACCGGCAGCAGACCACCCGGTATCCTATAAGGTCGAGACACCTGAAGCGGACGCAGTGATCCAGGGAAATACGCTGAAGCTAAGTAATCTTATTTATCTGATTGATAAGATGAGCGAAGTCATTATCGACAATGAAGTGCCGTTTTGTGACCTGGATTCCCATGCAGGCGATGGAGACTTCGGCATGAGTATTGCCAAGGGATTTCGTCAGTTGAAACGGGAATGGAAAGAGGTTCTGGCGCAGGATCAGCTGACGATAGGCAGTTTCCTTCATGCGTCGTCACTCATTATTATGGAAGCCTGCGGCGGAGCATCCGGTCCGATCTGGGGTTCTGCTTTCCGGGCAGCTGGCAAAGCGGCGGGGGACAAACAGGAAGTGACAGTTGCCGAATTTGCGGAAATGATGCAGGCTGCTGTAGAAGGAATCCAGTCGACCGGCGAGCGTTCGTTTGGACGGGGAGCTGTCGTAGGTGACAAGACGCTGATTGATGCACTGGTACCCTGTGCAGACAGCTGGTCACAAAGTGCACAGTCCGACGATGACATGCATACCGCTTTCCGCAAAGGAGCCGAAGCAGCTGTACACGGTGCGGCCAGTACCAAGGATATCGTAGCCCGTATGGGTCGTGCCGGAACGGTCGGCGAGCGCAGTCTCGGCTATCCGGATGCAGGCGCTCATGCACTTGGCATTATTTTCACGACATTATCGGATAGTCTTCGTTAATATTCATTCCTATCTATTTGTAAAAAGCAGACACCGGTTTGGTGCAGAAGGCTGTGAATGATCCTAGCCTTCTGTAATCTATCCGGTATCTGCTTTTTCCTCGTTTGGGGACAATATCCAGACAAATGCAGCGCAGAGCAGCAAATTTGTGTTTTGAGACGATTTTTGTTGTCAAAAGTCATTTAATTCCTTACGATAATTGTAATAGAAACTTATACTGTTGCGAAAAACATTATGGATCATGTAAATCGGAAAGTAGTATAGGCTTTATTCTGAATACTCCCATTGAGAGGACCGTGTTGAATGAACGATCTGTTCATGGATTTTTTGACGATTCAGCTACCTACCTATTTTTTCCTTTATATGGCGATTACACTGATTTATCGCAACCGGAAAAGCAGAATCAATCGTGTAGCCGCGCTAATGATGATGGCGCTGGTCATGTACTTTTTATTTGAGTATTTAAAAACGTCTTTACTGCCACAGCATCAGATGCAGTTGGTGCTGTACGGAAGTGCACCTGCGCTGTTGATGTTCGTCTGTACACTGGTGCATCTCAGCATTCTGCTGGGCGATTCGGTTACATACAGGTTTCGTAAATGGCTGCCGCTGGTATATGCGTCACCTTATGGATTATGGCTGTACTTTCTCGTCACCTGGGATCATCATCTACTGTATAACGAGCATGTAACCGACGGTCGCAGTCCACTGCACCCAACGTATTTGCTGGTATCGATTACGTTCATTATCGGATATATTTTGCTGTCTGTGCTGCTGCTTGCCTATAGCTGGCTGCGTACCCGAGAGCCACGGCGTAAAGTCATCTATCGCTGGCTGGTGCTTAATGATTTCCAGCTGTTCGGTACATTTGCGTTGATTACCACACTGCTTCAAAGCGGTATAATCGTGACGAGGATATCGATGATCCTGTATTTTATCGGTTATCTGGTGTGGGCGATGCGTCTGCGTCATCTGATTGGCAAATACAATATCATGCCCGATTATCACAAACGCTTTCAGATTCTGTTCGAGTCTGCCCCCAATCCTATTCTAATGCTGGATCTCAAAGGGAATGTGAAAGAAATCAATCCCTGTACACAGCGCTGGTTTGCCGATACTCCGGCAGATCAGATTCCCCAGCACTTTACATTTGCTGATGGACAGTCACTTCAGCAGATGCTGTCTTCCTGTCTGGAGCAGCCGGACAGTGTGACTCATCTGGAGATGCATGTGATCAGGCAGGGACAGAGCCGTCTGGATCTGGTAGCAGGTATTGATCTGATTACCGAGGCGAATGAAGAATTGTTCGTGCTGCATTTGACGGATGTAACTTCGCTCAAGGAAGCCGAGCGTCGTCTCATCCAATCTGAGCAAAATTACAAGTACAGTGCACATCATGATGCACTTACCGGATTATATAACCGGGCAGCAGTGGAGGAACAGCTACAGATCAAAATAGCTGGCGGCGAGCGCTTTGTCTTGGTGATGATCGATATGAATCATTTCAAACCAATCAATGATACGTACGGTCATATAACTGGGGATCAATATTTGCAGTATGTCGCTAGACAGCTGCGTATGCTGGCACAAAAACCGGGGGATGTCGTCGGCCGCATCGGCGGTGACGAGTTTGTCATGCTGCTCGCCTGTCCGGAGCATGTCGATGCAGCCCAGATGGTGCATACCCGACTATCGCTGCTGAACGATAAAGTTTTCCGGCAGGAGGATATGGAAATTCCCGTTTCTTTTGCTGCGGGACTAGGGATTTATCCGGAGGATGCTGCTGATATGATCGGTCTGCTGCGCTATGCGGATCAGCAGATGTATAGTATCAAGCGACAGCAGCATCGAGGTATTCACTTTCGCGTCCATGAGCTGTAGGCTTAGACAATAAGCAATAAGCAATAAGCAATAAGCAATAAGCAATAAGCAATAAGCAATAAGCAATAAGCAATAAGCAATAAGCTATGGGATATCATCCGATCATTAATGCTGCCGTAACGACTACTATAAGCCAACTTCAAATCCTATATGCTCTTCCAAAATGCCAATTATATTCAGCCTGCTGTTCGCAGATACTGAAAATGATTGGCATTTTATTATAAACAGTCCTTTCATAAATAAAATTGCTGGCCTGCGGAACAGCTGCTAATCAAATCGGATACCTCTAGTGGTTATCAGACAGTTTTTCAATACGGATTACTCTTAGCTAGCAGTTACCAACTAGTCTGAGTGTATAAAAGTCTATACATCCGACTGCTTCTAACAAGAATTTGCCACCTTATATGTATTAATTTCAATAACAATATTGACACATGACACCGTGTCACATATAATTCTTTATGTAACTTTTTACAACAAATTATGCCTGCCTACATCTGATGGAATATTCTGCGTACAGCAGCAAACTCTGATCGGCATCATCAACCGGAGGTTGCGGGAGGCAGTGGAGTGAATGTATGCCAACAAAAACCTTTTTTAACCTGCCGGAGGAAAAGCGGCAAAACCTGATGAATGCAGCAATGCGTGAATTTTCCAGGGCTTCGCTGGCGGATGCATCGATTGCGAATATTATCAAGGACGCCTGCATTCCGCGTGGTAGTTTTTATCAGTATTTTGAAGACAAGGCGGATTTGTTTTTTTACATTCTGGAGGAGCACAGCGCCAGCAACCGCGAGCTGATGATGTCTATGGCGGTCAAGCACAAGGGCGATCTGTTTGCCTCATCGGCAGAATTTTTTGAATCGACACTGCACCGGTTTATGCACCACGAACATCGTGATTTCGCACGTAATATTTTCCTCAACATGAATTACAAGATTGAATACAAGCTGATTCTGGATGTGAAAAATCCCACGACCACTGAGCGGATTCGTGACTTCTATCGAAGCTACATGAGTCTGATCAACCGGACAGGACTGAATATCAGGGATGAGAAAGAACTTTTTCATCTGATCAAAATCCTGCGGGCTATTATTATTCAGAACTTTATCCAATTTTTTGCGGGGGAAGCGGATTATGAAGAGGTGCTTCGCAATTTTGCTTTGGAGCTGGATCTGCTAAAAAGAGGTCTTTATGCACCTTCGGGTGATATGTCCGAGTAGCAGGTTGCGTCGATTCATACAAGTACATATTCTTGTAGGCGAGAGTGGATAAGCCGGGAACGATCATATACTGGTGTTAGCTATCTTAAATTCAAGAATTAGCATTTAGGCATGTTGCGTTAACAACTTGTGCGCAGCATGTCTGTAGAAGGACCAAAATTATCTGAACAGCAGAGGTGGAGTAAGTGAGTAGAAAGATTGTTTTATCCATTCTAGTCGTGTTACTGGTTATTAGTGGTGGCACGCTGGTGTACTACTATTGGTATCAAGGCGCACATTATGTGAAAAGTGATGATGCCCGCATTACAGCGGATCAATACAAAGTCATGCCGCAAATCACGGCAGAAATCGATCATATCGATGTAGAAGAAGGCGACGTGCTGACACGCAATGAACCGATCGCCGAGCAAAATGTATCCGGACTGGAGTCCAGCGCGATCAGCAAATCCGTGCTGCGCGCACCTATCGACGGTACCGTCATCAAAGTCTATTCCAAAGAACACGAGATTGCTTCCCCAAGTTCTGCTGTAGCAATCATGGCGGATATGAAAAATCTGTATGTATCCACCAATATTGAAGAAACCGATATCGATCGCATTAAGCCAGGCGAACTTGTGGATATTACACTGGACGCTGCTGGTGATCAAGTGATTCAAGGTAAAGTACGTAAAGTCGGACAAGCATCGAATTCGGTATTCGCCTCGATTGCGGCAACGAATACAAGTGGTAACTTTAACAAAGTCACCCAGCGTATTCCTGTAGAAATTGCGCTCAGCGTACCGAAAGACATGAAGCTCATTCCGGGCAGTAACGTTGAAGTGAAAATTCACACATCCTAAGAAGGAGGGGTCTTTAGTGGCTACTAATGAAATCGCCGCTGCTCCTCCCAGTGATTCACCCAGAGAACGCTGGTTAGCCTTTTTTGCCATTGTACTGGGGGCGTTCGTCGCCATTCTGAATAACAGTCTGATCAACGTGGCGATTCCTCAGCTGACGACAGATCTGGGTTCAACCACGACGAAAATTCAATGGGTTATTACGGGCTATACACTGGCTTCGGGAATCATTGTTCCGATTACGGGATTCATGGAGCAGCGCATCGGATATAAAAAGTTTCTGATCGCAGCGCTCAGTCTTTTTACACTGGGAACTGTATTCTGCATATTTGCCTGGAGCGATACATCGCTGATTGCAGCGCGTATTATTGCCGGTCTGGGCGGCGGCGTTATCATGCCGCTGAGTATGACCATCGTCTACAAAATTATTCCGCGTGAACAGATCGGTATGGCGCTCGGGATCTGGGGGATTGCCGCTATGGCAGCTCCTGCGATCGGACCGACGCTGAGTGGTTATCTGATCGAATGGTTTGACTGGCGCTTCCTGTTTATCGTATGTGTGCCAGTTGCTTTATTTGCTATTCTGATGGTTATCCTGCTGATCAAGGAGCCTCCCAAAGGGGCTATCGTCAAGTTCGATCTGCTGGGATTTTTGCTGGCAGCAACTTGTGCAGGTACACTGCTGTATGCATTATCTAGCGGTTCCAGCGATGGCTGGGACTCTTTCAAAATTGTCGGCCTGTTCTTTATTGCTTTCTGGGCACTGGTATTCTTGATCTTCGTCGAAAGTGGACAGGAGAATCCGGTTATCGACATTTCACTGTTCAAGAACTATAAATTTGCTATTAGTGTTATTACATCAAGTTTTGTCATGATGGGTCTGTATGGCGGTACTTTCCTGTCACCATTGTTCCTGCAAAATATTCAATCGGTATCACCGGTACACACCGGTATTATCCTGCTGCCTCAGGCGATTGCGATGGCGGTTATGATGCCATTTGCAGGTAAACTGTTTGACAAGATCGGTATCGTGCCGATCGGTCTGGTAGGTCTGACACTGACCAGTATTATGACTTACCATCTGCATACCCTGACTCCGCAGACTCCGCATCTGTGGTTGCAAATTGTGCTGATGTTCCGCGGGATGGGAATCGGGATCTGTATGATGCCATTGTCTACCGTCGGTATGAATGCCGTACCACGGGATAAAGTCGGTAAAGCATCAACTGCATCCAATCTGGTGCGTACAATTGCTGGTTCGATGGCGATTGCCATTCTGACCTTCCTGATGCAGAACCGTACAGCGCTGCACAGCCAGCAGATCTCCGAATCGATTACGCCAGATGCGGCGCAGTCTTTCCAGGCGATGCTGGGCAGTTCTTGGACCTCGACCGTATCAGGTCTGATTTCACTGGATGCTTATTCCAGAGGCATCGCGGATACCTTCCTGGTATCATCGATCCCGCTGTTTTGTTCGATTCCGTTTGTATTCCTGTTCATTAGCAGACGCAAAGCGGCCAAGGAAACACTTCAGGAAAGCAAAGTATAATCGGTGTCTCTGCCGGTTGATATTCTAGATAGAAAGAAAGGGAATAACCAATGAAGATTAGAAAATGGGAAGTAACTGCAGGGGCACTGCTGCTCAGTACGGTTGTCCTGTCTGGTTGTGGTAATGCTAGTACTCAGGCAGCCCAGGACATGAACGTGAATGTAAAAGTAGCCCAGGCACAGCAAGGTGTTATCGGACAGGGTGAAATCTATACCGGTACTGTAACGCCATCAGCTACCGTAAATATTATGCCTAAAATTTCCGGCAAAGTATCTACAGTCGCTGTTGATGTAGGTGCAGAAGTTAAAAAAGGACAGGTGCTGCTCAAACTGGAAGATGATGATCTGCGCAATAATCTGGAGATTGCCAAATCCAATGTAGCAGCAGCTGCAGCAGGCGTAAATACAGCCAAGGATTCCCGTGAAACCGGTATGGTCTCGGCGAACTCCGGTGTCGTTAGCTCCAAAAACGGCATTATCTCATCCAAAAGCTCTATCAATCAGGCGCAGGGCAGCATTAACCAGGCGCAGGGTTCTGTGAATCAGGCGCAAACAGCGCTTAAGCAGGCACAGACCGCTGTCTCTACAGCCGGTAATACGATCAAACAAGCTCAAGAAGCACTGACCAATGCCAAGTCTACGCTGACACGTACCCAGTCGCTCGCAAGCAATGGACTGGCTACTCAGGCAGAGCTGGAGCAGGCGCAAGCTGCTGCAGTCAGTGCGCAGACAGTGTATGATAATGCGGTTAATGGCAAAGCCAATGCGGAAGAGCAGCTGTCTGCTGCCCAGAAAGCATTGTCCACTGCCCAAAAAGGATTGTCTACAGCTAAATCTGCTTATGAGAATGCAACCAGCAGCTATGAAAATGCCAATTCCGGTTACAGCAACGCACAGCGTCAGCTGGAAGTCTCCCAAAGCACAGCAGGTATACAAGCCAGCCAGCAAAAGCTGGATCAGGCACAACTGAATGTACAGATTGCCCAGGATTCCCTGGATGATACGGTTGTTAAATCACCAATCAATGGTATTGTTACAACCAAAAATGCTGAAGTAGGCGAGATGGCCGGTCCTTCTGCGTCTTCACTGGTTATCGCGAATCTGAGTACAGTCAATATGCTGATCTATGTTCCGGCTAATGAAATTAACAATATCAAAGCAGGCGATCAGGTACAGGTGCGTGTTGCTTCCTCCAATATCGTAACCAACGGTAAAGTGAAAAATATTAATCCGATGGATGCGAGCGGTAATGGTTATCCGGTTAAAATCACAGTGTCCAATGCAGACGGCAAACTGAAATCCGGTATGCTGGCAGATGTAAGCTTTGTCGGTAAAGATGCCAAACAGGGCATTATTGTACCAAGTAAAGCGATCCAAAAAGACGGTAAAAAAGCCTATGTATATGTTATCAACAAAGACCATGCGGTACGCAAAGAAGTAACCATCGGCAGCGAGTCCGGTTCTCAGACCCTGATTACTAGTGGTCTGAAAGACGGCGAGCAGGTTGTCGAGAATAACCTGGCTCTGATGGGTGACAATACAGCTATAACGATATCGCAATACTAAGTCATATTGCGTATACCATTAAATATTCAGTTGCAAGCAGTTCCCTGATTCAGGGGAGCTGCTTTTTCTGTATGACTATACAAAACCGGAAAAGACGACCGTATATCCATAAGCAGAAACAAGCTGTGTTCTGATCTGAAATAATGGTATCCAAACAGCACACAAATTAAATAGGCCAGCAATTTGGTTACTGGCCCACGATAAACATTCTATGCGATTAGAATAAATTATAAAATACTGCATTAAACACAAAGACCAGTAAAGGAAAGAAAATAAATGATAAAAGAAATAGAAGAGTAAGAGACAGGGTATTAGTTACAAATGCGAAAAAGAAGAGTGGGTTGGTTAATATATAGACAAACTATGCAATAAATCGGGGAAACATCTAATAAAACCGAATTTCAATTCGACTCCATCACCTAAGCAGGAGGATCATGCTATATCAATGCTGGAGCTGAGTATCAGGCTTCACACGTTTGATTGTCCAATAAGGAAAAGTCAGTGCTCCATGATTAGTATGAATAATAAAGAAATTAGGATTATGATGAGCTTCACATGTGCCAATATAGGTCTCACCACTGATTAGATGAATGTTCAGAGGTTCCTGGTTATGAATGGCTTCCTGGATAAATACGTTCACTTTCACATTCTCCTTAGTCTTGAAGTATGGTTGCAATCTGTGGGTTATCACCTTTTACTACAAAAACATCCATGAATATCGTTTGTTACCTTGTTTATTACCCTTTAAAAGATAGAATAAACAGAGTTTATTAACTTTTTACATACAATTTTAAGAATCATTTAAAATTTGGATAATAGAGATCATTCTATGCTTGTATATTATAGTTTTACATATAAATGTAGGACATCAACAAACGATATTGGACAAACAAACATTGCATAATCTATAGTATATAATTAAAATACTTTTAAAAAGTATAATCATAATTAGAAAAGGAGAAAATAAGGGATGACTAAAACCGAAAAAGAAAAAATGATCGCTGGAGAATTATATTCGGCTGCTGATCCGCAATTAAGCCAGGAAAGGGAATACGCTCGCAAAACCGTTCGCTTGTATAATCAGACAACCGAGCAGGAAGTAGAGGACCGTACCCGTTTGCTCAAGGAACTTCTGGGATCAACCGGTGAACATATTAGCATGGAACCGAATATACGGGTAGATTATGGCTATAATATTCATGTGGGTGAGAATTTCTATGCCAATTTTGATTGTACGATTCTGGATGTATGTGAAGTACGAATTGGTAATAATTGCTCTTTGGCTCCGGGAGTACATATTTATACAGCTGCTCATCCCATTCATCCATTAGAACGAATTGCTGGACCGGAATACGGCAAACCTGTAACAATCGGCGATAATGTATGGATTGGCGGACGAGCTATCATTAACCCGGGCATTACGATTGGCAATAATGCAGTTATCGCTTCGGGAGCTGTCGTTACCAAAAATGTACCCGATAATATGATTGTTGGTGGCAATCCGGCACGTATTATCAGAGAGATTGAGCTTTGATTCCTATGTAAATAGAAAAGTACTGTACTCCTTTTTTTATACACCGATTGTACTCATTATAGAGCCCCGGTGAACCGATAATAATTTTAATTAGAGGTATTGAAGGGGCTTTGCCATGAAGAAAGTAACACATCGCGAGATACGCGGAATTCGCCTATCAACATTTATGTGCGGCCTGGCATTTCTGACCTCCTTTGTGATTCTGCTGTCCTGCCTGTTTATCGGCTATACACAGGAACGGCAATCCATTGAGAAGCAAGTGCTGGAGTTAAATGAAATTCACGCCAAAGAATTAAGCCATATTACCGAATCTCTGGTTGCTGCGATGCAGCATTCTCTGGAGGAAAGTGCCAAGTATATTATTGCCCATCCTGCGGAAAATGAGCAGCTGGCTCAAAGCAATCTGGATTATTTTCGTAATTCCAGTAGTTTTTTTAATGCAGTCTTTCTGATCAAGCCGAATAAAACCATAGCTTTCAATTCACCGACGAGCCTGAATCAGGCCGGAACGAAGCTGACTTCACGTATCAGTATCGATGCTTTGGAAGCCAAGCGGCCTACTATTTCCAGTCCTTATATCGGCAAAATCAACCGGACGATCATATTACTGACCCATCCGTTGTTCAACTCTTCCGGTGAGTATCAGGGAATGCTGGCTGGCACGCTGTATTTACAAAAGAAAAACGAGTTAAAGGAATTATTGGGAACGAACAGCAGAAAAACAGACGGTTCCTATTTCTATGTAGTAGATCGTGAAGGAAATATTATATATCATCCGAATCCGTCGATGATTAATACCAATGTACAGCAAAATAAAGTCGTACAGGCACTAATGCAGGGCAAGAGCGGAAAGCAGATTGTTGTAAACTCCAAGAACCGTACGTATCTGGCAGGATATTCAGTAATATCCAATGTAGGATGGGGGATTGTTTTTCAGACACCGATTGAGAATACCAATGTCTATTCCAGCAATCTTGTTCGTTCTACTCTGATCTATCTGGTTCCTGTTATTATTCTGTTTATGCTGTTTATATTCTGGCTCTCCCGCTGGCTGGGCAAACCGCTGTATTTGCTCGCTGCCTATGCACAGAATCTGGCTGCTGGACATCGCGGCAAAAATCGTCCGAAGTTGAATCGGTGGAACTATGAAGCCAGGCAGCTGCATCATGCGATTATGATGCTGGAAGAAGAAACACGTGAAAAGGAAAGACGTCTGCAAAGTGAAGCCAATCAGGATCCGCTTACCGGACTTTTGAATCGTCGTGCACTGCAGTCCATCACCGATAATTGGGTGTATAATCAGTATTCATTTGCAGTTATTATTCTGGATATCGATCATTTCAAGTCGGTTAATGATACGTATGGTCACCCGATAGGAGATGAGGTACTCAAGATGCTGGCCGGCGTACTACGCAGCCAGGTACGAACGGAGGACCTTTGCTTCCGCTATGGTGGGGAGGAATTTGTAATTCTGTTGTATGAAGTGAGCGAGCAGGAAGTGATGGAGATCGCAGAACGGATTCGTCAGACGACTGCTATTTTTCCTACACCTATGGGACCTAAAATCACCATTTCACTTGGTGTTACCCTTTCCCAGGATGGAGAATCAGAAGCGCAGCAGCTGTTCAAGCATGCAGACACAGCGCTTTACCAAGCCAAGGAAAACGGACGGAACCAGACCGTATTTTATTCCTTCTAAAAGAAATAATATATATTTTTTGAAGGAGCCTTCTATTTACGGGAGGCTTCTTTGCCATAATCAAAAAAGAGAGATATTAATCGTAATATTTACAAATTAATAACTCTCTCTTATAATAAGCAGGCATTGCAAGTATCAAGGTACAGTTACGCAGTTGGAGGTTACAGGAAATGAGTCATTTATCAACAACTATACATAAGAGTCCATCGCACAAGGAATATTTACTACTCAGTCTGCCATTGATTGTATCGACGATTACAACACCTCTTCTGGGACTGGTAGATACTGCAGTAGTTGGGCATTTATTTGATCCGGCATATCTGGGAGGAACAGCAATTGGTACATTGATTTTTAATACCATATACTGGCTGTTTGGATTTTTGCGGGTGAGTACATCGGGTTTTGCTGCTCAGGCGAGAGGAAGCGATGATCGGCAGGAGGGTGTAGCAGCTCTGATACGGCCGCTGATGATCGCTCTGGTCATCGGGTTGATCTTTGTCGCACTGCAAATTCCCATTTTGCAGGCATCACTACTGCTCATGCAGCCGGGCCCGGACATTGCTCATTGGGCAGGTGTTTATTTTCATATCCGTATCTGGGGAGCTCCGCTGACTCTGCTCAACTATGTATTGATCGGCTGGCTGATGGGCATGTCTCATATTCGTCAGACACTAATCACACAGATCTCCATGAATGTGGTGAATATGCTGCTGGCGATCTGGTTTACCCAGGGGCTCGGCTGGGGCGTAGCTGGTGTAGCAGCAGCCACTCTGTTCGCTGAAGCACTGGCGCTGGCAGCAGGAGTATATTTTGTCTGGCGTTCTCCTTATATGGATCGTCGTTCAATTCGTCTCAAAGGAATGTTGGCCTGGAGTCAGCTTAAACCGATGTTTCGGGCTAACAGCGATTTGCTTGTGCGAACGATATGCCTGCTTACCATGTTTAATATTTTCACAGCCCGCAGCACATCATTTGGTCCGGAGGTGCTGGCAGCCAATTCGATTTTGCTGCAAATCCATTATATGATGGCGTATTTCTTTGATGGGCTGGCTAATGCAAGTTCGATTTATGCCGGGCAGGCCAGAGGAGCCCGGAGCGGACCGTTATTACGGCGGAGTCTGACGCTGTCCTGGATATGGACAACAGTTACGGCTTTATTACTCACACTTATCTATTTGGCAGGACGTGAACAATTTGTCGCCCTGTTTACAGACAATAGAGCTGTAGTTGATATTGCGCTGCAGTATAATGCCTGGCTGCTGTTATTCCCGCTGACAACGGGTTTTGGACTTGTATTTTATGGGGTGTTTACGGGAACGACGATGACTGCGCCGGTTCGTAATTCGATGCTGCTCTCGGTTGTACTGTTTATAATCAGCTGTCTGGTATTGATACCGATGTATGGTAATCACGGGCTGTGGGCTTGCTTTATACTGTTCGGAATCGGACGTTCGGCATTTCTGCTAATGTATGTACCCAGCTTGGAGAAGCGTATGGCTGCTGAAGGATAGATCAACAGGAGTATCGAATAAATATGTATAAAAATTACGGGATGTTCCATCATTAAAAGCAGTTTTGGACAAAGGCTCCTTTATCTCCGGATAAAAGGAGCCTTTATGTATAGATGAGATTGGCAGTTCGGCTGGATTCCGCGTAAAATGAATTATGAATCATCTGGTAATATTACTGAGTCATAGCTATACGACGCATGTCTTTGGCGGCAAGTTATCTGTTTCATACGAACAGGACGTTCTGACTATTTTGTAGGTGTCATTCGCTATAGACGTTATAATTATGATAATATGGGAACATATGATCCTATACCGAGAGGGGAATACATAACAATGGAAATGATGAAACCACCTGCGGAAGTACTGTATGCCCGAGAATTGCAGGCTCTGCAGCAGGAAGATAAAAACAAACGTCCTCCTCATTGGCTGTTGTCGCCTGTATACATACGTGATTTTATTATTGGACGTGAACAGCCTGCCAAGCTGGATGGAGAGGAAGTGCCTATAACCCGCAAATTCTATGGCAATGATATTCTGATCGAACGTGCTATTGTTACACTTGCCGGCAACCGTGGATTGATGCTGGTTGGAGAACCGGGTACAGCGAAGACTATGCTGAGCGAGCTGTTGTCTGCTGCCATTTCAGGGACGAGTACCAATACCATTCAGGGAACAGCAGGTACAACAGAGGATATGATCAAATATTCCTGGAATTATGCCATGCTGCTTGACAAAGGACCATCCGAACAAGCTCTGGTGCCTTCACCACTGTATCATGGTATGAAAAAGGGCATTATCACCAGGTTTGAGGAGATTACACGCTGTCCATCCGAAGCCCAGGACAGTCTGATCAGTATCATGAGTGATAAAGTTATGAATATCCCCGAGCTGGATGGAGGCGTGTTGTTTGCCAAGCCAGGCTTCAATATTATCGGGACCGCCAATATTCGGGACAAAGGGGTCAATGAGATGAGCAGTGCCCTCAAGCGCCGTTTCAACTTCGAGACGATCCGTCCGATCAGCAATGTCAAATTGGAAGCACGTATTATCGAGGATCAGGCTCGTAATCTACTGGTTCACAGCGGCATTGATATGCCAATTGATCTGGAGATTGTGGAACTGCTGGCAACGACCTTTATGGAGCTGCGCACCGGTCTGACGCGGGAAGGCTACAAAATCGATGTGCCACAGGCTGTTATGAGTACAGCCGAAGCAGTGTCTGTCTATGTGCAGAGCGCCATGACTTCCTACTATTATGAAGACAAAAATGTAACGCTGGACCGCCTCGTACAGAATATGCTCGGTACTGTCGCCAAGGAAAATGAAAAAGATCTGGCTGCGCTCAAAACCTATTTTTCCCGTGTAATCAAAGAACGCGCCCGAGAAGACCAACTGTGGGCTGCCTATTATGAGGAAAAGAAATGGATCGGCTGATAGCGCAGGAAGCAGGAGAGCAGGCGGAGCTGCAGCAGCTTTTTGCGCAGCAGGTATATAACAAACAAGGACAGGTTGTACATTTTCCAATCCGTCATCACAGTCCGGCCTGTTCGTATCATTTGCTCCAGGTGATCCATGACTACGATCCGCAGGTTCTCTTGATTGAAGGACCAATCAGCGGGAATCCGCTCATCCCGATCCTGGCAGATGAGCGTACCGAAGCACCGGTCAGCCTGTACTATACATATGAGACTAACGAAGAAAAGGCTGCTTTTTATTTCCCTCTGCTGGATTACTCACCCGAATATGCAGCTATCCGAAAGGCTGCCCAATTGGGCATTCCGGCACAGTTTATTGATCTGAATTATCGCCCACAGCCAAAGGAACAGGTCATTGAACCGGCGACAGAAGAGCCCATGGAAAAGGATCGGGTATCCTATCAGGATGAGAAGCTGCTCACCGGATCTTCTTTTATCAACCGACTTTGCCGCAGACTAAACTGCCGCAGCTTTGATGAGTTGTGGGAAAAAATGTTCGAACTGGGAGCGACACAGAAGAGTACCGAAGACTTTATGCGCGGTGTATTTGTATACTGCTCTCTGTCACGCTTTTGCTATTCACAGGAAGAGCTTGAACGAGAAGGTACCCTTGCTCGTGAACAGCATATGAGAGAGCGAATTGATGAAGCGAAAGAACAGTACGAGCGCATATTGGTTATAACGGGTGGATTCCATACGTATGGACTGCTGGACCAACCAGCGGGCAGCCAGATTGCTGAAGTACCGCGTAGGGTTCAATCGGCTGATTACCGGGAGCAAATCTATCCGATGGTGTATACATTTGAAGAGGCTGACCGACTAAATGGCTATGCAAGCGGGATGCCCTATGTGGGCTATTATGCAGAGATCTGGACACTGCTGCAAAAGAAAAATAAAGCCACCGCTTATGAGCAGACTGCTATCCAAATGCTCTCCCGTCTAATGCGCGTACTGCGCAAACAGCAGGAGGAAGTCTCTACCAGTGATGCGATTGAGGCCTATGGCATGATGCAGGGACTTGCCGTTCTGCGCAGCAAACCGGAGAGCGGTGTCTATGAGCTACTGGACAGTGTGGTCTCTTCCTTTGTCAAAGGCGAGCATAACCTGGCTTCGGACCAGCCGCTGCAGGAATTATCCCGTCTACTGACAGGTAACCGAATCGGAACGGTGGCTCCGAATACATTTACCGTACCGATTGTAGAAGATTTCAGGCGGCTTGCCAACGAATGTAAATTGCAGATCGGCACTACCGGAAGGCACAAAAAAGTGCTGGATCTATATTCCAAACCGCTGCATCGTCAGACCAGTCGATTGCTGCATTGCATGGTATTTCTGGGAACCGAATTTGGCACACTTGAATCCGGACCGGACTGGGTTACTTATCGGGATGTGAATCTGATGCGGGAGACGTGGAGCTATACATATTCTTCCTATACCGAAGCACGTCTGATTGAGAATTCTATTCATGGTGGGACGATTCGCGAAGCGGCAGCCCAGCGGGCAGAAGACGGAATCAAGCAGCTACCGGCACATCATAGTGAAGAAGCAGCGAATTGGCTGCTACGAGTGCTGCTCATGGGACTGGAAGACAGTGCCGACCGGTTATTCGAACAGGTAGGCCGGACGCTGCGACAGGATGGAAGTTTCCTGTCACTATCACGTACAGTGGAGATTCTGGAACGAATTTATGAACATCGAAGACTGCTGGGATTGTATCGGGATAAAGTGCTGCTCGAATTGCTGCAGGAAGCCTATCACAATACCCTAGCCAAAATCACAGGGCTGCAGCATGTACATCAGGACGAACAACCGAAGGTTATACAAGCACTCAAACAGCTGTATATGCTCGCCGAATCCGGACGGGGAACATTCGCTGCAGAGCCGCTCGTGGATCGTTTGTCCGAGCTGCTATCCGTGCCTGAGTTGCCGCCAGGACTGGAAGGCGTATGCATAGCAATTTTGTCACGGATCGACGGGCGAGATCCTGCCGAGATTACCCTGCGTGCCCGGGCATATATGCAGGGGACACCGGAGCAGATGATGCATACAGCAGCTTATTTGCAGGGGGTATTCGCTGCTGCGAGAGATGTGCTCCTGTATGACAGTACGCTGATTGGCGATCTGAATACACTACTTTCCCGGCTGCCACATGAAGACTTCCTGCGGATGATTCCGGAGCTGAGGCTGGCGTTTACCTTTTTCACACCGACGGAGATCGACCGGATTGCAGAAAGCGTTGGCAGTCTGTTCGAAGCAGTAGCTGGATCGTTATCCGAACCTGCAGTAGACGAAAAAGTATTGCAGCAGTCTGCAGCATTGGATCATGCTATTCGAGAGGAGCTAAGCCGATGGAGACTGATTTGAACAAGCAGCCTGATGAGACGCTTGAAGATCGGCAAGTACTGAATCGATGGCGTCTGCTGCTTGGGCCATCTGCTGAATCATCACTGAATGAGAGCGGATGTTATAACCCGGCGCAATTTGAATATAAGGAAATGGATGAAGTACTGGGCTATCTGTATGATCGGGAGTATGGTGCGGATCAGGGATACCGGGAACGGGGTGGAGGCAGAGGTGCCTCACAGTTGACGGTTCCCCGCTGGCTAAGTCAGGTACGCAAGCTGTTCCCTCAGGAAACAGTCGAGATTCTGGAAAAGCAGGCGCTGGACCGTTACGGACTCAATGAACTGCTGCGCGATAAAAAAGTACTGGAATCCATGGAGCCCAATATGAATCTGCTGCGAAATATTATGCAGTTCAAAGGCAAAATGAAAGGTGAAGTGCTGCAGAGTGCCAAAAAGATTGTCCGGCAGGTCGTAGAAGACCTGCGACGACAGCTGGAAAATGATGCAAAAGCCAGTATTATGGGCAGACGCAGTCGCTACACCAGCAGTCGTTCCCGCTCCTTGCGGAATCTGAATTTCAAAAAAACGATTGCCAGAAACCTCAAAAACTATGATAAGCGCAACAAACGCTTTGTAGTGGATCGCCTATATTTTGATGGTAATATTCAGCCTCATAACCGCTGGAATATTATTATTGCTGTCGACGAGAGTGGTAGTATGATGAATTCAGTCATCTACAGCTCGGTAATGGCGAGTATTTTTTATCGTCTGAATGCGCTCAAGACGCATCTGTTTATTTTTGATACCGAAGTAGTGGATCTGACGAATCGACTGGAAGATCCGGTCGATCTGCTGATGAGTGTTCAGCTGGGCGGTGGTACGCATATTGCCAAAGCTCTGCGTTATGGGGAGAGTCTCATTGAGAATCCATCGCGGACCATCTTTATTCTCGTGAGTGATCTGGAAGAAGGCTATGGAGCAGAGCCGATGTACCGGGCAAGTCGTGATATTATCGATGCAGGCTGCCGGATGCTGGTGCTGACGGCGCTTGATTTTGAAGGAAGTGCTGTCTACGATCAGCGTGCGGCGCGGAGGCTTGCCGATATGGGCGCCCATGTAGCAGCGATTACACCGAATCAACTCGCCGATTGGATCGGGAAAATTATTACCTGATTCCATTTCTATTCATACACATACCGATACATGATCAAAGGAGGAATTACCATGTTAATCAATGAATCAACAGATCCATTGCTGGCCAGGTTCGCAGAGGCCTGCTCGAAGGAATATTCTCTTGCTGTAGACCGCAAACAGTCTATTCTCGAGTATATCAGCGGACAGACCGACGAGCTGCCGGATATGCTGCAAAATTCCAACAGCTATGGATATCGTACAATGGAATTGCTGGAGAAAATGGGCAAAAAAGAACGGGGAGATTCTTTTTATCGAGCGGCAGCTGTAGTGATTCTTACAAGCAGTCAATGGCAGCAGCGGTACTATATGGACCCGTTCAGTCTGTGTATGGAAGAATATATTCATCCGACCAGCCTGAGCGCCAAAGGCAGCGATGCAGTACATAGAAGGAAGCAAGGACTGGAAGCGCTCCGTATGCTGCATAAATATGTGGGCAGCGATATCATCGAAGGAGTGATCCAGCGGCAAATGAAGCAGGCAGCTCTGAACAGAAGGTCCCCTTCCAAAGGGGAGAACATGATTGGCAGGCTGGATACAATTGTCCAGCTACTGGAACTGATGAAGCTGTACAGCGAATTGGAACCCGAATTTGTAAATACGATGGCTGATGAGCTTCCACCACTACTGCAGGCGGTGCTGACAGACAATGAAGAACAGCTCAGACTGGAGTTAAAGCGGATTGTAGAGCCTATGGCACTCGGCAAAATGCCAATGAATGATTATCTGTCCGCTCTGGATCTGGAACCTTCCTTTTTGGAAAATCAGCAGATGGAGCTTCGCAAAAATGCTTTTGATGGTCTTGTTATACCTGAAGAGAACAATCTCAGCCGCGAACAGTTTTATCAGGGAATAATCCAGGTACATGCAGCCTTTTTCTACGTATTGAACAGCCGTGGAGGCAAAACCCAGCTGTTGAACGATCCAGGTACCCAAGGCAGGCTGTTGCTGGAAGCGGTTCGGCATCTATATACCGTTCTGCCGATCGAAGTAGGCTATTATCTGACCTCACTGGAGAGACGTTCTACCGATATGCAGATGTTTGAAGGGATCGTGCCCCTGGAAGAACCATACAATCTGATTATGACAGTACAGCGCGAATTGAACAGCTATATGCCGGCATGGAATACTATCCGAACCGATATTGTTGCTGAGCCGGATCGTACACGCCGTGCGATGGAGATCGCCAGACAACCCGTAGTCAAAGCGATCATGTACAAAATTCTGACAGAGCAGCATATGATTGATTTGGAAGATAGCTATCTGGAACAGCTGGTTCTGGATGTGCTGGCGGATAAAGTCTACAGTTATACCGCAGGACGCAAGCTCGGGCGTTATCTGGCAGGGGAATTTGGACTGGAGAGCATGATCAATGATCAACAGGTAAGCTCCATCTGGAACGGAACAGGTCATAATCCCAAGGATCGCGTACTAATAACAGCAGTCACTTTGCTGCCGGTAGAATCCGATCTATTCCGCAGGTTTATCATTATTGCCTGTCAAGCGGAGTGGATGCTGAGTTCGTTATCCTTGCTGTATCGTTCTCCGTTCTTTGATGGACAGCGAGTGCTGGAAGTATATGAGAATGATTCACAGATAGATACCCAGAATATGCTGAAAAACATGCTGATGCTAAATGGATACAGCAATTATTATTATATTTCTATTCCGGATGAAATCTATACCGAGCTTGTACGAAGCCATATACCAGAGAGTCTCCTATATTACAACGAGCTGCCTACCGACGGCAGAGCGGCTGTACTGGAGACTGTATTCGCAGAACGTGAGCAGCTAAGCCCGGATCAATTGTCCGAAGCGATCCGGCTTGGTCTGGCGGATTCGTCCAAACGGATCAATGCCTTATCACGTGCGGAATTCTCCCGTTCGGCTGATTATGAGTTGTATATGAATATTTACCGGAAAGAGAAAAAAGTAGGTATCAAAGAAATGGTACTGGATGCACTGCGCAGCAGCGACCATGCCAAGCAAGCTTATACCGAATTGTTGGAGCGGGAGAAGTCGGATACTTTCCGTACGCTCATTCAAGTATTTATGGATACACTTGGACAGACTCCTGAACAGGCGCATACTGCGCTGGCTGCTACAGGCGATGCCAAAAAGCGCAGCCGTCTGGACTGGCTGCCAATCGAGCGCTTGCCACAGCTGCAGCATAGGGATGGACATCCGCTTAATGATGAAATCAAGCGTTATATGCTGCTTCAGTCTCTGGATTATACGGCAGCACCGAATGAACAACTCCAGGAAATCAAGCAGTACGCGACGGCTGCATCGCTGGCCGACTTTGCGCTGGAACTGGTACAGGTATGGATTCAGCATGGAGCAGCAGCCAAAGAAAAATGGATATTGTATCTGGCTTCCCTATATGGGGATCGCCGTCTGAGTGATCTGCTCAGTCATCAGGTCAAAGAGTGGACCGAAAGTAGCCGGGGCGCAATAGCAGCCGAAGCTGTCAAAGTTATGGCTTATATAAATGATGTATCCGCACTGATGTTGATTGATCGTCTATCCCGTACGATCAAGAATCGTCAGGTGAAGAATGCAGCTACCGAAGCGCTGCAGCTGGCCGCAGAGAATATGAATCTGACAGCGGAACAGCTGGCTGACCGACTGATCACTACGCTTGGTTTTGATGAAAATGGTCAGCAGAAGCTTAGTTACGGCGAGCGTTCCTTTACAGTCAAGGTAAACAGTGATCTGCAGCTGACCGTAATCAACGAAGAAAATGGCAAAATGGTCAAAAGCCTGCCTGCACCTGCCCAAAAAGATGATCCTGAGCAAGCCAAGCAGTCCAAAGCACGATTCACCCAGCTCAAAAAAGACCTCAAAACCATGGTCACTCTGCAAGCGCAGCGTCTGGAAGAATCTCTCTCCAAACGTCGTCTGTGGACGCAGGGTGAATGGTCGGATCTATTTGTGAATAATATCATTATGCGCCAATTTGCTGCCGGGTTGATCTGGGGCATCTATGAAAATGGACAGCTAACCGAGACATTCCGCTATATGGACGACGGTACATTTAATACAGTAGATGAAGAAGAGTACGAACTGCAGCAGGGTGCCATGATTGGTCTGGTTCATCCACTGGAAATGACAACACAGCAGATTACAGACTGGAAAAGCCAACTGGAAGATTACGAGATCAGCCAGCCATTTACCCAGTTGGAGCGCCAAATCTATATCGTGGAAGAAGAACAACAGCAGCTCAAGGAGTGGGCGGGATTACCGGAGGATGAATTCTCTCCGACCGCTTTCCCGAAAGCACTGGAAAAGTACGGCTGGTACAAAGGGATGGCCGAAGATGGAGGCGTGTATTCCGATCTGTACAAGGATTATGATGATCTGGTAGCCCAGCTGCATTTTAGTGGTACCAGCATTACCTATTATGAAGGTATGGAAGATATTACGCTGGAGGCACTCAGTTTCTATAAGCAAAACGGTCGAAGCCGCTATCATTATTATGATCCGACCCAGGCCAGACAGCTAGGCAAAATCCCGAGCCGGGTGTTCAGTGAGACGGTATACGATATTTTACGCGCTGCCGGACAAGTGGATTGAATCAGCATGATTATCCATGAATAACCTGTATCATCTGCCAGAAAGATCGGCAAATAGGAGAAAGGAGGGTAGGCATGCAGCCATTTCCCGTACGATTCCGTCAGTTTATCCATGAATGTACCGAAGATTATCTAATTCGATATGCCAATAAAGGCTTGTATAATCGTGCGCTCAAAGATATGGAGAAAGGCATCACCGCTGAATATACATGGACCGGGCAGGAACAGGTACAATGTATCCTGAGTGATGGAACGGTATGTACGCTGGTTGATACATTGGATCAGTCTGCATGCAGCTGTCCTTCCGATAAAATCTGCCGTCATATTCTGTTGGGTATTCTATACGCGCAGCGTCATTCGACTCCGGTCATGCAAGAAGAAGAGCAGACAGAAGATCGTGAACAAGAGCAGCACTCTCCAGACTTTTCCAACGAATCGGGTCAATCGGAAGCAGAGTTTAAATGGATGATGGAGATTCCTTTGGGTGAGCTGCTTCGGCCTTATACAACTGTACAGCTTGCCGAGATGGATTTCAGACTCAGTATCAAGGAAACGATTCATGTTACTACAGATACGCTGCTAACCGTAAGCATGGAATCCCAGCAGATCGAGGTTTCTTTTACCCGTGAGCCGGATCTGAGCAAAGCACTCTGTAATGTACGCGATAATGCCAGCCGTATAGCTCTATATAAGTTGGAAGCTATTCTGCGTTATCGTGCGCTGAAGGGTCTGGAAGAACAGCAGTTGCTGGAAGAATCGAGTTATAGCGTACCGACTTCTTCCAGTGTCATGACAGAATGCCGTAAACTGCTGACAGATATCAGTCATACTGGACTGGCGAGATTGCCGCAGACCGTGATTGCGCGTCTGGAGACACTCGCTATTACCGCACGAAGCGAAGAATTTCCGAATTTGGAACGTACACTTCGCAGTATCCGGGGAGAACTGGAGCTTTTCTTTGCGCGTCATATCCGTTTTGATATGAATGCATTGATGAACAGATTAACCGAAACGTATCTAATGCTGGAAGTCTGGGAACAGGAGCTGACTGCCAGTCAGCGTGCCCAGCTGGTTGGCAGCTTCCGTAGTCGTTATTACGAACGTGCACAGCTGCAATTGTACGCACTGGGTGCCGAGCCATGGGAGACCCGGTCGGGTTACAGAGGAATCACTTATTATCTGTACTGTCCTGAAGACGGGGAAATGTATACGTACACAGATGCCAGACCTGTCTATTACGAAGGCAATACATTTCGGTATGATGCTCAATACACTGGGCGTTCTCCATGGCGAGCAAGTCTGTCCATGAAGCAGCTGGCTGCAGGCCAGTGGAATTTTCGTCATATCCGAATCAATCGGGATCGACGTATATCTGCAGCTGAGAGCACCAAGATTGATATGGTTGAGCGAGTGCCGGTTGAACAGATAGATTTTGGCCATTATCGAGTGGAAGATCCGGAATTTATCCACAAGCAGACCGAGGTGGTTTTATTTGGAGAAAAGAAACCTCGTATACTATTACTGACGCTAACGTCGGTTCAACATACGGTATTTGATCCTTCTTCGCAGCAACTGCTGATCCATGCTACGTTGCAATCGGGTCATCAGGTGACGCTGGTCATTCCATATCATCAGGAATGGCAGCAGACGATTCGCAAGCTGGAAAAGACGAATCCCGATCAGATGTCCAGAGATATGACAGTGCTCGTGCGTGCCGATGGACAGTATCTGTATCCGATCAGTTTCCTCAAGGGCACATCCATACGACATCTGAAGCTGGATGAATAACAGAACAAATGAAAAGGATGTGGCTTCATGCAGGAAATCCGGCAGATGACCGATACGGTTCAGGATTGGCTGAATGGAATGATGCTGCGCGGTCTGAACCAGCTGTCTCCCGGTGATCTGAATCAGCTTCGTGCTTATGCAGAACGAGCAGCACAGCTGCATATGGATGAGCTCTGCCGTCTGCTTAACCAACTGGCGGATACCGGACAGGCTGCATTGCTGGGTAGTGAAGATCGGACCATTATTTCAGACTATTTCCGTCTATCAGCTTATATCCAGATGGCGAGCGCTTCTCTGGCCGAATAATAAAGCATCGATACGCTAACTAGTTGAAGCGAATGAAATTACTTATACCCTGAATGCTGTGAAAGCATAATAAATGCATAAAATGCACCCTTTAATGGAGATTAGAAAACCTTGATAGGTACACTAATCGACATCAGGGGTGCATTTTTATATTTACGTATAGACAGATACTTGAGTATTCCAACAATGGTTACTTATCGGCATTCTGTTCATAGCGCGCCAACGCCCGCGTCGCGGTTTCATGCATGCGCCGTTTTAGATGATCGCCCTGGATCACACGAACACGCTTGCCGAGAAAGCGAAGACGATTCAGCACATACTCACTTTCATTACCGGCAAAGTTCAGATGAATGTAATACGTCTGTTCTTCCGCTACAAACTCTACCCGTTTGTCAAAGCAGGAAAAGGCATGCAAAATACGTGTCAATTCCATATTGTACATGGGTAGCAACTGGATAACTGCTTCCTGACGCTCTACACTGCAAATCTCCTGCATACGCTGGCAAATCGGTTCATACTGATCTTCCGGCAGCACCATTTCGACTACAGACTGGATATGAATTAGCCTTGTTGTCATCGCTGCTCGGGTACGAAGATTATACCAGAGCAGATACCATTCGCGTCGTGCCATCGAGAATTCCAGCTTCCATGGCACCCCGTATTGGGTAGGAATCAGCTGTCCATGCTTGTTCAGTCGCTGGATCTCCATAGCCTGACGGCGGCGCATAATAAGGCGCAGTGGACGCAGCAGAGGAGAATAGGTCTGGCCATCTGCGGAACCCGCCTTTTCTATTAAGGCTTGCTGCAGCTGAGGGATTTCTTCTTCGAGCAGGCAATCTCCAATTTTATGTAAAGTCTGTGGATCAAGTGCATGGAGCGCAGCAGGCTGCTCCAGCATCATTTTCAGCCAGGCTCTTTCTTGAGATGTCAGCGTATAGGTAGCTGTTTCTTCCAGACGTGATGCCAGCTGGTAGCTGAATATCTTCTCAAATAGATTCATAATCGCTCATCAATTCCTTCCATTCCTCGATCAGGGAGTTCCGCAGAGCAGCAGGCTCCAGCACTTCGCAGCTCGAACCGAAGCTTCGCAGCCAGGGACGGATCTCAGTATATCCATTAACCTTGATCTCATAAATAAAGCTGCGTGAATCTTCCTCTATGATCTCTCCCCATTGCCCTTGCATACGTACACGTTCCTGGATAAAGTCATTTTGGGGCAGCGCTGGCTTGAAAAAGCGTGCCCGTACTGTGAATGTTCTGCCTGTATCCACAAGCCAACTATAGCGGGTATGTTCATCCAGCTTGGCGGTATGTTGTTCACATAGCAGTGTATCGGCTTCTTCTTCAGCCGTAATGTCGACGATACCATCCATGCGGTATTTGACGATCCGCCCGCCCGGTGTAGTACCAAGCAGATACCACCTGCCATACTGATGATCGTACACTACACGCAGCGGCAGCATGTGCTGCCGACGGGGCTCACTATCCTGGGTAAACAGCGGATTGGTATTCTGCGCTGTGTAACTGCGCTTGCGGCTGGGAGAGTAATACTGAAAAGAAATAAATCGGTGCTCACGGATCAGACGTAGCAGGGTATACAGATGGGCTTCATCGAGAATACGTGCATCATAATGATAACGGTAGCTGAACGGCTCCAGCCATTCTTCCTGCCAGCTGTCATCAGAAGATTCAGACGTTGCTGCTTTGAGCGCTTTTTTGAGATTGTCGCGCAGCAGATAACCTTGAACAGATGGAATCTGTGTATTTGCCATAATATCCACAAATTCATACAGTTCGATTAGTTCCTCTCTCGTCAGACATTCGGTCAGATCATTATTCAGCCGGTAACGGTAAGGGCGACCGCCAGGCTCCCGGCAAATCACGCCGATTTCTTCCAGATAACGCAGATCGGAACGGATCGTCTTCTCATCCGGTGGAGCAGCATGACTGTCCATTAGCTGCTCATCGCATATATCGAGCAATGCTGCAGCGGTCATCGACTCTTGCTTGAGCGCCGTCAGGATGATCGGCAGCCGGCGGCTCTCGGATTCTTTCATCGATTTGGCCCGGTACAGGAACAGCAGCACCGGTTCTGCCGAATCTGCATAGTTATACCGGAACAGATCTGCAAAGTCGGCATCGCCGTTGACTTCTTTCAATCGGCGAATGGTTTTATCAAATGTATGTACAGATATACCGAGTCTACCGGCAAACTGCTGCCGATCATAATTGCCCCCGGTCAGCGCCAATAGACGCAGGAACTGGATTTCTTTATCAAAGCTTTCTTTGGCCATGGTATAGTCTACCTCCATCAATCTACAATCCATCTGGATCGTCTCTATCTCCAGACGTAATTCCTCGCAAAATGTTTTCTTATTGTATCAAAACGATTTCTTTTTACAAACTGTCTTTGTGAAGAAAATGATCTAACTATTTCTCGATTCTTCAAAGTCGCCATACTTTTGCCCTGTTCGTTCATGTATGAAAATGAGAAGATAAGTACATCAAAGGGAACACAACAGCCAACATCCATCGGTCAAACATTGCAAAAGCCGATTGTCTGGTTGTCACGGTAATCCCCATACCCGAGGCGCCTGAAAGGGTTACTTCGACTGTTAATCGACAGGTCGCCGGTTCGAGTCCGGCTTCCGCCGTTCATGGCGGAATAGCTCAGTAGGTAGAGCGGTATAAAACCTTTTCACTTTAATTTCCTCGGGTATGTTTTATTATCATTCATCCGCGTCATAATTTGAGAAGTAGAAGTAGAAGTAGAAGTAGAAGTAGAAGTAGAAGTAGAAGTAGAAGTAGAAGTAGAAGTAGAAGTAGAAGTAGAAGTAGAAGTAGAAGTAGAAGTAGAAGTAGAAGTAGAAGTAGAAGTAGAAGTAGAAGTAGAAGTAGAAGTAGAAGTAGAAGTAGAAGTAGAAGTAGAAGTAGAAAATACACACCTATATAAAAGATCCTACTCAAAATAAGCACTTATCAGCTTAAATTAAAAGCAAGTACAGAGCTCCACTAAACACTTAGCACACAACGATAAATAAAACAGCCAAAAACCAGCTTCTAATCAAACCAGCTTAATTAGCAACCTAAACAAATAAGCTCCAACCGAAGTATTGAGCTCCATATTAGCAAGACCCTATTCATAAATAGTTGGATAAATCTTATGTATATCAGCAGCAAAAAATCAAACATGTTTACTGCAATCTGGAGCTGCTGTACAACCATTAAGCTGTGGAGATAAGCAACAGAGGCAGTCCGCACTGAGCGTAGGAAAGAGAATTCTGCCAATGACCGACATTTAAGAAGGGAGTGGCAGAATCTCTTTCCGGAGCGGTGCCTCCAATACACAGCTTCAACGCCAACACCAACACCAAAACTCAAACGCAGCTTCAACATCAATGGCAGCTGTGCCAGCACAACTACTCACATCAATACCCGATCCGAGGCGCCCGAAAAGGTTACTTCGCCTGTCGCCGGTTCGACTCCGGCTTCCGTTATGTGCTGCGGAATAGCTCAGTGGTAGAGCAGCCCTTTTCTTCTTTTCCCCGGATCGTACATATCAATAGCACATATAATATCTTTCTCCCCAAAATTGTAAAATACATACCAAGCACAAGGAGGACCTCATCATGAGTCATGCCAAAAAACTATTCGGCAGCGGAATCGCTGTAACTACCAACAAAGAAGGGTTTGTCGCCTATAACCGCAGTATTGAAGAGGAATACCTTCAACTGCTGCTAACCAATACATTTAGCAATACCTTCTATGCGAACAGCCAGGAATTACTCGCCGAAGCCCAATCGATTCACCAGGGTATGGTAGAATTGAACCCTGAATTTATGGCCAAAGCGCTGGTATTTGCACGTAATGAAGGCTTTATGCGATTACAGCCGCTGTATGGTCTGGCTGTACTGTCAGGTGCCCATCCGGATCTGTTTGCTTCTATTTTTCAGCAGGTGGTTCGGATCCCATCCGATCTGGCCGATTTTCTGACTATTTTGCGAGGGATGCGCCGGGGCCAGGGAGGACGAGCGGTTAAGCGTCAGGTTGCCTTGTTCCTCGGTCGAATTACCGAATACTGGGCGATGAAATATAACGGTCGTGGACGCGGATTCAGTCTGGGCGATGCGATCGCTACTGCACATCCCAAGCCTACTACTCTTCGGCAGCAGGCGCTTTACCGCTATCTGCGTGGTCAGAAGACAAATCTGGCGCTGCTTCCACAGATTGAAGCGCTGGAAAAGCTCAAAAATGCTACCGATGACAATGAACGCATTCGCTTGATTCAGGAAGGAAAACTGCCTTATGAAGTCGTAACAAGTGCTATCTCGCCAACACGTGGAATCTGGCAAACGCTAATGAAGGAAATGCCTACTTTTGCCCTGCTGCGCCATCTGAATACACTTGATCGACATGGTGTATTCAGCCGCAAAAAGAATCTAAAATATATACAGGAGCGTCTGACAGATGCCGAAGCACTGCGCAAAGCCAAAATTCTGCCTTTTCGCTTTGCCAAAGCTTTTGCAGAAGTGAACCATCCCGATCTGCGAGACACACTTCGTGAAGCTGTAGATTTAAGCTTTGACAATTTACCGGATGTGCCGGGACGTACTGCTATATTTCTTGATATTTCCGGATCGATGACTGGTGAGTATTTGCAGACCGGATCCATTTTTGCTCTGGCTTTATATAAAAAGACAGACGGCAACTCATTATTCTGGCTGTTCGATACACTGGTGGAAGACGCCAAGCCTTCGCGCCGAGATAGTATCATGAGTCAGGCAGAGCGCATCAAGGCACGCGGAGGAACTAATACAGGTGCACCGGTACGTCGCCTGATCGAGCAGGGGGAGAGTGTGGATCAGATCATTATGATCACCGATGAGCAGCAAAATACCGGTAGTCCTTTTTACCAGGAACTTGTAGAATATCGCCGCAAAATCAATCCGCATGCCAAAGCTTTTATTGTGGACATTGCGCCTTATCAGAGCAGTATGGTGCCCCCGGATGACAGCAATACGTTTTATATTTATGGCTGGAGTGATACGGTACTTTCTTTTATCGCTCAATCGGTACAGGGATATCAGGGAATGGTACAGCATGTCGAAGCGACGCTGCTGGAAGATCAACCATTCAAGAATGAAGATTAACAAAATTGGCAACTGGGCAGAATAACATAAGGGACACAAAGTCAAACAGTGTATATCCAAGTCACAAAGCATATATCCAAGCTACACAAAAAAGACTGCCCGAAATGAGGCAGTCTTTTTGCTATTCTTGCTTCTGTTAATATATCTGTTACTAAAAAGATATTTACTGGGCAGCTGTACCTGTTACTGTACTGCCGCTCTTGGTAATAGTGTAATTAATAATTGCGCCGCTCCAGAAATGGAATTTCAGGTTTACCTGACCATCCTTGGTTTCGTTGAAGAACGCAGGCTGTAGTTTGATAGTATTCCCACTGTATACTGGTGAGAAAGTGGTTTCGAATTCTTTGAAGGAGGTCCAGTTTTGTGGACCTGCGTTACCGCCAGAAGCATAGGTTGCTTCCATAGTCGCCAATTGATCACCATTAAAGGCAGTCGGAATACTGAACGAGCTGGTAGATCCCTGGGCATTGCTCAGTTTTGGCGTGTCATACACGATAACATTGAATTTCCAGTTGGCACCTTTGCTGAATTTAGCAGTGATCGTAGCATTTACGCCGAATTTGCCCGAAGTAGTCAACTTGGTCAGCTGGCTGGCTTTGATGGTCAATATATTGCCACTGAGTGTATAATCTGTACCCGATTGCAGCGTAGTACTGCCGACACTCAAAGAAGATAATTGATTGCCATTCAGATTTAGCGTAATTTTCTTGTCCTGAATAGTCGTTCCTTTTTTGATATAAATGAGGTCACTATCCGCATTGGAAGAACGTCCGGTCCAGCTGGTTTTGATTACATTAAACAGATCCGGATCGGACCAGGTGTAGTTGGTACGGCTGAAATGCTGTCCGTTATCCCACAGCACGGTAGCGATCTTTTTCTGTTTCAGGTAATATCCGAGGAATTCGAAAAATTTAAGCTTTTCGCCCTGTTCGATCACGCCGGTATTTTTATCGAATCCAAGGAGACCGTATTCACCGAGAATAACCGGAATGCCTTTAGCCGTAAAGGTATTGTAGACGTTATCAAATGTAGTCGTAATATCTTTTTGTACTTCTTCATTAAATTTGGTATATCCTGCAATATTCACACTGAATGGCCAGAACCCATAATAGTGAACGGTTGCGATCAGATTGGAGTCATTCAGCTTGCTCATCGTGTTGTACAGTGCTGTCATGCGTTCCTGTGAAGGAGTTGCCTCCAGCGTGGACAATACCAGAGGACGTGTCGCATTCTGACCACCGGATGCTCTTAGAATTTTGTGGAAAGAGACATTAAGCTCATCTAGCATCTGCTGCTGTTTGCCTTCGTCTGTTGTACCACCATCCGTAAAGCGTGGTTCGTTGACACTCTCAAACATCAGCTTGTTCGAGCTGTTCTTGAAGCGGTCGGCGATTTGTTTCCATACCGCATTGTAGCGTGCCAGTACGGTATCATGCTGGGTCTCCATTTTGCTGATCCAGAGCCAGGAATCATGATGTACATTGATCATTACGTACAGATTCTCGTTCAGCGCCCAGTTGACGACTTCTTCCACACGACTTAGATAAGCCGGATCGATCGTATAATTCGGCGCTGCACCAATATGTGTATCCCAGGTTACCGGAATTCGGATACTTTTGTAGCCCTGTGCCGCAATTTGCTTGATTAGTGTCTGAGTGACACGAGGGTTGCCCCAGGAAGTCTCATCTGCGCCTGTAGCATCCAGAGTATTGCCCAGATTCCAGCCGGGCTGCATCGCATCAACATAAGATTGCATATTCGTCGCAGCGGCAGCTTTGGGCTGTACTGCTTCTTCCGTACTTGCTGCCGAAGCGGCAGAGGGAATCAGTGAGAGGAGCAGAGCAGCAGCCATCGTCAGAGATAGCAGCGATTTGTACTTTCGTTTGATCATTACATTCTCCCTTTCAATACAAGATGGTTGAATCGTTTTGTTTGAAAGCGCTTTCTGATTTATAAATTATCATAGTGCTTATTTAAATAACACCTGAATAATTGCAGATAAATTCATATGGAAATTAGTGATTTTCTAATAAAAAGATAATAGTATAATATATGGGAAATAAATGATGAGATTTAATGGAACTATACGAATTTATTTATGCGATCGCAGAGTTTGGGATTATTTTATTTTAATGTGAAATGGCTATTTCCTTCTTTATTTCATACTTGCTCTATCAGTTCGATCAGCTATTTGATCAAAAATGACGAACAGGATAAGGACCGAGAATTTTAAATATAAAGTAAGTGCAAACAAGCCCGAAACCGAATTTTGGGCTTGTTTGCATTCACTGAATACCGTTTTTGAATAGCTTTTTTGTCAGATTCACTTCGCAAAAGCGGATTCTACATACGATAGTTATTATACTTTTGGGTACGACCCATTAACAGCGTATAGAGCAGCAGGGCAGCCAGCGATACTGCACCCAGGATCACGAGTACGGTCCGAAATGGCAGTGCTTCGGTCATGGCAGCTGTATACGTAATACCGATCGAGGCTGCTACATTGATCATCAGGTTATAAAATCCGATCGCAGTACCGGCTTTCTCCACAGGAATCGAGCTGACACAGGAATCCAGCAGAGGCGCATACATAAGCGCAAATGATCCGGCGAAGATCATCATCGACAGAACATAGATAATCGGCGAGCTGAACGGCAGCAGACCGGGAAGGGCTACGCTAACTGCAATCAGAAGCAGTGCCAGCGATACCGCCTGCCGATTGGACAGCTTTTTGGCAATTCCGCCTGAGAGTGCGCCGACAATAACAGCAGTGATGTAACCCGGTACGAGCAGAAGGGAGATTTTGTCGAGCTCCAGTCCGTATACTTTTTGCATCAGGAATGGGAATAGGAAAATATAACCGAGCTGTACCGAATACATAATGAATACGATAACCAGAATAGAGATAAACCGGCGATTGCGGAAAAATTCAATACCGATAAATGCTCGCTTGCTGCGGCTGATATAGGCTAGGAACAGTCCGGCAGCGGCAGCGAACAGAATCAGATACATCCAGTTGAAGTCCGAGATGTAGAGCATCACCGCTGTAGCAATCGAAGCGATTAGAATCAGCCCGGCAAAATCGATGCGACTGCGGCTAGACTGCTCATTCGGCAGGAATTTCAGAATAAACGGCAGCAGCAGGATGGAGACCAGAGGAATCAGGAAGAGTGCGGACCAGTTCAGATAGGTCGAGATATAACCGCCGGCAAGCGCGCCGATAACAAGCGACAGCGAGTAGCTGCTTGTGCTGAGACCAAGAAACAATTTCTGTTCACTGCGTGGCAGATATTTCGTGACATAAATAACATACAATGTCTCCGCCGAAGCCAGTCCTGCAGTCTGGATCACACGTGCAAGCAGAACCAGCGGGAAAGAATGCCGGAACACATAACCGATAACCGAACCGATACAGATGAGTACTATACCGGTTACAAGCAGCTTTTTGATACTGACCGTATCAGCCAGCGTCGCATATACAACCGCTCCAATCCCGATGATCAGTCCGGCCAGTGTAGCCTGCCAACTGACAGTTGTCATTGACAGATGAAGATCCTGTGCGATCGCCACAGAGACCAGCTTGAACGAATTATCGATAACTAATGCAAAAAGGAAAAAGAGCAGAATAACAGGCACAGCCTGTTTAAGACGGCGTGCTTCTGCTGCTGAATATACATTCAGCTCCGGCTCGACAGCATTTCCGGCTGTGGGGATATCTGCAGCAGAAAGTTCACTACTGTTGATAACGCTCTCATTTGTACCCTGTTGTATCGTCTGGGTTTTATTCATCAACGTAATCTCCTTTTCGTATAACTGCCTGTACTAAGCCAGCTTCAGCGCAATTTCCATCATCTGTGTAAAGGTATTCTGACGCTCTTCGGGCGTTGTGGCTTCTTCACGGAAAATGTGGTCGCTGATCGTCAAAATCGAAAGCGCATTCACTCCGGCTCGTGCTGCATTCATATACAATCCTGCCGTTTCCATCTCTGCGCAGAGGATACCCATATCACTCCATCTGTGCAGCGCCGTCGGATCTTCGTTATAGAAAATATCGCTCGACAGCACGTTGCCAATATGTACCTTTTGTCCTTGACGGTCTGCGGTTTGCTTGGCTTTCTCCAGCAGATCGAACGAAGCGGTGATCGAATAATAACCTGGTAAATTATACTGCTTGGCATAGTTCGAATCGGTCGATGCCCCAATAGCGAATACGATATCATACAAGTTCAGCTTATCCTGAATAGCACCGGCTGAACCAATGCGAATCAGATTCTTCACACCAAAGACATGAATCAGCTCCCAGGAATACAGACTCATGCTCGGAACACCCATTCCTGTGCCCATAACCGAAATACGCTTTCCGTTATACGTACCGGTATATCCGAGCATACCGCGTACCCGATTAAATTCGACTACGTCTTCCAGATACGTATCAGCGATAAACTGCGCTCGTAGCGGATCACCAGGCAGCAGAATGGTCTCTGCGATTTCGGCACCTTGTGGTTTGATATGAGGAGTTTCGGTGAAAAAGTTACGTCCGTTATCCATATTACTCATTTTATTCACTCCATTATTTGATTTTTATATACAAATTTTATACTTGTATATAAACTTGTATAATTTGTATAGACATAAAGTATCACATTTCATTGGACGCAACAACCTCTTTTTTCTAAGCAAGGATAGACATATCAAAAAGACGCTTTCCGCTAAGGGAAAACGTCTTTGGTCACTTTATACATTTGGTCTGAACTTTTTATCTGCTGGCTCGAATCTGGATAGAGCTGTATTGTCGCGGAATATAATATTTGTTATACAAGGCAGGATACTGCTCATTGACATATACGCTCTCCAGCAGCAGATCGCAGCCTTCGCCAATATCCATCTTGTATTTATGTACAGACACCGGCGCAGCACTTGCGCGCTTCACTTCAATCAGCGACGAAGCAGCTTGCTCGTAGACGCCATGTTCCAGCGTATCGAGCAGCAACGGCTCGTTTTGCAGATCCATACCAAGCTCAGATACCGCCTCAATCGCCAGAAAGGTAAACGCATAAGCTACGATTTGTTCATCGCTCCAATACCAGCGTTCAGCTGCTACTACAGCTGCTGCTCGGCGTCCAAGCACCTCCTGGGTGTAGTCGCTCTCCAGATCCAGCCGAAACTTCAATTCTACCCGATCAATGGTTTCGGTATGGCATTTATACAGGGGATTACCCAGCTTTTCCAACCCTAGACTGACATCCCGGTGTGTAGTTCCGGTTACAAAATTGCCTTTACCATGAAAGCTTTTGACCAGACCGTCATCCTGCAGAAGTGCCAATGCCTGACGCAGCGTCATCCGGCTAACCTCAAAACGCTTGGCAAGCTCGGGTTCTGAAGGCAGTCGACTGCCTGGCGGCAGGGTTCCGTTCATAATTTGTTTGAACAGCTCATCATATACCGAAATATACAGTGGCCGTTTGCCTCTTGAGAGATTATCCGTATTTGACCCCATTGTTTCCTCCATCCGCATCTCCGCACCAAAGTCTGTCACACCAACACTATGGAAGCTGCCCAATGTGACGGTTTCGTTTCTTTCCGTACACGTATGATCTGCTTCTTACGCTCATTATAGCATGAACACTTAGACCCTCAAGAGTCATGATCTTTTGATTAACTTTCATTATTTTAAATTTGATTTATGACAGTCTTCACAGCGTGTGCTACACTATCGGAAATACATACTTGGGAGGAATATGCGATGATCACCTGTTATCTCAAATACATAATCGATCCTTACAAAGTCCCTGAATTCGAACGTTATGCCAAACTGTGGATCCCACTGGTCAATCGACTGGGCGGTATGCACCACGGTTATTTTCTTCCTCATGAAGGCGCCAATAATATCGCGTATGCTTTGTTCAGTTTCCCCAGCCTGGCAGAGTATGAGCTGTACCGCCGCAGAATGGAGATTGATGAAGAGTGTCAGGCTGCTTATGCCTACGCTAATGAGACACGCTGCATTATCAGTTATGAGCGCAGCTTCATGCGGCCGGTACTGGAATAGCACTGTTCTAAAGTCTAATGAAATTAGCATTATGATGGTATCCATCCTAAATAGGACATGCAGAATAATAACAGGATACATAGAGGAGGGTGATACGATGAGCATTATCAATGTGGAAGGAGCGATTTATCGCGCAGATCAGTGGCTGATCATTCGCCGAAGTCTGCAAGAAGAGCATGCTGGCGGTACACTGGCACTGGTCGGTGGCAAACTGGAGTCTGACGAACAGGGAACCGATCAGCTGGAAGAAGCCCTTTATCGTGAAATAGAGGAGGAAGTGGGCATCCGGATTGTACCGAATCCGCAGTATCTATACAATTCGGTATTCAGGACGGATGCCGGCCACACAGTACTTAATATCGTATTTTTGTGTGAATATGCAGAGGGACGGGCGCATAGCAAAAGCGCCGCAGAAGTAGATGCTGTCTACTGGATGACGAGTGAAGAACTGCTTCGTGACCCGTCTGCACCGCCATGGACCAGGGAAAGTATACGCCGTGCCGAGGCAGCACGACAGCAGTTGGTATCGAACCAATCGCTGTAAGCAGAAGAGGACGATACTTAGAGGAAGAGTGCCATCAGTTCTTCATCGTAATACGTCTGGCCGATTTTGAGGGCACGCCAGTCCTTGCCATAAGCTTCAAATCCGAGTGCCTGATACAGCCGTTTGGCGGGCTCATTATGTGCCATAACCGACAGGTAAATCTGCTCGATAGTTCCTGCACTGCGTGCTGTTCGGATTGCCTGCTGCATGAGCTCCTTGCCAATTCCTGAGCCCCGGTGGGACGGTTTTACATACATAGCCATGATATTGGCACGATGCTGCAGCTTGGGCTTGCGTTCGTAGACAAGGGTTACCGAACCAATCAATTCGGATTCATGCCATGCTCCGAGTGTCGTGGAGTCTGTACCAGTGAGCCGTCTATGAAATCGCTCCAATGGAAAATCTTTTTCTTCCTCATAACTGGAAGCAAATGCTTCAGGGTACTGCTCCAGTGCCTCTAACCGCAGCTGTCGATAAGCTTCGGCATGACGGGCATCCAGAATTTCAATATTCATTATTGGCCTCCTGACGGGTAGGTAAATATGTACTATGGTCTATTATATCTCGTTATCGGTCCAGGTAACAAACACTTATCCTGCAATATTCTGTTAAAAATCAGTGAACTTGGCATAGGATCAGCAGATAATGCTAATCACGACCTGCAAAGATAATCAAGGAGGAAGACCATGTTCTCTCTGGAAAGACGCAATCAGATCCTGGAGCTGCTGCGACGCGACGGCAGAGTGCTTGCCAAGGATCTTGCAGAAATATTCGGTGTTTCGATTGATTCCATACGACGCGATTTGACTGCGATGGAAGAGGAACATCTACTTAAACGTACACATGGAGGAGCCATTCCGCTGTCTCATATGCGTACCATTTCCCAGTCGGTTCAGCTTCAGCGGATACATAATGATGAGAGCAGCCGCCAACATGCTATTGCACGGCTTGCCGCATCTTGCATCCAGGAAGGTCAGACCGTGTTTCTGGGCGGCTCTTCTCTGCACAAGCTCATGCTATTATATCTTCCGTTCCAGTTGCCGTTTACTGTAGTAACCAACTCGCTGTATATAGCAGAGGGACTACAGCAAATAAACTGGATCAGTACTTATCTATTAGGAGGACAAATGACTGCATCCGGCATGATGACAGATACGCTGGCTGTTGAATGGATGAGGCAGTTCTCGCCAGATCTTAATTTTGCTGTTGTTGAGGGTGTATCTGTTAATGGACTGAGTACGTCTCGTCCGGAAGAGGCCGTTTTTCAGCGGGCGGTTATGGAGCAATCCCGTCAAACGATTTGTCTGATAGAACATACGGGTATGGGTAAAGATTGCTTTACACGTGTTGCTTCTCTTCACCGGATAGATCTGCTCATTACCGATGAACAAGCGTCACCGGAGGAAATCAACCATCTGCAGACAACCTCTTCTATCCAGATACGGCTGGCAGAAGAACGATCCGGTACAGGCTAACCGATCAGCGAATGATGGTTGAAATGATTCGTTGATATAAAAATCCCCTGCGCGTATTTCATGGCACAGGGGATTTTCGCAGTTACAGATAGCCGTATAGAAGAAAGGACGGTTTAGAAGATACCGGCTTTTTGGGAAGTCGCCTTGATTCCACTTGGATCATTGACTACTGTGTTACCAAAGCTGGTCAGGCTGCCATTTGGACCGGTTGCCAGATCCAGATAATTCAGGTTGGTACTGTTGCCATACCAGGACCAGGCGAGCCAGCCAATGCCTTTTTCCTGTCCATATCTCATAATGGCGTATTCATCTACATCACCATTCGTATGATAACCTCCAAATTCACCGATGATTACTGGAAGTCCCTTGTTCAATACACCATCAATATTGGCTTTGACAGTAGCGGCATCCTTGCCTGCATACTCGTACATATGAATCGAGAATACTGTATTTCGCTGTGAATCGGCGGCGAATACACTTTGTCCATAATCGACGATCGATTGTGGGTATTGTCCCCAGCCGGCTGCATCGACGATCAAGGTGTTTTTGATGCCTGCATTTCTGAGCTTGGGAATTGCCTGCTTGTAACCGTCTGCCCAGGCACTACCATTCCATGTGCCATACCATTCATTGGCAATATTGACGATCACCCGGTCTTCTTTGCCGATCAGGGCATCCTTGATACTGATCCAGTAATTCACGGCAGCATCCAGCGAGTTATAGTCGTCTTTGCCTGTAGCATCATGGACTTCAAGTACAGCAACCATTTTATTCTGGTTGACGAGGGAAATAATATTTTTAACCGAATTCACATCATCTTTGGTGTACTGCATCCCATTGGACAGGACGATGCGAACCGTGTTGGCTCCAGTACGTGCGATAGCAGGAATCGCCGTGTTTAAATCATTTTTGTACCAGGTATGTGCATGGTTAATACCTCGCATGGCAAAAGGCTTACCGGTGGAATCGTACAATTTGGTACCGCTTACATAAAATCCTGTTGCAGCTGACGCTTTCGGTGCAAAACTGTTCATTCCATAGATAGCCAGAATCATGACAAGCGCAGACAGTAACCCTTTGCACAACAGCTTTTTCATACAACAACCTCCAGATTTTTTTTATTTTAACCAGCGATTCCGGCGCAATTGCTTGAACAGGCTGGAGCCAGCCGGAACCGCATGGGCTAAAATTGTACAGATGATCATTGGCGCATGGTCTGCCGAATCCAGCACGACAGAATGTAATAAAGAAATTACAAATGGGATCAACGTACATAGTGATTCTTTACGTCATATCCTTTACGGAATCCCGATATATGATATTGCCCGGTACAAGTACTCTTCCAAAGTTTGTATGCGGGTCACGTATCTTTTTGAGAATGGAATCGACAGCCGTATAGGCCATTTTGTTGATATTGACTTCAATCGTTGTCAGATGCGGCTCTGACAGTGTGGCATAGATATCATTATCAAAGCCGACGATCGAACAATCCTGCGGTACCTGGTATCCTTCGGTGCGAAGCTGCTGCAGAAGCAGATGCGCAACCTGATCACAATTGCATACAAAAGCCGTAGGCAGGGGAGAAGGAAGTTCCAGATCGACGAATGTACCTTGTTCATCGCGGTCACTCAGTATCCATTCCTGGCGCAGAGGCAGATGATGTTCGAGCAGCGATTTGTAATAGCCGAGGAACCGGTCCTGAATACTGCTGGTCGAATACAGATTGCCAACATAGGCGATATCACGGTGTCCCTGGCGGATCAGATAGTTGGTCAGCTCATATGCACCGTAAAAGTTATCCGTAATAATGGAGTCAATCTCGGCATGCTCATCATAAAAGTCGAGAAACATTTTGGGCTGCTCGATCTGCTCGATCACCTCGATATATTCTTTGCTGACCTGTCCGAGCAATATAAAGCCATCGACTTTTTGCTCATGATAGATGCGCGGCAGATTCAGCTGCTCCTCATCTTCACGACTCAGAATATGCAGAATACCATAATAATTATGCTGCTGAAGCGCGACCGCAATCTCCTGGTACAGGCGCAGGTAAAAGGTCTGAGAGGTGCCGGTAAATCGTTCGGGAATAATAACACCCAGATTATAAGTAAGTCCTTCACGCATCGATTTGGCTACCGTATTCATGCGATAGCCCATCTCCCAGGCGGCCAGCTTGATCTTTTCCTTGAGTTCATCGCTGACACCGTCTTTATCATTAAGCGCTTTGGAGACGGTAACACTGCTGACACCCATTTTGAGTGCAATGTCACGCATCGTAATATTTTTATTCATCATTTCTCTCCCGGCCTCTCTTGTAAATGAATACTGTTTGTTCCGACAAAAGTCGTTATTGTAAACACAGTATACAGTTTTACTGTAGAGTAATAAAGAAATCGAGGGCCGGAAATGAAAAGCCGCATAAGTTAAAGGGATGCCAGCAGGCGCTCATTCTCTTCGATCAACGTAGAACGCTGAAGTGCACAATCCAGAGAACGAAGCGGATCTGCAGGTGTATTGAATGCATAATCGGTGAGCTTTTCCAGGGTAGTAACCGCTACATGGATACGTGTATCACTGGAAGCATAATAAATGTACACTTCACCCTGCTCATTAACGACGGCACCGTTGCAGAAAATAACATTGGATACATCACCCACACGTTCATCGTCATAAGGGGCGATAAACAGGCCACCCGGCTTGGCAATCACAACGGAAGGGTCTTCCAGGCTGGTGACAAACACATACAGTACATATCGTAGACCAGCTGCTGTGTTGCGGACGCCATGAGCAATATGCAACCAGCCACGGTCGGTCTTGATCGGCGCAGGCCCCTGACCATTTTTGGCTTCATAGACGGTGTGGTAGCGGCGCTCATCCATAACAGTCTCGATATCAATCACCGGATTCAGAATATCATCACATAATCCAAAAGCGATGCCGCCACCGGAACCGGTAGAAATAAAGCCGTCCTGTGGTCGTGTATAGAATCCATATTTACCATTTACAAATTCCGGATGCAGAACCACATTGCGCTGCTGCGGAGAAGAGGTGCGAATATTGGGCAGACGTTCCCAGGACTTAAGATCACGAGTACGAACGAGTCCTGCCTGCGCCACTGCACTGGATGTATCATTGGCAGGTGCATCCGGATCTTTTTGCTCCGAGCAGTAGATGCCATAGATCCAGCCGTCTTCATGCTTGACCAGACGCATATCATACATATTCGTCTCGGCAGGATCTATATCGTCCCAGGTCAGCGGCTTGCCTGTAAACCGGAACCCGTCTATACCGTTATCGCTTTCGGCCAGGGCGAAAAAGGATTTGCGATCCAGACCTTCTGTACGGACGACCAGAATATATTTGCCTTCATGATAGATCGCTCCCGGATTCAGTGCGGCATTGATGCCCAGACGTTCCATAAAATGCGGATTGCGCTGTGCATCCAGATCAAATCGCCAGTGTACCGGCACATGATGACGGGTGAGTACAGGATAGAGATAACGGTCATAGATCCCGTTATAGAAGGCTGTATTTTTCTCGTTGCGTCGGTTCAGTAATTGTTCCTGTTCGGCTGCGAGTGCTGCATATTGTTCATGGATCATCGTTTAATTCATCCTCTCGGTAATTTCGATACAAAAACGGCTGTTATGATACGGACATTTCCACATACCGGCTACTTCACGCTGTCCCGGTTCTCCCTGATCGCCAGCAGACCAGAACCATTCCCCGCCTGGACGCGGATCGATAATATGATCTTTGATATAGGCCCACAATCTATCGACCAACTGAAGAAATGTTTCATCACCGGTACGCTGGTATGCATTATAAAATCCAACAATAGCCTCGGCTTGTACCCACCAGATCCGGGAAGTGTCGATATGATCGTCTTCCTGTTCATTCATCAGTGAACCATCCGGCTGGATAGCTACTTCGGCAACACGGTAGGCCATATCGGTAACCATCTTTTGATAGACGGGATCGGTATTCCCGATCACCTGCAAGGCATCATCGATGAGCCAGCTGGCCTCGATATCATGCCCAAATGAAGTGAGATTGAGCAGGGAGTTCCACTGGTTATCAAAAAACACATTCAGTCTGCGCTGTTGTGGATCATACATACGGTCATGCAGAATCAGCAGCAGATTATCCAATGACTGGCGTACCTGCTCATCCGGCCATATCCGGTACAGATTCGTATAGGCTTCCAATACGTGGATATGCGTATTCATCGTAATATCAGCGATTACGCCATTTTCGCTCAGCATTTCATTGGGCTGTTCTTGCCAGAAACGGTCAAATTCCTCGCGATATGCGCCGATTAGGCGATTGTAACCGGTGTGTTCCAACCATTGGAATAGACGGATACACAGTTGAAGTGCATCTTCGTCATCGGTTGCCCGGTAATATTCACTGCATGCATAAATAGCAAAAGCCTGATTGTAGACATGCTTGCGTGTATCCAGCGGATTACCCTGGTAATCAACCGCCCAGTAAATTCCCTCATGTTCATGGTCGTACAATGGACCACACAGAAACTGGTACGCATGTCTCGCATGTTCGGCATATTGTGATTCTCCGGTGATCCGGTAAGCAGCAGCAAAAGACCAGAGAAGCCGTGCTGCAGCAATTCCACCTTTGGGTTGATCGGTAGAGACATTCAGATCATAGCCAACCTCGCCGTAATAACCTCCATACTGTTCATCCTTGAGATTCATCCAGAAAGGCAGGATATGTTCCAGCCATTCCTGACGAATCTCTTTTTGTAATATTTTCACATCGGCACCATCCCAATTATAACTTTATCGATAACCTTATGTGAACACTATAATGACTAACAAAAGCAAATGTCAATTGAAAAATATAGAAGTGAAAGCTAGTTATTTAGAAAGAGAGATCAAAATAACGATTGACTAGAAAGCGCTCACAATATAGAATGCGTATGTAACCTAATCGATAAGGTTAAATAAAGTTACGGAATAAAGGAAGGGGATTGGAATGAAGAAGCGTAGATGGTTTTCCAGCTTCGTAGCGTCATTGCTGGTAGTTTCACTGTTGGGAGGCTGTTCCAAAGGCAGCTCGGACAATAGCGACCCAAATAAAATTGAAGGCGATATTACCGTGATTACGCAGCGTACAGATATTGTGGATACGGTATTCCAAGATTATGCCAAAGAATTCAACAAGATTTATCCTGACGTTAAAGTAAATTTCGAAGCCTTATCCGACTATGAAGGACAGATCAAAGTACGAATGAGTACAGAAGATTATGGAGATGTACTGCTCATTCCAACCAGTATTCCTATCAAGGATATCCCTGATTTCTTCGAACCTCTCGGTTCTTATGATGAACTGAAGCAAAAATACACCGGGATTGAAGAACGTATGGTGGACAATAACATTTACGGTATCCCTGTAGCGATCACCTATTCGGGAATTATCTATAACAAACAGGTATTCAAACAGGCGGGCATCAATAAAGTTCCGCAAACAACAGAACAATTCCAACAGGCGCTACAACAGATCAAGGACAAGACACAAGCAGTTCCGCTGTATACCAACTATGCTGCCGGTTGGCCGCTCACCCAGTGGGAAGCGGATCTTCCAACGGTAGCCGGCGATCCGGATTATGTGAATATTGCACAGCCCAACTCGGACGATAACTTTGTAGCGGGACAGCCGCATTACGAATTGTACAAAGTACTGTATGATGCAGCCAAAGCCGGACTTATAGAGAAAGACCCGACAACAACCGACTGGGAAAGTTCCAAAGCCGATTTGGCTAATGGCAAAATCGGTACGATGGTGCTGGGTTCATGGGCTATTGACCAGATCAAGGGCGTAGCTTCCAATCCTGACGATATTGGCTTCATGCCATTCCCGACCAATGCTGCCAAAGTCGTTGTACCGCTGGCGGCAGACTATAATATCGGCATCAATGTGAACAGTGAGAACAAACCGGCTGCCAAAGCATGGGTGGACTGGTTTATCAATAAATCGAATTATTCTGTAGAGCAAGCCGGAAGTATCAGTCCAGTCAAAGGCTCCGAACTGCCAGCTGTTCTCAAAGAATATGAGAAAGAGGGCGTAAGCTTTGAGACACTGACTCCAGGCAAAGCGGGTCAGGAAGGATTAGTGGACAAAATCGATAAAGAAGCCGAAATCGGACTGTGGCAGCCTGATTTCAAAAAGCGGATTATCGAAGCAGCGATTGGCAACAAAAATGAGTCATACGATGACATTATGAAACAATTGAATGACGCATGGATCAAAGCGAGAGCAGCCGTCGCTGAGAAGTAATCTGTGATGCGGACGGGAGGACAGAGAGGGCTCTGTTCTCTTCCCGAACCGCTGCAGGAAGACGGCATGGTTTTGGTATCTGAGCGAAGCTGGAGGTAAAGGATGTTCAAACTTTCCAATTACAACTATTCAACCCAACGGAAAATCATTATCGCCGCTTTTTCGGCAATTCCGATGATTCTACTGATTACATTTTCCTATCTGCCTGTGTTCAATATGTTCAAATACAGCTTTACCGACTGGAATGGCTACAGTAAGCATATGGATTATGTGGGTTTTCAGAATTATAAACGTATTTTTAGCGAACCCGAGTATTTTACCGTGTTCAAAGTCAGCTTGTATTACTTTTTTGCCACGTTTGTACAGATGGGACTGGCGCTTTATTTTGCGACTATTCTCAGTTTCAGTACCCGGTTCAAAAACTTTTTTAAAGGGGTGCTGTTTTTCCCTTATATGCTGAACGGGGTAGCGATCGGCTTTATTTTTCTATTTTTCTTCCGTCCGGATGGCACACTGGATACCTTGCTAAATGCACTTGGACTCGGTCATTACATACAGCTGTGGCTGGGCAATCCGAATATTATCAACTACTCGCTCGCCGGTGCTTCCGTATGGCGGTATATGGGCTTCAACTTTATTATTTTCCTCGGTGCAATCTCGTCGATTGACCGCGATGTGTACGAAGCGGCCGATATTGACGGTGCCAATCGCTGGCATCAATTCCGCCATATTATTTTGCCGAGTATCGGCAAGATTGTGCAGCTGAATATTATTCTTGCTGTAAGCGGAGCTATCAGTGCTTTTGATATTCCTTATATTATGGTAGGCGGCTCGAACGGTAGTGAGACATTTGTTATTCAGACAATCGATTTGGCCTTTAAATACAGCAAGCTGGGATTAGCATCGGCCATGGCGGTAATCCTGCTGTTTATTGTTGTGATCGTTACCGCTGCACAGCGCATGCTGGTGAAGGAGGAGAAGTAAGCTGTGTATAGACTCAAATATTCGGCAATGTCCACATTCAAATACGCCACGCTGATTATTGGCGCGATCATTGCCCTGCTGCCCATCCTGGTTGTATTTTTTGCTTCATTCAAAACCAAACAGGAGTATGCAGTTACCAGTCCGCTACTGCCTCCGGAGAACTGGCTGAACTTTGCCAATTACACCAAGGCTTTTGTCGATGGCAAAATGCTGCTCGGGTTTGCCAATACGACCTTTATTCTGGTGATCTCGATTGTCGGGGCGACGCTGACTGGTTCAATGATTGCTTTTGTACTCAATCGCTTTCAGTTTAGAGGCAGTAAGCTGATCATGGGTGCCTTTCTGCTGGCGACACTCATTCCGAGTGTGACGACCCAGGTAGCTACGTTCCAGATTGTCAATGCACTGGATCTGGTCAACACGCACTGGGCAGCCATTATCCTGTATCTGGGTACCGATATTATCGCCGTATATATTTTCCTGCAGTTTCTGGAATCGATTGCTCCGGCACTGGATGAATCGGCAATGCTGGATGGAGCATCATACTTTACGATTTACTGGAAAATTATTCTGCCGCTGCTCAAGCCGGCGATTGTCACGGTTATCATTGTCAAAGGGATCAATATTTACAATGACTTTTATATTCCGTTCCTGTACATGCCCAAGTCCGGGCTTCAGGTTATATCCACTGCCTTGTTCAAATTCAAAGGACCATATGGCTCGCAGTGGGAAGTCATCTGTGCAGGTATTATGATCGCAATCATCCCGACGCTGATCATTTTCCTGATTCTGCAAAAGTATATTTACAATGGATTCACCAATGGATCGGTGAAATAAAAATTGTTTTATGAATATACAGCAATTTTACTAGTTTGTTAGCTATTTCCTATTCTCAGCATAACCTTTCCCAAATTCAAAAACGCAAAACCCAAAAAGAGAAAATGGAGGAGATTAATCATGACTGATATTCAAAACAAGACTGTAACTACGGTGAAAATTATTGGCGATTCGCTGGCTGCAATGCCTTGGCAGGATAAGCCGGAAGGCTACGAGTTCCCGGTATGGCGTCATACGGCGAATCCAGTGATCGACCGTAATCCGGTCAAAGGGATCGCACGTATTTTTAACAGTGCTGTTGTTCCTTATGAGGGACGGTTCGTAGGCATATTCCGTGCGGAAACGGTGAACGGACGCCCGCATCTGCATCTGGGCTGGAGTGACGATGGTCTGGACTGGCAGATTGAAGAAGAGCGCATTGAATTCCAGGATGAAGCAGGAGAGCCGTTTCAACCGAACTATGCCTATGACCCGCGCCTCGTCAAAGTAGAAGATACTTATTACATTATCTGGTGTACCGATTTTTATGGAGCGGCGATAGGATTTGCCAGCACCCAGGATTTCAAATCCTTTACCCGCCTGGAGAATCCATTCCTGCCGTTCAACCGTAATGGCGTGTTGTTCCCTCGTAAAGTAAACGGCAATTTCCTTATGCTATCCCGTCCAAGTGATAGCGGGCATACTCCATTTGGTGATGTATTTGTTAGTGAAAGTCCCGATCTGATCTACTGGGGCAAGCATCGTCATGTGATGAGCAAAGGTGGCCAGGGCTGGTGGCAATCGGTCAAAATCGGCGGCGGGCCTGCGCCGATCGAGACCAGTGAAGGCTGGCTGATGTTCTACCACGGCGTGACCGGTACATGTAACGGACTTGTGTATAGCATGGGCGCTGTTATTCTCGACAAAGACGAGCCATCCCGTGTGAAATATCGCGCTTCGACCTTTGTACTGACACCGGAAGAATGGTATGAAGAACGTGGATTTGTTGCCAATGTTATTTTCCCGTGTGCGACACTGCATGATGCCGACACCGGACGAATCGCTATTTATTATGGAGCAGCGGATACGTATGTGGGTGTGGCTTATACAACAGTGGAAGAGATCGTCGGTTATGTGATTGAGCATTATGAAGAGATTGCAGATGACCAAGAGATTGGCCGCATGTAATCGGGTCTTGTCATAACTGGATTCAGTGCGAGGGCAGATTATCATTATGGGCAAGAAAGGAATGCATGCATGAACTACATCAAGGGATTTACCTATGGCTGGATGAGCGGACGCGGCAGCTTTCGTTCACCTGAAGCCAGAGAATCACTGCGCTTGATGCAAGAGCGTACTGGCAGCACTACAGTTATTTTTGCATTGGCAGCATTGCAGGATACGCCCCATTCTACAAAGGTGGATTATCGCGGGGAGCATATCGTCGAGGATGATGAACTGATCGCCATGCTCGATTACGCCCGTTCTCTCGGACTCAAGCTGATCATGAAGCCGACCGTGAACTGTCGTAATGGCACCTGGCGGGCGCATATCAACTTTTTTGATGAGGATGTACCTTGTGAACCCAAGTGGCACGAATGGTTTGCCAGTTATACCGACTATCAGCGTCATTATGCCCGGATTGCCGAGCAAACAGGCTGCGAGATGATGATTGTCGGCTGTGAAATGGTGCAGACCGAGCGACGTTCAGCAGAGTGGCGGCAGCTGATAGCGGATGTACGTCAGGACTACGCCGGTCTGATCACGTACAACACGGACAAATATCAGGAAAATAATGTGAAATGGTGGGACGCAGTCGACGTCATTTCGTCCAGCGGCTATTATCCGATCAATGATTGGGATCATCAGCTGGATCGGATTGAATCTGTTATACGTCCTTATAACAAACCATTTTTCTTTGCGGAGGCAGGCTGTCCCAGCCGTAGTGGTTCGGCGATGATCCCCAATGACTGGGAATGGGCAGGCACAGTGAATCCAGGAGAACAGGCGGACTATTATACGGCTATGTTCAATGCCTGCAAGACTCGCCCATGGGTAAGCGGTTTTGGATTATGGGACTGGAGTGCCGCCTTGTATAAGGAAGAGGAAGCCTTGAATCATGATGGATACAGCGTATACGGCAAGCCCGCCGAGCACGTCATCCGGGAGTTCTATACTTCACTGCCGAACGACGTGCAGAATAACACTGTAAAGTAATACTGCAGCATAAGTGGAAAAGGGGAGAGCAGATGGCAGTAGATATATCTTTGGAGCAGTTAAAAGACTACATGGGCAGCAGTCCAAGACCGGCGGATTTTGATGAATACTGGGCAAGGGGACTCGCCGAATTGGATCAGCAGTCGCTGGAGTATGAGCTGGTACCGGCTGAATTTCATTCGCCGGTAGCGCAGTGTTATCATTTGTATTTTACAGGGATCGGTGGAGCTAGAATACATTGCAAGCTGGTACAGCCGACAGATGCCGCATCACACCCTGCAGGTCCGGGGCTGGTCATGTTCCATGGGTATGCTTGTGATAGTGGAGACTGGTTTGACAAAATTGGCTATGCTGCTCACGGATTTACCGTACTCGCGATGGATTGCCGGGGGCAGGGCGGATGGTCGGAGGATGCGCTGACCGTCAAGGGCTCGACGATTCGTGGACATTTTATTCGCGGTATAGATGATCCCGATCCGGACAAATTGTATTTCCGTAATGTATTCCTCGATACCGTTCAGACTGCACGTATTCTGATGTCTCTCGAGGGAGTCGATCCCGAGCGGATCGCTGCCCATGGATTATCCCAGGGTGGAGCGCTTACTGTAGCCTGTGCTGCACTGGAACCGCGTGTGAAGATCGCTGTTCCGGTCTATCCATTTCTGTCAGACTATAAGCAGGCGAGTCAGCTGGATCCAACGAATTCCGCTTATGAAGAACTGGTCTATTATTTCCGGTTCTTCGATCCTCATCATCAGCGAGAGGATGAGATTTTTGGGAAATTGGGCTATATTGATATCCAGAATCTGGCGCCGCGTATCCAGGCAGATGTACTATGGGTAACCGGGCTTGCAGATATTATTTGTCCGCCATCCACCCAGTTTGCAGCCTATAACAAGATTACTTCACCCAAGGAAATGCTGCTTTATCATGAATATGGACATGAATATTTGCCGGCTCTTTCTGACCGCACTTTACAGAAGCTGATGCAGCTGAACTTATAATTTTCTGTCGATCACCTTGCATGTAATGATATTTCATTGTATAAAAATGTAACGGATAATAATAACCGGACCTTCTCGGAGGCTCCGGTTATTATTGTATTTCAGACTGTGATCGGTAAGTAGATATTGCAGTACCGGGAGACGGTCACGGTCGGAGCAGATCGTTCCTGACCGATTATGAAGGAGTAACGAATAACGATGATATTGTTAAATGCCAGACAGCAGGATATTTTGCAGCTTCTGTTGAATCATTCGGGTCAGTTTATCCAGATCCAGAATGTTGCAGATCAGCTGCACTGCTCGGAGAAGACGGTTCGTAATGATTGCAAGATTATTGAACAGTATATAGCGGATTATCCAACTGCAGCGCTGATTCGAAGACCAGGGGCAGGCATCAGTCTGAGCGCATCCGGAGAAGGAGTTCATGCGATGATTGCGCAGCTGCAGACCATACAGCCAACCTCAATCATCGTTCCCGACAAAGAGCGTATCGTACAGATCGCTTACAGCCTGCTGATGAGTACAGAAGCGATAACCGCACAGGAACTGGCGGATACTTTTTATGTCAGCCGTAACATGATTCGCAGTGATCTGGATCTGATTGCCGACTGGCTGAAGCCCTTTCATCTGCAGGTGGTCACCCGGCAGCGGATCGGTATGATAATTGCTGGAGAAGAGCGTCACAAACGACTGGCGCTGGTACGGCTGAATCGGCTGGCGGATAACGGTGAGCCTGCAGGCAAATGGCTCAAAAGCCAGTTCGCTGCTCACGAAGTGGATACTGTCTATCATGAGTTGGAAGCGTTATGCCGGCGACAGCAACTCGATTTTACAGATGAGACATTCGATAGTCTGGTCATTCACATTTTGCTGATCAGCCGTCGCATTAAGCTAGGCCAACCGATCATGGTGACCGGACATGAGATGGAAGAAATCCAACAGAAGCGTGAGTATGAATGGGCGAGTGAACTGACGGCTGCGCTGGGTAGACCATTTGCGCTGGCTTTTCCCGAAATGGAGAAGTGTTATCTGGCACTGCATCTGCTGGGCGGCAAGCTACGTTACAAGCCGGACAGGGTCACCGAACCAGCAGGCGAAAATAGGGAAGAACTGCCTGTCCTTATAGTGGATCAGCTGGTTCGAACGATGTGCAGTCTGAATCTGATTGATTTTACCAGGGATGAGACGCTGATCAGCGGACTGCATGTACATTTGCGAACCACGCTGAATCGCCTTCAGTACGGGCTGCCGGTGACTAATCCGATGCTGCATGAGATCAAGAAAATGTATCCTTATATGTTCGATATGATGGTATCGGCTGTAGATGAGATTAACCGGGAATATGGACTGGTCATTCCGGAAGAAGAAATGGCCTATCTGACGCTGCATTTTCAGGCAGCTGTAGAAAGGCTTAATCACAGCAGCCGGAAGCATAAACAGGTAGTGATTGTATGTCATATGGGGATCGGAATGTCCCAGCTGCTCTCTTCCCGGATCGAACGTAAATTCTATGCAGTGCATGTAGTGGGCTGCATTGGGCTGACCGAGCTGGATGATTTCCTTCGTCAGCATCAGGTAGATATGATTATCTCGACGATTGAGCTTCCGCCGGTGCCTGTTCCCTATATCGTGATTTCTCCGCTGCTGGAAGCCGGAGAAGAGAAGAAGCTGGAGCGGTTTATCCAGAAGTCAGAGCAGACCCAGTCAGAAAAGCCACAGGAATCCATACTGCTCAAATATACGACACCTTTTCTGGTTCTGCTTCAGCAGCAGGTGGAGCATCCCTATGAAATTATTGAACGTCTCGGTCAGCTGCTGCATCAAAAAGGATTTGTCACTGCAGACTATATGCACAGTGCCATTGTCCGCGAAAAGATGTCTGCGACAACGATAGGTATGGGTGTTGCCATTCCGCATGGCAGTCCGCAGCATATTATCCAATCGGCGATTGCTATCGCAACTTTGCAGCAACCGCTGCGCTGGGGCAATGAGTACGTATCGCTGGTATTTATGCTGGCTGTGCAAAATGATAATCAGCAGGAGACACGGCTTCTTTTCCGGGAGCTGTCAGGGATCAGCGAGAATTCGCTGCTTGTTCAGCGTTTGCGAGAACAAAAGGATGTAATGACCTTCCTGAGTGGATTTTGATTTATTTTCAAGAACCGCTCTCAAAATTACAATTGACGAAAAAAGAGTCCATCGGTATAATTCTTTTTATTCGTAATAATTACTATTAGTTAACAAGCCTGACGAATATGGATTCAGAAATACAGAGCAAGTGATAGTTGCTCTTTCTGATTCTGTACTGGTTAATACATTGGATCTAAAAGGGCTACTGATCACAGCCCTTTTATTTTCTGCTTTTGAAAGATAGCCGTATTTCCAATATGGGATCAGTTAGTGATCACCAGTATGCAATTCAAGGTTGGTAGGAAGGATGAACAAAGGAATTCATCTGCTTATTCACAAATCGTAATAATTACGAAATAAAACAAACAGCCCCTCAGGAAAAATGGTTTTTCCGTACTGTTAAGCTGTCTAAACCAAAGGAGTCTATTCATGAAAAAATATCTAATTACTGCACTGATGCTTGTTATGGTCCTGGTGGTGTCTGCCTGCAGTTCGTCTCCCCAAGTGAATGAGAAGAATACTGATTCTACCACAGCATCATCAGAGACTTCAGCTACCAGACCCAAGCTAGAGATCAAAGCGAGCTTTTATCCTATGTATGAATTTACCCGGCAGGTGGCAGGTGACCGAGCCAATGTGGATATTCTCATACCGGCCAATGTAGAACCGCATGAATGGGAGCCTACTGCTCAGGATATTGCGGAGATTACGAACGCAGATCTGCTCGTGTATAATGGCGCGGGTATGGAAGGATGGGTGGATCAGATTCTATCCAGTACCACAGGCAGCAAACTGGCTGTAGTTGAAGCGAGTAAAGGGTTACAAATTATGGATGGAATAGCTGAGGAAGAAGGCAGCGAAGGAGAACATGAAGAAGGACATGCAGATCATGACAGTCATGACCATGGTGATCTGGATCCCCACGTATGGTTGTCTCCAGCGCTCGCCATTCAGGAAGTGCGCAATATCCAGCAGGAACTGTCCAGATTATCTCCGGATGACGCAACTGTTTTTGAAGCCAATGCCAATGCGTATATCGCACAATTGGAGAAGCTAGATCAGGAGTTTAGACAAGGTTTGAAAAATACCAAGCGCAAAGATTTTATTACACAGCATGCGGCATTTGGATATTTGGCCAGAGAGTACGGTTTGACACAGGTTCCGATTGCCGGACTCGCACCCGATCAGGAACCATCTGCCAAGAAAATGAGCGAGATTGTCAATTTTGCCAAAACGCATCATGTCAAAACGATCTTTTTTGAAACGCTGGTTTCTTCCAGCTTCGCGGATACAATTGCCAGTGAGATTGGAGCCAAGTCGGCTGTATTGGATCCTCTGGAAGGAATCACCGATCAAGAAAAAGCTCAGAATGTCAACTATTTAAGCATTATGCGCAACAATCTGGCTGCTCTACAAAAAGCATTAAACGAATAAGTGAAAGATGTTCAGCTGCACAGCAGATCGCTGCTCGTTGATAAATAAAATTCCTTTTACCGCATCTTCCTGTCTCTTCCGGTAAAAGGTTGAACATTTAACATCCATCCTCCGGTTTATAATACATGTAAGCGTTACAACAATGGAGGATGATACACATGAAATTATTGGCAATTACTTCATGTCCTAATGGAATTGCACATACGTATATGGCAGCAGAAAATCTGCAAAAGGCAGCGGATCAGCTAGGCGTAAAGATGAAAGTAGAGACGCAGGGTTCAATTGGTGTCGAGAATGAATTTACCGAACAGGAGATACGTGAAGCCGATGGCATTATTATCGCAGCGGATAAAACGGTCAACACCTCCCGATTCGGTGGCAAACGGCTGCTGGTAGTCGGTGTACAAGATGGCATCCGCAAACCGCAGGAGTTGATCAAGCGATTTAGCGAAGGCGAAGTCCCGGTTCATCAGGTTACAAAAGGCTCTGCATCGTCAGGCAAGCAAGAACGCCAGGATAAGCAGAATCCGATCTATCGCCATCTGATGAGCGGAGTTTCCTACATGATTCCTTTTATCGTGGTGGGTGGTCTGCTGATTGCGATTGCACTGACGCTGGGTGGACAGAAGACACCCGGTGGACTGGTTATTCCCGATGGATCATTCTGGAAAACAATTGAGCAGATTGGAGCTGCCTCCTTTACCTTTATGGTACCGATACTCGCCGGATTTATTGCTTACAGTATTGCGGACCGGCCGGGTATTGCACCTGGTGTAATCGGTGGTTATATCGCAGCAACGGGAAGCTTTTATCATAGTGAATCGGGAGCCGGATTTATCGGCGGGATTGTAGCTGGTTTCCTGGCAGGTTATGTAGCGCTGGGTATCAAAAAGCTCAAAGTTCCACGTGCCCTTCAGCCGATTATGCCAATTATTATTATTCCGATTCTGTCATCACTTGTAGTCGGATTGGTATTTGTGTTCTTGATCGGTGCGCCGATTGCCCATGTTTTTGAAGTGTTGACTGTATGGCTGGCGAGTATGCAGGGAACCAGTTCGGTGCTGCTGGCACTGATTCTGGGAGCGATGATTTCCTTTGATATGGGTGGACCGGTGAATAAAGTAGCCTTTTTGTTCGGTTCTGCGATGATCGCGGAAGGCAACTATGAGATTATGGGCCCGATTGCAGTAGCAATCTGTATTCCGCCAATCAGTATGGGATTGGCTACATTTATCGCCAAGCACAAGTTCCGTCCGGCAGAACGCGAAGCTGGCAAAGCGGCATTTACGATGGGATTGTTCGGTATTACCGAAGGGGCGATTCCATTTGCGGCTCAAGATCCACTGCGCGTTATTCCAAGTATTATGGTCGGCTCCATGACCGGGTCGGTGATTGCCATGCTAGGTCATGTAGGAGACCGCGTAGCCCATGGTGGTCCGATCGTTGCAGTTCTGGGTGCAGTAGATCATGTGCTCATGTTCTTCATCGCCGTAATTGTCGGCGCCGTCGTTGCTGCACTGCTCATTACACTACTGAAGCGAAATGTGCCGCTCGATGAACAGATGGATAGCGAAGGTGGACTGGACAATCAAAGAACAACTGCTGCACCAGCAGCGAGCATGGCTTCATCTTCTGTAAATAGTCCGTCATCTGCTCATTCCGCTGGATCGGTGGTACCGACAGATTCTGTATCAGCAGCGGATAAAGCCGAGGCGATCCGAATGGAACAGTTGACTGATATTATGGATATGGATCTGATTGAACTGAATTTGCAGGGAGAGACCCGGGATCAGATCATCGATGAAATGATTGATATTCTTGATCAGCAGGGCAAACTGACTTCTACAGCCGAGTTCAAGCAAGCCATTCTGGAGCGTGAGCAGGAGAGTACTACCGGTATCGGGATGAATATAGCGATTCCGCATGGCAAGTCGCAGGCCGTTCAGCGTCCGGCAGTCGTATTCGGTCTGAAGCGCGATGGTGTAGACTGGCATAGCATGGATGGTACGGCTGCACGACTGATTTTCATGATTGCCGTTCCACGCAACAGTCAGGGCAATGCCCATCTCAAAGTACTGCAAATGCTGTCCCGCAAGCTAATGGATGAGCAGTATCGCAATCAGCTGCTGCAGGTAAGCAACCGTGAAGAGGCTTATCAACTGCTCGAACAGATCCGTTAATTTGAAAAACAGGAGCCAAGCAATACCTGATATTCTATCCAAAAGGATCTTCAAAATATCGGTTTCTGCCAACTTCTATTTTCATACAATTGAAGTTGGCAGACAAAGCCGCAACTAAAAAAGCAAATCAGCACACAGTATATGCTGTGCTGATTTGCTTTTTTGATTAATATGATCTTTATTCAAAGAGAGCCTGTGATCTCTTCCAATTCTCCATAATGCTCGGCCAGCCAGTTCATCTCCAGGGCGAATCGCTGCGGGGGACCGCTTTCCACATCCATCTCTGATCGAATCCACCAGACACTCTCCATATACCAGAGCGCCTGCAAGGATACACCCAGCTTTTCCTTATACAGAGGATGAACTTCACGGTAACCTTGCATAAAGACAGAAGCCCGACTGTAATCCAGCTCCCCATTCCAGATACAGGACAGAATAGCCCGCGCAATATCCAGCTGCGGATAATCATAATTCAGCCGATCATAGTCCAGTATCGCAGCGACTTTATCCGGATAGAACAGAAGGTTGTCTGTCCACAGATCACGATGAGCCCACCCTGGACGAAGATGATGCAGAATATCCGTATTCATTAACACAGTGGCCTGGCGCTGCTGCTCGACCAGTGGTAAACAGGCTTGCTGTTCTTCTGCTTGCAATTGAGCATATAGTCGGTCCCAATGCTGCAAGCGCTGTTCACGTGTAGGCGGCTGGAATAGAGGAGAGGCTGATACAGGCAAAGAGCCATCATTCAACCGAAGATGCATCTGTCCGGTCAGTCGCCCCAGATCATATAGCTGATCTCCATTCACCGTGCCAGGTGATACTATGTCACCTTCACAATATTCCATAACAAGAAACCGTTCTCCCAGATGGGAAGTATGCCAGATGGTATGATCATCAGTAATCAATTTTGGTGCAGGAATACCATCATGATACAGACGAATCTGCTGGGCAAAAGCCCGATTCAGCACAGCAGGATCATAGTCCCTGAAGCGTTCACAATTATACTGCTTGATCAGATAGGTTTCCGTATCGGTATGTATTTTCCATTTCAGATTCAGCCAGCCGCGATGTATAGGGGAGATCGACTGAATGTGCCAGCCCAGCCGTTGTACACAAGCATCAATAATATCGTTCAAAATTTGATCTTCCTGATAGATGGTATCCATGGGCTTATCCTCCCCGGTTCATATTATGCCATTGCTGGGCATCGCTTATTATATTCTGGCAATGATCTGCTTTGGCTTGCTGGTAAGCGGCCGGATCATGGGGAAACTGATCTGCCAGCCGCCGCTTGAGTTCTCCATATTGCAGTGCTTGCTGCGGATGATGAATCAGATAATCCCGGAACAGCAGATGCTGGATAGTCTGTGGATGAGCGGGTTCATAGATGTGTAGATGATGCGTGCGCTGATCGTCTCCTTTGGTAAAGTATTCTCTTCCGGCAATTCCATTTTCCCCGCGTGGTTTATAACCAGCACGAATCAATGGTTCATAATAGAGTGGAACATCATCAATCTGCCGGACCAGCAGCAGAATATCGATAATGGGTTTGGCGTAACCTATTGCAGGTACCGAAGTACTGCCGATATGGTGCATAGCAAGTAGCTGGTCTGTAAAAATTGCCTGTAAAATAGTGGATTCTGCTTCATATCTTGTGCTCCACTCCGGTGTCCACGCTTTTACCTGAACCTGACGCATAAGAATGCTCCTTTCTATATTTGATTATGAAGCTACGATCCACAGGATTACCCAAATAGCAGGGGAGAATAGAGCCATCTGGACATATGAATTTATGGTTCCATTCTATCTGTACTATTCTCAGCATCCTTTCCATATATTGTATCAGTGCTGTAGGACAGATCAAAGGCAACAATCTATTCAAAAAGAACCTGTCTCATCTATAGTTTGCTGGAAATCTGGTATGAAGCTATTTAAAATCCAGCTTAAAGGCAATTAGAACTTTATCTATAGTTTTATATGTACCTATAGATTTCTTTTGCATCTCTGCAGCCGATCAGCTATTCTTTTTATATCGACAAATTTGTATGTCTATAAAAGGAGGTGTCTGCATTCATGTGTCCTCGTACCAAAGAACAAAATGAGAATATACGTATGCAGCGCAGAGAGCAGATTCTGGATGTTGCTGCACGTTCCTATTTTCGGACCGGTGGCAGCTTCGATATTCGCGATGTAGCTCGTGAGGCAGAGCTTGGTTACGGCACAGTCTATCATTATTATCCCAATCGTCATTTGCTGATAGAGGATGTGCTGGACAGCGGATTTGAGCGATGCGCACATGTGCTGACAGAGTGGATCCATACCACAGGTGATTATGCGGATCAGGAGCAGCTGTTATCATACTGCAAATCACTGCTTCAGCTCTGGCAGTCGGACGCTCGCGCCTATCTCGTCTACAAAATGGCGTCGGAATATTATGCAGGGCTGACAGAGCAAGAGTGTTATTCAGCCCGGCAGCGATTCATGGAGCAATTATATATCCCCCTTCAATCAATTACACAGTGCAGCGATGATAGCCTCCGCTATATGCTGGCTGTATTGGTCGGCTGCTGTGGTCTGCACTATTACACGGATAATTCCAGTCCCGATACGGATCGAATCGCCCAATTGGCTATGCAAGCTATTATAAAGGAGTTCTGATACGAGCATGATTATCTTAAAAAGCAAACACGAAATCGAAGCGATCCGCAAAGCCTGTCAGGTGGTAGCTGAATGTCATCGCACTATCGCACCGATGATCCAACCGGGTATTACTACGAATGAGATTGAACGCATCTTTGAAGAAATCATGCTAAAACACGGTGCCAAACCTTACCAAAAAGGCTACAAGGGGTACCAGTATGCTACCTGTGCTTCTGTAAATGATGTCATCGCACATGGATTCCCTGACAACAAGCCTCTTCAAGAAGGAGACATCGTGACGATCGATACCGTAGCAGAACTGGGCGGCTGGCTGGGTGATTCAGCCTGGAGCTATGCAGTTGGACCCATATCGCCCACTGCCGAGAAACTGATGCGTGTCACCAAAGAATGCCTTGATCTGGGAATCGAACAGGCAAAGTCCGGTAATCGACTGGGTGATATAACCAGTACGGTTCAGCAGCATGCCGAATCAAACGGCTTTGGCGTAGTACGCGATCTTCTCGCTCATGGTATTGGTCAGAATCTGCATGAGGAGCCTACGTATATGCATGTTGGCAAACCCGGCAAAGGTGTACGTCTCAAAGAAGGTATGGTATTTACGATCGAGCCCATGATCACGGAAGGTACCTATCATATGACAATTGATCCGGATGGCTGGACAGCACGGACGCTCGATCGCAAACTTGCCGCGCAGTATGAACATACAATTGCCATTACAGCAGAGGGACCACAAATTCTGACTGAATAATAGTAGAAACGGTCAGCCAAATCCCATTTTCGATGAACTTTGCATGCAGGTCAGACAAATATAATGATATTGAGGCTTTATTCTGTTAATGATGTAATTAGTGATCATAGGGAATAGCATGCCATTCCCGCAGACTGTCTGCATTATTATAGTCACTGGCGATCTTCCAGCTTCCATTTTCATTTTGCATGATCAGCTTGCCGCCCAGAGGGATGGACTCATTTTGCTTGTTGAGATGGAAATCGAGCCGGTAAGACAGCCGGATAATCTGATCTGTATTGGAAACGGTACGTGAACGGATAGTAATTTCTTTTGGAGTGATAGAGGTTTTTTCCTGAATCGCGATTTGCAAAGGAAAGCCTACAGACTGCTCGGTGCGAATCCATTCGTAATATTCGGAAGTCAGCAGCGGTTTAAGCTTTTGCTGAACCCGTTTTAGCTGCTTGGTTTCGTCCTTTTTATCGTAGATATTATCAACCGTATACTGGGTTTTCAGATAGTTGGCGGCTGCTTTCATGGCATCCTGCATCTGGATATTATCCAGTCCCAGGGTAGTATCGGCAGAAGGAGCGGATTGATCGGTATGAGATGCCTGGGCAGAGCTGGCTTTGGACGATGGGCCGGTATCTGTACAGCCGAGCAGCATCGTGGTGAGCAGAGAGAGGCTAAGCAGGGTAGGGATGAATTTGGACATGGCGTACTCCTTTCATCATAGGGAGATGGCGGCTCGAACAGCCGGTTATCAGGTTGGTGAATGGATGAGCCGCTGGTCTTCTCTGCAGCTAAGGATATAAGTGGATGTAGAGTAGATATACTGCGTGATCAGGAGGACACTTTATGGCCCGGAAGGAAGTAAAATAGTTACTGTTCATTACATACCCCATACACCGATTAAGAAAAGGGATACACTCGTAAACATGAAAAAATGTAACTATTTAGTGGCTAAAGCAATAGGCAGATGAAGAATGTACTACCGAGCAGATGCCGCATTCAGCTGACTGATCGATACAGCGCGAGTACAGCTATAAAGTAGTACAGCTGCCTTTATAGAACAGAAAAGATCATCTTGACGCAAAAATAGAGTATTACATGACAGAGTAGTTATATAAACCAGGCTGCTCGATACCGAAGGAGAATATGATTGTGCAGGTGCTTTTTCATCAGGTAACACCTCATGCGGATATAACCGTCTACGAGACAGATCGACTTTACGGGGAAAAAGGGCATTTCCGTGTCCTGCAGTTCGCTAATGCCGATGTACAGGGAGCCCTTGATCTGAATAATCCAGAGCGAATTGTTTTTGAATATCCACGAGCTATTATTCATTTGCTCGAACATCATCTGGGCGATCTGCAACATATTTTTATGATTGGCCAGGGGATCGGTACACTGAGTCGTTATTTTGCCGATCGCCATATTCAGGTGGCAGAGCTAAACCGTACGGTAGCGGAACTGAGTATAGAGTATTTTGGGTGTGCACGTGATCCACTCTGGATTGGGGATGGCAGGGAACTGCTGGAGAGGCAGCCAGATGATCAGTATGATAGTGTGATTGTCGATGCATTCGATGAATCGGGGACACCGAATCAGCTGGTGTCGCTGGAGTTTTTCACATTGGTACAGCATAAGCTGCATGAACAGGGAGCACTGATCATGAATCTGATCGGCAGGGGAACCCATGATACACGTATTCATGCTATCTATACGACGATATGCGAAGTATTTCCTCATGTGCACTGTTTCCAGCTGCCGGTCGAGAAGAACAGTGATGTACGCAATATTATTATGATGGGTAGTCAGACACCGATCCAGTACCAATCCCGTCAGCTCGCCGGATTTACAGAGGAACAACCTGATTATGCTTATGTGATTCGGGACGAATATTGATTATTAGCGGGAAAGTATGTATCACATAGCTACCGCTGATTCTATGTACCTGTGTGGATAGAATAACTCGGTATATTAAGATACCTGTTCATCTATACCGATGGTTTATCTGCTTATCGTTGATTCTATGTTTATTTATAAATACCAAATAAAAAGCACGCTGCTGCAGACATCAACTAGATGACTGCGCAGCGTGCTTTTTTATTAAGGGTTATAGTAATCAAGGCTGATGCTATGCGAATACATACTCAGTTAATTATATAAAGCATAACCTCACTAAGGCTAACTCTACTAAATCCAAGTGCAGCAGGTATACCTGTAATTATTTAACTATACCTTATATGATCCGGGATTAACCGATATATCTGGATTACACGCCTACCTTGGTTTCCTGGCCAAGCTGGCGACGGATATCCTGAGCGGCTTCTACCATCAGTTTCAGTGCGGCGACTGTCTCCGGATGAGCACGTGTTTTCAGACCGCAGTCCGGATTAATCCAGAACAGCTTCGGATCCAGGACGCGCAGGGCACGTTCGATCAGCTGTACCATTTCTTCTTTGCCTGGTACGCGCGGGCTGTGGATATCGTATACGCCAAGACCGATTCCTTTGTCATAACCATGCACTTCAAAGGAAGAGATCAGTTCGCCATGACTGCGTGAAGTCTCGATTGAGATAACATCGGCATCCATCGCTTTGATCGCGTCGATAATATCATGGAATTCCGAATAGCACATATGCGTATGGATTTGCGTTGTTTCCTTGACCGCAGCAGTAGAGAGGCGGAACGAACCCACTGCCCAATCCAGATATTCCTGCCATTTGGAGCGTTTGAGTGGCAGACCTTCACGCAGTGCCGGCTCATCGACCTGAATCATCTCGATACCAGCCGCTTCCAGTGCCAGAATTTCGTCGGAAATGGCACGGGCAATCTGGTACGATACCTGACTGCGAGGGATATCATCACGAACAAATGACCAGTTGAGGATGGTAACCGGACCTGTCAACATGCCTTTGACCGGCTTGGAAGTGAGAGACTGCGCATATTTGGTTTCTTTGACCGTCATTGGCTCGACGAAGTTCACATTGCCATAGATAATTGGTGGTTTGACGCAGCGTGATCCATAGGACTGTACCCATCCATTTTTGGTAAAAGCAAATCCATCCAGCTGTTCACCGAAGAATTCCACCATATCCGTACGTTCGAATTCACCATGCACCAGTACATCCAGTCCTAGTTCTTCCTGAATCTGAATCCACTCACGGATCTCCTGCTGGATAAATTGCTCGTATTGCTCTGGCGTCCATTCCCCGGTGCGCCAGAGGCGGCGGGCACGACGAACCTCAACGGTTTGTGGGAAGCTGCCGATTGTTGTAGTTGGCAGAACAGGCAGTTTCCATTTCTCATCATGAAGGCTGCGACGCTCTTCAAAAGGAACATTACGCGTATCATTTTCATTGGCTGCCTGATCCGGGTGCTGCGGGGAACGCCAGTCCGAGCCTGCCAGCTGGGATACTGCTTTGCGGCTCTGATCCAGTTCGCTTTGCACCGCAGCGCCGCCGATATTCGCTGCACGGGTCAGCAGTGCCAGCTCAGCCAGCTTCTCATCTGCAAAAGCAAGCGCACTTTGCAGGACAGGCTCCAGTGCCGTCTCATGACGGGAAGTAACCGGTACAAATTGCAGACTGCAAGAAGGCTGCAGCAGAATACGGTCACGAGAAACGGTCTGGGCGATCACATTGATCAGTCCAAGCTTTTCTTCCAGATTGGAGCGCCATACATTGCGTCCATCGATCAGGCCGACACCAATCACTTTGTCTTCCGGGAAGCCCCAGTCATCAAGAGCATTGAGATTCTGCTCCAGACCATAGACAAAGTCCAGACCAATGCCCTGCACAGGCAGATCGATCAGCTTGCCGAATCCATCGACGCCTTCAAAATAGGTTTGCAGAAGCAGATTACTGTTGCCGGAAGCTTTATTGAGCTGTGTATAGGCTTCTTGCACAAGTGTCCATTCGTCAGCGGATACGTCCAATGCCAGTGAAGGCTCATCGATCTGTATCCAATTGGCTCCAGCCTGGTTCAGTTCACTGAGTACCTGGGCGTACAGCGGTACCAGCTTGTTCAGCCAGCCGGCGAATTCGCTGCTGTCATAACCTTTGGATAATTTGAGGAATGTATAAGGTCCGAGCAGAACCGGCTTGCCTTCCAATCCAAGTTCCTGCTTGGCTTCCAGATATAACTTCAGTACACGGTTCTCGGTCAGTTGAGGAGTCAGATCATTCAGTTCGGGTACGATGTAATGATAATTGGTGTTGAACCATTTGGTCATTTCACCAGCTGCAGCATCTTTGGTACCACGAGCGATACCAAAGTACTGTTCTAACGACACTTCGCCGCCGGTATAGCCAAAGCGGGAAGGTACCAGGCCGAACGTGACAGCTGTATCGAGCACATGATCATAATACGAGAAATCGCCGACCGGAATCAGATCCACACCCGCTTGCTGCTGCTTGCGCAGATGATCCAGACGCAGACTTTTCATCGTGTCAAGGAATGTCGCTTTGTCGCTCTTGCCACTCCAGTAACTTTCCAGTGTCTTCTTCCATTCACGTTGTTCACCGAGGCGCGGGTAACCGAGGTTGCTACTAAGTACTCTTGGCATATTCATTTCCTCCCAGATATGGATTGCGATGCTATCGCTTAAGTTGTTTTTCATATTACAGCATTATAGAGCAGCGTGGTTATACGTTTTGGCTATACCATATAATGGCATGGAGCTATACCGGACAGATCGAGAAAGTGTATTACTTTGGAAAACGAAGGGTTCAATGATAAGATAAAAGAGGTGCAGCAGGTGGTTTAGTACATAGTATTCAATAGGATATATTATTATTTTCTGCTGCTCCTTGCTGCTGTGCAGTATGCATTCTGTAATAAAAAAGGATGCCCGGGCTGAAATGAAGAGTAAAGGAGAGTCGTTCAACCTGTTCATAGCCTTGAGACCGCTGCACATGCATAGACCTATAGAAGTGAAAGGGGATTGTTATGAGTTTTTTGTATTTTTTCTGGGGATTTCTGGTCCAGTGGTTGCTGCGTATAGTAACAGAAGGCCTGAGCAGTGCTAGCCTGGTTAGTGGATGGGTCGATTCTGTACCGCTGATTATCGGTTATATCATCATCATTATCGGATTCGTGCGCATTCAACCGTTCCAGCCGTTGATGGGCAGAGGAAAATGGGGAGCTGTCGCGCTGATTCTACTATCTCTGATCCAGATGGTGCTTCCGGTGACACCGGCAACGGCATTCTGGGGAAGTCTGCTGACGGTGCCTGTTGCTGCAGCTCAGTTGTATATGGCGTATTACCTGTGTCTCGGTATCCAGCAGATTGCGCAGCAGCAACTGCAGCCTAATTTGAAGCAATCTGCTTATCGCCGCTGGAGAATGTACTTGTACTGTGAAGTAACACTGGTACTTTCATTCGTATGCAGTCTGTTCGCCGATGCCGAACAAGCCAATATCTGGGCGACCGTTTCTGCCATACTTGCTATAATCTATGTCATTCTTAACCTTGTCGTTTATCTTCTGATGCTTTCTCTGACCTGGAAAGCACATAAGCAACTGGAGCTTCCTTCAGCGCAATCACAGCATTAAGAGAACATTGTAAAAGTAAGTGAAAAATGTAGAGAGTATAGCTCATATCATGATTGTTATCTATGGGTATAAATATAACAATTAAGGGAGGATACAAAGATGAATCCCATGATGCAGGCAATCACGGACCAACTTTCTCCCCTGTCTCATATCGAAATAGAAAATAATAAAGTGCTGAGCGATATCGTTCATCAGTCCCGTCAGCTAGTTCCTTATCACAATAATGGTACAGTGTTTTACGAGGAACTATATGATCTGTCACTGGAAAAAGAGCATCTCATTATTTTTGGTCATGATATGAGCGGATATTTTTTTATGAATTTGCAGCTTATGTATATAGGTTACCTGCATCCCGAAGATAATCAGTACAAGAAGACTTTTTGTAACTCGCAAATCGAACATTTTGTGCATTTTCATCGTTCGTTTATTGATATGGTTCTGAGAAAAATTAAATTTCCGAATGCGGAAAACAGCGACGATATGCTGGAGATGCTTGAAAAGATGTATTATACGCTGGATCGGCAGGCTATGGAGAATGAAGAGCATTTCTGGCCGGTACGATTATATGAAGTTTCCGAAGGATTTTTCCCACTGGATACTGCACGTCTGGAATTTTACAAATCCCTGTATGGGCAGTCCTGATAAGTGGAATATGAATAAGGATAATCCTGATTATTCAGAATTAAAGCTGCATATTGCAGGTGCTTTTGAGTAGCGTCATTAATCATTACAGGAGGTCGAGCATAATGAAGAATGTACTTGTTATTGGAGGTACCCGATTTTTCGGTAGAGATCTTGTGGAATTGTTGCTGGACAAAGGAGTACAAGTAACCCTGCTCACACGTGGGCAAACCGAAGATTCCTTTGGAGATCGAGTACAGCGGCTGACGGCTGACCGGACCGATGTTAAGGCATTGCAGCATGCTGTAGGCAACCGCACATTCGATGTGGTATACGATAATATCTGTTATAATGCGCGCGAAGCAATGGAAGCCTGCTCTGTATTCAGCGGCCGGGCAGGACGTTATATCGTAACGTCGTCGCTGTCTGTCTATGAGTTTGGAGAACAAGTACTGCTGGAAGAGCAGGTGGATACATTCCATCATCCAATTGATTCGAATCCGGAAGCCAAGCCGGATTATGCAGAAGGCAAGCGCCAGGTAGAAGCTGTATTTTTCCAGCAGGCTGATTTTCCGGTAGCTGCTGTACGATTCCCGATTGTGCTGGGTCCCAATGACTATACCAAACGCCTTCATTTTCATGTTGGACGAGTACAGCGTGGCGAAGTGATCGGTATATCCAATCTGGCAGCCCGTATGAACTTTATCCACGAGCAGGAAGCGGCAGATTTTCTGTACTGGCTGGGAATGTCTTCCGAATTGACAGGACCGGTAAATGCCCGTTCGGATGGAGAAATCACCCTGTTGGAGCTCATCACCTTGATCGAGCAGGAGACCGGCTGTAAAGCTATCGTACGCAGCAAGACCGAAGAGAGCGAACAATCGCCATTTGGCGTACCTTCTTCCTGGATCATGGACACGTCCAAAGCTTACCGTGCCGGATTCCGGTTCCGCCAACTGTCCGAATGGCTGCCGGTTCTGATCAGCGGGATTGCTGCTGAGGAGAGAGGCGATCGGTAAATAATGAAAATAGCTATCCAGCTGCCGATTAACTGCGCATCTACCAGCGGCAGCTGAAGATCATATCGTCTTGAGAATAAAGGAGAACAAGTACAATGAGAAAATCAAATCTAAATCTGGAGCTGTTTGCAGCGGATATACCACTGGTCGATGGGATAATCGAATCGATTACACTGCTGCCTGATCAGGCAAAAGTCTATTTCAGAACAGAGAATGGAGCTGCTGCCGTCTTTATATTTGAACAAACAGCAGGTGTTTGGGAGAAGCGTGCTGCCGGTCAGGAGATTGGTGGTATGATCACGCAGCCGATTCACCTTGTACAGCCGCATATTCGTGAATCGCTGCTGGCCGATATAGAGACTGGCGAACTCGATCAGGAGACGCTGGATAGCCTATCGGTCTATTCTTTTCTGAATAGCTGGAGTGAACAACCGCTACTGGAGATTGCTGCCATAGAAATGAAGATCGATAAATAAAACATCCATATCATCAAACGATGTGAATCAAGGAATAGGGAATGAAGTGAAACTTTGCTGCGTATAGAGCAAGGAAGGGTGTTGGGTTTGTGAATGAGGAACTCGTAACTTCATATGAAGAAAGATTACGTAAAGCAATGATCGAAGGCGATATTGATAACCTTGATCAGCTTATCGACAAACAGCTGGTATTTGTCAACCATTTTGGACAGGCCTTATCCAAGAAAGACGAAGTGGGCAATAATGAATTGAAAGTTATATCGGGGCATTGCAGTTTGGTTCAATAATGGAACGATACAGCGACAATGGAGTAAACTATTAAATGCGACATTTTTAGGGTTGATTATAAGCAAAAAAGTAGTGGCTATCGAGGATGCAATTAGCAGAACCCTAAAACGGACAAAAATAGGGTATATTGGTTTGAAAAGATGCATTGTCAAACAATCTGCTATTCAAACACCCTATTTTTGTCCGATTTCAATAAAACTTGATTTTCATTGGCTAACCAAATAATGACGAAAATGCTCTATAAATTAGCCGACATTAAATTCTAAAGGCACTCCACGTAACAGATAAATCATTTAATTCATACTAAAACAGCGTATTCTCTCTATCAAGAAAAGAGTACGCTGTTTGTATTGCAAATTATTATTGACTTGAAAATCTCGCATGGGTTCGGCAATAGCTTTTAATTATTTGCGTTTGCTGTTTGTTGTACCTGCTCCCCGCGATAGACCTCAATCGTATAATCCGCAAAAAACTTTTTCTGAATAAACTGCTGAAAATAGGCTCCGGTCATCCGGTGCGGATCAGTTGCATCTTCCTCAATAATATCGATATCCTTATCCTTCACACTTGCCTTGAGCCCAGACAGTTCAGCTTGCAGCTCCTCTGCTGATAACTGCTGGATATAGTCGCTTACTTTGACAGAAAGTGCTTTGTAATAGTTCTCCGCTTCCATTACTTTTTGTTTTTGTGCAGATTTCTCCTCTTGCAATCGTTCCTGTTCTGCCTGCAGACCGGTCTTGGGCGTGCGGTAATCATGCTTCAGGGCAGCCATCGTATAGGCAGGAATATCTTTGACCTTGCCACGGAGTACATCCTGTCGTACTTTGTCCAGATTCTCCATAATATAGTCTCTGCTATATTCAGCCAGAATAGGTTGTATCGCCGGTTGTTTGAGCCCAAACTCATACTTTAACAAACTGCTCAGCTGCTGGGAGGTATTCGGCTGGGCAATTGCTGCTGTTTCCCTGTTTGGAAGCAGAGTCGTTTTTTTGTCGGGTGTTTTGGAAGTGATAGTGAATTTGACTTCGCTTACCTTGCGCCCTGATTTGATCTCGGTATAGTCGATTTTGATATCCGTATGCTTGTTGATCTCTTCCTGGGCTTTGACAATTACACGCTTTTTAAAATCCGAATAGACTGGATATTGGTCTTCCACACCGAGCAGTTCTTTGAGCCGCTGAATAGTAAATGTCCGCGTACCGATACGCTCATACTGTTTGAGCAGTTCATAGATCCGCATCGCGTAGGCACTTTTCAGCTTGATAATATCCTGCAGCCGATAGGTGGTAAATTTCTCTTTGAGCTGCAGAAGATAAGGCTTGAGCTTGGGAGAGAATTCCACCTCAATCATGCCTTCTCCGGGAAAATATTCTGCCGAAGCGAGCCAGGTAACCTGCAGATTATCATGTACATAAAAAGGCTGGGACATCAGGCTGTATGTATAATCTTTGATCTGCTGATATACATTTTTATTTTTCACACCAATCAATTTGGCGAAGTCGCTAATTTTGAAGCGATAAGGTTTGAATTCTTCATCATTGGGAGAGATGGTACTGATAAGTACAAAAATAATACGCAATTCCACAACACCCAGATTAAGAGGGGTCTCAATTAAATTATTCGATTTGGTAACCAGACTGTTTTTCCGCATATAAGCCTCCGTATCTGAATCATAGGCTCATTATAAAGCAAGCCGAAGGATAAAAACAGGGAAAAGCTTCGCCACAGCCCTTTGTGATGTTTTCTCTTGTTTTATAAACATAGTTTTAATAGATTTTAAATCTTTTGCTTGTTTTCGGCTGGCTATATTCCTTGTGGTATAAGGGATGACAGACGCTTTAACGGACAATAATAGGGTATACTGCGACGTTTTTAGGGTCAAATATGGACATTTAAAGGGTAAAGTGTGGACAGAAAAAGGGTTGCTAATCAGACAAAAATAGGGCGAATCAGGACAAAATCAGGGTGAACAAAGACATTTCTAGGGTAAAAGAGACCAAAATAGGGTGTCTTTTTGTAGCTCCTGTCGTTCTGCCCTATTTTTGTCTTATTAATCGTTCTGAACAGTCTGAATCAGGAGTAATTATGGCTAAAATCATAAATAGATGAACCGAAACCACAATTTTTATAATTGAAACAGCTTCTGACCCTATTTTTGTCCGATTTCATATATACATAACTTGTAGCTTCTTTATCCGTATATAGCGGAATTTCCATATGATAAATATTGAATATAAAATTTATGTTTGCCATTAGTAACATGCGGGTAACAATACAGAGGCACCATTAAACGGTAATGTACTAACTTATTGTTATCTTTACGGTATGAATAATGATCTACTCGTACGCTTACTACAAGGAGGAACTACCTATGACACTCGTACAATCCAAATTTGCTAAATGGAACAAACAATTTATCGCAGGTGAATGGACCGAAGGTACTTCGGATAAAACAATCAAAAATATAAATCCATATAATAGTGAGCTGCTCGTCGAAATGAAAGCTTCCAGTCAGGAAGATCTGGATCGTGCTTATCAGACAGCCTACAAAGCAGGTAAAGAGTGGGCCAAAGCACCACTTGGCGTCCGCGCACAGGTGATCTACAAAGCGCTGGCACAAATGGATGAACGCAAAGAAGAAATCATAGAACTTTTGATCGCCGAGGCAGGTAGCACACGGATCAAAGCTGAACGTGAATGGGCAGCGGCGCGACGTATTATGGAAGAATCCGCTTCTTTCCCATACCGGATGAAAGGCGATATTATGGGCTCTGATATTCCGGGCAAAGAGAATCGTGTAGTTCGCGAAGCCAAAGGCGTAGTCGGCATGATCGGTCCATGGAACTTCCCGCTGCATCTGTGTATGCGTACAGTAGCTCCTGCACTGGCACTTGGTAATGGTGTAGTAATCAAACCGGCTTCCGATACGCCAATTACAGCAGGATTACTGATCGCCGATATTTTCGACCAGGCAGGACTTCCCAAAGGTGTGCTCAGCGTCGTAAGCGGCAGCGGTAGTGAGATCGGCGATGCTTTTGTCGCGCATCCTATTCCCAAAATCATTTCCTTTACCGGTTCTACAGAGGTGGGTAAAGGGATCGGCAAGCTGGCTGGCGAGAACCTGAAGGAAGTAGCACTGGAGCTTGGCGGAGATAATGCGATGATCGTACTGGATGATGCGGATATTGATCGTGCCGTAGAAGCAGCTGTATTCGGCAAGTTTTTCCACCAGGGACAGATCTGCATGGCACTGAATCGCATTATCGTTGATGATTCCATCTATGATACGTTTACAGACAAATTTGTTGCCAAAGTCAAAACTCTGCCATTTGGTGACCCTTCCGATCCGAAGACTATTGTAGGCCCGCTAATTCATGAAAAAGAAGCAGAGCGTCTGCTAGGTGTCGTGGAAGAAGCTCAAAAAGCCGGAGCCAAGCTGCTGTATGGCGGCAAAGCGAACGGTAGTGTGCTTGAACCTACTGTACTGAGTGAAGTGACAGGCGACAATCCTGCAGCTCAGAAAGAACTGTTTGGTCCTGTAGCGCTGCTGATTCGTGCCAAAGGAGAAGAAGATGCTCTGCGCATTATGAACAGCAGTGAATATGGACTAAGTGGTTCAGTATTTACTACCAATCTCGAACGCGGCTATCAGGTTGCACAGCAGATGGAGACAGGAATGATTCATGTTAATGACCAGTCTGTTAACGATGAAGCCCATGTTATGTTCGGCGGTGAGAAGGCTTCAGGAGTAGGTCGTTTTGGTGGTGAATGGGCGATTGAGAAATTTACCCGTACCCGCTGGATTAGCATTCAGCATCAATACCGTGATTTCTTCTAAGCAGATATAAAACTGCTGTACAGCAGTCTGTAAATATTGCAGCTATTGCTTGCTTTAATCTAGTTTGACTACAAGAATCAACTAAAAGACCTATCCTTTCACTATAGAAGGGATAGGTCTTTTATGGGTAAATAGAAAATAAATTTAAGAGCTGTTATTATACCCTCTGCCAGCAAAATAGGTTCTAATCAACAGCTTCACTAAATAAAAGGAAAATGACAAATAGTTACAAAAGTTTCACCAAATAAATACATCCAAATAGTGTAAATTGCAGTTTAGAGGTCGCGTGAAAAGGTTATTAATGGATACCGGAACATTTACAACGACGATATCAGGCTATACCTTTCCGGCGACTTGAAAGGGAGTGAGCAGGCATGTCAATAGATCGTTTTATATTGGAGAAACTGGGCCGGAATGCCGACGAACATACGCGTACGAACCTGCTACGTCTGTTCATCATTCGCATTCGCAGAGCGGAAAAGATGGAAGCCGGTAAAAACAGACAATATGTCAGCTAGTGATCATGTACTGCTGCAATCATTATCATCTAAATATCATACTCACTATATATGTTTAATCTAGCGATACATGACTGGTGTATAAATGCATGAGATCCTATAGCCCACCGTATTCCATACCAAAAAACATCCGGCTCCTCTGAATGAGGAAGACCGGATGTTTTTGTTATACTATGGGTTGTTTACTTGGCAGCTTGAGTATATTCGCATTCTGCCTGCTGCTCCCCGGGTTGTACCCAGGCTTGAGACCAATCCTGAATACCACGGATGACAGTTTCCAATGCCAATCCTTTTTGGGTCAGTTCATATTCGATACGTACAGGAGTCTCCGGATAGACATGACGAACAACCATTCCTTCATGCTCCAGATCTTTGAGACGTTCGGATAAAAGACGACCGCTTACAGGAAGTGATGATTGAATTGAGCAAAAGCGTTGAGGACCATTCAGCAACTGATAAATAATAAGACCATTCCAACGTTTACTTAAAATCTGCATCCCTTTTTCAAATCGGGGACAAAGCATTGATGTATCCATCTATATCACCTCTTTTATTTAACCTATTATAGCACATAATATATATTTGATACAGACTAACCTTTTGGTAATATAATAACTTTATACATCTTTATTATGAAATGCTACTAAATTACTTAAAGTTAATTTGTTATCAATTTATTATTATACAATACAGTAACATTACTTATATCTTCGTATTTATAACATTAGACGTGAAAAGACCGGATTCCTGCTGGATAGATAAGGATCAGCAGAAATCCGGTCTATGTATTTATCCTGTTAAAAACAGAAAGGGCCATTCAGAAAATCGATTTCCGGTTCCCAGGCCCGTCCAAGCTTCTGTTCATGATCGTCTGATTAGTGATCATCTTCATTATGTCTGTAATTGGTTTTAGTAAAGTGATAATGCTAAAGTATCACTTTCACGGTAAGTATGCAAAATCGCTTCCGATCCGATAACTTCAATACTAATCACAGTATCCAGACAGTTTTTAATCATCTTTTTGCCGTTAATCACTTTATTTTCAATGGTTCTGCGTAATAGTCTGAGAAGTTTGGAAACTGGCTGTGTATTATCGGCGTTAAAGTAAACCGGAACGATTTTGCTTTCTAACAGAATTGTCGTTTTCACTATTAATCACCTCATCTATTTATAAGTCATTCCTAGTTAACGGCAAGTGATCATAAGTCTATCATTCGGGAAAATAGATATAGTATTCCGTTAACTTGAGTTTATTGTAATCGCCTTTCCTTAAAGAAAACTTAAAGGAACCTGATATTCACCTAAAACATCCATGGAAATAACCTTCCAGGACACATATTTATCAATTAATTGTACGATTCAGTGCAAGTTAGTAATCATTTGTTCATAATACAGTGATAAGGTATAGAAAAATGAGATTATTATTTAAACTATAATTGACAAAATTAAGTCTATAGTGCTACATTTAAATGGGCACAAAGAACCTTTAAATGCTATTATATAAACATGATTACCCTTTTATATAGATATAAAAGCTTACATGTCAATATTGAAGGGAGAAGACCTGCCATATGTTCGCCTTTAACTCATTTAATGAGAGAACGTTGACACTGACAGACAAAGAGATGTTTTTTCTGGCTGGTATTCTGGGTTTTGATCGGATTCTGGGAAAAGAAAACCCTTTTTCGATACAGAATAGTGGAGTGTTAACGACCAATTGGAAGCAGGTAGCGGTATCGCTGCTGCAAAAGGGATGTTTAAGTGCAGAGCAGTTTGAAGCTCTGGTGACTCAGACGTCAGCTGGTGAGCACCCATTTACAGGTATTTATAAGCGTGGATGCTGTCTGCGTTACCAGTACAAAACAGAGTCAGGCAAGCAGCTATATGATAGCCATACCTATTTTAGCAGTGATGGAGTCATTGAGATCAGGCAAGCTGAAGACCTCCCGGGATATTATACGCTCAGACCAATGGGTACATTGACGGAGGCGTGCAGCCTTGTTATGGAAAAGATGAATCTGAATACGTATCCGGCCAATGAGATGCCGGCACTGACTTTTTCCGGTCAATGGTTTGATGACTATATACGGAACAAGCAGACTCATCGTAATCGCCAATTAACTAATCAGCTGAGTGAAATGACTGGAGATCTGGAAGGGTCCCGACTGTTCGCCGGTGTATTGTCGGAGAATCGGTTATATGCAGAAGTTCAATTCTCCTACTGGGATGAAGAGAACTGGCAACGCAAAGGCGCTATTCTGCTGGCTGATGATGATACCAACTGGATTGTACGACGCAGTAATCAGGATGAAGAAGACTGGATGATTGCGGTACCGGCAGACAAGGTTCATTTTCGTCAGATGCTGCTCGATTGGGTACAACAGCCCGAATCGGTTTAAGGCTTTATCCAGATGCAGAGTTGATGGGCTAAAACAGACAGTTACCAAAAAAGTTTCGTCGTGCATCATGATTCATCTTCGCGATTGTCAGAACGTTCATATCAGAAGTCAAATAAGACCGGACAGGATTTTAGGCTGTCCGGTTTTGTCATTTCTCTCCTACATCTGTATATAAATATATATTAAGGTGATTCCTTATTGGTCGTATGTGGGTAATTGTTGTGGCAAGCTAATTAGCAAGTGGCCAACAACACATGTGAGGGAGTGAATAATATGGAATCCACAGTTCAATCTAACCGTTTTGAGGGCAAGACGGCACTGGTTACCGGTGGCGGCTCCGGTATTGGCAAGGCTACAGCATTAAAGTTTGCTGCACAGGGAGCTAATGTCATTATCTGTGACTTGTCACCAGAACGAATCCGGGAGACCGAAGAAGAGATTAAGGCGATCCGCGCCGATGCCGTGCTCGCTTTTGAGATAGATATTGCAAATGAAGAACAAGTTAAACATGCTATTGAGAAAGGTGCAGAGCATTTCGGTGGATTGCATGTTGTTTTTGCCAATGCAGGAATCAACGGTGCTTTAGCTCCGATCGAGGAAATCAGTTACGAAGATTGGCAGCGTACGATCAATACCAATTTGGGTGGTACTTTCCTGACTGTAAAGTATGCGCTTCCTTTTTTGAAAAAAGATGGTGGCAGTATTGTTATTACTAGTTCCATTAATGGTAATACTACCTTTGCAAGCTTTGGAATGTCGGCCTATAGCTCTTCCAAAGCTGCGCAGGTTGCTTTTACCAAGATGGCAGCACTCGAACTGGCTCAATTCAAGGTACGTGTGAATGTAATTTGCCCAGGAGCCATCTCGACTAATATTGATCAGAGTACTGAACGTAATGAAACGGTTGAAAAAATTGCCATTCCTATCGAATTCCCGAATGGTCGTCAGCCATTGGCTGGTCAATCGGGTTCGGCAGACAATGTAGCTGATCTGGTTACGTTCTTGTCTTCTGGCGAAGCTTGTCATATTACAGGTGCCCAGATTGTTATTGATGGTGCGGAATCTCTGCTCTGTTAACTAGCTACCAAGCAAATAAGGCATTCTCAACAGCCTGGCTGCGTCCTTTTTACAGGAACGCAGCCTTTTTATGTGTTCACAGCAAAAACTTAAGCGGCTTATCAGCTTCAGGATTCAATGGAGTGTGTGACCTTTCAATTCCATAACGTGCCGAACTTGCCAAAAAATAAGGAATTGATTAACCTGAATATCAAACGAAATTGCAGGCGCTTACATTTGAACTTTGATTCGCCTGTATACATAAGGAGCATGTGTCATGAAACTTCATAATAAAACCATCCTTGTCACAGGGGTGTCTGGGACGCTTGGTGACAAGGTTGCCACCAGGTGTCTAGCAGAAGGCGCGCAGGTTAAAGGTCTGATCCGCAATGAGCAACAGATTTCGATCTGTGAGAATCTTGGCATCGAGGCGGTCGTCGGCGATCTAAATGATCGCGGGACACTTGAACAAGCAATGCAAAACGTGCAATTTGTTATTCATGCTGCCGCTTATCTGGGGGATGATCGACAGCTCGCCGAAGCAGCAAATATCAAAGGGGTTCAAACACTGGTTGATGCCGCTCTTATGGCTGGTGTCGAACGCTTCGTTCATATCTCGACTGTATCTGTTTATGGTCATTTCGATGAGGCTGTTGAACTGGAAGAATCCAGTGAGTTGTCGTTTGGTCATTCCGAGATCTATCTCTCTACCAAATGTGAATCCGAACGGATCGTCAGACAGGCAGAAGAAAAGGGATTGAATGTAGTTGTCTTGCGTCCCGGATTGATCTCTTCCGAGCATCATTCCCATTGGGGCGATCAATTGGTGAAGCAGTTGGCCGAAGCTGAGAAAGTAGACTGGATTCACCCCGAAGATATGGCGCCATGGGTACATGCCGAAAACGTAGCCGAAATGTGTATATTGGCTGCAGTCCATCCGTCAGCCGTCGGTCAGGTCTACCATGCGGTAGACGGTAACTATCCGGAGAGTCAATTTAGACTACGTATTCTTCAAGCGCTGAAGCAACAGCCTATCATTCCTGAGGGCAAGCCGATTCTCACCATCTACAAGACTGGGAAAATTGCCGACCAGCTGGGCTACCGACCGATCCGCACCTTTGAAGACACTCTTACTGCATTGGAGGAACAAGCTCGTCTACTAAGTCTCCGCGTTTCTGAATAGACAAGGAAGCAGATTTGATTTCTTTTTTAAAGCAATATAAACAGTGCGTCCTATTAGGAACGCTGCAGCTGCCGAGCAATTCTCGGTGGCTTTTCTTTTTGTACATTTAATTGAATACAACATCGCTTAATACTTTATCAAATAAATGGTTTTCATGAATGAAAGCTGTTTGTATGCTGGATTCAAGTCGAGAGAAACAACCAAACTATGAATTTTCTTTTCTATACGAAGATCTCTTTTCTATATATTATTGCTGCATAAAATGGATCATTAGATTGAGTGCTTGTTCATTAGCGAACTCGTTTCAATAGAAAGGATCATGTATAATTAAAAGTGAAATACGCAGACTATTATTACGTTAAAAGGATAGGAATATTGCTGTAGATAAGTGAACACAGCCCATTTAGAGTGAATAGTTTTGATAGATTATGCAGACAAGATGGATACATTATTCTGGGACGATGATCACAAGTACACCAGACATGAATCCCATTTCAAAATAAACAGGAATTTCAAATCGATAATAGGGAACTGCCGAAAGGAGAGGAAGATATGTTATCCTGGCTAGCGGATCAAATGATTGAAGAAGCTATGCAAAAAGGAGAATTCGATGATCTGCCTGGCAAAGGCAAACCGCTGGAACTGGAAGATCTGTCTCATGTACCCGAAGAACTACGAGCTGCCTATAAAATTATGAAAAATGCCAATATTATGCCGGAAGAATTGACTCTCCGTCAGGAAATGTTGACATTAACCGATCTTATTGCAGCCTGTCAGCATGATGGAGAGCGTCAGGAACTTCGCAGACGGCTGGATGAGAAGACGCTTCGTCTAAATATGCTCACAGCCCAAAATGGATGGACAAACAATCCCTCTTATGGACGCTATGAGCATAAAATCCGTAAACGTCTTACCGGTATGTAAGTATGCAGCTTTTTGCAATAAAATGGTGCAGCTCCTCTTTATTTGTCTAAATTGTTGACCGGAAAGGAAATACTATGTCAAACGAATCTGTACGATTACCGGTGGATGAACTAATCCCCGATTTGAAAAAGGCGCTGGCGCATTCCGGCACTGCTGTATTAACTGCAGAACCGGGTGCCGGCAAGACTACACGGCTGCCGCTGGCGCTGCGACATGAATCCTGGCTGAACGGTCGGCGTATTATTATGCTAGAGCCGAGAAGGCTGGCAGCCATATCTGCTGCCCGTTATATGGCTGCAGCGCTGGGAGAGCGTGTAGGAGAAACGGTAGGTTACCGGGTTGCCATGGATACTCGTGTAGGTCCGCAGACCATCATTGAAGTGGTAACAGAAGGCGTACTGACACGGATGCTCCAGCATGATCCATCACTGGAACAGGCAGGATTGATTATTCTGGATGAATTTCATGAGCGGAATTTGCATGCCGATCTTGGACTTGCTTTTGTACTGGAGAGCAGGTCTCTTTTGCGTGAAGATCTGAGAGTACTCGTTATGTCTGCTACGATGGATCCCGAGCCGGTAGCTGGATTACTCGGTGGTGCCACTATATTATCCAGTGCTGGCAGAAGTTATCCTGTTGAGACTTATTATGAAGAGGGCGAGTCGGTATATACATTATATCGCCGCTCTTCGGGACGAATAGAGCAGAAGCTGGCGGCAGTGATCCTCAAGACTTTGCACCGACATGAGGGGCATGCACTTGTCTTCCTCCCGGGAGTAAGAGAGATTCGGCGTGTACAGGATGAGCTGCTGACGAGCAGTGATCCGCTGCTGCGTCAGATGGATATTGTTATGCTGCATGGTGGATTGAAGCCCGAACAGCAAGATCTGGCAGTTAAGGCAGGTCCAGCTGATCGTCGCAAAGTTGTGCTGGCTACATCACTGGCCGAATCCAGCGTTACAGTGGATGGAGTCAATATTGTGATAGACAGTGGATTAATGCGCACACGTCTATTCTCTGCACGTACAGGTATGGAGCGAATGGAGACGCTGCAAGTATCTATTGATGCTGCTGACCAGCGCCGGGGCCGGGCTGGACGGCAACGGCCGGGAGTATGTTACAGAATGTGGAGCCAGGAAGAGCATCAGCGTCTGGCAGACTCTCGGACTCCAGAGATTCTGCAGAGTGATCTGGCTCCGCTGGCACTGGAAGTAGCTTCCTGGGGAACAACAGTACAAGAGTTGAGCTGGCTGGACCAACCGCCAGCTGCATCCTATAATCATGCGGTAGAGCTGCTTAAGCAGCTGGAAGCTCTCGAACAGAATGGACGCATTACCGATCACGGACGTCGAATAGCCCAAATGGGTACCCATCCACGTCTTGGTCATATGATTCTAAAAGCTGCCGAATGGAATATGGAGCGCGAAGCCTGTGATGTAGCCGCGCTGCTGCAGGAAAAAGATATTCTGTCTCCAACTGCAGCAGGTATTGATTTGGCTCACCGGATCGAAGCCCTACAGGGAAAAGGTAGTTATACGGCTGATCGTCATCTAGTAGAGCGAATCAAAGAATGGGCAGGCCGTTTTTATAAACAGCTGAGTCAGTTGCAGCAGGAAAATCAACTTCACAAGGCGGGAGCCGCCAGAATAGAGGATAGAAATAATACATCTGAAGGCACCGAGTACAAACCCGGCGATGACTGGCTTGGTGCCTTGATATCCCTCGCCTATCCGGATCGAATCGCCAAAGGAAGAGGAGACGGCAAATTTCTGCTGCGGATAGGCCGTGGAGCTCATATTCCAGCCTATCGTGGCCGGACAGAATATTTATCTACTACTGCTTATCTGGTAGCTGCCGAGCTGGACGATAACGGTAGTGAAAGCCGGATTTTATTGGCAGCAGGTATCCGTGAACAGACGATCCGTCATATTCATGCTAACCAGATCCAGATGATTCGGGAAGTTACTTATGATGCTGAACGGGAATCGGTATCTGCCCGCAAAATAACAAAACTGGGTGCGATCGAGCTGCAGGCTGTCAATGATCCATCACCTTCTGCTGAAGATGTACAGCAAGCGCTGCTGAATGCAATTCGGGAAAAGGGTCTTGGAGCGCTTCAGTGGTCACGCGCTGCGCTCCAGCTGCGTCAGCGAATGGATTGTATGCACCGGGTTGATCCGGATTATCCGTCGGTTGATGAGCAGCAGCTCCTCAATGAAGCAGACGAGTGGCTAATGCCTTATTTGCAGGGAATGCGCCGTCTTTCTGAAGCAAGAAAGCTCAATCCGGCTGAACTACTTGCCAACCGACTCTCCTGGGACCAAAAGCAGCGAATGGATCAGCAGGTACCTACCCATATTCAGGTGCCAAGTGGAAGCCGTATTCCTATCGATTATACCGATCCGGAGCGTCCTTCCATTGCTGTACGTCTGCAGGAGATGTTCGGCTGTGCAAGTACACCACTGATTGGGGGAAGCGTTCCGCTGACAATCCAGCTTCTATCGCCAGCAAGTCGTCCGGTTCAGGTAACCAATGATCTGGAGAGCTTTTGGAAAGAGGCATATTTTGAGGTGAAAAAAGATCTCAAAGGACGTTATCCGAAGCATTACTGGCCGGATCAGCCACTGGAAGCCCAAGCAACCAATCGGGCCAAACCGCGTCAATAAGCAGTTATCATTATGTTCTGACGTTTGAACGAATCTCTGCACGGGTAAGTATATGCAGGACCACATGTACAACAATGTACCAAATCTTGAAAGTTACAACATCTTCACGAAGGCTTGTAGAAAGCCAACCATAGGGAGGTAACAATCATGGACAAGAAAATTGTGGGTGTATTCGAAACGGAACGCGAAGCATCTAAAGCGATAGAAGATCTGAAAGCCCAAGGATTCACTACAGACGAAATTTCGGTGATTACCAAGGATAAAGAAGATATGCGTGCCATTACGGACGAGACCGATACGAAAGCACCGGAAGGTGTGGCTGCCGGTGCTACTACAGGCGGTATTCTCGGCGGTACAGCAGGTCTGCTCGCCGGACTGGGCGCACTGGCTATTCCGGGAATTGGACCGATTCTGGCGGCCGGCCCTATTGCAGCGACGATTACCGGCGCAGCTGTAGGTGCAGGTGCAGGTGGACTGGTAGGCGGTTTGGTCGGAATGGGTATTCCAGAAGACGAAGCCAATGAATATGAAGGCTACGTAAATGAAGGTAAAATTTTGGTGCTCGTAGATGAAGATGATCGTTATGATCATGCTTACGGTGTATTCCGGAACAATCGTTCACTGAACGAATCCAGATATCGTACCCGTGATGACGGACAAACGATCGGTTCTACAACAGCGGGAACCACAACAACCAACCAAAGAGAAACACGTACCGAAGATGATCCGAATGCGTCGGAAGTTCGCAGCGATGTTACTCCAAAAGATACCAATAATGACAGTCAGGGTTCGGATAACAAACTGACTTCTTACTCCAATGGCGGATACGGCGTATAAATACAGTCGTATGACCCATGCAGATCTTACCAGTAAATACACCAGAATATACAGCAAATTGGACAGATGAATAATCCGTCTCCTGCAAACATGACGCTTTAAACAGGCTCATCTTCGGTAGAATACTGCCGGAGATGGGCTTTTCGTCATATTTCTGCAGGTTTCGCTATAATCTTTGAGTAGGTTTTGCGGATTAGGTTATAAATGCCCTATCCGATTTGCGGGATTGACGTTATACTGGCAGTGGAAGGTGCTATGCTTTCCAAAATTATGAATGGGGAGGTAATACTGATGCAAGCTCAGCTAATGTTTAATCATCAGACGTCAGGCTCGATCAAAGACAAGAAAAAGACGCGCCGTCAATGGATTAAAAAATTGCGCAATGAACTGCGTATGCCAGGTTCATCTACGCAGGCACCTAAACAGGGCGCTCAAATTCCGGCACCGCCAGCGATGTCAAATGCAGGCACATGGAATGATGAAACTATTATGATGTGTAAATAATCATGCAGTCGTTATGATGATCGGGAGAGCAGTATGATACAAAAACAAAGACTTGGAGAAATTGAGATTCTGCGTGGCATGGCTTTTGCCGCCGTTGTGCTGCAGCACTCGATCGCTCATTACTCCGTCGTGCCTGAAGTGACGGCGGGAGATGGTGTCAGACTCACATTGATGCTATTAGCGGCCAAATTTGCGGTACCGGCCTTTATCTTTATTACTGGGCTGGTGCTTTTTTATAACTATGACGGGGTGATATCCTACAGCTCTTTTATCCGCAAACGGTTTAAAGATATTATTGTGCCCTATTTATTATGGTCACTACTTTATGCCGGGCTGAATGGAACCTATGCCAGACCGGTTATAGAATGGCTGCCGGATGTTACCCGGTACTGGTATACTGGCAAGTCCAGCTACCATCTATGGTATATTGTCATGATTATACCAATGTATCTGCTGTTTCCTTTTCTGCGTACGATTGTACGAAAAGCGGTACAGTGGACGAGTCAACGGCAATATGCGTTATGGCTACTGCCTTTGATCCTGTTTGCGGGTTATGAGCTGATTTTGTTTTTACGGCCTTGGCTATCGGAATTGGCGGAAGCTTGGCAAATCCCGGTATTGACTCCGTACTTTACTACGTATGCAGACCGGAATATTGTGTACTATCTGTATTATTTCTTTTTGGGAGCGTTAGCCGGTCTACATATTAATAGTTTCCTGGGTATGCTGCAACGGGTCAAATTCCCGGTAATGCTGCTATGCGGGTTATTTGTACTGTATTATACAGGCATGGTTACCGGTGGATTTCCAGCAGACGCCTCTTACGGCAGACGATTTATTGGACTTACGCTACTGCAGCCGTTAATGGCTATATTTCTGACGGCATCTGTGCTGTTGGTATATCAGCTGGCGCTCAGTATTACGCGGTCGGAGAGCAGTAGGCATCGTCAATGGTGGATCATAATCAGCCGGTATTCCTATGGTGGTTATCTGGCACATGCCCTGATGCTCAGAATTACGTATGGAGTAGACGATTGGATCATGGCGGGATGGGATGTAACTGTGCGGACCCTTATTACGGCTCTTATTACTCTGGGGCTGTCCATACTACTCACCTATCTGCTATCGCGTATCCCTTACGGTGCATGGCTCACTGGAATTCCATACCGGAAAGTTCCCAAATCAACCTAGATGGATCAAAGACCTGTTCGCTGATGAACAGGTCTTTTTGTTACCTTTACTTAACTTTTCAAAGTAGTGAAAGTTTCATATAATAGAACAAGTGGAATAATTTGTTCCACTGCGATAAATGTACAGGCAACTATGGAAAGGAGCAGAGTGATATGGCATTTATGATCGCCCAGCGCGCCTTTATCAAATTATATCTGATTACGATGGTGGAAGAGCACCGTGGCTATGGCTACGAGATGCTGGAGAACATGAAGGAACGCTTCAAATCATTCGGCTATTCTCCACCACAAAGCGAAATTTATCGTGCACTGCATGAACTGGTGCATGAAGGCGTTTTTTATCGGACCAAGCAGTTAAAAGGGAATGATCCGAAGGTTGATTTTCAGGAAATTGTTATTTATCATTTTACAGACGATGGCCGTGAAAAAGCCAAACTCTACAAAAAGCAGGTCAAAACCGATCTTGATCGTTGTATAGGGATGCTGACCAAAGCGGAAGCGGATAACTATAACTGACAAGCTGCATGGTAATTAAGCTGTGCGGCCGATAGACTGCCTATTGTCCCTGCAGGGATTGCGTCGATAATCTACAGAAGCGAAGCAATTGCTGCAGAGCTTGATGGCAGTAGATAAATGAATACAGATTTTTGGAGAGTCAAATGGTGCAGACAGGTGTATTGCTCTATATTATAGAAGAAATCTAATCTTCAGCAGAAATCGGGGATCGGGTTTCGTTCAGGATGGACGTATATCCGGCAAGCAGGCAGACCGAATCTGAAGCGAAGGGAAGGAATACAGCCATGACTGAACGTAAATTAAAGTGGGGAATCATCAGCACTGCGGAAATTGCTGTAAGCGCTATTATACCTGCTCTCAAAGAATCACATCGCAATGAAATACTGGCGATCTCCAGTCGTGACGCAGAAGTTGCCAAACATGTAGCGGCGCACTGCGAAATTCCCAGATCGTATGGCAGTTACGAGGCATTGCTGACAGATCCTGATATTGATGCAGTTTATATTCCACTGCCCAATCATCTGCACAAAGAATGGACAATCAGAGCGGCAGAAGCAGGCAAGCATGTATTATGCGAAAAGCCTGCTGCGCTTGATGCAGCAGATGCTGCCGAGATGGTTGACCGCTGTCGCAAAGCAGGTGTTACATTTGCTGAGGGATTTATGTACCGTTATCATCCCAAGCATAATCGGGTGAGGGAAATTATTCAATCCGGAGAAATTGGTGTACTACGCAGTATGCATGGGCGTTTTACTTCAAGCAATGCAGATGATCTGGATAATGTACGGTACCAGCGGGCTATGGGTGGAGGCTCGTTATATGATCTGGGAGTCTATCCGGTATCTGCAGCCCGTATGTACTTTGGGGCTGAGCCTACAGCGGTAACCGTACATGCCATGTTCTCGGCCAAGCATGATCATGTGGATATGATGGCTTCGGGATTAATGGAATTTCCGGATGCAAGATCGGCTACTTTTGAATGCGGGATGTGGGCGTATTCGAGCTGTGCGCTGGAGATCATTGGGACCAAGGGAAGAATCAAGCTGCCTTATGCATTTCGTCGTGATGATATTCATGGAGAACCGCAGATTACTATCTATACCGATGAAGGCAAACGAGAAGAGTATATTGAACCTGCTAATCATTTTGCACTTCAAATGGATGCTTTTGCTGCTTCCGTGCTCGATGGAACGCCATTACCCTACAGTCCCGAAGATGCGGTGCGCAATACCAGAGTCATTGCTGCCTGTCTGGAATCGGCACGCAAAGGTGAAAAAGTTCGTATTGTCTAAGCGCAGTCCGCGATATAGTAGCAGAAGAAAGGTCACAGGATCAAGTTAGATTCAGGTCCTGTATTGCCTTTGGCGAATAAGCAAAATTATGCTACACTCATTAATAGTTGGTTTATTTATTAATTAGTAAATGAAAATATTAACAATGCTTGCAGTTGCATAGACGGAGTATCCATTACATATCGAATTCTCTGTCTATGTCATTTTGATTTGACCACAAAGGAGACTTTCATTATGTCCAATCATTCCAGTGCTTATGAACAATCTTATCAGGGAGAACCTGCTGTGTGGCTGAAATATGGTCCTTATGAAGCAGCTGTGCTACCAGGAGTAGGAGCAAATCTGATTGCTTATCGCGATACGGTCAAAGGATATAATTTCCTGCGCGAGCCTAAAGAGGCTGAAATGGAAGAGTTCCGCTCCAGTCCCGGCACGCATGGTATTCCGGTACTGTTCCCGCCAAACCGTTATGAAGACGGTACATTTACATGGAACGGCCGCAGATACAGCTTCCCTATTAATGAAGAAGCAACCAATAATCATCTGCATGGCTTCCTGCATACGATTGTATGGGATGTGGTGTCCTATGATGCGAATGAGTATTACAGTACTGTCTGTCTGAGCGTGAGTATTGATGATTCCCATCCAGTCTATCAATACTGGCCGCACCAGTTCACGGTAAAATTGCAGTACACGTTGTCGGAAGATGGACTGCAGCAGCAGGTGACCGTACGTAATGAAGGCAATGATCCGATGCCGATGATGCTGGCATTCCATACAGCGATCAATGCACCATTTGCACCGGAAAGTACTGCAGACGATGTGACGTTCCGCGCTACCTATGGAGAGCGCCGTCAGATGACCGAGCGTATGCTGCCTACAGGTGAGTTTCAGCCGCTGTCTTCTTGGGAAGAGCAGCTCAAAGCAGAAGGTGCCAATCCTTATGGCGAAGTGATGGACAACCACTATACTGCTGTTCCTCAAAATGGACGCAACTATGCCGAGATTATCGACAATCGTCTTGGGGAGAAGCTGGTCTATGATGTAGGTACAGGTTACAAACACTGGATGATCTGGAATAGCGAAGCTTCAGGTACATTCCTCTGTCCCGAGCCGCAGACCAATCTGGTCAATGCACCGAATGTAGATTTGCCGGATGAAGAAAAAGGATTCTTCAGCCTGAAGCAGGGAGAGATCTGGGAAGAAACATCCAGACTGTATCTGATCCAGAAGTGATTAAGCGTGTAGTTATAGACTGTATCTGATTCAAAGTGATTTAGCGCGTAGTTATTTTTGGCTACAAATATTCATCCAAGCAAGTCAATAAGCTGTAAATCCACAGCATGAGCAGGCACGATGCATACTACGGGTTAATAATCTGTAGAAGCATTGTGTCTGTTTGTTTTGAGTAAAGTGTGATCGATCCACAAGAAGTTTGATGCGCCAGATCGTAATAATTTTGGATAAACATATTGACAATGCTGACATACGAGGAGTAAAGTAAGTCAGGTGGTATTCGTAACGGTTACGATAAGAACGAAAGGAGGGCTAATCTTGTTATTGGCTTCCATGCAGGATATAGTGTTTGGCTATGACCGGGAACCGGTGGTTAATCGGTTGTCGATGGAAATATATAGTAATGAATTTATGGCACTTAGCGGACCCAATGGTGCTGCGAAAACAACATCGTTGAAGTTGCTGCTCGGTATATTGAAGCCCTGGAGCGGACGGGTACAGATTAACCGTAATGACAAAGGCAAACGTCCGGTAATCGGTTATGTGCCTCAGCAGGTTGCATCATTTAATAGTGGATTCCCGAGTACGGTATTTGAGTTGGTACGTTCCGGCTGTTATATGAGATTGGGCCTGTTCAAGCGATTTGGTGATAAACAGGAAGCACTGGTGCGTTCCTCGCTCGAAGCAGTAGGTATGTGGGAACTGCGCGATCGCAAAATCGGTGAACTGTCCGGTGGGCAGAAACAGCGTGTATGTATTGCACGTGCACTGGCACAGGAGCCTGATGTACTGATTCTGGATGAGCCGACAACCGGGATGGATCTGGAGAGTCGCAAAGGATTCTACGAATTGATGCGTCATCATGTAAAACAACATGGACGTACAGTAGTAATGGTAACCCATGGGCTGGAAGAAGCAGAGCCTTATCTGGATCGTATGATCCGTCTGGAACGAGAGGAGGGTGGAGGATGGGCATGTTTGACTACGAGTTCATGCAGCGCGCGTTTTGGGCCGGAGGAATGATTGCTGTCATCGCTCCGCTGCTCGGTATTTATCTGGTTCTGCGCAGGCAGATTCTGATGGCAGATACGCTGTCTCATGTCTCGCTGGCAGGTGTAGCGATCGGGGCTATTCTGGGCATTAATCCTTCGGTGGGAGGATTTGTAATTGCGGTTGCCGGTGCGCTGGTTATAGAGCGACTGCGGCAGAATTTCCGTGGTTATGGGGAAGTATCTATTGCTGTTATTATGACCGGTGGTCTGGCACTGGCACTGGTGCTGATGAGTATGGATTCCGGGCTGAATCGTAGCTTCAGTTCCTATCTGTTTGGCTCGATTGTAGCAGTGAGCACGACCCAGCTGTGGATTATTGGTACGGTGTTCCTGCTGGTACTGATTTATTGGGCAGTGATGAGACGGCCACTGTACAATATTACGTTTGATGAAGAGACTGCGCAGATTGGCGGTACGCATGTACGCTGGTTATCCCAGACTTTCTCGGTACTGACCGGGATGACTGTAGCAGCAGCCATGCCGATTGTCGGCGTGCTGCTCGTATCGGCACTGATGGCACTGCCTGCGGCTCTTGCTCTTCGTTTTGCCAGAGGATTCACTTCCGCGCTAATCATGGCGGTTAGCATTGGTCTGATCGGCATGTTCGGCGGACTGACCACTTCTTATTATGTCAACACGCCTCCGGGAGCAACGGTAGCACTGCTGCTGCTGGCTTTCCTGCTGATAGGTATGGGAGTTCAGCGCATCGTATATCGCATTCGCCGGGACAAAGACCCTGGCTATGTCGTTGATGTGGATAGCCGTCGTTTCTGGCAACGTCAGAGCCGCAGCTCCCAGAAAAGCAATGTCAAAACAGAAGTATTGAACAAAAACTAATATAACCACTTAATAGGGATATCCATTGTACTGAATATCATCAAGCAAGCAGTCATCAACGAGTATGAATCTTTTGCAAATATAGATAAAGATCATGTTTGGGTACAGTAGATGGAGTGGGGAGGAGAAGTACTGAAATGAAATGGAACAAGCGTAATTGGTTGTCATTGCCTGCGGTGGTCGTATTGGGAATGAGCACAGTGCTCGCAGGATGTGGAAACAGCAGTCCGTCTGCAACAGGTACAACTGCCGGCGAAGGCAGTACGGACAAGCTTCATATTGTAACCAGTTTCTATCCTATGCAGGAATTCACTTCCAAAGTTGCCGGCGATCTGGCAGATGTACAGGTACTGATTCCACCTGGAACCGAACCGCATGACTGGGAGCCTACTCCGCAGGATATTGCCAAAATTACCGATGCCGATATGCTCGTCTACAATGGTGCCGGTCTTGAATCGTGGATGACTCAGGTGCAGGATGCTGTGGGTACCAATGGACCGAAAATGGTAGAAGCCAGCAAAGGTATACAAGTGATGGATGGGTACCATGAAGAGGAAGAGCACGAAGGCGAAGAAGCTCATGCTGCAGAAGAAGGCCATGATCACGATCATGGCGGTTTTGATCCGCATGTATGGCTGTCTCCGCAGCAGGCACAGACCGAGGTTCGTAATATCGAGTCTTCACTGAGTGAACTGGCACCGGATCATGCTGCAGATTTCAAGAAAAATGCAGATGCCTATCTGGCAGAATTGCAAAAGCTCGATACCGATTACAAGACGGACCTGTCCAATACCAAACGTAAAGACTTTATTACCCAGCATACCGCATTTGGTTATCTGGCACGTGATTATGGTCTGACCCAGGTCGGTATAAGCGGACTGTCTCCGGAAGAAGAGCCTACAGCTGCCAAGATGGCAGAAGTAGTTGATTTTGCCAAGAGTAATAATGTGAAAACCATCTTCTTCGAAACGCTGGTATCTTCCAAAGTAGCCGACACCATTGCGAATGAAGTAGGTGCACAAACAGCTGTACTGAATCCGTTAGAAGGATTGACCAGTGAACAGGAAGCAGCTGGAGAGAATTATATTTCAGTTATGCGTGAAAATCTGGCGGCTCTGACAAAAGCGCTCAACGAATAATTTGGATCATCCGGCAGTTGGCTGCAAGGCAGCTTCGGATCTTTGTAAAGCATCCTTACCACCAAGGTAATGGATGCTTTTTTATATCCCTTTTTGTATAAATGAATAGAAACTGCAATATATATTGTATACATACTTTTGTTATGACAACGATTGACTTTGTAAATAAGTTCATATAAAATAGTAAGTAAGAACTGACGGGTTTTATGAGTACCGTCAGGTTTTATGGGGTATATTAGAAAATAGGAGATGCACGATTATGGTAGAGGACCGAAAGAAAACGATCCTGTATGCAGGAAGCCAGTTATTCGCAGAAAAAGGCTATTTTGCAACAACTGTTCAGGATATTGCCGAGCAGTGCAATATGTCCAAGGCTTCCATTTATAAATTATTTCAGTCCAAAGAAGACATATTGCTTCAGATCGTAAGCACGCTGCACGAAGAGATTGTACAGGCAAGCAGTACGCTTCATTTTGAAGATAACGTGCCGCCGCGGGAACAGCTGGTTCAGAAACTGGTTGTTCAGTTGCGTGAATTTATAGTCAGACACAACTTTTTTATTAACCTGAACCAAAATGTGCCGATGGAATTGGGAAGTCAGATACGAAATGTGATGCTGAACTTCAAACGAACGATGATCAGCTGGCAAAAGGAAGCTCTTGTCCAGGCATTTGGTACCGAAATCGAACCGATTGTATGGGATTTGGCGGTAGCTATGCAGGGGATGCTGAGAGAGTTTGTCTTTTTGTCCCATGTAGATCGCAAAACCAAGCTCGACCTGGAAGCACTGGCTGCCTTTATTGTAGAGAGCATGGAAGCGGTGATCCATCAGCGTATGGGCAAGGAACCGGTCGTTAATACGGAGCTGGCTACCCATCTGAATCTGTATGATCCCGAGGTCGGACGCAAATATTTTGGTGAAAGTGAGTGGCGCAAATCGGTACGCGAGCTAACCCTGGCTGTACATCAGCGTTCACCGGAGCATATACGTGCCGATCTGCTGGCAGCCGTAGAGCGGCTGGATGTCGAACGCCGCAAAAAAGTACCACAGGCATTCATGATGGATGCACTGATCGCCTATCTTCGGCAGCGTGAAGAATTGAGTGAAGAGGTCTCCTATCTTCAACATGTCTATTTTGCAAATTGGGAGGAAGAGAAACATGGGTAATGCTGTAGCACAACAGCCACAACCAAAAGTGAATATCAAGCTCATTGTCGGCATTATGCTGGCAGGTGCGTTTGTGGCGATACTGAACCAGACACTACTGGTGACGGCGCTGCCGCATATTATGAAGGATCTGAATATTGATGCCACAGCTGCACAATGGCTTACGACGATTTTTATGCTGGTGAACGGGATTATGATTCCGGTCACTGCTTATTTGATTGACAAATTTAATACACGAGCTTTGTTTATTACTTCGATTGGATTATTTGCACTGGGTACGCTGATTGCGGCCATATCGCCCAACTTCGGCACCTTGCTCGTTGGACGGGTCGTACAGGCTGCCGGAGCGGGGATTATTATGCCGCTAATGCAGACCGTATTTCTGGTTATTTTCCCCAAAGAAAGCCGCGGGGCAGCCATGGGGATGATTGGTCTGGTCATTTCGTTCGCACCAGCGATTGGTCCGACATTATCCGGCTGGATTGTGGATACCTTCTCCTGGCGCGATCTGTTTTACATTATTCTGCCGATTGCCCTGATCGATCTGGTGATCGCTATCTTTGCTCTCAAAAATGTAGGGCAGCTGCGTGATCCCAAACTGGATGTCCCTTCGGTTATTCTGTCTACACTTGGATTTGGTGGACTGCTATACGGATTTAGTACGGCTTCCAAAGGCTGGGCAGATCCGGTGGTCATTGTTACGATCGCTGTCGGTGTCGTCAGTCTGATTCTGTTTGTGACACGCCAGTTCAAGCTGAAGCAGCCGCTGCTGGAGTTCCGTGTATTCCAGAATCGACTGTTTACCATTTCGATGATTATTACAGTGATTGTATTTACGGCGATGATCGGTGCATCGACACTGCTGCCGCTGTATATTCAAAATGCACGTCATCTGACAGCCATGCAGTCCGGTCTGATCGTTCTGCCGGGTGCCATACTAATGGGGATTATGTCACCCATTACAGGGCGAATCTTTGATAAATTCGGTGCCAAGCGTATTGGGATTATCGGTCTGTTGATGCTGACGATTGGTACGATTCCATTCGCTTTCCTGACAGACCAGACGCCGGTTCCATTTATCGTAATTATGTTCGCCCTGCGGATGTTCGGTCTATCGATGGTGATGATGCCGGTAACAACAGCCGGTCTGAATCAGCTGCCGGTGCATCTATTGTCACACGCATCGGCGATGAACAATACCCTCCGTCAGGTAGGGGGATCGATCGGTACAGCGGTATTAATCACCATTTATACGAATGCTTCGATCTCGGCGACTTCTGCTGGTCAGGGAGCAGATCTGTCACTGATACACGGTACGAATATGGCGTTCCTGGTCGCTTCGGCACTGTCGGTACTGGCGCTGATCATGATGTTCTTCCTCAAAGAACCACCGCGCGCAGATGCAAGACCCAAAGAGCAGGCTGCCGAAGCTTCTGGCAAACATGCCAAGCCTGCATCCCAGTCCTGAATGTAAATAAATTGTATGCAGGTATACACAATAATGTATGACATCAGGTCTTGTTAGTTAAAGGAATGAACCCCTTTGCTGACAGACCTGTTTTTGTATGAAAATGAAAAATTTGTACCTGCTTAAGTGCTCCAAATTGCTTTATTTTATAAAAATAAATATATGTATTAAAATAACTTGTGAAAAATATAATTGTTTACTATAATATATATTGTTACTTTTAATAATAGCTTTTGAGCAGTAGAAAAGCTTCATCCATTACACATATTAGATAGGAGAGAGAAACCTTGAATCCAAAATATAATGCTTTGTTTGAACCATTTACACTGAATGATGGTATTCAGCTGAAAAACCGTCTGGTGCTGGCACCGATGACTCACTCTTCTTCCAACCCGGATGAGACTGTATCTGATGCAGAACTGGAATACTATGCAAGCCGTACAGCAGGTGTAGGTCTGGCAATTACTGCAGTTGCACACGTAACTCCGGGTGGTAAAGGATTTGCCAACCAGTTCCGTGCTGTAGGCGAAGAGTTCACTCCAGGACTGACACGTCTGGCTGAAACACTGAAAAAGAATGGTGCCAAAGCAGTACTGCAGATTTTCCATGCAGGTCGTCTGGCTCCAGCTGAGCTGGTAGATGGCGACGTAACTGCACCAAGCGCAGTGCCAAGCGAGCGCGGTGACGGTGGTCAGGGTCCTACTCCACGTGAGCTGACTGGCCAGGAAATCGAAGATATTATCAAAGATTTCGGTAAAGCAACAGCAAATGCTATTGCGGCAGGCTTTGACGGCGTGGAAATCCACGGCGCTAATGGCTACCTGATTCAGCAGTTCTTCTCCCCGCACTCCAACCGTCGTGAAGACAAATGGGGCGGCGATGTGCATCAGCGTCTGGCATTCCCACTGGCCGTTGTAGATGAAGTTCAGCGTGTTGTCAAAGAACAAGCGAAAGGTCCATTCATCGTTGGCTATCGCTTCTCGCCAGAAGAACCGGAAACTCCGGGAATCACAATGGCAGATACTCTGGTACTGATCGATGCACTGGCTGACAAAAACCTCAGCTATCTTCACACTTCCCTGATGGAGTATACTTCTGTACCACGTCGTGGTGTAGAAGATACACGCTCCCGTCTGGAAATCATCCAGGAACGTGTAGGTGCCAAAGTTCCGGTAATCGGTGTAGGCTCCGTGAAAACACCTGATGATGCAGCAGCGGTACTGGCAACAGGTGCTCCACTGGTAGCATTGGGCCGTCAGCTGATTGTAGATCCAACATGGGTTGAAAAAGTAGAATCCGGTCGCGAAGACGAGATTCTGTACACTATTAGCAAAAACGATCAAAAAGCGCTGATACTGCCAGATCCACTCTGGAATATGGTTATTAATATTCCAGGCTGGTTCCCTATCGTAGAAGCACAAGAATCTGCGAAGTAATATGCATTGAATTTAACACCCCGGCATGTACGCAGACGCGGAAGCCGGGGTGTTTTACATAATGCTGTTGATACAGCAGATATTCCGTCCGAACGTAGGTGACTTATACACGTATACGCGTGCTGAAATGGATATAAAAAGAGGGATATGATGTCATTGTCCGGTAATGAACGAATGAAGCAGAAACTGGCTTACAGTCAAATCAAAAAATATGCAAATCAGCTGGAAGGTGTATCAGGGGTAATGATTATGGATCGTCAATCTGTCGATACGGCCTGGCATGAACAGATGCTGCGTAGTATTTACAGCTATACGCATCGACCTGTACCTACAGCAGTACTGCCTTATCCGGCAGATGCGGATTTTGCCCATATTTGGGTCAAAAGCCAGCTGCAGGAGGCAGGGGTGAACAAGGTCATTCAAGCGGTAGATCCTGCATTTTGGCTGAGTATGACTATTACCGATAAGGACCTTTTTCTAAAAGGATTATGGGAATATCAGGGGAACCGGGATATGACATTGATCCTGTTCCGTCCGGATCGGTTGATTGTGTTCAGTGATAATGAATATGAACTGGAATATTACCATATTGCTGCAGACCAGAAATTGTCGAATACAGGTGATAATCCATCGAAGCAGGTTCCAAAACTGGAAGAATAGATACGCAAAACGGAAAATGCTATAGTAATGTGAACTTCGAATATACGCTATTCCATATAAAACAGCCTGTAGATGCTGCCTTCGGCATCATACAGGCTGTTCGTGCATTATCTTGTAATTAGCTGATCAATCATATTACAACTTGTCCTCAATCCTGTTGTGAATACGTATGACCTGCTGCATCTACATAGACGGACTTAATGAGTGTACGTTTATAAGGCGCGCCAGTGGCTGTTTTACCTTCAACGTCTGTTGTGATTACATAGTTGGAAGCTTGTCCGGAATCAGGAACGGGAAGGCTTTCCTCCACGCTGTTAGCGGACAGGGAACGATGACTTTCGGCTGCTGGAGCTATTCGTTTGCCTTGGGCATCATAATATTCGACTTTGGAAGTAAGTGTCGTCTGCTCGGTATCCAGTCCGTGCGTATTGATGGTCATATCCAGCGATTGACCAGAGAAAGAAGCATTCATATGCGCTTTCTCTGTGCCTGGTGCATAGATTGCAGTCATCAGATAGGCTCCTGATTGATGGCTGACCGCCTGAACCTGCCATTCACCGGCTTCCGGATTCTTTAGCTCAGTCACTTGATGGTAAGCACCTTTGAAGATTTCTTCATCACGGTCTGTGCTGATTTGTACATGACGTACTTTGCCCTGAGGAGAGATCAGACGAAGCTCGTCGATCGGCTGGTTGGTAATCCAGTCCAGAGTGATGGATTTTACATGGTCTTCTACAGTCAGGGTCTCGGTGGCAGTACCCTTATATTCGCCGCCGCGTACATAGTATTGTCCATAATTGGTTGAAGCGGCACTTCCGGCAGCTGTTGATTGCAGGGAAGGCTGGGAAGAAGCGGCCAGACCGGAGCCGGACATATCGACAGTCGGTAAACTTGAGGATGGGGAAGCATATACATCGCCGTAGACGCTGGAACCTACCGAAGCACTGGATAATGCAGCCGCGCGGACACCAGCATTGCCGATGTAGGATTTGAACAGATCAAAAGTGTAGGAACCGGTGCGTACAGTAGCATGATTCCATGGACCCATCTGAATAAGCGTACTATTCGGACGCAGTGCACTCTCGGTCGTAACTACGCCGTCATTGCTGCCAAATAGAGCCAGATAGGCGCCGCCAAAGGTATAGGAGGATTTGCCGGAACCGGACCACTTGTTACCGCTGAGTGTATAAAAAGGCACTTTGTTAACATCGGGGTCTTTGGCCATCTCCGATCGGAAATAGGTCATATTGGAAGTCTGAAGAGAATTGGTACCCGGACTCTGCGAACCAACCAGATCTGCCAGCCATCCAGCCCAGCTGCTGTATGCCAGATCCGCCAGCTGTGAGCCGTGATGAGGGGTACTGAGTGTAATCACGCGATTCACATACGGATAGGCATTATAGCGAACCAGAGCGGATTCGGTATCCACGCCACCCTTACTGTGGGCGACGATAACAATTTTTTTGCCAAAGTACTGACTGATTTCCTTGATCTTGGCGGCGAGCAGTTCGCCGTCTTTCCACATATCTTCCGGTGTACCGGAAATATCATACATATTGATAAAAGCTGTCTGATAACCATTATTGTAGGCGTATTCGTACATATCATTATTCTCGTACCAGACTTTGGCCTGGCTGGTCAGACCATGTACAAACAAAATAACAGGTTTGTCGGCAGAACCATTGGCAGGCGTCTGTCCTGCTGCCCAGGCTCCTGGTGAAGCAGCTACAGCCGGAGTAGCAGGAGCCATAAAGGCCTGAGATGGAAAAGCGGATAGTGCCAGTCCGGTAGCAAGTGTACAGACCAGCAGTTTACGTTGAATAGACATGATATTCCTCCTTGATATGTAATAATTGGAAATATTTTTCCCTTTCCTAATGTAGTAGGCGAGTATTAAAGCTGTTACTTATTTATGTATTTGTTTTGTTTGGCTATAGAGGAAGAATGAATTAAATTTTAACAATTTGAAAATAATGTGAGGTAAATTTCCACGATTTGAGTATAATAAAAATCGTGACTACAATTATGTAGCTGTCTGTACCTCAGCGTGAAAAATACAAAGGGGAACTGCTATCGATAATGGATCTGGATAATAAGACAATAGAGACGTGGATTCGATCAGCAGACATAAGCAGCTAAAAGTATGTTCAAAAAAGTACAAGCGAAACAGAAAGAAGGGGTTAATCACATGAGCAAGATGGAATTACTCCAGAATCCCAAACAGCGCAAGCTGCTGTTCAGTGCGGGATTTAGCTGGATGTTCGATGCAATGGAAGTCGGTATGATTTCCTTTATCGCAGCGGCGCTGGCCAAAAGCTGGAGTCTCAGTCCACAGGAGATTGGGTACCTTACCAGTATTAACTCGGTAGGGATGGCAGTCGGCGCAGTGGCTGCCGGATATCTGGCAGACCGATATGGCCGCAAATCGATTCTGCTGTGGACACTGCTAATCTTCTCGATAGCAAGCGGACTCTCCGCACTCGCTACAGGATTTGGCATGTTGCTGCTGCTTCGCTTCATTGCGGGATTCGGTCTGGGCGGAGAGCTGCCGGTAGCGTCGACACTCGTATCGGAGTCGGTCGCTGTCAAGGATCGGGGACGCGCAGTAGTATTGCTCGAGAGCTTCTGGGCATTTGGCTGGATTATCTCGGCGGTAGTTGCTTATTTTGTCATCGCACGTTATGGATGGCAGTGGGGATTCGTAATTGGAGCGATACCGGCTCTGTATGCGCTGTATCTTCGTCGTGCAATCGATGATTCACCACGCTTTATCAAAGACGGTGCTGGTCGCCAGGCTTCTTTTGGCAGTGGTCTTCGGGAAATATGGAGCAGTCCGCATCGTCGCACCACACTGATGGCTTGGATTCTCTGGTTTACTGTCGTATTTTCTTATTACGGTATGTTCCTCTGGCTACCATCGGTAATGGGGCTCAAAGGATTTACACTGATCAAAAGTTTTGAGTATGTGCTGATTATGACAATCGCGCAGCTGCCAGGCTACTTTACCGCAGCGTATTTTATCGAGAAATTCGGCCGCAAGTTCGTATTGGTCGTCTATCTGGTACTGACGGCGGTAAGTGCAATCTGGTTTGGTTATGCAACCAGCGAACTGTCATTGATTCTGGCAGGTGTGTGTTTGTCATTCTTCAACCTGGGTGCATGGGGCGGATTGTATGCCTATACACCGGAGCTCTATCCGACACGGGTACGTTCGACCGGTACGGGTATGGCTGCAGGATTTGGACGGATTGGCGGCGTGATCGCACCATTTATAGTCGGTATGCTCGTAGGAGACGGTATACCAGTGAGTACAATTTTCACGATTTTCTTCGTGGCAATTCTGATTGGAGCAGCAGCTGTGCTATTCCTAGGCAAGGAAACCAAAGGGCTGGAGCTGGAATAACTGGCTGATTCTATTGCAGATGACTTATAATGGAGATTCGGGTAACTGGACAGTAACCTAATCGTCATTATGGAGGAATCAAGCAATGAATAGTTCATTTTTGTCAGGTACGGATCTGCTGCTCACTTACGAGGAGATTCGCATGGTCAAATCCCGCTATTGCCGGTTGATTGATACCAAGCAGTGGGAAGCACTCAAGGACGTATTTGCCCCGGATGCAGTCGCGGACTTCAGCACGGAAGGCAACCCGATTCCGGTACTGGAAGGACGCGATACGATTGTACGGGTATTCGAGGATCTGGTAGATCCGGCGGTGACGGTGCACCAGGTACATAGTGCGGATATCGAATTACTATCGGCAACAGAAGCCAGAGTGTTGTCCCCGATGGAGGATTATGTGACTTTTCCGGAAGGCAGCGCGCATAAGTCATTTCATGGATATGGATATTATCATGAGACTTTTATACAACTTGAAGGACGTTGGTATATCAAGCATACCCGTCTGGAGCGTCTGCGCCTGGATATTTTGTAAACCGATAGATTAGGGAAAGTTATAGAGGATTGGGATTAGCATAGTGCCGCAAGTCCAGTTAAGATGGATCAAGCTGGTCATAGGATTTGCATGCTACCCGGCAGTCTGCCGATTTCGAACTGTTGATCCAAATCTATCAAAAAACGCTGCGGCTTATGGGCTGCAGCGTTTTTGGCATATTTATGTATAAAAAAACCTATACAACGATGCGGCTAATATAGTTATTTAATCGCTGAACAGTTCACGAAGCAGAGGCTTCGGATTTTCCAGAAAACGCCGGGTAATCTGGTAATGATCGGTATCCTGGTAATTGATTCGCTGTAGCTGATCCTCATCAAAACTGATAATATCGGCTTCCGGATAGCCCATTAGAATCGGAGAATGCGTGGCAATAATAAACTGGCAGCGCGGTGTGAGATCATGAATGATCCGCATCAGAGACAGCTGACGGGCAGGAGAGAGCGCTGCCTCCGGCTCATCCAGCAGATAGATAGCGGATTCCCTTGTACTCATGAACTTATGCTTGAACAAATTAAGGAAAGATTCTCCATGTGACTGCTGATGTAGTGATTTGCCACCGTAATACTTATAGTTGTTCATATCCATCTCGTCAATATGATTGGCAAATTGATAAAAAGATTCTGCCCGCAGAAAAAATCCGTCGGTCAATTTGGGCAGCCAGGAGAGACGAACATGGTCACCGAGCGCCGCTTCAGAGGACTGAACTTCATAACTGTTATGACGTGAACCGCCGGCTGTATGAAATCCGCACTGGTAAGCTACCGCTTCCAGCAGTGTTGATTTGCCCGAACCATTCTCCCCAACGAAAAAAGTAACCGGACTGCGAACCTCCAGCATATCCATACGCTGAATCAGCGGTAGAGAAAAGGGATAAACAGTGTAATCATCGATGTTTTCTTTGAGCAGGGTAATCCTTCGCAAATACATAATACTCCACCTCTCGTTATTGAAATACGTCTATATTGTAAGACAGCCTACTGCCCGATATTCTTACCAAGAGATTTGCACAGAAGTCATAATTCTGGAATAGGCCCAGTATAAAGGAGGGCAAAAACAAAAGCAAAATGCGGTTTCATATCATCTTCATTCACAAATTAGACAAATTTATGAAATCGGTTCACTTTTTGATTGAAAAGTGTTTTATAATGAGTGGGAGCAGGTAAAAAAAGGTAATATGTCCTTATGCCGGGCGTATGTTTTGTTTTCCTGTGTCATGAAGAATACAGATTCAGCAAACTTATACTTTCTTGAAAGGCGGAAGATCTTATGGCAGATGAGAACAAGAAGCAACCGCAATCGAATGATCAAGAAGAAAATGTAACGCTGACTAACCGGCAGGGACACCCTGTCACTGATAATCAAAATGTAAGAACTGTAGGGAACCGGGGTCCTGTTACACTGGAGAACTACAATTTTCTCGAGAAAATAACACACTTCGACCGTGAGCGTGTGCCTGAACGTGTTGTTCATGCCCGTGGAGCGGGAGCGCATGGCGTATTCGAAGCTTATGGAACTGTAGGCGATGAGCCTGTATCCAAATATACCCGCGCCAAACTATTTCAGGAAAAAGGTAAAATCACGCCGGTATTCGTACGTTTCTCCAGCGTTATTCATGGAGGTCATTCTCCGGAGACACTGCGTGATCCGCGCGGATTTGCAACCAAATTCTATACTGAAGATGGCAACTGGGATCTGGTCGGTAACAACCTGAAAATTTTCTTTATCCGTGATCCGCTCAAATTCCCGGATATGGTACATGCCTTTAAGCCGGACCCGATTACAAATGTACAGGATATGGAGCGCTTCCTGGATTTTGTAGCGAATAGTCCGGAGGCTACACATATGATTACTTTCCTGTTCTCCCCATGGGGGATTCCGGCGAATTACCGGATGATGCAGGGATCGGGTGTTAATACGTACAAATGGGTGAATGCCGAAGGGCAAGCGGTATTGGTCAAGTACCACTGGGAACCACTGCAGGGTATTCGCAACCTCAAGCAGGAGGAAGCCAATCAGATTCAGGGGCTCGACTTTAACCACGCGACTGTTGATCTGTATGATGCGATCGAGCGTGGAGAGTATCCGGAATGGGAGCTGTGTGTACAGATCATGAGCGATGATTATCATCCAGAGCTGGATTTTGATCCACTCGATGATACAAAGCTGTGGCCGGAAGATCAATTCCCGTTCCTCAAAGTAGGCAAAATGACGCTCAACCGCAATCCGGAAGATTACTTCAACGAAGTGGAGCAGGCAGCCTTCGGTACAGGTGTACTGGTAGACGGACTGGACTTCTCGGATGATAAAATGCTGCAGGGTCGCACATTCTCCTATTCGGATACCCAGCGTCACCGTATCGGAGCGAACTATCAGCAGCTGCCGATCAATGCACCTAAATCGAGAGTGGCAACCAACCATTCCGGAGGCCAGATGCGTTATCAGACGGATCGTGCGCCGGGTCAGAACCCGCATGTGAATTATGAGCCGTCTTCACTGGGTGGTCTGCAGGAAGCGCCAAAAGCAGGCAAGGATCACGAACCGGAATATTATAATACCCGTCTGATGCGTCAGAAAATCGACCGTCCGAATGACTTTGCGCAGGCTGGCGAGACGTATCGTAACTTTGAAGATTGGGAGCGCGATGAACTGATCAGCAACCTGGGCGGCAATCTGGCCCAGTGTAATGAAGTGATTCAGGAGAAAGTACTCGCCAATATTACAGAAGCCGATGCTGATTATGGAAAGCGTGTCAGAGAAATGATGGAAAAAGTAAAGGCTGACCCGGAAAAAGGAAAGCCAATGCATCGTGCCCATATGGCTGCCAAAAAAGCCGAAGAAAAAGGACACGAGGCCGATCCATACTGATAAACCATTCATTAGGTGGACAATGATTGAATATTCAGATTAATAGCAAATCCCCATATGGTGCATCCTGAACAGGATCATTAGTATGGGGATTTTTTGTGCGGTCTATCCTCTATACAGTCACATTCAGCCATGGATACAGTGCACTTGTAAATGAGTGACACAACGATCATCCTGACTACTTGCAGAAGTTCTGCAATGAGAATCTGCAGGCACGTTTGATTACGGCTGTAATTCGTTTAAATAAATGTCATAGCGATCCTTATACGATAAGTACTATACATTCTAATATGAAGGCGGCGATTATAATGAAAATCATCATTACACAGGAAGAAGCAGTACAAAAAGGAATCTGGAATGAAGTTATGCAGATGTTCGGTGTACAGAATGAAGATGAGACTTATCCGCAAGAGCAGTACATTTTGACAGAAGAACAGGCGCGCAAACTTCAGATCATTTAAGGGAATATCCTAATGTAATACATTCTCGTGCAGGAATTTTAATACTTTAATATAACTGAATGTAATCCATATAAGAGCAAGAGACATCATTTACAAGAAACCTACGAATAAACGGAAGGTACTTGTAAATGATGTCTCTTTTTTGTAGTTCCACTAATATCGACAACAATCGTCATCAAATCTACACGTTCTTTTTGAAACCAAATGTATTTTAAAGGGTAAAAATCAGTAGGGATAACCAGTTGTTATACGATATAAAAAGATATACATAACGACTGGTACAGATACACGCCTTATCGTACATGCAGCAAACGGAAGAACAGATTAGAGACAGTTCTTCACATTTTGAGGATAGGAGTGGTGTGAATGGAATTCTATCAGACAAGTACAGAAGAAGCGCTACAAAAGGTAGATACGACCGAGAAAGGATTGACTTCGGAGCAAGCCCGGCAGCGTCTGGAACGTGATGGGTACAATGAACTCAAGGGCAAAGAACGTACGCCTACCTGGAAGCTGATTGTGGAAAATCTGCGGGACCCGATGGTGGTTGTTTTGTTGATTGCCTCGATTGTACAGATCGTGCTCGGGCATGTGGTTGAAGCGGGAATTATTATTTTCGTACTGATCCTGAATGCGATTATCAGTGTAGTACAGACACGCAAAGCAGAGAGCTCGATTGAAGCATTGCGACAGATGTCCGCCCCGGAAGCCAAGGTACTGCGTGACGGTACGCGCAAATCACTGCCTGCCCGTGAACTGGTTGCTGGTGATATTATTCAGCTGGACGCCGGAGATTTTGTACCGGCAGATGCGCGGCTGCTGACATCAGAGAGTCTCAAGGTAGATGAAGGCATGCTGACCGGTGAATCGGAAGCAGTCGAAAAACATGTTCAGGTAATCGAGGAAGAGTCACCGATTGGAGATCGCAAAAATATGGTATTCAGTGGTGCGCTAATTGTATACGGTCGCGGTACAGCGGTTATTACGGGTACCGGGCTAAATACCGAGATCGGCAAGATTGCCGGCTTGATCGAGAGTGCCGAATCCAAGCAGACACCGCTGCAGCGCAAACTGGAGAGCTTTAGCAAAAAGCTTGGTGTGTTCATTTTACTGCTCTGTATTCTGATCTTTGCAGTAGAAGCTGCTCGTATCTGGTTCTCTACAGATACAGTAGATACGACCGCTGCGATTCTGGAAGCGCTGATGTTCGCAGTTGCTGTAGCAGTGGCCGCCATACCGGAAGCTTTGTCTTCTATTGTCACGATCGTATTATCTGCCGGAACGAACAAAATGGCCCGACAGCATGCAATTATCCGCCGCCTGCCTGCCGTGGAATCACTCGGCTCCACCAGTGTAATCTGTACGGACAAAACCGGTACACTGACCCAGAACAAGATGACCGTTGTCGATTATTACTTGCCGGATGGTAGCCGCGATGACTTCCCGGACAATCCGGCAGAATGGTCGGAGGGAGAGCGCAAGCTGGTTCATATTGCCGTACTCTGCAACGACTCCAATATTGATGAAGAAGGCAAGGAGATGGGCGATCCTACCGAGGTTGCATTGATCGCATTCAGCAAAAAAAAGAATAAAAAGTATACCGAGATCCGCGATAGCTTTCCACGGGAAGCGGAGATTCCTTTTGACTCTGACCGTAAGCTGATGTCTACTGTGCATACTTTTGATCATCAGAAAATGCTGCTGACCAAGGGCGGACCGGATGTACTCATCAGCCGCTGTACCCAGGTACTCCTGGGCGAACAGGTCGTTCCGCTGGATGAAGAGATTCGCCAGCGCCTCTATGAAGCAAACGAGGACTTTTCCAGTCGGGCACTTCGTGTACTCGCTTATGGATATAAGGTGATCCCCGATAATCAGATGACTGTCGGTATAGAAGACGAGCAGGAGCTGATCCTGGTAGGATTGACAGCGATGATCGACCCACCGCGTGAAGCGGTCTATGGTTCGATCGAACAATCCAAACGTGCTGGTATTCGTACCATTATGATTACCGGTGACCATAAAACGACCGCTCAGGCGATTGGCCGTGATATCGGACTGATGGATGAGAATGATATTGCAGTGACCGGTCAGGAACTGGACAAAATGTCGGATGAAGAGCTGGACCGCAATCTGGAAAATATATCGGTCTATGCCCGGGTATCACCGGAGAACAAGATTCGTATCGTACGTGCCTGGCAGAAAAAAGGCAAGATCACCGCAATGACCGGCGATGGCGTAAACGATGCACCTGCGCTCAAGCAGGCAGATATCGGAGTTGCCATGGGCAGCGGAACCGATGTAGCCAAGGATTCGGCAGCGATGATTCTGACGGATGATAACTTTGTCTCGATTGTCAATGCAGTCAGTGTTGGCCGGACCGTATTCGATAATATCAAAAAGTCGATCGCCTATCTGTTTGCAGGCAATCTGGGTGCGATTATCGCGATTATTTTTGCGCTTATTATGGATTGGGTAAATCCGTTCACAGCGATTCAACTGCTATTTATCAATCTAGCGAATGATTCGCTGCCGGCCATCTCACTGGGGATGGAAAAAGAAGAGCCAGGTGTTATGGATCGCAAGCCGCGTGATATCAATGAAGGACTGTTTGCCGGCGGTACGCTGAGAGCCGTTATTACACGGGGAATTATGATTGGTGCAGCAGTTATACTATCCCAGTATATTGGATTGCAGCATTCGCCGGAGATGAGTGTAGCGATGGCCTTTACAACGCTGATCCTGGCACGTACCTTGCAGACCTTTGCTGCTCGTTCCAATGTACAGAGCGCCATAGAAGCAGGATTGTTCAGCAATAAATATGTAATCGGTTCGGTCGTATTATGTTTTGGTCTATATGGTATTACTCTGCTACCGGGTGTACGCGGAATCTTCTCGATTCCGGATAGTTTTGGCTTACAGGAGTGGGCGATTGCTACCGGCCTTGCTGCAGCAGCGCTGGTATTGATGGAATTGGAAAAACTAATCCGTCGTGCCACATCGGGAGACAACAGTGCGCAACCGCACAGATCAGCTTGAATATAAACTGTGTTACAGCCTGAAGGGTAACTATCAATATTGCAGGTATAGCCAAAAAGCGTGTATGACGAAGGATAAACGTCATACACGCTTTTGCATATGTTTTATCGACTATGCCAAAATTGAACGTTTCGCTTAATATAGGCTAATCGTAATGGTGTAGAGAGTAGATTTGTTTATAGGTATTATATCCGCATAATAAAAAGGCAGCACCGATGATTGCGATCGGTACTGCCTGCTTGTATGCATGTATCAAGTTCCTTTAGCGATCCAATACTAATATGGATTACTTGTCGGAATCTTTTTTGTCTTTATCATCGCCGCCCGAGGCAACTGGAGACGGTTTGGATGCCCAATCGTCTGCCTGAGTTTCAGGATTTGCACCTTGTTCCTTCTTGTGCTTCTCCATTAGTGTATCTTCTGAATTTGGATTTTCCATTTTGTTGTCTTCTGTCATGATGCTCTCCTCCTCAGTGAATAATTCACTTTATTTTGTTTAGTATGCTCTGTTCTTCATTACCCGATTGGACAAAAGGGAAACAGGCTAATAGCGAAAAGGTCATATAAACGAATGTAAACAATAGATACAAATGATCTTCAAATGAATATGAAAATAAGGGGTTGACATTATTTTGAAATAAACTTATTATTATCTCATGATTAATAATCTTTAAATTAAGATTTATTATTTAAGGGAAAAGGGGCGGATAAATAATGAACAGATCAACAGCAGGTATTCACCACATTACGGCAATTGTAGGACATCCTCAGGAGAATGTTGATTTTTACGCAGGTGTGCTTGGTTTGCGGATGGTAAAACAAACGGTAAATTTTGACGATCCAGGAACGTATCACTTTTACTTTGGCGATGAAGCCGGTCATCCAGGCACGATTATTACTTTTTTCCCTTGGGCAGGCGCACAGCAGGGTGTGATCGGTGATGGTCAAGTAGGTGTCACTACTTATGTTGTACCGGAGCACGCACTGTCTTTCTGGAAAGCACGTTTGCAGCAATTTCATATTTCGTATCGTGAAGTGGAACGCTTTGGTGAGCAATATTTGACATTTGACGATCCGCACGGTCTGCATCTGGAGATTGTAGAACGCAGCGCCGGTACGAATAGTCAATGGAGCTTTGGCGGCGTAACGACTGAGGTAGCGATCAAAGGATTTGGTGGCGCGACGCTATTTTCCTCTCGTCCTGACCAGACGGCACAGCTGTTGGAACAGGTAATGGGATTGGAACTGATTGCACAGGAAGGCGATTATACGCGTTATCGTTCGACGGCTGATATCGGCAATATTATTGATTTGAAAATGACGACTGGTGTACGCGGCGAAATGGGTGTCGGTACGGTTCACCACATTGCCTGGCGCGCAGTGGATGACAGCGATCAATTGAATTGGCAAAATGAGTTGCATGATCTCGGATACGGCGTAACGGCAGTACGTGACCGCAATTATTTTAACGCCATTTATTTCCGGGAGCATGGAGAGATTCTGTTCGAGATTGCTACCGATCCACCGGGGTTTGTACATGACGAATCGCCAGAAACACTGGGTACCGAATTGAAGCTGCCGGAGCAATATGAACAGCATCGTGCCAAACTGGAACAGATTTTGCTGCCTTTTGAAGTACGGGAGCTGGATCATCATGAATGATTAGGCGCAAACGATAAATGAATAGCATCCAAGCATTTTATAAAAACAGTCGTCACTTATTTTGAGACGACTGTTTTTTTATATGGAGAAGTGATTTTTTAGGTGAATTAAAGAATTTTTATTTATTTAGTATTGGTTAAGCGTTATCAATTTTAAATTTATTTTTGTTTATTTTTGTTTTATATATTTTCAAATAAAAACAGAAGTGATATACTGCAAACAAAGAAACTGCTTTTGGCATCATGTTCCAGAAATATAGTTGGATTCAATGTAACAAATTCAAATAATTTTTTGACGGGCAGCGAATCGCTGGAATATACATAGCGGCACTGCCACGAATACGCAGATCAATGGAGGATGAAGAATGATACCTAATCAATGGAATGTACAGCAGGCGGATGCTATTCATGAAGGTGTGGACAAGCTCGTATACCGTTCCAACCTGATCGGTTCGGATCGCCGTGTATGCAACTGGGGTGGCGGTAATACTTCTACCAAAGGAACGGTACGCGATTTTCGCGGTCGTGAGATTGAAGTCATGTATGTCAAAGGAAGCGGCTCTGATCTCGCATCCATGAAGGCGCAGCATTTTACCGGACTGCGTATGGAGGATATTCGTCCACTGTTTGAGCGTGATGAGATGCCGGACGAAGAGATGGTAGCTTACCTGGCTAACTGCATGATCGATGCCAAAGCGCCGCGGCCTTCTATTGAGACATTGTTGCATGCTTTTCTCCCGTTCAAACATGTGGATCATACACATCCGGATGCGATTATCAGCCTCTGTTGCGCCGATAACGGTAAACAGATTGCCAGCGAAATTTTTGGTGACAAGTTCGTGTGGGTACCTTATATCCGTCCTGGCTTTACCCTTTCCAAAATGATTGCACAGGGTGTACTGGATCATCCGGGTGCCGAACTGGTGCTGATGGAGAAGCATGGTCTGGTCACATGGGGAGAGACGCAGGAAGAATGTTACAACAAAACGATCGAGATTATTAATCAGGCTGCCGAATATATTGCCCGCAAAGCGGAAGAAAAACCGGCATTTGGCGGTGCCAGAGTAGAATCTCTTCCATCAGAAGAGCGCAGACAGCTGATTGCAGGCATTATGCCGGCAGTACGCGGTGCAGTCAGTGACAGCAAGCGAATGATTCTGACGTTTGACGATGCAGACGATGTAATGGAGTTTGTAAATGGAGAGGATGCCGCACGATTATCCCAGGTGGGAGCTGCCTGCCCGGATCATCTGGTACATACCAAAATGACGCCGCTGTTCATCGACTGGACACCATCGGCAGGAGATGCAGAAGGTCTGAAGCACGCAGTTATTCAAGGCATCCATGCGTACAAGGAGCAGTATGAGGCCTACTTTGAACGTAATCGCAACGAAGGCGATATCATGTTCGAACCGGCACCCCGTGTTATTCTGATTCCCGGCATTGGGATGATCAATACCGGCAAGAGTCATGCCATGTCGCTGGTGAGCGGCGCATTGTATCACCGAGCAATTGCTGTGATGGGCGGTGCTACTGCACTGGGACAATTCGTGTCACTCAGCGAATCGGAATCATACAATGTGGAATACTGGCCGCTGGAGCTGTACAAGCTGACTCTGGCACCTGCCGAAGCAGAATTCTCCCGTCAGGTGGCACTGATCACCGGTGGAGCAGGTGGAATCGGCAGTGCAACAGCCCGTCGTCTGGTTCAGGAAGGTGCTCATGTCGTATTGGCCGACCTCAATCTGGAGGGAGCACAAAAAGTAGCAGATGAGATCAATGAACAATATGGAGCAAATCGGGCACTGGCTGTCCAGATGGATGTGACCAAAGAAACAATGGTCAAGGATGCCTATTCCGAAGTAGCACTGGCCTACGGCGGCGTTGATATTATCGTAAATAATGCTGGTCTGGCGACTTCCAGTCCATTTGACGAGACGTCGCTTAAAGAATGGGAACTGAACATGAATGTACTGGGAACCGGTTATTTCCTCGTCGCCCGTGAAGCTTTTAAAATCATGAAAGATCAGGAAATCGGCGGCAGTATGGTATTTATCGGCTCCAAAAACTCCGTCTATGCCGGCAAAAATGTAACCGCCTACAGTTCTGCCAAAGCACTCGAAGCTCATCTGGCCCGCTGTATTGCAACCGAAGGCGGCGAATTTGGGATCCGTGTTAACACCATTCTCCCTGATGCCATTCTGCAGGGGTCGGCAATCTGGAACTCCAACTGGCGTAACGAACGTGCAGCTGCCTATGGTATCGAACCCGATCAGCTGGAAGATCATTACCGCAAACGGACAACACTGCTCGTGAATATTTATCCGGATGATATCGCTGAAGGAGTAGCTTACTTTGCTTCTTCCAAAGCGGCCAAAACAACAGGTTGTATGCTGACGATTGATGGTGGCGTACCGGCAGCATTTACCAGATAATGTTAGAATGAACAGATAGCATAATCAGGGCAAAACTTATGGAGGAGGATACAGGATGACAGACAAGGCCTATGCTTTATTCGAGGAACAGCAGCAGAACAGGGGAATGGATCTGGAGTTAATCAAATCCCGTTTGAAAGCGCTACAAATTGAGACGCCGTCTTGGGGATATGGTGATTCCGGTACCCGCTTCAAAGTATTCCAGAAAGAAGGCGTTCCGCGCGATCCATTCGAGAAACTGGAAGATGCTGCGCAGGTGCACAAAGTCACTGGTCTGTGTCCATCGGTAGCGATCCATATTCCTTGGGATAAAGTGGAAGATTATGGCAAGCTGCGCAGCCACGCGGAAAGCCTCAATCTGAAGATCGGCGCGATCAATCCGAACATGTTCCAGGAAGAAGAATACATGCTCGGCGGCGTTACCAACAGCGATCCTGCTATTCGCCGCAAAACAACGGATCATCTGCTGGAATGTATCGATGTAGCCAAAGAAACCGGTTCGCGTGATCTGAGTCTATGGTTCGCCGATGGTACCAATTATCCCGGACAAGGCAGTATCCGCAAGCGCAAAAATTGGATGCTGGAAGCACTTGGCGAGATGTATCGTGCGATGACACCGGAGATGCGTATGCTGATCGAATACAAGGCGTTTGAGCCGGCCTTTTACCATACGGATATTGCCGACTGGGGGATGGCATACAATTACGCAGTCAAGCTGGGCGAGCAGGCACATGTGCTGGTCGATACCGGTCATCATCTGCCGGGAGCAAACGTGGAGCATATCGTCTCTTATCTGATCGATGAAGGCCGCCTGGGCGGATTCCACTTTAATAGTTATAAATATGCGGATGATGATCTGATCGTCGGCTCAATCAATCCGTATGAGCTATTCCTGATCTTCTATCAGATTCTGGATGCGGCAGAGAGCGGGGAAGACCGTCTTGTGCAGGCGGTGAACAATATCGCCTATATGATTGACCAGTCGCATAATATCGAAATGAAAATTCCGGCAATGATCCGCTCGGTACTGAATGTACAGACCCAGTATGCCAAAGCGCTGCTGATCAATCATGATGAAGTCGCGGAAGCCCAGGCGAATAATGATGTACTGGGCGCAGAAGATGCCGTGCGTCGTGCATTTGAATTCGATGTGACTCCGCTGCTGCATGCCGTGCGCGAAGAACAGGGACTGCCGCTTGATCCGATGAAAGCGTACCTGTCAGACAGCTACGGACAATCGATTCTGGCGAGAGGCAAAGGTGGTGCCAGCTGGTGACCATCCTTGCCTATGATCTTGGAGCAGGCAGCGGCAGAGCGATTATCGGCAGACTGAATGATAACCGGATCGTGACACAGGAGATTCACCGGTTCAGCAATGATCCGGTGAAGGTGGGAGATCGCCTCTACTGGGATATACTGCGCCTGTATCATGAGATCCAGCAGGGACTGATCATCGCGAAGCAGGAACGAATGCTGCCCGAAAGTATCGGTATCGACTCCTGGGCAGTTGATTTTGGATTGATTGGACGTACGGGTGAGCTGCTTGCGAACCCGTCCCATTATCGGGATTGGCATACCCATGGCGTGATGGAACAGATGCAGCAAGAATTCGGAGCAGAACAGATTTTTGAATCGACCGGCATTCAGTTTTTGAGCTTTAATACATTGTATCAACTGGCGGCCATGCGCCGGGCAGGTTCTCCGGTGCTCAAGGAGGCAGAGCGTTTTCTGATGATTCCGGATCTGCTGCGGTATTTTATGACCGGTGAGATGATCAATGAATTTACCAATGCAACAACGACCCAGATGTATAATTCAAGGCAGCAGGATTGGGATCGCAAGCTACTGTCGCATATCGGGATTCCTTCATCCTGGTTCGGCAGACCGGTACAGCCCGGAGCTCCCGCAGGGAATCTCCGATCTTCCCTAATGGTGGATCTGGGGCTGCCTGCAATTCCGGTTACGGCTGTGGCAGAGCATGATACGGCTTCGGCAGTAGTCGCTGTTCCGGCATTATCGGATTCATTTGCCTACTTGAGCTGTGGGACCTGGTCGCTAATGGGTACGGAAGTATCCGAACCGGTCATTACCGAGCAGGCAAGAGAACTGAACTTTACCAATGAAGGCGGCGCCTATGGTACCTATCGGCTGCTCAAAAATATTATGGGACTATGGATTTTTCAGGAATACAAGCGGGAGTGCGAGCGTGACGGTCATCATGCTTCCTACAGCGAATGGATTCAGCATACAGCAGGTTCGGAGCCATTTCTTTCCTTTATCGATCCGGATGATACACTGTTCTTGCATGCAGGTGATATGCGCTCCCGGGTGCGTCAATATTGCCGCCAGACTGGACAGCAGCTGCCGGATACGTATGGTGCGGTAGCCCGCTGCATTTTTGAGAGTCTGGTATTAAAATATCGTTATGTACTGGAGCAGACCGAACAGCTGTCAGGCAAGCAGTTCGACGGGCTGCATATGGTCGGTGGAGGAATCCAGAACCGTCTGTTATGCCAGTGGACAGCCAATGCACTCGGACGCCCGGTATGGGCAGGACCGGCAGAGGGAAGCGCGATTGGCAATTTAGCGGTACAATGGATAGCACAGGGGACATTTAGCGATATCCGGGAAGCCCGGGCGGTTATCCGAGATTCCTTTCCGGTGGATGTATATGAACCGCAGGAGAGTGAAGCGTGGGAAGATGCCTACGGACGCTTCCTGAGATTGACGGCGATTCCCGTACAATAACGATTCGGAGTTGAGGACATTATGTTAGTCGCGGAACGGTATGACATGATTGTAAAGCTGGTGAATGAGAAAGGCAGTATGCGGGTGACGGAGCTGAGTGAGCGCTGCCAGGTCACCGAAGAGACGATTCGCCGCGATCTGGACCGGCTGGAGCGGCAGGGGCTGCTGAAACGGTCGCACGGCGGCGCAGTCAGTGTCAAGGATGAACAGCCGGAGACCCCATTCTCGGAGCGCGAGATTATGCACACCGAAGAGAAACGGCGCATTGCCGAAGAAGCGGTGAGGCTGATTCAGCCGCAGGACCGGATTCTGCTGGATGCCAGTACGACAGCATGGTATATGGCAGCGAGTCTGCCGGATATTCCGCTGACCGTACTGACCAATTCGATTCGTGTAGCGACCCAGCTCAGCACCAGAGAGAAGATTGAAGTCATCTCGACCGGCGGCCAGCTGGTTTCCCGCTCACTATCCTTTGTCGGTCCGCTGGCAGAGCGTTCACTGGATACGTACTATGTGAACAAGCTGTTTCTATCCTGCAAAGGTCTTCATCTGGACCGTGGTATCAGCGAATCCAATGAACTGCAGGCGCGGGTCAAGCAAAAGATGGTCGGTATGGCTGATCAGGTCATTCTACTGGCCGATGCCAGCAAATTCGGTGTACAGGCTTTTGCCCATGTGATGGATCTTGGCGAGGTCGATCATCTGATCACCGATACCCGACTTCCCCAGGAAACCATCCGCCAGCTGGAAGAACGTGAACTCCAGATGACCATCGTCTAAGCGAGTGTTATGGAAATTTGATAAAATAAGCAAAATTATTTAATGCTCACAGTCCAAGCCGCTTCGATAGCAAATACAAGCACAGAGCGGATTTTTGGATTTTGCATATCATGCAATCGGAATAAATGTACCATATTAGCATCACGACCGAAGCACAAAATGAAAAGATGGCAGCCGGGTTTCCTGCATACTGCCATCTTTTGTGTATTATGGAGCGAAAAGAGGTGCAGCATGAAAGTATCATTGTTCATTACTTGTCTGAGCGATGCCATCTATCCCCGTGTAGGAGAAGCCATGGTTCGTCTGCTGGCTGCACATGGCGTACAGCTGGATTTTCCACCGGTACAGACCTGCTGCGGACAACCTTCGTATAATAGCGGCTATTGGGAAGAAACACGAACCGCTGCCAAAACGATTTTGAAAGCGTTTGAATCGAGCGATTTTGTCGTCTCACCATCCGGTTCCTGTACCTATATGGTGCATCACTATCCGGAACTGTTCAAAGATGATCCCTACTGGCTGAAGCTTGCCCATGAACTGGAAGCCAAGACGTATGAATTTACCCAGTTTCTTGTTCAAGTGCTGGGAATCACCGATGTGGGGGCACATTTTCCGTATAAAGTTACCTATCACCCATCCTGTCATGGCAGCCGCCTGCTTGGGGTCAAGGAAGAGCCGATCGCGCTGCTGTCGCAGGTACGCGGGCTGGAGCTGGTGCCTTTGCCTTTTGCCGAAGATTGCTGTGGGTTCGGAGGGACATTTGCCGTGAAGATGTCCGATATCTCGGGTGCGATGGTGGAAGAGAAGGTAGATCATATCAAGGAAACGGAAGCACAGGTACTGGTCGGACTGGATATGGCCTGCCTGATGAATATTGCCGGTAATCTGCGCCATCGGGGTGAACAGGTACGGGTTATGCATCTGGCAGAGCTGCTGTATGAAGGGGTGGGGGTATCATGAATCCGGCACAATCCACACAGGGCACCGTCAAGGAAAGAGCCGGCGTCGCACTGAATAATGACTTTCTGCGTAATGCTGTCAAGTTCACGACCGAGCGGCTACGCAGCGGCAAGCAGGCTGCATCGGCAGAGCATGGCAACTGGGAAGAGTGGCGGGAACGCGGTCGGCAGATTCGTCTGCATACCATCGCCCATCTGGATTATTATCTGAATCTTTTTGTAGACAATGCCCGCAAAAACGGTGTACATGTACATTTTGCTCCGGATACAGCGGCAGCGACCGATATCGTCATGACAATTGCCCGGAATAAGCAGGCCGAATCGGTGGTCAAGTCCAAATCGATGGTATCTGAAGAGCTGCATATCAACCGTGCACTGGAGCTGGCAGGGATCGAGACGATTGAGAGTGATCTGGGAGAATACATTATCCAGCTTGCCGGTGAAGGACCATCACATATCGTAATTCCCGCGATCCACAAAAACCGCTATCAGATCGCTGAGCTGCTGTCAGAGGATGCCGGGGAAGAGCTACCGCCGGATACGACCATTCTGGCGGGTTATGTGCGGCGCAAGCTGCGCGAGAAGTTTCTTGGAGCGGATATCGGAATGACCGGATGCAACTTTGCGATTGCAGAGACCGGATCAATGGTGCTTTTTGAAAATGAAGGCAATGCCCGTATGGTAACAACACTGCCGAAGACCCAGATTACTTTGATGGGCATGGAGCGTATTATTCCGTCGTGGGAAGATCTGGAGGTTATGGCGACACTGCTGCCAAGGTCTGCTACCGGTCAGCGTCTGACCATGTATATGTCCGGTATCACTGGCCCGAAACGTACTGCCGACGGGGATGGTCCGGAAGAAATGCATATTATTATCGTAGATAATGGACGCTCGGAGCAGCTGGGCGATCCTGAGTTCCAGGAATTGCTCAATTGTATCCGCTGCGGTGCCTGTCTAAATGTATGTCCGGTCTACCGGCATATTGGCGGTCACTCGTACGGCGGTACGTACAGCGGCCCGATCGGTGCGGTGCTGACACCGGCTCTGAACCGCAATGTCGCGGAATGGGATGATATCGCCAATGCATCCAGTCTGTGCGGTGCCTGCTCGGAAGCCTGTCCGGTCAAGATTCCGCTGCACGATATGCTGGTCTACCTACGCCGCCGCAAAGTGGAACGAGGACACGGCAACCGCTGGGAAGCGCTCGGCATGAAGGGATTTGCTGTGCTGATGGCTAATTCCAAACGGCTGAATCTGGCACTCAAAATGGGACGTATTGCCCAAAAACCGGTTGTTCACAACAAAGGAATCACACTGAAAATTGGTCCGCTGAAAGGTTGGAATACGTATCGTGTGACTTCGCCCATGGCGGATCATTCTTTCCGTGAGAATTGGCAGGAGCTGTCGGAAGATACACGCCGGACGGCTCCTCCGATGAACGCAGAGACCAGGGACCGGATGGAGCAGATTCTTCGTCAGCGCCGGGCCAGCGGTATACAGGGAGGTCATCATGAGTAATTCACAATCTACACCTGATTGGCTGAATAAGCTGGAAGAGCAGTCCCGTATCAGCCAGCAAGCCTTTATAGACAATATCTCGACCCGGCTCCGCCGTCCGCGTATGACGGAAGCGCCGGATCATCCGTACCGTGGAACACCGGCGTTATGGAGTGAATTTGAGTGGGATGCGCAGCAGCGGATTGACAAGTTCACGACCCATTTTCAGGAGGTGGGCGGTCATGTGGTTCGGCTGCAGACCATGGAGCAAGCAGCGGGATTTATTGCCGATCATGCTGTACAGATGAATGCCCGTTATCTCATTCGTCAGCAGCAGCCTGAACTGGCAGAACTGCGCCTGGAAGAACGACTGCCGGATGTACAGATTTCCAGCTGGAATAGTGACCCGGATGAAGCCTGGAAAGCCCGGGCAGCGGAGGCCGATATCGGCGTGGTTATGGCAGACGGTGCGGCTGCCTATACCGGCACCGTGATGGTTACTTCGACTCCGCATCAGGGTCGCTCGGTCAGCCTGCTGCCGACCGTATGTATCGTAATTCTGCCGGTGGATCGTCTGTATACCCGACTCGGAGAGCTACTGATTCCGATGGACGAGATTGGACGAGAGCATCTGCCTGCCGGTATGCATTTTATCTCCGGCCCCAGCCGTTCGTCGGATATTGAGAATGATCTGACTATAGGGGTACATGGTCCGGGTATTATTTATACACTGCTGGTTGGATAGAATTTTATTCGGTAGCGTCGTAATTCCGAGATCCTAATTACGTTCTTGTACTCACAAAATGTACCCACAAAAGCGCCCTTCTGCGAATTGGAAAGTCCGCAGAAGGGCGCTTTTATGGATTGGCTTGTATTTTAGCTATTTATTGTTCAGCTGTACTTGGATCGTTATTTTCATCATTATCTGACAGCTTATCCTGAATATACTTGCGCAGTAACGTCTCGTCTACGCCCAGTACAGCGGCGCCATGGATCGTTTCTTCCTTCAGTAGAGGGGTAGGAGGAATCTGCAGTTTCTCGATATTGCCGACATTCACATCCATGCCGAGTCCAGCCAGTTTGAGCATCGTGGAGGCAGACATATTGGTCTGGATATAAGGAGCGGTTGCTTTGAGAATACTTGGCAGATTGACGATAGAAGTAGAGCTTTGCATTTTGGCAGCCAGTGCAGCGAGGAACTTGCGCTGCCGTTCAGTACGTGTAAAGTCCGACGTGGCATCATGCCGGAATCTTACATACTGCAGAGCATGGGTACCATCCAGTGTCTGGTAGCCTTTTTTGAGATTAATATCGTAACGGTGTCCATCGCCGCCATCGGTATAATGCATATCTTTCTCTACATCAATATCTACACCATCGACTTGATCAACCAGCGCTTTGAAGCCTTCAAAGTCGATAGTAACGTAACTGTTGATCGGAACACCAAGCAGCTGGCCCACTGTCTCCATAGCGAGTGGAGCACCTCCATACGAATAGGCAGCATTGATTCGGCTGCGTCCATGTCCGGGAATATTTACGTACGTATCCCGCATAATGGACATCAGATAGGCTTTTTTGCTGACTGGGTCAACTGTAGCGACCATCATGGAGTCCGACCGTCCATTGCTATCCACCTCCCGTGAATCGGTACCAAGCAGCAGAATATGAACAGGGTCTTTGCCATCCCATTCAGGTAGTCGGAAAGTTGTCTCCTGGGCATCTGCGCCGGCCGGATCAGCAGGATCTACCGAGATGGTATTCGCAAATTGAACAACAGAATATGTATAGTAACCAGCAATACCCCCACCGGTAAGCAGCAACAGCAGCAGTATCCATTTCCATTGTCGAAGCAGCTTGTATAACAAATGATCAACTCCCTGGTAATAATAAATAGTAATAATCGCCCCATACATCTGACATTTTGGAGGGATTATTAGGTTGTTTCTGCATATAACAGAAGTTTCTCCTGCAATAATAACCTTATAAATCATAATTATTTAAAATCATTTTGTCAATTTTAAAGAATATAAACTTAATATATGAATGATTAAAATGATTAATATATTCGTTAAGTTGGTCATTTTATCTTTTTAGTTACATAATGAAAACGAGTTATTTAGCGATCATTATCGCATAAGGATTAATAAAAACCCATTAATATAACAGTTCATAAAAAATAATCGGATCAATCGTTAATTCATTATGCGCTGGGCAGGATGTTATCTACAGCGTGATCCAAGCTGTAAATAGCAGCAGCCGCTTCTTCGTAACCAGAAGAAGCGGCTGCTGCTATTTACGATAGTTTTATCTTCGTCGATTATTTGAGCGGCTGATGAACAGCGGTCGGTATAGCCTGCTTGGACTGTCGGATATCGATCCATTTTTTGATGCATAAAATAGCCAGGCTCATCACCACAAGCGAAGCGCCGGTCAGTATAAATGCCGGTATCACACCCGACGCAGTAACGAGGATACCACCCAGTAGTGGTCCGGCGACCGAACTGGCAGATGTCAGACTGTTAACTGTACCGAACACACGACCGGTCATATGTACAGGCGTCTGCTCCTGCAGCATAATCTGGAAAGGAATAAAGGTAAATCCCGCGCCTATACCTGCGAGTAAAAAAGAAGACGTCAGGATAAACGTCGTATGCCATCCCGCATGCAGCATACCGGTAAAAGGACCGGCGAGCCCAAATACGATACCCATCAATGCAGCGCCCAGGCTCATCTGCAGCAAATGGGAGCTTTTGATTCGAGCACAGAGCAGGGCAGCGAGTAATGTACCTACACCACTCGCGGTAATACACCAGCCGAGTAGATCCTCGTTAATATTTGGAATCTGGCGCAGCAGAATAATCGTTTGCGAATCTGCCAGCTGAAGCACCAGCAGCACCAGACAGAGCAACAGAGTCCCATAGGCAATAACAGGGATACGGATCAGATAACGAAGCCCGGCAGCCGTATCCGAGAGAAAAGAACGCTGTCGTTCCTGTGTTCGGACTGTATCCTCTTCATCGACTGTATCGAACAGGGCATGACCCGGCAGAGCAAGCAGGATAATTCCCGATAGGAGGAAGGTAAAGGCATCGATCACAAAGCACCAATGAATACCAACAGCAGCCAACAGCAGTCCTCCGAGAGCCGGTCCGGCGATTTTGCTACCTTGTTCAATAAAGGAACTGATTGAGACCGCCTGCTGCAGATGCTCCTGCGGCACAACTTCCTTGATCTTGCCACTCTTGGCTGGCGAGAACAGTACGTCGAACAATCCTTTGAGGACGAGAATAATATACACCTGCCACAGCTGATCGGCAAAAATAAGACCGAATACAAGCCCTGCGCGCAGTACATCCGAGATAATCATCAGCCATTTACGATTCAGCCGATCGGCGAGTGCCCCGGCAAAAGGCCCCCCAAGCAGCATCGGTACAACCGCACACAGGGTTACCCATGTAATCTGCATGGGTGTAGCCTGCCATTTGATACCGACCAGTGTCAATAGAGCAAGCAGATGCAGCCAGTCGCCCAGATTGGAAATCAATTGCGCAGTAATAAGTGTCCGGTAAGCCCGGTTGCGCAGCAGTGAAGCTACTGTTGGATCATTACCGGGAGATCGATGGGTTTCCACAAAGTATCCTCCTTTTCCTTAAATCAAATAAAGTATGTATATATGTATCATAAGGAGAGAAAAGTATAACTTCCTCCGCCTATAGGATGATTTACAGAACGTCCCAGGTATGGAAAACAGATATGTGAATCTTTTGTAAATGGCATTGCTCTGTATAGTTGTCAGCAGGTAAAAAATACGTTATACTTCTAAATAGTAATTATTACGATTAAATAAAAGGAAGTGTATAAATATGGCCAAAAAGTCTAAAGTGATCCGTCAGCAGCAGCGTGAAGCGCTGGTAGCCAAATATGCAGAGAAACGTCGTCAACTCAAAGAAGCAGGGGATTATGAAGCACTAAGCAAACTGCCACGAGATTCTTCACCGACACGTCTGCACAGTCGTTGTCAGATTACGGGTCGACCTAGAGGATACCTGAGCAAATTCAAAATGTCACGGATCATGTTCCGTGAGCTGGCTCACAAAGGGCAAATCCCGGGTGTAACCAAATCCAGCTGGTAATTAGCGCAAATAGTGTCTATCCGCAACTCCTATGCTCATACAGCAGGGAAAGAATAACTTTCCCTGCTTCGGCTCGGAATATAAACGATCGGTACTTTTTAACTATTGTAAGCGCTATATAAAATGCTATACTGGCTATTAGAAGAAGGGTTGTTACTGGTTATGCAGGCGAAACCTGATTCGGCAGTGAACGTGCAGCGTTGCATGGTTCACTGCTGGATCAGGTTTTTTTATGGGCAAAATGGATTCCTGGAACAGGACATGCTCTTTGCATACAGGTTATAACCATATAACTTTTATGATTATCGCATTGACAGGAGGAAGGTCTATAATGAAGAAAAACAGATGGTTTACAGGTATCATCATACTTATACTGTTGTTTAGTATGGCAGGAACAGCAGGTGCAGCTACAGGAGGTGATTCGGATATGTATGCCTATTCATCCCATACCAAGCAGCATACGGTGCAGGGATGGTATAACGGGATTCAGACAGGCGGTGGTAATGTGCTGGCATGGCTTGGTATTCCTTATGCTCAGGCGCCGGTGGATGAATTAAGATGGCGCGCGCCGCAGCCGCTAGCAGCTTCGCCGGAACAATCCCATGATGCGACCCAGCTGCCACCTGTATGTATGCAGCTATCGAGTGGTCAGGTTACCGGAAGCGAAGACTGTCTGTATCTGAATATATACCGTCCTCATCAGAGTACAGATAATCTGCCCGTACTGGTCTTTCTGCATGGGGGAGGTAATGTTACCGGCAGCGGAGCTTCACTGGAAGCCCAATCGCTGGCAACAAGTACCAACTCGGTTGTCGTGACGATTAATTATCGGCTTGGTCTGCTGGGATGGATGAATAATCCGGCAATTCACACCGGTCGTGCCGCCGAAGATTCGGGTAACTTTGCGCTGCTAGATCAGATTCAGGCTCTCCAATGGGTGCAGCAGAATATTCACAGCTTTGGCGGCGATGCGCATAATGTGACTCTTGCAGGCCAATCAGCAGGTGCCCGCGATGTACTCGCACTGACTATTTCACCGCTTGCCAAAGGATTGTTTGCCAAAGTTATGCCACTTAGTGGAGGCATGACCACTTCGACACCGGCTGAAGGTGAAGCTTATTCCAACCGCAAATTGGCTAACGTGCTGGTATCTGCTGGCAAAGTGTCTACCGAAGAGGAAGGCATACAGTATTTGCAACAGACCGATGCGTTGGAGCTTCAGAAGACGCTGCGTTCCCTGGATGGCAAACTGCTGGTCAAGGCAGTAGGAAGTGTCATGATTCGTATGTCCGAATTCCCGCATCTATTCGCAGATGGTCATGTACTGCCTACAGAAGGATTCGATATTATCGGCAAAGGCAATTACAACCGTGTACCGATGCTAATTGGCAGTATGGAGAATGAATTTAATGGATTTGCAGCTTATGATCCTGTATTTATGAGCAGCTTTACCAAGAATACATGGGATAAAGCTACAGAAAAGCAGTTCTGGCAGGCGACCGCTTATGGCAGCAAGCTGTATTCATCCTTTAATGCCGACCAGGTGGCTGACAAATACAGCCAGGACAAAAACGCGAGCAATATCTATGCCTACCGTTTTGCCTGGGGTAACAGTGTGAATGATCTGAAGGCACCCGCCAAATATGTAGCTGCTACGCATGGGGTTGATCTGGATTTCCTGAGTGGCAATTTTGCCGGTAGCAGCTTTGCCGCCATGTTCCCGAAGCAATTTTATAAATCAGATAATGCAGCTGGGCGTATCCAGTTAATGCATCACTATCGCGCTTATATCAAGAGTTTTCTTTATAACGGCACTACAGGCAGCGGGGAACAGTTGAAATGGCCAACCTGGCAGCAATCCGGTCAGCTGATACGCTTTGATGCTACCAATACCAAGGTACAGTTGCGCTTGATCAAAGGTACACCGGATTATAATGCGCTGCAAAAGCAGGTCCGTTCCTCGCTGACAGCAGAAGCTTCTGCAATCGTATGGGACAAAGTACTGAAAGGACGCTTTTTCATTCAGCCGCAATACTGACTTAATCCGTCAACAGAAGGTAGAGATCAATAGCAGTCGTTTATGTGTGGCTACTGTTCATGTATAGCTACTATAATGATGTGCTCCAAGAACACAATGACAATCAGAACACTAAAAATTGCAATAGACCAATAAAGGTACAGTAAATGCTATAGGACAAACGTAAAAAGCCGCCGTATCTCCGGATAGTCAATCCCTAAGATACGGCGGCTTCATGCTATTTTTTGTAGGCTTTGTAGTATTTGTTCATATGGCTGACGACAATGCACTCCCGTGAGCTGTGCTTGCGCATCTTGTAGATCGGGGCTTCCACTTTTAGCACATTGCTATCGCCGTTTTGATAGCTTGTATCAATCAGTGTATTACCTTCTTCCACTTCATCAAAACTGCTGATGTTCCGCTGTACCCGACCTAGTCGTGGACCCACCTTGGTGCTGCTGACAGGCTGCTGCATAATAATACGGTACGTGTTATTACGGAAATGAACAATCGGGTATTCCCATGAAGAAGAGGAACCCGTCTGCTCCTGGGCTTCTGCTGGTTTAGGAACATCGGCTTCGATTACAGGCTCCGCATACGCGGACGGAATACCTGCAGAGCCAGCCAGAAGAGTGATAAATAGCAAAATATACGCTTTCATGATGACTCCTTTCGCTTGATGCTGCAAATCATTTATAATAGTCGTCATATCTCTGGAAGTTGAGAATCCATCCTCTATCATAATACAGAACAGCTATCGGTTTCAAAAGTAGACACCCATTTAGTAATATTATACACCAAAAAATGTATATATGCAGTTTATAATTTGGATGAACGAGTGAAAGACAATAGCAAATAGGATAGATCTAACGATATAAATGCGCAGTAATGTACGAAAAAGGAGCATCAGCTACTCACAGATTTTGGCAATCATTTGATAATATACAGTGTTATTCAATTCTAAATAGAATTATCAAATTACTTATTCGCGTCTATTCTTCTGAATCCCCAGCACTCTGATTATAATTAAAATAAAAGCGGCCAGTGCAAATAGAATGCCACACCAGAATAGATGATCCATCCCCAGATGAGTAATAAACAGACCGCTGATTGCCGTACCCACAGTAATACCAAGATTGGAAAAGGATACAAACAGACTATTCCCCAGTTCAGGTGCTTCGCCTGATTCCATCATAAGCCAGGTTTGGCTGACGACCAATCCACCGGAATGAATAATGCCCCAGACCAGAATGAGTATAATCATCATTTTCCAATCGTATCCCCAATTATGTATTAGCAAAAATATCAGAATCAGCAATACAGGAAAGGCAAGCACGGTTCGTAATCTGTTTTTTTGCAAAAGCTCGCCGAATCCAAAATTACCTGCGATCATAACCACTCCGAACACCATCAGCATTACACTGATCCATACATGGCTCATATGAGTAACCTGTGTCAGATATTCGGAAAAATAGCTGTATACCGAAAACATCGCTGCGAAAATAAAGACAACAGCCAGGATATTCAGCCATAACCGGGGACTTCGCAAAATGCGTAGTTGTGCGCCGTAAGAGATCTTTTGACTCACGGGAAGGGAAGGCAGTCCAATCAGCATCCCCACCAGCGCAATCAAGCTAACCAGTGCAGCAAACCCAAAAGCTGCTTCGAGGGATAGTCTGGCAGCCAGATAAGATGTCAGAGGCACGCCAAAAGCAAAACCTGCAGTAATACCGGCAAATACCTGTGTTACAGCACGTGTGCTCTTTTCGGGCGAAACCAGCTGTGCTGCAGTTACAAGGGCAATCGAGAAAAAAACAGGATGAAAAAGAGCCGGCAAAATTCGGAAAGCAAGCATAATTTCAAAATGTTCGGTATAGGCATAGACCAGATTGGAGAGAGCAAACATCAATACAGTGAAAAGCAGAACCTTTTTGCGGTTGAGGCCCGAAGCAAGCAGGGTAAGAAAAGGCCCAGAAATAGCAACCACCAGCGCGAATATACTAACAAGCCCTCCAGCCTGTGCGGTAAAGATCTGGAACTTCTCGGTAATTTGAGGAAGCACACCTACAATCCCCATTTCGGTAGTTATAATGCCAAATACCCCAAGCGCCAGCCACAAAATAGAAAAAGAATTAGTTTTAGTCATCGGTATATCGACTCCATTTTCAGATTTATTCTACGTACAAAACGATAACTATAATTAATTGTATATACATATCTGTATAAATAGATATATTTAATTAAAATGTATTCATATCTAGATATGTAGATGCATAAGATCGAAAACCTCCTTTTTTAAAGTTCATCGCGAATGTATTTATAAAACTCCTGAATCGTCTGTTCATTACGACGGTAATATGTCCATTTGCCGATTCGTTCAGATTCAAGCAGCCGGGCTTGCTGCATCGAAGCCAGATAGCTGGAGATTACAGATTGCGCCAGTCCGGACTTCTTCTGAATATCGGCTACACATACACCGGTTTTCAGGCTGATTCCCTCACGTACGTAAGCACTGGGATCAAAATATTCTTCGGGATGTTTGAGCCATACCATGATTTGCCGACGGGTGTCATTTGCCAGAGCTTTGTAAATAAGTGCAGGTTCCATACTCATCATTATATCTATTTTTGTAGATTTGTAAAATGAATAGATAGCAGCTCACCAACTGGATAATAGTCGAAATGGCTAATGCCTGTGCCCATCCATTATAATGGAAAGTATCCCACTCATTTCATTCATAAGATTGCATAACACAGAATATGGGGTAATCCATAAAGAATGAACAAGACAGGAGTGATGCAGCGTGAATCAGAGTATGACGACAGTCAATCGCAAAGACAAAACCGAGCAGTGGAAAAGCGTGTTAAATGATTTATACGATAAATTCCAGGATCACGGACAGCAGGCAGTCAAGGACTATGACGATGAAGCGATTCACCAGGCCCGGGTCAACTGCCGCAAGCTGATGACCTTGATGCGCATTTTGGACCCGGAACAGCAGACCGGTCTATTACCCGTATTCAAAAAAGCCCAGAAGCGTCTTGGTAAAGTGCGTGATGCGGATGTATTGATCGATGCATTCAAAGACCGACGCAAGCAGTCCAAGGACGAGGGGCTTGGCGACGAAGCCGATCTGCTCAAAGCGGCTATCGAGGAACATAAGGAACAGCGACAATTCTACCGCAAAAAGTTGGTCAAAAAACTACCCAAACTTCAGGGCAAAAAGCTCAAGCGGCAGTGGAAAGACTTTATGGACAATCAGCTGCCCACTCTGGCTATCCAGGCCGATGTGAACCGGATGATGAGAGAACTGGAGATCGCTTATGATCAGAAAAAGCAGATCTATCGCCAGACAGCCAAAGCGGAAGGAATCGAAGCCGCCGAGACCCTGGATGCACTGCACAAAGTACGTATTGCTGCCAAAGAGCTGCGTTATACAGCGGAAGCTGCGGAATTTGCCCTCAACTCCAAATTCCGCGATCACGAAGAAACATACAAAAAAATCCAGAAAGAGCTGGGAACCATTAATGACACCCATGTATGGATCGAATCGCTGGAAGAACTGGATGCCAAGGAAATGGGCGTGGATGAAGAAGTACGCACCCGTTTTGTAGACAAACTGCGTGCCGAGATGATCGCGGCCATTCAAGAGCAGCAGCGCGTTATTTAAAGAGTGAATATACCGAATCTGACAGAAGTGGCTTTATCCAATAAGCTTGTAGCTGCTAAAAAAAGGTAGGAACTGGGTAATATGTAGAATGTGACTACAACCCTTAGATGCAGCAGTGTACTTTCTACAAAAGGAGCGATTACGATGTCCAAATCATCCAAGAACTGGTTTCTTGCCAAAGGCGATTCCATCAATTTGAAAGATATTGATCCCGGCTATACCGGTGATTACACATCCAAAGAAGATACCGAATCCGAAAAAGCCAAGCTTACCGAAACATTTGAAAAACTGCAGCCCAAGCTGTTCGCAAACGGCAAAAAGTCGGTATTGTTTGTTTTTCAAGGCATGGATTGCAGCGGCAAAGATGGCGTGATCAACAAAGTGTTCTCCATTTCCAACCCGGCTGGCATTCATATTCACAGCTTTAAGGCACCGACCACAGAGGAACGCAATCATGATTATCTGTGGCGTGCCCATCAGCATGTCGCCGGTTATGGATATATCAGTGCCTTTAACCGCTCATATTATGAAGATGTGCTGATCACAAGAGTACATGGACAGATCGATGATGCTACCGCCAAGCAGCGTTTCAAGCAGATTAACCATTTTGAGAAGATGCTGGAAGAAAACGGCGTACGTGTCGTCAAAATTTTCCTGCATATCTCCAAGGAATTCCAGCTCAAAAAGCTGATTGACCGTGTAGAGAAACCGCATAAGAACTGGAAGTTTGATGAAGGTGATCTGCAGGAACGCAAGTATTGGGATGATTACCAGAAATGTTATGAAGATGTATTCAAGCATTGTGCAACCGATGATCATCCATGGCATATTATCCCGGCGGATAACCGCTGGTACCGTGATCTGGCCGTCCTGCAGATTGTGGTACGGACGCTGCAGAAGATGGATCTGTCTTATCCGGACCCGATTCCCGAACTTCAGGAGCATTTGCCGGATATGTATGCCGAACTGAAAAAGCTTAAAAAGAAATAATATGACGTGAGATTAGGATGGCGATCCCTGCAATATTGCAAAAGCGGTGGATCGCCATTTACTATGATCCCAACTCGCTTTTACATAATAAGCAAGTTCATTTATGTCTATGGATAAAGAGGTATGTTGAATAGTCTGTATAGTACATTGGACCAGTGAGGAGACAACTGATGAGTAAAGGAAGAAAGATTATCGTAACCGGTGGAGCGATTATTCGTGACGATCATAACCGTATTCTGTGGCAGAAGCGCGGAGATTCCCATGATTGGGGATTGCCGGGGGGCGGTATGAAACCGGGTGAGACGATTGAAGAGACGATGATTCGTGAGGTCAGAGAAGAGACCGGGCTGGATGTGATCGGCAGTCATTTCTATGCGGTATATACCGGTGAACGGCTTGAATATACGTATCCCAGCGGTGATGATGTTGTATTCGTTATGTTTATTTTTGATATCCAGGTCGATCTGACTGATAAGCTGGAAGACGATGGAGTAACACTGAAATACAATGATCCCGATGGTGAATCCAGTACACTGCTTTTTTGCAGTATTGATGATATGCAACTGGAGCAGGTCAATCAGGCGCAGCGTCCGCTGATTGAAGATTTGCGCAATGACCGGCAGGGTGATATTTTGCGCAGCTAATGTACTGCATTTTATGGATCGAACCAGAATAGCATTCTATCCACAACAAAGAAGGTGAACGCATTGCTCGCTAAATGGATTAACCGTATACCGAGAGACTGGCTGGTGTGGATGTATCGTCATATGCCGCTGGAACGTTTCAAAAATTGGGCGGTTCGTCGTTCCCAGCATCATTTCCTGATTGCGGTACTGGGCGTATTTACCAATGAACAGGGAGAGATATTACTGCTGCGGCATTCGTATCGTGAACAGGAGCCCTGGGGAATCCCCGGCGGATGGATGGAGCTGGAGCAGCCCGAACATGGATTAAAGCGTGAAATAAGGGAAGAGACTGGACTGGAAGTACATATTGATCGTCTGGAAAAAGCGATTCAGCGCAGTAATCCCAACTGTGTAGATCTGATCTTCAGTGGAGAAGTGCGGGGAGGAACGTTCACATCCAGCAGCGAAATTACAGATATTATGTACTGCCGGGCAGGGGAGTGGCCGCAAGGCTTACCAAAGTCCCAGCAGATGATTATTCAGGGTATTCTGGATCGCCGTCAATTACGGACCCAGACAGCCGAAGAGATGGGGAGAATCTAAAATGGGTGTATATCAAGTACATATCGGGCGTCTGCTCGCAGGATTGCGTCAACCGGAAGGTCTGGGACGGTATTATGTCTCTGCACCGCAAGGAATCTGGATCACGGACGACTTGGAAGGGATTCAGGGTACGCATTGGAGCATGCAGGCAGTCGAAGATCTGCTATATGAAGCGTGTTCGGAGATCATTACGGCCTTTGCACAATCCGATTCCAATCAGCAGGTCTATACATGTATTATCGAAGCAGACAATACGAATGGCAATTATCTGCTCTATCTGAATACACTGCATGATCTGGAGCAGACCACCGCCTATTATGACAACTATTATCAGGAAAAGTATGCAGAAAATCATAACGAATCCTATCAACGTTCTGTAGAGCAGATTCGTCAATCAATCAAGTATGCCACTGGCGATTATCCCGAGATGATCGATGATTTCGGAGAAGCTCTGGAAAAGCCGCTGGATCTGTATCGTGAGATCAATGAACAGTTGTGGGAAGAGGACGAAGCAGGATCTCTGCCGGTACTCGATACATTTACCCGCGAACAGCTGAAGCAGGAAGATGCCGATTCAATTCAGATCATGGACCAGTCAATCCATGATGGCGGATTGACCCGTATTGCTTTACAAGTCTTGGAACGTCTGCAGCCAGTACTTCAGCAGCTGGATCAGACGTCTGACTTTATCGCTTATGTACAGTCACCGGATGGAGAAGGTGGCGACTATCTGACTTTCAGTACATTGATTCGCCAAACCGTTCCCTTGGAGCAGTTGTATCGGGTTATGCCACAGGAGCAGCAGGGTGATGAACAATTCGATGACCTGTTCCAGCAGTATGCAGTCCAGCCGCCACAGGAACAATTCGAGTATTGGACTGAACAGATTCGCCGGAACCGCTGGAATACCGACAAGAGTGTGATCAGCAAATACGGCAAAACCGATTTTCATGCTTATGCTGCGCTGCTCGCAGCCGGTTCGGAGATTCAACCTTTCGTTCAGCAAGCCCTCGATACGATAACTGAAAAAGACGAAGATCTCGCCTCCATGTACCGAATGCTGCTGCAGGATCTGCAATAGTATCGGTTATAAAGAACAGACAGATAGTAAGCTCCTAGTTTTGTTTTAGCTGGGAGCTTTTGCTATGGCGTACTGTTCGAACAGTTACTAGACAGTGCAAGCTATTTCAAATTACACAGCTATTTGTTACCTCTGCAGGATAGCAGCTGTTAATAAGAGTCATCGCGGCTGACTGCTGGAGAAGATGCCGTCTGCACAGCGGGATTAACAGCTATACCCGCGCGATGATAAGCATCCTGCAAAATAGTCAATGCTGATCGTACGCCAATGCCGAATCGATCGCAGCCAGCTTCTTTCATGGCGAGAAGAGTGTCCAGATCCCGAATACCGCCAGCTGCCTTGATAAGAGCAGTATCACCGATTACAGATTTGATCAGCCGAATCGTATCTACTGTCGTCGGACGCGGACCCCAGCCGGTCCCTGTTTTTACAAAAGCAGCACCTGCCCGAACGATCAACTCGCTGCCTATACGGATCTCATCATCGGTCAAGTAGGCAATCTCCAGGATCGCTTTGACCGGTACGTGTTCAGCAGCAGCAACTACAGCGGCAATATCCTGTATAACCAGTTCGTTATTTCCTGACTTCAGTGCTCCTACATTGATGACCATATCCAGTTCTTTGCAGCCGATATCCAGCATTTCCTTCGCCGTGTGTACTTTCATGGAAGTGGTATCCGCACCCGATGGAAATCCCACCACTCCGGTAACCACAGTATCCGGTACATTCACTAGCTGACGAATCACATATTCTGTCATATAGGGCATTGGACTGGCACAGATACAATGATACCTTTTTACAATATCAATCATCTGATCGACTTCGTCTACTGTCACATCTGTACGTACTGCGCTCACATCCATCATTCGTCCGATATGGGCATAATCGATTATGGATTTCACTATGATTGTACCTCCATTATAGAAAGATGATTATCTTTATCTGATGTGGCTTACTATAAACCCTGGAATTATAAAATTCAAGAAATAATTAAGGGTTATCTGCTATTTTCTTTATTTATGAGGATGATTGGTGAAGACAATATCATCAGGAAGATACTAAAACCTTTACTCTGTATGAAAGCGCTTGACAAAAGGTAATTATCTTTATATATTCGAAGCAATATAGAGTGGTATCAAGGCAGCGGCAGATCAAAAGTGAGTTTTTTGTTTGGCACAGATATATCAGTATATGATAATCAAAATTGACCTGTGGAAGGTGACAGCCATGCCGAATATTATAGCTTATGATCTGGGTACCGGAGGGGTCAAAGCTTCGTTGTATAACGAAAGGCTGCAGACGATTGCGCGGTCATTTGTGGAATACGAGACTTTTTATCCGCATCCGGGTTGGCATGAACAGCGGCCCGATGACTGGTGGAGCGGGATTCGTGAGACAACCCGGCAGCTGCTGACAGTATCAGGGGTAGATGCAGCAACGATTGACTGTATTAGTCTATCGGGACATAGTCTGGTGAGTGTTCCGGTCAGCAGACAGGATGGGTGTCTGCAGGAATATGTACCGATCTGGTCAGACCGGCGTGCGGAGGAAGAAGCAGAGCATTTTTTCCGGCTTGTCGATGAGCAGGAATGGTATATGAAGACCGGCAATGGGTTTCCGGCAGGTTGTTATCCATTGTTCAAATTAATGTGGCTGAACAAGAACGAGCCGGACCTATTTGCCCGTATCGATAAAGTGCTTGGTTCCAAAGATTATATCAATTACCGGCTGACCGGACAGATGGCTACAGATCACTCTTATGCTTCGGGGACGGGAGCTTACGACTTGCACAGTGGACAACTGGTAGAGGAACTTCTGCAAGCGGCGGGGTTATCTGGTGATTTATTTCCGGAGATTGTTCCTTCGCATCAGATGATCGGACAGGTAACTGTAGAAGCAGCAGCATATACGGGACTAAAAGCAGGTACACCGGTCGCCTGCGGAGGGGTGGACAATGCCTGCATGGCACTCGGCGCAGTGGGCGCAAAAGAAGGACAGGTATATATGTCACTTGGGTCATCCAGCTGGATTCCGGTCAATTCCAGCCAACCGGTACTGGATGCAGATACACGACCTTACGTATTTGCTCATATTGCTGAGGGCATGTATACCAGTGCTTATTCCATTTTTGCAGGTGGCAGCTCGCTGCGCTGGGTGAGGGATACCTTATGTACAGAACTGAAGGATCAGGTAGGTGCCTATGAGCAGATGAATCAGTGGGCGGCGGATGTGCCGGTCGGCGCCAACGGTATTATTTTCAATCCCAGTCTGGCGGGTGGCAGTTCCCAGGATCATAGTGTGCATATCCGTGGAGGGTATACAGGATTGCATCTCGGAACGACGCGTGCCGATCTGATCCGAGCTGCCATGGAAGGAATTGCGATGAATCTACGACTGTCACTGGATCTTCTGCAGCAGCATACCCGGGTAGCCCACCGTATGCTGATCTGCGGCGGAGGCAGCAAAAGCCCGCTGTGGATGCAGATGTTTGCCGATATTTTTGATATGGATATGATCAAGACTAATATTGATCAGGATGCGGCTTCGCTCGGAGCTGCCGCAATCGCTGCCCGGACAGCAGGCTGGTGGACGGATTACAGTGTTATAGAGACGCTTCATACTGTGGAAAATACATTTGCCCCAGACCCTCTTCGCCGTGAGCAGTATCGCCAGCTATTGCCGGTATTTCGGCATGTGAACCAAATTGCTGCAGAGCTGGGAGATTATATGCATCGACATCCTATTTCACTGGAAAACGATACAAACCACAGCACCGAATATTCGACCCGTCAATCATACCCAAAGTGAATCATTCAAAGGAGTGAACGGATATGAAGGATAATCTGTACGATACAACGTTCCGTCTGGATGGGAAAACCGCTATCATCACAGGAGCGGCATCCGGAATCGGTCTGGCAACTGCACAGTTATTTGCCGAAAAAGGAGCTGCTGTGGCACTGCTGGATCTTCATCTGGACCAGGCACAGCGAGCGGCGGAAGGACTGGAGTACGGCGCAGCTTTTGAAGTCAATGTAGCAGACAGTGAATCGGTACGCAAAGCAATAGCCCAGGTCAAAGAGAAATTCGGCAGTATGGATATTCTCGTGAACAGTGCAGGGATCGGACCGGTAGAATGGGCAGAAGATTATCCCGAAGCTGAGTGGCACCGGACAATGGAAGTGAATATGAATGGAATGTTCTTTATGTCCCAGCAGGTCGGGAGGGAGATGATTGCAGCGCAGCAGGGTGGCAAAATTATCAGCCTTGCTTCGCAGGCAGGAATTGTGGCTATTGATCGACATGTCGCCTACAGCGCGAGCAAGGCTGCGGTCATTTCCATTACCCGATCCCTTGCCCATGAATGGGGCAAGCATAATATTCAGGTCAATGCGATTTCACCAACAGCCACGTATACACCACTGATTGCCGGTTACTGGGAAGGCGAAATCAAGGAGGAAGCGATTCGTAATACGCCTGCCGGGCGATTTGCCGAACCCGGAGAAATCGCTGCAGCTGCATTGTTCCTCGCCAGCGGCTCCGCGAATATGATCAATGGGGCGAATCTGGTAGTGGATGGAGGTTATACGATTCATTAATATAATCGGGCGGATGAGAGAGGTTTAAGCTCTGCCTTCCAGATAGACGCTATACTCGTATTTGTCGGCGACCAGCTTGATAATGCTGTATTCGAATGGACCCTGCTCGATATGGCTGATCCGTTTGCTGCATAGCAGTGGAGAACCGAGCGGAATCTGTAGAATTTGGGATTCGGTAAAATCAGCTGCTACAGCGGACAGGCGCTCCCATGCATGCAGCAGAATAATATGATACGTCTGTTCCAGGAACGTATACAGACTGTTAAATCGGTTCACATGCTGTTCCAGACCAGGCACATAATTGGCACGCAGATAATTATTCATCAAGGCAATCGGTCGATCATCGGCATATTGTACCCGCTGAACCAGATATACCTTGCTGCCAGGGGGGAGCATAAGCGCATCAGCTACATGCTCCGGTGGCGTAATCCATTCGATCGACATTCCGCGTGTGGTCACTTTATAACCTTTGGAAGTCAGTGTCTCGGTAATGGAAGTCAGATGGTTCAGCCGCTGGGTCGTGGAGGTATCGAGAATCTCGGTACCTTTTCCCTGTGTCTTTTTCAGGAAGCCTTCGTTGCCCAGTAGTTCGACAGCTTTGCGGATCGTAGTTCGGCTGACCGAGAAGCGCTGCTCCAGTTCCGATTCAGTCGGCAAAAGCGTGCCGGGTGCATAATGTCCTTCTTTAATATCTTGTTTGAGCTGGGTATATACTTTGCGATAAGCCGGAATATCATTCATGGTAAGCTCCTCTAATCGTACTGGCATAGTCACAAAGCTGCCGTCAAAAATCCTACACGGCAGCTGTTGCTGTCTATAAGTGATCATGCCACAAAACACATACGGCTTCAACCAAAGATCATTATGTTTATGAATAGCTGTATAAATATAGTAAATGTCAAAAGGGTTCTATATATGGATAACAAAACAAATTTCAGCATTATTTTTAATTGTAACGATCTATAGGTATGATAATCCTTTTATGAATTACTGTTAAAGTTGCATAAGATGAGATAAATAGTAATAGGTAATAATACATCATAAAATAGCTCTATTCCGAAGCTTAACCACGATTCAATAGGTTACGCTGGGAATAGAGCTACTTTATATACTGAATTTAATTCTGTAGTTAAAATTAAAACCAAAGCATTTCCAAAATAGATGAGCGAATATGGATTACCATTTCAGACTGACTACTGATTTGCCAGGCACCGTATAATTCAAAGCCTGTCCGTTCCATTGGATTTTGGCTGTTTTTGCAGTGTTCTGGGAGTTATACAGCACGATGACTTTAGAGCCATCCGGATTTTTGAAAGCGACACTCTGCATATCGGCGAACGTATTGGAATCGATTCGATATGCACCGGAGCTTACAAATTTGCTGAAATGTCCGAGCAGATAGTATTGCTTGGTATAGGTTACTTTGTCTTCCGGATTACTGGAGCTGTTGTCGGAGTTCTGCACGGTTACCATACCTTTGTTGGTATTGTTGTCTCCGATCACACTTGGGCCATCTTTTTGGTCCAGAGCTGCATTCCAGAGAATAATCGACTTGGACCAGTTGCGGGTCATGCCAATAAATTCATTGATCATATTATCGAATCCCTGGGTAGTTCCGTTGACCGGATCATTCCAAGTACCAAACCCGCCTTCGGTGAACCAGATATCCTTGTCCGGATGGGCGTTATGCATATTGGTCATGGCTGTAAAGTCGCCGCCATAATGATGGAAGGCACTGCCGGCGACATATTGCGATTTTCCATTATTTTTGAGTGCCTGGATAACCGTATTTGGGAAATTCCAGTTATCATAGTTATGGTCATACGTGATGATTTTGGTGTTCAGACCCGCTTTATTCAGAGCAGGTCCGAGATAATCGCCGATCATGCCAATCTGATCCTGTTCATTCATGAGCATGCCCGGATAACGTCCCGGCTCGAACAACGGTTCATTTTGCGGAGTAACCGCATAGATTGGAATACCCTGTGCCTGATAAGCCTGTATGAACTTGACGAAGTAATTGGCGTATACCGGATAATTCTCGGCTTTCAGCTTGCCGGTACCGTTTTTGTCATTGGTAGTGTACTTCATCCAGGCTGGAGCACTCCAGGGCGAAGCGATAAATTTGATATTCGGATTTTTGGCAAGAGCGGACTTGATCATGGGAATAATATAGGGTTGATCTCTGGAAATACTGAATTGATTCAATGCCGTATCACCGGCGGTATCGTCATACGTATACGTACTCCAGGCAAAATCACTCGCACCCATCGGCTGGCGCAGCATGCTCATATGAATACCCGATAGACCAAACAGATTATCCATGACCTCATTGCGCTTGGCGCTGCTGAGCTTGTAATTAAGCAGCCAGGCTGCAGAATCGGTCATCGATACGCCAAATCCATCCATTTGCTGATAGGTTTTGCCTTCATTTACGTTAAAGGTATAGTCAGCATTGTCCGAAGCTGTACTAAATGCACGATCACTTTGCCGGGTAAGTCTTGTATCTGTACGCAGGCCTACATTGGGTTCACTGTTTGGATCGGCTGTAGTGAGCCAGACTTGTGCTTTTTCGTTGGCAGCATAAGCGGAAGGGGCAAGAGAGACGAGCGGAGTTATTACAAGGGAGCTGAGCAGGGCGAACTGGATGCCCTTTTTGAACATGGACATAATACAACACCTCTCCTTCATTTATGTAAACGTTATCAATAATACAGGGAATAAAGTATCAATAGAGCAGTAGTTTTACAATACAATATGAAGGAGCAGGTAGAAATGCACCGGCGATACGTAGAAATGCCTACATCTACCCGAACAGGAGCTTTCCCAACATTCTGAACACATGCACAAAAAACAGGCAGAGCTTATCGCCCTGCCTGTCCTGGTTTGCTTTATTTTGTACTTAATGTATAAACAGCACGCTCGGTGTTCAGTTGTACACGCGAATCGCTGATTTCATCAATACGCAGATCATGGGTAATGATCTCATAGGTATCACGAGGTACCTGTACTTCTTCGCCGTCGGCATTCTGGGTTACTCCTTCGCCGCGCAGCAGCAGAGCACTTTCCAGGTAATCGTCGATTTCATTGTCTTCATTTCTTTCGTCAATATCCGACAGGGTAAAATGGACAATATCGGTATCATCCAGCTCTTTTTTCTCAATAATAATTGTATTATCCTTTTGTTTGTTCAACCAATCCTTGAGGGTTTGAATATCATTCGTTTCTGTCATGGGTATCCATCCTTTACTGGTTTGTGAGTTGGTTTGATGAGTAATAAGCAGAAACAACTTCGCTTATAAACGATTTGGAGCATTTGTGAATAATAGAAAATCCATGAACCGGGATTTTCCGGCACGATGAGCTCTACCTTTAATAGGCAGGTATCTGTGCAGGGACATCTCTATAAATAATCAATTACCCTGCCTGACGAATTCATAATCGCTGCAGCATATGAAAATGCATGAACAGGCAAAATTGTGGGTCTTTTACCGCATTTACAGTAGGCAGAGGATCATCCATACTTTAGTTAGCTGTGCCGAGACTGGCTCTAAAAGCTCTTCTGTACAGTGTTATCATCCAACAACTTCATTTTCAAATACAAAAGCTCATACACATAGACAAGAGCGGGTCCGGAAGCACCGGACGGATAAGGAGGAGAATGAATGAATGATGGACACAACAGGCAAGTGCGTGAAATGAATTACCAGATCGTTGCGCTGCATATGATGCGGTGGAATCCGATGAATCTGCGGGAATGGTGTCTTCCTGACGAATACAGCATCGAAATCGAGCATATTATCAAAGTACTGCCACATGTTCACTCATCCGATGAACTCGGAGAACAACTGTACTGGATTATGCAAAAATATTTTGGTGTCTACGCAGACTGTACGGTGCAGGAATGTGCAAAAGTGGCAGTTGCTATCTATGCGGATATTCAGGAACATCAGCAGCGTCCACAGCCGATTGCGGCATTCCAATTTTATGACGATCAACTCATCTTTGGTACATACCCAAATCGATTATATAAAAAGTAAAATGAATAAGGATCAACGTAGTCGAATCGATGGGTTGCAGAGCCCGATTATTGATGATGATCCAAAAGGTGTGTAATACTTCATACCTCTACAGGCGTCAGCTGCTGAATACTTCCACATTTCACAGGAAGATATCCGGTTAGCAGACGCTTTTTTGGTGTATACATATTTTGGAATTTATTTTCTGGAATGAGGTGCATACCATGAGAATCTCTTATAACACAGAGACGCTTTTTGAAGGCAGGGATATTCTGGATGTGATGCAGGTATTACATGCTCATGATCTAAATATTATTGAATTCTGGTCATGGGAAGACAAAGATTTGCAAGCGATTAACCGGTTGCGTCAGGAGCTGGGGATGGAAGTGGCTTCGATCGTCGTCAAGCTGGCTACCATGCTGGAACCGGATAAACGTGAAGACGCGGTAGAGAGTATTCGCCGCTCTGCCGAAGCAGCATGTTCCTTGAATTGTTCACGAATGGTTCATACGGTTGGCTTTGTCAAAGAAGGCATGAGCCGGGAGGAGATGCAGCAGAGCCTGATCGATGGGCTCCAAGCCGCTATTCCGGCGCTGGAGGAATTTGGCGTCACTACATGTATTGAGCCGCTCAATACGATAACAGACAAAGAGCTTAGTGGTTATTATCTTAATACCTCTCAGGAGGCATTCGATATTGTAACGGAAGTAAATCATCCGCTGGTCAAAGTCTGCTACGATATGTACCATGTGCAGGTGATGGAAGGCAATGTACTGCCGCGCCTGCAAAATAATATTCGTCATGTCGGCCATATTCAGGGTGCAGGAGCACCGGGACGTCATGAGCTATTTATTAGCGAGCTGAATTATGATTATGTATTCGACGCAATCAAGCAGATGGATTATGACGGTTATGTAGGTATTGAGTATTTTCCGATTCATGATCCGATCGATGATCTAGTTCGAATCAAGGAGAAATTTCATACCGGTTAAAGATGGATAGGGCATAGATCATGATTGGATTTGTGCGTGGAGGATGTTATACAACCTTTTCTAAATCGATTAGATTAAAACATTATTCGTTTTATTCTATATTACTTTAAAAAAATGATTTCGCAGGAGTGTGGGGGGAATGTTCGTATAAATTCCTTTAAAAAGAAAATAAATCTCTTTTAGTTGCTTTGTCATGCATAAAATACGAACAATAAATAAAATAACCACTTGACCATACGTGTATTTTTCGGTAATATACCACTGTAGACCAGCGAAACTGCTTGGTAATACAGTAGTTTTTACTTTATAAACGTACATTAAAAGTTGAATTATATTTATTATTCGTATATCCCCGGAAATAAGGTTTGGGGGTCTCTACAAGGAACCGCAAATTCCTGGCTACGAATAGGATGCTTTGGCATACCTGTTCGCAAGCCGGGGATTTTTTTGTGCGTTTAAGACAGCCGGATCTGGATGAACATACTGGACATGTAATACAAAGACATATTTTACTTATTAATCAATCTGCAAGGATCAAGCCGTATAATCCATGGAACAGACTTGGCGTGGATGATCCGATAACAGCTCATCAGGAGGATATTATGACGACAACATATGATTGTATCGTAGTAGGTGCAGGACCCGCAGGAATCTTTGCTTGTTATGAACTGACACGGATTGCCCCGGACTGGAAAGTCCTTTTGATTGATAAAGGTCATGATATTTATCGCCGTAACTGTCCGATTATGCAGGAGAAAATCCAGTTTTGTCCTCCGCCGGCAGGTAAAAAGGATTTTGCCGGATGTCTCCCCGCTTGTTCGGTAACTGCCGGGTTTGGAGGAGCAGGAGCGTACAGCGATGGCAAATTTAATATCACGACAGAGTTTGGTGGCTGGTTGACTGATTATCTCTCCCCATCCAAAGTGGAAGATCTGATCCGGTATGTAGATTCTATTAATCTGGAGCATGGTGCCACCGAATCGATCACCGACCCGACGACAGACGTTATCCGTGATATTGAACAGCGTGGTTACGCTTCGGGATTGAAGCTGCTGCGTGCACAGGTACGTCATCTTGGTACCGAGCAGAATCTGGAGATTCTGAAGTCTATTTATGAATATCTGAATACACGTATTGATATGGTCTACAAAGCGGAAGTGGAGGATATTCTGACAATCAAGGAAGAAGGCAAGCACCGGATCACCGGTATTGTCACCAAAAAAGGCGAGACCTACGAATCAGCCAATGTGATGATCGCTCCGGGACGTGACGGTTCTGCATGGCTCACCGAAATTCTCAAAAAGCGCCGCCTGAAAATGTACAATAACCAGGTGGACGTAGGAGTACGGGTGGAAACCTCGGATGTGGTGATGCAGGAGATTAACAAGCATTTGTATGAAGGTAAATTTATCTATAACACCTCGGTCGGTACACGGGTGCGGACATTCTGCAGCAATCCATCCGGTCATGTAGTTGTCGAAAATCATAGCGGGGTTATGGCAGCCAATGGTCATTCTTTCAAAGATCCAGCCCTCGGTTCCCGCAATACCAACTTTGCCCTGCTCGTATCACACAAATTTACTGAACCGTTCGATAAGCCCAATGAATATGCCCGTGAGATCTGCCGTCGTGCGAATGATTTGTCCAGTGGAGGTGTCATCGTGCAGAAGTTCGGCGATATTCTGCGTGGACGTCGCTCTACAGCAGATCGTATCAAGGAAGGATTCCTCGAACCAACGCTGAAGGAAGCTGTACCGGGTGATCTGGGGCTGGTGCTTCCCTATAATACAATGAAAAGTCTGATCGAAATGGTACAGGCGCTGGAAGGAGTAACACCGGGTATTGCCTCGGAACATACTCTTTTCTATGGAGTGGAAGCCAAATTCTATTCTGCACGTCCCAAGCTGGATGAGAATCTGGAGACCGAGATCGATGGACTGTACTGCGGCGGAGATGGTGCAGGGGTAACACGCGGACTGGCTCAAGCGGGAGCCGCTGGTGTCTGGATCGCCCGCAGCATGTTCACCAAGACAGGTAGCAGCAGCCGGGTACCGGCAACTGTAGTTTGAATATAGCAGTGAATACTGTAAACGCAGTACGCTAGGTTGCTATGATAGGAGCTGCAAATTAACTGGTACTGATTTGGATTGCAATGTAGTAAGCTCTACTATTGTAAATGAACTGGAAATCCTAACAAGAAAATCAAATATGAAAAAGCTGCCGTAGGCGTTCCGGCAGCTTTTTTGTATATCCAAATTATACGATTATGGAAGTAGTATACATGGCAGCAGAATATTCAGATGAAAACAACTTACAGGTGGAAATGAAGTGATAATACATCATGGGCAAGGGCATACAGGGCAATGTACAATCTCTGAAAGTATATTATCGAGTATGATCCTGTAGTCAAGCTTGCTGCTTGGTCTATCTACTCTCACTTCTGCTGTATCCAGTCGAACATCGCTGTTATTGCCTGTTTGTGCACATCTTCCGGCATATGATGACCGTAATCTTCGTAAATTTGTACATCGTACTCTTTATCCAGTTCCTGCAGCCGCTGAATCATATTCTCGGCATGGCTGTAGTCTACCTGCAGATCCTGCCGTCCATGAATAACTAACACCGGACAGTGAATCTGCTCTGCCAGAGCAACCGGTGAGCGCGCTTCGTATCGCTCGGGATATTTGCCGGTTGATCCCCCAATTACCCGCTTGAGCATCCTACGCAGATCGATTCGTTCCTCATAGGTGCGGGCAAGATCGGATACGCCGCCCCATAGAATCAGCCGGCTCAAAGGCGGTTCGGTGGATCGTACCGCTGCCTGGGCTGCATTGACCGATCCGCGGGAGAATCCCATGATCGATATCCGCTGCTCATCCACAAAGGGAAGCTGATTCAGCCAGCGAATACCGGACAGTACATCCTCTACATCGCCTCCGCCAAACTCATCACGCCCTTCGCCGCCTTCGGCTCCGCGGTAACAGGGAGCGAATACAATATGACCATGCTGGGCAAACCGCTCCAGCCAATCCATCCGAACACTGCCTACCCGGCCAATACCACCCCGACAGTAGACAAATACCGGATATTGTCCCTCTACGATCGGTTTAGTCGCAGGATGCAAAGGACACGCAATTGGTAGGACCTCCAGAGTGGAAGTCTTGTAAAAAGAATTTAGCCAATCGGTGAGTTGTTCAGTAGAGGCTATTACGCCATAAGGCAGCGCCAAATAACCTTTTACCTGATAATTGTCAGACATATAACTGATTTGATAGATCATGGATTTGCACCACCTTGAAGAATAATTTGATTATAGTTGAAGTTATTTATTATTTTGGAACTAAAGATGTTTAAGATATTCTTGCATAAGACTAATACAGAAAGATATGACCATGTCATTAAGCTTTATCAGGAACTTGTATATAGGATGGATAACGGAGTCTCTGATCTCCATATATCTGCGACTTGCTCGACAGGCTGGATACTAATCGATAAAATGTCTTATAAAGTGTACCATATTCAGCTTCGGACGGAAGGGATGAGTGCGATGGAATGGACGATACACCCGCTCGGTGATTCAGCTGTACTAATCGAATTCGGTCAGGAGATTCACGGCGATATACTTGGCAGAATTCAGACTGCTGCACATCAGATCGAACAGGACCCTTTTCCCGGCTGGATCGAATGCATTCCTTCTTATACAACGCTGGCAGTGTATTACGATCTGGCAGTTCTATCATTAATAAACCGTTCTGGCAATACTGGTATATATGAGACAGTCTGTCAGCTGATCGAACAGCGGCTGCTAATGGCATTGACACAGGAAAAGAAACAGCAGACCAGAGTAGTAGATATTCCGGTCTGCTATGGCGGTGAATATGGACCGGATCTGCAGCTGGTAGCAGATCGTAATGGATTGACCACGGATCAGGTAATTCAGATTCATGCGAGCGGCGATTATACGGTATATGCGATTGGATTTGCTCCCGGATTCCCATATATGGGCGGTATGTCTCCGCAGATTGCTGCACCACGCAAACAGACTCCAAGACTGACTATTCCTGCCGGATCGGTAGGTATTGCCGGTGAACAGACAGGTATTTATCCACTGGATACACCGGGCGGCTGGCAACTGATCGGCCGCGCACCTGTACGATTATTTGATCCGAAGCAAGCACCTCCTGCACTGCTGCAGAGTGGAAATAAGGTACGTTTCTTCCCAATTCCAGCAGAAGAGTATATTCGGTTAGGACAGCAGGCTTCTAACGTACGATCCCAAGCAGATGAGGAGGGAGGACGCCGATGAGTATTATCGTAGAGAAGCCGGGATTACTAACGACGATTCAGGATACGGGACGAACAGGATATGGCAAAGATGGAGTCAGTATAACAGGTGCGATGGATCGCCCGGCGCATATGATCGCCAACTGGCTCGTCGGTAATACCGGACAAGAACCGACACTGGAAATAACTTTATCGGGGTTTGCTGTGGAATTCACAGCCGATTGCTGGATTGCGGTAACCGGTGGACAGCTGACTCCGGTAGTGAATGGACAGCTACTGCCGATGTGGCGACCCGTATATGTACGCAAGGGAAGCCGTTTGTCTTTTAAAAAGGTAGAGTCCGGCTGTCGTGCCTATCTGGCAGTTGCTGGTGGATGGCAGGTTCCATCTGTTATGGGCAGCGCCAGTACTTATCTGCGGGCAGGAATTGGTGGCCAAAATGGCAGAGCACTGCGCGAAGGAGATATCTTATCTACCTCATCAGGACAGTTGATGCCGCCGAAATTATCCATTGAGCCGGACCGTATGATTTCTCTGCATACGGTGTCCTGGCAGGTAAGTTCGCTGTTACTGCCGTCACAGACAGGCAAGCCGGTCATCCGGATTATTCCCGGTCGGGAGTGGGGAGATTTCTCGACTGCAAGTCAGCAATCTCTGCTCGAAGAGAATTACAGGGTCACACCGCAATCGGACCGTATGGGGTACCGATTGTCCGGCAGCGTACTTGAACTAAAATCTGCCCGGGACTATCTCTCGGAAGCTGTCGCTCACGGTACAATCCAGGTTCCGGCAGATGGGCAACCCATTATACTGATGGCGGACCGCCAGACACTGGGCGGTTATGCCAAAATAGCGCAGGTCATTTCGTTGGATCTTCCGGTCATGGCACAGCTTGCACCGGGCGATTATGTTCGTTTTGAGATGGTATCGATTGGGGAAGCCCAGCAATGGTATGGAACATGGGTACGAGAGTTACGCGTACTGCGGAGAATGATTGAGCAAAAGTTAAAAGATCTTCATTCATGATAAAACAGGAGGAGAGAACATGCGCCAGGTGGATTTGAATTGTGATATGGGCGAGAGTTACGGCGTGTATACTCTGGGAGCAGATGAACTCATGTATGGAAGTATTACCTCTGCCAATATTGCGTGTGGATTCCATGCCGGCGATCCTTCAGTAATGCGTTCAGCGGTACGTCAGGCGATAGCCCATGGTGTGAAAATCGGTGCCCATCCAGGTCTGCCTGACCGCATGGGATTTGGCCGTCGCAACATGGAGGTAAGTCCGGATGAAGTATACGATATGGTCACGTACCAGATAGGCGCGCTGCAGGCATTTGTCCACCAAGAGGGCAGTCAGCTGCATCATGTCAAACCACATGGTGCGCTCTACAATATGGCAGCGGTCTCCCCGGCACTCGCTGATGCGATTGCGCATGCCGTCTACGCTATAGATTCGCGGTTGATTCTGTATGGACTAGCTGGAAGCGAATTGATTGCAGCTGGTCAGCGGATAGGTATGCAGGTAGCGAATGAAGTATTTGCCGACCGGACCTATCAACCGGATGGTACACTTACGCTGCGTTCTGCTGATGGGGCACTGATCACCGATTCGCAGCTGGCTGTCAGGCAGGTACTGCAGATGGTTATGGAGCAGCAAGTGATGTCGGCTACAGGGACGATCGTTCCTATTGAGGCAGATACCATTTGTCTGCACGGTGATGGAGTTCATGCCGTAACCTTTGCCAGAGAACTGCGAGAGCAGCTGGAGCAGCACCATATTATTGTACAGGCGGTATCCGCCAATCTATAAATCGGAGACTACATCATAATGACATTACATAAAAGTGCCCTGATCCAGCTGATTCTGTCGATGGCTATTTTTGGCTCGGTCGGCTTTTTCTCGGGATTGTCAGGGCTGTCAGCCATAGAGCTGGTATTTATCCGGTGCGTCTGTGCCGTGATTCTGATCGGTTGTGTCTGGTGGTTCAGTGGCATGTATCGTACAGAAGTATGGGAGCGTCGGGAAGTGATAATGGTGCTGCTCTGCGGGGCTACGCTGCTGCTCAACTGGGTGTTTCTATTCAAGTCCTTTGAGCTGACTTCGGTAACGGTGGCGATCTCACTGTATCATCTGGCTCCGGTGATTGCCATGATTCTTGGCAGCATCATTTTTCGCGAGAAGATGACATGGCTGGGATTAGGAGCGATCCTGCTTTGTTTTGCCGGTACCTTGTTAATTGTAGGAGTTGGTCAAAGCAGCGGAGGATTTCAGCTAACTGGTGCGATTTACGCGATGATTGCTGCTTTTTTCTATGCGGCTACCATGCTGCTTGGCAAAAGTATTCGTACACTAAGTGTATATGCGACTACCTTTATTCAAATGCTGCTCAGTATGATTTTGCTACTGCCGTTCGTATCGTGGACTTCCTATACAGGGCTGGACGGAATGAACTGGACCTATTCCATTATTACCGGAGTTGTTCATACCGGTATCGTATATTTACTGTTTTATAACAGTGTACGTTATTTGCCAACCCGGATCATCTCGGCACTCGTGTTTGTCGATCCGGCCGTTGCGATTCTACTCGATGTGCTGCTGACCGGCTTTCGACCGAATGGATGGCAGTGGAGCGGAATTATGCTGATCTTTGCCGGAATGTACTATATTATAAGACCGCAGGCGAAGAACTGATCATAGAGACATTTTTGGATGGCGATAGGTATTGGATAATCGATCAGCAAATAAAGGATACAGCTGGTAATCATCCACAGACTCATTTGGACCAGACACCAACATAAGCCGGTCACCAACATAGACTAGACATCAATATAGACCTACAGGTCGGGAAAAGAGGAACATCGTTGTTACAACCGCAATCAAATACAGATTCTATGAGCTATTCCAATCGTGAATTTACTGGCGAGCCAACCTTTGGTGAGGAGCCGTCAGGTTATATATATACCTATGCCTGCCATGAAGATGAAGAGGAGCTTTGCACTTTGGAGCTCCGCTGTTTGCTGGAACAGCAACCCGAACCTCTTTATGTAGAGAGTAATAGGGCTATCCCCCCGGAGCGCAGCCCGTTTATTCATTATCGGCTGGACATCCAGTGCGAGGCAGCCAATCTGGAACAGCTGGAGCAGATCGTGAAGCAGCTGGATACGAATGATCAGACATTCAAGCTGATCTGTCTGGATGCAGCACAGACCTTTACCTATGAGGAGAAAAGGCAGCTGGAACGCCGAATCGGTATGCATATTGTCGGCAAAGCGCAGATGAAGCAGCCGCAGCAGCTGATCGGAATGGCATATGCAGGTGGTCGCTGGGTTGCCGGGTCTTGTTATTCCTCCGAACCCGTCTGGCTGCATCACAATGACAAGCCGCGTCATTATTCCACTGCTCTCAGTACCCGCGTCGCCCGGGCAGCGGTAAATATTGCGGTACCTGATCCGGCTGCTTCACTGATTGATCCATGCTGCGGCATCGGTACCGTATTAATCGAAGCTTTATCCATGGGCATTACAGTGACAGGATATGATCTTAATCCGCTGGCGGTGCAGGGAGCGAGAGAGAATCTGGCTTTTTATGATATGCCTGATATTGTCCGGCTGGCAGATCTGCGGGAGCTAAAGGGTCGTTATGACGCGCTGATACTCGATCTGCCGTATAATCTATGCTCGGTACTGAATGAACAGGAGCGTCTGGATATGCTGGTATCTGCTGCCCGACTGGCGGGAAGAGTGCTTATTATTTCTACCGAAGCCATTGATTCCTCTATTCGTGCAGCAGGTATGCAGATCCATGAAGTCTGTCATATTCGCAAAGGCCATTTCACACGTTATCTGTGGCTATGTGAATCTGCTGTATAGTTAATGGTGTGATAAAAAGCAATCTGTATACAAATGTCAGTAGAACAGGTTGCTCTGCAGCTTATGATCTCTCTCGATGCTTTTATACTCAGGATTCAGGCAGCCAATCACAATATTTATTCAACCATTGGATAAAAAATCTATTCATCTGTTGTGAAATTTAGTAACATAGACGTAGCCGGGGATTCCGAGACTATCGATAGAGAGGTGCACATTTATGAAATTTAGCGAATTTAAATATGAACGTCCGGATCTGGATGTTTTGAAAAAGGATTTTGATCAGTTGTTGGAGCAGTTTAATCAGGCATCCAGCTTTGAAGAGCAGGATCAGGCGATGGCACAGATCAACAAAATGTTCAACAGTTTCTCCACACAGGCACAGCTCGTCTCGGTACGTCATTCCATTAACACCAATGATGAGTTTTACAAGACTGAACAAGAGTATATGGATGAGATTGGACCGGTATTCCAGGAATACATAGACAGTTATTACAAAGCACTGGTGAATTCCAGCTTCCGCAGCGAACTGGAGACCAAATGGGGACATCAGCTGTTCGCTTCTGCCGAACTGACACTGAAAACATTCCATCCCGACATCATTGCAGATCTTCAGCAGGAAAATAAACTGACTACAGCATACAGTCAGCTGATTGCTTCTGCCAAAATCATGTTCGAAGGCGAAGAGCGTACGCTGACCCAGCTGACTCCATTCGAGCAGTCCAAAGATCGCGATATGCGTCAGCGTGCAGGCGAAGCGCGTTATGGATTTATGGCGGAGAACAGCGAAGAGCTGGATCGCATCTATGATGAACTGGTCAAAGTCCGTACGACGATTGCCCGCAAACTGGGATATAACAGCTTTACCGAGCTGGCGTATGCACGTATGGGACGTACCGATTATGGTCCCGAGCAGGTCGAAGCATTCCGCAAGCAAGTACAGGAGTATATCGTACCAGCAGCATCGCGCCTCAAAGATCGTCAGCGTGCCCGTCTCGGTGTAGATCGCCTGTCCTATTTTGACCAAAGTTACAGCTTCCCGACTGGCAACCCGACACCCAAGGGCGATGCCGACTTTATTATCAATAATGGTGCTAAAATGTACTCCGAGCTGTCTCCGGAAATTGATCAATTCTACAAATTCCTGCAGGATAATGAACTGATGGATCTGCTCAGCAAAAAAGGCAAGATGGGCGGAGGATACTGTACTTTCCTGAATGATTACCAGAGCCCGTTTATTTTTGCGAACTTTAACGGAACATCGGGCGATATTGATGTACTGACCCATGAAATGGGTCACGCGTTCCAGGTGTATCAGAGCCGTCACTTTGAAGTGCCGGAATATATCTGGCCGACTTATGAAGCCGCAGAGATTCATTCCATGAGCATGGAGTTCTTTACATGGCCGTGGATGGAACTGTTCTTCCAGGAAGATACCGACAAGTACAAATTCGATCATCTGTCCGGTGGACTGCTGTTTATTCCTTATGGCGTAGCAGTCGATGAGTTCCAGCATATGATTTATAACAATCCGGAACTGACTCCGGCCGAGCGTAAAGATGCTTGGAAAGCGGTCGAAGAGAAATACTTGCCATTCTGGGATCAGAGCGACAATCTCTATCTGCAAAGCGGTGGCTACTGGCAAAAGCAGGGTCATATCTATGAAGCGCCATTCTACTATATCGATTACACGCTGGCACAAATCTGTGCGTTCCAGTTCTGGAAGCGAATGAATGAAGATCAACCAGCTGCATGGGCCGACTATGTAAACCTGTGCCGTCAGGGCGGTAGCAAGTCCTTTACCGGGCTGGTAGAAGTAGCAGGACTGATCTCGCCTTTCGAGGATGGCTGTGTAGCATCTGTAATTGGTGATATCGAGAACTGGCTCAACAGCATCGACGATAGCAAACTGTAATTTAATGTACTTGGATGAATCGGGACAGATTCAGTTTTGGTTACCAACTGGTCTGACAGCAAGATTCACTTCACCAAGTACTGGTAAATAGGTAGTAGCAAGAGCCTGATTGTTCTGCTCTCTGTATCTCATCATATTTCATTTTTGATACTATATGATGTTACAAACAACCTGTCACTGAACCCGAAGATTCGGATAAGTTCGACGACAGGTTGTTTGCTGTGTAGACTGTTTATTGGGTATTGTTCTAATTCCCTCTCTTAAACTTGCAGATATGGTGGTCAGAGGCTATTTTAAACTTAGAGCTATCCAAAGCTGAGGAATAACTGGGTATATTATATAGAAGTATAGAGAGAAGGTGGACTATGGGCTACGAGAAGCAAGACGGTACACTTCAACAAATTCATATTCCCGCAGAGCTGGATATCTATTTCCCGCTTCCGGCAGAAGGGGAAAATCTGACAGAATATCTTGAACGATTTTTCTCGCATAATGAAGAGCCAGATACCTGGACACACTGTCGTAAAGTAGCAGAGCAGGCTGTGCAGCTGGCCGAGCATTATCAGCTGGATTCCCACATTGCTTGTCTGTGCGGCTGGCTGCATGATATATCCACTGTCATTCCGGATCAGCACAAGTTGGTGCTGGCTGCCCATTATGGTATTGCTATTTTACCGGAAGAACGGCAGGTTCCGCATTTGCTGCATCAGCAGCTGTCCAGCCGGATCGCCGAGATTGTATTTGGCCTGCATGCACCCGAATTGCACAGTGCAATCCGCTGCCATACTACACTCAAAGAAGATATGGAGCCGATGGATCAGCTGCTGTTTGTCGCAGACAAGCTGTCCTGGCAAGCAAGCGATGCCGCGCCTTATATTGATCGTATGAGGGAAGCGGTACACTATTCACTGGAAGAAGCCGTACAGGTGTATCTAGCGTACGTTTGGGGAGAGAAGAACCGTATCCCTGTACTGCATCCATGGCTGATTGCAGCCCGAATGACTGTACAAAGCCGTCAGTATCTGCGTACTCTTCCTGCATTATCCACCGATATTCACTGGGGGCCAGTTACAGCTCGCTTTCAGGTATGGAGTGATGTGGTAAGACTGGATTCAGCACTCATCAGCAATGTCTCTATTGTACCGATGGTTGGAGATCAATTTGTCATGATTCAGCTGACAGACGGACGCTGGGAACTGCCGGGAGGAACGCTGGAAAAAGATGAGCCTTATCTGGATGCGCTGCAGCGTGAAGTAGAAGAGGAAATGGGCGGAACTCTGCTGGATTACCGTGTATTTGGATATTTTGATTGCCGATCTTCTGCAGAGCATCCTTATCGTCCATATATTTCACATCCACGTTTTATTCGTCTTGCCGGATATGGTCAGGTAAAGTTGGGTGGCGCACCGCTCAATCCACCAGATGGAGAGCAGGTCGCCCGAGTCGATGTGGTCGAAATTGAAGAAGCTGTCGATCGTTTCCAGCGTAGTGGACGCAGCGATCTGGCTGACTTTTACCGAATGGGATATTACTGCTGGCATCAGCAAAGCGGAGTCCCGGATGAACGATGATACCAGAGATAACAAAGCTTCGATTCGTCAGGCACGTCAGGATGACGCAGCCGGAATTGCCAATGTACATGTCCGCAGCTGGCAGACCACATATGCGGGTATCATGGCGCCATTATTTCTGCGTAACCTGTCTATAACGCAGCGGCAGGAAGCCTGGGCAGCCAACCTCAATGCAGCTGAAGAAGATCGTTATGTACTCGTGCTGGAGCAGGAAGAGACTATTGTCGGATTTGTGAGCGCGGGAGCGAGTCGGCAGACAGTGAATCATCCCCGGTACGATGCCGAGTTCTATGCCTTGTATTTACTGCAATCTGCACAGGGACAAGGTTATGGCCGTGAGCTGCTTCGGCGAATGGCGGCCTGTTTACAAAGGGATGGCTATCAGTCGGCTATGGTCGAAGCGTTAAAAGAAAATCCGGCAATTCAATTCTATCGTCATCTAGGAGCAGAGCCACTGGCCGAGCGAACGATCAAAGTAGGCGGTACATTGCATAAGGAAGTGACACTGGGCTGGCAGGATCTGAGCATGCTGGTCTAATGGATGGTCAAGGCCAGCATAACAGTGAACTGGATTGGGAGGGGATGCACCGTGGGAATACGAACTACCTGTCTGTGTCTGATCCAGCGGGATGGATATTACTTGCTTCAGGAAACTCAGCTGGCAAGCAGTGGACGAATCATGTACCGTCCTGTAGGAGGAACGATGGAGCCGGGAGAGTCCAGCCTTCAGACCGTGATTCGGGAAGTAAGAGAAGAGATCGGAGCTGATCTGATAGATCCATAGCTCCTTTATATTATTGAAAATCATTACGAAGTGCCGATTCATGAAGCTGCCGAGCAGAGTCATGAGGCAGCTGGGGATAATGATATCAGAGTAGCCTCTGGAGATAATTCTATCAAAGCAAATGAATTATGTTTTATCTATACCGCTGAAATGGCAGATGAGTCACTCTATGAGCAATCCCGGATTATCGGAACCGAAGGAGAGCAGACCTACACTGCTGTCTGGAAATCTCTTCAGGAGATCCAGAACATGGCATCTGCCTTTTTGGTGCCATCGAATCTATTGGAATTGCTGCTTGCAGAACAAGAGGGCAAGCCATATATTTCCCCACTGCATCATAGGATTCGGTACACAGAGCAGTAAGACGAGAAAGGATAGTATATTGAGAACAAAACAAGATTACGTCGAACCAAAAAGAAAATGGCTTTCCGAGGGTATACCTGTCTTTTGGAAAATAGTGCTGCTGACCGGTTATACTCTGCTGCTGCTGTACTGGATGTTTTTCGGATTTGGACGCAGCTATCATCCGGAAGCGCCTTATCGGTATAACTGGGTTCCTTTTCAAACTATTATCGATTTTGCATTATTAAAAGTAGGCAGTCCGCTGGATATGCTGATTAACCTGCTCGGCAATATAGGCGTATTCATGCCTTTTGGATTGCTGATTCCATGGATTTGGCCTGTCGAGGTTCGGCATTTTCTTATAGGATTTGTATGCTGTATTTTTGTAGTGGAAGTGATTCAGATGCTGTCCCGGCGGGGCACATTTGATGTAGATGATATTTGGCTCAATACGCTGGGTGCATGGATCGGTTATATGCTGTGGCGTGGGATTCAGCGGATTCGTTATCGCAGATAGCTGCCGGACTATGGCAATAATAAGACCCCTATTTTTCTCATAGCTGCCTAGGCGAAGAGAAAAATAGGGGTTTACCATTTTATAGATATGTTTATGGATTTTTAGATAATCGTAGAGGATTGCTGAAATACATAGAAATACTGTTATGTGACCTTCTTCTGATAGCTGAAAAGAACTTTTATTTCGTCATACATCCGCATTGTTATGGAGGTTATGCAGCAGCTTCTGCCAATTTCGGAGCAGGTGGTTTTCGGAACATAAAGTAATACAGCATCGAAGAAGCTACATACAATACACCGGTAATGCTAAAGGTGATCGCATACCCCCAATATGTTCCATAGCTGGTGACCAGATACGATTGTACCGGCCCCATCGTCGCCCAGCCTAGCATGAATACCGTCTGCATCAGCGAGTTGGCGATGCTGCGCCGCTTGTCGGAGACACGATCCACCATGATCGACGATTGCAATGGATTGGCTGCGTTCATCAAAGCCTGCCGGAACAGGAAGCTAATGGAGGCAACGAGCAGTACGTTGGTAAATCCGGTCAGCAGCAGAAACGGAAGCGACAGCATCTGGAAAGCGACTACAGCGCGTACGGTGCCGATCCGAGCAGCCAGCGCCGGACCGAGCAGCATGGAGATGATCGTCATCAACTGACCGAGTGAGATCAATATACTCATAGAGGTCAGAGAGACATCAAATCGATTGGTAAAATACAAATTCAAATAAGGAACGACCAGTCCGGAGCCCAATCCGGTCAGCAGTTGTGCCAGCATGAAGCGGCTGATAAACTTCATATCGGAAGAACGTTCCTGCTTTGCAGAATGAGATACACCTTTGGCAGGAATCGCAGAAGATTGCTGAAGAGTAGCTGCTGAATCCGAAGTAGCTGGAGCCGTTATAGATGTTGGTGCGGTAGAGATTGCAACAGTTGGCGTGGTGGAAGCCGGTACATCAGCAGCCACAGAAACGAGCGGTGCCGGAGAAGACGCGTCAGCAGCTCCAGCGTTATTATCTTTATCGCTAGGGGGAGTATGATCTGCTGCCGATTGTTTGTCGGCAGAGACTGCTGGATGAACAGGCTTCACTTTCTGCGATTCTCCCGACTTTTCCATGACAAAGATCATCGGTATAAAAGCCAGCAGGGTCGCTACACTGCCTGTTACGAGTACCAGCTGCAGACTGGATACATAGCTCAATCCCGCCGAATGAAGCGTATCTGCAAGTATCCCGCCACCGGTATTGCCGATAACCTGCGCAGCCAGCACGAGTGAAGAATAGAAGCTGAACATGCGCAGTCTCTGGGAACGGGATACATTTTCTGCGAGAAAAGGGATCGCCATTACCTGAAAAATCGCTGCAAAAATTCCCGAACAGACGGCCAATATCAGCAGAGCATCATTTTGCATGGCAAAAGAGCGCCCGATAAAGAAAATTCCGCTTAACAAAGCACCCAGTGCCAGCAGTTTTTTGCGGCTGAACCGATCCCCAAGCAGACCGACGGGAATAAACAAGATAGCGGTTGCAAGTGATTGGATACTAATAATGCGCCCATTCATTGCATCCGGGTATCCCAGACCCTGTATGTATAGATTATAGAGAACACTGAACATGCCGTTACCTATCTGGTAAAGCAGATTCGCCCAGAAAAAAAGCCGCACATTCCGCGGCCAGTCCCGTACTTCTGTCAGAAATGATAAGATCGCACGCAAACGGAACTCCTCCTGTCCTGTAAAAAAAGCCGACCAGCTCATTGTATCATCAATGCCAATGATTATGAAATGAAATGCCATGTTGATTATTGGTATGTTCGAACAGACGATTACAATGCAGCAGCCAGCGTCATGAACGCTGGCTGCTGCTCCATATCCAAGCCGAAGAATTCAAAACTTCATAACATTTCAGGTTAATCCAGTGTCTGCACAATGCTGCCCTGTCCGGACTTCACGCTCACAATGGCTGAAGCACCATTGACAAGTGTCAGCTGGGGAGGAATATGACCGATATCTACGCCATAAACTACCGGAATCTCCAGATCGTCAAATACCTGATGCAGTGCGTCAGTCAGTTCAAAATTACCCAATGCAGAATATCCGGCAGGTCTGCCGATCAGTATGCCCCTGGCATGACGGAACCAGCCAGCCTGATTCATTTGCCAGAGGTGACGGTAGATATCTCCTGCATTCATTTCACAGCTTTCCAGATACCAGATCACACCATCTGTAGCTCCATACTGTTCAATAAATGAAGGTACTGGCGCCCAGTCGGTGCCGATCAGGATCGTGAGCACATCCATGCAACCACCTATCAGTCGACCGGAGAACTCCAAAGAGAGATCAGACTCTTCTTCCTTGCCCAGAATATGCCAGTATGTTGGCGTCTCCAGATTTAATCCGTCACGACTGGGATCACTTACAGTCTGGTAATGACTGGAAGACTGCTGCTCGATCGTCTGTCCGGCGAGCGCTGTCAATACTTCCTGCCACTTTGTAGTTGTCGGGTCATTGGTGCCTGATATATCAACTGCGCCAGGACCATGAGCCGAGGCATAACCCGTCTGTAGCGTATAAGCAAAAGTCAGCGTACTGATATCGGAGAAACCGAGAATCCACTTGGGTGGAAGCTGGCGAATACGATCCCAATCCAGCAGTGGTAGCAGCTCCATCAGGAACTCTCCACCCCATGGCGGGATAATCGCCTGTATCTGCTCATCCAACAGGAATTGCTGCAGTTCGGCAGCGCGCTTCGCTTTGGGAAGACTGACACATTTGTCATTGGTCCATATGCTCTCGCCCAGTATCACTTCATATCCGGCTTGTTCGAGTTGATCACGTGTCCGGTGCAGCAGATGATGATATTGGGGATTAACGCCGCTGGACGGAGCGATAATCGCAATCCGGTCTCCTTTGCGTAGTGGAGCAGGGTAGATAATCTGGGATGATGGGTAGCTGAACCCGTTATTTCCAGCTGAATAACGATCCGGGATGTATTCCATATGATGTGGAGCCTCCTCAAGGGCAATATTTTATAACAGACGATAGGTCGCAAAAGGCTCACTGTAGCGGAAAGGCTTGCTTAAACGCTCCAGCTCTGCCATGACATCATCGCTCAGTACCAGTTCAATGCTGTTCAAATTGTTATTCAGCTGTTCTACCGATGTGGCTCCGGCAATAATACTGGAGACGGCGGGTTGTCTCATCAGCCAGGCCAGGGATAGCACAGCCGGATCGATGGACAACGAACGGGCACACCAGCTGATACCGTCAGCAAGTCCGATTCGCTCTCCGGTCAACAGTCGATTAAAGGAAGGGTCTTTGTCCGCACGCGAACCTGCGGGCGCTTCGTCTTCCTGCGAATATTTGCCGGTCAGTATTCCTCCAGCCAGTGGGAAGTAAGGGATAATCCCGACGCCTTGATCCTGACAAAGCGGCATTAGTTCCTGTTCCGGTGTACGATCAGCCAGCGAGTAGGACGTCTGGATCGATACAAATCGCTCCAGCTTGAGCTGATCACTGATTCCGAGCGCCTTCATGAGCTCCCAGGCTGCATAATTGGAAGCGCCGATATAGCGTACCTTGCCGGACTGAACCATATGTTCGAGTGTACGAAGTGTCTCGTCGAGCGGCGTATAGGGATCAAATGTATGAATCTGGTACAGATCCACATAGTCGGTCTGCAAGCGTTTGAGACTGTCTTCCAGTTCACGCTGCAGATGGTAGCGTGAGGAGCCTCGTTGATTCGGCTCATCTCCGCGTGGCAGCCCCGCTTTGGTGGCAAGAATCACCTCATGCCGTTTGCCGTTTTTGAGCCCTTCGCCGATAATCCGCTCGGAAGCGGTACCTGCATAGATATTGGCAGTATCGATAAAGTTAATGCCGCTGTCAATCGCAGCATGCAGAATTTGAATCGATGTTTTTTTGTCGGCACGCTTGCCGAAGGAATTGGTGCCCAGTCCGAGCAGGGACACCTGCATACCACTGCGTCCCAGATACTGATATTTCATCATATTTATTAAGTGCTCCCTTCACATTGAAGTCGATAGATGTTATTCTGCTGCCTCTGCAGGCATGGTGGTGAAAGGACCGGTAAGACGGATCGAGTACCGATCGCCCGGTTCCGGACGTACTTCGACACTGGTATTGAAAAATTCGCTGAGTCGCTGTGAATCCAGCATATCCGCTGTAGAGCCGGCAGCGAATATTTGACCATCACGCAGCAGCATCGTTTTGTTAAAGCAAGGCATGATCTCTTCGATATGATGCGTAACATATAGCAGGGTAGGAGCATTTTGTCCGGTTGCGATACTTTGTACCCGCTGAAGCAGCTGATCTCTCGCAAAAATATCCAGACCCGTGCAGGGCTCATCGAGAATTAGCAGATCTGGTGAAGCCATCAATGCACGGGCAATTAGTATACGCTGACGTTCTCCCTGGGATAACGTATCGTAAGTACGTCCGACCAGCCGCTCGGCATCCAGCTGCTGCATCAGCTGCAAAGCCTGTTCGCGATCATGATCCTCAATCTGGGTATAGATGCCGATCGAGGCAAATTTACCGCTCAACACAATATTCTCTGCCGTATCGCGTCCGTGCAGCCGCTGCTGCAGAGAAGTGCTGACCCAGCCGATCCGCTTGCGATGTTCACGCAGATCCACTTCGCCGAATTTCTCACCGAGTACACTGATGGTACCGGTAGTTGGCCATATGTAGCCGTTGATCATATTGAGCAGAGTGGTCTTGCCGGAGCCATTGAGTCCAAGCAGACACCAGTGCTCACCCAGCTGCACCTGCCAGGAAATATCATTAATAATTGTACTCTGTTCGCGCCGCCAGCTGGCATGATGGATATCAATAATCAAGATGTTCACTCCTTTGGATCAATAAAGGGTTAAGCGGCTCGTTGAAAGCGCTGCTGTGGATATTATGGAAATTATAGCATTATTATAGGGTGCTCTAGTAGAAGGAAGACTTTTTTTGATAAGAGAATGTCTGTAAATCACCTCTAAATTATGTCTAATTGTCGCAAGAGATCACGAAAAAATGGAATAGGATCAAAAAGAGTTTTCCAATGTGCTGTTATTTGCTATATGAAGTCCGTTTGACATGAAGTAATCATAAAATGTAAATTATACATAAGTATCTAATATTTAGTTAAATATAATGGAAGGAGCTTAGATCATTACATAGATTCATAAATCAGACAATTTATTAATAAATAGAAAGTAGGATTATTAATTATGGAGAAACCCACTACCAGACCTAATCCCCAAAGTCCAAAAAAGAACAAAAAAGCGTATATTTACACAGGTATAACGCTGGCCGTAGTTATCGTACTCATCTTGTCTCTGACATCATATTTTAAAGTGGAGAAGCATTCCGTACCTCCAATACCAGTAGCATCTGCAGTAGTATCCGACCAGCCTGTGCAAGAAAAACCGAAGCTTTTGCTTTCACCTGTTGGAAGAGGAGAAGGAACAAACGATATGATGTTCCGACATGAGACGTCTGTCCCTCTTTTGAAAAAGGATAAGTCTGATGCGCAACCTCAATCTACCAGAACGATATTTGTAGAACGCTTTTCAGGTACTCAGATGTCACAGCCTTTTCAAGTGCCGGAAGGTTATGGATTTGTGAAGATATGGGTAAAAAATGAAGGAAAGCAGCGTATGACCATCTCTCTCTCCAAAGATTCACCGACCGGTGAGCTGATTCCTGACAGTATTATTAGTATCGGAGGCGGCAGCAGCTGGTCTATTTATAAAACAACGCCTTGGGAGCCCGGTAATTATTATGTAAACTTTACTTCCGGAGGCTCACCACTCAAAGGGATCACTGTGGCGCGTGTTGGTGCAAGGTTGGCTGAATTGAATTCCTGATTGTTACCGGGTATACGTGTTTATTTTTGTTTCACGATGTTCAGAATGAGAATGTATTCTGCAAATGAGATATATACTCCTTGTATAACAAGAGGCTGTCTTTTCTAACTTGGAAAAGACAGCCTTTTTCTATTCACATCATTGAATGATGAGGGGAAACTTTACTGCATATCCATCAATTTTCTATAAAATTGGAGGTAAGTCCATTTAAAAGGATGCCAGCTCTAGAGCAAATTGATGAGTAACGAATCAACTTTTCACACTGCTTAAAATAAGCTATGCTTAAAAGAATTGGAGAAAAGTGCCGAAAGATGGAGGAACGCTTAATATGATGACACCCGAAGAAGTGATTGCCTACAACTTTAAAGGAATGGAAGGCAGTTTTATCCATGATCTGCATGAGCAGAACTACTTTAATCCATCCAGCTTCAAAGCTTATGTGCAAGCGATTACCCAGCTGACACCAGCGGCCACAGACACTGTCCTGGATCGCACGCTGATGGATCAGGTGTTTTTTACATACAGCTATATTTTGAAGAGTATCATGTGGCATTTTGATATGAATGATCAGTCGGTTATTGAGAATCTACCGGAGAAGCAGCTGGTGGAATATGTGGACCGGCTGGAAAAAGTCGTGCGCCAGTTTATTCGTGGTGGGGATGCCTCATAGCATCTTTATAATGTGTTGGCGGGCAGAGAAGTATCTTAACATGCAGGAATGTCTAGAATGACAGAACATTCCGTAGAATTACCAAGCTTAAAACTCGTACAAAGCTAGCAGCCTGAAGCATAGAAAGGAAGAATACGGATATGAATAATCAACCCAGTAAAATAAAGGTACCATCGGTCAAAGGTGGCATTATCGGACTATTTATAGCAGATGCAGTTGGTGTCCCTTATGAATTCATGAGCCGAAAGGAGATCGCTGCTCGTCCAGCCGTGGATATGATCGGTTATGGTACTCATCATCAGCCGCCAGGCACATGGTCGGATGACAGTACAATGACGCTTTGTCTGCTGTACAGCCTCGTCATGCATCCGCAGCTGGATACAGATGATCTGGGACGACGATTTATCCAGTGGTACCGTCAGGGATTATGGACAGCCCATGATGAATTGTTTGATATCGGGATTGCTACTCGGCAGGCCATTACACGTATGGAGAGCAGCGTTGTTCCTTATGAAGAGTCTGGTGGGGAAGATGAATACAGTAATGGCAACGGCTCACTGATGCGTATTCTGCCGCTGGTGTATCGACTGGCGAATATGAGTAGAGCCAAGCGATATGAATGGATAAGAAGAGTATCTTCGCTAACCCATCGTCACCCAGTATCGATTCTGGCAGGGGTAATTTATGTAGAGTTTGGAGTACAGATTCTCTCTGCTGCACCCGGTCAGAGTCTGCGGGACAGCTATCTGGCGATGTGCGAGATAATCCGCACACACTATAGCGATCACGCGGAATACAACCGGTTTGCACGTATTGTGCAGGGAGATCTGGATCAGCTGCAGATAGATGAGATTGCTTCCAGCGGCTATGTACTGCATACCCTGGAAGCGAGTATCTGGACACTGCTACATACTGATCAATACCGGACAGCCGTACTGACTGCAGTCAATCTGGGTGAAGATACCGATACAACGGCAGCGGTAACCGGAGGCTTGGCAGGTCTGTATTACGGTTATGAAGCGATACCCGCAGAGTGGCGCCGTCAACTGGCACGATTGGAAGATGTGGAAGCAATCTGTGAGCGCTTTGATCAGATGATCCAGAGTCTGTCTGCGGAGACAGAGGAGAAGCATTCCCATGAATGAAAATATATGGGGAAGCCGTACATGGGTCGGTAAAGTGGTTGTGCTGGCAGCTTTGCTCATAGGCACCTTTTTTTGTGTCTGGATGGGACAGCATATCCGGGATTATACCGGTCGATCGCTGTAACGTTTTTTGAACTGGGATATTTTTCTGGCATGGGTACCTGTTGTACTGGCGCTACTACTGGATGCAATGATGTCTATTTACAGACAGCGCCGGATGTTCTGGCCTATGAAGATCGTCACAGGAGTGCTGGTGGTCGTATGGCTGCTATTTTATCCTAATTCGGCCTACCTGGTAACGGATATGATTCATCCGTTTGTTCACTACAAGCCAACCGGGCGTTTTGTGCATGATTTGGAATTCTGGTACCATCTGTTTCTGTTTGTGACGGCTGCTGTGGTAGGACTGGGGTTGGGAACGTATTCGCTATCTTCTCTGCAGCTACTTGTTGCAGAGCGCTACGGGACTGTGCGTTCATGGGTGTTTGCATGTATTGTGCTGGTGCTCAGCAGTATCGGTATTTATATTGGACGATTTGTGCGCTGGAACAGCTGGGACGTGTTTACGGATCCGCACAAGATCTGGAGTGATGTGATCCGTATTATTGGTGATCCGGCAGAACTGCATTTTATGCTTGTATTCAGCGGTATGATGCTGGTGATCAGTCTGGTAGGTTATCTGATCATGCGCGGCGGTATGTTCAGGTTGCAGCGGAGAGGCTACCGCTGATGAGATAAAGGAGTGCGATGAACGTGTACCGCTATAATTTATTTACCAAAATGATTATTCTGCTTGTTGTGATGTTGGTACCGATTATTATCCTCTATACGTACTCCAATCAGACGACGACGCATGTACTTCGGCAGGAGCTGAATCAGTCCAATATGAATCAGCTCAGCTTTTTTCAGAATCAGGTGAATACGAATATTGAGCTGCTGTCTTCCTGGCCGAATCTGCTGATTCATGATCCGGATGTGGTTAGCTTTAACGATATGTATTTACGCAATGGCTATCTGGATCTGGACTCGATTAATCTGGTCAAGCGAATCCAGAGCAAACTGGCTATTCAGGAAAGTTCGTCCAACTGGAGAGCACATCTGTCTATTTATTCACCATCTCTGCAGCGGTTGGTGACTGATAGTGATGCAGCTTCCGTCGATCCGTCATCGGCTTCCCGGGATTTTCATTCCGGCTGGCAGGTGACACGTGTGCCGGATACGTTATCTTCTGCGCCGGCACAATTTGTGTTTTCCTGGACATCGATTTCGCCGTATAATGCAGCAGTGGATTCAGCCGATATCAGCACGGTTATCAAAGTCGAATTTGATAGCGGTAACATTCAGGATATGCTGGATAAATTCAAAAGTGATGGACGCCGTGATCCCTTTTATTACAATCCCGGATTGGGCACAATCTATAACCGTTCTGCGGATCACCGGTTAACGGATGCGCTGATCACTGCGATGCATCAGCAGCCGCTTGGAGAAATTGAGAGTCGTACAGTCGATGTGAATGGGCAATCCTATATGGTCAATGCAGTCCGCTCGGAAGTGACAGGCTGGTATATGATTGACTATATTCCGCTTAATGATATTTTAAAGCCGATTCAGGATTCCAATCGGCTGTTTTATCTGTCGGTAATTATACTGCTGCTGATGAGTTTTATTGCTGCTTATCTGCTGTATGCGCAGGTACAGGTACCTATGCGCCAGCTGATTGTAGGATTCACCCGACTCAAGCAGGAAGATTATTCGGTACGGATCAAGCCCAGAGGACGCAATGAATTTGCTTATTTATCGGATCGGTTCAACTCCATGGTCTCCCAGATCCAGACGCTATTTGAGCATGTGTATCTGGAGAAGATTCATTTGCGGGAAGCCCGGCTCAAGCAGCTGCAATCCCAGATTAATCCGCATTTCTTTTATAACTGCTTTTCCTTTATTACCAGCATGGCCAAGCTGAATAATCAGCAGGCTGTGATCGCCATGTCCCAGAATTTGTCGCAGTATTACCGCTATACCACCCGACAGGAACGCGATCTGGTTCCGCTGGCCGAAGAGATGGACTTTGTATCCAATTATCTAGCGATCCAGCAGATGCGAATGGCACGTCTAAAATATGAGATTGAACTTGAAGATGAACTGCAGCGCGTACCTATCCCGCCGCTGATGATTCAGCCGCTGGTAGAGAATGCCGTGATTCACGGGATTGAACGTTATTCATCGGCAGGACAGATCCGGATTACCGGATACAGGGATGGAGAGGACTGGCTACTCTCCGTAGAAGATGATGGTAAAGGCATGGAACCCGAAGCCATGCAGCAGCTACAGCTTAGTCTGGAAGAACCACTGGGTGAAGAAATGGGCTGTGGACTATGGAATGTGCATCAGCGCATGCAGCTTCGTTTTGGAGAGAATGCAGGTGTTATTTTGTCAGCTTCTCCGCTGGGAGGTCTGCAGGTCACGCTGCGCTGGCAAAGCGAGCAGGCGGCTGCTCCATCTTGAGCGACCATAGCCGCAGGATATTATAGAAATCAGGGAAGTGAACAGAATGGTCAATATTTTACTGGTAGATGACGAATCGTATGTGACAGAGAGTCTGGCGCTTACGATTCCATGGGAACAACTTCATATTCAGCAGGTCTATCGTGCCGATTCGGTTGATCAGGCACTGGAACTTATGAATCAGCATGAGATCGATATTGTAGTAACAGACATCCGTATGCCGGATCGTGACGGTCTGGAGCTACTGGGTGAGATATCACACCAATGGCCGGAGGTACGCACCATGGTGCTGACCGGACATTCGGATTTTGAATATGCGCAAAAAGCGATCCGTCTCAAAGCGGGCGATTATATCCTTAAGCCAGTAGATGATGAGCAGTTTATCAAAAGTGTCCATATTGCTGTTCAGGCATTGGAGGAAGAGCGGGGGCAGCTTGATCGTTATAATCAGCTCTCCTATCGCCGCCAATCTGAACTGGAGCTGCTGCGCGAAGGGTTATTAAGTGATCTGATGCTTGGTCGTGAACCGGGTGAACGTGAACTGCTGAATCGTCTGGGAAATTATGAAGTTATGCTGCGACCTGGAGATGCGGTACGAATGCTGTTTGTTCCTGCCAGTCCATCCCTGCGCGGAATGGAAGAAAGCGAAGCCCGGCTTCTGGAGTATGCGGCAGCCAATATTGCCGCTGAAGTACTTGATCAGCAGCGTCCGCTATGGTCTGGCAGAGCGCCGCATAACGGACTGATTATGCTGTGGAGAAATGACGAACAAGAGACCCGGCAGGATGAGCAACTGCTGGAATCGTTCGTGGATAATGTCAATCGCTACCTGAAGCTGCAGCTGAATGTGTATATCAGTGAAACGATTGTTTTCCCGGATGGACTCGCTTCTGCCTATCGGCAGCTGCTGCGCTTTGCGCAAGGATCATCGGCATCTGCTGAATCCCGTATTCACTATGTGCAGCCGCAGCATTATACACTGGAACGTCCTACGATCAATAAATATATGGAACCGCTATATCGTCCACCTACCTTGATCCATCTGCTGGAATCCGGTCAGTGGGATACCGCGCGGGAGAAGCTAAACGGTGTACTGGATTCACTGGAATCTCTGCCGCTGACGCATGAACAGCTGTACGAAGTATATCTGGCAGTCAGCAATGCGCTGGTCTACATGGCTCATCATCATGGACATATGCTGTTGGCCAACGACTCCGGCGGACTTGATCCTTTTGCAGCGCAGCATATTACCGGATCACTGGAACGATTGCGTAGCTGGTGTATGGATGTACTGACCCGGATGGAAGGACAACGCAGTTCGTCGGTAGAACCAAGTCGCAGCCGGATCGTCAAGCAGGTACAGGAGATTGTAGCCAGTCATCTGGCACAGGATGTATCCGTCAAAAGTATTGCCGATCGCGTATTTCTGCATCCGGTCTATCTGTCCAAAATCTACAAAGCAGAGACCGGTGAAGGTCTGGGTGATTATATTATTCGCATCCGTATGGAAAAAGCCCTGTATCTACTCAAGCATACCAATCACAAAATCTATGAAATTACGGCTGAACTGGGTTATCAGAATCCGCAATATTTCAGCAAATTATTCAAAAAGCACTATGGCATGACCCCGAATGAATTCAGGGACAGGTAATTGCTTGCAAAAGGTGCAGGAATGTTAATTTCGTGACATAGGATATGTGTGCTCTCCCACTTATAATAAAAATATGAAAAGCAAGTCACTCGAACAATACGATCAATACCAGCAAGGTCCAAGTTAAAGGGGGAGCAACATGGGAATTAAAAAAACCGCTGCGGTTTTGCTGACAACAGTACTCACCGCAGCCACACTTGCCGCATGTGGAGGCGGTGCCGGAAGCAACAGCAATTCCGCATCGGCCACTACTGAAAACGCATACAAGGAAAAATACGATCCACCGGTAACCATCAGTACGGTATGGGGAATTGACCCTTCACTCAAATTCAAAAATGGTGAATCGGCTGAAAATAACGTAGCAACCAAGTGGGCGAAAGACAAATTCGGGATCGATATCAAATCACTCTGGTCTGTAACGGATACCAACGGAGCATTTGCTACCAAAATGCGCCTGTCCATGTCGTCCGGTCAGGATATGCCGGATGTGGTAACGATCGGCGATACGGATGCCCAGCTGGCACAGGATCTGATCGATTCCGGAATCTACAGCGAAGTCGGTCCACTGTTTGACAAATATGCATCAGATACCTGGAAAGCGGCTATGGCCGAAGATCCAAATGTCTGGAATCCTTATATCCGTGAAGGCAAAAAAATGGGTATTCCGGTTCTCGATTACGCGTATAACCATGATTATGTACTGTGGATCCGCCAGGACTGGCTGGATAAGCTGAACATGAAAGCACCAACAACGATGGATGAACTGGAAAAAGTCATGGACGCTTTCAAAACCAAAAACCCGGATGGACTGTCTCCGGACAAAGTGATCCCACTGAGTATCGGCTTCAAAAACTCCATGAATACATGGATGGGTGATCCGTCCTGGATCTTCGGTGCCTATGGTACGCTTCCACAGCAGTGGAACAAATCCGCTGACGGTACACTGCAATACGGTTCGATTCAGCCAGGCATGAAACAAGGATTGAGCAAGATCAAGGAATGGTTCGACAAAGGCTATATTCCAAAAGAAGCTGCGCTATGGGATGAGAACAAAACATCCGAACCGGCAGTAGCAGGGACAGCAGGTATTCTCCCAGGACCTTACTGGATGAGCGGATGGCCACTGCAGGACACCGTGAAAAATGCACCGGGCGCAGTATGGAAGCCGATCGCTATCCCTGCAGGACCGGATGGCAAAGCAATGCGTCACGGTACAGCAACAACCAATGGTGTTACTCTGATCAACAAAAATATGAAAAATCCAGAAGCTTTCTTTACCTATCAGAACTATATGTTTGATCATCTGGCGAATCCGAAGGCAGACAGCGAGTTCGACAACGGTCTGTTCAAAGGTTATGACTATGATCTGGATGCATCCGGCAAAGTAATGCCGATCGACAAAATTCCCGGCGGCTATGTGAACAGCGTACGTTATCTGCTGGTTCGTGATGGAGCGCGTATTCCGAACGCACAGATGGATGCCCTGCTCAAACTGGCTGATGGCGCGAAGCCGGAGACCCGTCTGGAACGCGATATTGCCAATAACTATGGTCCATTAACACCGGAAGCAGCCAAAGTGCTAATGTCTCAAAAGGACAGTTCCTATCCAAATATGTTTACCGGTCCGACTACACAAAGCATGAAGACCAAAATGGATTATCTGAACAAAATCGAAAGTCAGGCTTTCAATGAAATCATCTATGGCAAGTCTCCAGTCGATTCCTTTGATACGTTTGTACAGACCTGGAAATCTTCCGGCGGTGACGATGTAACCAAAGAAGTCAACGACTGGTACAGCAGTATCCAAAAATAAACCAGCTGTCAGGCGGACACATCAATATACGGGAGGATAACGACCTGGCTTACCGGGTCGTTATTTTCTTGGCTGATTACATGTCGCCAGACCTGTCATAGGAGGAAAGTAATGAAAACACTTCGTAAAACATGGCCTTTTCACGTCATGCTGCTACCATCCATGATCTTTCTGCTGCTATTCAGCTATATACCGATGGGCGGTATCGTTATGGCTTTTCAGGATTACAAAGCATGGCGCGGCTTTACCGGATCGGAATGGGTAGGGCTGGAGAACTTCCGTTATCTGTTTGAACGTCAGGACAGTATACAGGTGATCTGGAATACGCTGATTATTGCTGTACTGAAATTAATTTTTAACCTGTTTGTTCCTTTTGTGTTTGCTCTGCTGCTCAATGAAATCCGCAAAGTACGCCTGCAGCGCACCATTCAGACGATGGTTTATCTGCCGCATTTTCTGTCCTGGGTTATTCTGGGCGGAATTCTGATTGACCTGCTGGCAACGGATGGATTTGTGAACCGTATTCTGTCTAGCTTCGGCGTACAGCCGATTTTCTTCCTCGGAGATAATGACTGGTTCCGCTTTACTGTTATCGTCTCGGATGTATGGAAAGAGTTTGGATACAATACGATCATTTTCCTGGCTGCTCTGGCAGGCATTAACCCTGCACTGTACGAAGCTGCCGAGATGGATGGAGCTTCCCGCTTCCGCCAGACCCTGCATATTACGATTCCGTCGATCGTTCCGATCGCTGCAGTTGTCGGTACACTGGCGCTGGGTAACGTACTGAATGCCGGCTTTGATCAGATCTTCAATCTGTACAATCCGCTGGTCTATGAAAAAGGCGACATTATCGATACCTTTGTCTATCGTACAGCTATCCTGAATGGCGAAATGGGCTTTGGTACAGCAATCGGGTTGTTCAAATCCGTGATCAGTATGGTACTGATTCTGCTGTCTTACCGTGCTGCCTACAAATGGGCCAACTATCGCATTTTCTAATGACAGGCCAGGGAAAAGAGGGGAACTATGTATTATAAAACAACCGGTTACCGTATATTTAATGTATTCAATATCGCACTGCTGATTTTTCTGTCAATCGCCTGTGTGATACCGCTCGTGCACGTACTGGCGGTATCCTTCAGTGCCAAAGCGGCAGCCGACGCGAATCTGGTTGGTCTCTGGCCGGTACAATTTTCGCTGGAAGCCTATAAGAAAACAATGTTCAATCCAATCTTCCTGCATTCCATCTGGATCTCGGTACTGCGTACTGTGATTGGTACCGCGATTACACTGATGCTGACATTCCTGGCCGCGTATCCGCTGTCCAAGGAAGAGTCCGCTTTTAAAGGGCGTACGATCTACTCCTGGCTGTTTGTATTCAGCATGGTGTTCACAGGCGGTCTGGTTCCGTTCTATATCGTGATTCAGAAGCTGGGTCTGATCGATTCCTTCTGGGTACTTGTACTACCAGGCGCAGTCAACACGTTTCTTGTTATTCTAATGATGAACTTCTTCCGCGGAATTCCCAAAGAGCTGGAAGAAGCTGCTTTTATCGATGGTGCTGGTCCATTCCGCACCCTGTTTACGATGTATCTGCCAATCTCGATGCCGTCGATTGCAACAATTACTTTGTTCAGCATGGTGTTCCACTGGAACTCCTGGTTTGACGGATTGCTGTATCTTAACAACTCCAGTCAGTTTCCACTGGCGACTTTCCTGCAGACGGTTATCATCCAGCAGGATATGAGTTCCATGAGCGCGAGTCCGCAAGAGATGGATCTGATCTCGCAGACAACTGTTAAAGCCGCCCAGATCTTTATCGGCGCAGCGCCTATTCTGATCGTATATCCGTTCTTGCAGAAGTTCTTTGTCAAAGGAATGACGCTGGGTTCGGTAAAAGAGTAAGCCCATTTTGAATAACAGAGGAGACTGGCTATGAACCCGATTAATACAACTACTGTTACACCATCCTGGACACAGATGCTGCATGGAGCAGATTATAATCCCGAGCAGTGGAGACATCGTCCGGATATTTTGGAAGAAGATATTCGCTTGATGAAGCTGGCGAAATGCAATGTGATGTCTGTCGGCATTTTCTCCTGGGTATCCCTGGAACCGGAAGAAGGGGTATACACTTTTGAATGGCTGGATGAAGTGCTGGATCGGTTTGCAGCAAATGGTATATCTGCGCTGCTGGCTACACCGAGTGGAGCGCGTCCGGCATGGATGTCTGCCAAATACCCGGAAGTACTGCGGGTAGAAGCGAATCGTGTACGCAATCTTCATGGATTCCGTCATAATCACTGCTTTACTTCGCCCGTCTATCGGGAAAAGGTAACCGGCATGAATACGCTGCTGGCAGAGCGCTACAGCAATCATCCAGCAGTAATCGGTTGGCATATTTCCAATGAGTATGGCGGCGAATGTCACTGCGATTATTGCCAGGAAGCTTTCCGTAACTGGGTGAAACAAAAGTACGGTACGCTGGAGCAGCTAAATCTGGCCTGGTGGACCACATTCTGGAGTCATACTTACACCGACTGGTCCCAGGTAGAGTCTCCGGCTCCGCATGGAGAGACACAGGTGCATGGCATGAATCTGGACTGGCGCCGTTTTGTAACCGATCATACCGTGGATTTCTGTCGTCACGAGATCGAGCCGCTTCGTCATGCCGAGCGTCTGCTGCCGGTAACGACGAACTTTATGGAGTTTTTCGAAGGATTAAATTATTGGAAATTCGCTGATATTCTCGATATTCTCTCCTGGGATAGCTACCCGACATGGCATGATCATGAAGGAGACACCATGCAGGCAGCTAAAATTGCCATGATGCATGATATTGTCCGCTCGATTAAACAGCAGCCGTTCCTGTTGATGGAGAGCACACCAAGTCTGACCAACTGGCAGCCGATTAGCAAAAATAAACGTCCGGGTATGCACCTGCTGTCTTCACTGCAGGCAGTAGCACACGGATCGGATTCGGTACAGTATTTCCAGTGGCGCAAAAGCCAGGGCTCCAGTGAAAAGCTGCATGGCGCGGTCGTAGATCATGCCGGTCATGAGCACACCCGTGTATTCCGCGATGTACAGGATGTGGGGACAGCACTGGAACAACTGCAACGTATCCGCGGCAGCCAGGTACAAGCTGAAGTTGCGGTCATTTTCGACTGGGAGAATCGCTGGGCAGTCAAGGACAGCCAGGGCCCCCGTAATACAGGGATTGGTTATGAAGAGACCGTACTGAACTTCTACCGTGCGTTCTGGGAGCGCGGCATTGCGGTGGATGTTATTGATATGGAGCAGGATCTCTCCAAGTATAAAGTGGTCGCGGCACCGATGCTGTATATGGTTCGTGAGGGCGTTGGCGAGCGATTCGAGAAATTTGTGGAAGCTGGCGGTACGCTGATCAGCAGCTACTGGTCGGGTATCGTCAATGAGAATGATCTCTGCTTCCTCGGCGGGTTCCCGGGTCCACTGCGTAGTGTACTGGGCATCTGGTCCGAAGAAATCGACGGCCTGCATATTAATGATCGGAACCGTATTGTTGCGAATAATTCGAATGAGCTGGGCTTGCAGGGCGAATATGAAGTGCAGGATCTGTGTGATCTGATCCATCTGGAGAATGCCCAGGCACTGGCTGTATATGGCGATGATTTCTACGCAGGTCGTCCGGCAGTAACGGTGAATCATTACGGCAATGGTGAAGCATATTATGTCGCGGCCCGCACCAAAGATCATTTCCTGAGCGATCTGATCGAAAGTATCACACTACGTGCAGACGTGAAGCGCACACTGGCTGCGAAGCTGCCGCAAGACGTGACAGCCCATGCACGAGTACAGGGTGAAGACGAATTTGTATTTGTACAGAACTATAGTGATGAAGTGAAATCGCTGCAGCTGGATGACAATGACTATCAGGATCTGCTGAACGCAGAAACGCTGGCTCCGGGCAATACACTGGAACTGCAGCCATTTGGTATCCGCATCCTCCAAAGACAGCTGTAACCTAAGAGAAAATATATCGTTGTATGATGACACGGCGCGTATTCTATACAGCCTTACAGTCCGAGCGGCTGCTTCCGAATCAATCAAGATTCGGAAGCAGCCTTTTTTATTATATCCGTCTTTGAAAGCTACTTTTGGAAGCAATCTGAAGTTTGTTATTAAAAGAAAAGGAAAGCATGCGCGGTAGTAAAGTATGATCTGTTTAGGTGATATAAAAACAGCGTATTCCCTGAATACAGAGATACGCTGTTTTTAAAAAATATCTAATTACAGTATCATTTATTTGCTATTGCTCCTGAATTCTGTTTATAAGAAACCGAAAAGTGACTTAATTCAAAAATGCATCCAGGGAAATAGTGACTTTCCCTTTGGAATCAAATGCTCCTTTGGTATATGCATACCAGGTACCATACGATTCGGGTTCCCAGTAGAATACACCGAGTCCCTTGCCGCCAGATACAGAGCGTGTCTTGGTAAGAATATCCGTCAGAAACGCTTTGGATGTAGCAGGATCGGAGGCATCCATACCCACTTCACAGACCATAACTTCTTTGCCATAGCGTGCGACCATATCATTCATATTGGTCAACGTCTGCTGATTGCGTGTCTGCCAATTGCTCTTGTCCGGATACAGCGACATTCCGATCACATCATATTTGGCACCATTTGCCTTGAGCCCATCGAACATCCAGCGGAACAGGGAATTATCGTAGCCGTTGGACAGGTGAATAATAACCTTGGTACCGGCGTTTACTTTTTTGACAGCATCATAACCGGAGTTGATCAGATCGGCAAAGTTTTTCATGTTTTTGGAAGCCCGACCTTCTTCCCAGAGCATGCCATCATTGGTCTCGTTGCCTACCTGTACCCACTCTGGTGTAACGCCCTGCGCTTTGAGAGCAGCCAATACATCATACGTATGGTCATAGACTGACTTTTTCAGACCATTAATATCCTGACTGTTCCAGGCAGCAGGTTTGGATTGCTGACCGGGATCGGCCCATTTATCACTGTAATGGAAATCGATCATTATACGGAAACCCATATTTTTGGCACGTACAGCCTGCTTGATCACATCGGCTTTGTTGGAGAAATTAATCGCCGGATTCACCCATACCCGTAGGCGGATGGAGTTGATTCCATGATCTTTCAGAATTTGCAGCGCGTCTTGTTTATTGCCGGCATCATTGTAAAAGGCCCAGTTATAATGTTCCATTTCCGATAACCAGCCTACATCGGCACCTTTGGCAAACGCAGAGGCAGCGTCGGCAGTAGGATTGATTTGGGCACAACCACTGCTTATACCACTCATCAAAGTAAATCCAAGTACCAGTGCGGAAGCGCGCTTGATTATTCTTTTGACAGATATCATATAATGAACCCTCTCCCATCATGAATGTATGCGTTTACAAAATAATCGGTTCTTCGCGAAGGAACATGCTTCATTGTAGCCTGGATTATAGCTGAAACGTACCTGCAAAAAATCAACATTTAAGCACTTTTGATAACTTTGTGACATCGTAATGTTCGATCTGTTCGGGAGCAAAGTGGATCATTAGAAAGGAAGCCGTGCTCATACATAAAAACAGTGAATAGAAGACAGAGGCCTCTATGAAGAATACACTTGAATACCTTGTAAATAACATGTGTAATACCCAAGCGAAATGTGCAAAAGTTTACAAGCCCCAATAATCTGATTATCATAATAAAAGATATACATAATGCATTATGATGTCCGCTCTATGCCGTTCGGACATTAATGCAATGCAGGAACACAGCCTATTTATTATACAAGCGGAAAGGAGAGGATGAGGTTTCTGTCGAAACAGTAGAGCATACGATTCGGGCTGATCAGGAAATATTCGCTGCTGAAACAGTCACGACATCAATAATTCAGCACGATTTTCCGATAAAGAAAGTGAACTGCATTGTAGCTGTATATCACCGGCTCAGCCGGTATTCACATATAGTCGGAAGACAAGGACACACAATTACTACTTACTGACGCGGGAATTGAGGGGACAATCAGTACCGGTCAGGGAATGGCAGGGGATCTATGAAAAAAGCAAATGTATGGATGTTGGGAATGTTCATGCTGCTGTTTATGCTGATTGCACCATCCATGGGTCATGCTGCAGAACAGACGCATATCAACTTTAACGGACAGGAGCTGACGTTGCCCGCAGATGGACAGGTCACGACTGTCAAAGGCTCGGTAATGGTACCGCTGCGTGTAGTGGTGGAACAGCTTGGTTACAAAGTAACCTGGTCCAACGCAACGCAGACAGCAACAATCAAGCAGGGCAGCAATACCCTGCAGCTTACAGCCGACAGTTATTCGGCACTCGTTAATGACAAATCGGTAGATCTGGAAGCGGCACCGTCTGTGCATAATGGCACCACATTGGTACCACTGCGATTTATTAGCGAGAATACAGGCACGACCGTGAAATGGGATAATGCGGTCAAGACTGTCTATCTGACAACAGCACCTGCTGCGACAGCTTCGACTGGCAAGGATACAGCTGCGCCTCAGCAGGAGGACGTAGCCAAAGTTAATGCTATCAGTTTCAGTGACGATCGTTTGACGATTACCGTCGATGGCAGCGTCGCTCCCAAATACAGCTCATTGAATAATCCGGATCGAATTGTACTGGATCTGCCCAAAACATCATTTTCCAGTACGTTCCTTAAGGGACAGCAGCCAAGCGTAGGAGCGATTGGTAAAGTAGACGTTACCGGTTATCCTGATGTAGCGGGAATACGCTATTCTCTATTCAGCAGTTCTCCATCTACGGTACGCATTGTGCTTGATCTGAACAGTGCCCAGCAGTATAAGGTGATCAACAACCAAAAGGGAATTGTTATGGTTGAGCTGGATGGTGCATTGAATCCTGCAACACCGCCTGCCGGAACAGATACTACCCCAACAGGAGCAGACAATGGAGCGGTATCCACAGATCCTGCTGATAATGAACCATCGCAGTCTGTACCGCCTACATCAACATCCGGTCCCGGTAAAGATGGCAAAATGCTCGTCGTTATTGATGCAGGACATGGCGGCAAAGACCCGGGTGCTCCGAGTATCCAGCAGCGCAAAGAAAAAGATTTCACACTTGCAGTTGTGTTGAAAATCCAGACGCTGCTCCAGCAGGAACCGAATATTGACTTTGTACTAACACGCAGTGATGACACCTATCCAACACTGCAGGGACGTGTTAAAACGGCAAATGATCTGAATGCTGATCTGTTTGTGTCTATTCACGGCAACAGTACTTCTTCGGCAGTATCACCAAGCGGGACCGAAATTTATTATACCCGCAAAGACAGTGCCGCTTTTGCGAAAGTCATTCATGATCATGTTGTGAGTGCACTCGGGCTGCCGGATCGTGGTATCCATACCAAGAGTCTGCATGTAACCAGAGAAACCAACATGCCGGCTGTACTGATTGAAGCAGGATACCTGAGCAGCACAACCGACGAGGCACTGATGTATACAGATGAGTTCCAACAGAAGCTGGCTCAGGCAGTTGTAGATGGCATGAAGGAATACCTGGGAGTGGAATAATTAGTACAAAAGTTACTTGAATATAATTTTTATGGTCGACAGAACCTGATTCAATATGGTATAAATGTGGTAAGCAACTATGATGAAAATATGACGAAGCTGTCATTTTGTTCATTCCAACATAGGCTTGCCACATTTTTTTGTTACTTTTCATTGACCAATACATAACTCCACGAGCATACAACATAGAGAGAATTTCCCGAGGAGGACATCCATGAAACGAAATATCATCACTCTACTGACTGCCGCTGTATTGTTAACATCAACTCCACAAGTAACGAGCGCAGCAGTAACATCTGTACCGGTCGGCAAAATCAACCTTCCCGTCAACTTCCGTTCGGGCCCTACCACTGATAGTGACGTGTATAGCACACTGCAGCCAGGGACTAGCATCAAGATTCTGCGTGAGGTCAACAGCCACTGGTTACGTGTCAAAGTAGGCGTGAAAACAGGCTATGTATCTGCCGGTTATGTGGATTACAAACCAAGCTCGAATTCTTCCAATACTAGCAAAGACACAACCAATAGCAGTACCACTACGATTGTGACAGCGTCGTCTGCCTATACGAAAAGTTCGGATAGCGCTTCCACATCCAATGTAACCGTCTCAGCAGAGACCACTTCTGCTCCCGCTGCAGTAGCTCCTTCCTCGGTACCCAATGAGCCGGGTACAGGCGTAGTCGAGAAAGGTGTTAATTTCCGCGCACAGCCAGTGACAGGCAGCCCTGTACTGCGCATACTGCCAGTTGGAGAAAGCTTTACTGCACTGGCACAACCAAATGCAGCCTGGGTTAAAATCAAGGACAAAGATGGCGTAACAGGCTATGTCTCTACAGATTATGTATCCTATACCCTTCCGCCTTCTGAGACTGCAGTATTAAATGAAGTACCTGCACAGACGATTGATGAAGTGGAAGATCTTCCTTACAATCCGCCTCAACCTGCTGTAACTATGCCTTCACTGGCAACAGGTTCACCGCTGGATGAAGCTTCTGCAGATCGTATTATTGCCAGCGCATTGGCTCTACAAGGAGTGACTCATTACGGATTTGGTAAAAATGAGGCACCTACATTGTTTGATTGTTCTTCCTTTACCCGTTACATCTATGGGCTGGAAGGTATTGATCTGGCTTGGGGAACAAGATACCAAAAAGATGTAGGGATTGAAGTTGAACGCGGCCAGTGGCAAAAAGGAGATTTACTCTTCTTCTCCGGTGGGGACCCAAGCGTGATTACGCATGTGGGTATTTATGCAGGAGATAATAAGCTGATTCATAACAGCCCGAGCCTGGATGGAATTGCCATTTCCAATCTGGATCTCAATTACTGGGTGGATCATTATGTGACTGCGCGCCGTATTCTTCGTTAATCGGTTTAACTTTTCTTATTCAAAGCTTGTCTGACGCCGGGTAAATACCGGCGGGACGGGCTTTTTTTGATCTTTACAGAATTTGATTGAAGGCAGAATATCTTTTATAGTGGAGGTAGCCGGGAGATAGAGGAAATATTATCCGATGCTATATGCCTAACATTGCGAATAAACGTTAAAAAACATATGTTTGTATGGTATGCTAGATTTAATTACTATAATGTAGCTTACTGAGTCACTGATCCGCTCTGACTTAGCCGAATTTAACTTAATGATACCCACTTCAGGGAGGCAGCATGAATATAGATCCTAAAGCACCAGCGATTGACTGGGAATATGTAGTACAAAATCTGAAATCTTCAGTGACCATTGCAGATGCAAGAAAACCCGAATTTCCGCTTGTATTTGTCAATGGTCATTTTACGGATTTGACAGGATATACCCGTGAAGAAGCGATAGGCTATAACTGCCGCTTTTTACAGGGACCTGATACAGACCCGCAGGCAGTGCAGCGATTTCGCGATGCGCTTGCCAACAAAGAATCGGCTACCATCGAGATTCTGAATTACACCAAGCTGGGTGTACCGTTCTGGAACGAAGTAAATCTGGACCCTATTTTTGATCAGAATGGGGAATGCCATTACTTTGTAGGTATCCAGTTTGATATTACCAAGCGTAAACAGGCAGAGCAGCAGGTAATCCGCGCCAAGGAACAGGCTGAAATGGCCAATTTGGCGAAAAGCCGCTTTCTGGCCAATATGAGTCATGAGATTCGTACGCCGCTCAATGGTATTATCGGGATGACCGAGCTGATCCTGCTTAACGAAGTGGAGCAGGATTTGCGTGATAATATGAAAATTGTTCAGAACAGTGCAGAGACATTATTGATGCTTATCAATGATATTCTTGATTTTTCCAAAGCGGAAGCAGGCAAGATGAACCTGGAAAATATCGAATATAATCTGCATGAGTTAATGGATATGACTATCAAGGCTCATCGTCCATTAACCATGGAGAAACAGATCAATCTGAATCTGCGTATCAGCTATACTGTTCCGCAAAAGGTATGCGGCGATCCACACCGACTGAAGCAGGTGCTCAATAACCTGATCGGTAATGCGGTAAAGTTTACGCGCGAAGGTTCAGTGGATGTATCGGTTAATGGAATCGAGATGGATGAAGACACGATGAAACTACACTTCAAAGTCAAAGATAGCGGTATTGGTATTGCAGAAAAGGACCGTGACAAGTTGTTTAAGAGCTTCAGTCAAGTAGACGATTCCCAGAGCCGTGAGTTTGGCGGAACCGGTCTTGGACTGGTTATTAGTCAACAGATTGTGGAGCTAATGAATGGCGAGATCACTGTAAAAAGTGAACAGGGTAAAGGAAGCACATTTGAATTTGTGATTCCGGTAAATCTGCCTGAAGCTCGCCCTGAGCATATGGAAGAACCGGAAATTTCCGGAGCAATCGAAGAGATGCAGCAGCAAAAGGCAGATGCTGCTTATACATTGGCCCAGTCTAAGCAGAATCTAAATGCGGAAGCAGGCACATTGCGTATTCTCCTGGCAGATGATGACCGAATCAGTTGTCTGATTACGGCGCGCATGCTCAACAAGCTCGGATACTACGTCGATACAGTAGATAATGGTCTGGAAGCGATCCATCTACTGGAAGCGGACAGCTCCTATGATATGGTATTAATGGATATGCAGATGCCGGTAATGGATGGATTAGAATCTACATATGCCATTCGTCATTCCGGCAAGATTCAGAACCGGAATATTCCGATTATTGCTATCACAGCGAATGCCTTTAAGGATGATCAGGCTCAGGTCATTGCAGCAGGCATGAATGGGGCATTGTCCAAGCCGGTTCAGATGGAACGACTGGCTGAATTATGTCGCCAGCTGGAAGAACAGAAAAAGCAGAATAAAGCCTGAATACAGGTTGTACAGGTGCTGCTGGCATGAATACCGGTAACCCTGCGGAATTGAATATGCCAAATAAGCCGTCACGATAATAAGTGACGGCTTATTTTTAATGAAAATAGATAGGAATAGGCAATCGATGACGCCCTTCAAGTTACATACGATGCTGGTACATATATGCAGCACAAAACGAATCAGTCTTCCATGGTAGACAGGTCACCTGTCGGCAGTTCCAGCTCCCACGCTTTGAGTACCCTGCGCATAATTTTACCGCTACGGGTTTTGGGCAGCTTGTCCTTGAATTCAATCTCCCTTGGAGCGGCATGAGCCGATAACCCTTCCTTGACGAAGCAGGTAATTTCCTGTTTGAGCTCATCCGAAGCCGTAAAGCCTTCACGCAGGGAAATAAAAGCTTTGATAACTTCACCGCGTACAGGGTCTGGCTTACCGATAACGCCAGCCTCGGCGACTGCAGGATGCTCGACCAGTTTGCTTTCTACTTCAAAAGGACCGACCCGCTCACCAGAAGTATTAATAACATCATCAATCCGTCCCTGGAACCAGAAGTACCCATCTTCATCCATATAAGCTGAATCTCCGGAAATATACCATCCTGGAATACGTACATATTCTTCGTATTTGGCAGGATTGTTCCAAATTTTGCGCATCATGGACGGCCAGGGCGTCTTGATGGCCAGATTGCCCATTCGTAGCGGCGGCAGCTCATTTCCCTGATCATCGACAATAGCGGCCTCAATACCCGGCAGAGGACGTCCCATAGAGCCTGGACGGATATCCATTCTAGGATAGTTGCAGATCAGCTGGGCACCTGTTTCTGTCATCCACCAGGTATCATGGATACGTTGCTGATAGACCCGGTAGCCCCAGCGAATAACTTCGGGATTCAGCGGCTCGCCTACGCTGAGTACATGACGCAGGGAAGACAGATCATACTGTTCGACCGCTTCATCGCCAGCACCCATTAACATTCGGAATGCAGTAGGGGCGCTATACCATACAGTGACTTTGTAACGCTGAATCGTCTCATACCAATCTTGAGGACTGAAGCGTCCGCCACGAATAACATTGGTTGCTCCATTCAGCCAGGGTGCAAAGATGCCGTAGGAGGTACCTGTCACCCAGCCTGGATCGGCTGTACACCAGTAGATATCATCCAGCTGTAGATCCAGTACGATCCGGCCGGTATATTCATGCTGCAGCATCGCTTGATGAACATGATAGACACCTTTGGGTTTCCCGGTAGAGCCGGAAGTATAGTGAAGGATCAGACCGTCTTCCGGATCCACCCATTCGATTTCCGTTTCATCCGAAGCGGATTCCATCGCTGTGGAGAAATGAATTTGGCCATCCTGCAGCTCGGACTCTTCTCCATATACGATGATATGTTTCAGCTCCGGCAGTTCGGCAGCAGGAATGCGTCCGACCAGCTTGGGGGTCGTCACAATCGCTACAGCGCCGCTGTCCAGGAGACGATCGCGTACAGCGGTTTCCATAAATGCTTCGAATAATGGACCGGCAATTGCACCTATTTTGATAATGCCTAGCAGCGTAAAATATAATTCCGGTGTCCGCGGCATGAAAATAAACACACGGTCGCCTTTGCCAATCCCTAATTCACGCAGCATATTGGCTGCCTTGTTGGATTGCTGGCGCAGCTGCTCAAATGTATAGGACTCGTCGCGCTGCGGATCGCTGTAATGAAGAGCAACTTTGTCTTTCAATTCCGAGGTGGCATGGCGGTCAATGGCTTCATGAGCCAGATTAACTTTACCACTTTCATACCAGCTGAATCTTTTCTCTACATCTGCCCAGTCAAATTGTTTGCGGGCTTCTTCATAATCCATCATATTGGCCTGAGTGGCTTCTACAGCAATGACTTCCAGCGTATCTTTTCCCATTAGTACCCTCCAAGTGAATAAGATATTAAGTTTCATTTACCATATATAGCGCTTACAAAATAAGATACTACCTTTTCACAAAATGTTCAAATTATCTTTCATTATCAAAAAAGGAATCATATGCCAAACAAATATCTTTCACATGCATTTTTTGGAAAATTATATATAATCTAAGAAAGCGTTATCAACTTGTTTGGGAAAGGAAACCGGTATGAATCATTTGAAAATCAGACAAGAGGAAATACTTCATACAGAGAATGGCTCCTTGGTGTTGGAAGGTCCTGTGCCGCCGGAGCAGATTCAGACCTGCCGGATGCATGCCGAACTCGATGCTTTCCGGCGGCCAGCGGAGCAAAAGGAAGCATTGATCGAAATCGCCGGTCTGCCGGAGGGGCGCATTATTATGGCTACGGATAAAGACCAGATTGTCGGTTATGTCACTTTTCATTATCCCGATGAATATGAACGTTGGTCAGAAGGTAATATGGAGGATCTGGTCGAACTCGGCGCCGTCGAGATCGCCAATGAGTATCGTGGTCTCGGCCTTGCCAAAAAGCTGATTCAGCTCGCTTTTCGGGAACAGCAGCTCGATAATATGATCGTATTCACAACTGAATATTACTGGCATTGGGATCTGGAGAATACAGGTCTCAGCGTATGGGATTACCGCAAAATGATGGAGAAGCTAATGAAGAATGTAGATATGGTCTGGTTTGCTACCGATGATCCGGAGATCTGTTCCCATCCGGCGAATTGTCTGATGGTACGAGTCGGCAAAAAGGTGCCTCAGGCCTCGGTGGAAGCTTTTGACCGGATTCGTTTTCATCAGCGTTTTATGTACTAGATCGAAAGCAGCTACACAGAAGAGAGGAGTGAAGGTGATGAATGATGCTGTCTATGTACACCATCCCGATAGTTTAAAGTATATATTTCATCAGGGACATCCGTTTGATCAGCGCAGGCTGGTATTAACCATGGAACTACTGCAGCAGACCGGTGCGCTACCGGCTTCCAGCATCCTGACACCGGATCAGCCTCTCGATGAGCATTTACTGCAGCAGATTCATATTCCCGGTTATATTGAAGCGGTCAAGCAGCTGAGTGTTTCTTCACCATCTGCCGAAGCTCTGCAAAATGCAGCTCAGTATGGTCTGGATCATGGAGACAATCCTTATTTTCCAGGTATGCATGAGAGTGCAGCAGCTATTGCAGCGGGCTCTGTGTATGCCGCTGATCTGGTTATGAGCGGCCAATATCGTCATGCGCTTCATATGGGCGGAGGACTTCACCATGCCATGCCGCAGAAAAGCGCGGGTTTTTGTGTCTATAACGATGCAGCGCTGGCGATTACCCATCTGCGTCAGCAGTATGGGGCGCGGGTGCTCTATATTGATACCGATGTGCATCATGGAGATGGAGTGGAGATGTGCTTTTATACCGATCCGCATGTATTCACATATTCGATTCACGAGACAGGCAAATATTTGTTTCCGGGTACAGGGCTGGTCGAGGAACGAGGAGCAGGCGAAGGATTCGGGTTCACATTGAATGTCCCGGTAGAGCCCTATACGGAAGATGCTTCCTGGCTGGAATGTTTCGAGGCGACGCTATCTCAAGTGATGGAACGGGCAAAGCCAGATATTATTATCAGTCAGCATGGATGCGATGCTCATGCGCTCGATCCGCTATCCCATATTCACTGCTCCATGGAGATTTATCGGCAGATGCCCCGCATGATTCATGAGGCTGCTCATACCTGGTGCGAAGGACGCTGGGTAGCGCTCGGTGGAGGCGGGTATGACATTTGGCGTGTTGTACCAAGAGCATGGTCGCTCGTATGGCTGGAGATGAGCAATCATCCTCTCCTGGAGCAGATCGCGAGAGAACCACTGCTGTCCCTGCCAGACTCCTGGCTTAAGCAATGGCAGGGAGAAAGTCCTGTCGAACTCCCGACGACCTGGATGGATGATGTACAGCGCTGGCAAGAAATGCCGCGTAGAGAAGAAATCACCCGCCAAAATCGTTATATCAGCGAGCTTGCGGCTTCCTATTTAAGATAGAAAATATAAAATTTGTGAACTGATTATTAAAATCCTTTTGTAAAAAAGTGGCGACAACTGATTTTTCGGGTATATAAGCAGTGCCGGGAAGACAGGCAGCAACAAAAAAGGAAAATAGATGAAGAAATGTACAAATGCGTTTTGAATTTGAAGGTTAATGCTGCCTCGATGTAGAAATATACCATAGCATCATTATTATTAGGGCTATTGAATCATTTCTTTGTATCTATGATTTGCCTGCCGTTCTCGAAAGGAAGAGATGCCTATGTGTTATATCCTGCTACCGGCAGAGATTTACCCGGACCGTTACTGGTTCAAGTACAGTTTCCACGATTCACCGGATCACCTGAATTTCAAGAAGGGTACGGTGCAAAAAGATTGGGCCAAATCCCCCAAGTTTCATCTTCAGGGAGAAGTGGATCTTGGAAGGCTGCTTCATTTTGACTGGTTTATGACAGATGGGCCGGATCTGATTGGCCCGCGTCTGGCGGCGTTGATCCGCAAGTATGCACCCAGGGATGTACAGCTGATTGATGCAGAGGTGACCGTTAATGGCGAACCACTCAAAGGATTCCAGGTTCCCAACATCACCAGCGTAATCAACTGCCTGGATATGGAGGAGTCGGTATATGTGCCGCTGCTTCCAGGCATACATGGCAGCCCGCCGCATTTGATTTCGGTGGCTTTCCGGCCTGACGCGCTTCAGGGGCACGGTCTGGTCCGCTCCAATGAAGATATCAGTCTGATCGTGGCTTCGGCTGAATTTGTGGAAGCATGCCGTGCAGAGAGTATTACGGGTATCCGTTTTCAGGAGAATCTGTAAGCTATCCAGCTGTAACGGACAGCAGTTGCGATCCGATGCGTCACGAGGAAGTCTCCCCTTTATTAAGCGGTAATGATCTGGCTCAAATGCAATTCAGTATTAGTCTCTCAGCGTTATCGTATTTCAGGTAAAGAATATGACAACTCATACCAAGGAGGCTTTCCCATGAGTAAAAAAGAAGTAGTGGCTATGCTGCTTGCCGGAGGACAAGGCAAGAGACTGAAAGATTTGACCAAATCACTGGCAAAGCCAGCCGTCTATTTTGGCGGAACGTATCGGATTATTGACTTCCCGCTCAGCAACTGTGCCAATTCCTGCATTGATACTGTAGGTGTTCTGACACAATATGAGCCGACACTCCTGCATGCGTACATAGGAGTCGGTAACGACTGGGATATGGATCGCAAAAATGGTGGGGTATTCGTACTGCCACCGCATGAACGCCAGGAAGGCAGCAGCTGGTATCAGGGTACAGCGGATGCAATCTACCGCAATCTCAAGTTCGTAGAGAGCTTTGATCCCGAGCATGTGCTGATTCTGTCAGGTGACCATATCTACAAAATGGATTATCAAAAAATGATTGATTATCATAAAGCAAAAAATGCAGACTGCACCATCTCTGTCGTAAATGTAACGCTGGAAGAAGCCAGCCGTTTCGGTATGCTGAATACCCACGATGACCTCAAAATCTATGAATTCGATGAAAAACCAAAGAACCCGAAAAGCACACTGGCCTCTATGGGTGTCTATCTGTTTAAATGGGATGTGCTCAAATCCTATCTGATCAAGGATGAGCAAGATCCCGCTTCCTCTTATGACTTTGGTAAAGACCTGATTCCATTACTGCTTGGCGATAACAAAACCTTATACGCTTATCCATTCGAAGGATACTGGCGCGATGTAGGTACAATCGAGAGCTTGTGGGAAGCGAACATGGATATGCTGTCCGAAGCACCGGAGCTGGATTTGAATGATCCGAACTGGAGAATCTTCACACGCAGTCCGAATCAGCCAGCCGCTTATATTGCACCTTCGGCAGTCGTTCAGGATAGTATTGTCAATGAAGGGTGCATCGTTCACGGTGAAGTAAAACACTCGGTTCTCTTCTTCAATGTTGAAGTCGGGGAAGGCAGTGTCATTACGGATTCCGTGATTATGCCAGGCGTCAAAATCGGCAAGAATGTACGTATTCACAAAGCGATTGTCAATGAAGACATGGTGCTGGAAGATGGAGCACAGATCGGTGTGGAACGTACGGATGAAAAGGAAATCATGCTCGTAACCAACGAATCATAATATAGAGGACGGTGACTGCAATGAAAGGATTTGTAGGCGTTATTAATCTCGATCATGAACTGGATCAATTGAAGGAATTAACTTATTTCCGCTGCGGCGCGGCAGTTCCGTTTGCTGGCCGTTACCGTTTGATTGACTTTGCATTGTCCAACATGATGTACGCAGGGGCACAGGATATCTCGCTGTTTGTCCGCCGCAAATACCGTTCTCTAATGGATCATCTGGGAGAAGGCAGACCTTGGGATCTGGACCGCAAACGTGGTGGACTCTTCATTCTTCCACCAGACTGGCATGATCCGACCGATACATCGACAGGTGATCTGCAGCATATCCATAATAATATGGATTTCTTCCATCGCAGTACCGGTGACATTATTATTCATACCGGTACCCAGCATGTGAACAAGATTGATTATAAGGACGTCTATGCCTATCACCTGGAAAAAGGTGCGGATGTAACTGTCATTTACAAAAAAGTGGACCAGCTTATGCCTGAGCATAGTGCCTGCCGCCGGATCGAAGTGGATGAGAGTGGATTTGTTACCGATATCCATCAGGAATTGGATCATAACAATATTTACCTCGAAGCATTCATTATGAGCAAGGATCTATACCTGGAGCAGGTGAATTACTGCATTGCCCATGGCAAAAGTTATTTCTTCCGCGATGCCATTCAGAACAATCCGAATCATCTGAAAATAGCCGGTTATGAATACACAGGCTATAATGCCGTCATTAACTCGGTAGAGAGCTATTATAAAAATAGTATGGATCTGCTCTGCCCGGACAATTATCATCAGCTGTTCCGCGAGAATCCGGTTCAGACCAAGATCAAATATGAAGCTCCAGCCAAGTATCTGGAATCGGCGCAGGTGCATAATTCCCTCGTAGCGAACGGCTGCGTAATTGGCGGCGAAGTGGACAATAGTATTCTGTTCCGCGGCGTTAAAGTTGAAAAGGGCGCCAAAGTCATCAACTCGATCATCCTGCAAAAATGCACGATTGAGTCTGGAGCAGTGCTGGAAAATGTGATTCTCGACAAGGATGTACAAATCACTCACGATCGTACCTTGATCGGTGATGTAAAACATCCTTATGTAACCGCCAAAAGTACTTCTCTGTAAACGCTGATGCTAATCTGACTGCAGGAGGAATACACTTTTGTTTAAAAACAAAGAAGAATTTAAACAGATCTTTCAGAACAATGTTGTCTCCAAGCTGGGGAAGCCGCTGGACGAAGTGTCCAATGAAGATGTCTATACGATTCTGAGCCGGATGCTGCGCGAGTTTGCAGGCCGGGAATGGGCAGCTACGAACCGTGAGCTGCGCCAGGACCAGGAAAAGCAGGTGTATTACCTGTCGCTTGAATTCCTGATTGGTCGTCTGCTTGGTAACAATCTGCTGAATATGGGCATGCTGAAGACGGTCAAGGAAGGTCTGGAAGATCTGGGTATATCACTCGGGGATATAGAAGAGGAAGAAGCAGATGCAGGTCTTGGCAACGGCGGTCTCGGTCGCCTGGCTGCCTGCTTCCTCGATTCTCTGGCTTCGCTGGGATATGCAGGTCATGGCTGCGGAATACGTTATCAATACGGATTGTTTGAGCAGAAAATTGTCGATGGCAACCAGGTGGAACTGCCGGATGATTGGCTGCAAAAGGGATTTGAATGGGAAGTCCGTCGCGCTGATCGCAAAGTGGAAGTACGCTTCGGGGGTCAGGTTGAGACTCGCGAAGAAGATGGCGAGCTGTACTTTTCGACGCGTGATTATGAAGCGGTCTGGGCAGTGCCTTATGATGTGCCGGTAATTGGTTACAAAGGCAGCAATCCAGACTATCATATCAATACACTGCGACTGTGGAGTGCAGAGCCGGTACGCGAGATGGCCAACCGCAATATGGCGAACGGTGGCAACTATTACAATTACCTGAACTACAACCGCTCGGTCGAATCGATCTCAGAGTTCCTGTATCCGGATGATAGCCATTACGAAGGTCGTCTGCTGCGTCTGAAGCAGCAGTACTTCCTCTGTTCTGCCGGTCTGCAGAGTATTCTGCGCACGTATGATAAGCTCAATCTGAGCTATGATCATCTGCCGGATCAGATTGCGATCCATATTAATGATACGCATCCGACACTGGTTATTCCGGAACTGATGCGGATCCTGATGGATGAAAAGGGCTATGGATGGGATGCGGCTTGGGATATTACATGTCGTACCGTTTCCTATACCAATCATACGATTCTGAGTGAAGCACTGGAGAGATGGCCGGCACAGATGATCCGCGAATTGATGCCGCGTGTGTATATGATCATTGAAGAGATCAATACCCGTTTCTGCAAAATGTTAATGGATAAGTATCCTGATGATCCGGATCGTGTCGCACATATGGCGATCGTCTATGATGATCAGGTCAAAATGGCTCATCTGGCGATTGCCGGCAGTCACAGTATTAACGGAGTTGCTGCGCTGCACACGGATATCCTCAAAGAGCGGGAAATGCGTAATTTTTATGAGCTGTATCCGCAGCGTTTTAATAATAAAACAAACGGAATTACCCATCGTCGCTGGCTGATGCATGCCAATCCCGAACTATGTGATCTGATCAGTGACTCGATTGGCAGTCGCTGGATCACTCATCCACAGGAACTGGTCGGCATTCTCAAATATAGCGAAGACGCCGGATTCCAGGAAAAAGCTGCTGCAATCAAACAGCATAACAAGCAGCGTCTGGCTTCTTATATCGAACAAAAGTATGGAACGGTTGTGAATACCGAATCCATCTTCGATGTTCAGGTGAAGCGTCTGCATGCGTACAAGCGTCAATTCCTGAATATTCTGCATGTTATGTATCTGTACAATCAGCTCAAATCAATGCCGTCCCATGATATGGTGCCGCGTACCTTTATATTTGGAGCCAAAGCGGCACCAGGCTATTATCTGGCAAAAAGCACGATCAAGCTGATTAATACGGTAGCCAATGTAGTGAATAACGATCCGGATGTGAAGGACAAGCTGAATGTCTTTTTCCTGGAAAATTATTCGGTATCACTGGCAGAGAAGATCATTCCGGCAGCCGATGTCAGTGAACAGATCTCTACAGCGAGTAAGGAAGCTTCCGGTACAGGGAATATGAAGCTGATGATGAACGGAGCACTGACGATCGGTACGATGGATGGTGCGAATGTAGAGATGTATGAAATGCTGGGAGATGCCAATATGTTCATTTTCGGTCTGACAGCGGATCAGGTAATGAACTATTACCAGCATGGAGGCTACAACGCACGGGATATCTACAACAGCGATCCACGGATCAAGGAAGTGGTCGATCAACTGGTCACTCCGGGTCCGTTTGCCCAGAATTCCTATGAGTTTGACTCCTTGTATCGCTCGCTGCTGGATGGCAATGACGAGTACTTCATGCTCAAGGATTTCGATTCCTATGCCGAATCGCATGTACAGATCGAAGCAGCCTACCGCAATCAGAAAGACTGGCTGAAACGATCGATTCATAATATCGCCCACTCCGGCAAATTCTCCAGTGATCGCACGATTGGACAATATGCGTCCGAGATCTGGAAGATTCATCCGGTGAACAAGTAAATTAAAACAACCCTCTCACACTGCATAAAAATAGCAGGAGAGAGGGTTATTTTATGTACAAGCTGCTGGTCAATGGTCGAGAATAAGAAATAACAAAATATACTTAAAAGGTGGATGTTCTTTTGAATAATTCCCGTACAACCATACTCCTTGCCGGAGCCACCGGAGATCTCGGTGAACGCATTACCAAAGCTCTTATTGAGCAAGGAGCACGAGTCAAAACGATTGTCCGTCCCACTACATCAGCGAGCAAGTTGGAGCATCTGCGCCAGCTGGGTGCAGTGCCTGTTCCGATTGATTACAATGATGCGGCAGCGCTACGAGAAGCCTGCGCGGATGTCTTCTGTGTAGTCTCCGTACTGAATGGACTACGCGATGTGATCATCGATACCCAGACGCTGCTGTTGAATGCAGCTGTTCAGGCAGGAGTTCCCCGGTTTATCCCATCCGATTACTCTATGGACTATCGTCATTTGCCGGAAGGGTCCAATCGAAATCTGAACTTGCGCCGTGAATTTATGAAACGGCTGGACGAAGCGCCGATCAAAGCGACTTCCATCTTGAATGGAGCATTTGGCGAACTGTTGACCGGCATGGTGCCCATTGTACTTTTCCGCTATAAACGCATCTTATATTGGGAAAATGCAGATCAGCTCATGGATTTCACTACCAAGGATAATGTAGCTGCCTATACGGCGCGAGCTGCTCTGGATCAGGATACGCCGCGCTTTCTTCATATTGCTGGCGATCAGGTGAGTGCCAGCCAATTGGTAGCCATTATGAGCGAGATCAGCGGTCAGCATTATCGTCTGCTTCGAGCAGGAGGCCATAAGCGTCTGGAGTTTCTGACAGGAGTAGCACGCCGTTTTGACAGGAAGAAGCAGGATGCTTTTCCGGCCTGGCAGGGTATGCAGTATATGAATGGTATGTTCACTGGTGCCGGCAAGCTGCAGCAGATAGATAATGATCGTTATTCGGACATTCACTGGACTACTGCCAAGCAGATTTTATCCGAGACGATCCATAATTAACTTCCTTGTTTGTCTCGTTTAAGTCAAGCCATCTGATGGGCTATCAGTGCTGCGCGTTCACCGCCTGTCGGATTTTTACGATACTGCTTGGGTGTGATGCCTACGTATTTTTTGAATATCTTGGTGAAATAGCTTTGATCATGAAACTGCAGCATTGCTGCAATCTCTGCCAGCGAGTGAGCGGAGAGACCAATCAGCCGCTTGGCCTCCTCGATTCGGGCCTGTTGAATATACATAACAGGAGATACCCCGGTCTCACGTCGGAATACTTGTGACAGATAGTCGGCATTGAGCTGGGCAGCGGCTGCCAGCTGATGCAGATGAATCGGTTCATACAGATGATTGAAAATATAATTCCGGCAAATATTAATCTCTTCCGAATACCGCTTCCGCTGACCTTCCAGTACACGATCAACAAAGTCGGTATGGCATTTTTGCAGAGCAATTTTCACTTCGGCAGGTGTCTGGCATTCTTCAATCGCCTGAATATGAAGGTCGCTGAGCGTGTAGGCAATCTCAGCATTAACTCCGCCATCCATAGCAGCACGGGTAGCGAGTGTGATAGAGCAGATTGCCAGATTTTTCTCGCTGCGCAGCAGGCTTTTTTTGGATAATACGCCCAGTTTTTCTGTAGGAAATCCCAGTTCCCATTTTACGAGGTCTTCCTTGCGTCCCTCACGGATGTACTGCAGGAAGACCTTTTCCATTTCCGGATTCTGATGATAGGAAGTCTGAGAATGCTGTTCGTAATTGTCATAGGGGGAAGGCGGTTCATCCGGAACAGCAGGCAGATCGCTGGGGACAATGTCGATATACAGGGTATGCTGGATAACTTCAGCGATATCGAGCTGAACCTGATACAGCATATAATGGATCATGACAGCAGCATTGTAGATTCGTTCCTTGGAAATCAGGGGTACCCGCCGATAAAATTCCAGTACATTATCCTGCTGGCGAAAAGTCAGATGGTAATCGCGAATAATGCCTTTGACCAATTCTTCCGGCACGATCGCATGAAAAAAGGGACCGGCAACGAGCGTGCCCTGACGCACATTATTATGGTGAAGCGGAATCATCAGATACTGCTCCAGAAAATTGGTGGCTTTGACCGCCGGATAATCATCCGGTATTTGTGCTGTCAGTAAATCAAGACCCTGCAGTTTATCTGTATACAGCGGGTTAAAAGGCTGGATCGGATATTCGTCAATCATTTCTCCGTTTATATCCATAATATACATAGGCATGTGATATTCCACATACAACATCTTCATCATAAAACGAAGTAGACTGAGAAACTCGGTATTCATTGTTGATTCCCTCCGTATCTCTTTTGAGTAAGCAGCTCTATGTGCAATTATCGTGATTTTACCAAAAATTAAAGAATAATACCATAAATGCATGGCGAATAAGCCTACATTATAGATAAGCTTATTACATTATCCAGACAATACCGATTTATTATAACCATGAGCAAACGGAAGGTTTGAATAATAATTCAACTGTTACTTTATGGTTACACCGTCTGGTCCAACTTATTATGATACAGGGGATGGGATACGATTATGACTATTCAAAAATCCAATATACATGCAGAACTGTCTGCACTGGTTGCTCCATATCGCAAACAGGATGTAACGCCACGCAGTGATGAGAATATCCGGGAATCTGCCGAGCAGCTGCTTAATGAGATGACCCTGGCTGAGAAAATTGGTCAAATGAGTCAGTGCGCCGATTCCGAATTCGCTTTTGGCGGTGAGATCGAAGCGGATCCGACCGAACTGCTTGTCCGTGAAGGACGTGTAGGCTCTATCCTGGGCGCATTTAACAGCCGTCGTACTTTTGATTTGCAAAAAATGGCTGTAGAACAGTCCCGACTGCGTATTCCGCTGATGTTTAATGCCGACGTTATTCATGGGTACCAGACGATTTTCCCTATTCCGCTGGCTTGGGCGTGCAGCTGGGATCTTGAGGAGATCAAGCGTGCCTGCATGATTGCAGCCAAAGAAGCAACAGCATCGGGTATTACGTATAACCATGCGCCTATGGTGGATATTAGCCGTGATGCCCGCTGGGGTCGTGTCATGGAGGGTGCAGGCGAAGATCCATATCTGGGTTCATTGATCGCACGTGCCCAGGTTGAAGGATTCCAGGGAGACAGTCTGTTCAGTGAAGAGACATTGATTGCCTGCCTGAAGCATTTTATTGGTTACGGCGCCTCCGAAGCAGGACGTGATTACAATACAGTCGATATGTCGGAATGGACGCTGCGCAATGTGTATTTGCCTCCATTCAAGGCAGGTCTGGAAGCAGGTTCTGCTTCGGTCATGAATGCTTTTAACTTTTATAATGGTATTCCTGTTGCGGGTAACAAGTTTATCCTGCATGATCTGCTGCGTGAAGAACTCGGATTCGATGGGATGCTGATTTCCGATTATGGAGCAGTGGATGAGATTTATATTCATGGAGCCGCTCGTGATCGCAAAGATGCAGCCCGTCAGTCTCTGGAAGCAACCATGGATATCGAGATGGTCACACAGCTGTATGAGAACTACCTGCCACAATTAATTGAAGAAGGCAAAGTACAAGAAGCGCAGATTGATGCGGCAGTACGCCGGATTCTGATTTATAAATACAAAATTGGTATCATGGATGATCCATTCCGTTATATCCGTCCGGAAAAAGAAGAAGAGTATCACTTCCATGCCGATCATCTGCAGGCCAGTCGGGAACTTGCACGCAAGTCGATTGTTTTGCTCAAAAATCAGGATCAGATCCTGCCTTTGCAGACTGAAGCAGCAGCGGCCGGCACACAGAAAATCGCCGTTATCGGACCATTCGCCGATAGCAAGGACATGCTGGGTACATGGCAGTTCTCCCGTTACAAGGAAGAAACGGTGACACTGCTGGAAGGATTAACAGCCAAAGGAATCGATGAAGACCATCTACTGTATGCCGAAGGCAGCGGTGTGAATGATCCGATAGAGGGCGGCATTGAGCAAGCTGTTCGCGCTGCAGAAGCGGCAGACATCGTGCTGCTGGCGCTGGGTGAGCATAGCGAAATGTCCGGAGAAGCAGCATCCCGTATGGATATCTCTATTCCTGCTGTTCAGCAGCAGCTGGCCGAAGCCGTCGTTGCGGTAGGGAAACCGGTCGTACTCGTACTGACCAATGGTCGTCCACTGGTACTCGACTGGTATGAACAAAATGTAGATGCGATTGTAGAGACATGGTTCCTCGGCTCTCAGGCAGGACATGCCATTGCAGATGTACTGACTGGCGACTATAATCCGACCGGCAAGCTGACCATGAGCTTTCCCAAACATCTCGGCCAGTCTCCGATTTACTACAATCGATTTAATACAGGTCGTCCATTGACTGCAGAGAACCAGGAGGAGAAATACATTTCCAAATATCTCGATGGTCCCAATGATCCGCTATATCCATTTGGGTACGGACTGAGCTACACCGAGTTCAGCTATTCCAATCTGCAGCTCGATCATCAGCAGATGAAGAGTGGAGAGCATATTACGGTGACTGCAACAGTGACCAATACGGGTAGCATGGCTGGAGAGGAAATCGCCCAGATGTATATTCAGGATCTGTACGGAACGACTGTCCGACCGGTCAGAGAATTAAAAGGCTACCGGAAAGTGCAGCTGGCGCCGCAAGAATCGGCGCAAATCGAATTTGTGATCACCGAGCAGGATTTGGAATACTGCAACGCCAGATTGGAATGGACAGCCGAAGAAGGTGAATTTAAAGTCTATGTCGGCACACATTCTGGCAGTACGCTGGAGCAGACTTTTGAACTAATTAAATAATATTTTTCGACAATTTGTGTAAAAATACTCATTACCGGGTAATATCTTTCTATACAAATAACTATAATTCCGTACAGGAGAAAAGGCTTACAAATGTGGTTGTCATTTTTTGTCGCCTATGTTAGTATGAATGTATAGAAACCAAAACACGGATTGTTACTGAGAAATCAGGCAAAACCGAAACTGACGAGCATGTCATTTTTGGTTTTGCCTTTTTAAGTATTTTTATAAAAAAAGGTGATGAGAATGAAAATATCGCAGGTTCTGAATAACAATGTCGTCACCGTTGTAGATCCTGGCAAACAGGAATTGGTCGTCATGGGCCGGGGGATCGGATTCAAGAAACATCCGGATGACCTTATCGATGAAGCGAAAATTGAAAAGGTATTCAAGCTGGAGAGTCAGGAAGTGTCGGATAAGTTAATGACCTTGTTGTCGGATATTCCGATTGAATACATGGAATGCTCGGATGAGATTATCCAGTATGCGCAGACTGTATTAGGCAGTAAGCTGCATGACAGCATTTATATTTCGCTGACAGACCATATTCATTTTGCTATTGAACGGCATCGGCAGGGATTGGAAATCAAGAATGCTTTACTATGGGAAATTAAAAAGTTATATCGTAAGGAATATTTTATTGGTACCAAAGCGTTGCAGATGATTGAGGACAAGCTCGGTGTGTCGCTTCCCGAAGATGAAGGTGGATTCATTGCTTTGCATTTTGTGAATTCCCAGTTGAACGGACAGATGAGCGAGACAGTCAGCATGACCAATATTGTCAAAGATGTACTTCGCATTGTTACCCGGCATTTTGTAATCGAGCTGGATGAAGAATCGCTTAACTATTTCCGTTTCCTGACCCATCTCAAGTTTTTCGCGCAGCGAGTAGTGAGCGGTGCAGCGAGTGATCAGGGTGACAGTCCACTGCACGATATGGTAAAGTCGCAGTATCCTCAGGCATATGCCTGTGCACTGAAAATTCAGGATTATACCCGCAAGATTCATCAACGCGATCTCTCCAATGAAGAGCTGCTTTATCTGACTATTCATATCGAGAGAGTTACCAAAAAAGAAAATGTAGAACAAGCATAGCAGTTACAGAGCAGCAGACAAGCAACCATCATAAGCATCCATACAATGGTATTCAGCAAGATGAAAGCGCGTAATTAGCTAGTACAACATAATACCCGGCAGGGATTGTTACTTTTGGTAGGCAAAACCTAAATGTCGTTGAATGATACATACCACCAGCTTACAGGCTGCCGCGGTTCATTCATCCACATTTAGGTTTTTTTATATGCACAACCATACAATAAATAACTGTTGTTCCATTTAAAAGGAGTGTCTGACATGGATAAAGCGAAAGTGGCAAAAGACGTATTGCAGCTGGTCGGAGGGGAAGAAAATATCGATCAGGTTACACACTGTATGACCCGGCTTCGGTTCAATCTGCATGATGATAACAAAGCAGATAAAGCCAAACTGGAGAAAACCCCGGGTGTTATGGGCGTTATGAAAAATGGAGGACAGTTCCAGGTTATTATCGGTAATGATGTGGCTGCTGTCTACAAAGAATTATCCGGCGCGATGTCCGGTGGCAAACGTATGGAAGCCAGCAGTGATCGGCCGAAAAAGAAACGCAATCCGGTAAGCGCATTATTTGACTTTATTTCCGGTATGTTCACCCCGATTCTGCCAGCAATCACCGGTGCAGGTATGATCAAAGGGATTATCGCAATTCTGGTCGCTGTAGGCTGGATGTCCGACAAGAGTTCTACTTATATTATTCTGTCTGCGATTGGTGATGGTGCCTTTTACTTCCTGCCGATTATCCTGGCAGTGAGTGCGGCCCGCAAGCTTGGCAGTAATATGTATATTGGTGCAGCGCTTGGTGCAGCCATTATGCACCCGACGATTACAGCACTGCTTGCACCGGGAGATACAGTATCGTTTGCAGGCCTGCCTGTTCTGGCAGCCACATATTCATCGACCGTTATTCCGATCGTTATCGCCATTTGGATTGCTTCCTATGTAGAGAAAGCAATTGATCGTATTACGCATTCTTCTGTTAAATTGCTGATTGTACCTACTGTAACACTGCTAATTATGGTACCGCTCACATTGATCGCTGTTGGACCACTCGGTTCCCTGATCGGTAATGGACTATCTGGTGGTATTACATGGTTGTTTGATAATGTATCTGTACTGGCAAGTATTCTGATTGGTGGAACAATGTCTCTGCTGATCATTACCGGTATGCACTATGCACTGACACCAATCGTTATTGGTTCTATTACAACACTTGGGTATGATTTTATTATTCCGCTTATGTTTGCAGCCAATCTGGGACAAGCAGGGGCAGCACTGGGAGTAGGTCTGCGCGGGAAGAATAAACAGCTAAAATCGCTTGGCTACTCGACAGGTTTGACGGCCGTGATGGGGATTACCGAGCCAGCAATGTACGGGGTCAACATGAAGTTCAAAAAGCCGTTTATCGCTGCACTGATCGGTGGTGCCGTAGGTGGCGCATTTATGGGAATCATGCACGTCAAATCCTATGTTATTACAGGTCTGGTCGGTCTGCCTAGTATCGCAGCCTTTATCAGTCCACAGATTAGTACACTGGTCTATGCATTGATTGGTGGGGTTATTGCCTTGGTAGTTGCAGCAGCAGTAACCTACTTTATGGGAATCAAGGAAGACAGCGAAGAAGATGCTGAGGCTGAAGCTGTCACAGAAGAAATTGCAACTCCTGCAGCAGCAAATACCAGCGCTGTAGCCGCTACTCTGATTGACCATGAATCCCAGCAGGCTGCAGTGATTCCTGCACAGATCATGAGTCCGCTAAGTGGCGAAGTGAAGCCGCTGAGTGAAGTTCCCGATCCGGCATTTGCTCAAGAGATTATGGGTAAAGGTGTAGCGATTGAGCCTTCCGAGGGCCGTGTGGTCGCTCCGGTCAATGGTACGGTCTTCTCCGTATCGAAGAGCGGTCATGCTATTGGTCTGGTCAGCGAGGAAGGTACCGAGATGCTGATCCATATCGGTATTGACACCGTGAAGCTGAAAGGCAAACACTTTACACCGCATGCCCAGGCAGGTCAGGAAGTGAAGATCGGTGATCTGCTGATGGAATTCGATCTGGAAGCTGTTCGTGCCGATGGCTATGAGACCATTACACCAGTGATCGTAACCAATATTCAAAATTATAATAATTTGGAGCCTGCTGGTAATACAGCAACACAAGCAGGAGAGTTGCTCTACAAACTGAACTAAATAAACAGCAGAGAAAAGACGGAAGAGTTGCAGGAATGCTGCAATCTTCCGTCTTTTTTATTCGATATGCACTTTACATCACGGGTCGTAGCCAGGCTATAATCCTTGAGACAGAGACAGAGACAGAGACAGAGACAGAGACAGAGACAGAGACAGAGACAGAGACAGAGACAGAGACAGAGACAGAGACAGAGACAGAGACAGAGACAGAGACAGAGACAGAGACAGAGACAGAGACAGAGACAGAGACAGAGACAGAGACAGAGACAGAGACAGAGACAGAGACAGAGACAGAGACAGAGACAGAGACAGAGACAGAGACAGAGAGCATCTATGTGCATGTGACAAGTATTTTCATCAATGACGGGAGGTTGTTTATGACTGTTATGATCAGATGTGGAGACATTCAACTGGATCAATCACCAATGAAAAAACAAAAGCCTGATCAGCGCGACTGCCGTACAATGGACAGCAGTCGTGCTGGTCAGGCTTTTCGGATTGCAATGGATCAAGAAAGCAATAATGGAGGAGATTGATCTTGTAGCCATCAGCGGATGAAGATAAAGCAGTCGCCTATAGATCTCCACTGAATGTTTTGATAAGAATAACCCCGCCCCAGACAATAGCAATACCAAGCACCGCATAGAGCCGATCTTTAACAGATGGATTCAAGATTCCTAACTCCTTTGTACAAGTAAAATAAGGCCTGACGTATTGCTCAGGACACTACCACATTGTACCAGATTCAATAAATGATTCAAGGGAATACCGACAAAAAAGCAACCTTTCTCCATTTATGGTGGAAAGGTTGCTTTTAGGGGTGAATCGCTTACAAAGAACGCTTACAAATAGCGTTTACATTTTTGGTGAAGCGACCATGTTGGTTTTGCTGTTTGGCTGAACTGCACCGACCGGACTACGACGCTTCTTGTCATTGGAGAGACCGAAGATCGAGATAATCGTGATAACCAGTACAATTGCACTCAGGAAGTAATACGTATTCTGGAATCCAATATTGGTATACATGTTACCGGCAATACTGGAGAAAATTACGATCGCTGCCTGCTTGGCAAAGTTAAATGCGAGCAGATAAATGGTAGCGGATAGTCTCACATCGAATACACCGGTGATGTATTTGAAAATGGATACGAGCAGCAGCGGCATTTCCACAGCAGCGATCAGACGCAGCAGAGAAAGGGAAATGGTATCGGTTGCAACAGCGCTTCCAAAGATACGGACAAAGGTCAGAATACCAAACAGGATCAGGCCGTTTTTCGCACCAATTTTGTTAATAATCCATGGCATGAAGATCATCAGTACAGCTTCGATTGCTGTCTGCAGGGAGACCAGCTCACTAAAACGCTGTGTACCAATTGCTGTAGTTGGGAAGAACTGGTTGTAATAGTTCGGGAATTGCTGGTCAAATACATCATAGACGCTGGCTGTACCCACAATCAGCAGAGCCAGGAACCAGAAATTACGCAATTTGAAGATCGAGAATACCCGTTCCTTGGTAATCTCACCACCGTCAGCCGGATCAGCAGCTGCAGCAGCCGAAGAAGATGTATCCACTTTGGCTGTACGCAGCAGAATACCCAGCACAGCAGCCGAAGCCGAAGCAAACCAGAAAATGCTGATCGGATTGGCCAGGTACATCATACCACCAATCAATGTAGCTGTAGCACCTGCGATAGAACCGAACAGACGCACACGTCCATACTCGATCGAACTGGCACGGCTGGCACGCTCGATATACGCTTCAACAACCCCTACACCACCCTGGAACACGGCACTGAGGTAAATACCACCAACAATAGCACCTACCCAGATATTGAATTGCAGGATCGGAATAAATACCCAGGTGAAGAAAGGACCCATCAACAGGGCTGCACAAACTACAAACCAGAACAGATTTTTCCGGAAGCCCAGCTTATCGGAAATGACGCCGAAGAACGGCTGGTAACAAAGAGCGATCAGTGAGATCGCCGAGAAGACCAGACCGGTGTGTCCAGCATCGAGGCCGGCTTGTTCCTTCAGCCAGATCGGCAGGAAGGCCAGTACAACCGCCCAGATTAAGAAGTAGAAGAAGAAAAGACCGCCAAAATTCCAGAAATTCCATTTAGGTAATTTCATGATGTAAACCTCCTATCCAATATGAAGCATTGTCTCTATTTGTGTATGATATTTAGGCGTTGCAGCAAATCACAGTATGATTTCTGTTTATAGGATCAGGAGTGAACGAATCCTTCGTCCGGTACCGGCTTGCCAAAGTTTGGTGTGCCATCTTCATTCCATTCGATCAGTTGGGCACGGGTATGACGGTTAGGATCGTGCAGCGGATCACCTTTGATCTCTGTGTAGTTACGGGCATGATAGATCAATACATCATGCTGATCATCCTCTGAGCGAGTGAAGCTGTTATGACCCGGACCGTATTGTCCATTTTCCGGAGCGCTGCGGAATACTGGTTTGTCCGATTTGTGCCAAGAATTGATATCCAGCAGATCGCTGTTCTCATCGGCACTCAGCAGACCCATGCAGTAGTTGATGTCGGTAGCGCTTGCAGAGTAAGTAATGAAGATCTTGCCGTTCTTTTTAAGTACAGCCGGTCCTTCGTTAACGAGGAAGCCGATAACTTCCCATTCCAGTTCCGGTTTGGTCAGCATAATTTGTGGACCTTTGAGTGTCCAAGGATTTTCCATTTCGGAAATGTACAGATTGGAGTTGCCCGGGATATCATAATCACGTTGTGCCCATACATAGTACAGCTTGTCATTGTGCTGGAATGTAGTAGCATCGAGTGCAAAAGATTCCCATTCGGTAATAACCTGTCCTTTTTCTACCCATTCGCCTTCCAATGGATTGGCAGCATCGGTCTCGATGACATACATGCGGTGGGTAAATGTATCATTTACCGGATGATCTACATCTGCAGCAGCAAAGTAGATGTACCATTTACCGTGAATATAATGAATTTCCGGTGCCCAGATCAGCTGGCTCATTGGACCATGGTCATGCTTGCGCCATACAGTTACCGCTTCTGCATCTCCGAGACCCTGGATCGTAGCAGAGCGACGAATCTCCAAGCGATCATACGTAGGTACGGATGCTGTAAAGTAGTAGTAACCGTCCGTGTGTTTGTATACCCATGGATCAGCACGCTGTTCGACGATCGGATTTTTAAATGTTTGAGATGAATTCATGTTTTCCACTCCTTTTTCAAATTAAACCATTCTATAATATTCAGGTAACGCTTACATGAAGATTATAAAATAATGTACGTACAAGTTACCTTAACAAAAATGTTAATAATAAATAAGTACATACATAACTTGATTAAATCCTAGCACTTTTTTTTAAAGAAAGCAATATTGAATCCATAATGTTGTAGGACAAGCTTTATAAAAAGACATCATTTCGTTGATGTTGTACGTACATTTGATATAAAAAATAAATAATTAAACAAATATGGTGATCTGGTCGATATAAGTTATAAATGCATATGCATAAGCCAGAAATACATTCAAGGAGCCAACCAATATGAAAATCGAACTTATTGTCTTTTATGTGGCGAGTCAGCCTTATGCGATTAACTTTAATGAAATTGACGAGATTCAGCCCGCCAAAAAAGGAACACCATTACCATTTGCAGAAGACTGGCATGAAGGATTGATCACAGTTCGTGGTTCCCTTTATCCACTTGTAAATCTGCGCAAGCTGCTCGCCGTGTCTTACGACAGTCCCAAAGAAACCGACAAAATGATTCTGCTGCGTCGTTCCCGTGTAGCTCTGCTGGTCGATGAACTGGATAATACCGCTATTATTGATGAATCCGATCTTCGCGAGAATCCGGAAGTAAACAGCCGTGATATTCTGCCGAATGCTTTTGAATCCAATGGCAATATCGTACCGATCGTGAATGTCGAAATTCTGCTGTCCTATACACGTAACTCTTACGTATAATCATCTGTCATTCGCTTAAGCATAAAGTTGCAAAGCTCTGTCTGATTTCAGACAGGGCTTTTTGTTGTAGGGAATATATACTTAATAGCTGTTTAAATACTTTGGCAAAGATAAAAGATAGAGGGCGGTACAGCATCCGTAGTATTTCTTTAATCAAATAAAGACTTGCTTTTAAAATGATGAAGATTCATCCAATCATGGGCGTATATTTGATAGGTATTTATTCAGGATAGCAGTGTTCGCATGACAAAATGCTGTCGTATGACGTATACTAAAAGAATTGTCTCGTTAATAGTACAGTTACTAAGGTTATTTCGAAGTGTGTCAAAAGAGGATAGCCAACTGTATAGAGCATGAAAAGAACGCACAGAATAGAACTGGAACGACAGAGAGGATTTTTAAAGATGAAATGGTATCATGCAATCAAAAGCCAACATGCAAAATCTCGGAGCATTAACCAATTGGCAGTACTGGCATTGGGAAGTGCCCTGCTGCTCAGTGCTTGCTCATCAGGCCAAGCTTCTGACGCAAAAAGTAACGGCGCAGCTGCCGGACAGGAAAATGCAGTATCGGAAACAATCCAAAATAACTCATCTAAAGCACACAGCTCTGACTTATCGCCAGCATCTGCTGCTGTGAGTCCTGCTAATATTGATTATGTGTTTACTTCCCAGGGACAAGATGGAGAGCAGCTGGTCCTAAAAGAGATTAATAATGCGCAGCAATCTATTGATCTTGCAATGTACAACTTATCGCGTGGTTCGATTGTCAAAGCTCTGGCCAAAGCCTCAGAGCGCGGCGTACAGGTGCGAATTATCAGCGACCAGTCCAAAGTAAACCTGGATGATCTGCAGCGATTAGTAGATGCAAATGTGCCGATCAGAATTAATACGTTTGAAGGTAAAATGCATGAGAAATTGATGCTGGTAGACGGAAAAACAGCGCTTGTGGGTTCTTTTAACTATACCCGTGCTTCGAGTGAAGAGAATGACGAGGTGCTGCTGGCAATTCATGATGTAGCATTAACGAGTCAATGGAATGAAATTTTCACAAAAATGTGGGGAGATCAAGAGCGTTACCGGAATTGGCAGGGAAATTGATCTAATAGGTATTTGATAAAACAACTACAAAAAATAGCAAACTATCAACGTTTACAAGGCTGTCCTGCTGAGGGCAGCCTTGTTCTTTTTATGCGCAAATATAAGAGAGCAATACAGGCTTTATTTATGATAAAATACGAAATAATCTTTAGCTAGCACATTGTATTTTGGAAAAGGGTCATAGTCGGTACATAATAGCGAAGGAGTGTGGAATATGCGCGTGGAAGATGTATTCGGATATTTGCCGGTATTGGAGACGGAGCGGCTGTTGCTGCGTCCGGTAACGAAGGAAGATCGGGAAGATATGTACGAGTATGGGTCAGATTCGGAGCTCACGCGTTATGTGACCTGGCATACGTATCAGTCCATCGATGATGCGGATGCTTTTATTGAACATCTGCTGGGTCTGTATGCCGAAGGACAAGTGGCTCCCTGGGCTATTCAGGATAAAGAGTCAGGGCGAATGATTGGAACCGCAGGGTATGTCAATTGGGATATCCGGCAATTTCGTGCAGAAATAGGTTATGCGCTGGCACGTCCTTACTGGAATCGGGGGTATATGACTGAAGCGATGAATGCTATTCTGCAATTTGGTCGTGAGCACATGAAGTTAATGCGAATTGAAGCACGCTGCATGCCGGAAAATATCGGTTCTGGTCGCGTACTGGAGAAGCTGGGTATGCAGTACGAAGGTCTTTTGCGCAAACATCTGTATGCCAAAGGCAGATTCCATGATGTTAAACTGTATGCTGGCATAACACATGATTAAGCATCATTTTATAAATAAGCCGATCCTGTTTTTTGCTCCATCTTCCGTGCTTCGGCATGGTTGATGGGCAATTTATCCGTTGGCAGGAAGGTAAATACAGGAATGCCATTATAGAGCTTCTGGGTCTATGTATGGAAACTTCGCATCGAATTGAACAGATCTATATGCAATATGCAGCGGGTCATTCTTTGCGATTATATGGGTGGGTTCAGGCAGATCAACTGGTGGGAATTATGGGTATCCATGTTCATAGTGACGTTTTGCACGAAATTACTCATCTGGCAGTCATGCTGGATCATCAGCAGGCGGGAATTGGTAGACAAATGATACAGACCTATCACAGCGAACATTCATCAATTCAGCTATTTGCCGAAACGGATAGGGAGGCAGTTGGATTTTATCGACAGAGTGGATTTGCCATTTACAGTCTGGGAGAGAGATATCTTGGTGTCGAGCGATTTCGCTGTGTGCGGTCTGTAGATAGTTAAGGCTGGCATGCATTCTTTTGAAGACAGGAGTGTAGAATATGTTATCTGATCCGTCCACTTCATCCTCGCAGTTCTCGTTGACCTCGTCTGCACCGGAGGTCAAGCTGGAATTCTATCATCCGGGGCATCTGGAAGCGCTGATGAAGTTTGAGCTACCTACAGAACAACATCGTTTTACTGCGCTGCCGGTGGAAGTGCTTGAACGAGCTTTGACCGATCCTGACCGTTATCCGGTAGTTATTACTGCTGCCGGAGAAGCGGTGGGGTTCTTTATTTTACATATCGGTACCGGTATTCTATCCTACCAATCCTATACCAGTACACCTGTCCCGGAACTCATGCTCCTTCGGGCGTTATTAATCGATTATTCCCGGCAGGGGCGCGGGTATGCGGGTCAGGCGATGCGTCAGCTGCCAGATTGGGTGGGGCAGCATTTTCCGGAGATTCGAGAGCTCGTTCTGGCAGTAAATGTGAAAAATGAACCGGCACAGCAGCTGTATAGCCGCTATGGATTTATAGATCAGGGAATGCGGCGGCAAGGTATTGTCGGGCTGCAGTGGATCATGCATTATTTTTTATAATTTGATAGGGTGAGGAGATATTGATCATGACAATGACTATCCAGTTTGAGCCGGTGCAGGAGCAGCATTTGCCGGCTGTTTTATCTATTTATAATTATTATGTGTTGAATACAACCATATCTTTTCATACCGAACCGCTAACGTTGGAGCAGATGCGTGCACAGCTGATAAATGTCCCTTCCCATTACAAATCCTATATTATCCGCAATGAAGAATCATTCGCAGAGATTGCAGGTTATATACTCTTGACCCCGCATAAAAGCAAGCAGGCCTATGATACGACAGCGGAAGTAACCATCTATCTTCATCCGGATCAGACAGGTAAGGGTCTGGGCAGTCAAGCACTGCATTTTTTGGAAAAAGTCGCTGCTGAAAGTGGATTCCATGTACTGGTTGCTACCGTATGTACAGAAAATGTGAACAGTATTCGTTTGTTCGAGCGTAACGGGTATGAGAAGTGTGCCCATTTCCGTCAGATTGGGCGCAAATTTGATCGCTGGCTTGATATTGCCAGCTACCAGAAAATCATGAAAGAATAAAAGGGTAGACGATAGAGGAGGCTTCATATGTCAGGCATTTTAATCGTGGAAGACGAACATAAAATATCCAGGCTGCTGCAGATTGAACTGGAAGCAGAAGGGTATGAAGTATCCCAGGCTTATAATGGTGCCCAAGCCTGGGATATGTACCAGGAAGACAGTTGGGATCTAGTTCTGCTGGATGTGATGCTGCCGGAGATGAGTGGAATCGAGATCCTGCGTCGTATTCGTACTAGTGATCCGGCGACGATGGTCATTTTATTGACAGCCAAGGATTCTGTGGAAGACAAAGTATCCGGACTTGATCTGGGAGCCAATGATTATGTGACCAAGCCTTTTCAGATTGAAGAGCTGCTGGCACGTGTTCGGGCTGCACTGCGCCTGCGTGAACAACAGCAAGCAGCGGCAGTGACGGAAAATGATGGATGGCTTGCTGCGGGAGAACTTCGCTTGAATGAAGGCACCCGTGAAGTAGAGCGGGCTGGTCATTCGATCGAACTCACCCCAAGGGAGTTTGACCTGCTGGCTTATTTGCTGCGCAATCAGCGTCAGGTGCTAAACCGGGATCAGATTCTGGCTGGAGTCTGGGGCTATGATTACTATGGGGACACCAATGTAGTGGATGTATACATACGCTATGTACGCAAAAAGGTAGACGAGGGATACGACCGTGAACTGATTCATACCGTTCGCGGTGTCGGGTATGTACTCCGGGATAACGGATGAAGCTGCGTACCAAGATCCATCTGTATTCATCTGTACTGTTTGCCCTGTTATTTCTAACTACGAATCTGATTGTCTATATTGTATTCAGCACCATGACACTCCAGCAGCAGCAGAGCCGTGTAGAGTCACAGACGAACAAGACTGCGGATAACATGCGCCAGTCATCGGTAGATACGCCAGCTGCCGATCTGCTGCGGGCTTATGTTCCGATAGAAGGAATGATTCGAATGGTCCGTGAGACAGGCAGTAATACACTGCTTGTGACTTCAGCAGATCAGCAGCAGCTGGCTCAGCGTCCTGTAAAATATATGGAAGAACGTACAGCAGAGATTATCACCTATGAGCAGCAGCGTTATGTATTTGTGTCTGTACCTGTTATCTGGAACGATGGACAGGTCGTAGATATTCAGATCACTGAGAGTCTGCGCCAGACTGAGGAATACCTGCGCGCCCTGCGAATCGTACTGCTAATCGTCACAGGGCTGGCGATGATTCCGGTATTTCTGTCGGGTCATGTACTCGGCCGGATTATTATTCGTCCGATTGCTGCCATTACCGCTACGATGCGTGATATTCGTCGAAGCGGTCAGTTTCAGCGATTAACGATGCCACCAGCATCCAGTGATGAGCTCTACGAGATGAGCGCAACGTTCAATAGCATGATGGATCTGCTGGAAAGCAACTATGACAAGCAAAAGCAGTTTGTCTCTAACGCCTCACACGAGCTGCGTACGCCGCTGACCATTATCGAGAGTTATGCAAGTCTGCTCAAACGCCGCGGTAGGGATCGTCCTGATCTATTTGAAGAATCGGTAGAAGCAATCCATTCCGAAGCTATCCGTATGAAGGAGATGACCGAACAGCTGTTGATGCTGGCAAGACATGAGGAACAGTGGAATTTAACACTGGAGCCTGTTAACCTGCTGGAACAGGCACAGCAGCTGGTCAGAGAGTTTGATACGGCTTATCATCGCCGGATCGAGATGCGGCTAGATCCAGAGCTGGAGAAGCAGCCAGAACTTCTCGTAATACAGACCGATGCAGGCAAGCTGCGTCAGATGATGTTTATTTTGCTGGATAACGCACGCAAATATAGCAGTGACGATATAATTATTGAATTGACAGTGGAACATTTACTACCTCCGTCAGGATCTGCAGGCAAAACTCAGAATACAGCAGCGATCCCGTCCAATCGATGTATCAAAATTATTGATCACGGAATTGGTATACCGGCAGCAGATCTGGATAAAGTGTTCGACCGATTTTATCGGGTGGATGAAGCAAGGGTTCGCCAGGATACCGGTGGTTCTGGACTTGGTCTGACACTGGCTCGCCGAATCGCAGAAGCTCTAGGTGCTTCGATACGTCTAGAGAGCACTGCCGGACAAGGTACAAGTGCTATTCTTTCTTTGCCGGAAACTTCTGCTCCCCTGCCTTCTTTCTCAGCGAATTCTAATTGAGCCCTCGTATACTGGAATAAAGTAGATACGATTGTGTCTGCCATGGATTCATAGTGGTCATGCCACAGTGATGTTCCGAATCCATGAAATCGTAGAGCCATATAAAAGGGGGAGGAACAGATATGATTAAACGTCGCTGGTGGCTTACAGGAGGTGTGGCAGCATGCGTTATTATATTGTGTGTAGGTGTTCTGATCTGGAGAACATGGCTTCAGACTTCACCGACGCTTACTGTAGAAGAAGTGAATCAGCGTGTACTGGCAGAATATCCGGGAGAGATTACCCGTTTGATTCAGCAGGGAGATACGTATAATATCCGGTTGCAGTCGAAGCAGGGCATCTATGATATGGTACTGGGTGCACAAAATGGGGATATTCAGTCGATCAAACGTATAGAAGACACAGCAGCAAGTAGCAGTTCCAAAGATAATCATCCGTCCAAAACCACGATTACAGACAATAGTCCGTCTTCCTCGTCGCCGAATACGGAGTCTTCTGTCCAACAACAGAACCCATCCGCTTCATCATCAGCTGGTGTATCTGGCAATCCATCATCAGCAAAACAATCGACTCCAACCAATGAACCGCAAAATGATAAATCATCCGGATCTCCAACCGTATCTCCATCAGGTGTGATTAGTGCAGAAAAGGCAGAACGAATCGCACTTCAACAGGTAAATGGAACAGTTGATGATACCGAATATGAACATGGCGATAAGCAGGGCCAGCGTTATTATCTGGTAGAAATTGATACAGCCGATGATCGTGAAGCGACGGTGCAGATCAATGCTATTTCTGGTGAAGTCATGTCTGTCACCTGGGATGATGCCGACGAATCGGAGTCCTAATTTCATCTTGTTCATGCATCCTGCCTGCAAGGGCTTCTCATCAAATTCTAATCTTGCTGTAATCTTCGTCTCATTCGGGGACTTTATAGTATAAGCATACCCGATAAACAGCACAGCATATGAGGAGGAGTTACTTATGATGAACAAAAAAGTTGGAATTAGTGTACTTACAGCAGCTATTACTCTGGGAACAGCGGGCAGCGTCTTCGCAGCTACAAGCGGGAGCACAGCAACCAGCCAGAGCAATCTGAACAATGTCATCGGTATTCAAAAAGCAGAAGCCATTGCTCTGCAAAAAGTATCCGGTGGTACAGTAGAAAGTATCGAACTGGATCGTGAACGAGGCCAACTCTACTATGAAGTGGATGTGGATCGTCCGCAGGCAGCTGATGTAGATGTGCATATCAACGCATTGAACGGTAAAGTTATTCGTACCGTTACCGATGATAATGACGATAACGAAGCGACCAACCGTGACCAGCAAAACGTAAATACGGCCAATCTGAAAGTGAAAACCAATGAACAGGCTGCACAAATTGCCAAAGCCCAGGTGAGCGGTACCGTTACTGGTATTGAACGTGATGAAGAAGATGGCCGGATTCAATATGAAGTGGATCTGCGTATTACAGGTGGCGAAGCTACTGTAGAGATTGATGCAGCTACCGGCAAAGTCACCACAGTCGATAAAGACTTTGATAATGACGATGATGATAACGACAACGATTAATACCAATTGGAATAAAGTAAGAAGAGAAAGTGCTTATGCAGTGATTCATATCTGCTGAACAGACAGAGACCGGCTGAAAATGGTAGAATACTATCATTTTTGACCGGTCTTTTTGCTGCTTTCTCCTCTGTCTCTGAGGGGGTTGGCAGGCTATAATCAATTCCACCATTTGAATCTTCATCCACATTATGTGAAAATATATGATTAAGAAGGTAAGAAATTAATTAATAAATAGATAAAGCAATATCAAAAAAAAGAGAAAAGCTGCAGTACGTACCAAAAGGAGAGGAAAAAATCATGCATAAAATTAGCAGACAAAAAACAATTGAAGGCACTACGGTTCCTGGTTTTATCAGTAATGGGGAATACATGTATATCAATGTGCATATTTTTGAAGATGGTATGGTTAACTGCTGGGAATTAGTCGATATGCAGGGATTATCACAGAAAATAGAGTTGGGTTGGCTGACAGCTTCCGTACCGGAACGCGAATCGATTATGGTATTTGATCTGGGAAGCTTTCGTGTATTGCAGGGGAAATGGAATTATGATCAAGAAGGTTACTATGAACGCATTGTGAATGTATTGCACGATTTGAACCCTTCTATGACCAACATTTACAAAATGACACTGGAAGAGAAAATGAAAATGGAACAGCGCCGAATTATCCCATTGGCTGAACCGCAAGACTTTTATATACCGTCCGAGGATGAGTACACACCTGTGCATGGCGATGGCAGTTTTATCTTTATGCGTCGCGAACAGAAGAATTACCTGGTTTATTTGACAGTTTATCAGGATGGACGAATCAAATGTGAAAGTACTGTGTTTGAGGAGACTTTTCATATTCATGAGCTGCATGATTTATTTATGGAAGGAGTATTTTTTACGGAGATTCATACACCGCTGCGTGTTGTGTTTGATCATCTGGGTGAAGCAGATATCATAAGTCATGGATATTCGGTCAATATTGAGCAGAAGTATGACCAGCTGCAGGCTATTTATAGACGTTTAAATGAGAAAAAAACAGACAGCAGGAATTAGACGCGTTATCGGGCCTTATCCAAAATTAAAATATATAGATGTCTAGTGTCCCTCTACGGCAAATACCCCCATCTGCAGTGCAGATGAGGGAATAGTACGAGATTCAAATTATTTCAGTGAATGATGTTCAAGCAAATCGTGACGATTGCGCAGTTCCAGATGGAAGCGGATGCTTTCCAAGAGCCGCGGGTTATGTTCCTGCTCGGCTTCTTCCATACGTACTTCTTTGATAGAATCGGAACTGCATAGAAATTGGGTCATCCACAGGGATAGATCAGTATCCTTTTTCATGATGTAACCCTCCTCAATATAGAGTATAAGCATTAACCAGACCTTTTGATCAATAATAAACGAAAATGATAACTGCAGATTCGGCTAAGCCTGCTTGCCTGATCTGTATACCTATTGTATCGTCCTTTGTTTAATAAAATGTGATGTTCACCTTAAAATTACATTAAATTCAGAAAATTATACATACGCTTAAGAGAAAGAGCGTACAGGCAAAATAGCTTAATCCACAATATAATAAAAAAAGCCGTGTCTCCTACACTGTCCATAAGCTGGATAAGGTAGGGAACATGGCTTGTTTGTGTACTTATAGTACGTTTGATGCATCAAAATTATAGGGAACGCTGGCAAGTAAACCGAATTAATCGCGCGGAGGCGAGAACATGGAAGATTGACGCAGAATCAGACGATGCGGCACAATATGACGTTGATGAGCTGGTTTATCGGGATCCTTGTCCTGGATAGCCTGAATGAGCGCCTGCGAAGCACTGTATCCCAGATGATAAATACCGATATCCACACTGCTCAGTGGAGGCGTAGATAGCTCGGACAGTGCGATATTGTTGAAGCTGACGATTGCGATATCTTCGGGGGACGCGGTAACCGAGTTCATGCAGACCGCGCAGAATGCCAAAGCTGACAATATCATCGACAACAACGAGTGCAGTCGGACGTTCCGGCAGATTCATGAAAAAGGACATCGCCCGATATCCGCTTTCCTGCAGGAACTCACCCTCGACGATCCAATCCTTGTGAAATTCGAGGTTGGCTTCCTGAAGCGCCATTTTGAAACCCTGCATCCGGTCGAGTGATACGACCAGCTCCGGCGGGCCACTGACAAAGCCAATACGCTGATGACCCATCTGAATCAGGTGTCGGGTAGCATCGGCAGCAGCCTGTACATTGTCTGTATCAACGGAAATAATATTATGATGCTGCTCACTGCGTCCAACGAGAACAGCAGGGAATTGATTGCGGCTCAGAAACTCAACAACCGGATCATTTTTGCGGGAGTAGAGCAGGATTGCTCCATCAATCCGTCCACCGTACACCAGACGCGACACTGCCTCGACTTCTTCCTGCTCACTGGAGCCGGAACTCAGGACCACATCATAGCCGCTGCGATTGGCTTGAGCGACAATACCGCGGATCAGTTCCATGAAAAAGGTGTTCAGGAATAATTCTTCTGCAGGCTTGGGCAGAATAACACCCAGACTGTGGGTTGTTTTGGATACGAGGCTTTTGGCCATAATATTGGGGTGATAGCCCATTTCCAGCATAATGGCTTTAACTTTTTCGGAAGTGGCATGGCTGATTCGCGGATGATTCGATAGTACGCGCGAAACGGTGGAAGGAGATACGCCCGCCTTTTTGGCGACATCTTTGATCGTAACTGACATATGTACCTCCAGGATTAAAATTTATGATCAGACAGAATCAATCTGCCCAACAAAGCAAATAATAAGCAATACCCTTAACTTCAGCGGCAAGCACGCCGTACTGGTCAGGAGAATGAATCCGCCAAGCGGAAATACAGAAGTAAATAAGCATGAATCAATAGAATAGATTTCGTCTAACCGATGTGTATCTATGGTAATCGAAATCGCGTCATCATGTAAACTGTAAAATTAACAGAGCAGGCAGTAGTTGTAAAATTCCAATAAAATGCATGAGAAGAAGAAATATTAAGCATACTCTATATAATGTATCATAAATGGCTGAAAATAGCCTAAAATCATCTGTGCAAACGTTTTAACTAATAAAAGATTTGAGTTATGATGAATTTGCTTAATAAAGCGCTTTCTAAAAGCAATATGTAGTAAATTACAGATTGCAGTACATAGATACAGCTGAATAAGGGGAGAAACGCTGTAACTTGAACAAACGTTTGCACATACATAGTATTATTATGCACACCGGCAGGCACTTTCCTGGGCTGTAGCCAGACAGGCAGCCAAACGGAACCGTATTATTATTTGCATAATCCTCTTATGAACAGTGCATCAGAAAGCGCTCACAAGCTAATACGGAGCGGAAGGATGAAGAAGATATGTCACGTAAACGGAACTGGGGAATATTAAGCTCTATTCTGATCATGATGCTGCTGGTATCGGCATGTGGAGGACCAAGTGGTACAGGAGCAGGACAGACAGCTGATCCTGCCGCTGGCGCTGGAGAAGAAATGCAGGAGATGAAACCCGAAGATGGTGCCAAGCTGACAGTATGGGATAGTGGAGACCAGAAAGCATTTATCGAAGAAGCAGCCAAAGCATTCAAAGAAAAATATAATGTTGATGTTACTTTTGCCGAGTTGGGACCGGATAAATCGATGGTACAGATGGTCACAGACGGCCCGGCAGGCGTAGGCGCTGACGTATTTGCAGGTGTACATGACCAGATTGGTCAGGGTGTATCTGCAGGTGTACTGATGCCAAATGACTGGTTTGAGGAAGATACACGCGGTCGCAACAGCGAGCTGGCAGTGAAGGCGCTGACCTACGAGAATATCTTGTATGGATATCCCAAATCCGTAGAAACTACAGCTGTTTTTTACAATAAGGATCTGATCAAGGAAGTACCGCAGGATTGGAAAGGTGTAGTAGATTTTGCTAATACATTCAATGATACCAAGGCCAACAAGTTCGCGATTATGTGGGAAGTCGGTAATGGCTACTACGTATTCCCGTTCCTGGGTGGATATGGTGCCTACCTGTTCGGTAAAGAAGGTACGGATGCAACAGATATTGGTATGAACAATGAGCAGGCGGTAGAGGGTGCCAAATTCATCCAAAGCCTGAATAAAATTCTGCCGCTCAAAACATCCGATATTAATGCAGATATCAAGAAATCCCTGTTCACTTCCAACAAGCTGGCTATGAATATCAGCGGACCGTGGGATACAGGTTCACTGAAAGAATCGGTGAAAAACCTGGGTGTAGGTATGTATCCTAATCTGCCTAATGGCAAGCCAATGACGCCATTCTCGGGTGTCAAAGCCTACTTTGTTAATGCATATACCAAATATCCAAATGCATCCAAAATGTTCGCAGACTTTATTACTTCGGAAGAATGGCAAGTCAAGAACTTTGAAATGAACGGTGCACTTCCAGCGAATACCAAAGCTGCTGCGAGCGAAACGGTACAGAGCGATCCGATTGCATCTGTATTCCTGAAGCAGTTCGATAATTCCGTTCCGATGCCATCGATTCCTGCTACTGCTCAATTCTGGTCACCGATGGAAGCAGCGATGTCCTCGATCTGGAATGATAACAAAGATCCAAAAGCAGCGCTGGATAATATGGTTAAGCAAATGAAGAGTAATATCCAGACAGGGCAATAAGAATGAATAAAGCTATCGCCGATCATAATCGAGCTGCAGGTATGGGAAATGCCGGCATAGCGGCTCTGTTGTCCGCTATATTCATGGGTCTGGGTCAGATGTACAATCGCCAATGGGCGAAAGGCATTATCTTTTTACTTGCCGAGCTGGTTAGTCTGTATCTGATTGTTACCAGTCTGGCGTATAACCTATGGGGGCTGATCACACTGGGTGAACAGCCTGCCCATATGGAGAAAATAGGACGCTTATACCGCAATGTTCCTGGGGATCATTCGATTTTTATGATGATTTATGGTCTGGTGGCACTGCTGTATATTGGACTATTGGTATGTTTTTATATTGCGAATATCAAGGATGCTTACCGGATTGGTAAACGCCGTGAACGCGGAGAAAAGGTCAATACGTTCCGTGAAACCTGGCGTCTGCTTGGTAATCAGGGATTCCCGTATGTGCTACTGACACTGCCTGCAATTGGTGTACTCGTATTTACGATTCTGCCAATTATCTTTATGGTGTTGATGGCATTTACCAACTATTCGGCGCCGGATCATATCCCGCCGAAAAGTCTGGTCGATTGGGTGGGACTGCGTACCTTTACGAATCTGGTCACGCTGGACGCCTGGAGCCATACGTTCGTAGGGGTATTTACCTGGACGATTATCTGGGCAGTTGTAGCGACCGTAACCACTTACTTTGGCGGGATTCTGGTGGCGCTGCTTATTGAACAGCGCGGTATCAAATTCAAGGGATTCTGGCGTACGTTGTTTATTCTGCCTTATGCAATCCCGCAGTTTATTTCACTGCTGGTTATGCGCAATTTGCTCAATTACCAATTTGGACCGGTGAATCAATATTTGCGCCTGATGGGATTTGGCGGCGTACCGTGGCTAAATGATCCGTTCTGGGCCAAAGTAACCGTTATTATGGTCAATATGTGGATCGGTATTCCGGTATCGATGATTCTGGTACTGGGTGTACTGACTGCTATTCCGCGCGATCTGTATGAAGCAGCAGAAGTGGATGGAGCGACTGGCTTCCAGAAATTCCGCAATATTACGATGCCGTTTGTCCTGTTCCAGACTGCACCTATTCTGATTATGCAGTTTGCCGGGAATATTAATAACTTTAACGTGATCTTCCTGCTCACCAATGGTCTTCCGGCCAATGGCGATTATGCGTATGCAGGCAGTACAGATCTGCTCGTTACCTGGCTGTATAAGCTGACGCTTGATAATCAGCGTTATAACTTTGCCTCGGCCATCGGAATTATTATTTTCATTATTATTGCGGCATTCTCTCTGTATAATTACCGACGAAGCCGTTCCTTCAAAGAGGAGGATATGATCCAATGAAGCAAAAAAGACGCCTCAATCTGGTGCTCAGTTACGTCATGCTTGTACTGATTGCGCTCGTATGTATCTATCCGGCCCTGTGGATTATTTTATCCTCCTTTAAAGTAGGGGATTCGTTGTACAGTGAGACGCTGATTCCGACACAGTTGACACTGGAGCATTATAAGGATCTATTCCGTTCACAGTCAGACAAAGATCTTCCTTATCTGCAATGGTACTGGAACACGCTCAAAATCGCTGTAACCAGTATGGTACTAGGGACGCTGCTGCAGGTGCTGACAGCTTATGCCATGTCCCGTTTCCGCTTCAAAGGCAGACAAACGATGATGTCGGTTATTCTGATTCTGGGTATGTTCCCGGGCTTTATGAGCATGATCGCTGTCTATGTTATTTTGCTGCAGATGAATCTGCTCAATTCGCCTTGGGCACTTATACTGGTGTATACATCCGGAGCAGCGCTGGGAATGTTCGTAGCCAAAGGGTTCTTTGATACGATTCCACGGGCACTTGAGGAATCCGCTCTGCTGGATGGGGCAAGCCATTCACAGATTTTCAGGCTGATTATTCTGCCACTGTCGACACCGATTATGACGTATATCGCGATTACGACTTTTACCGCTGCCTGGGTTGATTTTATTTTCGCCCGGTTGATCCTGCGTTCCCGTGAGAACTGGACGCTGGCGGTAGGATTGTATGAGCTGGTCAGTAGTTACTCCAGCACAGAGTTCACATTGTTTGCAGCTGGTTCGGTATTGGTTGCCCTGCCAATCACACTGCTGTACATGTTCCTGCAGCGCTTCCTGGTGCATGGACTGACAGCGGGTGCAACGAAGGGGTAATAATAAAAGGCAAATCGAAATCAGTAAAGTATAATCAAACGAAGTTATCAGAGACCTGTATATACAGGTCTCTTTTTTGCTGTCGAGGCACTCTTTTAATACATTATTAATTATATAATGAAAATAATGGAATATTAGGTAAGTTGCTGATATGATGATATACAAACTATGTAAAGGAGGTTTTTATCATAATTAAATCATTAATATCTGTATGCATAATTATTTTTTTCTGTCTGTCAGCTTGACAGTTTCTGCTCATCCCGGTCGTACTGATTCAAATGGAGGACATTATTGTCGTACAAACTGTGCCAAGTGGGGACTAGCCAATGGAGAATATCACTATCATAATGGAGGTTCGACAAGCTCTGAGAGCTCTACATCGTCTGATCATTCTTCGGGCAATACATATAGAGCCCCTGCAGTTCAACCCACTGTGCCCCAATATCAGGTCTCCAGTCTAAAAGTGTATGTAAATGGAACAAGAGTACAATTTGCCAGCGATCCTGTACTATACAAAGATTCTAACCTGGTACCGTTAAGAGAAATCGCAGAAGCGCTTGGCGCAAAATTAACATTTAACGCAGATGCTGGAGCAATAGGGGTTAGTAAAGATAAATATAAAATGACGCTGACGATAGGCAGTAAAACGATATATTATAACGGTAAAAAAACTAAGATTGATATTGCTCCAGTAGTTATTGAAGGAGTAACCTATGTGCCGGCGCAGGTATTTGCCAGAGGTCTTGGCGCAAGCATTGCATATAATGCGAGCACAGAAACTTTAAAAGTAACGACAAAATAGTCTGTTTTGCACAATAGGTATATGACTAGTAATCTGTATTTTGTAAATCAATGTTGCTATGGCTGGGAGATCAGAATTGTTTTATTAATGTGTAACAGGACAAACGAATACAATGCAAAAACCAGAAGAACCCTCAAAGGACTCTTCTGGTTTTTTGATTTTGTTTTTTGTAGTTTATATTGAAAGGCATAGAGAGCATACTATTTCTGAATTTCTGGATGTTTGAATAGCCAAGCCAGTTATCTTCGTCTATTATACGCTTATAAACGCGTTACAATCTGATCGACGAGACCATATTCCAGTGCTTCGTCAGCGGTGAAAAAGAAATCGCGATCTGTATCCTTTTCAATACGTTCAAGCGGTTGACCGGTATGGTCAGCGAGCAGCTGATTCAGCTTGTGACGGCTGCGGATCAGGCGATCGGCATAAATAAGCACATCGGATGCCTGACCATTCGCTCCACCAAGAGGCTGATGGATCATTACTTCGCTATTTGGCAGTGCCATTCGTTTGCCAGGAGTGCCGCCAACCAGTAGAATAGTGCCAAAGCTCGCAGCCATACCGGTACAAATCGTGGATATATCCGGCTTCACAAATTGCATTGTATCAAAAATAGCAAAACCTGCACTAATAGAACCACCCGGACAATTGATATACATATGAATATCCTTGTCTGCGTCTTCAGCAGTCAGATGAAGCAGCTGGGCCACAATAACGTTGGCCATATGATCTTCAATTTCGCCGGAGACCATAATAATCCGGTCTTTGAGCAGACGGGAATAAATATCATAACTGCGTTCGCCACGGTCGGTTTGTTCAACAACATAGGGAATAGGTACCATTGGAATCATCTCCTGAAATCAGGCAGACATCAGCATCCGGCTTCCGCTGCCGGTAAGCCTGTAGTATGACGTAGGCGGTACAGCTGTTGTCTGCCGCAATGTACAGCGAGCCTGCCGGATAACCTGTGGAGCAATCGCGATTGGATCTACAGCCGGATCGAGCAGCAGACGAACCATATCCTCCGCCTGACCATTACGAAAAGCAGCCAGGTAGCTGCGCAGCAGTGCCTGATCCTGTTCATCAGGCAGCGGCAGGGCAATATGATCATCTGCTTGTATTCGATCCTGCAGCGATCTTACAACGGCACGTGCACGATGAAGTGCCGCTTTGATTGCGCCTTCGGTAGTATCCAGAATACGGGCAGTCTCAGCAGCCGGGTAACCAAACAAATCGCGGAGTACAAAAACGGCATGCTGCCATGAAGACAACTGATGCAGCAGCAAGGCTGCCGCCCATTCAGATTCCAGACGCTGATAGCCTGAATCAGTATTGGAATCCGTTTGATCAGCCTGCAGTAGAATCTGCTTGTGCTGCAGGTTGGTGCGTCTTCGCACAATATCAATCCATAGATTACGTGCAGCACGCACTATATAAGCTTCAGGCTTAAGGTTAGTATTCTGGAACGCATTAGGTTCTGTGAGCATTGGCATTACTTTTAGACAAGTTTCCTGCATCAGATCTTCTGCATCCCAGCTGGAATGAGTAAGATGCAGGCAATATTTGTACAGGCTATGCAGCAGCGGCTGCAGTTCAAGGTTGTCGGAATTGACAAAGGGAGTGACAGATTCATCAATAGATGTAGGCTGCATTACCGATGCTGTTGTTTCATAGGTTGTGTTACTATGAGCCAAAGACATTTTGCGTACAGGGCTTTCTGTCGCCGATTGTATGGAAATGCTGGCTGATCCCTGATCATAAATTTCATTGAACGGAATTTCATCGGAATAACAGGAACGCTGCGAATTGGAATTGCTATTTACTGTATGAGCTGTGGAGTATACAAAGGCCATAATGGGGGCCCTCCTTTGTTTGTTCCAAGTAGAATAAGTGTAATTGTCCGGCAGTCCGGTACCGGAAAATATGCACAACGTTGTGTTCAGTAGATCACTGTGCAGAGCAGGCAAAAGAATTTTCTGTAATGACCTTCAGTTGTAAAAAAGTACAATTCAGAAGTGATTCACTATCTGCTTCACCAGTTCTGCTGATATTATGTAGACGAATAGATTCTGCTAAAGGATACGCTGCCCTACCAGCCATAACGAAAAATTTTGATCCAGCCAAGGATGGAGATAATGAGCATAACCAAAGGGATGATACTCATGCGCAGAACGCGCGGAATTTTCAGCCAGTAACGAAAAAGCTTCCAACTGATTTGATCATTATCCTTTTTCATGGGGTTTTCCCTCCCTGTGGAAATTCTGTTACTATTATAGCATCCATTTCCAGTTTTACGTGGTAGCTGGTCCAAAAGATTGTGTTCCAGTATACATAAGGAGAGCTGTACATAGGATTGCGCTAAAGCAGCAGCACAGATGCTTCCAATGTATTGGTGCATGTTCATTTACTTCTGGTTAATAATTGAAATACAGGGTGACCGACATGTATATTTAGGAAAAGAAGGTGCCGCTATCTCTGAGTATCCATGAGCTGAATAACAGCAGTCGTACAAGCTTGAACGCAGAGTAAGCTATATACGGCTGCCAGATAGTTGCTGCTTATATGGAAAATAAAAAACTAAAGAGTGAAGAGTGTATTCCCGGTATGCGGACGAATCACTGTTCACGGGCACAGGGTAATCTTGGGGAGGTAGTGACTATGTCGTTGGCCAAAAGAATACATATTGTGGGAGCACCCGGCAGCGGCAAAACCGAGCTGGCTGCAAGGCTGTCCGAGCGATTGGACATACCCAGCTATTCATTGGAATCTGTCCTTTGGAGTAACGAGGGCAAAAAAAGACGTCGCAACACACCGGTTGTGAGGCAGCGTCTGTTGTTGGATATTATCGGTAAGGATGAATGGATTGTGGAAGGGAATCTGATGGAATGGCTTATTCCAAGCTTTGCACTGGCCGATCAGATTATTTTTTTGACACCGCATCCATTTGTACGGGATGGCAGAATGCTGCAGCGCTTTCTAAGGCAGAAAATTGGCACAGACCCGGATCGGGATCGCTTGAATCTGATGGGATTGATTGATCGGCTGTACTGGAACCACCGGTTTGAATACGAGTCCAAGCCTGCTATTCTCAAAGTCGCCGAACCTTACAAGCATAAGCTTATTGTTACCCGGCAAGTAGACTGACCATTTGCACGTATATAACCTGCTTGTCCAGCCATCCCTACAGCTCCGGCATCTGCCGGTGCTTTTTTGCATTGATTCACAGGAAAAAAGCCGGGTAGACGCACCCGGCAGATTCTTGCATATCGTCACTATTCCTCGTATCGCTTCAGCACGATAACAGCATTATGCCCACCAAATCCAAACGAGTTTGACAGACCAATCTGTACATCGGCTTCTCGTGCGGTATGGGGCACATAATCCAGATCACATGCCTGATCGGGATGGTCCAGATTGATTGTTGGCGGGATCAAGCCATGGCGCAGGGTCTGTACCAGTGCGATCGCTTCTGCACCACCTGCTGCGCCCAGCATATGACCTGTGATCGATTTATTGGCAGTAACAGGCAGTTTGTAGGCATGATCGCCAAACAGCTGGCGGATAGCCTTGGTCTCGGAAATATCACCAATCACGGTACTTGTGGCATGAGCACTGATTACATCGACTTGTTCCGGTGTAATCCCGGCATTAGCCAATGCTGCCTTCATGGCCAGCAGCGCCCCGCGTCCTTCCGGATGGGTGGCGACCATATGGTAAGCATCCGAGCTGGCGCCATAACCGATTACTTCTGCATAGATGGGAGCCTGGCGGCTCAAGGCGTGACTGAGCGATTCCAGTACGACAATACCCGCTCCCTCGGACATTACAAATCCATCACGATCCTGGTCAAAAGGACGACTGGCTGCTTTGGGTGCCTCATTGCGGGTAGAGACAGCTGTCGCATTGCCAAAGCTGGCCAGAGAAACCTCGTTGGTAGCCGATTCGGTACCGCCAGCAATAATAACATCAGCATCACCAGCGCGAATCAGACGCATGGCTTCGCCAATCGCGGTATTACCGATCGAACAGGCGGTAACCGGTGCCAGTGTGGGTCCCCAGCTACCAATACGGATACTGATCATGGCCGCCGCACTATTGGCGATCATCGAAGGTACAAGCGTTGGACTGACCCGTTCGGGTCCACGCTGAGTAAGCGTCTGATGCTGATCCAGCAAAGATTGAATTCCGCCGATGCCTGAACCGACATAGACGCCTACACGCTCCCGATTGACCTGATTCATATCCAGACCGGCATCCTGAATCGCTTGATCTGCAGCTGCTATGGCAAACTGGGTAAAGCGATCCATCCGCCGAGCTTCTTTGCGACCGAATAAAGCATCCGCATCAAAGTTCTGAACTACACCTGCGATCGTACTTTTATATCGTTGAGTATCAAAAGCCTCAATAGCGCGTATGCCGGATTGGCCACTGCTCAATTGCTGCCAGAACGTATCTACATCATTTCCGATGGGGGAAACAATACCCATCCCTGTAATAACCACTCGTTCCATACTGCTTCCTCCTTGTATCTATATTGATTACTATATGTATCTTTGCATGTATATTATCCTATTACAAGTTACCGTTTATCCTAGTATAATTAGTAACAGGCTCGTTTAAATACATGTATATAGGAGGATTTATGAATCATCAGGCACGCTTACAAGCCTTATCTGTTTTTCTCAAATCCCAGCGTTCCAAGATTCTGCCTACATCGGTAGGGCTTGCTGCTGGTACGCGGCGCCGTACACCGGGTCTGCGTCGTGAAGAGGTAGCGCAGCTCGCTGGCGTGAGTACTACCTGGTATACCTGGTTGGAGCAAGGGCGAGATATCCAGGTATCGGCTTCGGTACTGGAGAATGTAGCTGCTGCGCTACAGTTGAATACGGATGAGCGACGTTACCTGTTCTCACTGGCACTGGACAAAGGCCATGGTGTAACGCCTATTGCCGAAGAGCTGCCTCATATTTCACCTTCATTGACCAAAATACTGGAACAACTCAAATATTGTCCGACCATTGTCTCCGACAGACATTGCCAGATTGTGGGCTGGAATGAAGCCGCCCGGCATGTCTTTCTGGATTTCGAGCAGATTCCTGAAACGCAGCGCAATATGATCAGTTTGCTGTTTGCGCGCAAGGAATTTCGCAGACTGGCTGTGAATTGGGATGATTTTGCCGGAGATTTTTTGTCTATTTTCCGGGCTTATTATGGACAGTATGTAGAGGATGAATGGTATGAGCAGTTTTTGAATGAAATGATGAGTCTCTATCCTGATTTCCGTTCGTTGTGGCAGCACAGCAAAGTCAGCTCGGCGCCACAGGTTGTGATTGAATTTCGTCATGCACGTGGAGGCAAGATGCTGTTTGAATTGACTTCGTTGGTCGTACAGGGCAGTGGAGACCTACGCTGCAGCATTTATACGCCTGTACAGGATTCTGCGACAGAAGTGAAGCTGATGGCACTCATGGAGCGAAGCCGGGAAGCAGAGCTGTAGTAATCCGTCTGCCATTGGGTACAGCGATCAGATGTAGTACAATAGGGAAATATAGAAATAGCCTGTATACCTAATCGTCCGGATACATTTAAAGCCGAACTGTCCTATGAATACGCTATCCATCTATGGAATTTATCATAAGATGCACCTTGCCGCTGTGCAGGTGCCTATGAATCAGAACAGGAGCTGCCATCTATGCAGATTATGCAGAATTTATCTTCCCATATTAATTATCTAACTCCCTATCAGGAAACCGATCGTCCTATTCTGGCGGCTGTCACGGGTACCCGTTCCACCTTGTTGATCGATGCAGGGAATTCCGCAAGCCATATCCAGCTTTTTATCGATCAATTGGTAAAGCTGGATATTTCTCCACGCTGGCTGGTACTCACTCACTGGCACTGGGATCATGTATTTGGCATGAATCAGGCCAATACAACCATTATCGCCCAGACCTTGACGACACAGCACATCAAGGAAATGCAGAAGCTGTCCTGGTCCGATGAAGATCTGGATCGGCGTGTAGAGGAAGGCACTGAAATTGCTTTTTGCGCCGATGCCATCAAAAAAGAATTTGGCGAAGAACGCGATATTCTACTGCCTACACCGGATATTACTTTTGACCGTAAGCTGGAGCTTGATCTTGGACGTGTGCATTGTATTATCGAACATGTCGGTGGAGATCATTCCGCTGATTCTTCGATCATCTATATCCGGGAAGACAAAGTATTATTCCTTGGGGATGCACTATATCCGAATATCCATGTGACGCCCAATTGTTATACCCCGGCGACTACGCTGAAGCTGATTCAGTCGCTGCGCAAATACGATGCCGATACGATAGTATTGTCTCATCATGCAGAGATCTGGGATGCTGAGCGATTCAATCAGGAGCTGATTCTGCTGGAACGTACAGCACTGCTCGTACAAAATGCAGATCATGACCGTAATCAGGTAGCTGAACGGCTGCAAGTCCAATACGGCAGAGAACTCAGTGAATATGAACAGGAGACGATTGATCTGTTCATTAGCGGGCGAGCTATGGAAGCAAAGATCTAATATAGGTATAAAAAAACACCCTGTCCGGATTATCGGAACAGGGTGTTTGAATATCCACAATATAACGAGGGGATTCAGTTGTACTGGTGCAAAGAATATACGAACAACGTGTTTATTATTTCATCGGATTAGCGCTTGGTCTGGCGCAGAGCAGCCTGTGCTTCGGCATCCCGGAAAATATGCAGCTTACCATTCTCGACCATCCGCATTCGAGGGCCAGCAAATCCGCGCTTGATCAGCTGCTTGCGCATATACAGCATCAACGCCCAGTGGCTGACTACCAGTACATGCTCGGCATCCGAAGAAAGAATGACATCCAGTGCGCGATCGATCCGTGCTTCCGTCTCGGCGACCATGCGTTTGTAGCGCCGGCTCAGCAGAGGGGCGATCCGGGCAAAAACGGCCCATCCAATAAAGGGAAAGCGTAGTTCGGTCTGGAAGGTAGGCGGTGTAATCTCCCGCAATTCGGGCATAATAATGATCTCTCCGGGATAGATATACTGGGCTGTTTTGAGTGCTCTCGGCAGATCGCTGGCAAAACATTTCTCCCAATTCAGTCCCTGCAAATCCGTTTGCCCTTCTTCGATGTCGGCAACATCATACTCCTCCAGCCAGGTGACCAGCTCGCGAACCGTCACCATCTGCCGAATGGGGAATTCCTTATTCACTTTGAAATGGCGGACAAGCCCTATAGTCTTCATCACGAGTCTGGTGTAACTCCTTATCGTTATTATGTTACAATATAGCTTGTTGGATCGGTTCAAATAAGTCAAGATTTCGATTCATTCATACAATTTGATAATCGGCAGATGCTTCAGTATACATGACTATTTCTTATACATTGTATACCCTTTTTGGCAAAAGCCGAATTGTTTTGAAGAAAGGAAGATCATACCATGAGTCAGTGGGAATATAAAACATTAAAATTACCGGCAGCCGGTTTTGTGAATGGCAGAGTCGATGACCGTCTGCTTCAGGAGGAATTAAACAATCTGGGGTTTGATGGTTGGGAGCTTGTGTCTTCTTTTGATACAACTATCAGCCAGGGAGATCTGGGAGAAGTTGTTCTTATTTTCAAACGCAGTGCTCTGCTGGATTGATCGGGAGCTACATAGAGAAAGGTGCAGGTAGCCTGTGCAGTGTAGATGAATAAAAATGGAGAGTTTGGTTTAGGTTAGGAAAAAGGAGGCTTGTATATGATAGGAACATGGATCGAGGAAATCAAGTCCATTTTGAGACCGGAACTGAACAGTCTGGAGGACTTTCTGCTGCCGCCTGCCGGAGATGTAGAGATTGCTCAGGCAGAGCAGGCAATGGGAGTCACCTTTCCGGATGAATTAAGACAGCTCTATCATATTCATAATGGGGAATCCCGCAATGGCCCCGGCCTTTTCTTTGGGCTTCAGTTTTTGAGTCTGGACGATATGGTGAGCGAATGGAAAATATGGTCGGATCTGCAGCCGCAATATCAGGAGCTGGGCGATCATTATTCCATTCCATCCGGCTGGATCAAGGAACAGTATATCAATAAAGGCTGGATTCCATTCTGTCATGATGGCGGAGGCAATCATCTTGGAATCGATCTGGACCCTGCCGAAAAAGGCATAGCTGGCCAAATCATCAACTTTGGCCGGGACGAAGAAATGAAACATGTGATTGCCCCCAGCCTCGGAGCATTTATCCATTTCATGCGGGATACGGTGCGTGAAGGGAATTATACGGTTGTAGAAGAAGAAGGTATGGGTTACTGGATGTATGGTCGTAATGAACAATCCCGTCTACTGAAGGATGCTCAGACCTATGCGATGGGCGACATTATACAGCAGCCTGAAGGAGAAGAAAGTGAGCAACTGGATACCTGGTTTGCGAGTCTGGACCCTGTCTGGCGTAATCTGATTACAGAAGGTCATGGAGATGCAGAATCTTTTGTAACAGCTAATCAGATCTATTTACCGGATGCACATCTGAGCGATATCAGTCCGTTGTCCCGCTGCCTGCAGGTTCGTGAACTACTGTTGAATCGCAATGAGATTGAAGATATTACTCCGCTGGCGAGCTGTCGGGAACTGAAAAAGTTGCATCTGTTTCGTAACCCGGTACGTGATCTGTCACCCCTTCAGAATTTGCCTTATTTGCAGATTCTGAATATTGAGGATACCCAGGTGCAGGATCTGAGACCGCTGAACAATCTGTCACGTCTGTATGAACTGGATTGCCGTGGTACTGCAGTTCAGGATTATTCTCCATTAGCCCAGTTGACTACGCTGCACAAGCTCGCAATCTCGGCTCCGACTCGCGAAGCTGCTGCATATATTTCGAGTTTGCCGGAGCTGTGTGAACTTACTATTTTGGGAGCCGATGAATGGCAGGAGGAAGATTGGGAACAGCTTGGGCGCATGCTGCCACTGCGTAAGCTGTATATTGGAGCGCTGCAGGATCGGCATATTCGTTATCTGGGTGGTTATGCTCAGTTGGAGAGTCTTACTTTGTATGATTCCCGTATTGATGACATATCCGCGTTGGCTGATTTGCCGGCACTCAAGGAGCTCAAACTCATGGAAGGCTGCCAGATCGGCAATCTGGAATCGATAGGCCGCTCGGTGACCCTGGAAAAGTTCACCGGGACATTTGCCCAGTTTGAACTGCTTAAGGATGCTTTTGCCCAATATGTGAATTTCTCGCAAATGATTGGAGAAATGACGGAGGAGCAGCACAATATCTGGATGCGTCATACCCGCTGATAAGACACATTTTGAATAGTCACCCTCAAAATCTATCAGATTTGTCCCTATAGGTAACAGTTGCCGAAGTATTTTAGATGCTTCGGCTTTTTATTATGGAAACAAGTTATTATTTTGAAGAGAACAGTATCTGTATTACGCATGAAAAGAATTACATATTCATTTTCACGTTTTTGCAAAAAAGATGTTTGCATCAATGAAAATAAAGTCGAATTCGCGAAAACAAAAGAAAAGCAGAGCAATAAAGAGCTTCAGATAGATAAAAAATTAATAATTGTTGTAAAAAGACATTTGTGAACTATCAGGGTCCATTTTGCCTTTTCTGTCACCTTTACAGTTAGCAAGGACAGGCGTAACATACATTTCAGGATTTAGAGATTCCCGGATTTGAATAGTAAATCTGGAATCAGCGACTGCTGTAAATGGCAGTCATTATAATTGGGTTTTATATTCTGTAATTGCTGAGTTTCCGGTCTAACCGGAAAGCGGGGGAACCAATAAAGCGGGAATAATGGCGGTGTGAGAGCCACCTTATATACCGCAAGGGGTGAATCCTTCAGGCCGATCACCATGGTATCGGTCTGAAGGTAGGGCGACTCTCACCGCCCGAATCCGACAGCTAACCTCGTAAGCACAGATGGAGAGGGAGTGTAAGACTTGTGCCATTCATGACACAGGGTATAAGAGCTCTGTGTTTTATTATGCTCTGAGCAGCATACAGGAAAACGTTACAACGCTTAGTTTCCATTGCATATGGAAAGCGGGGGAACCAATCGTCATAGCAGCCTAAGGACTGAAAAGAGTTTATACGGTCTATGACATGGGGTAAATTCCGGAATCTTCCGGAACGGGCAATCTTCCAGCCCGAACCCGACAGCTAACCTCGTCAGCGTATCAGGGAGAACTTATATCCGACTTATAACAGATAGTAAAGTTTGTTTGGTGCTGCATGAAATGGATGCACCAGCAAGCAGAAGATCTGTCAGGAAGCCTGGAAAAAGTTCTGCTTTTCTCCAGGCTTCTTTTTTTGCGCCAATTTTGGAATTTATTCTAGGATTAACTGCTAATAATACACATAACAACGATTTAAAAACACTTATATGTGTGTGGTACATTTGCGCAATACGTAAATATTTGTTGGCAAAGATAATACGTTTTGAAGATAAACAATATCCTTGGCAATCCATGGATAGGAAAATGAACTTATTAACGAAGGAGCAACGAAACCATGCTGGACATCATGATGATCGTATTGGTAATACTCATCGCATTCGCACTTGGAGGATTGGCAGAATGGTCATCCCGAGTCATTGGAGAAAGAGGGAATGACAAGTGACCTGGTTATTATGGATTATTATTGCTGGTTTGCTGGTGTATCTGTGTTATGCCTTAATCTATCCGGAAAAATTTTAAATAGGCAGGAGCGAGTGTTGTGAGTATTCTTCCATATATCGGAATTGCAGTAACTTTGATCATCGTTATTTTATTGGCTCGTCCTATGGGCAGTTATATTGCGAGAGCATTTGATTACACACCAGGACGTCTGGATCGCTGGTTTGGTCCGCTGGAAAAAGGAATTTATCGTGTTGGTGGTGTCCGTCAGGAAAATCAGACCTGGAAGCAGTATGCAGCCGCTGTATTGATCAGCAACACGGTATTATTGCTGGTAGTATATATGATTTTCCGTTTGCAGGATAAGCTGCCACTTAATCCGGCAGGCATAGGTGCAATGAGCCCGGATCTGGCTTTTAACACAGCTGTAAGTTTTATGACGAATACAAATCTTCAGCATTATAGTGGAGAAAGCGGATTGTCATTATTCTCGCAGATGACAGCGATCGTGTTTATGATGTTTGTCTCACCGGCCACAGGGATTGCAGTAGCTATCGCATTTATTCGTGGACTGGCAGGCAAGCCGCTTGGTAATTTCTTTGTGGATCTGACTCGGGCAGTAACACGGATTCTGCTTCCGCTGGCCTGTGTTGCAGCAATCATCCTGATCGGGCTTGGTGTACCGCAGACCTTGCAGACCGGAGTGACTGCCCAGACGTTGCAAGGAGCGCAGCAGCAGATTGCTACAGGACCTATGGGTACTTTCCTGGCGATCAAGGAGCTGGGTAACAATGGTGGAGGCTTTATGGGAGCCAATTCCGCGCATCCATTTGAGAATCCGGGCGGTATCAGTAACATGCTACAAATTATGCTGATGATGCTGGTTCCGGTCTCACTGCCATTTACATATGGCAAAATGGTTGGCAACAATAAGCAGGGGCGTGTATTGTTCGTATCCATGATGATGATGTTTATCGTGATACTGAGCGTATCGCTGGTAAGTGAGCATCAGGGGAATCCGCTCATTCAGCAGGCAGGTATCCAGCAGGGTACAGGTTCGATGGAAGGTAAGGAAGTACGTATTGGTGTAGAACAATCCTCCTTTTATTCGGTAGTAACTACGGCGTCGGAGACAGGCGCAGTAAATACTATGCATGATACATTGACACCGATCGCGGGTATGGTCGCTATTGGGAATATGATGCTTAATACAGTCTTTGGCGGTTCGGGAGTCGGGGTTCTTAACGTGCTGATGTATGCCATTATCGCGGTGTTCCTGTCCGGATTGATGGTTGGACGAACGCCTGAATTTTTGGGACGCAAAATCGAAGGCAGAGAAATGAAGCTGATTGCAGTGACGTTGCTGATCCAGCCATTGTTGATTCTGGCACCAACGGCTATTGCTCTGATGGCATACCCGGACACCATTTCCAATCCGGGCTATCATGGATTGACTCAGGTATTGTATGAGTTTACTTCTTCTGCAGCCAATAATGGTTCGGGCTTTGAAGGGTTGGGGGACAATACGATATTCTGGAATGTGTCGACCGGCGTGGTTATGTTTATCGCACGTTACTTTTCAATGATAACTTTGCTGGCAGTAGCCGGATCATTGCTCATGAAAAAGCCGGTACCTGAGACTAGTGGAACATTGCGTACCGATCAGCCGCTGTTTGGCTTGGTATTTGTAGTTGCTGTTGTCATCGTAGGGGCATTGACGTTTTTCCCGGCGCTTGTACTGGGACCGATTGCAGAACAGCTGACTTTGTAAAGGTATGGACGAGCAGCCGCTTTGGAGAATATCCAATAACATTACCCGAATGCGGAGCTGTAACCTATCTCAGCGATTGATCTGTATATATGACTATTTGATAAATAAAGCATAGCGAAAATAGAGACATTTCAAGTGGAGGAATCAGCAATGAAAAATCAAGCTTCCGTGATGAACCGGGAACTGATTAGCAAGGCTTTGCAGCAATCGGTCATAAAATTAAATCCCAGATTAATGATGAAAAATCCAGTCATGTTTGTAGTAGAAGTAGGTCTGATAATCAGTGTTTTATTGATTTTCATGCCCAATGCTTTCGGAGAATCTGTATCGACCGGTTTCAATATATCTGTAGCTGTTATTTTATTATTCACTATATTGTTTGCGAACTTTGCCGAAGCGCTGGCTGAAGGACGTGGCAAAGCACAGGCAGATTCTCTCAAAAAGACCAAAAAAGAAATTATGGCTCATCGTATTGATGGTGAGAAGACGGTAGAAGTACCTTCTACCGATCTGCGTAAAGGCGATATTGTGCGAGTATCCCAGGGAGAAATGATTCCTGGAGATGGCGAAGTCATCAAGGGGCTGGCATCTGTAGATGAATCTGCCATAACCGGTGAATCCGCTCCGGTTATCAAGGAAGCGGGTGGAGATTTCAGTTCGGTGACCGGAGGTACCATGGTCATTAGTGACGAGATTAGGATACGTATTACAAGCGATCCCGGCGAATCCTTTATGGATCGAATGATCAGTCTGGTCGAAGGAGCAGAACGCCAAAAGACACCTAATGAGATTGCATTAAACACAGTGTTGATAAGCTTGACTATTATATTCATGATGGTTGTTGTTACCCTGCCATTCATGGCGAATTATCTGGAGATTGATCTGGCTGTTCCGGTATTGATTGCCCTGCTGGTCTGTCTGATTCCAACAACAATTGGCGGTCTGTTGTCTGCTATCGGGATTGCCGGTATGGACCGGGTGACCCGATTTAATGTATTGGCCATGTCAGGCAAAGCAGTCGAAGCTTCCGGGGATATCAATACTATTATTCTGGATAAAACCGGTACGATCACCTACGGTAATCGGATGGCAAGCGAATTCGTACCTACCGATGGACATGCTGCACAGGACGTAGGGTACTGGGCAGCCATCAGTTCAACCTATGATGAGACACCAGAGGGACGATCCGTACTGGAACTTATGAAAAAGCAAAATTGGAATTATGATCAGGAATTGGGGAGAGACGCGGAGGTTATCGAATTCAGGGCAGAGACGCGTATGAGCGGACTAAATCTGCCGGACGGACGCAAAGTGCGCAAGGGAGCTGTAGATGCGGTCAAAAACTGGGTGACCGAGCAGGGCGGAACCATTCCTGCTTCCCTGCAAGCCAATAGTGATGCAATTGCTTCGGCAGGTGGTACACCACTGGCGGTAGCAGTAGATGATACGATCTATGGATTGATCTATCTCAAGGATACCGTCAAAGCAGGCATGAAAGAACGTTTTGAACAGATGCGCAGTATGGGAATCAAGACGATTATGTGTACCGGTGATAATCCGCTCACTGCAGCAACCATAGCAAGAGAAGCAGGAGTCGATGATTATATCGCCGAAAGTACACCCGAGGACAAAATTGCTGTTATTCGCCGCGAACAGGCTGAAGGCAAGCTGGTTGCGATGACCGGAGATGGTACTAATGATGCTCCGGCACTGGCGCAAGCTGATGTCGGGATTGCAATGAACAGCGGTACGGTAGCCGCCAAGGAAGCTGCCAATATGATTGACCTGGATTCTGATCCTTCCAAAATCATCGAAGTGGTAGCGATTGGCAAGCAGCTGCTGATGACGCGTGGCAGTCTGACTACATTTAGTATCGCCAATGATATTGCCAAGTACTTTGCGATTATTCCCGCTATGTTTATGGTTGCTATTCCGCAGATGCAGCTACTTAATGTAATGAATCTGCACTCACCGACTTCAGCGATCCTGTCGGCACTGATTTTTAATGCGATTATTATTCCTATTCTGATCCCGCTGGCGATGAAAGGGGTAGCCTACAAGCCAATGAGCTCCAGCCGATTGTTACAACGTAACCTGTTTATTTATGGATTCGGTGGTGTAGTGGTGCCATTTATCGGGATTAAAGTGATTGATTTGTTGATCCAGTGGTTTGTCTGATTCTGTAATAGCATGGTCTGTATATGAGCAATATTAACTGTCTACCAAGATTAATTGCCTATTCGGAAAGGAAAGAATAAACGTGAAAAATGTATGGATTACACTACGTACGAGTGCAATACTATTTGTCCTGTGCTGTGTACTATATCAATTAGCCATTACAGGAATAGCCAAAGTTGCCATGCCGCATCAAGCGGCAGGCAGCCTTGTATATAACAGCAACCACGATGTGATTGGTTCAGAGCTGATCGGACAGTCATTTACCGATCCTCATTATTTCCAGGGACGGGTGTCCAGCATCGAATATAATGCCAACGGATCGGGTTCACCGAACTATGCACCATCCAATCCTGATTTAAGCAAACGAATTGAAGAATCAGTCGCTGCATGGCAAAAGCAGAATCCTGACGTTCCCGTATCTTCACTGCCTGTCGATCTGGTGACCAATTCCGGCTCGGGTCTTGATCCGGATATTACACCGCAGGCAGCGGCAGCCCAGATTCCCCGTATCAGCCAACTGACTGGCCTGAAAGCGGATCAGCTTCAATCGCTGGTACAAGAAAATACAACTTCTGCACAATTAGGCATTTTTGGTGAACCAGCTGTTAATGTACTCAAACTGAATCTGGCAGTGCAGCAGCTGCGTGCCCAGTCATGAGTACGTTTCGGCGCAAGACACCTGAAGAGATGCTGCAAATGATCGCCAAATTGCATCATGGCAAACTCAAAGTCTATATCGGAGCCGTCAGCGGCTCCGGTAAGACTTATCATATGCTCCGGGATGGTCAGCTGCTTAAGCAGGAGGGTATTGATGTAGCGATGTGTGCGGTATCTACTCTTCGCCGACCAGAGACCGTACAGCAGCTTGGTGATCTGGAACGAATTCCGAGCATTCACTGGACCAAAATAGAAGAGGACGGACAGCAGAGTGAGCAAAAGGATCTGAATATCGAACAGATTATTGGTCGCAATCCGGAAGTACTACTGGTGGATCATTTGGCTCATCATAATCGCCCGGAAGCCCAATATGCTACCCGATGGGAAGATATTCAACATCTACTGCAGCATGGTATCAGCATTATGGTTACTGTGAATGTATACGAACTCGAAGGAGTTGCAGAACTGGCACGGCAATATATTGGCCGTAAAGTGAAATGTACTGTTCCTGCCAATGTATTGGAACAGGCAGATGAAGTTCGTCTGATTGATGTAACGCCGGAGGTTATCCTCCAGCGTTATTTTGCCGGTCATTTGAATAACAGTGCAGACCGTGACTATTTTGAACGTGGCAATCTGGCTGTACTACGCGAACTGGCATTGCGTACGGTTGCGGAGGGAGTCGGCGGTACATTGGAAAAGCACCGTGCTGAGCAGGGACTGACCGGTCCGACCGGTACTGCCGAGCGCATTATGGTATCGGCACAGTATCATTGGAACGGGTCGATCTATATCAGACGGGGTCAGCAGATTGCCAGACGGCTCAGTGGAGACCTACTTGTCGTCTCCTTTCGCAATTCCAGCCGTAAATTGACGCGAGAAGAGCAGACCTTCAAAAATGCATTTCAAGAGCTGACCCGGCAGATCGGCGGGGTATTCGAAGAAGTTCCTATTCGTTCGCAGCAGATGCTACCCAGACAGATGGTGAATTATGCCCGTGAGCATCAGGTGACACGAATTGTACTGGGGCATTCACGTCAGAACCGCTGGCAGGAAATAGTGAATCGTTCGGTTATTAATGGTCTGCTGCTGTATACACGGGATATCGATATTTTTTTGATGGCTGATCGGGCAGAGCAGGAAGGTGAGCGTATTCTGCCTGCACGCACCAGCGCAGTCAAAAGAAATGAGGTCTACCGACGGTTACCTTCCGAAGAAATCGAACGCAAAATCGATCAGATCAAGCGCGGCACATTCAAAGTCTATGTAGGTGCGGCTCCAGGTGTCGGCAAAACCTATACCATGCTAAGAGAAGGAAATGAGCTGTTGCGTCAGGGAATTGATGTAGTGATCGGGCTACTGGAGACCCATGGACGACAGGAGACAGCTGCTCAGGCGGCTACTTTGCCGATGATTTCCAAATGCAAAATCAGTTATGGCGATCGACAGCTGGAAGAAATGGATCTGGATGCGGTACTTGCACGTAATCCCGAAGTAGCACTCATTGATGAGCTTGCGCATACGAATGTGCCGGGTAGTAGAAACAGCAAGCGGTATGAGGATATCAGGGAACTGCTGGATGCAGGTATCTCGGTAATTTCCACTGTAAATATTCAGCATCTGGAAAGTCTCAATGATGCGGTTGAACAGATTACCGGAATTCGCGTCCGCGAGACCGTACCCGATTCCATTCTGCATCTGGCAGATGAAGTTGAATTGATTGATGTGACACCGCAGACTTTGCAGCAACGGCTGGAAGAAGGCAAAATCTATGCTGCTGCCAAAGTAGAGCAGGCAATGAATCATTTTTTCAAACTCGGTAATCTGATTGCACTGCGTGAGCTGGCTCTCCGTGAAGTGGCTGATGATGTAGATGATCGTCTCGAATCATGGGAACGTATAGATTCGCTACGTGGTCCATGGCATAGGGAAGAAATTATATTTGTTGGAGTGAAACTGGATCATGAAGCAGAGCGGTTGATCCGAAGAGGATTCCGTATTGCCTATCGGCTCAAAGCCAGACTGATTGTCACATATATTCATATAGGAAATCCGCAGTCACTGATTGGAGATGCGGCTCTCAAAGCAGACAAGTTCAGCAAGCTTACGAATCGTCTTGGTGGAGAATTCAATATTCAGTATGAATCTGACTGTAAAGGGCTAACGCATCTGGCACGAATCATTAACGAAGAAGCCCAGAAGCATCAGGCTACACAGATGCTTCTGGGCCAATCCAGTACTCCCCGATGGAAACGATGGGGGAGGGAATCTATATTACGCAAAGTACTTCGTTATGCACGAAATATGGACATTCTGGTCGTAGCCGACAGGGATTGAATACCTGAGGGCTGCGACCTTTTTGATCATGGATTCAGAGAATCGGGTCCGTGTTGACCATACTTCTCTTCATACTTTCGCAGTACTTCGGCCAGCTGATTTACAGATAATGGTTCGGTCAGGTATTCATCCAGAACGGACGAATAGCCAAAATCCTGTCCGTTAGTATCCTGTTCTCTAGCGACAATCCCGATGAGGTAAGGTTTTGGGTTGTCTCTGTGATTATGCATAAGCATACTACGTAGAAGCTCATCGAACTCCCTATCAGGTATCGGTATATCCATCAGTACAATATGATATATAGTCTTTTTCATACTTTCTATAAGCTGCTGCCTGCTAACCGCAGCAGCCGTATATCCTAGATTCAGCAGTGTTTGTTGTAGTTGATCCCGACTGGAAGCAGAGTCTCTGGCAATGAGAATATTTAATGGTGAACGTAGTTGAATGCGTTTATTCGATATCAATGGTTCTGCTGGCAGCGCAGGAGATTCTTCCGGGCGAAAACTCGCTGTAAAACAGAATCGGGTTCCGTGAGCTGGCAATGGTTCGATCCAGATTTCACCATTCATCATCTCAACCAGACTTTTGCTAATAGCCAGTCCCAGACCCGTACCTTCGGTGGTCCGGGTGATATGATTGTCCAACTGATGAAAAGGCTGGAACAAGTAATCGATTTTGTCTGCAGGTACACCAATACCACTGTCTGTTACACTAAATTGAATGAGCAATGGATCAATACTGCCATCCAGCAGACGGGCCGAGATTTTCACACTGCCGTCCATCGTAAACTTGATAGCATTACTGATCAGATTGAGCAGCACCTGACGCAGGCGTTTGGGATCACCAATTAGCCATTCCGGTATATGAGGATGAATGGACAGACTGACTTCCAGATTTTTTTCTTTGGCTCGTACGAGCATGATATCCAGCGTTTCTGCCATAAGATGATAAATATTAAAAGGCTCTTCCACCAGTGTTGTTTTTCCAGCCTCTATTTTGGAAAAATCAAGAATATCATTAATGATAGTCAGCAGGGATTGACCACTTTTGGCAATAATCTGTACATACTCTCGATGCTGCTCGCCCAGATCCGGCGAATCCAGCAGTAGTTGAGTCATCCCGATCACCCCGTTCATCGGCGTACGTATCTCATGGCTCATCATCGCCAGGAATTCACTTTTGGCACGTACAGTTTGCTCGGCAATCTGCTGCTCCATGTGGCTGGCTTCCAGCCATTCCTGCTTTTTGCTTGATTGACCGGAACTTAGAACAGTATCCGGATGATTATCTGCACTTCTTACCTGGTCGTTTGCATCATTTGAAGAAGTGGATAAATCATTATACAGAGGTGAAGATACAAGCTCCTGGTCAGTCATCAGATAGGGATAATTCCGCATTAGCTGCAGCTGATCTGTTCCTGATAATCGTTGAGCATCCCAGGCACAAATACACACTCTTTTTGAAAGAGATCCTGCAGCCGGGGACTCTTGACCGCTTTGCTGATCTTCATCGCAAACATCGGGAAGTGTATTTGATTGTTCCTGCTTGGACCATATATATACAGGAAACTGCAGATCATCTTCAGACTGACATATATGATTGGTAAAATAATCAAAAAGCGGATCAAAAGGAGCATAAGGGGAGATAGATCTGCAGGATGCAGGATCAATATGATAGACCAGACCATGCTGAATGCTCATCAAATGGGGCTGCAGCATGGCCATCGCCTGACTATAAATAGCATTATCTTCAGCGATCAGCACGTAGCTATGCTGCTCCAGCCCAGTTTGCATAAAAGAAACCAGATGGTCGAGATAGGAAGATGCATCATTATACATATAAAGGATATGACTGCTGCGGTTGGCATCTAACAATTCACGTAATTGTTGGGATTCGTTAGTCATGTCACACTCCAGGTTGTCGTTCGTGATTTCATTTCTTTTATTAGTTATAACATATTTTATATAATTACAGATTATAAAATGGTTATTATTTACATAAAAATCATAAATATAGTCTATTAACAAAATATTCGGAAGATAAAGTCACATTTTGAAGAGACAAAATGCATAAAACCAGTTAACGAATATACATACCCAGAGGTACATAAATTGCCGATTTATCTGTCTTTATCAGTCAATAGTTATATTGCCGGTAGTAGTACGTATCTTCATATAGGGTTGATCCGTAGAATACGAGGAAGGCAGATGGATCATCCCTTTTTCCGACTGGATATCATATTTTCCGGCAGTGGGAAGATGACCATGTACAAGTACATTACCGGTACGAGCATGAATCTCTAAATGACCAGTATGAACCGGAGTAATATCCACATCACCCGAGTTTGATTCAAATTGTCCTGCACCATTCAGACGGTTGATATGCAGCTGGCCTGATCCGGTAAAGGAGTGAACTTGTCCAATCGCCTGATTAACCCGGATATTTCCGGAACTTGATTCCATTTTCAGTTGATTGCCCTGCCATTGCTGCACCAGAATATCACCGGATGAAGTATAAAGCTGAGTACGACCATTTAGCTGTTGAGCTTTGATACGCCCCGATCCAGTATGCGCAACAATCCGATCGGCAGTTACATCGGTAAGATTGGTCTGGGATGAAGCCAAACGAAATTCGGCAGATTCCATACTATGTGAATCAGCAAGGTAGACCGTAATGTATTGAACATGTGCAGAAGGAATACGACTCCACAAATTGCCTGGATAATGAGGCTGCTCCAATTGGAGATGGAGCGTCTGCTGCTGGATATTTAACGTATTCAAACCTCTAATTACATAGGGCGATAGCTCACCATGCAGCTGTACACTATCTTTGCCATCTATGCTGGGCTCAAATTCCACAGCAATCTCATAATCGGAGTCAATCTGCAGATGCTTTAGCTTGCCTTGCTCTGTAGACCATGTTTGTGTATAAGCAATACCAGGCTTTGACATATGATTCATATACAACAGCCAACAAGTAATGCCGGCTATCACAAAAATGATAAGCACGCTCCAGATCACTAATTTGCGTTTCAATCGAACATTTATCATAACGGGCAGTCCTCCTCGCAACTATTACCAGTGAATAAAATCACATAAAAGGAGCATCCATACTGTTGGGTGCGGACCTAGTATAGCACTCGATATTATGCTTCACAACCTGCAGGATAAACCGCATATAAAAAGCCCTTTTCCTATAAAGGAAAAGGGCTGATATATTAATCTATGCTAAGTTATGTCCAATCTAAAGGATTAAAGACTGGAACGCAGCCCCAGATTGTTCATCATGGCATCTGTCCATTGACCAGTTGCATAATAGTTAAGACTGGTTACTTCTGGCTGATTGGCACGAAGTCCGTTATAAAGATTAGTTGCTGTATTGGTATCAATATTTACATCTACTGCTGGAATAAGAGTTTTATCTGCTGCTTTTGCTTGGGTACTTGCCAGAACACCTGTAGAATTGTAGATCCAGTCTACAGAATGATTCAGACCACGATAGTCGGCCATCGGCAATAAGAAATCCACATACTCATTAAACAAGGCAATATCCTGACCGGAATTGGCTTTGTCCGGAGAAGCAGTGTAGACACCCAGAGCAAGTTCAGGCTTGATGGTTTTTACATCCGTGCTGATCGACTGAATGTAAGAAGCCATTTGTTGAGCTTTCCAGTTGTTCCATTGTGCAATTTTACCGCTATTACTGCTCTTCGTAAAATCCAGATCTCTAGGATCAAAGCTGTTCGATTGACGGAAAGCATTGATAGTTGAAGTATTCATATCTACGCGTTCATTATCGAAATCCAGACCGCTGATTACAACACCATCGATGTTATAATTTTGTACAACTTCTTTGATGATAGAGCGTTCATATTGTTGCACGGCTGGTTCGAACAGATTGACATGATTTTCTGTACCGGTATAACCATTGTAAGAAGATATTCTGCCGTTGTCATCAATGGTACGCATTTGCCAGGAAGAGTTAATATCGATAGCAGCTTTGTCTTGAGCCTGTGGTACCCAGGCACGTACTTTGATACCATACTCATGAGCTTTGTCAATTACTGCAGATAGTGCATCGAAGCCATCGTAACCAATCGCTTCATGGACAATCTGACTGTCGTAAAAAGCAAAGCCGGAATTACCATTAACATCGCTGTCCTGCTTTACACTCATGTTGATCACAGATACATGATTACGGGCAGCTTTTATAATGAAGGAATTTACATCATCTGCATTACGGAAATTAGCTTCGGTCTGTACAGTGATTTCATTGGTTAGCGGCGTAACAGGAACTGTTGCCTCGGCTGCACTAACTGTAGCAGCTTGCCAGGGCATAATAGTTAGAGCAAGTAAAGCAGCAGAGAAGGAATAAGCTAGTTTTTTCATTTCAGGTCGGTCCTTTCGTGAATCCATTATGTTTTGAGTGGTGTAATTACCATGCCGATTCTTTATTACTTTTCGTAACTATACCATTATAATATGAATTAATGATGAACGGTAATGACGTTACTATAAGATAGAAGAAGCTGCAGCTTGCAAAAGCGATCATACTCTGTGAAAAGCGTACTTATATCCAGCTGAAAGACATTTTTCACAAAATACCCCCCACCTTTGGTTAGGTATACTATATATTACGTATCCTAATCATAAAATGTTTCACTTTTTTGACTGAAAATTAAAATTATTTTTAGAATGGACATGAAATTTTCATAAATGTATCAAAATGATGATGCAATAATTAAAGAAATGCGTAAATTCGATGTTATATGCATGATGCAATTCGTCAAATTTTAATTTACTGCGAAAACATGGTAATGTATATATAGGTTTTATACCCATTCTTGAATGAAATTATAGCTAACCGGGTTATCTAGGTAAAGATCGAGGCACAACTATACTTAAGGAATTGAAAGGAAATACTTATGAAAACAGCTAAAATGGTATTATCGATTGGAATGACAGCATTACTTGGATTGCCTTTGGCAACTGCCTACGCAGAGAGCAATACTTCTGTGAATCAACAAACATCATCATCACCTGCTGCTGCACAGGAGATTGATTCTGCTTTTTTCCAGCAGCAGAAACAGGCAGTTGTACGGGATATAGCGGGCACTTCTACATCAGGATCTACTTCCGCTGCTTCAGCATCACAAACAAGTGAAGCGGAGCAGTTGAAAAATGCGGATTATACGTATATGACCGTAACCGGTGAAGTATATAGCTCCAAAAGAGGTTATCTCGGTGCTGCCAAACGGGATGATGAAGTCAATAATACGACCAGCGTTACGCAATTCAATCCGAACAATACGTTTCCGGTAAATCAGATTAATGGCGGAACAACAGGAGCATTTGAACGTCGTCAGCTCGATTTTGAAGGGTTTGACAGCATTACTTCGGATATTACGCTGCCTGCTGTAAGCGGTCTGGGCGAAGGGGAACAACCTTGGGTATATTATGGTTTTGATTCAGAACGTGGTCCTGCTATTGAGGGTGGTTATGCTTATCAGACTGGCACACATCGCTGGCTGCCTTATATCCGCTCGAATGGTTTTTATTACGGAGATTCTGCCGTTCAGAAGTATGATGGCAACCAGATCAAAAGTGTCAAATTTTATCTGGCCAAAACGGTAAGTACAGATACGTATTATAATGCTTATTTTGTCGTGGACAATTCACAGATCCTGATAGCGCCAACCAAATGGACAGATAGCGATACCGATTCCACTTCAGTCAAAAGGGTAACCTCTATTGCCAAAAAAGCATTCGACGGCAATAATATACAGGGAACTACAATGAATCAGCGTTATGAGAATGTACAGGTGTCTCGTTTTAATGAAGAACAGGCGTATCCTTGGAGCCAATACACCGAATATACAGAGCAGCGTAATGGTAAATGGTACGGTACGCTGGATAATTCACCTGCTTATGTACACCGTAACTGGATCAACAGTTCGATTTTCAAATCTAACAATTAAAGAAGAGAAAGATAAATGGAAATAAATTAGCTCTACTGGATATGTATTCTGCCAATAATCATTTGAAGTACAGAATAATGGATGTAAGAAAGGACAGAACGGCGTAAATATCGCCATTCTGTCCTTTTTAATATGCGTTCTCAAGGTTTGCTTCTATATTATAGAAGATATATACGGGGGCTGATCAATATTGAATAGAAGGCATGAACAATAGATGAAATAATCGCTTTAGCATAAACAAGCTATGGATAACTTGCTATTAGTAAAAAACGTGTTCCATCTCTTCGTTTATAAAGCTCTAGGCGTTCGGCATGGTCTCGACCAGTTCAAGGTGAACATCTACGGTATCATTTTCATTCTCCAACCGGGGAACCGACGTGAAATAGTTGTGGACGGCTGCCTGAAATTGCAGCTGCCGTTCAGGAACCTGAACTTCTACGGTTGGATGATAGAGCAGAGTGGTTACATCATGATATTCCTGTCTGCCGGTAATCACAAAGTCGAACGAAATCCATTTACGCTCCGAATTACTGGAAGTTCCAGGAGTAGAAAATGGTTTCTCTTCGTACTGAGTCGCCTGAATCTCCAGAGTGCCCAGTCGGATCAATTCTGAGGTGTTGGAATGAGTCATACAATGGTTCCTCCTTGGCAAATATTCTTTTCTCATTAATGTTACCCGTCTATGGATGTCTCTCAATCAGTCGATTGCCAATCAGGATTTTTGAGCGATTTGTGACTGTAGCTGTGTGATGATTTCATCGATTGGGATCATATGCTGGGCGTCTTCATTGTACTTGCGCACATTGACACTGCCCGATTGCTGTTCTTTTTCCCCTACAACCAGAATATACGGGATTTTCTCCTGCTGGGCTTCACGCATTTTGTAACCCAGCTTATTGCTGCCAATATCGGCATCAATGCGAAGGCCGGCATCCGCAAGAATCTTTTTGACCTGCAGTGCATAATCCAGATAGTGATCAGATACAGGCAGGATTCTCGCTTGTACCGGAGCAAGCCAGAGCGGGAAAGCACCTGCATAATGCTCAGTCAGAATACCCAGGAAACGATCCACTGATCCATAAATTGCCCGATGAATTACGACAGGACGATGACGTTGGCTATCTTCTCCAATATAGGACAAATCGAATTTCTCCGGCATCTGGAAGTCTAACTGAATTGTCCCACACTGCCAGCTGCGCTTGAGCGCATCGAGAATATGAAAATCGATCTTCGGACCGTAAAATGCGCCATCACCTTCATTTAGTCGATAATCTACACCGCGTGCTTCCAGCACATTGCGTAGCGCTTGTTCTGCTTGATCCCATAATTCCTCGGAACCCATTGAATCTTCCGGGCGAGTAGAGAGCTCAATTTCATAACGGAAACCAAACACAGCATACATATCATCGATAAGTTCTATTGCCTTATGAATCTCGGACTCAATCTGCTCGGGCAGTGCATAGATATGAGCATCATCCTGACAGAATGTACGTACCCGCATCAGTCCATTTAACGCACCCGAGAATTCATGACGATGTACCTGACCGAACTCCATCATGCGAATCGGTAGATCACGATAGGAATGCAGCTCATTTTTGTAAATCAGCATATGTCCCGGGCAGTTCATTGGTTTGAGCGCAAAGCTCTCCTGATCTACCTGGGAAAAATACATATTGTCCTTGTAATGATCCCAGTGTCCCGATTGTTCCCATAGCTGCTGGTTCATCATGATCGGTGTACGAACTTCCTGATAGCCTCGACTTAACTGTTGTCTACGTGAGAAATCCTCCAGCTCTGTACGCAGTGCCATTCCACGAGGCAGATAAAATGGCATACCCGGTGCTTCCTCCGAGAACATAAATAGCTTGAGCTCTCGTCCGAGCTTACGATGATCCCGCTTGCGTGCTTCTTCCAGCAGTTGCAGATGTGCCTGCAGCTGCGCTTTATTGGCAAAAGCAGTACCGTAAATACGCTGCAGTACAGGCTTCGATGCATCGCCGCGCCAGTAAGCACCAGCTACACTCATCAGCTTGAATGCTTGTAATTTGCCAGTGGAAGGCAAATGAGGACCACGATCCAGATCTATAAATTCACCCTGCTCATATACAGAGAAGGATATATCATCTGCCTGATCAGCGATCATTTCCAGCTTGTAATGCTCGCCTTGGGCAGTAAATAGCGAGATGGCTTCTTCACGATTCAGCTCTTTTCGATAAACAGGAAGATTCTCGGCAATAATTCGCTGCATTTCCTGTTCAATCCGCGGAAAATCAGCAGAAGAGAGAGGGTGCTCCAGCTCGAAATCATAATAAAACCCATCAGTTACTGCAAGTCCAATTCCAAGTCTAACCTGCTCTGCACCATACAGTCGTTTAATCGCTTGAGCCAGGATATGGGCAGCGCTTAGTCGGTAAATAGGAAGGCTCAAATCATGTTCTGCTGTAATAATCTCCAGTTCACTGTTGGCTTGCAGAGGTGTATGGAGATCAACAAGTTGTCCATTCACTTTGGCTGCAATGGCACTTTTGCCAAGACTATTGCTGATGGAAGAGGCGACTTCTTTGGCTGAAACACCAGAATGAGTCTCACGAACCGAACCGTTAGGTAGTTGAATATGAATAGATTGTAAATTAGGCATAATGTGTACCTCCAATGATTATAGTGGTGATCCGGAACTGGCTGTTGGCAGTAATAGCAGATGAATTAACAGCCTATTCGCCAGATCAGGTAAAATAAGCGCAAAAAAACACTCGATCCCAGAAGGGACGAGTGCGCTTGGCTCGTGGTTCCACCCTAATTCGATCTGCCTGCAGAACATGTATGTCCTAACAGTGCAGAATCCTCATTGGAATCCGTTAACGGGGATTAGGCGGTGATATTTACCGGGTTCGTGAATAGCGACAAAGGTCGTTTGCATACCTGCATAAACAGATTGTACAAAATCAACCAAACCATTCAGTAACCGTTCAATATCACAGCTGCAAAGGGGTAATTCCTCAACCGTCGACTGAAGAAGCTCGCAGCAGATGCTTCTCTCTCTGAACAGTGCATGAAGGGAATCATGTCTTTGGTCATTGCTAAAATGTGTTGTTGGTTTCCGATTATAGAAGTGGATGACAAAAAGGTCAAGTCAATTTTTAAAAAGAACAAAACGCAAGAGTTTATTCTGAAGGAGTGAATAACACGTAAATAAGATATTTCAATCGGATTTTCAAATTGAAGTATTTGAAAGAAATTTAAACAGCATCCAGAAACTACTATTCCTTTTTCAACACAAAATTATGTAATTTCAACATATGAAAAATTCATAATAGAAAAATTGAATATTGGAGTTCTTGCATCATCCTGATCCAATACAAATCATAGTCGCTTCCCGCTTCAAAACATTCAGAAAAAGAGATGAGGCTCTTTTCGAATAAATCCTAAAATTACTGGATAACACATTATAAAATATACATAGTGCGCAATCTATCCGTCTATACAGTACCTACAAAATTGGTGATAACAGACGAGCAAATGATTCGACAGTTTTCTGATAGAGCGGACGATTGTTATAATCATCCAGCGTGAGTACCTGACTGTCGAGAATATCCTTAAGGAATAAATCTTCCAGTTTTTTGGCGGTATGGCTATCATAGACGACTGCATTGATCTCAAAATTCAGCTTGTAACTTCGGATGTCCATATTGGCCGTTCCGACCGAAGCGATTTTGCCATCGATGACCATTGTTTTGGCATGCAGAAAGCCTTTTTCATACAGATAACAATGAACATCAAGCTCCAATAATTCACGTAAATACGAGTAGGAAGCCCAATAAACCATTTGGTGATCGGGTTTTTTGGGGATCATCAGATGCACTTGTACACCGGATAAGATAGCTGATTTCATCGCTGTAACCATACTTTCATCCGGAATAAAATAAGGCGTCTGGATCATAATACTTTCTTTGGCTTCGTACATTAATTTGATATACGAGTACTTGATCGTCTCCAGACTGCTATCAGGCCCACTGGATACAATCTGCATGCCAATATTTCCGGTAAACGGTTTGGATACCGCAAACAGCGAGAAATCACCAGACATATGCGTATTCAGGGCAAGATGCCAGTCACGCAGGAAATGTGTCTGCATTTGCAGAATAGAAGAACCTTCTACACGCAGATGGGTATCACGCCAGTAACCAAACTTTTTAACCAGTCCCAAATACTCGTCACCAACATTAAAGCCACCGATATAACCGATAAGTCCATCAATAATAACGACTTTACGGTGATTGCGATAATTGACTTTGAAGTTAATCAGCGGGATACTTGGCGGGAAAAAGGCTGCTGCATGTCCGCCTGCGGCTACAAAATCCTTGAGAAACGATTTGTTCACTTTGGCACTACCCCAGGCATCATAGATCAGACGAACGGTAACTCCCTCCAAAGCTTTGGCTGTCAGAAGATCCAGCAGTCTGCGACCCAGATCGTCGTTTTGGATAATGTAATATTGAATATGAATGTACTCCTGCGCATTGGCAATATCCTCGAACAGAGCATCGAATTTCTCGCGTCCATCCGCGAAGATACGTACAGCATTATCTTGCGTATACAGCGAATAATTACTGATAAGATGAAGATGGACCAGCTCATGGTAGCGACTGATAGAAGGATCATTGAACTTAAACTTTTTTTCTTTAAATTCAATTCGCTGATCTTCCACTACAGATTCGATAATAGAGCGAAATTCTTTCCGCAGGCGAAACCGTTTGACACGACTAAGATTTTGTCCCAGAAAAAGATAGACAAGGAAGCCGGCAATCGGAATAAACAACAGTATCATGAGCCAGGCCCAGGTCGCTCCTACATTGCGTCGTTCGAGAAATACAATGAACAGCGCAAGAAAAAGGTTAATCACAAGCAAAATCCAAGAGAAATGCGCGTAAAAATCGGCCATTCCCAGCTTCCCACCTTATATAGAATAATAGATTATAAATAAACAGTTCACCAATCAGCATACCAAAAAAATGTATAGAGCACACTAAGAAATATAATGAGGATTATCGATATACCCTGAAATGAAAGGGAAACAAATCAAAGACCCTAATCAGCACATATAGCCAAAGTTAGCTCAAAAGAATGACGCTGATATACAAAAGATCAAAGTGCGTAAAAATATCGGAGAAAGCGAATAGCAGAGCATACCTGTAAATCATTTTATATTGCATCTGATCTCTCACTAATCTATAATGATAATCATTATCAATTAAAATATAAATCTGTGTACATAGCTGATAATTATTATAGACAGGGCTATTTCTGTTCTAGCATATTTATATCCACAATGTATGAAAATAAGGAGGATTACGTACCCATGCAGCAGCTTGAATTATATGATGTGACGATAATCGGAGGCGGACCGGCCGGTTTATATAGTGCTTTTTACAGTGGAATGCGTGATCTGAAAACAAAAGTTATAGAATATAATCCGGCACTTGGCGGCAAAATCCTGATGTATCCGGAGAAAATCATCTGGGATGTGGGCGGCGTACCACCGATCAGCGGAGAAGGTCTGATTCGTAATCTGACCGAGCAGGCAATGGTATTTGAGCCGACGATCGTGCTTGATCAGCAGATTACCCGATTGGAGCGTCAGCCGGATGGTACGATTGTGCTGCTTTCCAATACAGGGGAAGTCCATTATACACGTACAGTTATTCTGGCGATGGGACATGGTATTCCCAAAATGCGCAAGTTGGAACTCGCTGGTGCTGACCGCTATGAAGTGACCAATCTGCATTATACGGTACAGGAACTGAATATTTTTGCAGGGAAACATGTAGTGATTTCCGGCGGTGGGAATTCTGCCGTAGACTGGGCCAATGCTCTGCAGCCGCTGGCAGCCAGCATTACCGTAGTACATCGCAGGGAAGAGTTCGGAGGACATGAGCGCAATGTACTGCAGATGAAACAGAACTGTTCCCGAGTGCTTACTTCCTACGAACTGACAGGACTGCAGGGAAAAGGCACTCTGGTAGAAGAAGTGACGATTACGCATATTGAGACGGGAGAACAGGAGATTCTATCTGTTGATGCGGTTATTGTTAATCACGGATTGACGACCGATCTTAGCCCACTTCTCAGTTGGGGAATAGAGATGGACGAGCATGGCAAGCCTATTGTGGATGAGAAGCGTCAGACCAATCTTCCAGGTGTATTCGCAGCTGGTGATTTGATTCATTACGATGGCAAGCTGCATCTGATCAGCGGAGCGCTTGTAGATGGAGCTACCGCAGTAAACAGTGTCAAAAAGTATCTGGAACCCGAAGCTTATGATCAGGCATATGTCTCTTCACATAACAAAAAATTCGCAGAGAAGAACCGTGAACTCGAACAACAGCCGGTAAGATCCTGATTACAATACTATTTTGTAGATAATAATAGTCTGTGTAGCTGCTTCATAGCACAAATATAAAAAGTCTGGCCTAAACAGGGTCAGACTTTTTTGCGTATAGGTAAGGTGATACCTAAAAGCATAACTTAAATATTTACCATATTAAAGCGCTTAAACTTCTGTTATATTAGGTCTAGTATGAAATGTAATACTATGGAATTAATGCATCTATCTTACATCATAGGAGGTTGCACTGTGTATAATATTCTAATAGTGGATGAAGAACCCATGATGATTCAACTGCTCATAAAATTAATGTTATCCTCCGGTCTAAATATAGGACATATCTATACAACATCCAGCGGAAAGGAAGCGCTTACTTATGCTCGTGAATGCCATATTGATCTCTTGATCAGTGACGTACATACTCGCGATCTGTCCGGTATTGAGCTTATGCAGCAGATACGTATGCTGCAACCGGATATTCAGTTAATCGTTATATCGGTTCATGAACAGTTCGAGTATGCCCAGACAGCAATCCGGCTCGGAGTACGCAGTTATCTGATCAAACCGCTGAATTCCGAGCAGTTTCTTGATTGCATACGTGAGGTGCTTATTCATCTGGATAAGCCAGCTGTATCGGAGCAGAGGACGGGACAGCCAGTCTATACTATCCCCGCTCATTCGGCCCGTTTCAAAATGGAGCGTCTGCCAGAGCGTCAATATGAGCTGCTGAATAGACTCCTTACCGGCTCCATTCATACGGAGGAGCAGGAACTACTGCAGCAGTATTTGCCTTTAAAAGGTCCTTATTATGCGATGCTGAAAATGAACTTTGCCGGAATTCCTTTTACGGGTCAGCCGGACGAGTACCGCTGGCTTTGTTATGCAATATGGAATGTAACGGAGGAACTGCTGGAAGTGGAAGATCAGGAGAATACGCTTATTTTTGAATCGGGTGATAAGGAACTAAGTGTTATTTTCCAGTGGAGAGAGACGGATGCGGCAGACCGGATGTCCCACATTATTCGACAGCTGGAAGCGCTTGGTCAGAGTCTGCATTTTCATATCCATAAATTTTTGCGTATTCCCTGCGTAATAGGAATCAGCCAGATTCTCAGAGGGATTCATTTTTTAAGGCAGCTGAATATACAGACAGACCGTGCTATTGAGCTGCATCAGGAATATCAGGAGCACTATGTATTTTATTATGGTAAATACCACTGGAAAACGATCCGCTCTGTAGAAGAAGCAGAGACAGAATGCCTGCGCAATAATCTGATTGTGTCACAGGTCAAATCCTATATTGATAATCACTATAACCAGAAAGGTCTGACTATTCATGAAGTAGCCCGCAAAAACCATGTCAGTCCCAATTACCTGAGTTATTTGTTCAAAAAATATACCGGGTTCAAACTATGGGAATATGTGATCAAGTTGCGTATGGAGGAAAGCCGCGAGTTATTGATGAGTACCGACCTGCGCCGTTATGAAGTAGCAGACAAAGTGGGATATGAATCTCCAGAACATTTTAGCAAAATTTTCAAAAAATATTATGGGATTAGTCCAAGTGAATTCAAGCAGCTGCAGACCTGACAATAAAACAGTCTATGTATATCCAGGTGAACAGATAAGAATAATTGGCAAAAGGCATCTGAACTGGTATGATTTCTGATAATGCAATGCACACTATACTCATTACAGGAAGCAGGAATCCAACGATGCCATATAGCTACGCTTCACATCTGAAATGTCCGGTCTGTGATAATGAATATGATCTGCACGAGATTCACCAGCTGTGTGAATGCGGTGCTCCTTTGCTGGTCGAATATGATCTTGAACGTCTGCAGCAGGAAGTGGATATTCAGCTGCTCAAGGAACGGAGCAATGATCTCTGGCGATACCATGAGCTACTTCCCGTTGCTTCGGAGGAGAATGTGGTGACACTGGGCGAGGGAATGACTCCGCTTCTTAATATGCCTAGGCTGGGCGCACATTATGGAATAGATCATCTATATATGAAGGATGAAAGCCTGATACCAACCGGAAGCTTCAAGGCACGCGGAGCTGCTGTTGGCATATCGCGAGCCAAGGAACTGGGAGTCGAAGAGTTTGCGATGCCAACGAACGGCAATGCAGGCGCTGCCTGGGCATTATATGCGGCAAGAACAGGGATGAGGGCGACGATTGTAATGCCGCAGGATGCGCCGATGATTACACGCAGTGAAGTTGCGCTGGCAGGAGCCTCTCTTTATCTGGTTAACGGTCTAATCAGTGATGCTGGCAAAATGGTAGCCGAAAAGGTACAGCAGCAGGGAGTCTACGACGCATCGACTCTCAAAGAACCTTACCGGATCGAAGGTAAAAAAACGATGGGACTGGAAATCGCAGAGCAATTGGGCTGGAAAATGCCGGATGTTATTCTCTATCCAACCGGCGGTGGTGTAGGTTTGATCGGTATTTACAAAGCTCTGCAGGAGCTTAAAGCAATAGGCTGGATCACAGGCAGATTGCCTCGTCTTGTCGCTGTACAGGCTGAAGGGTGCGCACCTATTGTCAAAGCCTGGCAGGAGAAAAAGGAACGATCCGAGTTCTGGGAAGAATCTACGACAGTTGCTTTTGGCATCAATGTACCCAAGGCGCTGGGAGATTTTCTCGTTCTGCGTGCCCTGTATGATACCAGTGGAGCGGCGGTTGCTGTATCGGATCAGGAACTGCTTCAGGTGCAGCAGGAAGTAGCTGCAATGGAAGGAGCTTTTGTTTGTCCGGAGGGAGCAGCTACCTTTGCCGCAGCGAAGCGTCTGGCAGTCGAAGGCTGGATTCGCCCCGGAGAGTCTGTTGTTGTATTGAATACAGGAGCAGGAATTAAATATCCGGATACGGTGCAGACCGAAGCACCTGTGCTGGAAATTGGCGATTCCATATTGTAAAAATGTATCTGGAGAACAGAAATAAATGGATGAGCCAACCCTTCTGAAGTATCAGCAAAAGGTATGGGCACCAGGAGGTTGTCTTTCTTTCCAATCAAACCGGTTGATCCTCAAAATAATTATTGACCTTGACGCTACGTTAAGGTCTATTCTTCGTATAGGACATCTACATGTCTATTCCTGAATTGACAAACGGAGGAGATCACAATGAGTATCCAAATTCGTAATGCGACGATTGTAACGATGTGCAGTCATTATCCAGAGCCTTTTCAAGGAGATATTATAATAAATAAAGACCGGATCGAAGCGATTATCCCTGCACAGGCAAATACAGAATATGCATCAGAGCACGCTGCTGCGCCGGGATCGGAGATGGAAATGCAGATCATTGATGGAACCGGTATGGCAGTAATGCCCGGCTTGATTAATGCTCATCAACATACTCCGATGAATCTGCTCAAGGGATTCTCGGATGATCTGAAACTGATGGACTGGCTGGAGCAAAAAATGTTTCCTGCGGAAGCAAGAATGACAGCGGAGGATATTTACTGGGGCAGTAAGCTGTCCATGGCCGAAATGATTCGCTCCGGTACCACGACATTTGCGGATATGTATATTCATATGGATCAGATTGCACATGCGGTAACAGAGACAGGGATGCGTGCTTCGCTAACGCGCGGACTTGTTTTTGGAGATGACCGGGCAGACGAGCGTATTCGGGAAGCGATTGACCTTGTAGAGCGCTGGCAAGGAGGAGCCGATGGACGAATTACAACCATGTTTGGTCCGCATGCTCCTTATACTTGTCCACCGCAGCAGCTGCGTGAGGTAATTGCACTGGCCGAGCAATATCAGCGCCCTGTTCATATCCATCTGGCAGAGACGGTCGAGGAAGTATCCATTATTCGGGAAAAGTATGGCCAGACTCCTACTGAATATCTGTATCAGCTGGGTCTGTTCGAGCAACTCCATGTGATGCTGGCACATGGAGTGCATCTGAATCACCGGGATATTGGCTATCTGCGCGGAATGAGAGGAGGGATTGTGCATAATCCGGTCAGCAATCTGAAGCTCGGTTGTGGCATTGCTCCGATCGTGGCTTTGCAGCAGCATGGGATTACAGTCGGTCTGGGTACTGATGGCGCTGGTAGTGCAACTACTCTGGATATGTTTGCCGAGATCAAAGCAGCAGCATGGCTGCAAAAACTGGATTACGGTGATCCGACTCGGCTATCTGCCTATGATGCCTTACAGCTGGCTACGATAGGAAGTGCACGGTTGCTCGGTCTGGATCACGAGACAGGAACACTCGAAGCAGGTAAAAAGGCAGATCTGATCCTGATCGATCTGGTCAAGCCTCATCTGCAACCTGTACATCATCTCTACTCGACACTGGCGTATGCAGCTGTTGGAGGAGATGTGCATACGACGATTGTAAATGGGCAAGTACTGATGCGTGATCGTCAGCTGCTGACCATGGACGAGTCAGTAGTACTCACTGAAGCACATACCAGAGCGAAGCGAATAGTAGAAGGTATCTAATAAGCAAGCTGGGATTATAAATAAAAATGAATCGTTATAGCCAGACGACCCAATAGAGGTTGTCTGGCTATCGTAGTTTTACGTAAATTTTACACTGGGTTAACAAAAGTGTTAAACTGACTAACGGTAAAAGGTTCTATCGCTGCATAGATACCTTAAATACATAGACACCTTGTACATTCAACAAGAGGAGGTAATCACAGTATATGTCAGAGCTGGACTATGAAATTTTTCGCTGGATTAATGGAGGAGCCAATTATGCGGCTTTCTGGAATCCGTTAATGATTTTTTTATCCAAATATGCAGTACTGCTCTTTATGATCGGAGCAGTTGTCTATTGGTTTACACGGGCGCGGGCAAACCGCCGGATGATTACAGAGGCGCTGCTATCTGCTGCAATCGGGGTAACGGTCAACTGGGTGCTTGGAGAACTATTTTACAGGGATCGACCTTTTGTAAATCATGAAGTAATCCAGCTGGTCCATCATGAAGCCAATGCTTCTTTCCCCAGCACACACTCACTGGGATCGTTTGTTATTGCCATGACCATCTGGCAGTTCCGGCGTCGTGATGGATGGATGTGGCTTGTACTGGCGGCAGGCATTGCGTTCAGCCGGGTATGGACAGGAGTACATTACCCAGGAGACGTACTTGCAGGTGCTTGTATCGGTATACTTGTATCCATGCTGGTACATCGCTTATTCACCCGTATATCACTGGCTAACAGCCTGATGGAGCTTGGTATTTATGGATACGAACGTCTGGAAATGAAAATCTGGCCTCGTTCCCGAAGACAAAGTCGTCATAATTCAATTAATAGATAAATAATTCCAATAATTACTTTACCCAAATGCTTCTCTAAACAGGAACAATCCACAATAAACCCGGATCTGTATCTGGCATAATGCCAGAAAAACAAATCCGGGTTTATTGTTATGAATAACAGATATATGCAGAGATAGGCAGCATCACTATTAGTCGATTATCAGATGATAAATAGTGTGAAACCCTTGTTATCTGACGATTGGTAGGGTGTATTAGGCTTTGTCCGCCTGTACCATACGAACCAGCATATGTGCCAGTTTGTGACGTTGATCCTCATCGCCGACTTTCCACAGCTCATACAGCAGTTTTTCTTCGCTGTTTTGTGGTTCTTCATGCTTGGCTAGATAATCGGCGATCTTTTGCGCGACTTTTGCCATGCTTTCTTCACTCAATCCGATGCTTTCAGCCATACGAATACGTTTGCCGAGGTAGGATTTGAAATTATCGAAGTCGTCCAGAATCTGTTTTTTGCGCTCATCGCTGATTCGATCCATTACCGGTTCTACCTGATCAGTGGATACTTGTCCAGCTTTGTTCACTACATGTGGTTGTTCTGACATGATGTATTTCCTCCTCAAAAATTGTGTTTTGGCTTCCCTCATATATATAACCATCACCTGACTAACGAATCGTCAGCCGCATAAAATCCCTGTATCACAAGGTTTTAGGACTAGGTATTAATTTTGTAAATCAGAAATAACATTATTGCAACTTTTTCGCACTCATATCCGTATATAGTATGGTTAGGAAGCAAGCAATACACAGGGATTATCCTGTTGTCGATTACTTCTTAATTTGATGGACAAAAGAAGAACTGGAAAAAAATTGAATGGTTCTTGAAAAAGGCAATCTGGTTAATAAGAGTTACACACCACTTGAAGCAAAGTGGTAGATAAATGCCACAGAAGTCCATATTTACGAATGAGCAGGTTATTGTCAGCCGATACGCTGACTGACCAATTAGAAGGGGAGATGCAGCGATGATTAAAACAATGATGGGAATTTTTGGAGCGGGTGCTGCTTCTTTAATCTTTTTGACTTCGGGCAGCTTGAGTCAGACCGGAGCGGTCAGTACAGCTGAGGCATCAACAGTAACGCAAAGTGTATATCAGAATACGTATACCGAAGATACGACTCCAGCAGATGGCACGTATACAGTGTTTATTAATGAAATCAAACGTGACAGCAATGGAGAATTCAATCTTACGATCGACCCAATCAACTGGTACACTGGCGAAGCCGCCAACAAAGTATTCGCCAAAGAAAATCCGGATAGCGGGATAGATGGTGCACCAGATGGCTATTACATTACCAATACAGATACAACTACTTTTAACTATACAGCTCCAGCCAGTGCGCAGGTATTGATGCAGATTTATGATCATACAGGTAGCTGGCAAGATATCGATACCAAATGGAATGAACCGGTAAGCATGTCCAAGCTGAATGCTATTTTCCAAAAACCGGATCTGCTGGATCCAACCGTGTTCCCGTATCATATTACAGTCAAAGACGGGGCAGTGGTGAAAATTGTTCAGCAGTATATCCCTTAAACCGTTAAAGCAGCAAAATGCATCATGCTGATTGGTTTTATGCAGATGTCTGAGTAATGCCTATCTATACCATAAGTGATTATTATTGTTCTTTATTTGAGGAATCGTTACTCTGGCGCTCTGTAGTGTGGCCGGCTCTGGCGATTCCTTTTCTCATGATATAGACATTCTAGGTAGGGATCGGGATAAAAAAGGATATGTAAATTTTATTACCGGACCATAATCTGGTATGCTTTTAGTATGGCCTATCTTGCTTTGCAGCAACTTTTGGCTTGAAGATGCGTTACACTATTGAGGAGGTGCATTAACGATGCAACTAAATAAGCAATCTTTATTCAAACGGATTCCCTTTGCATTTTTCCTGCTTGCAGGAGTACTACTTTTGGCAGCCTGTGGCAACAAGGCGGAACAACAGCCAGCGGCAGCCCCTGCGCCAAATAGCAGTACTGAAACCGAAGTGACCGAACAGACTCCTGCTACTCCGGCGACTACGCCAGATACTAGCAAAGAAGCTGCTGCCGGTACAGAGACTTCTTCGAAAACAGATGATGGTACCACAAGCGAAGGTACAACCAAGGGTACAACCGATACGGCTGCAGGCGATGATACAACTGCCAATGCCGAGACTCAAGTCGCTACAGGTACATTCTCCGGATTGGCAGATGAGCATTCTGCCGAGATTATGGTAGATGGTAGTCCGGTAGTGTATCAGCTGAATGATAGCGTACAAGATGCTATGAACAAAGTAAAAGAAGGTTCCGAAATTACATTCAAGTATACAGAAAAGCCAATTCCGGGCGATGCTTCAACCAAGCTGAGAACCATTGTAGAAGTAGAGCAATCCAAATAATGAATAATTGAATTGCTGTCAGCTATGTGATGACTGTAGATTGCGAGACAGTCGAGAATAGAAGTAGACAGATATCAACAAAGAACCCCCTGAACTGCTACAGGCAGCTTAGGGGGTTCTTTGTAATTAATTTATAATGAGGCTTTATCTGTAAAGCCTTCCGTGAAGCCTAGGTGGCTTCAACCGGACGCGGCTTCCGGGAAACCAGTCGTACCAGATCGATCGTTAGAATAGGCAATGGGATACCTGCCGGATAAGCGAGATAACGAGCTTCCCATTCGGGTGAGAACTTCTCTTTATAACGCCGTAATCCTTCGAATCCATACCAATGCCCGCCATATTGGAAGACGAGGCGTGCCAGTTTTTCTTCCCGATGAGCATTCATATTTTCTCCAACGCTGGAGAGAGGGGACATTCCCAGATTAAAGTGGGCATATCCATTCTCTTTGGCCCACTCGATCAGACGTACAAAGAGTACATCCATCGTTCCATTGGGAGTATCGTTCAGATGACGCATTAGATCAATAGAGATAACCCTATGATTATCATAAGCTGGTGCTAACGTAGCAAAAGCCAGAATACGATGTTCTGCATCGCGCAGCAGCGCAATAGGTGACTGCTGGATATATTGTTCATTGAACCAGCCGAGCGAGTAGGCTTTCTCCTTGCGGTCTCCAAGCCATTCATCAGAAATGACGCGTAGTTCTGCGACAAGTTCAGCAGAAAATGGAGGCTGAAGCACTTCGAACTGCTGACCTTCACGTTCGGATTTGTTTTTCGCTGTACGAAGTCCCTGATTACTTTTACCGGACAATGTGAATTTCTCAAGGGGTACCAGAGCTTCTTCCCCAAGCTTGAAGAAATTATAGCCGTTCTCATGATAAATTGACAGATACTCGGGAGCTGCCTGGTAAAAGACTACAGTCAGCGCATAATGATCTGCATAACGCTGGAATTCCTGGATAGCAGCGCCGACCAGACTTTTCTCGCCAATCGGATCACCCAGTACGACCAGCTTGTCTCTGACACGGGAGTACGGAATCAGGATTTGGTCGTTTTGAGCCCAGTAGAACGATTTGTCACCCAGATACAGCAGATGAGTAAGCAGATTGCCTTGCTCATTTTGAAGGAAATTCGTGAATTTGTCCATGTCTTCCGATGTCGGAAGGTCTTCGATATGACGGTTCGGACGTAGAGCGAATATAGCAGCGAGCAGTACAATCGCTCCAATAAATCCAACAGCAGCTGTAATGGCATATTCATGCGGGTCCAGGAACCACTGCTGTGCACGCAGCGGCAGATGACGCAGCAGTGCAGGATGAATCTGTGTACCAACGACATAATAGGACAAGGAAGAGACAAAGGCCAGAATAACCCAGATCAGTATATTACGAGGCGCTATACTTACGCTCTCGCGATTGAACCTTGCTCGGGATACCCATAAGATCACAGCAACAATGAGCAGTATAATAGCTTCTTCATAATCGAATCCCTTGGCAAAAGTGAAAATCGCTCCTGCCAGCAGCAGCCCCGCTGTCCACAGGAAGGCACGCCGGATTCGCATGGAAATTGCACGTGATACGATAATGAGCATAATTCCGATTACAACGGATAGTTGTTCCGAGAAGCGCATAAGCGGCAGCGACAGAATATGCTCCATGAATCGCAGTCGCTCAATAAGACCCGGAGTCGCTGCAGACAGCAGCAAAATGATACCACTGGCAAGTACCAGCTTGCCCAGTGCCCATGCACCGAGATCCCCCAGAAAACCAAACTGTGAGGGCCAGCCCCAGAATTTGAGCCAGGCACTACGTGAAGCATCGTAGCCGGTAGTTACCATTTCCTTCATTTGTTTACGACTCGGTGTAATCTCAAAAGCAGCCAATACAAGACCGATCAGCCATGGAATCAGGAAATAGAAAATACGGAATAGCAGCAGGGCAGTAATGGCCCGGGTCGAATCCACACCCAGCGATTGCAGACCAAGAAGTGCAGTCAAGTCAAAAGCTCCGATACCACCCGGTGCCATACTGATGATACCTGCAATGGCAGCTACAATATAGACGCCCAGTGTATCGGTCAGCGGCAGATGCGCCAAATCATGGTAAATTACGATCCAGAACAACAATCCCGCACAAGCCCATTCCAGAAAAGAAGAACCTACCGAAGCGATAATCACTTTCCATGGAAGCTTGCCTTCTCCTTTGTGGAACCATTTGGCGAAAAGAGACGAACGCTGCATCAGCAGGAAGAAAGGCAGATACAAGGATATTCCCCATACTGCAAATCTCAGCCATGGATGAGCATTAAATAATGGTTCCGCTGGGAAAACACCAATAATGGTCAGCCAGCCCAATAGGGACAGACCTACCAGCATGATCGGAGAAAGGAAAAGAACCGCAGCACCCATGGTTTTCATGGAAATTCCGCTTTTCTTGTACAGAATAGTGCGCAGACCGACACCGGTAAGCCCGGCAAATCCAATCATATTGTTAAATGTATTAGCAATCCATGCATACCGGAAAGTTGCTTTCCAGTTGACATCCAGATTGAACTGGCGGCGCAGCAGGTAATCGTACGTACTCATTACCGATACTGCTACAAAGGACGCGACCAGAATCTGGATAATGGCGGCAGGAGGCATATGACGCAGTTCAAAAAAGACTCTGGCCAGATTAATATGTTCAATTTCTTTTCGTCCTTGTGTATAAATAATTGCAAGGATAATCAGGGGAATAAGTATTTTGATGATTCTGGCCCTGAACAAGGCAGTTAATAACTGCAGGATCTTAAGCTTTCGTAAAGATTCTCTCATGGGGTTTTTAACTCCACCTTTATTGATATGATTAGGGTTCATCTTGAATAGAGCATATTCATGTAACAATAGATATATTACATATCTGCAATCTGAATATTTCAGATACTTACTATCATACTACATCGGTATTCGAAAAACATTTTGTGATGTTTTCATTCTATTTCTCACTATGTATTACACAGAAAAAAGGGTTTTGTTGCAGTATGATCACAAAAGCGTCCTGTTCCAGAATAGAGACTTTCTCTATCATAGAACAGGACGCCTGCTTTTTTGATACATAAATGTCATAAATGCCGACTCACAGGTTGATTGAATTACTCGGAGATATTGTTAACCTGCGGATTAGGTTTGTAGGTAGAGACATAGTCCTCATAGACTAGATCAATCATCATTCCCATTGTAGCATGATGCAGTTCATGACAATGGAACATCCAGATTCCCGGATTATCGGCTTTCAGGGCAACCACATAGGTTTCGCCCGGACGTACATTAAGTGTATCTTTCCAGAGAGGAGAGCCGGTAAGCGGCTGACCATTTTTGGACAATACCTGGAAAATATGACCGTGCAAATGCATGGGATGATCTTCATTCACGGATTCATTCGTCATCGTAATCTTCACTGTATCACCTGTTTTGACATCCATATTGTCCGCTTTGGGATACGCTTGGCCATTGATTGTATAGGCAGTCTGCCCATTGCTGACTCCCATATTCAGAGTCATCCGATAATCCCGGTCATAGCTTTGCTTCAGATTGAACTGCGATGGAGCAGCTTGGCCATAATGGGTCAGATCAAGTTCAGGCCATTTGGAGACGGTCTGGGTAGTCAATTTGTTCTGCTGGTTGTTTACCTGATCATTTACTTGCTGGTCACTAAGCGTCGAGGCAGACGTCTTCGTAACGACAGGGATACGCATGGAACGGGCAAAATCGGAATCACCGACAGCGCCGATTACCTGTACTCCTGTCTGATCAGCCGTAAATGCCACATCATATCGTTCACCGGGAGCAATTCGCAGCAGTCCATGGCTGAGTGTCTGGGGCTCATTGATATCTTCGCCGTCTGTCGACACTACACGATACGCTGGTTGATTGATATACAGCACCTGAGTCATATTTCCTGCATTAACGAATCTCAGACGCACCCGATCACCGGTGTGGACACGCACAGGTTCTATATAACTGCCACTGCGTCCATTAATCGTATAGATATTATACATCCCCATATTGCTGCTGAGCGCTGCTGTATTGGCTTCCCGGTCAGGCGCATGGGTATTGGGATCATTCCATTCATCCAGCACAAGTGTACGATCTACATCTGCGGGGACTGCATTTTTCTTTTTGACAATAAAGGTGCCGTATAATCCTTTACCAATCTGATTAAGGCTGTCCTGATGCGAATGGTACCAGTAAGTGCCGGCATGAAGTGCCTTGAATGTATACGTAAATGTTTGTCCAGGTTGAACTGCATCCTGAGTGACGCCTGGAACTCCATCCATAGCAACAGGCAGTACAATACCATGAAAATGAATGGATACCGGAACATCGAGTTCATTTTTAAGATGAACCGTAACGATATCTCCTTGGGTTACTTCAATCTGTGGACCTGGAACCGAACCATTGAATGTCCAGACCGGCAAATATTTGCCTTTCTCAATTTCCAAATGGGCTTTGCGGGCGGTAAGGGTGATTTCCTTGGCGGTAAGTATTTGCTGCTTGGTAGTAACATCAGCAGGCTTGGCAGTGATACTGCCTTCTGGTACTGCAGCTGTAGTCCCCATATGAGCACTATGATCCATATTCATGGAATGATCGGACATAGAGGTATCTGAAGCCGGAGAATGGGCAACAGGCTGCTGGTTATCACCTGATGATTGACTGCAGCCTCCAAGCAGCAGGACAGCCATAAGCAGGATAAACAGACTGATGGACTTATAAGAAAATGGTTGTACAGGTCGAAAAGACGCAGAATCAGATCTCAAACGCAACATTATCTCTCCCTTGATATATAAATATTCCATCTGGATTTTTTCATTAAGCAAAAAATAACAGGATAAAATAGAAACCAAATATAGTACAAAATACACAGTCTAGGTACATATGAAAATGAACATGTACAGCTCAACTACTCTATTATGCCCCAAATCCCGCAGGAGTAGGACTTATGGAATTGTCGTTTTATTGACGATTAGAACTTGCTGTCTATCTTCAAGTGGTAACAAAAATGTTATAATTTGAGCTTGCTAGGTGTTTTGTTTGCTATATTACTGTTTAATAATCTTTCACCGGGCTCAATACTTGGGCAGTTATCCGTAGAGAATGCTGCTCGATTCAAGGTGAAGAACAGACAAAGGAGGAGAGAAGCAGATCCCGACATAGAGATACTGAGCCAAATACTTAACAGCATGACCCGCACACAACCAAACTTATACAATATGGAGGTAGATTACGAAATGTTCAATTATTCCAAAAAGGCTTCTATTCTGGTGGCCGCTTCTATTTTTGCTGCAGGGGGAAGTTTTATGGCAGCGCCAAGCGCGCATGCTGCTATCGAAAGTAATGTGGTAGCCAACGATATTGCCTGGACCAACACATCTGCACCTGCTGCACCAAGCAATGTACAGGCACGTTCCGGTTCCAAGCAGGTTGTACTGACATGGGCGCCTGTACAGGGAGCATCCAGCTATGATGTACGCCGTTATAATGTTGTAAATAACACCTACGACAGCGTAGCAGCCAATACGTACACTGTTCATACTACAGGTGTAACCGATGCTGTATACGTAGATACGTCCGTAATGAACGGCAATGTATACGGATATGTGGTAAACGCAGTTTATGGTGACGGCCAGGTTAGTCAGATGTCTACTCCGGTAGTTGCTGCTCCAATGGCTCAAACAGGCAGTGTAGCCCAGTCACTGGTTGTACAATCCAGTTCTGCAGCTGGCGGCAGCACTTCCGGTGCAATCCGTCCAATGGTTAACATCATGAACACAGGCAGCGAAGATGTAAATCTGAGTGATATCCGTGTTCGTTATTACTTTACAGGTGGTAAAGATCTGACAGCCAAGAGCGTTTCCATCGGGAATGTAAGCTTTGGTGCGAAGAACGTAGAGCCATATATCGTAAATATGGAAGACCCTCAAACAGGTGCTGATAGCTATCTGGAACTGCGTTTTAATGCTGAAGCAGGTATTATCCCTGCTGGTGGCGAGACAGGCGATATGAGCTTTACTATTCAGCGTTCGAGTGGTTCCGGTACAGCTGACTACTCTTACAATGAAAATACAACAATGAGCGATAACAACCACATCGTACTGTACTATCAAGGTGCACCGGTATGGGGACAAGATCCTGGCGTAACTGAAGAGTAATCGACAGCTCTTGATCAGACAGGTAAATAGATGCAAAGAAATGAGTTATATTCTTAATCCATGTATTGCAGATTAATCAAAAAGACAGCCTCTCAATAAGAGGCTGTCTTTTTTGTGGTTCGATATAAGTATCGGTTTGATAGGTGTTGTAGTATTTAGGCAAAAATAAATAGATGTCTATCAGATCATAGGATACAGTATCGAACTTGATTAGTTACTTACAAAATGTTAACATACTTATAAAAAATAAGTTAATATAGAGAAGAGGAAAAAGTTATGAATACGAGTGTAATCAGCCCTGCTCTGGAAATCGGTCTGGTCAAAATCAAAGTCAGTCAACTGGAACGTTCTATTGCTTATTATACAGAAGTGATTGGTCTACAGGTGTTACAGCAGGATGAAACGACTGCCCATTTGTCTGCAGACGGTATACATCCAATCGTAATTATCGAGGAGATTGCCAATGCAATTATTTTACCTCCACAGTCTGCAGCGGGATTATATCATTTTGCTATTCTGCTGCCAGATCGGGTAAGCTTGGGACTGTCACTTCGCAATTTGCTAAAGCATCGCCAAAATATTGGACAGGGCGATCATCTGGTCAGCGAAGCATTGTATCTGAATGACCCAGATAATAACGGTATTGAGATTTATGCCGATCGACCAAAAGAAACATGGCAAAAGGATGAGCATGGTTACATTATTATGGGTACAGAGCCAGTCGATGTAGAAGGACTGCTGGAGCTGGCTGAAGGCAAAGTGTGGAACGGACTGCCTGCAGGCACAAAAATAGGCCATGTCCATTTTCATGTATCTAACCTGTCTGAAGCACGCAAATTTTATGTAGATGTACTTGGTTTTGAGATGATGCTAACCGATAATCGCTCAGTAGCTTTTATATCTGCGGGTGGCTACCACCACCATATGGGGCTCAATACCTGGGCAGGCGCCGGAGCACCCAAGGCACCTGCCAACGCTGCCGGTATTGATTACTACTCACTACAGTTGCCCAACCGCGAAGCCATCGATGAAGTCGCAGCACGTGTTCGGGCAGCAGGAATTTCTGCCGATGAAGAAGGACAATTCCTCTGGGTTACTGATCCCAGTGGCATACGGATTCTTTTTTATACTGAATCTGTTTAATAGAAGTCGCTATTACTATCCTGTTCAAAGGTCGGTTCCCAATTATCCGAGCCGACCGGCGAATAGCTGGCCAGAGAAGCTCCAATAATGACTACAATAAACAGAACGACTAGAGCATGAATGACAAATCCGATAATACCGCATACCAGTCCTCCAATTGCGAGTCCTCGTCCTTGCTGATAACGCTGGCGCAATTCTTTGAGGGCAATAACGGCAAAAATAACGGCCAGTATGCCAAGGATAATTCCGATTCCAGGAAAAATCATAATCGATACAATCGATGAAATTCCCAGCACGAGTGCAGCGATAGCTTTGCCATTGTTGGGTACAGGCCCATACTGCTGATGATAAGGATCATGCTGATTATAAGGTGGCATGCCATTCCCCTGTGGGCGTGAATATGGATCTTCAGGTCCCATTGTAACTCCTCCTTGTATATGGTATGTATGAGACTTGTGAATAAGATTGTTACTATCTATTCAACCATCTTTTACATAATAACAACATTTCTTTATAAAAGCATTTGAAATTGCTTTATTTTGTTCTAGCCGCCGGGATGCTTAGGAGTTGCTGTTCGATCACTGCAGGAAATATATAAATAAAGACAAGTATAAGATTCATTTTTACATTTGGATGGTACACTTGAAATAATGAATATAAATACGGGACTTTCCACCATGGAAAGTCCCGTATCGGTTATATACAATTACAGTGAGCTTGGCAGGGAGCGGTTCATCATCAGGTAGCTGGCAGTAAGTTCATCGAACCATTGCTTGTCTTTAACTACGAGTGCCAGATCGATCAGGCTTTTGAGCTGTTCGGATTCAAGGGTAACTTGATCCTGGAAAGAAATCTCGGCAGTAGCAGATACTTTGCCGTCTGTATCCTGTTCCATGAATACGCGAATGGTGCTATCCATGTACTCTTGTCTGAGGAAGTAGATGATTTCACTCATCAGGATCGGACGGGAATGTGTTGGATAGATGCAGTCCATGACTTTTACCCAGTAGTGTTTATTGGTAAGGGAGACGCTGCCTGTTTCATTGATCAGACGGGCATCGGCTTCGATATGATATTGCAGTTCCATTGTTTGTACAGGGAAGTTTCTGTTCAGTTGTTTATGAAGGACAGCATAAATTTGCTCTTCGTTTAATTTAATCATGCTAATCATTCCTTTTCGATATAGTAATTTTAATTTTTAATTTTAAGTTTGATATTCAGAAGTGAGGTCGTTTCGACTTGGTGTTTCTTGCTTGTTGAATAAATATATCGGTCAATAGTCTTATATATTGTATAGTTGTTTTGTCGAAAAAGATAAAAAAATGATGAAAATATTATGGGGTGACATTATGCCAGCGATTGCAGATCATATGGAGCACAATCTTTCCATCTTGTTTATTGGCTTTAACCCGAGTCTTCGTTCCGGAGAGGTAGGACATCATTATGCCAATCCACGTAACCGGTTCTGGCAGATTCTATATCAGTCTGGGATTACGCCAAGACTGTATCATCCCGAAGAGGATGGAGATCTGCTGGAGCTGGGATACGGATTTACCAATATCGTCTCCAGGCCTACCCGTGGAGCGGAAGATATTCTGCCTGAAGAGTACCAGGAGGGCCGACAGGAACTTCGTCGTAAACTTGCCTTGTATCAACCGTCTATTGCCTGTTTTGTTGGCAAAGGTGTGTACACCCAGTACAGTCAACGCAAGCAGGTACCATGGGGATTTCAGGAGGAGCCTGTCACACCGGGTATTCATGAATTTGTAGCGCCTTCATCCAGCGGATTAGTGCGTATCCCGATGGATGACATCGTGCATATTTACAAGCAGCTAAGAGAAAGAATACCTGCAGATCGGTAGATCGTTCGATGTGTATTTCCATGTTCATCAGATTGTATTCTGAATGAGAGAAAATGCAGCAGCTCTATCTGAAAAAAGTAAAAAAGCTGTTAAGGTATCATCGGAGAAAATCAATTACCATTTTATAGTTATTGACAATCTGTTTTGAAAAAGCTTTAATTATATAGACCGATCGTTATAATTAATGTGAAGGATGTGATTCTTGTGAGCGAAAAGTCGAATGCCAGACAGCTGATTCTCGATACAGCCGCTAGACTTTTCTTTTCCCAGGGATATCATGCTACCGGTCTTAGCCAGATCATTAAAGAGAGTGAGACGCCGAAAGGTTCGCTATATCATTATTTTCCGCATGGCAAAGAAGAGCTTGCTCATGAATGTATCCAGAAAACCAATCAGTATATTCTGGGGAAATTCAAAGAGACTTTTGACATGCATGATAATACAGGAGATGCGATTCGCTATTTTATTCATCAAACGGCTGAGGATGCGGAGAAGGCGGGGTATACCGGGTTTTTGCCTTTTAGCTTCTGGGCGGCAGTAGAGACATCATGTATCAGCGATAAGTTGCGGCAGGCCTGTCAGAGCGTGTTTGCCGATTGGCAGCAGATTATTGCGGAACATCTCGAACAGGAGGGAGCTTCCAAGCAAAAAGCAAAAGAGGCTGCACTGCTGATGATCTCGATGATGGAGGGGGCTCTGATTATTGGTCTGACCAATCAGAGTAAGGAACCGATGCTCACAGCAGCGGATTATTTGTCTGTTGTTATGAAGAGCGCAAGCATGAATCACTAAACAAAACAGAGAGAGACCAAAGGAGGATGGGATCGTGGACGTACCCATGAAGACAGGTCCAGTAGAGGACCAACAAGAAACCAAACAATACAAAGTACTGCCGATCTTGTTCGCCATGCTGTTAAGCGGATTTATCGGATTATTCAGTGAAACAGCGTTGAACGTGGCCATTACGCCGCTTATGAAACTGCTGGAGGTAGGACCGACGACGATTCAATGGTTAACTACCGGTTATCTGCTTGTAATGGGTATTCTGGTACCTATTTCAGGGCTGCTGCTGCAATGGTTTTCTACCAGACAATTATTTACGACTTCACTTATTTTCTCGATTGCAGGCACGATTGTAGCTGCAATGGCACCAAGTTTTGAAATATTAATGGTAGCACGCGTACTGCAGGCGGTAGGTACAGCATTACTGCTTCCGTTGATGTTTAATACTATTCTGGTTATTTTCCCCATTGAGAAACGTGGTTCGGCTATGGGATTGATCGGACTTGTTATCATGTTCGCACCAGCGAGTGGACCTGCTATTTCCGGTCTGATTCTGGCTAATCTGACATGGCACTGGATCTTCTGGATTTCGCTGCCGTTCTTTATTATTTCTCTCGTCTGTGGATTATTGTTCCTGCCGAACATTTCCAAATTGACTAAGCCAAAAATCGATATCCTGTCGATTATTCTGTCCACACTGGGCTTTGGCGGTATCGTATATGGATTCAGTAGTGCTGGTGGCCATGGACAAGGCGGCGGCTGGACGAGTCCGGTCGTTATTGCTGCTCTGCTGATCGGTGGAGTATCACTGCTGATATTCAGTATCCGTCAGCTGCGTATGGAACAACCGGTTATGAATCTACGGGCATTCCGTTATCCAATGTTCACTATTGGTTTGATCCTGGTCTTCATCTGTATGATGATTATTCTGTCATCCATGCTGATCCTGCCTATGTATCTGCAGCAGGGTATGGCACTGACAGCACTCGCAGCAGGTCTTGTACTGCTGCCAGGTAGTCTGCTCAACGGACTGCTGTCACCGATTATGGGCCGACTGTTCGATAAATTTGGTCCCAAATGGCTCGTTATTATTGGTCTGGCCGTCGTGTCAGTGATCCTGTTTATGTATACAGGCATCAATGCCAATACACCGGTCGGTATGATCGTTGCCATGCATTTGTTCATGATGGTCGGTATCTCCATGATCATGATGCCTGCACAGACCAATGGTCTGAATCAACTGCCAAGTGAGTATTATCCGCATGGTACAGCCATTATGAATACATTGCAGCAGGTGGCAGGTGCTATCGGTACTGCACTGGCAGTCAGCATTTTGAGTGCTGGACAGACCGGTTACCTGAGCCGTGTAGCCAATCCACAAAGTCCGGAGAATCAAATGGCTGGCTTCACTACCGGTATACAGCATGCCTTTGTTTTTGCTCTTGTACTGGCAGTGTTGGGTCTGGTATGTTCTTTCTTTGTACGTCGTGTACAGATCGGCAAACAAGCTGGACAAGGTCCTATGCATTAATAGGAACAGACTGATAATGATTTGATAAAAGCTTTGAATACGTTCGAGTCTGAACGAATCCGACTATTGAACAATCTGATATTCTAAACCGGTTATGCCGGTAGATCTATCCATGCCCCGTCATCTCTTAACAGGAGTGACGGGGCATTTGATTATACCTTTATTGGCTGAGTCATACTGTCCTACATGCAGGTAGTATACAAACATCTATTATGGATAAGGGTAAGATCTATTACTGTATGCATGTCGTATATAATGTATAAATAATAGATGTAATGCCAAAATTGCCTGTTTGGTAGTGCATATCCATCGTCTTTGCGTATCATTTAGGATATAGTAAAGAAAATAAACCCTACTATCCGAGGAGGAATAAATATGATAACTATACACGCTGAATCTATCTCTACCATTGAAAATTACAAGCTGCTCACAGGCTCGGTTGTCCCAAGACCGATTGCTATGGTCACCAGCCTCTCGGAAACAGGGGTGCTCAATATTGCTCCTTTTAGCTATTTCAATATTGTAGCTTCCGATCCTCCGATTCTATCGGTCTCCATTGCTCGTAAACAGGGACAGATGAAAGATACCACGCGCAATATTATGAACAGCAAGGAACTGGTTATCCATATTGTTCATGAAGAAATGACCGAGCAGATGAATCATACAGCAGCCAGTCTGCCACCGGATCAGAGTGAACTCGATCTGACAGATCTACACACCCTACCGAGTGACAAAGTGGCTGTACCGGGAATTCGTGAAGCTCTGGTACGTTATGAATGCCAGCTCGATCAGCATGTAGCCATTACCAATGATGAGGGAATCATCGTACAGGATCTGCTGCTAGTGCGAGTTCTCTGTTACCATTTTGACGAAACGGTAATCGACCATGATCATATGTATATTCTCACCGAGCAGCTGAAGCCTGTGGCACGTCTTGCAGGCAACAACTATGCAGGCTTGGCGCAGCAATTCAGCGTTGACCGACCAAGCTGAGATTAGCCAGCTATAATATAAAAGTAAAATGGGTAAAAAGGATAGACAGAGCGATACAGGGGGATTAACATGACAAAGGCTATGGACGGGAAAAAGGTAATTATCGCAGGTTCACGCAAGCTGGAGGAAATGAGTTCACTGATTGAACGCCAGGGTGGTCAGGCCAAAGTGCGTTCATTGCAGGGGATCACCCTGTTCAAAGAGCAGGAAATGGAGCAGGAATTGCGTCGTTTTATTAAAGAACAGCCAGAATGGGTAATCTTCACCACAGGTATTGGAGCAAATGCTTTGTTCGAAGCCGCCGAGCGTCTTGAAATGGGTCAAGCATTTACCGCGGCTGTTCGTCAGGCGAATATCGCTATCCGTGGTTACAAAACCTACAATACACTTAAAGCCAAAGATCTGGCTCCGGATGTACGGGATTCGGATGGTACGGTAAAAGGACTGGAAGAGCAGCTGCAGCAGATCGGTCTTGAAGGCAAGAATATCTGGGTACAGCTGCATGGCGATCCGGCACCGGAGCTCGTGCGCTTTTTGCAGGAAAAAGGTGCGGCATCTGTGCATACGCTGCTTCCTTATCAGAATCTGGGGCCTGAACCCGAGACGCTTAATCAGCTTCGACAAGAGATTACAGAAAGCCGGATAGATGCGATTTGCTTTACGACAGCAGTGCAGGTACGCAATCTGTTCGCAGATGCGGCAGAACATGGATATACGGTTTTGCTGCGCGAAGCGCTGGCTTCACGCATACTGGCTGTGTCGGTAGGTAAAGTAACATCCGAAGCGCTGCGGCAGCAAGGCGTGGAACGTATTATCGCCCCGGAGAATGAACGGATGGGTGCGATGATTATTGAAATGAGCAAGTATTATGAACAGCAGTTATCAGATCACGAAATGGAGTGAACAGGGATGGGTCAGCAGTGGACAGCGAATCAGATACCGGATCAAACCGGTAAACGCATAATTATCACAGGAGGGAGCGGAGGACTGGGACTGGAGACGGCTCTGGAACTGGCTGCCAAAGGAGCTGCATTAGTGCTGGCTGTACGTAATGCGGATAAAGGAAAGCAAGCAGCTGCGCAGATCAGACAGCGTTATCCGCAGACGCAGGTAGAGGTAATGCCGCTTGATCTGGCTGACCTGAACAGTGTCAGTGAATTTGCCGATCTGTATCGGAGCCGCTACGACTCCCTCGATATTCTGATCAATAATGCAGGTGTCATGATTCCGCCTTACCAGAAAACAAAGCAGGGCTTTGAACTGCAGTTTGGCAGCAATCATCTGGGACATTTTGCACTTACCGGTCATCTGCTGCCGCTGCTGCTCGCTACTCCAGGTTCACGAATCATAACGCTCAGTAGTATTGCAGCGCGCACAGGCTATATTTATTTTAATAATCTGGATGGACGAATCGGCTACAGCGCCGGCAAATTCTACTGTCAGAGCAAACTGGCGAATCTGCTGTTTGCCAAGGAACTGCAAAAAAGACTGACCGAGGCAGGCGCAGATACGATAAGTGTGGGCTGTCATCCGGGGATTGCCAATACCAATCTAGTCTCGCGTGGTTCGGGCAAGCAGGCGATCTGGCCGGTTCGTTTTGTCTGGGGATTGTTCAGCCAGACCGCAGCATTTGGAGCCCTGCCTACCTTATATGCAGCAACCGAGTCTTCCCTGAGTGGCGGCGAATTTATTGGTCCTAATGGACCGGGCAGCCGAAAGGGATATCCGCACCATGATATTTCCTTTGAACACAAGGTGAATTACGGGACTGCAGCCAAACTATGGAAAGTATCCGAAGAATTGACAGGGGTACATTATGATTTTGTACAAGCACAACAAGCAGAAGAATGAATAAGCTGAAACTTACATATCCTTTTCATGAAAAGGATGTATTCTCATGTCAGGTTGTGCTAAAATAAAGGGACTCTATGCGAAGGAGAATTACACACATGACAATACCAAAAACCTTAACGATAGCCGGCTCGGACACAAGCGGCGGAGCAGGAATTCAAGCGGATTTGAAAACCTTTCAGGAATTAGGCGTTTATGGTATGACGGTGCTGACAACCATCGTAGCCATGGAACCGGAGACGTGGAATCATCAGGTATTCCCCGTAGAATTGAACGTAGTAGAAGCGCAGATGCGTACCGTGCTGGAAGGAATCGGATTCGATGCGATGAAGACAGGGATGCTCGGTTCGGTCGAGATTATTGAGCTGGTAGCCAGCTATCTCAAGCGTTATCCATTGAATCGTATTGTTATCGATCCGGTTATGGTCTGCAAAGGTACGGATGAAGTGCTTCAGCCGGAAAATACCGAAGCGATGCTGGAGCTGCTGATTCCGGGAGCCGATCTGGTTACGCCGAATCTGTTTGAAGCTTCCCAACTGGCGAAGAACGGTCCAATTACGACGGAAGAACAGATGAAAGAAGCAGCTGTTCGTATCTATGAGCGTGGTGCCAAGCATGTACTGATCAAAACACGTGGTAAAGTCAAAGAAGGCAAAGCGCTGGATCTGCTGTATGATGGTCAGAGCTTTGACTGGTTTGAAGTAGACGCGATTGCTACCGATTATACGCATGGTGCGGGATGCACGACTTCGGCAGCTGTTACGGCAGGTCTGGCAAAAGGTCTCTCTGTGAAGGATGCCTACAGCGATGCCAAAAACTTCATCACACAGGCGATCTCCAATGGATTTCCGTTGAACCGCTATGTAGGTCCTACACTGCATGCGGCTCACCGTCTGCAACTGAAATAACAGCCTTGTAGAGTGGAGGAATAACTATGAATCGCTTATCCAAATGGATGTTTGGTACTGGACTCGTACTGATGATTGTCCTCGTCAGCGCCTGTTCATCCGACAAGGATCAGCCCGTGCAACCACCGGCAGCAAGTGAAAATGCGGCCGATAATGGTACAGAAGCTCAGCCAGGTGGTGCCGGCACGACAGCACCGGATACGGGTACCAATAACGGTTCTGATACCGGCACGACCGGATCGGCAGACAGTACGACCGGTAGTGGAAGTACTGCTCCCGATAGCACGACCGGAACAGCCGGCAGTCCAAACAATAGCAGCACAGGAACAGGCAATACAGATACCGGTACGGATAAAGGCACAAGCAATAATGCCAATCCACAATTAACGCCGGAGACCAAGGAACTGAAGATCAGTACCGTTCAACAAGGACCTGGTCAGCTGTTTCTGCGTGTAGAATCTTTACCGCAGGGATACAAAGTAAGCAATATGGAATGGCAGTCTGCCAATTCCAATGAGACAGCCACGTTCGATCAGGCTGTACAAAATGGCAAGAACGGCAAGGATGGATTTTTTGCAAGCAGTGACCAGCGTAATTTTGGTTTTATTTATAATCAGAGCCACAGTGGAGAACAAGGAAAAGTAATGCTTACGCTTCAAAATGAAGCGAAAGATGAATTGACCTGGTATGAAGATGTGACCTTGCAGTAAATGGAATCATACGGCACCTCGCACGATCCAAAAGCCTCTGCCTACTATGGCAGGGGTATTTTGGTGCCGAAATACCCCTGCATTTATTCTGTAACAACTATAATTTTCATGAAAATGATCATGGCATATTTACTTGAGATAATTTGTGAATGTTGGCTATCATTTGCCGATAAAATAGGTAAATGTAAACTATATATAGCTTGTTGAATTGTTAAAGCGGTTATATTTTTCCTACAACCTTTCAGGCAAGGAGCAGATTTTACGTTCCTGTTGCCTATTCGCTACAATAGACGTTTCCTAATCGTTCAACAGGCAGCTCACAAATGGATCAGTACCCATTATGCCAACACGAGAGAGGATATGAGAACATGAGAGTACATCAATTCACCGTTCAAAGTAATCTGGATCGCGCACATCTGCTGCGCATCGCCAACGAAGCATCACGCTTTGCTTCCGATATTCGCGTATCCTTTGGTCCTGACACCAACCGCAGAGAGGTCGATGTAAAAAGTCTGCTCGGCATGATGCTGACTATCATCCCGGCAAACACCGAGATCTGCCTGACTACACGCGGCAAGGATGAGCTGGAAGCACTGGAATATGTACAGTCGCTGTTTGAACAGATTATCATTGCACCATCCATGTAGTTTGTACGAAATAGATACAATAAAATCCCCGTTACCCCCAGCAGGATCGATATCGACCTGTGTGGTAGCGGGGATTTTTATTATGCACGTTATGCTGGTTACTTTTGCTGCGAATTTTATAAGGCATGTCTTATGATTCGTTTTTCATCATTTTGCACTACATCGTCATACAAAAGAACAAGGAATAATCAGAATTTATGCAGACGATAACGCTTGGGAGTAAATCCGCTATGCTTTTTGAATGCTTTGGAAAAAGAAAATACATCGGGATAGCCCACTGCAAAAGCAATCTCGGCCAAAGAGTCATTGGTATCCGACAGCAGACGACGGGCTTTTTCCATCTTGAGACTGCGGATATATTCGGCAGGTGGAGTTCTGTATTTCTCATGGAACTGCTTGCTGAAATGAGTACGGTGAATACCGACATAATTTGCAACCTGGGTAACAGTGAGTCCTTTGTCAAAATAGGCATGAATATACTCAATTGCCTGCTCCATCCAGGGCACAGGTTCCTTGGTAGGTGTGTAATCAATACGTGCTGCCTGATTAGCAGACAGCATGGCAAACATACCGAATAATACCTCCAAACGACGGAGTTCAGCACTAAAGGTATCAGAACGCTGATTCGTGTTTAATATAAGATTATAATAATCAATCATCTGATCGAAAAGCTCGGTACTGAGTTCGCTATATCCGTCCTGCATATTGCTTTCCTGGATCAGCAGATCCGCCTGGGGACCAGTAAAGCCTACAAAGTAAGTTTCAAGAGGTTCATCGGTATTATTGATATATTCAATGGTGGCCATGGAAGACATACACCATATATTATTTGTTCCAAGTACATAATTATGACCGTTTTTGATGATCATGCCACCCTGCCGATTAGCTATCCAGAAGCAGGTAGGATTGGTGGCAAATAACCTCCTGCAGCCAGGTTCCAGAGAGTAGCGACCTGCCTGTGTAATCCACAGTCCACCGGTTTGTATAAAAGAAGAAGTAGAAAGCATAAAACGCTCCAAGCTTTCTCTTTCGGCTTGAAAAATGATATCACTTGCCATCCGTTCGTATTCATCCTTTCTGTTTAAATAGGTACCCTATCATTATACAACACATTTTGACAAATAAAAACAGCACAAAATGACATTGTTTGATAATCTTCATTTTTGCTATGATTTAAATCACGGTATTCCTACTAAAATAATGGGGATATTTTAACTTTAGTTAATTTACATAGATAATCCCGATATGTTCATTGACGATACGAAAATGGAGGATGATTCATGAAAAATCAACGTACAAGATTGGCTTTACTGCTTGTTATGGTACTTGCGCTTACCGGAGTGTTATCCGCATGCGGAGGTGGATCTGATCAGGCAGCCGATGGCAAAGTAACAATCAGTTTCCTCCACTGGCGCGGGGAAGATACGCAGACGTTCCAGAAGATCATTGATGCTTTTGAGCAAAAGAACCCGAATATTGTCGTCGATATGCAAACGCTCACTTCCGATCAGTATCAAACAACGGCTCAAGCCAAATTGACTGATGGATCGGTAGGGGATGTATTCGCTTCTTTCCCGGGTGCACAATTTTCCGCACTTGCCAAAGCAGGTCTGTTCACGGATCTGTCCGGTGAATCATTCCTTAAAAATTATAATGCCAATCTGATCGAAGCAGGCAGTCAAGACGGCAAACAATGGGCTGTACCTTATCAGCTCGTGTATAATATGCCAATTTACAATAAAGCCCTTTTTGAAAAATATGGTTTGACTCCACCGAAGGACTGGGAGGGCTTCCTCAAAGTCTGCCAGACACTCAAGGATAACGGAATTATCCCGATTGCCTTTGCCGGTGGCGATATTGGACCCGGACAATTGATGAACACGATGGTAATGAATAATGAACCAAGCGAAGATATTTTCACCAAGGTCGAAGCAGGACAAGCCAAGCTGACCGATGAATTCTGGGTGAAAACACTGGCTGAGTTCAAAGAACTGAATGATAAAGGATTCTTCCAACCAAACTCTTTAGGTACCAAAGATCCGGCAGCAGGTGCACTGTTTATTCAGGGTAAAGCCGCCATGCTCGCCAGTGGTTCCTATCAACTGAGCCAGAATGCCAAGCAGAATCCGGAGCTACAGCAGGGACTGCTTGCACCGATCACTGTATCGGCGGATCAGGCCAAATATGAAGGCGTGCATACAAGTACATTTATGCTGGCTGTCAACAGCCGCTCCAAACATCCGGAAGAAGCGAAGAAATTCGTTGAATTCTTGAGCCAGCCGGATATTGCTGCTCAATATGCTAATGAAACCGGACAAAATGTAACACTTAAGGATATCAAGTATGATAGCAAGGAACTGAATATCGCTCAGGAATGGGCAGATAAGAAAACAGTATTCCAGCCTCGTTATACAATTGTAAATGCCGAGAATCAAAAGGCTGTGACCAACTCGATCCAGGCGGTCCTGGGTGGTGCTACACCAGAACAGGCAGCTCAGGACGCACAGGCTATTATTGATCAGCAGATCGGACGTTAATACGTTCTGCTGATGATTTGCTCCATGTATCACAGGTATCAAAAGATAAAGTAAAGGGATACGGTAACGCTTATGATTAATCGTAAATTACTATGGCTGTTTATGCTTCCTGGAATATTGCTGTACACCGGCCTGTTCGTATACCCGGCTTTATCGGGATTGTTCTACTCCTTTACCAACTGGGACGGTGTATCGCCGTCCTACAATTTTGTGGGAATTGACAATTACAAAGACAGCTTTGACAGCATTACATTCCGCAAGGCATTTCTGAATAATATCAAATTCATGGTCGTTGTGGTCGTGCTGCAGACGGTCATCTCGCTGGTACTGGCACTTGTACTTGCCAAGAACAGCCGCACACATGTTGTTTTCCGTGCATTGTACTTTTTCCCGGCTATTCTGTCATCGGTATCGGTAGGATTGATCTGGTCATTCATTTACGATCCTTCGATCGGTTTGCTGAATATGTCGCTTCAGAGTGCAGGACTGGATAGTCTGATGGGCAGCTGGACAGGGGATGCGAAGATTGCGCTGTATGCGATCGCCTTTGTACAGATCTGGGCACATGCCGGACAGATGATGATTATCTTTATTGCTGGATTGCATGCAATTCCGGGTGAATTGATGGAAGCCGCTCGTATTGACGGCGCCAACCGTTTGCAGATTTTCGGCAAAATCACATGGCCGCTGCTCGCGCCATCGGCAGCAATCGTTATCTCGTATACGACGATTCAGTCGTTCAAAGCGTTCGATCTGATCTTTGTCATGACAGATGGCGGACCGAACTATGCGACCGAGATTTTGACGACATATATTTATCATCTGGCGTTCTCCAATTATTCCTTCGGACTGGCATCTGCCGGATCCATGATTTTCCTGGTACTGCTGGGTATTCTGACGTTCTTCCAGTTCAGAGCATTGCGCCAGGAAGGAGCAAGAGGATGATTGGATATTTTACAGGAAAACGAGGTGAGCTGCTGCAATGAAATGGGTTGGACGTATCATCATGATTTTGTACGGGCTGCTGGTTGCAGCGCCACTGTATTTTGTAGTCGTATCTTCGTTTAAAACGAGCCAGGCTTTTTATGCGAATCCATTGGGCTGGCCGGATACATGGAGTCTGCAGAACTTTATTCATATTTTTGATGCTCAGCCCATGTTGCAATATTTTTGGAACAGTGCGAGGGTCACTCTGTTTACAGTAGTGATTGTATTATTCCTTGGAAGTCTGATTTCTTACGCTATTGTGCGTCTGGGCGGCAGATTGGGCAAATTCGCTTTTGCCTACTTTGTAGCCGGACTGATCATTCCGTCACAGGTTATTATGCTACCGCTGTATTCACTGGTGCGTCAGCTTGGATGGTCGGACAGCCTGACTGCATTGACGGTCGTAACTGCTGCCGGACTGCTACCGCTGACGGTATTCACGCTAACCGGATTTATGGAGATGCTAAGCAAGGAAATGATGGAAGCGGGAAGTATGGATGGAGCCGGTGAGTGGAAAATATACTGGCGTCTGGTATTGCCTTTATCCGGTCCATCGCTCTCGGCGACCGCGGCATTCCTGTTCGTAATGGTATGGAATGATCTGCTGATTCCGCTTATGCTGCTGAATAGTACGGAGAAGCTAACCCTGCCGCTCGCACTGATGCAATTCCGGGGCGAGTATGTTACGGATTACACCATGCTGCTGACAGGTGTCGTGATTACAGCACTGCCGATGGTTATTCTGTTTGTATTCCTGCAGCGATTCTTTGTAACCGGTCTGACTGCAGGTTCGGTCAAAGGATAAACCGTTAGCAACATGTTGGATATTGAATGTTAGATATTGAGTTTTACATGTTGAATGTTAAATTTCAAATATTGAATGCTTTGTATAATGACCCGTTTTGTAAAAGAAAAGCCAGACAGAACCCGAAAAAATGATTTTCGTGGTTTTGTCTGGCTTTTTGTGTACGATTCTATCGGGGAGAGTGGGCACCTTGTTCAAGTAACAATTCCCTGCCGTATAGCGACTACGGCCGCCTGTGTACGGTCTTTGACCCCAAGTTTCTGGATAATATTATGTACATGGGTTTTGACGGTACTTTCGGAGACGTACAGGTCGGCAGCAATCTCAAAATTGCGTTTGCCATAGGCGACAGCCTGCAGAACTTCCAGCTCGCGCTCGGTAAGCGGTTCGGTCAATGGCATAGCAGCGACAGACGAGTCGTCCCCATTTTGTACAGATAAAGGGCGGCCGAGCAGTTCAACGAGTGCACTGCCGGCAGTCGTGGTATTGTAAATGGCTCCACCTGCACAGATTGAACGAATTCCCTGAATCATTTCGTTCATATCAATATCCTTAAGAAGATAGCCGGATGCGCCTGCGCGAATTCCATCGATCACATATTCCTGCACATCAAAAGTCGTCAGCAGCACAATCTTGATCTCCGGACGCTGCTGCAAAATAGCACGTGTTGCTTCGATACCGGTCATACCCGGCATCTGGATATCCATCAGGATCAGATCGGGCTGATATTCACCGGTAAGCGCGACAGCTTCGTCGCCGGTAGATGCCTCGGTAACGACCTGCAGATCCGGCTGCAGATCGAGAATATAGCGGATTCCCTGACGAATCAATGACTGGTCATCGGCCAGCATAATACGAATAGGACGGTTAGGCTGGTTCATGGCATACTCCTTTGTTGTTCATGATGTATTGCAAATGAAAGGGGCAGGCGTGCTTCTACAATCAGGCCACTACCTTCGCGTGCCCGGAACGTACATTTACCTTGCAGCTGCTCGCAGCGCCGGATCATATTTTGCAGACCAAAGCCGTGAATTAACGGAGTGTCCTCGCGGTATACTCCATTATCGGCAATATGCATAATCACCTGGTCGCCCAGCTGATTGATCGTCACGTCTACGACTGATGCCTCGGCATGACGAACGATATTGGTCAGTGATTCCTGCAAGATACGATACAGAATACCATCGACGGCTTCGCCCCACTGGGAGTCGGCTGCATCCGCCTGGAAATTCAGTGTGAATCCCGAACGCTCTGCGACCTGGGAAGCGAGCGTATGCAGTTCACTCACTCCACGTTCACTGACCGACCAGTCTCTCACTACGCTTCGTACTTCGGCCAGTCCCTGGCGGGAAACGTCCAGCAGCTGATTCACGGTATGTTCTGCCTGCTCGGGATTGGGCCGAATCATCCATTTCAGTGCCTGCAGCTGTACGATCAGGGAAGTGAAATGATGACCAAGTCCGTCATGAATCTCGCCTGCGATACGTGTTCGTTCGGCCAGGGCTGCATAGCGGATCGATTGTAGCGCATTCTCCTGCAGTTCGTTATGAGCATGCTTCAGTTCATTATGCACGGTCTCCAGTTCCTGTAGCTGTTCACTATTAATGCGGAGCACCGAGATATACCGGTAAATACTATGTACGCCAAAATAAATACTTACCAACGAGATCAGCATGGAATAAGGAAATCCACGATCATAATCTGCAATCAGCATTAGTACACCGGTTAAAAGGGCAAAAAAGGAAGCAATACTCTTCTCCCGGACCGAAATGGTACACAGAATAGCAAACCATACCCACAGCAAAGCCAAAAAGTTGGCGGGCGTATTGGCCATGCGTTCATTAACGAACATCATGACATACAAAAATAGACTGAATGTGATAATAAAAAGTGGATGAAGCTTGAGGGGAGCCCATGTCAGGATCACAAAAATCAGCATGGTCACCGTATAGATCGACCAGATAAAAAAGGACTCCCGAAAATAGATAGTAAAGCAGCTGTACATCATAATGATGGTCACAGAAAGACGGAATACCAGCGAGTGGTTACCCATCAGCCTGTTCAGATTATCCATACGATTAATTCCTTCCCGCAGTAGTACCCTGTGCTGAAGCTATCAGATACCATGAATCAGCCGGTTGTAATCAAGATAAATTATGATGCGGGTAGTAACAACATTGGCCAGTGCTATAATCAGCAGACTATTGGATATCAATGTGGCTGCATCACTATGATGGGGCAGCAGATAACCCGAATCGATCAGATAACCGGTGAATACACGTACAGCAATCAGTACGAGCACAATAATCATACTGGTAATAGAAGATCTTGTTACAATTTTACCATTTATAGGGTCCTGATGAACAGTATGGTATCGGGAACGAATCCAGCCAATCATGGCGCCGATACTGATACTGACAAATAATATAATTTCCATGATCAGACCGCCTGACAGCATAGGCTGAATCTGAGGAGATACAGCATACAGCAGAATTGCCGGCAGCAGGAATAGTTGAATAGGACGTACTTCCTTGACTCTGGCCATAGGATCACTCTCTTTCTGTAGATGGGGAGATAGGAGTTATCAGCAGTGGGAGCGGATAATTATCCCTCCAATCATGAAGTTAATTCCAGTATAATCGGAAGCAGCATTCGCTTCATCGGTGGTTGGATGGATTTGGTCCCAGGTGTTCTCCACCTCCAGATGGAGCAGAGGATAGCTGGATAGATAGAACCTTTTGATATATGTATAGAATTTATTGATTAGCAGATGCATTGCGCTCTGGAGGAGCAGATGCTAGACTTTATTCAAGTTTTAACCAACTTAAATGGTCGGAATTATCGGATATCAATAAAAGTGATGATTTGCAAGGATTACATTTTATTAACAATCAAAGGGGTGCAGTACATGATAACCATCAAAGCTCCATCGATATACTTGAATGAGCCACATCTGCTGGCTGTCAGCGGCTCGCATATTCGGGCTCTTGGCAGCAATGCCCTCCTTATCGGTGGTCATACGGCGCTGGAGAAAGTTACACCTCATCTGCTCCCAGCGCTGGACGAGGCAGGGGTGAATTATCATTTGCAGCCTTTTCAGGGAGAGTGTACCCGTGAAGTAATTCAGGCTTATACGGGTATAGCACGTAAAGTTCAAGTAAATCTGATTATTGGTGCAGGTGGCGGCAAAGTACTGGATCTGGCCAAAGCAGTCGCCGAACAAGCCGGGCTCCCGGTAGTAACGATTCCGACGATTCCAGCTACCTGTGCAGCATGGTCGGCACTGACTGTTCTGTATGATGAACGGGGACAGGCAGCCGGATATTGGCCGCTGCGTCGCTCACCCGATCTGGTGCTTGCCGATACAGCGTTATTGGCGGCAGCACCTGCCCGGTATCTGGCAGCAGGCATAGGGGATACGCTGGTCAAATGGCATGAATTTGCAGTGAATCTCAGTGGCAATTATTCCAGTCTGGCGCTGCGCAGCAGTGTTGCTACTGCCCGACTGGCGCTGGGGATTCTGGAAGAGCATGCACTGGATGTGTACGAACAGACTCCTCGGCAGCAGATAACGCCTGAATTTATACAAGTCACAGATGCCATTATCGTACTAGCTGGTCTGGTCGGAAGTATTCAGGATGGATCGGTACACGCGGCTATTGCTCATGGATTGCATGACAGCCTGACCCGGCTGGAAGATACTCATCGCAGTCTGCATGGGGAAAAGGTAGCTTTTGGACTGCTTACCCAGTGGCAGCTGGAGCAAAAGGAATACCGGGAGCTGCACCGGCTGGCTTCGCTGCTGCATCAGTTGGATCTGCCGGTGACATTGAAACAGCTGGGTATTGAGGGCGATCGGGAACAGGCAGCCAGACAGATTGCCAAAGGATTGACTCTGCGTGAAGGAGCTGATCATCATCTGGCTTTTGCAGTCCATCCCGAAGCAGTTACTCGTGCCATTCTTGAGGCGGATGAGCTGGGAGAGCAGTTAATCGCCTCGACAGCGAAGAGGAAGCAAAGCGTACTCGGAAGTACACCGGCTCGCTAGATCACTTTATTTCAATATATATACGATATATACACAGATCCTATTAAACAAGAAAAGGTGATGATTCTTGAAACAACGTATAAACACTATTATATTCCTGTTTACATGTTTTAGTCTGTTGATCTTCCTGTCAGGCTGTTCGGGCAAAACGAATGAATCCTCACCCGGTGAAGCGGCTGCTGCGGGAGAAGTAACGATCCGTGTCGGTCAGACAGGGTGGGGGAATCTGGAGGAAGGATTGAAGGCGGCAGGGTTGGGTGATACACCTTACCATGTGAAATACAGCGTCTTCCAGGGAGGCAATCTGATCCTGGAAGCGATGGCAGCCGGACAGGTCGATTTTGGTATTACAAGCGAAATTCCGCCGATTTTTGCTTCGCAGGCAGCTGGTGATGGGGGATTCAAAGTGGTTGCGGTACAGGAAGGCAATACACTAAATCAGGAAGTTGTAGTGGCGCAGGGTTCCCCAATTCACAGTATCGCAGATCTTAAAGGCAAAAAAGTCGCTTTTGTCAAAAATACAACGGCTCATTACTTCCTGCTCAAAATGCTGGAGGAAGCAGGATTACGCTGGCAGGATATTGATGCGGTAGAGCTATCCACAGCAGATGGTCTGAGCGCATTGATCAGCGGTAAAGTTGACGCTCTTGCAAGCTATGGCAATGCCATTATTTCTGCCCACCAGAAAGACGCCATAACCATTGCCAGCGCCAAGGACATTCTGTCAGGCAGCTTTCTCGTTAATGTATCGGACAGTGCAATCAAAGACAGCGCCCAGCAGAAAGCGATTGCCGATTATCTGAAACGGATCAATCAGTTCCACGAATGGTCCCGCAGTCATCTGCAGGAATGGGCGCAGATTACGGCAGATGCTACTCATCAGCCGGTAGAGCAGGCACTGCAAACCCTGCAGGAAGGAGAAGCCCAGCGTCATAGTCGTATCATTGCCGCTTCTGCAGAGACTATCCGTTCGGAGCAGGATGTAGCGGATACTTTCACCAAGGCAGATGTGCTGTCCCAACCGGTTAAAGTGTCTACATTTTGGAGCGATGCATTCAGCTCGGGTCTATCCACCAATAAATAATAACTGCAGACCCATTATCAGATCGCAAAGGAGGTTATAGTGTGTCTTCAAAAAGTATAGCTCCACCGATTCAGGACCAGGCTGCACTTCATACAGCCGGGGAACATGTCGTAAATCGTGAATCTGGTACTTCTATTGCTTCGACCCGAAAGCGCTACAGTGCGGATGATAATGCTTTTCTAAGGAGCCCATGGTTAAATCGGCTGCTGCCGTTTGGACTGCCACTACTACTGCTTATCGGCTGGCAGTTGCTGACGGCTAACGGATGGATTGCCGGTAATATTCTGCCAACACCGGTAGAAGTATTTCGTGCCCTGATCCGGTTGCTCGGTACAGGTGAACTGGTTGAGAATATTGCTGTCAGTACAAGCCGTGCTCTGAGTGGATTTGCAATCGGAGGTGGGCTGGGCTTCCTGCTCGGCGTCGTCAATGGTATCTCACAGCTGTGGGAGAAAATATCGGATTCATCTATCCAGATGATTCGCAATATTCCGCATCTGTCGTTAATTCCGCTCGTCATCGTCTGGTTCGGAATCGGTGAGGAAGCCAAGCTGTTTCTCGTATCGCTGGGTGTATTTTTCCCGGTATATCTTAATACATTCCACGGTATTCGTTCGGTAGATCGTGGACTCGTCGAAATGGGCAAGGTGTACGGGTTGAGTCGTCTGGCGCTGTATATCCATATCATCCTGCCGGGTGCACTGCCATCGATTCTGGTCGGTATCCGCTATGCACTCGGTATTATGTGGCTGACCCTGATTGTAGCCGAGACCGTGGCAGCAGATGCCGGAATTGGCTATATGGCGATGAATGCACGGGAATTCATGCAGATGGATGTCATTGTACTGAGTATTCTGCTGTATGCTCTGCTGGGCAAGCTATCCGACAGTATGGCCAAGCTATTGGAGAAGCGCTGGCTGCGCTGGAATCCGGTACTATCCCGCAAATAAACAGTCAAAGGAGGAAAAGTAATGACAGTGGACCAGGCAGCTTTTCTGCATGTGGATCATATTGGTAAACGATTTGGAGAGCGGCAGATTTTGTCGCAGGTGGATATTACGATCGAGAGGGGAGAGTTTGTAGCGATTGTCGGACGCAGCGGCTGTGGCAAAAGCACGTTGCTGCGTCTGATCGCTGGTCTGGAGCAGCCGACCAGCGGACAGATCAGCATCGATCGCGATACCAAAGCTTCTTCGGCAGCAGGGGCTGAAGGACGGCGGTCAACCCGGTTTCTGTTTCAGGAATCCCGGCTGCTGCCATGGAAGTCGGTGCTGGATAATGTAAGGCTGGGCATTCCGGATAAAAACAGGCATACCGCCCGTGAAGCACTGGCACAGGTAGGATTGGCTGACCGCGAAAAGGAATGGCCGGGCATACTCTCCGGTGGACAAAAACAACGTGTCGCTCTGGCACGGGCACTGGCTAGTCGTCCGGATCTGCTGCTACTGGATGAACCTCTCGGCGCACTGGATGCACTGACACGTATCGAAATGCAGCAGCTGATCGAACGGCTCTGGATCGAGCAGGAATTGACGATTGTACTGGTCACCCACGATGTGAGTGAAGCTGTTGCTCTCGCTGATCGTGTACTGCTGATAGAGGAAGGACATATTGCGCTGGATATGCGCATTACTCTGGATCGCCCACGTGAACGGGACAGCGGATTTGCTCACTTTGAGAACCAGATTCTGGGCAGATTGCTCCAGCGGGATAATCGACAGCCGCTGCCGATGGTTAGACAGCCCAATTTCTCCATCTAATACTCGGGATCACCCGATATTAACGTTTACAAAATGAAGCTTATATTGAGGAGGATTATATATGACTTTTACTGGACCCAAGCCGTATGCCTATCAGGCACCCAAGCAGAATCGCTCTACCGAACCTTCTTTGTCAACAACTGAACTGTCGGATAATCATCTGAAATCTGCCAACAGCAGTACGGATACAGTCCATTCCGTTATAGACTCCCCAGCTGCAATTCACCAGCAGTCCGATATTATCTTGCGTCAGGCAGAAGGGACAGATACCGAGGAATTGCTGCAGGTCATACTGGACGCCTATGAGCCGCTTCGTCAACTGCAGATTCCATTTCCGGCAGGTTATGCAACGCTGGAGATGATCCAGAACAATATTGCCGCACATGAATGCTATCTCCTGATCAAAAATGGAGCGATTGCCGCGACTGTCACGCTGGACCGGGATGATCAGCCGCGACTGAAAGAATTGAGCAGTCTGCCGTTCATCCGCTGGTTTGCCGTTGGACCTCGGTTCAAAGGGCAAGGGTACGGTGCGCAGCTACTCAACTGGCTGGAGCAGGAGATTATAGCCGGCAAGCACGGTCAGCCGGGAGTCATGCTGGCGACAGCAACCCGTCATCCATGGTTGGCACCGATGTACGAACGACGTGGTTATTATACCTTTTATGATGAGAACCATAATGGCGAGCATATTGTCTTTATGGCCAAGCTGCTCGACCCTGAACAGGAATTGCAATCATTTATTCATACAACTACAGGAGGGAAATAAAATGTCTACAATTACCCAACCGGTTACACATATTATTGTCTGGAGCAAAACAGGCTGCCACTTTTGCCAGGAAATCAAAACCTATCTGGAACTGAATGGGTACACCTATACCAATTTGGAAGTCGCCGGTAATGATGTGCTGCGTGATGTGCTGGAGGCCAAGTATGGTATCCGTCATGTACCTGTCGTGGAAATAGGTGGCAACGGGAAATATACCGCTCTGTTGGAGCCGGATCTGGAGAAGCTGCAGTATCTGCTAAACAGTACACAGGTGGAAGAAAGCAGAGTCCAGTGATTCGACTCGCAAGCAATGAACAATAACTTTTGGTAAAAATCAATCAGAGGTATCGGTTCCGGTTTAGCCGAATGGCTATCGATCACTATTAATAATATAAGTAGAGAGGATGAGAGCAATGAGTCAGCAGCGTCAGCTTAAATTTGGAGCGATTATACACGGAATCGGAGGAAGCATGTCCACATGGAGGCATCCGGAGGTACCGGTTGATGCCAGTGTGAGTCTGGAGTTTTACAAGCGTCAAGCCGTAAAGGCAGAAGAAGGCAAGTTTGATCTGGTATTTATCGCGGATGGATTGTTTATCAATGAACAGTCCCTGCCTCATTTTCTGAACCGGTTCGAGCCGATAACGATCCTGTCGGCATTGGCGGCAGTTACTTCACGGATCGGCCTCGTAGGAACGATCTCTACCAGCTATAGTGAACCTTTTACCATTGCCAGACAGTTATCCTCCCTGGATCATATCAGCGGCGGACGTGCCGGCTGGAATGTGGTGACTTCTCCACTGGAAGGTTCTGCTCTTAATTATAGCCGATCCCAGCATCCTTCCCATCCGGAACGCTACCGGATTGCTGCCGAATACCTGGAAGTTACCAAAGGTCTCTGGGATTCATGGGAAGAAGATGCTTTTGTCCGGGACAAAGCAACCGGTGTTTTCTTTGATCCTTCCAAGCTGCATACGCTAAATCACCAGGGAGAGTATTTCTCGGTACAGGGGCCGCTAAATATTGGACGTTCCCGTCAGGGGCAGCCGGTTATTTTTCAGGCGGGATCATCAGAAGATGGGCGGAATCTGGCAGCTCAATCTGCAGATGCAGTCTTTACCGGACAGGAGACACTGGAAGATGCCCAGGCTTTTTACCAGGATGTGAAAAAGCGGGCAGCTGCCTACGGACGAAGCGAAAATGAGCTCAAAATCCTGCCTGGTATCACACCGATTATCGGACGGACTGAAGCCGAAGCAGAAGAGCGATACCGCGAAATTGCCAGCTTGATCACTGTGGACAAGGCACTGCTGTATCTGGGTCGCTTTTTTGATCATCATGACTTCTCCCAGTATGCGCTGGATGAGCCATTCCCGGAACTGCATGGAATCGGCAGCAACAGCTTCCGCAGCGGTACCGATAAAATCAAAAAAGATGCTCGCGAACGCAATCTGACCCTGCGTGAGGTAGCACTGCAGGCGGCGACGCCTCGCAGCAATTTTATCGGTACGGCTGAGCAGGTGGCAGACCGTATCCAGTACTGGTTCGAACAGCGGGGATCAGATGGATTTATTATTCATTCCGATCTGCCTTCCGGTCTCCATCAGTTTGTGGATGAGGTGGTACCGATTCTGCAGGAGCGTGGTATTTACCGGGAAGATTATGAATACGATACGCTACGGGAGAATCTTGGTGTTCCTATTCCGCAGAATCGCTATACCCGCCGGACTGTGAATAGCTGAGCAACAGCTGTATATATGATTGTTCCGGGCGAATCAGCTCCTAATGACTGTGCACATCAGGCCAGTGTCCCTACCTGTATAATAGGGGCCTGATGCTGCAGTTTGATTTTCCCATTATGAATACAAGTCGGAGAAAGTCTTGCTGTATATGGGCTCTAAAGGAATTCTGCTGATAGGCATGCTGGATTCGATAGGAAATCCCGTTGACAAGCTCTTTCCACCCACCTATGATACATAAAACCAAGTTAATTCATAGGTTAAGTTAGTATAATAATAGGAAAGGGGAATGCACGATGAATATTGAGAATATGGAAGCTTTTGTGTACATCAATCATTATGGCAGCTTCAACAAAGCGGCAGAAATTCTGTTTTTGTCACAGCCTTCTGTTACTGCACGAATACAGTCACTGGAGCGGGAACTGGGCTGTAAATTATTCGAGCGACTCGGCCGGCAGATTCTGCTGACTGAAGAAGGCCGGCGCTTCCTGCCTTATGCCCAGCAAATGCTGCAAGTGCTGCAAAAAGGCAGACAGCAGATTCAGACGGTTCGCACAACACCAGAGGAGCTGACCATTGGATGTACACTCTCGGTATCTCACTATATTCTTCCTGCACTGTTTCCCCGATTAAAAAAGCAATATCCGGCAACTCGCTTCAAAGTAGTGACAGCAGCTACAGATCAGCTGGTTAGCCGTTTGCTCAATAAAGAGCTTGATATGGCATTTGTACGCAAAGTAATGAATCCTTCGATTCGTACGGTATCCTCCTATGAGGATCCGATCTCACTGTATGTATATGCTGATCATCCCTTTGCCAGCCATCCTCCGGGATCGGCAGTTGCTTTGCAGGGAGAACCGCTGGTTTTTTTTGAATGTGGATCGCTTGACTGGTTGCGAATTCACCGTGTATTTGAATCGCTGCCCGTTCCACCGGATATTGCTTTTCAAGTAGATCATGCGGAGACCGCGCGCAAACTTGTACTGCAGCAGGCCGGCATTTCGCTGCTGCCAGGACTGAGCGTCCAGGAAGATGTACAGTCAGGCCGGCTCGTTCGTATTCCACTTCCTGAATTGGAAGGAATCTCGCTGCAGACTAGTCTCGTTACACTGAAAGAAAGCCAGATGCATATTGCTTCGGTAACGGCAGAAATGCTCCGTGAACTGGAATATTTTCGACCGTCAGGGATTCTGCAGGAACCTGTCCATTTTTAAATACAGATGGATTCTATCCTTTAGCAAGTGAATGAACTGTGCTGGACTGGATTCTAATATACAAAAGGGAAATCTGCTTGTTTAATTCTGATTAAATACATGCGAATTATATACTATCATTTGGGATGGGTGGAGAATCTATGATCAATAGGCATGCTATACGCAAATTATCACGCAGTACGCTCTGGGTAGGAGCACTTATGATGCTGTTATCGGGCTGCGCTTCTGTAAGCGAATCGAGCGGAGGCTCGGCTGGTAATACAGATGGAAATGCAGAAGCTGCTGCCAGTGGCAGTAATGTACGCAAGATCATCGTTGGTACAGGAACAGCGTTTCCCAACGTATGCTTTATCGATGAGAATGGCAAGCTTACCGGTTATGATGTGGAGCTGGTGCGGGAGATCGACAAGCGTCTGCCGGATGTGGAGTTTGAATTCAAAACGATGGAATTCTCCAATCTGCTGCTGAGTCTGGATACGAGCAAGATTGATTTTGTGGCTCATCAGATGGAGACTAACCCGGAGCGACAGCAAAAATATCTGTTCAATAAGGTTCCCTACAGCATTTTCCTGAACCGTGTCGCTGTCGCCAAAAACAATACAGCTATTCACGGATTGGATGATCTGGCTGGCAAAAAGGTAATGACCAGCGCGACAAGCAATGCTGCCTATCTGCTGAACCAATACAACAAAACCCATAATAATGCGATCCAGATAGTCTATACGAGTGGTGCAGCCAATGATACGGTACAGCAGATTGTATCCGGACGTGTCGATGCAACGATTACGACGGATTTTGCCAACCGGTTCAATACCGATGCGGATGGTCAAGTCGCTCTGAAAACAGTGGGTGAACCACTGAACCAGTCCAATGTGTACTTTGTATTCTGCAAGGATGAACAGCCGCTGGCGGACGAGATAGATCAGGCGATCAGCGAGATCAAAGCAGATGGAACGCTCAAGCAGCTCAGCGAAAAATGGCTCGGTGATGACTTTACCAAAACGCTGGCAGAAGCCAAAGTCACCCAGTAATACAGAAATATTCATGTATCTTATTCTGACCAAGGAGGCGAGCACACTGTGAGCAGACGATTTGATATTCAATATGTATTTGAATTTATTCCGAAACTACTGGCCTATCTGAATATAACACTGCTCATCGTGGGCAGCTCGATTGTGCTGGGCCTGCTGATTGGATTGATTGTGGCACTGCCGAGACTGTATAACACTCCTGTACTGAAACGGCTCTCCCAGCTGTATGTTTCCTTTTTTCGGGGAACACCGATTCTGATTCAGCTGTTTCTCGTCTATTACGGGCTACCTGAAGTGCTGGGCTGGATTCATATCGATGTATCCCGGCTGGCCGTGTTGTACTTTGTAATTGCTACCTATGCGCTGAACAGCGGAGCATTCATCTCGGAGATGATCCGTGCCTCGGTAGCTGCTGTGGACAGAGGACAGATCGAAGCAGCACATTCGATCGGGATGAGCGGCTATCAGACCTTTACCCGGGTTATTGCACCACAGGCACTGGGAATCTCGATACCGCTGTTTGGTAATCTGGTAATCGGCAATCTCAAGGATACTTCACTGGCTTTTACACTGGGAGTGATGGAGATGACCGGTCGATCACAGACGCTTGGTACAGCTACCCAGCATTTTATCGAGACCTATATTGCGCTATCACTAATTTATTTTGTAATCAGCTTTGGATTGGAAAAGGGATTTCAGTGGATGGAGCGTTATGTGAACCGTTTTGACGGACATCGGAGCGAACAGATGCTCAGAGCAAGCTGGCGCCGTCCGCTGCGGGCGGTTCCACTACTTGGCAAAGGAGGTAAAAGCGGATGAATCTGGACCCTTCATTTATCTGGACTGCAGGACTTAGCCTGCTGCAGGCACTGCCGGAGACGCTGTGGATTACGTTTGTCTCGGTAGCAGCCGGACTGGTCATTGGTACGGCAGTAGCATTGTGCCGGATGTACCATATTCCGGTGCTGTCCCAGCTCTCGGCAGGTTATGTGGCTTTTGTCCGGGGTACACCGATGCTGATGCATCTACTGTTGATTTATTTTGGATTGCCGGTGTTGATCGATGGGATCTCGTCCGCAATGGGCTGGAGTTTTACATCTGCTTCGATTCCACTGATCGGCTTTGTATGGATTGCCTTTTCGATAACGGCGGGAGCCTACATGTCCGAAGTCGTACGGGCAGGCATTCAGGCAGTAGACAAAGGACAGGTGGAGGCTGCGCAGTCTATCGGAATGACTACAATACAGACCCTGCGGCGAATTATTTTACCACAGGCACTGTCCGTCAGCCTGCCAAACCTGTCTAATTCTGTAATCGGTATGCTGCATGGATCAACTCTGGCATATACGATATCGGTTGTAGAAATTAATGCCCGGGCACAGATCGTTGCGGCAGACAATTGGAAATACTTTGAGGCCTATATAGCGGCAGCGATTCTGTTCTGGGTGCTAACGATCCTGATCGAATGGATCAGCGGATGGCTGGAGTACAGACTGAACGCCTATCAGCGAGGAGGCGCTTTATGATTCAACTTAGCGGATTATCCAAAACATTCGGTACCCAGCAGGTACTGAAAGAAATCGATCTGACGGTCGACAAGGGAGAAGTCGTCGTTATTCTTGGGCCGAGCGGTTCGGGCAAAACAACGATGCTGCGCTGCATCAATTATCTGGAGCGTCCGGATGCCGGAGAAGTGAGGATCGGTCATCTTGCCGTTCAGGGAAAACATCCATCCCGCCGCGATATACATCAACTGCGCCAGCGTACTGCGATGGTATTTCAGCAGTACAATCTGTTCAAGCATCGGACAGCGCTGGAAAATGTAATGGAAGGATTGACAGTCGTGCAGCGAATTCCCCGCTCCGAAGCACGGGAGATCAGCGCACGTATGCTGGAAAAGGTAGGGCTTGGCAGCAAACTGGATCATTATCCAGGCCAACTATCGGGTGGTCAGCAGCAGCGGGTAGGTATAGCACGGGCACTGGCATTGAATCCGGAAGTGATTCTGTTCGATGAGCCCACCTCTGCCCTTGACCCGGAACTCGTTGGAGAAGTGTTGGAAGTGATCCGCAGGATTGCCCGTGAAGGGATTACGATGATTGTAGTCACCCATGAAATGGGCTTTGCCCGTGATGTGGCAAACCGTGTGGTCTTTATGGATGGAGGCATTATCGTGGAAGAGGGGCAGCCAGAAGAGATTTTTCAGCGTCCCCGGGAAGAGCGGACGCGCCAGTTTCTCCAGCGGATCATGCCTGAGCCCAATTATTCGATTTAATGTAATGGCTGTAAGGAAATCTCCGATTACGATTCTGCATTTGGACATAGACATATCTGCATGCAACAACACATACAGGGATAAAAATAAAGGAGGTCATGGGATGATACCTGTCGGAATATTGGATCAGACGCCCACATATGAACAGGAAGGTGCAGAAATTTCATTTCAGCGAACAGTAGAGCTGGCACAACTGGCAGAAAGGCTCGGTTATCGCCGATTCTGGGTGTCGGAGCATCATGATTCTTCGAATGTATCCGGTTCTTCACCGGAAGTGCTGATATCGTATTTGATGGCACATACCCAAAAAATCAAGCTTGGTTCGGGAGGCGTAATGCTTCAGCATTATAGTCCCTACAAAGTAGCCGAGAACTTCAATGTTCTGGCGGCACTCGCTCCAGGCCGCGTCGAACTCGGGATTGGACGTGCACCAGGCGGTCTGCCCAGATCTACACGGGCTTTGCAGGGTGAAGCGGCTGCCTTGCAACCTCCGCTTGATGTGAAATTACAGGAACTGCGCCAGTATTTGTATCATCGTGTGCCTGTTGATCATCCGCTAGCCGGTATTCAGGCGAGCCCGCGTCCGCAGCAGCCCGCCGATCTGTTCGCGCTTGGAGCGAGTCCGGATAGCGCACAGCTGGCCGCACGTCTGGGTCTGCCTTATGTATTTTCCCTATTTATCAATAGTGATGAACAGGTTGCTCTGCAGGCACTGCATAGTTATCGGGAGAACTTTATTCCTTCTGAAGAACTGCGAGAGCCTCATGCTATTCTGGCATTATCTGTTATTACTGCAGAGACCGAGCAGGAAGCTGACCAGCTGGCGGGTGAAAATCTGTCTGTCAAAATTCATCTGGAGAGCGGCCGTGTACTGACGGTTGCCACCATCGAACAGGCTGAAGAGTTTGGCAGACAGTCCCTGGAAAAATACCGAATCGAAGTCAAAGAAGCCAAAGTAGTAAAAGGCTCACCGTCATCGGTCTATAAGCAGCTCGCAGATATTCGTCTGCGTTATGGTGTCCAGGAATTTATTGTGCATACGGTGATCCGTGATTTTGCCAAACGTATTCGTTCTTTTGAACTGCTGCAGGAGGCATTTGTACAGTATGAATATGATAGTCCCGAAGCTGCCGCCGTTCTGAGTGGTTCATCTGTTCAGCAGCACCATTTATAACCCCTAACAGGGCATTAGGATAATAGAATGCATATAAATAATAGATGAATAGCATATAATGCCGTTGTTTGCCGTGAATGATTGGCACAGTGCTTGATTCGAGAATAGACAAAGAAAGCCAGACTAAAACAAAGGAGGCAACTGATGGATTCAGTCACAGCACTACAGGAACAGCTGGTAGCCATACGCCGCCATCTGCATCGTTATCCGGAATTATCCGGTGAAGAGTGGGAGACTACCCGTTATATTCGTGAACAGCTGGAAGCGGCAGAGATTCGGATTCTGCCTGCTGCCGGCCTGGCTACCGGTATTATCGCTGAAATTGGTCATTCCGGCCCGGTGATTGCCCTGCGGGCAGACATTGATGCACTACCGGTACAGGAGCAGACCGATCTGCCATATGCATCTACGATTGCAGGGAAGATGCATGCCTGCGGGCATGACTTTCACAGTGCTGCTCTGCTTGGTGCCGCCTATTTGCTCAAAAAGAAGGAAGACATATTGCCCGGCAGAGTAAGACTTATTTTTCAACCTGCAGAAGAAAAAGCCAAGGGAGCGCGTCAGATTATCGATAATAGAGGGCTGGAAGATGTGCAGGTCATCTATGGACTGCATAACAAGCCCGATCTGCCGGTGGGCACCATCGGTATCAAAGACGGTCCGTTAATGGCAGCAGCAGATGGATTCCGTATTCGTATCCATGGTCAATCGACACATGCGGCAGTACCGGAGGCGGGAATAGATCCAATTGTAGTCTCTGCTCATATTATTACTGCACTGCAGTCAATCATCAGCCGGAATATCAGCGCCCAGGAGAGTGCAGTGGTTAGTGTAACCCGGTTGCACAGTGGTCATACCTGGAATGTCATTCCCGAGCAGGCAGAGCTGGAAGGCACGATTCGTACTTTTGACGAATCGGTACGTCGCGAAGTTCTGGAGCGGTTTAGCCGTATTATTGAGCATATAGCAGCAGCTTATGGAGCCAAAGCGGATATACAGATGCTCGCCGGACCACCGCCTGTTCATAATGACAAAGAGTGGACAGAGGCTGCCCGCCGTTCTGCCCGTCAGCTGGGTCTGAATGTTATTGTGCCAACCGTATCACCGGCAAGCGAAGATTTTTCCTTTTATCAACAGCAGGTTGCGGGTGTATTCCTGTTTGTGGGTACCTCGGGTCCGCAGGAATGGCATCATCCCGCTTTTGACGTGGATGAAGAGGCGCTCGGTCATACCGCTGCTTTACTGGCTGAGACCGCACAGTCTGCAATGCAGCAGTGGCATGAGACAGCTAGTACAGCGATTCCGGCAAAATAGCATTATTATGAGCACAACATTTCGCAACGAGCAGAAGAGATGGCAGCAAGTAAGCAGATACTCACCCGTGTAAAGAACTGTCTGATTCGTAAAGAGGTGCTGTATCCGTCATCATTGAAAAAGGTAGCTCTGGTAAATCAACGATGATAGAGACAGCATGCCTACAGATAGGTCTATCTAAAGGAGGTTCCGATATGAATACAGTTCAACAGGTGCCGGATCTGTCCCGTTTATCCAGTCGTATTCCGGCAGCGCCGTCTATTGGCAGTACGACGGTAAGCCAGCCGGATCATATCCATTTATCATTTGGTTTTGCAGCAGACTCTTTATTTCCACTGGAGGTATTGGAGCAGTCTGCCCTGCAGGCGATTCGTCAAGATGGAACGCGTGCTCTGCAGTATTCGGGAGCACCGGGGCCTCGTTATATATTGGACTGGATTCAGCGCCGGGCCGCTTCTCATGGTATTCAAGCCGGGACAGCGCAAATACTGGTCACCAACGGTGCTACGCAGGGAATAGCATTGGCCGCACAGCTGTTGCTGGAACCAGGGGACGAGGTATGGGTAGAAGCTCCGACTTTTTTCAGTGCTCTGCAGGCATTTCGCCTGTGCGGAGCTTCGATCCAGGCTTTCCCCATAGATGGAGACGGGGTGCAGGTAGACAAGCTGGAGCAAGCATTGATCGGAGCTGTTCGTGAAGGAAGAGCATTACCGAAGCTGTTCTATACAATGCCTGTCTACCATAACCCTGGCGGAGTGACGCTATCGCTTCTCCGAAGACAGCAGCTGGCGGATCTTGCTCGTAAATACAACTTTTATATTGTGGAAGATGATGCGTATGCCGAACTGAATTTTACCGGGCAGACCTATACTACCCTGTATGAGTTGGCACCGGAGCGTACGATTTATTTGAATACCTTTTCCAAGATTATTGCTCCCGGTATTCGGTTGGGCTGGATGATTGCCCATCCTCTGCTGGTATCGAGGCTGCGCATTCTGATGCTGGGCAGCAGTACAGCCGTGTTTACCCAGGAGATTGTCGCTCATCTGCTGGATCAGCTTGATTTTGAACAGCATCGTGAGCAGTTGATTCGGCATTACCGGAGTCAGCGCGACAGTATGGTGGCAGCCATCCGCTCGGAGCTGGGAGATCAGGTGAGCTTTGCACTGCCAGAGGGCGGATTTTTCTTGTGGCTGACTTTTCCAGACACCGTAAATACAGCAGAAATGCAGCCTATCGCGGAGCAGCACGGAGTAAGTTATGTAGCCGGAAGTCACTTTTATCATGATCATAGCGGACACAATCATCTGCGACTATGCTTCAGTTATTGTACGGAAGAGCGCCTGGTAGAAGGCATCTCCCATCTGGCAGCTGCTTATCGAGAATATCAGGAAGAGCAGCTGCATCAAGGTGCGGATATTCCTATGAGGTACTGATGACAGCTTATGAACAGAAATAGTATGCAAAAAGAGGAACAAACTCCACCTGTTAGCAGGGAGCTTGTTCCTCTTTGATATGCGTGCTTATTCGTTATTGTTTACAGCTTGTTCCTTAGGATCATCTATCAATCAGGAATATCACCTGATTACTGAGCAGTCGCTGTCTGTACCTGTTCACGGCAGGCATCGGAGCAGAAGTGCTCATGTTCGTCTTCACAGCTATCGCAGACGATATGCTGCAGATTGCAGACCGGACAGTTGATATAATGGTCGGTTGGCTCTTCACAGTGATAGCACTTGCCTACGATTACGTCTTCCTCGGTATGGTTGATCGGTACCGAGATGCGCTCATCAAATACATAGCATTTGCCATCAAACAGACGGCCCTGTACTTCAGGGTCTTTGCTGTAAGTGACGATACCGCCATCCAATTGAGCCACATCATTAAAGCCTTCTTTCATCAGGAAGCCGGACAGCTTCTCACAGCGTACACCACCTGTGCAGTACGTGAGGATCTTTTTGTCCTTGTACTCGCTCAGGTTCTCGCGAATCCATTCCGGGAATTCACGGGAAGATTCAACACCCGGACGAATGGCACCGCGGAAATGACCGATATCGTACTCGTAGTCATTGCGTCCGTCGATAACAATAACATCTTCCTGCTGCAGCTGCTCGTAGAATTCTTTGGGCGAGAGATGCTTGCCGGTTAGTTCATTCGGATTGACATCGTCTTCGAGGCGGAAAGTGACTAGTTCCTTTTTGTGGCGTACAAACATTTTCTTGAAGGCATGACCTTCGGATTCATCAATTTTGAAGACCATATCGGCAAAACGGGCATCTGCACGCAGATCGTTCATGTACTGTTCGGTCTGCTCCCATGTACCGGAGAGTGTACCGTTAATACCTTCCGGAGCAATCAGAATGCGGCCTTTGATCCCGAGATCTTTGCAGTATTTTAAATGTTCAGCAGTTAGTGTCTCGGCATCATCAATATTGACAAATTTATAAAACAGTAAAATCCGGTAAGGATCGTTGGACATATTCATCACCTATTATCTTATTAAAATTATCGCAATTTAAAATTTTACGCCTCTTCACATCCTTAGTCAATGAATATGTATAAAAAGATGGCGAAAATGAGAAAAATATTATTTTTTTATGCTTGGGTTTTCAGTAAATGCTATCTATAATAGATAAGATGTCAATTAATGAATGCCAGCGCAAGCAGAGGAGTTACGATGAATTTGAATACATTACATTTTGATAAGTTATGCAGCATGAATGCAAGTCTGGCTCCATATTCAACTTATGAAATTGGAGGGACAGCCAGACATCTGGCTGAGCCTGCGACCACCGAAGAGATTATCGCTCTGCTGGAAGGCAGTCAGCATAAAGGGCTGGATGTAAAATGGTTCGGCATGGGGTCGAATATTCTGTTTCCGGATCAGCCGCAGGACGATACCCTTTTCCTATCGATGAAAAAACATGTAGAATTGAAATTCTCCGAAGGCAAGCTATTCGTCTCGGCAGGTGTGCCGATGACCTGGCTGGCGCTGATCGGAGTCTATACGGGAATACAGGGCATGGAGTTTACGTACCTGCTGCCAGGCACAATGGGCGCAGGTATTTATATGAATGCCAAATATTTTAACCATGAGATCAGTGATTTGCTGGATAAAGTATATTACATCGATGCGCAGCATCCGGAGCGCGGTCTGCAGACCATTGGAGTTGCCGAGTGTAACTATGCTTACAAGCAATCCATTTTCCAGCAGAATCCATGGATTATTGTAGGCGCAGATCTGAATATTGGGGAGTATATGCTTCCGGATCAGCCTGCCTGGGAAGCGATTATGCGTGAGATGGTAACAGCGAGCACGGCGTCTTCCAGTCTGCCGCAGTATTTCCAGTATTACCGAAACTGGATTCCACGTCTGGAGGAACAGGGGTACGAGGTTCCGGACATGTTCGGAATCGTGATCGAAGATCGTGGAGGCAAGCGGCATTTTGATTATGCCTGCTGTGGATCGGTCTTCAAAAATAATTATGACTTTGGTCAGCCCACTGGTAAGCTGGTTGATCAGCTCGGTCTGCGTGGCACGATCCATGGACAGGCACGCATCTCGCCATATCACGGCAACTTCATACAGAATACCGGCGGAGCCACAGCCTCGGATATTCTGTATCTGATCCAGATGGTGCAGGATTCGATCAACAACCGGTTTGGTTTTGTACCGGAGCCGGAAGTTGTGATTTTGTAATAGTGAGCAAGGAGTTCATAGAATCTGCCATGTAAAAATACAAAGTAAATGTAACAGTAAAAAATGCTGCTTACACATTACCTGTAAATGCATAACCATGTAATATGGATTTCATTATAAAAAGCCGCTGACCGGGTTGAAAGAGTCAGCGGCTTTTTAGTTATTTATTTTGGAGTTGTTTATTTTTGGAATTGTTGATTTTATAAGTGCCCTAGCCATCTTAATACCAACTGCGGCAGAGATTATACTTTTTTCTTTGGTTTGGCACGATGCTGCTTACTGATTGCTTTCCATTGCTGCTTATCTTGACGCATCAGCAGGATATTGTTTTTACGTTCATTATAAGCCAGCTCTTTACGAAGCTTTTCCCAATTGGCATAATGCTTGCGGGCAAGCGTTCCATTTTCGAGAGCATCCTGTACAGCGCAGTCAGGTTCATTATGATGAGAACAGTCCCCGAATCGGCAATGCTGAGCGATCTCTTCAATATCCTGGAACGTCTCTTCCAGACCTGCTGCAGCATTACCAATTCCGAGTGCTCGCATGCCCGGTGTATCAATCACAATAATCCCGCTTGGCAGCAGATGCATCTCCCGGTGGGTCGTAGTATGTCTGCCGCGTGCATCATCTTCACGAATTCCGCTGGTCTTCATACGCTCTTCACCAGCTAGTGCATTCACAAGAGAAGACTTGCCGACACCGGATGAACCGAGCAGCACAATCGTCTCTCCCGGTGAGAGCAAGCTGCGTAGTTCATCCAGTCCGGTACCACTGATACTGTCTACCGCAAATACCGGAACCCCAAAGGCTGCGGCATTCAGCTGATCCATATAGTAGGACAGCTTGTCGGACAAATCGGCTTTGGTCAGTACAATCACCGGAGTGGCGCCGCTATTCCAGGCGACGGTCAGATAGCGCTCCAGACGATTAATATTGAAGTCGTCATTGGCTGAATTAACGAGAAAGCAGTAATCAAAATTGGCAGCGACGACCTGAGGCGGCATGTCCGGGTCAGGATCATCGCGCAGAAAGATACTTTTGCGTTCCAGGACAGCATGGATAAGGGAAGTATCTGACGGATGACTCTCCAGCGCGACAAAGTCGCCGATCGCCGGCCAGTCGGTACGCATGGCATCTCGGAATGAGGAAGACTTGGTCTTGGCTAAATGTTCACCGTCAGCCGAGACGACGCGCATCACATGTTTGAATACAGCCGTGACACGGCCAGGAATAAGCTGTTCGGGCAGCTTCGATGCTGCGAATTGTGCAGCAAAAAAATCATTATATCCATAATCTTTTAAATTCAATGTAAGTTAGCTCCTTTAGTATACGGGAGCTCATGATCTGTTATCCGCTCACTACTCCCGATTTGAAGTTGGTCATATACGGCTTGTGGCTGCGAAAAAATTGATAAGTCACCATAATTCATCATCCTTTCTATTCGGGATTTCCCATTCAGTATAGCAGATATGGGAGAAAAAGGAACCCATACTTATTTCGGGGGATGTAAACACGATGTAAAGCAAAGGTGATCAAAAAGAACTATATTTGTCATAAATATGAAGTTAAGCCTTTTCAGATAGCGAAAATAAGCTACAATTGATGTATTCCTGCCGGGTATGTCGATATTTTGTAAATCAGGGATCACTTTATTATTTTCTATTCCGCCATTTCTGCGTTGTAACGAGTTTCATCATTCACTCATGTCCAGAGCGACATGTGTATAAGGCTGGTGCAGCCGAGGAGGAGACGGATGAAATTAAAACATAAAGGCTCACGTTTACTGCGAAGTTATGTAGTTTCCTACCTGTTAATCTTTTGGATTCCCCTCATTATAATTACGGTGCTGATTTACCATAGTGCAGTTAACAGCCTGCGCAGTGAAATTGAGCAATCAAATGTTAATCAGTTGAATCATGTACGCTCAACGATTGATGGACGAATGACAGAGCTGCGCGATATTGCTATTCGTATGAGCTATGATAATAATCTGACCCCTTATATGGTCAAACATCCGTATTACAGCAGCGAAGCGATCAAGACACTGGATCGTTACCGGGCGAACAGCTCGATTATTGATGATCTGTTTTTGTATTTTCATGATGATTCGGTCATTTACTCTTCACAGGGGCTAAGTAATCTGAATGTTGTCTTTGACAAAACGTATAAATTCGATGGCTGGAGTACAGACGCTATCCAGCGCGATCTGAACAAAATTCGTTATCCGATGACGCGTCCTGCCGAGCAGGTCAACGTGAATTCGCGTCCTTCTTCGATGCTGGTACATATGGTGCCGATCAAGCCGACGGATGCGTATCCTTATGCAACGGTCGTTTATTTGATTGATGAATCCCGGCTGACGGGGATGATGGATTCTATTCTGAGCGATTTCAAAGGAAATAGTTATATTTTTGATAATCATGGTCAGGTGCTGACATCCAACAATCATGATCAGGCTGTTCATGCCGATGAGCTGGGTACACTGGCGGGTCTTACACCGGGTATTCATAATATGGAATTGAATGGTAAGCAGCAGTCTGTAGTTGCCGTACATTCGGAGGAGAATGGCTGGACTTATATTACAACGATGCCGAGCGATCAGTTCTTCAGCCGGATTTTCCATGTACAGACACTGATTGTGCTGATATTTGCGATGATTGCTCTGGCAGGTATACCGGTGGCACTATTGCTGGCGAGACGTCAGTATGGTCCGCTGCGTGACCTGGTGGAATTTGCCCAATCCAATGACAAAGATTCATCTATTCAGCCATTGGTATCGGCTTCGCATAACGAATGGGCCTGGATTCGGCAGACGCTGCATGATTACCGGGATCGAATGGATTTGCAGGAGCCGTATGTACGCCATCAATGCCTGCTCATGCTGATGAAACACGGACAGCCCGAGGATACGGAGACACTGCGGCTGATTGATACGCTGGGTCTGCGCGCAGATGGGCAGCATTACTTTGTCATGATTATCTCGGGAGATTCGCTTGTGAACGATACCGTATCCCATTCGTCGGAGCAGCATCCCAATGTAGAGCTGCTGGATGAGATGCTCAGTCCGTATCCAAGCCTACCCGAGATTCTGGCTGAAGTAGAATTGGATGAGCTGCAGGCACATGTCTATGGCGTAGAGTACTCATCAAGCAACCGGTTGGCGCTGGCTGTGTGCTGGAAGCCTGGAGATGTTCAAGATGGTAATGCACGGATGACTGACATTGTCGAAGCAGTGCGCAGAATCGTATATGATCATTATCATGCGATGCCGACTGTAGGTGTCGGTACAAGCTATGCTCAGCTGACCGAGATCAATCAGTCCTTTATTGAGGCTGCGACAGCAATGGAGTACCGGGTAATCAGCGAGCAGGCGAGTGTAACGTACTTCTGTCAGCTGCATGAAGAGACAGGCAGCAGTGACAGTGAGCAGTACTGGATCAGTCCGGAATCGCTGCTCAAGCTGACCCAGAGTCTGAAGCAGGGCAATATACAAGTCGCTTCGCATATGATCCATAGTATTACTGCAAATGTGCATGATCGTTCGCTGGCATTGCCTCTGATGCGCTGTATATTATTCGATTTGCTGAATACGGTGCTGCGTGCAGCTTCGGAAGCTGGTCTGCTGAACAGTCTGCGTGATATGCCGCAATTATCGGGCTTTGATACCGCAGAGGAGCTGGAACATCGTCTGCAGCAGCTGGCGGTGCGGATCTGTGAGTGTGCCGAGCACAAGCAGGAGACGGAACAGGTCTCCATGATGGATCAGGTCGTCATTTATGTAAATGAACATTATTGCGATTATGCACTTAGTCTGGAAGGACTGGCACAGCAATTCTCAATCTCCAGTTCGTACCTTAGTCGTACATTCAAGGAGAAGACCGGACAGACATTCTCCCAGTATATCTGGCAGCTGCGCCGAGATGAGGTTATTCGTCAGATTACCCATACCGCTGATCCGCTCAAGGATATTATTGTGCGTGTCGGATATCTGGATACCGCCAACTTTATTCGCAAATTCAAAAAAGAAATGGGATGTACGCCAGGACAGTATCGCAAACTTCATTCTGAAGAAGATAGTAGCATCGACCGTGCGGATTCCATTTCCTGATCCAACTATATATGAATACGTTTACATTTTGATGGGATACACAAATAGACAATAAATAAACCGCCCTGGTATCATCAGGGCGGTTTATTTGATCGTATTGTGAGAGTAGTATGCTGCACTATAATATTGCCATTTTGGATGTAATATTTAATATCCGTGCTAGATAATAATGAAATAAAGCGAAGTGGTAAATCAAAAGAGTAGGTTTAGCTTGATTTCCAGCGATCGTATGCTGTCTGGTAAATCTCGATCATGCGATCACTGCCCATTTGCTTGACGGTAGCCAGATAGTTGTCCCAGCCGCTCAGAGGTTCCTGACCGGTAACAAACTTTGCTTCCATCTGCTGTACATACGTATCCATATCAGAGCGCAGACTGGAGATCTCGGCCTGTTCTTCCGGTGTCAGATACAGAATCGGGAATGGAGGCTGTGGATCGTATGCCAGAATTTTCTCTTCATTTTGCTTATCTACCCATACATCGAATTCTTCTTTTAGTCCTTTTTGCAGATCGGGACTCAGTAGGGTAGGAGCAGGCGTACCATAGTTCGGTGTAAGTGTACCGCGATAATCTTCGCGGCTATTGAATTTGTCGGGAAGAGGCAGCCACTTTTTGGTATGATCTTCGGCATTTACTGTTTTATACATCAGACCTTCCGGTCCTTTGTCAAACAGCATGGCTCCTTCATAACTGTACATATAATCTACCCAGCGGATCGAGGCTTCCGGTGCCGGATTGCTTTCGGTAATAGCAAATGAACCTGTAGATAATCCTGGATGAATAGCAACTGCCGGTTTGTCTACACTATCGCTCTTCACAGGGACGAACATTGGATCATTGGTTGTTGGTTCCCCGCCATGGGTAAAGTAGGCATGCCAGTCCTGGAACAATCCGACCTGATTATTGGCGCCTTTGGCTTTTTTCTGTTCGGGAGTCTGGGAGAATGTCTCGTGATCCAGCAGATTTTCTTTCCACAGACGGTTCATATACGTCAGGAATTCACGATAACCGTCTTCCGTACGGGCAAAGTGTACTTTACCGTTGGCATCGTTATAGATATCTTCGCCATAGATTCCCCATGCGCCCAGCAACCATGAACGGATATCGTCCAATTTGACCGAAACTAACGGAATTTCGTCTTTTTTGCCATTACCGTTTGGATCTTCATCACGGAAGCGAACCAGCAGGTCATACAGCTCTTCCGTCGTTTTTGGAAGTTTGTTGTGATCGATTTTCAGTGCATCCAGGAACTCGCCGTTATACCACATCGGGCTGCGATACCAGATACTCTGCTGATTGATTACCGGCAGGGAATAAATATGACCATCCGGTGTCGTGATCGATTTGCGGATTTCCGGGTTTTCGTCCAGGATTTTCTTCAGGTTGGGTGCATAATTGTCAATCAGGCCTTCCAGCGGCAGCAGAATACCCTGGCTTCCATAGTTGACTTCATCTGCTTGTGTTAAGGAAGACGCGTAGAAAATATCGGGATATTCACCACTGGCAAATGTCAGATTCTTTTTGGTCTCAAAACTTTCAAGTGGAGGATTATCGAACTGGAAAGAGATGCCGCTCTTTTTTTCCATTTCCTGAAAAGCAGGCATGTTTGCCCACTTTTGTACTCCTACATCAGGTCCCATCATTCGGAGCGTTACTTTTTCTTTGACAATCGGGAAGCCTTCTTTATTCACCTTGGCTGCGGATTCCTGACTGCCTGCCTTGGGTTCGGCAGAGTCCGAACAGCCTGCCAGCAGCGAAGCCCCGAGTACAAATGACAATACCAGCGCCGCTGCTTTGGGTGCTCTGAAGCGGGTCACTCCAGACTTTGACGCTTGGGAACGAGAAGATGTGGAATGAGTCATAATAATCCTCCTTTGAATTTGTAGATAGAATATATCTAGTCTTGCAGATTAGAAGCAATCAGCCTTTGACAGAACCAATCATGACGCCTTGTACAAAATAACGCTGCAAAAACGGATAGATGGCAATAATCGGCAGTGTGGAGATAATGATAACAGCATACTTCAGCAGAGCAGCTACGTCGGCCCGGGCATTCATCGCCATTGCCGTTTCGCCGCTGGTAGCGGTACCAATTCCACTGCTGTTCATTTCCTGCAGAACGAGAATCTGCCGCAGTACCATTTGCAGAGGATATTTGGCTTCATCATTCAGGTAGACCAGTGCATTGAAATAGCTGTTCCAGTGACCTACTCCGTAGAACAAAGCCATAACGGCGATAATTGGAGAGGAGAGTGGAATAACAATTTTCCAGAACAACCGCAGATTGGTACAGCCATCGATATGTGCTGCTTCCTGCAGTTCCTTGGGAAGCGTAGACTGGAAAAAAGTCCGCGCAACGATGATATTCCATACCGAAGCAGCTCCCGGCAGAATAAGCGCCCACATCGAATTGATTAATCCCAGTTCTTTGACCAGCAGGTAAGTCGGAATCAGACCGCCGCCAAAGAACATCGTAACCAGAAACATCCCCATAAAGAATCCGCGTCCTACGAAATCGGAACGACTGAGTGCATATGCTGCCGGGATCGTAACGAGCAGATTCACCAGCGTACCTACTACCGTGTATAGAATCGTATTGGCATAACCGCGCCAGATGGCCTGGTTCTCGAATACACGCTGGTATCCTTCAAAAGTAATGCCTTTGGGCAGCAGCCACATTTCACCGGAATTGACATAGGTAGGTGAACTGATCGATGCGCTGACAATGTATACCAATGGATACAATACACAGAGTAGAGCAATAGCCAGAAACAGATACGTGAATAGCAGGAAAATGCGGTCTGCTTTGCTTTCCTTGATAACAGCAGCCATGGTGAAATGCCTCCTTTATTCGGACATCAATGCCTCATCATTACCAGAGGCTGTTTTCACTTGTTTTCCGTGCGATCTGATTGACAGCGATCAGCAGAATAGCATTAATCACCGAGTTGAATAAACCCACTGCGGTAGAGAAGCTGTATTGTACATTCAGTAAACCTGTTCGATACACAAAAGTGTCAATAACATCGGATGAGCTCATATTCAGCGGATTTTGCAGCAGTAATATTTTCTCGAAACCGACACCGAGAATGCTGCCCACATTGAGGATCAGCAAAATGGTAATCGTCGGAATAATCGTTGGAATATTAATATGGATAATCCTGCGCCAGCGGCTCGCTCCATCCATTATTGCAGCTTCATGCAGCTGTGGATCAACCGCGGACAAGGCAGCCAGGTAAATAATTGTTCCCCAGCCTGTACTTTGCCATACGCCGGATAATACATACATCGTCTTAAACCATGCCGGGTCGGTCAAAAAGTTAGGCGCTGTAAAGCCAAGCCATTCAATAATATTGATAATGATACCGGTAGACGGAGACAGGAATGTGACGATAATACCGGCCATGACAACAACCGAGATGAAATGGGGAGCATAAGTTACGGTCTGAACTGTTCGTTTGAACCATCCATTTTTGATCTCGTTAAAAGCCAGCGCCAACAGAATGGGCAGCGGGAAACCTACGATCAGTTGGTAAAGGGAAATCGTCAGTGTATTACGAATCAGATCCCAGAAATAATAAGAGTTAAAAAAACGGATAAAATGATCGAATCCTACCCACGGACTCTCTGTAATACCTCGGGCAGGCATAAAGTTTTTGAAAGCAATCTGAATGCCGTACATCGGTCCATAATGAAAAATAAGGAAGTAGAGGAAGGCTGGAGCAATCAGCAGGTAAAGCTCCCAGTTACGCGAGATTCTTTTTCGTAGACTGTGTCGGCTGCTGCGTGCCGACGAATTGGAGACTCCATCGATCTTAACGGTATCTGCCATGGGTTTTGGCATTCTATTCCTCCTTTCTGGATTAAAAAGCATGAACAGGAATGCAGTGCATAAGAATTAGGTTTATACGTTGATTGAGATGTCCCCAGTGTAAAAAACGGTTAAGCAATCGTAAATATGTAGAATGTGCAATAGCTCTGTGCGTATGAAAGAGCACCAAAAATACGCAGACTTGCATCGAGACCGCCAGATAGTCCATTAGAAACATACGAAGCCATCCCTGTCTGGCAATATGTGAAATATGATGTCATATCAAGCTTATTCTATTCGTTCAGTATAGCCCATCTTAATAATGAAAACCCTTACATAATGAGGATTTTTAGATAATACAAAGAACATGTTAGTTGTATGCGTTTACACATGTTAGCTAAAAGGAAGGAATTATAAAAGGATCTACTTTATATTTTAAAAAATTAAAAATGAATAGAAGTCCCTTTCTAATAGCATTCTGGTAGGGATAACAATGACATATCGGTGAAGGATTTGAGGATGTCCGTTTAGCGGACCCTGTTTTGCGTCTAATAGAGAGTGGAGACAATAAATCGAATGAAGGTGAGCCTGATGAGTGACTATCATAATAAAGTGATGGAAAAAATCGTGGGCGTCTTCAGGAATGAACCACAGGCAGTCCAGACGATCCGTGAATTGAAAGCTGCGGGATTTGAAGAAAGAGATATCTCTGTACTGTCCAAAAATCCGGAAGACGCCAAAGCGATTGAGCGAGAGACCGGTGTCGATATTGAATATGAAAAAGAATCCAGTATGTCCGAGACGACTATTTTTGGCGGACTTGCAGGTATGGTGGCAGGGATCGGTACATTCGCTATTCCTGGTGTAGGTCCTATCCTGGCAGCCGGTCCGATTGTCGGTATGTTCACTGGTGCTTTATTCGGTGCAGGGGCTGGTGGATTGATTGGTGCATTAATAGGATATGGAATTTCGGAAGAGGAAGCCAACCACTACAATGATCAATTGGAGGAAGGTAACATCCTCGTTCTGGTCGCTGAAGCAACAGGGCGCACAGAAGAGATATACCGTGTATTCCGCGCCAATCATGCTGCAAACCTGTTTGACTGAAAATTATCACAAAAATGGAATTGGAAAACTTAACCTGTTTAGATTTATATCAGCTGGTTAAAAATAGAACAGGTTGAACGTAACATGTAAGAATCCAGAACAACTATTTATCTACTACCAAGGAGGATGAAATTTATGTTGAACAACCAAAACAATGAAAACAACCGTAATATGGACCTGAACAATGAGACTCGTAAAATCGTAGGTGTCTTTTCAAATGAGAGTGAAGCAAGTAATGCGATCCAGCAGTTGAAAGATGCAGGCTTCTCTACAGATGATATCTCCGTAGTCAGCAAAAATCGTAAAGACGTTAAACATATAAGTGAGGAAACAGGTACAAAGGCTCCTGAGGGTCTGGCTACTGGAGCAGCTACAGGCGGCGTGGTCGGCGGTGTAGCCGGATTGCTCGCTGGTCTGGGTCTTGCAGCTATTCCAGTATTCGGACCGATCATGGCAGCTGGTCCAATCGCCGTAACATTGGCAGGTGCAGCAGCGGGTGCAGGTGCAGGTGGTCTGGTAGGCGGTCTGATTGGTCTGGGTATTCCAGAAGATGAAGCTCGTGAATACGAAACTAACGTAAATGAAGGTAACATTCTGGTTATGGTAGACAGCGCAGCAGGCAACCGCTCCCGCATCTATGATATCTTCCGTGCCAACAATGCAACCAACAGTCGTTACTATGATAACGATACAACGATTCCGGATAACAGAGCTGCAGATACAACAGCCTCTACTACTGTAAACGGTGCGCCAGGAACATCCGCTACTGCTGCAACAGCAGCTAATATGGACGGCGTGTTCGATTCCGGTGAAGACGAGCAGAATCTGCGTCTTCGCGAAGAACGCCTGGATGTAAGCAAAAATGAAGTTCGTACAGGCGAAGTAGAAATCCGTAAAGAAGTAGTAGAAGAGCAAAAAACAATCAATGTTCCGGTTAATCACGAGGAAGTTGTGATTGAACGCCGAGCAATTAATAATGAAGTAACGAATGAGCCAGTAGGCCAAAGCGAGCAAATCCGTATTCCTGTAAGTGAAGAGCAGGTGCATGTAGACAAGCACAACGTTGTAACTGGCGAAGTGGAAGTTCACAAACGCACTGTTCAGGACACAGAGCAAGTACAGGATACTGTAAAACGTGAAGAAGCTCGCATCAACCAGACGGGTCAGCCGATTGTAAGTGGTGACCAGACAACACGTACTACTGCTGGAACAACAGGCGTAACAGGTACAACTGGTGCAGCAGGTACTACAGGTCGTGTAGATAATACACACGATGAGTCTCTTAAAGAGCGCGGTAAAGATATGATTCAGGATGGCAAAGATGCGATCAACCGCATGAAACGATAATTCAATATACGGAATAGTTGTTTTAAATCTATTCAAGCAAGGTATCTATTACTGATCTGATATCGGATTTTTCCCGGAATTCAATGCAGAAATAGTATAGAACCCCATATCCCGCTGAGCTAATGTTCAGCGGGATATTTGCGTGTATAACGTTCAAAGTGTACAGAATAAAATAAAAAAAGCTGTATATTCCAGTGGATTTCTACAATAGAATATTCTCTACTGTTGCCAGGATTTTATCTTAATGGAATGCTATTATTGGTCTGTTCTCGTTCTTAATTCAAAAAGCAAAGAAACCCTTTGACGCTTTTGATAAACGGCAGTATACTCAAATTATCGTTTATATACAATTCCTATGAGTTTAATAGGATATAGTTATAAGTATGGACTGCATAGGCATATACATCATAGATACCATTACTTTTTTAATTTATTGACCACTGGTCTAAAAGAGGAGCAGGAGCCTGAATATGACTTTATACAATAATACAATGGAGCTGATTGGCAACACGCCGCTCGTAGAGATTAATGCGTATTCTCTGACTCGCGGTATTCGGTTATTCGCCAAACTTGAATTTATGAATCCGGGTGGCAGTGTCAAAGACCGGGTAGGACGGGCACTTGTCAAAGAAGCTTTGGAAAGCGGCAAGCTGAGACGCGGCGGTACGCTGGTCGAAGCAACAGCAGGCAATGCAGGAATCGGTCTTGCAATGGCAGCTATTCATGAAGGGATTCGTGTTGTTTTTGCGGTACCCGAGAAGTTCAGTATCGAGAAGCAAATCTTGATGAAAGCTCTGGGTGCAGAAATTGTGCATACGCCGACATCCCTTGGAATGCGTGGAGCAATAGAAAAAGCCAAAGAACTGGAACAGCAGATTCCGGATGCCTACTGTCCTGGACAATTCAGCAATCCCGCCAATCCGCAAGCTTACTACGAAACAATGGGACCCGAGATATGGCGAGATCTTAACGGTAAAGTGGATATATTCGTAGCAGGTGCAGGGTCTGGGGGTACCTTTATGGGAACTTCCCGCTATTTGAAAGAACAAAATCCAGAGCTCAAAACCGTTATCGTAGAGCCGGAAGGTTCTATCCTGAACGGTGGTCCTTCAGGTTCGCACAAAACGGAAGGGATCGGTATGGAGATGATTCCCGACTTTATCGACAAATCGTATTTTAATGCGATTCACACGATCAGTGATGAGGATGCATTCAACCGGGTGAGCGAACTGGCCCGATTGGAAGGGCTGTTAATTGGAAGTTCTGCCGGTTCGGCACTGCATGCAGCATTGCTCGAAGCAGAGCATGCTCCTGACGGAGCGCATATCGTTACCATTTTCCCGGACAGCAGTGAACGTTATCTGAGTAAGCACATTTACGAAGGAGGTATTTGATCTTATGAAACGCAAAACAAAATTAATCCACGGCGGTATTCCCGGCGATCCCCATACTGGTGCGGTAAGCGTACCTGTGTATCAGGTCAGCACCTACAAGCAGGAAAGTATCGGTGTTCATCAGGGCTATGAATATTCACGTACCGGTAATCCCACTCGTTATGCCCTAGAAGAGCTAATCAAAGATCTGGAAGAAGGCGAACGCGGTTTTGCTTTTGGGTCAGGAATGGCAGCGATTCATGCGGTATTCACTCTGTTCAACAGCGGAGATCATGTGCTGCTCACCGATGATGTATATGGTGGTACCTACCGTATTTTCACCAAGGTACTAAGCCGTCTGGGTCTGGAATCGACGTTTGTGGATACTACGGATGCCGAAGCAGTACGGGCAGCCATCCAGCCGAATACACGCGCTATCTATATTGAGACACCGACCAATCCACTACTCAAAGTAACCGATATTCGCGCAATGGCAGATATTGCTCATGAACATGAATTGCTGGTCATTGTAGATAATACCTTTGCAACGCCGTATTGGCAAAATCCATTGACACTGGGTGCGGATATTGTACTGCATTCAGCGACCAAGTATCTTGGCGGACACAGCGATCTGGTCGCTGGTCTTGCTGTCGTAAACAGTGCCAAGCTGGCAGACGAGCTGCATTTTATCCAAAATGCAGTAGGAGCTATTCTTGGTCCACAAGATTCCTGGCTGCTGATTCGAGGTATCAAAACATTAGGTCTGCGGATGGAAGCAATTGAACGCAATGCCCGGGAAATTGTGAAGTTCCTGGTGCAGCATGAAAAAGTAAATAAAGTACATTATCCTGGGTTGGAGCAGCATCCTCAGCATGAGCTGGCTTCGCGCCAAACCGAAGGTTATGGCGGTATCATTTCCTTTGATGTAGGCAGTAATGAAGCAGCCGAATTGCTCCTTAGCAAATTGCATTACTTTACACTGGCAGAGAGTCTGGGTGCTGTAGAGAGTCTGATTTCTGTACCGGCGCGCATGACCCATGCTTCGATTCCGGAAGAACGCCGCGCCGAGCTGGGAATAACCCCTGGACTGGTACGCATATCGATCGGTATCGAAGATGTGGAAGATCTGATCGAGGATCTTAGAGCAGCATTGGAAAATTAATAATATAGTAACAAATAGTAAAAAGAGTCCACTTCTATCTGAGTATTCAGAAGAAGTGGACTCTTTAACTTTTAAAAGGATTGAATTAAAAAATCAGTTTGGCAAATTATAAATAACTTAAGGTGAATGTACCGTTACTACCACCTGTACTCGAAGTTACACTAACAGAATAATTTCCTACCAGACTGTTATTGCTGACACGGAATGTATATGGGCTGCTACCGCTATAGGCTTGGTTAGCAACGACACTGCCAGTGTTGAGATCAGTTACTTTAAGATTGAACGTAGCATAGCGGGCAGGACTGACAGTAACGGCAAGTTCTCCACGCATAGGTACAACAACCGCATTACCGCCAACTGGATATGGACCCGACACTGCATTGATCGAAATAGAATCCTGTGAAGAGACGGCTGGGTTGTTTACTGTAACATCAGGTGATACAGAACTAGCGAAACCAGTAGGTGCTGCAGTGAGTGTGACAGCTAGTGACAGAGCGGACAATACTGCGATGTTTCGAATTTTCATAATTATGTCTCCTTTATGTTATATTTACAACCAGTTCTATATTAACATTTAATCCCATATAATTACAATAAAAGGTATTAAATTCATTAAATTTACAAATTATCTGGAGTTGAATTGTACGCAATACATCTATCATTTCTACTTTATCCTTCACTGGGTAAGTCACTTGCAGGTTGGGTAATAGCAAAGTAGCAGATAACAACGATTCAGGAGGTTGATGAATGATTACTTTTGAGCAGGTATCCAAGCGATATGAAGATGGTACGACAGCTGTGCAGCCGCTGGATCTTCATATTGAAAAAGGTGAATTTTTTGTGCTCGTTGGACCTAGTGGATGCGGCAAGACGACCACTCTTAAAATGATTAACCGGCTAATTGAACCGACCCAAGGCAGTATTTATGTAAATGGAACCGACCACAACACGATTCAAGTACATAAGCTTCGTCAACAAATTGGCTATGTTCTTCAGCAGATTGCATTATTTCCCCATATGACGGTTGAAGAAAATATTGCCGTAACGCCTGAGCTGCTGCACTGGGAAAGGGAAAAAACGTCCAAGCGTATCGATGAGCTACTGCATATGGTAGGCATGGACCCGGCCGTTTTCCGTAGTCGCCGTCCGGATGAGTTGTCTGGTGGACAGCAGCAGCGGATCGGCGTAATCCGTGCACTAGCAGCAGATCCACCAGTTATTCTGATGGATGAACCGTTCAGTGCACTGGATCCAATCGCGCGGGAACGTCTGCAAAATGACCTGCTCGAACTGCAGCAGACAATTCGCAAGACAATTGTATTTGTTACCCATGATATTCAGGAAGCGATCAAGCTGGGAGACCGGATTGCCGTAATGGATGGAGGGGCTATTGTACAGATTGATACACCTGAGCAGCTGTTGCAGCATCCTGCCAATTCTTTTGTGGAACAGTTTTTTCAGTCGGTGCGCCAGAACAGTATGCCGGCATACCCGACTTCCGGAAATGAGAGACCACTATGAATAATATTATGAATGTATTTCAAGAACGTCAGGATCAGCTCTGGCAGGCACTCACCGAGCATCTGGTAATTTCGTTTACCTCGCTACTGATTGCGCTGATTATTGCTATTCCATTGGGTATTTTTATAGCCCGTCATCTGAAAATATCCGAAGGCGTGCTGGGTGTAGCTGCTGTACTGCAGACGATTCCATCTCTTGCCCTGCTGGGACTTCTGATTCCGCTGCTGGGCATTGGTACTGTGCCAGCTGTTGTGGCTATCGTGATCTATGCGCTGCTGCCGATACTGCGCAATACGTATACCGGTATTCGCAAAGTCGATCCTTCTTTGCTTGAAGCGGCTGATGCGATGGGGATGACTCGCAGCCGCCGACTGTTCAAAGTCGAGCTGCCATTGGCAATGCCGGTTATTATGGCAGGTATTCGTACAGCAATGGTGCTTATTATCGGGACAACTACGCTGGCTGCACTGATCGGGGCGGGCGGATTAGGTGATATTATTTTGCTGGGAATTGATCGGAATGATACAGCATTGATCATACTGGGAGCTGTGCCCGCGGCACTCCTGGCAATTGTATTCGATCTGCTGCTGCGGATTATTGAGAAGACCTCATTCCGCCGTTCGATCTGGCTGATGTCAGCTGCTGTCGTCATTATTCTCGGATTTACTATTGTACCGCTGTTCAATCAATCCCAAAAAGATCTGGTGATTGCCGGCAAATTGGGTGCGGAACCCGAGATTCTGATCAATATGTATCAGGAATTGATCGAGCAGAATACAAATCTGACGGTCGAGCTGAAGCCTGGTCTTGGCAAGACATCTTTCCTGTTTAATGCGTTAAAAGGCGGCGATGTAGACATTTATCCGGAATTTACGGGTACTGCCATCTCGGAGTTCCTGCATGAAGATGCTGTCAGTACGGACAGTGCACAGGTCTATGAACAAGCGCAAAAAGGAATGCAGCAGCAATTTGCTATGCAGATGCTGCCGCCAATGAAGTATAACAATACCTATGCACTTGCTGTACCGGAAGCGTATGCCGAGCAGCATAATCTCAAGACGATCTCTGATCTCCGTAAAGTAGCATCCCAGATCAAAGTCGGATTCACCCGCGAATTTGCCGATCGTAACGATGGATATGTCGGTCTGGCGAAGCTTTACGGGTTCAAATTTGATAATTTGACTACCATGGAACCGAAACTGCGCTATAGTGCAGTTCAGTCGGGAGATATCCAGCTGATCGATGCGTATTCCACAGACAGTGAGCTTGCCCAGTATAAGCTGCGTGTACTGGAAGACGACAAAGGACTGTTCCCGCCTTATCAGGGAGCTCCGCTGATGCGCGCAGATACGTCGGCAGAGTATCCTGAAGTGACCGAAGCCCTGAACCAGCTATCCGGCCAAATCACAGATGATGAGATGCGCCAGATGAATTACCAGGTCAATGTCGAAGGCAAACCTGCCGCCGAAGTCGCACGTACCTACTTGCAACAAAAAGGATTATTAAAATAACGTTTCTCCTATATCTATTTGCTCACTCCCTATGCATAATTTGGCAGAGCAGAGCAGAGCAGAGCAGAGCAGAGCAGAGCAGAGCAGAGCAGAGCAGAGCAGAGCAGAGCAGAGCAGAGCAGAGCAGAGCAGAGCAGAGCAGAGCAGCAAAAAACCGGCGTTCTCCCACCAATCAGGGCGAACAGCCGGTTTTTCTTTGTTATCCTACCTCCACAAGCACTGAAAATGTCTCCACGCACGAAGCGCAGGCAAGGGAATAGGGCAAAGGACGACCTTTAAGCCTGGAGATCCCCATTACTTCCGCATAATAAAGGATCTCCAGGCTTAACCGGAGGACGCACCCTATCCCTTGCCGAAGTGTTCTCTGCTAAACCCCTCCATTTTCAGCCCTCCCTACCACACGATAAAATTTAATTTGCCCATTCCGCATCTTCACGGATTGCGGTATAATGAAATGATGCAATTCAGCAGATGATAGTAATAGCTAGGATTGTACTTTTAACCGGGTGGGGGAACAATTGGATTGAATACGTATCCTTTTACATTTGATCCGTCCCGTCCATTTATCCAGCAAGCGGGTGAGTGGATCGCGGACGTGTTTTACGATATTTTGCCGGAAGCTGGTCTGGAGCTTCGTGACGAACAGATTTATATGGCTTTTCAACTTGAAAAAGCCTATGCCGAGAAAAAAACCATTTTTGCTGAAGCAGGTGTAGGAACAGGCAAGACGCTGGTCTACCTGTTATATGCGATTGCGTATGCACGTTATACCCGCAAACCGGCGATTATCGCCTGTGCGGATGAGTCTCTTATTGAGCAGCTGGTCAAGCCCGAAGGCGACATTCATAAGCTGGCCCGTTATCTGGATCTGAATGTAGATGCCCGTCTGGGTAAATCGCCGGATCAATACATCTGTCTCAACAAGCTGGATGTAGTCAGAGCGGAACCGTCCGAATCGGATATGTACCGCGATATTTACGCGGATCTGCCGGAATTTGTTCATTATGCGGATACAATGCAGACTTTTCGTCCATACGGTAACCGCAAGGATTATCCGGCACTGGATGATGAGCAGTGGAGCAAGATTGGCTGGGATGTATTCCAGGATTGTCTGGTCTGCCCGCAGCGTCATCGTTGTGGACAGACATTGTCTCGTGACCATTACCGCAAAGCAACCGATATTATCATCTGCTCCCATGACTTCTATATGGAGCACGTATGGACCTACGAAGCGCGCAAGCGTGAAGGACAGCTGCCGCTGCTGCCTGAGCATAGCTCGGTTGTATTTGATGAAGGCCATCTGCTGGAGACAGCTGCGCAAAATGCACTGACCTACAAGCTTAAGCAGGGATTGTTCGAGAGCATTGTGACTCGTCTGCTGGATGGCGAAGTACGTGAGACGCTGGCGGTAGCTGTAGAAGAAGTTATTGTACAAAGCGATATGCTGTTCGAGCAGCTCGCTCGTTATAGCAAGCCGGTTCCGGGATCGGATCGCAAAGATATTCAGTGGAATGACGAACTGTTGGCACAGATTGCCAGGGTCAAGCAGCATATCGATGTGATTGAGGAAGAATTGGTATTTGAGAGTGGACTGTTTACACTGGATGATTACCAGCTCAAGATTGTCGAAGAACATCTGGAAATGATCCAGCTGGCACTCGGACTATGTCGTCAGCAAGATCAGCTCATCTCCTGGGTGACCGGCGAGAATGAAGATCTGACTCTCGTTATTATGCCGAAGCAGGTCAAGGAAGTACTGGGAGAAATGGTATTTGCCCGCAAAATGCCGGTTATTTTCTCATCGGCTACCTTGTCGGTAGATGGTTCGTTCGATTATATTGCGGATAGCCTGGGTATTGAAAAGTATCTGTCCTTTTCGGTGGAATCACCTTATGACTACAAGGAGCAGATGCACGCGGAGCTAATCACGGATTTGTACAGTCAGAATATTGCTGGATCAGTCAGTGATGCAGCAGGCAAGCATGTGTCTGTCAGTACGGCAGGTATACAGGGGGTAAGCGAGCAGGAAATTCGCCAGCAGACCGAGCGTGTACTGAGTCTGGTGGAACAGAGTGGAGGGCGTTCGTTACTGTTGTTCTCCTCTATGCAGGAATTGGCAGCTTTCCGCCGGATGACAGAAGTTATGGGAGTTGCTTTGTCTTACCGGATGCTCTATGAAGGGACAGCCGAGATCAGCCATCTGATCTCCGAATTCCAGCAGGAAGAGACAAGCGTGCTCTGCGCAGTCACGTTATGGGAAGGACTGGATATTCCAGGCCCGTCATTGTCCCATGTCATTATCTGGTCACTACCATTCCCTCCTAATGATCCGGTATTTGCTTCACGCCGTGAGGAGGCGATGGATGCATTCCATGAAGTGGATATGCCTTATATGATGCTGCGTTTGCGTCAAGGAATTGGACGTCTGATTCGTTCTCGCGATGATAATGGACGTGTATCTATCTTTGGCCGGGAACTACTGCAAGAGGATGTACGACAGGCAGTAGAGCATTTGCTTCCATAATAAGATATCCCTCTGCATTGAAAGGGATACGAATAATATTCGTATGAACAGTACAAATAAAAAAGCTCAAATGCATGTTTATGCATTTGAGCTTTTTTGTGTTGAGATAGATAATATTATCTATTTCGACAATTATAGTATTTAAAACATTCCAATTTATCTCAAATATTATATTTAATTATTTATTTTGTTAAAAATAATAAAAAAATATAATATTTACAATTAATTACAAAGGAAATATAATGTATTAAAAAGTGGAAATAAATGAATAATAATAATAATTTATTTAAAATTAATAGCTAAAGCAGGTGAGTTATGCAATGGAAAAGCAAAGTGTAGCCGAATTACCTTTTAGCAGCATAAATGAAAAATCCAGGCAAAGGAGAGAATCGTACAATATTATATTTTATCTTTTGAGCAGATTTGCCTCATTATCAGGAACAAGCATATATAACTTTGCTATCAGTTTTTATGTATTACATATAACAGGTTCAGGCTTGGGATTTGCATTGACCCTTGCATTGGGGACTATACCAGCTATTTTATGCGGACCGATTTCCGGAGTTATTTCTGATCGTGTTGATCGCAAAAAACTGGTTATATACATGGATGTTTTGAGTGGACTAATTATCTTTACGATGTTGGCAGCTTCCATGCTGGATCAGCTGAGTCTAATGTACATATATATTACGACAGTATTATTGGCCATTTGCCACACTTTTTTTGATACTTCTATCGGAGCTTCGATTTCCAATATAGTAAAAGTGGAATCACTCCCCAGGATCAATTCCTGGAATGAAATGGTTACTTCGTTGACTAATATGATTGGTCCCTTTTTAGGCGGTTTTGTTTTTGCACTCATCGATATCCGAATTTTTCTTCTCATTAACGGTATTTCTTTTATACTATCCGCAATTTTGACCAAATTTGTTGACTTTAAGTTTAATCTTCCCCCCACCGAAGAACACCACACACAAAAATCACCAACCAACAATTTTATAGATGAACTGAAAGAGAGTTTTACATATATCAAAACGGAAAAATGGCTCAAAGTACTAGTTGTATTTTTTATGTTTATAAACTTTTTTATGATTTTTGGTATTACCGTGCCGATTCCTTTTATCGTGAATCAGGTATTGCAATTTTCTTCAATTCAGTTTGGTATCATTGAGGCTATGTTTCCTCTAGGTATACTCATAGGAGCTATTTTGTTTTCTGTCGTAGGAACCAAAAAAAATAATTTTAAAAAAATGATTTTTAGCTTTGTTATTTTGGATATAGGTGTGCTTGCTACTGGTATTTTAACTTATCCGGTTATTGAATTGTCAACGTCACAGTATTGTGCGGCCATATCTGTTCTGTTTTTTATTATTTCTGCAGCAGTACCATGCATAATGATTCCTATTAATGTGGTACTTCAAAGTATGGTTCCGGATTATATGAGAGGCAGAATATTTGGTCTGCTTGGTATGCTTTCTACCTTGTTGATTCCTTTAGCGAGTATTTTGTCGGGTATTTTGCTGGATATGATTCCTGCTTTTGCATTGCCTTTTAGCTCAAGTCTACTTTTGCTGATTTCTACTTTACTAATGTACAGGAATAAAGAGCTTCGTAAATTAAATTTCTAAGTTATGAATTATATAATCTGGAGGGATAAAAGTGATATTGGATCAGTTTGAACAAAGGGTGAATAAAATGCCTGACTCACCGGCAATTGTTACAGAGGAAACAAGTTACAGTTATAACGACTTACATTTGATCTCCAATCAAATAGCTGATCGTCTGAGTACTGCACGTACAGACATAGTGAATAGCCAGATGAGAGCAGTACTGCTGTTTGAACACGGTGCCGAAATGATTCTAGCTATGCTGGCCTGTATAAAAGCAGGAGTGACCTATGTTCCTATTGACTCAGCATATCCTTTTTCAAGAGCAGCTTATATAACCGATCATGCAGAACCGCAATACATAATTACAAACAATCAAAATGAAGAAAAGGCATTACAATTATTACAAACCTTACATAATCCTATACCGATTGTAAATGTAAATGAATTACAGAACATTGATGATCATCGTGATTCGTATCCTATTGCTGCGGAAAATGCTGCAGCGTACATATTATATACATCGGGTTCAACCGGAGAGCCAAAAGGTGTTGTTCAGACCTATAAACATATGCTTTTTTATATCAATAATTATATTCATGCCGTCAATATTACATCCGAAGATCGCCTTACCTTATTTTCCTCCTATATCCATGATGCTTCAATCATGGATATATTCGGGGCACTTCTTGCCGGAGCCACATTATATCCAAAAGATATCCGTCATATGACTAATGATAATACTCTAAGCAAATGGTTGCTCAAAAATCAGATTACAGTCTGGCATTCCGTACCTACCCTGTACAGATACTTTATAAAGGAACTTGCCGAAAATATAGCACTGCCACAACTGCGTCTGGTCGTGCTCGGCGGAGAAGCTGTTATTGCCTATGATGCGGAAAGTTTATTTGAGAAAATTCCCAATGCTCAGTTGTACAGTTTGTACGGACAAACAGAATCTTCTTTTAATTCGGGAATCAGCGTATCCGTGAATAATATACAAAATAGCCCGCTGCTTGGTACACCTATTCCGGGGCTTGATCTGATACTACTGAATGAAGCGGAACAAAAAGTTGAACCAGGAGAAACGGGAGAAATCCATGTAAGCAGCAATTATATTTCAACAGGTTACTGGAAAGATCCAACTCGTACCCAAGTGGGATTTAAAAATCATATATTATATGGAAAATTATACGCGACTGGTGATTTGGGCTGCCTGCTTGATAATGGAGACATCCAATTTATGGGACGCAAAGATTTTCAAGTGAAAATCCGCGGATATCGTGTAGAGACGGGAGAAGTAGAAAGTGTACTGCTTCGTTGTCCCAAAATCAGTAAGGCTGTAGTGGTGAGTACTCCTTTGTCCCATAACGAATCGCTGCAGCATCATTTATATGCTGTACTACAGGGGGAAAATATATCTGGAGAAGAAGCAAGGGCATTTCTGGCGCGATATCTTCCGGAATATATGCTGCCTTCCCGTTGGCTTGTTACAGAACAAATACCTACAACAGCAACAGGTAAAACGGATCGTAAAAAAATTCTGGAGCTATTCGCAGATTATCATGCATCTCCTTCTAATGAGGTAGCAACTACCCAGGAAGAACAATTGCTGTCCACGATCTGGTGCAATATTTTTAAAGTCGAGCAGGTTCGTATACAGGATGATTTTTATTATCTGGGTGGGGATTCATTAAGCGGACTGCGTATGGCATCTGAGATTTACAAAACATTTAATGTGAAAATAAAGCTAGCAGATATTTTCGCCAACCATACCATTCAGAAAATGGCTGATTTTATCTGTAGTTCAAATATGAACGGAATAGTAAAGCGCGAAAATGCAATTACTGTATTTGAAAGGAATGAGAATAACGATTATCCAGTATCATCCATGCAAAAAAAACTAATCGCACTTCAACTTAATCATCCGAATTCGGTTGTCTATAACGAATCCAAAGCTTATCGGATAACAGATGGCAGAATGGAACCGGACAGACTGGCCGAAGTTGTAAAAAAGCTTGTCAATCGTCATGAATCATTACGAACCAGTTTTGTTATCAATGATACGGAATTCAGACAGCAAATAAATCCTTTTGTCGCCAATGCCGATTCTGTTTTCACCTATATACCGTATATCGCTAATGATGATCCATCAGCAGAAGCGACAGCTATCCGAATAAAATCTTTGATTACACCGTTTGATCTTCGGAAAGCTCCATTGATCAGAGTAATTCTTTTGGAAGAAAACGATCATCAAATCCTAATAATAGACATACATCATATTGTTGCAGATGGATTATCATTATCCATTTTGATTCGAGATCTATTGGCTATTTATGAAGAGCGGGAATCCGGGGCACTCTCTTTATCTTATCTGGATTATGTATTATGGAATGAAAAAAATGAGGATAAAGAAAGGAAAAAAGAGCTGGAAGCTTTTTGGAATAAGGAACTTGGTCCTTCCATTCCAAGATTGAATCTTCCGATAGATGAAAGTCGGCGTACAGCGGCATCTTTTGCTGAAGGAGGGAAATACTTTTTTGATTTAGATTACTCACTTAGTGAAAATATTGCTTGTTTTGTTAAAGAAAAAGCAAGCACAGATTATGCCTTTTTATTATCTGTTTTTTCTGTTGTTCTTTCAAAATATTCGGGTCAGCAGGATTTTGTAATAGGTACACCAGTACTGGGAAGAGGTCATTCTGATCTTGAAAACAGTGTAGGCATGTTTGTAAACAGCATCGCACTGCGAGTAAAACCTGATGATAACTTTGGGTTCAGAGAATTTATGGATCATACCAAAAATCGGACGATAGAAGCTTTGGAATATCAGGATTATGATTTTGGTGAAATGGCTCATCGCCTTGACATGCAAACAGAGTATAGGAATCATCCATTGTTTGATGTGTTTTTTTCGGTACAAAATTTTAATACAGATATATGGTCAGGACAAAACTTCGTAATGAAAGAACTGCCAATAGATAACGGCACTTCCAAATTTGATTTAACATTCATTATCGGTCGGTATGAATCGGAATTAAGAGGGTTTATTGAATACAACAAAGAGCTATATTCAGAAGAATTTATAAAATCATTGATGGAACACTTTATCCAGGTATTAAGAATAGTACTGGATGAAGTCAACATTCCTATTGCTCAAATTTGCCTTTTAAACGAGCAGGAAAAAAACCGGATTTTACATGCATTTAATAATACCCAAAAATGGTATCCACAAAACAGTACAATTTCAGAACTGTTTGAAAAAGCTGTAAAAGATAGCGAAACTTTGCCGGCTTTGATCGCAGGATCATCACATTGCAGCTACGGGGAATTGAATGAAAAATCCAATCAGATTGCTTGGTCTCTGCGCAAGAAAGGAATAGGGCAGGGAGATATTGTTCCAATTATTTGTGATACGGATATAAATTCCATTATTTCTATGGTTGGAGTATTAAAAGCGGGAGCAGCATATCTGCCGATAGATAAACATTACCCCGTATCCCGGATTCAATACGTTATTGAGGACAGCAGAGCAGCGCTTGTCATTGGAGACCAAATATGGGCATTAGGAGTTGGATTGAACATAAAGTCTGTTGAAATTATGGATATAACGGCACCTGAAGTCAGTCTGGCCAGTATAAAAAATATGGAATCCAGCCATACTTCGGGCGATACGGCATATGTAATCTATACTTCTGGAACAACAGGTAATCCCAAAGGGGTATGCATCAGCCATCGCTCCCTGGCCAAAATGGTTATAAATAATAATTTTATAAAAATTTCTTCCGGTCATTCATTAATGCAGGCAGGGTCTTTATCATTTGATGCTTCTGTGCAGCAAATATGGCTGGCTCTTTTGCACACGGTACCTTTGCATCTGATTTCCAAACAAACCTTGCTGGATACGGATGAGTTGGCTGCTTATATGCGGCGGCAGCAAATCACTCACCTGGTCTTGCCTACTACTTTTTTTAATCAGTTCAGCCAGGCACAGCCAGAAGCATTTGAAAAAGTAAAATGTATAATTGCCGGAGGTGATGTGATTTCCAGCCGGCAGGTCAATCATCTTCTAGAAAAATTTCCAAAACTAGAAATTATTAATGGATACGGTCCTACGGAAAATACAGTTATATCCACATCGTTTCATATGAAGGGAAGCTGGGATGAACAGCAAAGTATACCGATCGGCAAGCCGGTTAGTAATTCCACCGCCTATGTTATGGATCATAATCATCAACTGCTTCCGATCGGAATCCCTGGTGAGCTTCTTCTGGGAGGAGACGGTTTGGCTTCAGGTTACTGGAATAAACCTGAATTGACTGCTGAGAAATTTATCGCGCATCCCTATATGGATGGTGAACGATTATATAAAACAGGAGATATGGTTCGCTGGCTGCCGGATGGAAACCTTGAGTTTCTTGGTCGAATTGACCGTCAGGTGAAAATTCGCGGATACAGAGTGGAAATTGCCGAAATTGAGAAAAGGTTGGGCAATCTTAAAGGAGTTAAAGAAGCGGTAGTTGTCGCTGTACCGGATGCATCAGGGGATAATGCACTTTACGGATATATAGTAGAGCATAATGACAGTCAGTTGAGTATATCAGATCTACGTACAAAGCTGGAACAGGAACTTCCCGAATATATGATCCCGACCCATATGCAGCTTCTTGACAGGCTGCCCTTGACGCCGAATGGGAAAATTGATACCAGGGCGCTTCCGAAGCCCGAATTTCATTCGATTGCAAAAGATTATGTTTCTCCGGAAACGAATACAGAACGGACAATTGCAGACGTATGGCAAGAAATTTTGGGTAGGGACAAAATTGGTGTGACAGACAGCTTTTTCAATACAGGTGGAGACTCTATCAAAGCTATTCAAATCGTCTCAAGATTGCGTCAGCATCATATTAAAATATCGGTAAAAGATATCATGCAGCAGAAAACGATTAAAAAAATTGCCCTGCAGGCATCGATTCAAAAATCCAATATCTCTCAAGCAGCGGTGGAAGGCAGCATTTGTTGGACTCCTGTATTAAAGGAATTTATAAACAATAACAGCCAGGCTGCTTTTAAACAGTTTAATCAATCTTATATGTTTCATTCTGCCCATAACCTGGATAAAGTGGCTGTTGAACAGGCACTTAAAGCACTTGTTATTCATCATGATGCACTACGGTTGGCGATCCTGCCGCAACACGATCTGACAGATGGACTGAATGCCAGCTCCACTCTTCGATTATATAATCGCAGTGTATCGGTAAAAGAGCATGTATTGTTCAAAGTGGATTACTTTGACTTAAGCAATACCGTCCATATTGAACAGGAAATAATAAAAGAAGCGGACAAACTGCAAGCGGATACCGATCCTTATAACGGGGCTATGTTGCGAGCTGGTATTTTCAGAACCAATGCCGGCGATTATTTGCTGCTCATTATTCATCATGTAGCAGTAGATGGGGTATCCTGGAGAATTCTACTGGAAGATTTCAAGGTATCTTATCGGAATGCACAGTTAGGAAAAGAAGAGGATTTGCCTGCGAGAACAGCTTCTTTTCAAAATTGGGCGGCTTATCTAAATCAGTATGCACAAAGCGCAAAACTGCATACTGAGACTAGATATTGGAAATCGGTTGTTAAACAGATCAAAGAAATTCAGCAGCCAAAAACTACTACAAGGCAAAAAGATTTGGCCTCCCTGATCATGACTTTGGACGAGCAGACTACACTTTCCCTGCTGACCGATTCTCATAAGCCGTATGGAACCGAAGTCAATGATCTTTTGCTGGCAGCTCTCGGTCGGGCTTATCACATGTGGACAGGCCAGGACAAAATGTCTTTAATACTGGAAGGTCATGGACGAGAAGAACTCGGATGGAATGAAATACAACCATTGGAGATCAATCGTACAGTAGGCTGGTTTACCAGCGTTTATCCAGTAGTTTTGAACATAGGGGACAAAGAGCCGGCTATGATTATCAAACAAACAAAAGAAACATTGCGCCGTATTCCGAATAAAGGAATTGGCTATGGTATTATTCGATATTTAACGGATTATGCCAATCAGAAAGAGTATGAAGTCAATGTACCAATCAGCTTCAATTACATGGGGCAATTTGATCAGGAAGACCAGGAGAATTGGCTGAGTCATTGTGATTTTGCAAAAGGAACCGAGTTTCATCCTGAAATGACGTTCGGTCAAAATATCCAAATAAATGGAAAAGTTCAGCAGGGACGACTAAAACTGATGCTGGAATACAATCGCAATATATACACCGATGAAATCATTGCGGAATTTTGTACAATGCTTAAGCAGTCTTTTGAACAAATCGTTTATTGTACGACACATACCGATATTGTGGAACGTACGCCTTCCGATTATGGGATCAACGAATACAGTATAGAAGAACATGCAGAAATTATGCGTGAAGTAGTTGCACTGCACGGGGAATCTACGGAAGTTGAATCGATCCACTTTTTGACACCGATGCAGGAAGGGATTTTTTATACGTACCTGAAGAACAATGCAACTACAGCCTATGTTATTCAGACACCGATACAATTGAGCGGAACAATCAACCATTCGCTCCTGGAAAAATCGTTTTCGATATTGCTTGATAGACATGCCGTACTCAGAACGATGTTCTTGGATCACTGGAAGCATTCCTGTCAGATTGTTTTAAAAAGACCTGCTGCAACGATATCATTTGCCTGCTTTATGGATTGCTTGGATCAAGAGGAGAAGCTGACCAGCTACAAACAAAAATGTATTGAAAAAGGGTTTGAATTACGAACAGATCTGCTTATGAATCTTCACCTTATACGACTTCAGGAAACAAAGTATATCCTGTTGATTAATGTGCATCATATTATTATGGACGGTTGGTCAATAGCATTAATAATGAATGAGTTATTGTCCATTTATGACAAACTCAGCAATGATCAGGCAGTATATTTATCGGAGGTGCCTGACTATCGGGAGTATCTGGGTTGGCTGCATCGACAAGATACATCAGCCGGCATCGCATATTGGGAATCGTATCTGCAAGGATACCATACTCCTGCCCGGCTGCTGCCTGATTTGGATAGTGAAGAGGATTATGAAGATGGTTTGTGGAGCCAGTCACTTGGCGAAGAATTAAGCCGGAAAATTCAGCAGCTGGCCTGGGACCATGAGATAACAGTCAATACAGTATGTCAGACGGTATGGGCTATCCTGCTACAAAAATACAATAAAAGTAGCGATGTAGTGTTCGGTACCGTTATATCAGGAAGACCGGCAGAAGTAAGCGGAATCGAATCCATGATTGGAATGATGATCAATGCTGTTCCAATAAGAATAGTGTGTCAAGAAAGCTCCACGCTTGACGAAATGCTGAAAAGTGTTCAACAGCAGGCCAATATGTCACAAACCTATAACTATGTAAGTTTGGCCGAAATACAGAAAAACAGTGTTTTGAAACAGGATCTTATTCATCATCTTACTGTATTTGAAAATTATCCTGATGCTACGAATGATAAGCAGTTTAGCCAATTTCATTTTCAACGCGAAACCTCAAGAGAACAGACCGGTTATGATCTCGGCATCGCATTCAGCATGAATGAACAACTTGTACTGGATATCATGTATAACAAAAACAAATACTCCTATCTTTATATTCAAAAAATAGCCACCCATTTGGAAATGATATTTAAGCAGTTTGCACAAGATACCAGCCTACCTGCAAAAGAGATTAGTCTTCTTGATGAAATGGAGAAAAAACAGCTTCAGCAAGAGATGGATGCCGGGAAAAAATTGCTGGAGCAAAATGAAAGCTTTGAATTCAATTTCTAGTATGCATTCTATAAAAGGTAAGGGGAGGCTTTTATGAATTATAATCCGCATGATATAAACTGGTCGGAACAATCGGTCCAATCAAAGCAATTTTGGGAGAATCAGCTTGCCCAGGAGCAAGGGGAACGAATTTTTTTCGATCTCCATCCGCATTCCGAACAGTATGCAAGTAAAACGATGGAACTGAATATCTCTGCCGAATTAACCCATGAAATTAACCGGATCAGCGGCGATAAAGAGTTGTTTGCCTATATTATTTTTTTAACAATACTGCAAATTCAGATGTATCGCTATACAGGCAAAGCAGTCAGCGTAAATGTGCCTGTATTTCAGGATGGTATTTCCGAAGAACGGTCAACAATCAATCGTATTCTTCCTTTGAACATACATTTGAATGATCAGTTATCCGTCAAACAGACAATTGGCTTATGCAGACAGGAAGTAATGGCTGTACTGAAACATCAGTATTATCCGCTCAATGAACTCAATCCGTCGTCTTATCAATTTGTAATAGGAATGGCGAATCTTCATACGGATCTTGAGAGTGCATCATGTACAAATGAACAAATACAGATATGGATAGAAAAGCAGCATGAAGGGTTTTGTTTCAGAATCACTTACAATCATAACTATTATAAAGAGGAAGGGATACAGGCATTCTGGTCACGCTACCTTTATGTTCTGGAAAATAGTATCGCAAATACAGATCAGCAAATTGATCATGTCGCATTATTATCTTCGCAGGAGACAGCCAATATAATGCAGTGGTCTGCAGGAGAAAAAAGTATATATCCCAAATACTCCACTATCGCTGAATTGTTTGAAAATATTGTACAAAGCGTACGTACAGAAACCGCTATTTTTGCTGGAAAAGAAATATGCCACTATGAAGCATTGAATCGACAGGCCAATATACTCGCTCATTTTTTGCGGAGCTGCGGAGTAGGAAATGGAGATATTATTCCTGTAATTTGTGATAAAAACACAGACACTATTGCCTCTATGCTCGCAGTTATAAAATCCGGAGCAGCCTATCTTCCTATCGACAAAGATTATCCGGAAGCTCGTATACAATATTTGATCGAGAACAGCCAAGCAAAGCGTATTATAGATGCAGCCGGGGTGAGTGACCGTTTTGGAGACTGGAAACACACACTGGACATGCTCTGTCCGAACGATCAAAAGCTGGATGTTACTCAAATACAAAACCCGGAAATAATCAACTCGCCGGAAGATACAGCCTATCTCATTTATACATCAGGAACGACGGGCAAGCCGAAGGGGGTATGCATTACCCATCGATCACTTGCAAAAATGGTTTTAAATAATGGCTATATGAAAATCCAAGCAGGCGATCAAATGCTGCAGGCCGGATCACTATCATTTGACGCTTCCGTACAGCAAATCTGGCTGGCGCTGCTTCATGGTATTCCTCTACATATGGTTGCCAAAAATGTACTGCTTGATTCGGAACAATTAGGTGTTTACATAAACAGGCAGCAGATTACCCATCTTATCCTGCCTACTTCCTTATTTAATCAAATGGATAGTTCGGCATTTCAATGTGTGAAGTATCTGATTGCCGGAGGAGAAGTCATTTCCAGCAAACAAGTTCATCGCTGTTTGGAGGCTTACCCTGAATTACATATCATCAACGGTTATGGACCAACAGAAAACACCGTTATTTCTACGGCCTTTCCAATGACAAATCGCTGGGACGAAAAGGAAGCTATTCCGATTGGAAAACCTGTCAGCAATTCATCTGCTTATATTATGGATAAAAACATGCAGCTTCTGCCTGCAGGAGTACCGGGAGAGCTGGTTGTCGGCGGGGATGGTGTTGCCCGTGGATATTGGAACCATGAACAACTGACCGCAGACAAATTCAAAAACAACCAATATATACCCGGAGAACGTTTGTACCGGACGGGTGACCTGGCTCGTTGGCGTGCTGACGGAAACCTTGAATTTCTGGGTAGAATCGATGAACAGGTCAAAATCAGAGGCTACCGGGTAGAATTGGGCGAAATCGAACAGACGCTGACTGCTTACAGACAGGTAAAAGAAGCAGTGGTTATAGCCCAAAAAGGCCAATCTGCTGTTACACAGCTGTATGCCTATATAATCGGATTTACAGAGGATTCGATAGATCTGAATGCAGTCAACGCTTATCTGAGAAACGAGCTGCCGGAATATATGATTCCTTCAGCATTGATGCAGCTGGAAAATATACCATTGACACCAAACGGCAAAACAGATCGGAAAGCACTCCCGGAACCTGATCTGTCTGCAAAAACATCGGTCTATTGTGCACCCAAAAATGAATTGGAGCAGATGCTCGTTACTGTATGGGAAGAAGTGCTCGGTATTGAGCCTGTCGGTATATATGATTCGTTTTTGGATATTGGCGGCGATTCGATCCGGTCTATCCAGATTGCTTCGAGACTTCGTTCGCGTCAAATCCATGTGGGTGTCCAGGAAATTATGCAGTATAAAACGATTGCGGAAATAGCTCTTCACGTAAAAGAAGCGCATATCAGTCTGCCTCAAAATGAAGTGGAAGGAATAGTCGAGAAAACTCCCATTATCCGATATTTTCTGGAATTTACCCAGCCCAGTGCATTTCGGCATTTCAACCAATCAGTCATGTTATATCATCCAAACCATTTTGAAGATCGTATTGTTAAAAGTGTGATGGAGAGTCTTATAAAACACCATGATGGATTACGAATGATACTGGTCAATAGCGGTGATGAACAATCTTTACCTGTATTTGATACAGAGGTACAGCTGGAAATTCGTGCTTTTAACGATTCGGCTTTATTTTACAATTTCCAGTCATTTGATTGGGTTACCCAAATCGATGCCGAACAGCAGATTACCCAAAAAGCAGAGAAAATGCAGCTCGCGATGAATATTAGTAAAGGGCCGCTGATCCAGGTTGGCGTATTTCATACAGCAGCTGGAGATCACCTGTTAATTTCCATGCATCATTTGATAGTTGACAGTGTTTCCTGGCAGATTTTTCTGGAAGATTTTTATGCTGCCTACAAAGCAGCGACAAAGAAAGAGCAGTACATTTTTCCGGAAAAGACTACCTCTTTTCAAAATTGGGCTGCTTCCCAAAAAGAATATGCCAGAAATCATCAATTGCTAAAAGAGCTGGATTATTGGCAAAAAGTTGTAGAAAAGCAAACGACCATAAAACCAATAAAAAACCACACGCTATTGAAAAATATGATTAGCCAAACTATCACGCTAAATGATGAAGCAACAGAGAAATTGCTCAAAAAAGCCAATCGCGCCTATGGAACAACGATTAACGACCTGCTTCTGGCTGCGCTTGGCTACGCTGTTCAGCAATTTAACGGTCAGGAGCATGTTTCGCTCATGCTGGAAGGACATGGACGCGAACCTTTAAAAGGAGAAACGGGAAAAGGAATAGACATTACCCGAACGATAGGATGGTTTACAAGTATTTATCCGGTGAATTTGCAAATAACCGATTCTGATCTGGGTATGCTTGTTAAGCGAACAAAAGAAGTTTTGCACCGTGTTCCGAATAAAGGGATTGGCTACGGCATATTAAAACATCTTGCCGAGCTGGATCTGACGAACAATAATCTTTTATCAACCGGAACGGATATCAGCTTTAATTATCTAGGCCAACTGGATAACAGCTACCGAAATGATCAGGAAATGATAATGTCACCTTTGGGGACAGGGGTACAGGCCAGCCCCGATCTTCATGTACGGGAGAACCTTCAGATCAATGGATTTGTGAAAGATCAAAAGCTGCAGATGATTATGGAGTTCAATGAAGAACAATGGACTGAAGCGGACAGGAATCAGCTTGCTTCTTTGTATGAGTACGCACTGTATCGTGTGATTGATCACTGTACAGCGATACAGTATACCGAAAAAACTCCTGTTGATTATGGAATCCATGATTTATCACTCGAAGAAGTAATGGAATTCAAAAAATATATTATCGAGCAGGTAAGTACAGAAGCCACTATTGAGCATATTAATCGTCTGACACCGATGCAGCAGGGAATGTTTTTTACGCTATCCGAACAGAAGGATACACAGGCTTATATTGTGCAGGGAGAATACAGCTTAAAAGGCCGTGTACAACCGTTTATTTTTCAAAAAGCTTTGGATATATTGTGTCAGCAGCATCAAGTATTAAACAGCATTTTCGTGGAACATGAAAAACATCCGGTTCAGATTGTATTATCCAACTGGAAAAAAGAAGTAAGCGTAATTGATATCCAGGATATGGCTTATCCAGAGGAAGCTTGTATAGCCTATAAACAGTCACTGCTTCAACAAGGATTTGATATACAAAAAGATCCTTTGTTTCATCTTTCACTTGTGCAGACACAGCCGGAAGAATTCCGCTTGATTATTACCTGTCATCATCTTATTTTGGATGGCTGGTCACATGGACGGATGTTAAAAGATCTGCTGGATATATACAGAAGGGTAGAGAAAGGAAGCATCAACACGGTTATCCCGGAATATGATTTTGCTTCTTATATAGAATGGTTGGAAGATCAGGAAGAAGATCAAGCTTTAATCTACTGGCAAAATCAGTTGGAGGATTACAGCCAGGATATTATTCTTCCGATCGATAAAAATACAACTACCGAATATGCGGAAGGCATACACGAAGTCATACTTCTGGCTGATCAGAGTGATTATTTGAAACGTGCAGCTCAAAACAATGCCATTACGTTGAATACGCTTTGTCAAACAGCATGGGGAATACTGCTGCAGCGATATTCCAATACTAATGATGTTATCTTTGGGGCAGTTGTATCAGGCAGACCTCCGGAAATGGATAATATCGAACAGATGATGGGCATGTTTATCAATACATTGCCGATTCGAATTACTTCCCGATCCGAACAGACAGTAATTGAACTTTTGCAGGAAGTGCAAATCAATAATCAAAACAAATCTCCATATGAATACGTATCCCTGGCTAAAATTCAAAATACTACATCATTAAAATATCACAGGTTGAATACGTTAATGGTACTGGAAAATTATCCGGACATTTCTTACGAAAATCAGGATGAATTGAATTTTACGATAGAACGAATTCATGGAAGAGAACAAACCGCTTATGATCTGAATATTATTTTCACTTCGAAAAATGACTGGAAATTTACTCTCATGTATAATCGCAATTTGTTTACGGAGGAGATCATCCGGCAGCTAGGAGACCATCTTCAATATATACTGCAATTGCTTGTTGAATATCCTAACAGGCAAACTGAACAAATTACATTGATGGATACCGAAACCTGTCTTGAACTTATTCATAAATTCAATCCGGTACATACGACTCCTTCGATTGAACGTACACTGGCTGAGGTGCTGGAGGAGGAGGCCGGGCGTCGCAGTTATCAGCCTGCGGTCATCTCCGGTGGAAAGCAGCTGACCTATGGAGAGCTGAATCGCCGAGCCAATCAGCTGGCTCACTGCTTGCGCCAGCAGGGAGTGCAGCCGGATGAACCGGTCCCTGTACTGTGCAGCAAGTCGATCGATACGATCGTCGCCATGGTCGGCATTATCAAAGCAGGGGGCGCTTATGTCCCGATCGATGAAAGTTATCCAGCGGCCCGGATCAGCTATCTGCTTACAGACAGCCAGGCCCGGTGGATCGTCGGCTC
>NZ_KQ040798.1:487825-815348 GCF_000971985.1 Paenibacillus dauci | reverse complement strand
CAACATACAGGCAACAGCTTCTTCACGTGTCCTAACCTTTTTTTGAAATGTCCTTTACAAAGGGTACAGTTTATACAGCTATCCTCTTCTTTTATTGCGTTGTTTTGAGTACAGTATTTTACCTTATGGCATTCTTTTTCTCAGACCGTGCCCAACCCTATCCTTATAACCCCCATAAACATGCAGAAATAACACCTCCGTTCCCTCTGATTATTGAACAAACAGAGCGGTTTATTGCATACCTCAGCACAAGCGTAATGATTATCATATTAATGTAAGCGCTTTTATAAAATAGAAAAGAGGGATGTAATTGAGAAATAAAGCAAAGCTTCAACGTCGAATGCCTTTTATGCTGCTGAGTATCATCACTTGCCTGGGAACGTTATTTGGTTATGGAGGAGCTTCAGCTGCGCCATCGACGACGATTGTGCAGGATGCTACCCATGGCGTAACCAACAATTTCACTACCCCAGCCGTTACCCAGGATGTCTATACTCATCTGCCGACCATCTATCTGGCAGGCGATTCAACGGTACAGACTTACCGCGAGGCGCAGCGTCCGCAGGCAGGATGGGGGCAGATGATCGGCCAGTATCTGGATGATTCTATTGCTGTCAGCAATCAGGCAATCGGTGGCAGAAGCTCCCGTTCTTTTATCGAGCAGGGACGACTGGATACGATTATCAGTCAGATTCAGCCTGGAGATTATCTGATGATCCAATTCGGTCATAATGATGCTGACCGCAAGCCGGAACGATATACGCCTGTACAAGATTACCGCAACTACCTCAAAGTCTACATCCATGGTGCCCGCAGCAAAGGCGCAACTCCAATTCTGGTCACTCCGGTATCGAGAAGAGACTATAATGCTAGCGGTCAATTCAATGTCAGTTTCCCTGAATATGTAGCAGCGATGAAGCAGATCGCCGCCGAGACGCAGACGCCGCTGCTTGATCTCAGTGCACGCAGTGTGGCCTACTACAATTCGGTTGGTATAGAAGGAACTACTTCTATTTTCATGCATGTACAGCCGGGTCTGTATCCGTATTTCCCAAATGGTGTTGTAGATAATACGCACTTCCAGGAATACGGAGCAATGCAGATTGCCGGGCTGGTAGCTGAAGGCATCCGAGATCTGGGGTTGCCGTTGTCCGAGCATGTGCTGAATCCTGCTTTCAGCGCAGCTCAGTAAAGGTAACCGATCACTCACCCCGTCCTGTCGCAGCATTAGTTAGCAGCTCTACTTGGTTACAGGCAGGACGTATCTAACAAAAAGGGCAGGCCTGTGTGGGTACTATCCTTTTTGCTGCTGCCAGTCTATTCAAATACGTGTACATACCAATAGCAGAAAGTCTGATTTTTATTCGGTAATGTCATATAACATCGGTTCTTTCATTCTTCCTATTCCATCTACGGCTATCCATTATGAATGTATGATTTGCGAATAAATGAATTGTCAGTGCAGGAGAGTATACGTTAAAATACATTTAAAACCACGATATTCACCATTATTCCTGATGACACATTGTATAGGCTGCTTTCTGCCCATTATCTCCTGATAGTATCGTTATGCTCCATCTCTCTATTTATATGAACCTTATCCTGCGTTTCTGTAGTTCCATTCTCTAATCCTACTGTCGGTTCACTGCTGCTTTACTTGCTTACAACAACATATCGATGTTCTCACTATTTAATGAACGTTGTCTGTCTAATCTTCCATTCTGTTAACTATCCATTATATTGATTTATGAAAGAGGGAAGCCCTTGCGTAATCGGTTCTGGAATTCTGTTAATCGTCAGAAAGCTGTTAGCCGTCGAAAAGCTGGTGACCATCGGAAGAATATTAACCGCTGGGGTTCCGTTAACCGCCGATTGGGTCCTGTTGTACTGCTCGGTATTATGATTGTGAGTCTATGGTTTGCGGTAGGGGCTTCTACAGGTACGAGTGCAGGACATGGACGGCCAGTGATTTATATAGCAGGCGACTCTACAGTACAGACCTATACGGATGCCCAGCGCCCACAGGCAGGGTGGGGACAGATGATTGGTCGTTACTTTGACCAGGGAGTTACCTTTCGCAATCACGCGATTAGCGGCCGCAGTACGCGAACATTTATCGAGCAGGGGAGACTGGACACGATTTGGCAGGAAATTCAGCCGGGGGATTATCTGCTGATCCAGTTTGGACATAATGATGCCAATCAGGCGAAGCCGGATCGTTATACACCGGTAGCAGATTACAAGCGTTATCTGCACCAGTACATTCAGGGAGCGCGTGATCATGGAGCCGCGCCGATACTGATTACACCGATGGGGACGCGTACTCCGGATGCAGACGGACGCTTTCAGATCAGCTTCCCTGAGTATGTAGCGGCGATGAAGCAGGTAGCGTCAGATACAGCTACACCGCTGCTGGACCTGAGTGCGAGCAGTGTCGCTTATTATAATTCGATTGGAGCAGAAGCAACCAAGCAGCTGTTTTTGTATACGGCTCCCGGACAATATCCTGCTTTTATAGCAGGCTCGGCAGACGATATTCATTTTCAGGAGTACGGGGCTGATCGGATAGCACGACTTGTAGCCGATGGTATCCGGGCGCTGTCTTTAACGATATCTACCCATGTACAATAAATGTCTGTAGGCTGCACGGATGTGAATATTTTTAATCATCAGCCTGTAGTTCAATTGTCCTTATTAAAAGAATATTATGTTCTTTTATCGTAATTATTTATATGCGATCTGATTATATTGTTTGTGATGCTGCCAGCCGATCCGGTTGGTAGCTTTTATTTTTTGTGACACGAACTTCATCTAACTACGGATGTTTATTCATCTGGGCCAATTTTTGCCATACGATATTTTGCTAAATAGCTATATTTTGATATTCCTGAAAATATACATAAAAAAATAGGTCATTTTACCGATAATAGTACATATCAATGAGATGAAGCGGTAGTGAGTACAAAAGTGCGGATGATTAGTAAAGGCCTGACTAATATCAGCAGTATCCTATCGCCGGTTTGTTATGTATGTTACTCCAAGCCAGTTTGCAAGGCAGATAGCATACCCGTTCCTAGCCGTCCCCTCAACTCTTATGTCAGTCAATATGCCGGGAGGATTTAATAGTGAAAATGTTTAAACTGAATAACTGGAGTCTTAGCACCAAGATGTTGTTACCAGCAGCAATTCTTGTCATTGCGCTGATCGTCTTATCGGTGCTGGCGATCCGTAATATCGATAAAATGGGAGATAAGTTAATTACCTCTCTCTATACTGAAGCCTATCAGATTAATTATCTGGTACTGAATGCCGACCGTGATTATTATCAGGCAAAAATTGCTGAATTTATGCTAACGACGCTTCAAAATCCCAATGAAATTAAAGTTCAACAAGATGATTACAACGAAAATGTAAAGCAGACGTATGACCGTGTACAGCAGGCCAAAGCGATTATGGAGAATAACCATGCTGTATTCGAGAAATATACAGATCCCGAGACCAAAAAAAATGTATTCCAGCTGATTGAAGACTTCAATACCAATTACAACGCATGGAAAGGTCAATTCAACTACGAAGAACGTCGTTATGTGAATTCGACCGAATCCGGAGTGAAATTTGCAGCGTCGCGTCAGAATCTGGATCAAATTGAGAATATCATGGATCAGTACAGCAAGGACGCGATTGGAGAGAGTGCTGCTCTAAGTGGACAGATGCGTCTGGTTACGATTATCGAGCTGGCTGCTATCCTTGTTATTGCTGCACTGCTGATTTTCTTTATCGTACGCAATGTACGCAATCGTACCAAGGATACACTGAAGATGATCCACAAAACAGCGAATTTTGATCTGGCCTATGATGACAGCTATACCCGTTATCTGACAGAGAAAGACGAGTTTGCCGTCATTATTCAGGCACTCGGCGAAGCGAGAAAAGAGTTCAGAACCACTTTCGGTCGTGTAATCGAGGAAAGCCGCAATCTGCAGGGTACGATCCAGATCGTGGATGAAGAAATGAACAAGCTTGAAGGCGGCGTACAGGATATCTCGGCCACAACCGAGCAGCTGTCTGCCGGTATGGAAGAGACCGCAGCTTCTACGCAGGAGATGAATGCCACATCGACAGAGATTGAATCGGCGGTAAACTCCGTAGCGAGCAAAGCCCAGGAAGGTGCCCGCGCAGCCGAAGGGTTGACTGTACGTGCAGCTGATCTGAGCAAACAGTTCAAGCAATCGTACAATACCAGTACAACGACGTACAATCAAGTACGGGACAGTCTGGTACAGGCTCTGGAAGAATCCAAGTCCGTACAGCAAATTAACAGTCTGGTCTCTTCTATTATCGATATTGCTTCACAGACGAACCTGTTGTCACTGAATGCGAGTATTGAAGCGGCACGTGCAGGAGATGCCGGACGCGGCTTTGCCGTCGTGGCGAGTGAGATCAGTAAATTGGCTGAAGATTCCAAAAAAGCAGCCGATCAGATCAATGAGATTACCCAGGTTGTTGTCGGATCAGTAAGCAATCTGTCATCCAATTCCAATGACCTGCTGAATCTGTTCAGTACCAATGTTCGTACCGACTATGAGATGATGCTGTCTTCCGCCGATCAGTATGCTTCCAGTGCCCAGGAAATCGATGATATTGCCAATGACCTGAGCGCTACTTCCGAAGAACTGCTGGCTTCGATCGAGAATGTCGTCAAAGCAATTCAGGAAATCTCGGTTGCAGCCAATGAAGGTGCCGAAGGAACCAGCATGATTGCTGAGAAAACCGATGATATCGTACAACAGACTTCACGCGTAGCCGAGCAGATGAAGCAGTCCAAGCAGGGGATTAACGAACTGGCAGAGTCTGTAGCCAAATTCAAGCTGTAATAGCCTACTTGATACTCATTATCTATTCAGCTGTGAATAGACATGAGAGAGTACGAATCGCAGTATAAATATTGTTTCTGCTGTGGCAAGCCTACAGCAAAGGGAATTTATGAACCATTTATCGAATGATCAACAAGAAGAAGGATGCTCCTATAGCAGGGGCATCCTTCTTTTCTCAATCTTTTCTCAACAAATATTGAAAATCCACTTGATAATAATAATCATTGTTGATAGAATATAAAAAGAAAGAAGGAACTCGGCAAAGTCCCTTCTCATGATGTACAACAAATAGTAAGTATTATTTCTTTTCAAAAGTTTGGCAATCTGTTTCTTGAACTTCAGCAGTTTGTTCTTTTGCAGCAGCGTGACTAACTACAAAAATAGTGTCAGCGGTACATTTGTTTTGTTCCGCCCAGTGAGTGCATGCACTTACTTCACACAATACGTCTTGAGCCATGATGATTCACCTCCTGTGCTCATAATATACAGCATTTGACAGTCTCTTCGGCAAAAGAGGCTGTTTGTCGTTGTTACTTTTTGTAGTAACACTCCCAGTATACAGGACGTATACCGAATTTGGCAAATGCTTTTGTTCCTTTATTCCCCGATAAACGGGCGTATGACCCAAATAATCGTAATATATCGTAAAAAATCCCCTGTTTCTCCATTGTGGAGAGCAGGGGATTTTGTTTTGCTTCATTAATCAAGGTTTTTATTGACTTGTTTGTAATAGTTATTTGCGTAACAGGCTGAGATCGAACTCGGGTACCAGCCCTTCGCGAGCTGCCCGGCCGAGCAGTGCTTCGATCGCCCCGTAGCCGTCTTCACCCAGATTGCGGGTGAATTCATTAACATACAGATTGATATGGGAATCAGCTACGCTGGCATCCATCTCCTGTGCATGCTCCATCACATAATCGCGGGAAGCTTCGGGATGTTCCCAGGCGTATTCGACCGAGGAACGTGCCCATTCGGTAATCTGGGCGATATCCAGTGAACGACGGGCGATAATCGCACCCAGCGGAATCGGCAATCCAGTATCTTCTTCCCACCAGCTGCCCATATCCTGCAGCAGGGTCAGGCCGTAATTCTGATAGGTAAAGCGGGCTTCATGGATAACAAGGCCTGCATCGATCTGTCCATCACGTACAGCAGGCATAATCTGGTCAAATGGCATAACGACTACTTCGCCAATACCGCCAGGTACGTTCTGGGCAGCCCATAGACGGAACAGCAGGTAAGCAGTAGAACGTTCGCTCGGTACCGCCACCTTTTTGCCAGCGAGTGCAGACGCATCGGTCGCTTCGGGATTGGCAGTCAATACGAGTGGGCCACAGCCGCGTCCGAGTGCGCCACCACAAGGGATTAGTGCATAATCTTGCAGTACCCACGGCAGAGCAGCATAGGAGATTTTGAGTACTTCCGGGCCTTCGCCTTCGGCAGCCCAGTTGTTGGTGATATCGATATCTGCATAAGTGACTTCCAGTTCGGGGGCGCCTGGAATCAGGCCATGCACCCAGGCATGGAACACGAATGTATCATTGGGACAAGGAGAAAAAGCTATATTCATATTAGAGCACCTCCGGTAATAGGGAACTTGCTTGTGTCAAAGACTGCAGGGCTTCGGGGATACGCCAGCTGCTGCGGTCACGTGGTCCAACTTTGTTGGAGATCGCCCGGATCTCCAGCACTGGTATATTCATCAGCTGCGCCGCTTCGGCTACACCGAATCCTTCCATGCCTTCTGCCGAAGCATCAGGAATACGCTGGATCAGTGCGGCTGTGGTCTCTGCCGATCCGGTCGTCGTGGATACAGTGAGCACAGGTCCGGTATGTACCATGAGCCCTGCATCACGCATCACAGTCGCCAGACGATCCAGATGGGTAGTGTCCGGGAGGATAACGGATGAGCCAAATCCCAGTTCATCCACGGAAATAAATCCGTGCTCCGGTGTTCCCGAACCCAGATCGGCAGCGATAATCCGATTGGACAGCACAATAGAGCCGGGAGCAGCATGATGCTCGAATCCGCCGCCAATCCCTGCACTAATGACCAGATCATATGATCCTCGTGCCAGCAGCAGCGCTGTACGTGCTGCCGCCGAAGCAGGTCCCACACCAGCGAGCTGAACATCGTACCGTAGTTTATCCTTATCGCTGAGTCCTCTCTGTACCGCTTCGCGTTCAGCTTCGACCGCAGTCATAATAAGTATTCGATTAGATAATGTATTGTCAAGGCGTGAAGCCTCCATATCAGCGTACCTCCTTCAACCATGCTAGCTTTCTTGGACAAGCTTATCTTCTAACGTTACTCCTGTTATAGCAGATTGTAAAGGAAATGAAGCTAACAGAATACTGGCGCAAAAAGAAATAAGCAGGATCGTTCCAGCCGTATGGCAGAAGTTCCTGTTGCTAATTAATATGTATTTTCTTATATAATATACTCAATAATTACATATATGTGACGGCTTCGTGGAATAAAGCTCCGAAATAAACAGTAAGGCACGAACAGGCTGCATACTTTTACCATAAACGGGTAATAGGTTTCAAAATATCCAATTACTCAGACAGAGGTGAAGTGACACCATGAAGATGGATGATCAGCAGAATATTGTGATTCATGTCGATGGACAGTCGGTTGTGGCACAGCCAGGTATGACGATCGTTCAGGCGGTTAATACGGCGCCTGATCTGTATATTCCGCAGATCTGCTATAACGAACAGCTCGGTCCGATCAATACCTGTGATACCTGTATGGTCGAAGTGGACGGTGAGTTGATACGCTCCTGCAGTACCGTGATTACACCGGGAATGCGTATATCAACCCAGAGTCCGCTGGTCAAGGATGCACAGCAGGAATCCATGTCCCGAATTCTCCGCAATCATGAACTCTACTGCACGGTCTGCGATAACAATAACGGTAATTGCGTGGTACATAACACCACGGAAAAGCTGGGTATCGAGCATCAGACCTATCCTTTCCGCAACAAACCCTATGAGATCGACAACACCAATCCATTTTATCGCTATGATCCAGACCAATGTATTCTGTGCGGCCGCTGTGTAGAAGCCTGCCAGGATCTGCAGGTCAATGAGACGCTGTCTATTGACTGGAGCCGGGAACAGCCGCGCGTCGTCTGGGATGATGATGTACCGATCGACCAATCTTCCTGTGTCTCCTGTGGACACTGCGTTACGGTCTGTCCATGTAATGCACTGATGGAATCTTCTATGCTGGGAGAAGCCGGGTTCATGACCAATATCGATAACAAGCTGATGGAACCGCTGATTGATCTGACCAAAGCGGTAGAGCCCGGTTATTCGGGCATTTTCCAGATTTCTGAGATCGAGGCATCGATGCGCAATTCCCGTATTGAGAAGACCAAGACGGTATGTACGTACTGCGGTGTGGGCTGCAGCTTTGAAGTGTGGACCAAAGACCGTCATATTCTCAAAATCGAGCCTTCAATAGATGCGCCGGTGAATGGAGTATCTACCTGTATCAAGGGCAAATGGGGCTGGGACTTTGTTAACAGTGAAGAACGACTTACCCGTCCGTTGATTCGCCAGGGAGACCGGTTCGTGGAATCGACATGGGATGAAGCACTGGCGCTGATCGCGGAGAAGCTCGGCGGTATCAAGGCGCAGCATGGCTCCGATTCGATCGCTTATATCGCGTCTTCCAAATGCTCCAATGAAGAGAACTACATTTTCCAGAAATTTGCCCGTTCGATTATGGGTACCAATAATGTCGATAACTGCTCCCGTTACTGTCAGTCGCCTGCTACATCCGGCCTGATGCGTACGGTTGGCATGGGCGGGGATAGTGGTACGATGGTCGATATCCAGCAATCGGAGCTGGTCATCATTGTCGGTGCCAATCCGGCAGAATCCCATCCGGTACTCGCTACCCGGGTGAAGCGTGCGCATAAGCTGAATGGTCAGAAGCTGATCGTATCGGATATTCGCAAAAATGAAATGGCGGAACGTGCAGATATGCATTTGCATCCCAAACCAGGTTCGGATCTGGTCTGGCTCTCTGCGGTGACGAAATACATTATCGATCAGGGCTGGGAAGCGGCAGATTTCCTGAACAACCGTGTTGAAGGGTATGAGGAATATCGTGAGTCACTCGCTCCATACACACTGGATTATGCAGAACAGGTATCCGGTCTGACCCGTGAACAGCTGATTCGTACAGCAGATATGATCCATGAGTCCGGCTCTGTATGTATCCTGTGGGCGATGGGTGTGACCCAGCATCGCGGTGGTACAGATACATCGACAGCGATCTGTAATCTGCTGCTTGCTACCGGCAACTTTGGTCGTCCGGGTACAGGAGCGTATCCGCTGCGTGGTCATAACAATGTGCAGGGAGCCTGCGATTTTGGTACGATGCCAAGCTATTTCCCCGGATATGAGAAAGTAACTGACGATGCGGTACGTTCCCGTTATGAGCAGGCATGGGGCGTGGAACTGCCGATAGAACCGGGACTGGATAATCATGAAATGGTCGATGCGATCGAAGAAGGTACACTCAAAGCGATGTATCTGTTTGGAGAGGAAATGGCATTTGTCGATTCCAACTCCAACTTTGTGGAAGAAATGTTCGGCAAGCTGGAATTTTTTGTGGTGCAGGATATATTCTTCTCCCGGACAGCACAGTTCGCAGATGTTGTTCTGCCTGCTTCACCAAGTCTGGAAAAAGACGGCACCTTCACGAATACCGAGCGCCGGATTCAGCGTTTCCATCAAGTGTTCGAGCCGATGGGTGAATCCAGACCGGACTGGAGAATTATCCAGGATGTAGCCAATGCTCTGGGAGCTGGCTGGAATTATACCCACCCCGGTGAAATTATGGCGGAAGCAGCAAGCCTTGCTCCATTGTTCGCCGGGGTCAGCTATGATCGCCTGGAAGGATGGAATAGTCAGGTTTGGCCGGTAGAACCGGATGGAAGCAGTACAGAACTACTGTATACCGAGAAATTTGCTTTCCCAAGCGGCAAGGCACGTCTATTCCCGGTCAGCTGGACACTGCCATACGAGCCGGAAGCAGAATATGATCTTCATCTGAATAATGGCCGACTGCTGGAGCATTTCCATGAAGGCAATATGACGTATCAATCCCAGAATATCCGCCACAAAGTACCATCTACATGGCTGGAAGTCTCGCCGGAGCTGGCTGCCGAGCGAGGTATTGAAACAGGTGCCAAAGTGCGGCTCGTATCTCCATATGGTCAGGCCAAGCTGTCGGTCGTTGTTACCGATCGAGTTAAAGGCAAAGAGCTATATCTGCCGATGAATACCCAGAATGCAAGTGAAGCGATCAATCGTCTGACCAGCAGTCATACGGACAAAATTACGCATACGCCGAGTTACAAGGAAATCAGTGTACGGATGGAAGTACTTGAAGATCGGGGTGTATCGCCATTACCGCAGGTTAACCACCGGTTTGCCAAACGTCGTCCGCAGATCAGCGTACGGGTCGAGGACAAGTGGAAGCGTCAGGATTATGAGCCGATAGCAGATACCATTCGGAAGGAGCGTGCCCAGTATGGCCAGAGCCATTAACCGGATTGAACGCCACGAACCGACAGAAGCGGAAATACAGGCCGAATCGCTTACCCAGATTATCAAGGCACTTAGTGAAAATAAGGAAGCGATTCTCAAAACGCTGGATATTATCAAGGAACTGGATAACGCCGGCATGCTCGATATTGCCGGTGCCCTGCTCAAGAAACGGACAGAAGTAGGCGTACATGGAGTAAATCTGATCAACTCCCTGAATATTCCGCCGCTGATCCGCAATGCCTTTACCCTGAGTCAAATGGTCGGCAAGATTGATCCGCTGGAAATGGATCGACTGCTGAATGCACTGGGAAGCGGGTTAAGCCATCTCGGTGAAATGGACCCTGCGAACTCGAAGTATGGAGATTCACGGGATCAGGAACCGCCGGGAATGCTGCATCTGCTCAAAACGATGCGCGATCCGGATGTGCGTACGACGATGGCTTTTGGACTCCAGTTTCTCAAGTCAATGGGCGGCGAGCTGAACAAACCAAAACCCGATCCATCCGATTCTTTTGCTGATCCGCAGCGCAAAGAAAGTGAAACGCACAAGGAAGTATAACGCGATACAGGTAAAAGCAAACCAGCATAGAGGGCATAACAGAAAAAGGACGGATATCAAATGCAGCTCCGGGATGATACAAGGAGCTGCATTTTGGTATGTTCCGAAAGGGAAGTGGATTCCGGGAAAATAGCAGGATGAAGTACAAGCTGGAATAGAAGCTGGAATAGAAGCGCAATATTTTGAACATCAGATCGTGATATAACTGAAGCAGAAGATCATCAAATGCAGTCGGAACATACGAACCAGAAAGAAAGATAGATAGATAAAAGCAATAAACGAGAAATAAGCTACAGCACAAAACGGCAATAATCCGCATAAAGTAGAGTATATGTAATTTGGCAAAAGGAGGCCTACGATATGTCAGCAGATCAGCCCATTTTGTACTACACGTGGTTAAATGATAAACAGTGGCATCTCTATATCGCTGCGACAGTAGACGGGTTATGTTATGTCAGTTCACCGGATCAGCCGCTGGAAGAACTGGTATTGTGGGCGAGTAACCGTTTTCCGGGATACGTATTGGTGGAAGATGGGCAGCACATGGAAGGCTATGCAGCACCTATAATCCAGTATCTGCGTGGAGCAGCAGATGCACTGGATAACGTAAAGCATGATCTAAGGGGAACCCCTTTTCAGCTGGCAGTATGGGAAGCACTAAGCCGCATACCATATGGTCAGACTCTATCGTACTCGGCAGTTGCCGAAATGGCTGGCAGACCCGATGCAGTGAGAGCGGTAGGCGCGGCAATTGGGGCCAATCCTGTCTTGATCACGATTCCGTGTCATCGGGTTATCGGTAAAAATGGCAATTTGACAGGATACCGGGGAGGTATGCCGATGAAGCAGGCACTTCTGCAGCTGGAGCAGTCGGCTGGGAGCACTCCGAATATCGGTAAAGGAACTGTACCATCTAACCCTACTGCCGGTATAACAACCCCTCTTTCTTCTATATAAGAAGAAGCAGGCATGGATCAGATGTTTAAATCGACTTATTATGAATAAAGTATATATCATATCAATAAAGTATCTGGGTGATGTATACATGGGTAACAATACAAAAACCCCTTTGCCGATGATAGACAAAGGGGTTTTTATTTTCTTCAATTCAATGTTATATGAAGTTTGTTTATTATTTATCAAGCCTAATTAACCTTCGATAAAAGCTGTGAATAAGTACTGCAACGTTTAGGAGAAGGTGAAATCTTCAGTAACGATATTAATATACTTTGGCTGCTTGGTACTGTGCAGCGTCTTTGGCAAAGGGGATACTTTTGCCCTTTTGTTGAAGCGATGCATCTACAGTAGCATCCACAGTGACCCATTTACCGTTCAGATAAACTTCATTCCAGGCATGATATTCTTTAACTGCTGATGTAGTTCCCATTACCAGCTTGGCAGGAATACCCTGGCTGCGCAGCATCGCTGCATTCAGAGAAGCATAATCATAGCAGATGCCTTTACGAGAAGACAGTGTCTGCTGCGGATCAGGTACATAGACGGTTGGTAATGCGCTAGCGAGCTGATAATCGTATTTGATGCTGCTTGTAATATAATCGTAGATTGCCTGTGCTTTTTGCTGATCGTTTGCAGCATTTTGAGTTAGCTTGGCTGCGAGTGAAGTAACAGCAGGACTGTTTTTCCAATCGATATTTTGAGTGGAGGCCAGATATACACTGTTCTCATTGCTCAATTGTACCTGCAGCGAATCGGAATATACTTTTTTATAGTTGTTGCCGGATGTATTTTCCAGAACGCTTACCTGATACGTACCACTTCCCAGCTGCAATGGCAACGAAGTATCAGTATGGGAAGAAGAAAGATTGTACGTATAACTGGTATCATTCTTAGTAATCATAACTTTGGTACGTGTATTGGAAGGAGCTTCATAGTGAACAGCGACATAACCCTGATTGGCAGTGGAGCTGTCCAGCCAGCTGGAATCTTCGGCTGCGAATACAGATAATGGAGCTACTGCAAGCAGCGAAATGGTTGTCAAGCAAGTTAGCAAAAGTTTCTTCATGACGACAAATCCTTTCAAAGGGGCTTAGTCGATCAATGAAGGATCACATTAACTCACTGTTATCCGTCGTTTGACTAAACCATTATATTCTATAAAGTGTAATATTTTACAATCCATTCATATAAAAAGAGCCTTTCCGTTCGGTAGCTGGCTGCCAACCCCGGAGGGTAAGGCCCTTTAGCTTTGCGTCCCTATCTTTAGACAGGTTTGCCGTTATCGTGTAAAAGCTCTTAATAAGCAAGTTACATAGCAACAATATGCAAGATATACATATTATTGTGATTTATGGGTAAATAATAAGTTACTGGTTAGTTATAATCTTATAGTACCACAGCGATAATTCGACTAAAAGCGTCAAACAGAAATGTACGCGAAATGAATAATTTGCTATTCATTTATAGGATCATAGACGCGTACCGCATGTACTATAAGACGGTGGGTTGGATTGATTAGTGGGTCGCAGGTCACGAGTGTCAATTCTTCCGACTGATGATCGCTATCGAGTACAGATACTTCAGTGGGTTCTACAATTCGGATGCGATCGACCTGATAATTGTATTGTTGACCGGCAGATTCGATTTGGATCGAGTCACCAACTTTAACTTCGCCCAGACGATTGAATAAACGACCGGTTTTATGAGCGCGATGCGCAGCAACAGCGAAGTTGCCTTTCTGTCCCAGCTGGTCAGTCTCGGAAATATGAACAGCAGCGCTGCGCATATTTTCACGAGTGGCACCTTCTACGATCGGAAGTTCCACATCGATTACCGGGATATGAATCACTCCTAGAATCTCACCGCTTGCTGGTAGTTCTGTCTTACTATTTATATTATCGGCAGCAGCTCCTTCATTTAGTAGAGCATTTACCTCCGAATAGCTATTTTTTAAATTTTTTGTCGTATTCTGATGAGAAACGGCGGCTGTCTGCTCCGCTTGACTCAGAAGACGCTCCTGCTGCCAATCGTCATACCATTCATTTGCCTGAGGATAGATCATCACCAGGATGCCTGCAACGATTAGCATGTACGCCCATTTTTTCATATCTATATTCATCCTCCTGCCTTTGGATTTGTCGAAATTACACAGTTAATTTTAAGAATAACACTATAGGCAGGATATAAAAAGGATAAATTCGATATATATATTAATACCCATATACTGTAATTAAATATACAATATATGGGTATTTTAATCTGATGGATTTAAGAATTTCTGCTGTCTTGAGAGTTTGGAAATCTATTTGTAAAATTCGATATTTTAACTCGATAAGCATAATAACAATGATATAATGCAGATAGATAATAACATTATGATGTTTAAATGAATTGGGCTTATGAGTATAAAAAAGTCATAAAGGCAAAATAAGCACACCAAGAAAATCTACATACATTCAGTCAGCGTAGATACAAAACCAATCTAAATCGTATAGTGAAATGGAGATGGGTGTATGAATACGGGACAGGATAACAACAGCAGGCACACTGGGTCGGAGTCTGCAAAATGGTTCACGGATAGCCGGTATGGATTGTTTATTCATTTTGGACCTTATGCACAGTATGGACGCGGAGAACAGGTGCTGTTCCGAGAACATCTGGATCATCAGGAATATGCCCGGCAGGCGTGCAGCTGGAACCCGGAGCATTTCAACGCTTCGTTATGGGCACAGACAGCCCGCAAAGCAGGAATGAAATATGCATGTCTGACAACGCGCCACCATGACGGATTCTGTCTATGGGATTCACAGTACACGGACTATTCTACAGCCGCTCAGGCATGCGGGCGTGATCTGGTACGTGAATTTGTCGACGCATTCCGGGCAGAAGGACTACATATTGGACTGTATTATTCGTGGATGGACTGGCGGATTCCAGCTTTTTTTGACGGACCGGAGAAAGACCCGGATGGTTGGCAGGCGATGAAAGAATATATGCATAATCAGGTCGAGGAACTGCTGACCCAGTACGGACAGATTGATCACTTCTTCTTTGATGGGGTATGGCCGCGAACAGCAGAGGAGCTGGGCAGTGTAGAGCTGGTACGCCGAATGAAAGAGCTGCAGCCCGGTATACTGGTGAATAATCGGCTGGGTCCGTCGGATGGAACTCGTACTTACGCAGATGGTGGCGCCGGCGCTGGTGATTCGGAAGTGCTGGGTGACTTTGGTACGCCGGAACATCAGATTGTGCCTGATCCGAACCGGTTATGGGAGTCCAACCAGGTCACTACCTGGCGTCTATGGGGATATGCTGCCGGAGAACGCTGGCGTTCTGCAGATATGCTGCTGGATATGCTATGCGAATGTGCAGAGAAAGGCGGTAATCTGCTGCTCAATGTCGGTCCCCAGCCGGACGGCCAGCTGCCGCCGGAATTTGTACAGCGAGCGCTAGAGATTGGGGCGTGGCTGGAAGTGCATGGTGAAGCGATATACAAATCGGATAGTGGTGATCTGACCGAGTTTATTACACGGGGAAGACAGACCATTAGTGGGAACCATCTGTATTTGATTATTCGCTTCTGGGATGGGAAGCCGGAAATACGCCTTGCCGACCTGGTATCGCGAGTAAAACGGGTGACACTGCTCACGACCGGACAGGAGCTGGAATTTGAGCAGCAGGATCAGGTACTATGGATCAAAGGACTTCCCAAAGAGCGTCCTACAGCTCTTTTCCCCGTCATACGAGTGGAGTGTGATGGTGTGCCGGAGAGTAATATATGGGGCAAGCAGCGATTATGGAAAGGCGATCCATCGCGGATTGCGGACTGGGCGAGAACAAGAGGATCATCGGTGTATGTTGATGGAGAGAAGAGATAAGCAAGAGCAAATAGAGTTTCATTTTATAAGATTATTAGAAAAATAAAAGAAACATTATTGCTGTATGCAGTTTGTTGATCCCGCGCTACACTGGTATTGGTGAACAAGGGGGAGATACAAATGGCTGGTGTTATACTGCATGCTTTTATATTGGCACTGGGATTGATTCTGCCGCTGGGTGTCCAGAATGTATTTATTTTTCAGCAGGGAATGGTACAGCGCAGATGGTGGAAAGTGTTGCCGGTAGTGATTACCGCCGGATTATGTGATACGCTGCTGATCAGTCTGGCTATCGGCGGAGTATCGGTCCTGGTGCTGGGACTACCATGGGTCAAAACGGTACTGATGCTGGCGGGAGTACTGTTTCTGATTTACATGGGATATGTGACGTGGAAAAGTGCCGAGACTGTCCGGACAGCCGCGGTAGTAGACGGAGAAGAGCAGCCAAACCAAACGGCAGCTCTGCCCGCGCGCAAACAGATACTATTCGCGCTGTCGGTATCGCTGCTCAATCCGCATGCTATTCTGGATACGATCGGCGTCATAGGAACGAGTTCACTTCAGTATGAAGGTCAGCAAAAGCTGGCGTTTATGTGGACCTGTATTATCGTTTCCTGGCTCTGGTTTGCAGTGTTGGCTGCAGCAGGGATGGCGTCGGGGTATTTGATCGCAGCGGACGCTGGTTCTACTGGCTGAACCGTTGTTCGGCGCTGATGATCTGGGTGATCGCTCTTTATTTGTTAATATCGTTAGTAAGATAGAGTGCCGATCAAGGCTATCGTTAACTTAAAAAGCTGATTTCATCGCTGTCAGACAGTGGATGAAATCAGCTTTTTTGTACATATTTTATGCATGAATGAAGGGGGATCTATCTATGCTGAGTGTGCATCATCCATACAGTTTTCATCCTCTGCATAGGGGACATGCACGACAGCATACAGCGCGAGCAGCAGGATGCTGGCTACCCACTGCTCGCGCTGTATGCTGTGTCTTCCCATTATGGTATCCCTGTCAATTTCTAGACAGTGGCTTTGAATCCCTGGATAAACTCGACGGCCCGCCGGATATCCTGTTCAGGCTGTTGACCGACTTCGCGCTCGATTGTCAGGTAGCCGGTGTAGCCAATATCCTGCAGCGCTGCGAAATAGGCTTTGAAATCGACCTGTCCTTCGCCGAGTGCGACTTCCTGGAAGCCAATACTGCCATCCTCGAACGCTGCGATCTGTTCATGGCTCAGATTGCCGTATACATCATGCGGATTGACCTCGCGGTTGCGAATGCCGTCTTTGACATGGGTATGCACAATATAATCCTTGAGCGTGTATACACCCTGCACCGGATCGTCTCCGGTGACCATAACCATATTGGCCGGGTCAAAGTTTACGGCTACGCCTTTGCTGTCCAGGGAATCGAGGAACTGCTTGAGCCGGGCAGCCGGTTCCGGTCCGGTCTCGATCGCAAAGTAACCACCCATTGAAGAAGCGAATTCGGCCAGTTCATTACAGGCTTTTTGCATAATGGCATATTCGGGCGCATTGGTATCCTCAGGTACGATTCCGATATGAGTCGTTACAATAGGCGTACCCAGTTCCAGAGCGAGTGTGAGAATTTTTTTGGACTTTTCGATTTTCCAGATATTATCCTGTGCGCTATGGAAGCCGTTGCCACCAAAGTCCGCACACAGCGCCGATACTTCCAGCCCCAGTCCATCCAGATACTCTTTGAGATCCAGGCGGCGGTCGATGCCCAGATTATCCGGGTCCATCACGCCTTCGGTAGCCCAGATCTGTACACCGTCTGCACCAACTTCTTTTGCTTTGAGCAGATTCTCGCGAAGTTCCAGTTTGAATGCGTCTGCAATCACGCCAATTTTGCCAAGTTCTGTTGCCATGGAATCACTTCCTTTACAGTTTTGGTAAAAGAAAGACGAGTTTGCCGGTAAACAGGTATTCACGGCAGACTGTCCAGTATGAGGCGATATCCAGCTTGTATCGCTTAGACTTCGTCCCAGATTCGCTGTACATTTTCCATACCGATCCTCGAACCAGTCATGCCGTCTTCCATGCCTTCAAATTCAACCGAAATATATCCGTCGTACCCGGAAGCCTTGATCGTATGCAGAATCTTCCACATATCCAGATCTCCCTGCCCGATAATGGCACCGCGCAGATAGACGCCACTTGTACTGGTGAACCAGCCTGCACCGGGATTGCGATGGGAAGGACGCATATAAAAGTCCTTGATATGCACCATGGACGCAAACGGCAGATTTTTCTGTACGGCAGCTACCGGATTCTCATCTGCACATACAAAATTACCCACATCCAGCGTTGTTTTATAATTGGGGCGATCTACAGCCTGTATCAGAGCCTGTACCCGATCGGCATGCTGGATCAGAAAGCCGTGATTCTCCACACTGGTGGTTATCCCGTAATTGGCAGCGTGATCAGCGACCCGGCGACAGGCATCCGCCAGCCGACCTAGATGGCGGTTAAAATTGGCAATCGACACATCCGGCGAGGACGCTACATCATGACGCATCAGCTTCACGCCCAGTCTGGCGGCGATATCCACTTCGCTAATGACCCGTTCAATCTCGCGTTCATAGGCATCAGGATCATCAGTCAGAAAATTGGCACCGATTGCATAGTTGGACAGCTCAATCCCCTGCTGACGGGCGCGCTCGACGATCTGCATCGTCAGTTCCGGATTCTCGGACAGACTATAGCTGAGCGGCACGATCTCTACATGCTGCCCACCCAGCTCTGCCGTATAATCAATTACATCCAGTACGGTCATCGCACCGGAGCTGAGGGAACCGTGCAGGCTGTACGTGCTAAGTCCCAGCTTCACAGAATCACCTCCCGGCGCAGACGTGCCGATTCATAAATAGCCGTCAGCATCCGCATCATCTGGACGCCATCTTCGACCGGACTGATCGGCTGGCTACCGGTGCGCACACATTCGATAAAGTGACCAATCTCATTCTCGAATGCTCCTTCAAAATGGAAGCCCGGATGATCGGTCTGAGGCTGGATATTCAGCACGGTATTGTACTTTTCAGTCGTGATGGATACTGCAGGATCGACCTCGAATCCGCCCTTGCTGCCATACATGCGGATCATGCCTTCATTTTCCTTGGCATGAAGACTGAAGCTGACGTCTACCATGAGTGACGCGCCATTTTTGAAACGGATCATGACATTCGCCATATCTTCCACATCATTCTTGGTAGCGTCATAATCAGAAGCCTTGTAATGGGACAAATGCTGAATATGGGCACGATTGCCAAGCTCATAATACGTATTACCGCTGACCGAGACCGGTTCGGGACGCCCCATCAGATACCAGCATAGATCAATGACATGGACGCCGATATCGATTACCGGACCGCCGCCGGAGCGTTCAATATCGCTGAACCAGCCGCCAGGATTACCGAAGCGGCGGATATATGAAGCTTTGGCATAATAAATATCTCCAAAATCTCTCTGATCGCTGAAATGCTTGAGCATCTGTGCATTGTCATCATAACGACGTACGAATCCTACCATCAACAGCTTGCCGGATTCACGTACGGCTGCTTCGATCTGATGAGCTTCTTCCATCGTACGACAGAGCGGTTTTTCGACGAGTACATGCTTGCCTGCGCGCAGAGCAGCGATGCTGATCTCGGCATGGGTGTTGTTCCAAGTACAGATGCTGACGGCATCAATCTCCGGATCGGCGAGCAGTTCATTGTAATCGCTATATGCGCGTGCACCTTCATATTTGGAAGCGACGGTTTTGGCACGTTCTTCATTTTTGTCGCAGATACCCAGGATGCTGACGCCCTCATGCTTGGCATAAGGCTTCAGATGATACTCCGAGATGTTGCCGGTTCCAATGACTCCAATACCAATCGTTGTTTTCATATGCAGATTCTCTCCCATTCAGCGGAATATGTAGATTGAACCGATTATATAATCGGACTGCAGGCAGGGTCATGAATGGATTTGCGGTTTATTTGCACAATTGTGCTATCCCTGATTTTTACGTTATAGTTAATGGTGAAAAGAAAACCTACATATGTTGTAATTCCAGCGGAAATCATTGGATGACGTTCGGTAAGCCATGCCTTGTAGAGAGGGCGGGATCGAACGTGATCAGAGGAGGATGGTCCATGAACTGGCCGGTTGATTTGCAGGAACCGATGAGTATGCCTGACCCTTATTTTCCAATCAAGCTGAATTTCTGCAAGTCGTATGAATATGGCCAGGTGATGTTCCCGCATCACTGGCACCGTCATATGGAGTTTCTGTATTTTGAGAGCGGCGAAGCGATCATTGAATGCAATGCCGAGCCGGTGCATGTGCGAGCCGGTGATCTGATTGTGCTGAACAGCAATGATTTGCATCAGGGCACCAGCCTATCCAATCATCTGATCTATTATGCGCTGATTGCCGATCTGAACTCGCTGCAAAGTCCTTCACAAGATGCGGTGGAGACAAGATTTATTACGCCGATGACCCAGAGCAGGCTGCTGTTCCAAAGTCATATTAGTGGAGATCAACGTCTGCAGCGGTGCATGTCGGAGATTGTGGAAGAGTTCCGCAGCCGGGAGATCGGTCATGAATTATCGGTCAAATCGTATATGTACCAGTTATTATCCCTGCTCGTGCGCGGTTATGTCGCCAATGTCTCGGACTGGAAGCATACCGAGCACCGGATGAAGAATCTGGAACGTTTCACACCGATTTTGCAGTATATTGAGGAACATTATGCCGAAGAGATTACGATCGATCGACTTGCCGGATTGGCAGGTCTCAGCCGGTTTCATTTTAGCCGATTGTTCCATGAACTGACCAACCGTACAGTAACCGAATATATTAACCGTGTGCGGATCAACCGCGCGGAGTATCTACTGCTGAATACCGGTATGACCGTATCCGAAGTGGCTATGGCAGCAGGATATAATGATATTTCATATTTCAGTCGTACATTCAAAAAATACCGTAACTTTGCGCCTTCCGAGACGCGGATGCTGCTGTCTTGAGATTAATCCCGGTAGAGATGAGATGATCATCAGTACGAGGGCAGCTGAAGAAATGGCTTGAAGAATTGTGCTAATTCGAAGAAAAATCAGGGGGAAAAAGAAATATGAGTGTGTTAAGTACGTTGTTATGGGGTGGCATGATTTTTCTCGTGCTATCTGTACTGCTGAGCAGTCAGATACTCGGCGGTGGATATGCCAGATGGAATATGGATGAGCAGGCGGCAGAAGCCTATCAGCAGCGCAAAAAAGTACGTATGCGGTGGGCACTTCGCTGTGTACTGGTGGCGATGATTCTATTTGCTGCTGCTCTGCTCGTATACAATCTGTAAACGGATAGACGTTGACAGAATCTGGATAGCCGTATTATGATGTTGACAATTCAAAGGCGCCGATGTTATTCCTGGCAGCCTGCTATATTCAAAATACCAATGAACAGGAGGTCGTGAGCAGATGATGTATAATCCCGTATTGCCCGTAGAGATGACACAATTGGAACAGCTTCATTATGAACAACAGCGTAGTAGCTTGTATTCCAAATATGAGCGATTCACTCACGGACAATTACGGCAACGACAAATCATCCTCACCGGACCTCCAGAGATCGGGTGGCAGTAGAGCTATAGGCTCAGATGTGTACTGCACCCGTGTAGCTATTCTGGAATTACATATGTGAACGATCCTTTGCTTGAGGATATACGTGCATTCAGCGTATATTTCGGCAGGATACGCTGAGCAGATACCGGCCGTGGACTGAAGAGTCCACGGCTTTTTTTGCGCAGTTGGCGAAGTAAGAGCAGGAGAGGAGCAATATACGATGTATTTAACTGTCAAAGCAGCAGGCCCCCATGCCGGGATGATTTCACATCTGCTGGCCAAGAATCCACATAACCGATACGAGCGTAACGAAAAAGGTGCCAGGGTGCGCCTGATCTACTCGGCATTTGCTGAAGAGAAGATTGAATTTACTATTTTTGCTACGCCTGATCCGATCGATCTGGTTAAAGGAAGTCCGGATAGCTACGATATTACCCAGTATATCAATGACCGGGAATTTGTCGTCAGCAGTCTGTTCTGTTCCTATATCCGTCCTGCACTGGGCACAGCATTGAATGGCAAACCCAAAGCGGATTATGCCGATTGGGCGGAACATGTTTTTCCACTGGAAGTGACATTTGGTCCGGTTGCCTCCAATCTGCCGGATGCAGTGATAGAATCGCTGTTTACCGCTCTCGGGTATGAGGTGGATATTGAGCGTGGAGCGGCTGAGTATACCTTTGATCTGAAAAGTCGCAGCAGTGTCAGGAATATACGAGTGAGCGGTCAGGCAACGCTGCAGCAGATGCTCAGACAGTTGTTTATTCTGATGCCGGTATTGGACGATTACAAGCATTATTATATCGGGGCAGAGGAAGTCGATAAACTGCAGCGCTATGGAGAAGGATGGTTGCAGGATCATCCGCAGCAGGAATTGATTATCAAAAGAGCACTGCGATTCGCGCCGCTGATTGCGGATTATCGCAAGCTGGCAGGTGATAAGGTTCAAAAAGCAGCTGTAAACCTACTTGATACAAATACAAATACAAATACAAATACAAATACAAATACAAATACAAATACAAATACAAATACAAAAGATACAGATGCCAACACTTTGCAGCAGCCAGGAAATGAACAAATAACCACAGGAATAACAGCTTCACAACAAGGTGAGGCTAATACGTTATCTTCTTCTGCAGATGTTCAGGAGACGGCTGCACCACCGATACGTCTGAATGAACTGCGTTACCAGGCTATTGTAGATCAGGTAAGCATTTTGCCGAGCCGCCGTAGCGTAGTTGATTTTGGAGCTGGCGAAGGCAAGCTGTCAGTGCGTCTGGCAGGGATTGAGGGAGTCGAGCAGGTCTATGCGGTTGAGCCTTCGGCTTATGCCGGTCTGAGAGCGCTGGAGCGCTTTGGCAAATTGGAGCGGGAAGGACAGCAGATCGTACCCCGTCTGGTGACCGGTTCACTCTTTTACCGGGATGATCAATGGGCAGGACAGGACGTCATCATTCTGTGTGAAGTGATCGAGCATATCAATGAATATCGTCTCCCTCAGGTGATGGCTACACTGCTGGATGAGTATCATCCGGAGACGCTCATTATGACGACGCCGAATCGTGAATATAATGCCGTCTATGAAATGGAAGAGCAGGAGATTCGTCATACGGATCACCGATTCGAGTGGACGCGTGCCGAATGGGCAGACCATTGTCAGGATTGGGTATCCGGACGTCCTTATGAAGTCAGCTTGCATGGTATCGGAGATATCTCGGAAATACATGGACAACCGACCCAAATGGCGGTATTCCGCCGGAAAGGAGCATCATCCCAATGAATGAACAATCCTCAAACAAAACTATCCAGCTGCCTCATGCAGGAATCATTCTGCTGATGGGTGCTTCCAACAGTGGCAAAAGTACCTGGATTCGCTCGTTGATCGAGCAGGGAGTAATCGGTCCACATGAAGCGATCTCTTCCGATCAGTATCGCGCTGTTGTCGGGGATACGGACTATATCGATTGGCGGCGATCATCCCGCGACGAGAGTGAAGTATTGTACCAGCAGTATCGCCTGATCTCGGACAAGGCTTTTCGCGTTATGGAAGAAATTATCCGTTCACGCTGCAGGCTTAATTTGACTACATGGGTTGATGCGACGCATCTGCATGCGGAAGATCGAGCTGTCTATATTGAACTGGGACGCAAATATCATGTTCCTGTCACTATTATTGCACTGGATGTGCCCGAAAGAACCCTACTGGAGCGCGACCGTGAACGTGAGCATGCCCGCGGCCGCCAGCGGGTGAAGCAGCATTATCAGGTATTCCGCAAAAATATATTCACTCTGAAAAGTGAAGGCTTTCGTGCTGTCCATATTCTGAAGCCTCAGGATATGGAATCTGTAACCTTCGAACGAAAAGCGAGTCCCCTGGTTCATGATCTCGGTCAGGGCATCGACATTATTGGCGATATTCACGGATGTTACGAAGAAATGATGGAGCTTATCCAGCAGCTGGGCTATGAGCCGGATACAGACGGAATATATCAGCATCCCGAGGGACGCCAGTTGGTATCGGTTGGTGATATTATGAGCCGTGGTCCTCGCTCGCTGGACACTATGCTGTTCTGGCAGCGTCAAATTGCTGCTGGTCAGGGACGGATGGTTGATAGCAATCACGGCTGGAAAGTAGCTCGTTATCTGGAAGGTCGCAAGGTCACGATGAATCATGGTGACGAGAAATTCGCTGCCGAACTGCAAGATTATGAAGCCGAGCAGGGAATAGAAGCAATGAAGCAGCTGCAAAGTTCGTTAAAAGATATGCTGATGTCGGCTCCCTCGCATCTGGTGTTCCAGCATGATGGTGTTCGCTGTCTGGTCGTGGCCCATGCCGGGATTCAGGATCGTTTTATCGGCAAGCAATCACGGCGCATTGATGATTATTGCCGTTATGGGGATGTATCGGAGATCGGAGAAGGTGGCAAACCTGTTCGCAAAGACTGGTTTACCGACCATACCTCGGGTGAGATTATTGTATGGGGACATGATCCTCGTCCGCAGCCGACGATTGTGAACCGAACGATTAATATTGATCAGGGAGCCGTATTTGGCGGCAGACTGACAGCCTATCGTTATCCGGAGCAGAGCTTTGTGAGTGTAGAAGCGAGGGAAGACTATGCCCAGGACCCGGACAGTCCGTTAATCCGATGGCAAAAGCGCCGCTTTGCTGCGCCGAATCTGCGTCAGTTTATCGATGGATATACTGTACTAACAGACAGCTACGGTGAGATTGCCGTTCGTAGTGAGTTTGTTAAATCGGCACTGGATTCGACTTCCCATTATACAGTGCCGCTGGAGGAACTGGTCTATATTCCGCCTACCATGACGCCACCTCCTGCTCCAGCGGCAGCAGAGGGATATCTGGAACATCCGGCTGAGGCGATAGAATATTACCGCTCCCGTAACGTTACCCGAATGGTAGCCGAAAAAAAGCATATGGGCAGCCGGGCGATTGTGCTGCTGTTCCGCAATGAGCAGGCGGCTGTACCTTATGTGGGACGCCCATTGGCTGGCACTATCTATACCCGTACCGGCAGAGCTTTTTTCCAGACTACAATGGAGCAGATGGTTATTGGACAGCTACACAGTGATCTGGACAAAGCAGGCTATTTTGACCGTTATGATACAGATTGGGTACTGCTGGATACAGAGATCGTACCGTGGAATCTCAAAGCCCGTGAATTGATTGCTTCCCAGTATGCCCATGTATCCGAAGCGGCTGATATGGACCGGAGTTATATATTGGAACGTCTCCATGAAGCCCGTAGCGAAGGACGTGAAGTAGACGACTGGATTGCAGAATGGATGAACCGCAAGACCAATGCGGATATCTTCCGCGAGACGTTCCAGAAATACTGCTGGGATACCGAAGGAACAGAAGGACTGCGTATTGCGCCGTTTCATATTCTTGCTCACAGCAGCGGTTCCCTGATGGATCGCTCGCATGAATGGCATATGCAGCACGCCGCAGAGCTGGCAGAGTGTTCTGTCCTGTTTATGCCGACCGAGTATCGGGTCATGGATATTGAAAATAATCCGGACAGCGAACAGGAACTGATCCGCTGGTGGATCGAGATGACCGAGGATGGACATGAAGGAATCGTACTCAAACCGGAGTATATGACGATGTATGATGGCGATCGGCTGATCCAGCCTGCCATCAAAGTCAGAGGTCGTAAATATCTGCATATGATCTATGGAATGGACTATCTGCAGCCGGAGCATCTCATCAGACTCAAGCAGCGTAAAACCCGTAAAAAAGAACGTCATGCACTAATGGAGTTTGCACTGAGCCTGGAATCTGTAGACCGCTTTGTCCGCAAGGAGCCGCTAGAGCGTATGCATGAATGTGTACTGGCTGCGCTGAGCCTCGAATCGGATGCGATCGATCCAAGGCTTTAATATCAAATGATTCTGAAGGAAGAGAAAGGTGGGAATACAATGGCATTTCAAATTATTGATGGGGTACGTGTGTGGGGAGAACCTGATCCGGGAGCACTCAGTCAGGCGGTTACCTGCTCGCGTACCGGTAATGTGGTACAGACGCTATTAATGGCAGATCATCATAAAGGCTACAGTCAGCCGATCGGTGGAGTGGTCGCTTACAGCGGCCAGATTTCTCCTTCTGGTGTCGGTTATGATATCGGCTGCGGTAACAAGGCGGTTCGGACGAATCTGATGGCTGCGGATATCCGTCCGCAGATCGCCGCAATTATGGACCGGATCGCCGCCAGTATTTCCTTTGGCGTAGGACGTGTAAATCAGCAGCGCGTCGATCACGAACTGTTCGATGATCCGGACTGGGATGTGTATAGGTCTGCCGCCGGTCGTGAAGCTTATGACAAATTAAAGCGCCTGGCGCGTGAGCAACTGGGCACGGTCGGCAGCGGTAATCACTACGTCGATCTGTTCGAAGAAGAAGCAACCGGTCGACTCTGGATCGGCAATCACTTTGGTAGCCGCGGATTTGGGCACAAGACAGCCAGTGGCTTCCTTAATCTGGCTGCCGGACGGGAATTCCTCGGCAAGGCACCGGGTGAACATATGGATCAGCCGCCGGTACTGCTGGATCTGGACAGCGAGCTGGGAGATATGTATTACCGGGCGATGAAACTGGCTGGACGGTATGCTTATGCCGGACGGGATTATGTAATTGATGAATTGTTGAGACTGCTGGGCGCACAAGCAGATTTTGAAGTGCATAATCATCATAATTTTGCCTGGAAAGAACAACATGAAGGCCAGGAGACGATCGTTGTACGTAAAGGAGCTACCCCATCTGCACCAGGACAGCTCGGATTTATCGGCGGCAGCATGGGCGATATCTCGGTTATTGTCCAAGGCAAGGATAGTGACGAGAACCGCGAAGCGCTGTACAGCACTGTACATGGTGCTGGCCGGGTCATGAGCCGTACCCAGGCCGCCGGCAAAATGAACTGGAAAACCCGTACCCGATCTGGTGGTCAGGTGACCCGCGAACAGATGAAAGAAGCAGTATCCAGCTTTGGGGTAGAGCTGCGCGGCGCGGATACGGACGAAAGTCCATTTGCTTATCGCAAGCTGCAGACCGTACTGGATGCGCATAGCGAGACGCTCGATGTACTGCATGTACTCAAGCCGATCGGCGTATGTATGGCAGGGGCAGATGAATTCGATCCTTACAAAGACTGAATAATAATGAAACAGAGTCAGAATCAAGAAATACAGACACATGATCTTTTATTTCGGAAAAGAGCAGAGCGAACGAATGCTTTGTTCTTTTCTTCATAATAAAGAGATATCAGTGAAAAAAACGAAGAGCAGATAACAGATTGATTTTAAGATACTTAAAATAGATAATTTATACGCAATTACGTTATTATTATATGGATAAATTTCAATCGATCTATTAATATAATATTTAGGTGTATATGAAATTGGTTTACAATTTTTACTTTTTGGCTAGTCAACAAGGTTTATCCATGCGATACTTAAAATTGACAAAAGCGAAAAGAAAATCATATACTATTTTTAATTCAATTTAAATGGATATAATTACTATTAGAACAATTTAATACCATACATATTTAGCATTCCTATTGCATGTTCATACATACTAGTGTATTTAGACTGAATATTTAACTTTAATTTAAAGCGCTTCAAATTTAAAACCGTCACATATCCATTTATTTAGAAGATCAAGCATTGTTCAGAAAGGGATGGGGTTTTTGATAAGAAAATCGTTTTATATGTTATGGGGTACACAGACCGTATCGAATATTGCGGATATTGTGTACACGCTCAGTCTGGTAACGCTGGTATTTACAGCGAGTGGTTCATTGCTCACTACGATTTTTATTCCATTGTTCCGGATGTTGTCCAAAATGGTCAGTGGATTGGTAGCACCACTAATCATGTCACGTATCCGTCTGACGTCTATTCTGATTGGTTCACAGTTGGGACAGTTCGTTATCTTTACCGGACTGATCTTTTATCTGTGGCTGAGTCCCGAAGTATCGTATCCGATTATTTTTCTGGCTGTATTCGGAATGTCCTTTCTCGATGGGTGGACTGATCCTGCCCGTAATGCGTTAATTCCTAGATTGGCAGAAGACGAAGGACTGATGAAAGCCAATGGACTGATGTCTGTCAGCGATCAGGTAGTCAAATGCTCGGGTTGGGCACTCAGCGGGGTGATAGTCGCTGTGATTGGTGCGGTTCCGACGATGTGGATCGCGTCGGTTAGTTACTTTTTGGCGATGTTTTTTACTGCCTTTATCCGTGATCCGTATGCCGCTGCAGGGATAGGGAATGTTGATGCATCACCTGAAGCGTTTGGCGCAAAGGGGGCGCTTCGCAAGCCATCGTATGGAGAACAACTCTCCGAAGGCTGGAAAATTCTCGCTACCAATCGGCGTATTCGTACACTGGCGATTGTTGATAATATCGATACACTTGGAGGCGCAGCCTGGCTCGGCGCATTTATTCTGGCTTTTGTCGTGGAAGTGCTGCATCAGGACGCCAGTTGGTGGGGCTTTATGAATACGGTGTTCTTTATCGGCTCGATTGCCGGAGGCGTATTTATTGTAGCCCGTGTCAAAAAGCTGCAAAAAAATGCCTATCTGTGGATGTTGTTTAGCCTGCTCGCTTACGTCATGATCACCTTTTTCTTTGCCTTTAACAGTGTTCCCATGCTGGCGCTGATCCTGTTCGCTGTATCGGGACTGCCTGTACAGATTGCCGGCATCATCCGCCGTACACTGATCCAGCAGAATCTGACACCAGCCGAGACACCAAGTGCTATGTCTGCTCTCAGCGTGCTAAGCAATTTTACTTTTGCAATTGCCATGCTGCTGCTTAGCTGGATCGCCGACCGGTATGGGATGCGGGATATGTATGTGGTAGCAGGTGTAATGACGACTGCCGCTGTAGTGATTGGGTTCGTATATCGCTCGGCATTCCGCGAAGAATTGTCTCCAGCATATGCGTCAGAGGAGAATGTAGTTGTAAATAAAGCCTAAGTGACAGACAGGTTAATGGAGCTATAGAGCAGCATTTCTATCAACCATACAAGTAGCATTAACGATTGGGTAAAAGCATATAAAGGAAGAAGAAATATGCATAAGCATGTATAAAAGAAGGTAGCAGACAGATAATATCTTTCTAGAGCCATCTACCTTTTGGCTTGATAAAACGATCCAATGAAAAACAGAATATTACCTATACAAAGAACGAAGCAGACCCGCGAACGGTGCTGCTTCGTTTTTGTATACTTTTATAAAATCATATATAAGACTCTACTATAATACCAATAACTCTTCGATCCTGTTATCTACACACCGGAGTAAGCCATAAATCCACCATCCACCGGTACCACAATTCCTGTCACAAATCCCGAGGTGCGTGCATCGGCGAGCCAGAGCAGCGTACCCAGCAGATCGTCAGGTACACCGAATCGGTTCATCGGAGTATGGGCGAGGATCTTCTCGGACCGCGCAGTGAGCGAGCCATCGTCATTTTTGAGCAGCTTTTCATTTTGCGCGGTCAAAAAGAAACCGGGAGCAATCGCATTCACACGTATACCCGCATCGGCAAAATGAACAGCCAGCCACTGGGTAAAGTTATTGATTGCCGCTTTGGCAGCACTGTAAGCAGGTACTTTGGTCATTGGAGCAAAAGCACTCATCGACGAAATGTTAATAATCGTCGCTTCTGGACGGTCGATCATATGGCGCGAGAACACCTGGGTCGGAATCAGCGTACCGGTCATATTCAGATCAAGTACGTGCCGGAACCCGTCAATCCGAATATCGTAAAAAGTCTGCTTCAGCTCGTCATTGAGGTCCTCTTCGCGGAAGCTTTCTTCGGTCGTGTTGGCATCCGGACGATTGCCGCCAGCCCCATTGATAAGAATATCGCAGGGACCGAGCTGGGTAGTAACCGCTGTCTCCGCGAGGATCACACTGTCTTCGGAAGTTACATCGCATCCGACCGCTATTGCCTGCACACCCAGACTGCGAATTTCCTCTGCCAGTTGTTCACCTTTCTCCACGGTACGATTCAGGATAGCAATATGACAGCCTTGATGGGCGAGCTCCAGCGCCATTGCCCGGCATAGGATACCGGCACCACCCGTGATGACGGCTATTTTGCCATGAAGACCATCATGCAGCGGCAGAGGCTGGGTACTGGAAGCTGTCGGAGGCTCCTGTTCCTTGGCTTCTACCGAGTGAATGACTTCGCGCAGTGTTTTGTCTACCAGCGAATTACCGGTCGAGGGAGCTGCCGGAACAGTGGGCGTGATTGGTATGTCCGAAGCATACGGCAAATTGCCGCCTGGAGTCTGCTGTTTCTGTTCATTCATCGGCAGTCCCTTCCTTTCGTCCGGTCGCTGCTGTCAGAAAGGGGTTCCGGCGATATTGAAGGGAATCCCATAATCCCCATAAATACATAATGCCAAGTGCACGGTCATACAATCCGTATCCCGGACGGCACTGTTCGCCCCAGAGATGTCGTCCATGATCGGGTCGGCAATATCCGGTGAATCCTTCCTCATGATAAGCCTGCACAATACCGGCAATATCAACTGTTCCATCGATCGTACGATGCGAGGTCTCCTGAAAATCGCCATTGTCTTCTACTTTGACATTACGGATATGTGTAAATGGAATCCGGTCCGCAAATTCATGAATCATAGAGATAATGTCATTGTCCGGATTGGCACTGAGCGATCCGCTGCACAGGGTAATTCCGTGTGCTTTGCTGTCATACATGCCGAGGAATCTGCGAATATTATCCTGACTGCGGATAATACGCGGCAGCCCGAAGATCGACCAGGGCGGATCATCCGGATGAATGGCCATCTGAATACCATTAGCCTCGGCGACCGGAATAATCTCATCCAGGAAATACTGCACATTACGCCATAGATCCTCTTCCGTAAATCCTTGATATGCCTCAAACAGCTCGGTCAGATGGGAGAGACGCTCTGGCTCCCAGCCAGGCATGGTCAGTGCAGAGTTGGACTGAATCTGCATTACCAGCTCAAAGGGATCCATATTCTCGATTCGGCTGTTCTCGTAAAATAAGGAATTCGATCCATCCGGCAGCGGATGGTGCAGATCGGTACGGAGCCAGTCAAAAATCGGCATAAAGTTGTAGCAGATCACTTTGACACCGGCTTCACCCAGATGTTCAATGGTCTGCTTGTAGTTGGCGATATAGCGGTCACGGCTGGGAAGTCCCAGCTTAATATCCTCATGGATATTGACGCTCTCCACGACTTCAATATGTAAGCCATAACGCTCGCTGAGTTGTTTCATCTCCTGCACGCGTTCCCGCGGCCAGACTTCGCCCACGGGAAGATCATGCAGAGCCCAGACGATACCTTCCACGCCTGGAATCTGACGTACCTGGTCCAATGTTATGGTGTCATTGTTCTCACCGAACCAGCGAAATACCATTCTCATACGGTTCACACTCCATCATTGATATTATGCTGCGCATGGATGTCTTAGCCAGTTGTGTGTTTTATTTATACACCTGCCTCCAGAGGTTGACGCATCTGAAGATGGGTTTTGCGATAGTGACTTGGCGAGATACCCGACCAGCGCTTGAACTGACGGCTGAAATGGGCGATATCCCGGTAGCCGAGTGTCGTCGCAATATCCTGAATAGACATCTGTGGATCGGCGAGCAATAGCTTGGACTTGTGCAATACCAGATTGGACAGATAGCTGCGCGGCGAGATGGCAAAAACCTGATGGAAAATCCGGTTGCAATGTGAAGGGCTGATTCCCAGCTCTGCTGCAATATCGTCGATTCCGTAATGGGAATCGGGACGCTCGGCGATCTGACTCGGATTACGGTTTACAATACCCTGCAGGCGGGCAGCAATCTGATGAGCCAGCTCCATATGTGCATAGGTCGAAGGTGATACCTGTGCAGCTTCATTTAATAAAATCTCCCATAATACGCTGAACAGCTCAAACGAAGCTGCCTGCAGGCGAATTCGTCGTGTAATCATATGCTCGCTCTCATGCTCGGCAGCCTGCACAAGCTTCATGATGCAGGGCTGAATCTGCTGTGCAGCCATGCTGTCCTTGCGGAAGACAAGCTGATGCAGACGTTCCAGCAGAGACAGGAACACCCGATCCGTCATTTCAAAATGAATGCATACATAGACCAGTGACTGATCGCCGACACTCCGGCTGGTATGAGGAATACCCGGCGGAAGGATGACTACATCCCCGGCCTGCTGGGTATAACTGTGTGTACCCGCTTTCATTTGCTGGGTGCCCTGCAGTACATAATTGATCTCATACTGGTCGTGCTTGTGACTCGGGCATTCCCAGTCATGGCTAACCTCACGCAGATGAATTCCCAATAGATTAACCGTCGTCTGTACGTCCGGGCATATGGTCTCAGACAGGCTGATTCCCCATTCCGGTGATATAAAGGAAGTAGACATCGATAACCTCCAATCTCACATTTTATGCTGGATAGAGTGCTGGTGTAACAGGCTTGGATGAGTTGTAGAATATCGTAATAAAATAGATATGGGTAATTTTACTAGTACTATTATTCCCAGCATACATGGATATCATTAAAAATGAAAGGGTTTTCATTAATAACATTAAAATGAATACGGAGCGGCTGTATGACCTGTTAGCAGCGCTTTATCGTACTCTCTAAAGAGTTATCGCAAAACGTCTGGTATAATGGGTATAATTACGATAAATATCTACAATTATCTACAGAAAGGCTGTCTGGCATGGCACAATACCCGCAATGGTCCTACTCACAGTCCAGGGCCAATATGTTTGATGAATGTCTGCGTAAATATTACTTTCACTATTATGGTTCACATAACGGCTGGAATGAACGGCTGGGTTCGCCAGAGCAGGTGCAGGCCTATCGGCTGAAACAGCTGCGTAATTTTTATCTGCTGTTTGGCGATTTGGCGCACCGGATGTGCGAATCGGCGCTGCGGCAATGGGATGAATCCAAAAGCTCTCCACGGCCCGAATTTCTATTAACCACCATACGCAAGCTGCTTAACGACGCCTATGTACAGTCCCAGGATCGGGAAGGCTGGTTGCGTAACCCCAAGCATCATATGATGCTGTCTGAAATTTATTATGGCGACGATACCCTGAACAGCCGTATTGCCACAATTAGGCAGCGGCAAGAAGAGTGTGTCAGCCATCTTTATCATAATAAGACATGGCAGGAAATCACTGGCAGCAAGGTGAATATTCTGGAAATCGAGAAATGGGATACGATGATTCTGTTCGATACCAAAGTCTATGTCAAAATGGACTTATTATATCGCAAAGAAGATGGTACAGTAGTCATTGTGGACTGGAAAACAGGCCGCGAAGATGATTTCTCCGATCAGCTGTATCTGTACGCCTCCTATGTTCAGGAAAAATACAATATGCCTCTGGAAAAAATACAGATCCGGGTAGAGTACCTGGTCACCGGAGAGCATAAGGAATACAGCGTAACTCGTGAAGATATCTCCAAAGTCGAACAAAACATCGGCAGGTATATTGAGGAAATGCGTTCCTGTCTGGATGATGATTATTATAACCGGCCCAAGCCGGAAAGCTATTTCACCGCGATGCCGTCTCCGCGCAAATGCAAAGAGTGCAATTTCCGTGAAATCTGCAAGGACCGGGCAGTCTGATTATTGGATTGTCGGCATACTGGAACAGCTGACCGCACAGGCAGTTGTACGGAAGAAATACGCACTACACTCAAGGCATATCATTCAAAGGAGGATTGGTTCGTGGATATTTCGTCTGCACCAGGCATGTCTTTACTAACACATGTATATAAGCATATCCCGGAAGGGATTGCGATCTTCTCGCCTCAAGGTGAATGTCTGCAGGTCAATCCCGCTTTTTGCCGTTTACTGGATTATGAAGAGGAAGAGTTAAAAAGATGTTTGAATATACAGCAGCTGGCGGATAGCTGGCTGTATCAGCAGCAGAAGGATACAATCGAGCGGCGCCTGATGCGGCGCGATCAGGAGACTATCTGGCTGTCGCTGCAGGCTTCGCGCTATCCGGATGCACCGGATCAGCCGCTGGAGTATCTGGTGCTGTATGCCAGTGAGATTGCCGACCGGGAAGAGGAAGACCTGTATACAATGGTCGCCCGCAATGCTTCCAATGTAATCTCGGTCAGCTTGCCGGACGGAACAATCAACTATGTATCGCCTTCGATAAAAAAAATGCTTGGTTACGAGCCTTATGAAGTAATGAACTCCAAACGGATGGAATATTATCATGAGCAAGATGCCAAAGATATGCTTCAGCCTGGACTGATGTATAACGACAGCAAAACCTTCATCCGCCGTGCGAAGCACAAAGATGGGCATTATCTGTGGATCGAAGTATTCACCCAGACGATGCATAATGCGAATGGCGAAGTGGAGAGAATCCTCAGTATTGCGCAGGATGTCACCAAGCGCAAAGCCCAGGAAGATATTGTCTCCCGGGCGCATAAGCTGGCCCAGATCGGTGCCTGGGACTGGGATATGGTCAACAACCGTATTCATTTCTCCAAAGATATCCGGCGTATTTTCGGCAATGTAATGAAACCGGTGGAGCTGGATACTGATTCGTATATGTCCACGATTCATCCCGATGATGCCGAGCGGGTGATGAAATGTATTTTGGATGCACTTCATGAAGGTACTAACGGGGAAGCCCTGTACCGGATTGTACTGCCTGGCAATGTACAAAAAGTCGTACAGGCCTACTGGGAAGTCATTATCGACAAGGCCAGTGGTGCGCCGCTGCAGATTATCGGCATCGTACAGGATGTAACGGCCAGTCACCAGATGAGTGAGCAGCTCCGGCAAAGTGAACACAATTACCGTCTGATTACCGAAAATTCGCTGGATATGATCTCCCGACATCATGATGATCAGGCGTTTACTTTCCGTTATGTATCTCCGGCCAGCATGATTATTCTCGGTTATGAACCGGAAGAGCTGATCGGCAGCTCCTGCTACGAACTGCTGCATCCCGAAGATATCGACAAAGCGCGTCGTTTTCTGGAAGAAATCAAGGGCAAAGGCAGTCAGCATGATACGATCATCTTCCGCTATCGGCACAAAAAGGGCCATTATGTCTGGTTCGAGACCCTGAGCCGGTATGCCTATAATGAGCAGGAAGGCAGCTATGGCTATACCTCGATCTCTCGTGATATCACAGAGCGCAAATACCTGGAAATGGTGCTGCGTGACAGCGAATATCGCTACCGTTCTTTGTTTGAGAACAATCCGTCCGGCGTATGCGCGATGGATCTCAAAGGACATTTTCTGTCGGTCAACAGCAGTCTGGAGGAGATTACCGGTTTCTCCCGGCATGAATTGATCGGGCGACGGATTTTCAACTTTTTCTCGGCAGAGGATCTGGGCAAGATCAGGCATCATGCCCGCATGGCAGCAAGAGGTGTTCCGCAGACCTACGAGATTTCCGTACCGCGTAAAGACGGTTCCTTTTTCCCGGCAGATGTGATTAATGTGCCGATTATGGCGGATACCGAAGTTATTGGATTATACGGGATTATTACCGAGACTACCCGGCTCAAAGAGTATATCAGCCAGATCGAGAAGCTGGGCAATGAACGCGCACTAATTCTCGATTCGGTCTCCGAAGGCATATTCAGTGTGGATGCAGAAGGAGACGGTATCTTCATTAACCGGGCCGGCGCGGAAATGCTGGGATTGGTGATGCAGCAGCCGGATGGACAGGGATTATACAGTTCTCATGGCTGGAATCAGGCACTTTATGATGTGGATATCTTGAACGAGCAGTCGCCGATTATTCAGGCGATCCGGCAGGGAACCCCGCATCAGGTGGAAGAGACGATTTTCTGGAAAAATGACGGTTCCAGCTTCCTCGCCGCTTACCGGGTAACACCGGTATACGAGCAGGGTGAATATCGCGGGACTGTGATCGTGTTCCGCGATATTACGGATGAAAAGGAAATTCTGCGTGCCAAGGAATCTGCGGAAAAGGCAGATCGTGCCAAATCGGAGTTCCTGTCGGTGATGAGTCATGAACTGCGCACGCCGATGAACGGTATTATGGGCATGACAGGTCTGCTGGCAGATACGGAGCTGGATGAACAGCAGCGCAGTTATTTGGAAATTGTGATGAACAGCAGTGAGACGCTGCTACAGTTGCTAAATGAAATACTCGATTTCAGCAAGGCGGAAGCCGGTATGCTTACACTGGAATCCGAACCGTTCGAGACAACAAGAGTATTGGATTCTGTTGCCGAACTGTTCCGGGTAAGGGCTTCCGAGAAAGGAACAGAGCTTACCGTGGAGGTGGCTTCGGAAGTACCGGATGTACTCGTGGGCGATGCCGGACGAATCCGTCAGATTCTGATCAATCTGGTAGGCAATGCCGTGAAGTTCACGGAAGAGGGACAGATCAATGTCTCGGTTCGCGCCCTGGAACGCTCGGAGGGACAGACTGATCACCCCGGTGAAATCTGGCTGGAATTTGCAGTACAGGATAGCGGAATCGGTATTGCCCTGCATCAGCAGCATCTGCTATTTCAGCCATTCTCCCAGCTGCATCCAGTCTGGAACCGCAAGTATGGCGGTACCGGTCTGGGCCTGTCGATCTGCAAAAAGCTCGTGGAATTGATGGAAGGCAGTATTGGGGTGATTAGCGACGAAAACCAGGGTGCTTTATTCCGGTTTGTACTGAAGCTGGGTACGGTGACTGCTGATCAGATGGATGATTCTACCAATCAAGTGCCGGATATTCTCCTGAGCGAAAGTCGTTTATTAACAGCAGCCGGTTCTGATACAACTGAGCACATACCGGAACTGCGCATCCTGATCGCTGAGGACCATCCATCCAACCAGCGGGTACTGCTGTCGATGCTGCATCGTGAAGGATACACGGCAGAGCTGGTTATGAACGGAGAAGAGGCGGTTCAGGCTTGTCTGGACAAGACGTATGATCTGATTTTTATGGATGTGCAGATGCCTGGGATGAATGGACTGGAAGCTTCACAAATCATTCGTGGACATTTCAGTAATGAACAAACGCCTATCATTATCGGTGTAACGGCATTCGCCCGTCAGGAAGACAGGGAACGATGCCTGAATGCCGGCATGCATAATTTTGTCAGTAAGCCGGTGATGAATTCGGAACTACAGAGAGTATTGCAGGAGAGTGCGGATATGCTTCGCCTTCGCCGTCCGGTCATTGATCCGCAGCTATAAAGAACAAGTGCAGACCAGACCCTATACCATATAGAGGCTATCCTTCTATATTATGCAAAAGCGGATCACCGAGGCTCTCCCTGGTGATCCGCTTTTTGATTATGATATTTGATAAGAGGATTATACGGGGTCTACCTGTACCATGGATTGCTTGCCGCTGACCTGAATACCGGTTTGTGGTTTGCCGGCTTCTTTGAGATCGCGCAGCAGATCTTCGATAATCGCTTTGGCTTTGGCGGATTCTTTGCTGCCCTGTGTTTTGACGACGAGCATTACGGCATTACCCGATTGCAGGATGCGCAGTGCCTGATTTTTCTTGGTGTCATAATCATGATCCTCAATATGAGCAGTCAGGCGGATTTCTTTGATTTTGGCAGGTCTGTCGCTTTTGGTAGCCTGCTGTTTGTTTTGCCGGGCAGCGCCGGCGGCAATCAGCTGGCAGGGTGGCGGGCTGCTGAACAGTGAATTACAGACCAGATCCACTTTTAGCTTACGCGCCATTTGCAGGGCTTCAGCGGTAGGCATAATACCCAGGTCTTCGCCGTTCAGACCAGTCAGATGCACTTCGGATGCTTTGATTTTTTCATTTTTGATCATAGGTAATTCCTCCAGCATTTCTATTGGTTTTTCTTGTGTTATACATATCGTTAGCGATCAGGCTGTATTGTATCATATTCCTCTTCGGGTCAGACATAGCAGGCGATAGGGATAGCTAAATCGTATACATAGATATTTACATAAAATTACAGGATTATTTTACAAATACAAGACAAGCTGGGATAATGAAAGGGAATTTCAAATATGAAAGGAGCTAATCATGAAGAGAAAATTATGGATTACACTTCCACTGGTACTGCTGTTAATCGTATTGTCCGGTTGTCAAGCCGTTGGAAATCTGGATATCAAAAATGCCATGATTCGCAACCTGGATGTTAAATCGATAGAGTCCAGCCAGACCATATCGGTTCATCTGACACCTTCGGCTACAGCTGATGCAGAAGATATTCAGCTGGCCACCATTGTAAACGCATTGCAGCTGAATATTGATAGTGCCAAACTGCAGGCAGACGGCAAAATGTCTGTACAAGGGTCGGTACAATACAGCGGACAGAAACTGCCTTATCATATTTATCTGGATGAGCAGGGAATGACTATTGATCTGGAGGGCGCCAAACAGCCAATATACATATCTTTTGCCCTCAATGATTCCATGGGTCTGTCCGGACTGAGCGGCGGATTCAGTGCAGCTTCCCTCAAGGGAGAAGAACAGGAATTTGTTAAGCAGGTTATCTCCTTCCTGTATACCCACCTGCCGAATCCTGCAAATGTATCGGTGAACTCCGTACAACAGGATGTGTATGGTGAATCTCTGGATCTGACCCAGCTGCATGTCGAGCTGACAGGTGAAGAGCTGATTACACTGGTTAAGCCTTTCCTTGTGAGTGTCTCCCAGGACAAAGAAGGAATCCGTCAGCTGATTGGTGCTGTCTATGACTTTATGTCTACCACACTGGAACAGACAGAGCCAGGCTCAACCCAGTCCGTTATGGGCGGCAGCAGAGAAGAATTCGTAAATAATGGCTACAAAGAAGTAAATAAAACGCTGGATCTTGTCCTCAAAGAGTATGATAGCCAGCTGGCTGAACTGCAGGAGTCCAAAGAATTTAATACTGTATTTGGACCAAATACCCGTGTCAGCACAGATGTGTACTTCGACAAGGACATGTATATCCGTAAACAGTCGATGGAGATGACGATTGCACTGCCGGATACCGAATATACGCCAATTTCCTCGATCCGTGTGTCTACAGCAAGCGAATCATGGAATATCAATGGAAATGTGACTGCAGATCCGGTTGACACTACAGGTGGTGTACTGCAGGTATCGGAGAAGACAACGCCGGGTACTTTCCTGCGTAACTTTGAAAAGACTTCTCCGGTGTACATGCTGCTTAACAATATGAACGGCATTACCAAGAAAACGATCTACTTTGGATCTTATGGTGATTACGATGACACGATTACCCGTAATCATGTAACACTGGTTCCGGTCAAGGATCTGGCAGAAGGCCTTGATGCCAAAATGCAGTGGAATGTTTCTTCCAAACAGCTGACACTGACAGATGATATTACAGGTGCAGTGACTGTACTGAAGCTGAACTCCAATAAGGCAGTAGTGGATGGTCAGTCCCATACGTTGTCTTCCAAAGTCGTTAATGTCAAAGGTAAAGTCTATGTACCTCTGCGCTCGGTAGCCAATATTCTGGGTGCAACCGTAGCTGCTGATGGAAATAGCTTCACTGTAACCCGCAAGTAATAATTGCGGATTATTCCAATCCTAAAGCAATCCAAACAAAAGGACCTCATCCCGAAGCGGAGAGGTCCTTTTGTTTAATTAATTTTGAAATAAAAAAGCTGGTTATTTGTCGAAAATAGTCAATTAGAATGGAGTAAAAAGAATAACAAGGAAAATGCCGAAAAAAACAACCGTATTTCGGCAAAATACAGCGATGGAAGAACGAAAAATAAAAAAGAGATAAATGAGCAATTCGAATCATCCCAATTTCAAACGATGAAGTTAAAATTTATCCATAAATACTTTTTATTAGAAAAATATAGGAATTGTAGCGAAAATACTCCTCTGGTCTTAAAGAGACTGCTACATCGTTCTCTATAATGCGCATAACAACTGCAATTCCTGTATTTTTCGTCCGAAAAAGTATATCGGCGATCCAACTCCTAATTCGCCATCACAAAAGGGGGCCAGTAATAAAAAAATAAAATTGGAAAATTATAAAATAATATGTAATCAAGTGAGTCAACAATCCAAAATATGGTTATTAAACCGTCATGGAAATATCATTCATTTTTTCGGGGAGAAATGGATGTAGACAGTTCATCAATCTTCAAACTCAAACGGTTCTATGGGAGTGGAACTGTGATAGTACTCGATGATGTATTGCACTTCTACAGAAAGCTATCCCATCCGATTTACACACAGACATAAAGATGATTTAATTCAAAAGGAGAGATTTTAAAATGGGATTGCTTAATTTCAAAAATGGTATGGTACTGGCTGGCGCATTGTTTCTGGGGACTGTTTTTCAGAGTGGAACGGTGCATGCATTGCAATATGGCGGAGATATCGTTCCGACACTTAGCAGCAGCGCAGGCAGTAATGGTACAGCCAAAGCCAGTGTAGAAGAATCGGGTTATGAAGCATGGAAAGCATTTGACGATAATGGAAATGCAAACAGCTACTGGAGAGCGCCGGCAAACAGCACATCGAAGCTGTCATACGAGCTGAACCAGAAGCAAGTTGTTAATAAATATACAGTACAAGCAGATACGTATGATGCAGCAGATGCTCCGAAAAAATGGCAGTTTGCCGGTAAAATCGGCAATAACTGGCTCGTAATTGACGAGCAAGCCGGCCAAAGCAGCTGGGCACCTGGAGAAAAGCGTACATTCGAAGTAGACAACGATGTAGCTTATTCCGGTTATGCACTGTTCATCACAGGCAATAACGGCAGCAAATGGGTAGGCATTAACGATCTGGAACTGACTTCATTCGAAGGTAATACCAATGTGATTCCGGCGATGGGTGCGCCTACATTAAGCGCTGACAATGCGCCTGGTGCTGCTGCTTCGGTAAATGCAGAATCTGCCTGGAAAGCATTTGACCACTCGGTAAGTCAAGACAGCGTATGGACATCCGACTCGCAGCGGTATGCTGATGCATCTCTGTCTTATACCTTCTCCAGCCCGAAAGTGATCAAAGGCTATGCGATAGCAGTAACAGCCAAATCGACAGCACCTGTATCATGGATGCTGGTAGGTTCCAATGATGGTAAACAGTGGGATGAAGTCATTCACGAAGTGAAGTCTTCCATGCGCTGGGAACCAGGTCAGAAGAAAATCTATGCAGTAGATAACGATACGGCTTACAAATCCTACAAATTGATTATCAACCGTAATTCCGGTCCTACTCAAGTTGTAGTCAACGAATTTGAACTGTATCAATAAAAAGGAATGGGCAGTCCATCACACTGCCTTCCTTATCCATCCTATAGAAATGCAAAAGAAGCAGCAGCCTATGCAGGGGCTGCTTCTTCTTTGCTGTGATAAGAGTGGTTGTCAGAGCCAGCCACCTACCATGATCGAATTAGTGGGTAATGATACGATAGCTTGTGCTTATGTCCGCAACTGTGAGAACATAGAATAGAAAAAGAGCGCTATCATTAGACAGGAGGAAATAAAATGAACAAGATTATGCCACTGGCTCATCGCGGTATTTCCAGCAGTCGTCTGGCCCTCGGTTGTATGCCTTTTGGGGGCGGCTGGGATCAGACTCCATTTACAGAGGAGCATGTCAAAGAAGCAGAAGCTGCTGTCGATGCAGCACTGTCAATTGGTATCACGCTGTTTGACCATGCTGATATTTATACAAGAGGCAAAGCCGAGCAGGTATTCGGCCGTGTGCTGAATAATCGCCCGGAACTGCGTGACCAGATTGTGATCCAGTCCAAATGCGGTATTCAGCTGGGAGATGAGGAGCTGCCGGGTCGCTTTAATTTCTCCAAAGGACACATTCTGGATTCTGTCGATGGCAGTATGGAACGTCTTGGTACAGATTATCTGGATATCCTGCTGCTGCACCGTCCGGATCCGCTGGTCGAGCCGGAGGAAGTAGCAGAGGCTTTTGCATCGCTCAAAGCATCCGGCAAAGTACGTTATTTTGGTGTATCCAATATGAGTGCTGCACAGATCGCCTTTTTGCAGCAGGCGATTCCGGATTCCTTTGCAGTGAATCAGCTGGAAATGAGCCTGGGTCATCTGCACTTTGTAGATCAGGGGGTACATGTGAATCAGGCGGCAGGTACAGCAGTGAATTTTGCCGAGGGTCTGATGGAATACTGTCGTACCCAGAATATCCAGCTTCAAGCCTGGGGACCACTGGCACAGGGCAAATTCTCCGGTCGCGATGTGAAGGATCAACCTGAGCATATTCAGGAAGCAGCGAAGCTTGTACAACAACTGGCAAATGAAAAAGAAACGACTCCCGAGGCAATTGTTCTGGGCTGGCTGATGCGCCATCCGGCTATGATCCAACCGATTATTGGTACTACCAATCCACAGCGAATCAAAGCTTGTGAAGATGCAGAGCGCCAATCCCAGCTCATGACCAGAGAAGAATGGTATACGCTGTATGTAACCGCACGCGGCGAATCCATGCCATAATTCCACAAGAAACCAGCATAACTGTATATAAATAAATGTTGATTCTTATACGTAAGAGTCCGTTATACGATCTTTTTCTGCTCCATGTATATGGAGTAAAGAGATAAATAAAAAGCAAAAGAGCAGACTGTTCTATAAAGTCTGCTCTTTTTGTTATAGACAAAAGAAAGAAAATACATCGATTGTAGAGTAAAAAAGGATGAAGATGACATGAGAAGTGAGCAAAAGAAGTGATAAAAAAATAGTATTAAATTCAGATAGCCAAATTGGGAATATTTTAATTAGGTGTATAAATAGAACATATGATCTATAAGTGGAATAAATATCATATTTGATTACAACCAAATAACTTATGTAACAAAATTGTAATAAATAAGAACGCTTACTTTTTAGCTATGTAAGAAAGTTATCTAAACAAAAAAGTAGGAATAGACCATGATGATAAGTTAGCACATTTCCTTATGTTATAAGGGTTTATACAAACATTTTTACTTAAAATACCATAAATGTAAGATGAGAATCCAGATAGGACTAGGACTTTTGACATTTAGCGAATACTCGAAAAAAATAATTTATCTTAGTAATTGGAAAATTTATCATGTAAATTATTCGATTAGAGTATATAATATGTTACAAATCAATAAAGTTATTCAAAACGAATAACATTTGGGTAAAGGTAACAATGGGTTCATATGTTCAAGAGGAGACAGGCAGAGAAAAACAATCTGTCTGCTGATGGATCAGCAGCATGATCTTCTATCCTGATATAAAGATGGAGACTGCTGAAAAGAACGAGGTCTTACAGTAGATGTGAATGTTCGTATCGAAGAATGATCCGGATAGGAGGGTAAACACGTGCACACAGCATACGACAAAACTAAGTTAGTGAATAAGTCACTAATATCTGCACAACCTGTTCATTGCTCATCGCGTGCTACTCTGGAGAAAATCGATTCTGTCATTACTTATCCAAGCGGCTCCAGAGCCTATTTATGGCAGGGAGATACCAGTATTGATAAGACAGTTTCTTTTGTAGAATATTATCGCCACAGACTGAATAATTATATCAGTCAGCGAGATCGTCTAAAGCAGTACAGCGATCATCTGCGACAGGAGACACTTATTGATCCGCATATTCATTAATCCATACCAAATATTTCATATATGAATTATAAATACACCGATATCAGAATAATTAATCACCCGAAGGAGGTGCAGGCATGAGTGCAACAGCTGGAATCTGGGATATGGCAAAACGACATAGTAGTGAAGAATTGCAGCAGCAGGGCAACCGGATGATGCAGAGCATGGAGAGATATCCAGCCGATGCTTCAGGAATATGGCAGGGAGAACATCTTTTCCTTGGCTGTCATGATCAATGGGTCACTCCCGAATCGGTCCATCAGCGTATGCCTCATTACGATTCGGTTCGCCGACTGGCCATTACGGGCGATGTGATTATTGATAATCGGGAGGAATTGTTCAGCCAGCTGGGATTGAATGCTTCTATGCATGATATGCCGGATATTATGCTTCTGCTTCATGCCTACGACAAATGGGGTGAGCAGATGCCTCGTTATCTGAACGGCGACTTTGCTTTTGCAGTCTGGGATGAATCGAGACAGCAGCTCTTTCTGGCAAGAGACTGGTCCGGTAACCGTACACTGTATTACTATCAGACCGCCGAGAAGTTTATTTTCGCCAGCACAATGGAAGCTTTGTTCCAGACCGGTGATGTGAGCAAGAAATTGTCCACTCCGTGGATGGCGGAGTTTCTGACAACGGTAGCGATGGAAGAGTCGACCGATATTCAGGCGACGGTCTATGATCAGATCAAGCAGCTGCCGCCGGCACACGCGATGATGCTGTCTGCGGACAAATCTTCCATTTATCAGTACGGTACACTGCTGCCGGATGAACCGCTGCGACTCAAGTCGGATGAAGAATATGTAGAGGCGTTCAGGGATGTATATAGCCGGGTTATCCGTGCCAAGCTGCGTACCCGCCACGGTGTAGCAGCTACACTCAGCGGCGGACTGGATTCAGGCAGTGTCGTCAGTTATGCAGCCAAGATCCTCTCGGGTCAGAACAAGCCGATTTATACATACAGCTTTGTGCCGATTCCCGGCTTCAAAGACTGGACATCCTCACGACTAATGGCTAATGAACGACCATATATTGAAGAGACGGTCAGACACGTCAGTCAGATTCATCCGGTCCATGATCACTATATGGATTTTGCCGATCGCAGCCCACTCAGTGAAGTGGAACATTGGCTCTCCCTGATGGAGATGCCGTACAAGTACTTTGAGAATTCATTCTGGATTCGCGGCATTTTCGAGCAGGCCCAGCAGCAGGGGGCAGGAGTACTGCTGACAGGAGCACGTGGTAACTTTACTATCTCCTGGGGACCAGCGATCGAGTATTATGGCGAAATGCTCAAAAAGTTCCAATGGATCAAACTGTATCAGGAAATGAAAATGTACAGCCAAAATGCCGGTATCCGGCGTAAAAAGATTATCCAGCAGATTCAGCAGTCCGCCTTTCCCCGTCTGAGCCGCAATACCCGCGACCTGGGCCGGCCGGATGCACTGAAATGGATTAATCCCGAGCTCGCCGAGCGGACCGGGATGGCCGAGCGGGTACGTCAGGCTGAACTGAATCTGGTAGGCAGTGATACCATGAGTGATCAGGATATCCGGTTGGACAAATTCTCCAATCTGGCTACTGCCAACAAAGATGGGGCTGTAACGTCCAAAATATCCATGGGTTATGGTGTATGGGAACGTGACCCGACGAATGATCCACGCGTGATCAAGTTCTGTCTGTCCGTACCTTATAACCAATATGTACAAAACGGAATGGACCGCGCGCTGATCCGGCGTGCGACAGCAGGTGATCTGCCCGACAAGATCAGGTTGAACCAGAAAGTACGCGGTCTGCAGCCTGCGGATTGGGTACAGCGTATGCTGCCGATGTGGCCTGCTTTTACAAGCGAGATCCGTGAGATTTGTCAGGACTCGGCAGCTGCCCAGTGGATGAACACAGAGAATATTATGGAAGCTCTAAACGAAGTGGGCGAGTCCCCTTCAGCCGAAGCGGCATTTAATCCGGCTACACGCCTGCTGATGCGCAGTCTCATTATGGGACGATTCATTCGCAGCTTAGCATAGCAAGGTATACCCTATAAAGGAGGTGAATAATGAACATGACAAAAATGGAATGGCAAGCTCCGGAAATGCAGGTCCTGGATGTTAATGAGACAGCAGCTGGTAAAGGCTGGAAAGTCATTGACTGGGTTACTTACGATGACGCCGATCTGTACAACCCGGGCAGCTAATCGCCGCATGTTAAAGGGGTAAGTTGAACGACCATCTATCCAAAACATTTGAGGAGGAAATACTCATGAACCAAGAAAAAATGCAATGGCAAGCTCCAACGTTGGAAGTTTTGGATGTCAATGAAACAGCAGCAGGTAAAGGCTGGAAAGTCATTGACTGGGTTACTTATGATGATGCTGATCTGTACAACCCAGGCAGCTAATCCATTTCTATTCAAGTAACAGGCTCACCCCTGAATCCAAAACCTTTGAGGAGGAAATACGAATGAATCAAGAAAAAATGCAATGGCAAGCACCAACCTTGGAAGTTTTGGATGTACATCAAACAGCGGCAGGTAAAGGCTGGAGAGTCATCGACTGGGTTACTTATGACGATGCGGATCTGTACAACCCGAGCTGATTTTCATATTCAATCATTTTAATAAGGTATAAGGAGGAACACAGGATGAAACAAGAAAAAATGCAATGGCAAGCTCCAGCAATGGAAGTTTTGGAAATGAACGAAACTGCCGCAGGTAAAGGCTGGAAAGCAATTGACTGGGTCACTTATGATGACGCAGACCTGTACAACCCAGGTAGCTAATTAAATTAGCGCCAGGTCAAGGCTGAAAGGTCATCGACAACGTCGATTATAAATGATGCAGATTTGCGTAAGTCTTGCTGATTGTTTTTGGTAAGCGACCTGTGTTGCTTCGTAAGACCAGCAGTAGTGTAATTCTCAAAGTGACCCTTATACCCCAAAAACGTATAAGGGTCCATTTTCTTCAACAGGACCAGAGCATGATGGAATCACCGGTGTGCATTAAGTTCCGGAAGCGATCAGCCAGGGAACCTATCGGGAGGTTATTACTATTAACACGATCCAACAAACCGTATATCAAGCCTTTGGTCTGCGGATTAAAAGCGAAATTTCCTTGCCTGAGCTACAGCAAGTTAACAATACAAATAGATCAGCTGACGTGACCGTCCGTTTTGCGGATTTGTCCCAGTGGGCGGAAGCCATTTCTACCCGTGATACCAATTTTACGATGCAGCCGCCAGGCTTTATGTTCCAAATGCCCGATACAGGCATATTCTGTATTCACGAAGGTAACAGTATCATAATCGATCCTGCACCCCAGGTCAGTGAAGCCAAACTGCGCCTGTTCATACTTGGAACCTGCATGGGCATTCTGTTGATGCAGCGTGATATTTTCCCACTGCACGGCAGTGCATTATTAATCGAAGGTCAGGCCTATGCTTTTGTCGGTCATTCGGGAGCAGGCAAGTCCACGCTTGCAGCTACCTTTATGCAGGCAGGGTATCCGCTCATCAGTGATGATGTAATCGCCGTGAATTATGAGAATGGAGTGCCTCATGTATATCCGGCTTATCCACAGCAGAAGCTGTGGCAGGAAAGTCTGAACCATTTTGGTATCTCATCGGATCAATACTCTACGCTGCATGATGAATACGATAAATTCGCGATTCCGGTCGGCGATCGGTTTTATAACCAGCCTGTACCGCTTGCAGGAGTATTCGAATTGGTGAAGACGGATGCACCGGAAGCTAGTATTATAGAATTAAATCGGCTGGAACGCCTCCACATTATGCTGGCGCATACCTTCCGCGGTGCAATTGTTCCGCGTCTGGGTCTGAAGCAGCGCCATTTCTCCCAGTTTGCCGCACTGGCAGGGGAGCTTGATGCTTATCAGATTCAGCGTTCGACGACCGCTTTTACCGCACCTGCCATTATGGAAAAAGTCGTTCAGATCATCCAATCCAAAAATCACGCCGCATCCCGCTCGGGCAGCAACAGCTGAACCGTTACGGATGAATGTGCGAAGGAGATTAAATCACTCATTTAATCCATACCAGAACTAAACATATCAGCCTATCCATGAAAGGGGAAACGTTAATGTCTAACCAAATGATAAATAGCGAACAGAAAATCACCCAAAATTCCAACTATATCGCCAGCGATATGAATGGAGAGAAAGTCATGCTGGATATCGAGTCCGGTAAATATTACAATCTGGGCGCTATTGGAGGCCGAATCTGGGATATCAGTGAGAATCCTGTCACTGTAGATGAGATTGTAGCCGTACTGGTGCAGGAGTATGACGTAGCACAGGACGTATGCAAACAGCAAGTGAGTGTATTTGTAGAGAAAATGCTGCAGGAAGGGCTGGTTGAGGTCAATGGCGCTGCCGTTCGCTAAATTGTCCAAAGCAGCCAAACTGCGCAACTATCCGGCTGCGATGCGCAAGCTGATGCTGGAAGCTCTCTTTTACCTGGCCTGGGGACGCATTATGAAGATGCGCCCGTTTGCCAAAGTGTCGCCGTCACTGGGCGATTATATGCAGGAGACCACGTATGAATCGGATCGGGACGCTCACCGTCAGGCGGTGCAGATCTCCAAGGCGCTGCATCTGGTCAGCCCTCATGTGTTCTGGGAGACGGAATGTCTGGTTATGGCGTTTGCCGCGATGAAAATGCTTGAACGTCGCAAGCTGCCAAGCACGCTCTACCTCGGTATGCGCCGCGATGACAAAGGCAGCAATGCCGCACACGCCTGGCTGAGAAGCGGACGCTTCTATCTGACAGGTGCCAAGGAGATCGAACAATATACAGTCGTCGGACGGTTTGCCAAGCAGTTCAACTGACAACGATTGAATACAACATATAAAGGAGTAAGCCATGAATAAGGAATGGGGCCTTGATCTACGGAACTTCCCTGTCGAATTGAAACTGATGCTGGGTTCAATGAAGTCCAAGCCTGCTGACCTGTTACTGGCTGGCGGAGAATCTTCGCTGGACTGGCAGGAGTTCAGCTCGCTGTCCATGCATCACCGTGTCTATCCTACGATCCACGCGCATCTGTCAGCATACAGCGATTTGCTGCCGGCAGAGACGATGCAGTGGCTGAATCACCGTTATCACCATAATACCTTTACCATGCTGCAGCTCAGCGGCCAAATGCAGAAGGTCAGCCAGACTTTTAACAAGCAGAATATTCCGGCTCTCCAGCTCAAAGGCCCGGTGCTCGCTCAGCTATTGTACGGTGATCTGTCCCGACGCACGTCCAAGGATCTGGATGTACTGGTGCCGATGGACCGTATAGAAGCAGCCGAGCAGGCATTGCTGGAACTTGGTTATACCAAGACCCAGGAAGTCGATCGGACGCTGGATAAATGGAAATGGCGCTATAATCACGAATCCTATACCCATGAACGTACTGGCGTAGAGATTGAGCTACACTGGCGGCTGAATGGAGATGCCGGTGCCGAACAAAGCTTTGATGATCTATGGACACGTAGACAAACCATGCAGTTTGGCGGTACATCCGTGCATATGCTCGGCAAAGAAGATCTGCTGATCTATCTGGCTGTCCATGGTGCACGTCATGCCTGGTTCCGTCTGCGCTGGCTGGCAGATATCGATAAACTGGTGCGTATGGATATCGACTGGGAACTGCTCGCACGTCTGGTGCGTCAGTACAAGAGCAGTCATATTGTCGGTCAGGCATTCCTGCTGGCGGCTGCTTTATTGGAGACTCCGGTAACGCCGCAGATGGAAGTGCTGATGAATCAGCCGCGTGCCAGAGACCTGGCTCGTCGTGTGATTGTATTTATCCGGGAAAAGGTAAGCCTCTGTCCGGAACCGGAAACCGAGCGACTCGCACAGCAATACCGTTCCTATCAATATGCACTGCGTACCAACGGTCAAAAGGCATTATTCTGGTGGCGCAAGATGACACCGGATGCATGGGATATGCAGACACTGCCGCTACCGAAGCCGCTGCATTTTATGTATTATCCGCTGCACCCGTTTCTGCTGTTATACCGGCGGAATCAGCGGCGTAATGCATTGCAGCGGGAGGTGGGCCAGTGAATGAGCTGCGCAGCTATGTAAATGAACTACGCCAATATGGCGGCAAACGAATCTATTTCTATATTGGTCTGATGCTCGTCATCAGTCTGCTTGATATGGTCACGCTGTATATGCTTGTTCCTCTGCTCAGCCTGATTGGGGTATTCGGCGGTGCCGGCAGCAGTACACTGCCTATGGCTTCGCTGTTTGAGCCTCTCAAGCAGATGCCGGTTACGACGACGCTGATTATTATTTTATCCGTCTACAGTCTGCTGACAATTGTACAGGGACTGATGCAGCGCAAACAGGCGATTATGGGCGCCGAGATCCAGCAAGGATTTATCAAGAGCCTGCGTCTGCGTGTATATCGCTCGATTATGCGTTCCAACTGGTCCTTTTTCCTGCGTAAGCGCAAGTCGGATCTGAGCCATATGCTGACAACCGAGCTGGCCAGGGTAAGTCAGGGAACGAATCTCGTCCTGATGCTATCCACTTCGCTGCTGTTTACCGTGATTCAGATCGGATTTGCCATGGTGTTATCCTTCAAGATGACCCTGCTGGTAATGATCGGTGGCGGACTGCTGGCCTTGTATTCACGCAAGTTTGTCCGTAAGTCCAAAACCTACGGGGATAAAATGACCCAGCTGTCACAGGATTATTTCTCGGGTATCCAGGAGAATCTGAACGGAATCAAGGATATCAAAAGTAATATGCTGGAATCTTCGCACTTTGATTGGTTCCGCAATATGGCCAACAAGCTGGAATATAATCTGATCCAGCAGATTCGCCTGAATTCCGCTACCCAGCTGATCTACAAGCTGATCTCTGTCGTATTTATCGTTGGATTTATCGTATTGTCTGCGCAGGTATTCAAGCTGCAGCCGGAACGCTCGGTACTGATCGTACTGATCTTTGCCCGCTTATGGCCAAGATTCAGCGGTATTCAGTCCTATCTGGAGTATATCGGTGCACTGCTGCCTGCGTTCCGCGCGCTGTCCAAGCTGCAGACCGAATGTGAGCAGGCTGAAGAATCGTATCGTCCGGTTGGTTATGGACAAGGACCGGTACAGCCGCTGCAGCAGGGTATTCGCTGTGAGCAGGTATCATTCCGCTACAGTGAAGAGCATGACAATGCACTGAAAGATATTAATCTGTTTATTCCGGCAGGTCAGATGACTGCTGTCGCCGGACGTTCGGGAGCGGGCAAGAGTACGCTGATCGATATGCTGATGGGGCTGATGGAGCCGCAGGATGGCAAAGTGACTGTAGATGGAGAAGTACTGACCGGAGAGCGTCTGCTGTCCTGGCGCAACTCTATTGGTTATGTCGCTCAGGAGCCGTTTCTGTTCCACAGCAGTATTCGTGAGAATCTGATGCTGGTGAAGCCGGATGCGAGCGAAGACGAGCTGTGGGAAGCATTGTCCTTTGCAGCCTGTGACGAGTTCGTACGGAAGCTGCCGGATGGACTGGATACAGTTATTGGCGACCGCGGGGTTCGTCTCTCCGGGGGAGAACGCCAGCGTATCGTGCTGGCACGGGCTATCCTGCGCAAGCCGGAAGTGCTGATTCTGGATGAAGCGACCAGCTCGCTGGATACCGAGAATGAAGCCAAGGTACAGCTCGCGCTGGAGAAACTCAAAGGCAAGATCACACTGATTGTTATTGCCCACCGTCTATCCACAATCCGCAATGCTGATCAGGTGATCGTGATGGATCATGGCCAGATTGTGCAGCAGGGTGGATTTAACCAGCTGTCCAGTGAGACCAAGGGAACCTTCCATCAGCTGCTAGCCTATCAGACAGCTGCCCAGTAATGCGGTTCGATTTTATTTTGTCGGACAAAGTATAATCATGCAGAAAAGGAACAGATCGCTGCGATGCAGTGGGATCTGTTCCTTTTTTATCGTGCGGGTCGAATAATCAACGATAGGGTACAGCATTTCATGCAGATTGACATTTATTTAGAACGTTTGAAGGTTTAAAAGTTTAAAGATTCGCCAATCACTCAACATAATCGAAGATACGATCTACCTGTCCAGCGGATCACTGTATATTTGCAGGATTTATTTCAAATCCAGCCAATCCAGTTCTTCACGTGTCAGTGTAATCTGCGCACCTTCATCACAGGATAGCAGTTCTTCACGGTTCTGTGCTCCGATCAGAGCGCAGGTCGGAAAGGGCTGATTGAGTACATAAGCCAGCGCAATCTGGATCGTAGTACTCTGCTTCTGTCCAGCCAGTTCTCCAGCACGGCGCAGCCGCTCCCAGTTCTCATCGCTGTAGAATACGCGCACCAGATCTTCATTATCCCGAACCTCCGGGGTAAAGCGTCCGGTAAAGAAGCCCCGGGCCTGCGAAGACCAGGATAGCAGTGGTAGCTGGGTCTGTTCATGCCAATCCAGTGTTTCGCGGTCAGCGGAGACACAGCCCGCCCAGAATGGTTCATTGGCTTTGGCAAGACTTAGATTGGGACTACTGAAAGTAAAACCGGTTAATCCGTGGGAAGCGGCATAGTCATTCGCTTCCTGTAGCCGCTGCCAGGTCCAGTTGGAAGCGCCGATAGCGCCGATCCGTCCAGCCTCGACATGATCGTTAAGCGCTTCCAGAATGGAGCCTACAGGAACAGACGGATCATCACGATGCAGACCATACAGCTCGATAAAGTCGGTCTTCAGCCGCTCCAGGCTGGTCATCAGGTCGCTGCGGATATCCTCTGCATTCACACGTGGTCCATGCTGATCATGATGGGCACCCTTGGTCAGAATGACCAGTGCTTCAGGGTTACCGCGCTCCTGCATATATTGGCCAAGCACTTCCTCGCTCTCACCGCCGCAGTAAATATGGGCAGTGTCTATTGTCGTACCGCCAATTGCCAGAAAAGCATCCAGATTCGCAGCTGCTTTTTCATACGTATCATGCTTAAAATAGTCTGTACCTTTGATCAGGCGAGAGACTGGTTTGCGTGCACCTTCAATTTGGATATATTCCATGTCTTATATCTTCCTTTCGTATGAGGAATCGATTACCTGTATGTTGTGATTATAATGAATTCAAAAAGGCTTGGAAATGATAATATATTGAATAGGTTAACACAATATTGTCATTAGAGAGGATGAGGAAGATTAGACAGACCGTACTGCTTACTTTGCAGGAACAGCCATATTTTTGTCTGCCGGAATCAGTAGGGCATTATCATGATCAACCGGAACATTCCGTGTTGAGAGAAGAGGGTGCACTGAATAATTTTAATATACATTATGTAGCTGCCGGTAAAGGATATGTGGAAGTGGAGGGAACGGTACATGAACTGCGCAGCGGGCAGGCGGTACTTTATTTTCCGCATCAGCGTCAGCGGTATTACAGCAGCCAGGATGACCCGTGGGATGTGCGCTGGGTGCATTTTTATGGAGAGCGTCTGCATGATTATATGATTGAGCGTGGATTTCACCGCAATCTATTGTGGACACTGCGTCAGCGGGAAGGCTGGGAAGCCTCTCATCTGGCACTGCTGAATGAAGCGGAGCAGCACCGGATGCTGCATCCGTCACTATTATCGACACTGACCTATGCGGTGCTCGCCGAATTCGTGCATCAGGCGGTTCCGCTGAAGAATCGGCGTGCGGGTCAGGCGGAAGGCCGGATTCTGAGCCTGCTGCCACAGATGCAGCAGCAGGCCTGCGAACCTTTTCTCCTGCAGGATTGGGCGGAGCGGGCAGGGGTGAGCGAACATTATTTTTGCAGACTGTTCAAAAGTGTAGTCGAGATGACTCCAATGGAATTCATTACCCGTTCCCGCTTGCAGATGGCCAAGCAGTGGTTATTGGAACGGCCAGATCGCCCTGTGGGGCAGATTGCCGAGGATGCCGGCTATCCCAGTGCCAGCTACTTCAATCGTCAATTTCTCACCCGTGAAAAGATGACACCTACGGAGTATCGCAGACTGTATTGGAATTGAATACGATGCTGATCTTAGCGAATCAGCCAGAGATATTCAGACTGGCTGCCCCTGACAATTCCAGCGTCTCCATAATCAGCATGACCGATTCCTCTACAGACAGGAACTCGGTGTTAATAACCAATTCAGGCTGCTCGGGTACATCGTAGGGAGCACTGATCCCGGTAAACTGCGGAATCTCCCCGCTGCGGGCGTGCTGGTACAATCCCTTGGGATCACGCTGTTCACAGGCTGCCAGAGAGCAGTTCACATAGATCTCGCAAAAGTCTTCGGGCTGGAACATGTCCCGTACCATTTGCCGATCCGGAGCATGGGGGGAAATCAGTGCAGCGATAACAATCTGTCCACCATCCAGCAGGATGCGGGCGACTTCTCCCATGCGGCGAAGATTCTCGCGCCGATCTTCTGGAGCAAAGCCCAGATCGCTGTTCAGTCCCTGCCGTACCCGGTCCCCGTCCAGTACATAACAAGATTGTCCACGCAGGAACAGCTCATGCTCCAGTGCAAAAGCGAGAGTGGATTTCCCTGATCCGGACAATCCGGTCAGCCACAGTACACGTCCCTTTTGCCGATAAAGCCGCTCGCGGTCAGCGCGTGTAACCAGAGGAAATCCTGCTGCAGGCTGCTGTGATTCTGTCATAAATACGCTCCTTTGTACGATAAATTGGATTTATTTTATCATACCAGCAATAAGCCGGAATTGCCTGCATGACAAAAGTGAATTTGGCAGAAGACGAGTGAACCGGAGAACGATATAAAAAGCCCCTGTCCAAAGGAGTACAATCTCCTTGCGGACAGGGGCTTTTCGTATCGCTGTATGAATGTTATACGCCACAGGTTCGGCAATCAATCGCAGAACTTAGCGTTCGTCGTTCCAGAAGTTCAGCGGATGATTTTTTTTATCCAATATTTCAAAATGATAACCCTCTGCCTTGAGCTCTTTGAGTACTTTTGGCAGTACTTTGAGAGTGGCAGGTTGATCATGCATCAGTATAACCGGAGTAGCTCCGCGACGTTCTACTGATTTCACCTGGGTCATAATGTTGTTGTACACCTTCTGGTGATCTTTTTTGTATTTCCAGTCCAGGGAATCCACGTTCCAGTCCCACAGATGGAAGCCGCCGGTGCTCAGCATAATATCCCGGTAGGATTTTTTGAGATATGGTTTGCTGCCATAAGGAGTACGTACCAGACTCGTAGACTTGCCGGTTACTTTGTACAGACTTTCGTTGGCGCCCTTCATTTCCTTGTAGGCGCTGTACGGAGAACTGTAGAACTGGCTGACTACATGACTTACACCATGGAGACCAAGTCCGTTGCCTTCTTTGACAATACGTTTGGTCGCTGCCGGGAAGTGTTCCATATGCGGTCCAAGCATAAAGAAAGTCGCTTTGGCATTGTACTGGTCGAGGATATCGAGCAGCTGCATCGTATGTGCAGTCGGTCCATCGTCAAAGGTCAGATAGATCACTTTGGATGAATGTGCTTTGCTGCCGGATGACTGCGATTTGGCAGCGGTCGCTGTCTGAGGAATCAGAAGTACAGCGATGAGTAGTGCGAGTAACCATTTTTGCTTATGTAACATGAATAAGACGCTCCTTACCTGCAATTTTCTGTATTCATCATAACAAGACAGGAAGGAATGAATCTTCCGTAAATGGATACTATTGCATAACATTTTTGTTACATTAATCGGCATTAAACTACAAAATCGTCAAATTGTGAATATTGCAAATGAAAGAATTGGTTCCAAAGATAGAAAGGTAAGTAATTGGTCGCATACGAGAAGGCCAAAAATTAAATATCCATGAAGGATGAAAATACCTCCACATATTCTCCATATAAAAAAAACGAGACAAACGGAAAACAACGTCTGTCTCGATAGTAAATCGCTACTATTTATTTGCTTACCAGTGTCGACCAACCGGCATAATCATGGACAGCGATACCGGCAAAAGAGTCGTGCTTGCCCGCCTGCTTCGTCACACGAGCGAGCTGGTTGTTTAGGTAGGCGGCGCCTTCCTCATAAAAAGTGATAGTATTCCCCTCACTTGTAGGATTGGTCTCCACCCCTACATAGACGGGTGTACCGACAGCATCACCCTCGGCCAGCTGGGCTTCGGCAACATCCAAAATTCCGGAGGCACTATCACGGTAAGCCATGATCGTAATGGAATCGTACTGCTGCATCATCCAACTGCTGAGCGTTGCAGATTCGTCTGCGGTCAACAGGGTATGCAGCCAGAACGGGATATCGGCGGAAGCGGGGATATGCAGCGAATGAGCAGCTTGTACGACGCTCTCAACACTATGCTGCCAGCCTGCGATAACGGTTAACTGATCGGTGCGCCATTCGGGCAGCAGATAAGGTTCGATATCGATATGGATACCGCTGAACTTCTCATCGGCAGAGGCGCCCTGTTGATACGTGGTAATCCAGTCAAGCGTGGCCTGAAGTTCATGACGCCGGGAATCCAGCGCCCAAGAGGGGGCTCCATCAAGTGCTTGCACCGTAATGCCTTGGGCAGAAGCAGCAGCGATAAAGTGTTGATATACATTAGCATCCAGATCGGCATTGACCTGCAGGTAGATCAGGGTAACGTTCTGGCTGGCTGCAAAAGATAAAATACTGGCTGTAGAATTTACAATCAACTGTGTGTTCCACAGCCAGGTTGCTTTTTGAGGTGATTGAGCATAAGCGGGTGTCATCGTGAATCCTCCTAGCCACAGTAGTAATGCTATACAGAGGATACCCAATTGTAGGCGATAATATGCTGTTCTCATGATGTTGGACTCCTTCGAGTCATACCGCATCAGGTATTCATCGGCAACCGGCTATCCTAGCAAGACCCTGCCCATCATGCCTTAGACCCTTGGCTTTGCGTCTTCACCTTTCAGTGAATTTGCCCTGATTAAATATGATAAACAATAGGTTCAGCAGAGGTTGCTGTAGTATGCGCTCTTGTGGGATTGCATAACATATATATCGTCTATATAGCTAAGTTTCTAAATAGAATTTCGGTATTTTAACGACAAAAATTGACATTTTTTATAGAAGGGTATTGTCAAAGAAAGGTATAGTGCATAGGGAAGTATTATATACTGCCGCTAAGAATGGATTCACCTAATCATCACAGGTCCGAAAGGATCAAAAAAACCAGCGCTATGGAAAGCGCTGGTCGAATAAATCTTTTTATTTGCTTTTCTCGGGTTCCGGATAATCGACACCTTTGGTATCCACGGTTACCTTTTTCATGACAGGAGGAGTGTTCGGTTTGTCTTTCATATCTTTTGGCAGGTTGACGATCTTGTTGACTTCTTCCATGCCACTGATGACTTTACCAAATGCAGCATATCCTCCATCCAGATGCGGAGCATCGGCTACCATCAGGAAGAACTGGGAACCGGCGGAATTCGGATCGTCGGAACGTGCCATCGACAGTACGCCAGCCGTGTGCTTCAGGTCATTCTGTACACCGTTAGCTTGGAATTCGCCTGGGATGCTGTAGCCCGGATCACCGGTGCCATCGCCCTTGGGATCGCCACCCTGAATCATAAAGCCAGGGATAACGCGATGGAAAGTCAGACCGTCATAGAATCCTTTTTTAACAAGGGAAATGAAGTTATTGACACTGTTCGGTGCTGCTTTGGGATACAGCTCGATTTCAATCTTTTGGCCATCATCCATTTCGACGGTTACGATAGGATCGTTAGCCTGCTTGAAGTCGGCGGAATTATCAGTAGCGGATGGCGTCTGCGCTGTATCGGTTGCTGTAGAGCCGCTCTGGTCACCAGTCGTTCCAGTCGAACCGGTAGTGCCATTTGTTTCCGTACTGTTGGAAGTACCGGTCTGGCCCGTAGTGGAACTGCTCGTTCCATTGTTGTTACCGCAGCCAGCGATGATCAGGAACAAGGCTGCACATACGAGTACAAATACAACATTTTTACGCGGTTGGCGTAGCATAGAGGTCTTCACTCCTTAGTGGGTTGGTAATTTCCTCGGCACGTCATCGGACGTTAACCGATTTCAAGCCGGATGGATCATCCGAAAAGAAACGTCTAACGCCGGGATGGTACTGCAGGACATATACTATGACTTTAAACCAAGGTAGGGTTATGAAGCAAATATCTGTGCGAAAGGAAAAAAAGACCCTTTGAAATAGTGGGAAGATTAGCCATCATGCTTACCTACTTTCTATTTCAAAAGGCTTAGAGAAAAGAGAATATTTATTTGTTGCGTATTTGCTGGATCAGCTTAAAAGACAGCACCACAATTGCTGTCAAATACAAAGCCAGTAAAATATCAAAATAGAAACCACCATACATTAATCGATTAATTGCCAATATTGAAAAAGAAAACATAGTGATAAGCAGAATGGGAACCAGGTTGATTTTATTGGGAGTTTTCGATCGTTTTTGGATGATAAAAATAATAGCTCCTATAAGTACAGCATAAAATATAAAACCGCCTAATGCTCCCACTAACAGTAAAAAACTGTCACTCATTATCGTCCTCCTTTTATCATGTTAATCGCTGATTGACATATATCTGCTATAAATGACCGGACAATGCAATTACGGCCGTAATGGTAAATACATTCACAATCGTCGAAATAAGTACCGTCTGGGCGGCAAAGTCCGGTTCATTACGGTATTCTTCTGCCAGAATCGATGTATTTACACCTGTAGGCATAGCGGATGCGATCAAGAGCGCCTGTGCCGGAATCCCGTGCATATCGAGCAGCAGAATCAGCATCAATCCGATCAATGGACCGCCAAACAGTCGCAGCACCATACTGATATAGATATCACTGCGATAGAGCCGTAGTGGATATTTGACGATCTGCGCACCGAGCGTGATCAGTGCGATCGCGACCATGGACTGCTGGGCATAGGTGAGCGGCTGGGCGAGCACAGTCGGTAGCGGAATCGCGAGCGCATGCATGATCAGGCCAAGTGCCAGTGCATAGGGTACCGGCATTTTCAGGAATCCGATAATGACGCTGCGATAGTTGCCCTGCAGCCGGGAGCCCTGAATCGAGATAACTCCATAGGTAAAGGTAAGCAGGCTCTGCAGGGACATGATCAGTGCCTGCATCGACGCAGCCAGTGGTTCTCCACTGAATACAAGCTGATTGACAGGCAGCCCGTAATTGCCGGAGTTATCCAGCATAATGCTGTTGTTAAAAGCAGCCTTTTTCCCACCTTTGTATCCCATAATCCGGGAAGTGAGCGAGCCGAGAATATACAGGATCAGTATATACAGGGCATAGAACAGTACTACACTGCCCAGCAGCTCAGGATTCATATTGGAATGATACAGGCTCATAAATACGGTCGCCGGTGTAATGCAGTAAAAGTTGATTTTGGATAGCGTGTACAGATCCAGCTGAAAAATCCGCTGAAGTACCGAACCGACAACAATCAGTACAATAATCGGCAGTACGACGCTGTACAGGATAGTTATAAACAAGGAATTCACTTCTTTCTATATTGTCTCTCTCGGTGTGCACCAGTCAGATAAGTATGTAACACTCCTCAGCCGGAGTCTTCTTATTCCGGCAGTTCGACCAAAAGTATACCATAGTTTCCCGGTCAGAAAGGTGAATAGAAGGTAATCTGCCAAGAACAATGAATCCCATAGTCACTCTATATAGAGTAAGGGATAGATAAATATTCGGTCACTACAGTAGGCATAAAGAGCTGCAACAATCATCGCTGCATACACACAAAAAGGCAGAAGCCGTATTCACGGTCTCTGCCTTTTTTATACATCTAGTTGTCCCATGACTATATCCATACGAGTGTGTCCTTGGCATAACCGGCTGGCCAGTGTCCTGCTTCATACAGTTGGATAACTCTCTGCCAGCTGCTGCCGAGATCGTAATAACGTTCCATGGCATACTGGCGATAGGCATAACCGGCAGCCTGGCGTGCTGCTGTGGTGAAATCATGCGGTCTGCATTTCAGGGTATCCGGCCGGGCAGTACGGGTCTGGCGAAGTACGGCCTGATAGATTTGTTTGCGGATATCCAGCAGCTGCGGATCGGCAGACATCGCCGGGTAGAAAGGGTCTGGTTCTGTTGGAGAGGAGGGCAGCCAGCGTACAGCCGATTGCAGCTTGATCCATTCGGGCAAGGTCGGCTGTACAAAAGTCTCCTGTACATCCGGAAGCTGCATATAATGAAGAAAAGGCAGCTCGGGCTGCAGCTTGGCTGCAAATTCCTCGGCCAGCGGCTGACCCAGTGAAGAGAAAAAAGCTACTTCGCTGATTCGCTCCAGTTCCTGATGGAGATGGATCATACCGATGTATTTTTCTGAAGAGGAAGATACAGATTCATGCCCTCACTGCGAAAACGTTCGATCCATTCCTCTTCTTTATCCTGCAGTTTGTCCTTGATTCGATCATACGGGTTCTCCAGCGGCTTGAGCACTTCCAGAATGTTCACCTCGAACTGATCCTTGCCAAGACGTGTCCAGTCCGCCTGCAGCTCGCGGTGAATAAAGCTGCCCATTTCCAGAGAGAATAGCGAACCATTGATCGTACGCAGATTGGGTGTACTCGTCACCCATACTTTTTGTTCCGGCAGATTGCGTACTTCATAGATACCGGCTTCTGTCTTTATTTCCTTGTACTGCTCTTGCAGTTCTTTTCTACGGTTCATGTTATTCAGCTCCCATAATAGACTATCATCTCATTTATTTAATATAATATAGATAATATTATATATTGTCTATAAAATAATTAGACGGAAAGATGAAATTTAGAGGATGACGTCAATAAATAGGCAAATGGGTAATAATAAGCATTTGGCGATCAATTGTATTGCAAGATAGCGAGCGTTAAAATAAAAGAAACTCTGGTGCAGCACCAGTTCCTTCAAATTGTGAAGCTGCTTCTACTATATATAAAGCTGCTACCTATATAGACAGCACAAAATGAAAAAGCATATAAGGATGTGGAGTATTGAACAAATGGCTTAAATTGATCCTCCTGCTCATTGGATCGGCAGTGCTTACCCGGCTGATCCCGTTCTCTTCGTTATTCCGTAATCTGGACACGATGATTCATGAATTCTGCCATGCCATTGTCACGCTCATGACCTCGGGGAGAGTGAACCGGATCGAACTCAATGCAGATCATAGCGGAGTGACGTATTCCATGATCACCTCGGCATGGAGCGGACTGCCGATTGGATTGGCAGGGTATATGGGCTCCTCGCTGTTCGTGATCTGGCTATTTTATCTCTATCACAAGCGGCAGCAGCGGGTTGGCATTATCGTAACGGCGGTTATTGCGCTCATTATGCTGATTCTGTATGTGCACCATGGGTTCGGCGTAATCTGGCTGATTGGATTTGTTATTGTAAGCATTCTGATGCTGATCAGTCCCGAATGGCTGCGCAACGGCTATTATCTGCTGATTATGTTTTTGACGCTGGAAGAATCAGTGTTGTCCTCGTTAACTATTTTGATTATGGCGATTACCAGTCCTTCAGCTGCAGGGGATGCGACCGGTCTGGCGTATCAATTTATACTGCCTGCTGTAGTTTGGGGCATTATTTTTGCCGGGTTCTCCCTGTGGTGCGCCAAAATCTCTGCCCAGCTGTTTTTGCGCAAGCGCAAACCGCCGCGTACCAGAACATCTTCAACATCAGGAGGGTTTGCCGGATGAATGATCACCCTTATCGCAGTCGCCCATGGGCGATGCGGGGCGCAAGTATACAGATCGATCCACTATTTCCGTATTATGCGGATCGTTCCCCTGACAGTATCGCGGATGAGCTGATGCTCGCCGGGTATCGTACAGTGCATTACTTTGTAGTCAATGAGCAAAAAGTAGACCAGTGGCTCGTCGAAGCTCTCCAGAAAAGGGAAATCGCTGTCTGGGCGCTGGTGCTGGGCAACGGTACATTCAGCGTAGAACATGCTCCGCCATCCTGGTCTTCTTGGAAAATGGAGCTTCTGCGTCCAATCAATGATGGATTTGAACGCTTTTCCCATTTCTCGACCGATTATATCCAGTGGAAAAAAGAAGTGCTGTCCTATCTGCTGGAAAATGTGCCATTCGACGGCGTAGAAGTGGCCGAGCCATATTTCCCGGAATGGAATGGCATCGCGCGTGGTGTGTATGGAGATATCGGTCCGCTGGCAAGACAGGCTTTTCACGACAAATATGGCGAGCAGATTCCCGAATTTCTGGATGAATCGGCATCCAATTATTACAAGCGGATCCCGGATATTTACCAGGCCTGGACCGATCTGCGCGTTGATGCTGTAAATCATCTGATCGACGAGCTAATCAATGGGGAAAAAGGGGCAAGGCAGGTGCGTCCGGATATCAAGGTGGCGACCTGGTCACTGGCTGTCCGGGAAGCGGATGCTATAGAGAAACTGCGTGAATGGCAGGGACTCGATCCGCTGTCCATGATCGAGAAGGTGCGTCCGGATCTGCATGTGCTGCAGACTCACTGGCCGGACTGGATGAAACGGGGACTGGGCGCTGATTATATCCGCGAATATGAGCCGGTTGCAGCACCGATCCGGGAACGTTATCCGAATCTGCCGCTCGGTATCCAGGCAGATATCGGCTCCAAAGCAAGCATGATCAAAGGGCGTCGCTGGGTCGATGATTTTGAACATCAGGCTTATGCGCTTGGCTATCAGACGTGGACTGCTTACGAGTATCATATTGGCGGATATATGTATGCTGAGCCGCCGCTGCCTTCTTCGGGACTGTTGCTGGATGAACACGAGGTGATGATCACGTACAACAAACGGATTGATCCCGATTCGGTAGGCAGCGTCGTGCTGCATTTGTCGACCGGTCTGAGCAAGCCGCGTGAATTGAAAGTCAGCCACTCTGCTGTGGATGGCAATCGGCTGTTCCTGCGCTTTGCCAGAGCGCTGCCAACAACACCTTTTCAGCTGGAAATTCGCGATATTCGCGATACCCCGGATCTATGGCTGCTTAAAGGCCGTAAAGCCAATCGTACTCCCCGCAAAACACGGGTCACCGTGATTCGCCAAAAATAAAAAAACCATTTCACATCGTTCATTTCGAGAGAGTTATAGAAAAGAGGAAACAACATGATCGTGTCCAGTGTCGAATGGTTGATGCTTGCTCTGGTCCTGATAGCCATTATCGTTTTTATTATCAAACGTCCGTCCCGGGTAGTTAATTTTGCTGATTCTCCGCTGTACAAATGGAGCCGTGTCGATCTGAGCGGCCGCGCGGTATCGGGAGACGGATCTTCCTACTACCTGCTGACCAAGCGAGGCCGCAGCAATAATCTGATGGTGTACTTTTCCGGCGGAGGGATCAGTTGGAATCGTAATACAGCGACCAAGCCTTTTGGACTGCGTACACTGCTGCACAATCATGAGCTGGGTTATTATTTTGCCAATATTCCTTTCTACAAGCCAGATCTACTGGGAGGTATATTGGATAATCAGCGCAAAGACAATCCCTTCCGTGACTGGAATATTATCTATGTTCCTTATGCGACAGGAGATTTCCACATCGGTGATCATCAAGTGAAATACAAGGACCGTGGCAAACTCACATTCACCGCTCATTACAGCGGGCGTGCCAATACGCTCAAGGGACTCGACTGGATGTTCAAGCATGTGCCGGCACCGGACAAACTGCTGATTGCCGGAGCAAGTGCGGGGGGATTCGGTTCTGCCTTTTGGGCACCGTATATTGCCGAGCATTATCCACAGGCACAGCTGTATCATTATGCCGATGGAGCCTATCTGTCCTCCCACCAGTGGCCGCATATTATCGACGAAGTCTGGAAAGCGGACTTCCTGAAACGATATGGCTATGCGATCGAAGATGATATTATCGGCGCTGCGTTCCGGGCGAATCATCGGATGCTGCCTGAGGGAACCGTATTGCTGCAGTCCAACACTGTCTATGACAAAGTGCTGCCTTCCTACGAAGCCGTACTAAATGGACGAACCGAAGGACTCGTCAGTGATGATCTGGAGATTACCAATGAATGGTCACTCGGCATGCTGAACTCGGCACACCGCCTGCAGCAAGAACTGCCGGATTATTACTTTTTCATCACCGATTATGGAGTGGGCAGCGGCAAAAAAAGACGCGGTACTCCCCATACACTGTCACCCTACAAAGTATTCTATTCTGCTCAGGAAAGCGGCGTGAAGCTGAGTCGCTGGCTCGGTGATATCGTTAACGAAGACAAACGTTATTCGGTCGGCAAGGAGTTTGTCGAGTTTCCCGGACGGGAATAGAACCGCTGCAGTTCATGATTAAATCACTAATCGCGAAGAGAGAAGAGGGATCAGATAGGAACAGTGGACAAGCGGACTGTCTGATCCCGCGCACTAAATATCAGGAAAGAGGCATTGTATTCGTTAGGCGGGTACAATCCTTTTTTGTATAAATACTGCCGAATACAAAAGCTGGAATCTGGCTGAAATCTGTAGTGTTCGACCGCCGTGGCACCACCATCATAATCACTATCGGAAATGAGGGAATTATTATGCTGCATGCACTTGTCGCTATCGAGTCTTATCGTAATGCAGGTCCGTTGCTGCCATTCAGCACACCATGGCTGAATTATCTGGTGTCTGCCGAGGAACGGATCGTCAATCTGGAACGGGTGAGTACGCTGCAGGAGCTGAATGAGGCGAATCCGGTGCTTGATTATGTAGAACGCACCCTGCGTATTTTGGATCAACTGCGGGTATCATTCTGGCTGCGGGATATTGTGGAAGAGACGTTGATGTGGTCGGAGACAGCCAAAGGAGGATCGGTACGCGACCGGATCAGCTGGCAGGAGCAGGGGATCAACCTGTTTGTACATAATGAAGGATCAGCGGAGCTGTACGAACGTGCTGCTCTGGAGCCGGAACATGACCGAACCCGGTTGGTTGCTGCGCTCATTCGCACTCATGGACTGCTGGGGCAGTATCTGCGCGGAGAAGTGCCTTTTCATGAAAACCATGTGTTAACGGAGATTGTAGCTGAAGGCATATTGTCACCGGAAGAAATGAAGAGCACGCTGATGGTACTGAATCGCTGTGTGATTGAGGCAGTGTCGACAGAGCTATGGCAGCGTGTACGCGATGAATTGGTACAGCTGATCCATGCCATTGTCTATGGAGAGCAGCCCGAGAATGTAACTGTGCAGGATCGTATTCTGCGTCTGCGTACCGGTAGTGCTGCCTATGGAGAGAATACACTGGAACAGCTGGAGAAGCTACGCCGGCAGATTGATCTGGATCAGGCGTTCGAACAGCTGGCTGGTCGTACTTTCTGGTATGTAGAAGCTGCACTCAAGGATTTTTCGATGGAGGAATTCAGCAAAATCTTCCTGCTGATCAGCAGTCAGACTGGAGAGCAGATACGTCATATCAGCTTTGAGCGCATGATGAATAGCATGTACTACGATTATAGAGGAACCAAAAAGATCAATCTGTACAAAAAGCGTATTATCGAGAAATATCTGGCCGACTGGGATTGGGACGATCTGCGTTCTGGCCGGCTCGATCTGTCCAGTCCGCATCTGAAATCTGAATTGGCGATGGAACCGAATATTGCCGATACCGTCTTTTTTAACTTTATCTTTTCCCCGGCTGCCGAGAAGCTGATCGAATTCTGCATGGAAGCCGAGAAATCGCCATTGTATGAGAAAGCCGTGCTGATGCTGTTCGATCTGTTCGATCTGCGCCGTGATGCATACGACCGTTTCCATAATGAGGATAGTTATCTGGAAACGATGAATCAGACGATCGATTATAAAAAGCTGCTGCTGCGCGATGTAGTCGGACAGACCGTGCTGGATATCGGACCGGGCGGCGGCATTATGCTCGATCTGCTGGAAGCGGAGATGCCGGAGGTGCGTGCAATTGGTATCGATATTTCCGAGAATGTCATTGAGTCGCTGAACCGCAAAAAGCAGCGGGAAGGACACCGCTGGGAAGTGATCAAGGGAGATGCACTTGCTTTGCAGGAATATGTAACACCAGGCAGTGTAGATACGATTCTGTTCTCCTCGATCCTGCATGAGTTGTACTCGTATGTTCCTTTTAATGGACGCAAGTTCAATCTGGAGACCGTAGCTGCTGCCCTGCACAGTGCTTTTGAAGTATTATCGACCGGAGGACGGATTATTATCCGGGATGGCATTATGACCGAACCGACTGTGCAGCAGCGCAAGATTACGTTCCTGGAAGAAGGAGGAATGGACGCGCTGGAACGGTATGCCGAAGATTTTGAAGGCAGGGAAATCCAGTATGAGAGAATTGGCGATCAGCAGGTGATTATGCCGGTAAATGATGCGATGGAATTTCTGTATACGTATACGTGGGGTGACGAGGCGTATGTCCATGAGGTGCAGGAGCAGTTTGGTTATATGACACCGCTGCAGTATCGGAAATTGATTCATGATACGCTGGGAGAAAAAGCGAATATTGTGCATATGGAAGCCTTTCTGCAGGAAGGATACACCGATGCACTTCGTCACCGGATACAGCTGCATGATGAGTGGGATGAAGAGGTCCGCCTGCCGGATAGTACCTGTATTATTGTGATTGAGAAGCTGTAGTTCTGTGATAATCTGATGTATGTAGTTAATATGTAATATGCCAAAAAAAGCGATCCGTGCCTGTAAAAAGGCGGATCGCTTTTTGGTATATATAGTGATGTATAGAGTTGTCGTGGATCAGATCCATCCAAGATTCGCGAATCGACTGCTTAATCCACGTATCATTATAGATTCAATCTCAACCGCGAGTATCTTCATCGTCAATGTCTTCTTCATGCTCGGGAAGCTGGTTATCCCGCGGCAGTTCATTTTCAATTACACGCTTCTGTACTTCATCCGTACCGGAATCAGGAAAGGAATCTTCACGGAACAGTCCAAATTTGGGATCCGTATCCCGTTCGGTAACCAGATTGTCCTCATTGGGGTTCTGCTTATGTTCAGTCATCCTTTATTCCTCCTTGAATTTAGCGGTCGCGACGTTCAAAGCGATCCGGATCATCTTCGCCGGTAGAACCGTTGCGCAGATCTGTACCATGTGCATCCTGATCATACGAAGAAGGTACCGATGGATCTTCCGGCGTCTCGCCGCCATTCAGCTCATCTGCATCCGGAATATCCGGCAGAGGTCCATCTTCGATCATGGAATCGTCCTGTGCATTATTCATAATACCCTGATCTACGGCATTGGTGCCGGTATCCAGCTGATCAGCATGGGTATCCAGATCAATCGTATGACGATGCAGATCGATATCATCCGAAGCCAGACGAGGTTCCAGATCCTGTACCGAATTGTCCTCGCGAATTACCGGCCGGATGCCTTCTTCATCGCGTACAGTCGGATTGATCAGATCCAGATCATCTGCGGGAATGGCTTGCAGTTCTTCTTCATCCCGTGCGGTTACCGGGTCTATCGTGCGATAACGATTATACTCCTGCGCAGCAGCATCTCTGTTATTATCAAATTCGTTACTCATTATATTCATCTCCTCGGTCGGTATGGACGTTTATTGCGGTGGTCCATTTATTGTAAAAGTCGATTGTGTAAAATGTCTTAATCGTTCTTACCCCAAATTGTGCGGGATGACATCTTTCTTGCTAAATTCAGCGGGAAGCGTGAGTAATTGAGATGATTGAACGATATGTGCTGATTGGAATGGAAAGCTGAAATTGTTGGTGGAGTTGGTGAGAAGGTTGGGTGGTAGACCGCTGCGGAAAGGGATTGTCCTGCTTGCCTCCGGTTAAGATCGGATATTTGGAATCACCGCTGATCGCGGTAAATATCCGATCTTAAATGTCGGCCTGCAGGACAATTCCCTTTCCTTCGCTCTGTGCAATCCATTCCAATAGTTGAAACCGGTCTAATTGGAACCCTGACCATCCATCTTCAAAGCCAGCATTTTGCCATTCTGAATAAGTGCTTTTTCAGAATTTCTAATTACTCTCTCCGTGTGTGTCCCTTTTCTTTTATGAAATGAATAGATATAAACTACTAAAAAGCACCAGCAGTAACATTTAGCACGGAGCGAAGGGAAGGGAATTATCCTGCAAACCGACCTTTAAGCACCGGATATGTACCGCGGCAGCGGTGATTCAGACATATCCGGTGCTTAATCGGAGGTCAGCAGGATAATCCCTTTCCGAAGCGCTTTATCATTTACCCAACCCTGTATCATTCCGGAAGCCTAACGCTATAGACTGCTTCGAAGCAATATGCCACTTCTCAAAGCAAAATACGCCCTTCAATGATTTGGACTTTCCGTCAAACAAGAGTAAAATGGTCGATAATTGAAAGGATGTGTCTGCCTGGATGGAGTTTCCATGGAAAAGAAATCTCATTGTATTATGGCTTGGCGTATTTTTTTGTAGTACGGCGTATTCGATTTCTATTCCGTTTTTGCCGATTTTTATGGAAACGGAACTTGGAGTGACCGATCATCTGGAGATCTGGTCAGGCGTTGCATTTGGCATTACGTTTCTGGCGAGTGCATTGATTTCGCCATTCTGGGGATCGCTGTCGGACAAGTACGGACGTAAGCCGATGCTGATCCGTTCGGGATTCAGTCTAGCGGTTCTGTATCTGGTCAGCTATTTTGTGACCGATCCGTATGTATTCCTCGTGGTTCGTCTCTGTCAAGGGCTGTTGGCAGGGTTTGTACCGGCGTCGATTGCACTTGTCGGAACAAATACTCCCGAGAATAAAACTGGGTATGCGCTTGGCGTTATGGCAACTTCGGGAGCGACAGGAACGATTATCGGCCCGCTGATCGGCGGGGTGGTCAGTTATTATTTTGGTAACCGTAATGCCTTTTTGTTCTCGGCGTTGATCGTGCTGATTGCTGCTTTGATTGCGACGATCTGGGCCAAGGAGCATAATTTTAACCGGTCTGCCCAGCGTTCTCATGTGCTGGATGATATTAAGCAGGCGGCGTCCAATCGATTGTTCATGTCATTGCTGCTGCTGACAGGGGTAGCCAACTTCTCGGTGATGATTCTGGAACCGCTGATTACCATCTATGTAAAAAGTATGGGTGTCTCTACGAGTAATGCATCACTCAGTGCTGGCATTGTGTTCTCGGCTGTCGGTATTGCGACTCTGATCATGGCACCACGCTGGGGTAAAATAGGCAGCCGGATCGGATTTGGCAAAGTGCTGCTGATCGGACTGCTGGGCAGTGGCGTTGGTAATATGCTGCAATTTTTCTTTACGGATATATGGGGATTTGGCGCGCTGCGGTTTGGCTACGGATTGTTCTTTGCGGCTGTACTGCCGTCGATCAATGCAATGATTGTCCGGGTAACACCGGCAGATTTCCGTGGACGGGCATTTGGACTGAATCAGTCGGCATCCCAGATTGCTACAATGGCAGGTCCTGTGATTGGTGGAGTACTCGGGTCGTGGCTGGACATCCGGTTTGTCTTTATTATCAATGGACTGTTGCTGCTCGTATGTGCCTTTATGGTAACACGGCGCAGCTGGGAGATACCTGCTGCACCTGCCGAACCAGTTGCCAAAATACGTACCGAACAGCCATAATGGAAGGTACATAAATAGTCTGTGCATGAATATGTACAAGGACAGTCTGCGAACATGTGCAGGCTGAGGCAATGGAGGCATACAAAAGATATGGCAAAGTCAAAATATTATGTAGTATGGGAAGGGCACCAGCCCGGAATCTATACATCATGGCCGGAGTGCCAAAAGCAGACGAGTGGCTACAAGGATGCCAAATACAAATCCTACGAATCCCGTGCGGAAGCAGATAAAGCTTACAGTGAAGGCTGGAAAAAACACTGGGGACAGGGTAAATCCGGCAGTACTGGCAGTTCTTCATCAAAAGGAAGTTCCCGAACAGCAAGCTACGGCAAACGGACGGCTGCATCGACGAGCATTCCGATGGATCAGATCGATTATGACAGCATCTCTGTTGATGTAGGTACACGCGGCAATCCCGGACCGGTTGAGTACAAGGGAGTAGATACACGTACCGGCCAGACTATTTTTAGCTGCGGACCTATCGCCAAAGGCACCAACAATATGGGCGAATTTCTCGCTATTGTGCATGCTCTTGCCTACTTGAAGCGCCAGGGCAGCAGTAAAACGGTCTATAGTGATTCCGAGAATGCCCTGAAATGGGTTCGGCAGAAAAAGGCAGCTTCTACTCTGGTACGTGATGCTTCCACAGCCGAGATCTGGGATCTGGTCGATCGTGCAGAGCAATGGCTGCGCACGAATACGTACAGCAATAAGCTGCTCAAATGGGAAACACGTAGCTGGGGCGAAATCAAAGCGGATTATGGACGGAAATAACCAGCATTCCAGGTTGGGCGACATCGGTACGAAAAGACAGTGCACAGGCTGAAAGGTACAACATGTGCAGCTCTTATGCATGCTGCCATCCTACTTTAATGAATCATTTATTCAAATAAGCCGGAAGCGATCAGGATATCCTGATCGCCTCCGGCTTTTATTGAATGGTTGTACACTGGTTATTTTTTTATGCGGCTTCTATGTTGTTTTTATTTATTTTCGTCCATGTCTTCTTCACGAGCAAGTGCAGCATCAGATTCGATATCTTCCGGGTCGGCTTGCGGATGCATACCGGCATCTTCTTCGTCTGCAATACTCTCATATTCTTTTGGATCCATCCGTTCCGGCTGAATCACGGCAAGTTCTGCATCTCTTGGGAGTTCTACCTCTGCATCTTCCCCTGCAGGCTGTGAATCTTCATCATCCATCAGTGAATTTCTTGTTTTCCAGAATACATCATCATAGTGTTTGTTGTCTGTCATTATTCATCATCTCCTTCGGAATAATGTTCCAGAGGAAATCGGTCCCCTTATCAGAGGTTACCCTTGTTGCTATTCTGCCAAACATGGGGTGCTTGAGGATACCTGATACACTGACAACAGAAAAGGCTGTTTTTGACGAGAAATGACAGGTGGTGACGCAATTTACTCTGGCATATTTTTCATGTGTAGAATGAATTTTACTGATTCCTCCGTAATTTATGTGTATGCAACATGTACAAACAAGTATAATAATAGTTATGAAATAGCGCTTTATAAGGTACAATAGGGAAATATACATATTTATCAAAATCAAGTTCGTTCTGCTAACAATGAAGTATATTGGTATCACCAGACAGTATATGAATAATGAGGTGCACTATGAAGTTTATGCCCAAAGCCTTAATTATATTCCTACTCTTCATTATCATGGCGATGCTGGCATTGTCTTTGTCTGCCAATGCAAGAGAAGACCAGAAGTTCCAGCGTATCGATTATTGGCAGGTCCGATGGCAAGCACAGAACAGCTTCACCTCCAAGCCGTGGAATGATGATCAGAACAGCTACTGGACATCCTCACAGCTGATGAAAGACGGCAAGCCGGTCAACAGTTCCTCTGCATGGATACGGATTCCTCTTCCGGAACTGAACTGGAACACTTCCGGTCTGCTGATCCGGGAGCTGCAGGGCAAGCATGTAATCGTCTATCTGGATGATAATAAAATCTATGAATCGCGCCGCGGCTACGCTTATGAGCAGAACCAGCTGCTCCTGCCGCTAACCCAGCAGGATTCCTATAAAATGATTTATATCTGGGTCGAATCCGCCCGGGAGAAAATCGGTCTGACCAACGGCATCCTGATCGGCGACTATCAGGATATTCTAACCACTTATGTCAGCTCCGATCTGGTAGATGTGGTTATTGGGTTCTCATTTATCTTTGTAGCCTTTATTATGGCTTTTTGTTCCGTATTCCTGAAAGGACGCTCCCGCAGGATGTGGGTCAGTCTTTGTATCGTCATTTTGGCTCTGGGTAGCGTTATAGTGACTTATTCCCCGTTTCTGTTTACTTTTTATCCCGATGGGGACAGACTATATGCACTTGGGTTTGATGTCAGTCTATTCGTGCTCGTACCTGCCTTTTATGAGTTTTTTGAAAGTGTATTCGGCAGAGGCTACCGGGATATGATCTACAAGCTGAAGCGGGTGCAGTATGTATATTCGGGATTCTGTGTACTGGCACTGATTGCCAACGTATTGACTCATGATCGTTATTTCAAAATTTACTATGTAATATCGGTACTGATCCTGGGATTGTTCATTCTGGCAGGATTGATTCTGTTTATGATTATTACGATCCGTTATGCACTGCAGAAGAACCGGGCAGCGATTATTTTCGCTTCCGGATTTACCACTTTTGCGCTGATTACGGCCAGCGAGCTGATCTGGTTCTATCTGGAAGATGGAGATTACAAGCTGTTCCTGTGGAAATGGGGCGTCATCTTCTTCGTTATTTCCCTGATCGCTATTATGGGCAGAGTGTTTGCAGAGAATCAGCGGCAGGTGCTCCAGTATTCTCAGCAGCTGGAATTGTTCAATAATGAACTACAGCGTTCCGAGAAAATGGATATGATCAGTGAATTGGCAGCTTCGGTAGCCCATGAAGTACGTAATCCGTTGCAGGTGACCCGTGGCTTCCTGCAGCTCACCCAGATGAATACGGATGACAAGGGCCGGGAGCATCTGAGGATGGCATTGGAGGAACTGGATCGCGCAGCCAATATCATTACGGATTTCCTTACCTTTGCCAAACCGCAATTTGAGAAGACAGAGACGCTTAACCTGTATGAAGAATTCCAGCATATCGAGAATATTATGCGGCCACTGGCCAGTCTGCAAGGAAGTGTACTGCAGATTCAGGTGCCGCAGCATCTGCAGATCCGGGGCAACTCTTCCAAGTTCAAACAGGCCTGCATCAATATCATCAAGAACAGTATTGAAGCGGTACACAAGGAAGGGTATGTGCGGGTATGGACAATCGAACACGAGAATCATATCGAGCTGCATATCAAGGATAACGGCTCGGGTATGACGGAGGAAGAACTGGCAAGACTTGGGGAACCTTACTTCTCCAATAAGACCAAAGGAACCGGACTTGGCCTGATGGTCACCTTCCGGATTATTGAAGCCATGGATGGCAGTCTGGAATTTTATAGTAAAAAAGGTGAAGGTACCGAAGCCATTCTGACTTTTCCACTCGCGACACGCAGCTGATGCGTGTCCTGACCGGAAAAGCAGAATGGCTTTTTCGTATGGAATCGTAATTATCCGCTTAAATATAGCAGAATATTGAAAGGGTATAGCAGAATAGTGTAATAAAAAGCATAAAGAAAACGCTTACAATAAAAGGGTAAACCATACCGATACCCAATAGCCCATTTTACACCTGACTCCCTGAGCCAGAGCACAAAGGAGGAATCATTCATTGGATACCGCAAAATCAATCCCTGCCGTGCGTGTAAAACGTTCCCGGCGCAAGCAGTTTCACAATAGCCGTGTGCTCTTGCTAATGTGTTGTCCGGCAGTCATTTTCTTCTGTATATTTGCTTATTTACCGATGCCCGGCCTGTATCTGGCATTTGTGAAATACAATTATACAAATGGCATTTTTGGCAGTCCATTTGTTGGATGGGATAACTTCAAATTCCTTATCATGACCGGGGATCTATGGAGACTCACTTTCAACACGATCGCCTATAATCTGGCTTTTATCCTGCTTGGCAATATCGCGCAGATTACCGTAGCGATTTTGCTGAATGAAATCCGCAAGAAATGGTTCAAAAAAGTATCGCAAACGCTGATGTTTCTGCCTTATTTTATATCGGCTGTACTGGTGGGTCTGCTCGCCTACAATATCCTCAGTTATGACTATGGTCTGCTGAACGGTGTACTCGGCGCGCTCGGCATGGACCCGGTCAAAGCTTACTCGGAGCCGCATCTGTGGCCATTTATCATTATCATTACCTATCTCTGGCAGACAACAGGCTATGGTTCAATCATTTACTTTGCCGCTATTATGGGACTGGATACGGAGATTGTGGAAGCCGCGGAGATTGATGGAGCGAATGCCTTCCAGCGGATTGTTCATATCGTTATTCCATGGCTCAAGCCTACATTCATTATTCTGCTGCTGTTCTCGCTCGGAGGTATTCTCAAAGGCAATTTTGGACTGTTTTTCAATCTCGTGGGTGCCAATAACACGGCATTGTACGCCAGCACGGATATTATCGAGACCTATGTATTCCGCTCGCTGATGACCAATTTCAACTTCTCGATGGGTAGTGCCGTCAGTCTGTATCAGTCCATATTCGGATTTGTTGTCGTACTGACTGCCAACTGGATCGTCAAAAAAGTTTCCCCGGAAAACTCATTATTCTAGGAGGTGCACAGCGATGGATATCAACAGCAAAATGGACCTGATTGGCAGTAATCCTCCGCGACCTGCACGTATCCGGCAGGATAAGAGTGAAATTATCGTACGCTGGGCCGGTTATATTTTTATCAGCCTGTTTGCCATTTCATGTCTGCTGCCATTTCTGCTTATTCTGGGCACGTCCTTTACGAGCGAGAGTGCAGTCAAGCAGCATGGATTCAATATTTGGCCGCATGAATTCAGTACCTTTGCCTATCAGATTGTATTCGAGAATCCCAAGCTGATTATCGGATCGTATCTGGTCACGATGGGCATTACCGTTGTCGGTACGATCGTTGGTCTGTTTATTGTGGCGATGACCGGATATGCACTGCAGCGACCGGATTTCTCGTACCGAAATCGTATTTCCTTTTTTATTTACTTTACGACTCTGTTCTCCGGCGGACTGGTACCGTTCTACCTGCTGATCACCCAGTACCTGGAACTCAAGGACAACTATCTGGCGGTGCTGCTGCCGGGACTGCTGACCCCATTTCTGATTATTATGATGAAAAGCTTTGTTCGCTCTATTCCACATGCGATTACCGAATCTGCCAAAATTGACGGAGCTGGTGACTTTACCATTTTCCTGCGGCTGATTCTGCCAATGTCTACACCGGCACTGGCAACGATCGGGCTGTTTATCGCCCTTGGATACTGGAATGAGTGGTACCATGCGATGTTATTCCTGTCGCCGGATATGGATTATCGTCCGCTGCAGCTGTTCCTCTACAATGTGGTCACCAGCGCCGACTTTATCCGTAATTCGGCGGCGTCCTCCAATGTGGCGATGAGTGATGTGCCACTGGAAACGATGAAGATGGCAACAGCAGTCGTCGCTACCGGACCGGTCATTTTATTCTATCCGTTCGTTCAGCGCTATTTTATCAAAGGGATTACCGTCGGCGCGGTCAAAGGCTGAATGTATCCGGGCAGTATGGTTTTAATTTTGCAATGATTCCAAAGGGGGCTAATGTATGTGGAAATTCCGTAAGCTGATCTCGGCACTGATGGTGGCTGTTATCGTTCTGTCACTTGCTGCCTGTGGCGGCAGCAAATCCGGTGCTGGTGATGATCAATCGCAGTTTGTTACGGTTACGTTTGTAGCGCTGGGCGACAAGCCCAAGAACGGGCAGTTTGAGAAAGTGATGGAAAAGGTCAATACGATCATGAAGCAGAAAATCAATGCTGAAGTGAAATGGAAGTGGGTAGAATGGGCAGATTGGCAGACCAAATACAATCTGCTGCTCGCTTCCGGTGAATCGGTGGATCTGATTACCATCGGTACAGACTGGCTGGATACCTGGTCCAATGCGCAGCGTGGCGCTTTTATGCCGCTGGACGATCTGCTGCCCAAGTATGCTCCGGTCACCTGGAAATCGATTCCTGCTGAGGATTGGAATCAAAGTAAATACAATGGCAAAATCGTACTGATTCCCGAGAACGATTATACTCAGTGGATTAATCATGGCTTCTTCTATCGTGGCGACTGGGCCAAACAGGCCGGTATCACCGAGCCGATCAAGGACTGGGATACGATCGGCAAGTACCTGCAATGGATCAAAGATAATAAACCTGGCGTAATTCCATGGGATGCGCAGTCCAGCACCAGTATTTTTGGAGGCTGGGTCCAGTCGCATACGCCATATCTGGAGCTGCCAATGTCGACAGGCTATCTGCCGGTGTTCAATACCAAATCCTATGATGACCGGTATACAGTAGTCAGCCCGATCTTCGAAGATACGTTCCTGGATTTTGCCACTACGATGAAAGATTGGGCGGATAAAGGCTACTGGCGCGAAGATGTACTGAACAACAAAAACGATACCCGTGTCGCCCTGCAGGCTGGTCAGACAGGTATGGATCAGCATCATACCCAGACTTTCTCCGGTCTGCGTGTGCAGATGGACAAAAAGCAGCCGGGTTCGGAACTGCAAATGTTCCCATTCTCCCGTCAAAGCGGCAATCTGCTGGAAATGCCGATCACTCATGGCGGTGTATCCCTGGGGGCCCACAGCAAAAATCCGGAGCGTGCGCTGATGGCCTATGATCTGATCCGTAATGACAAAGAGATCTACCAGCTGATCAATTATGGCATGGAAGGTGTACAATACGATATCAAGGACGGCAAGCGTACGCTGCCAGCCAACTATAACGAAACCAATGATGCATTCTACTCTGACTTCTGGGCAGGACGGATGGATGAACACGAGATTCCAAGCGACACTACCTGGGACAAGATTGATACGCTGTACAGCGAATATGACAAAATCAAAAAGCCGTATCCATACGGACAATTTGTTTTTGACAAAACGTCTGTCGAATCGGAACTCACTGCTATTTCGCAGGTTACAGCAGAGATGGGACCTGCAATCACTTATGGCAAAGCAGGAGATCCGGCACAGGCCGTGCAGGATTTCCGCGATAAGCTGAAAGTAGCCGGTTATGACAAAGTCATGGCGGAACTTCAGCGTCAGCTGGATGCCTACAAAACGCAGCTGGAGTCTGCAGGCACCAAATAAATATTTTTACGATCCCATTATTAATATTCTGTAGATTATTAAAAACCCCTGAACAAAAAGGCTGTCATAGCCTGCCATGTTCAGGGGTTTTTGGTATGAGTATCTCTTTGGATTAGGCGTGCAGCATGGAAGCAGCTGCGGCATGATTCGCCGATTCACGCAGCATAGGCCGGGTCTGTACGTGAACGACCTGATAGGGCTGCTCCGGATAGCGAATCCGTGACAGTAGCATCTCGGCGGCTTTGATACCCATATCACTGCTGTAAATATGCACGGTAGTCAGATGGGGCTCTACGATTTTTGACGCAGAAGCGTTATCAAATCCGGTTACGCCAATATCGTCCGGGATAGACAAACCGCTCGATTTGAGCGCTTTCATCAGACGGATTGCAATAAAATCATTGGCACATACAAAGGCATCCGGCAGTTCATCCAGCTGCTTTAGACGCTGTTCCATCCAATCATTCTCAAACAGGAAAAACCGGTCTTCGTCCAGGATAGAAAAGGAGGACGACATGGATAAACCTGCTTCCAGCAGCGCACGGTTGTAGCCCATCCATCGTTCGCCAAAGCTTTTACAATGTCGGTAATCGCCAACAAAGCCAATACGATCGTATCCATTATCCAGCAGGCTGCGGGTTAACTGGTAGACACTATGTTCATTTTCCATTAACAGAATATCCGCTTCAAAACTGGAAAAGTCGATATCGGACGCACAATCGACGAAGATCACCGGAATATTCAAATTATTCAGCAGCTCGCTGTATTCCCGGTCAAACAGCTCGATACATACGATTCCATCCACCGCCGATACATCAAAATTATTGGGCAGCCGCAGGGCATCACGCTCGTCTTCCCGGACAATATGGATAGACAGATTATAGCCTTCCGCGCTGACCCGTTTCTCCAGACCGCTGATCACAGGAGAGCCAAAGTGCGAACTATCCGGCATATTGGTGGTGAGCAGGGCAATATTACCGGTTTTACGAGGAAGCAGTCCGTCACTTTCCATATAGGCAAATTGCTTGTATTTTAGCTCAATAGCTTTGCGGATGACTTTACTGCGTGTCTCATCCGGGATGCCTTCATTTCCATTCAGCGCTTTGGAAGCCGTATTGCGGGAAATACCCAGTGCATCGGCAATATGCTGAATGGTTACTTTTTCCTTGGTCATGGATTAAATCCACCTTTGTACTGTCAAATTTGCTGTTCTGTCAGCAGAACAGGGAATATCCCTCTTACATTACTACATATCTATCTAAAATATAAAGGAGATTACTTTTAAAAGCAATCTCTTATGTGCAAATGGAATGTTATAAATGTGCATATGCATACCATATAATTATAAAAATCACCACTTTTGTTTACATTTATTATTGACATATGAACAACGGATCGTATAAATTGTAAAGGAACAAGCTTACAAATGAAAATGTAAGCACTTACTTTCAGTCTTTAATACAAACTGTTGTAGGGGAAACAAGGGGCAAGGGAATAGCGAAATGGAGGGACAATCATGGAAAGTTCAGCAAAATCCGGCAGACCAGGCGCTCATCCTGTACATACAGAGAAGCAGTCGGTCAGCAGAACACGCTGGGAGCATATCCGCAAAAACAGCTTTTTGTATATTCTGCTGGCACCGGCGCTGTTTCTGACACTGCTGTTCAAGTATGTACCGATGTATGGGGCAGTCATCGCCTTCAAGGATTTCAGTCCGATTCGGGGAATCATGCACAGTGACTGGGTAGGACTCAAGCATTTTGAGAAATTCCTGACCTCGCCCAATTTTGAAGTGATTTTTATGAATACGCTCAAGCTGAGTGCGTTTGGCCTGATATGCGGGTTTCCGATTCCGATCCTGCTGGCACTGATGCTGAATCAGGTTCGCCGCAAAGGAATCAAGAAAAATATCCAGCTGTTTCTGTATGCTCCCAATTTTGTATCAGTCATTGTTATTGCCGGGATGCTGTTTATTTTCCTGTCTCCTACCGGACCGATCAATCAGATCGTTAGCTGGATCAGCAGTCAGCCTTTGATGTTTATGACCGATCCCGAATACTTCCGCTGGGTATATATCTTGTCGGATATCTGGGCTACAGCCGGGTGGGCATCCATTATCTATGTAGCGGCACTGGCCAATGTAGATCCCGAGCTGCATAATGCAGCCAGTCTGGATGGAGCGAGTCTGCTGAGGAGAATCTGGCATATCGATCTGCCGACGATCAAGCCGATTATGGCTATCGTGTTCATTCTGGCAGCAGGTGGCATTATGTCGATTGGTTTTGAAAAGGCTTACCTGTTACAGACATCGATGAATTTGCCTGCTTCAGAGATTATCGCGACTTATGTCTACAAGATTGGTCTGCAATCAGGAGATTATGCATATTCGGCAGCCGTTGGACTATTTAACTCGCTGATCAATGTGATTCTGCTGCTGGGTGTGAACTTCATTGTGAAGAAGCTCAATGATAACGAGGGATTGTACTAGATCACAGGATTTGTACAGAAAGGAAGGAAGACCATGGTTGTCAAAAACTCTCCGTTTGACCGTTTGCTGCTCATACTGAACGGGCTGTTTCTCGGGCTGGGCGTACTGATCGTTGTCATTCCGTTTGGCTATATTATCGCAGCTTCGTTTATGGACCCAACCGTGCTGCTGAATCGCGGATTTTCGTTTCAACCTGCTGATTGGAGTCTGGAAGGCTATCGCAAAATCCTGGGCAATGAAGCAATGATTCGCGGGTTTTTTAATTCGGTATTGTATGCGACAGGATTTGCTGTGGTGACAGTATTGGTGTCTATCTGCGCTGGTTATGCGATGGCCGAAGATTCGCTGGTTGGCCGCAAATGGTTTATGACTTTGTTTGTGATTACGCTGTTTTTTGGTGGCGGACTGATTCCGACGTATTTGCTGGTACGGCAGCTTGATCTGCTGAATACCCCATGGGCGCTTATTATTCCGGGAGCAGTGAATGTATGGAATATTATTCTGGCCCGTACTTTTTTTAAAGGCATCTCCAAAGAACTCAAAGAAGCAGCCAATGTGGATGGAGCTTCGGAATGGACCATTTTCACCCGTATCGTGATTCCGCTGTCCAAGCCGATTATGTTTGTGCTTGCCCTCTATGCGTTTGTAGGGCAATGGAATTCCTACTTTGATGCGATGATCTATCTGGATGATCCCAATCTGTTCCCGCTGCAGCTTGTTCTGCGCTCTATTCTGATCCAGAACCAGGCAGCACCAGGCATGATTGGCGATCAGCAGGCTATGGCCGAACTGAAACGGCTGTCCGAGATGATCAAGTATTCTTCAATTGTGATCTCCAGTCTGCCGCTGATCGTAATGTATCCGTTCTTCCAGAAATATTTCGAAAAAGGCGTTATGGTCGGCTCACTCAAATAAACCCAGACTGAAATATAAGATTCGGGAGGCAATATTATGCGCAACACAAACGGTAATTCCAAAGTACGCAAAGCGGCTGTCGCATCGGCTTTATCCATTATTCTACTGGCAGCCACAGGCTGCGGGGATGGAGGCAATGAACCGCAAAAAACAGCAGATGGCAAACCGATTCTGCATATTATGACTTCCAGTTCGCCACTGGCACCTGTCGATCCCAACGACAAGCTGGTCCTGCAGCGACTGGAACAGAAAACCGGCGTTCATGTGGAATGGAAAAGCTATACCAGTGATGTTTTCGCAGAAAAGCGTAATCTGGCTGTCGCCAGTGGCGAGCTGCCCGATGCCATCTTCGCAGCAGAGTACAGTGACTATGATCTGCTCAAGCTGGCCAAGGATGGAGCAATTGTTCCGCTGGAAGATATGATCGACCAGTATATGCCCAATTTCAAAAAAGTGCTGACCGAACGGCCGGAATACCGCACGATGATTACCGCGCCGGATGGACATATTTATTCCTTTCCATGGATCGAGGAGCTTGGTACGGACAAAGAACGTATTCAATCGGTCGATGATATGCCCTGGATCAATGTGAAATGGCTCAAAAAGCTGGGACTGTCGATGCCTACCACTACCGATGAGTTAAAGCAGGTATTGACTGCTTTTAAGACACAGGACCCGAACGGCAATGGACAGGCTGACGAGGTTCCGCTGTCCTTTATCGACAAGCCGGGTGGAGAGAACCTGACGTTTCTGTTCGCTTCCTTTGGATTGGGCGAGAATCCCGATCATACGGTCGTAACCGATGATGGCAAGGTCGTATTTACCGGCAATCAGGAAGGGTACCGGGAAGCCGTTAATTATGTGCATGATCTATACAGCAGCGGATTGATAGATATCGAATCGTTCCAGCAGGACTGGAACACCTATCTTGCCAAAGGCAAAGATCAGCGCTATGGATTGTACTTCACCTGGGACAAAGCCAATATTACCGGTATGAATAATGATTATGAACTGATGCCACCGCTAGCGGGTCCAGATGGCGAAGTGAACGTAACCCGCAATAATGCCATGGGCTTTTTCCGGGGCAGTATGGTCGTCACCAGCAGCAACCAGCAGCTGGAACAGACAGCCAAATGGGTGGATCAGATGTATGACCCGCTGCAGTCGGTGCAGAATAACTGGGGAACGTACGGTGATCCGAACCAGCAGAATATTTTTGAATATGATGAATCAAAAAAGATGCTGAAGCATCTGCCGCTTGAAGGTTCAGCGCCAGTAGAAGTGCGTCAGAAGACCAGCATCGGCGGACCGCTGGCAGTGTTGAGCGATTATTTTGGCAAATATACGACGATGCCCGATGATGCCAAATGGCGTATGGATCTGATGAAAAAAGTACTGGTACCGCATATGAAGGCCAAGCACACTTATCCAAATGTATTTTTCAGTATTGAGGAACTGGATCGTCTCTCCACGATCGAAGCCGATCTGTTCCCTTATATGCTGCGCAAGCGGACAGAATGGTATCAGAATGGACAGGCTGATCAGGAATGGGCTGCCTATCTGCAGGAGCTGGATCGTCTCGGTCTGCAAGAGTGGCTGAAGATCAGACAGGATGGGTACGACCGCAGTAAACAGCAGAGCGCTGAACATACAACAGGAGGCTGATACAATGTCACTTCAACTACAACCGGATTACCGGGGAGTCTATCATTTCTCCCCGTCTCGCAGCTGGATGAATGATCCCAATGGAATGGTCTATCTGGACGGGGAATATCATTTGTTTTTTCAGCATCATCCGCATGGCGATACCTGGGGACCGATGCACTGGGGACATGCCATCACCCGTGATCTGGTGCACTGGGAAGAACTCCCGATTGCACTGGAACCGGATGAGCAGGGTACGATTTTCTCGGGCAGCGCAGTCGTGGACTGGCAGAATACGACCGGATTTTTCCCCGAGGAACCGGGGCTGGTCGCGATCTTTACCCATCATGATGAACAGCCGGATCATCCGGTACGTCAGAGCCAGAGTCTGGCATACAGTCATGACCGCGGCAGAACCTGGCACAAGTATCAGGGCAATCCGGTACTGACATGTGATTATCGTCCCGATTTTCGCGACCCCAAAGTATTCTGGCACGAATCCTCCGGACGCTGGACCATGGTGCTCGCCTGCGGACAAAGCATAGCATTATATCATTCGCCGGATCTGAAGAACTGGACCGAAAGCAGTATATTTGGCGAAGGCATAGGCTGTCATGATGGAGTATGGGAATGTCCGGATCTGTTCGAACTGCCGATTAACAATGCCCCCGAGCTCAGCCGCTGGGTGATGCTCGTCAGCATTGGCGATAATGGCCAAGGAGCAGAAGGCTCGCGTACCCAGTATTTTACCGGGCATTTTGATGGAGCGATATTCCTGCCGGACGAAGCATCACGGCAAGTACGCTGGCTGGACCATGGACGCGATAATTATGCTGGAGTGAGCTGGTCGGATATTCCGCAGCAGGATGGTCGCAGACTATACATCGGCTGGATGAGCAACTGGCGGTATGCCAATCATACGCCTACCGGCAGCTGGAGAGGGGCAATGACAATCGTCCGTGAACTACAACTGGAGATGACCCCCACCGGCGTACAACTGCTGCAGTGTCCTGTTGATGAAATGGAATCTATACGCAGACCTGTTCTCCTGTTGGAACATGCGCCACTGGTTCAGGTTCAACAGGCGATAAAGGAGCTGCGGCTGGAGAGCTATGAACTGATTGTTCGAATGGACAAAGAGGTCTCCTTTGAACTTCAAGTGCGCGCCGGGACGGCGAGCTGCACACGCATTGGAGTGAATGCCGGTTCGGCGCAGCTGTATATCGACCGTACAGAATCAGGACAAAGCGATTTTCATAACGATTTTGCCAATCATCATACTGCACCACTGCAGACGATTCAGGAAGAGAGGGAACTGCGTATTCTGGTGGATGCTGCTTCGGTGGAGGTGTTTGCCGATCAGGGGCGGACGGTGATGACCGATCTTGTTTTCCCGGAGCCGAATGCTGACCGGATCAGATTGACTGCTATGGAGCAGGACATAGTAGTATGTCGTGTGGAGATATATGATCTATCCGGTTCTGTATCGTAATCCATTCATCGGGAGGAATGAAGATGCCATCCAGATTATCCAAATTAGCAGTTACCACACTGGTGATATTGTTGGCGGATATCTATATACCTGCTCGTGGCACAGCAGCAGCCCAGCCATCTATCCGCACTTTACCCGCAGGTCAGGAGGACAAGATGAATCCATCATCCGGCAAGGATAATGAAGAGACTACAGCAGACGATACAACGATTGTGTGGAACAGTAACCTGACGGGCGAGCATACACATGGTACAGCTGTCTGGGCGCTGGACGAACGTGGTATGCGAGGGAGCGCCAATGGTAATGCAGCCGGCATACGCACCTATACTGCTCCTGCCGAAGCAGAGAACATGGTGATAATGACAGATCTAATGCCGATAGATGAACAGATGCAGGCCGGTTTGTTTTTCCGTGGCACAGCGGATGGGCGGCAGGGATACATTGCTCTCTTGGTACGCGAAGATCAACGGGTCAAGGTCAGATTGCAGCAGGCTGATGGTACGGTTATCGCGACGTCTGCACAGGATTATTACAGTGAAAATGGAACAAGGCATCGACTGGAGATTCATCTGGAGGGTGAACGTATCCGCTTATTTCTGGATGGCTATGCAGATCCGGCGATAGAAGCCGACGGAATTGCCCGCCCAGGAACAGCATCGGGAATAGCTGTACTGCAGGGCTCGGCTTCTTTTCAGGATACGTATGTACTGACTGCCGAGCAGTTCTATGGTGAAAAGTATCGGCCAGCCTATCATTACTCTGCTCTACGCGGCTGGGCGAGCGATCCGAACGGAATGATTTATTACAAAGGAGAATATCATCTGTTCCATCAGGATGGTGGACGATGGGCACATGCAGTCAGCGAAGATCTGCTGCACTGGAAAAACCTCCCCTTTGCACTGGAATGGAACAAATGGGGACATGTCTGGTCGGGATCGGCGATTGCTGATGATCGTAATGTATCCGGTCTGTTTGACGAGTCGCCGGAAAAGGGTGGATTGATTGCTTATTATACTTCCTACACGCCTGAGCGTCCCAATGGCAATCAGAAAATCGGGATTGCCTACAGCATGGATCGCGGTCGAACATGGCATTATCCCGAAGAGCATTCCATCGTAATCCAGAATCCCGGACAGACCGCCGATAATCCAGGCAGCTGGGATTTCCGTGATCCCAAGATCGTACGGGATGAAGAGCGGAATCGCTGGGTTATGGTCGTATCGGGAGGTGATCATGTACGACTGTTCACTTCAACCAATCTGCTGGACTGGACACTGACCGATAATTTTGGATATGGCGATTATATTCGCGGCGGAGTATGGGAGTGCCCCGATCTATTCAAACTGCCGGTACAAGGAACAAATCAGAGCAAATGGGTACTGATGATCAGCACCGGCGCCCATCCGAATACCGGAGGCTCGAATGCCGAATATTTCGTCGGACAGCTGAGCGACGAAGGCCGTTTTGTCAACGATAATCCGCCGGGATTGGTACTCCAGACCGATTGGGGCAAAGAGTTCTATGCTTCCATGACGTTTGCAGGGCTCTCTGATCGGCGCATTGCGATGGCATGGATGACCAATTGGGATTATGCATTTGATCTTCCGACCCAAGACTGGAAAGGGATATTGAGTGCTCCAAGAGAGTTGTCGCTTGTATCCACCACATCGGGTGTTCGACTCGTACAGGCTCCGGTACAGGAGCTGAATACACTACGTACTCCACTGCGCAGTGTCCGCGCTGTCAAGGTAGATCATTCTTCTGCCAATATACTCAAAGGTCTATCTGCCGGCAGTTATGAGATTGAAGCCGAGCTGGAATTGCCTGCACAGCAGCCCGCAACCCATTTGGGTTTCCAGCTGCGAACCAATCGTAGCGGCAGTCAGTTTACTGATGTAGGTTATCAGGTGGATACCGGTCAATTGTATATCGATCGTACTGCTTCAGGGATAACGGATTTCTCCGACAAGTTCAGTACCCAGCAGACTGCCGATGTACAGCCGGAGAACCGGCGGATCCGGCTGCGAATTCTGGTGGATGAGTCTACGGTCGAGATTTTCGCAAATGGCGGCCAGCGTGTATTCTCGAGTGTGATTTTCCCGGATCAGGGAAGTCAGGGCATGTCTTTTTATGTAAATGGCGGCCAGGTCAATCTGGTCTCGATGGACGTGTACCAGCTGAACAGCGTGTGGAAATAATCACTACTTTACGGTTTACAGGTTCAATCTTATCTATCTGCTCAGGAAGACTGACAGGATTGTTTCTCATAAAAGCTGCTACGGTACAGGGAAGGACTGATACCAAAATGGCGGGTAAATTTGCAGGTGAAATAGGTCTGCGAATTAAATCCCACTTCATAGGCAATCTCGCCGATATAACGGGTAGTAAAACAAAGCAGATGTTTGGCCTGCTCCAGTCTTAGCCGCAGTACCGTATCCATAATAGTCTCGCCGGTCTGTTCCTTGTACAAGTGGGACAGATGTGATGGAGACAGACATACATGCTGAGCCAGATGTTCAATACGAATATCGTTTGTATAGTGGAGATACAGGTATTGAAGGACTTCATCAATGCGCGGATCAGCAGGATAAGTATCCGGACGTGCACCGGCAGCGAGCAGCAGCAGCAGTTCACTTAGCAAATGATAGGAAAGTTTGCGGTAATATGTATTATGCGATGAAGCTGCATATTCCCGCATACGCTCCAGAATATACGCGATTTGCTGGCATAAGGAACAGTCTTCCAGCCACAGTGGTTGTTCCGGTAGTCCGGTCTGCAGCTTATGCAGCAGCAGTGTCCACTGGGAATGGGCAGTAAATTGACAACAAACCTCTGTCAGCGGAAGCAGATGTAAATATAATGCGATTTTGCCGGGAGGGAGCAGGTAGATCCGGGCTGTTGGACCATCCAGGGTTTCTTTATTCTCGGCTGCATACAGCAGGGTCCATTTATGCGGATGCAGACTGGAATAGGCAGGGAAGCTGAGATCAATATCATGTTCAATCATGAATTCAGTATTCATCAAAGGCCTCCTTTTCATCAGGTAAATACGTGAAGTGATCTAATACGATAATAATGTAAGCGCTTTATTAATAGAATAATCAAACTGTCTATCGCCGACAAGGGAGAAAAGACGCAGTAGCATATAAAAAAAGCGCAATCCTGCTTTGCAGAGGATTGCGCTTTTTTTGGTATTTCCATTTGGATCGTTAATAAAACCGCTGTCTGAGCCAGTTACCAGGCAGCTTTGACGTTTATCCGGGCAGATGCAACCATTTCGGAAGGCTTGGGCGGAATGACCAGATAAATCTCCTCGGCAGTTTCCTGAATCGTCTTCAGCTGTACGTTCTCCGGAAGCGTAATTCCCATTACATCGTACAATGCCTTTTTGGGATCGCTTTTGAGCAATTCCATAAAGTTTGGATCTTCCCATGCTTTTTGAATGACCTGCGAGTGTAAAAGGGCTTGGCTGGACATGACCATCAATCCTTTCGCAAAATGGTTATATTTTCCTATTAGTCTAGCACGGCATACTGGAAAAATCTATAACAATTTAGGGGGATTGACGTAGTAAAAAAGGCTTCCTTGTTGAAGCAGCATATTACGGCTTGCTTCTATAGCAGCAGCGAGCTGATCAAGCTGCTGTAGCAGTTCCTCACAGAATTGCAGCAGATCCATATTGTCTGCTGGACGAGCCGGTTGCGAATAGTACTGCTCATGAGCGAGATTGGCGTAGTGGCGCAGAATATTCCGGTCGTAAATATAATGGCGTACTGTCTGTTCATCAAGTATGTAAAAGGCTTCAGGTGGGTGGTCGGCAGCAGGCACGGCTTCTTCATGAATAAGGGACAGCAAGCAATTATAATTGTGCAGACGCAGATCTTCCTGCCAATCCGCCGCATCATCATTCATTTGCAGCAGCAGCAATGCCAGATCCAGCTGCTGTAAAATACCGGGAACGAGGGCAGGAAGTCCTGCTTCCAGCAGCATGACGACAGCAGACAGCCGGAGTGGACTGGCTCTGCCGGTGATTAGAGGAAGATGATCCATAAAATGACCGGGGTGCTGTTCGTGTTGGACAGCGCGTGCCCAGTCGTAAGTATACTGACGGCGGTACAACCAGTATTCCGGCCGGTGTCCGGCAATTCGGGAAAGAATACCGGTGTATTCCGCATGCAGCAGCTCACTCAGCGGAAGAAGGCGCCGCAGATTCTGTATTAATGCAGCCCCATTATCTTCGGTAGCTGTCGCGGAAGCATCTATCAGGTCATCATGGATAAAGTAATGTAGCATACCCATAATATTGCCAGCGGCGATACTTTGGGCAATCTGCTGCAGATGTTCCTTCCGTTCAGGCGCCAGATGAAGGCTGCTCATGCGCTCCAGCCAAAAGGGGAGCAGATAGCAAATATAGTTATGTATGCCATCTTTCACCCGAATATCGAATCCCTTCAGATAATTCAGCCCTTCATGATTCAGCGGAGCCGGAAATTGTCGTATACGCTGAGCCGCTTCCTCAAATGCTGCATGCATATGCCTGTCGAAGTCATTCAGCCAGTGCATATCTTCACGCTCCCTCAGGATTTTATCTCCATTATAACTATCCAGTTATTGTATGACTAATAAAAATAATGGCTATTGAATCCAAGCCTCCAAATCGGTGTAATCCATTAATATCACTGGTTTTTTGATGCTGTATGCCTGATGATAAATAAGATTATATCCTGTCTGCATTATTTTTTTTGAATAGGTGTGATATAAAAATCCAAACCCGTGCGTCTTTCTTATAGCTGCAGCGGAAAGGAGCATGCAATACATGAACACCCCGGAACCGGAACAGTTCAAACAGATATTTTATGAGCATTACCCGACCGTTAAACGAAAATTAACTGCGCTTTTGCGCGATCAGGCTATTGCAGATGATCTGGCACAGGAGGTGTTCCTCCGTTTGTATCGTAATCCTCCCGATAATCCGGAGGCCATCGGTGCCTGGCTGCATCGTGTACTGACACGAATCGCCTATGACTATATGGATAAAAAAGCGCGTGAGCGCCGGCTGCAAGAAAAGCAGGAACAATATTATGATCTGGAAGGTCATTCTCCACCGACGGGAGAGGAGATCATGATTCAACAGCTGGAGCAGGATGAAGTCCATCTGCTGCTCGACCAGCTGCCACCGCGTGACCGGCAGGCGCTGCTGATGAGGTATTCGGGATACAGTTATGCCGAGATTGCCGAGCAGCTTCAGCTAAGGCCGCCGCTGGTAGGCACCCTGCTGCACCGGGCCACCAATAAATTAAGAAAAAAGATGCTAAAATCCACCTGAATGACCGCAAAGGTAAACAGGTGAGTAAACACCTTGCAGCATACAAGGCGTAGAACCGAGAGCTTGAAGTCAAAGGAGGACGTTACACGTGACAAGACATCCGCTGGATCATCCCGATCAACGGGAATACCCACAGGCAAACCATACAGCAGAAGAGCATGATCAGGATGCCGAACGGCATGCTACAGATCAGGCATGGCAGAATATGCAGGCTCTTCTCACAAAAGAAATCCCACATCCCAATTGGGAAAAGTGGTCGGACCCTTCGTTCAAATCCAAGCCTGACAAGGCATCTGCAAATTTATCCAATCCGAGAGGAATGAATGCAATCATGAATCCAATAAAACCAAATGATCAACAGGAACCTCAGCGTCAGGAATCCCCTGCTACCAAGTCATCTGCACGCCGCAACAAAATGAATCCGGTTCGCCGCAGATGGGTGACAGGTATAGCTGCCTGCGTGGTCGCTGGTGTAGTCATTACCACACCATTTGGCAATAATGCATTAGCTGCACTACTTGGTCAGTTCCGTATGCAGGAAATTACCACTGTGAACGACAATGATTTGGACCAAATGTTCGATCGTTACAAGGAAAGCGGTATGACTGACGAAAATATGAACCGTTTTGGAACATTTACCGATACGACCGGCAAGGTAGAGGGATTATACTATCCAAAGAAAGCAGCGGAAATGCTGGGTTACACCGACCTGAGCAAAATGATAACGGAAAAAGATCTTAGAGTAGGCGTCCATCCCTCCCGCACCAGTACGGTACGTATGAACATTGATGAAGTCAATAAAGCGATCCAGCAACTGGGTGGAGATACACTTCTTCCCGAATCGATGAACCAGAAGCCGATTAGCATCAAGATACCGGAAAGTATTACTTATCCATTATCACCTGAGGATTCATCCACTGATGAGAACACCGGCTTGCTGACGCAGATGGGTCTGCCAAGTGTAGAATTTGATCCGTCAATCAATACGGAAGAAGCATTCAATGCAATTATGAATCTGCCTTTCCTACCGGAAAGTGTGAAAACCATGCTGCAAAAGGAAAAAGTACTGAAAGGCGAACTTCCTCTGCCGGTGATCTCCAATGCTCGGATCGAAAAGGTTACGATTGGTGGTATACCTGTTATTATCGGGACCCAAAATTATGACAATCAAGACGGAGACAACGTTACAAACTATACGAATTACACTGCTTATTGGATCAAGGATAATCAATTATTCATGCTGGATGGAGATATATTTTATAGCCGTGAAGCACTGATCAAGAAAGCGGAAGAGCTGATAAAACTATGACAGTTACAGCAATCGATATTCAAAATCTAACTAAGGAATACAGTAATGGCAAGGGTTGCCGGAATGTAACGATTACTGTTGGAGAAGGGGAAGCCTTTGGCTTCCTCGGCCCCAATGGTGCCGGCAAAAGCACCCTTGTTAAAATGCTCGTTGGACTGATCCACCCGACAGATGGTGAAGCACGTTTGTTTGGTGACCCTGTAGGCTCGCTGGCAGCAAGGCGGCATATTGGCTATCTGCCCGAATTGTATCGTTATCAGGAATGGCTGACCGGCCAGGAAGTTATTCAGCTTCATGGACGGCTGTGCGGCATGAGCAAGCAAGAAGCGGATGCACGCATCCCGATGCTGCTGGAGCGGGTAGGACTGGGGAGCCGTGGCAAGGACAGGGTCAAACATTATTCCAAAGGAATGCAGCAGCGTCTGGGCCTCGCCTGTGCGCTAGTAAATGATCCTCCGATACTATTTCTGGATGAACCTTCTTCGGCACTTGATCCGGTAGGCCGGATGGATGTACGTCGTCTGCTGCAAGAGCTCAAGCAGGAAGGCAAGACGATCTTTCTGAACTCTCATCTGCTGGAAGAAGTCGAGACAATCTGCGACCGAATCGCCCTGCTCAATAATGGTGTTATTTTACGGCATGGACAGGTGCATGAAGTACTTTACGCACAGACCCGCTGGCACTTCAAAGTCGGCGGATTCACGCCGGATATCATGCCCTGGCTGACAGAGACCAGTGGTATTCCGCTGCAGATTCTGCAGTCCGGTCATCCTGGTACAGGAGCAGTTACTGCTTCAGATTCCCTGCAGGATACCGTATGGCTGGGAGCTGTGATCGATAACGAAGAGCAGGTAGGATTTATCAATACACTTATCGTCAATCAGGGGATGACCCTTTATCAGGTAGAGCCTGTCCGGGAACGATTGGAAGAATGGTTTATGGAAGCTGTATCGGGGCTCAGTCACAGGGGGGAACACGAATGACAGCTGTAATTGGAATGACATGGAAAGAACTGCTGCGCAAAAAAGTTTTATTAATGACGGTACTGATGACCGTTTTGTTTTTGATTGTATTCTGGTTTATTGCACGGACGATTGGAGCTTCAGAGATAAGCAACTCCTCCCCTTCGGCCCAGCTGGTAGAGCAGTATGCCCATGGAGCTGCGCTATTGACACTCGGTTTTTTCTTTGGCAGTTTTATTCTGGCTTTTCTGATGATTTTTAGTTCGTTTTCTTCGATTTCGGGAGAAGCGGAGACCGGAATCATGCAGTCGATGCTGACCCGACCGATTCCACGCTGGCAATGGTACCTGGGAAGATGGTTGGGTTATACGCTATTTGGAATTCTGTATGCGCTGATCCTCTATATTTGCGTTATCGTTATTGCCGATATTCATGCTAGTATACCAAGAAATATAGCAGTACATACCCAGTCTTATTTGCTGTTTGCGTTGACTGTACCCATACTTGTCACGCTCAGTCTGCTGGGTTCTACCAGCTTTTCGGCAATTGGCAATGGAGTATTTATGACCATGTTATATGGAGCAGGCTGGCTGGGCGGTATGGTAGAGAAAGTCACTTCTAGTATGCAAATGGACCCACAGGTACTGAAGACGCTGTATAATATTACTGGTCTGATCTCGCTGATTATGCCGGTGGATGCGATTCAGCGCAAAATGCTGGCTCTGCTCCTGGGTCTGCAGGAACTGGCGGGTATGCTGGATATGAGCGGATCGATGACCGCCGGCTTTGGATTGGGACAGATTCCCTCGGCCTCTTTCATTGTGTATGCTGCGATTTATATGCTTCTATTATTGGCATGGGGAATCCGCCGCTTTTATAAAAGAGACTTTTGATATTTTCAAAAAGACACTGCAGCTTTACAGACCACTCTGTAGCGCAGTGTTTTTTATTTGCTTTTGCACGAGTATCTCTGGTTCCGTATGCAAGAGAAGCAGAGTCAAAAAAAGTGAAAATATATGGTACACTGGCAGAAGTACTGATTTGGCCTTGCTGGCCGGGTTATCAGGCATACGAGACGTATGGACAACATCACGAGGAGAGGAAGATCATCATGATCCATGAATTTATACTGGATGCCGACTGGAAAGGTGGGCGCAACAGTGAAGGTACCATTTCCACCGGTAATCTGAATACGGTTATCTCGATTCCGCAACCTATGGGCGGTCCGGGTACAGGTACCAATCCGGATGAGATGCTGCTTGGCGCAGCAGCGACCTGTTATATCATCACACTGGCTGCGATGCTGGAACGTTCGAATATTGATGTAGATCGTCTGACGATGCGTTCCGAAGGTCATGTCGATGTAACCAACAACATATTCACTTATCAGCAGATTATTCATCGTCCGCAGATCGTACTGGCTGCAGGCACCGGTGAACGTGAACAGGAAAAGGCACTGATGCTGGCTCACAAAGCGGAGCAATCCTGCATGATCTCGCGCGCAGTGGCCGGTAATGTGCAGCTGTCGACCGTACCGGATATCCAGATTGCCGAAGAACTCTAAGATCTCGGGAAAATGTGTACGCCCTATCGCTTAATCTACTATTACAGAAAGAAGGTATTTGACCATGACTACCCAATTACCCGTATCGCCTATCGTAGCTGCACTTGGACTGAAGCCGCATGAAGAAGGCGGATGGTACAAGGAAATGTGGAAAGCTTCCTTTGAGATTCCGCAATCCATTTTACCTGAGCAATATTCGGGTCCACGCTTCTCAGCGACATCGATTTATTTTCTGCTGCATGCGGATGAAACGTCCGACTGGCATGTAGTGCATTCGGACGAACTGTGGCTGATTCATTCCGGCAGCCCGCTGGAGCTGACGCTTGGCGGCAGTGGCGAGCATCCGGAAGAAGGCGAGAAATTCATCCTTGGTCTGGATCTGGAAGCAGGTCAGCTGCCTCAGGTGCTGATTCCAGCTGGAGTATGGCAGATGGCGCGTCCATTGGGAGATGAGCCGGTATTCGTATCCTGCGTAGTAGCACCGGGCTTCCACTACGATGATTTCAAACTGATCGAACGTTAAGCAGTACGATTTTGTATTCCGATCCGGAATCGCTGCACAGTGAGGTGCGAAGATGAACTGGTATACGCTTGGACAGATGCTGTCTGCTATCCGTCTTGGTCAAAAAGCCCGCACGATGGATGGCATTCGCATAGTCATACGGACAACAGACGGCCTGCTCTGGGCCGAAGGTCGTTTATCCGGTCAACGTGTGAGTCTGCAGGATTATCTGTTCACCGATCTGTGGACCATCTACGAAGATGAGGATACGGTATCCTGGCTGCCACAGCGTGACTCCTATGAGCAGCGCGAGCGCGAGATGCTGGAGAACCAGTATCTGGAGTGGCGTGCGGAGCGCAGAACGGAATAGACGGATAATACACGGATAATAGACGGTGGCTTGCATAGGCAGGTTCGCTATCATTTTGAAAATAGATTCAGTTGCCGATTATGGTGTGATGTATACGTTAGACCCTGAGCTGCTTGGAAGCGGCATCAGGGTCTTTTTGTTGTTGGATTTATTTAACCAGCTTTAGTACAATAAATATTAGGTAACTTTTCCATAAATTAATAGTATTGTTTATAGACTGAATGCGTCTTTTTTTTGTGAAAATGCGGTGTGGAACCATGAAGTTCATGGTATGATACAGAGAATAGAATCGAACTTTGTCGATAAATTAAATGCAGCAACAATGAATAGATGACAAGTAAAGCCAGAAGAGGTATTATTGCTAAGTTCAATCAGGCCCAAAGACAGAATGCCACGGAAAAATGAGGTAATTATTGCGGCTTATTCTTTGTAAAAGCGCTGATATAGATGGGGGTAAATTTGCTAATATGAAACAACGCAAGAGCCTGTTGCCCAAACCGTTCCCGGTAACTGTATATATACTGGCTGTAATGGCTATCGTGCTGATTATCGTAAATACAACGTATTACGTATCCACACGCAGAGCCCTTATTTCTGTCCAGGAACAGAATATGCGCGTTATTGCAGATCAGGTCCGCTCCTCGATCAAATTGTCTCAAAGTGGTGAGACATTTGTAGAGAATCTGACCGGAGAAAATCTGAGAATGGCTGCACAGGCGGTCAAATCATCGCTGGGTCCGAATCTTAGCGAGATTACAAATAAACAATTGTCCGATATGAAGACTCGCGTAGGTGTTGATCATATTACTTTGCTTAAGGCAGACAGAGACGATATTGTGCCGGTCAAATCTTCCGATCCGACAGAGTTGTCCAGTAAGGAGAGCTGGCGTCCCGAATGGCTCAAAGCAATCCGGCAGCTTCTACGCGGACAACGACCGGATGTGGCGGTAGGTCAGGCATTGCCCAATTTCTGGGGAGCGCCGATGATCGGAGCCGACAATATTAACACACCGGGTAGTGAGAAGTGGGGCTTCTATTATGACGGAACCACCGATTATATTATTGGTGTGTATACGAACGATGAAGCGGTCCGTGCCTATCGTGAGGATACGGGCGTAGAAGCAGTGATCCGCGAGATCCTGAATGGAGAGACGAATCGTCAGACCCGGGGCATAGCTATTTTTAACCCGCCGATTTTCCTCGATCAGGCCAATCAGTACAATTCGCGTGGCGTAATCTGGTACGACGAGAACCAGACACTGAACAATGATTATTCCTACAAAAGCGATACCGATCGCGATAATATCCGACAGGCGAGCCAAACAAGTCGCATGATCTCGCTGACCGAAGAATACAAAGAAATGCCGGTGCTCAAAACGTTTATTCCGGTTAAGCTAAATTATCCAGCGGTGATTCTGATTGTATCGGATTTGACCGGAGTACAGCAGACGCTGAATGATCAGCTGGTTCGTCTGACACTGACTATTTTTGCCTGCTCGCTGGTCATTATCGGCCTGGTGCTTGGTATGATTGCTCTGTGGAATCGTCGTACCGAAGCTGTAGCGCAGAGTGTACAGAATGTATATCTCGAAAATATCGATGCATTGTTCAACTCGATCAAAGAGCAGCGGCATGATTTTAACAACCATGTGAACACGATCCAGCTGCTCGTCAAAATGAAGAAATATGATGATCTATCGGAATATACTGCCGAACTGGTAGGCGAATCGATTGCGATGAATCAGATTATCAATATTAATCTGCCAGCTTTGTCAGCGCTTATTCAGGCCAAGACGACACAAGCCTATGATCGCAAAATCAAATTCGAATACGAGATTGCGAATCTCAAATCGGTTCAGTTCGGTACTGTAAAATCGACCGAGCTTGTCAAAATTGTCAGCAATCTAATCGATAATGCATTTGACGCGGTGATGGAGACGGAGCATCCAGAGAAAATTGTCCGGGTGACCGGTCAGATCCGCGGCGAACAGCTGACATTCACGGTCGGCAACAATGGCAACCCGATTCCCGACAAGTTAAAGCAGCAGATTTTTGAAGCGGGATTCAGTACAAAAGCGCTGAATCGCAAAAATTCAGGACTTGGCCTTGCCATCGTAACGAAGATTCTCAAAAAACACCGTGGTATTATTCTGGTGGAGAGCGACGAAGACTGGACCGAATTCTCTGTTCGTCTACCGCTCTAACGGATAGAATACAGGTATTATATTGGGGAGCTAGAACTGAATATGTCTTTTGCAGAATGACCCAATTTGGTTTTTTCCAAAATAATAATCTTCTTGATATGACTATAATAAAAGACCGCCTTTTCCTGTACTGCAGGAGGGCGGTCTTTTTGTATTATAGTTCGGTTCGTTATACCCATCATCGTACTTAGCTTTGATCTACAGCATGCTGGGAAGCTAGCGAAGAGGCGTATCCTGCAGGACACCACTTCCCGGAGTGGATTTGCGTTTGCGGGATTTTTTGCCTGCCGATCCGGTCAGCCACTGTCCGCCTGGCAGACGGGAGAGCAGACTGGTTAGCAGAATCGCTGCCGGAGCAACGACTGCAAAGCTGAGAAAAGTAACCGGCAGATGCATACCAGTCAGTACGAGCGGCCGCGTTACGTAAGCAACTCCTGCCAGAATCAATGCATGGGAGAGGTATCCACCGAATGAGTAGCGCCCACACCATTTGAGAAAGCGGACAAGCACATGATTTTGCCGGGACAGCAGCAGTGCCAGTCCATAGATAAGCAGCATATGCGAGATCACAATTACAAATGTCGTCGGTTTCAAATAGGTCGATACATTAAGATTTACTGCTTCAGTCGAATGCCGCAGCAGATCATAGCCGAGCCAGATATACATAATCAGGAATACCAGCGTGCTCCATGGTAGCAGACGGATGACTATGTCGCGCCAGCGTTGAATGGCTGAACCGCATACTCCGCCCAGCATAAAGTAAAAGAAATAAAAAGGGAATTCGCTGGTTCGATGCTCCAGCAGAATCTGCCAGATTCCCTGGAAGCTCCAGCCAGGCAGTACATAATAACACATCCACATTAGCCAGCTGTACACGACAGCGAGCACGAGCAGCATGCTGATAACAATCTGTTGTTGTCGACTGTCTGTTCTTCCATCCAGATAACGATTGCTGAATTGTCGGAACAACCAGCGGAACAGCGGGAACAGCAGATAGAACTGGAAGATCATAATCACAAACCACAGATGATAACCATTGGTTGGCGCAAACAACTGGGTTAGTATACTTTGCCAGGTACCGGGTCCCCAAAGAGGATGGTGATCGGCGAGCTGGACTACGATCCAGTAAATGAGTGTCCATATCACAAACGGCACATAAATATCGCCAATACGACGTACCAGTGCAGAGCGATAAGAACGTCCGTCGCCATACTGGTAAAACAGAATCGCCCCTGCGAGGAAAACAAAGGTCAATGTGCCAAAGCGGGTAAAATGATACACCATTCCAAGCATGATCGAGTCTGCCGGAATAATATCACTCCGGTAAATGTATTCTCCAATGCAGTGCTGCATAACTACCGCAAGGAAGCATAACCCCCGTAGCAGTGCCCACTCATCTATTCGTTCTCTTGTCATGTATTCACCTCTGCCTTCAATAACGAAGAATGATAGCCAGTGAAACATTATATCAGAGTAATGTGAAGAGAATATGAAACCAAGACCAAATACCCATTTTTACCGAACTTATTTGACAATTGGAAATTTGTGTAGTTATCATTAAGACATATTAACAAGAAGGGAGGTTGGAAATTATGACCCTGGGCAAGAATGAAATTACGAATCAGCAGACGACGCACTATATTGGACAGACTATTCGCCAGCACAGCTTTTTGACAATTCCATATACTTGCTCCATATTTTCCAACCTCTTACGGACGACATAATCTTTAGTCAAAAGAATCGTACAGCAATCACTGGCATATTATGCCTGTACTGCTGACTGGAAAAGGGATCAGGTACCCAGGTACCTGGTCCCTTTTGTGGATCGTATAACCGGCTGCTGCCACATTCGCCAATCTGCAGGATTATTGCAGATCAAGCAATCGACAGAGCCTTTGCAATATGACAATCTCATATTCAGCCGGTATACGGTTCGCGATTCTTTTTATCAAGATCATTGCCATATACCGCTGCTGTAGGAATAACAGATATAATCGCCAGATGAATCAGTTGATGCTCCAATCCTCAACCCAACCAATTGGGGAGAAGCACAGATGATTGATCCCGCGTGTACCCTGTTATTACCGACCAACCAGCCGCAGACCGTAATTCAGGGTCTGCGGCTTTTCTGTATTGGTATTCGTAATCTCGCTACATCATAGACCGGATGAGAATACGCCGGATGTATACAAAATCGGACGAGAATACGTCGAATTCATAGAATCAATAGTAGTATGGCACAGCGACATCTGTTAGCGTGGCATACCCAAAAATACACTACGACAAAGGAGTGATACCTATGCAAGTCAGCCAGGAGATCACACAGACCATTCAAAATGAACTGAAAAGAATCGAAGAGGAGCAGCAGGTCAAAATTTTGTATGCCTCTGAATCAGGCAGTCGGGCATGGGGATTCCCTTCCCAGGATAGCGACTATGATGTGCGGTTCATATATGTGCATCCACCAGAATGGTACCTGTCCATCTTTGAACGTAGAGACGTCATCGAATATCCGATCAGTGACCAGCTGGATATCAACGGTTGGGATCTGGTCAAAGCACTTAATTTATTTCGCAAATCCAATCCACCACTGCTGGAGTGGCTGCATTCACCGATGATATACAGCGAATCGTACCCACTGGCCGAACAGATTCGTGCCATGTCACCACTGGGATTTTCGCCGCGATCCTGCATGTATCACTACCTGAATATGGCCAAAGGCAATTTCCGTGGATATTTGCAGGGAGAGAATATTCGGATCAAAAAGTACTTTTATGTACTGCGTCCGATTCTCGCCTGCTACTGGATCGAACAAAAAGGCACTATGCCACCGATGGGATTTCAGCAGCTGGTTGCAGAACTGCTGCCTGAAGGACAACTTCGTCAGGATATCAACCATCTGCTGGAGCGCAAAATGGCAGGAGAAGAACTGAATCTGGAATCGCCAATTTCATCCATCCACAACTATTTGGAGACGGCTATTGCCGATCTGGAAATCAAAGCATCCAAGCATCCTGCTTCGCAGCAGAATCTGGATCATACACTCGACCAACTGTTCCGCGATACGTTGCGACAGGTCTGGTCATAAGAAGTCATTATTTTATACGAAAGAGGTTTAAACCTTTTATGATATCGAACAATAATCCTTATATTCACCAGGTCAAACTTCCGGCAGGTGACGTGAATGTCTATGCCAACTCGGAGCTGTTTGCCGGTCTGGACTACAAAGTATTTGCTATGGCCAATAACAATCTACAAATTCCCGGCATCCGTTATATGGGCTACACTCCCGATGTGCATGTGGGTGTCGGCACCTGCATCGGAACGACTGCTGTATGGGACGGAGAAGAAGGCTATGTATCGCCTTCTATCGTCGGTAGCGATATCGGCTGTGGGATGCGTGTGCATCTGACCAATCTGCACCGCGATGATCTCAAAGAGGTCAAACTACGCCGCAAGCTGGTCAAAACCATTGAGAAATACCTGCCGATGGAATCCCAGCAGCGAGGTCATTTCTCCGATCTGCGTCTTGAAAATGTGGTCAGCAAAGGGCTGCATGGATTGCAGGGCAAATATGTTCCGGATAGCTACACTCCCAAGAAATCAACTTCCTTGACCCATGTAGAAGAAAGCCGCTTCAAATTTGATGAGAATGTACTGAACAATGTCAGCGATCGTGCCTGGCATCGCGGTCACCGACAGCTGGGTACCCTGGGCGGCGGCAATCATTTTGCAGAGATTCAGACGCTGGAGATTGCAGAGGAGAATCGTGCGATCGCTGAGGCATGGGGCATGTATGATGGCCAGATCGTCGTCATGATCCACTCCGGTTCCCGGTCATGGGGCGGCGGGATCAGCCAGGAGAGCAATCCGGCGATGATCGCAGCGATGCACCGATTGGGACTCGGAACGGCTGATCCGAAGCTGGCTTTCCTGCCACTCTCGCATCCGGAAGCACGACATTATGTGAATCTGATGTATTCGGCGCTTAATTATGCGACTGTGAATCGTCATCTGATCGCCTATGCAGTTCGGGAGGCTTTCCGTGATGTATTCGGTAGCCAGTGTGAACTGCGTACGTTGTACGATCTGATGCATAACTATGCCTGGTCGGAATATCGCGGAGAAGATACGGTATTCGTCCATCGCAAAGGAGCGACCCGTGCGCTGCCAGCCGGACATCCCGGCAATCCCAAGCCGTATATGGAGACCGGACATCCGGCACTGATCCCCGGCTCGATGGGGACTTCGTCTTATATCATGGTTGGTCTGCCGGGTGGAGAAGACAATTATTACTCGATCTGCCACGGCGCAGGACGGGCGCGTTCCCGCTCCGCTACCAAACGTCTGGTCAAAGTCGATGAATTCGCCAGCTCGATGAAAGTAGGAACAGATGACGAGATCGTAGTGAACCAACGCTCACTGGAAAGTATTCTGGATGAGTCGCCGCAAGCCTATAAAGATGTGGATCAGATCATCGAGAGTGTTACCGGAGCAGGACTGGCTGCTGTAGTCGCCAAATGTCAGCCGCTCGCAGCCATCAAAGGCACCAATTAAATCGATTCCAATTGACTGCAATTACCTGTTTGATGGATAAAAGCGTATAATTGAAATAGAGAATATGAGTTGTAATGAATAAAAAAACTACCATTTTATATAAGATATCCAAAGGAGGATAACGGATTGGATTCTATCTACCCTACTCAAGAAGAGTCGCTGCAGGCGGCCGCAACCAAACAGGACCCTGCAGTGATTGTATATAACAAAGAAGAAAAAGGTATGCCTTCCCAATACGCGGACTATGCGCGTGTAATTCAGGGAATCGCTACGAAGCTGCAGGAACGTTATGGTGTGGAATATCGTCTGTATTCCAGTGATGATCCGAATATTGAATACTGGGACCTGTTGGAAGATGATCTGCGTTCCGGCAAAGCAGGCGTGGAGCATGTGATTCGCATTTATGATCGCCTGGAAGAATGGACTTTTGTGTACGACGGAGACAAGCCAGAGCCGGATTATGGCGTACACCGTTCCATGAAAAATAATGTATTTGCCTATCCGGAAGCAGGGGTGGCCATGGCGCGGATGCCGGTTTTCCGTGATCATGGGATCAGCAACGATGATCTGGTATTTGCGGTCAGCGATGAAGCATTGCTCGCATTTCTCGGTGAAGTACGTATTCGCCAGCGGGAACAGAGTTTGCGACGGGTAACCGTATTTACAGATGGAAGACATGGTATCAACCGCCAGCTGGAGCCGGTCAGCCGGGCAGTCTCCCGTGACGATGTCATTATGCCGTCCGAGATCAAGCAGGACATTTACCGCTCGCTGGATCGTTTCTTTGCCGAAGATCGGGGCTTTTACAAAAAGTATGATGTACCTTACAAGCGTGGAATCCTGCTCTATGGTCATCCTGGCAACGGTAAAACAACACTCGTCAAATCAATAGCAGGCAGTGTACCCGGACCAGTCGCCTACTGGCAGATCACCGAGTATACGAACAGCGAGTCGATTGAAGAAGTATTCGAAGCCGCTGGACGCATGGCTCCGATGGTACTCGTTATCGAGGATATCGACTCGATGCCTGCCGAGTCCCGTTCCTTTTTCCTGAATACACTGGATGGTGCGACATCCAAGGAAGGTATTTTCCTGATCGGCACAACCAACTATCCGGAGAAAATCGATCCGGGTCTAATGAACCGAGCCGGACGATTCGATCGTGCGTACGAGATCAATCTGCCGAATGAAGATCTGCGTCTGGAGTACTTCCGCCGCAAACGGCTGCATGAATTTGCCGGTGACGAAGTGGTAGTCGAAGCAGCACGCCTGACTGAAGGATTTACTTTTGCCCAGCTGGGTGAACTGTACGTCTCGGCAGCACTGCGCTGGCATGAAGAAGGCCGCCTCGATATGCGCGAAGTTATTCAGGGACTGCGCGGCGAGCTGGACAAGAGTCGTAAAGGGGTCTGGCTGCACAATAGCGATGGACGCGTCGGCTTTCATTTCTGATTCCGTGAAGATTGAACCAGGGCTGGGAGAAATTCGCTGCCGCTGGTATAATGAACGGAAATGGATAAAAAAGGAGTTCGATCAAGCCCATGTTGATGCCTATTTTGCAAGTGAACAGTGAAGATATTCCGGAATATGCTATTGTCTGCGGTGATCCGAAACGAGCAGCAGGAATTGCTGCCCAGCTGGACAATCCGCGGGAACTGGCATTCAGCCGGGAATACCGCAGCTTTGTCGGTACCAGAGATGGCGTAGAAATGGCTGTCGTCAGTCATGGCGTCGGTTCGCCGGGAGCAGCGGTATGCTTTGAGGAACTGATTCGTGCAGGCGTGAAGACGCTGATCCGCGTCGGTACAGCCGGTTCGTATTCGGCTGATCATCCGGCAGGAAGTCTGATCGTCAGCACTGCTGCTGTGCGTACAGATGGACTGACCCGTCAGCTCGTACCGGAGGCTTTTCCTGCTGTAGCAGACAGCGAGATTGTTGAAGCGCTGTATCAGGCAGCCCGTCAGAGCGAAGGCATTGTGCAAAAAGGCATCACGGTGACGCTGGATGTGTTCTTTAACGGCGTCGAAGAATTCCCTCACCAAAAGTTCAAGCAGGCAGGTGCGCTTGCAGTAGAGATGGAGATCTCGGCACTGTACATTATTGCATCCCTGCGCGGCGTGCGCGCAGGTGCGATTGTGGCACTGGATGGTTATGCGGATGCCGATCTGGCTGCCGAATATGATCCAAATACCAACGTGGTAGCCGATGCGGTACAGCGCGAGATCCAGGCAGCGATTACGGCTGTCGTGACGCTAGCCAAGCGCGAAGTCTAAGCTATATCAGAGCCTGGTTTAGCTGTAATGCAGCCATTTACCAAGTGTTGTACATGAATAACCTGACTGTACAGCAGTTTACTGTAGCTGCTATGCAGTCAGGAAGCATCATAGAAGTCTGTTCCGTGCAAGAGGAACAGACTTCTATTTGTATAAATAAGATATAAAACACCATTTGTCTACTTATTTACAGCAGAAAGGCGAAAAATAGCGATTTTTGTTGACAAAAGATCGACTCCTACCTATTCTAAGGAATGAATATGATAATCATTATCATCAAAAGGGAAAAGGGGTTATATCATTTATGTCATATCAACGTCAAAGGTCTGCTATTCCGGTATTGGCAACATTACTGGCTGTACTGCTTCTGCTCGCAGGCTGCAGTAATACAGGCAACAACACCGCATCATCCAGCGCTTCCGATCCGGCAGCTTCTGCCAAATCGATTACCATGTCATGGCCTCGGGATATCGGTACCATGAATCCTCATACATACAATCCGTCGCAATTGTTCGCGCAGTCAATGATCTATGAGCCTCTTGTTAGTTATGAAAAAGGCGGCAAGCTGGAACCTGCACTGGCCGAATCATGGAAAATATCAAAAGATGGCAAAGTATATACATTCAAGCTTCGCCAAAACGTGAAGTTCTCCGATGGCAGCGATTTTAATGCCGAAGTTGTGAAAAAAAACTTTGATGCTGTAATGAAGCACAAGGATACACACAGCTGGCTCGGTATCGTAAGTGTGATCGACAAAACCGAAGTCGTAGATGATCATACGTTCCGTCTGACATTGACCGAACCATATTATCCGGTACTGCAGGATCTGTCGGTAGTCCGTCCGTTCCGCTTCCTGGGTGAAGCCGGATTCCCGGATAACGGTGATACATCCGAAGGAGTCAAAGCAGCAGTGGGCACAGGCCCATGGATGCTCGCTGATTACAAACAGGATGAATATGCTGTGTTCAAGCGCAACCCGAATTACTGGGGTACTGCTCCGGCGATCGATCAGGTTACTGTCAAAATCATCCCTGATGCCGAGACCCGTGTAGCCGCTTTTGAAAAAGGTGAACTGGACCTGATCTACGGTGAAGGCGTGATCAGTCTGGATGCGTTCCAGCAGCTTCGTGAAAATGATAAGTATGTCACTCAATTGTCCGATCCGGTCGGTACACGCAGTCTGCTGCTGAACTCTTCCAATCCCAAGCTGGCAGATGTTCGGGTGCGCATGGCTCTTCACGAAGGATTTAACAAGCAGGCGATGGTACAAGGAATCACTTCCGGACTTGAAGAACCAGCCGATTCCGTCTTGTCCAAAAACTATCCGTATACCAACGTCGATCTGAAGCCGATTCCATACAATGTAGAGCAGTCCAAAGCATTGCTGGATGAAGCAGGCTGGAAACTTCCAGCAGGCGGTACCGTACGTGAGAAAGATGGTCAGCCGCTGGAATTCGATATGATTTTTGACAAAACCGATCCGATTCAAAAAGCGATGGCAGAGACCATTCAGGCTGAATGGGGCGAGCTGGGCGTGAAGGTGAATCTGACAGGTCTGGAACTGACTGTACAGATCAAGCGTCTCAAAGCCAATGATTTTGATTTGTATTTCTGGTACAACTATGGTGCACCGTATGATCCGCATTCCTTTATTAATGTAGTTGCCAGTTCGGGCTTCGGAATCTCGGAGACACTGAGTGCCATTCCGACGAAAAAACAGCTGGACGAGCAGGTTCGTCAGGCATTGTCCTCTACAGACGAGACCAAGCGCCAGGAACTGTATCGCTCTATTCTGACTACACTGCAGGAGCAATCGGCAATCATCCCGATCTCCTATATCAAGAAAACGGCAGTCTATCAACAGAAAATTGCGCATTTTGAATTCCCGGCGAGCCGTGATGATAATCCGTTCGAGGGTATTCAGGTAACGAAGCCTTAAATAACAGTCAGGTCCGTATCGTTGACTGAAGGGGGGAAGGTCAGTGATCGGTTATATTGGTAAACGGATGCTTTCGGTTATTCCAATCATTTTCGTAGCGACACTCGTTATGTTCGCATTGATTCATATTTCACCGGTCGATCCGGCAGAAGCTTATCTGACGGCTGCTCATATCTACCCGACAGAGGAAGTGCTGGAGCAGAAGCGTCATGAGTTTGGACTGGATCAGCCGCTGCTTACCCAGTATCTGCATATGATCGGCAGGATGGCTACGCTCGACTTTGGCACATCCTATCTCACCAATCAGCCGGTGTGGACAGAAGTAGCGGCAAGACTGCCGGCGACCGTGGAGCTGGCATTGTGGAGCATGTTGTTCGCGGCCGTAGTCAGCATTCCGCTGGGTATCGCAGCTGCGGTATACCGGAATAGCTGGATCGATATGCTGAGCCGCTGTATCTCTTATCTGGGCGCATCGATGCCGCAGTTCTGGCTTGGGTATCTGCTGATCTTCTTTTTCTCGGTCAAGCTGGATTGGCTGCCTGTGGAAGGGCGCGGAACATGGCAGAATCTGGTGCTGCCGGTCATTACTCTGTCGCTCGTACTGATCGCTGTCTACACGCGTCTACTGCGTACGAGTGTGTTGGAGCAGATGCAGCAGACCTATGTGCAGTATGCGCGGGTACGGGGACTCCGTGAACGGATGATTATGCTCAAGCATGTGCTGCGAATGTCCATGATGCCGCTGATCAGCGGCATGGGGATTAATCTGGGCAAGCTGCTGACCGGTACCATTATCGTGGAGCAGGTTTTTTCCTGGCCGGGATTTGGGCGATATTTTGTGGATGCAATATTTAATCGGGATATTCCCGTGATTCAGTGTTATGTATTTTTTGCGGCCTGTCTGTTTATTCTCTGCAATCTGCTCGTTGATCTGGTGCAGCTGTATATGGACCCGCGAATCTCATCGAAAGGACGGGCGGAGCATTGATCCATACATGGCGGTCGGCATTCAGGGGGCAGTACGCCATCCTGATCTGCTCGATCATTATAGCGTTATTTTTCATTGTTGCCCTGCTGGCACCATGGATCGCTCCCCATAGTCCGATCAAGGTGGATCTGCTGCAAAAGCTCAAAGGTCCATCGATGGATCATTGGCTGGGAACCGATCATCTGGGTCGTGACAATCTGACCAGATTGCTGTATGGAGCCAGGATTTCACTCGGGTTTGCGACGATGATTTTCCTGTCATCGCTGTTGATTGGTATTCTGGTCGGTTCGGTATCCGGTTATATCGGAGGCTGGGTAGATAGTATACTGATGCGTCTATGCGAAGGAATTATGGCTTTTCCGAACCTGGTACTGGTACTGGGGATCGTTGGTATTTTCGGACCGGGACTGATGCAGGTATTGCTGGCATTGATGCTGGTGCAGTGGGTATATTATGCACGGATCTGCCGGAATATGGTTGTCAGTCTCAAAGAGCGCCATTTTATCGCGGCAGCCCGGATCAGCGGATCGTCTTCCTGGAAAATTATCCGTCGTCATATTATCCCTAATGTGCAGCGTCCGATCATCGTAATCGGCACACTGGAAATGGGTTGGGCGATTATGGATATATCGGCGCTGTCCTTTTTGGGACTTGGTGTTCAGCCACCCAATGCGGAGTGGGGTGCAATGATTCATGAAGGTACCAGTTATATCCGCAGCCATCCGGAACTGATGATTTATCCGGGAATTTTGATTCTGATTGTGGTAATTACTTTCAATATTCTGGGTGAAGCATTATCCGAGCGGTATGGCGTTACCCGTCGTTAAACAAGCAGCAGGCTGGACAGCACAGGGAGGCAGAGAAAGTGGAGAATAGCGGGAAGGTACTGGAAGTAGACAATCTGCAGGTAGGTCTGAATAACAGGGAACAGCCCCAACTTCTGCTGGAAAATATCCATCTGACCCTGGAAAAAGGCTCTATACTGGGTCTGGTCGGAGAAAGTGGCAGCGGCAAATCATTGACCTGCAACGCGATCCTGCAGCTGCTGAATCCCCGGCAGATGGCAGTCTCCGGCAGTATTCGTCTGCATGGACGCGAGCTGACTTCTCTGCCGGACAAAGAGATGCGGCGCATACGGGGACGGGAGATCGGATGTATTATGCAAAATCCGATGAACGCGTTCACGCCGGTCTATACGATTGGCTCGCAGTTTATGGAGACACTGCGTACTCATTATCCCAACCTGTCCAAAGCACAGGCGAGAGAACAGGCCATCTCTGCACTGGCAGATATGAACCTGCCCGAACCTTCGCGGTTAATGAAGTGCTATCCATTTCAGCTAAGCGGTGGTATGCTGCAGCGGGTCATGATCGCGATCTCGATGTGTCTGCGTCCCGCGCTGGTTATTGCAGATGAGCCGACGACAGCGCTCGATGTGGTCAATCAGCTTCGGGTACTGCGTGAGCTGCACCGATTGCGTACAGAATGTGGTACGGCCATTTTGCTCATTTCCCATGATCTTGGCGTAATTTCCCAGCTGGCAGATGAAGTGGCAGTCATGCAACAAGGCAGAATCGTCGAGCAGGCAGAGGTTCATCAGCTGTTTAACCATCCTGCCCATGCCTATACCCAGACTTTGCTCAATGCCCGTCCACTTACAGCCCTAAGCGGCAGTAGACATGCAGCGAAGCAGAAATAACAGTAGCAGGAGGAGCAACTATGCTTGAAGTACGCGAGGTAAGTCACAGCTACCAACAGCGCCGCTGGTTCCGTCGCGCAGATCATACTCCTTCTGTGCTGACAGATATCTCATTCACTATCGAAAAAGGTTGCTGTCTGGGACTGCTGGGTACAAGTGGAGCAGGTAAAAGTACACTGGGCAAAATTATCCTCGGCATGCAGCGGCCCAGTCATGGACAGATCCTGTTCGAAGGGCAGGATATTTACCGGACGAGCCGCCATATGAGCAAGGCGATGCGGCGCGATCTGCAGGTGGTTTTTCAGGATTGTTATTCTGCGGTGAATCCAATGATGACAGCTGCAGAGATTATCGGTGAGCCGCTGGATAATTATGAGCGTCTCGGTACAGCTGAGCGGCGGCGCCGGATCGGTGAACTGTTGGAGCAGGTAGGTCTCTCTGCTACAGATGCGGGTAAACGTCCCGATCAGTTCAGCGGCGGGCAGCTACAGCGGATCAATATCGCCCGAGCGATTGCACTGAAACCCAAACTGATTGTGCTGGATGAATCGGTCAGCAGTCTGGATATGGTGAATCAGACGCATATTCTATCCCTGCTGGCAGAGCTCAAGGCTTCCCATCAGCTATCCTATCTGTTTATCACTCATGATATCCGCGCTGCAATGACGCTGTGTGATCGGATAGCAGTGATGGATCAGGGCAGACTGGTACAGCAGGAAGCAGATGGTGAAGCATTGATTCATTCTGCACATCCTGCTGTACGGCAGCTGGTCGATTCCATTTTGCCTGAGCATCCGGCCAATCGTTTGGTCTGGGACTGAATCCAGGTAGCGATGCTTGGCTGTTCAACCATACAAGACAGCTTTTCCCTATCAAGGGGAGAAGCTGTCTTTTTATTACTACCCGTTTATTAAAGCGTTTTCTTAAATCGGGATTTGCGTTATATTAGATGATGTTCCTATCATCTCATCTAATAATCAAATACGCTTCGAAGGGAAGGCCGTTATGCGCAAAATGTTATGGGTGTATGCTGTGCTGGTCGTAGCCCTCATCATTTATATCGTACAATATCAGGCACAGGAGACTTCCTCCGCCTGGAATGAGCAGGGAATGAAAGGGAATATTAATGAAAAGTATGTCATGATCACTTTCCAATCCGGTATTGAATACTGGAAAAGCGGACTCAAAGGATTCGAGGATGCAGCCGAAGCGCTGGATGTATCGGTCGATTATCAGGGTTCTACCCGCTATGACGCACGTGAACAGGCGATGATTGTCGAGCAGGCCATTGCCAAAAAGCCTGCCGGAATCGCTATCTCCGCTATTGATTCGCCGCTGCTCGTACAGGCAGTGAACAAGGCGGTCGATGCCGGTATTCCTGTGGTCATGTTTGACGCGGAATCCCCCGGCAGCAAGTCGTATTCCTTTTTGGCGACAGATAACCGCAATGCAGGCGATATTGCTGCCGGACAAATGGCAGAACGCACTGGCGGCAGTGGACAGGTCGCGATTATTACGCTCGGCAATCAGCAGAATCACAAAGACCGGAGCGGAGGATTTGAAGAAGCGATTCGGGAGCGGTATCCACAGATGAAGGTTGTAGCCGTCGAGAATGATAACGGTGATGCTGTGCTGGCCGAACAGCTGACGACCAAGCTGCTCACCCAATATCCCAAGCTAAAAGGAATCTTCATCACTGAGGCGACCGGTGCATATGGCGTCGGTTCGGCAGTGGAGCAGCATATGCAGTCCGGTACCGCCAGCAGTTCCAATAAGCCGGTCATTATCAGCTTTGATACCAACAAGGAGACACTGGATATGATTCGCTCCGGAACGATAGAAGCGACGATTGCCCAGGGAACCTGGAATATGGGCTACTGGTCGCTGCAGTATCTGTTTCATCTGCATCATGGATTGACGGTACCTGCCCCCTCGCTGAGCGGGATCGTCTCGCCGGTACCGGTGCGGGTGGATACGGGAGTATCCGTAGTGACTCGGGAGAATGTAGAGGATTATTATGCCAAATAAGAACACCGACGGACGTCTGCGAAGCTGGCTGCAACAGGATTGGCGCCGCTGGCATCCAGAGAATTTGCCACTGCGGGATCAGCTGATTGCGCTGTTCCTGCTGGTGGGTATTTTGCCTGCTATTCTGCTGGGCATCATGGTCAACTGGACGTCTGACCGGATTATTGAACATCAGGTAACCGATAATACGCTGCAGCTGATCAGCAAGGTCAACCAGACGATCGATACGTACATGCAGCATATGCAGAGTATTACCTATCTGATCAGCTTTGATACGGATGTGGATTCTTTTATGAATGGAAAGACCGAAGCCCAGACGCTGGCAAAAGATAACAAACAGCCTGCCGGGTCGGGTTCTTCTTCGTCTAATGATAACAGTCGATTGACGTCAAAAGGACAACAAAGGGTATCCAGACAGTCCTCATCCGGCGCTGCAGCCGGTAATGATCTGAGCAGCAGCGAGCTAGCCGGAACGGCTGGCAACGGTACGTTGTCCGGTACATCTATTTATCAGATTCGCCAATTCCTGCAGGGGTTTACGACTGTCTATCCGGAGATTGCCGGGATTCTGATCGTGAATAGCCGGGGAGAATATATCAGTAACGAAATGTATGCCCGTTCACCGGAAAGTCTCACACATGAACAATGGTACCGACAGGCGGTAGAGCATCAGGGTATATTCACTATTGTGGGGCACCCTGCCGGTCGCAACGCAACCAATCATACCAATTACCGGGATAGTGAAGTGATCTCGGTCGCCCGTTCGCTTAATGATCCGAAAACCGGAGAAGTCCGGGGTGTGGTACTGATTGATCTCAAGCTGCGGGTTATCGCCCAGGCTGCCAAAGATGTAACGCTGGGCAAAACCGGCTATCTGATGGTTACCGATTCGCGTGGGCGGCAGATCTATGCACCAGAAGGCCCCTTTGAGCAGACGGTGCCGGCGAAGCTGGCTGCTGCACTCGCAGGGGGGCAGCAGAATGTATTTACCGAGGAGATCCAGGGTCAGCAGCTGCAGTTCGTGTATACCACTTCCAGTTATACGGGATGGAAGACGGTAGGCGTATTCCGGTTTAGCGAATCAGTAGCCGAAGCAAGAACGATACGCTTTTATGTAGTGATCTTCCTGTTCTTTGTCTGCCTGTTTGGACTGACTGCATCGTATGGATTATCCCGCTCCATTTCCCGGCCGATCTACCGTTTGTCCTCATTGATGCAAAAGGCTGAAGCAGGCGATATGACCGCACGTTATATGAGCAGCCGCCGGGATGAAGTGGGCATGCTCGGACGCAGCTTTAACCGGATGATTAATGAAATACGCAATCTGATCCAGCTCAACAAGCAGCAGGAACAGCAGAAAAGAGAAGCGGAGCTGCGCAGTCTGCAGGCGCATATCCGCCCCCATTTTCTATATAATACACTGGACACGATTCAGTGGATGGCCCGCCGCAAAGGCGCAGAAGATATATCCGGCATGATCGATTCCCTGTCCAAGCTGTTTCGGATCGGACTCAGCCGGGGGAGTGATATTATCACATTGTCGGAAGAGGAACAGCATGTACGGAGTTATTTGCAGATTCAGGAGACACGCTACCGGGACCGGCTTAATTATCGGCTGGAGGTAGACGAGTCGATCCGCAATGTCTATGTGATCAAGCTGCTGCTTCAGCCGCTTGTGGAAAATGCCATCTACCATGGGATCAAAGCGCGGCGTGGTCCCGGAACCATCCGCATCCGGGCAGAGCAGCAGGAAGACAAACTGATTTATACTGTTGAGGATGATGGTGCCGGGATTAGCGAAGAGCGTCTGATCTGGCTGCGCAGACAGCTGGAGCATCCGCTGGAAGTGATAGGGAGTCAGGGACCGGAACCGGCAGGCAGCTATGGCCTGCTGAATATTCAGGCACGGATCCATCTGGCCTATGGCACTCGCTATGGACTGACGATGGATCATCGGGAAGGCGGCGGGACGATCGTACAAGTTACCCAGCCGCTGCTGTGGCAGTTCCCAACATCCTTAATTCGCCAGGGAGATGAAGAATGATGAGTACATTGCTGAATGTAATGATTGCCGATGACGAACCGATTATTCGTGAAGGAATACGTGATGCGGTAGACTGGAGCAGTCTGGGCATGATCGTGGCGGCAGAGGCGGAGGATGGCGAAGAAGCACTGGAGATTGCACTGCGGCAGGATATTGATATTCTGCTCGTGGATATGAATATGCCATTCATGAATGGCATCTCGCTGATGAAGCGGCTGCGGGAGGAACGTCCTGGCTGCCGATTTGTAATTATTACCGGTCACGACGAGTTCAGTTATGCCCAGGAAGCGATTCGGCTGGGAGTCAAGGATTATATCCTCAAGCCGGTTGATCCGGTGCATCTGCAGGAAGTACTGGATCATATCCGTACCGAGCTCAATGGGGATCAGCAGCAGGAGGAATATCTCAAGCTGGCGACCGATCAGATCCAGCGCAATATTCCGCTCCTGCGCGAGCAGTTCTGTCTGGAATGGCTGAATGGACGTCTGCGGCAGGAGGAGATTCGGCGCCAGCAGGAATTTCTCGGGTTACCGGCAGCCCAGCCAGCGGCACTTACGTTGATACGCTGGTCGGGACAGGCAGAAGGACGTCCGCCGCTCAAAGAACAGGATAAACAGCTGCTGCTGTTTGCGATCGGCAATATTGCTGCCGAACTATTGTCCCATATTCCACTCGTGATCTGCCGTGAAGATTCCGGCACGATCGTCTTGTTCCTCTGGGAAATACCTGCTGCCCATATGGAAGAACGTATTATCGCGGCTGTTCGTGATCATATCGGTCTGCATGTGCAGGTCTGGACACAGCCGGTCACCAATGAAGAAGAGCTGGAAGATATACAGCCATCAGAGCTGCTGCATGAGACGTATCGCCAGCTTAAGCGTGAATGGAAGGAACATTCCGGTCTGTCTCCACTCGTGCGACGAGCACGCAGCTATATTATGGAGCATTATGCCGATCCAGAGCTGACGCTGGAACAGCTGGCTGATACTCTGCAAGTATCCTCTACTTATCTTAGCCGAGTTATGAAAAAGGAGCTGGGACAGTCCTTTATCCATGTGCTGGTGCATGCCCGGATACAGCGGGCTGTACAGCTGCTGGAAGAAAGTGACCGATCGATTCTGGAGGTGGCGGAAGAAGTGGGATATGAATCGCAGCATTACTTCAGTACGGCCTTTAAAAAGGTTATAGGCGTTTCACCTAATCGCTATCGTCGTGATGTTTCATCTGGCTAAATAGAGCGCTGTTACTTGCTGTCTATCTGCGGGTATAGTATAATGGACGAGGTATTATAGCCTATCGCAAGCTGAATCCTACTTGTCGACAGGATCAGTGCCATTCCTTTTAATAATCGAATACATTGGAAATACCGGAGGAGCCTGTCATTACAGGCTCCTCTTTGTCTTTTTTCGGACATAGGGATGGAAATCATCGGTAATTCGCAGGTACCTGTTTATGGGTACTATAGGAGGACGGGGTTCTGTAGAAGCTGGTGGTCTATTGCAGCTTCTGCTGTTTTGTCGACAGACAGGAGGAATGTTTGTTTCCGGCAGCTACAAGCCGCGACAGACTGATATATATTATGGATTTGGGGGTGCTTACAAGAGTGTATTTACTGCATGCTGCTATTTTGGCTCCATTTGTGCTGGCTGCACTGGTACCAGCCATTCGGAAAGGTACCAAAAAGATACATACCGGCTGGATTGTACTTATATTGCCGGTGCTGCTGTTTCTGAATTTCCTGCGGTATCTTCCGGTTGTTCGCAACGATGTAAGCGAGACATTCTCGCTACCGTGGATACCTTCACTTGGTATTAACTTTACGGTCTATCTGGATGGGCTGGGATTGTTATTTGCCCTGCTGATTACAGGGATTGGTGCATTGGTTGTACTGTATTCCATCTATTATCTGAACCCGGAGCAGGAAGCGATTCACCGGTTTTATCTGTATTTGCTTCTGTTTATGGGAGCAATGCTGGGAATTGTGCTATCGGATAATATGATTGTGCTTTATACCTTCTGGGAATTGACGAGCATTTCGTCCTTCCTGTTGATTGCTTTTTGGTATGAACGTGATCGTTCGCGTTATGGGGCGCTCAAGTCTATGCTGATTACGGTGTTCGGTGGTTTTGCGATGCTGGCGGGATTTGTTGTTCTGCATCATATGACCGGTACATGGAGTATTCGCGAGACGATCGCTATGGTCGGAAATGTACAGGGGCATCCACTGTTCTTGCTGGCGATGATTCTGATCCTGCTGGGAGCCTTTACTAAGTCGGCCCAGTTTCCTTTTCATATCTGGCTACCGGATGCGATGGAAGCCCCGACACCGGTCAGTGCTTATCTGCACTCGGCGACGATGGTCAAGGCAGGGATCTATCTGGTTGCCCGCTTTAGTCCGGTATTTGCCGGTCAGGCAGAATGGTTCTGGATCGTCTCACTGGTCGGTATCATTACGATGTGTTACGGATCGATACTGGCAGTAAAACAGACGGATCTCAAGGCGCTGCTGGCCTACTCGACGATCTCGCAGCTTGGTCTGATCATGTCGCTGTTTGGCGCAGGGTCGGCAGCGGTGTATTACGGATATGGCGAAGAGTCGATGATCTATACGGCAGCGACAATGGCAGCCATATTCCATCTCGTCAACCATGCAACATTCAAGGGCGCACTATTTATGGTTGCCGGAATTGTCGATCATGAGACAGGTACGAGGGATATTCGCCGTCTGGGTGGTCTGATTTCACTGATGCCGATCAGCTTTACCGTTGCCTGTATCAGCGGATTCTCGATGGCTGGAGTTCCTCCTTTTAATGGGTATCTAAGCAAGGAAATGTTCCTGGAAGCAATGGTGGAACTGACCCATCTGCATATCTTCGAACTGGGAACATGGGGCATATTGTTCCCGATCCTTGCTTTCCTTGGAAGTGTATTCACATTTGTGTACAGCATGATTCTGATCTTCAAAACATTCCGTGGACCGCTGCAAAAAGAAAAGCTCGGTATAACGCCGCATGAAGCACCAGCAGGTATGCTGATTTCTCCGGTAATCCTGGCGGTCTGCGTGGTTGTACTCGGATTGTTCCCAAATGTGCTCTCCTACAGCATTATTGAGCCGGCCATGCGGTCGGTATTGCCTTCGCTGGTAGCACCAGGAGAACATTTTGATGTGCATATCTCGTTCTGGCATGGATTTACCCCGGCATTGTTTATGACGATGGGTGTTATCGTACTGGGAACTGTACTGTATCTGTTGCTGAATCGCTGGAAAGGTATCTATGCGATATATCCGGACAAGCTGAGCTGGAATCATATGTACGACAGTCTGCTGCGTTATGGAGAGAAAGCTTCTCGCATGCTGACGGATGCTTATATGAACCGCTCCGCTCGCAATTATCTGGTCTATATTTTTGGATTTATGGTCATTGTGCTCGGTGCGGCGCTATGGCGAGCGGATGTATTATCGCTTATGACGCCGGATACGGCACCTATTAATATTTACGAGATTGTATTGATAGCCCTGCTGGTTATTTCGGCAGTTGCGGTTCCTTTTGCCCGGCAACGGCTGATTGCAGTCATTATGACCGGCGCAGTCGGCTATCTGGTTACTTTGTTCTTTGTCCTGTTCCGTGCTCCGGATCTGGCTCTGACACAGATGATTATCGAGACGGTATCGGTTGTGCTGTTCTTGCTCTGCTTTTACCATATGCCGGAACTGCGCCGTGAAGTGAGCAGCCGCAAATACCGTTCGCTGAATATTATAATAGCTGTCAGTGTAGGTGTGGTTGTAACGTTAATCTCGCTCAGTGCAAGTGGCAGCAGCAGCTTTGAGAGTATTGCCGATTACTTTGTCAAAAACAGTCATGATCTGGGCGGCGGCGATAATGTAGTCAATGTTATTCTCGTGGACTTCCGTGGATTTGATACGATGCTGGAAATTACGGTGCTTGGTATTGCTTCGCTGGGAATCTACTCGATGATTCAGCTTCAATTACAGGGCAGGGACGCAGGAGCACGTATTCTATATTTGCACCGCAAAGTAACACTGGCTCCCAAAGTACCGATCGGACGTACACGTAAAGAAACGGCCACAGTCGCCAAAAACATGAAACAGTTCAAGAGCAATGATGTCATTTTGGAGACGAGTACCAAGGTTATTGTATTTATTATCCTGACATTTGCCCTGTATCTGTTCTTTGCCGGACACAACAATCCGGGTGGCGGTTTTGTCGGTGGTCTGATGGCATCATCGGCACTTGTGCTGCTCGCACTGGCATTTAATGCGGAGACGGTAAGACGGGTGCTTCCGCTGGATTATCGTGATATTATGGCAGCCGGGCTGTCTGTGGCTTATCTGACAGCGATAGGTTCATTCGTATTCGGAGCGCCTTTCCTGAGTCATGCTTTTGGTTATTTTGATATTCCATTCCTCGGAAAGACCGAACTTGCTACGGCACTGATTTTTGACCTGGGTGTGTTCCTGACGGTATTGGGTGTCACGATGACAATTATTTTACAGATAGGAGAGGATCGCTGATATGGAAGTATGGATGTCTATCGCTATCGGTATACTATTCGCTGTAGCCGTGTATCTGATTCTATCGCGCAGTCTGCTGCGGATTATTCTCGGCACATCGATTCTGACGCATGGGGTGCATCTGCTGCTGCTGACCATGTCACGGCTAAAGACCGGAGCCCCACCGCTGCTGGGAGAAGAATCCGGTACGTATGTCGATCCGCTGCCCCAGGCTTTAATTCTGACTTCTATTGTTATTAACTTTGGAGTCACTGCTTTTTTCTTTGTACTGGCGTATCGTTCCTACATACGTCTGAAGACAGACGATATGGAGGAGGTGAAGCGCAAAGGTGGCCAATAACCTGTTGATTTTCCCGCTGCTGATTCCGCTGGTAGCGGCGGTAATTCAGATTTTTGCTCGAAATCATATAGCTGTACAGCGCATTATTGGTGCGATTGCCGTGCTGGCGAATATCGGTATTGCTGTTTGGCTCGTAGCCACGGTGCAGATGCACGGTATTCAAATTCTGCCGATGGGCGGCTGGGCAGCTCCCTACGGAATCGTATTTGTTGCAGATATGTTCGCTGCACTGCTTGTACTGACGACTTCGATTCTCGGTGCGGTATGTTTGTTTTATGCGTTTGCCAGTATCGGAGAGGAGCGGGAAAAGTATCATTTCTATCCGTTCTTTCAATTTTTGCTGGTCGGTGTATACGGATCGTTCCTGACGGGCGATTTGTTCAACCTGTTTGTTTGTTTTGAAGTCATGCTGATTTCTTCGTATGCGCTGATTGTACTGGGAGGTACACGTCTGCAGTTACGGGAGACGCTGAAATATATTTTGATCAATATTATTTCTTCTTCTTTCTTCGTCGCCTCACTGGCTTATCTATATGGAGCAACCGGTACGCTGAATATGGCGCATCTGTCCCAGCGCGTAGCTGAAGTGGGACAGACCGGCATTCTGAGCGTAATTGCCTTTTTGTTCCTGATTGTATTCAGTCTCAAAGCGGGGATGTTCCTGTTCTTCTGGCTGCCGGGTTCTTATGCGGCACCACCATCGGTCATTACGGCTATTTTCGCTGGATTGCTGACCAAGGTGGGGTTGTATGCGATTTTGCGAACTTTTACCCTGATTTTCTATCATGATACCGGATTCCTCTATACGTTGATCGGCTGGATGGGTATTGCGACGATGATCCTTGGTGTGATCGGTGCGGTGGCTTACCGAGATGTGAACAAGATTCTGGTCTATAATGTCGTGGCTGGTGTAGGACTGATCGGATTTGGTCTGGCAACGGCCAATACGGCAGGTATGGAAGGCGCAATTTTCTATATGCTGCATGATATGATCCTCAAAGCGCTGTTGTTCCTGCTGGCCGGTATTATGATCGGAGCAGCGGGCACATCCAAATTGACACAGATCAGTGGACTGATCAAGCGAATTCCTGCTACAGGCTGGATGCTGTTCGTAGCCGGGCTCGCTCTGGCAGGTGTACCGCCGCTGAGTGGATTTGCCGGCAAACTGCTGATTGTGCAGGGCGGTATGGAGCGCGGTTGGTATGCGATGACCCTGATCAGCCTGGCTGCCAGTCTGCTGATGCTGTACTCGATTATGCGAATCTTCATGCTGGGATTCTGGGGCAAGGACCGTCCGCTGGCCGATGAACGCAAAGAGCTATCTGACGACATTTATCAGGAATGGGCTGCAGAAGAGGGGCATCCCGACCTACTGCCGGATGATCGTGATGAGCTGCTGGATTACCGCTGGTCGTCGTTTCGTCCGAAGTGGCTGGTAACTTCATCTTCGGTATTGTTCGTACTGGTCATCCTGATTGGACTGGGTTCGGGCTGGGTGTATACGTATGTTGCAGAGGCGGCATCGGTACTGGAGAATCCGGCTGTGTATATTCAGGCTGTGCTGGGAGGCGGTAAATAGATGGCTTTTCAAATTGTACTCAACCTGCTTATCGCCGTCGTCTGGATGTCTCTGCACACCACCTGGGATGCGCTGAATTTTATTATTGGTTATATGATCGGACTGCTGCTTATTTTCGCCATGAAGCGATTTTTCCCGGATGATTTCTATGGTCACAAAGTATGGGCTGTCTGGAAGCTGCTGCTGCTGTTCTTCTGGGAGTTGATTAAATCGAGTGTCGTCGTTCTGCGTCACATTGTCTCTCCGCGGCTGAATATCAATCCGGGTATTCTTACACATCGTACAGATCTAACGTCTGATTGGGAACTGACACTGCTATCGACACTGGTCACTCTCACACCGGGTACCATCCTGATTGAGGTATCCCGAGAACAGCAACTGGTCTATATTCATGCGATTGATATTCAGGATGAAGACAAGATGTCGGAAGATATTCGCAATACCTTTGAAAAAGCGATCAAGGAGGTGACGCGGTAATGCTGCAAATATCCCTATTTATCGCGCTGATCCTCCTGTCGCTGGGTGTCGCGGGCTGTATGTATCGTGTCCTGCGTGGTCCATCCATGGCAGACCGAATTACTGCACTGGATACGGTGGGTGTAAATATTATTGCTATTATTGCTGTCCTCTCCATGATGCTGGATACACAGGCTTATCTTGAAGTCATGCTGCTGGTTGGTGTGCTCGCGTTTCTGGGTACGGTTGCTTTTGCCAAATATATTGAGAGAGGGGTGGTGATCGAGCATGAACGAGAAGACCGAGATGATATCGACGATTCAGATGATCGCTGAACCCGTTATTGCGATACTGGTGCTGATTGGCGCTGTTTTGAGCGTACTTAGTGCCTTTGGTATTATTCGTTTCCCCGATGTATATCTGCGGTCACATGCAGCGACCAAAAGTGCGACGCTAGGCGTTCTATGTGTACTGCTGGGCGGGTTCCTGTTCTTCTGGGTTTTTGATGGATATCCGAGTATGCGGATTCTGCTGGGGATCGTGTTCGTGTTCATCACTGCTCCGGTGGCTGGACATCTGAATGCCCGGGCTGCTTACCGCACGGGCGTACCCCTCTGGAAGCTGGCCAAGGATGAACTGAAGCCGGCGCTCAAGAAAAAAGGGATCGACCGCGAAAAGGCAGAGAAGGAACCGCTGAATTAGAAATGGGTTTCCTTGCACCTCTGAAGAAATGAAAAGCGGCAAACGAATTCTAATAAACACAACAGTATATAAGCATTATCAAGAAAGCATGGCAGCATAGAGAGGAATTAATTTCTCTGACTGCCATGCTTTTTTTGCTGGTGCGTGTAGTTTTTGATTCGATGACTTCATGATTGAAAGTAGCTAGAATCGATCACCGAAAATAAACGATATTGGAATAGACGGAAAGGTTCTGCTATAATCCGATTGTTAACCTATTAATTTAAATTTGGTTAACAATAAAAAAGTGAAGGTGACGTATGATCAATCAAATGTCTACTCAATCATGGAATGAACTGGCAGTACAGGCTATACATAAACAACAGATTTCCCGCGAACAGGCGATGCATGTACTGCGTGCCGAGGATGGTGAGCTGTTGCCGCTGCTGCATGCAGCGTATGCAGTACGCCATCATTTCTATGACAACAAGGTCAAGCTCAATATGATTATCAATGCCAAAAGCGGCTTATGCCCGGAAGACTGCGGCTACTGTTCGCAATCGATTGTCTCTACAGCACCTGTCAGCAAGTACAGCCTGTTGGATAAGGAGACCCTGCTGGCAGGTGCGCGGGAAGCCATGAACCGCCAGGCAGGCACTTATTGTATTGTTGCTTCCGGCAGAGGTCCATCCCGCCGTGAGCTGGATCAGGTGGTCGAAGCTGTGCGGGAAATACGGGAAACAATGCCGCTCAAAATCTGTGCCTGCCTTGGATTGCTGCAGGAAGATCAAGCCCAGCGATTGGCGGAAGCGGGTGTGCACCGTTACAATCATAATCTGAACACAAGCAGTGAGCATTATACCTCTATCACAACCACTCATACGTACGAACAGCGGGTCAACACGATCGAGCAGGTTAAGGGAAGTGGTATGTCTCCATGTTCGGGGGTGATTATCGGAATGGGTGAAAGTGACGAGCAGATTGTCGAAATGGCTTATGCCCTGCATCAGCTGGATGCAGACTCGATTCCAGTTAACTTTCTCAATCCGATTCCCGGCACACCGCTTGCTGATCAGCAGCGTACCAATGCCCGCAAAGCACTGAAAGTACTATCGCTGCTGCGGTTCATCTGTCCGGATAAGGAGATTCGTGTCGCTGGTGGTCGTGAGCTGAACCTGCGTACACTCCAGCCTTTAGCATTATATGCGGCCAATTCGATCTTTGTCGGGGATTACCTGACAACACCGGGACAGGAGGCTGCGCTGGATTATCAAATGATTGAAGATCTCGGTTTTGAGATCGAACATAATGCGCTGGTATAGCTGTGAAGTTATATAGATGGTGGATATCATTAGCTTATTGATGGGGACTGCGCTTAGTGATTGGTTGCGGATGTTTATCCAACGCTGATGTGCATACACTCCAGAAAGGAATAAGGAACATGACTCCGGTTAAGCCTGGAGATCCTGAATGGGATATAGTAAAGGGGGATCTCCCGGCTTAAAGGTCGTCTTGTTTCCTTATTTCCTTTCTTGCGTTCCGTGCTTTTGTGTGAGGGTTGTGCTGAATCTATGCAAATAGCCTCCTGCCTGCTTATACAGCTGCTGATTGAACAGACTGCTAAGGGGGAGGAGGCTATGGTTACTGTGAAGAGTTGACTGTAATAGTATGGACCAGCATTCGCACTACAGGCATTACGATATCATCATAAGCGACGGTAGTGCCGTAGTCGGGCAGGCGGGTCATACTCATTCGCTGGAGTACACCCATCAGGGTTTGGAAAATAAAGAAACCGCTGTGTACCGGGTTCAGGTGGCTGGACAGGGAACCATCGGCGATGCCTTGTTCCAGAATAGGCTGCAGAAAGCCCTGACGACCTTCGGTATTAATGAACTGCTCGTATTGTTGTTTGAGTTCCGGGCTGGCTGTGCCGGAATCATAGTACAGATCGAACAGTGTAATAAAGCGCAGCTGACGAGGATAGTTTTTGGCATAGTCCACCCATCGGTACAGGATAGCTTCCAGCTGCTGTCTGCCTGAACCGGATACTGAGGAATCGGGCAGTATATACTCGGTCATCTGCTGCATGATGCTCATCTGTACTTCGAATACGAGCTCATCCAGTGAACTGAAATGTTTGTAAAAGGTAACCCGGCTGATTCCGGCGAGCTGACACACTTCGCGGATATTCACGTCGGGAAAATTCCGCTGCAAAAATAGTTCCCTGCCGGCGGTAATGATTTCTTCGCGATGCTGATTTTTGACCTGCTGATGCCAGGATTCATTCATGTTCAACGACTCGTTTCCTGAGTGATTTGCGTCGCTGACGGGTCAGTCCGATCGCAGCGAGCAGAATAAAAGCACCCACAATATACGGCAAATGAATCTGCCTGTCAAACAGCGTACCTGCCAGAATCGGGCCGGCAATATTGCCAATGCTGCCATACGTGGTATTCAGCCCCGCGACAAATCCCTGCTGATCGCCTGCCTCATGCGACAGCAGCGTATTCACTGTTGGACGTAGCAGGGCATTAAAAGCGAAAAACAGTGAAGACACAATCAGCAGATAGGCAAAGTTAACCGGAATCAGCATAAGCAGAAGTGCCAGCGCGGTCATGAACAGCGACAGGCGGATCAATCGATACTCGCCGATCCAGCGGATACATTTGTCCAACAGTCCAACCTGAATAATAATGCCGATCAATGCACCAAGCGTAATCAATATAGCGATCTGCTGAGAAGTAAATCCATATTTCTGTTCTACATACAGTGAGTAGACCGTCTCATAATTGACCAGCCCAAAAGTCATCACGAGAATCAGCATCAGGTAACGGAAATACGGCGTATGAAACGACTGCAGCAGCTCGCGAACCATAGATGGCTGCGAATGTTCCGCAGTCCGGGCCAGCTGCCTTTTGGCGAGACTGAGCGTCTCCGGCAGCAGCAGGGTCAGCAGCGTAGCAGCCAGTCCTAATCCTGCTGCCCAGTAATAAGGCATGCGTATGCCGTACTGGGCGATGATTCCGCCGATTCCCGGTCCGAGCACCATACCCAGATTCATGGCTGCACTGATATAGCCCATCCCTTTGGCACGGGTATCGCGAGTGGTCACATCCGCTACATAGGCAAGCACGGAAGGTACCATAATTCCAAGCCCGATTCCACCGATAAAACGTGCCAGATACAGAATCGGCAGCTGATGCGACACGGCAAACAGATAATCCGATATCACAGTGAAAAATAAACCGGCTAAAATCATTTTCTTACGTCCGTACCGGTCGGACCAGCGTCCGCCAATCGGAGAAAATAAAAACTGGGCCACGCCAAAAGCAGCTACCATATAACCGGCAGCCGTACCCGCCGCATCAAACTGCCGCAGATAATCCGGCAAAATCGGAATAACCATTCCCTGACCCAGCAGGGCAATAAACAGATTCAGCATCAAAATGCTGAGGGGGAGCATGGTCTTGAGTGATGTTGACATAGATTCCTCCTGAATCATTAGGTTTACACAAAGTAATCATTTACTATATGTAAACCATTATAGGATTCCAGAGATCTATTTGTAAACGATATTCACCTGACAGGTATAGCGAAAATATACGATTGTACTCGATAAAATAAGAAATAAAATAGAGAGTAACTTGTGATAGGATACAGGTTACTCTCTCTTTTAAAAAAGGAGGTGGAGTAATGAAAGAAGATCGGAAAATAGCAGCCGTCATTCTTGTCGTTGTACCTATCCTTTGTGTTGCTTATCTGATTTTTAATAGTGAGCTGCTGATCCCGCCCGGATATAGCCAGGCATTGGATGGATATGTCATCTCCCGTACGTTAATAATTATATTTGGTTTGTATTTGGTAACCAAGTTGGGCTACTTTATATTGAGCATGACCAAAAAGGACTAGTCTGCGACTGGTCCTTTTTGGTATACATATTGGTTTGTATAGATCTTCGTCTGCTCAAGACTTCCTGCTGAATAGCAGTTTATTGATTTTCTTTTTCCAGACCCTCTACCTGCAACCCTCGTTCTTCAAAAATCCGTTTGGCGACAAATACAGCGTTCAGCACACGGGGGAATCCGGTGTATGGCACACAGTGCATGATCGCTTCTACAATCTCCAGCGGCGTCAGTCCCACATTGAGCGAAGCGTTAATATGCACGTCCAGTTGAGGTTCACAGCCGCCCTGCGTTGTAAGTGAAGCGAGTGTAATCAGTTGCCGCTGCTGCGCATCCAGCCCCGGACGAGTGTAGATATCGCCAAAGGCAAATTCAATAATATACTTGCCCAGATCCGGTGCAATCGACTGCAGCGACTGAATAACCTGTTCTCCGCCATGTCCATCAATTTCACCGAGGCGTGCCCATCCTTTTTCATAACGTGTTGTATCCATTGTTATTTCCTTCTCCAGGTTTGGCATGTACATTGTCCGGGAGTACATACCGTGAATTCTGTCTATTCGTTGTCTCAATGATCAACCGACAGGATCAGCTTATCGCTTAGAGCGCGCTCAAAGGCAAGGCTTATTTTTGGTAGGTAGAGAGAATAGCGGAATCCGGTGTATTCGCAGTGAGATAGAATGATATAATAATCCCTATGGAAAATACCTATACGATTCAGCAAATTGCCGTCATGACCGGACTCAGCACCCATACATTGAGATACTATGAGCGTATTGATCTACTGCATCCCATCAGCCGGGATTCGATTGGATATCGCTACTACACGGATGGCGATATCGCATGGATCGAATTCCTGATACGTCTGCGCCAGACCGGGATGCCGATCAGCGAAATGAAGCAGTTCTCCGAGCTGCGCAGCCAGGGCGATCATACCGCCGGACAGCGCCGGGAGCTGCTGGAGCAGCACCGTCTGCATATTCACGAGCAGATGAGCAGACTGCAGCAGGATCTGTCGCATATGGAAAAGAAAATCGACTACTACCGAGATCTCGAAGCAGAGCAAAAGGAAGTATCGCCAATTCCATCCCAACACCAATAACAACCTGCCGTCAATAAAGCAAAAACAGCAGAGCAAATAACAAAGCAGTATACAGGAGGGGCCACCCATGAATAGAAAAGTCGTCAATCATATTAGCGAACTGGTCGGAGATACGCCGGTTGTACGGCTGAATCGCCTGACTGAACCAGAGAGCGCTGCCGTATATGTGAAACTGGAATATTTTAACCCGAGCGGCAGCGTCAAAGATCGGGCAGCACTGAATCTGATCGTCCAGGCAGAACGAGATGGTCATCTGCAGCCCGGCAGTACGATTATCGAGCCGACCAGTGGCAATACCGGGATCGGTCTGGCAATGAATGCTGCAGCCAGAGGATACGGCGCAATCATGGTGATGCCGGACAATATGTCCCAGGAGCGGATCAGCATTCTGCAAGCTTACGGTGCACAGGTGGTACTCACCCCGGCTGCCGAGAAAATGCCCGGCGCGATCTGCAAAGCGGAGCAGCTGCTGACCGAGATTCCCGGCAGCTATATGCCGCGCCAGTTTGACAATCCCGCCAATGCCGATGCTCATCGCCGGACGACAGCGCTGGAGATTCTGGAGCAGATGGAGGGGGAACTGGATACCTTTGTCGCTTCATCCGGAACCGGAGGCACCATTACCGGAACCGGCGAGACACTGAAGCAGCATCTGCCCGACCTGCGTATTCTGGTTGTCGAACCCAAAGGCTCTCCAGTATTGTCCGGCGGTCAGCCGGGCTCGCACAAACTCGTGGGTACGAGTCCGGGATTTATTCCTTCGATCCTTAACACTTCGATTTATGATGAAATTATTCAGGTCGCCGATGAAGATGCTATTGCCACCATGCGCCAGCTTGCAGCAGTGGAAGGCATACTGGTCGGTCCTTCTTCTGCAGCTACCGTATGGACGGCTATGCAGGAAGCGAAACGGCTGGGCCCCGGTCACAAAGTACTCTGTATCGCACCCGATAATGGCGAGCGCTATCTAAGTATGAATCTGCTGTAACCGGCTGGACGAGACACTACATCCATAGCTGACCGAATCCTGAATCAACAGGTAGACGAGCAGCAGTTGAATAAAGATAGCGCATACATGCTTTTGTCTGCTACAATATTGCCGCTGGAAAATAATAAGGCATCATGAGGGAGGCACCATATATGAATAACCGTCCGCTTGGCAAGACAGGACTACAGGTCAGTGAAGTCAGCTTTGGCACATGGGCTATCGGAGGATCATGGGGACAGACCGATGAAGCCGAATCGCTGCGTGCACTGGATAAGGCAATGGATGAAGGCGTGAACTTTTTTGATACTGCCGATGTCTATGGCGACGGGAAGAGTGAGCGATTACTTGCCCGCGCGACCAAAGGCAAAGAAGACCGGATTCATATCGCTACCAAGTTCTGCCGCCAGGGAGATATCTCCGATCCTCACACGTATTCCGAGCAGCAGGTACGCAAATGGTGCGAAGATAGCCTGCAGCGACTGGAGCGGGAGACGATCGACCTGTACCAGATCCACTGTGCACCATTCGAGATTCTGCAGCAGGGTGCTGTATTTGAAGTGCTGGATAAGCTGCAGCAGGAAGGCAAGATTCGCGCTTATGGCGTAAGCGTAGAGACTGTGGAAGAAGGATTATTCTGTCTGGAGCAGTCCGGTGTGCAGGCGCTACAGATTATCTTCAATATTTTCCGACAAAAACCGATTGCCGAATTGCTGCCGCGTGCCGCTGAGCGTGAAGTGGGACTGCTGGTTCGTCTGCCGCTCGCCAGTGGACTATTGACCGGCAAATTCTCCGCAGATACGCAGTTTGAAGCGGAAGACCACCGCAATTTCAACCAGAATGGCGAAGCATTCAACGTTGGCGAGACATTCGCTGGTCTTCCTTTCCGCAAAGGAGTAGAGCTGGCTTCCCAGCTCGATTGGATCGCTGAAGGACGTGGCAATATGACCCGCGCTGCACTACGCTGGCTGCTGGATCACGAGCAGATTACCGCCGTTATTCCGGGCTTCAAAAATGTACGTCAGGTCGAAGACAATTTGGGCGTACTGTCAGCCAAGCCGTTCAGCGCGGAAGAACATGAACGTCTGCGCAGGTTCTATAATGAACAGATTCATGAACATATTCGCGGAGCATATTAAGATTAGCCGTGACGACTATACAATGATCTATCGTAAATGATTACAAAAAGCAGGCGGACTCTTCGGAGTTCGCTTTTTTTGTTGTCTGCTGATTCTCGCGTACCTAATTTTGCGAATGCGCCGGCACAATTATGTTTCTCGATAGACTCATTTTCCAATATAAGTCGGATTTTTATAAAAAAGGTCGTATAAGTGAAAAGACGGCTAGCAACCTGCAGTGCTATTATGCTTAAAGAAAGCGTTATCAATACAATTTTAACCAAATAATATTCATCGTAATGGACAGAAAGGAGCGTCTCTAATGAAACGGGGAATAATGCTGATACTGGTTACCCTGATGGTATTTACCCTGAGTGCCTGCAATCTGGCAGAAAGCGGCAGCGGCAGCAGTGACAAGGGTTATATCGGTATTGCGATGCCAACCAAGTCGTCTGCACGCTGGGTCGCGGACGGGGAGAATATGGTCAAGCAGTTCCAGGCTAAAGGATACAAGACGGATTTGCAATATGCGGAGGATGTGGTTGAGAACCAGATTTCGCAGATTGAGAACATGATCACCAAGGGTGTCGATGTTATTGTCGTCGCAGCGATTGACGGCAACACGCTCACCGATGTCATCGGCAAAGCACATGCCGAGGGCATAGCAGTCATCTCTTATGACCGACTGATTATGAATACGCCGAATTTAAGCTACTATGCGACATTCGATAACTTCAAGGTCGGTGTATTGCAGGCTTCCTATATTGAGGAGAAACTCGGCCTGAATAAAGGCAAAGGCCCATTCAATATCGAACTGTTCGGCGGATCGCCGGATGATAACAACGCCTACTTCTTCTTCAACGGGGCCATGTCAGTGCTTCAGCCTTACATAGACTCCGGCAAGCTGGTCATTCAGAGCAAGCAGACTACCATGGCCCAGATCGCTACACTCCGCTGGGATGGATCGCTTGCCCAGGCACGGATGGATAACCTGCTGAGTGCCTACTATGGCAGCGAGAAACTGGATGCAGTTCTCTCCCCATATGACGGTATCAGTATCGGGATTATCTCTTCACTCAAAGGCGTAGGTTATGGCTCTGCCGACAAACCACTGCCGGTTATTACCGGACAGGATGCCGAGCTGGCTTCAATCAAGTCGATCGTATCCGGCGAACAGACACAAACCGTGTTTAAGGATACACGTAAGCTGGCCGAGAAAACCGTCGGCATGGTCGACAGTATTCTCAAAGGCGAAAAAGCCGAAGTGAATGATACCAAATCGTACAACAATAATGTGATGGTCGTACCGGCTTATCTGCTGGACCCGGTATCTGTTGATAAATCGAATGTGAAAAAAGAAATTATCGAGGGTGGCTACTACACCGAACAGGAAGTATACGGCGACGAAGCACCTGCAAAATAAACAGAAAGGGGCAGAGCAACCATGTCCGATATCATTCTGGAGATGAAAGGCATTACCAAAACCTTCCCCGGCGTCAAAGCCCTGGAGAACGTGAATCTCAAAGTACGCAAAGGCGAGATTCATGCACTCTGCGGCGAGAACGGCGCAGGCAAATCGACCCTGATGAAGGTACTGAGCGGTGTGTATGGTCACGGTACCTATGAAGGCGACATTGTTTTCGAAGGCAAGACCTGTGAATTCAAAGGCATCAAAGATAGCGAAGAGCTGGGTATTGTTATTATCCATCAGGAGCTGGCGCTAATCCCGTATCTGTCGATCGCCGAGAATATTTTCCTCGGTAATGAACGGCAAAAAGGCGGTGTCATCGACTGGAACGAGACCCTGCAGCGTACTCAGGGATTGCTGGATAAAGTAGGCCTGAGCGAATCCCCGAACACACTGGTTACCAATATCGGAGTCGGCAAGCAGCAGCTGGTCGAGATCGCCAAAGCCTTTTCCAAACGGGTGAAGCTGTTGATTCTCGATGAACCGACAGCGGCACTGAACGAAGATGACAGCGAGAATCTGCTGGAGCTGATGCTCGGCTTCAAGAGCCAGGGAATCTCCTGCATTATCATTTCTCACAAGCTGAATGAAATTGCCAAGGTCGCTGATTCCGTTACGATTCTGCGGGATGGACAGACGATCGAGACACTCGATATGCACAAGGATCAAGTAACCGAAGATCGCATTATCAGCGGTATGGTCGGTCGCGATCTGACCCACCGTTATCCGGAACGTCAGCCGAAGATCGGCGAAGTTACACTGGAAGTGAAAGACTGGAATGTCTACCACGAGCATCATGCCGATCGCAAAATGATCGACAATGTCAATCTGAACCTGCGGCGCGGCGAGATCGTCGGTATCGCTGGTCTGATGGGCTCCGGTCGTACAGAGCTGGCGATGAGTATTTTCGGCAAATCCTACGGGAAAAATATCAGCGGTACCCTGATCAAAGACGGCAAGGAAATCCGCAATAACGATGTGACTCAGGCGATCAAGAACGGATTCGCCTATGTCACCGAGGATCGCAAAAATTACGGTCTGATCCTGCTCGATGATATCAAGCGCAATATCTCGCTGACCGGTCTGGAGAAACTAACCAAATCCACGGTCGTGAATGAACACGAAGAGGTGCTGGTAGCCGAAGACATGCGCGGACAGATGAAGATCAAGACGCCGAATATCCTGCAGAAGACCAGCAATCTGAGCGGCGGTAACCAGCAGAAAGTCGTACTGGGCAAATGGATCTTCTCCGGTCCGGACATCCTGATTCTCGATGAACCGACGCGCGGTATCGACGTTGGTGCCAAATACGAGATCTACACGATCATTAATCGATTGGCGGATGAAGGTAAAAGTATCCTGGTCATCTCTTCCGAGCTACCCGAGATTCTCGGAATCTGCGACCGCATCTATGTAATGAATGCGGGTCAGATTACCGGCGAAGTAAACCGCGCCGAAGCGACTCAGGAAAAACTGATGACCTACATGACCAAACACAAAGCCAAGATATAACGACTAATTATCAACTATTTATTAACTACCCATATCACCAAAGGTTTTGACCTGCTCTATCCCGAACTTTCTGCACGTAGCGGAGGTAAGGGAATCATGCCAGAGACCGAATTAAAGAATGGATATTTACCGCTGCAAGCGGTCATTCCAAATATCCATTCTTTACCGGAGGCCGCCGGCATGATCCCTTACCGAAGCGGTGCCTACTTAGTACGAAGGGTCAGAACAAACCCACTATTCCATTCGAAAGGGGCTAATCAGCATGTCCAGCATAACCAAGCCGGTCAAAGGCAACGATAACGACAAAGGAAATGCATTTAGCAGGTTGTTCAAAGGAAATATCCGTCAATACGGTATGATTATTGCACTCGTATTCATTATGCTGCTTTTTGAAATTCTAACAGGAGGTCTGCTGCTCAAGCCGATCAATATCACCAACCTGATCCTGCAAAATAGTTACATACTGGTGCTGGCAATCGGGATGGTACTGGTTATCATCACCGGGCATATCGATCTGTCGGTCGGTTCGATCGCTGCCTTTGTCGGAGCGATCTCCGCGATCTTCATGGTCAACTGGCAAATGAACCCGGTGCTCGCGGTTATCCTATCCATCGTCATCGGCGGACTGATCGGCGCATGGCAGGGATTCTGGGTCGCGTACGTGCGAATTCCCGCCTTTATCGTTACGCTAGCCGGGATGCTGCTGTTCCGCGGTCTGACGATGGTCGTGCTGGAAGGGCAGTCCATCTCGCCATTCCCGAACGGCTTCCAGAAGATCAGCTCCGGCTTTGTACCTGACTTTACCAATGCAGCAACGAATATTGTAGCGATCATCGCCGGTATTGCGCTGTCTGTACTGTACATTGTGACTGAGCTGCGCAACCGTGCTTCCCAGCGCAAATACAACTTTGCGACCGGTTCACAGGGACTGTTCATCGCCAAGCTGATTGCAGTGGTTGCGATTATCAACCTGTTTACCTTTGTACTGGCAAGTTATGCAGGGATTCCGACGATCCTCGTCCTGCTGTTCCTGCTGATCATCATCTACTCCTTTGTAATGAATAAAACGGTTATGGGTCGTCATGTCTATGCGATCGGTGGTAATGAGAAGGCAGCCGGACTGTCCGGTGTCAAAACGAAAAAAGTAACGTTCTGGGTATTCGTAAATATGGGCGTACTCGCAGCGATCTCCGGTCTGATCTTCGCAGCACGTCTGAATGCAGCAACACCAAGAGCCGGTACCAACTTTGAGTTGGATGCTATCGCAGCCTGCTTTATCGGCGGCGCGTCTGCTTCCGGCGGTATCGGAACCGTATTCGGAGCCATCATCGGTGGACTCGTTATGGGCGTACTGAACAACGGTATGTCTCTGGTCGGTCTCGGTATCGACTGGCAGCAAGGTATCAAAGGTCTGGTACTGCTGCTGGCGGTAGCATTCGATATCTACAACAAAAACAAAGGTACAAGCTCCAACTAATACCAGGTCCACTCAATGGATCGATAATAGCAAAACCTAATTAAATCATGCACAGATACACTCCAGGACAAAAGGTTGCGTTCGTATGAACAGAGAACCTTTTGTCCCGGAGTGTTTTTTTGCATACGCCAAATTTAGAATCATGTAGTCGGTATTTCTGGGCTGGCTAGGGCTACCCGAAAAATGAGACACCCAAAACGAAATATGGAACCTTATAACTCTTCTGACATCTGGGTATAATTGAACCTATAAATGTAATCGCTTACATAATTGTAAAAAGGAGGTCGTTGTATGGAGACCGAGGTGAAGACCGGCTCGGATACAAAGCGCAAGACAGGCACTTCCACATCCGGTAGAATGCGCAGATGGTTCCGCCGTCTGTATACCCAGCGTCATCTACAGGTTATGGCTCTGCTCGGTGTAGTCTGGATGCTCGTATTCAACTATATTCCAATGTACGGCATCATTATTGCTTTCAAAGAGTTCAATATTGTCGAAAGCATTGCTGCCGCCCCGTGGGTCGGACTGGAACATTTCCGTGCCTTTATGGAAGACGAGAACCTGCCGGATGTAATCCGCAATACCCTCGGTATCAGCCTGATCAAGCTGTTTATCGGCTTCCCGCTGCCGATTCTGTTCGCCTTGTTTCTCAACGAACTGCGTTCGGTCCGATTCAAGAAATCTGTACAGACCATCTCGTATCTGCCGCATTTCCTGTCCTGGGTCATCCTGGGCGGGATCTTGACTACATGGCTGGCAGATGTAGGTGTGATCAACAATGTACTGCTGGCGCTGCATCTCATCGATCAGCCGATCTCGTATCTGGCAGAGTCGCAGTACTTCTGGGCAATCGTTATTATCTCGGATATCTGGAAAGAGCTCGGCTGGTCTGCAATCATCTATCTGGCCGCCATGGCAAGCGTCTCCCCGGAAATGTACGAAGCCGCCACAATTGACGGTGCCGGACGTTTTCAGAAAATGTGGTATATCACGCTGCCGGGTATCCAGAGCACGATCGCGATCCTGTTCATTCTGGCGGTAAGCGGCGTACTCAATTCCAACTTTGACCAGATTCTGGTGCTGCGCAACTCGCTGAACGAAAGTGCCAGCAACGTCATCGACATTTACGTGTACCAGACCGGTCTACTGTCCGGACGGTTCTCATATTCCACTGCGATTGGACTCATCAAGTCCATCATCGCACTGATTCTGCTACTCATTGCGAATCAGGTGACCAAGCGGCTGAACAACACTTCACTGTTCTAACGAATTGCAGTGTATGGAAGCGAGTGCTGATGTGATCTAAGACGACAATTGGAAATTATGTCTGAAAAGATGGCGAGCCTGAGATCAGACGCTCCGAAATTGGATTTGTCTTCTGCCCTCCGTTAAGATCCGATATCCCTGAATTCCGCTTGCAGCGGAGGATATCCGATCTTAAATAAGGCCGCTCCGCTGCTGAATACAAATTCCAATTCCTTCGCTCCGTGCAGGGAGGACAGGATGTGCTTCTTAGAAATTGAGCCGATAATCAAAATCTAACGAGAATCAAAATCCAGTCTGAGATCAGGAGTTCACTAAAAGTATTTGTGCAATAAAGATACAAGTAATGCGGTCATCAGCCATTACAGCCGTACAGCTAGCTAGCCATCCTTACCATAAACAAAAAAAACAAAAAAACCAAAAAAGCACTGGACACAGCTCAATATCCATTCACAATTAACCAGCAACCAGCAACCAGCAACCAGCAACCCCAGCAACCAGCAACCAGCAACCAGCAACCAGCAACCAGCAACCAGCAACCAGCAACCAGCAACCAGCAACCAGCAATCCCTAGCACCAACTAATCAATAACACCAATCCATCTCCATCATCAATAGCATCACCCAATAATCCCTGTACATCTATATGTTTCAAATGTACAACCCACAACAACAGCTTGCAGAAGCCTTTGCGAGTGGGGGCAGGAGAGGCGTAGATGGGGTGAGGCACGGAGCGGAGGGAAGGGAATTGGGGAAAAGGGCGACATTTAAGCCTGGATATCCACTGCTTTACCCCATTTCAGGATATCCAGGCTTAACAGGAGCCCGCTCCCCAATCCCTTCCCGCAGCGCTTCCCCTCAGCCCAGCCAACCGCCACTCCTAACCTCCCACTCGCAAAAGCGCCGAAAGCAGCATATTCTCCAAGGAAAGGAGCCAGTGTGATGTTAAATGCAGCCCGTCGCACACGCGGCGAAGCGATATTCGATACCTGCAATATGATTTTGATGCTGGCGATCTGCTTTTTGACCCTGTATCCCATCTGGTACGTGCTGATTAATGCACTGAATGAAGGTACGGATGCCATGCGGGGAGGAATTTACTGGTGGCCGCGTATATTCAGTCTGGAGAGCTTCCGTGCGGTATTCCAGAGTGAAGGTATTATGCAGGCGATGTGGATTACCGTCGCCAAGACGTTGATCGGTACAGTGATCCATGTATTTTTCACCGCGATGGTCGCCTATGCATTGTCCCGGCGCGGACTGATCGGAGGCAAGGTATACATCTGGATCGGTACGGTAACACTGTTTTTCAGCGGTGGCCTGATTCCGACATTCCTGCTGATGAAAGATCTCAATCTGCTCGATAATTTTCTGGTGTATATTATCCCGGCGATGTTCAGCTTTTTTGATCTTATTATCTTTATGACCTTTTTCCGGGAGATTCCTGAAGGGCTGGAAGAGGCAGCACGAATCGATGGAGCGAATGACTGGGCGATTTTCCTCAAGGTGGTCCTGCCGGTCTCGATGCCGGTTATCGCTACCATTGCGCTATTCCATGGTGTCTACCAATGGAATGATTATTTTACCGGGATGATCTATATGAATGATACGACACTGCAGCCGATTCAGACATATCTGTACCGCGTGGTCGCCGAATCCAGCTCTAATCAGATGCTGGCAGCTGTCCCAGGCGGCATCAACCGGTCGGTAACTTCCCAGTCGATCAAGCTGGCGACGATGGTCGTTACGACTTTGCCTATCGTATTCGTCTATCCGTTCCTGCAAAAGTACTTTGTCAAAGGTATGATGATCGGTTCCATCAAGGGCTAAGCTTCGAATGGAGTCGTAGATACGTAGCCGATTGGACCGCATGACCAGCATTTTGTATATATACATTCATCCGTTACACACAGAGAGGGGTAATTGTATGAAAATTAAAGCTTCCCGATGGTACAAACCAGCACTGGCTGTCGTAACCGCGAGCCTGCTGACGCTGACAACGGCCTGTTCCTATTTTGGTGGCGGCAGCCAGAGCGCCAGCGAGAATGCTACGCCTGTCAAGCAGGCATCCGCCAATGAACCGGGCTGGAAAGCAGATACGTCACCGATTACATTTGACTGGTATATGAACTTCTCCTGGTACACCGGGAGTGACTGGGGCAAAGATCCAACAAGCCAGTATATTACCAAAAAGACCGGTGTCAGCCTCAATTTTATCGTCCCGGCAGGAAATGAAAACGAGAAACTGAATACGATGATCGCCTCCGGCAAGCTGCCTGATTTTATTACACTTGCCTGGAGTGAAGATGCGGTGAAGAAGATGATCGAAGGCAAACTGGTACTGCCGCTCAATGAACTGGCCGACCAGTATGATCCATACTTTTACAAAGTGACTGATCCGGCTAAATTGTCCTGGTACACCCAGCCGGATGGCAATGTATATGGTTATCCAAATGCTTCCTCATCACCGGCGGACTTTGCCAAGTACGGCAAAAACTATCTGTCCAATCAGGTGTTCGTCGTGCGTAAAGACATGTACGAAGCGCTGGGCAAACCGGATATGCGTACACCGGAAGGCTTCCTGAAGGCATTGGAAATGGCTAAAGAGAAGTTTCCGCAGGTGAATGGTCAGCCGCTGATACCGCTTGGTCTGCATGAATTTACCGAGAACGGCAATTATTCGCTGGAGGGCTATCTGCAGAACTTCCTCGCACTGCCAATGGAAAAAGACGGCAAGCTGTATGACCGGACGACCGACCCGGAATATCTGCGCTGGCTGAAGACGCTGCGCCAGGCGAATCAGCAAGGTCTGCTGGCCAAGGATATCTTTATCGACAAGCGGTCACAAATGGAAGAGAAAATTGCGCAGGGACGTTACTTTGCGATGTTGTATCAACGCAGTGACTTTAATACCCAGCAGAACGCGCTGTATGCAAATGATCCCAATTCGGTATATATTGCGGTAGATGGACCTGCCAATGCGAATATGGATGAGCCGGTATTGAATGGTCCGGTAATCTCCGGTTGGACGCTGACCCTAATCTCCAAGGACGTTAAAGATAAGGCAAGAGCGATCCGGTTCCTGGAGTATATGATCAGTGAAGAGGGACAAAAAGATATGTACATGGGTGAAGAAGGCGTAACGTACGATATGGTGAATGGCAAGCCGCAATTCAAGCCGGAAGTACTCAAGACGCTGAACAGCGACCGTTCGGCTTTTGATACCAAGTATGGCGCTTCCCACAAATACTGGATGGAGATGAACACCAATATCACCGACCAGTGGAAGCCGGAAAGTGTCGAGCCGTTCAAACAGATGGAAGAGTGGACCAAAGGCAAAACAGTCAGCCGCTCCGAGTTTGACCAGCTCAATCCGACCGGTAATTCTCCGGAAGGTATTATCAATACGAAGATCGGACAGCTATGGGGCAAGACACTGCCCAAACTGCTGCTGGCTTCCTCGGACGCCGAGTTCGACCAGATTTTCCAGGATTATCTGAGCAAGCGGGAAGAATACGGACTGTCCAAAGTTCAGGCATATCAGCAGGCTGAATACGAGAAGAATCTGGCCAAGCTGAATAAAAAATAATCCGGTTCGATGCTTGCCCATGTTCCTATATTGTAGCGGACGGGGTGGCATGACCAGCCTAATCCATACGGACAATGCAGTACGATCAGAACAACCAAAAAATACCGCTGAAGTAGTCTGGACGACTGCTTCGGCGGTATTTTGGTATTAATCGATTTTTTGGCTCTATTTATACATGATGTGCCAACTTGGTATGCTGATCGGCTGCTGCAGTTACATTACTTTTTGCATGTGGAGCAGCTTTGCGAATGCCTGAATATTGGTATTAAAATCAGGTACCGTCTGAGACTGTTCCGCGGCCTGAACCAGCTGAACGACTTTATCATTAAATGGAGTTGGAATCCCATGTACGGCAGCAATACGCGGCACGACTCCATTGATATACTCGATTTCGGTTTTGCGTTTCTTTTCCAGATCCTGCAGCATGCTTGCTTTTAGCAGGCGGGATGGTTCCATCACCATGCGGAACGTTTGAATTCGCTCGGGAATATCTTTCTCGCTGTGCACTTCCAGAGAAGCGATATCGAATCCGCCCATTTTGGCAAAGGTCACACCGGCTGCATGTCCTGCCTTGATCGTCTCATCCGCGATGTGAACGGCACTGGTGATCGCTGTCTCGTGATCCAGAATGTCACCGTATTCCCCGTTCAGTGCTGCCGACAATCCGCTAAAAGCGTTATTGATCAGCAGTTTGGACCATTTGGTACCTACCAGATTATCGGAAATATGCGTTCCGCCGACCAGCTCCAGTACAGATTGGATACGCTGAATACGTTCGGTCATTTCGCCATTCAGTTCACCGATCTGGAAAGCGTAATTTTTGAATTGGGTATATTCGGTGGTCAATTTGGAAATGCCCGGTTCCATAAAGGTAGCCCCAAATTCTACCGAGCCTGCAATTACACGGTGTTCACCTACGATTGCAGCAACATTTTGCTCGGGAATCCCGTTTTGCAGCGAACAGACTACGCTCTCCTCATGCAAGAAAGGCAGAAGTTCCTGGAGAACCGAGTCATTATACAGCTGCTTGGTCAATAGCAGAACCAGATCATATTGTCCGGATTTGTGATCGGGAGTTACTGCTTTGACAGGGGCTACGAATTCGGTTGTACCGACTACTTTGGCTCCTGTCTGATTCAGGGCATTCACATGTGCCTCATACGTATCGATTAATTCAACATCCACACCGCCGGCGCTCAGATACGCTCCGACGATAGTTCCAAGGGAACCTGCTCCCAGTATAGCTACTCTCATCTTCAGTTCCTCCTTATTTATTCTCCAGATAGTTATATACAGGCCGTGCCGCATTCAGTGTCAGATCGGTCAGGATATGAGAAGCCGAGACAATCTCCCGTACCGGCAGATCAGCTAGCGGGGCAAGAGCATGCTCGAACAATTGCAGCCGGGCTGGGCCGCTCCAGGCACCTTTGACAGTGATATCGGTAATCTGTGTGCGTACCAGATCGCAGATCCGCAGTTCACCTGCATAATCGGTAGCGATTTTTACCATAAAGGTAGGTCGGCAGATTTCACGCTTGGCAGCTTCCTTATCCATCTCAAAATGCTTGAAGCCCATAGTTGCGGTAGCAACGCGCAGACTGCCGTAATCTAGTGTGCCTACTAGTGTATCCGAATCGATATAGAGCTTGGGCGCGCCCAGCTTTTTGGGATAGGCGGTAAGCTCGCGGCCGCTGGCAATCGCCGGGAAATTATCTACATACATAGAATGTACGTAATCACCATCTTCGCCATTGTAGCGAACCGGAATCACCTGTCCTGCTTCGGTATAGGCGCCGAGTCCGGAGACATCAGGCATCCACATAACTTCGAATTTTACCAGCGGATCTACAATCTCCAGTGGTTCCGGAACCACTTCACGCAGCGCTTTTTCATCTGTGCGATAAATAATGTTCAAATACTCACGGTTAACGAATTTGTAGGTTGGAACAGGATAGGCCGGTGCGGTTAATGGAGTGTTAAAATTTTCGAATGTATTATTCACATCAATTTTCATCAGTACACGCTTCCTTTCGCCTGTTTATTTGCTGCCCAGGGCAGTCATCTATAATGCTGTTTCTATATTGTCTTTCTTTATTTTACGTCTTTATTTACATATAATCTAATACATAATAAAGTATAACTACATTTATCAGGATAAATAAGGAGAGTGTATCGATTGGAATTGCTGCAGCTTAAATACTTCCAGACCGCTGCGTATACCGAACATATTTCCAAAGCGGCGAGGCAGTTAAATATTGCTCAGCCTTCCTTGAGTCTGACGATCAAAAGACTGGAAAATGAACTGGGAACCAGCCTGTTTATTCGAAAGGGAAGGAATATTCAATTAAGTGCTTCCGGACAAATTCTGCTCCGGCATGTGGACCGGATTTTTATGGAGCTGGAAAATGCACAGAAAGAAATACAATCCGAGGAGCAGCTGATTTCGAGTACGATTCGTATTTCCATCTCCAATCCCCGATTCCTCTCCAAATTGATTACCGAATATATCAATCAATTTCCGGCAGCCAATGTTCATCAGGGAATCAAAATGAAAAGTGATATTATCTCCTGCCTCAAAAAAGGAGAAATTGATCTGGGCATCGCAGGTCACCCCACCGAAGATGAGGAGATCGAGAGCTGCTTACTGGTGGATGAAGATATTGTACTGGTGTTGCCTATAAATCACCGTCTGTCCGGCAAAACGGAACTTTCGTTAACCGAAGTAGCCCAGGAGCCTTTTATCTCGCTCGCTGACAATGAAGAATATAGTGCATTTATCAAAAATCTGTGTGAACAAGCAGGCTTTGTTCCCAACAGTATTTTCGAGGTGGATTCCTACCTGCTCTCCGAAATTATCAAGATGAATCAGGGCGTTACGCTGCTGCCGGTTTCGGTCTGTCGACAGTTGCAGCTGGATTATATTCAGATTGCTGATTTATCGCCCACGTATTCGGTCAGCCTGTTTTGGGTCAAAAATAAATTGCTGTCTACTTCAGCCGGCAGCTTTCGTGATTTTATTATCCGGTACTATCGGGACAATCAGGATATGTTCAAGCTGCATTAAATAGATCCTGTCTGTACAAGAACCCCATTTTCTATAATCCGCAGCATATATCTATTCTCAGGGAGCGTCAGCTTAATTTTTTACTCTTTTTACAATATATTGAGTTACAATAGGAGTATAATGTAAGCGTTTATATTTGATGGAAAGGAAGCTGCCGTTTTGAATTCATTGCGTAACAGGCTACGAGACCTGTTCAGACGGCTCAACAGTCTGTCGCTGCAGGTTCGGCTGATTATCGCCTATATCGTTGTCATTTTGCTGCCTACGGCAGGCATTTCCTATTATTCCTATCAGCAGATCAATACGACTTATATACAGGATACCCGGCTCAAAAGTATGGATACCCTTCAAAACGAGAAGCAGACCATTATGACGCAAATCGAGACGATGGAGCGGGCGGCACAGCTGGCAGTATCGGATCAGGAAGTTATCCAGTATCTGACCGAGGATGAAGATACTCCTACAGCCGAATTGATCGAATTCAATGCTAACTCGTATGCGCGGCTCGCCCAGATCCAGATGAATAATCCATCGCTGCTTCATCTGCGGCTGTACAGCAACAGTACGAATACGTATGAGATCTGGCCGATTATTCTGCATGAAAATCGTATTGTTAATGCGCCCTGGTATCGCCTGGCCAGAGGGCTTGGTGACCGGGAAGCCTGGTACATGCAGCGGAGTGATCTGTCACTTGAGCGGGCAGACAGCAGCCGCGCGCTGGAACCCGATCCGCCCAAACTGTCGCTGCTGCGGGAGCTGGAACTGCCGCGTGGTCATCATGCGGGCATGATTCAGGTCGATATGCGCCTGTCTGATCTGGCTCCACTGACTTTTGGTCAGAGTCAGGAAGATAACTCGCGAATGCTGCTGCTTGATGCAGGAGGAGGTCATGTCTCGCCCTATACCGAACAGAATCTGTATAACCGGCTGGCAGATCGCCTGTTCACTGCTGCCGATTCGCAGCGTCTATCAACCGGTGAACTATCTGCCCAGTACAGGGCAGATGGGCAATCCTATCTACTGACGAGTATACCGGTGGAGCGTCTCGGTGCCCGTCTCGTCTATGTGGTATCCCTGGAGAAAATGCTGCAGGATACCGGACGGGCTCGCAATCTGATCATACTGGCGACGGTGGGATTTATCGTACTGGTGTCGCTGATTACGTATGCAGCCAACTCGCTTATTCTCAAAAATCTGCGCAAACTGACTCATGCGATGAAGCAGATGCGCAGAGGTGAATTTCCGCCCGTCGTTCAGGTAGATGGCGGCGGGGAGATCGGAGAGCTGGTCTATCATTTTAACCGGATGAATGGAACGATTAATGAACTGATTGCCCAGGCTGTACGCAAGCAGGCATTAATGAAGGAAGCCGAACTGCGAACGCTGTACAGTCAGATTGATGCGCATTTTCTGTACAATACGCTCGAAAATATCAAAATGTTGGCCGAGATCGAGAACCAGCGGCAAATCTCGGATGCACTTACTTCGCTGGGCGGCATGATGCGTTACAACTTCAAGTGGACCGGAGAATACGTGAAGCTGGAAGAAGAGCTGCGCCATATTTGCAATTATATAGATGTAATGAATATACGCTATGACGAGCCGGTCGAGTTGGAACTGGATATTGCCCCGGCTGATCGGGAATTGATGCTGCTCAAGATGTCTTTGCAGCCACTGGTGGAGAATGCTTTCAAACATGCATGGGAGGAGTCGGCGGACGTTCGTTATCTGCTGATCCGCTCTGTTCAGCGGGAGGACGGAGTCATAACGATCATCGTCCAGGACAATGGAAAAGGCATTCCAGGGCCGGAACTGGAACAGCTGCGTGCACGTATACGTGAAGCCGGAATCCGTCAGGAAGAGCTTCATGATGAACCGGTCCTACAAGCACGGGGAACTACGGGTATTGGTCTGCAAAATGTAGAGCGGCGAATACGATTATTCTATGGGGAACAATATGGTCTGCAGGTTCATAGTATGGCCGGATTGGGCACGCAGGTGGAACTGATCCTGCCCAAACGGATTCAGGCAGGAGGAGGTAACTGATATGAGACAATTATTGATCGTGGATGATGAGAAGAATATCCGGCAGGGACTACAGGTAATGATTGAACGCGAATTTCCCGGCCGCTATGAGACTCACGGTGTTCGTAATGGTCAGGAGGCATTGGAGCGACTCCAAGTGCAGCCGGCAGATATCCTTATCACAGATATCCGAATGCCGGTGCTGGACGGAATCGGCATGCTGGAACAGCTGCGCGCGATGAGACAATCGATTGTACAACCCTGTGTCATTGTATTGAGCGGCTATGATGATTTTGAATATGCCAAAGCCGCGATCCGTTATCAGGTACGTGAGTATATGCTTAAGCCGATCCGCCGTGAAGATCTGTTTGAAGCGCTGCAGCGTATTAGTGAAGAACTGCAGCAGCAGGATCTGGTCGGTCGTCAGCTGGAAGAGGCCGCCCGATATCGGCAGCAGCTACAGGAAGAGCAGCTATGTACTTTGCTGTATGAGCACCCTGTCGATAATAGGCGATCTACGGAATCTACAGGATCAGCGCATATGCTTCCGACGGATTATCATGTCTGTGTATTTCAGTACAGGGATATCCAGGGTCAGCCGGTCAGCCGTCAGGAATTAAAGCTGCTGCTGGAACGACTGGCTGAACAGTCTCTGTCTGCTGTAATAGAATTGCATGACCGGGAGGAACGGTTGGTGTGGATCGTACCCGAGCAGGAGCAGACTCTGATGCAGTCATTGGCGGAAGCGGCTGTTCGTAGAGAAGTATACGGATTACAGTTTGGTATAAGTACAAGAGGACAAGGGACGGATCGGTTGGCACATTATTACCGGGAAGCCTGTATGGCGCTGGAGCAGGGCTTTTTCTATCCGGGAGTCTACCTGCTTGGTTATGAACCTGCCAAGACAGATCCGATTTCGCTGGAACTGCCGGATGAGCAGATCCGGCTGCTTGGCAATATTCTTGGTACGGGGCGTAATCAAGAGATCAGCAGTAGATTGCAGGCGATTTTTCATGTCGATGATCTGCCCGGACTGACTGTTCGTTATGTAGAGGAAGTATCCCGTCAGATCAACGAGTCGATCATGGATGAGGTATTCCGTCATTATGGAGAGCCTTCTATTGAAATTATACGATTGTATCAGCGAACGTGCAGCTTGCAGCGTTACCGGTATTTTCGGGAATATTACCGGGATCTGGAGAGTCTGCTTATTTGTCTGGATGACTATATCAGTAAGCTTCGGCTTGTACACAGTGAACATCGTCAGCTTCGGGAAGCGGTGGAGTTTATACACTCCCATTATGACCGGCCGCTGAATATGGCGATGGTGAGCAACCACGTATCTTTGAATTATTCTTATTTTAGTGAAGCATTCAAAGCCTATACCGGCGAGAACTTTGTGCTGTATCTCAAAAAAATACGTATTGGCAAAGCCAAGGAGCTGCTGGCGGACAGTCCATGGAAACTGGCGGATATCGGTGAAATGGTCGGCTTTGAGAACACCCGTCATTTCTCCCGTGTATTCCGTGAACTAGAAGGCATCTCACCACAGGACTATAGGGCTAAAATGCTGCTGCGCTCTACATTATAAGAAATTTTGACCGACATATTAATCATACCTAATTATGAAATATTTGGAAAAATATTTACTTATTGATTATTCGTTTGCAATATAAATTATTTGAAGTAAAATAGTTGGGTAACCAACAAAAGCATCTTTGTCTGTGACAGAGTGACGAATATTGAGAACATACTGGAGGCGTTCTTGTGCTTAGAAGCGCAAAGTGGAGTATACGCACCAAGATTGTAGCCGGTTATATTGTCATTATCCTGTGTCTTGGCCTTGTATTGACGATGATGTCCAGCCGGATGAGCCAGCTGGAAGCAGAGAATCGTTATATCAATGATCATGATCTGGAAGTGCATAATCTGACCAACGCACTGGAAAAGCATGTGCTGGATATGGAGACCGGACAACGCGGCTATGCGCTGACTGGCGACGAGAGCTATCTGACGCCATATAATGATGCTGCCGTGCAGTGGGAGTCGGACTATAACGAGCTGTATTCCCTGGTAGCAAATAACTCTCTACAGCAAAGCAATCTGGATACAATCAAGGCAGGTATTCAGAAATGGGTCAATGAAGCAGGGAACAAAGTGATTGATCTCAAGCGTGAAGGAGATAATGCCGCAGTAACGGCATTTTTCGCCAGCGATCCCGGCAAGCAGCAGATTGACCAGCTGCGGACAGAGCTGGATGCATTCCGCACCAATGAGAAAATGTTAACAGCAGCACGAATTGAGGATACGGCAGCCAGCAATGAACGACTGCTGAATATCATGATGATATTGTGGGCGGTACTGGCTGCAGTATCGATTGCTACTGCGCTGCTGATCTCGAACCGGATCGTACGGACGATCAAGGATGTTACCGAGACGGTCAATGATATCGCTTCCGGCGGTAATCTGAACAAGCGGGTAGAGATCAAGACTGCGGATGAAGTAGGAGATCTGGGAGAAGCGGCTAATGGATTGCTGGATCATGTACAGCATGAGAACTGGGTCAAGGACCAGATCGCTATAGCAGCTACCAAGTTCCAGGAATCAACAGATATTCATGTATTGTCTTCGGTACTGCTGACCAAAGTAAACAAATGGTTCAAAGCACCTTATGGCGTCGTTTATGTCGATCAGGGCAAGGAAGATTGGAACAAAACGGCTTCGTTTGCAGTAGAAAGTCATGATGCGGATATCGCCCTTCAGCATATTCGACAGGGCGAGGGGCTAGCCGGTCAGTGTATTACCGAACGTCGTGTACTGGAGATGTATCCTTTACCGGCAGGGTATACCCGAATCGTCAGCTCGGGACTGGGTAGCACGGAACTGCAGGCAATGATCGCTGCTCCGATTATTTTTGAAGGCAAGGTTATCGCTGTGGCTGAATTCGCTCTCGTTAATCCGCTCACTTCCGAAGAGCATGCACTTCTGCAGCAGCTAATCGATATTTTTGCAGTTACCCTGAATTCGGTCAAAATGCGTATGGAAGTGGAGCAGCTGTATAGAGATTCCCAGTCGCTGAACCACGAACTGCAGGTGCAATCGGAAGAACTGCAAGTGCAGTCCGAAGAGCTGCAGGCACAGACCGAAGAACTGCAAATGCAAGCAGAAGAACAACAAATACTCAATGAACGTCTCGAGCAGGGCAAGCTGGCGGCCGAGAGTACAGCGATCGAGCTGGATAAATATGCCCAGCAGCTGCAGGTCAGCTCGCGCTACAAATCGGAATTTCTGGCAAATATGTCGCATGAGCTGCGCACGCCGCTTAACAGCATGCTGATCCTCTCCCAGATTCTATCCGAGAACAGCAGCAATACACTCACTTCTAAAGAACAGGAATATGCTTCGATCATTCACTCTTCCGGTAAGGATCTGCTGAATCTGATCAATGATATTCTTGATCTGTCCAAAGTAGAAGCCGGTAAAATGCAGATCGAGATCAATCCGATCAGTATGAGCTCGATGGCAGAACAAATGGAGCGAAGCTTCAAGGAAACGGCCTCCCTGCGGGATCTGTATTTCAAAGTACATGTGGAAGATAATGTACCGGATATCATCTATTCGGATGAGCTGCGTATTCAGCAAGTACTGCGTAATCTATTGTCCAACGCATTCAAATTTACTCAGACCGGCGGCGTAACCATGACCGTCGAGAAGGTAGGCCGGGTGCAGACTTCTGAGTATCAGAGCAGTCAGCCGATGATCGCCTTTAGTGTGAGCGATACAGGTATCGGTATCTCTTCCGAGAACCGTCAGGTGATATTTGAAGCATTCCGTCAGGCTGATGGTGCCACAGCCCGCAAATACGGCGGTACTGGTCTGGGACTGTCGATCTCTTCCCAGCTTGCCCATCTGCTCGGCGGCGAGATCAATGTAGAGAGCAAGCTGAACGAAGGCAGTACATTTACATTCTATATCCCATGTGCGGTCACCGATCCGCATACGGAGAATGAGATGTTCGACCTTAATGAACCGCTGCATCTGAATCGCACAGTATTTATGGATGAAGGTCATATGGTATCGGCGGATTCATACGAAAATTATACATTTACGTATGAATCGGAAGTACGCGAAGCGGAGATTGTAGAAGAAGAGATTACACTTGCCGAGCGTCCGACCACCTTTGAATCTGTGCAGGATCTGCTGACTCCACAGCCGCCAGCAGAAACACAAGAGATTCTGGCAGGCAAAAAGATCCTGATCGTCGATGACGATATCCGTAATGTCTATGCGCTGACCAGTATGCTGGAGCGCTATAATATGAATATTGTCATCTCCCAGAATGGCCGGGATGCACTGGAAATTCTGCATATGGATCAACATATCGATCTGATTCTGATGGATATCATGATGCCGGAGATGGATGGCTATGAGACGATGAAGACGGTTCGTAACCTTTATGGTTATGCAGATGTACCGATCATTGTACTCACTGCCAAAGCAATGAAGGAAGATCGAGAGAAGAGTATCCAGGCTGGAGCAACCGATTATATGAGCAAACCGCTGCAAATGCAGGAAGTATTACAGCGAATTCGTTACTGGCTGCACCAGACCAATGTTCGATATTCTACACGTTAATACACCACAAGCGAAGTTTGTGCGACCTTTTGGGTCCGCAAACTTCTTTTTTTATGGACAATCAGCAAAAATTATCGTTAAATATACAAAATGACTTAGTTACTTATTAAAAAGTTTGAATATCATCCGATAATACAATTGTAGGTCTAAATACCCTAATTCATTCACGAATATATGGGCTTAAATGACTACAGATTGGAGTGGGTGAACGGAAGTATTATTATTTTCGATTATCTAAACAGGGGTTGGATAATAGCTGAATAATAAGAGGAACCTTCTCCGGCTAATATTACCGAAAGGAAGAATCAGTATGAATATAAGCTCTGCCGTTAATTATCCATCTTCCGGTACATCCTCTTACTATCCCAAAAACACAGTAAGTACTGAATCGCAGTCAGATACTGTCTATACTGCAGGGACCGAAGATCCGCAGGTACAGGCTGAAAAGGCCAAAGAACAAAAAGCCAAAGATCATAAGATGGAAGATCAGAAGAATCAGGATAAGCAGGCTGAAGAGCATAAGCTCGAAAAACAGACACGTTACAAAAAGGAAGATCGTATCAAAGAAACCAAACAGAAAGATAGCGATCAATTCCTGCAGAATCAGCAGAAGCAGAATGAAGAGAGTAACGAAATTGCTTCGGATATGCTGGTACAAAACGCCTATATTCAGATGGGCGCGCAGGCTAATCTCCCGATCACCAAAGATAATTACGAAGAAGCTGTCAAACACCTGGCTGCACGTGGATTCCAGGTCAAGCTGGAAGAGGATAAGCTTAGTATCTCTTCCAAGCTGCATCAGCTCAAACTGGAGATCAGCAAGCAATCCTATGATCAGTATGTCAATACTTCTTACAGTTCCGCACCAGCAGAAGAGAGTGCCGACATGCGTACCGAATCTTCAACTGGCTCATCCACTAGTGTTACAGGTGGTTATTTATCAACAGGTACGTATACTCCGCCAGCAACAGCTTCACCATCCCATGAAGCAGAAAATGACAAAGAAGGAGCTATGCAGCCTTCCCGGCAGCCGGTAACGCGTACAGCCGATGAATCGTCAGAGCCTGCTGCAACTTCTGCCACCCCACAGGCTGAATCTACAACCTCTGCACCTGCATCAACAGATACAAAAAGCAGCCCGACTGCGTCTACTTCTGGCAATGAAACTGCTACAAGCGGAACAAAAGGAACAAATAATGGCAAAACCACATTAATACCGGGTCTGTTGTAATTTATAATTCTGTAGAATAGCATTTTTCATTTTATTGTAGAGCTATAATCATGCATTGAAGAATATGTATATGGCAAGCCTCATGTTGATCCTGTTAGGATAATGTGAGGCTTTTTAATATAGATTATTATTATAAGTCTTAAGAACTACATATGCTTGACGATTTATAGTGAAAAGAAAAGTTTTTTTCGAAAAAAATACCGTCATTTTTCGACTTTTGAATTGCATAAGTGTGTACAGTCTATTGAAAACAAGAATGAAAAAGCAAAAATAATTTTCCAAACCCTTTCCAGTAAAGGGTTTTACATCGAATTATCAAAAATGGTTAATAATTACAATTTATAGACTAAAGTCCCTTGATAACCAACTGGATAAATAGTAAATTATTACCAATATAAGTGGAACAATATACCTGTTATGTATATTAAATAGAAATACGCATTATCTTTATCCTTAGCCGCCTATCCAGAATTGGATTCATATATTAACAACCCAAAGGAGAATAACCCCATGAATATCACATCTGCAGCAAGTTACAATGTCAGCAATTCTATTCGGCCATCCTATATGTCCCAGCAGCAGGATATGGCAGATCCAATCAAGGCAAACCCAACCGATACGGCAGTCGCAACAGAAGAGAAGCTGTCTCCTGTTGAACAGAAAATGGAAGATAAAAAGCAATACCGTGAAGAAATGAAGCAAAAAGAAAGACGCGACACCGACCGGGATGAGTTTTTTGACAAGCAGCAAAAAAGAAATCAGGAAATTGCTACCCATATGAAGGAAGCATTCACCAGTCATCATTTTTACGATATTGGTAATGATCATGATCTGGCTCTGAATAAAGAAAACTATGAAGAGACGGTTAAAGATCTATTCAGTAAAGGATTTAAAGTGCAGGCCGATGATAGACAGATGACGGTTACTTCCAAGCTGCATCAATTGAAGTTGGAAATGAGCAAGGAATCCTACACTAAATACGTGGAAATGGCCTATGGTCAGAAATTCGCAGAACAGGTTACGGGAACCAGCTCTGCTGACAAAAAATCTTCTGCTGTTAACAGTGCAGGGATTTATACAAATCAGATTGGCAGTGCAGCGGTCAAAACAGCCAGTGCTGCAGTGAGTTCTGTATTAAATGGAACGCTGCAGGGAGTAGCTTCTACAACGATTGGGACCCAGACGGAGAGCAAGATAGCAGGTGCAACTGAAGCTGTCAAAGTCGAAGCCTATACGCCACAACATCAGGAAGCCGCAGCAGTTGTTCAGCCGCAACCGGTTAATAACACTGCGCAGGAGTCCACAGCCAGCCAACCAGCAGCTTCTAATTCAACTGCACCTACATCAAACTCCAGCACAACAGAAGGCACATCAACAACCATAAGCAGTGGTAATACAGCCAATACAGCACCAGCTGCAGAGACGTCTTCACCTGCAACGAGCAGCCAATCCGGCCCAGTATCTGCTGCTGTAACCAGTATCACGCCTGAGCCAACACCGGTAGTTACCAGCCCGGCACCAGTATCCACTACCAGTAGCAGCCCGACTGCAGCTGTACCAGTAGCATCCACGACTATACCAACGAGCAGCACAACAGTACCGGTAAGCTCTACAACTACTCCAATCAGTACAACAACGTCTACCAATACAACAACGAGCCCGGCACCGAGCACCGCTACATCTACCAGCACTGCATCAGCCAGTCCTGCTACAACACCAGCACCAACAAGCACTACAACAGCAGCGCCAACAACTATTACGGGTACATTGACAGGTGTCGTCAATACCACGGTGACAGCGACAGCGACTACAGTGAATACGACTACTTCCGCAACCAAGAATCTGGTAGGTGGACTGCGTAAATAAAATGAATATATCTTTCTTGAAAAAGCCTGTATCGCTAACGGTAAATCACCTTCGGTCATGAAGGAGAACCGGTAGAGATACAGGCTTTTATAATTAAAAAATAGTCTTCGAAAAAGAAAGGATACTCCAAAGAAAAAATACCCCGCGATGAACCGGCAGCTGTATTACCCGGTAGGCTCCTGTGAGAGTAAGCAAACTCTTCGCGTTACTTGCTTATACTAAACCACCCCGGCATGGCCTGTATAATTTGTAAAAGTTTTTCCGGAAGTGCAATACGGGAAATATTCAGCTCGGAAGTGATCTCGGATTCGCGTCCGGCTTCTATCTTTTCCACCCAATCGGGATTCATGATTAAGGTATGTCCGAGAGCAATAAGAGTCAATCCCGCTTCGATATGTTCGATAGCCTGATCGGCGGTGACTACAGAACCTGCTGCGAGTACAGGCACTCTGCCGTCGGCCTTTTCCAGAATCAATTCAAGTCTTGTTTTATCATCCTGGCTGTCTACAGGCTTGGAGGATAAATGATCCAGCGAAGCATGGATGTAATCCAAATCCTGTTTGGCCAGGAAATCTATTAATTCGTAGGTATCTGCCATACGCAGGCCATCGGGTTTGGATGATTCTTCTGGTGATAGGCGATATCCTATCATAAACGGACGGGTGGCATGCTTTTTGATTATCGCCTTGATTTCTTCAATAATCGCCAGTGGAAAACGAAGCCGGTTTTCAAGCGTTCCGCCCCATAAATCTGTCCGTTGATTAGTGGAAGGAGACCAGAAATTCTGGATCAAAAATCCATGTGCTCCGTGAATCTCTACGCCATCAAATCCCGCTTCAATCGCTCTTCTCGTGGTATCTCCAAATGCCTGAATGATCGAGAGAATCTCTTCATGGGACAGTTCTCTTGCTGCTGCTGTTGCGCCTAGCGCAGTCGATTCAGCCGGTAGCGTACTGGCACTCACCACATCCAATTCGGGCAAGGCTTTATTGCCTGCATGGAAAATCTGTAATAGGGAAGGTGCGCCTCCACTTTTGGTGGCTTCCGCCAATCTTCGCAGACTTGGTATAAATGTATCATCATATCCAGCAAATTCATTCGTAAAACCCTGTCCATTCGGAGTAACATGCGTACATCCGGTAATGACAAGTCCCACGCCCTGTACCCGCTCTTGATAATAGCGGATTTCTTCATCCGATACGGTAAGATCATCGTTGCTTGCCCATGTTGTCATAGGCGCCATAACGACTCTGTTGTTAATGGTTATTCCACTTTTAAAAGTAAGTGGCTCAAATAATTTGCTGTATTTTGTATTCATACGGTTATCCCTCTTTATTTTATATTTTCCTGACAATAACGATTGTAGAAGGTTGACTATAGGGGAAGTAAAGCTTATTTTTTTGTGGCTTTGGAGCACTATACATAGCTTTATATTTGATTATCATGCTATGCTCTAGTTACAGTTACTGTAACTAGAAGGAGGTATCATATTGGTGTATTCAATGAACTATGTAGTGGAGAATATCAATATTTCTGCCAAAACGCTAAGATTTTATGAAGAACAGGGCATACTGCGTAACATATCCCGGGATGAAAAGGGCAGAAGAATCTACACCCAGCAAAATATGGACTGGATTGCTTTTATCCGTTGTCTCCGCGAAACAGGAATGTCGATCGCCAAAATTAAAGAATACCAGAGGCTTTTTGAAGCGGGGAATGCCACCTTTGTGGAAAGACAGGAGATGCTAAAGCTTCATAAATTAGAAATACAAAAACATATCGAAGAAGAATTGAAGCATCTGGAAGAAATCAATTACAAACTGGCCATGTATGATCTTCAAAAAGACGAGATCGAGAAAAATCCAAATCATGTCTTTAAATGCCATGGCATGGGATCAAGCGCTTTGAATTGAGGATACTCCGATCAAGTTGTCTTCGAAGTCTGACTACACAACAAATAACCCTGCATGCCAGCTATACGAGAATAAGCATGCAAGGTTATTTGTATTGGAATAACGGTAGGCGGCAATCGTCGAACCCGATCAAGCTTCGGCGGCATCGTGTCCGGCCTGTCTGGCATGCCGATACAATTCGGCATAAATCCCGCCTTGTGCCAGCAGCTTCGCATGAGTCCCCTGTTCGACAATCTCGCCATGTTCCATGACCAGAATCCGGTCGGCATGCATGATTGTGGACAGTCGGTGAGCGATGACGATCGTCGTCCGGCCTTCGGAGACGGTCTGTAGGGCTTCCTGAACGAGCTGTTCGGTATGGGAATCCAGATTGGCGGTAGCTTCATCCAGGATCAATACCCGTGGCCGGAAAACAACAATCCGGGCAAAGGAGATCAATTGACGTTCTCCTGCAGATAATCCGCTGCCCCGTTCGGATAAACGGGTATCATACTGCTGGGGCAACTTCATAATCATCTCGTGTGCACCCACAAAGCGACAGGCTTCAATGACCTGTTCACGGGTGACCTGTTCCTGGAACAGCCGTACATTGTCGATGATAGAGCCGGAGAACAGAAAGGGCTCCTGCTGAATCAATCCCACGATCCGGTGCAGTTGCTCCTGCGGAATCTGGCGAATATCCTGATCATCGATTGTTACAGAGCCCTGCTGCACATCATAGAACCGATTGAGCAGTGCAATCAGTGTACTTTTACCTGCGCCGGTCGTACCGACGACACCTACCATTTCACCCGGGCGAATATGCAGATCCAGATCGGGCAGAATCGTCTGACCTTCGGTGTAGCCAAATGTAATATGATTAAAGTCTACTTTACCCTGAACCTGTTCCAGCTGTACACTAGCTGCCTGCTGCGGTTCGGGATCGCGAATCTCCGGTTGAATGCGCAGGATGCGCCAGATTCGGTCCATCGATACCATAGTGGACTGAAATGTATTCCACTGCATCGTAATCTGGTTGATCGGCTGGAAGAACTGACGGATATAGCTGATAAAAGCGTACAGCACGCCGACTTCCATCTGTTTGTCGAATACCGCGACGCCACCCAGCCAGACCATCAATACCAGCGCAATATTGCCGAGTACATCAAAGGTACGATTGAACAGTACATTGGATTTGAGCTGCTGCACATTGGCCTGCCAGTAATCGCTGTTGAATTCGGTGAACCGGCGGGTCTGTTCCTTTTCCTGATGAAAAATCTGGATGAGTCCCATCCCGGACAGATTCTCCGCGGTAAAAGCGACCAGCCGGGATAGTCGGCTGCGTGCATACTGATATACTTCACGCAGCCGTTTACGGAACAGAATGGCCAGTGTAGCAATAATGGGCAGTGTCAGCATGGAGTACCAGGCGAGCGTCGTATCCAGCCGGAACATGAAATAAATAATAAAAACAAGCATCATACCATCCCGGATCAGACTGAGCAGCACCTGGGTGAAAAACTGACTGATCGTCTCTGTATCACTGGATACATTGGTAACCAGTCCGCCGCTGCTGGAACGGTCAAAAAAACTCATCGATAGCCGGGAAATATGCCCAAACAAATCTTTGCGGATACTGGCAACAATATGCTGTCCGGCATATTGAAGCAGGTTGCTCTGAATATAGGTGAAGATCAGACTGACGATGGCGAGTCCCAGATAGATCAGCGCCATACCGGTCAGAAAGGGCAGTCCGCTCTGTCCGACTGCGATATGATCATCGATTACGATACTAACCAGATAAGGCTGCACCAGATCGGCAGCGATAGCGAGTATGGTAGCAAAGAATATTCCAATAAAGGTCAGCCGGTGCGGCCGGGCATACCGCAGAATGGCCCGTAATGCTTCGTACCGCGAAGCATCCGGCGGACCGGAGTTTGATTTGCTCATGAATGCAGACCTTCTTCCTGTAGCTGATACATGGATGCATAGATACCCTGTTCATTCAGCAGCTGCTGGTGTGTGCCCTGCTGTACAATCCGTCCTTCATCCATCACGATAATCCAATCCGCCTGTTTGACTGCACTGATCCGGTGCGCAATGATGATCGTCGTCCGGCTCTGGCGTTCCTGCACCAGATTCTGCAGGATGCCGGTCTCGGTGACGGCATCAACAGCACTCATACTGTCATCCAGGATCAGGATCGGTCCGGTTTTGGCGAGACCGCGTGCCAGGCTGGTACGCTGGCGCTGTCCACCGGACAAAGTAATGCCGCGTTCACCCAGCCGGGTCTCGAATTGCTCGGGAAAGCGGGTAATTGGTTCGTAGATCATCGCCTGGCGGGCATGATTTTCTACTTTTTCCAGCGAAATATCCCGGTCGCTAAAAGCAATATTGTCACGGATCGTTGTACTAAACAGGAATCCATCCTGCGGTACATAGGCGATCCGGGAACGCAGGCTGTTGATGGAGATACGGCGCACATCGGTCCCGCCCAGCAGAATCGTACCGTCAGGCGGATCGTAGATGCGCAGTAGCAGCTTGACGAGAGTCGTTTTGCCGCTGCCGGTTTTGCCGACAATGCCGACGGTCTGTCCGCTGGCAATATGCACATTCAGACCGGAGAGAGCAGGACGCTCACTGCCCGGATACGTAAAGGTCAGATCGCGCAGCTCCAGATCGGGCGAAGCCGCCAGCGGCAGCGCGTTCTCATCATCCTGAATATCCGGCTGTTCGCCGAGCAGGCGGTTGACCCGATCGAGCGAGGCACTGGAACGCTGCATCATATTGATCACGTTACCAATCTGCTGGAGCGGACCGGACATGATGCGCAGATAGAGCGTCAATGCGATAAAGTTACCGATCGTAATGTCACCCTGAATCGCCAGATAACCGCCGTACATGAGCGAGATGACCAGTGATAAAGCTCCCAGAAAAGGCACAGTCGCTTGAAAAAGCGAAGACATACGTACCAGATGCAGCTGATTATCCCGGATCTGATCGACGGTACTGCCAAACCGCTGCCGGGCAGTGGGCTCAATGGCAAAAGTCTTGGTGACCCGAATCCCGCGCAGCTGCTCCTCAGCCGATTCGGTCATATCCGCCAGCGATTCCTGTACGCTCATCGACCGTTTGCGAATACGTGGTCCAAAATACACGACCAAAAACGGAATCGCCACCATCGGCACGATGCTGACCAGAATCAGATAGAGCGGAATATGGCTGAGCAGCATCATCACAAGACAGGATAGAAAAAGAAAAATCGCATTGGTCGTCATGGTAATTCCATTTGAGATGGATTCACGAACCGAGGTGACATCATTGGTCATGGAGCTGAGCAGCTTGCCTGTACCCTGGCGGGAAAAGTAGTGCTCGCTCAGTGTAGCAAATTTGCGGAACAGGCTCTGCCGCATCGCAAACTCGAATTTGCGTCCAAGACGCATAACCGAGAACTGCCCTGCTCCGAACAGCAGATTGTAGGCGATCCCGATCCCTGCGAGAATCAGGCTGTAGTCAATGATCATCTCATAACGGATACTTCCGGCGAGTAGGGCATCCGTAAATTGCCCGAGCACTCTCGGCAGCGCAGCCTGGGCAATATTGGACAGAATGATCAGCACAACCGCCATAAGATAGTGTGGCCAGTGTTCACGTACATAATCTGTAAGTATACTTCGATCCTTCATAGGCTTCCTTCTTTCTGCGAACTGATCCAGTTACCTTTCTCTATTCATTTAAACCAAAATGGGACGGAGGATTGCAGTTTTATCGCATTGGAAAAAGAAGCCTGCGAACAGGCTTCCTGGAAAAGAATCAGAATGCCGGCAAGAAGGCTTCATAATAGGCAAGAGGACATGGAGAAATGCGTGTAACTAGCTGTCACAACTTATATAAAATATAATCCGTACATATAAGGCAGTGGGATAGCAGGGACCGATATTCCTGCTTCCTGTATGGCAGTGGAAGATGGATCAAATAACAGAGAGCACAAAGCCTGATTGCCCGGGACAGGATAAGAACCCTGCGGAGTATGAAGCATATAGTGACGGTCTTCGTCTTCAATAGAGAAATATATTGAAGCATGGTCAGCTGCCGGATCGGCGATCAGACCGGTTTGGGCGAGCAGTGTATTTCCGCTGGCCACCATCACTGTCCCTCCATTCGGAATAATGGATATGGCTGCGCCGACATCCTGTACTATCTGGATCATCGCCGTTTCCTGCCAGGGGATCGAAGCAGTCAGAGAAGACAGGGTATACGAGGAAGTAGCGTCCTGCCAGAGCGCAAGTACAGCTTCCTGCTGACCGCCCCATTCCAGTACTTCTCCACGACGTTCTGCTGTAGATGAGGCAGAGTCGGTGGGATGGGAAGCCTCTGTATTATCAGGCGGTATGGAGAAGATGCTGACAGCGGCAATATTATTTTGACCCGGAGCTGTAGCTACCCGGATATGCTGTTGCTGGTCACGAATATGGGCGACAGGTGCAGCTTCAATCAGCTGCTGCAGCTCGGCCAGACTCATGTGCACGTAAGAGCTATGCGACCGGAGAAGCGTATGAACAGCAAAAATATCTTCTGCCTGCATATCCCGCACCTCCCATGAAGAAGAGGTTGGCAGATCCGTCAGGCTGTCCGATGAGAGAATCGCCTGACTAATCTGTCCGAAAAATTGGCTGCCTGCACGGGTATACAATGACCGGTCGCCGGAAATAAACAGGAGGGATGCTCCCGATTCACGGGCATGTTGACGGCATCGCTCCAGCAGTTGTCCAGCCAATCGCTGACCGCGATAATCCGGATGGGTACATACCGCTCCAATCGAAAAAGCAGATAATACATGCGCACCCGCCTGAATCTGTACCGGAACCAACCCCATAAAGGATACCAACCGGTTCTGTTCAGTAAATGCACCGTAAGAATGACTCATACCGGGATGGAACAGAGTAGGGAACGATGTCTCCATATGACGATGATCCGGCTCGCAGAAAATATCATTTGCCAGCTCGGCAGCCTGCATCAGTTCGTGTATATGTACTCTTCGAATCTGTATCATGGTAGGACCTCCTGGTTGTCGGTAATAGAGAAGACTATCCAATAGACAGACCGGATAGTCAATGTTAAAGCGCTATAACTCTAGCATACCGTAGTTGATCCCCGAATACGATCCTATCCGGCAAAGTTTCCCAAAAAAAATCCTGTTCTCCATAAGCAAGAGAACAGGATTATACTAGCTGACACACCAAGCACCAAGCACCAAGCACCAAGCACCAAGCACCAAGCACCAAGCACCAAGCACCAAGCACCAAGCACCAAGCATACTTTGGAGAAGCAGCGGTTTGCGTCAGGTCTCATTTAAAGCAAAGATGAACCTGGCATAATTAGTCGCACATCTGGAAATGAGTACTCTGTACCTTTATATAGAGACTAGATAGAAACAGGAGGCTGATAGTGCATCTGCACGATACCCGCACGTACAGGACGAATCGCAACTGCAGTCACCTTGAAGCCTGGCATCTTGCAATAAGGATCAAGCTCCGGTGGAGTGGCTTCATTCACGTTCTGGGTACCGCCCCAGTGCATGGGAACGAATAATGTATCCGGACGGATCTGGTCGCTGATTCGGCAGCGAACAAAAAAGCGACCGTGTGCCGACTGAATCTCTGTCCATTCTCCATTCTGCAGATGATGCTGGCGAGCAGTTAGCGGATGAATCTCGACGAAATTCTCTAGCTCACGGGCGGCGAGTGAGGCGCTGCGCCGGGTCTGTACGCCAGTCAGATAATGAGACAATACCCTGCCGTTCGTGAGAATAAGCGGATATTCCGGTGAACGCTGTGGTCGTATGGCATGATGGGCTATGCCGGTGAATAGAGCTTTGCCGTCCTCATGAGCAAATCGTTCTGCGAACATCAGCGGCACACCCTGATGCTCCGGTGTTGGGCAAGGCCAGTGCACGCCCTCTTCCTGGCGCAGCCGCTCATAGGTGATCCCGTAATAATCAGCTGTGCCACCCCGACTCGCTATCCGCAGTTCATCAAAGATCTCTTCGACTTCCCGATAATCGAAATAATGCCCTCGGCCCAGCCGAGCAGCCAGTTCGCATAATATACGCCAATCATCCTGCGCTTCGCCGGGTGCAGGAGATGCTGCTTCGCGCAGCAGTACCCGTCCCTCCAGGTTGGTAAGTGTACCGGTATTCTCCAGATAGGATGTAACCGGTAGCACAACATCTGCCATGCGGGCTGTTTCTGACAGGAACATATCGGCAACGACCAGCATATCCAGATTTTCCAGCGCAGAGCGAACGAGCGGGATATTGGGATTGGAGACGACCGGATTGGAGCCCATCACGAATAAGGTACGAATCTCCTGGCGGTTAGCCAGTTCCATCATTTCGTAGGCGGATACGCCTTTGCCTGGAATCTCGTCCGGATCGACCTGCCAGACGGAGGCGATGTATTCACGATCTGCCGGATTCTCGATCGAACGGTAGCCGGGCAGCTGGTCGGCTTTTTGACCGTGTTCACGTCCGCCTTGACCGTTGCCCTGACCGGTGACTGCTCCATAGCCGCAGCCTGGACGTCCGATTTTGCCGGTAGCCAGTACCAGATTGATCAGATAACGTACAGCGAGGTGCCCATCGGTCTGCTGCTCCACTCCGCGGGCGGTGAGAATAATCCCGGTAGCGGCCTGTCCGTACCAGCTGGCAGCCTGACGAATCTGTTCGGAGGGAATACCGCATAACTCCGCCACCTCTTCTGTATCGATACCATCAAGCAGAGAGGTGAGTTCATCATAACCATTGGTGCGATTATGGATAAAGGATGTATCGATCCAGCCATTTTCGATAATAATATTCAGCAGCGCCAGTGCCAGTATGGCATCGGTACCCGGCCGGATCTGCAGATGAAGGTCTGCAATTGCGGCGGTTGCGGTCTTGCGGGGATCGATAACGATCATGCGTGCTCCATTGGCACGGGCTTCATTAAAATAAGGCAGCAGGGTCGGCTGACACTCCGCGATATTCGTTCCGGCGAGAATAATGCAATGAGCCAGCGGAATATCTTCCAGTCGGCAGGTCATGCCGCGATCCAGTCCGAACACCTTGCTGCCGGCAGAAGCTGCTGCCGACATGCAAAAGCGTCCGTTATAATCGATATATTTTGTTTTCAGACCGATCCGGGCAAATTTGCCGAGCAGATAGGCGGTTTCATTGGTCAGCGAACCGCCGCCGTATACACCGATAGAGTCCGTACCATACTGCCTCGCAGCAGATTGGAAATGGCTGCTGATTCGATCGAGTGCTTCTGCCCATGTCGCTCTGACGAGATGTCCATTACGGCGGACCAGCGGGAACATCAGCCGTTCCCGATTCATCGCATGCTGATGGGCATTCATGCCTTTTACACAGATACGTCCCTGGGAAGCTGCATTGGGTGTACCTTCCGCCTGCCAGCTGGTATGGCGGCGATCGGTCTGCGGCATACTGGATGGGAGAGTGGAAGCTGCTGCGGATTCTTTGTAATTCAGGGTGATTTTACATTGTACGCTGCAAAAAGGGCACTGCGTTTTCATCATGTTCATAGCTGATTGCTCCTTCCATTCCGGATTCAGAGTGCTGTTCGTAATATCGGTTCAATATCTGTTCGCGGACATTTGGCAGACTGGTACGCTCCAGCCACTGCCATACTGGTTCACCATAGTCGGATTGTTCATAATAATAGTGAATGCAGAGAGATAACAGGCGGATCGCTTCGTAAAAAGAATCCATTTGGGCAATCAATTCTGCTCTGCGAAAGGAACCTATCGAACTGCCACCAGCATAGATCTCCCAACCCGCAGGAGAGCTGCATACTGCCAGATCATACAGCAATACACCTGCCGGTCCATCAGAGTGAACAGCTGCAGCTAGTTGCAAAGGAACAGCTGGTACGATTATCTGCCATCTGCTATATAATTGTTGCAACAGGTCGCCACTGTCCGGCAGTTGTTGCAGTAATGCAGGATCGGCATGAAGCAGCAGGGAAGCTGAAAGGGAAGTGCTCATGAACGAAGATACTGCAGCGGCTGGCATTGTATTTGTCCATGTATGCTGTGCAAGATTACCCGATACGTGATGACGATTTTCCAGCAGTCGATGATCGATTTCCATTTCAGCAATATCTGTAGGGAAATACTCCAGATTAGCGGACTGTATCAAGCGGCGGGTATTCAGATAATAATGAATAGCAGGCAGGCACTGTAAACAGCCATCTGCCGTTTTCCAGTTTAGCTGCTGCCTAACCTCGGCAGGGGTCTGCCAGCCCTGTTGATGGATCTGTAAGCGAAGCCCCTCATGAGAGAGGGAAGTGCAGCTGCAAATAGCAGGAATCTCTTCAGCTGCAGGAGCATGTTCAGCCGCGACTGGAGCGGATTCCGTGATCCCGGCAGCATGACAACGTACGAGCGCTTCTACCGTAGGACGACAGCCGCCGCATGAGCCGGAAGCACGGGTATGCTCCCGGACTTCATCTGCTGTCTCCAGCTGAAAATTGGTCATGGTATCCAGAATCATGCATTTGGTCACTGCATTACAGGCACAGACAACCGAGTGCGGGGACAGGGCTATCGCTGCTGCGTCTGCCGGATTCATGGACACATGCGCATCCGTGCTGTTTAATGCGAGCCATTCCTCGGCAGATTGACCACGGCGTACTGCTTCGACCAGAGCGGTTCCTTCAGCAGTCTCGCCGTATAATATGGCACCGCTGATGCTGCCGCGGGTAGCCAGCACTCGGCGATAGGTGCGGCGTACACCATCATACTGCTGCACGATATCCTCGGCTTCTGGAGCTTGGATATCGCCAATCGAGAAGACATGTACACCGGAGATTTTGAGCTGGGAGTAAGGGATAGAGCCCTGATAACCGGCCGTTGGCTGTTCACACAGATGAGCAGCCAGTACCTGTGCCTGCTCATATAGAGGAGCAACCAGACCATAAGAGATACCGCGATGTTCTGCACACTCGCCGATTGCATAAATGCCAGGCTCGCTGGTCTGCATTAGATCGTCTACCAGAATAGCGCGTCCCGTCTGAATGCCTGCCTGTTCAGCCAGGCGGATATGGGGACGAATACCAACTGCCATCACGACCAGATCGGCAGCCAGTCGATCACCCTGATCAAAGCGCAATCCCTGCGCTCGGGTCGTGCCGGTAATTTTCAGTGTATTGCGATTGAGATGGAAGATCATACCCTGCTGCTCCAGCTCTTGTTGCAGCATGCCGGCTGACAGTGCATCCAGCTGACGATTCATCAGATAGGAAGCGTTATGTACAACATGCGCCTCCATGCCAAGATGCAGTAGACCACGCGCCGCTTCCAATCCAAGCAGACCACCGCCGATAACCGCGGCGCGGCGGTACTGGCTTGCATACTCGGTCATGATCTGGCAGTCTTCCATACTGCGAAAAGAAATTACGCCTTTTTTATCCGAACCGGGTATCGGAGGGATAAAGGGAACCGAACCCGTAGCGATAATCAGCACATCATATTCTGTCTGCATGCCGGAAGCCGTATGAATCATCCGCTGCTCCGGATCAATCCGCACAACCTGTTCGCCGGAGTGCAGTTGAACTTCATGCTCCTGATACCAGTCCAGCGAATGCAGAATAATATCCTCAAACCGGCTTTCACCCTGAAGTACTTTGGACAACAGAATCCGGTTATAGTTTGGTCGGGACTCCGCACCAAATACCGTAATTTTGAAATGTCCGGGCCGCCGCTTCACTATTTCTTCCACACAACGCATTCCTGCCATTCCATTACCAATCACGACTAACTTTGAAGGCATATGATTTCCTCCTTTATCCATCCTGATATCTGTCTCTATTTGGGTATACATCTTACTATTCAAGCGTTTATCTACAATAATTTTGCAATTATCCATCCAATTTCATCATTTCTTATACTTAATGTTAAATTACCTTACATATTTTAAGTGGTTACGCATCCTTTTCATAATCAAGTTCATCTTTTGGCAAAGACAGCATATTATCATATCGATGTATAAACGAGGTGGAAATAAACAGAAAAAGCCCTTTTCTGCTGAATTAACAACAGGAAAAGGGCATCATTGCCACCAATTAAGATCACACGTCTTTGTGTGAAAGTTATAAAGTAACAGTAAAGGATTCTAAAATTTATGTCAATATAATTAACGTATAATCATTTATTATGCTCTAAAATTATTAATGAGTTATATAATATAACATTAATGAAGTATTTTAAGGATTTTACATAGTATAAGAGACTTGTATTATAGTTTAATTACTTAGTAGTTTCTGCCGATAAAAAAAGAATTATCCCTATTACACATACGAAGGAGCAGCTCTCGCTATGCCATACAATCCGAATCACTACCCAAAGAAAAAAATGCTTAAAATAGGTCTGCTTGGTACGCTCACAGCGACGGCATTTCTAACATGCTCCGGTGCTATTATCACTCCTTCTGTGGAGGCTTCGGATGTGTCTTCCAGTGTGCAGACCATGAATTCAAAGTCTGTCCAGTACCCGGCATCAAACGTATATGCTGTACGCGGAGTACGTAATGATGATCAAGTGTTGTCTGCAGCGAATGCCAATCATTACGAGACCAGACATTTTCAGATATTGTGGGGGAATGGAGATCTTAATCAACAGGTTACTCCTGAACTGCTGGCACAGGCAGGTCAGATGCTGGAACAATCGCTGACTTTCTATATGGACAAACTTCATATGCAGCCACCTTTCACTTCGGTCTTATCGAGCGCCAATACTCATCCATACAAAATTAACGTGGTAATTATGGAGACTGGACTTCCGTTATATGAGAAAGGCTGGGCTTTCGCAGGAATGGATACCGATGGGTACCCTTATCTGATGATGGCACCAGATGCACTAAAAAATGATACAGTTGTTCCTCATGAATTGGGCCATGCTGTGCAATTTGCCCAGTCGAATAACAGTTGGAGAGATAATCCTTATCTTGGTCCGTGGTATGAGACCATTGCCAACTGGTTTCGTGAAGAATATATTACTAGCGCTGACTACCAACAGAGTGGCGGCACAGGTGTACCCGAGCTGACACCTCCATATGTAAGAGCTTTATCCCTAACAGCCGTTAACGGACGCGCCTATTATGAAGCATGGCCGTTTGTGAAATATCTGGAGGAGAACCCGGATCAACTGCCGGGATATGGTGAAGGTTTTATGGCCAAACTGCTCCGTTCCGGCAATCCGCAAAATCAGCAGGAGTCTTTTTACGAACTAATCGCCCGTGTTAATCCTCAAACTAATCTAAGGGACACGATCGGACGTTACGCAGCTCATATGGCAACATTCGATTTTCGTGAAAAAAAGAGTTATAACGAGCAGATTCATCGTCTTTTGCAAAATGGCGAATTGTATGAGCAGCAGTTATACACCATGCTGAATGCAGTGCAAGGACAGGCCAACCTTTATGAGGTTCCGCCAGAACGTGCGCCTCAGGCAGCTGGATATAATATCATCCCGCTGCAGGTACGGATTCCAGCCGGACAGAATTCGGTGATTGTGACAGCCCGACTGAACGGTTTGACCCAGGCAGCAGACGCCAACTGGCAAGCGTATCTAATCGTTGAGGATAACCATGGAATCAGCCGCTACAGCAAGCCATTTGGCAGCGGCGAGATAGTGCAGCAGTCAATCACAACAGGCGAAAAAGCCTATATCAGTGTAGCAGCTACACCGTCACTTTCAATCATGAGCCAGTCGAAAATGGGCATTGGCAGCTGGGATCAGACTTTTTCGGAAAAGAACAAACCTTTTGAATCCAAACCTCGTTATCCGTATACACTTCAATTGGAACATGCCGAACCCAATCTGTCGCCAATCGGTATAGACTCTGGAGTCTCCGGACATCGTCATGGAAATGGAGGAGGTTTTGTGGCGGACAGTGCTTTTGTCGATGCAAGTGTATATGTCGCACCCAATGCCCGGGTGCTGGACAATGCAGTAGTGAAGCAAAATGCCCGAATTGAGGACAATGCCATTGTACGAGGCGATGCACAGATCAGCGGCAATGCGCGCTTAACCGGTCATGCAATGGCGCAAGGCAATGCAGTAATCGATGGCTCTGCCTGGCTGAGTGACTATGCTATTGTGGATGGATATGCAGCCGTTACCGATCAGGCGCATGTAAGCGATCGGGCGATCGTTCGCGACGATGCTGCTATATCTGGCAGTAGTAGTGTAATGGAAAGCGCACTTGTAGGTGGGTATTATACCGTAAGCGATCATGCTGTCATCAAAGGGATGTCTATTGTGCAAGGCGGCGAAAGCAAGGAGAAGCATGGCGGAGCAAGTGGAAATGCAATAACGTACGGAGACTTTTACGACGATATGGGCTACAACCTTGTTGACGGATCATTCTCGGGCTACCTGAGTATCGATGCTTCTGTGAACACATTCAAAGATGGCTATGCCATCAAAAGTGGAAGCGGGTATGCACGCTCTCCAATCAAGTAAAATTGATTAACCCAAATCATTTGGATGTGGAAGAATGTTCTATCTGCAACTTAACTTTATTGTTTTTGAAAAGAAGCTCACGCACGTAACGAAAGAAAGGAAATAAGAGCAAAGGACGACATTTAAGCCTGGAGATCCTCATGTACTCCAATCCATAAAGGATCTCTAGGCTTAACCGGAGGACATGCTCTTATTCTTTTCTGAAGTGAATGATGAAGAACAGACCAAGCCCTGTTCAACGAAACCACAACCACAATCAAAAGCCCCTGTAACCACACCTACAGGGGCTTTTACTATAAAATGATAAACTCACCATGCCACTTCAACCGTATCCATATCCAGTCATACGCCTAACTACTTCTAACTATCACCCAACCCTTACAGCTTGCGCGAAGTCAATTTCGCCTGGGTGAACAGCAGCAGATAATCATGACCGCCAGCTTTGGAATCCGTACCCGACATATTGAATCCGCCAAATGGCTGCGCACCTACCAGCGCACCCGTACATTTGCGGTTTACATACAGATTGCCGCAGTGCATCGTCTCCAGCGCTTCACTGATCCGCTCCTCATTGGTAGAGAAGAATGCACCGGTCAGTCCAAACTCCGTATCATTATAGATCTCGATTGCTTCCTGATAATCTTTGGCGGAGCACAGAGCCAGTACCGGGCCAAAGATTTCTTCCTGCATGAGGCGGGCTTTGCGATCTACATCCGCGAACACTGTAGGCTGGATATAGTAGCCGTTGCCCTCTGCTTTGTTACCGCCTGCGACCAGACGACCTTCGTTTTTGCCGATCTCGATGTAATCGAGAATTTTATTATAAGAGGCTTCATCAATAACCGGTCCGGATGGATAGTTCTCTTCCGGTAGACCGATAGATAACCGTCCGGTTAGCTCGGTTACTTTTTCTACAATCTGTGGATAGACGGATTCCACGATTACAGCGCGTGAGCCTGCCGAGCATTTCTGACCCTGGAAGCCAAAGGCAGAAGCAACAATCGCCTGGGCCGCTGCATCCAGATCGGCCGTCTCGTCGACCACGATTCCATCTTTGCCGCCCATTTCCGCGACCAGTCGTTTCATCCAGATCTGACCTTCTACGGTATCAGCGGCGAGACGGCTGATGCGCAGACCGACTTCCTTGGAACCGGTGAAACTGATAAAGCGTGTCTTCGGATGAGTAGTCAGATAATCGCCGACTTCGGCACCACTGCCCGGAATAAAGTTGATCACGCCCGGTGGCAATCCGATTTCTTCCATGAGCGCAACGAACATATGAGCGATGACCGGTGTAGTAGAAGCAGGCTTGAGCAGCACGGTATTACCGGATACTACAGCAGCTGTCGTCATACCGACACAGATGGCCAGCGGGAAGTTCCACGGCGGAATAACAATACCTACACCGAGAGGAATATAGGTCAGTCGGTTATCTTCACCGGGGATAGGGGTCAGTGGCTGGGTCTCATTAATCTGGTCCAGACGTAGCATCTCGCGGGCATAGAACTCCATAAAGTCAATCGCTTCTGCTGTATCAGCATCGGCTTCAGCATAGTTTTTGCCGGCTTCCAGAATCATCATCGCCGAGAATTCATGCTTGCGTTCGCGCATCAGGGCAGCTGCTTTGAACAGATAATCGGCACGGATACGGGCAGGAACCTTTTTCCATGTCTCAAATGTCTCCAGCGCTGTCTGCATCGCTTGTTCAGCGAGCTGCTGATTGGCTTTGCTCATATAACCGATCACTTCATCCTTGTTCGCAGGATTGATAGAAACGATTTTGTCTTCGGTTACAATCTTCTGGTCTCCAATATGCAAAGGAAGAGTCTGGCCAAGTTCTGCGCGGACGCGGGCAATAGCCTGTTTCATTGCTTCACGATTGTCCGGTTGGCTGAAATCTACAAAAGGTTCATTGGAAAATGTTTGGATATTTGTTGTTTTACTCATTGATTTATCTCCTCTCAATATGGAAGCAGAATACAATCATAATTTGTAAGCACATACATTTAATTGGATTATACACTTTTATCATTTGAATTGTACAATTTAAACAAAAGTACTTAAATAATTGTTCAATAATGAACATTTAGCTGGAAAGTATATTAAATACCCGAATCCATCACTTTCATCAAGGGAGGCCTATTTTTTTAGTAATGATCCATTTCTTTACGGGACAATCAACATTCATTTCAGATCTATAACAGAATAGATCGAAATAGCCAAATCTGTCATATAGTTGTCAGTAGAGGGGCAGCCATGTTAAATTGTTACTAAATTACATGGAGTGAGAGATTATTATGTTCAATAATGAACAATTACAAATAAATGAAAATATAACCCAACTGCCGCAGCAGGCAGAAGCGCAAAAGGTAGTCGAATTACTGCTGCAGGACCAGGCAGTCTGTATACGTTATAACCGTAAGACGTACCTGTTTACATCCGAGGATCTTCAGTTCTGGCAGGAGACGGCAGGTTCTGTCGAGAGTTCTCTGGCTACCTGTGAACCTTCGCCTATGGTAAATAGAGAAATAATAGAGCAAGCAGACGATAAATGGATCGATCAGCTGCCCGATTCGCTGAGTCGCCCGATTGTATTCACAATGCCGGATGGGCAGGCAGCAGGCTATCTTCATGGTGGTGATCTTCTGCGCCAGCTGCATCATCAGAAACGCAAAGCCGAGATGTACCTGAATGGACTGCTGGATACCGTGACCGATGCCGTAACCGCAGTGGATCAGGAGGGCAGGGTTATCTGCTGGAATGATGCGGCTGCGCAGATTTACGGTATTCCGTATGAACGTATTATGGGCCAGACCATTGGTGAGCATTTTGATCCGGAATCGATTATGCTGCTGCGCGTACTGGATGAAGGACGCAAAGTCCGCAACATGTATCACAAATCTTCCGAAGGTACTCACGTATTGATCAATGCTTCCCCGGTACTGGATGCATCGGGTCATGTCGTAGGCGGACTGTCTTCCGAGCAGGATATCACTCATCTGGTCAAATTAAACCGGGAGCTGTCCCATGCCCAGGCGAGCATTCTCGATACAATGCCGCGTAGGAGTGATCCGTTTACCCTGATGGATGGACAGAGTCACAGCATCAGCAAGGTTGTTCGGATCGGCAAAAAGATCGCTGAGCTGAATACACCAGCGCTGCTGTATGGAGAAGCCGGTTCCGGCAAGGAACAGCTCGCCCGGGCGATCCATTTGGCCGGCGTCCATGCAGAATCTCCATTTCTGTCCCTGAACTGTGGTGCCGTGCCGCCGGGGATGCTGGACAGTGAACTGTTCGGCTTTATCGGCGGTACGTATTCCGGTCAGGATATTCAGGAAGCGGGCAAGCTGGAGCAGACAGGGGAGGGTACCCTGTTTCTGAATGAAATCGACAAGCTGCCGCCGGATATCCAGAATAAGCTGTACCGTGCGATCAAGACGCGTTCTTTCCGCCGTTATGGAGGTCAGGAAGATATTCCGCTTCATGCACGGATTATCGCGGGTACGCGGACCGCACTGGATCAGCGTGTCACCGATCAGCAATTCAGCTCCGAGTTGTATTATGCGCTGGGTGTCGTTACAATTACGGTACCTCCGCTGCGTGAACGCAGGGAAGATCTATCGATACTGGTGCATATGTATCTGCGCGAATTTGCCGTACATTACCAGAAGCCCGTACCGCGAGTAGCACCGGAAGTCATGCTGGCATTTGCCCGTTATGACTGGCCGGGTAATATTGCCGAATTGCGTGCCGTCATTGAACGCTGTGTGATTCTGAGTGAAGGGGATTCCCTGCTGCTGGAGCATCTGCCCGAATCGCTGCAGGGAGATCAGCCTCCGGCATTTACAAGGGAAAAGGAAGATATCATTGTCTCCGAATCTTCTGAACCTTTGATAGCGCACAGCCTCAAAGCCCGTGTTACCGAAGAGGAAGAAAAGCTGCGCATCGAAGAAGCGATACAAAAAGCTGCTGGTAATAAGAGTATCGCTGCCCGGATTCTCGGCATCTCCCGTGGTACCCTGTATAACAAAATGACCAAGCATCAGTTGTAAACTGTTGCTGCACCAGGCTTGTCTGAAGAGCGTATTCGCTCACAGGCAAGCCTGTTTGGCTTTACTTGAACAGGTTTTTGAGTACAAACCATATATTGGCCGGACGCTCTGCCAGCCGGCGCATGTTGTAACCGAACCAGTCACGTCCATACGGTACATATACACGTACCTTGTAGCCGTCCTGCACAAGTCGTTTCTGAAGGTCTTCGCAGATGCCATACAGCATCTGAAATTCAAATTGATGCAAAGGAATATGATGACGTGTAACTTCCTCGCGCACATAGCGGACAATTTTCTCATCATGAGTAGCGATCGCTGTATAGTTGCCGTTTGTCAGATGCTGGCTAATAATTTTGCAGTAATTGCTGTCGACATCTTCTTTGGCAGGAAAGGCGACAGACGGAGGCTCTTTATAAGCACCTTTGACCAGTCTCAGATTGGCACGGTACTCATTCAGATCTTGAATATCCTGCTCGGTGCGGTATAGATAGGCCTGCAGTACAATACCTACATTATCGAACTGCTGGCGCAGCTCACGGTAGATATCAATAGACATCTGGCAGTGGGCGTAATCCTCCATATCGATCCGCACGAAGTTGCCATAGCTTTGTGCTCGTGTCAGGATAGAGGTCATATTGTCGATACAGAGCTGGCGGTCGATATCCAGACCGAGTGAGGTCATTTTGAGTGACAGATTGGACTGTACTCCACTGCGCGAGATGGCATCCAGCGTCTCCAGACACATCTGGGTAGATTCCATCGCTTCTTCGCGAGTCGAGATAAACTCTCCCAGATGATCCAGTGTAGCCAGTCGGCCATCCTGATTGAGTGTACGAACGGCCTGCACAGCTTCTTCAATCGTTACGCCGGCAACAAAACGTCTGGCACCGAAGCGCAAACCATACTTTTTAGCCATTTTATTGGCGGAAGGATTTTTGGCCAGTGACTGAAACAAATTCCGAAGCACGGTCTCCATGCTACCCCTCTTTTCATGAGAACTGGTTGAATATGTCATTATTCTAATCAATACAATATGGATTGTATATACAAAACGTATATTTTTGTACAAAATATTTTTAAAATTAGATTATTTTTATTTAAAGTGTTCAATAATGAACATATTAGTATGTGGATGCATATCTTTAACTGGAAAATCGGATCATAAAAAGCTAAGTACAAAAGAGAACCGATTTGAAAAAAGAAAGAAGTAAAGGAATCGCACGAATCGAAGAGGAGGCCAATATGATGAATAATAAGTTATGTATAATTATATGTTATATTATATGACTCATAAAATTATTTTCTTATAATTTTGTTAATTTAATTGACACACGAATAAAATATTCTTATAATTTGAAACAAATTCACTATCCGGTGATTCATAAGTTTACATATTCAAGCACAATGATGTGCAAACGCAGGCAATGAAGCCGCAATTTTATCCTTTGATTCCAAAGGGGAAATTGCGGCTTTTTGTATGGACTTATGCAATCAACAAACATGCCGGATCATCGAAATCAGTACATTATCGAATACAGAGGAGCGAGAGAGATGGAGAGAAAAAGTTTCTGGCAGAGCGGGCATAAGCCTACATTATTTGGTTCTTTTTTGTACTTTGATATCAGCTTTATGATCTGGGGATTGATTGGGCCCTTAAGTGTCGTTATTGCGCAGGATTATCCGATGGATCCTGTGCAAAAAGCACAGCTGGTCGCTCTTCCGGTACTCGGAGGTTCCATTTTACGGCTGCTGCTCGGATTTCTGTCCGACTATATTGGCCCCAAACTGACAGCGCAGCTGGGAATGATTGTTACGTTGGTGCCGCTGTATCTGGGCTGGCAATGGGTACAGTCGCTGGATCAACTGTATGTGGTTGCGTTGCTGTTGGGAATAGCTGGTGCGTCTTTTGCTGCGGCACTGCCACTGGCAAGTCAGTGGTATCCCAAGGAGCATCAGGGTCTGGCTATGGGCATAGCTGGCGCCGGTAATAGTGGTACGGTGCTCGCCACCCTGTTTGCCAATCGGTTGGCCCAGTATTTTGGCAGCTGGGAAGTCGTATTTGGTATCGCGATGATTCCAATCGTTATCGTTTTTATCTACTTTAGTATTTTTGCCAAGAACAGCCCGGATCGTCCCGCACCGAAAAAGCTGTCCCAGTATGCTTCCATTTTGAGTCAGCGGGATGCGTGGGTGTTCTGTGCCTTTTATTGTGTGACCTTTGGCGGTTTTGTCGGTCTGGCAAATTATTTGACTATTTTCTTCAATACACAGTATGGATTGTCTGCTGTTCATGCAGCGGATATTACAACCATCTGTGTAATTGCCGGCAGCTTTTTCCGTCCGGTCGGCGGGTATCTGGCAGACAAAATCGGCGGTACACGGATGCTGATGTATCTGTATACCGGAGCCGGGGCAATGTTGCTGTGCGTTTCTTTCCTGCCGCCGCTGCCGGTCGTGGTGGTGCTGCTGTTTATCGGTATGATGTGTCTGGGAGCGGGCAATGGTTCAGTGTTCCAGCTGGTTCCGCAGCGTTTCGGCAATGAGATCGGTCTGGTCACCGGGATTGTCGGTGCCGCAGGAGGACTCGGCGGTTATGCGCTGCCGCTGGTTCTTGGCAATCTGTACAAAACAGCAGGCTCTTACACGCCTGGATTTATCGTACTGGGTACGGTGGCCTTCTGCTCGCTGGTGCTGCTGGTCGTGATGCAGACCCGGTGGCGCGGTAGCTGGCTGCGCAGTGCAGCAATCAGTGAATCGGCACGTCAGGCTGGATAAGGGAGATAGATGTGTGAATCCGTGACTATAAGAAAAAAGGAAAGTTTATTTTTAGTAGATTGAACATACTGGCATAGCTCTATGATGCATAAAAAGGCTGATCTTCTTTTCCGGAGTGGAGGAGAATATCAGCCTTTTTTGATATTTTTATGGCGGAAATATAACAGTTCTCTCCTCTTTAAAAGCCTGTCCGCATATAAGGATCGCAACCGATTGGATTATTCGGATAGTGTAGGCTGGCATGTTAAGGAGTATAATAAGTAAGTCTGTATCATCCAGTGGTCAATTTTACACTTTGAATAGCCGCATTTTCAAAAAGAATATAAACCAATCTGCTTCACTTCTTCTTTCTGCACATTTGCTGGAATTTATGGCAAGTTAGTTTATTTCTATTGTACAAAGCGGAACATTAATTGCTGTAAATGGATTTAAATGAAACAAATAGTTAGATCCACTGGACTACTTCTGTGATAGCAAAGGGGCTGAGCACAATGAATTCTTTTACAACCATGCTGCAAAAATATGCTGAACTGGTCATTCAGGTTGGCGTAAATATCCAGCCAGGTCAGGTGCTGATTGTCAATGCACCTCTGGAGACGGCTGAACTGACAAGGCTGATTGTAGCTAAGGCCTATGACGCCGGTGCCAAATACGTCATGGTCGATTGGGATGACGAGCAGGTCACCCGTATCCGCTACGAGCATGCAGCCGATGATACGTTTGGCTATTATCCGCAGTGGCATGCCGACATGATGGAGAAATTCGCCGAAGAAGGCGGAGCTATTCTGCGTATCAAAGTACCGAATCCGGAGCTGTTTGATGGTATTGATTCCTGGAAAGTATCCGCTTCGGTCAAGGCTACAGCGATAGCCAATGAGAAATACAGCGTCTACACACGCAACAGCCGCATCAGCTGGTCGCTCATCAAAGCACCGACTGCAGCCTGGGCGAACAAGGTATATGCCGATCTACCCGAAACAGAGCGCATCCCTGCGATGTGGGAAGCGATCTTCATGATGAACCGGGTTACCGCAGACAATGATCCGGTAGCCGCCTGGCGCGAACATATCGAGCATCTGCGTAAAGGCAAAAATCTGCTGAATGGCAAAAAATACAAAAGCCTGCATTACCGCGCGCCTGGAACAGACTTGCATGTACAGCTGCCGGAAGGCCATATCTGGCGTAGCGGCGGTGGCGAGAATGACGCGGGTACTTACTTTGTCGCCAACATGCCGACAGAGGAAGTATTCTCGATGCCTCATCGCACCGGTGTAAATGGAACGGTGAAAAGCACGATGCCGCTGAACCTGAACGGCCGCTTGGTCGAAGGCATCACACTGACATTCAAAGATGGCAAAGTCGTGGAATATGATGCGGCAGCCGGACGCGAGTACCTGACCGATCTGCTGGATACGGATGAGGGTGCTTCCTATCTTGGAGAAATTGCGCTTGTTCCATACGACTCTCCGATTTCCAGATTGAATCGTATTTTCTACAATACGGGTATTGATGAGAATGCATCCTGCCACTTTGCGCTGGGTAGCGCCTATCCAACCAATATCAAAGGCGGTACGCAGCTTAGCAAAGAAGAGCTGGTACAGCGCGGCGCCAATGTCAGCCTGACCCATGTGGACTTTATGGTCGGCTCGGCAGAACTGGATATTGACGGCGAACTGCCGGATGGCACGATTGAACCGGTCTTCCGTCAGGGCAACTGGGCATTCTGATTTTCCGAATTCTTTTCATAGATGCATCATCAACCAGACGGGGTCATTAGATCCCGTCTTTTTGCTGTATCTTCCTGCTGATGCAGTAAAAGAAATTGCCCATTTTTTTTGAAATCAGTTGATTTGGATGATCGGCATCTAACAGAAGATAGGTACAACTATAAGTCGATAAAATGCAAAAAGAGAAGACAATAAATAATTTTTTATGGCATAAAGTAAAATTTTTAATCATTTTTAGACAGGTATCCCCTCTTTAAAGCAGAAGTACTAACACAACACCATTGCCAATACTCCAATAAATTAGACATTCTTTGCTAAAAGCTGACACGAAAAATGTACGTCAACCATTCTCTCAACAAAAGGGTAAAGGGTGATTGCCATCATGATCTATCAAGATGCAACGTATTCGCTGCAGGAAAGAGTACAGGATTTATGTTCACGAATGACCAGGGAGGAAAAAGTCGGGCAGCTGGTACAAATATTCGGCTGGCAGACATTTGAACGCAATTCTGACGGTACGATTACATTAACCGAAGAATTCAGACAGCAGATCCGGGAAGGCCGGATAGGTGCGCTTTACGCAGCACTGCGTGCCGATCCATGGACAGAAGTTACACTGGAGACCGGGTTGTCTCCGCGTGAGGGAGCAGCTGCGCTGAATACCATTCAGAAGTATGCAATAGAGCAATCCCGGCTGGGCATTCCGCTGATGTTTGGCGAAGAGTGCTCGCATGGACATATGGCGATCGGCGCTACCGTCTATCCGGTGCCGCTGCTGGCTGCCAGCACATGGAACACCGAGCTGTATGAAGAGATGTGTCATGCGGTGGCGATAGAGACGCGCAGTCAGGGCGGAGTGGCCACCTATTCACCAGTACTCGATATCGTACGCGATCCGCGCTGGGGGCGTACAGAAGAGACGTATGGCGAAGATCCTTATCTGGCTGGCGAGCTGGCTGCAGCTGCTGTAAGAGGACTACAGGGTCGGGGGCTGGATGCACCGGACAGTGTAATGGCTACACTCAAGCATTTTGCAGGCTATGGCGCTTCGGAGGGTGGACGCAATGCAGCGCCTGTACATATGGGGATGAAGGAACTGCACGAGGTGGATCTGGTTCCTTTTCGCAAGGCCGTAGAGGCGGGAGCTGTATCGGTCATGACCGCCTATAACGAGATCGACGGTGTGCCGTGCACATCCAGCGAGTATCTGCTGGAAGAGGTACTGCGCAGACAATGGGGATTTGACGGATTCGTCATTACCGATGCCAGCGCCATGAATATGCTGGTACACGGATATAATATTGTAGAAAATGGCGAGCAGGCAACAGCACTCGCACTGAAAGCAGGCATTGACCTGGAGATGTCCGGTTCCATGTTCAGCCGGTATCTGAATTCTGCGCTGGAGCAGGGAATCGCCGATGAAGCACATCTGGATCAGGCGGTGCAGCGTCTGCTGGAGATCAAGTTCCGACTGGGATTGTTTGATCATCCTTATGTAGATCCTGACCGGGCGGAGCAGCTCATTCATTCGCAAGAGCACATTGAGCTGGCACGGGAAGTCGCCCGCCAGGGCATTATTTTGCTCCAGAACAAAGAGAATGCGCTTCCAATCCAATTGGAGACAGCTGGTAAAATTGCAGTTATCGGTCCCAACGGCAACACGCCGTATAACCAGCTGGGTGATTATACTTCGCCACAACCGGAAGGCAAAGTTATTACTGTGCTGGAAGGCATTCGTCAATATCTGGCAGCAAAGGGGCTGGATGATCAGCTTCTGTATGCGCCAGGCTGCCGCATCCGTGATGAATCGGAGGAAGGGTTTGCATACGCATTGGAAGTGGCAGGGCAGGCAGAGACCGTAGTGATGGTGCTTGGAGGTTCGAGCGCAAGGGACTTTGGCGAAGGCACCGTCGATCTGCGTACCGGCCAATCTCTGGTACATAATTCCGGAGCGAGCGATATGGAGAGCGGCGAGGGCATTGACCGGGTAGACCTCAATCTGACCGGTGTACAGCTAAGACTGTGTCAGGCGGTTCATGCCCTGGGCAAAAAGCTGATCGTCATCTATATCAATGGTCGTCCGATCGCAGAGCCGTGGATCGATGAGCACGCAGATGCCATTATCGAAGCCTGGTATCCCGGGCAGGAAGGCGGACATGCGTTGGCCGAGATTCTGTATGGAGAGGTGAATCCTTCGGGACGATTGACCATCTCGGTTCCCCGTCATGTAGGACAGCTGCCGATCTATTACAATGGCAAGCGCACACGAGGCAAGCGATATCTGGAAATGGATCTGCAACCTGCATATCCATTTGGGCATGGACTGAGCTATACGACTTTTGCCTATAGTGATCCTGTTGTCTCACCGGCATTGATTCATCCCGATCAATCGGCGGCGGTTACCGTGCAGATTACCAATACCGGCAGCCGGGCAGGGTGGGAAGTCGCCCAGCTGTATCTGACCGATCTGGTATCCTCTGTCACCCGTCCGGATAAAGAGTTAAAAGGATTCTATAAAATATGGCTGGAACCGGGTGAGAGCAGCGAGGTCACCTTTACCCTGACACCCGAGCACCTGGAACTGGTCACCTCGCAGCTGAACAGGGTCGTTGAGCCTGGAGAGTTCCGAATTCAGGTTGGTGGCAGCTCTGTAACAGGCAAGTCTGCCGTTCTGACTGTTATCGCTGCAAAGTAACGGATACGGTTCAACCGGCATATTTTACAGGGGGATCTGCTATCTTAAGCTGTTCTCTATTAAGAAGCAGGAGGAGCCAATATCCAAACTGATCAATAGTAATGAAGTATTTGAAATAGAACACTTCACATTATGAATAAAATACGCTAACCATGCCGTCTTTTCCCTGCACGTCACTATACTACCATCAGCACACTATACGCAGTTTTTGCCCAAGGAGGCCCACTATGCATCGTATGGAACGATTTGTGAAGCATCTTGCCGAACGACAATGGCTGGAACAGATAGAACTGACTGACTGGACGATCGAAGAGGCACGTTATATTACAGCAGGACGCTATGAGACATTGTCACCCCGCCGTCAGAGTAATATGACGCTGCAGGGGAAGCACGGGATTACTTATTTATTGGAAGCCAAAGTGTCGCTGCCTGCATCCTGGGCAGAGCATCCGGCTGGACTGTTGTTCAGCGCAGGCGGCGGTGAAGGACTGCTGCGGGTGAATGGAGAGTTCTATCATGGTCTGGACCGCAATCACACTTTTGTTCCTTTACGTCCGGAACACGCCGGTCAGACGCTGCAGCTGGAGATTGAATTGTATGATCCGATTCCCGAACCGCATGACCCTCTGAACGGACAGCCGGAAAAGGTAATACCGCTTACCGGATTCACTGCCAGCCTGGTTAGTGTAAATGCCGGATTACGCAGTCTGATCTACAGTCTGCGGCTATTGATGGACTCGGTTCGCCGTCTGTCGGAAGGAGAACTGCGCCGATTACATATGACGGAGGCACTCGAACAATGCATGAATGCCGCCTATGATCTACCGGAAGATTCCTGGCAACTGGAAGAGCCGTGGAGTCAGCTGGAACAACTGCTGCGTGAGCAGACCGGACCATATACTTCGTCACAGGAAAATAATGGACGCATGATTATGGTCGGACAATCGCATATCGATATTGCCTGGCTATGGCCGATTCGGGAGACGGTGCGCAAGACCAGCCGTACGTTTTCAACGATGTGTACGTTGCTGGAGCAATACCCGGAATTTATCTATACCCAGAGCCAACCTCAGTTATTTGCCTATGTGAAGGATCATTATCCCGATCTGTATGCCAAAGTAAAAGCCTATATTGCAGAGGGGCGTTGGGAACTGGTCGGTGGCATGTGGGTGGAGCCGGATCTGAATATTCCAAGCGGTGAATCACTTGCCCGTCAGCTGCTGTACGGACAGCGATTTTATCGGGAGGAATTCGGTGTGACTTCGACGATCGAGTGGCTGCCGGATACGTTCGGTTATGCGGCATCATTGCCCCAGCTGCTGCGCCAGGTGGGGATTGACTATTTTATGACAACCAAGCTCAACTGGAATGATACGAATATTTTTCCGTATGACCTGTTCCAGTGGGTAGGTATTGACGGTACGCCGGTATTGTCTTACCTGAATCACGGGGTGAATGAGTCGACCAGTGTCAAGGATATCGATGAACACTGGCAATCCTACCGTCAGAAAAATATCCACCCCGAGCAGATGCTGCTATACGGTCACGGCGATGGCGGAGGTGGCGTCACCCTCGATATGGTGGAGTACGTGCAGCACGCAGAGATGATGATCGGTCAGCCGCAGGCGTCTTTTGGAACAGCAAAGGAATTTTTTGACCATACTGCCGAAAAGGCTGACGAGCTGCCGACCTGGCATGGAGATCTGTATTTGGAGCTGCATCGGGGAACCTACACGACTCAGGCACGGAACAAGCGATACAACCGCAAAGCAGAAGCATTGTACCGGGAAGCGGAAGTATGGGAGCGGCTGGCAGCTGTAAGGTTGAAGCGTTCTAGCCTAGCTGTACAACCACATGAGGCAGAGAGCCATCCGGCGACAGGGTCACTTGTGTCCTCAGTAGCAGCTGAGAGTGATACAGATGGGTTATCAAATATCTCTGATAATTTACAGAATACGGTGAATGCAGCCGATTACTCGGTCAGTCCGCTCATCTGGAATGGAAGCCGTGAAGCGGCGGGCCCGGTGATCACTGCTGAACGGTTCCGTGAAGGATGGACAGGTATTATGCTCAATCAGTTCCATGATATCGTGCCCGGTTCAGCCATTACCGAAGTCTATAATACGTCGGATGTGGAGTACGAAGAGATTATGCGAATCGGCCAGGGAGCACTGGATCAGGCGCTGGATCTGTGGATCGATGCGCTAAATCTGTCGGGTGAAGGAACAGCCTGTGTTGTATTTAACAGTCTCGGCTGGGAACGTGGTGAATGGCTGGAGATAGAGGGAGGCAAGGAGCTGCAGGGAATGGCTGTCTATGATCAGCAAGGGCAACGTCTGTCCAGCGACATCGTTCCTCGGGAAATAACCGAATCTTCCTCAGAGACGACAGGAGAGCCTGTTCTGCAATTCACTGCTGCCCGGAAGCGTCTGCCTGGTATTGTCCCACTGGATTCAGTTTCCACATCGGATCAGCAGCTGTCTTCTGGTCCGGATGCGGATGCCATAGAAGAAGTATTGCAGCCTGCTGAGACGGCAGAAGCGAGCTATCTGCTTCGCGTATACGTCCCATCGATCCCGGCATTTGGCTGTCGAGCAGTATGGCTTCGTCCGCAGCAGGAAGAGGTCATAGAAGCAGCCAACGCAGTTCATATTGAGGTGGCAGGCGAATACGAGCATGAGGACGATGTGACAGGTCCCGACGATATTGTACTGGGAGCTGGCGTTCCACCGGTCTGGGAGACGCCATTTTACCGGATCGCTTTTAATGAACGCGGTGAGATCAGTTCCCTCTATGATCTGCGTTATGATCGTGAACTGATTCAGAGTGGGCATACGGGTAATGCTTTTGGATATTATCATGATCGTCCGACGCTCTGGGACGCCTGGGATATTGATCCGCTATTTGCAGGGCAGTCTGCTGGCAAAGCCCAGCTGCTATTTTCCCGGGTGATCATGCGGGGCAGTACTGGTGATATTTTACGGTTCAGCTGGCAGATCGGACAGTCAGAGATTACGCAGGATATGTATCTGTACGCAGATCATCCGAGAATTGATTTCAAGACACAGGTACAGTGGCGGGAAAGTCATAAACTGCTCAAGGTCAATTTCCCTGTAGATCTGGTGGCAGCCTCGGCCACTTACGAGATTCCATTTGGTGCATTAGAACGGACAATGAGCAGCAACACTTCATGGGAACAGGCTCAATTCGAGGTCTGCGGACACCGCTGGGCCGATATATCTGAAGGCAATTATGGAGTCAGCCTGATGAATGACTGCAAATACGGCTATGATATCAAAAATGGACATATGCGCCTGTCCCTGCTGCGTGCTCCCAAATGGCCGGATGTACAGGCAGACCAGGGGACTCATGAGTTTACGTATTCGCTACTGCCGCATGGTGGCAATTGGCGGGAAGCCCATGTAGTTCGTGCAGCAATGGAGCTTAACCAGCCTGCACCATACCGACTCGCCAAGGCGTTCAAAGCTGCTCCTTCCCAGACAACAGTATCAACGGAAGATGATTCTGCTGTAGCTCCGATACCGGCAGGACAGCCGCTGCTGCATTATGAAGCCGATCATATTATTCTGGAAACGATCAAACCTGCCGAAGATGGCGACGGTACGATTATGCGATTATACGAGTCTTCAGGCAGCCGCGGTCAGGTGAAAATGGGCTGGATCATGCCAGGTGATCCGGCTACCGGATCAGCAAGCGGCGATCAGGTAATGCTCACCAATCTGCTGGAGGATGAACTGGAACCTGTATCTGTAATTGACGGTCATATCACTCTGTCGTTCCGTCCATATGAGATCAAAACCCTGAAGTGGAAGAGAGGTATTGTATCATGACTCAATCCATGGCAACTATTCATATGCCCGAACTTTCCCTGCCGCCTGCTGTGAAAAAGGTTCTTCAAGAAGCCGAGGAGCGTTTGGCGCATCGTCCGCGCCTGGCAGAGCAGTTTAAAAATTGTTTTCCCAATACGCTGGAGACAACTACCAAGCTGCTGGATGATGATACGACCTTTGTCATTACCGGCGATATTCCTGCACTCTGGCTTCGTGATTCGGTGGAACAGTTGATGCACTATGTACCGATCTGCGGAGAAGATGAAGAGCTGCAGCGTATTATTCGCGGTTTGATTCGCCGTCATATGTTCTACTTGTCTGTAGATCCTTATGCCAACGCGTTCAATGAGACGGCAAATGACTGGCACTGGGACCCCGCAGATGAGACAGATATGGGACCATGGGTATGGGAGCGCAAGTTTGAACTGGATTCGCTTTGCTTTACCGTCCGGCTGGCCTACCATTATTGGAAAGCAAGCGGCAAGTCCGATATTTTCGATAGTGGATTCAAGCAGGGACTGCGCAGCATCTATGAATTATGGCGTACGGAACAGCATCATATGGAAGAATCACCGTACCGTTTTACCCGGCGTAATTGTCCGTCGATTGATACGATTCGCAATCAGGGCAAAGGGATGCCGGTCAACTATACAGGCATGATCTGGTCGGGTTTCCGTCCAAGTGATGATGCCTGTGAACTGCATTATAATATTCCATCCAATATGTTTGCCGTTGTCTGTCTGCGCCAGATGCAGGAGATGGTGGGTTTTGTATATCGCGATCTGGAGTTTGCTGCAGAGCTGGAGCAGATGGAAGAAGAAGTGCAGCATGGCATCGAGCTGTACGGTATTTACCGTCACCCGCAGTATGGTCCTATCTATGCTTACGAGACAGACGGATTCGGCAACTATTGCCTGATGGACGATGCCGGTACACCAAGTCTGCTCTCTATGCCGTATCTGGGCTACTGTGCAGTAGATGATCCGATGTATCTGCAGACCCGGCGTTTTATTCTCAGTACGGAGAATCCATTTTATTTTGAAGGTAAAGCAGCAAGCGGCATGGGAAGCCCCCATACCCCACCAGATTATATCTGGCATATGGGACTATCCATGCAAGGACTGACAGCCAGCACCGACGAAGAAATGCTCGCCATGATCGATATGCTGGAAGCCACCGATGCCGACACCGGCTATATGCACGAAGGCTTCCATGCCGACGATCCTGCTACATTTACCCGTCCATGGTTTGCCTGGTCAAACAGCCTGTTTTCCCATCTTGTCTACACCGCCATGCAAAAAGGTCTGCTGGACAAGTAAGTGATAAGGATGGACGTTTGCCAAAATGCCGCTGATCATGCCTTTACAAAAATCAAGTAACAACATCCACCCAGCGTAGAAAAGGGAATTGGGGCAAAGGACGACTTTGGACCCTGAGAATCAACCTGCTCTCCCATTCCAAGATTCTCAGGGTCCACCGGAGGACGTGTCCCAATCCCTTTTCGCAGCGGCTGAACTTTCACCATCCCAACCAACAACTATCACCGCAAAGGAAAACATTCAACACAGCACAATAACACATCACACAGTAATGCACCGCATACGTACAGCCTGCTCACAATGATCATTCCACGGAGGCGATATACCATGAACGATCAACCAATCAAGGATACAGAATTAAACGTACCCGATGACCAGCAGCCTGCCGTCGTACAGGATGGGGTTCACAACTACAGCAGCGAAGAATCATGGGTGAAGCCGGAAGATCCGGTTCTGCTGGAACGCTTGGAGTGGTTTAAGGATCAGAAGCTGGGTTTGATGATGCACTGGGGACCCTATTCCCAACTGGGCGTTGTTGAATCATGGGCACTCAGTGATGAGGATGGAGACTGGTCACGCGATGGAATTGACTGGCAGGATGATCCTCAGGAGCTCAAGCGTGAATACTTTGATTTGAACAAGACCTTCAACCCGATCCGGTTTCAGCCGGAAGTATGGGCAGATCTGGCGAGTGAAGGCGGCTTTCGTTATTTGAACTTTACGACCAAGCATCATGATGGCTTTTGTATGTGGGATACGCATACAACCAATTACCGGATTACAGGCAAAGACACGCCGTTTCATCGACATAAGTATGCCGATATTGTTGGCCATCTATTTGATGCTTTTCGTGCAAAGGGACTAGCGATTTCGGCTTACTTTTCCAAGGCGGATTGGCATACTCCCTATTACTGGGCAGATGGGATGGAGCGTGGGCAGTACAGCTGGCGTGGTCCAACGTATGACCCGCATAAGTATCCATGGCTATGGGAACAATTTGTGCAGTTTACACATGATCAGATTACAGAGCTGCTTACTGCATACGGACGTATCGATGTACTCTGGCTGGATGCGGGATGGGTACGTCCCGGGAAGAGAGGACAGGACATTCGTCTGGGTGAAGTAGTGGACCGGGCCAGACAGCATCAGCCGTGGCTACTGGCAGCAGATCGTACCGTCGGCGGTGCCTACGAGAATATTGTAACGCCGGAACAAACTGTGCCCGAGCATCCCATGTCGATTCCATGGGAAAGCTGCGTGACCATGGGCACGTCTTTTTCTTTCCGCTATGAGGACCAGTACAAATCGGTTCGTGAACTGGTACATCTACTGATGGAGATCGTTGCCAAAGGAGGCAATCTGGCACTTAATGTGGGTCCACAGCCAGACGGTCGCTTACCCGAGGGAGCAATTCATCGTATAAAAGGACTGGGTGCATGGCTGAACGTATATGGAGAAGCAGTGTATGGGACTCGCAGCTGTGAACCTGCTTATACGGGAAACTGGGCTTTTACAGCGAAGATGCCGGAGCACAAAGTATACGCCAGTCATTTATATACCGACGAGCATACGAGTATTCCGGCAACTCATCTTATTCCGTATAAAGGAAGCGTACAGTCTATTGATCTGCTGGGAGAAGAGATCACCGCATCATTGATTTTCCAGCAGACAGCAGAAGGTATCGAGGTTCATTTGCCACTGGCAGTACAGAATGAAGCACAAGCCCCCATTGCTCATGTTTTTCGATTGCATGTACAATAAACACCCGAATAGGTGAAGAGTGATTGGATCAGGCTGAACTTATTCCAGGTTCATTTCACATAGCAAGTTGTGGTTAGAGGGACTATCTGTTACATACAGGTAGTCTTTTTATATTCAAAAAAACCACCAGTTTCAGCATTACCCTTTTTTGAAAAGAGTCATCATGTGCTGTTTAACTGATGGTTTGAATGATTAGCTGTTGTCATATTTAAATCATACGTCATACATTAATAGAAAATATAGAATATCGACTTCAATTACTTGTTCTTATCTACGATCATATCCGCCAGCACTCCGATTTGTCCGACAATTGATGTTGGATCATAATAAGAGAACGTATCATAAGGCAGATCGTAGACCTGACCATTTTTGACGGCGGGCAGACTGTTCCAGACAGCACTATTTAATACGGATTTTTTCTGAGCTTCCGTCGTTCCATCATTAAAACAAATGAAAATCCGATCAGCATTGAGGTAATCGGGTAAATTTTCCATCTGGATCGGCAGAATTTGCTTGCGGCTGTCGATTACGTCTTTTTTGACATTGTCTAGCGGTTTGAACTGCAAGGCATCATACAATGCATATCCACCGCGTCCATAATTGTCGCCAAGAATAGAAATATTCTTTTCTCGTACATTGATCAAAACGGCAGTTTCGCCAGGTTTAACGACGTCTTTGATTTTCTCCCGGGCAGCACGAGCAGCTTCATCATATTGGGCTAGCCATGCTTGAGCTTGTTCTTCGCGTCCCAGTAATTTGCCAAACATCTGAATCTCTTCTTTGGGATTATTGTATGCGGTGTAAGGAACATAGAGAGTCGGTGCGATCTGGCTGAATTGATCATATGATTTGACATCAAAATCATTAATGACGATCAAATCGGGATTCAGCGACATGACTTTCTCTATGGAAGTTGGGGTACCAACATCCTCTATGCCTTGCTCCTGTTCTTTTAGAAAAGGGCTGCCCATCCACCATTCTTTGGTGGCGGCGACCGGTTTTAGACCCAGGGCAATCAATGTACCATGATAATAAGTTGATACAATACGCTCCGGATGAGCAGGGATCGTAATTTTACCTTTTGCTGTATCAATCGTACGTTCTGTTGCTGTGTCTGTACCAGCATTGGTGCTTGTGTCGGTATTTGTTGTTGCTATACTGGATGAAGCTGTTGGAGCAGTAGATTGTCCGCAGGCAGCGAGCAGCAGACAAGTCACTATCATCATCGCTATCATACAGGCTGGCTTAGTAAGCAGCCGATTATTCATTGTCCATTCCTCCAATTTGCTAATTGATAATGATTATCAAATAGAATCATATCAACCGGCTGTAGGTTCGTCTATGGACAATAGTGATCAATTCTTATGGCAAATATGATGCCAGACATTGCAGCCACTGATCTAACTGCAGTTCCTGGGAAAAAGGATCAAATCCATAAAAAATATGCGGGTCCATCATGTACACGTTTCCAGCCTGTACAGCAGGGAGCTGATTCCACCAAGGTGAATTCATTACAGACAGGGGAGTCTGCCTGGGCTCGCGATCCTGGTGCTCGATCGGATAATAAATAACAATCATATGATCGGCAGCATAATGATCTAGCTGGTGAAGAGGCACTTCCATATTTAACAGTCCCTTATGAATAATCTGCTGGCGAACAGATTCTGGAGCTTCACAGCCCAATCCATCGTAGATTAACGGACCGCCCATGCTGCGCAAATTGCCATATACATATACTTTTTCAGCTACAATCTTATAAATGCCTACTGTTTCGCGTTTGGCCAGCCAGGGTTGTATGTTCTGTCTGGCTGCTTCCAGTCGGATGTCCCAGCTCTGCAGCCATGCCTGAGCTTGAGGCTGGCGTTGGACACGTTCGGCAAGCCAGAGCCACTGTTCACGCCAGTTATAGTGCTCAAGCGAAAGTCTCTGAATCGGTGCGTATTCATTCAGCTGCCCTATATTCGGATGGTCTTCATAAGCGAACAGGAGGTCAGGCTGGATCGTTTGAATCCATTCTGAAGAGGGAGCAGGCAGATTCTCCAGATGGGATAGCTGTAAATAAGGCTTTGTCTCTTCTGCTTCACTTGATGAGCCGCCTGGTTTGGCGCTGGACAGCGGCCAGAAATGCTCCTGCCAGCGGCGAAGCATATTGATATCGAGATAACCTGCGGCTGGCTCGATTCCCAGATACAATAACATGGCTGTTAGCGGGATATCACAGGCAGCATACTGCTTGGGTGACGTTCTGTATTGACTGGGAGGCAGGCCGAACTGCTGCTTGAATTTGCGGCTAAAATAATGCACATCGCTGTATCCGCATCGCCGGGCGATCGTATCTGTACTCGTCTGTGACAACTGAAAATCCAGTCGTGCCTGATTCAGCCTCACTGTGGATAAATAGGTACTGAAAGAGCATCCTTTGTAACTGCGAAACAGGCGTGAAAAATGTTCTGGAGTTACTCCCATCTGACGTGCAAGTTCATCGCGACGCAGATTCTCGCGATAATGCGTCAGAACATACTGAATTATTTGTTCAAAAGTCAGATGATCATTTTTGACAGTAACTACGGTTTCCATACATAACAATTGCAGCAGCTCATAAAAATTTCGATAAAAGCCCAGCATTTGTAATGGCTGATGCACATGATATTCACTATATGTATTCAATTCTCCACACAGTCGACGGATTTCTGCAGGAGATTGGATATGTAAAATAGCTGCGGATTCGCTCCAATCTCCTTTTCCTACAGCAGACAAAAAAGAGGGCCGTGTTGCAAGCTTAGTCGATGTTGTCGTGGCAAGCGGGTAGTCTGCATCAGTAGGAATCTCCTGTAATACCAGACAAAATAACTCCAACGGTTCATGTCCGGCATTACCAAGATGAACACCTGCACCTTCCGGGCAAAAAAGAATCTGCTGCGCATCCATATTCGCTGCATGTCCTCGAATCGTCACTCGTGCGCTGCCTTTGCCAATCATGAACAGGGTATCATGATCAGCTACCATCCATTCGGATGTAGAAGATGCATCAAAACACATCGATGTAAACGAAACAGGTCTCCACAGAAGAGGGATGCTGCCTGGTACAGCCGCTGGACGGTGGGGCTCTGAATGGGGCTTTATCGTAGGTATGGAATCGGTTTGGTAAGGTTCAAGCGAGCCTTCTCTCAATTGTCTGCGAACATTCGCTGCCTCTTCATCATCTAGTCGTCCCAGGTAACGAATCGTTTGATGTCGCACTTTGCCATCAGGATCGCGATACGATTCGACCAGTCGATAATAGGTATAGACATGCTGTCCGCGCTTGATCACTTGCTTTTTCAAAAACATGATTACCGTCACACTCCAGTTGAGGTCTACAATGAGAAGTTGGGTCTACATCGTACTTGTATTTTGCCGCAGATACGGGAGAAAGGAAAGAGGAATACATAAAACAATAAAAGATTGAAACGAGTTCATACCCTGAGGTGGGTGAGAACTGTATGAACATTTCCCCAAATGCATCGTTTATGGTACATTTATAAGCAGAAAAGTCTGGACTTGCAACCTGTCCAAACAAGAAATGAGGGGAATGGTGGATATGGCTGTTGATGAGAACTATCAGCGGAAGCTGGAGGATCAGAAGCGGTTATTCAAGCAGCTGGGAATCAAGTTTGATGCACTTACAATTCACGAAAAAGATTTTACCAGCAAAATGAGAGGGTACTCTCAGGAAGAAGTGGATTTTTTCCTGGATGATGTCATCCTCGATTATGAGCGTTTCTACAAAATCATTACGGATCTGCTCGATAAATATAATGAGCTACAGCGCCGCCAGACGTATGAAAAAGAGCGTGCCATGGCCGAAAAGGAACGCGTTCATGAAGAGAAGGAACGTGCTTTTGCCAGAGCCCAGGCGCTGGAGAATGGCGTGGACAAGAGCGTAGTAACCGAAGCCATTGTCAGTCTGGAGCGTACGATTGCCCAGATGCGTGCGCGTCTGCAGGAAGACCGTTCAGACCAATACTGATAGAGTCATTATCCGGTATCCTGCTATTTACGCTTTACATTACATATGCCGGTAATGCTGCAATTTGTAACCGATACACCAAAAAGGCTGTATTCCTCGGAAGGGAATACAGCCTTTTTGCATACATTTCTGTTCAAAGCGGGGTTATACCGCCAGTATTTTTTGGAGCCGCGTACAATCATCGGTGAATACCGACTGCTGTTCCAGAAATTGCAGCATGGCTTTGATCATGCCAGAACGGCGCTGCGGATCGGCGATTTCCTGTTCCAGTGTAGAAAGGACCTGCCAGATTTCTTCTTTTTCCTGATCCGGTAGATTCAGATGGTGCAGACTGCGTTTCAGACTGAACATCAACTCATGAATCATGATCCCCTTGAATACCGGACTGTCTTGGACATATTGATTGCCAAGCTGCAATTCGTTATAATCCCAGATCGGTTTGTAGCCATGATCAAACATATTTTTGGCCATTCCATCTACCATTTTGGCAAGATAGTCGGATATCTCGGACTGATCCAGATTGGACTTGATCCCGATGACCGGCAGGAACATGTATTGCATAAGCAGCCCACGGATCAGGAAGATAATATCATATACATAAGGCTTCACCTGATCGCCATAGATATCTACGAGACAGTCCGTACTCCATTGATTCAGCCGATATTCCAGCAGCAGACACTCTTCCAGCAGCTTTTCATTTTGCAGGATGCTTTTGTCATGAACAGACATCATCACGGAATGGATTTTGCTTTCGAGTGTGCTTTTCATATGGACCTGAATAAAGCTGGATATCTTTTGCTGCGGTTCGTCATCCGCTGTAGCATAGAAGCTGAAAATATGTTCTTCCACTGTCTGCGAATGCATTTTGACTGTCGCAATCAGTACATCTTCCTTACTCTGAAAAAACTTGTAAAATGAAGCTTTGGCCATTCCGCTTTCTTTGGCAATTTCATCGACAGATGTTGCCGTATATCCTTTTTCGGAAAAAAGTCGAACCGCAGCCTCGATAATATCTTCTTCTTTGCTTTTCAAGGGCGCTTCTCCTTCCATATATAATAGGCCTGTAAAATATCGAAAACGGACCCTTGCTGTAGCAGTCCGTTTTCGATCCGGCAGAGTAGGCATCGGAATACCAGTCTCTGCCGTCTATATTTGAGGTAGTATCTGTCTATCCTGATTACATTTTTGGAGCAGCTTTTAACTTTTCTGCTCTCCGTTGTTTACGTTCCATTTTACGGGCTTGGCGCTTGTCTTTGGAACGGGCGACAACCATATACAGAGACGGAACAACGAACAGAGTCAGAATGGTGGAGAAGATCAGACCGAAGATAATAACAACCCCGAGCGGACGGAACAGCAGCTCGCCGACCGTAGCGATAGGAATCATACCCACAATCGCAGTCAGGGAAGTCAGCAGGATCGGACGGAAACGGGCGGAGGCCGCCTGGATAATCGCTTCCTTCAATTCCATACCTTCATGTCTGGCGTCTTCGATAAATTCAATCAATACAATACCATTCCGAACGACAATACCTGCAAGGGCGATAATACCCATAACCGACATAAAGCCGATTGGTGTACGTGTCAGGAACAGACCGAGAATACCTCCGGCTGCCGCCAGATAGACGGTGGTCATAATGATGATCGGAATCGACAGAGAGTAGAACTGGATAACGATCAGGATAAAGATCAGGAATACCGCTACGATGAACAGTTTACCCAGGTCACCGAAGGTGTCTGCCTGGTTAGATGTTTCACCGCCAATTTCCCACGTATAACCTTCCGGGAAATTCATCTGCTGCAGTTTTGGCTGGATCTCCTGCATAACTTCTGTAGCTGTACGTCCATTGACATCTGCTTCGATCGTATTTACGCGCTGCAGATCATAACGGTCAATCTGCTGGATCGAGAATGTTGGTTTCATACTAACAATCTGAGACAGCGGGATCTGCGCTCCAGCAGAGTTGGTCACATTGACCTGCTGCAAGAGAGAAGACGGGCTGGCAGAACTGTAACCCTTCATATAGACTTTCATATCGACCAGATCTTTACCATTATCAAAGTCACCGACGTTCATACCACTGCCCATCATCAGCAGGGTCTGGGTCAGATTGCTGTAGGTAACCTTGTAACGGTCCATCGCTTGTTTGTTAACAACAAAATCAAGAGCATAGTTATCGATACCCATCGTATCTGTAATGCCATACGTACCTGGTGTATTACCGATAATCTGCTTGATCTGATCGGTCAGACTGCGGATTTCCTCCAGATCGTCACCGAGAATACGGATCGATACCGGTTTACCGACGGATACCCCGAGATCGGTTCCGCTAACGGAAGTCTGGATACCCGGATAATCTTTTTTGAGTGTATCTGCCCATTGATCGGTCGTCTGGCTGATATTCATGCCATGCTTACCGGTGACCAGAATCTGCCCGGCATTGGTACTACTGCCGCCGAGGCCACTCAAGTTGGTGAACAGCTGTGGAGCGGCGCCGCCGGAAGCGTACGCCATATTTTCGACTTCAGGCTGCTTTTTGAGCCATGCTGCCATGCCTTGTACGACCCGATCTGTTTCCTGCAGCGATGTGCCGGACGGAAGATTAATGTTGATCGTAATCTGTGGATCTTCGGAGGTCGGGAACAGTTCCACCGGAGTGAATGCTGCTAGACCATAGGCGAATGTACTGACGACCAGACCGATCAATGCGATCAGCAGAGGACGTTTCAGTACTTTTGGCATCAGGCGATGTGCATAACCATTGCTGACGGCCTGAATTTGCCGTCCGAGTAGTCCGGCAGGCTTGTCAATATGACGTTTGCCGCGTTCGATCTGACGTTCTTCGTACCACTGACGGAAGATCGGAATAATCGTCAGGGACATGATCATTGACGCCAGCATACATAGAGAGATAATCGTCGGAATCGGCCGGATAAAGGCACCCATATCACCCTGCAATACCATCAGCGGCAGGAAAGCCGAGATCGTTGCCAGCGTAGCGGTAATAATGGAGATGGCCACTTCCTTGGTTCCTTTGATCGAAGCATCCGTCGGATTCTCACCGAGTGTGGACAGCCTTCGTTCAATATTGTCGTTGACGACGACCGCGTCATCGACCAGAATCCCGAGTACGATAATCAGACCAACAATTGTAATCTGATTCAGTGTAATACCAAGACCCGGCAGGAAGATCAAGCCGAGCGCAATCGAGATTGGAATGGCCAGTGCGACAAAACCGGCAGTCAGCAGATTCATCCCGAGCGTACAAATCAGGATAACCGCTGCAATAGCGATCAGCATTTCCTTGATCAATCCGCCGAAGATCCGTTCAACCTCGTCATTTTGTGCAAAGAGGGAGACGATTTTTACATTGGCTGGCAGTGTCTTTTTGAGAGAATTCATTTTCTCGGTCAGGCGTTCATTCATCGTTGGTACGTCAGAGCCAGTCTGGCTGCTGATATCCAGTGAGATGGAAGGTACACCATTGTAGTAGCTGAGATAGGACTCGGTTTCTTTGAGCAGCTGTACATCAGCTACATCTTTGAGATATACAGGGATACCGGCTTCGGTCTGGAAGACCACAATATCCTTGAGTGCATTGTAATCGGTTGTTTTATCAACAGTCAGCTGATACGAACGATTCTCATAGGTGAGATTACCTGTAGGAACGCGGTTGTTCTCTGACTGGATCGCCTGACGAACCGTTTCCCATGAGATGTTGTACTGTTGCAACTTGGCCATATCCAGATCGATACGTACCTGCTGATCCGGAATACCCTGAATCTTTACGCTGGTGATACCCGGTACCGAACGAAGCTGGTCACGCCAGGTATTCATCAGATCGCTAAGTGCATAGATATCTTCTTTGGTTTTACCGTAGATGGCAAAGGACTGGACAAAGGTGGATGTCAGGTTATCATTGACGACCGGTGCATCGGCATCGGAAGGCAATTCCGCCTGAGCATCTTCAACTTTGCGCCGTAGTTCATTCCAGGTATCTTTGGCATTCGCATCATCCTCGGCCTGAACGGTAATCGTCGAGATGCCGTTACCCGAGGTAGAAGAGATCGTTTTGAGATTGGTGACCTCTTTGATCTTCTGCTCCAGTACTTCCGTGACGGTCTGTTCCATCAATTCCGGTGTTGCACCGGCGTATGTAGTGGTAACAAGAGCCGTTTTGACAACGATGTCCGGCATGAGCTGCTTCGGCATCTGGGACAACTGTGTGACGCCGAAGAGGATGAGCATAACGAAGAACAGTAAAGTGATTTTACGTTTGCGGACAAAGTAATTAATCATTAGCTTTGGCCCCGCTATTCGCATTGTTGGTAGCTGCCGGTGCAGCAGCTTTGTTGTCCTGTGCCTGGCCGACTGTCAGATCATCTCCGTCAAAGAGACGGTCTGCACCGCGGGTAACGACTTTATCGCCTACTTTCAGCCCGCCGGTGATTTCGTAGCGGTTATTGTACAAATTGCCGAGTTTGACGGTCGTTTTAACTGCTTTGCCATTTACTTCTTTGAATACATACGGATCACTACCGGAGCTGATAACGGCTTCAACCGGCAGCAGAATTCCCTGTTTGGAAGAAGCCTGGCGGGAAGCGCTCACGACTTGACCGGGTTTCCAGTCTGCATTGGGATTGCTGATGGCTACTTCAACATTAATAGAACCTGTATTTTCGTTGGTTTGCGGATACAGTTTGGCGACTTTGCCGGTGCGGACTTCATCGTAGAGACTGATGCTGACCTGCTGACCGACTTTCCACTGGGCAATCTCACTATCCGGGATCGGCAGCAGCACTTTGAGACGGTTGATTTCACCGATGCTGAATACTTCGGTACCGGCACTGACAGTCTGTCCGTCCGAAATCTGCTTGGTCAGAATAACACCGGAAGCCGGTGCTTTGAGATTGGCGCGGGACAGCTTGAGTTTGGCTGTGTTAAGCGCAATAACTGCCTGATCATAGCTAGCCTGGGATTGTTCTACCCCGGCTTGAGCTTGTTCTACAGCTGCATTGGCTTGAGCAACGCTGGCCTGTGCATTTTCAATACCTACCTTAGCCTGTTTGACAGCTGCCGCAGCCGAAGCACGGTCTGACTGGCTGGCTCCTTCGAGAATAAGGGAAAGTTGCTCCTGAGCATCTTTGAGGCTTTCACTTGCGTTGGCAAGAGTCGTCTGCGCCTGCTCGTTTTCCTGCTGGCTTAACAGACCATTATCAAAAAGGGTCTGTGCGCGGGTAGCGGCCGTTTTGGCTTGATCATAAGCAGTTTGAGCTTTGGTTACAGCATTTTGAGCCTGTGCTTTTTCCTGTGGACGCTTGCCGGATAATACGCCCTGCTCACTGGCACGGGCACTTTCAACCTGAGCCTGTGCAGAAGCAACTCCAGCAGCAGCAGCCTGCTGGCCCGCTTTGGCATTAGTCATGGAAGCACGTGCGCTTGAGAGCGCAGCCTGTGCGGCAGCAACGGATTGATTGGCATTTTCGACTTCAAGTTGAATGTCTGCCGTATCCAGCTGTGCCATCACAGATCCCTTATTGACACGGTCACCTACATCACCATTTACGGAAGAGACCGTTCCATTAATCTGAAAGGAAACAGGTGTCTTATCATAAGCAGCGAGGGTACCGGACAGATCATAAACAGCATCCAGTGATTCTTGTTTGACAGTGGCAACCTGAACCGTAGTGCTTGCCGGTTCCACTGCAGCATTTTCAGTTGAACAAGCAGTCAGGCTGACTGCCAGTAGAAGTGCTGTAAAGGCCATTGGCCAGCTCTTCTTCATAATTTCAGTATCCTCCTCTAAACTCCCCAGTTTTTTTTGTACTCTCTAGTTCATGGGTGAATTATAGAATCAATCCACACTACTTGTCAATTGTAACAACCGCCGTTTTCTATGTACTCAATCCCGGGATGTAGATTCAAACTATCAAAAATACGTCCTCAAACCGATGTTAAAATAAAAGCACTTCATAATAGAAGAAAGATAACCATCTCCTTTCGCAGATACTTTTCCATTTAATGAAAGAAAAAGAAACGAATATTGTGAATATTATGTGAACGTAGATCAGTTTGTTGTATAATCGAGATACAAAATATGGAAGGAATGGTGTTGCACATGAGACCGGATGAAGATCGGAACAGACAGCATGATGGCGAGGAGCAACCTCAATACCTGGCTGTAAAGCCGCCCATATTACGTGAACGGATGCAATTACTGATCGCAGCAGTGCTGCTTGTAGCTGTTGCGATTATACTGATCGAGTGGCAGTGGTAGTCTGAACAGAGAGTCATAGTACGGATATCACCATGCGGGATTCTGGGTATTACATCAGAGTCCTGCTTTTTGGAATGAAGAGAAATAGCAGAGCATTTGCTGAAAGAGAAGGCAGGACGGATAGCATCGTATACAAAATGGATTCGTGTAGTCTGATCCGCTAAAGTGGGTTATACTAAGAGGTGGGCCTTTTAAAAGTTTACCTCATTTATAACGATTATGGTTGATTTATTTCGTTAGGAATGCTAAATTAATTTTATTAGGAATACTAAATGTTTTTGTTTTTTCACACAACCCGTTATATTATTTGATGAAATATAGGAAAGAAGGTTATTGGTATATGAAAAAAGGAATGGTAGGTGCTTCTGTGTTTGCAATGCTGCTTGCAGCAGCGCAGCCGGCGGTACTCGTACACGCAGCAGACAGCACAACAGCAACAACAACCACTACAGCTAACGGAACAACCCCAACAGCAGACGGTACAGTAACAGAACAGGCGAAGTCCCAGATCTCCGGTGTAAGAGAACCGAAAAAAGTAGACAGCCTGAATCTGGAGAAAGTGATTGATCTGGCGATCAATGACTCTTATAATCTGGAACTGCTGCAGTTGAAATATAAAGTGCTGGATCAACAAAATGCCAGCCTGGGTATCGACTATGTCGATTATACCAATGCTTCTCCGGGTCTGACGTATACACCGAAAAAAGGCAGTAATGAAGTAGAACTGTCCCAGGGTTCCCAGACCGGCCAGACACTGGAAGACAACCTGCGTGATCTGGATACCCAGAAGCTGAACACACAGCTGCAGGTAGATGAAGCCAAAGAAGGTACAAGACTGGCGATGACCGGTCAATATGTACAGCTTCTGTCTTACCAGAAACAAATTGCCCTGTCCCAAGAGCACATCCAGGTGCTGACTCGTGATCTGCAGCGTGCACAAACTCTACAATCCCTGGGTTCCGGTACACAGGAAGATATCGATACAGCAGACCGCGCGCTCAAAACAGAGCAGGATAACCTGACTACACTAAAAGATACGTACCAGAAAACACTGGCAACCCTGTGTTATGATCTGGGTATCGTATATGATCCTAATCTGCCACTGGAGCCAATCAAAGTAACACTGGAGCCGGTTCCTACAGTAGATGCAGATACACTGCTGGGCAAATCCTACCAGATCCAGTCTCTGGGTAACAGTGTAGCCAAAGCACGTACAGATGAAGACAAAAAAATTACCGGTAACAGCTTCGACGAGCAGGCACTGAAAGCTACAAGACAGATCGCCGAGCAGCAGCTGGAGCAGGGTAAAGTAACGTATGCCAAAGCGATTCAAACGAATCTGCAGGATATGGATACTGCATTCAAGGATGTTCAGACTTCCCAGCGTCTGGCACAGGATGCCAACGTTGATGGCGTGAATATGCAGATCCGCTATAATGCCGGCGTAACTACCAAGTACGATATGGAGAAACATCAATATCAGGTAGATGCAGCACAGGCCAAAGCGGAACTGACATTGATGCAGTACTTTGTACAGCAATCCAAAGTAAAAGCAATGAGCAATGGTTATATCGCGAACAGCAGCGCTTCAGGAGCATCCGCTTCTTCCCAAGGCTAAGTATCGTTCCTTTTGACCTGATGAATCTAAATAAAAAACACCTGTCCGATGGACAGGTGTTTTTTGTGCGTTATAGGTTATGCAATTAAGCAGAAGCGCCATTAGTCCATTCATTCAACTTGCGATCGGATGGCAGCAGGAAGGTAAGTGCGCCAAGCAGCGGCAGGAAGCTGCAAATCTGCATAACGGGCGAGATTCCGATAGAATCGATCCAGCTGCCGAGTACCAGTGCGCCAACCCCGCCTAATCCAAAAGCCAGTCCGGTGATGAGTCCCGATACGGTACCGATCCGTCCAGGTACCAGCATTTGGGCATAAACGACAGTCACAGAGAAGCTTGATGTAATAATAAATCCGATAACTGCGAGCAGAATACCGGTCCAGAGCAGATTGGCATAAGGCAGCAGTAGTGCAAGCGGCACAGCTCCAGCCATGGAGAGGAAAATCAGATTCCTTTTGCCAAAGCGATCGGCCAGCGGTCCGCCAAAAAAGGTACCCACAGCACCAGCAGCCAAAAACAGAAATACATACAGCTGGGCGTCACCTACACCCAGTCCAAACTGCTCGATCAGGTTGAAGCTATAATAGCTGCCGATCGAAGAGACATACCAGGAACGTACAAATACGAGCAGGATCAGAATCACCATGGCAAAAGCGATCCGGCTGCGCAGCTCCGGACGAATCTTCTCGGCAGTCTGACGCTTTTTGTGCAAGTTCTCGTTTCTCAGGGCGCCACCGTACCAGCGGGCAATCAATATCTGTACCAGAATACCGAGAGCTGCTACGCCAGTGAATCCAATCGCTCCAAACTGTCCGTACGGAACAAAAATCAGCGTCGTCAGCAGCGGAGCAAGTGATTGTCCGGCATTACCGCCGACCTGGAAAATGGACTGGGCAAGACCACGACGATCACCGGAAGCCAGATGGGAAACTTTGGAGCCTTCCGGGTGAAAGGTAGCCGAGCCCAATCCAACGAATACAACGGCGATCAATACAGCAGTATAAGAACCGGCAAGCGCCAGCAAGAGCATACCGGTAAATGTAAATGCCATACCGATCGGCAGAAGTGCCGGGGTAGGCCGTTTATCCGAGAAAAGGCCGATAAACGGCTGCATGATGGAAGCGGTGAAATTAATCGTAAATGCAATCCAGCCAATTTGCGTATAGTTGAGATTCATGGTCTCTTTTAGAATCGGGAAGATCGCCGGGATTACAGACTGCATAGAATCGTTAAACAGATGAACCAGTGAAATAGCAAGCAGAACTCCGAATATCGTCTGATTGGCAGCAGGCGGGATATTCCGCTTTTTGGATTTGGCAGCAGAAGAGGATGCCGTTGGGAAAGACACGGGACAGGACTCCTTTTAAATAAAATAATAGATGGAACAAAAACATGACTATTGTTCATCGTACGCGTAATCTGTATTTCAGTATATCAGAATTTGATTCATTACTGAGTCCTGAACGCAAAATACTTTGTGTGACAAGTAAAAAAAGAAAAGTCGATAACCAAAATTATATTCAAGCGCTCTATATGAAACTATGTATCTATGCAGGGTGAAACTATATATCTGTTTGGAATTGTTTCTTTGCTGCTGTATTAGATTATCAGGCGTATCCTATCAAAACGCATCCGAGTGCAGCAGGGCACCGGATGCGCTTAATGATTACTTTGAAATATTCTGTCCCATGCTACAAAGTTAATTTGCTCAGGAACGACCCAGCATTTTGACTACGGCTTCGGGTTTGAGTACTTCCGCCAGCTTTTCCAGTGCAGTTAGATACAGAAATCCATTACCTTCCGCACGGGGAGAGTAGCCCAGGGGAATCGTGCGTCGAACGAGCTGTGCGTACAGCTCCGGCTCGGTCAGTTCACGTTCGAAGCTGCGATTGGCGATGACTTTGATTAGTGCCATCGCTCCGGATACGTGCGGCGTCGCCATGGAAGTACCACTTAGTGTGGCATATTTGCCATCGAGATAAGTAGATAGAATATCTTCACCCGGTGCAACCAGATCCACCTCGGTATTGGTATTGGAGAATTCGGATGACTGTCTGGACAGATTGACCGAACCTACGCTGATCACTTCATTATAATAACCCGGATATCCGTATTCATCGGTAGATTCCTGACTGTCTCCTTCATTGCCTGCAGCGCAGATTACCAGAATATTCTGGGCTACGACTTTTTGGATCGCTTCATGCATGGCAGGTACATCTTCCGGGCCACCAAGCGACATGGAGATGATATCTACCTTTTGCTCTACGGCATAATTGATTCCGTTAATAATCCATTCATACTGCCCGGACCCCTGATGATCCAGTACTTTGAGAATAAGCAAATTGGCTTCGGGAGCTACGCCGACTACGCCGGAATCATTGGCAATACCGGCAATCGTTCCTGCCACATGGGTACCATGACCATTGTAGTCTTCATAGATATCCGGATTCCCTTCATCATCTCCTGTAAAATTACGACCACCCTGAATTCTGCCCTGCAGATCCGGGTGATCGGTATCGCAGCCCGTATCAAGAATCGCAATTGTAACCCCTTCTCCGCGGCTCTGTTCCCATACCTGTGAAGCCTGAATCAACGAGACTCCCTGTGGAGTCTCATGCACCTGTTCTGCCTGAGTAACAACCTGGAAAGGAATAACTCTCATTTGACCTGCCATTTTCGTTTCCTCCTGTCGGAAATACGGATGATGGAGCAGCCCAGCGTATGCATAACAGTAAGATGTGGTTTGGTATATTTTAACAGTAAAAGTAGCAGTAATCCATAACCAGTTCTTTATGGGACTAATCAGCTGAAGAAGTTGAAAAGCTTTTTAGTTGTGAGTAGTTGAAATGCTAATGTCACATTAACTAACTTACATTCAGAGGTAAATCTTTTTAATTATTTATAATTTGGATTTAAAGTAAGAATATATTACATAAAGTAAAGAATTAGCTATGGTTACAAATGTAAACGTCACTTTTAGTGCACGATAATAGAAAATAAAGCTTTGTATGTTAAATTTATTGACGTAATTATAGAGCGCATTCTATACTCCGTGTAAATAAAGTTGCGATACAGTCCGAAAGGAGCGCATGAATATTGGGCCAGGAACAGGAAATCTACGATGCAATCAAGCAGGCTATTATTGAGCAGAAGATGCGTCCCAATATGCAGTTGGTAGAAGAAGTGCTGGCAGAGTCATTTGGAGTTAGTCGGACACCGGTGCGTAATGTAGTTCGTCGTCTGGCAGCAGAGAAACTGGTAACTATCATTCCTTACAAAGGAGCATTTGTCTCCTGTCCGACGATCTATGAAGCCAGACAGATTTTTGAGATGAGACGTGTTATAGAAGTCGCTGTTGTACAGAAGCTATGTCAGGAATTCAAGAATGATCAGTATATCCGGCTCAGTCGTTTGATCCAGGAAGAACACGCAGCTCAGCGTGATGGACGTATTCTGGAAGCGATACGGATAACAGGCGATTTTCATCTCAAGCTGGCAGAAGCTTCAGGAAATTCTTATTACTATCGTTATCTGGAAGAGCTGATTTCTCTCTCTTATGTAGTGATTGCCCTGTATGGAGAGCAGAAGACCAAGTGCTGTCAGGATCATCAGCGAATCCTGGAAGCGATTCGGCAAGGAGAAGCGACTTTGGCCGAACAGCTTATGCTGGATCATCTGGGAGAGATCGAGCAGGAGTTGAACTTTAATGAACAGCATGCACGTGCATTATCACTGGCAGATATTTTGCAGGAACAGCGGCAGGCAGGCGGACAAACCGTATAAACTTCTGTCTGCTATGGATTGTATACAATGTTGGATGCCAAATCCGATACAGATTGTACCCAAAGGAGAGAAGCCTGATGAAATTAATCGTTGAAAAGGTACGCAAAAATTTTGGTGAGCGGACGATTCTGCAGGATGTGGATCTGACTATTCATGAAAATGAATTTATCTGTATTCTCGGACACAGCGGCTGTGGCAAATCAACACTGCTGAATATGGTAGCGGGGTACATATTTCCCGATGAAGGCGAGATCAAGATTAATGGCGAGAAGATTCAGGGACCGTCCCGTCAGCGTGGTATGGTCTTCCAGGATCATGCACTTTTCCCTTGGTGTACGGTACTGGAGAATGTAGCTTTTGGTCCGGAAGTACAGGGGATGCCCAAAAAGCAGGCACGCGAGACCGCCAGGGAGTTCCTCGGTCTGGTAGGGCTGGAAGCATACGGAGCCCATTATCCGGCAGAGCTGTCCGGCGGCATGAAGCAGCGGGTTGGTATCGCCCGGGCACTGGCAAGCCATCCGGATATCCTGCTGATGGATGAGCCGTTCGGCGCACTGGATATTCTGACACGTGATATGATGCAGCGTGAACTGCGAAGACTGTACGAGAAGCTGCATACGACAATTTTATTTGTCACCCACAGTATTAGTGAAGCCGTCTATCTGGCAGACCGGGTCGTCGTGATGAAACATGGAGTTGTTGCCGAGGTATTCGAGATTGGCATTCAGCATCCTCGTTCCTTTGATTCTCCAGGATTCGCGGATATGATGGCGCGGATCGAACGGCTGCTCATGGAAGATGAAGAGGAGGTTATCGTATGAATGAAATTCAGACCACCTTATCCAAAACCGGGGAGGCTGCTGCACCGGCGCTCCAGCTGAATACGGTCCGCAAGCGCAAAGGTACGGGCTTGCAATCTACTATGGGTATGATCAAAAATGTAATTCCATATGTGCTATTTTTTGTAGTATGGGAGCTGTTCTCCCAGCTGAACGGTCGTATCCAGATGTTCAATCCATTGTTTCTGCCAGCGCCATCCCTGCTGGTTCATGACGGCTGGGAACTTGCCCAAACAGGCATTATTACCGACAGTCTGCTCGCCAGCTCCATGCGTATCTTTTTCGGGTTTGCCTGTGGGGCGACAGTGGCTGTGCTGCTAGCGGTATTAATGAGCAAGTTCTCCATGCTGGAGCGCTGGATGTCGCCTTTTCTAACGCTGGTAAGCCCGATTCCTTCGCTCGCTCTGCTGCCGTTGTTTATTATCTGGTTTGGTATTGGTGAATTCCCCAAAGTGCTGCTCATTGCATGGACGACATTTGTCCCGGTACTGGTCAATACGGTAGAAGGATTCAAATCCGTACCTTCGACGCTGATTCGCTCGGCGCTCAGTCTGGGTGCTTCGCAGCGTCAGGTGTTTACCCGCATTATGATTCCTTCGGCTATTCCGAATCTGCTGATCGGTGCGCAGATTAGTCTGGGACTTTCTTTTTCCGCATTGATCGTATCGGAGATGATGGGCGCCGATTCGGGTCTGGGCTATCTGATCGTGGATGCGCGCAACTATTTTAAAGTAACGAATATGTTCGTAGCGATTATTCTGATCGGTATCGAATACAGCCTGTTCGCCCTGCTGCTCAAGCTGCTGGAACGCAAAGTACTGGCCTGGCGTCGTGGCGGTATTGGAGAAGCAGTAGAAAAAGTCAGATAACAATGGGAAAACAACAACGAAATTACAGGAAACAAGCAATGTCGGGATAAATACCTTAACAGCCAGAACAACGTAGCAGGAGGTATCCATATATAAGATACAATCCATTCTATATTCAAGGGGGAAACAGAAATGAAGAAGAATTGGCTGCAAATGATAACGGGTCTGGCGATGGTATCGGTATTGGCAACAGCATGCTCCAGCGGAGGAACAGCAGACAAAGAAACAGCCGCGGCGAGTGGTACAGGGGCAGCCACCGGTCTGGAACAGACGGATATTATGCTGGTCGGTGTACGGGATGCGCAGATCTCTTCGCAGCAGATTATTGCGGACAAGCTGGGTTACTTTAAGGAAGAGGGGCTGAATGTCGAGAGCAAGCTGATCGAGAGTGGCCCCGATATTGGTCCGATGATTTCCGGCGGCAGTGCGCCAATCAGTATCCAGACCAACTTTATGGATATTATCCTCAAATCCAATAATATCGGTGTCAAAATTGTCGCCCCTCTGGCTCAAATTGCCGGTACGCAGGCCGTAGTCGGTTCCTCCAAATTGCAGCTTAGTTCCGCCAAGGATCTGGAAGGCAAAACGATCGGTATTCCTAACGGAGCCGATGTCAAAATTGCGATTGATAATATGGGCAAGGAACTGGGCGTGGACGTTAGCAAAATCAAATTCGTCAATCTGGCACCGAGCGATGCGGTAGTTGCGCTGCAAAATGGCGATATTGATGCGATGGCAGCCTGGGAGCCTTTTATTACCAAAGCAGTGCAGGGTGGTGGCAAGTTCCTGTTCAGTGGTACGAAGAGCGAGCTTCCCGACAACAAAGGTGATGTGAACTGGATGAGTGTACATACCACTGTTCAAGTCACTGACAAGTATCTCGAGGAAAATCCGAATACAGTGAAAGCCGTGCTGCGCGCACTCGACAAAGCAACCGATTATATTAATGATCATCGCGAAGAAGCAATCAAAATACTCGCTCCCGAACTGCACTTAAGCGAAGCTGAACTCAAGGAAATCATGAATCGTAATGTCTATTCCATGAAAGTGGACGATACGTATGTAAATGGAAGTAATGGTCCGGCGGTTGGTAATTACCTGCAATCGGTTGGCAATATCACTTCCATCCCGGCGCCGGCATCCTATCATGATCTAAGCCTGCTCAAAGATGTGGATTCTTCCCTGGTAGAGGCAGATATCAAGTAACCGATAGTGAACAATAATAACCAACAGGATAATCGGTCAATAGTGAGTAAACCTGCTGAATCCTTATAATGAGAGCCAACAGACTTGCAGTATCTGGCGGGAGACATCATGAGTACAGGATGCTCTCCCGCTGTACATAATCATCTCGCAGACAGGAGCGTGCAGCCCATGTATTCCTATGATCTGGTATTTACAGGCGGAACCGTGGTTTTCCCGGATAAGGTGCAGCAGACCGATATCGCCGTCGATAAAGGCGTCATTGTGCATATTGGCAAGCTTTCTTGCGAGGATATCGAGAGCGCCAGACAGCTCGTGAACGCAGAAGGTTTGTATATTATGGCCGGTATGATTGATGCGCATGTGCATCTGAATGAACCGGGATTTGGCGATTGGGAAGGATTCGTGACTGGATCGGCAGCACTGGCTGCAGGAGGATGCACCACGTATATGGATATGCCGCTCAATGGCGTTCCCCCGACAGTAACACCGGCCGCGCTGCAGCAGAAAAGGGAATTGGCAGTGGGTCATTCCCATATTGATTATGCCTGCTGGGGTGGGTTGGTACCGGGCAATCTGCAAGAGCTGGATGCGCTCAGTGAGCAGGGAGTATGCGGATTCAAGGCATTCATGTCGGCGCCCGGTGACCCGAGTGAAGAAGCTTTTCGCAATGTCGATGATCTTACTCTGCTTGAAGGAATGAGGCATATTGCCCGTATGGGCCGCGTACTCGCGCTTCATGCTGAAAGTGAACCTATCGTCTCTGCGTGGACAGCAGCCTTGTTGGCTGAAGGACGCACCACAGCTGCCGATTATTCCGCATCCCGCCCGATACAGGCAGAGCTGGAAGCAGTACGTACAGCACTGGAGTATGGCAGACAGACCGGCTGTTCACTGCATTTTGTACATATCAGCAGTGCAGCAGCAGTACGGATGATTCAGGACGCCAGACAGGAAGGCATGGATGTGACTCTGGAGACCTGTCCTCATTATTTGACGCTAACAGATGTTGATCTGGAGCAGATTGGTCCGGCTGCCAAATGTGCACCACCGCTGCGCAGCCTGGATGAACAAGAACTGCTGTGGCAGTGTGTCGCAGCAGGGGATATAGATATGATTACTTCGGATCATTCGCCATGTCCGACTGTACTCAAGACCGCTGCTGCCGCCGATATGTTCGACGCCTGGGGAGGCATCTCGGGAGCCCAGCATTCCCTGGAACTAATGATTAGTGAAGGATACAAGAAGCGAGGTTTGCCGCTGCCGCTAATCAGCCGGATGCTGTCCCAAGCACCTGCACGCCGATTCGGATTATATCCGCAAAAAGGAGAAATACGAATCGGTGCAGATGCAGACCTTGTGCTGGTAGATCTGAATACAGCGTATACCGTACAATCCGAACAGCTGCTCTACCGGCATAAGCATAGCCCATACGTAGACAGGGAGATGGGCTGTCAGGTCAGTATGACAGTTGTACGCGGACATATCGTTTATACCCGCGAAAAAGGTGTGCATGATCATGCTGTAGGAAAGTCACTGCACATCCGAAATGAAAAACCGCTTAGTCTCTTTTGAGTAGTATTCCGGACTTTACAAGCAAGTGAAAGTGAGGTGCGGTTAACAATCACGGGTTCAATAAAGTAGAATAAAAAACAGTAAAGTAGAATAGTAAACAGCAAATTATATAAACTGCAAAAAGGCGCCATTCCATATTGGAACAGCGCTTTTTTTATTGTGTAAAAGTATAAAAATTTATTCGGATGACATTACCGGACGAACAGAAGCGGTCTGATCCGTGTCACCTGTGTAATGACCAATTCGCCATTGAAGCAGAATCATAACGCTGATAACAACAGCCAGCACCAGATAAGCAGGCAGGAAGCTATGGTAGCTGTCATATAACCAGCCAATCATTAGCGGACCCATAGCGCCAATCAAATAACCTACACTCTGATTCATGGCAGATAATGCATTGGCCTGTGCCGTATCCGGTGCCTCCTGAATAGGTAGCATCAGTGCCAGCGGGAATAATCCACCTGTACCTATACTTAACAAAATTACAGCGAGTACAGGCAGATTTCCCATTACTAGCAGCGTTAGTGCGATAAGCTCCATAATACTGCATCCAATCAACCACCATTTGCGGCGACCGAATCGGTGAGCACCAGCCGGAATCAGAAAACTCACCGGAATCTGTGTCAGAGTGAACAGTGTCACCATATAACCGGCCTGCAGCTGGGAATATCCGATATGCTGCATAATCGGAGATAACCAGGCGGTAAAAGAATAAAAAATAGACGACATTAGACCAAAGAATACAGTCAGCAGCCAGGCACGTTTTTGGCGAAAAGGCATACGTGTTCGTTGGATGCCTTGCTCCGCAGCAGGTATGTTGACATGGATCACCAATTTAAACCAGAAGACGGCTGCGATCAGAGCCAGTAGGGACCAGCAGGACAGAGCGATAGACCAGGAACCCCCTGTCCAGTTCTGCATGGGAACCGCCAGACCGGAAGCAATCGCAGCACCAATCACCATCGATACCGAATATAGACTAACCATGGCTGCAGGATGAGGGAAATATTTTTTGATAAAGCCGGAGAGCAGTGGACTGATCATTCCGATGCCTGCACCAGCGATCAGAGCACTGCCCAGCAGCAGTCCTGGTACATGTGCCCAGCTGCGCAGAAAAGTAGACAGACCAATCAGGATAAGGGAGCACCAGATGACTTTTTCCATTCCCCAGCGCTGACTCCAACGTAGAGACAGCGGAGCGAATGTCCCCATTCCAAGTACCGGCAGAGTGACCAGCAGACTGGCGATTGTTCCATTCAGTCCCAGATCGGCTCGAATACTCTGCATTAGGGGAGAAATAGAAGTGATGGCAGGACGCAGATTGAGCGCTGCCAGAATTAATAGGATGATATAAAAACTGTACCGCATGATAAAAGCTCCTTTTCCCAGGTTTAAGCAAGAATTGATAGCCTCTTTCATGAGCCATCATCTATCCAGCATAAAACAGAGAAAATGATTGTACCATACTATTATTTCTATAATAATAATAGTATGAAACGATGATTACAGTGTGATTCCTGAGAAATTAATCTCAAAAAGTGAAATAACAAGTGGAGGAGGAGCAGAATGGAACTGCGACAGCTTCATTATTTTGTAGCAGTATGCGAAGAACTTCATTTTACCCGGGCTGCTGATCGACTGAATATCTCACAGCCTACACTGAGTCAGCAGATCAGGGTACTCGAAGACGAACTTGGCACACCGTTATTCGATCGCATTGGCAAAAAGACAGCGCTGACCGAAGCAGGCCGATTGTTGTATCATTACAGCACCACAATTCTGCGTACTATGCAAAATGCACGTTCTTCTATTGCTGAGCTGCAGGTACAACAGCGGGGAACCCTGCGCATCGGTGTATTGCCATCGGATCTGGATTATCGCCTAAATGAATTATGGATTGAGTTTCACAGTCGTTTTCCTGGAGTTCGGCTGGAGATTATACCCACTATTGAAGTGCACAAGTTTATTTTTGAAGATAAAGTGGATATTGGTATCGGACTGGCCGAACGTCCGGATCATCGCCTCGTTCAAACCCTGCTGGGCGAGGAAAGCTACAGTCTGTTCATGCCTGCCGTTCACCCTCTTGGTCAGCAGAAAGTCATTGAATTGGAGCAGGTGAGAGAGCTACCGCTTGTCTTATATCCACAGGGATTTCTAGGAAGGATACTGATCGAACGATGCTTTCAGGAAAAAGGGTGGGAGCTGATAACCGTGATGGACAATGGATCGGCGACTTCCCAGCTGCGTATGGTACAGGCAGGGATCGGATTCAGTATCCATCTTCATGATATGCTGGCAACCCTGCTGGATAATGTTCTCACTGCCGTCCCTATCGTAAATCCGGCTCCTGTACGAAAGATCGAGCTGGTGTACCGTACCGATCGTTATATGGGAGTAGCGGCAAGAGCCTTTATGGAAATGACCCGGCAGTATTTCTCACAGCCTGAAGATGCTGACACTGGATCACTGTACTGACAGGTACATAAGCATACCGTATAACGAACCCATACAGGAATAAGATACTCAAAACAAAAGCGCACGTTCTTCTCTGTGAGGCAGAAAAGGACATGCGCTTTTGGATAAGGATGGAGTTAATAAGATACATAATATAGCGATTATACATAAGAGATTTATACGCTGCAAAAATTAGCGGTTATCAATAGTCTCCGGATACATATCATGGTTCATCATGCGATGCTCGGCCATTTGCTCATACTTGGTGCCCGGTTTGCCGTAGTTGGTGTATGGATCGATCGAGATGCCGCCACGCGGGGTGAATTTGCCCCAGACTTCGATATAACGAGGGTCCATCAGTTTCACGAGATCGTTGAGGATAATATTCATGCAGTCCTCATGGAAATCACCGTGATTACGGAAGCTGAACAGGTACAGCTTGAGCGATTTGCTCTCTACCATTTTCACATCTGGGATATAGCTGATATAGATGGTCGCAAAATCCGGCTGGCCGGTAATCGGGCACAGACTGGTGAATTCCGGGCAGTTGAATTTGACAAAGTAATCACGATACGAGTGTTTGTTATCAAAGCTCTCCAAGATACTTGGATCGTACTCAAATGTGTATTTGGTACCCTGGTTACCGAGCAGGGTGAGGTCTTGCATTTCATCTTGTTGTCTTCCTGACATATGGGAATCTCCTTTTAATTACGAATTTGAGAATAGAGCTAGTTGAATGGGCAAGGCGCTTCGGAAATGATTAGCTCTTGCGGTCGCTGGTAAGCCCGGATATTTTGAAATAAGGATTACAATGGTATATATCCGGGCTTAAAGGCGACCTTTCGAGCTATTCATTCCCTCCGCTGGCGTATGGAATTCATCAGGTGCATTACTATAAGAACCGAAATCATAAAAAAGATATTCAAGCCTGCGGCTGGCATGTGGGGAATAGAGTGGCAGTAAAATCACTCGTCCTCATATGAAATATTGCTGTCCAGGCTGGCATCCTCGTGTATTGCTGAAATTAAAGTACAGTCTCGTCTACACGCCGCGTTTGTTACCCCATACGAGAGTATGCAGCTGGGGTAGAATACGGGCATCGTTAAAGGCTGGCATGTCCATAGCCTGGTCGATCAGCCATTCGTAGCGATGCAGCAGAGAAGAAGCAATATTGTCGTCGGCACTGGTAACGTCGGGATTACCGGTCTGCATGTAGAACGGTACATTCGGGTAGCGCTTGTGTACCTGTTCCGCATATTTCAGATCGGCTTCGTCGAAAATAACGACTTTGAGGCTGATCGATTGATCGACAGGTGCCTGTTCGTCCGAGTCGGCATAGATGATATCCTGCATCATCTGATTGATCTTATTTTGGCGCAGTTTGCGGATCATACTGTCCAGGATCTCGAAGTTGGTCTCCATCCCCGAGCTTGGCGGTTTGGGCGAGATGGTTACATCGTTGATATCCAGCAGCCAATCCTGCCAGCGGGAACCCTGTGTCTCGACAGCTGTACGAATTCCATCGTGGCGCAGCAGCTGAACCAGTTCACCGATGGATACCAGCAGTGCCGGATTGCCGCCCGAAATAGTGACATGGTTGAAGCGGTCACCACCGATGGCTTTGAGTTCATCGTATACGTCCTGAGCACTCAGCTTGCGGATCTGGTCTTTGGCGCTGCCGTCCCAGGTGAAGGCAGAGTCGCACCAGCTGCAGCGGTAATCGCAGCCTGCAGTACGTACGAACATTGTTTTTTGACCAATGACCATGCCTTCGCCCTGAACCGTTGGTCCGAAAATCTCCAGTACCGGGATAGTGGCTGTAGGACGGCTTGCCTTAGCAACAGATTCATTTCCACGACTGGCTTGCTCATTTTCGCGGCCTGTATGATCATTTTTATTTGTTGGCGCTTCGTTACTGTTTACTTGGTCGACGATCATATCGCTTGGTTTGTCGGTAAGGATGCGGCTCATGATTCCATCCACTCCCGTCTGGCTTCGGCATAGCTGGTTGGTGTCTCATACAACTGCACGAATTCGGTGCGTCCGCCTTGTACCTGATCGCAGTACGGATCGCTTTGCAGCGCTTGCTCCATCTGCTCGTACAGCCAGACAACCATGTTCTCGGCAGTTGTATTCATTGGCGGCAGCGTCTCGTTCAGGTAACGATGATCCAAATAAGGCTCGATGCGTTCTTTCCAGATGTTCTTGATATCGCCAAAATCCACAACGATACCATTCATGGATGGAATGCCGCTAATACCAAAAATTACTCGATACGTATGTCCATGCAGATTCATGCACTTGCCTTCGTAGGCATGCAGATGATGGGCTGCATCGAACGTAAATTCCTTGTTCACCAGCACCCGTTTGCGATGGTAGCGAAGCTGGTCATGCTGAATGTCGGTGCCATATTGCTGCAGTTTCTCGACAATACGAAAAGGTCCGGGTTGATTCGTCATTGTTGTCCACCCCGTGCAGCAGAAGTGTCGGATTCATCCAGTTCAATCATAATACGGCGGGCTGCCGGTGCAGTATTACGCTCCTGTACATATTTGTCCAGTCCTGCCTTGCGCAGCTTGCACGCCGGGCATTCTCCGCAGCCATCACCGATGATGCCGTTGTAGCAAGTGAGCGTATTCTCACGAATATATTGGAAGGCGCCCAGTTCGTCCGCCATTTTCCATGTCTCGAATTTGTCCAGCCACATCAGCGGCGTATGAATAACAAAGTCATAGTTCATGGACAGATTGAGCGTCACATTCAGGGATTTGACGAAAATATCACGGCAGTCCGGGTAGCCGCTAAAATCGGTCTCGCATACGCCGGTAATCAGATGACGTGCGCCTTTTTGCTTGGCTAGGATCGCAGCGAAGCTCAGGAACAGCAAATTGCGTCCGTCGACGAATGTGCTCGGGAGCTCTCCTTCTTCGTGGGTGATCTCGATATCTGAACGGGTCAGTGCATTGGGAGCGAGCTGGTTCAGCAAGCTCATATCCAGAATCGTCTGCTGGACTCCCAATTCTTCGGCGATTTGCTTGGCGACTTCGATCTCGGCGCTATGACGTTGTCCGTAGTTAAACGTAACTACCTCTACCTCGGCAAATGTCTGTTTTGCCCAGAACAGGCAGGTCGTACTATCCTGGCCGCCGCTGAATACGACAACCGCTTTTTCATTTTTAAGCATAAAAAAATCTCTCCATTTCCATCAGGGGATATCAGAAAATACAGCCGGGTTATGAAAGATATCGCTGCATAAGAAAATTCGGCACTAGCCAAACATCCGCAGGCAGGATATACAACCTATCCGAGCGTGGTTTCTGTTGTCCTTTGGGAAGAAGAGAGTTCCATGAACTTGATCTATAGTAGCATTCTGCAGCATCATGTTGTGTAAATGAAATACTCATCAATGAATCGGATGTATACAAAATGCTCAAGCAAAAACAAACCTGCAATTGCGGCTTTTTGAAAGTCAGATAAGTTCCAACAGACCTCATGATTATTCTGCGAGAACGGATTGTTCTAGCGAATAGGATGTGGAGTCGGTTCCTATACCTGCTTCGTAAGCACCTGCAATGAGGCGGTTTTAGTTTTTTATAGAGGGAGTTCGCGAACCTCTCCCGCGTTGTACTGCACAGAACTTCCATTTCTACCAAAATAGAAAGAGTAGTTCCTATCAGAACAACCACGGACTTTCTTCTGTTCAGGATGCGGCTTGAAAACCGCTTCATCAGTATAGCATATTCAAACCGGATTACTAGGGGGATTTATGAAATCAATCCCACCAGAAATACCAGATATTCTGCTGCTTCAGATAACTGGCATATTCACCAATCGTATCAAATCCTTCCAGTACATATGGGCAGAATAGTGTATGTTCTCTGGCAAGGTTCAGTGCCTGTTCATCCGTCTGTGGCCGCTGAAGAGCGTGCAGAATCCATGTGCTATCATTCACTGCAATCGGAATGGCATGATACTGCTGCTGCCATTCCCGGAACACAACGGATTGCAGCAGCGGCTCGGGACACTCATTGAATCCGCCCATTGGAATGATCAGCGGTGCATAATACTCCTGTCCCTGCGGCAGCGTTAGCCAGAGAGCACAATCTTCCGCACGTTCTTCTGTCCATGAGGCATCTGGCACAGGAAGTGTTTTATCCGTGGCGATCAGCTGTTCATCCAGATCATCGCGAGGACCTTCCAGCTCAGCCAGATAGCGATAGGCCTCATATAATTCCGCCGTGGATAATGAAGTTAGCGGCTGGTAGTTTACCGGAAGTTCACTTGATTCCAGCAGCCATACCATACAGCGCGCCAAAGCTTGCGTCAAAGAAAGTGTATCCGCTTCAGCGGACTGCCGGCTTACATATTCAGTGGTGGATTGTGCTGTATCGATTGCTTCTTCCATATGTTCCTCGATATTGTCATTGGGCAGCACCAGTAGCCGGTGAGCTCCATCAGGCTCTTCCCGGTAGATGACATCTGCAGGTTCAACAGTTTGAGTAGGATAGGCTTTCAGCCATTGCAGCATCACTTCGTTCATGATCAAAACTCCTTTTACGTGAAAAATGTAGTTAATTCCAATCGGATCTGCCTATGTAGGTATCAAAATAGTACTGACAGTAATGATCAAGCTATACGACAAACACACGTTGCCGTATGCTTGCTTCATTATTGTATATGTTATCATGCTGCATTCCTATGGGCTTATTCGGTTACATTGCTGGAATTGGCTACTTCGGCTGATTTACGTTCGATATGTTCCGGTTCGCCCAGATAGAAGCGGCGGATAGGCTGCACATTCTCGTCCAGTTCATAGACCAAAGGAATACCTGTAGGAATATTGAGTTCGGTCAATGTTTTCTCATCGATATCTTCCATGTATTTGATCAGTGCCCGCAGTGTATTACCGTGCGCAGAAATAAGAATACGTTCCTTTTTGCGAATCAAGGGTACAATGCGATGATGCCAGAATTCCCCAACCCTATGCACGGTATCCTGCAGACTCTCACCAAGCGGAAGATCATGCTCGTTAATATTCTTGTATCGTTCTTCCATACGTGGACTGCGCGGGTCATCGGGACTCAAGAGAGGGGGACGTACCGTTAGACTCCGCCGCCATAAATGCAGCTGTTCTTCACCATATTGGTCTGCTGTATCGGACTTGCTGAGCCCTTGCAGAGCACCATAATGTCGTTCATTCAGCTTCCAGGCTTTTTGCTCGGGAATCCAGAGTAGATCCAGCTCATCCAGAATGTAATGCATAGTCTGGATGGAGCGTTTCAAGACAGATGAGAAAGCCAGATCAAAGGTGTACCCTGCCTCGCGAATGAGCTGACCCGCTTCACGCGCCTCATGAATTCCCCTTTCACTGAGTGATACATCCGTCCAGCCAGTAAACAGGTTTTTGCGATTATATTCACTTTCTCCATGACGAACCAGAATAACGTGATACATGAAGTAGTTCCCCTTTCAGCAGATAAGAATAATGGGATGAGCGATACGTTATAAATGATGTATAAGCTATGCTGAAGTGAGCAAATAAATGGCTTGCCGGATAGTGAGGAATCCAGTACCAGGATGAGGTTATATGCTTGCTCTCTATTTGAATTTTTAACCAATACTGTCTGGTGAAAATCATGTCGATTATTTCATCAATTATTCCTTGCTGGTGTAAATGATAGATAACTTCTTCACATTGATTGGCAAGGACTCTACATTCGTGTTATTTTAAAGCAGACAGCAATTATCTATTCGTATATCTGTATGAATTACTGCGAATTAGCAGGAAGAATGCTCTAACGATCTGATTGTCTCAAACTATCTATAAAGGAGATTCATCCATGAATATTACAATCCGCAGCGCCAAGCTGGAAAAGCTAGAAGAACCGGAAAAAGGCTTTGTCGGTAAAGTCGAACTGGAAGTCGAAGGACATGCCGAACCTTACGAACTCACTCTGTTTTCCAAACGGGGCACTGACTGGGATTACAGTCTGCATTTCCTGAACGAATCCGGCAAAGAAGAAGAGATTGAAGCATTAGAGACGGTTATCGAGGAAAATGATGACGAATTCGACCGCATCATTGATGCAGCATGGGATGCCTGCGACGTGGCAGACATTCCTCCGCATGTGCAGCGCGAACGTGAAGAGGCAAGTGCTTCCAACGACTAATTAACAGCTGCTCCATCTCCTATGAATGTGTATAAACTCAATACCAAAGCTTGCATAGTCGTGTGAAGCTATCTGCCTTATAGCCATCCTGTATCTGATACAGTGTATGGCTATTTGCGCTGCAATCCATTTTTTTGCTCTACCTGCTGTGTTATAGAACAGGACTTTTCACTGCGGTCAAGGCACAAAGTCATGCTCTTCTACATACCAATGACCTGTTATGTTCAGAAAAAGTCGAAATCACTTAAAAAGTTGATATTTAAGCTGTTTATGCATTAAAATGGATAGAAAAATAGGTAGAAAAGATTTTCAAGGTTAAATTTAATGGGTACTAATAACTAATAATTGCATGAAGACGTATGTCGATTGTGACAAATATCTTCAAATTTTGAATAACGGAGTCTTTAGACTCAGGATTTTGAAAGTGCAATCCTGTTACACTAAAATATGCTCTGTGATACGCAAAGTATCCGTATAAACCAGATTGGAAACATGACATCAAGCATACGAGCAGGAATGGCAGTTCCCCTGATGTGATTTTTAACAAACTTATACAGTCACTCATTTTACAACCAAAGTTATTTTGCAAAATAGATGCGAAAGAATAGTTGAAGCGCGACGAAAAAGGCCGTTAAACAATGCCAATCTGAAGAATATATAACAGAGAGGAGATTAATAATGATCAGTTTTTTTCGCAATAAAACGATTCCGTTAGCAGATCAATGGAATAAGCTGCAGGAAGCAGGCATTGTGCTAAATGCAGACGTGGACATGAACCAGATTATTGCTGGCAATTCACTGTCCTGGTATGAAGAACGGCCGTATACCAATCTGCTAATTTCTCTGGGAGAACAGATCTGTGCAGATGGTGAATGTATCTATCCTACGAACCAGCTCTGGTATGTCGATCTGCAGGAGATCGAGAATACCGATCTTTACACCCAGCTGGCAGAACGTATGGTAGCCATGACCGGAGATCAGCTGGATATGAAGTTTATCCGCAGCTGTCTGGATCATGAGCGGGAAGAAGTACTATTTTCATTTCTGTATCATGGCGACAAGGTCGAGTGGGATATCCGGTATTACAATGAATGGGTGGACAAAACATTCTTTGACCGCATGATCCAGCTGGATATGCGTCGCGGTGGCGAGCAGCAGTTTGTCTATATGGCACTGGGTCAGCATCTGCTGATTGGTTATATGGATCAGAAGCAGTATAAAATGCTGAACAAGCTGGTCGAGCCACGCTTTGAACTCTGGAAATCATAATTACCTCTCAAGTGGTTTTCATTCTTTATCATGGACGTATACGAATATATAATAATCAGATGCCTTACTTTTGGTGGATACCAGGAGTAGGGTTTTTTTATGTATCAAAATAGAAAAAACTTCTTGATCTGTGGTGGTTGCACCAGCATTATCATTACTTTGTCTTGTGTTATCAAGTCATGGTGTAGCTACCTTGGCCGGTGATTTTGTCAAAACATCTGTCAAGGTAGCAGAATACATCGTGAGCTTTGTTCTAGATGAGCAAAATTATAATGTGAAAGAATTTTGGAATATTATGGTAAAGCACGGGTTTATACATATTTTTAAATGTTAAAGATCGAAATATCAGCCTTATTCCGGCACAAAAAGGCAGAAACACGAATGAAAACGTTATATCGAATTAAATGTAAGAAATTGATAGCTATTTCTGCATTATGGTCATTTTGTTATCGTTTTCAGTAGATATTTCAAATTTTAAGAGTTGATTTTACTTTTTATGGTAATAGAATAGATATGTACTCTTTTCCATATTTACATGTAAATACAGAAAATATCATAAGCACACCACAAAAAGGAGATGGACAGATTGAGTACGACTACCCGAACAGAGAGAGAGAATATGATGATCCCAACTGAACAGTCTTCAGAAGCGCAAACGACAGATTCCTCCCACAATGAAATGGCGGCCGCCGCCAAAACAAAGGCAAAAACAGGGGCCGATATGGTCGTGGATACCCTGATTGCCCAGGATGTACAGTATGTATTCGGTATTCCCGGAGCGAAGATCGATCCGGTATTCGATATACTGCAGGATCGTGGTCCTCAGCTAATCGTATGCCGTCACGAACAGAATGCTGCGTTTATGGCGGCAGCGATTGGCAGACTGACTGGTAAGCCCGGTGTATGTCTGGTAACATCCGGTCCTGGCGCATCCAATCTGGTCACTGGTCTGGTAACCGCCAATGCCGAAAGTGATCCTGTCGTTGCTCTTGCTGGTGCGGTTCCCCGTACAGCCAGTCTGAAGCGCACCCACCAATCGATGGATAATGCCGGGCTGTTCCAGCCGGTTACCAAATATAGCGTCGAAGTCGGACATCCCGACAACGTCGCCGAAGCGATTACGAATGCTTTCCGTGAAGCTTCTGCTTCGCAGCCCGGTGCATCCTTTGTCAGTCTGCCTACCGATGTACTGCTGCATGAAGCCAAAGATTTCAATTTCTATCAATCACGTATGCCTCAATTGGGCACTGCACCTGCAGAACTAATCGAATCGGTTGCCCGGCAGATTCGCCAAGCCAAAATGCCGGTTCTGCTGCTCGGTATGAAAGCAAGCTCACCGGCAGTCACTTCTGCAGTACGTGAACTTATTCGTGATACAGATCTGCCTGTGGTAGAGACTTTCCAGGCTGCAGGCGCTATCTCGCGCGATCTGGAAGATCATTTCTATGGACGTGTCGGTCTGTTCAGCAACCAGCCGGGCGATATTTTGCTACAGCAGTCAGATCTTGTATTAACAATCGGTTATGATCCAATCGAGTATGACCCTTATCAGTGGAATAAAGGGCAGAATCGTCTTGTTTTCCATTTGGACAACCGCAAAGCCGATATTGATCAGGATTACCAGCCAGCCGGCGAGCTGATTGGCGATATTGCGATGAACGTGAATGCATTGACACCATTATTAAAAGGATTGCGTTTTTCCAGTGAGGCACGCAATGCGATGCGCCGCCAGCAAAACAAATTGACCCAGGATGATATTGCGATTACTCCATCCGATTCAGGACGTGTTCATCCGCTTTATTTTATCCGCACGCTGCGCAAGCTGATCAGCGATCAGGTAACGGTTACCTGCGATGTGGGTTCCCACTATATCTGGATGGCACGCTACTTCCGCTCTTATGAGCCGCGTCGTCTGCTGTTCAGTAATGGGATGCAGACATTGGGAGTTGCTTTGCCATGGGCGATTGCTGCCGGACTGGTGAATCCACAGGAGAAAGTCGTATCCATCTCCGGCGATGGAGGTTTCCTGTTCTCTTCGATGGAACTGGAAACAGCGGTACGTCTGCAATCCCCGCTTGTGCACATTGTATGGAATGATGGTACGTACGATATGGTAGCCTTCCAGCAGGAAATGAAATATGGACGTACCTCCGGTGTTCATTTTGGCGATGTGGATATTGTGAAATACGCAGAGAGCTTTGGTGCGATTGGACTGCGTGTACATCAACCAGGCGAACTGGAAGATGTACTGCGTCAGGCGCTAGCTCAGCAGGGGCCTGTCGTGGTCGATATTCCTATCGATTACCGGGATAATATCAAACTTGGTGCCAAGCTGTTGCCGGATGCAATGAACTGATCGGACAATATTCTATTTGTTATGCTCATTGACTGATACATCTATTGAACGGACCCATAAAAGGAGAGAATGATCATGAAAAACCCTGCAGTATATCAGGCTTCGACAATGGTTGCACTATTGAGCGGACTGTATGACGGTGCAATCACGTTCGGAGAACTCAAGCAATATGGTGATTTTGGAATTGGTACTTTCCACCAGCTGGATGGAGAGATGATCGCCTTTGACGGTTCATTCTACCATCTATATCCGAACGGTACAGCCAAACGCGTTCTGCTGGAAGAAAGTACGCCATTTTCGACCGTGACTTTTTTTGAAGCCCAGCAGACTCATGAGCTGAACCGGACCCTGAACCGGGAACAGCTGGAAAAAGTACTGGATGAACTCATTTCCAGTCCGAATCTGTTCCATGCGATCCGGATTGAAGGTACTTTCCGTGAAGTGCATACTCGTACAGTGCCTCATCAGGAGAAACCATACAAACCATTCGTGGAAGTAACCAAGTCCCAGCCGTCGTTCCACTTTACTAATGTCAAAGGTATTATTGCCGGATTCTGGACACCTGCTTTTGCACAGGGAATCGGCGTTGCCGGTTATCATCTGCACTTTATTAATGATGCTCGTAATGGCGGCGGACATGTGCTTGATTTTGTCGTGGAGAACTGCAAAATCACCCTGTGCAGCAGCGAGCAGTTCAATCTGTTGCTGCCAAGTAGTGAGACATATCTGCAGGCCGATCTGGCTACGCCAAATCTGGAACAGGATATTCTGACTGCAGAAGGTTCCGGTTCATCCCGCTAAGTACAAAAAGCAGAAAAATCCAGCGGTAACTGCAAGATGAGCCTGGAACAGAAAACATGTATCGATAAACAAAAAGACCTTCCTGTCAGCAATAAAACAGGAAGGTTTTTCTATGGTATCTGCAAGGCTGGACAAAGAGAATATTGTAGACAAAAAGAGGATCAAAATCGATAATGTGCAGTCTGCATCTGCAGGTTCTGTGATTACACATTTTCTTAATTGTTTTCATAGGTTGTTATTACTTGATAAAAATGCCGCCGAACGGAATCACTTCACGCAGGATACGACGAAACAGACTATCATCATTCAGATGCTGTTCCAATTCACCATTGTCATGACCACTCTGGATCAGAATAGAACCGCTGCCGGTTATCGCCCATTGGTAGCGCATATGCTGGCTGGCGAGATGATTGCCATAGACGCTTAGCTTCAGCGCCGCATTCTCCGGATAGGCGAGCAGGCTGCGTGCATCCACATAGATCGGTTCGGATGGATGCAGTTTCATTTCCATAACAGTGCCCTGGGTGAGCAGTCCGATTTCTCCCTGACCGCCGAACTTCACTTTGACTACATCCCGGGTAATCAGGATATTTTTGAGTTTGAGCAGGCGGGTCTGCATAGTAATACCTTCTGTATAATAGAACAAATGGCGAAAATCATACAACAGATCGCTGCCAGGTTCGATCGTGATTGGGATCAGATTGAAGCCCGGTGGGAGAGAGGTAACAAACCGGCATGGCCCGGTAAAGTCAGCCCGGATCAGATTACGCTTGCGGTACATGCCTTTGACATCCATCAGCCGGTCATGTCGTCCATTGGAAGGACCGTCATAGGCGATGATCTGTCCGGGATGCAGCATATGGAGCTTCTCCTGATCGGCTAATGCGAGCGTGACAGCCTGTCCGGAAACAGGCGGATGAGTAGATTGCTGCCATTGCAGTTGCACGGGAGCTCCTCCTTTATCCAATAAATAAAAATGCATTCCTAAACAAAGAGCCGCCGTAGCTTAACGGCGGCGCAGTCCGAAGCGGACGAGTCGGGTAAATATAAACCACAGAGCAACCAGTCCGATCGCGGAGAACACGATCGTTTTCCAGAAACGTGCACTTGCAGCACGTTCAGCTTCCGATTTTTGCAGCTGCTGGACGGTTTGAGCCAAAAGCTGATTTTGTTCTGCTAATCGGGCATTTTCTTCCCGATAGGCTTCCATACTGGTCTTGGCTTGATCCAGCTGGTTCATTGCATTGCTGTAGCCCTGTTTAAGTTCATTGACTTCTTCGGGCAGGCTGGTAAAGCTTTTGATTCCATTCTTATAGTCTTCCCACCAGCCAGCGTGGGCAGAAGGCTGGGCAGCTGTCAGTCCGGACAGAACGATTGCCGCGATCAGACCAGTTTGCAGGTAGCGGGATTTGAGTTTCACATGAATTCCTCCTTACTATGGAGCAGGTACTGACGTAAATGTATTCTACCTATATATTAACCAGAACGCTGAATATTGCTCGGGTGCTGATTCAGTACTGCCTTACACGGTTTACGTAGGAAAGGAAAAGAAGATGCATCTTTTTGCGAGGAATGAGCAGGTAGAAGCCTCCATCTGACAGACAGTTTCAGAAGAAATAGATACTGCGGAATCCGCATTTGAACACAGCCTATGTTTAACTGATCTATATCCGGGGTAATAAATACATGTCCTGGTGGACCAGCGGCGCGCTTTCACCTGCCAGCCTAAGTGGACATAACCGATTCAACTATGCTGTATAACGGATTACCGCCTTCTCATCCATCGTGAATGGAATCTTTTATATATCACTATTTTCTATTATAACATCCAAGGAGTGAACAACATGTACGATACCAAATTTGATCCCAATTTCAAGAAAATCATGATTACGGTCAATGGAGAGCCTGTAGGCGACGGATTGCTGATCGACCGTGTAACTTATGTGCCGGTACGTGACAATCGGGACCACCTGCAAGATACATCCAATGACACTGCACAGATGATTTAACAGCCGATACGTGCTTTGCACGCGGCTGTTCATCCCGGTGCGACGATCGATTTCCAATATAGTATACCAATAGACGCGGGCAGATGCTCCGCGGCTTTTTCATTTTAATAGTGATTATGTCAATATAGTCACCCTGCAGAATTTTCTCTGTTTTAGGCTTACAGGAGAGAATGAACGCAGAGCGGGAATTGTCTTGAAACGCAGAGAATCGGGTATAATACATAATACACAGACCTATACAGAAGGATACAGATACATATCAATAGTGAGGAGTCGATGGGATGCATACACAGGAGAGCCGTACAGAACTGGAACAGGAATTGCAGCAGATTGCCAAATGGGAGAAGGATCAGAGAGGGAGTTCGATTCTGGATAAAATTGGCCGAATCCCTTTTATGTTGCTGGATCGCATGACCCCCAAATTCATAAGGGACAAAATAGGAGCAGCGATCAATGAACTGGGACGCTTTATTCAGAACGGTGGCAAATATCTAATTTCTCCAAAAGGCATTATGCAGCGTCTGGCCAAGGCTAGCGATCAGGAAGGTACCGAGCTGACTCCGCGTGAAGTAGCGAAGCTGCCCCTTAAAGTGATGGATAATGCAGCTATGGATATTTCCAGAAGCCGGTCCAATCTGGCGGCACTCGAAGGAGCGGCATCCGGTGTAGGCGGTATTTTCACCATTGCTGCAGATATTCCGGCCATGATCGGTATCTCGCTCAAAGCGCTGCAGGAAATTGCTCTATGTTACGGGTATTATCCTTCCGATCCTCAAGAGCGTTTGTTTATTCTCAAATGTCTTCAATTCGCTTCATCGGATGTCGTCGGCAAAAAGGCGGTACTTGAGGAATTGGCTGATTTTGAAAAAGGAGATACCGGCAAAGAAGTATTCTCCCAGATTCAAGGCTGGCGCGAGGTGATAACTACTTACCGTGATAATTTTGGCTGGCGCAAGCTGTTCCAGGCAGTACCTGTAGCAGGGATTATTTTTGGCTCCTTTGTAAATAAAAATTCTCTGGAAGCATTAACCGAAGTCGGTCGCACGCTATATCGCAAACGCCGCATTATGGAGCGACTGCAGCAGATGGAACAGGCAGAGTCCGGTGCAGCGGAAGCTTGAGTAGGTATGGTATATGAGATAAGAAATAATAAAGATAAAAACAAAGAAGGCGGATATTGACACTTGGATGTCATATCCGCCTTCTTTGTTTTTATTTACACGAACATATGTGCTATAATAATTCAGTTCCGTCTACTGCTGTATAAGATCCTAATGAAGATGCAGCTGCTGTATGTGCATATTCAGGATAGTATGGTCCGGATATTCTGCATGATTTTCAGCGAACAGCGCTGTAATTTGCCGGTCATTATGGTCATCGACCCATACTTTGCGCAGAGTGCCTTCCATATGCTGCTCTGCTACCGGTACATAATGATCCACTCTGCTGTTGAGGGATTGTACGGTGTCCATAAAAGCCTGCCAGGATACTTCTCGTTTGAACACCGGAGACGTCTGGGAATAGACCAGTTCATAATTGCCCTGGAGCAGTGCATCAGCCAGCTGATCCGGCTTGATCGAATCACTGGTTTCAGAGGCCGGTGTGACTTTGACCGAAGTGCGGTGTGGCTGGACAACCTGAACCGACTCTACGGATGCGCCATAGCCTTTGGCATGTTCTGATGGATCGACGGACAGTATAGTCGATTCGCTACAGCCGGCGAGCAGACTGCCAGCAAGCAGCACGGGGAGCCATTTGATGGATATTCTCATAATCATTCTCCTTAGGGAGGAGCCAAACAGGGCTCTTGGAAATAATGGTTCGGTAACAAGCGGGTTCTATCATTACCATACTATAATTCAGCGACCTAGAGGGCCGGATATCCCAAAATTAACATCGGTCTGATAATAAAAACAGCTACTTTACAAAAGTCTGATCAGACGGGATATCGTCTGTGCCATAGGAGATATTATTATTCCCACAACATGACCAATGCACAAGCAAAATGGAAAGGAAGAACACGCTTATGATGGGGAAATCCCACTTTATTATCAGTACAGGTCTCACGGTATCGCTCATGACGATGGCCGGTGTTCCTGTAACTTCGGCTGCTGTAGTAGCTGCTGCCGTCAGTTCTTTATTACCCGATATTGATGAGCCTAATTCAATCCTCGTCTCCAAGACTTTGTCGGAGCCGATCCTGCGTATTCTGCAGACGATTATGCTGGCTTCTGTTGTCTGGATTCTATGGAAAGGATTATTTGGGATGCCGTGGGATATTGGCATAGCTGTAGCGATTGTATTTGTCGCTTTTTTGCCGACCCGGTCGCTGCGCAAAGTAGTCATGTTCCTGATCGGTGTCGGTATTATCATCTATGGACGGGAAATCGCGCCGTGGAACTATATGGGCGGCAGTCTGCTTATTATCTGTACATTCTTGCCGCATCGCGGACTGACCCATACGATCTACGGTACTGCGGCCTGGACAGCGCTACTGTATGGTACGACTGCCCATCTGGGCTCCAGTATCTGGATCGCTGGCGGTACTTCCTATTTCCTGCATCTGCTGGCTGACTCGCTGACCAATCGCGGTGTAAGGCTGCTGCCGCCACTCAAGTGGAAACTGCGCTTCAATCTGATGAGTACAGGGACCAAAAAAGGGTCGGCTGTCGAGAATGTCTGTATTATCCTGACGCTCATTATTGCCGGTATCGTATTCCTGCCAAAGTTAACCGGTTAAAAGAGTCAATACAAGACCAGGAGAGCAGAAGTGCTGCTTTGCATGATTGAATTGCGAATGGGTACACAGAGGGAGTAGCATGAACAGGCAGAGAAAAGCTGGAATCTGCCTGCTTAAGGAAGAGTCGTATGCGCAAGATTGATTACCAGGAATAGCAGGCAACACAAAAAGGAACGGCTTGATCAGACCGTTCCTTTTTGGTATGCAGTGAAATACATCCAGTTCACACCTTGCATTCGACAAACATATGTTCGGTCAAAGGTCAAAAAAATATAGCATCTCGCGGGGGATACCGGTTCGCATCGCAAAAGCTTCCAGTGTCTCGCCGGGACGCTGCTCCTGCCCGGCCGTCAGCAGAGTGATCGCAAACGAATTTGCCTGCCTCTCCAGCTTGCCCGGCCAGAAATAGGAGTGCTCTTCCAGGAAAAAGCGGCTCAATCCTTTGTGCAGGCGATCATGACCCAATTCATGCGCACATACAAATCGCTGCCATTGGTCGGGTAAGCCCTGATTAATTACAATGAAGCGCCGTCTGAGTTTTTTGTAGTACAGTCCTTTGGTGGACTTGCCTAGATCCATGTAGCGAATATGTATGCCGAGCGCTTCAGCAATTTCAAAAGGGCAGTTTGTCTTATACTTGTGGACCAGATGAGCTGCAGTATCATCCATCGGTACAATCACCTCGTAAGCGTTTGGCGTTATGGTGCAGCTGTAATCTCCAACTGCCGGTAATGCGACGGCTGCATGTTACAGTCGTCTGCATTGATGACGATCCTTCAGGAACGGTTACGGCGGTCATCGGGAGCGACCGGTTTGCGCTTGTTCATTTGTTTGGCTTCCCAGAATAGTCCGGTTAACACATCCTTGATCCGCTGCTTGTCTTCATCATCCAGCGGCACACCGTCAAACATCAATTCACCATCTTCCTCAAGCATTTTTTTGAAATCACGCTTATCCCGCGAATTGGCCCATTCGGGTGTCTGCTGATTTTCTTCCGGACGCAGGTATCCGGCACGATCCATCATTTCCGCATAAGGTACATTCAGCGCTCTGGTGATTTTCTCAATCGTCTGGGGCTTGGGTACACCGCGTTTGCCATTTTCTATTCGTGAGATTTGTGAGGTGCTGATGCCGGCAAGGTCTGCCAGTTGGTTAATACTCCAGTTTTTCTGCTCACGTATTTGCTTCAAATAACTGCCAAATGAAGAATTATCCACCGACAAAACACCCTTTCTATAGGCACTGTAAACACGAATCCAATCTAAATATACAGAAGTAGATGCCAAAGCTTAATATATGTACTATACCCCAATATTGCCATTAGGTAAACAATGGAAAAGTTTACTTTGCCAAAAGGCACAAACTATAGAGCATAATGAAGATAATAATCGATTAATTGATTCAAACGGCTAAAAATGAGAGTTTACGAATAACAGATAAGCATGTTATCTTAGGAATAAGAAATGCGAACAAGATACGAACAAATGATAATAAATGGAATTTTTAATGGTTGAATGAAATAAAAGAAGGTTAAATATCTACCATCGTTGCCAAAAGACAAAAAAGAAAATGCCAGATGGAAATGATGAAATACTGTCTCTTAAGGATAAGAATTCTTTTGCTGTACCTGCTGCTGATTTCCTTTACCTTAATATATTACATCGAGGAGTGTTGTACAATGAATCCAATGATTTCCCTGCCTGAGCTGGACCGTCGTCAGACCCGTGCTGCAGTAGAAGCAGTTTTCGAGAAATACCGTATCTACAAAACGATTACATTTGAGATGAGAGAGACATCACTTACAGCTTCATATGAAGCAAGAATGCATGGGCCGACCCATGTGACCGGAGATCCGACAGCAGGAGCAGCTATTTATAATGTAGATACTCCGGCAGCGCGTCGGGCCTATTGTGAACGGATAGAAGCGATTGTGGAACGACTGGGTGAACGTGAGCAGCTGCTTGTACGGGAACGTTATCTCAAGCACGATGATATTTTCGATTATAAAGTATACAGCTATCTGTTTGATCCACCGATCAGTAAAGACACCTACGTCAAAATCCGTGCCCGTGCTTTTTACAAAATGGCACTGGCGCTGGCGGATACCGGGATGATCCGGCTGGATGAACTGATGCCGCAAAAGAAACGGGTTCGCCGGACGGATGCTGCGTGCACTACTTCATGATCGGTAAGACGGAATACGTACTTTATTAATAATGAGAAAACAGTATTCACGAGCAAGCTGTCCGCCGAGACGGGCAGCTTTTTTTTGCTTGCTGATTCGCTTGAGGGTTTCACAGGTAATTCATAATGACAGGTTAAGATCGCCTAACAAGCAGAAAACAACAGAAGATGATAATATATAGTATATGCTGCTGTTTTTATGTTATTTTATGGTAAAATAGTAGGTGTTTATAATACTGCGGATAATCGCTATACATAGACGATCAGACAGCTATCCAGCCACTGCAGGCGATCATCCCATATATGTTAATGGACAGGAGCTCTGATTTTGTGAAAAGGGAATTACGCACTGCGAGGACATCTGCCATTCCGGCAGCTGCCGACCGGTTTCGATTACAGCATGTATACAAAGCATGGTTGTTCGACAGCACAGTCGTCTCGCTGCTGGTCAGCAGCCTGAGTTCGATTTATCTTAATTTTGCACTGCAAAACTCTGTGCTCGTCTCGGAGATGGGACTGCGTTCACAGTTGATTGTTTGGATGCTGTTTCTTGTGCCGCTGTTCGGTTATTCGCTGGTGGTACTGGCACCGCTGAACCGCTGGCTGCGTCTGAATATTCGGCGTATGCCACTGCAGTTTCTTCTATTTAATGGAATCGGTATTATCGTTAGCTGGGCGATCATGATGTGGATTCCACTGCCAGGGTGGCTCAGTTCACCGGTATTGTTGTGGAGTATTCCGGTATTTGCCATGATTTCGTATCTGTTCTCCAGCGTGTTTCTCACCTCATCACCGATGGAATAACACACTATATATCTAGGTTCGGGAACACACCAAGTCTGCCTGCGGGCAGGCTTTTTTTGTGCGGAATAATCTAGCGTCTTTTTACCGCTCTTCTTCCCCCGAACTCAGCCGATAACCGTCCTTTTTTCGTCCATAGCACCGTCTCCGTTAGGAGAAATCCAGTGTAAGATTGTATTATCGGAAATCGAGAGACACGGAACACCGCAGGAATATGGATATTCCAAATAATAAGTCTTTAACCAAGCGGTGCAAAAATTCCTCATCTCGATTCCGTAAAGTATAACCGAAGGAGATGATTATTTTTCTCGGTAAAGGAGGAGAAATATGGATGCACAACAGGTGATTACCTATGTGCAATTATCACTGCACGAGAAATTCCCTTATATTCCATTTGATCGTGCAGAAAAAAAAGAGTTAAAGCAGCCACGATTGGAATATCGCCTAGTCGCAGTTGACTTCACAAGAGAACGTAGTGATCGGTTTGTACGTGTGTATACACTGGAAGTAAGATACGTACCGGCTGCCGGGCACTATGCAGATGAGCAGATCGAAGATTTGTTTGAGGCATTAGAGACTATTGGGACTGGGGAAGATCTATGTCGAGCTAGCGAATTGCGATGGGATACAGAAGATGGAGTTCCACGAATTCGGGTAAACTATCCGGTACGTACTGTTCGCTCGGCAGTTCCAGGTATACTGATGAATACAATGGATCAGCACGTATATCCTGCCTCTCATATCAGTAAATGAACACAAATTTACAAACCAGGTAAATGGTATTCAAAGGAGAGAAAACAATGGCTGAGGTATCTTACCGTAAAGAGCAATTTATGCAATCAACAAAATTTACTTCACTTGAAAAAGATGTACTATCTGCACTTCTGTCAGAAAATGAACAGTACACTATTGAACAAGCAACATCCATGCTACATCAATTTATGAATAAGGAGGCCAATTAAATGGCTGGAGGAACTTATACAACACAAAACAAAATTCGCCCTGGTGTATATATCAACTTTGTATCGGAGGGCAAACTTCCTGGAACACTGGGTGAGCGTGGTACCGCAAGTCTTGCGCTAAATCTGGATTGGGGAGCACCTAAGAAAATGCTTACTATTACCGCTGGTGATAATACCCTACAAACACTTGGCTACGATTATACTTCTCCACAGATGCTTCTGATTCGCGAAGCGCTCAAACGTGCACAAAAGCTTCTGGTATATCGTTTAAATGACGGTACACCTGCTTCTGTAAAAGTGGAGCCTCTGACAGCTACAGCTAAATATAGTGGTACGCGTGGCAATCAGTTGACCATTGTAGTGGAAGCAAATATTAATAATGAAAAACAATTCGACGTAACCACGCTGCTAGAGGGTACAGTAATCGATAAGCAGACCGTAAGTGCTGTAGAACAGTTGGTGAGTAACACCTACGTTGTCTTTAGTGGTAAGGGAACTCCTGTACCGACAGCAGGTGCCCCACTAGCTGGAGGTACAAGCGCGCTGGCCACCAATGCAGATCATACTGCATATCTGGAGCAACTTGAGGCTTTAGAGTTTCAGACAGTTGGTCTGGTTTCGGATGATGCCTCTCTAAAATCCGTATATGCTGCTTATATCAAACGCCTGCGTAGCAATGAAGGTAAAAAGGTACAGGCTGTAGTGGCCAATTATCCCAATGCTGATCATGAAGGTGTAATTAGTGTTAAAAATGGTGTTGTACTAAGTGATGGCACTGTACTGGATGCAAAGCAAAGTGTAGCCTGGGTAACAGGAGCAACTGCTGGTGCTGCAGTTAATGCTTCTTTGACCTATAGTGCTTATGATGATGCTGTAGATGTAAATGGCAAGCTGACCCATACCGAGACAGAATCAGCTTTGCGAAAAGGAGAGTTCATATTTACAGCCAGCAGTGATCGTGCTGTAGTGGAACAAGATATCAATACCTTTGTGTCTTATACACCGGATAAAGCGCGTCATTTTGCCAAAAACCGTGTGGTACGTGTACTCGACAGTATTGCTAATGATCTTAAACGTATTTTTGAATCATATTTTATTGGTAAAGTGAACAATAATACCGATGGACGCAGTTTATTCCGTTCCCAGTGTGTCGCTTATCTTACAGATCTACAAAATATTGGAGCGGTGCAGAACTTTGATGCTCAAGCTGATATCAGTGTGACTGCAGGTAATGAAGTGGATAGTATTGTAGTGGAAGTCAATGTGCAACCAGTAGATTCCGTTGAAAAAGTATACATGAAAGTGAAGGTGGTTTAAGATGACATTTCTAAAAGCAAAAGATACCATTTCCGGTCAGGAAGGCCGCGCATTTGCAACAATTAATAATCAAGTAGAAGAAATGTTTTATATCAAAACGCTGGAAGCTACAGTAGAGAAACAAAAAGCTGAAGTGAAAACATTGGGACGCCGTGGAGTACAGCACAAAGCAACAGGCTGGTCTGGATCAGGTACCATGACTATTTTCTACATGACTTCTCGCTTCCGTCAAATGATGCTAGATTATATGAAAACTGGCGTAGACACGTACTTTGATATTGAAGTGACGAATGAAGATCCAACATCCAGCATTGGTTATCAGACTATTATTCTGCGTGATGTGAATCTGGACAGTGTCATTATGGCATCACTGGACACTGAATCGGATGCATTGGAAGAAGAAGTAAGCTTTACTTTTGATGGGGTAGATATTAATCAGGCCTTTGGAGCACCAGCTCAGTAATTCAATTTATTCTCATAACAACGTACTAACGTTATAAAAATGACTTATGTACCGGAGGCAAAGATCCTACAATTGGAACTATTCCGGTACATCTGTCATATGTCTAAGCAAATATGTAATAGGATATCCAAGTATATACTAAGTGAATAACTATATTTATAACTATTAGGAGGAATTATCAATGAGTGAATTAAGTCTATTTTTTGCACAAAACGTATCTTCTGACGTGGTAGAGGAATTTGTAGTATCTGCACGCTTCAAAGATGCAGATGGTAACCCTGTCAGCTGGAAGCTTCGCAGTATGAATGAGGACGAAAATCAGGAATGTCGTAAAGCAGCTACTCGTAAAGTCAAAGGAAAGAATGGCATGTATACACCGGAGATTGAGCCAAACGAATATATGGCTAAATTGATTAGTGCCAGCGTAGTATATCCAGATCTAAAAAATGCAGAACTTCAAAAATCTTATGGTGTGATGGGAGCGGAGTCACTATTACGCAAGATGTTGTTGCCTGGTGAGTTTGCTGCTTTAGGTGAACGAGTACAGGAATTGAATGGCTTTAATCGAGATATGAATGAATTGGTAAATGACGTAAAAAACTAATTAGTGGGGGCGATAGTGAAGCTAATTTTGCTTACTACGCCCTCCATGAATTGCATATTCTTCCGCAGGATCTTATGCAAATGTCTGATCATGAACGTGCCGCCATTTATGCTATGATTGCTGTTCGAGTAGAGGCAGAAAAGCAGTCACAACGGAAGAGGACAAGAAAGGGGTGAATACTTATGCCAGCTGCCGGTTTTCTAGCAGCATTGGAAAGCGCAGGTGCCGTTCTTGGTCTATTCAACAGCATCCAAGAACTAATTGATAAGATATCAGAGAAATTCAGTCAATTCATTGAGAAAGTTAAAAAATCCATACAAATGATATATGAAAGCCTAAAATCGATTGCAGAAATGACACTAATGCCTGCGATGCAACAGCAATCCTTAAAAGACTTAATTATTGTAAATTCGGGTGGAAATAATAAAGGGAATAAAATATTCGATTCTTTTAAAGCAGAAGCGTTAAGAACGGGACAGGATGTACAAGAATATTTGAAGGGTGGTATTAGTCTTTTTTCAATCACAGATGAACAGGATAAACTTGAGAAATTGACAGACTATGCTAATCGCTTGAGTATACTATCTCCAGATCACAAAAGTATGAGCGAAAGTGTAGATTCCCTTATTAAAGCTTACTCTGGGGATTCCTCTGGACTTGCTTCAAACTTTGGCATTTCTCAAGGTGTTATTGACCAGTCAGGTATTAAAGAAAAAGCTTCCCAAGGAGACTTGGGTGGCTTCATTGCTTCACTCGAACAAATCATGAATCAATCTGGGAAAACAAAAGCTGCACTTGACCATATGGTAGATACTCCTTTGAACGAATGGAATACATTAGTAAACAATTTTAAGAATAGTTTAAGTCAAATGGGAGAAGGTGCCATGGGCACATTGTTGCCACTGTTAAAAAAATTAAATGAGGCTTTTGCTAGTGGGAAATTTGATCCATTTATTAAGCAGGTGGGTAGTGTATTGAGTGTTCTGGCTGGGGTAGTCAGAATATTAGTAGAAGGTTTTCTAAAATTGATTAACTTCGTACAGGAGAATTGGTCAATTATTAAACCTATTTTGATAGCTATTGCGACGGTCTTTTTGGTTACCATTATTTCGCAATTAATTATGATAGGAGCTTTATTGTTTTTACTAAATCTCCCCTTAATATTGGTAATTGGACTTATAGCTGTCGTCATAATGTATCTAAGCATGATTGGTATCACCGGTGAAGATGTGCTTGGTTATCTAATAGGTAGTTTTCTTGTGTTTTTTGGTACTATATTAAACTTTTTTATTATGTTATATAATCATTTCGCTACTTTATATGAATTCTTAGCTAATTTATTTATTGATCCTAAATACGCTTTTGATCAATTTGTATACTCTACAAAAGTTGGTTTTTTGGGATTGATGTACAGGCTCACAAGGGCTGCCGAAGATTTTGCTATCGGTTTTGCAAGTGCTATCAATCAGGCTATAAAGCCAGTCGCTGATTATTATAATTCGATGTTGCCTTTGATCAATCAATTTCATAATTCAGGATTACAAGAAATTCATATCTCTACAGACGAAGAAATCAAAGCAAATGGGCACACATTTAGTAATGAAATTAAAAAGCAAATGGACTCTATCCCAGAGCCAACCTCTGATAAAAATGTAGTTTCATTACCGCGAAAAGATTACTATGATACAACAAAGCTGATGGCAATGGGACCTGAAATAGCTGGTTGGCTCAGTGGCGCATTTAACTTTATGGGAAATAGTTTTTTGGGCGATGGTAGAGAGTATCCACCTAAAAAAGGTGATAAAGGTAATGCGGCAACAAATGACTATTTAAATCATTATCTTCCCAATATGCCTAGTGATATTAATAATGTAAAAAATGTTGATAAAATTCGCGGCATTCAAGATCCAGTCGATATTTCCAGTGAAGATATAAAATTGCTACGTGATTTAGCTGAACTGCAAGCAATTCAACATTTTGTGAGTTTGACCCCAACGGTACAAGTGACAACAGGCGATATTAATAATGGTGCGGATCTTGATACTATTGTTAGTCGTATCGGACAGAAACTAGAAGAAGAATTTGTCTCCACTGCGCAGGGGGTGTATATGTGATATGGAAGAGTACGGATTCTTTTTAACTTATAATAACCAGGATGAAGTCGTTCGTTTACCAGTCAATCCTGAAAAAATTGAAATTAACAGTAGCGGAGACGGAAAGAACTACACCATTATTGGGCTTGGGGAAATTAATTCAATTCAGCCGAATAAGCTGCGTGAAATTACACTGGAGAGCTTTTTTCCGGGTCAACGATACCCGTTCGTTGTTGGTAGGGAATTGCAAACGCCATATTATTATGTAGAGATGATTCAAAAATGGATGGAGACTAAGCGTCCCATCCGATTTGTTTTTTCTTCCTTACAACTTCCAGATTACGCTTTATACGGAAATACTTCTAAACAAGCTGTATCAGCTAAAGCCGAACGATTTACTTTAAACAGGGCATTTATGGCAATCAACATGGCAGTCAGTATCGAGAAATTCGATTGGACACTGGCGGCAGGAGAATCGGGCGACATCCAATTTAAGCTGTCCTTGAAAGAGTATGTCTTTTACCGTGCACTTAAAGTCAAAATTAAAAAAGACAAGGAAAAGTCTACTGTAGCCAAAAAGCGTACTGATACTAAAGAAACTCCTAAAACCTATAAATTGGTTGCTGGAGATTCGCTATGGAAGATTGCCAAAAAACAACTGGGTGATGGAAGTCGTTATAAAGAAATTCAAAAGCTTAACAATATTAAAGATAGTGAGCTGCGTAATCTGCCAATTGGAATGGTGATCAAGCTGCCACAGAAAGAGGCCGCCAAATGATTCAGCTCCATATTGATAATAAGCAAGGCAGTCTCTGGGATATCTCTGGCATTGCCTCTGATATTACCTGGAAGACCAGCCGGATAGGCAAGCCAGCTTCATTGGAATTTACGTTGGTTAGTGATGGTCTATACCAGAAAAAAGACTTTGATGTACAAAATGGGTATGTGGTTCGCTTCATCTACAATGGAGCGAACCTTTTTTATGGCTATATTTTTACTGTGAGTACTGGTACAGATAAACAGATAAAGATAACTGCTTATGATCAGGTACGCTACTTGCTGGGTAATGACACCTTTGTTTTTATCAATGTAACTGCAGATGAGGTAATCCAGCAAATCGCAATTAAAAATAAATTAAAGCTGGGAAAACTGGATAAAGGTAAATACACCATTCCGTCACTGATTGAAGATAATAAAAAGCTGCTAGATATTATCATGGGTGCTCTAGACCATACACTGGCGTATAAATCACAACTCATGGTCTTTTATGATGATTTCGGGAAGCTCAGATTACAGGATATTCGAAGTATGAAACCCTCTGTTATCTTGGGACAAGGCCATTATTTGTATGATTATTCTATCAAAAAAAGTATTGACTCAGAAACGTATAATCAGATCAAATTCTACCGTGACAATAAAGATACCGGACATCGAGATATTTTTATAAAAAAAGATTCCAATAATATAGGAGCATGGGGATTATTGCAAAAATACGAAAAAGCAGAGGATAACTGGAATATAGCTCAAATTGAAGAAGCACTCTCACTCAACCTGAAGCTGTATAATCGCGAACAGGTTACCCTATCTGTAGATGCAATTGGTGATGTCAACGTGCGTGCAGGACAATTTGCTTATATTTTACTTGATGAATTTGAAGTACAGGTTTATCTGGTAGAAGAATGCAGTCACAAATTTTCAGGGACAGATCATACCATGTCCCTAGATGTGAAGGTGGTGTAAATATGCTTGATGTTATTCGTAAGGCGAGTCTGGGAGCAGTATCTAACGCAAATCCTATGGCAGTGATGTATGGAACTGTATTAAATAATCAGCCGCTGGAAATTAATATTGATCAGCGGTTTACCCTTCCGGCTGCGGTATTGGTTATACCAGAAACGATCAGCAAGCTGACTAAGGAGCAAAATGGAACGCTGACGACCGGATTACAGATTGGCGATAGAGTATTGCTGCTTCGTGTCCAAGGCGGTCAAAGCTATGTTGTGCTGGATCGGCTGGTGAATAGCCTATGATTCCGACGGGGCTGCAATTACAACCGGATCAGGACATTGATACAACAAATCTGATTATGTCTGGATTAACGTACAAGGTGGATTGGGAACGTGGAACTATTGCCGGTACAATAGATGGCCTGGATTCTTTACGGCAGGCTGTATTGAAAATCCTTACGACAGAGCGTTATCGGCACCTGATTTATAGCAATGATTATGGTACGGAATATAAAGAGATTCTTGGCAAAGATCAACTATATGTACGCGCGGAAATTCGGAGAATGATCACGGAAGCTCTTCTGCAGGATGATCGGATTGAGCAAATTAACGATTTTCTTACAATATGGAATTCAGGGGATGACATCCGGGTGAGTTTTACGGTGCAAACCATATATGGTTCGTTTCAGATTAACGAGGAGGTGAGCTGAATTCATGTATGAGGCACAAACGTATGAAGTTTTACTGGAGCGTATGCTAGACCGTGTAGCGGACCAAATGGATAAACGAGAGGGTAGTATCATCTATGATGCCTTAGCACCAGCGGCATTGGAGCTGGCTCAAATGTACGCTGAACTGGATATTCAGCTAAATCTTTCTTTTGCAGATACAGCGACAGGCGAATACCTGGAACGTCGTACCGCTGAGTATGGCATTCAAAGGGAGCCGGCTACTTATGCTGTTCGTAAAGGGATTTTTTATAAAGGAGACGGCACACGTACGGAAGTACCTATTGGCAGCCGACTCGCCAGCGGAGAGTTGATTTATAGTGTGACTTCACGTCTAAGTGCCGGTGAGTATGCATTGACCTGCGAAACCGCAGGGGAGATTGGTAATACGACAGCCGGAGCTTTGCTACCGCTGGATTATATCGCCGGGCTGGCTGTAGCTGAATTGAATATTGTACTTGTACCTGGAGAAGATGCCGAAGATGATGAGACATTAAGATCCAGATATTTACAGGCCATTAATGAACAACCATTTGGCGGTAATATCTCAGATTACAAGCAAACCATCAATGAGATAGAGGGAGTTAGCGGAGTCAAAGTATTTCCGGTCTGGAAAGGAGGAGGAACGGTCAAATGTACCATTATTGCCAGTAATGGACGTCGCCCTTCAACGGAGCTGATTAATCGTGTACAAACAGCTATTGATCCGGTGGTAAATAGTGGAGAAGGTATAGGCCTTGCTCCAATTGGACATCGGGTCACTATTGCAGGAGTGGAAGAATTATCCATTACAGTAAGTACAAAACTTACATTGGAACCGGGTGTTACTGTAGGGCAGGTGAAACTGGATGTCAATGATACACTGGCAGCATATGTGAAAGAACTGACAGCTAAATGGAAAGATCAAGAGCAGATTATTATTCGTATTAGCCAGCTGGATGCTCGTATTGTAGGTATTAAAGGGGTTGCAGATGTCACAGATACAATGGTGAATGGTAAGCCGGTAAATCTAATGTTGGGAACTGAACAGATTGCCGTATGGGGAGGAGTAGGTACCCTTGAATAACCGACTAATGCAGTATGAGCCAGAATATTACCATTCCATACGAGAATTTATTGCTTTGTTAAATACAGAAGAGATCGAGTTGGATCAGCTTGAAGCTAATCGCTTGAAGTTACTGGCGGACCAGTTTGTTATGACGTCTAGCGAAATATCATTGCGTCGTAGGGAGCAACAATTGCAAATCCAGGCAGACCCAACAATCGAAACGCTGGATTTTCGTCGCCGTCGGATTGTGAACCGCTATACAACCAAGCCGCCCTTTACTATTCGTTATTTACAACAGAAGTTAGATCAGCTATTGGGGGCAGGCAAAGCAAATGCAACCGTAGATATCCAAAATTTTGCACTAACGGTTATGGCCAATCTGACAGATGCTTCAATATTCAAAGAAGTGAATTACACAGTGCAGACGATTAAACCGGCTAATATGACTTATGTACAGCAAACATCATTACGTGAGTCTATTATGCTTCGCGAAACGGCATATCGTTACAGCACTGAACGTAATACCAGATTGTCTACCCGCTGGAAGCTCGGAAGCACACCATTTACTATGCTGGGAGAGGAGATCAGAATCCTATGATTCAGAATAGTTATCTACAGGAAATAGCTGATTATACCAACCAACGTATAGCCAAAGTAACCCTGAATGGCAATTACGATATCAATCAATTTAGAATCAAACAAGTGACAACTGAAATAGTAGAGCTGGAATATTTGATTCCAGCAGCGGATCTCTCATCGGTGACCCAGTTAGAATTACGTTCTGCCAGTAATGAAGTTATCAGCAGTAGCGAAGTGTTTATTCCTGTTGTTGCAGATACAGTTGTTAAACAATATGTAGAAGTGAAGGGGGCGTAAGTATGGATTATCGGGCAAAAACGGATTGGAACTATAACGATACCGTAACTGAACAGGATATGAACCGTATTGAGGCAGGACTCGGAGATCTGCACGAACGATTGGATACAGAACTACGGCAAGAAATTGTATTACAGCCTGGAATGCAGACAATAACAACTAAACGCGATACACCATTTCGACTTTCTGGACTGACAGGGCGCATGCTTTTAAATCTGGAGGCACGGACATGGGGGCAGAATAAAAGCCTCAGTGGATTAGCTGGTTTTCAATCAACAATTACACTGGATAACAATAAAAGTGTAGTTGGTGGAGGTTCAGTAAAAATCACAGCAACTACTGCCAATACCATTGCAGATGCAGTTTCAACCAAACCATATTCATTAAAAGCTGGAAAAAAATACGTGGCTGTAGGTCATATCTATAATGAATCGGCGAAAAGTGTACTACTAGCGCTGCAGGGAACGGCTGTAAGTACTCCTTTTTTTACTGATAAAGGTAAATGGGTTACTGTTTTCATGAAATATGCACCCAGCGTAGATGTAAGCAGTACACAAATTGTTGCCAGACTTAATGCGGCTGCATCAGGTAATGTAGCTTATGCTGATGGACTTAGAATGTATGAAATTTCGGATACGGAATATACTGCTCTTGATAAAATGACGACAGAACAGGTTGCTATGAAATATCCTTATACGGAAGGTTTTGCAGGAATACGTAACCCTTATGCAATACGTTGGACAAGTGTAGCTCAAAAAGAAGTAGCCGCATTTTTAGCGTTTGATACGGAATTAATAGCCTCGCCAGTGATTGCTAATGAAACAGATTGTGACACACTATTTGTAGGATCGGACAGACAGTATTATAAAAACACTGTTTGGCGGAAGCGCACCTTATCTGGTGATTTAAATTGGATAATTAGTGCTAGTTTATCAGGTTTTAAAGAAATTAAAATTGTCGGATATGAATCTTATTCACCTGGTGCTGTTATTCCAATGAAATTTGATGGAAGCATTATGCCGAATACTGTTTCTAATAAAGCAGATGTAGCTTCCTTCGATAGTACAGGTACTTTGTATTTAACAATCTCATCAACTGATAGTGGTTGGGCAGATGGATACTCACCGACTACAGATGAATTAAAAGCATATATGTATGGTTGGAAAATGTATGATGGATCTACGAATGCTAATGATGGTCTCGGTGTATATTCTCGTACGGACGGATTGAACAAGCGTTGGACCCCACTTGCTAGTTTTAATGGTAGAGATTATAGCGGCAATGTGTCTACTGTACCTTTAGGTAGACCTGAGCTTTTAATTTCTGGGGGATACCGTATATCTCGTCCAACAACTGATTATATGATTATTTATCATTTATCAACGCCAGCTATTGAATGTTTAACTTTTGAAGGCCAATTAAGTTTTATAGAAGGAGACAACACTATTGAAATCGGATCCGGTATAGTTTTAAGGGAACGAGCTAATCCCTATCGTGATCAAGTAGCTTGGAATATAAATAACGGTTCTCCATCGAGTATAGGCATTGGCTATAACAATTCCTTAACTAAGCAAAGAATAGATAAATTTATTGCTATTTATAAAGATAATAAAAACGATAAATGGACCTTATATCCAAATACTGTAACTTATGCGGGGGCGTTAGCTCAGCAGTCTTTTGAAAATTATGATATTAATGCGTCTTATTCAGTAACCTATGTTCCTTTAGATAAATATCCGGTTAGTTCCTTCATAGGCAGTTATTTTTATAACGAAAAATCTATACTCTCTGAGCTGATACAGAGTGTAGAGCAAATTTCTCATCGTGTATCAATAGTAGAGAATGAAAAAGCTGATAAAGATCAAACTCCATGGCTTTATCCTACTCTTTTAAATGGGTGGGCTGCGCTTAATTCTGATACCGTAGTACGATATAGAAAAACTTCTGATGGTTTAGTTATTGTACAAGGACTTGTGTCTGGAGGTTCTAGCTTAGGACAAACAACAGTGTTTCGCCTTCCTCCAGGATATAAACCTAAAAGAACAATTCAACCACTGACTTATTATAGAGATAATACAGGCTTAAGACCAACTAATTTGGATATATATCCAGATGGAGCAGTTAAGTTGGAAGGCAGTGGCATAGCATCAAATAATATTTTAGCTCTAATATTTACATTTCCTACGGAATTATAGATTAAAGAAAGGTGATTAAAAATGAAGGATGTAACTTTTTTTGATGCTAAAGGATTTTATTTGTAATACAAATTGATTACCGATAATTAGTATTCTAGAATCCAGCCTTATTTAAATGAAGGAAAGTTGAAAACCGGTTATATAGTTGGCATTAGCATACCAGCAGGGTTGTATAACCCTCAATTAAATCTAAGTGAGCTTGAAAAAAGGTTAGCCAAAGACCAGGATACTTGCTCAGAATCTTTTAACCACAATATGATTCATGGCTTTGGTTATGAGGAGCAACAGTAGAAGAAATTGACACTCTTAATCTACTACCGGAACTTTCTGAGCCTGACAAATTTAAGCAAGAGATCACAAAACAACAAGCTAATATAGGGGACTTTATTTTATCAGGAGGTGAATCTTAATTGGCTTACCTGTAGCAGCTCTTAATGTTTACTGTATTACCATTTTTGAGACAGGCAGCCGAACTAATTACCAAAACAGTATGATCAACTGAGTGTAATGATGTCATCGTTTGAATCAGCACTGTAAAGACTCATTTTCATATTTATGTTCATGAAGTAGAGAAAGGAGCAGAAGGGGATGGGGGAGCCGTGGCCGCAAATCATCAAGGTAGTTTCGACAGCGTATGGCGCTGCTGTGGGCTACCTGTTTGGGGGTTGGGATGTGTTGATTAATTTATTATTGGTACTTGTCATTGTAGACTGGTTCTCCGGGTGGGCGGCTGCCTGGATGAGAGGCGAGTTGAAGAGTAGGGTAGGATTCAAAGGAATTATTCGCAAAGTCGCGATTTTCGTTGTTGTTGCTATAGCTCATTTCATAGATCAGGCGCTGGGAAGTCTGCATTACTTCCAGGATGCCGTGATCTTTTTTTATCTGGCGAATGAATTGCTCTCGGTTATCGAAAATGCCGGTAAAATGGGGCTGCCGATGCCTAACATTCTTCGCAACGCCGTGCATATTTTTGAATCGAAAAGTACGCCGCCGGAAAATCCGATGCTGATCGATGAAGCCCAGCCGGAAGCCGTCAAAGAAATCAAGGAAATCAAAGAAAATCAGGAACAACAGGAACGTCAGATGGATCATCATTCAAAGGAGGAGAGCGGGGATGCAGGCGAGAAGCACGCGTAATGCCCAGGGTATCGATGTATCCCACTGGCAGGGCAATATTAACTGGAATCAGGTACGTGCAGCAGGCAAACAATTTGTTTTTATCAAAGCCAGTGAAGGAACAAGCTACCGCGATGATCGGTTTATATCCAATATTCAGGGCGCCCGTGCAGCAGGAATGCTGGTGGGCGCCTATCATTTTCTGAACGCGCAAAATGCAGCCGCCGCCCGAAAAGAAGCTGCTCATTTTATTGACTGCCTGAAGAAGATAGGCGGAGCGGACAGTCTGGATCTGCCGCCGGTGATGGATTATGAGGATAATCCCGGCAAGCTTGGCCGAAGCCAGATCAACGCTGTCGCACTGGCTTTTCTGCAGGAGGTGGAGCGTCTGAGTAGCTGTCGTCCCATTGTGTACACGGGGAATGCTTTTGCAGCGCAATTTGACCGCAGTCTCGGTGAGTATGATCTATGGATCGCCCGCTACAGCGTTACTCGTGTACCGGATGATTGCACCGCTTGGCAGCAATGGGATTTCTGGCAGTACACCGACGCTGGTCAGGTCCCGGGTATTCAGGGCGGCGTAGATCTGAATGAATACCAGGGCACAATCAGTGAGCTGCAGACCCGATATGCAAAGACTCATAACAATCATCAGGGAGATGAAAAGCCCATGACCGCAGAGGAAAAGAAAGCTTTTACCGCATTGGAAGCCACCGTCAAGGCACAAAGTGACCGAATCGCGTCTCTAACCGACAGCCGGGATATGCTGAAGTCCAGTATCAGCAAAATGGATAACCGGGTTCAACAAATAGAGCACAATCGCAGTATGAAGATTCCGGAATGGGCACAGGACGCTGTTAGCAAAGCAGTAGCCGCAGGTATTGTCGATGATCCGGAAGGTGGCAGCTACGACTTTTACCGTCTGATTACTGTGCTGTATCGCAAAGGAATTATCTGAAATAGGGGAGAGGAGAGAAAGATATGGAACTGTTTAATGATGTACTGGCATTTGCGTCTACACTGGCTGTGATTATCCTGGCACTTGTTCAGATGGTCAAAATGGCGATTACTATTCCTAAAAATCTGGTGCCGGTGTTGGGGATGATGATCGGGCTGCTGATTGGTGCGGCAGCTTATCCATTTACCGAATTGGATCTGGTTGCTCGGTTGTGGGCTGGTGGACTGGGTGGTCTGTCGGCGACCGGATTGTTCGAGCTGGCATTCAATCCGAAAAACGGAACGACCAAAGAAAGTCGTTAACGGATATGCCGAACGTATTAATATGAAATATGCTGCACTCTGATCACTACTGACTACACAGTCTTCAACCGTACACTTAAGAAGCAAGAAGTGTAAGCTTCTATGAAATGAATACTAATAAACCAAAAAAGGACCTGGCATATAACCGGGTCCTTTTTGTATTTACAGCTGATTGGAATACTTTACATTCGTATGCATATCATACATATTAAATATCCCATATTCCAGGATCACATCTTACACACTGAACTATCGATTACGAAGCATCCGGCAGTTCAAGTTTTTGACCTGGATAGATCCAGTGGGCATTGGTCAAGTCATTGGTATCCCGCAGTTCCTGCCATGTTGTTCCGTGTTTTTTGGCGATAGAGTACAGAGTATCACCGCTTTTTACTACATATACATCAGCGTCCGATGATGCAGCAGGAGCTGTCGGTTTGGCTGGAGCTGGTTTGGTTGCTGTTGATGGCTTGGCTGGAGCCGGTTTTGCTGGAGTCACAGGCTTGACTGGAGCTGCCGGTTTGGTCGCAGCGGGTTTGTCAGCAGGAGCAGGTGCTGGCTTGGTAGCACTGCCCGGTGTTGGTGCTGCTGTAATCCGCTTCTCGGATGCTGGCATATCCACACTGCCCAGGGACTGCATATGCTGAATCAGTGCTTCGTCCAGTGTTCCGTAGGTTCCGGTCTGCTGTTTGCCGAGGAACATTTTGTATTCGTCGCCGCCGGCTACAAGGAAATCATTGGTAGCGACGTTGTAGGTTTTGTTCAGATCCAGTGGTGCACCCGCTACCGTTACGGAGTGAACTCGGCTGCCTGCCGGTTTGGCAGGATCAATTTTGTACGTGATTCCGGATACATGGGCAAAGGCACCTTTGGCAGTTGGATAGTCGGTAGCGCCATTTTCCAGAGCTGCCAGAATATCTGCACCTGTCACATCGATGGAAATGACCAGGTTACCAAATGGAAGAACAGTAACGACATCGCCTTTGGTCACTGATCCGGCGTCGATCGAAGCACGGATACCACCGCCATTAGTAATAGCTGCATCTGCACCCGATACGGAACGCATCGCGTCAGTGATCAGATCACCAAGATTAGTTTCGCCTGCGCGTACTTTTTCACGGGAACCATCCAGCAGTACAGAGGATTTGGCTACTTCTTCATTCAGGATTGGCTCCTGGGAAGACTTGATCGAAGTGATCAGACTGGCAACTTCCGGATCCGGAGTTACGCCAGCAGCTGCTTTCTCATCTACAGTGTAGGCTTCTTTTTTGGTTACATCCCCTTTGTCGACCCACAGGTCGACGACACCCAGATGCTCGCCGTATTCACCCGTACTGGCGATCAGGGTACCATTTTCCAGCTGCCCTTTTTCCAGCAGGGTATGACTGTGACCATCGATAAATACATCGATACCTGGCACAGCGTTGACAATATCAATACTGGTCTGTTCAGTAGATTGATCCATACCGATATGACCCATAGCTACGATAACATCAACTTTGCCCTGCAGCTCGGCTACCATTTTGCGAGCAGCTTCGGTAGGATCTGTAAAGCTGACATTGGTTACGTTATTAGGATTGGTTTTGTAAGCCGTCTCTGGTGTAGTCAGACCGAAGAATCCGATTTTTACACCATTTACTTCACGGATGATATAAGGCTCAAAAGGAGCAGCGCCGGTATCCTTTTGAGTGAGATTGGCAGAGATAAACGGGAAATTAGCCATTTTGGACAATTCCACCAGTCGTTCATAACCATAGTCGAACTCATGGTTACCTGGCGTCAATGCTGCAAAGTTCATTTCGTTCATGACTTTGATAATACTCTCGCCGCGAACAAGAGTAGCAAATGAAGTACCGTGTACAGCATCTCCGTCATCTACGAGCAGTGTATTCGGATTGGCTTCCCGATACAGATCGGCAAGTCCGGCAATTTTGGCAAGTCCCATATATGGAGACTCTTCCAGGGCATGAGCATGAACATCGTTCGTATGTAAGAGAGTGATATGCGTACCTGTTCCCGCATCCTGTTCAATCTGCTGCTTGATGCCTTCTACTGTGAGAGCAGTTGGAGCAGCAGCATGTACCAGACTGGACATGTTCAAAGTGAACATTGCTGACACAGCCAAGCTGAAAATCATTTTTTTTGTTACCATAAGTATTGTAAGCCTCCCCTTTTGCTTGATATCACTTCATTCTAGCAGTTTTTTATTAAAAGTGTTACTACCTTTAGTGAGTTTGTTTGTTAAATAACTAGTAAATTAGCATAATTATGAAATTAAATACATAAAATATATTACTATATTGTCCAAATATAACAGGAGAACAAAAGTAATACTTCGCTTGACTAAATGTAAGCGGATACTAAAATAAATATAAAGGCAGTAATGCCATAAAAAGGCGAAAGTGTATCGAAAACTGTCGTTTGATGTTAGTTATTAAAATGAAAATCATAAAATATGTAAAAATTCATTGCCAAACACGACATCATAATGTAAATTAAATTCATCCTGTGGTCAATTCCAATTTCTTCTATCTGTAATAGTATACATATAGAGACAGAGATAGTGGATACAGATTGGGTTGATCATGATTTTGCCATTCAGAAGGGAGCCAATGCTTGTGAGAAAAAGTTGGACAATTATGGTTACGCTGGTTTTATCGTTTGTACTGATCCTGTCAGGCTGCAGTGGCAATAACGATTCAGCTGCACCGGCTGCTTCCGATTCAGGCGGCGAAGCCGCTGGCGGTGGAACACTGATTGTAGGACGTGGTGGCGATTCGGCTGCACTTGATCCATCGATTGTAACTGATGGAGAGTCACTCAAGATTGCCCAGCAGGTATTTGATCCCCTGCTTGCATACAAATCAGGTACTACCGAAGTGGAACCTGCCCTCGCAGAGAGCTGGACCATTTCTGATGATGGTCTAACGTATACTTTCAAGCTGCGTAAAGGTGTAAAGTTCCATGATGGCACGGATTTTAATGCAGATGCTGTCGTGTTTAACTTTAACCGCTGGAATGATCCGAAAAGCGAATTCAAGTTCGAAGGAGACTCCTTTGACTATTATGATTCCATGTTCGGTCCCGAAGAAGCACGTGTAATCAAAAGTGTAAAAGCGGTAGATGAGTCTACTGTTGAGTTCCAATTGAACAACCCTCAAGCTCCTTTCCTGCAAAATCTGGCTATGCCTCCATTTTCTATTGCCAGTCCTACCGCTATTGAAAAAGAAAAAGAAAACTTCAAATCGAATCCTGTAGGTACCGGCCCATTCGTATTCAAGGAATGGAAACGCAGTGACTCGATTACACTCGATAAAAATCCAAATTACTGGCAGCAGGGTCTGCCCAAAGTAGATCAGGTAATTGTTCGTGCTATCCCGGATAATACTGCCCGTTTCAATGCGCTGCAAAACGGCGAGATTGACCTGATGGAAGATCTGAGCCCGGATGATCTGGCAACACTGGAAAGCAATCCGGATCTACAGAAATTCAACCGCCCGCCTTTCAATGTAGCCTATCTGGGCTTCAATACAGCCAAAAAACCATTTGATAATCCCAAAGTGCGCGTAGCACTCAACTATGCAGTAGATAAAAAAGGTATTATTGACGCTTTCTTTGCCGGTCAGGCAGAGGCTGCAGTGAACCCGATCCCACCAACGCTGTGGGGCTATAACAAGAGTGTCGAAGATTATCCGTTTGACCTGGCCAAAGCCAAGCAGCTGCTGGCAGATGCCGGTTATCCAAACGGTATTGATCAGGAACTGACATTCTATGCTATGCCAGTATCCCGTCCGTATATGCCGGATGGACGCAAAGTAGCTGAAGTCATTCAGGCAAGTTTTGCCCAAATCGGTGTAAAAGTATCGATCCAGTCACCAGAGTGGGCGACCTATCTGGATGATCTGAGCAAAGGGGAAAAAGACGATCTGTTCATCATCGGCTGGACCGGCGATAATGGCGACCCGGATAACTTCTTCTACCCGCTGCTCGACAAAGACTCTATCGGAGGTAATAACTACAGCCAGTATGTGAGCGAACCGCTGCACAAAGTACTGGTGCAGGCACAGCAGGAAACCGATCAGGATGCACGTGCCAAGCTGTATGAGCAGGCTCAGGTTATTGTCAAAAAAGACGCACCATGGGTACCGCTTGTACACTCTACACCACTACTTGCTGCAACGTCCAAGCTGAAAGGCTATACACCTTCGCCAACAGGTTCGGAGCCTTACGCAGATATCTACATCGAGCAGTAAACAACTAAAAAGAGCGGAAGAGCAGATTGAATTCCGTGCTTCCGCTCTTTTGTTTTATCGCATCAAGAGAGCTGGAGTGACATGTTGGCCTAGTGGCAGTCGTGTCATTTCACTATCCAAATGAACGTATGGCGGGTGATGAATGCGTGGGTTCCTATATTGCAAAACGTCTGCTCGTACTGATACCGGTACTGCTGGGCATGACACTCATTGTTTTTTCCATTATACATGCTATTCCTGGTGATCCGGCAGATACGATACTGGGAGATAAGGCAACCGAGCAATCCAAGCAGGCACTGCGTGAACAGCTCGGTCTGGATCGCCCCTGGCTGGAACAGTATTTTGCCTATCTGGGTGATCTGCTGACCGGTGATCTGGGAAATTCTATCCGTACCCGCGAGCCAATCACAGAAGAAATTGGCCCTTATCTGGCTGCTACAGTAGAACTGACTGTAGCGAGTATGCTGTTTGCGATTATTATTGGTGTAAATGCAGGAATCGTGAGCGCATGGAAACATAATTCCTGGTTCGACTACATTTGTATGCTGATTGCACTGGTTGGCGTATCCATGCCGATCTTCTGGCTCGGGTTAATGGAGCAGTGGATATTCGCCAATGAACTGCATTGGCTGCCATCGATCGGACGGATGAACTCGCGCAATCCTATGGAAGGCATTACCGGATTCTATGTATTGGATGCGATAATCTCCGGTCAGTGGTCACAGCTGTGGACCGTGATGAAGCATCTGATTCTGCCATCGATTGCATTGGGGACGATCCCTATGGCAGTTATTGCACGGATGACTCGCTCCAGCATGCTGGAAGTCATGCAGTCCGATTATATCCGTACAGCCAAAGCCAAAGGTATTTCCAAATTCCTGGTTATTTACAAGCATGGTCTGAAAAACGCCTTTATTCCTGTGCTGACAGTTATCGGTATTCAGACGGGTGCGCTGCTTGGCGGTGCCGTACTGACCGAGACGATCTTCGCTTGGCCGGGTGTGGGAAGATACATTTATGAAGCAATCAGCAACCGTGATTATCCGGTGATCCAATCGGGCATCCTGATTATTGCGGTCATGTTCGTAATTATTAATCTGCTGGTGGATCTGCTCTATGCTTTATTTGATCCGCGCATCCAGTACAAGTAAGAGGTGAGAATATGACACAAGCATCACTGGATACGGGGTCGGGAGCACAGCTCAAGGAAATCAAGTCAGGACCATGGCGGGATGGGATTCGCCTGTTCATGCGCAACAAAACAGCAGTAGTCGGATTGGTCATCGTTCTGTTCTTCGTCCTGTTGGCGCTGCTGGCTCCGCTAATTACGCCTTATGATTATACGGCTCAGGTATTGTCGGAGCGATTGCAGTCTCCATCGGCAGAGCACTGGTTTGGCACGGATGATCTGGGACGGGATATTTTCACAAGAACGATCTATGGAGCCCGGATTTCTCTCTGGGTAGGGTTACTTTCTGTGGTCGGTTCGATTATTATCGGTACACTGCTCGGTCTGGTAGCCGGATTTTATGGCAAATGGGTAGATATGATCATTTCCCGTTTCTTCGATATTCTGCTCGCTTTTCCGGGAATTCTGCTGGCGATTGCGATCGTTGCCATTCTGGGACCTTCTTTGCAAAATGCACTGTATGCGATCGCGATTGTTAATATTCCTACCTACGGCCGATTGGTACGTGCCCGCGTACTGTCATTACGACAGGAAGAATTTATTACAGCAGCTCGGGCGATTGGCGTCCGGGATTCACGGATTCTGCTGCGCCATATTCTGCCGAATAGTCTCACACCGATTATCGTGCAGGGTACACTCGGCGTGGCAACCGCCATTATCGAGGCAGCCGGTCTTGGATTCCTTGGATTGGGTGCTCAGCCACCTGATCCGGAGTGGGGAAAAATGTTGTCGGATTCCCGTCAATTTATCCAAACCGCGCCATGGACAGTAATTTTCCCGGGACTATGTATCCTGCTCACATCGCTTGGATTTAATCTGATGGGAGACGGTCTGCGGGATACCTTTGATCCGAAGCTCAAAAACCGCTAATAATTGTTTCCATCCAAACGCATAAAATGAATCCGGATCTGATGATCCGGATTTTTTTCTTCTATAATATAGGGGACGCGCACAGCAGCATAGAGGATAGCTTTGAGAAGACAGACAGCGTATAGATATCAAACCGAAGTAAGTCTAATGATAAAGAGGCAAATAAAAACATGATCTAATTCCTGGTATACTGTCTGGGGAAATATATCCTGAAACGGTTAAATAAAAGCGTAAGAGCATATAACTCATTCATCGGTTCACAGGATATCCTTCCCTACAGGCTAAAAAATGTGTATAATCACTCCAATCCGGCACGTTAGAGGATGCAGAAAATATAGGAGAACATGATATGGATAAATTTGTGGAATTAAAATCGATGCGGGAGCATCGTCAATATGAGGAAGACAAGCATGAAGCTTCGCGTGAAGCCTATGAACGGGATTATTCCCGGCTTATTCATTCGCCGACCTTTCGCCGTTTGCAGGGAAAATCCCAGGTATTCGGTGCAGGAACTGGTGACTATTATCGTACCCGTCTGACGCATTCCCTGGAAGTCGCCCAGATTGCCAGACAGGCAGCCAAAAGTCTGCTCAGCCATTATCCTGAAATTGATGAGCAGCGCGGAGAGAATCCGGGACTGATCATACATCCCGAAGTGGTCGAATGTGCTTCGATTGCGCATGATTTTGGACATCCCCCTTTTGGACACAAAGGAGAGGAAGTACTCGCTCATATTTTGGAAGACTGGATCGAGCAGAAGACGGCCGAAACGCTGAAGGGCAGAGATGTGTCCGAGCAAGAGCGTGCACAAATACATCTGCAGATCCGCGAGAAATATGAGCATTTCGAAGGTAATGCGCATAATTTTCGGCTCATTATGTTTCTGGAGAAGCGGGAGAATCTGAATGGACTAAACCTGTGTGATGCTGTCCTGCTGGGCATCAACAAATATCCTTACTCGGGTCTGGTCAACAAAAAGGGATTGTATCAGCATGAATGGCAATATATTCGTCAGATTCGTGAAAAATGGGGCATTCCCGATGGCAAGACGACGCTGGAAGCACAATTGATGGATCTTTGTGATGATATTGCCTATTCGGCACATGATCTGGAGGATGGCATCAAGGCAGGCAAAATTGAGGTGCATGAGCATTTCATGCATGATCCTCATATCCGCCGCCTGATCATGGAGAAGATTACTACCCTGGAAGACCGATTCTGGAAAGGGTGGGACAATGAGCGGATTGAAGCCAAAGTCGATGAAGTGCTGAATGCCTATCTGCGTGTATGGGGAGAGAAGCTGCCTACTTGTGGACTGGATTACTCCCGCACCCGCCGCGAAGTCAAAGCGTATTGGGTAAATCATTTTGTCAGTCAGCTTGGCGTTATTGAAGACCAGAATTGGAAAAAAATCACCTTTGTCTCGGATAACCGTGAAGATGAAGATATGCTGCGTACCGTAAGTGTACTCAAAAGTTTCGCCTGGGTAACCATGATCCGTGATCTGCGGGTGCAACGTCTGCAAAAGCGCAGCGAATGGATTATTCGCCGTCTGTGGAAAGCGTTTGTCGATCAGGATACCTCTATGGCCATTATTCCTCCCGATTGGCTGCAGCGTTTTGAACATGATCAGGCGAGTCCGGAGCCGGTATGGACTTGGGAGCGTATGATTATTGATTATATCGCCGGCATGACCGATGCATTTGCCGAGAAGATCTATAATGAATTATATGGTCTCAAAGTCGGCTCGATCTATGATGTGGACTAAACGGGTTGATAATATATAATGATCATATTTTATGTTTATTAAACGGCTAGGCGACAGTCATTCAAGCTGTTCTATTGACTGCCAAACAGGTCTGACAAAACCATTTCCAAACGACTTTCTACTATTATAATGTATGCACGCAAATGAACATTTTATTCGCGTAAATCAGACAAGCGTAGACTGCAAAATGAACAGAGGAGGAGGCATCCATGACTTACGAGAAAATACCTCTTGGCATATTGGATATGTCGCCTGTACTGGAAGGTGCTTCGGTAGAGGCTGCACTGGAGCGTTCCGTGCAGCTGGCGATCATGGCAGAAAATGCAGGTTATCATCGATTTTGGCTATCCGAACATCATGATATGGCACAGCTGGCATGTACTGCGCCTGAAATCCTGCTTTCCCATATTGGAGCACGAACTTCATCAATACGCCTCGGTGCCGGAGCGGTATTACTGCCGCATTATCGTCCGATGAAAGTAGCCGAGACGTTTCGAATGCTGGGAGCCTTATACCCGGGGCGTATCGATCTGGGTATCGGACGTGCTCCGGGCGGATCGGCACATGCAGCGATTGCACTGAGCGGCAACTATTTGTCCCATGTTGCCCAGATGCCGGAGCTGGTCCGAGATCTGCGTAGTCTTCTACAGGACGAATATAAGGTAGAAGATACCCTTGTGCAGGCTCGACCGCAACCGGCTTATCCGCTGGAATGCTGGATGCTCGGTACGAATCGCAAAAGTGCAGTTCTGGCTGCCCAGAATGGTACCGGATATGTATTTGGTTATTTTATGAGCGGTAGTGATGGAGAAGCTGCAGTCGAACATTATCGGGCGAACTTCCAGCCTTCTGCCTTGCATACGGAGCCGCGGGTCATACTCGCTGTAAAGGTGATCGCTGGACAGACCGACCAGGAAGCAGAACGATTGTATGAACGTTGGAAAACTTCGCCTGCAGGTATTGCATCAATCGGCGAAGAGATTCCTGCCCCTATTGTGGGTGGTCAGCAATCAATCTGGCAGCAATTTCAGGAATTAAGTCTTCGATATAGGGCGGATGAACTACTGCTAATTTGCCCGCTTAATCGTTATCAAGAGCGTATTAACGTTTATGAATCGATTGCCTCATGGACACCTCAACCAAACTAATAATTACTGCTACAACCTTGGAAATGACATATTTATTACATGTAGTGATTGAATATACAGTTCGATATAACTACGAAAATCAGGGATTATCCTGATTTACAAACCTAAAAAGAGGCGTTTCCCATAGCGGAAATCGCCTCTTTTTATAGTACAATAATGCTTATTTATTCACACTAAAATTAGTATTGTCTGCTATAATCCACCAGATTGACAGGCAGAGTCTGATCCTGCTGATAGGCTTTGAGATTTTCGGTAAAAATGTCAATGACACGGTCGGTATAATGCTCATTGCTGCCTGCAATATGAGGAGTAATGATGACCTGATCCATATCCCAAAGCGCATGATCTTCCGGCAGCGGCTCGGGATCAAATACATCAAGGCCTGCTCCCGCGATACTTCCGGATTGGAGAGCTTCTACCAGTGCATCCGTATCGACCGAAGGACCGCGGCCCACATTAATAAATATACTGCTGTCTTTCATCACGGCAAACCGCTCCCGGTTAAACAGCTGCTTGGTCTCCTGGGTGAGTGGCAAAATATTGACTACATAATCCCCTTGACCAAGTGCTTCATCAAGCTGTTCCATCGTATACATCTGATCGATTCCATCCTGATCCTTACCGGAACGTCGCACACCAATCGTTCGCATACCAAATGCTTTGGCGAGTTGTGCTGTACCTGCTCCAATATTACCGACTCCTACAATTACGATAGTCTTGCCGTGGAGCTCGGTAAATGTTCCACTCTCATCCCAGGCATGTTTTGTCTGGTTACGAATGGCCCGGTGCAGATTGCGTGAAAACGCAAGCATGTAGGCAAAAATCTGCTCCGAGATCGGGATAGTGTGTACGCCGTTGGCACTGGTTAACAGCACCTGTTTGTGCTCCAGCTGCTCCATAGGCATTTTATCCACGCCTGCCGACCAGGTTTGTATCCATTTTACAGGACAGTTATCCGATAAAATGAAATCCTGAAGCTTGCGTGACCAGCCGAGGATAATTTCTGCTTCGGCGAGTATGGCATCCGTAGTGTCGCGAACCGGAACGGTAACAATCTCATACGATGGTGCAGCTTCTTGTACTTTCTGCTTCTGTGATTCGGTGAGTTCCTGAAGAACAACGATTTTGGACATAAATATACCTCCCCGGTGAATAAACAATAATGTGCGTTATCTTCCAAATGATAACAAATTAACTCCTGTATACCAAATTGCTTTTATGAAAGAAGACTGTATTTTATGCTATTACCTGAATGGCTCCAGATCGAATCCGAACTAAAATATCAATTAATCGTTTTGCACAGTTTTGAAGATTAGTGTATACTGGTTGAGATCGTTCGGAACAGGTGTTCGTAATTGAGCGGTGATATAGTGTACGACAACTTCAATTACTTATTCAAATGTAAAAAGGATAGAAAGGGAGTGTAAGGATGGGAACCCAGCCCGGACAGGAACGTGTATTTGCAGCTGTACCAATCAAGGGTAAGGCAGCACAGACATTAGCTGCATGGAGCAGGATGGTACAAGAACATTACTTGTTCCGCCGCTGGACCTATGCTGAGGATATGCATATTACACTCCAGTTTTTTGGCGACGTGGATGTAGAGCAATTGCCGCAGCTTTGCACAGCTCTACAAAAGACAGCTGCAGAGAGCCAGCCCTTTCAGTTGCAGCTGGGACCCGCTGGAATATTCGGCAATCCTTTGGCTCCGCGAGTGCTATGGATTGGACCGGAGGGAGATACGGATAGTCTGCATCATCTGCAATCCGGAGTACAGCAAGTATGTATACCGCTTGGATTCGTACCGGAGCAGCGTCCGTATCATCCGCATCTGACAGTAGCTCGTAAATATAATGGTAACGAGCCGTTTGCAGACCTTTCTACTGATCTTTATCCCTCACCGGATTGCTGGCTGGTGGAGGAATTTGTATTGTATCGGACCCGTTTGGGGCATCAGCCAATGTATGAGGTGGCAGGTCAATTTCCGCTTCTTGGACGGTGACTATACCTAAAATCGTGAATTTGTCAATTTGACAAAAGTAAACAACTTATAATAATATACTTGCTGCTGCAATCCCGCGGCATTTTATAGGGGAATAGCATGATAATCATGCTCAAATAATCATTGAATTTCGGTAAATTCGGAGATTCAAATTCAAGTTGGCATTGCTCTGCATCACCGGAGGCGAAATAACACTGTGAACCACATGTGATTCAAAATTTGAATGTTGGTGTATTCAAATGGAAGGTCAAAAAGGTTACATAGGGTTAGGAGTATGCTAACAGTACTGGAGGAAGAAAATGGATTTTATTAGACGCAATCAGTGGATTACGCCTTTACTCGGCGTGCTTTTTATATTCGTTATGTCCCTCCCTTTCTGGATGGATTCCAAAATGACGAGCGAACAATCCTTTACTGAGCTGCCTGCATGGGGTGCACAGCCGGCGGGTTCGGTTCATCATGCCCAGAATGTCAGGACCGGCACTACATTTATGACATGGAACGAGAATCATACCCAAAAATTGATTCATCAGGTCAAGTCAGAACAAGCTGCAGCACTCAAAGCGGAACAGCACAAGAAAAAAGCTGCACAAATCAAGGCGAACACCGCTACAGCCAAGGCAAAAGCAATGCCGACGGCAGTGACGGCAAGTTCGTCAATTAGTGATTCCACCCCAACCCACTTATACTTTACTCGGACAAAGCTGCTTAGCCAGAGTAATAAATCTCAGGCTACCTGGACCTACGCATTGTCTGATAAAGAACAGCTCCTGCTCGAACGTATTGTTATGGCAGAGGCTGAAGGCGAACCGTACGAAGGCAAAGTGGCAGTTGCCAATGTTGTCTTAAACCGGCTGCGGTCCGCTAATTTCCCCGACACGATTAAAGATGTAATCTATCAGAGATATCAATTCTCTCCGGTAACCAATGGCAGATTCGAGCGTGTGACACCTAACGCCGATTCGGTAAAAGCTGTACATGCAGCATTGGAAGGCCAAAAGGAAGTTCCGGACAATACGTATTATTTTGTGTCGCTTTCCCTGGCGACAGATTTTGATATTCCCAATACCCGTACCAAGGTAGAGAAAATTGGTCACCATACGTTTTATAAATAAGCTGCCGCTTGCTGGAGCTTGTTCTGTCTGCCGTGCGAAGTTACACTTCTGCTGCGGATGATGATACAATAAACGGTGGAAAATCAATTCAATACCGGAGGTGCTTCATCCATGAAAATCACATATTACGGTCAATCCTGTCTGCTGGTCGAAGAAGGCGGCAAAAAGGTCATTATCGACCCATTTCTGTCCGGCAATCCGCAAGTCAATGTTGATCCCAAAGACATCCAGGTGGATGCGGTTATTCTGACACATGGTCACGGTGATCACTACGGTGACACAGTGGAGATTGCCAAGAATAATAATTGTCCGGTGATTGCAATCGTTGAATTGGCACAGTATGCAGCCAGCCAGGGAGCTCCCGAAGTAGTAGGGATGAATCTGGGCGGAGCCAAGCAATTTGACGGATTCAAAGTCAAATTCACGCTTGCCTTCCATACTTCTTCCATTCAGGATGGAGATCAGACCATTTATCTGGGCGAACCTGCAGGTATCCTGCTGACTATGGGTGGCAAAACGCTGTACCATGCAGGTGACACCGCACTGTTCGGCGATATGAAGCTGATCGGTGAATTGAACACTATCGACGTAGCTGCGCTGCCGATTGGTGACTTCTATACCATGGGTCCCGAAGATGCACTGCTGGCTGCCGAATGGAGCAAAGCTGGTCATGTCATCCCTGTGCACTACAATACCTTCCCGCCGATCGAGCAGGATGGGGATGCTTTTGTTGCGGAATTGCAAAAGAAATGCCTGAAGGGCTCTGTGCTCCAGGTTGGCGAAAGTGTAGATATTTAATCTATACGTATGCGTGATTGATTGTAAAAATTGGTTAATGAGTAACTCCAAATATTCCGGACAAGCCGTTATGTACTTCTCTGGATAAATAAATAGCTTTGATTCTGCTAAGGAAGCGCCCGGCTCTGTAAGATGGAGCCTGGCGCTTTTTGATATAGCACTTTTTAATATCCAAATAGTCCAATAAAATAATTGAATATAATATTAATTATAATGTATAATCATACACTATAATATATTGTGCTGCGTTATCACACTAATGCTTTGACGCAAAATAATAATTTATCAGATATATAAAAAGTTTGAATTGCTATGATGTGAGCTCAGTGTTAAAATGTATAAAACCCATTAGGTTACAACGATATCACATACGCTGAGTAAGTCGCTTGAATCCATAAGTGGATAATTATTCTTCCGCTGTTACTCCCAAACTTTATATTCAAATAGGCTGCTTCCATTGCATTCGAATCTGCAGAGATGTATATCCCGATGAATGGAGAGAGCAGTCTGTTTTGTATACCCTATCCTTTAGCAGCATTCTTCTTCGTATGGCCGTCCTCTGGCTCGTCTTCTGACATTTCACTTCATAATAGAAAGGTTGCGTATTATGAACATTACAGGTTTACCTCCGAAGCAGGGTCTTTATGACCCGCAGTTTGAAAAAGATGCCTGCGGTATGGGATTTACCGCGCATATCAAAGGAACACCTAGTCACCAGATTGTTAGTCAGGCACTCACGATGCTCGAAAACATGGAGCACCGCGGCGGTCAGGGCAGTGAACCGAATTCCGGTGACGGAGCCGGTATTATGGTCCAGATTCCACATCGCTTTTTTGTTAAGGAAGCCCGTACAAACGGATTTGAACTGCCCGAAAAGGGACAATACGGCGTAGCCATTGTTTTCTTGTCCCGTGATGAAGAGCTGCGCAGCCGTCATGAAGCTGTGCTGAAAAGTATTATTGAGCAGGAAGGTCAGGTATACCTCGGAGCACGTACCGTACCGACGGATGACAGTACGCTCGGCAAGTCCGCCAAAGATGCCAAGCCGGTTGTACGCCAGTTTTTCATTGGACGCAGTGAGGCGCTGCAAGGTCAGGATGAGCTGTCTTTTGAACGCAAGCTGTATGTCATTCGCCGTCTGGCAGAACGTCATATTCGTTTTGCGGAAGAAGCGGGTGGAGAGACGTTCTACATTCCAAGTCTGTCCTGTCGTAAAGTCGTCTACAAAGGGATGCTGACAACTGCCCAGGTCGGAGAATTCTATCTCGATCTGCGAGATGAAGAGTTTGAATCGGCGATGGCACTCGTGCATTCCCGTTTCAGTACCAATACGTTTCCAAGCTGGGATCGTGCCCATCCGTATCGTTTTATGATTCATAACGGTGAGATCAATACGATGCGCGGTAATGTGAACTGGATGCATGCCCGTCAGTCCCTGTTCGAGAGTGAAGTATTCGGCGCGGATATCGACAAGATCCGTCCGGTTATCAACCCGGATGGTTCGGATACGGCGATGTTTGATAATACGCTGGAGTTCCTTTATCTGAATGGACGTTCCCTGCCGCATGTAGCGATGATGATGGTACCGGAGCCATGGAGCAATCACGACACCATGGATGAGAAGAAAAAGGCGTTTTACCAGTATCATAGCTGTCTGATGGAACCATGGGATGGACCTGCCGCTATGGCATTTACCGATGGTATTCAGATTGGTGCGATGCTTGACCGTAATGGTCTGCGCCCGGCGCGTTATTATGTAACCAAAGACGATCGGATTATTCTCTCTTCCGAAGTCGGTGTACTCGATATACCGGCAGAGGATATTTTATACAAAGACCGGCTGCGTCCTGGACGGATGCTGCTGATCGATACACAGGAAGGCCGTATCATTTCCGATGAAGAAATCAAGGAAAAGATCGCTTCCGAGCAGCCGTATGCCGAGTGGCTGGAAGAACATCTCATGAATCTGGAAGAAGTTCCGGAAGCACCGGAAGCGATTCAGCCGGATCATGATAATGTACAGCAGCTGCAGCTGGCATTTGGTTATACCTTTGAAGAATTGCGCAAGGTGATCGAACCGATGGCAACTACCGGAGCAGAAGCGATTGGTTCGATGGGCTATGATGCACCGCTGGCTGTTTTATCGGATCAGCCGCAGCGCCTGTATAACTATTTCAAGCAAATGTTTGCTCAGGTAACCAATCCACCGATCGATGCGATTCGTGAGGAGATTGTGACCTCGACAGCTACAGCGATCGGACCGGAGCGCAATTTGCTCGATCCGCAGCCGGAGAGCTGTCGTCAGATTATTTTGAATACACCTATTTTGTCCAATGAAGATTTTGCCAAAGTACGTCATGTACGTCGTCCGGGCTTCAAGGCAATGACGATTCCAATCTTCTTTGAGGCATCCAAAGGTGCCGAAGGACTGCGTGCTGCACTGGTTAATCTATGTGAAGCAGCAGACCGTGTTATCGCCAAAGGCCATAATTTCCTGATTCTGTCCGACCGTGGTACAGACAAGGATAATGCGGCAATACCGGCGCTGCTGGCAGTAGCATGTCTGCATCACCATCTGATTCGCCAAGGAACACGTACCCGTGTCAGCCTGCTGCTCGAATCCGGTGAGCCGCGTGACGTGCATCATTTTGCATTGCTACTTGGTTATGGTATCAGCGCAGTCAATCCATATCTCGCATTCGAGACGATGCAGGATATGATCAAGCAAGGTCTGCTGCGTGGTATCTCTCATGACAAAGCGGTCAAAAACTATATTAAAGCCGTCACCAAAGGTGTCGTCAAGATTCTGTCCAAAATGGGAATTTCTACAATTCAATCCTATCGCGGCGCACAGATCTTCGAAGCTGTTGGTCTGAAGCAGGACTTTGTGGATCAATACTTTACCTGGACACCTTCCCGGATTGGCGGAATTGGTCTGGAAGAAGTGGCTCAGGAAGCCCTGTCACAGCATACTCGTGCGTTTACGGATAAAGACGGTAATGATCGTGTACTGGATTCTGGTGGCGATTATCAGTGGCGTAATGACGGGGAGCAGCATTTGTTCAACCCGCAGACGATTCATCTGCTGCAGCATGCTGTACGTACCGGTGATTACAAGCTCTACAAAAAATACGCTGCTCTGGTCGAGGGTGAGAATGAACAGCGTTTGACCCTGCGCTCGATGCTGCAGTTCAAGCCAAATGGGGCACCGATTCCACTGGAAGAAGTAGAGCCGATCGAATCGATCATGCGCCGCTTCAAGACCGGTGCGATGTCGTTTGGTTCGATCAGCAAGGAAGCACATGAGAGTCTGGCAATCGCGATGAACCGGATCGGCGGCAAGAGTAACACGGGCGAAGGCGGGGAAGACCCTGCGCGCTTCGTACCGGATGCCAATGGCGATTCCCGCCGCAGTGCGATCAAACAGGTTGCGTCCGGGCGGTTTGGCGTAACCTCCAACTATTTGGTCAATGCCGACGAAATCCAGATCAAAATGGCACAGGGTGCCAAGCCGGGTGAAGGCGGACAGCTGCCAGGCCGTAAAGTATATCCATGGGTAGCGGAAGTGCGTGGTTCCACGCCGGGTGTAGGCCTGATCTCACCGCCGCCGCATCATGATATTTATTCGATCGAGGATCTGGCCGAACTGATCTATGATCTCAAAAATGCCAACCCTCGTGCAGCGATCAATGTGAAGCTCGTATCCGAAGTGGGCGTCGGTACGATTGCAGCCGGTGTTGCCAAAGGACGTGCCGATATTATCCTCGTCAGCGGGTATGATGGTGGTACAGGAGCTTCTCCACAGGGTTCGATCCGCCATGCGGGTCTGCCATGGGAACTTGGACTGGCAGAGACCCAGCAGACGCTGATCATGAACAATCTGCGTGATCGTGTTGTACTGGAAACGGACGGCAAAATGCTGAGCGGACGCGATCTTGCGGTAGCTGCACTGCTCGGTGCCGAGGAATATGGTTTCTCTACCGCACCACTCGTAACGCTGGGTTGTATTATGATGCGTGTCTGTCAGATGGATACCTGTCCGGTTGGCGTAGCGACGCAAAACCCGGAACTGCGCAAAAACTTCACCGGTGATCCGGAACATGTAGTAAACTTCATGAAGTTTGTAGCAGAAGATCTGCGCGAAATTATGGCAGAGCTTGGTTTCCGTACTGTGCAGGAAATGGTAGGCCGTCTGGATTGTCTGGATGCTGCCAATGCTGCAGATCACTGGAAGAAAAAAGGACTGGATCTGTCTGTACTGCTGCATGAGCCTAAGCTTCCGGAAGGCAGCGAACGCTTCAATGTACAGCAGCAGAATCATCAGCTGGAAGAGACGCTGGATATGCAGCAGCTGCTTCCACTGGCGGCGTCTGCTCTGGAGAACGGCAGCCGTGTACAAGCGGAGCTTGCCATCTGCAACGTGAATCGGGCAACCGGAACGATTCTCGGTAGTGAAGTTACTCGTAAATACGGGGCAGCAGGTCTGCCGGAAGATACAATTACTTTCAATTTCAAAGGTTCGGCAGGTCAGAGCTTTGGCGCATTCGTACCGAAAGGGATGACACTTCAGGTCGAAGGCGATTGTAATGACTATGTCGGCAAAGGATTGTCCGGTGGTAAAATCATCGTCAAACCGGATGCCCAGGCGACCTTTGCAGCCGAAGAAAATATTATTATCGGTAATACGGCACTCTACGGAGCTACCAGCGGTGAAGCGTATATTAACGGTATTGCGGGCGAGCGGTTTGCCGTTCGTAACTCCGGTGCGAATATCGTAGTAGAAGGTACCGGTGATCATGGCTGCGAATATATGACTGGCGGACGTGTTGTCGTACTGGGTACAACCGGTCGTAACTTTGCAGCGGGAATGTCCGGTGGTGTAGCGTATGTACTTGATCCGAGTCATGATTTTGTCGGACGCTGCAATCTGGAGATGGTGCTGCTGGAATCGCTGGATGAACCGGAAGAGCTGGAAGAAGTGCGTGCACTGATCGAGCGTCATGTTCGTTATACCGGCAGTCCGGCAGGGCAGCGGGTACTGGAAGATTGGGAACATCAATCCCAGGATTTTGTACGTGTCATTCCAAAAGACTACAAACGGATGACCGAACAAATCCGCAAAGTTCACGAAAGCGGTCTGACTGGCGAAGCGGCATTGCTCGCTGCCTTCGAGGCCAATATGCGTGAACTGGCCCGTTCCGGTGCGTAGTTTGCTTGCAGGTCTCATGATGATGCTGGCGATATTTGATATTTTGGAATAACACAGCATCAAAGATAGAATAGAGAATCCGTGGAATCCAATCGTGGAATTGGAATGGTCTGGTAGCATAAGCTGCAGATCATCCGACTCCCGAGCGGAGCCTACGGGTTCTTTTTTTATCATCAGGGCAGTGTTACAATGATAACGCCAAGCACTGGCTGGGTATGCCGGAATGGCAGTTCACCAATACCATACATAGAATGCCAGACAAAAGGGAATTACAGTACAGGAAATAGGACAGCAGACAACAGTGAATTACACTATGGAGTGCCAAGCAATCAATTAGCATTACATTGAATACACAGTCAGAAAGGAGCTTTACCTTATGGATCTTTCATCAACAAAGAATACTTCCGGCACAGAGACATCTTCGTCGTCTTCTGTACCCTCAGCCAATGTGAAGTCAGCTGATCATATGGACAGTAGTCCCCGTCTGGATGCGATTCTGCCTGCAGGCAGTGAGCTCCCAGTCGTACAATTTCGCGGTGTTACCAAAAAGATCGGTTCCAAAACGATTATCGATAATCTGACGCTGGATGTACCTCGGGGGCGCGTATTCGGATTTCTCGGTCCCAACGGTTCGGGCAAGACGACTACTATTCGGATGCTGGTTGGACTGATGTCGATAACATCTGGCGATATACTGATCGAAGGTCAGAATATCCGTACCCACTTTGAGGAAGCCATTGCCAAAGTCGGAGCCATTGTCGAGAATCCGGAAATGTACAAATACATGAGCGGATATCAGAATCTGATGCAATATGCACGAATGTCACCGGGTGTCGACAAGCAGCGAATCAGCGAAGTGGTACAGTTTGTCGGTCTGGGCAATCGTATTTATGACAAAGTCAGCACCTACTCTCTCGGGATGCGTCAGCGTCTCGGTGTGGCACAGGCGCTTCTGCATCGTCCACGTCTACTGGTGCTGGATGAACCAACGAACGGTCTGGACCCGCAGGGAATCCGGGAACTACGTGACTACTTGCGCGCGCTCAGTCGGGAAGAAGGCACGACTGTCTTCGTCTCCAGTCATTTATTATCCGAAATGGAACTGATGTGTGATACAGTTGCCGTGATCAACGGTGGTCGTCTGGTAGATGTAAGGCATCTGGATGCTTCGACTACCGCAGCAGATGGGGCTGGAGTCAAGATGATGATACGCTTTGAGACCGATCAGCCGGAGCTTGCTGCACAGCTGAGTGGAGGCGGACTGGTCAGCGGTAGCAGCTGGACGATTGCTGCGGATCGTCAGGAGATTGCCCGGCTAAATGCACTGCTGGTCAACAACGGTATTGCTGTCTACAGTATTACTCCTATCCGGGAGACGCTGGAAGACCAGTTCCTCGCGATGACGAGAGAGGGGGAGCGTCATGAGTGATTTTGTACAGTTGGTCTGGAATGAAACGCTGAAAATCTATCTGCGCGTCTCTACCTGGATTTTGCTGATCTTCCTGGTCGTTATTTCGCCAACGATGCTGCTGCTTATGCATATGAGTGAAATTCGGCTCGGTGCTCATCAGGCGATTGGGCAGTCTTTTACAATGTATTTTCTGGTTATTCTGTTCTCGCTTATTATTGCCTCGGATTCGGTAGCAGGGGAGTTTGCTACGGGAACGATCAAGCTGCTGCTGATTCGCCCTTGGAAGCGCTGGAAGATTCTCTGCTCCAAGTTCCTGTCGGTTGCTCTGTTCACTCTCGTATTGACACTGCTGTTCCTGCTGGTGATTAGCGTAATATCGTATATGCTGTTTCCTTCATCGTCTTCTGCATTGTTTGGTGATAGTGAAGGAAGTTTGTTCTTGCTTTTGCTGTATAATTACATTCGTGCGCTTTTACTGGCTTCTTTTGCCTTTATGCTGTCTGCTCTGTTTCGCTCAACCGCTTTAGCGATTACGCTGGCGATTCTGCTTTATTTTGCAGGCAATATCATTACGCCGCTGCTTCATGCTTTTCTGCAGCCCAAGGATTACTGGATCGTCAAGATTTTCCTGCCGACGAATCTGGATCTGACGCAGTACATGAAAGACCCCAACGGATTGTTTGGCGTAACTTCCATTGGTTGGTCGCTGATGGTACTGGCTGTATACTTTGTAATCTTTATGCTTATCTCCTGGTGGTCATTTACCAAACGGGATGTAAAGGCTTGATAATAGGGTCTCAGCATGAGAATAATGAGATCGACCCTATCCTGAATAGCAGTACTGCGCGTCCTTCCTGCCGGAAGGGCGTTTTGCTGATGCTATCAACTGCCGGATGCAGCTCTTTTCATTAAGCCAAATTAGCAAAGGTATCATATGGAATATTTTACAAGGGTCTGGAGTGAATCAGTTGGGGGATGCTGTGGTTATATGGATAACAGTACAATTGTCGCTAAATAAGTACAGCATCTGATATGATACGGTTTGTATACCATTTTTATTTAGCCGGAAAGGAAGCGCAGCATGATCTGGTTGTTTATTTTGTGCATTATATTTATTTCCCAGATAGGTACGATTCTGGTATTGGAGTTCCGTTCACCGACCAAAGCGGTCGCCTGGATGTTTATTTCCTTTTGCGTTCCTTTTATCGGGTTTATCGTGTATTACTTTGTGGCACGCAACTATCGCAGCCGCAGAACGATCCGTAAAAAAGGAACGATTATTTTCCGTGAAGTACGCAGTCGGCTCTGGAAGCAAGCCGCTGTTATCCGCTCGGCCGAAGATATGGGCAATGAAGAATTTCTGGCACAGGGACGATTGTTCTCGCTGCTGTCCCATCTGACCGAGAATCCAATCACTTCATGCAGCCAGATCGAAGTGCTGACCGATGGCAAGCCGACTTTTACGGCAATGCTCAAGGCACTGGAACAGGCTCAGCACCATATACACATCCAGTTCTACATTTTCCGCGATGATATGATTGGCCGGGAATTTACCGAAGTGCTGATCCGTAAAGCGCAGTCCGGTGTCAAAGTACGGATGATGTGCGATGGACTGGGCAGTTATCATCTCAAGCACAAATTTGTCAAAAAGCTCAAAGCTGCCGGTGTAGAATTCCATTTCTTTTTGCCACCGTTTACTTCGTTTATTCAGCGTGAAGTCAATTACCGTAATCACCGCAAAATTCTCGTTATCGATGGAGAGGTCGGTTTTATCGGCGGACTGAATATCGGTGATGATTACCTTGGACTCTACTCCAGTCTTGGATACTGGCGGGATACGCACCTGGAAGTTCGCGGGGATACGGTTTACTTTTTACAGATTGTGTTTCTGGAAGACTGGGAGTTTGCTTCCGGTCAGCGAATCACCGATCCGGTCTATTTCCCCGAGCATCAGTGTGCCGGACAAGAACGGGCATTGATCGTAGCCAGCGGTCCGGATCGTAACTGGAATGCCATCCAGGAGATGTGTTTCAGTGCACTGGCTGTAGCTAAGCGGCGTATCTGTATCACAACGCCGTATTTTATCCCGGATCAGAGTATTTATGCAGCGATCAAGACAGCTGCGGTCAGCGGGGTAGAAGTGGATATTATTATTCCCAAAATATCCGATTCCCAGATTGTTCAATACGCATCCCTCTCTTATATCGAGGAACTGATGAGAGTCGGCGTACGGATTCACCAGTATGAAAAAGGATTCGTTCATGCCAAAGTAATGATTATCGATGATCTGCTTGCGTCGGTCGGTACAGCCAATATGGATATGCGCAGCTTTTATAGCAATTTCGAGCTGTCTGCCATTTTGTTTGAACAGGAGACGATCGAGCGGCTGATGGAGGATTTCAATCGGGATCTGAAGGAAAGCAGCCGAATCAATTATCATGAATTTATCCGTCGTTCCCGGGTACAGAAGACTATGGAGACTTTGTCACGCATGCTGTCGCCTCTTTTGTAGGACAGCCGGATTCATGAACAAGATAACCCTGATACAAAAAGGAACAGACCGGCCTAAGCAGCAGTGGAATATGATATAATCTCTGTAACAGCCTGCATGTTGCAGAGATTTTTTTGCGATAAAGCAGGATTATCGGCTGTGCCGGTACAAGATTATTGATAGAAAGCAGAATAGCCGCAGGAATTTGCGACTATTTGCAACGGAGGCACTCATGGCGAATCAGAAGCCGCAACATTACTACGAATACCGGAGCCATAATCTGGAGGAGACAGAGCAACTGGCTGCTTTTCTGGCACAGCGTGCCATACCGGGGACGATGATTACACTTGATGGTGATCTGGGAGCCGGCAAGACGCATTTTTCCAAAGCATTTGCTCGCCATCTGGAAGTTCCGGGCATGGTGAACAGCCCTACTTTTACCATTATCAAAGAGTATGAGGGACGTATGCCCTTTTACCATATGGATGTATACCGGATCAGTGAGCCGGAAGCAGCTGATCTGGGATTGGATGAATATTTTTTTGGAGAAGGTGCGACGCTGGTCGAGTGGTCAAGCCGAATCGAGGATCTGCTACCCGAAGAGCGGCTGGCTATCCAGATTACCGTAAATGAAGATGACAGCCGTACAATTGCCTGCACCGGTTATGGCGAACCCTATGCCGCATGGTGCCAGGAGCTCATACAGAATGGAGTCAGTGACAATTGATGAATGAAATGAACAGACAACCGCGCAAGCGGTTTTTGGTTTTGGATACGGCTACGGCTGCGCAGGCTGTAGCCATTATGGAAGATGAACAGGTACTGGCTGCTCATAGCAGTAATGCCGATCGCAATCATTCGGTAGGCTTGATGGACAGTATTACTACGCTCATGACGCAGACAGGTACGGAGCGTCATCAGCTGGATGGAATTGCAGTAGGGATCGGTCCCGGTTCGTATACGGGAATCCGGATTGCTGTGACGACGGCCAAGACACTGGCATGGACGCTTCAGATTCCTGTTGCAGGCTTCTCGAGTCTGGCTGCGCTGGCATGGAGCGGTTATCATGCTCGTGCCGAAAGGGAAGAGACAGATACAACGCAGTCGGCAGATCATGAAGCACAGTCGTTTTCCTTTGCCGAGACAGCATCTGGACTGGACTGGATCATTCCATTGATCGATGCCCGGCGTGCGCAGGTCTATACTGGTCTTTTTCAGATTAGTGCAGAACAGCAATTGCCGCAGCAGTTACAGGATGACCGGATTATCTTGATGGATGAATGGATGCAGCGCATGGGTGAATATTATCAATCCCTGCCGGAAACCGAGCGTCCACAGCGTATCCTGATCGTTGGAGAGACAGCAGCCCATACCGAACGTGCAGAACAGCTGCGCACGATTGTAGGAGAGCGTCTGCAGATCCGTGCCAGCAGTCTCGAAGCGCAGCGTGCCGGACAGATTGGCGCCGCGCGTCTGCTCGCCGGACAGAATGACCCTGTGCATACCTTGTTACCCAATTACACGCAGCTGTCGGAGGCGGAAGCCAATCTGCTGCGTCATTCCTAGAGAGAGGAAGTGCAGCTGTGGAATCACTATTCAGCCCTCGTGAGGAGCAACCGGCTCTTCGCAGGATGACGATCGAAGATATTACGAAAATTATTGAAATTGAACATGAGGCATTTACTCTTCCATGGACCGAAGAAGCATTCCGCAATGAGCTGACGATGAACCATTTTGCCCGTTATCTGGTAATTGAACTGGAGGGTATCATTGTTGGCTATGCAGGGATGTGGACCATTATGGATGAAGCCCATGTGACCAATATAGCGATCCGCGAATCATGCCGTGGTCGCAAATTGGGACAGATGCTGCTGCTCCGGCTGATGGAATGGGCAGTAGAACTCGGAATGGTACGGATGACGCTGGAAGTTCGCGTCACGAATGAGCCAGCCCAGAATCTGTACCGCAAGCTTGGTTTTGTAGATGCAGGGGTACGTAAGGGATACTATTCGGACAATAATGAGGATGCACTGATTATGTGGTGTGAGCTTCCGCAGCATGGGGAGCATGGAAATATGGAAGGAAGCGTGGATTATTCATGATAAAGCAGGAGCACCAGCAGCAGGTGTGCAATATTCTGGCGGTCGAGACGAGCTGCGACGAGACCTCGGTAGCTATTGTCCAAAACGGTAAAAAGGTATTGTCCAATCTGGTATCCAGCCAGATCGAGACGCATAAGGCATTTGGCGGCGTTGTTCCGGAAGTGGCTTCCCGCAAGCATGTGGAGAGTATTACACTGATGATTGAGGAAGCGATCAACGAATCGGGATTGTCTCTGCAGGATATCTCCGCTGTAGCCGTAACCGAAGGACCGGGACTTGTCGGTGCGCTGCTGGTAGGGATTATGGCGGCCAAAAGCCTGGCTTTTGCGCTGGACAAACCGCTGATCGGTACGCATCATATCGCCGGTCATATTTATGCGAACAATCTGGTAGCAGACATACAGTATCCATCGCTGGCTCTGGTCGTATCCGGAGGTCATACCGAGCTGGTATTGCTGGAGGGCGAAGGTCAGTTCAAGCTGATCGGCAGCACCCGTGATGATGCTGTGGGCGAAGCGTATGACAAGGTGGCGCGCGCACTCGGGTTCCCTTACCCTGGGGGGCCTTATGTAGACAATCTGGCAATGGAAGCAGCTTCTGCTGTTGATCTGCCGCGTGTCTGGCTGGAGCCGGGATCGTATGATTTTAGCCTGAGTGGTCTCAAATCAGCAGTACTGAATGTAGTGAACCAGAAGAAGATGCGCGGAGAAGAGCCGATGACGGCCGAGATTGCCCGTGGATTCCAGGAAGCCGTCGTCGAAGTATTGGTGGAAAAGGCTATTCGTGCTGTGCATGCCTACGGTGTACGTCAGCTGCTACTGTGCGGCGGCGTAGCGGTCAACAAAGGACTGCGCAAAACGCTTACCGAGCGATGTGAACGCGAGCAGATTGAGCTGCTGATTCCGCCATTTGAGTACTGTACCGATAATGCAGCCATGATTGGTGCTGCTGCTTATCTCAAATGGAAACATGGAGAATTTTCCGAACTGGATATCAAGGGTGATCCGTCCATGTCTCTGGAAAAATGGTCGGTCGCAAGTTCGCCACAACTCGGTTGATTCAAAAAGTGATTGTACAGCTATTAAAGGCAGTCGCAGAACAAGTATAGATGTGCCAGCTAGATAGCAAGATTATACATCTGGTCAAATTACCAGCAAATAAAAGGCTGTTCCCGGAAGCAATGATACTTCAGGGGAACAGCCTTTTTATAATAGAATGTTTTACTTAATGGATGTCAATTGGATAATAAGTCACTTCAGACAATTAACAAATGGAAAATAATGGATTTTAAATTGCGCAGCATGAGCAGTCGTGACTGTCAAGATGTTAACAAGTTTATCCACATATCCCCTGCAATTTGTGTATAAGATTGAAATAAGGCGTTGCATTAACCTTTTCTTTAAATCTGAAACAGGGGATAGAATATAACTGGAATTATTATCAAATCTGTGGACAATGTGCATAACTCGGTGGATAAATATGGATAAAATCAGAAAGTGGCGATTTATAAGCAAAAATCGAATAGTAACATCCAATATTTCCCGTTGATAACCCTGCCTAACTGTGGATAAACCTGTTTACAAATCCAAACGCTCTTTCTTACAAAAAGTATATATATTTTACAAATTCGTGGACAGCTCTTGACAGCAACCTACTCGGCTGCAAGCAGTTCCCATTCTTCATAGGCATCTTCCAGTGCCTGCTGATGACGTGCAATCTCTTCTTGACGGGATTGCACGGCTTCGTAGTCCTGATACACCTCAGGTAACGTAAGCTGCTCTTCCAGTTCGGAAATTCGTTCTTCCCAGCCGGCGATATCAACTTCCAACTGCTCCAGCCGACGCTTGCGGTTGCGTTCTTCCCGTTTGGCTTGTTTGCCTTCTTCATAAGAATTGGCAGGTACAGCTATACCGGAAGCAGCAGCCGTCGCAGCCGACTTGGCTTGCACAGCAGCAGCAGCTTCTTCAGCGAGCTCCTTCAGTTCCTGCTTTTTGGCCGTATAATCATCAAAGTTACCGAGATAAGTAGTCAATCCATCCGGACGCAGTTCCAGAATGCGTTCTGCCATTTTATTAAGGAAATAACGGTCATGGGAAATGAATAGCAGCGTGCCTTCATAATCCATTAATGCCGATTCCAGTACTTCCTTGCTCATTAGATCCAGATGGTTGGTCGGCTCATCGAGAATAAGTACATTGGCTTCAAGCAGCATAAGTTTGGTCAGGGAAACTCGGGCTTTCTCGCCCCCGCTAAGTGCAGATACTTTTTTGAGTACATCTTCACCGCTGAACAGGAAGTTGCCAAGCACTGTACGGATACGAACCTCTTCCAGATGCGGGAAACTGCCCCACACTTCTTCAAGTACGGTATTATTCGGGTTCAGATGCCCCTGTTCCTGGTCATAGTAACCAATCTTGGTTTTGGCGCCCCATTCGATCTTGCCTGCATCGGGAGGATGATCACCGATCAGGGATTTGAGCAGAGTGGTCTTGCCGGTACCATTGGGACCGATGAGTGCAACCATATCTCCACGCCATAATTCAAAGGAAATCGGCTCGAACAGACGCTGTTTGTCTTCATAGGACAAGGTCAGATTATTCACGCGTAGCACATCTTTACCCGATACGACAGAAGCTGTAAAGGAGAAGCTGGCTTTTTTGAGATCACCCGCAGGACGATCCATGCGATCCATTTTCTCCAGTGCCCGGCGGCGGCTCTGTGCACGTTTGGTAGTTGAGGCACGTACGATATTTTTCTGGATAAATTCTTCCATTTTGGCGATTTCATCCTGCTGTTTATCGAATTGTTTGACGGCCGTCTCGTATTCCGCTGCTTTGATATCGATATAGCGGCTATAGTTGCCCGTATACCGTTTGGAGCGGTGGCGTTCAATCTCGACGATGCCAGTTACCAGACGGTCGAGGAAATAGCGGTCATGAGAGACGACCAGCAGAGCGCCGGAATAGGCACGCAGATAATCTTCCAGCCAGGCCAGCGTATCCAGATCCAAATGGTTGGTAGGCTCATCGAGCATCAGTAGATCGGGTGCCTGCAGCAGGATGCGGGCCAGAGCCAGCCGGGTTTTCTGACCGCCGCTGAGTGTGGATACGGGAGTGTCCTGGGAGAATTCGGCAAAGCCCATTCCGTGCAGAATACTGCGAATACGTGTCTCCATCTCATATCCGCCGCGTTCGCGGAACCAATCGGATCGCTGGGCATAACGCTCCAGCAGATCGGCATAGGCTTTTTCATCTGCCATGCGATCCGGATCGGCAATCTGCTGCTCCATGGTGCGCAGCTCCTGCTCGGTATCGATCAGATCAGCGTATACCGAGCGCATTTCTTCACCGATCGTACTGCCGTGATGCAGTCCGCTGTTCTGTGCCAGGTAGCCCAGCGTCAATTCTTTGCTGCGAAATACCTGACCGCTATCGTAGGACATTTCACCAGCCAGTATTTTGAGCAGAGTCGATTTGCCGGCCCCGTTTACACCGACCAGACCAATACGTTCTCTTTCCTCAATTTGCAGGTTAATCCCATCCAGAATGGGGGTAATTCCGTATAGTTTGGTAATTCCGCTTGCTTGTAATAGCATCTATTATCATCCTTCCAAGTGCCGGAGTGCCGGACACGAACTTAATGTAATCAGAGACAGAAACAGCATGTGGAACATTCAATGATTGATCACTTTCGCAAGAGTATCGGGTTCTTCCACTGTCTGCCGTTTTTGTTATGGCAAAGAAGATTATATCCTTATTATAAAAGAGCTTGCTTCTCATCATGCAGGAAGCAGCCGGGATCGGTCTTAGACCATCCTATTCAGTGTACATGAAACCGCGTTATTTTGCATGGCTTATTCCTTGTACAGCAGATGGTTACGATACTGTAAATGATGCAAAGTGAAATTGGTTTTTTGACAGGAAAGTGTTACACTGTCAATATGAATGACTCAGGCCTACCATCCGGTCAAGCAGCCTGATCTGCAGGAGGAGGTAGCTGGTGAATTTAGAATCCGGAAAATCTCTTTTGCGCAAGCAGCTTAAACAGCGGCGTCTGAATATGGACCCTGCACAGAGAATCAAAGAATCGGCAGACATCTGTACTGCCGCTCAGTCATATATAGAACAGTTACGTACTGCAAACGACTCCTCCCCATTAACGATATTCAGTTATCTGGCTTATCGGGATGAACCGGACACGCTTCCGCTACTGGAGTATTGTTGGCAGCAGGGAGATACAGTACTGGTACCGCGTATTGATCTTCATCATAAAGGTATTTTCCATCTGCATCGTATTGATTCGATTACCGATGTACAGCCAGGTGCTTATGGCATTCCGGAACCGAGTGAAGGATTACCTGCTTTTCCGCAGGAACAATGGCAGGAGATTGATCTGGTTATTGTTCCTGGGCTGGGATATGACTTACAGGGCAGCCGGATCGGTTATGGTGGCGGATACTATGATCGTTTTATGCACAAGTTAACAGTATCGTCCAAACAGCGTCCATTATTGGGGGCTTTTGCTTTTGAAACGCAGATCATGCCATCTATTCCAATGGAGTCGCATGATTTTCGGATTGATATTTTATTTACCGCTTCGGGATATCGGTATACGAAGCAGCAGGTTTAGGGAGAGTTGGGATACAATGAGCCATCGGGAAAATGAAGAATATGAAGGATTACCGGTATCTTCGGGCAAGCTGACCCATTTCAATGAGCAGGGTCGGGCGCGCATGGTCGATATTTCCGGCAAGGAAAGTTCGGTAAGAAAAGCGGTTGCTTCTACTCGTGTTATCATGAAGCCGGATACACTGGCAGCTATCAAAGCGGGCCAGATTGGCAAGGGAGATGTACTGGCTGTTGCGCAGGTGGCAGGTATTCAGGCTGCCAAGCGTACATCGGACTGGATTCCAATGTGTCATCCGCTACCGCTCACCGGTATTAATGTTACCTTTGAGGATAATGGCCGGGATGAGCTGCATATCGAGGTAGAGGTGAAGACCGAAGGCAAAACCGGTGTGGAAATGGAAGCACTCACAGCCGCTTCGGCAGTCGCTCTGACCGTCTACGATATGTGCAAGGCGCTGCAAAAAGATATGATTATCGGTCCAACACTGCTGCTCTCCAAAAGCGGAGGCAAAAGTGGAGACTATACGATAGATTCATAGATATCCTGTACAGATCAATAAAATACAGAATATGGATTGGCATAGAGATAGGGAGGGTGAGCGTATGGTTTGGAGAACGGCTATTCTCACAGCCAGCGATAAAGGAGCACGTGGAGAGCGTGAAGATACAAGCGCACAGGTCATCCGTGAACTGGTAGAAGAAGAACTGGGCGGTAAGATTGTAGAATATCGTGTGGTACCGGATGAACCGGATGAGATTATTGCTGCATTAATTGAAATGACAGAATATTTTAACGCCGATCTAATTCTGACAACAGGTGGAACAGAGCTGGCCCAGCGTGATGTGACGCCGGAAGCAACGCGCCGTGTGATTCAGCGTGAAGTACCCGGAATGGCAGAAGCCATGCGCGCTACCGTAATGCAGAAAAACCGTTCAGCCATGTTGTTTCGCGGGATCTGCGGGATTCGCGAACGCAGCCTGATCGTTAATCTTCCGGGTTCTCCCAAAGGCGTACATGAGCACCTGGCAGCCATTATGGACCAGTTGCCGGAAGCGCTGCTGATGATTACCGGACAATACAGTCCGAATGATGAGCGATAAACGGATGTATATTTCACAGCAAAGCTAATTGTGAAAATATAGAAGTTATGGAACTCCTACAGGACTATCGCAATTTTTCGTCATGAGAAATTGTGTTTTTTGTCGTGGTAATGTAATCCAATAATGAATTGAAATGCGTAGCTATGCTATGATAGGAGAACAACAGGCCTGTTCCCGTTGGAGAATGAAGGAGGAGTTCCACATGTTTAGTTCAATTGGTCCTACCGGTTTTATTTTGTTAATCATTCTTGCGCTGATTTTATTTGGCCCCAACAAGCTGCCCGAACTGGGTCGTGCTGTAGGCCGGACGTTCCGTGAATTCAAGGAAGGTACACGCGATATGATGAAGGATGAGGACAAGACAACCAAAGTTCATGCCGATTCGATCCAGAGTGCCGAAGTGGTACCGGAAGTACGCACGGAAGAGAAACGTTAATCTACGCAGTTAAAGCCACATCCTGGCTGAATATAGACGGAGCTGTAAGCCGCTCACCTCTGTACGGAGAATGAAAATCGCTGTATCGGCCATGTTCCGAATCCCTTCCCCGGTGGAAGGGATTTTCTTTTCCAAGTCAATCCGCCTGGATGATCGATCCGAGGTTGACTGGAGATATGGCATTGAATGGAGGAACCCCATTGTTTAATTCCGAAAAAGATATGTCCCTCGTTGATCATCTTACCGAACTCAGGCGGCGGTTGATTATTGTAATTGCTGTGCTGTTTTTGGGTCTGATTGCCGGCCTGCTGGTGGCCCAGCCTGTCTATCAGTACCTGGTTGCCGCAGAGACTGCCCGTCAGCTGGTATTCCATGTATTCTCGTTCTGGGATGGCATTGGTCTTTATATGAAGATCGCTATGGTTGTTGCTATTGCACTGACACTGCCCTGTGCAGTTTATCAATTATGGGCATTTGTCAGTCCGGGGCTGCTGCCGCATGAACGAAGGGCAGCGCGCAAGTATATTCCGTTTGTATTTGTTATGTTTCTGCTGGGTGTGCTGTTTGCCTATTATATAATTTTTCCGATGGCTCTTGCGTTTACCTCTCAGGTAACACGCAGTATGGGACTGGAAGAAACGTATGGTGTAGTGCAGTACTTTACCTTTATGTCGAACATTGTATTTCCTGTAGCGGGATTGTTCGAACTGCCGATTATCGTCATGTTCCTGACAACGATCCGGATTCTGACACCGGCATTACTCTCCAAAATACGCAAGCCGGCTTATTTTGTATTGGTATTTGTAGCAGTTGTTATTACGCCACCAGACTTTATCTCGGATACATTGGTCGCTATTCCATTACTGATATTGTATGAACTAAGCGTCATTTTGGCCAAGGTCGTCTATCGCAGACAGCAGCGCAGAGATGCCGAGCGACTGCTGGAAGAAATCTAATTATAATGACAAGTATTCTGTAAAAGGGGAAGCCTTCCCGTCAGGCGAACCGACTCTGCAGAATACTTTTTTTATTTCCAGAAAAAACACTATCTTTTTTGGCGGCAGCAGATTATAAATAGTAAATACGGGTCAAATGCAACTGTCGAAAAAACAGAAATATTGTTGAAAACAGTACAGAAATACCGTTCATTACAGATAATAAAGGGGTTAGACGGTTGAAGAAAATTGTATTTCTGATTATCACGTTTTTACTGATTTTTATCCTTCCGCTGCTGGGAAGTCTGGCAAAATGGGGCGGGCTGCCACCTGGATATGGTACCTTCCCCGTGCAGGAAGCCGTTCAGGATCCGGGTTTTAACGCCTTGTATTTTGCACTGGCTTGTATAGTGGCATTGTTTATTATGGTGTTTTACCTGTTTCCGCGTGTATTCGGGTTTCGCAAGACTCTGGTCGCAGCCGAAGTTCAGCGTTCCGAAGTGCAGTTTCCTTTCTGGTTCTGGGCCGCGCTGCCGGTTCTGGTAATTTGCTGGTTTATTATGTGGGCGCGCCTGTCGGTGCTTAGTCTGCTTGAGCCTTACACCTTTGTACCGTTATGGTGGTCTTTTATATGCATTCTTGATGGAATCGTATACAAGCGCAACCATGGAGTATCTCTGCTGTCCAAAAAGCCGCAAATTATGCAGCTGCTGGCAGTTGTGTCCTGCTTCAGCTGGTTCGCTTTTGAATATCTGAATTTCTTTGTTATGGAAAATTGGTATTATCCCAATAAAGAGATTTTCTCGGATTTTGGCAATATTTTCTGGTTCTCGCTCTCCTATACAACGGTGCTGCCGGCAATTATTGAATGGTATCTGCTGATGCTGACTATTCCGGCGCTGCGTGATCGTTACAGTAACGGACCGAAGCTTCACCTGAACAAGCCGACACTGATTGTGATGTATATTCTGGGGCTTGGTCTTGCACTGGCCATGGGTTATTTCCCGTTTGAATTATTTTGGGTATTGTGGGTCGCGCTGGTTCCTATGCTGTCTGCAGCCATGGGACTGATTCGGATGTGGACGCCATTTACTCCGATTCGCCAGGGCAACTGGTCCCCAATGCTGCTGATCGGATTGGCTACAGTCTGTAACGGATTTTTTTGGGAGCTGTGGAACTTTGGTAGTGAATGGTTCAATGAGGGCATTCCGCTGAATCCGAATTACTGGAAGTATTCCGTCCCTTATCTGGATAAATTCCATATCTTTTCCCAGATGCCGCTTCTCGGTTATTTTGGTTATTTGTTCTTTGGTGTGAATTGTTGGGTGATCTGGTTAACGGCAGCATATGTGTTCAAATTTAATCCTGATTTTGATTTGGTACAGAGACGGGATAAAGCGAGGGAAATCTAATGAATTGGAAAGATCAAAAATACACAGTGATAGAAGAGATTGCAGACCATGGCAGCAAGGCAATCTATCGGTGCATCGACAATCTTTCCGGCGAACCTGTTATTGCCAAAGTACTCGGCGCGAGATCATCGACGTACGAAGCAATTATGCGTATCAAAAAGGAGTATCAGCTGTTATCGGAGCTGAGTCCTGTTATTCCGGGCATCGTCCGACCGATTCAACTGGAAGAGCGTGGTGGCTACTTTGTGCTATCCATGGAAGACATTAACGGCGAGTCGCTCAAAAGTATTCTTCGGCAGCAGCGTCTGGATGTGCAGACAGTACTGCGACTGGCGATCAAGCTCGTGGATATGATCGGTGCCATTCATGAACGCGAAATTATCCACAAAGATATCAAACCCGCCAATCTGATCTGGAATCGGGAGACCGATCAGCTGCAGCTGATTGATTTTGATCTATCCACCCGCTGGAGTAACGAAAAGTCGGATCAGGCAGTTACTGGTATCATGGAAGGCAGCCTGCCTTATATTTCCCCTGAGCAGACGGGCCGAATCAATCGTCATATTGACTATCGTTCTGACTTTTACTCATTTGGAGTCGTACTGTATGAGATGCTGACAGGCACTCATCCGTATCCTTCCGATTCGGTTATGGATCAGATCTATTCCATTATTGCCAAAAAGCCGGTCTCTCCGGCACAGCAGAGCGAGGGACGTGTTCCGCAAGTACTGTCCAATATCGTAATGAAACTGCTGGAAAAGTCTCCCGAAGACCGCTATCGCAGCGCCTATGGTATTCGTTCCGATTTGAAAAAGTGCCTTTCCTCTGCGTCACGTACCGATTTTGAGATCGGTCTGGAAGATCGTAGTACGATTTTTCATATGCCGCAGAAATTATATGGCCGTGAAGAAGAATTAAATGTGCTGCAGTCAGCTTTTGTCCAGAGCATGGAAGATCGCCTTCAGCTGGCTCTGGTAGCAGGTGAAGCCGGTAGCGGAAAAACTGCGCTGGTCAATGAACTGCAGACGATTGTGTCTTATGAAAAAGGATATTTTGTGCAGGGTAAATTTGAACAATACAACAAAAACATTCCGTATAGTGCAATCATGGATGCTTTTCGAACTTTGCTGGCAGAATGGCTGAATGGACCTGCAGACGAAATGGCCGATATGCAGTATGCACTGAAGAGTCATTTGGGTGCGAATGCCGGTCTGATGACTCGCTGGTTGCCAGAACTGGAGCAGTTAATCGGTGTGCAGCCAAAGCCTGAGCCGCTGCTGCCTGTAGAAGAGAATAACCGTTTTTTCCTGTCTTTTGTCCGATTACTGGAAAGTCTGATTGGTCAACAGCGTCCGCTTGTTCTGTTTCTGGATGATCTGCAGTGGGCGGATTTATCCAGTATTCAGCTGATGTCGCGGCTGCTGGAAAATAAAAATCTCAAACGTATTTTTATTATCGGGTCTTATCGCTACGATGAGATTGGCGCCGGGCATTCATTGTCCGAAGCAATGGAGCGGCTGAATGAACAGCATTTTATTCACCAGCTGCATATCCAGCCACTGTCTGCAGTCCATACCCGCCAGCTTATTGAAGATACCATGGGAATGAGCGCAGAGCAGCTGGACTGGCTGACTCCGGTGATTCATCGGCAGACAGGAGGCAATCCCTTCTTTACCCGTGAAATACTCAAGGATTTGTACAAACAACGTGCGCTTTATTTTGATCAGACAGCAGGAGCCTGGCTGTATGAAGAACCGGTCATTCTGGAACTCACGGCCAGTGAAGACTTGATTGAATATCTGATGGAAAAAATGAAAACATTGCCTGCAGGTGTACGGTTGATTCTCAGTATAGCAGCACTGATCGGTCGCACATTTGATTGGCAGGTACTGCGAATGATTGGTCATTCGGAAAAGGACATGCTGATGCCTGCTCTGCTGCGTGCTGTACAGGAAGAGATCCTGTTACCACTGCATACCAGTACTTCCTTTATTCATGAAGTGGCGATTCCAGCAGAAGAGCTGGATCGTATACAGGTTCAATTTACTTTTCAGCATGACAAGCTGCAGCAGGCCCTGTATCAGATGATCGATCCAAAGCTTCGCCAGCAGCTGCATCTCCAGCTCGGTTGGCTGCTGCTCAGTCAGTGGCCGGAAGACCGGATTCATGAGCATATTATGGAGATTACCGGACATCTTAACAAAGGTATTGTGCTGGTCACTCGCCATTCGGAAAAGGAAAGACTGATTCATTTGAATCTGCAGGCCGCCCGTCGTGCCAAAGAAGCATTCGGTTATGAGACGGCACGCCGTTTTCTGCAGGTAGCGATTAGCCTGATTACCGAAGAACACTGGCAGCACCAATATGAACGGACATGGGATATTTATCTGTTGTACAGCGAATGCTCCTATCTGATTCATCAACCGGATTCGGCAGATCGTGCTTGCAATGTTCTGCTGCATCATGCCAGAACCGGAATGGAGCAAGCTACCATATATGAGATGCAGTCCAATCACTACATGTATCTCGGGCTGATGGGTCGTGCGATTGAAGCGGGCAAAGCTGGTTTGGACAGTCTTGATTTTACTGTTCCGCGTCGTCTCAATATGGCTGTGGTTGCCAAAGAACTGTTGGCCGTCAAGCTGCAGCTACGTGGCAAGAAGCCGGAGCAACTGCTGGAAGACCGGGAAATGACAGATCAACGGATCAAGCTGATTATGAGACTGTTAGTGAGCTTTATTCCGCCAGCCTTTATTTCAGGAGAACAGACCCTGTTCGGCTGGGCTGTACTCAAAAAAACGCAGCTATCGATCCGCCACGGCAATGCCCCGGAGTCGGCAGGCGCCTATATCGGGTATGCCATGCTGTTGTCCGGCATGGGTGATCTTAAAGGGGCCGAGGCGTACGGACGACTCGCAGTAAGTCTGAATGAAAAGTTCGCTGACCTGCAGTGGCGCAGTCTGGTGCATGTGCTATACAGTCTTTTTTGCTACAGTTGGAGTCATGATTGGGAGACGCTGGAAGAACAGTATCGCAGGACCGTAGAGTATAGCTTGCTATCCGGAGATATGCTGTATCTGGCACATGCCTGCTATTATCGCAATCAGTGGAATCCTTCACTGGAGATCGAGACGTATCTGCAAGAGAGCGGGACGATGCTCGAAATGATCGAGAATACCAAATACCGTCCGGCACTCGCTACAGCCAGACTGAATCGTCAAAAATTCCGGGTGTTGTCCGGAGAGATTCCTTTTGGAACCGTCATGGATGACGAGGAGTTCAGCGAACAAGACTATCTGGATGAACTGGGTAGCCTGAAGTATTATTCCGGTATCGGTATTTACTATATATGCAAGATTCAGCTTGCTTTTATGACGGATGAATCGGCGGAAGCACTGACTTATATCCAGCAGGCGGATCAGGTGATTAGTACACTGGCCGGTTCGACTTTTATGGAAGAGTACTCGTTTTATACGTTTATGGCGCTGGCTTCCTGTTATCCCGAGCTTGGTCGCAAAGAGCAGCGCAACGCCCGCATACGTATGAGCAAGCAGTATCGTAAAATGAAAAAATGGGCAGCTCATCATCCGCATAACTTTACCACACAGCAGTATCTGATGCAGGCGGAGTGGTTGCGGATTCACGGCAAATACAGTGAAGCGGAGAATTACTACTACCTGGCGCTGCAGGATAGCGAACAAGGTAACTTTACCCGCTACAAAGCAATTGCCAGCGAGCAGATCGCGCGATTTTATCTGGAGCGGGGACGTCCGGAGCTGGGTGGTTACTATTTCAAACAGGCATCTTACTACTATTCGGTCTGGGGTGCACGGGGCAAAGTACAGCAGTTACAGGAGAATTATCAGGATCTGATGGGTCATATCCAGTGGGTACCGCTGAACGGTGACCAGACGATGAGTATATCCACCGAGAATATTGATATTCATCTGCTGCTTCAGGCTTCCCAGGCAATCTCGCGTGAGATTGAACTGGATCAGCTGCTGCATAACATGATGAATATTGTGCTGGTGAATGCAGGAGCACAGCGAGGATGCATTATGATCAAGTCCGGTCCAAGCCTGTGGGCAGAAGGGGAATACAGCGATATTGACCACCAGATCAATATACGTATACATGAAGACCAACAGCGCAGAGCATTGCAATTCCCGTGGATGACAATGGACGAAGTAGCCCGCAGCCGCGAGACTCTGATGTATACCGATGCCAGCTCGGTGAATCGTCTGTCGGATATTCGCTATATGACAGAACAGCAGCCGCGTTCGGTACTCTGTATGCCGCTGCTGAATCAGGACAAGCTGATTGCTGTCATCTATCTGGAGAATAATCTAATTACCGGTGCATTTACCAGAGAGCGTCTTGGCATGATTAATCTGCTGTCACGGGATATGGTCTATGCGATTGAAAATGCCAGTTTGTACAGCAATCTGGAGCATCTGGTCAATCAGCGTACTCGTGAGCTCGCCGTCAAAAATGAACAGCTAAGTAAATACTTTAATATTGTCGACAAGAATGTGATTATCGTAAATACGGATTTGTACGGCAATGTGATGATGGCCAGTGAAGAATTCTGTCTACTCACCGGTTACACCCAGGAAGAAGTCGCCAGTCGTCCGCACCGTTTTTTCCGGCCGATGGATCATCATGGCCGCTCGATCGCTCCCTTTGTAATCGACAAGGAGGAGACGTGGAACGGGGAACTGATTTACTTCCGCAAAGATCAGAATATGCTCTGGCTTAATATGACCGTTGAACCGGCATGGGAGGAAGATCATCTGCAAGGATATATGTTCATTGGACACAATATTACAGACAAAAAGCAGATCGAGCGCATCTCCATTACAGATGAACTGACAGGACTCTATAACCGTCGCTATTTCAATGAGCGTATTTTGTACAAACTGGAGAATGCGGTGTTGCAGCAGGCCAGTCTGACCTTTATGCTGCTGGATATTGACCATTACAAGAAATACAATGACCGGTATGGTCATTATGAAGGCGATAATGTGCTGCGCCGAATCGGTGCCACTCTGCTGGAAGAGACGAGCAAAGCAGGCGCAGTTGCGTTCCGTCTTGGCGGAGAAGAGTTCGCGATTCTGTCTATCGGCATGGGCAAAGAACGTACAGCAGAGATTGCAGAGAACATTCGGCAGAGTATCGAAGATCTGCATATTCCACACGATCAGAATGATGCAGCTCCATATGTGACCGTCTCGGTAGGAGTTGGATTTGTCGAGCAGGTCAATCACCATTTGACTGAGGAAGCGATCTACAGACTGGCAGACGCCGCACTTTATCGCTCCAAGGCCAGTAATCGTAATTGTGTGACCATCCATACGCTAACAGATGTTCATGACTAATCCCTCTACGCAATAATGTACTACAGCCAGAGAAACAGCCTCTCCCGACCGGAAAAAAGCATCTGGAATGCCGGTTGAGGGGAGGTTGTTTTTTTGTTTTGGAATGGAAACTACAGGATTTTATAGAAAGGGACTTGAAATCATCGCTCAAGTTGAGTATCATAAAGTTGGCTGTTAGCACTAGACGTGGTCGAGTGCTAACACATGGGTAGACTGCTACCTGCAAGATGATTCCATTTAAACTTTAAGGAGGCTATTTTTCATGATCAAACCTTTAGGTGAACGTGTATTGGTAGAAGCGAGCCAACAAGAGGAGACGACTTCATTCGGAATCGTGCTTCCAGACTCTGCCAAGGAAAAGCCGCAGGAAGGCACTATTATCGCTGTAGGCAGCGGACTGCTGAAAGATGGAGTTCGTGTTCCTTTGGAAGTTAAAGAAGGCGACCGTGTTCTGTTCTCCAAATATGCCGGTACAGAAATCAAATATGAAGGCAAAGAATATTTGATTATGAAAGAAAGCGATATTCACGCGATTCTGGGTTAATCTTCGGATATCCGGGAAATTTACTTAGCTTCATCCACAGAGGGTGCATCATCGGCGCCAGGCGCTGGATGGGCACTGCATTCCAATACATTTATGATTTTTGCCAAGCAAAATCTTAACCTTATATGAATTCCTATAATACTGAGGAGGTACTTTTCAAATGGCTAAAGATATCAAATTCAGTGAAGACGCTCGCCGCGCAATGCTTCGTGGTGTAGACGCTCTGGCAGACGCAGTAAAAGTAACACTTGGACCAAAAGGACGTAACGTTGTTCTGGAGAAAAAATTCGGCAGCCCGCTGATCACCAACGATGGTGTAACAATCGCCAAAGAAATCGAACTGGAAGATGCATTCGAGAACATGGGTGCACAGCTGGTTAAAGAAGTAGCTACCAAAACCAACGATGTTGCCGGTGACGGTACAACAACTGCAACTGTTCTGGCTCAAGCCATGATCCGTGAAGGTCTGAAAAACGTAACTGCAGGCGCTAACCCTATGGTTATCCGCAAAGGTATCGACAAAGCGGTTCGTGCAGCGGTTGAAGAACTGCAAAGCATCTCCCGTCATGTTGAAGACAAACAATCCATCGCACAGGTTGCAGCAATCTCCGCAGCTGACGATGAAGTAGGTCAACTGATCGCAGAAGCTATGGAAAAAGTGGGCAACGATGGTGTTATCACTGTTGAAGAATCCCGTGGATTCGCGACTGAACTGGAAGTTGTAGAAGGTATGCAGTTCGACCGCGGTTACATCTCTCCATACATGATCACAGATACAGATAAAATGGAAGCTGTCCTGGACAACCCATACATTCTGATCACTGACAAGAAAATCAGCAGCACTCAGGAAATCCTGCCACTGCTGGAGAAAGTTGTACAACAAAGCAAACCACTGGTACTGATCGCTGAAGATATCGAAGGCGAAGCACTGGCTATGCTGGTTGTCAACAAACTGCGCGGTACATTCAATGCAGTAGCTGTTAAAGCTCCTGGATTCGGTGACCGTCGTAAAGCAATGCTGCAAGATATCGCTGCACTGACTGGTGGACAAGTAATCACAGAAGAACTGGGTCTGGATCTGAAATCCGCTTCTGTTGACCAACTGGGTACTGCACGTCAAGTACGCGTAACCAAAGAAAACACAATTGTAGTAGATGGCGCTGGTGCAAAAGAAGATATCGATGCACGTATCAGCCAAATCCGCTCGCAGCTGGAAGAAACAACTTCCGAGTTCGACAAAGAAAAACTGCAAGAGCGTCTGGCGAAACTGTCCGGCGGTGTAGCAGTAATCAAAGTCGGTGCTGCAACTGAAACCGAACTGAAAGAGCGCAAACTGCGCATCGAAGACGCCCTGAACGCAACTCGCGCTGCGGTTGAAGAAGGTATCGTATCCGGTGGTGGTACTGCACTCGTGAACGTATATAACGCTGTATCTGCAGTTAATGCAGAAGGCGACGAGAAAACAGGCGTTAACATCGTTCTGCGCGCTCTGGAAGAGCCAATCCGTACAATCGCAGCTAATGCTGGTCAAGAAGGATCGGTTATCGTTGAGCGTCTGAAAAAAGAAGAAGTAGGCATTGGTTACAACGCCGCTACTGGCGAATGGGTGAACATGTTCGAAGCAGGTATCGTTGACCCTGCCAAAGTAACACGTTCCGCACTGCAACACGCAGCATCTGTAGCAGCAATGTTCCTGACTACTGAAGCAGTTATCGCTGACAAACCAGAACCAGCATCTCCAGCAGGTCCAGACATGGGCGGCATGGGTGGAATGGGCGGCATGATGTAATAAGGCGCTTAGCCTTGCATTATGCGACTGGCCGAGTTGATCGTTATCGGTAAGATACAAGATTGGCCAAGCCACCATAGCTGTAAATAATAGAAAGCCGTTCCTTAATCATTCGATTGAGGGACGGCTTTTTTGTTAGACTGGTTTGATTATGAAGAACGTTAGAATACCAGTTATCCATTATAATGTAGCTGATATGTCGTCGTTAGCCGGAATATTTGTTTTCCGTTATCGGATAATGATAAATCTCGCTACCTTTCTCGTACGGAGAACAAAATGGATGGATACAGTCATTTTAAACTGTACCCACCCATTTATTAACTATTCTCAGTAATACAATTGGGGAAGATCATTATTTACCGACTCTGTTGATCAATCAACCGCTCTAACTGCTGGGCTACATAATCGGCTCCACGGTTCAGATCCGATGGTGTCAGATCCAGCCATGCGCGGCGCTCGTCCATATCGAATGCATTGGCGAGGAATCCACCCAGTCCGCGGCCGCGGCGATCGACTTCGACCAGGATCTGTAGGCCATTGCTTGTAAGGGACATCATCAGTTCCAGCTCGGTAATCCGGCCGTGGAACCTTGCTCCCGGATAGAATTCGATCTCCTGTACATAAGGGACGCCAAACGGCGAACGGGAAGCATACTCTACCGTCGATGCCTTGAACTGGAAGCCCAGACGTTCTGCCGCCTCGAGTACTGTATCCATATACGGATGTGGTCGTACCACGATATAATCCTGATCGGTCGGGTCGACACTCATCTCGATATCCAATCCGGTATGCAGCCATATTTTCTGATTGCTCAGGGTCAGTGGAGTCTGGGATGGCAGTGTAAAGCCGAATGGAATTTCCAGCTTCTGACCGCTTCTGACCTGTGTTTTCTCGGATACACGATATTTGGCGATGGTATAATCTACATAATGCTTTTTGTCATCCTGTTCACGGATATACTGGGTCATGACTTCGATATAGATATTGCCAACGTCCTGATCGACGTTACCACCCTGTACATAGACAATTCCGCGAACTTCACTATTTGGATAATACTCGTTCTGGTCGAGAACGGTATCGATTTTGGCAGCTCCTACCCCTATACGAGCCAGCATTTTGTTAAAGAATGACATAGACATTTCTCCTTTGAAAGTAAAATAGAGCCACATACCTGCGAGTATACGGACGAAGTGAATAGAATGCTATAAGAATGGTTAGTCGTTGCACTTCTATGTAGCTTATGACATTATACGCAGACCTGCTGGATCGGGTTTCTTATGTTTACTTATTATTTTAAGCTATATCACAAAGAAACATATGTTCCTCTCTGCTACAGATAACGATATAATAGAAGAGAATCAATCAACAGGAGGAATACACATCTATGTCACCCAAGCGAATAGGAGCTGTCGTCGGCGCACTGGCCGTTGTTGTAGCGATCTATCTATTTACCGGCAAAGTCGATCTGGGTGCACTCACGGGTGCGCTGAACTCGTCATCCGGATCAGTCGGTCATAGTCAGCAGGCAGACTATACACTGGTCTTTCCCAAAAATCGTTATCCCAAAACAGGCGATCATATCCAGGATGCCATAGCTGCCGGAGAATCGGCAGTATGTACCATTGATCGCAAAGGCGCCAAGGAAAACCGCAAGCAATCGCTTAAGGGAGTAGAGACCCGCAAAGGCTATGATCGGGATGAGTGGCCGATGGCCATGTGCAAGGAAGGTGGTACAGGTGCCGATATACGATATGTCACACCTTCGGATAATCGGGGCGCCGGTTCATGGATTAGTAACCAATTAGACAATTATCCAGATGGCACAAGGGTATTAATTGAGGTAAAATGACTAATAGTGGGTAAAAATTAAGTAATGAAAATTTGCGGAGGAGGAATGGACATGGAAACTGGAATGACGGCGCTTTTGCCTTTATTTATGGAATTCAACGCACATACACCTTATATTCTGCTGTACGGTGTTATGATCCTGGTAGCATGTATCTTGTTCGGGCTTTGGATCAGACAGCTCACCAAGCATCAGGACGACTCAGATAGCGGAATGTAAGCTGACTGGGCAGGTATGAATGTGAATATATCACTGTAGTATCTGCCTGTGTAGATTGCATCTTCGATTCAAAAAAGACGCATTTCCTGTAATTTAGGAAATGCGTCTTTTGCTTTATTTATATGGGCATTCACTTCGTTTATAAACGGTATAAGGAAGGAACATGCAGTAATACAATTACTGTGGCTGATCCACCATATCTTCAATCGAGCTTACATTCATATATTTGGGAACGACCAGACCAACTTTGACACCTTTCATGTTGGGACCCAGATCGTCCAGTTTGGCTTTATACTTTTCCCAGTAATCAGCATGGGTCAGTGGAAGCCAAGCGGCCAGAGTCGCATCGGCATCACCATTCGCTACACCGGTAAACATTGGGCCAGCTTCGACCTGCAGAGCTGTAACTTTATAACCCAGTTTGTTTTCCAGAATGTATTTGACCAGGTTGGTACTGGCAATCTCGGAATCCCATGCTACATAGCTCAGGGTCAGTGATTTGCCACTGGATTTTTGAAGACCTTTGGTCCATTCGTTCACACGGTCCGGATGGGCTTCTGCCCATGCTTTGGCTGCCTGTGCAGGGTCCTGACCGTCCTGAATAGCTACCATAATTTCGCCCATTTCATCCGATGTCCAGGAGAAACGATCCAGGAACTGATAGGCGGTTGGGTCATCCTGCTTCAGGTTTTTGCGAGCGATGGTATGAATTTCTTCGGCATCTCCAAATGATTTTTTGGGATCATCCAGATATTTCAGATCATATTTGCTGAACATCCAGTGCGGGGTCCAGCCAGTAATAATAATTGGTTCTTCGTTACGAATTGCTTTGGCAAGTGTAGCAGTCATAGCAGCGCTGGAACCTTCGACCAGTGTCCAGTCGCTCAGACCATAATCCTCCATCGCTTTACGGGTACCTTTCATAATACCAGCACCGGCATCAATACCGATAATCTGATGATTGACCTGAGCTCCGACAGGATCAGAGCTTGTAGCGGCTTCACCGCTGCCCGGGAAACTCGGGAATGGCTGGCGCTCCGGATTACAGGCGGAGATAATTAGGATCAGTACGATACAGCCGGATAACAGCCAGTTTCTATACTTTTTCATAGTACATTATCGCTCCTTTACGTAGGAATATTATAGTTAAGGAAAATGGACAAAAGAGAAGCGGCTGAATTAAGCCGCTTTTTTACTGCGTTTGCCATTGAACAGGCTTTGGGACAGTCGATCCAGTACAATCGCGAGAACAACGACAGCCAGACCGGCTTCGAAGCCTTCACCAATTTTGAGCTGACCAACAGCACGATATACGACAGCGCCGATACCTTGCGCACCGATCATGGATGCGATAACGACCATCGACAGAGACAGCATGATGGTCTGGTTGATACCAGCCATAACAGATGGCAGTGCGAGTGGCAGTTGTACTTTGAACAAACGTTGTCCACCCGTAGAACCAAAGGCATCAGCGGCTTCGATCAGTTCGCCGGATACCTGGGTAATCCCCAGATGGGTCATACGAATCGTTGGCGGAATTGCGAAAATAACAGAAGCGACTACGCCGGGAACAACACCCAGGCTGAAGAAAGTAACCGCTGGCAGCAGATAGACAAATGCAGGCATCGTCTGCATAAAGTCGAGAACCGGTGTAATGATGCGAGCAGCAATTTTACTCGATGCGCACCAGATACCGAGCGGTACTCCGATGATAATGGAAATCAGGGCAGCAGTTACGACGAGACCAAGCGTATTCATCGTCTCTGTCCAGTAGCCCAGATTATAGATCAGCAGGAATCCGATTGCCGAGAAAAAGGCCATCGTCCACCGTCCGGCCATATAACCGAGCAGGGCAATAATGATAACGAACAAAAATGGATGTGGCAGCATGAACAACCAGGTGAAGATGTCTACCACATACGTAATAAGATTGGATAATCCTTTGAAAAAGGACGCCCAGTGGATACTGAGCCACTCTACAATTACATCTACCCAATGGGCAATAGGAATCTTAGGCATTTAAAGCAACCTCCTCGTTCTCTACTCCGCCAGCCAGTGCACCGAGCAGGGCACCCCGTACAATAACGCCTGTCAGACGTTCGCGTTCATCGACAACCGCAACAGGCAGCTTGGCAGTACTTACCAGTTCAAACAAGTCATTTAGCATTCGCTCTGGTGCTACATATGGAACGTCCTTGATCAGGATATCGTCCAGTTTTTGCTGTTGACGTACCGCTGTAGCTGCATCCTCGGCTGTAATAATGCCAAGCAGCTTTTTGGAGCGGTCGATGACAAACAGATTGGAAATACCGCGTTCACGCATCAATTCGAGTGCTACACGAGGACCACGGTCCAGTGTAATGGTCTCTGGTCTGCGCATTACATGGGCAGCTGTCAGTACTTTGGAAAGATCCACGTCTTCGACGAAGCGTTCCACATAGGAGTTGGCCGGCTGGATCATAATTTCTTCCGGTGTGCCAATCTGTACAACGGCGCCGTCTTTCATCAGGGCGATCCGGTCACCAATGCGAAGAGCTTCGTCCAAATCGTGTGTGATGAAAATAATCGTTTTTTTCATTTTATCCTGCAGTTCCAGCAGTTCATCCTGCATATCACGGCGGATCAGTGGATCAAGTGCGCTGAATGCTTCATCCATCAGCAGTACTTCAGGATCATTGGCGAGTGCGCGGGCCAGACCGACACGCTGCTGCATACCACCACTGAGTTCATCCGGCATTTTATCGCCCCAGCCTTTGAGACCAACGAGTTCGAGAGAAGTGATTGCTTTTTCTCTGCGCTGAGCTTTGGCTACTTTTTGAATTTCCAGACCGTATTCTACATTTTCCAGAACCGTACGGTGCGGGAAGAGTGCGAATTTCTGGAATACCATACTGATCGTTTTGCGGCGTGCATTCCGCAGTTGTTCTTTGTTCATTTTGCGAAGATCTTTACCATGTACCAGAATCTCTCCGGAAGTTGGCTCGATCAGACGGTTAAACATACGTACGAGTGTGGACTTACCACTACCGGACAATCCCATGATAACGAAAATCTCGCCCTGATTGATTTCCATATTCACACGGTTAACACCGACAGTGATTTGTTTTTCCTTTGCCATCTTCTCTTTGGTCCATCCCTGCTCCAGCAGCTTCACGCCCTGCTCTGCATTTGGGCCAAACAGTTTGCTTACATTTTTGATTTCCAAAATAGACATGCATTGTCACCCCTTATATATAGTAGAAACACGTACAATAATCCTGCGATAGTGCTGATCACTCATCAGTAAATTTACGATTTTCAACACGGGCTGCTAACCGAATATTCTTTGTCGTTCAGGTAGGTGAGTAAAGCTAAAATCAAACGAAGGAATACTTGCGAAGCGAGTTAGCTAGATCATATCACCAAATCTATTACCCAAATTTTAAATAATGAATACTTGAAAGTAATAAATATTTTTCAGTAACAAAGAATATTTTCATGATTTGCAACGCAACGTGATTAATTGTAGCAAATATTATTTTGCAAATCAACCGTAAAATCCGTATAATAAGTTTGTACAGAAAAAACTGTACGATATTTATAGATAAAATACTGCGATATACTGGATAATACTCGCAAATGCTCTGCTTTACTTTTTATAATAATTTTTTTAAAATGGTGAAAGTCAATTATTACAGATCGTATAGTACAAACTGTATAGATAGAATGGGAGTGTGCAAGCATGGGCTTGGACCAATTGGATGAGTTACAGCAGGAGACAGTGGAGAAAGTCAGGAAGCGTGTTATTGAAGTGATCGGACGTAATATGGATCTTTATGGCGTTTCCCTGTCTACAGGCCATCTGTATGGCTTGCTTTTTTTCGCAGACCGGCCGATGACACTGGATGAGATGGGACGCGAAATGGCAATGAGCAAGACCAGTATGAGTACGGGAGTACGCAACTTGCTGGATCTGCGCATGGTCAACAAAGTGTGGGAAAAAGGATCACGCAAAGATTTATATGAAGTAGAATATGACTGGTATCAGACATTTACGGACTTTTTTGCTATTAAATGGCGGAAAGCAGTAGAGAGTAATATTCTTGTATTTCGCAAGTCGGTCAAAGAAATTGATCGTCTGATTGTAGATATGGAAGATACACCAGCCCGCAACATATTGCTGAAAGACAAAGAAAAAATGCAGGAAGCTATCCGGTATTATCTATGGCTCGATCGTCTGATTGATACGATGGAAGATGGAACTATTTTTGATCTGGTTCCAAGGGAAGAATAGCTAACAACAATATAAAACCTAATAAATAGTATATTTATACAAGCATTTCAGTTCCTTAAAAGTGAGCAGAAATGCTTTTTTTGTATTTATTTATAAAAAATGTCCTTATCTGATGCGCAGTTTGATAAAAAAAGGTTACTCAATTATAAGTAACGCAAAATTTATCTATACATGGATAAAATATCTAGCCAGTGGTTAATTCAGGTGGTAATATAATGCTATGTAATAAAATATTCCTATAAAATAGAAAAGGGGGTCAATAAAGCTTACATAGTTATTAATGGTGGAATTAGGGGTATAATCGGGATTTTTGACAACTGAATAACCAAATTGATGAAATGAGGGACGAAATTTGACTAAACTACATGTTGTTCGCAAGTTATCTGTAGTATCCATGGCTGCTCTGCTCGCAGCAGGGACAGTATGGTCTCCGGGCGCAGCCTATGCCGCAGAACAGGGTACAGTGACATCGCCTTATCTGCTGGATCAAAAACAACTGCCCGATAAATTAATCAGCCTGACTTCCGGGGAAACCAATGTCATTTCACCCAAAATCAATACAGGTTCCAAACAGACGATCCGTGTTATCGTTCAGCTGACCAACCAGCCGGTAGCTGTAGGAGAATATGCTGCTCAGATGGGCATTCGTTCCATGGCTGCCGAATCAACCGAGAGCGCTATCAATTCCCAGCAGAACTCTATTGTGAAGCAGGCGCTGGACAAAGGAATCAATCTGCATGTCAACTATCGCTACAACACGGTACTGAACGGCATGGAAGTATCCATCCCGGCTAATCAGATTCCCAAACTTGCCGAACTGCCTGGCATCAAATCTATTTTTGAAAACAGTACTTATTACACTATCCCTGTTCAGGAACCGCCAACCCTGACAGCAAAAGCAACGCAAGCTACATATGACCCGGCACCGCTTACTCTGATTGGTGCCCAGCAGGCCTGGAACAAAGGTCTGACTGGTAAAGGTGTCAAAGTCGGTGTTATTGACACCGGTGTCGATTATGAACATCCCGATCTCAAAAACGCCTATAAAGGCGGATATGATTCCGTAGACAAAGATTTCGATCCTTATGAAGACAGACCATTGTCCGTGGATGAAGATCCATACGGCACAGGGTTTGAAGGAACTTCCCATGGTACGCACGTATCCGGTACGATTGTAGGTCGCGCCGAGAACAAAACAAGTGATATCGTACAAAAAGGTATCGCTTATGATGCCAACCTGTATGCTTATCGTGTACTGTCCCGTAACCCAGAGACCAACCGTGCTTCCGGTTCATCGGCACAGGTTATTGACGGTATCGAGCATGCAGTCAAAGACGGAATGGATGTTATCAACCTGTCCCTGGGCTCCGATTCCGAGAAAGATGTAAATTCTCCGGATTCTGTAGCGATCAACAATGCAGTACTGGCAGGCGTAACTGCTGTAGTAGCGAATGGTAATGCGGCAGATTCCGGTTATTATTACTACTCTATGGGTTCACCGGCAAGTTCCCAGCTGGCGATTTCCGTAGGAGCATCTTCTATTCCTTTTGCTACGTATACAGCTACGGTATCCGCATCGGTATATGGCAACAAAGGTGCAGCAGTTAGCGAAGATGTATACGGTGATCCATCTGCGAAGTCTTATGGACTTAACGTAATGAGCTGGTATGTATCCAGCAGCAACTTTGCCGAGATTCTTGGTACAGATACCCATGAAGGCGTGTATGTGGGACTGGGTGCCGAAGCTGATTATGCAGGCAAAGATGTGAAAGGCAAAGTAGTGCTGATTTCCCGTGGTAATCTGCCATTTGTCGATAAAATGAAAAACGCCAAAGAACACGGCGCCAAAGCAGCTATCATCTTCAACGGTAACTCCAAAGCAAGCAATCCGAATGAAGCGGATCTGTCCGAAAGCATTTCGGGTCGTGACAGTCATGTAGGGGCAACCGGATTTATCGGTGAAGGATTCGATTATGTACCAACCTTTGATATGGCTGGTAAAGAAGGTCGTGCACTGGCAAGAGAAGCACTTGCTTCCGAAGGTGAGCTTGAATTTACATTTGGTAACGAGTATCCAAAAGATGAAGTACGCGGTGATACAATGGCTTCCTTTAGCTCCCGTGGACCGAACCAGGATGGTCTGCTCGGTATCAAGCCTGATGTATCTGCACCAGGTGTGAATATTCGTTCTTCCGTACCTGCCTATGGCAAGTACATCAAGGATGCATCGTACAGCAGAGCCTATGAGCGCCAAAATGGTACAAGTATGGCTTCGCCGCACGTAGCCGGTATGGCTGTACTGCTCAAGCAGGAGCATCCGAACTGGACTCCATTCGATATTCGTGCAGCACTGGCGAATACTTCGGACACACTCTATGATCTGTCCAATACACAGTATGATGTCTATTCACAAGGTGCTGGCCGTGCGAATGTTGGAACGGCTGTGTATACACCAGCTGTTCTGCAGACCGTAGAGGATATCACAATTCTGGATAAGAACTGGATGCGCAAAACCATTACCAATTACAATTCTTCTGCTGCTTTTGGTACGGTAGCTGCCGGAAGTGAAGCCCTGATCAAAGAACTTCAGGTGAAGAATACTTCCGGATCGGCGATCACGTATCAGGCAAGTGTAAAAATGCACCCGAATGTAACTTCTGATCCGAGTGAGCCGATTGCGACACCGGACGTAAGCAACATCGAAGCCAGCCTGCAGGGGCTAAATGGAGGTAACTCGATTACAGTTGGTGCCAACTCGGCTTCCGCCTTTAAGCTGGCTGTCAAACCATCAGCTGCAGCTGCAACAGGCGTATATGAAGGTGACGTTGTATTGACTGCAAATGGATATCCGTCTCTGCATCTGCCATTCGTTCTCCATGTAGGTAACAGTGTTCCTGATGCAGGTCTGGGTGTACAGGAAGTAAATCTCAGCAATACGGTTATCCGCTTGAACGGCAAAGAAGATTCTACTAATGTAGGATTCCGTCTGACCTCTACCAATGCGAATGTTCTTGAGCTGAATGTCTACGATATTGAAGATGAATATGTAGGCACTCTGGTACAGGTACAGAAGCCTTACGAACAGGGAAGTACCGAAGTATTTGCTCCAGGATACTATCAGTTCAATAATGTCGATAATATTTATATGGCTTATGGTACAGGTGGCAGCTATGGACGCAAAGTTCTAGGCAAAGGAGTCTACAAACTGGAGATTAATGCTTATTACCATTCTCCATCTGGCAACATTGACCAGAATTCTATCAAACGTGCCTATAGTTCTTACCGCATTGCAGGTACGGAGAAGGACCGCGTAGCTACAGCAGCCAAACAGTTTAATTATATCCTGGATGGCAAAAATAACCTTGGTGAATATGTACTGCCTCTCACTTCAGACAGCCGCGTGAAGTATGAAGTGCTGTCCAGTAGTGATGAGAAGTATGTTAACAACAACGGTGTGCTCGTCAAATATCCGTACACTGATTATCGGATTGCCAGACTGCAGGTCAAAGTTAGTTCTGCAGTAGATCCAAATGCATATCAGATTGTAAATGCACTGGTGAAAATCACCAAACCTTAAATCACGGCTAACGCAAGTTAGTAGTTGTGGATAAAAAGCAATAGGATGTTCGGACATTCTTCTGACAGACATGAATACACTTACGGGTGTACACATGGATGCCGGAAGAATGTCTTTTTTATATTTCTATCTATAGGTCGATGACAAGCCGGTCTCCAGTGAATACAATTTATGGAGAAAATAGCTATTCATGAGTCACCTGTAATGATACGATATGGCTGCGGGAAATGAGCAAGCATAATAAGGAAACGAGGGAATGTATTTGAAAAAGTTACATGTTCTGCGCAAGTTGTCTTATGGTTCACTAGCTGTACTGATTACCGCTGGAATGGCAGTCTCTCCAGCAGCAGCTTATGCTGCATCGGGGACATTGTCTTCTCCATACGTGCTGGATCAGCAAAGCCTGCCGGATAAGCTACTCAGTCTGACTACCGGCGAGACGAATGTGATCTCTCCTGACATCAATACCAATTCCAGTCAGCGAACCAATGTAATCGTCCAACTGACTACACAACCGGCTGCGGTTGGGGAATATGCGTCAACGATCGGGCTGGAATCGGTAGCAGCAGAGTCTACAGAGACTAAGGTTAACTCCCAGCAGACTTCGATTATTAATCAGGCACTTGCCAAAGGCATACAATTAAAAGTCAACTATCGCTATAATACGGTGTTGAATGGATTGGAGATTTCTATTCCTGCCAATCAGATTCCGGTACTGGCCCAGCTACCGGGAATCAAGTCCATTTATGATAACAGTGCAGTATATCATATTCCGGTCGAAGAAAGACCGCAGTCTGTCGGTCAGGCAACCTATGATCCATCCGCTCTGTCACTGATCGGTGCACAGACAGCATGGGCCAAGGGATTGACGGGGAAAGGGGTAAAAGTCGGTGTTATCGATACAGGACTCGACTATCTGCATCCCGATCTGAAAAAAGTCTATAAAGGTGGCTATGATTCTGTAGACAAGGATCGTGATCCTTATGAAACTCCGCCAATCAGTATTGATCAGGATACATACAAGCTGGGATACCCGGGGAGTCTGCACGGCACCCATGCAGCCGGCATAATTGCAGGTCGCGCCGAGAACAAGACCAGTGAAGTCGTACAAAAAGGAGTAGCCTATGATGTAGATTTGTATGCATACCGCGTCGCTTCACGCAACCCGGCTACCAACAAGGAAAGCGTTAATTCGGCTACACTGATTGATGGAATTGAACATGCAGTCAAAGATGGCATGGACATTATTAATCTCTCTCTAGGAATCAGTACCAACAAAGATGTGAATTCACCTATTTCTACTGCGGTCAACAACGCCGTACTCAGTGGCGCAACAGTCGTGGTGGCTAATGGTAATGATGCCGACTCCGGTCCGTACTACTATTCGGTGAATTCTCCGGCTACTTCGCAGCTGGCTATCTCGGTGGGTGCTTCTTCGATACCGTACCATTTATACCAGGCAACTGTAACAGCTTCGGTCTATGGAGACCAGCCTTCACGTATATCGAATACAGATAAAGGTACGACAGTGCAGAATAATGTGTACGCCAACACATCGACAGGACAGAGCTATCCGCTTAATGTGATGGCATGGCAGCTGAACCGCGAGAATTTTGCAGAGATGATCGGTACTGGCAAGGTAGAGGGAATCTACGCAGGATTAGGAGCGGAAGCGGATTACCAGAATAAAGATGTTACAGGCAAAATCGTTCTCGTATCCCGTGGCAATCTGCAATTTGATGACAAGATCAAAATTGCTGCCAAGCATGGCGCACGTGCGGTAATTATTTTCAACGGTAATGCACAGGCGGCTCACCCTGATGAAGCCGATCTATCAGCGAATATCAGCGGACGTGACGGTTATCTGGGATCGACTGCTTATATTGGAGAAGGATTTGAATATATCCCTGCTTTTGATATGAGTGGGGTGGAAGGACGTGCACTGGCACGCGCCGCACTAATACATCCTGAGCAGCCGATTCAGTTTCGTTTTGACGCCAACTATCCCAAGACCGAAGTAGACGGCGACCGGATGGCAAGCTTCAGTTCGCGTGGTCCGAACCAGGACGGACTATTGGGAATCAAACCAGATATGGCTGCACCTGGTGTGAATATTCGTTCTACCGTGCCAGCATATGGCAAGTATGTTCAGGACGCCTCCTACAGCCAGGCTTACAAGCGTGAGAGCGGTACAAGCATGGCGGCACCGATGGTTGCAGGAATGGCGGCTTTGCTGAAGCAGGAGCATCCGGATTGGACGCCTTTTGATATTCGGGCAGCCATGGCCAATACTTCGGATCGTCTCACCGATGAGTCCGGCAAAGTCTATGATGTCTATTCCCAGGGAGCAGGACGCGCCAATGTAAGTGCAGCTGTCTATACACCGGCTGTCCTGCAGACAGTAGAGCCAGTTACCATCCTGGACAAAAACTGGAAACGCCAGACGATTACCAATTACAATCCGTCTGCTGGATTCGGTACTGTACCGGCAGGCAGCAGCGAACAGCTGAAAAAGCTTCAATTAAAAAACACCTCTGGTGCAGCAGTTACGTATCAGGCAAGTGTGAATATGCATAACAGCGTGACGTCCGATCCTGCACGATCAATAGCCACACCGGACACCAGCCAGATTCAAGCCCGTCTGCAGGGACTGGGAGCAGGGAATACGATTACTGCGGGCGCTCATGCTGCTTCCGAGTTCACATTGGCGCTACAGCCATCTGCAGCGGCAGTGGAGGGTGTGTATGAAGGAGAAGTGGTACTGACTGCTGCAGGCTATCCATCTCTGCATTTACCATTTGTTATTCATGTCGGTCAGAATGCTCCGGATATCGGACAGGGTATCCAGGATATCTCGATCAGCAATACAGTGATCCGTATGAACGGCCAAGAGAAGTCAGCAGATATCGGCTTCCGTCTGACTTCTACAGATGCCAATGTGCTGGAACTGAATGCGTATGGTCTGGATGGCAAGTATGCAGGTACACTGGTCCAGCAGGTAAGAGAACCGGTTAATGGAGCGTATCCGATCCATCCGCCGGGATATTATACATTTAATCATATCGATAATATTGCAATGGTACTGACGGCTTCGGGACAGACTGCTTTCCAGGCGCTGCCCAAAGGGGTCTACCAGCTGGAAATCGCAGCTTATAATATTGATGAAACAGGTAACGTCAAACGCAGCTCCACCAAGCGTGCAAATCTGTCCTACCGAATCGATGGTACAGAGACGGATCGTGTCGCTGAAGCCGTACGTCCATTTAACAAAATCCAGACCGGTAACCATACCATAGGTCAACCGGTGCTGACACTGCCGCAGGACGAACGTCTGGTATACAAAATCATCTCTAGCAGTGGCGATAAATATGTTAACGATGCAGGTGTATTGATCAAGTATCCGGCAGGCAGCTACAGTATTGTACGTCTGCAGATCCAGATCAGTTCGGCAGTAGACGCGAGCGTATCCCAGACGGTCAATGCACTGGTAAAAGTGGAAGGAAGCAAAACGAAAACAAAGTAACCCGAATATTCTCGAACCAGTGTCTATGCAAAATGAATAGACATGGTCATACACGTGCAGTAATAATGAAAATCGCATGCTGCGCAAGAGTACAGATTCATTGATAAAGACAATATAAAAACATGCACAATAAAAAGCACACTTGCTCTATAGGACAGTTTCCATTTCTTGTATCAGAGAATGGAGACTGCGCTGGAGCAGGTGTGCTTTTTGGTTGGAGACAGTTAAATGATGCAACTCATCCGAATTGCAATTCCTGGCGCCTATTGAATATCCGATTGATTAATCGGTTACGCCAAGCTGATGGTACAGCAATTGCTGCTGTTTCACCGCTTCATCATATTTGGAATGGTCCGGCTGTTCCAAAATATACGTTAGATCGTCATGGAAATCCTGCAACATATAACCTTCTGGCAGATCTTCGAACAGGCTATGGAAATCGGCAGTCGGAAGATTGATCTCTCCTGCAGCCATACGACTGAGCCACTCGATCCAGTCGGACACAGACAGGACGCCAGTCATGCACAGGTCTTCCTGTAGGCTGATAGTATCCTGCAGCCGTTCATAGTTTTCCGGTTCAGCAAAGCGCTGGAACGCGAGCACAACGACCGTATACAGCGCCTTGGCAGCTTCGGCATCTTCTCCTTCGAGTGGATTTTCCAGACGGCTGTAGAAATCGTCTACCGTAATCTGGCTGCCTTCATCGTACAGCAGAGGGACGACAGAGCATTGATGCAGTATGTCTACTAGAGTATCTTCGTTTATTATTCCTTCACTAAACAGTTTTTCCAGATGGTGTGGTGACATAGGAACCTCCATAACATTTATAATCCATCAGCTGTCTTTCGGTAATATATTGCGACACTACAACGAGGGAAGACAGCTTGGCTTTTTTATAAAATAACCAGTATGGATTATACACTAACTGCTAACAAATAGCATAGGTTTATTGATGCTGTGCGTGAATCAGGATTCATACCTTAACGGAAAAGGCAAAGATTATTAATGAAGCAAAAGGAAAAGGTTCTCTACAGCTCCTAGCTGCCGCTCTGGACTGGATCTCGTTGCTAGGATTGCCACTGCGATCCATAGGGTGAAGGACAGCTGGAGGCAGCCAGGCGAGTACGTATATGCACCAGACAGCCGCAGTGTTTGCAGGTGGTTCCGTACTGCAGGGAAGAGCAGGACATGCACTGGGCAAATCGCTGCTGCTGAATCTCCACATTTGTAAGTTCATCTACTGTTTTCCCCTGTAGTGCTATCGTCACGAGTCGTTCTATCTTCTCCTCCGAGAGCTGAGGACTGCGATTACAGCCTTTACAGCCCTGTTCTGACCCTGTACGCGTATACTTCATAATTAAGTCCTTAGGCTAGCGTGATAGCGGCTACCGAAGCAGGAGGAAGCTGGAAGCTCAGGGTACCGTCCTCAGAAAGGGATACCTCAAAGGCAGTAGGAGTCACATTTTCCGGCTGCTCAAATGTATTATGTGCATTCAGTGCATCGGCTGCCAGGAGTTGGCCGGTTACATGGTACGTGTCTTGATCTGCGCCTTCGATTTTGCAAGAGAAGGACTCTCCGTCAGCATGACTCAGATTGCAGATAGTCAGATGGATTTTGCCGCTTTGATCACGGGAAGCAGCTGCACTGATTTTGGCGATCGACTGGGCTCCCAGTTTGTATTCAGGGCTTTCATACTGCAGATCCAGGCGTTCACTGTCCTGATGCACCTGATACATATCAAAGACGTGGTACGTAGGAGTGAGGATCATTCGATCTCCTTCTGTCAGAACCATCGCCTGCAGCACATTGACCATCTGGGCGATATTGGCCATTTTGATCCGATCCGAGAATTTGTAGAACAAGTTCAGATTTACACCAGCCACAAGTGCATCACGCATCGTATTTTGCTGGAACAGGAACCCTGGATTGGTACCCGGCTCGACGTCGGTCCACATACCCCATTCATCGATGATCAAGCCGACCTTTTTATCCGGATCATATTTATCCATGATGCGTGAGTGCTTCACGATCAGTTCTTCCATATGCAGTGTCAATCGGAGTGTCTGGAACCACTCTTCTACACTAAAGTCAGTGGCCGATCCTTTGACAGGGAAAAATTCACCGGAAGGGAGTGTATAGTAGTGAAGGCTGAGTCCATCCATCATATGTGCAGCTTCACGCATTAATACTTCAGTCCAGTGATAATCATCGACATTTGGACCACAGGCGATTTTGTAAATCGTATTATCACCATAATTACGCACATAGGTAGCATAATGCCGGTATAGATCGGCGTAATATTCCGGGCGCATGTTACCGCCGCAACCCCAGTTTTCATTACCTACTCCAAAATAAGTCACTTTCCATGGCTGTTCCTGTCCATTCTTACGGCGCAGATCAGCCATAGGTGACGTTCCGTCCAGCGTCATATATTCGACCCATTGCTGCATCTCGTGAACGGTACCGCTACCTACATTCCCACTGATATAAGGCTCGGTATCGAGCAGCTCACACAGACGAAGGAACTCATGAGTGCCAAAGTGATTATTTTCTTCAACGCCGCCCCAGTGGTTATTGACCATGCGCGCACGCTGTTCACGCGGGCCTATACCGTCTTTCCAATGATATTCATCAGCAAAGCAACCTCCCGGCCAGCGAAGAACCGGAATATGTAATTTTCGAAGCGCTTTCAAAACATCATTGCGAATACCTTCCGTATTGGGAATAGGGGAATCTTCACCAACCCACATGCCTTCATAAATACATCTGCCTAGATGCTCGGCAAACTGTCCATGCAGATAGCGGCTGATCATACCTTTGCTTTCTTTTGCATTCATATTCATATTAATCATAAATAAATTCCTCCTTAATATGGTTAAATTGCCTTGAAATGCACCTTTATATTAACAGGTAATATAAAATTTGAGAATAACTAGTGATAACGTTTGTATTTTTGTTAACATAAGGATATAGTGGAAAGGTATATATTAATGGTACACACTCGCTAATGGAGGAGCCTGAATATGAATCTGGATATTTCGGATAAATCGCTGCCGGTATACGAAGCCCTGGCCAGCAGTGTACGGCACAAGATCATTCAATTGCTCGCTGAACGACCGATGAATATTCGCGAGCTGGCGGAGGCTGTTGGTCTGACCAGCGCCATCGTCTCCATGCACGTCAAGAAACTCGAAAAAGCAGCTATCATCTCTACCAATATGCAGCCCGGCAAAGGCGGTGTACAGAAAGTGTGTTCTCTTCAGGTTGAAGAAGCGAATATCATTTTCCCGAACAAAATCGAGCATCTTCGCCAGTATCACGAAAGCGAAATCTCGATCGGACACTATACCGACCTTCAGGTCGAACCAACCTGCGGACTGGCTTCGCCGGAGAAGTTTATCGGCCAAGTGGATGATACCCGGTATTTCTTTGATGCCGAACGCTTTCAGGCCAAAATACTTTGGTTCAGCGAGGGATTTATCGAGTACAAAATTCCGAACTTTCTGTTATCTACCGAAAATCCGCTGGAGCTGCTCGTCTCGCTGGAAATTGCTTCTGAAGCGCCGCTTACAGACAACCGTTTTCCTTCGGATATCACCTTCTATCTGAATGATGTCAAACTGGGTACATGGACCAGTCCGGGAGACTTTGGTGACAAGCGCGGTAAGTATAACCCGCAGTGGTGGCCTGATATCGTCAATCAGTATGGACTGCTGAAGCATCTGCAGGTATCACGAGACGGTACGTATATGGATGGTATCCAAATATCGGATATTACGCTGGATCATGTAAATGTACGTGACCGACAGTGGACACTGCGTATCGCTGTAGAGCCTTCGTCCGAACATGTGGGCGGACTGACTTTGTTTGGTCGTGGGTTCGGTAACTACAACCAGGATATCGTATTCCGTCTGTATTATGACAAATTGGTCCATTCCGGCTCGGCATCCAGCGAACTGGAGAAGCAGGTCTGATTGTAAACGCTTTAGATAACAGGCCATAAAAAAAGGGGAGAAACAAATGTTTCTTCCCTTTTTTATGTTCATGCTATCATTATATGATTGTCGATGCAATTTGTTTTCCCCAGATAGACCAGCCTTGTGCGGTCATGCCGGTAAAGATAATCGTGGAACAGTGTCTCTCCCAATCCCAGGAAGGCAGCAGCTTCACTTCACTGCGCTGCAGCTCACCGGTAGTAGTTGACCACTCCAGAATCAATGTACGTGCATCCTGCATCTGCCAGTGACCTATCTGACCCTTATGATGCAGACTGCCATCCTCATGAAGTTCCAGAGGTTCCGAAGCAATCTGATCGTTCTCGCTTGGATCCAGCAAGATGGTCTCCCATTGTCCTGTCAATTGCTTGGGTTCCAGATCTTGTTCCTGTTCACCGGCATAACGCTCCGGTGAAACGACCGGCCATCCGTCTGCCGTCCAAAGAATCTTGCGGATATGGAGGTAGGACCAATGCTTGTCCTGCTCACCACGTGCATGATGAACGATGTAGAAAGTACCATCATCATTCAAAACAGAATTATGCCCTGGAGCGATCCAGCCTTCACCTTCTCCGAAGCGATAACCACCCACAATTTTATTGCCGATCTCATGCTGCGGACGATAATCGATATCGGTCAGTACATGACCATGGATATCGGTATAAGGGCCGGTAATATGATCAGCACGAGCTACCCGTACATTGTAATCCTTGAACAGCGAATCATAAGAGACAAATAAATAATACTTTTTAAATTCGGGATGATACACAATATAAGGACCTTCTATGGCACCATCAACAGTTGCTTTGTCACGGATCGCCAGCAGTGTGCCAAATCCTTCGATGGTAGGCTTACCAGTCCGTTGATCCAGCGGCAAAATATGAATACCGCCAAAAAAGGAGCCATAGACCATCCACTGTTGACCTTCCGTATCATTTACTACATGGGGATCAATTGCATTAGGACCGTCGCCTTCCTGTGTACGAACCACACAGCCGCAGTCTGTCCATGGACCTTCCGGAGAATCGCTCTCCATCAGTCCAATCATCGAACGTGTACTGCCAAATGTCGAAGCCGAGTAATACATCCGGTATTTGTCGCCGACTTTCACGACATCGGGTGCCCATAGATTAATCGCCTGCGACCATTCGGTAGCAATTTCCGGAATGCCCGGAAGGGCGTAGCCGACCCATTCCCAGTGAATTAAATCCTGGGAACGGCGTACCATGATGCCTGGAGTCAGCTCGCCGCCCATACGGACGTCGGTAGAATAGATGTAGTAACCCTGATCCGTTTTGAGGATACCCGGATCATGGGCGTTGTTTATGGTCCATTTGGATTCGTCATCCAGAATGGTTGTATCGTAGAGCTTGTCTTCCGGAGGAGAGGTAGGGAATAGAATACTCATCCTTTCACCCCGGAGATCGCTACGGATTCAATGATTTGACGCTGGAAGATCAGGAAGATGATCAGGATAGGCAGCAAGGATACAACAGATGCAGCCATAATCAGCGGATAATCACTTTGAATAGCGTAGCTGGCATTGAAGTTTGCGATAACGAGCTGCAGAGTCTGAATTTCCGGAGAGTTCAGATACAGGATTGGAGGCAGGTAATCATTCCAGATTCCCATAAACCACAGGATCAGCTGCGCAGCAATCGCCGGTTTGATCAGCGGTACGATGATGCGTGCATAAATACCAAAGTAGGAAGTACCATCGATTTTGGCTGCTTCAATAATCGCGTTTGGAATACTGTACAGATACTGACGCAGGAAGAAGATCATAACTACGTTACCGAATAGACCCGGTACGATCAGCGGCAGCAGGGTATCTACCCATTCCCATCCCGAGAACATAATGAACTGGGAAATCATAACTGCTGGATAGGGAATCATCATCGATGACAGCAGCAGCAGGAAGATCTGGTTTTTCATAGGAAAACGCATTTTGGCAAAAGCAAAAGCGGCCAGACTGGAAGTCAGCGTACCGATCACAGTTACTGTGATGGCTACGATCAGACTGTTGATAATACCACTCATGAGCGGTCCGGCAGTCCAGATCTCAACATATTTGGCAAATTGGAAGTCTTTTGGAATCCATTCTGGTGGAAGGGCGAATACCGCTTCACGGTTTTTGAACGATGTGGAGATCATCCAGAGCAGCGGCAGAATCATAAATACCGCACCTATACATAAAATAATGAAAATAATCGCATTGGTCATTTTTTGCTGCTTGCTGTATACCATCTCTTAACTCACTCCTTCTCTATCGTGATCAATCCATATCGAATGAGGAACGCTCATTCATCTTGAACTGAATCAGAGTAACAATGAAAATGAACAATCCCAGAATAACGGCCATCGCGGAGGCATAACCCATTTGCAGATTCTCAAATGCTTTTTGCCAGATGTAGAATACGACTGTAGCGGAAGAGTACTCCGGTCCGCCTGTAGGTGTCATGATGTTGATTTCCGTAAAGATCTGGGAACCACCAATGATGTTGGTAACAACCAGGAAGAAAGTTACCGGTTTGACCATCGGCCAGGTAATGTGACGGAACATGCTGAAACCACTGGCACCATCCAGTTCAGCCGCTTCATAGTACGTACGGGATACACTTTGCAGGGCAGCCAGGTACAGCAGCATGGAGAAACCAAGACCTTTCCAGATTGTCATCAGGATGATTGCTGGTTTAACGGTAGCTGTATTAGCCAGCCAGTTAGGACCTTTGATACCGAACAGGCCGAGGAACTGGTTGACGAGACCGTAGTCACCGTTATATGCCCATTGCCACAGGATAGAGATCGCAGCGAGTGAAGAGATAACCGGAACATAATAGATAACACGGAAAGCAGTTGTGCCCGGAATTTTACGGTTAAGTCCCAATGCGAGCAACAGAGATAGCAGAAGCCCGATAGGAATACCGATCATCAGGAAAAATGTATTGTACATGGATGTGTAGAAAAAGTTGTCTGTAAACAATGTCTTATAGTTGTCCAGACCGATAAAGTTCATCTGACCAAGTCCATTCCAGTCGGTAAAAGAGCCGTATACCGAATAAAGAGCCGGATAAAGCGTAAACAGCAAAAAGCCAATGACTGGCGGTAAAATGAACAGGAAGCCATAAATTTTCTCTTTACGATACAGATTGGATCTCTTTTTAACCATGCTCGCATTTCCTTCCTGGTAAATATCAGAAGTTGCTTTCATAAGTTCACCCCTATGTTTCTAAATAGGTATTGCAGCATTGCTACAGTACAGTAATGAAAATGATGTTAGCCTCTCGGAAAGAGCCTGAGAACACTAACATCATTTTCGCTGTTATTACATAACGTTCTTACTGATTCCATTCTGCAGTAGGATGGAGGATATTATTTGCTTTTTTTGCTTTCTTTAGCTTTGTTCTCTGCAGCTACAGCTTGATCGAGCATAGCCTGCATTTTCGGTTGTTCCTGTTTTAAAAAATCAGCAACTGCAATTTTGCCGTCAAGTACAGGTTGCAGGTCTGTAAAGAACAGTGCATACCATTCAGCATTGTACGTGTATTGACCTGGCAGTGGTCTGCCGTAGTCGTTCACGATTTGCAGATACTCTTCTTTGTTGGCAGGAGGGTTGGAAGAATCAGCTGCCCATTTCTTCGCCATATCTTGAAGGTTAGGAATTTGTACGCCGGCTTCAACCAGAGATTTTTGTCCGCTCGGTGAAGCAGACAGATACGTTACCAGTTTGGCTGCAAGTTCCGGATTGGCTGTTTTGTTGGATACACCGATACCCAGACTGCCTACCCATGAAGAAGGTTTGCCAGTAGATCCGGCAGGGAACGGAATAACATCATAATCAAATTTCAGTTCGCGTTTGAAAGTACTCAGATCCCATGGAGCGACAGGGAAGAAGGCCAGTTCGCCTCTCATCCAGCGTTGGTACGTATCCAGTGTTTGTGCTTGTTCGATAGCAGGAGTGATTTTGTATTTGTTCTGCATATCTACAAAGAACTGCAATGCTTCAATAAATTTAGGATCATCAATGGTTACTTTGGTATGTGTTTTATCCAGCCAGTCAGCACCATTACTCCATACGAATGGTTGCAATGTCCATTCTGCATTCAGACCGGTACCGAATTGATCCAGTTTGCCATCACCATCTGTATCTTTGGTGAGCTGCTGGTTCACTTTGATAAACTCATCCCAAGTGTAAGGTTTGTCTTTGTCCGGCAGCGGGATGCCTGCTTTTTCGAACATGGTTTTGTTGTATCCGAGTGCGAATGGACCCAGATCTTTTGGCAGACCATACAGGGCACCTTTGCCTACTTCGGTACCGTCATAACGATACATATCCACACCTTGTGGCCACATATTTTTCAGATCTACATCCGGTTTGTTCTCGATGTATTTAGTGATATCGAGCAAGATGTTGTTGTTAGTGTAAGCTTTCAGATCAGCAGGGTTGTAGAAAAATACATCCGGTACGCTGTTACCGGTAATTGCAGCTTGCAACTTGGCAGCATATTGGTCGGGATTCGTCTGGATCGCTTTGACTTTGATACCTGGATTATCCTGTTCAAATTGCTTTACAACTGCTGTGTAAGCTTTGAGTTCATCCGGGCCGCCGCGGAACATAAATGTCAGTTGATTCGGGTCCGAGGATCCTTTACCACCGCAACCTGCGAGTACAAGAGATAACATCATTACAGAAGCTAATACGATTAACCAGCTTTTTTTACCAAACATGGAATGACCTCCTCATAAAATTCGAACCTGTACATGGGTAAAGCTCGTTACCATTCACAATTTAGTGGATGGTAACGTATTCATAAAAGGAAAGGATGAGCAGCTCAGGCTTTGCGGAGTCGGATCACATTCCAGGACGTCTTCGCCAGACGGGCAGTCAGAATACCGTCATCCAGCTGAGATTGACCACCATTATGTGGAGCAACCTGTTCATTATCTGCCGTATTTACTGCCTTGAGATTATCATTCTCCAGAACAATATGTTCCTCGATACGATAGCCTTCAAAGGAGCGTACATCACAGTTCAGATCCAGTGAATCAGTCAGGTGGCGATTCAGCGCGAAGATCGTCAGGTGTTCGTTCTCTTCATCATATACAACTGCACTGTCCAGATAAGGAACATCTGTATAATCAGTAGCATCATATACCGGTGAATCGACTACAGGTTTCAAGGAAACACCGCGTCCGTAGACAGAAGCATGCATATAAGGATAGAAGATCGTCTGCTTCCATACCCGTCCGCCATCTTCGGTCATGATTGGAGCGATCACGTTGACCAGCTGTGCGAGGCAAGCCATTTTTACACGGTCTGCACGGCGCAGGAAGGTTAGCAGCATACTGCCGACCAGCAGGGCATCTTCAAAGTTGTATACGTCTTCCAATTGTGGAGGAGCGATACTCCAAGGATCCATTTTACTGTCTGCTTCATTGGAGTGATACCATACATTCCACTCATCAAAGCTTAAGTACATTGTTTTTTTGCTGCGTTTTTTGGCTTTGACAAAATCACAGGTAGAGATAATTGTATGGATAAAATGATCCATATCCATTGATCTTGCCAGGTAGTTGGCAGGATTATTCTCCTGGTTGCCATAATATTGGTGAAGCGAGATATAATCTACTGCTTCATAAGTATGATCGAGAGTGGTGGCTTCCCACTGAGGGAATGTAGGCATTGCTGTATTGGAGCTTCCGCAAGCTACAAGTTCGATAGAAGAATCGACTTGACGCATGGCTTTGGCTGTTTCCAGTGCCAATTTGCCGTACTCTTCCGCAGTCTTGTGACCAATTTGCCAAGGACCATCCATTTCATTGCCCAGGCACCAGGTTTTGATAGCGTATGGATCTGCATAACCATGCTGTTTGCGCAGATCGCTATAATAGGAACCGCCCGAATGGTTACAGTATTCAACCAGGTTACGAGCCGCATCAATACCGCGCGTACCAAGGTTTACAGCCATCATGACTTCAGAGCCGGCTTGCTTGGCCCACTTCATGAATTCATTTGTACCGACATAGTTTGGTTCGACGGTACGCCAGGCCAATTCCAGACGTTTTGGCCGATCTTCTACAGGACCAACACCATCTTCCCAATTGTAACCGGATACAAAATTGCCCCCTGGATAACGGATAATAGGAACCTGCAGCTCCTGGATCAATTCTTTGACGTCGCTGCGGAAACCGTTTTCATCAGCAGACGAATGAGAAGGATCATAAATACCGCCATATACTGCTCTGCCCAGATGCTCTATAAAAGAACCGTAAATTCTTTTATCCACTTCAGCAATCCGGAATGCCTTATCAACGATCATTTTGGCTTTCAGATTAGAGTGTGACAACGTGCTTCATCCTTTCCTGACATGCATGTTTATGTCTTCGATGTAATAGCGCTTTTTTTGGGCTTTTATTGAATAAATTTACAATCCGAATGTAGCATACATTTCTTAATCGGTCAACATTAATATTAATAATTAATGTTTTTATTAACATTAATGAAATAGAAAAGTAATTCCTTATTATTATATGTACATTGAGAAAACAAAAGCGCGTAAGGGTTTTTCAGGATAATATGTAACCGTATTCATTGTTTTTCCTATATCCCTTCTTTTAAAAGAATATAGAACTTAAATTAACTATATTATTATTTACCTTTATAAAATTTTGAATAGCATTGTATGTACAAGCTTATCATCTTCATTCCTTAAAAGCACTATGGAACGTACAAGTTATAAAGAGTGGATCATAGCATGAATTTTGCTACAAAAATTTTCGTTATCAAAAGCAGGTTATTGAAATATGGAAATAAATACAGCCTCATATTTATACTATTGCATACAAAAAAAGGCTGTATTCCTGAGAAAAGAATAACTTTTACGATGCTTCCTACTATAAAAAGAAGATATAAGATTAAATCCGATTGTGAAAATCTTCAGCTGCTTGTAAACATAATATATATAATTACATATAAATACTCAGACAAGCACTCAGCTTTATTAATCCAGATTTTTTGCTGCTTCTATTTACAAGGTATTATTCTTTTAGTTATTATAGAATTATAATTATTCTAAGTATAAATATGATATAATGAATTTATCGTAAATTAGTGTAAGCAGTGTGCGTGAAGATATAGATGAAGTTAATGCTTCGTATTATGCTTGTGAATGATAATAAATACAGGAGCGGAAAAACACCAAACAGTGGTTGTCCGCGAACACATATTTCTCAAACGTATATGACTGGATAACGATAACACTCGACCAATAACTGAATAATTGTATCGAAGACGGAAATGAAAATGAAAATTGCAAAATAAACCGGAAGGTGTGAATGACATTATGATGCTGACGGAACAGGTGGACAGAATCAAAGAGCGTCTGAAGTCTAAAGGCTATAAGCTGACTCCACAGCGTGAGACAACAATCCGGGTACTGCTGGAACATGAAAAAGATCATCTGAGTGCAGAAGAAGTCTTTTTGCTGGTAAAGGAAAGATTCCCGGAGATCGGTATGGCTACTGTTTATCGGGTGCTTGACCTATTGAATGAATTGCAGATCGTACAAAAGGTTAATTTTGGAGATGGAGCAGCGCGATTTGATTTGCGGGCAGCCAACAGTCCCCATTTGCATCATCATTTGATCTGTACGCAATGCGGCAATGTGGAAGAAATTATGGAAGACTGGCTCGTTTCATTGGAAAAACGGGTAGAACGCGAGTTTGGATTTACCGTAACCGATCATCGCTTGGATTTTCAGGGAGTATGTTCTTCCTGTCAGATGAAGGAACGGGAGAAAAACAAAGGCGGCAAGAACTGTCAGGCCGTATCCTGACCGGCAATCCTATCATCTACATTACCGGAAAGATCTTTCCCCGATCTTTCCGGTTTTTGATTGCCTTTTGCTGTCTGTTGAAGTATCAGAACTTGTAGAAACCTGCCGATATATGAGGAAAAGAGAATTCGCAATTATTTAGTAAGTACAGCACCATCTTGCAGTTTTTTTCTGTATACGGGTGAGGTGTGTTCATAAAATTTCAATTCTGCAAAAATCACGCTTCTATTTTTAAAGAAGCGGGTAAGTAATAAAACATGGATGAACCGATGAATGCAGCAGTCAAAGCGCACTCAGGTTCATTTTTGTATAGACTTATCCAGCAGGTTCTGCAGAAAACCGACTGCGGGACGGGATTCATGATTGGCCTCCGAAAAACGAATTTCCGGGCACTGGAATTTCTATTTCGTGAGGAGACTTTCTTTTACCTTATAAATCGCATCAAAGCAGGAAATCATCCGCACTTTTTTCACTCAGGTATAATTGACAGTTATCCGGCTTCCGCATTAACATAGGTGTATTGCCTATATGGGCAAAAACGGATAGAAGGTGACTGTAATTGCAACAGCAATATCGACCAACAAGAGCTGAAATTAACCTAGATGCGCTGCATGCCAATTATGAGGCTTTCCGTCACAATTTGCCGGATGCTACAAAGCTGCTATTATGTGTAAAAGCGAACGCTTATGGACATGGAGCAGTCGAAGTATCTCGGGAACTGGAGAGACTTGGCGCGGATTACCTGAGTGTTGCGTTTTTGGATGAAGCGATTGAGCTGCGTCAGCATGGTGTGCATCTGCCCATTCTTGTACTGGGTTATACCGGTCCGGAAGCGGTAGAAGCGGCTTATGAATACGACGTTACTTTAAATGTATTTACGGAAGAAGTGCTTGAGGCCATTGCCCAATTGCCAATAGATCCTTCCGGACGCAAACTCAAAGCTCATATCAAAATTGATAGTGGAATGGGAAGACTCGGACTTTTTCCGGAAAATGCTCCTGAATTTATCGTAAAAGCATTTCAGGTGCCCATTCTGGAAATAGAAGGTATGTTCACCCATTTTGCCAAGGCGGATGAGCACGACAAAAGTTATACACTGATGCAATATGAGAGGTTCCAACAGGTGGACCGGGAACTGCGGAGACTGGGTTATACTATCCCTATTATACATACGGGGAACAGTGCCGCTGCTATTGATACTCCCGAGTTGTCGCCACAGATGATTCGGGTTGGTATTGCACTGTATGGGCTGTATCCTTCGACTGAAGTGAACAAGCAGGTGATAGACCTGACACCGGTTATGACCGTCAAAACCGCTATATCCTATTTGAAGACACTGCCTGCCGGATCGGGAGTTAGCTATGGTACCCATTATTTTACGGGTGATCATGAAAGAGTAGCTACTCTTCCGGTAGGTTATGCAGATGGATATTCGCGTATGTTAAGCGGAAAAGCACAGGTGCTGATTCGCGGTCATCGTGTCCCCGTGATTGGAACAATCTGTATGGATCAGTGCATGGTATCACTCAAATCTTTTGCGGAGAACGCAGAAGAAATCCAAATCGGCGAAGAGGTTGTCCTAATCGGTCGCCAGCAGGAACAAATAATTACTGCTGACGATCTTGCTTCAGCGCTGGGAACCATCAATTATGAAATCATTTGCATGCTTGCATCCAGAGTACCACGTGTCTATTACCAAAATGGTAATATCCTGAGCCGCTGGAATCCTTTGCTTAATACGTAAAAAATTACTATTCAAGCAGAAGGAAACCGGAATTTTGAGGCGAATCTTACATATTGTGATGAAAAGTCTGTACGCGCGCCCATATTGTGGTTTATAATGATGGCAGCAAAGTTGCCTCACGCAATGTGCGTGTGGCGCAGACCAGAAACTTGGATTCGCGTATGTAATAATGCCGTAAAATCAGCTAAGGGGTATGGCTGGAAAAGGTTTTGGGGGTGCTGGACAGTTGGACAACATGCAAAATGTGCAAGGGATTATGGTCCATTTACCGGATCAGCTTTTGCAGGAGATGGATGGGATCGCAGCTTTGGAGAATTCCGACCGTAACGAGTTAATCAGAAAAGCCATGAAAGGGTATCTTACCGAGCGCAAAAAGCGGCATGTCCGCGAGGCAATGCAACGTGGATACATGGAAATGGCCAAGATTAATCTCAGAATCGCTTGTGAAGCTTTTTATGCGGAGGAAGAGGCGGATATCACTCTGGACCGCTTAGTTAGCGGGGTGTAGACATTGATCGTAAAGCGCGGCGATGTATTTTTTGCAGATTTATCGCCCGTCGTCGGTTCCGAACAGGGTGGCGTAAGGCCGGTTTTGGTAATCCAGAACGACATTGGTAATCGCTTCAGTCCGACGGTCATTGTGGCGGCAATTACGGCACAGATCCAGAAGGCCAAATTGCCGACGCACGTGGAAATTGACGCTAAGTCCCACGGGTTTGACAGGGATTCCGTCATTTTATTAGAGCAGATTCGTACCATTGACAAGCAGCGTTTAACTGACAAAATCACACATCTGGATGAAGAGACCATGCGTCGTGTGCATGACTCGCTCCAGATTAGCCTGGGCCTGGTAGATTTCTAGGCTTGTGGTGAGCAAGGGGACCCGGTGAATGCACCGGGTTTTTTGCATGTTTAGGCCCTTTTACTTCGTGATACCAGGTGGAAATCAGGCTTATTGTCTGAGATAATATATGTACGATGACAGGATTCTTCCTGCGGGAAGAGCGGAAAGAGGGATAAGATTGGCTGAACAAAAATCGATTACCGAAGAACAGGCGAAAGCCAGTGAGCAGCAGATCCGCGAACGGATCGTTAAGCAAATTGCCGGAGAACTGCAAATTTCACTCAAACAAATTCGCACAACCATTGATCTATTGGCAGAAGGAAATACAATTCCTTTTATTGCCCGTTACCGTAAGGAAATGACTGGCGAGCTGGATGAGAACCAGCTGCGTGATATTGAAGAACGTCACCAGTATCTTCGCAATCTGCAGGATCGCAAGGATGAAGTATTACGTATTATCAGCGAGCAGGACAAGCTGACCAGCGAACTGGCAGCATCCATTCAGAATGCAGCCAAGCTGCAGGAAGTAGAAGATTTGTACCGTCCATATCGCCAAAAGCGCAAAACACGCGCGAGTGTAGCCAAGGAAAAAGGTCTGGAGCCGCTGGCAGAGTGGATTATGAGCCAGCCCAAGCAGCCCGAAGCGCTGGTAGAGGCAGCTCGCTATATTGATGCAGAGAAAGGCGTGGAAGACGCTTCTCAGGCGCTGCAGGGAGCTATGGACATCCTGGCCGAGAATATCTCGGACGATGCTTCGCTTCGTACATGGATCAGACGCTACACCCTGGATCATGGTATGCTCATGACCGAAGCCAAAAAGGCGGACGAAGAATCCGTATACGAAATGTACTACAGCTACCGCGAACTCGCCAAAAAGATGCCTCCGCATCGTATTCTGGCGATTAACCGTGGCGAGCGGGAAAATATCCTCAAAGTGCAGCTGGAAGTGGCACCGGAGCCGGTATACCGTTATATGGATAAGCAATTGATCAAGGGAACTTCTGCAGTACAAGATATTCTCGGCACTGTAATTGAAGATGCCTACAAGCGTCTGATTGCTCCTTCTATTGAGCGTGAAGTGCGGGCAGAACTGACGGAAAAAGGTGATAACCAGGCGATTTCTATTTTTGCCGGTAATCTGCGCAATCTGCTACTGCAGGCTCCAATCAAGGAAACACGTGTACTCGGTGTCGATCCGGCTTATCGTACAGGATGCAAGCTGGCTGCGGTAGATGAGACAGGCAAGCTGCTGGAAGTAGCGGTTACCTATCCGACACCGCCTGTTAACAAAAAACGTGAAGCAGCCGAGACTATTCGCCGTATGATCGCTGAGCATCATATTGAACTGATTGTAATCGGTAATGGTACAGCTTCCCGGGAGACCGAGCAGTTTATTGCCGAATTAATTCAGGAGATCGAAGACCGCAAACTGGCTTATCTGATTGTCAGCGAAGCTGGAGCAAGTGTATATTCTGCTTCCAAGCTCGCCCAGGAAGAGTTCCCGGATCTGGATGTAGCACAGCGCAGCGCTGCTTCTATTGCACGCCGTGTACAGGATCCATTGGCGGAACTGGTCAAAATTGATCCAAAAGCGATCGGTGTAGGTCAGTACCAGCATGATGTATCCCAGAAGCATCTGGAAACCAGCCTCAAAGGTGTCGTCGAATCGGCGGTTAACCATGTAGGTGTAGATGTGAATACGGCATCGCCATCGCTGCTGTCCTATGTTGCTGGTGTTAATGCGACCATTGCCAAGAATATTGTAAAATACCGCGAAGAAAACGGTCGCTTCATGAGCCGTAAGCAGCTGCAAAAAGTACCTCGTCTTGGTGCCAAAACATTGCAGCAGTGCGTAGGCTTCCTGCGAATCAAAGGTGGAGAGAACCCACTTGATTACACTGGTATTCACCCGGAGTCTTACGATGCAACGAACAAACTGCTCAAATCATTGAATATCAAGCCTGAGCAGCTGGGCAGTCCCGAAGCAGTAGCTGCACTGGCCAATGTGAATATGGAGGAGGCAGCTGCGTCTCTGGAAATCGGTGTGCCGACCCTGCGCGATATTATGGATAGTCTACAGCGCCCAGGCCGCGATCCGCGTGATGAACTGCCACTGCCAATTTTCCGTACCGATGTACTCAAGATCGAAGACCTGACACCTGGTATGGAGCTGCAGGGTACCGTTCGTAACGTTATCGACTTTGGTGCTTTTGTAGATATCGGTATCAAAAATGACGGGCTCGTGCATATTTCCCAACTGAGTGAGCAGTTTGTCAAACATCCGATGGATGTCGTATCGGTTGGTGACAATGTTACCGTCTGGGTAATGAATGTAGATGTCAAAAAAGGCAGAGTGGGTCTGACCATGCGTCCATCATCTGCTAATCAGGCAAGTGCTCAGTAAGTATCAAGCAAGCGAATGATGATCTATTTTGTAGAGTTAAGGATGAATCACAGATGTGCAGCAATTGCAGCAATTGTATGATCCCTACCTGCTCTGCAGATCCAATACGGATTCAACAGATATTCATAATAAAAAGGCAGTATGCGATAATACGCATACTGCCTTTTTTGATAGAACCATAGATCATATTCCATTTAGAACCTATAGGACGAGTTCATCAGACGTAAAGGTCTGATTACAGCTGCGCTTCCTCGTATTCTTCATACCACTGCTCCAATTGTGCCTGCAGGGCGCGAATCTCAGTCAGCAGGGAGATTAACGGGTACTGGTCTTCCTGGAGGACCGCAAAAGATTGTTCTAACTCATTAATATACGTCAAGCCATTCAGCAAGGAGGCTTCCGGACGAAGCAATTCCAGATGATCACATTCTGCTACAGCACGGGGCAGGGACGGGACATGATCGGCCGTGAGCTTACTGATTTCCTTATGCAGTCGTAAATTAAGTGCGCTGAGCTGGTAAGCATACTCGGCAGGCATTTCTACATACTGCAGTTGATCCTGATGCTGCAAAATAACGTAGCGCATATCGGTTGTTGTCATTCAATATTCTCCCTTAGAATAAAGTATCCGCAGACTGGACGTAGACCATTCCGGTATGCGGTATGTAAAATTGTAAAAATCAGAACAAGTACTTGAAGTGTATCGCATAACAAAGTTAAAATTCAAGAGAAGACTGCAGCAATATCAACCTGCTGCTATCCAGAAGCATACGAGCAATCAGCAACAACCACAACACAAAGGAGTATACCGGGATTCATGACGAACGACGAACTACAGGTCTGGGTGGAACAGTTGTCACTGCAGCATTTTGAACGTCCTTTTTTGCATCAGGCAGTCTTTAATGCCAGATTGCGTACAACCGGAGGGCGCTACTTTTTGAAAAGTCATCATATCGAGATCAATCCGCATCAGCTCCAGGCCTTTGGCAGGGACGAAGTAGAGAAAATCATCAAGCATGAGCTGTGTCATTACCATCTGCACATACAGGGACTCGGATACCAGCATCGTGATCCGGAGTTTAAGTACTGGTTGCGCCGAGTAGGCGGAGGACGTTACTGTCAGATTCCTCCTGAAATGATGGGGATCAAACGAAAAGAATTATATCGTTATCGGCTGGTCTGCCGGGAATGTACTACTCAATATTTACGTAAAAGACGGATGAATCCCGATCGCTACCGATGTGGCAAATGCGGGGGGAAATTGAAGTTGGAAGTGCTTGACTTACCTCGGGAATCATGGTAAATTAATTTTTGTATTCAATATTGTTCCCTGATAGCTCAGTTGGTAGAGCACTCGACTGTTAATCGAGTTGTCACAGGTTCGAGTCCTGTTCGGGGAGCCATTTCTTGGAGAGATACCCAAGTGGCTATAAGGGGACCCTCTGCTAAGGGGTTAGACTGCGTCAGCGGTGCGAGGGTTCGAATCCCTCTCTCTCCGCCATATGATTTTTAGTGTGGTATACATATTAGCTATTAAAAGAGTCAGCATATGCTGGCTCTTTTTTTATATTAGCCAGTTAGAGATATAGATCGACCCTGTGAAAAGTTGAAAAATACAATAATGTATAACCAAAAAATATACTCAGTCATAGAATCTTGCTTCTTATACTTTTGGATATACGGTTAGATTTTTAAGATTTAATGAAAACAAAAAAAGACTCTTTCTGCAGCAGAAGGAGTCTTTTTTTATCAATATAAAATGTTAAAAGAATGAACAGTTTACAAAGGCACATTCATTCCCAGTGCCCGGTAAATGGCATGAGCAACACCATCTTCTTCATTGGTACGGGTAACTTCATCGGCAATCGCTTGTACTTCGGGTTCGGCATTCCCCATTGCGACACCTTTGCCAGCCATGGTGATCATGGAAACATCATTAAAATTATCGCCAATCGCCATTGTCTGTTCCATAGGAATACCATAATGTGCAGATAGATGTTTGAGAGCATTTCCTTTGGAAGCTTCTTTGTGCTCCAACTCGAAATTATGACTGCCGGAGACGACCATGGTCATATCATCACGCTCTGCAAAATGGAGCCGACCCGCTTCCAGCTTGTCTGGATCAAGGGAGAGAGCCAGTATATTATAGAAATCTGCTGTATCCAGAATATCATGATAGGTAGATACACGAACCATTTGTACTTTGGCACCATGAGATTGCATCGCTTCCAGCATTTTGATCAGGGTCGGATCGGGATTGGTACTGAGCAGCCGATCCACTTCTACTGCGAGACGCTGATGACCATTGCTAATCGTATAGATTCCTTTGCTGGTGTGCGCCTGATAGTAATACTCACCGTTCTCTAGCCATTCCAGTACTTCCATGGCCTGCTGACGTTCCAGAGGAAGGGAATAGAGGTGTACAGCCTCCTCATCATGTATGACAGAGCCGTTGGAAGAGATTACTGGAGTAACCAGCCCGGTAGGGTGAAGAATCTCACGTACATTGTGATGAGCGCGTCCGGTGGCGATACTGACAATGATTCCTTCCTGTTGGGCAGCGCGGATTGCCGCAGCATTTACTTCATTTATATAACTATGTCCGCTTAATAATGTTCCATCCAGATCAATTGCAATCAATTTGATACTCATATACTCAGCTCCTTGGGTTGGGGGTGACCGGCAATCCACAGTTCAACTTCATGCTGTTTTAGCAGTTCTGTCATTTCGGTATTAGGTGCCTGGTCTGTAATAATCAGATCAATTTCCGACAAATCAGCAAATTTATAAAATAATTCCCGTCCGAACTTGGAGTGATCGGCCAGAATAACCACCATTTCAGCCTGTTGCATCATCTTATACTTGATTCGGCCTTCTTCTACCGTCAGAGAAGTTAATCCTTTGGCGGAAATACTGCCAACTCCGATAAATGCTCGCTCTGCAAAGTAGTGGGAAAGGGTCTCAATGGCTCCAGATCCATATACATAACGATGCTGTGTTTGTAGCTGTCCACCAAGCAGATGGATAATCATGTCTTCTTTATCCGACAGGATGTCTGCCTGATTAATAGAATTGGTAATTACTGTGCAGCGTGTAGCTTCAACAAACTCGGCGCAGGCTTGTACAGTAGTAGAAGAATCCAGAATAATTCGCTCGCCATCCCGAATCAGTGTAGCTGCGAGCTGACCAATCTGTTTTTTTTCGGAAGAGACTGTATTTAAACGGTCATTATAGCTGGGGATGGTCAATTTGGCAGTAGATAGCAACGCACCGCCGCGTGTTCGAATAATGGAATTTTGCTCTTCCAGGCGAACGAGATCTCTTCGTGCTGTATCACGTGACACATTAAAAAGACTACAGATTTTTTCGATATTGATGCGCTGATGAGTGTCAAGATATTTAAGGATATGAAGCATACGTTCTTCTTGATACATGTGTAGAGTCTCCTTACTCGGAAGTGGATAAATGAAGAGGAGGCTATTGAGTAAAATAGCATATATAAGCCAAAATCTGCCTGTAGATAAGTTTATATAAGTAATTATAAGTATTAATAATCTTTATTACAAGTAAAATACTTATTTGATTCGTAGAGTATTCATTCAAAATTTATTTTCAAAAAATGCTTGCAATCTAACTTTAAAATTGGTATACTCATTTTTGTTGTTAAGAAATTAAGGCCCGTTGGTCAAGGGGTTAAGACACCTCCCTTTCACGGAGGTAACAGGGGTTCGAATCCCCTACGGGTCATCCTCTTTTATAGTAAGAGCCATTAGCTCAGTTGGTAGAGCACCTGACTTTTAATCAGGGTGTCGAAGGTTCGAGTCCTTCATGGCTCACCATTTATATTTTGTCTGTGCGGTCGTGGTGGAATGGCAGACACGCTATCTTGAGGGGGTAGTGGGTGTATACCCGTGGAGGTTCGAGTCCTCTCGACCGCATATGTAATATAATAAAGAGTCCCTGTTATGTTAAGATAACAGGGACTCTTTATTTGTGATAAATTGTAGTTAAATGAAGTCTGGATGAATATGGTTATTGAATTCAGAAGCAAACCATACTATATTATAATTCATAATTATATTTATCCTTCTTGTGCTGAGCTGTTGCTAATAGTCTCACTGAATGACAGAACATGGTAATAGGCAATACATAGAGGAATATGTGGTGCTGCCAACTGTTATAACGCTTCAAACAGTATAGCTTGTATGTATGTTGCATGCCGATCAGTGATAATATTCGGTAATGTCTAGCAGCTCGGCGACTTGTTTGCGATAGCGTGCAGCTTTGCGTGTACCATTAATCAAATTGGATAAACGTGACGGTGGTATCCCATAACACTCACAAAACGTCTTTTGATCCATCTGCAATTCCGCCAGCCGCTGCTTAATTGCCCAGCCAAAAGAGGTAACGGGCTGCTTGCGGTTCAACAATATCACCCCTTGCTTAAAAAAGTAACCTACCTTACCGTCCTACCGGTACGTAGAGGCTTCTGCCTTAAAGCCTATGGTATAATGATTCAGGAAAAGAAGTAAAAAAATGTCGTTAAAGTTAGTATATACTTAAATGCGTTTTTAATCAACAATTAAATACTTATATAAGTGTTGTTAGATGACAAGGTCGGGAGTGGAACTATATGCAGTCTCAATCTATTTATGAACGTATCGAATTACTGATCAAAAACAAAGGAATTACCAAAAAGTCATTTTGCGAACAACTCAAAATCAGTACAGGTAACTTTGGCGACTGGAAAAGGGGTAAATCTACGCCGGGTACCCATAAGTTGATCGAAATCGCTGCTTACTTTGATGTGAGTCTGGATTGGCTTCTGATTGGTAAGGAACGCCAGGCCGAAATGATCAAAGAACAAAGCAGTCCTTATTTTTTTGAGCTTATGGGGCAATTGAATTGCCAGGAAGATGTATTGAACGAAAATGAGAAAGAATTTATCAAAGAATACATCGAATTTACAGCATATCGCAAATCAAAACAGCAGGAAGAATAAATGACAATACTTAATTCACTCAAAATGAACCGTATATTTTGATAAATAGAATACGTGCTTATTTAGAATCAAAGAGTCCGCAGTCATGCAGGGCTCTTTTCAAAGCTATGATTCGATGTAAGTTCTCTATCATGATGATCCTTAAGGAAATTTAAGGGTTTACAACTACTCATAATAATGATACACTGATACAGTTGTTATGTTTTCTGCAATATTGTGCGGTCGTGGTGGAATGGCAGACACGCTATCTTGAGGGGGTAGTGGGTGTATACCCGTGGAGGTTCGAGTCCTCTCGACCGCATTAAGCAAGATTAAGCTCAGGAAATCTTAACAAGTGAACGATGAAGTTACGGTAACTTCACCTCAATCGTTCCTCTATGATTTATTAGATAATCAGAAAAACGCTGTTGGCTTATCGCTGACAGCGTTTTTTTGTGTATATTAATATAGCCATGATTTTTCAATATAACCAGGATTCTTCCGGAATAAGATAAATAAGTGTAGTAGATCGAAATAAGGTGATCAACTAATCAGTGAAGCTGTTTCTGGATATCTGCTTCTATTTTATCAGGTGTTGTTTTGGGCGCGTAACGTTTGATCGGATTGCCGTCAGCATCAATCAGGAATTTGGTAAAGTTCCATTTGATCGCTTTGGAACCAAGTATGCCTGGTGCCTGTTCGCTCAAGTATTGGAAAAGAGGATGCGCTGAAGCTCCATTTACATCGATCTTCTGGAACATTGGGAAGGTCACGCCATAGTTGAGCTGACAGAATTCCGAGATTTCCTCGTCACTGCCAGGGTCCTGATTAGCAAATTGATTGCTGGGGAAGCCGAGAATCTCAAAATTTTGATCTTTGAATTTATTATATAGCTCTTGCAGACCAGTGAACTGTGGCGTTAGTCCGCATTTACTGGCGGTATTCACAATCAACAGCGTTTTGCCTTTGTATTGCTCCAAAGGAACTTCTTCGCCGCGCATAGAGACAGCAGTGTAAGAATAAATACTCATTCGTATAACGCTCCTTTCAGGATGGGGTAACAATTTAATTTTAAAAAATTAATTGAGTATAGTCAATTTTTGCTATAAAAACAATTTGTCGAAATTAAGTTTCATTTTCGGGATAGTGCTTTACAAATATAGTGTTGGTTCAAAACAAAATTAGACAAGGAGCTGAATAATAATGGCACTTTATACAGCAACTGCAAAAGTTCATGGTGGACGTCAAGGTAAGGTCGAATCAAGTACAGGTGCACTGGATGTTAGTCTGGTCATGCCCAAAGAGCTTGGTGGTGGCGGTGGAAACGGGACGAATCCGGAAGAAATGTTTGCAGCAGGTTATGGAGCCTGTTACCAGAGCGCCCTTGCTAATGTAGCACGCAAAGCGAAAGTAAACGTAACAGATACTGTAGTTACCAGTAATGTTATGATTGATAAAGATCCTTCAGATGATGGATTCAAGTTATCTGTCCGTCTGGATGTAAGCATTCCAGGCCTTTCCAAAGAAGAAGCACTGGATATTGCCAAACAGGCGCATAAATTCTGTCCGTATTCCAAAGCAACACGCGGCAATATTGATGTAGAACTGAATATTGTCTAAATCGTAAAAAATCTTGTACAGGGAACAAGCGATGTCATGTTGTAAGATTAACGGCTTTTGCTGGATAATCTTTGTAGATGATGCAATAAATAACCGCTTTATCCGTGGGACAAGCATATTATAGGAATGAGAAAAGGCAGATCCATTTATAGGGTCTGCCTTTTTGCTGCACGGAAAACTTATCTATCCGGTTGCTGCAAAAAGGACAAATTGAATAAATACCGATTAAAAATAGAGAAGAAGGGTAAAATGTACATAAGCAGGCGTTAGAAGATGCTTCTTTACTTTACAGGATAATATGGCAGCATTCTGCAATCTGATGCCGCAGACACCTTGAAATGACATATTTAGAACCTTATCCTGGCGAAATAAAGGCTGTTTGACTCCATTTTAGCCAACCCGCAGGCGATTGGAGTTGACACACACCTCAAAATTCTTTAAGATGTCATAGGTGATTTGTAATTCGCTACGAAATTTAAAGGATAACGGGTGATGATAATGGCATATAGACCAACGATTACGACATTAAGAAAAGCCGGTATTAACGAAAAAGAAGGCTTGTACGAATTTACAGCAACACTGGCCGATGGAACAGAATGTCGTATGTTCTACAATCGTTTTCCAGAATGGAAAATGACCAATATTAACCGCTTGTTAACCAAGCCATGTCCGATATGCCGTAAAGATTTTATCTGCAACTGCTTTAATGCATTTGCTGGTGAAATTGATCAGCAGATCAAAGATCGTCAGCTGATTGACGAAGCTTTGGCCAACTAAGAACAACGTACACTTTTATAATGCAGAGCGCGGGGAGTAACTTCTCGTGCTTTTTTGCTATCTTTAGGGCAATATGGGGTAAAGATAAGAATAGAGATAACTGAACGATCAACGAAAAGGAGAGTGAATAATATGGTAACCGCACATGCTCCGGTATCCCGTCCGGGAGAACCGACCGAATTAACCGATGCTCAGATCGAAGAATTATTGCAGGGAGAACATCCGATAGTACTGGTAGATGGTGTTTGTCATTTCTGTCAGGGCGCTACCAAGTTCATTATCAAGCGTGATCCGAAAGGAATCTTTCACTTTGCTTCCATTCAATCGGAAGTAGGTCAGAAGCTGATGCAAAAAGGTGGCCTGCGTACGGATACAATGGATACATTCGTACTGATTGAAAAAGGGCAATTCTATACCCGTTCTACAGCTGCACTGCGTATTGCCCGTCGTCTGCGTTATGCTTGGCCGCTGCTGTATGCTTTTATCGTCGTACCAAAGATGCTGCGTAATAGCGTATATAATCTGATTGCGCGTAATCGGTACCGCTGGTTTGGCAAGTCCGATCAATGTATGCTGCCAACACCGGAGATCCGGGAGCGGTTTATTGAGTAAACTTGGACGGAACTGCTATGGTATATAGTTTGGGCTTCAAACGGAAATAAGCATTTTAACTAAATAATAAATGACAGACAAAAATAAAAACCTGCAGAGTCAGTATATGACTTCGCAGGTTTTTACTTTTATTAATAGGAATAGAGGAAAAAAGCTTATACAAATCGTGATACCTTTATATTATTTTAAAGGGTATTTGGTTAGTGTATCTTCGTTGACCGAATAAATAGTATGAGCGATGTAATCTATAGGAGAGCCCAGCTTGGTGGTATCAAATACATGTATCACTGCCAGATTGGATGGATACAGGATATAAGTACGATCATCCATATTAATCATCAGATTGCCGTCGCTGGTTGGCTTGACCCAGGTGTAGTCAGCTGCATCGCCTTCCAGGTTCATGGAAGCTGCTGATTTACCGGAAGCTACAGTAAACAGTTTTACATTACCATTCTCATAAGTAACATAACCTGTGCCTGTAGACTGGGTAATAGAGCCACCTGAGATTTGACGTCCCCACAATAGCTTGCCCTTCGGATCAAAAGCAAACAATTTGTTGCCAACTTGATCGATATTGGTGCGAATCAGTACAGTACCATTTTTTAGTACAAACATTGAATCGCTACCATCGCCATATACGTTAACATTGGACGGGAATTGATAATGATACAGGCGCTTCAATGCCAGTCCATAGACATCGATGCGTGGATTTGGAACCGCCTGCCAGCCGTTCTGGTTTTTGGTCAATTTGCTGGCTGCTACGATAATGCGGTTGCCATCTGCTTTGAGTACAGACCCTTGGATCGCCTGTTGATTAAGCAGTTTACCGTTATTGTCATAGCGGCTGAGTGTGGAGCGGATAATTCCCTGATTATTGACTTTCCCTTTTGAAGCTACCAGCAGGGAGCCATCTTTGAGAAGGGAAATGGAACTGGCATCCGGAAGATCCTTGACCCAGTTGGCTTTGCCGGATGGATGAATGGAATGCAGCTTATGAGTGCCATCCGAATAGTCGGCATACACATAGACCGTTCCATAGCTCGTATACGCCATTTGTGTAGCAAGCGTATAAGGACCGTCGGATTCATGCAGTACATAGCTCCACTGCGATTTGCCGGTTACAGTGCTATAAGCCTGTAGGGTATCCAGATACCAGCTATTCTCTGTCTTGCCTGTAGTATTGGGAATATCCTGCTGGGTATGTACGTAAGCGAGCTTCTTGGCAGGTACAGCATGTACCTCTGTCGCACGTACAGCGAGCGCGTTATCCATCTTGTCTGTGAACAGCGAAGGCGATGTCCATGAAGGATTACTCAGCGGCTGTACTTTCTCGGCAGCTGATGCAGGCGCAGACAAAGACAGGCTAACCATTCCTGCCAGCAGGAGTGTCGCCCATCTGGAGTGTTTTTTTCGATTCAAATCCATGATCATTCCACCTTTTCTTTGATATATTATGCTCTTTGAATCTTTAACCGATTTTGCAGCAACAGCAACAAATGTGACGCTAATGTAATATATGAGTTGAATATGCAGCGAAAATATAGGCTTATAGATACAGGAATGAAATGGAGTAATTCTTTATACATGGTATATTTTTATTTATATAGTATTGCAGACCTATAAAATATATGATATTCTATCGTTAAATCTAGTTCTTGCAACGGAAGCACCGTTTAAGTAACGCACCCCATGTGCGTTATTTAAACGGTGCTTTTTTTGTTGCCTAGGAAAAGGGGGAAAGACAATGGCTCCGGTACAGATCGTACTATGTGTGGAGGACAGCCAGTACATTGAGCTGTTGCTAAGGTATGTCCGGGAAAGTGAATATGCGGCAAAAGTGCGAATCAGAGCTTTTTCCGATGTGGATATGTTCATGACCTACATGGATAGCGAAGAGCATCGCGGATTGGTAGCGGCAGAAGAGACTTTTCTAAAACGCTGGCTGCACAGTGACAATATTAAGACCGCACGTTGGGCAAGGCTGAGTGAAGAAGCCGATTATCATTCGGAAGGCATCACACTTGCGAAATATCAGCCACTGCATACCTTGCTGGAGCAGCTATGCATTATGACAGGACGGTCAGCGCCGGGTGTGACACTGAAGGAAGGGCAATATACCGTAATCACTTCAGTCTACTCGGCAGCACCGGGCAGTGGTAAGTCTGTCACTGCGATGAATATGGCCAAACAGCTGGGATTAAAAGGACAATCGGTATTTTACCTGAATCTGGAGGCGGCCAATAGTACAAGATTGTTGCGACTGGAACGCAAACAGATGGAGGAAAATGGGTTATCCCGTCTTCTCTATGACCTGCAAGCGGCAGCAGAGCAGAAAGAGTTGCCAGTACATCCACCTTCTCATTACGCAGTATACGCAGAAGAGATCAAAGCCGATACATTTGAACCACCCGAGAATTTTAACGAGATGCTACAAATGACAGAGCAGGAGACGTTGTCCCTGATTGCCTATATTGCAGGCAGCAGAGAATATGATCATATCATTATCGATGGAGAGTCCGGCTGGCAGGAGCGTATAAAAGCTGCGCTGCAGGCAAGTGACCGAATTGTCTGGCTGCTTACGGATGATCTGCTGTGTATGCACAAAACGGGCATGTGGACGTCCTACTGGCAGGCTCATGAACCGGATTGGTATGAACAGATCGGCTCCCGAATTTCTTTTGTGATGAATCGCTTTAGCGGGAGTTTGCTCAATCCACTGCCGATAACGGGCATAGAGCTGGAAGGTACGCTTCCGTATGTTCCTTCATGGAAGCAGGTGGCCAGCAGCGAGCTGCTCTGGTGCTCGCCGATTTTTCAACGTGATATTTTGAAATTATGCCGGATGTCTCATGATCAGGCTTATGCTGCAGACGGGGTGGGAATGTGAACGAAGATTTATTTATCATTTTACGAGATGAAGTCCGGTCTGCTCTGGATGTAACCTTTACCATCGATGACAATGAATTGCTGCGCCGTATTGAACAGAAAGTATTGGATAACAACCGCTATCCGAACCTGACGGCCGGTGAACGTCGCAAATTGGTCCGGCAAGTATTTGACTCTTTTCGTGGTCTGGATATTCTGCAGCCGCTGGTTGACGACAAAAGCGTAACGGAGATTATGATCAACAGTCATAAGGATATTTTTATCGAGCGTAACGGTCAGGTTATTCAGAGTGAAAAGGTATTTGAATCCCGTGAGCGGTTGGAGGATATTATCCAGACGATTGTGTCCGGCGTTAACCGGGTCGTGAATGAATCATCGCCGATCGTGGATGCACGTCTCAAGGATGGTTCACGTGTCAATGTGGTGCTTCCACCTGTAGCACTCAAGGGACCGACGATGACGATTCGTAAATTCCCCGAAAACCCGATGACCATGGATGATCTGGTACAAATGGGAGCTCTTGCACCTGTGGCTTCCCATCTGCTGCAGACGTTGGTACGAAGCAAATTTAATATTTTTATCAGCGGAGGAACGGGTTCGGGTAAAACGACTTTTTTGAATGCTTTGTCCCAATACATACCGCCAGAAGAGCGTGTGATTACGATTGAAGATTCGGCGGAGCTTCAGATCCGTACGGTTCCTAATCTGGTCTCTATGGAAACAAGGAATGCGAATACCGAAGGCAAAGGGGAGATTAGCATCCGCGACCTGATCCGTTCTTCACTGCGGATGCGGCCCAATCGGGTTATTGTCGGTGAAGTCAGGGGAGCGGAAGCACTGGACATGCTGCAGGCTATGAATACTGGTCATGATGGTAGCTTGTCCACGGGGCACGCGAACAGTGCACGGGATATGCTCAGCCGTCTGGAGACGATGGTGCTTAGCGGAGCGGAATTACCGATTCAGGTTGTCCGCCAGCAGATTAGCTCGGCAATTGATATTTTCGTTCACCTCTCCCGGCTACGGGATCGCTCGCGCCGGATTACAGAAATATCCGAAGTACGCGGCATGATCGATGGGGAAGTAGTACTTAATCCGCTGTTCGTATTTGAAGAACAAGGGGAAAAGGAAGGCAAAATCATAGGCAATCTGGCGCCTACCGGTAATCTGCTGATCCATACGGACAAGCTGCGGGCTGCCGGTATTGAGGAATGGCGCAGACTGGCTGCGATCAGTAATCCGGAATATAGCGCCAGAGCCTGATAGGAGGCGAACAACAAGATGCTTCATTTTAAAAGTCGATCAAGAGGCGGACAGAATGATGCCGATAATTTGACTGCAAAATCAGGTGCTAGCAAGCAGATATCAGCAGCAGACTTGCAGCAGGATACACAAGGAAGTATACTGACCGATTACACCGTATATGAGCTGACCATCGTGCAGCGGTTCGGTTGTATGCTGGTCTGCGGAATTATTTTTCTGCTGATAGGTTATCTGTTTTATCATAACTGGCTGATAGGATTGGTGCTGGCATCGGCAGCATGGTTCACGCCCAGACTGCTGCGCAGACATCTACTGGAAAGACGGCGCAGTGCACTTAGTTCTCATTTCAAGCAGGCACTGTATTCACTGTCTTCATCACTGGCTGCCGGACGTTCGGTTGAAAATGGGTTTCGGGAAGCGGCGCAGGATTTGCGCATGTTATATCCGGACGGCGATAACGATATGATTCGTGAGCTGCATATCATTACAACTCGTATGGATTACGGTCAGCCGATTGAAGAGGCGCTTCAGGATTTCAGCAATCGTGCAGCCAATGAAGACATTACCAACTTTGCGGATGTATTTATTACATGTAAACGCACAGGCGGTGATCTGGTCGAAGTTGTACGTAAAACGTCCTCTGTCATCGGGGAAAAGCTCGATATTCAGCAGGATATTACGGTGATGATATCACAGAAAAAATTCGAGTCTAATGCGCTTATAGGTACACCTTTTATCTTTTTAATCTTCCTGAATTTTGCGGCTGGTGATTTTATGAAGCCGATGTACGGTAATCCGCTGGGTATTGTCGTATCTACCTTATGCCTCGCAGCGCTGGGATTTTGCTTTTGGATTATTCGCAAATTCATGAATATCAAGGTGTAACGAGCGGCTAAGCGACTATTAGCTGAGAGGAGGTGAATGAAACTGATCTGGGTATGGCTGGAAGGGCTGTTGGCGGCTCTGCTAGCGGTTGGGTGGGTGGTGCTGCATCAGGGTGCAGAAGAACGTCACAAGCAGCTGGCTGAACTGCCGTTTGAAGTAATTAAGCTGCGCCCGTTGCTGCCGGCAATGTTGGTATTTATTGAGAAAGTCAGATTTGTAGCGCGTTTCTCAGGTGTATTTTATCGGATTCAAAGCTCTGTTCAAAAAGGATTTGGGGTCCATATGAGCGGAGAGCGGTCACTGCTGTATATTGCGGAAATGGCCGGGTATATCTGGTTGCTGCTGACACTGGGCTTTGTGCTGGCAGCTGTCAATGGAGGAAGTGCGACATGGCTCGCACTGGGAGCGATGCTGGCGGTGGTGCTTCCTGTTGCCTTATTTCGGGATCTGCAGAAAAAAGTACAGGAGCGGGAGCAGGATATTCTGCTGGAGCTTCCTGAACTGCTGAACAAGATTATTTTGCTCGTTGGAGCAGGAGAGACCGTCCAGCGGGCGATTGTCCGCTGCGTTCAGCGCAAACAGGAAAACGCGGCTAATCATCCATTGTACAAAGAGCTCTTTCAAATGCTGAATGAGCTGGAAAATGGTTATTCGTTTCAGCAGTCATTGGAGACATTCAGCAAACGCTGTGGTGTTCAGGAAGTATCTGTTTTTACGACGACTGTACTGCTGAACTTCCGTCGCGGTGGCGGAGAGTTTGGGCTCGCGTTGCGGGATCTGTCCCGTACGCTCTGGGATAAGCGTAAAGCGGTCAGCCGCATGCGCGGAGAACAGGCTTCGTCCAAAATGGTATTTCCCATGGTAATGATTTTTGTGATTGTAATGATACTCGTTGGCACACCGGCATTTATGATGATGAATATGTAGGAGGAAATAAAATGACAAACATACTTAAGCAATCCTGGAATGGAATCCAAAGTTTCTGGAAGGAAGAAGACGGAGTAGGTACCCTAGAAATGGTATTGATTATCGCAGTTATTCTGATTATCGCTCTTGCTTTTAAAACTAAAATCACTGAAGTAGTCAAAGGCATGCTGGAATATATGGGACAAAAAAGTGAAGAGTTCAAGAAGTAAGCTGCATATTCAACGTCTCTGGAAAAACACAAAAGGAAGCTTCACGATTGAAGCTTCCCTTGTGTTTCCCATTATTCTGTTTACTACGCTACTGATCCTGTTTTTCTGCATGTATCAATACCAGAATACTATGCTTAAGCAAGCAGCATCCAAAACGTCCGAACGGGCGTCCTACTCTTGGGATAACAGCCATAAGGAGCCGGTAACTGGCGCTTTTGCACAGGGAGAGAATGATGGATTGTACTGGCGTCTTACCCAGGATGATATGCTGAGTAAATTATTTGGTTGGGCAGGAGCTGCAAGTTCAGCTGAGGTTTCCATTCCAGGAGGCAGCGGCGGATCACTGCCTACGGATAAATTATCTGCCGCTGCCTCCTGGGTTCCAGGTGAAATGAGTGGAAATATAACATATAACAACCAATTGATGATACGAAGAATAAAAACAACACTTTCCAGACCTGTATCTTTTGGAGCACTGGAGCGGGAGCTTGGTCATCCTCTGCAGGCGGAGGTGAGCGCAGGAGCAGTAGTAGTCGAGCCTGTTGAATTTATCCGCAATGTAGAATTGCTTCGTTACTATGGTGCCAAAATATCGGGCAAGTATGGAGGAGCCTTCAATCTGGATCAGGCAGGAAGCATATTGAAGATGTTTGGTGGGCAGAACCCTTAGCGATCTGCCGGAATGAATCAGGAGTGTGAATCCAATTGAGAACACGATTAACAAAGCAGCGTATTCGTAGCTGGCTTGGAACGATAAGACGCAAAGCAAGTGATACGCGCGGTGCAGTTACTATTTTTATGATCGTGGTACTGGCCGGCGTATTCATGTTCACTGCCGTATTTATAGATTATTCCCGAATTGCGGCAATGGAAGTACAGTCCGAGCATTTAACTCATGCAGTAGTCCGTTCGGTAATGTCTGCTTATGAACCCGAATTTCAGAAAGATTATGGGTTGTTTGCTTTTGGTGAATCGGACGCTACACAGCTGCTGGATACAGCGTTGACAGAGAATTTTAACTATACCGATCAAAAGGATAGTTTTCATCTGATTCCGCTTCAGGCAGATCAGACCTCTATTCAGCTCAGTCGCCCGCTTGGCAAGTACGATACATTTAATCAACAGATTCAGGAGGAGATGAAGTACAAGGCTCCTATCGATTTTACGATTGAGATTGTAGAGAAAATGCGTACCATGTCAGGCATTATGAAAGAGACAACCCAGACGGTATCGGTACTTAACAAAGTCCGTAAACCGTATGAAGCCAGGGAAAAGGCGATTGATAAACTGATTGCTTTGCAAAAGAAGACAGCTGATGAAGTGAAAGAACTGGCTAAAATGATTATGTATCCTGCAGGAAGCTCGATTGCAGACAAAAGTGTGGGCTCTATCTCGTCCATCGCCCAGATCGCGGCGCAGTTCAAAAATTATACCGATCTGATCTCTGAAGACAAAAAAAGGAAAAAGAAAGATAAACCACGGATTAATACAGCCAAGATCGCTGCATACAAAAGCCGTTCTTCTTCCCTGCTACAGAAAATACCTTCCAAATTAGAAAAGCTGCTGGAAACTCATACACATACATATGACGAAGGTATAAAGCTGATGTCTGACATAAGGGGATATAACCAGCAAATCGCTGATATTATCCAGCAAGAGAAGAATCGTTCGGCCAATGCTTCTTATGACAAAGTCAGTGGTGCCAAAATTCCAGGCAGTACAGCCAAAGGTGATGCTGGTGCAGAGAAACAGCTGGCCGAGCTGCGCAAAAATCTGGATCAGCTGGTTCTTTCACAGGATCTGCTAAACCGGATGGAAAGCTCTGTAAAATCTCAGCAGGATGATTACACCACGATATCCCAGTCTGTAAAAAGTCTGATGACTGAAGCGAATCGGCAGATCACACTTACATCAGGCAATGCGTCTTCTCTCAAAAGCAGTACGATCCGTACAGCACGCCTGCTGCAGACCTATCTGGATAACTATTCAGGCAGTACACCCGATGGAACGATCGGCAAAATTGAAAAAGAACTGGCTGCTGCACGCGCAGGTACAGACAGCATTTCCAAAGATGAAGCCAAAGCTGAAAAGGATATGAAAAAAGCAGAACTGATGCTGGGCGGAATTGCCGGTATGGGAGCTGCAGCTGATGTAGTAGCCCAGGATTTCAGTGAAGTAAATGGCTACTACGAGGATAGTCTGAATTTCAACAGCAGCGTTGGCGGTGAGCAATCGAAGGTCAAGCTGGATAAAGACCCATACGACGAAAGTCAAAAATCAATGGATGCGATGGATATTATTTTCGGCGGAGTATCCGAATCACTCATGAACGGACGCAATGAATTTTTCCAGAATGAATATGCCATTCATTATTTTGAGCCATTTGATATTACCTTTTTCCGCAATATGGCGGAGAGTTTCCAAAATGGAGACGGTAATCAGGCGGCAGATGCTCTTGCAGAAGTTGATGTCTCTAAACTGGTCCAGGAGTTTGCTGTAGAACATCAGCAGGTTGAATATATTATTTATGGATTTGACGATGTGACAGCCAATCTTACAGCAGCCTACAGTGAAATTTTTGGAGTACGTCTGGCAATCCGTACCGCAGAAGGACTGGTGAAAAGCGCCAAACTTGGACATCCGCTCGCTGTATTGGCAGCAGGAGTGGCTTACGGAGTAGAGATGGCGATCAAGGATATGATCGATTTGTTTACCAAAGGACATACCGATTTATCCGCTTATATGAAAGTGCCTTTTGAATACCGTGATTATTTGAGATTGTTTTTGCTTCAGACCAATAATGAAAAGAAAATGTCACGTATGCTTGCACTGATCCGGTTTGGAACCAAAATCAATCCGGCCGAGCGAAATACGTATGCATCAGCTCATGTGCGAACAGGAATGAGAATCTGGTTCTTGCCGGGAGTCATGAAGATGCTGAAAACAGGACAGGCGGACAGCTCCGTGGAACAGGGTGTGTATTATGCAGACAAACAGGCAGACTACGGATACTAAACAGAAAGAAATTACGTTGCAGCCGATAGGTATATTGGATCGTCAATCCCGATTTGTAGCACAGCATTCCAGTCAGCCATACCATCGATCGAACGAAATCCAAAGTCACAATCATCATAAACAGAATCAAACATATAGGGATAGGGAGATATTTCGGATTATTCCTTTTCCCTCCAATCTTAAAAGGGAAGAGCGCGGCAGTATCGTACTGGAAGCGGCGATGGTATTACCCATTTTCCTGTTTGTTGCAGTCTTTCTTGTATATCTGGTTCAAATGACGCTGGTATCTACTGCTCTGAACAATGTCACTTCGGATACGGCAAGATACGTGGCAACCCATATGTATCCTGTACAAAAAGCCTCAGAAGCCATGGGAGAAAGTTCTGTCATGCCCAAGCTGAGCCTAAGCGAACTTGCTTCACAATATGAAGGAGCCTTTCCATCGCCAATCAATGAGTGGATGATGGAGGCTGCCAGCGGTGGAGACGCCAAGATTGAACAGCTAAAAAACCAAGCTGCTGCCGCTGTACTCGATGCAGCGATCAAGCCGCTTATTCAGCAAATTGCTTCCGATAATCGAATTGATTACAACCGGATTCATATTACAGAAGTAACCGTACCTGATTTGTCCAGCAAAACAAATCCTTATTTTGGGATTGAGATTGAATATGAGCTTCCTTTCCGGGTACCGCTCATTTTCAAACCTATCGTACTGCAATCACGATCGACAGAGCGTCTGTGGATTGGAGATACCGGAGAGTTTGGAGAAGCTGCTCAGAAGGAGACGGCAGAACAGACCGGAGTAAAAGTAGTCTCGGTTCCACAGCCAGCACATCCTGAATCGATGATTTCCATCAAAGCTACAGCACCTCCGAGTTCCGTGGTCAGCCTGGAGATCCGCTACAAAAGTGGAGAAAGCACAGCAAAAGGATTGGGGCAGGCTGTTGCTGATGCAGAAGGGAATATCGACTGGACCTGGAAAATTCCATCGAGTGCTACAGCCGGCTGGGCAACCTATGTGTTAACGACAGCAGATGGGCAGAAAATCCGGGGAACCTTCCAGATTGCACCCTATGATGGCAGACCGGTTATTGCAGATTCTTGAGATCGAAGGATGAAGACAGGATAGCAAAGGGGATTACAGAAGTATGGAAAGCGTGTTTATTGGTGGCGGTATTTTTGTATTATGGGCATTTTGGACGGATATCCGTGCGCGCAAAATCCCTAATTTTCTCAATATATTATTCATTATCAGCGGTCTGACATATCATCTGGCATCAGAGCGCTGGGAAGGTCTGCTATTTGCAGGCAAAGGCTTTGCGCTTGGATTTGGCATTATGCTGCTGTTGTATGCTTTTCGGGCTGTCGGAGCTGGTGATGTGAAGCTGTTTGGTGGCATTGGTGCGTGGTTTGGAATCAGCATGACAGCCCAGATATTGATGTATTCGGTTATTTTCGCAGGTGTGATTGGTCTGATTATTATGCTATGGCGACGTGAAACGATCGTACGCATGCGCAGGGTACTATGGAAGGTCACAGGAGCTTTGCTATGGAAGCAGCCGCTGCGTGCTACCCGGGAAGAGCAGAAGCAGTATCTTACATTTCCGTTTATGGCAGCTGTACTGCCCAGTGTGATTTTTTGTTATTGGTATATCTGAGTCTGGATGTCTAAAGAGTAGAGGTGAAAGAAACCATGGAAACATTAACACAGGATTTTATTCAGGATGGCAAGACCTATATGACGGTTGATCGTGAACAGGGATTTCAGCAAAGTGATCTGAGCAAAACCCAGACCGGAATGATGTTATCCTCGCGTATTCGCGGAATACTGCAGCTTCATCTGCACGAAGTTAATATGAAGGCTGTACTTCGCTACGATATTAGCGGCAAAAAAATGCTGCGCCACTGTCTGCAAAGTGAACCGATGGGCATTGCCGAATATCTCGGTCTACTGCTGCAGATCGTATCTACACTGGAGGAAAGCAGTCAATATATGCTGTCCCTGCCTAACTATCTGCTGGATGAACAGTACATGTTTGTAGATGGTACGCTTCAGGCGGGCGGTTTGTATCTGACCTATGTGCCATCTCTAGAAATGCTTACGGATGAACCAGTACAATTGATTCTGAGCAGATTGGCTTCACGCTGGATGGCCTATGTATCGGAGCTGACAGGTAATAAGGTTCAGCGTATTCTCAAATACTGCCAGAATGATAACTTTAATTTGCAGGAACTGAAATTGCTGCTGATGGAGCTCCTCGGAGATTACCAGCAGCATCCGGGAACAGAATCATATACTAAAGGCTACAATAGCGACAATGCAGGGTATCCTCAGTCGAGTAATACGTACTCTTCAGGAATACCAACACCGCCCGGGCGTGTAAATACTGCAAGTAGTCATGCAGTTAGAGAAGCTGGGCAGCATGTACAAGCAAATAATCGAATGCAGAACACGGATGCTGTTAATGCCAGCGCAGCACATCCGGTTCTGCAACACCTGAGAAAACAACGAGGCAATCCCGCTCCTGCAGCAGTAAGTCCTGATAATCGGACAGTCAATCCAGCCTTTGCAGCCGCTTTGCCATCATCAGGCAGAAACGGGAATCAGTCAGGGGTATCAGCCGATCCATCTGCATTATTTGCAGCGCCAGGAAATCGAACGCGTTCACAAACAGCTGGATCGCCTGAAAATGTCACTGCCGACGCGGAAGAATCAGCAGCAAAGCCGCTTTCTTCCGCTCAACGTACCTATCTTCTGGCAGGTGGCGCACTTCTGGTTGCCATGGTCTGGCGATTTGGTTATCTGGAGCATGGCAATGATATGATGCTATATGGTTGTACAGCTATTACCCTGGCAGTCGGTATATTAATTTATATGCTAATCAAAGGAAAGCTATCCGGAGCCAACAAACTCAAGCTACCTGTATTTAATAAGTCCAAGCAAGATGACGAAGAATATGGCAGTGAAAGCTGGCGCTGGAATTCTGAACCGGCCGCTGCAGGTGGTCTGGCAATGGCTGTTTCGGGAGGGGCTGGATATGGAGTCGATCCTGTTAACCAGCGAGATCAGAATATCGCTGCTATTTTCGGTAGAGAATCATCCGTACAGACAGGGCAGTATCATGATCATATGTCGATGCCTCCTCACGGAATGAAAAGTGATAACAATAGTAGAAATATTGACCCTATTCAGCAGCATTATTCATCTTCCCAGGCTGCTCATCAGATGCCACCCGGATTCAGCGAGTCCATTCCAGACACTGGATTACTGTCTTCCCATATGGCAACCGTCCTCTTGGATGAATCTTCTGTTATGTCTTCGCATAGTCAATCCAAAGTGTTCCAGGGTTATCTGGAACGCAGAGAGCTGGATGGAATGCATACAGAGCCGATTCGTCTGACGCCAGGCACTTTTGTGATTGGGCGTGCAGAAGAGGGTGTAGATTATTATGAAAAATCTGTAGGTACTTCGCGCAACCATGTAGAAATGGAGATCAGTGATGAGCAGATTCTGATCAAAGATCTGAGCTCGCGCAATGGTACGCTGTTGGGCAGCGAGCCGCTGGTACCTTACAAATCGTACCCCATGCAGGATGGAGATTCATTTACAATAGCAAGAGCTGTATTTACACTTCGGCTAACGTAGCTGCCGAGCAGTACAATAGCGGAATATATTATATTTCGACTCATTACGTATTCAGGATAGTTACAGAATCTAAACAGATAACCTGTACAAATTAAGAAGCATCAATCGGCATAACTCAAGTAGCCTATAAGTACAACATGTATATCCAGAAATAAAATGGTGAAGTAGATAGATGAAATCAAACCAAGTAAATAAAACAGCAAATAAGCAAAATAGAACAAATAATAGATAATAGTTATTCATATGAAGCTTATAGCAAATAAATAAAAGCCGCTAATCCAGTATATAGATACTGAATTGGCGGTTTTTAGGTCATTCGATGAATAAGACAGCTTAGTGTTTCTTAATTGTTATTTATCCGTACATTTGCAAACTCTCAGAACTC
>NZ_KQ040798.1:0-487815 GCF_000971985.1 Paenibacillus dauci | reverse complement strand
AACTCAGAACTCAGAACTCAGAACTCAGAACTCAGAACTCAGAACTCAGAACTCAGAACTCAGAACTCAGAACTCAGAACTCAGAACTCAGAACTCAGAACTCAGAACTCAGAACTCAGAACTCAGAACTCTATTTGCATTTTAATAAAGTTACCGGATAGTCAGGCATGTGAAGGTTCCGAGCTTTTCTTTCCTTCCAGATCGGCAATTGCTGATTCGATAGTCGGGAATTTATAAGTAAAACCGTGATCCAGGGCTTTCTGGGGAATGACACGCTGTCCCTGCAGCAGGACGACCGACAATTCACCCAGAACCGGCTTAATCAGCAGAGATGGTACATGGAACCAATGTGGACGATGCAGTACTTTACTTAGTGCAGTACCCAGTTCGGCATAACGTACCGGTCCCGGACAAGAAGCATTGACCGGTCCACTGACTTCTTTGTTCATCACGCAGAAGTCGATCAGTCTCACCATGTCATCGATATGAATCCAGGACACCCACTGCTTGCCGGAGCCGATCTTGCCACCTGCATACATACGATATGGCAGCGTCATCAGAGGGTATACACCCGCGTCTTTGCCAAATACCAGACTGACCCGTAGCTTGATCAAGCGTACCTCCTTGATACTATCGGCTACAGCTTCCCATTGTTCCGCCAGGCTGGAAGGGAAGTTCATCGTTCTCCGTTCACTGCTTTCGTCAAATGTCTCTTCCTGGGAAGTACCATATACAGCCATGGCACTGGCCTGCACAACGACTTCCGGTTTGCGCTCCAGCTGTTCCAGCGTTTTGGATACAATATTAACCGTACGCATACGCGATTCTACCAGCTCCAGCTTGGTCTTGGTGCTCCAGCGCTGATTGAGCGATTCGCCCGCCAGATTAACGATGGCATCTACACCTTCCAGCTGCTTGGGATTCTGCTCCATATCTTCCCAGGTAATGTATTTGATTGCTGGATCCGTTTTTTTGTCTTTGGTAATTTTGCGTGTGACAATGGTAATCTGATGCCCCTGCTGCTGCCAAAAAGGCACAAGATGACTTCCTACAAATCCGGTACCACCACATACGACAATATTCATAAATGGGCCTCCTCGGTAAAATGATTTACTATTTATATGGATTAAGAAATACAGGGGAAGTCAGTCAATCCGTTGTTGTCATACACCCTGTTCTTAAATACATCCTGTGATACCTGTTATTCGTACATCTGCTTTCGTCTAAAATACATATCGATTCAGTAAACAGTCACGATAAGATTAGGACAAAAATACATTCTACTCATTATTAACCATTATCCGTCACTGTGCTCTGCTAAAATAAATCCAGCGTAGTTTAAACTTGCTTTTCAACAAGTCTTTCTACATTTTCTACACATTTCCTGTAGGAGCATCGCGTATCTTAATCAAGTATTCATCGCATCATTCTAGATTTATTTATCTATTCACGTTAAAATAGGTTGGATTCGCGAAGAACAGGCATACTTAAGGGGGAAATTTATCGTGTTGAAAATAGGTTCCCATGTATCATTTTCCAGCAAGGGACTGCTGAGCGCAGCTAATGAAGCGGCTGAATATGGATCAAGCTCATTTATGATATATACCGGTGCACCGCAAAATACGCGCCGCAAACCAATGGATACGATGTTTATCGAAGAAGGCAAAGCCAAAATGGCAGCTAACGGAGTAGAAGAGATCGTTGTCCATGCTCCATACATTATCAATTTGGGTTCTTACAAAGAACATACGTATGAGCTGGCTGTGAACTTTTTGCAGGAAGAGATTAATCGTACCCATGAAATCGGCGTACGCAATATTGTGCTGCATCCGGGAGCATTTACGGATATGGATGCCGAATACGGAATTAAGCGTATCGCTGCCGGACTGGAAGAAGTGCTGGCAGGGGTAAAAGAAACCGATGTGAATATCGCGCTGGAGACCATGGCAGGCAAAGGAACCGAAATGGGCCGCAGCTTTGAAGAAATCGCCAAAATCATGGAGCTGGTACCGCATAACGAGAGACTCAAAGTATGCTTTGATACCTGTCACACCCATGATGCAGGATACGATCTGATTAATAATCTGGATGGTGTACTGGAAGATTTCGACCGTATTGTTGGTCTGGATCGTATCACGGTTGTCCATGTGAATGACAGCAAAAATCCGGTAGGAGCGGGCAAAGACCGCCATACACCTATCGGTTCCGGCTGGATCGGTTTTGAAGCTCTCAATCGTCTGGTTAATCATGAGAAGCTGCAGGGTCGTCCATTTATTCTGGAAACGCCTTGGATCGGCAAAGATGCCAAAAAGCAGCGCCCGATGTATGAAGTAGAAATCGCATTGCTGCGCGGCGATTTGTCTGGGCGTTTTGGTAGTGGATTTGTAGAAGATGTCGAGAAAATGCATCATTTCTTCGAAGGTCAGGGAATTGAAGCACGCTCTTATGTATTGGATACCTGGGCTGTACTCAAAAACGATGCAAAAGCCCGCAAAGCCGACCCACGTGAGCCATTGGAGCGCATGTACGATCTGATTACAGCAGATGGACTGTTTGAAGAAATGAGCGAAGAGCAGATTAATCTGCGACTGATCGCTTTTCTGGCAGGTAAGCAGGTTCTGTAAATCACTATTTGGCAGAACCTATTTTACAGAGTCCTAAAGCAGCAGGTCGGAATGAAGAGTCACAATAAAAGCTGAAATTCAGAACAAAAGCATATACAGGATATAAACCCGGTATACAATAAGTCAGAATCAAAAGAATCAAAAGAATCAAAAGAATCAAAAGAATCAAAAGAATCAAAAGAATCAAAACCAATAGTTAACTCCCTGGGAAACAAAATGAGGTTGGAATCATTTGTTTCCCAGGGGTTATTTGCTTTATGTAGTATATATTCAGACAGCTACTTTTCTTGATGAAATTTTATTTTCTATCCAGAACACCATATGAATGGATTTTACATACAACCTTGTCACAGCATCATTACTAATGAAATAAATCCCGCTGCATGTTGTTGATCCCTTTAATAAATAGCACCAGAATAAATTTGTTTACTTTCCAGCCTGGATCACATAGATTGTAATATAAGATATTTTGGAATATCCGAAAATTTAAAAAACAGGCTATGGTCCGCAGGATACTTTATCGTGGGGAAGCTGTAAAGTCGGGATGTGTTTTTCTGTAGAAAAATCACAGTCCTGTGCTGTTATTCAGAAGGAGGAAATCCATAACATGGAAGTACATGTAAAGCAAAATCAATCAGTGCGCGAACAGCAGGATAATCGTGCACGCATGCTGATCTCATGTCCGGATGGACCGGGAATCGTATCGGCGGTATCGCGTTTTCTATTCGAGCATGGAGCGAATATTGTGCAGTCCGATCAGTATACGATGGACCCTGACGGCGGCATGTTCTTTATGCGTATCGAATTTGATCTGCCGGAGCTGGCTGTTAATCTGACCAGTGTAAAGCAGGACTTCGAAGAGATTGCCGAACGTTTTCAGATGAAATGGGTGATCAATGAAGTCAGCCGCAAAAAGAAGCTGGCTATCTTCGTATCCAAGGAAGATCATTGTCTGGTCGAGCTGCTCTGGCACTGGCAGGCAGGCGATCTGGACGCAGATATTGCCATAGTGATCAGTAACCATAATGATATGCGTAACTATGTGGAATCTTTTGGCATTCCATTCCATCATATCCCGGTCACAGCAGATACCAAACAGGAAGCCGAGCGTAGTCAACTGGAAGTCATTGGTTCAGATATTGATCTGATTGTACTGGCCCGTTATATGCAGATCATATCGCCCACCTTTATTGAGCATTACCGCAACCGGATCATCAATATTCATCATTCGTTCCTGCCAGCCTTTGTCGGCGGCAAGCCGTATGCCCAGGCATACAATCGTGGAGTGAAAATTATCGGTGCTACGGCTCACTATGTAACCGAAGAATTGGATGGCGGTCCGATTATTGAACAAGATGTGCAGCGTGTCAGCCATCGCGATAATGTAAATGAACTGAAACGTATAGGGCGTACGATTGAACGTGTCGTATTGGCACGTGCAGTGCAGTGGCATACGGAAGATCGTATTCTGGTGCATCAGAACAAGACGGTAGTATTTAACTGAAGCGGTTATTTATTTCGAAATATGCCATTGCAGAAGATAAATAGTGATGAAGCCATCCTTATGTTGAGGGTGGCTTTTTATTTTGGAAATCAGGTTCTATCTCAAAGTAGGTATATACAGAAATACCAGGATACAAACAATCGCATCATTAAATTTACTATTATGGAATAATATGGTATATTGTATGCGTAATCATCATTATTAAAGGAGAGGATATAATGAAAATTACTAACATTGCTGTAGGTTCGCTATTGTCCATGGCTTTATTGGCAGGAGGAGTCTCTGGATTGGCTGCTCCAGTTTCTGCAGCAGTCTCTTCATCTCCAGCTGTCAGTACTCCATCAGCCAGTAAATATGTGACAGTTCGATTATCAACCAACCCAGGTCCGACTTATTATTATAACCAAGGGGGCTACTCGGGCACATTGTCTTACATTGCACAGGATAGCAGCGGTTATATCTTTGGCGGTTATGTATATTCCAATTAAGTTATACCTGCTTGAACTATAGTATGGGAAGAATACTTATGTTAAACCGGCTAAGAAATGAAGCAATAAGCGAGCTTTTCACTACAGGCAACCAAAGGAGAAATTGTAATGAAAATAGCTAAAATAGCTAAAATAGCTAAAATAGCTAAAATAGCTAAAATAGCTGCTGCTTCTGTACTTACTGCAGCGTTAATGTCAGGAGCATCTTCTGTATTTGCTTCATCACCGGTATCGGTATCTGCTGACTCGCCAGCCATTGCGATGACTGATCAATCTAAGCCAGGCAGTAAGTATGTCACATTACGTTTTAATAGCGATCAAGGACCAACCTATGCGTATAGCGATGCAGAAGGATATGTAGGTACACTCAGATTTGTGGAACGTAGTGGAGTAGGATTTATTTATGCGGGAAATGTATTTTTTCAATAATCATTAATGTATCAAAAACTCCTTCCTTGGCTGGAGCACCATCGCCTGAGTAAAAAGGCATGAGTATCCTGCATAAAGAAGGAGTTTTTGTGCTGCTTTCTTAACGCGCCGTTAATATTGATATGTTACGGTAGTTGGATATGATGGCAGTGAATATCATGTTGCAGCCGACCTACGGCGCAGATAGCAATAACCGAATATCCCCAGTACAATCCCATATAGTACATGTCCGGCTAGCCAGTACATATAAGCGATCATATCATTCACCGGCGGTACCCGGTCAGACAGCAATGCCAGCGGGAAAAATAACAGGGACGAAGCAGCACCGATCAGTAGCCCACTGATCCATGGATGAGGCCAGCGGGTTATCCATATTCTATAAAGGCAGCCGAGCACAATGGCTACAGCCAAATGCAGTCCGAATTCCAGCGCTTCAGGCAGACGATCCGGCAGTGCGGGAACAAAATCAATATTCAGCAGCATCGTATATACCCCCGAACTGGTCAACTGCTGAATCCATTTCAAAAAAAATCCCAGCACCATCCCGCTGACAAGACCTGCAACAATCCCTTGCAGCATATATCTTTTCAAAATGTCGTCCTCCTCTTTTAGTGGATAGGATATTGGGTATAAATACAAAGGAGTGAAATAACGATATGGTAAACTGCCGAGACAAGTGTTACAATGGACGAAGGGTTAATAAGTCAAATTGAAAGACTCAACAAGAATCATTTCATTTGAGATCATTGCATAGATGAATTTGTATCAGATGAAATAGGGTCTGAGCACCTCGCTTTACCAAGAAGAATGAGGAGGATTAACATGACTGACAAGAAACAAGAGCAAGAACAAAGCATTAGCCAATCCGGCAACTCCAACGTGGACAATCTCGCGATCTCCACGATCCGTACACTCTCGATCGATGCGATCGAAAAAGCAAACTCTGGACATCCAGGTATGCCAATGGGCTCCGCACCAATGGGCTACCAGCTGTTCGCTAAAACAATGACACACAACCCGGCTAACCCTACATGGGTAAACCGTGATCGTTTTGTACTGTCTGCAGGTCATGGCTCTATGCTATTGTACAGCCTGCTGCACCTGTCCGGCTACGGTCTGGAAATGGATGAAATCAAACAATTCCGTCAATGGGGAAGTAAAACTCCAGGTCACCCTGAGTATGGTCACACTGCTGGTGTTGACGCTACAACAGGTCCTCTGGGTCAAGGTGTAGCCATGGCAGTAGGTATGGCGCTGGCTGAATCCCACCTGGCGGCAACTTATAATAAAGGCAACGCTAACGTAGTCGACCACTTCACTTATGCAATCTGTGGCGATGGCGACATGATGGAAGGCGTAGCAAGTGAAGCAGCTTCCATGGCTGGTCACATGAAACTGGGCAAACTGATCATGATGTACGATTCCAACGATATTACGCTGGATGGTAAAGCAGGTCTGTCCTTCTCCGAGAACGTAGAAGACCGTTTCAAAGCTTACGGCTGGCAAGTACTGCGCGTAGAAGACGGTAACGATCTGACTGCACTCGCAGCAGCACTGGAAGAAGCAAAATCCGATACTTCCCGTCCAACACTGATCGAAGTGAAAACAGTGATCGGTTACGGTAGCCCGAACAAACAGGGTATCGGCGGCCACGGTGGTACACACGGTTCTCCACTGGGTTCTGCAGAAGCCAAACTGACCAAAGAATTCTACGAGTGGACATACGAAGAAGATTTCTATGTACCGGATGAAGTTCGTGAATACTTTGCAAAAGTTAAAGAGCGTGGCGTTGAAGCCAACAAAGCATGGGACGAAATGTTTGCTGAATACAAAAAAGCAAACCCTGAGCTGGCTGCACAATTTGAATCGGCATTCTCCGGTAACCTGGCTGATGGCTGGGACAAAGAACTGCCATTCTACGGCACTGAAGACAAAGCAGTATCCACACGTGTTGCTTCCGGTAACGCTCTGAACGGTCTGATCAATGGTGTACCTCAACTGGCCGGCGGTTCTGCTGACCTGGAGAGCTCCACAATGACTCACCTGAAAGGTCTGGAAAACTTCACACCTGAAACACGCGATGGCCGTAACATCTACTTTGGTGTACGTGAATTTGCAATGGCAGGGGCAATGAACGGTATTGCACTGCACGGCGGTATCAAAGTATTCGGCGGTACGTTCTTCGTATTTACCGATTACCTGCGTCCGGCAGTACGTCTGGCTGCTCTGATGGGTCTGCCTGTAACATATGTATTGACTCACGACAGTATCGCTGTTGGTGAAGATGGTCCTACACACGAACCAATCGAACAACTGGCTTCCCTGCGCATCATTCCAGGTCTGACTACAATCCGTCCTGCGGATGGTAACGAGACATCTGCTGCATGGGCTCATGCTATGGAAAATAAAGGTGGTCCAATTGCGCTGGTACTGACTCGTCAAAACCTGCCAATCCTGCCTGGTACAGTAGAAGGCGTACGCGAAAACATCAAAAAAGGTGCTTACGTTGTATCCGACGCTAAAGGCGGACAACCAGCAGTACAAATCATCGCAACAGGTTCCGAAGTGCAGCTGGCTGTTAAAGCTCAAGAAGCACTGGCAGCTGAAGGCATCGAAGTACGCGTTGTCAGCATGCCAAGCTGGGAACTGTTCGAAAAACAAGATCAAGCTTACAGAGATTCTGTTATCCTGCCAGATGTTAAAGCTCGTCTTGCTATCGAGATGGCTCAAACATTCGGTTGGGAACGTTATGTTGGCGACAAGGGCGCAATCCTGGGTATCACTACCTTTGGTGCTTCCGCTCCTGGCGACCGCGTAATGGCCGAATACGGATTCACTGTAGATAACGTGGTACAAAAAGTTAAAGGACTGCTGTCCTAATATCGTTTAACCTTAAAAGGTGCAGAAGTGGCCCAGCGCCACTCTGCGCTTTTTTCTAATCCATATTGCAGCATCGTTTGTGGCAAGGCGGGGATACCCGGTGTTTTCCATTTGATCATAGGGGAGCGGTATAAGCGGATGAGTCAATTTGAACAGGTTACAGTAATCAAGGAAGCCAATATTTACTATGAAGGCAAGGTAACGAGCAGAATAGTTTTGCTGCCGGATGGCAGTAAAGTCACGTTGGGCATCATGATGCCGGGCAGCTATGAATTTGGAACCGATCAGCATGAGACGATGGAGATTCTATCCGGTCAGCTGTCGGTTCAGCTGCCAGGTTCAGAAGAATGGCTGCATATTGATGGACAGTCTACCTTTGAAGTACCTGCTAATACCAGATTCAAGCTGGAAATCAAAACGGTGACCGATTACTGCTGCTCGTACTCCTGATTCGTTGAGCTCAACAGCAAAGGGCTGCAGAGGAGTACTTTATTGAAGATGACTGCAGGAAGATAGGTATTCAAGCAACACAAAAAGCAGAGTCACCATACAAAGTGCACGCATGTGCGTTTGCTTGATGATTCTGCTGAATGTTTGCTGCGGCTTGATTCGTGCTGCCTGCTGTAATGGCATATGAGAGGTAACAGCGTCTATGCTGTATCTCATTGGCGCCGATGTCTTCAGGCTTTATAGTAAAGTATATTTGTGCCATGCCATCGCGGTATATTCCAGCAGGGGGCTGTGCAGAGAAAGCGATCTTCGGATCAGCATCTATCTGCCTGGTCGAATCCGGAGGAATATACAACGTGCATGAACAAGATTACAGAGACTTGCCGTTGATCGTCTGACCGATCCATTCTTCGTAGCATCTGGCGATAACGGATAGATCATCATCACCGTATCCTTTGGACTGACCCGTCTGGAACAGGCTTTTGGCCAGATTCAGCATGGGAGAAGGAACACCGTTCTTGTCATTAAGTGCCGAGGCGAGCTTGAGATCCTTGAGCATCAATGCGAGAGAGAACTGGTTGCTATAGTCGCCGTCGATGATTTTCTGGCCCTTCAGTTCAATCGTGCGGCTGTTGGCAGCACCATTGCGGATCAGCTGCAGAAATGCGGAAGGGTCGATGCCGCCTTTGGAAGCGATAGCGAATCCTTCAGCCAGTGCTACAGTATGAATGCCGACCATTGTATTATGGGCGAGCTTGGCAGTAGCGCCGCTTCCGTTCGGCCCCATTGGAATAACGAGTCGTCCCAGTGTATCGAATACGTCCTGATGAGTGTCTATCGCTTCGGGATTGCCGCCTACCATGAATACCAGCGTGCCATCGATCGCTGCAGGCTTGCTGCCGGTTACCGGCGCATCCAGATAGATGCCGCCGCGTGCATGAACATCGGCAGCGATTTCTAGAGCCAGTGGCGGAGAGACCGTACTGCAATCCATGACAGTCAATCCTTGCTGCACGGCAGCAATAATACCATTTTCACCTTGATACACTTCATAAATGGAAGCATCATCGCTAACAATGGTGATCACCATATCTTGTCCTTCGGCAGCTTCGCGCGGCGTATGTACCTGCCGTGCACCCTGCTGAACAAGGGATTCCGCCTTGGCTGCGGTGCGGTTATAGACCGTCAGTTCGAAGCCTTTTTTGATCAGGTTTTCTGCCATTGGCAAACCCATGGTACCCAGACCGATAAATCCGATTTTTTTCATAGCATAGTTCCTCCGTCTCTTTATGTAATCCAAAGTATGCCTGTTCTGCCAGTTGCCGGGATGCTTGCAATACGGCAATCATCCGGTCATACTTAAAGCAGAAGTGGCCTGACCCGTTAAGTGTAGCATGATCGACAGCCGGGTGGGTATAGGCAGGCGATGGATCGTATATACAGAATTGCTGAGGATTCATTTGCTGTCAAAGGTGTCATCCGGTATTCGGTCAGGGTACATATTCAGGTAGGCCATATAGGGCAGAACACAGCATCATGCAGCAAACCGATCCTCTCAAGGGTCGGAGTATGCAAATAATTTATTTTGGGAGGGTAACAATATTATGTCTAAAAAAGTGAAATTTGATTACAGCAAAGCTCTTTCTTTTGTCGCTCAACATGAAGTGGATTATTTTGCAGAGCCGATTCGTCTGGCTCACGAACAACTGCACAATGGTACTGGCGCAGGCTCCGACTATCTGGGCTGGATCGATCTGCCTACGAATTATGACAAAGAAGAATTCGCACGCATCCAAAAATCGGCTGCTAAAATTCAGAGCGACTCCGAAGTACTGATCGTTATCGGTATCGGTGGTTCTTATCTGGGCGCACGCGCAGCGATCGAGATGCTGACGCATTCCTTCTATAATGTACTGCCAAAAGACAAACGCAAAACACCGGAGATCTACTTTGCCGGTAACAATATCAGCTCTACTTATGTAAATCATCTGTTGCAAGCTATCGAAGGCAAAGACTTCTCCGTAAACGTAATCTCCAAATCCGGTACAACAACAGAGCCGGCTATTGCTTTCCGTATTTTCCGTGCGGAACTGGAGAAAAAATATGGTAAAGAAGAAGCTCGCAAACGCATCTACGCTACGACTGACCGTGCCAAAGGCGCACTGAAAACACTGGCAGATGCCGAAGGCTACGAAAGCTTCGTTATTCCTGATGATGTTGGTGGACGCTACTCTGTACTGACACCAGTAGGTCTGCTGCCTATCGCAGCAGCTGGTGTAAACATCGAAGAAATGATGCAGGGCGCTGCTGATGCTGCCAAAGAATACAGCAATCCAAATGTTGCCGAGAACGAAAGCTACCAGTATGCAGCAGTTCGTAACGCACTGCACCGCAAAGGTAAAGCGATCGAAATCCTCGTAAACTACGAGCCATCTCTGCACTTCGTATCCGAATGGTGGAAACAGCTGTACGGCGAGAGCGAAGGTAAAGACTTCAAAGGGATCTTCCCGGCAGCTGTTGATTTCTCGACAGATCTGCACTCCATGGGTCAATTCATTCAGGATGGAAGCCGTAACATCTTCGAGACCGTTATTCAGGTAGAAGAAGTTGCTAGCCACATTACGATTGAAGAAGATCCGGAAGATCTGGATGGTCTGAACTTCCTGGCAGGCAAAACACTGGATTTCGTTAACAAAAAAGCATTCCAGGGTACACTGCTGGCACATACTGACGGACAGGTGCCTAACCTGATCGTTAATATTCCGGACCAGACTCCATATTCCTTTGGTTATCTGGTGTACTTCTTCGAAAAAGCTTGCGGTATCAGTGGATACCTGTCCGGCGTGAATCCATTCGACCAAGAAGGCGTAGAAGCTTACAAAAAGAACATGTTCGCGCTGCTGGGTAAACCAGGCTTTGAAAAGCAAAAAGCGGAACTGGAAGCGAGACTTTCCGAGTAATCATAGAAGATTTTGCATAAACCTGTGAGAAGCCGGTTTAAAAGTCTTTTCCAATAAGCTACTTTTGATGTAAAATAGGATAAACTTCATGAAGAAAGCAGTTCTCAGGCAGCAATGCCAGGGAGCTGCTTTCTTGATACCTAAATATATTGTATGATATCTTTAGTAACCTGGAAGGTATTGGTACATCTGGAGTAAGATACATTGCTCTAACAGCCAATACAGGGATCAGTGAATACTGCCTGCATATCGGGCAGGTACGGTAAGGAAAGGATCATCATGACAACAGACAAACCTGAACGTTACAAGACAATACAACAAGCTGGGGACAAAGAAATCGTAATTAAGAAATCCCGGTTTATCGGTCACTCCAAACCCGTTGCTACGGAAGAAGAAGCATTGGAGTTTATTGAAAGCATCAAAAAGCAGCATTGGAATGCCACGCACAACTGCTCAGCTTATCTGATCGGATCACGAGGCGAGATCCAGCGCCAATCCGATGATGGTGAACCGAGTGGAACAGCAGGTAAGCCTATTCTGGAGGTGATCAAAAACCAGGGATTGCAGGATATCGCGATTGTCGTAACCCGGTATTTTGGCGGAATTATGCTGGGCGCCGGTGGATTGATCCGTGCCTACACCGACGGAGCCGTGGCTGCGATTGAAGCAGGAGAAGCGATTACACGTGTACTGCATCAGGAAGTAAAAGTTGAGCTGGATTATACCTGGCTTGGCAAAGTGGAAAATGAGCTGCGCAGTCGGGGTATCCGCATGGGTGAGACTGCTTTTACCGATAAGGTTATTCTAAACTGTCTGCCGGTTGCCAGTGAAGCACAGGCATTCCGGGAATGGATGACTGATCTTACGCAGGGACAGTCATTGATCACGACAGGCGAACAGCTTTATTTTACAGAAGAACAAGAGAAATAGAGCAGAACCGGGCGCAATCATGATATGGATCTGTGTGGAATCACAGACACAGCAGCAGGCGCATCTGATCTGACTATGCAAAATGCTTGAAGGGGAATCATACTATGGCACGTAGAGCGGTAGAGCAGGAGTTATCCAGGGAGAGAATTTTAGAGGCTGCCAGACATCTGTTTGTAACAAAGGGGTATCGTGCAATCTCGATGCGTAGTATTGGTCAGCATCTGGGCTACAGCCATGGTTCACTGTATTATCATTTCAAGGAAAAAGCGGAGTTGTTCTACGCGATTGTGATGGAGGACTTTGATCATCTCTGCTATTTGCTGCAGGAAGTCAAGGAAGCGCCGGAGCAGCCGGACTACAACAAGGTAGAGCGCCTGCTGATTGAGTTTATTCGTTTTGGGCTGGATAATGCCCATCAGTACGAGATTATGTTCATGATCCGGGATGAAGAGCTGTTGAGCTATTGTCGTGCCGAACAGGCACGCTGCTTTGAATTGTTCTCGTCAATTGTGCGTCAGCATATGGATATGACCGAGCATACGCTGGAAGCGATGCATACGGTACCGCTGAGTCTGTTTCTGTCGATTCACGGATTCATTTCCTACTATATTCAGGATCGTGTTACTTATGATGAGATCCGGCCCGCAGCGATTGCCCATGTCAAAACGCTCTGCCGGGTATTATAAGAGGAAACCGCTGATGAAAGTTATAATCCGAACCGGGGGCAGCATGTTAAGAGGGGCATTTCTCTATCTCTACACTTTAAGGCTTTGCCCTGTCAAAACGTTGAATCCCTATAGTGAATTGGCAATGATCACACCTGCCGACAATCAGATACAACCAGAACATAAAAGGCGACTGATCCGCATCATGTATGCAGAGCAGTCGCCTTTTGTATGCTGCTGTATCCTATTCAGGTTATCCCTGCATAATCTTGATCATATATTCCCGCTGGCGCGGACCATCAAATTCGCAGAAATAAATACCCTGCCAACGTCCGAGCAACAGTCTGCCATCCTGAATAATAATGGTCTGGGAAGGACCTGTAGTAATTGACTTGAGATGGGAAGCCGTATTGCCTTCCATATGGCGGTATTTGGGGTGCTCCCAGGGATAGACTTCATCCAGGCGCATTAATACGTCATGCTTCACATCCGGGTCGGCATTCTCGTTAATGGCGATTCCTGCCGTTGTATGTGGACAATAGACAATGGCTATTCCTTCCTGTACACCACTCTGGCTGACTTTGGAAGAGACCTCTCTTGTAATATCCCTCATTTCATCACGTTTGCTGGTAGAAATCTGCATCGTATACAACATCGATATCCCTCTTTTCCTACTTTTTTTCAAGATGAGTCTTAGAATGAAGCATTGAGCATAATTTCCTTCATTTTAACCTGTATTCAGACTCATTTCTATTCAGATATTACCTCATATAGCTGGGATTAATCGGATACGAACGATAAGGAATATATATATAAAGAAAATAAAAGAGCAAAACATAATTCCAACTACTCTTGGAAACTGGGGATAATCCCTTGTAAACAGGCGATTTTACTGCTCCAAGGCAGCTGCAGTAAGGTGGAATCCGAACATTCCTGATGACTAGAAATCATTTTGGCAAAAAGTAAACTTCTCATTGACGCTTGAAGCCAGCCTTTGCTAAAGTATGGCTAAGATTTAATACCAAGTATACTAATAGGAAATAAAGGTTAAAGCCATGGAAAAGTACAGTGAACCATCGACGTTCAAGTAAAGGAGTATTCCGGTGAATAGTACACTACTGCGACACAAAGGTTGGACATGGGGATTTCGTACGACTGTACTGCTGTATTTTCTGATTTTGATTGTACTGCCGATTGCCGGAGTATATGTGAATTCATTATCGGATGGATGGGCTGCCTTTGTGCAGAATATTGGAGATCCGATCGCCTGGAAAGCAGTACTGCTGACGCTCAAACTGGCGCTCATCGCTACACTTATCAATGCACTGGTCGGTACGATGGCAGCATGGGTACTGGTCAGATATGAGTTTCCCGGTAAATCACTGCTGAACAGTATTGTCGATCTGCCATTCGCTCTGCCTACGGCTGTCGGTGGACTGATGATTCTGGTATTGCTGGGACCGAATAGCATTGTAGGAAAAGCAGCAGCCTCGGTAGGGCTGGATCTGGTATTTCATCAGCCGGCGATTATTGTGGCGATGGTATTTGTAACTTTTCCCTTTGTGATCCGGGCGATTCAGCCGCTGCTGGAAGAACTCGACCGCTCGGCGGAAGAAGCTTCGTATACGCTGGGTGCTTCTCGTACACGTACCTTTTTTAATGTGATTTTGCCAGCGATGGTACCAGGGATTCTCAGTGGAGCGATGCTCGCTTTTTCCCGGGCACTGGCAGAGTTTGGGGCAGTCGTACTGGTGGCAGGTAATATTCCGGGGCGTACACTTACTGCTTCGGTCTATATTTTCGGTGAGGTAGAGAGTGATAATGAAGCTGGTGCTGCGGCCGTATCGATTCTGCTGCTGACGCTGTCCTTTATCATCCTGTGGCTGATCAATCTGGTGCAGACGAGGAGGATGAGCTGATGAGAAGACTATGGATTACTTTAACCTGGCTCGTATTCAGCATTCTGATTCTTATACCGCTCGTTGTACTGACAACCGGAGCATTTGATGAAGGTGGAGAAGGGTTCCTGCAGGCATTGGGACGGCCTGAAGCCATGCATGCTCTGATGATGACCGGCATGATTGTCGTCGTAGTGACGCTGCTTAACGGCATATTCGGCATTATGATGGGCATTTATCTGGTACGTGGCAACTGGCTCAGCCGCAAGCTTCGTCAGCTGTTCAACAGTATCGTAGATCTGCCGTATGCGGTATCGCCGGTAATCGGTGGTCTGATGATTGTTCTGCTGCTTGGGCCCGATACGGTTATTGGTGCTTTTTTTGAGAATATCGGGTTTAAGGTAGTCTATGCATTTCCCGGTATGGTGATCGCTACGCTGTTTGTTACTTTCCCGCTGATGGTGCGAGAAGTTATGCCTGTACTGCAGGAGATCGGCACAGATCAGGAAGAAGCTGCCTCTACACTTGGAGCCTACAGCTGGAGAACATTCTGGCAGGTGACTTGGCCGTCTATCCGCTGGGCCGTCATTTACGGGACGATCCTTACGGTCGCTCGTTCGCTGGGAGAATTCGGCGCGGTGTTGGTCGTGTCCGGGAATATTATTAACAAGACCCAGACCGCGACAACACTGGTCTATCAGGATATGGAGAATTTTAATGTAACGGCGGCCAATGGTGTTGCTCTGGTGCTGGCAGTCTTCTCTATCGGTCTGCTGCTGCTGATGGAACGGGCCAAGAAAAGAAAGGAAGTGCTCTGATATGCATGTGGAAGTTCGTCATTTGGATAAGCATTTCGGTCAATTTCATGCGGTGCAGGATGTCAGCTTCTCTATTGCCAAAGGACATCTGATCGGTCTGCTCGGACCAAGCGGTGGCGGTAAAACCTCTATTTTGCGGATGCTCGCCGGACTGGAATCACCGGGAAGTGGAGAGATTATTTTTCATGGCAAGACAGTCAATCATCTGCCGCCACAGGAGCGTGAGATCGGGTTTGTTTTTCAGAACTATGCGTTATTCAAGCATATGACGGTATTCGATAATATTGCGTTTGGTCTGAAAGTCAAAAAGATCCGCAAGGAAGCGATCCGGGAGAGGGTGCGCGAGCTGGTCGAGCTGACCGGACTATCCGGATTCGAGCATCGTTATCCGCATCAGCTGTCCGGTGGTCAGCGGCAGCGTGTTGCTTTTGCCCGAGCGCTGGCACCTGAACCGCAGTTGTTGCTGCTGGATGAGCCATTCGCAGCGATCGATGCCAAGATCCGGCAGGAGCTGCGTACCTGGCTGCGTGAACTGATTGAGAGAGTCGGTATCACTTCGATTTTTGTTACTCATGATCAGGATGAAGCGATCGAAGTGGCTGACGAAATCATGATTATCAATAGTGGTCGTCTGGAACAGAAGGGTACGCCATGGGATATTTACAAGCAGCCTTCTACACCATTTGTGGCTTCCTTTATCGGGGAGTCGACGATCGTAGAAGAGATTGGCCAACTCAAAGGATTTGATCATCACGGAATCACTGCTTCTGCACGTGCACTAATCCGGCCGGAATATATCGAGATTGGACCTGCGCATGAGTTCCGCCTGCTGTCTGCCACAGAGACAGGTATTGTCAGACATATGCACTTCCGGGGCAGTCAGTGGATGGTAGAAGTCGAAGTGGGTACCAATCGACTGATCACCTATCGGTCACTGGAAAAAGATACGCTGGAAGTAGGACAGGACGTTCAGGTACTCGTTCACCGTGCTTATCTGTTCAATGATAACGAGAGCTGGATCGCGGAAAATACGCTCAAAGCCGATCCGTTATCGGTATTTATTTAAATGGAAAAAGGGATACGGCATCTACAGCCAGTATATGCGAGGATCGTAAATAATCGTTTGACAGGCTATATAGCTTGGAAAGGAGAGAGCGGGGTGAAACAGAAAAACTCATGGTCGCTAAGATTACTGGCAGGGATTCTTGTGCTGAGTATGCTGCTCTCCGGATGCAGTAATGCAGGAGAATCCGGCACACAGCCGGCATCCGCTGCGCCGGCGGCAGACGGGGAAGTCACCCTGGTCATTGGTGCCTACAGTGTAGCCAAGGATGCAGTTGGTGAGATTCTGCCAGAGTTCCAGCAGTACTGGAAAGAGAAGACCGGTCAGAATGTGCGCTTCCAGGAATCGTATGAAGCTTCGGGTACGCAGGCACGAGCGATTGCTGGGGGATTCGAAGCCGATGTAACGATTCTGTCGCTGGAAGGGGATGTCGACAAGCTGGTCAAAGCAGGGCTGGTCAACAAAGACTGGAAAGAGGCTCCGTATCAGGGGATGGTCACACGCTCTATCGTAGTGCTCGGTACACGTAAAGGAAATCCGCTCGGTATTCACCAATTTCAGGATCTGGCACGTCCCGGGGTGAAAGTGCTGTATCCGAATCCCAAAACATCCGGCGGTGCGCAGTGGGATATTAATGCGATCTATGGCGCCGGGCTCAAGCAGTCAGAGCGGGAAGAAGGCCAAAAAGATCCGGCTGCAGCCAAAGCCTTTTTGGAGGCGGTGCATCAGAATATCGAATCGCTTGATAAAAGTGGACGGGCTTCGATGGCTGCATTTGAATACGGAGTAGGCGATGTGATTGTAACGTACGAAAATGAACTGCTGGCACGGATGGCCAAAGGAGCACAATACGATCTGGTCGTACCCGACGATACGATTCTGATCGAAAATCCAGCTGCCGTGGTCGATTCCTATGTAGACAAGCATGGTACACGCAAAGTGGCCGAAGCTTTCCTCGATTATCTGCGCACGCCGGAAGCCCAGGAGATTTTTTCCAAACACGGATTTCGTCCGGTAGATGAGCAGGTAATGAAAGCTCATCGCAGTGAATACCCTGATCCGCCAGGATTATTTGATATACAGTATCTGGGTGGCTGGAGTGAAGTACGCAGTTCGCTGTATTCCAAACGCGGGATCTGGTATCAGGTGCTGGCAGGAATTTGATCCTGTAATGCGTATCCAAAAGAAATTAAAGCTATCTTTTTACACGTTGTAAAAGGTAGCTTTTTTTATTTGCAGGTCTCTATAATATGAAATAATGATTGTTTCTGATCTCCAAAACATGGACCTTGGGCCGTACATACCGAAATAGTAGGGAAAATGATATACTCTAAGATATAATACATTACAGGCAGCAGAATACTGCCTTACGCGCAAAAGGAAACCTTTAAGCGTTATGATGATTATATAATCAGTTAGAGCTATATTCATTAAACTTGTACTTTTATGAATGAACATATGAATTGGTGTATACGAATAGGTAATCCTGATGATGTGCAAGAACCATACCCTCAGGCTCAAGGAGAGAATACAGGATGAACGGACGTGTAGTAGATCGTTTAACATTTTTGGGGACCGGCGATGCAATGGGGGTTCCCAGGGTATATTGTGATTGTGAAGTATGCGAGGAAGCGAGAAATAGCGGGACGAATCGGCGTCTGCGCTCTTCTGTACTGATCGAAAGTACGGAAGGTGATTTTCTAATCGACTGTGGTCCCGACTGGCGGCTGCAGATGGAGATGACCAATCGTCGTGCGGATATTACGGATATCGTTATTACCCATGCCCATTTCGATCATATTGCGGGTCTGCCGGAATGGGCAGACGCTTGCCGGTGGCAGGGAGTCAAAGGACGTGTGTATGCACCACAGGAAGTGCTTGATATCATTCAGCGTCAGTATCCATGGATTCATACGCATCTGGATATGATCGCTAATGATGAAGGCATGATACTAAGCGGCTGGAAAATGACACCGTGGAAAGTGCACCATGGGTTTAATGGTTATTCCTACGCGTACCGTATGGAAAAGCATGATTTCGGATGGGTCTACTGTCCCGATGCTATCGGGCTGACTGCAGAGCAAAAAGTGTTGATGGATCGGCTGGATCTGCTGATTTTGGGAACGAGTTTTGTTCATGAAGAGGCAGAATACAGTGGGCGTTCGGTATATGATATGCGTGAAGCTGCTGAATTGGTAGATGAATTGGCTCCGATTGAGACAATCTACACGCATATGTCTCATGGTGTAGATCTGCGCCAGGAACTTGATTTGCCTGTAGGTGCCCGTACAGCGCGTACAGGTATGACAATTGATTTGGGTAATTATACGGTATTATTGCCCGAAGAATAGGAATCGGAATTGAACTGTAAAAGCAAGCCGGTATCGGAAGATACCGGTTTTTTTGTATTTTTTTGATTATTTTTTAGAGGAATTCAGGAATTTACAGTATTATGGCGTAGGTTTACGTAGTTTTATGTAGGTGTAGTTTAATATTATAAAAAATGTAAGTATACCTGACAGTCTTATCACGAAAAAGATAAATTCAGTACATAAAAAGGAGGAAAAGGATGATTACCTTCCATGAAGTTGACAAGTTCTATGGCGACTTTCAAGTTTTAACAGGAATTAACCTGCATGTCGAATCAGGAGAGGTTGTCGTAGTACTTGGTCCCTCCGGCTCCGGTAAAAGCACGATGCTGCGCTGTATCAATCGTCTGGAAGAAACAAGCAGCGGTCAGCTAACTGTAAACGGAGTACGTGTGGATGAACGCAAAACAGATCTGAATAAGCTGCGCCGCAATATCGGCATGGTGTTCCAGCACTTCAATCTGTATCCCCACAAAAAAGTGATCGATAATATCACCCTGGCTCCGATTAAAGCACTGGGCGTCTCCAAAGCGGAAGCGCATCAGACGGCTATGCATTATCTCGAAAAAGTCGGTATCGCCGATAAAGCGCAGGCATATCCTTCCCAGTTGTCCGGTGGACAGCAGCAGCGGGTAGCAATTGCCCGCGGTCTGGCAATGAAGCCGCAGATTATGCTGTTCGATGAACCGACATCGGCGCTTGACCCCGAAATGGTCGGTGAAGTGCTGGACGTTATGAAAGCCCTCGCTCTGGAAGGAATGACAATGGTGGTTGTTACCCATGAAATGGGCTTTGCCCGCGAAGTGGCTGACCGTGTTGTCTTTATGGATCAGGGCAGAATCGTAGAAGAAGCTCCACCGGAGCAATTTTTCTCTGATCCGCGGGAAGAGCGTGCCAAGCTGTTCCTTAGCCGCTTGTTGAATCATTAATACCTGTAATTCATGGATATTCGCAAGTCATTACACATATACCAATGAAAAGGGGAAATGAATAATGTCCAACAAAAAAAGATTCTCGCTCCTTCTTGTATGCATGATGGCTCTGGTAATGGTACTGGGAGCATGTAGTACGACCAAGACGAATCCAAGCGGAGGTTCTGCCGAAAGTAATACAGCTGCCCAACTTGATCAGATCAAGCAGCGCGGCAAACTGATTGTCGGCGTCAAGTATGACACCAAACTGTTTGGCCTCAAAGATCCGGGCAGCGGCAAAGTAGAAGGTTTTGATGTAGATATGGCTCATGCCCTGGCGAAAAGTATACTCGGTGATGAAAGCAAAGTCGAGCTGAAAGAAGTAACTTCCAAAACACGTATCCCGATGCTGAACAATGGTGATGTGGATATGGTTATCGCTACGATGACGATTACGGATGCCCGTAAAAAAGAAGTCGATTTCTCCGATGTCTATTTCCAGGCGGGACAATCGCTGCTCGTGAAAAAAGGCAGCCCGATTCAGGGTATCGAAGATGTGACTGCCGATACTACAATATTGGCAGCCAAAGGAGCTACATCGATCGATAATATCGAAGAAAAAGTACCAGGTGTAAAAGTACTGGAATTCGATAACTATCAAGATGCTTTTAACGCTCTCAAAGCAGGTCAGGGAGAGGCACTGACCACAGATGATGCGATTCTGTATGGTATGGCTGCACAGGATCCAAACTATGAAGTAGTAGGCAAACCATTTACAGATGAGCCGTATGGTATTGCTGTGAAAAAAGGCCAGACCGGCCTGGTGGAAGCGATCAACAAAGGGCTGACCGATATGAAAGCAGACGGTTCTTATGATGAGTTGTACAAAAAATGGATCGGTAAAGCACCGGAAAGCAAGTAAGTTTGGCTGATATGAAGTCAATAGCACAAGATCGGTAAGGTTAGAAATCAAATAAGACAAAGGATGGGCCATCACGCCCATCCTTTTCATTAGAACAGATGAGGGATCGATCTGGGATTGATGTTCAAATGTCGATGGTGGTTCAGAACTGGAGTGAAGAACTAGCCGGAATCGGGATTGAGCATAAGAGAGCAAGTCCATGCAGTCAGAGCATCATGGATATACTGGATTGCAAAGAATCAAAGGAGGTATGAAAATGCTGGATTTTTCTATTCTGATTGAATATTTCCCTGACTATATGGAAGGGTTTTTGAATACAATTCAAGCAAGTCTGATCGCACTGGTTGGAAGCTTTATCCTCGGTACTATTATTGCCGTGTTCCGTATTACCGGAATCAAACCACTGCAATGGCTCGGAACCGCTTATGTGGAATTTATCCGAAATATCCCCATTCTGATCGTCGTGCTATTTTTCTATTTGGGATTGCCTTCGTTGGGTGCTAGACTTGATGGGTTTCAGGCAGGAACATTAGGATTGACCGTTTATACATCTGCATTTATTGCTGAAGCGATTCGTGCTGGTATCCTGTCTGTACCCAAAGGGCAGATGGAGGCTGCACGTTCATCAGGAATGAGTTACATACAATCCATGCTGCATGTTATTTTACCACAGGCAATCAAACTCGTTATTCCACCTTTGAGTAACCAGTTTATTAACCTGATCAAAAATTCATCTGTCCTGACTATTGTAGCTGGATTGGATCTAATGTACTTTGCCGATTCGATTAACGGAGACAGTTATGCAACAGTCAGCACATATATCTTCACCGGAATGTTTTATCTAATACTGACATTACCAATGAGCTACGGATCTCATGTGCTGGAGCGCAGATTGGCCAAAAGCTCATAACAATCCGCAATAAGGGTTAAAGGAGGAGTACTATGGATTTCGCAGGTGCGTATTCACCCGAGAATTTGAAGTTTCTGATGGAAGGTCTGGGCATGACACTGTATGTCGCCTTCTTTGCTATTATATTCAGTTTTGTAATCGGATGCTTTGCTGGAGTTATCCGTTATATGAAGATTCCCGTATTGTCACAGGTACTGGCAGTTGTCGTGGAGATTCTGCGTAATCTGCCACTGTTGCTGATTATTTTCTTTGTTCAGTTTGCGGTGCCACAGATTTCATTTTTCGGTATTCAATTCAAGTTTACCATTCCGGTAGGTGCGATTATTGCGCTGACACTATTTGAAGCGGCGATGATCTCGGAGATTGTCAGGGCTGGACTTAATTCCATTCCCAAGGGTCAGGTCGAAGCTGCGCGTTCTTCCGGTCTCGGAACGGTGCAGACGCTCTGGCATATCGTTCTGCCCCAGGGTCTACGCCGGATGGTGCCTCCGCTGGTCAGTCAGTTCATTTCCCTGCTTAAGGATACCTCGCTGGCGGTAATCGTAGCATTGGCTGAACTAATGCATAACGCACAGATTATTATGGGTCAGAACCATAACTATCCGATCCCGATTTTACTGCTTGTCGCTATGATCTATTTTGTTGTAAATTATACATTATCGCTAATCTCCAGACGGCTGGAGACACGCACAGTTTAAAGTACACACAGGCAGCCGGTTTCCGGAAGGAGACCGGTTTTTGTGATCTTTGCAGACGAAACATGTTGTATAACCGTTATGGAGAGAGTTTTATAATGAAAACAGCATGAAAGGGAAATTTTATGATACCATATAAACAATTTCACAAAACGACAGAAGCCCTATTGCCTGCTGCAGTCACACGCCAATCCGAATCGCGCCGAAAGGGAGCTGAAGGACGCATGCCTGCTCTTTTCAGAAATGAAAAAATTCAGATTCTGACGGTAGCGCTTGGAACAGCGGTTGCCGGGGAGTTCAAGATCAATCCGGTACCGGGCGATCTGTTCCGGATCGGTCTGGGTGGCAGTGCTTTTCTGCTATTCCTGCTGCTGATGAACCGTTTACCTTTTATCCGGGCAGGAATATGGACAGCGGTTACAGTAATTATATTCCGCATTCTTCTGGATCTAATTCTGAGACCCGCTGGATTCGATCTAATTGACCGGATACAGGTGCATACATCAGGCGGTTTGTATTATCTGACCTTTTCGATAGGGATGTATCTGATTCAGGGACAGATTGAACGTATGAATCTGCTGCTGCTGGGTGTACTCGCGACTTGTATCGATTTTAGCTCCAATACAATCGAGATGATCTGCAGATGGATGCTGACCGGATCGGAGATCTTCAATCCGGCGACCTGGATGTATATTATAGTTGTAGCTGCGATCCGCGGATTTTTTATGACCGGGCTGTACAGCAGTATTGCAGTAAGCCAGATCCGGGCATTATCGCTGGAGCAGAACAAGCGAATGGAGCAGATGCTGTCTGTCAGCTCCGGTCTGTACGGCGAAGTGTTTTACTTGCGTAAATCGATGGATACAATCGAACATGTGACTAGCAGCAGTTATCGTCTATATATGGATCTCAAGCGGGAGGGACTGACCGATTTTAGTCAGCGGCAGCTTAGTATTACCCAGGAAATACACGAAGTCAAGAAAGATTCGCAGCGTATTGCTGCTGGTCTGCTCAAGCTGTTCGATCACGATGCCCAGTCCTTATTGTCCCTATCAGAGATTATGGATTATGCGATTCGTGGCAACCGTAAATATGCCATGATGCTGAACAAGCAGGTCGTATTCAGTGCCCATCTGCAGCAGGATTATCTTACTTCCGACTATATTCCGCTTTTGACACTGCTTAATAATCTGCTGGCCAATGCAATCGAAGCTCTGGATAAGTCGGGGGCGATTGAGCTGCGGATCGAGCAGCAGTCGGACTGGACCGTACTCACTGTAGCTGACTCGGGCAAAGGGATTCCCGAACGCGATCGGGAGATGATTTTCGAGCCTGGATTTACGACCAAATTTGCCGAGGGAGGCAGTGCGGCTACCGGTATCGGTCTGTCGCATGTGCATGATATTGTCGTATCGCTTGGTGGCAGCATCCGGCTCTGCGAAAGTCAGGAACATGCTTCATGGGCAACTGCTTTTCGGGTAGAACTGCCAACCGATTCATTAAAGAGAGGATGATAATATGGGATTATCTTTTTGTATAGTAGATGACGATCCAGCAACACGTGCGATGCTGGAAAATATTATCAGGGAAAGCAAGCTGGGCGAAGTGACCGGAACAGCCAGAGGTGGGGAGGAAGGCACCCGCATTATTCTGGAAAGCCAGCCGGATGTTGTACTGATTGACTGGCTCATGCCGGATCAGGATGGACTGGAGACGATTATGCAGCTGCAGCGGCAGGGGTTCCGCGGCAAATATATCATGATCTCGCAGATTGAAAATCAGGAGATGGTCGGTGAAGCCTATCAGTCGGGTATCGAATTTTTTATTCGCAAGCCGATTAACCGGATTGAAGTAGAGTCTGTGCTGTCCCGTGTCAGCGAGCATGCAGAGATCCGGCATTATCTGCATGAGCTCAAGTCTTCACTGTCCCGTCTGGATACGCTGAATCTGCTGTCTACGGAGCGCCAGACTGCTGTGCCCGTCAAACCGCGCAGCATTAGCGAAGTGATTCGTCCTATTTATATGAATCTGGGTATAGTCGGGGAAGCGGGCTGCAACGATATTACCGCTATTATGGAAATGCTGCTGCAGCGTGGTCAGGCCGGTCCATTCCCGCCGCTCAAGCAACTGTACGAGGGAGTGGCTGCCAGCTATAAGAGCACTCCACGTGAAGTTGATAAAGAATCCAAAGCGATCGAACAGCGTATCCGCCGAACAGTAACAACAGCGCTCACTCACCTGGCTTCCATTGGACTCACCGATTACGGCAATCCCAAGTTTGAGCACTATGCACCGCTTTATTTTGATTTTGAGGATATCCGCGCCAAGATGAAAGAGATTGACGAAGAACGCGATGACAGCAAAAGCAAGGTAAGCATCAAAAAGTTCCTGCAGGTCTTATATCTGGAAGCACTGGATCAGATGCAGAATGTATAATTAATCCGTATGAGTATGATGTAAATCCAGGCACGTCGACAATGCAATCTACAGCCATCCAAAACAAAAAGCACCTTGCGGTGAGTATAGCATTATCCCGATAATCATTCGGAATGATGCTATACTCTCTGGCAAGGTGCTTTTTAGTCACTGTCTTTTACAATCTCCGAGAAAAATCCAAAGGAATGACGGTGAGAATCAATAGGTTACAAAGCCTTTAAATCCTCAAAGTTTTAGATTAATTAATGTTTTAAATTCCTACAAAACAATGCCAAAATGAATGCCCACCATCATAGCGGAGGGAAGGGAATTCGGTCAAAGGACGACCTTTGAGCCGGGAGATCAACCGCTTTTCCTATTCCGGATCTCCCGGCTCAATCGGAGGACGTGACCGAATCCCTTTCCGCAGCGGACATGCACAACCGGTATAGTGTTTATCAGCAGTACAAATTGCTGTCCAATACAAATGCATAACAGCCTGTACCATCTACAAACGATCAGCCTTTAAGAATAAACTCCTCGATAACCTGCTTCACACCATCTTCGTTATTGCTTGCTGTAATATAATCCGCAATCTCTTTGAGTGGTGCAATCGCGTTACCCATAGCTACACCCAGACCAGCCACTTCCAGCATTTCATGGTCATTCCAGGAATCACCAACAGCAATTGTATCTTGCAGATCACAGTTAAAATGATTGGCAAGGAAAGTCAGTGCAGCGCCTTTGGTACCTTCTTTGTGCATGATTTCCAGGAATTCCGGCTTGGACTTAGTAATATGCACACCATCACCCAACAGTTCACGCAGGATCGGCTGCAGCTCATCCAGGAAAGCCGGATCGTCGATGATCAGCATTTTTGGTGTAGGCTGTTCGATCATTTTGGCAAAGTCCGGCTCTACATAATATTGTGTACGATTCAGCGTCGTATAATCAATCAGATGTTGGTTCAGCTCACGGGCATACAGTTTGTCATCGATATACGTCTGCAGATGAAGATTGTGCTCTACGCAGTATTCGAACAGTTTGCGAGCAGCTTCTACAGGAACATAACGCTCATACAAAACTTCTTCATCCATCAGGTTTTTGATCAATGCACCCTGATACGTAATGATCGGTACATTCAGTCCGGTCTGGCGAGCAATCGCCTGGGCGGAAGCATAGGCGCGTCCAGTAGCGAGCGTTACTACAGTGCCTTTGGCAACTGCTTGTTCCAGGGCTTGCTGTGTGGCAGGGGTAACTTCTTTGTCATCGTTGATCAGTGTATCGTCGATATCAATAGCGATTAATTTGTACATGGTATGTGCTCCTTCTATCCATTAATAGATCTGTATTTATATATCTGTGATGAATCCTAGTCTTCCAGCAGAGCCAGTCCGACAAAGTCTTCCAATTCTACATTACCAAAGTAATGCTTGAGGTCGATCCCCTGCAGGGCTTCGCGCACGGCATTTTCCTCGTACCGCTGACCGCGCAGCTTGTTCTCGATATCGGCAACGTCGCCTATACCGAAGAAGTCGCCATAAATTTTGATTTCGTGGATATGACCTTCTTTGATATTCATGCGGATATCAATAATGCCGGCCGGGAATTTTTTGGCGTGTTTGATATTGGATTCCGGTGACTGACCATAGTTCCAGTCCCAGTTCCGATAACGTTCTGCAGAGATTTCGTGGATTTTGGCCCAGTCTTCCTCGGTCAGTACGTATTGGGGAACATCCGCAGGTTCTACGCCGAAAATATGACGCAGAATATCATCACGGAATTGCTCCATCGTCATCGGCGCATTCAGGAATTCGGAGATATTGGCAACCCGGCTGCGTACCGACTTGGTACTCTTGGATTTGAATTTCTCCGGATTTACTTTGAGTGCAGACTGTACATTGTCCAGTTCGGAGTTGAACATCAACGTACCATGGCTGAACATACGGCCGCGTGTAGAGAACTGTGCATTGCCGGATATTTTCTGCTCACCTACCTGCAGATCATTACGACCGGACAGCTCGGCATTTACACCAAGCTGCTGCAGCGCTTCGACTACAGGCTGGGTGAATTTGCGGAAATTATGGAACGATTGTCCGTCATCTTTGGTCAGGAAGCTGAAGCTGAGATTGCCGAGATCATGATACACAGCTCCGCCACCGGACAGACGGCGTACGACGTGAATATTATTGGCTTTTACATATTCGGCGTTGATCTCTTCGATTGTATTTTGATGCTTGCCGATAATGATGGATGGCTCGTTGATATAGAACAGCAGATAGCTGTCATCCATCGGCAGATGCTTGAGCACGAATTCTTCAATAGCCAGATTGATCGTTGGATCGGTAATGCCTTTGTTATCGATAAAGAGCATGGTCTTTCCTCCATTTATGTTCACCTTACCGGCATGGTCTCTGCGGAGGCGAGTACAACTGCTGGCCGGCAAAACAGAGCCTTATCTGCTTGACCGGACAGTCCGCGGGACTGAAATGTCCGCAAATCTGCCTGCTTTCTTATTGTAAACCAAAGATATACCAAAACCAATTGAATTATGCAAAATGATAGTATTGTTCATCCATCTGATCGTAGTGACAGATTACTGGATCGATCCCTGATTATGCGTTTAGCTGCAAAAACAGACGGGTAATAGCTGGTAACGCTTGCTACAAGGAGGCATACAACGATGAGTGATCAAGCCAAAGATTTGCTGCAAAGTAAGCAGGAAAAAGACCAGCATAATCAAGACATGAAAAATTTCGTGGATGGTAAAGAGAAATCACCGGATATCGATCAAGGGGTGTCCGATCAAAGTCGTGTACCGGATGAGCAGCATCATATGAAAGATCAGGAGAACCGCAGAATATAACCATATAACCAAAGAATGGCCGCCGGGCTGCTTGACTATATAAGCGGCTCGGCGGTTTCTTCTGTGTATAAATGCTGAGCGCATAAACGATCAGCGACCAGGAATCCACATCTTAATTTTATTGAGATTGCTGTATCAGCTATAGTAATGTAAATACATATGCGCAGAATTGCAGCAGTATGCCTGCTGCCAGATCTAGACAGTGCGGGAAGGCATATGACGAGGATCAGGAGGGAAAGCAGCAGTATGATTGAAGTTTATGGACATGGAGGCGACCGTACGACAGCAGCAGAGCAGTTTGGCAGGCCGATAGCGGAAATGATGGATTACAGTGCCAATATGAATGCAGCGGGTCCACCCCCGGGTTTGCTCGATTATCTGGCAGAATGTCTGCCGCAAATCATTCATTATCCGGACCCGGTACATCGTCGGCTGCGAGGACTGCTCGCCGGGCGGAATCGATGCAGTAATGAGCAGCTGGTTATTGGCAATGGAGCAGCAGAATGTATGGCTTTGCTGTTGCTGGCACTGCGTCCGGCTGTTGTCGGACTGGTGGAACCGTGTTTCTCTGAATACGCGCAGCTATCCAGCCAGTATGGGAGTAAGATTATACGCATTTATGGTCGACAGGAATTGGATTACCGGGCAGATGTGGCAGAGATCTGTCAGCTGATTCCACAGGTGGATCTTCTTTTTCTCGGACAGCCGAATAATCCGAATGGTGTGCAGTATATACGCGAAGATCTGAAGCGCATCGCCGATACAGCGAGAACTCATGGAGTGACACTGGTAATCGACGAGGCTTTTACAGATTTTATTCCTGCTGGGCAGCGCATATCGCTGCAGAACGAGTTGGAGCAGTATCCGAATATGATTATTGTGCGCTCGATGACCAAGTTCTATGCAATTCCCGGTCTGCGTCTTGGTTATACAATCAGCTCGCTGGAGTTGGCTGCCCGTCTGCGTAGTCAGCAGGTAACCTGGAGTGTCAATACACTGGCACAGGCTGCCGGTGAATGGTGTCTGGAACACGCTGATGATACGGATTATGAACAGCAGACGATCTTGCATAATATCCAGCGACGGGAACATCTACGGGAGCAGCTTATACAAATGGGATGCAGGGTCTGTCCGGGAGAGGCGAATTATTTGCTGGTTGAGCTGCCTGAGCCATGGGAAGCAGAAACGTTCCAGATGGCCATGGGACACAAGGGAATCCTGATCCGCAGCTGTTCCATGTATCCGGGCCTTGGCAGTCGGCATATTCGCGTTGCGGTCAAGGATGAGAAACATAACGTACAGCTGCTTGCAGGTTGGAAGCAGATTATTACCGGTCAGCAGAAGAGTGAACAGCAGTGAGTCTGTTGTACTGGCAGTATGATGCTCTCTGGGCAGGCGGAATATGGATACCTATGGCTGCTTATCTACTGGACCGGATTATAGGCGATCCGCGCTGGCTACCGCATCCGGTGATCGGCATGGGGCAAGCCATTCACAGGGTAGAGCGTATGATTCGGCGATGGTCACTGCCTGAGCATCGATTGCGTGCAGCAGGAATTCTGCTGCCGCTGCTGATTGTAGGCGGAGCGTGGCTCATCACGTGGTTAGTTCTGCTGATGGCCCATTGGATTCATCCTTACCTTGGTGCAGGGCTGGAGATTCTGCTAATCGCTACCACCATAGCTTCCAAAGGGCTCAAGCAGGCAGGCATGGAGGTCTATCGGGAACTGATTCGGCAGGATTGGCAGGCTGCTCGGCGCTCACTCGGCATGATCGTGGGACGGGATACAGATCAGCTGGATGAACCGGAGATTATTCGCGGGACGGTAGAGACGATTGCCGAAAATATAGTGGATGCCGTCATTTCGCCGCTGATCTATGCACTGCTTGGCGGAGCACCGCTGGCGATGGCTTATCGCGCCGTGAATACACTGGATTCCATGGTCGGTTACAAAAATGATAAGTATCTGCATCTCGGCTGGGCTTCTGCCCGGCTGGATGATATCGCCAACTATATTCCTGCAAGGTTAACCGCTATCCTACTGATTGTACTAAGCGGATGCTTGCGATTAAATGCGGCCGGTGCATGGCAAACGGTAGTACGTGATGCTTCCGGTCATCCGAGTCCCAACAGCGGCTACCCGGAAGCTGCTGTCGCCGGCGCGCTGGGTATCCGTCTCGGAGGACAGAACCGTTATCATGGAGTACTGTCGCATCGAGCATATATGGGTGCAGCCCGGCGCCATATGGTGCCGGATGATATTGTTCAGACCGCCCGGCTAATGTACTGGACAGGCAGTGTGACTATAGTCTGTGCGACAGTGCTGGCGATAGGAATCAGGATAGGAGGCAGCGGATAAGGATGAGCGTACATATATTGCTGCTGCGCCATGGCACTACACAGTGGAACAGGGAGAAGAGGTATCTTGGACATACGGATGTGCCTTTGCTTACTGAATCTTATCAGGAATTGGAGCCTGTCCGGCGGGCACTATCTGCCTGGCAGTGGGATGAGATCTATTGCAGTGATCTTCTGCGCTGCCGGGAGTCGCTTGATTATGTACTCCCTGTAAAGAGGAGAAAGGGAGCGAAAATAACCTATGATCCAGCGCTTCGCGAGCTGGATTTTGGAGAGTGGGAAGGTTGTACCTACAGCGATTTGTGTGACCAGGCGATGTACAGGCGCTGGATTGATGATCCTGCGTCGATTTGTCCACCCCATGGAGAGTCCTTGCAGCATTTCAGCAGTCGGTTGAACCATTTTGCGTGTACATTATTACCTGAATTACAACCTAACCCTGCCGGATTATGTGCATCTTCGCTAGATGTGTCCCCGTCGGTCATAGCCGGACTTGATGCAGTTCAATCATTGGAAAAGAAAGCTGAGAAAACGCGGCAGATCCTGATCATGACGCATGGTGGAGTGATCCGGCAGCTGGTTACGCTATGGTGTCCGGAGATTCCATTCTGGGATCTGGTGATTCCGCCTGCTGGAGGCTATTTGCTCAAATGGGCTGAGGCCGATTGTGAGGTAATGTCTTTTCCCCTATAATCAGAAGGTTAATGTCAAAGATGCTTATAACAAAGGAGAACAAATAATGAATACGAACAGATACACTTCCAGATGGGCAATGTTCATCATGACCCTATCGCTTGCGCTACTGCTCGCTTCCTGCGCACCTGCTCAGGAAAAAGCTCCAACTGCAGTCCAGCAGCCGGCCGGCACTAACGAACAGAGCAGCACGGCTACCGGGCAGACAGTCTATCCACTGACTGTCCAAGATGCCACCGGCAAGTCATTTACCTTTGAGCAGGCGCCGCAGCGGATTGTGTCGATCTCTCCGGCAGAGACAGAAGCTTTGTTTGCTCTGGGGCTGGACCAGCAGATTGTCGGGGTCTCGGAATATGATGATTATCCCGAACAGATTAAGACCAAAGCCAAAATTGGCGGCATCACCGAGCCGAATGTAGAGACAATTATCGCCCAGAACCCGGATATTGTGTTCACGGGCATCTCTTCCAGTGAAGAGCTGGTACAGAAACTGCGTACAGCAGGTATTAACATTTTCAAAACGACTCCCAAAACGGTAAATGATGTTATGAGCAATATTGAACTGTATGGCAAAATTACCAATCGTCAGGCTGAAGCCAAAAAAGTAACGGATCATATGAAGCAGCAAGTACAGATGGTTAAGGATGCAGTTGCTTCGGTAACACCAGAGCAAAAGAAAAAAGTATATATCGAGTTCTCTCCGGGATGGACCGTCGGCAAAGGAGAATTCATGGATGAACTGATCACCCTCGCAGGCGGTATCAATATCGCCGGAGATACCGAAGGCTGGAATGAGATTAATGAAGAAAATATTGTCGCAGCGGATCCGGATGTAATTCTTTATTCCAAAGAAAGCGTCGACAACAAAACCAAGCAAACGCTGGATCAGATTATTCGTGCCCGCAGCGGCTGGAACAAAATCAAAGCTATTCAGAACGATCAGCTATTTGGTCTGAACGATGATCTTGTGAGTCGTCCAGGACCTCGTGTGACAGATGGATTGGTCGAGATTGCCCATGCGATCTATCCGGATCTGGTCAAGAAATGAGCCGCAAAGCGACACTGCCGGTACTGCTGTTTGTCGCTTTGCTGGTAATTAGTCTGGTACTGACGACCGGAATCGGTTCGGTCTATATTTCGGCAGGACAGATTATACGTATTCTGCTGTATCATCTACCTTTTATGCAGCACTGGATTGTACCGGATTGGAGTGGAGCCTCCGAGCAAATTATGCTGCGAATTCGTATGCCGCGTGTCGTGCTGGCTATGCTGGTGGGAGCAGCGCTGGGTGTTGCCGGCGCTGCTTTTCAGGGAGTGCTGCGCAATCCGCTGGCCGATCCGTTTACACTGGGGGTCTCGTCAGGGGCATCGGTAGGAGCAGCAGTGCTTATTTTTACAGGATATGAATACTCGCTGTTTGGTAGCTGGACGTTGCCGCTGGTTGCTTTTGTTACAGGGATGATCACGCTGTATGGGGTATTGATGCTGGCACGTGAACAGGGGAGGATTCCGACGAACAGCCTGATTTTGTCAGGCGTGGTGATGCAGTCTTTTCTCGGCGCGATTGTTTCCTTTCTGGCATCCATGTCCGAGGGAAGCGTGAATGAGATTATATTCTGGACGATGGGCAGTCTGAGCCTGCGCGGATGGCCGTATGTGGTCGTTATGCTGCCATATGTATTGATCGGTATTCTATTTCTGTGGACACAGTCGCGGGCGATGAATCTGCTGGCTCTCGGGGAAAAGGAAGCGGCCCATCTGGGCCTCACGGTAGATCGTACCAAAACGCTCGTATTGATTGTAGCTACATTGATCACGGCGGCAGCCGTCTCGGTATCCGGTGTGATTGCGTTTGTCGGACTGGTCGTGCCGCATATGATTCGTCTGCTGATTGGTTCCGATTATCGTCTGCTGATTCCGCTGTCAGCGCTGGGAGGAGGCATTTTCCTGATGTGGGCCGATACGGTTGCACGTACGGTGTTGTCACCGACCGAGATTCCGCTGGGTGTCGTAACGGCTTTTGTCGGGGCGCCATTTTTTGCCTATTTGCTGCATCGCTACAAAAAGCAGCGGACCGATTAATGGATACACAGCAATCTGTATGCCGGGGCATAAAGTAGCACATAGCCATAAGAGAGAGCATACTAGCAGACAGCGGAAAGGAAGATTCCAATGACACCGATGAGAACGCAGCAGGATCAACATATCCAGAATGCAGCCCCTGTTATAGAGCTTCGTCAGGCTGGGAAAGCTTATTCGCATAAGCCCGTACTCCAGGATATTAATTGGCAGGTGCAGACAGGGGAATACTGGGGGATTATCGGTCCCAATGGCAGCGGCAAAACAACGATGCTCCAGTTAATCTCCGGTATGGAGAGGACGGACACGGGTACGGTACTACTGGAAGGCAGGGATATTAGCAGCTACAGCAGGCGGCGTATTGCCCGGTTCACAGCTGTACTGGGTCAGGAAGGACTTGCTCCGCTGCATTACCCGGTACGCGAAGTATTAACTATGGGCAGATACCCGTATCAGAGCTGGCTGGGCCGGGATGAACTGGATACGGCCGATGAGCTGATTGATCAGATTATGGAGCGTCTGGATCTGCGTTCGCTGGCTGACCGTCCACTGGATCAGCTGAGTGGTGGACAGCGTCAGCGAGTTGCTTTTGGCAAAGTAATGGCACAGCAGCCCAAACTGCTGCTGCTGGATGAACCAACGACGTATCTGGATATCGCCTATCAGATTCATTTTATGGAATGGTTGGATGAATGGCGGCGTGAATCGGGGATTACTATTATTGCTGTACTGCACGATCTGAATCTGGCTGCGCGTTATTGTGATCGTCTGCTGGCGCTGAATGAAGGACGAATGATCCAGACAGGCACTCCGCAGCAGCTAATGCAGGAAGAGACAATTCGTAGTCTGTTTCAGGTAGAGCCGGCGATTGTTCATCACCCGGATATTCATGTACCGCAGCTGCTACTGAAGCGTCAATAGCAGGGCAGCCCGATCATTATTTTCATAAGTAATGTCATCTTATTATATCAATGTAAATATGAAAGTCTGCGGTATTTCTATGGACTGGGATACCAGTGAATCATTGAAATGAGAGCAAACACAAGCAGGAGGAGAAGCATCATGGAACAGTTTATTCGAGAAGTATCTGAACGTATCCAACCTGTCCGTCTGGAGGTGGGCCGGGCAGCACAGCTGCATTTGGATCAACTAACCAAGCCGCCCGGAAGCCTCGGAATGCTGGAGAATCTGGCGGTACAGCTGGCATGTATTACGGGAGATGTCAAATCGGTCATACAGCACAAGACCGTAATTGTGATGGCCGCGGATCATGGGGTATGCGAAGAGGGAGTCAGTGCTTTTCCGCAGGAGGTTACCCAGCAGATGCTGCTCAATATGCTGTCCGGTGGAGCTGCGATTAATGTACTGTCTCGTCAGGCGGGAGCCGATGTGCTATGTGTAGATATCGGGGTGAAAGGCAATGTAGAGCATCCCGAACTGCTTAACCACAAAATTCGCCAGGGCACCGGCAATATGGCGCGGGAACAGGTGATGACACGCGAACAAGCGGTGCAAGCGATCGTAACCGGAATGAATATCGCTATCGAAGCAGCAGATCGCGGCAGTCAGTTATTTGTTACTGGTGAAATGGGAATCGGCAATACAACAGCCAGCAGTGCGATGCTGTGTGCCTTATCCGGCTTATCACCGGAAGAAGTAACCGGCCGTGGAACCGGACTGACAGATAGCGGACTTAAACGCAAAGCCAGCATTATCAGAGACGCGCTAGCTCTGCATCAGCCGGATGGCAAGGATGCGATAGACGTATTGATCAAAGTGGGTGGTCTGGAGATTGCCGGCCTGGTGGGTGTCATTCTGGGAGCAGCTTCCCAGGGCTGTCCGGTAGTACTGGATGGCTTCATCTCTACAGTAGCTGCTGTAGCTGCCTATACGATGGCTCCGCAGGTCAAAGGTTATCTGATCGGCTCACATATGTCTGCGGAGAAAGGTCATCGTCTTGCTCTCAAAGTGCTGGGAATACGTCCGCTGCTACAGCTGGATATGCGGCTTGGAGAAGGAACCGGCGGTGTGATCGTGCTGCATATGATTGATGCAGTCAGTCATCTGATGAACGAGATGTCTACTTTCACCAGTGCAAGGGTGTCCGGCGGTTCCGGGAATATGTCCTGATGAGCATATATCGCCATAACAAAGTGCTCGTTACCGGTGGGGCCCGCAGCGGCAAAAGTACATTTGCAGAACGTCTATGCGCTGCCGAACATTCACAAGCATGGTATATTGCGACTGCACAGGCTGCCGATGATGAAATGCGGGAGCGTGTACGTCTTCATCGTCAGCAGCGGCAGGAGAGCGGATATGCCTGGGAAATAGATGAGGAACCGATGAATCTGGCTGGTCTGCTGCGCCGCCGGGCCGAAGAAGATAATGCACCTGCACTGCTGATCGATTGCCTGACTCTATGGCTCTCCAATGTGCTGCTGCATTATGAGCATGATCCTAATGTACAGGAACAGGTGATGCGGCAGGTCGATGAGCTGGTTACTGCGATCGAAGCCTATCCGGGAGCCATCATTCTGGTGACCAATGAGGTGGGCGACGGAATTGTGCCCGCCTATCCGCTAGGCCGCTTGTACCGGGATCTGGCAGGTATAGCCAATCGCCGGATCGCTGAGGTCTGCTCGCGTGTATTTCTGGTGACGGCAGGTATCCCTATAGAACTCAAAAGCAGGGAATACCGATTATGAACAGGGAATTGGAAGCTGTTGCAGCTGCTTTTCAGTTTCTATCGCGTATTCCGGTACGGCTGGAGCTGGATTTTGGCAATGAGCTGCTGCGACGTAGTGTAAAATACTTTCCACTCGTCGGTTTGGTGATTGGAATATGTACTGCTGCCGGGGCATTGCTGTTTCAGTGGCTTCTGCCGACGGCACCTGCTGCTGTGCTAACTCTTTGTCTATGGATTGGCTTAACAGGCGCACTGCATCTGGATGGCTGGATGGACAGTGCGGATGGATTACTTAGTCACCGTTCGAGAGAACGGATGTTGGAAATCATGAAAGACAGTCGGGTAGGAGCCATGGGTGTAATCGCCTGTATCCTGCTGCTTGCCCTGAAAGGATCACTGCTGTATGCGCTGATGGCTACCAGCAGTAAGGATTCTACATATACCGTTTATATCGTTATGATTCTGCCGATGATCTGGAGCCGCTGGTATATGGTTAAAGCAATAGCCAGCTGGCCTTCAGCCAGGCAGCAGGAAGGATTGGCAGCTCTGTTCTCGGGTACCGGCCGCATGGAACGCAATCATGCGAGCTGGATCGCGATTGGGTGTACAGCTGCCGTAGCTGTAATCCTGTGGATGATACTTTCTCCGTCAGGCGAATGGATAGTCGATAATCATCTATCCGTATATGATGCCCATATGCACCTTGTTTTGACCGCTTCACTGCTCAGCTGTCTGCTCAGTCCAATCTGTGCCTGGCTCACCGGTGAATGGATGGCTCGCCGTGCAGCCAGACGGCTCGGTGGGTTGACTGGCGATATTTATGGTGCATTAAATGAAGGTGTGGAACTGATCGTTCTGCTGTTGATCACTATGATCTGGTATCAGTTCGGACTGCTGGGATAATGGCAAATCAAAAGGAGGCTGCAGGATGCGAAGGTCAATTATTATGCTGCAGGGCACAGCATCAGATGTAGGGAAAAGTGTAATCACTACCGCGCTCTGCCGTATCTTTACACAGGATGGCTGGAATACGGCCCCTTTCAAATCGCAGAACATGGCGAACAATTCCTATGTGACCCCGGATGGGAGAGAAATTGGGCGCGCCCAGGGCGTACAGGCCGAAGCCTGCGGCAAATGCGCAACGACCGATATGAATCCAATTCTGATTAAGCCTGTCCGGGATATGCATTCGCAGATTGTGGTGCATGGACAGCCTTATGCCCAGATGAGTGCGTGGGACTACCGGCAGGACTTTTTGCCACAGGCTCGTCCGCTGGTGATGGAGGCGCTGAACCGGCTGCGGGATCAGCATGATATGGTTGTGATGGAGGGAGCTGGCAGTCCCGCCGAGATTAATCTAAAAGATCGAGATATCGTCAATATGAATCTGGCAGGCTGGGCAGATGCTCCGGTGCTGCTCGTAGCGGATATTGACCGCGGCGGTGTATTCGCTGCAATCGTCGGTACGCTCGAACTGTTGGAATCCCATGAACGTGAACGGGTCAAAGGATTCATTATCAATAAATTCCGGGGTGATCTGGCGTTGCTTCAGCCTGGACTTGATTGGCTTCAGCAGCGTACCGGGATTCCGGTGATTGGAGTGCTGCCATACGAAGAGAATCTTCATCTCGAAGCCGAAGATTCCGTAGCCCTCCAGCGCAAATCCAGTGTTCCTCTGCCGGATCGTGAACTCGATATCGTCATTATTCACTACCCGCGAATATCCAACTTTACAGATTTTGATCTGCTGGAAGCAGAACCCGATGTATCTGTACGTTACGTCGATCATCCCGATCAGCTGGGAACGCCTGATGTTATTATTTTGCCTGGAACCAAGGATACCCTTGGTGATCTGGAATTTCTGCAGAACCGCGGTCTGGCTAGTTGTATCAAAAAGCAGCACACCCGGCGCTCTGTACAGTTGGTCGGCATATGTGGTGGCTATCAAATGCTCGGTAGGCATCTGCATGATCCGGCTGGCCATGATTCACCCTCTCCTCGAATGGCCGAGGGACTGGGTCTGCTTCCGGTCTCGACCGTATTTGCCTCGGCCAAGACAACGGTACAGGCAGAAGGTCACCTGAATACGGAATCTCCATGGTTCCAGCAGATGAAGACGCTGGCACCACCACTTTCTGTCAAAGGATATGAAATCCACATGGGTACTACAACGGTAGAGAACGGAGCCGATGTGCAATCCATGTTCCATCTACACCGGTTATCCGGTAAAGAAGGTAACCCTGCCACGATTGAAGACGGATGTATCTTGTCCGATGGCTCTGCCTGGGGAACCTACCTGCATGGAGTATTCGATAATGATCAGCTGCGCCGCAGTTGGCTGAATTTTCTCCGCCAGCGTAAAGGACTGGAGCCGCTGATCCAAAGCATACACGGTCAGACTCGTCGCGAAGAAGCTTTTGACCGCTTGGCTGATACGGTGCGCAAACATCTGGATATGAAGCGCATTTATGAAATTGCATCCGGACAATAACAATTGCCTATACATCTAGGTGAAAAGAATGCCAAAACATAGAACGCCACAAAATAAGAGCAATGAACGATTACACAGAATAGATACAAAAAGCAGCCACTTCCTTGGGAGAAGGGCTGCTTTTTATATTGTAGTTATCCACAACGTTATGATCGATCTTATTTATTTCTGTAAAGGTACCTTAGCTTACTTTGAACTTGCTGACTGCTTCCTGCAGAGAAACTGCCTGTTCGTTTAGCTCCTGCATAACTGCTGCATAAGCGAACATCTCCGAAGACTGGCGTTCCGTATTTTTAGCAATGCCTTTAATATTACCGAGTGCTTTCTGGGTAATCTCGGCAGTCTCATCCACCGAAGCACTCACTTGTTCAGAACTTGCAGACATCTCCTGGGTAGCCGCAGATGTGGATTGAACCGTCATGTTAACCTGCTGCATCAGCTCAACGAGCTGATTGAATGCTTCACCTGCCTGATGCACTAGCTGTGTACCGGATTGTACTTCCTGGCTGACCCGGTTCATGGATTCGGTAGATTTCAGGGATTCTTCACGAATTGATTGCAGAGCGGATTCGATCTGCTGCGCTGCGCCGCGTGATTGGTCCGCCAGATTGCGTACTTCAGCAGCAACGACAGCGAATCCGCGTCCATGCTCACCCGCACGGGCTGCTTCAATCGACGCGTTCAGCGACAGCATTTGAATCTGTTTGGTGATCTCGCCGATCGAGAGCAGGATCTGGCTAATCGCTTCGGAGCTGTCGATCAGGGTCTGTACGGACTGGCGTGTATCGGTAACAACCTGCTCGACCGAGCTCATCTGCTGGATAGCATTCTGGGCCATATTATTCCCGGTAACTGCACTGTCCGAGGCCTGTCCGATCTGGTCGGAAATATCAGCGGTGGACGAAGCGATATGCTGGATGCCATTGGTTATCTCTTCCATGGCACGGGCATTTTCGGTAGAAGAAGTCGCGATCATCGTACTGCCGCCTTCTATAGTACTGATGGACTCCACCGAACTATCGACCATTCGGTGCATTTTATTAATACGGGATGTGAGAGCTTCTGTCCCCATGGATACTTTCTCCGAGCTGTCGAGCACATGATTGACCATAGCGCGCAGATTCTCGGTCATCAGTCGGAAGCCGCGTGCCAGTTGGGCGATCTCGTCGCTTCCGGTCATTTTGATATCCTGCTGCAGATTACCTTCCGCTACGAGCCGTGTATGACGAACGAGTCTGGCGAGCGGCAGGGTGATTTTACGGCTGAAGCGGTAGGCAATCCATAGACATACGGCGACCGATACAATTGCCATAAGCAGTGTCATCAGTACCAGATTACGGGTGATACTATCAACGAAGCTTGCATCCATACTGGCAGCCACAAGAATCGAACTGCCCGGTATATGATAGTAATAAGTCACATGAGAACCGGCATCGGTTGTATACAGATCTGTTAACAGTTTTCCGTCTTTCATTGCTTGCTGAATATTATCGCTTAATTCTACGCTCTGTTCTTTTTTGAAATTTTTGGAGGCATTGGACAGTGCAGTAACAACGGCTTTGTCTTTGTCGACCCGGAGTACGTACAGATTATCCAGCTCATAAGCTTTGAGCTGGGAATCCAGATACGTCTCCAGCTTCATTGTCTCGCCGCTGTTGCCCTGGGCAGACTGCATGACCTGTGTATTATCGAGTCCTTTTAGAATCCCGTCCATCGCAATATTAAGCACCTGACGGAACTGTGGAACGACATTGTTATTGACCACTCCCCGGGTCATAACATAAAAGAAAATACTCATAACCAGACACACTGCAATAATCAGCAGGGCAAAGGTCACCATAATTTTACGGCTGATCGATTGATTAATTCGAAACATGCTGAATCCCCTCTCCATACCTAACAAGTCTGCAATTCGATACTGAAATTCATTTTGGATAATTAATATCCCTGAATTGATCCCCCGACGTGATAATAACTAACGCGACTTTTTACGATACATACTCCTAAGAAGTATAAAGACAGGCTGCCATTCATATGTATGCTGTGTGAGTATCTAGTCCTGGTTTTATTTGACTCCTTTCGACAATATATTGAGCTTATAACGATAAGATATTCTATAAAACTATGAAAAATGAACATTATAAGCAGATTGAACTATGATAAAAGGCATAAATAATTTCTTATTCTATATCAATTGACCATAGTTTGAATAGGTATTTTTGCGTATAAGTATTCAAAAATCTAAAATAAATATCAAAATAAGCAAAAATAAGGCGAAAAATAAAGATTAGGTATCACAGAATTAACACTACTTGTTTACTCGGGATTATGTTAGAATAAAAACGAAAATAGACAGATAAAGGGGAGAACATAATGCATGTATTTCTAGTTATACTTAACGTACTCATTCTGGCAGTACTGATCGGCGTGCTGATCTGGATGCAGAAGAAACATATTTCCTTTACGAAACGGGTATTTACCGGTCTGCTGCTGGGTATCGTATTCGGTGCCTTTCTTCAATTGATCTATACACCGGATTCCGAAGTGGTGTCGGATTCGATGGAATGGTTTAGCCTGGTCGGTAACGGCTATGTAGGTCTGCTGCAAATGGTCGTTATTCCACTGATTATGGTCTCGATCATCATGGCTATTCTCAAGTTGAGCGGCCGTCAGAATCTGGGTAAAATCAGCGGCTCGATCCTGGCTGTACTGCTGCTGACGACAGCGATTGCTTCCGCAGTAGGCATCGCATCTGCACTCAGTTTCCATCTGACAGCAGAAGGTATGCCGATTGGTCAGGTAGAACAAGAACGCGGAGCAGCTCTTCAGGAGCGTCTCGGTGAAGTGCAGGATAAATCATTGCCGGCACAGCTGCTGGAATTTATCCCGACGAATCCATTTGAAGATATGACTGGAGCACGTCAATCCTCCACACTGGCTGTTGTTATTTTCTCGGCTTTTGTTGGTGTAGCGGCTCTTGGCTTTATGCGTAAAAACCCTGCTCAGGGTGAAATATTCCGTAATTTGATGGAATCCATCTATGGTGTAGTTATGCGTATGGTAACGCTGATTCTGCGTCTGACTCCTTATGGAATCCTGGCACTTATTACCAAAATGGTTGCAACGACAAGTGGTCATGATATTCTGAATCTGTTCAAATTCGTAGTCGCTTCTTATGTAGCGCTGATTGCGATGTTCGTGATTCATATGATCATTCTGGCTATTAATGGACTCAATCCGGTCCAGTATGTGAAGAAGATTATTCCTACGCTGACTTTTGCATTCACTTCTCGCTCCAGTGCAGCGACGATTCCACTAAACGTAGAGACACAGACCCGCAAACTGGGCGTATCCGAAGGGATTGCCAATCTATCTGCAAGCTTTGGTGCGACCATTGGACAAAATGGCTGCGCCGGGATCTATCCATCCATGCTGGCGATTATGATTGCACCAACAGTGGGCATTAATCCGCTGGATTGGCAGTTTATCCTGACGCTGATCGCAGTAGTCACAATCAGCTCGCTTGGTGTTGCAGGTGTCGGCGGTGGAGCTACGTTTGCTGCACTGATCGTTCTGTCCACGATGAATATGCCGGTAGCACTGGCAGGTCTGCTGATCTCCGTAGAACCGCTGATCGATATGGGACGTACTGCTCTGAATGTGAGCGGGTCCATGACAGCCGGTCTGGTGAGCAGCCGGGTACTCAAGGAACATGACAAAGACGTCTACAATCATGAAGATCGCGATCTGGATACAGCTGAAGCTTCCTGATTGCAGAATTGATCTTGCTTAAGATCCGGTAGAATACAAGGCAAAGCGGCAGGCTGATGTGCCTGTCAATTATTCCTTTGTTGAATACTGCATTGTACGCGCCAATGCTAAACCGAGCAGGCATGCCATACGCATCCGAGGATGCAGCAGGCATGCCTGTTTTTTATCATGATACAGGGTTGTTAAGTAGGGAAAATTAATGCAGAACCGGGCTATCTACAATGTTGTTCAAAGGAACTGTTTTCCATAATATGTTGGCAATGTCGTATTCCTGTGATAAAGTAGAACAGGTTTTCCACAAAATTCCGCGGTTCGTAACCATCCCGCGTTATCAAAACTAGGGGGAAAGAGTAGTGCTCAACAATATAGAGTGGGGTATTTTGTTTGTTATTGTGAATTATGCGTTATTTACGATCTGTTATCGATTGTTTGGGATCAAGGGATTATACGGATGGATAGCAATTGCTGCTATTCTGGCGAATATCCAGGTCGTCAAAACGATCGAGCTGCTGGGAATTGTTACTACACTGGGTAACACGATGTATGTCAGTATGTATCTGGCAAGCGATCTGCTGAATGAACGATTTGGACCACGTGTAGCACGCAAAGCAGTCTGGTTCGGATTTTTCACTCTGATTGTAACGACGATTGTTATGCGGATGGCTATTCATTTTGATCCGGCAGTGGGAGTGGATGTCTCCCAGGAAGCGCTGGAATTGATTTTTGGTCCTCTGTCAACGCTGTTGATTGCCAGTTTGACGGCTTATCTGGTCAGTCAGTTCCTCGATGTTCGATTGTATAAATGGCTGCGCCGCCGTTTCCCGGCTCCGCATCAGCTGTGGATTCGCAATAACGGCAGTACAATGATCAGTTCGTTTATTGATACACTGATCTTTTGCAGTATTGCCTTTTTGGGGATGTATGAATGGTCAGTCTGGATCGAGATTTTCCTGACAACTTATATACTCAAATTCCTGCTTACTGCTGCAGGAACGCCTTTCCTTTATCTGGCTCGCAGTTTCAAGGTGCATGAAGAAGATCTTCCGCAGCTGATCCAGCCGGGACATCCTGCTGCCGAGCAAGAATTACCCTCATCGACTTCCTGATCCATAGATTCAAAATAAAAGACACATGATTGCATATCATCCATGCAGTCATGTGTCTTTTTTGGGCTATGGTTATTCAGTGTATGATCCAGTATTCGTTCTGCACCAATTAGCCGATAACGGTTAATTCTTTGGGGAAAGAAGACAGTACATCGACACCGTCGGCAGTTACGATTACATCATCCTCGATCCGTACGCCGCAGTGTCCCGGTACATAGATACCCGGTTCTACCGTGAACAGTACGCCTTCTTCCAGCACATTCTCATTGCCACCATGAACCGAAGGGTATTCGTGGGTATCCATACCAAGTCCATGTCCAAGACGATGGATAAAGCGTGGACCGTAGCCAGCTTCAGTAATCACATCACGTGCAGCCTTGTCGATTGAGGCAAAAGTAACCCCCGGACGTGTTGCACGAATCGCTGCTTCATTCGCCGCCAGTACCGTATTGTAGATGCGTCTGGCTTCCTCATCCACTTCGCCAATAGCAAAAGTACGTGTGATATCGGAAGCATAACCATTATAGAAAAGTCCAAGGTCAAACATAACCAGCTCGCCTGCTGCCAGTTTGCGTGTCCCCGGTACACCATGCGGTAGAGCGGTATTCGGTCCGGACAATACCATCGTGTCAAAAGCAGGCTTTTCTGCGCCCAGCTTTTTCATCTGGTATTCGAGCTCGGCAACCAATTCAATCTCGGTAATGCCGATTTTCACGCTGGAAAGACCGCGGCGCAGTACTTCTTCGATCTTCAGAATAGATTCTCTCATCCGCTGTACTTCTTCCGGTGACTTGCGTGAACGCATGCTGTTCAGCATATTGCCTACATCGATATACGACGTAGCATTGAGCTCAGCAGACAGCTGTTCGAACCGTGCTACCGACAGATGTTCCTTTTCCAGACCAAGATTGCCTACATTGCCATTGATGCAGTGCTTAAGGCGAATATAGGGATTATCCGTATCCGTATGGGTCTCAATGCGTTCTACACTGGATACGCTGCGCGCCTTGTCTTCGTCCAGCGCAGGCAGCAGCATAAAAGCTTCCTCTCCATCTGGAATAAATAATCCCAGAAAACGTTCATGTGGATCGCTCGCAAAGCCGGTCAGGTAGTATACATGTTTGGGATCGGTAATTAGCAGGCTGTCTACGCCGGCTTCTCTCATTAATCCACGCAGGGTGGCGATTCTGTCATCCATAGGTGCAGCTCCTCGTCATTATGAAATAGTGTAAAAGTAGTGTGAATCCTGTTATATCATTACCCGTAGCGGGTTCTATCACTCTTTCTATTGTAGCGGTTAATCCGGCTCAGGAAAAGCAGGTGACCGGATTCGCTTGACTGTGAGCAGAGAATGGAATCAGGATTGTGCTATAATAACCCCGGATGAAATAGAGCCGGCGCAAGTAGAGAATACAGCCAGGTAAAAGGAGGAGCAAAGATGCGGCTAATTCCCGAAAAGGTCCCTTTCCGCATATCGACTACTGATCTTGAAGTGATATATACCGAATCGGGTGGTGCGGTCATTCGTCTGGATGTGCAGACGCTGGATGATACCATACATAATCATTATCGCGAAATTCAATTGAAATTCAGCACAGTCGCTGAACTGAGATGTATTACATTGAACTTGTTTGAACAGTATGCGGGCACTATTGATATATCGCTGCCGAAGGGAGAAGGGGTAACTTACTGGCAACAATATGGTTATCCTTCGGATTCAGGCTTGTATCAAGTCCTGCCGTCCACAATTTTGGAGGAAAAAGAAAAGCTTTTCGACCCTCACAGCAGATTGAATCTGCACCATTATCTAATTGCAGGCTACGACAGTTACATAGAAATTATCGCTTCCGGCTATACCCAAACATAGGGAGGTTTTCACACATGAATCAGTCTATTGTTCATATTGCTCTGGTCGTTCACGATTATGATGAAGCTATCGAGTTTTATACACAAAAATTAAATTTTACGCTTATCGAAGATATTTACCAGCCTGAGCAGGACAAGCGCTGGGTAGTTGTCGCTCCTCCCGGCTCTACAGGCACAACGATCCTGCTGGCGCGTGCGTCCAAACCTGAACAAGAGCCTTTTATTGGTAATCAGGCAGGCGGACGGGTGTTTCTGTTTTTGAATACAGATGATTTCTGGAGAGATTATCATGCCATGCTAGCCCAAGGGATCCATTTTGTGCGAGAACCCAAAGAGCAAGATTACGGAATGGTTGCCGTCTTCGAGGACCTCTACGGCAATCTATGGGATTTACTGCAATTAAACGAAGATCACCCTATCGCCAGACGATTGGGATAATGGCAGAATGCCGATATCATGTATCCGCGAAGCAGTAGATTGTTCGTATACGACAAACAGCCCACCTGTTGTGATATAAGGTGGGCTGTTTGCAGATTTGAAAATAAAGACAGTTGATCAATCGGCAGCAGTCAGCGCTGCATGGATTTCTTTCATTTGTTCCAGATGGCGCTGCTCGTGAAGACCGATAAATTCGTTCCATTCTTCAAGAGTCAAAGGACCAAATACCGGATGGTTCATCGTTTTATGATGGAGATCTTCACTGCTCGCAGTCTGGATAGTCTCTTCCAGACGAGTACGTGAGCGATCCAGGCGGGCGCGAAGTTCAGTGAGTGTCAAATGCTTGTCTGCCGGTACCATGGCAGGTGGTGCAGGGATATGACGTGAACGATCCAGGGTCAGATGGAAAGACGGAGTAGCTGTCGCACCGGAGACCGGAGCCGGTGTCGGCTCATCTTGCTGAATAGTATGTGCCAGCCGATCGGTAATGGCAGTCTCCATCAGGTACAGATGCTCCATAACCTGGGCGATGGTCCATTGGTCAGGACGGGCATGTTCATTCAGGATCGGCTCATCCAGTGAACCGGCAAAATTCCATATTTGTTCGCGAACTTTGATTGTATTGGGATGCAGCATAAGTGTAGCCTCCTTTGATAAATAAACGCGTTAGTATGGATGGCGGTACATATATCCTATCGTTCAAAATGGTATAGCGTCAGGGAGAAATCCTGTATTGAATACAGGATATGGAGCAGCTGAAGCCCAAATAATAATCGTCCCTGATCTTACATACTTGTACAAGCTGATTTTGCCTGAAACATGGTCATTATACAATGATAAAAATCGCCATGTCATTATTTATCAGCTACAATAATTCAGAATAGCTATCAAGCGGGTAATAATAGGCTAGCTACTATAATGGAGAAGCAGATTAACCGATTGAAAGGGGTAAAAGGATGAGACCAACTAATTCGAACCAACCAGACCCGGAGGAACAGCAGCGTCTTGAACAGGATTATGGATATGCCGCCATTTATACGGCCAAGCTGTTATACAAGCAAAAACCGGTGATTGACCGTGAAGCTCTTTATGCCAAAATACAGGAATATACTGGACCGCTCAATACAGCTGAAGATCTGGAGGGTCAGGAAGAGACACTGGCTGTCTGGGAAGCCAGAGAATCCGTCAATGATAATGGAGAATCACAGGAGCAGCTGGAAGATCATTATCACTTCTTTCATCTGAATCATACGCTTGAATATCAGGAAGGACCGATGCCTGTCCAGACGGTATTGATGCCTTCGGTAAATGGTGTACATCCCGAAGAATATGAGACAGCGCTTCAGCAATCCTGGCATTGGCCGGAAGTGGCCGAGACACTGGCTGGCTGTTCTTACGAGATGATTCTTACTGATATGATGGCTCGGGGGATGCCGCATCAGCGCAGACTTCCGCTATTCAATCATGTGCTGCGCGCGATTCTGGAAGTGGTTCCTTGTGACGCGGTGTATTACAACGAAAGTGACAAGCTGGTGGATCCGCAGGCACTGCTTCAGGCATTCAGCCAGGGGCATGAATTGTATGGTGCGCTGAATATTCGTCTGTACAATATCCAATCGGATAATGGACGCCGGGAAATGGTCATGGACAGCCGCGGACTGGCTGCATTGGGCGTACCGGATGTGCAGTGTCATTTCTATGATATCGAGCCTGCAGAAGTGGCGCAGTTCCTGATGAATACAGCCGAGTATCTCTATCATCAGGGCGACATCATTGCAGACGGCGAGACGATCGGTATGCATGAGAATCAGCGCTGGAAAGTAGAACATCAGTATTCCCTGGTCGGACCGCGCCGGGTAGTACTGGACGTTGATCCAGGCGAAGCCTATTATGCAGGAATGCATGAATCCAATCGATCGTCCCGCAGTCAGGGATAGGCAGTATCATGGAATACTATAGATTGCGTTTTGAGGAAAGTGATGAGAATTATTACTTTGAAATTGACGACGACCGTACCGTATTGCGTCAGGTAATCGAGGATGAGGAGCGCTGGGTCGTTTCCAGCCGTCCGGATGAGGAACTTCATTTCTGCCTGTATGATCAGGACTTTGACCAGAGCATGGACGGGGCGGATGGAGAAGATATTTCACAGGAAGAATTTGAACAGGTATGGACGCAGGCTATGAAGCCTTATCGCAAAGACTGGAACAGCATCAAAGCCCATTATAAGCCGGGTGACAAGGTAACCGGAGTGGTAGAGGTAAGCTATCCACAGGGAATTATTCTGAGTCTTCCCAATGATGCTTTCGGCATTGTAGCCGATGATGAATGTGCCCAGTTTGTTCCGGTAGAGCATCGCTATCCCGGACATATGCTCAAGACTGTGGTGATCGGTTTTGATGAAGTTAACGGTTGGGTGGAGCTGTCCTGTCGTCCAGGCTGAGTTCAAAAGGGGGATGTATATGCAAGAAACAGCGATTCATCATTTGCAGACTGTACTGCAAAACGGTTCGCTACTGTCTCCGGATATGTGGGAGCAGCTTGATATTGAGCGGTATCTGGAATACCGGGACAGTGCGGATTTTGATACCGCATGGATTCAGGCTTATCAGCAGCTGCGTCGGGAAGGGCTGAAGCCAGCAGAAGAAGAGCGGGTACGGGAGTGGAGCCGTCAGGCTTTTGATCAGGTTATTCGGGCATCCGGCAGCAGTGAGCTGGCAGCTTATGTCAGTGATGATATGGATCTGGTCTTCTGCGCTTATCTGCTTGGACTGGATCACGAATTTATCCGGGAGCTGGCAGGCCACTATGAACAGGGAGAACTTCCGGTCTAATTATCAGGATGCAAGTACTTGTATATTGGGCCATATCCAAGGACATATTACGTCTCAGACCAAATACGCCGTGCAGCCCCTTAACGGGCGGCACGGCGTATCATTTGATTGAACACTTCGGATAGTACAAGTCCCAACGCGATCGAACCGGAGATCATCGATGCCTGGGCAGCGAGCTCGGTTGCAGCCGTGTAATGATTTTCCACAAAGGATCGCATTGCATTATAAGCCAGTCCACCGGGAACCAGCGGAATGACTCCTGCCACACTAAAAATAATGACCGGTGTCTTGTAAATACGCGCAAATACCTGGCTGATTCCGCCCACAATAAAAGTAGCCATGAGGGTAGCTCCTACCGGATCAATATGCTTGTGCAGCATGACATAGACGATCCAGCCAAGCATGCCGGCTACACCGCACTGCAGCAGCGAACGCCTTGGCGCATTGAATATAATGCCAAAACCGGCGGTGGCGATAAAGCTGGTAATTAACTGAGCCAGCATAGTAGGCATAACTTCCTTTCCTGAATCTATCGATTTATCCCGGTCAGACGAATGTCAAAATAATGGCGACTCCTGCTCCGATCGCAAAAGCCGTAAGCAGTGCATCGGCACCTTTGGAGATGCCCGAAACGAGATGGCCTGCCATCAGATCACGTATCGCATTGGTAATCAGCAGCCCTGGAACGAGCGGCATAACAGATCCGATAATAATTTTATCCAGTTCATTTCCCCAGCCATAGCCAATAAACAGAGAAGCCAGCAGCCCGATAATAAAGGCGGCACACAGCTCCGCAAAAAACTTCACCTGCACCCATTTGTGCAAATAAAGCATGGTGGTATATCCTGCCAGGCCTGCAACGAGAGAAGGGATAAAATCTCCCCAGCTGCCCTGAAACATAATAGTAAAACAACCACTGGAAATCGCTGCAGCCATCATTTTCATCCAGGATGAATATTCTGCAGGACCGGCTTCAATCACCTTGAGCAGTGGATAGGCTTCTGCAGGTGTCAGCTGTCCGCTGCTGATTTGCCGTGAAATAGCGTTTACCTGGGCGATCTTGTGCAGATCGGTTGTGCGTTCGGCGATCCGTGCGAGCCGCGCGCTCTCGGCGCCGGTGATCGAGAACATAATAGCAGTAGGTGTCACATAGCTGTGCGCACCCGGCAGCCCGTAGGAAGTGGCTATACGGGTCATTGTATCTTCCACGCGGTAGGTTTCCGCGCCGCTTTGCAGCATAATCTGACCGGCCAGCATACAGGTATCCATAATTTCATTGATCGCCCTGCTGAGGGTTGTCGGTTCTTCCAAACTCGTTCTCCATCCTCTCTCTTGATGACTCATCTATCACATTATGCGCGATACCGGAAAATCATTCAATAACTGTTATACCCACATCATGCAAAATATTCTTTCTTTCTTCTTTTGTCGGAAAAAGGAGATTTAGCGCACGAAATAAACATAATAGATAGCCTGTTGTCGATTTCCAAAAATGAACAATATATTTTTACGAATATGTCATAAAAAAATGTTCCTTCTGCGTTGTAGAAGGGTATAATGATACTTAATCTACTATAAAGCGAGTGGCGTCATCTCAAATCATACGTAAATATCCGACGTTATTATACGCGATAGTTGGAGCGGCATACTGCCTAATGTGGTAGCACGGAGACTGTGAACAATGATTTACAGTCGATGAATTGCTGTTCTGCTGTGCAGATCTGCCTTGGTTACATGACATGTTGGCGTGGCATACTATCATACTGCTGAGGGAGGAAAGAAAGATGGACAAGGTTATGCATGAGAGTAAGGTACTGGAGGAAGTGTTCGGGGAAGGTGTTCACCTGGAACAGGTCAAATTCTGGAGAGGCCAGAGACGTAATCTTGCTTTTTATACCAAGTCTATCGGGGAGCTGCGCGTGACCACAGGCAAAATTGTGGCCGATGATCCATACAGCCTGATTGAATCTACCCCATTTGTGCAAGTGTTCCCCAAAGGATCTTTCCCTGTCGAGTTGTCAATTGCCCGCATTACCGATCCGGCTGTATACAAGGAAGGCCGGGAAGATATGGTGGATGAGCGTATTGCCTTCGTACGTGTAAGGTTCAGCGATGCTCCCGTAGCTCGCTGGGCAGGAGCAGAGCGCGAATTCAGCCCGGAAGCAGATCCGAATAATCTGTATGAACAAGCACGCTGGGGATATGCCGTTGATTCCGGAACCGGCAGTCTGCTGGATGCACAAGCTTATCAATGGTTATCCGAACAACAGGAAATGGACAACCCTGAAGTCGCTCAGGAGCTGATGGATGCGTGGGAATCGGCAGCGATCGAATCATTCCGTCCTTCACGCAGCTGGCTGGTTACGGAGCTTGAGACTGGAGATAACATTGCTTTGTTCTCCAGCGGATTTGGCAATGGCGTATACCACAGTTATATCGGATACGCTGAAGATGGAAGTCCGGTACAGCTGGTCACCGACTTTAACGTATATCCGGATTGATAATTTATGAGGACCGGTACTGGTTGCTGGTCTGTCCGAGCGATGTTTACTAAGAATACACCAATCATATAGACTGTTTTTAGCCGGATGAGCTGATTCATCCGGCTAAAGCTGTGTAATAACTAAACAGGCAGAGTTTTTCGACTATTTAAATGTAAAGGATGTGAGTACTGATGAGTAACCTGGAAAGAGCTATTATTCTGGCCACCCGTGCGCATTCCGGACAGGTTGACCGTTCGGGTCAACCGTATATTCTTCATCCGCTGCGTGTGATGCTCAAGGTGAGTTCCGAAGAAGCGCGTATTGTTGCTGTACTGCATGATGTACTGGAGGACACAGATGTTACTGCTCATGATCTGGCGGCCGAAGGATTCTCCGAAGAAATCGTAGAAGCTGTTCAGGCGATGAGCCGTCATGAAGATGAATCCTATGAAGACTTTGTTCTTCGTGCCAAGCAGAATTCCTTGGCTCGTACCGTAAAAATGGCGGACATCGAAGACAATATGGATCCTTCACGCAATGTGGAGCCTTCCGAAAAGGATATGGAACGCCTCAGTAAATACGGTAGAGCACTGGATGAGCTGATGACCGAGACAGAAAGCGCACGTTAAAGGAAAGAGAATTGCTTGAATAAAAGCAATTCTCTTTTTTATTTTCAAAAAAATCCCAATATGTATTGGAATACTATTCATTAATATACTTTATATCCGATATTAATAAGGTGGCTTATTAACTACATATCAAAAGGGGATATGAGAAATGAAATTGAAGATTAGTATGATTGCATTATTTACAGTAGTGATGTTAACTGCTTGTGGGCAAGAAAAGCAAGCAGCAACAACGCAGCCTGCAGCCAGTACGGAGACAGCAGCAACTACAACAGAAAGTACAACGACAACTACGGAAGCAGAAGAACAGCCAGCAGTAGAGCAAGCTGCAGAAACAGCACCAGAAACAGCACCTGAGCAAAATACGTTTGCTGATGCGATGGTAAATCTCGTTCCTTATATGACAGAGAATCAGGGAGAGATGTCTCAGCAGACGTACGATTACATTACTGCACATCCTAATCAGTTCCCTGCTACAACAAGTGCAGATAAACAGGAAGTCAAAAATGCAGTAGACTCCTCGGTCACTTCCCGTCATATGTTCAAAAATGTAGCTCCTTATCTGGATAAGATGGTTACCGTCAGCGGTAATGTAGTAGAAGTATCCGAAGAAGAAACAGAAATGGGAACAGTCGCGTTCGTTCATCTTGCGGATGAATACGATAACTCTGTAACTGGAGTATACCTGGGCTCTACAGGAGATTTGTTGGATGGTGACGATGTTACGGTCAGAGGCGTACCGGTTACTACCTATTCATTTGAAAATGTGGGCGGAGGAACAACGAATGCAGTTATGCTGGCGCTGTCCACTGTGCAAAAAGACAAGTAATTACTATTCATAAATCATAAATGTAATCAAAAAAGGAAGGCTACCCACTGAGGTGTAGTCTTCCTTTTGCATTCTGTAAAAAGAATAATGAACGCTGATTGGTTATTCATTTGCGGTCAGCCGGATAGACAAGTCCCAACTGCTTACGGGCTTCTTCCATAATCTCGGCTGTAATCAGGGAATGTTCCCATGAATTGATACTGGATTCCTGCCGACCTTCAGCGATAAGATCAAGGAATTCACGAATCTCGTAATACATTGGTGGTTCGTACTGGGTCACATGCAGCTCTTCTGTATAACCGCCGCGATATGTCATTACGATCTGGTTGGGTTCGCTGATCTTGTCGATCCGGATACTGCCCAACTCGCCCTGAATCTCGGATGGAAGGGAAGAATCGGTGATTTTGGAATACATCACTACTGCGTCCATATCATCATAAGAGACGACAATACTGCCTTCACCATCGACGCCTGATTCCAGCATAACGCCGGTTGCTTTGATCGTGTTGGGACGGCCGAATAAGGCGACCAGTGGATAGATACAATAGACGCCAAGATCCATCAATGCACCGTTGGAGAATTCAGGTTTGAAGGCATTCTGGATATTGCCTTCCTTATAGGCATCATAACGGGAAGAATACTGACAATAGTTGGAGAAATAGCGACGAACCTGTCCCAGTTTGGGCAGACTGTTACGCAGTGCGGTAAAGTTCGGCATCATCGTCGACTTCATCGCTTCCATCAAGACTACCTTGTTCCGTCGTGCTGCATCAATAATCGCCTGTGTCTCTGCAACATTGGAAGCCAGCGGTTTCTCGCAGAGCACATGTTTGCCATGATCCATACAGAGTACAGCCTGCTCTGCGTGCAAAGAGTTGGGACTGGCGATATAGACGGCATCGACCTGCCCACTGCCAAGCATCTCCTCCAGATCCGTGAACAGATGATGGATTGCATGTTTGCGACCGAACTGCTGAGCGCGTTCCGGTGTGCGCGAATACAGTGCAGTCAGTTCAAAATCATCATTGCGTTTAGCGGCTTCAATAAATCGTTCTGTAATAAAGTTAGTACCAATAATACCAAAGCGGACCATACCATCGTCCTTTCTATAAATGTAATCAATATATAATCTTGTCCAATCTGTTCCATTCATCATGGCGTACCGTCTAATTATACCCGACTTGAAGGGAACCTGACAAAGTGTTCTTCGTAATTGCGTGGGTTTTATAGATACGGCGATTCAGAACGTCTGCAAAAGCAATGCGTCCTGTTGGCAAATGTGGTGTAAATAAGGAATAAAAGCTGGTTTTTTGCCCTTATTCCAATTATTATTGGATGTAATCTGCACGTTAACTATTTCATTTCGTTTTGAGACCAATAGATGGAGTCACACTACAGGGAGAGAGGCATTTTTGAAACAGAATCATACAGAATTATTGCTGCAGCTGATTTCAGAAAGTGTTTTGCAGGATTCATTATTTACCAATTCACCGGATGGTATGCTGATTCTGGATCATGCCGGTGTGCTGGTTCGTGCGAATCCTGCTATTCGGCATATGACCGGTTATCACTTTGAAGAGCTGTATCTTTTTACAGAGAGTCATCTGCAGTCCTGTCGCACCATTCAGCCGCTGCAGACTTCAATCAGTCAGGCCTTGTCAGGCACAGCTTCAACGATAGAGCTGGAAGCACTTCACAAAAATCGCTCCAAAATCTGGATGCAAATGACATTTACTCCGATTCAGCATACGGGAGAGATGATAGGCATCTATGTGATTTGCCGGGATATTACTGCGCAAAAAAAGATGGAACAGCAGATCCGACAGAGTGAAAAAGATTTCCGGCTGATTTCCGAGCATTCCCTTGATTTTATTTCCAGACATATGGCCGACAGCAGCGCAACCTATCTGTATGCTTCACCTGCCTGCAAAACGATACTCGGTTATGAACCGGAAGACATCATTGGCAAAAGTGCATATGACTTTTTCCATCCCGATGATATCCATGTCGTGACCCGTTATCTGGAGCAGATTCTGCATACAGAAAGCTCGTATACCGTCTCTTACCGCATCCGTGCCAAAGAAGGTCATTACGTGTGGATCGAGAGTACAGGCCGCTATAGCTACAATGAGCAAACCGGTGAAATTGAAGAAATTATAGCGGTATCCCGTGATATCACCGATCGCAAAAAATCCGAGCGTCGGCTCAAGGAAAGCGAACAGCGTTACAAATCGCTGTTCGAGTACAATCCGGCGAGTGTATATTCGTTTGATCTGGAAGGGAATTATACATCGAGCAATGGCAACCTGGCGCTGCTGCTGGGTTATCCACTCGAGCAGATCATGGAGATGTCCTTTCATAACATTATCGTACCGGAAAAAGTGGAAGATACGAACCGGCATTTTGAAGCTGCGCGTAGTGGTATTCCGCAGAATTACGAGACAACCGTAGTACACAGTAGCGGCAAAGTTATCGATATCAGTGTGATTAACGTACCGATTATCGTCGATTCCGAGATTGTGGGTGTCTACGGAATAGCCAATGATGTAACCGAACGCAAAGAATATATTCGTAAACTGGAAAAGCTGGATTATGAACATGAGCTGATCCTCAGCTCTGTCTCGGAAGGCATATTTGGACTCAACAAAGAAGGCAAAGTCATGTTCACTAACCCGGCGACCCTGTCCATGCTGGGATTTTCCCAGAACGAATTCAATGGACATTACAGCCACCATATTATTAACCCGTCTGCACCAGGTGGAGTACCGTACTCCCCGGAAGAGTGCCCGATTTGTGCAACGATTCGGGATGGTATTCCTCGTTCCATCAAAGAAGGAATCTTCTGGAAAAAGAATGGTTCCAGCTGTCTCGTGGAATATAACGTGAATCCGATTATTGATAAAGACCAGATTCAGGGCGCCGTCATTGTATTCCGCGATATTACCAATGAGCGCGAAGTACTCCGTCAAAAAGAACTGGCTGAACAGGCAGCTTCGGCCAAATCCGACTTTTTGGCCATGATGAGCCATGAGATTCGTACACCCATGAATGGTGTACTTGGAATGACCAATCTGCTGCTGGATACCGAGCTGACAGAGACTCAGCAGGATTATGCCGAGATTATACGAAGTAGCGGGACGTCGCTGATGCGGATTCTGAATGATGTTCTGGATTTTAGCAAAATCGAAGCAGGAAAATTCTCACTCGAACCCGAAGAGTTTGAACTGGAGGCGCTGGTTGAACATGTTGCCGAACTCTTCACCCCTAGCGCCATGGAGAAAAAGCTTGATCTGTCCTGGTACGTAGCACCTGGACTGCCGCGCAGAGTGGTGGCTGATCCGGATCGGCTCCGCCAGATTCTGAGTAATCTGGTCGGCAATGCCATCAAGTTTACGGATAAAGGAACGATTGGTATTATTGTGGACAAACTCTATGAAGACAGCGACAAAAAGCAGTTGATGCTGGAATTCATCGTAGAAGATACGGGTGTAGGAGTAGCAGAAGACAAGAAAAATCTGTTGTTCCAATCCTTTTCCCAGCTGCATCCGGCGTTAAACCGTAAATACGGAGGAACCGGGCTGGGTCTGTCCATATGCAAAAAGCTGATTGAGCTAATGGGTGGCACGATTCAGGTCGAGAGCCGCGAAAATGTAGGTTCGATTTTCCGCTTTATCCTGCCCTGCAGCTGGCTGGGTGCAGAACATTCCAACAAAGTGGAAGCAGAACAGACGTCGGATCTAGATCTGGAATGGATCAGTCATGATCAGGTAGATGTATCCGATCTGTCTATCCTGATCGCTGAAGATCATCCGGTGAATCAGCAATTGATGGAAGATATTATCCGCAAATTTGGCTGCCGTGTAGATACTGTCAGTAATGGGGTAGAAGCTTATGCCGCTATTGTACGACATCATTACGATCTGGTGTTCATGGATATACAGATGCCCATGATGGATGGCATCGCGGTCTCCAATCTGATTCAGCAGCTGCTGCCACTGGAAGCCAGACCATCGATTGTAGCTGTGACGGCCAATGTCGGCAGTGATATTCAGGCAGCATGTCTGCGCAGCGGTATGATTGATTTTATTATCAAGCCGATTCATCCATCCGAGATTCACAGAGTACTGGTAGAGCAGCAGAATAGACAGCAAGCTCCAACTGCACAAAATGATCATATGCACTAATAAAGCATGTATACCACCTAATGCGCCTGTCGCTGGTTTTTGAGAGGAAAGATGTTCTATTCGGGGAAAACGGGTAAGTAACATACAGAAAGACCAGGCAGTGATTATGGGAGGGATCGGGATGAATACAGTATCATGGGATGAGCCTCTACGCAGAATTATGGAACAGCTTGCCAGATCGGAGCCTACCCCGGGAGGCGGCAGTGTATCCTCGATTGTCGCAGCACTTGGTGCAGCGATGACTTCGATGACAGCCAACTTTTCACAGGGAGAAGGATATGAACAGATTGAACAGCATGTCGCTCAGGCACTGCAGGATATGGAGTACATATCTTCTGCTTGCGAATGGTTGATGGCCAAGGATATCGAAGCGTTTGGCCAGTATATCGAAGCCCTGCGGATGCCGCATCGTACGCCTGAACAACAAGAGCAGCGCCAGGAGACTGTATATGATACGAAAATTCAGGCGATCGATACTCCTTTGCAGTTGATGGAGTGTTGTCTATACGGGCTGTATAGTGCAGCTCCGCTGATTGAAGTATGCAATCATACTGTGTTATCCGATATCGGAATTGGCATTATCCTGTTTGAAGCGGCTGCACGGGCCTCGATGCTGACGGTGCAGATTAATCTGGTTACCCTGCAAAATGCAGAGCAACGAGCAATTTATGAACAGCAATGTACCGAACTGATGGACAAGGTCAATGAACGACGGATGGCGCTTCTGGAACAAGTGCAATCCCGGATTCTGGCACGTGTTATCTAATCGGTTGGCAAATGATCTTTTTGCAGCTATACTATAGAAAATAAATGATTCGGAACTGGAAGCACCAGACTCCTCGCTATGGGGATTCTGGTGCTTTTTTGTTGTGGAAGGAGTTAGTATCATGCATTATCGTTACCCTCTGCTAAAGCCAATATTGCTGTGTACCGGTGCTCTATTTCTGATAGCGGTGATGGGGCTATATATTTATTTCGGTATGGGACAGCAGGAGAAGTCTCTGGAAATGTCTGTAGTCTCGGTACTTGCGGATGGGAATACTTACAGTATTCGTACCCATGGAGATACAGTCGGTGATGTCCTTCGTCAGCAGCATATCGAGCTGGCAGCGGATGATTTGCTGCAGCCGCAGGCAGATACACCGCTGCATAACCGGATGACGATCCGTATTACGAGAGTCGCACATCAGAAGACTGCTGCACTGCAATCTGTTCCTTATGAAACGGTATATTATCAGGATGCCAGTTTGGATCAAGGACAGCAGCAGATAATCCAGACAGGCCAAAATGGTACAATCCGAATCATCCGGTTGGCAGGTAGGAATGATGGAATGACCGTATCCGAGCGGATAATTGACCAGCAGATGATACAACCATACACTGCGCAGGTTATTGCTATAGGAACCAGATTACCTGCGAAGAACAAACCAATTATACCGATGCAGACAGATACTCCAGCGAATCCAGCGGATCAAGTGGATCAAGTAGATCAAGCGAATCCAGTGGAACAAGAGCGCAGCCGTTCGGATCGATCGGAATCTTCCGTATCGACAGCCCATCTGCAGGCTTTGTCAGGTGAAGGGAATTATCCAGTCAACCCGGTGAAATCGTATCGATACGAGCTGGCAGCTGAACTGACAGCATATACAGCCGGTGTAGAAAGTACAGGCAAGCAGCCGGGAGAAAGCGGATATGGTGTAACAGCTTCCGGAGCCATTGTGAAGGAAGGACAGACTGTATCGGTAGATCCAACAGTGATCCCTATGGGTTGGTGGATGTATATCGAGGGCGTAGGCTACCGTAAGGCAGAAGATACGGGCAGTGCTATCAAAGGAAGCAAAATAGACATTTATATGGACAAGCTGGATGCAGCGCGTTCATTTGGACGAAAATCAGGTATCAAGGTGTATGTGATTGGACCCTACAAGCCTGATGTATAAAATTCTATAAAGCTGCTGGATTAGCGAATAACAGGATAGTAACCAAAGCTTCTTTATAAAGTGGTTATCCTATTAGGAACACGTCAAAATGGACACCGCTTGAAGTTGGTGTCCATGAGGGGAAAGTAATGAAGTCTCTGTGTCCATCAGGAGCACAGAGACTTTGCACTGGAACAAGGTAGAGAAGAATTGTGCTTCACGATAATCTTCGTGATTTTGCACATCAGTCACTATAGGCTGATGCCTTCTTACTCATCCTTATCATCCATATTTTTGGCGTAATAGATCTCATCCATTTCGCGGGTCAATCGTTTGGTGATCTGTTCCTGTTCTTCTTGCGACAAAGATTCTTTGGTATAGCCAAACAGATAGTTATCCAGATCGAATTTTTTGAGTTTACATTTGGTATGGAAAATATTTTCCTGGTATACGTTCACATCAATCATGTGATACATATCCTGTACTTCATCCGGAATGAAATTCTGAATGGAGCTGATATCATGATCGATAAACAGCTTGTGACCTTCTATATCACGCGTAAAGCCGCGTACCCGGTAATCCATCGTCATAATATCCGTGTCAAAGGAATGGATCATAAAGTTCAATGCTTTGAGCGGGGAAATCTCACCACACGTCGATACATCAATATCCGCACGGAAAGTACTGATACCTTCATCCGGGTGATACTCAGGATACGTATGCACGGTAATATGGCTCTTGTCCAGATGCATCAGCACATGTTCCGGCAGTGGACCCGGAGATTCTTCAAATGAAGCATTCGGCGCTGTCTCGACCGGTCCTTCGGAGATCAGCATCGTTACGCTGGCACCCTGAGGTACATAATCCTGCTTGGCTACATTCAGTACGTGAGCTCCGATAATATCCGATACGTTGGTCAGAATTTTGCTCAGACGATCGGCATTGTACTGCTCGTCAATATATTCCAGATAAGCTTCCCGCTCCTCTTTGGTACGGGTATAGCAGATATCGTACATATTGAAGCTGAGTGATTTGGTCAGGTTATTAAAGTTGTGAAGTTGGATACGTTCTTGCTTGGTTAACCCCATATTTGGTTACCCCCTGTTGTCAATGAGTGTGGGTGTATGGATATCGTTGATGTCGTAGATGAGAGGTATGGATTGGATGTACAGCCATCAACTTAGCCAGTCAGCATAACTGAATATGCGCCCAGGTTGAAACACTGTTAATTTACCCAATCTACTCATTCAAAAACAGAAGTTGGTTCTGCCGCATCTTCCCGTGAAGATTCTGGAGCTTCGAGGGAGTCTGTTGATCGCATACGCACCCATGATAACAGATGACGTACAGGATATCCATAGCAGGTCAGTGATCTTCTATGTACTTGGCTTATGCTGCGGCAACGAAACAACAGGGCATATTCATACGCTTTTTATTCAGCATCATTTGCCCATAGCGGCAGAAGAATCTGATAAAATGGCGATTCAGCCCGTAGGCAGACAGGCGGCTGCGTCAGTTTCAAGCTGATCATAACCGTCTGTCTGCCGGACTGAAAAGAAATCATAAAACGGATTATAAAACAGATCGGGAATAATAATGAAATAGAAAGATCAGGCTGCATCTACTATTCAAATTGGTGTTCTCCAACTGCCGATACCGGATTGAGACTTATTCATGGCTGAAATCGACTTGTCATTTACGATAAGAAACGTATCCGGCGACGTCTGCACAATAACTCGTTCCCGGGTACCATAGGGACATTTGATCAATGCTGGATGTTCATCGGGAATAAAAACATCAGGATCAATAGCGACATGGACGGCCTCACCGAGAGGGATCTCAATCTTGGACTGCTGCCAACCAATGACCAACTGTTCTTCATCACGGGCAACTCGGATACCAGACATCGTAATTCCTCCTTTTCCATGTAATAGAGACACTGTATAAACATATAGAGACTATCTAATCAATGAATGACACCAAATGTCCCAGCAATGATCATACAGCCTCTATACCATTAGATTACCCAATCCTGCCGTGGTGTCAAGCAACTTTATACCGTAGAAGCGGGGTCTGTCCGATAATGGATCAGGGTGAAGCGAGCACCTCCCATTGGCGAAGTAGCGTATACCAATTCAGCATTCAGCCGGGAAGCAATCTGACTGCTGATCGCCAGCCCCAGACCGGTCACTCCGTTGGTCCCGGCATAATACCGCTGGAAAATATACTCCTGTTCTTCGGCTGCAATCCCTGACCCGTCATCATCTACATGAATCATCCAGTCTATCTGCTGCTGCTCCGGTTGTTCCAGAGAAAGCATGACATGCCCGGCAGTATGCCGGACCGCATTTTGCAGCAGATTCAACAGCACCTGAAATAACTGCTCTGCCGCGATATCAACAGTTAACGATTCTCCCTGTACCTGCAGCTCGATCTGCTGTTGCTGGGCGCCTGGCTGTAGCAAATATGCCGCTTCTTCAAGCATGCTGCGCAGATCAACCCGAGTAACCGGCCATTCTTCATCAACGCTCTCCAGTCGGGACAGCTGCAGCAATTTACTCACCATATCGATCAGGCGCTGGGACTGGGTAGAGATAATATGAAGTCCTTGCTCTGTCGGCAGTACCTGATCCTGTATAGCATACACATACCCCTGGATAGACATCAGCGGAGTCTTCAATTCATGGGATACATTCTGCAGAAATTCCAGTTGGTGCCGATGATGAAGCTGCAGCCGATCAGCCATCAGTTGAAAAGTGCTGATCAGTTCACCAATCTCGGTATGATCGGCCTGCAAAAAAGGCTCTTTGGTCATGCGATGGGGCTCATAGGTGCTTACCGCTTCCTTTAACCGGTTCAGCGGTTGTACCATACGCCACACTGCGAACAAACCGATCAGCAAAATAACAATAAAACTGGCGGCTATCGACAGCAGTGTGGTACGCAGGAGTGGAATATACAGCGCTCGCAGGGAAGAAAGAGGTGAATACAGAATCACCCGAAAAGGCTGATGAATCAGCCGGGCTTCACTGTACAGTACCTTGGTGTTATGGAGCTGCATAATGCCTTCCCGATTGGCCGAAAAACCATTCATTTGAGTACCCACTTCCTCGGCATTACTGGAAGCTACCACTTTATTCTGCGTATCCAGCACAAAATAATCGGCATAAAAGAGTGTATCTTTGATAAAAAAGCGGAAGCTGTCGCTATCCAGACTATCGATGTCATTGGTATTCAGCAAATGAACGGCTTTGATCGTCTGTTCATTGAGCTGATGCTTGACCTGATTCAGCAGCAAATCATCAATCAATCGGATAAATAACAGCACGGTAATCGCGACAGTCACCAGCATGCCTGCACACAGTGCCAGCAGCATTTTGCTGCGGATCGTTTTCATGATTCATGTACAGCTGCTTTGTAGCCGAATCCCCATACGGTATCGATTGTGAGCGTAGAATGATGCTGTACCAGCTTTTTGCGGATTCGTTTGACCAGATCATCGACAACACGCACTTCACCGAAAAAGTCATAGTTCCATACTTGCTGGATTAACTGTTCTCGGCTAAACGGACGCTGCAGATGATTGGCAAGAAACAGCAGCAGTTCAAATTCTCGTGCTGTCAGGGATAATTCATGTCCCTGTACCGTTACCTGCCGGAATTCTTCGGAAATCTGCAAATTGCCGGCATGAATAGAAGTAGAGGCCTGCTGAGGCGCAAATTGATCTGAACGACTGCCAGCGTCCACATGTTCCGAAGAAGAGAGAACGGCTGCTTCAGCAGCCAGTTTGCTGCTCTGAATGAGCCGTAGCATACTTTTGACCCGTGCAACCAGCTCCCGGGGGTTGAATGGCTTGCTTAGAAAGTCATTACAGCCCAGTTCAAGTCCATTCAGCCGATCGACTTCTTCTCCCCGTGCCGAGATCATAATAATAGGAATTTCGCTAAAAGTACGCAGTTCGGTCAACAGGGTAAGTCCATCGATGCCAGGCATCATAATGTCCAGAATCAGACAATCCGGCTGAAGGGCACGTACATGCTCCAGCAGTTCCCGGCCATGTGCGAACGAAGATACTTCATATTGTTCTTTTATTAAATAGCTGCTAATTAGCTGAAGGATGTAAGGATCATCATCCACAACAAATATACGGGTCATACCAAGCCCACCTTTACAAATAAATAAACCAATGATGCAGAGCCACTACTATGTAAATGTTAATGTAACAGATGAACAGAATACATTTCAAAGTTAGCAGATTTTTCCTGATTATAGACCGTATTTGATGCCAAAAAGACGGAAACTCTTCAAGAGAGCATTCCGTCTTTTTGCAGCGGGTTATTAGTTAACATACAGACATCCATTGAGAACCGATTATGAACATTGAGAATCAATCATGAATCATGGAGAGTAAGTGTGTGAGCGTGACGCAATTGGATTGCGATTGTTTTTATTTATGTGCTGCTGGTTGAGTAGTTGTTTTGTGTGCAGCTGCAGAACCGGTTGTTTTGGAAACAGGTGCTTTGTGGGTTACTGGTGCTGCTTTTTGTGTTTTGTGAGTCAGATGTGTAGCTTGTTTAGCTTTATGGGCTGCTGTTTTGTGAGTGGTGCGTGCTTTGTGAGCCGCTTGTTTAGCGTGATGAGCAGCCATTTTGTGAGTTGTTCTTGCTTTATGGGCAACATGTTTGGCTTTGTGGGCTGCTTTTTTGTGTACTCTTACTTTGTGAGCTGCCGATTTACCAGCTTTCGTTTTGTGTGTTTTAGTAGCATGAGTTGCTTTTTTCGCTGTGGAATGAGCAGCTTTTTTGGAAGATGGTGCTTTCTTGGTTACCGGTGCTTTGTGACTGGAAGTTTTAGAAGTTACCGGCGCTTTTACAGCTGCTGCTGGTTTTGCGGATTCTACTTTTTTGGCAGGTGTTGCTGGAGTAGCGACAGGGGTAGCGGCGAATACGCTGCTTGCTCCTCCCAGGACAGTTACGGCTGTTAACAATGCTGCTGCGTTTTTGGACCATTTTTTCATTACAGTCACCTCATTAGTAAGATATAAGCAATCGGTCATTTGAAGCGAAGGAGCAGGCGCTTGGATGAAGATACGATACTGTATCCGCGCCCGTCTGCCTCACTTCAAATGGCTGGCTGCTGATTTAAGTTCATCTTACCAGTGGATTATGTGAGAACCGTGGGAAAGATGTGTGAAAAGTATATGAAAATCAATCGCATGACGGAACAGCTATTGAGCGCCTGCGCATAATCAGCAGAAAAGCTGCAGCGATCATGCAAGGATACAGAATCGCCCAGCCGGAAAAAGGAAAAATCACAGCTGTTGAGATAAACGATATCCAGCTGATAATTACGCCCAAGCGATATCCACGTAGTAGCCGTATACCTGCTGCACAGCCTGCCAGATAAGTGAGAATGAATGCAGCATTGGGCAGCTGGATCAGCACGGATAACGATAGAATATGAGTACTGTACAGCAGCAGTATGATAACAAAGCATACAGCCAGGAAAAGCAGCCCGCCTGCAGGTGTCTGATACCGACTGGACAATCTGCTCATCCACCGCGGAGCATAACCTTGCCGTGACATGGCATATGCTACCCGAGAAGCAGCTCCTACATACGCGATAATAGTAGCTGTACAGATAAATAACCCGGTTACACCTGCCAGTACGGCGCCCCATGAACCGAGTGTCTGGCTGATCATCCATACCAGGGATGTGTCCGATCCTCCATGCAGATAGCTCTGTGTACCGACAGCTGCCAGAGCCGTCAGAAAGTACAGAATGCCTACCACGATAGCCGCAATTGTAATCCCCCGGACTGCCGCCTGCCGGGGATCACGGAATTCTTCCGACATATGGGACACAGCTTCCCAGCCGATAAAGCACCAGAACAGCATCGCTGCCGCTTGACCGACAGGCAGCCAGCCATGCGGCAGGAATGGAGTAAAATGTACCGGCTGCATATGCGGCATCGCCGCCGCAATAGCAAAAACAAGTACAGCTATAATAGAAAGGACAACAGCAATCTGAAGACGTCCTGCCAGCTGCATACCGATCCAGTTGGTTACTAGTCCGACAGCAAGGATCAGTGCAGCCAGTCCAATCCGTACCGTATCGCTCCAGCCCATCGCGGCTGTCATATAGCCAGCTCCTGTCAGTGCAGCAACTGGCGCACCAATCGGCACCGACATCAGGAAAAACCACCCTGCCAGTGCCCCGGCCCGTGGGCCAAAAGCCAGCGTGACAAAATGCGAGACACCGCCTGCGTTAGGGAAACGAGCAGATAGAAGTCCCATTGACAAAGCCATAGGTAAAATCAGCAGTGTCATAAATCCCCAGGCGAGTAGTGAAGCAGGGCCAGCCATCTCGGCAGCCAGCCCCGGAGCAATCAGTATACCGGAACCGAGTACTGCACCAATATAAAGTGCCACTGCCTGAGACAGACCAATAGTAGGACGAAGCTGATGCTTGGGTTCTACGGTATGTTGGGCAGAAGATGAATGAGGCAATGTATGATTAGGTAGAGATGACATATAAGTTCCTGCTTTCCTTGTTATTTTCTACAGAGTAGCAGATAATAGTTCCATCGAAAAAACAGAATATTTGAATGATATCCATCGGTATAATCGATAGATGATAAAAAAGGAGCGGAAATATGGAGTCCAGGCACTTATTTACTTTTCTGACGGTGGTAGAGACCGGGAGCTTTACACGTGCAGCACAGAAGCTTGATTATGCTCAATCCAGCATTACTGCACAGATTCAGACCTTAGAGCAGGAATTAAATACGCCTTTATTTGACCGGATCAACAAAAAGATCCTGCTGACGGATGCAGGACGAAGACTGCTGCCCTATGCCCAGGACATTGCACGGATGCATGATATGGCAAAGGAGATTGTCCGTTCTTCGGATGAACCAGGCGGAACACTGAATATTGGTGCACCGGAGTCGCTAGCTGCTTCACGACTACCAGGCATTATTCGCGAATTCCGTAATCGTTATCCGAATGTACGCATGATTCTCAGACCGGGTAATTGCCTGGAGCTCAAGGAGATGGTGCGCCGGGGGGAATTGGATATTGTATTTACCCTGCTGCCCGAAGAACAACAACAGGATCTGCATATGGAGATGCTGGTAGAAGAGCGAATGACCCTGATCGCGCCTGTGGAGCATCCGCTTGTTCAGAAGCAGACCGTGCAGCCGGAAGATCTGCGGCAGGAGACGATTCTGCATACGGAGACAGGCTGCCTGTATCGTGCGCTGTTCGAGCAGCATCTGAATCGGCATGGCATATTTACAGATCCGAGTCTGGAATTCTGGAGTATTGAAGCGATCAAGCAGTGTGTAATGGCAGGTCTGGGATTGAGTTTTTTGCCGCTGATGACTGTCCGCAGTGAACTCGAGGAGGGCAAGCTGGCTGCACTCGCCTGGAATGACGAGAATCAGCGTGTCTGTACACAAATGGTCTACCATCTCAAAAAGTGGCAGTCGCCATCCTTTACAGCTTTTGTGGAATTGGCACGTGCCCATGCTATCGGGTGGCGCGAAGAACTTACTGCTATCAGATAAGAAGCATAGGCGGATGAAAAACAGCATATACACTGAAAAGAAAAGGCATTTAAAAAGCTGCTATCTCGTAGATAGCAGCTTGTAGTCGATACAGGTTAGTGGATTAACGGGCAAATCCGCCTTCCGAATGTATAATCTGTCCGGTAATCCACTGCGCTTCCTCACTGGCCAGAAAAGCAATAATCTGTGCTGCATCGTCCGGTGTGCCGATACGACCCATCGGAAATTGCGGCAACAGAAAGCTTCGGATATCGTCAGTCATCCATGTCGAGTCAGTGGGACCCGGGTTCACAGCATTGACAGTAATATGCAGTGGCGCAAGCTCACGTGACAAAGATCGGGTAAAAGCCGAAATAGCGCCTTTGGTTGCTGCATAGGCCAACTCCCCAGGCATCGGAGCCAGATCCTGACCGGACGTCATATTGATAATTCTGCCCCATGTTAGATCGGACTGCTCCAGACCGCGGGCAAACTCTGTACAGAGCAGGAATGTGGAGCGCATATTCACGGCATAATGATCATCCAGTGTCTGCGCGTTCAGGGTCATGTAATTATCATTGGTTGAATACGCTGCATTATTGATCAGAACAGTAGGAATTCCCAGTGTGCGCCGTATCTCCTCATAGACTTGGCCTGCTGCATCAGTAGCGGATAGATCGATGCAGTAGGAGCTGCAGCGTACGCCTATTTCGGTGATCTCCTGTTCCAATGTAGGCGGCCAGCCTTCGTCTGCCTGCCAGTAGGTAAAAAAGATATCCATTCCTTGCGTAGCCAGTTTACGGCAGATCGCTGTGCCCATATCTCTCGGGCTGCTTGCTCCTGTCACGAGGGCGATCGGTCTATTGGTTTCATGCATTATATAGTCCTCCTTTATTTAAAAGCACGATCCAAAGCCATGATGGATAAACATCATTTCCATATGTATCCTAAAATTCATATTAAATCCTAATGAGGTAGAAAACAAATCATGTGTTTCATCCCTTAATCTATAACCAAATTTGCTGTGACTCCAGAGAATTCTGGGTTGTATATCCATGATTTGACCATATATAATCGCTCATCTTCCATTATATTAGTCAGCATTTCCTTATTTTATTATTGTAAGCGTTTACAAAAATTCTTAGAATAAGCATGTAATCTGCTACATGCTATCTATTCGATACACATAGGAGGATGAATGTATGGAGAAGATCACCCGATTCTCGTATAAGCTGCTGTTGACGGGTCTGGGTCTGCTGCTGGTATTGACCGGCTGGGGAACTGGAAGTTCACATGCCGAGGCGGCCAGTTCTACCATTACCAATGGAACCGATTGGAAAGATACCTCGGGCAACCCCATCCAAGCCAACAGCGGCAATATTCTCAAAGTCGGTTCTACATATTACTGGTACGGAGAGCATGCAGTCAGCGGCAAGTTCGACAAAGTAAATGTGTATACGTCGACTGATCTCAAAAACTGGACGTTCGGTCACAGTATTCTGACGAAAAGTTCTGCTGCCGAGCTGGCTTCCAGCAAAATCGAGCGTCCCAAGGTTATTTACAACAAAGCCACCGGCAAATACGTAATGTGGGCGCATTATGAGAATGGAAGCGATTATTCGCTTGCACGTGTTGCCGTAGCGACCAGCGATACACCGGATGGAGACTTTACTTATATGGGCAGTTTTCGTCCGCTGGATTATGAATCCCGGGATATGACAGTATTCGTCGACACGGACAATCAGGCGTATCTGATTACGGCTTCCCGTCAGAACAATGGGGGTGCCAACAACTCGATGGCGATATTCAAGCTGAACAGTGAGTACACCGCCGTAAGTTCCTTTGTAGGCTGGGTATTTGAAGGAGCATACCGGGAAGCTCCTGCTGTAGTAAAAAAAGGTAGCACCTACTATCTGTTCACTTCCCAGGCATCTGGCTGGTATCCGAATCAGGGCAGTTATGCGACCGCTTCGTCAATGACAGGCAGCTGGTCAGCACTGTCGCCATTCGGTGATCCGTCTGCCTATGCGACACAGATTCACTCTATCGCGACGATCTCCGGCAGCACAGGCACCAGCTATATCTATATGGGAGACCGGTGGAATCCGCTGAATCTGAGTGATCACAAGTTTATTTGGCTGCCTCTGACGCTCAATGACAGTGCCCGAACCGCTTCACTGAATTGGTACAGCAGCTGGAATATAGATTCAGCAACGGGTCAGGTGACGCTACCGGCATTGACCAATCATGCGCTGGGCAAACCGGCAACCGCTGTCTCGGCAGCAGGATCGTCTCCTGCCTCCAATGCCAATGATGGGAATGCCCAATCTTCCTGGGCAGCCAGTTCAGCATCATGGTCTGCCTGGTGGCAGGTAGATCTGGGCGCATCCAAAAAAATCAGCGAGGTCAATATCTCCTGGTTTATGTATAAAGGGTCGGAAGCTTACTACAAATACAAAATCGAATACAGCAATGATGGTGTTAATTATACGACTATTGATCGTACCAGCAACACGACTTATGGCTTTACATCGGATGCAGTATCGTTCACAGCTCGTTATGTACGCATCAATATGGTGAATGCCGTACTGCATAATAATCCGAACAACTGGTATACACCAACCCTGCATGAAGTGAGGTTGATGGGGAATTAATACGTAATCCCTGCGCAAAGTAGCACGGTTTAATAAAGAATCGATTAAGAGCAGCTGCAAACGGATACAACATACAGGCATATACAGTAGAAGATTTTGATCAAAACCCGATCAGCAAAATGATTGAACCATTTCCTATCTTACAAGTACAGAAATTATAAACATCCAAAACAGCCAGTAGAGTCACACCAGCAGACTAAAGGTATGCCAAAGCGGTGTGATTTCTCTGGTTGTTTTTCGTGTTAACCGTTATAGAAGAACAGCTAATAGAACGATTGTAAAAATTAATTTTGAAAAAAGCTTGCCATTCAGTAGAAGAGGAGTTATATTATATATATCTTAAAGTTAAGATTTATTAAATAAAGATTATGAAGGAGTCAGTAATAATGACGGTTCACCATTTCCTGTAGATTGATTTCTTTAATAAATGAGCCAGGTATATCGTAAGTACATCAGCAGCACTGGAAGTACAACAGAAGAATAAATTTTTTTAAATAAATATCTTAATTTAAAGACAATTGAAAAAACAATTTAAACAAATGGAGGAAAAGAAAATGTTGAGTATGGGATTATTGTTAATACGTGTAGTGATCGGGGTTATCTTTGCAGCACATGGTGCACAGAAATTATTTGGCTGGTTTGGCGGATTCGGTCCAAAAGGAACCGGTGGTTGGATGGAATCGCTCGGAATCAAGCCTGGTGTTGCAGCAGCTGTAGCAGCCGGATTGGTCGAACTGCTAGGCGGGCTGGCTTTTGCCGCCGGATTATTTACTCCAATCGCTGCCGTACTGCTTTCACTGACTATGATAATGGCGATCGTCAAAGTACACGCACCAAACGGCTTCTGGAACACGGCAGGCGGATATGAATTTAACCTGATTCTGATCGTAGTATTGATCGGTGTGGCTCTGACTGGTGCAGGCAGCTATTCCCTGGATGCTTTGCTCTGATTGCTATAAGCAAGACAATTATTACGCATATTCTTATAAAATATACAAAAGGCAGCCAGCGATGATGCGGGCTGCCTTTTGTATATTTTGGTTTACAAATCAGCTGGAATCATCTAAAATACGTTCACAATAAGCAGATAGCTGACAGCATTTTCTGCTGATTACAGAACAGAGATCCGATCGCTCTGTGAAGAAGGACTTTTTGACAGTAATAACTTTATTGCATGAAAGGGGTAAAGCATGAATTCAATTCAATCCATATTGGAACAATACGGAGTTATGATCCTGGACGGAGCCATGGCTACCGAACTGGAACGCAGCGGAGCAGACCTTAATGACAGTTTGTGGTCAGCACGACTGCTGAAGGAGGATCCGGAAGCGATTCGGCAGGTACATTATCGGTATTTTGAAGCAGGAGCCGACTGTGCGATAACAGCCAGTTACCAAGCGACCATACCAGGCTTTGTGCAGCGTGGCTGGAGTGAGCAGGAGGCCAAGGAACTGATTCGCCGATCTGTACAGATAGCGATTGAAGCAAGGGATACTTTCTGGACGGATTATACAAACTCCGAAAATAATAACTTTGCCGCGCAGAAATTCCCGAATCAATTGGATAACGAATCTGCTCGGGCTACGTCACGTCCACGTCCGCTTGTAGCAGCATCTGTCGGTCCTTATGGGGCTTACCTGGCGGATGGTTCGGAATATCGCGGTGATTACAAGCTGAATGAACAACAGCTGGTGGAGTTCCATGCACCGCGTATTCGTGAGCTGATCGAAGCAGGAGCAGATATACTGGCCTGCGAGACGATCCCCTGTCTGATAGAGGCAAAAGCTATCGTGACCGTGCTGCAGCAGTTCCCGGGTGTTCAGGCCTGGTTCAGTTTCAGTGGCAAAGACAATGAGCATATCAGCAGTGGAGAGCGTGCAGCCGACTGTACAGCATGGCTGGATTCATATGAGCAGGTGGCTGCGATAGGTATCAACTGTACGGCTCTGGAGTATATTCCTGCTCTGATCAGCACAATGCATGCGCAGACGACCAAGCCGATTCTGGTCTATCCAAACTCCAGCGAACAGTATGATCCGGCAACGAAAACCTGGCATGGATCTTCATGTACACAGGATTACGGACAGCAGGCACAGGATTGGTATGCGCGCGGAGCACGATTGATCGGCGGATGCTGTCGTACGACACCTGCAGATATTGCCAGTGTTCGCCAAGTATTACGGACAAAGTGATGCAGTAAATGGAAAAGATGGATGAGTGAAAGGTAGGAATATCATGTCAGCACAACAGGAACCGCTCCACCCGGAAGCCGAATCCGGGCAATTTCAACGTAAAATGAAGAGCCGTCATCTGGTTATGCTTTCTCTTGGAGGGGTGATCGGCACCGGTCTTTTTCTCAGCTCAGGCTATACCATTAATCAGGCAGGACCGCTGGGTACGATCCTGGCTTATCTGGTAGGAGCGGTAATTGTCTACCTCGTCATGCTCTGTCTGGGTGAGCTGTCTGTGCATATGCCGGTAACGGGAGCTTTTCACGCTTATGCAGCCAAGTTTATCGGCCCGGGAACCGGCTATATGATCGCCTGGATGTACTGGCTGACCTGGGCAGTTGCCCTGGGATCGGAATTTACGGCAGCCGGACTGCTGATGCAGCGCTGGTTCCCCGATACATCGGTCTGGATGTGGAGCGCGATTTTTGCCATACTGGTCTTTTTGTTAAATGCCTTCTCGGTACGTTCTTTTGCCGAAGCGGAATTCTGGTTTTCCGGTATCAAGGTTGCGGTTATTTTGCTGTTTATCATCCTTGGGGGAGCAGCTGTCTTTGGACTACTGCCAATGAATGATACAGCATCCGCACCGCTGCTCAGTAATTTTACGAGTGATGGTGGATGGTTTCCAAATGGTGTTTTCCCGATCTTTATGGCAATGCTTTCTGTGAACTTTGCTTTTTCCGGTACAGAACTGATCGGTATTGCTGCCGGAGAGAGTGTCGAGCCGGAGAAGACGATCCCGCGTGCAATCAAGGCAACCGTCGGTCGCCTGATTATCTTTTTTGTCGGAACGATTTTTGTGCTGTCGGCGCTGATTCCATGGCGGCAGGCAGGTGTGATCGAGAGCCCGTTTGTCGTTGTATTTGACCGGATCGGGATCCCTTATGCCGCAGATTTGATGAACTTTGTGATTATTACGGCGCTATTGTCTGCTGCCAATTCGGGGCTATATGCGTGTTCGCGGATGCTCTGGTCGCTCTCTTCCGAGCGTCTGCTGCCGCCGCTGTTTGCCAGATTGACCCGTGCCGGTATTCCGCTGAATGCAATGATCGTCAGTATGCTTGGCGGCGGATTGGCGCTTCTGTCGAGTGTGCTGGCGCCGGATACCGTATATATTTTCCTCGTCTCGGTATCGGGGTTTGCCGTTGTCGTAGTCTGGATGGGAATCACGGCATCACAGTTTATGTTCCGCAGGCAGTATATTCGCGAAGGCAATGATATCCGTGATCTCAAATACCGGACACCGCTGTATCCGCTAGTGCCAATTGCCGCTTTTGTACTTTGTCTGGCTTCTTGTATCGGTATTGCTTTTGATCCGAATCAAAGTCTGGCCTTTTACTGCGGCATTGCCTTTATGGTGCTGTGTTATGTGGTGTATTATATTCAGAGTAAAATCGGCAGATCGTCCCATTAGTCAACTTTCTGCTGTTATAAGTTGTTGAAAAAATCGTGTATATCATGGGAAAAGAATCCTAAATAAGCTATAATGAAATACAGGAAGCAGACCAGGCAGGCTACGTATCCTTACGGGTCTGCTTTTTGCCGTCTGCCACATACAGCATACATTCACAGACGTACTCTGATAAAATAAAGATAGAGTATAATCTTGAGAAATTCTGTCTGCTGTCAATTGCTAATGGGCAAACCATACGATAAGCCAATACTATATGATATAAAGTTACATTTTATTTAGATAGGAGTTTTGTACATGAGCGTGCAGGCGCCTGCCATGCAGCAGGCACAGGAGCTGTTGCAGAAGTATTTTGGATATGAGGATTTTCGGGAAGGGCAGCGCAAGATTGTATCGAGTCTGTTAGAGAGGCACGATACACTGGGCATTATGCCGACTGGTGGCGGTAAGTCGATCTGTTATCAGATTCCGGCACTTGTTCATGAAGGTGTGACTCTGGTCATTTCACCGCTGATTTCCCTGATGAAGGATCAGGTAGATGCATTGACGGCGGCGGGAGTACCTGCTGCATATATCAACAGTACCCTGTCCGGCAAAGAAGTGAATGATCGCATTCGTGCCGCCCGGCGCGGTGATCTGAAGCTGCTGTATGTAGCCCCCGAGCGTTTGGAGCTGGACTGGTTCCGCGACGAGATGAATGGAATGCAGATTACCTGTATTGCGGTTGATGAAGCACACTGTGTCTCCCAGTGGGGACACGATTTCCGGACAAGCTATCTGGAGATTGCACCATTTGTAGAGCAGATGCCAGAGCGTCCAATGGTCGCTGCTTTTACTGCTACGGCGACACCGGAAGTCCGCAGCGATATTTTGCGGTTGCTGCGCCTGGATCAGCCGGAAGTATTTATTACCGGACTGGGTCGTGACAATCTATCTATGTCGGTACTTCGTGGTACCCAGCGCAAGGAGTTTGTGATCGATTATGCCCGTTCCCACGAGAATGAATCGGGTATTGTATATGCCGCTACACGCAAGGATGTGGATGATCTATATAGCCGTCTGCTCAGCAGCGGCGTGAGTGCTGGTCGTTATCATGCAGGGATGAGTGATGATGAGCGCGATCAGAGCCAGGAAGCTTTCCTGTATGACGATGTACGTGTTATTGTAGCGACCAATGCGTTTGGTATGGGGATCGATAAATCCAACGTACGCTATGTTATTCATTATAATATGCCCAAAAATATGGAAGCCTACATTCAGGAGGCTGGTCGCGCCGGTCGTGACGGTGATCCGAGTGAATGTATTCTGCTGTTCAGTCCGCAGGATATCATGACCCAGAAGTTCCTGCTGGAACAGAATATGAATGAAGGCGACCGCAAGCATAACGATTACCGCAAAATGCAGCAGATGATTGACTACTGCTATACAACCAAATGTCTGCGCAATGCGATGCTGGATTATTTTGGTGAAGAGCATTCCGGAGAGCCCTGCGGACAATGCAGTTCCTGCCGGGATAATCGGGAGCTGGTGGATACAACCATTGAAGCGCAAAAAATCTTTTCCTGTATCTACCGCCTGCGTGAACGGTTTGGCGTATCGGTCGTTGCCCAGGTTCTCAAAGGCTCACGCAACAAAAAGATCGTACAATACAAATTCGATGAACTGCCTACCCACGGTCTGCTGTCGCATCTGACGGAAAAGGAAATCTCCGAGCGGATCAACGTGCTGGCTGCGGAAGGCTATCTGCTGCTCACCGAGGGACAGTATCCGGTCGTGAAGCTGCAGCCGCTGGCAGGCGAAGTACTAAAAGGCCAGCATAAAGTCATGCAGAGAGCACCACTGCCAGCTGCTGCGGCAGCAGGACGCGTATCCTCTTCGCGCAGTCGTTCCGGCAGCCGCGGCGAAGAACTGTCTGCGGTGAATGAGACGATCTTCGAACAGCTGCGTCTGATCCGTCGTGAACTGGCTTCACTCGAAGGGGTGCCTTCATACATTATTTTCAATGATGCGACACTGCGCGAGATGAGTGTAGTAGAGCCGCAAAGTGAAGGCGAGATGTTGACGATCAAAGGGGTCGGCGAAGTGAAATACCGGAAATACGGCGAGCCTTTCCTGGCATTTTTCCAGAAAAAAACGATGGAAGAAGAAAGTATATATGGAGATGAACTGTAAACGATATATGCAGCATGCTGCCATTGTTCTATCGGATATCATCGAATAAGCATCAAAAAGCGCGGTACCCTGACAGGTATCGCGCTTTTTGATTTTATAATGAATTACGGTTTATGAGATATATGACATGCTCTATATATTCTAGTATTAGCGGCGGCTCGATCTGCGACCAAATAGCAGATGATCCAGTGACCAAAGGGTCCGATCGGCTACGGCCAGATAAAGAGCAATGACAATATAAGCCAGATCCAGCTCATATCCGGCCATCTGACCATTACCGAGCAGTCCGAGAGACAGCTTGGCTGTAAAAATAGCACCAAGTAAAATCACGATCAGTACAATAGATACATAACGGGTCAACAAGCCTACGATTAACAGAATCCCGCCTACCAATTCGATCGGTGCAACAAGATAAGCCATAAATCCGGGAATGCCGATACTCTGGAAATATCCAGCTACACCGTCCAGTCCCATTTGAAATTTACTGATACCATGGGCCAAAAATAGAATACCCAGTACTACTCTCATAATAGTGGTAACAACTGAAATCTTCATAACAAAAACCCCCTTTTAAATTAATGATAAATAACTAACTAAAAGTAATTTATAATATTTTTATCAGCAGGTCAACAAAAATATTTAGGGATTAGAAAGGATCTTGAAGAATATCGGAGAGAACGTCGCCACGATAACGAACGCAGTGTATACTGGACAGAGCTGGAAGTTTAGCCCATACCAAGATGCAATTTACCAATTATGTGGTAGGATACAAAATAATAAAAGAAGTGAAGGAAGGTAGATATGCCTTTATTTCAGAAATATATCGGTATTGATTATTCAGGAGCAGAGCGTCCTGATTCGCGTATTCGTGGACTGGCGGTAGCAGGAGCGAGTGGGGACGGAAGTTGTCATTTGCTGATTTGTCCACAGTATAAGTCTGACCGGAATCTGTCTATTCCTGATAGCAAATCCCATCTGTGGTCCAGGCGGAATATCTATATATGGCTGCGTGATCAGCTGCTGACCAGCAGTGAACGGATGATTGTCGGACTGGATTACGGACTATCTTATCCACTCACTGCACTGGATCGGCTGCAATTGACCGATTGGGATTCTTTTCTGAGTTGGAGCCGTCGCACCTGGAAAACAACCCGCCTCACGATGAAGGACAGCAAGCAGCAGGTCGATTACCTTAACTCGACAGAAAAAAGACTGGTTGAACGGGAATTCGTTCCCAGTACCAAAAGTGTGATGGATCTGGACCGGGTCTCCGGCATGCAGGGTGCTGTCTCTTACTCTACCCATACCGGACTCCCCTGGATTGGCAGGCTGCGCAGATACCAGCAGCACTATGGAATGAAGGTACATTTCTGGCCGTACGATGGGGTGAATATTCCTGATGATCATCATGTGATTGTCGAAGGTTATCCGTCATTATACCGAAGACGAATGCAGCAGGAGGATTGGAGCGATACGATGAGTGAGCATGAGCGGGATGCCTGTTATATTGCTCGCTGGATGCAGGAACGCGATCAGGCCGATACACTGCTTGCCTACCTGGCTCTACCTACACTGAGCGCTGATGAACACCGAATGATCCGTCGTGAGGGCTGGGTACTGGGCTGTCTATAGCTACTTCTGTCAGATATACACTTAATCAGTAACCCTATTTCCATATAGATACGATCTATGCACCATCAATCTCCGGCATTGATGCCGGCACACCATTTCACTGGAGAGAGGAAGGATATTCTATGCTACACAATAGTCTGAATTCTCGCAAAATCCGTTTGTTTGCTTTTGCCTATGCAGGTGGCAGCAGCAATATATTTAACAGCTGGAAAAAACAGCTGCATCCCGATATCGAGCTGATACCCGTTGAACTTCCCGGACATGGAAGCCGGATGAGCGAGCCTCTGCTGGAACGGATGGAGCAGGTGATTGAGAGCGCATGGCAGGATATGCAGGCTCATCTCCAGGATGACCGTGAATTTGCTTTTATCGGTCATAGTATGGGCAGTATGCTGGCTTTTGAAATGATACATAAAGTGCATCGTGAGACGGGACGCTATCCGATCTGCAGCTTCTTTGCCGGCCGGGTACCGCCGCATATTAGCCGCGATCATCAGTGGGGAGCCCTGCCAGACGACCAGTTCATGGAAAAGGTCCGTACACTCGGCGGTCTGCCGGATGCTGTGTTGGAGCATGAAGAATTGCTGCAGCTCTTCCTCCCAATCCTGCGCGCCGATTTCCGATTGGTTGAAGATTATCGATATGACGGTCAATATCCGTCGCTACCGCTGCCGATCTTCGTCATGACCGGAGAGCAGGACAATAGGACGAATGAGGATATCCAGGGATGGAGCAGCTATTCTGCTGTCTCCTGCCGCTATTTTACTTATCCCGATGGACACTTCTTCATCAATACCTGTGTGGATCAGGTTATCCGGGACGTCAACAATACCTTTACTGAAATGATCAACAGCCGGAGTACTCTACACCGATCATAAGCCGTTACAGACAGAAAGATGTGCAGATCTCAAAGCGAATACTGCCGTATTGTTGTACAGCCACTGTTATTGTATTGCAATTATTGCATCGTTTTTAGTGCCCAGCTTTAACGACTGTTAGCATGACATCTTTTTGCGATAGACATTTCTTTGAATATATAGGGGTTGCTATTTACAGGTTGTACTTATAAATGTTTACCAAGACCGCGAGCACAACGTATCCAGCACGCAGCTATCTCAATATACCTACCCTGTATTCATTTCGTGAGTTGCTTCAGCACCATGCATCTCCACGGAGCGGAGAAAAGAGAATTCTGCCAACGTCCGACATTTAAAAATGGAAGTCGACTGCTGCAGGCAGTCATTCAGGATTTTCATTCTTAACCGGAGGAAGTTGCAGAATCTCTTTTCGCAGCGGTAGCCCATTCAACACACCCAGCAGCACTTGAATACATGAAGCCTAGTGTCTGACCCACCTACCAATGCTTGACACCCGAGCCACTTCAGTATGAACATCCCGAAGGGAGCGATTTTATGAAAGTCGTACTGTCCACCCTGAATGCCAAGTACATTCATACCTCTCTGGCGATACGCTGTCTCAAAGCTTATAGCGAAAAGGAATTTGATATCGAGCTTGCCGAGTATACGATCAAAGATCCCGTGATGAATATCGTCTCCGATCTGTATCAGCGTCGCCCGGATGTGATCGGATTCTCCTGTTATATCTGGAATATTGAAGAGACGATCAAAGTGATCGATGTACTGCGGAAAGTGCTGCCGCAAGTAAAAATCATTCTTGGCGGACCGGAAGTATCCTATGATACCGAGCACTGGATGAACCGGCTGTCCAATGTGGATTTTATTGTGATTGGCGAAGGGGAAGAGACGTTCCATCAGCTGCTGCAGGAGATTGAAGGGGCTGGTAAATATCATTTCATCTACGGAGTTGCCTATCGCAAGGGAGAAGAAGTAATCGTGATGCCCGGTCGTCCCAAACAGGATCTGAATGAGCTGCCAAGTCCACATCGTTTTGCTGAGGATATTCCGAGTCTGGGCAAGCGGGTCGTTTATTTTGAGACCAGCCGCGGCTGTCCGTTCAGCTGCCAGTTCTGCTTGTCGAGTATAGAAGTAGGCGTGCGGTATTTCGATATTGAACGAACCAAAAGCGATATTTTGTATCTGATCGAGAACGGAGCCAAGCTGATCAAATTTGTGGATCGTACGTTTAATATCAAGCGGGATTATGCACTGGAGATGTTCCGGTTTCTAATCGAGAATCATAATGGATGTACATTCCAGTTTGAGATTACAGCGGATATTATGCGGCCGGAAGTGCTGGATTATCTGGCTGAGCATGCTCCACCGGGAGTATTCCGTTTTGAGATCGGTGTACAATCGACCAACGATCCGACTAATGAACTGGTCAAGCGCCGGCAGAATTTCACGAAATTGAGCCGTACTGTAACCAAGATCAGAGAATCCGGCAAAATCGATCAGCATCTCGATCTAATCGCCGGTCTGCCGATGGAGGACTATAATACGTTTCGCAGAACATTCAACGATGTATTCGCGCTTGGACCGGAAGAGCTGCAGCTGGGTTTCCTCAAAATGCTGCGCGGCACAGGGCTGCGGATCGACGCGGACAAATACGAGTATACGTATATGGATCAGGCACCCTATGAGATTCTGAGCAGTCATATGCTGTCGTTTGACGATATTGTACGTCTCAAGCGGCTGGAAGATGTACTGGAAAAGTACTGGAACGCCCATCGTATGGATTATACCCTGCATTATCTGATGAAAGACGAATTCAACTCGCCGTTCGACTTCTTCCAGGAGTTCGGTAACTACTGGGAAGCACAGGGCTGGCAAAAGATCGGCCACCAGCTGGAAGATTTGTTTGTCCGGCTGCAATCTTTCCTGGAAGATCGGGACACCGGACGAATGGATGTTATTCTGGGATTGATGAAGCTGGATTATTTCCTCAATCACAAATACAAGCCTCGTAAAATCTGGTGGGAGCCAACGGTAGATAAGTCTCGTCTGAACCAGCATATCCAGCGCGTTATCCGGAAGCCGGAGGCTATTTCGGCAGAATTTGCACAGCTGGGCCTGGATGACAAAGATATGCATAAGCACATGGTAATGGAAGAACTGCCTTTCCGCCTCGATCAGCTGTTGGCTGGTGTGCCGATTAGTGGTGCCCAGGGAAGAAGCCTATTGATGGTAGCTTATCAGCAGAATGAGCAGCAGAAGCCGTTGTTTTTTGTAGCGGCACTGACGTCCGAGAGTGCAGTGATGTAATTTATCCGCATAACAGATACCGTATCAGATCGAAGCATTCACCTGTCAGGAGCAGCCGCTTTTGTCATAGGAGCAAGAAGTTCCGTCTCCCATCATGCTGACCAACAGCTGTCTGAACAGGCCGCCGTACATAGCGCGGTCTATTTTCTTTTATACCAATGTGCAGCGATGGGGCATGTTCAGATGGGGGATGTGTATCGAATATGATTAATTGTAAAAGAATCTTTCATACGTATGAAGATGAATCAAGCCGAATCAAGACGGTAAAAATATACACTATAAAAGGAGGCTGCAGGCATGAGCTACAGTTGGGTAGGCAGCAGATATATGTTTTTGGATGAGATCTCAGTCTCCGAGCAAAAAGGCATACATATCGGACGATATGGCGGACATACACTTAGTGGAGCGAATAAGAACGAAGATGGATTGATGGTGCTTCAGAGTGAGACAGGACAGTGGAAGCTGGCGGTACTGATGGATGCTCATCAGACAGCAGAAAGTGCGACACTGGTGATTGATTACTTGCTGAGTCAGCAGGAAGAACTGAACCGGGTACTGAACAGCAGCGATACGTTTGAGCGTCTGGATTATTATTTCAGTGCACTATTCAGCAGCAGAGAATTCCGCGAAGCTTGTCAGACCGTGCAGGGAGAGACAGCCTGTCTAATTCTGTATCAGCGTGAGCAGTATCTGTGGTGGTTCTCGGTTGGAGATTGTGCGGCCTATCTGCTGCATCCCGAACTGGCCAAATGGGATCAGTATCTACTGAATCAGAGGCAATTTTACGAATGGATCGGTAGGGTGAATACATTTGATCTGCCAGTGCCTTGTTATAGCTCCGGGCGCCGGGAGCTGCGCAGTGGGCGTAATGTGATTGTGATGCTGACAGATGGCGTGCTGGATGGAGCGGAGGCCTTTTATAATACGCCATCTAATCTGTATCAAGCGCTCTATAACAATAACAGCATGAGCCATAATCTGCATCATATTCTGAACCAGCTGCATACCCATCAGGCGTATGATAGTGCGACACTGATCTGCTGGGAAGTGAATAATGCCTGCGAAGCAGCGATACCTTCGAATATGAAATAAGGAAGCATTTATCCCGCCAGCCAGCTATTTTGACAATATGTTTCTTTCTTCTTTATAATAATATGTAAATAATAACATGTATTTATTTACATTATAAGGAGAGATACTATGCAGCAACCAACACTTCAATTAATAGCTTCCTTGACGATTCAGGTAGATACACCGATTGATGTAGGTGTTACTCCTCTGGGACGCCGTCGCCTGATTCCGATTCTATCCGGTCGGGTAACCGGCAAGATTGAAGGTAATCTGCTGCCGGGCGGCGTTGATTCGCAGATTATTCGTCCGGACGGCAAAACGGATTTATCAGCGAGATACGTTATTCGCACGCAGGACAATGAATTAATTTATATCGAAAATAACGGAATTCGTCAGGTCAGTGAGCCTTACCGCGAGCAGGCAGCAGCCGGAGAGATTATTGCGCCGGAGCATGTCTATTTCCGCACAGTACCGGTATTTGAGACGAGTAGTCTACGGTATAGCTGGCTGCAGGAACGGATATTCATCGGAGCGGCTACTCGTCTGCCGGACGCGGTATTGCTGGATATTTACGAGGTTCTATAGACAATGCGGCATGATCATGCTCATTTCGTGTGATCGAGCTTTATAATAGGGAAACAACTAAAACGACTGCCTCTGCTATACTAAGGAGGACAGTCGTTTTGTTATAAATAGAGAACAGTTCATGTACGAGATTATCCTATATTATAAATTTGTCCAATGAATGAGATGGAGGGTGACAATGAATCGACGCGGAGCAGGAATCGGATTATTAGGAATTGGTGCCGTATTATATACAGGTAGATACATAGGCGCGGCTATTATTGCACAGGGAATGAATATTTGGGCGGGTTCTTTTGGAGATGCGCTGGATATTGTAGGATCAGCTCCACTGTATCTGAGTATTGCTGCAGCAGCTGCAGGTGTCATCTATCTCATTAGCGCAGAAATGCAGCTTTATATGCATAAGACAGCTGGATCTGGAGCCCGGCACGAGAAGGAGTTAGAAACAGAACATACACCTGATATTTAAGAATGAAAAAGGCAGCTATATAAAAGCTGCTGTATCTCACATTGCTCTGTATAATGGTATGGTGTTCGAACAGGCTGTACTTTTCAAATCAAGAATGGCTTATCTCTATGTAAGTAACGATATGTGACTAATGAATAGAGGTATTCTCCATAAAGAAAGTAATCCCCAAAATATCAGGCTATTCTGGTAAAAGGAAAGGAATATTCCCATGACAACATCCAATAATCAGCAGTTAGATCAGCTGCAATATTCAAAAGCAAATCCGTTATCAACAAACCATTCCGAATCCCAACCAGGCGATCTTCCGCAAAGGTCTGCCAGCAGACAGCAGATGCTGGAGGAGACCGAAGCATTTGTCCGAACCGAGCTAAGTGGTGAGACAAGTGGACATGACTGGTGGCATATTCACCGTGTGGTGCAGATGGCCCGGCGCCTGGCTGCTGCCGAACAGGCTGACTTGTTTATCTGCACGATGGCTGCACTGCTGCACGATATCGCAGACGAGAAGCTGAATCCATCCAAGGAAGCAGGAATGCAGCGTCTAAATGGCTGGTTGGATCAGCAGCCGCTGGACCCGCAGGAGCGCGAACATATTTTGGAGATTATCGCCAATATGTCTTACAATGGCGGGAATAATCCACCGATGCGTACGATCGAGGGAAAAGTCGTACAAGATGCCGATCGGCTCGATGCCATCGGAGCAATTGCAATTGCGCGCTGCTTTGTGTATGCCGGCCATGTGGGTGATCTGATGTATGATCCTGAAGTACCGGTGAGAGAACAGATGACAGCCGAAGAATACCGCAATGGACAGAGCACTGCAATTAATCATTTCCATGAGAAACTCCTGAAGCTCAAAGACCGGATCAACACTCCAGCCGCTCGTGAGATTGCCGAGGAACGCCATCAGTATATGCAGGACTATGTAGACCGGTTTTACCGGGAATGGAATGGCATGTAAAATAAGCAAGGCAGCAGAGATCCAATGATCCTGCTGCCTTTTTGATATTAGAATAAAATGGGCATAAATGGTTAGAATAATCATCGATCTTCAAATGTTGGTTATGGAGCAGCAGCAATATAGCTGTCATACAACTTTATATCCCCACCACGCGTATAGATGGAGATTCGCTCGCATGTCTTATCCGGGAAAATAAGGCTGGTGATCGAATACAGCCCGTCATTGACGAATACTTCCACTGATGAAGCATCCAGTACAATCCGCAGACCAAAGTGACTGCTGGATGGAATATGAATCTGCTGCGGACGATTGAACATTGGCGCATATTCGCTATCTTCGCTCGATTCCCGCTTCACACTCAGCAATTCACTGCTTGAGTTGTAGGATACGCTGGTCTGCTGGTCGGCTGTGTGATGAATAACAACGCCGAATTCTTCAATGCCGTCATGCTGCAGATGCAGATTAATATCAGCAATACTCGCCGGTAGATCGACTTCATAGGTCTGACCATCGGTTATGGAGAGACTTCTTAGTTTGGTCTTGGAAGTGAAACTGCGATCCAGCTCTGCGACCGGACGCTGGCAGAGTACCATTTTGTCCTTGATCGATCGAAGGGAGAGAACGCGTGGCAGTGTCATCGAACCGCGCCAATTGCCGGTTGGCAGCTGATGGGCATACCGCCAGTTATTCATCCAGGCCATATAGATCCGGCGGCCATCCGACTGGGGAATGTCCGAGAAGCTAACCCCCGCATAATTATCCCGTCCGTAATCGAGCCACTGGATTTTGGAGTGATCCGGCATAAACTGTCGTCCGTCAAAGGATCCGGTAAAATACTGCGTACGCGAACCGTGATACAGCTCCGGACTGTCGCCGATACTGACTAGCAGTACCCATTTACTCGCTTCGGTTCCTTCTACCGGGAGTCGGAACAGATCCGGACATTCCCATACGCCTTCATGACAGCCGATGCCCGCTCCGAATTCGCTGACCAGCTTCCAGTCCAGCAGATTGGAGGAGGTATAGAACGAAATACTCTGTCCGGTCGCCAGCGCCATGACCCAGTAACCTTTGGGACGATACCAGAATACCTTGGGATCACGAAAATCAGGCTTGTCGGTGCTGGATAATACCGGGTTATGCTCATACTTGGTCCATGTTCTGCCCCGATCATGGCTGTAGGCAATGCACTGTGACTGTACATAGGGTGCATCGATATCCGGCGAATCTGCTGTATCCAGATGAGTCGTATAGATAGCGACCATACCTGGCTCATCCGGGAATAGACCGGACGTATTATTCCAATCAATCACGGCACTGCCGGAGAAGATCGTCCCCTGTTCATCCGGGTAGAGAGCAATATCCAACTCTTCCCAGTGAATCAGATCGGTACTGACAGCATGACCCCAGTGCATCGGTCCCCATACTGTAGAATGCGGATGATGTTGATAGAACAGATGATATTCACCTTCAAAATAAACGAGTCCATTCGGATCATTAATCCAGTTCTGCTGCGGTGCGAAGTGCAGATGCGGTCTATAGCTTTTGAGAAAAGAGGATTCCATCGAATGACCACCTTTGCAGGAATTTGGCAGTGCCTGATACTTATTTTATGATAACGTTTTCAATAAACAGCAGTAGCAGATCGAACGACTGCTTCTATTTCCTATTTTATACAATTCAAGCGAGATGTTCTATCTTTTCATGGCTGAAATAGAAGATTAATTTCATCAAAAAAGACTGTCATCACAATATCTTGCGATAACAGTCTGCTGATTGGATCAACATCCTATAATGATGAATTAGTATAGACTAGATAATATCGGATACTTTACGTGCCTGGTTATCCAGCTGCTGGGCTGATGAGGCAATCGTAGAGAATTCCTCTATGGCTACCTGAATCTGCTGCTGGCTATCTTCCACATCGCTTTGTACACCCGTAGTTCCGTCCGAGATTTTATTGATCTCCTGGGTGATCGAATCTACACTGTTTTTGACTTCAATAATAGATTTCTCGACCATACCGGATAACTTGCGTACTTCCTTGGCTACTACATCGAATCCGCGGCCGAATTCGCCGGCATGGGCAGCTTCGATAGCGGCATTAAGTGCGAGCAGATGTGTCTGCGAAGAGATATCACGAATCGTTTGCACCACTCCCTGAATAGATTGTGCCTGCTGCTGCAGATTTTGAAGAGTAGACGTATTCTCCAGTGAAGCATTAGCGATTTTGTTAATACTGGTCAGCAGATCCTGATTGCGCTGGATACCGGTATCTGCGCGTTGACTTAGTTCATCGGCCATGTTTTGCATATCCTGTACGACGTTTGTAATATTGATTTGACGTGTAGTAATATTCGCTGCAATTTTGGTAATTCCGATGACTTTGTTACCTGCTTCGTTAAAAACAGGCATGTAGGTGGCTTCAAGCCAGATCGCGTCATCGTGCGCATCCATACGTTTGATCTTATCCTGAAAGCTTTTGCCGGAAAAGAGATTTTTCCACATCAACTCATATTCCGGACTATTCACAAATTCGGGGAAACAAAACTGTTTGTGACTCATGCCAAGCATGGCGGCTGGTGTATAACCCATAGTACTTGCAAAGATATTATTCACATAAGCGACCTGACGATTCATATCAAACCGGATAATAGCCAGATTTTTCTCGAGAGATTTTACTACAAGTTCATCGGTTACAGTTTGATCCTGATTGTTGGTTGTCATAATACAGTGTGCCTCCACGTCCAAATTCGTTTTCGGTAATTTTCTTTGTCATAGACTTATCAATTTAATAAGTCATTGAATTACCTGGATACTACTTATTATCGTATGAAGCAACGAGAATGATTAGGTCGAAATTAGTGGGTTGCTAAATAATTTGTTCAATTTATATTGATTACAAGATAATTCGGTAAATAGCAATTATTGTTCATTCACAAACGGTTACATACAGTCATAAAAATTCATATTTTTGGCGGAAAATGAGTGAATAAGCAGAATGATGTTAGAGAATCGTAATACATATTGATTCATAAAATAGCAGCTTCTATTCTGTTTAACCATTTAGGTGAAGTCGGTAATCAGGTTGTTACTCACCGGATACATCGGTATACTTAGAAGTAATATATCCTGTTAAATAGCAGGAATAAGGAGAGAACTGGAATGTAATTCTGGATATAGCAACGGCTATGGATAATACGCCTATTCAGCTAACCGGTTATGGAGACATAACCTGTCAAGGGAGGTGCAAAGGTGAAACGTTTCAAAGATCCTGTCGGAATGCCTTATTCCATCTATGCGATCCTGAACAGCGGCGGTGAAATTATCGTCAAATGTTCTCAGTGCGAAGGACCAGCCAGTATTCGCTATCTATCAGATGAACAAGAAGTTATCGTGCGCTGTTCATCATGCCTGTATCAATCAAGACAACAGCCGCGATATGCTTACTCGGTAGCTGCAATATGTACACATTGCGAGAGGTGGTTCAACCAGCCGCTGCATAACCGGCGACAATTCGGTCAAAAGCAGGTTCATTTTCCATGTCCCCATTGTAATAGGGTTAACCGCGTTGCTGTTCGCAAGCAGGATACCGGCTACTGGCAGATGCCGGAGATTTATCAGGGTAGAGAGCCTTATTTTAATTTGGAACTGTATTTCATGGATGATTATCGTGGACAACAGGTGTGGGCACTGAATCGGGAGCATCTGAGCTATCTGCTGGACTATATCTCTGCAGATCTGCGCGAGAATTCCATGTATTTTCAGGTTATCCGCACAGCTTCCCATCCTATACCCAAATACATGAAAGAAGCCAAAAACCGCGATGGAATCGTCAGGCTGCTGCGCAAAATGCAGATGAAACACAGTCCGTCTTCCGGCAGAAAAGAGGGATAAGTTGAGTCGATACGAAGATCGGATGGCGGATTATAACCGCAGAACCCGTCCGGATAGCATGACATTCGGGAATCTACAGGAATTGGTCGCTATGCATGGGCAGCTGCATAATGAATGGCTCTATACCGATGTGGAGCACTGGAATGAAGATCCGCTCCACACACCCATCTATTATTTTAGTGAAGAATGGCTCGGGGAGCAGGAAGAACAAGGGCTGACGGTACAAAATGATCGTGAGGACATACTGCCTGCCAGGTTTGCGGAGCAAGGTGTCCAGACATGGTTGGAACTTGCTACATTTGAAGATGTGATCGATGTACTCAAGCAGGCGAAACAGCCGATATCGCTCACGATGATTGTGATGGCATTAAATTATTATTACGAATACGATGCTTTTCTGGATTACGATCAAGTGGCAAGCCGGATCCAAGCTATAGATGTGCTTCATCAGGTCGCTGAACACAAGCAGTCCAAAGACATATAATCACAGGCTCCGCATCCGAAAGAAAAATAGATATTCACATTTCAGGTGAGAATGGAGAGTACTTATGAGCAATCAGAATAATTATCGTTTTCAGGTGAACCTGAGCGGCATGATCAATATTTTATCCAATCATCTATACAGTAATCCGCGGGTATTCCTGCGTGAAGTGATGCAAAATGCAGTGGATGCCATTACGGCACGTAACCAGCTGGAGACGGATTATCAAGGCAAGGTGCATATCGAGCTCGCCGGAAGCGGTGCAAATTCCACACTGATTATCGAAGATAATGGTGTCGGTCTGACCGAGGAAGATATTCATGAGTTTTTGGCACAAATCGGTCAGTCTTCCAAGCGTGGCGAGGCTGCTTTTACTGGAGAGACGACGTTTATCGGGCGATTCGGTATTGGTCTGCTGTCCTGCTTTATGGTGAGTGACGAGATTGTCATGGTGACTCGCTCCGCCAAGGGTGGACCTACGCTGGAATGGCGTGGACAGCCGGATGGTACATACAGTATCCGTACCCTGGAAACGGATTTATCGGCAGGAACCAAGGTATACCTGCGCTGCAAGACAGGCAGTGAAATGTATTATGAACCACAGGAGCTCGAGCGTGGCCTGTACTACTATGGAGCGTTGCTGCCTTATCCGATTACATTCAATGATGGCACATCCAGCAAAGTGATCAATGATTACCGTCCGGTCTGGATTCAGGAACCGGATCTGGCCCGCAGTAATCGGGAAGAAGTATTACAGTATGGCGAACGATTAATGGGAGAGCAGTTCAGAGACTTTATTCCACTGCGTACGGCTTCCGGTCGGACAGGAGGGATTGCCTATGTGCTGCCATATGCAGTCAATCTGAATGCCAAGCGTTCCCATCAGGTTTATCTCAAATACATGCTTGTCTCCGACAAAGCAGAGAATATTTTGCCGGATTGGGCCTTTTTTGTGAAGTGTCTGATCTGGACCGATGAACTGCAGCCGACAGCATCACGTGAACATTTTTATGAAAATGAAAGATTGGAAGAAGTACGTGATGAGCTGGGCGAAGCCATCCGCAGCGAGCTGATGCGCATGGCGGACTATGATCCTGACCGGTTGCAGCATATTATCCAGCTGCATGCCCTGTCGATGAAGGCACTGGCAACCGAAGATGCCGAGTTCTACCGGATCGTTCACCGCTGGCTGCCGTTCGAGACGACCTATGGACGGCGTACTCTGGGCGAAATGCTCAAGGAGCATGATCATATTCACTATACACTGACACTGGACGAATATCGTCAGATCATTCATGTGGCTTCGGCACAATCCTTGCTGGTAGTTAATGGTGGGTACATCTATGATGCCGAGCTAATGGCGCTGCTGCCCGAAGTCAATGCACAGGTAGTAACCGAGCGTCTGCTGCCGGAAGATGTATCCATGTCCTTTACCGATCTGACACCGCAGGAACGCAAGGAATACTATGAGAAAACACGGCTTGCCGATATGGCTCTGCAGCGTTTCCGTTGTCAGATCCAGTTGAAGCGGTTCAAACCATCCGAGTTGCCGGCACTGTTTACCCTATCCAAGGAATCTTCGGATCTGCGTTCTCTTGAAGCTGCCAAGGAAGTAAGTACAGATACGCTTTCTTCAATTCTCGGTTCACTGGGATCCACGATGCAGCAGTCGGCGTATTCGACGCTGTATCTGAATCTGGACAATCCGGTAGTTGGACGCATTTTCCAGCCGGGTAGCGAGGAGATGATGCAGGTAGCGATCGAGATGTTATATGTTAATTCACTCATGATGGGCCACTATCCAATGAACAAGCAGGAGATGGCTGTCCTGAATCAGGGCATTCTGCGATTTATCGAATGGGGATTGTCTGCAGGTGGCAAAGGAGACTCGCTATGAGTACACCGATTGATCCGGAAATTCTGGCGCTGTACAGAGAGGCGCTTGAACTGCCAGACAGTCGGACCAAGGTTGAACTTCTGGAGCAGGCAGTACGGATTGCGGATCATCAGGGACATATCGAAGCGGGATACATGGTGCGCAGCGAGCTGGTGGAAGCAGCGATATTCAGCGGCTATCCCCGTAAAGCAATGATTCATTATTCGTGGATGCTTGGTCAGTATGATCAGAATCCGCAGGCATACAATCAGCATAATCTGCTCTGGTCGTACAAATGGATCTTTGTCAATGCTATCGATTTTCCAGAGATCAGCCGGGAGCAGCTGCAGGAACTGATAGACGATATGCGTGTACGTTACCAGGCGGCTGGTTATAGTGACCGCACGTATTACTCCAATCTGTATACCCTGCATCTGTACGTCGGAGAGCTGGAGCAGGCGGATGACTATATGAAGCTTGTTCTGCAGCTGCCGCGTGATCAGATGAGTGACTGCTCTGCCTGCGAGCAGGATGAACTGGTGGATCACTATATCATACTGGGCAGACATGAAGAAGCTTTGCAGGCAGCCGAACCTATTTTGCAGGGGACAATGAGCTGTACTACGGTTCCTCATCAGACCATTGCTTCACTGCTGCTGCCTTTTTACCATTTGGGACGTACAGCCGAAGCGGAAAATTATCGCAGTCGTAATTATGCGAATATCGCAAGCAATCGTGATTATTTGCAGTCGATAGGTGAACATATTGGCTATCTTACCCATACCGATCCATTTCTCGGCTTGGATCTGTTCGAACGTCATGCAGATTGGCTGATTGATCATGAGAGTGCACTGGAAGCCATGATGTTCAGTATGCATGTAGCTGGTCTGCTGCGGCGTCTTAGCAAGGAGACGGATGTGCACTATCAAATCCGTCTGCCTATGGAATATGGTTATACGGGTGATAAAGCAGATGTCGGTGCACTAGCGGATTATGTACTGCAACAGGCACTGGATACCGCAGCCCGATTTGATAAGCGAAATGGCAATTCGTATTATACCGACAGGATTCATCAATATATCAGGGGAACGGAGGCTATTAATTAACTATGAATACAGAACGAAGTTACGAAGAATTGCTGGATGAGGCATATCAATTACCCAATGGACATGCCAAATTGGAACTGCTGGATGAAGCGGCGCGGATCGCTGACAGTCTGGGCGAAGTCGATGCCGGATACGAAATTCGTGGGGAGATTGTCGAGACGGCTACATTTAGCGGATATCCGCGCAAAGCGCTGGTCGCTTTCTCCTGGCAGCTTGGTCAGTATGACAAGAATCCGGAGGAATATTATGATTATCCGCTGCTCTGGTCGTATAAATGGATCGTAGATAATCTGCTCTGTTTCCCGGAGATTGAGCGGGCACAGATCGATAATCTGTTGGAAGATATGCGGCGCCGGTATCAGGAACACGGCTATAATGACCGGACCTACTGGTACTACCGCTTTACACTGGCTCTGCAATCCGGTCAGTTGGAGGAAGCGGGACAGTTCCTGCAGCAGCTCCGACCGATGGAACGGGACGGAATGAGTGACTGCGAAGCCTGTGAGCAGAATGAATTTGTCGAATATTATATGCGTCTTGGTGATGATGAGCAGCTGCTTCAGGCGGCGCAGCCTATTCTGACCGGGAAAATGACCTGTGCAGAGATTCCGCATCTGACCTTGTCCAAGGTACTGCTGCCCCTGCACCGTCTGGGGCGTCACCAGGAAGCAGAGAAATATCAGAAAAAAGGATATCGGCTGACCAAGGATAATCATGACTTTTTGCGCTGTATAGGAGAACAGATCGGATACCTGACCGTAACCGATCCGTTCAAGGCACTGGAATTGTTTGAGAAACATATCTCCTGGACCGCAGAACATGAAGATCCGCTCGATAATATGCTGTTCCATGGTTATGCAGCAGCATTATTCCGGCGTCTGGCCGAGGAGCAGGTCAACTTCAATGTGAAGATTCCTTCTTTTTACCCGTACCCGGAGCATGCGACAGATGTGAACAAATTGGCTGCCCAGTATAGTGAAATGGCACTGGAAACTGCCCGCAAACTGGATCAGCGTAATCACAACCAATATTATGTGACGTATCTTCAGACGCTGCCAAGATAAATGGAAATGATCGATGAAAAGATTTTGATTGGCGTAGCCGTATGATGGTATGGGAAAGGGCGCTCAGATGAGCGCCTTTTTATATGATAAGACTGTTATGATCGACAGGCATGTTCTTCAGAAATGTAACTAATCCCTTATATTAGAAAGGAAGTTTCCCCGATGCTAACGATTACCCGGCAATTGATCATGGAGCTGGAACAGAATACGAGCAGAGAATCCGTCTGGTATGAGACCATGCTGCATATGATTATCAAGTACGGCAATATCGAGGATGCCCATGCGCTGTATCACTGCTTTATTACTCATCCCGAAGACTGGGACTATATTAATCTACTGGAAGGTTTATGTAAGCTGGGTGATCGGGAGCTGGGACTGGAATTGTATCGATGGGCTTTTACAGAAGGCCGGCTGCGTGTTGGACTACCGGGAGATATACTGACTGCCTGTGGTTACCTCGGCGTGCAGGAGGCAGTGGGCAGCCTGCTTCATTATGCGCTCGACGACAGTAAGAGCTGGGAGTGGCAGACTAGAGCCTGTCTTGGACTGCTGCAACTGCAGCTTGATGATAAAGAAGCAGCTATACTGCGAAGAACAATCGAAGAGACAATGGGACAGTCTCTGTTTAATGAGTTTTTGCCTGCTCTATCCAGCCAGGTGGCAGATGCTTCGCTGATTCCGAAGTTATATCACTGGGGAGAACAGCAGGCTTCTATTGACTGCAATGCAGGATTGGTACTGGGTATTGCCTTATATGGACCAGAGTATCGCGAATGGATACGACAGATATTATGGAGTCCTTACTGGGAGGCTCATGATACAGGTACCGGAACCTGTGTATGGATGTATAGAGCGATGAGTCATGTAGGATTGACGTTTACAGATCTGATTGATGATGTACGGCATACACTGACGGATACGGAAGATCGGCAGCGGATGGAATATCAGCTGGATGTACTATACCAGATGTTATGCGAGAAGCTGCAATATCGGAGGTTATCCCTGTCTGTTCTTCATCCTAATCAGGAGACGGCAGAAGAGATTTATCATGCTCTCTATCACTGGAGTACCCCTGACTATGATGATTCGATTATTGGGCTGATCATCAAGCGGCTTGGCATGGATTATTGCGGACTACAGGATTTTTATAATCTTCGGACACGTCTGGAGATGCGAATAGCTCATGATATGGAGACTATATATTTGTTATCACAACATAATCAGGTATAATAGGATAAGCTGCTATTTAATTGTAACTATTATAGTTGTCAGCAATAAAGTGTCTTCTTATTCAGTATAGCTACTTAACCAATCGTCTCCATACATTCAGAGGAGGAATCATTATCATGAGCAATATCTTCGATCAGCGCAAAACAGTTCGTAAATATACATCCAAACCGGTACCTCACGAAGTGTTGATCCGTGTACTGGAAGATGCTCAAAAATCTCCTTCCTGGGCGAATTCACAGCCATGGGAAGTATACGTTGCAACAGGAGAGACGCTGGAAAGATTGCGTACTGCCAATCTGCAGGCCTATGATGAGAAAATTCCGGCTGATGATGCAAATATGCCCTGGCCTGCAGTATGGCCGGAATATATTCAGGAGCGGATGAATGCAGCCTATGCCAAAGTATTCGAGCAGAGCGGCATCGCACGCGACGATCAGCAGGCACGTGAAGAGAACTGGCGCAATAACTTTTACTTTTTCAATGCACCGGTAGCTGCGTTTATCTGTCAGGATCGCAATTTGACGGAATGGTCTACACTGGATGCAGGCATTTATGCCGGTAATCTGATGCTGGCAGCCGCGCAGCATGGACTGGGTTCCACACCGGCAGCCAGTTCGGTATCTTATCCGCATATTTTGCGCGAGATTCTGGGTATCCCCGATCATCAGCGGATTATGGTTGGTGTGATGCTTGGTTATGAAGACCAGGAACATCCGTACAACAGACCGGTAAGTTCCCGTGTACCGATTGGCGAAAATATTCATTTTAGCGAGTAATCGCAGTAATCCAATAGATAATTCTGGCTTATGGAGAAACCTCATGATTTCCGATCATACGTTATCCATGCCTGAACAAAGAAGCTGTCTGCTCATGTAGCGGACAGCTTTTTATTATGTGCTATAATTTTGATAAAGTTGGATTCAGAACATTCTCCGTCTTCACAAATTCCAAGCGAGGAGTGCTGTATATGAATACGCTCAGTCACAGATTGCAGGAACTGGTCATCTATTTTCAGGGGAAATTAAATGATATTCCGCCGGATCTATTTAGCGCCAAACCCCATGCCGGGCAGTGGTCGCAAAAGGAAACTCTTGGGCATCTTTGCGATTCGGCTTCGCATAATTATATCCGGTTTGTCAGTATTGCGCTGTCGGAAGAACCTGTGCGGCTGACCGATTATGATCAGGATCGCTGGGTGGAGCTGAATGATTATCAGAACAGTTATGATCAGCAGGATCTCATTCTGCTCTGGATGACGCGTAATCTGCAGATTGCTACGCTACTGAATCAGATTCCAAAGGAAGATTACGAGAAGACATGCCTGACCCGCAGCGGACAGGAACTAACTCTAAAATGGCTGGCAATGGATTATATCGCCCATATGATCCATCATTTCCGCCAAATGCTCGGGAGTGAACATCTACAGGAGATTTTACCGGACTAAAAACAGCCATTCGGCCCGGTAACAGGCAGGATGACTGTGATTATGAATTTATATCCGGTATAGCCTGGGAACCCGATGGGTCGCGGTCGCTGACATTAGGAATCAGAGGCAGCATCTTTGCTGCGCGTTTCTCCCGCTACCCGCCAGCGTGAAGCATATTTTTCCAATCGGGGATGAAGCTGCTTTGGCCGCTCGGTCAGTACGAGACTGACTTTGACAATCCATTCTTCAAAAGTGGAAAAGGAAGCGAACTGATTGGCCATATCCGGCGTCATCAGGAGAAAGTAGGGGGAAGTATAATGATCGGTCAGTGTGCGCAGAGCCGCTTCGATGGGAGTATATTTTTTGCGTTTGCCTTCCCAGCTCTCGATCATAATATCCTTGCGTCCGGTATCCTGCCGCCATTCATGCAGCCGATCTTCACGTTTGTAAAAAGGAGAGACTGGCGTTTTGGACATTCGTTTGACGGTCTGTTCATGCAGCGGATAGAGAACCAGCCGATCGAAACGCATCTGATCGGCGATAGCTGCCGCCTGTTCCAATTCTTCGTCTGTTGTGTTCTGGAATGAATCGTAGTAGATCAGTGTACCCCTGAACTTCTCGACAGGCGGCTCGTATCCATAGGGGACATGCTGTGTATTATGCGGCATAACAGTTTCCTCCTGAACTATAGGTTATGAATAATATTACCCTATTTCTACAAAATCGTATGCGCCGAATCTATTGAGCAAAAAGCTGCCCCTGCACTATATGCAGCAAGCAGCTTTTGTAAATGCTGTAGGATATGGCAATTATGATGGCACAGTATAGACGTACTACTCAGGACCCGGCATTCTTCGGCTGTACCTGCACATCGCTCATCACAAACCGGCTCTCCGGAATGGCAGGCATCCGGGACAGATCGATGGTCAGATCCTGCGGAGGAACTTCATAAGTGATACGGGTGGTCAGGAACTCCAGACTGACACGCATCACATCAATCGTCAGCCATTCGCCGGCGCAGCGATGATTACGGTAGTGATCGCCGCCTCCCTGGGGAATCAGATCGAACGGACTGCCGCTCCAGTGTTCGAACCGTTCCGGCTCAAACGTATCTGCCTGCTGCCACAGCTTCTCATCATGAGTGGTGCCGTATACATCCAGCAGTACCATCGTTCCTTCTTCAAAAGAATAATCTTTCCACGTAAAGTCTTTGCGTACCTGTGCACCGAGAATCGGAGTGAAGGGATAAAATCGGCGCACTTCCTGTACAAACCATTGACTGTAGGTAGGGTCACCCGTCTGCAATGACTGTACCAGTTTGTGCCGGGCTTCCGGATAGTCATGCAGAGCGACCGCGCTGAATACTACATAACGACCAATCGCTACAATCGGACGAATAATATTGATTAACTCTACAGCTGCCGTCTGGGTATCCAGAAGATTCGCTTCGGTATCACGGTGCCAGGACATGGCGTGGGCTGCTGTCTGTTCCGGAGCCTCCAGCTCACCTTCACGAATCTGCTCAATCAGATGTGATACCCACTTCTCTGTACGGCGGCGAGCCTGCCTGCCGCGGCGATGGCGCATACCTACCGCTCCGAATGACTCAACCATATCACCCAGATCATCAGCGACCTGCTTCACATCGCTTTCCTGCAAAGGAACACCTGCCCACTGACAGGCCGCACGGCACATCACCTGCTGGGCTTCGTCAAATAATACCAGCTGATCTGTACTTTGCCACTTCAGCGCAGCCGCTTCCCATTGCTGCTCGACGAGTTCGGCAATTTCATTCAGACGCTCAGGCGACATGAGGGACATGAACAACTTTTTGCGGTGAGCATGAGCCTGTCCATCAAGTGTCTGTACTCCTTTTTCACCGAATAGTGATTTCTGGATACGCTTGGGAATGGCACCGCCGCGCTGGAATAACTCTTCATTATAAAATAATTCGGCACCTTCCTTGCCACCGATACAGATTGCTTTTTGTCCCAGCATACGGGTCTGGAAAATATCGGACTGGAATTCCTGACGACGTTTCATGGCAAATTCATAACCTTCCGAAAGCAGTCCAATTCCGCCCTCCAGTGTATGATCACGAGGAATAGAGTTGTCATTCGTCATAATAGGCTGTCTCCTTTGTGTAGAAATTCGATATTTTAGATATGAGTGCAAAGTCAAGTCAAATAAAAAGAGGTATATAACCAGTGTAATGACCGTTTTGCGCAATCCTTGATGCTGTCATCCATGTATTACCTCTGATCCACTGGCATCTAACATTAATATGGTAAAATTCAGTACGAGCGCTTGCTGGCAGTAATCATTCCATGTATCTCACACCCATTACCGATTCCGAGGAGGAGAATATGATTACATTTGTAAGCACATCACCTGATCTGCTGGAAGTGGAACTGTCGATCATTAATTCCAATCCATTTTACAATCGTATTATCAAAGGCAGGGAACAGCTGACCGCCGAGGAAATACAGCAGGAAGTGGAGGAGACGATACAGCTTGGAGCAGAACGCTATGTGATCTGCAGCGATGATCAGCCGATCGGCATCGTGGAGTACCTTTCATTAAATCCGAATGATGGCTATCCATGGCTGGGACTGTTTATGATCGATAAATCCTGTCAGGGCAAAGGGCAGGGTAACCAGGCTTTTCAGGCATTTGAACAGCGGCTGATTCACCAGGGGGTTCAGGCTTTTCGTCTGGCTGTAAATATTGAAAATGAACCTGCACATATATTCTGGAAACGACAGAACTTTCAGTATGTAAAACATTCAATTACACGGGATAATATGGAAGTTATTATCTATGAAAAAGAGTTTAATTTATAACGCAATATTGTGATTTTTATAGACAAATACAACATTTATTAATGTCTATAATCCCTTGCTGCATATGCGATTAAGCCGTTTTAACTAATATGTTTACACACAGTTAATATAACGATAATTGTCTTAACATATTTTTACAAAAATAGTGATTGACACAATGCCGGCTCCCCCCGTAGAATGTGCTTAAACCATTAAGGTTTTATTTCATTTACGGGAGGGACTCTCATGCTGCAAACCATTCAAAAAGTACTGGAATGGCTGTTCGTCAGCCGAAGCGGGATCTATCAATTCGGTGACGTGTATTGTGAAGACAGCGGTTTTGTCGTCTACATCCCAAGAGAAGAAGAATAATAGCTACAGACATATAATGAATGCCAAATCAGCTGCAGATCCGAGGGCCAAGCCTGGATTTGTGGCTTTTGTTTGTTCTGTTGTATGTTACAATGGCACCACTGAAGATCCTACCTACATAACAGATCCTTTTCATCCTATTCTGCCAAAGGAGAAGTTCCGGAAATGAACAGATTACGTACAGGGAAGAAGCAAAGGCGGGAACAAAAGCTGCATATTGTACTACTGGCTGTGACAGTAGCGGTGCTGGTCTGGTCAGCTATTCATCCGCATGACTGGTTCACATGGATATTGGAAGTATTCCCGGCGCTTATTGGCGGTGCGATTCTGCTGCTGACTTATCGGCGGTTTCAGTTGACGGGTCTCGTCTACAGTCTTATTGCGCTGCATATGATTATTCTGATGATTGGCGGGCACTATACCTATGCCGAGATGCCGCTGTTCAACTGGCTGCGGGATAGTCTGCATCTGGAGCGCAATTACTATGATCGACTGGGTCATTTTATACAGGGATTTGTTCCAGCGATGATTGTAAGAGAAATGCTGCTTCGTACATCGCGGCTTCGTCCGGGGAAATGGCTGGTGACAATTGTAATCTCGATTTGTATGGCGATTAGTGCTGCTTATGAACTGATTGAATTTGCAGTAGCAGGAATTACCGGCACAGCAGCCGAAGCTTTTCTCGGTACACAGGGCGACGTGTGGGATACGCAGTGGGATATGACATTTGCCCTGCTCGGTGCTGTCGCTGCCCTGCTGCTGTTCAGCCGCTATCACAATGCCGAGCTGCGTCGCATGGAGCGTTCCCGGACGACTTCCAATGAAGACAAGTAATTTCTCCGTAATACGTTATAATGAGGAAGATGACAGGGAAGCAATAGAGAGGCGCTATCTCTGTATCTTCGTCTGCTCCAGGCTGTTCAAGCAGACGTTCCGTTTTGAAAATGGTATGATATAGAGACACCCAATTTACAGCTGAAAGGATAAATCGATATGGCAGAATTGCAAAAAGCAACATTCGCTGGCGGATGCTTCTGGTGCATGGTTACTCCATTTGAGGAATTGCCCGGCATTCATGGTATCATATCCGGTTACACTGGCGGACATGTGAAGAACCCGACTTATGAGCAGGTCAAGACCGGCAATACCGGTCATTATGAAGTAGTGGAAATTACGTTTGATCCGGAGTTGTTCCCTTATGAGCGTCTGCTGGAACTGTACTGGCCGCAGATTGATCCGACCGATGATGGCGGACAATTTCATGACCGTGGTTCGCAGTATCGTACTGCTATTTTCTATCATAATGATGAGCAGCAGGAACTGGCCCAAAAGACCAAAGCGGAAGTCGGAGCAAGCGGACGGTTTGGCGACAAGCCGGTTGTAACCGAGATTCTGCCTGCCGACGTGTTTTATCCGGCTGAAGAATACCATCAGGATTACCACAAAAAGAACACCAAGCATTACAAGGAAGACCGTGAAAAGTCCGGCCGTGATGAATTTATCAACGAGCACTGGGAGAATTAGGGTTAATCCATAAATTACAGCATATAACGGTACAAGAATCTTTCTTCACATTCCGTCAGGAACGCGAGCAGATACTTTGTACCGTTATTTGTGTGTCATACTGGAGGCAATATGATGAATACACCGGAAGCGATTCTTCGTATAGAGCGTATATTCAGACAGACCGCTTATCTGGCAAGCGGCAATACAAGGCAGCGCTCTGCCTATCAGGTGCTGCTGCATCTGGATCTGTTCTCTGTCCTGTCTGCCTATGATCCGGTACTGGCCGGAACGATTCCACTTGATATTGATATTGGCAGCAGCGATTTGGATATCCTATGCGAAGTACATGATCCCGATACGTTTGAAGCCATACTGATCGAGCATTATAGTCATATGACCGATTGGATGCTGAATCGCTGCGAAGTAGACGGGTTAATGTGTACTATTGTACGCTGGATGTATGAAGAATGGGAGATCGAAGTATTTGCTCAGCCTCGTGCAGTCGAGCAGCAAAATGGATTCCGTCATATGGTGATGGAACAGCGCTTGCTGGAACATCTCGGCGATCAGGGACGTCAGCAGATTCGTCTGCGCAAACAGCAGGGCATGAAGACCGAGCCAGCATTTGCCGACTATCTGTCTATTGCCGGAGACCCGTATGAAGAGCTGCTCCTCCTGTACGAATGGAGCGATGAACAGCTGCAGCAGTTCATCATTCAGGCTAATCTGACATAGTAGATTTGTCTTCGTTGGTGGAGCATTATTCAATTTTCAGGAAGAAATACCGTTAATAATAAAGTATGCATTTTATTCTTAATTGAGGAAAAGAGATGATTTCATGGCTTTGAAAAATCCTGTATTTAACAGCAGGGCATTCTCGGAAGAAAGAGACTATGATCAGAGAGAGTCTATGACCATTGCCGGCGCGGCAGGTAAGGCACTCGTACTCACCGTACTGCTTATACTATCCGCTGCGTACACATGGTACTTATTTAACAAGGGTGAAGACATCCGTACTTACATGATCGTCGGCATGATCGGCAGTCTGGTGATTGCACTGCCTACTACATTTTTTCCGAAAATTGCTCCGGTCACAGCGCCGCTGTATGTGATTGTCAACGGACTGGCGCTGGGTGGTCTGTCGGCGATGGTCGAGATGGTCTATCCCGGTATTGCGCTCAATGCCGTTCTAATTACAGTCGGTATCCTGTTCTTTATGCTGCTGCTGTATGCAACACGCATCGTACGTGTGACTCCCGGACTGGCTATGGGTATTATGCTCTGTACGCTGGCCATTGCTTTTGTGTATCTGATTAATTTTGTGCTGAGCTTTTTTGGAATGAGTGTACCTTATATTCATGATACCGGCTGGCTTGGCATCGGAATCAGTGTATTTGTAGTTATCGTGGCAGCTGCCAACCTGCTGCTCGATTTCCGGACGATCGAAGAATCGGCTCAGGCAGGACTGCCGAAATACATGGAGTGGTATGGAGCATTCGGTCTGATGGTAACGGTAATCTGGATGTACGTGGAGATTCTGAGACTGCTCAGCAAGCTGGCAAGTCGGGATTGATCCCTTATTCAGCCATCTATAATAAGTAAAATGTAACGTGATCAAAGCCTGTATTTCTGCTGATCTGCTCTTGTGTAACAAGGGTCTAGCCAGCGGGAATGCAGGCTTTTTGGCATGTCGTTATCTACATTGGATATATTCGAATAATGATATGGACAAGAATCAGGGATTGACGCTGCTCTTTTTATTCGCCAATATATGGTACAAGCATCTTGGGTTTGCTGCTATTTGGTAACAGCATTGATCAAGTGAGGATTCATTATTTTATTATGGAGGAGGATACATCATGATTCTGGAAGTTGCCATACTGAACGTCAAGGCAGGGCATACCGATGCATTTGAAGACAGTTTTCGCCAAGCCAGCCGTATTATTGCCGGGATGAAAGGGTATCTGTCCCATGAACTGCAGCGCTGTCTGGAGATCGACAATCAATACATATTGCTTGTCCGTTGGGAGACGCTGGAAGACCATACTGAGGGATTCCGCGGCTCGGAGCCTTATCAGGAATGGAAAAAGCTGCTGCATCACTACTATGATCCATTTCCGGTCGTTCATCATTACGAACTGGCTTGATAAGGATAAGCATCATCATTTACGTACTATAATTAAGGAGGAGCCTGCATGATTACCATCTTGCCGGTACAAGCTGATCACACCGATCTGCATCTATTGATCAAGGAACTGGATACTTATCTGATGGAATGCTATCCGGCGGAGTCGATCTATGGATTAAGTCCGGCTGACCCGGCTTCCTTTATGATCGCCTATGATGCGGAGGGCAAGCCTGTAGGCTGCGGAGCCATTCGTGCACTGGATGAACAGAGTACCGAGCTGAAGCGATTTTACGTCCGTACTTCACATCGCCGTCAGGGAATAGCCAGCAGGCTGCTGCAGGCACTGGAAGAACAGGCATGGCAGAAGAATTATCGGATTATCCGCTTGGAGACGGGAGCTGCCCAGCCCGAAGCCATTGCTTTTTACCAGCGTCACGGCTATGAACAGATCGAGCGGTTTGGCATTTATGTAGAGGATGAGAGCAGTCTTTGTTATGAGAAAAAGCTGCAAATGTAATACGATGCTAGCGCACACTGGATGATCAGTATATATTCCAGAGTCTGCCGGGAAAGGGTTGTTTTCCGGGATATATACATGGTATTCTAATTCATTAATCAGACAACTATTCTGGAAAGGGTGAAAAGCGATGCCGTTTATTACTGTCAAAGTGCTTGAAGGCAAAACTGTCGAACAAAAGCGTGAACTGGTACAGAAGATGTCGGAGCTGGTTTCGGATGTATTTGAAGTAGAGAAAGAGAAGATCTTTATCTTTTTTGAGGATCTGGCACCACATAATTATGGCAAGCATGGCGAGTTGCTACCTTATCTGAATGCACCGTCTCCAGAGGAACCGGACGAACAGGCATAGATACTGGTTGAAAGGGGGAGATAGAGATGTGGGGGATTGAACACTACTGGTTGTTTATATTATCGAGTATTCTGCTGAATATCACACCCGGCAGTGATACGATTTACATTTTGAGTCGCAGTATATTCCAGGGCAAGCAGGCAGGACTTATGTCTGTCTATGGCATTATCAGCGGCTCACTGGTACATACACTGCTGGCCGGACTGGGATTATCACTGATCCTGATGCAGTCGGCACTTGCTTTTAATCTGGTCAAATGGATTGGCGCCGGATATCTGATCTGGATGGGGATTCGGGCTCTGATGGCACGTCAGGAAGAAGGAGAAGCACTTAAGCATGTAGAGCAGCGACCTCTGCGTAAAATCTATCTGCAAGGCATGCTGACCAATGTGCTGAACCCCAAGGTAGCGCTGTTCTATCTGGCTTTTATCCCGCAGTTCGTTAGTCCTGCGCAGCATATGGGTCCGATTCCATTCCTGCTGCTGGGATTAACATTCAGTACAACAGGCTTGTTATGGTGCATACTGCTGGTGCTGTTTTCCAGCAAAATGTCCGGCCGGCTGCAATCCAGCCGCGCATCACGTTATCTGAACCGGGTAACCGGAGGGATTTTTGTTCTGCTGGGATTGAATTTGCTGCGTACTTCGCGGCATGTATCCTCCTGAGAAATCAATCGATCCTATCAAATAGCCATCAGACCGGGACGATAACGGTCTGATGGCTATTTGGGTACAGGACAATGACGCTGAAGCCAGTCCAGAATATCGGCAGTAACTTCTTCTCGGTTCGTATCATTAAGTGTCTCGTGCCGTGCATCGGGATACAACTTGATCTCGATATCCTGCAGCTGCAATCTCTGATACTGTTCATACAACTTGCGTACTCCTTTGCCATAGGCACCTACCGGATCACGATCTCCGCTGAATAGATAGACAGGCTTGTCTTTTGGAATTCGCCGCATACAATCCGGTCGATGAATCTCGATCAGCAGCTGGAAAAAGTGTACATAAAACCGCACACTGGCAAGCCGCGCACAATAAGGATCATTGACGAACAGTGCCACTTCCTCAGGATCGCGGGAGAGCCAGTCAAACCGGGTCGCGCGCGGTCTGGGCAGTCCGCGGTTGAACGGGCCGAATACAAGTGCATTGAGCAGCAGACTGCGATGCATCGGTCCACGCAGACGCCGCTGCAGCTGTGCCAGACGTTCACCGGCCTGGAGCAGCCCACGCGGACCGTTGGTGCCGGAGAGGATAAATCCATCGTATAGATCCGGATGATCATACATCAACTTTTGCACAATAAAGGAACCCATACTGTGTCCGAGAATATAGAGCGGCAGGGTAGCATAGTGCTCATGAATCCAGCGGGATAACAGCACCAGGTCTTCTTCCATCCAGTAAAATCCATTCTCTCCGGGATCACCAAGGTCATCCGGTGTAGCGGCAGTCAGCCCATGCCCACGGTGATCATTGGCATAGACGGCATATCCCTGTGCAGTGAGAGATTGAGCCAGACGATGATATCGGCGGGCAGTCTCGGCCATACCATGTGATATTTGTACAACTCCATGTATATTCTCCTGATCCGGCAGCCATTCATAGATATGCACCTGAATGCCTTCTTCATCCGTCATGCGAAATGTACGTTCCTTCATGAGTGTCATCTCCTTTCCAATCATAAATATAACCTGTACCGGAGGAATTATCACACCGGTACAGGTTAATCTATTCAATCCATTATAAGTTTGTTCCTCTTGGTATTAAGGCAGATAGGAACGGATCACTGTGCAGCTGCCATCCAGCGTGTATTCACCCAGATTGGCAGGCAGCAGGAAGCATTGTCCGCCTTTGAGTGGTGCGCTGCCATCTTTCCACGTAATGGAACCTTCGCCATTAGCAACGACGAGGATGGTGAAGCTCTCCGGCAGAGTGGACAGGCTCCATGAACCGTCAACGATGCCTTTTTCTACAATAAAGTAAGGAGAGGTAGCCAGTGTCAGCCACTGCCCTGCAGACAGACCATCTGTTTTCATAGTCGTAGCGCCTGCGCCTTCGTAAGCGATCACGTTAAGAGAATCTTCGATGTGCAGTTCACGCGGCTTGCCATCCAGTCCGGGACGATCATAATCGTACAGACGATAGGTGGTATCGGAGTTCTGCTGAATCTCGGCTACCAGTACACCGGCACACAGTGCATGTACCGTACCTGCCGGAATGTAGAAAGTATCACCAGCTTCTACCGGAACCTCCTGCAGCTCGTCCATAATCTGATTATTACGAATCGCTTCAGCCAGGGATTCGCGGGTGACGCCATCTTTGAGACCATAAATGATTTTGGCACCCGGTTTGGCATCCAGTACATACCACATTTCCGTTTTGCCCAGTTCACCTTGCGGCAGACCTTCATAATCATCGGTCGGATGCACTTGCACAGATAGATCGTCATTGCAATCCAGCAGTTTGATCAGCAGAGGGAAACGGCCGTTGGTCTCGGATACACCCCGTGTACCGAACCAGTCGCGCCCCAATGTCTCACGCAGCTGATCCAGACTTTTACCGTCCAGCTCACCACCGATAACTGATGTTGTCCCATTCGGATGATCCGCGATCATCCAGCCTTCGCCAATCGCTCCCTCCGGAATATCCCATCCGAACTGTTCCAGTGCTCTACCGCCCCATACACGTTCTTTGAATTCCGGTTGAAATTGCAGTGGGTATGGCTTCGTCATTAATCTCTCTCCTCCACATAGTCATATATTTAACATTCACCCCGTATGTATCGTTGTCCTATCCACAGACAACATCAGATGTAAGGCCGGGGCTGTATCCATCTTAACGTGCAGACTGGAAAAATTCCAGACGCTCTCCATCGGGACCGCTGAAAAAGAAGTAGCGACTGCCATTCGGAAGTGTCGTAATTGTCTGATCCAGATTGGACAATTGAAGTCCCTGAATCCGTGCATATTCTTCTTCAATATCGTCTACAGTAAAAGCAATATGATGCACACGGCCTTCTTCGGTCAATGCACCGGTATACCCCTGTACCAATTCCACTTCGGTATCGGTATGACCCGGAAAAGCGAGAAATGCCAGTCGAATCGCATCATCTACATGACCGTTTGTCTCCAGATGCTGAAGCCCGATAACCTGTTCGTAAAAAGCGATAGATTTTTCGATAGAAGTCACCATAATGCCTACATGTTCCAATTTGCGTACTGCCATAATATTTTCATCTCCTCAAGTTCATTTGAAATAATAACAGGATCGGCACTTTTTGGATCAGAAGTCTAGCCTGCTCCAGGCAGTACTGCATCTGTGTCCGGTTCGGATCGATTATGCGATCAAGCCTGTTTCTTTTCAATAGCAATCAGATATGGCGCATCACTGCGCTGCAGCTGGCGATATATAATGCATTGCGCCGTAGCAGTAGGAAGGGAAGAGGCCCATTCCTGTACAGCTTCGGCTTCTTCAGATCCGCCAGGATGACCTGGATACAGTACAATTGTCAGGATGCCCTTTACAGCTAGCAGCTCCAGAGAAATAGTGAGTGCAGGCAGTGTCGATTCCGGACGGGTAATGACTGAAGTATCTCCTGCCGGAAGATAACCAAGATTGAACATGACAGCCTGCAGCTGTCCGTGAAGCTCTGCCGGGATATGATTCGCCATCCGGTCGTGACTGCCTAGGATTAGCTCGGTCCGGGCGAGCCTGCCAGGATGCTCATACCTGCCAAGTCTTTCCTGGGTACGATCCAGCGCCTGCTGCTGAATATCAAAACTGTATACAAGGCCACTCGCACCAGCCGCCTGAGCCAGCATCAGTGTATCGGCACCGGTACCGGCTGTAGCATCAACAGCTATCGCCTGGCTGCCTGCCGTACTGCCCAGACGCTCGGCAACCAGTTTGTGGGCAAAGCTGAGTACAGACAGAAATCCCATTTAACGTCCCCTCCAGTACTTGCCCTGCCAAGTATCACGCTGTCTGAGCTCCCGATCGATCGAATTCAGAACTTCCCATTTATTCAGACTCCACATCGGGCCGATCAGTAGATCGCGCGGTGCATCGCCGGTCAGCCGGTGAACGATCATATCCGGCGGCAGGAATTCCAATGTATCAACGATCAGTTTAATATATTCATCCTGATCCAGGAATCGCAGCAAGCCTGCTTCGTATTGCTTGACCATTGGTGTCTTGCGCATCAGGTGCAGCAGATGAATCTTGATGCCCTGCACATCCATATTGGCTACAGCCCGTCCGGTATCCAGCATCATCTCGTGGGATTCCTGCGGCAGTCCATAGATAATATGGGCACATACCCGAATACCGCGCGCCCGCAGTTTGGCTACGGCTTCTTCGTAACAGTGGGTGTCATGAGCGCGATTGATAAGAGTAGAGGTGGATTCATGAATCGTCTGTAGGCCCATTTCCACCCATAGATAGGTTCGTTCATTCAACTCTGCGAGATAATCAACCACATCATCCGGCAGACAGTCAGGACGTGTAGCGATTGCAAGACCGACAACGCCCGGCTGCTCCAGAATGACTTCATAATATTCACGCAATTCTTCTACAGGTGCATAGGTATTGGTATAGGCCTGGAAATAGCCAATATACTGGGCGTTTGGCCACTTCTGGTGCTGCCGGTCACGGATCGTATTGAACTGGGTGACCAGATCATCACGGCGTCTGCCGGCAAAGTCGCCGGAACCCCGTGCACTGCAAAAGGTACAACCGCCTTTGGCAATGGTACCATCACGGTTGGGACAGGTGAAACCGGCATCCAGCATCACTTTGAATACCTTGGTTCCAAACTGCTCCCGCATCTCAGTGTTCCACGTATGGAATCGTTTATCCCCCCACAGAACCGGGGACTCTGTCTGTTCTATAGTAACCATAATGCAAGCTCCTTCATGGTATATCCATATTCTGATTATTCCGCCAATCAACAGTTTCTATTGTAACAAAAATAAATCACCGCTGGGTAGAAAAACAGTCCTTTTACTATAGTAAAAATAGACGTGAAGTGCAGTGATTCTGCCCATAGCTGTGTGACGGATATTCCCTGATCAGACGTAACAACTGCTTATACAGATGCTAAAATGAAAAAATAAATGACCTGCGTGTCATATTGCTGCAAAATGGTTAATAATAGGTGCACCTAGCTTAATTTCTTAACTGCATCGTGGCTACCGGGGAAAATGGATTTGATTTTCCGGCAGAAAATGGGTAGACTATGAATGCTTAAATTTGTTGGACCCCAATTCCAAATATAGAGAGAAGGATTTCCTTATGCTGTTCGCAGGATAGGGAAATCCTTCTTTCCTTTGTGCACTTTTTGGCAGATAACTCTTTACATTTCCCATTTTCTTCGTCAAAATAATTCCGTACGAAATAAAGAAGAGAATTATTCAAATCGGAGGACGAAGATGCGTTTAAGAGGTAGAAAAGGGATTCGCGAGGATCTGGAGCAGCAGCAGGATCTGGTCGTATTGAACCCTGAAGCTTATAAAGGAAAATGGCGTGAGCGTTTTAACAATGATTATCCGATCCATGTGGAATTCGGAATGGGTAAAGGACGCTTCGTCAGCCAGATGAGCGTGAAGAATCAACAGGTTAACTATATCGGCTTTGATATGTATGATGAATTGGTGCGCCGCGCTGCAGAGAAGACTCGTATTGCCTGGAATGAAGCAGAACTGGGCGATCCAACCAGTATTCAGCTGGCACTGGCGAATATCGAGAATATCGAAGATATTTTTACACCAGGCGAGATTGAACGGGTCTATCTGAATTTCAGTGATCCTTGGCCGAAAAAAAAGCATGGACGCCGTCGTTTGACGCACCCGCGCTTTTTGGAGAAATACTGTCGTCTGTTGAATTCCCGTGGACAGATTCATTTCAAGACGGATTCGGAGACACTGTTCGAGTTCTCGATTAATTCATTTGCCGACTATGGTCTGCAGATGACCAATATCAGCCTGAATCTGCATCGTGACGGCATTAATGAAGAGCATGTCATGACAGAATACGAAGCCAAGTTTATGGGTAAAGGGATGCGCATCCACCGCTGCGAAGTGATTGTAGGACAGGATGCATTGAACGAATACCAGCAGATGCGTCTCGATAAATATTGATTTATTGTTCTATTTAAATAGGAAAAAACACAATAAGGTCTTAACCTGACGTCAGGTTAAGACCTTATTGTGTTCCACCATATCCATAATACTGCGTGCACATTCAGTAGGATTATAGCGGTCGATTTGCTCCAGCTTGAGCTGGCGCTGCATGACGACAGCATCATAATCATTGATCAGCAGTTCCATCCACTGGGTAACGACATGAATCGAAGTAATCGGTTCACCCCAGCCTTGTTCTGTAAAGTAGCGCGAATTTTGTTCTTCCTGACCAGGTAGCGGATTGTAAAAGAGCATAGGGATTGCCTTGGCTAATCCTTCCGTACATGTCATTCCGCCTGGTTTGGTTACGAGCAGATCAGAGACTTCCATCAACTTATCAATCTCTTTGGTATAACGGACGAGATGAATATTCTCATGGCTGAAGTTCAGATCCTGCTGTGCTCGCTGGTAAGCTTTATCGTTGCTGCCGAAGCAGAAAATAAATTGTACTTTGTCTGCGAAGCTGGTCAGATAGGCATTGACGGCATCGTCGCTCATCATTCCCCAGCCGCCGCTCATAATCATGACGGTAGGCATATCTTTGAGGCCGAATCGCATCCGGATCTCTGCTTTGCTGGGATGTTCCCAGAAGTTCGGATGGACAGGGATGCCGGTAACCTTGATCTTGGAGAAAGGGATTCCGCGCATCATCAGTTTGGAACGTACTCCATCTGTAGAGACCAGATAGCGGTCTACTTCGGGAATAATCCATGTTCCATGTGCATCATAGTCTGTAATAACCATGCATAGCGGAATCGGCATACCCAGGCGTTTCAGCCGGGAAATAACCGCACCCGGAATCGGATGTGTACATACGATAATATCTGGCCGCAGCTGCCGGATGACATTCTGAGTATGAGTATAAAAAATCCGATGCAGCGCCAGTGTAGCCAGACGATTAATCGATTTTTTATATTGGCTGCGATACATCATGCGTACAAGCTTCGGCTGCGAGACAACCGTTTTTTTATAGGCGGTGATAATGAGCGGCGCTACTTTGGGATTGAGGAAACTGCCGAGCTCCAGCACTCTGGTTTGTATATTCGGTGAGATTTTACGCAGGCTGCTGGACAGCGCGTAAGCAGCTTGTGTATGTCCTGAACCAAAACCTTCCGACAAGAGCAGCACTCTGTATTTTGACACGTTCATTTCACCTTTTCTGCAAGGTATTCTCAATTAATTAAATAAGGTCGTACAGGCAGCAATTCAGCATGTCTGTAATATAACTGTAACAATGTTACCATACTGTTACAATAACTGCTTTAAGGCCACAATGCAACTGTACCAAAAGCAACCGCCGATCCGATCAATGCCCCAACGAGTACATCCGACGGATAATGAAGTCCCAGATACATACGGGACACCGCTACAATTAGTGCCAGTGGCAGCAGAAACGGGATGGTGTGCACATCTGCCAGCATGAATGGAACGGTTACCGAGAAGACTGCTGTCGTATGCCCTGACGGAAAAGAGTGATCCGTCAATGGGTTACGGAAGGTAATGGTCTCCGGTATGGCGAGATACGGACGAATACGCGGATATAGTTTTTTGACGATAGCTACCGGAATATGACTGATAGCTAGTGCAACAGCAGCATGCAAGCCGGCCTGATCCCATGGGGAAGGTGCCAGCAGCCATATGGCCAGTGTAGCGATAATCGTAAAAGTGGCTCCGCCCAGATTCGTCAGATAATAAAAGAAAATGTTGAGAAACCGATTATGAAGCCTGGTGTTAAACCATCTGAAAATATACTGCTCCATGGTTTGTAAACGAATAAGGAACTGACGCATGAGAGACCCCCGTATATATTGCCGTTGTCGGCTTAGATTAATCATATTTTTATTCTTTAACCATTTCAAGCATTATAACGTTAACCCAGCGTTAAATCACACATAATCTGTCATTATTATTCTTACCCTCTAATTGGCTGGCTCATTCATTTTGGATTGAGGAGTATTATGGAGTGATCTGTTGCCCATGATTCAACCGAAAATAATCGGTTTATAGAATGTCAGGTAACATGTTGCCTGGTTCCATTTCCCAAATTCCACTATAAAATTAAGGCTAAAGACATGAAAAGCGAGCAAAACCAAGATATTATACCATAAAACGCTGATAGACCTCGCCTTGGAACCTTTTCGTAGTGTTTGTCGTCATAATTATAGAGTTTTTCACAGCATACTGCATTTGGTACCTTTGACAAATGGACAAAAAGTGTGCAAAATCTTTATGTCTGCATGCAAAGTTTCATGAGGCTTACATCAATTACCTGGAATTATGAAATTTGAGTCATTTACAAAACAGATATTCAAAAAATGAAATGTTAGACACAAAGAGAACACAGTCGTCACGGTTTGAAGGGGTTTCATATGAAGGGGGTCACATATTCTCATGGGTAATATCTTGGATACAACATTTATAGTGCTGCAGATTTTGCTGGCACTGATCGCTGTCTACCAGTTTGGTTTTTCTTTATTCGGGATTATCAAACGCAAAAAAAGACCGGAGCATGCTCCGAAAAAGTCATTTGCGATTCTGGTAGCTGCACATAACGAGGAGAAAGTTATTGGCGCACTGATGGAGAATCTGAAAGAAATGGATTATCCGGAAGAACTGTACGATGTATTCGTTATCTGTGATAACTGTACAGACGGTACAGCAGATATCGTAAGAAGTCATGGTATGAATGCTTGTGTACGTACGAACCCTAACCAGCGTGGTAAAGGGTATGCGATCGAGTGGATGCTGAACGAATTGTGGAGCATGCCTCGCCAGTACGACGGTATCGTGATGTTCGACGCGGATAACCTGGCTGCTTCGAACTTCCTGAAAGAAATGAACAACGACATGTGTGAAGGTGCACGTGTTATCCAGGGTTACATCGATACCAAAAACCCGGAAGATTCCTGGATCACTGCAGCTTACGGTGTATCATACTGGTACATCAACCGTCTGTGGCAGCTGTCCCGTCATAATCTGAATATGGCGAACTTCCTTGGTGGTACAGGTATGTGTTTTGAAAATGAACTGCTCAAGGAAATCGGCTGGGGCGCAACCAGTCTGGTAGAAGATCTGGAGTTCACTATGCGTTGTGCCGAAAAAGGCATCTATCCAAAATTCAGCTATGATGCCAAAGTATTCGATGAGAAGCCACTGACATTCAAAGCTTCTTCCCGTCAGCGTCTGCGCTGGATGCAGGGTCACTTTACCGTAGCACGTCGTTATTTCTTCCCGCTGTTGTGGAAAAGTATCAAGGAATTCAACATCATCAAGTTCGACCTGGCGCTGTACAGCGTTAACGTCTACATCGTGTTGATTACCTTCCTGATGACAGCTGCCGTATGGATCGATACAGCTATTCTGGGTGGACCTCATATTGCTTCGGTATACAATTACATGCCGATGTGGGTCGCTGTTGTAGCCATCTTCGCCAATGTAGTTACTTTTATCCTGGCGATGGTTCTGGAAAAAGTGAAATCGTGGAAAGTGTATATGTACCTGCTGCTGTTCCCAATCTACGGATTGTCCTGGTGGCCGATTACCTTCTACGCGTTCTTCACACAGAACAACAAACAGTGGAGCCATACAGAACATACACGTGTGGTACGATTGGATGAAGTACAAGGTAAACAAAGTTCTCTGTAAGTCGGAGATCATTATATAGACAGTCATGGACAGCCTGCATAATTATTTTATGCAGGCTGTTGACTTGTCTAAGACTACGTGATACAATGTTCAAGTGTGTTATTGAGAACGTTAATGAAAAGCAGAAGCTCGTCTTCTCACCTGACCGATCTTTTATCGGCTGGTTCATTGGTCTGTAATTTATCGACAAGTATTTGTCATGAATGTATACTGATCAAGGGATGCGGGTGATGAGACCTGCATCCCTTTTTATTTTGTAATAGTAGTATCTATTATATCTTGGAGGTGGAAGGTTATTAGTAAAGAACATATGATCAATGACGAAATCCGGACAAAAGAAGTACGTCTGGTAGGTGCTGACGGTGAACAAATCGGAATTACGCCGACTCGCGAAGCATTGCAAATGGCAATCGATCTGAATCTGGATCTGGTTAACGTTGCTCCGCAAGCGAAGCCTCCGGTATGTCGGATTATGGACTACGGCAAATTCCGCTACGAACAGCAGAAGAAAGAAAAAGAAGCACGCAAAAATCAGAAGATTGTTGAACTGAAAGAAGTGCGCTTCCATGCAAATACGGAGGAACATGATTACCAAACTAAACTCCGTAATGTAAACAAATTCTTGAATAATGGCGACAAGGTGAAATGCTCGGTCCGCTTCCGCGGTCGCGAGATTGCACATGCAAATATTGGACAAAGAGTCTTGGAACGCGTAAGAGATGAAGTTGCAGATATCTGTACTGTAGAGCGCCAGCCCAAACTGGAAGGCCGCAGCATGATTATGATCTTGGCGCCGAAAAATAACTAAGGGGGATATTCAAATGCCTAAAATGAAAACTCATAGCAGTTTAAAAGGACGCTTCAAAGTTACAGGAACTGGTAAAGTGAAACGTCACAAAGCTTTCAAAAACCACTTGCTTTCTCACAAATCCAAGCGTCAAAAACGTGTACTGGGAACTAGCCCACTGATGGCTGCTGGGGACGTTAAACGTTTGAAACAAGGCTTAGCTAATCTTAAATAATTTAATTTTCCGGGAGGGTTATCAATATGGCACGAGTTAAAGGCGGATTCGTCACACGTCGTAAACACAAGAAATATCTGAAACTGGCAAAAGGTTACTTCGGTTCCAAACACCGTATTTTCAAAACAGCAAAAGAACAGGTTAATAAATCCCTGCTTTATGCTTACCGTGACCGTCGTCAAACAAAACGTAACTTCCGCAGACTGTGGATCGTACGTATCAATGCAGCAGCTCGTCTGAACGGACTGTCTTACAACAAAATGATGCACGGCCTGAAACTGGCTGGTGTTAACATCAACCGTAAGATGCTGGCAGACCTGGCAGTTAACGATGTAACTGCGTTCAACTCCCTGGCTACTGTAGCAAAAGAAAAAATCAACGCGTAATTTAGGTTGCGTATTATAAAAGGCTATCTATTTATCTATTCACTGGATATATGGATAGCCTTTTATTTATGTCTCTTTAGGACGCGGGATATTTAGTGGCTGGCTATCCATAAATGCTCTATTCCTTATCTCTCCACAAGATGTACAAGTGAGTGAACAAAGTAAAATGTATAGCTACAGTTCAAAGGAGATAGTCTAATGAAGAGAAGAGGACACTTATGGCTTTGGATCTGCGCTTTTACAGGGATCCTGATCTTGATCCTAAGCCTGACTAATAGCATGACCGATAATACGGTTACACCGCCCAAGCCGATGACATCGGCAGTAACGCCGGTTCTTCAAATGAGCAGTGAACACACTCAAGCCGAAGATGAACGTATACATAAGCAAATACAAAAGCGTGTAGACCATTCAATACCAGAAGTTATAGTACCAATTATAGATAAAGAAACAGTTTCATTTAATGGACAGTTCAGAAATGTGTTTACACTTCAAGCGAATCAGACAGCTGCAACCCAGACCCTTGTTATCAACATGGAGAATACCGGTCGTTCTTCTTTCGTATCAATTGGTCGATCCTGCAGGCACGGAATGCAGCGTAGATACGATAAAGCCGGGCAAGCAGAAGAAGGTTCAATATACATGGATTAATCAGCAGGCGGGAGACTGGACGATACGTATTTCCAATAAAGATGGTTCCCCGGGTTCTTTTAGCTACGCTGTACAAACCCAGTCTTAATATAAATGACAGCCGAGCATCCAGCTGTCTTATTTTGAATAAAGGTGTGACCGATAAGAAGAAGAAGACAACCCAATATATTCCCTTTTTATTTACAGTATTCCAGAGAGTGGAATTGAAAAAGACAATGGATAAGAAATATGTTGCTGTCACGGGACAAATCACGTAAACTGTCTGAAGGGCATGAAGCGGAACGGATATTTTAGGACTTCCATACTATGCGGCATCAATAAGTAATACGGGCTTCAGTAATGTGACAAACGGCATATTTGACTCGGAAAAGATACTTTATATATAAGGAAGACAAATAGATGGGTCTTGTCAGGTATATCGATAATAAATGTTCTACTGTACCTTTTTAGTGCATTAAAACAGTTTTGCTGTAAAGTATGTGTAGGTTATATAACATTGATATAACGTGAAATAGTAAAAAATTCCAATATAGAGCGCTTACATTGTTTAATGGATAAATTAATTGACCAATTGTTATTAAAATAGTGGATTTTCCTATCACATGATTGTATAATCTGTTCAGTGACTATTAAATCTGCTCCGAAAGCGAACAAAATAATGTTATTTTCAGAAAATGTTCGTGTTTTCATGAGAGAGACAGAAACATAGTTGATACTTTTAAGGGGGAAAAAGATACATGAAGAAGGTCTATTCACTTTCGCTGATTATGGTACTGGCACTGTCCGTTATTCTGGCAGCATGCGGTAACAAGAGCGACAATGCAAGTGGCGGTGCATCTGAAGGCAAAGGTTCCAGCGACGTTAAAGTGGGTATGGTAACTGACGTAGGCGGCGTAAACGATAAATCCTTTAACCAATCTGCCTGGGAAGCTCTTGAAAAAGTACAATCCGCTGGCGGAGCAAGTGTAAAATACCTGCAAAGTAAATCCGATCAGGATTATATTCCTAACCTTAACCAATTCGTTAAAGATGGCTACAGCCTGACTTGGGGTATTGGATTCAACCTGGCAGACGCAATCAAAACGGTTGCAGGTCAAAACCCTGATGCCAAACTGGCAATCATCGATAGTGTAGTAGACGCTCCAAACGTTAAATCTGTAACGTTCTCCGAAAACGAAGGTTCCTTCCTCGTGGGTGTCGTTGCCGGTAAAATGACAAAAATGAATAAAATCGGTTTTGTAGGCGGCGAGAAAAGCCCTCTGATCCAACGCTTCGAAGCTGGCTTCCAAGCAGGTATCAAAGCAGTTAACCCTAAAGCTGAGTTCATTGCCAACTATGCCGGTGCATTTGACAAGCCGGATGTAGGTAAAGCAGCAGCTGCAACAATGTACAATGAAGGTGTGGATATTATTTTCCACGCAGCTGGTGCAACAGGCACGGGCGTATTCAATGAAGCAGCATCCCGTAAAAAATCCGGACAGCAAGTATGGGTAATCGGTGTAGATAAAGACCAATCCCTGGAGTTCGGTGATGAAGTGACTTTGACTTCCATGATCAAGCGTGTTGATACAGCAGTTGAGAAAGTATCCCAGGAAGTAATCGATGGTACTTTCAAAGGCGGTACAGAAACACTGGGTCTGAAAGATGACGGCGTAGGTATTGCGGATACTTCTAGCAAAAACGTACCTGCTGACGTACTGAAACTGGTTGATGAGTACAAAGCTAAAATCATCGCTGGCGAAGTTAAAGTACCTGATACAGTGAAATAATTGCTTTTGAACATATAGTACAACAGACAAGGCTGGTTAATAACTAGCCTTGTTGTTACGTCTACAGGTAAGTTTAAGAATGGCGGACATGCCGGTAACATATGAACTATTAATTTGCTTATAAGGGTGATCTAATGGATACAGCAACCCCTGTTGTAGAGTTAAAACAAATAACAAAGCGTTTTCCGGGTATCGTAGCCAATGACTCGATCAGTCTCAAGCTGCAAAAAGGCGAGATTCATGCTCTTCTCGGTGAGAATGGCGCCGGTAAATCAACGCTTATGAATATCGTGTTCGGGCTGTATCAGCCGGATGAAGGCAGTATTGAAATTGATGGCAAACCGGTGATTATCGATGGTCCCAACAGAGCGATTGAGCTGGGTATCGGTATGGTCCATCAGCACTTTAAGCTTGTTCAGCCATTCACTGTTACGGAGAACATTATTCTGGGTTCCGAACCGAGAAAGGGAGCCCGAATCAATTATAGAAAAGCAACAGAGGAGATCCGCAAGCTGTCCGAGCAATATGGTCTGCGCGTAGATCCCAATGCCAAGATCCATGATATTTCCGTTGGTATGCAGCAGCGTGTAGAGATTCTCAAAACGCTGTATCGCGGTGCGGATATCCTGATCTTTGACGAGCCGACCGCTGTACTGACACCGCAGGAAATCTCTGAATTGATGGAGATTATGCAGCGTCTGATCCAGGAAGGCAAGTCCATTATCCTGATTACCCACAAACTCAAAGAGATTATGCAAATTGCGGATACAGTAACAATTATTCGCCGCGGTAAAGTCATTGATACGGTCAAAAAGACAGAGACAACTCCGCAGGAACTGGCCGAAAAAATGGTCGGTCGCAACGTCAGCTTCAAAGTGGACAAAAAAGCGGCAGAGCCTGGCGAAGTGGTTATGCATATGGAGAATATCCTGTCTAAGAACAAGGATGGCATGGCTGTACTGAACAGTCTGAATCTGCAGGTGAGAGCAGGAGAGATTCTCGGCATCGCCGGCGTAGACGGCAATGGACAGACCGAGCTGATCGAAGCACTGACCGGCCTGCGGCATGTAGATGGCGGTAAAATCACTTTACATGGCAAGGACATCACCAACCTGACGCCGCGTAAGGTAACCGAATCAGGCGTGGCCCATATTCCGGAAGATCGTCACAAACATGGTCTGGTACTGGACTTTTCAGTTAGCGAGAACATGGTACTGGAGACGTATTACAAAGCACCGTATAACAAAAACGGCTTTTTGCAATATGATGAAGTGGACAAAAAAGCAACCCGTCTGGTAGAAGCGTTCGACGTACGTACGCCAAGCATCCATACGATGGCGCGCTCTCTGTCCGGTGGTAACCAGCAGAAAGCGATTATCGCCCGTGAGATTGACAAAAACCCTGAACTGCTCGTAGCGGCACAGCCAACGCGGGGTCTGGATGTCGGTGCAATTGAGTTTGTACAGAAACAGCTGATTGCCCAGCGTGACCAGGGCAAAGCCGTGCTACTGATTTCCTTTGAATTGGATGAAATCATGAATGTATCTGACCGGATTGCGGTTATCTATGAAGGACAAATTGTGGGTGAAGTGCTGCCGGAACAAACCAATGATCAGGAATTGGGCTTAATGATGGCGGGAAGCACCGTAAAGAGAGGTGCAGCGCATGAGTAAATTGATGAAAATATTTACCGGGGATTCTTTTATTCTATCTATTGTGGCCATTATTATGGGTCTGATCCTCGGCGCGCTCGTCATGCTGATCGGCGGTTATGATCCGTTCGAAGCATACAGTGCCCTGCTTACCCGGGTATATGGGGATTCCTATAACTTTGGTGAAGCTATTCGTGAGATGACACCGCTGATTATGACAGGTCTGGCATTTGCTTTTGCAGCACGTACCGGTCTGTTCAATATCGGTGGTGAAGGACAGTTTCTGATCGGGATGACAGCCGCTTCTATCGTAGGTATCCATGTTCATGGACTGCCTGTGTACATTCATGCTCCACTGGCGGTTATCGCAGGTGCGGTATTCGGCGGATTGTGGGCAGCGATTGCTGGCTATCTGAAGGCTGCACGAGGCGTGAACGAAGTTATTTCCTGTATTATGCTTAACTGGATCGGTCTGTACCTGTCCAATATGATCATCAACAACTATGCATTACTGGATGGCGAGAACCGTTCGGTCGATATTCAGCCTACGGCTTCAATTGCAATCGGCTGGTTGTCCGAGATGATGGGCAATGCCCGTGTTCACTGGGGAACAGTAATTGCATTGCTCGCTGCGGTGTTCTTCTATATCTTTATGTGGAAAACCAAGCAGGGTTATGAGCTGCGTGCAGTAGGGTTTAACCAGGATGCCTCCAAATATGCAGGTATGAACGTTAACCGTAATGTCGTCAAAGCGATGTTTATCAGCGGCGCGTTTGCCGGTCTGGGCGGCGCATTTACCGTACTGGGCGTATTCGGTTACCAGTCGGTTATGGCAAGTTCACCAGGAACCGGATTTGACGGGATCGCGGTTGCATTGATTGGTATGAACAATCCATTTGGTATTATTCTGGGTTCCATTCTGTTCGGTACGCTGACTTATGGTTCGGCAGGTATGAGCTTCAGCGCGGATGTACCGCCAGAAATCGTACGTATTGTTATCGGTGCGATTATATTCTTTATCGCTGCACAGGGTATTGTGCGCTGGGTACTGAAGCCATTCTATGCCAAGCGTAAGAAAGAGAAGGTGTTGTAAATGGACGTATTAACAATTATCGGGCAGCTCATTAATACGACGCTTGTATTTGCTACAGCTCTGATATTCACTTCCCTTGGCGGCATTTTCTCGGAAAAATCCGGTGTGACGAACCTGGGACTGGAAGGTCTGATGGTCTTTGGTGCATTTGCAGCCGGTGTTGTAGGTCACTATGCACAGGATGCAGGTATGGATACATTCTCTGCGGCAACGATGGGCCTGCTGGCAGCTATTGTGCTGGGAACGATCGTATCACTCATTCATGCTCTGGCTTCGATTACGTTCAAAGCAGATCAGGTTATCAGTGGTATCGTTATTAACTTCCTCGCAGCAGGAAGTACGCTGTATATGGTTAAACTGCTGTTCGACGGTGCCGGTGAGACGGAACTGATCGCTGGTTACAACCGTATTGCGATTCCTTATCTGAGTCAGATTCCACTGCTGGGTGATGCGATCTTCAATGCATATCCAACAACGTATCTGGCGATTATCCTGGTGTTTGTATCCTTTTATGTATTGTACAAAACACCATTCGGTCTGCGTCTGCGTTCTGTCGGAGAACATCCGAGTGCAGCCGATACCGTAGGTATCAAAGTAAACCGTATGCGTTATATCGGCGTTATGCTGAGTGGTGCGCTGGCGGGAATCGGTGGTGCAACGATTACACTGACAACGACCGGTACATTCTCGCATAATACGATTTCCGGTCAGGGTTATATCGCAATTGCTGCGATGATCTTTGGTAAATGGAATCCGATCGGTGCGTTTGGTGCGGCAGTATTCTTCGGTCTGGCACAGGCAGTGCGTAACTATGTGCAGCTGTTTGCCTGGACACAGAGCATTCCGCCTGAAGTGATCTATATGCTGCCGTATGTACTGACTATTATTGTGCTGGTTGCAGCTGTAGGTCGCTCTAGTGCACCGTCAGCTCTCGGTCAGCCGTATGATCCGAGTAAACGATAGACAGGCAGCGTTATAGATGACCTTGCCTGTCTGAGAGAATTAGTTTGTTTTAAGCAGCTTGGTAGTATAAGGATAAACAGCTGCCTGATCTACAGAATAAGCTGTACAAGGTGAGAATTTTGTAGCAGGGCAGCATAATAAAGAAAAGCCGGAATCCAGTAAAAAAGGATTTCGGCTTTTTTATTGGGATAAAAATTAAGAATCCACAGTAGAGAAAATTCTTAACACTGTAAAAACGATATAAAAAACGGTCGTTTCTGTATCTATTTCAAAATTAAACGATGTGTGGTCCAAATACAAAATCATTGCCATATTTATGCTGTTTAATTGTGCATAATGCACAAACGGGGAAATGGTTATGTAAACAGCATATTAAAATAATCCCCAAAAAACCTTGCAAATATAAGCTTTTTTGATAAATGGATAAATATAGCAATATGAAACTGTCAAAATGATTGTTCAAAAAGACAAAAAAATTAGTGTTGACTCTGTCTGGAATGAATCATATAATAATCCTAAATTAGCGGCCGACAATACAACATATTGTTCCGGTCCATATGAGAATACCAGATATCGGCTATGAAGAGGACGAAGTTTTAGGGGCTATTTTGTCCAGAGAGTGAAGCATCTGTTTGCTGCAAGCTTCATCAAAAACCCTTAGATACGAGCTCACCTCGGAGCTGTTTTCCTGAAAGGCATTGATTTCAATGATTATTAGGGAAAATCGTACAGTCTACGTTACAGACTACAGGTAAGGTGCAAAAGCACGTTACTTGGCGAGGTGTACATTGCCGTGAGGCTGTACACGAATATGGGTGGTACCACGGAAGCGATAGCCTTTCGTCCCTCTACAGAACATTTTTCTGTGCGAGGCGACGAAAGGCTTTTTTTGATACTTTGTTCGTCTCAGCTGCCAACCTGATCTTTGATCGGGACGCATCCGGAACGGGATGCAGCGGCTTTGCATATGCTGTGTATGTGAGATTGATGTAAATTTTGGGAGGAGGAATACTGATGAGCGCGCAAATACCTAATGTGCAATCGACAGATGAATTACGAGAGAAATGGATGAAGCCTGAAGTCATTACAGGTTCGGAAATGCTGCTACGCAGTCTGCTGTTGGAAGGTGTGGAATGTGTATTCGGATATCCGGGTGGAGCGGTGCTTTACATTTACGATGCCATGCACGGATTCGATGATTTCAAACATTTGTTAACACGGCACGAGCAGGGAGCGATTCATGCAGCTGATGGATATGCCCGCGCTAGCGGCAAAGTCGGCGTCTGTATCGCAACATCCGGTCCGGGAGCGACCAACCTGGTGACTGGAATCGCGACAGCTTATATGGATTCCGTACCCCTCGTTGTAATTACAGGCAATGTGGCAACGACGCTGATCGGAACGGATGCTTTCCAGGAAGCGGACATTACCGGGATTACAATGCCTATCACCAAACACAGTTACCTGGTTCGCGATGTAGAAGATCTGCCTAGAATTATTCATGAAGCTTTCCATATCGCCAACACAGGACGCAAAGGCCCGGTGCTGATCGATATTCCCAAGGATGTATCGGCAGCCAAGTCTCTGTTCAAGCCGCATACCGAACCGGTTATGATGCGTGGTTACAATCCAAGAGTAATGCCGAACAAGCTGCAGCTGGACAAGCTTCATCAAGCAATTGCCGAAGCCAAACGTCCACTGATTCTGGCAGGTGGCGGTGTGGTCTACTCTGGTGGTCATGAAGAACTTCTGAAGTTCGTCGAGACTACGGGGATTCCGATTACAACGACCCTGCTTGGACTGGGCGGTTTCCCAAGCGGTCATGATCTGTGGATCGGTATGCCAGGGATGCACGGCACATATGCAGCGAACAACGCGATTCAGCAATCGGATCTGCTGATCAGCATTGGAGCACGATTTGATGATCGTGTAACCGGCAAGCTGGACGGTTTTGCACCGCATGCCCGCATCGCACATATCGATATTGATCCAGCCGAGATTGGCAAAAATGTCAAAACCGATATTCCCATCGTAGGCGATGTGAAGACGGTACTGGAGATGCTCAATATCGAAGCTGGTCATTCCAGCTATGCCGATGAATGGCGGACAACGATCGCTGGCTGGAAAAAAGAAAAGCCTTTCCGTTATGACGATTCCGAGGAAGTACTCAAACCGCAGTGGGTTGTGGAAATGCTCAATGATACAACACGCGGCGAAGCTATTGTCACTACGGATGTAGGTCAGCATCAGATGTGGGCCGCCCAGTATTATCGTTTTAACAAACCGCGTTCATGGGTGACATCCGGCGGACTGGGTACGATGGGATTCGGATTCCCGTCTGCGATTGGTGCTCAGATGGCGAACCCGGAACGTCTGGTTATCTCGATTAACGGTGATGGCGGCATGCAGATGTGTGCACAGGAACTGGCGATCTGCGCCATCAATAATATCCCTGTCAAAGTAGTCGTGATGAATAACCAGGTACTGGGCATGGTCAGACAGTGGCAGGAACTGATCTATGATAACCGTTACAGCCACATTGATCTCTCCGGTAGCCCGGACTTTGTCAAACTGGCTGAAGCTTATGGCGTCAAAGGATTGCGGGCAACGAACAAGCAGGAAGCTGCTGCAGCCTGGCAGGAAGCGATGGATACACCGGGTCCTGTTCTGGTAGAATTCGTAGTCAACAAGCATGAAAATGTGTATCCGATGGTTCCACAGGGAGCCACCATTGATCAAATGTTAATGGGGGATAAAGAATGATACCGACAACGCTGAAACATACCATCGCCGTACTAGTCAATGACCAGCCTGGTGTGCTGCAAAGAGTCTCCGGACTCTTTGGCCGCCGGGGATTCAATATCGAGAGTATCACCGTCGGTTCATCGGAAGAAGCAGGATTATCCCGGATGGTTATCGTAACGACGGGTGATGAGAATACGCTCGAACAGGTAGAAAAGCAATTATACAAAATCATCGATGTCATCAAGGTTATCGATTTGAGTTCCCGTCCGATGGTGGCACGTGAACTGGCTCTGATCAAGGTTAAAGCAGAACCGGCAGAGCGTCCCGAAATTATGGGCGTTATTGATACCTTCCGCGCAGCTGTAGTGGATATCGGACCAAACAGCCTGATTGTACAGGTTGTTGGTGATACCGAGAAAATTGATGCCATGGTCGAACTGCTCAAGCCTTATGGCATTCGCGAACTTTCCCGCACAGGCGCGACAGCGATGATACGCGGTAACGTATAAAACCAATTCTCGCTGAAAAGAGCGGGGATTTGAGAGGATCACCCCTGAAACGGGATAGTCAATATAACGATTATGCAGTCGAACAGCTGGTTGTCGTGTTCCTTTGAAGTACCCGCTCTTTTCAGAGGGTTGTCATTATGTAACAGCAGTACTGCAGTACCGAAACGACGTTCCATACATTAAAGGAGGAAGAGAAAAATGGCAGTAACTACTTACTATGAAAATGATGCAGAATTGAACGTATTGAAAGGTAAAACAATCGCAATTATCGGATACGGAAGCCAGGGTCATGCCCATGCACAGAACCTGCGTGATAGCGGTCTGACTGTAGTTATCGGTCTTCGCGAAGGTAAATCCTTTGACAAAGCCAAAAATGACGGTTTTGAAGTACTGCCTGTAGCAGAAGCGACCAAGCGTGCAGATATCGTACAGATTCTGATGCCGGATGAAACACAGGCTAGCGTATATAAAAGCGAAATCGCACCTAACCTGAAAGAAACAGCTGCACTGATGTTCGCTCATGGTTTCAACGTTCACTTCGGTCAGATCGTTGCTCCGGAAAGTAATGATGTACTGCTGGTTGCTCCTAAATCTCCAGGTCATATGGTTCGTCGTACATATGAAGAAGGATTCGGTGTACCGGGTCTGATCGCTATTCATCAGGACGCAACAGGCAATGCCAAAGAAATCGGTCTGGCGTATGCCAAAGGAATCGGCTGTACACGTGCAGGCGTTATCGAGACATCCTTCCGTGAAGAAACCGAAACGGATCTGTTCGGTGAGCAGGCTGTTCTGTGTGGCGGCGTAAGTGCTCTGGTCAAAGCCGGATTCGAGACACTGACAGAAGCTGGTTATGCTCCGGAAATGGCTTACTTTGAATGTCTGCATGAACTGAAATTGATCGTTGACCTGATGTATGAAGGTGGTCTGGCGACTATGCGTGATTCCATCAGTAACACTGCGGAATATGGTGACTATGTAACTGGTCCTCGTATCGTTACCGAAGAAACCAAAAAAGCAATGAAAGAAGTACTGACTGATATTCAACAGGGTAAATTCGCACGCGACTTTATTCTGGAAAATCAATCCGGTCGTGCTTTCCTGACAGCAACGCGTCGTAATGAAGCCGAGCATCCACTCGAAGTAGTAGGCGGACAATTGCGTGAAATGATGCATTGGATTAAAAAATAAGATTTGAACATTTGATTTGGGGAGGTGAGGTTGAGATACGGTCACTCTGGGAAAAGATGGTTTGGTCGAGCGCTGTTCAGATCTGATTTTTTGAACGACTGCTTCAGCAGCCAGAATCAGATCTGAAAGGCGAACGCTTCGCTTCTTTTGAATTATTCTTTTCCCTCCACGAGCCCGTATCCAACCTGCCTGCCGCAAATCAATTTAAAATCTTTTTTAAGGTTAGGGTGAGAAGTAGAAAGGAAGACAGTTAGGAAGTAATGAGTGGATACATTCATTACTTGCAGAATATGAAATTATTTTTACCCATAAAAACAAGGAGGTGCGATAATGCGTAAAATTTATATTTTCGATACTACGCTGAGAGATGGAGAACAATCGCCTGGGGTCAATTTGAATACCCGTGAGAAAGTGGAGATTGCGCATCAACTCGAGCGTCTGGGTGTCGACCGTATTGAAGCCGGTTTTCCTGCGGCATCGCCCGGAGATTTGGCAGCGGTTAATGCTGTGGCACGTGCAGTGAAGAATGCGAGCGTCATTGGTCTGTCGCGTTCCAGAGAACAAGATATCGATGCGGTACGCGAGGCGCTGAAGGGGGCGCAAGATCCGTGCCTGCATCTGTTCCTGGCGACTTCACCGATTCACCGCCAATACAAACTGCGTATGGAGAAAGAACAGGTTAAGGATACCGCTCGTTCTGCAATCCGTTATGCACGCAAATATTTTGACAAAGTGGAATTCTCACTGGAAGATGCAGGACGGACCGAGCTGGAGTTTATCGCTGAGATGACCAAGATGGCGATCGAAGAAGGCGCTTACGTCGTCAATCTGCCGGATACGGTCGGATATCTGTCTCCTTATGAGTACGGCAATATTTTTAAATATGTCAAAGAAAACGTGCCTGGTGTAGAAAAAGTACAATTGAGCGCTCATTGTCATGATGACCTGGGGATGGCGACAGCCAATGCATTGGCAGCGATTCTGAATGGTGCAGATCAGATCGAAGGTACCATCAATGGTATCGGCGAGCGGGCTGGTAATACGGCACTGGAAGAAGTGGCACTGGCACTGGAAACTAGACAGGATTTTTACCAGGCGAAAACATCGTTTACCCTGTCCGAGATTGCCCGTACAAGCCGACTCGTCAGCAAGCTGACCGGTATGGTTGTACCAGGGAACAAAGCGATTGTAGGCGCGAATGCTTTTGCGCATGAATCGGGTATTCATCAGGATGGCATGCTCAAGGAGAAATCCACATATGAGATTATGACACCGGAGACCATCGGATTCAAAGAGAGCAAGCTGGTAATGGGTAAACACTCCGGCCGCCATGCTTTCCGTGAACATCTGATTGAGCTGGGCTTTGAACTGGATGAAGAAGCGATCAATACCGCATTTACCAAGTTCAAAATTCTGGCGGACAAAAAGAAAGAAATTACCGAGGATGATCTGTTTGCTCTGCTGGAAGAGCGCATGACCGATGCACCGGAATTCTTCCAATTGGATTCTCTGTTTGTTTCCTTTGACAGTGAATCTGCACCGGTTGCCAAAGTGCGTCTGACTACAGCTGATGGCGAAGTACGTCTGGAAGAATCCAGCGGTAATGGTGCGGTAGACTCTATCTATAATGCGATCGACAAGGCTTCGCAGGAAGATGTAACCCTGGCTGATTATTCGATCAAAGCAGTTACGCAGGGCAAGGATGCGCTTGGTGAAGTGCATGTCGCGCTAACCCAGGAAGGCATTACTGCCCAGGGACGCGGCGTCAGCACAGATATCCTTGAAGCGAGTGCACGCGCTTATGTTGATTCATTGAATCGTTTGGTAGAAAAGCGCAAGACTTATGGTAGACGTGACAATATCAGCATGATCTGATCGTAATGCTGTACCATTTTGAATTGAAATAAAAGTATATGTACTTTTCAGTCCCCTCAGGGTTGAACAGCTTTCTGCGATTTTCGGTCGCAGAAAAGGAAGCTGTATTTCCTGGAGGGGATATTTGCTATGTCCAGATGCTTGATGCTTGCTGTAGGCTGGATCGTTTTGGAGAACAGAAGGAGTAGCGGAGTATCTAAGACCAGAAGAGATCTTGCTATGCTATTCGTTACATCTTACCGTGTGGTTATATCGGTGGTATCTTATTCGTTATTTATTTCGCTTCTGTTATGTATAATCAGCTTATCGTATAAACTAATTCACAAAAATTAAATGAAGGTTGTAAAAGTACCGTTATTTTTACCTTTATGGATGAACCCTCAACAATAGATGGTTATTCTACAGACATAAAGCTAATGAGTTGAGGGCAAACTAAATAAAGGGAGGAATTATTATGAGAGACAGTGGACGTGATTTGACGATTGAAGCCGTGGATACAACCGGCGTAACACAGTATGATATTGCTTCAGCAACGCGAGGAGGTACTCGCAGACTGATGGTCAGCGACAATCCGGAGACATTGAGTGAATCTACATTTCCGGTGCGCCAGGGAACGCTCTGGCATGACGTTGTACGCAGCAGCGGCAGTATCATCACTCACCGGGTATTTGGATGGCATTATAACGTACTCACTACACCAGTCAAAGTAGGCATCACAGTAGAGAATCGTGCCAATCATGGTGCACTCCGTATTGAAGAAGTGACCCGTGAATACCGTATTGGCGGCGATGAGGTGAACTGGATTACCGATATCGGCGGCAGCATTTCCCGGGCAATCCTGGCAGGTACAACAGATGATCGTACGCCGAATGCTGCGCTGATCAAGCAGCAGCAGTCCGGACTGATCGAAGAGTTTATTATTCCACCGGGCAAGCTGCTGGGATTCACCTATGACTTTACAGTGAAAAGTACAGACAGTGGAGAGATGCTGTACACTGTGCGTACAGCGGCTTCTCGTGATACTGCTTACGATCTGACCCTGATCAAAAGCGCGCCGCTTCCACCGGCTCCACAAGCGCATCCGCGAGGCAACTGGACCTTCTCGGAGACTAATGCGGTTACTCCAGTCTATACCGTGGGTACTGCGCGAGCAATCTATCCAACCGCTGCCAAACTGAAAAAAGATGGTTCTCTGCCAGTCGATCAGCTGTTTACTGCAGCAGCGAGTGAACTGCCGGAGCTGCCACTGGATAACCGGGCTCAATTCGGTGTTATCTACAATGTGACTGTGCCGGTATATAATCCGGGTTCCCAGAAAAAGACCATTCAGATCTCACTGAATCCGCGCGGCGGCAGTTACGGTGGAGCAGTCCGGATGAATGATACGGTATATGGTGTGCCTCTGATGCGTACCAACAAGGAAAAAGCCCCGGTCTATGTAGCCAGCGTTCCACCGGGTAACAGTAAATATACATTTAGCCTGATGATCGCTGGAGCTTCGTCAACACCGCTCGGCATTTTGCTGGAGACGCTGTAAGCATTTCGTTGCAAAGATTTCCTTGTTGAGTCATATCATTTAGTTGATCGGAATAATAGACAGAGATATAAACAGGGAGATGGAGTATAAAAAAAGCTCCGCTGGACGGTATTCGTCAGCGGAGCTTTTTGGTTGTATATGTTCAGCAAATCTGCTTACCAGGCATAAGCTTTTGGAGCAGCACCACCCGGACCAGGGAAAATCTCGTCCAGACGCTTCATAGTGGATTCGTCCAATTTCACATCCAGAATATGCAGTGAACTCTCGAACTGTTCGGATGTACGTGGTCCGATGATTGGAGCAGTCACAGATGGATTAGCCAGTACCCATGCAAGTGCGACGACATCCTGCGGCTCACCGAGTTCTTCACAAAGCGCAGCGAACTGCTCCAGCTGCTCTTTGTGCTTTTCTACGCGCTCGGCATTTCCGCCGCTGCGGGAACCTTCGATTTTTTTCAATGCATTGCGTCCGAGTAATCCGCCATCCAGTGGACTCCATGGGATAACCCCCAGTCCCAACTCTTTGGAGGCAGGCAGTACTTCAAGCTCGGGCTCGCGACAAAGCAGGCTGTATTTGTGCTGTTCAGATACGAGTCCGAGGAAGTGACGCTTCTCTGCTTCTTTCTGGGCAATCGCGATATGCCAGGCAGCAAAGTTACTTGAGCCCACATAGCCGATTTTGCCCTGTTGAACTGCGACTTCAAAAGCCCCCCACAGCTCGTCCCAGCTGATTCGTGAATCTTCATGATGCATCTGGTACAATTCCACATGATCTGTCTGCAGACGCTTGAGGGAGCCTTCCAGATGTCTGCGGATTTTATAGGCTGACAGGCCGCCTTCGTTATTGGGACCGTCGGTCTCATCATTCATTTTGCCATATACTTTGGTAGCCAGTACGACCTTCTCGCGTCGTCCGCCACCCTGCTTGAACCAGCGTCCGATAATCTCTTCGGTAGCACCTTGCCCTATTTTGGATCCGTATACATTTGCAGTATCAAAAAAATTGACCCCTGCGTCCAGAGCAGCATCCATAATACGGAAAGATTCTTTCTCATCTGTAACCGGTCCAAAATTCATGGTGCCCAGACAGATCTGGCTAACCTTCAAACCTGACTTGCCAAGATATGAATATTCCATTATTGTCCACTCCTTTGGTTGTTTGGATAGATGGGTTGAATAGGGTTGCGATATTAGTGTATTCCTCCTGAAGAGCAAGTTCAAATATCTTCACCCAATATATGGAATAAATGACTATGACTATACCAGGCATAATAATAAGGAAGTGAAAAATAGTCAATTTGGCATTGTTTCAGCAATAACAAAAGGATATGTATAAGAAAATATCGTAAATATAAGAAGTAGAAGTAACACAGTGAGTTGACTCCATCTGTTTAGACGGTAAGGAATCAGGTAGAAATAACTTAATATAAATAAATAGATGGATATAACACATACTGTTTTTGCAACCAATGAAGGGCCCAGGAAATTACCGGATATAATCAGATATACGAGTGGAACTAACTGATAACCTATGATCAGATACAAGCCAGTAAAAAGGAAAAATTGCGTTTTTTTGTTCACTATACATCTCCTTAAATTCATTTTACACCTGTACGGTGATAACTTGTTTTCTAATGGATGTCATAATGCTGTGTATATTTATTATTAAATGAGCATCTAACAATAGTCTAATACCAATTTGCGTAACACTGTGTAGAAAATTGTTGTGGTTCAGGATAGTGCGAATCTCTCTTATACCAATTAATATCAAGCATCATTCTAAGCTGTAGCTACTCTATAGGTTATACCTATCAATGTCATAGTTTGTGTATCTTGGCGCATACCTGACATGTATGTTAAAACTGAGTATAAGTAATAAACGAAACGTTCGAATATTCAACTATTATGCAGATGCGGATTAGCCGCTAACCAAAGGAGAGTTATATATATGGCAGACGTCAAAAAAATCGCAGTAATCGCTGGTGATGGAATCGGACCGGAAGTTGTAGCCGAAGCAGAAAAAGTACTGAGAAAAACCGAAGAAGTATTCGGATATTCCTTTGAGACCGAGCATGCATTGTTTGGCGGAATTGCTATTGATGAAAAGGGTACCCCGCTTCCGGAAGAGACATTGCGTATATGCAAAAGTGCCGATGCCGTACTGCTTGGCGCGGTAGGCGGACCCAAATGGGATAACAACTCCAAAGAGCTGCGCCCCGAGACAGGTTTGCTTGGTATTCGCAAGGAGCTAGGACTGTTCTCCAATCTTCGTCCGGCGGTTGTATTTGACTGTCTCAAGGAAGCCTCCACACTCAAACCGGAAGTACTCGAAGGTACAGACCTGATGGTCGTACGCGAGCTGACCGGCGGTATCTATTTTGGAGACAAGCTGAGAAGACAGGGAGCACATGGTGAAGAAGCTGTGGATACCTGTGTATACAATGTCACCGAAATCGAGCGTATTGCCAGACAGGCATTCGAAATCGCTCAGGGACGCCGCAAAAAGCTCGCTTCCGTTGATAAAGCGAACGTACTGGAGACTTCCCGTTTGTGGCGCGAGACAGTAAACCGCATTGCACCGGAATACCCGGATGTAGAACTGGAGCATGTGCTGGTAGATAACTGTGCGATGCAGTTGCTGCGTCGTCCATCGAGCTTTGACGTTATTGTTACCGAGAATATGTTCGGCGATATTCTGAGTGATGAAGCAGCCATGCTGACTGGTTCGATCGGGATGCTGGCTTCTGCTTCACTGGGCGAAGGAAGTTTTGGATTGTATGAGCCGGTACATGGTTCCGCGCCGGATATCGCCGGGCAGGGACTGGCGAATCCAATTGCAACGATTCTCTCCCTGGCACTGATGTTCCGTACTACATTTGGTTATAGTGAAGCAGCAGATGCGATTGAGTCTGCAGTAGCCAAAGTGCTGGACGAAGGTCATCGTACAGCTGATATTGCCGTGGACAAGAGCAAAGCGCTCTCTACTACGCAAATGGGCGATCTGATCGTAGCCGCTATCCAAAAAGTATAATTCCGATACTGCAAAAGCTTTTTGTAGAACAATTTTGAGGTTGTCAGACAGGTTATTTCTGTCTATGACAGCCCAGGATAAAGTACGGCTAACAAGCTGATTTGTACCTGTTTTCACCTTCTTAATTTAACCCCTTTATCGATGTATTTTACGAATAAAGGGGTTTTGTCTTACCTGAAAAAGGTGTAAAATGGAGATAAGCTGGTTAATAATCTTTCACAAACATGGATTTAACATTGATGCGAAGTCGCTTTTACGATTATAGAATCATGTCTGGAGGGAGAACTACAATGAGCTTTTGCTGTGGCGGCAGTATGATTGGAACGAAAGGGACCCTCAAACATTTTCGAACCCAGGTTCATAATGTTCCTTTGCTGGTGTGCCCGGTGTGTGAGCGTATCGAAGTGCATTACAAAGTAGAGAATGAGTACGAGATTCTCGCAGAGTATGCGCATGATGATGGTACACCGGAGATCGATTTCCAGGATTATGTGATGGAAGACGATAACACCATGTTCGAGAATTGTGTGAATGTGGAAGAGGATGACCCTGTAGATATGGTACAGCGACAGATTGATATGAGTCTGGATCTGCTGGCAGTAGCCAAGAAAATCAAGGACGAAAAATGGGAACGTGATCTAAAAAGACGTCTTGCTGTGATGAGTATGCGTCGTTCGCGTCTTCAGCATAAATAATAGAGATTATCGTGTACACGAATCGATGTGCATAACGATCTATTTCTTCGAAGAGCAGCCTGTTCATGGCTGCTCTTTTTCATTTGCCGGAGAATCATTGTATGATAGAAGAGCAGCGGTTCACTCTGCTGTATAGAATCGTGGGCGCTATTCATTGGAAAAGGATAAAGCCCCATAGCTGGATACATATAATTGCACATATTACGGCTAGATATGGAAAGGAAGAGACTGCATGATACCTGTTAATGAAGTACAGAATATTGCCCGGCAGCTGCAGACGGAGATCGGCAGAAAAATCGTAGGCAAGCAGCATGAAATTGAGCTGCTGCTGACCGCTTTGTTCGCCTCTGGTCATGTATTGATGGAGGACGTACCCGGTACCGGCAAAACGATGTTGGCCAAAACGCTGGCAGCAGCGATGCAATGCCGTTTTCAGCGTGTACAATTTACTCCGGATCTGCTGCCGTCCGATCTGACCGGCGGGAATTTTTATAATCAAAAGGAATCCGAATTCATTTTCCGTCCAGGTCCTTTATTTGCCCATATTGTACTGGCAGATGAGATCAACCGGGCCACACCACGAACCCAATCCAGTCTGCTGGAATGTATGGAGGAAAAGCAGATCAGTATCGATGGAACCAGTATGAAGCTGGAAGATCCCTTTATGGTCATCGCTACCCAGAATCCGGTTGATAACCAGGGCACATTCCCATTACCGGAAGCACAGATGGACCGGTTTATGCTCAAGCTGTCGCTGGGTTATCCTTCCTCTGTAGAAGGAGTGGAGATTCTGCGTCGATCGCTGGAAATGCCGGAATCTTCTACAGCAGTCTCAGAGACAGCTGGGAAAACGGACACAGCTGTATATCAGGAGCCGACAGACAGGGAGCCTGCATCCATGCTCCACAGAGAAGCCGGTTCCGCCCGTTCGGACGACTCTACAGTAAGCCGTGAGCAGATCATCCGAACTCGGCAAATATGCCGACAAATCCAGGTACATCCGGATCTGCTGGAATATATGGTTCGTATAGCCGAAGCGACAAGACAGCATCCCGAGACCGCGCTTGGAGCCAGTCCGCGTGCTACACAGGCACTGCTACGTGCGTCACAGGCTTATGCAGCAATTCAGGGACGAGATTATGTACTGCCTGATGATATTCGTACACTGGCGTCCCCCGTGCTCGCTCACCGGCTGATCTTCCGTAGCCGTCATCAGAATGGTGCGTCGCAGGCGATTCAGCTGATAGAGTCTATTCTGGATACCGAGCCGGTACCGACAGAGGCGGGTATAGAAGGCAGTGTGAAATAGATGGAACTGTTCTGGCTCATGTTGGTCTCTGCTGTCATGATCGTGATCCAGTCGCTGGTATTTGGCAGACGTTCTCTTACACCGGTTCATTATGAACGTAAGCTTTCCCGTAATCGCTGTCATGCCGGTGAAGAGGTAGAGATGATCGAGATTCTGGAAAATGGGCGTGCATTGCCACTGCCCTGGCTTCGTCTGGAAGCGATGCTGCCGATCGCTTTTCAATTTGCGGGTACGACGGATACGGTCATCAGTGAAGGGACCGTATATCAGAATCATAACAGCTTGTTCAGTCTGGGACGCCATACGCGCATTGTACGGCGGCATCATATGATCTGCCGGCAGCGGGGCAGTTTCCGCGTGGATAGCGCGCTCATGACAACCGGTGATCTGTTTGGATTGGCACGTGTCAGCCGTCCGGTTCAGGTACGTATTCAGATGATGGTGTATCCTGCCTATGTACCGGTCGATCATATGCCGGAAGCTTATCGCAGCTGGCAGGGAGAAGTGGAGACACGCCGCTGGATTAATGAAGATCCTTTCCTGATTACCGGGGTACGCGAGTATCGTAACGGTGATCCAATGAACCAGGTACACTGGCGGGCGACAGCACGCACCGGACAGCTGCAGGTATTCCAGCATGGTTACAGCGCTGATCCAGAAGTCATGATTCTGCTCAATATTGAACTGAGTGAGCAGATGTGGAGCATTGTCACCGAACCTACAGTAGCCGAGTATGCGATTAGCTGCGCGGCAACAGCTGCAGCCGATTTGATTGGCAGGGGCATGAAGGCTGGATTTGGACACAATGCGATTATACCTTCCGAAAATGAAGCCGATGCCCGGATATGGCCGGCTTATGGCAGTGAGCAGCTGACTGCTATCCTGCAATCCATGGCAGAGCTGCAGCTGAGAGTACGGCAGCCTTTCCCGCAATTTTTGCGTTCTTTGCTGGCGGATGAAGAGAGGCAGCAACTGGATATTCTGATCATCACTCCGCATTATTCGGAAGCGATGCGAATAGAAGTAGAGAAGCTGGAGCAGGCAGGCTCTAGAGTCAGTATCCTGCCTGTTCCGGGTGTGGAGGAATTAAAGCATGCAGTCAGTTAATCTGCGATCATACAGGGAGGTAGCACAATGACTGTGCAGTCGCGTATTTCAGTACCTGTTCGCCAGTCTATTTCAAAGAATATGGTGCAGATGCTTATTATTCTGGCAGCCATTTATCCGCTGATCATTCTATTGGATGCGTACTGGCTTGGAACCCGTTATGCTGCGGGTTGGCTGCTCATTATGCTGTCCATGGGTGGTTTGGGAACGATACTGCGTACTGCCGGGACAGCCAGAGAATCAGGCTGGAAATGGATAACGGGCCTTCTGTTCTATGTTGTCCTGGCTGGACTTGCGCTTGGGTGGCTTTATATCCAGACCAGCAGTATAGCACTGCTGGTTATGGCTCTGGTGCTGGGTGTGGCTGGTATGATCTATGGCATTGCCCTGGCGACAGGACAATGGGAGAAGGTATTTCCTCTGAAATGGCAGCTAATCTTGCTGGGTATTACCTGGATTGCCTATCTGGCTGCAGGGCGCAACGAAGGAATGGATGAGATCCGTGGATCGATTTATGCTGCTGGCGCCATCAGTATTTTTGCGATTTTATTTCGATTGGGTTCCCAGCAGATTGACAGTATTGCATTTGAAGAAGGATTCTCGCTGGCAGCGCTGCGTGCTGTAGTTCGTCGCAGTCGCAGCTGGATCTGGCTTATTGTCGTATTGATCGCCATTATTGGCGGCAGCAGCCAGCTGTCTACTGCACTTCGCTGGCTCTGGCACCGATTGATGCAGATGCTGACGCCGCATGAACCGCCACGAATGTCTGAACCTGCCAACGTAGTGAATCCGCCCATGCTGCCGCCTATGGATCTGCCGAAGACGGATACCGATGGGATGAATCCGTTCATTCTGGAGAAAATCGCCCAGATTGCTATGCTGCTGGCAATCACTGCATTTGCCGGCTTGATCGGCTGGATGGTATATCGTCTTATTCGTAAATATGCTCCCCGCCTATATCGCTGGCTCACCAGCCTGTGGGGAGGTCCCCTATCGGAAGACTCGACTGAACCCAAGGGATATACCGATCATATGGAGAAAATGGAAAAATCACATCCATCTCGTTTGCGCTGGAACCGGCATGGTGAATCCATACCTTCCGATGCGCCGGGACGAGTGCGTTATCACTATCGCCAGCTGGTACGCCGCGCCCGGAAAAAAGGTATTGCAATCACGGCTGCCGATACGCCTGCAGATATTGCCTATAAGCTGTCGAATTCACCAAATTATGAACAGTCGGATCGGCAGCCTGAACGATCAGACCATATCGATCAGACAGGAAGAGTTGGTATACAACGTCTGATTGGGTGGTATAACGATGTTCGCTATGGCAATCATTCAGTCAGCGAGGAAGACCTGGAACAGTGGGAGCAGCAGCAAAAAAAATCAAAATAGTTGATTTATTCAATTGATGCGTTAAAGCATGTGAGAATTTTTCTTTACTTTTCAATTCCGCGTACAGTATCATGGAGAGAATGAAACGGCTGAAAGGAGATTAACAATGAAACTCAACCACTGCAAAATTGTTGACTGCACGATTCGCGATGGAGGTCTGGTGAATAACTGGGATTTCAGCGTGGAATTTGTACAGGATTTGTATAATAACCTGAATAAAGCAGGCATCGACTATATGGAGATCGGCTACAAAAACTCTCCAAAACTGCTCAAAGGTGCTGAATCCGCAGGTCCATGGCGCTTCCTTGATGATGAATTCCTGCGTACCGTTATTCCTCACAAAGGTCACACCAAACTGTCTGCACTCGTGGATATCGGCCGTGTGGATGAAGATGATATTCTGCCGCGTGATGAGAGTATGCTGGATCTGATCCGTGTAGCTTGTTATATCAAGGATGTTGACAAGGCACTACAGCTTGTTCAGACCTTCCACGATCGCGGTTATGAGACAACGATCAATATTATGGCTCTGTCGAATGTGATGGAAAATGAACTGATCGAAGCGTTCGAGCTGATCAAAGAAAGCGTAGTCGATGTAGTCTATATCGTCGATAGCTATGGCAGCCTGGATTACAAAGATTTCATTTACCTGGTTGACAAGTTCAAGACACATCTGCCAAACAAACGTCTGGGTGTACATACCCATAACAATATGCAGCTGGCATTCTCCAATACGCTGATTGCTGCGGATAATGGTGTGGAACTGCTGGATGCTTCCGTATACGGAATGGGCCGTGCGGCAGGTAACTGCCCGACTGAACTGCTCGTTACTCATCTGAAAAACACCAAGTACACGCTTCGTCCGGTACTTGAAGTGATTGACAAGCATATGATTCCGCTGCGTGAAAAAGAAGAGTGGGGTTACCTGATCCCTTACATGATCACCGGAACACTGGATGAGCATCCACGCTCTGCAATGGCACTGCGCGCTTCCGAAGACAAGGATAACTCTGTAGATTTCTACGATAAACTGACTACACCGGAAGTGAGTTTCGAGAAGTCTCCCAAAGGTTGATTCCAGCTTTGAATAACAACTGGGTCCCGGTGGGAAATTGGATTTTATATCCTCTTTATCCGGTCCAATCGGTCTTTCCCAAATAGGGAGAGGCCGATTTTTTATGCAATTGGAGATAAAGGCAGCGTAAATCCAAAGCAAAATGGTGAGGCGATTTAACGGTAAGAAGTCTTTGTAAGAAAAGAAGTAGGATCAGGTCTGCCCTGTGTAAACGATGCTTGCCAAATAAATGAGGATATGGTACACTAGATCCTGTCGTTAAGAAAACACTTTTCTTGATGACTGACTTCGGGATGTAGCTCAGCTTGGTAGAGCACCTGGTTTGGGACCAGGGGGTCGCATGTTCAAATCGTGTCATCCCGATACTGATATTATGCGGGTGTAGTTCAATGGTAGAACTTCAGCCTTCCAAGCTGATAGCGTGGGTTCGATTCCCATCACCCGCTTTAATGCAAAGGCCCTTGCTCTGCAGGGGCTTTTTTTTATATTATCCCTCCTGATTCATTACTCCTCACTGACTAAATAATTTTGAGAATGGCATTATTTAGCATACCTATGCCAACACCCGTCCCGTATACTGATTGTATATCTCCAGAATGTAATCTTTTTAGAAATTCAAAGAAAAAAAGGTGGACCATGATCCAGAAGCTGTTTTTTGATAATGTTGTGGATGCGGCAAGACATATCACAGATATGCTTAGCAGCATGTTGAATGTAAGCACGATATTTGTAGCCAGTAATGACGGTACAACTAATCATATATTAAAAGCATTTAACCGGGACGAGATTCTGGTTGAGGAGGGACTTCAGCTTCCACTGAAGGATACCTACTGCAGTATTGTATCCCGTAAAGTCGTTTATATCCCCCATACATTGACTCATCCGTATACTTGCGAGATGCCGGTAACAGCAAGTACAGGAGACCATTCATTTATTGGATTTCCGGTGCTGCTGCAGAGTGGAGAATCATTCGGTACAGTATGTGCACTGCATACGCCAGGATATATATTTTCCAAATCCGAAGTCAAAACGATGCACTCGATGGCGATATTTCTGTCCTATGTTGTAGAGCTGGAGAGCCGGTTGGAGCAGCAGATAGAGATCCATGACGATCTGCTTCAGGATCATCAGCAGGTTACCGTGCAGCTGGATGATCTCCAGCAGCAAAAGGAAGAAGTCGATCTGCAGCTGCAGTACAAATCGGATACGATGGCGATTCTGAGCCATGAGATCCGTAATCCGCTCAATGGTATCATGAGTATGGTGGATATGCTGGAACCGACTTCACTGAACCCCGAGCAGCGTTCTCATCTGGATATTATCAGTAAAAGCAGTCATACCTTGATGGAACTGCTCGATAATGTACTGGATTTCAGCAAAATGGAAGCAGGGAAAATGCAGGTGGATATGGAGCTGTTTGATTTGCCTGCGCTGGTAGAGGAATCAACTTACCTGTTTGCAGCCAAAGCTATGGAACGCAATATCGAGATTGTTATGGAGATTGAGGAAAATATCCCGATTCTGTATGGAGATACCAGCAAGATCCGTCAGATTTTGATTAACCTGATCAGTAATGCAATCAAATTTACTCATGAAGGCGATGTACATGTTCAGGCACAGTTGCTGCCGGAAGAAAGCCCGGATAAAGTATCCGTGAAGTTCTCGGTTACAGATACAGGGATTGGTATCGATGATCAGCAGCTCGATCAACTATTTGAACGATATACGCGGGTGCATAAGAATGAGGGACAGTATCAAGGTACCGGACTGGGTCTTCTAATTTGCAGACAGCTCGTAGAATTAATGGACGGTCAGATTGTTGTCTCCAGTATTAAAGGCCAGGGGTCCACATTTGCGTTTATTTTGACACTGCCTCGTCATGAATTCTCTGTTCCTACTTTTCGCCAGCCGATTCTGCAGGGCAGACGTATGCTTGTGGTAGATGATAACATCAAGTCTCTGCAGTGGATTGGTCGTCTCGCAGGAGATTGGGATATACAGCTTACACCAACAGATAGTCTGGAAGATATGCTGCAGTGGCTGGATGAAGGTCAGAGATTTGATATGATTGTGCTGGATCACGAGTTAATCATTACAGAGAAATCAGCGGCAATACGTCAGCAGCTGGAGCAGCTTCAGCAAGCATACGGCATTCCGGTCATTTTGCTCACGTCTATTGGGATGACTATGAATACTTCCCTTCGTGCATGGTCCAAGAGTGTAGTCTCAAAGCCTGTACGCCGATCGTATCTGATGAATGCCTTGATTTTTGCATTAACCGATACCAAGAGCAGCACGGCCTTCTCATCTTGATGAAGCTAGACGTTATTTAACAGGATATTGAGAGAGGCGGCGATAATTCGTCGACGATTCAACCCATATAAAAAAAGCCAGTCTATGCAGCATAGACTGGCTTTTTTATATGGGTTGTAGAAATTAGTGCTGACGAGCAGGTGATGTCATAAGTTGCTGGAGAGGGATCGTTCCTGTCAAAGCAATATCCAGAATGAGTGGCCACGGCCCGTGACCTGATGCTGTATTGATATGACCCATATTTGGAAGCAGCAGTACAGGAACTTCCAGCTGCTGATATACCAGGGCTTGTTCCGGCGAGCAGAACTCATCGCTGGAAGACATAATAATCAGGGTGTCCTTGGCAGCAGCCGAGAGCTGTATACTTTGTGCCAATGGGAAAAAATTGCTGATTTCTTCCAGTCCGGTATCGGCAGACGGGGGACAGACCATTACAGCCTGGCGAACATGCCGGACCGGATGATCGGCTGCGTAATGAAGCCACAGGATACAACCAAGGCTATGCGTTAGTACGATCAATTCTTCATCCTGTGGAATACTGCTCATTAGTTCATCCAGTTCACGCAGCCATATCTCCCGGGAAGGTGCATCCTGATCGGAAAAGCGTGGATAATATACGCGGTGTCCGCGTTCAATCAGTTGCTGGCACAGCCAGGTCTGCCAGTGCTCCGGACCACTGCCACCCAGACCATGCAATAAAAGATAGCTTGTACTCAAATGATTCCACTCCTCTATATGTACTCTGTTATGGAAATAACCCTGTTAACAATATGGCTCATTATAATAAATTAGAGGGTGTCACGTCTAATTTAAACATTTAAGGTTGGCAGATGTACCTGAATTTGGTAAAATGACTTTGTCAGCTGCAACCCTTATGAGCTGAACAACTCCGCAGAAAAGAGAGGTAACCAATTGTCTAATGAAGTAACAATACGAATGTCCCTATTAACTGCAGACGACAAGTGCAGGCAGACAGCTATTGCGGCTGATGCAACGGGATTCGTATGTCTTTCTTCATATCACTGTAACGACAATTGGGAAGTCTCTGCATGGAGGAATCCTATATCCGGTATTTATGATCCTGTGAGGGATCGGTGGGAAGCTGTTGTATCTATAAGCCACCCATTCATATAAATGTACTACTCCTATCCATATTTTGTAGCGGACAGCCAGATATTTAATCAATTCGGCAGTTTTATCCGTTTGCTGCATCCTGTTTACCCTTTCCGGAAACAGATGGATACCAGAGTATAAGCTGGATTATTGTTATTATCCGATATGAATTCAAAGTACATCTTCTCCTGTATATCAACCGCGAGGCTTTTGCCATCGCGGTTTTTTTATTTGGTTCCGAATGAATATTCGGCATATGGAGAGGATGATGACAAATGACGACAATAGCACGTATACGCAATCTGGCCAAGGATTGGAAAGGCCATATGATTTTTGAACAGGTGAATCTGCAAATAGAGAGCGGAGAGAGACTGGCTCTGATCGGACTTAATGGGAGTGGCAAGACGACGCTGATCCGTATTCTGATGGGAGAGGAGTATCCGACGGAGGGAACGGTAGAGCGGATGCTGCCGCTGGAACACTGGGACTGGATGCGTCAGCAGGAGGATGAAGAAGATCTGCAGCAGGAACGAACCGTGCTGGAGGTGGCTCGACAGGGCAAGCGTGAACTGTGGTCACTGCGTGCTGTGCTGGATCATTATGAGCAGCAGTTGAATGATCCCGATATTCTGCAATCGCCGGATCGGTATAACGAGATGCTGCAGCAGTATGGGACACGAATGGAGCAGTATGAACAGCTGGATGGATTCCAGTGGGAAGTGGACGTAGAAAAACAGCTGACCCAGATCGGTATTGGCGAAGAATTATGGGCTATGCCATACAGCAGTCTGAGTGGTGGTCAGAAAACCAGGGTACGTCTGGCAGCAGTTCTTACCCGGGATACCCGGCTGCTGATTCTGGATGAGCCGACCAACCATCTGGATATCGAGACAATGGAATGGCTGGAGCAGCGTCTGCGGGAATATACCGGTGCCCTGCTGTTCGTTTCCCATGACAGGGAGTTTGTTGATCGTATGGCTACTTCGGTGTGCGAGTTGACGTCTTCCGGTATGACTACCTATAAGGGAGGCTACCGTGAATATCGGCAGCACAAAGAGCAGGAGCTGCGCACCCAGGAAGCCATGTACAAAAAGCAGGAGCAGCAGCGCAAAGCACTGGAGGAATCGATCCGGCGTTATCGTGACTGGTTCAACAAAGCTCATGATGCTGCCGGTGAACAGAATGAAGTCAAAATAACAGCCAGTTATTACAAAGCCAAAGCCAAGAAAAATATATCTCGTTACCATGCCAAGGAAAAAGCGCTGGAAAGGCTGGAAGCAGAGCGGGTAGACAAACCGCGTGCAGGCGACCAGCTGCACTTCGAACTGGAAGCGGGTGAATTCAAAGGTCGTACGCTGCTGGAGTTCAAAGGCGTTCATTTTGATTATGATTTAAATAGGAATGCGGCTGACTGCGAAATTCCTTCCAAGCCTATCGAACAGATGATGCTACCAAATAACAGTCAGCATAGCCGTTCGCCGCATAGTTCTGCTGGAGCCGAATTATTCGCAGGTATCAGCTTCCATCTGGAAAGGGGAGACCGGCTAGCGGTTACAGGAGCCAATGGTACGGGTAAAACAACGCTGCTGCGTCTGATGCTCGGCCAATTGGAAACGCGGCAAGGAGAGATCCATCGCCATCCTGCACTGCAGATCGGTTATTTTTCACAGGAGCTGGAAAGCTTGCCGACAGAGCTTACCTTGCTGGATAGCCTGCTGCTCCTGCCCGGTATGACACGTACAGAAGCACAGACCATTCTAGGCTGTTTTCTGTTCCGGCGGGAAGATGTGCACAAGGTTATTGGTACACTCAGTATGGGTGAAAAGTGTCGCGCCGCTTTGATTCGTCTGTATTTTGGCGGAGCGAATCTGCTGGTATTGGATGAGCCGACCAATTATCTGGATATTGCTGCTCAGGAAGTGATTGAATCGGTACTGCAGAGTTATAGCGGGACGATCGTGCTGGTCTCCCATGACCGCATGCTCGTACGCAGGCTGGCTACTCGTCTGCTCATGCTGGATGGCAAAGGACAAGGTACTCTTTTCCATGGAAATATGGATGAATATGAGCAGTCTGTTCAGCGCAAACAGCAGGAGGAACGCTCTGGTGGCAAGCAGGCTGATGATGAACGTCTGCTGCTGGAGCTTCGACTGGCACAATTAATGGCTTCGGCAGAAAAGGACCCATCATTAACCGGATCTGCTGCCGGTAGACTTACTGCTGAACATTCGGATTCTCAAAGGGGTGCGAATACTTCAAATCAATCGCCCGGACAAGCTGAATATTGGTCTGCAATAGATCCCTCCCTGTCGCTGGTGCAGGAAATCAGGCAGCTGCGCCGTGAATTGGAACGCTTTAACCGTTGACGGGAGAGAGTGAAGTTTGTACAATAATGAGTATCTATTAGCATCTGTACATGTACATGCATGCAACCATAACAACTGCAACGATGGAGACAAGTAGACCGTACTTCCCTACAGGGAGAAAATGTCATGGATTGAGAGCATTTTCCGGGAACAAGGCTGTTGAAATTCACTCCGGAGCAGCTTCCTGAACAACTGGTGTAGAAACTAATTTCCTTTGTCCATGACAGAGCAAGGTTGAATCTACATGCAGGATACAGTAGGGATAGCCGGTCTAACGATCCGTTATTATCGTTTTGAGCGAGAAATTATAATTATGCCAGAGAGGCACAGATTCAGCTGAACGCTATTGATTTTGGCTGTATTCCGATTTGCCGGCTGTATTATATTTCTAACAAGGGTGGTACCACGGTCTTTTCGTCCCTTACGGGAGAGAAGGCCTTTTTTTGTTGGTTACAGAGCATAGGATGGATATAACGAAAGGGGAAAATGGCAATGAGCGAAACGGTTCAAATGAAAGAGCATTTGCTGGCTTTGCAAAAGGAAGCGCTGGAGGTGCTGGAGCAGGTATCTACACCCAAAGAGCTGGACGAGCTGCGCGTTAAATATTCCGGTAAAAAAGGAGCACTGACCGAGGTTCTGCGCGGTATGGGTAAACTGAGTGCGGAAGAGCGTCCGGTCGTTGGTCAGATTGCCAACGAAGTTCGTGAGTCGATTGAAGAAGTAATCAACCGCAAACAAACAGAATTCGTCAGAGCAGAGACCAATCAGCGTCTGCAGGCGGAGAAAGTCGATGTTACCCTGCCTGGTCGTCCGATGACACAGGGAAGTATTCACCCGCTCAACAAAGTGATTGAAGAGCTGGAAGATATCTTTATCGGAATGGGTTATCGTGTAGCCGAAGGTCCTCAGGTTGAGACGGATTACTATAACTTTGAAGCATTGAATCTGCCGCAGAATCATCCGGCACGCGATATGCAGGATTCCTTTTACCTGACGGAAGATCTGCTCATGCGTACGCAGACTTCGCCGATTCAGATTCGCGCTATGGAAGCGGCCAAAGGACAGGCACCATTGAAGGTCATCTGCCCGGGTACGGTCTACCGCCGCGATGATGATGATGCTACCCACTCTTTCCAGTTCCATCAGATTGAAGGACTGGTCATCGATAAAGGCATCCGCATGAGTGATCTGAAAGGAACCCTGCTGCAGTTTGCCCGCGAAATGTTCGGTGAACAGACCGAGATTCGTCTGCGTCCAAGCTTTTTCCCGTTCACAGAGCCAAGCGTCGAGGTAGATGTAACCTTTACCAAGAAAAACGGCGAGCGCATCTGGATCGAGATTCTTGGCTGCGGTATGGTGCACCCGAAAGTACTGGAAATGGGCGGATTTGATCCGGAAGTATACAGTGGATTTGCATTCGGTATGGGCGTAGAACGTATCGCTATTCTGAAATACGGTATCGATGATATCCGTCATTTCTACAGCAATGATATGCGTTTCCTGAGCCAGTTCTCCCATCTGTAATCTGGATGCTGCCAGAATAAAAGGACAGCCGAACAAGACTGTCTGCAACAAACCAATACAAATGAAATGAAGCATATAAACGTTAAAGGAGTGGACGGACTGTGAAAGTATCAACACAATGGCTGTCTCAGTATGTGTCTCTGGAAGGAGTACACGCAGAGGACCTCGCTGAGCAAATTACCCGTGCCGGGATCGAGATTGACAGTGTGGAACAGCGTAATCAGGGGATTACCGGCGTTGTCGTCGGTTATGTGAAAAGCAAAGAAAAGCATCCGGATGCGGATAAACTGAATGTATGTATCGTCGATGCCGGACAGGGTGAAGATCTGCAGATCGTTTGTGGCGCCAAAAACGTCGATGCCGGACAAAAAGTACCTGTAGCGCTAATCGGCGCAAAATTGCCGGGCGATTTTCATATCAAAAAAGCCAAGCTGCGCGGTGTACTCTCTCAGGGTATGATTTGTTCTGCCAAAGAGCTGGGTATCAATGACAAGCTGCTTGCCAAGGAACAGCAGGAAGGTATCCTTGTCCTGCCGGAACAAACCGAGGTCGGTACACCAGTCGTTGAACTGCTCGGACTGAATGATGAAGTACTGGACTTTGATCTGACACCGAACCGCTCCGATTGTCTGAGTATGATCGGTGCTGGTTATGAAGTGGCAGCGATCCTCGGACGTGAAGTGAAACTGCCGGAAGTGAATCTGGTTGAAGGCGGCGACGCGGCTAACAGCCATATCTCCGTAAGTATCGAAGCCCAGCAGGAGTGCAGTCATTTCTCTGCACGTTATATCAGCGGCATTCAGGTAGCACCTTCACCACTGTGGATGCAGAACCGTCTGATCGCTGCCGGTGTTCGTCCGATCAATAACGTGGTTGATATTACCAACTTTGTGATGTTGGAATATGGACAGCCGCTGCATGCTTATGATGCGGATACGCTGAACGGTGGCGCGATTGAAGTACGTATGGGCCGCGAAGGCGAAGTGCTCAAGACGCTGGATGATCAGGAGCGCAAGCTGGATGAGCGTATGCTGGTTATCGCAAGTGGTGGCAAGGCTGTAGGCCTGGCTGGCGTAATGGGTGGAGCCGATACCGAAGTAACACCGGGTACCGTAAATATTCTACTGGAATCTGCACGCTTTGATGGCGGAACCGTACGCAAAACGTCCCGTCGTCTGGGACTGCGTTCCGAAGCAAGCTTGCGTTTTGAAAAAGAAGTCGATCCTGCTGCAGTCGTGCCTGCACTGAATCGTGCGGCTGAACTGATCGCTCGTTATGCACAAGGCATGATTCATGAAGGTGTTGTCGAGCAGGTTGTACAGCAGCCGGAGGAAAAAGTGCTGATTCTGTCCCTGAGCAAGGTGAATCGTTATCTTGGTACTGAATTGTCCATGCTGGAAGTCAAAACGATCTTTGGTCGTCTGCATTTCGCTTGTGGCGATTATGCCCAGGATCAGCTGGAGATTCGCATTCCAACCCGCCGTGGTGATATCGAACGCGATGTGGATCTGATTGAAGAAGTAGCCCGTCTGTACGGTTATGATAATATCCCGACCACAGCGATTGAAGGGGCTACTACACCGGGGGCACTGACTCGTCCGCAGCGTCTGCGCCGTACGATTCGCCGTCTGCTGGTACATGGTGGATATAACGAAGTAGTGAGTTATTCCTTTACCCATCCGGACAAAAACAAGCTGTTCCCGCAGCTGCGCGGCAGCAACCATAATGTAGCGCTGGCTATGCCGATGAGTGAAGAGCGCAGTGTACTGCGTACCGGACTGGTCTCCAATATGCTGGAGATTGCTTCCTACAATCGCAACCGTAAGCAGGAGAATCTGGCATTGTTCGAAGTGGGCATGGCTTTCTTCACCGAAGAAGAGAAGCTGACTCGCCAGCCGCAGGAAGTGCCTCTGCTTGGACTTCTGCTCACTGGACGTCGTCAGCAGGCACAGTGGAATACAGCTAACGATCGCGTGGATTTCTTTGATATCAAGGGAGCACTGGATGGATTATTCGACTATCTAGGACTGCAGCAATTCGTATCTTATCGCGCCGATCAGCCGGAAGGCTATCATCCGGGACGTTCTGCATCGGTATATCTGCAATCCGGTACTCAGGAAGTACGTATCGGAACCATCGGTCAGATTCATCCGGATATCCAGCGTGAATCCGATCTGGAAGATACCTATGTCGCCGAAATCGAGCTGACTCCGCTATATGAACATGTGAGCGAGCAGATCACGTATCATGAACTACCGCGTTATCCTTCGGTACAGCGTGATATTGCTGTTGTTGTCAATGATGAAATTCCGGCAGGGGATCTGCTGAAAGTGATTCGCGAGACGGCAGGAGAATTGCTGGAATCGGTACAGGTATTTGATATTTTCAAAGGTGAGCGTCTGGGCGAAGGCAAGAAGAGCGTAGCGATTGCACTTGTATATCGTCATCAGGAGCATACTCTGACCGATGAAGAGGTGACTGGTGTTCATCAGCAGGTTATTGCCCTGCTGTCGGAGCAATTCGGAGCAGAACTTCGTAAATAAGCGGATTATCCAGGTATTCATTTGTAAAATAAAGAATCCTACCTGTCATGAGGCAGCAGGAATATGGGAAAGCCACATCGAATTACAGTCGATGTGGCTTTTTTGTTCATACACCTCTAGAATATACACAGGAGCATTTTGCAAATGGATAGATACTGCTTGTACTCATGCGGCTGCAAAGCTAAAATGGATGTGCGCAGTAATCTGGTCTGCCGCATCATTCACGGCAGGAAGACGCACGCTGAGTATACGGCTGCAAAATGTTGACGAGAATGCTCCAGCATCGTCAACCTTTTTGTGTTTAGACAAAATATCCTTATCCACTTATTCAATATCTTTTGATGATACAATTAACGCAAATACGTTAAAATAAATGATGAATGCAATGGACGATAATGGTCCGGCAAGCAAAGGAGGGCACAACTGTGACAACAAACGATCGAATCCGAGTCACCGTCAACATCTACGGGACTTCATATAAATTAGTTGGCAGCAGTGCCGACTACATGAAAAGTGTGGCTCAGTATGTGGATGAGCATATGCACAGTATATCGCAGGCCCATAGTCATCTGGATACGACCAAGCTGGCGATTCTGTCCGCTGTACATATGGCTGAGGAAGCGATTCAATCCAGCACCGAACGCGGGGAACTGGATACGGCAATCGCAGAGCAGCAGCGTCTGACCGATGAGTTGGAGCGCCTGCAGGCTGTTCAGCAACAGCAGCAGGAAATGATCCAGAAGCTGCAGGCAGAAGCCGGCGAGCAGCAGAACCAGAAGCAGCAGCTAACTGCCCGTCTGACTACTGCCGAGAAGGAAGTATCACAAACTCGTGAACAACTGACCCAGGTGCAAAAGCAAAATCAGCAGCTGGGCGAACAGAACAAGCAGTATCAGCAATCGGCCCAGGAACTGCGTCAGCAGCTGGATAGTGTGCAGACGACCGCTGCAGCAGCGCAAGAGCAGTATCGCAGTCTGGAGCAAAGTACCAAAGAAAAGCTGGAACAACAGCAGCTGGATATCATGCAGTCCGCCGAGAACGAAGAGCAGCTGCGGCTGCGCAGCGGAGAACTGGAAGAGCAGTTATTTACCCTGCAGCAGGAGCATGATCAAGCACAACAGCGCAAAATGGAACTGGAGGAAGATAACGACTTTTTGCACGCCCAGCTGGAAGAAGTACGTTCCAAACACGGACAGCTTGAAAAAGGGATGGCTGAAGTTCGCGAAGAATCCGAAACCTGGCGAGAGCTATCCCAGCAGCAGGAAAATGAGCTCAATCGTGTTCAAAGCGAATATACAGATCTACAGCAGCAGCAGGAACAGACTGCTCATCAGCTGACCGAATTGACAGGACAGCTGGATACCGAACAGGAAGAGAAAGAACGCCTGAAGTTGGAAATAGAATCCGTACAGCAGCGCTATCAGGAACTGGAGCAGCGTGCAGAGCAGCTGCGTACCGAATTGTCCGGTCAATACGAAGATCAGCTAAGCGAACTTCGACTGCAGCTGACCGAAGCAGAGCAGCGCCGTCAGGAATTGGAAGATCAACTGGGAGCCTATATGCAGCAGCTGGAAGAAACCCGTACCCAGCTAACCAATACGCAAGAGGAAGCCGTTACCTGGGAACAGCTATCCAGCCAGCATGAACAGGACATGCAGCAATTGCAACAGGAGCTCTCTTCGATTCGTCAGCAGTATGCAGAGCTTCAAGATCAATTGAATGCCCGTGAGCAGCAGTTGGAGCAGCTAAATACAACAACAACCGAAGTCCGGGAAGAGGCTGCAGTATGGCAACGTCTGTCCGAACAGCATGAAGATCAGCTGACCCAGCTGAAGCTGGAACTGGAATTGTCGCAACAGCAGAGGGATGAAGAGATTGGTCAGTTGGAAGATCAATTGTCCAAGCTAACCCTGCAGCGTGATGACCTTGCCGGTCAGATTGAACTTTTGGAGCTGCAGGTAGAGGAACTGACGACGTCTGCCACACAGTCGCGCGAAGAAGCCGATACTTGGCAGCAGAGTTCAGTAGATCTGGAAGTGGAAGTTGACCGGCTGAACTCGCAGCGAGATGTTCTTGCCGGACAAATTGAGCTTCTGAAGCAGCAGGTAGAGGAGTTGACGACGTCTGCTACCCAATCCCGTGAAGAAGCCGATACTTGGCAGCAGAGTTCAGTAGAGCTAGAAGTGGAAGTTAACCGCCTGAACTTGCAGCGAGATGATCTAGCCGGACAGATTGAGGTTCTAAAGCAGCAGGTAGAGGAATTGACGACGTCTGCTGCGCAGTCGCGTGAAGAAGCCGATACTTGGCAGCAAAGTTCAGTAGATCTGGAAGTGGAAGTTAACCGTCTGAACTCGCAGCGAGATGATCTTGCTGGACAGAATGAGCTTCTGAAGCAGCGGGTAGAGGAATTGACGATGTCTGCTGCGCAGTCGCGCGAAGAAGCCGATACTTGGCAGCAGAGTTCAGTAGATCTGGAAGTGGAAGTTAACCGTCTGAACTCGCAGCGAGATGATCTTGCTGGACAGATTGAGCTTCTGAAGCAGCAGGTAGAGGAATTGACGACGTCTGCTACCCAATCCCGTGAAGAAGCAGATACCTGGCAGCAGAACTCGGCCGAGCTGGAAAAAGAAATACAACGTCTGAACGAACTGGAACAACAGCTGCAGCAGCAGTTTGCAGCGGCCGGGGAGCAGGTTCGCCTACTGGAAAATCAATTATCCGGATTACAGTCCGAGTCTGCCGTTTATCAGGAAGAAATGAATACATGGCGCGAGCTATCCACCCAGCAGGAGGAGGAAGTCCGCCATTATCAGCGTGAATTGTCCATGCAGCAGCAGCGGCATACGACGCTGTCCGGTCAATTGGCCGAACAGGAGAGTCAATTGCAGCAAGCACGTCAGGAGGCAGCAGATCAACTGAACGTTGCCCGTCAAGAAGCTGCCGATCAGTTGGCAGCTGTCCGGGAAGAGAGTGAGCAGTATAAGCAGGAAGTGGATACCTGGCGTGAGCTGTCCAGACAGCAGGAACAGGAGACGCTCGAAATGCAGTCCCAGCTGGAGCAGCATCACCGGGAGTCGGAACAACGCATTGCTGCGTTGAACGGACAAATAGCTGAACTTCAGCAGCAGCAGAGTCAGCAGGCCGTGTTGCTGGATGAGACGCTTCAGGATGTGGACAGCTGGAACCAGCGTTACGTTCGTCTGGAGGAAGATTACCGGGCAGCGGTATTGAACGAACAAGGCTATATGGAAGAGATTGGACGTCTGGAGCAGCAGAGTCAGCAGCTGCGGACTGAACTGCAGGACTGGCAGTCCCGTATGGAACAGATCCTGGAGCAGCAGCGTCAGCAGGAACAACAGCTGCAAGAGCTGGCTAGCAGTGAGCAGAGATGGCGTACAGAGTATGAACAGCTGCAGAATTCCCGGGAAGAGAAGAGTCAGGAGACCCAGGAAATAATGGATCAGTACGAAATGATGAGCCATCAGCTGCGTCTGATTCATGTGGAACGTGATGCACAGTTCGAAGAGAAAGAGCGTATTCAGCGCGAGCTGGATGCTCTGCGTGAGCAACATTTGCAGCTGCAGGTAGAGCATAATGAATGGCTGGAACTGATCGAGCAGGATCAGAACTAGAACCGTAACGAAGATCATCCTAAGCATAATAAAACCCCTTGCCTGATTACCGAGCACAATGATTATTGTGCCGGATCAGACAAGGGGTTTTGGCATGACTACAGGGTTAGGATACCGACGTGATGGCTGCGGGTCAGCAAACCTCTGCCTTTTATCAGGCTTCGTCGACGATCAGCTTGGCGACCATGGTGCTATGGCCGGAACCACACATGATCGAGCAGGCCATATCGAATGTGCCGGCTTCCTGTGGTGTTACTGTAATAGAGGAATCACGTGCATTCAGATTCACATTCAGTGCAGGAATCATCAGGCCATGGTTGCCTTGTACATTATCGAATACGATAGTAACAGGTTTTCCTTTTTTGACGTGATATTCCGGTTGATCAAATTGATAGTTGGTTGCTTTGACAACAAGCTGTTCTCCACCCTTGGCAGCGCCGGATGTCTGATCGGATGAAGCTACTCCTGTATCGGTAACACTGCTTTGCTGGTGATTCGCATGTTCGGATGTCTCGCTTTGACCGCCGCAGGCGGATGTTAGCAGCATCATGGCAATGGTCATACTGGCAACGATGTATTTTTTCATAAAATAATCCCTCCTCATCCTTTCTATCATACTGTATTCTTCCATGATTTGTCATGCGATGATTTTGTGAAAATTACGTCACAGTGTATAATAGAATGGAAGCGAATTTTTCGGCAGTTTCTTGTAGAAAAGCGCTTTAATGGAGCTGCCTGCGTCTGCGGCCGCGAGGCAGTCTGGGACGCTAATGTCCCATCCCTGCGAGGAAAGTAATATCCTTCTCTGCGGTACCCGAGAGAGAAGATGGACTTACCGATTATGTTTGTTATAGAGGAGTGTCACCACGTTGAATAATAAAATATTCCATACCATGCAGTATGGTCAAATTTTAGATATGCTGGCCGGTTATGCGGCTACATCGATCGGTAAGCAGACGGCATTGTCGCTACAGCCGGATACCGATCTGGAATACGTCAAAAAACTGCTTCAAGCTACAGATGAAGCGGCTACTGTTGACCGTTTAAAAGGAACACCGCCTTTTGGTGGAATCGTGGATATCCGTCCGGCAGTCAGCCGTGCCCGGATCGCTGGAACATTGAATCCCTCCGAGCTGCTGGGCATCGCGAATACGATTATGGGCGGACGTCGTGCCGCACGTCATGTAGAAATGGTGCATGAAGAGAATCCGGTGCCATGGCTGGCGGATCTGATCGAGCTGTTATCCGATCAGCGTCCACTGGAAAAGGCTATTCGTGCCTGTATCGATGATTCGGCTCATGTCATGGATTCGGCGAGCAGCGAGTTGGCAGCGGTACGTCGTGAACTGCGTACCGGTGAAGTACGTATCCGCGAGAAGCTTGACGGTATGATCCGTTCCCAGACAGTAGCCAAGATGCTGCAGGATCAGCTGGTTACGATCCGCGGTGATCGCTTCGTGATTCCGGTAAAAGCAGAATACCGCTCTTACTTTGGCGGTATTGTGCATGATCAATCTGGTTCCGGTGCGACTCTGTTTATTGAACCGGAGGCAATCGTAGCCATGAACAACAAGCTGCGTGAAGCCCGTTTGCGCGAAGAACGCGAGATTGAAGTTATCTTGCAGAAGCTCACTGCGCAGGTAGCTGATCAGGCTGAACTGCTGGGCTATGATGTAGAGACGCTGGCTCAGCTGGATTTTGTATTTGCCAAAGCAAGACTGGCTCATGCGATGAAGTCCAGTCGTCCGATCATGAATGATCGCGGCTTCCTCAAGCTCAAAAAAGCCCGTCATCCGCTGATCCCGCTCGACTATGTAGTACCGACTGATCTGGAACTGGGCAATACGTATTCCAGCATCATTGTTACCGGTCCGAATACGGGTGGTAAAACCGTTACACTTAAAACGGTTGGACTGCTGAGCCTGATGGCGATGTCCGGATTGTTTATCCCTGCCGATGAAGGCAGCCAGCTCTGCGTCTTTGATGCGATCTATGCGGATATTGGAGATGAACAGAGTATTGAGCAGAACCTCAGTACATTCTCCAGCCATATGACCAATATTATCTCCATTTTGAAGCAGATGACGCCGAAGAGTCTGGTCCTGTTCGATGAGCTGGGTGCAGGTACCGACCCGGCAGAAGGATCGGCGCTTGCGATAGCTATTCTGGAGCATATTCATGCCCAGGGCTGCCGTATGATTGCAACTACCCACTATAGCGAGCTCAAGGCGTATGCTTATGATCGCAAAGGGGTAATTAATGCGAGCATGGAGTTTGATGTGAATACACTGAGTCCTACTTACCGCCTACTGATAGGCGTACCGGGACGCAGTAATGCATTTGCGATTGCCGAGCGTCTTGGATTGCCGGGAGTGATCCTGGAGCGTGCGCGCGGCGAAGTCGGAGAAGAAGATCAACGCGTCGAGCAGATGATTGCTTCACTTGAGACAAATCGTCTCAGTGCCGAGGCTGATCGCAACGAAGCCGCCAAACTGCGTCAGCAGATGGAAGAGTTACGTACTCGTTATGAACGCGATCTTGCCCGTCTGGAAGAGCAGCGTGACAAGCGCCTCGACAAGGCTGAGGAAGAAGCACGCGAGATTCTGGCCAAAGCACGTGCCGAAGCGGACCAGGTAATCAGTTCTCTGCGCAAAATGGCACAGGAAGAAGGCGCTTCGGTCAAGGAGCACCGTTTGATCGCCGCCCGCAGACAGCTTGATGAAGCAGCACCGGCACAGCGGATCAAGAAAAAAGCTGCAGCCAAGCCGGATAAAAAGAACAAGCCGATTGGTCCTGGTGACGAAGTAATGGTACACAGCTTCAATCAGCGTGGACATGTTGTGGAATTATCCGGTTCCAAGGAAGCAACAGTACAGATGGGGATTATGAAAATGAAGGTAGCACTCAGCGACCTGGAATTGATCGAATCTGCCAAGCCTGCTGCGCCGCAGCGCAAACAGGTAACGACCGTTCAGCGTTCCCGGGATGACAATACCCATTCCGAGCTGGATCTGCGAGGTGCCAATGTAGAAGAAGCACTGATCGATGTGGATCGTTTCCTCGATGAAGCGTTCCTTGCCAATCTAGGTCAGGTCTATATTATTCACGGAAAAGGAACAGGGGTACTGCGTACGGGGATCCAGGATTTTCTGCGTCGTCACAAGCATGTCAAAAGCTTCCGCACCGGTAACTATGGCGAAGGTGGCACAGGTGTCACGGTAGCCGAATTGAAATGATCCCGTATGAAACCATTCTGCAGGATATACGTATTGACTACGATGATCTGTGGATGATTTCATAACCGGAAGGAGTTACGAAGTGACGTGAAGGATTATATTGATCCCCTGCTGGCGCATCCGGTCGGAATGATGATAGGTTATTTTTCTGTTGCCGTGCTTCAGCTAATCGTATTTTTATGGTGCTTTGAATTAGTGACCCGATATAGATGCTGGGATGAAATCAAGCGCGGCAATATGTCCGTGGCGATGGCGACCGGCGGCAAGATATTCGGGATTTGCAATATTATGCGATTCTCTATTGAAGCGCACAGTTCGGTATACGGAAGCCTGGGATGGTCACTGATCGGCTTTATGCTGCTGCTGGCCGCGTACTTTTTATTCGAATTCCTGACACCGGTATTTAATATCGACCGGGAGATTGCCTCCGATAACCGGGCCATCGGATTTATTTCCATGGTTATATCGATTTCATTATCGTATGTGATCGGAGCGGCTATTTTGTAGAAGATACGGAAATGAATACAAGGAAAATTGCAGCATTTTTCCTGGAGAATGACTAATTGGATAAACGAAAGGAATAATACAATGGATACAACAGTATGCCCATGGTGTCACAGTGAGATCGTATGGGACCCGGAATTTGGACCGGAAGAGCATTGTCCCCATTGCGGTAATGAATTGAACGGATACCGCACGCTTAATATTGATCTGAATGAGGAAGAAGAAGAGCAGTACGAAGCAGAGACTCGCTCACCGGAAACGGCACATACTTCCGAAAATAAAAACAACTCAATCGCTTCACGGGCAACAACTCTGCTCGACGAAGCAGAACTGTTCCATCAGCCGAATCTATCTTCCCTGAAAACAATCGAGAAGTATGGTGACGAGAATTTCAAGATGGTCGATTATGAGGAGAATGTAGAGCAGCTGCTAGATACGCAGGAAGAAATTCCGCAGTGTCCGCATTGTCAGGAATACATGCTGCTGGCGGGTACCCAGGAACATGGAGCAATCGGCTTCGTACCCAATCAGTCTGCTGGTAAAGAACTGGCTTTCCTGAAAGCTCCATTCAAGGTGAATGTCTATGTATGCCCAAGCTGCTTCCATGTACACCAGAGTCTGGGCGAAGAAGAGCGTCTGCGTATGATAGATCATCTGACCCGCCATCAGGATAATAAGTAATGCAAGGATTCGAGTAAGTACTGAAATATGAACAAGATATACAACAAGACGCACACAGCGACCGATCACTTTTGATCATCTGCTGTGTGCGTCTTGTTGTTTGTATTCTTGTATTTATACCAATATATCGGGTGATACAGATGGTGAAGGTTTGGAGGTGCGAGTCAGGCTGAACAATTCCAGCTCCGGACGGTGAATACCGACAAGTTCGTCTGCGAGCAGCATGGCTGCAATCGTACTATAAACTGTGCCGTTGCCCCCATAACCCTCCACAAAGTAACAATTCGGGTACTCCGGATGAGGTCCCATATAAGGCAGTCCATCACGACTGGAGCCAAAAGAAGCCGCCCATGCTGAATCAATAGATAATGGTCCCATATTCGGAAAGAGCTCACGTACTGATTCCAGCAGTTGATTGGCCTGATGTACAAGCCGTGTATCCCGGTCTTCGACTGTAGTGACCGGTTCATCCAGACCCCCTACAATAATCCGGTTATCCACAGTAGTACGCATATATAGATAAGGACGTGCCGTTTCCCACAGCATGCTCTTCTCGTGCCAGCCTGTCAGATTCTGAACAGGTGTAGTAGCAATAGCATACGTATTCATCAGGAAAGCACCGCGCTCTTTTTTCTCCTCCTGTGTCTCATATCCGGTAGAGAAGACGACGCGGCGAGCACGGATCGACAAATCACCGGCATGGCAGATCACACCATCTTCAGTGAATTCCTGATTGGTAATAGTCGTTTGTTCAAAGATGTGTGCACCGTGATTGACAGCATCCATCATCAGCGCATGCACTAATCGATAAGGATTCACTTCTGCATCTCCATGTGTATATAGACCAGCAGGTTTGCGGAAAGAGAAATGCTCTGCAATCCGGTCTTCCACCCAGTATTCGGCATCAAACCCGTGCCGTTTCAAATTGTGATACTCTTCACGCAGCCCTTCTACATCCTGCTCACTGCTGGCAAAATAAAGACTGCTGCGTGGAATCAGCTGGGCATCCATCGGAAGTGTAGGCGCCGTATGCAGCAAGTACTCCATCGCCTGCCGGCAAAGATCGTAGAACAGTACGCCATTTTTTTCACCAAACGTATGAATGCAAGCCGTTAAAGTCTTGTCGTTGGTATATTGCAGCAAACCGGTGTTGGCTATAGAGCTGCCCTGACCAATGTATCGTTTGTCTACAACGACTGTTTTCAGTCCACGGCGGGCAAATTCGCGTGCACATAGAGCTCCGCCCATGCCGCCTCCAATGACGAGTACGTCACATTCCAGATTTTCCTGCAGTTGCTCATAGCGTGGCGGATTGGTGAGGGTATGACCCCACATGGTATTACCGGTGTGTAAATCCATTGTATTCGCTCCTTGGATAGTTAAAATAAATTGCAAACCGCCTGTTCTGTAACATCTGCACCATGTTCCTAAATGGAATAAACAGCTAGTTACTACAATTAAGTAACCGGATTATCACAATAATGAAGCAGCTGTATTTCTTTTTACAACGAATAGAGGCTTATATATGAGGCTGGCAGCAGGTCCGGGGTTGCACAAGTATACGTTTCGTGTAATATTTAATATTAATCTTTAGCACTTGGAGGCTATACATTTATGAAGGAACTGAGCGAGCTTAAGCTGCAGGTACTTGATCTGTTAAAAGAAGATGCACGGCGTACGCCACAGCTGATTTCCACGTTGCTGGGTGTAGAGGAAGCCGAGATTAAACAAGCGATTCAGGAACTCGAAGATGATCATGTGATCGTCAAGTATGCTACTGTCGTGAACTGGAGCAAGGTGGATGAAGAGACGGTTACTGCCCTGATCGAAGTACAGATTACTCCTGAACGCGGACGTGGATTTGAAGGGATTGCAGAACGCATTTATCTGTATCCACAGGTGAAATCCGTCTATCTGATGTCCGGCGCCTACGATCTGTTGGTCGAAGTGGAAGGCCATAATCTCAAAGAGGTAGCCAGCTTCGTATCCGAACGTCTGTCTCCTATTGAATCCGTATTATCAACAAAAACCCATTTCATTCTCAAAAAATACAAACAGGATGGTATTATTTTCGAAGAACACGAAGATGACCAGCGCCTGATTATTTCCCCGTAAAGGAAGAGGCCTACTATGATTGTCAACCGAGAACAGCCAGCCGGAGAGCCGAAGTCGATGGATTCGTATCTGTCGCCGCTTGTACGCGGAATACAGCCTTCCGGCATCCGCAAGTTTTTTGATCTGGTGAGTGCCAGCAAGGATATTATTACACTTGGTGTCGGAGAGCCGGATTTTACGACGCCATGGCATGTACGTGAAGCATGCGTTTATTCCCTGGAGCGAGGATATACCCGTTATACTTCCAATGCGGGTATGCCTGAACTGCGCGAAGCCATTGCAGGTTATCTGGAAAATGAATTCAAAACTTCTTACGATCCCAAGGACGAGATTCTGGTCACTGTTGGAGGGAGCGAAGCGATCGATCTGGCGCTGCGTGCACTGATTGCGCCGGGAGACGAGATTTTGATTCCCGAACCGTGTTACATCTCCTATTCACCGATTACAGCTATTGGTGGTGGTGTGCCAGTCGGTATCGAGACATTTGCCAGTGATAACTTCAAACTGACTGCCGAAGCGCTGGAGAAAAGTATCACACCGCGTTCCAAAATTCTGATTCTCTGCTATCCAAGTAATCCGACCGGCGCCATTATGACCTATGAGGATTGGCTACCTATTGCCAAAGTAGTAGAAAAGCATGATCTGATCGTTATTTCCGATGAAATCTATGCGGAATTGACGTATGGAACCAAGCATGTGAGCTTTGCCTCTATACCTGGGATGAAAGACCGTACGATTCTGGTGAGTGGATTCTCCAAAGCATTTGCGATGACAGGCTGGCGTATGGGTTATGCCTGTGGGCATCCGGATCTGATCTCGGCGATGCTCAAGATTCACCAGTATACCGTGATGTGCGCACCAGTCATGGGACAGGTAGCTGCACTGGAAGCCCTGACTAATGGTCTTGGTGAAAAGGACAAAATGGTCGAATCCTATAACCGTCGCAGACGTCTGATCGTCGAAGGATTCCGTCAGATCGGGCTGGATTGTCATGAACCCCAGGGAGCATTTTATGCTTTCCCGAGTATTCAATCTACCGGCCTTAGCTCTGAGGAATTTGCCCAGCAGCTGTTGGTTGAAGGGCGGGTAGCGGCTGTACCGGGTACTGTGTTTGGGCTGGGCGGAGAAGGATTTATTCGCTGTTCCTATGCTACCTCGGTCGCGCAACTTAGCGAAGCGCTGGAGCGGATTGGTTCGTTCGTTGCCAAGATTAAATAATTTCCATTAATGTAAATTGTCACAAAAAAATCTTATTATCTCCTGTAAACCAAATTTCTGCTTCCATTTCAGATAACCTATGCTATAATAGGTCTTCGGAAGCAGGAATTTTATTTCGAAGGAGGTAATTATTTGTATTGTACGGAATATCCGGGTCCAATTTACCGCGGGCTGATGCTCTCGGAAAATCAGGCAACCTGGCCACAGCAGCCGGAGTCAATCAGATCCAGACAATTACTTTCCCTGGAAAATGAGATTCGTGTGCTCCGCAGCCAGATGGAACAGTTATTTATGGAACAACAATCTTTTATCGCTGATGATGTACTGGAAGTCAGCATGATGCTGGATCTCAAAATCAACGAATATATGCGACTTACCAATAAGAAACCACCACTATAGAATCATGTAGAAAGCATAGAAACTGTATATACCTAATCATTGCTTATACATACGCAGTCATATTCGACTATATGCCGAAGATCCTGATTCAGGGTCTTCTTTTTTTACGCCGGAAAGCTATGGTATGATGAATTGTAGCTAAGTTGAAGGGGGAACACCCGTGAAGGTATGGACAAAAGGAATAGTACTGATCATCAGTCTCCTCATGGTCGGTCTGCTGGCTGGATGCGGCGGACAACCATCCAAAGATCCAAATCAGGTAAAAGTGTTCATTATGGGTAGTGAAGGGTTTCCGCAGGAAATGGCGGATCAGATTCAACAGAAACTGCAGCAGAAGCTGGGCAGCAGCCTGACCGTAACCGTCAGCACAACTCCGGTCTATTCACCGGAAAAGATGGTGCTGGAATACGTCGACCGCATGGACGATATTATTATTCTGCCGGAAAATGATATGAAGTCCTATGCGACCAGCGGGGGGCATCTGGTATTGGACCAGGATTTTGATGCCAAAACCTATACCAAGGGAGTTACCAAAGGCGCTGCGAATGAAGAAGACACCGATCCTGCCAAGCAGAAAGAACATTTATTTGCCATCCCTGTAAATCAGATGGCAGTGTTCAAGGAGATCGGTTATACCAAAGGAGATCTGTATGCGACCGTACCGATTTTTGCCAATCATGATAAGGCAGTTCAGGTACTCAAAGCGATGATTGAATAAAGTAACAGGAGGGAACTCTTTGGGCATTTATACACGAACAGGTGATGAAGGACAGACCTCGGTAATTGGCGGCAGAGTGAGCAAGGACGATATTCGTGTCGAAGCTTATGGTACGATCGACGAGCTGAACAGCTTTGTCGGACAGGCAGCCGCATTGGCAGAAGGAGAGACTTTCGAAGATCTGCGCGAAGATCTGCTGCTGATTCAGCAGGAGCTGTTCGATTGCGGTTCAGATCTGGCCTTCGTCAAACTAAGCGAAAGCAAATATAAGGTTCAGGAAGAAATGGCTGTGCGCCTGGAAGAATGGATCGACCGGTATGAAGTGGAGAATCCGCAGCTGGAACGCTTTATTTTGCCGGGAGGGCATGCACTGGCTGCTGCGCTACATGTATGCCGTACTGTCTGTCGCCGGGCTGAACGACGTACGGTTACTCTGGGTGCAGCGGAAGAAATCAATCCGTCTGTACGCAAGTATTTGAACCGGTTATCCGATTATTTCTTTGTCGTGGCCCGTACTGCCAATGTGCGTAATGGTGTCGCCGATATTGAATATGTACGCAGCCAAAAAGTATTTCGCCGCAGCTGAGAGGAATGTGTCACAGGAATGAAGAGTGAAGAGGAAGTACAGAAAATGTATTATGAGCCGATCGTCTATCGGATCGAGTCTCAGGATGAGGGAATGCTGCTAAAGACGATTCTGAATCGGCGTATGGGCATCTCCCGCAAATTAACGTCCCGGATCAAATTGACAGAGCATGGGGTTAAGCTAAATGGTGAGCGGGTCTATGTAGATTACAAGGTTAGGGCAGGCGATATTGTGGAAGTGCGTATGGAGCGGGAATCCTCGGATGATATTCTGCCACAGCCGCTGGATTTTGACATTATTTATGAGGATGAGCATCTGCTGATTATTAATAAAAAAGCAGGTATTATCGTACATCCAACCCATGGTCATTATACGGATACACTTGCTAATGGAGTTGTCTATTATTGGCAGCAAAAGGGAGAGCAGTTCCGCTTCCGTCCGGTGCATCGTCTGGATCAGGACACATCCGGTGTACTCGCTGTTGCTAAAAATCCGTATGTGCATCAGCATATCTCCGAGCAGATGATTCAGGATCAGGTGTTCAAATCGTACCTGGCATATGTGCATCATCTGCCGCAGCCTGCATCCGGGCGAATTGAAGGAGCGATTGACCGTGATCCCGATCAACCGCATCTGCGGATTGTGACGCCGAATGGCTATTATGCGGCTACCCGCTACAAGGTAGTAGAAGAATTCACCGGTCAGGATGCAGCACTGGTATCCCTACAGCTGGAGACAGGACGTACTCACCAGATCCGTGTGCATATGAAGCATATTGGTTGTCCGCTGATCGGCGACAAGATGTATGGATATGCAGATCCAGTATCGGCTTCATTATCTGAATTCGAAGAGGTAGCTGAGTTCAAATCCGGAGATACAGCTGATCAAAAGACGCATCATTTGCCTGTAACTGGAGTACTACGGTCTGATCAAATATCGCAAATAAAGGAGCCCGATGCACCATCCGAGGCTATTCACAGACTGGACGAGCTTGCAGGTCGACAGGCGCTACATGCCTACGAGCTTGGCTTTGTTCATCCGGCTACCGGAGAGTATATGACATTCCAGGCTCCACTGCCGGAAGATCTGGCTCTGCTGGACGCTTCTCTGCGCGGCGATCAGCAATAACCTATGTACATGAAGCGTCCAAGCCGATTGGAATATTCATGTTACGATCAAAGGAGAATCAACAAATATGAGTAAATTAACGGTTTATCAATATCCGCAGTGCAGTACCTGCCGTAATGCGATCAAATGGCTGCGTGAACAGGGGCATGAACTGCATCTGGTGCATATCGTGGAATCGCCACCGAGCGCCGAGCATCTGCGTGAACTGGTCGAGCACAGTGAGCTGGAATTGAAGAAATTTTTTAATACAAGTGGTGAAGTGTACAAATCCATGAATCTAAAAGAAAAATTGCCTTCCATGAGTCCGGAAGAACAGCTGCAGCTGCTGTCCGAAAATGGAAAGCTGATCAAACGACCGATCGTCACCGATGGTGACCGAGTTACAGTTGGATTCAAAGCCGATATGTATGAATCTGCCTGGAAAGCCTGATTGCTCATAAATCGATTAGTGATCTCATGCCAATATCCGTCTAAACGGTACGGCATGAGATTTTTCATTTACAGATATTCCCTTCTGACCGATAAATAAAGTAACTGAATAATACCTGTTTATGGTTATAGTGCTTCATTTATATAAATCATCGGTTTGTTCAGTGAAATTATCATTTGGAGGCGGAATCATGAACACGATATGGACGAAAGCATCGGCCATCGTACTACTGACCACATCATTGGTATTGGGTGGTACATATGTGCCGGCACAGGCAGCTTCATCAAGTTGTACGGTTACACTGACTAATGTAAAGATGATATCCAATGAGCATGTTGGCAATGAATGGTATACCGAAGCCAAAGCAGGCGGCAAACATTTGAGCGAAGGACAGAGCGTGACTGTACAGACTGGTTCCAATGGCAAAGTCTCATTGTATGCTTATGTAGAAGAACAAGACAAAATTCCGGATCAGGGCAGTGCCACCAAATCGGTAAAAGTATCTTCGATTTCTACTCGGGGAACTTCTGTCACGATGCAGGTGACGGTAACAGAGAATCGTGGACGTTATTCAGGTAACGAGGCAGTCTGGGAATTTACGTACAAGCTCAAAAAGTAAAAGCATAATATAAAATGGAATAAACCAAGTGCATACAGAAGCTCCCTTTCTATCTATACAAAGGGAGCTTCTGGCGTATAAAGCCATACGGACCGTCCGTTATCAGACATATGAGCATAAATTGCAGCATCAGGATGCCGACGGGTATGAGAATGTAGAGATGGCATGGGTAAATTGGTTGCTGTGAACAGTTGTACAGTCAGCTGCATATTCGGTATGATATAGTCAAACTGGTTTCATATGTATAGGAGAGAAGACACAATTGACAGAACTTAATGAACGTAAAATGATGTTAGTCGACGGAATGGCTCTGCTGTTCCGTGCGTATTATGCCACTGCCCAGACTGGCTATATTCGCCGCACCAAGTCTGGTATTCCAACCAATGCCGTATATGGATTTGTACGTTATCTATGGGATGCGGTACGTCTGTACGAACCGACTCATATTGCCTGCTGCTGGGATCTGGGTACCCAAACTTTCCGCCGCGAGGAATTTGCTGCCTACAAAGGCAACCGAACCGCTGCACCGGATGATCTGATCCCGCAATTTGACCTGATTCTGGAAGTGACCGAGAGTATGGGCATTCCGAATCTGAGTGCGCCGGGATATGAGGCGGATGACTGTATTGGTACTATTTCCCGTGAACTAGAGCAGAACATGGAAGTGCTCATCCTGACGGGTGATCATGATATGCTGCAGCTGGTCGATCATCGCACCAGTGTGATTATTATGAAAAAAGGCTATGGCAATTACAGAGTCTATACGCCGGAGTCCCTGCTGGAAGAAAAAGAGCTTACTCCCGAACAGATCATCGATATGAAAGCACTGATGGGGGACGCCAGCGATAACTATCCGGGTGTAAAGGGAATCGGAGAAAAGACTGCTACAAAACTCGTCAAAGAGTACGGCTCGGTCGAAGGGATTCTGGAGAATCTGGAGCACTTGACTCCATCGGTTCGCAAAAAAATTGAAGCAGATCTCGATATGCTGCATTTGTCACGTCGATTGGCAACGATTCATCGCCATGTGCCTGTCGTCTGCACCTTGGATGAATGTCTGCTGCTGCTCAATGATGAGGCGATAACGAGCAAATTTGAAGAGCTGGAGATCAAGAGTCTCTGTTCGATGCTGGGAGTGGGCGTGTTTTAAATGAAAAAGAATATCCTTCTCCTCGGTTCTGTACGCAATACAGCGCTGTTGCTCTGTATAATGCTTCTAATCTCTATTTGGCCTGCATTTTCTTCCCAAGCGATTGCAGCAGGTTCATCAACATTCAAGGTCTCCACGCAAAAAGTAAATGCAGCAGGTCGTACATTTAACGGACAGACGGTACGTATCCCCAAAGGTACGGCTACTGCTGTCGGACTCGCAGACCGTCAGGTAGGGCATACCGCTTCTCTTGCTGCCATAGCCCGTTCGTATGGAGCAGGTGCAGCAATCAATGGTGCTTTTTTTGAAGCTTATGGCGGCCCACCTGATCCGTACGGAACCCTGATCTCTGGAGGGCGTCTGCAGCATTTGGGCCGTTATGGTACGACGATTGGATTCACCAAGGATGGCACTGCCAAAATGGACAGTCTGCGTATCTCGGTTACCGGTACGGTTACTCCTGCAAAAGGTCGGGGATCAAGCTGGTATGCAACCTGGTTTAACCGTACACCAGGAACAGCTGCTGGTACGTCGATCGTCTACACGCCGGATCGTGGAGCATCTACCGGATTCAGCGGAGGAATAGCTGTAACAGTTGTGCAGGGAAAAGTTATCCGCAAAGCGAATAATAAAAATACATCAATTCCTAAAAATGGATATGTAATTGTGTATACCGGCAGTGAAAAGTCGACAGCAGACCGTTTCGAACCGGGAGCACAGGTCAAGATGAATATCGACTACCAGGATATGCATGGCAAGGATATTGCATGGCAGGATGTGGTGACTGCTGTTGGGGCAGGTCCGCGGCTGGTAGATCATGGACAAGTGGCACTGGATGCCGCAACCGAAGGGTTTCAGGACCCCAAAATACTGAATGCTTCGGGCGCACGCAGCGGAATTGCCATTATGCCAGATGGTTCGGTCCTGATCGCTACCGTGTCTGGAGCGACGATGAAGCAGTGGGCTGCCATCATGCAGAAACTCGGTGCCCGGGATGCGATGAATCTGGATGGCGGAGCCTCTTCGGGTATGTATGCGAATGGCAAAATGATTACATCTGCTGGCCGTCCGCTCAGTAATACGCTTGTATTTGGAGGCAATCGTTCTTAAGCGATATAGCGGTGCAGATGGATACGAAGAGATCTATCGCTGCATCAATGCATAATCATCAGGCATTGTTCTGCATATCATACAGTAGTGATGTCTGTCATTTGGCAAAGTTCCGTATCCCATTACAATGATAAATCGGATATACGAACAGGATCTGCGCAGTTTCTGAATCTTAGGACTTTTATCAATGTCGACATCTGTCCGACACAGAAAAGGCGTAAGATCAGAGACTGATGCAATCCGAATTACCGATAATCCACAAGCATATTGCAAAGGAGACTCATAAATTCATGAAAAAACTCGGAGCAATCGAAGCAGGCGGTACCAAATTTGTATGCGGTATTGGAACAGAGGACGGACAAATTCTCGAACGTGCCAGCTTCCCTACAGAGACACCGGAGATCACAATGAAAAACGTGGTTTCATTTTTTGAAGGAAAAGGCATTGAAGCACTGGGAGTAGGATCATTCGGACCTATTGACCCGATTCCGGGCAGCCCAACGTACGGATACATAACAACAACGCCCAAGCCTCATTGGGGACAATTTGATATTATCGGGCACTTAAAACAGCATTTTGCTGTTCCTATGAGCTTTGATACCGATGTGAATGGTGCTGCTCTCGGAGAGTATACCTGGGGAGCAGCCAAAGGCCTGGATAGCTGCCTGTATATTACGGTAGGAACCGGTATCGGTGCTGGCGCTGTAGTCGATGGCAAAATGCTGCACGGACTGTCCCATCCGGAAATGGGCCATATTCTGGTTCGTCGTCATCCCGACGATACATTTGCAGGATTCTGCCCATATCACGGAGATTGCCTGGAAGGTATGGCAGCAGGTCCTGCTCTGGAGAAACGCTGGCAGGTGAAAGGTTCCGAATTGACGCCGGATCATCCAGCCTGGGAGATGGAAGCCTACTATCTGGCACAGGCACTGATGAGCTATGTACTGATCCTGTCGCCACAGAAGATCATTATGGGCGGCGGCGTGATGAAGCAGGAGCAGCTGTTCCCGCTGATCCGCGAGAAACTGCAGCAGCAGCTGAATGGCTATGTGCAGCACCCGAGTCTACAGGAAAATCTGGATCAGTATATTGTTTCCCCGGGTCTTGGCGACAATGCTGGACTATGCGGCGCAATTGCACTGGCGAAGCTGGCTCTTGAGGGAGAGGCAGGTGCAGACGTTGTCTAATTCCAAACCTGGCAAGAAAAAGATCAATCCAGAAATCAAACGCCAGAAAAATCAGGAACGTCTCGAAAAAGAACGCATACGTCAGCGGAAAACGATGCGCAATCTGATCATCGGTACCGTAGCAGTGATTGCAGTAGTTGTACTGCTGATTGTATTTATCCCGAATAATAACAACACAGCAGGTACCAGTAGTTCAGCACCGGCAACATTCGATTATGCCCAGCTCCCGTTCAAAGGCAAAACGGATGCACCAGTCAAAATTGTGGAGTTCGGCGATTTTAAATGTCCGATCTGCAAGCAGTATAATGAACAGATTGTTCCGCAGATCGAAAAAGATTATATCAATACCGGTACAGCTGCGCTATATTTCTCCAACTTCCCGTTTATTGGTGAGGATTCCAAAACAGCTGCGCTGGCAGTAGAGTCGGTCTATCATCAGAAAAATGAAGCATTCTGGCCTTATCTGGATAGCATCTATGCCAATCAAAAAGATGAGAATACAGAGTGGGCGACGACCGACTATCTGGTTCAGCTGGCGGAAAAAGCCAATCTCGGTATAGATACTGCCAAACTGCGCGAGGATATCGAGAACAAAACCTATGCCAAGCAGGTAGAAGCCCAGTATGACAAAGGCGAAGCCTTGCAGATTCCGGGCACGCCGTCTATCTTTATTAATGGGGTACAGTATACCGGCGATCTGGGTGACTACAAAGCTCTCAAACAGGCGATTGAGCAGGCGAAGACCGCTGCCGGATCGGAGGGATAACTCCGATGCAGACAGGTGGCTTCAAGTCCTTTCTGGCGAAGTATTATCTCTTTCTGGCCTGGATTGTAGCAATCGTCGCGACAGGAGGAAGTCTTTACCTGAGCGATGTACTGAAGTTTGATCCCTGCAAGTTATGCTGGTTCCAGCGAATTTTCATGTATCCACAGGTCATTCTGCTCGGTATTGCCGCTTATCGGAGTGATCGCCGTATTGTAGGCTATGTACTGCCGCTCAGTATTATAGGCGGCCTCATTGCCCTGTATCATTATGCAGAGGAACATATTCCTGCACTTGCACGTGTAACGCCGTGTACCACAGGAGTGCCCTGTAATCAGGCGTATTTCGAATTGCTTGGTTTTATCACGATTCCGTTTATGGCATTTGTGGCATTTACACTGATTGCCCTGCTGCTATGGCGCGGAAGCCGTGCATATGATGAAGTGACTGATGCTGAATTCGCCTATGAAGAAGAATAACAACAGAATCTTATCGCTTCATAAGCACCTGCCAACAATGGAAGTGCCAATGTATGGAGTGTGATCTTATTCTGATGCTTGTAAACAGCAAGGTCCCTTTCTATAATCTTAAGTAGAAAGGGACCTTTGTTATATCCGAAATTGTAGTTTATTGCATTTTTGGTCACCGTTTTATTCGGGTTATTCAAATTTATTTTGCTTTAATTTTTTTGTAAGAGCTTTCATGGTTGAAATATGGTTAATTATTTCAAGGGTATGTTTATGCAATTAAATAGGTACGCGCCTGTAGACAGCAATGGCAGTTATGACATTACTATTAGAAGCAGCATAATCTGAAGCAGCATTTCAAATCAGAAAGGAGCCAGCGGAATGAGAGAAGGAACAACGATCTATGAAATAGAACCGTGGACGATTCGAGAAACTTTATATAATCCGCAGTATAACCGCCGCAGTGAGACGGTCTTTACCGTAGCCAACGGCTATATCGGGATGAGAGGCCACTTTGAGGAAGGTATGGATGTACCGGAAGTGGATGCACTAAATGGTACATATCTGAATGGATTTTATGATTCGGCAGATATCACGTATGGTGAGGAAGCCTATGGTTATGCGCGCAAGCGGCAGACGATGCTGAATGTGACAGACAGCAAGATTATCGAGCTCTGGATCGAGGGAGAACGCTTCAATCTGCTTGCCGGACGGCTGATTGATTATGAACGTACTCTGGACATGCAGACCGGTATACTTACCCGTCAGATCACTTGGGAAAGTGGTACAGGTAAATGTATTTCGATCCGGATCGAACGCTTGGTGTCTTTTGCCAACAAGCATGTAGCAATGATTCGCTATACGGTGAAGCCGCTTAACTTCTCGGGAGAAATCACTCTCGTCTCTGCACTGAACGGCGAAGTGCACAATGAAATCTCCGAAGGCGATCCACGTGCCGGAGCCGCTTTTAAAGGGCAGGTACTGAATACGATTGGCAAGCATGAGGAAGGCACCCGTATGGCACTGGAGCAGCAAACCTCAGAGACGGAATTCCACCTCTGGTGTGCTGCCGATCATCGGGCGAACCGCAAATACAAGCTGAAAAGCGAACAGCAGGAACAGCGCCTGGAAAAACATTTTACCTTTAATCTCAAGCAGGATACCGAGGCTGTACTGGAAAAGGGGATTGTCTATTACACATCCAAAGACTACGAGATTGAACATCTGCCTATTCTGGCAGAATCCACGCTCAAGGATGTCATGAAAGATGGATTCAAAGCGCTGGCTGATCTGCAAAAGCAGCGTCTGGATGAATTCTGGGAAACCGCCGATATTCAGGTCGAAGGCGACGAGAAACTGCAACAGGGACTGCGTTTCAATGCCTTTCATCTGTTCCAGTCTGTAGGCCGTGATGGACGTACCAATATCGGTGCCAAAGGGATTACCGGGGAAGGTTATGAAGGTCACTATTTCTGGGATACCGAGACGTATATTATGCCGTTCTTCCTGTATACACAGCCGGATCTGGCACATCAGCTTCTGGAATTCCGTTATCATACTTTGCCCAAGGCGAGAGAGCGTGCTGTCGAGATGGCAGGATCGGGTGCCCTCTATCCATGGCGTACGATCGGCGGGGAAGAAGTATCTGCCTACTATCCGGGCGGAACTGCGCAGTATCATATTAATGCCGATGTAGCCCATGCGGTTATTCAGTATACAGAAGCGCTGGACGATCAGGAGTTCCTGCGAACCAAGGGACTTGAGATGCTGGTAGAGACCTGCCGGTTCTTCATGTCTGCAGGGGACTGGATTCCCGGTAAAGGCTTCTGTATCAACGGAGTAACCGGACCGGATGAATATACCGCCATGGTCAATAACAATACCTATACGAACATGATGGTTAAGGATCAGCTGGAATTCACTGCCCGTGAACTCAAAAAATGGTGTGATACCGATCCTAACTCCTATGAAGCGATGATCTTTAGCCCGATGGGACTTACCAATGAAGAGATCGATGTATGGGAACGTGCGGCAGATTCTATGTATATTCATCGTCAGAGTGGTCTGATCGGACAGGATGATTCCTTCCTGGATAAAGGGATCTGGGATTTTGAAAATACACCGGCAGAGAAATATCCGCTGCTGCTGCATTTTCACCCGCTCGTTATTTACCGCCATCAGGTACTCAAGCAGGCCGATCTGATTCTGGCGATGTATATGCTGGGACATCGGTTTACCAAAATGGAAAAGGTACGGAACTATGCGTATTACGAGCCGCTGACCACACATGACTCTTCCCTGTCTGCTGCGATCCATGCGATTATGGCTGCAGAGCTTGGAACAATGGACCCTGCTTATGATTTCTTTATCCAGTCGGCGCGTATGGATCTGGATGATTTCCATAACAACGTCAAAGACGGTATTCACGCCGCTTCCATGGCAGGCAGCTGGCTGACCATTGTTGGCGGATTTGCAGGTATGCGTCAATATGCAGGCAAGCTTCATTTTGAACCGAAGCTGCCACCAGGCTGGACACGCTACAGCTTCCGCGTACAGTTCCAGAAGCGTCTGCTGGAGATTACAATTGAGGACAATCTGACCACGTATCGACTGGTACGCGGTGAACCTATAATCGTCACCCATTATGGACATGAACGACTGGTCGCTCTGACCCAGCCGCTAATTATGAAGAATCGCGCGCTGCAGGCTGTTATTTTCGGTCTGGAGGGTGTACTGATGCCGCTGCCGGAGAAGCAGGATATTTACTTTGGCGGTACACCTGCGCAGTTACCTCCATTAACCTATGTACCAGAAGAGCCTCCTACAGTGGAAATGGATGAGAATGGAGTACTTGGCAGCGCAGGCAGTCCATCATCAGAAGGCAATGGCAAGCCGGACCATTCGGTTACAGAACCGTCAGCTTCATCTACGGTAGATGGCGAAGCCGATAGCAGCACAGGTACCGAAGCTGCAGGTACTTCGGCTGATACTGACAAAGCATCGCCTGATGGACAAAACAACACATCCAAATCCAAAGGCAGCACATCACCTGCCCAGTCGGAACCGGCTCAAGATGCATCGGCTGTTCAGAGCAATGATGGGGAAGATACTATCATGGATAACCAACCGTCACCGGAATGGGATCCTACGGTACTGAGTAATCCTTTGTCTCATGAGTATATTTATCGCGAATATCTGATGCCTGGCTCCATTGAACTGCTGCAGCAGCTCAAAGAGCAGGATGTAACGGTATTGCTCGCGACAGACCGTCCGGATGCCAAGGAGATCATGGAGCGTCTTGGTATTATTGATTATTTTGCATCGATTATTCAGGCGCAGGATATTGAACATCCGAAACCCGATCCGGAAGTATTCGTGCTTGCGGCAGAATCGGTCAATGTACACCCTTATCATTGTATGGTTATCGAGGATTCCGCAGATTGCCTGCGTTCTGTGCGTGAAGTCGGCATGAAGACGATTGGTGTCAATATCCAGCACGTTGTGGATCATGCGCACTTTACCGTAGCCAGCCTGACTCACCTGAATGCAGAGACTATGAAAAGATGGATGGAGATTCCTTGATCACTGGTCTATGTTAGAGTGTTCATAGTGAAAACATGCTAATAAAGTTTAGCGGGCTATCTAACCCATCTGGAACAGAATGGTAGCCGCCGTGAACAGATAATTTGCTTGAATCAGATGAACCGTAACCTATTGTAAGACACAAAAAAAGCTGTCCCGATCCCTGTTTACAAGCAGGGCAGGACAGCTTTATTCATTTCAGATCCAGTCTTTTTTGCGGAAAGTGAAGAACATGGTCAGACCGAGAATAATCATAATACCAATTACCATCGGATAACCAAAATGCCACTTCAATTCCGGCATATATTCAAAGTTCATTCCGTAGATACCGGTAATTACGGTCAGCGGCATAAATATAGTCGTAATCGCGGTAAATACGCGCATAATTTCATTCGCACGATTGGCGATACTGGACTGGTAGGCTTCACGTAAGTTACCCATCAGATCGCGGAATGTGTCAAACATCTCGGAGACTTTGACCGCATTCTCGTACACGTCACTGAAGTATTTTTGCAGCTGGTCATCGATCAGACGCAGATCTTTTTTATTCAGTGTATTGATAACTTCGCGCTGAGGACCAAGTACACGCTTGAGCCAGAGAATCTCGCCGCGCAGACCGATAATTTCGTTAAGATGCGACTTTTTGGTATTCATCAGGATATTTTCTTCCAGACGTTCAATCTGGTCTTCGATCCGGTCACCGACCGTAAAATAGTTATCCACTACCAGATCGACCAGCAAATACATGAATTTGTCGGGACGGCTTACTTCCTCTTCCCATAGAATCGGCTTGAGCGTCCGTAGTTCACTTATTTTCTGACGGGTCACTGTGATGATAAAATGACGTCCCAGGAAAATATTCAATGCACGCAGGAAAATCTCTTCATCGTCAAAACGAATACTGTTAACGACGATAAAGTAATGGCTCTCGTAGATTTCAATTTTTGGACGCTGCTCTTCATCGCCCATCATATCCTCAACAGCCAGATCATGCAGCATAAACAGCGGTTGAAGCAGGATCAGGTCATCAAGACCAGCGTCAATCCAGTAAAATCCCTCTTCAGGAGCCACCAGCGCTTCATTAATATCTTCAATGAGTGTAAAGTTACCAGCATTCACGTGCCGAATTTTCATATTCCTCTACTCCTTTTTTGGTTAAAGTGAGCAGGAAAATACACGGCAATCATACATACTTATTTAAAGCTTCGCTTTATATGAAAAAAGTACCTTTTCAAACATGGCGCGCTCCTCTGGTATCGTATTGTCGTTCATTTCCTGCAGTTGTGACTTCCTGTACTGCCAGCTGGGCCTCGGGTCGCCTTCCATCTTGAAATTCACCTCTTTGGATTCAATTACTTTTATGAAAAACATGAAAATACGTCAAATACTTGTTAAGTATACCGTGGGGACAGCAGGCTTTCAAGCTTTAAAAACAATCATGCCTGATAACTTATTTATCGGCCCAACTTACCCTTGACGATAGGTGCAGAATTAGTATAAATTATGATATAAGTAATTCAGCGCTTGTCGAAATAAGCGTAGCTGGCTTTTCATAAAAAGCAGTTTATATGCAGCAACCATCTTATATTTATACCAATAATTGAATAAAGCGAATCTTATCAAGAGCAGGTGGAGGGACTAGCCCTATGAAGCCCGGCAACCGGCGGTCATATACCGTACGGTGCTAATTCTAGCAGAGATACAGGTACATCCTACGATGAAGTATCTGGTATCTGCTGACAGATGAGAGAGGCGCTTATAGACGTGGACTCCACGGATATGACCTTTCTCAGTGTGCAAGACAGAGAAAGGTCTTTTTTGCATATATAGCGCTGTATTCTCCATCTTGCATGCACATCCATATCCATCCAACTTTCATTGACCCCAAGGAGTGAATTCACATGCCGATCAAAATCCCGGATAGCCTGCCCGCCAAAGAAGTACTGGCTGGAGAAAATATTTTCGTTATGGACGATTCCCATGCGTATCATCAGGATATTCGTCCACTCAAAATAGCACTACTTAATCTGATGCCGACCAAAGAAACGACCGAGACCCAGCTGCTGCGTCTGCTCGGTAACAGTCCGCTGCAAGTGGATATCTATCTGCTGCATACTGAATCGCATACGTCCAAAAATACATCTGCCGAATATCTGAACACCTTTTACAAAACGTTCCAGGAAGTACGTCATCTGCGCTTTGACGGTCTGATTGTAACCGGTGCACCGGTAGAAACACTGGACTTTGAAGATGTGAACTACTGGGAAGAAATCCAGGAAATCTTCAACTGGAGCAAAACGAATGTTACTTCGACCATGCATATCTGTTGGGCCTCGCAGGCGGGGCTTTATCATCATTTTGGCATTCCCAAAGTGGATCTGCCGGAAAAATGCTTTGGCGTTTTCCCACATACGCTCAACAAAACCAATGTCAAACTGCTGCGCGGTTTCGACGAATTGTACTATGCACCGCATTCGCGCCATACCGAAGTGAGACATGAAGATATTGCCAAAGTGGAAGAGCTGGAGATTCTGTCCGAATCCGAAGAAGCCGGTGTGTACATCGTAGCTACCCGGGATGGCAAGCAGATCTTCGTCACGGGTCATTCCGAATACGATCCATTGTCCCTGAAATGGGAGTATGACCGCGATATCGCCAGAGGCATGGATATTGCTGTTCCCAAAAATTACTATCCAAATGACGACCCAACACGTACCCCGCCGTCCACCTGGCGTGCACATGCCAATTTGCTGTTTGCCAACTGGCTAAATTATTACGTATATCAAGAGACTCCATACGATTTGGGCAATGAGAAATCCGAAGTGGGGCAGTATTCCATTTAGATGGAAGCTTTTACCAGATTGGAAATGAAAAATGTACGATAGGTACCACCAAACTGGCAAATTATCATAACACTGTGCCCAGCAGTATAGCACTGTACCTGGCGCAACATTGATCATCCAGATCATCAACCCACAGCTCACATATCCCGAAGGAGGAAATTACGAATGACGGAACACAACGCAAAAAACGAATCCCTTAATATTGAAAGCCGGCTGGCACAGATTGGCTCTGTGCAGGAACCGGTAACTGGAGCGATTAACTTTCCGATCTATCAATCTACCGCTTTCCGTCATCCGGCACTGGGCAAGAGCACAGGCTTTGACTATATCCGTACGACGAATCCGACCAGAGCAGTATTGGAGCAGGCAGCCGCCGAACTGGAATCCGGTGATGCCGGCTTTGCCTGTAGCTCCGGTATGGCTGCGCTACAGACCATTTTCTCTCTGTTTGGACAGGGCGATCATCTGATCGTTTCCCTGGATCTGTATGGAGGAACTTACCGTCTGTTGGAGCGCATTTTGTCCAAGTTTGGCATTACTGCTTCTTATGTGGATACGAATGATCTGGAAGCGATGGAGCAGATTCGCCAGGAGAATACACGAGCGGTATTTATCGAGACGCCTACCAATCCGCTCATGATGATTACCGATATAGCTGCAGTAGCAGGCTGGGCCAAGCAGCACAATTTGCTGACCGTCGTGGATAATACGCTGCTGTCTCCGTTTTTCCAGCGTCCGATCGAGCTGGGTGCGGATATCGTCATCCATAGTGCGACCAAATATCTGGGTGGGCATAATGATGTGCTGGCAGGCCTGATTATTACCAAAGGCAAGGAATTGTCCGAGGAAATGGCTTTTCTGCATAACTCGATCGGTGCCGTACTGTCACCAACCGATTCCTACCAGCTGATGCGCGGGATGAAGACACTTGCTCTGCGTATGGAGCGTCACGAGTATAATGCGACCGCGATAGCGACTCATCTGCAGCAGCATCCGCAGATTGCCCAGGTCTATTACCCTGCACTGCCGGATCATCCGGGTCATGAAGTACAGAATCGTCAATCCAGCGGTAATACCGGCATTTTCTCTTTTAAAGTAACCGATGCACGTTATGTAGAGCCGCTGCTGCGTCATATCAAGCTGATTGCTTTTGCCGAAAGTCTGGGCGGTGTGGAATCACTGATGACTTATCCGGCGATTCAGACACATGCTGATATTCCGCTGGAAATTCGTGATGCGATTGGTGTGGATGATCGTCTGCTGCGTTTCTCGGTAGGAATTGAGCATGTAGATGATCTGATTGCCGATCTGGATCATGCACTGGAAGCGGCACGACTTGAAGTAGAAGGGGCGTGAACAGATGAGCGGCAATCAGGAACATAACAATAATCAGGCCTCGGCTTCGGCGCGGCATACAGCTGTTCGAGGATCGCAGCAGGCGCGTGGACTGGATACCAAATTGATCCATTTTGGTGGCGAGATTGACCGGGCGACCGGAGCTTCCAGTGTGCCGATTTACCAGGCATCGACTTTTCATCAGGAAGATATACTGAATCCGCCGCTGCATGATTACAGTCGTTCCGGCAATCCGACGCGTCAGGCGCTGGAAGATTATATTGCCCTGCTGGAAGGTGGAACCGATGGATTTGCTTTTGCTTCGGGGATGGCAGCGATCTCGACCGCATTTTTCCTGCTGTCGGCGGGTGAGCATGTCATTGTCACCGAAGATGTATATGGCGGTACGTATCGTCTGCTGACAACGATTCTGAACCGGATGAATATCGAGATTTCCTTTGTCGACATGACCAATCTGGAACAGGTCAAAGGAGCACTGCGTCCCAATACGCGTGCTGTGTATATGGAGACGCCTTCCAATCCGACATTGAAAATTACCGATATTCATGCAGTGACCGAATGGGCGAGAGAGCATCATCTGTTCACCCTGCTGGATAATACGTTTATGACTCCTTATTATCAGCGGCCGATCGAACTGGGTGTCGATATTGTACTGCACAGTGCGACCAAGTTCCTCGGCGGTCATAGTGATGTGCTCGCCGGTCTGGCAGTAACGCGTACCGAACAGCTGGGCAAGCAGCTCAAGCAGCTGCAGAACAGCTTTGGCAGCGTGCTGGGTCCGCAGGATTGCTGGCTGCTCATGCGCGGGATGAAGACATTGGGTGCGAGAATGAACCATTCGGAGAAAAGTACCGCCAAATTGGCAGAATGGCTGAGGGGACGCAGTGATATCCAGCGGATCTATTATCCAGGTCTGCCGGAACATCCGGGACATGAGATTCATGTGAGCCAATCAACAGGCTTTGGCTCGGTTATTTCTTTTGATGTGGGTTCAGGGGAACGTGCCAAGCAGGTGCTGGATCGTGTACAGCTGCCTCTGGTAGCGGTAAGTCTGGGAGCAGTAGAGAGTATCCTTTCCTATCCGCCAACGATGTCCCATGCGGCGATGGGTGCAGGTGTCCGGGCAGAGCGCGGTATTACCGATGGGCTACTGCGTCTGTCCGTTGGACTTGAGGATGTAGAGGATCTGATCGCTGATCTGGAGCAGGCACTCGGTAATTAGAATGCAGTATATAGAAGTATATAAATGAAAAAATAGATTAGAGGAAATGTAATAAGAAAAAATGTATCAAAAGTACTCTTGCCTGATGGTAAGAGTGCTTTTTCATTTGCCTGACAATACAGTACCTCTTTTGGGAACAGATACATCCATTTTGTAAAGCCAGGTGCGTTCTATCCTTCCTTTCACTAAATGTTCAAATTTCATGTATCCGTTCTCATCGTTTATATTCCATTTCAGCGGGTAATGACCCTACGTGAGAACGTCGAATTTATACACATCTGGAGGGAATGCATATGACACAGAACAAATATCCTTTTGACGGCTCGATTGTATTGATTACCGGTGCAAGCACAGGAATTGGACGTGCTGTAGCTACTGCCTTTTTACAAAATGGAGCGAATGTCGTACTGGCGGCACGCAGTGAAGATAAAATGAAAGAAATTGTGGAAGGCTACGCTAATGATCGTTATCTCATCGTACCTACCGATGTGCGCAAACGTACTGAAGTGGACGCGCTGGTGCAACAGACCGTAGACCGTTTTGGCAAGCTGGATGTGGTGATCAGCAACGCCGGTGTATCTGTAGCAGGTCCGATAGAAGAATTAACTGATGAAGACTGGGAAAATATGCGCACAACGAACGTAGACTCCCAGGTCTATCTGGCACGCGCAGTCGTACCTCATCTGGAAAAATCCAAAGGTTCGATTATTGCTACTTCTTCCGTATCGGGTCTTGCAGGTGACTGGCCGCATCCTGCATACAATGCCACCAAAGGAGCGATTAGCCTGTTCGTTCAGTCACTGGCATTGCAGCTCGGGGAAAAAGGAATACGGGTCAATGCGATTGCCCCTGCCTTTACCATCACCGAGATGACCAAGCCAATGATGGAAGAAGGCGGACAAGAACTGGTTGAGAAATTCAAATCACGTGTACCGCTGCAGCGAATCGCTGATGCCGAAGATGTAGCACCTGCTTATCTGTTCCTGGCCAGCCCGGATGCCCAGTATATTACAGGTGTGATCCTGCCAGTTGATGGCGGTACGATTGCTTCGAACGGACAAGGCAATTCACCACGCGAGTTTGGCAATTAATGTTGGATTTGCGATAGGATAAATTGCAGTTAGCTTCCCGTTTGAATATATCACCTGTATAGCTGCTGGATACGGGAAGATGCTAATGAATCCATCGGTCGGATAAATAATTGTTTTCTTATTTAAAAATGATCTGATTTGTTGATTGTATACGTATCACAGGGAGACGCCTTGTATTATGCAGGCGTTTCCTTTTTTATATGATTGGATACAGCACAGGATACTAAAGTGAATAGTTGGCTTTTTATGAGGAAGAGGTAATGGAAAAGCTTCCGGTACACTTCCGTAGCAGCATGCGGAAATTGTAACTTTATCGCAAAAAATCACCGGACTGTCATTTCCATCCCTGTTTTTCAAATGTGAAATATGTTACGATAATACATGTCGCTATTGAAATTATTTTAATTTTTAGATATGGCAGATATATGACATTACTGGAATATGAATTACACAACATCCAATTTACTTTTCGACATCATACCTTGATGCCTGAAATAGGTTATAGGAGGCTATAATATGAATACAGTAGATCGTATCCTGGAAAAAGCCCTGCAAGGTGGACGTCTGGACCTGGAAGATACTATTGCACTATATGAATCCGATCAGATTGAGAAAATGGGCCATGTGGCGAATCAGATGATGATTCGCAAAAATCCGGACCCTATTACCACTTTCGTTATCGGACGCAACGTCAATTACACCAATGTATGCGACGTGTTTTGTCGTTTCTGTGCCTTTTACCGTCGTCCCGGTTCGGCAGAAGGTTATGTACTATCTGACGAAGTTATCCTGCAAAAAATTCAGGAAACCGAGGATGTAGGCGGAACAGAAATTCTGATGCAGGGCGGAGTAAACCCTGAATTGCCGTTCGAATATTATCTGGATATTCTGCGCAAAATTAAGCAGCACTTCCCGAATATTACAATGCATTCTTTCTCCCCGGCGGAGATTATGAAAATGCAGTTGCTGTCCGGTATGTCGATGGAAGACACCATTCGTGCGATTCATGAAGCAGGTCTGGATTCCCTGCCAGGTGGTGGCGGCGAGATTCTGGATGACCGCACACGCCGCAAAATCAGCCGTCTCAAAGGCTCTTGGCGCGACTGGATGGACGTGATGCAGACAGCCCACAAAGTGGGTATGAATACGACAGCAACCATGGTTATCGGATTCGGTGAGTCGATGGAAGAGCGTGCGCTGCACTTGCTGCGTGTCCGCGAAGCCCAGGATGAATGTATCCAGAATGGCTATGATTCCGAAGGTTTCCTGGCGTTTATCTCCTGGACATTCCAGCCGGATAATACCAATATGAAAGCAGAGAAACAAACGCCAGAGCAGTATCTCAAGAATGTAGCGATCAGCCGCATCGTGCTGGACAACATCAAGCATTTCCAATCTTCATGGGTAACCATGGGACCGGAAGTGGGCAAAATGTCCCTGCAGTATGGCTGTGATGACTTCGGCAGCACGATGATGGAAGAGAACGTCGTATCTGCTGCAGGTACTACCCACAAGGTTAATATCGAGCAGACCCTGGATATTATCCGCGCCGCTGGTAAGATTCCGGCACAGCGCGATACCAAGTACAACATCCTCAAAGTATTTGATGATGAGAGCTACAAAATCCAGCGTGACTTTATTATGCAAAACTAATCATTTTGCAAATAGAATTTTCCTAAAGAAAAATGATCTGTAGTCCTATAGAGGATTACAGATCATTTTATTGTATATTCAATTTCCTGATTAAGTCTGTATGTTATCAATTTGATTATAAATAAAATAGAATTTGAGGTGTATGATGGTGAGTAATAAACGGCTAATTCTTCTTCTTATTTTTGCTTTTATTTTTATAATCGTACCTGTTGTAGTATATTCTTCGATTCAAGGTCATGGTCAGCCATAAATGTGTATACAAAGATAAGTTTTTTGTTGAGTGTGCTTTTTAAAAAGACCGACTCTAAGCGAAAGACCTCATTATTCACAGCAAATAGGGAGTACTGTACATATTTCATCCTTGACGGTTACACGTCACACTTTTATAATAATTGAAGCAAGCAACACCTTACACGATTTACATTCAAATATCTATGCAATGATAAAGACATGAGTTATAGCAATGTCCAGTTCAGAGAGAGGGAAATCATCACGCTGCAATTCCCTTCATCGGCATCTATACACTTACCACTTTTGAGCAATGATGTTGAACCCGGCATTTCCTGATATTCAGGTGTATCGGCAGTAAGCATGATCGGTTCATCTCCGTTAACAGATGCTAATGAAGGATTCTGTTGATCAGAGTCAAATCAGGGTGGAACCACGTGTGTATACTAACGCTCGTCCCTTTATAGGGATGAGTGTTTTTTGTTGTTTATACAGATTAAAGTGAGAACATCTAAGGAGGACATTTATTATGGCTATTGAAATCAAATTGCCTGACGGCTCGGTCCGTCAGTATGAAGAAGGAAACAATATCGGAGATGTCGCATCTTCTATCAGCAAAAGCCTGTTCAAAAACGCAGTGGCAGGCAAGCTCGACGGTATCGTCGTTGACCTGAACACTCCACTGCACAACGGTGCATTGGTTGAGATCGTGACCGCTGACAGCGCAGACGGTCTGGAAGTGATTCGTCATAGTACCGCCCATCTGACTGCACAGGCAGTCAAGCGTCTGTTTGGCGCCAAGGAAGTCAAGCTGGGCGTAGGTCCGGTCATCGAAGACGGATTCTATTACGATATGGATCTGGAACATTCTCTGAATCCGGAAGATCTGCAAAAGATCGAAAAAGAAATGGAACGTATCGTTAACGAAAACCTGCCGATTACACGCCGCGAAGTAAGCCGCGCAGAAGCACTGAAAATTTTTGGCGAGTTGGAAGATCCATATAAAATTGAACTGATCGAAGCACTGCCAGAAGACAGCATCATTACCATCTATGATCAAGGCGAATTCTTCGACCTGTGCCGTGGTCCTCACGTACCGTCCACAGGCAAACTGAAAGTATTCAAACTGCTGAGCGTAGCCGGTGCTTACTGGCGTGGAGATAGCAAAAACAAAATGCTGCAGCGTATCTATGGAACAGCATTTAACAAAAAGCCGGAACTGGAACAGCATCTGCATTTCCTGGAAGAAGCAAAAAAACGCGATCACCGCAAGCTGGGTAAAGAGCTGGAAATGTTCACATTCTCGCCTCTGGTAGGACAAGGACTGCCAATCTGGCTGCCAAATGGTGCCAAGCTGCGTCGTACATTGGAGCGCTATATCGTCGATCTGGAAGAAAAACTGGGCTACAGCCACGTCTATACACCGGTACTGGGTAATGTCGAGCTGTACAAAACATCCGGTCACTGGGAGCACTACCAGGAAGATATGTTCCCGGTTATGTCCATGGACAATGAAGAACTGGTACTGCGTCCGATGAACTGTCCGCATCATATGATGGTATACAAGAGCGATCTGCGCAGCTATCGTGATCTGCCGATCCGTATCGCCGAGCTGGGGATGATGCACCGTTATGAAATGTCCGGTGCACTGACAGGTCTGCATCGCGTACGTGCAATGACACTGAATGATGCGCATCTGTTCGTACGTCCGGATCAGATCAAGGATGAGTTTGCACGTGTTATTCAGCTGATTCAGCAGGTATACAAAGACTTTGGTATCGAAGAATACCGCTTCCGTCTGTCCTACCGTGATCCACAGGATACCGAGAAATATTTCCCGAACGACGAAATGTGGGAAATGTCCCAGCGTATGCTGCGTGAAGTTGTGGAAGAACTGGATCTGCCATTCTTCGAAGCTGAAGGCGAAGCAGCATTCTATGGTCCGAAGCTGGATGTACAGATTCGTACAGCATTGGGTAAAGAAGAGACACTGTCTACTGTACAGCTGGACTTCCTGCTGCCAGAGCGCTTTGAACTGGAATATATCGGTGATGATGGACAAAAACATCGTCCGGTTGTTATCCACCGCGGCGTAATCAGTACAATGGAGCGCTTTACTGCCTTCCTGCTGGAGAACTTTATCGGTGCGCTTCCACTGTGGTTGTCGCCGGTACAGGCCAAAGTGATCCCGGTATCGACTGCTTTTGATGATTATGCACGCAAAGTCGAAGATCAGCTGCGTCTGAGCGGTATTACCGTTGAAGCCGATCTGCGTAACGAGAAGTTGGGTTACAAGATTCGTGAAGCCCAACTGGAGAAAATCCCATACATGTTCGTTATCGGTGAGAATGAGATGAACGCCAACAGCGTCTCGGTCCGTAAACGTGGCGAAGGCGATATCGGTACGATGTCTCTGGAAGAAGCATCCAAGCTGCTGAGCCAGCAAATCGCTGATCGTACTATTTTCTAATTCACACAGAACGCTTGATTATCAATGATTGAGGCTAGAGTTCATGAATAGCTTCAGCTGTGTCATACGATAGACTCTACCCCGATCCCTGCATAACAACAGGATCGGGGTTTTTCTGTATTTATCGGCACTCAGGTATCTTGCAGATGTATAATTTGATCAGTCACAGTCACAGTCACAGTCACAGTCACAGTCTATATACAACAGCCATGTACCGCGATATATTTTGCCCAATAAACGGCGTCTCGGTCTCTAGACCGAGGACAGCTTCAGCCTGCTGCCGCTATGATGAAGATGGATTAGGCATTACACTACATATAAGATGTACAGATCGAGCTGAAATAGAGGAAAGTGAGGAATAGAGATGAACAGATATATGTTTCGCAAGACCTTCTGGGGATTGTCCCTGATCGGGGTCGGCCTGGTGTTCCTCCTGAACCGCATGAATATGATCGAATGGGGAATTGGGGATGTCCTGTTCCTGTTATGGCCATTGATCTTGCTGGAGATGGGTTTGAATGAACTTTTGTTCAAATGCAAAAAAGATATTGGTGGATGGATTATGACGATTCTGGGCGGCTATTTCCTTGGACGCAATCTGGGATGGTTTGATTATTCTATCGGCGATATGATTCGTCTGCTGTTGCCGGTCATACTGGTAGTTGCCGGTGTGAACATATTGTTTGGCAAAAAGGAAAAACGCCGCCGGCGTCGGAATATGCATCAAACGCCAGAAGCACCGGAACCACCTTCATACGATGCACCACCGCCGCCACCTGTACCGTCTGCACTGGATGATCTGTTTAATGAAAAGCTTGGCAAACAGACACCACCGGAACCGGAAGCGCGCCAGGGATTTGGACAGCAATATCAGGAACCGTCCGAACGGGCATACCGTAATGATCCGGCATTTCAGGAAAAAGAATCTTATACATCCAGTACACCACCTCGTCATCCGCATTATGACTATCCGTCTTCAGGCAACTGGAAGCAAGATAAGCAGCAGTTCAAAAGACAGCTCAAAGAGCATATCAGACGGCAAAAAGATGGGAAATGTCAAAATAAGCAGTGGCATCGGGAGCAATGGAAGCAGTATTATAAAGGTAGAAACTACGGCTCCGCACACGGTCATGCAGAGCAACGATCCGGATTTATTGGCGATGTGCATATCGGCAAAGAGTATTTTGAGCTTAAGCCGATGAATATTTCCCATTTTATCGGAGATACGATGCTGGATCTGACACGCGCCCAGATTTCTTATGGGGTTACGCCAATTACGATTTCCGCTTTTATCGGTGATGTCAAAGTATTTATTCCAAGTGGTGTAGATGTAGCTTTCAGAGCAGAAGGCAATTCTTTTATTGGAGACATGAATATTCTCAGTGATACCAAAGAAGGATTCATGGGTCATATCAACTCTGAGACAGCAGACTTTGATTCGGTGGGTAAGCGTGTCGAGATTACAGTCAGTGTATTTATCGGAGATATTGCTATCAGTCGGGTGGGATGATAAACAATGGGAACAAAATGGTTTAAAAACCTGAAGTGGGAACTGATCGGATTTTTCGGAATGTTTGGTATCCTGATGACAAGCATGATTTATCTAACGCTTAACCAGGGCGCCAATATGAAGTATCCTTTCTATTATTTTGGCGGATTGATCGTTATCTCGCTGGTTGCCGGCTATGTGGCCGGTCAGCGGGTACAGCGACGTATAGATTATATGCATCTCAAAATGACCCAGGTCGCCAAAGGCAATTTCAATACCCGTATGGCACCGACCGAAGATGAATCATTTAACCGTGTGCATCAGGAATTCAATGAAATGATGAGTACGGTAGAGCGCAAAATGCACATTTTGCAGCAGCTTGGTGAACAGGATGTTATGGAGCGTACCCGGGAGACCGAGACAGCCGTACTGGAAGAAAGGCGGCGGATGGCACGTGACCTGCATGATTCGGTTAGTCAGCAGCTATTTGCTATTCATATGTCGGCTTCTTCCCTGCCCAAAGTGCTGGAGCGCAATGAGCAACAGGCACGTGCTGTGATGGATCAGTTGATTCAGATGTCCCAGCTGGCGCAAAAGCAGATGCGTGCACTGATTACCCAATTGCGCCCGATGGAGCTGGAAGGGCGTTCGCTGCCCGAAGCACTGGATAGCTGGTTTCCCGATTATTGTCGTCATAACGGACTCAAGGGAATGCAGGATGTAGAGTTAAACGGAGAATTGACTGAGGCCAAGGAGCGTCAGCTTTTTCTTATTATTCAAGAGGCACTGGCCAATATTGTCAAACATGCGGATGCAACGATTGTCAGCCTATCCCTGCAGGAAGAGCCGCATCATATTGCCCTGCATATTAGCGACGATGGCAAAGGATTCGATCTGGGTATTCACAAACAGGGTTCTTACGGGCTGACGATCATGTCGGAGCGTGCCGAGAAGCTGGGCGGACAGGCGGAAGTGATTAGTACGCCCGGAGCAGGGACAACGATCCGTATCCATATTCCCAAGTTTGAACATAATTCAGGGGGAGTGAGCAAGCATGAACAAGATCAAAATATTGTTGGCTGATGATCATGATATGGTACGGATGGGTCTCAAAACATATCTGATGCTGGAAGAACAATTTGAAGTGATTGCCGAAGCAGCCAATGGACAACAGGTTATTGATTTGCTGGATCAAAGGGATATTGATGATATGCCCGATCTGATCCTGATGGATATGATGATGCCGGTCATGAACGGTGTAGAAGCGACACGTTGTATTCTTAAAGACTATCCCCATCTCAAAATCGTGATTCTGACCAGCTTCCTGGAAGACGATATGGTCGTGGAAGCGATTGAGGCAGGAGCCGTCAGTTATATTCTGAAAACCGTTTCTGCCGAAGAATTGATTTATGCTCTTCAGGGAGCCAGTCGTGGAATGCCGGTAATGACTGGAGATATCTCTCAGGCATTAACTCGTGGCATCCGTCAGCGCAGTTCGGCGCAAGAAGAATCTTCCGATCTGACCGGCCGTGAACGTGAAGTACTTATGCTGATTGCAGAAGGCCTCAGCAATAAAGAAATTGCAGAAGAATTACATATTAGCATCAAAACCGTCAAGACACATGTCAGCAATCTGCTGATGAAGTGCGAACTGGAAGATCGTACCCAGCTCGCGATCTTTGCCCATCGTAAAGGCTGGGTAACCCAATACTGAATCTGGGCCTGCATCATAGAGCATAATGACCTCTGATAGAGCAAATCGCTGATATCTTCTTTTTCCCATGGAATTTTAATTATTGACCTTGGATTTATTATCTTTTTAATTGTTTTTAATGTGCAATTAAGGTTAATAAGCGAATATAAGAATGTACCGAGTAAGACATACACACGGCATTCATATCATGGGAATTTGGGAGGTATCTTCATGGAAGACAAGAACAGAAATGAATTGAATAACGGCTCCGAGCTCAACGGCCAAAACCATAATACAACTAATTCTAACGAAGCAGGAACTGACAACGGACAATCGCATTATTATTCTTATGGTCCTTTCCAATCGTTTAACAAAGACAAAGAACAGCCTGCAGAATCTCATCAAGATGCAGTGCCGGAAGCCAAAGACGTAGAGGTTACTCCTCCTCAGCCGGTACGCCCGGTCTACAGTTCGGCCCCAGGAAATACGCAGCGCAATGACAATCCAGACCCACTGAATCATATTCACAACAACTACAATGGTAACGGTTATAACGGTAATGGTGGAGATGCCGGTAATCGCAAGCCAGCCCAATTTCAATATAGCAAACCGAAAAGTCCTGTCAAAACAGTAGTCGCTTCTGTCCTCGCAGGGATGATTGTCATGACTGCAGGGATGTATGGAGCCGATCGGGCGAATTTGTTCACTCCGGATGCACCTACGGTAAGCAGCAGTTCGACAACTGCAACAACGACGACTCCGCCAAGTAGCGGAATTACCCAAGCCGCTCTTCCAGCAGGTTCTGCCGATGTAGCCGACGTAGCCAAAAAAGCGAGTCCGGCTGTTGTCAAAATCGAGACCTATTCCAATTCGCGCTCAAGCAACAGCGGTAACGGCAGTAATCCGTACAGCGATCCAATGTTCCGTTTCTTCTTTGGTGATCAGGGAGACGGTCGCGGTGGTAGTGGTGGCTCCGGTGGTAGTGGAAACGGCGGCAGTGGCAGTGGTGGATCTTCGAGTTCGCTGACACCATTGGGTATTGGATCTGGCTTTATTTTCGATAAATCGGGTTATATCCTGACCAATGCTCACGTTGTTGGCGAAGCGGATGTGATTCAGGTAACGCTGGAAAATAACAAAACACCTTATGAAGCCAAACTGATGGGCAAAAGCGATGATCTCGATCTGGCTGTGTTGAAAATCGAGCCAACCGAAGGCGAGACTGATTTCCCGTATATCTCCCTTGGTAACTCGGACGATATGACAATTGGCAGCTGGGTAGTGGCGATCGGTAATCCTCAAGGATTCGATCATACCGTCACAGCAGGTGTACTGAGTGCGAGAGAACGTGAAATTACAGCTTCGGATGCGTCTAATGGTCAGTCGACAAACTATCAGCATTTGCTGCAGACAGACGCGTCTATCAACCCTGGTAACTCTGGTGGACCGCTGCTCAATATGAACGGTCAGGTGATCGGTATCAATACTGCGGTTAGTGAAGGCGCGCAGGGTATCGGTTTTGCAATTCCATCCAATGTAGTATCCCAGGTGGTAGACAAACTGAAAAATGGTAAAGAAATTCCGGCTACACCAGTTCCATTTATCGGTGCTTCACTGATGACACTGACTCCTGAGATTTCCCAGCAGCTGGGTATCGATACAACCAGTGGTTCAGTAGTGACCGAGGTGCTGTACAGATCTCCTGCGTATCAAGCAGATCTGCGCTCTTACGATGTAATTACCGGTATCAATGGTACCAATTATTCCAATAGCCAGGATCTGATTACAGCTATTCAGAAGCTGTCTGTAGGAGATACAGTGACATTGAATATTATTCGTGACGGTAAATCATCGCAGGTTAAAGTGAAAATCGGTGACCGTAATAACTATGAGAACACTATGAATAATTCCGGCTCCGGCAACGGACAATAACCACTTTGCTCTGTTCAGACGGGTACGGATGCAGGACAATAATATGCGTTTTATATGACATCTTACTCGGGTCAATAACGGTATCCGATAAATATAGATTGGAGGCGGAAGGGATATTCCTTTCCGCCTTTTGTGCTGCTATAGTGTATTTATCCATTCATTGATACAATAGAACTAACTATCTAATCACACAGGATATGCTGCTGCATTCCATAACCTGTCCGAAGGAGAACAAGCGATGAGACCGACTATTCTAATTATTGACGACGACGAGAAAATTATTTCCATGCTCCGCCGGGGGCTGGCTTTTGAAGGGTATGAGGTACTAACAGCATCCAACGGAGCCGAAGGATTAAATAAAATGCTGGAAAATGATCCTGCACTGATGGTATTGGATGTAATGATGCCGCAGGTAGATGGATTCGAAGTATGCCGCCGCGTACGGGAAGCCGGAAGTTCAGTGCCGATCCTGATGCTGACAGCCAAGGATGAAGTAGAGAACCGGGTTAAAGGTTTGGATGCCGGAGCTGATGATTATCTGGTCAAACCATTCGCACTGGAAGAATTGCTGGCACGGGTGCGTGCACTGCTGCGCCGTAAACCGGATACGAATAATTCCAGTAATAGCCGCTTAACCTATGAAGATCTGACCCTTGATCCCGATGCTCGTGAAGTTATGCGTGACGGACAGCGCCTGGAGCTGACTGCCAAGGAATTTGAATTGCTGCATCTGTTTATGCAGAATCCGAAGCGTGTATTGTCGCGTGATCTGATCATGGATAAAATATGGGGCTACGACTACAGCGGGGAATCCAATGTGCTGGAAGTCTATATTGCCATGCTCCGCCAGAAGACGGAAGAGTATGGCGGCAAACGGCTGATTCAGACCATTCGGGGTGCCGGTTATATTCTAAGAAGCAACAGCTGAAGAAAGGACTAACAACAGTATGTCAATACGCTTAAGACTGACAGTATGGTATTCCGGCATATTAGCGGTGACATTGATGCTGTTCAGTGTTGCTATATACACCTTTGTGTATTTCAATACGTATCAGGAACTGCGCAACCGGCTGAATGATCAGATCAGTCGTATTCAGGTAGCAGTGAGTATGCCTGACAGCGAGGGACATGTGGATATGGCACCTTCGCGCAAAGATTATAATCGTCTGCTGGAATCAGGCTTCCGGATCAAGCTGGGCAATTATACAGACAGCAGCAAGGACATTTCCTACAACGGCGGATTTTTGGAAATACCGGCAGCCAACAAAATTCCAGATGATCTGAGACAGATTGATTATAATGGACGGTCTTATCTGGTGGCCTATGCCGGTATCCCCGGAGTGGTCGATGATGACGGCACTGCCCAGTTGCTTGGAGTGCTTATTATTGCTGCGGATATGACAGATGCACATCAGCTGTTTGATGATTTGCGTGTGACGTTGATCGTGGGTTCACTGGCGACGCTGTTTATCGCTTTTACACTGGGCCTGTTCCTCGCACGCAAATCGATGGCACCTATCGGTAAAGTTATCAAGGCTGCCAACCAGATCCAGAATGGTAGAGATTTGAGCGTCCGTATCGATTATGATGGTCCCAATGATGAGATCGGTCAGCTGATCAGTACGGTAAATGGCATGCTTAGCCGTACAGAGACCTTTTACCGGGATCTGGCAGAAGCGTATACAGCGCAGCGCAGATTCGTATCGGATGCGTCTCATGAACTGCGTACGCCATTAACTACTATTCGTGGCAACGTGGATTTATTGCAAAAAGCATGGAATAAAAAACCGCATGAAGCCCCGCATCTGGATGAGGAGAGTCTCAAGCAGCTATCGATGGAAGCTATCAATGATATTGCGGATGAATCCAAACGGATGAGCCGATTGATCAATGATATGCTGTCCCTTGCTCGGGCTGATGCCGGTCAGACCATTGTTAAGGAAAGCCTGCCTGCAGCAGAACTGGTCGAGGAGGTTGTACGGCGTGCACAGTTTATTCCCCATCGTGCAGACTGGCAACCTGCAGATACTTCCAGCCTGCAGGAATATTTTATTTATGGTAACAAAGACTATTTGCAGCAGATGCTGTTTATCTTTATTGAAAATGCGTTTAAATACACCCCTGAGGGTATTGTGTCACTGGATACTGTGTTATACGAAGATCAGATTGGTATTCGTATTACCGACTCGGGGATCGGAATGGATCAGGAAGAAGTTCCGCATATTTTTGAGCGGTTCTATCGCGCGGATGAGTCCCGTGGTGTCACACCGGGAACCGGCTTGGGATTATCGATAGCCAAGTGGATTATTGATGAACATGAAGGTTCTGTCGAAGTGATAACGGCCAAAGGCAAAGGAACGACGTTTGTCATCTGGCTCCCGCTCGCTGCCGTTCCTGTAGAATCTCATAGTGATCCATCTGCACAGATACCGGAAAAAGAAATACTGGAAATTCCGGAAATCGTCAAGGAAGAAAAGAAAGCTTTTATCAAGGACTTCAGACGCAAATCGGTCAAATCCGGTAAAACCGATAAACCGGAAAAGCCGGATTAAGCATTACAGTTATTTAGAGGAAAGGGGCTTTCACTGAGCGCTTCGCCTTTCCTCGGGACCTTGTTATAGAGTATAATGGTGGTATTGCTTTGCTTAAGCAAACCCCAGAAAGCAGGTGTTAAGCTCATATGGAAATTGTGAAAATCGCGCCACGTGGATACTGTTATGGTGTCGTTGACGCTATGGTGATTGCACAGCAGGCCGCACAGAATCTTGATCTGCCGCGACCGATTTATATACTGGGCATGATTGTACACAACAGTCATGTGACCAAAGCATTTGAAGACCAGGGTATTATTACACTGGATGGACCGAATCGTGTAGACATTCTGGAGCAGGTGGAGAGTGGTACCGTTATATTTACTGCTCATGGTGTATCTCCGGAAGTACGCCGTCTGGCACGGGAAAAAGGACTGACCACGGTCGATGCAACTTGTCCTGATGTTACGCGTACCCATGATCTGATCCGTGATAAGACAGCTGAAGGTTATCAGGTGATCTATATCGGTAAAAAAGGCCATCCCGAGCCGGAAGGTGCGATTGGTGTAGCACCCGATGATGTCTTCCTGATCGAAAAGGAAGAAGAAATCGAACAGCTGAATATTTCCGGTGAACGTATTCTGATTACCAACCAGACTACGATGAGTCAGTGGGATATTCGTATTATTATGAAGAAACTGCTGGAGAAATTCCCGGGAGCCGAAGTTCATAACGAGATTTGTCTGGCGACGCAGGTTCGCCAGGAAGCTGTCGCCGAGCAGGCCGGACAGGCAGAGCTGGTTATTGTGGTAGGTGACCCGCGGAGTAATAACTCCAACCGTCTGGCTCAGGTATCAGAGCAGATCGCCGGTGTAACAGCCTACCGGATCTCGGATATTACCGAGTTGAATCTGGACTGGCTCAAGGGCAAATCCCGTGTAGCGGTAACAGCGGGAGCATCGACACCAACACCTATTACCAAGGAAGTTATCAGTTATCTCGAACAGTATGATAACAATGATCCATCGACATGGGAGATTACGCGTACAGTGAATCCGAATCGTCTGCTTCCACCGGTTCGTGAGAAAAAAGGCAGAACGACTAATCAGCCTGTTCGTCATTCCTGATCGATTAATCCATCATTACGTTCATAAAATTGTAAAAAAGAAGTGTCTGTTCTGCAAAAGAACAGGCACTTTTCTTTCATTTATAGATGAGTTATGTTTAGATAATACGTATAAGTTTTTGCATTATATAACAAGATGCTTACACTATGCAGGAGGAGATAACGGCTTGACAGACTATACTATTTCTTGTATATTTGCTTTAGTGATTAAAAGCTAAAAAGCTTAAAAGCGAACCAGTACTAAAGTTGAATGTGTACTTTGGATTATTCACTTGGATAGTACAATAAACTGGTCTCCTCGGATGGGTATTTATTGTACCTATCTTAAGCAGTAGGTATTCATATAAATAACTTGTTGAAAAATTTTCGACTCTTTAGATAGCACGTTATTCAAGTTATTTAGATTATCAGGTCATATCGGATCATAGGGTGACCGGCTAACTGCTATAACCGGATTAGAATATCCGGGCAATCATTTATTTCAAATACGGAAGGAAGAATAAATATGATTACTATCGTATCCAAACAGGCTGCACGCGAGCAGCTCAATCACATTGTTGAAGTTATCGAGCAGGAGGGTGTACAGGCACATATTGCCCATGCGCCGGATCATACGGTCGTTGGCATGATTGGCAGTATCAAACCTTCTCTGGTAGAACGCCTGCAGCAGCTACCAGGTGTAGAAAAAGTAGAAAAAGTATCTAAATCATACAAACTGGCAAGCCGGGAGTTCCATCCGGAAAATACAGTTATTCAGATCGGTGATGTCAAAATTGGCGGCGGCGAGTTGGTCGTTATGGGCGGTCCATGTGCCGTAGAATCTGCCGAACAAATCGATGAAATTGCAAGACTCGTCAAAGCAGCAGGCGGTCAGGTACTGCGTGGCGGAGCATTCAAGCCGCGTACCGGTCCATACAGCTTCCAAGGGGTGGGCGTTGAAGGCTTGATCATGATGGCCGAAGCAGGCAAAAAACATGGACTGCTCACGATTACGGAAGTCATGACACCCGAATATGTGGATATTTGTGCCGAATACGCAGATATTCTGCAGGTAGGTACACGCAATATGCAGAATTTCGATTTGCTGCGCAAACTGGGAGAAGTACGCAAACCGGTTCTGCTCAAGCGTGGATTCAGTGCGACCTACGATGAATTGCTGAATGCGGCCGAATACATTCTGGCTGGCAGTAATCCGGATGTTATGCTGTGCGAACGCGGCATACGTACATTCGAGTCCTACACCCGTAATACGCTGGATCTATCGGCTATTCCGGTTCTGCAGCATCTCAGTCATTTGCCGGTTATCTCTGACCCAAGTCATGGTACAGGGCGACGCGAGTTGGTCGAGCCGATGACCCGTGCCTCGGTCGCAGCTGGTGCAGACGGACTGATTATCGAAATGCATACCGACCCAGATAATTCCATGACCGGAGATGGTGTACAGTCCCTGTTCCCGGATCAGTTTGCCCGTCTGCTGCGTGAGCTGGAGCAGCTGTCTCCGATTATCGGGAAAAGCTTTGCTACGCCAAAAGCGCCAGCAGAATCTTTTGCTCCACAGCTGCAGCGCTAAGCTGTATTTAGATAGACTATTTTGGGCTGCACAATATATTTAACGATCCTTTTGAAAGACCGGTCTCTACGTAGAACCGGTCTTTTTGTTATACCTTATACTGCAATTCTGCTAGGAAATAAGCAGATAATCAGCTGCTAGAATACCTGTTAAAAGTCCGCATACAGAGCGGAATGCCGCCATTATAAAGCTGGGAATGAACAGGCATTGACAAAAAAATATTCAAAAGCGGCACTTGTAGTTTCTGTGCAGATGAAGTATGATGCCATTTAAACATTGATTCGACGCGTTAAAGCATGGTGGTATTATCGTATTTCTGGAGTAGAATTGACGAGCCAATTTCTTTTTTGGTAAGCTATAATGTGTAAGCATATCTTACATTCCGATCAGAAATATCTAACATGGCTATTGACGATGTCAGGTTTTACGTTTTATAATGACGAAAGAAAAAAAACGAGAAAATGAACATTGTACATCAGAAAAGTTGTAATGTTCGGAAATTTGGGGAGGAAAGTACAAATGCCGGTAGAAAATGTATTGAAACTCGCACAAGAAAACAATATTGAGTGGTTCGATTTCCGTTTTGTGGATTTGTCTGGTCGTGCACACCATATCTCTTTGCCAGCTACTGAAGTGGATGAGGATACGTTTGTAAATGGTGTAGCTTTTGATGGTTCTTCCATTCCTGGTTTCCGTGGAATTGAAGAGTCGGATATGGTTATGATGCCAGATCCCGAGTCCGTATTCGTTGATCCGTTTACCGCTCACCCAACACTGAACGTTATGTGCAACATCTACACTCCGGACGGAGAGCGCTATGAGCGTGACCCTCGCGGTATCGCCGAGAAAGCAGAAGAATATCTGCAATCCAGCGGTGTAGGTACGGCGGCGTTCTTTGCCCCTGAATCCGAATTTTTCATCTTTGACGATGTTCGTTATCATAGCGGAATGAATGAATCCACATACTCTGTGGACTCCAACGAAGCTTTCTGGAACAGCAACCGTGCTGAAGAAGGCGGCAACATGGGCTTCAAAATCCGTAAAAAAGGCGGATATGTACCGGTAGCTCCTGTAGATTCCCAGCAAGATATCCGCAGCGAAATGTGTCGCCTGCTTGAAGAAGCCGGCCTCAAAATCGAGCGTCATCACCATGAAGTAGCAACTGCCGGTCAGGCAGAAATCAACTTCCGTTTTGATACGCTGCGCTGCACAGCGGATAATCTGCTGAAATACAAATACATCGTGCACAATACTGCACATCAATACGGCAAAACAGCAACATTCATGCCAAAACCGCTGTTTGGCGACAATGGTAGCGGAATGCACGTTCACCAATCGATCTTCGATGGTGACACACCACTGTTCTATGAAAAAGGTTCTTATGCCAACCTGAGTGAAATGGCAATGCACTATCTGGGCGGTATTCTGTACCATGCTCCAGCGCTGATCGCTCTGACCAACCCGAGCACGAACTCTTTCAAACGTCTGGTTCCTGGTTATGAAGCACCGGTTAACCTTGTATTCTCCAAAGGTAACCGTTCTGCAGCAGTTCGTATTCCAATCGCATCCGTTACACCAAAAGGCTGTCGTATCGAGTTCCGTACACCGGACTCCACAGCTAACCCTTATCTGGCATTCTCCGCAATGCTGATGGCTGGCCTAGATGGAATCAAAAAGAAAATGGACCCACGTGAACTGGGTTATGGACCTTTTGACAAAAACATCTATGAACTGTCTGACGAAGACAAAGCAGGCATCCGCAGTGTACCGGCTTCCCTCGAAGAAGCACTGGACGAGCTGGAGAAAAATCATGAATTCCTGACAGAAGGCGGCGTATTTAGCAAAGACTTTATCGCCAACTATATTGCATTCAAACGTGCTGAAGCCAAAGATGTAGCTATTCGCGTACATCCGCACGAGTTCAGCCTGTACTACGACTGCTAATCCGCTGTATACCAGCGAAGCAGATCAATCCTGTAATCCCACGATCCTCCGGAACTGCGACTCCGGAGGATTTTTTAAATGAAATTAATACTATTGAAATAAAATAAAGATAGCTGTCGACTAGATACCATAGTGACAAAAAGCACTTGCTCGTCCTGGCAATTGCTGATATCATATCGATAATTATCACAAACCTGACATCATCGTATTAACGGATTAAAGGTATAACGCTGAATTGAAAGGGTGGAGAAAGAGATGACCAAGAGAGCTTATAATTTTAATGCCGGCCCGGCAGCACTGCCGCTGGAAGTGCTGGAACGTGCCCAGAAGGAATTTGTAGACTATCAGGGTAACGGAATGTCTATTATGGAGATGTCGCACCGTGGTGCCGTCTACGAAGCTGTACATAATGAAGCACAGCAGCGTCTGTTATCCCTGCTGGGTAATCCGGAAGGATACAAGGTTCTGTTCCTGCAAGGTGGAGCAAGCACACAATTTGCCATGCTGCCCCTGAACCTGCTGGGTGAAGGCCAGGTAGCCAGTTATGTAGCGACTGGCAGCTGGGCAGATAAAGCGATCAGTGAGGCCAAGCTGATCGGTGAGGCGCACGTAGCAGCTTCCTCCGAAGCTCAGGACTTCATGCAGATTCCTGCTCTGGAAGATATCCAGATCCCGGACAATGCAGCCTACCTGCATGTGACTTCCAATGAGACGATTGGTGGTATCCAGTACAAAGAGTTCCCGGATACCGGCAATGTTCCACTCATTGTAGATATGTCCAGTGATATTCTGAGCCGTCCGCTGGATATGAGCCAGTTTGGCATGATCTATGCCGGCGCACAGAAAAATCTGGGTCCATCCGGAGTAACGGTAGTCGTAGCTCGTGAAGAGCTTCTTGCCAATTCGCCAAAAAGTATTCCGACCATTATGCGCTACAGCACCTATCTGAAAAATAATTCTCTCTATAATACACCGCCTTCATTTGCCATCTATATGGTCAACGAAGTACTCAAATGGATCGAGGAGCAAGGTGGACTTGAAGGTGTAGCCCGTAATAATGAGCGTAAGGCTGCTCTGATTTACGATGCGATTGATGAGAGTGGAGGCTTCTACAAGGGAGCTGCAGAAGTGTCCAGCCGCTCCAATATGAATATTACATTCCGCTTGTCTTCCGAGGAACTGGACAAAGCATTTGCCAAAGCGTCCGAGCAGGCCGGATTTGTCGGTCTCAAAGGTCATCGTAGCGTTGGCGGATTGCGTGCATCGATCTACAATGCTGTTCCTTATGAGAGCTGTGAAGCGCTGGTCGAATTCATGAAAGATTTCCAGACAAAAAATAGCTAAACAGAGCAACTTTTACCTCCATATTAGCGTAAATACTTAAAGCCTTCCCGCAAGGGGAGGCTTTTTTAAAAAAATTCAACTATTTTTTGTCAAAAGCTGTCGCAATTTACCGAGATAGGTTATAATCAAAAAGTACTATAAAAAAGGTGGAAACAGAACTATGGCACTACACATCGTATTGGTGGAACCAGAGATACCAGCTAACACCGGAAATATTGCCAGAACATGCGCAGCTACAGGAATTTACCTGCATCTTGTACGTCCTTTAGGCTTCAGAACAGACGATGCTACCCTAAAAAGAGCAGGACTCGATTACTGGCATGCTGTCAATATTGAGTATCATGACTCATTCGAAGAAGTACAAAAGTCCTATACTGGACATCGCTTTTTCTATGCAACTACAAAAGCTAAAAACAGATACTCTGATTTTAAGTTTCAAGATGGTGATTTTTTTGTATTTGGCAAAGAAACCAAGGGCTTACCACCCGAGCTGATCGCAGCTAATCCGGAGACAGCCATGAAAATGCCAATGACCGATAATGTACGTTCGCTGAATCTTTCTAACTCGGCAGCTATTATTGTATATGAGGCGCTTCGTCAATTGGATTTCCCTGGGATGAAATAATCATAGCTCCCGGTGAGAAAAGCACGGTTTCTAAAAGAAAGAATAGAAATTAGTAAAAGTTAGCAGGATTCGAGAAGTAAGCGGAGAATATTTAAGAAAAGCGGAATTAAGTGAATATATAGCTGATATTCCAAATTTTGTGATTCTTTTATTTTCCTTTACTTCTACAAGCAGCATTAGCAATAATGCGACAGAATGAATAACAGAGAGGTGTATATTAGTATGAAACCGGCAGGCGTTGTACGTAAAGTAGATCAATTGGGAAGAATCGTATTACCAAAATCATTGCGCAAAAGATATCAAATGAATGAAGGAGATCCTGTAGAAATCCTCGTTCAAGGCGACCATATCATTTTGGAGAGATACCGTCCAAAATGCGTGTTCTGCGGATCCATGGAAGAAGTTAGCGAATTCAAAGAACGTTATATCTGTGGTCAGTGCGTAACAGAAATGAATTTGATTCCCAAAAATGCCTAATTCATTTAATGAGTAACATTTATGGTCAGCTTGGATTGCGAGGAGAATGTGCTGCATCAGGCTGACCATAAATGCATGATTATAAGCAATAACATCAAAGCCCCCGCTTCCTTGATCTGCTGGTACGGAACCAGTAGCGAGGAAGTGGGGGCTTTTGATATGTTTATAGGATTCGGATTATTTGAAAAACAAAAAGTTGGTAGCTACCGGGCGCAGATTGCCATCTGAAGGTCTATTGACTACACGTCCGTTCAGAATAAGCGAAGTAGAACCTCCACCATCCAGATTATAGGCATCGGTCACGCCCATGTTGTACATTTTGTCCTGAAGCTCCTTGAGAGTAGCGCCGGAACTGCCATTTTCATTATAACCATCTGCAGTCATAATAATAATCTGATCATCCTTGTACTTGCCAATCACTGTACGCGGAGCACGCAACGGTGTTTTTTGCCATTTGGCCGGAATAGGGGTCTTTTTGCCGTTCTGAATCAATACAGGTACAAAAGAAGCGCCAAAGGAAGGACTAAGTGCATCCAATTTGGCTTTGCTGGTGAATTTGCCGCCAATCAGCTTGCCTGAATCATTCAATCCTACAAAGAACAGATCCTTGAAAGTCGCTTCGAATCCATTCACATATCTTCCGTTCAATACCGTTGTACTAAGCGGATAACGCTTGCCACCTGCGTCTGCAAATCCCCCGGCGTTAATGCCTGCGATTGCTCCATACCGCTGTACAGCAGTTAAGGTAGTCTCTGCACCGCCGTAAGCATCTTTACCCAGAGTCATTTTCATGGCATGCGGGTCTTTGAGCTTAATCTTCATGGCGTAGGCTTTGTAGGTTCCTGGATTCAGCCGGTACAATTCGATATGAATTTTGTTGCTATTGACCCGTTCACTCGCTGCACCCAGTTTGGAAGTGATACGCCGATTATAGATTTGCTCCGGCTTGGCCGCCTGGGTAGAGGCTGCTTTGACGATAGAAGACATGGCTGTGGTGGTCTTGTTATACAGCCGGGTTGTCTTCTCGATCGAAGCGGATGTCTGAACAGCAATCTTTTCCGCTTGATCCAGTGTGTTCAAAATCTCGCCGGATTGCGCATCCAGGCTGGCAGCAGGTGCATATTCCTCCAGATGCAGTGGTACAGTCATAGATTTGGATTGCAGCAGCATCACTAATAGTAATCCGATAAAGGGAGCAGTCGCCAGCATAAAAAAACGATTTATTCTTTTGACATTCCGGTTCATTTGAGCAGCTCCATTTTCTTTTGCAGGTTATTCAGCTGCTTTTGTACTTCATTGAGCTGGGTGTATAATTTATTGCTGTTGTCTGTTTTGCTGCTGGCGTTATCCTTGGTAAAGGTAAGCAGCTCGTTAAAGGACTCCACTTTGCTCTGAAGTGCATTCATATCCTTGGACATATCTTTGAACCGGGCATCATAATCCTGATGCAGAGCAGCAATCTGACGTTGTGTATCGGCCTGGATCGCTGTGATCATCTGCTGCTTCATATGATTGCTGTATAGGTAGGCTGCGGTAGCACCGAGCGCGATAATCAATATCCAGAACACCAAAAACCATTTGGCAGAGGACCCTCTAGGGGGCTGGAAACGTGATCGTACACGCGGATTATTCTCTGCTTTGGACTCCATTCAGAATCACCTCAATAATACGATTATTTATCGAACAGACTACATTCTAACATGTACGTTCCGACCCGTCTAATTTGCCAAAAAGGCAGCTTGTTCTGCGCTTTTGTAGAACTTATCGGCGGTATAGGCTGCTTTTTTATACCTGAAAAGAAAATAAAAAAAACAGTTGGGATTTGGACATTTCTATCGTCTTCTATCGGTATAAATACCAAACATAATCTGAAATAAATGCAAAATATGGCATAAAAAATTATTGGTTGCTAGCCGATATGTAACTATACGGTAATAAAAGAAACAACCATGATAAACAGGAAGGAAGTGTCCAAGTGGAGAGTATTTGGAAGGTTATCATTATCGATAATCATCCGGCATTGATGCTGGGTACCAAACTAATACTGGAAGAAACGGCTGATCTGAGTGTCGTGGCAACTGCCAGTTCCGTCAAGGAAGGTGTTCAGCTTACTGCACGTATCAAGCCGGATCTGATTCTGCTCGATGACTCACTGCCAGAGGGCAATGCCGAACATTATTTGCGTCAAATGAAACGCAGCAGTACAGAGAGTCATGTGATTGTGCTGACAGGCGATAATAATTTATCCTTATTTGCTGGTCTCATGAGTATGGGGGCAAGCGGTGTATTATCCAAGGAATCTTCACCTGCGCAGCTGCTGCATCTTATTAATGGTCTCAGACAGGGACTGACTGTTATTCCATTATCATGGCTGAATCAGGGCGTGGTACCGGTGCCTGCCGAGATTCCGACAGATGGCTATTTTGAATTATCCCAAATCGAGCACACGATCATGATTCAAATTACACAAGGGCTTACATATGACAAGATCGCTGATGTGATCCGTGTAAGCCGGCGTTCTGTCGATAATTATTTGCGTAAAATCTATGACAAGCTGGGCGTAAACAGCCGTGCGCAAGCGATTGAGAAATATACATTATACTCCCATACCGCTTCATTCAAGGGAGCTCTGGAGTCTCATCCGAGCATTGTAGCTATAGAATCGGCTGTAGCTATCGAACCGGTAATCAAAGTAGAACGCTCTGCTCCCGTAAAAAAGGTTGCCCTGGATTGAAGTTCAGGTGTATGATCTTGAAAAAGCATCGTACAGGAGGCTGGAACGGTGAAATTCTTATTTGCATCAAGGGTCAGCAATATGCCTGCATTCTCGGTTCGTTCGGAGGATAGTCGGCAGCGTCATGAATCGTGGATTTCACTGGCGGAAGAACTGCCGGCCGAAGAGCTGTTTCCGCTCTCTCAGCTGGGAGAAGCCGCTGGTACCGTGTTCTCTGCCGGCCCGCGTGTATTACAGTATGGAGAGGTAGCCGGATCACTGGCATTGCGTCAGTGGCTGCATGCCCGCTGGAAGCAGGATCAGCGATTGTCGGTAGATCCCGCCAATATTCTGTTAACGTCAGGCAGTCAGCAGACGATTGATTTGCTGGTACGTATCTATGTGAATAGTGGAGAGACTGTACTGGTGGAATCTCCAGCGCCGCCCGGCTGTCTGCAGGTACTTCATTTGCAGGGAGCGCGGGTTATTCATGTTGCTTGTGATGAGCAGGGGATAATCCCGGAAAGTCTGGATGAGATGATTCGTCTGCATCGCCCCAAGCTGCTGTTCGTTTCGCCCAATTTTGGCAATCCGACTGGCAGAGTGTGGAGTCTGGAGCGCAGACAGGCTGTGCTGGCATTATGTATGCAGCATGAACTGCTGATCGCCGAAGATGATGCCTATGGCGATCTGCATTTTGGCTCGGAGCCGGTCAGTTCTTTTCGGCAGCGTTATCCTACCCTTTTCAAGCTAGATCGGGATCAGGGTGGCAATCATGTACTGTATATTGGTTCATTCAGCAAGACCATTGTACCCGCACTGCGGATTGGATGGGCCGCCGGTGATGAACATCTGATTCAGGTGATGTCCGCTGCCAAGCAGACTGCCGACTGGCAATCCAGCACGATGAACCAGACCATACTGCTTCGTCTGCTACAGTCGCAGCGTTTTGACTGGAGCAGTCATATCACCATGCTCAACCGTGAATATGATATCCGTCTCAAACTGATGCTCGAGCTGCTCAAGCGTCCCAACTGGCGAGGCACCGAGGTAGAGGTTCCCATCGGAGGCATGTTCCTGTGGGCCCAGCTGCCTGACCAGCTGGATGGTGAAGCGCTACTGAGCAGAGCCCTGGAAAAAGGAGTATCGTTTTTGCCGGGGGCGCGTTGTTATGCCAGCGGTGAAGGCAGTAGTTCGATCCGGCTTAACTTTACACACCCCGGCCGTGATGAGCTGCTGTTAGGGATGAATCTGATTTCCGAAGTGATCGCAGAGATGAGGCAGGATGGTAAATAAGCTCCGTATTGCTGAAGCGGTAAGCTGTCTAGTTATGATTGATGTTCGCTGGACTCGATAGCATCTATCGGCTGCAGGACATGGGCATAATCGATCAATGCTTGGCGACCTGTCGAAGTGAGGCGATAGCGTCCGCGGGAGACACGTTCAAACCAGCGGTAGTAGTTGTTTTGCAAAATATCTGCAGCTGTACCAATACCGGTCAGATCACGCAGCTGACGAGGAGACAGCGTCTCCTGTTCGCCAAAGGCGTTCGCTATACGCAGTGCCTTCTCACGATAGGCAGTAATAAGGGGGACTCCGGTACTGCCACCCAGATTATAATCGCCACTGCGCTCGGACAATTCTTTGAGCAGCCGCTGTTTTCGACTACCTTTGCGTGGTTGTCGTGCAGGAGCACTGCTATGGATCGGTTCACATAATATTTCAATAAATGGGGATTTGGTTTTATATAATGTCACTGTCAGGAGGCCAAGGCCCAGACGGCGGCAAAGATCGGTCAGCTCTCCCCAGCGCTGATTATGCGCGCCCTTTTTGGCGCGGTTGCGCTCGACCGCTACATAAACATTACTACTCAGTTTGAGACGTTCAACTCCCTGCAACAGAAGCGGGAGATTGAACGTTTTTTTGATTTCGACAATTAGAGGCTCAGTGTCACCCGCTCGCAGACCCACCAGATCGCAGTGCCGGACTTCGCTCTTGATATCGTATCCCTGACGGGCAAAAAAATCCTTGATCGGTAAATATAATTCGGTCTCGTGCTGTACAGCCATGGTTCCAGTTCTCCTTCAATTAAGCTGCTGAAAGTATACCATATTTGAACTACTCTAAACTAAAACGGTTTATTCTCCGATGTAAATTACATGTTATCTGTTAGTAAATAGAAGATTAAGCAATATTTATAGCAGAATCACTATATACCGCACAGGGGGATTCATAATGATAGAGGTTTCATCTCAGCGCCGGCGGCAGCTCGAATACATCCGATTGACGGATAAAGACGTGCAGATGCTGGCTTCATATCGCGCAATTTTTGAAAAAGTGGTTGATGAAGTAGTCGACTATTTTTATGATCATATCGATAAGTATCCGGATCTGAAGCGTGTTATCCAGAGCAATGGATCATCGGTGCATCGTCTTAAGCAGACCCAGCGGGATTACTGGCTTTCGCTTGCCGGCGGCGTTATTAATGAAGAATTTATTGAGCATCGTCTCAAAATTGGCAAAATTCATTCCCGGATCGGACTGAATCTGGATTATTACCTGGGTACGTACATGACCTACACGGATATCGCTGCACGGGTATTGGAACGGGAACTGCCGGATCAGTGGATGCCTGTACTCAATGCACTGACACGCATGTTCAATCTGGATTCCCAGCTTGTACTGGAGGCATATGGAGAACGAGAGCAGGAGCAGATCCAGGAAATGGCAGATCAGAAGCAGCATATGCTGACATCGGTAACCGAAGTAGTCGACCGGATGAGTAGCATGATTGTAAGGCTGAATGAGAATGCGCGTGATATTTCCGATTCGGCAGGGCATATTGCCGCTTCCCAGGAATTGTCCCTGCAGGAGATGAACAGTCTGGGGCATGAAGTCAAGCAGATCAGTACAGTAGGGTCCATTATGCGGGAGCTGTCGGATCAGACGCATCTGCTCGGTCTTAACGCTTCTATTGAAGCAGCTCATGCCGGAGAATATGGACGCGGATTCAGCATTGTCGCACAGGAAGTACGCAAGCTGGCAGGTTCCTCGCAGAATGCATTAAAAGATATTAATGGTACGCTTCAAGTTATTATGTCACGTCTGAATCAGGTAGAAGAGAGCTTTAAGCATAATGTGGAATTATCCCGTCAGCAGGCAGGCAGTTCACAGGAACTGGCGACTTTTGCTCAGATGATTGAACAGGTAGCACGTGAGCTGGAGGAACTCCAACAGGCAGAATGCAGGAGCTGATTCACCCCGGAATAGAACAGAAATAATGAGCAAAAAAAAGTTTGATAAAAAAACAGAAGTTCTTTGACTTTTTGAGGTATGAGTGTATAATAGGAAGAGCGTGATTAATTTTATGAACGAAGGTGATTACTCATGAAAAAAGAAGGACATCCTAAATTCCAACAGGCTATTTTCTTGGATCCAAGCTGCGGATATAAGTTCCTGAGTGGAACAACTAAAACTTCCGGCGAAACAATGGAATGGGAAGACGGCAACACTTATCAAGTAATTCGTGTTGATACTAGCTCTGCTTCTCATCCGTTCTACACTGGTAAACAAAGAAACGCAGACGTTGGTGGCCGCGTAGACAAGTTCAACAAAAAATACGGCTTGAAAAACTAAGACGTATCTATTGTGAGCTTATCTTCACAACCATTTGCGTTGTGAACCGTCATAAAAAGCGTACCGAGTGCATAATCATTATGCATACGGTACGCTTTTTTTGTGCTTTTTAGCAAATTCGTAAACCGGATGTACATAAGTGTATGCGCATGATTAAAACGAATACTGGTATGTGATGGAAAAGTTTATACTGCGTTTACATTAACCACACACTGCATACAAATTCGACAGATATACTGTTCAAGAAACCATTATCTCATCCGATCGAACTGGCAAAGTAAATACGAACGAAATCTGCTTCTGCTGAAAAATGGTTAAAACAGGTGGAGTGAATATCATGATGGAGCTTACTATTCTAGGTGGAGCAGGCGAGCAGAGCCGTTCCAGTTATCTGCTCCGGCAGGAAGAGCAGTATGTACTGCTGGATTGTGGAATGGATATAGCAGAGGAATCCGGGAATTCTTCAGACAAACTGACGCATATCATGTCCCGGCTGCAGGCTGTTTTTTTGTCACATGCGCATGAAGATCACAGTATCGGACTGCCGCTGCTGGAGCGTTATGGATATACCGGTGAGGTATGGACGACCCGGGCGACGATCCGGCAGCTGCCGGTTTGTCTCAAGGCGCTGGAAGAACATCAATATGCTGTTGCTGATCGTCAATATGCTTCGCTGCCGGCTGGCGAAGAGACGATATCCAGTATCCGTTTCCGCTATCTCGAGGATACCGCGCCACGCGGAGAGTGGACCTGGCTTCAGCCGAATCTGGAAATATGCTGGGGAAGAGCAGGTCATTTGCCGGGTTCTATCTGGATTGCTATCCATTGGCAGGGTAAAACGATTCTCTATACCGGCGACTACAGTGCTGAATCCAGGCTGCTGGAAGCAGATCGGCCCTTGCATCATTCTCGTATCCTGTCGCGTGCCTATCCTGCTCCAGGTCAAATCCGGGATCTGGATCTTGCTATTGTGGATGCAGCCTATGGAGTGGATACCGATCGCCAGGGCAACAAGCTGTCCCAGCTGAATCGCTATATGAAGGAAACACTGAAGCAGGGAGGGGCTATTTTACTGCCGGTTCCCGTGTACGGAAGAGGACAGGAGTTGATGATCTGGGCGAGTGAACAGTACGGAGAGATCCCGATTCTGGTCGAATCGGATCTGCTGGATGCGCTGGAATTGTTCGCAGCAGACCCACATTGGCTGCGTGCTGACGGGATGGCGCGTATTGAGCGATTGCTGCATCATCCACGGCTGCACCGGATGTATGACGATGATTCCAGGGAAGAGCTATTTCTGCGTTATCCCCGTTCGATAGTGTTTACCGACGATGGTATGATGCAATCGGTCAAAGCCCAGCAGCATTATACCCGAATGGCTGCAGGCTCGGCGAATCGTGTTATTTTCACCGGGGATCTGGCTTATGGATCATTCGGACGTGCACTGCTTATGGATATGGAACGGCGTGGTTGCCAGATTCATCATGTACGGTACAAGGTACATCAGGGACTGCCGGATGTGCGCCAGATGCTGCTCGATCTCAAAAGTCCACGCACTCTGCTGGTACATGCGACCCGGCCCCGTACAGATGGATTGGCCCTTCGGCTGCAGCAGGAAGGATTCCAGCAGGTACATGCTCTGCAGCCGGAAGACCAGCTTTACTTTTAGACCATGCAAGCAGAGGAATTGGGGAATCGGACTTGCAGATGTCTAATAGAAAGAGCTGGTAAAGACTCATAACGATAAAAGCGTACCGCAGAGAAGAGATTTCTCAGCGGTACGCTTTTTTGTATATTTACTCTATTTTATTGTTCGCTCTCTAGATATCTAGACCCCTGAACCCTCTCAACCTCTGAATCCCTCATCTGCATAAGTTTGTTCTAAGCAACACCTTGTCTGTTCCGATTAGTTGGTATGGGTAAGACAGGAAGCAAAACGATGGATCAGACCGGAATAATGACGCTCCTTATTGTAGGCATAATACAGATACCGTCGCTGATCCAAGCCAGGCAGTGCTTTCATTTGAAGACGATGCTGACGTACTTCCTCTTCAACAGCCATTTTGGAAAGAAAAGCGACAGAGCCGCCCAGCATTACCGAGCGTTTGATCGCTTCGGCAGAGTCCAGCTCCATATAGTGAAGGGGCTGTAGCCCGATATCGTTCATCCAGCGATCGCTCAGCTGACGTGTGCTGGATTCGCCGCTGTGCAGTACCAGGCGGCTCTGTTGCAGCAGGTCCAGACGAAGTTCTTCTTCTGCCGCCAGCGGATGATCTGGCGAGAAAATGGCAACCAGCTGATCTTCGCCGATCAGTCCTTTGACAAGGGCGGGATGTTCAAAAGGTTCAGTCAGCATAATTCCCAGATCGATCTCGTGATTAATCAGCATCTCTCGTGTTACCGGTGACGTCTGCACTGCAATCGAGATGCTCACACCCGGATGCTGCAGGCTAAACTGGTGAATAATTTCCGGCAGCAGATAGGTAGCTGGTACATAGCTGGCTCCAATACGCAGCTGTCCACGCTCCAGCGCGCCAAATTCCTGTACGATTCGTCTGGATTCTGCCGCAAGTGCATTGATTTTGACAGCATAATGCAGCAGCGCTTTTCCCGGTTCGCGCAGGATGACTTTGCCGCCGCGCGATTCGAACAGGCTAACACCCAATTCTTTTTCCAGACTTTTCATATGAAAGGTAACTGTAGGTTGCTTGAGTCCCAGCTCATCTGCAACCGCAGTGATTTTCTGATGCTTGTTCAGCAATTCTACAATTTGCAGCTTGATCAGATTCATGATTGATTTCCTCCATGCCCCGCTTCGTTATGGAATGGGGTCTGATTTGTTATCCTCTGTTCAATCTAGCATAGATTTATTCGATGACTGTCAAAAGACATCATAGTTAAAATTGATACTTCGTTTACATTATCCGCATATAATACATAAACTCCGTAGCTATACTGAATTCAGAGAGCAATTATCTGATTGAATGACAGGCACCATTTACCTTTACCGCCTAACTGAATAATCATGAAACAAGCATAATCATGGAACAATGAGTTAAAAGGGGAATACACCAATGACACAAATTACGCTTCAGGGAGTAAGCAAGAGCTACGGGAATGTGCAGGCGCTCAAGCCTGTGGATCTGATAATTCCTGCAGGCAAATTCACCACACTGCTGGGACCTTCCGGCTGTGGTAAAACAACGCTGCTGCGTCTGATCGCCGGGCTGGAGACGCCGGATACCGGCGAAGTACTCGCTGATGGCAAACCGGTCTTCTCGCAGCAAAAACGCATTAATATGCCATCGCATCGGCGTGAATTTGGCATGGTATTTCAGGAATTTGCCTTATGGCCGCATATGACCGTATATGAAAATGTTGCCTTCAGCCTGAAAGCAGCCGGCCAGAAAAAGCAGATTCGCGAGTCCGTGGAGCGGGCGCTGGAGCAGGTACGGCTGACAGGCATGGAGCAGCGGCAACCGCATCAGCTGTCAGGTGGACAGCAGCAGCGGGTCGCTTTTGCCCGGGCTATCGTTATGCAGCCGGGACTCATTCTGTTCGATGAGCCGCTCAGTGCATTGGATGCGCTGCTGAGAGAAGAGATGCGGCATGAGCTGATGAATCTGGTACGGGAGCTGGGCATTACGGCTCTGTATGTTACGCATGATCAGACAGAAGCGATGTCGATGTCTGATGAGATTATCGTTATGCAAGGAGGCAGCGTTCTGCAGCGCGGTACGCCGGAAGACATTTACCGGAATCCTGCGGATTCGTTTGTTGCACGATTCATTGGACGCTCCAACTGGATCGAACCGGGACAATCCCTGTTCCGGCCGGAGCATGGATGCTGGGAGACTACCCGTGAAGCTGGCGAGCATACCTACCGCGCTATAATTCGCAGGGTCAGTTATATGGGAGACCGGTATGAAATAGAGATCGACGCCGGACAGGAGCGAATCTGGACTGCCTATCATACCCAGCGGCTGCAGCCGGGCGAGGAAGTACAGATCCATGTTGCTCCCCAGCATGTATGCAGCGTAGCTAGTAGAGAAGCGACAGATACACTGCATAGTAGTCGTCAGCATATTTCCTGAATGAAAGATTGAATATTATCGAAACGGCGAATTGATCGCCGCTTGAATGCGTGAATATCTGAATAGCCAAATGTTTGAATACAGCAGGAGAATCAGTGCTTTATTGATACCCGGTCATTTACCAATAATACGTTCATATACAGGAGGAATTATCCAATGAAATGGAATCAGACATGGAAAAAGGCAAGCTTACTCGCTATTACAGCAGTAATGGGAACTGCACTGGCAGGCTGCGGTACAACCGGCAGCAGTGTAAGTCAGGCCGCCAACGGCAAAACAGAAAATAGCGGGACTCTCGTCGTATATAGTGCGGGACCCGAAGGACTGGCCAAAAAGATCGAAGAAGGCTTTGAAGCGAAGACCGGTATTCAGGTCGAAATGTTCCAGGGAACAACCGGCAAGATTCTGTCCCGAATGGAAGCGGAAAAATCCAATCCGGTCGTGGACGTTGTGGTACTGGCCTCATTGCCTTCCATGCAGTCGATGGCCAAAGATGGTCTGACACTTCCTTATACAGGTGCACCCAACAGCGACAAGCTGGTCAAAGACTGGTCTGATCCAAACGGTAATTACTTTAGCTACAGTGCATCGGCACTGGGTATCGTCTACAACACCGGTCAGGTGAAGACACCGCCGACTTCCTGGGCGGATCTGGCCAAACCGGAATGGAAAGACAAAGTCAATATTCCCGATCCTTCCCTGTCTGGCTCGGCACTGGACTTTATTACCGGCTATCTGAGCGCCAAGGGAGATAACGGCTGGTCGCTATTTGAGCAGTACCGACAAAATGGTGTAGCCATGGCAGGAGCCAATCAAGAAGCACTTGATCCGGTCATTACCGGTGCCAAAGATGTAGTGGCAGCTGGTGTCGACTATATGGCTTACAAAGCCAAAGCGGATGGAGAGCCTGTCGATATCGTGTATCCGGCAGAGGGTACTGTGATCAGTCCGCGTCCGGCAGCTATTATCAAGACGACCAAGCATGAGGAGCAGGCCAAGCAGTTTATCGATTATCTGCTGTCCGATGATGCCCAGAAGTTGGTAGCGGGTGCTTATCTGCTGCCAGGGCGAACCGATATTCAGGCAGAGAATCGCACCAATCTGGCTGATATTCCGACCTACCCGGTGAAGTGGGACTGGATGGATGAGCATGGTGAAGAAGTGGCTACTCGTTTTACCGGACTGTACCAGTAATATCTATCAATCCATCTGAGGGTGAATCCTATGATCCATTATCGTAAATGGAGTACGGCTGCAGCGTTTCTGCTGCTGACCGTACTCATTGTTTTTCCACTGCTGCTGATTTTCTATACGGCGATCGAACGGGACGGGCATATTGATCTTGCTGCTCCGCTGGAGATCATTGCTGGCAGCAATTTGGCTTCTGTGCTTTTTAATTCACTATGGCTCGGCATACTGGTTATTCTTGTAACGACAGCTCTTGCCCTGCCTTTGGCATGGATTATGGCACGTTCGCCGCTGGGACGACAGCGCTGGCTGGATGTAGTGCTGCTGATTCCTTTTATGACACCACCGTATATCGGCTCGATGGGCTGGATGCTGTTTATGCAGAAGAACGGTTATATGGAACAGCTGCTGCCAGCTGCAGCTGCATGGACACCGGCCTTTTTCAGTCTGGGCGGGATGGTCATGATTATGAGTCTGCATCTGTTTCCTTTTCTGTATCTGATTCTGCGCAACACTCTGCTGCAGATCAGCGGCAGTATGGAAGAAGCAGGCGCTGTCCATGGCGGTACGCCGGGCTATCGGTTTCGGCGAATTATTCTGCCGCTGCTGCTGTCCAGTTATGCGATGGGCGTTCTATTGATTTTCGTCAAAACGATTGCCGAATTCGGTACGCCGGCTACATTTGGCCGCAGGATTGGTTACTATGTAATGACTTCGGAGATTCACAAATACATTTCCAGCTGGCCGATTGATTTTGGTAAAGCTACTGCGCTGGCGTCCCTGTTGCTGAGTGCCTGTCTGGTGATGTGGTACATACAGAGCATTCTAAGCAGTCGTTATTCGTACCGATTGACCGGAGGCAAAGGATCTCGCAAAAAGGGCTATACGCTGACCGGCTGGAAAGGGTTGCTGAGCTGGCTGTATATTGCTCTGCTGCTGCTGGTCTCGATTGGAATTCCGTATTTTTCCGTTATTACGGCTTCGCTGCTGAAGCTGCGCGGTGCGGGGATAGCTGCCGGCAACTGGACGTTCAAGCACTATGCAGAGCTGCTGCAGCCGGGATCAGACAGTCTGGAAGCGCTACTGAACAGCTTTACACTGTCCCTGGCCGCTTCGACAATCGCTGTGATCATCGGTACATTTCTGGCTTTGAAAGTAAGTCGTGGGCAACGCATGTCGCAGAAGTGGATCGATCTGTTCAGTCTGATGCCCAATACTGTACCGGGTATTGTGATTGTTGTCGGTCTGATTCTGTTCTGGAATTCGCCCTGGATGCCGGTCCCTCTGTATAACTCATACGGTATGGTGGTACTGACCTATGTTATTCTGTTCCTTCCCTATACGGTGCAATACGTCAAAGCCAATTATGGTCAGATTGATTCGGTGCTGCTTCAGGCAGGAGCGATGGCTGGCGGCAGACCGCTGTATGTATTCCGGCGTATTCTGCTGCCACTGCTGATCCCCGGCATTATCGCCGGTTGGATGATGACATTTACTATTTCTAATCGTGAGCTGGTCGCTTCTCTGTTGATTCTTCCGCCATCCATGCAGACGTCAGCTACGTATATTTTTGCCCAGTTTGAGCAGGGAGCCGTCTCGATGGGAATGGCGATGGCTGTTGTCTCGGTCGGAATTACGACGATCCTGCTGCTTATTCTGAATGTACTGCCTTCGGCGCGTGGAGGACAAAAGGTCTGATGGAACTGACAGTACTCGGCGGCGCGGGAGAACATGGACGATCAAGCTATCTGCTGACAGCGGATCAGCAGCATGTGTTATTGGATTATGGGGTCAAAAAGGAAAACGGCGGTGTGTATCCGCTGATGGAACATATGGATGAATGGATCGGTGGACTGAAGGCGGTATTTCTGTCCCATGCTCATGAAGATCACTGTATTGCTTTGCCGGTATTGTACCGTAACGGATATCAGGGAGAGGTATGGACCACAAGAGCGACAGCGAATCAGCTGCCGACCTATTTTGAAGCCTGGAAAAGGTATACGGACAAGCATGCAGCAGCGCGTCCATATGATGATTGTGACGTGCAAAGTATCCGTTACCGTTATCTGGAAGATGTGATTCCGTCAGGGCAGTGGGGCATCCTGCTGCCGGAGCTGGAAGTATGCTGGGGACGCTCGGGCCATCTGCCCGGCTCGATCTGGATCGCACTGTCCTGGAAAGGAAAACGAATCTTTTTCTCCGGCGATTACACGAGTGAATCCCAGCTACTGGATGCCGATCGTCCGCTTCATTATGCACGAGGATCTTCGAATCCAACGGCACAGGGGATATTGCCTGATCTGGATCTGGCCATTATGGATGCAGCCTATGGTGATGATCCGGAACAGCAGCGCAGCAAGCTGTCGCACTTGCAGCAGCATATGGATCATGCTCTGGACAGAGGCGGCTCTGTATTGCTGCCAGTTCCACTTTACGGAAGAGGGCAAGAGCTCATGCTGTGGGCAAGCGAACAATATCCGGGTATCCCGGTACTGGTCGAGGAAGTGTTACTGCAGGGGATCGAACTATTTGCCAATTATTCAGGCTGGCTGCACAGCAATGCTCTCCAGCGGCTGAAGCGGATACTTTGTTCTCCCAATCTGCACCGGATCAATAGTGATCAATCGGTTGAGCAGTTGTATTCCCGATATCCGCAGGCGATCGTGCTGGTAACCGATGGCATGATGCAGTCCATAATTGCCCGGCAGCACTATGAATATCTATCCAAACAGTCCCATCATACGATTATTCTGACTGGTCATCTGGCTGCAGGTTCACTTGGACGAAGACTGCTGGATCAGTATAAAATAGAGCAGACCGGCTGTGCTGTACATCATGTACGCTATAAGGTTCACCAGGGACTGCCGGATGTACGTCAGATGCTGCACGATCTGAATGATCCGCCTACTGTACTTGTACATGCACCCAAATCCCATACCGACCGTCTGGTGGAGAGGTTGGAACAGGAAGGATTCCGTCATATTCATTCTCTTATACCCTCTGCCAGACTGAGTATCTGACCGGTATTGAATAATTGATGGTTGGCATATAGAGATTATGGATATAATTAATCATTTGGCATAGAAAGAATGAATCCCCTTTAATCCACAGTCGATACAATGAATGGGTAAGAACATTCCTTACACCAATTCATGAATAAGGGGAGAACAACAGCGTGAACAATAATGTGTTGAAGAACTGGAAAAAGACGGTCGCAGTATGGGTAAGCAGTACAGTGATGGCAGGATCATTCATTATGATTCAGCCTTCTACACCAGTGGAAGCCGCTGCCAATATGACACCCGGTTACGAAGTGAAATTTGTATTGAATCAGAACGTGCTTGATCCCGATTCTACTCCGGATGCAGAATTGACAAGTGCCTTCGCACTGCCGGGCACTGCACAGAAAATTGCCGTCGAGTACTTTGACACAGATGCACAAAGTCTGAACGAGCAGGGCTGGAATGTACGTCTGCGCAAAAAAGAAGATAAAAAGAATTACGAAATTACTTATAAAAAGCGTTACGCTGTAACTAATGGAGATATCAATGCTGCGCTGAACCTGGCCAATAAGGAAGGATTTGATGCAGACGATACCAACTATGAAGCAGAGATCGACTGGGGATATAGCAAGCAGACACTAAGTCTGTCCAATGACAAGGATGTCAAAGCATCGGACTCCAAAGCCACGCTACCATCGGATTCCAAAGCACTGGGTATGATCCTGGATAAACTTCCGGGCAAATTGGATGATTGGAACGATCAATCCCATTGGGGTAAGCAGCAGCTGAAAGATTCGCGTGCCTATGGTCCGATTATGGCCAGCAAATACAAAGGTACATGGAACGGTCTTGAGGTAGATGTAGAAGTATGGCCCATCCGCAGTGCAGACGGTTCCACTACAGAACCGGTTATCGAAATCTCCTTTAAGGCAGATGAGTATGCAGATGCTGCGACCAATCGTCAGAAGCTGATGGATTATCTGAACAAGGAAGGCTGGCTTGTGCCACAGGATTCTCTCAAAACACAGCTTGTACTGGATCGTTACTGATTGTAAGCGGATGATCGTTTTATGAGAATCATATAAGTACTTAAAATAAATAAACAGGCAGGAATTCCGTATAGGAGCATCCTGCCTGTTTATTTTTATAGTTATTGTTCGGTATATAGTTGCCGGGAGCCAATGGATTGAACCGGACGGTGGTTATCGGGGAAAATAGTCGCAAAACGCTCAATCTGTTCCTTGGATAGCTGAATCGGCTGTTGCAGGACGGTCCAGCTGACATGTTCGGTACAGGGCGGGGTAGTGAGCGAGCCGGTATAATGAACTGCATGATGATCTGCAGGCAGCAGATGGGACAGCTCTATGGGCTCGGTCAAAGGAACGGCCTCTTCGCTTGCTTGATCCGGTAGATGCTCCCACAGCTGGCGGAAGGCACTGTTATCACTGCCAGGCTGGATCAGAACCCCGAGAACTGCGCTTTGACCATCTGCGCTTTTATGTACCAGATGCAGCTCCATGGCTGCATTTTTGCCATCAATCTGATGTTCGCTTGGATGATGAAAATGGAACTGGACCAGCGTATATTTTTGACCTTCAATCGTGATATAGTTATCTGTATTCTGTACATTGACTTGAATGGTATGACCGTTATTAATCACGTTCACTGGTGTAGTGCCATAATGAATCTTGACCGGATGTACAGTAGCAGAAGGTACCAACTGGGCATCTTCAATATCAATAGGGGACTGCTGCTGACCGGTACGACAGGTGGAGAAGCCCGTCTCAAGTTCTGCCCAGTGGGCGGGTCCGTGCTCATGATCGTAAGACCAGTGAGGAGCTGCTGTGGTAGAGATAGCTGAATGGGCAGCAGATGCAGAGGCACCGGGCGTGGTCACGGAGGAGGCGGCCTGATGAGTCTGGCCGCAGCCAGCGAGCAGCAGAACAGCTGCCGATAATGTAGTGTATTGCCATTTTCGATTCATTATGATCCTTCTTTCGAATAGAATAGTAATAGATTCACATTGTAAAATAATACATATTATGAATTAAATGAGAAATGAGAACCGTCACATTCTATAATGAATCGATAAAAATGAAAGAAAGAGGGAAGGATCAAGAAGAGAATAGACATAAAAAAAAGAAGCTCCTCTGCGAAAGGAGCTTCTTTGGCTATAATTAGTAGCTGGATTCTGTAGAATATTGGCTCAGACCTGCGATTGCTGCGCCGAACAGAACAGAAAAGATAACCGACACGACGATACCGATAACTATCCAGATCAATGCTGCTTTGGCATAGTTGGATTTGGAAAGATTAGTGTTACCACCAAAAGCCCATACAAACAGCATAACAAGGTTTACGATAGGAATAGCCATCAGCAGCATAGTGATCATCCATTCCTTGAAGCTTACTACTCCTGTGTTATATCCTTGTTGACCTGGTGGATAGTTGTCTTGCGGCAAATTACTCATGAAAAAATACCCCTCTCAAATATGTATATTGTGAACTAAATCTATAGAACGTTTACCATTATACAAGAGGTTACCTAAAAATGACAACTAAGTAACTTTAAGATATTCATGGTAATATAGCTACTATATCTTAATAGCACAAGCAGTGGTTTAAAAATATTTAAAAAATTTGGAATAATATTACTTTGTTTCGATATGACTACTTGTGATCATTTTCTTCCAGCTCTTTTCTTTACAAAATGAAAAGGGTAAGCGATACTATAACTAAGTTTTTTGATCGGAATTAAAAGAAAAAGCTCGTATATGCCAATATCCGTATAAAAACTATTGCAAGTTACTAAAAGTATCTTTATAATGAGACATATTGAAAGATTGACCTGTGGAAATTTCAAAAAGGATTTTCAGGGTTAATAAGAAACGTATTCTACTAATCGAATAGAGATCTTCGGGGTAAGGTGAAATTCCTGACCGGCGGTGATTGCTGACAATAGTCAGCAGCAGCCCGCGACTCACTGCTTTGTTTGTGAAGCAGATGACTGATCTGGTGCAAATCCAGAGCCGACGGTAAAGTCCGGATGGGAGAAGATCAATAAATAGGCTTATGCCGGTTTCTTTACTGATGCCGCATACGTTTATTTGATCAAGCCCCTGACTGTCGAATTTTCGATATCAGGGGCTTTCCGCATTAAGATCTCCTATTCAAATTCTAATCATACGAGGAGTTTGAATTATGGAAAATGCCAATGTACGTATCCAATCTGCATCATCTGCCAAACAACGTCATATTAAAAGCGGGTTCTGGCTTGTATTTATCGGGGCAGCTTTATGGGGTATTGATCCGCTGTTCCGGATTATTCTGCTGGATTCCTTTACCTCTACCCAGATTGTTCTGCTCGAGCATCTGGTTGCACTGCTGTTCGCCGCACCGATCCTGTGGATCAACCGGCATGAACTGCGCGGCCTGAAATGGCAGCATGTAGGGGCGCTACTGTTCCTTTCCTGGGGCGGCTCGGCGCTCGCCACAGTCCTGTTTACAATGGGACTTGCACATGGTGATTTGAATGCCGTGCTACTGCTGCAAAAGCTTCAGCCGATCTTCGCGATCGTACTGGCTCGCCTGCTGCTCAAGGAAATGCTGCCACGTGGATTTGGCTGGTTGTTCGTACTGGCACTCGGCGGTACGTATCTGCTGACATTCGGATTTGCCATTCCAATCGGTCATATGGGTGATTTTGCGCAGGTCGGTTCACTGCTGGCACTCGGTGCAGCAGCATTATGGGGCGGATCGACTGTAATGGGTCGTCTGATGGTCGGCAAGATGAAATATGAAACGGTCACTTCTCTGCGCTTTATTCTGGCGATTCCATTGCTGCTGTTCATGACACTGAACGAAAATGCAGCGTGGAGCCTGCCTGCCGGTGCGCTGCCGGTTACACTGGTTATCGTTAACCTGCTCGGTCAGGCACTGCTGCCGGGTCTGCTCAGCCTGCTGATGTACTACAAAGGATTGTCTACGACCAAAGCATCGGTAGCTACACTGGCAGAACTCAGCTTCCCGATGGTAGGTGTACTGATCAACTGGATCGTCTATAAGCAGATTGTAACCTGGTCGCAGCTGCTCGGCTTCTTGCTGATCTGGGGGGTACTGTTCGTGATTTCCCGTCAACAACAGCCTTCCGAAGCGAAAAATACCGTTCCCATGGCTTCCTGAACCGCCAAGTAAAGTAGAAAAATATGGAAGCATCCGCTTTCTGTAGAGGATAAACAAGCTTTTGCGAATATATAAAATAAAAAGCTGCTGTCTCATTCGTCCGGTGCGGATGTGAGACAGCAGTTTTTTTCTGTTTTATAGACGTATTTCTGCATTTCTTGTTGTGAAATAATCTGCCTTGCTATACAGCAGATAGCTCGTTAGCATAACCTGTACGCGCAAGTTTTTTCAATCCCTTATTTACGGCCGGAGACAGGTGCGATATCAAAAAAGTCGATCTCTCCATATCCGTCTCCTTTGGAGAAACGAATCGTATGCTGACCACGATCCAGTTCCAGTAGCTGAGTGGAGAGTCCCCAGTTTTCCCAGCCCTTATTGGTAATATAAAAAGGAGTGGGAGCAGCGCCATCCACCGATAGCATCAATGTGGACCAGTCCATTCCTGTCGTACCATTAGCAGTGCGGGCAGAGAGGATATACGAACCATCTGCCGGAATCTTGATCTTATATTCTGCATAGCTGTCCGGCTGATCGATATGACCGGCTTTGGAACCACGTGAGCCATTTTCGCTGGAAGAAGCATAAGCACCACCGCCGAATACAGCATTTTCCGCTTCATAACGGGTGTGCTTGGGCTCTCCAGAAGGCAAGCTGACCTGTTCGTTGGCAGCTGTCGGTTCATCCAGATCCGGTGTACCATCTCGATTCCAGTCAAATTCCTGTGCACGGATCTCGCGATTCCATCCAGAGCCGTCAAATTTGGCAGCATGGTAGATAATCCAGTCTTCACGCCCATCCGGGGAAGTGGTGAGAGAGGCATGACCGGGGCCATACACACCATTGGCAGAGGCGAATACCGGTTTGTCCCGCTTGTTCCAGGAAGCAGGTTTGAGCAGATCGCTCCGGGTATCAGCAGTGATCAGACCGAGTGAATAGTCATTGGTCCAGCTACCGCTCGCAGAGTAGAGCAGATTGATCGTGCGGCCTTTGACATAGACCTGCGGGCCTTCATTAACATTGGGTTGATGATTGGTCTCCCAGGCATATTCCGGGCGGGCAATTTCTACCCTTTCCGAACTGATCGTCCATGGATTGCTCATACGGGCGATATACAGACGCTGACTGACATTTTCACTGCCTTCCCAGCCGGACCAGATATAGTACAACTGGCCTTTGACTTCGAATGCGGTACCGTCAATGCCCCAGCGGTTGGTAGTATCGGTGATCTGTCCTTTGTCTGTCCAGGTACCCTGCATTGGATCGGCTGAGGTATTTTCCATGACATACATGCGATGATTGGCATTGTCGCCGTCATCCTTGGCGTAATAGATATACCAGGCACCCTGCAGATAATGAATCTCGGGAGCCCATACATTTTGTCCACCGGTCGCAATCTCGCGCTTCTCGGCGGCGTCGATACCTGTAATCGTAGAGGACTTCCAGATGGTCACGTTATTGCCGGTGGTTTTGGTAAAATAATAAAATCCGTCGCTGTGTTTGTACATCCATGGATCTGCGCCATCCTGCATAATGACAGAATAGAATTTTTTGGTCGAATTGGACTTGCTCGTATGTGCTTTGTCAGCGGATGCCATGCCTGTGTAACTGCTGCTAAGTATCAGTACAGCCATTATAAATAGGAATCCCCCTTTAATAATAAGTCGATGCGATTTCATTCAGCCAACCCCTCTCTTGAATTATTAAAACGCTTACATTTAGAACTCTACAGTAGACCTCTTCCAGCGAACAGGACAATATTTTGGAAGAATGGACATTCCATTGGAGATTATTGCGCAGCACATTCCCAAAAAGGAAAGAAGAGGTTATACTTCCTTGCCAACAGGCAGATGTTGTTGAACGATATCGATATTAGTCCATCTCTCATCTACAGAATTGTACAGGAATTAGGATAACCGTTATTCAGACAGAAACAGTGTATACGATATATACATTTTATTTGATAAAGGAGGCAGCCGATGCGGCAGCAACGGAAATATTATGGAAGTCTCGGACGCAGGCTGTGGATACTGGCGGTAGCAGCAGTGCTGCTTTTGCTGCTGGCTTATAGTGTGTATGCACTGGAATCGAACCGCAGGCATGATACGATCACCCCGTCAGCAGCAGAGGGAGAAATTGAAAAAACAATATCAATTACATTCTGGACACCATTTAGCGGCGGAGATATTTCATTTATGCAAGAGCTGGTTCAGCAGTATAACGATCAGAATCCCGATCATATCCGGGTAACGATGAAAAATAATAAGCTGGACGATTATTATACCAAGCTATCTACAGCGATTGTGACCGAGGAAGCACCGGATGTGGCGGTCGTCCATGCTTCGATGTATGCGCAGTATGTACCTGCCCGGTTTATCACGGATATCAGCTCTGCTGCTTCATCTGCCGGTGTACAGTGGGAGCGTTATAATCCATCGATTCTGCAGCGTACAGTCATCAAGGGCAATCATTATGGTCTGCCACTGGATACTCATTTTAGTGTGCTGTATTACAACAAAAAATGGCTGCAGCAGGCAGGCGTCTACAAGGATGGACAGGTCATTATGAAGCCCGGAGAAAAAGGGTTTATGGAATTCTTGCAGACGATACAGCGCAAGGTACCTGAGGATGTAGCACCGCTGGCAGTGCCGAATGTGAGGATTGATTCGCTCTGGCTATGGTGGTCACTCTATGCACAGATGCAGGACGGGGGTGTATTGTATACTCCGGATGGCAGCCGGGCAGCATTGAATATGCCGGCTGCGCGCCAGTCGCTGGAGCTGGTCGCTTCCTTGTATGATCAGAAGTTGATCCCGCCGGATATTAGCAATGCGACCAGCCAGTTTGCCCAGGGACGCGCGGCACTACTATTTCTCGGTGTATGGTCGATCGGCTCGTTTGAGCAGGTAGACGGATTGGATTTTGGGGTGATGCCTTTTCCACAAATTTATGATCAGCCTGGTTCCTGGGGAGATGCGCATACACTGGCATTTCCGGCACACAGTGCACAGAATCCCGAGCGTCTTGCTGCAGCGCTGAAATTTGCACAGTGGCTGACAGAGCATGGGGCAGTATGGGGCAAGGCTGGGCATGTACCTGCTGTACGCGACCAGGCAGCATCGGAAGCTTATCTATCGCTGCCTTATCGGCGGGAATATGCAGGAGCCGCGAATAGTGTGGAGTATTTCCCAGAGCATCCCAAGCAGAGCGAAGTCAGCGATGCACTCGTCAATGAACTGGAGAAGCTCTGGTATGGCAAGCAGACGGTCGATCAGATGCTGAATCGACTGGAGCCTCTGATCAATGGCATTTTAAAGGAGTAAATCATGAGAAAATGGCTGAAACGATGGAAAAATATGCGACTGGTCAATCGCCTGATTCTGATGAATACCGTACTAATCTCTATACCACTCATTATCTCGTCCTGGATCAGCAGTATCGGATATTCCAATTCCATTCAGGCGAATGTCGGCAGATATCAGGCTGATGTGGTACGGGAATTTACAGCTAATACGGATGCTTTTATGAATGAGCTGGTTCTGCTGTCAGTAACACCGTATCAGTCGCCGGAACTGCTGAATTATCTGGAGCAGAGCGGTACAGATCATCTGAACGGGGATATATATGATCAGAGGCTGCTGCTGGAAAGCTTTGTCCGACGGATTCTGGTGAATGGACGGGTCGATGTGGCCGGAGTCTCGCTATTATCAGCGCATGCCCGCTCCTATGTAGAGCTTCCGGATAGTCCAGGACGATTTGCTGAAGCTGCAGATCAAGATCGTGTCGTGCCAGCTGGAGCCGAAGTGACAGGTAAAGGGTATTTTGCCGCTCCTCATTCTCTCTTGTCGGATAATGGCTCAACCTACGAAGTGTTCTCGATTATTCGCCAGATTCGCAGTCTGGAGAATGGACGTCCGCTTGGCACGCTGGTGATTGATGTACCGAAGGAAGCGCTGATCCAGCGTATACGCAATCTGGAGAGTTCGCAGACTTCCGCATTTGCAATGGTGGATCAGCAGGGAAAGTACATTTATCGCAGTCCTTCATTTGCATTAACCAATCAGGTACTTGCCAGCTATAGGGGAGAGGGCACGCTCACGCTGGACAATAATGGTCAGCCTGTACTGCTGACCTATCAGACTTCGCCGGTCACCGGCTGGACCGTGCTGCAGGCAGTTCCTCTATCGGTACTACTGCAGGATGCGAGCCGGATCAATCAGCAAATGATCTGGCTGGGCGGCCTGTGTCTGATTCTGTCTGTACTGCTGTCGGTCATTCATTCGATGCGTATTACCCGTCCGCTCAGCCGACTACGCGATTCGATGAAGCTGGTGGAGCGAGGACAGTTCGATATCGAACTGCCGGCGAGAAATACGGATGAAATCGGCCATCTCAGTCGTGCCTTTAATATGATGGTCTCCCGGCTGGGACAATTAACCTACCGACTGTACGAAACAGAGATTCGGGAGAAAAATGCACAGATTGCCTCGCTGCAAAGTCAGATCAATCCGCATTTTCTGTATAATACCCTTGGATCGATCAGTATGTATGCCGAGCTGGAAGATAATCGGGAGATTGTGCAGATGACCGGTCATCTCAGTGCACTGCTGCGTTATAGTATCGGCGGCGAGCATACGGACGTGACGATTGCGCAGGAGCTGGATCATGTACAGGGTTATCTGGCGATACAGCAGATTCGCTATGGAGAACGTCTGTCTTATGAAGTGAATGCACCGGAAGAGTGGCTGAACTGTCCTATCATACGGCTGACGCTGCAGCCGGTTGTAGAAAATGCAATCGTTCACGGACTGGAAAGAGGACGCGGAGATGTGCACATCATCATCACTGTTCGCCGGGAAGCAGGCAGCATGCAGATTATCGTGCAGGACAATGGACCAGGGATGGAAAAGCAGGAGCTTGCCGATCAGTATGACAAAATGAACAAGGGAGTACTGCCGGAAGGGCCGGGTGGACATGGACTGGTCAATGTACATCGCCGGATTGTGCTGCGTTATGGCCAGGAATATGGGCTGCGTCTGTACAATCTGGAGCAAGGCGGTCTGCAGGTGAGGATATGCATCCCATTTTCCTGATACGAGCAGTAAAGGAATGGTATCCAACGTGATAAATCCAGTGAATAGATAAATAGATATAAAATAAATAAGTATATAAATAGGTCACTCGAATAGTAGAGAAAGATTACGAGTTATCAAGAGAAAGGGGCATATGTAATGTATAAAGTACTTGTTGTAGACGATGAGATGATTTTCCGTAAAGGAATACGCCATTTGATTCAGGGATTTGATCTGAAATGGGAAGTATGCGGCGAAGCCAGGGATGGTATGGAAGCATTAGAGATGATCCGGGAGCACCAACCCGAGCTGGTCATTACCGATATTCGTATGCCGCGTATGGATGGTATACAGCTGCAAGCTGCAGTAGCCGAGCAGTATCCGGATATCTGCTGTATCGTACTCAGCGGATATAATGATTTTGAATATGCACGCAGTTCCATTCGCAGTGGTGCGCGTGATTATTTACTGAAGCCGGTACAAAAGGATGAACTGTATGCAGCGCTGAACCGAATTGATACAGAGCTGGCTTCCCGTGAGTCTGTACGTCCGGTTAGTCGGCCGGCAGAGCAGTTGATGCGGCAACAGCTGTTATCGGGCATTGTACATGGTCGGGTAGCTTATGATGCAGCAGAACTGCTGGAAGAAGCCGGATTGTCTTTTGACGGCAAAAAAGTATACTGCCTGATCGCTCAACTGGATCGAAGTTCTGTTGCCGAGCAGCGTTATCATCAGACCGACCCGGAGCTGTTTTTGTTGTATATTCAGCAGTTGGTACGGGAGATTATTTTGGCAGACGGGAACGGCTATACCTTTATGGAACAGCACCGTGTAGTGACGCTGATTCAGGCGGAGCATACGGAGGATGCCGAAGCCCGTATACGTCAGCAGGCCGGTCAGCTGGTACGTACGATCAAGCGTCTCTCCCAGCTCACGATTACCGTCGGCATTGGGCGGGAAGCGGCAGATCTGGAGTGGGTTCCGCGTTCTTATCGTGAAGCGGAAGTTGCACTGCTATACCGGCTGACCACTGGCGGCGACCGGGTTCTGATCTATCCATCGTCAGCCGAGAGTGGGCAATCGGTACATCCGGTTCGTTTGCCGGCAGCGGACAGGCATTTTCTGGAGCAGCTGTTGTCCCAGGCAGATGTCGGTCAACTGAATCGGCAGGTGCAGGAGTTTATCGATCGGCTGTGCCGCCAGATTAGTCAGCCGCAGATCGTACAGCAGCAGATCAGCCGGATTATGATGGAATGTTACGAGATTGCACTGGATTATGGTATCGTGGAAAACTGGCTGCAGGGCGGCGATATTGGTCATACGCTGCAGGAAGTATGGATGATCAATGATCGCCGGGAGCTGGCCAATTACTGTAGTGGACAGCTCTATGCGCTGTACCAATTGATCCGGCATCGTGAAGGGCATGTAACTCATGCGGTGGATCAGGTAGTCGAATATATGGAAGAGCATTATGCAGAACCGATTACACTCGGTCTGATGGCAGAAAAGGTATATCTCAATGCTTCGTATTTGAGCAGTCTGTTCAAGACGCGTCTGGGAAGATCCTTTATTGAAGTGTTAACTGATATACGTATCCGCGAAGCGATTCGCAGATTGGTGCATACGGATGAGAAGATATCCGGTATTGCGATCGAGACCGGCTTTGTGAATATCCGGCATTTTAACCGCGTATTCAAAGCCGAGACCCAGATGACACCCAAACAGTACCGTGAGCACAGGCGCAGCCTTTCGAATCCGGTCTGATTTTTTTGAACTGCTATATCTATCGTTATGCTGTTAGTGGCTGCTATCTAAGCAGACATGAACATCTATCAAAAGACAGAACCCAAATATATGTCCATACTATCGAAAAAAGCGTCATGGTTCAGGACCTCCCTGTATTTTAAGATAAGTAATGTAAGCGCTAGCAATTAAGAAACGGCGCATCATCCATCTTAAAACATACAGGGAGGTTTTGTAATGAGAAGAAATAAATTTATATCGACTGGCATACTGCTGCTGGCTATCATGCTCGTATTATCCGCCTGCGCAGGAGGCAGCCAGCCTTCACAAAGTACCGAAGGCAAAGAGACCGGAGGCAAGACCAAAATCACGTTCTGGACACCATTCAGTGGTGGTGATGGTGAATTCATGACCGCTATGATTGATAAGTTCAATCAGGAAAATAAAGACATTCAGGTAGAGCAGCTGAGTAACCGCTCGGAAGATTATTATACCAAGCTGCAGACGTCCCTGGCTTCGGATCAGGCTCCTGATCTGGCCGTGCTTCACTCCTCACGCATGCCGCAGTTCGTTCCATCCGGTTATGTGACACCGCTTGACGATCTGGCATCATCTGCCGGCGTCAAATGGGAAGACTTTAACCCGACGATTCTGGAATCGACCATCTACGATAACAAGCATTATTCCATTCCACTCGATACTCATGCGATTGTTATGTATTACAACAAAAAATATCTGGAACAAGCCGGTGTACTGAAAGACGGCAAGCCTTCCTTTGAACAGTCTCCCGAAGGATTCACGGAATTCCTGACCAAGATCAAAAATGCTGTTCCAGCAGATGTAGCGCCGCTAGCCCAACCAAGCGTACGTATTGATGCCTACTGGATGTTCTGGGGATTCTATAACCAGCTGACTGGTGGAGGCAAGTTCTACGATGCCAATGGCAAAGCCGAACTGAATAATCCCGAAGCTCTGAAAGCATTGGAATATGTGAATAGCCTATATACATCCAAGTTGATTCCGCCAAATGTCAATGATGCCGTCAAACTGTTCCAGGATCAAAAAGCTGCCATTGTAATCACTGGTGTATGGAGTACAGGTGCATTTGAAAATATCGAAGGTCTGGACTTTGGCGTCGTACCGATGCCGCAAATCTATGATCAGCCAGCCACATGGGGAGATTCCCACACACTGGCTCTTCCCAAGCACAGCAAAGAAGATCCTGCCAAGCAGCAGGCTGCACTGACGTTCGCCAACTGGCTCGCCCAGAATGGTGAGATGTGGGCCAAAGCCGGTCATATCCCGAGTGTAAACAAAGTACTGGATTCACCTGAATTCAAGGACATGCCATATCGTAGTGACTATTCGCAGTCTGCTGACTTCGTCAAATACTGGCCTCGTAACGAAAAGCAGGGTCAGGTGAACGATAATGTGATCAAAGAATTCGAGAAAATGATGGCAGGCAAGCAGGACCCAGCTACCACGCTGGAAAAATCCAATGCCGTTATTGACAAAACGATAGGCCAGTAAGCCTGAAGGAGAAACAGAGCGGAAAAGGCAGCTGCCGATTCCGCTTTCTCCATCTGTACGAACATTTTGCTAAGACAATGATACCGGTGCCACGCCGAACAATCATAAGGTACCGGATTATATCTAAATAGAAGGGGGCATTATAATGGCTGTCAAATCCATTGCGCAGAAAAAAAGCATGACTATGGGCAGCAGAGGACTGGCCCGCCAGGGCTGGGTAACCGGTGTCATGATGGTACTGCCCTATACTCTGTTCTTTCTGCTGTTCTCGCTATTCCCGATTTTGTACGGACTGCGGGTCAGCTTTTATGACTGGTCTTTGCTGGGAGATAAGGAGTTCATTGGATTCCTCAACTATACAACACTGCTTCAGGATGAAGAATTCCGCGACAATCTGCTGCATACCGTATTGTTCACCCTCGTCAGTGTGCCTCTGATCTGTGGTGTGGGCTTGCTACTGGCAGTGCTGATCCATGGTATCCGGCGCGGACAGGCTTTTTTTCGGGCTGCTGTATTTATGCCGTACGTATTATCCGTCTCGGTGATCTCCAGTATCTGGGTTATTTTTCTGCAGCCGTATAGTGGTCTGTTCAATCAGATTCTGCGTACGCTGGGTATTATCAATAGCGAGATTTTCTGGTTGTCCGAGCCGATGCTAGCCTGGGCTTCGATCATCATGTCCACGATCTGGTGGACAGTAGGTTTTGTATTTGTACTGTTCCTGGCAGGATTGCAGGATATTCCTGCTTCTTTCTATGAAGCCGGACAGATTGAAGGCGCCAATCGTTGGCAGACATTCTGGCATATTACTTTTCCGTCCCTGTCCCGGATCACGATCCTGGTCGTGGTACTGCAGACGATTGCTTCTTTCAAGATCTTCGGACAATCCAAGCTGATCACTGGCGGCGGACCGGCAGGCGCTACCAAGACAGTCGTGTTTTCCATTTATGAGAACGGATTTCAGACGTTCCAGATGGGTTATGCATCAGCGATCGCCTTTGTGCTGATGATTGTTATTCTGGTTATCTCTGTACTGCAGACACTGATTCTACGCAAATTCGAATCCTAAGGAGGGACAGGTCAATGACAACAATGAACCGGGCGTATATGTATGTAAGCCGTATTGTAGCACTGCTGCTGGCTGTATTTTTCCTGATCCCGATCGTCTGGATGCTGCTATTATCCTTCACTCCCGAAGGTCAGCCGATCTTCGGCGGCGGGTTTCATTTCTCGTTTGCCAATTATGCCAAAGTACTCAGTCAGGCACCAATCTTCGGCTGGATGGGCAACAGTCTGATTGTATCGGTTATCACTACAGCGATGGTATTACTGCTATCTTCCATGGCAGCATATGCCTTTTCGCGGATTCGCTTTCCGGGCAGCAAAGTACTCTTTTTCCTTTTCCTGTCGGCGATGATGATTCCGGCTGAAGCCACATTGATTCCACTGTACCTGTTTATGAGAGATATCGGTCTGCTGGGTACGCGCACATCGCTTATTCTGCCTGCGGTTGCAGGCCCGATGGGGATATTCATCATGAAGCAGTTCTTTGACGGATTACCTAAGGATCTGGAAGAAGCTGCCCGTATCGATGGTGCCGGTTTCTTCAAAATCTGGTATCGCATCTTCCTGCCGCTATCTCGTCCGGCACTCGCTGCACTGGGAATCTTCACATTTATCGGGGCGTGGAATGATTATGTATGGCCGCTGATCTCGATCTCGGATAAGGCATTCATGACGATTACCCTGGGACTGCCGATGTTCCAAAGCTCCTACGTGCAGCAGTACGCGCTGCCCATGACTGCCAATGCACTCGCTGCTGTACCGGTTCTGCTCATTTTCCTGCTGTTCCAGAAGCAGATTATCAAAGGGATTGCGTTCACTGGCGGGAAAGAAATGTAAAGGGGGTATCGGGTGCAGAAGTGCAGCCACTGCGGTTTTGGTGACGCAGATGGTGAGTCTTGGTGGACCGCTGCGCAAAGAGATTTGGTCAAGTCCTCCGGTGGAGCCTGGAAATCTACGAATAGGGAGAGGCAGTCGATTTCCAGGCTCCAATGTCGTCCTTTGACCAAATTCTCTTTGCTTCGCTCCGTGCTAGATGTTTCCATTATTGCTGTCTAGAGGGCGGGTGTCTGCACTTCTGCAGATAGGGGAGGAGAGGGTAGTAAGAGATAACAGATAAGAAATAACAGATACAAGATACAAGATACAAGATGATTTATAGTTCTACTGTTCAGGAGAGCGAGGGAATGTTTGTTTGTTGAAAAAGAAATAAAGCAGTTGGTGTATGGATTTACTAAAAAGGAACGAAGTTGGTTCATGTGCGGAGCGAAGGAAAGGGAATTCTGCCGATGACCGACATTTAAGAATGGAGATTTACCGCTGGAAGCGGTAGTTCAAAATCTCCATTCTTAACAGGAGGGAGTGGCAGAATCCCTTTTCGCAGCAAATGACCTGTACACCGCCCGCTCCTGTGCAGCATAACCAACACCACCCAACAATGATTTAAACCAAGGAGGCTATATGTAATGAACGTACCTGCTGAACAATCGACTACACATCATAATGAACTACCTATCGTCCCAAGACCGGAGTATCCGAGACCGCAGCTGGTTCGTGAACAGTGGATGAACCTGAATGGAAGCTGGGCATTTGCGTTTGATGATGAGCGCCGGGGAGACAAGGAACGCTGGTATATGTCCGGGCAAGGAACATTCGATCGGCAGATTCAGGTGCCGTTTACTTTTCAGAGTGAACTGAGCGGGATTGGGGATACCGGGTTTCATGATCTGGTATGGTATCGCAGACAACTGGATATTCCGGCAGATTGGAATGGCAAAAGGGTGCTGCTGCATTTTGGAGCCGTGGACTACAAGGCAACGGTCTGGGTGAATGGGAAATGGGCAGCATCGCATGAAGGTGGGCATACTCCATTTACAGCGGATATTACAGATCTGCTGGAAGAGCATAACGAAGTTGTTGTGCGTACTGAGGATTATAGCCAGGATGTAACGTTACCGCGAGGCAAGCAGTATTGGAAAGAAGATTCGGCCAGTATATTCTATACCCGGACGACAGGTATCTGGCAGACGGTGTGGCTGGAGCCGGTAGAAGCTACACATCTTCAGCAGGTTAAATTCACGCCGGATATTGATACGAACGAAGTACGGATTCGACTGTTTTATCCAGAGACTGTACTGCAGCAGTCTGCCGCCTCAGCATTGACCGCGCGGCTAACTATTTCCTTTGCCGGAGAGCAGGTGACGCAAGATGAATTCCTGGTGAGCCATCCGGAGCATTTTCGTTCAATCGGACTTCATGATTTTAATGATCATGGATTAGGGCGGTGGTGGACACCGGAATCGCCGAATCTGTATGATATCCGTCTGGAGCTGCTGCAGGATGGAGCCGTACTGGATCGGGTGGATAGTTATTTTGGCATGCGCAAGGTCTCAATTGAAAATGGCAAGCTCAACCTGAACAATCGTCCGTATTTCCTTCGTCTGGTACTGGATCAAGGGTATTTCCCCGATGGTATTCTGACGGCGCCAACCGACGAGGCGTTGGTACGGGATATCGAGTTGACCCAGGCGATGGGCTTTAACGGAGTGCGCAAGCATCAGAAGATGGAGGACCCGCGTTTTCTGTACTGGTGTGATCGCAAGGGGCTGTTGGTCTGGGGAGAGGCTGCCAATGCCTATAGTTACTCGGAGCAGTATGTTCGCCGTTTCCTGAACGAGTGGCAGGAGGTTATTGAGCGGGATTATAATCATCCTTCGATCATTGTCTGGGTACCGATGAATGAGAGCTGGGGAATTCCGAATGTACAGGTAGATCCGCGTCAGCAGCAGCACGGGCTGACTCTATATCATTTGACCCGTTCCCTCGATCCGACACGTCCGGTTATTTATAATGATGGCTGGGAGATGATGGATACCGATCTGGTGGCGATCCATGATTATGAATGGCGTGAAGAAGTGTTGACCGAGCGGTATGCGGATGTTGGTACGGCTGTGAATGCGATGCCAGGCAGCCGCCGCATCTTCGTAGGTGGTGCCTCGTATCAGGGCCAGCCGATACTGGTGACCGAGTTTGGCGGTATCGCCTACAAGAAAAGTGATTGGGAAGGCTGGGGTTATTCGGGTGCAGACAATGATGAAGATTATCTCGACCGTCTGCAGGCGGTGATTCGGCCGATGCACCTGTCACCGATTGTACAGGGATTCTGCTATACCCAACTGACTGATGTAGAGCAGGAAATTAACGGTCTGCTCACGTACGACCGCGAGCCGAAAGTGCCGGTAGAGCAGATTCGGGCGATCGTGATGAATCAGCCGATGGAATCCTAAACCCTGTAAAATAAAAAATCCTGCGGTACCTGCCTAATCAGAGTACTGCAGGATTTTATTTTGTCCAGTTCAATTGTCATTAGAGATAAGGAAGAAATAGTGCATAATGTATCATGTAAATACTGTCTTACTGGAAAGAGCACAACTTTTATTCATCTGCCGGAGTATATAGTAACGAAATCAAATTCATGACAAAGAAGGGATAAGATTGAAAAAGATTATCGCAGCTTCTATTGCAGCAAGTCTGCTGCTTAGCTCCACGTCTACATATGCGTCACCTGTTACGATTACTACCCCGGATCAGAAAACCATCTCTGGATCGGATGTACAGATTCGAAAAGGTAAAATGATGATTCCGATCCGTGACCTTGCGAGAGCGATTGATGCTACACTTTCCACAGATCCGGTTCATCACAAGGTTGCTCTGAAGAAATGGGGAGAGCGGTATGTATTCACTATTGGAAAAGCTCAATATAGCATAAATAATCAGGATGCTGTCTCTGAGCTGAATGTAGTAGTACAGCAAATCAATGGACGCACGTATATCCCATCGGATTTTCTGGGATCGCTTGGATATGAGATTAACAGTAGTAACAAAGTACTTCGTATAGAATCTCCTCTGAGTACACAGGATAGCAAAACACTGTATCAAGGGGATTTGGCTTCAGCCAGAGAACTAGTGATGCAACTGATAATGCAGATCCCAACGCATGGTGAACAACAACTGTTGGAGAATCATGAAGAATCCGAGGCAGTTGATAATCAGTTTTTATTTCCCAAAGGGGAAGTTTTGCGAATGTACCATATCTATGGAGATGTCATATCTTTGATCGAATTCAAGGAGGACTTTCCGGTCATCATCTGGCAAGCTCGTCTTCCAAAACAATCTACAGATCATGTGAAAGATTTTCTGTCTTACAAGTTAAAGGAGAAGTGGGGAAGTGTCCCGTTAAAAAATAAAGATTATGTTTCTATAGAGAGTGGTTATTTTGGAGATAGCACTTCTATCGAGACTGGAATAATACAAGCTGGTAAAGGATATTACAGCACTGGACATGAGTATACAGTAGGCGGATCAGTAACAAGCATGGCGGGTAAAATCTCTTTTGTCATGCCAGAAGAAAAGCGTATAGATTGAAAATTAAAAACATGATAAAAATAGACAAGAAATTATTTTGAAAAATAATATGTAAGTCTGAAGATCTGCAGAGCTATTCATTAGCGAGCGATTTTCAGACTTATTTTAATTTATTCATTAAAAGATACAAAAAAGGGAACGGATAAGTACAGTTATTCGTCCTAAAAGGGAACGCATGATATAGAAGAGGGAAGGGGATATGTTGGACGACCGCCAATTGTTTGAAAGTTATAAAGAAAATGTATACTGCTATTGTCTCTATATGACCGGCAGCAAAGCCGATGCAGAAGATATATGTCAGGAAGTCTTTGTCAAAGCCCTGCTTGCCAAACGAAGCGAGATCGAGAATGAAAAAGCATGGCTGATGCGTATTGCAGCCAATGAATGTTATTCCATGTTTCGTCGCCGCAGCAAAGGAAGGGATAAGGAAAGCAAAGCGTTCTGGTTGGGCTGGCCGCTACGGTCTAATCCTTCGGTGGAGAAATCATATAAGCGTCAGGAGACTGCAAGCGAGTTTGTAAAGCTGCTGGAACAGCTTCCCGGGAAATTACGGCAGGTACTGCTGCTGCATTACATAGGCGAATTAAGTCATACGGAAATAGCTGATGTGCTGAAAATTCCTGTGGGTACAGTAAAGTCCAGATTAAGCCGGGCTATAGCTAAATTGAAAAAGCTGGCGAAGCATACTGAAGTAACGCTGGAAAAAGGGAGTGATATACATGCGACCCGAGGATAAAGAAAAAGATGATTCACTGATCCGACATCAAATGGGTAAGCTCCGCGATGATTCACCAGATTATGAGTCCATATGGCAAAAAGTAGAACTTGAAACAAGAAGACGACAATCCAAATGGAATCCAGCAGAGGAAAAAACAATACGTTATAAACATAAATGGAAAGTGGTTGTCATGGGGCTAATAGGAGTATGTTGTATAGGGATCGCAGTTATTCAAATGGGTGGAGTACCATCAATCATGAATACTGTTTTGTCGACCCCATCTGTAGTACAAAAGATTGGAGCAACAGCAGAAGATAAAGGGATACAATATACAGTTGATACCGTTACACTCAAAAAATATACGGATCAGACGAATTATATTCAACTAAAATCAAGCCTTAATGGAATAAAAAGGTCGGACTTTAAATACGCTAAATTCAAGAAAAGTGTATTAACTGATCTTGAGAGTGGCAAGAAATTCAGCATTGCTGCTGACCAATTTACCAGCGCAGACGGATTGCAAGCTTCTACCGATATCATACTGGATAATATGAAACCGGGAGAACACCATTTCCGCCTGCAGTTAAGAGACCTTTATCTAATCGATAAGAAAGAAATTCCAATTGAAGGTACCATCGCACCCGGTAAAAATTATAAAATACCAGTCAATCCCCCACTATCTATCAAAGTAAAACAATTTGATTGGTCGAACGCTAATCAAAAGTTGATTTTCAAGTATGCTATGCTGCCAGATACTCCAGCAAATAATACGATTAAGCTAATAAGTGGGAGTATGGATGAAGCCAGTTATGTAATAGTAAAGTCGAAAGCTGGAAGACCCGAGATAAATTCAATGAATGCAGAGCCAGATGGAATTAGGCAGGAATTCCACTTTTCTCCCATGACCGACCAGCAGCGTAACCAAGTGAAACTCTCCTATATGCAAGGCAGTATCGTACAGCAAGTCAGTGGTTACTGGTGTATGGATTTTTCCATTACGATTCCAGAGTACTAAGCATATTTTCTTTTGTAAAGCCCGGATGATGCAATTTCCCACATCCGGGCTTTTTCCTGTTACCCAAAATTTATTTTCGTTAAAAAAGGAAATTACAGGGATATTTTGGTAAAATATAAGTAGCCAGCTATCTTACTTTCACATGTACTTGATTACCAACTCATTCAAAGGAATGGTGAATAGATGAACATTAATGATCAGGATCATCCGGTCAATCGTCTGTCTGGGATGGAGACATCGGCTGAAGCAATGGAGCAGATAGGCTTGACCTTCTTTACGGTGCGCAAGCAAAAAGAAGCTGATCATTATTACCGCGCACGTGAAAGTGCCATATCGGCAGATGTGCAAAACTGGTTGAAAAAGCAGATTATCTATGCTTTTCGTTCCTTCCAGCGGGAAAATGGCCAGGGTGAGGATGAATTTATGGTAAGCGATTACAATTTTGAGGTTCAGAAAAATGATACCCTGGCGATGTTGGAGCTGGATTCTTCCGAAGGTACTGTCTCCGAACGCAAGGAAGGATTGCTTTTTGCGCTGGAGCATCCCGACAGCAGCCTGGAAGATGCCAGTACCCATTTCCAGATGATTCAGATCCAGCTGGATAACGAGAATATCTACTGCTGCTTTTATCGCAAGCCCAAACGAAATATTGGCAAAAAGAAATTTGCCTTCAAAAATTCGGGTGAGCTCCAGTTTGCCGATAGTGAACTGCTGGAAATTGGCGGCCCAATCGACTTTTTCATTGTAAATAATACGATTTATATTTCCAGTCTGCGTCCATTCGAGTATGCTTTTGATTATCAGGATCATATTAACGAACTGCGGGATGAGAATCTGGAGCGAATTACGGCGCTGCCTTTTTTTGACGGAGAGGAATCGAACAAGGAAGAGTTTGAGGACAGCTGCCGTCAGTACTTTTATTCTCGCAGTCTGGCACAGATTCAGCCAGAGACCATCGAGGTACTGCAGCGTAATTTTGAAGACCGGTGCGAAGAACTCAAGCTGATCCGCCGCAAAATGCCCCGCAATGCCAAGCAGGCGGAAGCCTATCAGCGAAAATACCGGGCACTGTGGGAGCTGTATGATTTTATTGATCTGGACAAGCGCAAAATTGTCTTCCACAAAGATCAGGAACCCAAGACGCTGATCCAGTTCTTTTCCGACAAGATTGTTCAGTCTTTCCTGACCGGAGATTACGGGGTTGCTGTAAGTTATGAGAATGCGGCTGATGAGCCGAATGCATGAACGATGAGGAGGGAGCCATATGATGTGGACCAAAAGAGAGCAGGTGCTGATGTGGATTACCGCATATATCCCGCTCCTGATCGTCATGTTCAGCGGATTTATTTATCATAATGATCTGCTGCCTGCCGGACTGACCAAGGAGAAGCTCGAAGAGATGTTTACCCGCTGGTGGATCGTGGAGCTGGTCTTTCTCGTGATAGTGCTCCTGATATCGCTCGCATTGTATCGTCTCGTAATCTGGTGGTTGCTGCGCGGACTGGAAGAACGCCTGTCTGCCCGGACGATTGGCCGGGAAGTGTCGATTCGCCAATATGAGAAAATTAGTGTAAATGATTATACTTTTTTCCTGCTGACTCTGCTGCTGCCACAGATTGTGGTCGACTATTCATCGGTAGTGAACCTGACAGTATCGATGTTTATTATTATTTTCATCATTACGGTGTATGTAAAAACCGATAGTATCGCAACCTGTCCACTGTTCTTTGTATCAGGCAGACAGGTATACCAGGGCGTTATCTCCAACCGCAGTCGCGATGAAGAAGAAGCTAACCCCGATGTACGGCTCAAGGCTGTATTGATCGTCCGTGAAAAAGATATGAATCTGGATATCAAATACCGGGCACAGGTGCTGGTCAGTAATGTATATATGATTCGGCCGGTAGATAAAGGGGAGCAAGAAGATGTATAATCTCCTGCTCCCGGTCTGTTCGATAGTAGAGCTAACGAATCTCGATAGCGAATACAGCAGAGGTATCACCGTCAGAGTGTTGCGTATTTTTCTCCCTCCAGTGAGCTTCCAGTAAGTAGTAATAGGTGCCTGGAGCGGTCGGAGCAGTAAATTTACCGTCTTGCAAAGGAACGCTTACAAGATCATTATAATTGGATTGATTCTTTTGATTATCCAGCTGGTTCAGTACAAGAATCGCAGGAGCAGGTTCATAATTATAGTTGGCTTGAATACGGGCTCCTGCTGGCACAACTGCAGGTACCTTTCCATCCATCATTTGCTTGCCGCCTATATAATCAGTACAGCCTCTGGACCAGCAATAACTGCTTTGCACCCAGGGAATAACGGTATCCCCAGCCATAATCGTTGGTGCCGGAGGCGTTCGGGTATTCCGATCAAGTGGAACACGTGTCGGCAACGTGTAGCTGCCCGGCTCAAGAGGGATAGAGACTGGCGACATCCATAATCGTGATACCAGCATTACACCCACAACAAGAATTATCAAAATACCTGCAAGGATCGGTATGCGTCTTTTTCTCATTATGCTCACCTCAACCTATCTGACGAATAAAATGGAAAAAAGTTACATAATTGAGCAAAGTATCTTATCACCAGAATCCGACTTGAAAATCCAACTTCAATTTTCTCCATCTATTGTAGACTTCTGCCCGTAGGCATTATAAAGTTGAATACCATACATCCTGCACAGTATGCAGTATAAAAAGTATTTGAATAGAACATCATTCCTGCAATGAGAACTAATCGCACGGAACGCAGTAAAGGAAATAAGGGCAAAGGACGACATTGGAGCCAGGGAATCTACCGTCACTCCTATTTCGTAGATTCCCCGGCTCCACCGGAGGACGTGCCCTTATTCCTTTACGGAGTGAATGATGCCAACCCGCCTGACTAAATGAAACAATGTATACTATTTACAACATTCTGCTGCATAATCAAATCGCTGAACTCCCCTGTGCCTCTTTTCAGGCATGCTACTGATACAACTTCAGCCCATTTGAGCCTTGTTCTTTACCTGCTCCAGATAACGCTCCAGATCCGGCAGCTGATGCTCGATCATTTCCTCCAGAATCTCCACCTGTACCGCCTGATAATCATGCATTGCAATATTGCGGAAGCCGACCATTGCTTTGAGACTGCGGCTTAGCTCACGGTCGATCCAGCCGCTGCGATGCAGCAGATCAAAAGCATCCCGGCTGCTCTGGGGAACGCCCAGCTGCTGTTCGGCAATGATATGCATCGCCAGATCCAGACATGCTTCACAGGCACGCTGCAGATTCAGAATAATCGAATCCTGTCGGGTAAAATTGTACAAATTGTCTGCACTCCCCGCATACTCTTCATGAATACGCTCGCTGCAGCGCCGAATCGTGGCACTTTTATTTAAAAATATATCCTGGTTCATCGTTGTTCCTCCTGATCGATCGTATTGAATAATAGGCTGCCGCTGCTCATTCAGCAGGGCATACTCCGTATAGGCTCTCATCCAGGCCAGCTGCCTGTGCAGCAGGTGTGTTTCATATATAATCTGACCGGTCGAAGTGATCTGCATCTGAAATACAGTGCTCGCTTCCCGGAAGTCGATCAGATCCACATCCCGTCCGAGTAGATCTGCCAGATCCTGAGCCAACATGAATCGCTGGTAGACCGATAGCCGTGTATTGGATAAATAGGCGATATCCACATCGCTGTCCGGCCGCATCTTTTCGCGTGCCGCGGATCCGAGCAGAATGATAGTGTCCGCCTCACATTGGTCTTTCAGGAAATGAATAATACAATTACGCTGCTCTTTAGTTAGTCCGGTTAACATTCGAGTCCTCCTTTGCCATTCATCAGACTCTGCATATTCTGTGACAATATACCACGAAGGCTGTTCCGATCACAAACCAGTATAGGAGTGCCCGGCTAAACATATACCTCTGATATCCAACAAATATATCATTGTATACACTCTGAAAAATACAACGCGAAAGTTTGCAAGGATTGTCAGAAGCAGCAATCTAGCCTATACTACAAAGTTGTTACTTTGTAACTCTTATGAAATTTTCAGAATATAGAAGATCGCCTTGTAATCGAAAAATAAAAGATACATCTTATTCAGCGTCCTGAACAGTAAAGGAGGAATGGAGTTGCCCGACGAACCAAACCCATCGCCCTCCGCCAGGAGACGCGACAAAGGGAAGCAAACGCGCGAGCTTGCTTCACTTCTGATAGAGCGATCCGGTGGACCGGATAACGTGCTGGATGTGGTTCACTGCACGACGCGTATTCGTTTTAAATTGAAAAATAATAATCTGATAGATGAAGCCGGACTTCATCAGATCCGGGAAGTACAAAATATAAACCGGCAGGCTGGACAGCTCCAGATCATTGTTGGTCCTGAACTGGTCTACAAAGTACACCGCCAGATCACACGACTGCTTCAAGAAAACCAGCAAAACCCACCTGTTACAGGTCAAGCTTTAGCGCATGATATAACAGATTCATCGGAACATGGCATACCAGTCAAAGCACTGCAACCCTCTGATGACTCCGTCGCGAAAAAGCAATCCGTATCGACTTCGCCTGTAGAGAAGCAGTCGATGGCAGCTGTTCATTATGAACCTGAAAATTCCGAAGTATCGGCGATACAACCACCGCGTTCATGGACGGGGAGAATGGTAAAGGGAGCCGCTGTGTTCTCGGATATTTTACTGCCGATCCTGCCACTGTTTATTGCGGCTGGTATTCTGCTTGGACTTGTAAGCATTGTTCAATCCTCCGATGCCGTCGCACCAGATGCTGTCTGGTTGCGGCTGTTACAGCTGTTGACCAGTTCTGCTTTTCAGGTCATCAGTGTACTATTTGGATATCATGCTGCCAAAAGGTTCGGCGGTACTCCGGCGATCGGCGCTGTGCTCGGGATTGCCATGTCCCGTCCGGATCTGGGACTGCTCGTCAGTTCCTACAGCAGCACGATGCAAACAGCGGGTACACTCGCTTCACCGCAGTTCAGCTACCAGGGCTCCATGATTCCGATTATTGTCGCTGCACTGGTAATGGCCTTAATTGAGAAAGGGCTGCGTCGTATACTCCCGGCAGCGGCAGCTACATTGCTCGCACCAGGCATTAGCCTGATCACAGGCGGAGCGCTGGCGATTCTCGTTATTGGTCCGGCTGCCGTTTGGCTGGGCGAATGGGTCGGTCAGCTGCTGGAATATCTATTCATGTATGGAGGAACCGTATTTGGGTTTATTCTCGGCGGCATCTACAGCACGATTGTATTGACCGGTTTGCATCAGGGAATACAGGCGATTGAGGTGGGATTGATCTCCGACCCCCATGTAGGCGTGAATTTCCTGCTGCCGATCTGGTCGATGGCCAACATGGCGCAGGGTGGAGCAGGACTGGCTGTGTATCTGATGTCTCGCAGCAGTGAACTCCGGAAAATAGCCTTGTCCGGTTCCATTACAGCCTTTCTCGGCATTACCGAGCCGATTGCGCTGGGAGTCAATCTCAAGCTGGGTCGCCCTTTTCTGGGAGCGGCTATTGGAGGGGCTGTAGGTGGAGCTTATGTAGGATTTCATCATGTCGTCGCCAATTCGTTTGGACTGACGGGTATCCCGATGCTGGCGTATATTATTCCTTTTGGCGAAGTTAACTTTGTTCATTATATGATCGGCTTTTTGCTGGCAGCAGGGACAGCCTTTGTCGCTGCACTACTGCTCGGTGTAGAGAAGCCGGCTTTCCGTTATCATCTTTCACACTTCATTCGTAAAGTCACAGGAGGACCTTATGAAAATCAAAAAGATTCTCAACAATAACGCCGTGGTCGTCGACGATCACGGACAGGAGAAGATCGTAATGGGCGGCGGCATCTCCTTTGAAAAAGGAAAAAATGATATCGTAGACGCCCAGCGTATCGAGAAAGTATTTATTCTGGAAGATCAGGAGCGCTATGGCTATCTTCAGGAAATGCTGCAAAAGCTGCCTGAAGAAGAAATAGCCGTCTCCGAAAGTATTATTTCCTATGCAGAACAAGAGCTGCAGGTATCTTTTAACGAGCATATTCATATTGCGCTGACCGATCATTTGTCATTTGCCCTGGAGCGGCTGCGCAGTGGGATGGTTATTCACAATACGCTATTGGAAGAGATTCGTCTTCTGTATCCAGCCGAATTCCAGATTGGCCTGCATGCGAGACAATTAATAGCCCGCCGTCTGCAGGTTGATATCCCTGAAGATGAGGTCGGATATATTGCGATGCATATTCATACTGCCCGCATGAATGCGGGAGCCCAGGCAACGGCTGCAGGCATGGCAGCCATTATGAAGGATATTGTAGAAGAGATCGAAGACGTGATCGATCAGCCGCTAGATCGCAAATCATCTGCGTACGAACGATTAATGAGCCAGTTGAAAAGTATCCTCCAGGATCATCAACAGGATCAGCCAGGCAGTGAATTGGACCCAGAGATTATTCGAATCGCTATAGAGCGGTACAGCAGCATCTATGCACAGGTAGAAGAGATGTCGGCGCAGATTGAAGATGAATACGGCTATGTGTTGACCGAGAGTCAACGCGTATTAATCGCTATTGAAGTGAATCGTCTGCTGGATAGACTGGGACATTCTGCCCGTTAACTGCGCTGCAAATCAAATCACAATCCTCTGTAAAACGATTGATTTCAAGATTGGAACTCATCCTGATACCAAATAAAGAATAACGTGCAGGTCTATTGCCCCATGATAATAGGACAAGATAGTTTGTGGGTTTCACCATAATATGGATAAAAAGTAGCGAGTAACCAAGCATGATTACAAAAATGTAAACTTTGAAACAGTGAAAATAAGACCAATTCGTGCAGAAAAACATGGAAAATTACAGAAATATCCTTTTTCGTCGATTTTTAAATTGGTTAATTCAGTCTATAGTGTCCTGAAGATCTGCCCTATAGAATAAATGTCAGCAACAGAATATCCGGGTGTGTTACTGGTAAAGCAGGCAAGACCTAAAAAACTCCGTGAGGAATCCGTACGGCAATCGCCGTCCGTTCCTTATAGGGATTTTTAGGTCTTTTTTCTGTGCCATCACAGCCCTATCTTCGATTCAGAAAGGGAGAAGGAACATGAAAATCAAGAATTTTTCCAGAAAGGCCGCTGTCTTTACGATGGCAGCAGCTATGCTTACAGGGGGAACTTCCGCTTTTGCAAGTGGATCAGGCCAGGATTATAATGGCGGCAATGATGGTGTTCAGCCGACTCCACCGGCACCCGTTGTTCAACCGGTATCACCTGTTTTTGAAGATACCTATGGATTCACGCATCTGACACGTTTTGATGCACAGCAAATTGCCAAGCAGCAGGGTCAGTCCCGTTTTGAGGTGCCAGGCTTTGATGCTTCTACTATTCGCAATATCCCATCTGCCAAAGGCAAAGATGCAAACGGCAATATCATTGATCTGGATGTATGGGACACTTGGCCGCTGCAAAATGCCGATGGTACAGTAGCCAACTATAACGGCTACGAAGTAGTCTTCGGTCTGGCGGGCGATCCTAAAGTATCCTCTGATACATTCATTTACCTGTTCTATAAAAAAGCTGGCGACCAATCGCTGGATGCCTGGAAAAATGCAGGCCGCGTCTTCAAGGATACCGACAAAATGGTGCCAAATGACCCGATTCTGAATAATCAGTCCGAAGAATGGTCCGGTTCTGCGACCCTGACCAAAGATGGCAAAGTGCGCTTGTTCTATACGAATCGTCAGCCATGGGATGCCGATAAAGGATTCTTCGGCAAGCAAACCCTGACCACCGCTCAGGTCAATGTATCCGAGCCTTCCAATGATACGCTGCAAGTAAATGGTGTAGAAGATTTCAAATCGATTTTTGATGGCGATGGCAAAATGTATCAGACTGTCGATCAGGCATTCCGTGCAGGCGACTATTCGGATAACCACACGCTGAGAGATCCGCATTATGTAGAGGATAACGGTCACAAATATCTGGTGTTCGAAGCCAATACCGGTTCGGAGACAGGCTATCAAGGTCAATCGATGCTCTCTAACAAAGCTTATTACGGCGGAGATGACAAGTTCTTCGAGAGCGAACGCGAGAAACTGCTGAACAGCCCGGATCGCAATTTCATTACGATTGCAAATGGTGCACTTGGTATTATCGAGCTGAATGATGATTATTCCCTCAAAAAAGTCATGAAGCCACTGATTGCTTCGAATACCGTAACCGATGAAATTGAACGCGCCAATATTTTCAAAATGAATGGTAAATGGTATCTGTTCACCGATACACGCGGCGCCAAAATGTTCGTGGATGGTGTGGATGCAGAAGATATCTACATGCTCGGTTATGTAGCCGATTCAATCGATGGCCCTTATAAGCCGCTGAACGGCAGTGGATTGGTACTGCACCAGGATCTGAATAAACGTGATATTACCTGGAATTATGCACACTTTGCGATTCCACAGGTCAAAGGCAACAAAGTAGTTATTACCAGCTATATGACCAACAGAGGATTCTATAATGATCATCACTCTACCTTTGCACCAAGCTTTGAAGTGATGATCAACGGCAATCGTACCAAAGTAATGCCAAACAGCACCCTGGAACAGGGACAGGTAACATCCAAATAAGATATTGTATTGATAATCATATCGAAAGATCTGATAGTACAGTAAGGCAGGAAAGGCAAGCAGACAAGTAATGCAACAGGAAAAGAAAATGTCCGGGTAGGAGCGGCATTTTCTTTTCCTTTATTACTTTTAACGACAGCAAGTTAGCCGGCTTGATAGGCGGTAATAGGGGGAAGATAACCAACACGAGGAGGTGCCCACTTGAATAACAACATCCCGACATCCAGACGTCGTCGTACACTGGTCATTCTCGGTGTCATTATGCTCATTATACTGGGCGCATTGTTATATTATTTTACACAGAATCATGCGGAAGGCAGCAGTCAGGCTAGCCCACCCGGTACCGCACATCTGAACAATCAGCGGGCCAATTATCATTTTACGGTTCCGGACAAGTGGATGAATGATCCGCAGCGTCCTGTTTATTTCAAAGGCAAATATCATTACTATTATCTCTATAACAAAGACTATCCGAATGGTAATGGCACCGAATGGCGCCATGCTACCTCCACCGATCTGGTGCACTGGCAGGATCAGGGAGTAGCCATTCCCAAATATACAAATAAAAATGGAGACCCGTGGTCAGGCTCTGTGGTCGTTGATACCCATAACACTGCCGGTTTTGGCAAAAATGCGTTTATCGCGATTCTGACCCAGCCGTCTGCCAATGGCGGAGCACAGGAGCAGTATCTCTGGTATTCTAAAAATGGAGGCAAAACATTCACCTCCTACAGCAAAAAGCCTGTTCTGGCGAATCCGGGTACTGCCGATTTCCGGGATCCCAAAATCATCTGGGATCCCCAGTCGAAACACTGGGTTATGCTCATGGCAGAAGGTAACAAGATCGGCTTCTATACGTCAACCAATCTCAAAAAGTGGACCTATACCAGTGGATTCCTGACCGATAATGTGGGTACACTGGAATGTCCGGATCTGTACCGGATGCAGGCGGCGAACGGCGCCTATAAATGGGTGCTGGGAGCCAGTGCCAATGGCCGTGGAGCAGGTAATCCCAATACCTATGCCTACTGGACCGGCAGCTTTAACGGCAAGAAATTTATCGCCGATCGGCAGGAGCCCAAGTGGCTGGATCATGGATTTGACTGGTATGCAGCAGTGACCTTCGATATCGCCGGAGCTTCCAATCCATATGAGCAGCGTTATGCACTGGGCTGGATGAACAACTGGGATTATGCCAACAATACGCCTACTCTGCAGGAAGGATTCAATGGCATGAATTCTATCGTTCGCAAAATACGGCTTCGTTTTAATGGACAATCCTATGTGCTGTCCTCACAGCCGATTGGAGCGATCAGCCTGTTGCCTGCCTCGACCCAGAAATTTCAGCGAATGGAGGTAGATGGCTCCAAGACGCTGAATGCCAGCGGAGCCTCTTACCAGCTGGATGCCGATATCTCCTGGTCCCAGCTGAAAAATGCAGGACTGCGACTACGGGAATCAGCAGATCACAGTCGCCATGTCGATGTGGGCGTGTTCACCGAAGGGGAAGGGTACACATACGTGAACAGAGCGTACACCAACCAACCGGATACGGACGGTAACAGTCTGGAGAGCCGGGCACCGTTCAACAGTGCCAATCACAAAGTACACCTCAAGATTCTCGTCGATAAGAACAGCATCGAAGTATTTGTGGATGACGGCACAGTAGCCTATTCCAGTCTGATTTTCCCGAATAAAGATGATCAGGGAATCAGCCTGTTCTCGGAAGGCGGTCAAGCCGTTTTCGAAAATGTAGTGATTCGACATTTTGATCAGTAGGCTCACAGATATAAGGAAGAATGCAGGGTACGCTGCAATATAATGTACTTGATACCCAATCAAGTTGTTCCTATCAGAAAATAACTTATAGAAGAAAAGTATTTTTATAAAAAAAGGATGGACTTCTCCACTATGAAATTCTACGTGGGGAGTCCATCCTTTTTGCTGCTGTACGAGTCAGCGAAGTATAGCTATATTATTGGAGTTCCTTGATCATGCGGATATGTGGAATGCCATCTTCCAGAAATTCATCCGAATCGGCTGTATATCCAAGACGTTCATAAAATCCGCGTGCCTGGGTCTGCCCGTGCAGCTTGGCGCGTGTCAGTCCATGACTTTTGGACATTTCCTCCAGTTTTTGAACGAGCATCTGTCCGATTCCGTATTTGCGGTGGGTATCAACTACACAGATCCGCTCCAGCTTGGCGATTCCATCGACTTCGCGCAAACGTGCCGTGCCTACGGGTTGTTCTCCATCGTAAGCGATAATATGCGGAATACCGGCACTGTAGTTATCCCACTCATCATATTCGTCTGCGAGCGGTACACCCTGCTCATTAACAAATACGATTTTGCGGATAAACAGACAGTGGTCCAGTTCGTATTCATTTTCTACCTGCTTGATTTGGATATTGGGCATGTGATCACCTGTCCTTGTTCATTTGAAATGGAATGTGTAATAGAGCTATCATTATATCTAACCCGTATGTACATATCAAAACATGGAGCATAGTCGTAACGCTTCTGATCTTATGAAGGAACAGTTCAAAATGTGGATTCTTTTTTGGGCTGCTTTGCCGTATATTGATTAGAGGTGTACATACGTCACAGGAATCAACGGATAAACAGGAAGGTGTGAAAAGATGGAGTTTATGCTTCAGGAAGCGACGATTCGCCAGCTTCAGCAGGCGATGGAGTTAGGAGAGCAGACCGCTGTCTCTCTGACAACAGCCTATATGCAGCGTATCGCTGAGATTGATCAGGACGGACCGCTGCTGCGTTCTGTGATTGAACTCAATCCCGATGCGATTTATATTGCTATGCAGATGGATCAGGAAAGAGCAGCAGGACAGGTTCGCAGCGAACTGCATGGAATTCCGGTGCTGATCAAGGATAATATCAATACCGGGGATCATATGCATACAACAGCTGGTTCACTGGCACTGGCCGATTCTTTTGCACCGGAAGATGCTTTTCTGGTGAAAAAATTGCGAGCGGCAGGAGCAGTCATTCTGGGCAAGACCAATCTGACGGAAATGGCGAACTTTATGGCAATAGATATGAAGAATGGCTACAGCTCACGAGGAGGGCAGACATTGAACCCTTACGGACCTGGGCAACTCGATGTAGGAGGTTCCAGTTCGGGCTCCGGAGCAGCTGTAGCAGCCAATCTCTGCGTCGTCGCTGTAGGTACAGAGACTAACGGTTCGATTATGAGTCCGTCGGCGAACAATAGTCTGGTCGGAATCAAGCCGACGCTTGGTCTGATCAGCCGCACAGGTATTATTCCGATCACGTACACCCAGGATACCGCCGGACCAATGGCACGGACAGTCACCGATGCAGCGATCCTGCTCGGCATTCTGGCAGGGCAGGACGAGCAGGACATAGCAACTCTTGCTTCTCCTGCGGACACAATAGATTATACGACCAGCCTCGATCCAGAAGGTCTGCGGGGAGCACGTATTGGCATTAACCGATACTATATGAAAGATCTGACTGAAGAAGAGCGGACGATTATGGAAGCTTCGATCGAAGCCATGCGTCACGCCGGTGCCGTAATTGTAGAGGGGACCAATCTTGCCGAAAGTGCTGAAGAACCAACCGTGCTGCTGTACGAGTTCAAATCGGCGCTGAATCGCTATCTGTCTACACTTGGTCCAGGTGCGCCGGTACGTACGCTCAAGGAAATGATCGATTACAATCATTTGCATCATCGGGAGACATTGAAATACGGACAGGATATACTGCTGACAGCGGAATATGAGACCTCCGGCAGAATGACGGAATCCAAATACATTCAGCACCGCCTGCAGTATCTGAAAAATGCGCGCGAAGATGGTATTGATCGACTGCTGCGCGAGCATCAGCTGGATGCTATTTTCAGTCCACGATTTACCGATACGCCTGCAGTGGCTGGGTACCCATGTATTATTGTGCCAGCCGGTTACCGCCGGGATGGTCTGCCGTTTGGAATCAATTTTATGGGTACAGCCTACAGCGAACCGGAATTGATTCGTATCGCCTATGCTTTTGAGCAAGTGGTACCGGCACGTCGCAGTCCTGTTTTATAGAGAATCACGAAATGTATAATCTGATATGCTTAGCGTGAAAAAGAGACCAGGACCGTCCTTGAGGGACGGTCTTTTTTGTTCTTCAAAAGTATGTAAGCAAGTAGATAAAGCCTGGTATATGACTTTAAAAAAAGCAGAAAATCACCCATATTTTTATTAATAAATACAAAATATTTCCAGAATAAAAACCGATATGTACAGTAGATATATGTATTGCCAGAATGGAACGTAAAATTACATGTTAATCAAGCTCTGTGTATAACTATACAAATTGTTACAGCTATAACCATTTTTCTATGATTTACCGACAAAGTAATATAGTTATTTAGCTAAAATTTTAGAGAACAGACATCAAGGAGGCACTATGAACCCATCTACAGTCACCACCGAAAAAATCCATGCTGATCCCTATGAGAAGCTGGCATCCAAGCTCCTTTTGTATACATTGCTCGGTATTCTGATTTCCTGTATTCCGATCTTTGTCGGAATCTATTTAACAGGACTGGCATCCCTTGGTATTATGCTGGGTATGCTGGTTATTGTTTTTGTAATGTGTCCGTCTCTTATTTTGCTTTACCGTAAACTTCATCATTTGTCGGTCGGAAAATACTGGATTTCCGGATTCTCATTCATCGTTATTTTCTGTATTTTATGGGTTATTCCTTCACAGGTAGGCTGGGCAGCTATCTATATTTATATTGCACTATCCCTGCTGTACCTGGATCGCAAGACCAGCATACTGAGTATTATTTATGCCGTTGTTATTGAGATTATCCATGTTATTTTCAATCCATTCATCAGTTCTTCTTCCCCCATGGATCTTGTTGTTATGTTCGCAGTTACTTTGATGGTAGGAGCGGTTGTTGTATCGATCTGTATTGTTGGCGAGAAGATGACCGAGCATCTGGAAGAGCAGCGTGGACAGCTGGATGAGCTGCTGCAGGAAATTGAACAATCGGCGGAGAAGCTGACTGCTTTTGGTACACAGCTGCAGCGCAATGTGGATGATACCGACCGGATCGGTCGCGAGCTGACCACCGGATTTGGCGAGATTGCCAGCGGTATTGAATCCCAGGCTGGCAGTATCGGTGAGATTAACACATCGATTCAGCAATCCGAGAGCTTTATCAACAGTATTGGCCAGACTGCAGGAGACATGACCGAGCTGGCAGAGCGTGCAGCATCCCTTACACGTACAGGCAGTGATCAGGTAGAGAATCTGCGTGGCAGTGTCGCCGAAGTAGGACATGTGATCGATAATACGTACAGCGCGATGGGAACATTGCGAGCCTATGCAGAAGAGATCTCGAATGTACTGCAATCCATTGAGAATATCGCGAGACAGACCAATATGCTTTCCTTTAATGCAGGTATTGAAGCAGCTCGTGCTGGTGAACACGGCAAAGGATTCGCCGTCGTCGCCGAGGAAATTCGCAAGCTGGCAAGTGACTCCCAGCAGGCAACCGTTGATATCACCGATATCCTGACACGGATTCATCAGCAGACCGAGATTGTATCCGGCGGAATTGGACAGGGTAAAGATGCTATTGGCAGTATTCGTGTAGCCGCCGAACAGACCGAGCAGCTGTTCACCAGTATTCTGGATGAGACTGTAGTCGTCTCCAGACGTTCGGTAGATATCGGATCATCGATCAAGGAATTGATCGAATCCACTCGTCATTCTGTGATGGAAATGGGTACGATCTCTGCCGTTACCGAACAGTCCAGTGCGGCAGCCAGACAAATCTCCTCCAGTCTGGAACAGCAGACCGGACGTGTCACCACGATTGCAGGCAGCTTTGGTGAACTGCAGCGCTTGATTGATGCACTGAATGCATCCCTAGAGAGAACCGTGCAAATGGAACAGAGTATAACAACAGTGCCAGACGAAATTTAAAAACGTATAATAATTAAGAAATCTGGTTAATGATTAGTTGATGCTATTGTGTCGTACGCTTCAAAAAAAGAAATATGTGTAATGAAATGATTTTCGACAAATATAGATTTTATCCTTATTACTAATCTGTAAAGTCCACAATAACCCTGTATAGTAGCACGAATCAAAAAGCACAAATCATTGTTTTCCCAAATGATTTGTGCTTTTTTGTTATTTTAAAGTTGCGTTTTTACTTACTGGGTCTTTTGTCCAGTTTCTTATCTAGAGGATTGACTAAATACCAATCATGAATGAAGATGAATATATATCCACTTAATACCATTATATGGTTACTTTTTACATATAGTGGCCCCCTCTTGATGGTTTTGCCAGATTAGAACGCTTGTCTGAACTGATTCTCTGCCGTATGGTCACCCAATCCAAAGGAGGAATTAGCATGCAGCAATCCGGTGTTTCTGTAGAGCAAATCATTGCCATGATCAGCGAAGTAAAGGAAGATCCCGCCTGTCTTACCCGTCTTGATAGCGATTCCGATATTATTCATGATGCCGGTCTCGACTCTCTCCAGCTTATTCATTTTATCCTGCGTGTAGAAGAGAAATTCGATGTGGAAATTGATTTTGAAGAGTTTGATATGGATCATCTCGGTTCCATTGCAATGTTCTGTGATTTTGTAAATAAAGCCCAATCTGACGAAACAGTCCACCCGTTGGAAGCTTGACCCTACATAGCTGTAGGGATGGGGATACAGCATAGAGCTGATATCATAATGCAACAATCAAGAATGCCTTATCCAGCTTGGAGATACTACCATATGTAAAAATTAAAACGCTATTACTTTTGGTTATTTGCTTGGTTGTTGATTTGGCGTAATTTTTAATCCTCTGTTGTATACACAGTTGGTGTTTTGTATGCGTTAACAATTGAATAGGACTGTCTTTCGGTATCAGGCACTTGGTAACAACGAATCCGGGGAAGAGGTGTTTTCCGTGCAACCAAGAAGTGAAGTGACAATCGACCGCGAAGCCTTTAAGCTGATCAAACGAACTGTCCGTAATGCCGCCGTATCTTACCGTAATAAGGTGAAGGACCCTACCTACAAGACGCCTATACCGCAGTCGCTCGGCATCAAGCTGACCAACCGCTGTAATCTGCGCTGTACACACTGTTTTCAGTGGAATGAAGACGGCTATCACCACAATATGGAGAAAGCCGAGCAGAATATGGATCTGGATCCAGCCATTTTCAAACAGCTGCTGGATGATACCAAGAGCGCCAAATCACGCCTTTACTTATGGGGTGGAGAACCAATGTTCCACCGCCAGTTCAGCCAGATTCTCGAACATATTCAAAATGACCGACGTGAAATGACCATCTGTACCAACGGACTGCTGATCAGCAAGCATCTGGATCAGATTCTGGATCTCTCGGAAAATCTGGAACTGCTGATCGCTGTAGAGGGATTTGAACGCGAGCATGATCTGATCCGCGGCAAAGGAACATTCCAGAAAACGATGAAAGAAATCGACCGCCTCGTCGAGCTGCGTGACCAGGGCATCTACAAAGGCCGGATCTCGGTGCATGCTGTAATCAACGATAATATGATCGGACGCATGTCGGAGCTGCTGGAATTTTTCGAATCGAAAAAGCTGGATCTCGTTATGCTGTGCTTCCCTTGGTATATCTCCAGGGAGACATCGGTCAAAATGGATCACTATTTCGCCGACAAGTTCAGCTGGCTGCGCCAACTGGATGAGCGTCATATCAGCAGCTGGCATGCTTTTAAATACAAAATCAATCCTGAAAAAATGGAAGCGCTGATGGACGATCTACACCAGATCAATGACCGTGTCTGGAAAATCCGGGTGCGTTATCAGCCGGGACTGGACTACGATGAGATCGACAAGTTTATCCATGGCGATGAAATGACAAGTCGTTGTTCCAACAACTGTCTGGCGCTTACTTCACGTACGGATATTATTCCGGATGGCAGTGTAATGCCTTGCAAATTCTTCGCTGAATTTACGGTCGGGAATCTCAAGGAGAAGAGTCTCAAGGAAATATGGGATTCCGAAGAATATGAGCAGATCCGCAAAACGATTAATGAAGGCGGTCTGACCCCGGCTTGTTCCAAGTGCAGTGTGCTCTATCTGCATGGTGCAGGTGCCCTGCAGTCGCTCAATTATATCTGATCGGACAGGAGGCGAGAGTATGAGCGTAAGTGACAAGACGATTCTGCCCCTGCTGAGCGAAGTTCACAATATGCAGCCGGAGCATCTGGAGCTGATGCTGGGTTCCGAACCGTCGGTAGCGGGAGCTGCTACAACAGCCCGGATATTAACGCGGGCAGATGATCATTTTGTGATCAATCATTGCTACTACGGTGCCAAGCAGGCGATGCTGGAACAGTGCAGTATTCATATGGATGAGACGGATATTTATTTTCTCAGTAATGGAATTTCATTTAACTATGCTGGTGATATTCATACATTCGGTCTGCGTCCGATCAGGGAGATGCTGCAGGAATGGATCACCCATACCGGGATTGCACTCGCGTATACGGATACAACGCAGGAGCAGCAGGAACATCATGCCATGCTGCAGGAATGGCATGATGTATTGAGTCGTGGCAATACACTGCTGCTGCATGTCAAAACCGAGAATCTGGTCTACAATCCCCTATATACCGACAACCCCGGCAAGACACATATGATCCAGCTGTATGGTCTGCATTCACAGGAGAATATTGCTTATGTAGGCGATCACTTCCTGCTTGATTCGTCCGGATCGGTACTGGGCTACAGCGGTCCGACCAGCTTGTCCGATCTGCTGGAAGGAACGGTAGAATACGCCTATATGAATCATACCGGAGACGCTGTTATGGACGAGCAGCAGATTATAGCCGTCTGTACGGCTCATCTGGATGAATTCCTGAATGGACAGGATCAGGGTACGGCAGGAGCATGGGGAATTGCTGCCTATCGCAGGCTTGTTCGTGATATGGAGCAGATGAGTCTGCTGGAAGGCGAGGCATTCGCGGAAGCCTGTGATACTGTGTATTACCATCTGCGGATTGAAAGTCTTAGTCATCTGATGCGTTATACCGATCATTTTATCCGTAAATACCGGGATAAACTGGGTATACCGGGTGAGCAGCTTCAAGCGGAGATTACAGCGCTGAATCAGGATACCAAGCGTCATCTGCTGCAGCTGTACAAAATGGGACTGCAAAACAGTCCTCATAAGATGGATGCCTATATCCAGCGCAGCACAGAGCTGCTTGACCGGATAGAGCTGCATTTATCGAGCCTGCAGCAAGCATTATCCCGTGTTGCTGTCTGACCTTGTCAAGAACATGAAGTCAATCCGATGAACCGATATTAACCAGTTATTTGTGCAGCCTGCTTACGGATCTTACCTGCATCGCATCATGGATCACAGGTGACCGGGAGCAGGCTGTCTATTACGATAGCCGGAAAGGAAGGGATAAGGATGCAGGAACTACAATCAGGTGCATCAAGATCACCTGTACTACATATGGGCACCTTTGAAGCGGAACTGCACTGGCGAGAACATAATCTGGCAATTTTACCTGCGCTGCCGGACAGGGAAGCGGAGAAGATTGTCACCGCGATGGATGAACTGCTGTTCAGCTTTTGCCAGCCGGGTGATCTACTGCTGACACGTTATGCGATAGATCCTGCCCAGCGTGATTATACACGCCAACTGGGCTTTGATTTTATGAGCAATACCGTGCATCTGCAGCCGGATGAAGCAGCAGTACGCGCGCCGATTGCTACCGCAGCAGGATATGGACAGGCAGCAAGTCCGCAGCGTACAGCCAAAGAAATCACCCATCCGATCTCCGTCTTTCAGCTGCTCTATGATCATGGCAGTATGCTGGCAGACCAGCTGCCGCTGTCAGGAACTCAATTGTCACCATTTGCCTGGGTGCCGTATATCAAGGAAGCCAGTCAGCGGTTCGGTATTCACAGTCAGCATCCACCGCTGGAGATTGTACGCCGGGTGAATACCAAGCGGTATTCCGCAGAGATCAAGCAGCGGATTGGTCTGGAGAATCCGGGAATCTACGTAACCGGTACAGATCAACTGGAAACAGTAGGCCGGAAGCTGCTGGAACATGGAACCTTTATGATCAAGGATAATTACGGTGTATCCGGCAAAGGAAACATCCATATCGAATCACCTAATATGCTGGCGCGCATCGCGGGCAGTATCCGCAAGCAGGAAGACAAAGGACGCAATGTAGAGTTTGTACTGGAACGCTATCTGGACAAGACACGGGACTTTTCCTGCCAGTTTTATATTACGGAACAGGGTGATATCGAGATTATATCTGTACAATGGCTTGCGAACTCACAGTTTGCCTACCGGGAATCGCTGTCTCCGGATGCCGATTTTATGGATCTGCTGGAGCGTCATCACTATTTTGAGACCATGGAACAGATTAGCCGGGAGCTCTATCAGGATGGCTATTATGGACATGTATGTATCGACTCGATGGTGCTGCAGGATGGAACGCTGGAACCGATGGTAGAGATCAATGCCCGTCAATCCATGAGCCTGATCAAAAATAATATCGACCAGTATTTGCGCCAGCAAGGGCTTCAGGGGAATATGACCAATTACACAGTGTCCCATGACGGTTCACTATCTCATGAGCAGCTGCTGGGCGAGCTCCAGCGTACCAATCTGCTTTTCCTGCCGGAAACCGGGCAGGGTATCTTTCCATTAACCTCAGCCGCCTTATCCGTCAACCATCCATCCCAACCCGACGGCAAAAAGCACAAAGGACGTCTGTATCTGTCTGTAGTCACCGATCAGGAAGAGACCAAAAAGTATCTGCTACGCCGCCTGGAACAACTTTTAACTGCAAATAACTTTCAAATCCTGAACTGATCAGCGCTTAGTGTCTGGCAATATAAGCGTGACCTGCTTTCCATTAAAAGAAAAGGGTGATCCATATGACCGTCACCATTTTGTGTTCGGGTTTTGGACTGGGGTTCTATACACCGGGATTACTTGTAGAAGCGGGGTTCAGGCGCCGCGGGATTCCGGCGGAAGTGCTTGTTTTTGAGAATGTTATGGATGAAGATCAGCGTCACAAGGTCGATAACAGCCGTAGAGCCTATCACCAGGATTTCTCGGTAGCCCTGATGTCCCAGCGTATTCCGCAGGATATTCGCAAAAGCATGAATGAAGAGCAGATGGAGCAGCTGCTGCACAGCTGGGAAGCGGAAGGAAGAAGACATTTTATCGTTCTGTCCGGACACTGGATTTATCTGCTGGATATGTACAGAGAGCGCATCGGAGCAGAGCAGCTGCATGTCGATCTGCTCTATCTGGATGTCTCCGACTCCCCATCCTGGCGCAATGTCAAAAAGCGTCTGGGTCAGCTTCATGATCGCTACCGGGAAGTATGGCTGTTCGGCGAACCGCAGAAGCCAATGCAGACATATATCGATATCGCCGGTTCCGATCCTGTTCTCCCTTATGAACAGAGGGAACGCAGACTGTTGGTACATGGCGGCGGGTGGGGAATGGGAACCTATCGGGAACATCTGCAGCATCTGGAACAGTCAGGCTATGGGCTGGATATCGTCCTATATGAAGGCGATGAGGCAGGTCATACAGACAGAGGGCAGCGGTATTACCGGATGGATCCGCAGTGGCGTACCTGGAACCGGAATGAGCAGGGAAGACATACGTTTCCACCTTTTGCCGAATATATTCCTGATGCAGCTGCAACAGCGTATCGCATACATGAAGACTATCATCTGCTGTGTGAAGTAGAGCGTCGTGTTATGGCAATAGTAAGCAAGCCGGGCGGAGGGACGCTGGCAGATTCTTTTGCTTCCGGTACGCCTGTAATATTCCTGGACCCATTCGGGGAACATGAGCGTCATAATGCAGAGCAGTGGGAACAATACGGATATGGTATTACTTATCAGCGCTGGATGAGTGAGTACGGTGGTGATCATCAGATTCTGGAACAGCTGCACCGTAATCTGATACAGGGCCGCAGCAGGCTGCCTGGTTATGTGGATCAATACAGGGAACATAATACATTGGAGCCAGCAGCGATCAGGAGGAATCTATGAAAGAAAATCACAATATCGTTCAGCTGCCAGTGCGCATGGATGAATACCTGATGTCGCTTCAGTCCATTCCCCGGATCGAAGTTCCTGTTCGAATGGGCATTCTGGGCTGTTCGGGGATCGTACCGCGTGCCATATTGGAACCGTCCGCTCACGTATCTACTATTGAGATTGCAGGAGCTGCCAATCGTACGTATGACAAAGCCAGACAAATGGCCGACCAGTATGGGATTCCAACTGTATATAATAGCCTTGATGAACTGCTGGCGGATGAGCAGCTGGATGCTGTCTATATTGGTCTTGGCAATCGTCTGCATGCCCCATGGATTCGGCGTGCACTCGCTGCCGGCAAGCATGTGCTGGTAGAGAAGCCTCTTTGTCTGGACCCTGCGGAACTGGACGGACTGGAGGAGACTGCCCGGCGATCCGGCGTTCATCTGACAGAAGGCATTATGATCGCTCATCATCCATGGCAGCAGGAGCTGCGCAGCTGTATACAATCCAGCCAGTATGGAGAGTTGCAGCGTATACAGACCCGTATTACGATTCCTGCCCGTGATGGTCATGCCGGCAATTATCGCAGCCAGCCTCAGCAAGGCGGAGGCTGCTTCTGGGATCTGGGCTGTTATTGGCTGCAGTTTCTGCAGGCTATAACGGGTATTGAGCAGGCGCAGTTTGAAGGGAAGTCCGATTTCGATGGACCGAACGGCTGCGATTGGACCTTTGAAGCACAGGCAAGACTACAAAACGGCATTATCGCCGATGCTATATTTTCTTTTGAACAGCCCTATGCTTCGAAGCATATTCTTCATTTTGAACATGCAACGCTGACAATTAATGATTTCTTCCGCTGCAATCTGGGATTTTACCGAATCAAATTCAAAGTAGCCTTGCTTCAAAATGGAGCCGGGACAGGCGAAGTGCATCAGCATGTATTTGATCCGGTCAATTATTATGTCAATCAGCTGCGTTTTTTCAGCGATGTCGTGCGTGGTCAGCAGACTAATCTGCCTTTTGCCGAATCTGCAGAGCGCATTCGCTTATTGTCCAGTATCTATGCAACCGCTCGCAATCGGATGATGATGCCCGAGCTGTAAAATACAGGCGTATACCACCATTATGTCAAAAACCGCCTGTCCGCTTTCTGGTTGGAAAGCAGCAGACGGTTTTTGGCATGTAAAATAATAATCAGGCATCAGGCAAAAGCTCCTGCCAATCCAGCATAACCAGCGGTTTGGGACCGAGCGCTTCGGCAGCGCAGATAGCCAGTTGGTAATTGGCATCAACCATAATTTTGCGGAAATAACAGATCTGACCGGCATGATCTTCCCAGCTGCCGGAGGAGTCCTCGTCCGGACGTGGTGGACATAGCTGTGCTGTCCCATTATGGGCAATATCAATAGCAAATGAATCCAGCGGAATAGAAAGCCCTTTGCCTATATATTTGATGTAGCTTTCTTTCAATGTCCACAACGTGTAAAATAATTGAAGTTGTTGCTGTGGAGAGGCCTTCATCAGCAGCTGATACTCGGATGCAGTAAAAAAGCGTTCGGCAATTGCAAAATCAATAGGACGTACCTGTTCAATATCGATTCCGACAGGAACGGTACCATCTGCACATACAACCCAATCTCCTGCATGTGAAATATTAAAATAAATATCCGGATATTCATCCAGATAAGGCTTGCCATACGCATTTTTGGAAAAGGACACCGAATCGGCGGACAGATGATAACGTTGGCGCAAAATCTGCAGCAGCAGGGCTTCACCGATCAGACTGCGCTGTGCATCCTGCTGTCTGTGAAATTTGAGCGAAGCTTGCTTTCTTTCTTCGGATACTGCTTCACGCAGACGTTCCATGCCATCTTCCGGAATCAAATCGGGCACATATACACCGGTCACAGTAATCAATAGAAGATCCTCACTTTCGGGCAAGCGATTGCTTGTTCTGGTCTGCAGATCAGGGAAGTACTCCTAGTCAGACTACTTTGCTGCAGAATACGCATAACCATATATTGACGAATAATCCAGTGAACGTCAACATACGCAGAATACGCATGAGGGAGAAGCAATCTACATACATCTGTTTTAATTAAAATTTAAATGTATTAATATGAAAAGGATGACTATAAGGTTATCTGCTTATTTCGTAAAAAGAAGCTAAAGCGATTATGATAGAGACAGTAGAATAGATAGATGTAATCCGCAACGAGGAGGAAATACCGTGTCAGAAATCAAACATTTACCTTACCAAAGTGAAGATAACTATTTTGTACAATTGATTCCCGATGTACAATTTACCCGTTTCCCGAATGGATCGTCCCTCAAAATGAACATTTTGCGTCCGGTCTCGCATATTCCATTGCCGCTGATCGTCTGGATTGTGGGAGGTTCATGGGTCGATGTGGATAATTACAAGCATGTACCTGTATTGTCCGAACTGGCTGCACAGGGATATGTGATTGCCTGCATTGAGTATCGTACGGTTAACAAAGCGCCTTTCCCGGCACAGCTGGAAGATGTAAAAACAGCGATTCGATTCCTGCGTACTCATGCAGATGAATATGGTATTGATGCGGAACATGTCGGCGTATGGGGTCATTCAGCAGGCGGACACCTCGCGGCTCTGGCTGGCGTTACCGGCAGTCAGCCGGAATGGGACACCCGTGGAGACTGGCAGGGGGTATCGAGTCAGGTAACCGCTGTGGTGGACTTCTGCGGACCTATCGATGTACAGGCTGACTTTCAGACCGAATACGAACTACCGGTTATTTCACTGCTGATGGGCGGACCGATCCGGCATATGGCAGATAATGCGGCACAGTCAAATCCGGTCAGTCATATTCAGACAGGAACTGCTTCCGGAATTCCGCCATTTCTCATTATGCACGGCGATCAGGATGAGATGGTACCACTTCGTCAGAGTCGTTTTCTGTATGATGCTCTGCTGGAAGCAGGGGCCGAAGCAGATATGTATATCCTCGAAGGAGCACGGCACTCCTCTACAGGTCTGATGACCCGTCAGGATGTAATGGAGGCGGTAAGCCGATTTTTCGCAGTTCATCTCAAAGGATCCTGAATGAAATTACACAGATGCATGATAAATGACGATATAAGACCATGGCATATGAAAGATTGAGAGGGATCATTAATTGGATAATCACGAATATGACGTTCTCCAGAATTTAATTGCCGAAAATGGAGTCTACCGTCCTCTGTTTGAACATCATCCCGATGCTATCTATGTAATGGATCTGGACGGTAATTATATTTATACAAATCCTGCAGTGATGCGAATGAGCGGATATTCGCTGGAAGAGCTGCGTTATATTGATAAAAGGCTGATTTTTGGAGAATCGCGCCTTCACTTTCGGTCGCCTTATTTTCAGCAGGTACTACAGGGCGGGTCCGTTCAATATGAGACCGAAATTTATCATAAGGACGGACACGCTATTTACCTGGATGTTACCTATGCACCGGTAATGAAAGAAGAGCAGGTAATCGGTATTTTTGGTGCTGCCAAGGATATTACTTCCCGCAAGCAGGCGAGTGAACAGCTCAAAGCGAGCGAAGAACGTCTCGCCCTGGCCCAGGATATTGCCGGTTTTGGTTGCTGGGATTGGAACCTGGATACCCAGGAGCTAACCTGCACAGACAAGTTTTTCGAGATTCTGCGTCTGAATCATGATTCTCCGCAGATCATGTATCGTCGCTTTCTGGCAAGAGTGCATCCGGAAGATCGCAGTGACGTTAGTGAATCTTTTCGAAAAGCGATTGATGAAGGAAATATTCATGTTGAATGCCGGCTGACCGGCCAGTATCATGAGGTGCGCAATGTTTCTATTCGCGGACGGCTGGTAGAAGTAATGCCAGGAGAATCGCAGCGTATCCTGGGTACGATTCAGGATGTAACCGAACAGCGGCTGATGGAGAATCTGATCCGTGAGAGCGAAAGGCAGTACCGGATGCTCTCGGATAATACAATGGATCTGATCTCGACACATACTGCTGATGCACAGCTCAATTTTCTGTTTGCATCGCCATCTCTTAAAAAGCTACTGGGCTATGAAGTAGAAGAGATAGTCGGTACGAGTGCGAGCAGCTATTATCATCCCGAGGATTATGAAGTGGTACAGATTTATCTGCAGTCTATCCTGTATTCCCGAGATCAACATACCGTATCCTTTCGCTTTCGGCACAAACAGGGACATTATGTATGGTTGGAGACGAGCGGTACCTATACGCCAAGCAGAATGGAAGGAATCAGCGGTACTATCGTAGCAGTATCCCGTGATGTTTCGGATCGCAAATTTGCGGAGCAGCAGCTGTTGGAGAGTGAGCAGCGCTACAAATCGCTGGTCGAATATAATCCATCGGGTGTGTATTCATTTGATCTGGCAGGAAGATTGTTTACCCTGAATCCGGTAGCCGAGATTCAGAGCGGTTATGCAGCAGACCGATTGCTACAGACTCATTTTACCGATCTGATCGATGGCGATTACCAGATTGCAGCACAGGAGCATTTTAATAAAGCCCGTATGGGCATGCCGCAAAATTATGATACGGTACTGGTGCATTCTTCCGGTAACCGGATGGAAGTGAATTTTACCAATGTACCGATTATTGTTGGTGGGCAGGTTACTGGAGTCTTCGGCATTGCTACGGACGTAACGGAGAATAAGCGTTATCTGGAGCAGATTCAGACGATCAGCAAAGAGTATAATCTGATCCTCAGTTCGGTATCGGAAGGGATCTTCGGCGTGGATACCCAGGGGAATGGAATCTTTATCAATGCGGCGGCAGCGAGAATGCTGCAGCTCCCGAGAGAGCAGTTTATCGGTGTACCGGTGCAGCAATCGCTGGTGCAGGCACGTGCAGATGGGGAAGCCTACGCTGCCGGTCAGAATCCGGTAGGTCTGACGATGAGCGATGGAATCTCCCGCAGGGTGACAGAAGATGTATTTTTCCGCAGAGATGGCTCGAGCTTCTTTGTTTCTTATCAGACGAGTGCGCTATATGACCGTGAGCAGATTATTGGAGTTGTCGTGGTATTCAGCGACCGTACGAATGAAAAGGCCATTATCGAAGCCAAGGAGTCTGCTGAACGTGCAGCCTATGCCAAGTCACAGTTCATCTCACTGATTAGTCATGAGCTTCGTACACCAATGAATGCTATTATCGGTATGTCCGAGCTGGTACAGGATTCTCCGCTAAATGAAGATCAGCAGTTTTATATGGAGATTATCCGCCAAAACAGTGAAGAATTGATGAGAATGATGGATGATGTAACCGATGTGCACCGGCTGGAAAATGGGAATATCCGGCTGGAAGAGCGCATATTCGATCTGCATGAGCTGGTGGGATCGGTATATGAATTGTTTTTGCCGGTCGCGCAGGAGAAACAGCTGGTGCTCGAGAAGCGTGTCGATCAGGAAGTGCCACGTCAGGCCCGGGGCGATATGATGCGCATCAAGCAGGTATTGGTCAATATTATCGGCAATGCACTTAAATTTACCGATCGCGGAACCGTGGAGATTGTGGTAGGGGTCTCGCATATCTCCAGAGAGCATGGCATGCTAATTCATTTCCGGATTATAGATACGGGGATAGGCATCCCCGCAAATCGTCTGGGTGAACTGTTCCAGTCCTTTTCCCAGGTACACCAGGTGATGAACCGCCAATATGGCGGTACGGGACTGGGACTGTTTATCAGCAAAAATCTGATTGAGTTGATGAATGGTACGATCGGAGTAGAGAGCAGGGAACATGCCGGTTCAACATTCTATTTTACGATTCCGCTTAAGCTTGTGGATAATGAATAATAAGCAAAAAAAAGCGCTGCTGCAGATTCTTGGATGATCTGCAGCAGCGCTTTTTGGTATATAGCCAGTTCCCGAAATCCGAACCGTTATGCGGTAGTGTCGTACCTGTCGCCAGAGCAACAGAAGCAGTTGCTAGTTATGCCTGCGTTGCATACATAATGGCGATCGTCTGTGGACCGCAGTGACTGGAGATTACGCAGCCTGCCTCTGTGATCATAACCTGGCGTGCATTCGTCTGTTCCCTGAGGACAGCCTGCATCATCTTCGCTTCTTCTTCAGCAAAGGAATGGACGACAAAAATGACTTCTTCGTCCAATCGGTCTGCATTGGCGATCGCATTACGGAGCAGCTGTTCGACAGCCTTTTCCCGCTTGCCACGGACTTTGTAAGCAGGTACCAGTGTGCCCTGTGGAGTCACTTCGATCACCGGCCGTATTTTGAGCAGACTGCCGATTAGATTCTGCATACCCGAGCAGCGTCCGCCCTTATAGAGGTACTCCAAAGAATCGATAGCAAATTCTGTCTCAATCCGCCCACGCATATCGGTTAGCAGACGGATAATCTCTTGTACGGAGGCACCCGCTGCAGCGGCATGAACAGCCTTCATCACGAGCAGACCAATCGAGCTGGATAGATTCAATGAATCCAGTACATTGACCCGGCCCTCTTCCCATTCCTCCGCAGCGATGCGTGCATTGGCATACGTCGAGGATAAAGCAGAAGAAAGGCTGATATAGATAATATCCTGTCCGGCTTCGATAACAGGTGCAAAAGCTTGTATGAAATCAGCGGGTGAGGGTGCTGACGTCTTGGGCAGCTGTCCCTGCTGCTGAACACGTTGGTACAAATCGGCAGGCTTGATATCAACACCGTCCCGGTAGACCTGTTCTCCAAAAGTAACATAGAGTGGTACGATGCCCACCTGATGCTCATCCAGCCAGGAGGCTGGCAGATCGCAGGTACTGTCTGCAAAAATACGAATGGAATTCATAATATTCTCCTGTCTTCCTGGTTCATTATCATAATAAAATAGACTGTGATATCACACAGCTGGGGTTATTATACCATGACTTGCATTTTGCCAAAATATACGGCAGAATTCGGGCAAAAAGTACTTCCGACATGCTTTCATGATTTCCTCACAAAATAATCGCTATAGATACGCTATAATAAAAAGGATTTTGTTTATCTGCGGGATCTACCCGCAATGATCTGACAGGAGGTTTAACATGCAACGTACGTATATTATAATCGGCTCCATTCTAGGCATGATTGGGGTAGGCATTGGAGCATTCGGTTCGCATATTCTGGAACCGATTATTGGAGCGAGAATAGAGACATTTCGCACTGGAGTCGAATATCATTTTGTCCATGCGATTGCCTTGTTGATTACAGCTGTGCTGGCCGGTATATTCGGTGAATCGGCGCTGCTTCGCTGGGCGGCACGCCTGTTTACCGCCGGAGTCATTCTGTTCTCGGGTAGTCTGTATGTGTTGTGTATTACCGGCGTAAAAGTATTGGGTGCTATTACACCACTAGGCGGGTTATGCTTTATTGCAGGCTGGATTCTGCTGGCTGTAGCTGGTGCCAAATACGGTAAAAAAACAGCGTGAATAGGGTAGAAGATCGATTGAAGTGAATGGATAGCTGTAAAGTTATGATTAAAGTGCATCTCTTTTTTTGCGTATATATACCAATAGAAGAGTATAAATCAGGAATATGTTTATACTTACACAAATGTGCAATATATGCTGCGGAAAATATCAAAAGCGCCTGCTGGCTTCTGCCACAGGCGCTTTTGATATTTTTGCTGTTCTATTAAGCCGGTTTATACATGCTGGAAATCATCAATCTCATTAAGTTTGAAAGTATATACCTGCTTCTCATCCACATGGTATACGCTGATCGTCTGATCTTCATTATCGAATTTCAAAATCCGACAGGGGATCGAGAAGCGTTCGCCTCTACGGTTAATCGTCAGTCGAATAAGTTGATTTCCCTGAATATAGAGAGACAGCCAGCTGGACATGTCATTCTCAATTTTTTGCTGAAGAGCAGCAGCTGATTCGGCATCGGTACGCTGTTTTACAGGAGCAGGAGCTTCCTGTTGACGCAATGCTGCTTTGGCACGTACTTTTTGCGCGATTTCTACATTTACAGAGCTGCTTAGTTTGTCCGGTGATTGTTCGACAGCCTTGATTTTTTGTCCCCATTTAATGCCGGAGACAATTCGGAAGTCTGCCAGTTCCTCCTGATTATTAAGGATTTCCAGCAGCTTTTGAAGGGCAACCGCGTTGCTTGGTCCGGTAATCATAAGGTCGACATTGAATAAAAATTCGGTGTCATCATTAGTCTGCTGTTTCGTCATATTTCTCCCATCTCGCTTACTTTATCAGATTGGCAATCCCATTCCAAAATAAACTATATCATTTTAAGTAAAATATTCATAGGTCTTTAGAGATAGTTCTTAGGACTGGATGGATTTGGTGATATGCCTGGATGTTATGTTCATTTGTCCTGTCGACTACTCAATATATTTATCGGCTAAGTGTCGAAAAATGTTAGACAAATCATAGGTAAAAACACAAAAATACCGGGGTCTGATGCGACCCCGGCTGTGATCAAAATGATATCGGAATATCTATAGTATTGCCCTCTTATAACTGCCTATAACAACGTTTTTCAGCTCTGAAAAAGCTTTGGAAGGTTTTCGTTATAGGAAGGATATACCAGACCTTTTTCAGTAATAATAGCAGTTACATATTCACTCGGTGTAACATCAAAAGCCGGATTGAATACTTTGATATCTTCAGGTGCCGTACGTTTGCCAAAGCTCTCGGTTACTTCTTCTGCAGAACGTTCTTCAATTGGAATTTCGGCTCCTGTAGCGGTAGATAGATCAATCGTCGACAGCGGGCAGGCCACATAAAAAGGAATATTATGCGCTTTGGCGAGCACGGCTACACTATAGGTACCAATTTTGTTGGCTACATCGCCATTGGCTGCTACGCGGTCAGCGCCGACGATGACTGCTTGAATCCAGCCTTTGGACATAACCATGCCTGCCATATTGTCGCAAAGCAGTGTTACATCAATACCGGCTTGCTGAAGCTCAAATGCAGTCAGACGAGCACCCTGCAGTACCGGACGAGTCTCATCGGCATATACTTTCAGATGAATACCTTGTTCGTGAGCCAGATACATGGGAGCCAGCGCAGTACCGTATTTCGCTGTAGCAAGTCCGCCTGCATTACAGTGAGTGAGAACGCCCATGCCATCCTTGAACAGAGGCAGTGCATGTTCTCCGATCATGCGGCATACTTCTTCATCTTCCTCATGGATAGCCACAGCTTCAGCGAGCAGTCCGGCATTGCGGGATTCCGTTGTGCCTTCCTGTTCGGCAAGTTGATGAGCACGCTTGTTCATACGATCGAGTGCCCAGAACAGATTAACAGCAGTTGGACGGGATTCTGCGAGATAGGCAGCTGTTTTGAGTACGTGCTTGAGCCAGGCAGCTGCATCTTCGTCTGAATACTCCCATGCGCCAAGTACAACGCCATAAGCTGCCGAAATACCGATAGCCGGAGCCCCACGTACTTTCATAGAACGAATGCCTTCGAATACCTGTTCAGCCGTGAACAGCTCCAGCATAACAATTTCATCCGGCAAGAGACGCTGATCCAGCATCAGCAGTTTATCTTCAGCCCAGCGAAGGGAAAGCAGCGGTTCAAAGGGGGCTTTAACGGGAACTTCATTGGATGGAATCTGATTATTCATAATAGAGAATCACTCCCTTGGATAATTACAAACATTAGAATATAGGATATCGGAAAACAATGTTTTTGCACAGTCTTTTTTCTGTTTTATTTCCTGTAGAGCTTCCGTTTTTTTGGTCTTCCGATGACCCTGGGCAAGGGCTGATTTCACATAGCGATTGTTTCGTCAATTGCTCACACGGGTAAGATGTATGCAGATGAGCCTGACATGTTTATCAATTTCACCAAAATTTATAGAAGTGAGGGATAAGAACTATGTCTAACATTACAAATGAAAACTCTACTCAAACCAAACGCGTCGAAGAACTGTTGAATCTGCAGGTGGCTAACCTGAATGTATTATATGTGAAAATCCACAACTTCCATTGGTATGTAAAAGGTGAGAACTTCTACACCCTGCATATCAAATTCGAAGAACTATACAATGAAGTAACGCTGAAAATGGACGAAATCGCTGAGCGTCTGCTGACACTCAAAGGTTCTCCGGCAGCGACAATGAAAGAATATCTGGAAATGTCCAGTATTCAAGAAGCTAACGGTAGCGAAGACGCTCGTACAATGGTACAGACCATTATCGAAGACTTTGCTACAGTATGCGAGCAGTTCCAGGAAACAATCGAACTGGCTGACGAGTCCGGTGACCAACCGACAGCAGATATGCTGATCGCGTTCAAAGCGGATCTGGAGAAACACATGTGGATGCTGCGCTCTTTCCTGGGCTGAGTTATCTCCACTTGATCATTAAATCAATTACTAACAACAAACCGCAATCTGTCTTAATGGACAGGTTGCGGTTTTATTTATGTAGACTTCTATGAAATACGATTTGATAATCAATCCAGGCTAATTATTTGATACATAATAGTAAAAATATGGTAATATGAAAAGGTAATATTTTATTACTAAAAATAGAAGGAGGTAAATAAGGATAAGCTCCTGTTCTGAAAATGAGCATAGTTTGTTAAGCCATAGTTCCGGAAACTTCAATACGAGAAAATCATCCTAACAAGGAAAAATCAAAGAAGAGCAATAATTTCAAAAGAAAAGAAACAAGTTAAAAGTAATTGTAAGCGTAATCATTTATGGATCTGCTTGGTTGATAGTTATTAATAACGTAAAGGGGAAATGAAAATGAGAGCAGCTACATGGTTGAAGAACATTTCATTTATACTCTTATTACCTTTGATTTTCAGTCTGGTATTGCCCGCTGGTTCTGCAAATGCCAAACCCTCCATTTCACCTCAAACCGAACCACCACCAGAATATTTCCATCATAACTGGTTTGAACCGATTTATCTTGGAGGCAATGCACGCGATTCTTCTGCCGAATGGACAACAAATAACAAAACAGATGTATCGGTTTCTTTTAGTATGGAAGGTGAAGGCGAACTGACGGTTTCTTACGAAGTATATAGTTATTATAGTGGGTGGATTCCTATGCACTCTGTAACCTTTACGGAATCCGGTAACTATGATTACAAAATGGGCTACTATCCTACGTTCCCGGATGATTTCTACCGATATCGTGTTGCCTACTATTTAAAAGAAACAAACGGACCATTTAGTGTATTTGGTGATGTGACGATTGATTATTACGACCGCTGGATTCCAACGGGTGGTGGCTGGTAATCCATATCGTCTATTTGGAATTTCCCTGTACTAATCAAAGATGCTGCTTGTCTTCTGGTAGGGAACGGAACATTCTTGGATAGAATACTAATGGAGTGTAATACACTGCTAATTATTCGCCGATGCCTAATTTATTCAAGCCATAGTTTGCAGAAATCGCAAACTATGGCTTGAATTTGTTATGGATGCATTCATTTGCTTTTATTTCTTTTATAATAAAGAAAAATAGGGTAATGAAAATCATGATGGGAGGCTTGCAGAAGATGTATATGAATGGCGGACGTTTTATCGTAGAAGACAAAGACATTTCTGCAATCTGGTGTTACCGGGATCGGGACGGCATTCATTTTGAAGATGGATTTCGATTTGAAATGCAGCTGCAGGATATTGTCATCTATCCAGGCAGTATACAAGCTGTCGAACTCCCTCACGAATTGGCTTTTTCTTCAGATGAAGGCATTGAAGAAAGCATACGGTTGGCTATTTACCAAAGTATTGGATTTATAAAGGAGGAGATTATCTAATGAATGAACAAGTTATTGCCCTCAAAGAATGGGCATCCGCTATTCGTGCCCTGGAACAGGGGCAACAGATCCTGTTAATGCGCAAAGGTGGAATCATCGAAGAAACACGTGATTTCGAGCTAAAAGAAAATGCCTTTTATCTGTATCCAACCTATGAGCACCAGCGCCGCGAGCTGCTCAAGCCAGAGGACCAACATCTGGTAGACGAATCCATGCAGGACTGGTCTCCCGAGCAAAATACAGCTACGATCCGCCTCTATGCCGAGGTCACGGATGATTTGGAAATCTACGATCAACAGCAGCTGGATCGGCTGAGAGAAATGCACATCTGGACCGATACATTTGCCGAAGAACGTCTTCGCTGGAAAAAGAAAAATCCGCTTCATGTACTAATCCTGCGGGTATATATAATTGAACGACCGGTGGACATCCCAATAGAAGAGCAGTATATCGGCTGCAAATCGTGGATATCCATACCAAGTGGTTCGGTGACGAGCGAATTGACGCCGGTGCTGGACGCTGCGGAGTTTGAGAGAATGAGATCTGCTCTATTGCAATCGCTGCAAGAACAGAACATTCCGGACACAAAGCTTGACTGAGTCGATCGGTCAGGCTTTTTATTTTGGTTTTGGGGTTGGTGGAGGCGAGGGATTGAGGTGGAGCAGGGGCCGCTGCGGCAAGGGATTGTCCGGCTGTCCTCCGGTTAAGAATGGATATTCTGAAAAGGGTACAGCGGGAATATCCATTCTTAAATGTCGTCCTGCCGGACAATTCCCTTCCCTCCGCTCCGCGCTGCTACCCTCAAACGTTGCCTCCTCCAACAAAGGGAGTGGGTAATGGGAGTGACCAAACCCTTTCTCTATTCGTTTTGTTTTTTCTTTATATATAGAAATATGAAAAAAACAAAAATGAAATTACAAAAATACAATGGATTATTAAAGTCTTAGCAGACAGACAAATGATCACTACGTTCTTAGCGGAGCAATTGGAATTGGACTTCAGCAGCGGAGCGGCCTCATTTAAGAATGGATATCTTCCGCGAAAGCGGAAATTCAGGATATCCGATTCTTAACGGAGGGCAGAAGACCAATCCAATTGTGCAGCGGATTCTTAGGAAACATCTTGTTTGATTTCTATATCTCCTAAATAAATAATCTTGTAAAAGATAAATCGATAATAAATGATTACGCATAGATAATCACAAAATCAATGACTACGCAAAAGTAACCCCAAGTATTATAGGTTCTTCGCATTTTCTATATCCTACGGAATTCACCCTAAAGACATCCTGTCCACACCAACCACGCGGCAAATGTTTTGAAGTTGTAGCTCCTCTTGCTCTGGCATGTTCCTGATATTCACGTTAAGATAAGGTGAAAGATATCCGTAGTTCATTGCGGCTATATTGAAATTATTATAAAATACTTGAGAATCGTTGAGAATCAGTTTAGAATAGTTCTAAGGAAGATTTATTCTTAGACTTTATCTAAATGAATCGGATACCTAATACTCTGTAGGTACGGTTCTTCAGAAAAGGATATTTGCTTCGCAAAAGATCCGGCTATTGGACAATGAGGGATTTTTCCCTGTTGAGATAAATGGGGGGCAGATCAAAGCCGTGAATTGGCTGGATGTCCACAGGAAAGTCATTCATATGCAGCTTGTTGATCCTAATACCGGAAAAGAGTGAATGCTGGAGAATAGAAGGCAGCTTATGGTTTTGCTGCTTGTCTTTTTTTGCGGACGACACAGTTTTACTGGTATGATTTAACAAGTGAAATGGTATTACGATCATTCTTATGAAGCAAGCTGATAGACGATATATTAAAATTGATCTATTTGGCTGCTTACTTACTTATTTGGAGGGACGACTATTATGGCAACAAATTTCGTCATTGAAGGTCTGAAAGCAACAATCGAGAACAAGGAAATCCTCAAAGGTGTTAACCTGTCGATGAAAGGCGGAGAAATCCACGCAATCATGGGACCTAACGGTACCGGTAAAAGTACGCTGGCATCCGCATTGATGGGACATCCCAAATATGAAGTAACCGAAGGCGCTGTAACGCTTGACGGTGAAGATGTACTGGAGATGGAAGTAGACGAGCGCGCACGCGCAGGTCTGTTCCTCGCTATGCAATATCCAAGTGAAATCACAGGGGTAACCAACTCCGACTTCCTGCGCAGTGCAATCAATGCACGCCGCGAAGAAGGTAAAGAAATTTCCCTGATCAAGTTCATTCGCCAGATGGAAGGCACGATGAAAGAACTGGAAATGAACCCTGAATTTGCTCACCGTTACCTGAACGAAGGCTTCTCCGGTGGTGAGAAAAAACGTAATGAAATCCTGCAAATGATGATGCTGGATCCAAAAATCGTTATTCTTGATGAAATTGACTCCGGTCTCGATATTGATGCTCTGCGCATCGTAGCAGACGGTGTAAATAAAATGCGCAGTGAAGATCGCGGTTTCCTGATCATCACTCACTATCAGCGTCTCCTGAACTACATTACGCCTGACCATGTACACGTTATGATGCAAGGCCGTATCGTGAAATCCGGCGGACCGGAACTGGCAGCCCGTCTGGAAGCGGAAGGTTATGACTGGGTTAAAGAAGAACTCGGTATTACTGACGAAACTGTAGGTCTAGAAGCGTAAATTACTGTACGGAAGGAGGAGCTACACAATGACATTGCAGACGATACTTCCGCTCAATACGGAAGCTCTCAAATCACTATCCCAACAAAAAAACGAACCGGCTTGGCTGACTGACAGCCGTCTGGGCGCTCTGGAACTTGCTTCCCGGCTCGAACTGCCCAAACCGGACAAAACGAAAATTGATAAATGGAATCTTGCAGACTATGGTACCTACCAGCCTGTAAGTGCGGCTGCTTCTCTGCAGGAACTGCCACCCGTGGTAAGCCAGCTGGTAAAAGAAGAAGAATCGGCGAATCTGCTTGTACAAAAAGATTCCGGCGTAATCTACGCGGTTCTGTCTGATGAACTCAAAGCACAGGGGGTTATTTTCACCGATCTGGAGACAGCAGCACGTGAGCATGGTGACCTGGTACAGGCGCATCTGTCCACTGTTGTCAAAAACGATGAAAATCAGCTAACTGCACTGAGTGCAGCTCTGTGGAACGGTGGAGCATTCCTCTACGTTCCCAAAAACGTAGAAGTATCTATCCCGCTGCAGGCTGTATTTGTAACGGAAAATGCAGACGCGACATTCGCGCCACGTGTACTTGTTGTTGCAGATACCAACAGTTCTGTAACGTATGTAGACAATTATGTATCGACTGGCGATGCCAGCCGTGTGCATAACGGTATCGTCGAGATCATAGCCAAAGATGGTGCCAAAGTACGTTATGCAACAGTTCATCAGCTGGGTACGAATGTAACGGATATGAGCTATCGCCGTGCAGTAACCGGTAACGATGCATCGATCGAATGGATCATCGGTGAAATGAACGACGGTAATACGGTAACGGATACATCGACTGTATTGCGAGGCAATGGTTCCACTTCCGATGCGAAAATCATCGCAGTCGGTTCCGGCGTACAGCGTCTGAATTATACAACCCGTGCGATTCACTTTGGTAAAGACTCCACCAGCCAAATGACAACACGTGCTGTTATGCGTGAAGAAGCCAATGCGATCATCAACGGTATTACCAAAATCGAACACGGCGCAACCCGTTCGAACGGTGAGCAGGCAGAGAAAGTGCTGATGCTCAGCCCGAAAGCACGTGGTGATGCTAACCCGATTCTGCTGATTGATGAAGATGATGTTATGGCAGGTCACGCAGCATCGGTAGGTCAGGTTAACCCTGAGCAAGTTCATTACCTGATGTCTCGCGGTATCTCCCGTGCACAGGCAGAACGACTGATTATTTATGGCTTCCTGGCTCCGGTCGTATCTGATATTCCACTGGAACAGCTGCGGGTTCGCCTGCAGGAACTGGTGGAAAGGAAAGTCGGACAGTGAACGAGCTCATCCGCGAGCAGTTTCCGATTTTACACCAGGAAGTAAACGGACATCCGCTTGTGTATCTGGATAATGCAGCGACTTCCCAGAAGCCGCGTGTCGTTCTGGATGCGCTGCGTCACTATTATGAATACGACAATTCCAATGTGCACCGTGGTGTGCATACATTGGGAACACGTGCGACCGACGCTTACGAAGGCGCACGCGAGAAGATTGCCCGTTTCATTAATGCGTCACGCAGTGAAGAGATTGTCTTTACCCGTGGTACAACAACAGCGCTTAACCTGGTTGCTTCTTCTTATGGCGGCCCTCGTCTCCAGCCCGGAGACGAGATCGTCGTTACACCGATGGAGCATCACAGCAACCTGATTCCGTGGCAGCAGCTCGCGCTGCGGACAGGAGCGACGCTGAAATATATCCCACTGCAGCCGGATGGCAATATCGATCTGGCTGATGTGGAAAAAGTCATTAACGATAATACCAAAATCGTCTCGGTTGTCTATGTATCGAACGTACTCGGTGTGGTTAATCCGGTGAAGGAAATTGCCGAGATTGCTCATCGTCACGGTGCGATCATGGTCGTCGACGGCGCACAAAGTACTCCTCATATGAAAGTGGATATGCAGGATCTGGATTGTGACTTCTATGCACTATCCAGTCACAAAATGTGCGGCCCGACTGGATTCGGTGCCTTGTACGGCAAGCGCAAGCTGCTCGCACAGATGGAACCGATCGAATTCGGAGGCGAGATGATTAATGATGTAGGATTGTATGAATCCGACTGGAAAGACGCTCCATGGAGATTTGAAGGCGGTACGCCGATCATTTCCGGTGCAGTCGGTCTGGGTGCAGCGATCGATTTCCTGTCCGAGATCGGTATGGACAAGATCGAAGCGCATGAAGCTCACCTGGCCAACTATGCTATGGAGCGCATGTCCCAGATTGAGGGTATTAAAATATATGGTCCAGCCAAGCGCAAAGTGGGTATTGTTACTTTCAACCTTGAAGGTGTACATCCTCATGATCTGGCGACGGTACTGGACACTTATGGGGTCGCTATTCGCGCCGGACATCACTGCTGTCAGCCATTAATGAGATGGCTTGAAGCAAGTTCTACGGCACGCGCAAGCTTTTACCTGTATAATAATGAACAAGACGTGGATAGACTCATTGAAGCGTTGGTTCTGACAAAGGAGTATTTTGGCGATGCAACTTGATGATCTTTACCGCCGCGTGATTATGGATCACTACAAAAATCAACGCAACCGCGGTACATTTGAAGACGGAGCGATGACGGTTGAATTGAATAACCCTACCTGTGGTGACCGCATATCTTTGCAGCTTCAGGTGGAAGACAACAAGGTAGTGGACGCCAAGTTCTCGGGAGATGGCTGTTCAATCAGTATGTCATCCGCCTCCATGATGACGGAAGCGATTAAAGGCAAGACGTATGCAGAAGCACTTGATCTGGCAGACCGTTTCTCTTCCCTGATGAAGGGCGAAGAAGTGGAATTTGTAGAATATGAAGAGATCGAAGCCCTATCCGGAGTAAATAAATTCCCTGCTCGCATTAAGTGTGCCACTCTGGCCTGGAATGCCCTGCGCAAAGGAATCGGAGAAGACAGCTTGGACAATTAAGATAGGGAGGCTACAACAATGGCTAAAAAAGCACCAGAAATGGAAGAATATAAATATGGTTTCCGCGACGAGCACAAATCCATTTTCCAATCCGGTAAAGGTCTGAACAAGGAAATCGTAATGGAGATTTCCCGCATGAAGGACGAACCGCAATGGATGCTGGATTTCCGTCTCAAATCACTGGAACAATTTGAGAAAATGCCTATGCCTGAATGGGGCGGCGATCTGAGTGGACTGGATTTCAACGATATTCAGTACTACGTAAAGCCATCCGAAGGACAAGGTAAAACATGGGAAGAAGTACCGACAGAAATCAAAGAAACGTTTGACAAACTCGGTATCCCGGAAGCAGAACAAAAATTCCTGGCTGGTGTATCCGCTCAGTACGAATCTGAAGTGGTATACCACAGCATGCAAAAAGAACTGGAAGACCAGGGCGTAATCTTCATGGATACGGATACTGCACTGCGTGAGCATCCAGAGATCCTGAGAGAATATTTCTCTACCGTTATTCCTCCAGCAGATAACAAATTCGCAGCACTGAACAGTGCGGTATGGTCCGGCGGAAGCTTTATCTATGTGCCACCAGGCGTACAATGTGATGTACCTCTGCAGGCGTACTTCCGTATTAACTCCGAGAACATGGGTCAGTTCGAGCGTACACTGATCATTGCGGATGAAGGCAGCTTTGTACACTATGTAGAAGGCTGTACAGCGCCGATTTACAGCACCAACTCCCTGCACAGTGCAGTTGTTGAGATCATCTGTAAAAAAGATGCTCGTGTGCGTTATACAACAATCCAGAACTGGGCACCAAACATCTACAACCTCGTTACCAAACGTGCGGTTGCAGAAGAAAATGCCACTATGGAATGGGTCGATGGTAACATCGGTTCCAAGATAACGATGAAATATCCAGCTGTTGTACTGAAAGGTCGCGGTGCCAAAGGTTCCGTACTGTCTATCGCTGTAGCAGGTAAAGGCCAGCTGCAGGATGCAGGCGCGAAAATGATTCACCTGGCTCCGGATACAACATCTACAATCGTATCCAAATCGATCAGTAAACACGGCGGTAAAGTAACGTACCGTGGTCTGGCATCATTCGGACGCAACTCCGAAGGTTCCAAGTCCAACATCAAGTGCGATACGCTGATTCTGGATAACCAATCCACTTCCGATACCATTCCGTACAACGAGATCAAGAATGATAACATCACTCTTGAACACGAAGCAACGGTATCCAAAGTATCCGAAGATCAGCTGTTCTACCTGATGAGCCGCGGTCTGACTGAAGACGAAGCGACTCAGATGATCGTAATGGGCTTTATCGAGCCATTTACGAAAGAACTGCCGATGGAGTATGCAGTTGAGATGAATAGATTGATCAAGTTCGAGATGGAAGGTTCTATCGGTTAATAGAACGTTTTAAATAAAAGAGGCACCTGTATTTTCAACTACAGGTGCCTCTTTTTGACTTTACTAATAAAAGATGTGATTTTGTTAGGATGAGGTATTTACTATAGAGGTCGCGGAAGTATTCTGCGGCCTCTTTTTCAGTTGGGAAAGATCTATATAATAAATCCCAATCATTATTTAATTCAATAATATTATATTTTGTTGCAAATACAACATAAATGAATTAAATTTAAATTACAATTTTATTGCATTTACAATAAAATTCAACGTTTTTAAAGGAGAATGTATTATGAAAGAAATTCTGCGCGAAATCGGAATGATTGCAAGAGCGCTGGATTCAATCAGTAATATCGAATTCAAGGAATATGACCTGACCAAAGGACAGTATCTGTACCTTGTACGTATCTGCGAACAGCCTGGTATTATTCAGGAAAAACTGGCGGAGATGATCAAGGTAGATCGGACGACTGCCTCGCGTGCCATCCAAAAGCTGGAGACAAACGGCTTTATCGAGAAGAGAGAAGACCCGCACAACAAAAAGGTCAAAAGGCTGTTTCCTACTGCGAGAGGCGAGCAGGTGTATCCTTTTATCAAGCGAGAAAATGACTATTCCAATTCGGTTGCTCTGGAAGGGCTGTCAGAGCAGGAAACCGAGCTAATTCATGATCTTCTCCGTAAAGTCAGAAAAAATGTAGAGAAAGATTGGGAAACCGTGAAAAAAGGCCATAAACGGAGCTATTAAGAAGGGGATGAGCCCGTGAGCTCATAAACCAATAAGTTAATACATTATTAGTTAGAGGAGTGTAAAGGGTAATATGGATATCCGTATCAGAAAATGCACGATAGATGACGCGCAGCAGCTGCAGCAGATTGGATATGAGACGTTTGACGAGACATTCAGGGATCAGAATTCACCTGAAAATATGAAGGCTTATCTGGAAAAGGCATTTGAGCGGAATCAAGTACAGCAGGAGCTATCCAACATGCTCTCCCAGTTCTTTTTCATGTATGTGGAAGATCACCTTGCCGGCTATCTAAAGGTGAATACCGGAGAAGCCCAGTCCGAACCGATGGGTGAGGATACACTTGAGATTGAGCGCATCTACGTACGAAGCCAGTTCCAGAAACGTGGAATAGGGAAGTATGTATTCGACAAAGCCATAGAAATTGCCATGCAAAGCGGTAAAAAGCAAGTATGGCTGGGTGTATGGGAGAAAAATCAGAATGCGATCATGTTCTATCAGAAGCTGGGGTTTGTCCAGACAGGAGCGCATTCCTTTTATATGGGGGATGAAGAGCAGATTGATTTGATTATGGTTAGACCGCTCTCTATCAGCCAATGAGTTGCAGTAATAATCCTAATGGACAAAATAAACCCGCACTTTGCGAGAACAATGGCAAAGTACGGGTTTATTTTTATATGATTCTTTAGCTATAAACATGAATGATTCAGTCAGACCATAAAGGTCCAATATTAACAGATTAAATCTTGAACTTGGCAATCAATTCGTTCAGTTCCTCTGCCATGACTCGCAGATCTTCGGAAGACGAAGAGATGCCGCCCAGCGCTTCGCGCTGTCTGTGGGAGATATCAGTCACTTCTACAGCACCTTTTCTGGAGACACTCGCAATCTCGGACAGTTCGGATACAGAGGAGGAGACTTCTTCGGAGCTTGCGGACATCTGCTCGGTTACAGCCGACATATCTTCGGTTTGTGAAGAGACTTCGCTGATCGCTGTCTCGATTTGGTGGAAAGCTTTGCCTGTTTCCTGGGACAGCTGGATACCAGCGTTTACTTCTCGTATACCTTCTTCCATCAGAGAGACGGCTTGATCGGTATCCTGTCTCATCAGGCCCAGGGTACCGGAGATCTGACCCGCTGACTGAGCCGACTGATCGGCCAATTTGCGGACTTCTTCAGCTACAACAGCAAAGCCTTTTCCGTGCTCACCGGCGCGTGCTGCTTCAATAGCAGCATTGAGTGCCAGCAGATTGGTCTGTGAAGCAATACCCGAGATCAACTCCGCCATGCCTTCGACTTCGCGTGAGCGTTGCTGCAGCTGGCGAATGCATGTTGCCGAGCGATCGACCGCTGCGCTGATAGAAGTCATCTGGGTACCAATTTGGCTGATGGTTGTACCGCCGCCTGCTGCTTTATATTTCATATCTGCTGCAGCTTCGGATACTTGATAAGCCGTTTGGGCAATTTCCTGAATGGCGCGTGCCATTTCTTCCATGACTCTGGCTGTTTCTCCCGCCGCGTGTTCCTGCGTTTCAGCACCCTGACTGACCTGCTCGGCGGTGTGTAGTACTTCAGCTTGCATCTGGACATTTTGCTCTACGCTGCTAGTTAGGGAAGAAGAAGCTTCTGCTGCCTGCATCGCTTTATGCTGAACACCTGCAATTACATTTTTGAGTTCGCCGGCCATTTCGCCAAAGTTACGATTCAGTTCACCAAAATCGTCATTGCGATCCGCCCGCAGCTGTACATTCAGGTCTCCTGTGCTCATCTGCTTGATCGCTGCAAACAGATCCCGAACAGGCTGCATCATATGACGCATAACAAAAAATTGAATAAGCAGCACAACAAGGACACAGCCTGCCAGAATAAGCAGGGAGTTACGCAGTAGAGTAGCGGTATTGCTCTCAATATCGGATGCACTGATATCCATACCGAACACAGCAACGACTTTGCCGGAACTATCTGTCACCGGTTGTAATACGCTGGACCAGCTTCCATATATATCTGTATAGACTTCAGTGCCAATCGGTTTGCCTTGATTGGCTACTTGTTGCATGGCGGCATACATAATTGGAGGGTTTTCATACAGTGTTCCTGGTCCCATACCTGCTTCAATCAGATGGGATGGAGAAGCGATAACAGTCTATTGATTATTTACGATCGCCGCACTGAATACATAAGCCTGGGCAATATTAGGATTGGTTTTGGAGACTTGATCGAGCTTTGCAGTCAGTTCTTTTTCGACTGCACTGCCTGCCACAGGATTTGCTGTCGCTTTGAGGATAATTTCGTTTCCGATTTGTTCCTGCATATAGGCAGATACACCAATATACTGCTTGTGCAGATCATCCAAAGACATTTTTTTCTGAATAATGACATTGAAAGTCGTCAGCAGTACACCGACCAACAAGATACCCATCGACATAAGCAGGATATTTTTTGCGAAAAAAGTAAGCCGTATTTTCTTTTTCATTAGTTGCTCCTTTGGTCCGAATGTAGGATGAAGTCTATTTATGATCTTTTCGGTAAAATAAATTCATTTATAAAGAGCAGATTGAAAATGAATGGATAATATGGAAAATAAAAAAGGACCCGTAATATTCGCGGGTCCTGCTGAAGTGAAAACTTATAACTTACATGGTATAAGGGAAGATAGATGACTATAGTAATTTCCTGTCTGGCTATATTCTCTGTTCAACTGTAATGGCTGAAGTTTTTCCTTTTCCATCCGCCTGGCTTCTTGGTCTTGGAGGCTGATGCAGAGAATGGGGTATAACCACCTGCATACAGCGTACCAGGCTTGTATCCAAGCGCTGCTGACAGTTCCGCCGGAGTTGGCTGCTGCTTATGCTCTAGCAGTTTGACGAGCACCAGTGCAGCGGCACGGGCATCTTCGAGGGCATCATGATGATTAAGTTCAATGCCATAGTAGGCAGCCAGATTGTTCAGACGGTGGGAAGGTAGCTCATTCAGAATCTTTTTGCTGAGCAGATAGGTGCAGTAATATTGAAATGCCGGATAGCCTGTACGGGCAGCATCCAGACTGTGACGCAGTACACTCATATCAAAAGCCGCATTGTGGGCGACTACATGTTTGTTATTCATATAAGGCAGCAGTTCCGGCCACAGTTCACCGAAAGTCGGAGCATCCTGTACCATAGAGGGTGTAATTTTGTGAATACTGATATTCATCGGATCAAAATGCTGCTCCGGATTGATCAGCCATGAACGTTCATCCGTAATCTCGCCGCCGCTGATCTCCACGATACCAATCGAGCAGGCACTGGAGCGACTGGAGTTGGCTGTCTCAAAGTCTATAGTTACAAAATCCATTCTTTTATTCATCCTTTCGGAGTTGGTCACCTGGTATCTATACGAATCATTACAAAACCGTTGTTGACGGGAGGGTATATGCACCTGTACCCTTTGTTAGGGTAGGATAATGAATCAATGCCGAGATACAGCAGCATGTTACTGGTATATTCTGTAGTGATTCACTTTATCTTTGCCGACCTCATGTACTGGCATACGGACAGGTACAATTATTCCCTGAACTATCTATTTTAGTACATAAGTATTCCATATACCAGTCAGTTACAGACAAATTAAATGCAAGGTGGTTAACAGCAATTGAAGAGCAGACGAAGTGAAAAGCATGGCAGAAGAAAACGTAAATCGGTAAGAATCCCAATCATCACGGCAGTAGTGGCACTCATTCTTATCGCAGCAGGAGCAGTATGGTATATGCAGCATCAGGCAATTCGGATTGCTGGACAGGGATCGACCGTTTCCGGGCAGAGTAACAATGAATCCAATACGGTACAAAATGGCAACAATGGAACGAATACAGCCAATGGACAGGCAGATCAAGCAAATGTTCCTGCGCCGCCTGCAGACGAGCATTATGATCTCGTGCTAATTGGGAGCGAAGTAGAGGGGATCCTTATGGCCAAAGCCGCTCATGATGAAGGGCTGAATGTATTGATTCTCGACCCAAGGGAAAAACCGGGCGGGCAGTTGATCCAGGGACAGATGCTTGTACTGGATGAGCCGAACAACAATAAGAAGATCAGCCTGGTGCAGGGTGAGATGAAAAAGCTGTACAATGCCTATAATCATGGTGAAATCCGCAAGGAATCCGATTTTATCAAGTATTATAACAGCCTGATCCAGGATATCCCGCTCAAAAGTGGTATAGATATCAAGCAGATTCAGCAAAAGGAAGAAAATGGACAGTATGCAATCGCCAGCCTGACCTATACGGAAAAGGATGGTGCCGAGCATACGGTGGATGCGCGTTATTTTGTGGAAAATACCGACTATGCAGCGCTATCTTCGCAGCTGCATACTACCCGCATTCCCGGCGTGGAATCGATCTTTGGCGGCGGCGACAAGCCTGAATATATGGCAGCCACTTATATGCTGAAATTCAAAAATGTAGACTGGCTCGCTTTGCACAGTGCTACGCTGAGGGATTATCCACTGTCCAATCTGGAAGCCAAATATGGTACCAATACGTACGTGGATTATGATTTTGGTACTGGCTACAGCAAAGTGACCGACAAATTCAAAATCGCCGATTCCCAGCTCAAGCTGCGCGGTATCAATTCCACCTATCAAAAAGACGGCGAAGTGATTATCAATGCGCTGCTGATCTATGATGTGGACCCTTCCGATCCCGAGTCTGTCCGCACAGCTATTGCCAAAGGCAAAGCCGAAGCACCTCATGTGCTGGAATTCCTGCGTGAAAATATCCCCGGCTACAAAAATGCCGAGTTGAACGGTTATCCGGAATATCTGTATATCCGTGACTATAACCGGTATGAGACCGACTATGTACTGCAATATGAAGATGCGATCAACAGCAAGATGTTCTGGGATGATGTCAGCATTGGCGGATATCCGCTGGATATTCAGGGTACGCGGGAAGTGCCGACCGGCAAAGGTTATGGCAAACCGGATGCTTACGGCATTCCGCTGCGGTCCTTTGAACTCAAAAATTATGACAATGTACTCGTTGCAGGCAAAAATATCGGAGCTTCGATCAAAGCTTATGGTAGTGCCAGAATCACACCAACTACGGCACTTGCAGCAGAAGTTATAGGTATTATTCTGGGGCATGAGAAAGATGGAAAGCGGCTCCGGGATCTGACCGAAGACGATTTCCGTACGATTCATGCATATCTGAAAAAAGATTATCATATTTCGCTGAACTAGAATAACCTGCTGTGATTCATAGACAGATGGCCTTCACTGCTGACGATCCGGTGGTAGAGGTGCAGTAGGCATATAGCCTGCTTAATGAAATAAGACATGTACGAATACATGCAACACAACAAAACGGGTCCTCTTCGGTAGAGAACCCGTTTTTTCGTGACTTTATTTCTTTGATCATCAGATGAAAATTTCTTCGATTTCCAGTGCAGACTGCATAGACAGATCTTTGAATCCCTGCTCCGTCTCAATCAGCGGGCGGAAATAGTCCGTTGGATTGGTCATAATGATTCGCCCGGTCTCGCCGGAATTCAGGCGCACTTTTTTGCCAATCATATTAGGCAGCATATTGCGGATAAAGGTCTGTGCGGCCTCGGCATACAGTTGTCCGAAGCTCATACGATGAATTTCCTTGAGCACACGAAGCAGTTCCTGCTTGGATTGATAAACCCGGTGTGTGGTCATGGCACTGTATATATCTGCAACCGCGGTAATACGTGCGTACGGATGAATATCATCAAGTGTGATACCGTTTGGATAGCCTTTGCCATCTGCCCGTTCGTGATGCTGTAGTGCCACAATAGCGCTCAGCTCATCTCCGGTCGACTCCATAATAATGTCATGGCCGTATTGAGCATGCTTTTTCATAATTTCATATTCTTCAGGTGTCAGTTTGCCCGGTTTGTTGAGGATTTCGGGCGGGACTTTGGCTTTGCCGACGTCATGAAGATATCCGGCGCGACCGGCAGCGTAGGCTTCCTGTTCTGTATATCCCATCCAGATGGCCAGATAATAAGATAGCATGCCGACTTGAAGGGAGTGTGTGTACGTGTAGTTATTAGTATCGTTGAGTACAAACAGAACGGAGACAACGTCTTTTTGGGTATGAAGTTCATCCATCAGAGGTTCTAGCATTGCATCCACCTGGCTCCCGTCAAATTCGCCACGGGAAGCTGCATTCAGGAACAGATTCTCAAATCCAACCAGTGCGGTATCGAACTGAACCTTTGCTTCTATAAGTGAATGATGGGGCTCATTATCATCGGTAATTACGATTTCTTCAATATCAACATAATCCAGACCATGCTTAAGCAGCTTGCTAATGTCATCGGGTTGGAGAATGTGGCCCTTTTGCATCATATGAATACCGAATGTATTGAACGTATCACTGGAAAGCGTGTCTCCCGGCTTCAAATCTGTAACATGCACTCTCAATATGGGCACCTCCATAATCTAAAAATTTAAACTTATCATAACAGGAAAAAAAGCGTACAACAATCCTGATATAGGTAATTTTACTCAGGATTTAGGTTCTGTGGGGTTCCAGGGACCTGTCTGTGCACCTTTCCATTCTGATCCATCTGCCCAGATTTCCTTTTTCCAGATCGGTACGGTTTCTTTGAGCCGTTCAATGGCAAACCGACTGGCTGCATAGGCATCATCACGATGAGCAGAGGAGACAGCGATAATCACACTTGTCTCTGCAATACCGACACTGCCGATACGATGACTGATCGCACAGCGTGTACCGGACCATGTATTTGCGATATGCTTGCCTATTTTTTGTAGCTGGGATAATGCCATGGGAATATAGGCTTCATATTCCAGGTATACCGTCTGCATTTCACCGGTCATTTCACGAGTCGTACCTATAAAAGCGATCGTTGCCCCGTGATTATTATCGGTAACTTTGGTAATGATTTCTTCTGCTAAGAGGGGAGCACTGGTAATGACATAGAGACCATCAGGGGTTTGTTCGGATGTAGTCGGTCCGGAGCCTCCGGACACGGGAGGGATCAGAGCCAGTTCATCGCTTTCCTTAATAATAGTATCGACAGTTGCATACTCTTGATTAACAGCTGCGAACGAATGACGGATAGAAATTTCGGCATCCGGGTATAATGTAGATAAAATATCTTTGATATGCTGTACAGTAACAGGATTTTTGCCCTCTTCAGAGCTGGTATCCATGGTTGAAGGTACTTCTACGATAATTTGGGATTCACCAATTTTTTCGGCAAGCCCGGCGAATAATTTAATGGTATACTGCATAAAATAAGCCCTCCATATAGGTATTATTAAAGCCCGGTACAGGCAGGTAATCACAAATGACCTGATTATTATGGACAAACAGGTTGCTGAACAATAAATGGTTACAGCCAGCAGACCAGTGATCTTCATCCTTTTAATATACCAGTATTTGCTTGAAATCCAAACGGTTTATTCAATTAGCATTTGATATAGTACACAGAGAAACAAGGGGAGGAACAAAACCATGAATACAGAAACAGCACACGATGTGCTTACCATACTGCATACCAATGATCTACACAGCCATTTTGAAAATATGGGTATCCTCGCATCCATTGCTGGAGATTATACCGATCGGTTGGGACGTGATCATGTACTGCTCGTTGATATCGGAGATCATATGGACCGGATGTCCCCGGAGACCGAAGGCTCGGAAGGTGGCGCCAATATCGATATTATCAATATGACCGGATATGATGCTGTGACAATTGGCAACAATGAAGGACTTACTTATACATCGTCCATACTGAACCAGGCTTATGCGGGTATTATCTGTCCAGTCGTATGCAGTAATGTAATCGAGCACGAGAGCGGTATACCGCCGGTATGGATGCGAACCCATCAGATTATCCAAAAAGGTACCTGGAAAATTGGTCTAATTGGTGCGACGGCTCCTTATGGTGATTTCTATGACCTGCTGGGCTGGGATGTCAGCGAGCCGGTCAGCAGTCTGCGTCCATTGATCGATCAGCTGCGCAGTGAAGTTGATCTGCTGGTGATGCTCTCGCATCTGGGACTGTCGGCGGATCAGAGGCTTGCAGAGCAGCTGCCTGAAATTGATGTGATCCTGGGCGGACACAGTCATCATGTACTGGATCGTCCGCTCTGGGTGGGATCAACGGTGCTTGGTGCAGCCGGCAAGTTCGGACAGTATATGGGACAGATGACCTGGCAAAAGGATACACTCGGCGGAAGGGCACATTTATTGGACGGAGGTCTGATTGCCATTACGGAAAATATGCCGCGTGAAGAAGCAGTGGAAGCGGCCATTGTACTCCATCGACAGCGGGCAGAGGAGCGAATGAGCCGCACGGTAGCGATGCTGGAAGCTCCACTGAAGATTGATTATGAGCGGGAATCACCGCTTGGCAATCTGCTTGCACAGGCGGTACGGCGTTATACCGGTGCAGAGCTGTCGATCGTAAATGCAGGACAGCTGCTGGATGAACTGCCTGCTGGCGAGATTACAGAATCGCTTCTGCATCGTCTGTGTCCATCTCCGATCAATCCGTGCATTACCCTGCTTCGCGGAAGCAGTATTCGACGGGCACTGGAGCAGTCACTGCTGTCCGAATTTACACACAAGGCTATTATGGGTTACGGATTCCGTGGCAAGATTCTGGGTTGTCTTTGTGTGGACGGACTGAAGATTACCTGTGACCTGGCCAGACCGGCTTATCAGCGTATTACCGGTCTGGAAATTAACGGACAGCCGCTGCAGGACGATCAGGAATACAGCGTCGGATCACTCGATATGTTCACTTTCCGGATCGGTTATGATTCACTCAGCGAGAGTGGAGGGGTGACTTACATGCTGTCGGAATTTATCCGTGATCTGCTGCGCAGCGAACTGCAGACGCCGGGAACAGTGCAGTCCTGTGCCGGACCTCGCTGGTTTATGGTATGATAAACAGGACCTTGTATCCATAATTGCATACTGCCCAGGTGGTAGCGTTAAGATTATACGAATTCAGGGTTAATACATGAGATAAGGTGAAGATACAAATGACAGTAATACACAGAAGTGAATGGCCGCTGAAAGAATTATCCCCGAGTTACGATCCGTGGGACCCGCTGCTGTCGCTTCGCCAGTATGGCAAACATACGCTTACCAGTGTAGAGATGACCGTCACCAATCTGTGCAATATGCGCTGTGAGCACTGCGCGGTAGGTGATTCGCTGGTGATGCGTGAGCCGGACATGATTCCGCTGCCGCTGATGCTGAAGCGGCTGGATGAGGTAGAGAACCTCCAGACGATCAGTATTACCGGAGGAGAGCCTACATTCCGCAAGCAAACTGTGGATGAAGTCATTGTGCCTTTGCTTCGATATGCGCGTGAGCGTGGGATTCGTTCACAGATCAACTCCAATCTGACGCTGGATATTGGCCGCTATGAGAAACTGCTGCCGTATCTGGATGTAATGCATATTTCGTTTAACTACACATCACCCGATGACTTCCACGAGGTGGGATTTGCCAATAGCGGACATCCGGTTCCGCGTGAGGCAGCTGTACGCATGTACGACAAAATGATGGAGAATACCCGTCGGCTGAGTGAAGCAGGCATGTTTATTTCCGCAGAATCCATGATCAACTATCGAACACATCGCAAACTGCCTGAGATTCATCGTATTATCGGTGAAATGGGCTGCAAGCGTCATGAAGTACATCCGATGTATGCGGCTGATTTTGCAGCAAGCCTGCCCGTCTTGTCTCTTGGCGATTTTCGCGCAGCGATTCATGACCTGTTGGATCACCGGGATCAGGATATGTGGATGCTGTTCGGTACACTGCCATTTTTTAGCTGTAACCCGAATAATGCCGATCGTGAGCTGGTATCCCGTCTGTATCGTGAACGGAATGTAACGGTGCGCAATGATCCAGATGGACGTAACCGGGTCAATGTGAATATGTTTACCGGTGACGTATTTGTAACGGATTTTGCTGCGATTCCTGCTTTTGGCAATATTCATAATCGTAAGTTGGATGAGGTGTTCGGAGAGTGGAGTAATAATCATCCGCTGAATCAGCAGGTAAATTGCCATTGTGATGCGGCAGCCTGCTGCGGACCGAATCTGCTTGTAGCGGATATGTATTACAAGGACACGGATTTCAAATCACGCAAGGCGCTGTTGTAAAACTGCCATATGCCGGTGATGTGAAACTTCTCTCTTAGGTTAGACGACCCGGCGAAGGTACTATATATCCGAGAAAAGGGGCGTTCCGGTTGGGGCATGAGTTTGACTTAGGCACTTTATTGCTTAATTTGGCACTGGTATTTGTGCTTGTATTTTTGAATGGATTCTTTGTGGCGGCGGAGTTCTCACTCGTCAAAGTGAGACATTCACGCCTGACCCAGCTACAAAGCGAAGGGAATCGACTGGCAGGATATGCACTCAAGGTAAACAGCAAACTGGATGCTTATCTGTCGGCGACCCAGTTCGGGATTACTCTGGCTTCTCTGGGTCTCGGCTGGATTGGGGAACCTGCCATTTCGGAGCTGCTTGTTGAACCGATCATGTACAAGCTGGGATTTGGTGATTCGACCATTATTGCGACGGTGTCAGTCGTTATCGGATTTGCCGTTATTACATTTCTCCATATCGTACTGGGCGAGCTGGCCCCCAAGTCACTGGCGATTCAGCGCACGGATGGCGTGTCTCTGGCGTTATCAGGACCTCTGTTATTCTTTTACCGGGTATTTTTCCCATTCATCTGGTTACTCAATATGGCTGCCAACGCGGTACTGCGCCTGGTAGGAATTGAGCCCGCGAGTGAAGCGGATGGGGCACACTCGGAAGAAGAAATTCGTATTCTGATGAATCAGAGTGCCAAAAGTGGCGTGATGGACGAAGGCGAGATTGAGCTGGTTAACAATATTTTTGAATTTTCCGATCGACTGGCTCGTGAAGTCATGCTTCCCCGTACGGATATGACCTGTCTTTATGCCAACTTGTCCCGGGAAGAGAACCTGGCGATTATCAATGATACCAAGCATTCACGCTATCCGGTAGCGGTGGAAGACAAGGACAGAATTATCGGATTCGTACATATTACGGATGTTCTGCTGTCTCCGGTAAATCAGCCTTATGATCTGGCTGCGCTTGCCCGTCCTATTCTGAATGTACCGGAATCGATGGAAATCAGTCATGTGCTGCAGCTGATGCAGAAAAATCACGCCCAGCTTACATTGGTTGTGGATGAGTACGGTGGAACCGCCGGATTGCTCACTGCTGAAGAGATTCTGGAAGAAATCGTCGGTGATCTATATGATGAATTCGAGGATGAGCGACCGGAGATGGAGATGGTAGGAGATATTATTTCCGTGGATGGCCGGATGCTGATCGAGGATGTAAACGAATTGGCCGGAGTAGAGATCGATGATGACGAAGTCGATTCAATTGGCGGCTGGATGTTCAAGGAACTTGAAGGTGTGCCGGAAGTAGGCAAGACCGTCGAAGTGGATGGAGTCGTATTCGAAGTCGCAGAATCGGAACGTCTGCGCATTATGCGGGTTCATGTCCATCCTCTTCCCAAGGAAGAAAATGCAGATGCTGAGGAAAATCATCAGGACAAGAATTCCCATTCCTAAATAACAAATATAATCAGTACCATAACGGCAGCCGCAAGGTGGAGGTGCACGATTCAATCAGCATAATCCCAATTGCGGCTGCCGTTAAATTTACATATAAACAAGGAGTGCTGGATGATGACGGATAGAACTGTACTGAACAAGCCGCAAGCGATGATGTTTGATATGGATGGAACACTGTTCGAGACGGAGACCGTACTGCTGCCTGCCTATCACAATACATTCGAGATTCTGCGTGAAGAAGGACTGTATCATGGAGAAACGCCACCGGACGAGATTATTCTAAGCTGTCTGGGCATGCTGCTGGAAGATATCTGGGCTCGTGTGATTCCGGGTGCCGAGTCGCGTACAGTTGCCAGAGCGAACCAGTTGCTGCTGGATCTTCAGGTTGATGGCATGAAAGCCGGTATATCCCGTCTGTATCCGCAGGTTATGGAGACACTGACCTATTTGCACGATCATGGCGTGCGTCTGTTTATTGCCAGCAACGGTCTGGAAGGTTATGTAAAAGGAATTGTAGAGGTACATCAGATGGGTTCCCTGTTGGAAGGGGTATACAGTGCAGGCGAATATCAGACCGCATCCAAAGTAGATCTGGTCCGGCTGCTGCTCGATACTCATGATATTACCTCTGCCTGGATGGTCGGTGATCGTTCTTCGGATGTAGAAGCAGGCCTTAAGAATGGACAAACCGTGATTGGCTGCAATTATGCAGATTTTGGTGATACGAGTGAGCTGGATGGATCGGATGTCACTATTACTTCATTTGATCAGCTGCGTCATCTGTATGATGAAGCACAGTAGAATGATCGAAACCACACATTTTACATCAGAGCTCAAATCAGTTACCCTGTATAGGACGTGTTAAAATAGTGCTGCCGTACAGGACATCTCCTGATTGGCAGACAGGAAATACAATACTGATTGGGAAAGTGGGAAATTGACAATGAATATTTACGATAAGGCACATGAACTATCCACAGCTATTCGCGATAGCAAAGAAGTATCTGATATTACAGCTGCTCTGAAATTGATCGAAAGCGATCCAGAAAGCCAGCGTATGCTGGATGACTTCCGTACGCGTCAGATGGAAGTACAGCAACGCATGATGTCCGGCGATATGCCGAACCCGGAAGAGATGGAGCAAATGGAGAAACTGTTCGAGGTGCTGAACCTGAACCTGAATATCCGCCGCCTGTTCGATGCCGAGCAGCGTCTAAGCACCATCATTGAAGATATCAACAAAATTATCACGGACAGCCTGAGCCATCTGTATGGCGGAGCTGCTGAATAATCTGTTGTAATCTGTCGACATATAAAGGTATAACAGAAGTCTGATGAGAGCTTGCGGCGCTGTAACCAATGCTTGATGGCGACGTGAATTCATCAGACAATCGATCAAGAAAACAAAAGCGGCGAGCGTCATCTCCCATAAGTACATGGTGAGATACGCTCGTTTTTTGTGCTATAATAAATGCACATTGATACAGATGCTGGAAGGTGGTGTTACAGTTGCAGGAACATGAGGAATCGATTACAAAGCACGAACAACTTTTGCAGCATATTGAGAAGCTCAAAATCGGGTCCAAAATCTCTGTCCGCAAGCTGGCCCGGCAGATGGGTGTAAGCGAAGGTACCGCCTATCGTGCGGTTAAGGAAGCGGAGAATATGGGAATCGTAGTAACCCGCGAACGGATTGGCACGGTACGGATCGAGAAACGTCCACGGGGAATCTCTGATCAGTTGACTTTTGCCGATGTGGCAGAGATTGTAGAGGGCAAAGTGCTGGGCGGCGGCAGCGGTCTGGACAAAACGCTGGTTAAATATGCGATTGGTGCAATGAAGATGGACGCGATGATGCGTTACGTGGAAGCAGGCAGCCTGCTGATCGTCGGTAACCGTGAGGATGCTCATTCTCTTGCACTGGAACACGGAGCAGCCGTACTGATAACGGGCGGATTTGGCACCAGCCTGGAGGTCAAGGCGCTTGCGGATGAACGGGGACTGCCCATCATTTCTTCTCGCCATGATACATTTACAGTGGCTTCCATGATTAACCGGGCACTGTTTGACCGGATGATCAAAAAGAAGATCATGCTTGTTGAGGATATTATTGCAGGCAAGCCCAAGCCTGGTGTGCTCAAGGCTTCCAGCATGGCAACTGATTTTTACGAAGTGGCGGAGAAGACCGGATACTTGCGTCTCGCCGTCGTGGATGAATGGAATCGGGTGATCGGGATTGTCGGACGCAAGGAAATCGAGGAGCTGGAGGGTGATCAGCCCATTGAAAAAGTGCTGATACGCAGACCGATAACGGCAACGCTACAGACTTCACTGGCTTCGGCAGCCCAGACGATGATGTGGGAAGGCATTGACTTCCTGCCTATCGTGGACCGTAACCGTAAACTGATCGGTACCGTCACCCGGCGTGAAGTGCTGCAGGCTATGCGGGATGCCCAGCTTGAGCCGCAGGCAGGTAACGTGGAGACATTTGATCATCTGATCTGGAATGGTTTTGCCGAAGAGCGGGATGAAGACGGAGGTATTGTCTATCATGGATTTATTACGCCGCAGATGGCGACAGACCTTGGTAATATTTCCGAAGGCATTCTGATCTCGGTCATGATCCAGGCGGCGATCCGCACTGCACGGTTGCTGAGTGGCCATGATTATGTAATTGATAATATTTCGACTTACTTCTTGCGCCCGGTGCAGATCGAGGATGCGATTGTGATCCGTCCAATTGTGCTGGAATCGAGCCGGCGTACCTACAAGCTGGAGATTGAGATCATTTATGAAAATATGCCTGTCTCCAAATCGGTGCTGACACTGCAGTCTATCGATCACGGATAAAAAAGCTGTGCGGAATAGAGATCCGCACAGCTTTTTTATATCCATAGGGTCGTTTTCTTGTAAATAGTGTGGGCAGTTATAACGTTGTTTGACTGGAATAGAATGTATGATTCCTGCAAATATTTATAGCCATGTCATTACACTTTGAACTTCTCAACCATAACTTTGAGTTCCTGAGCGACATTGGATAACACCGCAGAAGAAGCAGCAATTTCTTCCATAGTGGCAAGTTGCTGCTCGGTAGCAGCAGATACAGATTCAATCTCGCCTACAGAAGTGCTGGTGATATCAGACATCTGGTTAACCGACTGGATCACCTGTTGGGTACCGCTGGACAGATTGGATGAAGCAGAGGAGACGCTTTGAATACTCTGCGCGACTTCCTGTACATACTGGCGAATCAATCCAAAAGATTGACCGGCGGTATCTACTGCCTGGATACTTTGCTCGACTTCCTGGGAGCCTGCTTCTGTTTTGTTGACAACGGTATGAATTTCTTTTTGGATGCTGTCGATCAGGTTGCTGATCTGACTAGCCGAAGAGGAAGCTTCGTCTGCCAGATTGCTGATTTCTTTGGCGACCACGCTGAATCCTTTGCCATGTTCACCTGCACGAGCGGCTTCGATACCTGCATTCAGGGATAACAGATTGGTCTGTTTGGCAATCTGGGCAATAACACTGACAATTTGATTGATAGTCTGGGAATTTTTATCCAGATTACCTACCGAACCGGATAGTTCGCCAAAAATGGATTTCAGTTTGGTGATTTCATGACCGGCAGCCCGGAGCGCTTCGTCTCCTTCCGTGACTTTGGTAGAAGTCAGGACAGCCGTAGATGCGACTTCCTGGGCGCTACCGGCGATATTCTGTATTCCATCAGCCATCTGATGAACCGTGGAAGAAGTATAATTCACATGTTCGGCCTGTCGATCAGAACCGGCTGCCATTTCCTGAATGGACTCGGCAATATGCTGAGAGGCATAAGAGGTCTCGCCAGCGCTCGCTGTGAGTTCTTCGGAAGAAGAGGCCAGATGAAGAGAAGTATCCTTGAGATGAGAGACGATATCCCGCAAATTACCGGTCATCTGTGCGAGTGCATCGGACAGGGCCCCCACTTCATTTTTGGAGCGGATAGTCCAGGTAGATGTCAGATCGCCATCTGCTACAGCACGGGTGACTTCTACCAGCTGCATAATCGGACGTGTCAGACGGGTAGAGAAAATATATCCGGCAGCAATAGCAACCAGTAGTGAAACAGCAAGAATAATAATGCTGTTATAGAGCAGGGTATAATAGTCTTCCATGATGAGGTTATATGACTTTTCACTGAAGACCGTCCAGCCAGTTACCGGATCAGGTACATAAGAAACGAGCTTCTTATCATTTCCTTCTCCATAGGTTAGAGTGCCTGATTGACCGGCAGCGCCCTGTTGAAAGGATGGAGTGGATTTGATATCTGTATCAAGCGAAGCGGCGACAGGATGAGCCAGAATAACTCCTGTACGATCAGCGATGTAAGCTGTCTGTCCATTAATGGAAAATTCCTTGGCGTAGGTGCTCATGCTGTCGAGTGGCAGCGAACACTGAATCATACCTGTCAATGTATTAGTGTTATCAAAAACAGGATAAACGATATTAATGATTTTTTTGCCAGTGGATTTACTCACGAGGACATCGGAGACGACCTGCTTTTGGGTGGAGATCAGCTGTTTGAAATAATCACGGTCGCTGACATTATCAAGATCGGCATCGGTATTTTTGGCGAGCTGCTGGCCATCCTTATTGCTGAATACGATGGTTTGCAGCTCCGGATGCAGTTGGGAAGTCTGGACGAGCAGGTTTTTGACCTGTGGTAATTGAGCGGGAGTGAATTCCTTGAATTCCGGATTGGTGGCAAGCTGCTGCAGCATAGCGAGTTCCGTATTTACCAGTGTTTGCGCTTTCTGAAGTACCAGTTCAACATTCTGCTCATTCATGTTGTACGCATCTTTTTGAATTTTGTGGGTAGTGCTGATCAGACTGAATGCACCGAATACAATCATTGGGATGATCGTTATCAGACACATCATCAGGATTAACTGCTTTTTCATAAATTCATATCCCCTGTCTATTTAATCAATAGTGATTATTATTCTGAATGATAGATTTATCGGTGACCTGATCGGGGAAGTTTAGAAAAGAATAGTAACCTCTGTTCATCGCATTCATTTTTTTGCAAACTCTGACGGTCTATAGGCTGAATATGATAAAATAGTATAGATGAGAGTATAGATTCATCAGTTGTCTGATATTACACAAGGAAAGCAGGGAAGCGTATGACCCCATTTGTACATTTGCATGTGCATAGTGAATACAGTCTGCTGGACGGGGCTGCGCGTATCCAGGATCTGGTCGCCAGTGCAGCGGCAGCAGGAATGACTTCGCTGGCATTGACGGATCATGGCGTAATGTACGGTGCCATCCCGTTCTACAAAGCATGCCTGCAGCATGGTATTAAGCCGATTATTGGCTGCGAGGCGTATTACACGGCCGGATCACGCAAGGAAAAGGCAGCACGCAAAGACCAGCCGATTCACCACTTGTTACTGCTGGCCAAAAATGAAACAGGCTACCGGAATCTGATGAAGCTCTGCTCTGTCGGCCATCTGGAAGGTTTTCACTATAAACCGCGTATTGATGCGGAAGCATTGCAGCAGTATCACGAAGGCATTATTTGCCTCAGCGCCTGTCTGGGCGGGGAGATTCCGCAGCATCTGCTGCATGGACAGCTCGACGAAGCGAGAAAGGCAGCTTTGCGTTATCAGCAGATTTTTGGAGAAGACTTCTATATCGAACTGCAGGATCATGGTCTGGCCGAACAGAAAAAGGTCACGCCACTGCTGATCGAATTGGCACGCGAACTGAGTATACCGCTCGTTGCGACCAATGATGTGCATTATCTGACCGAAGAGGATGCCAAGACGCAGGATGTGCTGATCTGTATCGGAACCGGCAAGACGGTAGAAGATGAGAGCCGTTTGCGTATTCCGACCAATCAGCTTTATCTCAAAAATGAAGAGCAAATGGAAGCACTGTTCCGCTATGTACCGGAAGCGATCGATAATACTACTGTTATTGCAGATAAATGCCATTTGGAGCTTACCTTTGGTACTTCGCTGCTGCCTGCTTATCATCCGCTGTCGGAAGGCATGAATGCAGGAACTTATCTGGCTCAGCTATGTCAGGAAGGGCTGGTACGACGCTACGAAGGAACCGAGCTATGGAATGATCCCGAGGAGCGCCGAGTGCTGGATGAACGGCTCGCTTATGAACTCTCGGTTATTGGCAATATGGGATTTGACGATTACTTCCTGATTGTATGGGATTTCATGAATTATGCTCATCGCCAGGGAATCGCTACCGGACCGGGGCGGGGATCGTCTGCCGGCAGTCTGGTTGCTTATGTGCTGCAAATTACGAATGTAGATCCGATTCGATACAAGCTGTTGTTTGAGCGTTTTCTGAATCCGGCACGTGTATCCATGCCTGATATCGATATTGATTTCAGCGATCTGCGCCGGGATGAAATGATTGATTATGTGGTGGAGAAATATGGTCGTGACCGGGTTGCGCAGATTATTACCTTTGGTACACTGGCTGCGCGGGCTGCGGTACGCGATGTAGGACGGGCACTGAATGTACCTTATGCCGATACCGACAAAGCAGCCAAGCTGATTCCGGCACAGATTGGTGTAACGATTCAGCGTGCACTTGATCAGGTACCGGAATTAAAGGAAAGATACGTCAAATCCGCACCTGTGCGCGAGATGATCGATACCGCACTCAAGGTCGAAGGTATGCCACGTCATGCGTCTACACACGCGGCAGGCGTTGTTATTTCCAGTGGTCCATTGACCGATGTCGTTCCTCTGCAGGAAGGCAGTGAGCATGCGGTGCTGACACAATACACGATGGAAAATCTGGAAGCTATCGGTATGCTCAAAATGGACTTCCTGGGTCTGCGAACGCTATCCATTATTGAGCGTTGTCTGGAGTGGGTGGAAGAGCAAACGGGTGAGAAGATTGACTTTGACCGGATTCCATTCGATGATCCCGATACCTATCAGATGCTTAGCCAGGGCGATACCATGGGGGTATTTCAATTGGAATCCCCGGGTATCCGCAGAGTACTGCGTGATCTGAAGCCAAGTGAATTTGAAGATATTGTCTCGGTCAATGCGCTGTATCGTCCGGGTCCGATGGATTTTATTCCACGTTACATTGAGGCCAAACACGGCCGTTCTGTACCGGAATATCCACATAATGACCTGAAGCCGATCCTGCAGGATACGTACGGCATTATCGTCTATCAGGAACAGATTATGCAGATTGCTTCCACAATGGCAGGATTTTCGCTGGGGGAAGCGGATTTACTGCGGCGAGCCGTATCCAAGAAAAAGCGGGAAGTGCTCGATCAGGAACGAGAACACTTTGTACAGGGCAGTCTGCAGCAAGGATATACCGAGCAGGATGCCAATACGGTCTATGACATGATCGTGCGTTTTGCCGATTATGGATTCCCGCGGGCACATGCCACGGCTTATGGTGTGCTGGCTTTCCAGACCGCCTATCTCAAAGCTCATTATCCGGTGCAATTTATTGCTTCCATGCTGACGGCAGTAATGGGAACGCATCGTAAAGTAGCCGAATATGTACTGGAATGCCAGCGTGTCGGTGTCGAAGTGCTGCCGCCAGATGTGAATACGAGCGGAATTACTTTCACGCCGGTTCTGGAAGATTTGGCTTTACCACATCAGTCAGGAGAGAATCCTGCTGAAGATGTGACGGGACATGCGCAGCTATCCCAGGAAAATTCGGATAGCAACCTGGATAAAGTAGAAGCTAATTCGACTGGTGAACAAGCAGCGGAAACAGCACAAATCACCGGACATATCCGCTTTGGACTCGGCGCGGTCAAAAATGTCGGTACCCAGGCCATTAACAGCATTATCAAGGAACGTGCAGAACGTCCATTTGATAGTCTGGTTGATTTCTGTCGCCGTGTAGACCCAAAAGCCTGCAACAAGCGGGTAATCGAATCCTTGATCCAGGCCGGAGCATTTGACACGTTGCCAGGACATCGCGCCCAGCTGCTGCAGATGCTGGATGAGACGATCAAGGAAGCGGCGAAATGGCGTAAGGAACGCGAGGAACTGCAGATCGAGATGTTCGATTTCGATCTTGGAGAGAAGCCTAACTGGGAAGTCTCTTACCCGGATATTCCGCCATTTACAGCCGGAGAGCAGCTGGAGTTCGAGCGCGAGCTGCTGGGTCTGTATTTGTCTGGTCATCCGCTGGATGATTATGAGCGAGCGATTGAAGAGTCTGGCCTGTCACGGCTGATGAATCTGCATGAAGCCGAGGATGACAGTATGGTGGCGGTCGCAGGAATGGTTGTTTCACTCAAAGCGATCACAACCAAACAGGGTAAATCCATGGCCTTTATGGAAATGGAAGACCAGATCGAGAAGTGCGAAGTGGTCATGTTCCCTGAAGTGTGGCGCAAATATAATGAGCTTGTGGACAAAGGGGTACTGCTCGTCATTCGAGGGAGACTCCAGAAACAGGAAGAAGAAGGATTCAAACTGCTTGCCGAGGAAGCTGTACCATTGACACCGGCAGCAGCCGGAGAAATGGCAGAGAAGGCTCGCCAGCGGCGCAGCAAAACTTCTACAGGTGCTCCAGCAGCACGCCGTCCGTCACCGGTAGCGAAAAGCAAGACACAGCCGGCAGCAGCAGGAAAGGCATCTTCCACTGTGACATCGACTTCTTCGGCGCCAGCTTCTTCGAGCGGCAAAGCGGCTACCGAGCAGAACCATGCAGGCAAACCAAGCCAAACCGTATATATCAAAATCACTCGTGAAGCCCAGCAGGCAGGGCGACTGGAACAGCTCAAGCAGCTGCTTTCCAGTCATCCAGGTCAGCTTGGCACCGTACTTTTTTACGAGGAAAGTCAAAAACTGCTGGATCTGAGCGACAGCTACCGGATCAAACCGTCGCCTGCCCTGTTCCAGGAAATGGAACAAATGCTTGGCGAAGGCACAGTAAAAGTCAAGTGAAAAAGCACCCTGCGGTCCACCGGTTATGATCGACCGGTGGATTGATTTATTGTCTATGCTCTTTGTTACGGCAAAAAAATGTGGTATGGTATCATTATCCCATGATGTGGGCTTAAGTATGCCTATTTTTTGTAATCACTAAGTCCAGCTTGTGTTCGTTATAAATAATGATGATTTATTCAATAAGCAGGGGAATAAGTATACGTCTGAAGAGGTGTAGTTGTGTTTAGAGATTTATTCCAGAAGAAGAAAAAATATGCGACCATTCCTTCACAGCGCTGGAGCAATGAGTCCGCATCAGATGAGCCGTCGCAGGAACGCCCAAAACGGGAAATTCCGGAAGGGCTGATGAATAAGTGTAGCAAATGTGGCACGATTCATTACAGCAAAGAACTGGAAAAGAACCTGAAAGTATGCAGCAATTGCGGCTACCATATGCGCCTGAATGCGATTGAACGAATCGTTATGACGGTGGATGAAGGTCAGTTTACGGAGATGGATGCCGGTATGGAATCTATTGATCCGCTGAACTTCCCGGGTTATGCCAAAAAGCTGGAGCAGCAAAAAATGAACTCCGGCCTGCGTGATGCCGTGATTACAGGCGAAGGCGTGATCGAAGGGCATCGTGCGATGCTCGCGGTGATGAGCTTTGACTTTTTCAGTGGTAGTATGGGTTCAGTTGTCGGGGAGAAAATTACCCGTGCGATCGAAGCAGCGGACGAGCGCAATCTGCCGCTGATCATGTTCTCTACATCCGGCGGTGCCCGTATGCAGGAGAGTATTATCAGTCTGATGCAGATGGCCAAGACGAGTGCGGCACTGTCGCGCTTCCAGGATAACGGCGGTCTGTACATATCCGTCATCACAGATCCGACGATGGGCGGAGTATCTGCGAGCTTTGCGACACTGGGCGATGTGATTATCGCTGAACCAGGTGCGCTGTTTGGGTTCGCCGGACGTATCGTTATTGAACAGACGATCCGTCAGAAGCTGCCTGATAATTTCCAGACAGCCGAGTTCAACCTGGAGCATGGACAGCTGGATATGGTTGTTCATCGCAAAGACATGAAGACTATGTTGTCCGATCTATTGGACTATCATAGCGGGAAAGGGGGATTTTAAGTGGCAGGAGAGATGCCTTTTGAAATGCCTCTCGTTGAATTGCGCAAAAAGATCGACGAGCTGAAGCAGTTCGGTCAGGAAAAAGGAATCGATTTCGCTGATGAAATCAACCGTCTGGAAGAGCGTTACCGCCAGATGGAGAGCGAGATCTATACACATATCAGCCCGGCGCAGAAAATGCATCTGGCCCGGAATCAGCAGCGTCCTACGACGCTGGATCTAATTCCGCTCATTTTTACAGACTTTATCGAACTGCATGGTGATCGCATGTTCGGTGATGATCTGGCAATCGTTGGAGGACTTGCGCGTCTGGAAGGCCAGCCGGTCACGGTTATCGGTCATCAGCGCGGCAAGGATACCAAAGATAATATCGCGCGCTTCTTCGGTAGTCCTCACCCCGAAGGCTACCGTAAATCGATCCGTCTGATGAAGCAGGCCGAGAAATTTGGACGTCCAATTGTGACATTTATTGATACTAAGGGTGCGTATCCGGGTAATACAGCAGAAGAGCGCGGTCAGTCTGAAGCAATCGCCCGCAGCCTGTGGGAAATGGCCAGATTGCGTGTGCCTGTCATCTGCGTAGTCATTGGCGAAGGCGGAAGCGGTGGTGCGCTGGCGATCGGTGTAGGCAACCGTGTACTCATGATGGAAAATGCTATTTATTCGGCGATTTCACCGAATGGTGCAGCCTCCATCCTGTGGAAAGATGCATCCAAAGCCGATCAGGCTGCCGAAGCGATGAAAATCACGGCAGATGATCTGCTGCAAATGGAAATCATCGAAGGGATTGTTCCCGAGCCTCGTGGCGGTGCCCACAAGGATTACGAAGCAACTGGAGCCGCTCTCAAGGAGCATCTGCTGATTCATTTGCAGGAATTGTCCGGCATGGACGGCGATGCACTGGTCGAACAGCGTTATCAGAAATTCCGCAAGATCGGTGAATTTGCGGAGAAACGGGTAAGCAGCAATTTCTTTGGAAGTTCAAGCGAGAGCGAACAGGGAAAAGTCGAGAAGGTAGCAGATGAGTCCATGCAGCCGATAGATCATACGATCAAACATCTTTCTTCATTGGCAGAACAGCCGGGAGATGAGGATGCTCCGCGCACTCCACATCATTAATTCGGAATGTTTCCGGCGGAATTTATATGTAATTTACAAGAGTAACGTATAATTTACTACAGAGTCTCGAAGATGGCTTATGAAGATTCCGGAGCTTCCGCCGACCGGCTTCTTCAACAAGCTGTATACAAAAGCGAGAATTTGTAGTAAATTTGTTTGTTGGGGCTTGTTGTTACCAAACAATGGGCTATGTTGGAAAAAGAAAATAGAGAGACCTTGAAAACGGAGGAAATCAATTATGCGTAAAACGAAAATTGTATGTACGATTGGACCGGCAAGTGAGTCCTTGGAGAACACGAAAAAACTGATCATGGCAGGTATGAATGTATCCCGCCTGAACTTCTCTCATGGTGACTTTGAAGAGCACGGCAACCGTATCAAAAACATCAAACAAGCCAGCAAAGAACTGGGTAAAACAGTAGCAATCCTGCTGGATACCAAAGGTCCGGAGATCCGTATCGGCAAACTGAAAGAAGAGCCGATTGATCTGGTTCAGGATGAGTACATCACGCTGACTACCGAAGAAATCCTCGGTGACCAGCATCGTCTGACTGTATCTTACCAGGATCTGCCGGGAGATGTGGAAGTAGGTTCCACAATTCTGATCGACGATGGTCTGATTGGTCTGAGCGTAGTACAGGTTCTGGGTACTGAAATCAAGTGCCGTATCGTTAACGGTGGACAAATCAAAGGCCGCAAAGGCGTTAACGTACCGGGCGTGAATATTTCCCTGCCAGGTATTACTGAAAAAGATGCGAACGATATTATCTTCGGTATTGAGCAGGGTGTAGATTTCATCGCTGCTTCCTTCGTACGTAAAGCAAGTGACGTACTGGAAATCCGTAAATTGCTCGAAGAAAAAGGTGCTCCGCACATCCAAATCATCTCCAAAATCGAGAACCAGCAGGGCGTGGACAACCTGGACGAAATCCTGGAAGTATCCGACGGTCTGATGGTAGCCCGTGGTGACCTTGGTGTAGAAATTCCTGCCGAAGAAGTACCACTGGTACAAAAACGCATGATCGAAAAATGTAATCGTGCAGGCAAACCGGTTATCACAGCAACTCAAATGCTGGATTCCATGCAACGTAACCCGCGTCCGACTCGTGCGGAAGCGAGTGACGTAGCCAATGCAATCTTCGACGGAACAGATGCAATCATGCTGTCCGGCGAAACAGCTGCTGGTAAATATCCGGTAGAATCCGTACTGACGATGTCCCGCATCGCAGAAAAAGCGGAATCTGCACTGGATTACCGTGAAATCTTCCTGAAGCAAAGCCATGCACAACAAACTACAGTAACTGAAGCAATCAGCCAATCTGTAGCTAGCTGCGCAATGGATCTGAATGCAACAGCGATCATTTCTTCTACCGAATCCGGTCATACTGCACGTGTAGTATCCAAATATCGTCCGCAGGCACCAATCATTGCGGTAACGACTAAGGAACAAACGATGCGTCGTCTGGCTCTGACTTGGGGCGTACTGCCGGTTAAAGGCACAGAAGCTCATTCTACAGATGAACTGTTCGATATCGCCCTGCAGGGTGGTAAAGATTCCGGTCTGCTCAAAGAAGGCGATCTGGTTGTTATCACAGCTGGTATCCCACTGGGCAAATCCGGTTCTACAAACCTTATCAAAGTAGCACAAATGTCCGCGAAATAATCCGGCATAGTGCTTATATAGTACGATGCAAAGAAAGCAGTGGAGTCTTCCATTGCTTTTTTTGCTGATTTGCTGTGTATCTATATAGAAAAATAAACGTAATATACAGAGGAATGACAAAAGAGAAGAGTGGAGGAAGAGAGCAATGGCAAAAGAACAACTGCAGCTGCCAAGTGAATGGCATGGAATTTCGTTTCGGGTACGTTATCAGGAGAATGACCCGATGGGGGTCGTCTATCACACCAATTATTTGAACTGGTTCGAACTGGGACGGACCGAAATGATCCGCGATCTAGGATTTCGGTACCGGGATATGGAAGCGGCAGGGGTGCTGCTCCCTCTGATAGATGCTTCACTGAGTTACGGTCGCCCGGCGCGGTATGATGATCGGGTGGCTGTGTATACGCGGATTGTCAATTTCTCCAAGCTGCGGATTGATTATGAATACAAAATTCATCTGCTTGCTGATGAGGACTGTAATCTAGTAGGTGATGCTTCGGCTGTAGGACCACGTATTACCTTCCCTGATGGCGCAGAGCTGCCTGGAGAGCCGCTGACAGGCGGTTCTACCAAGCATGTATGGGTAAGCAGGGAGTTTACGCCAGTGCGGCTTGATAAAGTTCTGCCGCAGCTGTATGATTCACTTGTACGGTCTTTGCAATAGAGAGGAGAGGTACGGGTTGAAAAAGTGGATTGCTGCATTAATTATTATTGTGCCGCTCCTGGAATGGTACATTTTTCTTCAGATGATTGAATGGATTGGCGGCTGGAATACGCTGATTCTGCTCATATTGACCTCGCTGATCGGCATTGTCATGATGAGGTTCGAAGGACGCAAAGTACTCGAAGATACCAAAGCCCTTATCAATGCCAATCAGCCGCCCGGCCGTAAAATGCTGGATGGATTATGTGTGTTTATCGGCGGTATCATGCTCGTTTTGCCAGGCTTTGTACTCGATGTGATCGGTTTTACAATTGTATTTCCGCTGACTCGTCCACTATATCGGAATCTGCTGCTCAAATGGATTGAGAAGCGGATGAAAAAAGGTTCAATTACGATATACCGTCCCTAATCGGTCAGCACTGAAAAAGACTTCCCTTGGCATAAAGGAAGTCTTTTTTATTTGATGTATAAGATGACAGCAGATGCTGCGGGCAGAAGGATAGATGACTAATAAGTGTATTTCTGCTTATAGGGTAGTGCAGCGCGGTATATTATGGAGCAGTAACCGAAAGCAGCAACCGGAAGCAGTAACGATCGATTCCTGCCTACCGGACTCTTCCGTTGACAATATAATTGCGCAGATCGCGAAATACATTAGCGCGGTTCAGTGCCGATACGAACACCAGAGTGACCGGACCAATCAGCAGTCCGAGAGCACCGAATAGCTTCAGACCGACGAACATGCTGATTAGCGTAGCCAGCGGGTCAAGCCCTACATTGCTGGCGAGTATTTTGGGTTCCATCATCTGACGGACAATCAGTACAATGACATATAGAACGCTAAGACCAATCCCCAGCTTCAGATCTCCGCTCATAAAGTTGTATAGTGCCCATGGAATCATAACGATGCCTACACCCAGATATGGCAGCAGATCTACCATACCGATCAACAGCCCGATTAATAAAGCCGACTCCACATCAAGAATAAATAGTCCGATAATCACGATAATGCCAGTAATGGAAATGAGGATAAATTGGGCTTTGATATAGCCGAACAGGGCTTTTTGCAAATCGCTCCAGATCGCGGTTGCAGGTTGGCGGATACTTGATGGAAACCAGCCAGCGACAATACGGGTATGCCGCTCCCAGCTATTACTGATAAAGAAAGCAGAAAGGACGACCACGACAATAATCCAGGCGAAATTAGGCAGCGCAGTTAGAAAATCAAGCACCATATTGAGTAGACTGGTCACAATGCCGCTGACTACGCCCGATACGCTCTGAGTGGTCTTATTCAGATTATCATTAATCGTATCCTGATAAGGATTTTGCTGCAGAAAGGTACTGATTTCGTCGGTAATGGATTGAATCCGGTCATTCTGCGTCCAGCCGATCAACATCTGCCGCCAGCTATCCACATGCTCATTAAACGTTTTGGTCAGATTAATGGTCTCCTGCACGAGTCGTGTCACCAGTAGTGACAATAAAGTAAGTAATCCGCCAAAATACAGCAGCAGCGATACCGATACCGCGAGCCAGCGTGGAAAGCGCAGACGGCGCTGCAATACACGAATCAGTGGATTCATCGCATAGGCGAACAGCCAGGCAAGCAGCAGGGGATAGAGCAGTGGGAACAAATAACGTACAGCGATAGCCGTAATGATAATGGCTACCAGTACCCATATTCCTCTAAGAATCCGGTTGCGGATCGTAGTATTCAAAATGGTCAATCTCCTCACTGCACAATGTATGTAATCAGGTATATATCATGATGTTAAACGGCGAGCCTGAGTTTTGAAACGACTGTAATTGCCTGAATGGCAGAATATTTGTCGGAAGAGCACGATTTCTTTTTTTGCCCTTTGGCAAATGGTATACTAAAAGGAAAAAGGGAGGCTGCCGCATGAAAGCCAAACTGGAAGATGTTGCAAAATTAGCCGGCGTCTCGCCGACAACAGTGTCGCGTATGATGAACAATAGGGGATACGTCAGCGAAGCAACAAAACAGAAAGTACGCAGTGCCATGGAGGAGCTTCATTATTTTCCTAATGACATTGCACGGTCGCTGTTTAACAAACGCACTAATCTGATCGGACTTATTTTGCCGACAACAGCTAATCCTTTTTTTGGGGAACTGACTTTTCATATTGAAAATCTTTGTGCAGCACATGGACTTAAGGTGTTGCTATGTAATAGTCTGAACCGGATCGATAAAGAAGAACAATACGCCGAAATGCTAATGCGTAATCAGGTAGACGGTATTATTGTCGGGACGCATAACCGGGGGATACTTAATTATAAACGCACCAATCTTGCTGTAGTGGCGATCGACCGCTATTTGTCCGAGACTATTCCTGTTGTTAGCTCCGACAACTATGAGGGCGGCCGATTGGCAACGCAGCGGTTGATTGAGCGTGGATGCGAATACATCCTACATTTTAATGGACCAGCTGAATTGGAGACGCCTGCCCAGCTCCGCCGGCAAGCATTTGAGGATATGATGCAGCAGCGCGGATTACCGCATTATACATACGAGATGGAGCTGCCATTGGATCGCGAAGATCAACTGGCTGTGATACGACGAGCCTTGGATGAGCATCCTCAAGCAGACGGTATATTTGCGAGTAATGATATGATTGCAGCCTCCGTAATCTACGAAGCCGGTAGACGCAGTATATCTATTCCCGAGGATCTGAAAGTTGTCGGTTATGATGGAACCGCCGTGACTTCTTCGCTCATGCCACAGCTGACGACCATACGCCAGCCGATTGAAGCTATTGCAAATGCAGCCATAACGTTGCTGCTGCGGGAGATTGAAGGGGAATTTGAGGAGAAATCACAGCAAATTGTACTGCCTGTCGAGCTGTATGAGGGCACCACAGCCTGAGAAGCTTGATAGTACAAGTGACGGAATGGCTAGTATAGATAGAATCCAAACGCCTTTAAATATAAAGGCGTTTTTTGGTGCAGTAATATCTTTCGCCTATTTTTCCAAATCTAAAATTATTTTTATGTCATCCGGTTGACATATGAAACCGGTTGACATACAATTCTTGCAAGAAAGCACTTACATGAATAAAGGAGCGAGCCCTATGCCTGTATCAAAAAGCCTGTACTGGAAGCTGAGTCTTTACTTTTTCTTCTTTTTCGTTTGCTGGTCTTCCAGCTATTCCTTGTTCTCGATCTGGCTTGGACAGGAAATGAAGCTGACAGGAGCACAAAATGGTCTTATTTTCTCTGTAAACGCTATCTTTGCTCTTTGTGCGCAGCCGCTGTATGGCTATATTTCCGACAAGATTGGATTAAAAAGAAACATTCTGCTTTTTATTAGCTTACTGCTTGTATTTACAGGGCCCTTTTTTGTTTTTATTTATGGTCCTCTACTGCAGGTGAACGTGTGGCTGGGAGCGATTGTAGGCGGATTGTTTCTGAGTGTCGGATTTTTGGCAGGGGTTGGTGCGATTGAGACATATGTCGAAAAAGTCAGCCGCAAGTATGGTTTTGAATATGGACGTTCCCGGATGTGGGGCTCGCTTGGCTGGGCAGCAGCTACCTTTTTCGCTGGACAGCTGTTCAACCTGAATCCGAATATCAATTTCTGGATTTCTTCGGTGTCCGCCGTAATTCTTGTTGGTATCATTTTGTCGGTACGGATTGATGTGTCGGAACGTGAACTTGAAAAGGCGGCTTCTGTTACGCTGAAGGATATCGGCAACCTGTTTACACTTCGCTCATTCTGGTACTTTATGCTGTATGTGATCGGTGTAGCATGCGTGTACGGTGTATACGATCAGCAATTCCCGATTTATTATTCTTCCTTATTCCCATCCCATGAGGTGGGCAACCAGGTATATGGTTACTTGAATTCCTTTCAGGTATTTCTGGAAGCAGGCATGATGTTTATGGCACCCTTTATCGTTAACAAACTGGGTGCCAAAAAATCGCTTATTTTTGCCGGTTTGCTTATGGCTGTACGTATTGTAGGCTCCGGACTCGTTTTCGAGCCGATCGGTATTTCGGCGGTCAAGCTCATTCACGCGCTGGAATTGCCAATTATGTTGATTGCCATTTTCAAATATCTGGCTGCACATTTTGATACAAGGCTATCTTCGATTTTGTATCTGGTTGGATTTCAGTTCGCGTCCCAGGTCGGCCAGGCTGTACTGTCTCCGATTGCCGGCTCGCTGTACGATGATATTGGATTCCGTGCTACTTATCTGGTTATGGGGGCGCTTGTTCTATTGTTTACGGTAATCTCGATCTTCACACTGTTCAACGACAAACATCCCAAACCACAGCTCAAGGGAAAGCTGGAAACACAGCAAATAACCTAACATATTACACAAACACTCGTATGCCTGTTACATATAGCTATTAAGGCTGTATGTACCGGTATTATTGAGTACATTCAAGGAGGAACATCCATGTCTACACTTCATTCTATCCAGCAAGCCGCCGAAGCATTACAACTCTCCGGCCAAAAAATCAACCCACAGTATCGTCCAGGCTATCATATTGCAGCTCCAGCTAACTGGATTAATGATCCGAACGGTTTGGTGCAGTTCAATGGAGAATATCATGTCTTTTACCAGCATCATCCGTACGATGAGAATTGGGGACCGATGCACTGGGGACATGTCAAGAGCAGTGATCTTGTTCATTGGGAGCACTGTCCGATTGCATTGGCACCAGGCGATGATTGTGATCGAGACGGTTGCTTTTCTGGTAGTGCGGTAGACGATAATGGTGTGCTGACACTTATTTATACGGGACATCACTATACAGACCGGGATAAGGATTTATTTACGCAGAACCAGAATATTGCGGTTAGCCATGATGGGATTACTTTTGAAAAATATGAGTCCAATCCGGTTATTGCCGAGCCTCCAGCAGACAGTGCCCATCATTTCCGTGATCCGAAAGTGTGGAAGCATAATGATACATGGTACATGGTACTGGGTAACGCTACTCCGGATGGTCACGGGCGTGTTATCCTATATCATTCATCGGATTTACGAGCATGGACGTATAGTGGTGTACTGGCTGCAAGCGATGGAACGCTAGGGTTTATGTGGGAATGTCCTGACTTTTTCGAATTGGATGGACGGTATGTACTGCTGTTCTCACCGCAGGGGATGGAGCGTGAAGAGGAACGTTACTTGAATCTGTTCCAGACCGGTTATCTGGTAGGTGACTATGATTATGCAAGCAATGATTTCCGGCATGGTGAATTCCGGGAGATGGATCATGGACATGATTTTTATGCTGTGCAAACTCTGCTGGATAACAAAGGGCGCCGCATAGCGATTGGCTGGATGGATATGTGGGAGTCGGATATGCCGACCAAGGCTCATGGCTGGGCAGGCGCACTGACTTTGCCGCGTGTACTAAATCTGGATGAAGATGGACGCTTGCTTATGAACCCTGTCGAAGAAATCAAATTGCTGCGCCGCGAGCAGTACCGATTAGGTGAAAGTTTCGCTGTAACAGAGCGTCGTCATGAGACAGTGACTGAATCATTGCTGGAAATCCTCGTGTTATTTGATTTGAATAATAGTCAGTCCAATAAGGTTGGATTGACTCTGTACAGTGGAGGAGTCGATAAGACCGTTATTACGTATGATATCGCTGAAGGCAAGTTAACACTCGATGCTTCCAAATCGGGCAAGCCACAGGATGGAATCCGTATGGCGCCGCTGCAGCATGACGGCCTGCTGACCTTACGCCTATTCCTTGATCGTTCTTCTATAGAAGTGTTTGCCAATGAGGGACGGGCCACTCTAACCAGTCGCATTTATCCGACTGGAGCGATGACCGGAATAGAACTTTTTGCAGCAGGCGGTAAGACCGATGTGAAGGAATGGACTTGCTGGACATTGGAGGATGTATGAAATAGTGTCTACAATATGAATGAAGATGATAAGTAAGGAGTAGCTCCATCAACCAGGCTGTAATTCATCTTTTATGCAGCATAGAGTATACGGACTGAGTAGACTATTAGATTGGATATTGTATGCAGGTTGATAGGCAATACTGAATTTAATATATTCTAAGCGAGCCGATAGGGTATTACCTGTCGGCTTGCTCACAATTCTATTGGAGGAAAAGATACATAAAAGCGTATAATCAATCATTGTAAATGCTTACAAAAAAATGTTATCTTTGCGATAAAACAATTTGATACCCCGTCAGAAGACTACTTTTGTTCACAACTCCGTCAAAATAAAGTATGATGATATAAGGTTCTTGGAAGGTTAATGGCAGATGTTTCTATAACTTGTCGGCCAGGTGACCCTGTATCCCTGCATCTTATCATCTTCATATTTTTTACATTTTTTAAAATGTAAATGTTTTCATTTTATCGAATGAACAAAAAACTTCAAGAATCGTTCTGCAAAGGAGAGAGTAATATGACAGCTACCAAAGGTTTGGAAGGCGTTGTAGCAGCAAGTTCATCGATCAGCTCGATCGTTGATGGTGTTTTAACTTATCGCGGTTATGACATTGATGATCTGGCCGTTAACGCTAGCTTTGAGGAAGTCGCCTATTTGCTCTGGTTTGGTAAGCTGCCAAATCAGAACGAGCTTGACCAGTTGCAAAAGGATCTGGATAAATATGCAGTATTGCCGGATGCCTTGATTGAGCAAATGAAACTCTACCCTAAAGATATGAATCGTATGGCTGCTTTGCGCAGTGCGATATCTGCTCTGGCTCTATATGATGAGCAAGCTGATGATATGAGCCGTGAGGCCAATGAACTGAAAGTAATCAAATTACAGGCGCAGCTGCCTGCTATTGTAGCTGCACTGGGCCGTATTGCCGAAGGTCAGGAACCTGTTGCTCCGCTGCAGGGTGTATCGATTGCACATAATTTCTTGTATATGCTGACCGGCAAGCAGCCGGAAGATACAGCGATCAAGGCACTGGATCAGGCACTTGTACTGCATGCCGATCATGAACTGAATGCTTCCACATTTGCTGCCCGTGTGACTGTAGCGACGCTGTCCGATATCTATTCCGGTATTACTTCCGCAATCGGAGCGCTCAAAGGTCCCCTGCATGGTGGAGCCAATGAAGCCGTAATGAAAATGCTGGAAGAAATCGGTTCGGAAGATCGTGTAGAGAGCTACATTCAGGAACAACTGAGCAATAAAGTCAAAATTATGGGCTTTGGTCACCGTGTATATAAAAACGGCGATCCGCGTGCCAAGCATCTCCAGAAAATGTCCCGTGAACTGGGCGAAATGAACAATAATCTGAGTCTGTATAACATGTCTGTACAGATTGAAGACATTGTAACCGGCAGCAAAGGACTGAAGCCAAACGTAGATTTCTACTCTGCTTCGGTGTACACCATGCTGGGCATTCCTCGTAATCTGTTTACGCCGATTTTTGCAATCAGCCGTGTATCCGGATGGGCTGCACACATTCTGGAACAGTACGAAAACAACCGCATTATTCGCCCTCGCGCCGAGTATGTTGGACCGAACAACCAGGAATATCGTCCGGTTACAGAACGTTAATTATAGCCGCCGGATTTTATCTGTTGAAACCGGGTTTCCAAATTCTTGTGGCGTCTGCTAAAATAAAGACAACCGTTAATAACTGCACGTCAAGGAAAAGAATCACAAAGCTAGGGTGAGGGTCGATACCATAATGTACATGGACGTCTGTGTATACAGATGACAGATGGCCGTTTATGGATAGGTCCAGGTTGTTGAGCGCTCCATGCCAACAGCCTTACCAGAATGTGCTCTGAATCCTGTAATGTGCAGTACACCAACGGATGGCTGACAAAGGGCTGACGCCCGCACTACTTTGCAGTACCGATTGAATGATGTGGATCAACCATAATACTGAGGAGGAGCTTAATTATGCCGAACTTTGAAAAATACGAACTGCCGACTGCTGGTGAGCAGATCAAGATTGAAAATGGAAATTTGCAGGTGCCTAACAACCCGATCATTCCTTTTATCGAAGGTGACGGTACAGGACGCGACATCTGGAAAGCTTCTGTACGCGTGCTGGATGCAGCCGTAGAAAAAGCTTATGGCGGCTCCAAAAAAATCGCCTGGTACGAAGTGTTTGCCGGTGAGAAAGCGTTTAATACATACGGAGAATGGCTGCCAGCCGATACGCTGGAAGCAATCCGTGAATATACTGTAGCGATCAAGGGACCACTGACTACGCCTATCGGCGGTGGTATTCGTTCCCTGAACGTTGCTCTGCGTCAGGAACTGGATCTGTACGTATGTCTGCGTCCTGTTCGTTACTTTGATGGTGTACCTTCTCCGGTAAAACGTCCTGAGCTCGTAGACATGGTTATCTTCCGTGAGAACACTGAGGATATCTATGCAGGTATCGAGTATCAAGAAGGTACGGAAGAAGTGAAAAAAGTACTGGAATTCCTGAAAAACGAAATGGGCGTTAACAAAATCCGCTTCCCGGAAACTTCCGGTATTGGTATCAAACCAGTATCCGAAGAAGGTTCCAAGCGTCTGGTTCGTGCTGCGGTACAATATGCAGTCGATCATGGCCGTAAGAGCGTAACGCTAGTACACAAAGGCAACATCATGAAATTTACTGAAGGTGCTTTCAAAAACTGGGGTTACGAAGTGGCTGAAGCTGAATTCGGCGACAAAGTATTCACTTGGGCACAATACGATAAAATCAAAGACGAGCAAGGCGCAGATGCTGCCAATGCAGCACAAAAAGCAGCTGAAGATGCTGGCAAAATCATCGTAAAAGATGCGATTGCCGATATCGCGCTGCAGCAGGTCCTGACACGTCCAGCCGAGTTCGATGTAATCGCTACGCTGAACCTGAACGGTGACTATCTGTCCGATGCACTGGCAGCACAGGTTGGTGGTATCGGTATCGCTCCGGGCGCCAACATCAACTATGTAACAGGTCATGCAATCTTCGAAGCGACGCACGGTACAGCTCCGAAATATGCAGACAAAGACGTAGTTAACCCGGGTTCCGTTATTCTGTCCGGCGTTATGATGCTTGAGCATCTGGGCTGGCAGGAAGCGGCTGACCTGATCTACAAAGGTCTGGAAACATCGATCAACAACAAAACTGTAACTTACGATTTCGCACGTCTGATGGATCAGGCGACAGAAGTGAAATGCTCCGAGTTTGCCGATAAAGTTATCGAAAACATGTAAGGAGATGAACCGATGACAGCGATTAAGCGCAGAAAAATCACCGTGGTTGGCGCCGGATTTACCGGTGCCACAACGGCTCTCATGCTCGCCCAAAAAGAGCTGGGGGACGTTGTACTGGTAGATATTCCACAGCTGGAGAATCCGACTAAGGGAAAAGCGCTTGACATGATGGAGGCCAGCCCTGTTCAGGGGTTTGACAGCCAGATCAAAGGGACTTCTGACTATAACGATACCAAGGACTCCGATGTAGTCATTATTACGGCAGGGGTAGCACGCAAGCCTGGCATGAGCCGCGACGATCTGGTCAATACCAATGCAGGTATTGTCCGGTCGGTCTGCGAGCAGGTCAAGCAGCAGGCTCCCGAGTCCATTGTGATTATTCTGAGCAATCCGGTCGATGCGATGACCCACGTTGCCTATCAGGCACTGGGCTTCCCCAAAAACCGGGTGATTGGTCAATCGGGTGTACTCGATACGGCACGTTATTGTACCTTTATCGCCGAGGAACTGAATGTATCGGTAGAAGATGTACGCGGCTTTGTGCTTGGTGGTCATGGAGACGATATGGTACCGCTCGTACGCTATTCCAGCGTAGGCGGGATTCCGATCGATACTCTCATTTCCAGCGAACGGATCGAAGCCATAGTACAACGTACCCGTGTAGGTGGCGGCGAGATCGTCAACCTGCTTGGTAACGGCAGTGCCTACTATGCGCCTGCAGCTTCTCTCGTACAGATGACTGAAGCGGTGCTCAAGGACAAGAAGCGTATTTTGCCAGTGATTGCTTATCTCGAAGGGGAATATGGCTATGAGAATCTGTTCATGGGCGTACCGGCTATTCTGGGCGGCGACGGCATTGAAAAGATTTTTGAACTGGAGCTTACTTCTGAGGAAAAAGCAGCACTGGACAAGTCTGCCGAATCCGTACGCAGCGTGATCAAGGTGGTAACAGGCTGATGATCTATAGAGAGAACATTATCTTCTGATGTAACCTCCTGGATACAGACAGGTAGCAATCAGAGAAAGTGTATCCCTCTCTGTCGGTCATTATACTGTTGGGTAATTCCATCGTCATGATTTTATAAAAAAGGCTGGTTCTTCGTCACAGGGCGGAGAACCAGCCTTTTTGTATGGAGGGAGAAAGGGAACTTGTTCATCGTTTGGACACAACCTGAATCCAAAACAGTATATTTTTCACAGATCATTCGTTAAAATAATAATGCAGCAACAAGGAAATAAAATTATATCAACACAGATGGGGAGGATATGTAGTGATTCAAATTCTCGTATTTTTGCACATTTTGGGAGCTCTTTCAACAGGGTTCTATCTGGTATTGCCGATTGTAGCAGGCAAACTGGGCAGCTGGGATGCCCAGGCGCAGTCAGGTGCCATTTCAATCGTGCGTACGCTTAATCGTGTGGCACAGTTTGGTCTGATCGTACAGCTGCTGACTGGTGGCTATCTGATGACGCAAGGTACATACAGTATTGCTTGGATGATCGTAGTCGTTGTACTACTGCTGGCGATTGCAGCTTTTGGCGGTATCATGGGCAAGCCCCTGCGGCTCGCACTGGCTGATATTCAGCAGAAAAGAGATATCTCTGCTCATGCTGCCAAGATCCGTTCGCTCAGCATCGGACTGGCCGTATGTGTAGCTGTAATCAGCTTCTTTATGGTGTATCGCGATATTATTTAATTTGCAAGTGATCTCGTGAACCCTTTATTTGCACAAACAAGATCAATCATGGTTGCATGCTGCATCTGACAATGTTGTCAATTAAGATAAGGATGCAGTCAGCAGTTATACTTATCAGAACAAAAGAGCTTCTATCCGTCTAACGGTAGAGGCTCTTTTGCTGGTTGAAAAGGCAAAAAATGCAAAATCAATTGTTTAGACATTTAGAACGTGTGGTAATAATGCAGCGTAGCGAAATGAAGAGCAGGCACGGTTGAATGAATAGAAGTACAGTTGATACAGGCGTACGATAACCTTATTCTTCATCCGGCACGATCGGCTCATAATGAACAACCTAGATAATCCAATGATGAGAGGAGAATGAATGATGTCGAACAGACCCGAAAGTTTACCTCCACAACATCAGGAGAGACACCCTGGTATTGAATCCGAAATGACACCACGCCCGCAGTTTGATGCACCTGAATACAAAGCAGCAGGCAAACTGGAGGGCAAAGCAGCTATTATCACAGGCGGTGATAGCGGGATTGGTCGCGCAGTTGCGATCTATTTTGCCAAAGAAGGTGCTGACGTTGCGATCTTCTACAAAGACGAACACAATGATGCAGAAGAAACCAAAGCTCTTGTTGAAAAAGAAGGACGCAAATGCATAGCGATTGCCGGTGATATCGGAGACGAGTCCTTTGCGAAAAGTGCTGTCGAAAAAGCCGTCGCAGAACTTGGAAAACTCGATATTCTGGTAAATAATGCTGCAGAACAGCATGTACAGCAGAGCATCGAAGATATTTCTGCAGAGCAGCTGGAGCGTACATTCCGTACCAATATCTTCGGTATGTTCTTTACGACCAAAGCGGCGATGCCGCATCTGCATGCGGGCGCATCCATTATCAATACAACATCGATTACTGCTTATCGCGGTGAACCGGTACTGCTTGATTATTCATCCACCAAAGGAGCGATCCTGTCCTTTACCCGTGCTCTGTCCATGAACCTGGCAGAGAAAGGTATCCGTGTGAATGGTGTAGCTCCAGGCCCAATCTGGACACCACTGATCCCGGCTTCCTTTGATGAAGAGAAAGTCAAGGAGTTCGGTCAAAGCCAGCCAATGAAACGCCCAGGCCAACCAGAAGAACTCGCTCCAGCCTATGTGTATCTGGCAAGCAGCGATTCCTCTTACGTAAGTGGTCAGGTGATTCACGTCAACGGTGGCGAAATTATCAACGGTTAATACTTTGGTTTACAACGAGCGCTTAGTGAAATGCATTCTGCAGTGAGTGTAGATTACACTATGCGTTAGCGTATATAAGTAATAGAAGACGAGGATCGTCCATGTTTGATGTGGGTGGTTCTCGTCTTTTTTTTCCAGCTGATGTGGTAGCATCATTCACTGCGGAAAGGAATAAGGGTATCTCCTCCGGTTAAGCCTGGAGATTTTGAATAGGATGGAGAAGCAGAGGATCTCCAGGCTTAAATGTCGTTTATTCCCTTATTTCCTTTCCTGCGCTCCATGCGTCGCGCATCATTCGTATAAGCACAATCCGGCGGTATATCGTAGGTCTGTGAAGTGCGAATTTCTGAAGTGTATATATTACATATTGTTTAATATTAGCGGGATCATACAATTAATGAGCACTTAGAGAACCTATAGAGGCTAGGAATAAATACAACATACTCGCAAGGAACTCCTACAACCAACTATATTTTTATTAAGAACTTAGCATTAAGAATGTAGTACTCTGGATAAAATTCGCGAATGACACTGCATGCACGGAACGGAAGAAAGGAAATAAGAGCAAAGGACGACCTTTAAGCCTGGAGATCCTCATTTTCTACAACTATTAAAGAATCTCCAGGCTTAATCGGAGGACGTGCTCTTATTCCTTTCTAGAGTGCTTTATCATCAACCCCCAAGCAATCCAATATCTGCGAAACATAACACAATAACCATTAAACCACTAAAATGCACACGTTAAACTTTTTTTGCTGTCAGTTACCATTTTCACCTTTGCTGCTCGCGTACGTGTGTTATCATGGTACATACAACAATTGTAAAAGGCTGGAGATGAAAAGAAATGAGACAATGGACAGCAGCATTTACCCGTAATTTTGAAAAGTATATGTTCGCGATTATTCCTTGTACATTGCTGCTTGGATTCGTATTATCCGATTATCTGATTGCTTATACCGGCTGGATTCCCTATCTGTTCGCTTATGTGACATTCGTGATGGGAATTGGTTGCGGACGCAAGCATTTACAGGGTGTTTTGCAAAAGCCTGCACCTGTGTTTGTAACACTGCTTTTTGCCCATGTGGCTGCACCACTGCTGGCTTATGGACTGGGTGAGCTAATGTTTGGTCAGGGTTCGCCTTACACGATTGGTCTGGTGCTGTTCACTGCTATTCCGCTGGGCGTATCCTCTGTACTATGGGTGAGTATGTCAACAGGCAATGTAGCTCTTGCCCTGGCGATGGTGATCGTGGATTCGGCGATCAGCCCGTTTGTCGTACCGGGTATTATCGAGTGGTTTTTTGGCGCCAATATCCAGTTTGATACGCTGGGCATGATTCAGGATCTGATGCTGATTATTGTGCTGCCTACGCTGCTTGGTATGATTGTGTACGAAGCCTCCAAGGGAAAGTTCAAGGAATGGTCTGCACCAGTGACACTGCCCGTCTCCAAACTTTGTTTTGCTGGCGTGGTCTTGCTTAATGCGGCTGCAATCGCTCCACAGCTCAGCGCATTGCGCAGCGATCTGCTGCTGGTTGTTCCGGCTGTGTTTATTATTGTGGCACTCTGCTATGGACTCGGTTACGTATGTTCTGGTATACTTCGCGCAAAAGGCAGAGAGTTGCCGGTGACGCTGGCTTATACGTCGGGAATGCGCAATATCTCGGTAGGTATGGTCATAGCTATGTCGTATTTTAGCCCGCAGACGGCTGTACCAGTCGTGCTGGGCATTATGCTTCAGCAACCTATGGCAACGCTTCAATATTCTATATTTATGCGTATTGCCAGCTACCGGAGCAAGCAGAAGCTGCAGGAAAGCAAAACATCGTAAAAGGAGAGAAGCATGAAACCGTTCCGTGTCCGCCTGACCCTGATTATTATGCTGCTGCTGGGAGTGCTTGGTCTGGCAGCTGCCTTTACCATGGGGAAAATCTACAAAGATTCCCATGTGCAGACCCTGGAAGATAATATGCTGCGGGAAATTCGTCTGCTGGAGACTACATTTGATTTTAAAAATGAAGGAACACTTGGTTCGCCTACTCAAGCTGTACTCGATTATTACACGAGCCAGTCAGTGGCGATTGGCAAGCTTACCGATTCCAGAGTGACCTTTATCGAACAAGATGGAACCGTTATCGGGGACTCGCAGAGTGATCCGCGGAGCATGAATAACCACAAGGATCGCGAAGAAATTGTAGCCGCTCAGGCCAACGGGCTCGGCAGCGCGATCCGGTACAGCAATACTTTGCAGGAGAATATGCTGTATGTGGCCGCACCTGTACATAAGCAAGGGCAGTTTGACGGTTATATCCGTTTATCCATGAGTCTGCAAGCGGTAGAGAATGGGGTCCGCAGTGCATGGACTGTCATGGGCATCAGTCTCGCGGTATTATTCCTCGTGGCAGCGCTCGTCAGCTATCGGGTTGCGTCCAGTCTGACCCGGCCACTGGAGCATATTACCCGTGTCGCCAACCGGATCTCACGGCTGGATTATGGAGCCAGAGTGAAGCTGGAACGGCAGGACGAGATCGGCGATCTGGGTAAAGCGATCGATAATATGGCCGACAGTCTGGAGATGCAGCTCAAAGTCATCCGTGACAATGAAGATCTTCTGCAAAGTGTACTCGCCAATATGACCGGCGGTATGGTTATGGTGGAATTCAATGGCAATGTCGCACTGGTGAACCGCTTTGCAGAAGAGATGCTGGGGATTAGTTCCAAGCGAATTATCGGCAAATCGTATCAGGAGTTCAAGCAGCACTATGAGCTGAGCAAGCTGCTCGGTGAGGGGCTGCGCCGCAAGGAACGCATCCATGATGAACAGACCCTGTATAATCCGGAGCCACGATTGATTGAGATTGACGGAGTGCCGATGTTCGAAGACGATGATACGTACCGGGGCATGCTGTTCCTGATCCAGGACGTCTCCAATATCCGTCGTCTGGAGCGGATGCGCAGTGAATTTGTTGCCAATGTCTCCCATGAACTGAAAACGCCGATCGCTGCAGTCAAAGGCTTTGCCGAGACCCTGCTAAGCGGTGGTGTACAGGATGAGCAGACTGCACGTTCATTCCTGCAGATCATTTATGATGAGAGTGAGCGGCTGAATCGATTGATTGGCGATATTCTGGAATTATCCAAAATCGAATCCAAGCGCTCGCCGCTGAATTTCTCACCGATTCATTTGCAGCCCTTTTTTGATACAATTCGGGAAATGCTGAACTCTTCGGCAGCCAAGAAAAATATTACAATGACAATGAATGTACCGGAAGAGTTGTTTATGGAAGCGGACGAGGATCGGCTGCGGCAGATTGCTGTAAATCTGATCTCCAATGCGATCAACTATACGCAGGATGGCGGCAAAGTCACGCTCGATGTCAAAGAGGTGATGTCGCCGGAAGGTGAGGAGCGCATTCAGTTTGATGTGAGCGACACAGGGATGGGCATCCCGCGCAAGGATCTGCCGCGTATCTTTGAACGATTTTATCGGGTGGATAAGGCACGTTCACGCAGTTCAGGCGGCACGGGGCTTGGATTATCGATTGTAAAGCATCTGGTAGAGCTGCATCATGGAATGGTCACGGTAGAGAGCGAAGTGAATATTGGTACTACATTTACCGTGAATCTGCCGCTATTGCAGGAGGATGAAGGAGACTTCTAATCCGGGTCATACGTGACGCAGAAAATACAGCTTCTCATTGATTTTAACATATCTCTGCACATGGTAAACGTAATGAAAATGCAGGCTGGCAGCTGCGGATTTGATTTACCGCTAACTGCTGGCTAATCAAATTCTATATTTTTACACTGTGTTAACAAAATAGTGATATGCTGTTCAAGGTGGATGAAATGTGAACCCATATGGAGGTTATCATGACTAAACGATTGCTGGTCATTGAAGATGAATCAACGCTGTCCCGACTGTTGTCCTACAACCTGACACAGGAAGGATATGAAGTTACAGTAGAAGACCATGGCAGTGCCGGTCTGGAACGAGCTCAGAATGAATCGTTTGAGCTGATTCTGCTGGATTTGATGTTACCGGGAATGTCAGGATTAGATATTTTACGCAAACTGCGCAGCTCCGGCATACGCACGCCTGTCGTTATTTTGACAGCCAAGAATGCGGAGGAAGAAGTCGTCGAAGGTCTCAAAGCCGGCGCCGATGATTATATTACCAAGCCTTTCGGCGTATCCGAGCTGCTGGCACGTGTAGCTGCTGTACTGCGCCGGGCAACCGGTCGTGAAGATCAACCGGTGGAAGAGAATTCCCAGGAAAGCCGTATTGAGTTGGGTGATCTGATGATCTATCCGGACAAATACGAAGTAGCACTCGGTTCCCAGCAGATTACACTGCGTCCCAAAGAATTTGAAGTATTGCTGTATCTGGCACGCAAGCCAGGTGTGGTTATGACGAGGGATGATCTGATGAATGCGGTATGGGGATTTGATTATATCGGCGGTCAGCGTACTGTTGATGTGCATGTGAGTTCTCTTCGCAAAAAGCTCGAATTGGATCCGGAATCGGTACATATCGATTCAATCCGCGGCGTAGGCTACAAACTCGTTGTCCGCAAAAAAGCAGGTGCTCCTCATTCCGGTTAACGGAATGACGGGCATCTTTTTTTGTGCAAAAAGAAGAAGAACCCAAAATCGCAAAGTTTTACTTGGATGATTACATAATCGCGTATTAATCTGCAAATTAAATTTACAATCATGAATTAGTCTGAGAGGAGAAGTGATACTAAAGAACTAAGGGAGACGAGAGGTTTGTCTAATCTATTGCTGGAAAAACCACAAAATGAAGTGAAATCTGGAGATCACCAAACCATAATAAAACAGGCAAGCACAGAGGATGCCGGTACAGAAATAACGGAGATTCGGAAAGAGGAAGAGAAGATAAATCAGTTGCCGGATACTAACGAACTGGATCGCACTTTGAGGGTCAAAAGTCCTGTCCGGCAATCATCTACACCCATAACAAACAGCGATCCTGAACAGACACTGCTGCATTACCGGATGACGATTCCATCGATTACGGCTGATGAGACATGCGGCGTGACCCTGCAGCGGTTTCGCAGGGAAGAGCAGCTGCCCTGTATTGCGGTATGCAGTGAATCAGGAGAACCGATCGGTCTGATTATGAGAGAGCAGTTCTACCGCCGCATGGCGAGCCGATTTGCTACCGAGTTGTATGAAGGACGTCCGACCAGCCAATTTACCCGTCCGGGTATCCTGGTCATGGATATTCATACTGATGCAGCAGCAGCCGTAGATGCGGCTCTGGCGCGGGAGGGCGAAGCTTTTTATGAATGTATGCTGCTCACGGATCGGGGACAGTTGGTCGGAGCGGTCACGATTCGGGATATGATGGAACTGTCCCGTCATTTGCAATCTCTGGCGGAACAACAGCGATTACAGTCGCTTCGGGAGACCTGTGCTTTCGTTATGCAAATCGAGCAGGCAGTGCAGACAGTGACCGGAGCTGCATTGCATACTTCCAGTCAACTGGCAGCAATCAAGAGTCGTACGGTATCCGGGCATAGTGAGCTGCAGGCAGCGAACGAAAGCTTCCGGGAGGCACAACAGCTGGTCAGCCGCCAGCGTCTTCAGGCGGAAGACATGCTCCGACAGACCGTTCAGGCACGTAAAGTGCTGGATGATGTCTCCCAATTGGCTGGACAGAGTACCATGCTGGCACTCAATGCTTCTATCGAAGCGGCGCGTGCTGCTCAGGCTGGCAGCGGATTTGCAGTGGTCGCTGGCGAGATGCGGCATCTGTCCAGCCGAATTACTACACTCTCTGCCGATGTGACGAGGCTGTTGAATCATCTGAATGAGATGATTGGACAATCGGCCGTATACAGCCAGACAACAGAACAGACGATGGAACACAGTATGGCCTCTATTGTCCAGGCGGATCGTCTGTTTATCGAGATGGCCGCAGGTGCGGATGAAGCTTCGCTCCATGCGAATCAGCTGCTGGAGCGAGCCTCAGAGGCAGGTCGTCTGACCACTCTTGTATCGGCTGGATTGCAGAGCTGACAGACGATCGGAAGTTTTACATTCTCTTTACAATACGGGAGCTCTCGGTTTACAAATATCACGTATGATGTATAGATGCCAGTCGGAATCATGACCCGGTTGTGATTGCCAGACAAGAGAATCAAGGGAGTGTGACTCTGTGTCAGACATTATTCGCATTGAAGAATTGAATTTATATTATGAGAAGCATCACGCTCTTAAAAATATCGGACTTACTATTCAGGAAAAGGCAGTAACTGCATTTATCGGGCCGTCAGGCTGCGGTAAATCGACGCTGCTGCGTACATTAAATCGGATGAATGACATGATCCCCGGCACACGGATCGAAGGCAAGGTAGAGATCGCCGGTTCCGACATTTACGGAGATGAAGTGGAGGTGGAGGATCTGCGCCAGCAGGTAGGCATGGTATTCCAGCAGCCCAATCCGTTTCCCAAATCCATTTATGAAAATGTAGCCTATGGACCTCGCCTGCAGGGAATTACCTCCAAATCGCAGCTAAACGAGATTGTGGAACGCAGCTTGCGACAGTCCGCTCTGTGGGAGGAAGTCAAAGACTATCTCAAAAAGTCGGCGCTGAGTCTGTCCGGCGGTCAGCAGCAGCGTCTGTGCATTGCACGTGCGATTGCCAGCCAGCCGGATATTCTGCTGATGGATGAGGCGACTTCTGCCCTTGATCCCATCTCTACTCTCAAAATTGAAGAGTTGACGCAGGATCTCAAAAAAGATTACACCATCGTTATGGTTACCCATAACATGCACCAGGCAGCACGGATCTCCGACCAGACGGCATTTTTCCTGAATGGAGAAGTGGTAGAGTCTACGGATACGACAGAAATGTTCTCAAATCCGACCGATTCCCGCACGGAAGATTATATTTCCGGCCGATTCGGCTAAGGCAGCAGTTCTTCGCTTGTTGAATAGCTGACCGCTCCAAGCCGGTACCGGAAAAGATCAACCTGTCGTCCGGGCGCAGAAACCGACCAACTGTCATAAGCGGTGTAATCTGCATTATTCAACCAGCCTAGAGGAGGATTATGAATGCCTAACCGCAAAGGATTTGATGAAAGTCTCGGTGAGCTCCGGCAACTACTCACTGCTATGGGAGATCATGTGATCGAGGCACTTGAAGACGCGGTAAAGTCATTGCAGACGCTGGATACAGCCAAAGCCAAAGCCGTCGTGGATAATGACTATCGCCTGAATGAAATGGAAGAAAAGATCATGGATATCGGTTCCCGTCTGATTGTGACCCAGCAGCCGGTGGCCAAGGACCTGCGCCGTATTATTGTCGCATTCAAGATCTCCAGCGATCTGGAACGGATGGGCGATCTGGCGCGTGATGTAGCCAAAGTGACCCTGCGTATGCAGGGTTCCAACCTGATTAAACCTCTGGTGGATATCCCGCGCATGTCGGATATCGTTATGCAGATGACCCGGGATTCTATCCAGTCCTATCTGGATGAGAATACGGATCTGGCTCATAAAGTCGGTAACGATGATGACCAGGTCGATCATATGTACAGCGGCATGATTCGCGAATTGCATCAGCATATGATGGAGAATGCGGCTGACGGTCCACAAGTTATGCTGCTTAATCTAACTGGACGTTATATCGAGCGAATCGCTGATCATGCAACCAATATCGGCGAAAGTGTCGTATATCTGGTTACCGGCAGACGTCCTGATCTGAATAACTGACAATTTCATCGCACTACCACAAAAGCACCGGAACTTATCCGGTGCTTTTGTTTTGGAAAAGGGGGCCTTGTGGTATCATAGAATAAGCAATGTTATTACTGAAGAACCTCAAAATACTTACTTGTACATGCACGCTTTGACTATAGGAGGATCTATGGAAAAATTTATGTTAATAGATGGAAATAGTATTATTTACCGCGCTTTTTTTGCGATGCAGCAGCCGATGACCACATCGAGCGGTATGCATACCAATGCGGTGTACGGATTTACCAATATGCTGCTGCGGCTGCTGGAAGAGGAGAAACCGACTCATGTGATGGTCGCTTTTGATGCCGGAAAAATTACGTTCCGTCACAGCAGTTATCAGGACTACAAGGGCGGTCGCCAAAAGACACCGCCCGAGCTATCCGAGCAGTTTCCTTTACTCAAGGATTTGCTGACAGCCTTTGGCATCAGCCACTACCAGTTGGAAGGTTATGAGGCCGACGATATTATCGGTACACTCTCCCTGCAAGCCGAGCAAAAAGGCTGTGAAGTAATCGTCATCAGCGGGGACAAGGATATGCTGCAGCTGGCTTCCGAGCATGTCAAAATCGGTCTGACGCGCAAGGGTGTCAGTGATATTGAAGCCTATGGACCTGCCGAGGTACAAGAGCGCTATGGTCTGACTCCTGCGCAGATTATTGATCTTAAGGGACTCATGGGTGATGCTTCCGATAATATTCCCGGTATTCCGGGTGTAGGCGAGAAGACAGCACTGAAGCTGCTTCATCAATATGGAACAGTCGAAGAAGTGCTTGATCATACGAGTGAGCTCAAAGGCAAAATGAAAGAGAAAATCGAGACCCATGCCGACGATGCACGCATGAGCAAGGAACTGGCGACCATTTTCCGTGAAGTTCCTTTTGATGCGACGTGGGATAGCATGAAGTATGAAGGCATCCAGGCTGCTACTGCTGTATCTGCGCTGCAAAAGCTCGAATTCAAGTCGATTCTGCAGCGATTGGATCTGTCATCTACAGCTCCAGACGCTGTACTGGATCATCTGGATCTGGATGAAGCTGCCGGACAGCAGGCTGAAGAACTGGTAGTAACCGTGATTGGTGAGGGAGAAATGGCCGAGCTGGAAGCTGCACTTCCGCAAATTGATGTGGTGCATATCGAGAGCCGCGGGGAGAACCCGCATCATGCCAGTCTGGTTGGTATTGTACTGTCTGCACCGGATCAATATTTCTTCCTGACGCCTGAAACGCTAAAAAGTGAAGCGGCGGCTCCGATTCGCAGCTGGCTGGCGGATGAATCGATTCCAAAGGATGGTCATGATCTGCATCGCGCCGATCTGGTGCTGTTCTGGGACGATATTCCTTTTGCCGGTGCACGGTTTGATATTCAGATTGCTGCCTATCTGCTGGACCCGACCGATTCGGGTCAGAGCCTGAGCGTACTCGCTGGCCGCAGCGGACTGCCGCAGCTGCCGGAAGATGAGGCAATATTCGGCAAGGGTGCACGCTACAAGGTACCGGAAGCAGACGTACTCAGCCTGCATCTCGCCCGCAAAACAGCGACGATTCGTCAGCTGGTACCGCTGCAGCGTGAACAGCTGGAGCAAAATGAGATGACCAGTCTGTTCGTGGATCTGGAGATGCCATTATCACGCATTCTGGCGGATATGGAAAAGCAGGGTGTTGCTGTAAATGCAGATGAACTGCGTGCACTTGGCAAGGAGTTCGAAGGTCAGATTAATAAGCTGGTTACACAAATCTATGAACTGGCGGGCACCGAGTTCAATCTGAATTCACCCAAACAGCTTGGTGATATTTTATTCGAGCGGCTTGGATTACCGGTGGACAAGAAGACCAAGACCGGATATTCCACCAGTGCGGATGTACTGGAGAAGCTGGCACCTTATCATGAAATTGTGCAGCTGATTTTGAATTACCGTCAGCTTGCCAAGCTGCAATCTACTTATGTGGAAGGACTGCTCAAAGAGATCCATCCCAAATCCGGCAAAGTGCATACGTACTTCCGCCAGACGATTACTGCCACCGGACGCTTGTCCAGCCAGTTCCCGAATCTGCAAAATATTCCGATTCGTCTGGAAGAAGGACGCAAGCTGCGCAAAGTATTTGTACCCTCCGAGCAGGGCTGGTCGATGCTGGCGGCAGACTATTCGCAAATCGAGCTGCGTGTACTCGCCCATATTTCCGATGACCCAAGACTCAAAGAAGCCTTCCTGCATGATATGGATATCCATACCAAAACGGCGATGGATGTATTCGGAGTAGACCATGAACAAGTCGACAGCAATATGCGCCGCTCTGCCAAAGCTGTCAATTTTGGAATTGTATATGGTATCAGTGACTATGGATTGTCCCAGAACCTGAATATTACGCGTAAGGAAGCATCGGAATTTATCGCCCAGTATTTTGAAGTATTCCAGGGTGTACGCCGCTATATGGATGATATCGTGGATGAAGCCAAGAAGAACGGCTATGTGAAAACGATGCTGGAACGTCGCCGGTATTTGCCGGAGATTCGTTCATCGAATTTTAATCTGCGTTCTTTTGCCGAGCGTACAGCGATGAATACGCCCATTCAGGGAACCGCAGCAGATATTATCAAACTGGCGATGGTGCATATGGACAAGGCGCTCAAAGATCGGAAGCTTACCAGCCGTATGCTGCTGCAGGTACATGATGAATTGGTATTCGAAGTACCTGCCGATGAAATGGAAGAAATGAAAACACTGGTACCACAGGTGATGAAGGAAGCCCTGCAGTTGGCCGTTCCGCTCAAAGCGGATGTGAGCTATGGCTCCAACTGGTACGAAGCGAAATAGTATATAAAGGATAGGTGAATCATATGCCGGAATTGCCGGAAGTAGAAACAGTCAGACGCACTCTTAACACCCTGGTCACCGGCAAACAAATTGAACGGGTTACCGTATCGCTGCCACGCATTATCCAGCGCCCGGATGACCCACAGCAGTTTGCACTGGAACTGCAGGGACATACCATAGAAACCGTAGAACGGCGCGGCAAATTTTTGCGAATTGTTATGGACGGACTTGTCATGGTATCCCATTTGCGGATGGAAGGACGCTATGGTGTATATGAACAGAATGAACCGGTGGAAAAACATACCCATGTCATTTTCCATTTTACTGATGGTACAGAACTGAGATACAAGGATGTACGCCAATTTGGAACCATGCATCTGTTCAAAACAGGTGAAGATCTGGAATCCAAACCGCTGATGCAGCTCGGCCAGGAGCCACTAGATCCGGAATTTACAACAGAGCAATTTATCCGGGTAATCGGCAAGCGCAAGACGATGATCAAGCCGGTACTGCTTAATCAGGCGTACGTGGTAGGAATCGGAAATATCTATGTGGACGAGGCCTTATTCCGTGCCGGTATCCATCCCGAGCGAATCGCCGGCGATCTGAGCGAAGAGCAGCTGATTCGTCTGCATGAAGCTATTGTCTCGACATTGACCGATGCTGTAGCAGCAGGTGGATCATCCATCAAATCCTATGTGAATGGCCAGGGTGAAATGGGCATGTTCCAGCATAGTCTGCGCATCTATGGACGCAAAGCACAGCCCTGCTATGAATGCGGGACGTTGATTGAGAAGACGGTAGTAGGCGGCAGGGGTACACACTTCTGTCCGGTCTGCCAGCCTCTTCCGATACGACAGAAACATTGAGGTGACAGCATGAATATTGGATTAACCGGAGGAATCGCTACGGGGAAAAGTACAGTCTCCGCCTGGCTGGTACAGCATGGAGCTGCACTGGTCGATGCGGATCTGATCGCACGGGAAATCATGATGCCTGGTCACCCGGTACTGCAGCAGGTCAGAGAGCGCTTTGGAGCACATATGCTGAATGTGGACGGTACACTGAACCGTAAGCAGCTGGGCGAGCATATTTTCACTCATCCCGAGGAACGACAGGCGCTGGAAGGCATTACGCATCCGGCGATCCGTGCTCTGATTCACAGCCGTGTAGCTGAGCTGGAAGCAGCCGATCCGCAGCGGTTGGTCATTGCGGATATTCCTTTGCTGCTTGAAGCAAAGGATGCTTACCAGTTCGACGAAATTATGGTCGTATATGTACCACGTGAGGTACAGCTGCAGCGGCTGATGCAGAGGGATGGATTAACAGCGGAGCAGGCAGAGAAACGGCTTGCTGCACAGATGGATATCGAGGAGAAAAAACGGATAGCGGATATTGTGATCGATAACAGCGGTACACTGGAACAGACACAGCAGCAGCTGCAGCAATTCTGGGTGAATAGAGGCCTGTCATGAACCACCTCAAACATCAACTGATCCGTAAACGGATTCTGCTGCCGCTGTTTTTGGTTGTATTGGTATTGGTATTGTTCAATACCCGCTGGCTGGCATGGATCTATCCGATCGAATACAAGAATGAAATTCGTGCCCATGCTTCGGCATATCAGGTCGATCCATTTCTGATTGCTTCCATTATCCGGGTAGAGACGAATTTCCAGCCTAGTAAGGAATCCAAAAAAGGTGCTCTTGGCGTCATGCAGCTGATGCCGGATACGGCTCAGTGGGTGATGGACAAAGCACATCTGAACAATGTATCCATGGATACGGTCAAACATGATGTCGATCCGAATATCGAGATTGGTACCTGGTATCTGGGCAATCTGATGCAGCAGTTCGGTGGCAATGAGATTGCGGTGATCGCAGCCTATAATGCTGGCCCGAGTAAAGTGAAAAGCTGGATCAGCAGCGGCCAGTGGGATGGTACATTGGAGCATGCCAAGGACATTCCCTATGGCGAGACAAGACATTATGTGCAACGTGTATTATATTATTATAAGCAATATACCAAATTATATGACGCCTTCTGAATAGATGGAATAAACGGCATAGAGGGAAAGGAAGGTGACACTGGAAATGAAATGTCCTTATTGTGGTCATAACGGAACAAAAGTGCTGGATTCCCGTCCAGCCAATGATAACAAGTCGATCCGTCGCAGGCGGGAATGCGAGAGCTGTAGCCGCCGCTTTACCACATTCGAGATGGTGGAGGTTACTCCGCTTATCGTCATCAAAAAAGACGGCAGTCGTGAAGAGTTCAGCAGGGACAAATTGCTGCGCGGTCTGATTCGTGCCTGTGAGAAACGCCCGGTATCGGTTGACCAGCTGGACGCGATTGTATCAGAGGTTGAGAAGAGTCTGTATGCAACAGCCCTGGCCGAGGTAGAAAGTCGTGCTGTAGGGGAACTGGTGATGGAACAGCTGTATCCTGTTGATGAAGTGGCTTATGTGCGCTTTGCCTCAGTATACCGTCAGTTCAAGGATATCAGCATGTTCATGAAAGAGCTGGAAGGACTGCTGAATGACGATTCCAAACAGGACAAAAAGCATTCGATCAAGCAGGAATCTATTCTGTCACAGCATGATCGCGAACGCGAAGATCAGTAATTTGGACATACGGTTTGCCGTATCGAAAAAACAGTAAAAGAAAGCATCACCGCTTGGAGTCTCCAGCAAGGGAGACAGGAAGCAGTGATGCTTTTTTGTATAAGGTCAGAATAAAACCGCATTTCTGCTGCATACATCTGGGGAAGGAGAGCGGCAGAAATACGGTTTATTTAGTTAAAGCAGGATTCCGATTACAGACGTTATCGAGCCTTTATTTCTATGGAACGGTAAAGCATGATTTCTGCATCAATCTGTTCCAGACGTACCAATGATTTAGCGGTTCAGCGATAGCTTGAAGTGGTCTCCTGCTTTGCCGCCGAATACGATCATACCGCTTTGTGGCAGTTTAGTGCTGTGGCCACCGTTAACGATAGAAGAATACGTGATTTGTCCTTTGTCATCATAGACGACAAAACCTGCACCTTTCGGAAGAGTTACATTTATTTTCTGTCCAGCCGTTTTTTTGCCCAACTTCATCCATGTAGCATGATGATCTGCCGGGATTTTCAGGGAAGAGGACGCTGAGAGAGTAGATAAGCCATCTTCACTAATAAAGGATTGTCCGTTGATCTGCAGATATTCTGTTTTGCCCTGACGGGAGAAATTCAGATCAAATGTATCACGTCCGGACATAACCGGAATCTGCATAATATTCACACTCTTGTTTGCATCTACAATTTTCGTACCCAGTGCATAACCCAGTTGAGTGTCTGCCTGGATCGTTTTGCTGATTTCTGTCGGAATCAGGTAGAATGCCGAGTTGATTTTTTCGTCAATATTATAATAGCTTTTGCCATTACGCTGCTGCCATGTCTTTTTGACAGCAGAAGGGAGAGACTGTTTGTCCAGCTTTTGTCCGACATACAGAGCCATCTGGGATTGCTCCAGCTCAGGTATATTGAGATATGCATTCAGCTTCAGATACGTGCGGCCATTTTTCTGGCGTTCAAAGCTGGCGAGAGCAGAGCCATCTTCACTACGGAATTTGCCTTTACCTGCATAGATATACTGCTGTGCCGGAATCATGCCGGACATCTGTGTAGCTAGTTTGAATTTGCCATTACGGATATTAACGTCAAATGTCTCACCGACGACGCCATAGGTGCCGTTATACTTTTTCATATCAGCTGGCATAGCGACTTTAGCAGCTGCCGGGAACTGCTGATCTGGCAGAATACGTTTAATTGTGCCTTTATCTTTCAATACGCGCAGCATCACTTCACTAGCTACCGCTTCATTGTACATGGAGGAACCGCCGGACGTTAATACAGCCATACTGAGCCGCTGCTCCGGTACACTGATCAGACTGGCATGATACATAAGTGTATCGCCGCCTTTGGATACAGCTTTTAATCCGTAACGGTCAAATGGAGACAGCTGTACAGAATCCCAACCCAGTCCGTAGTTGAAAATATTGCTTGTCTCGGATACCCACATGCCGCTGCGGTATTCGGGACGGGTCATTGCATTGGTCGAAGCAGTGGACAGCAGATCCGGACGGTGTCCGGTAAGTACTTCGGCAAATTTGACTACATCTTCTGCGGTAGAGTAGACGCCGCCGGTACCGATAATATTGGTATTTTCTACCGGCAAAGCCTTGTCGGTCAAGGTAGGGAAATACGTTTTCACCAGACGACTCCGGTCAAACTGATCCAGCGGTGTCAGTGTCGACTTCAGCTGCAGCGGCTTGGTGATCCGCTCCTGGATAAACTGCGGATAGCTTTTGCCACTTACTTTGGCGACCATGAGTTCAAGCAGCTGGAAGCTGTCATTGGAATACACAGAGAAGGCACCCGGATCAGCTTTCAAAGTTTCATTTTGCAGCGCAGGCAGTAGATTGTCGCGATTGAATGTATTATTGTCATTGAACAGGATAGAGTTGCCATAGTGACTGCCATACAGTCCGGAAGAGTGATTCATCAGAATACGCGGTGTAATCTGTTTGTATCGTTCATCCTTCATTTTGAATTCAGGCAAATAGTCGGTCAGCGGACGATCAATATCGATTTTGCCTTCATCGGCCAGCATCATTGTTGCCGCTGTTACATACATTTTGCTTGTAGAACCGATACCGAACATATCATTTTTACCAATCTTGCTGTTGCCTTTGCGACCCGATGTTCCTGCACTGCCGGAGAGAACAATTTTGCCATGATCCATTACGGCATACTGCACCCCGGTCACGCCGTATTTGTCCAACAACACTTGGGCCAGCTGTTGAGCCCGGGAGGAAGTAGCGGCAGTTACAGTCTGCGGCTTGGCAGCAGCTGCTGTTTGGGTTTTGGTTTGTTCAGCAGCAGAGATACTGCCGGTTGGCAGTAAGGCCGAAGTAACGATCACGATACTCAGCAGACATTTGCTGACTTTGTTCATTGTATTCATTCTATTCAGTCCTTTCGATAGGTAGTCAGATGTCATCTCATCTGTACACAACTGAAGCATACCGCAGATTGGAATCAATAGACCGAAAATGGGCTGAAACGAATATCTTTATCCCTGAATAGCAAAAATGAACCGGCATCATCGCCAGTTCATTAAAAGGTACAGCTTATTATTGATCTGTCCATCTCTATCCTTATTGGAATCATTCTTCATAAAAGGGTAGTACAACCATATTTTCAACCCGATTATTGTGATTCTCGATCGTCATATGACCTCCATATTTCTCGCATAGACGGGAGATGTTAGTCAGTCCTAATCCATGATAACCATCACCTGGCTTGTTGCTGCTCCAGTCCGTATTCGGTGTACTGGAGTGATTGATAATGTGGATATACAACGTAGATTCATTGGAATGAATCTGGATAGAGATATATCGGTCGTCTGCCAATCGGATGTGCTTGCTCGCTTCGATCGCATTATCCAGCAGATTGCCGAGTACGACGCACAGATCATAGCGTTCGATGCGTACAGTCGGCGAGTGCAGACGCAGCCGGGTATCGATCCGTATGCCATTGGATTGTCCAATACTGAGCGTATTGCTAACAAGAGCATCAATTACCAGATTGCCGGTATTAACGCGATGGTACGCCTGATCAACCCGGTTCAGCGTCGTCTGAATATGCTCGATCGCCGCTTCCGGCTCCTGGCGACGTATACATTCTTCGATATAAAGCAGATGCTGGTTCGTATCGTGAATAACACGCTTAATATCCTTGAACGTATGCACCGTTTTCTCATAATTGGCATCCTGATAATCCATCTGCTGCTGCAAATAAACATTCTGATTGAGCAGCCGGAACCGCTCCATCAGCATATCGAACATATAAATAACAAATACATTCAGAAACAACAGCCCCAGTACGGACACTACATAATAGCTATTTTTCTGACTGTAGGCAAACAGCACATTGATCTGCCAGATCGAGATCAGCGGTACAATCAGAAATAGCAAATAATAGCGCGGCTGCAACACGATGCTGCGCCGCCGACTGATCAGCCGAATCAGCTGGGAGACCATTAGCATCACCAGGAAACTGAATAGCAGCAGTTTGATTGAGCGATTGTAATGAGTTTGCATCAGCTCATAAGGCGTTTCGATCGAATAATTGACCCCACCAAAAAAAAGATAGACACCCATGGAATTGATTATGGTCTGCAGGACTACATAGATAAAAGTAAACACGATTATCGTACCCAGCTGCACTTTGTAGGATAGTGCCATACAGAGAATCATTACTATAGCCAGAATTGAAGAGAGGGTCGACGGCATATTTACCAGATAATACACAAGGTGCAAAATAACAAATCCGATAATATATCCATATCGATTCGATCGACGGTTCACTTTGCCCAGTACGGCATCAAAGTAAAACTGACCCAAAAACAACGTAGGAATGATAAATAGCAAAACGAGCAGCATATAGCTTATATTCGTCGGCATCTCAGTTCAGCTCCTTAATCATAAAGCGTGTACAGGCGTCCTTGACTTCCTTTACCCGGGAGCGCCCGATTGGCAGCTCCAGTCCATTGGACATCAGTACCTGATTGCCGGCGAACTTTTTGGCATGACGCATATTGATAATAACAGAGCGGTGAATTTGCAGAAAATTTTGTTCCTTGAGAGCAGAGGCGTAAGTAGCCAGCACGCCTTTGCTCTCATAGGTATCCTGAGCAGTAATGAAATGCAGTTTGTTTTTGAAAGTCAGACTTTTGACAGCTTCAATCGCGATTAGTTCATCATGCTTGATAACCAGTTCATCATAGCGGGATTTGATCACGAGCAATTTGTGCTCCTGAGACTCCCAGTAGCGATAAAGAGACAGAATTACTTCATCAAATCGCTCAGGCTGCACAGGCTTGATCAGATATTGAAACGTCATCACATCAAAGCTGTCGACCATATATTCTGGATAGCTGGTGAGGAATATAATCTGTTCATCCATATGCTGCCATTCTCGCAGCTTGCGCGCCGTTTCGATCCCACTGCGACCAGGCATCTCTACATCCAGAATCCAGGCATGAAAAGAAGGCTGTGCCTGTTCGTAATGCTGCAGCAGCAGTTCCCCGGAAGCAAATTCCTCAATGACAAATTCAACACCTGTACGAACCGACAGCGTAGTCAGTAGCTGATGAACCTGCTCGCGCTGTTGATCGGAATCATCGCAAATCGCTACTCTATACATAATAGACACCTCCGTTCCGGTATGACTGCTCCAGCTCCAGTGTAGCATGGGAGAGAGCAGCAAGCTGCCGATATTGCCGAAAAGCAAAAATCAATCCCTGAACAGCAGCACCAGGAGATACAGGTATCCTCTATGAATGCAGGGGATATACAAAATCAAAATCATATTTCAATAAAAGCATCAAAAAAAGCCTGCTTCACCGAAGTGAAACAGACTTGATAGATAAGGTATGCGGTCGAGAGGACTCGAACCTCCACGGGGGTAAGCCCACACGGACCTGAACCGTGCGCGTCTGCCAATTCCGCCACGACCGCAAAAAAATATGTAACTTCCTGATCCTCATGTTGTGTGTTCTAAGATGTCAGACAGGAAGTGGTGAACGAATCACCGTAATTAAGAGTATACGCTTTTTGGAAAGGGGATGCAAGCATTTTTTGAAAATAATATATGCTGATTGGATAGGTTATACTACTGACGCTTTAAAGATTATCCAGTGGCGCTACAAAAGCTTTCTGAAAGAAACAATGGAGCAGACTGTAATCACCTGAAAAAAATAAGGACGCAAGGAGATCCGGAATACAAACCGGTATACAGCAGATCTCATTTTGCGCCCTTGATTTTCTTGCATGTATTACAGTTACTTGTCGGATAATTGCTTCACCATCGTGTCGATCGCATACGATTTGGCGAGCGGCGTATCATTGAAGAAGCTACTGTCTACAATATAGACATGTTCTGACTGAACGGCAGTCAGCTGATTCCAGATCGCACCCTCAGGAGAAGCGGTCATGCGCTTGTTCAGTGCCGCTATCGTATCATCTTCTATACCGGTGGAGATCAACAGATAATCCGGATTCATCGTTTGCAGCTGCTGCAGCGTAACCGGAGAGGATTCGCTGTCAGTCGTCATACCCTGTGGTGTTTTGAGTGCCAGATCCTGATACAGCACTTCACCTACACTGTCTTTGACATTATTGTGCAGATTCAGCTGATTATCCTGCATACTCAGCGCAGCGATGGTAGAAGTCCCGATAATAGGTGCCAGTTTGCTTTTGGCTCCGTTGAATTTTTGTTGGTACGCATTCATAAACTGCTTGGCTGCTGTATCATGGTCCAGGAAAGTGCTGTACATGTACAGCTCGTTACGCCAGTCCAGCGCCGGATCGATATAGGCGGTAGGAGCGATTTTGGTAAGTGCATCGTAAGTGGCACGGTCGCCGTTATTGGTAATGATCAGATCCGGTTTCTCGGCAGCGAGAGCATTAAGATCCAGCTCGCCGTTCTGACCTTCAATTACAGTCAGTTTGTCACGCTGCTCCTCACTGGTGTAGGGAGGAAATACATAGTTGCCCGCTGCAGGCTTCGGTGCCAGCGAGATGTCTGCGCCAATTGCATTCATGTAGTCCATCGCGTACTGGCTAGTGACTGCGATACGTTTGGCAGAGATCGGTACATTAACCTTACCGTATGAATCTCTGACCGGCATTTCCTTAATACCGTTCGGGTTAAAAATATCTGCCCGCGTCTCTTTGGGTTGTCCACAGGCTGTCAACAAAACGAGGATCAGGGATAGTACCAGTCCTGCTCTGATATAAGCTGTTGAATATTTCAAAATCATCCGCCTCTTTTCCGAGTATGCTTGGATATTGGAATGGTGATGGTGGCAGGTCGGCAATCTACCTGTTATTATAAAATACCCAATAACTTTATTATACCAATAGCATAGGAACGAAAGTCAACGCACTGACACAACTGTCACCGGCTTGTCACAGAGTGTAGACACAGATGTGAAAATACCCGTTGAATGACTTGAAATTCAAATCAGAAGCCTGGTAAATCTCTGTTTATATTCAAGCAAGTAGACAAGCTCCTATAGATAGAAAGTACAAATAGAAACGAGAAAATCTCCGATAAAAATGTTGACTGTTTTGCTAATTCATGATACATTAAAAAAGTTGTTGAACAATTACATATTATGGGGCCTTAGCTCAGCTGGGAGAGCGCATCGCTGGCAGCGATGAGGTCAGGGGTTCGATCCCCCTAGGCTCCATTATCAAAAAGTCCGTCAAACACAAGTGTTATTAAGTGTTTGGCGGACTTTTTTGTTCAGGTGGGAAGAGGTGAATCCAAATAAGCTTTTGCATGTAATTGTCTTATTCTGTTATTACCTATTTCGGCTATACCTTACTGCAAAACCTTACATAGTACAGATCTGGTTTACGATTGCTGTTCCTTGCTGTAATTCAGACCCAACTGATAAGCATGCTCAAGCAGCCGATCATAATGTTCGGGCAGGGAACCCAGTGTCTCATATAACAGCTCCACTCTGGAGTTGTTCACACCGCAATAATCAGCAATACCCACATTAAGCAAATGCGAGATCATTTGATCATAATTCCGCTTTTTCATCTGTTGTTCCGTGATGCCTGATAGCCCGACCCATAATACCTGTTGGTGATGAAGATGATTCGCACCGTATGCGAATCCGTTGTTCCATACGCGGTCAATATAACCTTTGAGCATGGCTGGCAGACTCCACCACCAGACCGGGAAAATAAATGCTAATGCATCATGTTCCTTCATTCGTGCCATTTCCTTTTCAATATCCGGACTAAAGCTTTGCTCCTCGAGGGATGGATTTGGTTCATCCATCCCCTGGAGTACAGGATCAAAACCGATTCGGTGCAGATCCAGTATCTCATATTCATGCCCGGCAGCAGCCAGCCCCTGTACAAAACGATCAGCAACTGCAAAGGTCAGGGAATCCTGTCTTGGATGTGAGACGACAGTTAATACTTTCATGGTATCCTTCACTACCTTTCTCCTGTTTGATCTTTCTCCTAATGGATGACTGATGCTATTATAAACAGGAACCCAAAAACCTGGAAGTACGCACTTTAATGTCCCATAGGATCGTTCAGGTGCCCTGGGAACATGGAAGTTCCCGAAATAACGATTGCTCCAAACCTGTCTGAACATGAACGGAAGCCTATCAAGCAAGGCTTTTCCAGTATCATAGCCTGCTCATGGAGGGATAACAGATGGAAGAAGAAAATAAAAATAGCACTGAAAAAAAATACAGGGTAGGTGTGGAAGCGGCTCTGGAAGTAATGGGAGGCAAATGGAAACCTCTGATCATTTATCATCTAATGACCGGACGGAAACGGCCTTCGGAATTTCGGCGATTAATACCCGACATTACCCAGAAAATGCTGACTACACAGCTGCGCAGTCTGGAAAAGGACGAGATCATCACACGGCAGGCGTATACAGAGATTCCGCTGCGGGTAGAGTATGAGCTAACGCCGTATGGCTGGGGACTCAAGCCCGCTCTGGATCTGCTATGTTACTGGGGTGAAGAGCATCTGGACAAAGTATACGGCGATAGATCTGCGGTGCTTGAAGAATTTTAAGGCGGTATTATAGAAGAATTATACTTATACACTTGAGCAAGATCGAGTTGTACCAAACATCGTAGCGTCAAAGGACAATCTTTTTATAGTCAGATAAAGTGTCGCTGCATACAGATCTCCTCCAGCCTGTTAGTCCCATTACCAGTATAAACACACTGTGGTTGCTCCTTGGCAGAACTCCTACAATAAGAATTGTTCACGACGTACAACAATTCATCCGCCTGGCGGAAAAGGAGCGAATAGATGAAAACACGTAAATTGGGTAATCAGGGATTGGAAGTATCTGCACTGGGACTGGGAACGATGATGATGCCGGATAATGAGGAATCTATTCATACCCTCCAGGGAGCAATCGATCTGGGAGTGACTATGTTCGATACAGCAGATATATACGGTGGATTTGAAGATGCTCGTTATGGGGAAAATGAAAAGCTGGTAGGACGCGCGCTGCGCGGACGACGCGATCAGGTTATCGTCGCGACCAAATTTGGTATTAGACATATCAGCGAGAAGCCTAAGGGCGATGCTGCCTATGTACGCAAATCCGTCGACGCCAGTCTGTACAGTCTGGGACTCGATTACATTGATCTATATTATCAGCACCGTCCGGATGTAACCGTGCCGATCGAAGAAACCATAGGCACAATGGCTGATCTGGTCAAAGAAGGCAAGATTCGCTATATTGGCTTGTCCGAAGCTTCACCCGAACGAATTCGCCGTGCCCATGCTGTACATCCGCTGACTGCGATCGAATCAGAGTATTCCCTCTGGAGCCGTGAGACCGAAGACGAGGTATTGCCTCTGACCAAGGAACTGGGGATCGGCTATGTAGCATTCAGTCCGCTTGGACGCGGATTTCTGACAGGTCAGATCAAGAGCTTTGACGATCTGCCGGCTGATGATTATCGCCGCATGTATCCACGCTTCCAGGGAGAGAATTTCAACAAGAATCTGGAAGTGGTCTCATTGATCGAAGAGATGGCTGCGCGCAAGGAATGTACTCCGTCCCAACTGGCTCTTGCCTGGCTGCTGTCGCAGGGAGAACAGATTGTACCGATTCCGGGAACCAAGCATCTGGATCGGGTTCGTCAGAATCTGGGCGCACTGGATGTACAGCTGTCTGCAGATGATCTGGCAGAGATCGAACGAATCTCTCCGCAGGGAATAGCTGCAGGTCAACGTTTTACCGAATTTGAACTGAATTGGGTAGAATAATTCTATTAGTGGAAACGGCGCATTTCAGTTGGTATAGTATATGTGCATGAACTACTCTTTTAGGCTGAGGATTTGAATTATAAATAAAGTATGAATTTACTTATAAGAAGACACCTTCCACCTATTATATAAGGGAGGTGTCTTCTGTTATAGGCACGTCTCTGAAAGGGAGGAGTGGAATAGAAATAAAGCGAATTAAAGATATAATAATAGTGAATTCAAAGTAAAAATCATTTTTTTGCAAAAGACCAAAAGAAAGCGCTTGCCAAATTGCGAAGTAGGTGTTATTCTAACTTTGGGATTGTTACTGAAAAGGCAAAACCCAGTGCATGTACAGCTTGTTATGAGCTGTCCACATGTGTTGGGTTTTGCCTTTTTCTGTATCCTGGTGAAGCTGTACGGTCAGGAAGGTATTCCATCATCACTATGGATAATTCCCTGATATCCAAAAGGGTAGGATGACAGACTCATCCCGTATACACCTGTGGGATCAAAGGAGGGCAGACTGGATGATTATCCGGAAAATTTTTAATAATAATGCCATTATAGCCAGCGATCCCGGTAAACAGGAGTTTGTCGTAATGGGTCGTGGAATCGCTTTCAAAAAAAGTGCTGGCGAACCGGTAGATCAAAGTTTAATCGAGAAAATCTTTGTACTGCAGCAGACGGAAGCGTCGGAGAGGTTCAAGGTGCTGCTCGAAGATATCCCGCCCGAGTACGTATCGGTCTGCTACGATATCATCGAGTACGGCAAGAATAATCTGAATGTCACATTGAGCGATTATATCTATGTTACCCTCACCGACCATCTGAACAACGCGTTCAAGCTGCATGATGAAGGGATACGCAATCCGAACCCGCTCAGCTGGGAGATTCGCAAGTTTTATCCCAAGGAATATGGTATTGGTGTCAAAGCGCTGGAATTTATCGAATCCACGCTGAAGCGCAAATTACCGGAGGATGAGGCAGCGAATATTGCACTTCATCTCGTCAATGCCGAGCTGAATGGAACCAGCAGCCGGATGGCAGATGTATCGGCACAGGCGGAGAAGATTCAGGACATCCTGAATATCATCAAATATACCTACCGCCTGGAACTGGATGAACAGTCGATCAGCTACGAACGCTTTATCACGCATCTCAAGTTTTTCTTTCAACGATTGGCCCAGCCGCACAGGCAGGTGCTAGAAGATGATTTTCTGCTCCGACAGGTAAGAACCAAGTACAAAAAAGCCTATAATTGTATGCTCAAAATCGAGAAATACCTGAGCACAGAACTGTCGGATGAAGAGAAGCTGTATCTTACTATCCACGTTCACCGGGTCACAAGTGACACAACTTCATAAACGATTGGATTGTTACTGGTAATGCAGGCGAAACCAAGATTAGATCGTACAGGAGTCCTGCTCCTGAAGACGGTCTGTCTGGTTTCGCCTTTTCATTTGTACATTTGGATACTCGGATACCCTACAAAGGAGGAAGAACGATGAAATACGAACAACTGGCAAAAGATATTATCCAAAACGTTGGTGGCAGGGACAATGTAAGCAGTCTGGCTCACTGTGTAACACGCCTTCGCTTCAAATTAAAAGATGAGAGCAAAGCCCATACCGATGTACTGAAAAATATGGATGGGGTAGTAACGGTCATTCAAAGTGGTGGACAGTATCAGGTTGTCATCGGTAACCATGTATCCGAAGTCTATGCGGATGTGAATACTGTCGCTGGATTCAGCGGCGACTCCTCTGCAGCCAGTGATGACTCCGGACAGAAGGTAAGTCTGTTCAACCGATTTATCGATATGATCTCCGGCGTATTCGCGCCTACTCTCGGCGTACTGGCAGCGACCGGTATGATCAAGGGTCTGACCGCATTATTCCTGTCACTCGGCTGGCTCGTCAAGGAGTCGGGTACGTATATTATTCTGAATGCCATTGGTGATTGTCTGTTCTACTTCTTCCCGATCTTCCTCGGGTATACAGCAGCGAAGAAATTCAACGCGAATATATTTATAGGGATGGCGATTGGTGCAGCCCTGGTATATCCTACATTGTCTGCAGTAGGAACAGGTACACCACTGTATACGCTGTTTGGCGGTACGCCGTTTGAGTCACCAGTGCATATTACATTCCTCGGTATTCCGGTTATTCTGATGACGTATTCATCGAGTGTTATTCCGATTATCGTATCGGCTTATGTAGGTTCCAAATTCGAGAACTTCTTTAAACGAGTTATTCCTAGTGTAGTACGTACATTCATGGTGCCATTCTGTACCCTGTTGATTACGATTCCATTGGCATTTCTGATTATTGGTCCGGTAGCTACCTGGGCAGGACAGCTTGTAGGTGCAGCGATTCTGGGCGTGTTTAACCTGAGTCCGATCATTGCAGGTCTGCTGTTGGGTGCATTCTGGCAGGTATTCGTTATCTTTGGTCTTCACTGGGGCTTTGTGCCAATCGCGATGAACAACCTGAGCAATCTGGGTTCGGATCCGATTCTGGCTGGTATGTTTGGTGCTTCTTTTGCACAGACAGGGGTCGTTCTGGCAATACTGATCAAAGCCAAAAGTACCAAACTCAAATCGTTGTCTATTCCAGCCTTTATCTCCGGGATCTTCGGCGTTACCGAACCGGCGATTTACGGAATTACCCTTCCACGCAAAAAGCCGTTTATTCTTAGCTGTATTGGTGGCGCTGTCGGCGGCGCGATTATCGGAGCCATGGGAACCAAAGCATATATTGTCGGCGGCCTGGGTGTATTCGGTATCCCGTCCTACATCGGCCCTAATGGAATTGATAGCGGATTCTACGGCGCCATTATCGGTATGATTGTCAGCTTTATTGTTGGTTTTGTACTGATGTTCTTCACTCGTCTGCAGGAAGATGAAGCACCAGGTACAGGCACCAAGGAAAAGACAGGCGCAGATGCTGCCGTGAAGCAGGAGACAGTATTCAGCCCGCTGAAAGGCGAGGTGATCTCGCTGACACAGGTAAAAGATGAAGCGTTCTCTACCGGTGCTCTTGGTAAAGGAATTGCTATTGAACCGATCGAAGGTAAAGTGTATTCTCCGGTAGACGGCGTACTGACTTCGCTGTTCTCCTCGGGACATGCAATTGGGATTACCAGTAACAACGGTGTAGATATTCTGATCCACGTAGGCCAGGATACCGTCAAGCTCAAAGGCAAGCATTTTACCCCAAAAGTGAAACAGGGCGATACAGTTAAAAAAGGTGATCTGCTGATGGAGTTTGATGTGGCTGCGATCAAAGAAGCCGGCTATGTGTTGACTACTCCGGTAATCATCTCGAACTCCGGCAACTATCTGGATGTGATCGAGACCGACAAGAAAAAGATCGGCTATCAGGAAGATCTGCTGACCGTTGTGATCTGATGTCTTGATCTAAAATAAAGACTAGAATCACAGCTGGCTCAAAATAAAATAACAAATAGCAAAAAAGCTTCTACAGCGGGCACCGGGAGGTGTAGCAAGTAGAAGCTTTTTTGCCTGTCATAGAGTGAATAGAGACAGACTGCAGAAAAATATGCAGACACAATAACCAGCTGTTTGTTGCAAGGAATAAAATCTATTATGTATATACTAATGACCTGCTCTTATCCAATGATCTGATTAAAATCGATTATTCAACCCATAAGGCAATATACACAAATCCAATAATCGAAAAGACCGGAATGATAATAGCCAGTACATACAGCCAGCGTATGAGCGGTATACTCAAATACGTTTTGATCCGTTCCCAGTCGGTTACCGTATAATCTTCACTGACTAATGAACGTTGCTCCTGTTTTTGCAGATCATCTATAAGATAGGTTAGAATACGTTGTTGTTCCTCAGGATCTCACTTGTTTAATTCCTTATGTAGTTGCTGTTGCAGGCTGGCTAGATGGGAATGATTCACTTTATTACCTCCTTGAATAAAAGTCTTTAGATAATAACTATAAAATAGATTGGAAGAAAATTCTATTTATTGGCCTTTTTTCTTTTCGACAATTCATTATAGTATTCGTCAAAGTTCTGAATAATTAACATTTGCCAAACAAACCATTATGATCCCGTTAACAAATGAGCTTTACCATGTAGTAGTACATACGGGCTGAGCATGCTGCTATCGAGTAGATGCGCCCATTACGGATGATGTGCTGACCGATTGCAGGTCTGCATATGATTTGGCATGTAACGCTGCAGGAAATATGAGGAGGATTATCGGGAGTATGAAGAGTCAAAAGAACAAAATCATCGGGTTATCTCTATCTTTGTCCGTACTGGCTGGTTCACTGGGTAGTACATATGCGCAAGCTGCCGAGCTGCCTTCCAATGTAACACCACCCAAGCCGGCATGGGGTTATTTTGTAGATAATTACAAAAACAATACAAGTGATAATATGTCGGTTACATCCAATCCGGCGATCGGCGTATTGTCTGAATTCAATAAAATGTGGAAACCAGGTACAACCTGGGATGCCGGTACCAAGCTCAACAGCGAGCTGCTGGATATGAATATCCAGAAAGTGATTAATACGGCCAAGAAGCGTACCGCAGCACAAGAAGAAGCTGCCTACCTTGACGATCGCCGCAATCAGAGCTACAGTGTGATCGAAGGTCTCGGTGCGCTGACCGATATTTACCGCAAGCAAGCGGGAGCAACGACGACCATTACGGAAGTACAAGCTGATGCGACTACCAAAAAGTATGACGATGAAGGAACCAATTCCGGTGATCCAAACTCCAGCCTTGGCAGTATGGTGACACTGGTCAATACGCTGCGCGGCAGTTACTCTTCGACCAATCCGGCGAAAAGCTTCTATAACTACAAGCGTCCATTCCGCTGGAGTCCGGAGGCGACGGTGCTGCCTACTCTGGTACCTGCGATCAAAGCGGATCCGACTACCGATGGCGGCTATCCGAGCGGTCATACCAATGCCGCTTATTTGACTGCCTTTGCCATGGCTTATGCCGTGCCGGAACGCTATCAGGAACTGCTGACCCGAGCTTCCGAACTGGGTAACAACCGTGCGGTATCGGGTATGCACTCCTACTTTGACGTAATGGGTGGACGGGTCATGGCAACAGCATTGTCTGCATCCATTCTGAATGATCCGGCGAACAAAGAGATCAAACAGGCTGCCTATGAGCAGGCTCAGTCCAAGCTCCTGACCCAGACAGGTAAAGCCAAGGATCGCTTCAATGATTATAAAACCAACAAAAAAGAGTATACAGAGCGTCTGACTTATGGATTCCCGCAAGCCTATGCCAAAGACAAGCCGGTTCTCGTACCGAAGGGAGCCGAAGTACTGCTGGAGACACGGCAGCCTTATCTGGATGCAGGTCAGCGCCGCTGGGTGCTGGCAACAACAGGCATTCCGTCCGGGTATCCGGTGCTGGATGATGCCGAAGGCTGGGGTCGCTTGAATCTGTTTGCAGCTGCTGACGGTTATGGGGCATTCGTTAACAATGTAACGGTGAATCTGGATGCTGCCAAAGGTGGATTCAACAAAGAAGATACCTGGCGTAATGATATTGCCGGTAAAGGCGGTCTGACTAAAAAAGGGACCGGTACACTGAATCTGGATGGCAAAAATACGTATACTGGCAAAACCCGACTTGTACAGGGGACACTGGAAGGTGGCAGTACAACTGCATTTGGCCGTGGCGATGTATCCAATGAAGGGGGTACGCTGCTAGAGAATGCGATCGGCAAAGTGAAGATCGGCGGCAACTACAAGCAGTCTTCCAAAGGTACACTGACGCTGACTATTGGTAGCAAAAAGGATGTACTGGATATCGACGGAACTGCAGTCTATGCTGGCAAGCTGCAGCTGAATTTTGTGGATAGCTATGTACCGAAAAATAACAGTACGATCATCGTCAGCGACAAATCTCCAAAACACGGCAAGTTCACTTCTGTGCAAGCCGCAGGTCTGCCAGCAGGTTATACAGTGAAAGCTGTATATACGAATAAAAGTGTGAAGCTGCAGGTGAAAAAGAAATAATACGAGTTACCATATATTCAGCTAGACACCAAATCCGCCAATCATGTGTATTCATGCTGGCGGATTTTTATTTGCTTAATTGGTTATTCCAGCTATTGAATGTGAAAAGCACCTATGATCGCTTGGCTTGATCAGGGTGCTTTTTGTATAGAGGGAATCGGCATCATAGAGCATAGAACGCCCGACGGACAGGATAAAAAGTTATCCGCATCGATATGAATATGATACAATTACAGCATTTACAGCTGCATGTTGATAGCGAAAGGAAGAAGCCGATGAGTCTTCATCAACTTACATACACACTGCAAAGTGGAGAAGTTACTTATACCAACGAAGCGATTAACGCTTCGGTTATTGTTGATCTGATTACGGAGTTGAATGATTATATCGTCTTAAACCCATCCATTCCTTTGGAGAACAGTATTTATTTGCAGGCTGCCTGCATAGGTGGCGAGCAGGATCTGGTTATGGAGACCCGGTTGCAGTATGAGGAACGACGGTTCAGACATTACAGCCGCATCACAGGCGACCGTACGGAAATGATACAGATATTTCTGGCTTACTGGGGACAGCAACAGCTGCCGGATTTGAGTGATTGGCAGGATATTACCGATGAGTTCTGAACCTTTTTTACGATAAAGCAATAAAAGATGTAGATGTCTATACGTGTTAGTCCAAGATCTGTATTATCCAAGTCAGACCTATTTAAAAGGAGGAATCATGCTTCATCGGTATACAGATACTCACTTATTACTGTATTACAATGACAGTCTGCTGATGATATCTGCCAGACCCCAAGGATACGAATCCTATGATGAGCTGAGCGAGTATACGCAGGTATTCATGGTATCAGGGCCGGAGGAACTGGAGTCGTTTGATCCAGCAGGCGATCATAGCGATAATCGTGATCCACATGGTCAGTATGTGATTGACTACGGTTATCATGATCATTTGCTGGAACAGATTAACGGGCTGCTTCGACCGGAGATAGAGCAGCGTACCATACCATATACTGTCGCCAACCATCACCTGATGAATACGCTGGTGAAAAACTATACACGAGTCGTCTATACAGAAGGCCCGATTAGTACTGCAAATGCAGATATAGCAGAGATGATTCTGCTGCCCGAGGATGAGCCGCCTGCGGAGATGACCGCATTGGCACAGTATTTTACCGCCCATGGCATGTGGCTTGGGGCACTTTCGCGTCTGCAGATCCAGGCAGGCAGTCCAAAGACGCAGCATATGCTGCGAACAGAAGTACTGCCTCATTTTGAGAACAAAAAGCAATCTGCTAGTAATGGAGATATACAGACTTTCTATATGTACCGACTGCGTGCGCAGTCCAGAGAACTGTTCGAGCGTACCCATACAGGGGCGCTGGCTATTATCCACGATCTGTATCGCCATCATGATACCGAAGAGTGGTTCCGTCCTGGTGTACAGGATACCGAGGAATATTTGATACATACCGAGCATTTGGAGAGTGATATGGATTCTGAGCTGGATCATTTGAGGGAGTGGATAAAAGACAGTTATATGGCATATGGACAGCATTATCTGGTCATGCCGCTAGGCTGGATGCTGGATGATTCGCTGCTGCATTCGGTGGCTTTGCGATTTTTTGCAGGTATCGCGCCAGCGATCCGATTGCGGGTAGAGAGTGGAACAGGACGGATTATTCTGATCGAATTGTGTGCAGACGAACCAGCGCATTCTGTATATTTTGTGGGGGAATCCAGATAGAGACAACTGGTTGATTAAGTGCTGTACGGCAACCAGCGTCATGCACAGTAGCCATTACGGTAACCCGTTTGCTTCAAAGAAAATATCATTAATATGGAAAAGGATTCTACTCCTGTATACGGGAGAGAGTTCTTTTCCATATTGGTGGACCAGTTATCCTGTTGTCTATGTTCTTCTTGTACCATTCATCTCTTATAGCAAACACGAGTATCATTGTATATACAGTGTGTATCGTATACTGCATACAGATAGAGAAAATCAGGCACGATCCAATTGTGAATCCGGCACCCTGAACATCATTTTTAATAGCGGCGGAGCTACAAGCGTAGTAATGATGATAACAATAACAATAGATGTAAAATATGCCGGGAGCAGAAGACCTGCTTGCAGTCCGGTTGAAGCAATGATCAAGGCAACTTCTCCTCTAGACACCATACCCGAGCCTATCGCAAAAGAAGAACGGGTATTAAATCCGGTCATTCTTGCTCCGGCTGCTCCCCCAATCAGTTTGGATAGCACAGCAGTAAGCGTCAAAATAACGATAAAGCCGATTTGCTGTCCCAATCCTTCAAAAGATACATGCAATCCAATACTCACAAAAAATACAGGTACAAATACCGAATAGGCGATCGGTTCTATTTTATGTTCCACTTTTTCCCGGAAAGAGGTTTGTGAAACGGCAAGTCCTGCTGCAAAAGATCCGATAATAGCAGCCATGCCCATCAGGTCGGCAAAATAAGCAAAGCCAAAGCAAATTATCAGTGCGGCAGAAATTAACGGTTCCGTGACTTTCAGTCTAGACATGAACTTCATAATAACAGGTACGGCTCCCCATCCGGCAAGGATAACCACAGCGAAGAAAATAATCTTTTTGCCAATAATCCATCCGAGTGAACTCTGTTCTCCACCACCCATGAAGCTCATCAATACAGCCAGCAGAATCACAACCAGTACATCATCCACTACAGCTGCACCGAGAATAGTGGTTCTTTCCCTGGAATGAAGACGATTCATTTCCTTGAGTACCTGCACAGATATGCTGACGGAAGTTGCACTGAAGACAACGCCCATAAACAGGCTGTACGAATGTCCGAGACCGAATAATTCACCTGTTCCATATCCTCCGCAAAAAGGCAGAACAATACCACCTATAGCAACAGCAAAAGCAGACTTCCAGTTTTTGCGGAGTTCATCCAGATCAGTCTCCAGACCCGCGATAAACATTAATAAAATGACTCCGATTTCAGACATATAATGAATAAACTCATTATTATCTATCCATCCCAGAACCGCAGGACCGAGTATAATGCCTATAATTAATTTTCCCAATACAGCAGGTTGCCCGAGGCGAACAGACCAATCACCCGCCAATTTGGTAAAAACAAGAATCAATGCCAGATACAAAATAAATTCCATTATACCCTCTGCCTTTCCCAATATATTAAATTACAATGTGTATATGAACGCGTTCCTGTAACAATATAAAGGAAGGAAAATCAAAGATCAATATAGCATTTTAAGCTCCAAAATCATGGTATGAAAGCTCGAAAAACCATCTTTGATCCCCATATATGTAATAGGTGTTATTATTCTTTAAAATGAGTAATAAGAGGTTTGAAGAGGTGTCCTTAAAATGAATTTTATAAAATATACTGTATGGAAACAGGGATAAGTCAAAATAAGCATATACAATATCTCAATACATTCTATTTATATTGTGCACAAAATTATTTACAAAAATAATATAAAAATCAGCTGTAAGTTGTTGACATTAAATCTGAATGCGATATAATAGTCAAAGAAAGTCAAAGTCAAAAAATATTGATCAAACATCAAACATTCATTACCTAGGTTGTTCAAGTTAACAATTTATAATCCCATTCTTTTGACCATTTTCAGATAGCGATACGATTTAAGAAAGGGGCATGTATATATGCGTTGTCAAAATTGTAATCAACACGAAGCCACTGTAGGATTGAGCTTCACTGTAAATCATAAATCAGAGAAGATGTATCTGTGCCAGGAATGTTATGCCAAAATGAACAACAGCAATCCACTGTCTGGTGGATTCGGCGCTTCCGGCATGTCACCACTGGATCAACTGTTCAAAGGCTTCATGCAGCAAGGGGGTCAGACAGGCGGATCCAATAATCAGCGTGCAGCGACACGTACGGTAGAACCGCAGCGCGGCAATGGTATTTTGGATCAGCTAGGACGTAATCTGAATGATGCTGCCAAAGACGGCAAGATCGATACAGTGATCGGCCGCGATGACGAGATCGAACGTGTGATCGAAATTCTGAACCGCCGCAATAAAAACAATCCGGTCCTGATCGGTGAACCGGGAGTTGGTAAAACAGCTATTGCCGAAGGTCTGGCACTGCGTATTACCGAAGGCAAAGTACCGTCCAAACTGCTAAACAAGGAAGTCTATTCGCTTGACGTGGCTTCACTCGTAGCGGGAACCGGTATCCGCGGCCAATTTGAAGAAAAAGTCAAACAGTTGATAGCCGAACTGCAGCAGCGCGAGAATATCCTGCTGTTTATCGATGAGATCCACTTGCTCGTCGGTGCAGGATCTGCCGAAGGTTCCATGGACGCTGGTAATATTCTCAAACCGGTACTGGCTCGTGGGGAACTGCAGGTTATCGGTGCCACTACACTCAAGGAATATCGCCAGATTGAGAAAGACGCTGCTCTGGAACGTCGCTTCCAGCCGGTTATGGTCGATGAACCAACGGTAGAAGAAACGGTTGAAATCCTGAAAGGCTTGCGTCCAAAATACGAGGAGTATCATGGTGTACGTTACTCCGATGAGACGATTGCAGCCTGTGTTCAATTATCCAATCGTTATATCCAGGATCGTTTCCTGCCAGACAAAGCGATTGATCTGCTTGACGAATCGGGTGCCAAACTGAATCTGCGTGCTTCTGCAGGCGATCAGGGAGAACTGATGACTCGTATCGAGAAGATCAAAGCTGCGAAAGAGCAGGCGACTCGAGAAGAACATTATGAACGTGCAGCCCAGTTGCGTGATGAAGAAACCCAACTGCTGAACCAGTTGAATAGTGGGGCAAGCAGCACAGAGCCGGTCGAAGTACACATCGAGGATATTCAGAATATTATCGAACGCAAAACCGGTATTCCTGTCGGCAAACTGCAGCAGGATGAGCAGAACAAAATGAAAAATCTGTCTGCCCGTCTGGAGACAAAGGTTATCGGTCAGCATGAAGCCGTAGAGAAAGTCGCCAAAGCAATCCGCCGCAGCCGTGCCGGATTGAAACCGAAAAACAAACCGATTGCGTCCTTCCTGTTCGTCGGACCAACCGGTGTAGGTAAAACCGAGCTGTCCCGATCACTGGCTGAAGAGCTGTTTGGTCAATCCGATGCGATGATCCGTCTGGATATGAGTGAATATATGGAGAAACATTCCGTGTCCAAACTGATCGGTTCGCCACCAGGATATGTGGGTCATGATGAAGCCGGTCAGCTGACTGAGCGTGTACGTCGTAATCCGTACAGCATCATCCTGCTCGACGAGATCGAGAAAGCACATCCCGATGTACAAAATATGTTCCTGCAGGTGATGGACGATGGTCGTCTGACAGACAGCCAGGGCCGTACCGTCAGCTTCAAGGATACCGTTATTATCATGACATCCAATGCAGTTATTACCGAGAAGAAAATCACTGTTGGTTTCTCTGCTGCCAAATCGGAGCAGACCAGCTCGATTCTGGAATCGCTGGGCTCCTACTTCCGTCCGGAGTTTCTGAACCGGTTTGATGCGATTATTCCATTTGCTTCTCTCAAGGAAGAAGATCTGGTACAGATCGTGGACAATATGCTGGAGGATATCCAGTCTACACTGGGTGAACAGGGTATTACGCTGAACGTTTCCGATGAGGCGAAGAGAAAACTGGCTGAGCTTGGTTACAATCCAGCCTTTGGTGCTCGTCCGCTGCGCCGTGTGATCCAGCAGCATATCGAAGACAGTATTACCGATCTGGTACTGGATGATGAGAATGTAGAAAATATCCAGGTAGATGTACAGGAAGAAGCGATTCACGTAGCAAGAGTCTGAGATTTAAATAAAGACAACAAGCTGTATTATCCCATTAGATGAATCTCTAAATAGATCTCTAAATAGATCTCTAAATAGATCTCTAAATAGATCTCTAAATAGATCAATCCCCTCTTACCGTAACTAGGCAGGAGGGGATTTTTTATGTCTGGATAAGCTATAGCATTTATTGCATATCAGCTACAACGATTTCTTGACATGCAGCAATATAGCAGGAAAGGGCGCAGTACCATAAACCGACTTTAACGCGGGATAGTAGACAGGAACTGCTCCAGATCATTCAAATATGCTGGACTGCTAACCTGGCGTGGGAAAAATATCGCTGTCAGCATCATCTGCCACGAGGAATGAACGAGACGAGAAGGTACCATGGAATGATCTACACCCGGTAGTACAGTGACCGACAGAAGCGAATTGGGGATCGAATGACGGTAGAAGTGCTCGGTTTCTTTGACATCTACATTAATATCTTCCGTACCAAGTATCAGATGTACCGGATGATGGAAATTACGAAGTTCCTGACTGGCATCGGATTGATAGTTACGCACAATAAATGTCCAGCGTTCAGCTGAAATAGGATCGACGGGATGGGTTATCCGTAGATAATCGGCGTAGGAGGCATGGCGCTTGAGCAACTGCAGTACTAACTGATCCTGCTGTTCCACATGACGAATCTCCTGTTCGCTGGCGCCGGATTGAAGCATTTCCTGCCGGGTATTATAACGGCCCTGACGTATCCAGTTGATCGCAGGTGAGACGAGAATGCTAAAAGCGAGCGAAGGCTCTTTGGCAACTACTTTGGGAATGACCCATCCTGCCTGACTGGCTCCCCATAATCCAATACGTTTGGGATCGATAGAGGGAAGTGTGCGTGCCCACCGAATCGCGGTTACAGTATCATTGGCCCGATCGTCCATGCTCTGCTGCAGCCAGCTGCCGGCTGATCCACCAATCCCGCGTTTATCCAGCGATAGGGATGCATAACCTGCTTTGGCAAATCGCTCCCATACCGGTCGATAGAATCCATCATAGCTGGCGTCGATCGGTCCATCACCATGGACAAATACGATCAGTCCAACCGGATGCTCGGTATGCCGAGGCATAGTCAGAATCCCCGTCAATACACCATCGGTAGTAGGCACCGATACAGATTGTTCAGTCATATCGTATGAATTCTGATACAGGAAAATAGCCAGTAAGGTAAATAGAATAGCAGCAGTGACACTAATAGGGACAATCCATTTGAGACGTCGTTTATGCAAGTATATTCACTCCTTGAATTAAATAAAATTACGGATGGGAATAATCATCTATTCGTTGACGATAGGGATTCAGGTATCCAGGTCATATAATGCCAACCGGGCTGCTGCAGGAAGAGCTGCTGAATCCAGCTGGAGTGGGAAGAGTGATGATGAAAGCCCATTTTCTTATATAATTGACTTGCATGTACGTTGTTATAAGATACATGCAGAGTTAATTGGTTCCACTTCTGTTCAGCTGCATACCGTTGTGCCCACTGCAACAGTGATCTGGCAATACCACGCCCTCGATATTCAGTAGCTGTAGCGAGATGTTCAATATAACCTTCATGAAGGCGGGGGTTGTGTTCCAATGCAGACATGCCTATTGCGAATCTGCACATATTCCAGAATCCATATAGTCTGATTAACGAGCCCCAGTGGGGCAGGGCTGAATGGGTAGATGAATGGCCAGCAGACCACTGGAGCCCGATCACTCCAACAATCTGTCCATTTAGCCGCGCGGCAACCTGTAGACGATCGGCAGCTAGAGCAGAGGGCGACCAGGTCTGAATGAGCAGGGCCGCCAGCTGCTGTTCATTGAGCTGAACCATGGAACCAAATATATCGGCAAATGAGGTAGCCAGCAATATACAAACAGCAGGCAATTCTTCGGGAAGACAGGGACTGATAACAAGATCCAGAGGTTGAGAAATATGGGCCGTTGTCATGGCTGCTCCTCCTGGCTCACTTCGCTAGCGCTCAAAGGCATTTGCAGCTCATAGTGGAGGCTGGCATTATCGAACAGGGACAGATATGACTTTTCGATTAGGATTAATGGGCCGGCAGGCAGTAACTGCTGCTGCTCCATATACTGCTCCAGCTGCTGAATCTGTACATAAAGTTCATCTTCTTCGGTAATCCTAATATAAGCTGACAGATACGAGCTTGCAGCCAGTTCTATATCGGGTGTGGAATGGTGAGCTTGATTTGAATTTTTCCCGCAGCTTATCTTCTCTATCGAAATGCTGGAATGGTCGCTGTCAGGGGTGATTTTATCTTTTGGCTGTTCATAACAGAGCAGCAATTGATGATCTTGCTGGATATAATATAGATCCGCCTCGAATAGATCTTCGGGGTAGGGATTCAGCTGCAGCATTTTGCGGGCAGTAAGTACTTCTCCGGTCTGCAGTTCGGTCCAGATACAGAGTTTTCTTGATGGACAGTCTATAATCTGGTAAAGGCCTCTATCTAATCCTGGGGCATAATGCTGCTCATATTCACTGATTACGCCGGCAGTGAGCTGCTTCAGCCGGGTGAGCTGCCCAATCTGCTGGTCCAGCTGAAGCATGGAATCCTGAAGCAACTCATTATATTGATCCGCCGAAAAGGAAGCCAGACTTTCACGGATCTGTCGAACCGGAATACCCAGCTTGCGCAGCAGTAGGATATGAGACAGACGATAGATTTCATCGGTTCCATACATTCGATATTGATTATCTGCGATACAGGCAGGTAACAGAACGCCTTGCTCTTCAAAATAACGGATCTGATGGGTAGATACATTCATCAGCCGAGCCAGTTCGCTAATCGTGAGATAATGATTCATAAGGGAAGGCTCCTTTCTGTACATAAAAAGTATAAACATACCGCAGAATAAACTAATTTAAAGAAAGAATATCCGGTAGGGATAGACGGAACCCATGATTCTTTTCGAAAAAAATATATTTCGTGAATCCGTTGAAACAAAGTGCTTATCTGCAAAAGAAAAAAAGTGGATCATGCTGGTTGTGGCAAAATAGTAGGAGTGCAGCAAAACGCTTGAACATCTTGTCTATATCTTTACTATAAAGCTTAGGTCAGACCCAAGGTCAAGCAAAGAAATCAGAAGATATTTCTCCATAACTATACTTCTATATTTTAAGAACATTAAAATGCCCGGCAATCACTACAGAAAGAGTGATTGCCGGGCATGGATGGTATACATGGATAAATGCTTAACTGCCAAATTGCGCACGGTGCAGACGACTGTAGATCCCACCGGCAGCGATTAGTTCTTGATGATGCCCTTGTTCGGCAATGCCATCTTGATTGACGACTATAATCCGATCGGCATTTTTGATCGTTGCGAGTCGGTGGGCGATCACCAGGGTAGTCCGTCCGACAGCCAGCTCGGAGAGAGACTGCTGGATAGCCGCTTCGGTCTCGGTATCGAGTGCCGATGTCGCTTCATCAAGAATCAGAATCGGCGGATTCTTAAGGAACATACGGGCGATAGACAGACGCTGCTTCTGTCCGCCGGACAGCTTGACGCCACGCTCGCCGATAACGGTCTCGATGCCATCCGGCATATTGCGAATAACGTCTGCCAGATGGGCACGTTCGGCAGCGAGCCAGATCTCATCCAGACTGGCATCCAGCTTGCCGTAGGCAATATTTTCCCGGATCGTACCGGAGAACAGGAATACATCCTGCTGCACAATACCGATCTGACGGCGTAGAGACTCCAGCTTCATATCTCGTATATCGATTCCATCGATGGTGATGCTGCCTTGATCCACTTCATAAAAGCGCGGCAGCAGACTGCATATCGTCGTCTTGCCGGCACCCGAAGGACCGACAAAGGCTACAGTCTCGCCAGGATGAATCTCAAGACTGATATCCCGGAGAATCGGGCGATTGGATTCATAGCCAAATGATACCTGATTAAAGCGGATATTCCCTTCCAGATGCGTCACTTCCAGTGCATTGGGGCGATCCGCAATATCCGGCTCGGTATCCATAATTTCCAGATAACGCTTGAATCCGGCGATTCCTTTGGGATAGCTCTCGATAACAGCATTAATCTTCTCGATGGGACGGAAGAAAATATTGGCAAGCAGCTGAAAAGCAACAAATTCCCCGATTTTGATCTGGCCGCTAATAAAGAACCAGGCGCCAAAGATCAACACAAGAATCGTAATCATCCGCATCATCATATAGTTGACGGCGAGACTGCGCGCCATTGTCTTGTAGGCGAGCAGCATCGTACTGCGATAGCTCTGGTTGTCGACTTCGAATAGCTTTTTCTCATGCTCTTCATTGGCAAAAGACTGCACGACCCGGATACCGCCTACATTATCCTCGATACGGGAATTGAAATTACCGACATCCCCGAACAGTCTGCGGTAAGCCGTAGTCATCCGGCCTCCGAAGAAAATAATCACCCAGGCCATGATCGGAATAATTACAAAGGTAATAATCGCCAGCTGGGGATTGATATTGTACATCAGGATAAAGGAACCGATCAATGTCATAATGGCGATGAATATATCCTCCGGACCATGGTGGGCAACTTCGCCAATATTGTTAAGATCGTTTGTAATCCGGCCAATCAGATGACCGGTCTTGTGATTATCAAAAAACCGGAATGACAGCTTTTGTAATTGTCCAAACAACTTACGGCGCATATCGGTCTCGATATTCACTCCGAGCATATGCCCCCAGTAGGTGACGATATACTGCATAAATGTATTCAGCACATAAATTCCCAGCAGTGCCAGACTGGCAATCAGAATCAGATTCCAGTTTTGTCCGGGCAGCAGCTTGTCGATAAACGTATTCACTGCCAGCGGAAAAGACAGTTCCAGTACGCCAGCCAGCACGGCACAGGTAAAATCGAGAAAGAAAAGCCCTTTATAGGGACGATAGTACGCAAAAAAACGCTTCAGGATAATAACCACTCTTTTCTATGTAATTTTCTTGGGCCACAGGCTGCGGCAGATCACGTCCCCATACTATTTTTCGGTACCGGTTGGCTGGGCCGGGACCGATCATTTACGCGGCTGCATAACAGCGCATATAGATATAGTAATATCTTACAGACAGTCAAGTCCATTGTTTTATCGATATCCCTTAGCAAGAAAAAGCAAAACCTCCCCGATATGCCGGAGAAAGGCAGGTCAGAGAGGTTATTATTTATATATTTTATAAGGTTGATTCCGTCATCGAATTTCCATAAAGAATGATCTGCCGATACAAATAGCAGCAGAAGAAGCACGCTAGAAGGAGAATCCGGAAATTACAAGCGTTGTTCGTTATGCGCCTTGTTGATTACTTCATGTGCAGGATACGTATAAGCCTGTTCGATCTTGCTCGGATGGAGAAAGTATTGCATAGGACCGGTATGGATAAATACGGCCAACAGCACCGCCGCTGCTCCTACCATCAATCCATAAGCAATCAAAAACAATCCTTTAAGCCAAATCATATATAATCGATTCTCCTTTGCGTGTATAAAATGGAATTTCCTTATACTATATATCGGCAAAGGTTTTTCATTTTATACAGCAAACCTAAAATAGTCCGGGAGAATATACTGATTATTTTATACAGGATCAGCAATCGGCTAATTACTTGGCTACAGACTTCCTGTTCCGTTGTACCTCTACATCAATATGCGCGTTGGCTGCAAAATCAAACAGTCCCAGATCAGTCAACTTGAGCGTCGGGATCACAGGCAGTGCGAGGAAAGAGAGCATCAAGAAAGGGTTGAAATGCTGGGCAGCACCAATCTGCAGCAGCGCTTGATTGAGCTTTTTCATTTGATGATAGACTTCTTCATAAGGAAGCTCGGATAACAAGCCTGCAATCGACAGCGGCAAGGAGGCGAGCACTTCGCTGCCAGACACAACAGCGAGACCGCCATTGACACTAACAATATGCTCGATAGCGAGCAGCAGTTCCTCATCCGAAGTACCGGCTGCAATCAGATTATGCGAGTCGTGGGCAACAGTAGAGACGATAGCTCCTTTTTGCAGCTGGAAGCCTTTGACGATACCAAGTCCTATATTGCCTGTAGCCTGATGACGTTCTACGACCGCCAGCTTGAGCAGATCCTGATCGGTAGAAGCAGTAAAATAGCCGTTTTTACGATTTACTTTATACTGTGCGTGAGCAGTAACCAGCGAATTGGGAATGATCTCAATCACATTGCAGTAGTCATGGGTCAGTGGGAGTGCCAGATGATCCAGTGTGATGGGAGCGGTCTGGCAGCGGGATAATGCAGCTGCACTGGTAGGGAGCGCCTGGCTGGAAGCTGGATCTATGCTGTCAGAAAGTATCTCGTGATGTGACCCGGCAAAGGCATCATGATTGAGCGAAACAGCTGGATTCACTGGGTCCAGAGCAGTGGATTCAGCTGTGAACGCAGCATCCGACTGTTCTATATATGCAGAATCTGAAAGGGTAGAGGATGCAGTTGGATTAGTAACCGGCTGTTCCAGCAGCTTACCGCCTTGAACAACGCACTGTCCATTTTTGTAGACTTCATGAATGGTCAGTTGTTCCAGATCATCCAGGATAACCAGATCGGCTATATATCCCGGAGCAATAGCACCTCGGTCCCGGAGTCCAAAGCATTCTGCTGTATTGAGCGTCGCCATCTGGATAGCAGTCACTGCGGGCAGTCCATGACGAATAGCCAACCGGATATTGTGATCGACACTGCCTTCATCGAGTAGATCATCGATCAGTTTGTCATCGGTAACAAATAGACAGCGTCGCGAATTATAAGGGGTAATGACCGGAAGAATAGCTTCCAGATCCTTGGCAGCGGTGCCTTCACGTATCATTACATACATACCGAGCTCCAGCCGCTGCCGGGCTTCATCGGCATTAATACATTCGTGATCGGTACGAATACCTGCGGCTGCATAAATTCCCAGCTGTTCCTTGGCAATACCTGCTGCATGACCATCTACATACTTGCCTCTGCCATGAGCGGCAGCGATTTTACCGAGCATACCGGGAGCTGCACTGGACAGCGCACCAAAGTCCATGACTTCCGCCAGTCCCAGTACCCGGGGATGATCATAAAATGGTTCCAGATCCTTCGCTTCCAGACAGGCAGCGCTGCTCTCAAAAGACGTCGCCGGCACACAGGAAGGCAGCATGATAAACTGGTCAACCGGCAGATTTTCTGACTGTTCCAGCATATAGCGGATACCATCAACTCCGGCAACACTGCCAATCTCATGCGGGTCTGTAATTACACTGGTTACCCCGTGTTGAATAACTACCTTCGCAAATTCCTGTGGAGACAGCATGGAGCTCTCGATATGTACATGACCATCCATCAGACCCGGAATAATCCATTTGTCTGCTGCATCGACGGTTTCGATTCCTTCATACGTACCGATCCCTGCGATTACACCATCCACGATCGCGATATCCTGTTGGACCAGCTCTCCTGTAAATACGTTCACAATCTGTCCGCCCCGTATGACCAGATCTGCTGGTTCTCGGTGACTGGCAACATCAATTCTTCGTTGTAGTGCTTCGGTTGTCCATGGCATAGGCATAGTTCACTCCTTGATAGTTATAGGTTAAAAATGAATACAAAAATCCCGATCACAAAAAATGCATGACAAATTCATCGCAGCATTTTTCGTAATCAGGATTTTACGGTTCCTGGTAGAGACCCCCGGACCGTATTACCGGGGTTATACGAAAGAACATGAGTGTTTGAGAAGATGGGTTCGAATGAGATAAAAGGGTTTGAAAATTAAAATTCAGTGTAAATCAAGGATGTTCAGATAGCAAGTATAAGTTACATTTTCTAACATATAGAGAAGGGGGAATAAATATATGTGCGTTAATGTAACCTGAAAAGCACATTTCAATTATTTTTATGGCTTTATTTGAATTAAATCGGAATTTTAAATCTAAATTCTATTACTAGTGTTAGTTTATTTACACAATACCTCATGATTTTGTTATATTCAATGACAAAATAATTAACATGTTCTATCGCTAATCCAAGTCTTATCGCTATAATAAGGCAAATGATATGGGGAAAGGCGGAGTATATATGAGTCTGGAAGCATTGAATGAGCGTGTACGACAGGATCTGGCTTATCTCGCATATGGTGGAGCGGATTGGGTGCGACCGGTGCAGCATTCGGAGGGACATGTGTATGACGCAGTTATTATTGGCGGCGGACAAAGTGGATTAGGGGCAGCTTTTGGTCTGCTGCGTGAGCGGGTATCGAATATTCTGGTTATCGATGAGAATCCTGCCGGACTAGAAGGTCCATGGCAGACGTATGCACGTATGGTCACACTGCGCACTCCCAAGCATCTGACATCCATCGATCTGGGTATTCCTTCGTTGACTTTCCGCTCATGGTGGGAAGCTCAGCATGGAGAAGAGGGTTGGGAACAGGTGGATAAAATTCCACGCGGAGAATGGATGAACTACCTGCGCTGGTACCGGAAGCTGCTGAAGCTGCCTGTAGCGAATGAAGTGACTTTGAAGCTCATTGAGCCTGTTACCAAAGGACTGCATCGGCTACATATTGGCGGTGCGGGAGCTCCGCGAGATACCGTACTGGCTCGCAAGGTGATTCTGGCAACCGGAATTCAGGGCGGTGGGGAATGGCATGTGCCGCAAATGATTGCAGAGCGGCTGCCCAGGCATCTGTATGCACATACTTCTGGAGCAATCGATTTTCGTCGTCTGCAGGGCAAAAAGATAGCCGTTCTGGGTGGAGGAGCTTCTGCTTTTGACAATGCCAATCATGCGCTGACTGAGGGCGCTGCAGAAGCTCATGTATTTGTCCGGCGTGAAGTACTGCCCAGTGTAAATCCGATTCGACAAATGGAAGTGTCTGGCATGATCGAACGGTTCCATGCACTGAATGATGAGGAGAAATATGCAGTGATCGCTCACTTTTTCAAATTCAATCAGCCGCCGACCAATGATACGTTTGAACGTGCGGCAGCCTGGCCGGGATTTGAGCTGCATCTGGGTTCGCCATGGTTGGATGTGCAGCCATGGGGCGATGGAGCGAGAGTGACCACACCAAATGGGCAGTATGAATTTGATTTTCTGGTGATCAGTACTGGGCTGCTTAGCGATCCGGCACTGCGTCCGGAGCTGGAGCTGGTAAGCGGGCACATTGCCCGCTGGCAGGATCATTATCAGGCGGCACCCGATCTGCGGAATACACTGCTTGATGCCCATCCTTATCTCAGTCCAGGATTTGCGCTGCAAAGCAGGGATGAGCTAGGGGTGGACAGAGTGCATGGGCTCTTTATGTTCAACTATTCCGCTCTTGCCAGCTGCGGATTGTCCGCATCTGCTATTTCCGGCACCAAAAATGCCGTTCCCCGGCTGATAAGTGCCGTAGCGGATCAATTGTTCCTTGATGATAAAGAGCATATTTTGCAGCAATTCTTTGCTTACGATCAGGCAGAGTTTGTCGGCCACTGGTCGAAGATGGTTACCGGTTCTTGAAGGATGGGGTTATAAAGGGTGGTTATTTTAATTATTGTGTGTACCAAATAAAAGAGACAGATCTACGCTGGGCAGATCTGTCTCTTTTTTTGTATGTCTTTTATTTGAATACTATATGGAAAAGGTTGGATAAACCACTATACTGCAAGCTGCTTCGACATGAAGGAATGCGCATATCATCTGTGACATTCGTATTTCAATCGAATAATCAATGAACGCTATGCTCCTGTGTGCGCTCGATATAAGGATGCAGCGCAGCAAGTTCCGGATGCCGGAGTATAGCAGAGACGATCAGTTCGGCAATTGCCTGAGCGCCTTGTACCGAGAAATGAGTATCGTCGGCAATGCCATCCATGTAGTTTGGATGCTGTCCGGGCCGCAGATGCATGAACAGATCCATGGAAGCAGTCTCGCCAAGCGCTTCATACAGCTGCCGGGAAGCTGTGAAAATATCCAGTAACGGAACATGGGCTGTCAACGCAGTTTGCTTCATTGCTGCGGGATAAGCACCCACTGCCAGCGGATCAATCGTACCATTGGACAAGAATCGGCGGCGGCTGACTGAAGTGAGCAATACCGGAATAGCACCATACTGACGTGCTGTATCAATAATCTTCTGCAGATTATAACGATAATCGGTATGTGGTTCCGTATAGCGCATGGGATCAGCAGATTTCTCGTCATTATGGCCGAACTGGATCAATAGATAATCACCGGGCTGCAGCTGGTTGGCGATATATTCGAGCCGCCCTTCTGCCAGAAAGGAGCGGGTGCTGCGACCGTTAATAGCATGGTTCGCCACAGTTATGCCGCTGCCAAAATATGGCTGTACATATTCTCCCCATCCGCTCATTGGCTTGTCAGAAGCTCCTTTGATCGCAGCAGTGGAATCTCCGGCAATAAACAGGGTGGGACGTCGTCCATCAGTTTGCCGGCTGATCGGCTGATGATGATCGCTGTCAGGTGTACTATTTCGGGTGAATAAGGAAGGTGTGAATAGGACATTATCTGCTGCAGCCTTGTCGCTTGTTGAATGAATATAGCCATGCCGATTCAGCCAGTGTGATGCCCATTCTGTCCATCTATGGCAGGAGGGATGAGTCTGTGCCAAGCCAAGTCCATGTCGGCCGTTCTCCATAATATGCAGTTCGTGGGAGATTCGATGGGCAGCAAGTGCTTCACTAAACAGTAAGCTGTTGTGAACCGGCACACTCGCATCGTCAGCGGTTGTCCAGATAAAAGTAGGGGGTACACTGCTATCAACCTGCCGTTCAGCAGAAAATTGATCAATCATTGCAATATCCGGCGATTCCCCCAGAAAATGAAGCCGACTGCCCTGATGAGCATAAGGGCCGCGAAAAGTAATAACCGGATAGCCAAGCAGGAGCAGGTGCGGACGAATCCGCCCCATCGTCGCGGTCAGTGCAGCCAAGTGACCGCCTGCAGAGAATCCCATTAATCCTGTCTGTTCCGGTAGAATACGCCATTCCCTTGCATGCTGCCGAAGCAGATGCAGAGCCTGTTCGGTTTCCTGTAATCGTGCGTGCGGATCAATCAGCGGGTGAACAGCATCAGCTACCGGATCGGTATGTTGGGAAAAGGAACGATTATTCGAGGAGTCTGCTGTTGAATTTTCGCTTGGCATCGTTGTCTTGGATGTATCGGTCTGTAAGAGATCATCGTCTGATTCAGCCGAGAAAGTAGAATCATGCGGATTGAAATTACCCTTATCCGTCAAGGAATCGAATGTGCTGTATTCCAGCAAGGCAGCATGAATACCGAGTGTGTTCAGCCAGCGGGCGACCGGTTCTCCTTCATGATCGGCAAGATGATGATACCCACCGCCAGGCAGAATCAGTATACACGGACGGGGTGTGCTGGAGTCCAGTAGATACAGATGCAGCGCCGGTACAGAATGGGTATCGGTGATTTTACGTATATCATTGTCACTGGAATGATTTATAATGTGGAGCATATTAGTTTGTTCCTTTCTGTACATCCAGTTGGCAGAGCAGGATGTGAAATAAGACCGAAATTCCTGTTTACATGATAATTTACGGGGAAGTAGATGATATTTGCTAAAGAAATCCTTAACATCCAGATTATGATAGCGTTATAATAGAGACTGATGACTGAACCGATGGAGGGACATGATGAAAAAGGGAATTATGTTTTACAAAATTTTTATTCCTATTCTGGTATTAGGAATCGGTCTGTCCATTAGCTTTGGCATATATATCTACTTCAATACAGTCCAATCAGTGATTGATAGTGTAGCCAACAGCAAGCAAAGTTATATTACACAAATGAGAAATAATCTGGAACAAAAAATACGTACTATTGAATACGCTTTCAATACATACAGCACTACCAGTTCATTTAATGAGGTGGTGAACCATCCAATTACGGAAAAAGACTTTATCGCGTATCGGGATGTAAATACCCAGCTGAACTATATTGCTACAATGGGGATGGAAGGGGCAGAGTACTCTCTGATCAGCATCAATCAGAGCTGGCAGATTTCCAATGGAACCTTATCACATCTCACTTCCGAAGAGCGACAGAAGCTATATGACGAATATATTGCTGATCAGGATCAGGGATTATTCTGGGTGAAAACAGATTCCGGGCTGCGATTTGTTAACACATTGCCGGTATTCTCCAAGCAAAAGCAGGCAATTGCTTTATCCGACATTTCCCTGGAGACGCTGAACCGCAGTCTGAGCGCGGAAAATAATGCACCTGTCTTTATCCTGAACAAGCAGGGGAGTGTCATGTACGATACCGGCAAAACATCCGGATTGCTAAGTACCAACCAGCTGACACAGATTCCAGCCTTGATCGGACAGGATCAGAATACCGGAATGCTGACGCTCAATCAGGATAAAGGCCCCGAGCTGCAGCTCATTTATGCCAAATCGCCATATAACAACTGGATTTATGTGACGATGCTGGATCAAAAGGAGATTGCCAGTGCCCTGCAGACGACCAAGTATGGGCTGATTCTGATGGAACTGGTATTGATTCTGTTGATTATCGTGGTTGCTTACGGAATTTCGGTTTATTTTACCAAGCCGATCCAGCAGATTACGCGCAGCCTGCCAAGAGATGCACAGCTGACAGCCAAAAATGAGATCGAATGGATCCTCTCATCTATTGATCATATTCTGACCGAGAAGCAGAGTCTGGAGAGCCTCATCGAAGCAGAGCAGCCGCAGCTGGAGACCCAGCTGGTACTGAATTTGTTCCGCAACCGTGTATCTGCCGATGAACTGGAGCATCAGCTGAACCGTCTTGGTCATTCCAGCCTGGAAGATCAGCAGTATGTAACGATGCTAGCCCAGCTGGACAATGTGGGCAAGCGCGATGCGGCTGACAAGGACGTGTTGCTGCTGGCGATCAACAAAATTGCCGAAGAGCTGATTCCCCAGCAACAGCGGCTGCTGCCTATTATCCTCAATGACGATACTCAGGCGACAATTCTGATCTTCTCCGGTGTGAATGAACAGGAGATGCGCAAGCAGATGCTGGCTTATGCCAAAGCGATGATCCGCACGGTACGTGAATACCTGAAGCTATCAATCAGTATAGGGATCAGCCAATCCTATTCCACACTACTGCGTAGCAAGGAAGCGTGTGAAATGAGCAAGCAGGCGCTGCATCAACGTCTGAATCTGGGCAAGGAATCAATCATTTTCTACGAGGATATCTCCAATGTAATCTCCGGTCCGGTACTGCTGCATTATCCGGCAGAGCTGGAATCCCGATTGTTCGATGCGATTCGTCTGGGTGATGAGGAGCAAGTGTCTCGAACACTCTATCCACTGATGGCGGAATTTATGAAGAAAAGCCGGAATTCCATGGACCTTGAAGTCATGCTCGTACGCCTCGTCAACAATCTAATTCAGCTGGAGCAGTTGCTTGGGCTGGAAGTGCTGTTAACGCACGATAACCGTGCCTTGTACCATCGGCTGCTCAGTATCCGTAATCCGGAGGAAATCGAGCGTATTCTAATCGAACAGGTCATTTTCCCGATGGTACGCAGTATGAAAAACAAGACCAACGAGCAGTTCCGCTGTCTGTCCGAGACGATCGCCGAGATTGTGCGTTCCGAATATGATCAGGAATTGTCGCTGGAGATTATCGGTGACCGGCTGCATTATAACCCAAACTACCTGAGCAGCATTTTCAAAAAGGAATACGGCATTACTTTCAGCGATTATCTAATGAGCTACCGGCTGGAGATGGCCAAACGCTGGCTGACCGAGACCGACCAGACCATCAAAGAAATCGCCGAGCGGCTGCAGTATCATAATCCACAAAACTTTATCCGTTCTTTCCGTAAAAAGGAACAGGTTACACCGGGTACCTACCGCAAAATGAGACAGAGTATCTGATGGATCACCGACATAGGAACAGCCTGCTGGCTGGAACCAGCTGCAGGCTGAAATCTGGAAACAAGTACATCGTACAGACCGCCAAAAGTCTTATGCTCTGCATTGCAGAAGATAAGACTTTTTCTATGATACGCGTGCCATGAACAGAGCTGTAAGCCACTGCATTTCCTATTGTCGGTTCAAGATCAGCCTTTGACAGCGCCGAGCAGTGCGCCTTTGGTAAAGTGTTTTTGTACAAATGGATAAGCGATCAGCATCGGTACGGTTGCGACTACGATAACGGCCATTTTGATCGTCTGTGCCGGTGGGATGACATCGACCGAACTGCCTTCCGCCTGCATACCGCTGGAGACGATAACGATCTGACGCAGCAGTACCTGTATCGGCCATTTATTGGAATCATTAAGATACAGAATCGCATTCATATACGTATTCCAGTAGGTTACGCCATAGAACAGGGAGATCGTCGCTATAGAAGGCAGTGCCAGCGGCAGCATGATTTTGAAAAAGACGCCAAAGTCATTACATCCATCAATCTTGGCCGATTCTTCCAGACTGTCCGGCAGTGCCTGGAAAAAGTTGCGCATAATGATCAGGTTGAACGCGTTGATCGCAACCGGCAGGATCAGGGACCAGTAAGAATCAATCAGGCCGACCCCTTTGACAATCAGGAAGGTTGGAATCATTCCGCCACTGAATAACATCGAGAATACGATAATAAAGTTGATTGCATTTCTTCCATACAAATAGGTGCGTGATAATCCATAAGCCATAAAGGCGGTTAGTGCCATACTGACTAGTGTACCTACAATCGTCGTGCCGACAGATACTCCCAGTCCTTTGAATATAGTAGGGGTGGACAATATATACCGGTAAGCATCGAGGGAGAATGTAGTAGGGAACAGGATGAATTTCTTGGAGACGACTTCCTGGGTAGAGGCGAACGAGCTGGCAATAACATTAACAAAGGGCAGCAGACACGCAAGTGCAACCAGGATCAATAAAGTATTATTTACAATCGTAAAAATTTTGCTTCCTATTGTAGTATCTTTCCGTAGAGACTGTTCCATGCATGATAACCTCCTTAATAATCGTGTACTCCCTAACTGTACCAATGACAGCTTGTTCCGTATATAATCCGGGGATGAGATCATGGTGTCTGCCCTCCAAAAATAACGAATGATCATTAGCTCATAATATAATCATCAGCTGAGGTGAGAACAAGGAAATCCCTTTATACAAAAGGTTTTGAAAACGCCATCAACTGATGATTATATACGGAATGACCGGATTGCTTTAGTGTGAAAGGCGTAACGTGAATTTCCATTAAGGAGGCTGGTGATCCGGTGAAGATGTCTAATCCAATGAAAGTATCCGATGCTGCCGCACTGAAGCTTGAAGGTACACAAAAAGCCGTCAAACGTAGAGGGCAGCATGGAATACTTCGTAACAAATTTCTCTATTTAATGATTCTGCCGGGATTTCTTTATTTTGTTATTTTTAAGTATTTACCAATGGGTGGGCTGATTATTTCCTTTCAGGATTACCAGCCGTATCTCGGAATTGCAGACAGCCCATGGGTAGGCTTCAAGCATTTTATCCGTCTGTTTACGGAGCCAACCTTTTTTATGCTGCTGAGTAATACGCTGATTTTGTTCGCACTGAATATTGTTATCTTTTTCCCGATGCCGATTATTCTGGCGCTGATGCTGAATGAAGTCAGACATCGTTATTTCAAAAATGCGATCCAGACGATTATCTATATTCCTCACTTTATGTCCTGGGTTATTATCGTCTCTATTACTTATGTATTCCTGACCGTAGATGGTGGGGTCATCAATGAACTGCTTGCTGCGATGGGCTTCCAGAAGATCAGTTTCCTGACTTCACCGGAATGGCTGCGCACGATGTATATGGCGCAAATCATCTGGAAAGAGCTAGGATGGTCTACCATTATCTATCTCGCAGCGATTACGGTTGTTGATACCCAGCTGTATGAAGCGGCAGAGATGGACGGTGCAGGCCGTCTGCGCAAAACCTGGCATGTCACCCTGCCGGCGATTCGTCCGGTAATTATCACCCTGCTGATCCTCAAGATCGGAACTACACTGGATCTTGGATTTGAACATATGTACCTGCTGCTGAACTCGCTTAACCGAGAAGTGGCCGAGATTTTTGATACTTATATCTATACAGCAGGTCTGAAAAATGGACAGCTGAGCTTCAGTACCGCTGTCGGATTGTTCAAAGGGCTGGTTGGGCTGGTTCTGATCATGCTGGCGAACAAGCTTGCCAAGAAATTCGGAGAAGATGGCGTCTACTGATCGCTGATGCAACCTGTTCAATCGTGTACCACATTAACCGGTGACCATATGAGAGGGGAATAATGGAATGAGAAAAAGCCAAATGATCGCAATGAAAAAAGTAGCCGCAGTCGTGGTGAGCAGTGCTATTGTATTGACTGCCTGCGGTGGGGAGAATGCTTCTTCCGGTGTATATGATGCCAATTCCAAAGCCGAAATCAGCTGGCTGAATATTCTGCATACCGCTTCACCACCAACGGATACAGTATTGAACAAACTGGAAGAGAAAACGAACAGCGATATCACCTTCTCCTGGATTCCCGATGCTTCCAAGGAAGAACGGATCAATACCGCGCTGGCATCCGATTCGCTGGCCGATATCATAACCTTGACTCTGCTCGATAACTCTTCTGTACGCAATGCGCTCAAATCCGGCATGTTCTGGGAAGTGGAGCCTTATCTCAAGGATTATCCGAACCTAGCCAAAATTCCGCCAGAAACGATCAAATCGGCTTCAATTGGTGGCAAGCTGTACGGGGTACCTTTCCAAAAGGATCTGGCGCGTAACGGCGTAACCCTGCGCAAAGACTGGCTGGATAAGCTCGGTCTGGAAGTTCCCAAAACGACGGATGAACTGATGGCCGTAGCCAAAGCATTCACCGAAGAAGATCCCGACGGCAACGGTGTAGACGATACGACCGGATTTGTTGACCGTAATGATCTGGTATATGGCGCATTCAAGACGCTGAGCTCCTACTTTGGCACACCGAATAACTGGCAGGTGAGTGAAGACGGCAAGATGACGCCCGAATTCATGACCGAAGGTTACATGAAGACTATGAACTATATGAAAGAATTATATGACAAAGGTTATATCAACAAAGACTTTGCAGTAACGGCCAAAACCGACCAGCAGCAAAAGTTTGCTCAGGGTAAGGCAGGGATCTATGTGGGTGCGCTGTTTGACAGCAAAAACCTGCTCAACATGTCCAAAGGCGTTCAGGACAAAATGGAACTGGTGATGGCGAATGATATTACATCAACCGGTAATGAGAGCGACCGTGCCATCTGGGCAGCGAATAATGGTATTGGCGGTCTGTTATCTTTCCCTCGTTCTGAAGTGAAAGATGAAGCCGAGTTGAAGCGCATCCTGAAATTTGTTAATGATCTGCTGGATGAAGACTCCTATGCACTGATGACCTACGGTATCGAAGGCACGCATTATACGGTGGATGACAAGGATGCAGCGACGATTACCAATACGGATCTGTGGCAGCAGGAAGTGCAGCCTTTTGCAGCCAGCCGTCCAAAAGAGAGCGGCTTCAAAATCCATGATGCCGATCCACTCAAGCAAATGGCCGATAAAATGATTGCTGACAATGCCAACTATGCGGTACTAAACCCTGCTTATGCACTGGAATCCGAGACGTACAATACCCAGGGTTCCGAACTGCAAAAAATGATCACTGATGCAACCTACAAATACATTCTGGGTGAAATCGATGCCAACGGATTCAACCAGGCGATCGAGAGCTGGAAAAGCGCCGGAGGCAGCAGCATTATTTCTGAATATGAAGCATCGTACAAAGCCACTCAATCCTAAACGACACACAAACCGATGGAGGTCAGTATGAATACTACTCAATGGGCGATACGCACTGCCAGTTCGATTATGGAGAGGACTCCCCGGCTGTATGAAGACCGGGGACATCGTGAAAAGTGGTCTTATGATTACGGCGTCATTCTCAAAGGATTCCAGCTGCTCTGGCAGCAGACCGGCGATTCGATCTATCTGCAATTTATCCGCGATAATATGGATCATTTTATTCAGGAAGATGGCAGCATTATGGGCTACCGCCAGGATGAATACAATATTGATCATATTAACAACGGCAAGCTTCTGTTCCTGCTATACCACGAAACCGGAGAAGAGAAATACCGTCTCGCGGCATCACGGCTGCGTGAACAGCTGCAGAATCATCCCCGTACCTCGGAAGGAGCTTTCTGGCACAAGCAGATTTATCCGTATCAGATCTGGCTGGATGGGCTATATATGGGATCGCCGTTCTATCTGGAATATCTGCAGAACTTTGAAAACAGCCAGGGAATCGATGATGTGACCCGCCAGTTTATTCTGTGCGAACGTCATACTCGTGATGCGAAGACAGGACTGCTCTACCATGCCTGGGATGAGCAAAAGGTACAGCCATGGTGTGATCCGGAGACTGGATTATCTCCGCACTTCTGGGGGCGTTCACTGGGTTGGTTCTGTATGGCGCTGGTGGATGTGCTGGAGATTCTGCCTTCCTCCCATGCAGACTATTCAGAATTAAGCCGTATTCTGACGGATACGCTGACAGCGCTAAGAAATCATCAAGATCCTGTAGCAGGCGTATGGTATCAGATTGTGGATCAGCCGGAACGCAAAGGCAATTACCGGGAAGCTTCGGCGACAGCGATGATCGCATATGCCATGGCCAAAGGAATTCGATTGGGCGTTTTGAGCACCGACTGGCAGTCTACACTGGATAAAGCTTATAGCGGCATGATTGATGAATTCGTACTGACGACCAAGGAAGGCTGGGTCAATCTGAACAAAAACTGTCAGGTAGCCGGGCTGGGTGGTGCCGATCAGCGGGATGGCAGCTTTGCCTACTATATCAGTGAACCGATTGTAACCAATGATCAAAAGGGATTGGGTGCGTTCCTGCAGGCCTGTGCCGAATACGAGCTGCTCGCGCAAAAGGAGAATATGGCTTCCGCACCAACTAGCGGAGGTACAGCTGATGTCAGTCTATAATATAGCGGATTATGGAGCTTCCCGGGATTCCGGGAAATTGTCGACAGAGGCTATTACTGCTGCAATCGAAGCAGCCAGTCAGAATGGCGGCGGAACGGTATATATTCCGGCAGGTACGTACCAGACCGGAGCAATCCGCATGAAAAGTCATATTGAACTGCATATCAGTCCGGGAGCGGTGCTGTCCTTCAGCACCAATCCGGCTGATTATCCGGTCGTACAGTCCAGATGGGAGGGAGCCAGCAGGGAAGTATATAGCTCCTGCATCTATGGCGAACATCTGGAGAATGTATCGATTACCGGCAGTGGACTGCTGCTTGGCAATGGTCAGGTCTGGTGGGATCTATTCCGGCAGTCCCCCGAGCAGCTGCAATATCCGCGTCCCAAGCTGATTAGCTTCCATGATTGTCAGCGTCTGACCATACGGGATGTACGGCTGCAGGATTCACCGAGCTGGACCGTTAATCCAATCTGCTGTTCTAATGTCACAATTGATAATCTGTCGATCCATAACCCGGCAGATTCACCGAATACGGATGGCATTAATCCCGAATCCTGTTCCAATGTACGGATCAGCAATTGTCATATCGATGTAGGTGATGACTGTATAACGATCAAGTCGGGTACCGAAGATGCCGCAGAGCGCATTCCCTGCGAGAATATTACAGTCACCAACTGCACCATGATGCACGGTCATGGCGGTGTAGTGATCGGCAGCGAGATGAGCGGTGATATCCGTAATGTGGTGATCAGTAACTGCATATTCAAGCAGACCGATCGCGGTATCCGTCTCAAGTCCAGACGCGGACGCGGCGGAACTGTCGAGGATATCCGTATCAGCAATATTGTTATGGAGGATGTCATCTGTCCGTTCATTATGAATCTATATTATTTCTGCGGTCCGCGTGGCAAGGACAAATATGTATGGGACAAGAATCCCTATCCGGTCACCGACGAGACGCCATGCTTCCGCCGGATTCATTTTGCCAATATTACGGCTCGTCGTGTACATGCTGCGGCTGGATTCCTGTATGGATTGGCAGAGCAGTACATATCGGAGATTACCTTTGCCAATATTGATATCTCGATGGCCGAGAATGCTACACCGGGCCGTCCGGCCATGATGGCAGGCATCGAAGAAATGAACAACCGGGGCTTTTACCTCGGCAATGTCCGTGATATCCGTTTCCAGCAGGTCACGATCGACAATCATGAAGGCCCTGCCTTTTATATCGAAAATGGAGAAGCCGTAGAAATTACAGACTGTCATTCCCGTCATACCGCCAAGCCCGAGCAGCTGGTACAACAGGTGACAGCCAAAGTAACAGCAGGAGGGCTCTAAGATGAAGACCAGAGATCAGCTAATCACCCTACTGGGTGATCTGCCGGAGCAGTACACACTGGACAGCGAACTGCTTTGGCAGGAAGAGCGAGATGGCTACCGGCTGGAGACACTGCTGCTGGATCTCAATGGTATGGAAAAGGTACCAGCGTATGTGGCGGTTCCTTCCTCAGGGGAGGGGCCTTTTCCATTGGTCATTTTCAATCACTCGCATGGCGGCGATTATACCAATGGTAAACGCGAATTCCTGCGCAGCAGTCCATATCTGCAGCAGACCTCATTTGCCGAAGTGTTAACCGGGATGGGCTATGCTGCCTGCTGTATTGATATGTGGTGCTTCAATGAACGTGGCGGCAGAACCGAGAGCGAGACGGTCAAGGAGATGCTCTGGAAAGGCCAGGTACTGTGGGGCATGATGATCCATGATAACCGCAGACTGCTGGACTATATGTGCAGCCGGCAAGATATCGATGCTTCGCGTATCGGTACGATCGGCATGTCGATGGGCGGACTAATGGCCTGGTGGCTGGCGGCGCTGGATGAGCGTATCACAGTTACTGTTGATATTTGTGGTCAAGTGGATGCGCAGACACTTGTAGATCGGCGCGGACTGGATCATCATGGCTTCTATTCCTATGTGCCGGGTCTGCTAAAATACTATTCCACACTGGATATTCAGCAATGGATCGCTCCGCGTCCCCGCATGAGTCTGGTAGGGCGTAATGATCGTTTATGTCCGGTAGATGGAGTGAAGCATCTGGCAAGCGGACTCCAGCAGATCTATGAGGAGACAGGACATCCCGAACACTGGGTGCCGTTTATCGGCAGCGGCGGACATATGGAGACAGCCGAGATGAGAGCGGCATGGATGTCGTTTCTGCAGAAATACCTATAAGAAGAACCAATACAATCAATTCACATACAGGATTATTATTCATATTGGTACAGAAAGGAACAGCCATGGACATTTTGGTGGGGCGACAGCCATTTTGCGATTATCCAACTATTCAGGCGGCAGTGGATGGGCTGGATAACGTGGATGATCTGGAAAAGGAAGCACAGCAGCAGGGAGCCGGTCACCTTTTACGAGAAACTGTACAGTCTGCTGCAGTCAATAGGGAACCCGATACTTTTATGACCGGCAAATATGCAGCGGAGAACGGACAGCATAAGCCTGGATCCGAATATAGTACCGCCTCTCTGCCACCTATGGATACGATCCGTATTCTGGAAGGAACCTATGAGGAGTCTGTACAGATCTATCGTTCCAATCTGCGTATTATCGGACTCGGCAGAGTAGAGATTACAGCAGCACGGCATGCCATGGAAAAAGATGAGCATGGTGCGCCTATAGGTACCTTTGCGACGCCGACTGTCTTTTTGGGTGGGCGTAATCTGTTACTGGAGAATCTGACGATCACCAATTCTGCCGGACAAGGGGAAGGTATTGGACAGGTGGTAGCTGTGTATGCGCATTGTGATCGTACCGTATTCCGTGGATGTACGCTGCGGGGGCACCAGGATACACTATTCACCGGCCCACTGCCGCCCCATCCACGGGAACGCGCGTCATTCGGCGGTATACCGATTCGTGAGCATCATAGCCAGTATCGCCAGCTATACGAGCATTGTTATATCGAAGGCACGGTAGATTTTATTTTTGGCGGAGCAACAGCTTACTTTGACCATTGCCAGATTCATAGTCTGCGTCATTATCGCAATCGATCCACTTATATCACAGCAGCTTCGACGCCGGAGCATCAATCTCATGGTTATGTTCTGTACCGCTGTTATATGACAAGTGATCCCGGTATTGCGCCGGTCTATCTGGGTCGTCCATGGCGTGAATATGCACGTACCATTCTGGTGGAATGCCATCTGGGAGAGCATATTCATCCAGATGGGTGGCATAACTGGGACAAGCCTGCCAACGAACAGACGGTAGTGTATCAGGAATATGATCCAATTCATGCAGAGCAGCTGCGTAACCATCGGGTGACATGGGCAGATTGTCTGATCGATGGATCAGGGGAATGGGCGAAGGAGAGGATATTTGCCGGAGATCATTTCTGGAATTTCTAAAATCGGAAAGGAAGTGCTTTATGAAAGCAGCAGACACGACGATCGCAGAAACCGCACAGCAAATGATTATCAATCCGATTCTGCGCGGATTCAATCCGGATCCATGTATTTTGCGGGTAGGAGAGATGTATTATATTGTAGTCTCGTCTTTTGAATGGCTGCCTGGGGTGAGGGTATATGAATCACGTGACCTGGTAGAGTGGACCTATTGCACAGATGTTCTGACTGATCAGGTAGACCTGAGAGGCAATCCCAAAAACTGCAGCATCTGGGCGCCGCAGCTAAGCTATCGGGATGATCGGTTCTATCTGCTCTATACCGATGTCAAAAGCACCAAACGTCCTTTCAAAGATGATCACAATTATCTGATTACAGCCCCTGATATTCGTGGCCCCTGGTCCGAGCCGGTATATCTGAACAGCAGTGGATTTGATCCTTCTCTCTTTCATGATGACGATGGACGGAAATGGCTGCTTAACGCACTCTGGGATTACCGGATCACCGAAGGTAATAAATCCAGCGGCATTGTTATCCAAGAATATGATCATGAGCAGGGCAGACTGATCGGCGAGCCAGTCAAACTGTTTGACTGTACCCCGCTCAAGAAAACGGAAGCTCCGCATATTTATAAAAAGGATGGTTATTACTATCTGATCACGGCCGAGGGAGGTACCGGCAGCGGACATTCGGTGACAGTAGCACGCTCCAGAGAACTGCTCGGTCCGTATAAAGTCGATCCGCATAATCCGATGATGACCTCCAGCAGTCATCCCGACTGGCCGCTGCAATGTGCAGGACACGGCAGTCTGGTCGAGACACCTGATGGAGAATGGTATATGGCTCACCTGTGTACCCGCCCGGTAGAAGGACAGTATGCGATCCTGGGCAGAGAGACAGCTCTGCAGCAGGTGTACTGGGATGAGCAGGGATGGCTGCGTTTGACGGGTGGTGGTCATCTGCCTCATGTGCAAATTGCTGCTCCGCGCAGCTATCATACAGACCAATCAGCAGATACAACAGCCGATTTAAGAGAAGCTAATGGAACTACAGCATCGACGGCTGCTAGCGACCCTGCTGCACAGAAGTCACAGTGGACATTCGAAGATTCCTTTGACAGTCAACAGCTGCGACCGGAGTGGAATACCCTGCGTATTCTCGCAGATGAGAGTTGGTGTTCTCTGACGGCAAGACCTGGCTATCTACGTTTGACAGCCGGTGAGTCAATCCAGACCCTGTTCCACCATCATCTGCTTGCCTTACGCCAGCAGGATAAGCATTTCCGTGCAGAGACTGCGCTTGAGTATGATCCACAGCAGTATTTACAAATGGCCGGGCTGCTGCTTTATCTAAATGAAGACAATTATCTCTATGCGTATGTGAGCCGTGAAGACCATCGCAGGGTGATCCGTCTGATGAAGTGCGCTGCCGATCAGTTCAGTCTGCTCCCGGAATATATTGTAATTCCGGATCAAGGTGTGGTTCATTTGGGTGTGGAGGTCCATGAGACGCAGGCACAATTCTATTATGGCATCGGTACAGCTTCTGATCAGCCGAACTGGCAGCCGCTGTATGCGCCGGAAAATATCCATTTTCTGTCGGGTGGCTTCACAGGCAATTTTGTAGGCATTGCTGCCCATGATATGTATCAATTCAGAGGAAGTCATGCGGATTTTAGTCATTTTCGCTATCAGGGACAGGATCGGTAAAGCAGATATTTTTGCTCAGTTGGCTTTGCTGTCCTGACCACAAAACGGTAATTAGAATTAAAATAATATAGGTATTATCCATCAAGACATATCTCTGTGTATGTCTTTTTGGCATGCTTGTATTCGGGTTGTCCATATAAGATGAACAAGGCAAATAATAAAAAGTGTAACTTTTCGCTGCCTTGAAGTGTCTTTCTTTATATACACCTGTCTGCACATGGATCAGGGCACAGTCAGGAATAGCCACACAAGGAGGAAATAGAGATGAAAATCAACCATTTGTATACGATAGGACTGTCTGCGCTGCTGCTGAGTACAGCACTCACCGCATGCAGTGAAAAGGCATCGGCGCCAGTTCCTGCACCACCTGCAGCAGATTCCGGCACAGCCGATCCAGCAGCATCGGACAAAGAGACTGGCAACACCAGTGGGGAACAATCCGGAGAAGCTGGTATGGAAGTACAACAGGACAATAGTGAATCTGCATCTGCCGAGCGTCCACAGACCCAGACTAATGAAATGCTGATTAATGGCGAACTGAGCAAGCATCGTGCCGTGTTGACAGAGGGAGAGGGTTATTCACTATATGTATATGAAGAGCTTCAATTGAAGAATAATCGTCTATTTTTGAAATCCAATCCTGAATACTATGCCGAGATTGAAACACTTCCGGCAGACTTCAATCTGGACGAACTCCGCCAACAGGGCAAAAAGGAGCTGGCTGCAACGAGTGAAGTACGGGAATACAGCGGTGATACCATCGGAGAACCGCTGACCAATGCACCTCTGTTCCTGCAAGCGGGTAATGAAAAGCTGCTGAAAAATTATGTCGTTTGGGAACCGAAGGGAGAGCAAGGTTATATTTTCCGCATGAACCAACCAGTCGGAGAAGAAGGCGGATTGTTCAACCCGCTCGCCTACGATTCTCTTGCGAGTATTCAGGCAAAATAAAAAAATGGGGCACTTTGATCTCGCTATTTGTATAGCAATTCGGAATATATAATGGGACAATTAACGGCAGAACCTGTAACTTGTTCTCCGGAATGGGAGACTGTCTGCTGTTTGTTTTTTCATAATGAGCAGATCTTTATCAAAGTTCATTGCCTCATCCTTTTGCTTCTATAGGTTACAATTGCCGACGGCTGCTGCTGTTGGCTTTTTTTGTATATAAAACTATGAATTACCTCAGTTTCTGCCGATAAATACATAGTAAAGTGTAAGTTTTTTCCTTGTGTTCAAAATTGTGAACGAAAAACGTCGAACCGTGAAACTTTTTGAATATTTTTGAAGGAGAGTGATTGTTTTTTGTCAGCATTGTGGTAGTATTAAAAGCAGTTGGAGGAATGAATATGCTTACAGAGGAACGCTACAATCTGATTATAGAGCGCTTACAGGAACGTGGTATCGTCAAATTGCAGGAGCTTGTTGATGTACTTGGAGCTTCTGAATCAACGATACGACGCGATTTGATCGACCTGGAAGGACGCCAGCTGCTCAAGCGTATCCATGGGGGCGCCACACTGCTGAATCAGAAAACGCAGGAACCCGGCATGGAAGAAAAAACATTCACAAACGTTCACCAAAAGAGTATAATTGCCCGGTTGGCTGCTCATGAGATTGAAGATGGCGAATGTGTCTATCTGGATGCAGGTACTACGACCCTGGCGATGATACCTTATATTGAAGCCAAGGATGTTACCGTAGTGACCAATGGTCTGTCTCATGTCGAAGCGCTTGTCAGCAAGCGAATTCGCAGCTATCTGCTTGGCGGTATGATGAAGATTCATACCAAGGCAGTGATCGGCAGTATGGCTTTGCAAAATATAGATAACTTCCGGTTTGACAAATGTTTTCTGGGAGCAAATGGTGTAGACGCGGATATGGGCTATACGACGCCTGATCCGGAAGAAGCCATGATTAAGCGTCGTGCTCACGAACTGGCTGCTCATACGTATGTGCTTGCTGATTCGAGCAAGATCGGCGAAGTTACTTTTGCCAAACTGCTGGATCTGGATGATGCTGTACTTATTACCGAATCGGTGCCGGAACATTCGCGCCCGACCATCATGAATAAAACTAAAATAATCGAGGGATAACTATGATATACACAGTGACACTCAACCCTTCTATCGATTACATCGTGGAAGTGGACGAACTCAAGCTTGGCGATTTGAATCGTATGAAACGTGATCTGAAGCTTCCCGGCGGAAAAGGAATCAATGTATCCCGTATCCTGAATCAACTCGGTGCGGATAATACAGCGATTGGATTCCTCGGCGGATTTACCGGTCGTTATATTGAAGACAAGCTGCAGCAGGATTCCATCAAGACGGATTTTGTTACAATTGCCGACGATACACGGATCAATGTCAAGCTCAAGCACGGCGATGAAACCGAGATCAATGGTCTGGGTCCTGCTATTACAGCAGCAGAAGCAGATCAGCTGGTGAGCAAATTGTCCACTCTTACCAAAGGTGATGTGCTCGTATTGTCCGGTAGTGTACCACCTTCACTCGGCAGCGATTTCTATGATCGTCTGATCGAAGTTTGCCATCAGGCTGGTGCCGAGTTCGTAATTGATACGACAGGCAAGGCACTGCTGGAAGCTCTGCCGCATGGTCCGCTTCTCGTGAAGCCAAATCATCATGAGCTGGCTGAACTGTTTGGCGTAACGATCAGCACTCGTGAAGAAATCGTTACCTACGGACGCAAGCTGCTGGAAGCAGGAGCCAAAAACGTACTCATTTCCATGGCAGGCGAAGGGGCCTTGTTTATCACGGCTGACGAAGTCTATCATGCCAATGTTCCCATGGGACAGGTGAAAAACTCGGTCGGTGCAGGCGATTCGATGATCGGTGGATTTGTCGGTACGCTAGTATTGAATGGTGATCCACTGGAAGCTTTCCGTACAGGAGTAGCCTCGGGCAGTGCGACTGCATTCTCCGATGATCTGGCCGATCGTGCCAAGATTGATGAACTATTGCCACAGGTAAGTATTAACAAAGTCTAAAAAGTATTCATATTAACATCTTCCGCCGCCTGTACAGCGGCAGAGGATGATTGACATTAAGGGAGTGTACACAATGAGAATTACAGACCTGATGATCAAAGAGGTCATGATCATGGACCTGCAGGCGGTAACAAAGGAAGCTGCTATTGATGAGCTGATCGCCAGCCTGACGTCGAGCGGCCGCATTAACGATCCGATCCTGTTCAAGGAAATGATCCTGAAACGTGAAGGGGAATCCAGTACGGGTATTGGCGGCGGCATCGCAATGCCGCATGCGAAGACCAGAGCAGTAAATGAACCAACGGTTGTATTTGCCAAAAGCCCGCGTGGCGTTGATTATGAATCCCTGGACGGTGAACCGGCGCATCTGTTCTTTATGATCGCAGCTCCGGAAGGCGCAGCGAACACCCATCTGCGTACACTTGCTGCATTGTCCAAGCTGCTCATTGATAGCGATTTCATTGCCCAATTGATGAATACGCAGACACCGGATGAAGTCGCTACCCTGTTCGATGAGAAGCAGGCAGAAGCCGATGCCAAAGAAGAAGCGAAAAAAGCAGCGAAGGCAGCCAAAGAAGCGGAAGCAGCCAAAGCCAGCGAACAGCAGCAAGAAAATACACGCGAGCAGCAGGCAGGTGAGATGCTGACCGGCAATGCGGCAAGCCAGCCGTTCGTTGTAGCCGTTACGGCATGTCCTACCGGTATCGCGCATACCTTTATGGCAGAAGATGCACTGATCAAAAAAGCCCAGGAAATGGGCGTGGAAATACGCGTAGAAACCAACGGTTCCGAAGGCGTACAAAACGTTCTGACTGAAGATGAGATTCGTCGCGCAAGCGGTGTTATCGTAGCAGCCGATAAAAAGGTCGAGATGGATCGCTTTGACGGCAAACCTGTATTGCAAAGACCGGTAAGCGACGGTATCCGCAAAACCGAAGAACTGATTACCAAAGCCATGAAAGGTGATGCGCCAACATACCGCAGCTCGGGTGGTAAATCGTCCGGCGAAACAGGAGCATCCCAGGAGAAAACAAGCGTAGGCAGCAAAATCTACAAAGACTTGATGAATGGTATCTCCCATATGCTGCCGTTCGTTGTCGGTGGTGGTATCCTGCTGGCAATCTCCTTCCTGATCGAGCAGACAGCAGGTGAGAACAATCCACTCTTCCAACTGCTGCAGACAATCGGTGGCGGAGAAGGCGCATTCTTCTTCCTGATTCCGATTCTGGCTGGTTTTATCGCAATGAGTATTGGTGATCGTCCGGCACTCATGCCTGGTATGGTCGGCGGTCTGATGGCCGTTCACTCCAATGCCGGTTTCCTTGGCGGTCTGGCTGCCGGTTTCCTGGCTGGTTATGTAGTTATTGGTCTTCGCAAGCTGCTGGCCGGTCTGCCCAAAGCCATTGACGGATTAAAACCGATTCTTCTGTACCCTGTACTGGGTCTGTTAATTACCGGTACAATTATGTTCTATCTATTCGATCCGATCTTCGGATGGATTAACACTTGGCTTGTTGATGTACTGAACAATCTGGGAACTGGTAATGCAATTATTCTCGGTCTGATCCTGGGCGGTATGATGTCAATCGATATGGGTGGACCTTTCAACAAGGCAGCCTATGCGTTTGCTATCGGTGTATTCACTTCCAGTGGCAATACAAATGGTCTGATGATGGCTGCTGTTATGGCAGGGGGTATGGTGCCTCCACTGGCAATTGCCCTGGCTACAACCTTCTTCAAAAATAAATTCACTGAGCAAGAACGCAAATCCGGTGTAACCAACTATGTACTCGGTCTGTCCTTCATCACCGAAGGTGCGATTCCATTCGCGGCAGCTGACCCGCTGCGCGTACTGACTTCATGTATTATTGGTTCTGCTGTAGCAGGCGGTCTGACCCAGTTCTGGCATATCAATCTGCCGGCTCCACACGGCGGTATCTTCGTAGCTGCCCTGGCGAACAACGGAAGTGGCAGCAACCTCGTAGCGGCAATGTTATTCCTGCTGGCAGTTATTATCGGTGCTGTTATCTCTGCACTGGTGCTGGGTATCTGGAAAAAATCAGTACAGCAAAAAATGACTGAAACCAAGAAAACAGCTGCATAATACTAAAAAATAAAATCTCCCGTACACCGATATCCGATTGGATAAAAGGTGCCGGGAGATTTTTTTTGGTTCATTTTTAAAAAGGATGTTCCCGAACCAATTCGATAAAATGGCGGGCTGCCGCAGAAAGCGGCTCTTGACTGCGTGTGCAGACAGCAATCGTATTATGCAGCTGAACGTCATCTACATACACACGGCATAATTCGCCGCGTTTGACTCTTTCTCGCACAATCACGGAAGAGACAAAGTTGGCTCCATAACCGGCAATAACCGCTTCAATCGCTTCATGCAGTCCATTGAACTGCAGTGTAATACGCGGTGCTGCCAGATTATAGGTGCGGCAAAGAGACAGTAGACGCTCGCGTGTAGAGCTGCCCTGTTCCCGCATCACAAAAGGCTGCTGCATCATCTCGGCCAGTGAAATATGCCGATCGACAAACGGATGATCCGGCGCTACGACAAACCACAGCTCATCCCGAAAAAGCTCCTCCATATCAATCCATTCATTGGCACGTTCTGGTACACCGCCGTAGATCGCCAGATCAACCTGCACATGGGTCAGCATATGCAATGCATCGGCCGAGTTGGTCGTATGAATGGTCAATTCCACATCTTCGTACTGCCGTTTGAAACGGGATAGCCAGCCCGGCAGCAGAAAGTGCGAGGGCAGATAAGTCGCTGCCAGAGTAATCTGTCCGGTGATCCCCTGTTCGTACTGCTTACAAAACTGCTCGATCTGCTGCTCTACTGCAAACAGCCGAGCCGCCATACTGGCAATATCTTTTCCAGCAGCTGTCAGGGAAATCCCGCGACCCATCGGCTGCAGCAGCTGAAGGTGGAGTTCTTTTTCCAGCTTTTTGATCTGAGCGGTAATCGCAGGCTGACTAATATTGAGCTGTTCAGCAGCGCGCGTCACATTACCGGTAGCTGCGATAGTATGGAATAAACGAAGTGCATGCAGATTCATTGGAGATACTCCTTTCCCTGGAAGATAATTATTGAGTATAACTACAGTCGCTGATCTATTAATCATAACCTATATATATGAATAATTAATAAAGATATATTATATTTATCATTTTACAAGCGTTATGCTGGTAGTAGAGATTAGAAGCATGTCAGGAAAAATGATCGAAATACTGTCCGGTATGCTGATCTCGACAATAACAGTATAGGGGAGCGATTATCATGAGTATTGGATATTCGACAGATCATGAACATCAGTGGAGCGAAGTAGACCATTATGTAGAGCAGAAATTGATTCTCATCGATCCGGTGATGCAGCAGGTACGGGACAATAATTATCAGGCAGATTTGCCGCCATTTGATGTGTCTCCGGTTCAGGGTCAGTTTTTGCAGCTACTGATTCGCATGTCCGGCGCACGTCGTATACTGGAGATTGGTACACTGGGTGGGTACAGCACGATCTGGATGGCACATGCACTGCCGACAGACGGTAGAATTGTTACCCTGGAGCTGGATCAGCATCATGCCAATACAGCCCGGGCCAATTTTGAGCTTGCAGGTGTTACCCCGCAGATCGAACTGAGACAGGGAGATGCGTTGGAGCAGCTGGCCCGGCTTGAGGAGGAACAGATAGAGCCGTTTGATTTTATTTTCATTGATGCGGACAAACCGAATAATCCCCATTATCTGAAATGGGCACTGCACTTTTCCCGGCGGGGTACGGTTATTTTTAGCGACAATGTGATTCGTGAAGGAGAAATTATCAACCGTCACAGCAGTGATCCACGTATCAAAGGGGTACGGACATTTTATGATATGCTGGCAGACGAACCGCGTATTACCGCTACAGCTATACAGACGCTAGGCAGCAAGGGTTATGACGGATTTATGATTGGGATTGTTAATGAAGATGTGCAGACACCAGTAACAGATCTTGAATAGAATATAAAATAAATCTTCTCGATTCTGCCAAGGCGTATGTCTTATATGCTGCTGAACATACCGATGTACGACAAAAAACAAGCACTTCCCGAATTCTCCTGTCAGATACGATGGAGAACACTGGGAGGTGCTTGTTTATGCAAAGCCGATTAGCATATAGATAATTGCATTATGCCGTAGGTTCTTCTACTGCTTCTTCAGTTGCCTGTACCTGTGAAGCTACACGAATCATAACAGCGGTCGGCTCGGATAGAACTTCTACGCCTTCATGAAGCTGCAGGTCGGATACGAGCAGGCTATCGCCAATTTCCATACCACTGATGTCCACTTCAAAGGAACTCAGCAGTTTGTCAGGCATGCAACGCGTTTCGATTTCATACAATTCCGTTTGCAGACTGCCGCCGGCTTTTACGCCTGCCGGTTCGCCGACGAAATGAATAGTGACCATAGAATCCATAGTAACGTTCATATTCAACTGATGAAAATCAAGATGGATAATTTTATTAGTCAAAGCATCCCGCTGGATATTCTGAATGACCACTGGCTTATTGCCAATCTCCGGTATGCTGGCATTAAGGATAGCATGTCCATTTTCTTTAATGGCAAGCAACAGAGCTTTTTCACCAACACTTACAGAGCGGCTACCAAAATCCTTACCATATACAATCGCTGGAATACGGCCTTCTTTTCTCAGGTTTTTGTTCTGGGATTTCTGTTCGTGGGTACGTGCATGTAGTTCGATTAGATTACTCAATTAGTTGCCTCCTGGGTATGTTGCAAATGGTATTCGTTAGTAAAATACCCATAAAAAAAGACGGATTCAGAGATGTCGATCATCGTTCTAATCCGTCGTTTACGATATTTGATAGGTATGTGTCTGACTAACTTAAGCTTAACACAGGTTTCTCTATTGTCAATTTTTATTACATATTAGGTAAAATAATTAACTGTAAAGTTTGCAATAAAATATATAGAAATCAATTCCACATAGTAAATAAACGCAAAAAAATGAGAATACCTCTATTGATGTGAATTATTCTATTTTTTCGTTTATTTTAAAGATAATAAAGTTTACATCATTTTATTTTTTTGAAAATTAAATATATTAATGGGGTGTTCAGCAGCGCATCATAAATTACAGATATGAATGATAAGCCCCGAACAAGGAATTACAATCAAAGAGAGTATTGTTTTAGAAAGCTCACGATCTCGGGTGAATTTTTGCCGCCGTTCTTTTCAATCAATTGCAGATAGGTTTGCAAATGAGTCAGGAGCTGGCTGTTTTTGATCTCCACTTCAGTATGACTGGACAAAGCATTATGGTAAGCGCTGCTCGCTTCCGGATCAATCGTGAGCGTTCCATATTCGAACAGTGGTGTATTCTCTATTCCGTGAAAGACATACATTTGCCCACGGTCATACCATTCCTGCATCAGCATTCTACGATTGGAAGAAGAATACGTATTCAGGAACTTTTCCATAGCCAGTGTACGATTTAGCAATTCATCCCATCCGATGATGAGACCCGCATCCTCGCTGGTTGGCTGATCGGTTTCGGCAGCCATGATATTGATGTAATCCCGGATATCCGGTTTGATATAAGGATTGAACACCTTGAAGCTTTTATAATCTACAACTGGATGATAGGTGCCTTCTGTAACTTCCAATTTGTAGCCCATATAAGCCAGATCCGTTAGAATCAGTCGATGTTCCTTTTTCTTGACCTGGCCAGCCGCAGTGAGCATGGTCATGCCTGGTTTGGAAATCTCACTGATCGCCTGCTGCAGATTGGGCTCTATTAGCTGCTCCATAGCGGTTGTCCAGTAACGGTTGTAGGCATTTTCCAATTTGAGGACCGCCAGTGTGGCCTGGGCTGGTGTGAATTCATCGATTCGGTTTACGAGCGTCGCCCGTGCCCATCCAATAGTAGCGGGTTTTTGTAGACGCTGTATAAATAGATTGTAAGAGGTATCCGCCTGCTTGGTCTGTTGGCTGGTAGCTGCTTCTGCATGTTTTACAGGCAGAAGGGAAGGCGTAGAAGTAATCATGCTGCTACCTAGTAGCGTAACCGTTAATCCAATAATAGTTAATGTACGCGGGAGTCGCTGTTTACCCGGATCTGTTGATGTTTGCTTTGAAGTATATTTCATAGATGAGCCTCCTTGGAAATGATGATTTGTATACTTATTCAGACGCTATCCGGCTTCAAAAGTTCCAGTGCTTTATTTCTGCACCGATTATAGACAGCTTAATAAAGAAATCGACAGTCAAATCGGTATGTCGATCTTCATTTCTTTGTAAGGCGGTTTTTAATAAGAATGAGCTCAATTTTATAAAAATGTACAGTGATGACCGTTTGTGATTGAATGTTTCCGTTTGGTGGTTTAAAAGGCCCAAAAATAATCTTTTAGATCGCCTTAAAGCCTGTAAATTTAAAGGCTTCCGCGGACGATATACACTATACAGATGCCCGCTGTATGACACGATAAAAAAACAAAAATAATGTTATTGACAGGTAATGAAAGCGCTATTATAATCATAATCAATCAAGGATGATCATAAATGATCAAAAGTAATCAACACGCATCTATACTACGATCAGCCTCGATACAACAGGTTATGATTATAAATGGAACGAGCAGACAGGCGGTGATGTCCCGGTGCTTTTTGAAGAAGAACGAAAGCATAAAATAGTGGAGTATTTACGTCAAAATCATCGTGCATCCGTACAAGAACTGGGTGAAGCATTTGAAGTATCCGATTCGACCGTAAGGCGCGATCTCAAGGAACTGGAAGATGCCAGATTGTTGAAAAGAACCCACGGAGGAGCGGTCTCCCTGCAAAGTGTAAACTTTGAGCCTAATATGGGAGAGAAGGAAGATTCCTACCGTGAAGAGAAAGAACGGATTGCTCGCAAAGCAGCCGAAATGGTCAACCAGGGAGATACCATATTACTGGATTCCGGCACAACCACACTGCCGCTTGCGAGAGAATTGAGACATCGGTCAGGTATTCGGGTCATTACCAATTCGGTTATTGTACTGGGGGAACTCAAGGACTGTCGCAATATCGAGCTATCGATTATCGGGGGACTGCTAAGACCGGATACACAGGCTTTTGTAGGACCGATGGCAGAGCGTGCGCTGGATATGGTGCGAGTCGACAAAGCATTTATGGCAACCAATGGTTTGAATCTCCGAGAAGGTATTACCACGCCGAATCTGACGGAGGCAGCGATCAAACGCAAAATGATCGATATTGCCAAGCAGGTGATTCTGCTTGCTGATCACAGCAAGCTGGGTGGTATCGCTTATGCCAAGTTTGCCGATTTGACGGATATCGATTACTGCATTACTGATGGGGGAGCACCAGTACAGGTTGTAAATGAACTTCGCAGAATGGGTATGGATATGATTGTGGTCTGAGTGAGCGGTTAACAATTAATAGATGAGCATATAATCGATAGGTTCCGTGTGTCCATGAATGATATGAACAGAAGGGGATATGAACATGAAAAAATTACTGGCTGTTACCGCTTGTCCGACAGGTATTGCCCACACGTATATGGCCGCCGAATCGCTGGCCAAAGCGGCTAGAGAACGGGATATCGAAATCAAGGTAGAGACGCGTGGTGCTGTAGGAGTAGAGAATGGGCTGACTGCCCAGGAGATTGCCGAAGCTCATGCTATTATCGTAGCCGCAGATACCGATGTGGATGAAGAACGCTTCGCAGGTAAGCCTGTGGTTCGTGTACCGGTCGCACAGGGAATCAAAATTCCGGGTGAATTGATTACACGTGCACTGAATCTGGAAGCCTCCAATGGTACCGCTCCTGCTCGTGCAGAAGAAGTGATCGGAGGCGGCAAGCAGCAGAACATGTTCTATAAGCATCTGATGAACGGCGTATCCAATATGCTGCCACTCGTTATTGCAGGTGGATTGATCATCGCATTTTCCTTCCTGTTTGCCTTTACCAAAGGTGGCGTGGATCAGGTAGAAGGTTCATTCGGAGCAGCGTTGTCTACTATTGGTGGCGCTTCCATGGGACTGATGGTTATTATCCTGTCCGGTTTCATTTCATTCTCGATTGCCGGTAAGCCGGGTCTGGCTCCTGGTCTGGTCGGTGGGGTACTCGCCAAGGATATGGGTGCAGGCTTCATCGGTGGTATTATCGCCGGTTTTATCGCTGGATATGTAGCACACTGGCTAATCAAAAATATCAAAATGCCCAAAAACTTTGAAGGTCTCAAACCAATTCTGATTGTTCCGGTATTGTCTGTTCTGATTATCGGTCTGCTGATGGTCTACGTTATTGGCGAACCAATTCAATGGATCCTGGCGCAACTGACAGCATGGCTGACCAACATGGGCGCAGGTAATGCCGTACTGCTGGGCGCAATTCTCGGAGCCATGATGGCGCTTGATATGGGTGGTCCATTTAACAAAACGGCATATACGTTTGCAGTAGGTCTGCTGGGTGCTTCGATTTTCACACCAATGGCAGCTGTAATGGCAGCAGGTATGACACCTCCGCTGGGTATCTGGCTGGCTACGCTCATTGCCAAAAATCGTTTTACCAAAGAAGAACGCCAAGCAGGCAAGGTAGCTTCCGTACTCGGTCTATCCTTTATTACCGAAGGTGCGATTCCGTTTGGAGCGGCCGATCCGATCCGGATTATCCCTTCCTTTATGGTCGGTTCGGCAGTAGCAGGTGGCTTGTCCATGCTGTTTGGCTGTGGACTGCATGCACCACATGGAGGCATATTTGTACTCCTTATCCCGAATGCGATCGATAACCTGGGATACTATGTACTGTCCATTGCGATCGGTACAATTGTAACCGCGCTAATGGTACTGCTGCTCAAACGCAAAGCAACTGCATAAGCGTAAAACACACAGGCGGTCGGTATAACAAACAGCCGGCCGCTATCCATACAAATTAGAAGCTTTCTCCCCATTCCATCATTTCAGACAAGCCGTATAATGGCTAGCCCAAAGGAGCCTAACCCGATGAATATCCGTGAACTGTTGAGCATGGACAGTATTTTCCTCCCTTCAAATGCCACTACACGTGAAGAGGCCATTCAGCAAATGGCAGAAGGTATGCATGCTGCTGGAGCAGTTACCGATACGTCTGCTTTTGTACAAGCTGTGACAGCACGCGAGCAGCAGAGTTCGACTGGTATCGGCTTTGGTGTAGCTATTCCTCATGGCAAATCAGCAGGTGTAGCGCGTGCCGTACTCGCTTTCTCCCGTTTTGAGCAGCCACTAGAATGGGAGTCGCTGGATGACCAGCCGGCAGTGATGGCTTTTATGATCGGTGTACCCGAAGCGAATACAGGTAATGAACATTTGCAGATTCTGGTCGCTCTGTCACGCAAGTTAATCCATGACGAATTCCGTGCAGAACTGCTGAACGCTGGCAGCAAGCAGGACATTATCGATATTTTAAGCCGTCATATTGGTTGAAAAAGGGCTTCTTCGTTCTTCCCGAGACAGCATTCTGGTGATGCTGTCTTTTTCTATTTTTCTCTCTAAAGTTGGCTTGACGTTTATTCATTTAACAAGCTGTTTAATGATGCATGTAGCTGTAGACCGATTCGTTATATACATATCCAGCAAACAGCCTGTTTTGAAAAGGATGATTACATGATATACAGCTGTTATGAAAGCATTTTGGGTTATGGAACAGCCGCGCATGGTCAGAATAGAAAGGTGGAATATAATGAATAAATGGCAGGAGTTTCGGCAGGCTTCAAGAATGCACTTTGTCCCGTTGATGGCGATCTGTATCATACAGGGGACGCTGGCAGCCTGGGTGTGGAACGGAAAGTTTAATGTATGGATTGCATTAATTACGATGATAGGAGCCTGTGCCGCGCATATTTTCTCCATGATGATCAACGATCTATGGGATTATCGCAGCGGAGCAGACAAAGCTGCTTTTGAATCGGATGAGGCGATCTCGACGGATTCGGGTTACCTTACCTCCGGTAAATGGAGTGAGCGTAGCTATGAGATTGTCTCGTGGTGTGTACTTGCAGTTGCGCTGATCTGTGCCGTGATATTGTATATGCTCAGCGGCTGGGGAGTACTGTTACTGGGAGGCCTCGGCTGTTTTATGGCACTATTTTATGTGGTGCCTCCTGTACGGTATGGATATGTCGGCAAAGGCATGAGCGAGATGGCACATCTGCTATCATTCGGGATTTTCCCTGTGATGGGATCGTATTACGTGCAGACGGGTTATTTTGATCCGAGATTATGGATCTTGTCGCTGCCGATGGGTATTTTGACGACATTGACCTTTTTTAATCATCACTTTTTGCATTGGAAAACAGATAAACAGGTGGGCAAACGTACACTGGTCGTTCGGTGGGGAGTGACCAAATCCTTTTATTTCTCTATTGTGCTGTTGTCGCTTGCTCTGCTGAGTATCATTATGTGCGCCATTTTCGGTGTGATTCCGATTTATGGTATATTGGTACTGATTGTTGCCTGGCCGCTGTGCAGAATGTACAGCGAGATGAAGGGTGAGAAGCGCAACCTGCAGAATCACCAGCGATTATTGTGGCTGTCTCTGCGGACATCGCTGCAATTTGGCGGCTTGCTTATTCTGCTGCAGCTGATCACCCGCTGGTTCAATACCTGATTGTAAGCCTGGTATTTGATCACCTTCGCAGCAGTAAATCCTTTCATTGCTGCTACCTTTACGAATTGTATAAATAATAAACGGCGCATCCTGCTTTTCACAGGAATGTGCCGTTTTAGCATGCGTTACCTGTAGAAGGATGTATCTAATTTTCTGATTTCGTAGCAAAGTTGGGAATTGCCATGGACATCCTTTCAAAAGTTTCTTAAAATGTATGTACAACTATTTTTAATTGCAATCTATCCAAAGAGTCATACATACAAGTAGAGCTGTTTGGAAATGTAAGCGATATCTTATTCGATTGGATAAGATATTCCTCTATTGAAATTCAAGTATATATTCAATGAATAAAATCCAAATTGATATGTTCGGAGGAATCATGGCTGCAAAATACAGACAAGTAAGAGATGAAATATTGTCCTGGATTCACTCTTCTCGATTGCTGCCGGGCAGTCGTCTGCCATCGGAACATGAGATCGCTGATCAATTCAATGTCAGCAGGCAGACTGTACGTCAGGCACTTGGAGAGCTGGTACGTGAAGGCTGGTTGAATCGGATGCAGGGAAAAGGGACATTTGTAGCCGATCCGGCAGTAAAGCCTCAGGAAGATAATCGAATTGTAGGTGTGATTACTACGTATATTTCCGATTATATATTTCCGCAGATTGTACAGGGGATTGAGACCAGACTACGCGCCGAAGGATACCGATTGCTGCTGGCAAGTACAGAGAATGATCCGGTTAAGGAACGAGAATGCCTGGAAATGATGCTGAACCACTGTCCAGCTGCATTGATTGTAGAACCGACACGCAGCGGCGAACGAAGTGCCAATCTTAATTATTTCCTGACGATGGAGAATCGCGAGATTCCCTACCTTATGATTAATGCCAGCTATGAGGAGATGGATTCTCCCTGTCTGCGTATGGATGATGAGCAAGGTGGATTCCTGGCAGCCGAGCATCTGATCGAGCTTGGTCATCGCAAGATTGCGGGCTTCTTCAAAACCGATGATATGCAGGGGGTACGGCGGATGCGTGGATTTGTAGCGGCTCACCGTAAATATGGGATTCCGCTGCAGCCTTCACTGATCTTTACCTATACAACCGAGGACAAGCATATTGCTCCAATGGAACAGACCCGTCAGCTGATTCGGCAATCGGCACCTGATCGGGCAACCGGTTGGGTTGTATATAACGACGAATTGGCGATCAATCTACTGCAGATTGTCCGTGAAGCAGGCTTGTCCGTACCCGATGATCTGTCACTGGTCGGATTTGATGATTCATTTCTGGCAACAGCTACAGAGGTAAAACTCACTACACTCAGCCATCCCAAACATGCACTGGGTACAGCTGCCGCGGATATGATTCTGCAGATGATGAGCGGGAACAGCAGCTGGGAAGAGAAGATTCATACTCCCGAATTGATCCAGCGTGATTCTACATCAGCTCCAGCTGTTATATCCAGCTAAGCCTGATACTGTCGATGATCTATTTGGCTCCACCAAGAAATATCGGATAGGCATTCGATTGTTGGTGTGTCATTAAATGTCCAGACAAGTAAAGCCCCGCCTGGCACCCATAATGGTGTGAAGGACGGGGCTTTCTTTTTTATCCGAACAGAAGGCTCTATAGACACCTCTGCGTATTACTGTATTTCTGCAAATTCGGGTTCGACTTCTTCTCCCAACACGCAATCAGCAAACAAAACGGATTTGGGAATGCGGAAAAACTGTTCCGTTTTCTCCTGGAATGCAGGTGATGGCAGAGTAGCCTGATGCAGCCATTTGCGGAAGGTTCCCGGATGAACACCGATCCAGTGGCTCACGTCCGTAACAGACAAATCATGGACCATACATAAGCCGGTAAGAATATGATTACGCACTGGTGAGCGGGTAATTGTCCGTTTCATAAAACGGGACGGGGCTTGCTGGCAAATCACCGGGCTGTTATTGATGACCTGTTGATTGAACAGGATATGATGAGGATATCCAAGTTCCCGGCAAACTTTTTCAAGATTGGCTTTGCCCGGTAAACGGCCTTCGTAGACCCAGGCGCTAACACTGCGTGATGAGACCGATAACCGTTCCGCAAGCTCGGATAATTTAATATCCTTCACCATCAGTACAGCCAGTAAAACGCGATTGCGGACCTGGCAGCGTGTAGGTCTGCGGAATCTCTTGACGCGGACACCCTTGCCGAGGTATTTACGGTTGATCAGAGACCACGCCTCTATAAAATGTCGTTCTGGTTGATTAGGCATATTTCCTCCGATAAATAATTATTCATATTTGTGCAGGTGGTTTTATGGTCCTTTCAACATCCTACAACACCCGGACGCTTGTTTCAAGAAGACTTTTACTAAAATAATTGCCATTCTTAAAGGAAATTTAACACTTTATTTTGTCTTGGATACAAAATGACATAAACCTGAGTATTAATGTCCGACAATAAATGTTTATTGGCAGGGGAGGAGGAAAATGGATCTATTAATTGATCGTAATTAGATTGCAAAAGGTTATTTTAAATTTTATTAACTGTCTGTTTAATACTATCTATATCCAGCGTGAAAAAGACCAGCATCGAAGGAATTCTTACAACATATTTTGAAGCTGATGCATAGGCAGTGTTTATTTATTCAGTTATCATCAAATAGATTCACCATTTTAAGAAGGAGTGGAAAGTAAAAGAACCCTACAAAACACAAGCCTCCAAGCTTCCGATCTTCAAAAAAATTCGGCAAAGTGATACAAATCTTGTCTATGCGGGTACATAAGAATAATGACCAGTAGCTCTATCGCTGGATCGATTGCACTATGTATATAGCAAATATCGTTCATAATTTAGGGAGGTCAATACTTATGAGTACTAATACGAAAATTCAAGCCGAAAAACGTGAAGCAACAAAACATTCCGCCATCCGTGAGCTTCGTGAGCAAGGGCGCACACCTGGCGTAGTATATGGACCCGATCTGGGTAGCGTACCGGTACATGTAGACAGCAAGCAGCTGCAGGCACAGGCTCGCCGCGGTGGAGCAGATATCTTCTCGCTGACAATGGACGGCGGCAAAGATGTACAGGTGCTGCTCAAGGATATTCAGCGTCAGGAAGGACGCATTCTGCATGTTGACTTTATGCAGGTATCTTCCAGCAAGTCGATCAGCATTAGTGTACCACTGGATTTCCATGGTACAGCTGCTGGTACCAAAGCAGGCGGTGTATTCCAGCATCAGACCACTGAATTGGCACTGTCTGGTCTTGCAAAAGATCTGCCAAGTATCCTGACTGTAGATATCTCCAAACTGGAAATCGGTGACAGCATTACAGCCGGTGATGTAGAACTGCCATCCGGTGTTACCCTGGATTCCAGTCCGGAAGAGATTATCGCTTCCGTAGCGGTACCACGTGTAGCCGAAGAAGATGTGGAAGCTTCCTCCGAGGAAGACGCACCAGCAGCTGAAGGCAGCGAAAGCGCCGAGTAATCGGTATCAGGTAAACAACTTGCTGCAACTCGGTATAATCTTACCGGGAAATAACTCAATAAAGTCAATCAGGAACCTCTTTTAAAGAGGTTCCTTTTGCTGTTGTTCATCATGTTTGTCTGGTCGTATTTTATATTATTTTCTGTTTTTCTGCTGACTTCATTAGTACGCTTTTCGTTATAAAAGCATGGGTTTTTCTCTACAAAAGGATATAAAAGATTTCGTGTAATAAATCTGGGCGGAATATGATACCATAATAAAGTACATATTCCGGTGAACCGCATGCTGGAATGGAATCCCATTAGCCAAAGGAGACATTCTTGTTATGATCAAGCATATTGTATTGTTCAAATTCAAAGAAGCTTCCCCAGCCGTTATTGATACTGCCGTGTCCAAATTGCGTAATCTGGAAGGCAAAGTAGAATCCCTTCGTTCCATCGAAGTAGGGATCGATCTGATTCGCAGTGAGCGTTCCTATGATGTAGCTTTGATTACTACATTTGATGATATGGACGGACTGCAGGCTTATCAGGTTCACCCCGAGCATGTTAAAGTAATTGATTATATCGCTACGGTCAAAGAATCAACGATCGCTGTCGACTACGAATATTAAGGCGGTGCTTCACCATGTATTATGTAAATCGTGAACAGATCGAGCGTCGTATTCATGCGCTGGATGAAGTCCGTACAGCATTGACACAGGTGGCTTCAGCCTGGGATGGCAGCCTGACTTCTGGCATGGTACAGGAACGGGCACTTCACCTGGCGGTAGAATGTGTAACAGATATCGGTAGCTACTTGATCGATGGATTCATTATGCGCGATGCCAGCAGCTATGAGGATATTGTAGATATTATGCGTGACGAGAAAGTAGTAGACCCGGATACAGCTGCACAGCTGATGGAACTGGTTCGTCTGCGTCGTCCACTGGTTCAGGATTATTATGACTGGCCACGTGGTGAACTTCATGCGCTGACACCGGTAATGCCCGAGATTCTGCATACCTTTATCGGACAGGTCAGCAGCTATCTTGATCAGGAGTTGGGTACTTCCACATCCTCCTGATCTATGTGTAAATGGGTGAAATCTGCTGCTTTTATACAGTTTTAAATTTACATCCCCAGCCGGATAAGCTACAATAACGGTATTATTAAAGGGATGATGTGACCCTTGTCGCTGACAACAGCGAACAGGGTCATTTTTTATTTTGATGCAAGGGGGTCAGGGAATGAAATCCAACCAGGAGCCGTCGACCCGGCGTACAATCATGATGATTTTAAAAACCCGGGGCCCGGCGAGCGTCTCGGATCTGGCAAGGGAACTGAATCTTACCGAAATGGCGGTCAGACGTCATATCCAGGCTCTGGAGCAGGAAGGAATGCTGTTGGCGGAGACAGTGAAGATTCCGACCGGAAGACCTTATCTGCGCTTTCGTCTCAGCGAGCAGGCAGAAGAGTACTTTCCGCATAATTATCATCAACTGGCGATTGATTTGCTGGATGAATTGGATGAAGAAGATATTGCCAGGGTATTCGAAGGTCGCAAACGCAAACTGTTGAGCCGTTATCAGCCGCTGATGGAACAGCAGACGCTTGGTGAGCGGGTAGCTACGTTAACGGATATTCAGCAGAACAGCGGGTATATGGCAAGTTATGAACAGACTCGGCCGGATGAATTTACGATATATGAATTTAACTGCCCCATTAACCGGGTAGCCGATCAATATAATGTTGCCTGTCACTGTGAGCAGGAGTTATTCGAGACACTGCTGGGTGCCAAAGTCACGCGTACCGAATGTATTGCAAAAGGTGGACAATGCTGCGTCTATCGTATACAGAAGTAATCATAGCCCTTTCTCCGTTTACCGGGAAAGGGCTATTTGTTATAAAATAATCGATATGTATAGTTTGCTATAGGCGCAGTAGTGGAGAATCTGCGTCTGTAATCCCTGTATGGACTGTTTTTCTGCTCCGAAAGATACAAATATGTGTACGTTTTCACAAAAGTGGGATAATTGCTGTCTCTGTGGGTAATAGAAAGCAGAGTATACTATACGAGAATGGGAGAGATAATAATGGAACAGCAAACATCGAAATTGGTATATGGCATGATCGCAGGAGCACTGATTGGCGCAGGGGTAGCAGCACTGCTGTCTCCAAAAACAGGCAGAGAAATGCGTGCAAGTCTGGTCGAACTGGCTGAATTGGTGAAAGAAAAAGGACCGGTTATGAACGAGAAAGGTCATGAAGTTACTGAAAAAGGCCGTGAAGTAGTCGAAGTAGTCAAAGAATCGATCGGTGTAGCCAAAGAATGGAAAGAGCAAATTCAAACTGCTACCGAAGAAGTGAAAACCGAATTGGCTGAATTCAAAGAGCATCAGGACGAAGACAGCAGCTCTGATAAATCTTCCAATTCCGGCTCTACAAGTGCTACTGCTTCCTCCAACAGCAATACTGGATCTTCCACATCAACAGGCGGTGCAAAAACAGGAACTACACCACCGGCTGGAAGTAACAAAAGCAGCAATTTCAGCGTCTAATCCAGCAACTGAGTGACAGACATAACAATCTGTATACAAAAGCGCCCATCGATCCGGTGAGGCGCTTTTTGTTTGGGATAATTCTTAACATAAAAAAACATATGGCGTTTACATTACCAACTACTATGGTTAATTATGTAAGTAATTAAAAGTATCGGACTATACGACTGAAGGAGGTGTAATGCTGGATGAAATACAGGATTATCGCATTATTGATGGCCTTGTTCCTCTATGCATTCGTACGCATTAATGACACCGGTATCATTCACAAGTCGTATATGTATAAACAGGCTGCGGCCAGTCCTTCGTACAGCAAGTCCTCTTCTGTCGAACAGGATGGGCCGTTTTATTATCCCAAACGTCTATGGAAGCAGTTATTTGGCTCGAATTAATTGAACTGAAATGTATAAATATATGTGAAATAATGAAACTTTTTGATATTCAAACGTATTATATAGAAGATGTCCTTGTATCAGCTACGCTATTCGGTGTGCAGTGAGGATATCTTTTTTTATATATTACAATTTGTTTGCTATTCACATATAAGGGAGAGATTCGCTTTGTCTAAATGGACCCGATTATTTTCAGCCAAACAATGGATGAATGTATTTAGAAAATTGCCCGGCTTGCTGACCTCCAAACAGCTTCCTCTGCGGGAAAAATTGCTGTTCGCCATACCGGTACTCGTATACTGGGTAATGCCTGATGTGATGCCTTTTATGCCGATCGATGATATTGGGGTTACGCTGCTCATGATGAACTGGTTCGTATCCAGAGCGGAAAGCAAGATGGCCCTGGTCGACTATACTCCGCAGCGATAAGGTCTGGTTTGTCCTTGCGTAATGCAGATGCCAGTTATACAATAGTAGTATTGTTTCCTGCCTGCTGCAGGCAAGTTGATCCCAAGGAGCTGATCTCATGAAAGTCAAAATCACCCGTAATGCTGCCAAAGTACTGAAAAAAGAAATAGACAAGCCTGAAAATGAAGGCCTGAAACTGCGCGTGTTTGTTACGCATTCTCACGGAGACCATGTACATTACGGTCTCGATCTGGGCGAGCCCCAGGCTAACGAAGAAATCGTAACTACCGATAAAGAAATTGATGTGGCTGTTGATCCTAAGGAATCCTGGCTGGATGGCGTCAAAATCGACTATCTGTACACCGGAGAAGAAGGCTTTGTGATTACCAATCCTTCTAAAGGCGACCACGGTCATCATCATCACTAAGATGATCAAGAAGGGACATTTTCATGGCTAACGATATACGCGTATGTGATGAATGCAATCATATCCGTCTGAAAACGATACTACCCAAGCTCGAAAAGCTGGCACCGGATGCCGAGATCAAAATCGGCTGCAAATCCTACTGCGGACCTTGCGGCAAGCGCGCCTTTGTATTTATCAATGGCCGCTATGTCAGCGCTCCGACCGAAGATGAAGTACTGGAGAAAGTCGCAAAGTTTGTGAAGAAGCCTTCGGCTCAAGCCTAAAGGATCGCGATTCATTCGGTTATACTCAATATGTCTACGGCAGTAAGTGATTCTGCTGTTTACAGCTTAATTTGGCTGTTATGATTCAACAAAAGCCTCCATTTCTTTACTCCCGCAGGAGTAGGAAATGGAGGCTTTTCGTTTGGAATTATTTTATCAAGAAAGATCCGTCCGTTCGTACATTAGCGCGAAGGTATCTCCAATGACTATATTCGTCTGCTTATTGAGTAGCAGTATCCTTGTGGAACTGACGGATTAGATCATGAGTGATGACTTCATCCGAAATATTCAGCCGCTTCTGAGCTTCATCATAACTGTCACGAGCACGTTCTACATCAGTCTCTTCACGAGTCTTCATGTCATAGGCAGTACCGTGTTCGAAGATCCCGTCTGCCGAAGGAATATAGAATACTTTGCCATCCGTAAAAGCACCGGTACGCAGTACAACCAGTTTCTTTTCCTTGGTATCGAACATATCATTACCCATCAGGTAATACGGGCTTGCTTCTACACCAAGCAGGTGAAGGATGGATGGAGTCATATCCAGCTGTCCGGCAGGAATATCATACGTACCAGCGTGTTTGCCATCTGGCAGGTGAATCAGCATCGGTACCTGATTCATGAGCTGCTCCATATCGAGATCGGTCAGCGGTTTGCCCAGGAGTTCTTCCATAGGAGCTTTATCCTTGAGCGAATCGTCATGATCGCCGTAGAACAACAGGATCGTATTATCCCATAGCCCGGCTTTTTTCATATCCTTTTCCATCTCGCCAAGTGCGGCATCGACATAGTGCAGAGACTGAATATAGTCGCCGAATGTCGTGCCTGTCAGATCACCCATATCCAGCTCTTGTACGGAAGCAGGCAGTGTAAACGGATGGTGACTGGACAGTGTAATCAGGAAAGAGTAGAAAGGCTGCTTCTCGGCAGACATTTTCTCGATCGATTGACGGAAAAAGGACTTGTCACCCAGTGACCAACCGAGCGGCTCGTCGATCGTAAAGTCTTCTTTGCTGTAGAAATGATCGTAACCCATATTCTGATACATAACCGAGCGGTTCCAGAAGCTTGGCTCATAGGCATGGAAGACGTAAGATCCATAGCCCTGTTTTTTCAGAATTTGTGGCAATGTATCATACTCATGATCCGCATACCGGGTAAATACAGATCCGGTTGGAAGCGGATGAAGAGACGCATTGGAAGCCATATCGGCATCGGATGTGCGGCCCTGTCCGGTCTGATGATAGTACTGGCTGTAATACATACTGCTTTTCATCAGACGATTGATATTGGGCGTAATTTCCTGGCCGTTGAATTTTTTGCCGATTACAAAGTTCATAAAGGCTTCACCCTGAACAGCGATAACGTTACTACCTTTGTAAGCACCGAATAGGGCATCATCGCCTTTTTGAGCACGGTTTTTCTGTTTGTCATCGAACCAGTCTTTGACTTCGTCTGTTGCCTGTGCCGACATCTGATTGCCATTGCCCCAGTGATCCTCGGCATACCGGTATACATCATAGCCATGAAATCCGAGCAGTCCGGTGACATTGTACAGTGACATATTCCACCAGTTCCCGACGAACAGGCCTACCGCCCAGGTAGAAGTAGCGTATTTGATTGGAGCAAAAGTCAGTACCCAGCCCAGTGCAAAGATAACAGCTCCCTGGATCAGGCGTGTAACTACACGACGACTACGACTTGAAGCGTAAGCGGAATGAGCTGTATACATATTGGAGCGATAGCTATGACGGCGCCGAATACGACGCACGATCAGATAAATTCCTGCAGCAAGCAGTACTATCCAGTCTGCAAACAACCAGATATCCGAAGTATGAATAAGTTCACGGATACTGCCACCCAGCGACTCCACCTGACCAGCCTGCATCAGCACCGGAATGGTAATGAAATCCTGAAAATAGCGGAAATAGACAAGGTCTGCGAACATAAGGAAGCTTAGCAGCACATCCAGTATGATCAAGGCAGCGATACGTCCGCGTCTTGGCAGCCAGAGCGTCCAGAAGGAAGCCAGTAGCACCGAGCCCAGCGCAGTGATTTTATCGAGTGTATTCATATCAATATTTTGTACATGCAGATTGCTGTGTAGATAAATTAATTTGCCCATGATAAGGATCAAAAAGAGCAGATAGTCTATTCTGATCGGGGCAAAGGGCCACAGTAGACGCTGAATCCAGCTTTTGCGCTGTGGACGGGAAGATAGATATTCCAAAAAGATAGCCCCCTTGCTGAAAAGCCAGATATGCTGTGATTTCTTCTTACCTGGCATTTACATAATTAAAGTAAGTAAACACATAGCACAGCGGCGAACCGGGCTGCTGTATGCAGAATTCGCCGCTGTGCTATTGCGTATCGGAAGCAGGACCGGCAAGCGGTGTTTACTTCCATTTTTCCAAATTGATCTGTCGTTTACAATAAAGAGGCAGCAGCCTCTTATGCATGGCTGCGATAGTATCGACTTGAGCTAAATAAAGGCTCAAAAAGTTGTGTTGCAGGCAGTAGATAAGCTGCTTGGTCAATCATAATAAATCGTCTATTAGTGTACAGCCGTTTCTTCGCGATCGGTACGAGGCGGCAATGGACCGAGATACTGCAGGAATTGACATTCGATCCGTCCATTGTACAGCTTGCGACGCTTGTCTGCCTTGCGTCCAAAGAATTGTTCAAAGTGACGTGTTGGTGTGATTACAAATACCGACCAGTCCGGCAGGTAAATCGAGGATTTGCCCAGCGCACGGATCATGGTTTCTACTTCTTTGCTCTCGCTTAGACGCTCACCATATGGCGGGTTGGTAACGATACAGCCGAATTTGCCCTGCGGCTGAATACGGGATACCGGCATAACCTTGAATTCAATCTCATTGCCCAGTCCGGCACTTTTCGCGCATGCTTGGGCAATCTCGATCGCTTCCGGATCGATATCGCTGCCGGTCAGCTGCAGAGGAATATCATCCTTGACTGCGTCAAATGCTTCATCACGGGCTTGTTCCCACAGTTCATCGGGAATGATACTCCAGCCTTCAGATGGGAAGGTACGGCGCAGTCCGGGTGCAATATTCCAGCCAATCATGGCCGCTTCGATCAACAGTGTACCGGAACCGCAGAATGGATCGTACAATGGACGATGCGGGCCCCAGCGACTCAGCAGAATCAGTGCAGCAGCCATGGTCTCTTTGAGTGGAGCTTCGGTGGCGTGCTTGCGGTAGCCACGCTTATGCAGTGAAGGTCCTGTTGTATCCAGAGTAATGAGTGCGGTATCTTCATACAGGGAGACATCGATGGAATACAATGCGCCGTCTTCCTGGAACCACTCGGTACCGTAGGTCTGGGTCAGTTTGTCCACGACAGCCTTTTTCACAATCCCCTGGGAAGCGGGTACGCTGCTCAGCTGGGATTTCTGGGAACGCCCGGATACCGGGAATTCGCCGTCTTCCGGAATAAAGTCTGCCCATGGAATCGCTTTGACTCCCTCAAACAGTTCATCAAAGGTGGTTGCCGGGAATTCTCCCATTTTGATAACGATTCGGTCTGCAGTACGCAGCCAGTAATTGCACCGGCAAATATCGATAAAGTCACCGGTAAACCGGACACGCCCATTTTCGGTACGAGTATCATCATAACCAAGCAATTTTAATTCACGTGCTACGACAGCCTCGATACCCATCGGGCAGGTCGCAATCAGTTCAAGCTGTTTCATTATATATATTCAACTCCTATAGCTTTCACAATTCAACTTGTGAGTTCGGTCTCAAAACCATACAATCTAGTATAGGTGAATGCCGGTATACTTACAAACGTTTCTCCAAAATTTGGGGGAATTTATTTATTCATCGGCAAAATGAATTTTTGACAGTCTGCAGGCTCTGAATACAGTATCGGCAGACATAGACGAAAGATTAGGATTGAAGGAGTTAGATAAGAGATGACAGACAAAAATGTAATAGGTGCAGAAGAATATATGGAGCAGCTGATCGAGGAAGATGAGCTGCTATTGCAGATCAAGCAGACGATCCGTGAGAAAGGCATGCCCGAGGTGTCGGTGGTACCCGGTTATGGCAGACTGCTGACCATGCTGATCCAGTTATCCGGAGCCAAACGGGTGCTGGAGATCGGTGCGCTTGGCGGATATAGCGGGGTATGCATGGCTCGTGGACTGGGCGAAGAGGGAAAGATCGTATCTCTGGAGCTGCAGCCAGCTTATGCCCAGCTGGCTCATGAAAATCTGCGTCTGGCTGGCTACGGCGATCAGGTAGAGTACCGGGTTGGCGAGGCGATGAAGAGTCTGGAGCAATTGAAAGAGGAAGGGCAGCGCTTCGATTTCTTTTTTATAGATGCGGATAAACTGAATTACCTGAATTATCTGGATTACGCAATTGAACTTGCCAATCCCGGCGCCATTATTGCCGGGGATAATCTGCTGCTGCGTGGCAGAACACTCAATTTGGACAGAAATGGTCCAGCTATACAGGCTGTACGTGAATTTAACCGTCGCATCGTATCCGATCCGCGCCTGACCGGTACGCTGCTGCCGGCTTATGATGGATTGGCATTGGCACGGGTTAAAGGCTGACATTGGTTTTTGAGCAGGCTACTGCGTATAGTGGCATAAGTGTATAAGTGCTTTGTTGATTGGCTGTTTTTGGATACTGAAGAGGTGTATCAATATCCGTTATGGAATAGGATTAGGTCACGTCCTCCGGTGGAGCCAGGGAATCCGCGATGGGAGAAAAGGTGGATTCCCTGGCTCCAGGGTCGTCCTTTGACCCAATTCCCATACCTTCACTCTGATGTAGTATTGTTACTGGATTACGATATGGTTCCGAGAGCAGCTGATGGATGGGAATAGACAGCAGAGGCAACCGAGTGATCCATGGCAAATGACAGGCTGAGGTCTGCTACAGCATACAAGAGTATGGAATGGTGTCATGCTGCGATTCGTGGCGATTATAGAGGAATGTTTGTTTTGAAAATGCTGTACTATAGGATAATGGTTAAAAATAATGCAGTATTGATAAAAATGTAGTGTTTAGTAAAAAGAGGCTGTACCATCCTGATTATAGGATCGTACAGCCTCTTTTACTTTATAGAGATCGGGAATATGCCAAAAAATAAAATTCTGGTATATCCACAATTTTAAGCAGAGCGATGATGCTTGTCGGCAGTTGGGCGGGTATACAGCTTGGTTCGTACCCATAACATATTAAGCAGCAGCATGATCCCTGACATGATGAATAATCCCTCGATACCGATAAACCCTGCCAGTACACCACCCATGACAGAGCCAGTCATATTGCCGAGGGCAGTCGTACTGCTGTTAAAGCCAAATGCACGACTCTCCATGCCATCCGGCGTGTAGTAACGGATCAGCGAATTGACGCTTGGCAGCAGACCGCCCATACATAATCCCATCAGAAACCGCACGGCAATGAGCTGGCCGACGTTCTGCACAAAAGCCTGCGGGATCAGCATTAGCCCGGCACCAATCAGGGAAAAGGTAAGTACCCTATGTGCTCCATACTTGTCGCTGACCTTTCCGAGTATAGGTGCCATGAGCATATTCGACAGACCGGTGACGGCGCTGACCAGACCTGACCAAAAAGCAAGATTCTCTATCGAACCCTGCAATTTCTGTACATACAGAGGCAGCAGGGTCATCGGACTGATCATGGCGAACTGCAGCAGCAGAGTGACAGTGAACAGAGCGGGCAGCTGCGGTGTCAGGCTCAGCTCACGCAGACCGGATAATACCGATACTTTGGGCATCTGTGCAGCAGCAGAGCGGTCGAACTTCTCTCTAACGAGGAACAGAGCCAGCAGACTCGCCATAAAAATACAAGCACCTGTAATGTAGAAAATATAACGGAAACCGACAGTGTCTGCCATGATACCGCCGATAAGCGGTCCGAGAATGCTGCCGGCTACGGTGCCGGATTGACTGATTCCCATGGCAAAACCCATTTTTTCCTTGGGGGTATTACTGGAGATCAGGGAGGTGGATGCCGGATTGAAACCCGAGATCGTCCCGTTGATCAGACGCAGTACGAGTAAATGCCATGCTTGCGTAGCAAAACCCATGGCTGTAAAAACAATCGCCATCCCGAACCCCGAACGTAACAGCATGACTTTGCGTCCGTACTGGTCGGATAATTTACCCCAGAGCGGCTGGAAAATAAACGAGGTGACAAAGTTGGCCGCGAAGATTACTCCGGACCAGATTGCAATCTGATGCTCACCCTGTACACCAATGTCCTGCGACAGGTAGAGAGCAATAAAAGGAACGATCATTGTCGTCCCGGCGTTAACAAGAAATTGGCCGAACCATAGCACCATCAAATTGATCTGCCAGGACTCCAATTTTGATTTTGAAAAGCGCATCCTGTTTCACTTCCTTAAAAAAGTCCATTCTATTAGTATACCATATGTTATACCCACTAGATTGTTATTGTAGCAGATAAACAGGAAAAACAAAACACGTTTTCATCTAGTGAAACAGAAAATGCCATTTTATTTATTCGCTTCACATCCTTCGTCTGTCCAGCCCCGTTCATAGGATTGTCATTGGATATTCATAGTAGGGAGGTTGTTACCTCTCCCGAAAAAGCGCATAATTAACTTGTGAGTATTTTTATTGCGGAAAATAATTTGAATGCGTTTGGCACAACATAAGTCAAGCCCATTTACTGACGCGGAGGACCCATTCATGACTTATAATGACTCCTTCATACGCGCCTGTCGCAAACAGGATATCGACCGTCTGCCGGTCTGGTATATGAGACAGGCAGGGCGCTATGATCCGGACTATCAGAAAATCAAAGAAAAATACAGCCTGCTGGAAATTTGCCAGCAGCCTGAACTGGCTGCCGAAGTGACCTTGATGCCTGTTCGCAAGCTTGGGGTCGATGCGGCTATTTTATATTCGGATATTATGAATCCGGTGGCTTCGATCGGTATCGATTTTGATATCGTCAAAAATATCGGACCTGTTATTGATAACCCGATTCGTACTGCAGCTGATGTGGAGCGTCTGCGTCCCATTAATGTAGAGCGCGATCTGTCCCATGTACTGGAGACGATCCGTATTCTGGATCGTGAGCTGGATGTGCCGTTGATTACTTTTGCCGGAGCACCGTTTACGATTGCCAGTTACCTGATCGAAGGGAGACCTTCGAAGAGCTATATTCGTACCAAGACGATGATGTACAGCGAGCCCGAATTGTGGCATAGTCTGATGCGCAAGCTGGGCGATATGGTAGCCACCTATCTGCGCAAACATGTCGAGAATGGAGGCAAAGCCTTCCAGCTGTTTGATAGCTGGGTTGGAGCGCTCTCTCCGGCTGATTTCCGTACTTATGTATTGCCGACGATTCGTTATATTTTTGACGAACTGCGTGATCTGGACGTACCGAAGATCTATTTCCCGGGTGTGAGTTCAGGTGAACTGCTGCCTGAGCTGAATGGTCTGCCTGTTGATGTGATTGGACTCGACTGGCGGGTATCGATTAACGAAGGACGCCGCAGGCTGGGTGGCAATTATGCCGTACAGGGGAATCTGGATCCTTATGTGCTGACAGGTCCGTCCGAACTGATTCATCAGCATGCCAAGCGAATTATTGATGAAGGATTGCAGGAGCCCGGTTATATCTTTAACCTGGGTCATGGACTGTTCCCGGAAGCTTCCATTGATAAATTAAAAGAATTGACTGACTATGTGCATGAGTATTCTGCACAGGTTCTGCAGCAGCGTACAACATCCAAATAATCGTTTATTACTTTGACTGAGGTGATTTGTAATGGCAAACAAGAAAATTGGTGTTCTCGTAATGTCCTATGGTACTCCGGCAAGTCTGGAGGACGTAGAAGCCTATTATACGCATATCCGTCGCGGCAATGCGCCTAGCCCGGAGCAATTAAAAGAATTGAAAGATCGTTATGAAGCGATTGTTGGCGGGGTATTCCCGCTGCGTGAAAATACAGATAATCAGGTAGCTGGTATGCAGCGTGCGCTGAATGAACTCGCCTCCGGTTCCGATGTGGAATTTGTATGCTATCAAGGTCTTAAGCACGCGTTCCCATTTATCGAAGACGGTGTAAAGCAGATGGTACAGGATGGTATTACAGAAGCAATCGGTATCGTACTGGCGCCGCATTATTCCACGATGAGTGTAGGTACGTATATCAAGCGTGCCAAACAGACAGCCGAGGAGCATCATCTGAATATCTCATTTATCGAGAGTTATCATATGCATCCAAAACTGATCGAGACGCTGTCCAATCGTGTCAATGCGAAGCTGGAGCTGTTTGAAGAAGCTGGGGCTACACGTGATCAGGTACGCGTACTGTTTAGCGCTCACAGTCTGCCCGAGCGAATCCTGAGCATGGGTGATCCGTATCGCGACCAGCTGCTGGAGACTTCTGCAGCAATTGCGGAACGTGCCAATGTGCCATCCTGGCAGTTCACCTGGCAAAGTGCCGGTCGTACAGCCGAGCCGTGGCTGGGACCGGATGTGCTGGATACGATGCAGGAACTGCGTGAACAGCAGGTCGAGTACGTACTGGTCGCTCCAATCGGATTCGTTTCCGACCATCTGGAGGTTCTGTATGATCTCGATATCGAAGCCCAGGAGTTGGCGCAAGAGATTGATATGCGTCTGATGCGTATTGATTCCCTGAATACAGACCCGTTATACATGGAGCTGCTGGCTGACGAAGTACTCCGTAAATACAAAGAGGTGCATGTCTAATGACTTCATCTGAACGTCGTATTGCAGTTATAGGCGGCGGGATTACGGGTCTGAGTGCCGCTTTTTATATGCGCAAGTTCTTTGCGGAGCAGGAATTGACGCCACAGATTACGATTATAGAGCAGTCCGGTTCACTCGGTGGCAAGGTGCATACGCTGCATCGTGACGGATTTGTAATTGAAAAAGGGCCCGATTCCTATCTGGCCCGTAAGACAGCCATGACCGAATTGGCTGAAGAGGTAGGCTTGGGAGACGATCTGGTAACGACCAATCCGAATGCCAAAAAAACCTATATCCTGCATGATGGCAAGCTGCATCCGATGCCATCGGGTCTTGTACTTGGCATCCCGACTGAGCTGCGTCCCTTTATGGAAAGTGACCTGATCTCGATGGATGGCAAGATCCGCGCACTGGAAGATTTCCTGCTGCCGCCCAAAATGGATGGAGAAGATGAGTCATTGGGTGACTTTATCGAACGTCGTCTTGGCAAGGAAGTATTGGAAAATGTAACCGAGCCGCTGCTGGCAGGCATTTACGCAGGGGATACACGCAAACTCAGCCTGCAGGCTACCTTCCCGCAATTTTGTGCGGTAGAGCGCGAGTATGGCAGTCTGATCAAAGGCATGAATACCGGACGCAAACCGGTAGAGACTCATACAGGAACCAAGAAAAGTGCCTTTTATACTTTTCGCGGCGGTCTGCAGAGTCTAACCGAACGTCTGGAGCAGTCGCTGAGCGATTCAGTGCAGCTGAAGCTGAATACGGGTGCAGAGTCTATCAACTATCAGGATGGACTGTATACGATCACTCTGAGCGATGGTAGTACACTCGAAGCGGAACATGTAATTATTACGGTTCCTACTTTTGCAGCGGCGCCACTGCTGAAGCCACACACGGATACATCTGCACTGGACCGGATTAACTATGTATCGGTAGCGAATGTGGTAATGGCTTTTGACCGCAAGGATATAGAGACCGAATATGATGGTTCCGGATTCCTCGTACCACGCAAGGAAGGACGCACGATTACAGCATGTACCTGGACCTCCACCAAATGGCTGCATACCAGCCCGGATGATCGGGTACTGATGCGCTTTTATGTGGGGCGTGCAGGCGATGAGGAAATCGTCGATGAGAGCGACGAAGAGATTACACGGCGTGTACTGCGCGATATGAAGGAACTGATGGGGATTGAAGCAACGCCGATCTTTACGGAGATTACACGTCTGCATCGTTCTATGCCGCAGTATCCTGTTGGACATATGAAGGATATTGCCCAGCTGCGTGCAGAGCTGGCAGAGCAGCGCCCGGGCTTGATACTACTGGGTGCCGGATATGATGGAGTCGGACTACCTGATTGTATTCGTACTGCCCGGGATGCGGCAGCTGCAGAAGCGCAGCGTGCTGTACAATTACCGGACGGTGTTCGTTAAACCGAATTCCATTTCGTAAAGTGTATAAGTAATCACGGATCAGACAAATGATGTATGACAGGTATACCAGATACATCACAATGATTTATAGAACTCAATCAATAATCAATCAAAAGCCCTTTACGTCTGGTGGAGGGCTTTTGTGCATGTTTACAATAAACTGGACATATATCTTGTATCTTTTCCCAAATAAGTACGAGTGATCTATGAAGACTGCATTATCGGTGGATACGCTATTCTTTCCGCCTGTAAGTGTAACCTGCTATAATAGACAGGACGTATAATTAAAGGAGTATTCTATGTATACCACGAGATCAGAACAATCCCGTCAACACAGACTGGATGCCAAAAGGCGGCGCAGACGCCGGATTCGGCTATGGATTATGCTGAATACCGGGCTCGCACTTGCGATTGTCCTGGTCGGAGCGTATTACTTGCATGTTGCACAGCCAAAGGGACAGCAGACTGCTGCGATTTCACCAGCAGCTGATCAGCCAGCCAGACTGGCTGCACCAGGCATTTCAGATCATACCGCAACAGAAGATAGACCGAGTTCCGATGAAAATACAGACAATCAAAGCGAGACGAATTCTGCGGATAGCATTGAAGTATCTCAGGATTCGGCCACAGATTCGATTGCAAAAGATTCCCAGCCTTCCGAATCTGCAGAGGATGACTCTGCGTCAACTGCAACAGAACCTGCGCAGAATCCATCTTCTCAGGCCCAGCCGGATCAGCTGTCAGCAGAGCCTTCAGCCGATCTGCAGCCTGCAACTCCTGCTGCACCATCCGGACAGACCGTAACGATGAGCTTTGGCGGAGACGTCATGTTCTCGGGTAAAGTCGGTGAACTACTGGCTCAAAAAGGGTATGATTATCCGTATGAGTATGTACGCAAGCTGTTCGCATCCGATGATCTGTCCGTAGTGAATCTGGAGACGCCGGTGACGGATTCGGCGACGACTGCTGCAGATAAAACGTACGCGTTCAAATCGTCGCCACAGGCGCTTCCGCATATGGCCGAAGCCGGAATTGATGCCGTGAATCTGGCCAACAATCATATTCTGGATCAGGGAATTACCGGTCTGCAGGATACAATCAGACAGCTGGATAGCAGCGGCATCGCTTATGTCGGTGCCGGCAATGACAGCAAGCGTGCCTATGAGCCGGTGTATTTTCAGCGTAAAGGGATCAAAATCGCGCTGCTCGGTTTCAGTCGTGTTATTCCGGAGACCAGTTGGAACGCCGGAGCCAACCAGCCTGGCGTAGCTACGGCCTATGATGCTTCTGCTGCAGAAGCATCTATCCAGGAAGCCCATCGTCAAGCCGATCTGGTAGTCGTTATTGCTCACTGGGGCGTCGAACGCTCGGATACGACAGTTGCACATCAGAACGATCTGGCACATCGCTTTGTCGATGCCGGAGCCGATCTGGTCATCGGAGGGCATCCGCATGTGCTGCAGGGACTGGAGCAGTACAAAGGCAAATGGATTGCTTACAGTACCGGTAATTTTATTTTCACCCATTCCCTGACGGAAAAGACCTGGGATACCGCTGTATTCCAGGCCAGATGCACGGTCAAAGGAGATTGCAGCATGCAGGTCATTCCGTATACCGCGAATCTGAGTCAGCCGGTACCGATGGCGGAAGATCAGGGACAAGCGCTGTTGCGAAGATTACAGACACTGTCCGGTACGATTCAATTTGATATCAAAGGCAATGCCATTTCATAATCTGCGTGATCGAACCAATTCATATACAGAGGAGAATGTTCAATGACCGCTATTCAAAACGTATACTGTGTAGGCCGTAATTATCGTCTTCATGCAGAGGAACTGGGCAATGAGGTTCCAACCTCACCCATGATCTTTTTGAAGCCTTCCCATGCTGCCGTAAAGCTGGAGGATGCCGAGCTGAAGCTTCCTTTTAATCAGGGAGGCATTCATTATGAAGCAGAACTGGTTGTACGAATCGGACAGGATTACGAGCCGGGCATGACAGCCGATCAGCTCGTAAATGGTCTGGCACTGGGGATCGACTTTACTCTGCGTGATGTACAGACTGTATTGAAACAAAAAGGCCATCCATGGACTGCAGCCAAAGGGTTCAAAAATTCTGCGCCGGTAACAGAGTTTATCCCGTTTCCAGATCAGGAAGCATGGCTGAATCAGGAGTTTGCACTACTACAAAATGGTCAGCAGGTGCAGTTGGGTTCTACACGAAATATGATTTTTTCATTGGATACGATTATTGCTCATATCGGTGATACGTACGGTCTGGCAGCCGGCGATATTATTTTCACCGGCACACCGGAAGGTGTGGGTCCTACAGCAGCCGGCGACACATTTGAACTGATCTATGCGGGGAATTCCATGGGAACCTGCCGCATCACGGATTAATGATGGATTGGTTGATTGGTTTGGTCTGTGCCGGACTGCTTGCGGCGCTTGGTTATCATAAGCACTGGTTATCCGCATCAGGAGCAATAGCTGCGACTATTATGGGAACGATCTATTACGGAGCTGGCAATTTATTCTGGTTCGGCCTGCTGATTTTATTTTTTATCAGCGGCAGTGTATTATCCCGAATGAAACGTGAGCGTAAACGAAGTATGGAACAGGATTATGCCAAAGGTTCACGCCGGGATGCCGGGCAGGTATTTGCCAATGGAGGCTTGGGCATGCTGCTCTGTATCGGTAATGCCATCTGGCCCCATCCGGGCTGGACGCTTGGTTTTATAGGCATCATGGCAACTGTGACGGCCGATACTTGGGCAACCGAGATTGGTAGCCTTAGCCGTAAACCGCCTCGTTCCGTGCTAAATGGACGTGTACTGGAGCCGGGCGCTTCCGGTGGAGTCTCATTTCGCGGGACGACAGCGGCAGCTCTGGCGGGCTTTATTATCGGTCTGGCGGCTTGGTTGTTCACGCTGGTATCACCACTTCCTGCTGCGAGCAGCATAGCAGCGGGGACAGCATCGATTGCTGGCGGGTGGTTGATGCTGGCAGCAGGTCTTGTAGGTGGTCTAGTAGGTTGTTTTGCCGATTCGTATCTGGGAGCGACCGTACAGCTAATGTACCGCTGCACGGTATGCGGCAAGCAAGTAGAGACTACCGTTCACTGTGGTCAGCCTACGATACATGCACGAGGCTGGCGCTGGATGAACAATGATATGGTGAATGCAGTCAGTTCCATTGTTGGTGGGGTGGCTGCACTGTTATTTTTAATTTAGCTTAAGCCTGCACCGGGTAGGATTAAGCTGTAGATAGAGGAGGTGGGCGGATGAGCGGCACAACAGGAGACAAATTGGAATTAATATTGGATGCTGCCTATGAACTTTTCGGATTGGACGGTTTTTATGAGACGAAAATTTCAGACATCGCGCATCGAGCCGGAATTGCCAAAGGAACCGTATATTTATACTTTAAAAGCAAAGAGGAATTATGTCTGGCTGTAACCCGGCGTGATTGCGAGTATTTCCTGGAGAAGCTTCAGGACGCGCTGCAGCACTGCCGGCAGCTGGCAGACAAACTGCATGTGATCGCAGCCCATCATACAACGTATCATTTTGAACGGAGGAAATATACCAAACTGGTATTCCGCGCACCGAATAATGATCCGGAATTGATGGAGTATATGCGTAATTTTATTTTCCGTTACATGGATATTGTGCAGCAGGTGCTGATCGAAGCGAATGTACAGCAGCCGCGCTGGTGTGCCGAATCATATATCGGAATGCTGGACCGGGTCAAGATGGATATTATGTTCAATCCCGAATTTACGGAACAGGAACTGCATGAACGCACTTCATTTGTAGCAGGACTGTTTCTGGAAGGATGTACACAGCAGATTAATAAGCAAGATCAATTAGCGGGACAACGTTCCCAAGAAGGTGAGTCCGAATGAATATATTGACGGTAGAAGCGCTAAGCAAAAGCTTTGGCGATAAAATATTATTTGATCAAGCATCTTTTGGAATGGAAGATCGGGACAAGATCGGTATTATCGGTGTAAATGGTACAGGGAAATCTACTTTTCTCAAAATCATCGCCGGATTGGAAGAACCCGATAGTGGTAATGTCGTTGTTAATAATAGCGTACGCATCCGCTATCTGGCTCAGAATCCGCCGTATGATCCCAATGCAACCGTTCTGCGCCAGGTATTCGAAGGTGGCGGAGAAGAGCTGCAGACAGTCAGCGCTTATATGAATGTAATGGAGCAGCTGGACCTGCATCCCGAAGATACAGAAGTACAGAACCGTTTGGTACGCATCAGTCAGGATATGGATCGGCTGGATGCCTGGTCACTGGAAAGTGAAGCCAAAAATGTGTTGTCCAAGCTCGGAATTAGTCGCTATGATGCCCTGATGGGTACATTGTCCGGTGGTCAGCGCAAACGGGTTGCTCTCGCTTCTGCACTGATTCAGCCAGCCGAACTGCTGATTCTCGATGAGCCGACCAACCATATCGATCATGATTCGGTCACCTGGCTGGAGCAATATTTGCAAAAACGCCGCGGGGCACTGCTAATGATCACGCATGATCGTTACTTCCTCGACCGTGTGGCAACAGTGATGCTGGAGCTGGATCATGGACAACTGTACCGGTATGAAGCGAACTATTCCCGCTATCTGGAGCTCAAAGCAGATCGGGAAGAACGTGAAGCAGCAGCCGAAGACAAGCGTCAGAATCTGTTCCGTCGTGAGCTCGCCTGGATTCGTCGCGGCGCCAAAGCCCGTACTACCAAGCAAAAAGCTCGTATTGATCGTTTTGAGCAGATCAAGAACGATGCACCCGGACGTCGTGATGATAATATGCAGGTATCGACAGTCTCCTCTCGACTGGGCAAGCAGATTGTCGAACTGGAACATGTATCCCTCACTCTGGGAGGACGCGAACTGATTCATGATCTGAGCTATCATGCGGTACCCGGTGATCGGATCGGTATTGTCGGCCCCAACGGACGAGGCAAGTCAACGCTGCTGAACCTGATTTCCGGCCGTTTGACTCCGAGTAGTGGCAGCGTAATTGCTGGTCAGACTGTCAAATTCGGCTACTTTACCCAGGAGCATCAGGAAATGGATGAATCTATGCGGGTGATCGAATACATCAAGGAAGTCGCAGAGGTAGTCAGTACATCGGACGGCAGTTCAGTGACCGCTTCCCAGATGCTGGAACGCTTCCTGTTCACGCCTTCTGCCCAATGGACTCCGATTGCCAAGCTGTCCGGTGGCGAGAAGCGCAGACTGTATCTGCTGCGCGTATTAATGGGAGCACCCAATGTGCTGCTGTTGGATGAGCCTACCAATGATCTGGATATTACTACACTCACTGTACTGGAAGATTACCTGGATGATTTCCCGGGCGTCGTGCTGGTTGTATCTCACGATCGTTATTTCCTGGATCGTACCTGCGACAAAATTTTTGCTTTTGAAGGACAGGGTGTTGTCAGTATTCATGCCGGTAACTACAGCGAGTATGAAGAACGTACAGCCCATCTGGCCAAAATGGATGCATGGAATGACCAAGCTGGCCCATCAACCGCTGCTTCTGCTAAAAATAGCAACTCTGCAGCTGCAAATGATAGCGCTGATTCGGGCAAACGCAGCTCTTCCCGCGACAAGATCAAGTTCAGTTACAAAGAACAGCGCGAGTACGAGCAGATCGACAGCATGATTGAAGCAGCCGAGCAGAACCTGAGCCGCATCACAACAGAAATGGAAGCTTCTTTCAGCGATTCGGTACGTTTGCAGGAACTCATGAATCAACAGACAGCTGCTGAGCAGGAAATGGAGCGTCTGATGGAGCGCTGGACCTATCTAAATGAACTTGCCGAGAAGATCGAACAGCAGGGATAATTAGTCGGCGGCATGTGGCATACAAGCGAAAATAGACTATAAATAACCAAAGCCCCCTGGAATCTGCATACCCCTCTCTTTTAGAGAAGTTGCAGATTCCAGGGGGCTTTATGGTATCTTTTAAGAAGATAAGCCTATAGCCTGATTAAATATACGATTAAGCCGTAATATAAGCTCCCAGCAAGCGCGCCGTATTGATAACTGCGTCACTGTGTGTACGCTCCATGGAATGCGAAGCATGCACACCCGGACCAATCAGTGCCGCGCGGATATTGTTGCCGGCACGCAGGGCAGCCGAAGCGTCCGATCCGTAATGAGGATACACATCCAGGGCAAATGGAATCTGTTCTGCGCGTGCCAGTTCGGCCAGCTTGCCAGTCATATGATAATCATAAGGACCCGTTGCATCTTTGACACAGATGGAGACATCGGTTTCTTTGCAGCTGAGGTCATCACCGATACAACCCATATCAACCGCGATCATTTCATCAATTTCACCCGGGATATAAGCAGCACCATGACCCACTTCTTCATAATTGGAAATAAGGATCTGTACGCGATGGACCGGCTTCCAGTTATGAGTATGTGCTGATTCCAGCAGTCCGAACAATGCAGCTACACTGGCTTTGTCATCCAGATGACGGGACTTCACATATCCGCTTGAAGTCATAACCGGACGCGCATCAAAAGAAATATAATCACCGACCATAATACCCAGGTTTTCTACATCTTCCTTGGAAGATACCAGTTCATCAATGCGTACTTCCATATTCTCTTCTGTGCGTTTATGCTGATCAGCATTATCATATACATGAACCGATGGCTTGGTCGTCAGAATAGTGCCGGTATACGTTTTGCCGCTGCGGGTATGGATCGTACAGTATTCATTCTCAATACTGTTCATATTGAACCCACCTACGATACTCAGACGGATCGTACCGCTGGATTTGATGGATCGTACCATAGCGCCCAGTGTATCCACATGACCGCTAAGACCGATAGTACGGGATGAGTCGTGACCCTCCAGCGTAATGATCAGACCGCCCTTGTGATTGAGGGAAGTGGACACGCCCAGCTTGTCAGCTTCTTCGCGCAGTCGCTCAATCAGATGATGAGTATAGCCGGTAGGGCTTGGAGTCGATAGTAATTCATGCAGCAGGGATAATACATATTCGCGATTGATAGTAATAGACATGGGAGATCTCCTTTTTTGCATCAATTATTTATGTTGATATTATGTGGGAAAAATAGATAAAGTCATTGTCATGAAAAATCCACTTGCATTCCGGCGCAGGTATAGACTGCCGGCAAGCAAGTGGATTTTTCCATACAGTGAAATACAGCTGGATTATAATTTGCGTTCGGAGAAATCAGATGAAGAACCATCTGTCTTGTCGTACATCGTATCAAAGTTCACATCACTGGCAGCTGTACGATCGCTTGCTGCGGAAGTGCTGCTCAGCTCGGTAACCTGAGCCTGAAGCGACTTAATCTGACGCTGCAGACGATACTGACGATAGATACCGTAAAAGCCTACAATCAGACCACCTACCAGTGCACAGCCAAGGATCAGCAGGATCAGAGGAACCTGTACCATGTCGAATAACAGATTGACCTGTACCGGATCTACGTTAATTACGGCAAATACCGCAATAATCAGCGCAAAAATTAGTCCCAAAATTAAAAGCCATTGAAATTTCATTGTAATACCCCCCTTGAGATCGTTCTAAGGTCAGTAAACACCCTATTCACTTATATAAAGTATTCGAACCTAACATAAACATCTCCTGCTTGTTTTATTTTGCATCATTAAAAAGGATACGAATAAAAAGCTGGAAATAGATCACTTTCAGGGGGAGGAAGCATCTTACTTCGCCAATTCTTCCATTTCGCTAACCAGTTTCTCAAAGACACTCATCGCTTCACGAATCGGTTCCGGTGTAGACATATCTACGCCAGCTTTGGTCAGGATGTTGATAGAATAGTCACTGCCACCGCTTTTCAGGAAGCCCAGATAGCGATCAACAGCAGGCTGTCCTTCTTCCAGAATCTGTTTGGAGAAGCTGGTTGCAGCGGAGAATCCTGTAGCGTATTTGTATACATAGAAACTGTTGTAGAAATGGGGGATACGTGCCCATTCCATTTCAATATCCTGATCCACGGTCATACCTTCACCATGGTACTTCACGTTCAGATCATAGTAGGTTTTGGACAGTTCCTGCGGAGTCAGTGCATCTCCAGCTTCAGCCCGTGCATGAACCAGCATTTCGAATTCCGCAAACATGGTCTGGCGGAATACGGTAGTCCGGAACTGATCGGCATAATAGGTCAGCAGGTACATTTTTTCTTTTGGATCGGTGGATTTCTTGAGCAGATAATCCATCAGCAGTGCTTCATTGGTTGTCGAAGCCACTTCCGCCAGGAAAATTGTGTACTGTGCATCCCGATAGGAAAGGGCATTATCCGAATAATAGGAATGAAGCGCATGACCCATCTCGTGAGCAAGTGTGAACATGCTGTTCAGATTATCCTTATGGTTGAGCAGTACATACGGATGAGTACCATAAGCGCCCCAACTGTAAGCACCGGTGCGTTTACCTTCGTTTTCGTAGACATCAATCCAGCCTTCGTTATAGCCTTTATTCAGGGAAGAGAGATAGTCTTCACCAAGCGGCTTAAGCCCTTCAGCTACGATCGCTTTGGCTTCATCGTACGTAATATCCATTTTGAATTCTTCTACCAGTGGAGCGAACAGATCATACATATGCAGCTCATCTACACCAAGCAGCTTTTTGCGCAGCGCCATATAGCGATGCATAATCGGCAGACCTTCATGAATCGTATCAATCAGGTTGGTATAGACTTCTTTTGGAATATTATCACCATAAAGTGACATTTCCAGTACAGAAGGATACTTGCGTACGGTAGAATAGAAGATGTTTTTGTTTACATTGGCGCTCAGTGTAGCAGCGATTGTGTTTTTTTGACGAGCGTAGGTGGAGTAGACAGCTTTGAAGGCACGTTCGCGTACTTCGCGATGCGGGCTCTCCAGAAACTGGATATACCGGCCATGCGTCAATTCCACTTCATTGCCATTTTCATCAATGATATTCGGGAATTTCAGATCTGCATTGTTCAGCATACCAAAGATGGTCTGTGGTGCCTGTGACAGGTTACCAACCTGAGCGAGCAGTGCTTCTTCAGCTTGTGTCAGTACATGGGCCTTCTCACGTTTCATCTCTTGCAGCGTAAAGCGGTAAGGTTCCAGTTCAGGAGCATTCAGCAGCTCATCCAGCTTGTCGTCGGACAGACCCAGAATCTCCGGTGTTACAAAGGATAGAGCCTGACTGGCATCTACGCTCAGCTTTTTGGCTTTTTGGGTCAGCGCCTGATATGTAGGATTGGCTGTATCTTCATCCTGATGCATATGGGCATAGACATATAACCGTTCGACCTGAAGAGAGACCCGGTCTTCCAGTTCAAAAGCGGATTTGACTGCTTCTGCCGTGTTCAGTTTGCCCTGCAGCTGCTCGGCTTCGGGCAGCATGGATTTTACTTCGTCATAAGTCTGGTCCCAGGCCTGTTGGTCTGCGAACATATCGTTCAGGTTCCAGCAATTTTCCGGTGAGGCTTCAGAGCGTTTGAGTACTTCCTGCATAAGTAATTCCTCCTCAGATCGTTGTTGTAATGTAACATTATGTGTTGTGTTATAGAATGTTCATAACGTTCATGTCTTCTAATAATGAAATGTGCATATTCTTATTTACCCGGATTGGCGGCCATCAATAATCCCCAGATCATCAGGAAAAAAGCCAGCAGCAGCATAACAATGGCGAAAATCGCCAGCCAGCGCTTGAACTGCGGCGGAATACTATTCTTATAAGCAATCAATACAAATCCCTGCACGAAAGCAAGGATAATAAAAATAACGATAGCAGTATAATTCATCCGGCGAATCAGACCTCCCGGAAGGCGTTCATCAGTTCTTCCCATTCCGCTTCATTATCGAATTTTTCTTTGGGAAAACGATCGCTTGCCCATTGCATCATCTCCGGACGGCTGATGAATTTATGTGTTTCTTCGCCCCATTCATCGGAGATTTCACGGAGGATCAGTTCACGTCCGTTTACCTCTACAGTCATCATGTTCCAGTTATCTTTTTTGTAAATCTGATGTTTTTTGATCATTTCATTAGCTCCCTGTTCTTTTGCTAAAATCATACCCTTTGCCCCCGGGAATTGCAAATCAAAACGCTTTAACTTCGTTGCATTTTGAAATCGTTTGCGATATAATACAGACATGCGTCATAGATGGCGCTATTTCTAGGAGGTTGTTTACGTGAAAGGTACAGTTAAATGGTTCAACGCAGAAAAAGGTTTCGGTTTCATCGAAGTTGAAGGTAGCGAAGATGTATTCGTACACTTCTCTGCAATTCAAGGCGACGGCTTCAAAACTTTGGACGAAGGCCAAGCAGTAGAGTTCGATATTACTGAAGGTAACCGTGGTCCTCAAGCAGCTAACGTTGTAAAATTATAAGACTGATATCCGTTAGCGGATCACTTATACATTGAACATCTTAGATTAGTCATCCATATGTTAGTTACAGCACAAGACTCCTTGTTCGCAAGGAGCTTGTGCTTTTTTTGTGCCCAAAATCTTGTATACATAATATATTACCGAAAAGTAACTCGAAGCCGGTTGAGGAACAAGTAAGAATAGGCTTATTTTTGATGAGCCTTTTCCCAAAATCTACGGAACTTACGTATGCCATACTACGCGGTTTGATTTTATTAAATCCTCAAATAAATGTTGCAAAGATAGCGCTTACGGGTCAGTACAAGTAAAGACAACGGTGTACCAAAGTCATGGACTCATGCCGTATCTTCATTTGTAAGCAAGGAGGCCAATGTAATGGATTCGAAGGATCAAGCATCCGCCATGTTGTCGCCAAATATGATTGTACCCCGAGGTGTTAAAGAGACAGGTTCTATCTTTGAATGGTACAGCCAGATGCGTGGACAAGCGCCGGTTCATTATGATGAAGAGAGACGAAGCTGGGATGTGTTCCTCTATGATGATGTACATCGGGTCATGTCCGATTATAAATCGTTCAGCTCACAGACCCGGCGGGGAATGAGTGGGCAGGACTCCGATATGCTGTTAATGATGGACCCACCCAAGCACAAAAAATATCGTTCTATTGTGAATAAGGCTTTTACACCAAAAGCGGTAGAAGCAATGGGACCTCGTATTGCCGAGATCACCCATAAGTTGCTTGATCGTGTAGATTCAGATGCAGGTATGGATATAATCCGTGATCTGTCTTTTCCACTGCCCATGATAGTTATTGCCGAGCTGCTGGGTGTAAGGGAGGAAGATCGCGAGCTATTTAAAGGTTGGTCAGATACGCTGGTCGAAGGATTTAGTGGCATGGAAGAAACTCCGCAGCAGCTGGCAGCACGCAAAAATCAGGCATCCCGTGAGCTGTATGGTTATTTTATGAAGGTTATTGAGCGGCGGCAAGAACCACAGCAGGATTTGGTTTCTGCACTGCTGACTGCCGAGGTAGAAGGAGAGAAGTTGGACTTGCCTCATTTACTCAGCTTCTGCTTGCTGCTGCTCGTGGCCGGAAATGAGACAACCACCAATTTAATCGGGAATACCATCATTTGTTTGACTGAAGAACCGGGACGCTGGCGCCAGCTGGTGGACAACCCTGGCCTACTGGATCAGGCCATAGAAGAATCGCTTCGTTATCGCTCTCCTATACAAGGTATGGTGCGCAAAGCCATTGCCGATGTAGAACTGGGCGGCCAGATGATTCGCAAAGATCAGCTGATTACAGCCTGGATGGGATCAGCCAACCGGGATGAGTACAAGTTTGAACAGGCTGGACAGTTCCGGATCGATCGTCATCCCAATCCTCATATGGCTTTTGGAATGGGGGTGCATTTCTGCCTGGGTGCTCCTTTGGCCCGTCTGGAAGCACGAACTGCCTTAAATGTACTCCTGGATCGTTTTCCGAATCTGTATACCCAGCAGGGACAATCGCTCAGGCTGCTGCCGAGTCCCATGGTATATGGTGTACAACAACTTCCTGTCAGATTCTGAACAGGAAAATATCACTAAATTGTTAAGGATACCATGCTCCTCTGCTGTAGACAGAAGCAGTATGGTATCCTTGCATCTGCTTTAATGACGAGGACTACTAATTACACATAAGGATATTTTTCCATGGAAATGGATTGATATTGCAAAAAAAATAGAGAATTATGTACAGTGTAACGTCAAATTCACATTTGGAGTATATTGTTGCTTAATTCGATTTTCTCATCATGGCTCCTTGCAAAAGCAACTAATTTGAATAGTTATTGTTAACTTTTCCTGTGAAAAATGTGGGTTTGATTATCGTTCCCCACAAGCCCTGTAAAAAGGAGGAAAATGACTGGAAAAGCTGGTTTGGCGCAGTGTGACGAAACGGGTTGCCACGTTGTGGGAGTAAATAATATGATGTATGATAATGGAGATAGGTTCAACAGACAACCATGTGGAGGCAGCCCATTGAATGATATGATGCAAAGTCGTTACCCGTTTCCCCGCAATGCCATCTCACTGATGAAGCGGGTCTATAAGTATGGTTTGCCGGAGGTACGCCAGGAGCTGGACGTTTGGCGCAATATGGCAGAACGTATGCCGGACGAGGAACTCAGGAAACAGGCGCTTGCAAGTATCGCTACCAAGCAGTTTCACTGTGAAGGGGGAGCCATCTATGCGGTGGCTAACATATCCCAGCGTCATATTCTGCTTCCGTTGATCGTCGCGTTTCAGACCATTAGTGATTATCTTGATAATCTGTGTGATCGCAGTACATCAATGGACCCGGATGACTTTCGTCTGCTGCATCAGTCGATGCTGGACGCAGTTACACCGGATGCACAGCCGGTGAATTATTACAGGCTGCGTAGTGAGCAGGAGGATGGAGGCTATCTGGAAGCGCTGGTGACAACCTGCCAGCAGAACATACGCAAGCTTCCTGATTATGATGCTGTATTTCCTTACGTACGTGATCTGGTAGGATTATATTGTGACTTGCAGGTGCACAAGCATATTGCTCCTGAGCTAAGAGAATCTGCCCTGCTTAACTGGTGGGAAGAGAACAAATACCGTACTCCTCATTTGCAATGGAATGAATTTGCTGCTGCGACAGGATCGACTCTGGGTGTGTTTATGCTGTTTCTTGCCGCAAGCGGCTTCGGTTTGGATGATACAGGTGCCAAGCAGGTTTATTCCGCTTACTTCCCGCATGTATGCTGTCTGCATATTATGCTGGATTATGTGATTGACCAGGAAGAGGATCGCCGTGGTGGTGACCTGAACTTCTGCAATTATTATGATTCGCCGGATACGATGTATGAACGGATTGAACAGATTGTAGATTGGGCACGCCGGGATGTGAACAGTATTCCGGGAACTTCTTTTCATCGCATGATTATCGAAGGATTGGTAGCCTTGTATTTATCGGATCCCAAAGTGAGTGAGCAGCAGGAAGTGCGAACCGTCTCCAGGCGTCTCATGCGTAAAGGCCCGTTAACGCGTGTCTTTTTCATGGTGAACAGCCGCTGGATTCGTAAGTATATGTATGAACATTAACAAGGGGGACATCACAATGTCAGCAGTAGAATCAGCAGTCAAAAAAATCGCAGTATTAACAAGTGGAGGAGACTCCCAAGGTATGAACGCAGCCGTACGTGCCGTTGTACGCAGCGGTCTGTATTATGGTCTTGAAGTATGCGGTATTCAACGTGGTTACCAAGGCCTGCTGAATGAAGATATTTTCCCGATGGATCTGCGCAGTGTAGGCGATATTATCCAGCGTGGTGGTACGATTCTGCAATCGGCACGATGTAAAGAATTCATGACACTCGAAGGCCAGCAAAAAGGTGCGGATATCCTGCGCAAGCATGGTATTGAAGGTCTGATCGTTATCGGTGGTGACGGTTCTTATCAAGGTGCCAACAAGCTGAGCAAGCAGGGCATCAATACGATGGGACTGCCGGGTACAATCGATAACGATATTTCGTTTACTGATTATACAATCGGCTTTGACACATCTGTTGGCGTGGTGGTTGATGCAATCAACAAACTTCGTGATACGATGTCTTCCCACGAACGTGTATCCATCGTTGAAGTTATGGGACGTCATTGCGGCGATATCGCATTGCATGCAGGTCTTGCTTCTGGAGCGGAATCCATTCTGGTACCGGAAGTTCCTTTTGATCTCAAAGAAATTGCGGATCGCATGCATCACAACTTTGCCTGCGGTAAACGCCACAGTATCATTATCGTGGCCGAGGGTGCCGGACGCGGGGAAGATGTAGCAGAGCAGCTGCATCTGCAGTATCCGAACCTGGAACCACGCGTAACCGTACTTGGACATATCCAGCGCGGCGGAACACCAACACCGCGTGACCGTAACCTTGCGAGTCTTCTCGGTGACTTTGCAGTGCGCAAGCTGATCGAAGGCGAGTCCGACAAAGCCTGCGGCGTTATCAAAGGTGAACTCGTACTGACTGATATCGACAAGGTAGTTAACAGCAAAAAAGAATTCGATCATGCAACGTATGAGCTTGCTCTGCGCCTGTCCCAATAATAATCAAGATAGCCCGGATTATGTTTTATTGTGTACCGCTTAGACAGGGATCGATCATAGAAGATAGATACAGCCTGCCCGTTTTTCGGAAGCAGGCTGTATGTATTTCTTCCGCTAACAGTGATTATTATTACATACAAGTCTATTTTAAGTATCGTTTCTGCAAGAAATTGTAATTTAACGGTAATTATTTTGCTTAAAAGTTAGAAGATAGCAGCAAATTATTGTACTATAAGATAGAAGGATGTATTACATCTTAAACTTACTTACTCAGGATGAAGAGAAACCGTAAAGGGGGATACCACACATTGGCGAGAGAAAAAGGAGCGAAAGGAAAGGAGAGCCGTTTACGTCTTTTACATGCAGCGGCCAAACAATTTGCAACTCATGGATTTTACACGACAAAGGTCAGCTCAATTGTAGCAGAGGCTAAGTTATCTCAGCCTGCGTTTTATCTGTATTTCGAAAGCAAGGATGCCGTATTTGAAGAACTGGTGGAGATGTTCCGTTCCAGACTGCAAGCTGTGATTAATGACAGTCAGCTGCCGGAGCAGAATGGAGCCAAGCATAGTGCACTCGATCAACTGTGTCATACCCTGCAATCGATGTTTGAGTATTTTTACAGCCATCCCGATCTGACTCGTATCGGATTCTATCTGTCTCCGGATGCGAATGACATCAAGCTGGAGTTGGTACAGGGAATCGAGAAAATGCTACGGCACGAACAGCAGAATTCCAATTTCGCAAGTGATATCCCCATGAACCTGGTCTCCGAATGCCTGGTGGGTACGATTGAGCGTATTGTATTTACACAGCTGCTGCCAGGTCAGATTACACCGGAAGAGCTATCTGTTAATATCGTACGTCTGTATGTATCCGGTCTGGCTCGGAATCAGAGTAAAGTATAGTTTGCAGGAGGAATTACTTTCATGATTACAGTCGGTTTGACAGGCTGGGGAGACCATGATTCGCTCTATTTGACGAAAGAGGCTTCCAAACACAAATTACCCACATACAGCAACCTCTTCCCGGCCGTAGAAGTGGATAGCTCTTTTTATGCCATTCAATCCCGGCGTAATATGGAAAAATGGACGGAGGAAACTCCAGACTCATTTCGTTTTCTGGTCAAAGCGTATCAAGGGATGACGGGCCATACCCGTGGCAAGATTCCCTATGATTCGAAAGAAGAGATGTTCGAAGCTTTTCGTTTGTCGATCAGTACAATGGCAAAAGCAAACAAGCTGATGGCAGCACTGTTTCAGTTTCCACCGTGGTTTGATTGCACGAAGGAAAATGTTAACACTCTGCGTCGTATCCGTGAGCGCATGGGAGAATATCCATGTGCGCTTGAATTTCGTCATCAGAGCTGGTTTACTTCCCAAATGCATGACCGGACGCTGAACTTTATGCGTCAGGAGAAATGGATTCACAGTGTATGTGATGAACCGCAGGCTGGTATAGGATCTGTACCGATCGTTGAAGCAGCAACCGATCGTCGTCTGACGGTAGTACGCATGCATGGCCGCAATATCTCCGGCTGGAATTCTGCTGGGCAGCCCAATTGGCGTGAAGTCCGTTATCTGTATCGTTATAATGAGGAAGAACTGGCAGAATGGGCAGCGCGGCTGCAGCGTCTGGAACAGCAATCCGAAGAAGTATGCATTATTTTCAACAATAACTCGGGTGGAGATGCTGCAGATAATGCCAGACAGCTCATGCACATGTTGGGACAACAATTGCCGGAAATTCCTTATGAGAAACAGCCGGAAGCAGAGCAATTGGATCTATTCGATTTATAGGAAATATGTAGAAGTCTAGGTTGATGGAATAAATATTCAAATTAATGATTAAATATTCATATAACAAATGTCTATTCCAATTTTAAATGGATAAGCTTTGCTCATAGCGTATAGGTCAGCTATGGTAATCAAAGTATTATCAAAAATAAAAAAGCCACTCTTCCTCAGGGAAGAGTGGCTTTTTTGCTAATGGTTGGCAAGACGGTAGAACTTGCGCTGTACCCACAATAAACGGGATAGCAGAGTCACAGCTCCAACAGCAAGCCCGATGCTCAGTCCGACCCAGTATCCATAAGCAGCGAGACTTGTATAATTGGCGATCCAGTAACCAACCGGCAGACCGATGACCCAGTACGACAGAAACGTCAGGAAAAAGGCAGGATTCACATCCTTGTATCCCCGAAGTGCACCCTGCACCGGTGTGGCAATAGCATCAGACAGCTGATAGAAGCTGGCATAAATCATAAAGTGGGCAATTAACTCAATCAGCACCGGATCGGAAGAATAGAGCGCCGATATCGGATAGCGAAAAGCCAGCAAAATGACTGCTGTACATACCGATAGCAGCACTGCGGTACCAATTCCAAGCAGACTGTATTGCCGTGCATCTCTCAGTCGTCCTGAGCCTACTTCGTAACCGACCAGAATTGTCAGAGCTGTACAGATACTCAGTGGAAGCATATACAACGTGGAAGCGAAATTCTGTGCTGCCTGATGGGCTGCGATCGTTAATGTATCATACCGACTCATGAGCAGGGTAACACCGGCGAAGATCGCTGTCTCAAAAAAGATCGCAAAACCCATCGGAACACCCAACCTCAGAATTTCTATCCATTTCTGTCCGGATGGACGGTGATATCGGCTGAAGATGCGATCGTCACGGAAAGGAGCGGCTAATATGACAACCAATACCGCAATCAGAAATACGCACCAGTACGTAATCGCCGAGGCAACACCTGCACCAACTCCGCCGAGCTTTGGAAATCCGAATTTACCAAAAATCAGCAAATAATTCAGTCCCACATTAATGGGCAGCGAGCAAAGTGTAATTAGCATAGAAAAGCGGGTCTGACCGAGCGCATCGATATAACTTCTCAGCACTGTATAACCAAATAGCGGCACAATCCCTGCCGACAACGCGATCAGAAAATGAAGTGCGACTTCATGAACCCGGGATTCCAGACTCATTGCACTGAGTATCGGTTGTACGGTCAGAATACCAATGATTAATATGACCAGAGATACCAGTACTGATAACAAGAGTGCCTGGTACACACTGAAACTGATCTTCGCACGCTGATTGGACCCTACCAGCTGCGACACAATAGGAGTGACAGCAACGAGTATGCCGCTGAGTCCTGCCTGAATGGGCACCCACAGGCTGGAACCAATCGCTACTCCAGCCAAATCCTGTGCACTGGCATGACCGGACATATTGGTATCAAAAAACGTCATCAGGGAAAGTGCAATCTGGGTAACCAGTACTGGGAACAAAATTTTGAGAAACTGGCCATATTTTTGCGACCACGTAGCAGTAGGTATCATTTTCACAAACCTCATTCAATAGAATTAATAAAGCATCCTCTCAGGTAAACATAAGAAATCCCCCTGCTACAGGGATCCTGTTTCAAGGATGCTTTGCAGCAGGGGGAAAGCTATTTATTTTGCGGTGTTAGAAATTGGCGTTTGAGGTATAACGGTTAGTAGCATTCCAGAGTAGATATTCATCCACACCCATTTCTTTCATGGCGCGAATCTGTTCATCCACTTCTTTTTTGCCATACTGGATATAGTGTCCGCCACCGAGCCAGCTGGCGGTGAAGTCCTGAATCCATGGACGGATAATCGGCTTTTGCTCACCCAATGGGTCCAGTTTTTTCAGTGTATCCTTCATGGAACCTTTGATAGTGATATACGGATTTTTGTCCGGATCATTAACACCATACCAGCCGGTGCTGTAATGACTTGGATAAACCATCGGGCTGATTACATCCACATTCTCGGAGATTTTGGCAAAATCCTGTCCAATACCTTCAGCAGCAGGCACGGAAGCCGCATAACCGAAGATATCTACTGATACCCGGACACCCAGAGGAGCAAGTTCTTTGCGTGCATACTGAACGAATTCAGCAATGACATCAACGCGGGACTTATCGTCCTTCTCGAACTTCAATTCATTTTCATGATTTTCGAAGCCTTCTGGGAAGCGTACGTAGTCAAATTGGATTTCTTTGAATCCTTTGGCAGCTGCTTCTTTGGCGAGAGCGATATTATAATCCCATACTTCTTTTTTGTATGGATTCACAAAGTTGTCTCCCTTGCCATTGCTCCATACCTGGCCGTTACGTTTGACAAAGGACAGCTCAGGATGCTTTTTGGCAAGTACAGAATCCTTGAAGACAACAATACGTGCGATCGGATAGACATCATGTTTTTTGAGACGGGTCATCAGTTTGTCGATATCACCGATAAACTTTTGCGGACTACCCATCTTTTTGAGTTCTGGATTTTCAGTTTTGTACGTTATGTATCCGGCATCATCTTTGAGATCGATAACCATGGCATTCAGCTCTGTTTTGTCCAGCAGATCCAGCAGGGTAGTCATACGGGAGCCGCCTGCACTATAAGCAGTTACATAGACGCCTTTAACTTTTGGAGCATTCGTCTGCGGGTCGATTTTGGCAGGGGGATTATCTGCATCTACCTGTGTACTATGCATCTGACTCTGAATGGCCACCCGGTTCATGATTGATTCCAGTGAAGCGTGTTGATTGGTTCCTTGTGTTTGAGCCGCCTGGTCGCCACCAAAAGTGGAGGAGGCAGCCAGCATAAGCGCCCAGAAAATATTCATGTAATTAACCCTCATCTCTTATGTATAATCGTGACAGTATCCAAAAACACTTTAAGTATAACGCATCAAAACACCATGATAAAGCCAACTTTGGAAATGACTTCCGGGTAACTTTTAGGCAGGTGAACAGCCCGGTTCATTTTCCCTTGATGCGTTTTGCTTAAAGTATTCCATTCAAGATATTTAAACAGGAGAGCTCCTAGTTAAACAGCCGAAAAACAAATAATGGTATTCTTCTCCAAAACAGAAAAACCGCCTTTGCCCGGCGCATATAGCGACATGAGCAAAAGCGGCATTTTATTGTAAAAATTGTTGATCCTGGTTCTCGCATATACTGTACTGGATAATCTCCATAGCATCATTGGGTTCCAGAATACGCAGCCCGTCGCGCAGAACAATAAGTGAATTGAGTTCCTGCTGTTTCAGGGAAGGCATCATATCCGGAAAACACTTCATGACAATTTGTGACAATTTGACTGTTTCCACTTCCACAATAATCATCCTTTCCTATCCTGGAATCACTTCGCTTAATACATGTACGAATTATTCGAACAGAAACTTAGGAAAAGCATGGTTGTTCATCAAGGATCAGGGACAGGACACAAACTTCAAAATCAGGTATGATGCAGCGGCGTGTACTGATTTTACTATATATAACGACAAAAAGCGACTTTCAGTGAATAGCAAACGCGAACTCTTCCGAAAATATCAGCTTTTCCGGAATGAACCCATGATGCCCACAGTCTCTACCATATTCACAAATGCATTCGGGTCGGTCTCTTTAATAATGCGGCGCAGCTCGGCCAGCTCATAGCGGGTAGTGACCGTCATCAACATATCCTTGGGCGTATGAGAGAAGGCGCCTTCCGCTTTGATCATGGTAACGCCGCGCTGCAGTGGCATCAGCTTCTCCAGCAGCAGTTCCGTATGATTGGATACGATAAACAGAGTGATCTTGATATGATGGACATAAATAAGGTCCAACACCTTGCCTCCAATGTAAATGGATACCATGGATGCAAGCGCAATATTCCAATCATTCGCCAGATATCCCATCGCCAGAATAACGAGACCGTTCAAGCCGACGATTACATTACCGACCGGGAAGTCACGATACCGGGTAATAATAGAACCCAGAATATCGAATCCGCCGGATGAACCGCCTACTCGGAAGGAAATGCCTACCCCTATACCGATCAATACACCACCAAATACCGAGGATATCAACAGATCGGTTGCAGCAGCCCGAATAGGGATAATAGTCATTAACCACGTTGTTGCGGCTACAGACACAATACTGAGAAAAATATATCTTTTTCCAAGCAGGAACCAGCCAGCTATCAGAAGAGGTATATTGTAGACAAAGTAGAGCATGCTGATATTAAAAGGTGTAAAATAACCGGTTAACATAGCAAGTCCTGATACCCCTCCGCTTAGCAGTTGGTGAGGAATCAGGAACAGGTTGAACGCAGCAGCTGTAAAAACGGAGCCAAGGATGACTACCAGCAGCGGCATTATTTTTTTCGACATTGAAGTTCACTCCTAGTGTTAGTTAGTTATGGAAAGTGTGCGTAACCATTTATGGGAAGTTTCTTTCGCAAAAGTAATTATATTATGATTCAGCTAGGCATAACCCTGTATTTTGTGATATAATGAATTAGATATTCTTGAGTAGGGATGTTTTGCTGAATGAAGTTCAGATTATTTTATAAATGCAAGACGGGTTTATTTCATCATAGAGAGTATTGAATAACTCTTTATTTAAAAAATCATTACTCCAGATGCTCTGGCAGTGAACGGATTATTCAATATCAACACCAGATAACGGGATATGGTGGTCTGTGAGACCTCCTGATAAGCAGCTAATATGCTACTCAATTGCTACTTAAGAATACAAACAAGTTAGTGGATTGTCCACCATCATAGAAGGAGTTTGAATATTTTGACTAAATTTATAGACTTTGGGTTAGGCGAAAATGTATTAAAAGCGGTTATGGAACTTGGATTTGAGGAAGCAACTCCGATTCAATCTCAAGCCATTCCAATCGCGATGAGCGGAAGAGACTTGATCGGTCAAGCACAGACCGGTACAGGTAAAACAGCAGCATTCAGTATTCCTATTATTAACAAGATCGAACGTTCGGAAGAAAAAATCGTTGCTCTGGTTATGGCTCCAACTCGTGAGCTTGCTATCCAGGTAGCCGAAGAAATCGAAAAACTGGCACGTTTCAAAGGCATTCGTTCCCTGCCAATCTATGGCGGACAGGAAATTGGTCGTCAGATTCGTGCTCTGAAAAAGAAACCTCAAATCATTATCGGTACACCTGGTCGTTTGCTTGACCATATCAACCGCAAAACAATCAAGCTGGAAGATGTACAGCACGTAATTTTGGATGAAGCAGATGAAATGCTGGATATGGGTTTCATGGAAGACATTCAGTCTATCCTGAAACAAGTACCGGAAGAGCGTCAAACAATGCTGTTCTCTGCTACAATGCCGGCTAACATTCAGCGTCTGGCGAGCCAGTTCCTGAAAAATCCGGAGCATGTATCCGTAATTCCAAAACAAGTAAGTGCACCACTGATCGATCAATCGTATATCGAAGTGAACGAACGTCAGAAATTTGATGCCCTGTCCCGTTTGCTGGACATGGAATCTCCTGAACTGGCTATCGTATTCGGACGTACAAAACGTCGCGTAGACGAACTGTCCGAAGCTCTGCAAAAACGTGGATATTCTGCAGACGGTCTGCATGGTGACCTGTCCCAGAACCAGCGTGATAACGTTATGCGCAAATTCCGTGACGGCAGCATCGATGTACTGGTAGCTACAGACGTAGCAGCGCGTGGTCTGGACGTATCCGGCGTTACTCACGTTGTGAACTTTGACTTGCCACAAGATCCAGAGAGCTATGTTCACCGTATCGGTCGTACAGGACGTGCAGGTAAAGAAGGTGCAGCTTATTCCTTCGTAACTCCACGTGAGCTGGATCATCTGCACTTTATCGAGCGTATTACCCGCCACAAAATCACTCGTAAACCACTGCCTTCTCTGGCAGAAGCGATTGAGGGTAAACAACGCATCACAGCTGAGCGCCTGCTGGAACTGGTTCAAGACGACACTGCTCCTCTGAACGAGTACAAAGGCATCGCGATCCAATTGCTGGAAAGCTATGATTCCGTTAACCTGCTGGCAGCTTCTATCAAGCTTCTGACAGGCGACAAAAAAGATGCACAGGTTGATCTGACACCAGAAGATCCAATTCGTGCAAAACGTCGTAAACCAGATGTTCGCTCCGGCGGACGCAAGCCATCCGGCAGCTACAACCGTAGCGGCGGTGGTTACAAAGGTAACAATAGCAGCAGTGGTGGCAGCCGTGGAGGATACGGCAGCGGCGGCGGTGGTTACAAAGGCGGAAGCCGTGACAACGCTGGAAGCAGCAGCCGTGAAGGTGGACGCGATTACTCTCGTGACCGCAAACCACGCAGCAATAATGGCGGAAGCAGCGAAGGACGTCGTCCTTCTACAACCAAACGCCCTGATTCTTTCGAATAATTAATTATTGATTTATTAGAATAATAGATACAAAAAGAGAGCCGGCTTTTACAGCTGGCTCTTTTTTATATATGATAAGGATATAAAAGTCATACATAGAATAGCAGCGTATGCAGGTCAGAGAAGAAGCAAAGCAAGATTGAGTGATATCTATACTGGTATTCTCATGGAGTCTTGGGTTATATTTAATATAGTTACGACCAGAGATAGCGGCTTTTATCATGCCGGTACGCATAAGAGGGGGAAGATGACGTGGAATTTAGAGGGGTAATGGGTGGTCTTTACAGGTTGTCAGAGTGGGTTATGCGTCTGGCGGGAAGCAACCTGTTATGGGTAATTTGTTCTTCACCGTTTTTGTTCTTTTTATTTTTTAGATTTCAATTTATGCAAATGGGTGCCAGTCAAAATGATATCCTTCAGACCAATTGGCTGTTGGGAATAGTGACACCGTTTACATTGTTTCCGGCTACAGCGGCCTTGTTCACTGTTGTACGCAAATGGGTGATGGGTGAAGGAGATGTATCCGTATTTAAGACATTCTTTAGAGGATACAAGGATAATTATAAGCAAAGTATGATTGGCGGGATTCTTTATACATTGCTGTTTGTAGTGATGTATGTAGATTATACCGTATATATGAACCAATTCCCGAAGCTGCAGCTATTGGGGATCATTATGCTGATTTTCCTGCTGGTATTATTTGTATCACTGTTTAACTTCTTCTCCATGATTGCTCATTACCATATGAGCCTCAAAGATATTATCAAAAATGCTGTACTGCTGTCGATTGTTCGTCCATTCCGATTATTTTCTACATTGATCGGTACCGTAGCACTTTTATTCATCGGAACCAAGTACCCGGTACTGTATATTTTCTTCCTGGCCTCGGCTATAGCCTGGTTCGCTTTCTTTAACTTCTATGGTGTATTCCTGAAAATGCAGGAGCAATCCGAAAAGCAGGCTGCTGCCGAAAAAGAGAAAGAATTGCAGGCTGATGAGCAGCTGGCAATTGGAAATGAAGCTCCATCCGTACAGGCAGAACGTCTGAATATTGATGAAGTCTCCCAGTCTTCCATGGACGAAGATGTGAAGAAGAAACTGGTTGATGAAGCAGAAGTAACAGAGGATCAAACGAAAAAAGGAAGAATATAGAAATCGACTTTACAAACGTCGGCACGAAGTTTATAATAAATTTACATCCTGCAATGCACGCCTCGATTTCTCGTTGTTTTGAACCAATGATGATGTCTCGGGAGATTCAAATCTAATTGTTGCTGACCGGCCCTATCCATTGGATGTGGGGACTTCAAATACAATTGTGCGATCACCCACCTGCTTAGCAGGTTCGAAGACAATGTTATCGGACGGCATATGCGGGACTTATCTTTATTTTAGCAAGAGGCAGGTGCCGACGTGATGTCGACAGATTTTTACAGAGAAACGCTCTGAATAAGGATTCATTCGAATCTATTAATCAGAGCGTTTTTCGTTTGCGCTTACATAATATTAGTTTTATTATTTCCGTACTAATGATACACTTAGATAAAGATAGGCCTGTATATGCAAAGGAGGAAAAGTCTTGTCATTAAAGAGAACGTTAGTGGGCATTATACGCAGTCAGGAAGGCACCGGTGACCGTGCCAAAGATCCTGAAATGAAAACAAGATATTATAATTTATCCCGCGAACGTGCATGGGAAGAAGTCTCTTCAACACTCAAAAAAATCCCCGGTTACAAAGTGCTGCATGAAGTATCCAGTGTAGGGGAGATAACCTTGGAACGTCGTTCTGGTCTGGGACGGGTGATGGATATTACCGTTTCTATCATTTCGATAAGTCCGGTACGTACTGCGATTGATATTCACTCGGCATCACGCGGATCACTCGGGGATCTGGGTGCCAACTACCGAAATATCATAACTTTGTTTAATTCATTGGAGAAAAAGCTGTCCCAGTATCGGGTAGTGGAATAATTACACATAGACGGTCTTGATAGGTACATGTATCAAAGCAGCTTGAATGCGGATACATAATCTTTGATGGTACACTGCGTATTTATAGTAGGATGGAGTCATGTATAAAAGGTGGTTAACCCGGTGTAAGAGGTTGATATAATAATGGATAGGCATTTATATATTCATTGCATCAGTAGATTGTATCAAGCGAACAGATGATGCCGGGCGGATCTCTTTTACAGGATTGCCGTCTATCATTTATGGATACCTGCACAGCAAAGAGCAGCTTCTCTAAGAGAGGCTGCTCTTTGTGATTATCATTCTATTCAATGCCATTAAAGGACTTCGACGTATTTACATTAACCCAGCAGTTTTTTGACAGCATCGATAGCCTGATCATAATCCGGATGATGGCTCATTTCAGGCAGATATTCTACGTATTGAATAATATCATTCTGATCCAGGACAAAAATCGCCCGCATATCAATCACAAACTCTTTGATCAGTACGCCATAAGCTTTGCCAAACGAGTTATCACGATAGTCGGACAGTGTAACAACGCGGTCTACACCGGCAGTACCGCACCAGCGTGCTTGTGCAAAAGGCAGATCGGCACTCACGGTAAGCACGACGACCTCTTCGCCCAGTTCGGAAGCAGCCTCATTAAAGCGACGAGTCTGCGCATCACATACACCTGTGTCCAGGGAAGGGACTACGCTGATCAATTTGATTTTGCCGGCAAAGTCCGATAGACTTGCCTGTTCCAGCAAGCTTTTGCTGAGGGTAAAGGAAGGAGCGGAATCGCCAACTTTCAGTTCGGGTCCCACCAGTGTAATCGGGCTGCCTTTAAAGGTAGCAATACCTGTACGTTCCTGAGTCATTGTTATAGACCTCCTAATAAAATGTAGATCGGCGTAAATATGCCGTCTATTTTCGCAATCATAGTCAGAATTTATTATAATTGAGTATATAGTATAAATCAAAATAATAGCCTGCCTATCGGCATAAAGGAGAAATTATGTTATTTGTACGTTATGAAAACTGGAAAAGCTTTTTACGGTTCTATCCGTTAACAACGCTACTGTTGCTTGCCAATGTGGTTGTCTTTATTCTGATGACGATCAATGGTGGCTCACGTACTACAGCGACTCTTGTAGAATACGGTGCATTAACCAATATTCCAGGCTATGATCAGTGGTGGAGAACGATCACAGCCATGTTTGTGCATATTGGTTTTGATCATCTGCTGTTTAACAGCTTTGGATTGATTGTATTCGCGCCTCCTCTGGAACGCCTGCTCGGTACATGGCGTTATGGAATACTATACTTTCTTAGTGGAATTATCGGTAATGTAATTAGCCTGGAGCTGTACCGTCAGTCGATGGAAGGTCACCTGGCAGCAGGAGCATCCGGAGCCATCTATGGAATTTATGGAGCATTCCTGTATATTGCTCTATTCCAGCGTAATATGATTGATCGCGCTTCTCGACAAACCATCTATACTATTCTTGGGTTGGGACTGATCTATACATTTATAGTACCAGGCATCGGAATCTGGGCACATGTAGGCGGACTCATTACCGGATTCTTCGTCTATGGTCTACTGCTCAGACTCAGTGGACTGCGCAAAAGGTGGGATCGGATTTTTGCCCGTCCGTCAATTCAGGAAGAGCTTCACAACAAGGATCAGAATCTATAAAAGAATAATTAAGAATAAACAAGCGGCATCTATTCAACATCATCACCTCAAAAGTGAACACAAAAAAGCCTTCCTACATTAAAAGTAGGAAGGCTTTTGGTATTCTTGACTGTAAATTATTAATCGGATTGCGATAAACCTTAAAGATCTTCTATTTAGCAAGATACAAGTATTACAGAATGTCTGTAGGTTGAATTAATCGCGATTGCCGAAGAACAGGAACAGAAAACGTGCAAGCTCCAATACGGATAGCAATGCAGCAGCAACATAAGTCAGTGCAGCAGCATTCAATACTTTACCCACACTGCGTTCTTCCTCATGGTTAACGTAACCTTCGCTTACCATAATATCGCGAGCCCGGTTGCTGGCGTTAAACTCAACTGGCAGTGTCACGAGTTGGAACGCTACAGCAGCGGAGAAGAAGATAATACCCAGTCCAAACAGATTCATCGAACTGAAGATCAGACCAGCCATCAGCATCAGCGGTGCAATACCTGAAGCAAAGTTAACCACAGGGAACATCCGGTGACGCAGCGCCAGCATCGGATAATGCTCCTTGTGCTGAATCGCATGGCCGATCTCGTGACAGGCAACAGCTATCGAAGAGATGCTGTTACCGTAATAGACCGGCTCGGACAGACGTACAACACGATGAACCGGATCATAGTGGTCTGTAAGTGCTCCCTGTACAGGTTCAATCGGAACGTCATAGAGACCATTGCTGTCCAGCATATGACGAGCAGCATCATAACCGGTCATTCCGCGCATGCTGGGAACTTCAGCATATTTATTAAATGTTCCCTTGACTCTAAATTGAGCCCAGATGGTCAAGCCGAAGGCGGCCAATGTTAATACCAAAAATAATACAGACATATCTCATTCCTCCATATTAATGTAGAACGGATTACATCAAGCCTGAGCCCTGTCCAAGCAGGAACTTCAGCGCTTCGATGCAAGCAGCACTCTGAGGAATCAAATTAACGAAAGCACGTTTGGCCTGATTGGGCTTCATTTGTTGAAGTAATGGCTCCAGTTCACGCACCTCACGCTGCAGCTGCAACATATGCAGCTCAAGCTCTGTTAGGCGCTGGGTCACCTGTTCTTCATCTGTTACCCGGTCCCAAGCGTTTAGTTTTTCCCTGATTTCCTCAAGGGTGTACTTGTCCTTCTTTAACTTTGTAATACGTTCTAATCGTGATAAGGTTTCAAAACCATAGAGTCTATAGTTTTTTAAGGAACGGCTTTCCGGTTCGATCAAGCCGAGCTTTGTATAATAATCTACGGTTCGTTCACTTAGACCAGCGATTTTCGCCAGTTCTCCAATGCGGTACAATTTCATATTCCCAACGTATCCACCCCCGTTTGTGGTCATGTAAACGAGGATTCAACACTGCTGAATCCTAATGCCTATATTACAGGAAATCAAACCATACAGTCAAACGTAATACTTAGTGAAACATACCCTGTAAATACAAGCAGGAAACAGCAATTTACTCGTCTCAAACGACATATAAAACTAATGATATAAATGTATATTCAATAACTTATATATAAGATAACAGAAATGGCTTAAAAGCAGCTGAAACCTAACTAAATAAAAGGTGAAAATTAAAGTCTTTAATTTCTTTAATGAGGTTATTATGGTATTGGATGGATATTATTATAGAAGTTATTTACCAAAAGTATAAATAATGATGGAAGATTTACAAAAGTATTTTCATGATTTTGAAAATTAACTCTTGTCATCGATGTTTCAATCTGATTATAATGACATTAAGGATTTCACGATATGTGAAGTAACATTACATAAGGGAGTGGGTTAAATGAGAAAAAAATGGGCCGTTATGGGGTTAGCGGCATCAGCCCTTCTTGCGTTTCCGTTTAGTGCTTTTGCAGCGGAGGAAGTTACAGCAGAGCAGGTATCCATGAATCTGGACACATTTTTCGTCTTTGTCGCTTTTGCTTTGGTAATGTTTATGCAAGCCGGATTTGCACTGCTTGAAGCAGGATCGGTACGGATGAAAAACGCCGGACACGTAGCCGGCAAGACCATTCTGACGCTGGGGATTGCTTTGATCGGGTTCTGGGCTTTCGGATTTGGACTTGGTTTCGGAGACGGTAACGGATTTTTCGGGTATCAGGGATTCTTCCTGAACGGCGAAGAGATGAAGAGTCTTTACGGTGCATTGTCCGGACTGGATATTCCCATTTCCATGATGTTTTTGTTCCACCTGGCTTTTGCGGCAGTATCGCTGTCGATCGCGTTTGGCGGATTTGCTGAACGTGCCAAGCTGAGTGTATATATCGTTTTCGGATTTTTATTTACTATTGTTATCTATCCTATTATTGCTCACTGGGTATGGGGCGGCGGATGGCTGGCTACCATGGGCATGCAGGATTATGCCGGCTCAACGGTCGTTCACTTGACTGGTGCGACAGCAGGCCTGGCAGCCACTATTCTCCTCAAACCTCGTCTTGGTAAATACAACAAAGAAGGCAAACCTAACATCATCCCGGGACATAATCAGGTATTGTCGGTTGTCGGTGTATTTATTCTCTGGTTTGGCTGGATGGGCTTCAATCCAGGTAGTGCATTGTCTCCGAATGGCGGATTCTTCACTTATGTAGCATTAACAACAAACCTGGCGGCAGCGGCAGGCGGTGTAGCTGCACTGCTCATCTCATGGGTCGTACTGGGCAAAGCGGATATTCCAAGCATGCTCAATGGTGTACTGGCAGCACTTGTAGCCATCACCGGTTCCTGTGCGTTTGTAGATGTATGGGCTTCGGTCGTTATTGGTCTGGTCGCTGGTGTAGTCACATTCTTCACGGCGCAGTGGTTTGAAAAAGCAGGTGTGGATGATCCGATCTATGCATTCTCTGTACACGGTATTGCCGGTATGTGGGGAGCGATCTCCACAGGTCTGTTCGCTACTCCTGAGCTGGTCGAACAAACAGGCGTTGGTGCACCGGGTTTATTCTATGGTGGCGGTTTCCACCAATTGGGCGTACAGCTGCTGGGTATGGTAGGAACATTCGCATTTGTACTGGTACTGTCGCTCGTTATTCTGGGAATTATGAAGGCACTCGGCGGTATTCGTGTTACGGAAGAAGAAGAAATGATGGGTCTGGATATCAGCGAACATGGTTCTTATGGATACCCTGAGCAAATGAAGGCACTGGGTGAAGTGGATCGCAGAAAAGCAGGTAACTGATTCCATTATCTTCATATAATAGAGTCTTCACAAATAAGAAGCAGAACATCATAGAATACAGATGCTGGGAGATGAAGCCGATGAAGGAGTCATTTCTCGATCTTCCCCTGCCGGATCTCATGAACAGTGATTCGATAGAAACGTTAAGGAATAAGCGTATCCTGGTGCAGCGTCAGCTTTATCAGTCGTTACCGCAAGCGGATATTCGCAGTTGGGTGAAGACGGTAAATGAGATGCATGATTATGTCATGCAGCAGGCAGTCATCATATGTGAGCAGCAATTAATCGAGGCGGGCTATGGTCCGCCTCCTGTTGCTTATTCTTTTATCGTTTTTGGCAGTGCAGGAAGATGCGAGCAGACGCTTTGGAGCGATCAGGATAATGGACTGATTATCAGCGATGAGGAGCATGAAGGCAAAGAGCGATACTTTACAGAGTTTGGAAAAAGGCTCGCCGACATTCTGGAACAAGCAGGCTATGAGAAATGCCGGGGTAAGGTCATGTGTTCGGAATCGATGTGGCGTAAAACACTGAGTGAATGGCATACACAAATGGATGACTGGCGGGCAGATCTCAGCTGGGAGCCGGTGCGTAACTGGATTATCGCTTCCGATATGCGTCACATGTATGGTGATAAGCAACTGGCTGTAAGCTGGAAAGAATACTTTTATGAAGGCATTCGGGAGACACCAGCGCTGGCTGCAGCTGTACTGCGTAATACAGTCAGGCACAAAGCTACGCTCAATGTGCTGGGTCAGATTGTTCCAGAGCGGTTTGGAGAACATGCAGGTGATTTTGATGTGAAGTATGGTATCTATATTCCACTTGTAAATGCCTCCCGCTGTCTATCGATTCAGCATGGCATCTATGAATCGTCTACATTGAAAAGACTGGAACGGCTGATTCAGCTGGAAGCGGCATCGCTTGCACTGCTGGAGATGATGCAGGAGGCTTTTTTGACATCGCTGCGTATGCGTAATTCTACTCCGGTACGGGAGCTGGATGGACTGTACGTGAGCAGTGGGTTCATGCTGCAAAAAGATTGGCGGCAGCGGCCATTTTTCCATGAATTAAGAGAAAGTCTGGGAACAGTAAAGAAAGCTCATCGTGTACTACAGCGACAATTACGCTTTCTGGAGAGGAGAGGCTTATGAAAGAACCTGCGAAAACCGGAAGTGGCTTTTGGCGGAGTCTGCGCAGCGGCGGGGTGCCGTCTGCGATTGCTTCTGTCTTTGGTGCACCTTCTGCCCAGCAGATGGCTTTTATACGTTCTCTGTCACGTGAACAGCGTCGCACGGAAGTACTTCATTTACCGCTCAACCGCTTGGAGACCGTCGTGTTCGATCTGGAGACGACGGGATTTCATGCGCAGCATGGGGATGAGATTTTATCATTCGGTGCAGTGAAATTGGTCGGGGATGAGCAGGTGGATGAATTTTACACACTGGTGAATCCCAAAATAGCGGTACCGGATAATATTACAGAATTAACAGGTATTACGCAGGAAATGACGGATCAGGCGCCTGCGCTCATCGATGGGCTGCATGATTTTATGGCATTTGCCGGCAGATCGGTATTGATTGCGCATGGTACCGGACATGACAAGGCATTTCTGAATGCTGCTTTATGGAAAACGTCCAAGATTCAATTGACTCACCGCATACTGGATACGATGATGATTGCCAGATGGCTCAAGCCTTCACTTGATAGTTACGGATTAGATGAAGTTCTGGAAGAGGCGGAGATTCCGGTGACGGTACGCCATCATGCGCTGGAAGATGCGAAAATGACGGCTTCCCTGTGGAAAGAGTATCTTCGTCTAATGCGTCACAAGCAGGTGGAGACGCTAGAAGATCTATATGCGTATCTTTGTAACTTCTGACGTCATCAGGTATAGGTATAGGTATAGGTATTTTGGAATAAGCTACGATGCTAAATAGGGTGTGACTTTAAATAGTATGCAGACTGGAAGCTTACCCGATATGCAGAATAGCAGGTAATAATGCATAAGACATCGGTTGTTGAGCGTCAATTTTGCTGAAAGATGAGGAGGAGCGTCTGGCTACCTGATAAGAGCCTATATGCAGTTCCGGAAGTGAGCTAATGTCACATATGGAATGAATAGCGCAACTTGGTGTTGTAGAAATTGGAATCGCGCAGGGTAGCGAATTGGTAATGGGCGGATGAATGTTTACCAGTTCTATTCCTTGTGCAGATTCCGCCCTTTCGGTAGATGCTACATATTTATCTGACAAAGGCGCAGGCGAACCGATCAAATACGCCGAGATCATGGATGCAAATTCCGGCAACTGCTCTGTGTCGGTAATAGAAGGGATCGGTGCTGTAAGCGGATGGGAGTGGAAAATACCGATTAAGTTGTTATTTTGGAAGCAATAAGGAATCCATTCTTCGGGTGCAAAGGAAAAATGATGCAGCGGGTCAGGTGCGACGTTGCGTAATCCATGGTACGAGTGGATATGCATACCGCCCGCTGCTTTTTTACCAAGCAGTACTCCGCAGACTTCTGCAGCAGGTGAAGAAACCATATGTGTTGCAATCTGCTCCAGGGCAGAGGAAGCGAGATGAATGGTAGGATTCTTTTCCTTGCCCAACAAGTCTGCCATGCGTATTACCCTCTCTACTTGGACTCTCTGTATAACAGGGAGTCTCTTTTTATTTACTTAGATTTATGTACTTAGATTTGTGTGATCAAATTTATGTATACAAATTTATGTAATCAAATAGCTGGTGTACAATTAGTTCAGCTTATGGCATGGCCTGACCAGAAAAAAGATCCCGATGCCCTCTTGCGTTTCGCTATAGCAGCGGTCTAAGCATTATTGTCCGCGATCTATAGTTATTATGCAAGTAATCAGGCAAAGAGATCTTTTGGATAATAAAAAATAATGAAATGCTAATATGGAGTACTATAACACTATGAAGCGTTACAGTGTATGGCTAGCAAGAAAAGCTCATCAGTGATTTACAATCCCATGTGCAGCCGATTCCTGATGATCGCTCTGATCCGGCAGCTGCTGACCAAGCAGGGCATAACGAATACTGTCAACAAGCGCTTCCCAGCTGGCTTCGATAACGTTGGCAGAGACTCCAACCGTGCTCCATGTGGTCTGCAGATTCTGTGACTCGATCAGGACGCGAACTTTGGAAGCTGTAGCATCGGCGTCGTCCAGTACACGAACTTTGTAGTCGGACAGATGCATTTCGCGCAGACTCGGGTAATATTCGACCAGTGCTTTGCGCAGTGCGTTATCCAGTGCATTGACCGGTCCATTGCCTTCGGCAGCAGTATAGACGCTTTCTCCACCAATCCGTAATTTGACGAATGCTTCCGATACGACGGCAGATCCGGCATTTTTCTCCACCAGCATTTTAAAGGATTCAAATACAAACAGTTCTTTGAACTCGCCATTGGCTTCGCGCAGCAGCAGTTCCAGGGAAGCATCGGCGCCTTCGAATTGATAACCCTGATGCTCCAGATCCTTGATTTTGCCAATGATCTGACGGGTCTCTTCATTCTCTGGATCAAGCTCCAAATTCATTTCTCTGGCTTTGGACAGTATATTGCTCTGACCGGCAAGTTCCGAGACCAAAATACGCTGCTTGTTGCCAACCTGCTCAGGTTCGATATGTTCATACGTACGGGAATCACGCAAAATGGCGGAGACGTGAATGCCACCTTTATGGGCAAACGCAGCATTGCCGACATACGGCTGATTGACTGGCATATGCACATTGGCGATCTCGCTGATATAACGTGCCGTGTTGGTCAACTGACCGATCTGTTCCGGAGTGATACAGGAATAATCCATTTTGAGCTGCAGATTAGGAATGATGGAGCAGAGGTTGGCATTGCCGCAGCGCTCACCATAACCATTCATCGTGCCCTGTACCTGACGTGCTCCTGCCTGTATGGCACTGAGCGTATTGGCTACTGCCAGTTCACAGTCGTTGTGGGTATGAATACCAAGTGAAGCCCCATCCAGCTCGGCAGTCAATCTGGATACGATCTCATACACTTCATGCGGAAGTGTGCCACCATTCGTATCGCAGAGGGTTAGCCAATCTGCACCTGCTGCATGAGCGGCGCGCAGTACGGATACAGCATATTCGGGGTTGTTTTTATACCCGTCAAAAAAATGTTCGGCATCAAAAATCAGTTCCATATGCTGCTGCTTGAGATAAGCGACAGAGTCGGCAATCATCGCCAGATTCTCCTCCAGCGTTGTCTGCAGTGCCGTATGAACATGAAAGTCCCAGGATTTGCCGACCAGTGTTGCGGCCTGGGCGCCAGATTCAACCATACGCTGCAAATTGGCATCATCATGTGCTGAACTGCCTTTGCGGCGTGTGCTGCCAAAAGCGGTGATCTTGGCATTCAGTCCAAGTGTCTGTACACGCTTGAAAAATTCAATATCCTTACCATTGCTGCCCGGAATACCACCTTCGATGTAGTGTACACCGAGTTCATCAAGTTTTTTAGCGATTTTCAGCTTATCGTCGGCAGAGAGGCTGATGCCTTCGCCCTGGGTGCCGTCGCGAAGCGTCGTATCGAAAATCGATATAGATGTGGACATGATATGGAATCCCCCTTGTATTGGACCAAGATTCAAAAACATTTTATTGCGGGTGTCAGAGATGCCTTATTTTTTAGTATAATTCGTTATTATAGCATTGGATATATGTCAGGTATACGATAATTTTGCTGAATATACAGCTTATACACGGCGATCCAAAAGAATGGAGGCACAAATATGAAAGTAGCAATCGAGAAGGTAGAACAAAGTGGCAAGGAATATACAATACGGTATCAGCTGGAAAAGCCGCTGCCGTTTGATTTGCATGATATTGTCATGCTGCAGGCCGGTGATTATGTCGTAGGCAGTGTGCGTCAGTTGGATGCAGAACAGATTACACTTTATATCAGTGAGGAAGAATTAACATGGGGAGATCAGACGATTATTCAACTGGCTTTTTCACCCACTGTTTCTATTCGCGGCAGCAAAGAGATCATTGCCGAGCTGGGGCATTTTCCTGATTTTGAAGAAGGAATTATTACCGGATACGAGATCGGCAAGGATCGGGTCGAGCTAACAGTTCAACTGGCAGAACCTCTATCAGACCATGAAGTGAAGCTTACTTTCATGGAGGCGTTTGATATCGAATTCTCTCCGCCGGATGCGCGTCTTAATGTGATCTCGGAAGTCGATTTCCGCTATGATGGCACCGATATGGTAGTGGATATTGAAGCGGCGCAGGGATTATCCGGCAGCTTTTTCTGCGGCGGTATCCAGGCGGAACTGGTACAGAAGGATAACTAGACGAGCTGGGAACAAGCCGTTGCTGCAACCCCAAAAGTTGCTGAGAGCAGCGGCTGTTGCTTGTCTATGAATAGAGCTGATCTAGGAATTGTGGATTTGGCTTTATGGCAACGTAGAGATGTAATAGACTAATGTATCAGGATATAATTCTTTTAAATGAAAGTGAAGATCAAAGATATACCCGAAGTGAGGAGGTCGGCATGATGTCCAGACCAAAAAGAGAATTATCCCAGCAGGTACAAGTATGCATCAACAAATTATACAAGCAGCAAAACAGCAAATGGATCCGGCTGATCCGGCGTTCCGGAGAGATTGCGGCTATCCCGTACTTGACGCCTTTTCTGGAATCACCAGAGCTGGAATTACAAACGGCTGCCGAAAATACAATCAGTGATCTGCTGAAGCATTGTCCTCCATCCGATCTGGTATGGTTAAGTGAGAAGATGCGTGAATATCTTCCATACGGGTTCACAGAGAATGCCAGTCAGTGGGTTCATCTGACTGCAGAAAATATAAAAAAGTGGCCGGCCACCGTACATCCGGTCAAGATTATTATGGCCAGTTTCCATTGGAATGGTTATGTGCGCGAAGAAGCTTTAAAACGGATTATCCAGTTTCATGATGGATCGGAAATTCCTTTTTTGTTGATCCGGATGAATGATTGGGTATCTCCGATCCGATTTCATACGTACAAAGCATTAAAGCAGCGTATACATACGCATAATGCAGGCGCCTTTATCCGCAATATTACACTGGTTAAGCGTCTGGAAAGCTGCGGTAGAGACCGTTATGAGGCTTTGACTGAATCGATATACGACCTGCTGCGTCAATCGGAATGCCTGTCGGAACTGGAGCAGGGAACGATATCGACAGACCGGGATATGCGGCGTTTTTGTCTGCAGATGGCATTGGAATCAAGAGCAGCTGTGCCGGTAGAAGTGCTGGAAAAAGCGCTGTACGACCGGGATGCTTCCATACGACTGTGGGCAGCAAGAAGGACAGGTAATGTATTATCCGGTGCAGATTTGCAAAAAATCCTTTTGCTGATGGTACAGGATTCGTTTCCCTCCGTAAGGCGTGAAGCATTGGAACTGATAGCACATCATTTTCCTGAACAGGCTATTCCTTTTTTGAGAGAAGGGCTGCTGGATCGCAATGCCGTGATCAGGGAAATTGCACGCAGACATTTAGCGCTAAGCGAATCCATATCGTACGCGGAGTTCTATATGGATAAGATCTGGTCCGATAATGAAAAACATCTTGCAGCAGCATTATATGGTCTGGGAGAGACAGGACAGCGAGCAGATGCCGAAATTATCGCGGAATATATGCATTATCCGGCAATACATGTCAGGAAGGCAGTTGTCCACAGTCTGGCACGTCTGGATGCAGATACCTACCAGGAACTGCTGTGGCAGTCATTGCTGGACAGACAGCAAGGAATATCCAGAGAAGCAGTACAAGCTTTTCAAAGACATGCTTATTTGCTGGAAAAAGATGAATTGGTACATGGTATTGTAAACAGCGACTGTGTGCACGTACAGCGTAACATGCTGCGTCTGCTGCCGGCTTTTGGAGGATGGCAGCATCTGGAGAGTCTGCTGGATATTATGGCTGGAACCCGAACAAGCTGGATTAAGCAGGCAAGCATTCATCAGTTAAATAACTGGACGCATGTCTCAGGCCGTTCCTATCGCAGCCGATTAACGTCGGAACAGGAGCAGGTAATGCTGAACAAGCTGGAATCCTGCGCGATCATTCTGGAATCCAAACAGGTTCATATGCTGCGCTGGCTGATTACTTCATGACAGGATAAGGGAGAATAACAGGATGGAAGACTATTTCAATAAATACCGACTGGAGCCCCAGCAGGGAGAAATATCACGCACGATCGAGATTAACCATGCAGAAATTATGGCACTCAACAAAATGATCATGTTTCTCAAATTTGAATGTACCGATCCGGAAGCGGGGTTATATGCAGGCAGCGCTTCATTGAATAGTCTGCTTGGCAAGGTGCTGGAAATACACCCTTTCCGCGAGAGTCAACAGGAATTCCTGATGACACCGAATCCGCGTATCGCTGGTATAGTCATGGATCAGCTGGAACGTGCAGACCTGCTGGAACGAACTTCATCCGCTCGGCGCAGTAACGAGTTGAAACGGATTATTATGGAAGCCATGATATACCCATATGCTTACGACGAACAATTGATGCAACGGGAATACTACGAGCCACTCCTGCCCGACAGTGGAGTGCAAACAGGCGAGCAGTGGATCGAGCAGATCGTCGGTATCATGTACAAGGAGCCATATGTACAGCAGATTCATAGCAAATGGGGCCGTCTGCCGCTTGCGATACGTAATCTACTGCTATTGATCGATTATGATACCGAGCTGCAAATGAATGGCTTGCTTATAGCATTGGATAACTTTGATACGCGTCGTCAGTCTGAGCAGTTGATTACTGCGCTTCAGGATGCCGGGTTACGACAGGAGGCCGTTCTGATTGAAGAGCTTAATCTACAGCGCACCCTTGAGCAAGACAGGGATGCAGCAGGCAACCTGACGGAAGCATTTGCTGCAAAACTGCAAACCGCCGAGCGGATGATACAGTTGGACGAGCACTCGCAGCTGTATGAGTGTATGTATGACTATGCGGAGCATGCTATGCAGAGCTGGAGACAAGAATAACTGCCAAAGTTGATTGTCAGATAGCTATTCTTTTTTTATAATAAAATAGAACGTTTGTACGCATGTGATCCGCAGGATGCCGGTCAGCAGAAGGAGGGAAGCGATGAACGGAAATAAAGCCTACTATCCGGCGCGCGGTAGAGTGATTCTGCATGTGGATATGAATGCCTTTTACTGTTCGGTGCATGCTGCCGAGGAGCCGGACAAGTATAAAGGAAAGCCGACAGCGGTAGCCGGCAGTGTCGAGCAGCGTAAGGGTATCGTCGTTACCGCTTCCTATGAAGCCCGCGGACGTGGAGTGAAGACGGGTATGCTGGTCGGTCAGGCGCTGCAAAAATGTCCGAATATCATCGTGATTCGACCGGACTTTCACCTGTACCGCAAATATTCATCTGCATTTATGAATATTGCTTACAGCTATACACCGCTACTGCAGGCAACTTCTATTGATGAATGTTATCTGGATATTACAGGCTCCAGCCAGTTCGGTACCCCGCTGGAGATTGCAGCGGATCTGCAGCGGCGTATCCAGGACGAACTGGGACTTCCCTGCTCGGTAGGGATTGCACCGAACAAACTACTGGCCAAGATGGCTTCGGATATGAAAAAGCCCAACGGAATCTCTATTCTCCGTATTCGGGATGTGCCTCGTCTATTATGGGATCAGCCATGTGGACAATTATTCGGCATCGGCAGCAAGACAGCGGCCAAATTGCGGGAGATGGGTATTCGTACAATTGGACAACTGGCTGCTGCCGATGAAGCAAGACTCAAAGCGAGGTTCGGTATTCAGGGGAGCTGGCTCAAACAGGCTGCCAATGGAACCGATCATTCTCTTGTCGAGCCTGATCACGAACCGAACAAGTCGATTGGTCATACCACGACCTTGCCGGCGGATATTCAGGATCAGGAAGATATACGCCGGGTGATGCTGAATCTGAGCGACCAGGTGTGCCGAAGGATGAGGCGTCAGAAGCTGATGTCACGAACGGTGCAGATTACAATCCGCACACCGGATATGAAGACCATTACCCGTTCCAAGGCGCTGTCTGTACCCACAGAGACTACCGAAGAAGTGTATCATGAAGCCTGTGCACTATATGACAGGCACTGGGCAGGCAAAGGGCCGGTTCGTCTGCTCGGGGTTACTTTACAAAATCTGCTGCCGCGTGATGAAGCTGCTGTGCAGCTGGATCTGTTCGATTATGGGCGTCAGCCGCAAAAAGAACAGCTGAATGAGGTCATCGACCAGCTGCGTGACAAATTTGGTGAAAGCGCCCTGCTCACTGCTGGTATGCTCGGTAATGATCCTTCCGTGTTGATTCGCAATCACAAGATCAGAGGAACTTCGCTGCAGCGGGATGGACAGCGTTTTACACAGGAAGAGGAACCTATGTAAAAGCGATCGTTTGGCTGGGCGGCTTAAAGGGTAAAATTTAACATGACGCACTTCTGATTTTAGAACAATTAGATGTTCATAATTGGAAAACAGCTGGTAATACATTTGAAATTCTCGAAGGTTTATATTATATTTTGTTTATATGTACAGACCGGGGTCCGATACAAAGACTACTGGAAAGCATGGATAGGAGGAATACAGATGAGTAAATTTACTTGGGTTGATAAGGATACATGCATTGCTTGCGGTGCTTGTGGAGCTACAGCACCTGACATTTATGATTACGATGATGAAGGTCTGGCTGAAGTTATCTTCGATGGCGACAACAATCGCGGCGTAATGGCTATCCCTGACGATATGTTCGAAGATATGCAGGATGCATGCGATGGCTGCCCTACCGATTCGATTCATATCGAAGATGCTCCATTTAACAAAGAAGCCTAATTTCTCTAGGGAAAATGGCTTTGGTCAAACGCTCTGTTCACCGCGTTGGTGGACAGGGCGTTTTTTGTGCAAATCATGCGATCTAAATTGATTCGCCAGCCCTATGCCAAATAAACAGAATTGTCCGATATAGAAGATAATAGGCATACTCTGTGCAGAGAATAATACATAATCTGATATTCCAAAGAAGGGAGAGTCGGAAGCCATTCCGGGGATGGATCAATGAAAAACTTACTGTATTTGAAGCGTTATGTCAAAATGCATCCGAATAACCGGATGGGCTGGTACCTGCTGGGCAAAGAATACGAGGCGGATGGACAGGTCGGCAAAGCCAACTACTGTTATAACCGGGCTGGTGATATTTACGAAGCTTTTGAACATAGCAAAGTACCAGCGGATGTACTCAAGGATTACGAAGCCAAAGTTATGGAAATGGCTCATAAACGTGAACAAAAAATACGACGCTGGCGCTATAGTCTGCTGGGAGTCGCTCTGCTGTTCCTGATTATGATGCGCTCGGTAGCTGCTCCAAATGACCAGACTCTGCTTGCGGCAAAGGATCAACCCAATAAATCGGATGTAACTGCCAATAGTGTGGGTACGGATAAATCGCAGCAGGAAAAGCCTCTTTTTCATTCGCCTCTTGCCTTTACAGCCATGGAACTGTCGTATGGAAGTGACGAGACAGGAGATGCGGTTGCCCGTTATATGAAGCAGCAGGCGCAGCGAAGTGCACCTGATACAGCGGTAGTGCTGGGTATGCAAAAGGTAGATAAATGGCTGCTCTGGAAGCCCGAACTGCCGGTAATGTACACTTTGGCAGAAGGCGATAATGCTGGACAGACCCTTGTTCAATCATATGATGCCAAAAACTGCCAGTGCAAGCCTGGACAGCTGCGACACTACCAAAAAGAAGCCAAAGCATGGATGCAGCAACAGGAGCAGCTGGCTGCGATGCAAACTGCTATTTCCCATTATCAAACAGCCAAGGGAGCATTACCTGCTCAGCCCAATCAATTGGAAGCGGATTTCCCGGGCAACTGGTTGTCCGGCAGCACAGAGACGATGAACCAGACTTTTACAGCTTTGAAAGCACTGCACAGCAGCGGCCAACTGCCTGCTGAAGCAGCTGCAGGTAAAGATAGCGAAGCCGCGCAAATTATGGCTTCTACGCTGGGCGGACATCCTTATTTCAAGCAACCGCTTGAGATTATCGTAGACAAGAAAAAGCATCGTCTTGCTGTAGCCAGTGGATCGGTACTGCTGCGCAACTATGAAGTAGGACTTGGCGGGGCAAGAACACCGGAAGGTACATTTAACATTTCCATTAAAGTCATGAATCCAAATGGCAAATCGGATGGGGATTTTGGCAGTCGTGGCATGCAGCTGTCCGATAGTCACTATGCGATTCACGGTACGAATGAACCGGATAGTATCGGGATGGATGAATCACTTGGCTGTGTAAGGATGGATCAGGCGGATGTAGAGGAGTTATTCGATATGATACCGCTTGGAACCAAAGTGACTATTGCCAATGATGTACTGCCCGGTAAGGTCTGGGTCCCGGAGAAGCGTTTTGAGACCAATAAAAGTCAGAATCAGACAGATCCGAATACGATCTATCACTGGCTGGATTAAATAAACCGCTATCAAACGTGTACAACGAATGAACATAAACAGCAATCGGGAAGCGGTCTTCTTAAAACGAGAAGATCGCTTTTCTTTTGACCCGGAACAGGATAAACTGTTATAGAGATCAAATCTGCAGGCTGGCCGGACAAGGCCTTGCAGGATACGCATCGAGGCGGTTTGCCAATGCCAGGAACGGAGTGAATGCAACTTGTTATATCGTAACATTTTCAAACCCGTATTGTTTCGGATGGACCCGGAAAAAGCGCATCATCTTGTAATCGGCGGACTGGGCGCAGGCGTGCGTATTCCCGGTACGCTGGCAGCCATGAATTCGATGTATGGCATTACCAGTACACCCGATATGACGACAGAGCTGTTCGGGATTACATTCCCCGGACCTGTCGGTCTGGCAGCTGGTCTGGACAAAAATGCCCAGGCAGTACCCGGGTTATCGGCATCGGGTTTTGGATTTATGGAAGTAGGGACGGTTACACCCCAGCCCCAGCCGGGTAATGAACAGCCACGCCTGTTTCGTCTGCCATCTGATCGGGCGCTGGTTAACCGGATGGGATTCAACAACGAAGGTGCAGACGCAATGGCAGCAAGATTGCAGGAACTGAATGCCCGTCCGATTCCGATTGCTGTGAATATCGGCAAAAATAAAGTGACGCCGAATGAGCAGGCAGCATCGGATTATGAATCCTGTATTCGTACCCTGTATCCGTATGCTGATTTCTTTGTGGTTAATATCAGTTCACCGAATACGCCGGATCTGCGCAACCTCCAGCATGGTAATGAGCTGAAGGAACTGCTTGCTGCCGTCATGGCAGAAATGAAGCATCAGGAGCAGCAGCATGGTTCAGCCAAGCCTGTGCTGGTGAAGATTGCACCAGATGTGAGCAGTGCCGAACTGGAATACATGGTAGATACTATTCAGTCCAGTGGAGCAGCAGGTCTGATTGCAACGAACACAACCCTGTCGAGAGAAGGATTAACCCATCCAGATGCGGGACAGGCAGGCGGCCTCAGCGGACGGCCATTGACGGAGCGTTCCACCGAGATTATTGCCAGCGTCTATCGCCAGACTGGCGGCAAACTACCGATTATTGGCTGTGGAGGTATTTTCTCCAGTCAGGATGCCTATGACAAGATCAAGGCAGGATCGAGCTTGGTAGAGATTTATACTTCGTTTATCTATGAAGGTCCTCAGGTGACCCGTGAGCTGCATAACGGTATCCGTGAGCTTATGAAGCGTGACGGCTTCACACATATCTCGGAAGCGGTTGGGGCAGACCATCGCTAATCCACCCCCTAATACATGTAAATTCGAAAGAATGAGGTCATAGACTGAGGAGGCATGAAGATGGATGACAGAGACTGGGAATTATTCTTGCTTCCCTATGAACAAGCGGTTGAAGAATTAAAGGTGAAATTCAAAACTATGCGCGCCGAACTCAAAAAGAGGGAAGAATACGCACCGATCGAGTTTGTCACCGGACGGGTCAAAAAAATATCCAGCATTCTGGATAAAGCCAAACGTCTGGACGTTCCGATGACTGAGCTTGAGACAGGAATTGAGGATATCGCAGGCATCCGGATTATGTGCCAGTTTGTGGAGGATATCCGCTGGGTTGCACAGTATATTCGTGCCCGCAAGGATCTGACTGTTCTTTATGAAAAAGACTATATTACCAACTTCAAGGATAGCGGCTACCGCAGCTTCCATATGATCGCCGAGTATCCGGTACAGACTGCCTTCGGTCAAAAAATCGTACTGGCAGAGATTCAGATCCGTACACTGGCGATGAATTTCTGGGCGACGATTGAGCATTCCCTGAATTATAAATACCGTCAGAGTCTGCCGACACCGATTCGCAACCGACTCAAAACGGCAGCCGAAGCAGCGATGATTCTGGATAATGAAATGTCCAGTATTCGCGAGGACATTCTGGATGCCCAGCGGAGCTTCGAAGATGATGCCAGCATTGTACAGCGAGTACTGACCGATATTCATCGTCTGTATTTCCATCATATGATTACAGAGGCAATCGAGAGTCAGGACAAGTTCAATGCATTGTGGCAAAACAAGGACTTTGAAGGATTGCGCCAGTTGGCGGATGATGTCAAGCGTATGCGCAAGGCTGCTTCACGAACGATTGAAGAGGAAAATCATGAGCACTGAATTTGAACCTCTGTATGTGGCTTATCTGGTGTATTTTAACCGGGATCGTGATTATTTTGAGTGTCATGAGGTGCTGGAGGAGCTCTGGCTGGATAAAGATAGAGAGCCTGTCTATCAGGGGCTGCTTCAGGTAGCAGTCGGACTGTATCATTTCCGTAATGGGACGATTCATCCTACGTATAACAAGCTTAGCGGCGCTCTGAAAATGCTGCAAAGCAGCTACCGTAAGCTGGCTTCATATCCTCCACAGATGCTTGGGATTAATATGCAAAAGCTGCTGGATGATGTGCAGCTGTATATTCAAAAGCTGGAGCGTTATGATGAGGAACCGTTTACCTTTTATGACCTGGATATCCAGATTGTCGATCCACAGCTGCGTCAGGCTGTCGAAGAAGCATCACATACGATTCCGGTGAATACTCCGCAGCGTACCGGATACGAGCGCGGACCCAAAGCCAAGTGACTCCAAATTGGCAACTGGCAGTACTTACATTAGATAGCCTTAAAATTAAAGATAAGAATACAGACAAATATGTACTATTAGATGCATTTGCCACCTGCACAGTTAAGCTTGCCCATCTAGGGCAGGCTTTTTGTTTTGTCGCCGCAGGATGCACGAAATATGCTAAAATATAGCTTGTTCCAAACCACTACGTTATTTACCTCGAAGGAGCCTATAATCTTATGTCAGTACAATTACCGCCGCAATTTGTGCAGCGGATGCAGGATTTGCTTGGTGATGAATTCCAGGCCTTTATGGATAGTTATGAGCAGTCTCCACGTGCAGGATTGCGTGTAAATACATTGAAAATTTCAAATGAGCAGTTTAAGGAGAAATCTCCGTTCGAACTGCGATCCATCCCTTGGTGTCCTACCGGTTACTATGTAGATGCTGCTTCACGTCCAGGCAAGCATCCATATTATTATGCAGGCCTCTATTATATACAGGAGCCGAGTGCGATGAGTCCGGTTGAAGCACTGGATGTGCAGCCCGGTGACCGAGTACTGGATCTGTGTGCTGCCCCGGGTGGCAAGTCTACACAGATCGCTGCAGCACTGCAGGGTCAGGGTCTGCTGGTCACCAATGATCTGAGTGCAGAACGTACACGTGCACTCGCCAAAAATATGGAGTTATACGGGGTTCGTAATGCCGTAATTCTCAATGAATCGCCAGATACGATCGCTACGCGATTTGGCGGCTTCTTTGACAAGATTCTGGTGGATGCTCCTTGCTCCGGAGAAGGCATGTTCCGCAAAGACGATGATGCTGCGCGTCAGTGGCTAAATCATTCTGTTGAGCGCTGCTCCATTATGCAGCGTGATATTTTGCAGACGGTAGCTACGATGCTCGCACCCGGCGGACGGATTGTATATTCCACCTGTACCTTTGCACCGGAGGAGAATGAACGCAGTATCGCTGTATTTCTGGATCAGCATCCGGACTTCAGTGTCACCCTGCCTGCTCATGCAGAGCATTTCCGCCCTGGGCGCAGTGAATGGGCACACCAGGTAGAGCAGGAGATTCAGCAGGGAGATACCGTATTGTCTGCTATCGCTGCAGAAGGATATACACCACTATCCGAAAAGTCCATTGCACAGACAGAGCGGACTGTACGACTATGGCCGCATCTGCTGGAGGGAGAAGGTCACTATATCGCTGTACTAGATCATCAGGCAGTACGTGATCCCGAATACGTACCTGCAGAGCCACCGTTGATAGCGACCTCATACAAAGAACGTCCGCAGCGTCATACGGCTTCCAGACCCGATCAGCGGACCGATAAGAAAGCAGAACGGCGCGCCGATCGGATAGAGGGCCGAAACCTTACAGAATCCAGAGGCCAATCCTCAAAATCGTCACGAACTACCTCCAGCAGTCGCACTCCGGTACCTGAAGAGATCGAACCTTTGCAATTATGGAAGGAATTCAGCGGACAAGAGCTCAACGGAGAATGGAATACACAAAATATGATTACCTTTGGTCAGAATCTGTACCGGGCGCCGATTGACGAGAATCGTCTCCAGGGACTCAAAGTCATTCGCCCGGGCTGGTATCTCGGTTCGTGCAAAAATGGACGATTCACCCCTGGACATGCGCTCGCGGCAGCATTGATGCCTGCAGAGGCCAGACGAAGAATCAATCTGAGTGCTGATTCTCCTGAAGCCATATCCTATCTCAAAGGCGAGACACTGTCGGTACCGGCAGAACGCATCGAGTGTGATGAACATGTATCGCCGCGCGGCTATGTACTTGTATGCATTGACGGCTGCTCGGCAGGCTGGGGCAAATGGCAGCAGGGAGACACACTCAAAAACGAATACCCGGCAGGATGGAGATGGATCTAAATTATGAGTACATCCGTAAAGAAGCAGCGTTTGGATAAAATACTGGGCAATCTCGGTTATGGTACACGTAGTGAGTTGAAGCGTGCAGCCAAACAGGGTCGCGTGACCGTTAATGACAAAGTAATCAAAGACAGCGGACTGCAGGTTGATCCGTATCAGGATCGCATCGAATTTGACGGCGAACCAATTATGTACCGTGAGTATATCTATCTGATGATGAACAAGCCGCAAGGCGTGATCTCGGCGACCGAAGATCGGCGCGACCGGACGGTAGTGGATCTGCTGGATGTAGAGTACCAGGTATTTCAGCCTTTCCCGGTAGGGCGTCTGGACAAGGATACCGAAGGGCTTCTGCTGATTACCAATGATGGACAGCTCGCTCACGATCTGCTGTCGCCGCGCAAACATGTGCCCAAAACCTACGAAGCGAATGTGCTGGGAGAAGTGACGGACGAAGATATCGAGGCTTTCCGTCAGGGAGTTACGCTGGATGACGGATACGAGACTCTGCCGGCAGAACTGCGTATTCTGGAACATACGCCTTCACCGGAAGGTACAGTATCGCTGATTCAGCTCACTATTTCCGAAGGCAAGTTCCATCAGGTCAAGCGGATGTTCGAATCGGTAGGCAAAAAGGTCATTTACCTGAAACGCCTCTCCATGGGAGCGCTGGAGCTTGATCCTGCGCTGCCGCTTGGCGAGTATCGCGAATTGACAGCAGACGAACTTCAATCCATAGGCCGAAAAGAAGATACAGCACAATAAACAATCATTTATTCCGCATTTTACATTTGACAAATAGGCAGGTGGATCAATGAATTATCGATTAATTGCTCTGGATATGGACGGCACGCTGCTGGACAGCAACCACGAGATCTCCTCCCGAACGGCTGCAGCGCTTCAAGAAGTAGCTGCACAGGGAACCGAGATTGTCTTTTGCACCGGACGTACTCCAGTTAACTCCATTCCTTATATGGAGCAGCTGGGACTGCATGAGGAAGGTTATGTGATCGTGCATAATGGTGCAGCTACCGTGCATACAGGTACGCGTAAAGTAATTCACGAGTTTCCGCTGGATACGGCGGCACTGGATCAATATATGAACTACTGTCGCCAGCACCATATTCACTTTGATATCAATACAGCATTTGAGATCTATGTCGATTCGCCCGAGAATATGCAGGCAGCGGCGCAGGAGATGTATGCCAAATTCCAGAGCTTCGAGCTGAAGCCGCAGCTGCTGCCCGCTTGGGAAGAGCTGTCCTCTCCCGTGCTGAAATTAAGTGCATTTGCTACACCAGAACAGCTGGATGCTGCCTATAAGGAGTGGAACCTCTGGACGCCAGAATTTAATATTTTGCGAAGTGGAGAATTCTTCATTGATCTCATGCATCCGGGTGCTTCCAAAGGGGGGGCACTACAGGTACTAGCTGAGAGCCGCAGGATAGCACCTGCAGAGATTATGGCGATCGGCAACTACTATAATGATTTGTCTATGATGCAGTATGCGGGTCTTGGCATTGCGGTAGATAATTCGCCGCTGGAAGTCAAAGCGGCTGCTGACGAAATTACAAGGTCCAATGACGACGATGGCGTCTATTATATGCTGAAAAAATACGCCGGAGTGACCTGCTGATCCAGCGAGCAACCTAAAGGATTCGGCCGATATCATTTGGATCGCCGATCGCGGTACCTGGATATAGCAATAACTGTATAACGTTTCACAAGAAGCCGCTCATGAATTTGAGCGGTTTTATGATGTTGGTCTGTTCCGATACATGATACAATCTTGTAGTATAGAGTCAGACTTGATGATCAGCATGGATATGTTGATATAATAAAATGACGAGTATGGGAAAGGAGGAATATTCTTGAGATTGCTGCAGGCCCTATTTTTTCCTCCTGAGCAACCGGGAGGCGTCTCATCCATGATTCCCTATCTGCAGGAGCGTTTTAGCTCTGCGCGCTGGGAGATGGAGATTTTCTCTTTACCCAAACGGATACGCAACAAGGGCAAGGATGACGTCGTTTTTGAGACGTTCGATTGGACGCAGTATGGCGCAAGCCCTGTGGTCCAGAAATATATCCAGACTTATCGTGATTATCGCTGGTGGGCGCAGCTGCGGCTGAATAAACCCTATGATCTGATTCACTCCCATCATCCGCTGGTCGGTCTGGTTATGCGGGAGGTGTTCCCGGAGACACCTATTGTGCAGACTGTACACTCCAGTTATGAACGCGAACTGCTGCTAAACGGCAAAATTGCCGAAGGCAGTATGGAGCAGCAGTTCCTCACTTCCTTATATCGGGAACTGGAGTATCGCACAGATCGTCTGATGACCGTGTCTTATTCATTCCGATCCTACCTGTCTGCTTATGTAGAGTACCCTGAGCGGATTGAGGTGCTGCCGAACGGATTCGATGAAAAACGCTTTAAGCCTGTGCCGCACGAAAATGAAGTACCACAGCTGATGACCGTCTGTCGTCTGGTGCCTGCCAAAGGACTCGATACGCTGCTCAAAGCATGTGCGATCCTCAAGCAGCGCGGTCATAATTATGTACTGCATATTATCGGGGATGGACCAAGCCGAACCGAGCTGGAGCAAATGGCTCAGCAGCTGGATATTTACGAAGATACGATTTTCTATGGATATACGCTTCATCCGGAAGAATTTATGCCGTTTTTCGATATTTTCGTGCTGCCTTCTCGGGCGGAAGCGTTTGGTTCCGTATTTGCCGAAGCTGCGCTCTGCTGGCTGGCTCTGGTCGGAACGAATGTAGGCGGAATTGCTGAACAGATCGAAGACGGAGTCAATGGCCTGCTGGTACCTCCGGATCAGGAACAGCTGCTGGCCGATGCGCTGGAGAAAGTAATCAATGATCCTTCGTATCGTTACGAGCTGGCCCGTACCGGCTGGGAGAAAGCCAAAAATCAGTATTCCCTCACCCATGTAGTCAATGAGCTCAAAAGGCTGTACCTGGAATACCTCACAGACAATCCATTTCATTCGGTATCTGATCTAACGATGCAGCAGTCGGATAACGATTGAACGTAAGAGTAAGAGTAAGAGTAAGAGTAAGAGTAAGAGTCTGGAAAAGAAACAGAATTTTGTCTGCTTTGCCATTTCTGCTGCCGGGAGAGCATAATTACACTAAATCCATGCTACAGATTATCCTGACGCATGATATAATCGGCTGTATGCGTAAGACAAGGACAGCAGATTTACGATAAATAAGTATATTGCAGTAAATCTGCTGCTGAACTGGCAAATAGTCAACAATGATAACGGAATACTGAGGCAGCACAAGCCATCAGAATACCAGTGATGGAGGACAACTAATGGAAGAACTCAAACAACGAATTTTGGCAGAAGCAACCGTACTATCCCATGATGTATTGAAGCTGGATGCACTGCTGAATCAGCAGGTAGATCCACAGCTGACGATGCGTATGGGACAGGAGTTTGCAGAATTGTACCGCTCCGAGCAGATTACCCGCGTGGTAACCGTGGAATCATCAGGTATTCCCGTAGCTTTTGCGACAGCATACGAGCTGGGAGTGCCACTTGTATTTGCCCGTCGTAAAAAGACACTGCTTGCAGATCCGGATGCACTGGTCGAGCGTGTTCCTTCCTTTACCAAAGGGATCGTAACGGATATTGTATTGTCCCAGCAGTTTATTACTGCCGAAGATCGCATTCTGTTTATCGATGATATTATCGCGAATGGAGATGCTGCTCGCGGATTGGTCAAAATTATTCAGCGATCCGGGGCGACACTGGTTGGTGTAGGTATCGTGATCGAGAAAAGTTTCCAAAATGGAGCACAATCGATTCGTGAACAGGGTATCCGTCTGGAGTCGCTGGTCAAGATTGCTTCGCTGGATGAAGGAAAAATCACTTTCGCCTAATATAAGGAACTTGTGTTTAAACCTTTTATTTTGGTTTATCTTATTTTATGGACATTGATAGCCGATAGTGTAAGTATGGCCCCATGGTATAACATGAACTTGACAATTTGGGATATCCTTTAACTGAAAACTTGATATTCTCTTTTCAAATGGGGTATTAATGTCTTATAATAAAGATATGTTAGGGAGGGGAGGCAGACTAATGAGCAAAGAGCCGATCACTGAAGAGTTTTTTATCAATAAACTGGCCGCCGCAAAAGTACACTTCGAGCGTGCTTTGGATTGTAAGCACACTGAATTTGATGACCTGTATCCCTATATGATTGAACATCCACAGTTTTTCTGGTACAAACGTTATGTAGCATGGTCTGAATTGCTGACCATTGTGAATCTGTGTCAGGAGCTGGACTTTAACTGGGAATCGCAATTCTCCGGTCACCAGGTAGAGTACGTGAACGAGCGTGTGATGTCCGCAAAAGTGCTTGATTATTGGTTCGAGAAAAACGATTCCAAAGAACACGCACAGCGCTAATCATAGCAGGAAGTCATTCAACAAGCATTCAGACCTAAATGATATCATTTAGGTCTTTTTTTGTAGAAGTTTGGAAATTACAGTATTATTGCAGGTAAAGAAGGTGAAAATAATGATGCCAGAAGAAGAACTGGACGGATACCGTCAATCAGGAGAGAAAGTCCGTGTCATACGTGATGGTATACGAGAGAACGATGTACGCGGTATAGTGATCGCCTGGGATGATGAACATGTACTGATTCGTAGACCGAATCGTAATGTCGCCAAGCTGAGTCGCAGCTATATTATTCAGCCATCCAAAGATCCACGCATTGATCCGCTGGAGCCATCTCAAGCGTCAGAGAGCGAACAGGAATAACCATAATCCTATAAATAAAAAGCCATCTGTATTGGACCTGAAGTCCTGCAGATGGCTTTTGTGTATTAGAGGAAGAACCGGCTGGAGTACAGCATCCATCGCAGTTCATGATAGCGCGTATAATAAAAAGGGACAGATATATATAGTAAAGGATAGATTCTATTTATAGATATAAATGTGTACTTTCTATACTCAGGTTCCTGTGCGATATGGCGTATAGCCGGAATAACGTGCAGGTTCGCGTACACGAGCGGGATTATAGGGTGCAACAGGTCTGTCATCAGCAGGGGCTGAAGAAGATTCAGCAGCTGGAGTCAGTCCCAGATAAGCACGCATGCGCTCTGCAGCTTCCTGACGAAACTCTGTCGAAGGAATCTGGAAGGTGCCATGATGGCCCTTGCAGAGGATCTGGGCTTCTACGATACTCTCGGATTGATTGACTTCATACAAGCGTAGATTCTGCTTGCGCAGATCACGTCGTACCTCCGATAGCAGCAGGTTGGCGCGGTCAGCCGCACTACGGATGACTTCACGGTACAGCCCTGGGGCGCTGAGTTGATCACTTTCTTCGAGAGCACGTGTGTCATGATCAAATTTCTTTTGGATATAAACAAGCAGCAGATAGCTTTTTACGAGGGAACGCTCTTCTTCAGATAAAAAGACAGCCATTCATGTCACCACCTTATGAGAACTTATGTTCTTATTGTAGCGAACATGGGGATATTTGGCAAGAGAAAGTTATTATAAACAGACATTTTCTTCGGAAAATAAATCAAAAAATAAATTTGAAGAACAATTACATCAAATATATGGAAAATAATCAAAAAGTGCACCCTGTTTGAAGAAAGATTCAGTAGATTCGGGAAAGATAACTGGCTGGATTCAATTGATTCTTCGACCAGTCAGTTACGATAATTGTTCTCTCAACACTTCCATAATGTTATGTTTACACATAAAATTGAAAGTGAGGGAGGTTTTCAAGCGGGACAAAATGGCTATTTGATTTAGGGTAAATAACTATTTTAAATCTATTATCAAGATGATGTTATTTTCGGCAAAAAGTAGTTGTTCAGGATTTGCATTTCTTGTAGAATCGGACAGTGAATTACCTATTTTTATTGTGCAAACGTATGCGCATAATTACTAAAATTTATTCTTCTATTCATAATTCCATATTTTTACATAATAAAAATTAAAACAAGTCATAACAGAAGAAGCCCGTAATCATGCGGATCGGATTCATTTTCGGAATGATTACGGGCTTTTTGTTTGTATGAACAGTGTATTAAAAGTGTTATTACGTAAATAAATATATGAATTAGACAACAAAAACAGATCTTTTGGAATAGACGACATATTTGCAATCGATTCTGAAGCGAAACAGGCAAGGTACATAATAATAAGGTTTTGTCCAAATTGTGACATGGATAAATATAAGTTCCATATCCTCAACAAATTGCAATATATCGTATTTTTGCAGGGGGTTATATGTTGAAAATGTCACGCAAATTTTACATTGACCGTCATAATAAAAGTAACTATAGTTAATTATTGTAAATAGTTCAATTAATATACATATATTTTGGGTAGTGTCCTCAGTTGAATGCTTTGTCTGTTCGCTCGATATGGAGAAATTCAAACTCGACCTGACAACCATATCCCTGAGGACTGCATGCATATACTCCGCACTGGAAAGGAGTCTGATCACTTATATCGTCAAATAGATGCGCGATTCGTATCTGATGCCATTCTGTTGATTCGGGAGTATGGCCTTCTTGTTCTGCATATTCGACCGTGTAATCACCTGCAACTCGTGTGATTCTGAACAGCAGCTCGGTAAATCCAGCCTGGAAGTTCTGGGTGGACCAGTCAGAGTAGCCATTATTGGTTACAACGACTCCGAGTTTGGCATGACCTTCAGTCTCGAATTCAACAGAAGTTTTGAGCCAGCATTGTTCGGAGAAGCGGATCATTAATCCGGCCTGATCATACTGGTGCACCGGATATGTACGAACTCTAGTAGTGACTGTCATATCACCAGACACTTCTGCAAACAAAAAGTGTCCGTTATCGACCCGAAATCCATAATGGGTCTTTTGCCAGAAATCCGTTTCTGCGAGAGGTTTGAACGAGAGTACCTGTTTGTCCGATGCGACTTCCCATTCCTGGGGAGGGCAATGCCATTGCAATCGTTCATCAATGGTCTGTCCTGTGAAATTTTCCAATACGTTTTTCATCATCATACCTGCTCCTTTACTGGATAAAATGGGGAACAGCCGCATAGACGCTGTTCGCTAGTTCATTATGTGTAAATAAAATGGAAATATCAAGTTCATCAAGATATTTTTGGAAGGGTGATGAGATTATGAAACGGATTTTCAGACTAAGCTGTGCCTTTTACTTTTTGATAGGAATTACCAGCGTTATGCTGGGGGCACTGCTGCCGGTCATTCTGCCTCATTATGGGCGGGATTATAGCGATGGAGGTACCCTTCTTTTTCTGCAATTTATCGGATTTCTGGCAGGAGTATTAATCTCGCCATCGCTCTCTGCCGGAATTGGACGCAAAAGACTGCTTATCGTCGCTATTGCCGCTATTACAATTGCTTATACCGTCATGGGTACGATGCCATCCTGGGCATTAATGGTAGTTATGACCATATTCGTGGGCTTTGGCTCCGGGATTATCGAATCTTCTATCGGTGCATTCACAATAGAATTTGCAGAGGAGCAAAAAGCAGTAGCTATGACCAAGCTGGATGTATATTTTGGCGTCGGTTCGATGCTGCTTCCTGCACTTGCCAGCCTGTACATCTATCTGAATGTCTGGAACCTGTCATTTTATACGGTAGCGCTGGCGACCTTTGTCCTGCTGCTGTTCTGGCTACGTATGCCGGCGGATAGTTCGGCACATTTGCATCAGGATCAGCAAAAGGATGCTGTAGCTTCTGCTGGCAAGCCGCGTTATACCGGTGCCCAGCTGAGACTGCTTTCCATTTTTGTACTGTTCTTCTTTGTCTATATGGGAATCGAGCTGGGGATGATGAACTTCCTGCCATCTATTCTGATTGAAAGTATCTCGATCAGCGATTCGGCAGCGTCACTCAGCGTAACCTTTTTCTGGGGTGCGATTACGATCGGCAGATTATTTGTCGGACGCATGGCCGAGACGATGAGTTATGTGCCTTTCCTGATTGGCAGTGCGCTCGGTTCCATGGTATTGATCAGTGCTCTGGCATTGTTTACCAGTCCGATTATGATGTATCTGCTGATCTTCGGAGTCGGGTTGTTCATATCCGGGCTATTCTCGATTGGGCTGGTATTTGCAAATACGCTGATGCCGGGTATGGTGGAGCGCACGACCAGTACACTGATTGCTGCGGGAGGAATCGGAGGTTCGGTTCTGCAGTATGTGATTGGATGGAGTATGGATCGCTGGTCATTTGGACCGACACTATGGATCTTCGCTCTATTCGCACTGATTCTGCTGATCAGTATCATTATTGTACAGCAGCTCAAGTCAGCGGATTCGTCTCTGCGTGCGGGTATCGAGTCTAAATATTAATGATCGGCCTTATTTCTAAATACAGCGTGGATGCGTACCGTCCATAAATGGGTTCGATGATAAATAAAACATGCTGCAGATTGATATCTATCATCTATTTCTGCAAAGGAGGTGATGCCTGCTTTTCCAGCACAAAGGTAGGAGTCCATGGCAATAGCATGTCTGGCGTAGTTGTCCTGACAGATCTGTCTATCGGATAGTTCCACTATCTATAGATCGATCTATCTAAATTATTTTCTTTTAACAACCAGTTAACAATTTCCTTGATCAAAGAATCGCATGACTAGCGTTGCCCAGATCCGATTGCAATTACATTTATCCGGAGGGATTATACATGTCAACTACTACTGAAAGCCGATTTTCGATTGGAAAAGGAATCCGTTTAATTGATGATGCAGGAAACGAATATCTGGACGGTGTGTCCGGTACGTTTAACCTGTCGCTGGGGTACAATCACCCGTATGTTGTTGAGAAAATACAAGAACAGGTAGGGAATCTCACACATATGTCCTCGTCATTTACCGAACCATATGTAGATGAAGTACTCTCTCTGTTGCTACAGGAAGCGCCAAATGGCATTGATGCAGGCTGGATGCGTGATATTACCGGTTCAACCGCCAATGAATGTGCAACCAAAATTGCACAAAAATATACCGGTGATACGGATATTGTCAGTCTGTTCTATTCCCATCATGGACAAACCCAGTTTGCAACAGGTATATCGGGGAATGCATTCCGTCGCAAAGGATTCCCAAATTCCTCTGTACCCAATTCGCTGCATGTACCTGTACCTTATTGCTACAGATGTCCGTTCCAGAGCGATCCGGATCATTGCGCGATGCAATGTATCGAAGCATTGTCCGATCAATTGGAATTTGGCGGTTCCGGCTCTACAGCCTGCATGATTATCGAACCGATTCTGGGCAATGGCGGCAATATTATTCCACCAATGGAATACTTCAAGCAGCTGCGCAAACTGTGCGATGAACATGAGATGATCCTGATTGCCGATGAAGTGCAGACGGGCGTTGGTCGTACCGGGGAGATGTTCGCGAGTACGCTGTTCGATATCAAGCCGGATATTATTACACTGGCCAAAGGACTCGGCGGAATCGGTGTACCGGTCGCTGCTGTTCTGATGCAATCCCGTCTGAATGTGCTGGAAAAGCATGAGCACTCCTTTACCTCCGGCAGCAATATGATCTCGCTGACCGCTGCCAAATCAACAATGGAAGTCGTATCGGCTCCAGGATTCCTGGAAAGTGTACGCAGCAAGGGCGAACTGCTCGGCAATCTGTTAAATCCGCTCGCAGAACTATATCCGGATACGATCGGTGAAGCACGCGGCGTCGGTCTGATGTGGGGACTGGAAATTCAGGATGCAGATGGAGCGCCGGATTCCCGCAAAGCCAATGCCATTATCGACATGGCCTTCAAGGAAGAGAATCTGATTCTCCGTGGTTCCCGTTATGGATTCGGTAATGTGGTCAAAGTTCGTCCATCACTGACTGTGACCGAAGATGAGCTTGTGGAAATTGTTGGCCGTCTGGAACGTGTACTACAAAAAATGGGTTAACCAAGGAGGATTAATCATGTTATCACTTGTCTATCGTTCTGCCTGGGATGTTGCACTGGAAGAAAGACCACGTCCGATGATTACCGGCGACCATGATGTACTGGTGCGTATTCACGCGACGGGTGTCTGTGGTACGGATCTGGGAATTATTAGCGGCAAATACCATGCCAAATCTTCTATTATTCTCGGTCATGAATCTGCCGGTGAAGTGATAGAAGTAGGATCGCGTGTAAGTACGCTACAGCCGGGAGATCGCGTCGTTATTGATCCGACGTATTACTGCGGACAATGTTCCATGTGCCGTACAGCTCGACAGAATCACTGTCTTCACAAAAGTACAACCGAGACCGGCGTAAGCAGTGACGGTACATTTACCGATTATTACGTCACCGAAGATCGCTTCCTGTACAAACTTGCCGATCATGTCAGCTACGAGGAAGCGACCATGACCGAACCGCTGAGCTGCATGTTGACTGGGATTAACCAGATCAATCTGCTGCCCAATTTCCGTACGATCATTCTGGGTGCCGGTCCGATCGGAATGCTGTACAGCTATGCACTGGCTTCCAAAGGAATTACCGGCAGTATCGTTGATATTTCGGAAGAACGGATGCGTCTGGCAGCTTCGATTGCTCCGGAACGCTGGACTACATATTCATCTTTTGAAGGGGCGCTCGCTGCTATATCACCAGAGGATCATCAGGTGGATCTGGTAGTGGACACCACAGGTGTAATAGGGACGCAGATCTTGTCCAATCTGGCTCATGGCGGTTATCTGATGCTGGTAGGTCTGCGTGATGGAGTGAGCAGCTTCAATCCCAAAGAAGTCGTGGATCGCAGTCTCAAGATCATCGGTTCTATCGACTCACTTGGTACTTTTGCTACAGCTCACTATATGATCGAACAAGGATTGGTACCAGCGCGCAAGCTGATTACACATACGTATCCGCTGGAATCCTACAAAGAAGCTTTTCAGACCCTGGGCTGTGATCTTAATGATGGTACGCTTACTTCATCCTCCAGCGCGATCAAGGTAGTATTGCAATCCTGCTAATTGCTGCCGAATAATGGTTAAAGGCTTGTAGAGAAGACTATTTTATTTGCAATGGAGGAATGAAGATGACCACTAACCCGAACCAAGCTGCTGCGAATGCTGTATCTTCTGCAGCTGGCATAGAGCCGACTGATTGGCAGCGTGAACCGGTAGAAGGTTTTATTTTCGATATGGACGGGGTGCTGATTGACAGCGAGCCGATCTATTTTGAAATCGAAAAAAGTACATTCATTCACTTCGGTGCCAATGTGGAAGAAGAAGAGCATCATACGTACGTAGGTGTGACGCTGGCATCCATGTTTGAACAGGTACAGCAGAAGCATCTGCTCGATTGTACCGTAGAGCAAATGCTGGAATTCCATGTGAAGCATGTCATGGATGTGATTCGTGAACATCCGGAGCTGCAGCCTTTTAGCGGTCTGACAGATTGGCTGGACTGGCTGAAGCAATCCGGTATACCGATGGTGGTTGCTTCATCATCTCCACGTGCACTGATTGAATTGATTCTGGAAAAACTGGATATCCGCCGCTTTTTTGAGGGAATGATTAGCGGAGAAGAAGTAGCACATGGCAAACCGGCACCGGATATTTTCCTGCGAGCAGCTGAAATTCTGGGTGTAGCACCAGAACGCTGCATGGTTATCGAAGATTCCCGCAACGGTGTGCGGGCTGCCAAGTCTGCCGGTATGCGCTGCATCGGACATCAGAATCCAGGTTCTGGTAATCAGAATCTGGGCGAAGCGGATGTTGTTATTCATAGTTATGCCGAGTTATGGGAGCTGCGTAACCAGCTGCCGGTCGCTGCTGCCAAATAAGCAGGTTATCCTAATCATTCACTATTCCGAATAATATATGCTGTTATTGCGACTGCCTGATAGAGAACATCCGACGATCCTTTATCGGGCAGAGTGCAATAATAAACAGTGGGATAAGTATACGAATGAAGAGAAGGGAAACGGAAGAGTTATTGTTTGATTCCTAAGTATTTACATCATGATGGGATCTGTTATCAAGTTCGCTTCCTATTTTTCTATATATTTCTGTATATTATATTTCTCCATATTATAGAAGGAAAAATAAAATTTGACGCTTGCTAACTAATATGCTATTCTATTTCTTGTGGCCGGGAAATAGAAATATGGAACGGTAACATTACATTATGCGGTCGTGGCGGAATTGGCAGACGCGCACGGTTCAGGTCCGTGTGGGCTTACCCCCGTGGAGGTTCGAGTCCTCTCGACCGCATCTATTTTTTACTCAAAAAGGTCTCATTCTTAAGTGAATGAGGCCTTTTTGTTATATTAGAATTAGACGGGAAATATGATTTTACCCATATCGTTCTTAAATCCGACAAGTAATGACTGTTAAGCGCCCAGTACTTCTGGTGAATAGATATAGAAGCCTATTTATTCGCGAAAGCCAGCCATGTCAATGCGGGCCAGCCAGCTGAGTATACAGGCTCAGAACACATAAATGCAAAAGACAGCGGGTAGAAGCTCATGTTGATTTCTTACCCGGCTCGGCAAATTGGCAGAACGAACGGGTACATAGCGGATCAATGGTCTTCATTCATGTGCTGCTGCATCAGGCACATGATCCACTACAGGTTGGAGAGGAGCAATAGATCATGACAGAACGCGTATTTATTAGTCCCGGCAAATATGTACAAGGCAGAAATGTTATCCAAAAAACAGGTGAATATGTAAAAGCATTAAATGGAGATAAGTCCATTGTTATCGCCGATGATATTGTATGGGATATTGCAGGTAACCAGGTACTGGAAAGTCTGGATCAGTCATCGGTTAGCTATGTCAAAGCAGTCTTCAACGGCGAAGCATCGACCAATGAGATCAATCGTCTGGTAGAGATTGGCCGGGAGAACCAAGCAACGATTGTAATTGGAGTAGGCGGCGGCAAAACGCTGGATACTGCCAAGGCAGTCAGCGATACCCTGGGCGGCTATACTGTGATCATTCCGACTACAGCTTCTACAGATGCACCAACTAGCGCATTATCCGTTATTTATTCGGATGAAGGCATATTCGAGAGTTACAAATTTTATAATAAAAATCCGGATCTGATTCTGGTAGATACCAAGATTATCGCGAGTGCACCACCACGCTTCTTGTCTTCCGGTATTGCGGATGCACTGGCAACCTGGGTAGAGGCACGTGCCGTTATCGAAGCGCGGGCTAGGACGATGGCTGGCGGATTGCCTACTCTGGCTGCCGAAGCTATTGCACGTAAATGTGAAGAGACGCTGTTTGACTTTGGTCTGCTGGCTTATGAGTCGGTACAGCGTAAAGTAGTAACACCAGCGGTAGAAGCAGTCGTAGAAGCGAATACATTGCTAAGTGGTCTGGGCTTTGAAAGTGGTGGTCTGGCAGGAGCGCATGCGATTCATAACGGGTTCACTGTACTCGAAGGTGATATTCACCATATGACACACGGGGAGAAAGTGGCTTTTGGTACATTGACCCAATTGGCGCTCGAGAAACGGCCTATTCAGGAGATTGAGCGTTATATCGCATTTTATATTAGTCTGGAGCTCCCGGTTACGCTGGAAGATCTCAAAATCGCCAACGTGTCTGATGAAGATCTGTACCGTGTAGCACAGGCAGCGACCAAGCCCGGTGAGACATCGCATAATCTGCCATTCAAAGTGACAGCAGATGACGTCAAGGATGCTATTATCGCAGCGGATCAATACTCTCACGCATACAAAGCCAAAAAAGGACTGTAATCACAGCGAATCTTATATATTTCAATGCAGTCAGGCTTCTTCAGGAACCTGCCGGTGATCATCAACCGGCAGGTTCTTTTACCCTAACAACGAATAGATTATAGCAGATGGAATCATGCATGTTATTCTGCGGAAAATATCCTGATCTTGCTGCAGATTCTGCTTCCCAACTGGCTTGCTTTCTGGTAGTCTTGTACCTTGGGAGTGACTCTGTACATACTCGAAAAGAGCCCGGAAAAGAATCAAAAGCAATCTTTTGGCGTCGGCTCTATATATACAGAATCTGGCGAGAGACGATCTGCAAGAATACCTGCATGCTCCTTATTACGAATTTTTACAAAAATCCGCTATAAATAAGGTTCTTTTACAAAAGGAATATGTTATAAAGGTAAAGAGATAACTGTATAGCTGATAATATGCGCGGTAGTTGTCCGGATAAGAATCCCGACCCTGCAGACGCCGTATATTGTCAAGCTGCTTCAGATCTCCAAGTGTCGCTCAGACCCAGATCAAGGAGCCGGATATCAGGAGGCTTCCGAAAGTACAGGTTCACGTTAGGATGCCGACAAGAACAGCAGGAATGGTATTGTAAATGTTGAACAAGGTAAGGTGTGGATAATGAGAGTGTATATGAAAACAGTGATTTTAAACGGTGAAGATTTCTCAACGATTGAAGAGCTGCATCGCACGCTTCAACAGGTGCTGGATCTGCCGGATCATTATGGTGGCAATCTGGATGCGCTGTGGGACAGTCTGACCGGTGGTGTAGAGCTGCCGCTTCAGATCGAGTGGCTCAACTATGAACGTAGCCGCGAACTGCTGGGTCCATATGCCGAACAGGTATTGGATCTAATGGAAGAAGTGCAGGGAGAAGGCAATGGCTTCCGGGTATGGCTCCAGAGTGATGCGGTCATGCTATAAGGATAGAGAGCGGAATAATACTCCTGTTGATCGGAGAAGTGAACCGGTAACAGATATAAATAAGCTGCACACTGGCGATGGCCGGGTGCAGCTTTTTGTTTGTTCATGTATGGACAGAACCTATCGTTACCGCGGAATATTGCCACCGGCAATGCGATCACCGGAATTGCCGGAAGGATCGCTTTTCTGGTCGTCTTCATCGGCATGAATAATCAAGGATGCACCCAGAATGGAATGTTCATCACCCTTGGTCAGGCTGGCGTTTGCAAGCTTCATTTCTACTTTGGCAGTACCATCGGCTGCTACTTCCAGATTCTGAAAATCGCCTAGATGGAGGCCATTTGGATTAAGATGACCATGGTCCTTGCCTGTCGGATTGAAATGGGAACCGGCGGTAGCAAAGTCATTATTTTTGATTGGCGATTGATGGACATGGAATCCGTGCTTGCCTGCCGGAAGATTAGATACATTAATCTGTGCAAGTACGCCGTCTTCCTGTTGGGTCAAAGTAATCGTACCAATCGATTTCCCTTTCGCGTCCATCATCTGTACTACCGGCTGACCTACCGAGATGGTTGATGTAGGACCATCCCAGTAAATACTATGTCCCATTAGTTCACTCATATGTCGGATCGGAACATATGTCGTCCCACTATATACAAATGATTGTGGTACCATAGTTCCTTGGTTATCAAAAGTAGCCGAAGTCTGCCGCGCTTCACCATTCATGTAAAAATTCAGTGGCTCCGTGTTAGGCGTAACCTGCATATCGGCAGCATGAGTAATTCCCGAGAAAAATACAGCACCGCCCAAAAACGAGAATAACAGATGCTTTTTGTCAAACGATTTGGTCATATAATAGTTCCCTCCCTGAATGATTGGAATAGATGAGACTCTATTCATGTTTACCCTGTATATACATGCAGAAGCAGTAGAATTGAAAACGTTTTATTATTTATTGAATATTTCAGAATGGATATGTAAGGAAATGAGTATTAAATATGTAGTACATAAAATACAATGCACCTTTGCTTAAAAGGTGATATATATAAATTTTTACAAATATAGTGATTAAAATTGAAGATTTCTCCAAATAGATATGTTATAACTGGGAAGTGGATATTTGCTACCTATAATATGAATCATTATTTTAAGGTAGCAAACATTCCCAAACATTATGATCTACATAGGAGGATGTACGTATGAAAAAGTTCTGGTCCACTGCACTACTTGCTATGATGTTGACAGTTGTCTTCTTTACCGGTTCTCAGGCAGCACCTGCTCTGCAGGCACAAAAGGCTTCGGCTGCCAGCTGTGCAATTATCAACACCTTTACAGGTGTAGCTAACTATCTGTCTGCTAACGGCAAATTACCATGCAATTTTATTACCAAATCCCAGGCAGGTTCACTGGGTTGGGTGTCTTCCAAAGGTAATCTGGCTGAAGTAGCTCCAGGGAAAAGCATCGGCGGCGATGTGTTCAGCAACCGTGAAGGTCTGTTGCCTACAGCAAGCGGACGCACATGGCGTGAGGCGGATATCAACTACACTTCCGGGTTCCGCAATTCGGACCGTATCCTGTACTCCAGTGATGGACTGATCTACAAAACGACAGATCATTATGCTAGCTTCACGCGTATGAAATAAGGAATTCTCAACACTGTACCGTCATCCTGCGATCCGGCGTTGCTGCCAGGATGCAGAATAACGGTACAGTAATGTTATAATCGTATACATAAAAGAAGGATATCTATTACATAATAGATAAAAGGGAGGCCTACAATATGAGAACAGTATGGATCAACGGAGAAGATATGTCGACTATTCAGGAACTGCATGAGCAGCTGAAGAGCAAGCTGGAATTACCCGAGTTTTATGGAGGCAATCTTGATGCCCTGTGGGACTGCCTGACCGGAATGATTGAACTGCCGCTGGAACTGCGTTGGGTGAATTATGGAATTAGCCATGACCGGATGGGTGATCAGGCAGAGCGGGTACGAAGTCTGCTGGAAGAGGTGCAAGAGGAAGGGATCGGGTTCAGAGTCGTAGTAAAAGGTGAATAAAATTTCAAGAAGGACAATATACTAAGGGTTAGTCTGTTAGACTAACTCTATTTAGTAATAAAATAGAGTTACAAAGGGGTATTTTATGAATGAATGATTTTTATGAGAAATTCAAATTAGAATTTTCTACTCATGCATTAATATTTGATCATATGAAAATTTTAGATTCTATGCTTATATGGTTATTAAGATTATTGTTTTTTTCGGGAATCGGAAGCGTTATAAGTTTTGTTATTTTTGTTGTAACTAATTTTTTTATTGAAATTAATTTTGTTACTCATAAAATATTTCTCGTTTTTTTTGGCATTATGGCAATAGTTTTTCTAATGGTTATTGTAACTACTTTAGCATTAAGTAAAAAAGCTAAAGTGATTTTAAATAATAATTATGGTATTAAAGTTGTTAAAGGACGGTGGAAGAATCAAGAATTTATAACATATCAGCAAAATAAAATCATTAAAGAATTAAAAGAAAAAGATTTTTATTCTACGGAAAAAATAAAAATATTGATATCAATACTGGATAAAAAAATAAATGAGTCAAACAAAGGTTATTTCACATGGAGTCTACTGACTTCTTTAGTTCTAATAGTTTGTTCTCAGTTTGTAGCAGGCATTTATCGGAGTATAGCTATTAGCGACTGGTTACATTATTTTGGAATTACAATTATGTTAGTAGTAATATGTGTTGCTGTTGCTGTCATCTTCTCTATGTCAAAGTTTTATCGTGACATAATCAAAGAAACTACTCGTACAGAAAGCTTTTACGGTAAAGAATTAATAGAGTGTCTTGAAGAAATTTTATTGGCTTTTAAAAATGAACAAGCTGAAAAAGAAATATATAAAACCTATATTCCTAGAAGACTACGACGAAAATGATAGTTTGTTCGATAATATTTTGTTATTTAACTCTAATTTGTATATTAATAGCTCTGCATGAATTATATTTCCCTCTATACCTTTAATTATGCAATCCTCATTCAAGTGAAATAGCTTTTTATAAGGTCTGTTATGATTACTTATAAAAATCATTTATTTTAACACGTTAAGAAGAGAATTTTAAAAATAAAAGTCATTAAAGATTAGGTTGAATGAAAGAAGTATTTTTTATTTAATAATATTTATAAATCCTCATCATAATAAAGTGAAAATTTTCACAATAGGTGATATATATCACATCCATATACCTAAGGAATTTGTATAATCAAAAAAGAAACAGTTCATTTTTAATTTAAAAAGTGAAATATTTCGACGAGAACAAGCAATTTCAGGGGGAATGGATATGTTTACTGAAGGCGTACAGAATATTATAGAAACTGCCGTGAAGAAAAAAGAAAAAATGAATGAAAGTATTGTGCGTTACTTTGCATCTGCCATGTTGGCTGGGGCTTATGTGGGGATCGGGATTATTCTGATTTTCTCTATCGGTGCACCACTGGCAGCGATTCATTCGCCACTGCAATCTATTGTAATGGGGATGTCGTTCGGTATTGCTCTGACACTCGTAATTTTCGCCGGTTCCGAGCTGTTCACAGGTAATAATATGTTTTTCACGATGAGTACACTGGCTCGGCGCACTACGATGGGCGATCTGGGCAAGAACTGGGTGCTCGTATTTATCGGTAATCTGGTCGGGGCGATCGTCCTGAGCCTGCTTGTATATGGTACCGGATTGTTCCAACAGATTGGCGCGGATCATCTCATTTTCAAAGCGGCAGCTGCCAAAATGTCTCTGCCAGTCTCGATGCTATTCTTCCGCGGTATTCTCTGTAACTGGCTAGTCTGTCTCGCGATCTGGATGGCTGCTCGTGCCAAAGACGACATTTCCAAGCTGGTCCTGATCTGGTGGTGTCTGTATGCCTTTATCGCCAGTGGTTATGAGCATAGTGTAGCGAATATGACGCTGCTCACGACTGCACTGCTGCTGCCTGGTCATCCGGATACAATTACGGTAGCAGGCTGGGTACACAATATGATTCCGGTAACGCTTGGTAATATTGTGGGTGGTGCTGTATTTGTGGGAATGGCATACTGGTTCATTTCGCCGGTTCGTCGTCAAAAACAGGCAAATGCTGCTAAAGCAAAAACCGAGACTCCAGCTCAGAAAAGCGCAGTATAAGTAACCATTTACAGATAAAATAAATTAAAATGAATACGAAAATACAAACAGCGTACAAAGATACACGTGGCATAACGTGAATCTGTACGCTGTTTGTATTTTCGCGGGAATGGCATTATGATGATCGGCAGCTAATCGCATTACACCAGCTCATTATTTCTATTATTATAGAAGGGACACTAATCTTGAGAGTTTTCGATTAACTATAATTCAAGGTAACAGCCGAACAGGTCTAATTATTGTATAGATGTCCACAGCACCCAGCCCAGTCGTAACCAGTATGCATCTTTATCCTGCGCCATATAACTATATCCCCAGTCACCTGCCACATTCCAAAAAGCGGAGTCGTTGTTATCGTTATTCGGATGGGATTGATCCAGATTGTATTGCTGCTTCAGACGATCTTGCGTAGATGTATTGATACGGCTGGCAGAGACAGTAGAGGATGAAAGTACACAAATAGAAATAAATAGTACACAGATAATGAGCAGTATAGAGAATTTGGATCTGCTGAGTATGGCTAATCCTTTCATAGCATGTTCTGTCTCCTTTCATTAATATCCAATATTCCATCTTACAGCTGGAAGTTATCAAATATGTACTCAGATCTACAGCTCTACAGGCTGTATTATACTCCCAGTATTCAAGTATATATAATAAAGTTAAATATCTTATCGATCAACTAGCGTATACAGAGGAATAGAAGGGGAAATTTAATTATAAAGGAGCAGGATAGTAGTGGAAAAGGAAAACAGGGTGTCATTATGGATCGGCCAAGCCGCTTCGGAAGAGCAGCTGGAGGAAGTACTGGAATTTTCCTACGAAGAAGATGGAGAAATAGAGCTACCGGTATTTGCGCAAGCTTTTAACATCGAGTATTTTGACGATGATTTCCGTGAAGCTTTTATACTGGAGATACCTATACAACATTGGACTATTGCTTTGCAGGATATATCGTACAGCGAATTACTGCTGCCTGCATTTATACGCTGGCTGCCGGAACCAACCAGCGCAGAACAGCAAAAAGTAAACGCAGTGATATTGCTGTATCATTTCGATTATAAAGGAACGATTCGGAAGCGCAGTATTGCCGGACAAACGTGGACCTATATAGGTTCAGTGGACTGCGAAATGTTGTAGACAGACAGCTGCTTGGGATATGATAATGGGATGTGCAGCCGTCAATATCCAGAGTGATGGCTGTACCAAATACAGCATGTCTATACACAGGAGGAATTATGTCCAAGAAATTGTCCAGTATTATCGTGTTGGTGATTGCAGCTGTTCTGCTGCTGTTTGGAGCAGGTGACAGGCTCGGTCTTTTGACGGGGGAACAAAATCAGAAGAATACACCTAGTGTTAAGCAATCCGGCGAACGTTCGGAGTCAAACTCAAACTCAAACTCAAACGCTTCTACTTCTTCCGCCCAGAAGAGCTGTTCGGCGATCAATACATTTGATGGGGTCGCCGATTATCTTCGTCAGCATAACGAGTTGCCCTGCAATTATATAACGAAAAAAGAAGCTGAAAAGCTAGGTTGGGATGCCGGTAAAGGCAATCTGGATAAAGTGGCTCCGGGTAAAAGTATAGGCGGCGATGTATTCGGTAACCGCGAAGGATTACTGCCCCGTGCTTCCGGTCGCAAATGGCATGAAGCGGACATTAATTATACTTCAGGCTTCCGTGGAGCTGACCGGATTTTGTATTCGACAGATGGGTTGATTTACAAAACGACCAATCACTACAAGTCATTTCAGCAGATGAAATAGGCATGATTTTCAATAAGTGAACATAACAGTCAAACAGCTCCATTCACATGTGATGCTTTCTGGCTGTATATTTAAAATGAGGAGAAAGTTATGGAATTTGAATATCATTTGACCGTCAACGATTTAAATATAGAAGAAAAGGAAGCCTTTATCGCCGCCTGCAATGCACAGGGCGTGAAGCCTGTCATGATTGTACTGGATCATGGGAATTATATTAATCAGCCAATGGTAACTGGATGGGTTGAGCGGAGTAGCTTCCAGGAAGCACGTGAAGACATAGACCGGATCGCTATGCAATTTCAGCAGAGCGGATTTACTATTGTCCGTACCAAAGTAGAGATTCCGCCTGTAGATGATCGATACTTTGATCATCCAGTCACTGCTTATTCTACTCCTTATTTTGAATGGCATGGCAAAGTACATACCGAAGATCTGGCACAACTCAAGCAGTTATGTGAAGCAGATGGTGGTCATATTTCCCGCAACTCACTGAATGCCAATGGCAAAATAAGATTTGTCACCGTACGCAACTACGAGAGTAGCACCAAATTTAGGGAGAGAGTGAGCCGAATCAAAGAAATTCTAAAAACTCACGAGATTGAAATGCTCAAAGAACAATATGAACTTTGTATCTACGATAGTCGTGAAGAGCTAGACAAGGGATGGATTCAAATGGAGGAGAAAGCATGATGAATAATGGTAATGTAGAAGAACTGGATTATGAGATCCGACAATTGCTTGCGATTGAGGGTCTTCTGCGGAGAGCTGCGCTTGTGGATATGCCTTTTATTTTAAAAGGAAGTCTGCTCACCAGACAGTATTTGAGTAACCGTGATATCCGTAATGTGGAAGATATCGATTTCCTGTATGGCGGGAAAATTGAACAACCTGAACAGGCCCGTCAGATTTTTACGGATTGGATGATTCAGGTAACCGAGCTGGATCTGCGAGACGGGGTTACTTTCCGAAGCTTCCGAAAAAATGCATTTTGGAGAAGTATTGACTATGCGATGGCGGATGACTTTCCGACAGTCAACACCGATATTGCCTATTCCTTGACAGGAGAGCTAGCAGAGAATGAATGGTATGATGAGATTCCACTGGACGTCTCATTCAATTTGGAAATGGTAGTTCAGCCTGTGCCACTGGAGTATTATCCACTACAGGGAGACAGCTTCCATTTATCATCTACTGTGCCGCTGGGTATTCAGGTGGCCTGGAAGCTGCATCAGACGATAGTAAGAGCCAGATTCAAAGATCTATATGATCTGCAGTATCTGTTGTCCCATCCTTCGTATGATGAACAAGCACTTCAACTCACTATGCATACCTTGGTAGAAGAATGCAGGTTGGATGCTTCCATTACCAGAGCAGATATGTATAAAGTGCTAGTGGAGGATCTACATTATTTATATCCACAGGTGAGCAATAGTTATGATATTAAAAAATATAAAGGCAATCAGGAAGAGAGTATTTATTTCGCTCAGACAGCAACAGAGCTTCGAAAAATAATGAATCGTGTGGGAATTAACGAGCAGACTTTTGTGAAGTTGCTGGATCTTATCTGATTCTATCTACGTATGGATAACTTCACTTTTGGTAAGTAAAAATGGTGAGAGCCACTTCATGGATAAAGTTGGCTCTTTATTTATATAGAAAATAACTATGATACATGTATGCCGATTGGATCTAAATGTTCAAGCCTGAAGAATTGGGCAGCTTAACTGCCTGAGGGCTGGGGACGGATATAGTTAAGCGTCGGCGCTTGAAGCGGCTTTTTCTCATATTGTATATCGTAGAAATGATCCATCTGAATCAGCGCCATCATATCAGGGGTAGTCCGTACATCATGCTCTTCGCCATCGCGCTGAATAATAATGCCTTTGTCCGTGACACCGACCACCTGATAAATGCCTTCGATTCTCTGGATACCGCTATAGTAAATGAATGTTAATGCAATGATAGCGATAACACCCATAACAGCTAACCGTGCTAATCGGGATTTCATGATCATTCACCTCTTGTATAATGAACTTGGTATTTTTGTAAATGGATACTTGCGCTTAACGATAGGTACATTTAAAATAACAGACCTGAGCTACAAATTCCATCATTTCCCGGTTAGACTACTGGTAAAGGAGGAGTATATATGCGTCAAAATATTTATGATAACCCGGAGTTTTTTGAATATTATCAGCGATTACGCAATACAGGGATTACATACAATGACTTTGTAGAACAGCCTGCCCTAATGGGAATGTTGCCCGAGCTTCAGGGCAAAACGATACTGGATATGGGATGCGGCTCCGGTCAGTTGGCTGCTTATATGATTGGTCAGGGAGCAGCACATGTTACGGGTGCAGATATCTCAGCCAAAATGCTTAACCAGGCACCGGAGCATCCACAGGTGCAGTATATTCATGGGCCGATGGAAGAGCTGGATTTTACTCCGGCATCTTTTGATCTGATTGTCAGCTCGCTCGCTTTTCATTATGTGGAAGATTATGATGCACTGATGAGCCGGATTGCAGGCTGGCTGCGTCCGGGCGGATATCTGGTATTTTCTACAGAGCATCCGGTAACAACTGCCAAGCTGGATATGGATGGCTGGATCGAGGATCATGAAGGTAAGCGGCTGTATTATGCATTGGATAACTATGCAGAAGAAGGCATTCGCCATACCCACTGGGTAGTAGATGATGTGATCAAATATCATCGTACTTTGTCTACTCTGCTCAATGGTATGATTCGCCATGGATTGCAGATTGAGCAGGTAAACGAGCCTGAACCGATCCCGGGCGCGACCGAAAAGATGCCCAAGCTTGTGAATGAGTGGCGGAAGCCGTCTTTTATTATTTTCAAAGCAGTCAAGCGGGGATAAAGAAGACGATTGATTACAGTAAGAATTTGGGGGAGCTGTAGAAGCAGCTTCCTTTTTAATATGGAAAAATAAAAAACGCTTTATGCCATTGAATAGTCCTATATATACAGAGCGATATACAAAAGCGTCCTGTAGCAGTAATCATATCCATGTACATAGTAACATCATCAGACAATAGGAAAGGGGTATCCTGTGGAAGAGAAAGAATGGGCAGCCGCTGCCTGCAATGGAGATGAAGAAGCATACTACCGATTGGTATCACTGCACCGCCGTCGTTTGTATGGTATTGCCTACGGCTATATGCGCAGCGAAGGAGATGCTCTGGAAATGCTGCAGGAGATGACCTGCCGAGGATTGATTAAATGTCATAAGTTGCGCGATCCCGGTGCATTTATACCATGGCTGATTCGCATTCTGATTCATTGCTGCATGGATGAACTAAAGCGCCGCAAACGCAGCATTCATTTGACCGAACATCATATGGCAGATCAGATTACCGAAATGAAAGAAGAAGATCGACTCGATCTGGAGAAAGCACTGGACCGGCTCAAGCCCAATTATCGTCATGTTCTCATCTTGAAATATTATGATGATATGACCGTAACGGAGATTGCCCGCGTATTGGAACGATCTGAAGGAACAATCAAAACTTGGATTCATCAGGGACTCAAGCAGATTCGGAACAAAATGTATCTCGGAGGTGAACTGTGGCATGAACGAACAAAATGATCAGAACCTGCAAAATCACGCCGGAAAAATAAAGCGCCAAGCTGAACAAATAGATGATCAACGGTTGGATAGTGCCATTCGTGCTGGCATTCATCAGGCACATCAGCAACGGAGGTCTCACCGCAAGCGAGTGCTTGGTCCGTTATTGGGAGCTGCCGCCGCATTGATCATATTGCTTGGAGCAGGAACAATAGCGGTTGTTGGCCAGGAACAAGCTTCGGAGAAAGTAATGAGAGAAATCAATAGTGGCGAAGTTCCTGAATATGTGAGCGATCTGAATCGGCTGGATATGTTTCGCTATACGCTTCAGCCCGCGATAGAACATGGATTGTATCAGCCCCTTAATCAGAAGTTAACGCAAGGGAATTATAAAATACAGCTGGATGGTGTTGTAGCAGACAGCCAGCGTGTCATTGTACTGTATACCATTGAGAATACTACCCATCAGCGTATCCGTATTGGTAATAATGTCTCGACAGCTCTGATGAATACCGAACAGAGCATGGTGATTGGCAGCTATTATAATAATTTCTCAATGTCGGGCAGCACCAACAATGTCAATCAAGGAGCTTTTGTTTTCGATTTTACAAAAGGAAATGAGATCCCGGCCAAGATGGTACTGTCTCTTGAAGTATCCAATGGCAGTACAGGAACGGATTTTGAATATATTCGTATGCCATTTGCAATAGATACTTCTCGTTATAAAGGTATGGAGCGTATAGAGCAACTTCATCGTACGTATGCTTTTCAGGATTATTCTGTACAATTGAGTGAACTTCGGCAGACACCGCTTCGTACCGAACTTGATTACACAATGAAGCCTCATGGTGGAAGAAATTTGAGTGATGTAGGAGTAGATTTACTGGTTAATGAACCTAATGGCTTGGGACATATACCGCTTTTGCAGGAAGATGGCAGTTACTATGAAGATGGCGATACTACACATTTGCTTTCTTATTACACCAGTACTTATTTTGAAAAAGATCAATCATTGTGGATAAATTTTGCCAGAATCAAACTTAGTCAGCCGGAACCATTCACATTAACTATAGATACCCGGCAAAAGAAAATTATTAATTCATCCGATACCCGAACACGGATCAAGTCTATTACGAAAGATACAGATAAACAGAAAATCCGAATTGGACTGACTTATCCTTCAATAGATCCATATGACGATCGTAATTTTATAGCGATGGACACGTTTACGGATGCTTCGGGAAAAAGCTACAAGTTGCAGCAACAGCAGCTTCACGAAGGAGCAGAGTATAAAGGCTACGAGATTTCGATAGACAGCACGGAGAAGTATCATCAGCCGCTTACCTTTAAAATGTTGGATGATCCGAGCAGCATTATCTATCCGGATCATCCATTTAAAGAGCAAATAAGATAAACGAGCGTTCAGTATACATGAATAAAGATAAAAAGGCTGCTTGTCCAAGCCCACCAGGGAAAGGAAGCAGCCTTTTTATTTTGTGGATCTCCAGATATCTGTAGAGGGAAGATACCATTTGCTTACACAATGCGTTTACGAATCCAACCGGAAATCAAATCCGTCAGCACTACCAGAATAATAATTCCCAACAGTATCACGCCAACACGGTTCCAGTTGCGCATTTGTAGGGCAAACAGCAGTGGAGTACCGATCCCGCCCGCTCCGACCAGACCGAGTGTAGTAGCCGAGCGCATGTTAATTTCGAAACGGTATAGTGAATAAGACAAGAATTGTGGAATGACCTGCGGCAGTACAGCAAACCATAGTACCTGCAGCTTACTTGCTCCGGCGGCAGTCAGTGCTTCGGAAGGGCCCGGATCAATCGTCTCAATCGATTCGGAGTACAACTTGGCGAGCATACCGATCGAATGGACACCCAGCGCCAGTACACCGGCAAATGAACCGGGACCGACTGCTTTGATAAACAGAATGGCTACAATCATCTCGGGAAATACGCGAATAACGCTCAGCACTACTTTACCCGTACCTGAAACGGCGCGCAGACGACTCACATTGGCAGCAGCCCAGAAAGCAAAGGGGATACACAGAAAAGCAGATACAAATGTACCGAGAATTGAAATGATCAGCGTATCCAGCAGTCCGCGCAGCAGATCTTCACCTTCAGGATCATAGACATAATCCCAGTCCGGATGAGCAAAGCCGTCGATGATGGAGAGGGATACACTTTTGGCAGTAGACTGGACGCCTTCAAAATTCAGCCCATTAAATGCCCACAGGTAAATGGCAATCAGCAGTATAATCCACACCCAGGGACGTATACGATACCAGAGCGGTTTGGTCGTTAATGTATTCATAGCAGTTTCCTCCGTAATACCGTACTGCCATAGTCAATCACAAGCACAATGACCAGTGTCAGTAAAATAATAATCGCTGCCCGGTCATACCGGAACAATCCGAGCGACCGATCCAGCAGCAGACCAATCCCGCCTGCCCCGACCAGACCGAGTACGGAAGCGGCACGGACATTTACTTCAAAAGCATACAGCAGATAGGACATATAATGAGGCATCGCCTGGGGAAGAACGCCAAAGACGATTAATTGGATTTTATTCGCACCTACAGCAGTCATCGCTTCCAGCGGACCCGGATCGATGGATTCAATGGCCTCAAAGGTCAGCTTGGCAATCAATCCAAACGAAAAGAACATAATAGCCAGCATTCCGGCAAAAGGACCAATCCCAAAAATCGCAACAAAAATGGCTGCAAACAGCAGATCGGGAACCGTACGAACCAGATTCAGAATCAGACGAACCGGTACGGATACCGTACGGTTGGGCATTACATTATACGCACAGAGCAGCGCAAACGGAATCGCCAGGATACCGCCCAGCATCGTACCAACCAGAGCTATCTGGATCGTCTCGACCATGGGTTTCCAGATGGTTGGCAGATAACTCCAGTCTGGTGGCACCATCTCGGCCAGCAGTGTCCCCATCTGTGGGAGACCGACGATGAGCTGGTAGGGAGTGACGTCTGTCTGAATCGCACATACAACAATCAATACGACAAAAAAGATCCAGGTCAGATAACGTTTGTATCGCTGCGGAGCTTCGATAGTAGCGGCCTTCATGATTTCACTCCATCGGTACGAGCCGGAGCAGGATCCGGAATGACCGTCACAATATCTTCACCCGGTGGATGATCACCGAGTACTTCATCACGATGAATAGAGCGTCCGTAAATATGGGAAAATACTTCGTCGGTCGCTTCTTCCGGTGTACCGTCAAATACGACTTCGCCTGCCCGCAGTCCGATAATCCGGGTCGCATACTGACGTGCCAGATCGATAAAATGCAGATTGATGATCGTCGTAATATTCAGATCCCGGTTAATGCGCTGCAGATCATCCATAACCTGGCGGGTCGTCAACGGATCCAGTGAAGCGACTGGCTCATCCGCCAGAATAATCTGCGGCTGCTGCGCCAGCGCACGGGCGATAGAGACACGCTGCTGCTGACCACCAGACAGCTGATCTGCACGGCTGTAAGCTTTATCACGGATATTGACGCGTTCCAGTGCATCCATCGCCAGTTCGGTATCTTCAGCCGGGAACATACCGAGTACCGTACGAAGTGTAGAATGGTGACCGACACGTCCGGATAATACATTGCGCAGCACGGTAGAGCGTTTGACCAGATTGAAGCTCTGGAAGATCATACCGATCCCGCGGCGAATCCGGCGTAGTCCACTGCCGGATGCCTCGGTGATCGATTGTCCGTTAATCTGGATATCGCCTTCGGTAATATCATGCAGTCGATTAATCGAGCGTAGCAGTGTGGATTTGCCGGCGCCGGACAGACCGACGATAACGACCATTTCGCCTTGATGGATAGTCAGGTTGATATTGTTCAGCCCCCGGGTACCGTTGGGATAGACTTTGGAGACATTATGGAATTCAATCATGGGAGACCCACTTTCTATTAGGAAATTACAATAGACAGCACCGTCCGCAAAATAAGGACGGTGCTGCCTTAAAGTGTGAATGCACGGATCAGTAAAATAACTTGAACTTATGAGTAAATAACAGAAGTACAGAAAGATTCGTCTAATGAATTACTTGGTCGCCTGACCTACAGCTTCGGCGTATTTGCGTACCGGCTCGAAGTTTTTGTCATCGCCTTTTTCGTAACCTACATGAGTGTAGATTTCTTCGATGATTTTCTGACCTTCAGGATCATTGCCAATATCGATAAATGCCTGACTGATCTTGTCGCGCCATGCTTGATCCATATCGGAACGTACGCTGATCGTATCATTCGGGATCGGAGCGGTGAAATGCAGTACACGTGTCTGTTCGAAAACGTCCGGTACATCTTTTTTCACAGTGTTACGGGCATCCTGGAATATAGCGACAGCATCGACTTGTCCGTTCAACAGAGCCATAACAGCAGCGTCATGACCTTTGATGGTTACACCCTGTACATCCGTATCGGGATCAACGCCGGCTGCTTTAAGCTCGGCGGCCGGGAATACATAACCTGCAGATGACGTTACATCCTGCCAACCCATTTTTTTGCCTTTCAGATCCGCGAGGGATTTGATAGGAGAGTCTTTTTTGACGATAATCATGGCTTTATAAAAATTGACTTTGTCGGTTGTCGGTTGACCGGTCTCGTCATTGACACCGTAGCGCTGTGCCTGCAGCAGCAGGTCTGCTGCTTTACGATTGTCGTGTGCCAGTACATAAGCATTTGGAGGCAGGAATCCTACATCGACCTGCTTGGAAGCCATGGCTTCAACGATTGTGTTGTAATCCGGAGATACGGTAACCTTTATCGGAATACCCAGTTTGTCGCCGAGCAATTTTTCCAGCGGTTTGGCTTTGGCTTCGAGGGTCTCTGCATTCTGGGAAGGAACGAACTGTACTTTCAGTTCCTTGGGTACAAAGCTGGTGCTGCCTGCGGAATTACCAGAACTGGCGGATGACGAACTATTGGTGCCACAGGCCGTCAGACCAGCAGCCAGGGCAATAGTCATGCCCAGTGCGAATACTTTTTTAAACAACTTGATTTCCCCCTAGGATGTGATTATGTACTTTATTGTGCCTGTTCCCGCGTCATACTTTTATTCGGGGAATAAGGTCACAAACGAAATATTAACAGCCAAGGATCAAACGCAGTGTCGATCTATGTTACTGAAAAGTAAAATGAATCCGAAGTGTTAAATGCAGAATTTACACTGTTCTAATATTGGTGTGATAGAGTGAATCGGAAATGCGTCCGGGATGCTTGCGGCAATTGCAGCAAAGGCACATCTTGGGATTTCAATGAACAATTGTATAGAAGGGAACTACCTAATTTATGAAAGAATCAGTAGGGAACAAGGCGAATATAGAGGGCAATTATCATAACGAGGATATGGCAGATTCAGCTGAACGCTACCAGCTTCGGCTAATGGCGACAACCGATCTGCATGTGGCACTAACCGGTTACGATTACTATCGAAATACAGACACGGGTGAAATGGGATTATCACACACCGCGATGCTGATCCATCAGGCACGCGAAGAGGTAGCCAATCATCTGCTACTGGATAACGGTGATATCATCCAGGGAAATCCGATTGGTGATTATGCAGCCTCCAGCCTGTTCTGGCAGCATCCAGCAAGCCAACAAGAGGAGCAACAGGTAACAGATGCATTATTTGCTGCCAGTTCAGATACGGATACTAATCGCAATAGTACAGGCGTGCATCCCATGATCGAACTGATGAATCTGCTGCAGTACGATGCTGCCACTGTCGGTAATCATGAATTCAATTATGGATTGGATTATCTGGAACAATGTCTGAATGAAGCGCAGTTTCCCTATACCAATGCCAATGTATATCGGATCTCGGACGAACAGCCGGATGCGCCTCTGCTTCAGCCGTATCTAATCCTGCCACGTGAACTCAAGGGAGCGAGTGGAGAATCGGCCATACTGAATATTGGTATTATCGGACTGGTTCCTACGCAAATTCTGAACTGGGATAAAGGACATCTGGAAGGACACGTGCGTGTACAGGATATGGTCGAGACGACAGAAGCCATGGTTCCCCGGCTGCAAGCTGCAGGAGCTGATATTATCGTACTGCTCGCTCATACCGGATATATCGAAGAGAATGATCCGTCGATTTCGGAAAATGCAGTTCTGCCGCTCAGTCAGATCAATGGTGTGGATGCACTCATTTTTGGACATGCGCACAAGCTGTATCCAAGCGAGGAATTTGCCGGACGTCCTGGGGTGAATCTGGAAAAGGGTACAATCCATGATGTGCCTGCCGTAGAACCGGGAGTATGGGGCAGCCATCTGGGTATTATTGATCTGGAACTGCAGCATACGGCTGGTAAATGGAGTGTGGTAGAAGGGCATGGCATGCTTCGTTCGGTAGTGGCTGATCTAACAGATGCCGGTGCAGATAGGCTGCTGCAGGAAGCTGCACAAACTGCACATGAACGTACACTGGCTTATATCCGAACACCGGTAGGATATACTTCAGAACCGCTATACAGCTATTTTGCACTGATTATGGACAATCCGGTTGTACAGATCATTAATGATGCCCAGCTCTGGTACACGCGTACGATGTTGATGAATACGGAATATGCGGATATTCCACTATTATCAGCTGCGTCTGCTTTTAAAACGGGCGGCCGTTACGGTTCAGACCATTATACGGATATTTCACCTGGAGAATTGACATTACAGCATATATCGGATATCTACAGCTATGCCAATACGTTGTGCGCAGTACGGTTAAATGGCGATGAGCTAAAAGAATGGCTGGAATGGTCCGCAGGTTTATTTAATACGATTGATCTACATGGAGCAGCAGAGCAGGAATTGATTAACCCGACTTTTTCACCATTTAACTTTGATGTGATTGATGGGATTAGTTATCGGATCGATATTTCCTGTCCGGCACGTTATGATGCTTCCGGACAACTTGTGCAGCCGGATCATCACCGAATCCGGTACTTGTGCTATCAGGGGGTTCCTGTTACGGATGATATGGAATTTATTATCGTTACCAATCAATATCGCGCCTATACAACGATTCTTGCCAATCCGGATGGGGAGCGAATCGTAATCGATGCCCCAATAGAGAATCGTGATGTGGTAACAGCATATGTCAGACAGCATGAAACGATCGCTCCGCAGGCAGATGATAATTGGTGCATCACCCTCGGAACGCAGGAACAATATTTATCACATAGTACGAATGTACAACTTGAAGATCAGGTGCAGGAGACCAGACCTGATTCGTCGATTATTGCCGTATTCTCTTCCGCAGCGGCAGCTGAGGTATGGGTAGACCAATATCCGCAACTGTCTGTTATTGTATCTGAAGCAGGTGGGTTTACACGATATGGAATCCGTTTGGAGGTATAGTTTGTTTGCAACTGGCGTAGGGATATTACGCTTTTACTGATATGATGACATAATCGTTTCTCCATTTCCCGGGTAATGATGATCAGGATAAGACAATATGGGTATGAAGGTAGAATATACCCTGCTTATTCCTATCTATCATTTACCAAAAAGGAGAGGCGATCCATGTCACAATCATTCACCTGGGATATCGCGCTGCAGGATGGGCAGCATCAGGCGCTGCGACTTCAGTTTGATACACAGCGGGAGCTGCAAAAGTTTATGATGACTCTGACTGTCGAACAGATGATCAATGCACTTGTCTATGATCCGGACCAGCGCAGCATGGATGGGAAAACCTATCTGTATCATTTTCTGTAAGCTCCATAATCCGCAGAATGTACCAGATTATTAATTGGTAATTATCCACTATTTATAATGAAATATGCACAATAAGAATGAGGAGGATACTGACAATGGAAATGTTGTTTCGGTATAACTGGCAGGTTCGTCAGGAATGGTTGGACTGGTGCAATGAATTGTCTATAGTAGAGCTGAAGCGGCAGCGTACAGGCGGAGTAGGCAGTATTCTGAAGACACTGACTCATATTGTCGATGTAGAGTATAGCTGGATCTGTGATTTGCAAGGCAAACCTGATCAAAGCGAATTATTCCAATCGGTGGATTCGCTTGAACAGATCATTACTCTATCCAAACGGTTTCGTCCGGAAATTAGCGATTATGTGGCAGGATGGAAGCCGGATATGGAGCAGCATATACTGCACGCGGTAGACAAAGATGGCAGACCCGAGCAATATACATATGGAGAAGTCATGCGCCATGTTATCGCTCATGAGATTCATCATATAGGTCAAATGTCGGTATGGTCACGTGAGCTGGACAGAGAACCGGTATCGGCCAATCTGATTAGACGGGGCTTAGCCTGATTTGTCCAATGGATACAGCAATAAAAGGCATAACCGTGCATTCTCGGGTATGTCTTTTTTCATATCTAATAGTGTTGCAAATCATTGGTTCCTATTAAAATCCCGATCCCAGACCACAACTTTATAGGCGAAAAGGAGTACATACTAACAGAAAACAGAATAGAAGCAGCTGTCTGAATCATATAAAAAGACAGTACGGAAACAAGCGATAGATTGCAGTATTGCCTTGATTCCGTTAAGCTTCGACCTCTATAATAGATAGTGCTGCATTTATCGGCTGCATGAGCATAAGAATAATGCTACTTTGGACTCGGGAGGATTTTATCATTATGTTATTCAAATCAAAAGGCAACAAGCTTGCGATGATTACCAAGCTGGCTGTTGTCGGCGCATTAACCGTATCGATCGGATCAGCTTCATACTCTATGCCGCAGGTACAAGCGGCAGCCAGTGAAAAGCCTGCTGTTATTACGATAGCCGGTCAGGAAATCAACTGGTCGACAGCACCATTCGTAATGAATGGCACAACTATGGTACCGCTGCGTGAAGCAGCCAGTGCACTCGGAGCAAAAGCTACCTGGGATGCACCGACCCGTTCGGTAGTGATGTACAGCAATGGAGATACCATTGTACATACACCGAATACAGCAGTGATCACATTGGACGGATATACGATACAAATGCCGGAACCATCCCGGAACGTGAACGGAACGATGATGGTACCTGCACGTTTTCTGGCAGATGCTTTCAAAGCCAAGCTCACCCTGAATTCTACACCGGAACTGGCAACGATCAATCTGACGCCGGATCAGGCAACAGTGATGAGCAGCTCTGCGAAGACAGTAGATGACTATTTGCAAAAACAGGGCTATTCCGGTCTGGCACTGGTTGCCTATAAAGGCAAAGTGGTGCTGAAAAAAGGATACGGACTATCCGGCGGGCAAAGTACAACTGATCCGAACGGCATTTCCCGGATTGCTTCACTGAGCAAATCCTTTACCGCTTCTTCGATCATGAAGCTGGTTGAACAAGGCAAAATCAACCTTGATGACAAGCTGACCAAGTACATCCCGGATTTCCCGCGTGGTGACGAGATGACTATTCATATGCTGTTGTCGCATACAGCTGGATTCAACTCCAACTTTACCCGCGGCGAAGGTGTAACGCTGCAGGATACGGTGAATGAGATCAAGACCAAACCGCTGCGTTTTGAGCCGGGTACGACGTTTAACTATAGTAATCAGGGATATGTACTGCTCGCTTATATTGTAGAGCAAGTGTCCGGCGAGACCTACGGACAATATATCCAGCATACTTTCCTCGATCCGCTGAATATGAAGGATACTGGCGAAGCGACACCAGAATCCAAAACGATCAAAGGTTATGTTAAAGACAAAGCTACCGACGAATGGACCGAGGCAGGCTATTACGCTTCCCAATCGGGTACGGGAACATTTTACTCCAGTCTGGATGATATGATGAAATGGTATCGTTCCTTTGCCAATCATACGATTCTGAGTGAGCAGACGATCGACCGGATGTTCACGCCATATTCGGAGCTCAAGCCATACGGCTATGCGTTCCTGATCAAGGATGTAGCCGGCAAACATACCATCTACCATAATGGCAGCGGTACTGGTTATGCGACAGGATTTACGTATAATCTGGATGATGATGTGCTCGTTGTTCTGCTTGGTAATCATTATGGTATGGATATCGCAACTATGCTGACGGATACCCAGACTCTGGCCAACAAAGCGCTCGTTAAATAAAGCATACTTTTTGAATGAATGAGGCTATCTGTCAGCCTCATAAGCAAAGACCGTTCTCCTATGAGGGAACGGTCTTTTTGTCATCTACACTAGAGATATAATCCAGAGAGTGAGCGGATAAGATTATAAAAAACAGGGGTTCTACGATATTTGACATTCCCCGAATATTGGAACATTATAATGGTCAAAGTCCTTATTTTGGATACAAGATTTCTACTACGCAGCGCGTCTGGCCGAAAGGAGCCTATACAATGAATACGATTGTAAACTATGCGCATCGTGGAGCTTCGGGCTATTGTCCGGAGAATACGATGGCTGCTTTTAAAAAAAGCCTGGAGCTTGGAGCTACAGGTATCGAGACGGATGTACAGATGACCAAGGATGGACGTCTTGTACTGATTCATGATGAGAGCGTACAGCGTACAACCGGACAATCCGGAGAGATCAAGGATCTGACTTACCGCCAGATCACCGAACTGGATGCAGGATCATGGTACAGCAGTGAATTTGCTGGTGAACGTATTCCCACACTAGGGCAGCTGCTGGACTGGATTGAACCTACAGGAATGATGCTTAACGTGGAATTGAAGAACAATATGGAGCCTTATGAAGGTATGGAAGAGAAAGTTATTGCTGCGATTCGCAAGCGTGGACTCTCGCAGCGGGTGCTGATCTCCAGCTTTAATCATTATTCGCTTGTGATCTGCAAGCGCATCGCCCCGGAGATCCAGACAGCGATTCTATATGGAGAGAATCTGTTTGAGCCATGGAAATATGCGCGAAGTATTGGAGCTACTGCCCTGCATCCGTACTACAAGTTTATGAATGACCGTATGGTACAGCAGGCGGCCGACCAGAGTGTGATGTACAATCCGTTTACGGTAAATGATCCTGCCGAGATGCGCGAACTGATTCGGATGGGTGTCAGTGGCATTATTACAGACTACCCGGATCGCCTGCATGAATTACTGCAGACTTCTACTGCGGGACGTTAAGTGAAAATGATCTTTTATTTAAGCCATAGTATATGTAATGCAAATAAATGATTGTCAAGTAACATAAATATCTACATAAAAAAACGCTTTATACCGTTGATAACGTATAAGCGTTTTTTTGTGTTTTGGTGACAATATAGACACCAAGCTTTTCAAGCGTAATAGAACAAGTTACAATAAACTGTACTGGAATTAGAGGTCATACCATGGAGACCAGCAATGAGAAAAATACGTATTGGACGCTATCTTAAGCTAAACACAATCCGGCTCCTTCGACTTCGAAAGGGAGCGCATCAGGTAGCGGTAGGATTTGCAGTAGGACTCGTCCCCAGCTGGTACCCGCTTCTAGGGGTCGGTCCGCTGTTGTCGCTTGGATTAAACAGGCTGTTTAAAGGTGCTTTGCCGGCCGCTATCTTTGCAGCATCACTTGATTCCTTTATCTGGCCGCTTACCTTTTTTATGAATTATCATACCGGACATTTTCTGGTGACACTCTGGAAGTCGGCCAGTCTGCCTTCCCACATGCCCAATGTACGGATTCCGGATTGGCCCGAAGATTATATGCAGCCGATTCATCATGCCCATCGCTGGCGGGATGCGGGTATTGACTTTGGCGTAGGTGCTGCGGTAAACAGTCTGATTTTTGGCATTATTATTTATGTCGTAATCAAATGGGTTATGCTTCGCTACCGCGAACATCTGCTGCGGATGCTGCGCGGCAAAAAATAAATCCTCCTGCATTATACAGGCACACATACGGGTAATATACTATAATCTGCATTTGCTATCCCAGAACCCAATCCTACTAACTGTAATAACAAAGGAGGAACATCCGTGAATTTTGGAGCCCGCATGCTGAAAACCGGAATTGCGGTTACGCTTGCTTTATACGCTAGCTCCTGGCTTAATCTGACGCCGCCCGTTATCGCGGCTATCGCTGCTATTTTTGCTATGCAGCCATCTATCTATCGATCATTCCGTTATTTCCTGGACCAGATCCAGACCAATACACTGGGAGCGATTCTTGCCCTGCTGGGTGGAATGGTATTTTCCAATGAACCGATAGCGGTCGGGCTGATGTGTATAGTTGTCATCATGATCTGTCTGCGGCTGAATATGGGCGATACGATCGGTCTGACGCTGGTTACAGTCATTTCTGTCATGGAAGTATCCGGTCAGGGACAATGGCAGTTCGCTGTCAATCGCTTTACCCTCAGTATTATCGGGATTGTATCAGCGTTCCTGATTAATATACTGGTTGCTCCACCCAAGCCGCTGGGACAGTTCAAGGCACAGATCGAGACGACATTCAGTCGTTTATCCCTGCTGCTGCGTACAGCCGTATCGGATGAAATCAAGGAAACAGTCTTCCGCGAAGAGAAACGGGCATTGGAAGGGGCTATTCAATCCTTGTCCGATAAATACAATCTGATGGAAGAAGAGTCCAAAAAGCTCAAAAAAGCTTCGCTTAGCCGTCAGCGACATCTGGTCGTCAACAAACAGATGGTCACCTCACTGCGCAAGGGAAATGATGTATTAACGGCGATCGAACAGCATTATTTTCAGGCGGAGCGAACACCGGAGATTGATGAATACTTTGATGCCCATCTGGAACAGTTGATCAAATTCCATGAGCACATCCTGCTCAAACTGAATAATAAAATCAAAAATAATAATAGTGAAGCAGAAGAAGTCGAAGAAGCCAATGACAAATTCCTCGATACGATGATCGAACGCTACCAGGAGAACTTTGGCGGTGTGCTGAGATTGTCGATCGTAGCTGCAGTGATGTATGATTATGGCTATCAACTGGAGCGGCTGAACCGTCTCGTTGATCATCTCGAGTCCACCAGTCACCGTGATACAGATGATGATCAGGACGGCGCCAAATCCAAGCCTGCACGACGCACTTTTCCAACCTGGCCCTGGAAGTAATCTTCCGGGACCAGCAATACTATGGATTCGGTTCAAAGGAGACAAACGGGAATGACAACAAATGTTCCTTACGCTTTAGAAAATTCAATCGGTTACAAATTGGCAATCGCTTCACGACTGACGAACAATCGCTTAAACCAGCAATTCAGGGATGCCGGCTATCCGGTGACCCATGAGCAATGGATACTCATTTCCTACCTGTGGAAAAGAGATGGACAGACCCAGAACCGTCTCGCCCGGTTATCCCGCAAGGATCAGCCTAGCGTATCCAGACTGATCGATAATATGATCCGTCGCGGTATGGTTACCCGTGTCCCTCATCCTGATGATCGGCGTACTAATCTGATCTATTTGACGGATTACTGTCGCAGTATTCTGGATGATCTGGCTGCCAAGGCTACCCAGACGATCGAAGAAGTATTTAACGGATTCAGTCGTGAAGAGCGTGAGATTACACTGGGTCTTGTGGATCGTATTATCAAAAACATGGATTGATTCTGTATTTTCCTTTTCATTGAGTATCCTCTGGGTTAAGAATGATAGTAGAGTCACTTAGCCTAACATAACAGGAGGAGATACAATGATCTCAACAGAAGAAAGACAGCGTTGTATAGAAGCGTGTATGGAATGCGTCAAGGCATGTAACAACTGCTATACATCATGTCTGGAAGAAGAACATATTGCCATGATGCGTGAATGTATCCGTCTGGACCGGGAATGTGCAGATATTTGCCAACTTGCAGTCAAAGCTATGACATCGAACAGTCCTTATATGAAGCAAATTTGCGAGTTATGTGCACAGATTTGTGAAGATTGTGCACAAGAATGTGGCAAGCATAATCATGAACATTGTCAGCGCTGTGCGGAAGCGTGTCGTCATTGCGCCGAAGCCTGCCGCAGTATGGTTGCTTGATTGGCCATAAGAGTTGCTTCTATAGCAGATTATAGTAATCTATATAACTGCACAAAACTCCCTTATGTCAATTGGAGTAAAGCAGTAGATCATAACAAATTCAAACAAGAGCTTTCAAATACAAAACTTTAACTCATGGAGATGAAGATTTGTATTCTGAAAGTTCTTTTTAATTTTGAAACGGCGTAAAACAAAAAATGTGTAGCGCATTTTATCATTCAAAGGACAGAAGAGCAGATGGTTCACTGTGCAAATTTTTGAATAATAAGGTATAGTAGAAGATATGTGAGTTTGAATAAAGTGAATACAGTAGCTATAATGCTGCTTGATGTTGATTGCAAAGGAGATTAAGCATGATTGCAAAAACAGAACAGGATATTGAAGGTTTGAAAAAAGTAGGCAAAGTCGTAGCGATTATTCGTGACGAATTGAAAAATATGGCGAAGCCGGGTGTACGTACTATTGATCTGGATCTGCGTGCTGCCGAGTTATTCGAACAATATGGTGCTGTATCTGCACCGAAAGTAACGTATGACTTTCCGGGTTACACCTGTATCAGTATTAATGAAGAAGTGGCTCACGGAATTCCGGGAGAACGTGTTATTCAGGAAGGCGATCTGGTGAATGTGGACGTATCGGGTTCACTCGATGGCTATTTCGCCGATACCGGTGTATCGTTTGTCGTAGGTAAAGGCGATCCAAGATTAACTGCTCTATGCGAAGCCTCGATCCAGGCATTCGATGCAGCTGCCAAAAAGATCAAAGCAGGCTCCAAGCGCAGCAATGCCGGCAAAGCCAGCCACAATACAGCTCGCAAACTGGGCTTTACCGTAATTACCAATCTGACCGGACATGGAATTGGCAAATCGCTGCATGATGAGCCCGAGTACATTCTGAGTTATTATGATCCTACCGATAATGATCTGTGGAAAGAAGGATCTGTTATCGCTTTTGAACCATTCGTGTCTACCAAGGCAGAAGAAGTATACGAAGGAAGCGATGGCTGGACGCTCAAAACCGATGATGGCAGCTATGTTGCCCAGTATGAACATACCCTGATTATTACCAAGGGCGAACCGATTATTTTAACCAAATAACCGCGCCATGATAACTAAAAAAGCCGCATGACCGAGTATATTCAGTCGTGCGGCTTTGCTATTTGCAATTTATAAAAGAAAGTCGTAAAATAAAAAATGCTCTGCAAAATGGCAGAGTGTTGTAAATGAGCATATTTTAATATGATAATATCACACATTCATATAAATGTCAAATATAAATTTGAACGCCTGATTTACACCTGATTTATAACCAGACATAGACAAGGGGATGGCGGCATGGCAATAGAAGATCAAGATTGGCAATTAGAGCAGGATCGTGTTAATGATGTAACAAACAAGATTAATAGCAAAATCCGTGTGCTGGAGCAGCAGGTCGGTGAGAGCCGGGGCGATGTAGTCGGAATGCGTAAAGATTTTTGGGATGAAGTATCCATTAACTTCAGTGAACAGGATGATGTTGGTGAGACATCGACGAGTTTGCGTCAACAGTCTCAGGTATTGTCCGAGCTGGAGCTGAGCCACCGTCGTTCCAGCCTGACACTCGACAAACTGCGTCGTCTGTCCAGTTCGCCGTATTTTGGTCGGATCGATTTTAAGGAAAAGGACGGGGGTCCGGCAGATCGCATCTATTTGGGGATCGGATCGTTTCTGGATGAGAATGAAGAGGACTTCCTGATTTATGACTGGCGTGCGCCGGTATCAAGTCTGTATTATGATGGTGCGCCTGGGCCGGCTTCCTACCGTACACCGGTAGGCGCTATCGAAGGCGAGATGGAACTGAAGCGTCAATTCGTAATCCGTGATGCCAATATCAAGGTACTGTTTGATACCGGTGTAACGATCGGGGATGAACTGCTGCAGCAGGTACTCAGTCATACGGCCGATAACCAGATGAAAAATATCGTAGCTACAATTCAAAAAGAGCAAAACAGCGTTATCCGGAATGATCGCAGCCGCATGCTGATCGTGCAGGGAGCAGCTGGCAGCGGCAAGACTTCAGCAGCGTTGCAGCGGGTTGCCTATCTGCTGTATCGCTATCGTGAAAGTCTGCGCGCCGATCAAATGGTATTGTTCTCTCCAAACTCGATGTTTAACAGCTATGTATCGACGGTTCTACCAGAGCTGGGCGAAGAAAATATGCTGCAGACTACATTCCAGGCGTATCTGGAAGTGCGAATCGGACATGAATTTGATCTGGAAGATATTTTCTCACAGATGGAATATTTACTGGCATGGTCGGAGGATGATGGACACCCGGCACGTGTACAGGGGATTCGCTACAAATCCTCGGCTGATTATTTCCAGACGATTCGTCGTTATGCCGATCTGCTGCTGCATGAAGGGATGAGCTTCCGGGCTGTTCGGTTCCAGGGAAGCGAGATTGTATCCAAACAGCAGATGATGGATCAGTTTTATAGTTACGATTCGGCAGTGAAGCTGGGCAATCGTATTGAACTGCTGCGGGATTGGCTGCTCAAGGAAGTGAATGACTTTGGCCGCCGTGAGCGCAAGGAACCATGGGTGGAAGAACAGATTCAGACGCTCAGTACGGATGATTATCATCGTGCTTACACGATGATGCGCCGCAAGCAGAAGAATAAATCCATTTCCTTTGATGATTTCCAGCTGGAGGCGGAGATGGCTGCGCGCATGGTTGTGAATAACTGGTTGAAGCCGCTGCGCAAATGGGTTAAACGATTGCGCTTTATTGATCTGAGCGGTCTGTATCGTCGTCTGTTTACCGATGAAGAACTGTTTGCACGTGTCAATGGCGGTACACTGCCGGAAGGCTGGCATGAATTCGGTCCACAAACGATCAGCCGTATGCAAAAGGGTGAACTGGCATACGAAGATGCAACGCCGTATCTCTATCTTAAGGAACATCTGCAAGGATTCCGTTCCAATACGTCCATCAAGCATATGATTGTGGATGAAGTGCAGGATTACTCACCGTTCCAGCTGGAATTTATGAAGCGTCTGTTCCCAAGAGCGCGCATGACGGCACTGGGCGACCTGAATCAGGCGATCTATAGCCATAACTCGGTATTTGATGAAGAAGAACCGCTGCTTGAGCTGTATGGCAAAGAGAACACCGAACTGATCCGTCTCACTCGCAGCTACCGTTCCACTTACGAGATTGTTGATTTTACCCGTCAAATGATTCCGGGCGGCGAGCATATTGTTCCTTTCAATCGTCGCGGAGACAAGCCTGTCGTCTCACTGTATAACGACCGGGAAGAGATGCATCAGGATATTGTGCGCAATATCCATCATTTGCAGCAGCAGGGATATCAGTACACGGCGATTATCTGCAAGACCGAGAGCGAATGTACCGAAGCCTATGAAGCGCTCAAAGATCAGATTACCATGCGTAAAATGACCAAAAACACGCCGATATTTGAAAAGGGAACGATCATTATTCCTGCTTATCTCGCCAAAGGTGTGGAGTTTGATGCAGTTATTCTATATGATGCTTCCCGTGACCGCTATAATCGTGAAGCCGAGCGCAAGCTGTTTTATACAGCCTGCACGCGGGCAATGCATCTGCTGTATCTGTATGCGATCGAAGAACCTACGCCGCTGATTGAAGATGTGAGTACGGAGAGTTATGTACTGCAGGATTATCGTGCTTGACTAGACATACATGGAATAAGAATGCATCCAGAACAATCTAGAACAAATACAGTCATGCCGTTAGAATAGTAGTATGTTTTTGTGATACAGCTTCATAATTGTAAAATAAGAGGGAGAAGGATGAATTATTCATCTTTCTCTCTCTTTGTATACAGGATGGAATAGGCGTACTCGCTATCCGAAGGAGAATTAGAAATATCCACATAATAGAAAAGAGGATAGACCTATGAACCAAAGACAACAGGCGAAAATCATGCTGCAGCAGTGGCTGATCGTCGAGTGCATAGCCAGGACAGATCACAGGTATACGCTTCATGCCATTGATTTTCAGCATGACGGCAGATTCAGCTGGACAGGCTGGGACAATATAGAGAAACTGCTGCAATTCCGGATTCCTGTTCGCTGCAAAACAGGAGGTTCCCGTATCCGGCATCAGCACTGTGCCAAAATCGCCAGCAAAGCAATCTGGCTCTCCCTCGATGAGAATCAGTACGAGGAGCTGGAACATCTATTTTACCAGCCGGTGTCCCGTGCCCGTTGGAAATCTTTTTTGCATCGATTGGGAAAAGATTCGATTCCGGAGCAGGTAGCTGACAGCTTGATTCAATAGTATGACTCAACCGTTAACATCCATTAGTTCTGTAATCAGCGCAGGAGTAGCTGTAGTCACCTGTTTGCGGTATCGTGAAGGCGTGCATCCTCGATGCTGCTTAAACACCGATATAAAGTAGCTGAGGCTGTCAAAGCCTACTTCGAGCGAGATATCCACAATCTTGCGATCGGTCGTCTCCAGCAGTCGGCAAGCTTGCTGGGTACGATAGCGATTAATATAATCGACCGGACTTTTTTGGGTCAGACTTTTGAAGAAGCGGCAGAAATGGCCTTCACTCATATTAATCAGCTCCGCCAGATCACGAAGCCGAAGCGGCTGCTGATACTGCTGATGTATATGTCCCAGTACCAGCTTGAGGCGCTCGATTTTGTCGCTGGCTGCTGTAAAGGGAATAGGCTGTTGATCCATATTTTCGATCATCAGCGAGATCATCAGATACAGATAAGCTTTGGTTTTCAGCTCAAAAGCAGTAGTGCGTGTCTCATTGATATGAATAATCTGCTGCAGCAATATGAGAATCTCTGCTTGCCACTCCTGATCATGAGTGAGATGAACGGGCAGCTGAATCTTACTCGTGAGCAGAGGGTCCAGATAGCTGGCCTGTACGGTATCATACGAGGGACTGTTAAGCAGGGACATGCCAAATACAGTGGCTGCAAAGCTGCAGGATTCTGCACCCATCTGATAAGCGGTATGAATCTCGCCACTGTTAACGAATACAGCTTCGCCTGCTTTGACTTCGTAAGCCTGTGTGCCAATCTGGAACATTGCTTTTCCGCCGGTGACGAGTATAAACTCGGGCTCCTCATGCCAATGGCATTCCAGAATAGTCTCTTCCCGCAGATCATCCATAAAATATACACTTACCGGATACATGCGGCTGCCATGAATCCGGTTTTCTTTTAGCTTATCCCGGATCGGTTCGAAACTGTTCAATTGATCATCCTCCTGTCTGCATCTGTTTCTATAGTCTATATCTATTTTTACTCATATCTACGGCTGCATTCATATCTTGATCTGTCTAGGTATCTTATCCATACCTGTTTGTTAGCAACCTGAATAAAGTAGACAGTCCATCACAGTTGTACAATCACAAAATATCAAAATACTGCTACTATTTGTCAAAATAAAAGAAGAAAAGCGCTTTCTTAATCAATATTATTATACATAGATCAAGATTACACAAGTGTTCATCAGCAATCGATTACTAAATATAGATTTTAGTGGAGGGAAATACTCATGAAATTCACAGATGGTTACTGGCAAATTCGCAAAGGCTACCATATGCAGCACCCTGTCGATATCCGCGATATCGTACGCAAAGATAACGAGGTCACTCTCTATGCAGCAACCAAGCGTATCGAACGCAAAGGGGATACCCTCAATGGCGCGCTGATCAAAGCTACGCTGAGCTCGCCTATTCCCAATGTAATCAAAGTAACGTTCAATCATCATAAAGGGGGCCTCAATCTGTCACCACAGTTCGAACTAGCCCAGCAGGATCACAATCTGGTGATTCAGGATGACGAGCAGGCGCTGACTGTGCAAAGTGGTGAACTGAAAGCTACCGTTACCAAGAATACAGGCTGGAATATCAGCTTTGATTATAACGATCGTCATTTGACCGGTAGTGTACATAAAGGACCCGGATATATCAACGGACCGGAAGATAGCATCTTTTTCCGCGAACAGCTGGAGCTGGGTGTAGGCGAGTATATTTATGGACTCGGCGAGCGCTTTACTCCGTTTGTGAAGAACGGGCAGACCGTAGATATCTGGAACGAAGATGGCGGTACAAGCAGTGAGCAGGCATACAAGAATATTCCATTCTACCTGTCCAGCAAAGGGTACGGCGTATTCGTGAATCATCCGGAAAAAGTATCCTACGAGATCGCTTCCGAGAACGTATCCAAAGTACAGTTCAGTGTGGAAGGCGAGACGCTGGAGTACTTTATTATCGGTGGCAGCAATCCCAAGGAAGTACTGGATAACTATACGACGCTGACCGGTAAGCCTGCACTTCCACCGGCATGGACATTCGGTCTGTGGCTGACGACTTCTTTTACAACGGATTATGATGAAGCAACAGTTAATCATTTTGTAGATGGTATGGCAGAGCGTGACCTTCCATTATCCGTATTCCATTTTGACTGCTTCTGGATGCGTGAATACCAGTGGTGTGATTTCAAATGGGATGAGCGTATGTTCCCCGATCCGGAAGGCATGCTGAAGCGCCTCAAAGACAAAGGACTTAAAATCTGTGCCTGGATCAATCCGTATATCGCCGAGAAATCCTATCTGTTCGACGAAGGCATGGAGAATGGCTATCTTGTGAAACGCAAAGATGGCAGCGTGTGGCAGTGGGATCTATGGCAGGCAGGCATGGGTCTGGTAGACTTTACGAATCCAGCCGCTGTAGATTGGTACAAGAGCAAGCTGAAAGTACTGGTTGATCAGGGCGTAGATTCCTTTAAAACCGACTTTGGCGAGCGGATTCCAACTGATGTTGTCTATTATGACGGATCCGATCCGGTAAAAATGCACAACTATTATACGTTCCTGTATAACAAGGTTGTATTCGAACTGCTCGAAGAAACGCTGGGCAAAAATGAAGCAGCATTATTCGCCCGTTCGGCAACAGTAGGCGGACAACAATTCCCTGTTCACTGGGGTGGAGATTGTTCATCCACATTCGAATCGATGGCAGAATCGCTGCGCGGTGGTCTGTCCCTCGGCGTATCCGGATTCGGCTTCTGGAGTCACGATATCTCCGGCTTTGAGATGACAGCAGCACCTGCGGTATACAAACGCTGGGTACAATTCGGTATGCTATCTTCCCACAGCCGTCTGCATGGTAATGAATCCTATCGTGTCCCATGGTTGTTCGATGAAGAATCGGTCGATGTCCTGCGTAAATTTACCAAGCTGAAATGCCGCTTGATGCCGTATCTGTTCGATGCAGCAGTGACTGCTTCCGAACAGGGAACACCAATGATGCGTCCGATGGTGCTGGATTATTATCAAGACCCTGCGACCCACATGCTGGATCGTCAGTACATGTTCGGTGATTCCCTGCTGGTTGCTCCGATCTTCAATGCTGAAGGCGCAGCTTCCTACTATGTACCGGAAGGACAATGGACCAATCTGCTGACTGATGCTGTGGTACAGGGCGGACGCTGGTACAATGAGACCTATGATTATATGAATATGCCGGTACTGGTGAAGCCGGGTAGCATTATTGCTATGGGTCTGGAAGACAGCAAGCCGGACTATGACTATACCGATGGTGTAGAACTTCATATATACGGACTGGAAGAAGGACAGAGCTCTGCGATTCGTCTGGTACAGATCAGTGGAGACCATGCCGCTGACGTTACAGCTGTTCGCCAGAATGGAACGATTGAAGTATCGGCGTCAGGTACACTGACCAACTGGTCTGTTGTACTACACGGAATCGAGAACGCTGCTTCTGTACAAGGAGCATCCCAATCTGCAGGTGAACAGGGCTCAGTCTTTGCAGCAGAAGGCGACAAAATCACGATCACACTGTAAACAGGGATAAGGAGCGCGTTGGGCTGCAGCAATGTATATTGTTGTACAGCCATCGTAATCTGTATGACTATATAAGTTTAAAAAAGCAGCTATGGAGCATCGACTCTCCATAGCTGCTTTTTAATCTACCCTGCACCCTGCTTCCACAGTTTCGGTCTTTTTTTGGTAATATTTGAAATGAAAGAACATTCGTTCTATAATAATGACAGCATTATGAAATATAGACATACGCATTATTTACATACTATTTACCGATCATGATGCTAGTTCATACACAGAGGAGATTACGAATGAGACTACAAAAAATCCAAAGTACCCGTACAAATAATTTTAAAGATGAACAAATGCTGGAGAAAATTATGGGAGTATGGCAGGCATCCCAACCGCAGATAGCACAGCAGCAGGGAGCAGTATATGGTGTTTATCATGAGTATGATAATGATTACAAAGGAGATTATTCCTTAACGATCGCGGTAGAAAGCCAGCAGGATGACAGCGATGCGCTGGAAATATCCGAATCTGCAGCTTATCAAGTATTTCCGGTAGATGCAGCTGATGAACAGGGTGTAATCAAAGCCTGGAAAAATATCTGGAAACTGGAGGAAGAAGGCAGCCTACATCGCGCTTACACGTTGGATTATGAGAAGTATGATACAGATGGTGCCAAATCCATTTATATTGCACTGAAATCCTGATACTCTTCCTATAAGTCTCCATTACTTGCTGCTATATCTCTAGGCAGTACATTCCAGTAGGCATTATACAAAAAAGGACTTCGCATACTAAACTGTACCCTACAAGATGGACACTTTGAAAAAAAGTCATCTTGTAGGGTCTTTTTGTGTACAATAAAGAAA
>NZ_LAQQ01000002.1 GCF_000971985.1 Paenibacillus dauci | reverse complement strand
GCATGTATTAGGCACGCCGCCAGCGTTCGTCCTGAGCCAGGATCAAACTCTCCATAAAGTGTTTGACTTGCTCATTCCTTGCTGACGTTCGATTACTCGAACATTTTAATTCAAATCCCATTTGTTCAGTTTTCAAGGAACTTACTTTTCTTAACAACTCTTAGAGTATATCATTTTCAGAAAAGCGTGTCAACCTTTATTTTTTCTTGTGAATTGCAATGTCTCAAAGGCGACTTAAATAATATATCATATTTATTTTAAGGAAGCAAGTGTTTTAGCAAATTATTTTACATTCTATTTTGAGCATATATAATACGCAATTTATTCATTACCTACCTGTATAGAAAAAGATAGTTCGTATTGTGTTATTTATTACTATAGAAGAAAAAGATTCTACCTTCTTTTAAAGCTACCTTTGATCAGCTTTTAAAGTAAATATATGAAACGAGAAAAAATGTCATACGTTTCAATATATCCATCTGTACTTTTCCCGCTTTATTTATATATTACTTAGTACATAATACCTTTTTGCTAATTTGCTAGTTCTCAGTTGTGCTCTATTTAAGGAATTAAATGGATAGTATAGAGCTTATACTGCTTACTGACTTGTTTACTTTTTTAATTTTATAATAGTAGATTCCTTTATCTTTCAATCCGCTATTTATATAGTGATGCGCTTTTAGATTCGAGACTATTGTCTATAGGAGCTTTTTGTATCTGATTGCAATGAAATATGACTGTTCGCTGTATCTACAAAACTCCAACTGATTTTCACTTTTCGATTTACTTATTCATCTACACTATTGGATACACGTACCAACGTACCCTCCACCTCAATTTCATGCAATTTTGCAATCATGAAAAAACCGTATAACCGTAAAGCAATAACGACTGTTAATATAACCGGATAACTGACTTCTTTTTTACTTTTATATCATTTATTCTTCGGGCTACAAACATGATCACCCTCTGTTAAATAGCATACTGTCTATTTAAAGAAAGCCCCTTCCAAAAAAGGGCTTTCTGTCTTCGGGCGATTCCTGTTTATTCAAGCCCCTATGTTCTGACTCGAAGTCTAAAGCAGCGGCTCTGGTAGTCTTTGGCCTCATAGCGAAGAGCCAGACCAAGCTGCATGAGCTGATCCCCTCCATATATACTGCTTTCTTCATCTATATCTGACTTCACTTCATATTCAAGTTCCGGCTTAAGTCCATCCAATCTCAGAATGCGTTGAGGACCATTCGGGATCGCCATTACTTGAAAGGCGTAAACCAGGGCTTCCATTTGATCTTCTGATACAAACATCCAGGCCGATTCATTCTCTTCAAATGGGCTCTTCAGCCGGTACAGATTTCCCTGCTGAACAAGGCTGCGAATCTCCTTGTAGTTGGCAACCTGACGCTGAACAATATCTTTTTCTTCTTCGGTAAATGCCGTGAGATCCAGCTCATATCCAAAATTGCCGGACATGGCGACGCTACCGCGGAACTCCAGCGGTGTAATGCGTCCCACCTGGTGATTGGGTACAGCCGATACATGCGCGCCGATAGAACTCACCGGGTAGACAAGACTGGTTCCATACTGAATCTTGAGTCGTTCCACCGCATCGGTATTGTCGCTGGTCCAGGTCTGCGGCATATAATAGAGCATTCCGGGATCAAAACGCCCTCCACCACTAGAGCAGCTTTCGAACAAGATCTCCGGGAAGTTCGCAGTAATCCGCTCTAGCAGCTCATACAATCCAAGCACATAACGATGTGCAGTCTCAGCCTGACGTTCCGGCGGAAGTGCTGCAGAACCAATCTCTGTCAAAGCCCGGTTCATATCCCATTTCACATAAGAGATCGGAACCGTGGAGAAAATCGCAGCAAGTGAATCATAAATATAATCACGCACTTCCGGACGCGTATAATCCAGGACAAGCTGCCATCTGGCTTCACTGCGTCGTCTACCCGGAACATGCAGGCACCAATCGGGATGCTTGCGGTATAGCTCGCTGTCCGGTGAAATCATCTCCGGTTCGAACCAGAGTCCGAACTGCAGGCCGGCTCCCTGAATACGCTTTGCCACATCAGCGAGTCCTTCCGGCAGCTTGCGGCGGTCCTCATACCAGTCTCCTAACGATGAATTGTCAGCATCACGTTTACCAAACCAGCCATCATCCAGTACGAATAATTCAATGCCCAGCCTCGCACCCTCTTCTGCGATAGCAACCAGCTTGTCGGCATTGAAGTCAAAATAGGTTGCTTCCCAGTTATTGACCAGAATCGGTCGTTCCTGGTCCCGGTACTTGCCACGGCATAGCCGGCTGCGATATAGACGGTGATACGTTCGGGACATCTCTCCCAGTCCCTCTTCGGAATAGACCATAACAGCTTCCGGAGTCTGGAACTCTTCACCGGCATTCAGCTGCCAGGCAAAGTCGAATGAGTTCACGCCAATCCCCAAACGGGTAGAACCAAAAGAGTCCACTTCTGCCACCGCTTCAAATCCACCGCTGTATACCAGACTGAACCCATAGGCGTCTCCCACGCGTTCTGTCGTTTCCGGTGTTACCAAAGCAGCAAAAGGATTAAACTGATGACTGCTCATTCCCCGTTTGCTATCGATCCGTGTCTCTCCCTGCGGAAGTGTTCTGCGCTGTATATTGCTTTCTCGTCCCCATGCTCCCGAAAGATATACCATCTCCAGTTGCTCTTGACCATACATATCGATACTGGCACTCAGGGCACGGCGAAGCCGTAGTGTCTGCTGCCCCTTATTGACCAATCGGGTGGATCGTACGATCACATTGTGATCCCGAAAAATGGAATATCGCAAAACAACCTGTAATCCCGAATAATCATCTTTTAAAAGAAGTTCAAGTGTCTCTGCTTCGGCTTCATGCTCTGTATATACAGCGGGAAGTCCACTTAACACCGGTTTTCCTTTTACCAGCCGATAACTATCGTATTTGAGCTCTGTAATTCGTGTTCCATCCTCCAGTTCAATCTGATAGGCCGGATTACGAAAATCACCACTTCCATACTGCGGATATTCCTGAGGCAGTCGGTCCAGTCCCATTCCCTGCCAAGTATGAACAAGCAGATGATTTATCGCTGCACGATGCTGCAGTCTTCCTCCCCAATAGACATGTACCGGATAACCATCCACGATTTGAATAAGATAGCTCATGCCGGATGATTGCAGATGAAACAAACCTTCTTCTTCCTGTACGATCACATTCATATCAAACACCCTTTCATTTTGATCAGATGATGTATATTCCTGTCTCTGCTTCTCTTCCTGCCTGTATAATATGGTCTGAGGATGGTTAGGTCATTTGCAGAAAACAAGATGTCACTATAGAAATGGTATATGAATACAGGCCAATTCGTATATGGCATAAGGATTAGAAAATATGTCATTAGGCTTGATATTGTGAAGATAAGGAGAATCGCCAATGATTGAGTATCTGCCACGAAGCAAACAGCATACCGAGTTGTATCTGACTCAATTCGGTATAGAGGAATGTATAGCCGGTCATGAATTTGGTCCAGCAGTAAGAACACATTATCTGCTGCATTATGTTTTTGAGGGAAAAGGAATCTTTGAGGTAAATGGGATACGGCACTGTATCGAGCCGGGCCAGAGTTTTTTGATCTGTCCTCATGTAGTGACCTATTATCAAGCTGATCCGATCCATCCCTGGTCTTATGGTTGGATCGGTTTCCATGGAACACTGGCTGAATCGCTGTTGGCACAAGCGGGTCTGACGCTTGCCTCTCCGGTACTTCACTATGAAGACAAAAATCGGATCAATCAGTGTCTGCACGAGATGATGCAGTCTGCCGAGAACTCCAAAGCACGGGAGACCCGTCTTATGGGACTGCTTTATCTGATGTTATCCATGCTGATAGAAAATAGCCGTCATACGCTGCCTGTACCAGTAACTAGCCAGGCGGAAGTTTATGTGGAGCAGGTAAAAGATTTTATCGAAATGAACTTTTCCCAAAAGATTACGGTTGAGGATATCGCACATTGGGTCGGACTCAATCGGAGCTATCTATGTTCGTTGTTCACAAAATTCACAGCAATCAGTATTCAGGATTATCTGATTCAATACCGCATGGATACTGCAGCAACCATGCTGAGCAGCACCGACCATACCGTCGGCAATATTGCTCGTTCAGTTGGCTATAGCGACCCGCTGTTATTCTCCAAAATATTCAAAAAGATCAAAGGAAGCTCTCCCAGAGAATATCGCAGTGCTTCTCTGCTTCACACTCATATGCCGTTTGAATAAGCTCTGTTGATCAGCTTATTCGGCTTAACAGAGGAATAGCTTCCTGTTTATTTGCTGCTCTCTTCCTTTTTATATTCTCGCGTTCTTTCGAAGAAAAGGTTTATAATAAATTTTAGATATTAACTTAAATTTATATACCAAGTTTGAAATCTCTTATGCGTTTCTTTTACTAAGGCAAGACAGTAAAACGCAAATCAAAACAACATATATTGATCTATTTTGCGGGTTACTACGAATATGCGGATAGGGTGTATATGGATCGTAAAAATAAATACAGATCACTGGCTGAATATAACGATAGCCCTGCTGTCTGAATGCAGAGTGTGAAGGAGGAGAATCAATGGGACGCTGGATTGCCGCAGTTCAAAAAGGATTTGGTAAAAAGCTCATTCGATTGCATAGCTGGAATGCATGGTTGGTCGCCCTGCTCGCGATTACCGGACTCGTTCTCGTAGGCGGGTTCTGGAGGGAGATTCTCGGGGAAGGCAGAGTATGGATTCGCTGGATTCATATTATAGGAGGATTGGCGCTGCTGGTACCTGTAGTATACTATCTGTTCCTGGCATCCAAACACTGGAAACAAATCCGGGAGAAACCGAATCAGAAAATGAATGTGATTCTGGTCATGATTCTGCTGGTTGGATGGATCATCTCCGGCATTCTGTTATGGCTGCTTCGGCAAGTAGGCCCTGCTGTAGCAAATACCGCTTTATTTATACATGATCTGCTCACCTGGGTGGGACTGCCTTATATTATTTATCATTCGCTTACACGCACAGCTTGGCTTAAAGATCCGAAAAAGCGCAGTATCCGTCTGTCCGATGATTCTGCTGGAAAACCTGCGAATACAGCGCCAAAGGGAAATGCTGCTGCATCTGTAACAAGCAGACCTTCTGCTGCACAGACTCCTTCTCCTTTTTATACACGTCGTGCCTTTTTGCGTTCGGTGATCGGTGTGGGGCTGGCAGTCTCGGTGGGGCCAACCTTTATCCGCTGGCTGGGCAGCTCCTTGCAGGGCGGAGGCGGCTGGGAAGAAATGGCGGCAAGCAATCCAAACAAAATGATTCCCGATCCCAAGCCGATGCCGGCTTCTCTGCCACCGGAAGGCGGAGGTGCTCAGGGCGAATTCCGCGTCTACACGGTTACACCGATTCCTTCATTTGATAACAGCAACTGGTCGTTTACAATCGATGGCTTGGTCGATCGTCCGCAGACATGGAACTGGGAGCAGTTTTTGAAAATCAAACGCTCGGTACAGGTAAGTGACTTTCACTGTGTAACTGGCTGGTCCGTATACAAAAACACATGGGAAGGCATTCCACTGAACGACTTTTTGAAAATGGCAGGGGTTAAACCAACTGCCCAAACAATCAAGTTCTATTCCGGTGATGGCGTATATACAGACTCGATCACACTGGAGCAGGCGCAGCTAAAAGATATCATGGTTGCTGTACTGCATGACGGCAAAATTATTCCAGCTGATCTGGGCGGACCGGTACGACTGGTTATTCCCAAAATGTATGCCTACAAATCGGTAAAATGGCTCAACCGTATCGAGCTGATTGCAGAAGATCATATCGGATACTGGGAACAGCGTGGTTACGACAAAGATGCATGGTTGCCGGATAATCTGTCCTGATCGTTTTCGTAATGAATATATGTATTTACTGGATCATGATGCAAATCCGATGTATGACCTTGAGCATGTAAAGAAGGTTCAAATACATTAAACATATCGCAAATTAGCGATAGACATACCAAAAAAGACGAGAGCCCTTATTACGGGGGCATCTCGTCTTTTTGATATGCAATTATTTGTAATACAAACGCTCTTGCTTAGAGGCTTGAGTGAGCATAAGACCTCTACATGACAAGGTCTCTACATATATCCTTGTAGATACTTTGGTACATGTATCGCTTGAGACTGCCCCATGCCTCCCAACCCCAGCTCAGATTCGGTTAGCTATTCCAGTTCCAGCAGCTGACGAAGTTGCTCTTCATCTTCGATGACTTCGATACCCAAATCGCGGGCTTTGGTCAGTTTGCTGCCGGCTTTTTCGCCAGCGATAACGATATCCGTTTTTTTGGATACACTGCCAGTTACTTTAGCTCCCAGTTCTTCCAGACGTGCGGCTGCATCATCACGGGTCATCGTATGCAGTGTACCTGTGAGTACTACTGTTTTATTGGTAAAGTAGGAGTCGGATACGACTACAACAGGTGCTTCCGGTACCTGAGGCTGTACGCCAAGTTCCAGCATTTTCTCAATACTTGCGCGCATAAATGGATCTGTGAAAAATTCTACGATACTCTCTGCGACAATCATGCCTACATCCGGAAGCTCCACCAGCTCTTCGGCTGTCGCATTCATGATCTTGTCCAGATCCCGATAATGCTCAGCCAGCATTCGTGTCGTCGTTTTACCTGTATTCGGTATACCGAGCGCATACAGGAAAGAAGCTAGATCACGCGTTTTGCTGTCTTCGATAGCCTGGAGCAGATTGCTCGCTTTGCGTTCGCCAAAACGCTCCAGACTGACCAGATCATCAAACTGCAGGGTATAGAGGTCAGCAGGCTCTCGAACCTGCAGCTCACTTTGCAGCTGCGTCGCCGTTTTGACGCTGAATGTCTCGATATCCATCGCATCCCGGGAAGCAAAATGAGTAATTCGCGCAACGATCTGTGGTTCACAGCCCAGCTTGTTGTTACAGAATAAATGCGCGCCACGCTGTTCCAGCGGGAATCCGCAGGCCGGGCAATTCTCCGGATATACAATCTCTTCGCCATCATTTTCCTCGGATACTTTGCCGAGGATCTCGGGGATAACATCATTGGAGCGGCGAATATAGACACGTGTACCCAGAGCATGCTTCAGGTTTTTGCGTTCAATATCGCCAATATTGTTCAGTGTACAGTTCTGTACGGTTACACCGCCGAGCTCTACCGCTTCCACACGCGCGAGCGGCGTGATTTTACCGGTGCGTCCTACATTCCAGGATACGGATTCCAGAATCGTACTGGTCTCTTCCGCTTCAAATTTGTAAGCAATCGCCCAGCGCGGGAATTTATCTGTATAACCGAGCACTTCACGGGTACGCATATCGGTGATTTTTACAACTGCTCCATCAATCAGATAATCCAGACCGCTGCGGCGTGTCTGAATCTCTTCCAGCTGGGCAATCACATCATCAAAATTCTCGAAATACGAAACATACGGATTGACCCGGAAATGATTATCTTTCAGGAACTGCATCATTTCCTGCTGTGTAGCGAACCGAATACCATCCATGTAACCAATATTATAGAAATAGGCACTCAAACGGCGCTTGGCGGTTACTTTGGGATCCAGGTTGCGCAAAGCACCTGCTGCTGCATTGCGGGCATTTTTGAGTTTGTCTTTGTCCGAAGCTGTCTCGTTATAGGCAGCCAGCACGGACAGGTTCATAATGCCTTCTCCCTGCACTTCAATCTTGCCATCCTTAAAAGGAATAGACAGCGGAATGGAACGGATCGTTTTGATCTGCTCCAGTATGCCTTCTCCGACAACGCCATTACCACGCGTAGCTGCTTGAACGAGGCGACCGTTCTCATAAGTCAGATTGAGTGTAAGACCATCAAACTTGAGTTCGACCGCATAGGTTGGTTCGGGAAGTGGTGTATCCGGGTTCTTGGTATTGTAATCATTGATCAGCTTGCGGGCACGGGTATGCCAGCTGGACAGCTTCTCCAGATTTTGCGCTTTGTCCAGACTCCAGAGCGGAGCCAGATGACGATGCGGCAGGAATCCTTTGAGCAGTTCGCCACCTACGCGCTGTGTTGGTGAGTCCGGCAGGACAACACCACTTTCCTGTTCCAGCTGCAGCAGACGATCATACAGGGCATCATACTCTTTGTCATCGACCAACGGCTCATCCAGTGTGTAATAGTGGTAACTGTAATTATTCAGCTCGGCGACGAGCTTTTCCATTTCGTTCATCGGGTCCATGAATAGCATCTCTCCCGTATCTAATATGTAAGTCCCTGATCAGCCAACGTAAAGGCGATCATGGACTCGGTTATTTCATTTTCGTCATGCACTGTATTCCCTTATTCGAAAAAATAGAACCGAATCCTAAAGTATCCGGTTCTATGAGGAGACATACGATACTGGCTGTCTTATCGTTGGTTAAACCCTATCGTGCTGTATCCGATTTTATTCCACTTTGGTAATAGGTGCGAAGCCTGCCAGCAGACGCTTCAGCCCGGTAGGTGCAGGGAAAGCAATCTGCAGTTCCATATCATTGCCTGTTCCTTTGACTGCAACAATCGTACCGATGCCCCATTTGCCATGAGACACTTTGTCCCCTGCCTGGAATCCATCGCCGCTGCCACTGGCTACCGGCTTCGGTGCCGATCCATTACCTGTAGTAACAGTTACACCGGAAGATGTTGGTGTCTGGCGAGGAACCGCACGTGCGGAAGATCCACTGCCAAAGGCGCTGGAGTTATCCCGTTTGCCGCCAAAGCTGCTGGTCGATCCGCCAAATCCACGGCTTCCGCCTCCATAGCTGCTAGTGCTGCCACGACGATAATTATTCGGTGCCACTTTGGTATCTTCCTTGTATTCTTCGGGAATCTCTTCCAAGAAACGGGATGGTGGATTCGCGGTTGTCCGTCCGAACAATGTACGCATCTGCGCGCAGGAGAGGAACAACTGCTTCTCTGCACGGGTGATACCTACATAAGCAAGGCGGCGTTCTTCTTCCAACTCATCATTATCCATAAAGGCACGGCTATGCGGGAAGACGCCCTCCTCCATACCGATAATAAAGACAGTCGGGAATTCCAGACCTTTGGCACTGTGCATGGTCATCAGTACAACCGCATCTTCTTGCTCCTCCGGCTTGTCCCCTACAGTATCAATATCCGCAATCAGAGCCAGATCGGTCAGGAACGAGATCAGTGATTTGTCTTCGTTGTTCTTCTCGAATTCCATCGTTACCGACAGGAACTCTTCAATATTCTCTACCCGTGCTTTGGATTCGAGTGTATTCTCGCGTTGCAGTTCGACCCGGTATTCCGACATTTCCAGAATCTTCTCGGTCAGTTCGGTTACGGATAGATACTCTACCATCTGATGCAGAGCTGCGATCATATCGTAAAATTCCACCAGTGCATTACGCGTACGACCGGCAAAGCCCAGGTCATCTACAATCTCCAGCACCCGGAAAATAGAAATTCCGCGCTCACCTGCAGCTGCAGCCAGCTTGGCTACACTCGTATCGCCGATACCACGCTTCGGTACATTAATGATCCGCGTTAAACTGATATCATCATCCGGATTAGACAATAGACGAAGATATCCGAGGATATCTTTAATCTCTTTGCGATCATAGAACTTGATGCCGCCGACGATCTGGTAAGGAATATCGGATTTGATCAGAATTTCCTCTATAACCCGGGACTGGGCATTGGTACGGTACAAAATAGCGTGATCCTGATAAGGTCGGCCTGTTTTTACACTTTTATGAATTTCCGAAGTGACGAAATATCCTTCATCATGCTCAGAGTCGGCACGATATACTTTGATCTTGGCGCCACCTTCTTTATCGGTCCACAATTTCTTGGGTTTGCGGCCGCTGTTGTTGCCAATAACTTCGTTGGCTGCACTCAGAATATTGGAAGTGGAACGATAGTTCTGTTCCAGCAGAATCGTCTTGGCTTCCGGGTAATCTTCTTCAAAATTCAGGATGTTGGTAATATCCGCTCCACGCCAGCGGTAGATCGATTGGTCACTGTCACCGACTACGCAGATATTATGGTGCGCATCCGCCAGCATTTTACAAAGCATGTATTGTGCACGGTTGGTATCCTGATACTCATCGACGTGGATGTAGCGGAATTTCTTCTGGTAAAATTCCAGCACTTCCGGCACTTCCTTGAACAGCTGGATCGTCGTCATGATCAAATCATCAAAATCGAGCGAGTTGTTGGCACGCAGCTTGCGCTGGTACATCGTATAGACTTTGGATGCCAGACCTTCAAAATAATCACCGATCTTCTGCTCGTACTGGGCAGGCGTTACCAATTCATTTTTGGCAGTGCTGATCATTGCCTGAACAGCCTTCGGCTCGAATTTCTTGGTATCCATATTCAGATCCTTCATGCAGGAACGGATAACAGACAGCTGATCACCAGAGTCCAGAATGGAGAAATTGGAAGTAAAACCAATCCGTTCGATATCTTTGCGCAGAATACGAACACACATGGAGTGAAACGTAGATACCCAGATCTCGCGGCCATCACGGCCTACCAACTGGGAGACACGATCCTGCATCTCACGTGCAGCTTTGTTGGTAAATGTAATCGCCAGAATTCCCCATGGAGCTGACTTGCGGGAATCAATAATATGGGCAATACGGTGGGTCAGTACCCGAGTTTTACCACTGCCTGCACCTGCCATAATGAGTAGCGGTCCATCTGTGACGAGCGCGGCTTCTTTTTGTCTGGGATTCAGGCGGTTGATTGCATCCTGTATATTTACAGTCGTCATGTAGAAGTCTTGCCCCTTTCAAAATGGGAATAGGATATAAAAATAAAGTGTCAGGCGATTGGCTTGCTTGATAAAAGCCTGTATATGTTGAACCATGTCATGTGGTGTGTACAAATCAAAGCGTGGATAGTGAGTCAAGTATGGTTAAACGTTAATGGGCTGCCTGCTGTAACAGGCACAGATTATTGAGGTACATTGCATTATTACATTAAACTGTTTAAGCAGTTCGTATTATCATTGTTAGGATCACATTGTATTTTGAATCATCCGTATAAATGATCCCTATAAAAGAAAGATTCAGCTTTTCACTGCAGTTACCGTCTCCAGTGCATGATCCAGATCGCTATAGAGGCTGTTGCCCACAATAATTGTATCACAGACCTGCCGGGCTATTCTGGCCGTTTCTGCATCATGAATACCTCCACCGTAAAACACACGGGCTTCACCGGCAGCACGACGGATATCCGCAGCAAGCTCCATGTCTCCAAAGCGGCCGCTGTATTCGATATAAATAATCGGTAGCTTCAGCAGACGGTCAGCTGCCTGCGCATATGCTGCAGCACGGTCGCCATCAATAGCAGTCAATGCATCAGTCAGACGGGCTACCGTCGAATCCGGATTCAGTACAATATACCCTTCCGGCAGCATCCGTTCCCAGGGAATCAAATGGCTGTACTGCTCAATCGCCTGTACATGCTGTCCAAGCAGCCATTTACTCTGGTCGGTGTTCAGCACCATTGGAATCATATACAGATCGAATCCCGGTACAACTGCTTGCAGATCCGATACTTCCAGTACACAGGAAAGCTCATACCTGCGCACACGGGACATCAGATCCACTGTATTGTCATAGGTTACACCGGACGAACCACCAATCATGATAGCATCGGTACCGGACATACAAATACGATCCAGATCTTCGTCCGAGATCAGACGGTCAGGGTCCAATTTGAATACGTGCTGCCACGTTTTAATTTCATCTCTCAACCTTCATTCCTCCGTCTTTCTGCAACCTTCAGAATAAGTCTATGACAGTGCTTGTACAGTGTCAATTTTTTGTTCGTATTTGATGGGAACAAAGTTATATTATACGATATTTCGCCGTGTGTTTGCACCTTAATTTGCAAATAAAAATACCCCGTCTGTAAGAACGAGGTATTGGGATGTAGATCTCTTCTCTAAGGTTGTTCACTTACATTGAATTTTGATGCGTAATTCGGATATTAAATCTTAATACGCATTCTTATTCATAAATCCATTACGGATCGTTTTGAAAATAATCTTGATATCGAATAACAGCGACCAATTTTCAATATAGAAAATATCGTGATTGATTCGTTCCTCGATCGATGTGTCTCCACGCAGTCCATTGCTCTGTGCCCAGCCGGTAATACCTGGGCGAACATGGTGCTTGACCATGTATTTGGGGATTTCCTCCCGGAACTGCTCCACGAAATAAGGACGCTCCGGCCGTGGGCCGACTACGCTCATATCTCCAATCAGTACATTAAAGAATTGCGGAAGTTCATCCAGACTCGTACGCCGGATAAATGAACCAAACTTGGTCTTGCGTGGATCATCCGCTGTTGTCCAGCCCGTATCAATCTGCCCTTCCGGAATGACACGCATAGAACGAAACTTGAACATCATAAATGTACGCCGATTGAGACCAACGCGTTCCTGCTTGAAAATAATCGGTCCGGATGAAGTCAATTTGACTCCAATTGCTACAAACAGCATAATCGGCGAAGTTACGATAATAGCCGCCAGTGAGAATATAATATCGAACAACCGTTTGAAAATTCGATTGGCTGCAATATCCAGCGGAATATCACGTACATTGATCATTGGCATTCCGGCAAAATTATCAAAGTAAGGACGTGCCGGCAGATAGTCAAAGAAGTCAGGAATAATCAGCGTTCGTACCCCTGCTTTTTCACATTCGGCGATAATAAGCGGATACTTGCTATGCGCATCCAGTGGCAATGCCAGAATGACCTCATCGATCATCATCTCCTGCAGCTTGCGCCCCAGATCATCGATTTTGCCGAGCACCGGTTTGTACTTTTTCAATTCAATTCCATCGAATGTACGATAATCGTCCAGGAATCCGACAATCTCGTAGCCCATCTCCGGGTACTGCATCAGATTGTCATAGAAACGCTTGCCGAGAGAACCGGCACCCAGGATAAGCACAAACTGCTTGTTAAAGCCCTTTTGACGAGCACGTTTGAGCCCAAGCTTGATCACATAGCGATATGCCATAATCAGCAGCAGATTCAGTAGGACATACAGCAGCAGGTAGTAACGCGAGATATTAATCTCTTTGAAGAAGAATAACGCGCCAAGCAGCATAAAAATGCTGACTGCGTGGGTCTGTACGATTTTGAGCAGCTCATCGGCAAAACGCTTTTTGCGCTTTGGAGAATACAGACTGCTTATCGTCCCGATCAGGATGGCAATCACCCCGTAGATCAGGCTCCATTTGCCATAGGTCTCGAACGGCAGTGCTCCATACCCTGCGGGAGGGCTGTCATAGGGAAGAATATCACTTTGGAATTTGATAAACCAGGCGATCAGAAAGGAAATTTGAATCACAGAGAAATCCGCCAGAATATACAGTCTGGTCAAAAAGCGCTGATTTTTGCGGATCACGTGTGGACTCTCCTTTCTGAATCGGATACCGGCGCCGGCGTGGCACGCAGCAGTTTATTTTTGAGCAGGGAAAGCATCAGTTTGACACCGATCCCTGTGTAGACAATACCATTGGTAATAAAAGAATACTTTTGCCGATAATGCTTGCGATGGAACAACCACATCGCCCGGTGAAATTCATAAATAATCTTGAATGGCTTGCGCCGGCTGCTGGCACCTTTGTGATGCACGATGAATGTGTCTGCCCGATAATGAATCTCCCAGCCTGCTTCCTTGATCCGGTAACACCAGTCGATATCTTCACCGTACATAAAGAATTCTTCATCCAGTCCGCCGATCTGCTCGATCACTTCACGGCGTACCAGCATAAAGGCACCTACGAGGGAGTCTACCTGGTAGGATTCATCCGGACTGAGATAACCCAGCTGGTAACCATTAAACTTCGGATTGTCCGGGAACAGCTTCGAGAAACCAAAAGCATAATAGAACGATGCCGATGGAGTCGGGAAGCCGCGCTTGCACGCTTTGTCCAGCGAACCGTCCGGTAGAATGATTTTGCAGCCCGATGCTCCTGCCGTGGGGTGTGCATCCATGAAAGACACCATCGTCTCCAGGGTATCCGGCTGAACGATGGTGTCAGAATTGAGCAGCAATGTATATCGTCCCCGGGCAATCTTCATCCCGATATTATTGCCTTTGGCAAAGCCACCATTATCCTGATTAGCGATGAAGACAATATTCGGGTAAGCTGCTGGAATACGCGTAGTGGAATCATCGCTCGAATGGTTATCGACAACGATGATTTCATAGGAATATTGAGTACTCGAACGGTAAACCGATTCGATACAATCCATTGTCAGCTGACAAGTATTGTAATTTAAGATTAAAACGCTAACGTCCATAATAACGCTCCTGCCTGAATTGAAAGCATTCTATAAATAAATGTAAAAATTATTTTTTGAATTGATGAACAGATTCCAATACACTTAATAATCTACTACATCGAAATTATATCATAGATATGAAGTAAAGAGTTAGTTTGAAGATTATTCCAGAAACTCTGTTCTTATTTTCGCTTCATATCATTATGCGAGATATAAATCATCTAAAATATACTCTTAAATATAACCGATTATAATCAGAAAACGAAAAAGCAAATTTTCTATAAAAGATTGTCTATATAATCTGCATTTTCGCAAAAACTTTAGTTTGGCTGCAAAATCAGTTCTTGGAGTAACAAATGCCTGAAGCTGTTCAATCATGCTCTGATTTGTCAGTTGAGCTCCATAGATTTTTTGGAATTCCTGTGCTTGTCTAACTAGTAGCTTCTGATCTCTATGCTTTTTGTAACTGCGCCATTTCTTTTTCACTTTTTGAAAAGCAGTTGCTTCACCGCCAACTGCATTGTTGCTATGCTGCCGGTAATAGATTGAAGGTTGCGGATCAAATTGTACCTTCCCCATACTGGAGATGACTAGGTACATCCACCAATCATGCATCTGAATATTGGATAAGTTAACATCGTCCTGAGTATTCATTAGAAGCCGAAGCGTCTGGTAATTAAATGAGACAGTAGCTCCAACTGCTATATTTTGAATAAGTGCATTATAAAAAGAGGGCTCTCGTGCAGGCTTTCCCGGCCAGATCACAGTGGGATTTAGCTGAGCATCTGTTAACTGAGTTGCAGTAAATATCATTGCCGGAATTGTGATTCCGTATGGTTGTTCTTGTTCCATTTTTTCTAACTGATGTACAGCACGTACAGTTTTATCAGACATCCATACATCGTCCTGATCACAAAAACAAAAATAGGCTGCTTTTTGATCAGCTTGCTGCATTAATGTCCAAAAGCTAGGGATCACACCGATATTTTTTCCCTTTAGCAACTGGATCCGTCCTCTATAGCGATTACAATAGTTTTCTATTATAGCAACTGTGTTATCACTGGAACCATCGTCCCGTATCAATACTTTGATATGTTCATATGGTTGCTGTAATATGCTATCCAGTTGATCACCTATGTATTTTTCTCCGTTATATGTTGATAAAAGCACCTGCATTGTGCGACCAGACATCGATTTTCCCACCTTTCATCCTTTGCTGGGCTTATAGTTTTAATTACATGTTATAAGTGAATAGATATAATTACAAAGGCATTCTTCGCATTATAACAACGAAGAATGCCTTTGTAATTATATCTCTAGATAGATTATAGATTCAACTCACTATTTAGCTTAAATTCTGCTTGTACTCCAATAAGAAAGCTGTTAATCCCTCTTGCCAGGAACGTATATCCTCAAATCCGTTGGTACGAATGGATAGATGTTCCATTGTAGAATTGATCGGGCGTGGAGCAGGTCTTGGGAAATCTGCTGTAGTACATGGTTCAAGCTTGGCAGTAATAGTGATTCCAAGAATATCCTTGGCTTGTTTAAAAATCTCACCAGTAAATTCATACCATGTGCATGCTTCGCTATTAGAAGCATGATAAATGCCGTATTTCTCTGTAAGCATTAACTCCGAAAGAAACTCTGCTAGATCCACGGTATAGGTTGGCGAACCTTTCTGATCATTCACTACTTTCAATTCCGGCTTTTCTTGTCCCAACTTCAGCATTGTTTTCACAAAATTACTACCATGCATTCCGTATACCCAGGATGTCCGCACAATAAAATAGCGACTGGATAACGTCTGCGTTAATACTTCGCCAGCACGTTTAGATTTGCCATAGATCCCTTGTGGATCTGTAGTATCATATTCGTGATACGACGCCGTACTTTTTCCGTCAAATACATAGTCTGTGCTAATATAGATTACTTTAGCCTGGATAGCTTCGGCAGCAACTGTAACATTCCGGCTACCGATAGCATTTACTTTATAAGCACTATCTATGTCTGATTCAGCGGCGTCTACAGCTGTATAAGCTGCGCAGTGAATAACTACCTCTGGATGAAATGAACTTATTACTTGCTGGCATTGCTGCTGATTGGTAATATCCAATTTCGTACGGTCACATGCCATGACCGTATGTCCTTTACGTTCCAATACAGCTACCGTATCTATACCAAGTTGCCCTGAGGCTCCGGTAACAAGAACTTTCATTATTGGTCACCCAGACGGCTGCCATATTGTTTTTGGTAGTATTCTTGATATTCACCTGAAGCGATACGACTCCACCATTCCTTATTATCCAAATACCATTGAATAGTAGCTTTAATGCCCGACTCGAAATTGTGCTTCGGTTTCCAGCCAAGCTCATTCATTGTTTTGGTAGGATCAATACCATAGCGACGATCATGTCCTGGGCGATCTTCTACATATTTAATAAGAGATTCAGGCTTGTCCAGTTGTTCCAAAATCGTTTTGACAATATGAATATTGGTACGTTCATTATTACCACCAATATTGTATACTTCGCCATTTTTCCCTTCATGGATAACGAGATCGATCGCACTGCAATGATCTTCTACATACAGCCAATCGCGAATATTCAGACCATCACCATATACAGGCAAAGACTCATCTGCCAGTGCACGGGAGATGATTAACGGGATCAGTTTTTCCGGGAACTGGAATGGACCATAGTTGTTGGAGCAGCGAGTAATATTCATTGGCAAACCAAATGTCTCATGATAAGCACGTACTAACAAATCACCGCCGGCTTTACTTGCCGAATAAGGGCTATTCGGTGTAAGTGGTGTTTCCTCGGTAAAGAGGCCTGTTTCGCCCAACGTACCGTACACTTCATCGGTAGATACTTGAACAAATTTGGTAATCTTGTGCTTCTTCGCTACATCAAGTAATACCTGCGTACCCAATACGTTTGTTTTTACAAACACGTCCGGTTCCAGAATACTGCGATCGACGTGAGATTCAGCCGCAAAGTTGACAATGATGTCTACTCCTTGCGATACCAATTCATCCATTTTGGAGGCATCACCAATATCAGCTTTGACAAAAGTATGATTCGCATTACCCTCAATAGCTTTCAAATTCTCCAGATTACCTGCATATGTCAATGCATCCACATTGATAATCTGGTATTCCGGATGCTCACGCAGCATATACAGCACAAAATTGCTGCCGATAAAACCAGCTCCGCCAGTAACAAGTAGTTTCATAATTATTCCTCCTATATCAATGAACAAGATTCAGCTTAAACGCTGAATCTTGTCTAATCGTTTGTCTGCAGAACCATATTGATCCTCAGAAATTCAATTCGGCATCTTTTAACAGTGGATGTTTTTTATCTTTCTCCGATAAAATAGGTTCTGAGACAGGCCAGTCAATTCCTATAGCAGGATCATTCCATAATATTCCCCGATCATGTTCAGGTGAATAATACTGATCTACTTTGTAGGATACTTGAGTATTAGCTACAAGAGTACAAAACCCATGTGCAAACCCTTGTGGAACAAGCAACTGGCGTTTATTATCCGTACTCAGAATAAATCCCATCCATTGACCAAATGTTTCTGATTCTTGCCGTATATCGACAATCACATCATAAATGGCCCCAGAAATCACATGGATAATTTTCGTTTGTGCTTTGGGATTTAATTGATAATGTAGTCCTCTCAAAACTCCCGCTTCTACAGAAAGAGATTGATTATCTTGAATAAAACGATGATGTATCCCTAGTTCATTCATTACACGTTCATTATAACTTTCCATAAAAAATCCCCGGTTATCTCCGTGAATAATCGGTTCGAGCAGTTTTGCACCTTCCAGTTTTAGAGCCGTCGACTTCATGGTGTTCCTCCTTACAGTTTGAGCTTACCGAATTCTTCACCAAATACGATATCCTGCGCCAGCTCATTGGCTCTTGCCAGAGAAGCATGAGTTCCTGCATCTGTCCACCAACCCTGCAAAATATCGAAAGATAGATCACCGCTAGCAATATAAGCATTGTTAACATCGGTAATCTCAAGCTCACCACGATCAGAGGGCTTCAATGTTTTAACAATATCAAATACTCGGCTATCAAACATATAAATACCGGTCACTGCAAAATCACTTTTCGGATTTTTAGGCTTCTCTTCGATCGATACAATACGATCTCCTTCCAGCTCAGCCACGCCAAAACGTTGAGGATCCTGCACTTGCTGCAGCAAAAGTTTTGCACCCTTTTTTTGTTCGCGGAAATTTTGTACAAATGGAGCAATATCATCCGCAAATACATTATCGCCAAGAATAACTACCATCTGATCACCGTTCACAAACTGTTCTGCCAGATCAAGGGCCTGAGCAATGCCGCCTGCTTCATCTTGAACTTTATATGTAAAGGTAACCCCCATTTCATGTCCACTTCCCAACAGATTAACAACGTCTCCCATATGCTCCTTACCTGTTACAATCAATATATCCTGAATACCGGATTGTTTAAGTTTTTGCACAGAATGAAAAATCATTGGATATTTGCCTACTGGCAGAAGATGCTTATTAGTCACTTTGGTTAATGGGAATAATCTTGTTCCTGTACCACCTGCCAAAATAATGCCTTTCATAATAAATATGCCTCCGTTCATTTTCCTTTGATAATAAATTTGGTTAGTAAAAAAGTTATAGGTATCGTAATTACAATCGTAATAATAGGTACGATTTTCGTAGACAAACCTGCATACTCAATAAGTATATTAAGCAACACTAAATTAATCAAATATTGTACTATATATACAACAGGATATTTGATGAATTTACGCAATGAGATTTTTTCCTGAAATACAAAGACCGAATTCAAATAATATGATAATAAAATTCCTGCTACATATGAAATGGAATAGGCCATATTATAATTCATAATATTAAGCAGCAACAAATACATGAGATAAGTAACCAATGTATTAAAGCCACCACTCAACAGATACTTGATAAATGGTTTATTCATATACTTCATCAACTATGAATGAAGGTCTGTTTCGACTTTCATCCAATATTCTCCACAAATACTCTCCGATGATACCAAGCATTACCATAATGATACCAAGCAAAAATGTGATTAATGCAATAATAGTCGTCCATCCCTGAATTGGTATTATACCTGATAATGCACCAGCCACTACATAGACACCATACAAAAAACTTAATAATGCCGTGATCACGCCCAACGCTGACATGAAACGAATAGGCATATATGAGAAACTAACAAATGAATCGATAAACAATTTTATTTTTTTGGACATTGTCCAGCGTGATTTGCCTAGCTTGCGTTCTTGGCGAACATATGGTAAATATTCGCGATCATGACCAAGCCAGTAGATCAGACTCATTACATTCGTATTTTTTTCTCCAATATCGATTACTTCGCGGGCAACCTGGCGATCTACCAACAGAAAGTCAAAGCCGCCCTTCGGATAATCTTTAAGAGCAAATTTTTCCAGTAAATAGTAATAGGAATTAGAAAACATTTTCTGCGAAAGTGATTCCTCACGATCAGAACGGGTAGCCAGTACAACCTTTTTACCATTGCGCCATTCCATAATCATATCAGCAAATAGTTCAGGTGGATCCTGTAAATCAGCTGCAATTACACCGATGCAGTCACCTGTGGCAAATTGTAAACCTGCCTGAATAGCCGACATGGACCCAAAATTACGGCTTAGTTTGATTACTTTAATACGATCATCCTGTTTTTTGGCTTCCAATAGTAATTGAAATGAATCATCCTTAGATCCATCATCGACAAATACAAATTCCAATTCACAATCCGGCAATATCTGCTTCAGTTTTTGTAACCTTGGTACCGTATGTGGAATGTTTAAGGCATTAAAGTATATCGGCACCACAATTGAAAATTTAATTTTGTCCGTATTCATTAATGACTTCCACCACTTTCATAACTTCTTCCATAGGCATTACCGGACTGATCGGGATGCTAACTATATGCTTATGAATCTCTTCGGAGATCGGGTATACATGATCATTCCATTCTGCATATGCTTGCTGCTTATGAGGCGGGATCGGATAATGAATGATTGTTTGAATACCATTGTCAGTCATATACTGCATAAAATCCGCACGATCTGCTACTTGAACAACAAATACATGCCACACATGGGATTCTGGATTATGCTTTACAATAGGAAGTGTAATTAACGTATTATGAATATGCTCTATATAATAATTAGCAATATCTCGACGATAGGCATTATCCGCATCCAAATGCTTGAGTTTCTCCTTAAGAATCGGTGCTTGGAATTCATCTAATCGACTATTATATCCTTTGTAAAGATTCTCATATTTTTTATGAGAGCCATAATTTCGTAATGCATACAGCTTAGTATACAATTCTTCATCATTTGTTGTGATTGCACCTGCATCACCAAGCGCCCCAAGATTTTTGCCAGGGTAAAAGCTGAACGCTGCTGCATCGCCCAGATTCCCAGCACGTTGGTCTGCGTATAAAGCTCCATGAGACTGTGCACAATCTTCAATAATTTTCAAATCAAACCTTTGTGCGAGTTCACGAATAGGTTGCATATCACAAGTTTGACCATAGAGATGAACTACCATAATAGCTTTCGTCTTTTCAGTAATTTTCTCTTCAATTTTGGCAGGATCAATATTATAAGTTTGCGGATCCGGTTCGACCAGAATCGGGGTTGCTCCGTTCGCAGAAATTGAGAGAATCGAAGCAATATACGTATTGGATGGAACGATAACTTCATCTCCTGCACTAATGCCGTATGCATGAATAATCAGCTCAAGTGCATCCAAACCATTAGCCACTCCTAGACAGTAACGAGTTCCGCAATAGGAAGCAAATTCGGCTTCAAAGCTTTTCACTTGTTCTCCTAGTATGTACCAGCCAGAATGAAGTACCTGGGCTACGCTCTCTTGAATCGCCTGTTCATGACGCAAATTAATTTTTTTCAAATCCAAAAATTGAATCATGTATGCACCTTGTTCCCTTATAGATTATTATCTTCCTCAATCAAACCATTCACCAAATGATATGATTTTCCACATTTGGAGCAATGCAGTTGCTTATCAAGCTGTTCTCCGCAATTACAAATATATGCGCGAAACTTAGCAGGATTACCAAACCATAACGTATTATTAGGAACATCCTTTGTAACTACTGAACCTGCACCAATCATAGCATATCTCCCAATTGTGTGACCGGCTACAATAGTGGCATTGGCTCCGATAGAAGCCCACTGCTCTAGTCGAGTCTTCAAAAAAGCATCGGGATACTGCTTAGAACGTGGTTTTAAATCATTAGTGAAAGTAGCATTAGGACCAATAAATACATTATCTTCAACTGTAATACCATCCCAAATATAAACGCCTGATTTAACAGTAACATTATTACCAAGTACTACATCATTTTCGATAAAAGTATGATCATTAATATTACAGTTTTCACCAATGATCGCACCTGGTAGAACATGAGAAAAGGCCCATATCCTTGTATCTTTGCCAATATTATTGCTTTCCACAATCGCGTGCGAGTGAATAAAATAATTACTCATAGGCCATATACCTCGATAAATTGATCATAGTCTCGAATATAGTCTTCTGCCTGATACAGCTCAGAAGCCATAACCAGAAGTACACAATCCGGTGAAAAGTCATACATTTCATGCCAATCATTTGGTTCCAATAGAAGTCCTACCGATGGTGAATCAAGCAAAACCTCTTTTTTTCTTTTCGTATTGTCTAAATGAACTTTGCAGCTTCCACATACGCTAATCAAAACTTGTCTGGTTTTATGATGTGCATGAAATCCTCTTCGTATACCTTTTGCTGTACCATAAATATAAAAAACACGCTTGATGTCAAAAGGGATGTTCTTCATTGATTCTACTACTGCCAACGCCCCTCGATTATCACCAAGTTCCTGAATGTCAAAAAGGTGACTCTCATTCACAGAAAAAGCATTATTATTCATTTTTCCCCCATAAGTAGTAAATTATTCAAGTATAAGTCGAACGTCCAAATTAATATAAATAGATTACTACACGAGCTGCAAATTTGATACCATTGATATAAAATTGTTATTTTCAAAAATCGACCCATCTATCAATTGAGTTTGATAATAAAGATGCCATTTTCACTTTGAACTGATGTTATGTCCGGCCATGGTTTCATTTTTTGCAATTTTTTATTTGCTACCTCTATATCCTTCTCTGAAGGTTGTTCAAAGCTATATCCCGTTACTTCATTGAATAGAAACACTTTGGAAAATTGCTGCGATGCAGGTACATTATAATCCCCAAAAGTAGTATATGAAATAGATTTCAAATTTGGGACTCCTGAAATAACCAATTTCGCATTAGGATTGAATGCTTGATCTGCTTCCATACGCTCTACTATTCTGGTTACCATACTGTTTTCCATACTGTTAAGCCTATGTTGATCCAGAGCACTTCTACCGATCCGTCCTATATTTCCTACAATAATAATAATAATAAGCCCTGAGATTAGAACATTTCGATAAGAAGGTTTTAGCTTTAAGAGCATAGTGATTCCATATACAATAATTAATAATAGTGCTTGATACAATCCAAACGCTGTAAATGATCGGGATGAGATCTCTTCAGGACGAAGCAATGAAAATCCAAGACAAGTAACCAAACCCAAGAAAGACAAAATAAATACGCGAATAGATACGCTTGCAAGTCTCGTGATAGAAGTTTTGGCGAACATTCCATTAAAAGTAACGTAAGCAGCCAGAGCAGTAAAAAGGATTCCCCATACAAAAAAGTTAATCAACTGAGAATTAAATGGATTGTTCTCCAGTATAAATCGATCAATATTGTTGAAAACACTTATCCAGTATGGTTTGTGTGTAAAATTATACCACAATTGTCCGATATCATTGCCAGAGTAAGCAAGCTGTGGTGGCCAAATAAGAAATACAATTTTTAATAAGATTGAATATACTAAAAAAGCGACAACATATATTACTAGCGGGATAAACTTTGCCAAAAATGATTGTTGTTCTCTACCTGTATCTTCTTGCTCGAAAATTCGCAGCTCTGCAGGAATAATAAGATTATAAAGAAAGACAAGAAAAACAATGGGATAAAATATTTGATAGGTTGTAAGTGAGATGATATAAAAACCAATTGATAAAAATCCAAAAATAAACCTTCTATTTGTACTATATTTGTGGCCAAATATTAAGCCACCTGCCAAAGCTATAACAGCAAACGCACTGTAAGCTGGCACGATGCTATAATGGAAAATTTCTCCGAAGAACGGATTGCTCACCAGCAAAAGAATTATGCTTAACGACAAGATAAAAGAATTTATTTTTAGCAATCTAGTAATGCAAATACCCAGAAGTGAAAGTGAAGCAATAAATAACAATGGCCCCAAAGGTTTGGTAAGGGGTTGAATATTCATGTAATAAAATAACTGTGATAATATGGCCTGTGTATATCTACCTGTTGAATGGAAATTATATCCTAAAGTTTCCATATTTATATTGTATAATTGATCTAAATAATAATCGTCTATAGAATATAATGTATTAGTTATATACGGTAGGTAATAAAGCACGCCAATACCAAAACTCCACATAAACAATTTATATTCACGGCTATAATTCGAGAACGAAAATGGAGACAATGGTTCAGCCGAATGACGGTTAGTAGAGCTTAAGCGAATAATCAGATATATAACTCCTAAGTAAACTACAAACATTGCAAGGAAAAACAACCAAAACAGCGATACTTTGGAATCAAGCATTAGATTAGCGGATACGACCTGCAAAGAAACTCCTTTTTGATCCGTTAAATCCATCCGGATGCTTTGAACAGAAGTGTTATGGGGAAATGAAATTTCATTCAATCCATTTTTTAGACTATAGTCTACATATCTGCCTTCAGAAAAATCATTTTCTTTATCTGAATAATAAATTTGTGCATAAGAACTATCAATACTTAAATCAGATATATTAAGCTTCAACTTTTGGGGAGTCAATGTCTTTCCAAAATTCACTTCAAGCCACGGATCGTTTGATGTAGCTTTTAATACATTGTTTTCATTCTTAAAATCTTTAATATTAGCCTGTAAATCGCTTTGAGATACAGTCCATGTATTAGAAAAACGCGGAAGTTCAGTTACAATTTTCCCACATAACATTAATGATAAAAAAACGTATAATAGCAATGTACCAATAATACCGAAAGCAATCGATCGGATAACGTTTGTTTTATTTGTCATTCTTTTTTTGCAATCCTCCCAACTAGGATTCCGGATCAATATTCCTTTCCGGCACCCCTTATCGAATTGATAGCCCTTTATTTCAATAACTTGGCCTGCACACGATTAATCGTACCATGTACCTGTCTTCGACATTGAATAATAAAGGGCTGCATATACTAAAATATTTTACTTTACATTACTTTTTCACTTTTATTCGTTAATGTATTTAAAGAGAGATTCGCGCAACTCCTGATTGTCCAAAAACTGCAATTCCGGCTCCAATTCACCTTTTTTTCTGGCTCCATTCAAATAAGAGCGCAAAAGCCAAAGTAACTTGTCATTATTTTGCAGATTAATAGATTCAGCCATCTCTTGTAAATCTTCAATCGCATTACCGCTAAAAATATTTTCACCTTCAAAACGATCCAAATGTGCAGCATAAATCCAACAAATTTCAAATAGCATATGTTTTCTATTGGTACTAATTGTATTAGTACCATGAATCCGGTAACCCATAAGTGCTTCTTCAATTATTGCACACTTTCCGTATTCTGCTGCCCGCAATGCAAAATCCCAATCATGGGCAAAGCGTAAATTACGCATTCCCCCAATAGATTCATATAACTTTTTGGTGAAAACCATATTACTGGTTGTAGAAATGAAATTGGACATCAGCAAATTTTTGAGAAAATCATTGGTAGCAGCAAAAGACAGATTTCGATTTGGAACCGCCCAAGGTTCCATGTTTTTCCAACCTTGTTTAATGCCTAATTTTTTGCTTTTCTCATCAATAACTTTGATATAGGAACACACCAAATGAACATCCTGATTAGTTCTGAGAAATTGAATACATTTCTCCAACCGTTCTTTTTCATAGCAATCATCCGAATTAAGAACAGTCAAATATTGACCAGAAGCCATATCCAATCCACGATTAATTGTATTGTGGGCTCCTCTATTTTCCTGAGTGATAATAGTTATTCTCGGATCATTGAATTTACGTGCAACCTGTACTGAGTTATCTTTGGAGCCATCATCAATGATAATTAGTTCCAGATTGGCATAAGTTTGCTTTAATACACTCTCAATAGCTTCTTCGATATACTTTTCATGATTGTATAGTGGAATAACGACCGAGATTTTCTCATGCTGTTCAATAGCAGTTTTTTTTTTGAAAAACATAGTATTTTAAACTCCTTTTATTGAATTGAACTAAATTTTATGTCCTTGGGAACTATATATCCACGGCCTTCCTGATATGGCTTTGGATCCTTTACAACAATAACTAATGCATCATTAATCCATTGTATCTGCTCATGCGCCTGGTATGTACCGGTAGCCAAAGCAATATCCAATGAATACTTTCCACTTCTCAAGTCAGGAAAAGTCATCTGAAACTGATAATGGTAAGTTTTGCCCTCTAATAAAGGTGTAAGTTCAATTTTTTCAAAATGAGTGTTAGATACTATAACTGCATTTCCCAATGCATCTTTGAGTGTAAAACCGAAAATGGGCATCTCGACCGTTTTATTAATTCTAATTTTAAAATCGATAGATATGGCATCTCCACCTGCTACTACAGTAGATTCTTTACCGGTATCCGAATGTATCAATCTTACCATCTCAAAACTGCCATCTCCATTACCGAATGCTTTGGCTCTAGTAAGACCCGATAAAACATCATGCGTTTCCTCTTCTTGCCCTTCAGCTGCATTACTATAAGTTGTGACCGATTGCATCTCCTTGATATCATAGCTCATGAATGCTTGATATTCATCGAGAATTTTATCAGGACGTCCTTCTTTAAAAATTTTACCTTCGTCCATCCAGATAATCCGATCACAAAAGCTTGCAAGTGCGCCAGTATCATGACTGACAAACAAAACAGTACCTGTCTTTTTTACTTCTCTGATTTTCCGATAGCATTTCTGTTGAAAACGCATATCTCCCACACTCAATGCTTCATCAACAATTAAGATTTCCGGATTAATATTGATAGCTATAGCAAAAGCAAGTCTTACAAACATACCACTGGAATATGTTTTAACAGGCTGATAAATAAAATCTCCGATATCTGCAAATTCAAGAATTGCTTTGATACTCTTGTCTACATACTCTTTACTATATCCCAGAAGAGTACCATTAAGATAAATGTTCTCGAGACCAGAAAGATCACCATTAAATCCAGCACCCAACTCAAGTAAAGCAGAAACATTTCCTTTCACTTCAACTTTGCCTACGGAAGGTGACAATACACCAGCAATCATTTTGAGCAAAGTTGATTTGCCAGAACCATTTTTTCCAATAATCCCTACAGTTTCTCCTCTTTTTACACTAAGAGAAACGTTATCAACTGCATAGAAATTTTTGTGATATTTTTTTTGAGTTACACTTAAAACTTCTTTAACACGATCCATGGGTTGTTTATATAATTTATATATTTTAGTAACATCCTGGATATCAATAAGACATTCTTCCAAGATCAAAACCTCCTGCTCCATATACTACGCTTAATGGATTCACTTATAAAACATCTGCGAAATGGGACTTCATTCTTTTGTAAAATAAAAAGGATATGATACCTATAACTACCGTTACACCCCAAAAGTAGAGCGTCTGCAGTGGATGTTCAAAAAACCATACCCGATTAATTAAAGCATCCCGATAACCATTAATAATGTAATAAATAGGATTCAATTTTACAATCCAACGGAAGCTTTCAGGAATAACAGACTCTTGCCACATAATTGGTGTCAACCATATTCCAAATTGCAGGAAAATACCTACAATCTGAGTAGTATCTCTGAAAAAAACATTCAATGTAGATAAAAAGTAAGATAGCGCCGTGATCAGAGCTGCGAGACAAATATTAAAGTATAAAATACTAAGCAGATGAATGCCCGGGAAATCCCCATACATACTGTAGATTAAAATCAGCAGTACATTAAAAGCAATATTCAAAAAGAATGAAGCCATAACTTTAACCAGAGGGAGTAAAGCTATTTTAAAAACAAGTTTTTTAACAACGAAGGAATAATTGGTAAACGCTCCTGTTGCATTGATAATCGCATCGGTGAAAAAGTTCCAAGGTATAATTGCTGCACATAACCACAAAATGAAAGGAACATCGGAAACAGGCTTTGCTCGAAATCCAATCTGAAAAACAAACCAGAAAATCAAGATAGTCATCAATGGCTGTATAATTGCCCAAACAACACCAAAATAGGAACCTGAGTATCTGCTTTTGAAGTCACTTTTAGACATATTCATTAAAAGATGTCTAGAGCCCCAAATATCACGAATCATATTCAATACAAACTCTCCTTTAATAACTGCATGTTAACGATACTTTTCCAGAGCTTTATGAAATGAATCCCGCATAAGCTGTGCTGCTCTCGCGGATGAGAAGAATTCAATATTTTCCTCAGTATGCGCCAACGAATTTTGTTTATAGGATTCAAGATTCGAATGAAACATATCGACTGCTTTTTGCAGGCTTTCCAAATCGTCCTGTCTTGAGATCAATCCTGATTGTTGTTCTTCTACAAAAAGAGCAATATCTCCAACGTCTGTTGCAAATATAGGCGTTCCAACGCACATTGCTTCAATTGTAACGATTGGTAACCCTTCATAAATAGAAGCAATAAATAACGCATCTATAGATTTAACAAACTGGAATACATTTGCAATATATTTGATACGATGAACCCTGTTACCTAGTTGATGATCTACAATAAACTGTTCTACTTCTGCAGAAAGCTCACCATCGCCTACCATGACAAAATCGATATCATCATACTTTCTGACAATGTATTTGGCCAGCTTCAACATTTTTAATGGTTGCTTCTGCTCTGTAAAGCGACCAATAAAAGCAAAATGTCTACGGCTCGGATCAAGATCAAACTTTTGTAAAACGGCTTCTTTTAAATAGGATTGCTCGTTCATAACCTTGACCTTGTCTGTATCAGCCGCCGGATAAACTAGGTCAATGTCTGCAGCAGAGATTCCATACGTACCAATAAATTTTTCTTCAATTTTTTTATTGATTGCAATAAATCGGTCATAAGCATGAATAGCAGGTTGATCGTAATACTCAATCCACCCATATTTATAATCATATACATCCTGCATTACAATAGGAATATCATTAAATATTTTACGCAATGATGTATTGTTATCCATTGTCCATGGAGAGCTGTTACACATCCAGACAAGAGAAGGTTTATACATTGCTTTTAAGTTTTCTAGCAAATATAAATAATTGTCAAACTCTGAAATTTCCGCAAGGTCGTAATAGTCACTACCCAAGCGTGCTACCTGATAAAATAAACTTCCCTGTTCTTTACGATGACGTTCAAAAGTAATAACAACAAAATCGTACTCCTGCTTCAACCGCTCCATAACTTCAATTGTATTTCGTTCTACTCCCCCTACTGCCATAAATATAGGCAGCACAAAAATGATAGGTTTGGGGTTGACAATAGGTTTCAGTTGAAGCTGATTGTTGACTGTAAGAGTTTTCTTGTTTTTAACAAACAATAAGCTATTATTCGTACAGGTCACAGATCGAATATCAGCAGATAAGTCCACAGTATCATTTAACGTCTCCCTACCAGGCAAGCGAATCAGTTTACCCGTCATTTCCACTTCTCCGCTTACTAGAGACTCATACGAGTATGAAGAAGATAATAAGAGTGCATTCTTTAATGATTTTGCATGAATCAGTGGGAATTCACTTAATCCATTTGATAACAAAACAAAGTCATAATTGTATTCCAGCAAACATAAAACAACATTTAACAATTGACTTTTATCTAATGCTCCATCAAGATGTTCAATGGCATACACATATTCCTGATAGTCCTTTGAAGGGCATGGAGATTGTTCAACACGTACATCTGGCAAAGCAGCTATCGTTTGTTGATACATAGCGACCAAGGGTGCAATCGCTGAAGAATCGGAAAACTGTACCTTAATCCATATTTTTCTTTTCTGCTCGCTTTTTTCGATTATAATTGGATCCTGATTTATTATGGTTGCACGGCGATTCATTAATTTTTTTATGACTTTTTTGAACAATACTATGCCTTGTTTTAATTTTATGAGTATTCTTTTTCCTAGCAGATAATTTATTTGGTATTTTATCTCAACCGATTTTGTAGCACCAGGCAAAATCTCACTGATAATTACAGGATCTATTTGATCGGAGAAATTATAATGGCTGTCTCTTTTTCGAGTTGCATTTGTATATTCAAAATGAATAGGTTCCTTATCTCCGTTGCTTTTAACAGCAACTGCTTTCAAAATTTTTATTTTACAAAAGCTGTCCAGCGCATCAAGACGAATCTTTCCAAGTTCAACTTGAGGAATATCCACTTTCAAATCAATAATTTTAGCACCAGCTGTTCGAAATACTATACTGTTCTGTTCATTAAATTTGTTTTTACGATCATAAAAAATTTGTGCTTTTCCAAAAAACAAATAATTGAAAGTAAATCGTTTAGCCTGTTTGATTGATGCATGATTTTGAACATCAGATCCTAAAGCCAATCCCAAATACATATAGTAACTGAATATGATGGAATAGAACTTGGAACATACTTTTTTCAAAAAGGAAGAGGATCTATTTTTTAGAATTTTTTCGATTATTTTTGTGCCTTGAATCATGAGATAGATAAGCATTCGGCCTACATCTGCCGTAATATCAAAATAATGATTGGCATTTGTATAATCTAAATATCTGTCATGAAATTCATCAATATTAACTTTGATCTCATCATAGCTGAGATCTGGATGTAATTTTTTGAACGTATTTAATTCTTCACCAGCAGATAATTGCCGATTGCAGAATTTCATCACACTATTATAGACATGATCGTGATATGCCAGTGCATTGGGATTGTAAATGATCTGCAAACCATTTTTGTATAAACGATAGCCTAGGTCGATATCTTCAAATCCATATTTCTTGAACTCCAAACTAAACAAACCATCAAGTTCTTCCAGCTTCTCACGGGCCACACTAATATTGGAAGTGTAAAAATGTCGGAAATCTACAATCTCAAATGGGCGCATTCCAACAAATCCAAATTGTTCACAGCCAATGTCTGTAATATGCTTCATTAAATGATTCATTTCGATTCCTTCACGCCATTCGATACATCCCAAAGAAGCAAAGTCACTTCCATGTTTCAGATAGGCTTCGTAATGTTCATTCACAAAATCTAGGGTAGGAAAAATATCATCACCTGTAAAGATAACTATTTCACCCTGCGCATACTGATACGCATGATTTCTAGCACGCGAAGCCCCCCCATGCTTGTTTTCCAACACTCGCATCGGGAGTCCAGTGTGTGCTTTAAGTATATCGACTGAATTATCGCTTGATTCGTCATCGCTAAATATAAGCTCATATTTATACTTAGTATTTTTATCAACTTTTTCCCACTGCCTTAATAAATCGGGTAAGAGTGCAGCACGATTATATACTGCGATTATTATACTTACTTGCATCTAGACACCACCAAATAATGATTATATTAATTTAAACAAATATACCGGATATCAATTTAAAATCCTGCCTTAGTATATAAAAATGTATACTAGGGCAGGATATTAAATAAGTTTTAATCATGTTGTATTTTAAAAGCATTGTACGTTTTGTACATTAAATTTTAGGCTTTTTCTGTTGCCTCTATCATTTTTTTATAAAAATAATCAACAAACTCGCTGATTTCTGACTGACTCAAGATTTTAAAGTAACCTTTAATTGTAATATAGGAAGCATTAGCAAAGTCTCCATCAATCTCAAATTGGGGATCAATATTCATAAATAAAAAACCCTGCTTATGATAATTCAATGCGTTTAATGGAGAAGTCGATTCCACTGTTCCATCAGTCAATACTTCCTCGATACTGCAAATACAAAAATTATCTTCAACAGGATCAAACCTGAATTTGGAAATGTGCTCATAAGCAGACAAATCAAAAGTAATCGAAAACCTGTTGTCTTCCTGATTTAGAAGCACACCGGTTTCTTTTTGTGCTTGCGAGTATTCTTTGTTATCAGTGCCTACGTAAAGACTGGAAAAATGAATCCCGCCTGGATTATCAAACTTGTATACCGAGTCTAACTTTATTGTTGGAATAACTTTATTAGTATTGGAGCATAGTGCAATCATATACTTTCCTGCTGAATCCAGTGACGAATGCTGGAACATTTTTACACCAGCAGTAGTATGCTGATCTTCATAAATACTGGAAACCGTATAGAGCGATTGATTATAAAATTTCGTAACCAGGAATTCCTGATTTAAAAATTGTTTGAATTCATCTTCATAAAATTCGTGAATATGAAATGGATTATGGTATCCACTTTTATCTGTATAAACAAGTTTATTGGGTGTGGAAATAATTAAAACACCATTCTTTTTCAGTACTCTTCTTGCTTCTCCCAGAAAAGTTCGCTGAATACTTGGGTCTACATGCTCGATAACCTCAAAGCTGACTACACAATCAAACTCTTCTCTATCAAAAGGAATAGCTTCCAAAGAACCCTGAATAAATTCAAGATTTTTTTGCGAGGCATAATTCTTATTGCACCAGTCAACTGCTTCTTGTGAAATATCTATACCGACTACTTTTTTTGCAAATTGTGATATTAGAAATGAGCCATATCCTGTTCCGCATCCCGCATCTAATACGCGCATGCCTTTTAGGCTCTCCGCTATACTGCTATAACGGTGCATATGCTCAGCTTCTATTTCCAAGCCGTCGTTATTGGGTATAAATCGTTCACCTGTATAATCCATAATTGTAATAAGGCCTCCTGAGACGATTCAAAATACTAAAACAAATCTTTTCTATTGAAGAATGCATAGTATTTATGTAAAAGCAAGCAAAACTAACCCAATGATATCACTAACTATAATAGCCATGCAAGCACAGAACGACAGAGCTTCCACAAAATAAATAGGCATAAATGTTTAAATTTTATGCGCTTATTTGGAAAGTTGTCTAATTGTTCTTTCAAAGGATCAACTCGTTGGCATAGACAAGTATAACTGTTCTTTATTGCATCTTATTGAATTCCCAGAACTCTTCTACTACTAAAACTAGATGTACATCTTAACGTATGATAAAATTCATTAGAAAAGTTTCTCAAAGTAGATGATAAAAGGAGTTTAAAACATTGGCTAATCCAGTATACGGCAAACAGTTTAAAGCGTCCACTGAGGACGACAAACGCAGTAGCATGTTCTGGGTCGTTAACATCTGTCTTATTTTGTTCCTGTTATGGACCCCATTTCAAATTGCATTGTTTAATGGTCTCGGCGTAAGTTTTGAGCAACCGATTTTCTGGGCAGTCATGGCTGCCGGTGTCCTGTTGATTCTGGGATTGATTCAATTCCACAAAAAAATCAAACTGGAAGATCAGAGAGATATGGTGGCACTGCTCATTATTCTGCTGCCCATCTCGTATATGATCTCCATGTTTTCGGCCGCCTCTTGGCATTATGCCGTAAATATGGTGCTAATACAATGGATGTATGCATTTATTTTCGTGATTGGTGTGTACATGCTGCGTGACCGGTTGTCCAACAAAATTATTCAAATTACCATCATGGGTTCCGCTTATCTGATTATCCTTTTTGGATTCCTCAACTGGTTCGGTCAGGGAGTTCTGGGTGGACATCTGGTATCGTGGTTCTCGATAGCGGTAAGCAACGGTGTGTATGTTGACGCAGTTATGAAGGATTCCAACGGTTGGCGTCTGACTTCTGTATTCCAGTATGCGAATACATATGCTGCTTTCCTGATGGCGATCCTGTTCGCAGGACTATTTAATGTAAGCCGTCTAAAAAGATCGTATGACCACTTTATCCACGGATTTATGCTGGTACCGATCATTTTGTCCCTGATCCTGACGCTGTCACGCGGTGGTCTTGTAGTACTGCCATTCGTACTGCTCGTCCTGCTGCTGATGCTGCGTCCTGCCCAACAAATTCTCTGGATCATTTATATCGTAATCGCCGGTATCGCTTCTGCCGTGATTCTGAATCCGGTAACGACTATCGGTCTGCAGGTCATCAACCAGTATGATGGCGGCGTAGCTGCCAAAGGCTGGGCTTACCTACTGATTACATCGCTGATCGTAGGATTGATCGCTGTAGTTATCGGACGCTTTATTGCTCCAAAACTGGAACATGGCGTAGAAGGCTGGACCGCCAAACGTTTCTCCAGCATTTGGCTGCCGATCGGCTCGGCCGTAGTCGGCGCAATTATTCTGATTCTGCTGATTGCTACGAATCTGCGCAATCTGCTGCCGGAAAATATCCGCGTTCGTTTTGAGAACATCAACTTCCAGCAAAGTAGTGTACTGGAACGTTTTACGTTTTATCGCGATGCCATGAAGCTGCTGCGTGACTACCCGTTCTTCGGCGGTGGTGGCGGTGCATGGGGTGCGGCTTTTGAAGCGTACCAGAATAACCCGTATGTCAGCCGTCAGGCGCATAACTTCTTCGTGCAATATCTGGTCGAAGTCGGGATTATCGGATTCATTGTTTTTATTTTGTTTGTTGGATTTATTTTCTACAAATATATTCGCGGTTATATCAAATCGGATCGCGAGAAAAAGGAATCGCATTTCCTTTACTTTATACTCGTCGTATCCATTCTGATGCACAGTCTGCTCGACTTTAACTTGAGTTATGTTTATATGAGCATTCTGGTATTCCTGGGTCTTGGTGGTATGGCTGCTGCGATGGATGCACAGCCGCTCAAACGACTCAAGCTGGGTACTGGAGCGATTCGTGGTATTTATGTTTCATTGATGGGTCTGGCTGTTATTCTGGTCGCATTTACGGCCCTTCGCTTCAAGGAAGCTTCTGCCGATGTAATAGAAGTAACTTCTATGGCAAATACTCCACAAGCTACGTATGAAGGACTGCGTAAGCCTCTGGATGATGCATTGTCAATCCGTAGCACGTTCCCGGATGCATCCGTCTTCTTGAGCTCCCTGCTTGTACAGGGTTACCAGCAGACCAAAGATGACAAATTCTACAACGAAGATCTGGCTCTGTTAACCAAAACTCATGAAAAAGAGCCATTTAACAAGGACATCCTGAAGCAGCTGGTTACTCTTTATCAGGTACATGGGGATACCGACCAGGCATTCAATTTGATGGTTGATAATATTCCGAAATACAAATGGGATATTTCCTGGTATGAAGGTGTTATTTCTCAGGCTTATATTCTGGGCAACCAGGCTCATGAGAAAAAAGATAAGGCTGCTGAGGATAAATACTTCCAGGCAGGTCTCACGATTTACCAGCAAGTGCTTGATGGTATGCAGTACCTGACCACTTTGCCGGAAGGTCAGCTGCAAGGTCGTGAGTTCGATGTCACTCCGAAGATTGCTCTGAGCATCGGTCAAATTCAGTTGATGCAAGGTAAAAATGCCGATGCAGCAGCAACATTGAAGCGCGGATTGAAAGATGATCTGAGCGATGAGACGAACAAGCAGGTAGCACGTTACTATCTGGCTACTCTGCAAAAAGAAGGACAAAAAGATCAGGCTGTCTATGACAAACTGATTGCTATTGATGCCAAAGAAAAAGAACAAATTGATCAGCTGGCAAAAGTGACTTATTAATCCCAAACATCACCAAATGCAAGCTAATCAAAAGAAAGAGGCTTCTCCTATACGGGAGAAGCCTCTTTTACTTTTTAATCAGATGGCGTGTGATTTTACAATACTCTACTCTTCGATCATGCCGCTCATCACTCATCTATTGTCTATCCTGTTTGAAGTGATTATCGCCATACAGAACCTATGCTTTGCTTATGCAGTAGGGTGATCAATCTCATTTATTACTTTACGCAGATATTCAATAGTGTCTTCCCGCAGTTCCGGATGCTTGAGCGCATAGTGAATCGTTGTCTGGATAAATCCGCTCTTCTCTCCTACGTCGTGACGAAGTCCTTCGAACTGGTACGCCAAAATATCCTGCTGCTCACCGAGCTTGGAAATCGCATCGGTCAGCTGGATCTCACCACCTGCTCCAGCATCCTGCTTGCCCAGAATATCGAAGATTTCCGGAGTAAGAATATAGCGACCCATGATCGCCAGATTGGATGGGGCATCTTCACGCTTTGGTTTCTCCACAAGACCTGTAGCTTTGTAGAGACGGCCCGATTCATCGCCAGGCATCTGGTCGCCGGCTACCAGACCATAGCGGGACACATGCTCCCAAGGAACTTCTTTTACCCCTACAACAGAAGATTCATGCTGTTCATATACATCCATCATCTGCTTCAGACAAGGAACGTCGGATTCCACAATATCATCACCAAGCAGTACAGCAAATGGTTCGTCACCGATAAACTTGCGGGCACACCAGATGGCATGTCCCAGTCCTTTGGGTTCTTTCTGGCGAATGTAATGGATATCTGCCATCTCGGACGATTCACGAACGGCATCCAGCAGCTTCCACTTTTCTTTCTCTTCCAGGTTCTGTTCCAGTTCTACAGAGTAATCAAAATGATCTTCGATCGCGCGTTTGCCTTTACCGGTCACGATAATAATATCCTCGATACCGGAAGCAACGGCTTCTTCAATAATATACTGGATCGTAGGCTTGTCTACGATCGGTAGCATTTCTTTGGGCATGGCCTTGGTGGCTGGCAGGAAACGGGTTCCAAGTCCTGCAGCGGGAATAATCGCTTTGCGTATTTTCATCATTAGATCTCCTTTAGCCATTTATACGGCAATACTTTGAGACTACACTATACTATATTCATACAGTAATTTATACCTAACAGGTAGGCAGTTCCGATTATCCTTACTATAGACAAGTTGGCCTATGTTATTTCAAGAATAATTTATACGACTAAGAACATCTTCTGTTCAAATCATGAACCAATTTATGATATCAAAAAAAGGTACACCGTTCTCTATCCACAACAGAAAACGGTGTACCTTTTATATACTTTTACTTACTATTCGGCAAGGTTATTTATTTATCGATCTCTGCCATTACTTTACGCAAATAGTCAACGGTAGATTCGCGCAGCTCCGGATGCTTGAGTGCATAATGAATTGTCGTCTCGATAAATCCGCTCTTCTCTCCTACGTCATGACGAAGTCCTTCGAACTGATAAGCCAGAATATCCTGCTGCTGACCCAGTTTGGAAATCGCATCGGTCAGCTGAATCTCGCCACCTGCTCCGACATCCTGGTTACCCAGAATATCGAAGATTTCCGGTGTCAGGATATAACGCCCCATGATCGCCAGGTTGGATGGAGCATCTTCACGTTTTGGTTTCTCCACAAGACCTGTTGCTTTGTACAGGCGGCCAGAGTCATCACCAGGCATCTGATCACCAGCGACCAGACCATAGCGGGATACATGCTCCCAAGGTACTTCTTTCACCCCTACTACAGAGGACTCATGCTTCTCGTATACATCCATCATCTGCTTGAGACAAGGAGTATCCGACTCTACAATATCGTCACCGAGCAGTACAGCAAATGGCTCATTGCCGATAAACTTGCGGGCACACCAGATGGCATGTCCCAGTCCTTTGGGTTCTTTTTGACGGATATAGTGAATGTCAGCCATCTCGGATGGTTCACGAACCGCATCCAGCAACTTCCACTTTTCTTTCTCCTCCAAGTTCTGTTCCAGTTCAAAGGAATAGTCAAAGTGGTCTTCGATCGCGCGTTTGCCTTTACCAGTAACAATAATAATATCCTCGATACCGGAAGCAACCGCTTCTTCGATAATGTACTGGATCGTTGGTTTGTCTACAATCGGCAGCATCTCTTTGGGCATGGCTTTGGTAGCTGGCAGGAAACGGGTTCCAAGTCCTGCAGCAGGAATAATCGCTTTACGTATTTTCATTATTTTTTCCTCCGTCTCGAATGTATTGGATAGGGTCTACAGCAGAATCTGCTCCTGCTGTAGAATCCTAAGTAGTGTACAGCCGCTTAACCGCCTGCACGCTGATGGGTTGGTGGCAGTGCTATGTAAGCCGGCAACTCGTCAATCTCACTCTGATATCTTACCCAATTCTGCAGGATTTTACCCAGCAGATTGTTTTCTACAAATGGAAGCAGTTACATATGTGGATAACCTGTGAAAAAGATAAATTTTCTTCTACAACTGTCTAATATGATCCTTAATTCTCTACTTCATTCATTCACAGTCTTTTGATACATCGATGAAATGAACATTTATTCTTTTGCTTCTCATGCTACCTCTATTACTTTTTGAGTACGGTTTGGGTTACGTTGTGGATAGGCTGAGGATAATTGGTGGATTCAATGTATGATATGACGTAAAAAAGATGGAATGCATCACTATACTGGGGATAAACCAAAAAGAGGATGCCATGAATGGCACCCTCCTGTAGATAATGTGGATGATTTGCGGATAACTTTTCCGCAGATATACATCTACTGTACACTGCTCTTATCTATCCACATCAATGTCTGATTATTTCACCAGTTGACCGCGTGTAACGCCCAGTTGGTTGGTTGCTTTGAGACTGCGCCATACCTGGGTACCGCTGATCTCGCCGCGCAGCGCTTTGCTGTACAGTTCGATAACTTCCAGAACCTGCTCCGGCGTCTCTTCCAGGAATTCCACACGGTAGCTAGGTACACCCAGCTCTAGGAAGTCTTTGAGGTATTCTGCACCTGACTGCTCGATCGCATTATATACCGTATTGCGGCAGCCTTCATCAACACGTACCGGATGAGACATACCGATCCGGTCCTGCAGGGAGACGCGGCTGTCTTCACATGGACGTCCACAGTTGGTGAAGTCTGTACCTTCACTCAGGAAAGTACAATATACACAGTGCTCGGTATGGAACATCGGCAGATGCTGGTGGATAACCACTTCCATCTGGGAAGTCTGACTGCGTCCCAGCAGATCGACCATTTGCTGGATATTCAGATCGTAGGATGGAGTGACCATATCTACACCGGATTCCAGGAACAGACTTACTGCTTTGTGGTTCGCAATGTTCAGTGAGAAATCTCCGATCAGCTGTGGATGGTTCTCCTGTGGATGACTCTGGCGACGTGCTAGATAGTAGTACAATGCGCCTGTATTACGCACCAGTACCGCATCCGGCTGCAGACGCAGAATGTTGGCATGGTAGCCATTTTCACCAGGCATATGAATACGCGGCGTTGCCAGCGCAATCTTTTTGCCGGCCGCGCGTACAGCGGCTACAGCTGCCGGGAACTGCTTAATAAACTCAAAGTCCGCATAAATCATCTCTACATCGGTTTTCACAACTGCTTCAACTTGTTCCAGCGTACGACATAGTGCAGTCAGCATCGCTTCGGTTCCCTGAACTGGCGCTGTAGCTGGAGCAATATCTTCGTACGTTGCAATATCACGCTTGATATAGACCGGCGGCTTCGGACGTTCGCCTTCCAACTGTTCGACTGCCTGACGGCGAATCGCGTTCAGCTCACGCATCGGGATAATGATCTCGCCGTGCAGCTGTACTTCCAGTTCATCCAGTTGGAAAATGGTACCGCCCAGACGACCAAATTGTTCTTCCAGCAGTTCAGCAGTCATCGGACGCTTGGCTGCGATTTCCAGTTCCATTTCGGAATCCACACGGATCGTTACGCCTTTTTGCACATCGGTCCAGTAAGTGACCAGAGGCTGGCCGGCATGGCCGATCGCTTTGACATGTACCGGGAATACGCGATACGGCTTGTCTGTCTCGTAGGTCTGTCTCATGCGCTTATCCAGTGCAGGATCGTTAGTTTTCCAGATCTTATCCCCAACATGTACTTTTTTGAGGTTAACGTCACTGCGACCCGGTACGATATCCACAATCCAGCTTTCTCCCGCTTCGCCTTCGAGCTTGACACCCTGACGACGCAGATCGTAGATCCGTCCGCCTTCTTCTTTTTGCGTTGGGTCTCCAGCATCGAATACGATACCATCGCCACGTTTCACCGGAGCTTCCAGGCGACAGACAACGCCGTCACGCAGAATTTTCTCGACGCGACCGAGGTATACGCCGCGGCTTTTCGGGAAAGTACCGTCTACCAGCTTCTTGTTGTTGGTTCCATCGAGGAAGCCATGGGTAAATCCACGGGAAAAGCTTTGTTCCAGCTCGCGAATATCTTCGCGGCTGATCGGTGTGCTGTCCCCTTCAAAATAACGATCAATTGCTTTGCGATATTTGCTAACTACATTGGCTACATAGGTTGGGCTTTTCAGGCGACCTTCGATTTTGAAGGAAGTTACGCCTGCTTCGATCAGCTCCGGCATAATATCAATGGCTGCCAGATCTTTTGGGGACAGCAGGTAAGTCACGTCGCCCATAATTTTCTGTTCGCCATCGACGATCAGATCATACGGCAGACGGCAGGCCTGTGCACATTCGCCACGGTTGGCAGAGCGTCCGCCCCACATTTCCGAAGTCAGGCATTGTCCAGAGTACGATACACACAATGCGCCGTGTACGAATACTTCCATCGGCAGACGAGCCTGTTCGCCGATTTTCTGAATCTGCTTGAGGTTGTTCTCGCGGCCCAATACGACACGTTCCATATTAAACGGCTTGGTGAATTCCACCGCTTCTGGTGAAGTGATGGTCATCTGGGTAGAGCCATGAATCGGGAAGTCCGGCGAGATCTCGCGGATCATTTTAACCAGACCCAGATCCTGTACGATTACTGCATCCACACCTGCATCCACGCAGGCATCGATCAGTTCCTTGGCATCTTCCAGTTCGTTCTCGAAAACCAGTATATTAAACGTCAAAAAGCCTTTGACTCCATAGCTATGCAAAAACGCCATGATCTCCGACAATTCATCCATACGGAAATTATTCGCCCGCGCACGCGCGTTAAATTTCTCCACGCCAAAAAAGACTGCGTCTGCTCCATTAGCTACCGCCGCCCGCATGCAGTCCCAGTCGCCTGCCGGCGCCAGAAGCTCCACGTCTTCTCTTCGTAATGCTGTATTCATGTAGATTGTTATCCTCCCGGATTGCCTGATGCCCAGGCAATACTCTATTCGCGGATGAAAATTCATCCTGATGTTATGATATTCGACATACGACAGTGCTGAATCAGCCAATATTGCTCGCCGACTTCCTGCACCTCAATTTAAAATGATTCTAATTCAGTGTAACAGACATGGGGCAGGGTATCTACAGTATCATTCAAATTTGTATGAAAATTATTGAAATATTAAAAAATACCGTTCTATCAACCTGCACTCTGACATTCAGACAGAAGTAGCTTTGATAGAACGGTATTATGAATATTATAGGGAACCAATAAGCTTTGCATTATCGTTCATTCGAGATAATAAGCTTATTTGCTTAACCATTGGAACGAATTCATCACTTTGGAGATTTCAGCCTGATGGAACGGTGTATTATTGGCTGTATTGAGTTCACTGGACAGAATGTAGGTACGTTTGCCTTTGTTAAAGATGGTATAGCTCGCCTGATACGGTGTTGAAGCATCCGGATAGGATACTGTAAACGTATAGGCTGGTACACCGGCAAACGTTGTTGCCGTGCCTTCGGACAATTGACCGTTGGCGTTCGTCGCAGAGCCCGTTTTGGAAAGACTGGCTTTCCATTTGGCTACTGCTTTCTCCAGAGAGCTGGCATAATCGATAGCAATATTGAAACTACCGCCGCTATGCTGGAAGCTTACACTTGTCGACTCATAGTTATTACTATTCCCTCCCCAGTAACGCGGCACCTGCAGGCTGTAGCCGTAATTTTGGGAAGTACGGGTCACTGTTTTGCTACGATCTTCAGAATAATAGTCTACCGGCAGCTTGCCAAAATTCTCCTGCAGCGCCTCAAAATCCAGCGAAACGGTCGCCAGAATAGATTCCAGATCGGAAGTCAAGGTTGGCGAATCAGCCATCCCACCGTATTCCATGTAATATCGGTATCCATCACGCTGGAACAGAATCTGGTATTCGGTATACCAGATATCTCTGTCATACGTATACTGTACCTGATTAACCAATGCGGTCTGATCGCCGATCTGGCGCTCTGTTGTACTTACATAGCGATAGTGGTCGGGTGTAAAGTTGTCGCCAAACCAGGTCTGAATCTGCTTGGCCCAATCCTGAACTGTTGCGCCAGCCGGGGCACTATAAGCATAGATTCCGGTATAGCCCCCATCTGCCGTTCCTGCCTCCAGCGTATCACTGCTAAGCGACCAATTGGATGGCAAGGACGCCGAGATACCATACTCTTCGTTGGACAGCATATTATCGCTGGCTACCGGCTCTTCACCAGATTCGGTAGAAGCGATATCCTCTGTCGTTTTATTGCCGCTATCAAAGGACATCCGGAACGAATCCAGTAGATCTGCTGCTCCATCAAAGTCTTTGTAGCTGTACGCTTCGGAATCAACATACATCACATAATACAAATTGCCATTACCCGAATACAGTCTGTTCTCGGACAAATAACCTTCTTCGGAGCGACTGATTACTCTGGCGTACTCTCCAGCCGGACTGTTCACGACCTGCTGATCTAACACAGTCTCTCCCAATTCTTGATTATATCCAACCAGATAATCCAGCAGATCTTCAGGATCGGAGTGCCCATACACCGAAGAACTCACTGTATCCGGTTGTACCGATATCTGCAGCAGATACGTACTTTTCTTATCCATAAAATTGACTGTGCCGCTGCTCGAACCTTCCATATAGACCAGGTCTTCCGGATAATTGATTGTCCATTGGTACTGGCTGCTACCTACCAGTTTTTTATCCGCGTGTTCACTTGCGCTGCTGCTATCGCCTGTCTGTGCAGCAGATGCAGGCAGGGTAATGATAATCTGGCCGGATACGACTTTCATTTTGCCGCCGATACCCTGTACGAGTGAACGCAGAGGAACCATCAGCGTATTGGATTTCATTACCGGAGCTGCGTCCAGCGTAATTTTTTTACCGTTAACGGTTGCCGATTTGCTGCCGATTTTCATGGAGATAACATGTTTGCCCGAGGTTACTTGGACGATGTTATTCTCATGAAGCTGTACATCTGCGCGGAATGCCCGGGAGAATAACCCCAGCTGCACCATAGTGACACCGGCTGCTTCATAGGGTTTGACAATGGTTTCTTTTTCCCCGTTAATTGTAGCGGCAGTACTGCCTTTTTTGATTTTGAGTTCCAGCAGTTCAGCTGCAGCTGCTGTATGTACTCCGGCATACGCCGTAGTGAGTGTAATCATGGAGGCCAGCAGGCCGGTGGCAGCGATACGCACCCATTTATTCATTCCATTTCCTCATTTCTATAGTCAAAGTAGATAATCTCTCCGGTAAATCGCCTACTACTGTTCAGGAGATGCTTCCTCTTCTGTCTGGCTGCTGTCGATCAGATCTTCAGGCTGCGCCTGAGCCAGCTTTAGCGTACGACTTACAATGTCTCCTCCGGATTGCATCATCAATTTGACGGTCTGGCCGGGAGCATAAGCTTTGAGCAGTTCATTTAATTCAACTGTTGTGTGGACTCTTTTGCCATTGATGCTGTAGAGCACATCGCCTTCCTTGATGCCTGCTTTTTTGGCAGCTGCGGATTGTACTTTGGTAACGGTCATCGCATCATTCGTCGGCATACCGATCAGCGCGTCTTCGCTCTCCTGCAGCTGTACTCCGATATAAGCACGGCGCACTTCACCATATTCATACAATTGGTCAATAATATATTCCACTGTATCCGCAGGAATGGTAAAGCCCAGATTATCGACGCCCAGTGCTTCGTATTTCATCGTATTAATGCCGATCACCTTGCCGTCCATATTTACAAGCGGACCGCCGCTGTTACCCGGGTTGATCGCTGCATCTGTCTGGAGCAGACTGTAAGAAGCATCTACGGCCCGGTTTACACCACTAATAATACCCGAGGTAGCCGAGTTGCGAAGAGAGAGAGACAGCGGCGTACCGATCGCAATCACCTGCTCGCCTACTTCGGGCTTCTGGTTACCGGAGACAAAGGAAGCTGTTTTGAGTCCGGTTGCATTAATCTTGATCAGTGCCAGATCACTAACCGTATCACTGTAAATTTCTTTGACCAGATAGGTCTTGCTCTGTCCATTAGCCTCGGACGTAATGACCTTGGCGCCTTCCTCCATGCTGTCGATCACATGGGCATTGGTCACAATCCACCCGTTGGAAGCAATAATAACGCCAGAACCAAAAGCAATGCCTTCTTTGTCCTGACCATAACCTCCGTCTCCACTATCATCGCTGCCACTTTCTTCTGCGATTGCTTCCGGTGTAGGTACACCAACGATGCCAACGACAGAAGGAGAAACTTTGGCGATAATCTTGCTGTATCCGGGATGGGTAGAAGAAGCACCCAATTGCGGTGCCTGGTATGTATAATGGGAAGTCCAATCTGCTGCGGAAGCCATTGTCGCATAGGGGGCAGACACGGTAAAAGCCGAAGCCAGTAGTACAAGTGCAGGTATTTTCGAGGAAAACATTTTCAAATTCATCCAGCCTTTCTATAGTTGCTTGCGTGTCCACCATTTAACTGGTAATTACAGTAAAATGAGTCTGAATCCAGAGTACCATATTCCCGTATTCAGGCACAATTACCCAGAAGCCTATCTTTATGTATAAATAGGCAGGCTGTTAAATACAAATAAAGCTTGTTTGCCTTCAACAGCCTGCCCGAACAGAACAAGTAAAGCAGAAAAAGATTAGACCTGACTGCTCTCCAGCTCACGACTGCGCGCTGTGTCGCGTTCAAGAACAGGTTTGAGATAGTGCCCGGTGTAGGATCCTTTTACCTTGGTGATATCTTCCGGAGTACCGGAAGCGAGAATCGTACCACCACCGCTGCCGCCCTCCGGTCCCAGATCGATCAGATAATCGGCTGTCTTGATCACATCCAGATTATGCTCGATAACCAGTACGGATTCGCCGGAATCGACCAGACGATGCAGCACAACCAGCAGACGGTCAATATCATCCACATGCAGACCGGTCGTCGGCTCATCCAGGATGTACATCGTTTTGCCGGTACTGCGGCGATGCAGTTCGGAAGCCAGTTTCACACGCTGCGCTTCACCACCGGACAATGTAGTTGCCGGCTGGCCCAGCTTCACATAGCCAAGACCCACATCGAGCAGGGTCTGCATTTTGCGGTGAATACGCGGGATATTCTGGAAGAACTCCACTGCATCTTCAACCGTCATATCCAGTACATCGGCAATATTGCGGTTTTTGTATTTTACTTCGAGTGTCTCACGGTTATAGCGCTGGCCTTTGCATATTTCGCATGGAACGTATACATCGGGCAGGAAGTGCATCTCGATTTTGATAATACCGTCGCCGCGGCAGGCTTCACAGCGGCCGCCTTTGATATTGAAGCTGAAGCGGCCCTTTTTGTAACCACGTACCTTGGCTTCGTTCGTCTGTGCGAACAAATCGCGGATATCATCGAATACGCCGGTATAGGTCGCCGGGTTGGAACGAGGAGTACGACCGATTGGCGATTGGTCGATATCGATTACTTTCTCGATATGTTCCAGACCACGAATCTCGCGATACTGTCCCGGGATGACGCGTGCCTTGTTCAGATCACGTGCCAGTGTTTTGTAGAGAATCTCGTTGACCAGTGTCGATTTACCCGAACCGGATACTCCTGTTACTGCGGTAAAGACACCGATTGGAATTTTGACATTGATGTTCTTGAGATTGTTCTCCTTGGCACCGCGAATCTCCAACCAGCGATCATCTGTTTTGCGGCGCTGAAGTGGCACAGGAACGAATTTGCGTCCGCTCAAATATTGTCCGGTCAATGAGTTGGGGTCTTCCATAATCTCTGCCGGTGTTCCCTGGGCAATCACCTGACCACCATGAATACCAGCGCCCGGACCAATATCGATAATATGATCCGCTGCCATCATCGTGTCTTCATCATGCTCTACGACAATAAGTGTGTTTCCCAGATCGCGCATATGCTCGAGTGTCTGGATCAGACGATCATTATCACGCTGATGCAGACCGATACTCGGCTCATCCAGAATATACAGTACGCCGGTAAGACTGGAACCGATCTGGGTCGCCAGACGAATGCGCTGGGCTTCTCCGCCGGACAATGTACCTGCTGCACGTGACATGTTCAGATACTCCAGACCAACATTCACCAGGAATCCAAGCCGGCTACAGATTTCCTTGAGGATCAGACGCGCGATACTCTGTTCTTTTTCACTCAGGTGGATATGCTCAAAAAATTGCTTGGCTTCACCAATAGGCAAATCTGTAATATCAGCGATATTATGCTTGTCCACAGTTACTGCCAGAATTTCTTTTTTGAGACGTTTGCCTTTACATACCGGACAAGGCTTGGCACTCATATAACCTTCGATATATTCACGCATGCTTTCGGATGAAGTATCCTTGTAGCGGCGCTCCAGATTGGGAATAATACCTTCAAAAACAACATGGGCTTCCTTGACTCGTCCAAAGTCGCTTTCGTAGCGGAAACGGATCTTTTGTCCATCCGAGCCGTTCAGAATCAGATTGATTTGTTCTTCTTTCAGTTCGGAGATCGGTACATCGGTCGGAATCTTGTAATGCTGACAGACCGATTTGAGGAACTGTGGATAATAGTTGGACAATCCACCGCTCCATGCCTGAAAAGCACCTTCATCGATCGTTTTGCTGCGGTCGGGAATTAGCAGATCACGGTCAACGACCATACGGATACCCAGACCATCACACTCCGGGCAGGCACCAAATGGACTGTTAAACGAGAACATCCGCGGTGCAAGCTCTTCAATACTGAATCCACAGATTGGACAAGCAAAATTGGAACTGAAACGCAGCTCCTCCTGACCGATGATATCAACCAGTAGCTGACCTCCGGACATTTTGAGCGCCATTTCGATCGAATCGGCCAGACGTACGGCTACGTCTTCCTTGACTACGATCCGGTCGACAACGACTTCAATCGTATGCTTTTTATTTTTCTCCAGCTGAATATCTTCGGACAGATCACGCAGTTCGCCGTTTACACGTACACGGACAAAGCCCTGTTTGGAGATTTCCGAAAAAACGCTTTTGTGTTCACCCTTGCGGCCGGAGATGACTGGCGCCAAAATCTGCAGACGAGTACGTTCCGGATATTCCATAATCCGGTCTACCATCTGCTCTACCGTCTGCGAAGTAATCTCGACGCCGTGATTCGGACAATGCGGATGACCCACACGTGCAAATAAAAGACGCAGATAATCATAAATCTCGGTTACGGTACCGACTGTAGAACGAGGATTACGACTCGTCGTCTTCTGGTCAATCGAGATTGCCGGAGATAGGCCTTCAATCGAATCCACATCCGGCTTGTCCATTTGTCCCAAAAATTGACGTGCGTAAGCAGACAGAGACTCGACATAACGACGCTGTCCTTCTGCATAAATGGTATCAAATGCCAGCGAAGACTTCCCTGAGCCGCTCAGACCGGTCAATACTACAAAACGGTCACGAGGGATGCTGATATCAATATTTTTGAGATTATGCGCTCTCGCGCCCTTGACTTCAATATATTTATTCGACAAATAATCCAACCTCCAAATCCGGTGCTTCCGGAATAATCACAACGCTGCTCTTCATTTGTAGTGTAGCTGCCAAATGTAAGAGCTGTGCGTATAAACGGCCCAACTATGATAAAGGTTGCCGGGGATTCCGGTTCTGTATCCGGAGTCACCCAACAACCTTGGATGGTGTATCATGTTCATGCTGTATAAGTCCAACTGTCAACGTTCCGAAACTATCGGGATTAACTAATCTCTGCCCGCAGTTCCAATACCGCATCACGCAGCTCGGCGGCACGCTCGAACTGAAGCTCCTTGGCGGCAGACTTCATTTCGTTCTCCAGACGCTGAATCAGCGCCATCCGGTCGCGCTTGGACATCTTGGCTTTGCCCGCTTCTGCCATATAGTCCGCTTTGCCTTCGGCAACTTTGGTTGCTTCGATCACATCACGTACTTTTTTGCGAATAGTCTGCGGGGTGATACCATGTTCTTCATTATAAGCAATCTGGATCGTACGACGACGTTCGGTTTCCCGCATGGCGCTGGCCATGGAGTCGGTTACTTTGTCACCGTACATAATAACCCGTCCCTCGGAGTTACGCGCTGCCCGTCCAATCGTCTGGATCAGTGAACGCTCCGAACGCAGGAAGCCTTCTTTGTCGGCATCCAGAATAGTAACCAGAGATACTTCCGGCAGATCCAGTCCTTCCCGCAGCAGGTTGATTCCGACTAGCACATGGAATGTACCCAACCGCAAATCCCTCAGAATGGACATCCGTTCCAGCGTCTTGATATCGGAGTGCATATACCTGACCTTGATTCCGACTTCCTTGAGGTAATCGGTCAGATCTTCGGACATCTTCTTGGTCAGCGTGGTAACGAGTACCCGCTCCTCCCGCTCGATGCGCAGATGAATCTCACTGATCAGATCATCAATCTGTCCTTTGGTTGGACGAACTTCGATAATCGGATCCAGCAGGCCGGTAGGACGTATAATCTGCTGGGTCGTTGTCTCGCAATGCTCCAGCTCATAAGGTCCTGGCGTAGCCGATACGAAAATAATCTGATTGATCTTGTCCTCAAATTCTTCAAATTTCAATGGACGGTTATCCAGTGCAGATGGAAGACGGAAGCCGTGATCCACCAGCACATTTTTGCGCGCTTGGTCACCATTGTACATCGCCCGAATCTGCGGCAGGGTCACATGCGACTCATCGACCACAATCAGCATATCATCCGGGAAATAGTCCAGCAGTGTAAATGGGGTATCTCCGCGTTCACGGAAAGTCAGCGGTCCGGAGTAGTTCTCAATACCGGAACAAAAACCGACTTCCTTCATCATCTCGATATCGTAGCGGGTACGCTGTTCCAGTCGCTGTGCTTCTAACAGCTTGCCTTGCTCGTTGAGTACAGCCAGGCGGTCTTCCAGCTCACGCTCGATATTTTTGAGTGCGACTTTCATCGTCTCTTCCTTGGTCACAAAGTGAGAAGCCGGGAAGATCGCGATATGATCGCGTTCGCCAACCAGCTCGCCGGTCAGCACATCAATCTCGGTAATCCGTTCAATCTCGTCACCGAACAGTTCGACACGTACGGCATGTTCACTTTTGGATGCCGGGAAAATCTCGATTACATCGCCGCGTACACGGAATGTACCGCGTACAAAGTTAATATCATTGCGTTGATACTGGATATCAACCAGACGGGACAGAATCTCATTACGCGACTTTTCCATACCTACACGCAGGGACAGCAGCATGCCACCATATTCCTGTGGCGAACCGAGACCATAAATGCAGGATACGCTGGCTACGATGATGACATCACGGCGTTCAAACAGTGAACTGGTCGCCGAGTGACGCAGCTTGTCGATCTCTTCATTGATACTGGAGTCTTTCTCAATATACGTGTCGGAAGACGGGATATATGCTTCCGGCTGATAATAATCATAATAGCTGACAAAATAGTCGACCGAGTTATTTGGGAAAAATTCCTTGAACTCGCTCGCTAGCTGAGCTGCCAACGTCTTGTTATGTGCAATAACCAGTGTAGGACGCTGGAGCTTGGAAATGGTCTGTGCAATAGTAAAGGTCTTTCCTGTACCGGTCGCGCCCAGCAATGTCTGGAACTTCTGACCCTGCTGTACGCCCTGTACGAGCTCTTCAATCGCGGCAGGCTGGTCACCCTGCGGAGTGAATTCCGACTCTATCTCGAATTTTTTGGAGCTGACAACAATATCGTTCATTGCCCTGCATCACCCTATCGTCTAAAATATATATTACGCTTGCCCGATAATAACAAAAGAGACCGTTCATCAGAGTGCCGGACACATAATACTTTACCCAACGTTGGCTGTAATGGCACATCCTGAATAGACGAATCTCATTATTGGTTAATACTTATATAACATAATTTAACAACCTAGTTCCTCGAATAGGAATGTTTGTTCCCTTCTATTATACTCTCCAAATTTTACTTATGCAATTGAAACACGTCTGTAAACGACAAATTTTTCAGACGTTTTTTTCATATTAAGGATGCTTGCTTTCTTAAGCCAGAGAGCCGGCAAGCAGTTAACAGATAACTACTTCCCAGACGCAGAACAGGAGATGGATACATGGATTTAACAACAATTATCGGTATTATTGCAGGGATCGCTGCATTGATTGGGGGGTTTTTATGGGAAGGCGGCGACGCTGGAGGATTGCTTCAGGGAGCCGCAGCACTGATTGTTTTCGGCGGAACCGCGGCAGCTGTTGCCATTAGTTTTCCGGCATCTCATCTAAAAAAGCTGCCGCAAGCAATCCGAACCGTACTCGTTCCGGTTCGTTCGGATAACGAACAGCTGATTGAAGATGTAGTCAATATGTCCATGCATGCCCGGCGCGCCGGTGTACTTGCTCTGGAGCCGCAGGCCGTCTCGCATGAAAATGCTTTTCTGCGCGAAGGTCTGCAGCAGGTAGTAGACGGAACCGATCGGGACGTCATCCGGCAGATTCTTGAACTGGAGATGGCCAAAGTCGAGCAGCAATATGAACAGCATGCCAAAATCTTCGACTCTGCAGGCGGTTATGCGCCTACCATGGGGATTATCGGTACGGTTATGGGTCTGATCCAGGTACTGGGCAGTCTCAGCGAGCCCACCGGGCTAGGTAGCTCGATTGCTGTTGCTTTTACAGCGACTCTATATGGTGTAGCAAGCGCCAACCTGATCTTCCTCCCGCTCGCCTCCAAGATTCGGGCGCGCAGTGAACTGGAGACACAGACCATGGAGATGCTGCTCGAAGGCATTCTTTCGATACAGAATGGCGAAAATCCCCAGCTAGTACGACGCAAGCTGGAGACATTCCTGACAGATACCGATGGTTATTCCGATAATGAACCACGAATGAGGGAGGAATAACGATGCGACGTTATTCTCGCCGAAATAAAAATACCGGACATGATCACAAGGATCGCTGGTTGATTACTTATGCCGATTTGATTACACTGCTGCTGATTTTCTTTATTGTAATGTATTCGGTCAGCCAGATTGATTCGGACAAATATAAAGTACTTACCGAGTCGCTGCAGCTCACTTTCCAGAGTCCTAACTCGGTGCTCGACGGTGGCAAAGGTGTTACCGGTACAGCCGGTCAGAATGTGAACAACGGAGGAACCGACTCCGATCAGAATCAGGCCGGAGAACAGGGCGGCGATAAAGGACAGGAACAGCTGACCAGCCGCGAAGAGGCCTTTCGCAAGCAGGAGCAGGAATTGTCTAATCTGATGCAGGTAATCGAAAACTATGTAAATACCAACAATTTGCAGAATCAAGTATCGGTCGTCGACAAACCACAGGGTATCTCGATTACGCTGAGTGACCAGTTCCTGTTCGACGAAGGACAAGCCGATCTCAAAGCACGTTCACTCGGGACACTCGCACGACTCGCCAGCTTGTTCCAATCGATTAATACAACGATCAGTATCGAAGGCCATACGGATAATCTACCGATCGTCTATGCTTCCCGGTATCAGGATAACTGGGAGCTATCGGGCGCAAGAGCCTTATCGGTACTGCGTTATTTTATTGATACCAAGAAACTGGATCAGGCGAATTTTCAGTATGCCGGTTATGGGGCTACCCGTCCTGCCGCTGATAACTCGACTGCAGTCGGTCGACAAAAAAATCGGCGTGTTGAAATTATCGTACTGCGCCAGCTGCAGGAATAAACCGCTTTGCCTGATAATCCTATCTTCAATAACCAGACATAACAAAAGCACACGGAAACCGGTTGATTCCCGGATGATCCGTGTGCTTTTATTGATGATTCTACTTAGAAATGGTTCTAACGCTTGCTATCATCCGCACGGCGTCTTCGTTTGGGAAGGCCGGAGCTATCATTAGACAATGCCGCTGAATTAGCTGCTGCATCTGGCTCGGCTGCAGCTTGAATGGTATCTTTTGACGAAGCTACGGTTGACTCCTGGGCTATTGGCAGAATCGCGGATGATGCTACATTTCCCGAAGACAAACGCTTTGTACGCGGATGAACCAGCAAATGAAAAGCCGACAACTGCTGAATATCCGGAGAAACCGGCGCTTGATCATCCGGGGCAAAAATCATGCCCAGCTGATGATGATCCCCCGCATAAATCGCTCGCTGCAAAAACTTGCTTTCCCCATGAATATTGAGAATTTCCAGCTTGCAAAAAGCCGGGTTCATTCGCAGTGCTCCATGCAGAGACTGCGGATGATGTACAGGCACTCCGTTTACTTTGTACACCGTCTCGGCGGCCCGAATGCCCAGTTCATGCGCCGGGCTACCCGGGATCACATCGAGGATTCGCAGTCCACGCAGTGTCTCGGTATAGAGAGGAATGCTCTCCAGTTCCTCGCGTCTGCTGAGATAGATGACAACCTCACGCCAGATAAGGGCGATACAGATGATAAGCACGGCTAGCGGTGGCCACCAGAGTGCGCCGGCAGCCAGCACCAGCAGTATCAGACTGCCTAGTAGCAGCCGTTTGGAGACGATGCGCGCTTTGTCTACGGGCAGCCTGCTCTGGGTTAGGATGCTGCAGCCAATCATGACCGGCAGAGCCGTGACAGCCGCTCCTCCACTCCAGAATTCACCGCTATGCAGCGGAGTCCATGGCAGAATAAATCCACCTGCTGCTGGCATCAGCAGCCATAACGGTACCGGCCAAAAGGCTTCCATCGCATAGGCACCTACCGGCTTGCCACGCTTTCCTTCGATGACTACCGGTGAAGACAAAGTAGGCCCCTGCAAGCGGAATAAAACCGCTTCAGCTATTTGCAGTAGCACGGCAATCACCAGCAGCCCTGGCAGATCTGCATGACGAATTGCCTCTGCCGTCTGTCCAATCCAGCCTTCCGGCTGCCACGATGGGGAAAGCAGCAGCCCTACATGAGCTACCATCAGTACAGCCAGTGCATCCATCAGATGTGCCAGACGCAGACGAATCAGTGATAGCAGTACGATGATAATGCCCAGACACCAGACGATTTCTTTTTCGATATGTATGCCAATTCCAAGCATCACTGCTGACACGATACACCCAATAACCAGTCCGGTAAGGACGGTACGGAGTACCCTGCCGGCATAAATATGTACACGTATATTAAACAGTTTGCGTTCCAATAGTCCCTGCCGCCGGTAATGCAGCAGCAATCCAATCAGAAATATATAATAAAACGGCTGCGAAAGCAGCTGCCCTATAGCTCCACCAGTGATACGGAGTGCTTCTCCCAACACTGCCATCACGCTTCACACTCCTTTGCTTTCCATGCATGCCCACTTGCTGTCCAACATTCTTTATTGTACATAAAAAAAGAAGGCTGTGACAGCCTTCTTTTTACAATCCATCGTCTTATCACTCGGATACGATTCCGGCAGTCTCATGCTGTTATAGCATTATACTCCGTGAACTTTACTTTGTTGCGCTCAGCTTCTGCTTAACGCCAGCGATGGCTTTATTTAGTTGTACATCATACTGCGGGTCCTGGATATGCTTGATCAGCTCGGCTTCGAGTGTAGCAGCTGTTTTGGCATCGATTGTGCCGTTAACCGTCAGCTTGTGGGCTTTTTGGAGAGCTTGTACAGCGGCTTCCGTGCTGCGGTCGAAATAACCGTCTTTGCGATCGACTTTATAATCCAGTCCGGCGAGCATAATCTGCGCACTTTTCACATCATTATTGTTCATATCATATTTGAGTGTTTTATCTTTGTTGATCGGTGTCACGGTGTAATAATCGGGTGGTGCCACTTTTACATCGGGCTTGATTCCTTTTTTGTGAATCCAGTCGCCGTTAGGTGTCAGCCACTTGGCAATCGTAATCTTGATCAGACTGCCATCGTTGAACAGATTATCCATGCTGGTCTGTACGGTACCTTTACCGTAGGTAGTCTCCCCATAGAGGGTAGCACCAGCGGACTGCTTGAGAGCACCCGCCAGAATCTCGGAAGCGCTGGCGCTGCCGCCATTGGTTACGACCGCGATCGGATAGTTTACTCCCTGACCGTCCGAATTGGTAACCTGGCGCTGTCCATTTTTGTCCTCGACCTGTACCAGCGCCTTGCCTTTCGGTACAAATTGTTCGGCCATCTCTTCGACAACAGAGAGTACGCCGCCCGGATTGTTACGTACATCGATGACAAGTCCCTTCATTCCCTGCGCATCCAACTTCTGCAGCTCCTCTTCGAAGCGCTGCGCTGTATTGAGGGAGAACTGGGTAATCTCGATTACGCCAATCTTGTCTTTGGTCATACGAGCGTATACGGTCTCCATTGCGATATCATCACGCACGATATCAAATGTCATCGTATCACTGCTGCCGGCACGTTTAACTTCCAGCTTGGCGGTAGAGCCTTTTTCCCCGCGGATCTTGGCAACCGCCGCATTCAGCTCTTTACCGGACAGATTTTCTCCATTCACGGAGACAATGACATCCTTGGCACGCAATCCGGCTTTTTCTGCCGGTGAACCCTTGATCGGAGACACAATAACGACGTTGCCGTTATCTTCAGACACTTCCGCACCAATACCCGTAAAAGAACCTGCAATTGATTCGGAGAATTGTCCGGCTGTATCGGTATCCATATAACTGGAGTATGGATCGCCGAGCGCTTCAAGCATCCCGTTGATCGCTCCATCCACCAGTTTATTTTCATCGACGTTCTGGTAATAATTATTTTCAATCAGACTGGCTACCGTACTCAGCTTGCTCTGTTCCTGGTCAGTGAGTCCACCGCCGCTCAGCGCACCGATTACACCTTGTCCCATTGAAGCTCTTTGCACAAAAGACGGTAGATTGACTACAGCCAGCGTCAGTACGCTGCTGAGCACCATCATGGCAATAACGAGCAGTGCCACCGTGCGTTTTCTCATCGTGTATTACCGCCTCTCTCCATTAAAACAGCCGCTTGCCGGCTTACAGATAACCCATTGGATCAACTGCTGTACCATTTACCCGTACTTCAAAGTGACAGTGTGGTCCGGTTGAGTTACCGGTTGAACCTACTTCGGCAATCTTCTGACCTTTGCTGACACTCTGGCCTACCGATACCATAACGCCTCCGTTACGGATATGACCATACAATGTCTGAATACCATTACCATGATCGATAATAACAGCATTACCATAACCGCTCATCGCTCCGGCAACCACAACCGTACCACCATCCGATGCAATAATAGGCGTACCCTGCGGTGCTGCAAAATCCACACCTGCATGCAGTTTGTAGATACCCGTAACCGGGTTAGTCCGGTATCCAAACGGAGAAGACAGACGAGCGCCAATAACAGGCACACCCAGCAATCCACTTCCGCTGGCCTGATAACTATTACCGCCACCACCACCGCCGCCGGAAGAACTTCCTCCACCGGATGCTGCCGCCGCAGCTGCAGCCGCTGCTGCTTCTGCCGCTGCTCGTGCTTCGGCTGCTGCACGTTCTTGTGCTTCAGCTGCTGTTTTCTCACGATACAAAGCTGCACGTTTGTCTGCAAGATCCCATAATGCCTGTTCCTGCGCTGCCGTTGCTTCCTCGGCATTCTCGATCTGCAGGTCATATTTGGCGATCAGACGTTGTTTTTCATTTTCTTTGGCATCCAGTTCACCTTTGCGTGCTGCTTTTTCGGAATACAGGCTTTTGGCATAGGCGTACTGTGCTTTTAATTTATTTTGAGTCACAATAACAAATTGTTTGTCTTTCTCATGCTGTGCCAAGATATCCTGATCCTGGTCTACAATCATACGCAGCGAATCTGCGCGCTCGACAAAATCGGAAAAACTGGTAGAAGACATCAGTACATCCAGATAGGATACTCTGCCATCTGTATACATCATTCTTACACGCGTATCAATCATGCCTTCACGTGCCTTGATACGTTCTTTGGCTTCAGCCAGGTCTTTTTTGGACTGACGAAGACCCGATTCGGTCTTCGTAATATTGTTGGACACCCGCGATAGCTGGCTGTTCACTTCATTAATCGCCTGCAGTACGTTACTCAAGCTCTTTTGTGCACTTTTCTTCAGCGCTGCCGATTTTTGCTTTTGAGCCTGCGCTTTCTTCTGCTGCAGCTCAGCCTTGTGCGCTTTTTGCTCAACGGCGTTCAGTTCTTTTTGAATCTCGCTTGAAGATTTGGCGGCATGTCCGTGTCCAGGTTGTACCACTGCAGCGGCCAATAACATGATGGCCATGACTGATGCGACTTTTTTCAATTGTTTTCCCATCCTTTTAACATTTATAGGTTTTTGAAATAGTCGATTCCGGCATTCAGCAATTACGTCAACTCTATTATCGGCAACCTGAATGGATACCTTGATAGTTTTCAATCATTTTCTGGTAAATTATAGAATTAAACTTTCAGGAAGCGGCGAATCGATACCGTACTTCCCCATACACCGATCACAATGCCCAGTACAAGCAGCAATCCACCGAGCCACAGCCAGATTTGCTGTAGCGGGATTAGTGTGACCATGGAAGCCATATTGAGTGAAGTCACCGAAGCGACAACCAGCTGATGGTACCCGACAAATAAAATAATAATCGTCACAATCGATCCAATCCCGCCCAGCAGAGCCCCTTCGATAAAGAATGGCCACCGGATAAACTGATTGGTCGCACCTACTAGCTTCATAATACTGATCTCCCGGCGGCGTGCCAGGATGGTAACGCGAATCGTATTGGCAATCAGGAACATCGCCATCAATGCAAGAGCAGCAACCAGAATCAATCCGATATTACGGATCAGTGCGGTTACTTTGAACAGAGTCTGTACCGTCTCTCCACCATAACGCACCTTGAGAATCGGCTTCTCCACATGTTCCGTATTAAGCGCTTCGATCTTTTGGGCAACAAATGGTACGGTTGTCGCTTCAATTACCTGCACACGGAAAGCATCCGGCAGCGGGTTGTTATCTTTGGCGTAGCCTTCTAGGAAGTTCTCGCCACCCTCGCCAAGATTCTTACGCAGTTCTTCCAGCCCCTGATCCTTGGGAATATACTTGATATTGCTGACTTCCGGCATCTTGCTGATTTCGTCCTGCAGCTGTTCACGCAGATCCTGATTCACATTCAGTTCCAGGAATACATTGACTTCAACCTGGCTATCAGCCTGATCTGCCAGATTATTAACATTAAAAACGAGCAGTATAAATACGCCCAGTATAAATAGAGACACAATGATCGAGGTGATGGAGGCTATCGACATCCATCCGTTGCGGAATACGCTTCTGAAACCTTCCCGCATGTGCCGCAAGAAGGTACTAAAATTCATAACCGTACTCCCCTCTGATCTGGTCTCTGACAATCATACCGTTCTCAATCGCCAGTACGCGTCGGCGCATGGAATTGACGATATCTCTATTATGTGTAGCCATAATGATCGTAGTCCCCCGGAAATTAATTTCGTCCAGCAGTTGCATAATCCCGTAGGATGTCTCCGGATCAAGGTTGCCTGTCGGCTCATCCGCGATAATCACCGAAGGATTATTCACGATCGCTCTGGCAATCGCGATACGCTGCTGTTCCCCGCCGGACAGATGGTCCGGGTAACGATTGGCTTTGCTTTGCAGACCGACAAGGTCCAGTACTTCCATGACCCGTTTCTTGATTTGCCGTCTCGGCGCTTCAATAACTTCCATGGCAAAAGCGACATTTTCGTAGGCGGTCAGCTTGGGCAGCAGACGGAAGTCCTGGAAAATGACGCCTATGTTCCGGCGCAGCAGCGGAATCTTGCGCTGCTTGAGCTTGCTCAGATTAAAGCCGTTTACCGAAATCTGTCCTTTGGTCGGCTGTTCTTCACGGTACATCAATTTCATAAAGGTTGACTTACCGGCTCCGGAAGGTCCAACCACGTATACGAATTCATTACGGTCAATTTTTACGGAAACACCCTGCAGGGCATGCGCACCATTCGGGTACGTTTTCCATACGTCTTGCATCTCTATCAATTCATCACTTCCTAAGCACAGGTTCAATTATGACAATAACATTCGCTTCATAGGTAACGGGAAACGCAATAATCATAAGGTTTTGACCAAATTTATGAACAATTCAACAATCTCTATTGTAACAAATTCGTTACCTCTTGAGTACTATAATAACGCGAAAATATCCACAGAATCAAAAAAAGCCCGATTTCATTTTGACAATGAAACCGGACATTTTGCTGTCTTCCCAGACTGCTCACGGGCTCAGCCCTATTTGGTATTCGGTTTGGGCGCAGAGGAATCGGAAGATATCGCGCGACTCCCGCCCATCAATGCTACAGCAATCAGTGCGCCAATGGCTGGAATAATCGCCCATCCAAACGTCCCGGCAACCGATACCGTCAATGCCTGACGGATTGCTTCCAGGATAACTTCCGGTATCCTGGACTGCATCTCTTCCGACAAGAGTGCTCTCGGATCAATAGCAGAGATATCCATACCAGCCGGCTGCGCTCCACCTGCGCCCAGCTGTTCGTTGATTCTGCCGCTGAGCAGACTGCGCTGTACCAGCCCAAACACCGTCACGCCGATCGACATGCCCAGTGAGCGGACAAACGAAAGCGTCGAATTGGCTGCTCCCCGCTGCCGGAAATCAAATTCCTGAATCCCGCTGATTCCCAGCACCGAAAAGGAAAATCCGATACCAAATCCGGTTATCGCCAGATCAGTCACCAGCAGCCAGGTAGGCGTATCTGCAGTCAGCTGGCTCAGCAGGTACATACCAAACGTAAATACAACCGCCGAAAACAGCATGATCCGGCGAAAAGGCATCTTATTGACCAGAAAACCGCCCATCATCGCAGCTATCACCGAACCGATTGTCATCGGCATCAGTGTCAGACCGGAGTTCACTGCTGTTCCTCCAGTAACTCCCTGTACATAGATGGGAATATACAGAGTAACCGTAATAAAGGCAGCTCCATAGAAGAAGGATGCCGCTACACTGCCTGCAAACAGCTGCTTGCGAAACATCGGGAACGAAATAATCGGCTCTGCCGCGCGCCGCTCCACCAGTACAAAGACTGCTGCAAGCACAACGAAGCAGATGAACAAACCGATAATCACTGCCGAATCCCATGCGTATGTACCGCCGCCCAGCTCCAGCGCAAACATCAGGGATACGACTGCACCAACGAGCAGACCCGCACCTGCCCAGTCAATCTTCTGACGCGAACGTTCCAAGGATTCCTTGTAAAAGATAACGATCAGCAGCAAAGATAAAATGCCCAGAGGTACGTTAATATAGAACACCCACCGCCAGCTGAAATACTCGGTAATATAAGCACCAAGCAGCGGACCAAACAAGCTGGACATTCCAAATACCGCTCCCAGTAAACCTGTCATTTTGCCCCGTTTTTCCGGAGGAAACGTATCAAATACGATCGTAAACGCAATTGGTACGAGTGCTCCGCCCCCAATTCCCTGAATCGCCCGGTAAATACTGAGCTCCACAATCGAGTGCGCAGTGCCACACAAGATCGAACCGATCATGAACATCACCAGTCCAAAAATAAAAAAACGACGACGACCGTACATATCGGATAATTTACCGAAAATCGGTGTCCCTGCCAGCGAAGCAACCAGATACGCAGAAGTCACCCAGACAAACTGATCAAACCCGCCCAGATCGCCGACAATCGTCGCAATCGCAGTCGCTACAATCGTGTTGTCGATTGATGCGATAAATATCCCCAGCAGCAGTCCTGCTACAACCCAGCCGGTTTTTAGCGTGCTTTTTTGAGCTACCGCCCTTTGAGCCATAGTTACACACTCCTTATTTTGCTTTCACCATTGTCTTGTGATCACATCTAATCATACATATGTTGATATTAACACAATTTCAATAAAATGACCCATCGGTCATAAAATATATTTAGATACTCATCTTCATTCTCCATTTCCACAGAAAAAGAGACGCTCTCTAGAGAAAGCGTCTCTTTTTTGATTTTTTTTCTTACTGTTTTTGTTTTTCGAAATATTCACGTATGTCTTCCGGCTTATCAGGTTCCAACAGCACATCATTATTTTGGAAAAGAATAATCTGTGGATCTCGCTGAAGGTCAAAGATTTTTTCGTAATTATAAGTCTGATCATCCTTTATATTGATCAAGGATACATTTATTATAGGATCTTCAATTCGGATATGATTATTAATGTAGTCGACATTAGTTTGTAAATCCCTAATAAATGATTCTTCTAGAGACTTCTTGCTGAAAACAATTATTGAAATCTCCTCACTCTTCTTTTGGCTACTTAGTAAATGCCCGATAGCTTTTTCACGGTTATTTGCACTGCAACCTGTAAGTAATACAACAAGTATAAAAAAAACGAAAATTTTACGCATGGGTCCCCCCTTTGATAAATAACTAGTTAAAATTATTATTGAGCTTTTGCATTTACAGTATAACTATAATTGTCGACAAAGGTAGTCCATTGTGCTGGTCCGTTTCCAATTGAAGTAAATTAGTAACTATATGATAAAAATAAGTAAGAAAGGCCTTAAAATTTTATGAATCTTCATGACTAATGAATCACTTAATAATTAGTATTCGACATTCTTTTCGTTTTTATTTATAATTCCACTTTGTCTACATTAAAGTTTAAAATAAAATTCGGAAATCGAGCAAGAACATTCATGTAGCCCTTTGGATCATTATTAGATAATAAAAAGACCCTGATCTTCTTATATAGAAGGATCAAGGTCTTATCATTATTACACTTTTTTACCAACACGCTACAAAGTAACCCCATTTTTGAAAATGGCAATCTCGCGGAAGTTATTCTTCTCGTTATTTACCCAGCGTCCGCTGGCTACCTCGATAATGTAATCGATAAAATCAGCCAGACAATCTTCCATTGTCGTCTCTTCTACCAGCACTCCCGCATTGTAGTCGATCCAGTGCGGCTTGTTGGCGTACAGCGGCGAATTGGTGGACACCTTCATCGTAGGTACAAACGAACCAAATGGTGTGCCTCTGCCTGTCGTGAAAATCACCAGCTGACATCCCGCAGCTCCGAGTGCCGAGGAAGCGACCAGATCATTCCCCGGCGCACTGAGCAAATTGAGCCCGCGTTTTTGCAGCCGTTCTCCGTACTGCAGTACATCCTGTACAGTGGACATACCCGATTTCTGGGTACAACCCAGTGACTTGTCCTCCAGCGTAGTGATCCCTCCGGCTTTGTTGCCTGGCGATGGATTCTCGTACACCGGCTGTTTGTAATCCAGGAAATACTGTTTGAAGTCATTGATCAGATGTACAATTTTACCGAATACCTGTTCATCGGCTGCACGCTCCATCAGAATCTTCTCGGCGCCGAACATTTCGGGCACTTCGGTCAGTACCGTTGTTCCGCCCTGGGCTGCCATATAATCAGACAGTTTGCCGAGTAGCGGATTCGCGGTAATACCGGATAATCCATCGGAGCCGCCGCATTTCAGACCGATTCGGAGTTCGGACAGTGGAATCTCTTCACGTTGGTCTTGCGAAGCACTCTGGTAAATTTGCCGAAGCAGCTCCACACCTGCTTCCACTTCATCCGATACGGTCTGGGAGACGAGAAACTTGACTCTCGACTCATCATAATCACCGATCGCCTTTTTGAAGTCTTCCATTATATTATTCTCGCAGCCCAGACCAAGTACAAGCACACCGCCGGCATTCGGATGTCTGACCGCATCAGCCAGAATCGTCTGGGTATGCAGATGATCGTCACCCAGCTGGGAACAGCCGTAGCTGTGTTTGAGCACCAGTGCATTCTCAAAAGGAGCCAGATCATCCAGTTCTGCCTGGAACTGTTTGAGGATCATCTCGGCGATCCCATTGACACAGCCGACTGTTGGCACAATCCATAGTTCATTGCGAATGCCTACTTCTCCATTCACCCGGCGATAGCCCTGAAAAGTACGGTTTTCCATACGGTAGGGAATCGGAAACGTACGCGGTTCATACCGGTATTCCTCCACACCCGTCAGGTTGGTCTTGGCATTATGTGTATGCACATGGCTGCCTGCCGGAATACGCTGCAGAGCATGACCGATCGGATAACCGTATTTAATAATATTGTGATCGGGTTCGATCGTTTCGATTGCAATCTTGTGTCCGCGGGCTACATCTTCCTGCAGGACAATCTGACGCTCCCCTGCCGGAATGGTCTCGCCACGTTGATAATCGCGCAGAGCCACGACTACATTATCCTGTTCATTAATCTGTATCATCTCAAGCACGATAATAGCCTCCCTGTTGTTTGGATATGCATTTAGACGGCCAATGTGCCATGGGTCATCAGCTCACGCAGCGCCTGGCGGATACCTTCTGTACGAATCTGGTACAGATAACGACTGGTCTGCTCGGTCAGCCCCGGTATTTCGTTCAGATTCATCCCCCAAAAGGAAGTCTGTCCAAATACACTGCTTACCAGCTGCTTCATATCTTCTGTGGTATCCTGATATTGTGACCAGATCTGGCGGAAGTAATCCAGAACAGCACTGTTATCTGCCAGTTGAATCAGCTCACCTTCACGCTCTCCACGGTAAAAGGCGATCAGGGCTGCCAGGGAGAAGGTCAGTCTTTCCGGCAGTCTATCGTGCTTTTCGACAAAAGCAGTCAATGTAGGCAGATCCCGTGTTTTGAATTTGGAAATGGAATTCAGGGCGATGCTCATTACATAATGCTCTACATACGGATTGCGAAATCGTTCCAGCACCGCTGCAGCAAAAGCAGTCAGTTCTTCGGCAGGCAGATCCAGTGTCGGGATAATCTCTTCATCGATCAGTTCACGGACAAAGCTGCCCACCATCTCGTCGTCTACCGCCTGTCCTACTGTCTCCAGTCCATATAGATAGGCTACCGGCGTAAGCGCTGTATGTGCGCCATTCAGAATACGCACTTTGCGCGTCCGGTAAGGCGCCATATCTTCGACGATCTTCACCTGCAGTCCCGCTTTTTCAGCCGGGAACTCCTGTGCAATCCAGGCAGGTCCTTCGATCACCCACAAGTGAAATGGTTCACCTACTACGACAAATGAATCTTCATAACCGAGTTCTGCGGTAATTTGCGGCATACGCTGCTTTGGATAACCCGGTACGATCCGGTCTACCAGACTGCAGCAGAATGTATTGGCTTCTTCCAGCCAGCTGATAAATTCGCTCTCCAGTCCCCATAACTTGCTGTACTGAAGCACAATATCTTTCAGTACTTCACCATTGCGATCAATCAGCTCACACGGGATAATGATGAACCCTTTGGAACGATCCCCATCGAAATGAAGATACCGACGATACAGCAGCGCAGTCAGTTTGCCGGGGTAGCTGCTCTGCGGACGATCTTCCAGTTGATCTTCCGGCTGAAAAGCGATACCGGCCTCCGTCGTGTTGGAGACGATAAAACGCAGTTCCGGTTGATACGCCAGCTCTTCGTACGTTTCATAACGCGCATACGGGTCAATGCCCCGTGTGACACATTCCATCACCCGATGCTCCTGCAGCGCCTGTCCATTTTGTATGCCTTCCAGATAAACAGTATACAGCCCATCCTGCTCATTCAGCTGCTCTGCCATTCCGTTCGCCAGCGGCTGTACAATGACTACGCCTCCATTAAAATCCGCTTTGCGGTTCATCTGATCAATCTGCCAGTCTGCAAAAGCCCGTAAAAAGTTGCCTTCTCCAAATTGCAGTACTTTCTCCGGATACCGCTCTGCCGGATGAGTATTCCGATTCAGTCGTTGCATAATTATCGCCTCCGTTAATTGGTTCATTGTCCACAAGTATTCCTTATAAAAAGCAAGGCTTGCCGAATCTCGGGTGAGACTGCCAGAATCGAGGAGGATCAGAGCAGATACAGATTCAACAAGCCGTTTATTCATACTTTTATTCTAAATTTATGCACACGTTAACAAAATGAATTAAATCACACTTTTAAAGAAAAGAAATTTGCTGCTTTCCCCCGGTTCATAGAAAGTGGTAAGCAGCGAATACACTGCTGTAGTTGCTTTCTATGAACCAGATACTGTAGCAGAATTCGGTTGATAGGTTCAGCTGCCGGATCGGGCAGCTGCAGATTGCCGCTCCATCAATGCAGTTTCCAGGAAAATCAGTTCTTCCCGGTTAGCGTCTTCTTCGATCCGTTCCATGATTTTCTCGGCGCCATGCGCGCTGATCTGTTCAACCGGCCGCTTGACGGTAGTTAATGCAGGATTGGTGTAGCGGGCGAAGTTGATATCATCGAATCCGATAACCGACACATCTTCAGGCACTTTGTACCCCAGTGCATAGGCAGCATTCATCGCTCCGATAGCCATATCATCGTTGGAACAGAATACGGCTGTTGGCGGCGTTTGCAGCTGCAATAGCTGACGCATTGCCTGGTGACCACTCTCGGTCGTATAATCTCCGGCGATCCGATACTCTTGCGGAACCGTTTTGCCGCTCTGCTCGATGGCTTCGAGGAATCCTGCCCGGCGCTGCTCGGTAGACTTGAATCCTTTGATGCCTTCAATAATAGCGATTCGCTCATGACCCTGCTCAATTAGATATCGTCCGGCTTCACGGGAACCCTCCCGGTCATTGGAGACGATATTGACAAAGTGTCCTCCCGGAATCAGTCGATTCAGCACAACCAGAGGAATATTCTGCTCCAGCACATGCTCGATAAACTCGTTATCTGCATCACTCTGACTCATCAGGATAATGCCATCAAAACGCTTACGGTGAATCGTAGAGAAATCCTCGTAATCATCAATCCCGCGTACGAACAAATTGTAGCCGATACCGACCACCGAATTCACTCCCCGGATGGTTGCCGCAAAAAAGCTGCTGCTTGTACCGGTTGAGATACTTGTAAAAAACAGTCCGATCGTATGGGAACGTTGAAGCACGAGACTTTTGGCATTGTAATTGGGAATATAGTTCACTTCACGCGCGATCTCCATAATTTTGCGCTTGGTTACTTCCTTGATCAACGGGCTGTTATTGAGTGCACGAGATACTGTTGTATGAGAGACATTGGCGAGTCTGGCAATGTCCTTGATTGTAGCCGCCATATGCATACCTTCCTTTTCCGTAACTTGAGTATCGATCCGGCTGCATCCTGTAATGACGATACCGAACAGATCAGACGCTTAAGTGTCGTCTGCTTTCCCCTAAGAATACCATACTATGCATATTGACCATAATAAGAACCGCCTTGCTGCGCTATGCTTTTTCTCGCTGCATTATAAATGCCTGGTATGATGCTCTACTGCTGATTGCGCAGTTTCAGCTCGGCAACGATCTCTTCGTGCTTGCTGTCGGTAAGTTTGTACATGAATCCAATAATCAGCATGGCAATAGCGAGTGCGATCGCCGGATACAGACAGAGGAGACCTTTGATCCCAAGCAGTGTGCCTGCGCTTTGTGCTACATTCGGAATATAACCAACCAGTCCAAGTCCAATACCGGACAAAGTACCTGCCAACGATTGGGCCAGCTTGCGGGAGAAGTTGAACAATGAGTAGGTGATACCGTCTTTGCGTTCACCGGATTCCCATTCTCCATAATCGATAATATCCGATACAAATGCCCATGTAATCCCGTTTGGAATACTGATCCCGATAAAGGCAATACTCGCCAGAATTGTGAACAAAACTACATTGGATGGTGCAAGAAAGTTAATCGTATCTGCGACGACGCTGACACCCAGACCAATCATTGCAGTATTGCGTTTGCCGAACTTTTTGACCAGCTTGGGCAGGAAGAGTACCCCGATAAAGGAAGACCCGATAATAATAAAGTTCATGTATGCCATCAATTCCACGTTACCCAGATTATACTGTGCAAAGTATACCAGCATCGCAGATTTGATATTGTAGGCCGAAATGGTAAATACGGTCATCAGTACCAGTACCAGCAGAGGCTTGTTGCTGATAAATGTTTTAATGATTAGCCATGGTGTTAATTTTTCTCTTGGCGGTGCCAGATTCACAGCCCGTTCTTTGGTTCCTTTATAACAGAAGAAGAAAGCGATTACCCCAATCAGCGACATAATCCCCATAACAACAGGATACCCTACTTTGGGATTGGCAAAATGCACGATAATCGGCATGACGATAACACTCGTTACAAACAGTGCACCCAGCGAACCGGCCTGGCGGAAAGAAGACAGCGAGGCTCGCTCTACCGTATCCTGCGTAATGGCTGCGCCCAGTGAACCATACGGAATATTGACAAAGGAATAGCCGATGCCCCAGATCATATAGGAAGCATATGCATAGATCAGCTTGCCCGAAGTCGACAGATTGGGTGAAATAAAGGTAAGTATTGTCAGAATCGCCAGTGCGATGCTGCCCATAATCAGATAAGGTCTGAATTTGCCGCGCGGTCCGATATTTTTGCGATAATCAATACTGGAGCCGACAATCGGGTCACAGAATGCCGCAAACAGTTTGCTCGCTGCAAAGATACCACCGGCTGCAATCGCCGGTATACCAGCAACATCCGTAAAGAATTTCAATAGATATAGCTGCCCAAGGTCAAACATGAATCCGTTTCCAAAGTCGCCCATACCGTAGGATATTTTTTCTTTAAGACTAATCTTGGTTGTGGCTGCCTGTTCTTCGACCTGTACAGGCTTTAATGCTGCTGCTCCCATCTGTAACACTTCCTTCAATTGATATTAGTGAAATATTTCACATTGTTAAATGGAACTTGCCGGATTCTGCCCGGACACCAGCGTATATGCTGGCATCCGGCAAGAAATGTCCGGACTTCTAAATCAAGAGTGACTGCTGACCACTGCAGGAAAGTTAAAATACTGCTCGGCATTGTTGTAACAAATTCCCTCTACCAGGCTGCTCAGCAGCTGTGGATCATTCGGCGCTTCGCCGTTCTCCACCCAGCTGCCCAGCAGATCACAGAGCAGACGGCGGAAATATTCATGCCGGGTATATGAGAGGAAGCTGCGGGAATCGGTCAGCATACCGACAAAGCGGGACAGTACACCCAGATTGCCGAGAATGCGCATCTGTTCGCGGATGCCATCACGATGATCGTTGTACCACCATGAAGTACCGAACTGAATTTTGCCTGGAACGCCTCCACCCTGGAAGCTACCCGCTGCACTTGCCAGTACATGATAGTCATTCGGATTCAGGGAATAGAGGATTGTTTTCGGCAATCCGCCGGCATTCTCCATCGCATCCAGCAGGGAGACCAGCGGCTGGGCAATTACCCCATCATTGATGGAATCATAACCGGTGTCCGGTCCCAGTTTGGCAAAAGCAACTGAATTGTTGTTGCGCAGAGCGTGAATATGCAGTTGCATTGCCCAGCCCAATTCCGCATACAGGCTGCTCAGAAAGACCAGTGTATAGCTCTTATGCTTGGCTTCTTCTTCCGGGCTCACCTGTCCCTGTTCCAGCAGACGAGTGAAGATCTCGCTGACTTCTTCCTTTGTTGTATCTGCGTACATCACTTTATCAATCGCATGATCGGAGACGCGTCCGCCGGCTTCATGGAAGAAGCGTACTCTTTTCTCCAGGGCAGCGAGGAATTCATCATAGCTGCGTATATCGGAACCATGTACTTCGCTCAGTTTGTCCAGCCATGGCTTGAAAGTCGCGCGGTTGACTTCCAGCGCCTTGTCCGGGCGGAAACTTGGCAGTACGGCTGTCTCGAATCCGCTGATTTCGCGAATTTGAGCGTGGTACTCTAGCGAATCGACAGGATCATCTGTAGTGCAGACTACAGTTACTTTGGATTTGGTGATCAGATCACGTGCTCCAAATCCCGGTCCTTGTAACTGCTGGTTTACCTTTTCCCAGATTGCCGGAGCAGACTGTTCATTCAGCAGTTCATGTACGCCGAAGAAACGCTGCAATTCCAGATGGGTCCAGTGATACAGCGGGTTGCCGATCAGCTGCGGTACCGTACGTGCCCATGCCAGGAATTTATCATAATCTTCGGCATCTCCGGTGATATAACGTTCTTCGATTCCATTGGCGCGCATGACCCGCCATTTGTAGTGATCGCCGTACAGCCAAGCCTCGGTAATATTTTTAAATGTTTTATTTTCCAAAATCTCCTGAGGGCTCAAATGGCAATGATAGTCAATAATTGGCATATCTTTAGCTGTCTGATGATACAGTTGAATTGCAGTCTCGCTGTTCAATAGAAAATTCTCATCCAAAAACGTTTTAGCCATGTTCGCCATTCCCTTCGCAATGTATGCTGGTGCTTCCCATGATCGCCTGTCTGAATTCAAATTGTTAACGTTAACATTCACAACTTCATTGTAGCTGTTTTTGGGGAATACGCAATACAATTTGCTGTTTTTTCTTGTTACAGTTATTTGAAAATGTACTGGCTGTTACTGTAACAGATATCACAGATAAAATGGTCAGCTGCCACTCTCTGATTTGTTAATTTCTGTATATCTTACTCCCACTTGCTTTCATTCGTGTTTCTTTTCATTACATTATAGATTGCTGCTCTAGGCAGAGAATAGTTGGATGTTGTTTTCCTGATAGACTTTTGTTTATTTCCGTTGCAGAAGACAATGATCATCGATTTGCTTTTTAAAATTCATCTTATTCGAGATATATAGTCTTATTATTCGCTAGGGATGTCATATAAATTTCTTATTTTCGAGCAGCTAATTATGACTTTTTGCATAGGCCCCTGTAGGGAACTTCCATCATTCGTTTATGATCAGGAAGAAAAAAAGCAGCAATCTCGAAGAGACTGCTGCTTTGGAAGTTACCACTCACCTATCGGTTAGATAGGAGGAGTGGTAACTCTGCTGCGTATATGATTGTCTTCATTTGAACTGATAGTACTTTCTATTCGTACTTTCCATTCGTACTGTCCATAGTCCGATCACCGGTTGTGCGGCTTCCAATCAGCTATGCTGCTCCAGCCATTGCACGGTATGCTGGAGTTTGCCTCCGGCACGTTCGATCGCCTGCTCTACCTGTACAGTCGCTGTACCGCCATATACATTACGGGCATTAACAACCGTCTCCGGCTGCAGCACCTGATAGATCGTATCGTCGAATAGTGGTGAGAAGTTCTGGAATTCGTCCAGTGTCAGATCAAGCAGGTACTTGCCTTCCTGGATGCAGTACAGCACCGTTTTGCCGATAACTTCATGGGCTTGACGGAAAGGCAGACCTTTACCTACGAGGAAATCCGCAATATCAGTCGCATTGGAAAAGTCCTTGTTGACCGCTTCACGCATTCGGCCGGTATTAACTTTCATCGTCGCTATCATCGGTGCGAACAGCTGCAAAGCACCTTCCAGCGTTGCTACGGTATCGAACATGCCTTCTTTGTCTTCCTGCATATCCTTGTTGTAAGCGAGCGGCAGGGACTTGAGCACGGTCAGCAGACCGATCAGATTGCCATATACCCGTCCGGTTTTGCCGCGTACCAGCTCGGCGACATCCGGATTTTTCTTCTGCGGCATAATGCTGCTGCCTGTGCAGAATGCATCGTCCAATTCCACAAAGTTGAACTCGGTGCTGCTCCACAGTACCAGTTCTTCACTCAGGCGGGACAGATGGGTCATGATCAGCGAGGCGCCGGACAGGAACTCGACGATAAAGTCGCGATCGCTGACCGCATCCAGACTGTTTTCATACACGGCATCAAATCCGAGCTGTTCGGCAACAAAATGACGATCGATCGGGAATGTGGTCCCGGCGAGCGCACCTGCTCCGAGCGGCAGTACGTTGATACGCTTGTAGCTGTCCTTGAGACGGTCAATATCCCGTTCGAACATGGACACATAAGCCATCAGATGATGAGGGAACAAGATCGGCTGGGCACGCTGCAGATGCGTGTAGCCCGGCACGATCGTATCCATATTGCTTTTCGCCTGGGTGATCAGGGATTCCTGCAGTGCATGCAGCAGTCCGACCAGCTCGACGACCCGTTTGCGCAGATACAGATGCATATCGGTTGCTACCTGATCATTACGGCTGCGGCCGGTATGCAGCTTGCCGCCGACAGCGCCAATTTCCTCAATCAGATGCTTTTCAATATTCATATGGATATCTTCATCCGAGACGGAGAATTGCACTTCTCCCGCCTGGATCTTGGATAATACTTTGTTCAGACCGGCTTTGATCGTCTCTACATCTTCTGCAGGTACGATGCCGCATTTGCCCAGCATGGTGACATGAGCGAGACTGCCCTGGATATCTTCTTCTGCGAGTGCTTTATCGAAATGGATAGAGGCTGTGTACTCCTCCACCAGATGGTTGGTTTGCTTGGTAAAACGTCCGCCCCATAGTTTGCTCATGCTGTTGGTCACACTCCCTGTTTGGCTTGTGCTGCTGCCTGCTGTACACCTGCATTTACCTTGAGACGCAGTGCGTTCAGCTGGATAAATCCTGCCGCATCGCCCTGATCATAGGCATTGGTCGGATCGGCTTCCATCGTAGCAATATCCGGGTTGTACAGGCTGACCGGACTGCTCAGTCCTGCCGCGATGATATTGCCTTTGTACAGTTTGACTTTGACAGTACCGGTGATGTTCTTCTGGCTCTCGGTTACAAGTGCCTGAAGCGCCAGACGCTCCGGAGCGAACCAGAATCCATTGTAGACCAGATTTGCATAACGGGTAATCAGCGAGTCGCGCAGACTCATCACTTCGCGGTCCATCGTCAGGGACTCCATTTTGCGATGAGCAGTGAACAGGATGGTACCGCCCGGTGTCTCATATACGCCGCGGCTCTTCATGCCGACAAAGCGGTTCTCTACCATATCGACACGACCGATACCGTGCTTGCCGCCCAGCTCATTGAGCTTCTCCATCACTTCCAGCGGTGTCATGGACTGGCCATTCAGCGCGATACAATTTCCTTTTTCAAATTGCAGTTCCAGCATTTCCGGCTGATCGGGTGCATCCTCCGGGGATACGCTGAGTACGAACATATCCTTGTTGCTCTCTGCACTTGCATCAAAGTCCGGATCTTCCAGCACACCGCTCTCATAGCTGATATGCAGCAGGTTGCGGTCGGTCGAGTACGGCTTCGCCGCAGAAGCTGTTACAGGAATACCATGGGATTCCGCATAAGCGATCATCTCGGCACGTCCTGGGAAGTCTTCGCGGAACTTCTCCAGACGCCATGGAGCGATAACCTGAATCTCCGGTGCGAGTGCAGCGGCATTCAGTTCAAAGCGCACCTGATCGTTTCCTTTGCCGGTGGCGCCGTGAGCGATAGCGATCGCTCCCTCTGCACGGGCAATCTCGACCATACGCTTGGCAATCAGCGGACGTGCAATACTCGTACCGAGCAGGTACTGTCCTTCATACAGCGCGCCTGCCTGGAACATCGGATAGATGAAATCTTCGGCGAATTCCGCACGCAGATCGTCGATGTAGACTTTGGATGCACCGGTAGCCAGTGCTTTTTCTTCCAAACCGTCCAGTTCGTCCGCTTGTCCGATATCGGCTGTAAAGGTAATAATTTCGGCATCATAGGTTTCTTTGAGCCATTTCAGAATGATTGATGTATCCAGACCTCCGGAATAAGCGAGTACGATTTTATCTTTAGCCATAAGTAGGTTCCTCCAGTTACTGATTCACTTTGTATTTGTTTATCTGTTTATTTGTTTTTAGCCGATCAGTGCAGCCATAATGGCTTTTTGTGCATGCAGACGATTCTCTGCTTCATCGAAAATGACGCTGTTCGGTCCATCGATTACACCTGCACTCACTTCTTCACCACGATGAGCCGGCAGGCAGTGCAGGAAAATATAATCCGGCTTGGCATAGCTAACGAGTGCTTCGTTTACCTGATATGCCGCAAATGCCTTTTCACGGATCTTCTGTTCTTCCTCGAAGCCCATGCTGGCCCATACATCGGTATAGATAACATCCGCATCCTGAACAGCTTCCTGCGGATCGCGTACTACCTTGATCGTCGCTCCGCTCTCGGCTGCCAGCTGCTCGCACTGCTTGATCACAGCAGGATCAGGTTCATACCCTTCCGGACTCGCTACATACACGTCCAGGCCGACTCGTGCGCCGCCGATCATCAGGGAATGTGCCATATTGTTGCCATCGCCGATGTAAGCCAGTTTGAGCCCTTTCAGCTTGCCCTTTTGCTCTACGATCGTCTGGAAGTCTGCCAGCACCTGACAAGGATGACCCAAATCACTCAGTCCATTAATTACCGGAATATCTGCATATTTTGCAAGTTCCGTTACATTCTCATGCCCGAAAGTACGGATCATGATACCATCCAGATAACGTGACATAACACGCGCTGTATCGGCAATGGTCTCACCGCGTCCCATCTGGATATCATTTTTGCTGAGGAACAGGGCATGTCCGCCCAACTGATAAGTACCTACTTCAAAGGAAACCCGCGTACGTGTCGAAGATTTCTCAAAAATCAGTCCTACCGTCTTTCCTTCAAGCGGACGATAGCTTTCTCCTGCTTTTTGCTTGCGCTTCAGCTCAATCGCCAGTTCGATCAGAAAGTTGATTTCTTCTGCCGTATAATCACTGAGTTCCACAAAATCCTTGCCTTTGAAATGACTCAGTTCCAGTTGGTTCTGCTGTGCTGCATCTGCCATACTCTCTTTTCCCCCTTGTCGGATATGATCCCTGTCTTGCTATTTATACGCCGCTTGGTCCGGATGCGCTGGCTACCGGAGCATATTCATGAATAATATCGCTCACAATCTGCACCGCCTGATCAATCTCCTGCTTCGTAATCAGCAGGTTTGGCAGCAGACGAATCACATTTGGGCCTGCATTGACGAACAGCAGTCCTTTTTCCTGTCCAGCCATAATCATCTCGTTCACCGATGATGTACATTCGATCCCGATCATCAGACCTTTGCCGCGGATTTCTTTGACAAAGGAATGACCGGATAGCTTGTCATGCAGCTGCTGCATCAGATACTCGCCCATTTGGGCTGCATGCTCGACTACATTCTGTTCCTGCATCGTCTCCAGCGTCGCAATCACTGCTGCAGTTGCCAGTGGTGTACCGCCAAAGGTAGAGCCGTGACTGCCTGCCGTAAACGCCTCTTTGAGATACGCTTTGCCGACCATCGCGCCAACCGGGAAGCCGCTCGCCAGGCCTTTCGCCAGCGTGAAAATATCCGGCTCAATACCGTAATGTTCAAAGGAAAGCAGTTTCCCTGTCCGCCCCATACCCGTCTGAATCTCATCGATGATGAGCAGCAGTCCATGCTGCTTGCACAATTCGGCTACAGCCTGTACATACTCCGTTTTAGCCGGATGTACGCCGCCTTCCGCCTGGATCATTTCCAGCATTACCGCTGCCGTATGCGGTCCGATCGCCGTTTGGAGTGCTTCCAGATCATTCAGCGGTACCGTAACAAAGCCAGCCGGCAGAGGATGGAATCCTTCTTTGACCTTGTCTTGCCCGGTCGCTGTCAGTGTAGCCAGCGTACGTCCATGGAATGATTGGTTAAAGGTAATGATTTCGTAGCGTTCTGCACCTTTTACCTTTTGCTGATATTTGCGTGCCAGCTTGATCGCTGCTTCATTGGCTTCGGCGCCGCTGTTACAGAAGAACACAGCATCGCCGGAAGTCATGGAAGTCAGCAGCTGTGCTGCTTTTTCCTGATTGGGAATTTCGAACAGATTAGATGTATGCCACAGCTCATCCAGCTGCTGTTTGAGCTTATCGGCTACCGCTGTCGGAGCATGACCCAGATTGGTTACGCCCAGTCCGCACATAAAGTCCAGATACTTTTTACCGTTTACGTCCCACAGGTAGCTGCCTTGTCCTTTTGCAAAAGCAATCGGATATCTTGCATACGTCGGGAATAATGCACTTTCCTCGTTCGGTTGTGATTGCTGCTGGTTGTTTGCCGGATTAGCCATATGGATCACGCTCCTCTAATTGGTAGTTGGTGCTGTCGTAATTGGTTTGCTATTGGAATCATCTGCTGATGATTGTTTATTTACGAACAATACGTGTCCCCACGGGATCACCCTGGAGTACTCGACTGAGTATCTGTGGTTCACTGCCGTCTACAATAATGACCTGCTGGACATCTCCCTGAATGCAAGCAATCGCTGCTTTTACTTTGGGAATCATCCCACCGTAGATTTCACCAGTAGCAATCATCTCGTCAATTTCGCTGATCGTTACCTGAGGCAGTACCTTCTTCTCGCCGTCTACCGTGCGCATAATTCCCGGCACATCGGTGACGACGATCATTCGCGGTACACCCAGATGCGAAGCAACCGCTCCGGCTGCCGTATCCGCATTGATATTATATCGCTGCCCGGTGGCATCCGCTCCAACCGGTGCAATGACTGGAATATAACCAAGCTGGACAATCGCCCGAATAATGGAGGCTTCCACATACGTTACATCGCCGACCAGACCAACTTCTGCCGAATTGCTTACTGGCCGCGCTTGAATCAGTCCACCATCGACACCGGAGATACCGATCGCTTTGGCATGACTGCCCTGAATACGACGGACAATTTGCTTATTGATGCTGCCGGATAGAACCATTTCCACTACATCCAGTACCTGCTCGGTCGTCTTGCGGAGCCCGCCGACAAATTCCGTCTCGATGCCCAGGCGGGTCAGGTTATCCGATATAGCCGGTCCTCCGCCGTGTACGATGACAGGAGTGATACCCGAATCCTGAATATGTCTCAGATCTTCAAAAAAAGATGCGGGCAGTGCCGCCAGTGTACTGCCACCGCACTTCATCACAAAGGTACGGTCTGCTGCTGTTTCGTTCATGATGGAGTCCTCCTGTTCCGGTTAAGTGCGGTAGGCCGCATTGATGCGGACATAATCATAGGTTAGATCACAGCCCCATGCCAGCGCCTGTCCTTCGCCATAATGCAGATCTACAACGATTTGTACGGTATCGCCCTGTAGATACTTCAGTGCCGCTTCTTCGTCAAAAGGTACCGGTCTGGAGTCGGTCAGTACTACGATATCGCCGAGGCGAATATCGACTGTATTTACATTCACCGGTTCCCCGGCACGACCGACAGCTGCAATCACCCGTCCCCAGTTGGCATCTGCTCCAAACATGGCGGATTTCACCAAGCTGGACCCAATTACGGTTTTGGCAATCGCGCGTGCAGACAGATCACTGACAGCACCGTTCACGACAACTTCCACCAGCTTGGTTGCCCCTTCGCCATCTCGTGCTATCGATTTGGCCAGATGCTCGCATACATGCCGGAATCCTGCTACAAAAGCGTCCCAATCCGGATGTTCCGGAGTCAGTTCTTCATGTCCAGCCAGTCCGCTTGCCATCGCTACCAGCATATCATTGGTACTGGTATCGCCATCTACGGTAATCATGTTAAATGTCTGATCGGTTGTCGTCCGCAACAGTTGTTGCAGATGCTCTCCCGAGATCGCTGCATCGGTTGTCATAAATGCCAGCATCGTTGCCATGTTCGGATGAATCATGCCCGATCCTTTGGCGGCTCCTGCGATATGTACCTGTCGACCATTTACCTGTACAGCAACACAGATTTCCTTTTTTACCAGATCGGTTGTCAGAATCGCCTGACAGAACTCTTCTGCATGTTCCGGTTGATTACCAATTGCCACTGGCAGCTGTGTAATTCCCGAGGTCACGCAGTCCATTTTCAGCAGTTCACCGATGACTCCGGTAGAAGCTACCGCCACATCATCTTCCGCTAGTCCCAGCTGGCTTGCAGTCTGTGAGCGCATGGTATAGGCATCCTGCTCGCCCTGCTGACCGGTACAGGCATTGGCATTGCCACTATTTACGACTACTGCACGCAGTGTTCCATTCATCAGACTCTGCCGTGTGACCTGAAGTGGTGCTGCCTGAAAAAGATTGGTCGTATACACCGCAGCAGCCGCTGCCGGTACGCTGCATACAATAACACCCAGATCATTACGCTCTGTTTTCTTTAGACCGCAATGTAGCCCTGCCGCCTGAAATCCCTGCGGAGTAACAATCGTTCCACTTGGAACCAGCTCAAACAATGATTGTGACATGATAACTCCTCTCGCTTTCCCGTAGGTGCTGTATATGCTGTATATTGTTATACATTTAATATGCAAATAGTAAGATGCTAAGTTATTGGACCTTTACTCCATCGTTACGGATAGACCGGAAGCATATTCAATCCGGTGTTTTCGGCCCAGCCCATCATACGGTTCATATTCTGAATCGCCTGACCGGCTGCTCCTTTGACTAGGTTATCAATGACCGCAATAATCGTGATCCGACCGGTACGTGTATCCAGTGCAAACCCGATATCGCAGTAGTTGGAACCTGCCACTTCCTTGGTCGAAGGCCACTGCCCTTGCTTACGGATTCGTACAAAAGGGCGATCCCGGTAATACTCACGATACAGCTCAATCCATTCTTCTTCGGAATGATTGCCTGATGTCGATCCATACATGGTGCTCATAATGCCACGTGTCATCGGTACGAGATGAGTGGTAAAAGTAACAGTTACCGGCTTGCCGGCTGCTGCACCAAGTACCTGTTCAATCTCGGGTATATGCTGATGCTTATTGACTTTGTAGGCTTTGAAATTCTCGTTCATCTCCGCATAATGCGATGTCAGGCTGGTACCGCGTCCTGCACCGGACACACCCGACTTGGCATCAATAATAATGCTGTCCGTCGTCAGCCAGCCCGCTTCGACACCCGGCAGCAGTCCCAGAAGTGTAGCTGTCGGATAGCAACCTGGATTGGAGATTAGACGTTTGCCGTGTACATCATTGCCTTTGAGCTCGCACAGCCCATATACTGCTTCCTCCAGGGAGGCCGCATCCGGCGCATCATGCTTGTACCACTCTTCGTAGGTGCTGCTGTCCTTGATCCGATAATCACCGGACAGGTCGATGACTTTCAGTCCCGCCTCCAGATACTGGGGAACCAGCTTGCTGCTGACGCCCGATGGTGTAGCCAGGAATACGATATCTGCCTTTTGTGCAGTCTCCGCTGCATCTACACCGTCCAGGTCCATATCCATGACACCGATCAAATGAGGAAACTGATCTGACATCGGCTTGCCGCTGCTCGAAGCCGATATGACCGAAGTGATCTCCACTTCCGGATGTTGATGCAAAAAACGAATCAGTTCCACTCCGCCATAGCCAGTGGAACCTACGATAGCTACTCTTGTTTTAACTGGATTCACGCTCATTTCCCCCTGTCCGTCTTTGCATTCCCGAATATAAGATGTGTATTATTATACATCCGATGTAATATAAATACAACCGTCGTTGCATACAATTACCACAAACAGATAAAATAGCATAAGTACTATACAGATTATGTTACCTTCATACTTTAGGTCGCTCGTTATTACCCATGTAGAACATTATTCTTTGGGTCAAAGGTAACTCTGCTTTATTCATCGTTTCAACATCAGTCGAATACTTTTTACATTTCGTCTGTCGCTCATCAACACTTTATATTCATGTGCTTATTCGATTCATACCGTTATCTAATTCATTTCGATCCTGATTATTATCTAATCCATATCGTGGAAGGAGTTCCTTATGAATACATTCGAAAGACCGGATACAAATACCTCTTTTTCTTTTTCAACTGATACAGCAGCTCTGGCAATATTCGATATGCAGGCGATTCATCACCGGATCACGGATACGCCCGACTGGTGGACAATTCCAGAAGACGAACTCGCCGAACTAAATCAGGGAAATATAGTTGTATGTCATCTACCTGTAGATGGTACTTATGACGTTCAGCTTGTTCAGCAACTGACGGATACCCAGGTGCGCTGTCATCTACATGTTCCATCCGGGCAAATATTTATCGGCGCCGGGGAAGATATCACTGGAGGAGATTTGCAGCCGGATGATCCGACTGTTGTATCCGGACAAATTATCACGCTGCCTCCCGGCAATTATGAGCTTTCTGTTCATCTCAATGATCACAAGATCCAGATATCATTTATCCCTGCCAGAGAACATCATAACTCGCAGATCGATTCTATTCGGCTCGGTTAAATATAGCAGTCTGTTATCCAAAAATTTTGTGTCATGTAAATCTTATATTCATCCTATGATGTATATAACGATGGTTGATTCTTTCACTTTACTTATTCTGCAAGAAATATATTAAAAAAGCGTACAAACCGATTATTCATGACCGGTCTGTACGCTTTTATTTCATTCCAACAGCTAACAATATTGCATCGCTGTCACAATGATGGAATCTTTATTTGTATTTCGTTGAAATAACTGCTTTTCAGCCTGAATTTCATTTGTCCTGTTCATTGTAACCTGTACTGTACATCCTGCTCTTTTGAACCATTTACTCTTGTCTGCCATTGGATGGTCACCACATATTGTGCAGGATCATCCAGGCAACTTGAATCCTTTACCCAGTACTTCATGCGCATTGCTAATAATGACAAACGCATCCGGATCAACCGCTCGCACAATAGTTTTCAATCGACTGGCTTCATTTTGCCCGACAACAACCATGAATACCGTCCGGTCGTCGCCTGTATATCCACCCTGAGCGTTCAGCTTGGTGAGTCCACGATCCAGGTCATTCAGAATCGCCAGACGCATCGGTTCAATCTCATCAGAGATGATATAAGCCACTTTGGAGTTACTGAATCCCAGCTCCACCGCATCAATCATTTTACTCGTTACAAATAGACCGATCAGCGCATACAGTGCCTGTTCCGGCTTGAGCAGCAGGCCTGCCAGCAGAATAACTGTACCATCTGTCAAAATGACACAGAAAGACATGCTAAATCCGGTCAGTTTGTGTATAATCTGCGCCAGAATCGCCATTCCGCCTGTCGATCCCCGGCCGCGGAATACAATTCCCAGACCAATACCCACACCGATCCCGCCATACAGTGCACCCAGCAGTGGATTGGTGGTAGGCGCTGGCAAATCGCGCGTCAAATAAATAAACATTGGCAGTACAATGGTACCCAGCAATGACCGGATGCTCGCCTGATGCCCCAGCAGCAGATACCCTGCCACAAACAGTGGAATATTAAAGACCCACTGTGTATACGCCGGTTCAATCCCCATAACCTCCGAAGCAATAATCGAGATCCCTGCTACTCCGCCGGAAGCAATATGATTAGGCAGCAAAAACAGATTAAATGCCAGTGCCATGATACATGCTCCAATTACGATCAGTGCCGCATCCCAGCTATTACGCAGCGGTCCTGTCAGTGGAATCATTGGCGGCTTCCGCCTGCGTGCATTGGACTGAGAAGATGTTGTCATCATATATTCATTCACCTATACCCCATAAAATTTGCATCAGTTGCCGAACAACCCTTACAGATCGCCTCTTCCTATTGAAGACACATACCTGTCGCGTGTTTTATTTTAGTGCATATTACTTATTTCTGAAAGAACATACGGCAAATAGGTGATACTTTAATCCGGGAGCGGGCCAACGCAGCTACGCAATCTTAGGCTGAATAACTGAGTAGTCACGCAACTATATTGTAATTAGTCCCTCCCTGTATAACTGTATAACTGTATAACTGTATAACTGTATAACTGTATAACTGTATAACTGTATAACTGCCTTATTATGCTGTCCATCCGCATATTATGCAAACTAAAAAAAGCGACCTTCATCTACAAAAATGAAGGTCGCTTTTGATCATCAATCCATTTGCACTATATTTATCCTTTTACTGATCGACTTCAATTTTCAGCTGGCTGCGAAGATATCCATCGATAAATGGATCCAGATCTCCGTCCATCACAGCTCCGATATTCCCGGTCTCTACCTGGGTACGATGGTCTTTGACCATGCTGTACGGGTGGAACACATACGAACGAATCTGGCTACCCCAGGCAATCTCGGATTGCTCACCGCGGATTTCATCCAGCTGCTTGCGTTCTTCCTCGATTTTGCGCTCATACAACTTGGAACGCAGCATCGTCATCGCACGCTCACGGTTTTTGATCTGGGAACGTTCGGTCTGACAACTCACAACAACGCCGGATGGTAAATGCGTAATCCGGACAGCAGAGTCGGTCGTATTAATATGCTGACCACCGGCGCCGCTGGCACGGTACGTATCTACTTTGAGATCTTCCGTACGTATCTCGATCTCGGTATCGTTCGTAATCTCCGGTACCACATCACAGGATACGAATGACGTATGACGGCGGCCTGAAGAATCAAATGGAGAAATACGCACCAAACGGTGTACTCCTTTTTCTGCTTTCAGATAACCGTAGGCATTATAGCCCTTGATCAGCAACGTCACGCTCTTGATTCCCGCTTCATCACCTGGCAGATAATCCATGACCTCTACCTTGAATCCACTCTTCTCCGCCCAGCGTGTATACATGCGCAGCAGCATGGAACCCCAGTCCTGTGACTCTGTACCGCCTGCACCCGGATGAAGCTCCAGGATCGCATTAAGCTTGTCGTACGGTTCATTGAGCAGAAGCTGCAGTTCGAACTCTTCCAGTTTTTTGACCAGAGCCTGTACGCCGGAAGTTACTTCTTTCGCCAGATCTTCGTCATTCTCTTCGTCTGCCAATTCAACCATCAGACTGATATCATCATATTCCTGCTGCAGTTTGTTATACTGGTCTACCGATCCTTTGACTGCATTCATCTCTGCAATGACCGCCTGAGCCGATTCATTGTCATCCCAGAAGTCCGGAGCTGACATTTTCACTTCAAAGTTTTCGATCATTTCGTTTTTGAGATCTAAGTCAAAGAGACCCCCTAAGGTTGGATAATTTTTGAGCCATTTCACGCAGATCATGCTTTACATTCGGTTCGATCATGAACATTCACCTCTTCGTTAGTATACGATTCCTTTATCCGAGAAAAGACACCCACGATAATGGTGAGTGTCTTTCGGTATCTTGTACAGCCTGGTTCGATCACCTGAATTATTTACGTCTACGGCGACGTTCTTCACGAGAAGGACGCTTTTCTGCCGATTCCGAGCTATTCGTGCTGACTTGGCTTGTATCTACAACAGCCTGACGTTCCTGCTGCGTCTGGATTTGCGCTCTCATCACATAGCCGGCAACTTCTTCCTGAATATCGGCCACCATTTGATTGAACATTTCAAATCCTTCAAACTGGTATTCACGCAGCGGATCGGTACCGCCATATGCACGAAGATGGATACCCTGGCGAAGCTGTTCCATCGCATCGATATGGTCCATCCACTTACGGTCAACCGCGCGCAGAACAACCACTTTCTCGAATTCACGGATCGTTTCTTCGCCAATTTCTTTTTCACGCTGCAGATAACGCAGTTCTACACGTTCGAAGAGGTAGTTAACCATCTCTTCTTTTTCCTGCTCATGCAGCTCGGATTCACTGATTGCATTTTCGAGCAAGAAGTTATTGTTTACATAATCAGCCACTTCCTGAAGTTCCCAGTTCTCTGGAATATCATCGTTACAGTGAACCTCAACCACGCGCTCGATACAAGGCTTGATCATCTGCAGAACAACCTCACGGATATTATCCGATTCCAGAACCTCACGACGCTGCTTGTAGATGATCTCACGCTGTTTGTTCATAACATCATCATACTGCAGGACGATTTTACGCATATCAAAGTTACTGCCTTCGACGCGGCGCTGTGCAGATTCCACGGCACGTGTAATCATACGGCTCTCGATTGGCTGGTCTTCTTCAAAGCCCAGTTTTTCCATCATGTTCATAACATTATCCGCACCAAAACGCTTCATCAGCTCATCACCCAGAGACAGATAAAACTGGGTAGAACCCGGATCACCCTGACGACCGGCACGACCACGCAGCTGGTTATCGATCCGGCGGGATTCGTGACGTTCTGTACCAATGATGTGCAGACCGCCTACTTCCGCAACGCCTTCACCCAGGATAATATCCGTACCGCGTCCTGCCATGTTGGTAGCGATCGTTACCGTACCCGGCTGACCGGCACGAGAAATGATTTCCGCTTCTTCCGCATGGTATTTCGCATTCAGTACCTGGTGCTTGATGCCTTTGCGTTTCAGCATTTCGGACAGCAGTTCCGAGTTCTCGATAGAGACTGTACCAACCAGTACCGGCTGATTCTTCTCGTGGCGAATTACGATTTCGTCAACTACTGCACGGAATTTGCTTTGTACGCTCTTGTATACAACGTCTGGAGCATCTTTACGCTGGTTAACACGGTTAGTAGGAACCTGCAGTACTTCCAGACCATAGATTTTTTTGAACTCTTCTTCCTCGGTTTTGGCGGTACCCGTCATACCTGCCAGTTTTTTGTACATACGGAAGTAGTTCTGGAACGTAATCGTTGCCAGCGTCATGCTTTCGTTTTGCACATCGAGGTTTTCTTTGGCTTCAATCGCTTGATGCAGACCATCGCTATAGCGACGACCAGCCATCAGACGACCGGTGAATTCATCGACGATCAGAACTTCACCGTCAGCTACGACATAATCCACGTCACGGTGCATAATGGCATTGGCTTTGAGCGCCTGCACGACATGGTGGTTAACTGTTACATTGCTGTTATCATACAGGTTTTCCACACCAAAGAAGTTCTCGGCTTTTTCAACACCCGCTTCAGTCAGTGCTACGGATTTTACTTTGATATCTACTGTGTAGTCATCTTCGGCTTTGAGGCTCTTCACGAAACGATCCGCTGCAAAATACAGTTCTGTCGATTTCTGTGCCTGACCGGAGATGATCAATGGTGTACGGGCTTCGTCGATCAGAATGGAATCGACTTCATCAATGATACAGAATTGCAGTGGACGCTGTACCATCTGTTCTTTGTAAAGCACCATGTTGTCACGCAGATAGTCAAATCCGAATTCATTGTTCGTACCGTAGGTGATATCGCAGGCATAAGCCGCTTGTTTCTCTTCATGCTTCATACCGCTCAGGTTAACGCCAACTTCCATACCCAGATAGTTGTAGATACGGCCCATTTGCAGGCTGTCCCGTTTGGCCAGATAGTCATTGACTGTAACGACATGAGCACCTTTGCCTTCAAGTGCGTTCAGGTAGACTGGCAATGTACCTACCAGCGTTTTACCTTCACCTGTTCTCATCTCGGCAATCTTGCCTTCATGAAGAGCAATACCACCGATCAACTGTACGTCAAAATGACGCATGTTCAGCTGACGTTTCGCAGCTTCACGCACAGTAGCGAAAGCTTCAGGAAGCAGCTGTTCAAGCGTTTCACCTTTTTCCAGACGTTCGCGGAATTCTGCTGTTTTCCCTTGCAGTTCCTCATGGGAAAGTGCTTCAAATTCCTTTTCCATATTGTTGATGATGTCAACCGTCTTCATGATCCGTTTAACATCACGTTCATTTGTGTCACCAAAGATTTTCTTAACGATACCTAGCATGGTTAACCCCTTTCGCGCTAAACAGAGATGGATTATTGAATAAATGGAAATTACACGACGCTTCCGGGGGATTATTCAATAACCTCAGTTGCAATAAATTGTACCAGTTTCAGGTAAAAGCCGCAACAAATCAGCTATTTCCGGAAGCAAAATCATATAATGCTGAAGCGGAATATTTTGCTTTGTATGGACTATTTTATTGGAAATTGCGCCCAAAATTTCTGGCGCTGAGTGTAAGATATTTTGCTGTGCAAAAATCACTTTTTATCGAACATCGCGTTTCAGTTGCCAAACGCTTAAGCAGTAAGATATTTTGCTATGCAAAAATCACTTTTCATTAAACATCGCGTTTTAAATAACAAACGCTTAACACACTAAATTTCAATAGGGCCCAGGATAAATATATCCCGCGCCTGACGATATCCATATGATATTCATTACTGTAAATGCTAGTGCGTATACTTATACGTATAAAAAGCAGAAATGTTTCATTATGTGTGCGTGCAGTGAAAGCCAGCATTCAACGAAATCCCTTGATTTCACCAGCTTGCCGAGCCGTGGGACTGCAAGGCATCGGACAGGATTCGTCAGCTTTTTGCACTCTATATAGTATACTCCACTTTACGCCGGATTGCACTTTTTTCAGGGCTTTCCTGCCATGTTTCATTTTGCGGCAAGCAGATATTATCGGGAATTCAAAAAGCCCCGTCCAGTTGGACGAGGCTCCATTACATAGGCTTATATTATTCTTGTTCAATCAGGCCGTATTTGCCATCGTCACGACGATAGACTACGTTGACCTGCTGACTGTTAATGTTCGAGAATACGAAGAACGTATGCCCGATCAGATTCATTTGCAGAATCGCTTCTTCAACGTCCATCGGCTTCAGGAGGAAGCGTTTGTTACGGACGATTTCGAACTCATCGCTTTCCACTTCCACGTCTGCATCTTCGTCTACTGCCAGAGCAGCAGCAGTTGGATCTTCTACGAAGAACGCTTTCAGATTTTCGTCATTTTGACGGAATTTCCGGTTTAGCTTGGTTTTGTGCTTGCGGATCTGACGTTCCAGCTTGTCGACAACCGAGTCGATGGAAGCGTACATATCTTCACTGCGATCCTCCGCACGTAACAGCAGACCGGGGAGAGGAATCGTAACCTCAACGGTAAAGCGTCCGCGATTGGAGCTCAGTGTAACCATACCGTCGGATACGGGAGGTGAATCGAAATATCTTTCAAGTCTGTTGAGCTTTTTGTCCACATAATCTTTAATAGCATCTGTGACTTCAAAGTGCTGACCTCGAATAGCAAAATTCATAGAGCATTCCTCCTTTAGGGAATTATAACATAGATGTTAGCGGCAAGTAAAAGGAGCGTTAAAGGAAAGAAGCTGCAATTTATAACAAATTAGTGACCGACTGCTACAGCGTCTACTTAAGCTCGTTACAAGCCAGAACGTTATTGCGATGAGATGGATATGATGTATGCAATTGAAGGTCTATAACTATCCATCAGAGTACATATATTGTAGGGAAATTGGCAGTCGGTATAGATGGTTCTGCTTTCTTTTTAACCTGTTTCCCATAGATTGAATACGCTCCAAAACGGGTATAGGCTGCAGATTTTTGCTTGATCTGCAGCATTTATGACGTCACGAATAGTTAAAGAAGTATATACAGAAAAAGACCCCGGAATGTACCGGAGTCTTAGCTAATTGTTCAAATGTAACCATCGGAATTACCTATGTAAGGTCGGCATGTGCCAGGGGATGATTATAATTTGATAACGTTAGCTGCTTGAGGTCCACGCGCGCCTTCGACGATGTCGAATTCTACGGATTGGCCTTCTTCAAGCGTCTTAAAACCTTCGGACTGGATTGCGGAAAAGTGTACAAATACGTCTCCGCCTTCGTCTGTCTCGATGAAGCCGTAACCTTTTTCTGCGTTAAACCATTTTACTTTACCTTGCATGCAATAACATTCCCTTCGTTATCAAATAAAGTAAGATCTCGCTTACATTTCTGAATATACCATCTCTGGTTGGAAAATGTCAATTGGAAGAGAAAAGGTTTTATTGTAATTATATTACAATAAAACCTTTCGCTAAATAATTTTATTTACTATAAATAAAACACTAAAATTAGTTTAAAATATAAGGTTATCGTGATTTCTTTTCAATATTATATTCAATTTTCATATTGCGAAATTTGCTCTCTACATACTTCTCGCATATCTTTTCCATCTTCATAATAAAGCGTCCATTGAATAATAGAATTTAAAGTAGTATCTAATGACCAATAAGGTTTCCAACCAAGATTATTAGCTGCTTTTGCAGAGTCTAATTTTAATATAGTAGCTTCTGTTTTCTCATCTTGCTTTGTTACAACATATCCAGAAGTTTTATTAGGCCATTTTTCTAACATATGCTCAACAATTGATTGAACAGTTTTCATTTCACTATCCAAAGGTCCGAAGTTCCATGCCTGAGCATATTCTTTTCCTTTTAAAACGAGATTCTCACATAGCAACAAGTATCCTTTTAAAGGCTCTAATACATGCTGCCATGGTCTAATAGCAGAAGGGTTTCTTATTTGAACTTGTTCCTGATTTATTAAGTATTTAAGCAAATCAGGAATTAAACGATCTTCAGCCCAATCTCCTCCACCAATTACATTGCCCGCTCTTGCTGTTGCAACATTAATATTCAATGTCTTTAAAAAAGAGTCCCGATATGCTGCAGTCACCAATTCTGAACATGCTTTACTACTAGAATAAGGATCATGACCTCCTAATGGTTCATACTCTCTATATCCCCATTCCCATTCTTTATTTTCATAACATTTATCTGTAGTAACATTTAAAATAGCCTGTATAGAACTACATGCCCGTGCTGCTTCCATAATATGCACTGTACCCATGACATTTGTTTGATATGTCTCGATAGGATCGTTATAAGATCTTCGCACTAACGGTTGAGCTGCCATATGAATTACTATTTCTGGATTCGCATTTCTCATGGATTCACATAAAAGTTTATAATTATTAATATCTCCAATAATTGAATTGGTTAATACTTCTTCTACTCTGGCTACTTCAAATAATGATGGTGAGGTAGGCGCAGGAAGCGAATATCCAGTAACATTTGCACCCAGCTTATGAAGCCATAGACTGAGCCAACTTCCTTTAAAACCTGTATGGCCTGTTAAAAAAACATTTTTATCTTTCCAAAATAATTCGTTCACTTTATTTTTTGTCATTAGATTTAAGCCCTCCTAACTTAATAGTGTTTACTATAAGAAATAGATTTATAACTTACTATTGTGATAAGTCATTTGGTATATAGTAAATTCAGAGCTTATTTTTGATCTTACATACTGAGACTCGCGCACATTTCCTTCAGCTAATATATGAGCTAATTCAGAAATTTTCGTTTCAGTGCTTCTGTCCTTTTCAAAGGAAATATTTGTAATAAAATCTATATTATATCCTAGCATATTAGCTTGCGAACAAAACACATCAGAAATATATAATTTGGCATTGTGATTATCATTTGCAGAACCTAACATACTATAAATCGATTCAATACTAATCATATTCTTAATCATGCATACAACTTTACCATCATTCTTAAGAAGTTGAGCGCAGACAGTAAGTATAGTTTCCAAGTCATCATCATAAAAATTGAGTGGCCGATCAATATATATTAAATCCATTTTATTTTCAATTTTACTTGATAGCTGGCCAAAATAATCAAATGTAACACTGCTTGCTGCAAAAGTTTTCAAATCGGCTAAATACTTCTGATCTGTAGTGGCACTAAATACCTTAGGAGTTATACCATGTGCAGACCAAATATAATTTTTAATCTGAAGTAATGTTGCTCCACACTTTGTATCGATTCCTAGTATTGATTTAGCATCAGATAATTTATCAAACTGAATCTGAAGATATGCACGATTCATACGTGCATCTACCCAAGCATCCAAACCATACTTTTCATAAAAGGTTTTTCTTCCTTCTTCTAAAGAGTTACTTTGATGATCAATGGAAGTGGTTAAACTCCCATAATGATGAGTAATAGTATCCCCACAGTAAATTAACTTGTACCCTGCTCGTCTGATTCTAAAGCTAATATCATCATCTAAAAATTCTCCTCTATAGAAACGAGTATCATAATAACCAATCGAATCTAATAAAGCGGTAGGGCAACATAATACATTGGGTAATAAAACTACTCGTTCTTCCCACTTACGAGAATTGCTGACATTATATCTTTCTGCTTCCTTTTCAAATTCTTCTTTAGAATTAAATGGAATATCAATTTGCTGCATGTTGGAAATTGAAGTGGCACCTGGTGAGACAAATCCTATCGTTGGATCTGATTCAATACATAATATAAGATTGTACAACCAGTTAGGCGTAAATATAAAATCGTTACATACTGCTGCAGAATATTTGCCTTCTGCAGCCATTAAACCTATGTTAAATCCTTTGACCAAATGAATATTGTATTTTAAATGTATTACTTTTGCATTAGGTATACTTTCGAAATATTCCTTTGTGCCATCAGTGGAACCATTGTCCACTAAAATAAGCTCGTAATCAATATTGTTTGTATGTTTTATGATGCTTTCTACACAATCACGTGTATAATTAATATTATTATAAGCCAGAAGAACTATACTAACTTTAAAGCGTGATTCATTTCCCTTTTCCATAATAATATTATGATCAATCGTATTAATATCAGGATAAAGCTCAGGATATTGGTATTTGTCGATATCATTTTCTAGAATATATGCAACTTCATATTCTAAAATTCTATATAAGGATTTAAAATGAAAACGGAAATTGTATAAAAATGATTCTACATCTTCAATGACAACACTATTTTTAAGACTTTCAATATAAAACTTAATATTACTGTTTATCTCTTTTACTCTTTGAGGTTTTGTAACTTTCTCAACTACGTTTTCAATTAGATCCAATAGATCTGTTAAATCATCTAATAAACTTAAATCCGAGAGATTGATTTCACCTTTATTAATACAGCTTTCTAAATACATAATTCCTTCACGACCAACTTTTAGACTATCCATTAATTCTATAGAAGTGTAATTATTCATTAAACGGCTCCTTTATAATAAACTTATCCCATTAATATTCGCTCTAAAGTCACCCCATTTTTTATCTTTATCAGATATAAGTAATCCGTCTGTAATAGGCCATTGTATATCGAAAAAGCTATCATTCCAGCGAACTCCTGATTCATAAGCAGGCGTGTAGTATTCACTTACCATATAATTAATAGAACTATTGTCCTCTAATGTCTGATAACCGTGAGCAAATCCTTTCGGTACGTAAAGCGATAATTTATTGTCTGCAGATAAAACAGTTCCAAACCATTTACCAAATGTTGCACTTTCTAGCCTAATGTCTATGATCACGTCATAAATTGATCCCTGAAAACAAGATACAATTTTTTCTTCACTAAATGGGGGCTTTTGAAAATGCATGCCTCGAAGTGTTTTTGAATATCGATTAAATGCCATATTAGTTTGAAGCATTTCAAATTCGACACCGTATTCTTTTAAAGTTTTTTTGCAAAAAGTTCTGGCAAAATAACCTCGCTCATCTTCAATAGGTTCTTGTTTAATAATGAATGCATCTTTTAAAGAAATAGGTTCAATTATCATTTTGATTTCCTCTTCTAATTTTTATTTTTGATCTTCATAATTAAACTTTCATTCTTCAAAAGTAATTAGTTTTCCTGTATAGCCTAATTGTTTAAGCTGCTTTTTGATCTGAAGCTTGTGCGAATTGGCAAATAGAATAATATGGTCATATGATTTCACTATTTCTTTAGTAGGGTTAATAATCGGAATATTCATTATATGGTGGTTATGCTTTGCTTGATCACTATCAAATATACATTCGATATCGACCTTGTTTTCAAGCATAGTTAAAAAGCAGGCTGATTCTGCACCTGCTCCCCATCCTGCTATCTTCGAATGGGAACCTAGCTTGGCAAGAAGCGTATTGAGCTCATTCTCCCTTTTCTCACTGAAAGTTTTAGCTTTAGGATTAGAAATCTTTCGCGCGTATAGCTCTAGCAGGTTAGGATTTTCTGCTTCCTGAACACATATAATTGTCAATCCAGCTTGATAAGCCATAATAGAAAGACTTAATATTGAAAAATACTGTATATGATCAGTACACAAATTATTATACAGTTTGTTCTCATATATGCGTTGTCCATTAGGTACTTCTACTAACAGCACTCCGTTATCACTGAGTAGTGTCGCAGCTTGTTTAAATAGTTCCACTGGATTCTCAAGATGTTCCAAAACTTCAATTATAGTAATGGCATCAAATGATAAATTGAATTTCAATTCTCCATGAAAGTAATCATTTACCACTGTAAAACCCTTCTGTCGAGCAACTTCTACAGCAGTCTTCGATGGTTCTACTCCATATACGTTTTTAAAATGTTCTTGAGCTAATTCTAAATAATGCCCTACTCCACATCCAATATCCAATAAATTATTAGCAGAAGTTATAGAAGCTAGCTGTTCGACTTGCTTTACACGAACATTTTTAAAACTAGCACCCCAAAATGAGCCCATTGAATAATTATCGTAATATTCATCACTTACATACATTGGAATCTGAGTGTGTCCGCAAAACATACAGTGATAAATTTCAATGTCATGCAAAGATAAACTTGTAGCATTATAACCACTCATTAAGTCATGGGGGGCTGCTTTATAATCTTCTAAATGAGAAGTAATACTATTGCAAACGCAACAGTTCATACATTAATTCACTCCTTCAATGATCTATTAATTAGAATTGTCAATAAATCTTTTATGAAATTCTCTAATTCCATAACAGGCTGCAATTCAGATTTGTTAAAAATACTGCAAAATTCAAATTGTCTTATCAATTCATTGCCTTCCGGTTTAATAATCTCTACCGGTATAGAAAAATGCTCCCATGCTATTTTCTTTACTAAAGAAGCGTACTGAAAAACGCTTATAGTTTCATTTCCATAAGCATGCATAATACGTTCTTTAGGTCTGTTTTCCAATATCCATTGTATCTTATTACATACATCTGATACCCCCACAAAATTGCGATATTGGCTACCTGAAGTTAATAATGTAATTTTATTATGTTGTATAGCCTCTAAACAGAAAGAGAATGGAATTAAGTTCCATCTTTTAAATTTTTCAATATCGTAAGGTATGCCAAATAAATTAGACGGTCTAAGTATCCAAGAATTCACTTTATTAGAATTGTCAAACATTTTAACAGTTTGTTCTGCATTATGATGAGATAACCCATAATCATTTATCGGAAATCCTTCTGTATGTTCATTAAGAAATCCTTCTTTGTTACCGAATACATGAAAACTGGAAATGTAAATAAAGTCTCTTATATGATTATTCACACAAAAATCTAACGCAGCATGTATTCCAACAGCATTTTCCGAAATAGCAAAATAAGGATCCGTTTTATATAGCAATTCATTTGGTGTTACAGTATGAATCATAGTATCTACACCAGATATTCTTAACTCAGCTATTTTCTTTGGATCTGAAAAATCCATGTTTAAGTCACCATTTTTATTTCTGGTAGCTCTTATAACTTTATATCCATTTTTTTTCAACTGTTCAGTAGTATGGAGTGCAATATATCCATCAGCTCCACTTATTAAAATCGTTTTTTTTTTCATATGAATCCCTCAGTTCAACAAATTGATGTATTAAAGAATGATTGGGCCCATACTTCTTTTTTCGAACTCACTATTTTTTGAGAGCCAGTCTCTGAATCTCTATAGCAAATAGATCCATCTTCCAAATTAGAGTTTCTTAAAAGTGCTTGGTTACCAATTGTCACAAGATTCCCCACTCTACAATTTCCAATTATAGAAGATTGTGGAGCCATAGCTACTCCTTTTCCCAATATAGGGTAAATACCATTAATAGCTCCTACAGTACATCCTTGGTAACAAACAAAAAAGTTACTATATGATGCTTTCCCTAAAACTATTCCACCTCCGTGGATCACCAGGAAAATTTCCGGCATTTCTGCATCATACATACAAGTCAAACCATTTAGCATTTTATTTAGATAGAAAACTTTTGATGCTAATTCTGAATCCTCGTATTCTTTCCATAATGAATTTGAAAAAAACCAAAGAAATAATGTATATTGATCTGAATGTGTATGTGAAAGAAATGTTTTGTTATCATGATGATACGATTTCAAAGCAACATGTTTAAAACAATACTCTGTACGATCCAATGCATTTAAGAAAGATTTATGAAGCTTCTCCTCATTTTTAGGAAACTTATTATCTGGGAAAAAATGATTTAATTGACGTAGTACATATAATTTAAAATCTTCAACTGATAAACTTAACTCAAACATAATACCTCCTTGGCACTTAAATTCGAATAAATAATCTTTTAATTATCCCAAGTTTTCCATGGAGCCTTTTGTTCAGACCACATTTCATCCAGTATGATTTTTTCACGAATAGTGTCCATTGGTTGCCAGAAACCATGATGTTGATATGCATTTAATTGCCCATCTAATGCCAGATTTTGCAATGGTTCCTGTTCAAGTACGGTAGTATCATAACTATTGATATAGTCAAATATTTGCGGCTCAAATACCATGAAGCCACCATTTATCCAACTCCCATCACCTTTGACTTTTTCTTTAAAACCTGTCACTGTCTGTCCTAACAGTTCTAGGCTCCCAAAGCGTCCGTCTGGCTGAACAGCTGAAATAGTAGCAAGTTTCTCACTTTTTCTATGAGCATCTACTAACTCTTTAATATTTATATTTGACAATCCATCTCCATAAGTAAGCATAAATGGTTCGTTTCCTATATAAGGCTGTACCCTTTTAATTCTACTTCCAGTCAAAGTATGCAGTCCTGTCTCTACTAAAGTTACTTTCCACGGTTCCACAGAATTTTTATGGGTTTCTACAGGAATAGGACTGGTAAAATCGTATGTTGTAGCTTCTGACATATGGCGATAATAATTAGCAAAATACTCTTTTATAAAATAACCTTTATAGCCAAGACATATAATAAATTCATTAAATCCATAGTAAGAATATATTTTCATAATATGCCATAATATCGGCTTGTTACCGATTTCAATCATTGGTTTCGGTTTCAAATGCGATTCTTCACTTATTCTAGTACCTCTTCCTCCTGCTAGAATAACTACTTTCACATTAATTCCCTCCTTATATTAAGTTACAAATTAAAACAAATAATCCAAATAATTCTCTTCGTTATGCAGAATAATTATATGTATTACTTGTCTCATTGTAAACTTGATAAATTAAATGGTTCTAGCCCATACATGAACTAGAACCATTTATACTATTCGCGCTTGTCCATTAGAATTCCATTACTTGCATATTGTAATTCATAAGCATTTTTTTGAGATTTTGCTGCATTTCGATGAGCAAGCCAATCAGCTGCATCTCTTTTCAATTCTTTTATTCTACTTGCAAAAAGTAAATCATCTTTCATAATCGACTCAATACACTTCTTATCTTCTTCCGTAATTGAATATTGTTCAAAATATGCTGGTAACATTGATATTAAAGAGTCACGTATTTCAAATAATGACTCTATTTCTTCGTAACTCAACTCACTTATGCGAAGCATATAGTCTTTATTAATTTCCGACAATTTATTAAGCGGATTATCCATGTCTTGCTTCATTAGCATTAATCGGTGCAATTTTATTGGCCTCTACCCAGGACTCGCGTAAGTCTCTCAGATAACCTAATACTTCTTCAGCTGGTTCAACATTCTTCTTAATATTCGCCTGAATCAATAAATAATTCATATATTCATACAATTTCTCAAGACTTCCAGCAATTTCATAAGAATGATTTAAAGTAGCCCGCAGTTCACTAATAATAGTCTGCGCTTTACCAAAATTGGTATTAGATTTAATATGATCTTTTTGATCAACCCCATCAATAGCTGCAAGAATGAAACGAATCGCTCCATCATATAGCATAATAAGAAGTTGTCCAGGAGAAGTTTGTACTGCATTTTGCCGGTATTTTTCATAAGGTGAAGAAATCATATTGCACCATCCTCGAATTTTATATTATGAGCTTAGGTAACTTGAAAGACTGCTCGACTGAGAATTTAATTTAGATAAAGCTGATTCCATGGCTGAGAACTGATTATAATAACGTGTTTCACGATCATTAAGTCGACTGCTTAAGGAGGAGATTCGTTTATCGTAATCTGTTAATTCTTTCGCCATATCACTTTTAATATTAAAAGCTGCAGTGATATCACTACTAAATCTAGAAGTTCCTGCTCTATCAGCCAATTTAGTAATACTATCATTTGTCTTATTATATAACTGATTAAATATTCCTTTATCAGGATCCTGGAAGGTAGAGATAACTGCTTGAGGATTACTTTGTATAGCAACTGTTAACTTCTTTTCATCTAAATATAGTTTACCGCCCTCATTGTAAGCTCCCGTAGTAATACCCATAGCAGCAAGGCTTGTTCCAGATGCACTGTTGCCTAATGCAGAAGTAATAATATTACGCATATCCTGAGTAGCTGATTTTAGTATATCATCGTTTTTCAATGATCCACTTTTAGATTTTGCTGTCCAGGCTGTAATATCATCATCAGTCATTTCTTTCTTCTGATCTGATGTTAAAGGTGCATAATTTTTATACTTTGTCTCTTCAGTTTTGGTCTTCAAAGAATTTAATAAATCATTATAGGCAGTAATAAATGACTTTACCGTCTCTACAACCTTAGATGCATCCGTTGTTGTAGTAATATTAGAAGCGCCTGCTGCTCCAGAAGTAGAAAGAAATGATAATTGAACACCATTGATTGTATTCGTATTGCTATCAAACATAAGTTCGGTTCCATTAATATTTGCCTTTGCCTGTTGTGCTTGTGTAACTACCTCATTTCCCATACCTGCTAAACCAGCAAAACTTCCACTTGTATCTACATTAAGCTTATTTGCTCCAAAATCTTTGGCACTAATATTAAACTTGCCAGTAATTTCATCAAATGAAGCATTTGCTTTAGTATCTGTTTTTGCATTGATTTGATTAACTACAGAAGTGATTGTATCTGTACCTTTGAATGCTAAATCAACATTGTTTATTTTTATTGTATAAGTTGTAGTTGAATCAGCTGAAGCACCGTTCAGTTGAGCCAAAGTGGTAGCACCTGTTGCTTTTACATTACTTGCGGTTGTAAGAGCAGCTCCATTTATATTGTCTTTGGTAGCTAATTGTGTCACTGTAACATTCATTGGTGCACCGGTAGCATTAGCTAAGGCTGTTGCTTTAACAGCACTTGTATTACCCGATATACTAGCTACGTTCGCATTAAGACTATCTGATTTTCTAAATTCCGTTAATTTATTCTGACGGAAATCAACCAATTTGCTGTTAATTTCACGATAGGATTCGCGCTTCCACTCCGTTAGTTGCTTTTGCTGATTTAACTTATCTAATGGAATACGCTCTGCAGTCATCATTTTTTTGACAATTGAATCTGTATCCATACCAGATGCTAGCCCACCGACACGTAGAGCTGATGAAGCTGAAGCCATATAGGACATGATATTGCCTCCTCTGTATAATAAAATTTCATATTGATTTAAGTACGTTTATCCACCAAAATTCCGGCAATATGCATCATGTTAGCTACTAGATCAAGCGTCTTCTCTGGTGGCACCTCTCGTATCACCTCTCCAGTATCCTTGTTTAGTACTTTAACCATGATGCTATGTGTTTCTTTATGCATACTGACTTCCAATGTTGTTTCAGGCCCTGATAATGCTTTAAAAGCATGTTCCAATCGTTTAATAACTTCTTCCTGTCCAGCTGGTATGATAGCACCTTGTTTCTCAAGCCTTTTAACCTCACTTACACTGGCATTTTCCATCAAAGAATTATCTGAAGGTGTAGACGAAGGAGTGATTGATGGAGTATATGAACCACTAGATGAAAATGTAAGTTTAAAATCCATTAAGAACTCACCTCCGTATAGTAATTAGTTAATATATATATCGGTAAAAAACAGATAAGTTTTAGATCCTATCTAAAACTTATCTGTTTTTTATATTTAATTTGCATCTTGCTTATAACTATTTGCGTACCCATTTAGCTAAAGGAAATTGATTTTCGATAATATTCTTCAACTGTTTTTTTTGATCAATTTCATCTAACTTACTCAGTACACGATATAACTTTTCAAAATAAATGTACTCATTAGATAAATCTATGCTCTTTTGGTATAAAAATAAAGCATCGTCCAATTGATTGTTTCTATAACTAATATCTCCTAATAAGCCAGTAGCTATTGCATTGGTTGGCTCCACATTATGCACGTTTAGAAGAACATCTGTCGCTGCATCAAAGAAGTTATAATCGATTAGCAACTGCCCTAGTTTTAATTTCGCTTTTACGCTTCCTTGCATAAGATGAGCGGTGACCTTCTGGAAAGAAACATACTCCTGTACTTTTATTAATAGTTGTGCACTAGTAAGCAAAATCTTTTCTAGATCTGTACTGTATCCTACTTTTTTAATGATTATGCTATCATCAATTAAACTTTGAATTATTTTTTGCTCTTTTGTACTTAAATTCATAAAATCTTTGACCTTTTTGTAAAGTTCCATATCCTGAAGAATAATCGACAAAACGAGAACGTCCATAGCATTTTCTTTTTTTATACTTTCTATATTCATCCATGAATGCTTTGCTTCTTCATAATGTCCAATATATTGAAGGGCGATAGATTTAACATTTTCCTCTAAGTTCAGATCATACTGTTTGATATTGGATTGTAACAATGGGTGTCTAATTGTATATAAAACCTCAATGAGAAGTTTCAGATCCTCAACATTATTAATATTGTAAATAACATCTATATTTTGCTGAATTTCATTTTCTGGTATGCCAGTCCTACTCACAGTATTTAAATATTTGGTTAAAGTTGCAGAAATCTTATTATTTATCTGTATCGATTTTAAAATAGCTTCATAGCTATCCATAATTCTTCCTTGCTTCTCATACAATTCTGACAACAAAAAGTGAGCCAGATAGCTTCCCGAGCCTTCTGTAACAGCTACACCTTTATCACCAATTTCAAAACATTTGTGAAGGATTGCTTCCGCATCTATATAATAACCCTGTTGCATATAAGATTTAGCCAATGAATTTAGTAGATCTGTGTCTTCCTCATAGAGTTCTACAGCATCAGTTAATATCTTCAAGGCCTCTTTCGGCCGATTCATATATTCTAATGTTTCAGCAAGTCTATTCAGCAACTCTGGCTGATACATTCTATTACTGCTTTTCGGATATGCTCTTTGAAAATATTTTAGTGCTTCTTCATACTCTGCTCTTCCTATATATATCTTTCCCATATTGAATAGATTATATCCAGTTGGGTTATCTTTCACTTCCCTTAACATTAAAGGGAAATTACGTTCTTTTTTATCTTTTTCTTCCATCGTCTCATTGTTATATCCGGTGTGAAGAAGTACAGAAGCTAATTCTCCTCTAACCAACTCAGCCTCTTTTTCCTCAATATTTAAGTGCTCATGTAAGCGATTTTTATACAGCAAGCCTGCATCCCGAGCAAACAAGCGAACAGTCATGTGGCTATAAGCATGATTATTAGAAAGTAGATTTTTTATTGTCACAATATAATAATCTTTCTGCTCGGTTATATCTTTTTTTAAATTAGCGTTAGACTCAAAATACTCATCTGCATCTAATATCAGAATATAATCTCCAGTCGCCTTAGAAATTGAATAATTACGAGCAGCAGCAAAATCATCCACCCAATCAAAATGGTATATTTTATCGGTATAATGTTTTGCAATTTCTAAGGTATTATCTGTAGACCCAGTATCTACTAAAATAATTTCATCCACTTGATCTTTCACACTGTTTAGGCATCTATTTAGAACCTTATCTTCGTTTTTAACGATCATGCATAGAGAGATAGTTAGATTCATTATGTTCCCCCATCACTTGATTATATTTATTATAATCCAATCATCGGCAAATCAGTGACAACCTATTAGTAATTTACCAAATAAAAAAGGCCTCTTATATTAGAGACCTTTTGGAAAATTAGCGAAGCAGTTGCAATACACCTTGTGGCTGTTGGTTGGCTTGAGACAACATTGCTTGCGCTGCTTGAGACAGGATCGAGTTCTTGGTTTGTTTTACCATCTCGGAAGCCATGTCTACGTCACGTACACGGGATTCTGCCGCTGTCAAGTTCTCGGAAGAAGCTCCCAGGTTGTTGATTGTGTGCTCCAGGCGGTTCTGTACAGAACCCAGTTTGGAACGTTGTGTGGACACACTAGTGATTGCTGCATCGATTGTGCTGATTGCTGCACTTGCCGTAGCTGCATTTGTTTTTACATCCAGACCTGTTACAGCTTCACCGGTACCGCTACCTACACCCAGACTAGCTGCATCCAGCTGACTGATGGAAAGGCTCATTGTTTGGTCTTTGTTTGCACCAATTTGGAATGTCAATGGGGATGTAGAAGCATCACCATTCAGCAATTTCTTAGTATTGAACTCCGTAGTAGTAGAGATACGAGTGATTTCTTTTGCCAGCTGATCCACTTCGTCCTGGATGTTTTGACGGTCATTCGTTGTGTTTGTATCGTTACCGGACTGTACTGCAAGTTCACGCATACGCTGCAAGATATCATGCGTCTCGTTCAATGCACCTTCAGCTGTTTGGATCAGGGAGATACCATCTTGAGCATTACGGGATGCTTGATCCAGACCACGGATCTGTCCACGCATTTTCTCGGAGATTGCCAGACCTGCTGCATCGTCACCTGCACGGTTGATACGCATACCGGAAGACAGTTTCTCCATCGATTTGCTTTGTGCACCAGAAGCAGAGTTCAGAGCACGAGAAGTATTCAGTGCGGCGATATTGTGGTTAATAATCATTTTGTATTTCCTCCTTGGAATGTAAGCTTATCCACTTCCTTGTGGATGCTTGTTTTTGCGAATGTTACAATCATGTTATTCGTTTATGACTGCTTCTTAGCGCCTAATATATATATCGGATCTATCGCGGGATAATTAATACTTTTTTTCTATTTTTTCAATTAATTACCTTTTAATTTTATGATACGCTGCATAGCAACCTCGTACCCTAATGCTGCGGATTGTTGATAATAATTAATTGCATTTTCTAGATTGCCGGTAGTTTCGTAGTATACGCCTAAATTATAAGCTGCGCGAAAGCTACCTGTTCCTTTTACGCTATCGTACTTATTAGTTTCCCCGATTTCTAAACATTTCAAATAAAACTTCTCAATGTATGAAAAATAGCTAATGTACTTTTGAATATTGCTAAAAACAAGTTCCATATAATAAAAGCCACAAACAAAATAGAAATCAGGGTAATCATAGAAGTGGTGTTGTTCCTTTTCTATGATAGTTAATCCCTGTTCAATGTTATCCTTCATGGCAATTATATTATACAGGTATCCTACAACTAATACTGGCTTAAACCCATCCTCTGGTCTTACTAAGGCATAACTGCGTTCAAAGTATATTTCCGCTTTTTTATATTCGGTATTTATCCTATACTCATTAGCCAATTGATACAAAATATAAGCATCTTTAATATTAGACTTTAATGCTGTCTTTAAAAGCTGGACATTACGCTCTGTTTTATTCGTTTGAAAATATCCATCATGATATACATTAATATTCGTATTAACTCGTTGAAGACCTTGCGACTCCACTTGCTCATGGATACTTCCACTATAACGTATATTTCTAGGCAAGAGCCTGGAAATCAATGCTTGGGATTCCTTTAGTTCACCGTCTTGTTCAAAAATATTAATCTGCTTAATTCTTCCAATACGTAAGGGACCTTTAGTAAAAGCTTTAATCTCTTCCCAAGATTCCCGCTGAATGTATTCATCGCCGTCGAGAACCAAATTCCACTCCCCTGTAGAGTGTTCTAAGGCAAAGTTTCTCGCTTCTGCAAAATTATCATTCCATACGTAGTCGAATACTTTAGCATTATAGCTTAAAGCTATATCTTTAGTGTTATCTTCTGATCCTGTATCTACCACAATTATCTCATCTACTAGCAACTTGACACTATCGAAACAGCGTTGGATTTTAGCTGATTCATTCTTCACAATCATGACTAAAGAAAGAGTTCCCATATATCCCTCCTGCTATATTTACCTTTAAAGACTAATTATAGTATATATGCTAGCTGTCTTATATAAAAAACGGCCTCCAAAAGGAGACCGTTTTAAAGTACATATTAACGAAGCAGTTGCAATACACCTTGTGGCTGTTGGTTGGCTTGAGACAACATTGCTTGCGCTGCTTGAGACAGGATCGAGTTCTTGGTTTGTTTTACCATCTCGGAAGCCATGTCTACGTCACGTACACGGGATTCTGCCGCTGTCAAGTTCTCGGAAGAAGCTCCCAGGTTGTTGATTGTGTGCTCCAGACGGTTCTGTACAGAACCCAGTTTGGAACGTTGTGTGGATACACTAGTGATTGCTGCATCGATTGTGCTGATTGCTGCACTTGCTGCAGCTGCATTTGTTTTTACATCCAGACCTGTTACAGCTTCACCGGTACCGCTACCTACATTCAGACTAGATGCATCCAGCTGACTGATGGAAAGGCTCATTGTTTGGTCTTTGTTTGCACCAATTTGGAATGTCAGTGCTGTTGTAGAAGCATCACCGTTCAGCAATTTCTTAGTGTTGAACTCCGTAGTAGTAGAGATACGAGTGATTTCTTTTGCCAGCTGATCCACTTCGTCCTGGATGTTTTGACGGTCATTCGTTGTGTTTGTATCGTTACCGGACTGTACTGCAAGTTCACGCATACGCTGCAGGATGTCGTGAGTTTCGTTCAATGCACCTTCAGCTGTTTGGATCAGGGAGATACCATCTTGAGCATTACGGGATGCTTGATCCAGACCACGGATCTGTCCACGCATTTTCTCGGAGATTGCCAGACCTGCTGCATCGTCACCTGCACGGTTGATACGCATACCGGAAGACAGTTTCTCCATCGATTTGCTTTGTGCACCAGAAGCAGAGTTCAGAGCACGAGAAGTATTCAGTGCGGCGATATTGTGGTTAATAATCATTTTGTATTTCCTCCTTGGAATGTAAGCTTATCCACTTCCTTGTGGATGCTTGTTTTTTTACACTGGAGCGGCAATTTTAATTGCTTTTGCTTGCTTCCTAGCGTCTATTATATATATCGGAGATGCTTGGGATTATGTTATAGCATTTCATACTTTTTGCATTTTATTTTTTGTTATATCGCTCTAACAATGCTTTGACTTGATTTTGCTGTGGTGCTACGGAAGCCTGATTGGATTCCTGAATTGACAGGTAGATTTCCTGACGATAAATATTGATTTCAGGAGGAGCAGAGATGCCTAGACGTATAGTATCTCCTTCTACGCTCAGTACAGTCACTTCAATATTATCTTGTATGACAATGGTTTCGCCTTTTTTACGTGATAGTACTAACATTCTATTGTCCTCCCTTATCTGTGGTCGATTGATTTTCTTGAGTAAATTGCAGAGGATGTTTAGTCTGATATTTATGATCTTGCAGTACAATTTGTCGTGCTTGATGAGTGGCTTTATTCATGACAATGGGCGCAAGCAGATTGATGGTTGATTGTTCAATCTGCTCATGTAAAGTAACAATACATGCTACACCCAACTGTTCTTTATCGCCAAGCTCTTCCACATCTTGATCAGGCATTTCGAATGCATATTCTGGATAAAACAAAAAAGGATCCACTAATAAAAAAGATAGCGCTGATTCACGAATGGATTGAAGATAACTAAAAGGACTGTCTTCTTCCTGAATCCAAGCAAATGACTTTTCTTCCTCAAATCCCGGAATCCCCTTTTCAAACTTATACAGTTGTTCTTCAGTAATTTCAATCTTACCCCATGCTATCGTTTCTATATTCACTTTCATTCTCCTTTTCTGCATATGGATTTATCGCTTGTCTTCAAGCTATATAATACCAAATTTTTGAATAAACAACTTCATTCTGCTTATATATAATAAAAAGCTATGAACATATATTCAATCTGTTCATAGCTTTACATAGTAGTATCTAACGCAGGAGGCGTAAATTCTACAGATGCGTACTGCTGCATATATATATTAACCTTACCTCGATTGTATTCTATTTCCGGCCGATTGATATTGACTTCAATGTCTACTCCGCCCTGTTGAACCTCTATACTGACAGGAATAAGATCAACACGTACGTCAACATTGTCTCTGGAAGCCGCTCCTCTAAATTCAGCAAATGGCGGATCATTCTGGGAGCGTGATTTCATAATGTTACCAAGTGTATTACCTGGCTTGTAAAATTCCCTCATCCGTTCTCCATCTTTCATTCGCTGGGTTAAACCCTGCAGAAAGATTTGCTGAATATTAGAATACAGACGCTTACTCATTTCCAGATGACTTCCGCCGTCATATGCAGCAAGAGCTCGACTCTGGTCTATAGTGAGCTCAGTCTTAGCCTGACGTATTTCTAAATGTGCAGGTGTTGAAGTAATCTGCATATCGGCTTTAGGTTGCCGAATGGAAAAAGAGCCTGGACTGGTTTCAATACCAATTTTACCAGGCGTTTGTCTAATCTGAACAATGGGTACGGAGCTCATATAATTGCCCCCTTTAGTTTAACAAACTTGATTATCTCAAGAAATCAACTAGCGTTGTTGAGATGATTTTGGCACCCGCAGACAAGGAAGCTGTATAAATATTCTCCTGAGTCTGAGATTTCACCAACAATTTGGCATAATCTGCATCCTCTACTTTGGATTGTAAAGACGTCAAGTTTGTCTCCATATCCCCAAGTCGAGATTGCATTAATTCCACACGGTTAGTTTTAGCACCAATCTCGGATTGAGCCTTAAGCACTTTTTCTACTCGAGTGTCAATATTAGCTAATTGATTAGATAACTCTTTTATATCCCCATTTTTTAGCGCAGCAGAAATATTATTCAAGAGATTGAAAACATTATCTGTTTCCCCTGTCTGTCCAAACACTTCATTCCCCGTTGTATTAATAGGCAGTTTGATATTATCACCTACCATATAATTCACAGTACCTGTGTCAGTTTGCACAGAAGCTCCATTGGTAATATCTTGCGTTCCATCTGCCCCAATAGAAAATTGATATGGTTTCTCGTTGTAATTCTGTCCATTGAAAATATATTTGCCATTCAGCTGACTGTTGGCAATATCGATAAATTGCTCTTTGAGCTGAGCCACTTCGCTATTAATACTATCCAGGGCCGATTGTGGATTGGTATCGTTGGCAGCCTGTACAGTAAGTTCACGCAATTTCTGCATAACATCATTGGTCTGGGTCAGTACAGTATCATTGTACTCCAGCCAGGAAATAGAACTGTCGACATTTTTCTGATACTGCTGGGCCGAAGCTACATCGGCGCGATAGCGCAGTGAATACGTGATACCTACCGGATCATCCGAAGGACGGTTGATCTTCATACCGGTCGACATTTGTTCCTGTGTGTTTTGCATTGCTCGTGCATTCCGGTTCAGGTTCATGAGCAGCTGATTGTTCTTCATTCCATTGGTTACTCTAAGCATCTCAATAATCTCCTTTATCCGTTATTATCTTCCAACCAAGCCAGTGGAGTTAATGAGCTTATCCAGCAACTGATCATAGGTAGTCATGAAACGGGCTGCTGCGCTATAAGCATGTTGGAATTTGAGCAGGTTACTCATTTCTTCATCAATAGAAACACCACTTACCGATTGTCGGCGGGAATCGATCTGAGTCACGATTGTTGTAGAGTTGTCTGATTGACGATTGGCTTCCTGAGCCTGGACACCGAGCTGGCCTACCATGGTACTGTAAAATGAATTGATTGTAGCAGATTGTGTTCCATCTTCATTACTGAACTTGGTACCTGTTAATTGTGAGGTAATGAGCGCCATATCATTATTTCCCTTGATTACTTTGCCATTAGCATCAACACGCATCGATGTGGCAATAGCATTCAAGTTATTCACGATATCCGGATTTACTGTAATACTCCCTGCAGTCAACGTACCATTATCAGATGATGTGAAGAACGGAACTCCTGTTTTGGCTGCTCCATTGGCATCTGTATCCATGGAATATCCCATCTGCTGAAGCCCATTAATACCTTTGACAATGATATTGGTATCTGAAGTCAGTGTACGGTTGGCGCCTGTATAGGTTTTCTCCGTTTTGGTACCATCCGAATTAACAACCTGTACTACCGTTCCTTCCGGCATCACGGAGCCTTTGGGGAAAGTCACCTGCACTTCGCCATTTGCAATAGTATTGGCTAGTTGATTCAGCTGATTGGTATAACCGGCTACATAAGTGTCACGGGCCAAGATCATACCATGCACTTCACCGCCTGTTAGCGTACCGCCTTCATATGCATTATTTAAAAAAGCAGCGTCTACCGTCGTAGGGGTATATCCCTGTACAAGGTTCTGTCCACCCATACTTACGTTATAGCCTTGAGCTGTATCGGTTACATTGATATTGACGAGAGCGGACAGCTTATCAACGAACAGATCCCGTTGATCTCGAAGATCGTTGGCATCATCACCGAGTGCTTCTACTTTGACAATAGACTGGTTTAAGTTGGCGATGGAGTTGACATATCCCTGCACTTCAGAAGCGGTATTGGTAACATTGGTAGTCAAATCAGAAGCATAGTCTGTTAATTGCTTGCTGATCTGATTCATGGAATCGGTTAAAGCGAGGGCGTTCTCTTTGACTACGCTGCGAGCTGTAAGGCTGTCTGGATCTTTACTGAGGTCAGACCAGGAATCCCAAAAGTTCTTAAGTACGGCACTAAAGCCAGTTTCAGAAGGGTCCTGAAAAATCTCTTCGATTTTACTTAAAGAATCTGCCCGTGTGGTCCAGCTATTCAGCGTCGCATTTTCCTGACGGAACTGGCCATCCAAGAATAATTCTCTAACACGAACAACCTGTGTTGCTTCTACACCGGTACCAATTTGCCCTGCGCCTGTGGAATGAGAGAATCCAGGAGCTTCGATTGGACGGGTAGCTGACATTTTTACAGTTTGCCGTGAGTAACCTTCTGTATTTGCGTTCGCTATGTTATGGCCTGTGGTATTGAGTGCCGTCGATTGCGTAATGACACTCCGTTTTGCCGTTTCAATCGAATGGAATGTAGATGTCACTGGTTAACCCCCTATAATTATCCGCGCGTGTCGAACAGTCCTCTGCGCTGCCCTGCACCATACTGGGCTGCTGCCGGATGTTGATACACCATATCCTGCTCAGGCTTATCAACTATTACATCCAGCGAGAATTCAATGAAATCCAAAGACTGTTGAATCAGCTGCTGATTTAGATCGTTTAATTCTTTTAATCGGTCTAATGTGGATTTAAGTTTAGACTGAACGCCTAATAATCTTTTTTTATCTTCCACATCGAACACGAGACGTGCCAATTCAGTCAGCGTAAGATTCAATTGCGACTTGATTCCGCGCTCTTTCAGAAAATCATAGGAAGCCTGCATACGTTCTTGCTCGGTTTGCTCGATCAGTTTGATCAGCTTGGATTCCTGATTCATTACACGAATCATGACATCTATATCATTAGCAACAATACTGTTTTTCTTGCTTTCACCTAGCTCGATCATTTGCTGATGATATACATCCAGCTTATTCAGCACATCGACAAGGTTGTCTAAAGACATGGTTTAATTCCCCGTTCCCTTTAAGAAAGGAAGTAGTTTGTCAGCAAGGGCACCAGCGTCTACTTTGTAAGTGCCTGCAGCTACTTGCTCTTTCAGACTTTGGATTTTTTGTGCACGTTCTGCGTTAGCAGATGCTTGAGTTGCATTGGCTTGCAGCATTTCCATAGCTTCCGGCGAGATGGACACTTCGTCTTTACGGCCTGCTTTTTTCTCGTTAGTGACGGATTTAGCTTCTACATTTCTTTGGTATGGGTTAATTGCGTTTACACGTTGAGTATCGTTAATTTTCATGGTTTTATACACACTCCTTAGTAAATTTGAGAAAGAGTTCCTAATTCTTACCGTTAATTGGATCTGCAAGAGGGACCGTCTTTTCAAAATAGGAAGTCCTTCAGAGGATACCAGGAATCTTGGGTGATATCCAACTTGCTTCATTTCCTGGTATCATAAGGCAACCGATTGTTCTTACTAAGATTATCGACCAGTTTAACTACAAATTTTATAGTCTTAAAGTGGTTAATTACGTAGTAATTTTTTTCATTGCTTAAGTCCTAAACCTGCGTAGCTATGCAAGTTTTAACCCTCTTATAGTACTAGGAAATGTCGTTATTTGACTAGGAATAGGAACACTTCCTAGTTATTGCGGTATTTGTCGACAATTCGATAGGCACCTTGACTAGTAGCTTTGGAATCTTTGGGAGCTTCATCTTCTTGATAAGCATTACGGATATCCTTAGTTAGACGGGTACGGCATGGTTCGCACATGTTGTTCTCACGAATCGGTGTTCCACACACTTCACAGGCATAGCCCATATTCGGTGCATTGGCAATAGAGATACGTCCTTCACGAATAAAGGTGGAGATTTGCTTGATAGATACGTCTACAGCTTCGGACAATTCAGTGATTGTTGTTCCTCTGTTCTCACGCAGATACTGATTACATCTCTCATATTGCTGATCGATATCCTTGATACAGTTTCCACACATTCCTCTAAGATTCGCCACGTATAATTTACCGCATTGCGGGCAGTTTGCTAAGTTCATTTATATTCGCCTCCTGAAATTCATTACATCTATAGGATTGAGCATAACAATTAAAATGTTGTCTATACTTATATCGTAAGATGGAGGCTTTTTTATTAGGTATCATATCTAAATAAATAGTCATTATAACACTTTCATCTTCTTTTTTTAACCAGCTCATATAGTCAGATACATATAGCCCCATTTTCTTATTCTCAATTTGCTTCCTATTTTAAACAGAAACGTGACTGATCAGGAACGTGCCCAGGTTAGAGAAAACACTTCTGCTTTTATATTGCATCGTGCAGCAGCTTGTTGTAGTGCTTCTGCACAGCTGTTAATGGTACTGCCTGTGGTATAGATATCATCAATCAGCAGAACACGAATACAAGCGTCTCGATTATCGATTTTTTTGGATAAAGGGAAATAGTTCTTGGATGGCCTATTTTTCTTTGTATGTGCAATGTGCAGTAACCAATCTGTTGCCTGAGACTGATAGGAGAATACTCCTTCTACATTTTGCATCCTGCCCCGACGGCTTTGTGTGCTTTGTTTGACGGTATGCCGGTTACGCATCAGCAGCGGAATAGACGGTACCTGTATGGCTCCTGACAATTCGTCCGCCATCACTCTTGCCTGATCAAATCCACGACTAACCAGCCGATCCGGACTGGCAGGGACCCATGTAATAATATCTGGTGACCACATTTCCCAGTAAAATGAACTCATCTCCTGCTGCATACGGTAATATCCCTCTTTTAATATACCTCCAATCACTGCTGAATAACCTTCATTTCCATTATATTTATAGGAGGCCAGCCAGGATCTCATCTCTGTATCGTACTCTACTGCACTGCGATTGAATGTGAATTGACGTCCTGCAAAGGTAGATCGTCGACAATCCGGACAATCTATCGAGCGACCACATACTCTGCATACTGGCTGGCGAATCCATGGAATGTATGCAGCGCAGCGGCTGCACAAACCGGGGATTCTGCTATTTGCAGCTGCAGCACGATTACAGGCAATGCAATGAGCATGATAAGGATGCAGATAGGATAATATTCCCTCCCATAATCCAACTAGCTGACGAGTAAACATGTTAAGCTCCTTTAGTTGATATTATTTGCTCTATTTCAATTGGTTCCTATATATAGTAGGAATAGTACATAGAATCGTTTTGTTTATTGCAGATATCCCTGCCGTCTGGCAGTTCGGTTCATCTGCTTGATTTGGTTTACAGCTCTTTTTTGCTCCAGCGTCCAATCCCTTGAAGCAAAAAACACACCTCCGGCCGGATCATCCATAGAACGCCCTGCCCTTCCAGCCATCTGAATTAACGCAGCTGAATCATACAGCTTGTCGTTTGCATCCATAATATATACATCACTCTTCGGAATGGTTACCCCGCGTTCCAAAATAGTCGTTGTAACCAATAGACGAATTTGTTGCTGCCGAAAAAGACTGACTTTTTCCGCACGATCATGATCTTGTGAAGATGTTCCTTCAATATGTATATGAGGAAAGTATTTGCGGATCAGTTCAATGGTCGCTTCGATCCAGGCAATGCGCGGAACAAACAGAAAAATTTGTGCACCTCGATTGATCGACTGGTGTATTTGGCTTTGCAAAGAATTAGGAAGGTGCTTGTTTGTTATACAGCGTGATAATGAAGGTACCTTGAGATGCTTTGGTACAGGCAGCGGATGACGATGATAACGGACCGGAACTTTGGCATGAGCGAGTGTGCCTCGCTTGATCTCCTGCTGCAGATCGGCAGATGGAGTAGCGGATAAGTAAATGAACTTGCCATTTGGCCGACATGCCTGATTCGCTGCATAGCTTAGCATCGGATTGTTATGATAAGGAAAAGCATCTATCTCATCAATAATTACCAGTTCAAAAGCCTCGTGAAAACGCATAAGCTGATGAGTGGTCGAGATGGTCAATGCAGCCTTCTTCCAGCGGTCTTCACTTCCTCCGTAGAGTACCGCTATGTCTATATCGGGAAAAGCTTTGGCGAGACGTGGAGCCAGCTCAAGTACTACATCCCGGCGTGGGGTTGCAATAACTGCCCTGCCACCTGTACGAATAGCATGTTCCAGTAACGGAAACACCATCTCTGTCTTACCTGCACCCGTCACCGCCCACAATAGGAAACGTTCTTTGTTTAATGAGGAGGCTGTATTTCTGGCAGCTGATAGTTTACGAGTACTGGCAGTGTTTTGATTACAAGCCGCAAAAACTGATTTGGCTAAAAATAATAATGCTTGATAGGCAGCTGCTGTCTGTGCCGGACTCAACCCCCAGCGCTGCCGGATGACTTCTGGATTATAAGCCTCTATATAAGAAGGGTTAGATACCCTGCGTAAAGTATTCGAAGCTGTCGGCAATGCATCATCATGGACATGGACAGGCTGCATATCGCCTAGATCTGAGAAATTCCCCTGCAGTAGCAGTCCACATTCCCGGCTTCGTCCAAGTGTCAGACAATCTTCACAGTAACCACAGGCAGCGGAGCCACAGCTGGCACATGAAGTATATCGAATATGATGACTTCCGCAGCGGCGACACCTGACTTCAGCAGCACGCGAGGCAGCTGTTCGAAACGGCAGGGGGCGTTTGGGCTTTGGACGAGCTGGTTTGTACACTGCTGATAATAATGAAATCTGCTGATTGAGATAAGCGAGCTGAAGCGAGCTTTTCAAGCTATGTTCTACATAATCTGAATCTTGCATCATAGCAATACATTCATTCCAAAGCAGGGAACGTCCGCTGAGTGCTTTACTGATATAAGAGGCTTCATGGGTAAGCTGCCTCTTCCACAATGATGAGCCAGGATCACCTTGCAGTTGATCTTCTTCCCAGCTGCTTAAAATATAATAACCTGCTGCTGTCCAACTGTTGTACACATCCCATAATAGATCCCATGTGCCGTGTGTACTTTGATGATTCTGATCTGAATTACTTTTGCCAGATACTAGACTGTTATGATAAACATCCATTAATGCTCTATGAATATAATCTCCCCAGGTATTCTGTCGCATGGAAGTCCGATCCAATGTTATTAGATACGAACAGCACTGCAGTGCCCATCCTAAAGGAATACCTGTGCTTATCAGCCAGATCTGCTCGCTGCGCTGTTCTCGCTTTGTCAACGCTGTCCACCAGACCAGATCTACCCGGAGATCCAGTGATATATGAATGGACCACTCCCGGGCATGCTTGATAGTATACAAAGCCACCTGCATATTTAGCTCCTCTTCTCTATAGGTATAACTTCTTTCTGTTCAAACTGTGCTAAAACGAAAAAAAGCACACTTTCCCTTGTAGGAAAGTGTGCTTCACTTTATTACATCTATTATAGTAGATGATTCAACAAATGGATTACAGAGTAACCCAGCCATGTTTGATGGAGTTGATAACGGCCTGTGTACGATCGTCTACTTCCATCTTCTGCAGAATGCTGCTGACATGGTTTTTAACTGTTTTCTCACTGATAAACAGATATTCACCAATCATTTTATTGCTCTTGCCTTCTGCCATCAGACGCAGTACTTCCGCTTCACGTCTGGTCAATGGATTGTCATCACCAGCAACAAACTTCACGCCGGTCTCGCCATTGTTATTATTGTCTGCCAATGTACCGGTTTCATTAACATATGTCATGCGGCGCAGCTGCTGGATCAGTTTACCCGTTACTTTGGGATGGATATAAGCATGTCCTTCCACTACAGAACGAATAGCATTCACCAGAGACTCGGCTTCCATATCTTTCAGCAGATAACCGGATGCTCCTTTACGCAATGTCTCAAAGACATAGCTCTCGTCATCATGAATGGAGAGAATGATAACCTTGATATCCGGGAAAAGCTCACGTAATTTCTCTGTAGCCTCTACTCCGTTCTCAATTGGCATATTGATATCCATCAATACAACCTCTGGTGGAGTATGGTTACAGAATTCCAGCACTTGAATGCCATCTCCACATTCGCCAATAACTTCAAGATCATCCTCCATATTAAGGATTCTCTTCAGTCCTTCGCGAAACAGTTGATGATCATCGGCTAGCAGTATTTTAATTTTTTTAGAGCCGTAATCATGGTTTTCCATTCTGTTGCCCCTTTCACTTTTCCACGTTCGTCGGAATATGAATTACAATTTTGGTTCCTTGATTTTCGGCAGATTCAATTTCCATTCTGCCGTCCAGTAATTCAACCCGCTCACGCATACCAATTAATCCAAAGTTATTATGGTCCTTGGTGCGCTGCTCTACTTTCTCCAGATTGAAGCCTTTGCCGTTGTCTTCAACAGTCAGCTTCACGATCTGAGCCTGGAATGTAATAATAACAGTTACATAAGTAGGCTCGGCATGTTTGGAAGCGTTCGTCAGCGCCTCCTGAACCAGCCGGTAGATAGCAGCCTCCATGGCTGAAGTAAGCCGATATTCCTTACCTCTTGTTTCAAAGATGGAACGGATTCGAGTTTTTTCTTCAAAATCCTGCACATATTTTCGCAAGGTAGGAATGAGGCCCAGATCATCCAGTGCCATCGGTCTTAGATTAAATATTACTTTTCTCATCTCTTGTAAGCTTGAACGCACTTGTGCTTTCAAATCTACTATTTCGTCCTTAACCATCTGATATTCCTGCTTGGCGATCATTCTTTCCAAAATTTCCGTCCTAAGAACTAGATTGGCAAGCAGTTGTGCAGGCCCATCATGGATTTCCCGGGAAATTCTTTTGCGTTCATCTTCCTGAGCCAAAATGATCTTCAAACCGATGAGCTGACGGTTTTTGGCAGATTCCAGAATTCGGGTCACTTGATTAAGCTCTCCTGACAGATATTCCAGTACGACACCCATCTGCGAACCGATCGTCTCGGCTCGCTCGATGGAGCTTTCCACATTTTTAACCCTCTTTTGCAAATCATCCCGTCTGGCTTTGAGATACATTTCCTTTTCCCGGTATATCATCAGATCAAGCTGTAGCTGAGTCGCCTTCTCATAGGCCTGCTTGATATCCTCTTCATTATACCGCACAAAGTCACGACTTACCTCAGTGAGTCTGATTCGGGAACTGCGATAACCGACTTCGAGCTGATCTACCTTCTCAATCGTCTCTGCTGTCTCTCTCAATACAAGCTCCAGCTCGGTATTGAGAGAAAGCAGTTCTCTTCGAGAAGTATCCAGAATCTCGAAGATCTGATATTTGCTGTTTTCCATTACACTTGTTGCGTTCTTAATGACGTGATCTATCGCATCAGCGTGGAACTCCACTTGATCTTCTCCATTTCTGTAAGTCAATTATATGATACTTTTATATCATATTATAACTTATCATGATTGGACAGTAATCGTCTTGGTTTTTTGATCCCATTTTACAGAAAGACCAAGCTCTTCAGATACCAGACGAAGCGGGACTAAAGTCCTGCCAGATACTACTAAAGGCGCTACACTCGAGTTCTGAAGCTTGCCATTGGTTACATATTGCTTGTTACCAACGGTTAGATCCATTAATGCACCGGAGCGAAGAATGGTCACTCGTTGATTCTTCTGATCCCAACTCGCCTGTCCGCCAAAAGCATCAATGATATATTTCACCGGAATATAGGTAGCATTATTTCGAAGCATTGGAGCAGCATCAATAGACTGGGATTGACCATTCAGCGTTGCTGTTTTCTTGCCTACCGTCATTGCCAGTGTTCCGGTAGGATTGGTAAAGCTGGCTGCCTGGGCAGCACCGGTCAGCTTGATATTATCGATTTGGATGCTTCCGGTTGCAGCACGTTCATCCTGACCCTCTTCTACATTAACCAGATAAATGCGTTTAAGTTTGGCCGGATAGCTGATTCCCAGTGAGGACAGATCCACATTGAGTGTTTTCCAGCCTTTCCAGTTTACGCTTTTCGCCAGATCAATATAGACAGTTTTACCGCTGGCATCTGTTGCTTCAGCACGTAACCAGTTAAAGCTTTGATCGCCATATACATCGACTGCCATTGCTTTTGTACCTGCATTCAGCGTTTTGCCACTCAGCTGGGCATAGGCGTACTTTTTGCCGGTTCCATTTGTCATATCATACGTAAGCTGCAGCACTTTGGAGTTGGAATGATCCTCTGCACCCTGTGTAATCGCTGCTGTACCTGTGACAGAACTTGGGTTACCCAGGAAGCTTACCGTCGTATCTGCACCTTCAAAATCTTCCCATGTGGTGGTTGAACCGCCACCGGTTGTTAATACCATCATTGTACTAAAGCCATCATAACGGGCAATAGCGTAGCCCACTGTAGTACCACTATCCACAGAGTTAATTGTTAGCTGATCGTCTTTGACTGTTCCCTTGAAGCCAACAAATTCCCATTTCAATGTCTCAGGGGAGATCGTCATACTGGAACCATTTTTCAGCTTGGCTGTTACAGGAACCGCAATAGTTGTGCCTGCTTTCAGTGTAGCGGTAGTACTGGATGGTGAGAGACTCTGAATAGCATCAGCTCCTACGATATCCACATTCATGCTGGTACTAATACCATTACTTGTTGCAATGACTTTAGCTGTTCCCGAAGAAGTCGCTTTGAACTCACTGCCTGTCCATTTAATATTGCTGCTGCCTGCTTTCCAGGTAGGCTTAATATTTTCATTATCGATCGGATTGTAGTACGTATCATATCCATTGGCTGTGTATTTGGCAGTCTGACCCAGCAGCAGCTGTTTCGGACCACTGATATTGAAGCCTTTTACACTTCCCTGAGGAGCAGTAGTATATACGCCCAGCCCGTTCACCACGCTGCGCTGGGTCGTACCACCATACTCAGTCTCAAAGGTAAGTTCAGCCTGCTTCTCCCCCAGTGGGCGCGTTACAAGCGTCGTAGAGCCGCCGCCATCGAGGTTTATGCCTTTCCATACTCCAATAGACACCATAAAGGACTGTAGCTCGTACAGCGACATCCCTGCACTATTGTTATTATCCTGTACGGCAATGATGTAGGCATAACGTCCATTCTGGGAATATCCTACTGCGGTACGTGCACGATTACCACCCAATGCATTCACATTACGGGAAAAGGAAGTTGTATTCCCCTGGTCCACCAGGATCGTATGGCCGCCGATCATCATTTTTAAATCGGCAGGATCTACTGTTTTACCGGTAGAGCGAACTTTTAGCGCATAGTCGGTAGAGACTTTTTGTCCTACCTGCATGTGCTGCTGAATATATTTAGCTGCTGTTCCATGAGCTCTTAAAATATAAGCGCCTGCAGGAACCGTTTGTTTGATTCCTTTGTTCAGAGAAATCTGGGTAATAACACCGTCTTGTACAAGAACCTCTGTAGGGGTAGTCGAACTATTAGCCGGACGCTCTACGGCTTTCCAGGCATCCGTATAAATATACATTTTGTTGGTATGACTAAATGTTTTACCCGGCTCGGTCATATAAGAAGCCTGATTAATACCAGCCAGATCAAAGGTAGAACCATCTTCTGCAGTTACTTTACCTTCAAATGTAAACTGTTCAATCATTGGTGTTCCGCTTTTGGTTACACCAAATGCATACATCCCGGAGAGCTCGGATGGACTGGACATCAATACACCATCAGACGCCTGGGCACCCATAGGTACTCCTTCAGCACTCGTATTAAAATAGTCTCCATTAACACCAGCAACCGCTTTGGTCTCTTTGGCCATGCCTTCTACAGACTGCCGGGTCGTAATTTTGCCACCTTGTCCAGTCATTACATTTAGATTAACATATGGATTTTGCAAATCGACTTTGACAACGTCAGCCAGTACAGTAGCAGACTTGCCAGATCGAGTCGTGTTATAACGATACTCCAGCAATTGTGCTCCTGAAGTAATAGTACTTTCATTGGTTTTGGTTGTTGAAGCTGCTTCGGCACGCTGTACCGAAAACCATGATGCTGCCGGCGCACCGATCTCCAGCACAGGTTGAATCCATAACGTGCCAGCAATCGTGATTACGATCCATTTGCGCATCGTTTTTGTTTTGCCATTCATAATATTGAACGCTCCTATTCCTTGAAATTCCATTTTACTTTTCTTTATCTATCTGTATCTTAGACCGGGATATCTACTCATGCACTGCAGTAACACGCATCATGATTAACAAACCGCTAAGCGGCAAAGTTATCCTTATATGAGTTAGACTACAAAAAGGGTAAAAAGTTACGGAACAATCATTACTTTATTGAAATATTGTCATCTTTATTATGAAACGGTTTAACCCAAATCTGAAGATTTATATAGTACAATAATGGATTTCACAATACTACACCTACATATTATAAATTAATAACAGAATCTTGCTGGTACAATAAAAAGCCGCCCGGCAGTTTGACCGGACGGCATACATACATTTCATTATTTATAATTGACACCTTTACCTGTATATACAGTTATTACAAGTATGAATTGTATTACAGACCCGCTTGAGATTTCAGCAGTTCTGCTTTGTCTACACGTTCCCAAGGAAGATCTACATCTGTACGGCCAAAGTGACCATACGCTGCAGTTTGACGATAGATTGGACGACGCAGATCCAGCATACGAATAATGCCAGTTGGACGCAGATCAAAGTTATCGCGTACCAGTTCTACCAGTTTGTCTTCGTCAATTTTGCCTGTACCGTACGTATCTACGTTAATGGATACCGGATTAGCTACACCAATTGCATAGGCCAATTGAATTTCACATTTGTCAGCCAGACCTGCAGCAACCAGGTTTTTAGCTACATAACGTGCAGCATAAGCAGCAGAACGGTCTACTTTTGTAGGATCTTTACCGGAGAATGCTCCGCCGCCATGACGTGCATAACCACCATAAGTATCTACAATGATTTTACGGCCTGTCAGACCAGCATCACCTTGAGGACCACCAATAACAAAACGGCCTGTAGGATTGATAAAGTATTTGGTTTCATCGTCCAGCAGTTCTGCAGGAACAACCGGCAGAATAACATGCTCACGAATATCTTTTTGAATTTGTTCCAATGTTGCTTCTTCCGCATGCTGAGTGGATACAACGATTGTATCTACGCGTACAGGCTTACCATTCTCGTACTCTACAGTTACCTGTGTTTTACCATCAGGACGCAGGTAGTCCAGTGTGCCGTCTTTACGCACTTCAGACAGGCGGCGTGCAATACGGTGGGACAAAGCGATTGGAAGAGGCATCAATTCAGGCGTCTCATTAGCGGCAAAGCCGAACATCAGACCCTGGTCACCTGCACCGATATTCTCGGTTTCTTTTTCCATTTGTTCCGGATCACGAGTCTCCAGAGCTGCGTTTACGCCTTGGGCGATATCGGCAGATTGCTCGTTCAGGGAAGTCAGTACTGCACATGTATTGTAATCAAAGCCGTATTTGGCACGAGTGTAGCCAATTTCTTTGACGGTATTTCTCACGATAGATGGAATATCCACATATTCCGAGTTTGTGCTAATTTCACCAATGACAAGTACCAGGCCTGTAGCTACAGACACTTCACATGCAACACGTGCATTCGGGTCGTTTGCCAAAAAAGCGTCCAGTACAGCATCAGAAATTTGGTCACAAATCTTATCTGGATGTCCCTCAGTTACAGACTCTGATGTAAATAGATGTTTTTTAATATTGGACAACAGTTTCCAACCTCCCATATGGATAATAAGGTGTGAGCGTTGTGCAAAAGACCTCAGTGTGTATATAAAGAGTTTCTACACAAAAAATGAACCCTTTCCATAAGGAAAAGGTTGCTTTACAAGCCTCAGAAGTCATAATAACGTATTTGATACCTGGTGTCAAACTTATTATTTACAAGACTTTATCGAGAAATACTATTAATTTCACACTCTAACCAAGAGCAGAATAAAGACACGATTATTTGCTAATGAGAACCTATTTTATTTATAAAGTTGGATCATTGTTGGCTAAATTAATTATCGAATTTGCTTGATAGCTATATATAATCCTAGCATATTGAGTTCTGTAAACAGAAAATGCATAAAAGTATAACAGTGCTATTTATATCATTAGTAAAATCAAGAAGCTACAGGATAAACAATATAAAATGAACGGAAGATCTCAAGCTTTATTCAATACATGGATAGCTTGCTACAAGACTATGAATAAATCATTCTATAATACTTTATAATTACCGATCACCATGATTGTCGCATTATAACGCAGACTGGAATCTACTTCTACCCCTCGTCCTTCTCTTGGGAATAATAAAAGATGATTGTTTGGTGCTGCCTGAGCACTACCAAGCTCATTGCCTACCGTGATATCAATAAGTCCATTTGCTCCATCACTATATACTTTGGCTTTACCTGTTCTTACAATCATTTGAGTTCCGGCTTCAGCAATTAATTTTTTACCTGGACGTAATTCTACAATATTTACATTAGAACTTGTAGAAGAACCTGTACCATTTAAAGAAGAACTTGCATTCCCCGTTGTTGGTACAGCTGGTGTATTATTGGTTGCGTTTTTATCAGCAGAACTGCTGGATGTATTGGAAGTTGATGAGTTGGGTGGAAGTGTGTTTTTAGAAGTATTGGTATTTGTTTTAGAATCCGTACTGCTAATTGTTCCACCTAATGCTTTTTGAATTTGCTGATCTACATAACTCTTCGTCACTACAGGATCATCTGCAGACCCTAATTGACTACTTGCACTTGTAACTGTTGTTAAAGAGCTACCTGCCCATATTCCAATAACTACAGTTCCTGCTGCCAATAACCAAGTTGAATGTTTTTTCATTTTTTCCTCCAATAAAGTAAAAAGTATAAATATTATTTACTAATATATTCTTTCATTATCTAACTAAGTTATTTCACTTGTAATCTAATACCTATTTATTTACCTATCTATATTAGCGAAAACATATAAATAAATAAAAAACACCCCGGAGCAGTTGCCTACTCCGAGGTGTCTCAGTGAAGGTATGACTACCTTCTATTTTGTAGCAATAATATCAGTGATATTATTTGCTAGTTACTGTTACAGTTTTAGCAGCTGCATCGTATTGTACAGTTGCATCCAGTGCTTTACCAACCCATGCGATTGGCAGTACAGTACGGTTAGCTTTAGTTACAGCTTTAACGTCCATGTTGATTGTAGAACCGTTGATAGTCAGTTGATTAGTTTTCAGTTTCAGCTGAACTACGCGGTCGCCTTTGATCAAAGTAACCATAGAAGTTGCTTTGTCAAACAGGATGTTAGCTTGGGATACACCCAGAGCTTCAGCTACGTAACGAACTGGCAAGTAAGTGCGGCCGTTTTCTACATAAGGAGCAACTTCAGCAGTACGAGTAGTACCGTTTACGCTGTAAGCAGTGCTTCCGATTGTGTAGATTGCAGTTACAGCATTGTCAGTTTGGTCAGCAGGAGCAGTACCGATAGAAGCGATTGCTGCTTGAGCTGCATAACGGTAGCTGTCATGCCACACATCAGTTACGTCATTAGCACCGTGGTAAGCAGTGTTAGCCGCTGCATCACCTTGTACTTTAGCGATGATTTCACCTTGTGGTACAGTACGGTCGATACGCAGGTTTACACCATTGATCGCTACAGTACTTGCAGTAGTACTTTCGCTATCTACGTAGAAACGCAGAACGCCTTGAGTACCGCTGTTGTTGTAAGTGTCTACGGATACGTTACGGATACGCAGGTCACCAGAAGTTACAGATACAGTCGGAGTAGATCCGAATGTCACACCAGCTGGCAGAAGGATTTCAACCAGACCGTTATCATCGTCAGTCAGGGCACCAGCAGCGCCTTCTTTCAGTGTCAGATCGCCGATTGCAGCGTTATCTGTACCGATAGCGATGTTGTAAGTTGCATTAGTAGCGGACAGAGATACGGAAGAAACTGCAGTTGCCAGTTTCACTGTACCAGTCAGACCTTGGCTACCAGCTACAGTCGCGTTCAGGTCACCAGTGAATCCTGGTTGAACAGCGATTTCAACATCTTTCAACGTGATAGAACCAGCGTTGTTAGAGTTATTTTTGCTAGGGAAAGTCATTTTCAGGGTACGACCATCAGTACCAGTGTAAGTGATGTTCGGAGCTACCAGACCGTTTGCAGTGTCAACAGAACCAGTAGTACCAGTTGCATCTTCACCATCTTCGTAAACGGACTGCCAACGAGCACCCTCAGGCAGTTGCAGAGTTACTGTACGACCTTCGATGAAAGATCCTGCTACAGCTTCTTTAACTACTACATCACCGATTTGTTGCTCATCTTGACCAGCTACTACTGTAGTTGGGGAAGCAACAGTTACGCCACCACCGTACTCGCCATAAGAACCTACTACCAGGGAAGATACGTTTGCAGAAGAGTTACCGCTAACTGTAGCAGTTACGTCGCCTTCTTTAGCTTTATCTTCATCATCAACATGATATGCCAGAGCCAGGTCGAAGGAAGAAGCTGTGGAAGACATAGTATCAGTGTTTTTAGCAGAGATATTCAGAGTATCACCATCTACAGAAGTAGTGATATCGGAAGAAGAAAGATCACCATACAGAGGAGTGAAAGTTCCTACTGCATCCCACTCGAAACCAGCTGGCAGTTTAACTTTAACAGCATTACCAGTTTTCAGAGATCTGGAAACAGATTCTGTCAAACGCAGCGAGAAAGTAAAGTTGTCACTGCTGGATTGAGTATCGCGTGCTTCCAAAGCGATTTGACCGGAAGATACCACGTTAGCAACTTTTACGTTACCAGTTGGCAGACCGCTATTTGGAGCAGCTGTGAAGCTCAGGTTAACGTCGCCGCTGTTAGGACCAGTAGAACGGATACCGTTCAGGTTCAGAGCGATAGTAACGTCGTCACCTTGGTTAGTACCTGTAACTCCGATACGTGCGCTAGTGTTGCTCAGACGTTGAGCACTTACATTAACTGGTTGATTGTTGAAATCAGCTTCAGCAACGTTAGTACCGCTGTTTCCAGTGAATGCATCAGATGCAAACTCGAAACCAGTTGGCAGAGTTACTGTCATGTAAGTTGTTTCAGTTGCGGAAGTCAGTGTGTATTGGTCGATGTTAATGTTAACGCGACCCAGGTTTACATTAGTTCCACCAGTAGAAGAGCTCAGTGTTGGAACGTTGATTACTGTGAAACTACCAGATGCATGTGCTGCTGTTGGAGCGATAACACCTGCAACTGGAGCAACGCCCGCCAGCAATGCTGCGCTTGCTGCTACGTTAATAACTTTTTTAGTAGACTTTTTCATAACCTTTTGTTCTCCTCCTTGAATATCATAAACGTTTTTTTTGTTTTTTTGTTTGTTATGGATTTTGTCACTCATCAGTCGTTACACCCCCTTTCCGAGTTTAAGCAAATCCTGTTTTTGTATGATGATATCTGTGACAAAATCACAGAAAATCGTAACCGGAACATTCGTCAATCGAAAACCGCAGTGTCCAAAAGTATTATACATTGCGTCAATGATGCCGTAAAGACATTTTTTCACATTGAGATTGTTGAATAGTTCCATTTGGGTTCGTGTTTATTCAACAACCTGCCAGCATGTGTTTGCTGTTGTTTCATCAGGTTCATATACATAGACGCATGTTTTTTCTAAAAGTTGCGGTTCTTCCAAAAAAAGTTTCGATTTTTTAATCAAATTCTATTTTTGGCTCAACCTTGTTAATTTTACTACACTTTTAGCAGAAACACCAATTCGTCTATCCTGACTGTACTACTTTTTGGTAACTATAGTAGTACTAAACAGCTTAGATACTGTTTAAACAGGCTGGAGCAGTTATTTCATTGAATCATTTGCTGCTTCCAAAACTATAGACGCAGAGGGTTGCGAAAAGGTTGCAGTTGTTGCAAAAGAATTTTTAGTTTTTTTGATTTTATTTTAGAACTCTGTTGAATCTGTTGCGGAAACAAACAGTTATAAGGCAACAGAATTCATCAAAAACCCTATAGCTACAGCATATATTCGAATTATCCCTTTAATATCCGAATTCTTCATTTTTCATTCTAAATCATTAATTTTAATGAGATTATGATTCAATATTTTCTTTCTATTGCTTTCTCCTTACTAAAATTAGAACTATATGTAACTAGAACCTTTTCATCCTTTACATGACATTGAGGATTTACAAAGAAAGAGAGCACCTGATAAATCAGGCACTCTCTTTGCGTTCATTAACTATTAAACTGATTCCTTTACATCTTAGGCAGCAGCTTTTGCCCGATCATAACTCTTGCCAGAATAACATCTGTATCAGAGCGAAGCATTTTGGCTGTTGGATCATAAGTGTAGCCTTTGCTTGCATCATTTGGATCAATAGCCGAACCTGTAATATAACCTTTTTTCGCTACAGCCAGTACCGAAGCACGAGCATAGCGATCAATAGAGTTAAAGTCTTTAAAGTATTTAACCAGACCTTTATTGATTTTGTCCATATCTGTCTCTAGTTTGAGGTTGGTTGCACTCGCAATAATGACAGCTGTATCTTGACGTGTGATATTGTCACCAGGGCTAAACACCTGTGGATCGGTACCACGAACAAAACCTGCGCGAGCGGCTGTCTCAATATAACGGAAATCATAAAGTGCATTTTGAGTAATGGAGCTAAGGTTTGTGTTCAAATCAATGAAATGCTTTGTACCTTGATAGTTCAGTGGAATCTGCAAAGCTTTTACAATAGAGCGTACAAACTCTCCGCGTGTAATATACTGATTAGCTCCGAATGCTGTATCCGGATCTGTAGCATTCATGATCCCTTTGGCAAACAAAGTCTCCATGTAGTTACGTGCATAGCTGTGCTGAACGATATCGGTGTAAGAGTAGCTAAGCTTGGCCACTACATAATATCCAAAACGGTCAAACGGTACAGTAACAGTACGTTTAGAGGCGTTAACTATCCCGCCTACATTATCCCATTGCTTCAATTCAGGATCAAAGTAGAATACTGTAACCAGTTTACCTGCATCTTCAGCCATATCTGGAAGATAAGATAATGTCATTGTTCCCCGTTTTGAAGGAACGAGTTCATTATCTGGGTCACGATTATAAAAGCTTGGTGCTATTGGATCACTTGGGAATGTTACAGGTTGATAAGGATTCTGACCATCTTTAATCGGATCGAATTCTTTTGTGGTAGAAATATCATCTGCAATACCTGGATCAATCCAATACACTTCACTTGCTTTAACAAAATGGGAATTGAAATTATTCACAAAATATTGTCTTCCGATAGTATATTGCTGCTCTACACCTGGTTTTGCATCTTCGAAATCATAACGATCAATTACACCATCAGTGCTATTTGCGATAGCAAACAATAGATTATTATCAGAGAACACTTCTGTTTTCAGCTTTTCAGCGCTATCTGTATCACGACGAACCAGACTAGTACCGGAAGGGAATTTAAGTGCCAACTTCCCTTCAAACACTTTGGCAGAGTTTTTCATGGTCTGCATAAATTGTGCACCTGGAATATTGGTAGGTACATATTTCACTACCACTGTATCTTTGAAGGTTTGATCACCAATTGTTACTGTAACTGGGATTTTCGTTTCTTTGTTAGCTTTAAGATCCTTAACAGTTACACGATAAGCATTTTCAAACTCATTCTTACCATCGCCGTCCATATCAAAAGATGTTTTTTCGGCTTTAATTTTATTAATAGTTACTGCTGTAGCATTTTTGGAGTCAACGATTACATCAATAAAGTTGCTATTAGTCACTTTTTGAGCAGTTAATGGTCTTACAATGTTGTAAGTCCCTGTTAACGGGTCAACTTCAACAGTTGCTGTAGCTGTTGGGCCACCATCACCAGCATTATAAACTGTAAAGCTAAATACTACAGGACTATCTTTCATTTGCTGGTTTCTTACAATAAATGCGAAAGACTGTTTATCATAATCATAGTACACTGTTAAATCCCCTGAAGTAGTACTTGAAGAGTTAAATACCTCTCCTGTTGCTTCTCCATTTTTCATGCCTGCAAAGGCATTGGATAAGTTCCAGGTAAGAGTTTTTCCTTCAGAGTCAACAATTTGCAATTTATAATTCGTTTTAGTTGCAACTTTGCTTAAATTAGCCTCTACTGCTGCTTTGTCTTTACCAAGATCCAAGAAATCAAATGTTCCATACAAATTAAAAGCTTTTTCTTTTGTTGTATAGTTAGTTCCACTCATCGGGAAATTCTCGGTATCTTTTGCTTTTGGTGGTGTATCACTTCCGCCATTGTACTTGAATGGGAATATTCCCAAGTTGCTATCTACAGGAATAACTGGAATATCAGTTGGAACCAGATTTACTTTGATCGTATTTTCATAGGAAGTTTTCGAAGAGCTCAGTACAAATTTAACTGTATTCTCTCCTGAGAACATTGCTTTATAAGCAGCAACACTATCAACTACTGCGAAGTGAAACTTATCTGTATCTTGTTTTAAAGGTACAAGTGTATTGTTAATATAGAAGAAAACAGTCTGTCCTGCTCCGCTATATACAATATCAGACTCATTTGCCACGTTCACAATTTGACCTTTGAATGAATCCAAGGCACTTTCTACTACACTTTTCGCTACATCTGTATCATTTTGACCATACTGTACTACTTGACTATCATAAGCTTTGGTATAACTAACATACGGTCCATACAAGAAGTTAACTGTTGCTGTTACAGCTGTACTTGTGGCTGTTCCTTTGGTAGCTGTGAATGAGAGTGTAGTTGTTCCATTTACAGATACTCCACTCAATTTGTATAGAATTTTTTGCACATTAGTGCCTGCACTCTGAGAACTTATTGGAGTAAGTGTAACTGTAACATCTTTACCACTGCCATCTTTGGCTGTTGTCGTAATTGTAGTACTACCATCACCATTTGCAACTAACAATTCTACTGCTGTTGGCAAAGAGAAAATACTCGCACCATCCAGAGCGGAACTGCTCAATCCTGCTGCTTGAGAAGCAGAAGTAGAAGCAGAATAACCTGGCAGGTAATTCACTTTGGTAATATATGGAGCAGAGCTATCGCGTAATGTGAATCCGAGACTACTTGTAGAAGCTGTACCCGCTTTTAGCTTGATCGTTACATCAACACGTTTGCCATATTCAATACCTGATACACCAGAAATGGTATACTTCATAGTCATATAAGCCGAAGTACTTTCTGCTGCAATTTTCTCAGGTGTAATAGTTCCGGTTTTGGTTACTCCATTAGCTAGAGTATATTCAATATAATCAGTAAGAACAGGTTCGCCTGCAGTTGTTAAAGGAATAACTACTTTACCTGTAATATCTACAGTACCTTTTTTATCTGCGTCAGGAGCTACACTTACATCTGGATATGTCGACAAATCTGCTGAATTAGTCGTTCCTTTTACAGCATAAGTGTCATAAAACGTAGTTTTACCATTAAAGAAAGTAACTTCACGATAAGTAACCAACTTTTGGGTCCCATTGATTACTTGAATTTCTAATGTGTTCTTGCCGCTAACCAAAGTAAGCGGTGCTACCGTAAACTGATAGCTGTTTGTGCTTGATACATTAGCTGTTCTGCTCGCCCCACCATTTACAGATACAATAACCTGCTTGGCATTTGGCGCAGAACCGGATAAGGCAATACTCGCTTTATCTTGTCCAAAACTGATTCCGCTTTGGGATGCTTTGAGAACTGCAGGAACATTTTCATTCAATGCTACTGTGTCTCCATCCAATGTAGCAGACAGATTGTACACTGTTGGACCATCATGATAATCGAAGTAAATAGCTTCGCTGACTACATTTCCTCCGCCAGCTGGGCTAGCTGAAAATTCAACTTTATTTAATCCGGAGTACAAAGGAATATCTGTTACTGTCATCTTGGAGTTATCAATAGTGTAATTGGTTAACCCTTTATTCTCATTGGAAGTGTCTTCCACATAACTAGTACCATTTTTGTATACACGGACTACTCTATACTTGATTGTACTGGCATTCACACCGTTAAATGTACCGTTAATCGTAACACGATTATCTCCGACCACATGTGGTGAGTTTGCGTCATAACTCTCGTTCGGGAAAATAAAGAAGCTCGCTGCCTGGGCCGTATTTCCACCAATCCCCTGCGGCAAAATACCGACCAACAAGACTACCGCCATAAGCATCGATAGTATTTTCTTCAAAATAATGTTCCTCCTTTTATTCCGGTCACCGCTCCAACTCTTTATGGCGGGCTTAACCTGTCTACCTATTTTATCGGCAGATGTACCCTATATTTTAATAAAAACAGGAAATTCCATAAAAAAGCTCCCTTCCAAAGGAAGAGAGCTTTTTTATTCTACTATTTAATTGTCCTACATTATTTTCAATAACCGCATCTTGTTCATCATAAAAGGTAGCTGTTCGATGGGCTGAATTCCTTATATATATTATATAGAAGAAACTCGATAAACCGACCAAAATCTATAAGCGAAACAGCTAATTTTACAGAAAGATAAACCTATATTGCCCGATTATATCCATGACTGTTTACTTATGATTTGCTGCCTCTTGTCGGATCAGGTTTGACCCGCAATCGCGCCAGCAAGCTAAGCAATGGACGTCTTGTTTTGCCTACAAGTCCAATCAATTCGGCACCAATCTGCATCACGAACATCATAATACATATTACAGCAAAGGTAACCCAGTTGGCTTCGTTCAACGCAGCCGATGATTGAATAATAGCCAGAACTCCAAAGAATGCAGCAATACCATAAATCATTAACACCGTTTGACGATGGCTGAGTCCCAGCTCGCGCAGACAATGATGAAGATGTCCTTTGTCCGGAGCGAAGATCGGCTTTTTATGTACCCAGCGGCGAATGATCGCAAAGAATGTATCGGACAATGGAACTCCGATAATAATTAGCGGTGTAATGAATGATACAACCGCGATCTGTTTGAAACCAAGCAAGGACAGCATAGCCAGACTAAATCCGAGGAATAACGAACCGGTATCCCCCATAAAAATCTTGGCCGGATGGAAATTGAAGTACAGGAATCCGATAATAGCACCCAGCAGCAGTACACAAAGCAGCGCAACTGGATAATTGCCCATGATCAGCGACATCGTGAAAATACTACCGATCGCAATTGCCGATACACCGGCTGCCAGACCATCGAGTCCGTCAATCAGATTAATCGCATTGGTTACCCCAACGATCCAGAAGATCGTAAGCGGAATAGAAATCCAGTTTTCGAGTGAGAAATAATTATCCTGGAAAGGAATATCCAGAAAATCGACTTTGATACCGTATCCGAATACTACTGCACATGCAGCAATGATTTGTCCTAGTAATTTAACTTTGGCAGATAATTCAAAACGGTCATCCAGTACCCCAATCAGTACAATGATAGAACCGGCTGTAAAGAATGCCTTCATAAAGTTTGCATCGCGTGCAGGAAGATCAAAAGGCAAAAATGGCAGGACTGCAACAAATGCAATCGTAAACGCCAGGAAAATCCCAAGTCCGCCAAGCCGCGGCATAATTCGTGTATGCACCTTACGGGCATTGGGAACATCTACTGCCCCGATTCGAATTGCAAACTTTTTGACGAGTGGTGTGAGTGCCAACGCTAAGGCAAGCGCCAGGACAAACCCGATAATACAAATAGTTAACATTTTGCTTTTCGACCCCCAATTTATCTCACGGAGCCAATTATACTCCGTTCGAATCTAAACACCAAGCTTTTTTTAAGAACTTTAGGACAAAAATGCATAGAAAATTCAAGGGATTACTGAGCTTTTACCACGCTTTCCTTGTCTTTAAGTACTTTTAGAGCAAATTTGGGAAGAACAAGCATCCGTTTATAACGATAAGGTTCTTTCATGAGGCGATAAAACCATTCCATCCGCAATTTCTGAAACGCCATTGGAGCACGTTTCGTTTTGCCTGAAATGATATCGAAGCTGCCGCCCACACCCATCATAATCGGTACACCCAGTTCCTGCTTATACCGGCCAATCCATGGTTCCTGTGTATCTGCACCCCTTGCTACAAAAAGCAGATCCGGTGCTGCTTCACGAATACCGGCGATGACTTCTGCATCCTGGTCCGGTCCGAAAAATCCGTCTCTGTATCCGGCAATCACAATACCGGGATATAAACTTTGTAACCTGGCGGCTGCAGCCTGAATCACTTCAGGTGTCGAGCCCAGCATATAGACTTTCCAGCTATGCTTCTGACCTACATCCAGTAATCGATGCAGCAGATCGAATCCGGTGACACGCTCGGCTACCGGATGACCGCAAGTAGAAGCGGCCCATACCAATCCGGCTCCATCAGGAACGAGCAGTTCAGCATTTTTCATAATATGCATATACTGCGGCTGTTCCAGTGCTGTCATGATCATAATCGGATTGGCTGTAATAATCTGGTGAGGCTTGCCTGTACCTACAATGGATTCGAGGTAGCTTACCGTATCATTCATATTCAGTTTGGATACATTCAGACCGTAGATTGGCACAGTCGGAATTGTTTGGAATTGATTCATTAGTTATCACCTTTTTGCCAGAAAATATTGAGCTATAAAATGAGCCGGTCTGGCAGCATCCTGTTGTAATGCCTGGATAAGAGGCAGTTTGTTATTCTTCCATTCCTGCCCATGGTCCAGCAGGTATACTGCATCCTCCACCAGACGTGCAGGCTCGGTTACCGAACTGGTACCGGTTGGCTTGATCTGCATCCGGTTCAGGAACTGATCAATTTTGGGATCATAGGAAATGCCCATCAGCGGAACCGACTGTGAAGCTGCATAGATCAGACTATGCAGTCTCATGCCGAGTAATATATTACAGCGGCTGACTTCGGCCAACATCTGCTGTGGGTCGGTAACCTGATCAGCTGTACTGATTATACTACCATTTCTGCTAATGTCTCCAATTTTATCAATAACATAACGGGAAGCCTGCTCATCATCAGGTAAATGAAAAGGCAGGAAACGCAGATGAACCGATCGCTGCGAGCTTAGAAGCTTCAGTCCCTCGGCAATCCCATCCAGTTCACGGCGTTGTTTGTCCCAGAATCGAACGGATATGCCAATCACCGGAATCGAATCTGCTGCCGAATATGATGCTGTCTCTGTCGCCTGATGAGCTGTTCCATGACTGGAAGTTGATGAAGTAGCAGAAGTACCATCCGGCAAAGGAAGCCCCATCACTGGATCAGCTACAACTTCGACGGAAGAAGAATCGATTCCCATCCGGCCCAGCAGTGCAGCTGACTCCTGATCGCGGACAGAGATATAGGCACTTTTGCGAAATACATTACGAATCCACTTGAAAAAGAATGGCCGTTGTACCGGACCTACACCTTGTGCATAAATGAATACCGGTTTGCGCACCCATTGGGCGATATGGACAATGCCCAGATAGTACGGGATGGTGAGCAATCCAGTGGAATCCTGCAGTAAGCTGCCTCCGCCACTGATCAGTCCATCACTTTCCTTGAGCAGCTGGCGAATCTCACCCAGCTTCATCCGTTGTACCGAGCGAACGCCGTACATGCGCGATGTCCACTCTGGATCATTGGACAGGACAACCGGTACGATCCGGATGCCCTGCTCTTTTTCCTGTGCTGCCAGTGAATTCAGTATGGATTTCAGGACCGCCTCGTCACCGCTGTTACGGAAGCCGTAATAGCCCGAGATTACGATTTGAACAGAGACGGAAGCCATTTTTCCCAACACCTTTCAATGATTTGCCAGATAACGATTGCCACGAGTCCCAGAACCAGTCCAAGACCCATTCCCAGCAGACCACGGGACAGGGAAATCAGTACCGGTGAATGAATATGGGCAAATGTGTCTACCATCGACAGCTGACCGATCGAAGCAATGATCAGAATGTAAATGGCATGACGATACTTGGCTGCGATAAACACACCAGCAATAAACAGTGGATGTGCCATCAGGAATTCCTTGTTACGTGGACGAACATTGAACAGTCCTTCCAGTGCATTACGGAACTGCATTTCCAGTGGGGATACGGTTCCGGCATTACCTGTACGCTCCAGATAATAACGACCTACTACAAACACCACTCCCAGTACGATGATCCATGTCAGCGTGACTGGTGATTTCAGCAGTTTACGAAGGCCGGCAAAGCCAAATCCTTCTTTACCACGATAAAAAGCAATATAGATGGCTGTCAGTGCAATCGGTGCAAAATGCAGCAGACTGACACCACGGAATTGATTAATAACCAGCTGATAGGTGATATCATCGAGCAGCCCAATAATGAACAAGGCTCCGGTCAATGACCACAGAGAAGTAATAATGAATAATACTACTGCCTGGATCACACGCTTGCCTGTAGATAAAGTCTGTCTTGATTCATACATGCGGTCTACTTTACGTACGGCATAGATCATCGCAATAGTAGGAATACTGATCGCTGCCAGCAAGGCAATTCCCTGCTCGAGCAGAAGTGCTTTGTGAATCAGGATCAAACCGGCACTACCAATCAATCCCAGTACAAAAGCAATCAGCGTCAAACGACGTACAAAGTAGTACACCAGCAGCGAAATAGCTGCGATAGCTCCAATCAGTACAAGCAGCTTGACGTAGCGCTCCATGGCAAACGTATGGACATCACGCGCAACTGCAGGACCAATCGTGAATCCATTTTTCTGAATATCATGTATGGCATTGCCTCCACCCTGGAGACTGTTAATTACATTATCAATCGAATCTGTCATCTTGGCTTTGGTTGTATCACGCGATACTGCCAGATTCAGATACATCATGCGGATATTACGGTCTTTACTGGCCAGAACAAAACGGTCAGCTACTGTAATCGGATCCAGCTGGGAATCTCCCTCGCTAAGCGAGTACAGACGCACTACATTGTAGTCATTTAAATATGCCAATTTGCTAAATCCATCCTGAGGAGCTTTGAGGTTCTCTATCGCTGCAATCGCGATATGATGTTCCTTAAGCAATTGCGCAAATGCAGTAATGCTCTTTTTCTCAATATCATCATTAAAACCTGTAACGGAACTACCATCGAACAGAATAGTCTTCACGCCATAAGCGGTAAACTGATCCAGCAGTCCGCTCAGCATTGCCTGGCTGTACGGCAAAGCATCATTCAGACGCGGTACAATCTGGAAGCCCATATCATGCAATGTTTTCATTGTGACCGGATCCGGATCAAGCGGCTTGAGACCTGCATCATCCGGCGATGCTTGAATGACTACACCCGGCAGTTTCTGATACGACCATGGAGAAACCGAAATACCCAATGAACCGAACACGCGCTCAAGAACAGGCTTCAACATCTGCGCGTTCTCTTCGCTGGTGAACTGGACATATGTAAAATTTTCGTTGAGTGGAATCACCTGATTTTGGAAATTAGCCACATCCGCAGAACTATACACATGAATTCGTTGTGAGGTTTGCAGTTCACTCAAACTGCTCTGGTATACAGCTGCAGACCCAACCCCTGCATCTTTGAGCCGCTGTAATTGTTGTTGGATATAATCCTGGGGATGAGGCTGATACGACGCAATAGTAATCAGATTACGATAATTAAATACAAATTCCACATTTTTGGACGTTGCTTCTGTCTGAATACGATTATAGGCAATCGGCAAGGAAGCCACCATACCGAGAATAACAAGTATCCATAACCATTTTGCAGAAGCGTTGTTCCAACGCTGCCATTTCTGAACCACTAAAGTACCTCCTTAATAAGATCGTTATATTCGTCTCTGTACTGCTGACAGTCAGGGGCCAAACATAACGAATGGTTCCGCTGCTCAGATAGGACCTGGCAGCGGAACCCCTTCATTCATCTGCTTTATTATATACTGTACGACAAGCAAGTCCTACTATAAATTCATAGAAAAATGCCATTTCAAACAAGAATACCACGCAAAATCAATTAATTCCGGCTATTATCCGTCAACGCGGCTCATTACTGCCTGCTTGAGTGTATTCATGCGTGCTTCGGAATCCGCCTGTGAGTCTCCACGTACTGCAAAGTACACTTTGATTTTAGGCTCTGTGCCGGATGGACGCAGGCAGAACCAGGAGCCGTCAGCCAGCATAAACTTCAACACATTTTCTTTTGGCAGTCCGTTCAGACCTTTGGAATAGTCGAGTGCTTCTGCAACCTGAACTCCATTGATATCGGAAGGACTGTCTGTACGCCAGCTCTCCATGATGCCCTGGATCTGGGCAACGCCGTCTTTGCCTTTGAGTGTGCGGGATTCCAGACTCTCCTGGAAATATCCAAACTGCTCATACAACTCCTGCAGTACATCATACAGTGTTTTGCCTTGCTGTTTGTAGTAGGCAGCAGCTTCACTGATCAGCAGTGCTGCAACTACTGCATCTTTATCGCGCGCATAGTTGCCCGCCAGATAGCCGTAGCTTTCTTCATAGCCAAACAGGAAAGTATGCTCGCCTGTTTCTTCGAACTGGTTCATTTTCTCGCCGATATATTTGAAACCGGTCAGTGTGTTATAGACAGTTGCACCATAATGTTCGGCAATAGCTGCACCCATTTCACTGGTTACGATCGTTTTGACCACTGCACCGTTAGAAGGCAGTTTGCCCTGCTCCTGCAGTTGGCTCAGATAGTAATGGATCATGATCGCACCGGATTGGTTACCTGTTAGTACAAAGTATTTGCCGGATGGATCTTTGACTACTGCACCCATACGGTCACTATCCGGATCGGTACCAATCAGAATATCCGCGCCGACTTTTTCACCCAGTTCAATAGCGAGGGTAAAAGCTTCGCGCTCTTCCGGGTTCGGAGATTTCACTGTGCTGAAGTTGCCATCCGGCTCCTGCTGCTGCTCTACAATAGAGACATTGGTAAAGCCCAGACGCTGCAAACCTTCACGTACCGGACGATAACCTGTACCATGCAGAGGTGTATAGACGATATTCAGGTTTTTGCCGGCTTCACCCTGCAGCAGTTCACGATTCACGCTGATGGATGTTACCGTATCGAGGAAAGCTTCATCCTCTTCACTGCCCAGCCATACGAGCATGCCCTGACTTTCTGCTTCTTCACGGTTAAGACGCTTGATCTCGGCAAATGAAGCAATCTCGCGAATGTTGCTGATAACCTGCTCTGCTTCATGCGGAACAAGCTGGCCGCCGCTGGCATTGTATACTTTGTAGCCATTATATTCCGGCGGGTTGTGGCTCGCTGTAATGACGATACCTGCTGTAGCGTTCAGATGGCGCACAGCAAAAGACAATTCCGGAGTTGCACGCAGTGACGGGAACAGCTTGGTTACGATGCCGTTACCTGCCAGTACAAGTGCAGCTTCCAGAGAAAACTCGGGAGAGAAATGACGGGAATCATGGGCAATAACAACGGAAGGCTTTTCCGTTCCTTTATGTACAGACAGAATGTATTCCGCCAGTCCCTGCGTCGCTCTGCCTACAGTGTAGGAGTTCATACGGTTGCTGCCTGCTCCGATCACGCCGCGCAGACCACCTGTACCGAATTCCAGATCACGGTAAAAACGATCTTCCAGTTCCTGTACCTGTCCATCTAAGCTTTGCAGTTCCTCTTTGGTTTTCGCATCGATTGTCGTATCATTCAGCCATTGATCCAAATTGCGTTGTGCCTGTTCACTAAGGTTTGTCATTATATCCTTCCTTTCTCCACTCGAATGTATTTTCCCAAATCCAATATTCTTTTATTTATTCCACTGTTCAGGCATTATCCCGCGCAGTGAGGGCAAACATAATCTCGCCTTCAACGACTACATTACCGTCTACGGTAGCTACGGCACGTCCCTTGCCAATTGAAGCCTTCATACGGGTGATCTCCACTTCCAATCGAAGTGTATCTCCAGGAACTACCTGACCCCGGAAGCGTACATTGTCGATACCGGCAAACATCGCCAGTTTGCTGCGATTTGCCTCTACTTTGAGAATAGCAGCTGCACCTACCTGAGCCAGTGCTTCAACGATCAGTACTCCAGGCATTACCGGATATCCCGGAAAATGACCAACAAAGAAAGGCTCGTTGATTGTAACGTTCTTGATTCCTACAGCCCGCTTGCCTTCTTCCAGTTCCAAAAGGCGATCTACCAGCAGAAACGGAGGGCGGTGCGGAATGATTTCCTGAATTTCTTGTACATTGTACATAGACAGTCTCCTCTCATTTTCCATCATTATAGATTCTCAATCCATATAATGGAATATATCTTTGGGCATATTTCATTTGCCGTCAGTATGATATATCCATTTATACTCTCATATCATATGTAAGCAATTTTCAGCCATTTTAAGCATCCACATCATTATAACGGTTTCGGCATAAAAAATAAAACTCCTGCCGAAGCAGGAGTTGGTTGTGTAAAACATCGATTATTCTTTTAGGGTGCAAAGACAAGCTGGAAAATATGGGCCCAGGTCTCCGGATACAATATATCCGCAATACTTTTATGCCCCAGAACAGCATAGCCTACGATCATGCCCAGCAGGATCGCTACAACAAAGCCGACAATTGTCAGCATAACACGCATAGTCTGGGTTCCCGCTGAACGGGAAGAAGGGGCTGGCTTCTTCTCCCGTTCTTTTGGTTCAGGAGCAGCCGGTCTTCGGGTTAGCTTCTTGTTTGGAGCTGCTTTTTGAGTCTTAGCTGCTTCCTGAATAGCGGAGCGACGACTAGCCACGGAGCGTATTGGTCAGGTTCATCATTTGGTCACTGGACGAAAGGGCACGCGCTGCCAGCTGATAAGCGCGCTGTACTGTCATCATTTCAGTCATTTCTGTACTCAAATCCACATTGGATGCTTCCAGAAAGCCCTGACGAACTTCGGTAGCTGCAGACATCGGGCCGATTACACTGGCACGATTCTGGTTGGCAGGCAATACGAACAAGTTGCCATCCATCTGTTGCAAACCTTCGGGATGGGTAATCCGGTCAACCTGAATACGTTGTGGTTTAATTGTCTCTTTGCCGGTTGCAGGATCAACGGTACGACTACCTACAACAGTCACTTTGCCTGTACCGTCAGTAGAACGGATAACCCCTTTGGCATCGATATCAATCTGGGTTTTGGCAGGTACTTTTACCGGCTGTCCATTGTCTCCCAGCAGCAGATATCCCTGCTCTGTTGCCATATAAGCACTTTTGGGATCATTGGCTACAGGAACATAATGAAATGATCCTTCACGTGTCCAGCCCTGTTGTCCGTCTACGCTTACTGCAAACATACCGTCTCCCTGGATAGCCAGGTCTGTCGGATTCTGGGTATTCTTCAGCGCACCCTGGGTCATATCCATGGTTACGTCACCCATACGGGCACCGAATCCAACATTATAACCCGGAGCGGTCACACGACCCGGCAGCTGTGAGGCAGCACCCGGCTGCTGTTTGACTGTAGTAAATACATCCTCAAACGTCGCCTGCTTGCCTTTGTAGCCTACTGTATCGGCATTTGCGATATTATCCGATACTACACCCAACTTTTGCTGGATACCGCTCATTGCCACCATTGCGCTGATCATGGAGTTATTCATTATTTGCCTCCTTTGCTTGCCATCTGTTTTGCTCTATTATACACGTCCGATTTCGTTGACGGTTTTCTCAAGACTCTTGTCGTAGAATTGTACTACTTTTTGGTTGGCTTCATAAGCGCGCATTGCTGCAGTCAGATCTACCATGGAAGCTGCCGCATCTACTGTGGAACCTTCCAGATAACCTTGACGCAATTCCACATTGTCGCCTGCTTCGAGCGCTCTTGCTCCTGCTGTATTGGCATTAGCAATACGGAACAATCCATCTCCGCTGCGGGACATCTGACCCGGCTGTGTAACGACTGTAATACCGATACGTCCTACTTCACCGCCTGTGTCTCTCGCTGTAATAACACCGCGGGAATCCACATTGTAGTCTTCCATGGAACCCTGTAGTGTAACCGGGTTACCATTGGCTCCCAACACCTGATTGCCTGTAGAAGTGAGCAGATTGCCTGCGCCGTTCAGTTGGAAGTTACCGTCACGCGTGTAGCCTGTCTCGCCGTCCTTGCCGGTAACTGCAAAGAACGCCTGTGGACGATAGGTTACTGTACCATTGTCTGCTACATATTTACCGGAAGCATCGAAAGGAATATTTTGTCCGGTGGCCGGATCTGCCAGATTAATCTCCGATACCAGAGCAAAGTCGTCCAGTGAATTGGTCTGGCGAACATCACCCTGTACGTTCATGGAGATACTCTCTTCGGCCAGCACGCCTGTATTTAGACGGCCAATGTTACGATTCGTTGCGCCCTGGTCCCCGTCGGTCAAGGAAATCAGCATTTCCGGGAAAGATCGCTCTATGCTTTCTACCTGTTTGTAGCCGGGGGTATTGATATTTGCGATATTCTGAGTCACCGTATCATGGCGACGCTGTTGAGTAATCATACCAGAAGCAGCAGTATAAAGACCTCTTAACATTTCCGGATACTCCTCTCACGTTCTGAATCTAGCCAAAGTCTAACTCTATGGATAAAAACACCGTCATTTATGCATTATATGTTTTATATCGGCTTGGTCAGAACTTTTTTTTAGAGACTTTATCCAAATTATTTAACATAATTCCAGTTCCTTTGACTACACAGTGCATAGGATCTTCAGCTACGAGTACAGGAACATGAAGCTCCTGGGACAGCAGTTCTTCCAGACCATCCAGCAGTGCACCGCCGCCTGTCAAAATAACGCCGCGATCGATAATATCGGCAGACAATTCCGGTGGAGTCTGTTCCAGAACAACTTTGGCGGATGCTACGATCGAGAGAATCGTATCGGACAGAGCAGCCTGTACTTCATTTGCTGTAATCGTAACGGTCTTCGGCAGACCTGTCACCATATCCCGGCCGCGAATGTCCATCTCACGCTGTATACCACCCGGACGTACCGTTGCAATATTAATTTTGATATCTTCTGCCGTACGTTCACCGATCAGCAATTTATATTCATTTTTGATATGGCGCATAATCGCGTCATCGAATTTGTCTCCCGCTACTTTCAGAGAAGAGGAAGTTACAATATCACCAAGAGACAGTACAGCAATATCACTGGTACCGCCACCAATATCAATAACCATGTTACCACTTGGCTCATAGATATTCATGCCGGCGCCGATTGCGGCTGCCTTGGGCTCTGCTTCCAAAAATACCTCTTTGGCTCCACTGCGCTCAGCAGCTTCACGGATTGATTTTTGTTCGACGGACGTAATATTGGTTGGGGCACAAATCAGAATGCGCGGATGGCTGTACCAGTTACGCACGCCTACTTTGTTTATAAAATATTTGAGCATTAGCTCGGTCACTTCAAAATCGGCAATAACTCCATCACGCAGTGGACGAATGGCCACAATATTCTCAGGGGTACGTCCAATCATACGACGTGCTTCTTCACCAACCGCGAGAACGCGCTTGGTATCTGTCTCAAGTGTTACTACGGAAGGTTCGTTGAGCACGACACCTCTTCCTTTTACATGAATCAGTACGTTCGCCGTACCCAGATCAATTCCGATATCCTTGCTAAACATGTCAAGAGCCTCCAAAAGTTGTATTTCCGGTAAAAGAGTCTCTTATCACCACACCGTCTGGGCGAATTCACCAATACAGCTGTCTGCATCCCGGGAACGTTACTATCTATAGTAGAATTCGCATTTCGTCCAAATGCTCAGATCGTCAAACTCTTATCACGGTCAATCTTTATTAAAATTAGCATACTTACGGGGTGTATTCAACGCTATTGTTCGTTATTTGGCGAATATGACAGTCATGTAACCAAACAAAAAGCCAGACCTCGGAAGGCCTGGCTCTTTGTCTATTGTATTTAACCTGTACAACCAGCCTGAATAAGCGGCTGTGCAGGTTGATTTTCAGATCAATTAAACGCCTGTAGGCTGTACATTCAGCATAGCAGCATTCGCTTGTTTGGCTTTGTCACCAAAAGATACGGTCTGTTCCTGCTCGGCAGCAGCCGTTTGGGTATCCGTATCTTCCAGACGCCAGATATTAGCGCCCAGACCGGACAATTTCTCCGCCAGATTCACATAACCACGATCGATATGATGAGTACCGCCTACTTCGGTCGTACCGTCAGCAATAAGACCTGCACAGATTAACGCTGCACCGGCACGCAGGTCGGTAGCACACACTTTGGCGCCTACGAGACTTGCATCTCCGGTTACGATCGATGTTCTGCCTTCGATACGAATACCAGCGTTCATCAGATTGAACTCGTCTACATGCATGAAGCGGTTTTCAAATACCGTTTCAGTAATAATGCTTGTACCTTCAGAAGCAAGCATCAATGCCATCATCTGAGCTTGCATATCCGTTGGGAAGCCCGGATAAGGCAATGTTTTGACGTCTACTGCGCGCAGAGGACGGTCGGCAATGACCTGAACCCCATTCTCATCAGGAATAATCTCTACGCCCATTTCTTCCATTTTCGCAATAACAGGACCCAGGTGATCAGCAATCGCACCTTCAACGTATACATTACCGCCAGTAATAGCAGCTGCTACCATATACGTACCTGCTTCAATACGGTCCGGAATAACGGTGTGCTCGGTTCCCTGAAGCTTCTCTACACCTTCAATGCGAATAACACCAGTACCGGCACCGCGGACTTTGGCTCCCATTCCATTCAGGAAGTTCGCCAGATCCACAATCTCAGGCTCTTTTGCGGCATTTTCAATTGTAGTAATACCTTCTGCAAGTGTCGCAGCCATCATGATATTCTCGGTTGCGCCAACACTCGCTACGTCCAGATAAATCTTGGTACCACGAAGTCTACCTTCGCATTTGGCTTCGATGTAGCCTTGTCCAAGATTAATCTCTGCTCCCATCGCTTCAAAACCTTTGAGATGCTGATCAATTGGACGTGTGCCAATTGCGCAGCCGCCAGGCAGAGAAATGCGGGTATGACCCATACGAGTCAAAAGTGGACCCATCACCAGAAAAGAGGCACGCATTTTGCTTACCCATTCATAAGGCGCTTCGCATGAGGACAATTCCTGTGCGTTCACATGAATCGTCTCATCCTGGTATGTAACCACCGCTCCAAGCGATTCCAATACTTTGTTAATCGTCATTACATCGTCTAGGGAAGGTGCATCATGAATAATACTTACACCGTTTTCTCCCAGTAGTGAGGCAGCAATAATTGGAAGAACAGAATTTTTTGCTCCGCTAACTTTGACATTTCCTGTCAATCGCTTGCCACCGCGGACGATAAATTTGCTCATTAGGGTTCCCTCCGCGCGTCATTTTGCTTATCCGGCATAATAAAGGAGGAATCAATAGTATAACTGGCTGGCGGAGACAAGTCTGTCTTGATGCAATGCCATTCGTATATTATCTATTCGCTCGGTATTATAATGCCCTATTGCATAAATTTTGATTTTTAATATTTGGTATAATAGTTGATTATCCTGCGGTCGTCTCAACATAGAGAGGTACAATGTTGCGCTGTTGAAGTCGCATCATCCAATGCGTAAACCATGAAATAAGTCTAAAACACTTATAACCATCCTCTTTACATTCAAAACATAAATCGCAGAGACTGTGTCCACTGGATATAATCGAGCAAAAAGGCAGATACGAAATGCCCAAGCACAATGGCCAGCAGTAATTGAAGCAACTTACCGGCAGCACTCTTGGGATAACGAATCAGCAGGTCTAGCTTTAGATTTTGCAGTGCCCAAAATGAAAGACCGATGCAAAGAAGCGAGATGAAGATGGATAGCAAACCGTTTGCGCCGACAGCGGCTCCCGCATCTACTGTATTCATTTCAGCTCTTGCCCTCCTTACAAAAATTACTTAGCAATCAGCCTTAATACGGACTATTCTATAATACTTGCCCTTACCCAAAGAATCTAGTCCCAAATTTACAAAAATCACCGTTTTATTGACATAATCGTGTATTTACAGAAAATAACCAGCATTGAGGCCGTTTTTTTCTCATAACATGCATAAATTTACAGCATTAGGCGATCTATTTATATAGGTCGAAATACCTGACATGCCTCTCGAAGAGCAATTATTTTTATTGTTTTTCGTATCTGTTATCCCTTTCTGGGTACAACATTCAGGTTTCGCTGGTAGTCATGGTTAGTCAATCGGAATAAGTGGTATAACGCAAAGAGCCGGACCGTTTTGCACGGACCGGCTGCATACGTTTATCTATTTTCACCTGATGATGATACCTTGATCCGGTTCATCGCCCGCTGCAGAGCAAGCTCTGCACGGCGGAAATCAGTGTGATCCTGTGAACGGTTGTTCAGGCGACGCTCGGCACGCTCTTTGGCAGCGCGTGCACGGTCCACGTCAATATCGCTTGCTTTCTCGGCACTGTCTGCCAGTACAACAACTTTATCCGCGCGAACTTCGAGGAATCCGCCCTGGATAGCATATGTTGTACGCTGCTTGCCAGCCTGGAAAGCCAATGGAGCGACTTTGAGAGGTGTAACCATCGGAATATGACCAGCCAGAATACCCAGCTCTCCATCAATTCCGGTCGCTTTCAGTCGGTCGACCTGTTCGGAAAACACCAGACGTTCAGGTGTAACGATCTCCAGTAAAAACGTGCTCACTTTCATCCCTCCTCACGTTTTGCAGGCATCTGCTTACAGTGTTTTCGCTTTTTCCACTGCCTCTTCAATTGTGCCTACAAAGAGGAATGCTGCTTCCGGAAGATCATCATGCTTACCATCCAGAATTTCTTTAAAGCTGCGCACTGTTTCTTTTACAGGTACATAACATCCTTTGATACCGGTAAATTGCTCTGCAACGTGGAAAGGCTGGGACAGGAAGCGCTGGATCTTACGTGCACGTGATACTGTCAGCTTGTCTTCCTCGCTCAGCTCGTCCATACCCAGGATGGCGATGATATCCTGCAGTTCCTGATAACGAGCCAGAATGCGCTGTACGCCCTGTGCTACGTTGTAATGCTCTTCGCCTACAACTTCAGGACTCAGGATACGGGAGCTTGAAGCCAGTGGATCTACCGCAGGGAAGATACCCATCTCGGAGATTTTACGCTCCAGGTTCGTCGTTGCATCCAAGTGGGCAAACGTCGTTGCTGGCGCTGGATCCGTATAGTCATCCGCAGGTACATAAATCGCCTGGATGGATGTAACCGATCCTTTTTTGGTGGAAGTAATACGTTCCTGCAGCTGACCCATCTCGGTAGCCAGGGTTGGCTGGTAACCTACCGCAGACGGCATACGTCCGAGCAGCGCGGATACTTCAGAACCCGCTTGAGTAAAGCGGAAGATATTATCGATGAACAGAAGTACGTCTTTACCTTCTACATCACGGAAATACTCGGCCATTGTCAAACCTGTCAGTGCAACACGCAGACGTGCGCCCGGTGGTTCATTCATTTGTCCGAATACCATAGCTGTTTTGTTGATAACGCCGGAATCTCTCATCTCGTGATACAGGTCATTACCTTCACGAGTACGCTCGCCAACACCGGAGAATACGGAGATACCGCCATGCTCCTGGGCGATGTTATTGATCAATTCCTGGATTGTTACGGTTTTACCTACACCGGCACCACCGAACAGACCGATTTTACCACCTTTGGCATAAGGAGCGAGAAGGTCGATAACCTTGATCCCGGTTTCCAGCATTTCTGCCTGTGTGGACAATTCGTCAAATTTAGGCGCTTCACGGTGAATCGGGTTTTTGACTTCAGCGACAACATCGCCCGCTTCGTCGATTGGGTTACCGAGTACGTTAAATACACGACCCAAAGTAACATTACCTACAGGTACAGAGATTGGACCGCCCAGATTGATTACATCCAGACCGCGAACCAGACCATCTGTGGAAGACATCGCAATACAACGGACCAGATTATCGCCCAGGTGATTGGATACTTCAAGCGTCAGGTCGATAACCGTACCATTATCCAGTGTACTCTCGACTTTGAGCGCATGCAGAATTTCCGGAAGTTGACCACGTTCAAACTCAACGTCTACAACCGGACCCGTGATACTTACTACACGTCCTTTGTTCATTATCGTTTTCCCTCCTACTGACTTGCTGTATAAAACAATTGGTTTATGTGATTGCCATCTTGCCGTTCATAACCGTTCTTTATGTGTAGACCGATCAGTTTTGTGCGCTGGCGCCGGCTACGATTTCCGTAATTTCCTGCGTAATGGCAGCCTGACGTGCACGGTTGTAGACCAGTTTGAGATCACCAATAAGCTGGGAAGCGTTTTTGGTCGCACTACCCATTGCTGTCATCCGTGCGCCCTGCTCACTTGCCTTGCCCTCAAGAAGAGCATTGTAGATGAGCGTCTGTGCATATCTTGGCAGCAGAACGGCGAGTACATCCTCAGCGGAAGGCTCGTATTCATAGCTGGCTTTGACACTACCCTGATCGGCAGTCTCCAAAGCGTCCATTGGCAGCAGACGTGTCAGCGTCGGAATCTGAGTTAACGGGTTCACGAACTGGTTATAACATAAGTGAAGCTCATCATAGCGTCCTTCTTCATATCCCTGTACAGCAGCCTGTGCGAGTGTCTTGATATCCGCATAGGTCGGGAAATCGGACAGTTCAGCTACCACTTCTGTGATTGGCATGCTGCGACGACGGAAGTAGTCGCGTCCTTTACGGCCAATTACAAATAATTCATACTGGTCTGCCGACGTATGACGTTTGCGTATTTCAGCAGAAACGTGACGAAGTACGTTGGCATTGTAACCGCCAGCGAGTCCACGGTCGGAAGTAACGACCAGATACGCCACTCTTTTGACAGGACGAGTGTCCAACATCGGATGATGTATCCCTTTGGTGCCGGAAGCGATACTCGCTACCACTTCACGCAGCTTGTCGGAATACGGACGCGCCGCCTGGGCTTTCTCCTGGGCTTTGCGCAGCTTGGAGGCAGCAACCATCTCCATCGCTTTGGTAATCTGACGGGTGTTCTGTACACTCTTGATCTGTCGTTTAATCTCACGCATACCTTTAGCCATATGATTTCACCACCTTGACCTTGAATCCACTTCAAAGTATGAGATTTGGAGCAGGACAACCGGTGAATACGAATATCCACCGGACCTGCAGATTCCATCACTGTTCATGAATCGTGCCGTGTGGCGTCCTCCTGAACAGCAATGGATCTTATAAAGGAAAACAATTATTTATATGTCCGTATTAACGGTCAAAACTTAGCTCGTAGCGAAGCCTTTTTTGAATGCATTGATCGCATCAACCAGTGCTTTTTCGTTATCTGCCGTAATATCCTTGGTGTCACGGATGGACTGCAGAACAGCATTGTGGTTGCTGGCCATGAATGCGAGGAATTCCGATTCAAAACGACGTACATCGTTGACTGGAATATCATCCAGATGACCTTTGACAGCAGTATACAGACTCACTACCTGTTGTTCAACAAGCAGCGGTTGGTTAACACCCTGTTTCAGGATTTCCATCATGCGCGCACCACGGTTCAGACGGGAAAGAGTTGATTTATCCAGATCGGAACCGAACTGGGCAAATGCCTGGAGCTCACGATATTGAGCCAGATCCAGACGCAGTGTACCTGCTACTTTTTTCATCGCTTTGATCTGTGCGGAACCACCTACACGGGATACCGAGATACCAACGTTGATCGCTGGACGCTGACCTGCATAGAACAGTTCGGACTCCAGGAAGATCTGACCGTCAGTAATCGAGATTACGTTGGTTGGGATATAAGCGGATACGTCGGATGCCTGAGTCTCGATAAATGGCAGAGCTGTCAGGGAACCGCCGCCTCTTGCATCACTCAGTTTGGCTGCACGTTCCAGCAAACGGGAATGCAGGTAGAAGACGTCACCAGGGAATGCCTCACGACCCGGTGGACGGCGAAGCAGCAAGGAAAGTTCGCGATATGCTGCAGCCTGTTTGGACAGATCATCATAGATGATCAGAGCATGTTCGCCTTTGTACATAAAGTATTCGCCCATTGCACAGCCTGCGTATGGAGCGATATACAGCAGCGGAGAAGGCTCGGAAGCAGATGCTGTAACAACAATCGTGTAATCCAGTGCACCATGACGACGCAGTGTTTCAACAACCTGTGCTACTGTGGATTGCTTTTGTCCGATTGCTACATAAATACATTTTACGCCTTGACCTTTTTGGTTAATGATGGCATCGATTGCGATAGCTGTTTTACCAGTCTGGCGGTCACCGATGATCAATTCCCGTTGTCCACGACCGATTGGAACCATAGCGTCGATCGCTTTGATACCTGTCTGCATTGGCTCATGAACCGATTTACGGTCGATAACACCAGGTGCAGCACTTTCGATTGGACGGTATTCTGTAGCAGCGATTGGTCCTTTGCCATCCACCGGTTGACCCAATGCATTAACAACGCGACCCAGCATCGCTTCGCCTACAGGAACCTGCATGATGCGGCCAGTACGTTTTACCTGATCGCCTTCACGAATATTCGTGTATTCACCCAGGATAATTGCACCGACATTGTTGGCTTCCAGGTTCTGAGCCATACCCATTACTCCATTGGAGAACTCAAGCAATTCGCCGGCCATAACGTTTTGCAAACCATATATACGGGCAATACCGTCGCTTACCTGAATAACGGTACCGACTTCAACGACTTCAATATCGTTTTTGTATTGCTCGATTTGACTTTTAATCAATGTACTGATTTCTTCAGGTCTGATACTCAAGTCAGTCCCTCCTGTCTCTTATGCTTGTCTTTGAAAAGACTTTTCCAAACGTTCAAGCTTGCCCGAAATGCTTCCGTCATACAGAGTATCACCGATCACGACTTTGAGTCCGCCGATCAGCTTCTCGTCAATAACATTCACAACCTTCAGGCGCTTGCCTGATATCTGTCCAAAAGTGGCAGCCACTTCGGCCTGTTCCTGTTCATTCAGCGGATAAGGAGTATAGACTACAGCATCCGCTACATTCAATGTACGGCTGACAATTGCTGTGTAGCTGGTCAGCAATTCGCTGAATACGTCCTGTCTGCCCCGTTCAATCAGCAGCAGAATAGTGCTTAGCAGGATGTCGGATACTTTGCCGGAAAGTACATTTTTCAGTACATTTTCCTTATCCGTCAGCGATATATTCGGCGTAGCGATAAAGTTGCGCATCTCGCTGTCCATTTCAAAAGCCTCAACGACCGCTTTCAGTTCCTGTCCTGTCTCTTCTACCCGTCCATGATCGGACGCTGCTTCAAAAAGTGCTCTGGCGTAGCGGGAAGATACTACCGAGTCCCGGCTCATTGTCTGATCCCTACGTCTTTCAGGTAGTTATCCACCAGTTGTTCCTGCGCATTGGCATCGACTTCTTTTTGCAGCACTTTAGAAGCAATTTGTACAGAGACAGCACCGATTTCACTGCGCAGTGCAGCCACGGCTTTGTTCTTCTCGTTCTCGATATCACGTGCAGCCTCATCTTTGAGACGCATGGATTCTTCTTTGGCTTGATTAAGCAGCTGTTCTGTCTGGCTGTTGCTCGTCTGGCGAGCCTGCTCGATAATATCCTGAGCATCTTTACGAGCCTGTTGCAAAGCTGCTTTTTGTTCTTCTACATATTGAGTCGCCTGCTGGCGTGTCTGAGCTGCTTCATCCATTTGCTGCTTGATCAGCTCACGACGTTTTTCCATGATCGAAAACAACGGACCGAACGCGTAGCGGTTCAACAACCAGTATAGGATCAAAAACGCAATAATAGTAAATACAAAACTGCTCCATACGAAATGCAATTCAGCTCACTCCTTCCCTAACTTCTGCTTCAATAATCATCCGTTACATCCTGTACGCTAAAAAGAAGGCGCGGATGGCTGTGGCCTTCCCCGCCAAGTGATTTGTATATTTCTTATGCTTGAGAGTAGAAAATGAATGCCAGTACGACACCGATGATAGGCAGTGCCTCTACCAGACCTACACCGATAAACATAAGCGTTTGCAGTGTGGATTTTGCTTCCGGTTGGCGAGCAACACCCTCAACTGTTTTACTTACGATCAGACCGTTACCAATACCTGCGCCCAATGCGCCCAAACCTACAGCGATTGCCGCTGCGATAAATGCTAATGCTCCCATGTGAAAAAATCCTCCTTAGAGATATATAAGTAATTGAATGTATATTGAGCCCGGTATGAAGGGTAACCTACTTCCGAACCTTGAAACCGATTGCCTCCGAACAGAACGCAGGCTATTCAAATCAGCCTGTTGTTGCCGATAAAGATTTAATGATCTTCATCCGTCTCAAGCGACTGTGATATGTACACCATAGCCAGAATTGTAAATACAAAGGCTTGGATCGTACCAACGAATATACTGAAACCCTGCCATACAACCAGACCAATAACCGACGCGATAGCGCCGTACCAGACAGCAGACATTTTGAGCAGGACAGCAATCAGTACCTCACCCGCAAAAATGTTACCGAATAGACGCATACCATGCGTCAGCAGTTTGGACAACTGCTCGATGACATTGATAGGGAAGAAGAAGAAGAACGGTTTGAAATAATGAGCAAAATAGTGCTTCGGATTTCTGACGATACCCAGATAGTGAACGAGTACGAACACGATCAGCGCCAGTCCCATTGCCGCAGCCGCATCAGCAGTTGGTGATTTCCACCAAGCGATTTCCACGCCATGGCTTCCATTCGCCAGACCTTCTACAACCGGAGTCAAAGGATGTCCAAAGAATGTCGCACTTGCTGCATTGGTATAATCGAATACCAGACCGAATGGCAGTCCCAGCATATTGCCGACGAAGATAAACATAATCAGCGTAATACCGAGTGAAAGGAAAGGTCTTCCTTTTTTGTAATCCATCGTGCTGGTAATCAGTCCCTGAACGAATTCAACGACCCATTCCATAAAGTTCTGCAGCTTGCTTGGATTATCGACGGAGAGATTACGGATTGACAGTTTGGCCAGAATGAAGACGATGGCACAAGTTACAATCAGCATAATCACAACCGATAAATCGATGTCAAACCCCACGTTTATAATCGGTGATTCATGCATTTTTCTCACCCCTTTCATTAGCGGAGTTACGCTCTTCATGGCGAGAAAGAATAAAACCGATAACGATTAGCGCGAACGGCGCAAATACGAGGCTTCCTGCCAGAGCGTACATTTCAAACCATTGTGGAAATTTCACAGCAAGGATCACAGCCGCCACCGACACGGCTGCACGTTGAGAGAACCCAAGTCCCCTCTTTTTCTTTTCTCCGTTTGCTGCTGCATCCGTAATCAGACGTACTTTGCGAGCCAGATACTTGGTGTTCACGTAACTGACTGCAGAACCTGCAATCAATCCAAAGGCAATAGGACGATAATCCGGTAAAAGCGCAACTACGAGCAGACAAATGGCCCAAAAAATAAAGGTGGTCCGGGTCAGCCAATATATGTAACCTGGTATTTCAATCATTTCTTTCCCCCGTTATTTTCCGGATAATGATGACGATACTGACCATACCTGCAACCAGCCCCGCCAGCACTCCCAGACCTATGCCAAGCCCCGAATGATTCCACATTCCATCCAACCAGGAACCAAACCAGAATCCGGCTAGCGTACACAGGGCAAGATCTACCCCGATTGCACTGACAAGACCGACAGCCTTCCACGGCGATGAATCAGGTTTATTGCTTTGCGGTTCCTGTGTCATAGTATGTTCACCCTCAGAATCCCAGTTCATTGTACTGAATTGGCAAAGTCTTTGTCAAACCATCTGCTTCATCGCATTAACGCGAAGTTCTAACAAAAGAACCTCATAGCTGTGCGGTTTATCACACCTACCTTACAGTACAACTGTATACTGTAATCCGTCATTTCACAAGACTGCTGTAGGCCCTTTTTTGAACGTTGTGTGAAATTCTTCAGGACGCTCTTCCAAAACGCCGTAATGATGCAAAATTGCGTTGACAATCCGCTTGGATGCCTGACCATCTCCGTACGGATTAGCTGCTTTGCTCATGGAATCATACAGTTCCTGATCCGTCAGCAGCGCCTGTGCACGTTCGTAGATCTTCTCTTCATCCGTACCTACCAACTCCAGTGTGCCGGCTTCGATTCCTTCCGGACGCTCTGTCGTATCACGCAGTACGAGAACAGGTACTCCGAATGAAGGAGCTTCTTCCTGCAAACCGCCGGAATCTGTCAGAATCAGGTGGGTATGCGGATAGAAGTTGTGCAGATCCACTACATCCAGCGGGTCGATCAACTGAATACGGGGATGATTGCCCAGAATCTCGTGAGCCGGTTCCTTAACGGCCGGACTCGGGTGAACCGGATAAACGATCGCGATATCTTCGAACTCGTCAGCAATGCGCTTAACTGCCCGGAAAATATTGCGATGCGGCTCGCCCTGGGATTCACGGCGGTGTGCAGTCATCAATATAAGCCGCTTGCCTGCTGCCCATTCCAGAACGGGATGGTGATAATCAGGCTGTACTGTATATTGAAACACATCCGTAACGGTATTGCCTGTGATATACACGCTTGACGCAAGCTTATTTTCTTTGTACAGATTGCCTGCAGACCATTCCGTCGGCGAAAAATGAAGATCGGCCAGAACGCCGGTCAGCTGACGGTTCATCTCTTCTGGATATGGAGACATTTTGTTCCATGTACGAAGACCTGCTTCTACATGCCCTACACTGATCTGCTGCATGAATGCGGCATAGCTCGCGAGGAATGTAGTCAGTGTGTCACCGTGTACCAGCACGATATCGGGCTTGGCTTCACGCAGTACAGGCTCCAGTCCTCCCAGAACGCGAATCGAAATCTCATTCAGCGTCTGGCGGTCTTTCATTACGTCCAGATCATAATCCGGAGTAATATTGAATACTTCCAGAACCTGATCCAGCATTTGACGATGCTGGGCGGTAACGCAGACAACGGATTCGATATGTTCAGGATGCTGCTGAAGCTCCAGGATGAGTGGAGCCATTTTGATCGCTTCCGGACGCACGCCAAAAATAGTCATTACTTTGATCTTTTTCATAATTGTGGTCATACCTCGCTTTACTTAGTTCCGTACAGACGGTCACCGGCATCGCCGAGACCAGGGACAATATAGCCGTGATCATTCAGATGATCATCCAGTGCTGCGACATAAATATCAACGTCAGGATGCACATCGTGTACAGCTTTTACACCCTCAGGAGCAGCAATCAGATTCATCATTTTGATCTGGGTGCAGCCGCGTTTTTTGAGTACATCAATCGCTGCAATCGCCGAACCGCCTGTAGCCAGCATCGGATCGATTACGATCAGTTCACGCTCCTGTACATCTGTCGGAAGCTTCACATAATATTCTACTGGCTGCATGGTATCCGGATCACGGAACAATCCGACATGACCTACTTTGGCTGCAGGAAGCAGCTTCAGGACGCCATCGAGCATACCCAGACCTGCACGCAGAATCGGAATCAATCCGAGCATACGTCCGGAGATTACTTTGCCTTCTGTCTTAACGACAGGCGTCTCCACAGGAATGGATTCCAGCGGAATATCACGTGTAATCTCGTAAGCCATCAAGGTAGCCACTTCATCAACGAGTTCGCGGAATTCTTTGGTATTGGTGTTAACGTCACGAATGAACGTGAGTTTGTGTTGAATTAAAGGGTGATCGCATATCACCAGTTTTGCCATGGTTTGTCCCTCCGGTATGTTCAATAATAACAATAAGTAAGTCCTGCGTATCCATATGTAGTCACATGACCTGTCATAAGGGTAAGGACGGGGAAAAATGCTTTTTCCCGTAAATCTTGTCTATTATATCATTACCTCCGGGCAATTTCATCCGCAACTCTACTGATTTCACGCAATTCTCGAATCCTGTAGTATAACGCTTACAATTTCCAAATATAAGCGGAATCATCCTGTTTTCACCCAGTCCTTATTATTATAAAGGTAAATGGCTTGAATGGGGTAAATTATTTTAATTTTTTCAAAAAAATTTACTGGAAAAGTATGCAAAAACCGGCAAAGGGAACCTCCCTCGCCGGTTTGCATCATTCTGCCGAATAACAGGCTTGGTTCATATCCTGCATTCGCTTATTTTTTATAAGAATATAATTACATATAAACAATGATTAAACACTTTTATTATGATAAAGCTATCTCTAAGAAAGGTACTAATTCTGTTGAATTTAAAAAGTATTCTTAGTATTTAACCTGCTCGTACAGTGGGAAACGATCTGTCAATTCGGCGACCAGCTTGCTTGCCTGCGCCAGTACTGCTTCGTCTTTTGGAGCCTTGAGAGTCATGGCGATGATTTTGCCGATCTGTTCCATGGCCGCTTCGTCCATACCGCGTGATGTTGCTGCAGGTGTGCCCAGACGAATACCGCTTGTTACAAACGGGCTGGTTGGATCGAAAGGAATTGCATTTTTGTTGGTAGTGATACCTACTGCATCGAGTACATGCTCCGCTTCTTTACCAGTGATGTTGATATTGCGTGTATCTACCAGCATCAGATGGTTGTCCGTACCGCCGGATACGATCGTCAATCCTTCATCCACCAGCGTCTGCGCGAGTACTTTGGCATTTTTGACTACATTCTGTGCATAGGTTTTGAACGAAGGCTGAAGTGCTTCGCCAAAAGCTACCGCCTTGGAAGCAATAACATGCATCAGCGGGCCGCCCTGGGAGCCCGGGAATACCGCTTTGTCTATCGCTGCTGCCCATGGCTGACGACAGATGATCATACCGCCGCGTGGTCCGCGCAGTGTTTTGTGGGTGGTTGTTGTTACGAAATGGGCATGCGGCACTGGACTTGGATGCTCGCCTGCTGCCACGAGACCGGCAATATGAGCCATATCGACCATGAACAATGCACCTACATCATTGGCAATAGAAGCGAGTGCTTCAAAATCGATCGTACGCGGATAGGCACTTGCACCAGCCACAATCAGACGGGGACGATGTTTGAATGCTGTTTTGCGCACTTCATCATAGTCGATCAGGAAGTTGTCTTCGCGTACGCCGTAAGCGACGAAGTTATACAGCAATCCGGATGCATTGACAGGGCTGCCGTGTGTCAGATGTCCGCCATGAGCGAGATTCATGCCGAGAACAGTATCACCAGGCTTCAGTGCTGCCAGATATACCGCCATATTGGCCTGTGCACCGGAGTGCGGCTGTACGTTGACATGCTCGGCACCAAACAGTTCCTTGGCACGGTCGCGGGCAATATTCTCGACGATATCCACATGCTCACAGCCACCATAGTAGCGTTTGCCCGGATAACCTTCGGCGTACTTGTTAGTCAGTACAGATCCCATCGCTTCCATAACCGCTTCACTTACGATATTCTCGGAGGCGATCAGTTCGATATTGGTGCGCTGACGCTTCAGTTCCAATCCCATTGCCTCAAGTACTGCCGGATCACTGTTTCTCAATTGCTCCATCATTCGTCATTTCCCCCTGTAGGTCATTATTTATTCAAGCTAATCGCAGACAGGCTGCGTGTAAACACTATTGTTGTTAATCTTCTGTTAATCAGTCGCATGTCCCGCCATCTGCCTGTGGAAGAGGAGCATATACAGCACGTTCTCCACCGATCAGTTTGGGACGACTGCGGGCTGCATTGACGCGGGCTTCACCGATATAACGGATTGCCGGGCGGTAAGGAACCGCTACACGCCGCATATGCATGCCAATCAGCGTCTCGCCAATATCTATTCCTGCATGGGCTTCTACTGTCTCGGCCAGGCACGGGTCTGTCATCGTCTGATACACATAAGCCGCCATCGAGCCGCCGGCTCTTGGAATAGGTACAGCCGCCACCTCTGTCCAGTTGTATCGTTCCAGCGTGGAACGCTCAACCACCAGTGCACGATTCAGATGCTCACAGCACTGAAAAGCCAATTGAAATCCCATTTCCGCCTGTACTTCCCTTATACCTTCCACCAGTGCTTCTGCGATATCCAGTGTTCCGGATGTACCGATATGCTGTCCGGCAATCTCGCTTGTGCTTGCGCCAATTACCAGCAGATGGTGAGGTCCCAGATTTGCTGCTTCCGCTACTTCACGGGTAATCGCTGCAGCATCCTGGCGAATAGATGCTATCTTTTCCTGATCAGCCATTAGTGTTCTCCTGCCTCCTTTGTGCCATTATCACAATGTTCGTCAGCACCGACATGATTCAGCTGCACTTTGCATCATTATTATAGCGCAGGCAGGAGAGCTGCGGCGACATTCCTTACAAAATAGGCACAACCGGACAATTGTATGCTCCTTGCTATAGGCTGTCCAGCCGTTCCTTTATGTATGAATATCACGGTCAGACTCCTTAAGACCAAAAAAAGAGCATGATACACATGCGTATGCATGCTGTATCTGCTCTTTGCCCAGGCGACCGGCCGTATATCCCAGTGCTCCATCGTGGTCAGGTTCCACTCTTGTCGCCAGTTACACCGGGTCTGTCTTGTGCTTACATCATAAGACATGTTTTTTATAAAATCAACACGTTCCTGCGATAAAATTAAATTATCAGGATTCCCGTGGTCGATAAGCTTCCAGCTTGTCCAGCAGCTTGTCGAGTGCAGCACGGATATCAGCTGCCGCCACTTCGTAATCATCTCTGCTGCCACCAAATGGATCTACAATATCAAATCCGGGAATACGCTGCTGAATCTCGATCAGACGCTCGTACTCGGCAGAATCCACTTCTTCTCCCAGCGCACGGCGTATTTCCAGTGAAGCATGAAGACTATCCAGCTCTTCCAGATCAGACAGTACACGAGTATCATTTTCCACATATTCTTTGAGTGTATATACTTTGCCTGCCGCCATTGGAAAACGACTCAGCACATGTTTTTTATGACTGCCGGTCAGCGTCAGTACAAGATCTGCCCATGCGATCGTATCACGGGTCAGAGAAGATGAAGTCAGACGATCATGAATTTGGTGATCTTTCAGTACAGCTTCGGCATGATGGGATACGGACATGCCATCCACCGCCGCTACGCCTGCCGAACGTACCTCAACCGGTATTCCGCGCTGCTGTGCCAGCTTTCGCATAAATGCCTCTGCCATGGGACTGCGGCAGGTATTGCCTGTACATACAAATAAAATACGATGCATACCATGCACCTCCGTTCAATGGATTCAGATCATTGTAATGCTTAACCTTTATTATAGCAAAAGACATTCCATCATTCACCTGAACCGGCAGGTTATGCTGTAAAAACCAATCAGATATATAGGATCCGGCCGCCGGCTGCTTTGGACAGACGATTCATCACTGCCATGCCCACACCTTTCTCATTACAGCCTGTAGCCAGAATAAAGGTGATTCCGTGAGCATCCAGTGTACGCAAACAGGCATAGAGCCGATTGGCCGCCACCTCTGGTGTAGACCGGCTGCCCAGCGATAAGTGAAGCGCCGATCCATAATCAGCATGGTCTTCATCGAACAGCAAAACACCTGTCCGTTCCCCTCGCTGCTCTGCCTGATACAGCTGCTCATTGATATAATGACGCACAGCTGCAGAATCTTCCCCATGTACGATAGTCATACTGCCGCGCGGGGCATAATGCGCATACTTCATACCCGGCGCGCGTGGCGTTGCATCGGCCGATACACCGGACAGACCCGGATCGATCATGACAGCTGGTGCTACCGTAAGCAGCTGATCTTCCGTAATACCGCCCGGTCTCAGAATCATAACTGTTCCATCCTCCTGCACCTGAATAACAGTAGATTCTACCCCTACTCCGGCGCTGCCTCCATCGACGATTCCCTGAATACGGGAAGACAGATCTTCTGCTACATGTTCTGCAGTCGTGGGGCTGGGACGGCCCGAACGGTTGGCACTTGGAGCAGCCAGCGGGCAGCCTGCCGCTGTAATCAGACGCAGTGCCACTGGATGATCAGGCATCCGTACTCCTACCGTATCCAGTCCGGCTGTGACATAGGGAGATACCGCTCCCGGCTTCACCGGCATCACAAGGGTTAACGGTCCCGGCCAGAAATGCTCCATCAACCTGCGCTCCACCGGTTTGATATCAGTAACCAGATGCTCCAGCTGTTCCAGCTGCGAAATATGCACGATGAGCGGATTGTCGGAAGGTCTTCCTTTGGCAGCGAATACAGCTTCTACTGCTGCCGAATTCCCTGCATCTGCACCCAATCCATATACCGTTTCTGTAGGAAAAGCAACAATTCCGCCTTGTCTCAGAATCTCGCCAGCCTCTGCAATATAATGTTCAGCCTTCTCTATCTGCTGCGCATCCCAGATTTGCACCGGCTGATCTGCAGAAGATGGAGAATGCCCTTTTTCCGTCCAATCGTTCATCATGTAATGCCTCCCTGTCTTCTATACCATTCCATATCTATCCTGTATATTTTCCCGATTCATGCAGAAAAGGAGACCCGATGACAAACTCCCGGTTCTCCTCCTATGACCTGACGTCATCTGCGATGAAGTGCTGACATTCTGGTGAGCATTCCTAAATTCGGGGCATCTGCATGTCCCGAACCTATTCATATGCTGCACTGTCTGTGAGTACTCTATGTACTCCATTTAATTCAGTGTATAACGACTTCCTGCTTCCATTGAAACCTCTTCCGTATCCAGCTGATTATGAATACGAATACTCATGACCAGGCCCATACAGGCCATATTCATAACCAGTGAAGTACCGCCAAAGCTGATAAACGGCAGCGTAATCCCGGTCAGTGGCATCAGACCGATAAACATGCCGATATTTTCAAATATCTGATAGAGCAGCATCGCCACTATACCAATAATAAGATAAGGCCCGGCTCGTTCCCGGCATTCCAGAGACACCAGCACCAACCGATGAATCAGGGTAAAGTACAGCAAAAGCAGTACAGCTGCCCCGACAAATCCGAACTCTTCGGCTACTACCACAAAGATGGAATCCGAATACGTCAAAGGTACACGTTCTGCCTGCACCGAGCTGCCTTTCATAAAGCCTTCGCCACTGAGTCCTCCCGATGCGATCGCGAGCTTGGCATTACGGGTATGGTAAATCGCCTTGGGCGTAGCTTCATCCGGCATCAGCCATGGATCGATCCGCTCCATCCAGTGGTCACGCTTGATATCATTCAGATACGTCTTGATCTGATCATGGTAAGCTACATAGCTGCGAATACCGACCACAACCATCGCAACAGCAATCGTTGTAAAAATAATCGCCTGTGTATATTTGATATTACCGATCCATAATAGAGCTACCATAATAATCAAATAACTCAGCGCATTCCCCAGATCATTCTGCACCATAACAAGGGCAAAAGGAACAAAGGTCACGGCAAGCAGTGGTGTTATGTCCCGCCAGAATAACAGTTTGATCTTTTTCTTGGCTGCGAGCATCGTCGAAAGAGAAATAATCAGCACCAGCTTGAATAACTCGGCTGGCTGCAAACTCAATCCACCTATACTCAGCCATCCCTGTGCATTATTCAGCGTCTGTCCAATAATCATAACGAGCAGCAGCAGGGCAATACCACCAATGTAAATATACTTGGCATACTTGATCCACAAGCGATAATCCACAAATGCCGCTACAAAAAAGACCATAAATCCAGCCAGATAGTAAAAAGCCATTTTGGAAGTGGAGCCTCCAAAACGTGAGCTGCTATGAGTTGCGCTGTAAATGACCACCAGACTTATCGCCATCATGATCAGTAAAATCGTAAACAATGTCCAATCGATCCGCTTCAGCTTTGTGATCATGCCTGTCTCCTTTTCGCATTCAACCTGTACTGCTTCAGATTAGGATTCCAATTACATGACGTTCAATACCGGCAAGGTCCTTGATAATATGAATTTGTCCGTAGCCTGCTGCGCGAACCATCTCCGCAACATCCGGAGCCTGTCCCTGTCCAAGCTCAAAAGCAATCAGCTCCGGCATACTGGCGAGCAGATTCAGCTGGTCAATCATGATCCGGTAAGGACCGAGACCATCGGGTCCGCCTGCCAGTGCAGTCAGCGGCTCATGCTCTCGTACCTCCGGCTGCAGCCCGGCGATATCTTCATCCGGAATATAGGGAGGATTGGAGACCAGAATATCTACACGACTGCCGGCAAAGGGCTCCAGCAGATTGCCCTGCTGCCAGCCAATTTCTATCCCCTGCTGTCTGCTGTTATGCTGGGCCACCTGCAGGGCATCCGGCGAAATATCACTGGCTACTACCTGCCACTGCGGACAAAGACGGGCAATCGTCAGCGCGATCGCTCCGCTGCCTGTACCGATATCCACGCAGATTCGCGGAAGTCCATCCTCACGTGCAGGAAGGCTCTGACCATACTTCACTACGGCTTCCACCAGCAGCTCTGTTTCCGGTCTTGGTATCAATACCGAAGGATTCACGTGGAACAATTCTCCGTAAAATTCCTGTTCCCCGATAATATACTGCGCCGGCTCTCCCTGGGCTTTGCGATTAACCACACTCTCCCAGGCTTCGCGCTTGTCTGCCGGAAACGGATCGGGCAGCGCCATATAATAAGCAGCTCCCGACAGATCCAGCACCCATTCCAGCAGCAGCTTGGTATTGGATTCCGGCTCCATCACCTGCTGCTGTCTTAAAAAAGAAGAAGCCTCAACATAGGCTTCTCTTATACTTTGCTGCGACTGCATTACGAACAGCTGTTGATCCTGTGTCAATCGATTACGCCTCTTTGGCCATCAGATCAGCTTGTTCAGCCAGTGTCAGCGCAGATACGATTTCTTCAATCTCGCCGTTCATGACCTGATCCAGCTTGTGAAGTGTCAATCCGATCCGGTGGTCGGTTACACGACTTTGTGGAAAATTATACGTACGGATACGTTCACTGCGATCTCCCGTACCTACTTTGCTTTTACGTTCGCCGGCGTATTTGGCTTCTTCTTCCTGACGCATCATATCGGAGATACGGGCGCGCAGAACCTGAAGTGCCTTTTCCTTGTTGGAGTTCTGGGATTTGCCATCCTGACAGGTCGCTACGATACCGGTCGGCATGTGGGTAACCCGTACAGCCGATTTGGTCGTATTAACGGACTGACCGCCCGCGCCGCTGGAACAGAATGTATCTACACGAATATCACGGTCATGGATCGCAATATCCAGTTCTTCCGCTTCAGGCATAACGGCTACCGTCGAGGTAGAGGTATGAATACGGCCGCCTGATTCCGTCGAAGGGATACGCTGTACACGGTGTGCACCGCTCTCAAATTTGAGTTTGCTGTAGGCACCGCGTCCATTGATCAGGAAAGTCACTTCCTTGAAACCGCCCAGATCGCTGACGTTGGTATCGAGTACTTCTACGCGCCAGCCCTGTGTATCTGCAAAGCGGGTATACATTCGGTACAGATCCGCTGCGAACAAAGCCGCCTCGTCTCCACCTGCCGCACCACGAATCTCCACAATAACGTTTTTGTCGTCATTTGGATCTTTGGGCATCAACAGAATATGAATCTGCTCTTCCAGTTCGTCCTTGCGGGCAGACAATTCATCAATCTCCATCTTCACCATCTCGCGCATCTCGTCGTCGAGCTTCTCGCTTTGCAGCTGCTTGGCTGCATCCAGCTCTTCCGTTACCCGGCGATATTCGGTATATGCTTCAAATGTCGGCTGCAGATCCGACTGTTCCTTGGAATAATCACGCAGACGCTTGGAATCACTTGCCACGTCCGGATCACACAACAACTCGCTCAATTTCTCATAGCGGTCCGCTAATGCCTGTAAACGATCTAACACGGAAAACCACCTCTTCATATATTCAATAGTTATTTATAACATTCAAAAAAACATGCTGTACGGCGTTCACTGGATCTATTGAAACAGTCATTACAGCAGTGCTTCAGATCAAAATGACATGACTATAAAAGGAATACCCTGCTTCCAACCGCATCACAGATGTACGGGATACAGCTGTTAGTATGCGTCAAATACAGGGTTACGACTCTTGATTATAGCATAGAAATATCCACTTTCCTATCTTTAATATCCCGTTTTATCCATTTTTTTAAATACAAATTCCAGTACATATATGTCTGAATTTGGCTATTGCTGCGCAGAGTATCTATAATGAACATATCGGCATAAACACCTCTGATGCAGCTTGTCATGAAATACAATGATTACGGCCGATTGAACAAAAAAAGATTAATCGTAATACCCAATCATCTGAATCTCAAGGAGGCAAATCATGACCATGACTCAACGACACATTGGCAAGCAGGGACTTGTTGTATCTGCACTCGGTCTGGGCTGTATGGGAATGTCCGAATTTTATTCAGGAAGGGACGAGCAGGAATCACTGCGCACCCTGGAAGTGGCTTTTGAGAATGGTATTACTTTTTATGATACGGCTGATATGTACGGGAATGGGCATAATGAAGAGTTTATCGGCCCTTTTATCCGTCAGCATCGCCAGGATGTGATTATCGCCACGAAGTTCGGTAATGTGCGCGGCGAAGACGGCTCTTATCTGGGAATTAGCGGACGCCCTGAATATGTACGCGAAGCATGCGAGAAAAGTCTGAAGCGGCTGGGTGTCGATACGATTGATTTGTATTATCAGCACCGGGTCGATCCCGATGTGCCGATCGAGGAAACGGTTGGTGCGATGGCTGAACTGGTACGCGAGGGCAAAGTGCGCTATCTGGGACTCTCCGAAGCATCGGCTGCCACGATTCGCCGGGCGCATGATGTATTCCCGATCTCGGCTCTGCAGACTGAATATTCTCTATGGAGCAGGGATGTAGAGGATGAGATATTACCGCTGTGCCGTGAGCTTGGTATCGGATTTGTACCTTACAGTCCACTGGGCCGCGGGTTCCTGACCGGTCAGATAAAGTCTTTTGACGATCTGGAAGAAGGTGACTATCGCCGTTATTCGCCACGCTTCCAGGGCGAGAATTTCCAGAAAAACCTCGATCTGGTCGCCCGGATTCGCGAGATTGCTGCAGAGAAAAACTGCCCGCCTTCCCAGCTGGCACTGGCCTGGCTACTAGCCCAAGGAGAAGATATCGCTCCTATCCCAGGTACCAAAAAGACCAAATACCTGTTGGAAAATGTAGGCGCGCTGGATATTTCCTTTACCCAGGAAGAACTGCAGCGGATTGATGCTATCGCACCCAAAGGTGCAGCTGTTGGTGAGCGCTACCCGGAAGCAGGAATGGTGAACGTTAATCGTTAAGTATAATCTTGGATACTGCTTGGTCTGATCGCTAAAGCAGTAATCAATAATCCGCGAACGGTCTGTCAAATGGCAGATCGTTCTTTTTTTGCTGACAGATACACGGTTATGCCGATTGCCTGCTGTTAATCAGTTAAAAGTGGCTTTCTGATTACAAATCTGGTTACGAATGACGGTACGATTGATTCTATATACTCTTTTCTTACCTGTTTTATTTTATCTATATTGTTATGAAAAAGAATGCAAAAAAGCCTTATTCCGATCCGCAGACCGTATACGATGTGTATACGATCGAGCTGATGGAATAAGGCTTGTGTACAGGCAAGATCCTGTGGATCTTCGTTATTTTATACGTTGAAACGGAAGTGCATTACGTCGCCATCCTGCACGACATACTCTTTACCTTCCAGGCGCAGCTGACCGCGCTCTTTGGCGCCGTTCATAGAACCGGCATTCACCAGATCCTCGTAGCTAACCACTTCGGCACGAATAAATCCGCGTTCAAAGTCGGTATGAATCACACCGGCTGCTCCAGGAGCTTTGGTGCCTTTGCGGATTGTCCAGGCGCGTACTTCCTGTACGCCGGCTGTAAAGTACGTATACAGACCAAGCAGACGATACGCTGCTTTGATCAGACGGTTCAGGCCGGATTCGGACAGACCCAGTTCTTCGAGGAACATCGCTTTGTCTTCTTCTTCCATTTCGGAAATATCCGCTTCGATCTTGGCACTGATTGGCACGACAACCGCATTTTCGGCTTCGGCGAATTCTTTGACTTTCAGCACGTACGGGTTGGTATCGGCTTCGGTTACGCCGTCTTCACTCACATTCGCTGCATACAGTACAGGCTTCATGGTCAGCAGATGCAGATCGCGAACGATCAGACGCTCTTCATCACTCAGCTCTACACTGCGGACAGGCATATCGTTATACAGGGCTTCTTTGATGCGTTCCAGTACTTCGACTTCCTGGGCGTATTGTTTGTTGCCGCCCTTCATGTTCTTTTTGGAACGGTCAATACGCTTCTCGACACTGTCCAGATCGGCCAGTACCAGCTCCAGATTAATGGTCTGGATATCGCTGATCGGATCGATTTTGCCATCTACGTGGGTGATGTTCTCATCTTCAAAACAACGTACCACGTGTACGATTGCATCGACTTCACGGATATGGGCGAGGAATTTGTTACCCAGTCCTTCGCCTTTGCTCGCGCCGCGTACGAGACCGGCGATATCAACAAATTCAAATGCAGTAGGGACGGTTTTTTTCGGTTCAACCAGTTCGGTCAGTTTGTCCAGACGCTCATCCGGTACTTCGACGATACCGACGTTAGGATCAATGGTACAGAACGGATAGTTGGCGGATTCGGCACCCGCCTGGGTGATTGCATTAAAAAGTGTGGATTTCCCGACGTTAGGAAGCCCAACAATACCAGCTTTCAAAGCCATTTATATGACAACTCCTATTAGTTGAATTGGTAAGCGTTCGATCTGAATTTCCACACTATTATATATGAGAACCCAAGGCGTGGCAAACGAACTATACGATAAATTTATCCGATTGCCCTTTGAGTTCGTGAGCAAGGGTCTTCAGGCTGCCGGATATCTCGGACAGTTCCGAAACGGACTTTTGCTGTTCCAGGGCGCTGGCAGCCACTTCCTCGGTCATGGCAGAGGTCTCTTCGGTTGCGGAAGCAATATAGCCCAGATGCTCTTCCACCTCATGGCGGATGTGCTGCATACTGTCGGTTTTTTGCGACAGATCCAGCGCCAGCTGATGCACCTCACCGGATACCTGACTCACCTGTTCAAAGGATTCCATACATTCTTCAATCTGCACTTCCTGGCGATTCGCCGATTCCATATTGGCTTCAAACTGTACGTTGATCCGGCCGATCTGCTCGACAAACTGACGCAGCATGTTATCGATCTCTCCGATCGACTGCTCGGACTGCTGTGCCAGATTACGCATCTCGCTGGCTACAACCGAGAATCCTTTGCCTGCTTCACCGGCGCGGGAAGCTTCTATTGAGGCGTTAAGAGCCAGAATCTGTGTCTGCTTAACGATACTCTGCACCTGTCCACTGATGCTGGAAGCTTCGCGCGACTGTTCTGCCAATATTTCAGACTGCTGCTGGATCTGACGTACACGCTCTACGTTTTCTTTTCCCTGTTCCAGCAATTGTTCATGTTCATGTCTGACTTTGCTGCTTACGCTGGACAGCTGTTCGGCTGTCGTACTGAACTGGCTGACATAGCTGCCAATCTCATCGATAATACGACCCAGCTGGGTCGACTGCTGTACCGATTGTTCAGTCTGCTCCGACTGCTGCGTAGAACCAAGCGCAATCTCCTGAATAGCCCGTGATAATTCCTCCGTCTGACGCAGCGTGCCTTGGGCTACTTCGGCAATATACTGCGAGGAATCCTGCAGCGTACCGGAACCCGACTGAATACTGGTAATCATCTCGGTAATATGCTGGATCATGGCATTGTTCAGATCACTGATCTCGCCCAGCTGGTCACCGGTAATACGTTGTGAGCCTACCGTCAGATCTCCTGCAGTCACTTTCTCCATACTATGCTTGATCTCGCCTACCTGATTCAGCGTACGACGGATAAACAGCATGGCGCACAGAGCTGCAAGAAGTACCACTCCGGCAAAAATCGGAATAACCAGTTTGTAAGCCTGGGTTAGCGTTTGTTCATACACCGTATTAACTGTTTTGGCAGAGATATCGATACCCAGATAGCCTACGATCTGACCGCTCTTGTCCTTGATTGGTGTAAAAGTAGAGAATAAATCTCCCCATTCCGGATCGGATACTACATCAGTCGTTACACTCTGACCTGCAGTCAGCCTGGTGCTCGCATCTGTGTTAAAACTCATGTCATCATTGTAGGCACTGTAGCCTTCGTCGTCCCAACTCGCTCCATCCACCGTATAAAACCATTTATTATCGGCATAATTGAACAGATAAACATAGAGCGCGCCGGACTGCAGACGCAGATTATTGATCTGGGTCCTTAAGTCTTTGTATTCCTGGCTTTGTTCGGGTTCACTGTACGTATATAATTTACGGATATCCTCCGTATTCAGCTGTGCTGCTGTATGAGTCGCCAGCGTCTCATTGCTGTGCTGAAGTGTAGATAGCGCGGACTCCTGTATCAGACGCTGCGTTGTCCACATGGTCAGCGATCCAATAATAAATAGTGGCAGCAGAATAATAAGATATAATTTGGGACGCAAACCCAGTCTGATTTGCTGAAGCTTCTTCAATTTCTCTTTCCTCCCTGCATTTATGAACATGATATAATAGTACGAATTACCTATTTAATATCGTCCGCAGAGTGCGACTTTTGTAGAGTGTTTCAGAAACTTTCTTAATTTCAAAATATTATTCATAACAGACTTCGTCTAACTACAGACTGCATACCAACCAATAGCGCATAGCAAAAAGCCCGGATAGGATTCCGGGCTTACACGGTTATAGGAAGATGCTATTCGCGTCGATACAGACGATCTGTCTGCTGCAATTCATCTATACTGGCAGCCCCTACGCCAAACATGGCAGCCGATAATTCGAATTCTACACGCTGTAATACCAGATCCAGTGCTTCGACCGATTCTACTGCTGCGCCCAGCAGAGAGCGGCCAAATCCTGCCAGATCCGCACCCAGCGCAATCGCTTTGGCAGCATCGACGCCATGACTAAGTCCTCCGCTACCGATCAGCGGAATCTTCGGCAGCTCTGCACGTACATCGCGTATACATTCAGCCGTTGGTGTACCCCATCCGGCAAAAGCTTCCGCTGCATCGCGGCGTACCGGATCACTGCTGCGGAATTTCTCCACCTGGCTCCATGACGTTCCGCCTGCACCTGCCACATCGATAAAGGCTGCGCCAGCATCCGTCAGACGGCGTGCCGTACTGCCATCAATGCCCCAGCCAACTTCCTTGATACCAACCGGAACTTCCAGCTGCCGGGCTACCTGTTCGATCCGGGATAACAGTCCCGCAAAGTTCACATTACCCTCCGGCTGAAAAACCTCCTGCAGACTGTTCAGATGCAGTACCAGCGCACTCGCTTCTGCCAGTTCCACAGCACGTCTGCATTGCTCGATACCGAATCCGTAATTCAACTGCACAGCTCCCAGATTGGCAATTACCGGTATCGTCGGAGCTTCCTGACGTACGTTGAATGTACTGGCCAGCTCATCCTGTTCGATGGCTGCACGTACCGAGCCGAGTCCCATCGCCCAGCCGCGACTCTCTGCAGCCTGGGCCAGACGCCGGTTAATCTGTCCGGTCGCCTCACTACCGCCTGTCATAGAGCTAATCAACAGCGGCGCAGACATCGGAATATTCAAAAATGATGTACCAAGATCGATACTGCCAAAATCGATCTCCGGCAGTGCCTGATGCCGAAACCGATACTGCTCCATTCCCGAAGTAATTCCTGCTCCAGCAACATCTTCCTCCAGACAGAGCCGCACATGTGCACTTTTTCGATCCGAAATATTTCCTGCTATAGGGTTCTCCTGATTCATGAGCCCCTCCTCCCTGAAACCGGCCCTGCCACAACCCTATACTTACAGACTGTCTGCATATTGCCGGTCACTTCCTTGTATTCATTTGGCTTATCCTGTAAGCCCTTCACTTAAATATACCAGCAATCCAAAGTAATCCAAACAAGATTGTTTATACCCGATGAGTAATATATCGGGTACGACCGATGAGTAGTATATCGGGTACAACCGATGAACAGTATATCGAACGTGACCGATGTACAATATAAAAGATACCTCGCACAAGCAACATAGAAACTAGGTAGAAAATCAATATCTCTACTCCCACCTGTCAGCCCCAGCCTGTCGTCTCTCCCCAATTAATAACTCATCGGCTATAACATATCTGCAATATGCCGTCCTACAAGCTGCCCGGATAATGTTACTATTGGTGTGCCTCCGCCAGGATGCGTGGTACCGCCTACGTACCATAATCCCTGCACATCCGGGCTTCGGTTACCCGGTCGGAAAAAGGTCTGTCGCGGACCATTGGAGGATATACCGTATATCGCACCACGATGGGCGTAAGTATCCCGCTGGATATCCTCGGGCGTATAATGTTCCCAGACGGGTCCCTGGCGAATTCCCTTTAACCCGTAGCCTTCGAGCATACTGCCGATCTGCTGACCATACTGCTGACTCTGCTCCTGCCAGTTCCACTCCTTCGATACATAGGGCGCGTTTGCCAGAATGAACAAATTGCTGCCTCCCTTGGGCGCAAGCTCCGGCTCGGAGTAGCCCGAATGGCAAATATAGAGCGTAGGCTGCCGGGGCGGCTGCTTTTGTCCAAAAATCGATTGAAATTCCGGTTCATACTGCTCGGGGAAAAACACGGTATGATGCAGCAACTGATCATACTGCTGCTGTACGCCTGCCAGTGTCACAAATCCCGACAGGGAAGGCTCATACGCATCAATCCGCCGATTCCCAAGAGAAGGACGCTGCTGTTCAGACAGCAGCATCTGGCTGGCACTGAGCACATCTCCATTTACAATCACCAGCGGTGCCTGCCAGGTACCGTGGTTCGTGTCTACTCCGGTTACCCGGCCGGAAGCCGTAATGATGCGATTGACCGCTGTACCGGTAACGATCTGTACGCCAAGCTCCAACGCCAGCTTCTCCATCCCGCGGATAATCTGGTGGGTTCCTCCGCGTACCCCATATACTCCCTGATTCGCTTCTACATGAGCGAGCATCGCAAAAATAGAAGGTGCCTGATACGGCGAAGCCCCTACATATGTCGCATATCGTCCCAGCAGCAGCAGCGTATTAGGATGACGAAAATACTTGCGCAGCAGGGTTTGCAAGGTGGTAAGCGGACGAACACGCAGCAGACTTTTGCCCATGGAAGGCTTGATCTTGTCTTTCCATGACAGCAGCAGCGTATTCAAAAACTGTGCATCCGCTTCTCTATACAGCGCTTCGGATTCCTGCAGAAAACGTGGATAGTTCATCGCATCTTCCGGACTGTAGGCAGCAATCTGCTGGGCGGTATAAGATGCATCCCGGCTCAGATCAACTATAGAACCATCTGCAAAAATATTGCGTGTACGCGGCTCCAGTTCATACAGCTCTACATAATCTTCCATCGATCGTCCCGCATATTCGAACACACTGCGAAATACATGCGGCATCGTAATCGTGCTCGGCCCGCGGTCAAAATGATATCCTGACCGCTCTACCGGCTGCAGCTTGCCGCCTACGACAGACTGCTTCTCCAGTATCGTTACTTCATACCCTCTGGCTGCCAGTGTAATCGCACATGACAATCCGCCAAAACCGGCGCCGATAATAATTATTTTGCGGCTGCCAGAATGTGAATTACTATTCATCCGTACGTCCTGCCTTTCCAGCTGTAACCTTTGCCTCTGATCCCGGCAAGCCATGAATCCAGCAAAATAAGGATCATACAGAGCGCACTGACTGGCAGCAGCACTCCCATCCAGAATGGCTTGCCGCTGTGATGATCAATGATTCCTTTGCTCAGCATACCGATAATGATAGCTGCAGCCGACCAACCGATCACATCCGGCTGTATCGTAACCAGACCATAGACCAGCATGATGACCGGCCAGAGAAACAGCAATGTATACAGCACCGTAATGCACAGTACAAGCAGCGGATTGCGGCCGGTACCGGCAAACATGTTCTTTTTGTAGCCTTCCCATACCTGGGCGGCATTGCGATACATCCGCGCCGATGTATGACGCTGCACATCAGCCAGTGTCACCGGATCACCGGCTTTTTTGACAGCTTTGGCCAATTCCATGTCTTCAACAATATGATTGAAAATATGCTTGTGACCCCCGCAGCGTATATAGCTGTTCCGGTGAATCATCATCCAGGCTCCGGTTACCGCCAGATAAAAAGGACGGGGGCTGCGCCGCACCATCATGATCGGCAGATGATACCCTATAACAAAAGCCATCATGGGCACAACCAGACGCTCCAGCCAGGTACCTGTCTCCATTCGCGGAAAGCCGCTAATCATACCGGTCTGCTGGGAGCGTGCAGTAATCATTGCCGCCTCCAGCGCTTCCGGTCCCAGCCTTACGTCCGCATCGACAAACAGCCACCATTCTCCCTGCGCCTTCTGAGACAGCTGGTGACAGGCATAAGACTTGCCCATCCACCCTTTCGGCAACGGCTGTCCTTCGTACAGCTGCACACGGGAATCCTGCTCTATCACATGGCGCACTTCTTCAGCGGTTCCATCCTCGGAATGATCGTTGATCACGAGCACTTCCAGTTCGATGCTATCCGTCCGGCACGCCAGCACCGATTCCAGGCATTCACGGATATTAACCTCTTCGTTGCGCACAGGTATGAGTACAGACAGCATCGGCTTTTCTTCGGACGAAGAGTTAATGCTCTTCGCGGAAGAAGTTGCCGCACGAGAAGAATCTGTAACGGTATCGCTGTATGTATGAGTGTGAGCGATATTACTGTTCTGCTGGCTGCAATCATACTGCTGTTCCCATCCGTATGAATGCAATTCGTTGCCCAGTTTCGGCATCTGCCGAAGATTCCAGATGGTGAACAGCAGCTGTATTATCAGCCAGAGCGTTATTGCCTGCAGCATAAGCTCCATAGGTTCACCTTTTCCTGATTCTGCGATAGTGGTCGTACTTGTCATCCGTAGAGCTTCTGCGCCGGATCAGATCTCTGGCTCCAGGCAGTTCTCCATCGTTCGTCAGCGATACGGCACGCTGCTGATCCAGCTGGCTGGTAATTAATTCCTCCAGCTGGCTGGCACAGGCGCGGGCAGATAGTCTGCTCCAGTCCTGGTAGACAGGAGCACCGATATGTAGCGAAGCCTGCAGCCGGGCATGCTGGTACAACCCGTAATATAATGTCACCGGAATCACCGGCACGGAACCAGCAGTCTGCCGCAGCAGAAGTCCAATTCCCGGCCGAAAAGTCAGCGGCCGCTCTTCCAGATGACGTATTTCTCCCTGCGGAAACATCCATACCCGTTTGCCCTGATTCAAGAGTTCTGCGGCATAACGCAGGGACAACCGAATATCACCCGGACTGCTTTTATCAATAGAAAAAGCACCCAGCTTGCCAAAAAAAGTATATCGTCTCAGCTGACGCTCCTCCATCATGACATAATGATCACCTGCCGACGCATGGCGAAATGCATGATAGATCAGCAGTCCATCCCACCAGGAGCTATGATTCATAATGTATACGGCCGGCTGATTCGCAGCTATACTGTCCAGCTCTCCGGATAGGGTAAAGGAATGAAAATTCCGGCGCAGCAGATACCATTCGTTATACCGGATAAAAATCCGGTCAAACCAGGGCGATTTATGAGCGGGTATCATATCGGTAGCTCCCTTCTGCGAGCAGAATCCCAAGAACAGCCGCCAACATGGAGCCTTCGATGCCTGCTTTCCAGGCGAGCAAACCAAACAGCAGCAGCATGCCCTGGTACAGGAATGTCGCATGCCGATGTACCTTGCGAGTGATAAATAAGTTTGGCAGTGTCAATGAAAGCACCCCTCCCACTACAAACCACGCGACAAAATTGCTCCATGGCACTCCGTAAAATCCACCTGTTCCGCCCCAGTGCCAGAATCCGCGCGCATGGGCAACCGGGTCCAGCACCAGATCCAGAATAATAATCCAGACGCCGATTTTCACTGCACGCAGCAGACGTACAGACCAGGTACGTACTGCAGCAGGTGCCTGTCCCTCTCTCTCGATCCGTGCGCTGCTAAGCAATGCACCGCCTGCTACTACACCAATCCAGGCAAAACCCAGAGTCCATGGCACTCCGAAAATCAGACTGCCGAGTAGCGGCGTATATTCGTACTCTCCAAATGGCCAGCCGGTATGTACACCGATCCATTCCAGAGACATACCCCCCAGCCAAATCAGAAGAGCCAGCAGCAGCAGACGCAGCCATTTTTTATGTACGCTGCCACTGACTGACTGGTCGGACAGTTGCCAATAGACCTCTTGGCGCTTCATCAGATACAGAGCATACAGCGCATAAAACACCAAAAAGAGTCCATTGGAAAAGTCCAGCGCCTTGGGTACATCAATCGTTAACAGCAGGGTAGCGCCGATCGCATACCAGATCCAGAATAGCCAGCCCATCAGGAGACGGCAGGCCGTTCCAGCATTTCCAGATCGACGCCATGCCGTATAGCCACCTGGATCAGCAGCTCACGCTTGCGTGTGTCATCCACATAGGCACGCCGGGAAAACACATCATATTCATTCTCGACAATCACATCCATAATACCTGCATAGAATGTCGCTGCCAGTTCTACAGTAAATGCGCTTCGTTCTGGATAGGCTTGCAAATCGCCAAGACCTGTCGCAAACCACTGTTCCGCCAGCAGACGCAGCTCATCCATCAGGGCACGAAAACGATCATCGATCACACCGTTCTCCAGCTCCTCTTCGGTATATCCATGCTTGCTCAGCAGCTCCAGCGGTATATAACGGCGACCTCTGCGGCCGTCTTCGCCAATATCACGCATAATATTTACTATCTGCATCGCTTTACCCAGCGCAATGCCGGAATGACGAATCTCTTCGCTGTGCTCTCCCTTTAGTACAGGCAGCAGCATCTCGCCCACCGTACCCGCTACCAGATAACAATAATGTTCCAGCTCGCGCATCGTGGAATATCGTGTAAACGTCAGATCATACGTCTGCCCATCCATCTGCCGCTGAAACGGTGCCCGTGACAAAGACGGAAATGCCTCAAACAGCCAGCGTAAAGAAGGCCAAATAAAGTGTCCTTCCGCCTGTTCCAGATTGGCAAACAGGGATTGCAGCTCCTGAATCGTATAAAGGGATTGTTCCGGTTCATCCACACTGTCATCAATCATCCGGCAAAAGGCATAGATGACATGAACCGCTTCCTTCTGGGGACTGGTAAGCCAGCTAAAAGCGTAATAAAACGACGACGAGCCATGACGGATCATTTCCTCGCAGCTCTGCAGATCTGCTTCACTTGCATATTTCAAATTCCCAACTCCTTTACAATTTGCTGTACAGCCATTCTTGCGCCCTGCATCACAATCGGTACACCGCCGCCAGGATGCACAGAAGCTCCGGCTGCATATAATCGGCGTATTCCGGGAAACGGCCGTGGCTGAGGACGATATACTCCGGACTGTCGAAGAATCGGTGCAATACCAAAACTTCCGCCTCCATATAATCCGCTGCGCAGTGCATCGGCAGGTGTGCGTACCCTCATCCATTTAAGGGAATCGCGCAGTCCGGTAAATCCTCTCTCTTCAGCAGAATCGAGCACTTGCTGAACAAGCCGGTCGGTATCCTTTTCCCAATCAATCCCCGCTTCATCCGTCACCGGTATCAAAAAGTACAATACACTCTCACCTGCAGGAGCCGCCTCGCTATCCAGTGCTACCGGATTGAATACATAAAAGGACGGATCACGCGGCAGCTGGCGCTTCCGGAATGTCTCACGCAGACTGTTGTTCAGACTATCCGGCAGGAAAAATTGATGTGTCAGCATCTCCGACCATTGACGCTGTACACCTGCATAGATCAGCACACATCCGGTCGACGGCTGATAAGGTGTACGCCGCGGCTTGATGGGCGGCTCACTATTAGATAGCAGCGAATTAATATAAGGGAAGTCTCCATTATACAACACGGCATCAAATGCCTGCTTCTCTCCACTGGCCTGTACACCCAGACAGACACCATGGCGCACTTCGATTTCGTCTACCGGGCAATTCAGGTGGACCGTTACACCACGCTCTGCCAACTCTTCACCGAGAATCTGCGGCAGTCTGCCATATCCACCCTTCAGCATCCAGACGCCAAAAGCATGTTCCGCATAAGGCAGCATCGTATACAAACCCGGCGTCTTCTCGGGAATCCCGCCAATATACAGACTCTGTAGGGAATACGCTTCACGCAGCTGTTGGTGCCGAAAATACATACCGGCTGCACTGCTCAGATTGCGATAAGCGCGCAGACTGCGCATCAGCGACAGATTGCTTCCGCTAAAAAATTGCTGCCAGGCTGGAAAGTCCCTTTCCAAAAAAGAAGCCTGTCCACGCGGGAAAAGGGGACTCATTTCACGGATAAACCGCTCAAAATTCTTGCCTTCTCCGGGAAATACCCGCTCTACTTCCTCTGCCTGACGTTCCGGCTGACGATGCTTGGCCAACACTTTGCCATCCGGATAATGAATCCGGTACAGCGGGTCACATTCGATTAGCGGTAACCGTTCGCGGCTGATGCCTGCTTCTTCCAGAATGCTGTATAGCATCTCCGGCAGCAGTACAATCGTCGGTCCCTGATCGATACGCTGATCACCCTCTTCTTCAAAGGCAATTCGTCCGCCGAGTCGATCGCTTCGCTCAAATATCGTTACATCCGCATCGCGGTGGCTGAGTAACAGCGCTGCTGTCAATCCGCCGATACCACCACCGACGATGGCGATTTTCTTGCGGCGGCTCATGAATGTTCCGCCCCGGCCAGTACCGATCCGGCATCCATTTTGGTAGAACGTGTAACCCCATCCTGCTTGAAGATCAGCGATGTGCTGATTCGCGCCGATTCAAAAATCGTCGGCAGTCCACTGCCCGGATGTGTGCCTCCGCCAACCAGCCATACACCATCCACTTCTTCAAACTGGTTATGCGGACGGAAAGCCATCATTTGTCCCAGATTATGAGTCAGGTTAAAAGTAGCCCCCTGATACACATCCAGCTGCTGCTCCCAATCCAGCGGAGTGAAGAAACTCATCTCCTCGATCCGGTCGCGCAGTCCCTGCAGCTGCGGAATCTGTTCGGCACGGTTCAGCATCTGTTCCTTAACCTGCTCACGCTTCGCTTCCCAGTCGGTCTCGCCGGTCAGATTCGGAGTAGGCATCAGAATGTATAATGCCGACTTGCCTGCCGGAGCGAGTGTATCATCCAGTACCGAAGGATTGTGTACATAGATCGATGGATCTTCGGATAACGTTTTGAACTTGGTGATCTCGTCGACATTTTTATGATAATCGGCAGAGAAATGTACAGAATGGTGTTCCAGATCCACTGCACCATCAATACCCAGATAGAGCATGGCAGCCGAACAGGAATATTTTTTCTGTGCGAGCTGCTCAGGTGCATATTTACGCAGTACACCGGGTTCGAACAGCTGATTCATCGCTGTAGCAAAATCGGCATTGATCACTACATGATCGGCATTCACCTGCTCTCCATTATCCAGCACTACTCCGGTAGCCTTGCGTCCCTGTGTAATCACACGCTGTACCCCTCTGGAAGTATGTACGCGTCCACCATGTTCGGAGATTACCTTTGCCATCGCTTCAAATACGGAGTTCAAACCGCCTTTGGGATGAAAAAGACCATAGCGATGCTCCAGATAAGACAGAATGGTAAATGTACCCGGACATTCCCATGCGGACATTCCCAGATATTTGGATTGGAAGGTAAATGCCTGCTTGAGCCGCTCATCCTTGAAATAGCGGGATAGACGTCCATAGACCGTGTCATTCAAATGCAGCTTGGGCAGCGCACGAATCACATCTGCACGCATATAATCAGCCAAACCGGCAAAAGGACGGCGCAGCAAAGGCATCACTTTATCCAGTTTCACATCTTCTTCTTCCAGATAGCGGTAATATCCCTGCTCATCACCGGGGAACAGACGGGCAATCTGTGCTGCCGTGTCCTCACGATCCCGGGAAGGCTTGAATACCATATCGCCAAAATGCAGGCTATATAGCGGTGTCAGTTCCTGCATATCTACATAGCTATCCAACGAACGGCCGGACATCTCAAATAATTCTTCGATCAGATGAGGCATCATCAAAAATGTAGCCCCGCGGTCAAACTGGTATTCCCCCAGGTGCAACCGTGAAGAGCGCCCGCCTACAACAGGCTGCTTCTCATACACGTCTACCTCATACCCGTGACTGGCCAGCAGCATACCTGCTGCGAGTCCTCCGGGACCTGCTCCGACAATAACTGCTTTGCGGGTAGATTGAACTGCTTTCATTACATCCCCTTTTTCCTCTGTGATAGCGTTATTCAGGTATTACGTGTAACAACAATAGATACCTATTACCTATATATAAACGTGCGATACCCCCTTTGCAACCATACGTCACAGATTTTACAAAATTAAATTTTATTCTTTTTAATCACCTGTTGATTTGCATATATTTACCATGCGTCAAAAAGCATGTTTTGTTGTTATATGGATACATACGTGACATGATTCATTTTTCGACCGTTTTCTATCTTGAAAGGAGCTTCAATGCGCATGAAAGCATTTTCCAAACATACTCCGCCTATCCACGCTTCGGGACGAGGCAAACAGCGATCCAGCTGGCGTGTCATCTCCCTGCGTTCCTTGCTGGGATTGCTAATTCTCTGGCTGATCGTAGTCATGATCTACCAGACCCACAAACCTCTTCCCCCAGGTGTATCCTATGAAAGCCCGCTTTATAATGTGGATCATGTGAATTTCTACTATGATCTGACCTATGCTGCCCCTGGTACCAAAAACAGCTTTACCCAGAAAAGGCAAATCTACGACCGTATCGTCAAAATGATCGGTGAAGCCAAAAACTACATCGTAATCGATATGTTTCTGTTCAACAATTACGTACATAAAGGGCAACAGTATCCCCAGATCAGCGAACAGCTCACCAACAAGCTGATTCAGCGCAAGCAGCAGGTACCCGATCTGCAAATTGTATTTATTACGGACGAAGTGAATACGGATTATAACTCCAGCCCCAATCCACTATTGGAAAAAATGAAGAAAAACGGCATCGATGTCATTATGACCGATGTGGACCCGCTGCGTGATTCCACGCCAGTTTACTCGGCGGTATGGCGCACCTTTTTCCAGTGGTTTGGTCAGGAAGGCAATGGTCATATTCCCAATGCGATGGCAACGTCCGGTCCTGATGTGACGTTCCGTTCGTATCTCAAATTGATGAACGTCAAAGCCAATCACCGCAAAGCGGTTATTACCGAGAACAGTGCACTTGTCTCCACCGGTAATATTCATGATGCGAGTGCATATCATTCCAATGTTGCCTTTGAAGTACAGGGTCCGATTACAGCCGATCTGCTGCGGGCAGAGCAGGCAGTCATCGATCTGTCGGGCAGCAATGTAAAATTGCCGGAATATGAAGATAAGGCGCAGCCAGCTACTGCCAGTAGCAATGCCGCCAGCAATACCGGACCGGATGCCTCTACATCCGCTACAACCGACAAAGGAGATATTCAGCTCCGCTATATTACCGAGGGCAAAGTTTATGATCGCCTGCTGGAAGCGATTCAGACTACCCGTGAAGGAGATACCCTGTGGATGGGCATGTTCTATCTGGCAGACAAGCAGGTAACGAGCGAACTAGTGAACGCCTCCAAACGAGGCGTGAAGATCCAGTTGGTACTCGATCCGAACCAGAATGCTTTTGGCCAGGATAAAATCGGTATTCCCAATCGCCCGGTCGCTGCCGAACTTAACAGCGAGACCGGTGGCAAAATCGGCGTCCGCTGGTACAATACGACCGAAGAGCAATATCATACCAAGCTGATGTATATCGACAGCGGTTCAGGCAATGATCTGATTATCGGCGGATCATCCAATTTCACCCCACGTAATCTCAAGGATTATAATCTGGAAAATGATCTGTGGATCTCTGCTCCGGGTGATAATGCACTGATGAAAGAAGTAAATGACTACTTTACCATGCTTTGGACCAATAAAGGAGAACAATATACCCTGCCGCTGAGTGCCTATCAGGAAGATAGCACCTGGATCAAGGATATCGCCTACCGGCTGCAGCTGATTCTGGGCTTCACCACTTTCTGATAATGTTTATTATTTCAACTTATGTACAGGGTCATAGATAATTGTAGACACTGTATGGTCTATTTATTTCCGGCTTCACTATAACTACTGAACACGCCTGTTCCTATTGAGGAGCAGGCGTGTTTGACATCTCAGTCATATTGTGGCAGAATACGTTAGACTAACGACCGTTAGGAAGGTGATCGAATGAGTGTAAAGGCACAGCTGCTGCATATTGGACTGTCCCATTTTGCCCAAGATGGTTATGAAGGAGCTTCGCTCTCCAAACTGGCGGCAGAAGCCGGTATCAAGAAGCCCTCCATCTATGCGCATTTCAAAAGTAAGGAAGATCTGTTTCTCCAAGTACTAAATAGGGCGGCGAGAGCACTCAAGCATCAGATTATGCGCTATATGATCGCCCATCGTGATCAGCCGCCGGAGCAAAGGCTGCGCGATACGATTTCTTTTCTACAGGAGTTGTATAACAGCGATGATACGATAAAATTCGTTGTTCGCATGGCTTACTTTTCTCCCGAGAATCTGCGGGAAGCTGTGACTCCGCTGATCTACAACCTGCTCGATGTACTGGAAGCCCGGCTGACGCGGCTAATCGAGCGCAGTATCGAACAGAATGAAATGTCGCTGTGCATCTCTGCAGAGACAGCAGCGCAGGCCTATATGACCTGTGCGGACGGTATCATTATCGAGATGCTGTACGGACAGTCCCATCGCTCGGTGCAGCGGCTGAATTCTACATGGCCGATATACTGGCGCGGGATTCAGGCTGCAGTACAATAACAGGCTGGACTATTATTCAAGACACACTGGATGTGCAATATAAAGGGGATGAGAAACACCATGAATCGCAACTGGTTATATGTATTTATTGGCGGATTGATTGAAGTGGTATGGGTATCCGGTCTCAAGCATGCCGAGACGGCGGGCGAGTGGGCACTTACAGCAGCAGGAATCGCAATTAGTTTTTATCTGATTATCAAAGCTTCCAACCGGCTACCGGTCGGTACAGTCTATGCAGTATTTACCGGTATCGGCACCGGAGGAACAGTAGCCGCCGAGATGCTGATCTTCGGGGAACCGTTCCAGTGGATCAAGCTGCTGCTGATTCTGCTGCTAATGGCAGGCGTGATCGGACTGAAGCTGGTTACCGATAACGAAGGCAAGACTCCGGCAAAGGTAGGTGAAGCGTAATGTACTGGTTGACACTTGTTATTGCAGGAGGATTCGAAGTCGTCGGTGTTATTACAATGAACCGGCTGGTACGCCAGAAATCCGTATTGAATGTACTTATGATGATACTGGCATTTGCAGGCAGCTTTTCTTGTCTGACCTATGCCATGAACGGGATCGCCATGGGTACTGCTTATGCCGTATGGACAGGCATTGGTACGGTCGGGGGAGCAATTGTCGGCATGCTTATGTATAATGAAGCCAAAAGCGGCTGGCGCATTCTGTTTATCGCGATGATCATCACCTCGGCTGTAGGGCTGAAGCTGATCTCCTGAGCAGACACTGCGAGCGGTCTGCGAATTTCCGGTAAAAGGCGGTGGCTTTATGATTACGACTGTAACTCTTAATGCAGCACTGGATATCATTTACCAGATCCCTTCTTTGCAAATGAACCACGTACACCGCGTACCGGGACTGACACTGCCGGGAGGCAAAGGCGTCAATGCCGCCCGGGTCATTCGCCAGCTCGGAGAGCCGGTAACTGCGGCCGGTTTCACTGCCGGTTACAATGGGCAGAAAATGCAGCATCTGCTGGCAAGAGCACAGGTGGACTGCCAGTTCACCGAAGCCGATGGCGAGACAAGGCTGGCCATTACGATTCTGGAACAGCAGCAGCAGACACAGACCGAGCTGATCGAGCCCGGTCCGCTGGTAACTTCCGTACAGATCGAGCAGCTGTCACGTACGCTCGAGACACTGGCCTCCCAATCGGACTGGGTACTGTTCTCCGGCAGTCTCCCGCAGGGATGTCCGGAGGATCTGTATGCCCGGCTGATCGGTATTGCCCGTGACTCCGGAGCACGTACCGCTCTCGACAGCAGCGGTGCAGCTCTGCACCATGGTATTGCAGCAGCACCCGATCTGATCAAGCCTAATGCTCAGGAAGCTTGCGACTGGGCGGGTATTGTCACAGGCGGACTGCCTCCTTCGCCAGAACAGCTACGGCAGGCGTTAACCGCGATGCTGGATCAAGGCAGCTCGATGGCGACGATCTCTCTGGGAGCAGATGGCGCTGTGGCTGCCGAACGGGAAAGCGGTCGTTTTTACCGCATTCGGGTTCCAGAATTGCAGATTATCAGTGCACTGGGCAGCGGAGATGCCATGGCTGCCGGAATGGTGACTGCTGCCAGCCGCGGCGGTTCCTTTGTCGATATGCTGCGTCTTGGTTCTTCCTGCGGCAGTGCTTGCGCTCTGCAGCCTGCTGCCGGCATGATTGATCTGGATGATGTGCAGCACATCGGCACACAGATACAAATAACCCCTGAAGCCTGAGGCTCAGGGGACATTTGTATGTGAACCAAATCGGACATCCATAAAAATCTCACCGGTATCATTATCCCGGATAACAAAGTTGATCTCATCAGGGACCAGTTCCCGAAGTGCATACTGCCGGGCCCAGTCCAGCGATGGAAATTCCCTGACCTGCTCGAGTGACTTGACGACAATTTTTGACTTCAAGCATCGGTACGTATGCAAGGCGGTATCCCCCTTTAGTTATCATTGGACAGTACCTGTCGGTTTGACGCCTTTTTAAGATGATTTTGGCAAATATAAATGTTCAGATAACAGAGAATAGATCATATTGTAAGCGTCTATCCGTCTTGTACTGCATCATTCGGCTGCTTTATGAATAAAATGAAAGGAATCGACTGTCCGATCGGTATAACAGCGATTAGCGGAACAGCTGCTGCTCGGCAGCATATACACGCAGATTATGCAGATCTTCATTCAGATAAGCAGATACGGTCTCTGCCCAGGTCTGGTACAGTGTATGATCTGCGGCGGCATCCAGTTCGTGGCAAAATGCCGGTACCCAGGGCAGCATATAATTTTCGAGAAAATCAGCCTGTGCCTTAATCGCTGTATGCTGTTCCAGTATATTGCCCTCGTTCTCGGCCATGCGCTCTGCCAGCAATGACATAAATTCCAGTTCAATGCCGATATGATCATCGGTCTCCTGACCCATCTTTTTAAAAGCAATACCTGCCCGTGCATAAATGGAATTCAGCGTAGCTTCATAGCTCCAGCGTTCCTGCTCACTGAGCAGATATTCCGATGCGCGCGGATGATGCGGCAGCCGCTGTTCGGTGAACAGTTGATCATATTGCACACACTCATCATAAGCATACTGAATAATATTGGTCAGAGGTATATTCTCAAGCATACTAATCAGCGGATTGCTTTGCCCGGACAGAATCCGGATACGTCCAGCTTCCTTGCGCCATTCAATCAGCTTGGATAGCGTAGGACGCCGCTGCAGCATTTCGCTCAGCAAACGGTAGGTCATGACCCGGCTGTACAACCAATCTGTCTTCATGCATGTTTCCATCTTTACTGTCATGAGAATACACTCCTTGTGATATTATTCACTTATGATATGTCAGCGCTTGCAACAGAGCAACCAATTACGGTAATAAGCGACTTGTCAGCGTCATCTGTCTACATTTATATATAAGATTCTGTCAAAATTGAATATTGTATTTCTTATTTTTATTGTACCCGAATTTGGTATAAATAGGGGGCGAATCGCCATACGTTCATAAAATAGTCATGTTTATCGGCGGATCCGCTCCATCTGTTCATACCATGCCTTTTCATCTGTCTATGCTTTACCAATTAATGAACATTATGATTGCTATCTATATGCTGCAGTGCCAGTTGATAGGCTGCAGGGTCGTTCATATTATGCAGACACCAGGGAGACAGATCATCATGAGATTCACTGCGTTCTATCAGCAGCTCTGCAAGCGGCAGTTCGGCGACGGTATGTTGATGCAGCCAGTCCATTACCCTGAGCTGTCCGCTGCGTAGTGCAATCTCTAGCGAGGCATAGACACTGCGATGATAGACTGCATACAGGGGATGATGGCGGCCTTCATGCGTCGGTAGGATTACCTGTATCGGCTCGTCCTCCTGAGCCCGTGTGTGTACACGCTCCAGCATGATCTCCAGCAACCGTGTACTGGCAAAAGGCAGATCGCAGGCGCTGAGCACATACCACTGTGCATCCAGACTGCTCATACCTGCATACAATCCGGATAATGGCCCCTGACCGGGAAATGAATCCTCGGCGATCGGCAGCTGCAAAAAATCATAGCTGCGATCAGTCGCTGCTGCCAGACAGAGCTGTGATACACAGGGCTGAAGTGCCGATACAACCCGCTCGATTACACTGCTATTGCCGATCTTCAGCAGGGCTTTGTCTGTACCCATACGCCGTGACTGTCCACCAGCCAGAATAATGCCAGCGGTATCGCTGTACTTTTTTTCTTTTCGGTTCATGTTCGCACTTCCTCTTGTTCAGCTTGATAGATGGTTCTGGATTGAACTTGATTTGCCTCGTTGTCTTCCTGCTAACAGTATACTTCATTCTTGCTTTGATACTGCTGGCACACTGTTCAGCCCTTCCACATCCGATAGTACCAAGTTGATTATTGCAAAAAGGTGACAGCAGAGTAATCACGAATCCATCGTTAGCCGAAATTCACCCAAAATGGTTTGTATCCCCTTTCAACAAATGATACAGTGAACTAAAAGTTCTCGGAAAGGATTGGCCTTCCATGCGTTCACATTCGTCTTCGCCTGCATTCTTCTCCCTTCGTTGGTATACTTTTTTCATATATGGAACGATGGTTATTTTCACAAGTTTCTTCCAGCTGTATTTGCAGGATATAGGTATGAGCCAGAGCCAGATTGGCGCGCTGATGGCGATTGGTCCTTTTATTTCGCTATTTGCCAATCCATTCTGGGGATACTACAGCGATCGGCTGCAAAATACAAGATTGATTCTGCTGATTATGATGACCGGTACGCTGCTGCTTGTACAAATGGTATTTCATGTACATAATTACACGCTGATATATATCGTTATGGCCTGTTTTTTCTTTTTCCAGACACCGATGTTTGCACAGACCAGCACGCTGATCCTCAATTATATCGATGGTACGCCGCATAAGTTCGGCGGTTTTCGGTTGTACGGCTCACTGGGTTGGGCGCTCACTGCTGTAGCTGCCGGCCCGGTGATCGATCATCTCGGTGTGTCCAAAATCGGCATTGTGTTTACCGTACTGCTCCTTGTGGCTATCGGACTGATGCTGATTATGCCTCCGCAGACCCGTTCGCCTGGTGGAGCTGCTTCCCTGAGCTGGAGTGCACTGCGGCAGTTCAGCGGTAACGGCTACTTTGTCGGCTTTATCGTACTCGGAGTACTCGTCTCTATTCCCAATATGATGAACAGCACGTTTCTCTCTCTCTATGTGATTGAACTGGGAGGCAGCAAAGGCATGGTCGGCTGGGCCGTGTTCGCCTCGTCGATTTTTGAAGCGGTATTGTTTTTGCTGTTTGACCGGTTTCTGAAGCGCCGCATTTCCTTTATGCTGGGCTGGCTGGCGATTGTGAGTATTCTGTTCACGCTGCGCTGGCTGCTGATGGCCGAAGCCGTCAGTCCAATGCAGGTCGTATTTATCCAGCTACTGCATGCTGTTACGTTTGGCGGTTACTTCTATGTCGGTACCCAGCTGACGATGATGTTTGTACCCAATCGTTTTCGCAGCTCCGGACAGGCCATTTATACGATGACCTGGAGCGGACTTGCCGGAGTGATCGCCGGGTTCCTCGGCGGATGGCTGTTCCAGAACTTTGGCTCCGAACAGATGTATCTGGTTGGCATGCTGCTGTCGTTTAGCGGAGCGGTAGGATTTATAATAATGTGGATAAATGTACGCCGTACCGGATACGAACTGCCGGATGAAGATTAATACAAACCAATCCGATAATTCGTGTGCAGACATTCGTTTTCATTGACTATTTCTATAACTCCTCACTAATCGCAAACTTGTATCTTCCACCAGATGAATCGAATTGATGAGTATAAATAGAATTGATCGTCTTCATATTTCTTATGGATACTCGAACCCAAGCAAAAAAGCCGGAACTGTTTGTACAGTCCGGCTTTTTGTGTTGATGTTACTTTATTCATTTATAAAAGGCCCTGCCCGGATCAGGCTTTTGGCATTTTGAACGAGCTCTTCATGGATACGACCAGGTTAAATACCGGGTCTCCAGGCATGGTGTATTTCGGATCGGCACTGAAATAGCCATGACGGAAAAATTGATAACGGTCATACGCTTCGGAGTTTTTGAGTCCAGGCTCCACGAATCCGTGTACCACTTCCAGCGAGTTCGGATTGATCGAATCCAGGAATGTTTTCTCCGGGATATCGTCATTGCCGCCGCTTGTTTCTTCTACCAGTTCTTCCTCTTCCGCTTTGATCAGCGGCTCATACAGACGGAATTCGGCAGGTACAGCCTGAGTCGCCTCCACCCAGTGAATCGTTCCTTTAACTTTGCGGCCGGTAAAGCCGGTACCGCTCTTGGTCTCTGGATCGTAGGTACAGTGAATCTCTACCACATTGCCATCTTCGTCTTTGATAAATTCGTTACATTTGATAAAGTACGCATGCTTCAGGCGCACTTCATTACCAGGGAACAGACGATGGTATTTGCTTGGCGGCTCTTCCATAAAGTCGTCCTGCTCGATATAAATCTCACGGGAAAATGGAATCTGACGGATACCCATCTCTTCGTTCTCGGGGTTATTCTCTGCATCCAGCATCTCCACTTGTCCTTCCGGATAGTTGGTGATTACTACTTTGAGCGGACGCAGTACACCCATCGTACGCGGCACACGCAGCTTGAGATCTTCACGGACAAAGTGGTCCAGCATTTGCAGATCTACAATCCCCTGACTTTTGGAAATGCCGGTCTCGTATACAAAGGAGCGCAGAGCTTCCGGTGTAAAGCCGCGGCGACGCATACCAGAGATCGTCGGCATACGCGGATCATCCCAGCCATCGACGATCTTCTCGTCCACGAGCAGCTTGAGCTTGCGCTTGCTGGTCAGTGTCTGAGCGAGATTCAGGCGACCGTATTCATATTGATGCGGCTCGGCATTCACTTCACATTCACGAATAATCCAGTCATAGAATGGACGCTGATCCTCGAACTCCACTGTACAGAGGGAGTGCGTAATATTCTCGTACGCATCTTCCAGTGGATGGGCAAAAGTATACATTGGATAGATGCACCATTTGCCGCCTGTGTTGTGATGCTCCAGATGAGCGATACGGTAGATAACCGGATCCCGCATATTGATGTTGGGCGATGTCATATCGATCTTGGCACGCAGCACTTTTTCGCCGTTGGCGAACTTGCCTTCACGCATCTGGCGGAACAGTTCCAGGTTCTCTTCCACACTGCGATTACGGTACGGGCTGTCTTTACCTGGTTCAGTCAATGTTCCACGTGACACACGAATCTCGTCGGCAGACTGATCATCTACATAAGCGAGCCCTTTATTGATCAGCAGCTCTGCTTTTTCATACATAAAGTCAAAATAGTCGGAAGCAAAGTACTTGCCTTCCCATTCATAACCCAGCCATTTGACGTCTTCTTCAATAGAATGTACATATTCTTCGTCTTCCTTGGCAGGGTTCGTATCGTCAAAGCGCAGATGCGTCTTGCCGCCGAATTCATCCGCCAGTGCAAAGTTGACCCAGATCGCTTTGGCATGTCCGATATGAAGATAACCGTTCGGTTCCGGCGGGAAGCGGGTGACCACTTTGTTCACCTTGCCGGACTTCAGGTCTTCGTTAATGATGGTCTTAATAAAATTAGAAGGAGTCAAATTATGGTTCTCCACGCCTATCAACCTTTCGTCGTTCAGTTTCTGTTGCGAATAAATCTATTATAACGGTTCTGAAAACTTAGGCAAGGATAGCGCCTTCATGAAGCGACTCCAGTCCTGCCTGCAAACGCTATAATTGCGGCTAAATGACTTTGACGGAACGCAGTGAATACGGTAGCATATAAGTTAAATCGCCTGTAGGAGGATGTTTATGCAACCTTTAAAACTACCACGGGACACCCGCGAACTGCTGATCGCAGATATCCAACAGTTTTTTGAAATGGAACGGGGAGAACGTATCGGTGAACTCGCTGCTGATACGGTCCTGGATTTCTTTTTGAAATCTGCCGGTCCCCATGTGTATAATCAGGCCTTATCGGACTGCCGCACACTCGTCAATGAGCGTATGGCAGGACTGGAAGAAGACATCTACGCGCTGGAACAGCGTTCTCCACTCCGGCCACGCTAGATGCGAATGCTGCCGATATTTTATTCAGGAAAGAGAGGAATTTCCCGCATGTTTACATATATATTGGATGATGACACGGAGCTGAGGCCGCTGGAGCCTGCCCATGCCCGACATATTTACCAGCTGATCGACCAATCGCGTTCCTATCTCCGCCAGTGGCTATCATGGGTCGATGCGACGACATCGGTTCAGGCAAGCGAAGACTACGTTCGCGCTGCACTGACCCAATCGATGGAAAATGGCGGCTTCACTGCTGGCATCTGGTACAAGGATCAGCTGGCTGGCATTATCGGATTCCACGAGATTAACTGGAATCACCGTACAGTTGGAATCGGCTACTGGCTGGGCGAGAATTATCAGGGACATGGCCTGGTAACCTCCGCGCTGCGTGTAATGGTTGACTATGCACTGCTGGAGCTGAACCTGCACCGGGTCGAAGTACGCTGCGCCACCGCCAACAAGCGGAGCCGCGCTGTCCCGGAACGTCTGGGCTTTATTCTCGAAGGCATTATACGCGAGACCGAACTGCTGCCATCGGGTTATGTGGATCATGCCGTCTATGGCATGCTGCAGCAGGAATGGAAGCTGAAGCGCTAGACAGCTGTCCTTTGATATAATATCTCTCAAATATCTGTTATCTTTCGGTATCAACTCCAATAGACCGGGCTTTCGCTCCGGTCTATTTTTGCTGCCTGTTTTGGTATTTGGGTAACCGCTCCTATTTCTGGCGCACATCCATAGGGCATGCCAACACAGATTTCACTTGTTCATGTATACCTTGTTCAATAGACGGCGAACCCGTGCTTCGAGCTCCACTATACTGAATGGCTTGGTCATATAATCATCTGCTCCTACCCGAATGGCTTCGGCTATTCCATGTTCGTTATCGATACTCGTCAGCATCAGCACCGTATAGACCGAAGAGGAATGCGCCATGGAGCGAATCCGTGCCAGCACTTCCATTCCATTCATCCGCGGCATCATCCGATCCAGAATCAGCAGGTAACGCCCCGGTTCTTCGTTCCATGGATCATCCATAAAGGCAAGACCGTCCGGATATGTCCGCAGCTCAAGCGGCTGATCTCCGCCAATATCACGCAGCTGACGTTCCAGAATGCTGCGAATTAACGGATCATCATCTACAATTACAAGCCGGATAGGCAGCTGGCTGCTGCTTGGCTGGGCTGCTATTAATGATTCAGTCATACTACTCTCACCAGCACTGTACTCTTCGGTCATAGTCAGCATCCGGGTGATCCGGGTCAGTGCTTCGCTGACAAGTCCCGGATCATTGGGATCACCCTGTACTGGTAAAATAGCATATCTTATCTCCAGCTTCGATTCCTCCAGCATACTTTTCATATCACTGATATGCAGCAGGTTATCCATAAAGGCAAAGCTCTGTTCCCGCGTAAACTCCGGCTGCAGCAGATAGAAATGCCCCGAGCGCTCGTGTACCCATATATCCTCTACCCGGAGCTGCATCCGGATATAATCGGAGAACCGGCGCAGCTGCCGATCTCCGGCTTCATACCCCATCTGCTCATTATAACCGCGCAGTCCCTGCAAATGAACGGCAATCAGATTAGCTCCGGTCCGCTGCCCGGCAAACCTGGGTAGCTGCTGATTAAGAATGTTCATTGTATAAGCGCCTGTATTCTCATCCAGCATCAGCAGTCGGTTTAACCTCCTTTTGCGGGCGACCAGCTTACGGACGCGCAGTGAGAATTCATCCAGTTCCAGCGGCTTGGCCATAAATTCATCTGCACCCGCTTCATAAGCGCGCATCCGCGTTGCCTTGTCACTGCGAGCACTAATAATGATCACCGGAATCAGATGCAGTTCACACAATTCATGAATCTGATTCAAAAAGCGAAATCCATGCGAATCCGGAAGAACCAGATCCAGCACCAGACAATCAGGCTGCATATCATAGAACCATCGCAGTGCCTTGTCCGGATAGGGAGTTGCCAGTACCATCAATCCCTGTGTTTCCAGCTCATCCTTGAGCAGGGTCAGCAGTCCAATATCATCATCCAGCACCAGCACCGTGCCTGAAGCAGCTACATTACGCTGTAATACACTATCCTCTTCCATCGCTTCTGGCAGACTGGCTGCAGCCAGCTCCTGCTCGGTCATCCGGGAAAGCTCCATCAATGGTTCCAGCATACCTGCCAGCTGCCGGCTCGTAAAAAGACGTTCTCCTTCCTCTTCAAATCCCATCAACAAACGAATAGCCTCTGCATACCATCCAGGCAGACCGATTGTTCCTGCCGTACCTTTAATCGAATGAATCATGCGGTACACTTCACTCTCCGGTGTCCGGGCATCCGGAGCCAGCATTTTCTGAAGCTGTTCCTGTACCTGCCGTTTGAATAACAGCTGATATTTGCGCATACGCTCCATATCATGGCCTCCATTTCATTTCATCAGAATCGGTGACATCAAGGTTGGATACTTCTGTACGGATATTTCGCTTGGGGATGGGAACGAATAGAGACGCCTGACTTCCTTTTATTATAGTTATAATTAGAATTTTTTGGTAGATTGCTTGTATGTATTACTTAATAGTTACCTTGCCCTTTGAAACAGGATCATCTGTCATCAATCAGCTATTTCGGAATAGTATTCTTAATTTGCGGCATCATCCATTTTACCGCTGCTCGGAATAAACAGGTTTTAGGTATTCTTTACATGCTTTTAAGTTTCCTTTAAGCCGGGGAGGTTAAGATGAGGAGGTAACATTAGCAAGACAGCATGAAAAAAAGTGAGGTATCCATATGAAAAGCACGAACACCTATCGCCGTATCCGCAAAGGGAAAGCGATGATCAGCACACTGCTGCTCGGCATCGCGATCAGCAGTCTGTTACTCGGGGAACAAGCCAATGCGCAGGCGATTGCCACAACATCCTCTTCTTCCGTAACCCGTGAACAGCAGGACCCTTTCCTCGGTGCGCTTGGCGCTGCTTCAGATGAGGATGTCTATGATGAACTGTATGAAGGCCGTACACTGGCCGAGACTGCCCGCCGGAATAACAAAAACCCACAGGCCATTATTGACCTGCAGGTCGCACAGATGAACGAGTTGCTTACACAGCGGCTGATTGACGGAACTCTTTCACCGGATACATACCGGGCACAAAAAGAGGAACTGACCGATATCATCACCCAGAGTGTCTATGGCCAGCATCCCTATAACCAGTAAGTCATAAAGATGTCATCCACATATTGTCCATTCATATAAAACTGTTCCTGAAGCCGTCCATTCTCGACGAATCCGTATTTGTCGTAGAAATGGACGGCTTCTGTATTGGTGGACAGTACACGCAGCGTAAGCTTGCGAACCTGCTGGGTATGAGCATGCATGCACAGGGCATCCATCAGCTGTGTGCCGATATTTCGCCGCTGATAATGCGGGTGTACTGCAATATGAATATCGTAGACATGACGGCTGATTTCCAGCGGATGAGGATGCCCGAAGCCTACATAACCGCATATCTGATTCTGCTGAATAGCCAGCAGTTGACTGCCTGGCGGCGAGGATTGAAGATATTGTCTGCGGGAAGAACAGCAGAGAATCGAAGGCGTATTCCGCTCATTCCAGACGAGCTGGTCGAGCATCATCAGCTCTCTGGCATCTTTCATGGTGGACAGACGAATCGTTAATGGAACAGCAGATTGCATGTTCATCCGGCATACTCCTTTTCTCGAAAAAAGTTATAATGCTGACAGCGTCTATTCTGCTTCATTATAGCATCCGCCCCACGCGAAATATGCAACTACCTACCCGGGAGTATTTTTTATTTTATCCGATCAGGCCTGATCACGCGGACGCAGCATAACACCGCGCTGCGCAACACTGTGCACCATATAGAACACAAGCGATAATACACCAGCTACAACAGCGACCCAGCCCACCGGAATCAGTCCGCCCTGGTCATAGAAGATTCCCATGACATAAGGGCCAATGACCCTGCCAACCGCTCCGATACCTCCAGCAACCCCCAGATAAAACGGGGCATAGGCTCCGGTTCGTTCCGAGACAAAGGAAGGAATCGCCGGTGACATCAGCATCTCGCCAAATGTAATCAGTATCATCGCTGCGATAAAGGCCGGATAATTATGGAATCCGAGAATAACCATATACCCGAGCAGATAAAAGACCGCACTCGCCGTTAGCTGCGCCTGGGAAGTCTGTGCCACCAATCGTCGTACCAGATTGACTACCGGCTGCCCGACGAAGATCAGCACTCCGTTTAGCGTCCACAGCAGACTGTAATAGCTGATCAGCATCCCCGAGCTAACGATAAAGGGTGATACGCCGGTGTTCCAGATGGAATTGGCGAGCCAGAGGAACAACGTACCGATCCCCATGAACAGATACACCCGCACCTGCCCGAGCAGCCAGATTGTACTCTCGCCTTTTTCCGCTTTGGGACGGCCCGGATTGTTCTCATCGATAGGTGCGCCAGCCTCTGTCCCTTCCCCAATACGGTTCAGATATACATAAAAGAATCCGGCAAACAGCACACAGCTGACACCATTTAAGATAAACGATAAATAAAATGAAATATCCGCCAATATACCGCAAAGGGCGGTGCCGAGAGCGACCCCGATATTGTTGGCTACATAGACAATATTAAACAGTTCTCCGCGGCGGTCGGCAAAGCGGAAGCCGATAAAAGCCTGAATCGCCGGCATCGACATGGAATTGAACAAACCAATCAGTACCATGGTGCCCATAAATAAATGCCAGTTATCGCTGACCAGCGGCAGCATAAACAGCAGCAGTCCATTCAGAAGTACCGAGCCGACGATCAGCTTTTTGACGCCCAGACGGTGATACAGCATTCCGCCCAGCAGCTGTCCGACAATCCCTCCAAGCGATTGCAGCAGTACAACAAAGCCGGCATCCCGCATCGGACGGTCCAGCTCCTGATACACAAACAAAGTTACCAGCGGCCACATCAGTGACCCGCCTGCGGACTGAATCAGACTCGCAAACAGGAACACCTGTATTTCACGCGGGTAGGTTTTAAGCCAGCGCATAATTAGATTTCCTTTCTTTCCCCACTCTTCTTGTCTTCCAGCTCCCAGAACCACTCCATAAACGTATTAAAATCCGGCCACTGCGGTTGCAGGATACCGTCCATAAAACGCTGCCATTCTTCACCCAATCCAAGACCCAGTACCTGCCCGGTATTGCGATTGTAGAAATAACCGTATTCCCCTTCAAAGCTGTCCAGCGGAATATAGTCCTCAGGGAGTTTTAACCTATCGTGTATTCCCTGTATACTCATCGTATAGCTGTCACTGTTCAAGACAAACCAGCAGATCTGATACAGCTGCAGATGATCTCTGCCCATAAATGTCGGCCCATCTTCCGCATGCAAATAAAACTCTGCAAAATCGGATTCCGGATCGACTCCGATCTGCTGCAGCGCGTCTATATATTCCTGCGTAACCTCATCAAACCACCATCCCCGCTGCTTGCAGTGATGGATTACTTTTTCTGACAGCATAGTTCTAGTTCACCCCTGATGTATGACTGGTATATGTATGAAATGCCGGTGATAGATTCATGCTTCCAAGCATAGCCATAACCCGTCTATCCACTTTGGACATTCCATCCTAGTATGCTGTACTCTGTGCTGGTAGGCAAGCCATCCCTTTGATGCTTTACTCTGCTAACAGTTGCAGTATTCTCACTTAACAAAGGAGTCCTGACTTATGTATGATCCCTTACGTACTAACCGTACTCCATCATCTCTATCGCAATTCGCTGCCGCTTCACAGGGCGAAGATTCACCTAATTCCCTTTTGAAAACATCCGAGTCTCCTTCGCAGGATCCATCCCAAACGAATAACGTGTATTCGTTGGATCAGATCTATAACACGTATTATTCCAAGCTGTTGGCTGTTGCTTACCGGATGACTGGAACCATCACTGATGCTGAAGATATCGTCCATGATCTGTTTGCCTATTGGAGTCAACGGCAGGAGGAAATGATACATATCGATCATATGCAATCCTATCTGATTCGGTCCATAACCAATCGCAGCATCAACCTAATGCAATCCGCACGCAAAAAACGTGAAGTCTATACCGGTCCCTGGCTGCCGGAGCCTGTGGTACAAAGCGCTTCTCACCGGCGTTCCGGTGCTGCTGAAGCGGCATTCGAGCCTGTATCTTCTGGCACCTCGTCTGTATTCCCTACTGCTGATCCATCACAATCTACTGCTGCTAATTCCGGTGCGGAACAGCTTCTGCTGCGCCAGGAAGAACTCAGCTATGCGGTGATGGTACTGCTGGAGCAGCTGTCTCCGGTCGAGCGCGCTATCTTTGTTCTTCGTGAATCGCTTGGTTATGATTATCGCGAAATATCCGAATATGTAGACAAATCCGAAGCGGCCTGCCGCAAAATCCTGAGCCGGATTCATGCCCGCCTGAAGCCAGCTTCCGTCTCTTCTACCGTTGCCAGTGAGCAGGGCGAGACCTTTGTGCGTGCTTTTCTGGCTGCAGCCAGGGAAGGCCGTCTGGAGCCTCTGCTGGATAGACTTCAGGAGGATGTACGACTGTATACTGATGGAGGCGGCAAAGTACGCGCAGCACTGCGTCCAATTTTCACCCGCAGCCGTGTCACAGCCTTTTTCAATGGGATCGCCAGCAAGGGATCTCTGGATGGAGAGTGGTCACTGGTACGAATCAATGGAGAACCAGGGCTAAGACTGCAGCGTGATGGACGTACCATTTATCTGTGCGCCCTGCTGTGGGACAGCAGCGGACAGATTCAGAATATTTATATGATATCGAACCCTGACAAAATCCGGGGAATAATCTGAAGAATAGTATAAGCCCGGATTTTTTTAATTATTAAATTCATTTTCCCTGGTTATTGCATTCTTTTGTCACAGATCGATTGTCTGTCTTGTCTTATATGATGAAGGCTGCTTTTCACGGAGAAAACAGTCTATGACATTCCAAATCATATTCCCCAAGGAGGCAATACTATGCAAACCCGTATAAATCATTATCAAGTTCACCCTGCCGTCTACAAACAAATGATGCAATTGGAGACTTTTATCAAAGAACAGGAGCTTGATCCTGTCCTTTATGAGCTGATCAAAATCCGCGCTTCCCAAATTAACGGCTGCGCCTTTTGTCTGGATATGCATACCCGCGATCTGCGCAAAATGGGCGAGTCCGAAGAACGAATCGCGCTGCTCAGTGTATGGAGAGAAACTCCCTATTACACCGAAGCCGAGAAAGCAGTACTGCATCTGACCGAAGTTGTGACAGAGGTAGCCCGTCAGGGGGTTCCACAGGATGTCCATGACCGTATGCTGCAGCATTTTAGCGAGAAAGAGTACATGGATATCATTATGGCAATCAACATTATTAACAGCTGGAACCGGATTGCTATTTCGACCGGAATGTTCCCGGGCTGCAAGGGCTAAACCGGCTTTTATTATTTTTTCGAAAAATTTATTCGCCGGGTGTTTCAAGTTCTATGGACCCGTTTAACAATAAGTAACGGCATTTGGCGAGAGTGATGTCCCCTTCATTCTCACCCTCTGTCATATCATGGACCACTCCCGGAATCCGCCATATCACGGTTTCGTTCCCCCGAACCGCGCTATGGCGGATTTCATTTGTCTTCCGATATACATAAAGCAAATTATCTTCCTTGTTATTTCGAAAAGCAGCCCTCTGTCTTGATGCCGGAGGGCTGCTTTTTGGTGCGTAATCATACAGATTGACTATATAGCCCGCTCTTCTTCAGGTATGGGTTCCTACGCCTCGCTAAATAGTATATCCCCCATTACATCTCCGGTAATTAAATCATCTAAACGAATTCATATCATGATCCGATACATAGTATTATCAAGTATTCATTTTCTTCTTTCTCCCTATATATAAAAGAATCACCCTACTATTTGATTTGCTTAACACGTCGTTTGGCCGCCCTGCCATTGCTCATCGTTTTGCCCCATTCTCCCCTCGCTCAAAGGAGTGTACCCAATGAATATTCTTCGTAACCTCAAATTTCGTTCCAAACTGCTCGTCCTCAATATAGCTGCACTTGCCTTCCTGGTTGTTATTGGTTCTGTCGGTTATATACAGGTACAGAATATGGCTGCCAACTCGGCCAGTATGTATACCAACAGTCTCCATAAAGTAAGTTCCATCAATCAGATTCTGACTAACTTTAACCGATATATGGGTGATGTACTGCAGCTCATGCTGAATGAAGATCCTGCGCGCAACACCTCTTTGCAGAAGCATTATGAAGAGACGTTCGCCACGATCAGTGCTTCTCTTACCCGTTATACCGAGCTTCCTCTCAGTGCTGAAGAAAAACAAATCTTCGTAGGTATTACCGAGACTCGCAAGCAGATCCGCAGCACACTCGGTGAAATTACAAATCTCACTTCACAAAATCAAAATGCCCAGGCTTACAATATGTATGTAGAGCGAATCGAACCGCTTAAGAAAACACTGGAAGATTATTATACGCAGCTCGCCGATATCGCTACAGCAGAAGCCAAAGTCAAAAATGAAGAAAATGAGCAGGCTCGCCAGCTCGCCCAGACTGTAACTATCGTATGCGCTGTCGCCGCTGCTATTATCCTGCTGCTGCTCTCCTATATCATCACACGCATGATCACCGTACCGATTCGTTCCCTGCAGCAGATGATGGAAAAAGCGGCTGAAGGCGATTTCACGGTCAAAGGCAATTATCCGTACCGCGATGAGACTGGTCAGCTGACCCAATCCTTTGACAGTATGGTCAGTTCATTAAATGATCTGGTGAAGCAAATCAGTGGGAATGCGGTCACCCTGGCTGCCAGTTCGGAGCAGCTGCTAGCCAGTTCAGAACAGAGTGCTACTGCCACCGAGCATATCTCCAACCAGGTACAGGATATTAGTGACGGCACCGAAAAGCAGGCTCAGGGTGCTATTGAGATGAACCGTACCATGGAAGAAATGAATACAGGTATCCAGCGGATCGCCGAATCTGCAACAGAGCTGGCTGCCGAGTCACAGGATTCCGAAGAAAAAGTAACCCGTGGATACAAGCAGCTGGAAAAATCCAATCAGCAAATGGAACAAATCTATCAGTCGATTGGCGCTCTCGCTGTAGTGGTACAATCTCTCAACAAAAAATCGGCCAGTATCGGTGAAATTACCAACACTATCAAAAACATCGCCGATCAGACCAGTCTGCTCTCCCTGAATGCAGCGATCGAAGCCGCTCGTGCCGGCGAAGAAGGCAAAGGGTTCGCTGTAGTCGCAGCTGAAGTGAAAAAGCTTGCTGTGCAAACCCAGGTGTCCTCGCAAAATGTCTCTTCACTGATCAGCGAGATTCAGACCGAGACCCAGAACGTTCTGCAAAATGTCGAAGTCAGCCAATCCCAAGCACAGGAAGGCAAAGAAGCGATCGCCGAAGTCTCCTCCGTGTTTGACAGTGTGATGCAAAGCATCCGTAACCTGTCGGTTCAGCTGCATGAAGTGTCCGCAGTCACCGAAGAAATGTCTGCCAGCTCGGAAGAAGTGCTTGCTTCGGTTGGTACATCTGCCGAAATCGCTCTCCACTCCAAAGACATGTCCCAAAGCGTCGCTGCAGCTACCGAGGAGCAGCTGGCATCCGTTCAGGAAGTAACCAGCTCTGCCGCCTATCTGAGCAGTCTGGCGGTTGAACTGCAATCGTCTATTGAGCGCTTCAAAGTCTAATCCGTCTTCACGTATGACTGGGAACAGGCTGATCACAAGCAGACCGATCGCCAGATTCAGAGCAGAATAAATGCTTAAGCAAAAAGGACCTTTCCATAAGGAAAAGTCCTTTTTGTGCATCGCCGAATATAATCGGATCCGGCTTTGGCTGCAGGATACCGACAAGACATCCTGGTATATACGCTAACGCTGGCTTTGCTGCAACGCCAGTATGCTATTGAGAATATGAATTTTGCGGACAGGCTTGGTAATAATCGTATCAAAAGTATCCCGGAAGTCACCCTCCACTTTCTCACCAAGCGGTGCAAGCAGAAATACGCATTGATTCTGAATCTTCGCCCGATCCTGAAGCCAGCGCTCCCGATCGATCATGGTAAGATCCACAAGTGTCAGATCATAGGCATGATGGTACATTTCGTCAAAAAAGCGTTCATCCATACTGGAAGAAGTAGTGACTTTGGCGCCCCATTCGGTCAACATATCAGAGATGATCCCAACACTTTCCGCATTGCTGTCCAACAGCAAAATACGAATTCCCTGCAGAATATCCTCTTGAAAAGGAATCGATGGCAGATCCGTATACTCCTCAAAATCCAGAATAACACTGACTTCTGTCCCAACGCCGTGCATGCTTTCTAGCCGGATCTCGCCGCCCATCAGCTCTACCAGATGCTTGCTGATCGACAAGCCCAGACCGGTTCCTCCATAGACATGTTCCTGATCGGAGTGAAGCTGGCTGTATACTTCGAAAATATGCTTCAATTGCTCTGTCGACATCCCGATACCGGTATCTTCAATCGCAATTTTCACAGTAAGCTTGCCTTTTACCATAGGTGGCAGCATAAAAAGAGAGACTTTAATATCTCCCGTATTCGTAAATTTAATAGCATTTTGCAGTAAATTCATAATGATCTGCCTTACCTTGAGCACATCGCCAATCACGAACAACGGGATATCCGAATGCACATTCAGATGCACACCGACTCCTTTTTCAAAAGCACGGGGAGCGAGTGCATAGGTCAGATCCTCTATTGTATTAATCACGTCAAACGGATCTTTATTCAGTTTCATTTTGCCGGCTTCCATCTTGCCGATATCGAGCAGGTTATTTACCAAAGCCATCAGAGAATTACTGCTGGTCTGCAGAATCTGTACATAGCTGTTCTGCTCTTCATCCAGTTCGGTTTTGTACAACAGTTCAGCCATCGACAGAATACCATTCATCGGTGTCCGGATCTCATGACTGAGCATGGCAATAAAATTGGATTTATCTTCAGCTACCTTTTGCGCATCGGCTCTGGCTTGCTGACATTCACCCAGTTCAAGGCGAAGCTGCTGTAATTCCATCTCCAACTCTTGCTGTCGCTCTACTAATTTTTCTACATTTTTCATGATTACACCTCTTGAGCCTCAATGGCGTATGTAGTGTATCTATTACCCAATGGTCGGCTTTTCAATCAATCTAGTCAGTTGATCAGTCTGATTGGAGCTTATAATACTAGAAAGTATACCTCTATCTAACAATATAAAATCGCGGTAAGCATTCATCTTTTCAGATGATGCTTACCGCGATTTATATTTATTATAATCACCGATTTGACGAGGTAACATGAAGCAAGTGTTGTCTTACACCCGATCACTATGCTGCAAAGCCATCGCTGCAGGCGTCCCTGCACTGGCTGTAGCACTGGATGGCTGATATCCACCGACTGCTGAACCTGTTCCTGCTGCAGGCACTGAAGACGAGGACTGCGGCTTGTGTACATAGGCTACAAAATAGGCACAAGCGACGAATAGAGCCCCTCCTGTCAGATTACCGAGCCAGACCGGCACAAAGTTCATCAGATATTGTCCCCAGGAATAATAACCTGCGAAGATCGCAGCCGGAATCAAGAACATATTGGCAACAACGTGCTGGAAGCCGATCGCTACAAAAGCCATCGTTGGGAACCAGATACCCAGAATTTTGCCACTGATACTATCTGCACTGTAAGACAGCCAGACGGCCAGAGCGACGAGCCAGTTACAACCAATACCGGACAGGAACATTTGCAGGAAATCCCCTTCCAGCTTGTGACCGGCCATCTCTACCGTTTTGGTTAAATAAGGTCCGGTCTCCGTCATGCCTACAATATGCCCGAAGAAATAAGCGACAAACAGCGCTCCCATCAGATTGGCGATCGTGATCGCAAACAGGTTCCGTACCATCTCCATGCTGGAGATTCGTTTGGCCATACGAGCCAGCGGTACCGCCATCATATTACCGGTCAGCAGTTCCCCTCCGGCAACCAGTACCAGTATCAGGCCAACCGGGAACAGCGAGGCCCCGATAAAGTTGGCAAAACTGCCCCAGGATTCCGGCGTATTGGCAATAACTCTAATATCCAGCAGAAATCCGATCGCAATAAATGCCCCTGCCAGAAATCCGAGTACCAGCATCTGGGTCCAGCTGGAACGAGCCTTGGTTACACCGGTCTCTATCGTATTCATAGCAATTTGCTGCGGTTTGTAGTAAGCCATGATATGATCTCTCCTCTATGTGTATTTCTCATATTTCAATTTTAATGGATATACTTTGTGAAAAAAGTAACAAATGTCACGATACCCATAAAAAAAAGCCCGTATGCATAAAAATCATACGGGCAAATAGAAGGAAGACATTTGTGATAAACCGTTACGCTTGACCATGAATATATGTTAACGGCAGAGAGCAGAACCTACTGCATCCCGATAAAATACCGATTGGCAGCCGGATGTTCAAAGTTCGAAATCCTGTTTGACCGGCTCTGCTATACTGCCGGAATAACCTGGGAAAGATTGTGTTGCATTTCACATAATCAGTTAAAGAAGATTCAGAATACTGTTCCTTCAGACTTAGATCGTAACCGGCTGTCTGGCTTCTACCGGAGCCAGCGCCTGCAGACCTACACTGTTCAGGTAGTTCCACGGTTTGTTGTAATGCGGCTGGAAGAAGAAGTCCACGAATGCCAGCTGATCTACGGTCATACCGGTCTGGATACATACCGAGATGGTATTGATCGACTGGGTCAGATCGGCTTCGGACATAATCTGTGCGCCCAGAATACGGCGGCTGTCTTTTTCATATACTACTTTTAGAGTAACTGTCTCATGGGTTGGCATGAACTCCGGACGATAGTGATCCTGGAAGGTGGAAGTCTCCACATCCAGACCCGCCAGACGGGCAGAAGTCTCGGTCATACCGGTACCGGCAATATTCTGCTCATAAATCTTGATACCCGATGTACCCTGTGTACCCATATATTCATTGGTTGGAGTCACCAGGTTGCGTGCTACAAGCGTACCCATACGTACGGCATTGGTTGCCAGCGGGATATAGGCATGTTGACGGGTCGGGTTGTAGAAGACGGCACAGCTGTCACCAGCGGCAAATACGTCTTTTTTGCTGGTCTGCATGTATTTGTCGACGACAATGGCACCATTGGGCAGCATATCGACCTGACCGGTCAGCAGTTCAGTTTGCGGACGGAAGCCGATGCAGAGAATAACCATATCGGCAGCGTGTTCGCCTTTATCAGTAACGACGGTGCTTACTTTGCCATTTTCACCATTGAACTTCACGACTTTCTCACCCAGTGCCAGCTGGATTCCTTTGCTGGTCAGCAGATCTTCGGTACGGGCAGTAAACTCAGGGTCCAGGTATTTGCTGAGAATGCGATCTTCGGCATCGATCAGGGTCACCTGTTTGCCGTTCATTTCAAATGCTTCGACCAGCTCGACACCGATATAACCGGCACCAACGACTACAATATTACGGGCGGATTTGGCTTTTTCGATAATCGTGTTGGAATGGTTAAAATTTTTGGACAATACGATATTATCCAGTTCGATACCTTCGAACTTCGGAATGATCGGCCAAGAGCCTGTAGTCACGATCAGTTTGTCATAGGTGTCCGTCAATTCAATACCTGTAGTCAGGTCACGTGCAGTCAGCGTCTTGGCATCGGTATTCACGGAGGTCACTTCATGCAGCATCTTGGTAGTGACACCCAGCTCGGCCAGCTGCTGTGGCGAAGAGTAGAACAATCCCTGTGCATCCTCTACTACGCCACCAACATAGAGTGCAATACCGCAAGACAGGAACGAGATATTGTCGTTACGTTCGTATACGGTAATTTGTGCATCCGGGTATAATTTAGCAGTGTTCACAATAGCGGAAGTTCCGGCGTGAGTACATCCAATAACAGCTACTTTCATGATTGTTTCCTCCTGAGTAAATCTGTATTTGATGAAGCTTGTGTCTGTCATGTCATGGTAGTAAGTGAACTGAAAATCAAACGATAAGGTCAACATCAGATGATGTATTCACAGACCATCTGTCCAAGGGGACAACGAATGTTTTTCGCTTGTGAATCATTTCACCTTGTAGTCTTATTATATTGTGATTTTTATCACATTACAATAGGTTTTGGTAATGTTCATACTTTGTTCAATTTTTCACATTTTATTCGTGAGGGGATATATTGACCCTATTCGTAGAATGTGCTGTAAGTAAATGTAATTAATGGTTGTTGGTAACTAACTTTTGGCAAGAGGCATTTGAATGCAAGACGCGAGGAATGTATGACTATAGCGATATACCGATAGGCTCATATATAACAAAAAGCCGCTTCTCCGGCTGATTCCGGTAGAGGCGGCTTTCGAGTGTTCTTGTTATGAAGAAAGGAAGAACTTCATGCTGCAGATAGATAGGATATAGGAATTAGTTCTGAGCAGCGGTACGCAGCTGACTGTGTTGACGTACTTCCTGTACCTGCTGCTCGGCAGCAACCGCGGCATGTACATTACCTGCCAGCGCATATGGCAGACAGAGTGGTACACCGCTGCGCGGATCAACCACAATATCGGCTTCAATCCCGAATACATCACGCAGCACATCGCAGTTCATGACTTCAACCGGCGTACCTTCAGCGATCGCTTTGCCCTTTTTGATAGCAATCATATGATGGGCATAACGGGATGCATGATTCAGATCGTGCACAACCATAATAATGCTGCGGCCGGATGTCGCATTGAGCTTCTCCAGCAGCTGCAGTACTTCCAGCTGATGCGCCATATCCAGATAGGTCGTTGGCTCATCGAGGAACAGAATCTCCGTATCCTGAGCCAGGGACATGGCAATCCATGCACGCTGGCGCTGACCACCGGAGAGCTGGTCAATCGGACGATCATGGAAATCCATCATACCCGTTGCTTCTATCGCCCAGGCGATTTTTTCCTTGTCTTCGGCTTTCATCGAGCCAAATCCTTTTTGGTATGGGAAGCGGCCGTAGGAGACCAGTTCCGTTACTGTCAATCCTTCGGGAGCGGTTGGCGTCTGAGGCAGAATAGCGAGTTGCTTGGCGACTTCACGGGTAGACTGCTTATGGATTGATTTGCCGTCGAGCAGCACGGCACCGGATTTGGGCTGCATAATACGTGCCATCGTCTTCAGGATCGTGGATTTCCCCGATCCATTCGCACCGACCAGCGCAGTAATCTGGCCTTGTGGAATCTGGATATTCAAATCCTCAACAATCAGACGGTCCTCATAGGCAATGTCCAGCTTCGACGTCATCAAACGCACCATAGTTCATCCATCCCTTTCAGTCAGCTGCAGATTCGTATTCTGCGCTGCTTTATATAATAGTGGCAAATCCCGGCAATCGTATTATTGCTGCCAATGGCTCTGTCTGGCAGACATCATTTACGAATTGCATAATCATTCATTTATTGACGGCTATCAACGGCAGAGGTATATATCCAACAGCTTTTTACTTTCCAAAAAAAAGACGTAATTCGCTTGAACCGTATTTCAGGCTCTCGAACGGGCCAGCAGATAAAGGAAATAAGGGCCACCGATAATTGCAACCATAACGCCTGCCGGGATCTCGGCATTCTCCATCAGTGTCCGGCCGACCATATCCGCGATCAGCAGCAATACTGCGCCGATCAATGCCGATACCGGAATCACATGTTCATATCGCGGACCAACCAGACGACGGGCAATATGCGGACCCAGCAAGCCAATGAATCCGATCCCGCCGCTCACTGCCACACACGAAGCGCTCAGTGCTACGGCGATAATCAACAGCAGCAGACGCTGCTTGTTCAGATAAGAGCCCAGCCCTGTCGCTGTATCGTCGCCCAGTGAAAATACATTTAGTTGTCTTGCTTTCCACAAAGCTGCCGGCAGCAGGACGATAATCCATGGAAGCAATGCAATCACGAACTTCCAGCTGCTGCCCCAGATACTGCCCGCCTGCCAGGTCGCGATAAAGTTAAACTCATTCGGGTCCATCTGCAGGGTGAGCACAATCATCAGTGCATTGATCCCCGCCGCCAGCGCGATACCGGACAAGACGAGTCGTGATGACGAGATGCCTTTATCCTTTTTGTAAGCCATCAGATAAATAATCGCTGCAGCTGCAAAGCCGCCTACCAGTGCCAGCAAAGGCATAAACATTGGCGATGCGGATTCACGCATCGGATTCGTAACTACAAACAGTACGACAGCCAGTCCCGCACCGGAGTTAATGCCGAGTATACCGGGATCGGCCAGTGCATTGCGGGACACCCCCTGCAGAATCGCACCGGCAATCGCCAACCCTGTGCCGACAAGCAGTGCAATCACAATACGTGGCAGTCGGAATTCAAACAGAATCAGATTGTCCCGCGGCGTACCGCCACCAAACAGCGTACGCAGTACTTCCGTAGGTGACATTTTGGTAAAACCTGTATTCATGCTGAGTAGCAATACAATAAAAGCAATAATGAGCAGTGCAACGATTGTAATCGTCGTTCGCACCGTACGTTTACGATTAAAAATAACTGGACTCAAAAGTTATCCCCCACTTTCTTCCGAATGACATAGAAGAAGTAAGGAACCCCGATCAGGGCAATCAGCGCACTCACCGGTTGTTCGGTCGGCGGATTCAGCAACCGTCCGAAAGTATCGGCGAAAACAAGCAGCAGCGCTCCCAGAATAGCAGAGGTTGGAATAACCCATTTGTAATCAACACCGACCAGTGCACGGGCTGCATGAGGAATCATCAGACCGATGAATCCAATCGCGCCCACGGTGGAGACCGAAGCGCCTGCAAGCACCATGACAACCAGTACCGCACCGAGACGTACCAGACCGGTTCGCTGTCCCAGTCCAGAGGCAACATCGTCTCCCAGACTGAGAATCGTTATCGATCGGGACAACAACAATGCCCCAATGAGTGCACCAGCGATCCATGGCCACAAAATATCAACCTGAGACCAGGTTACTCCTGCCACACCGCCTGCATACCAGAATGCCAGATCTTGCGATATCCGAAAATACAGTGCAATTCCTTCGGATAATGCAACCAGCATCGCCGCTACGGCAGAGCCTGCCAGTGCGAGCCGTACCGGTGTCAGACCGCCTTTGGCGATTGAACCGATCCCGTAGACGATTACTACGCTGACAGCAGCACCGATAAAGGAAAACATGATGAGCTGATTAAAGCTCATCCCCGGGAAAAAGGCAAAGCACAGCGCCAGCATAAAACCTGCACCGGCATTGACTCCGAGCAGTCCCGGATCTGCCAGCGGATTGCGAGTCATCCCCTGCATCAACGCACCGGCCACTGCAAAAGCAGCACCAACCAGTGCGCCAGCGATCGCCCGCGGAAGCCGAAGCTCCCAGATCACCTGGTGATCCTGATTAGCCGGGTTAAAAGCTACAATAGCCTGCCAGACCACATCCAGCGGAATCTGCCTGCTGCCTTTTGCCACTGAAAATGCCAGTCCGGCCAATAAAAGCACAAGCCCGCCAATGATAATCAGCAGCGCTGCATAAGGACGCGACCAGATTTCTTCTTTCGGCGAGGTCTGCCGGCCTTTCACAAACGTACTGCGAGTCATAAGCAAGCCTCTTTCTGCATCAGTAATGGATTTTATATTATAAAAAATGGTGGATTGTCTGCTAGATTGTGAAAAAGTATAGATTCTTCATGATAATTTCATCTATTTAAAGATACTGATAATCATTATCACTTGTCAACCGATATCAAAAAAAAGCCGCCTAAATTCCCATGAAATTCAGGGAATTTGGCGGTGGAAGTGAAATATTCCATATGGGATGATGCGATATAGAACATAGTAAGGTTCGTTTGCTGCTTTAATTAGCTTAGATGGATAAAGATATCATGTGCTGCAGATTCTCATCATTTGCGGAATATAAAGTAGGAGATCGAAGCGTGGTTATACTTATTTGGTTTCCTGTTCGATAGGGAAAAGCTCATCCAGACTGTTCATGTCTTTTTCTCCATATATTGTGGTCTTGCCGCTTGTACTGATTTCTCCATATTGTGCGAGACCTGCATGCGTAGACAAATAGTAATACATGAGGTTCGTCTGAATAACCGGGCGTTTACCGTTCTCCTTGATGATGCCTTTGATATAAAAAGGGGCATTAGCAGTTGCTTTCTTACTGACGACTGCTTGCCATTGAAGCTGTGCTGAATTATCCGTAATCCGGTAATAGCTGATTACGCCGTCACCTTCAATGAAAAATGCATTTGACATATTCTTGGGGAAATACAGACTGATGGAACCGGCGCTGTTCTCTGTACCCTGGATATCCGGCAAGGTAGAGATGATGGGTAGATGAAGTGCAACAATTCGTGCCTCGGTGAGATTGGAACTTTGAAGCTGACTGTGCTGGGTAGAGCTTGCTCTGGCGACATATACGGTACGTGTACTCGCGTTCCATGCTACATCGCAGCCGAAAGCCTCGGCAACAAAGCGCATCGGAACCAGCAGACTATTATTCACCAGGATCACCGGCTGTTCAAGTGTTAGCGTCGTCTGGTTCCGGGTAGCCGTTTTCTGGTTCACCTGCAGCGTTAGTGTGCTATGACTCACCCGATCTTGAATCGTCAGGATTTTGGTATTATTGTACCAGGTCTGGATATGCAGTCCATCGATTTGTTCCAATGCACGCATAGGGATATATGTAGTATTGTTCTGAATAATAGGCTGAATATGACTTGATACAGATTGGTTGTTGATATCAAGTGTGACCGGACTTGCTGCTTGTGAAGAATGTGGCAGCAGCGCCATGCAGCATACCATTGCAATCAGAACTCCAGTTATTTTTCTCATATGTGCCTCCAGCGTTATATTTATTTTGGTCTGTATTGGATGAATTGTATCTTTTCATAAAGATAGAGGTGATTTTCATATCCATAGCGCTGATTTTGCTGTATGTCGATGCTTTTGGGATTGATATATTGATTGGTTTTTACAATCGGCTTTATCTATAGGATGAAGATGCAGGTTCTGCATGGACCTGACAGAACCAACTACAGAGATAGCGAGTTGGTTCTGTGCAGATACCGTTCGCAGACGGAATAGGGCTGCTTGCTTAGAACAGGCTCCAGCTGAATTCTTTTGATAATCGCTCCAGCAGATGAACACCTGCGGTGCTGTTGCCTTTACTGTTCAGCGAAGGGCCTACGACGCCAATGCCATATTGTCCGGGTACCAGAGCCAGAATACCACCGGACACGCCACTTTTGGCCGGAATACCTACATCGATGGCGAATTCGCCGGAAGCATTATACATACCGCAAGTCACCATAAATGTCTTGGCGATCTGCACATAACGGCGCGGAATCAGCTTCTCTCCATTGCATGGGTCTACCCCGTCAAAAGCAAGTACCAGCGCCATACGTGACAGGTCTGCACAGTTGACTTCGATTGAGCAGTGCTTGAAATAGACAGACAGCACATCCTCTACCGGATCTTTGAGCACGCCATTCTGCTTAAGGAAATAAGCCAGCGAGCGATTGAGGTCACCCGTCTCTAGCTCTGAATGGTAGACATCCATATTGTAATCCAGTCCGTCATTACCGGCGAGCTTGCGGAAAAATTCCAGAATACGCTGGGATTTATCTTCCGGACTGTCACCGGCAATCAGCGAAGATACCGTGATGGCTCCAGCATTGATCAGTGGATTGAACGGGATACCCGGCTCCACCAGCTCCAGCTTGATCATGGAGTTAAAATCATCTCCGGTCGGCTCTTTGCCTACATTATAAAAGACTGCTTCCTCCCCATGATCCATCAGGGCCAGAATCAAAGTAAATACTTTGGAAATACTCTGCATGGTAAACGGGATTCCATAATCTCCCGCGGCAATCGTCTTGCCCTGGGAATCAGCCACGAATACCCCCAGCGTATCCCGAGCAGCCTTGGCCAGCTCGGGAATATACGAAGCCACCTCTCCCTGTCCCGTACGCAGTCGGCTCGTCTCCAGCCATTCCGGCAGCAGGGTTTCCATTTTCTCCATATGCTCTATACTCATTCGCAGTTCTCCTGTCTATTTCAGATGATATCTATGGTTAAGCTTAGCATTGTCTTGTGCAACTTCATAATCTCTTTTCACTTCATTTGCCTCCAAATGAATCAGTCCATCGTGATAGGCCTGCTCTTCTGCAAGCAATCAATGGATCATTTGTAGGAGAACCCTCTCCCTGTACGAATACAAAAGCCTCCCGACACCGAAGTGGATCGAGAGACTTTTACCAGAGGATGAAAACATGATAAATCACGCTTTCCTACCGGGATACTTTAATTATAGTAGGTGCTACAAATAGAGTTTGTTCTATAAGTAATGAATGGACTGCCTTGATTGGTTAAACGGATGGATTGGCCGATTCTTCCACGACTGTTTTGCGTCTGCCGCCAAATTTGAAGACGAGAATACCGGCTACAACAACCAATACTCCGATAATTTTGCCGGGAGTCAGTGGAATCCGTTCCAGTCCAAGCCATCCTGCCGAATCGAACAGCAGTGCTGTTGCCAGCTGGGCAATCAATACGATCGATGTGGAAAAGGTCGGACCCAGCAGGCGAATCCCTTGTACCAGACAGAAGACAACACCTACGCCAATCGCACCGCTAACCCAATACCACAGCTGCATATGCTGAAGTGAAAACGTTCCTTTGCCCTCGAAAATGAGACTGGCTGTCAGCGAAGCGATAAATCCCATTCCCAGCACCAGTGTTGTAGTTGCCCAAGACCCTGCACGGGCATTCACCTGATTATTGAAGACCGTCTGCAGACTGACTAGAGAGCCGGCTACCACAGCCAGCAAAATACCTAAAAGCATGCGTGTACACTCCTTGTTTATTCAATATACTTTCTTGTGTTCTGTATGAGCGGGACAGCTCATTATGTTATCTATCCCTTTACCTTATAGCTTGAGAATAATTACGCCGCCGATCATCATTAAGATGCCGATAAATTGGGGCATGGTCATCTTCTGCCGAACGACACCGAACCAGCCTCTTAGATCAATCAGAAATGTTACACACAGCTGGGCGATCAGCAGCGCGGATACAGTCAGTGTCACTCCTACATACTGGATCGCCATGACTTCACTATAAATAATAATGGAAGCCAGCGCACCGCCGAACAAGTACAACGGTTTGACCTGCTTGAATCCCTGCCAGCTGCCGTCGCGAACAATCAGCAGAACCAGCGCGGCCAGGATGAATCCGGTCAACTGCGTAATCGTCGCTGCCTGCCAGGTTCCAATATCCTGGCTAATCCGGTTGTTGGCTACTCCCTGTAATGTAATACATGCACCGCCCAGCAGGGCGAATAGTATTCCTTTCATGCTGTTATAATTCCTCCTGTATGTCTGTATAATAACCGCATTATGATTAATTCTGTGATTTACGTTAGTGCAAATTTCAACAACATCAATCTACTCCAACAATATCAATCTACTACGCCTTGTCTATTATAAGAACAGCAGGCCATCTCATGAAAAGGACATATGTCCCAATCGACTTGTCGCTTACCTACTGAACCGATCTATCCGGCGTATACGATATGCAAATCGCTAGATTTGCACATGTCTATTTTCTTTTCCGGCAATCCAAACAGCCCCTTATATCGACAAGGGGCTGCCTGGTATTTATTCAAATCCGAATCTGTCTATTATCCTGCAGAAATATGCAGGCAGAATCCAAGATTATTAACGTTTGCCACCGCGACCTCTGTTGTCGGAATTGCGGCTGGACTGACTGGAACGGCTGCTTCCCTGACGGGAGGACGATCCGCTTCCTTGGCGGGAAGATGCGCTGCTGCCACCTTTGCCTCCGGCTTTGCCATACTCACGCGTACGACCGCCTGCGCTGGCACTACCACCGGAACCTTTGGTTGTTTTCGAAGAATCACGACGGAAAGAACCCGATTCATCGGTACGGCGTGCCATCGCTCCGCTCATGCCGACAGCTTTGGCCGGACGAGCTGAACTTTCACTGCGCTTGTTCTTGCCACCGGAACGTGTACCTGTACCTGCGCTACTGCCGGCACTGGAAGCTGGGCGATCGGATGAACGCCCACCACCGCTGCCGCGTCTGCCGCCGGAGCGACCGGATGGCTCATCACGATAGCTGCCGCGTGCTTCACGGCGTCCATTTTCACTGCGTTTGTTTTTGCCGGTACGGCCGCCTGTACGCTCCGCTTTGGGACGAACATTGGACAGCAGTTCGCCGGAATCTTCGGATTGTGCGGACGTCTGGGAGATCTCGCGCGGCAGTTTTTGAGCGGTCTGGCGCTCGATCTGCTCCAATTCCTGACGATCATGCGGCGTTACGAATGTAATCGCACGGCCTTTTTCCCCGGCACGGCCTGTACGTCCGATACGGTGGATATAATATTCCACATCCTGCGGGATATCATAGTTGAATACATGGGTAATACCCTCAACGTCGATACCACGCGCAGCGACATCGGTAGCAACGAGCAGCTGCAGCTTGGCATCACGGAAAGCTTTCATTACCTGCTCCCGCTTGTTCTGGGACAGATCGCCATGCAGTTCATCCGAGGCGTAGCCCATCTCCTGCAGTTCTGCATTCAGTGCAGCGGCACGGCGCTTGGTCCGGCAGAAAATAACGGCCAGATACGGACGCTCCCGTTCAATATATTCACGTAGTGCAGCCAGCTTGCCTCGCGGTGTACATTCCACAACCAGCTGACGAATCAGCTTGAGGGGTACCGTTTCTTCGGTGCCTACACGGAAATCACGCGGTTTGCGCATATACTGGGCGGACAGACGACGGATACCATCTGGCATGGTTGCAGAGAACAGCATGGTCTGACGGGATGGAGATGTCGCCATAATGATCTGCTCCACTTCCTTGAGGAAACCCATATGCAGCATCTGATCGGCTTCATCCAGTACCAGTGTACGGATCTTGGTCATATCCAGCGTGCCACGACCCATATGGTCGAGCAGTCGTCCCGGTGTACCAACGACCAGATGACAGCCGCCTTCCAGCTTGCGCAGCTGACGCTCTACATCCTGACCGCCATAGGCAGCAAGAATACGTACGCCTTCGTAAGCATCTGCCAGCTTGCGCGCTTCTGTCGCAATCTGCAGGGCCAGTTCGCGTGTAGGTGCAACAACGAGCGCCTGTGGTGCGCCGGTTACATTCAGGTTTAACTTTTCAAAAATAGGCAGCAAAAAGGCGAGTGTCTTACCGGTACCTGTCTTCGCCTGTACAATTGCGTCTTCTCCGTTCATCAGTGCAGGAATAGAAGCTTCCTGCACTTCGGTCGGCTGAGTGATTCCGTTAACGGCCAGCAGTTCAATCGCTGCTGACGAAATGCCGAATGAGTTAAAGTTTGTCAATGATTTCACCTGTCTTATTCATAATATTATTCTTGCAGCACTCGTAAAAAGAAGCACCGGCGTGATACCGATGCTTCTGTATCTGTTCGTGACAGACACCTTTATGATCATCCGCAGCCTGACACAGGCTGCAGTCTGAGATTCCCGACCATTCTAACGACAGCTATAGCGTCAATATAACGTTTATTTCCCGCCGCGTCAATGCCCGGAAGCGGCGGAACTGCCGAGTTTTTCGTACAATTGGCGGCTTTCTTCATTCAGACCACGAATACGCACCTGCTTGCCCAGCTGCTCGTACTTTTCCTTGAGCTTGCCGATGCCGATGACAGCAGAATGATCCCAGATATGAGACCCGGCAAAATCAATCGTAATCTGCTCCGGATCTTCTGTCGGTACGAAGTGATCCACGAACTGGCTCATCGTACCGAAGAACATTTGGCCGCGTACTTGATAGACCCGGTGAGCAGACGTAGAATCCCCGGCTTCGGTAATATGGAGCTGTGACATTCTCCAGCCAAACCGCAGCGCACTCATCACCACACCGACACCTACCCCGATCGACAGATTGTCGGTCAGTACCACAATAACTACAACCGTGACCATAATAACGGCCTCGGCAAGTGGAATCTTGTGGATCGTCAGCAGGGAATTCCAGCTGAACGTACCGATCGAGACCATGATCATCACGCCGACCAGCGCCGCCATTGGCACTTCACGTACGATTGTGCCTAGTACCACGAGCAGGACGAGCAGAAAAGCTCCAGCGATAAACGTCGACAATCTGCCGCGTCCACCAGATTTGACGTTAATAACCGATTGACCGATCATGGCACAACCTGCCATTCCTCCGAAAAATCCACTCACAATATTCGCGAGTCCCTGACCTTGAGCTTCGCGATTTTTGTTGCTGCGTGTCTCGGTCATCTCATCAACAATCGTTGCTGTCAGCAGCGATTCCAGCAGACCCACAAAGGCAATCGAGATCGAATACGGCAGTACCGTAATAAACAGATCCCAGCCCAGCGGTACAACCGGCAGATGGAAAAATGGCAACTGATTGCTCAGTTCACCCATATCGCCCACTGTACGTACATCCAGATGCAGGAAGTAGGTCAGCAGAGAAACGATAATAATTGCTACCAGCGGTGCCGGTACTGCCTTGGTGAACAGCGGCAGGATATAGATAATGGCCAGTGTTAAGGCGACCAGTGCATACATCAGCCAGTTGGCTCCGACAAACTGCGGCAACTGTGCCGAGAAGATCACAATCGCCAGCGCATTAACGAACCCTGTCATGACCGACTGCGGAATAAAGGTAATAAACCGCCCAATTTTGAGCCAGCCGAGTATGATCTGGAAAATCCCGGCCAGAATCGTTGCAGCAAATAAGTATTCCACGCCATGCTTGGCAACTAGCGTACCGACCAGCACAGCAATCGCTCCGGTAGCCGCCGAGATCATACCCGGACGCCCCCCTGCAAACGAAATAACAATAGCGATACAAATAGAAGCGTACAGACCGACCATCGGGTCGACACCTGCAATAATCGAGAACCCAATCGCTTCCGGTATAAGGGCCAGGGCTACAGTAATCCCCGCCAGTACATCAGGACGGATATTACCAAACCATTGCTGCTTGTAATTCATGATTATCCTCTTTCAGACATGTGACAACCATCCGGTTGAATAGGTAAAATTCCGGACAATACTGACCAGATGAAGCACAGTGCTTGTTTGATTTGTAATAGCTCCCCTCTCGCAGGGCAGCCGGGTCCGTGGCAGAGATAGATTTTCATTATAACCAATTTTAAGCAATCTCTCTACTATTAATTGCTATATTACCGGATAAATAAATATGTAAACGTAATCATTTCTATAAAATAAAAACGCCTTGTCCGAAAAGGCAGTAAACTGCTCGCTGCTCGTTCGGACAAAGCGTAATCATGTAAAGGCTGGATTACATACGGAATGGCAATAGACTGCTAGCGATCTGCCGCCTTCTCACTTTGCCCAGCCTTCATTTGACAGTCAGAATGCTCTTGCTGCTTCTACAGATCGTTCGGCTAGAACCGCCCTGACCTGAAAATAACGACCAGCAGCCAGACCACCATCAGTGTCGCTATGGCAAAACCAATCTCTACTACCGGCAGTCCCCACAGAATCGGTGTGTTGTCCCGCAGGGAGGAACCAATGATCAGGCCGACCATAATAATACTGAATGCCAGCAATACGATACTGAATGCCAGCCGGTTACTGATCTGATCCATTTTGTGGAGCAGTTCTCCCAGTTCCGGTACACTGACTTCCACCTTGAGCTTGCCGGAGCGAATCACCCGTGATAGCTCGGATGCCTGACGCGGTAGATCGGTCAGAATCTCGACTGCCTGAAAGGCTCCGTCCGTAATCCGCTGACGAATCTTGCTCGGACTGTAGCGCTCACTGAGTAGACGACGACCGAACGGCTCGGCCATGTTCAGGATACTGAGTGAAGGGTCCAGTCGTTCAATCACACCTTCCAGCGTAATCAGCGCTTTGCCAAGCAGTGCCAGATCGGTCGGGATATCAATCTTGTACTGACGGATAATTGCGAACATCTCATTCAGTGCTTCACCCAGATCAATCTGGGAAAAAGGCAGATCATAATATTTCTCCCGCAGCCGCTCCAGCTCATTGCGCAGCGCAGACATATTAATATCCTCAGGAACAAATCCCAGTCGCATAACTGCCCGTACCATACTGTCCGTATTTTTGCGCAGCAGAGCAATTACGAATCCGGCCATGCCATTTTTGGTATCACTGCTCAATCGGCCCATCATGCCAAAGTCCAGATAGGCGATTCGTCCGTCACGCAGGGCGAGCAGATTACCCGGATGAGGATCGGCATGGAAGAATCCGTCGATAAAGATCTGCTGCAGCATGGAATCGACCAGACGCTGAGCCACATCGGACAGTTGGAGCCCTTGCTCCACAATCTCGTCCGGACGGCCCATATGAATACCGTCGACAAACTCCATCGTCAGCACACGGGCAGACGTATAATTCCAGTAGGTTTTCGGAATATGAATCCAGCGGTCCTTTTCAAAATTCTGACCGATCCGTTCCATATTCCGGCCTTCAATATTGTAATCAAGTTCTTCGCGCATGGATTTGGAGAACTCTTCGATAATTTCTTCTACATTATATTGAGCCACCCATTCCAGATGACGCTTGGCGAGCGAGATCAGATCTTGCAGAATCTCCAGGTCACGCTGTACAACGCGTGATACACCGGGACGCTGCACTTTGATCGCGACCAATTCACCGGTATGCAGCTTGCCCAGATGCACCTGTCCGATCGAGGCGGCGGCTACCGGCTGTTCCTGGAAGCTCTCCAGCATCTCGTCCAGACTGGTGCCTAGCTCCAATTCGATAATCTGACGGGCTTCTTCGCCCGGGAAAGGAGGCACCTGATCCTGCAATTTCACCAGTTCGTTAATTACATTTTCCGGTAGCAGATCCGAGCGTGTACTGGCGAGCTGTCCCAATTTGACAAAAGTAGGCCCCAGCTCTTCCAATACCAGACGAATCCGTTCTGCCAGTGTACGAATGCCGTGGACATCACGGCGTGCCAGCTTCAGCGGAATCGCCAGCATACGGTGAAGTCCCATCTCTTCAACCATATAACCAAAGCCATGACGCATCAGCGCCATGGCGATTTCCCTGTACCTTCCGGCATGCCGGATATGCAGAGACATCTTATAACAATGGCGGCTGCTGCTGTTCCTGCTCAGCCAGACGCTTTTCCAGAACCGTAATCCGCTGCTGTAATTGTTCTACGGTTTCCTTGGTCGGAATATCCAGTTCAGTCAGTGCTTTTTGGATCTGGCCGCGTACCCAATCCTTCATCTGATTCTGTTCTTCCGCACCACGGTCCATCAGGCGATCTACCAGTGCACGGGATTCGGATGGGGCCAATTCTCCGCGTTTGACCAGATCATTTACCGCTTTTTCTACCTTTTCCTTGCTGACTACAGTTGCACCCAGTCCCAGGGATAACGCTCTTTTGAACAAATCGCTCATCTCTATTCCTCCTGAACATATAGTAAAGTACGGTCAAGGCTCAACTACTCATCTGCATATTGGCATATTCCGGTGTCATAATCCTCACCGGCGCATGGCAACATGTCCATGCAGGGTCCATCTCTCTCTAGTATAACGGTTCGGTAGCCATATGCCTAATCCGGTATACAGCGAATGGGCAGGAATCTTCTATCCCTCTTCGTCACATCCGGCTACCCAGCAGATGCTCTGTGCAATCATCGTCCGGTATTCCGGATAATCAAAAGAAGCTGCATGGTGTCCGGGCATCAAATACACGGTGCGTCCCATACCATAATGGGAACACCAGGCAGCCGGCCAGGTATCGCCATTCATCGTATATTCCATCAGAATGGTCCGTTCTGCTCCTGGCAGCAGCGTGAATTCATACGGTTCTTCTTCCATGACAAAGGAATGTATACCTTTCATAATCGGGTGTCCCGGCGAGGCGATATGCATCTCCAGTGCTCCATATTCTTCATGACCACCGTACTGCGCACCCATCAACTGCTTGAGCTCGTAGCGTGTCTCCTGCAGCGATACACCGCAGTGGAGTATGAGCAGTCCGCCCCCATTCACTACGTATGTAATAATGCCGGCCGCATGTCTGGGATTGATCTTTTTATTAAAAGCGTCTGTATAGACGATACACAGATCATAAGCTTCGAGGCGTTCCATCTCCAGCATGTCATAATCATCCGAAGTATGCAGTTCCCATCCGGCCGGCATCAGATCGCGGATATGATTTTCCACCTGATCCAGCGGATGATAAGGTGCGTCTTCTCCATAATCTCCGATCAGGATCGCCTGCCTGGCCTTTAATTTGTCATCACTTAATATACTCATGATACGGGCAAGTCTCCTTTGGCATTTAATTTTGAAAAAAGGATATACCGTCAATCCGGCATTTCTCCCTGATATGTCCTTACCCGTATTTTCTTGGAATAGTACAGAATATTTAAATTTTTATCTTTTGTACATACAGCAAATCAGGATCATAAAATAAAACACGGCCTCATCAGATCACTGATGGGCCGTTGATAAATGAACGATATAATCCGGACGATTATTTGCGTACCGTCGGTTTTTTGCGGGCAGGTTTGCGGTTTTTCTCCTGTTCGGCAGCTACACGGATAGCTTCTTCCGCACGATCCTGATCCAGCTGGAGCTTGTCTGCCGCCTGCTGCTTGCGCTTGGCTTCATAAGCTTTGTAGAGTGTATCCTGTATATCCGATTTGCTCATCTTCAGATGGTTGCCAAAAGCGTCCGGGAACATAAACGATTTGCGTCCCACTTCCTCCGAGAACATTACCGTAATCCGTTCGTTATCATTCTCCACTACCTGTCCAACACCAAACTGCTCATGCATTACCTGTTCATCCTTTAAATTCATACGCTTGCCTCCTGTGACCGCTGCTCGGGTCTATTGATGAAGCTGATTGCCTGGATTAATCATTCTGTCTCCGATGCGCAAAGGGCCGTATAACGGCTTTCCTTCCCGGCTCGGACCTATACTAAAATGGCTATCCGCACATCGGCAGCATCTACATGCAGGAATAAGGGATAGCCGCTGAAAACAGCATTCTAAAGTAGTAACAATAACCGCCAGATATGATCTCGAAAAGGAACGTGGTGTCTGCTTCCAGATACAGGATATGGGCAGCACCTATACAAAATGCAGGTGATTTGGTCATATTTTGATAAAATAAACAAACTTCCCTGCAGTACTCTAAAGTGTATCTATTTAATTAGAGCACATATGTTCGAAGAAAGTCAAAGCATTTGTTTGGCTCAGGCCCAGTAATCCGTAGGCAGATAGCGGATTACTGTATCTGCTTCAATAATCAGATCCTGTTGATCGGTATCATAATGGACACCATCGGTACTCACATAATACCAGTGCTTCACCTGCGGTCCATCTTCCGGAATCTCGAATCGGAACAGATTCAGTTCTTTCTGGAAACGCAGGATCTCGGTAACCACCTCTTCCGGTGGCTGATGAAATACGAACCGATATCGTCCTCCTGGCAGATCAGTAAATGCATATTCCAGCGGTTGCTTGTTATTGTTGAGCCATTCGCGGCCGGTAACGGCATGTTTGACCATCACAGTCTCTCTCATGGTTATCCTCCTCAGGGCAAGTCGATCAGCATAAAAAATACAGCCTCTTCGGCTTCCAGCTGCAGACGGTTTTCCTGCTCCAGCCGGGCTGCATCCCTGCGGCTGAGCACATCTGCCTGGTTGAGACGCAGTGCCCCATGAATGACGAATACATAGGTGCGCCGCTCGGATTTCTGCAAGAACTCGATCTGCTGTCCTTTTTCAAGACGGCTCAGATAAATAGTCAGATCCTGATGGATGGTCGCCTGATGCTCTCCCCCCTGCCGGCTGACTACCGGAAGCAGACGTCCGCTGAGTGAAGCCGGATTATAAGAGGAGGTCATATAGGATGGTTCCAGTCCACGCGCTTCCGGTTCAAACCACAGCTGCAGCAAATTGCAATCCGTCTCGTTGGAGGCATTATGCTCGGTATGAATAACACCGGTACCTGCAGACATGCGCTGGATACCACCAAAGGAACTCACCGCCACATTGCCGATATTATCCTCGTGGCGAAGCTGTCCCTGCAGTACGATCGATACAATCTCCATATCACTGTGCGGATGTGCGCCAAAGCCGTATCCTGGTGCGATCGTATCATCATTGAATACACGCAGTACACCAAATCCCGTATTATCAGGGTCCTGATATTCACCAAAGGAAAAGCTGTGACTTCCCCGAAGCCACTCCCGGTCAAAATGAAATCGCTCGCTTGCCGGATAGAATGTGATCATCTCTGTTCCTCCTTGAGACCCTAAGCGTCAATACGGCCTAACCGGATGTATCGACCGCTCTTTGTCGCCGAGTATGAGTTATCTATTCTCTATTGTAATGCACGGATTGGGCGAAGAACAGTATTCCTGTGCGATCAAAAAAAGCCGCTGCCCCTATACATATATGGAGCAGCGGCTGCAAGATTAAACAGACCTACCTTATTTCATTATAAGAAAATGGATTGATCTAAGCAGGAGCGTATTCATTCCCGTTCATTGACTTTTGGCAGAAATATAGCTGTTACACAATAACTTCGCTATATATTTCAGCTGGTAAAAGGATCGTTTACAGCTTGAAGCGTGAAACTACCTGCTGCAGCTGTTCTGCCAGACGTGTCAGATCGGTTGCTGCACTCGATACTTCCTCCATGGAAGCAAGCTGCTCCTGGGCAGCTGCAGAGATTGTCTCTGTATTGCTCGCCGACTGGTCCGAGATGCTGGCAATTTCTTCAATGGAAGCCACGACAGCATCTGCTTCACTGTTCAGCTGATCTGTTGCACCGGATACATCATCCATTTTGCTGGAGACCGCTTTGATTGAACTATTGATTTGGGAGAAGGAACGGCCGGATGTATCGACAGCAACAATACCGCCTTCGACGTTATGCTTGGCTTGTGCCATAACATCCAGAGACTGGGTAACTACACCCTGCATACCGGAAATCAGCTCGCTGATACGCTGAGCGGAATCGCCCGATTCAGAAGCCAGTTTGCGGACTTCCTCGGCAACTACAGCAAACCCTTTGCCGTGTTCACCTGCACGTGCCGCCTCGATCGAAGCATTGAGAGCGAGTAGATTGGTCTGTTTGGCAATATTGCGGATCAAGTCAACGATACTATCAATTTCCGAAGACTGATTATTCATCTGGGTAATAATATCACTCAGTGTGTCAACCGTCGTCTGAATCTCATAGATTTTCTGTACTACATCAACGACAGATTCATTACCTTTGACAGCAGCTTCGGCAGCATTCTGCAGAGTTTGGCTGACTTCATTTACATGATTCGAAATCTCCGCCACCCGCTCGGACATACGCTCGATAGACGCGGCTCCCTGGTTGACACTGGTTACCTGGCGTTCGCTGCCAGTAGATACTTCCTGGATTGCCATCGTAACATGCTCTACCGAACGGCTGGTTTCTTCCGCACCCGCTGCCAGCTCTTCCGAAGCCGAGGATACATTATCGGTAGTATCTTTCACATTCTCGATCATCTCGCGCAGACTGTTTACCATACCGGCAAAGTCCCGTGCCAGATCACCGATTTCGTCATTTTTACTTTGATCAATCTCGACGGTCAAATCGCCTGCACTGATTAATGTAGTTGTCTGACGCAGACGCTGAATCGGATTCATAATCATGCGGATACAGAAGAATACAACAACAGCCGCTACAAGAATAGATACAATAACAATAATCATGGCTTGATTACGAACAGGTGCTACTGCTGTATCCACTTCACTTGTATACATAGTACCGGCAATTTTCCAGCCTGTGGTCGGATTGGTCAGGAATACCATCTGCTTGGGACGATCTTGAAAAGTATAATGGATATCACCGTGATCCTGGCTATACATCGTAGACAAATAATCACCGGTTGCTTTGTCACCCGGCTTGCCGTTGCGGCTGACTACGTAATTCTGATCTTTATCAAGTACAATAACATAGCCTTCATGGCCGACCTGGATATCAACCTGTTTAGCGATACTTTCCAGATTCAGTGAGATTCCCAGTACACCCGAGTTATCCGGCAGTGTACGTGCGATAACAACGACCGGCTTATTGCTGGAGTTGATCACGACAGAGGTCATTACGGTTGTTCCCGGTGCAGCAATTGCTTGCTTGTACCAATCGCGTTCGCGTGGATCATATCCGTTCTCATTTTCCTTGGGCACACCGCGGACCATCAGACCATCAGGCGTACCTACAAATACATCGATCGCTTCCGGATGAAGCTTGATATACTGTGTTAATCGTGGAACAATTTGCGGACTTAGACGACCATCAATCATGGAGCGGTTAAATAAGCCCGACAATACTTCTGCATCATGGAACTTGGCGTCCAGCGAGCTGCTGATAAAATCATTCGCTGCTTTCACCGTTTCATTGGCACTGGTAGTTAGCTGACCTGCCACCTGAGTTTTGGCATTATTATACATACTGATACTGATCACCAAACTCGGGGCAAGCAATACAATCGCGAATGCCACAATCAGTTGATTACGGATCGACCAACGCAGCCAGGATTTACTCTTATTCTTACTCATGTATTTCACACTCTTTCCTGTAGTAATATATCGTGCTGTTTGACCATGAAGAACTGACAATAACCCATAATATTGTATATATCGTCCAATTGAGGTTAATTATTTAGACGACTATCGAAACGAATCGAAATTTGTTGAATCTTCGGTACCATTCCGACACTTAGTTATTTGTATCCGCTATACGATATCTATAGCCCATTGTCATACGACGTATATATATCAAAAAAGAGGACACAATGAATGTGTCCTCCCTTTGTTTGCTTGTATTTGTATTCGATTGTAACTGTCTTATCTCGCAATAAGCTTCTAATTTACTAATAATTAGTTTTCGGCCAGCCGACGATTTTGACTGCGCTCTTTGCGCCATAACATGCCATCCAGGGACAACAATGCACTACCACTAATCGCCATTTGCAGACTGGTAATCAGCAGCAGATAATTGAACTCTGTTCCCATTAGGAAAGCATCCCCTTTGTGCGCAGTGACAAGTGTACCCACGATAATGCAAGCTGTGATGATTCCGGCAATACGTGTGAACAAGCCTACGATCAGTGCAATTCCACCGGCAATCTCCAGTACGGCTACGACAGGAGCCAGCCATGTTGGTAATCCCATGCTCTGAAAAAATCCCATTGTACCGCCAATACCTCCTTGAAACTTGGACAGGCCATGCAGCAGGAAAATCAATCCTGTTAATACTCTCGTAATCAGAATCCCCACTTCTACATTCCTTTTGGTCATATTCATTTGAACGCCTCCTTGATCATTTTCACACTACACAATGTAGTGCTTTGCTATAAAATAAAGTCGCTTTACCGGCAAACACTGTATTCATAGCATTTACCGGTAACCAGATTACTCAATCAGCGACCATAGTAACAAAATACTCAGTAGAATCAGCACAGGCAGCGAGACGAGAATTGACCACCATGGCAACCGGGGCGATACACCGCTTTGCGGATCGATAATCCGTTGTATGCGGTAGTTGAGCGATGTATCGGCAAATGAAGAATAGATCATACGGGCAGGCATCTCCATCCGTGAACGGGAACGCTTCACCAGTTTGAGTAGCGCACCGCCAATACCTACAGGCGTACCCAGATGTTCAATCGCATAATTATCCGCCAGGATCTCGCGCGAGATCTTGTAATGCAGTGCCAGCGTACGGACGACCGGTAAAAACCAAAGCGCACATGCTGACTGCCGCAGCAGGAATGTCGTCAACGGATCGCGCTGATGATAATGGAACAGCTCATGATACAGTACAGCCTGACGCTCATCTTCATTGAGCAAGGCCAGCAGTCCCTCGGACAGCACAATACGGCGATTGATAATACCAATTGTTAAGGCCAGCGGCTGTTCGCAGGACACAATCATAAAGATGTTCCGTCCATCCGGACGATAACGCTCATTATACTTAGCAGACAACCGATAGTTCTCCAGCTGACGGAAACGCTGCATGGCACGGAATGAACCATACCACTGATCCAGTCCGTAACCGACATATAACACAAATGTACACAGAACCAGTGTCTCCAGCAGATGACTCACCGACAACCAGCCATGTGATTTCATCCACTGATTACAGATACGTAGCAGGTCAAACGGAATATTCCAACCGAACAAGACATGCAGCGCGTACATCACCATCAGACCTATCGTAAACAAAGTAATAAACAGCCCTGTCTTCAGCAGTCTTTCGGAACGACGATGCCACCATTCTACGCGTTGTTTTTCCATTGTTTGATCTTTTCCTCCAAGGCTTGAATAAGTTGAGGATCCACCTCTTCAAGTATGTCCACCATGTGGTTTACAGCGAGTGATCCGAACTCTTCCATTAATTCATGAGTTAATTCCCTGGATTGATGATTCAAGAATTCTGCACGACTTTCCGACGGAATGTAATGAAAGCTTCTGCCTTCGCTCTTTTTGAGCAGAGCGCCTTTGTCCACCAGACGATTCATCACCGTCATCACCGTGTTAAAACTGAGCGGCTTGACCGGCTTCAGTGCAGTCTGCACTTCTCTGATCGTCATAGGGTGATCCATATCCCACAGTACATTCATCACCTGTGCTTCCAGCGGACCAAAAAAGCGGTCCATCCCTGTAGCACCAACTTTGAAATTTTGTATTTTCATCTTAATCTACGCCACCTCACACTACACATTGTAGTGTAATCATTAAAAGCAAGTCAAATTTCAGTACTTAATTGTATATTATCACATTATACGAATCAGTCTATACTTTTTTAACAGTTAATGCTTTTCATTTCACATTAAAATAACGAATTATCCTTTTATAAAACTCTAATATATGTTGTTAAACGCATTTTATAGATAAAATTTAATTTATATTTTTTCCCATATAAACCATTTCACTTTCTGCTTTGAATCATAAAAACGCGAAGACTCTACTTGCTTCAAGTCTCCGCGTCATATGCTATTCGGTTCCAGCTTTAATAAACCACTCTACTGTACACCGGTATAATTTATTATCAGCTGCTGATCGATTTAGCGCTCGTCTGTCCAGACAACGGTCATCTCTACACGATCATTCGTATTTGCTGCCGGTACAGCTGTCAGAATCCAGCTCTGCCGGGAAACTTCATTGGTTCCCTGAATGACCATTTTCTGCTCGCTCAGCATATCGATCGCATCCTTCATATCATGCTCACGGAAGTACTCGCTGTAGGTTTTGGCCAATGTCTCCATACTCAACCGGGTCTGGAAAGTAAACAGGACGAATTTCTCCTCGTCGCTGCTGTTCTGTACTGCCGTTACCGTCAGCGCATCATCAGGAACAGGGAAACTGGCCGGCAGATTCAGAGGGCGCTGCTGAATTCCTGTCAACGCAGGTTCTGCCGACACATAACCTGCCGTATTCCACAAACCAATCACCATAAACATGACTACCATACCGCATATCCCCAGGCTCCATAATTTCCTCATGATACACCTCTCCTTTGCTGTTGCAATCGTACTCTTGGGCTTACAGCATTCCGGCAAAGTATGGTCTTCACCATTATTTCCTTTCCACGTGTATCTCTCTGGATGGAATAGATCCCGGCAGGTAGCAGGGTATTACGGAAGGAGAATAAGACAGAAGGAAGCACACACTATATCCTGCTCATAGCATTGCTTCCCTCTACTGTATATATAATGGCCTGGCGGCCTTGTCCGCTGCGGCTTACGGGTTCAGGCAGCATGTACGGTGGCCCGTCATCCTGCGTTATTTCCCGGCTGAGTGCGCCGCAGACAGTGAAAAATATGAGCTTGTTGAACAGCTCCGTATCATCTGCATCGTGTAGAGCGATTCAACAGGCTGTATATAAAAGCATCCTGCCTGTAAGATTACAGGGATTCATACCCCTTTAGGCTGTAAAAGACAGGCTGCTGGATAGCGGTAATGCATAGATCAGGAGCGCATCTGGGACATGAATTCGCTGATATCTACCCCGAGTCCCTGAGCGAGACGCATGCCGTATTCACGATCTGCGCGGATAAAGTTACAGATCGCACGCAGTTGAATATCCTTTTTCACTCCCTGTAAATCATTAACCAGATTTTGAAGTAAATTATCTCTTTGCTGCGCATTATAAGAACGATATTGTTCACCCGCCTGGGTAAAGTCATCGGTTTTCTCGATTTGCTGACGAGTCACCTTGCCCTGCAGTTCTACTTCACTGTCGCGGTAGGCAGGATCTTCGACTGGTCCCTCGGTATAACTGTTCGGTTCGTAGTTATAACGGGAGTTATCCTGATGCACATTCATCAGACCGTCACGCTGGTGATTGCGTACCGGCGCATACGGGCAGTTGATCGGAATCTGCAAATAGTTCGGTCCCAGACGATGACGCTGTGTATCCGGATAGGAGAACAGACGACCCTGCAGCAGCTTGTCCTCGGATGGTTCAATACCCGGTACAAGCGCACTTGGAGAGAATGCGGACTGCTCTACTTCGGCAAAGAAATTCTCCGGATTCTTGTTCAGTGTCATCGTGCCGACCAGATGGAACGGGAACTGCTCTTCCGGCCATACTTTGGTAGGGTCGAGTGGATCAAAGGAATAACTGTCGATATCTTCCGGATGGATAAATTGAACCTTCAAATCCCACTCCGGGAATTCCCCTTGTTCAATATGGTCAAACAGGTCGCGTGTCGCATGGTTGAAATCCCGTCCCTGCTGTTCGCGCACTTCATCCGCGGAGAATGTGCGGACACCCTGTCTGGATTCCCATTTGTATTTAATGTAAGTCACTTTGCCCTCGGCATTGATCCATTTAAAAGCATGGACGCTGAATCCGTCCATTTCACGGTAATTGGCTGGTGTCCCATGATCCGAGAACAACCAGGTCATCATATGTGTAGATTCCGGTGTCAGGGTCATAAAATCCCAGTAACGACCAGGGTTCTGAATATTCGTCTGCGGGTCCGGCTTGAGGGAATGAACCATATCCGGGAATTTGATCGCATCACGGATAAAAAATACAGGCAGATGGTTGCCTACGATATCATAGTTGCCTTCCGGCGTGTAGAATTTCACGGCAAAACCGCGCGGATCGCGTGCCGTCTCCGGAGAGCCTACTCCATGAATAACAGTGGAGAAACGTACAAATACCGGTGTCTCAAGTCCCTCTTCCTGCAAAAAAGCAGCCCGGGTATATTTCTTCATACTGCTTGCTGTGCGGAATACGCCATGGGCACCTGCACCACGGGCATGCACAACACGCTCGGGAATACGTTCACGGTCAAAATGGGCAATCTTCTCAATAAGGTGATAATCCTCCAGCAGTGCCGGTCCTCTGCGTCCTGCTGTTCTGGAATTCTGGTTATCTCCTACAGGAGCACCCTGGTTGGTAGTAAGACGGTTGTCCATCGTTAGAATCATCCTTTCAAATCGGACAGTCTCAAGTCTTTTCACATCATCTATCATTCCTAACAGTACATTCATCTGAAAGTGAATGAATTAGACTTGTAATTAGACTTAATTTAAAATCCGTAAGTTTAGAATTATTCTAACATCGCCAACCAGGTACATTCATGAGCTCCGCATGAGTCTTGGATGAGCCTTGCATGAAGAAGACGTGAATAGATTGTTCATATTATGAATGTACAGCTTATCCATAATCCTATATTCTCAATAAAATTTGATTTGCCTATTATTATGTTTAAATGAATCAATCAGCCAAGCGATAACCTACACCGCGTACAGTCGCAATATACTGTGGTGCAGAAGCATTATCGCCGATTTTTTTACGCAGACTTTTGACATGGACATCTACGACATTACTGCCGCCGAAGAACTGTGTACCCCATATTTCGCTCATTAGTTGTTCACGGGATAATACGCTGCCTTCGCCTTCGATCAGCATGAGCAGCAGATCATACTCGGTTTTGGTCAGCTCTACACGTTGCTGTCCGCGATGAACGGTCATTTTCTTGCGGTCGATCCACAGATCCTTGAATACGATCCGGTGCTGAGCATCTTCATCTGCTGCAGGTGCTGCCGGACGGCTCGCATTGGAACGAATAACACGCTCTACATGATACAGTCCTTCCTGCGGACGCATCGGCCAGACGAGCAGTTCTTCTTCGGTCCATTCTTTCATTCCGAGAGCCAGCATCTCCTCGCGCACTAGAAAAATAGATGGTACATGAGAATCATTATCATTTATACGCAGCTTGGCAAGCTCGATCTCACTGCTGCCTGCAGCGGTAATCATATCAAAAATATACAGGTCGGCACTGATCGCACCTGCACCATTATTTTCCCAGCGATGAAATACCATAACATCAAAGCAGCTGTCCGACAGCATACGAGTCAATTCATGAATACGGCTCGGAGCCGGACTAATAATGACGACACGGCGTGTTACCGGACAAGCCTGAATCATGGTCTCCATCTCTTCATAAGTGCTATTGCCCGGTGCCCAGTTCATCGACGAAGTGGAGTCAGAAAGATAATCATTCTCAATTACTTTTTCGATTTGTTTTTGCATTCGGTACACACTCCTTTAAATACAACATGTGCATGATGGACATCGTACCCGGTCTCCTCTGCTACATCAGCGTACCATTGCAGCGGTGCATCGGTCATGACTTCATCTACACGTCCACAGGATTCACATACAATATGCTGGTGATCATCCATTTTGCCATCGTAACGGCTGGCGGTCTCACCAAGCTTGAGTTCACGGATCAGCCCGTTATCGGACAGATATCGCAGCGAGTTATATACAGTACCATAAGCGAAATTATGACCACGCTCTACCAACCGGTTCATTACGTCAGCGGCAGTCGGGTGATCCTCGGCGTTGCAGACGATTTCGTAAACAGCTTTGCGCTGCGTCGTCAGATTGATAATTTTCACATGGATCATTCCCTTAATTTGATTTTAGAATAAGTATAAATCCATTTCAAATGTCGGTCAATAGGTTTGCGAATAATACGAGAATCATTCTCACCAATTTTGAATATTTGTCATACTATTAAGTATTAAACGGTTCTTTTGTCCGTGAACAGCTCTTTTATCCTGTCGTATAATGTAGGATAAGTCATTCGTGGACAACGATCGACATGTTCAGGGTATCGTGTTCTTTTGTTATATGCTGCATACCTTGCTCTACGGAATAGGCTGCATGCATTTGAAAGGCATACTTTTCGGCATTTCTTCGCTGTTCTGTAATATCCATGTTCGTTATAAATTTTGGTTATCCGCTGTAAAATGGATTGCTCCCCCTGTCTGTATCCGCTATATTTTATTTAAAACCTTACAACCTGTAATCTTTTGTATATTTGTATAGACAAAGCATCATTCTTGTAGACCTCATAACCATGTGGTTCATAACCATCTGCGCATCGCATAAGCAATCTGCTTAATTTCATAAAGGAGGTGTGCCCTTTGGACCATCCACTACTCATTCGTGACAGACTGGAACAGCGTATCCAGCAAGAAGAGATTTCCATGAGCCGTTTTGCCAAGAAACACAATATCAATGTAGGTATTATCAGCTCCATCCTCAACGGTAACCGGGTGCTCAGTATCGAGCAGCTCGACAAAATCACCGAGATTCTGGAGCTGGAGAAGGGCGCGCTGTACGACCAGTACATCAATGAGTATCTGAACGATGCGACACCGGACTGGCGGCGGATCAAGCCGTTTCTGTATCGCTGTGTCGAGCTGGACAAACTGGATTGCATTCAGAAGATTGTACATATGCTCGCAGGCAAGTCCCAGTATCCTGGATTTCTGTTCGAGACGGCAGAAGACTTTTTCCGGGAAGATAAAAAGGAAGCCGCCAGCATGCTGTATGAAAGCGTAGCGGAGAGCGAGAACAAGCAGCATTCCGAACGACTGGCGATCTGCCATTACCGCCTGTTCATGGCGAGGCAGGGAGATGACCAGGAACAGAACTATCAGCTGGCCATCCGGTTCGAGCCATTTGTGGAGCGATTGAATGAAGTGGAGCAGCTAGATGCCTATACCGATCTGGCGAACACGTATCGCTCGCTGCGCAATTGGAAAAAAGTCGAAAAGATCGCCGAGATTCTACTGGATAAAGCCAGACTTCTGTACGATCGCAAACAGGCTGGAGAGCTGCCGACTGATCGCCAGCCGCAAAAACCATGGTTCTTTTACATAGCGTATGCGTATCTGCTACGTGCTCATGCGAATGAGGAATACAAGGATTATGAACAGGTCGCTCATTACCTCAAGCTGACCACCGAACTGGACTGGGTACAGGAAGAGGACGATGATACGTTATTATGGAAAAACCGGTTTGAAGAATGGGCCCGTGCCAACAGCTACGCGGCGAGACTGTATGCGGGTGAGCCGGATGTGCTAGAGGAATATGTGGAGTATGTAGAACAGCGGCCGGAGGAACTGCTCGTATTTCTATTAAATGTGGTCACTGCAGCCAACCGGCACCGACTGGACCTGAGTACCGTGCTGCCAAAGTTCAAGCACGAAATCGACGATCTGGAAGCGCAGACACTGGATGATGAGCTGTATACACTGCAGCTGAACCTAGAGCGCTATGCCCGGCTACTATATGAACTGGCATTGTATTATCTGGAGCGTGGACAATATGATCAGGGATTTGGGTATTTGCTGGAGTGTATGGAGCAGGCACAACGATGGAATTACAATCTGCTGCTGCTAAAGTGTACGAATTTGTTTGAGCGGTTCCGAGGAAATGCGGAAAAGGATATCGTGGCAAAGTATGCTGAACTGTATCAGCATGCGCAGAGACTGCTGCATCTTTGAGATGAGTGTGACGAGTTAGGATTATCGCAAGTTTGCTTTATACAACTTAATTTAATGAAAAAAGGAATGGGCCAAACTCTTAAGCCTCATTCCTTTTTCTCTCTTGTTCTAAATCATTTATGATTTGAAGATCATACCATTTACATTCTTTTATTAATCATCCTTACTATTTTCTTTAAATACCATGGGCTATATATTTCACTACTAGGTATACCTGGCCACTCCCCACTGCCAGTATCCCATTTTTCAACCAGCTCAGCATACCTTAGATCTTGAACTAAAATTTTAGTTTGTATCGTATATTTGTAATATCTATTACAGTGAAAACATTTAAGTTTATCTAAGCCACTTCCAAAACCAACAACATTAAGTTCTTGATTACAATTTGTACATTCCAATTTATTTTTTCTTAAATAATCAGATAATGACATTGAGTTCCCTCCTAACTTTGGAAATATTCACGTGCTTACATATTTTTGGATCATGTTAACGATTCACCTTACACTGGGTACGCGTAAAAAAAAGCCTTGAGGATTATAGTCCTCAAAGTCTTTATCATCAATTATTTAATGCGTTTAGTATCTTTTCTGCTATAACTTCACACTCAATAAGTGTATTTTGAAATAGTTTCCCAAAATTTTTTTCGAATACCTGATATATCTTTTCAGCCAACTCATATTTAGTATCGTTAAGAGTTAATAGTTCATATATCTGCTTCACTTCACTATCATACTCAATATCAAGCAAAGGATAAATCTCAATAGGATTCCAGTCATTAATGATTAGAGTTATTTTCTTAGTCAAGCGATCACCCCACTCTTTTATTCATCGAACAATGATGTAGATATTGCCTTATAAGCCTCAAAACTGAATAATTGTTATTTGAGATTGATATCCTTCTAACTGATTATCCTCCCATACTTTTCTTTGATTATACTTTTCAATATTTGACTATTCGTATTGCTCTCCTCAATGTTTCAGGAAATTTCTAATTTATGTAGGCTTTCATTTCAATCTATTTTTAGAGACTCCTTTCATTGGATCAAGCCTGGTCACTAGCTTTATTCGTTAGCAGATTCCAGAATTTTTTGTGCTAGCAAATCAACCTCCTCGCTTTGATCTGCAAAAGTAGGATGATTACTAAGCATACTCAATTCCTCGATAAGTTTCTGTATAACTTCTGTTCTTAGAAAGGGAATAAAGTCATTTAATAAAAAGTATTTCCAAGATGAGTCGTTCGAATTCAATATTTCTTTTAACGGTTCAATCAGATTTTCCTGTTGAGGCAACAATAACTCCTTGATCGATTGGTAGATAGGCCAATTACCATCTTGAATCCAGATTAAAAGGTCGGGAATAAGCGCAGTGATCTAGACGAATTCCAATTGTTGTAACACGGTTATACTAGCAAAATCATCTTTACTCTCAGGCAATTTGTGGTTCATATTAAGTATTTCCTCCTTTTATTTAGATATTCAACTAACTTATAGAGACGTTGAAATTCTCTTTGATTTTAGGAAGCGTCTTATTCAGGAAATCATGCTTATTTGTAAATCCTAAATAATAGTCATAGTCTTCATCCCCTGTAGAATAATATTCCTCATGAAAAAGAACATTTGAATGCTGCTGAAAATCTTTTCCTTGCTCAATGACTACACATCTAAACAGATGATCAATTTTGATAGCTTGAAGGATATCTTCTTTTTTTGTCACTGAAAACCAAATGATTTTTGGCGGTGTATTCAACTCATCCCAATGAGGTATCGTTTCTGCCCAGGGTAGAACCCATTCAGAATTTACAAACACACATCTGTTCAAGATGAAATCTTGTGTAGTCACATTATAAAGGTGCAGGTTTCTTTCATAAAAGGAAAAAAGTAAGCTCGAGTTTCCTACTAAAAACAAACTCAAAATCATAGAAAGATCCTCGTGTATTTCATTATATTTAATCATACCGTAAGAGGAAGATTTAAAAACAATGTCCAATGTAATCATCCTTTTTAATAAATAGTTAACTGTAATTATAGAGCTCAATACAAAACTCAGTGTTAAAATTATAAGCGAATTCAATAAATTGCTTTTCAAAGTGCATTGCTGGCTTTATATCTTCTTCAACATTAATAACAATAGCAATAACAAATTCTAAGCTACTCTCTTGTTTAAGGTCATTAAGAATATCAATCTTACTGCTTATTCGACTTATCATCTTATATAACTGATCGTTAATATCAAGAGATTCTTCATACCTGTAGATAATATCCAACATGAATCAGGTCTGGCAATTTTCTTATCAGGAATTGAATCTCCTTTAAGCCAACTTTCTGAAGGAGAGATTCCGATTACATTTGTTAATTTATTTAAATCCAGTTGCTCTACAGTAATAATAAATTCAACCATTACATTTGTTTTATCCAACATTCCGCCTCCTTTTACAATGATCTTGTTGATCTTTCACACATTATTCTCCTTCTGCTCCTTTCAGAGCTCATCTGCATTCTCTGCAAAGACATAAAGCCCTTCTGTATCTATATATTACAGAAGGGCTTTTGCCTACCTTTTTACTTCTTCAACACATCTTCAATTGCTGTCAGTACATCTTCACTCAATTTCACACCTGCAGCTCCCGCATTCTGCTGAATCTGTTCCGGACGGCTCGCGCCGACCAGGGCGCTGGAGACGTTGTCCTGACGAAGAATCCATGCCAGCGCCAGATGGGTCAGCGATAATCCGGCTTCGTCTGCGATACTTTGCAGTTGCTGTACCTGACCCAGACGCTGTTCATCCAGCTTTTTCTCGTCCCAACCGAGTTTGGCGGCGCGGCTATCGGAAGGGATCTGACCACCTGAGGTGTATTTACCAGTTAGCAGACCCTGTGCCAGCGGCGAATACACGACCTGACCGATGCCGTATTTTTCTCCAAGCGGAATGACTTCTTCTTCGATATAACGTTCGAACATATTGTAGATCGGCTGATTCACGACGATCCGATCCAGCAGGTAACGGTCGGCTACACCGACAGCCGCCTGCATCTGGGCAGCTGTCCACTGGCTGACACCTACATACAGAATCTTGCCCTGGCGCACCAGATCGTCCAGTGCACGTAGTGTCTCTTCGATCGGTGTCTCCGGAGAGAAGCGGTGGCAGTAATACAGATCGATATAATCATGCCCCAGCCGCTTCAGGCTGGCATGGCATTGTTCCATAATATGCTTGCGGGATAATCCTTTATCATTGGGGCCGTCACCCATATTGCCGAATACCTTGGTTGCCAGTACATACGACTCACGCGGATACGATTTCAGGGTCTCGCCGACTACCTTCTCCGCTTCCCCACGTTCATAGACATTGGCTGTATCGAAGAAATTAATGCCCAGATCATATGCGGCACGGATCGAATTCACAGCATTCTCCCGTTCCACATATCCTCCATACGTCAGCCAGCTTCCCAAGCTGATCTCACTTACTTTGAGCCCACTTCCACCCAGTCTGCGGTAATTCATCGTCATCGGTTACAGCCTCCTCATGGTATGTATCATGTGCCTTGTCACTCGGGCAGATCGGCGGATTCATCGCCGTATATCTATCCGAACCGGAACACCTAGCTCCCATTATATCGCTATAAGAATCCGCTTCCAAATATTTATTGTAAAAGTTATCCGTTTGTAGCTTTTGCTAACTTGCTTGTCCCAACTGTATGAAAAATGAAGCATAACGATTGAGTAGGCTATAATAGCGTTTATATACAGTTATCAGCTCTTTTAATAGCTAAGTTACTTGGACTGCCATACATAGAAGCAACTAAGCAGCTTAGAGTTGGACTATTCTCCGGGAGGAAACCTGCCTATGATACAAAATCGTTTTTTTCGTATTGGCGCGGGCATCGCGCTCGTACTGCTGATCATCTATCTCGGAACACTGGTTGATTTTATCTTTGTTCCTATCCGCTCTTTGATTAGCCTCACCATTGTACCTCTGTTAATTACTGCTTTTATCTACTATCCACTGCGTCCATTGGTTAACTGGCTGGAACGCAAACGCAAGGTCAAGCGGTCCATGTCTATCCTGATGATCTATGTGGTCATTATTCTGGCATTGGTTATTTTCTCCATGATCGGCTGGCCGACGCTGCGTGATCAGGTAACCAGCTTTGTACAAAACACGCCTCAGTTTACCAACAGCATTGTAAAACAGATTGAAGCACTGCAGCATAACTCGTTTATCAAGCAGTATCTGCCTGATCAGGGAACCAGTAATGATATGCTGTCCAAACTCACAGAATACCTGAATACGGTATTCACCTGGCTGTCGGATCACATTTCCAGTATGTTCTCCTTTGTATCCAATGTGGTACTGGTTATTGCTACTGTGCCGATTATGCTGTACTACCTGCTCAAGGACGACAAAAAGTTGTCCGAGCGTCTGGTACTGTTATTCCCGCAGCGATTCCGTGAAGACGGCAAGCTGATGCTTGGAGAGATCGATGACTCACTAAGCAGCTTTATTGCGGGGCGCGTTATTGTCAACTTTGCACTGTGCGTACTGCTGTATATCGGATTTTTGATTATCGATCTGCCTTATTCCCTGCTGCTCGTGTTCCTGGCTTTCTTCCTGAATTTCATTCCTTATATCGGGGCGATTCTGTCAGCGGTACCGGTAGCGATTGTCGGATTTATTGAATCGCCGATGATGGGGATCTGGTCGATTGTGATCGTTATTGTCGCCCAGTTGATTCAGAACAATCTGCTGGAGCCGATTATCTTTGGTAATCAGCTCGATATTCATCCATTTACAATCATTGTTCTCCTGCTAGTCGGTGGAGATATGGGTGGTATTCTCGGCATGCTGCTTGTTATTCCAATCTACATGGCGGTCAAAATTACGATCGTACACATTTACCGTATGTATCTGAAGCAGAAAATCGGCAGCGATTTCCAGTAGACAGCTTCATATTCATTAAAATTTCATTTAAATATATTTATCAGTATAGGATTGCCTTACCATGTGGCAGATCAGGGATATGTGAAGTTAACATACCCTGATCTGTTTTTATTTACCAATTAATGGATAGAAAACGGTATTATTAATGCTAGATAAATAACAATTTTGTCATTTTATCAGGAAGAAAAAGGTTATATCCAATCTGAATTGGTTAATAGTTGTTTGCGATGGCCATCGTATTCTTCGGGACACTTTTCATATGGTTCTGCTGCTATAGAGCAGTAGATTCATCTGCATTATTTAATGGATGAGTCATATGCAAAGTGGGACTACTTAACTTGAAGTGAATATGTACAGAAATTACGAATCCCTATGCATCCCAGTCTAGTTTTCTCACACATTAAAGGAGGCGTTACATTATGTTCTTTCACATTAAAGAGTTACAGTATACAGCTAAGCCAGACAAGCCGGATCCGATTTATGCGAAAAAACTGCAGGAAGTACTCGGCGGACAATATGGCGAAATGTCCGTTATGATGCAGTACCTATTCCAGGGGTGGAATTCCCGTGCAGAGAGCAAGTACAAAGATATGCTGCTTGATATCGGTACCGAGGAGATTGGTCACGTCGAAATGTTGGCAACCATGATTGCACAGCTGCTTGATGATGCACCACTGGATCAAGTTGAGCAAATGGCCAAAGACCCTGCGATTGGCGCAGTACTGGGCGGCATGAACCCGCAGCATGCCATTGTATCCAGTCTGGGCGCACTGCCATCCGACAGCGTAGGCTATCCTTGGAATTCCCGTTATATCGTCGCAAGTGGCGATTTGCTGGCTGATTTCCGTGCCAACCTGAATGCTGAGTCCCAGGGACGTCTGCAGGTTATCCGCCTGTACGAACAAACGACAGATCCGGGTATCCGCGACATGCTGTCCTTTATGATTGCCCGCGATACGATGCACCAGAATCAATGGCTCGCAGCGATTGCCGAAATCGAAGCCAAACAAGGTCCTATTACACCGGCTTCCTTCCCTCCAGAATTGGAGAAACGTGAAGTGGTCCACCAGTTCATGAACTTCTCCCAAGGTGAAGAAAGTGCAGCCGGACGCTGGGCAAGCGGTCCTGCAATGGATGGCACAGGTGACTTCGAATATGTACAGCAACCAAAAGCCTATGGTCAGGCACCGATTCTGAAGCCGGCTCCGGACTTTATGCATTCCCGTGCAGATCAGGCGCCAAGTATCGTCAATGTAGGTACACTGAGTAAATAAGATTCTGCTCTACAGGCAGATTTGTAAATAAGGCAACAAGCCCTGCTGATTCAGGCAGGGCTTTATTATCACCGGCAATAACTGCTATCTGCTATGATCCACGATGATAGTACTTCGGGAATATAGGATAGTTATACGTATGATCTATATCCAATAGATAAAAATAATCGACCCGATTACTGCTATCAGCTGGGATAATTTCATGAATGTGGGTAATAATAAACAAGCACTTCACTACGAAGGGAGTAATGAACATGAATACAGAGACAACAAAAACGTTAGCTATCGGTGCAGTAACAGGTGCGCTGGTAGGTGCAGGTGTAGCTGTTCTGGTCGCCCCGCAGCAAGGTGCAAAAGCACGTGCCAAACTGGCTGAGGTTACCGAACTGGTTAGAGAAAAAGGCCCAATGATTAATGAAAAAGGTCACGAGATCGCCGAGAAAGGCCAGGAAGTAGTCGGCGTAATCAAGGAATCACTCAGTACTGCCAAAGACTTCAAAACCGAAGCACAATCGGCAGTAGGCGATGTGAAATCCGAGATCCAAGGCTTCAAACAGTCCCATAACAGTACAGGCAGCGGCCCAACTACCATGTAACTTGCCTGATACGGCTGCCACGATGCAGCTTATAAAATCATACATTTTCATTTAATGATGCCCTAACTTCGGTGTTCTTTTCCGGAGATGGGGCATTTTTGCTGTGTCCACATTCCTCTATATATGGTCTTCTTCTATTCAATAAGAGAATATCCGGAATTGAGCATTTCCTTCTTTTCCCCACCTCTTTCCTTTCGCTTACATTCCTCAAACAATTTCGCGAAATTTTAATACAGAGTTTACAAAACTAAGACTTAACTCTAACACTGCGCCCCTAGAATAAGTCATGTAAGACAAAACACATAAAAGTATTGCGCCTTTAATTAGGGGGAGGAGACTTTACAAATGTTTAAAAAACTGCCAATCATGCTTCTTACGCTGACGATGGTCCTTGTGCTTGCTGCCTGCGGATCAAACGGCGGAACTACTTCGGGATCGAATGCCGGTACAGATACTGGCAGCACAGGAGGAGAAAATTCTTCCGAGCTTAGCGGTTCTATTCTGGCTGTAGGTTCAACAGCATTGCAACCACTGGTTGATCAAGTCGCTCAAAAGTTTATGGCAGATTCCAAATATGCTAACGTGTCTGTGCAAGTACAGGGCGGCGGTAGCGGTACGGGTCTGACTCAGGTATCCGAAGGTCAAGCCAATATCGGTAACTCCGACGTATTCGCAGAAGAAAAGCTGGACGCTGACAAAGCGGCTGAGCTGGTCGATCATCAAGTAGCGGTAGTCGCTATGGCAGCTGTTGCCAACAAAGGCGCTAACGTAAAAGACCTGAAAAAACAACAACTGGTGGATATCTTCACTGGTAAAGTAACGAACTGGAAAGAAGTTGGCGGTGCCGATCAAAAGATCGTCGTTATCAACCGTCCAAGCAGCTCCGGTACTCGTGCTACTTTTGAGAAGTACGCACTGGGTGAGAAAACAGAAGATCCAGCAGGTTCGATCCAACAGGATTCTTCCGGTACGGTTAAAAAGCTGATCGCTGAAACTCCAGGCGCTATCGGTTACCTGGCACTGTCTTACCTGGATGACAGTGTAACTGCACTGAGCTATGACGGCGTAGAACCTAAGGTAGAGAATGTTGAAGCTGGTAAATACCCAATCTGGGCTTACGAGCACATGTATACCAAAGGTGAGCCAGATGCTTCTACCAAAGCGTTCCTGGATTACATGCTGAGCGAAGATGTTCAACAAAGCGATGTAACAGAACTGGGTTATATCCCAATGTCCGGCATGCAGGTACAACGTGATGCAGAAGGTAAAGTTAGCCAGAAATAAGCATTGAATCGAATATAACAGATGAAAAGATGCAGCTGCTGGCTCGATCGCCATGGCTCGAAGAGGCGGGGACCCCGCCTCTCTTTTCACGTTTTTATACAGAACGACGATTTCATCATCATTCTCCCTTGAATTGTTGAGATAACGGCATGTCATTTATTCAAAGCATGAAGAAAAGAGGTTATTACTTATGGAGCATTCCAAAGTTACTCCACGGGAAGCACAGCGTCGCAGGCTGCCGCTTGAGAAGCACCGTCTGGAAGACTGGATCGGCAAAATTTACACATCGGTGTGTGTTGTTTTTCTGATCGCGGTCATCGTATCCATTGTGTATTTTGTTACTTCCAAAGGCGTTGCTACCTTTGCAGTAAATGGTGTCAGCCTGACTGAATTCTTCTTCGGTACCCACTGGGCTCCGGATGCAGCTGAACCTTCATTTGGCGCATTACCGGCAATCTCGGGTTCCTTTATGGTTACCCTGCTGGCTGCACTGATCGCAAGTCCGCTGAGTATTGCGGCAGCGCTGTTCATGACCGAGATCGTGCCCACTTTCGGTAAACGCATCCTGCAACCGGCGATTGAGCTGCTGTCCGGTATTCCTTCGGTTGTATATGGATTTATCGGTCTGACCCTGATTGTTCCTTTCCTGCGTGATCATGTAGGCGGACAGGGTATCGGTGTAGGTGCCGGTGCACTGGTACTGTCGATTATGATCCTGCCGACAATTACAAGCGTAGCTGCAGATGCCCTGGCTTCCCTGCCGCGTGGTCTGCGTGAAGCTTCGTATGCACTCGGTGCTACACGCTGGCAGACCATTTACCGTGTAGTATTGCCCACTGTTCTGCCTGCACTGCTAACCGGTATCGTACTCGGTATGGCTCGTGCATTCGGTGAAGCACTGGCCGTACAGATGGTTATCGGTAATGCCCCTTATATTCCAACGTCCCTGCTGGAATCCGCATCCACGCTGACCAGTGTTATTACACTCGGCATGGGGAATACAGCAATGGGTTCTATCCAGAATAATGCATTGTGGAGTATGGCACTCGTACTGATGCTGATGACATTTGTCTTCATCCTCATCATCCGCCTGCTCGAAAGGAGAAACCGAGTATGACAACTAAAACCGTAAACACCAAAGCCAGAACACGGGCCAGAAATGCAGACAAAATCGCTACGGTTATTATTGTCGCGCTTGCGCTCTCCATTGTAGTCATTTTGATCGGCCTGCTCGGATTCATCCTGTTCCGTGGTCTGGGACATATCAGCTGGGATTTCCTGACTTCCAAGCCACAGACGATTCGTGAAGGCGGCGGAATCGGGCCTCCACTGTTCAACTCCCTGTACCTGCTCGTACTGACAATGATTATTACAATTCCGCTTGGTCTTGGCGGCGGGATCTATATGTCCGAATATGCCAAACCCGGCAAAATCACCGGCTTTATCCGACTGGTTGTAGAGGTACTGTCCTCTTTCCCGTCGATCGTTATCGGTTTGTTCGGTCTCCTGGTCTTTGTAAACACTATGGGTATGGGATTCTCCCTGCTGGCAGGTGCACTGGCACTGACCATCTTCAACCTGCCGCTGATGGTACGGATTACAGAACAGGCTTTTGCTTCCGTACCCCGTGAGCAAAAAGAAGCCGGTCTGGCACTGGGATTATCCAAATGGAAAATCATCACTTCCATCATGCTTCCGGTAGCGATTCCTTCACTGGTGACCGGTACGATTCTGGCAGCCGGCCGTGTATTCGGTGAAGCAGCAGCCCTGCTGTTTACCTCAGGAATGACCACGCCTCCGCTGAACTTCTCAGACTGGAATCCGCTGCATCCGCGTTCACCACTGAACCCGCTGCGCCCGGCCGAGACACTGGCTACCCATATCTGGAAAGTCAACAGTGAAGGTCTGGCACCGGATGCGATACAGATTGCTGCCGGCGCTTCCGCTGTGCTCGTAATCATGGTATTGATCTTCAATCTGCTCGCACGCTGGGGTGGTCGTACACTGTATCGTTATATGACTGCTTCCAAACGCATGAACTAATTTTCCCAGGATCATTATGGGACAGATCCTTTCTGTCCCTATGGCAGTCTACTCAAGGAGGATTTTATACTATGGCAATGCCTTTCAGTACAGAAGATCTAAGTGTCTACTATGGCGAGTATCAAGCCATTAAAAATATAAGTCTTGGTTTCCCCGCCAAAACGGTCACTGCGCTGATCGGCCCATCGGGATGCGGGAAATCCACATTCCTGCGCTCACTCAACCGGATGAATGATGAGATCGCCGGAGCGCGCAGTACTGGCCATATCTGGATGGACGGCATCGATCTTGCTTCTCCTTCTACAGATGTTATCAAGCTTCGGCAACGGATCGGTATGGTATGGCAGCGTCCGAATCCATTTTACAAATCCATTTATGAGAATATTGCTTTTGGTCCACGCTACTATGGGATCAAAAATCGCAAAAAACTCGACGAAATCGTCGAAACCAGTCTGCGCCGTGCCGCTCTCTGGGACGAAGTCAAAGATCGGTTGAAAGAGTCGGCATTGTCCCTGTCCGGCGGTCAACAGCAGCGTCTGTGTATCGCACGCGCACTGTCAGTCAACCCGCAGATTCTGCTGCTGGATGAACCGGCTTCCGCACTCGATCCGGTATCCACCGGCAAAGTCGAAGAACTCATTTCCGAACTCAAAAGTGATCTGCGTATCGTTATCGTCACTCATAACATGCAGCAGGCGGCACGGGTATCCGATTATACCGCTTACTTTTATCTGGGTAATCTGGTGGAACACGGAGAGACGAACAAAATCTTCACTAACCCCGAGAAAAATTCTACACAGGAATACATTATGGGACGCTTCGGATGAAGCGTCTTTTTTTGTATGGTAGCTTTGTGCGATAGCTCATTTGACTGTTGACTATCGTGCGTGGATCAGGCCAGGCTTGGACAAAAGTTGAAAAGACTGCAGGATTGGACTTCTTAGCATAAATAGATCAGAGTGTTTTACTCATTTATTTATCCATTAGATCCACCTTTCTTCACTGTAAGCTTTTCGTAAGGTAAATCGATAGTACCGTCCGGATGGTTCTTTTATGCTGAATATATGGAGAGACTCCGCATGATGAACAGAGAGGAAATATATTGGCTCTTTGATCGGTCTTTCCTATAGCTATTAGATATTCACATATAAGGAGGCATTATTTTGAAACGCTTGGCTAACCTGGATATTCTGCGCGGATTCGCATTGTGTGGAATTATCCTGATCAATATTATGCAATTGGTACATTACAATATGGACCGGACTCCACTCGATGAGGGGATTTTGCAATTTCTGTATTTTGCTGTGGAGCAGCGTTTTTATGTTATTTTTGCATTTCTATTCGGAGTAAGCTTTCATATTTTTATTAGCCGGGCCGAGGCACGTGGCGACCGTCCGCGTCTCCGCTTTACTCGCAGATTGCTTATTTTACTCGTAATTGGTATGATCCATCATTATTTTCAGCCTGGAGAGGCGCTGTTGGTATACGCGATACTCGGATTTTTTCTGATTCCTTTTTACCGGGTCAAGCCGTGGGTGAGTCTGCTGATGGCACTGTTCATTATCGGCATAAGTGTGGGCTGGTTGGGTATCGCTCAGCTGGAGGCACTGGGCATGTTTTTCCTGGGCAAATGGGCCGGCCAGATCAGGTTATTCGCCGAGCCAGGACGCTATCGCAAAGGACTGCGGATTACACAAATTGCAGCCCTCGTGCTCATCTGGCCGCTGCATCTGGCAGGTAACCGGATTCTGGATCAATTCGGATTGGTGGATATCTCCTCCATGTTAAGCGGACTGCCGGTGAGTGTATTCTATGTCACAACGTTGATCCTGCTGCTGCGTCATCCGCGTATCGAGCGTCTGCTGACACCGCTCGGCAATCTTGGACGTATGGCCTTGACCAACTATGTATCACAGACGGCTGTGATTCTGCTACTGTCTTATCTGCTGCATTGGCCGTCTCAGGTACATATTACTGTACTGATGATTACTGCCCTATTTATTCTGATTATTCAGATGATTCTCAGCAACTGGTGGCTAAGTCGCTTCGCTATAGGACCGATCGAATATATATGGCGCCTTGGTACGTATGGACAGAAGTCCTAGCGCTGAGCAATATCCTCCTCCTGAAAGATTAAAATGTAAAAGGGCAGCTTCCATTGAGGAAAGCTGCCCTTTTAATTGTGTGCTGCTTGATGCTCGATTGTACATTCCGAGCCATCACATTGCCTACTCTGCACTTCCATTTAATCAACAAATCAATGGGATACTTACTTTCAAATCGTATACTTACTGTCCAAACCGGAATTCACGAATACGGGTGCCCTGACGAAGCACCAGATATACATTATGACGTCCATTCACCGACTGTATATTCACGCTGGTATTCTGCCAGTTGGTTATACCCGCAGAGCCACTCAGTTCCAGTGTACCGATCAATATTCCATCCGGGGCATCCAGGCGAATCTGTACTTCACCGGATTCGCCGGCAAATGCAGTCCGTGCCTGGAATATCCCTGTACCTGCTTCACCAAATTCCGCATCGCCGAACAGAATCCACGCTCCATCGCCCAGCGCTTCCACAGCCGCGCCGCCTTCACTGGATTCCACCAGATGCACCTGACGATAGTCGTCATAGTTCTCGGCCAGTACCGGCTTGGTCAGTTCCTGGGGAGGGATCACTTCGCCATTTACCTGAACATTGGACTGCAGCTGAATATCCGCAGACGAGCGACCGACCATGAGAGTATAGCTGCCCGTCTCGACACAATAACGGCTACGTGTTACATCCCAGCAGGATAGCTCGGTCACTGGCAGCTCGAACGTAACGACACTTGACTGACCGGCTGCCAGATGAATGCGCCGGAAGGCTTGCAGAGTACGTAGCGGCCGCTGGATACGCGATTGATCCAGCTTCGTATACAGCTGTACCACTTCATCACTATCGATCTCTCCGGTATTGCGGATCGTAACCGACAGACGGATTGTATCCTCTGCATCTACTTCTTCAGCTTCCAGTTCCAGACTGCTGTACTCCATCGGTGCATAGGTTAGTCCATGACCAAACGGATACAACGCCTGACCTCTGAAATACTGATACGTGCGTTCCGAGCGGATAATATCGTAATCCCTCAGATCACCGAGCTGCTCTTCCGAACGGTACCAGGTCATATTCAGGCGCCCAGCCGGAGCGTAATCTCCGTATAGCACATCCGCTACTGCATTGCCCAATTCCGGACCGGCATGAGACAGATATAGAATTGCCGGAATATGCTCTTCCACCCATTCCATAGCAAATGGATAACTGCCGACTACCACAACAACAGTATTGGGATTGACTGCATATACTTCCTGAATCAACTTCAGCTGGGAGGCTGGCAGCTCCAGACTTGGACGGTCATTCTCTTCCTTACCGTTGATCAGCGGATTGTTGCCGACAAATACAATCGCTGTCTTCGCTGCACGGGCTGCTGCCACCGCCTGTTCCAACCCATTTTCCAATACCATCTTCTCAAAAAGTCTTTCTTCCCCCGGTACTGTCTGCTCTTCCGCAATAGCCAGATTCCCTTCCGTACCCGAAAGATACACCGCGCGTCCATTCCACGTGCTGATTGCTATGCGTCCGTCATCCTGCTGATCCAGACCGAATACTTCTTTGACAAACCATCCATACGCTTCGTCGGCAGAAGCTGTAATCTGCCGACCTTCATCATCGGCTGTCCAGTACTTGCCGCTCTCTGCCAAACGGATCGTATAGCTGCCAAATCCCCAATCGGATACGGTGAACACGCTGTTCGTGTTCTTACTCAGCGCTTCTACAGCATTTGCAGGATCAGATGGCAATGAGGAGTCTGCGCTCCAGTCTACCCCAACAGTCGCCTTCTCTTTTTCCGATTCGGTTTGTTGGACAGACAGTATTCCACCCTGCCCTGCAGATTTGAAGCTCACCCTGTCATTGCCATCATGATAGTGTACTTTTCCTTTTACTTTGGCTTCTATGCCCTGCAGACCAGTCACGGCATATGGCAGTGTACCAGAGTACCAATCCCGATACACGATATCGCCGAGTTCGCCGATCACTGCCACATCATCGGTCCCCTGGCTGGATAATGGAAGCATGCCATTGTCATTTTTGAGCAGGACAATCGATTTGCGTACGGCTTCTGCTGCAACAGCTTTGGCTTCCTCGGTCATCATCGATTCTTCCCCAATTGCAGCATACGGATTCAGCTCGGCCGGATCGAACTCTCCCAGCCGGAAGCGAACGCGGAACGTATGGAACAAGGCGCGATCAATATCTTCCCAGCTCAGCAGTCCCTGTTCCAGCGCTTCACGCAGTGCTGCTTTGGATAGGTCTGCATCATCGGTAATACTATCAATGCCTGCTTTGACCGATTCGGCGACGCCGGGAGTATGCGAATCATAATAGCCATGGTCATTCATAATGCCCATCACATCGCCAGCATCACTGACGATAAATCCATCCATTCCCCACTCGCCTTTGACTACTTCCTGCACAAGCGGGTGCAGCAGTGCAGGTGTACCATTGATCGAATTGTAGGCAGTCATCATCGATTGGGCTTTGCCCTCAGTAAAAGGTTGTTCGAACGCTTTGAGATAATATTCCCGCATATTGCGTGGATCGATGCTGGAGGAGCCGCTGCCACGATCGACTTCATTATTGTTGCCGAGAAAATGCTTCAGCGTCGCTACAGCCTTGAGATATGTAGGATGATCACCCTGAATTCCCTGTACAAGACGAGTCGCCAGTTCACCAGTCAGACGAGGATCTTCTCCATAGGCTTCTTCATTGCGTCCCCAGCGCGGATCACGCTCCATATCCACAGTAGGTGCCCATAGGGTCAGACCGTTGATTGCCGGATTACGCTTGTACATAACCCTTGCTTCATCGGAGATCACATTACCGATTCGGTGCATCAGTTCGCTGTCCCACGTACAGGCCAGTCCGACAGGCTGCGGGAAAAAGGTCGCTTCGCCCAGCCAGGCAATACCGTGTGCTGCCTCGGTACCGTGCTTGTACGCCCCGACACCCAGTCGTTCTACAGCTGGCTGGTATTGCAACATCGATTCTATTTTCTCTTCTTCAGTCAGGCGGTTTACCAGATCATATACCCGTTGATCCAGCTCCAGCGTATGGTCCTGAAAAGGATATTTGGTCGTTTGTTCCATATTGTTATATCTCCTTTAAGATTAATGAGAATATAGTTTGATGCTCAACAAAAATTTGGTTTTATCTATCGATTACGTACTGCTACATTTTTATGGTAATGCAATCTTTTGCCAAAAGAAAGCACTTTCAAGTTGAATTGTCAGGTGATAATTAGCGTAATAATTAGTGATGATTTTACTGGTGTTACCCCTCTCGCAAAAGTCTGGGCATGAGAAGAGTTTGCTCGTCTACGCTTCTTCCATACAAGGTTAACAACATGAAAAATACCCCTTTGCATCAGCAAAAGGGTATTTTATAAGGCTTATTATCATACTATGAGGCGCATCTTATCGCAGCAAATCAGCCAATGGATCACGTGATGCTGCCGCAGCACTGCTGTTTAATGCCGCCGATGATCCAGAAGAAGCTTCTGCTTTTTCCAGCCCCAGACGACGAGTCATTTGTTCATTGATAGTGGACAGCTTGGCTGTATAGTCCTGACAGCTGCTAATAATCTCACGGTTGGAACGTTCGGATGTATCCAGCGCAGACATCAGATCGGAGATCGCCTGATTGACCGATTCCAGTGACATGGTCGGCTTTTTGAGCAGTTCGGCAGAGCGTTCGCTATTGGTTTTCAGCATCTCGGCATTGCGCTTGAACTGATCTTCGATCGTCTGGTTGACACTCTCTACCGCATTGGCTACCCGATCCTGATCTTCGATCGCCAGCGCGATCATGGCCGAGATCTTGATCAGATTGGCTGCTTTGTAGACCGAGTCATTCACTGAATCAATCAGTTTATCATTCGTATCATTAACGATATCAGTTGCGGCAATCGCCTGGTTGAACAACATAATATTTTCAGTCATCGACTGGATACGGGTAACGACTTTGCGCAGGCCACGCTCCAGATATACTTTGCGATGCTCATTTTCGGGCTTTTGGATCTCCGCTTCGAAAAGGGTTTTCAGCTCGCCACCCATAGCGATTTTGTACTGGAGATTATAGATCTCCTGCAGGGAATTGCGTTTGAGCGTACGCATGCTGATCATATTCTCTTCCAGTGTGTCCTTGCCGTCACGCAGTCCCTGTACAATCGCGTCTACGTTCTTGCTGACAGACTGATATTTGTAGACATAGTTTTTGATCGGAGACTTGCGCAGCAGCTTGCCGAACAGACTGACATTTTTGCTCTGCTGCAGCGCTTCGCATTCATCGCGCAAGGACAGGATCAGGTTGGATACCTGCTTGGACTTGCCTGACATCAGATCATTAACCGGACGATCCAGCATCTGCAGGGTCTGTGTCGCACGTTCCTGCGTCTGCATGCCGAGCTTGCCGACTTCATCCATCAGTACATCCAGACTTATGCTGTCAGCCTGTGCGACTTTCTGGATAATGACGCTTGCCTCCTGGGTAAGCTTTTGTTCATCTTCTTTTTTGAGACTTAACGGTGGAGTTGCCATCGCATTCTCCCCTTTCATCGATTTCAGCGATTCATCGCATACAGCACTCCTGGTACTTATTTCAGATATCAGGAATACCGCTGATGGATAATTTCCGCTCGGGACTGAAGTTCAATCAGGTCTTTATGTTCAATCGTTTTAACGATCTGAGTAATACGTTTATCAACATCTTTGATTCCGTCGAGCAGGATACGGCGGTTTTTGGTTTTGGCTTCGCCGCTTAGACGCAGGAACGGATTGATCACGCTGTTCAGATCTTTCAGCACCAATCGTTTGACGGTATGGTTAATATCATCATTGTGCATCTCGGCCAGCATTGGAATAACGCGCTGCAGACGCAGGAACAACGAGCAGGATTTCTCCACGATTTCGTTATCAAGATTATGCTTCTGCCCTTCCGAAATGATCATTTCTTCCAGCACATTCAGATACTCCAGCACGGGCTGGAATACCGGCGGAATCTCCGTCAGTTCCTGAGCCGGTACGCCGGCGGCGGAAGCTGCTGTTGCAGGCTGAGGAGTTGGCGGGGCAGCATTTCGGGCAGGACGTTCCGGTACCGTGTTTCTTCCTGGTTCAGGCAGCGGATTGCTGCGTTCCGGCCGAATCTGAGGCTCTGGCTGTGTAAATTCCATAGTCGGACGTGCTTTGTGATCTGACCGTGCAATCCCGTAGATAGAGCCTGCCAATGGGAACAACAGCGCGACATAACCAGGCACCCATATATCCAGTATACATCCGACGATATAACCTGCACCGCCAGCCAGTAACGTTCTGCCGATCATTTTGCCTTTACTCATCCATATTCACCTGCCTTTCCAGCTGAATCTATTTACTGTGCAGTCTGGCCTTGCATCAGAACAGGCTGCTCGACATAACTGGTTAATAATCCATATTCCGGTGTTTGCGGGGCTACAGTGTAACCCAGCGCCATTTTGACAGCCAGATAAGGGAAATTGACGCCGCTCAGACAGGTCATATGCAGACCGCCCGACATACGCGGGTTGATCTCCAGCGCCTTGGGAACATTCCCTTGATAAATCAATTGTAGATTATAATTATACGGAATTTTGTAAAACTGTGCCACTTTTCGGGCGATTTCCAGCAATTCAGGTACTTCTTCCAAAAGACGGGAACGCCCTCCGGCTTTACGCCTTGGAACGGCTGCTAACAGTTCGCCTTCCGGCGTTGCCAGACAGTCGATACTGTATTCATACCCTTCCAGCAGTTCCATGACCATAATTTCCGGAAAAGTATCGGTCTGTGATAATGCATGATACGCCTGTTCATAGGACATCTTGGCGCTCACGGTATCGAATAGTGCTGTTAGTGGATCGTAATAGGGATCGATAATGCGGAAGCCTACTCCGCCTTCCATCCGTGTCGGCTTGAAACATACGCTCAGCCCCATATCCCGCAGCTCTTCGTAGGCCTCTTTGAACTCCTCCGCCGTATGCACCAGACGATAATCCGGTACGATCATCAGATTGTTTTCCTCTGCAGAAAGGAAGAAGTTTCCTTTGTCCTCTACCCGGTCCAGTAGCTCCCGATCCGTGCAGCAGACAAGCTTCACACCCATTTCCGCAAAAGCATCCGCCGCTGCTACCACATAGCGCATGCCCCAGCGCGGTACAAACACCTCAATCTGATGACGACGGCAAAAGTCCAGACAATACTCTGCATAGGCTTCTCCTGTTAATACGGGTTCCACCTCCGTATGGTCGCAGGCACGCAGCGAGACATGCTCCGGATCGCGATGTGTACCGTAAATTTCGAATTCCATGCCGTCTTCATTATGGCGTACTGCATTAATGTAATGATATCCTACCGCAAAGCTGCGGTTGAACCAGATTCTAATTTTCCGTCCGCTCATAGTCCATGATTCCTTCCCTGTTCATGATATCCATTACAAATTGCAAAATATTTTCCGCTGCCTGAATGCCCGATTGTGCCGTAAATCCATAGTTGCCCTGCAGCTCGCCGCTTTGGAATCCGCGGTACAACTCTCCATGTGCCGGAGCAATCGCGTAATCTGCCTGATCCAGCAGTCCGCGGTCGAGCAGGGAATCGCCGGAAGCAATTACCTGGTCGGCTCCTGCCAGAAGCTTCACATGCTCGATCGCCCGATTCTTGCTAACCGGAAAAGGCACCAGATATACCTTTCTGCCCTGAATAGACAATCTCCAGCCCAGCTGCTCCAGCTCCGGCTGGATTGCCATTACCTGCTCATCCGGCATCCTATCCCGGTCAACCAGTACCGAGAAAAATGTATCTTCCCAGTAGCTTTCCCGGATAATCCATGACGGATCGGAGACCCGGTGAAAAGCCACTATTGCTTCAGTCGGCGGGGCTGCCTGATCACGAACATCCTGCATAACCTGTTCATGCCATTCCCTGTTCACCTGACCATCAATCAGAATATGTGCTCCATTGCTTGTAATCGCATATTTGGGAACAATCTGTTCACGAAAAATATGAATACGATGATACAGATCCAGTACCCGTGTCGTTACCGGTACAAAAGGAATCGACTCGGCAATCTGCTTCAACTGTTCCAAAGCCCGAATAGAAATATGGGAAATTATGCGTCCATCTACCTGTTCAGCCGCTATCATGATCCGGTCGTCCACATCCATGCCGCGGGAACGCTCCGAATAAATCAGGGTCTGGTCCAGATCACTTGCATAGATCAGCATCAGGAATGCTCCTCTCTCGGCTTGATAATACCGCAGCAGGAATAGGTCAGCTGCGGACATACTTCGATCTGGGCCTGGCGCTCACGGGCCAGCAGCAGAATATGACGCAGATTTGGATTGTCTTCCCGGTCGATCAGTATTTTCCAGGGTACACGGCGCAGCAGTACCCGCGTCGTCTCGCCTACACCTGGCTTGATCAGATTAATGTCATGAATCTGGTATTCCTGTTGAATCCAGCGGATATCTTCGATCCCCTGCCAGTTTGCCGGCTCGGGATGCTCCAGCAGTTCCTGTGCACGCAGCTCGGCTTGCTGCGCCACTGCCGGGAAATAGCGGCTGACCTGATCTACAAACGTATTCGACAGATCCTGATCCAGCCAATGTCTATAGAACTTCGATCCATGGAAATCATCTTCGCCAATCAGATCGTCCCGCAGTACAGTACGGCTCATCAGCCCCGATACCGTTGAATTCAGACAGGCACTTGGAATCAGAAAGTCTTCCCGGGTACCGTACGTATCCGAAGAACCTGCCGGATCGGCCAGTACTGCCAGATCATCGTGCAGATTAGTCTCGTATCGCTCGTTGAACTCGCGGCAGGACTGGATCAATACATTCCGAATAGCCCCTTTGCCAGTCCAGCCATCAATAAACTGAATCTGCTGCTCTACGCCATGCTTTTGCAAAATATATTTAAGGGCATTACTATCAATCCCTTTGCCCCGGATAATCGAAATGCTGTAATGCGGCAAATCCAGCTTGTATTTGTGCAGCAAATAGCGCTTGATCAGTACCCCAACCGGTGTACCGGCTCTGGCTAGAGACACCAGCACCGTCTGAGAGCCGCGCTTGCGCAGAATAAGTTCACTGACGACACCTGCAGCCAGCGCGACCTTTTCGGCGGAATCAGCCAGCGTACGCTGGAACAGATCGACATACTCGGCAGTCGGCTGGTATTCCTGCGGCAGCATTTCGGAATAATGGGTACCCGTCTGAATCGCTTCTTCCCGCTCTTCCGTTCCTCGCTCCAGCTCCACATCGCTCAGATCTTTCAGCAGAAAGACGGCATCGGCAGGAGCGTAGCTTCCGAGCGGCTTCGGATCAGCCAGCCTCGGCTGCTGCCAGGCCTGATGCATCTCGGTTGTCATAAGGATGTTCCTCCCTTTTCCGGACCACAGATCACGATATGAATCTGTCCAAACAACCCGCCCTGCAGACTGCGAATTAATGAATCCAGGTCTCCTGCCGGCACCTGACGCTCCAGAAATACAAATACTTCATCATAGGCACCCGGTACGAGATTGTATACATAATTAGTCACACTGCTGTCTTCCGGCGAATCAAAGGAATGCCCCGTACGAATCGGATAATTCGGTACATTGGACCGGTATACCGGGCTGCGCGTAGTGGAATGGTAAAAGACACCCTCGCCCAGCTCTGCACTGATCCTCATGGGGATATACATAAATTCTTCCGTTCCGAGACAGAGCGTACGTGTACCCTGCCGCTGTTCACGCAACAATGTTGCCGCCTGGTGGATACTGTGTGTGTTTCGAAGATTATCCTGCTCGTCTACACCGAATCGGCCGGTTCCTATAATAAATGGAGCGGTATGTAAGGTTCCCGATCCATCGACCGAATGACGATCTTCCAGCAGTTCGAACAAATGTCCCAGTTCGATCCGGTTCACCGGCGTCTCGGCTGTCAGACCAGAAGGAACGGCTGCGGGATGAGAGAGATCCGGCTTGCCTTCCACCTCAATCTGACCTTTTACCAGCGAGATCGGCGTGATGGTAATTCCCAGCTCCAGCTCCAGTTCCGCATATCGACGTACATTCTCCTCACTCCGCCAATCCAGCAGCGAAGCCACATAATAGACATGCCGTGGATGCTGTTCATGAATCGCGCGAATAATATTCAGCGCCGTTTTGCCTGTCGTAATCTCGTCATCTACGAGTACAATCGGATGCTCTCCGGCAATCATCCGCGCTTCTCTTGCATAGCAGCGGTGAGAGACAGCATGGGAGTGTTCCTCTTCAAACTGGATAAATGGTTCCTGTCCGACAATCTGGTGCCGGGTTGTATGTACATAGGTAGCTCCCCGGTTAAATGCTTCATACATGCTGTGTCCGAGTGCTGTTGCTGTCTCGGCAAATCCGATAAAAGCCAGTGGCACAGGGGTAGTCAGCTTTAGCTTCATCAGCTGTTGATAGGCTTGATCTACGTTCTCGCCCGAGGACAGTGCTACGATGATCTCCGGCAGCAGCTGCTCTACGGCAGGATCGGTCTCGGTCTGCATTTCGCGATACAGCAGCAGCGATAATGCTGCACCGCTCAGCAGCGACTGATATGGACGAACTGCCAGATGCTTGCCCAGCACTTTACTGACAAACAGAAAAGAGCGCTTGGGATTCACACGAGCAGCCATTTCAAACAGCTGCTCCATGGGAAGTCCGAACGGATTATGGTCCACTTGTACATGTACCGTCAATCCATCCAGAATGTTATACGTATACGTGCCGTTCTTGCTCTGAGAGTAAAGAGATGAAATGTTGTTGTTCATGCAGCACCCCGTATATTTGTGATCGGGCCATAATGCGACGGGCCCAGTTAAGATGTGGTTTGATCTCGTTCATTTTGTTGGCATATCCGCTTTTGAAGACGCCGAGCTCGCCCGTATTGTTGGCGATAATCCCCTGCGCATCTTCATACTCTTCCTGACGGACTGTATACAGCGACTGGACCAGGCCGATATGGGACGGATGGATAATGGTTTTGCCGATCATGCCGTTTTCCTTGTCCATGATGACTTCGCGGATCAGCCCGTCCACATGACGATTGATATATTCATTACGCAGCTTGCGGCCATCGGCTCCCAGCGCTTCCTCGAATGGAGACTGACGAATCTGCGGCTTCAATACACGTTCCCCGCTGGAAAAGTATTCCCAGACCGGACCCGAGATCACATACGGTGATTCCATCCGGCCAAATAGATTAATGATATCCGAGATACAATCCCGGATCGTCGTAATATCATAGATTGTCATATCCGAGCTGCGTCGCAATCCGAACAGACTGGAGAAGTCTGTCGCTCCGATACGAACATTCAGCACATAATCCTGATAGGCATCCAATACCCGCTTAATCGAGAGCAGTTCATCCAGACGGCTCTCCCGGTAAATGACCGCAGCAGTCTCCAGGATCGGCAGACCGTATAGTATGGGAGCACCTTCACGCCGGGCATGATTATACTTCGCAATCATGTCCAGATACTGTTCCCCGATAGCGGCACTGAACTTGGGCAGCATGATGCCGGTGATTTGCTCTATTCCATCCGCCATATAATGGATAATCCGCTGCAGCTGCTCCACACTTCTCACCCGTATAAATAGCAGTGGGATACGTAAACGGACAGAAGGATCCTTATCCATCACTTCCTGCAAATAGTGCACCTGCTCCACTAGCGAGTGTTCAGCGGCTTCCACCTGTTGATCTCCAATAGCATCCTCCAGATCGAATACCCAGGAGGTCAGACCACGGTGCCGCTGCGTCAGAATATCGCGGGCAATCGTCGGCCGGGTAGCTGGACAGTACAGCGCTGGGCCGATCGCATAAGCCAGCAGCTCCCGCTCGGAAGAATTATCATAGTGAACCGGGACGGAGTAGAACAATTCCTCTTCTTCCGCTTGTGATAAATAATTAAAGTAACGCATAACACCCCTCCTGAATAGGCCATGCCCCGGCTGCCTGATGTTGTCACCCGGCTAACCTTACAGATAAAATAAGCCCCTCCTGTATCGATCAGCAGGAGGGACGACAATGGTGCTCTAGAGCCGCACACAATAACAGAGGTGAATCACATGCTTTTCGGTTTACTTTCTTCCGGCGGTCCAGCGCATTCCCCAGCGGAACGCTTCATCCATCTGACGATGACCGGCAAAGTACTGCACGATTCGCTCAATGCTAAATGTCTCATTGCCTACATTTTGAATCATGGCAATCGCACACATTGGCTTGCCGTTATCATGTTCATCCAGACGCACGATAATATCCGGGCCATCCTTTTGATAAATGGTGACGACGCCATCCGCTTCTGTCCAGCGCGAAATGCCTTCATAGATAAAGGAAAAGACCAGAATACGCTGAATCTGTGCAATTTTGTTGCCATTGATCCGCATATTCTCACCGCCTGCGCGCGCGCCTGTACGGTCATCTGCGTCAAGCGCCACATACGGCTCGTAGTCCATATGTCCAAAGCTGTTACCCAGCGCTTGCACGACGCCCTTTGTACCATCCTTAAGCTCGTACAAACAGCCCAGATCCAGATCCGTGCCGCCGCTCCCCCGATTAAAGAAGCCTTTCTTTTGTACACGGTTCCAATTCAGATTGATCAGCAGCTCGCCCAGGGTACCGGCAGCCTTTTTCTGTAGGTTGATCACATCGCCTTTTTTCTTGAGCTCGATTTTGCGCAGATTCAGTGGTGCTGACTGCGGAGCTGGAGCAGGTGGTGCGGCTGGCGGTGGGACTTGTCGAACAGGGGCCTGCTGTACGGGCGATGGCGGTATCGGTGGTGGTGAAGGTGCAGCTGTAGGCGTATCTTCCACTTCTACGCCGTAACTGCGGCATAGCTCCTTAAGTCCGCCAAAATAACCTGCGCCGACCGCTGAGAATTTCCATTCGGATTGGTATCTATAGAACTCCCCAATAACAATAGCCGTCTCATTGGAGAAATGATTATCGAGATTATAGCGGAAAATCTCCGCCCCGGTATGCCCGTCTACAGCACGCAGGTACATCCCGCTTGCCTGACTGAACGTATACTTGCCGGTATCACTGTTATAAATGGTCAGGGTGACTGCAATTTTATGAACGCTCTGCGGCAGCGCGCTCATCGTAACCTGAAACTGACGCTGATCCTGACCGGCAGGGTTCTCCTGGTATGTAATAAATGAATTGCGGGGATTACCATAAAAGATCAGATCATCGTCACTGCTTACCCGTCCATCCTGCTGCAGCAGAAATGCAGAAGTATCCAGCTCCAGTGCTGCCGGCGCCTGCCAGCCCAACACAATATTCAGCTGACTTAATCCCGGATGTAGTTTGGTAACATCTGTTTTTTGCCCTTTGACTATGGATACACTCATCCTTGGACCTCTTCTCTGGAATCTGTCATGGAACTACCATAATATCGGCAGATTGTAAAATGGAATACAGGGCTGGTATGCACCCTGTATTCCATTACATCATTCTATTCAGTCTTAAACGTCCAATCCATAATTGCGGCACAACGCAGCCAGGCCGCCTGTAAATCCACTACCAATCGCCTGAAATTTCCAGTCACTGCCGTGCCGGTAAAATTCGCAAAATACAACAGCAGTCTCCGTCGAGAAATCTTCGCCCAGATCAAAGCGCAGCAGTTCCCTGCTGTCTGCTTCGTTGGCAACCCGAACGAACGCGGAGCTGACCTGACCAAAATTCTGGCCGCGGCTGTCTCCTTCATGAATAGTCACTGTAATGCCTACCCGTGAAATATTCGGTGGTACCAGACTGAAGTCAACGATGATCTGCTCGTCATCTCCATCGCCCTCGCCGGTACGGTTGTCACCCGTGTGCGCAACCGCTCCGCCATAAGCAATCAGATGATTGTAGAATACGAAGTCTTCTTCGGATTTGGCTTTGCCATCCTCATGCAGCAGGAAAGCACAGGCATCCAGATCAAAATCGGTGCCGCCGCTGTATTTGTTAATATCCCAGCCCAGACCGACGACGACTTTGGTCAGTCCGGGATTGGTTTTGGTTAGATCAATACGCTGTCCCTTGGCCAGGTTGATCGTCATGATAAGTTCGCCCCCTGCTCAGAAAAGTGATCGTCAAATGCGGTTTGGAGTTTGATTAGGCTTGCAGACCGTAATCGCGTACCAGACCTGCCAGACCATCTTTGTATCCATTACCGATTGCGCTGAATTTCCATTCACCAGCATGACGGTACAGTTCGCCGACAACTACGCCTGTCTCGATAGAGAAGTCTTCTCCCAGGTCAAAACGGATCAGCTCTTCGCCACTCAGCTCGCTCAGAATACGTACATAAGCGTTGGATACCTGACCAAAGTTCTGGTTTCTGGTATCAGCTTCATAGATAGTAATTGTAAAAGCAATTTTCTCTACTTCAGCAGGTACAGATGGCAGATCTACTTTTACTTGCTCATCATCGCCATCACCGGCGCCTGTACGGTTGTCACCACTATGCATAACAGAACCATTGGCGTTCTGTGGGTTATTGAAATAAATAAAGTCTTTGTCGCTTGCTACTTTACCTGCAGCATTGGCACAGAAAATGGATACGTCGAGGTCAAAGTCTCCGCCGCCATCGTATTTATTGGTGTCCCAGCCCAGACCGACGATTACTTTGGTCAGCCCCGGATTTGTTTTTGTCAGATCTACTTTTTGACCTTTGCTTAAGTTAATTGCCATTGTGAATTCCCTCTTTCGTTATAAGTATAGGTTAGAGTTATCTATTCGACTTCCAGAGATGACAGTGACTGTCTCCCGGATGCCGGCTTATACATATTGATTCGCGAGGATATCAACATGGGCTGCCTGTTTGCCTTGACCAATTGCATTGAATTTCCATTCGGAACCATTGCGGTAGATCTCACCGGTAATCAGTGCGGTCATGCCCGAATAATTATCTGTCAGATTGAAGCGTACCAGCTCTTCACCATTTTGTGCATTGGCTACCCGGATATAGGCGGACGCAATCATGCCGAAATCCTGCTTGCGCTGCTCTGCCTGATAAATGTTAACCACAACCAATACTTTATGAACATCTGCCGGGATTCTGGACAGATCAATAGCGATTTGTTCATCATCGCCATCTCCCTCACCTGTCCGGTTATCACCGCTGTGTTCTACCGATCCGCACTCGCTGCGCAGATTGTAGAAGCAGACCAGATTGCCTTTTTTGGTAAGTTTGTCATTTTCATTCAGCATCAGAGCAGAAGCATCACAGTCGATATCCGCCTTGGCTTTTTTCATGCCGAACAATCCGCGGGACTTCGTCTCTACCGGGTCCCAGCCCAGACCAACTGTCAGTTTGGTAAGACCACTTCTGCCTTTTGTCAGGTCGATCTTTTGTCCTTTGACCAGATTAATACTCATAAATGGATTAGAGCCTCCTCTTCGTGTTTCTATGTAATACTATGCTTGCGTGCGGAACGTTTCATCAATTTTGATTTTTCTACTTGTTATGATCCTTGCTGTACTCAAATGACCTTAATTAGGGTTCAGTTTATAGAGACCAACTTTATTTATTAGGTCATTAGTATTATAACGCGCAGCGGATTACCAAGTCCATTTTCACACACGTTAGTAAAAAGAAGATCATGGACTTTTGAGTATACATCATCTGGATTAACTGGTAATTATACGCTGGATCAACTGCCTGGCTGCCTTGCTCATATACCGGCTTTTAAGCCAGACCAGCGCGGGACGAGTACGGATGATCGCCTGCTGCAGGGGGATCACACACAGACGATCGGCATACACCTGCTGTATTTCCGATTCGGGTATCAGGGTCAGCCCCATTCCGGCAGCAGCAAAGGAAAATAATGCTGATATATCCGGACAATCCAGAACGACTCTCGGCTGCAGCTGACGCTGTTCAAATTCTCCGATAATGTTCTCGTAAGCACCCTCTCCCGACATCCTGCGAGCCAGCAGCAGTGGATATTCGGCAATCTGTTCCAGGGTCAGCGATTCAGTCTGGCATAATTCGGTCCACTCTCTCGGAACGACAGCCACAAAAGGGTCGTCGCTCAGCGGCATGATCTCATAATCCCGCTCGTCCTCTACCGGCAGCAGCAGCAGAGCAAAATCGATCTTGTGCTGATGCAGCAGCTCTTCAAGATGAGAAGTATCTCCATACAGAATTTTGTGATAGACCTCCGGGTAATCCCGATGAAATTCACTGATGTGCCGGGATACACGCGAGATACAGATTGAGGATGTACCGATCGTAATCGAACCGGTCAGCCCCTGATCCACATCACTGATCTCCTGCTGTATATTCTCCATCTCCCGCAGTAAGTGACGGGCACGCTCATATAGACGCTGTCCGGCCTGTGTCACTTCCCAGCGCTTGCCTTCCCGGTGAATCAATACTACGCCCAATTCCTCTTCCATCAGCCGCAGCTGCTGACTAAGCGGCGGCTGCGCCATATGAAGGGTTCGCGCAGCTCTGGTAATTTGCCCTTCTTCTATAATAATGCAGTAATAATGCAGCTGACGAATATCCATCATTCCGCCTACTTCCTTAAAATGTTTATTTACCCATCAATTAGTTATATATAACTGTAAACCTCTATCTACTTCCTAACTATTCTAAAGCCTACCTTAGGATGCTCTACAGTATACCTTTTGGATATGAACAGATTATTCATATGTAAAAGATATGCATTTTATACCTTATATATATTTTACATATATATCACTTCAACCTACACTATTAATATGACAACAATGACACAAGGAGATGCAAAAATGAAGATAATTGTCGGCATTACCGGTGCGACCGGTGCCATCTTCGGCGTACGCATCCTGCAAATGCTCAAGGAAGCCGGTGTGGAGACACATCTGGTAATGTCTTCCTGGGCTGCTGCCACTATTCAGCTGGAAACACCTTATTCGGTCAAAGACGTCGAACAGATGGCGGATCACCATTATTCCTATAAAGATCAGGCAGCCCTGATCTCCAGCGGTTCGTTTCGGACAGACGGGATGATCGTGGCTCCCTGCAGCATGAAGTCGCTCGCCTCGATCCGGATGGGGCTGGCAGACAATCTGCTAACCCGATCGGCTGATGTTGTACTCAAGGAACGCAAAAAGCTGCTCCTTCTGACACGGGAAACACCACTCAACAATATTCATCTGGAAAATATGCTGGAGCTGTCGCGCATGGGCACGATCATTATGCCACCGATGCCAGCCTTTTATAATCTGCCAGCCAGTATTGATGAGCTGGTCGATCATATCGCCTACCGCGCACTGGATCAATTCGGCATTCACCGGGACGAAGCCAAGCGCTGGAACGGGATTACCAAATAAAAAGGCCAATACGGATCATACAGGGATGGTACTCCATACCCCTGTTCTACTTACGGAATTCATCTTCATCCATATCATCTATACAAAGGAGCAATGCATAATGGCTTACCAGGACTTTCGTGATTTTCTAAATACACTGCAAAAAGAAGGACAACTGCTAAACGTCGATGAGCAGGTTAATCTGGAACCCGATATTTCCGCAGCAACAAGGGCACTGAACAATCTGGGAGATAAATCCCCTGCCCTGCTGTTCAACAATATCAACGGTTACGAGAAAAATAAAACACAGATCGCAATGAACGTGATCGGTTCCTGGCCGAATCATGCGCTTATGATGGGCATGCCCAAAAACACACCGCTCAAAGAGCAATTTTTCGAATTTGCCCGGCGGTATGATCAGTTCCCTGTACCGGTACAGCGTGAAGAAACGGCCCCATTTCATGAAGTGGAGCTGACCGAGAATATTAACCTGTTCGATATCCTTCCTCTGTTCCGTCTTAATCAGGGAGACGGCGGCTTCTATATCGACAAAGCCTGCGTAATCTCACGGGATCAGGAAGACCCCGAGCATTTTGGCAAGCAAAATGTAGGTATCTATCGACTGCAGGTCAAAGGCAAAGATCGTCTCGGTATCCAGCCGGTGCCGCAGCACGATATCGCGGTTCATCTGCGCCAGGCCGAAGAACGTGGTCAGAATCTACCTGTCGTTATCGCGCTGGGCTGCGAGCCTGTGATTACGACGGCAGCCGCTACCCCCCTCAAATATGATCAATCCGAATATGAAATGGCCGGTGCTATCCAGGGCGAACCATACCGGATCGTCAAAGCCAAAGATGCTGACCTCGATATTCCATGGGGTGCCGAAGTTGTACTGGAAGGCGAGATCCTGTGCGGCGAACGTGAATTTGAAGGGCCTTTTGGCGAATTCACCGGACACTATTCCGGTGGCCGTAGTATGCCGGTTATTCAGATCAATCGTGTCTATCATCGCCAGAACCCGATTTTTGAACATTTGTATATCGGTATGCCTTGGACCGAGACCGACTATATGATTGGTGTAAATACCAGTGTGCCGCTCTACCAGCAGCTCAAAGAAGCTTTCCCTAACGAAGTGGTAGCTGTCAATGCCATGTATACGCATGGTCTGGTCGCGATTATCTCGACCAAGCGCCGGTATGGTGGCTTTGCCAAGGCTGTCGGTATGCGCGCAATGACAACGCCGCACGGTCTCGGATACTGCAAAGTGGTTATCGTCGTCGACGAAGATGTCGATCCATTTAACCTGCCACAGGTCATGTGGGCGATCTCGACCAAGCTGCATCCAAAACATGATGCCGTGATTATTCCAGATCTATCCGTACTGCCGCTGGACCCTGGCTCCAACCCCGCCGGTATCACACACAAGATGATTCTCGACGCGACTACACCGCTCGCACCCGAGCAGCGTGGTCACTATTCCCAACCACTGGATTCTCCTCCAGGTGTTGAACAGTGGGAAAAGAAAATTATCGACCTGCTGAACCGTCAGCAGTCCTGATCACTGATGTTTACCACGGAGCACACTCGTACTCCTATTAATATCTATGTAATCCCTGATATCCATTCAACTACTTTTACGAACAAGGAGTGTATTCTCATGAATATTTGCCCACGATGCGGCTCGCGGCATACAGAACAGGTTGCTGCCTCTCCGGTAGCTGACGTATGGACTGTGCATATGTGCTCTACCTGTATTTTCACCTGGCGCTCAACCGAACCGGAACATATTACCAACCCGGACAAATATCTGCCTGCTTTTAAAGTGAACCAGGCAGACATTCCGCATGCTGCCCATGTTCCACCTATTCCAGCTCGCTTGGTCTAATCAGCAGCTATATCTATTTACGTATCTGCATGGCTATGCATCTATGCAGCTACAACAAAAAGCACCTGTCCATAAGAGGCAGGTGCTTTTTGTTGTATTCCTGTATGGTAATCAGCCCGTGTGACTGATGACATGTAATGATTCGGTATCGGGTAATCGGGTTGTTAACCTACATGCTTTTTGTGTTTGGCTGAATTTTCGAAAAAGTATAGGGACACCATATCTCCGATCGACAACAGGATAAAAGCAACAATCGCTGTACCAATCGAATCTTCCATACTGGCTTGCAGTCCGTAAAACCAGAATAAAAGGATAACTACCGCCGGAATGACATTGCCAATCAGACGCTTTTTCAAAAATGCAACAAAGGCTATGAACAGCCTATTCATGGTGAACCCTCCATAAGATGTAATGTGCTCCAGAATCTAATTTACCCCGGATAATGAATGTATAAACAGTAAAAAATGGTTTTTACAGGGAAATGTAAAATAAATATTAAATCAGCTGTTACGTACTTGTTTGACTCTTTACGCTTCTCTTGATCATCGCAGTACACCGGGCTTGCAATGGTATTCCATCGCCGTCTGCATATTTGTAGCAGAACCTCATTATTATGTATTTCAACCTGTAAAAACAGTGTATATTTTACCAAATCGCAACTGAATTTCTGTCGAAATTTAGCTATCTAAGCAGAAAAAAAGCGGGATACACCAAACAGGCCCTCTCCAGTGCTCCAGCAACTGGCGACAGCCTATTTTTGTAATATCTAATGATACTGTATGAAGGCACAGCAGTGCCTGGGAACGGACGTCACGACAAAAAACAAGCTTGGTTATTATCAACGAAAACAAGCATGCACAGTTAAACTGGGGCGCGTAACCGGGCAGAGCCTTATTCCGTGGAATTACTCTTGTAGAAGATTATGCCAGATGTTTTCAAAAAAACGGTTTTTTAAATTTTATCAACAGCTATTATTTTTATAGTGTGCTGTTGCTGTTGCTGTTGCTGTTGCTGTTGCTGTTGCTGTTGCTGTTGCTGTTGCTGTTGCTGTTGCTGTTGCTGAGCAAATGTTACCAGACAAGCAAAGTTGCATATATCAGTTGTACCTCATCTGCTATTTTTTATAAGTTTTATCATACGGCAGCGTTTATACAAAAAATAAAAACGTTTATTCCTGCCTGTTCGTCTATACAGTTAAGAAGGAAACCTCTTCCATATAAAAGAAAAGGCCCGATCGCAAGGATCAGGCTTCACTCGGTACTGCTCTATTATTCAGGAAATGTTATTGGTATTCTATGATATAAATTGCTGAACTACTTATGTGGTAAGTCTACTTGTACTGCTTAGTTGCTATACTTGCTATGGTCTTGCTGCTACTTGCTAAGTACTGCTCTACAATCTAATTTCACCGCTATGTCAAAAAGCTGCGTTCTTGTGTGGTTCATCCTCTGCCGCCCCCGCGGTATCGATCCAATGCGGTGAAATCATAGTGGCAGGTGAAACGTTACGGCAAACAGAGTGACAAGTCGAAAGTATCAGAATTCTATCTGTATGCTGCCTGATTACGATCGCCTGTATGTCTATTATTGCAGCAGTTTACAAAAAACCGACTTATTTTTTTTGTAATCACTCCCTTTTTTTTCATGTAATGATTCTATTCTGGAATTAATTCGCATGATATTTGCATGATTATGTAACGTTACCAAAAACGAACTCGGCAGCTTTTAAGTAACCTGTATAATAATAAAAATTATCTTTTTTTGGTAAAGTCAGGGGGAAATACCTCTGGATATCTCTGCTAATAACGCATCTGTGCTTCAATGCATGGTTGTACATAAAAGCATAATATATACAGATTACCCAATTCGGTAAATAATTTTTGGAACGTATTAGATCGGTCACTACGTAAAAGGTCATATAGGCCGTACAATAAATGGCAGCTCTTATATACAAACATCTACGTTAATTCAGGAGAAGAGGTGATCCGTATGGATAATCTGGTCACATTACGAACCGAACTGGAGCAGGAGATTGCCCGGCAGGGTTATTCTCTAAGCAGCTTCAGTAAAGCTTCGGGGATCAACCGAGGGATTCTGAGCGCTACCCTGAATGGTAATCCCCCCAAGCCGATGTCGATCAACCAGCTGGACAGGATGTCTATTACGCTTGGCAAGCCGGAAGGCTGGTTGTATGAACAGTTTATCGAAGAGAGCTTTAGCGAGCATGGCAAGGCCAACTGGCGCCGTATACGGCCACTGCTACTGCGATGTATGGAGATTCGTCGAAACGATTTGATTGAACGTACCCTGTATCTGCTGATGGAAGATCCCAATCATGTTGGACACGTCTTCGAGCTGGCTGAAGAACAGGTCCAAGCTGGCGCCACAGTGGAAACGGTTCCTTTTTATAAATGTGTAATTGAGAATGAGCGTAATTACCAGTCGGAGCGTCTGGCAGTTAGCCAGTACCGGGTTTTCCGTGCTTCGCTGGGACATAATATTGAAGAGAATCTGAAAGCCGCCCTGGCTTTTGAGCCGTTTCGACATCGGTTGCCGGATTATTTGAAGCTGGATGCATTATTAAAATTAACTATTGTAAACTATACGATTCGCAGTTGGGACAATGTTATTCAATTATCCCAAGAACTATATCAGGTTTCTAACCATATTCATAAGCAGAAATTGCACGCAAAAGCTAACAAAAAAGATTATAAACTCCCCTTTACGGAACGCCCTCTTATCGTATATTACGGTCAAAGTCAGCTTATGCAGTTTGTTGCGAATGAACATCTGGAGGAGTATGAACAAGCACGCGTACATTTAGCAAAATTCTCTGATCTTCATTGGTTTGAAGACGATCATCCGGAAAACGAAAAATATATTGAGCGATTTAATTTTTTTGCTATGTTCAACGCATTGAATTTAGAAATATTAACAGGTAATAAGAATAAATTGAATGAATATTTCGAATTATTAAAAAAGTATCCTGAGGAAGTCTTGCCTAGCCTTTTGATTATTATTAAAGCAGCTAATACTCATGGTTACGACATTGATCATTTTCTTACTTGTTATGATGATATTATCTATCCTGATGATATTAAAAATTATCTCATTAGCAATCTGGATAATGACAGACTTTATTATGAAGTTTCTGTAGGGATCACTCGTTATGTCAATATATATTATGAACTGGCTATCTATCACTGTGACCGCAACATGTACGATCAAAAATTGGAAAAGGTCTTGTACGCACTTGAAGCTAGCGTAGAAAAATATAACCGTGGACGGATTATGGACTGTTTGAACCTTTTTAAAAAACTTAGAGAACTCAAAAAATAAGCAGAATAATTCAGATGATATGCTTACTGCACTCTGCATACTGCGTTGAGTACGAGGTGACAACATGACAGAGTTAAAAACCCTCCGGCATGAATTAGAGAAAGAAATTCTCCAGCAGGGTTACAGTTTAAGCAGCTTTAGTCATACATCCGGCGTAAATCGCGGTGTCTTGAGTGCTACGCTAAACAGCAGTACGCCAAGACCGATCTCGATCAATCAATTAGATCGAATGAATATGGCTTTGGGTAAACCTGAAGGTTGGCTTTATGAATTATTTATTGAAGAATGCCTTTCTCTAGAGCAAAATCCCAACTGGCGGCGTGTTCGCCCATTGATTGTACGCTGTGTAGAGCTACAACGGAGTGATTTGATAGATCGTATTCTTTATTTGCTTTTGGAAGATCCCTCTTATATCGACGAGGTATTTTGTCTAGCCGAGAACTTGATTCAAAAAGAAGAAAAATTAGCAATTTTATTATACAGATACGTTATTGAGTATGAGCGTAATTCACATTCTAAACGGCTTGTTGTAAGTCATTACCGTATCTTTAAATCATTGATTGGAAATAATATCGAAACTAACCTGAAGGCAGCTTTAACTTTTGCTCCTTATCGCAATCTTCTACCCATTCAGATGCAGCTGGACGCCTTATTAAAACTCGCCAATATTTATTACTCATTGCAAGATTGGGAACAGACTGTAAATATGGCAGATGAAATCTATATACTTAGCTTTAAGGTCTATCAACTAAGAATGCAGGCCAGACAAGATCAACGAGTAATTCCTTTTCTTGATCTGGAACGACCTCTTGTTGTGTATTATGGGCAAGGTCTACTACTTAAATGTGCGGTGTATGAACAAGAAGAAATGTACGATAAGGCGCAGGTATATGTAGATTTATTTGCAGATTTGCAGTGGTTTGAGGATGAGCATGTTGACAATCAATACTATATTGATCGTTTTCAATTCTACTCCATAATTCATACTATGAATCTGGAACTGCTGACCGGCAAGGAACAGAGGCTCGACAGATACCTGCAGATTCTGGAACAACATCCACAGGAAGTTTTGCCTTCTACGCTAATCATTCTAGAAGCAGCTAACAAATATGGATACAATATTGATCAACTGCTTAGTCGCTACGAAGATATTATTTATCATGCCGATATTCTGGATTATCTCATAGCCGGAAGCAAAGCCAGATATAATTATCAGGATGTGACTATAGGTATTAATCGGTATATAAATCTCTATTATCAACTGGCTATTTATCACTGCGATCGTAATATATATGACGAACGTCTGGAAAAAATCCTTTATACGCTTGAATCTACAATTGAACGGTACAATCGCGGACGCATTATGGACTGCCTTCATCTTTTCAAAAAGCTACGTCAATTGACCGGATCTTTGGAAAAATAAATATAAGGTATGGCTCTATACCTATACTTTAGTGATTCAGCACAGGATTGAGGTAAAATCTTCAGGTACTAAGTTATTGAGTAATCAGCATATTGTTATATACTCCGAATTCTATGATTATATAAGCTTTTTTCTTCAAGAAAAGGAGTGATCATCAGTGAAACGTATCCTAACCGTTCGTGAAATACTGACAAAAGAAATGCGTTCACAACACTACACCATTAATTCTTTTAGCAAAGCATCTGGAATTAATAGAGGCGTGTTGAGCGCTACTCTAAATAGTAACCCACCTCGGCCCATCTCAGTGAATCAACTCGATCGTATGGGAGAAACACTGGGCAAACCTGAAGGGTGGCTTTACGAACAATTTATTGAAGAATCTTGTTTGCAGAATATCAAAGTGAATTGGAGAAGAGTGCGTCCCCTTCTCCTTCGTTGTATACAACTAAATCAGATCGAATTCATAGATCAAATCATGAATTGGATACTGGAGGATGCATCTTATCTTTCCCAGATTTTTGAATTAGCAGAGCAGTTAACAACTGATGGACAGCTTCAAGCTGCCCTTCCTCTCTATAGAAGCATTATTCAATATGAGCGTAATTATCAATCAGAGCAATTAGCAGTTAGCCAGTATCGTATCTTCCAGGCTGCTGCTGGAGAAATGATCGGTCAGAGTTTCAAAGCAGCGCTTGTATTCAAGCCTTATTGTGCGAACTTACCTGAGCATCTAATGCTGGATGCTCTCCTTAAGCTGGCCAATGTTTATTTTACAGTTAAAGACTGGGAAGCTGTGCACAATTGTGCCAACAAATTAATGGAACTTAGTCACTCTATATACGCTCGCGAGTATCAACATCAATCAGCAACCCACCAACTTACCAGAGTGAAAACAAGTCGACCTCTGGTTGTTTACTATGGTCAAAGTTATCTGATTAAGTTTGCGGTTGCCGAGCTTACCCAGAACTATCAGGAAGCAGATGATTACCTTCCCAAATTTTCGGATTTAAGTTGGTTTGAAGGGCTGGATGAGGAAGGCCGTAATGAAGTCGAAAAGTTTACAATGTATGCTGATATTAATTCTTTGAATATGAAGCTGCTACGAGGTGACCAAACCGTATTACCCAAATATAAAGAGCTTTTAGTCAAGTATCCTGGTGAAGTTTTGGCTAGTGTGAATGTGATCTTGCATGCAGCCAATATGCATGGATTTAACGTAGATGACATTCTGGAGACTTATCACGAACATATCTATTCATTCGATTCGATCAATTTAATAGCAAGGTTTGAATCTGTGGATCATAACTATAAAGATCTATCTATAGGGATCAGCCGCTATATCGATCTGTATTACGAACTTGCTTTATATCACTTTAATCAAAAATTGTATAACAAGAACCTGGAATCTATTCTGGATATATTAGAGTATGTCGTTCAAAACTATAGTTATGAGCATGTATTAAACAGCCACACTCTACTAAAAAAAAATGAGGGAAATGAATCACGATGGCTTTAAGTCTCAGGCATATTAATAAATATGATAACTATATATGAAACCGTGTTTTGGAGATGATCATCATGCAGAAGACTCAACATTTCATTCATATTATTGAGAAAGAAATACGACATCAGGGATTTTCCTCCATCAACCATTTCAGTAAAGTATCCGGTGTAAATAGAGGCGTGTTAAGTGCTACTCTGAATGAATATTCACCAAAGTCTATGTCGATTCAGCAGTTGGATCAAATGACTATCGCATTGAAAAAGCCTCCAGGTTGGCTATACGATGAATTTCTGGAAGAATACTTCTTAACCAAAGCTAAAATAAACTGGCGTAAATTAAAGCCTTTTCTGATTCGCTGTATACAGCTGAACAGAATCGATAATATTCATTGCATATTACAGCGTTTGGCTTCGATCCCAGGTCAGCTCAATCATATATTTGAGCTGGCTGAAGAAATGGCACATAAGGAGCCCGCTTATACAACTGTTCGTGACTTGTATGAGACCGTTATCCGCCATGAAAAAGATCATCATTCCGAGAAGTTGGCAATCAGCCATTACCGCATTTTCATTATGGAGATTGGACTCGATTTGGAAAAGAATTATCGAGCAGCTATTAATTTTGAACCTTTTTATCAAAAGCTGCCTATTCATCTCAAACTGGATGCATTGCTGAAGCTTGCTTTCCATTCGTATATATTGCAGGATTGGAATCGTGTCAAAAAACATGCGGTTGAATTACATCAGCTATCTTCGTCTGTATATGATCAACTATATTCCAGTAATCCTAATCCAACAAGCCCTCTTCTATCCTCCCTGCTCCGCCCTCTAGTTGTCTATTACGGACAGAGTTATTTACTTCGCTTTTGTGCTCTTGAACTCGAAGGGAAATACGAGGAAGCGAGAGAATACTTGGAGCCATTTAGAGATCTCAGCTGGTTCCAAGGCTTGGACGAATTAGGTAAAACAGAAGTTCGTAAATTCAATTTGTATGCCAAGTTTAACGAATATAATCTTGAACTATTACAAGGAAATCGAGACATTCTGCCTCATTATCTGGAACTTATGGAACAGCATCCTCTTGAGATTCTCCCCAGCCTATTCATCCTGTTAAAGGCGAGCAATATACATCATTGGGATATCGACTATATACTTGCCAGGTATACTCACATTATTTACCCTGTAGATATGCTTGAAAGCATTAATATCAGAAAGTCGTATACCGCACAGGCTGATCTGAATCGTCACGTTCATATTTACTACCAGCTGGCTCTGTATCATCTAAATCGCAATAAATCACTGGAGCAGTTGGATGTTATTTTATCAGCACTGGAAACAACTATTCAGAACTTTAACAACTCCAGAATCGTCGATTGTCTTGCACTACTTCACAAGCTACGTACGATTCCTAAAATGGAAACCAAATAGCCAATTTACTGCTAGCTGTCTATCCTCCGTGATAAGACAGCTTTTCATTTATGATACCTAAATTTGGATCAATCCATTAAAAGTAATTGACCGCAGTTCAAACCGTAATATATAATGTAATAAATTTGAAGATCATGGGTTTACTGGGGCGCAACAAACGGGAAACTTTCGGAATAAAGGGGTGTGTTCGGTTATGATTACCAACACCACAACCATACGACTTGAGATTGAAAAAGGTATTCGACAAAAGGGCCATTCACTCAGCAGTTTTGGTAAGCTGGCTGGAATTAACCGCGGGATTATCAGCGGTATTTTGAATGGTAATCCGCCCAAATCGATTTCCATCCGCCAACTGGATCTAATGGCCCAAGCACTGGGCCACCCTGAAGGCTGGATGTATGAGTATTATGTGGATGAATGCTTTATCAATGAAAAGGCTGACTGGCGACGGATTAAAGCATTTTTGTTAAGATGTACAGAGATTGGTAGATATGACTGTATTCAGGCGGTATTGGATCGCTTGATGGAAGATTTATCGAATACGGTTTCTGTATTTGGTTTGGCTGAAGAATTGTATGAAGAAGGAAAAGTGAAAGAGTCTCTGCCTTTTTATGAATGCGTTATCGAGAATGAGAAGCATCAGCATTCGGAGAGACTGGCGATTGCTCATTATCGTGTATTTAGAGCTTCTATTGGTGAAAATACTGAACAGAGCTTACGAGCTGTAATCAGATTCGAACCTTATCGTAATAGACTTCCTGAAAATATGATGCTAGATGCTTTATTGCAGCTAGGGAATATTTATTATAATTTTCAAGATTGGAATCTTCTACAAAATTGTGCCGATGAACTTCAATCTCTTGTAAAGACTGTTTACAAAAGCGAATCAGAAAAGTTCAAAAACACCGGGATTTTTCCTGTATTAAATACTGAACGTGAATTAGTTGTCTATTATGGTCAAGGCTATTTAATCAAAGCTACTGCGCTTGAACACTTAGGACGATATGAGGAAGCCAAAAATTTCATCCTAAAATATGCTGATTTGAGTGATTTTCAACTATTAAATGATAAAGGTTTACAAGAAGTCGATAAATTTAAATTATACGCAAATGCCAATTTAAATAATCTAGAATTACTAATGGGCAATACTAAAGGACTCGATGATTATGTGAATTTTATTCAAGAGAATCCTAAAGAAACTCTTCCTAGCATGCTGATAATTGTAAATTCAGCTAATAAACATCATTTTAATATTGATCACATAATTGATCAATTTCATGACATTATTTATCAAAAGGTCGCGATAGATAGAAATGTTTATCCTGTTATTACTAGTAGCAGATTAATGGTATTGTATCATCAACTTTCTATTTATTATTTTCACAATAATGAATACAATAAAGGTATAGCTGATATATTAAGAAGTTTAGCTCTTGCTGTAAAAGTAGTTAATAAAAATAGAATATTAGATTGTATTTCTTTATTTGAGCATTTCAAACCCTATGCTAGTTCCGGACAGAAAAAGATTTATGAGACTATTCTAAAGGAGGTTAATAACAATGAAAAAAGCTATGATATTTCTAGCCTTAATTTTTCTGATTAGCTCTTCATCTTTACTAGGAGGAATTGATCACATAAGCAACGTTGAAAACTCAAAAACTCTTGAAAACGGAATGAATGGTTAAATAAAACCCGTCTACTTAGTATTTAAGTAGACGGGTTTTATTTTATGTCCCATAATCCTCATAATTCCCTAAACTCACCTTCAACTCCCCATCCTCCAGACTCCAAATTTGGCCCGCAATCCGGTTAATAAAATACCGATCATGCGAAACTGTCAAAATCGTCCCTGGGAATTCCTCTAAAGCCTCTTCCAATGCTTCTCTTGAGGAAATATCCAAATGATTCGTCGGTTCATCCAGAATCAGCAGATTCGGACGCTGGTGCATCAGTATCGCCAGACGCAGGCGGCTCCATTCGCCACCAGACAATCCCGATACTTTCTTGAATACATCTGCTCCATAAAACAGGAACTTCGCCAGCTGCCCTCTTGCCTGGCCTTCTTCCATTCGAGCTTCCAGCTTAAACCATTCCAATACGGTCTCGCCGCGATCTGGCGGAGCCGCTTCCTGAGCCAGGTAACCGACATCGGTACGGGAGCCAAGCGTTAGGCTACCAGCATCCGGCTCTTCTTGTCCGAGCACCATGCGCAGCAGGGTTGTTTTGCCTGCTCCATTACCACCGATAATCGCAGCATGTTCGCCATAACGCAGTAGCGCAGAGGCTTCCTGCAGCAGGATCTTGTCACCGTAGGCTTTCCATACCTGATCCAGTACCAGCACCCGATCTCCCGAGCGGTCGCGCTGGCGCCAGTCCAGATCCATCTGGGCACGGTCCATTATCGGGCGTTTGACCTTTTGCATACGATCCAATGCTTTTTGCATGGAAGCGGCTCGGCGGTGGAATCCAGGGTTGGGCGGATTGGAGCGATTACCCCATTCAATCAGGCGCTTAATCGATTCCTGGATGCGTTTAATCTCTTTTTGCTGTTCCTGATAGTCTTCGAACTGGCGAACAAGTCGGCGCTGCTTTTCTTCCCTGTAGGCGGAATAATTCATTGGGTAGGTAACTGCTTCGCCATCTTCCAGTTCAATAATTTCCTGCACCACCCGATCGAGGAAATAGCGATCATGCGAGATGACGATGACGGTCGCAGGTGATCCGGTAATGAATTGCTCCAACCAGACCACGGCTTCCATATCCAGGTGGTTGGTCGGCTCATCCAGCAGCAAGATATCCGGGTCGGTGAGCAGAAGCGCAGCCAGGCAGACCTTGGTCTTCTCGCCGCCGGACAGGCCGTTGAACAGACGGTCGTAACGATCCGTTCCGATACCAAGACCATTGGCAACGGCATCGATCCGGGCAGACATGGCATAGCCACCTGCTTCTTCAAATTGATCCATCGCTTCGCCGTATTGACGAAGTACTTTTTCCATATCTTGTTCGGACAGATTGCTATCTGCCATCTGTACGGTTAGCTCTTCCATCCGCTGCTGTAGAGCGAGCAGTTCCCGGAAGCTGCCGCGCAGTACATCCAGAATCGTCGTATCTTCTTCGTAGGCAGGAACCTGAGCCAGATAGCCTACACGAGCGCCTTTCTGGATGTGCAGACTGCCCTGATATGGACGTTCCTGGCCGGACAGCATTCGGAACAGGGTGGTTTTGCCTGCACCATTGAGGCCGATCAGGCCGGTTTTGCGGCCGCTGTGAATTTCGAGGGTGACGCTGGACAGGACCTGCTGGGCCCCGTAATATTGCTCAACCTGCTGACAGGCAATCATAATAGACATATTGTATATTCTCCTCTATAGGCTGCAGAGAAGATCAAGATGAACGGTACGAACAGGAACTGCATCATTCGTTTGCAGAAACCAGATTATATTCATTGGCGTTTCCAGCGATCAGCGGAATTGTAATGATGGCTCTCCTCTATTGGAAGAGGTAAAATCCTGTTTCATACGCATATTTACGAATAATAGGCTGTTTGTTCGATATACCTGTTATTCTGTTCACCCATCTGTTCGCTTCTGCAGCTGTGTGTATTTTTGAAGGAGAAATGCGCTGCTGCCTGTCAGCCCGGCGGAATTGCCGGAAACCCCTATGTTCATGTATCCATCCGATATATGAACATAAGAAAAAACCGCAGGGAAACGTCCCTGCGGCTGTACGTTAAAAGATAATCCCGGATTAAAGGGAATCTCTGGATACAGACGCTTCATGCGCCGATACGGATCACAGAGATGTAGATCGCATGAAACAAGCATGCTGTAGAGAATTATCTGCAGAGAGCTTTATGCTCTATTACAGACACCCCTCACAGGCTGCTGATCATCATGCTACATGTCCGACCGAGGCTGAAGGCAGGAGCGGCATTTCGCCATTGTACGAGTATTCATTTTTGGACAGACTTCTCCCGTCTTCACGAAATGAATGTACAATACTACAGCTGCCCAGCGGTCTGCGCTCCAGCGTAATAAATAATGGGAAAGTTAACATCCTGCCTCACCTCCTTGGTTGTAACGGATCAGGAATGACCCATGCTCCTTCCCGGGAGCGGTGGATTCGCTGATTCGTTGTGATTATTTACTTTTTAACACATCGGGCAGCCAGATGGCAAGCTTTTTCTGCCCGATTGATGTATGCAGCAGCAGGCTCAGCAGTCCCCAGCCCAGCATCGCTCCGGTAAAATTAAAAATAATATCGTTGATATCTACAGTGCGATACGTGTAACCAAGCAGCAGATTCAGTATCCCCTGCAACGTCTCAATCACCAGTCCGATCCCCAATCCCAGCCAGACCATTCTCGCCCGGTTCTCCCGAACGGGAATCAGAAATGGCACCATCAGTCCATACGGAACCGTCATCAGAATATTGAGATAATTGGATTTGTCATCCAGAATGGAATCGTAAAACTGGGAATGAAAAGGAATCCAGTTGAACCGCACCATGCCCGGTTCGCTGCCAGCCATGCGCATCAGTGTCAGCAGCTGTGGGTCTACCGGAAAAGGGAAAAAGGTATAGCGGATCACATTCAGCATATATATCCCGAAAATGCCTGCAATCAGCAGATACATCCCGTCCTTGCGATATATACGGTGCAGAACAAAGAGCACCAAAGCAATCAGGATCAATCCACCGATCCAGAATCGAATATCAAATATCAGCATATCATTCCTCCTGCCTGTTCATCATCCATACGATACATCAGTGATATGATATATATGGGTATTATGATTTTAACTACTTCTCCTGCCTCTATGCAAAATGCCATATCGGCGGGATCACAGACAGACTATGCTATATATCTGTGCATATACGATCACAAGACTGGAAATGGAGTGAATAACAATGGAACATACTACACTTACACCCTCTTTGATGCAGCTGCTGAATGGACAGGAACTGCACAGCAAGCAGCATCTGGCAATGCCACTGTTAACTATCGGAGAAGACTTTTATCCCCATCAGGCGATGGTGAGTGCAGGCGAAGTACTAATGCTGGATGAACAGCATGTACGACTCGCGCTCTGGCAGGGAACAACGACGACAGGCAATCTACTGCGCAGCGGCAAGGGACTGCTTACTTTTGTGTGGGAAGGTGTATCCTATGCACTTCGACTCTCCTGCACTCCTCTGCCGGAGCTGACAGATGCTGTCTATCCACGGGCACGCTTCGAGGCTGTTGTGGAGCATGTACGGGAAGATACCGCCAAGTATGCGGAGCTGACATCGGGTATTACGATTCGTCTGCTTCAGCCGGATGATGTACTCTCCCGCTGGGAAGAGACACTAGCAGAGCTGCGCCGATAATTCCTCTATTTGATCTCTTCGATTAGCGCCCTGCTGCCAGTGGTAATGAAAGGGTATGTTTGGTTACCCTATAACTTACGATCTGACAGGAGGGACTTTATGAAAGACGATACGAACAAGGATATCACCCGCAAAGCTGCCGAAACGGAACTGCCGGATCAATCCCACTCTTTTTGGCGTGCCACCACAGAGCTGCCTTCTTTCCCCCCGCTGCGTGAAGAATTGGATGTAGAGATTGCTGTAGTAGGTGCCGGCATTACCGGGATCACTGCTGCCTACCTGCTGGCCAAGGAAGGCAAACAGGTTGCCCTGTTCGATGCCGGCAAAGTGCTGGACGGCACAACTGGTTACACCACCGCCAAAGTAACATCCCAGCACGGGCTGATCTACGATCATTTGCGCAAGCATACCGATGACCAGAGTGCAATTCTGTACTATGAAGCTGCCGAAGAAGCCAAGCGATTTATGCAGAAGCTTGTAGAAGATAACCAGATCGACTGTGATTGGCAGGAAGAGACTGCGTATGTCTATGTGGAATCGGATGATGACGAGTTCAAGAATCTGGAAAAGGAAATGGAAGCGTATCGTGAACTGGGAATTCCCGGCGAATGGGTAGAGTCCCTGCCAATCCCGTTGCGCGTCAAAGGCGCTATAGCCCTGCCCGGACAGGCTCGCTTCCATCCGGTGCAGTATCTGAAATTCCTGCTGATGGAATTCCGGGTGATGGGCGGACAGGTGTATGAGAATACGATGATCGAGGAAGTGGAAGACGGCGATCGTCCGCGGCTGCTGATCCAGGATCAGGAATTTGGCGTAACCTGTGACAAGGTCGTATCCGGTTCGCATTATCCGGTGACCGATCAGAACGGATTTTATTTTGCCCGCCTGCAGCCCGAGCGGTCGTATACACTGGCGATTCGTGCGGAGACACCGTTCGAGGGTGGCATGTATCTCAGTGCCGACGAGCCCAAGCACTCCCTGCGCTCGGCTACCTTTGATGGACAGCAGTACGTGATTGTCGGCGGCAAAGGACACCGTACCGGTCAGGAAGAAGAGACAACGATGCATTACGCCGATCTGGAGACCTTCTCCGGTATGCTGCTGGGGATCAAGGATATTCCGTATCGCTGGTCGGCGCAGGATCTGTATTCGCTGGATCGGATGCCCTGTATTGGCTATGTAACCAGCGACAAGCCCAATATTCTGGTTGGTACCGCTTATGCCAAATGGGGAATGACATCCGGTACACTGGCAGCGATCATGATGACCGATATGATCATGGGCCGGGAGAACCGGTATACCGATCTGTTCTCCCCTTCCCGCAAAATGCCGCTGCTGGAACGGATCAAAACTGCGGTCAGTCATAATGCGACGGTCGCCAAGGAACTGGTCACCGGCAAGCTTGATTTCAACCGGCGCAAAGCGGATGATCTGGAGCCGGATCAAGGTGCCGTTATCTGGCATCATGGCAAACGGACCGGAGCGTATCGGGACCCGGAAGGCAAGCTGCATGTAGTGGACACGACATGTACCCATATGGGCTGCGAAGTCGGCTGGAATGAAGCCGAACGTTCTTGGGATTGTCCTTGTCATGGCGGACGATTCAGCTACACTGGTGAAGTACTGGAAGGCCCGCCAACCGAGCCGCTGAAGCAGATTAAGTCCTGACTTCTCCTATCAACCAATGCAATCTGCACATAAAAAATGAACCCTGGCTGCTGCAGCCGGGGTTTTTATATATACATATTTTATATATATACATATTTATTGAAACATATATGCCGAAATGCGGTAAAGCTGCTATTTCTCGGCAGTCTGGCCCTGTTCAGTCATCCATTCCACATGAATTTTGCGTACCAGTGAGAGAATGGCTCTAAATAATGTGTTGGCATTACCGATAACAAACATGATTGTCCCTGTTTTGGTCTGACTCGTAAAGAAAAAATAACTGCCCACCAGAAAACAAATCGTCGTAATCATATCATTCAGCAGACTGATCAGCTCATAGCGGTTCTCGGCAACCAGACGGCGTTTTTTGAATTCCACAGCCAGCTTGTAAGAATCCGGCTTGTGTATCCGCATCCGGCGACTTTTGACCGGTGCTTTTATGGAACGGTGAATACGATGTTTGCGCATGATGTATCGCCTCCTCTGTTGCACTTACCCTCTATAATTGCAGTGACAACAGTTTGGCCTTAATTTGAATAAAATTGTCAGATTTACGGTCAATAAGACACACTTTTATGTAAGGTAATGGTTTTAATGATATATTATGGTTCCTTTGTGGTACTGTATGAATACAGGCAACTCATTATGAAGTAAAGGATGACAATATGCGATCCCGAAAAAAAACACATCAACGTCTAAAACGTCCATTGATCGTCACTGTTGTAGCGGCGGTTATCGTTATCGCCGCTTTCTCCTTCTGGCTGCTGCGCGGAAGTCCGGCAGGTGCTCCTGCTGCCAATAATACGCCCACCGACAAAGGCGGCTCCTATACTGTACCTGTTGTCGACAAGGATGGGATCAAGCGTACCTCCACCGTCGTCGGCGAGCAGCTGGCTGTCTATGATGGCAGTACATGGCAGCCTTCTTTCTGGGCAGGGATTAACCTGGGGGCAACTACACCGGGTCATTATCCCGGAGAGCTGAGTCCAACCAAGGAAGATTATTTACGCTGGTTCCCGCAAATGAAAGCGATGAATATCCGGGTACTGCGGATTTATACGATCCTGCCTCCTTTTTTCTATGAAGCGCTCAAGGAGTACAACGAGACGCAAAAAGAGCCGCTGTATCTGATGCAAGGGGTGTGGTCGCCGGAGGAAGAGCTGATCGGCAAAGATTCCAGAGGCCGCGATGCCTATACGCCGGAGATTACCCAATCCTTTACCAAGGAGATTCAGGAAGCCGTCGGAGCGATTCACGGACAGATCACGATTGACGAGACTCCCGGACATGCGCATGGACAGTATACAGCGGATGTATCTCCGTATTTGCTAGGCTGGGTGGTAGGAACCGAGTGGTTTCCTTATGCAGTGGATGTAACGGATAAGGCACATCCGAATCAGCCACCTTACAAAGGCAAATATTTCAGCGCGGATGCGGATGCGACGGCTTTTGAGAGCTGGGTCGCCAGCATGCTCGATGTAACTGCAGAAGCCGATATGAAATATGGATGGCAGCACCCGATGTCTTTTACCAACTGGGTGACTACCGATCCGCTCAAGCATCCGAATGAACCGCTGGAACAGGAAGATCTGGTATCGGTCGATCCGATGAATATCAAGCCTGTAGCCAACGTCTGGCAAGCCGGCTATTTCTCTTCCTATCATATCTATCCGTACTACCCGGATCTGCTGCGTCAGCAACCGGAATACAAAAAGTATAAAAAAGCAGACGGTACTATAAATCCGTACGCCGGTTATCTGCATGCTATGCGTGAACATCATAAGGGCATTCCGCTGGTAGTTGCCGAGTTCGGTATGCCAAGTTCACGCGGAATGGCTCACTACGGGCCCCTTGGACGCAATCAAGGGATGCATACCGAAGAGGAGCAGGGCAAGCTCGATGCCGGATTGGTCAAGGATATTTATGATGAAGGCCTTGATGGCGCCCTGCTGTTCGAATGGCAGGATGAATGGTTCAAGTTCACCTGGAATACGATTGATCTGGAGCCGGCAGACCGCCGAGCAATGTGGCGCAACCGGCTGACCAATGAAGAGCACTTTGGCGTGATCGCTGTCGAGCCGGAAGCCAGTGTGGACGATATGATTCATCTGGATGGCAAGACAGAAGACTGGGCCAAGAATCAGACTGCCATTACCCAGGACTATCCGGATATGATGATGCAGATGACACATGATGCCGCCAACCTGTACGTCAAACTGGAAAAGAAAAACGGAAACTGGGATTTCAGCCAAAACAATTTGTATATCGGCTTTGATACTAATGGTGAAGGCAGCCTCAAGTCGGACAAAGCGCCTGGTGTTACTTTTAACCAGCCGATTGAGTTTCTGGTCAGTATTCAGGGCAATACAGACAAAGACGGTCATATCTACATTAACAGCGGCTACGACCAGCATACGTATCTGTATGGCGCTTCCCGCAAAGAGATTCCGTATGATCCCAAATATGCGGATGGCTCGGCCGGTTACTTCCTCCCATGGAAGCTGGCATTGAACCGGGAACTGTATTTGCCGCAGACCAAGGTCACTATGCCATTTGAAGAGTTGGAAGTCGGCAAGCTGCATCATGGTATCAACGATCCAAGCAGTCCGGAGTTCAATAATCTGTCCGACTGGTATGCCAAGGATAATGTGATCGAGTTCGCGATTCCATGGATGCTGCTTGGATTTATGGACCCAAGTTCCCTGACAGTCTGGGAAAATCCATATCAAGCCAAAGGTGTAGCACCGCAAAAAACCGATGGTATCAAAGCTTCTCCTGTACTTGTACCGAAAAACAGCCAGGCAGCGGTCAATGCACCGGCGTTTGGCAGCTATACGTGGGAACCATGGAACGAACCGGTCTCCCACGAACGTCCGAAGAAAAGCTATCCTATTCTGCAGGAAGCCTACGCACAGTACGCCAAGCCTGCCAAAAAAGAACAATAGATTCTGCTTTACAGCCGCAGCCCTACATCGCTGCGGCTGTTTTGGTATTCATTTTTTCTATAGAGTATAGAATATTTACGAAATGTAGTTTGCTGCTTGAATATTGAACAGCCCCGTGCGAGAATAATACAAATCAATTTCTCACACACCATGGTATTACTTGTCTAACGATGGATTGAACGACCGCTATACCGCAATCTCATCTTGTTCAAAGGAGACTGACCATGACTGAACCTAACCCTTATCTATTGGAAACGCTTGCGATTCATGCCGGACAGGAGATTGATCCAACTACCTTCTCTCGTGCGGTACCGCTGTACCAGACCTCCTCGTATGGATTCCGCGATAGCGAACATGCCGCCAATCTGTTCGCACTCAAGGAATTCGGTAATATCTACACTCGCCTCATGAACCCGACCACCGATGTATTCGAAAAGCGCATTGCTACGCTGGAAGGTGGAGTCGGCGCACTGGCGACAGCATCGGGGCAGGCAGCGATTACCTTTTCTATTCTGAATATTGCCGGAGCGGGTGACCATATCGTCTCGGCAGCCAGTCTGTATGGCGGTACATATAATCTGTTTGCCAATACACTTCCCAAGCTGGGCATTGAAGTACAATTCGTGAATTCCGATGATCCGGAGAACTTCCGCGCTGCGATCAACGAGCGTACCAAAGCACTTTATGCCGAGACAGTCGGCAATCCACTCGGCAATGTGCTGGATATCGAAGCGGTCGCTGCGATTGCGCATGAGCACGGAATTCCGCTGATCGTGGATAACACATTCCCGAGTCCGTATTTGCTGCGTCCGATTGAACATGGTGCAGATGTAGTCGTACACTCCGCCACCAAATTTATCGGTGGTCATGGTACATCGATCGGTGGTGTAATCGTCGACGGCGGCAAGTTCGACTGGACAGCGAATGACAAGTTCCCTGGCCTGACCCAGCCGGACCCGAGCTATCATGGACTGGTATACAGCGATGCACTCGGTCCGCTTGCCTATATTACCAAAGCCCGTGTGCAGCTGATGCGCGATCTGGGCGCACCAATCTCCCCATTTAATGCGTGGCTGCTGCTGCAGGGGCTGGAGACGCTGCATCTGCGGATGGAACGTCACAGCGAGAATGCCCAGCAGGTCGCCGAATACCTGGAACAGCATCCTGATGTGGAATGGGTCAGTTATCCCGGTCTGAGCAGTCATGCGTCTTATAAGCTGGCAGACAAGTATCTCACCCGCGGCAAGGGCGCGATTCTTACCTTCGGTATCCGTGGTGGTGCAGCAGCCGGACAGAAGCTGATCGGTAATGTAAAGCTGTTCTCCCATCTGGCGAATGTGGGCGATTCCAAGTCGCTCATTATCCACCCGGCGAGTACCACCCATCAGCAGCTGAATGAAGAACAGCAGCTCGCCGCCGGTGTGAATCCGGAGTTGATCCGTCTCTCTGTCGGTACAGAGAATATCCGCGATCTGATTCAGGATCTGGAGCAGGCGATTTCAGCTAGTCAGGTCTGATGATCTACTCGGGGCAGACTCCGACCGATTCAGGTGCCATGCTACCTGCTTTGTCTGCTCTGTGAATACAGACATCGAATAGTCCCAACTATTGATCGAATCGCTGGAAAAATAACTAACAAGAAAAGGACATTTCGGCATACCGGAAATGTCCTTTTCTTGTTCATCATCTATCGTTATCGCTTTCTAACAGCCTGGAAATACTGCTTTCCATGTACATATTGCAAAAAATACCATCTATGCTACGCTAACCATATACCTGTGTTCTACCTGCCAGACCATCATTTATAATTCAGTGATTCGAAATATCCGGTTGGGAGGATTCCCTGTTGAATATAAAAGTAAAACTCGCCGCCATACTCCTCTGCGCCGGAGTCCTTTTGTCTATTCCGATTACCTATCTGTATCATCATACAAATGCACCTGCCTATGATCTGCAGGTTGGGCAAGAACGCAGCTTCGAGCATCCCGGCATTCTGGATCAACAATCCATTTATCCGAATAATAAACAGCTGTGGGCTGTTGTCATTTATCCGGATAACGACGATAAAATGCCTGCTGCCATGTCCAGAGTCTATGTTATTGCCAAAGCAACCAGCCGCATTATACAGGAGCAATCCTTGAAAGAAAGCAGTGATACCGCAGCCGAGGAGATTCCTCTTCACAACAGCAGCTGGCCATCAGGAGACTATGCCGTATGCTTTGAGAAAAATAATCATATTATCAAGCAGGTCGATTTCACTTTGCAGTCACTTTGACAAGAATCCGTTAACGATATACCCCTTTGCGGCCCTCGCGGAAATCGGCCAGCATATCCACGTTCTGCCGGTTAAACAGCGGCGGCGCCGACTCCGGTGCAAAAAAGCGCAGCTCCCGGGTCTCTTCATTCTCCTGCAGCCGCTCTCCGCCGGTAATCCGGCATACAAAAGCAACCAGCATCGTCTGCGACCGGTCTCCATTCGGATACGTATAATCGTACTTGGTGTATACTCCCTGAAGATAATGGATCTCGATCGTATGTCCGGTCTCCTCCATGACTTCGCGTTTTACCGTATCCTCTGCCGATTCGCCCAGCTCCATCGCTCCGCCGGGAAATCCCCATTGTCCGTTATCCCGGCGCTTTTGCAGTAGGATCTCACCTTTGTCATTGGTAATAATCGCTCCGGCAAAATTAGTAATGATGTGCTCCTGGCCTACTTGTGAACGAATCCAGCCGATATAGTTTGCCATAATGTCCATGCTCCTCTCGTCTGCTTGTATGGATCATATTATCTGTATAATTTTTACATCATTATTCGTACCTTTACCATACTCTATTCAGTACCGTTCACCAAGTGCGAATCCATGAGTCCTTTTACTTATATCGCCAAAACAAAAAACAGACTGCCTTATCGTCTCCGAGGCAATCTGTTTTCTAATGGATCATCTTCATGGTTCTGTACTCCGTATAAGGTAGGATAGTCCTGCCGGCTTCTGCAAAGAAATAGACTGGGTGATGCATCAGGCGATCACTTCAAGACCGGTACCCTGTGCCGCCGCACGGCTGATCGCATTATGATAGCCTTCCAGCGAACGGTCTACAATCTGTTCGAATACAAAGCTGCTCACTTCCGGAATAAGGGCGCGGGCGAATTCCCATGCATTTTCCTCAATTCGCAGCGCAATTCGTGCGCGCAGCAGCGAATCCGTACAGTCATCGAGATCGTCTGCCAGCTGTTCGAGCATTGGATCTTGGGCGTGACCCAGTTCGTGAGCCATAATAATCGCAAAATAGTCATTCACATGACTAAGGGAACCGAACATATTAAAGCACTGTTCTTCAATCTCATGAATATACAAGGTGATCATGCGGCTGTTCATTCCGAACTTGCCGCCAATGGAACGGGGACCCGGAAATTTTTTTCTGGTGCGAACCCGTACATCACTGTTAGCGCGATGAAGAAGAGTCTGAATGGTTGTTTTGATGTAACGCTGGTCCACAGGCATCCCTACACTTTCCTGAAATTTAGCTCTTATTTCAAAACGATGAAATTATTGAACTATTATACAAGAATATGTCGGAATATGTAACCAATTTGATTACCCTTTTGTGAATATCATGAAACATTTTTTTCGAAGGAGCATTAGTAGTATACTATTCCAGTAAAATATTATCGTGAAAATGGAGGTTAGATCATTATGGAATTACGTAACAAAACAGCTATTATTACTGGGGCGGGTAAAGGAATCGGCAAAGCCATCGCCGAGTCACTGGCACGCGAAGGTGTGAATCTGGGTCTGCTCGCGCGTACTGCTGCCGATCTGGACGAACTGAAAAACACACTGTCCGAGCAGTACGGTGTGCAGGTATTCACGGCATCCGCTGATGTATCCAACTCCCAGGAAGCCCGCGCCGCTGTATCCGGACTCGCAGCTTCACTCGGTCATGTAGACATTCTGATCAACAATGCGGGTACGGCTTCCTTTGGCAAACTGGCAGAAATGGATCCGGAACAGTGGGAACAGATTATCCGTGTTAACCTGATGGGCGCTTATTATGTGACTCACGAACTGCTGCCTGCCATGATCGAGCAGGGAAGCGGAGACATTATCAATATCGCTTCGACAGCCGGCGAGCGCGGCTTTGCGACAGGTTCGGCGTACTGCGCTTCCAAGTTCGCTCTGCTGGGTATGACCGAAGCCCTGATGCAGGAAGTACGCAAGTCCAATATCCGTGTAACAGCACTGAATCCAAGTACAGTCAATACACCGCTGGCAGTGAATGCCGGTCTGCCGATTGGCGACGAAGACCGTATGCTGCAGCCGGAAGATGTAGCCGAGCTGGTCCTCGCCGGTCTCAAGCTGCCTTCCCGTGTTGTACTGAAAACAGCCGGCATCTGGACGAACAATCCACAATAATACGGCTAACTCTATGTTCCGTTTTGCAGAAGCATACCTTTGTACATTTCTTTATCGGTACAGGTTATTCTTCGGGTAAAGGACATAAACTATCCCCCTGTCTGGCACTGATGCCGGCAGGGGATTTTTGTGATAGATGTCCCTTTTTACCCAGCAGGCTATGACGCCGTATATCCGGGATCAGCGGCTATAATTATTTTTGCACAAAACCTGATTTCATTATGAACTGTGTAAATAAAGGTTATATATACTATGGTATACTGTAAATTATTCCCTTGTGAGGAGTGAACAGCATGAAGTCGATCTGTGTATTTGCAGGATCAGCAACAGGACATCATCCCGATTATCTTCAGTCTGCTGCACAGCTGGGTACCCATATTGCCGGACTTGGATATCGTCTTATCTACGGCGGCTCGCGTCTGGGACTGATGGGTGCAGTTGCCGATGCGGCGCTGGCTTCCGGCGGGGAAGTAACCGGTATTATGCCGGGCGGACTGCTTCACGGTGAGCGGGTACATCAGGGATTAACAGAGATGATACAGGTAGGCAGCATGCATGAACGCAAAGCCATGATGCAGGAGCAGGCAGATGCCTTTATCGCCCTGCCTGGCGGACTCGGTACATTGGAGGAATTATTCGAAGTATTATGCTGGTCGCAGATCGGCATTCACAATAAACCGCTTGGTCTGTACAATATCCGCGGCTACTATGATCCCCTGCTGCAGATGATCCAGCACAGCATGAATGAAGGATTTACCGGTCAATCCTGCCTGAGCCGATTGTTCGTCTCGGCCAATCCCGAAGAGATTATTCAGGCGGTCAGCCACGAACTGCCCCTTACTTCGGATGTACGCTGGAATCCAACAGGCTGTCAGTGATGAAGATCTCCGGACGGCTGTTCAACGGCTGGAAGACCTTCAAACTACTGGCTGAAAAGCAGCATGAATTGAAAGAGTGCGTATCTTCTTAACTTCCTTTTCCAGATCATCCAAAATGACTGTTACATGCGAGAACTGGTACCTGTATGTATAGAGCAGACCGTTTCGTATAAAAAATGCCCGCTGACACGGTGAGAAGATCACCGGTTCAGCGGGCATTTTTATGATTAGGATAGTACTTTGGATACGGCAGACTGCAGCTGGGTGGACATGGCATCCAGCTCCTCCGAGCCGGCTGCCAGTGTCTCCAGTTCACTTGCTACCGTCTCGGAAATAGTCAATACCTGGCTGGAAGCAGACAGTGTATGTTCCACTGTATTTTCCAGCTTGCTCATCATGCCGGTTACCTGCTGGGCATGTTCAACTTTCTGGCGGGCAATAACAGATACTTCCTGTATACTGGCAGCTGTTGTACCGACAGCCTGCCAGATCGCTTCCAGTGCCTCTTCGGAAGAATGGGCTGCTTCGCGTCCGGTATCCAGATGCATTTTGCCATGCTGGAGCATATCAACGGCCTGCTGGAGCGATTCACCCATCTTGGCGGTAAATTCTTCTACCGAGCTGGCTCCTTCGCTGGCTTGTTCAGCCAGCTTGCGTACTTCAGAGGCAACTACTGCAAATCCGCGGCCTGCTTCTCCGGCACGTGCTGCTTCGATCGATGCGTTCAGTGCCAGCAGATTGGTAGAGCCGGCAATACCGGAAATGGTATGGGCAATCGATTTGATTTCTTTGGAGTACTCTTCCAGTTGACCGACGATACGGGCATTTTCCAAGGAGGATTCAGCAAAGCTGTCCAGCGCACGAATCGTCTGCGCCATCGTCTCCTTGCCCAGCTGGGCAGTTTCACGTGTATGCTGTGAATCCTGTACCGCACCGTCTACACGTACAGCAGCCCGATCAATGAGCTGTGTGAGTGTATTCATTGTCTTCATTGAATCATGCAGCACATGGCTGCCGGCTTCCGCATTCTCGTTCATTTCCTTGTTGCTGATTACCACTTGGCTGTAGGAGCTGCTCATCTCCTCCAGAGAGCGGGAGAACTGCTCAGACGAAGCGCTGATCTGACTGGCGGAAGAATACATATTCTGACGGATATCCTGCATCAGATGAGACAGATTATCCATCATCGTACGAATAGAAAGAGACAGTCTGCCAATCTCGTCTTTGCTGTGTACTTCCGGCAGCTGCACCTGCAGACTACCACCGGCAACCTGCTCGGCTGCACGTGTAATCATAACAAGTGGACGCAGCATACGCTTGGTCAACAGCCAGATCATAATAATGGCTGCAATTACTTCAAAGACGATAAACAGGATAATTCCCTGTTCAAATTCATCACTGGCCTGCTCGTATGGCGCATTCGGTACACCGACATACCAGATGCCGATAATATCGCCGGCTGCATTATGCAGCGGTATATAGGCAGCCTGATTGACCTGTCCGACAACTTCGGCTTCGCCGGTGTAAGACTGCCCTTGCTTGAGTACTACATTGCCTACTTTGTCAGAGATTTTCGTTCCGACTGCGCGGCTGCCATCGGGCTTGATAACATTGGTCGCTACACGTGTATCCTGCAAGAACAAGGTAGCGGTATCGCCGGTTTTTTTGCCGAAGTTATCCAGCCAGTCAAAATTATCGTTCATTACAGTCGTGCCTTTGTACAGCTTGCCGTCACGCTCGGACCACTCACCCGGATACATGGCATCAATCAGCAGCATTCCGGTATCCAGATCACTGAGCAGTTTTTTCTGCGCAGCTCCCACGATCTGATTATCCGCTTTTTTCACGGCATAATAGCCGAGCAATCCGCTGCCGATAATAATGACCAGACTGATAAAGATCACCATTTTCTCCCTGAATCCCAATCTTTTCATAAACCCCTGTTTCCCCCTTGGACATTACCATGTCCTTTTATAAAAACTATCGCTGGCTTTTCATAAATGTGAGTGTATTCTGCTTCTTGGAGATGCGCTAATGGATGCCTATGAACAAGCCACGTAGTTACTGGTAAATAACCAGCTTACCCATAACTTATCGGAGCTAAAGGTAAATTAGTTAATGTTTTTTTACTTAAAAATTGAAATTCAGCAATTTTTTCAGCAGTTTTCAGCATATTTGTAGCAGCGTCTGTACCTGACCACAGCAGAAGGACACTTGGTTTGGAGCTCTATATCTCTGGTTTGTTAAACAATTGTTATCCTCTCCTGCCCATACCAAAAAGCAATGCCTCAGCTTGGGAGCACAGGCATTGCTTTTTGGTATGGGCATACAGGAAGGAACAGTGCGAGATCGGAAGGTTCGATCAGGAAAACTGGATATCAAATGTCTCGTAACGAGCCTCGTCAAACAGATGCTGCATGCCTTTTAATGGCTTGCCGCAGTCTATGATGGTCAGTCTGCTCAGAGGCAGCTCGCCGGGTTGGAGCTGGGTCAGCATGGTTAGCGGTATCTGCAAGAAATCAAAACAGCTGCATGCTGCGAGTGATATAGGCAGACGAAATTTCGCTTTCTGCATTTGCCTGTATGTCGGCATCAGCCGAAGAGCGATGGTCTGCGGATCGATAGACAAATTCTGGGTCCACCGGGCTCCTGCCGCACCATCCTGGACAAACAGGTGGCAGTCATCCGCACTGCCGATACATCCATATCCTGTACGCTGTATATGAGTATAGGGAGCTGCCAAGCGATTGAACAAGCTGTCCAGCATAAGAAAGCCTCCTTGTATCTACTAATCTTCAGGATGTTCCATCAGATAATAATAAATCAGGCACATATGCATAATGAACTGCTCGTGCGGATCATTCAGGTCTATACCAGTCATTTCGCGTATGCGATCCAGCCGGTATTTGACCGAGTTGCGGTGAATAAACAGCTGACTCGCTGTATCCATCAGACTGCCGCGACTGTCCAGATAAAAGAACAGCGTGCGCAGCAGCTCACTATGATGCTCTTCATCGTACTGCTTGAGCCGTCCCAGCTTGCGATCGAACAGTTCACCAAATCCACGTTCATCGACCGAGCCGCGCAGCAGATGATAAATCTCTACATCCTGATAGGCTGTGAGCGAACCACCACCGCTCAGACGACGCGAGATGGTAAGCGCGCTGCGTGCCTCACTGTATCCATGGTGAATATCCCACAGCCATTTCGGCCGCCCAATACCAGCCCGGTAGCCGTGCAGACGTCCCTCACGATCATTCAGCCAGCCCGCGATAATCGTATCCCACGGAATCTCCTGTTCCCCGTTAACGTCAGCCTGTTCCTGCTCGGCAGGCGGAGTAGGCAGGAACAAAATCGCACGGTTACTGCGGAATTCGATATGAGGACGAACTCCATATTTCTCCGCCTCGATAGCCAGCAGATGGTTCATCCACTCCTCTTCGGGAGCAGTCTGGCCCTCGATCACGACAATCTCCCACTGCTGCGCCGGATTCATGCCTAGCTGACGGCCGCGCTGCTCTACTTCTGACCGCGGTGGAACCGGCGGCGTCATCAGTTCATCGATAAAGTTGCCGCGCAAACGACTCTCTGTATCCTCGATAATCCGGTTGCGCATTAGCTCCAGCGCCAGCACCAGTCGGGACTGCTCGACACCGACCTCTTCCATCGCGTCCAGCTTTTCTTTATCTACGATCAGACGGGCGACACTGCGCCGATCCACATTGATATTCCAGCTGAGTGGATAAGATGCCTGTCTGTAATCCCAACCTGCCGGAGAGGAGACGATAGTCACCCCGGTATTGTCAATAACCGCCACCGGTGCCTTGAGCAGCTCGGATACATGATCATTGACTGCCTGAATACCAATATTCTCCAGTACCATCATGGTGAGTTTGCGGTATACCTCGTCCGAACGCTGCAGGATAGAAGCCTGGCGATCCAGTACCCGTTCCATAACCGCCTGGGTAATCTCGGTATACGGAATATCGGAAGGCAGCTCAATCAGCGGCATGCCGTACTGTTCACTTAGCTGTATCGCCTCGTCTGGTATTTCCTTGAGAAAATGCGCTGGCTTGATCGCAAGCGCGGCTGCACCACCCTTTGACAGAGCTATAATCATGTCCGACAGTCGCTTCGGCTCATCGCGTATAAAATAGGCTGTTGTCATAAGCAGCACATCTTCTCGTATTCCTTCTTCCAAATCGGGCGTCTCCATAATATCGATAAATTGCACGGACCGCTCCAGTCCCCGCTCCCCACTAATCACGCGCGCACGCTGCAGCAGCGGAATCTGCAGCAGCTCGCGCAGTGTAACTCCTGTTGTCTTCATTTTATTTCACCGCCGTTATCGCAGATTCGTACGTTGTGCCTGCCATTTAACCAAGCAGTTCGCCGGCACGCATAATTAGCTGATCATCCAGATATACATCAGGCTGCTTCACCACGATATCAATATGTACGCCAGCCGCTACAGTACCGCCAAATGTATTATTGCTGCCAAAAGCAACATGAATCGTACCGTATACTTTCTCATCTTCCAGCACGATGCCGGTAATGCGTGCTTTGTCATTTGTACCGATACCGAACTCGCCCAGCATACGTCCCTGGTCATCTCCAAGCATACGCAGCAGTTCATCGCCTTTGTCGCCTTCGGCAGCGATCAATCTGCCATCTGCTACCGTCAGCAGCAGCGGACTGTTCAATGCTCCGAGGCCAGCTACCGAACCGTCTGCCAGAATTTGGCCTTCTGCTGTACCTTCCAGCGGTGCAATATACGCTTCACCCGAAGGCAGATTACCGGATTCGCCAGGATTCAGATACAGGCCTGTGCTCGGCACTCCCTCTCTGCTATCAATAGAGAAATTCAGACTGTAGCCATCTTTTTCAATACGTACGCTGGAAGCACGGGTTAGCATCTGTGTTACTTTTTCCGTCAATTCCTTGACCTTGGAATATTCGGCAGTTATTGCTCCGTGGGTGAACATATTCTCCGTAATGCCCGGCATGGTCGCTACGCGTGCACCGGCTGCGGCGGCCTGCTTGCGGGCCGAGGTATGGGTCAGGGAATAACGTGTCACACAGACAGCTACCGAAGCGTTCATCATGGCCATCGCGATAGAAGCCGGTGGTTCTTCACCCGATTTGCTGCGCTCCTGCATGACCATCAGCATGGATTCGGCGCCCAGACGCTTACCCGCTTCATAGAGGGATTCCGCCAGTTCTTTGCGGCTGTCATCGGTTACGACAACCAGGGATTCACCAGGCTGAAGACCCAGACAGTCGGTTAGTACATTTTTGCTGATTTCGATTCGTTGTTCGTTCATTTGTCTCCATCCTTTACGTTCATATTCTCTGCTCTTGTAGGCAGGTTATACATATATTGTTCCATAACTCTCTCCAAAACGCTAATCATTACAATCGTAGAGTCTGTACTTGTTATATTGCCAGTGAAGTTCTACCTCATATTGTAATTTGCTGCACCGGATGACCGGGTTTTCGGTATAATAATGGCTTATTACATATGGAGAGGATGAATTGGTATGAAGCAGGCATTGATCATTATCGATATGCAGGAAATCTTTTTTATGGGAGAAGAGAATGCGCTGTATAACAGGGAACAGCTGATCACCCATGTCAATGAATGGATTGCAGGAGCACGCCATGCCCAGGTACCGATTGTATTTATTCAGCATACCAGCTATACGCCAGGAGAAGAACTCTATGTAGATACGCCTGAATGGCAGATCTGCAGCCAGTTAGCCCGCCAGCCTGAAGATACAGTGATCCGCAAAACGAGCTGGGATTCTTTTTACCAGACCGAACTGCTGGAATGGCTGAAGCAGAATGGGATCGAGCAGCTCATTTTCGCCGGTGCACAGACAGAGTTCTGCCTGGATACGACCATTCGTGCAGCCTATAGCCTCGGCTATCAACGTAATCTGATTGCAATAGATAGCCATAGTACGCTGGATAATAGCATATTAAACGCTCAACAGATTATCCAGCATCATCAACAGGTATGGAATGGAAGATTTGCTAACTTGCAGTCTATAGATATAGCTTTCCATTCCTGATTCGAAATGAACATAATAACTTAATGTAAAATAAACTAACATATATCTTATAATTATATTGTTATCCCTTATATTTCTTGTTAGAATCTCTACAATACATTCTACATATTAGGGGGTCACATAATGAAAAAGGGGTATTTGTTAGTTTATTTAACATTGATATTGAGTTTGTTATCCGCCTGCGGACAGGCACCTGCCCAGGATCCTCCATCTGCAGCTAGCAGCGATTCCGTTGCACCTGCTACACCCAGCGGACCTATCCGATTCGCTACCGATGCTTCTTATGCACCAATGGAATTTATGGATCTGGATCAGGTCAAAGGATTCGATATCGACTTTATCGCAGCCGTTATGAAAGAAGCGGGACTGGAGCATGAAGTGACCAATGTCGGCTGGGATACCATGCTGGAGAGTGTGCGCCAGGGAACCGAATACCAGGCGGGCATTTCATCGGTCTCTATTACCGATGAACGCAAGGACAGCTACGAGTTTTCCCTGCCTTATTTTGAATCGACCAATATTATCATGGTCAAACAGGGTAGTTCCGTAAAATCCGCGCTGGATCTCAAGGATAAAAAAGTCGCAGTACAGAATGGCACTACTGCGGATATTCTGATGTCCGGTATTATGGGTGCGAATAATCCGGGCCTCAGCAAATTCGAAAGCAATGCACTCGCACTGATGGAACTGGACAGCGGCGGAGCAGACGCTGTTGTCGCGGATATCGCGGTGGTACGTGAGTATATCAAAAATAACCCGGACAAAAATCTGGTGAGTATCGCAGACTCCCAGAACTTTGATTCCGAGTATTATGGCATTATCTATCCCAAAGGCAGCGAACTGAAAGCCAAGCTGGACCCGGCTATTCAGAAGGTTATCGACAACGGCACCTATGCCCAGATCTACAAAACATGGTTTGGCGAAGAACCAGATCTGACCAATCTCAAAGCAGCTATGGCCAAAGGCTAAGTTATGCAGGAATTCCGTTTTGATATCATTCTGTATTACCTGCCCATGCTGCTACGGGGAACTCTGCTTACGATCGGGATCTCCATCCTTTCTATTATCCTTGGTTCACTGCTTGGATTGATTGTCGGTTTTGGCAGGATGTCCACCCATGCCTACTTCCGTCTGCCAGCGGCTTGTTATATCAACTTTTTCCGTGGGACACCGCTGCTCGTGCAGATTCTGATTGTACATTTTGGTGTGGTACCGGCGCTGGTCGGTCATACCGATGTGATGATTGCCGCCGTACTATCGATGACACTTAATTCGGCAGCGTACACGGCCGAGATCTTCAGGGCCGGTATCCAGTCTGTCGAGAAAGGGCAGACCGAGGCTTCGCTATCGCTGGGTATGACGCATCGCCAGACGATGAGGTATATCATTCTGCCCCAGGCCATCAAGCGAATGGTGCCGGCTTTTGGCAATGAATTTATCGTGCTGATCAAGGACTCTTCCCTGCTCACCGTGATTGCTGCCAAAGAGCTGATGTATTATGCCAATGTGATGCGCGGACAGTATATGCGCATCTGGGAACCGTATCTGACCGCAGCAATCATTTACCTGATCCTTACCTATTCACTGAGCAAGCTGCTGAACTGGTGGGAGCGACGCATGAACTGAATCAGCCGGACATTTTCCATTCGGGAATTTTCATTAACATGCATGCAAAGGAAGATTCCAGCTGCAGAGTATACAAATGGCCTGTAGAGCTCCATCCAAAAAGCCTGCTTATCCACCAGAGGTTCAGACACCTTTGGCAGACAAGCAGGCTTTTTGAGCATTCCAATTCATTCACTTTATTTATTATCGAGACATTAACCGATCAGAACCTTCTCTTCCGGATAACTGTATTTCGGCGGGCGTCTTGTCTGTGCCAGGGCAAATGCCAATGCCAGAGGACCGAGACGTCCGATATACATAGTTACAATGACGATCAGTTTGCCGGCAGGAGAAAGATGAGGAGTGATTCCCATCGAAGATCCCACCGTTCCAAATGCAGAGACGGATTCATAAAAGATCGCAAGGAAAGTGGCGCTGGATCCATGCTCGGTAATCGTCAGCAGAATCGTCAACACACACACAATACCAAATGAAATCATAATAACAGCCAGCGCCCGAAAAGCCATTTCAAAACTGATCTTCCGCTGAAAAGCATGAATCTCTGTCCGTCCGCGCACAACGCTGTATAGACACAGAATCAGAATCGCAAACGTATTGATCTTGATTCCGCCGCCTGTCGATCCACTCGCTGCTCCGATAAACATGAGGATAATAAATACAAACTGGGTCGCTGCCATCAGTCCGGCGATATTAACCGTGTTATAACCCGAAGACCTTGGCATCACGCCCTGGAACAAAGCAGCCCAGATCTTCTCGCTCAGACTGAGCGGACCCAGTGTAGCCGGATTGCTCCACTCTGCTATCAGTACAAAAGCAACACCGAATGCAGTGGCAATCAACGAAGCCGTCAGTACCAGCTTGGTATTAAGCGAGAACCGGCGCCAGCTCCGCTTTTGCAAAATATCAGTTAGTACAATAAATCCCAGTCCACCAATCACAAACAGGGTAATTACGACCGTATTGACTACGGGATCGCCTACATGGGTAGACAGACTGTTCGGATCCAGTGCAAATCCCGCATTGTTAAATGAAGATATCGCATAAAAAGCCCCGTAATACCAGGCGCGCTTCCATCCAAGCTCAGGGGTCCAGTGCAGCGCCAGCGTAATCATGGCTACCGATTCCAGTACAAAGGCAATCAGGAAAATGTTCAGCGACAGCTTGACCAATCCCTGTGTCGAAAAGGCATTGGTCGCCTGCTGAATCATCAATCGCTGCTTGAGTCCGATCTGCTTGCCCAGCAGAACAGCAAACAGCACCCCGAATGTCATAAAGCCCAGACCACCAATCTGGATCATGACCATAATCACGACCTGTCCAAACAAGGAGAATGCCGTGCCTGTATCAATCACCGCAAGCCCGGTCACACATACCGCCGACGTTGCGGTAAAAAGGGCATTCAACCAGCCTACGGAATGCCCATGTGCACCTGATATGGGCAGACGAAGCAGCAGCGTCCCGATCAGGATCAGCCCTGCAAATCCGAGCGGAATCAGCCGTGCCGGATTGACAAAGCTGTGCATCTGCTGATTCATCCGATAAGGGCCCTTGTTCCTTCCGAATCCTAGCATGTTTTAGTTATTCATCCTCTCAATGAAACGGGCAGCCGCCTCCATCCTGCGATCCGGTCTCGCTCCGCTCATATTTTTTATCCTGATAAAAGAAGTTCGGCGTCACTGTCCGGTTGGGATATGGACGATGGAAAATATGCGTGGTTGCCGGAGACATGGGTGGAATCAGCCATACCCAGTTCCCGGTCACTTCACGTCCGGCCGCCGCTTCGCGTTCTTCGAATTTCTGAAATTGGGAAGCAGCCGTATGATGATCGACAATACTCACTCCCGCCTGCTTGTAGGAATGTAGTACTGCAGCATTCAATTCCACGAGTGCACGATCCTGCCACAGCGTTGATTTGCTGATGGTATCCAGCCCCATAAGACGAGCCATCACTGGCAGCAGATTATACCGATGTTCATCGGCAAAATTACGGGCACCGATCTCCGTACCCATATACCATCCGTTAAACGGCGCAGCCGTGTATTGAATCCCGCCGATATCAAGCCGCATCTCGGACACAATGGGAACAGCATACCATTTCAGCCCAAGCTCTGTAAATTCCGGATAATCCGGATGGATCATGGGCACTTCCAGCACATCCTGCAGCGGAATCTCATACCACCGGGGAGCACCGTTATTCTCACTTATAACCAGCGGCAGCACATCAAAATCAGTTCCTGCTCCCTGCCAGCCCAGATGCTGACAGAACCTTGTAAAGGAAAGGGATGAAGAATCCCCCTTGACACCTTCTTCGGTCTCATAACCTGCATATCGGATCAATTGATGATTCCAGATACGTGTCTCTCGTCCTTCGGCATCACGCGGACGGAAAATCGTGATCGTCGGACGGATCTTGCCGCCATTGGTCGCATATCGGATATGTTCCAGTAGTTCGGCTGCGATCTGGTCGATACCTTCCGCCTGCCGGGCATCCCTTACATCCAGATGATCCCAAAACAACCGGCCAATACAGCGATTGCTGTTGCGCCAGGCCATTTTGGCACCATGACTGAGTTCTTCCAGCGTATGGGTATAGATTCCCTGACGCTCAATTTCTTCATATATTTCTTCCATCCGGGCTGCGATCCGTTCTTCACTGTGACCCAGCTCCTGATAACATACACGGATAAAGGATTCTGCTTCCTGAACAAGCGGATAGGTTACCGCCATATTGTCCACCTCATTATTTTATGAATTTCACATATCGGGTTATGCCGCCCTGCTTCTATTATTCACATACGGATAAATAACTCTTACAGATGTGAGCCACCGGACATTCAATTTCGGCTTTTATACGAACTTACTTAATACTAGCGTCTACCCATTATACGTGAACCGAAAGTGATCTGGCAGTAACCGGGACAAACTGTCACAAAATCAGCATATAAAAAGCCTGCCGGGTAGGATAGCTTCTACTCGGCAGGCTGGTATGGGGAATGTATAGGAGCAGTACGTTCAAGATGGGGTATGAACCGTACTGCTATCACAATTGCAATTGTTTTTTAATAAAAGGTTCTGATCAATCCAGTAAATCCTCGCGGGATTAGCGGCCCAGGTAAGCGTTAAGCATCCAAGCGGCTTTTTCTACTTCACCGCGAATACCTGTCAGCAGGTCAGCTGTTGGGTGATCCGCCAGCTCTTCAGCCAGTATAATGGCTTCGCTCATCTCACCGGACAGTGTAGCAAAGTCTTCTACCACTGAAGTTACCATCTGGTTAGCAGATTCGCTACCTGTTGCTTCCAGCAGTGTGGACAGCTCCAGCTGTTCCTTGATTGTAGCGACCGGACGTCCACCGATAGCCAGTAGGCGCTCTGCCACATCATCCATATACACGGTTACCTGAGTGTACAGTTCTTCGAATTTGGCATGCAGGGTGTAGAAGTTCTCGCCTTTTACATACCAGTGGAAGTTGTGCAGTTTGGTATACAGTACAGACCAGTTGGCGATTTGAATATTCAGTGCATTGTAGAGGGAATCGATCTGTGTGTTCTCGGATGTATGAGTTTGGTTATTTACAGTTGTCATGGTTAATTCCTCTTTTCTTTATTTTAAATTTAGACTTATTCTAATTCCTGATTTAATAATAACAGATCATTTTGGATTTGGCTAGTGCTTTTTTATATTTTCATTTTTATTTCTGAAAAGAGGATCTGTCCGCTTACAAATCAGCTGTAAGCTGCCAGCGGTGCGAGCCAAACCATGCCGGTCCCGCGATACACGTTAACCAGTCCTTCACCGGACGCAGCTGAACCAAGCCGGGTCTTGCCGGAGCGCTCTACCGTAAAGTTCAGCGAATTTGACCACATCATCGCAAAGTTGCCATCTACCTTGAGTTCATCATTTTGCAGCTCGACGACAACGGCCTCTTCGGATGGAATCGGCGCTTCGAGTGCGATAACCCCTTTACCGCTCGCGCTCATATTGAACAGCCCTTCTCCGCCGAGTACGGCCGAGGACAGATTACTGCGCGCTGTCACGCCGATTCGCAGGGATGTCTCACAGGCCAGGAACAGCCCATCTTCAATAACAACTTCATCATTATCTACATCGATCAGCCAGATATACTTGTATGTAGGCTCCAGCAGAATCGTCCCTGTTCCTTTATAGAGAGGCTTGATCGCTCCTGTACCACTCGCTGCCCCGCCAAAAAAGCTTCGTACCGCTCCGCCGGCATCCTTGATCCCTGTGGTCATCTCCATCCGGCCGACCGTGTACTGCATGGCGCCTGCTTTCATCATAATCTCGCTGTTGTTCAGTTCGATCATCAGCTGCTTGCGATGCATATTGCTATGGGACATATAATATTGCGCCGTAGCGTCCATCACCGAGGTTGTACTCAGATCCTTTATGTATTCCAGAACGGTAAAGCTACCGAGCTTTTCCTTGATTACCGTATTGCTGTTATCCGTCAGATTATTAATTACAAATGCCATATCCAATCACTCCTTTGAGATAATAAGATATCCACAACAGATATCCGTAAACACGACTGCAACAAAATGATCAAAACACCTATTTCTAATATTAACGGAAGTATATTCATAAGCAATGCCGGGAATTTTGAAATTTATTCCTTTTTGTCACAAATAAATTAATCGACAGCTTTCGACCCCATTCCTATTATAAAGTAACCTCCAGATTCAATGTAAGCGATTCCTTTTGCTGAATAACTTACCTGTCCTAGTGCTTTCAGTTCATCACCCGGTCCGGCAGACCAAAATTCCGGTCTGTCAACGGACAGATGGCAAATTGACTGCCACCTACTTTTTCTCATACTATGGTAGAAGCGTGGTTTGCTCTTCGCAAACCGAACATCATGTTGGCCATAAAATCCATCTTGTTGTAAACCAAGCCAGGTATTTGCCATCCATGCAAATACACATCCAAAGGAGGTCCATTCGTGGATATTATTTCAGCCATTATTATGGGTATTATTGAAGGACTCACCGAGTTCCTTCCCGTGTCCAGTACAGGTCATATGATCCTGACCGCTTTTCTGCTGGGACTGGACGAGAACTCCGAGCAGGTCAAATCATTTGAAATTGTCGTACAACTTGGTGCCGTACTCGCCGTTGTCGTTCTGTACTGGCGCAAATTTATCGATATTCTGATGACGATTCCCGATCTGTTCCGCGGCCGTCTCAAACAGGACAATCGCCCGGGTGCTCCCCATCGTCTCAATATCTTACATATCGCACTAGCCATGCTGCCGGCTGTTGTAGTAGGACTGCTGCTGCATGATATGATCAAAAAGTATCTATTCGGCCCGCAGACGGTTGTCTACAGCCTCGTGGTCGGCGGCCTGCTGATGATCTATGCCGAGTGGCGCAAAGGCCGCAGTGCCGGCAATATGACGGTCGATGATATTACGTACAAGCAGGCTTTTGGTATCGGTCTGTTCCAGTGTCTGGCACTGTGGCCGGGCTTCTCCCGTTCGGGATCGACGATCTCCGGTGGTATCCTGCTCGGCGTATCCCACGTCGCTGCAGCTGAATTTACCTTCCTTGTCTCCGTACCGGTCATGTTCGGTGCTACAGGCTATGACCTGTACAAGAGTGCCGAATTCCTGAGCATGGATGACTTTGGATTCTTCGCTGCCGGATTTATCACTGCATTTATCGTAGCGATGATCGCAATCAAAACGTTCCTGAGCCTGCTCAAACGCCTTTCTCTGACTGTATTTGCCGTCTATCGTTTTGTACTGGCAATTATATTCTTTATCCTGCTGGCAAGATAATTTGCCGGACTGCTAAAAATGGCATCTGCTGCTCTTGCGGCGATGCCATTTTTCATTTTACCGTCTATTGGATTAAAAAGAACATTGGTTTTTGAAACGATATCCTGTAGAATACGTATAACTTTAATTAATGTCATTTTTGTGCCTGAGCGGCATAGAGATTACGATAATGGACGGTCTAACCGTCCCGACAAATGGGAGATGCTACTTGGATAATTTACCTTCACGAAGGCGGCAGATGAGTGCACTGCTCTTTAGCCTGGTCATGCTCCTGTTCTGTCTGCCGTTTCAATCGACAGACGAGACAGACTATGACTTTGCCGTAACAAACGGTATCAATCCGTGCAATATGTCATTCGGAACGGCACGTTATGCCTGTAATACAGATGACGGCAATCCTTTGCCCAATCTGCCGGCGCTAATGTCGTTAACTGCCCTTTTTGCGGGTATGACACGGATTGTAGCAATAGACCGCACTCATCTGCTTTCCTCTATACCCCTTCTGCTTAAGCGTCTGCTTCTGGCTGCGCTCAAGTACCGGTCCAATTATATGGATGATGTGCCCGTGCGCTATTTATAGCGAATCATACGGTCATAACGAAGCCGTCCTATGGCGGCAGCTTATCCTAACTCAAATTGTATCGGTGCGCACAGCGCACGAAGGGAGAGAATTTTTTTGTCAGACGGTGGTATAAATATAGGTCTTAATCTGACCTTGTTCGTTATTTTGATTATTTTCACGGCGTTTTTCGTTGTAGTGGAATTTGCTATTGTAAAGGTACGTCCGAGCCGGATCGATCAGCTCATGGCCGAGGGTAACAAAAAAGCCCGCTCGGCCAGAGAAGTAATCTCCAATCTGGATGCCTATCTGTCTACATGTCAGCTGGGGATTACGATCACTGCACTCGGTCTCGGTATGCTCGGGGAGCCAACGGTTGAAGCTGTACTGGAACCGGTCTTCCATGATCTGAATGTACCTGCGGCATTGTCACATATCCTGTCGTATGCGATTGCATTGATTCTGGTTACCTATTTCCACGTGGTTGTCGGTGAATTGACGCCGAAAACCGTTGCCCTGCGCAAAGCCGAACTCGTCACCTTGTATACAGCGCGCCCAATTATTATTTTCAACCGTATCATGTACCCGTTCATCTGGCTGCTGAACGGATCCGCGAATGCTCTATGTCGCGTGATTGGTCTGAAACCTGCCAGCGAGAATGAAGAAGCCCACTCGGAAGAGGAACTTCAGATCATTCTGAACGAGAGTTATGAGAGCGGCAAGATCAACCAGAGCGAATTTGGCTATGTCAGCCGTATCTTTGCTTTTGACGAGATGATTGCCAAGGAACTGATGGTACCGCGTACCGATATGGTCTGTCTGTTCACCGACAAATCGCCTGCAGAGAATCGCGAGATTATCCGCAGAGAACAGTACACCCGTTTCCCGGTTGCCGAAGGCAGCAAGGATAATATTGTCGGTATGATCAACACCAAGCAGTTCTTCCTCGCTGCCGAAGAGCAGGCGAATCTGCATGTAGCTTCCCTGATCCATCCGGTGATGTCGGTATCTGAGACCATTCCGGTCAAGGATCTGCTGAAACGGATGCAGCTGGAAGGTACGCATATTGCCATTCTGGTCGATGAGTACGGCGGAACATCGGGTATGATCACAATCGAGGATATTCTGGAAGAAATCGTCGGCGAGATCCGCGACGAATTCGATGCAGACGAAGAAGACGAGATTCAGCGCATTGACGAGAATCATCTGATTGTGGATGGTAAAGTATTTATCAACCGGGTCAATGATATTCTGAATATCGAGCTGGACGATGAAGAACTCGATACGATCGGCGGCTGGTTATACGGACAGCGTCCGGATCTTCCGGCTGGTGCCGTGTACGAATTCGAGAACCTGAGTATTCGTGTTCTGCGTCGTGGTGTACGTCGTTACCGCAAATTGGAGATCACTCGTCATCCGGTGACTTCCGAAAACGAGATCAACGAAGAGAATGAATAACAACCATGGTACCAGCTGGTAACTGATCGCAGGATCGGTAGCCTGTTGGTATGGATGGTATCGAATAGAATACAACAAAACAGCCGCTTCCCGGTTTTCGGTGAAGCGGCTGTTTTGTTTTTATCGTGTGAAAATATTAGAAGGCGCCTACTTGTCGAGATTCCCATGTACTGACCCTGCATCGCATCAGGCTGTGTATAACTGCGTGTCCATACATGTATCATTTCTTAATGGATACTGCCGGTCGGCAGCATATTCGGCTGTTCGCCGCGCATCAGACTTCCCCACTGCACATACAGCTGACGGGCCTGCCCGCTCTCTAGCAGGGCTTTGGCATCATACACACCCTGCTCGATCGAATCGGCCCGGCTAGCCAGATAGAGGCGGTAAGCGCTGTTCAGCAGCACCTGGTGAATAAAGGCCCGATCGGCCGTGCCGGTCAGCACCTGCTCGGTCACCCTGATCTGCTCCGCTGCCGTCCAGTTCATCTCCGGTACCGACATATCGAGAAAGTAAGCTTCCGGATCAATAATCTCTAGTTGGGCTTCCCCATTCTCCACCCGGTACGTACGAGTTGGACGATCAATAAACAGATCCTCCGATCCTTCCGGACCCTGGACGATAAAAGCCCGTTCATAATCCAGGCGTAGCAGCAGCTTGGACATCCGCTCAAAAAAAGTATTATGAAAAACGCCATAAACCAGATAAGGCGCTTGACTGTAATTCATCAATTTCTCTGCCGTATTGAGCACGGTACGCACGCCGATCTCTTCGCGCAGCACCCGCAGATCGCCAAGCGGCGGACACCACTGCTCCGCTGCAACAAATAACAACCCGGTCTCACAAGCCGCATGCAGCGCCTGATCACGGGTAAGTTGATCGGTATCGACGCCCATCTCGCGCAGCAGTACCGGCAGAGTGACTCCCCATTTGGGCGGCAGCGGCTCACTGCCATGCAGCGTAACCGGCACCCCTGCCGCTGCCAATACAAATGACGTAGCAAATCCGGCAATAAAGGATTTGAGTCGTCCATCATATGGTCCTGCGCAATCCAGACCGCCTCTGCGAAGAGGGGTGCGTCTGGACAGCTGACGGCATACATCCACAAAAGCCTGCAATTCGTCGACATTTTCCATTTTCATGCGTTCTGCCATAAAGAAGGCACCGATCTGTACATCGGAGGCCTGTCTGTTCATTATCATACTGGCAACATGCAGCGACTCTTCGTAATTCAGATCACGGGAACCGCGCTTGCCGCGCCCGACTTCCTTGAGTATCTCGGTCATGTTCATGTCAGATTCCTCCTCTTGCTTTACGATTGCAGCAGCTGATGGGCTTTGACAATCGCTGTTGCCACGTCGACCATACGTTTGCGTTCGTTCATTGCTTTTTTGCGTAGCAGATCATAGGCTTCTGCTTCGGAAATGTTTTTCATGTCTGCGAGGATACCTTTGGCCATATCAATCCACTTGCGTTCTTCCAGCCGGGATTGGAGCTGCTTGCGCTCACTTGCCCACTGCTGACGCTCCATGCACTGCTTGGCTGCAAAATGCAGGGCCCAATGCAACTCACGGTCACGCATCGAGGGAGTCAGAATGCCATCAATCGCAATCTCGGTCTCGCAGGCTTCTGCAGATGATGAAGCGGTCTGCTGACTGCACCACCACAATAATGGGATCGGCCGGGATTGCGACAGCAGCTTTTCCCATTCGGGGATCTCCTCAATCGGAAGATCCAGTACCGCCGCATCGGCTTCACCGAGCAGTCGGAGTACACGGACAGAGCTGTCTCCATCTGCGACCTGTACCTGATAACCGTTCTCTTCCAGCATCATCTCGGGAAATAGGCCCGATGCCGCCTGATTCGGATCACTTATGATATTTTCCATTCGAATAACGAGTAAGGAACGCATTATACAGATACTCCCTCCTGTCCAGTCTATCTATACAGCAGAAAAGGTTACATGTTATTGAAGAATAAGCTTTTATATGGATAAATTATCGTTTGAAACGAAATGAAATAAATCATTTTCTATTTTTCATGTAAACATAATTAACTTCTAATTTCAAATAAAATTTTTATGTTATTTATATTGACACATAGTTATACATGTCTTATAGTTAGCGCATAAGTAAACGAGAGGATACAACGATGTATCTGATAGGACGGCAATGAAGCCTGTTCCGTTATACTGCATGCTGCGCCATATCTGCGCCTGCCTGCCGTATAACCGAACAGGCTTTTTATTTTTACCGATTTTATGATCTGTCGTCCGTTCAGTCAGCACGCAGTCGCTTAGCCACAGAAAAGAGATGAATGGAATACCTGGAGGGAGAGATTCGCATGAGAGAGACGAACCAACCGATCAAAAAACTGGTACTGGCAGGCAATGGAATGGCCGGTGTACGCATGCTGGAACATCTGCTCAAACTGGCTCCGCAAACTTATGAAATTACCATTTTCGGTGCAGAACCGCATCCTAACTATAATCGTATTCTACTGTCCTCCGTGCTTGCAGGCGGAGCGGATATGAACGATATCATCATTAATCAGCTGGACTGGTATACCGACAATGCGATTACGCTGCATACCGGTGACCCGATTGTACGAATCGATCCGGCAGCCCGCCGGGTAGTATCCTCCCAAGGCATTACAGCCGAATATGATGAACTGATTCTGGCTACAGGCTCCAGCGCCTTTATCCCGCCGCTGCCGGGTTCGGACAAAGACGGCGTAATCGGCTTCCGGGATATTAGAGATTGCGAGACGATGATGGAGACAGCCCGTACCCACCAAAAGGCTGCCGTCATTGGCGGCGGTCTGCTCGGGTTGGAAGCAGCTCGCGGTCTGCTCAATCTGGGTATGGATGTCACAGTTATTCATATCAATGAACATCTGATGGATCGGCAGCTCGATCGTCCGGCTGGACTGATGCTGCAGCAGGAGCTGGAAGCGCAGGGTATGAAGTTCCTGCTGCAAAAGCGTACCGTCGAACTCACCGGCAAACGCCGGGTACAGGGACTGCGATTCACCGATGGCACATCACTGGAAGCCGATCTGGTCGTTATGGCTGTGGGTATACGTCCCAATATTCAGCTGGCGCAATCTGCCGGACTGAAGATCGGACGCGGTATTATTGTAGATGATTATATGCGTACCAGCGTACCGGGAATCTCCGCCGTCGGCGAATGCGCCGAACACCGCGGCATCGGCTATGGACTGGTGGCCCCGCTGTATGAACAGGGAACCGTACTCGCCAAGCGGCTTGCCGGCGTAGAGACTCTTCCTTATGAAGGCTCGGTGACTTCCACCAAGCTCAAGGTATCCGGTGTAGATGTATTCTCTGCCGGCGAATTCCAGGATACACCCGAGACACGCTCCCTGCGAATACAGGATGATATCGATGGCATTTACAAAAAGCTCGTGATGCGGGATGGCCGATTGATCGGCGCCGTACTGTTCGGAGACACTTCCGACGGTGCCTCTCTCTTCTCTCTGATCAAAAGCGGTGAATCTGTCAGCGGCAGGGAAAAGGAACTGCTGACCGGGCAACCTGCCGCTGGCGCATCAGCAGTATCGCCACTGCAACGCCTCGAAGCAATGCCGGATGATGAGATCATCTGCGGCTGTAACGGCGTCAGCAAAGCCACAGTAGCCGATGCGGTACAGAACAAAGGATGTACCAGTATGAAGTCGCTCAAAGCCTGTACCAAAGCTTCGGCTTCCTGCGGCGGCTGTGCCCCGCTCGTTGAGGGACTGCTGCAGCTGTACGCCGGAGAAAATGCCGGTGCTGCTGTCAAAGAGGGCATCTGCGGCTGTACCTCACTCGATCGGGACGAAATTGTCTCCGAAATTCAGCGCATGGGACTCAAAACAGTCAAGGAAGTCATGAATGTGCTGGACTGGTCCGAGCCGGAAGGCTGTTCCAAATGCCGCCCGGCCCTCAACTACTATCTGGGAATGCTGTGGCCGGGTGAATATGAGGATGAAAAAGAATCCCGCTTCACCAACGAACGCTATCATGCCAATATCCAGAAAGACGGAACCTACTCGGTCGTGCCCCGCATCTATGGCGGCGTGACTTCACCTGCCGATCTGATGAAAATCGCTGCTGTCGCAGAAAAATACAATGTGCCGCTGGTCAAATTCACCGGTGGACAACGGCTCGATCTGCTGGGTATTCAAAAAGAAGACCTGCCGAAGATCTGGGAAGAGCTGGATATGCCATCCGGTCATGCCTACGGTAAAACACTGCGTACGGTCAAAACCTGCGTCGGAGATACCTTCTGCCGGTTCGGTACCAAGGATGCAATGGGTATGGGCATCAAGCTGGAAAAAGCATTCGAGCGCATGGATGCACCGGCCAAGGTCAAGCTGGCAGTCTCCGGCTGTCCACGCAACTGTGCCGAATCCGGTATCAAGGATGTGGGGATCGTCGCTCTGGATGGCGCATGGGAGCTGTATGTAGGCGGTAACGGCGGCGTGAAGATTCGTGCCGGCGAGCTGCTCTGCACCGTGAAGACGGAAGATGAAGTTATGGAATGGAGCTCTGCCTTTCTCCAGTATTATCGCGAAAGTGCCCGCTGGAATGAGCGTACGGCAGCCTGGGTCGAGCGGGTCGGTCTGGAGCCGATCAAGGAGAAGCTCGCGGATGAAGCGGTTCGCCAGGAACTGGTCAGCCGCCTGGAAGAGACACTGAGCTATACAACCGATCCATGGAAAAAAATTATCGATAACGACAGCCTGCGTAAAAACTTTGAAGACCTGAATGGAGCGGCAGCGCTGAGCGGATCGTCACCGGCAGGCCACTAATTCAGGACATAACTCCAAGGAGGGATCAGCGATGAACAGAATGCAAATCGCCCATATTTCGGATATTGATGTCAAAGGATCACGTACCTTCACCCTGGGAGATACAGAGGTCGCGCTGTTCCGTCTCAGTGACGGCAGTATTCATGCTGTCGAGAATCGCTGCCCCCACAAAGGCGGCAGGCTGTCAGAAGGTATGGTCTGCGGTACAACGGTCCACTGTCCTCTGCATGACTGGAAAATCGAGCTGCGCAGCGGTAGAGTACAGGACCCGGATGAGGGCTGTGTGAATACCTTTCCCACCGAGATTGACGAAAGCAGCGGCTCGATCTATATCACCCTTCCTACGCTGGCAGCCCGCTAGACTACAGCAGTCAGATTGCTTAGATCCACTGCAATGCAGTTCTATATTCAAAAGGAGGCCTGGCGATGAATCGAACTCTGGGAAAAGTAAGTATTGTCGGCGCAGGACCGGGAGATCCGGAGCTGATCACTGTCAAAGCGCTGCGGCGAATCGAGCAGGCTGATGTTATCCTGTACGACCGGCTCGTCAGCGAGGAACTGCTGCAGTACGCTCGTCCGGATGCACGGCGCATCTACTGCGGCAAATCTCCCGGCCTGCATCATATGAGCCAGCAGGCGATTCATCGCACACTGCTGCAGTATGCTTCGGCTGGTCAGCATGTCGTACGGCTCAAAGGTGGCGACCCGCTTGTATTCGGACGCGGCGGTGAAGAAGCACTTTTTTTGCAGGAGCGGGGAATCGATTATGAGTTTATTCCCGGTGTTACTGCAGCGATCGGTGCAGCCGCTGGTGCGGATATTCCGCTGACCCACCGTGGTATTGCGACTTCCTTTGCCTGTGTGACAGCCAGTCGGGCGCAGCCGGAGAGCGGCAGCGACACAGGCATGATCGATGCAGCAGGAAATGCAGTACGCTGGGATCTGCTCGCCCAGAGTGTAGATACGCTGGCTATTTATATGGGAGTTAGTCAGCTGCAGCAGATCTGCAGCGAATTGGTTCGTTATGGTCTTCCTCCGGCTACACCGGTTGCCGTTATCGAGAATGGAACGACTTCAGTGCAGCGAGTGCTGACCGGTACACTGGAGGATATAGCTCGGATTGCCGGAGCAGCGCAGCTGGGCAATCCAGCGCTGATTATTGTCGGCGAGGTGGTTCGGATACGGGAACAGCTGCAGCAGATTCAGCAGCAAGCCCGGACGATGATTGGCTGAATACCGAGGATGACTGCTGGGCGAGATAATGCCGGTCTGATTCCAATATGTCATAAAACAGAATGCGAACTTTGCTTCTCAGTACATGCTTACAAAAGAGGATGCCAACTAACTGCCATAAAAAAAGCTGTTCCTTGTGTATCCTGATCGATACGTGTGGAACAGCTTTTTTCAATATTTCTGTATACATAGGAGTTCGACTATTTGCTGCAGCAATCAGTACCGCGCAGGTGCTGCCTTTTGAGCCAGTGCAATCATATAGTCGGAGAAAGCCTGCGGATCGGTATCATAGACCAGATTCACCGGGCGTCCATCTGCCTGTTCTACCGTTCTGCCCTGGGAAGGACCGTCCGGGATCACAATACAGTTGATTGTCTTTTTGCTCACCAGTTCCGGTTTGCCGATCGACAGCGTTGTCAGCACATCCCAGAAATAATAGGTGGAGTTATTCTCCATATGCACGAGCGGTGGACAGCAGGCATAGCAGTTGCCGAGGAAATCGACACCTTCATACCGGCGCTCGGAAGCCCAGCGCTTGCGGATCTTCAGATCCAGCGGTACCTTGATGGTACTCTCCAGAGCAACCAGATCAATCTCGATCCCACTCTGCCAGACGCGATACGCCGCTTCCGGGTCCCAGAATACATTCCATTCGGCTGTTCCATCATGCTCGGGTTCATCCACATTACCGCGTTCGAATCCGCCACCCATCCAGACCAATTTTTCGATTTTCTCTTCGATCTCGGGTGCTTCATCCAGCGCACGCGCCAGATCGGTAAGCGGTCCGGTAAATAGAAGCGTCGTCTTGCCTTCAGTCGCCAGCAGCTGACGAATCATATGACGATGAGCCGGCAGGTCGGACAGCGGCGCTTCCATCGTACCGGATTCGTTCAGAATCGGCAGTGCATCTACATAGAAAGTATGCATACGCCAGGCCGGCGGGAATGGATTTTTGCCACGGGAGTTGGACTTGGCCGTCTCCGGTGCATATTGACCAAAACGGTCGATAATTTTGCGGCTGGCATCAGCTCCCGGTTCCAGATAACCATCAGCCGGAATAACCGAGACACCGGTCAGGCGCACATTATCCATTTGCAGCAGCATAAACAGCGATACCAGATCATCCACACCGGCATCATGATTAAAGTATACGGATTGAATCTGTGACATATTGTTCTATTCCCCCAGTTTTCATACTGATTGACGAAACGATTCTGCATCATACCGGACCAAGGAGCGCTTTTATCCATATAAGCGCTCTCTTTTATCCATCTTTTTATGTCTGGTACAGGATCGCTTCGTCTCTGCCTTGCTTTCTCCTATTATGGGGGATAGTATACAGAATCGCCAGAGTCAGTTCCCTGATTCGCTGCTGTAGATACTGGTTTACCAGGTTGAAACCGGCTGTTCTCCAACCAGAAAAGTCAGCTTGCCCGGCAATACCCCCAGCTCTGCAGGCGTCTCCAGATAAATCTCTCCATCGGTATCCGCAGGCATCGGCTGCAATGTGCGGATCGTGAGGCGGCTCGTCTGGATATATTCGATCGTACTGCTCTCCGGACTCCATTCTCCCGGCGTTTTGCGGCTGAGCAGTTCGCGTAGCAGCGGCAGTCCTGCTTCACGGATAATGAGTACATCCAGCAGCCCATCCTCCAGCGATTCCTCATGAAACGGCAGCGGATTGGTACCCAGATAACGTCCGTTGGCTGCATAGATCATAACCGCTTCACCGGCGATTTCTCCTCCGTCATGGCTCATTTCAAACTGAAACGGCTCTGCGGTACGGACCGTCTGCAGGGTGCTCAGGAAATAGCCCAATTTGCCAAAAGTACCTTTGATATCCGAATTGATATTTTGTGACGTCTCGGAGATCAGACCAATCCCGTAGAAGTTGGTAAAATAATGTCCGTTCGCCGTGCCGATATCCAGCGTACGGGTACGCCGTTCGTTCAGCACCTCTGCTGCCCGTGGCAGCTGCTGCGGCATCCAGAGCGTTCTGGAAAAGTCATTGCATGTTCCGCCTGGCAGTACCCCGATTACCGGTGGTGATTCCAGCACAGCCAATCCGTTTACACATTCATGTACCGTACCATCTCCGCCCAGAATATAGAGTACATCATACTGCTCACCCTCTTCGCGGCAGATTCGCTCGGCTTCGCCTGGCTCGCTCGTGCGCCGTACACTTAGTTCCGGCAATTCTGCCGACAGAATACCCAGTACATCTCCGACCTGGGTGCTGTCTACCGAACCTGCATTACCGTTATAGATAAATAAGCCTCTTGTATACATCGTATATTCCTCCTGTCTCTCCTATTAAATAGCAAAGTTGTAAAACCATTTTTATAAATCGTAAACGATTTCAAGACATTTCTGTATATTTTCATTGATTGGGTGAGATATAATGGGAATTAGTCATGAAATTCGCCTTTTTTGCGAAAAATTGATTGAATTTTGCTTTTTATTGGGCTTGCAGCTTTTTTTATGATATAATTTATATAGGTAGCTTATCATTCTTAATTTGAGATAAGTAAATATTGTTGAATAGTTCGATACAGCCGCTATCGGGTCTACAGTATATTTACGTATATTACAGGGGTGTTCAAACATCTGAACTGTATTTACTTTATTCTTGTATCTTGGCCCGGCCTGCGACCCGCATGGTGATCAGCAGGAATGCTATTGCAGCGCTTATGGAATTAATCAACAATCCTGCCTACATTACTGGAGAGAGAGGATTGCGTATGCCAAGAAAACACCGTAAGCTTAGCTTTGCCCAATTGCTCGCCAAGTTCATTTTTATTACTACAGGTGCCGTGCTGATGGCGGTTGCCCTGGAGATTTTCCTGATTCCGAACAGTGTAATTGATGGCGGAATCACGGGTATTTCGATTATTTTATCAGAGCTGTCTTCGATTCAGCTCGGTATATTCATCTTTGTTATTAACGTGCCTTTCCTGGTTATCGGCTACAAGCAGATCGGGAAGACCTTTGCTTTTTCTACCTTATACGGGATTGCTGTGATGTCCTTCATGACTGCTTTTCTGCACCATGTGCCGGCACTCACCGATGACAAGATGCTCGCCAGCATGTTCGGCGGCGTTATCCTCGGCTTCGGGATTGGACTCGTCATCCGGTTCGGCGGCTCGCTCGATGGAACCGAGATCGTGGCTATCCTATTATCCAAGAAGTTCCACATGCCGGTCGGTCAGATCGTTATGATTATCAATGTATTTATCTTTGCTGCTGCCGGATTCGTGTTTGGTTGGGATTCTGCAATGTTCTCCATTTTCACCTATTATATTGCAGCCAAGGTCATGGATATTGTCGTCGAAGGTCTGGAAGAATCCAAATCGGTCACGATCATCTCCCAGGAGTACGAAGAAATCTCCCAGGCGATCATGGACCGTCTCGGACGCAACACTACTTTTATGTATGCCAAAGGCGGTTATTCCAAGGAAGACACCCAGGTCATCTACTGCGTCGTCAGCCGTCTGGAACTCGCCAAACTGCGCAATATTGTACATGATGTGGATCCGACAGCCTTCCTCGCGGTAGAACATGTGAGTGAAGTAATCGGCGGGAATTTCGAGAAGAAGAGTATCCACTAATCACATCATCTCTGCCCTATCTTTATAGCAAAAGCCCCCTTGATATCGTATCAAGGGGGCTTTTTTGGCATCCAATCAGTGAAAGCTGGATAACTTTCTGCTATTTTATCGATATTTTCACTTTAGTGTGTCTCATAGCAGGCTTGCTATTCTCAGCCGGCTGTCTGTCCGGAGAATTGGCTGTTGTACAGATCGGCATAGAATCCGCCGCGTTCCAGCAGCTCCTCATGCGTTCCCTGCTCAATCACTTCGCCATGGTTCATGACGAGGATCAGGTCCGCTCCACGAATCGTGGACAGGCGATGAGCAATCACGAAGCTGGTTCGTCCCTTCATCAGTTCATTCATCGCCTGCTGGATCAGCACCTCGGTTCGTGTATCTACACTGCTCGTCGCTTCATCCAGAATCAGGATCGACGGATTCGCCAGAATAGCGCGGGCGATCGTCAGCAGCTGCTTTTGACCCTGTGAAATATTCGAAGCTTCCTCATTCAGCACGGTATCATAACCCTCCGGCAGCGTACGGATAAAATGATCCGCCCGCGCTGCTTCAGCAGCCTGCATAATCTCCGCTTCGGTCGCATGTTCACGGCCGTAAGCGATATTATCGCGGATTGTACCACCAAACAACCATGTATCCTGGAGTACCATACCGAACAGGCTGCGCAGCTCGCTGCGTGACCATTCCTTGATATCCTGACTGTCAATCAGAATGCGTCCACCATTCAGCTCATAGAACCGCATCAGCAGATTAATCAGTGTCGTCTTGCCGGCACCCGTTGGTCCGACAATTGCTACTGTCTGACCGGCTTCCACATGAATATTCATATCCTGAATAAGTAGCTGATCCGGCTTGTAGCCGAATTGTACATGTTCAAAATCCACATTGGCCCGGAAGCCCGGTCGCGCTGCTGGTGATAGTATCTGTGCTACCGCTGATTGCGTTGTCCCTGCTTGCCCTACTGCAGATGCAGTGGACTCGCCTTTCCCCTTATCAGCTGCTATCACTTGTGCCTGGATCAGATGATCTTCTTCTTCCTGCTCGTCCAGCACCTCAAATACCCGCTCTGCCGACGCAATCGCCGACTGGATAATATTCGAGATATTGGCCAGCTGGGTGATCGGCTGGGAGAACTGGCGCGCATACTGGATAAAGGCCTGAATCCCACCAATACCGATACTGCCGCGCGTAACCATAATCCCGCCGACGACACAGATCAGCACATAGCCGATATTGCTGACAAAGTTCATTAAGGGCATAATCGTACCGGAAATAAACTGCGCTTTCCAGCCGGAATCATACAATTCATTATTCAGCGTATCAAATTCCTGGACGGCTTTGCGTTCCTGGCCAAATGCCTTGACGATCGGATGACCAGTGTACAGTTCTTCCACATGACCATTGAGACGTCCCAATGCCGCCTGCTGTCCGGCAAAATGCTTTTGCGAACGCTTGGCGACAAATATAGTCACGATCAGACTGAGCGGAATCGTGAGTACAGTGATCAGCGTTAGCAACGGACTGAGTGTCAGCATCATGACGATCACCCCGACCAGTGTAACGATCGACGTAATCATCTGCGTCAGACTCTGCTGCAGGGTAGTACTGATATTATCCATATCATTGGTTACCCGGCTCAGCACTTCTCCGTGTGTCTGCCGATCATAGTAACGCAGCGGCAGGCGGGTCAGCTTGCCTTTGACCTCCTGGCGCATCTCGTAGACGGTATTCTGGGCAACCCCGGATATAAAATACTGCTGCAAGTAGGAAAACAGTGAACTGAACAGATACAGTCCACCCAGCATCAGCAGCAGACGAAAAATATAATCAAAATTAATATCGCGGCCACCGGTTACACTGGTGAACAGTTCATCGGTTGCCAGCCCCAGTATGCGCGGCGATAAGATACTGAACAGCGTACTGAGAATAGCTGCGACCAACACGCCGGTCAGCGGCATCCAGTGCGGCTTGAGATAAGCAGTCAGGCGCCGCAGGGTACCTTTGAAATTTTTGGGTTTGGCTCCCGGCATCGACATACCGGGAGGGCCACCCGGTCCGCCCATCGGTCCACCCGGAGGTTTCGCGGAAGAGCGGCGTCTTGTTGATTCACTCATGCGATCTCCTCCTCGGACAGCTGGGAAGATACGATCTGACGATACACTTCGCTGCTGTCCATCAATTCGTGGTGTGTGCCAATACCGGCAACCCGGCCTTCATCCAATACAATAATCTGGTCGGCATCCATCACCGTACTGACCCGCTGGGCAACCATCAGCACCGTTGCCTCGGTCGTCTCTGCCCGCAGGGCAGCACGCAGCCGGGCATCCGTTTTGAAGTCCAGGGCCGAGAAGCTGTCATCAAAAATATACAGCTCCGGACGACGTACCAACGCCCGGGCAATCGACAGACGCTGCTTTTGTCCACCGGACACATTGGAACCGCCCTGGGCAATCTCCGACTCGTACCCTTGTGGCATCTCCGAAATAAAGTCCTCTGCCTGCGCGATACGTGCAGCATGAGCAATTTCTTCCTCGGTCGCTAATTCATGACCATAGCGGATATTTTCAGCGATGGTGCCTGTAAATAGCAGCGCTTTTTGCGGCACATAGCCAATCCGTGCCCGCAATGCAGACTGCTCCAGCTCGCGGACATCGGTTCCATGCACCTCGATCCGGCCGCTGCTCACATCGTAGAAGCGCGGGATCAGATTCACCAGCGTAGACTTGCCCGACCCGGTTCCCCCGATAATGGCAGTCACTTCACCTCGTCTGGCTTCGAATGAAATATGCTCCAGCGCCGGTTGTTCAGCGCCGGGATAATGAAAGGTAACATCGTCAAATTTCAGCGTAACCGGCTGCCGGGAATCATTGTTCAGCTGTACCGGCTGCACCGGATTTACGATATCCGGCTGCATATCCAGCACTTCATTGATCCGGGTTGCCGAAGCCGAAGCTCTCGGTACCATGACAAAAATAACCGACAGCATCAGGAAAGAAAACAGGATCTGGGTCGCATACTGGACAAAGGCCATCAGATCCCCGACCTGCATCCGTCCATAACTGATCTCCACACTGCCAAAACCGATAATCGCGATAATCGAGAAGTTCAGCACGATCATCATCACCGGCATCATAAGCGCCATCAGCTTGTTAACCTTAATCGCTGTATCGGCCAGACCACGACTGGCACCATCAAACCGCTTGTTTTCATAACGATCACGGTTAAAGGCGCGAATAACACGGATACCGGTCAGATTCTCGCGAATTACCATATTCAGTGTATCCAGGCGGGTCTGCATTTCCTTAAACAGCGGCATTCCTTTGCGACCGATCAGGAAAATAGCCAGTCCGAGTACCGGAATAACCACTACGAAGATCAGCGACAGCTGGCCCTGCTTGGAGATCGCCATGATCAGACCGCCCAGCATCATCAGCGGAGCCATCAGCATCATGCGCAGCATCATCGTCAGCACCTGCTGCAGCTGGGTAATATCGTTGGTTGTGCGCGTAATGAGCGAAGCCGTACCGATCCGGTCAAATTCCTGCAGCGAGAAATTCTCTACATGCGCAAAGACACGACTACGCAGATCACGTCCGAATCCGATCGCGACTTTGGCCGAAAAATAACTCGCCGCAATAGAACACAGCATCCCGACAGCAGCAAACAAAAGCATATACGAGCCGATCCGCCAAATATACGGTGTGTTACCGGCGGCAATCCCGGTATCCACAATATCCGCCATCAGCGTCGGCAGAAATAATTCCGACATCGTTTGCAGAAAAGTAAGTACCAGAATGAGCCCTATTAATGGATAATAAGGCTGCATCTGGCGGAACAGTTTAATCACCGAAGCCATCTCCCTTATGGGCAGGCTCTACCGGTTCAAATACTCGTTCCTGAAAATATTCAAATACGCGTCCCAGCAGCTCGGCCAGCTTGCGGCTGTCCTCCTCGCCAAGATAATCCACCAGACCTTCAAACGAGGTTTTGAATACAGCCAGCGATTGATCCATGATCGTCTCGCCTTTATCCGTCAGGGTTACACGAACAGCACGGCGATCCGTCTGATCCATATTCCGCTCGACCAAGCCGTCGTTTTCCATTCCTTTGATCAACTGGGTTACAGTCGGAGACGTGACACGTAGCATGCGACTTAATTCAGATACCTGAATCCCGCAGCTCTTGCAATCCTCCTGGTTACCGATACAGATCAGGGCCATGATTTCACTCGGCTTATATCCGGCGACCGGCTTTTGACGCCAATCCGCTCTGCGGAACAGGCGGAATGCACGCAACAATTCTTCACCCATTGGTGATATTCCTTCAAACTTCAGTTCTTCATCCACAGTCATTCACCCCGAGATCTATATACTATTATTTAGTTAAGCTATTTATTAGGTTACCTAATTTTATAACTCTCATTAAATCCTTGTCAATCATTAGTTATATAATACCATTACTTCACCACATTTTAAGCTTATTCTTACAATTTAAGAATATTTGCTACCAAAATATTTACAGTCAAACCATATTATTACCATATAATGGAACTAAGCCCTGCTAATTTTGATTAATCTCATTTTTTTGCCAGATAAATGTTAAAAATAACAGATATTTTACGATAAACAGTAATAGAGCACTTGCAGATTTATGCAACTCTTATGATACGAAGGAGGTTAATTGAATATGAGAAGAAGCAGGCTGCGTTCGCATCATCACGTATCCCTCAAACCGCGCGTCTGCGGCTGGCTGGCTGTCTTGCTGCTGCTGCCCTCTCTTCCTATAAATGTTCACGCCGATGCACTAGGCCGGCATGAACAGGTAGGTAGAGACACTTATCTGGGCGGTTCGTATATTGAACTGGGCATCTCGGGAAGCGGTACGCTGGGTACATCTACCAGTAGTCCTGCCGGATTCCATCCAGGGACGCTTCGCAAGAGCATTGGACTGAATACCGACAGCGACGGTTACGATACAGGCAAGGATATGACCAGTGGCGATTATGTGCTGCCAGGCAGTCCATCCGAAGGATTCACGGTCGGTTACCGTTCGGGACCAAAAACCAGCACAAAGACATTTACCACGGAAGAACAAAACGGCAGTAACGAAGTACCAGGCACTACGGAAGATATCTCTACCGAAGAACAGCTTGCCGCCAAAACATCCGGTACCACACTGGATAAAGCGATCGGAGTAGAACAGACGATTTCGTTCAAACCAGGAGACCCCTTTTACAAAACGACTATTCATCTCACTAACACCAGCGTAACCGCCTCCGTCTACGATGTTCACTATATGCGCTTCCTCGACCCTGATATGGATGCTGATCTGAACGGCGATAACAGCACCATCAACTGGGTACCTTCCAACCCACCACAAGATCCCGATGCGATTGTCGCAGCCATTGGCAACAAGAGTGACAATGTATTTATGTATGTAGCCAGCGACCCGCGCGCCCAGGCTTCTGTCGGCTTCAGCCGCGACCCTTACAGCGAACCGGCATTCCGCTCAGGCGGTGGTACGCATATTGCTGCACAGGCTTCCGATGACTGGCTGACACTGGCGTTTGATGCCGGTAATCTGAAGCCGGGCGAGACAACTGAACTGGTCTTTTACAGCAGTGTCGATCCGGATATGAATGGTGCACTGGCTGCCATCCATGCGGATTATACAACAGCCATGAATGATGCGCCTACCGATGTGACGCTTGCCGGTGACACACTGACCTGGGATGCACAGCCGGGAACAGCAGTTGGTCAATTCTCCGCTGTCACAGAGGATACGTATGCACCGATGATCTACACACTCGTTAACGGCGAGAATGACAAAGACAACCGCTATTTTGCGATTCGCAATAACCGTCTGGAGACCGCTGCACCCCTTACACCTGGTGTGAATAGCTACTCGATCCGGGTACGCGCTACCGGACCAAAAGGCGGCATGCTGGAGAAAGTATTTACGGTTCATGCCCAGGCACCTGACCGCAAAACCGAGCTAACTTCCCTTTCGCTTGAAAATGGGTCACTTGCTCCTTCGTTCCAGCGTGATGTAACTTCCTATGAAGTTAATATGAACGCAGGTGCGGATCATGTGACTGTATTTGCCAGTGTGTATGATCCGGATACAACTCTATCTGTAAACGGCGTCTCTGTAACCGATCAGGTATACGGTACACAGCTGCTGAAATATTCCGAGCCGCTGAGTAGCAATCTGTCTACGCTGGAGTTCCGGGTAACTGCGCCAAACGGCAAATACAAAACGTATACGCTGCAGGTTAACGTTGCAGCCGAAGCTCCGGCAGCAAAGCCGGAAGAACTGCCTGCCGCAGAGACACCAACATCGTCTGAGCCATCCGGGCCAGCTATTGTTCCTGCACCTGTATCATCTGCGCCGGAATCCGAATTCCCGGCACCGGTGACGACTGCTCCAATCGGAGCAACACCTGTACTTCCTGTGCCTGCGTCTACACCAACGTCTGACACCTATATCGCTCCAGGACCACCAGTGACGATTACTTTCCCATTCGTACCTGTGGTGCCGGCAGATCCGGGTGCACCGACTCCGGTATTTGCTGATGGCGGCAGCGGTGGTGGAGCTTCCCGTCTGGATGATGTGATTCCATCTGCTTCTTCTGTCGAGAAAGCTCCTGCTACAGACACCAAGCGCAGTAACAGTACCAAGTCTGATAGTACCGTCAAGAAAACCGTATCCACCAGTGGATATGTGCAGGGTTACCAGGATGGAACATTCCGTCCGGATCAACAGGTGACCCGTGCCGAGCTGTCGGTTATGCTGGAACGTCTGCTGAATGGCAGCGAATCCGAAGGTGCAGCAAGCACTTCGTTCAAAGATGTACCATCCACGTACTGGGCTTCCGGTGGTATTCAGCTGATTCAGTCCTACGGCTGGATGAAAGGCTATCCAGATGGCAGCTTCCAACCGGGCAAAGCAATGACCCGTGCCGAACTGGCTTCCCTGATCGCACGCTGGAAAGAGTTGGATACTACAGTGGACAACACTGCTTCCGCACAGGCATCCGATCTGAATGACACCTGGGCTGCTGCCTATATTCAGCAGGTACTGAACGCCGGCTGGATGCAGGGCTATCCGGATGGCAAGTTCTATCCGGACAAACCGGTGACCCGTGCCGAAGTCGTTACTGTACTGAATCATCTGCAGGATATCCCTGCGGATACGGCGACTACAGCCACTTCATGGAAAGATGTATCGACCAAGCACTGGGCCTACGATGCAATCAACAAAGCTTCTCATTAATACTTTTCCTGTAAGCAATAGAATATAGAAAGACAAAAACCTCCTTTACCCACATGAATACATGTACGGTAAAGGAGGTTTTTTGCATATGCATTTTTAAAAGATACAGTATAGAAGCTGCAATGATCGAATCGTACAAAGCATAAAGCGTGGAACACCAAATACCAAGCATCAGCATCAGCATCAGCATCAGCATCAGCATCAGCATCAGCATCAGCATCAGCATCAGCATCAAATTATACGGATCTCCTATCTCTCTTCATTAGAAAGCAAAAATTGCTGCAGCTGACGGCCCAGTTCATCTGGTTGATCCAGCCAGGGATAATGTCCACATTCCGGTATGGATATAAACGTCCCCTTTTGCATCTGATTCGCGAATTCTTTTATAAAAGAACCGGGGCGCGGATCGCGGTCTCCATGAATACACAGCACGCTAACGTTGAGACGCAAAAATGCCTCACGCCAGTCATCGGAAGCAAAGTACATAGCTGTGCTCGCTGCCAGCTGGTCATTTACCATATTATTCACATACTGCCCATCTACCCGGGGCAGCCGGTCATATTGATCCTGCCGAACCAGATCGGTCCTTACACTCAGTTCGCGCATACGATCGGCGGTCTGCTGCCAGGCGTCTCCGGTTAATGTATCACGCTTGGAGCGAAGAAGCAGATATTCTTGCCGATCCTGCTCATTCATCGCAGCCAGGCGGTTATGGCGATACGGCTCCTGCCATGCCGCATCCAGTCCGGTACCAGACATATAAATCAAAGCATCTACATGACTCGGATAACGAGCTGTATAGGCAAGCCCCAACGATGCACCCCAGGAGTGACCGCATACCTTCCACCGTTCAATACCAAGGTGAATTCGCAGCTGATCCAGATCTTCCACCCATGTATCCAGATCATAGGAGCCTGTCTTGCCCGAGCGCCAGCTACCACGCTGATCGTAGCGAATCACCCGTACAGGCTTCTGATCCAGCAGGCGGGCGACTGGCTCCATATAATCGTAGGCACCCGGTCCTCCGTGCAGCAGTACAATCGGTATTCCTTTGCCCTCATCCGTATACCAGAGAGGTATGCCATTGATCTCTGCTATCATATGTTCTCCTTCCGGCTTTCCCGTTTGTACGTGAGTATCCTCTCACACACTTCCTGTCTTCACCTATTCCTCTACACCGGGCAGCCAAAAATGCTACATAGCCAGCCCAACCTACTCCGGACGCCATTCCGGTGGCAGGAGTTGTACATACGGGCGCTGAAGGAATCGATCATCGACCAGCATTAGCAGCCCTCGATCCTGTTCGGTACGAATCAGACGTCCTCCTGCCTGTAGTACTTTATTCATTCCCGGATACACATAGGCATAATTGTAGCCGCTGTGTCCTCCCTTGCTAAAATGCTCACGGATCATCTCGCGTTCCGGTCCAAGCTGCGGCAGCCCGACACCAACGATAATGACGCCGGTCAGGCGGTCCCCTGCCAGATCGACCCCTTCACTGAAAATACCGCCCATCACCGCGAATCCGGTCAGGGTCCGCTGGTTATCACTCTGAAAAGCATTCAAAAACCGGTCGCGCTCTTCTTCTGCCATATTGGACTGCTGAATCAGCACATCCGTATCGGCACCAAGGGTCTCGAATACGCTAACCACATCCTGCATATACTGATACGACGGGAAAAAGGCCAGATAATTCCCCGGGCGTTTGTTGACCAGATCAGCCAGCAGGCGGGCAAGCTCATCGCGGGTCTTTTCCCTGTCCCGATAGCGTGTCGAGAGTGGAACAATCTGAACCTCCAGCTGTTCCCGTGAAAATGGGGATGGAATCGAGATATTGTAATCCTCTTCATCCGCACCCAGCATATCCCGGTAATATCCGATCGGAGACAGGGTAGCAGAGAAATGGATCACCGAGCGGTATCCTTTGGCAGTCTGATGCAGCTGCAGGGACGGATCAATACAGAACATCCGCAGCAGCACATTGCTGCCATCCATCTCGGCATACGTAATATGACTCTCCATATCGTAGATTCGTCCAATGCGCAGAAAAGCCTGCACGGCGAAATACGTCTCCAGCAGCTGATCTGTATCTCCGCCGCTGTTCCCCTGTTCCAATAGTGTTACTTCGGCGCGAATCGTAAACTCTTCCAGCAGCTTGAAAATCTCTTCCGGTGCTTCCCTGCTCTGGATAAAATTCTTCTCTCCCATCTGCTTACGCAGGCGGATAAAATACGCATTGACTGCACTGGCAATCTTGGACAGCGATTCCGCAGAATGCTGGTAATCCCTTTTCAGATCGAGAAAGTCCGACTTGTTGAGTGCTGCCGAGAACATACTGCGTCCGCGGTCAACCAGATTGTGTGCCTCATCGACGAGCAGTACCGTGCTTTTGCGCTGATCGTCGGTAACACGCTTGAGCGATACCCTCGGGTCAAATACATAGTTGTAGTCACAGATAACTGCATCCGAAGCATAGGATGCGTCCAGCGAAAGTTCAAACGGACAAACGGTATGCTTGCGTGCATACTGTTCGATAATTTCCCGTGTCATCATCGTCTCGTGGGTCAGCATATCCAGAATGGCTCCATTGATCCGGTCATAATAACCGTCGGTATACGCGCAGTTCTCCCGTCCCTTGATTCCATCTGCCGTACAGAAGCAGACTTTGTCCTTGGCGGTGATCGTCACTCCGTGCAGATGCAGTCCGTTCGTCTGCATTCGCAGCAACGCATCCTCCGCATTGGCACGGGTAACTGTCTTGGCGGTAATATACATGAGGCGCTCGGCGCGTTCACTGCCAATACTCTTGATCGCTGGGAACAGCGTCGAGATCGTCTTGCCTGTTCCTGTCGGCGCTTCGGCGAACAGATTTACCTGCTCGCCGATTGTCTTGTAGACCGCTCCGGCAAACTGCCGCTGCCCGGAACGATAACCCGAAAAGGGAAAAGCCAGCTCTTCAATGCTTGCATTGCGTCTGCGTCGGTGCTCAGCCAGCATCTCGGCGTAGGGTGCATACTGTGCGATCGTATCCATGGTAAAGTCGACCAGCTGCTGACGTGTACGTATACGCTCCAGACGGGTCTCCTTGCCGCTGCTTTTGTGTACATAGGTGAGCTGGATGCGTACCTGCTCCAATTCCCGGTCCTGAGCCAGCATATAGCCGTACATCTGCGCCTGTGCCCAGTGCACCTCCCGGCCATCGCCGATATCTTCGGCCGAGATCGAGGTGGACTTGATCTCGTCAATGGTCAGAAGTCCATTTTCATCCACCCATAATCCGTCACAGCGTCCCTCGATCCGGAACAGCAGGTCATGATAGGGAATCTCGGTTTTGAGATGGACTTCCTTTTCCCCATGCTCTGCGTATCCTTGCTGAATCTGCTTGTGAATCCTTGTGCCTTCCTGCATCGACTGGGCGACCCGGAAGCCGGATTCGATACTGCCTGTACGATATACGTACTCGACCAGCGGACGAACAGGAATGTCGATGATTGTTGTCATGTTGGTGTCTTCCTTTCGCGATGCCTGCTTGATATCCATACATCTATAGGTTGGTTCCGAATGTCTTGTCGTCGATCCTCACTATGATAGTGTTGTACCCTTTATTATCTCATACAACGTCAATACAATCTGTTCGCAGGCATTGGATGCACTTGGCCATGATTCGTATATGCCAGACAAGTCAGCCTATTCGTCTATTGCTTGCCCTTTGACTATCTGCTGTTCGACCATACTATTGGTTTCTTATATAATAGCAAAAGATGGATAATATGGAATTTCGCTTATCTGTTTCGTTAAGCCTGCAAACAACATCCTAATCTGCTGTCGGCTGGCTGTTTATTGGGGCAGAATGTAGCAAATCATACGGAATACCGTCTGCCATCCATATACAATTGTAAGCACCACTTCAAGAATGTAAGCGTAATCTTATTTAAACAGAATGCATTTTGATGTATACCATAGCATCAGAATCCCGCTCTATCACCGGTGAATTCAGGAAAGGATGAAGACAGAAGCATGCTGCGACTTCGATTAAAGTTCTTGCTGCAAAATAAACAGACACGGCTCATTCTGCTGCTGACTCTCTGCCTGTCACTGCTTATTACCGCTATTGGATTGTTCTCCTACTCCCGCTATCGGCAGGAGCTGGACAGTGAGCTGAATACGCCCAATATCGAGCTGCTGCAGATCAATCTTGATGTCACCAATCGTGCGTTCCGCGAATCGGACAACAAGGCAGTGGATGCTTCCTTTCAGCCTGACGTACTGAAGTATATCAGGCAAGGTGCCAACGCCGATCCTGCGCTTGTCTCCAGGGTACAGCAGTATCTGCATACGGTATCCGCCGGGCACGAGATTCAGTCTATCGATATTATCCGGTTCCATGATCAGAGCGTAATTTCCAGTACATCCGGCTATCACAACTGGCAAAAGGCTCCTGACCGTACATGGACCGGCTGGATTGAACAGATACATAACAAGCCGCTGCTGATCGAGCGCCGCTGGCAGGGCACCAATCCAGCACAGGGAGAGACCGAACTATTGTCACTTGCCCGTCCTGTCCTTACGGATAATCAGGTAACCGGCGCTGTATTGATCAATCTGGATTATGACCGCTTTTTCTCCAATTTCTATATTCATCTCTCCAGTTCCCAATATGTCTATGATCTGGATGGCAGGCTGATCTATCCCAAGCTGGATCGTTCGGTACCTGCAGCCGGTATGCAGCAGGTGCTGGATGAGCTGGGTGTACAGCCATATGCCTATGTACAACTGAATGGACAGAGCTATATGGCGAATCAGACTTTCTCGGATGTGACCGGCTGGCGGCTCGTCTCCCTTGTTCCAACCGAACAGCTGCTCAAAAATGTAAAGCTGGCCCGCAATATGATGCTGCTGCTCTCGCTGATCTCGATCCTGATCGGCTGCGCTGCCATGTACTCGTACAGCTATGCGGCATTTCGCCCGCTGCGACGAATCAATCGACTGCTGCATCCCGAAGACCCGGACAGCCGGCAGTCCCTGTATGATCTGGAACCGGTCATCGGCAAGCTGGTCGGCGACTTTCACAGCAAGGCACTGGTCGCCGAACGCAGCCTGCCCGAACTGCAGATCAAATATGTACAGGATGTGCTGCATCGCAGTATCGGTCCACAGGAAATGAACAGCAAATGGAAGCAGTATTTTCAGGATTGGCAGCCAGGACCATCCGTCATTGTGATTATCTCTATCGACCGCTATGATATCTGGTCTGCCACTTATTCTGAATCCGACCGGATGCTGTTAAAGTATGCGCTGCACAATATGATGGCCGAGATTCTGGAACCCTATTGGCGAACCACAGGAATTACCGGCGAACAGGATCGACTGATCTGGATGCTACAGTCCCGTCTGGCACAGGACTATGAAGAGCGACGCATGCAACTGCACCAGGATCTACAGCGCATGATGACAATCGCCAGTGAGCATTTGCGATTGTCCCTGTCTGCCGGAATAGGCGAAGAAATGATTCAGGTCTCCGAGGCCCCCTTTTCCCACCAGCAGGCAGACGCTGCATTATCCTGGCGGCTGTATCATGGATACGGGCGGATTCATGAATCGGATTATCCCTCCGATACGAATGCCCGCACGTCACAAAATGAACCGCTATTGCCGGATGATCAATGGCGGCGGGAGCTGCTGCAATGTGTGGAGCAAGGAGACGCAGATACCGCACTGGTCTGGCTGCATCGCTGGTGTGAAGCTGCCCGGGAGCATGAATCGTCTCCATCCACGATCTGCCTGCTGATTCACAGGTCGCTGGAACAACTGATCGAGCTGACTGTCCAGCAGCATCTGTCTCTCCCGCCAGAGATGGTCAACTACCATCAGCAGCTGCTGTCTACGATGAATCTGGCTGATATGGAGCAGCTGCTCACCCAGACGATCACGCATCTGACTGGTCAAATGGATATCCGGCGTGATTCCCGGGAACATCTGCTGGTCGAGAGTATCAAGCAGTACATGCTGGAACATCTGAGCGACAATATCGGTCTGCCGGATGTAGCGGAACATGTACAGCTGAGCGTGTCCTCTGTCAGTATGCTATTCAAGGAACAGACCGGCAGTACGATCTATGATTATCTCACCCGATTGCGGCTGGACAGAGCCTGTGAACTGCTACGACACAGTCATTTGAAAATAGCCGATATCGCCGCCCAGGTCGGTTACCAGAACGAAAACAGCTTTATCCGTACTTTTCGCAAGCACAAATCTGTCACTCCGGGCAAATACCGTGAGCAGGGTTAAATGCCTGCTTGCCGTACATACCAACAAGCTTTCTATTCACGAAAATGGGCTGCCGATACACCATATGCAGATCTGCCAGAACCTATGCAGATTCGCCAAAGCCTTGCTACTCCAAGGTTTTTGCAGATCATAACGAGAATTAACCGATAGATGATCCATCTCCCCGTGCGCTAGACTGAACGTGTAACAGACAGCACGATCTCAATCGCACATACGGAGGTGAGCAACCAATTCTGCATACAGGTTCTATCGATACGGATCAGGCCGATTCCGTACTTTACGATACGAACCTGCAGCGAAGAGAGGGAGTTTACCGTGACTACTGACAATCACAGATGGCACCGCTGGAAAATGTACAGCAGCGCTGCTGCCGGATTGATCCTTGTTGTTGGACTGGTTACCTTTTTTACAGGACATTGGTCTTCTGTCCCCTTCTATACCAAATCAGCTGCCGATTATCCGGCTAAGCCGATTACGCTGGTTGTCCCTTATGCAGCCGGTGGAGGTACGGATATTACGGCACGTGCACTGGTTGAAGCTTCCCAACCGTATCTCAGTCAACCGATTACAGTCGTAAACCGAACCGGCGGTGGCGGCTCGATCGGTCTAATGGAAGGTGCCAATGCCCAGCCAGACGGATATACGGTTACGTATCTGGTCGCCGAATTGACAACACTGCCGCATATGGGCCTTTTGCCGATTACGTATGAGCAGTTCAAGCCAATTATCCAGACCAATTATGATCCGTCTGCCATTACCGTAAGGGCGGATGCACCGTGGCAGACCGCGGATGAATTTCTCAGTTATGCCCGGACCCATCCCGGTGAAGTGAAGATGGGCAATGCCGGTACAGGCAGTATCTGGCATCTGGCTGCCGCTTCGCTGGAGCAGGCTACCCATGTCACGTTCTCCCATATTCCATATGAGGGAGCGGGACCTGCGGTATCTGCGTTAATGAGTGGATTTGTCGATGCGGTGCCGGTCAGTCCGGCCGAAGTCAAAACCTATGTCGATCAGGGCAAGCTGCGTGTACTTGCCATTAATGGCAGCGAACGTTCCCAGGCACTGCCGGATGTACCTACCCTTCAGGAAGCAACCGGGTATGCAGTGAATTTTAGTGGAACCTGGCGCGGACTCGCTGTTCCGGAAGATACCCCCGACGAGATTGTTCAAATACTTGCCGATGCCTTCACCAGAGGCGCCGAACAGCAGGAATTCAGGCAGACGATGGCAGATCATGGATTGGGACTGCTGATTCGTGACAGTGATGGCTTCCGCCAGCAGCTGCAGCAGAGTCATGATCTGTACGCCAAGCTAATTCCCGAACTCGGTCTCAGCCGAAAATGAAAACGCTTCAGTGACAGGCTGGCAATCACGAGAGGATTGGATATTGATGAATATCAAAAAGACAATGGATAAAATACCGGGCGGCATGATGTTGGTACCGCTGTTTATCGGAGCATTGGTACATACTTTTGCTCCTGATTCAGGAGAATACTTTGGCTCATTTACCAAAGGACTGATGACCGGTACCGTACCAATTCTGGCCGTGTGGTTCTTCTGTATGGGTGCCTCGATTGATGTACGTGCTACCGGAACCGTGCTGCGCAAGTCCGGTACCCTCGTACTGACCAAGATTGCGGTCGCCTGGGTCGTTGCCATGATTGCTGCCCAGTTCCTGCCAGCCGGAGGCGTGCAGACCGGATTCTTTGCCGGATTGTCTGTACTCGCTCTGATTGCCGCGATGGATATGACCAACGGCGGTCTGTACGCTTCCATCATGCAGCAGTATGGCAGCAAGGAAGAAGCCGGAGCATTTGTACTGATGTCGCTTGAATCTGGTCCTCTCGTCACGATGCTGATTCTCGGCAGTACTGGACTGGCCGTGTTTGAACCGCATGCTTTTGTCGGTGCTGTACTTCCATTTCTAGTCGGCTTCCTGCTTGGTAATCTGGATCATGATTTGCGCAGCTATTTTGGCAAAGCGACTCAGACCCTTATCCCGTTTTTCGGATTTGCCCTGGGATGTACGATTGATCTGGGTGTGATCGTACAGACCGGTATGCTCGGTATTCTGCTGGGTATCGCTGTTATTATTATCACTGGTATTCCACTCATTCTCGCTGACCGGTTTATCGGTGGAGGTAATGGTACTGCAGGTCTCGCCGCTTCTAGTACAGCCGGCGCAGCAGTCGCCAACCCGGTGATCGTCGCCAGCATGAAGCCCGAATTTCTCCCGGCTGCACAGTCAGCTACTGCGCTCGTCGCCGCTTCGGTGATCGTCACGTCGATTCTCGTTCCGATCTTGACCGCTTACTGGTCCAAGCATATGAACAAGAAACGTCAGAATACTGAGTCGATCTCTGCTGCAGAACAGGATAGGGAGATGAAGCTGCGGAGCGCCAAGGGAAATATTTGATTAGTTCTTATAACAACGAATTAATGAATTTATGTTTCAAAGACGCCAATTTTACCAACAATCTGCAAAAAGCATGGTATAAATAACCTGTAAATCCGTGAGGAATATTTATCCCCTCCTTACCTAATCAAAGAAAAAAGACTGTTCACCTTTATCAGGAACAGTCTTTTTTGAATTCATTATCGAACATCCTATCCGTTCAATTCATAACGTACAGAAATAACGAAGGCTGTATTTTTAAGCTATTTACAAATCAACGTTTTACCGGAATCGTGAAATTCAGCTCCGGCAGATAGACTCTTTTATCTGTTTTGCTATCTCCATAATAAGGCTTGAACTTGACGGTGCTTGCTCCTTTGGAAATCTCTCCGCTCATCAGGGACACGGTGTAATGAATCGTTTTGCCGTCTGCGTCCAGCTCGCCGCCGCCGATGCTTTTCCATGTTTTGCCTTTGCTATCGATCGCTTCAAAGCCCAACCATTGATCGTTGCTGCCTTTTGGCTGATAGGCAGAAGACCATTCGGTGCTGATCAGCATTGGAGAATAATTCACCTGTTCCAATGTAAGATTATGCTGTTTGGATGTTTTGCTTTTGCCATAGTCTACTGTAGTTCCTTTGCCAAGCTGCTCTGCCTTGATCGTATAATCAAAAGCCTGCGGCTTCTCCATGCTGCCGGTAGCCAGGCGGATATGCAGTTCTTCTCCGGCAGACAGCGAATCCAGCGAAAGGGTACCTGTCTCGAATACAGCGGTCTTCAGTACCGGACTCGCCAATGTCATCACTTCATTCAATAGGTTACCATCCTTGTACGTAACACTTTCCAGCCAGGTCTGCTCCAGCGTCTTGAGGGAATCGGCTTTGTATTCGATATGCAGATGACCATCTATCAGCACAGCACGTGTAATGATTAACGTCTGATTGCCATGGGTTACGCTCTGGTTGATCACAGGTGCAGCAGCGAGCAATTTCGCCTGGCTCTGATTCTGATTGCTCGAAGATTGCGCCTTGATCGCAACCGGATGCTGTACGGGAGCAGCCTTGGCCTGCATGATATATCCGGAGCTGAGTGTCACGCCGCCTACCATGGCTGCTGCAGCCAATCCCCATGCACCGCGTTTCAGAATGTCTTTCCATGTGTTGTCCGTTGTATTGTTATTCATTATTAGTTCCTCCTGTATGGTTGTTTTTGTGATGTTACAACCGTTAGAGCATCTTCCCCTGCCAAAGGTTACCGGATACATCACATTCTTTTTGAATAGCGAGGCCTTGGCCAACAAAAAAGCCGATCCCGAAGGATCGACCTGATCATCATTTGGTTATTCGCAGAACGAACGATATCTCTCTACTGGGTAGCCGGAATGGTAAAATTCAGCTCTGGCAGCTGCTTTCTCTGTCCTGCAGCAGCATCATCGTAATACGGCTTGATCGTGATCGTACGGGCAGAAGGTGTAATCTCTCCATCCATAAAGGACACCATGTACTGAATCCGGTCACCCTGCTCGTTTATCTCGCCTCCACCGATACTTTTCCATGTATGTCCCTGGTCATCTTCCGCTTCAAAGCCCAGCCACTGGTCATTGTTCGCTTCCGGACGATAAGCCGATGACAATTCAACACTGACCATCAGCGGAGTATATAATACCTTGTCCAGTGTCAGCGTATGGCCTGTCGACTTGGCAGAATGAGTCTCTCCCACCTGCAGTACCTTGCCCTGACCCATCTGCTTGGCAGGAACACGGAAAATAAAGCTATGCGCATCCTTGGGATCGGCTGAAGTCTTCACACCAGCACCCGCCGTACTGAGATGCAGCTCAATCGATGCATTGTCAGGAAGGGGGTTCGGGATATTTACAGCCTTGGCTTCAAACACACCGGTCTGTTTGACCGGGTTGCCCAGCGTCATTACACTATTGGCATGCTCACGGCCTTCATAACGAATCGATTCCAGGGAGATCTTCTCCAGTACGTCCAGCCGGTTCGCCTTGTACTCAATCTGCATATCTCCGTCAATCAGCGCAGCTCTGGTCAGGGTAATCGACTCGCTGCCATGAGTGATCGTCTGGTTAATCTCCGGAGCTACTGCAGCCGGATTAGGTGTCGGTATATTCTGCTCCGGATCTGTCGGTGCATGATCCGGCTGTATCCAGCTGCCCAGTACCGGTACATTGCTGAGCGACCAGCCGGTGCTGCCACTCCAGCCGGAGGCGAAGATCAGCACCGCTGCCGCTGCTCCGATACCTGAGTACCACCAACGGTTCGCTGTCGTACGGCTGCCTCCGCGCTTGCTGCGCAGACGCTCGTCTGTATTCTGTATACGATCTGCCGAATGATCTACCTGATTCTCCAGGGTGCTATCCATCATCTGTGCAGGTACTTCTGTTGTTGTCTGCTCCGGCTGTACTGCCGGCATATCCATACCCTGTATCCGGGCATACGTCTGTTCCAGCCGAGTACGGGATTGATCACTCAGCGGACGATCCTGTTTCTGCTTTTCTGTATTCAGCATACGATCCAGCTCATCTGGTCTCATATTGGTGTCCCCTTCCCGGCTCATCGCTGAGCCAGTCCATTAATGTCTTGCGTGCCCGGTGCAATCGGGTCTTGACTGCTTCTGCCGACAGATCCAGCACATCTGCAATTTGCTGGATCGGCATATCCTGAAAATAATGCATCGCAATTACCAGCCGCTGCGGTTCAGGCAACTGATGCACCGCCTGCTGCATATCGATTCTCTCGTATTCATCCGTCCGTGCAGGCAGACTGCTCCATTCATCCGTCACGACGACGCGGGCACCTTTGCGGGCGATATTATGACATTCATTGATCAGAATTCGGAAAATCCAGGTCTGGAAATAGTCCACTTCGCGCAGGGTGTGGATATTGCGAAATGCCTTGAGCATCGTCTCCTGTACAGCATCATCGCATTCATCATCGCTTCTCAGCATCGATCGTGCCATCCGGTACAGCGGCCTTTCCATATCACGCATCAGCTGGATAAACGCATCCTTCTCCCCAGCACGGGCAGCGAGTATGTCTTCCTTACGGGTATATTTCATCTCGGCGATCCTCTCTCGATCTGCTCTTCACCGATTTCTCTCGAAGATCCGGTGCAGGCAAGATTTCTTTACGGTAGTCTGCTCCAAAGGCAGCTTGAATATCCGTTAGACTGCCTACCCGGATGAAAGGTTACCGATCTAAAAACATCATTTTTCTCAACTGGGTTGCTTCTATATTAGTAGAAGATACTTTCGTCAGCTGTTCGTGTACGCTATCGTCCAGAATGCTTTTTCAGATTCATTTCGCATCGTTAGTATTGTACTGGAGATCACCAGTATAGCCTCGTGGAGCAAGCAGCAAAAGAACACCCGATCCTATCTGTAACAGAAAAAAGCTGCACCTGTACAGGCACAGCTTTTCCACTTGTACATTTATATTCAATTTTATGCATATCCTATAATTAATCCGCTTGTTCTTTTATCTCGTCTCCATCATCTCACGCGTAAATCGCAGCCACTCTCTGGCGGCAAATGACAGATACCGCTCCCGATGCCAGATAATACCCAGATGCCATGGAATAGCCGGTTCTACGTTCGGAATAATACGGATATTGCGCTGGTTGATCTGATTGCAGATCGTCTCCGGCAGCAGTGCTACACCGAGTCCCGCTCCGACCATCTCGCTGATCAGATCCCACTGGGAACTCTCATAAATGATCCGCGGATGAAATCCAACCCGTATGCATGCTTCAATAATACGCCCATGCAGCGTAAAATCCTCACGGAAAATAATAAAAAAGTCCTCGGCCAGCTCACTCATCTGCACTTCACTACGTTCGGCCAGAGGATGATTATTCGGCACGATCAGATTCAGTTTCTCCTCGGTAAAGGAGAAATATTCCAGCACATTCTCCGTGACCGGCAGCACGGTTACTCCGATATCGAGCGATCCGTTGACCACATCACTCTCTACCTTTTTACCGCCGTCTTCGAACAGCTGGATCGTCACATTCGGATAGATCTGGTGAAAACGACCAATGATCTGCGGGAAAAAGCGCGATCCGATCATCGGCGGCAGACCGATGCGCAGATGACCACTCTCCAGATTACGCAGGTCATCCAGCTGCGAAGACAGGCTATGAAATGACTTTACGATATTCTGGGCCTGCTGCTCGATGACTTTGCCTGCATCAGTCAGTTCTACAGAGCGTCCCACCCGGTTGAATAGCGGTGCTCCCAACTCTTCTTCCAGAGAACGGATCGTCTTGCTGATGGTAGGCTGGGTGATGAACAGCGCTTCCGCTGCCTTGGTAAAGCTTTTCAGCCGGGCGACTTCGATAAAATACTGCAAATGACGAATATCCATGCACACGCCTCCTATAGCCAAATGGAATACATTTCATGCCATATATGAATTTTACCTATGAAAGAAAGAGATGTAAACTTTCATATATACGAAAGTTATATATGAAAATGTTACAAATGAAAGAAGGATCTCTTCTATGAAAAATATAGGAAAAGGCATATTGCAGGTTGCTGCTTTGATGGCCTTCTCCGAGCTGCTTAACCGGCTCGCAGACTGGCTGCACTTGCCGGTTCCCGGCAGCATTATCGGTATCGCGCTGCTGTTTATCCTGCTGCAATCCGGAGTCGTCAAAGTGGAATGGATCGACCTGGGAGCCAGCTGGCTGCTCGCCGAGCTGCTATTGTTCTTTATCCCGTCTGCGGTAGGTGTGATGAATTACATACCGATGCTAGAGCAGGACGGCGTCCGCATTATTGCTATTGTCATCTGTAGTACGATTCTCGTTATGGTCAGCTCGGGACTGCTGGCCGCACTCATGTCCAAACGAAAGGAGCGTCACGCGAAATGAATTCCATCTTGTTCCTGCTTGCTACATTAATTGTATACATGGGAGCCAAAAAGCTGTATCGTCGTTTTCCCCGGGTGTATCTGTCCCCACTGCTGACGACTCCGCTCGTACTGGTCATTGTTCTGCTGAGCATGCATGTTCCTTATACTCACTATAACGAAGGCGGACAATGGCTGTCTCGTCTGCTGCAGCCGGCTACCATCGCTTTTGCAGTGCCACTATACAAAAATCTCAAAACCTTGCGCAAGCATGCGGTCGAGATTGTCGCCAGCGTACTGTTCGGCTCGATTGTGGCTGTCAGTTCCTCGGCGCTGCTGGCCCGGTTGATGCATCTGAATCATGACCTGATGGGCAGTATTATCCCGCGCTCCATTACTACACCGATTGCGATGAACGTATCACAAGCGATCGGAGGCGTACCGACCATTACGGCGATCTTCGTTATTATTACCGGCCTGATCGGCAGTATGATCGGACCTTATATCGTTAAATGGCTGCGAATCGAGGGCGAGATTGCCCGTGGCATTCTGTTCGGAACCGCCGCTCACGGTACAGGAACTTCCAAGGCATTTGAATTGAGTTCGCTGACCGGTACCATTTCCAGTATTTCGATGATATTGTCTGCTTTATTTACACTTGCTGCTACACCAATACTCGCGTTAATTATGCTGCCCTGAACAAGGGCAGCTTTTTTGTATATTACATACATAATAGATTGCCGAATCGCTTGATACCTAAGATTTAACATTCTTATTATACATAATTATGTATTTTTATACTAAAAGAGTTAAATTAAGTTTCTGAGCTACAGTTGTTATTTATGTCCATAATTAGCAAATAAGAATTGAAATTATTAGGAGATAATGCCGAAAACATCGAAAATCCCTCATTTTTCCTCCTTATTCAAACGTATATATTCGGACTTTTTCGGTTATATTTATATATAGAAATTTGCCAAAGATGAATTTGATGCTAATATTGTTGTATATTTATATAAAGGATCTGACAGTCTGATTCTATTACATCCAAACTGAACAAGCGGAGGACCTTTATTATGAAAAAAACCGGCATGGTACGCCAATTAGACAGTCTGGGAAGAATTGTGATTCCCAAAGAAATCCGGGACACGATGGAAATTGGCATCAGTGATCCCATGGAATTTTTTATTACCGAAAAAGAAATTATTTTCCGCAAGCACAAAGGCATCCAGTGCATCTTCTGCGGCAGCTTTGATGACCTTGTCTATTACAAGGATCAGTTCATCTGCGGCAGCTGTGCCGGACAAATGGGCGACGAATCTATGCATACGCCGCTGAGCGAGATGACCGAGTCTCCGGCAGCCCAGCGCAACCTTCATTCCTCCCTGCGCAAATCCCGTAATAAACGCGGAGAAATGATGACCAAAGTCGAATCTGCCATGCAGGAACATCCAGGTGCTACCCAGAATGAACTGGCCCGTATCCTCGGTATCTCACAGAGCCGTGTCTGCCAGATTCAAAAAGAACTGCGTGCCGGACATCATCACGAACTCTGATGATCCGGCTCCTGTCGGCTACCTCACTTCGGCAAAAAACGGATTGAAAAGCGTCAACCTTCTCTGATCGATATCAAAGAGGGTTGACGCTTTTGCATGAATATGAGAATTCGATTTCGGCATAGCTAAATCGCTAACTGATATTTCATACTGATTTCACCATTTTTCGGCATCGTGTTCTACTGTTTGACCCAGTATTCGCTGCCATCTTCCTTACGATCCATATACCCGTATTCGATCAGATAGCGACGCAGTGTAACATAATCCGGGTAAGCCTGCTCCAGCAGTTCATTGACCTGCTTTTCCGTATAGATGGTTCCCGGCTCAAAGCGCTGCATCAGATGGCGCATAATCACTATTTTGCGTTTTTCCCGGCGCGGGAATTCGGACAACGGACCGTCCGGTCCTTCCGGAAAATACTGTTTGAGCAACAATTCATTCTCCTGCTCGGTGATCGCATACCGCTCATCCAGCATTGTCGCTGTCCGGTGAATCGGTATAAAAGGCGATGGTTCCTGCTGCTGCTGTTCCAGTAGTTCCATGACTGCCAGAAATACACGAGCCTGCTTGGCTTTTTCCCGCAAGGCGAATCGATGATTGCGGATCGTCGACTTGCTGCCGCCTGCTTTGGCTACAATTTCGGTATCACTTTTTCCTTCGTAGAAGTCCTGCACCAGACTGCTCTGCAGCTCGGTCAGACCGGTCCACTTTTTGTCCAGGGTCAGGAGATAGTGGAACATCGATCCATGCTGTCGCCGAATATGCATCTGCATGTACCGCTCGGCTTCGTAGAATGATCCATCCTCCGCATAGATCTGCCCTTTCTCATATATCTCACCATCAATCAGGCAAACAAATCCGCCAAACGGTCCTGCTTGCGGGTCTTCAATATATCCTTTTTTGAGTTCCTCCAGCGAAGCTTCCCAGAAGCGCTCCGACAACTCTCCGGTCTTGTTCACTTTATTCATTATATTATTCCTTTCCTGTCTCTCTATCACATATCCTCTATACTTCAAACAAACTATTCATATATCTATTTATGTCTTAGACATTATATAAATAGATATAATCTTATTCAATCTATAATCGTAGATTGCCGATGAGCCATTTCCTTTATAGAAGGTGAACCCATACCAGAGCAGGGCAAGCTATGACTTTTCAGGACAATGTGCAGTAAGGAATCAGGCTGCCTTGCTCTGTTGATCCGAGCGTTTTGGCAGAACCAACGGGAACAGAACAAGTGCCCCGGCGATGATCAATCCACCGCTGAACATGTATACTGCCATTAATGATAATGACTCTTTAAAATAACCGGAAATCAACATACCGACTACCATCGTGCCCATAAAGACCGGCATCATCGCACCGGACACCCGTCCAATAAATGCTACAGCGGTATTGCGTACGATCAGCGTCTGAATACCACCCTGGATGCAGGGATAAAATAAACCGCTAATAATCAACAGTACAAAGGTCAGCACCATCTGCCTGGAAGCTCCAATGCCTGCGGTACAGACCGCACTGATCAGTAGGCCCGTAATGAGCATCAGATGCGGCTGTAGCTTCTTCGCGAGACCTGTAATGATAATTCCACCTATTAGCATCGCTGCACCATTCGCCATCAGGAACCACTGCAAAAAGGACTTATCCAGATGTAACTGCTCAATCACGAGGAAGATCTGCAGCGGCTGTGTCAGTCCCGAAGCCATGCCGACCGCTGCAAAAGTCAGACTCAACGTCCGCAGTGAGGGATTGGAGCGGATATAATGCAATCCTTCTTTCAATTCTTCCCGGAACTTGCGACCTGCTGAGCGCTGTGTCTCTTCCTCATCTACCGGAAGCCCCAACAAAATACAAAAGGAGCCAAAAAACAGGATAGCCGTCACGATCAGTGTCACCTGAATACCGAACTGGATAAAAATAAACGTACCTGCAGCCGGGCCTAGAATCGTAAATATGGCAATCAGCGACTGTGACAACGACATCACGGATTGTAGCTGCTCTTCGGGTACATGCCGCTTATACAGCTTGGTCGCGGAAGGCTGGGATAATTGGGAGAGACTGGCTGATATGAATGAGCCAGCGAGAAGCGCGATCCATCCTCCTTTTAGAACCAGCAGCAGTACAGCTATGACAGACATAGCAGACAACAGATCACTCCAGATCATTGTTCGTCTGGGCTGCCAGCGGTCTGCCAACGTACCCCCAATCAGGGCAAACAGAAAGATCGGTGCAAATTCAGCGACGGAAATCAGTGATACATAAACGGGATTGTTGTGTGTCCATTCGGTTACATATAGCAGTACCCCATAATTGCGAATCCATATGCCAAGCTGCAGTAGCACTCTGGATAAAATAATTGTACGAACATAACGATTGCTCCACATCTTAGTGTCCCAACTCCTCCAGCAGCCGTGAGAGAATTCGCAAGCGCTCCCCAATAATATGCGCATCATCTTCAAGCACCTGTTGAAAAGTCTGTATATTCTGCTCAATATTTTCACAACCTGCAGCAAATCCTACAGACAATGCAGCCCCCTGCAAAGGGATACGGTCAAACACTGGGTGCTCGGGATCATACAATTTCTCCTGTCTATAAGCTTCCTGAACATAATCAATCGATCGGCATAGCAGAATGGTTGCATCCAAAATCCGGTGAATTGGCCATTCGGATTCTGAAAGATCCCCTTGCCCTGCTGCCCTACTACCTACCTTTGCTCTAATCTCCAACCTGCCATCTTGCTGCATAGTGTGCAGCCCAAGCGACAGCTCACTTGCCTCCTGCTGACAGGCTCGCTGTCATCCACCTGTGTGTAATCTGCTGCTTCCATTACCGGTTGGTAGCTTAAATGAGTCGTACGGTCCATTCGTTTCTCCTTTCTTCCTGTCGGGAAAATCATTTTTTTAAGATTATTTCGTTTTTGTCTGCTTATTACATAGATAATATAATATATGTTTATTTATAAATCAAACAATTTATTGATTTGTCTATTCAATCAATAGATAAAAGCAAAAAAAATCCCCGATCACAGCAGAACAACTCTGTGATCGGGGATTGGACTTTTATATAGTTTTTGATCAGGACGTGTGTACCGATGAACTTGATACACGCTTGGCAGCTCCGGACGGTCTGGACAGCGAGTACAATGCGCAGCAGAACGACAATACGACAATCGCTGCACCGACCCAAGCATTCATCGTTACCGAACCGGTATTCTTGATCACGATTCCGCCAAAGGCTGAACCGACTGCAATACCGATTTGCAGGGCTGAGAAGTTAAAGCTCTGCTGGATATCGGCAGTTTCCGGTGCATTCTGGATCAGATAACTCTGTTGTGCCGGTGACAGTGCCCAGCTGAGTGCCCCCCAGACAAACAGGACAACCGGGAAGATCCAGATGAACTTGGCTGACATCGGCAGCACGAACATCGCTAGTGCAAACACGCCGATTACGATCAGTATCGTCTTGGTACTACCCAGACGGTCAGACATCACACCACCGATCATACCGCCGCTTACCGCAGCCAGACCGAAGACAAAGTAGACCACGCTGATCCAGTACGCATTCAGATGCATTGTGCTTTCCAGGAATGGAGTCAGATACGCATACATGGTGTAATGACCTGCCAGCAGCAGGAGCGTAACCAGATGCGCGCTGAGTACTTTACTATTTTTAAGGGAAGCGAACTGTGCCTTGAGCGGCATGATTTCTTCTACCGGAATATGGTCAAGGAACATATAGATTACGACCATTGCTACCAGAGTCAGCAGCGCGATTACCAGGAACAAAATGCGCCATCCGAGTGCTTCTTCAACCAGTACGCCGAGAGGTACGCCCAGCACGATCGAGGAGCTGATCCCCATCGAAATAATACCGATGACACGCGCGCGGAATTCCGGCGCAACGACTTTGACCGCAATCGTCAGAGACAGGGTCACGATCAGTGAACCGCTCGCTGCTGTCAGCATACGGGACAAGAACAATACTTCATAGTTGGGACTCCAGAAGGCAATCAGACTGCCAATAGTGAAGATCAACATGGACCAGAGATAGAGGGATTTGCGCTCCACTTTGGAAGTGAAGGCCAACAGGGTAGGTCCGGCAATCGCGTAGACCAGTGCATAGATGGTGATCAGCTGTCCTGCAGTGCCGATCGACACGTTCAGGTCATTCGCAATCTCCGGCAGCACACCGCCGATGATGAGTTCAATCAGGCCGACCGTAAAGGTGGCAATAGTGAGGATAAATACTTTGAAATTCAAGCCGTCTCTCTCCTTTGTGTAATAGTAGGTTGGCTGTCCGGCAGATGAATGCCGCTGCAGCAGCAACGAACGAAAACACTGGAACAGTGCGGAGCCGCAACAAAAAAATCCTGATTACAACAGGATACGCGGGCTGCGCATCATCTTGTAATCAGGATTGTTCGGTTCCTGGTAGAGACCCTCAAACCATATTATTGAGGTTATACAATGATGTATCATCATTTATTCCAGTCGTCATTCGGTTGTACATGTGTAGATGCACGTATGCATCAACGTTATATACATTAGCAGATTGAAAATGGTATTTCAACAGGGTTTTCGGTAAAATTAAAAATAATTATGCTGTGTGTGCAGTAAGGGTTACTCATGGCTGCAAACAGAATGATGTGAATAAGCATCATCCACTTCGGCAAGGAATAAGGACACGTCCTCCGGTGGAGCCCAGAAATCTACGAATAGGGAGAAGATGTAGATTCCCGGACTCCAATGTCGTCCTTTGCCCTTATTTCCTTGCCTGCGTTCCGTATGTGGGATATAGGCTTTTCTGGGTTTGAATATTATGATTTCATATGTGTTATTTTCACCACATATGTTTTTAACCAAATATAAACAGCATAATTTATTCACGATTGATTTATAGTAATAATTTTGGATTTGGAGTGATGATATTGAACCTGCACCTGATTGTCGATACAGCTTATTTTCTTTTGGCCGCTTTTATGCTTGGAGCACTTGTCTACCGGATCAGGCAAGATGATCGCAGGATGTTTATTCGCGAGGGGAGTTTATTCCTGTTTCTGATCGTTGTATTAAGTTCGGTCGTGGAAGTTCCGGTTTCCGTCAGATTAATAACCTGCGGAATATTGCTGCTTGCCTTGCTATACGGCTCTTTATTTATGAAAAAAAGCCACTAGACCAGCTGTCAACGTTACGATTGTGCATTTTCATCATGAAAATGTGCAATCCATCTTGACGGTCACTATTATACGTTATATGCTACGTTATGAAACCGTAACCAAAATATTAACGACCGTACATCGGCGTGTTACCAGCAATGGGCATGAGCCAAGCAGCGGACGATACAGGATACGTCTATCGTATTCCCGTGTCTCCTTGTCTTGGCTCTTTTTTGCGTATTTGCGAACGTTCCGTCCCCTATTTAGCGGTTACACGAAAAAAAGTCAGGCTGCTGTGCTCTTCTGTCTTTTCGGATGCCACTTGTCGTGTTATTCTGCAAGCAAGAGGTGATTATCGGAATGAACAGAGACCATCGGATTTTACGTGTGGAGCGCGTGGTCGGCAACAATATCGTGATGGCCTGCGATGAGGTGAAAGGCACCGAATATGTACTGCTTGGCAAAGGACTTGGCTTCGCCGCCAAAAACCTGCAGGAGCTGAGCACGACGGATGAACGGATCGAGAAGCGGTTTCGGCTGGAAGACCGGGAGCAGATGATGAATCATCCGACCTTTTTCGAGGATATGGATGCACTCGTCATGGATGTCTCCGACCGGATCATCCAGTTGATCGGACAAAGTTTTCCAGAGAAGCTGAATGAAAAGATTTATCTTGCTCTACCCAGTCATATCCAGTTCACAGTGTACCGGATACGACATAGTATTGAGATTGTGAATCCATTTCTGCAGGAGACGCAGGTTTGTTTTCCACAGGAATACGAAGTGGCACTTCAGGCACTGCAGATGATTCGTGAGACGTTCGGACTCGATATCCCCGAGGATGAGGCCGGTTTTCTGACGTATCATATTCATTCGGCGGTGACCCACGTTCCTGTGGGACAGCTGGTTAAAATGTCCTCTCTGCTCGGCAAGCTGCAGCAGATGATCGAAGAGGAACGGCAGATGACATTCAGACAGGGCAGCATGAGTCAGGTTCGCCTGATGATCCACCTGCGCTTTGCCCTGGAGCGGATTGTACAGGGATCGCTCGTAGACAACCCGCTGATCCAGCATATTCGTGACCAGTATGCCGACGAGTACCAACTGGCTTCACGGATGAAGGTAGTCATGGAACAGGAACTACAAATGTCGGTACCCGAAGATGAAGTCTGTTTCCTGACCATGCATCTGTATCGTCTGTTCCGCACGCACAAGCCAGACAGCTGAACTCGCTGCTGTTTTCGCCACTTTACTATGGACCTGCCGGTACCGTACATCGATCTGATATGGGTGTACGGTAAGAACAGGTTTCACACTCGCTGATCCTTCACATGAAAATAATTTTCATGAATTATGATCGGTATCGATACTTCTGTTGTATAACACCACTTACGAAAATGAATGACGGGTTAATCAAATGAATAATCCAAAGGGGGATTACCATGCTACAATTTTTGCAAAAAATCGGTCGCTCATTGATGCTTCCGGTAGCTACACTGCCTGCTGCTGCGATTCTGCGCGGTTTTGGCTTGATCAACTATGAGACGGATATTCCGCTTGGCTCTGCAGTAGGCGGTTTTATGAACCATTATATCGGTCCGCTGCTGACTGCAGGTGCTGGTGCTATTTTTGACAATCTGGCACTGATCTTCGCTGTCGGTATTGCGATCGGGATGGCCCGCGATGCGGTCGCTGCTCTCTCTGCTGTACTCGGTTATATGATCCTGACAGCAATCCTCAAGGAAATTCCGGGGATTATGGGGTACATACCCGACGATGTGAAACTGAATATGGGCGTGCTTGGCGGTATCCTCGTCGGTCTGTGGGCAGCTTATATGTATAACCGTTTCCACAATATCAAGATGCCGGATTGGCTCGGATTCTTCTCGGGTAAACGTTTTGTTCCAATGATTACGGCAGCTACCACCATTATACTGGCGTCCCTGATCGGGATGATCTGGAGTCCGATCCAGGATGCAATTTCTGCTTTTGGTATGTGGGTAGTGAGTCTGGGCGGATTCGGTGCCTTTGTCTTCGGTACCGCCAACCGTCTGCTCGTGCCGATCGGTCTGCACCACGTACTGAACTCGATTGCCTGGTTCCAAATCGGAGATTACACCAATGCAGCCGGTGAAGTGGTTCACGGTGACTTGACCCGCTTCTTTGCCGGAGACAAATCGGCAGGTATGTTCATGTCCGGCTTCTTCCCGATCATGATGTTCGCGCTGCCGGGTGCCGCTTTTGCAATTATTCATACAGCACGTCCGGAGAAACGCAAAGCGGTCGCTTCGATCTTTATCAGCGCGGCTGTTGCTTCCTTCCTGACCGGTATTACCGAACCGCTGGAATTCGCCTTTATGTTCACAGCACCGCTGCTGTATGTAGTGCATGCGCTGCTAACCGGTCTGTCCGGTCTGATCATGTACATGCTGAATGTGAAGCTGGGCTTCGGGTTCTCAGCAGGTCTGATTGACTATCTGATCAATATGAAGCTAGCTACCAATCCGCTGCTCATGATTCCGGTAGGTCTGGTGTTTGCTCTTGTATACTATGTACTGTTCCGCTTCCTGATTGTGAAGCTGAACCTCAAAACACCGGGACGTGAAGATGATGATGCTATCAACAGTTCTGCGACTACAGTAGATAAAACTGCCACTGTCCCGGCTGCCGCAGCTGTAACAGCTAGTAACGGAGACAGCAAAGCCGCAATGGTATTAAGTCAACTGGGCGGATCGCCCAATATCGACAGTATCGATGCTTGTATTACTCGCCTGCGACTCGTTGTCAAAGATGATCGTCAGGTAAATGATGCCGAGCTGCGCAAGCTGGGTGCTGCTGGTGTCATGCGACTTGGTCATGGTGCGGTACAGGTCATCTTCGGTACCCAGTCCGAAGCGCTCAAAGATGATATCAAGGATATTATGGATCACAAAGCCTAAATATTCTGTTCATTTGCATATACCACTCCGATTCGTTGAACAGAATGATAAATAGAAACAAACAAAAAACGTACGGTTGCCCTTAACAGCAGCCGTACGTTTTTTGCTTTGTACAGTACCAACACATCGCTGCTTCATGTGCCAACTCCCTGCATTCTCTGTGCATTCTGTATATAATTAAAGGAAATCAGCTCATTTCTTGTTCTGGATGGGTAAATACATATCGTATCTTATACGGAACGGAGGCTGTACATGCATCGTTTTAATGAAGTATTTATTGAAATTCTAATTCTGCTCGCAGTGTCCCTGGCCGTTATTGCTGTTGCACGCAAGCTGCGGCAGCCTGAGTCTATCGCTCTTGTACTGGTAGGGTTGCTGCTTGGTACAGTGAATATTCCGGTACTTGAGGCAGCAGAGACGTATATCACCCAATCTAATGTGTTTCAGGCGATTATTATTTCGCTGTTCCTGCCTGTACTGCTTGGAGATGCTACGCTGAAACTGCCCTTCTCGCATCTGCGCGAACAGTCGCGGCCTGTTATCGCTCTTGCGCTTGGAGGGACCCTGCTGTCATTCCTATTCGTTATGCTGGGCTCCTATTATCTAATCGGCCTTCCTCTGGTTGTCGCATTCACCTTCGCCGCCTTGATGAGTGCAACAGATCCGATCAGTGTCATTTCGATCTTCCGCTCACTGGGTGTCTCCGAGAAAATGGTGACCACCATGGAAGGTGAATCACTACTGAATGACGGGATTGCTGTTGTTCTTTTCCAGATCTCGACTGTATATCTGCTCACTTATATCAGTATGGGCTGGCTCGGTTTTGGCAGTGGTATACTGTTGTTTTTGCAATTTGCCGTAGGTGGTATAGCCGTCGGGGGGATACTTGGATTCCTGTTCTCTCGTCTGATCAAGTATTATGACGATTATCCGCTGGAAATTGCTTTTTCCATGCTGCTGTTCTTCAGCTGTTATTTTATTGGAGAGCATCTGGAAGTATCCGGGGTTATCGCTGTGGTGACTGGCGGACTTGTATTCGGTAATTATGGTAAAAGAATCGGTATGTCTCCAACAACCAGCCAGAATATCAATACATTCTGGGATGTTATTACGCTGATCGCCAACTCCCTGATCTTCTTGATGATCGGTCTGGAAATCCGCAATATCAGCTTTGCCGACAAATGGGGTATTATCGTACTCGCTATTGTCATTGTATTGGTTGCCCGTACGTTGGCACTATTTATCAGCTTGTTCCGGTCAAAAGACTTCTCCACTCCTGCCAAATGGGTACTCAACTGGGGTGGTCTAAAAGGTAGTCTTTCCATTGCACTAGCTCTGAGCCTGCCGCTAGAATTTGAAGGACGGGAGACCATACTCGTACTGACATTCAGCGTCGTCCTGTTCTCGCTGATTATCCAGGGGTTGACGATCAAACCGCTGATTACAAAGCTGGGGCTGATCCCTAATGCCGCTTCTGCTTCAGAACAAGAAAAGCACAATGAACATCATTAATACTATTGAAGCCAGGACGAAAAATCCCCTGTACTCGTTCCAGAGTACGGGGGATTTTTCATATCTACTATCATCCTGCCTGGAACAAAGTGCGCGAGGATTCATAGCTTGTTGATCTACTCTATTATCTATTTAGTGCTCACGGAGCGACCGTTGATTTTGGTTACTTTCCCTTTGACCTCTTCGATCGGGACAAAGCCTGTCATCCGGCTGTCCTGGCTATTGGAACGATTATCTCCGAGAACAAAAAAGCTATGCGGAGCAACACGATTATCTTCTTTGGCACTGGTCGGGAAGTCGTTGATATTATACGTATAGTGCTGATCATGTGCTTGCTGAACTGCTTTTTGAATATAAGGCTCCTGAATGACTTTTCCGTTAATCCACGTTTTGTCGCCTTTCATTTTAACCTTTTCTCCCGGAAGGGCGATGACCCGCTTGACGAATTCTCTGCCCTCGGGTGCCTGATACAGAATCAGATCGCCGCGATGAATTTCATTCTCGGCTGCAGCCGTCACCGTCACACGATCTCCGGTTTTGAGCGTAGGCTGCATGGACGGCCCATCAATCACATAGTTCTGAGGGGATGCCATTTGTAGAAAGGCTGCTATCAACAACCCGCCAATCGTTACGTTCACACTTTTCACTCTCCATTTTCATATCGGATCGACATGTATTGATATGTACATTGAGATGCTATAGATGCTTTGCTGTTTTCTTTGCTGCTATTTAGTATCCAGCAGACCTTACTTTCCAGCTCCATCTTACCAGATAACGGGTAATAAGCAATAAAGCTATTATTCAAAGGAGCGATCAATATGCCCGAGAAATTCAACTACGATATCGACTACTCTACACTGGATCTGCGCGAACATCCCGAGCTGTATCGCGTCGGCAAAGGAGAACAGGGCGTGCTAATGGTCGAACCCTACAAAGGCGAGATTCTACCCCACTGGCGCTTCAAAACACCGGAGATCGCTACGGAATCTTCGGAGAAAATCTATTCCATGTTCCTCGAATACAAGGAAAACAATGATTTTGTCGGCATGGACATGGCACGCAAGTTCCTGCAGATGGGTTATACCCGTGCACGCCGCTACACCAATCACAAAGGTGGCCGCAAGTACGACGAGAATGGCGAGATTCTCCCATACACCAGCGATCCGGTCAAAGCCGAATCTGCGCGCATTTTCAAAGTCAAATGGGATGAAGCCAAACAAGACCCCGACTATATCCGCATGAAAAAAGAGCATCAGCAGAAGTATGGTTAAGACCTTTATATGTATTGCAGACTCAGCTTTTTATGTATTTTTGAAAATTTGTAATTCTTGTGAGTTATTTGACAAGATAGATACACGGTATGTTAACCTTTACTTACAATTTATTTCCATTTCATGAATTATAAATACTATTAAAAACGGTTATGAGATCAATTACTATTAAGGAGAACTATGAATAGTGTATCTACGAGTAAAAAAAAGTATTTTATTTTTCTTTTGATTCTCATTATTGCTGTGGTTGCAATGGTATTCATTGCTGCAAAGTTGAACACGAATACATTGAAAGATACGGATTTATCTAATGTCACGATATACCATATCAAGCCGGGAGAATCGCTAAATCAATTAGAAAAGGATCAATACGGCTCAAGACAGGATTTATTGCCTCAAAAAAATAGCTACCATTTCAAAAACTTCTCAGTCACATATAATGATCAAAAAATTATAACAGCCATTCAGACGACTACAGATGAAGGAAACCAACATTTTGAAATTAACAATACACCCATATCCAATCTGGATAATGCCGTAACGATCCTGGGAGAAAATTACGGAAATACAGAATATGATAGTGAGCAAGGTCTATCCTCCCGAGATTATACTGACCAAAAACATGGAATTCAACTTTCTTTGATTTATAGCAAAAATCAGGGAAACTATAATGCTTTGGTTTGGGTGATTATAAAAAGTATTGATCAACCTCAATAAATTTGTATTTCGTATACATTATCTCTGTAATTCTTGTTGGGTTATAAAGCGGTATGATGAAAGTATGTATGTTTATGTCTCACATCAAAAAGTCATCCTTTTGAAGAACATATCTATGTCTCTTGAGGATGACTTTTTGATTTTTATATTTTATCAATTGTTTGCGTTAATTTTCTTGTATTACAGAATCAGGTGGACGCTTTTTCTTCATAAATGACAACGGACTCACTCACTGGTTCCCACTTCACTGTAGCTCCCAGTGCTTCGCTGATCACGCGTACCGGTACACGGGTGGAGCCGTTTTTCATCATGGGTGCCGCCTGTAAACTTACTGTTTTACCGTTCACTACTGCATTCTTTTTATTTACATACAGCTTGACGGTCTGACCATCCTTTACCACAGTGACCGATTGATCCTTGGCATTCCATGTTACTTTGGCATTCAGTGCTTCCGAGACAACGCGGAAAGGAACCAGAGTCGTTCCATCCTGAACCACAGGCTCTGCATCTGTGTAAGACGTACCGTTGACGAACAGATTCATTGCATCCGGGTCAGCCGCGGTCTGGTCGGATAATTCATCCAGACGCTTGTAGCTGTCAAGATCGGTAACGTCCGATTGGACCACCTGCTCCTGCAGGGCAGCGGCATCGTCTACATTGCCGCTCTCTTCCAGCAGATCAGTGGCTTTTTCCAGTGCTTCTTTGGAGTTCTGGATTTGTTCCAGTTCTGCCTGCATTTCCGGGGTCAGCTGTGTCTCGTATTGGGTGAGCAAGAGATTGGCCAGTACTTGTCCGGCAGGCTTGTCTTTTACATTATTGATGGCATGGAGCAGACCTTTATATCCCTGCTTGCCTTTGCCGCTACCATATACATCGTCGGTTACGCCGGCTGCGCTATCTTCCACTTTATCTTTGGAATGGCCGTTCGCTTTACCGTTGCCATTTCCGTTATTTTGTTTTTCTTTCTTTTGTTTCTCTTTTTCGTTCACCTGCTCCGTGTTCGCTTTGGTATCTTCCGCTGGCGGCTTTGGCTGTACAGTCGGTGCAGGCTCTGTGACCGCGGGTTCTGCGACTGGTGGTTCCACAGCAGGAGCAGCCGGTTCCGATACAGGTTGGCTGCTATCGGTTGGCACTGCAGTTACCGTACTGGTGCTATCTTCCGGCTTCGCCCGATCTTTGGACTTATTCTCGGATTTGGAGCTGGCGGAACTGGATTTGGATGATTTGCCACCTTGATCCGATTTGGCCATAACGGTGCCTGCTGCCATGCTGGTAACGAGCAGACAGGTAAGCAGTACAGTCGTAAATTTCTTCATATATCTATCCCCTTTTGGTTATAATCAGGCTTAAGTATTGCAGAATATCTATAGACTATAACGGTACAATACAGCAATTTATTAAGGTGGTAAGGAATCTGATGAAAATTAACGAACTGGCGCGTAAGCTCGGCATCACCTCACGCACGATCCGTTTCTATGAACAGCATGGATTATTGGAGCCTGCCCGGCAGCAGGACAATCAGTATCGGGTATTTGTGGAAGAAGATATCTGGCGGCTGCAGACGATTATTGCCCTGCGTGAAGCCGGTATGCCGCTCAAGGATATACGCAATGTACTGGAACCGACCGGTCTGCCGGACAACGAGCGGCTGCGTTACTATCTGGAACTGCAGCATTCGCTCCTGACGACCCAGTGGCTGGAGATGAAGCGAATGACCGAGACTACGGCACAGATGATTGAGCTGCTGCGCAGTCGACAGGAGCTGCCGATCGGGGAAATCTATCAGCTGGCCGACCATTCCCGGAAGCTGCGGGAGATGCGCCAGAACTGGCAGGATCACTGGGACTTTGACCAGCGAGCGTCAAATCACGATGACTATGTACAGACCGAGACCGGGGAATACCCAGATTACGAAAAAGCCCTGGACAGCACAGCGAGTGCTATTCAGGGCATTGCAGCAGAACATGGTCTGGATCTGGGGACCGGTACCGGCAATCTGGCGGGCAGGCTGCTGCGGCGAGGAATACGCATGTCTGGTGTCGATCAATCCCAGGAGATGCTCAAGCAGTGCCGCTCCAAGTTCCCGGAAATGGATCTGCGCATTGGCAATCTGCTGGCGATCCCTTATCCGGATCAGTATTTCGATTTTGTCGTCTCCAGCTTCACTCTTCGGCATCTGAGCGCCGAGCAGCAACTGCTGGCTCTGCCGGAGATTCAGCGTGTGCTAAAACCGCACGGGCGTATCTGTATTACCGATCGCACCAGTATCCTCTCTGACGGGAATGGGTCCCATGCAGAGTTTCTGCTGGATTGGCTGAATAGCCACGGCTTTATCGCCACCCATCTGAATCCTCAGGATAATTGGTTCACCCTGCTCGCCATCTCTATCCGCTAATGGACACAAAAAGGACTGCATATAAAGATATGCAGCCTTTCTCATGTATTCGACTTTTCTTCTAACGCTGCATGATTATGGCTTCATGCCTTTTTGGACAGCTGCCCAGAACGTATTATCTTCCATACCCAATGCCCAGACGGAGGCGCCACCCAATTTGTAGGCTGGTACCAGATGGGCTTTTTCCTCTATGCTGCGTGCATTCTCATACCAGACCACATGCTTGCTGCCCTGGCTGTCCGTATAGTTAAAGTAAGGGGATGACGTTGCTGCATCCCATTTCACCGCCGCTCCGGCTTTCTTCACCAGGGCAGCGATCTTTTTGCCGGCGATCTGATGATGATCTTCTTCACGACCTGTCGTCAGGTTCCAGTCGTAACCGTAATCCGGCAGACCGATCAGCACTTTGGATGCAGCGACCTGAGAGACGGAGAATTTCAAGGAATCTTCGATCCATCCTTTGCTGGCTACAGATCCCGGTTCGGACCATGGTCCGTGCTCATCGTAGGTCATGACCTGGAGGAAATCGACCGATGCGCCAAGTGCCGCATAGTTGTACGCACCCGACCAGCCATTGGATGGATCATCCTCCGTCTTGGCGGGAACCGAGACGATCACTTTGTATCCTGCTGGACGCAGTGCATCCGAGACCGATTTTACAAAGCCGGTCAAGGCATTGCGATCTCCAGCCATCACACTTTCAAAATCAATATTCACTCCGGTATAGCCATTCTTCTTCACCGTATTCACAATATTCTGAACTGCTTTCTGGCGGACCGATGAATTCGTCAGAATGACATGCGCCAGATCGGGATCAAAATCGCTCGTACCAAAGTTCGAGAAGCAGGCATACGTCGCCAGATGATTAGCCTTGGCGTAGGATAGCGCCTTTGTGGGTACATCACCCACTACTCCGCCAGATGCATTCATGTTAAAAGAATCGGTAGAGACACCGGTTAAATAATTATGGTAGGTGGTAAGCGCCTGATAGGATGCATCATCCGGCGTATAGTAACCAAGTACACTGGCTGCCTCCGCTTTGGTCTCATCTCCGGCAAATCCAACCGTGCCTGTAAGCAGCAGCGCCAGTGCACCCGTGGCTGCCCATTTCGTGAATGACATATTCATTCCTCCATTTCATAAATGATGAGACTGATATAAAAAAACCGCCTTTCCGGCGATCCTTTGCTTAGGATACCGGAAAAAGACGGTTTTGTAAAAATATAGCGATCTTATATGAATAGTTGGACAATCCCTGAACCGTGCCGAATACCTGACCGATCAGACCGGAGCAGCCATTGGTACATTTTCCGGTGTTTCCGGTTCATCGTGCTGCACCAGAGAGTGTTTCTGCCAGGCTCTGCTCTTCCAGCGGAAGTACATAATAACAGCCCGCACCCACTCATCGGCAGCGATCGCCAGCCAGATGCCTGCGAGTCCAAGATCCATTTTGAATACAAACAGATAACCGAGCGGCAGACTCATGCATACCATGGAGATCAGTCCCATATAGACCGGGAACTTGGCATCGCCCGAAGCACGGAGCGAGTTGATAATCACGATATTGCAGGTCCGTCCGGTCTCCAGCAGGAAGCTGAGCAGGATCACCTGTGACGCCATGCGGATGACTTCCGGATTGCTGGTAAACATGCCGATCAGCGGCTCGCGCATCAGAATGATGATTACATCCATGACCAGCGTTGCGCCCATTGCCCATTTTACACTGTTCCAGACGCGGTGATAGGCTTCTTCCTTGCGGTTCGCACCGACCAGACGACCGACGATAATCGCTGTACCCATACCGATCGCAATACTGAACAGATAGATAAAGGTGGAAATATTATTCGCATACTGGCGGGAAGCCATCGCTTCACTGCCCAGATACGTTACATAGAATACGAAGACCAGCTGGCACATCTGGTAAGTCACTTGCTCTACTGCAGAAGGTACGCCGATTTTCAGGATTTTGAGAATATATTCTTTGGACATCCGGAAGTAATCGGCAATCTGAATACGTACTTCCATCACGCGGTACATCAACCAGAAGAAGATGACCACACATACGAGACGGCTGACGATCGTGGAGATCGCTGCGCCCTGCACGCCCATTTGCGGCAGACCCCAGTGACCGAAGATCAGCAGATAGTTCAGTCCAACGTGCAATACGTTCATAAATACCGAGACAAACATCGTTTCTTTGGTAAATCCGTACGTACGGATAACCGCCGCCAGTGTATTGATCAGAGCTTGCAGGAAAATGGCTCCGCCGACAATCGCGATATAGCTCTCTGCCAGCGCCAGAATCTCACCCTGCAAATGCATGGCTGCCATCAGGTGCCCACCGAACAACAGGAAGGTGGTACTCAGGAGCAGACCGACCGACAGGTTCAGCGTAATCGCCAGTGCCGTAATCCGGCTCGCCTCCAGTACTTTGCGCGATCCAATGTACTGGGCTACGACGATAGCGGCCCCGTTGCCGATTACCTCCAGGATCAGTATAGCGATTGAAATAACCTGATTGGATGTGCCGACAGCTGCTACTGCATTATCGGATACATCGCTCAACATTAATGTGTCGACGATTCCCATTAACATAAACAGGAATACCTCGAGGAAAATCGGCCAGGTCAGACGGAACAGGTTAAACTGTTTGTCAGCTGCCGGGCTGTTATCGTGTGTAGGGTTCATAGCGCTCATGATGTCACCTTCCTTTGTGTTCATAGTAGGTATTAATATGGCAGTTGATAACTGCAAAATCTTCACGTTTTTACATGAAGATGAATGATCAAGTACGACGGGTATCTGTAAAACTCTACGTATCTTAGCATATCCATTTTCCGATTGCACTACTAAAATTGAAATTTTCTGAAAATTTTACAAAGTTTTTGATTCATTCCTATAAAACAAGGGTATGTAAGGGTTTTACTTCAAATAAAAATGCTTTGTGTTACATCATTTTTATATAGTTTTCATAAGCAAGCAATATAGCAAAAAAGCGTACCTAGTTATTTCCTGATGGAAATTGGTACGCTTTTTTGCTATTCAAATATCGGCAATCCGATGAGAAAGCAATCATGGAGAGAAAGATGATCTTGCGAAGTTTTATTGCTCGGCGAGCGTGACGACGACTGCATTATAGCCTGGCTTAAGCGACATGGGATTGCCCTGGATGGCTACGCCGAATTTATCATCCAGCGTTCCGGCAATACTCAAGCCAGTCTCATCGACCTGATTGTTGAACAGGCTCAGCTTATGCGGGGCATAGTAGGCCAGATAGGCATTTCCGATATCTTTTAGACTCGCCTGGGTAGTGTAGTTCAGGAATAGCTGCTTTTTATCGCCGGCTACCTGTTCACTTACTTTTCCTTTGACGGCATCGGCTGGAAACGGGAAATCCGTTGGCAGATATTTACTCGTAATCACACCTGTTGTCATACTGATAACCGGTGGCGCTGCAGCCTCTTCTACTACAGGACCGATCGGACCTTCGGTTACATTGCCTGCAGTGATTTTGGCGGCCTCATTGGCAGCGCTGATATACTGGGAAGCTGCTGAAGGTTTACTGCTGGTTGGCGGCGTACTCGTAGCAGCAGGTGTAGTGGCTGCAGCCGCTGTACCCGAGGAGCTGCTGGAAGTTCCGGCTGTACTTTTCCCTGTACTGTCTGACTTGGAAGTCGTTGGGCTGGTACTACTGTCAGCTGCTTTACCGCTGGCTGACTGGATCATGATCTTATTGTTCATCACATCAAATAATACTTTGGAATTCAGTGTTTCTCCTACAGCCCGAATCGGTAAATAGGTAGTGCCTTCATACGTAATCGCCGTCATCTTGTCTCCATTGGAATTGATTGGCGTATAGGCTTTGCCATCCAGTTCGATACTGATTCCGTGATTTTTGAAAGCAGAGATTTTCTCCATTTTTGCACCTGCATATACACCTGCCGAGCTGGTGAGCAGCATACCTGCTACCGCAGCAACAACTATCCATTTTGTTTTGCCCATCATGATCATTCTCCTGTCTGTTCTGGGTTTGCCTGTATCTATGGGACGCGGATCTGTGTTCATTACAGATCCACTGTTCTGGTTAAACCGCTGCAGCCTGTGCCAATGGCTCAGGTGCTTTGTTATATTATCGGCGAAAAGTGGTCGGACAATTATATTCTATAAATGGATAATATTACTTTTTGTTATTATTTTTGCAGCTATAGGGTATATTGCATCTTCTATATAGTCTCTGATGCCAAAAAAACCATCTGCATGAGCTGCAGATGGTAATTATGTAGATGGGTATACTGCTTATGGGAGAATAAACTTCTTCGCTGGCTATCTAGCTATACTATGCTAGTTTTTTCGTAGTAAAATGGCATGAATAATCTGCAGGGTGATCGATCCTATATATAATGGCAGCATGATCGCCTGATTGGCTGTCAGCGGCATAGATGGAAACAAAGTCAGAATGTATATAATCACCATGTAGCCAAGAATAAAGTAAAAAGTCATATAAATGGCCTGTTTGCGAATAGCATTCAGTCGTTCATCCCCACGGACAAAAAATTCTTCACTCATAAAAGCCCATGTCAGGAAAATAATCACCAGTCCAATATTGGGCACATAACTCATCCAATCGATCTCTCTGCCCATTTCCATACGCATATAAATACCACTGATGATAACGTATAGTTGAACTACTCCTATCAGTACAAACATGATTCGGGTCAGCATGCGGTTTTTTGATGCCTGTGATATTTGTGTTTTGCTCATGATGATTCCTCCTCCAAAAAGAAAATATGCTCGACAGTTGTCCGGAACACTTTTGCCAGCTGCAGGGCGAGAGGTAGAGATGGATTGTATTTGCCCCGCTCAATTGCATTGATCGTCTGCCGGGATACGCCCAGCAGGGTCCCCAGCTGTTCCTGCGAATAACCATTCAGTTCACGCAGCAGTTTGACTTCATTTCTCAGATGATGCTCACTTCTCATGCTCACCCCTCCATACTTCCATTTTTATGGAAAACGCTCCCGATGTCAAGTTTACTTTACACCTCCCATTCTATAAGGCATGTATCGATCTTCTTTTTCTGGTTAGACAAAGCAAAAAAAGCAGCCCTTTCGCCTATACGAATGAGCTACTTTCTTCTATATAAAAGTATATCTATGGATTCTCGTCTGTATCATCTGTGATCCGTCCGCATTTTCTGATCAGTTGCGATCCGAATCCGTCTTGCGGCAGCCGGATTCACTCATTCTCTCTATCTGCACGATAAAGCTCTGTCTGTTCACGGATATGACGATCATAGCTATTCTGGTGCAACCAGACACTATTGTTGACGCTGGCTGCCTGCCCCAGCCCAAATAATACAGCTATAATCAGGAAAATCATCCCGTAGGCGTACATGAAATAACCAAGATAAAAACAGGCTATAATGCCCACCAGCAGGGCTAAAGATAGAATGATCAGCAAACGGATCATGACTTTTTTCATAGGTTTCTCCTTCAGGTTTGACTATGATTCGATAGTGGATTTCACAATCTAACATCAGTTGACTTACTTATGACTTAATTTTAACAAATTTTCGCAAAATATAGCATGACTTTTTGCAAAGCAGGAGTATAATGAAATACGCTTGTCCGATATCGCTTCGGGCATAGCCCCAATAGCGTTCTGCTTGAGAGATGCTGAATAGGTGTATATAAAATTTAACATTTTGCTTATTCCTATTTTTGTGTATCGATTACTGTGCCTTTTGGCTATCTGTTCAGCAGGCGATCCTTTGTGGTAACCAACCAAAAAAAACATTTAATTAATGAAACGAGGGTGTACGATGTTTGGCAAGGTAAAGCGTGTATTAATCGGAAGACCAATGAAGTCAGCAGAATTGGAAGCTGAAAAGCTGGGTAAGCTTAAAGCACTCGCCATACTGTCTTCCGATGCGCTATCATCGGTGGCATACGGAACCGAGCAGATTTTGCTGGTTCTGATGGTTGCTGGTTTTGCAGCATTATGGTATTCCGTTCCAATCTCCATAGCTGTATTGGGACTGCTGGTTATTCTGGTGATTTCGTATCGTCAAACAATTTTTGCTTATCCAACAGGCGGTGGGGCGTATATTGTCGCCAAGGATAATCTGGGGCAGGCCTCCAGTTTGATCGCTGGTGGATCGCTACTGGTCGATTATGTGCTGACGGTAGCGGTAAGTTCCTCGGCAGGTACAGATGCGATTACTTCCGCATTTCCGATATTGCATGATCACCGGGTATTGATTGCACTGGTGATGATTGTATTCCTGACGCTGATGAATCTGCGCGGGGTTACCGAATCAGCTTCAGTACTGGCGATTCCGATCTATCTGTTCGTTATTTCGATTTTCTTCCTGATTATCAGTGGAATGATCAAATACATGACCGGTGGTATCGAAGCAGCCGCTCCGGAATTTGGTACGACGGTATCCAATGTCAGTCTGTTCCTGCTGCTCAAGGCATTCAGCTCCGGGTGTTCGGCACTGACAGGGGTTGAGGCTGTATCCAACGCCATTCCGAACTTCCGCCAGCCTGCCGAGCGCAATGCAGCAGCTACCCTGCTCATGATGGGTCTGATCCTGGGTGGTATGTTTATCGGGATTACACTGCTCGCCTACTGGTATGGCGTCACTCCATCAGGCAAGGAGACCGTTATCTCGCAGATTGCCCGGATGACCTTTGGCAACGGAATTATCTATTATATTATACAGGGTGTAACCGCACTGATCCTGTTCCTGGCAGCCAATACAGCCTACTCGGCATTTCCGCTGCTCGCTTTTATGCTTGCCAAGGATAAATACATGCCGCATATGTTCATGGTACGCGGTGACCGTCTCGGCTTTTCCAACGGTATCATTTTCCTCAGTCTGGCTTCGGCTCTGCTCGTTATCGTGTTCCATGGAGAGACAGACAGTCTGATTCCGCTCTATGCCGTGGGTGTATTTATTCCGTTCACGTTGTCACAGCTGGGCATGATGATTCGCTGGATCAAGCTCAAACCTGCTAACTGGATACTCAAGTTGGCGATTAATACGATCGGTATGCTGACAACATTGTCCATCACGCTGATCTTTATCTTCACCAAGTTTGCCCAGGTATGGATTATCTTTATTTTCCTGCCGATCGTCGTCTATATTTTCTACAAGATCTATATTCACTATCAGAATACAGCCGAGCAGCTGCGGATTGATATCACGACAGATAAACCCCAGATCAAAGGCAATACGATCATCATTCCGGTGGCAGGTATTACCCGTGTCGTAATGAATACGATCAGTTATGCCAAGACACTGTCGCCCAATGTGGTTGCCGTCTATGTCGGCTTCGATGATGAAGCTATCCGCAAAATGGAAGACAAATGGGAACAATGGGACCCGGGTGTACGCCTGATTGTACTCAAGTCCCGTTACCGCAGTATTCTGGGGCCGCTGCGCCGGTTTATTGATACAGTGGAATGGAAAACATCAGCAACCGATCATATTACCATTCTGATTCCACAGTTTGTCACCAAGCACTGGTGGGAAAGTATCCTGCATAATCAGACGAGTCTGCTAATGCGTGCTTATCTGATTAACTATAAAGATGTTGTCGTAGCGACTGTGCCTTATCATCTCAAAAGCTAACTGCTAATCGATAGCTATACATGACAACGCAAAGCCCCTCTTGCACAGAGGGGCTTTTTGCTGCCTAGAATTGTCCATGATAATGCTTGAATTCATGTTTTACATTTTCGTTATTTTGTTGGATAATGCAAGTGTACTGGGTATAATATCCATAATCATGAACCTATCGTCTGGAGGGATATTAATGAATATAAAAAAGAGCGCAGCAACCTTTGCTGCGGTCATGCTGGCTTCTACGCTGGCTTCGTCCGCTTATGCCGCATCTGATCTGACGGTACCGGCAGCCGAGCCTTCAAGTGTAGCGTCTCCTTCTGTACCGGTAGTACCATCTGTACCCAAAACTCCGTCGACACCGCAGAGCAGTTCGTCCGGCAATACCAGTTCGGGCAATACTAGCAGTTCCACTAATCTGGCTACTTCACTGGTAAACACGGCAGGCTTTAGCTCAGCCAAACAGTTCACTGGCTACTTTGCCAATCTGAAGCGCGCAGTTGCAAATGGCAACCGTGATGCTGTCGCCAAACGTGTCTCTTATCCGCTGGTAGTGAATGCCGCCAACGGTACCAAACGTTCCATCCTGAACCAGAAGCAGTTTTTGAATGAATATACGTCCATTATGACATCCAATGTCCGCCGGGCATTGTCCACACAGAATGTGAATCAGGTGATGGTCAGCTCCCGCGGCGTTATGATTGGCAATGGTCAGATCTGGATCGGCGCGATTGACAACAAGCCGGGTATTTATGCGATTAATCTATAAAATCAGTCTTGCCACTGCTGCACAAAAAGCGTAGTTGTTTGGAGAACTACGCTATGCGCACCTTAACGTGCAGGCACAGAAATGAACGGTATAACAAAATGAAGACGAGGCGTATCTCCAGGAGATGCACCTCGTCTTTTTTAGGACAACCACATTTACTCGGCCTATAGCCATACTGCATCCATACCCATAAGCGATATTAACCTTATGATTGTCATCTATTTCTGTCCTATCGGCTCCAGCTTGTTTTCTCTTCGGGACTGTCTGCGACGGATATCCCATAACCCCAGCAAGGAATCCAGATTGGTCAGGAGTACTCCGATCAGTACCACTGCTGCACCAGCTGCCATTATCCAGCTCAGCGGTTCTCCATATACCAGCCATCCCAGCAGCAGAGCAAGGATCGGTGAGATATACAGCCAGGTCGAAGGAAATACCGGATTCGTCCGGGATATTAACCAATAGAACAGCGTATGCCCTCCCATCGAACCGACCACGATCAGATATATCAGAGAGCCAATAGCTGCCGCTGATCCGAACGCCTCGATATGCATCTGGTTATGCTCGGTAATCAGAGACAAGACGAGCAGCATCCAGCCGCCATGCAGTAGCTGGGCAGCATTCTGGGATACCGGCGAAGTTTCCTTGAGAGCCGATGATACCTGCTTGGAATAGACTGCTCCGCTGGCATAGCCAATCTCACCCACAACCACGACTACACAGGCGATCATCCACAATGGATGGTAATCTCCGTCGCCTGCCAGGCCCGGCAGCATCAGCAGCCCCACACCCGCTAGTCCGATTACTGCACCTACAAATGCCAGCGCAGGAACACGTACTTTCAGTATCAGTGCCCGAATGAGCAGAATCATCGCCGGGCCGGTTGCCGACAGCAGCGCGCCTACACCGGAGGTAACATACTGCTCTGCCCAATACAGACTCGCAAAGGTCATAAAGGTCATACTGGCACCGATCAGCAGTGTCTCCCGCCGCCACAAGACCGAGAAGCTGGCTTTGCCGCGCATATACATGATGCACATCAATATCAGACCTGCCAGGGCAAACCGTATGCCTGCACTCCCAAATGGTGGCAGTCCGGCATCCACACCCACCTTGATCGCCAGGAAAGTCGTTCCAAAAATAATGCACATTATTATGTAGCCTATCATAATCATCGGTTGTTCCCCCTCTTCGTTCTGCTATTGTAAAGGAAACAACACAGACCAGATGAGGATATACAGAACAGATGACTTTAACAACCCACTGCGGTAGAGTATGATAAACACCTGAACCGAACTACATAGGAACGACATTTGTTGAAAGGAGCTTTGCCAATTATGACTTCATTCCCCATTGATCCGTATACAGAGACGACTTCCCAGCAGTCTGGTTCGCTCCACAAAAATACCATTAATTCCCATAACGCTTCTAAATCTTTTCGCCAGATCAGTGCGTATCTGGAAGCACGTATTCGTCGTGGGGACTGGCAGGCTCATGAGAAACTGCCTTCGATACGCCAGTTGGCAGAAGAAAGCGGACTGCATCGGTTGACTATTCTCAAAGCTTATCAGCAGCTCAAAGATTCCGGACTTGTGTACGTACGGCACAAATCGGGTTATTATGCAGCTCCGCCAGCAATCAGTGCAAGCCTTGATCATGCCCCTGAACCTGTCCTGTTTGATGGCAATATGGCTGCACTACATCAGTTGCCCGCGCGGTACCAGTTCTCGCAGGCGCTGATTGATCCGAACCTGCTGCCCAATCATTACTTTGCCGAGTATATGAAAGAAGTATTCGATCTGTATCCCAAGCTGCTTGGTACGTATGCCCAGGTACAGGGAGATCTGGAACTCCGCGAAATGCTGGCCGACTACTTTAGACGATCTGCTCAATTGCATCTGGATGCAGAGGAGCTACTGATTACCAGTGGAGCCCAGCAGGCGATTCATCTGATCGCCGATATCTGGATTCGACCCGGCGATCCGGTGTTGGTCGAATCGCCTACGTATGCCAATGCAATAGATGTATTCCGGCAAAAAGGAGCACGCCTGCTATCGATCGGTATTCAGGATGGCAGCTACGATCTGCAGGAGATTGAACAGATTATGAAGTGCTATCGTCCACGGTTGTTTTATCTGAATCCTACTTTTCATAATCCGACCGGTATCTGTATTCCGGTCGAACAGCGCAAGCAGCTGGTTGATCTGGCGGCACAGTATAAATGTCTGTTGATCGAAGATGATACCTGCAGCGATATCTACTTTGACCGCAAGCCTCCTGCTCCTGTATTCGCCTATGATACAGAAGGCTATACGATTCATATCCGCAGCTTCAGCAAATATATCTCTCCTGGTCTGCGAATCGCCTGTATCGCTGCCCGGCAGCCCTGGATGTCCCAGCTGCTCGCTGCCAAGTCCCTCTCAGATGGCGGTACACCGCTGCTCAATCAGAAGCTGTTCCTGCATTATTTTATGTCGGATCGTCTGCATCGCCATCTGGACAAACTGCGGATCGCTCTGCGCATTCGCATGGAGATTATGCAGCAGGAACTCGATCAGGCGGGCTGGTATTATAAGCAACCGCAGGGTGGGCTCAGTCTGTGGGTAAGAGTGCCTGATCATCTCTCGGTTCCTCTGCTGCTTCGTGCATGTCTGGCTCGGCAGATCAGTCTGGTACCTGGTTCACTATTTGACGTCCGTGAGCAATGTGGACAGTATATCCGTCTTAGTTTTTCTTTTGCGAGCGAGACACAGATTCGAACAGGGATGCGCGAATTGATAAATATTTCCCGGGACATAATTAGGCAGTAAAGGGTAGAAAATCATAGATTCCCGAGAGCATACCGGCTTATTCTCCAGAGTTTTTTTAGTTACTTGCTGTTATTATCCATATATCAGGTAAGATATAATGCTGATTATCGATTAGGATCTATACGCAGACAGCACAAAAAAGCCTGATATCCTCTGTTTTTTTGCAAAATCAGGCTTCACATTGTCCGATAGGCGGTCTTCCGTAGGCCGCCTTTTGCTATGTGGTTCATTATTCGTACAGGTTTAATAATTGTCACAAAAGTCCAAGTGTCCGAGTATTATTTGCCCGATTCCCGATAAGGCGCATCCAGCTGCAGCGTTAATGGCTGCAGTCGCAGCATTCCTTTATCATACCGATAGACAGCATCCAGTTCTCCAATGAACTCCGATGTACCAGCTTGCAGGGAATAGATGGCATGGATCTGATTATCCTCTACTGTATACTGCTGCACATCTCCGCCGTGAATATAGTTTGGCTCATTTGCTGCTGGTGGCTGTGCGAATGTATTTACAGGAATCGTCGTTGTCTGGTCATTCACATGGAGCTGAATATTTTCTTTGTCCAGCTCGGTAGTAAACTGGCGCTGGACTGAATTGCTGAGTGGTTCAACCGGCACCGAATCTCCATTCGAGCGGAATACCTGAATCGTGTTCAGATATGCCCCGGTACCATATCCATACGTGAGGTTCACGATTATCTCCTGCTGTCCATCTCCATCCAGATCCGCTTCACTGATCAGCGGCGCGTAGGAAGTGTTACTCACCTGCGTTCCCAGCAGGGTACACTGGAACATCGGTGTATGCAAGGACAGATTGTGGTAGTTACCGTCTTTGCCAAGAGCACCTTCTATGGTAATCCCGCGCTCTTCATCGGTCATGATTGTCTCCAGCAGTCCCTCCGGTTCGCCGGGATCGACAGGTGCCACTTCCTGTCCCTCCGCATGAATTGTACTGACCAGAACAGGTGAACTGGTTGTCGCCGTTTGACAGGAATGCAGACGGGCTGCCGATACTGTCTCAATACAGATTGCGCTCAAAATGACAGTGAGAAATACCCATTTTTTAATATTCTTTTTTATATTCAAAGGAGTGCCTCCTGATATGATATGCTTTTGGGATATACATCAATCTGTACATCCAATGGTTCAATCGTTGTCAATGGCTCCGCTTCGGAAAATCAGACACAGCGGAGCGGGGTGTCTGACATAATCATTCGTGTTCTCTCCTTATGCTACGCGTTGAAACAAAGAATTACCAGAAAAAATTGAAAAATTCCGAACAACCACTCAAATAGATGGAAATAGCAAGAAGCAGTATATAAATATTACCTTCACAGGAAGACGCATAAACAGGATTAACATCCGCGAAATGAAAATAGAAGACTATGATGGCATGATCGCACTCTGGCAACATACCGCGGGAATGAAGCTGAGTGCAGCGGATTCCCGCGAATCGATCCAGCGCTATCTTGGAGCGCCAGTCTTTGGAGAAAAGCAGATCATTTCTCTGTCTTTCCAAAAGATACTGATGGATAATATATAAACCCCAAGCATCCTGAGTCTAGCTAAAAAGCCTGATGAGTCTACCTTTTCTCCGGCAGACCCATCAGGCTTATGTACATACAGTAAATTATCTACCACTATTGCGATTACGCATCATGCGAACCATCAGCACAATCAGCAGCACGAGAAAGACGACTGCCACCAGTATAATGGAACCGGTAATAATCAGTGAAGACCAAACAATATGCATAGTTATCCCTCTTTTCCCAAACGGTATTGATACCAAACACTCTTCCTTCATTTCCCATAATGGCTACTTGTGAAACATTGGGCACGCTCCAGGTAGTAATGATCCACCCTGCATATGCTGGGTAACCGACCTTTTTTATACTCTCCTGCCGCTCTTCCTCCCTATGGAAAAATTTACTTTTACGGGATGTTGATTTGCGATATGATAATGGCTAAAAAGCCATACATAAGGGGGAATACAATATGGTAGATCAAGCGATTACCGAAAATGTCATTCGCACGCGCACCAAGCTTCGCCGGGATACACTCGTCTCGGTGCTGGATGAATTTGATGCCAATATCATGAATCTGAATCCGCAGAAGCGGGCCGAGAAATACAGCAAGATGAGCCAGACGGCATTTTCTTTTTTCCGGGGAAGTGCGTATCTGTTCTATTATGATGCAACCCGGCATTATTTCCCGTATCATACACCGGCAGATCGTCCGACATGGATTCAGGGCGATCTGCATTTTGAGAACTTTGGAGCTTTCCGCAATGAATCGGGCGATATCGTCTACGATGTGAATGACTTTGATGAAGGATATGTCGGCTCGTATGTCTATGATGTACTGCGCATGTCCGTTAGTATCGCGCTCGTCTGCCGCCAGCTGGGCTATGATCGGGAGCAGCAGCTATCCATGCTGGAGCACTACATCCTCTCCTACTACAAGCAGATTCGTTGCTACGCCGAAGGCAAAGAGAATCCTGCCAAATTCATCATGGATGAATCCAATGCCAAGGGACCTGTCCGCAAACTGCTGCGCAAGCTGGAAAAGCGCCGTCAGGGACATTTCCTCGAAAAGGTAACTGCTGTGATGCAGAGCGATCGTGTATTCCTAGAGAACAGCGAGCTGGCGATCCCGTCTGCCCGGGAACAGGAGCTGCTCGAACAGGCATGGGCATCGTATCAAGATACCCTGCTATGCTGTGAAGACGATGTGGATCACTACAAGATCAAGGATATCGCGATCAAGCACGGATCAGGTACGGCCTCAATCGGCCTCGATCGCTATTATGTGCTGATCGAAGGCGGAGCAACCGGCGAAGATGACCTGATCCTGGAAGTCAAAGAAGTACGCGCACCGGTACCTGCCTATTTCCTCCCGTATACCGAATCGTTCTGGCAAAAATTTGGCCATCAGGGCAAACGCGTGACGACCACACAGCAGGCAATGCATCACAAGGCGGATCCGTATCTGGGCTATCTGACGCTGGAGGGTCGCGATTTCTATGTACGTGAACGTTCGCCTTACAAGAAACGGCTGAAGCTGGAGAATATCCAGAGCACCGACGATATGCAAAAGATCCTGTCCACCATGGCTCAATTAACTGCCAAAATGCACTCCCGTGCTGATCGCGATGTCAGCGAAGGCATCCTGCCTTATCATAGTGAACGCGAGATTTACAAAGCCATGGGCAGCAAGCCGGATGCTTTTGTCCAGCATATTTCCCGATGGGCGCATGCGTATACCGATCAGGTGGAACGGGATTATCAGCTGTTCTGCGAGTGGGCGGCTTCTTTTCAGACGGCAGCGGATTCTGCTGCACACGAAGTCGAAGCAGACAGCTGAACCGAACCCAATAGCAACAAATATCTGCTCTATCGATGGAACAAACTTAATTCGTATGCTTAATCTTTAGGCTGCTGTGCAGTAACTCTTTTTTACCATCATACGCAGAAAGAAAAAATATATGCAGAAATAACAAAAAGACCGTACTCCCTGTTAGAGATACGGTCTTTTTATATATATTGCAGTCGTTCGCTTATTTCACCGAACCACGGGTAACCCCGCTAATGATCCATTTCTGTGCAAACAGATAAATAACGATCATCGGCAGCATCGCCAGCAGATACGAGGCGAATGCCAGATTATAGTCTGTATTGAACTGTCCCTGGAAAATATACTGCACTAGCGGCAGTGTGTACATATCCTGGTCACTGACAATAATCAGCGGCAGCAGGAAGTCGTTGTACGTGGACAGACAAACGAGAATACCTACCGTTGCATTGATCGGTGCCATCAGTGGGAAAATGATCCGCCAGAAAGTGCCCCATGTCGAAGCACCATCCACGGTCGCCGCTTCTTCCAGTGCAACCGGAATCGAGCGGATATAGCCGACATAGACAAATACGTTAAATGCCAGTGCGTATACCGTATGCAGAATTGTCAGACCGACCAGGTTGGTCATATGCAGCGATGCAGTCAGCTTGACGATTGGCAGCATGATGATCGGGAACGGAATAAACATCGCGCTGACAAAGTAAAAATACAGGCCTTTGAAAAACTTGCTGCGCTCCATATTCCGTCCAATCGCATAAGCGACCATCGAGTTGGTGAGCAGGGTCAGTACCACGGTCGCTGTAGTCACCAGCGCACTGTTGCGGAATGCCTGGAAGAAGTTCGTCACTTCGATCGCATTGGCAAAGTTGTCAAAACGCCACTTGGTAGGCAGACCGAACAGCGACTGGGACATCTGCTGCGGATCTTTGAGTGCAATAGTCAGGGCCATATACAGCGGGAACAAAATGATCAGTGTTCCGATAGCTACCAGTATATTGATCGGCCAGTTGATTTTGGTATTCTCTTTCATTACATGTCCATCTCCCTTCTTTGCAGGAAGCGAATCTGCAGAATCGAGATTACAGCAATAACGATAAAGTAGATCACCGAGTTCGCCGATTGATAAGCGAATTCGCCACCTTCAAATCCGCCCGTATAGATCAGGAAGGAGATCGACTGGGTTGCCCGTCCAGGTCCACCATTGGTCAAAGCGACGATCTGGTCGAATACCATCAGCGCATTTTTCATTGCCAGTACCATATTAATGGTGAAGAACGGAGCGATCAGTGGGAAGGTGATGCTCCAGAACTCACGCCATTTGCCTGCTCCATCGAGGCTGGACGCTTCATACATATCTTTGGAGATGGTCTGCAGACCGGCCAGATACAGAATCGTATTCAGGGCAATACTTTGCCACACGGCTACGATTACTACGCCGATCCAGGCCAGATTCTCATTACCGAGTATGTTCGTGGACAATGCGTTGATGCCCAGAGACTGTCCCCATACAGTGAATACATTGGAGAACAGATAGTTGAATATGTAACCCACGATCAGTACGCTCAGAATATTCGGCAGGAAATAGATCCCGCGGAAGAAGTTCCGGAACTTGATACTCGCATTCAGTCCGAGGGCGATCAGCAGACTGAATACGTTAACGAAGATGGTAACGACTACTGCGAACTTGATCGTAAACCAGTACGCATCGCCCACCACATTATCGGTGAACAGATTAATATAGTTACGGAACCAGATAAAATCGTACGTTTTACCAAATCCATTGTAGTTGGTAAATGAATAATAGACCCCCTGAATCGCCGGCAGCGTCAGGAATAGAAAGAATAGCAATACGGCCGGAATGGTCATCCAGTAATAGGTGGACATCCGTTTGGACATGTGTCTTCCTCCCCTTCTTGGCTTTCCTCTGTTACGTTACATCTATCGATCAGGCCGCTCAGCTTGCCCTGCGAGCAGCCACCTTGTCCCACTCCTTGTCCAGCGTACCCAGGAATGCATTGATATCCTTGTTCTGCAGGAACGCCTGCACTGTCGGATTCAGCTGTACCGCACTTGGAATATAGTGATCGACAAAGTCGACAATTTTACCCTGTTCAAAATACGGCAGCAAACCGGATACACTCTCATCCTTTTGCTGTACACCGTCTACCGAAGAGAACAGATTCTGTTCATCAATATACTGCTGGCTGTTTTCCGGCTGCAGCAGGAAGGAGATAAACTGCTTGGCTTCCTCCGGATGCTCGGTCTGATTGGAGATGGCGAGCAGAGTATCCACGCCGGCAGTCAGTTTGTTCTGCGCTTCATCATTGCTGCCCGGCAGCGGGAAGAAGCCCAGGTTGATATCTGGATTGACTTTGCGAATCTCGGAGATTGCCCAGCTACCCTGGATATACATCGCTGATTCTCCATTACCGAACGCACGGTTACCGTCGGCATAGTTTTTACCAAAGTTATCGCTGTGTCCATAATTCAGCAGCTCCAGCTGCTTTTTGGCTACTTCCTGATAAGCCGACTGGAAAGTGGTCTTGTTCTCACGACGTTCTTTGTAAAAATCAATCCCGACCAGGGTTCCGCCCATATCGTTGAACGGCAAGTTGGTCTGCCAGTCATCCTTGTACGTAAAGTAGAATGGAATCACATCGGCTTCTTTTGCTTTTTTGGCTGTTGCGATCAGCTCATCCCAAGTTTTGGGTACAGACAGACCGAGCTTTTGGAAAATATCCTTGTTGTAGATGACGCCGCTGGCATTCAGGGCAAACGGAACACCGGTAACTTCCTGCATCCCGGTGACATCGGTCAGCATCTGTACATATTTGGGATCGATGTTCTGAAGTAGAGGGTCATTGGTGAGGTTAAGAAAAATTTCGCTTTGGGCCAGAAGAGAGTATGTATCGGTTGCACCCAGTCCGATAATATCGGGAATATCATCCTTGACGACACGTGTCTTGAGCACGGTCTCGGCATCCGGTGGATTCACCTGGGAGACATGAATATTCGGATGCTGTTCATTAAACTTGGCTACCAGTTTGTCAAAGCTGCCCTTGGCTTCGGGTTTGTTCTGGAAAAACTCCAGCTCCACCACACCGCTGGCATTATTGCCGCCACCGCTGCAGGCTGCAAGGGTCAGAATGATCAATAAGCCTGCAAGACATGCACTTCCCCATTTTCTCATGCTAACATCCCCTTCAAAATAGATACCTACTGTCTGACAAGCACCCTCTGCCGAAGCAAAACAAGAGGCCGATCAGCATTTTGCATAATATACAGTTCTGTCGGATAATAGAATATCCCTATCGTTAAGCGCTTACAATATGCTAAAAGTTGGAAAACCTCATCCGGTTATTGTAAGCTCATATTGAAGGGTCTGACAGTTTTGCATATTTCAAGCAACACTATTTATCATAATTAAGAATACCCTTTTCGCTCGAAAAGTAAACGTTTTCTTTGAGTAACTTTTGAATTTACATAATAATAAGGAAGTAGATAACTAAATTAAGATTTTTGACAACCCTTTACGAAAAGCCATTTTATGGAATTATTTATTATCAATCGCAATTATATGGATATAAAGCTGTTATGCTATTTATATATTCATTAACCATCTCACACTTTTATTCCCCTTTCCGGCGGCTACCTTATTTATCCTTTCCAATTCACATTATTTCTTATAGGATATCCAGAGGAACTACCGGATCAGGCTAATATATTAACAATTTCTCACTATATCAGGAAAGGAGAATGATTATGCAACCGATTCATCAACTGGTCTATGCAGGTATTGGAGCAGGTGTACTGATCTATCTGATCGGACTGCTGCTCGTCAAAGTCACTCCACAGCCGCGCTTTTTCCGGTTTTGCCCCGGACTACTCGCCTTGGTTGCCAGTATGATTCTGTTATGGCTGATTGTACCCGCGGGCAATGATGAGAGCTGGACAGGAATTCTGGCCTTTTGCCTTGCACTGATCAGTACTTCACTGATCGGACTTGTGCTGCTATTGTTCCAGCTGTTTTATCGTCTGGGCAAAGGTTATGCACGTCCGTAAGCGGCGGCATGGATAATAGGTATGATAGGTCAGTAGCTCAATCAAGAAGATTGATATGATGGAAGAAAGGGGAGGTGTCTTTATTGATACAGTTTATATATATGGGAGCAGGTCTGGCATTGATTCTGCTGATTATTAGCATTATTCTGATTCGCTTCAGACCCTCGTCAACGACCAGACGTTATATTCCTGGCCTGATTGGCGTATTGATCGGTGCTCTGCTGATGCTGTTCAGTCTTTTCCAATCCGGCTGGGATGCTATCGGATATCTGGTTCTATCACTGATTATTATCATGTCGTCACTGATTGTATTGTTCATCATACTGGTCATCGGTAAACGAATTGCCGGACAACGCCGTCATTAGCTTTTATCAAGATCCAAATCGAAGGCAGACGATAATCGGGTGATGGCTCATTATTCCACCCTTTTTGGTAAGAATTTGCCGTATTATTATATCATCCACCAAATCCTTTATCGGATGAAATAGGTCGAATACACATAAAGACAAACAAAAAAGAGCCTTGTAAAAGGCTCTTTTTTCATTCAATTTTGCTGTGCACAGGCATCCGCATACTTCCAAATAAATGTTACATCGCAGACTGCGGCAGCGGATCGGCATTGTAGAAAGTCATCCGGTTTTTGCCAGCACGCTTGGATTGGTAGAGTGCCTGATCGGCCATGCGTACAATCTCGATCGGATTGTCACTGTCAACCATATAGACCGCCCCACCAATACTGCAGCCGATATTGACCTTCTGGTATTCCAATACAAATGGTTTGTTCAGCAAGCTAATAATCTGTTCACCATATGCTTGTGCTTCATCGTACGAATGATCCTTGGAAGTATGCAGCACCACGAGGAATTCGTCGCCACCCAGGCGAACGGTAATATCTTTGTTCCGCGACAGACTGCTCAGACGCTGAGCGACCTTTTGCAGCAGAATATCACCGGACTGATGTCCCAGAGTGTCATTTACTTTTTTGAAGCCATCCAGATCGATATAGAGAAAGCTGAGCTGCTGCGACAGATTATCTTCATGAACAGCCAGCGTACTCTCCAGGTATGCTTCCAATGCATTACGGTTCGGCAGTCCGGTCAGATGATCGTAGAGAGCAATCGTCTGCATCTGATCCAGCTCGACATCCTTTTGCATAAGCGAGGTCACCATCGTCCGTAGCGAGCGGGACAGAATCTCGATCTCATAGAAGCCACGTTGCACCGGAATATCGACGATTTCCTTTTCACTCAGGCGGTCGGCACGATGCGTCAGTGCACGAATCGGCAGTGAAATCTTGTTCGCCAGGAACCAGCCAATCAATGCAAACACAATAGTCGCGATTACCCCTGCAATAATCGTAAAGGTATTCATATCCGCGATCGATGTCAGGGCCGTGGATTCCGGCTGGCGTACAAGCACGGTCCAACCAAGCCCCGGATAATCCATATATCCATCACCATAAGCATAACCGGTCAGATAGGTATGTCCATCCGGCCACTGCTCCAGTTCCCAACCGGATTGTCCAGACTGTGCCTTCTTTACACTACTCAGCGGCAGCTTCTGTCCGACCATGCCATCCGGTCCCAGCAGAACTACCTGATCCTTTTGGCTGACAATCATCACTTCGATATCCTTGTCGTTCTGGCGGAATGATTCCATGACCGACTGCTTTACTTCACGTGCCCAGTCCCAGCTCATGTGAGCAGCGAGCACGCCTACTTTTTGACCTTTATTATTGATAACCGGCAGACTGATATCTACGAACTGCAATGGTTCGCCGCTCGGATTAGGCAGCAGCTTGGCCAGCAGTACGGCATCATGTACGTCGCCGATGAATTTTTTCTTGATTCCTTCCTGATAGACAGGACGCTCGGACAGATCCTTACCCAGCAGAATATTGTCTGTCGAAGCCAGCACTTTGCCATGAATATCGGTATACCCGATCCAGGAAAAGGACGGAAAGCTCGATTGCAGCTGATCCAGCATATCGTGTACTTCATGCATATTGTTCGAATTACGGAGTACCGGCAGTTGAGCCAACAGATCCATTTCCCCTGAACGGGACCACATGAAGTTATCCAGCTTGTCTGCTGTATTATGCGCAGTACTGAATAAGGAATCTCCTATTTCTGCTTTCATATTGTTTACGGCATAGCGATTCATTACCCAGCCGAGAGTACCCGACAGCACTAGCGATAATACAATAAATACAATGACCAGTACGGTCCTCAGTTTATAACTCATCGACTGTTCCCCCAAATGATTCGACTTGATGATTAAGTTATCGGCTATCCAACACCTTCGCTACACATATCTAAAGTCCTATTTTATCGAATTATAAATTAATTTGTCGAATTTTAGGATATTTTCATGTATTAGTTAATTAATAATACGCTGCTTCATTACTCACGGATCACTATTTTAAAATTGTTTTTTTGATTTATAGATTTTCATAGATCGTTAGAGTCATCGAAGGTAGTTGCATTGCGATAATTCTTTTCTTTGCGTGAATTCACTTATTCGTCCTACAGACAAAAAACTAAAAAAGACCTTGAAGATTATTTCTTCAAGGTCTTGCCATTTAGACTTCAATTACCATTACTGCATCTAAATAAGAATCTAATAAATCCACAATAATCCATGGTGGTTCGTCCTGTCTGACTGAATAGAAACGTAAAACACTATATTCACCATCGTAAGATAGAATAACGTAAAAATTTCTTTTCCCATTAAATTGTCTATAAAGTACAGCCGCCCATATCTCAATCATTTTCACACCAATTCCAAATAATTGGATCGGCTCGATCATGTTTTCAAATATATCATCAAGATGAATATGGTTATGCAATGCTTCGAATGCTGTTCGATCTATAGTAAATTCACTAGGTATAAAATGAGATGGTAAATCAGGTCCATTTTTTTGTTTTAACAATATACAGCCATCCCACTCTATAAAAGTCGGGAAAATAAAAGGGTCGATACTGTTCAAATGAATATCATAACGACTTTCTTTTATATTTGCTTGTTCTAGTTCATCCAGATACTTTTGCATTTTAGAATTAATTAACAACATTTACCTCATTTCAGAATATAAAGGCTCTAACCGCGATGCAGAGTTTGTTCTGCATTCAAATTTGAATAAATCCAGGTCGATCGAGCATTAGTAAGCGATACTTTCACCGTCGCTTCCCAATGCTTCTTTTCTATCCCTGAATATACCTGGCTCTGGTTCTCTGTTATATAGTTTCAGCTGGTGGCGTCTATTCGATCGCTGTCAGCACGTCGAGCAGCATTTGTTTGAATAGGTCACGGTCGATTTTTTCGCAAACACGTACGTTAGGCTGCTGTCCCAATCGACCGTTGATATCCACTACGCTGTATCCGCGCGTCCATTCTCCACGGGTCTCTACATCGACAAAGTACTCATGGGATTCTGTCATGACTGCTTCATTTGCAGCTACAGCCATGAGCAGCGTATCGGGATGGGTCGTTCCATTCAGCCGGTGCACCTGCTTGTTAAACTGCATAACCACTTTGTTCACATCGGTGAAAAATTGCGTTCCCGAAGTTCCCAACGCCTGAATCTCGGCATGATCGTTATCGTCCATCAGCGAATAGCGCGTACACATCTCCCAGCCGACCATCGTCGTCGGGATGCCTGAGCGCAGTACGATGTGCGCTGCTTCCGGGTCTACGTAAAAGTTGTATTCGGCAGCAGGCGTAATATTGCCGAGTGCATTATTTGTACCACCCATTACATACAGATGCGGAATTTTCGGCACAATAGTCGGGTCCTTCTGGATCGCCATCGCGATATTGGTCAGCGGTGCGATCGCCAACAGATGAATCTCGCCCGGATAACGATGTACCGTCTCGATCAGAAAATCGACGGCATGCCCGTCTGCCGGACGCTGGATAGCCAGCGGGAAATTGGCGCCGCCCATGCCGTCACTGCCATGCACATCCTCGACGGTTCGGTGTGATTCTGCATTCCATGTGGTCATCAGCGGACGTTCGCACCCTTTGTAGACCGGAATACGACCATCTGCTCCGCCTTTGCCGGCCACCTGAATCGTATAGAGTGCATTCTCTACCTGCTGGTCAAACTGCACATTGCCGCCAGTCATCATAATGCCCTGTACATCAAAATGATGCAGAGCTGTCAAAATGGCGATTGTATCATCGCCCGCAGTATCGGTATCAATAATTGCTTTGCGTAAAGTAGTCATAAAAGAGTCTCCTATCGTTGTACATTTGGAATATGAAATAGGGATTTCTACAGTGCTTGTACGGCAGATACCGCGTACAAATCCCGGATTATTTGAGCCAATCCGAATAGAATTGACGGTATCCTTCTTTCATAATGCTGGCCGAGAACGTCTCAAAGGCATAGTCGCGATTCTGCTGGGAGAAGCGGCGCGGCGACGATACTGCCATATTGACCAGCTCAAACCAGTTACGCTCATTACCCGCAAAGGAATGAGCCGAACTAATATGGTCATAACATGGATGCTCCGGCTTCACGACAATCTTGCCCATCGCCAGCGCTTCGGTCAGCGGCATCGCAAATGTATCAAAGCGTGAGCTGCTCCAGTAGACTTTGGACGAGTTCATCAGCTGGAATATCTCATCCTGGGACAGGGCAAACTGCAGCTTGAGATTGGCAGGAATATCGTATTTCTTCATACTCTCCCGGTAGCGCTCGCCGCCGAACACCATGAATACTTCCTTATCAGGGTTACGGTGCGCATATTCAACGACCAGATCCGGGCGGCGATTCTCTTCATCCCTCCCAATCCACAGTACCCGGTTATCCACGACCTCGTCCGGGTTAAAATGCTTCTTCGCCAGCTCTTCGCTGAACCCGATCGGGATCACATCCACATCGGTAATACCAAACTGCGACGCCATCTGTCTTTTGAGAAACGGCGTCTGTACAACAGCTTTGTCCACCATCGTATAGAACGGCTTCATCATCTCATAGCCTGTCAGTGCCGGATCAGGGAAGCTATGCGGGAAGAGCACACTATTGGGCAGGAACATCTTGAGAAAAGTAAATCCGGATACCGTATAGATCACATGGTCAATATTGTGGCTATGAATCTGGTCGAGAACGATATCATAATTGACCAGATCGCCTTTCTCATGTTCATAACCGGGCAGCCAGTCATAGCCGCTCACATGGCGTTCGGGGGAAATAAAGACAATCTCCACCCCCAGCTCGGCACTGAGTGCCTTGAGCCGTTCCGCAAATACACGCGGTCCCTGGTTCTCGGTAAATTGAATTTTGCGCATAATCAGTCCAATTTTGGTCATTACCATTGCTCCTTCTTCTTATCCAAACCAGTCGGGATCGCTAACAACTCCAACTGTATGTACGTATAGCCAATGATTACCTGCTGCAGATTAACAAACTGTATCTATTGTAGTCTTTTTTGTACGAATTGTCCTGACAGGAACCGACAATATCGAGTCAGCTTTATTGCAAATCATGTGGCGATAGATGCTTCATTCCATTGGAATCAGTTTATGCTGAAAGACCGTCTCTTCCTGTGTACGGTAGCCGGCAGATTCGTAAGTTCGCCAAGCGGGTTCGTTGTACGAGCTGGTCAGAATGGTCACCGTCTTGACTCCGCTCGTCCGCAGCTCCTGCTCCATCTGCCGAACCAAGCGGCTTGCTACTCCTTGCTCACGGGCCGATTCTCGTACATACAGCTCGGTAATCTCGGCATTGGGACGTTCATAACAAAAGGAATGAAATACCTGCGCGCAAATAAAACCTGTCGCCTGCTCTCCATCCATCGCGATCAGAATAATTTCGCGGCGATTGGCCAGATACTCACGCAGCTGTTCTTCCTCCATAATCACACCGTTAAACTCCAGATTCATCGCTGCCAGCTCGTCGGCATGTTCTGCTGCTGCATGTACAATCTGTACTTGATTCATAGGGGTATTCTCCTTTGCTTATCGAATAGGATACGGGATTACTGGATCAATTAAGTGATGGACTTATCATAATATAGTCCTGCCCTGTCAGCCAGCTTCACTCCTGACTGTAGACAGGTGCATTTCATTCATAACTAGCGGTTCATAGTCAACCATTCAGCGACTATAGCTTGGATGAGTACGGTTCGCACAACAAAAAACCTGATGCCAGTGGGCACATCAGGTTTTTGGGATACATCTTATTGGATTGAGGATTATCTGTTTCTGGCTGGACGAATATACTATTCCAATACTTTGTAATACAGATTGGTCGCATCCAGCGAACCGTTCTCCGAGCGGGCAAAATACGGAATCTGTCCTGCCAGCAGGAAGCCGAGCGATTGGTACAGTCGATTCGACGGATCGCCATCACGGGTATCCAGCACCAGCAGGGAGCGCTCGGCCTGACGTGCTACCTGCTCTGCTTCAATCATCAGCTGGCGGGCAATACCATGACGGCGGTAATCCGGATGCACCATCAGCTTGGCGATCTCGGCACGATGATTACCGTTGGGCTTGCTGCAGAGCTGCACTTGTACAGTCCCGGTTATCCGTTCACCGGAACGCGCAGCCAGCAGAATGGTACTAGGCTCGATAACGCTCTGCCAGTAACTTCTTGCTTCTTCCCTGTCCAGCGGTGGCAGGAAGCCGATAGATGCTCCATCGTCCACTACAGCCACCAGCATATCCACGAATTGATCCATCTCTTTATCCAGCGTATCCAGACGTTCTATGGTTACCTGATCCAACACTATGATTCCCCCTGTTATGCAGCTGTAATATGGTTATGAACAGTATACCGACAGCCTATCACCGAAAAAAGGGTAAATCCAGCGCATAGTGTTTCCACTTTTCTACCTTTCCATCTCTTCTAGCGCTTGCTTAGCCTTGGGAGAACAAGGAAGATCCTATTTCGTTCAGATCCTCTCACCAAACCACAGATCCTGAAACCGGGTCCATCCCCGTTCATTGATCCGTACGCCGCGAAGACTTGGATGATGCAGCAATATCGCAGAACGCTCCACCAGCGGGATAATACTGCAGGAATCCAATAACTCTGCTTCGACGTGCTGCTGCCATACAGACCTCTGCTGGTTCTGCTCATGGGAATGTTGATCGGCAGAAGCGGCATGGTTGGCCCCAAGCATCTTGTCGGTAAGACGGTCGATTTGTTGGATGCTTTTCTCCAGAAGCCGGCTGCGAATCAGGCTATGCCCGGACTGCAGATACTCCAGCTGCCGGAGCATTCCGCCGCTCAGTACTGCTTCGAATAATATCAGATCCGCCTTCTCCCGGATCATCGGCTGATTCAATTCGGCCCATGGAACAATATGTACGGCGATCTCAATCCCCAGCTCTCTGTACTGTGCCTGCAGCCAGTAGGCATCTCGTTCATGACGTGGAAATGTATACAACGCCAGTGTCTGCCCCGTATAGCCAGCGATCTGCAGCGCTTCGCGTGCTTGCTCCGGCTGATACAGCACATCTTCATTTCCCCGGGGTTCATTTTCTTCTGCCTTTGCTGGAAAATCATGCTGTCCCTCTGTAACATGAAGTCCATGGGCAGCAGCTACCCGCGTATCTCCCAGTTCATAGATCATCCGGTTGCGGTCAATTCCATGCATAAGTGCCTGCCGCAGCGAGCGATTCTGCAACGGTCCGGCTGTACGCGTATTCACCGACAGCAAGGATACACCGGTGACATGATGCTGTTGCAACAGATTCGCAGGAGGATGGATAGCCGCTTCTCCCGTCACGACAGTCAGTGTACCCGGTGCCGGACCAACCGCATAGGCCGCTTCCTGTTCCGGTACAATAATAATCTCGATCCGGTCGATCAGAGCTCCCCGATCATAATAACCGGGGAACCGCTCCAGTACACATTGACCACGCTGCAGACTCATCATGCGGTAAGCCCCTGATCCGATCGGCAGCTCTGCCTCTGTCCATGTACCTGCCGGCAGAATCGAAGCCCCGCTGTGGCTCATGTACAGATCCAGATAGATATTCGGACGATGCAATACAATCTGTAGGGTGTACCGGTTAAGCACCTGTACAGTATCTACTTGTCCAACCAGCCAGCTATGGGCATGAACAAGGCTGCGCAGACGCTCCAGACTGGCAGCTGCATCGTGTGCAGTCAGCTCCTGCCGACTATGAAAGCTTATATTTTTGAGCAGGTAAAAGGTCCATATCCTGCCTTCTTCCTGACACTCCCAGGCATGAGCGAGTCCGGCCGTTACACAAGCTGATTGTGCATCATATCGGGTCAGCCTGCTATACAGCTGATCCACCAGCTCTGTATCAAAAGCAAATACCGCATTCGCCGGGTCCAGACAGACGATCGGCCGGTAAATGGGTAGACGCAGTGTCTCGATCACCTGTTCCGTCTCATCGCGGGCTGCCGAATAGCCAAAATACGCGGTCAGCCAGGGCAAAAAAGCATCCCGCACCGCCGCTACATCTTCATATTCATGCACCCAGTCAAATGCAGACTGCACATCGCCTGCCATTACGCGTTCCTGGGCTTCCTCCAGCAGTACTTCGGCTGCGGAGCGAAGGAATACCAGCGCCGATCGATTCCCTCTACCTCGTCCCGGTTGAAACGTAATCCACGCCGTCTCTGTCATCCGGGCCAGAATCAGCCGGGCATTACGCGATGTACAGAACAGTGCTCCCGCCAGTTCTTCCATAGTGACGCGGAGCAGCTGGTGTTCCTGCTGCCCGATAAATGCCTGACGCAGACGCATATAATTCTCTGCCATACGCAATGCAGGCTCCTCCTCTCCTGTACGTCCATCCTATAATTCCGGCCAATGCTCGATACACTGCCATAGATGCTCCATCGTCTCCCGGCGCTGCGCCAGCAGCTGCGGATGCGGCCAGATCGCCTGAGGCTGCAGCAGATCCCGCTCGATCAGCAGCAGCATCCACAGCGAATACAGTATCGCAAATCGGTAATAATCCTGGTAAAAAATTCTGCAATCCAGCGATAATCGATGATCCTGTTCACCAAACTGTATAGTTTGCCGGGTCTGCTGCCAATACTGCTGAAGAAGCTTTTGCCGAAGTGTCGGGTTCATTCTTCGAGGAAATAGAGGATGAGACATGTCGAGCAGATGATACAGATCCCAGTAAGGCAAGGCAGCATGGGCATGCTCCCAATCGAGCACGATCAGACGTCCCTCTGGATTCAGTCCGTAATTGCCTGCATGCAGATCGCCATGGGATAGTACCGGCGATTCCTCTGGAGCAAACTGTCGCAGTTCATCCCGTAAACTATCCCACTTTTGTGGATCCGGGATACAATATTGAGCTCTTCCACTGCGTTCTTCCATACCCTGCCCATGTTCGTCATGTTCGTCATGTTCATCGTGTGCATCATAGATTCCGTTCAGCAGCCCTACTGCCTGCTCCCAATTCTGAAGCACCTCGTCTTTGACAGCAGACAGGGGCGGCTTTTGTCCCTGAACAGGCAGCTCCTGAATATTTCGTATCGGTATGCGATGCCACTGTGCCATCAGATTCACCATTTCCAGCAGCACCTGCTCGTTATGGTGATGACTCAGCGTGCCTATATCCTCCAGAATAAGCCAGCAACCCGAGGATGCAGATACATCTATAGCGTGCTGATTAGCGAATGCCTGCGCTTCTTCATTTCCCATAGTCTCTGTAATGACCCCTGTCGAATATGCAATCAGCTGCGGATATACCTCAGGCAGCCATGGCATCACCTGTTGATACACCCGGACTTCACGTATCACATCCGCTACTGTGACGAATGGCTTGTAAATATAGCTCTGTCCGTTTTCCTTTAACTGAAATCGCTGTACAGACAATCCGTGCAGTCCGGTGTACAGTACTTCGATGTTTGTTGTCCACTCTCTATGTAATTGTCCCTGCCGGGTAACGATAGCTGTCCACTGCATTACATTTCACCTGATTTCCGGTTGGTTCCCTTTGATTATGAATACCACTATATCATGCGACGAACTACCCTGCAGGTCACCGGCAGTCAGATGAAGAGGAATTTCCATACAAAAAAACAGCCCGTGTCCAGATCAATAAGGAAGCACGAGCTGCTTTTGGATGAGATGATCATTTATAAAATATAGCCCTTAGCGGACAGGTACAGATAGATGAAATAAAGCGATTATTTGGATTGCAGTGGATTGCCGGCGCGGATATCGTCGGTCATTCCAGGATAAGGAGCAATAGAGATCAGCTCTTCATTGTCCACACCTGCATTCTCGATAAATGTAATATCGGCAAATTCCGGTACGACATACTTCGGATAAGTCTCATATTTCAGACGGGATTCTTCCATCAGGGAGATATGGTCGTTCTGGTAGCAGACCGTGATCTCCGGATGTTCATGCACCCATTTCGGGAAGAAAATAATACCATGCATTCTTTTCTCATCTGGCATAAAATTAAGAGATACATCTGTGCCTGTCGGTTCGGTCCAGGATACTTTGTAGACGCCTTCGGTCAGTTTTACCAGATCTACTTCCTGATCGCGTACCCAGCGTCCTGCGACCATACCGGAGTGAATACGGTAATCGATCGTGTGGTCATTCTTGATATAAATCTCGTATTCCCAGCTGTTCTCATACGTATAAATCATGTGACTACCAACAAATTTGTCCATGTTCAAAGCACCTTCCTCAAGTTAGTATAATGTGTCCAGCTCCAGGCATTTCTGCGAACATGCAGGTTCTGAAATGCCAAAACTTTATTGAATGTAATCAAAACGTGTAATTATTTACATGTTTATATTAACATTATTCGTTATACACCGTCAAATTGTTCAAGGGGGATTATTGCCTTATGCGAGTATTAAAATATGCCATTCTCGGGCTGCTGAATCGCCATGAATGCAGCGGCTATGATATTACAAGTCAATTCAAGGAAGAGATCGGGCAGTTCTGGAGCGCCAAGCACAGCCAGATTTACCCGGAACTCAAAAAGCTGGTCGATGAAGAACTGGTCCAGTTCCGCACCGTGATTCAGGGAGAGAAATTAGAGAAAAAAATGTATACCATTACCCCGGAGGGGCAGCGGGAACTGCTGGAATGGGTGAGTGTTTCGGCTCCCCTGCCAGAGACGGAAAAAGATACATTCATGCTGAAAATGTACTTTATCGGCAATCTGCCAAAGGAAGAAGCACGCGCCCTGTTTGCAGATCAGCTACGTCTGCGCCGCGAAAAGCTGCAGGATCTACAGCAGCGATATGAAGGACTAAAACCGACATTTGGAGCGGAAGGTGGAGAGGTGACATTTGCCAATCCTCATCTGGGACATTATCTGGTACTGACCAAAGCGCTGGTACGTGAGCAGAGTTACGTAGACTGGCTGGAACAGCATTTGCAGATATTCGGGTAGTGAGATGCTTTTACTGGCAGCTTTTGCTGAAGGATTGGAGTTACTTGCGAAGAGTAGAAAAAGTGCAGCAATATGGAAAACTAGAAATACCAAAAAGGCATCCTGATCAGGGATGCCTTTTGCGTGTGCCTATAGGAATAGTGTAGAAATACAGCCTGTTTTCATTTGCCAAGGTGTTCTTTACAGAAGATGAGTTTCTGTTGGCTGTTTTCTTGTTAGTATTGGCCTACAGCTATCCTTCATACAGCTACCTGGGCAGATAAAACGGGTATAACCTCTGTTCCTGTTCAGAACTCTTCATACTCCGCCGGGTCCTGATCCCACAGGCGTTTGTTATCTTTGCTGAATGCAGAGATCGTCTTCATCTGCTCCTCGGTCAGTTCAAAGTCGAAGATGTTCAGATTCTCCTGCTGATGCTCAAGCGAACCTGCTTTTGGAATCGGAACAGCGCCCAGCTGGGTATGCCAGCGCAAAATCACCTGGGTTGGCGTTTTGCCATGCATCTCGGCAATTTGCTTAATTCCGGCATCTTCCAGTACACTTTCGCCGCGACCACGACCGAGCGGACTCCATGATTCGGTGATGATACCATGCTTGCTGTGGGCAGCGCGCTGCTCTGCTTGTTCAAAATACGGATGCAGTTCTACCTGATTGAGCACCGGCGCTACGCCTGTTTCCCCGATAATACGCTCCAGATGCTCCGGCAGGAAGTTGCTGACTCCAATTGAGCGGACATAGCCGCGCTTTTGAGCCTCGATCATCGCCTGCCAGGCTTCTACATACTTGTCCTGCTTGGGATTCGGCCAGTGGATAATATACAGGTCAAAGTAATCCAGACCCGTACGCAGCAGCGATTCTTCGATCGTCACGAGCGCTTCGTCATACGCATGATGCCGTCCCGGCAGCTTGGAACAGATGCGCAGCTGCTCGCGCGGTACCGCACTTTCACGGACAGCTCTGCCTACTGCACCTTCATTCTCATAGTTAAATGCCGAGTCGATCAGCCGGTAGCCAGCTTCGATTCCCTGTTTGATCGATTCGACGCCCTTGTAACCGTTAAGCGAGTAAGTACCCAGCCCAATTGCTGGAATGTCCAGTCCGTCATTCAGCTGGATAGTTGGAATATTGATTGACATGTATAATGTCCTCCTTTCTTATTTACCATACATACCCAATTAAACCAACGGCCTGCACAAAGAAACCCGCCTTCATGTGAAGAAGACGGGTGTACATGTATTGAAGTACCTTTTAGATAGGCTACTTGAATAGATCATTTGCCTGAATCTAATCCCTCTGTTGCAAGCAGTGTATGCTGTTCAGATCGTATCGCTGTGCTGCACCAAACTATTCCTGTTGGGCAACCGGCACGGTTATCGCTTGATTGCCTTGGTCCAGAATCCGCCATGGAATTCACGCGGCTCGACCATGATCACAAAGGCTTTGGGATCGACAGCCAGAATACTTTTGTACAGATTATCCTGGTTTTTGCGCTTCGCCAGAATCTCCATCATGATCCGCTCGCCATCACGGCCCTGTCCGATCCAGGAAGTGACACCATATCCTTTGTCCCGCAGCACTTCAACCAAATGATAATTCGGTGCATCGCTGATGACTTTGACCGTAATATAACCCAGTGCAATCTTCTCCTCAATCCATGAACCGAGCAGAATCCCCATCCCATAACCAATCGCGTACACGATCAGACTCACTACCTGATCCAGATAACTCAGCACCATATTGAGTCCCATTACATAAATAACGACTTCAACCGTCCCGATGCTGGCGGCTACATACTTTTGCCCTTTCAGCGTCAGAATCGTTCGTAGTGTATACGCCGTAACATACACAATCTGAATCAGAAAAATAAACAGCAAAATTTTAAGCATAATGAGGTAAAACACCTTTCCGGGATAATCCCTTCGACTTGGAATTCTTTTCTGCCAACCTGAACCTCGTTACAACATCAAACAGCCCAAAAACATCCTTTTTTCGGCTGCATCTCCGGTGTAGAACCTCCGCCGACTGTCTGAATCACTGATAGAATAAGAACATAAGTTCCCTTAACTGGAAAATATAACACAAAGGAGTGGAATACAATGTCCGTTATTTTACCACTGAGCGAACAGTATAGACAGCGGCTGCGGCAAGCCTCTTGGCGGATGCAGTACCGCGCCAAGACCAGATTATATCACGAACATTTACCCTTGAACGAGCAAGTTAGCCATCTTTCTGTACAATCCGATGACATCGATGTTATTCTGCTGCGGGAGTGGATAGATACGCTGCCTTCCGAGCAGGGCCGGTTGATCATCACCGGTCTATATCTGGAAGGACAAAGCGAGCAGGAACTGGCAGCCCAGCTGCAAATCAGTCAACAGGCGGTGAACCGATGGAAGCGGAAAAGCCTGGAACACCTCTCCCGGACGAGCAATTTGTAACCCTGCTGGAACTGGCGCGCGGTCCGAATGGACAGTCGTCTATGCTGGAACTGCTGGCTTATTATGAGCCGGAGATGCGCCAGCTCAGCCGTTATATGCCGATGGAACGAGAAGATGCAATGCAGGCGCTGCGGCTGGAATTGATTGAACTGTTACAAGAAAATAACTAGCAACAAGGTTAGAGCAGTAGCCATTTGGATTTCTGCCTGCTTGCAAGTAAAACCTCCTGCGTACAGAAAACAGAGAGTATAATAGACATACTTTCAAATCCCGGAATGCGCAGGAGGATGAATATACCTATGAGATTGAATAGATCGAACTTACTGCGATTGATACTTTTGCTGGCTATATGGATCGTACTCGCTAGAATGTTCGGGCTGTTTACGCACTTTTCATTGGCAGGATTATGTCTGTTTGCCCAAACGTTATGTATTCTGCTGCATGACGAACTCAAATTCAGATTTCCGGAGAAATGGACAGCTCGTTTACTACTCGCCTGCCTGGCTCTCGGTATTACCGGACTCAGCATGTTTAATGCCTGGCAGCTGGAGGATACGGAAATCTGGTTCAAAGCATTTGCATTTCTATTTTCCCTTGTTGTCGCCTACGTATGCATCAAAATGCTGATAGAGACGATTCGGGACAGGCACAGTGATACATAATGACATCATAGAAGCTCGTTTATCGCGTATCGAGTGAGCCTGCAGCTGATTAATCGGATGCTTGCCCGTCATTCCCGATTGAATAATCATTTGCCAATTGGGAAGATCTCTGCTCGATGATTGCAAATATACGGAGCAGCATATCCGTCGTTTTGTCTTTTTCCGTAGCATTCTCGGGCAGATGTAGTTCCCATGTGGCATAGTCTTGCCCTTTATTTACATAACCAGCCACATGGGCGCCGTGTTCTCCAACAACATCATTTAGCTCAAAGTTATCATCTGTAAATAGGGAGACCATCAATCTCTCCGCACCAAAAAAGAAAACAGGCGTCTTCGTATGCATAAAGAAATCCCTGTGTTTTTTCTGTGCAGCCTCTGCCAGACGATCTGCTGTTACGATAATACCGTCAAATGCTTTGCTGTCCTGAACCGATAGATGATCCAGATCGACTTTTGTGTAGGCAACGTTCGTGACAGGCTTCAGTGTTCCGTTTCCGATGATCGCGATAGACAGGGGACGAGACGGCGTTGTATATCTTTCCCCATCCGGATCATATTCTGTAATCTCTGTGCTGTTACTGCATCCAACCATAAAGAGCAGTATGAGCAGAATCCAACGTTTCATGTCTTTCCCTCCCTGGAAGTAGTGACGGATCATAGACCCGAAGGATACAAGCCTGCATTTATACAGCCAAGCACCTTATAAATAGTGAAAAGAGAGCATTCCGGGAATGCTCTCTTTTTGTGTTCTTATCATCCGTTCCTCTATTTACCACTTACTGCTTCGGCGGCTGTAGCACTTCCTTCTCTACTTCTTCCGGCCAGTGCAGCTGCACACCACCTTCAGTCAGCATCTCCTGATAGCGGCTCACATGCTCACTGGATGCGTACACTTCCTGCGGGGTCAGATCATGCTGAATCGCATAGGCTGCCAGATAACCCGCTGCTTCCCCGATATTCCATTCCACGGGATGCAGACGATAACAGCCGCCGGCGATCTGGGTCATGCTGATATTTTTGCAGGCTGGCAGCAGGTTTTTCATCCGTACCGGAATTAGCGAACCGAGCGGAATCTCGAATGGATAGTTGGGAATATAGAACGTCCGGTGTGTCTTGACCGTCGGATGCAGATCGAGCGAGTAGCTGCCGATGCCTACACTGTCCTCGTAGCGCTTGATCCCCTGCTCACCGCGCAGCTCCTTGCTCACATCATGCTCGGTGATTGTGTACATGCCCTTGATCCGGCGGGATTCGCGGATATATGGCGCTTTGGCGAGTCCATCTGCTGTACCGACAATATCGCCGCGCAGCCGGATACCCGGGTAGCCTTTGCCGCCATCCAGACGAGGAGCTTCGGTCTGCAGCCAGTAGACGAGCGACAGGGTGAGCTGACGGGCACTCTCCAGATTCGGCATCCGTTCCTGCAGCGGCACACCGGTAACCGGGCCGGCATAATAATCGTTCATCGCCCAGTTGAGCAGGGATACTTCGGCACTCAGCTTCTCGGTCCAGATCGACGGATCGACGATACGGCGGTAATCCCACAGCGACGTCACACCCTTTTCATTCGGCAGCAGGGTGAATTCCTTGAGCTTGGTCGTATCATTCGCATCGGTCGCATACCAGCTCAGAATCGGATACTCGGAAAAGGACGGTGTGTACTGACGCCAGAACTCGTACTCTTCCGGCTTATCGATTGTAAAGTCGCCGCCTTCGATATAATCAACTGCCGCCACATGCGTAATCGACTGCATATCCAGTGGATCGGCTTCTTCCAGTGCATGGGGTTCATCGGTCTGGGATCTGGATTCGGCGCCGCTCACGTACTCTGTGCCGGACATCGGCAGCAGATCGCCTTCATCGGTACCATCCAGATAATATTGACCGATCAGGGTGGTATATTTCGGACGATAATGGCCCAGCCGGTTTACAGTTATGGAGCGGATCATATCATGTTCCACATCTACTTCAACCGGTACCGTCTGGTACAGCACTTCGATACGCTGCGTATTTACATAGACTGCGAGCATATCTTCAAGCACCTGCAGCGCGATTTTTGGCTCATGTGCCAATCGGCTGACCCATCCGTTGCCGGGATTGAGGATCGGATTGGTCAATGCTTCCTCGGTAAGCGGATAGTTGTTGCGGTAATATTCCCTTACCCGCTCCCGGAACTCGATAAAGGTCCCCGGTGCACCGATTCCTTGCTCAATCCAGCGATGTTCATCCGGTGGAACCGCCTGGGAAGTGAGCTGTCCGCCGAGCCATTCTGTCGGTTCGGTGAGAATAACATGTAGTCCCTGTTTGGCGGCAGCCAGCGCAGCGAGCGTGCCTCCGAGGCTTCCTCCGATAACGATAACGTCGGCTTGTATAGTATGTGGGTTCATGGCTGAGATCTCCTTTGGGTACGATTTGGCATGATGATTGGGGCATGACTGCCATCTTTTGGATCATTGATAACGTTTTATTTTCCATCTTTGTATCATTTATACCAGTTACAGGATATGAAGTTCAAGTTTACAGCTATCTATGCAGCAGACATGGCTGGAGGCTTTGTACTGAGTATTCCTTGCCTTAGTAAAGAGCAGACAATACGTCTCAATCTGCATGTACATTCAACCCAACCTCGAACATCCGATTCCAAGGCATATAACAATCCAGAATACGCACGGAGTGTCCTTCCTGTTCCAGATGATCACGGATAAATTGTTCCAGTCCTTCGCGAACCATCTGCGAGACCTGTCCGCGCGGACCATCGAGCAGGAATTTATCCAGGCCGAGTTCCTGAATCGGTCCACTACTGAGTGCTTTGCGGACAATCGAATCATAGCCCAGATCCTCTACATATCGCAGTGCCAGGAAATTCATATGCTCCCGGGTCCGGCCATAATGAAGATAGATCATTGACTGGGCGATCACGGTACCCAGCGTATTGGAGCTGGTATTCCAGCCGGCATATCCTGCCAGACGATACAGAATTCCGCGCTGACGCAGCAGGCTGAGCAGTTCCAGATCGCCGCCATTGGCATAAGCGATATCTGCAATCGCTACAGCAGGCCGACTGGTCTGTACGGGTACGATTTTACCGTCAGCTTCTTCCTGCGCTACCGTATCAGCATGCTCTGCTGTAAGGATGTCAGAAGAAGATCGATCCAGCAGATATCCCGCATATTCGACCAGTTCAACGAGGGTACGCTCGGTATCGTAGCCAGCCGAAGGGTTGCCCTGATTGACCGCTTCACCCATCTTTTCCCCCGGTGTGTTCAGCAGCAGCACTAGATCCGCTTCGGACTGCGAGGAGACAACCATACCTCCGGCTGCGATAATCTGGTATTTGAGTGTCTCATACAGACGACGGTCTTCATATGCCGGTATAATACGCGGTCCCTCGATCGATCCAAATCGCAGATATACCGAAGGCACCGCGGCCTGGAAATGGTTCACCATACGTGCCATCAGCGTACAGCCCACCTCGTCCGCTCCCGGATACATGTATGCACGCAGACCCAGATGTTTCTCGCGAATCGCTTCCCGAACCAGCCGTTGGTCTCTGGCTGTATATCCATACGGAGCGGAATCATCCTGCGGGAAAATCAGAAAATCGATAATCCCTTCCTCCACATACTGGAGAGCGAGCCGGTTGGCTTCGCGGTTCACCGCACGGCGTCCCAGATAATCGATTAGCACTTCCTGCGGCAGCCGGGCATTAATATCTCTTAATTCTTCCTGTTCTGCGGGATCAAGCCCTTGCTCCTCGTCCAGATGTTCCAGATAGCCTTTACGAAAAATTTCCCGGCCCCAGTCGGCATAATAGTCCGGTTCTTCATCCGAAGAAGAATACTGCGGACAACGCATAATCAGCTGAAAAGCATAAATGATCAGATTCGGGTTCTGTTCCTTGAGATGACGCAGCTGATCCATCCGCCGGGCAATCTCTGCCTGATCCAGTTCATGCAGACGAGAAGGCACAATGCCTCCATACAGCAGAGTATCCAGTGACAGGACAGCGCCCTGGGCACGCAGGCATTCCAGTTCGGTCCACGTCCATAGACGTGTCGTATCGGCAGGCTGCTTTTTGCATCCCATCCATTCCAGCGGAGGACGAACGACTTTATAATCCGTACTTTTGCCCAGCTTATAGGGGAAATTATAATTGCAGGGACGCTCATCCAGTGGGAGAATCACGATCTTACCGTTTTTGCCATGCGAAGAATTCATGATGATCCATGCTCCTTTGAACTATGTATTGATCGGTATGCGGCTATCCATAACCTTGATTGCAGCATACCGACCGGTTACTATTTTTATCCATCTGCATCTTTGTCTGTGTCTGTTTGCGGAATCCTGCGAGATGTTATCAATTGACGACCATACCTCGCAGCTCGATATACAATTATAACCATAGATAAAAATATCTGTATTTACATCCAATCATATCGAACGGAAAAAGTAAAATTCTGAATCAGCATGCAGCTGATCTGGCTGCGCTGCAAAAATACAAATTTATGATGCATCGCATTTGTTCACTGGATGTACGTATCTCCGATCACAGTTCCCTGCTGTCCATACGTATCACCGGTCACACTTGATGGAGCCTGATTATTGCCATAGATCAATTTGATATCATTCAGATCAATACTGCCCCAATTTCCATCCTGATCTACTTCACCGACCACCAGAATGCCTTCGTATTTGCCCGGCTTGACTGCGATCGGGTCCTGCAGCAGATCGTATGGATCACTTTTGAATCGGTACATTGGAGTAATAGTTCCTTGACCGATCTTGATCCAGCGCTTGCCCTGCAGTCCGTAGATCGTATAGTTATGCATAGATGGAGCCATAGAGAAGCTGGAGATCTGCACACCTTTCAGACTGACCGGAGAGGGGAACGACAGACCAAATGTGCCACCTGACCATAATGAATAGCCGGTAGTCATATAACTGTCGATAACCGAATATGGATCATAGGCCGGTATCGGTTCTGCGCTGCCGCTGGCAATCGTTCCAGCAGGCACTGCTCTGCTGATATTCGGCGCGGTTGCACTGCCTATAACTTTTCCGGTTGGATTAACCAGCTGTCCGTTAACGCTGGCATTGACCCGGAACGTATACTCTTGTCCATTGACCAATCCGGTGACAGGATATCCCTTATATGCTTCGGCGCTCACCTGCATGGTTCCACTAACCGGGTAGATCACCGATTCATAAGTAACCGTATAATAATCGGCGTTCGGTACAGGATTCCAATGCAATGTTACCTGATGATCTCCACGCTCGGTCCATAATCCTCCTACAGTAGCCATATCCGAATCCCACAGAATCTCATACGTCTCGACCGCTGTATTGGTCGAATTCACGTGTATGGAGATGCGATCGTACCAGTCCGGTGTAATCGGGATCGGGTCCAGCACATACGGGCCAATCCGTGCAGCCAGATCATAGGATTTGTGTCCGATCTCAGTAGCTACTCCATCTTTCCAGCCATAGGCAGTATACGTAAGCGTCGTATCTGCCGGCACGGCAGGCAGCACCTGCAGAGAAGTCATATAGGTCGTCGATGGCATCTGGATATAATAATTAAGGTCTTTTACATATCTATAAGCCATCGATCCCCAGGTACTGTTCATATTGCCATCGCCCATTTTGTTGTACAGCCAGCTGTTATCCCATTCATTAATTCCAAATCCGGTTCCACCCGGGAAAAAGCGGGAGCTTGGAATAATGATCGACATATCGACCGACCGGTTGCCCTCACGTCCGTTCACAACTGGTACAACAATAGCATGATAGACCCTGTCCTTTTCCAGCCCCGGGATAATAAAATAATTGCCTGGCTGCCGGTCGGATGGCTTGAGCTCTACCTGATCGGTATACTCTCCAAACTCCGGTCCGTATTTGACAATATATTTCTCGGCACCTGGCACTTCATCCCACTGCAAAGCCCCCTGCGTGTTCTGTCCTGGCAGTACATTGGCATTGCTTACCCGTGACAGCTCCGACATCAGATAGATCGTCGTGACATTGACAGCCTTGTTTGGATCTTTATTGAAAAAGTTGATTCGGATACTCTTGTACCATCCTGGTGTCATCGCCCGCATATAGTAGGCATAACCCGAAGGATCTTCCCAGGCAGACTGCATCTCATCGATATCACGCCATTCTCCGTCAACCAGCCCTTCCAGCCTAAAATCCGTCGTGTTGCTCCCACTATTCAGAAACGTCTTGAATCCATTCAGATAAAGGGGATAAGGAAACTCCAGTGTCATCGTGGCCTTGTTGGTATCTACATCCCAGCCGCCACCAGCTGTGATCCGTTCCCAGTCATCGCCATGTAATTCACCGGTAGGTGTAATAATGCGGGTAACTGCCGGAATCGGCATCACGTCCATTTTGCTAAAGTCCTGCTGCTGTTCTGCTGCATGGATCACTCCTGCAGGAATCATACTGCCGAGCATCGCCCAGATCATAAATACGGATATAGAGCGCCATAACCCCTTGTTTCGCTTCATGTGATAGCCTCCTGGCTCATAATGGTATAGGTGTGTCTGTGCTGCCTTACACCAATGCGCAATTTGTAGATTCTGCGATACGCGATACAACCCGTTTCTGCCATTTCTCTATTTTGGCGAGAGTACCTGCCGGAGATCATTTTGTCGTGAAGCTGTCTGGAGTGCCGGACAGACTCTTTGTGAATTCCCCCCCTTTTCCGATTTCATAATATGCTGCGTACTTGTGCAGAAGCCTGAAAACACCCTTTTGGAGCAGCTGGTCGAAGGTATGATTATGTAAATGGCAGCACAGAAAAGGATAAGCGAAGCGCTTATCCTTTGACTGCACCGGCCAGGCCTTCCATGTAGTAACGCTGGGTGAACAGGAATACCAGAATAATCGGAATAACCGAAATGATAGTACCTGCAGCAATCCAGCCGAAATTATACGAAAACTGACCATTCAAATATGTGAGTGCCGAAGCGAGCGGATATTTCTCCGGATCATCAAGAACGACAATCGGCCAGAGGAAATTATTCCAAAAAGCCATCACTTCCAGCAGCATGATAACGGCGATGCCGGGTTTGACCAGCGGCAGGACCAGCTGCCACCAGATACGAAGCTCGGATGCACCATCCATTTTCCCCGAATCCCGAATCTCGGACGGGATTCCCTGGAACGTCTGACGCATCAGGAAAATATTAAATACCGATACAGCTGCCGGCAGAACGACACCCAGATAGGAGTTGCCCAGATTCAGCCACTGGATCGTCAGATAGTGCACAATCATCGCGGTAGCGGACGGTATAATCATTGTTGTAATAAGCAGTGCGAATACCATATCCCGGCCTTTAAAACGGAACAGCGCCAGCGGATAGGCAGTCATACAGGACAGCACGATATTGAATACCACACCAAGCACCGTAATAATGAGCGTGTTCATAATATATTTGGGGAAGTTCATATAGCTCCAGACCTGCACATAATTACCAAAATCAATAAAGGTAGGCCAGATGGCCGGCGGGTTGGAGAATACATTACGACCCGGCATGAGCGAGACGCTCAGCAGCCACAGGAACGGTCCGGTCATGAGCAGAGCCAGCAGCAGGAGCAGAATATACGTAAAGGTATACCGCACCACTTTGCGCACACGACGAGCCATCCTGACGGATGACACCGCATGGCTACGGGAATGTTCCATCGCTTTGTTCATCAGTAGCTCACCCCGCCTCTCCGGTTCAGCCGGAATACGAATATGCTAAGCGCACCGACAATCACACTCACGATCAACCCAAGAGCCGATGCATAACCAAAGTTGAACTGTTCTAGACCTTTCTGGTAAATGTACAGGCTGGAGGTTAGCGTAGCATTGCCCGGTCCACCCTGGGTCAGTACGAACATCTCGTCAAAGACACGAATCGCGCCCATCAGCGAGATGAGTGTACAGAACAGGATATGCGGACGCAGCAGCGGCACCGTGATCCGCAGGATGACCTGCCAGCGGCTGGCACCGTCGATCATCGCTGCTTCGTACAGCTCTGACGGAATGCCCTGCAGTCCAGCCAGATAGAGCACCATGTAATAACCAAGGCCTTTCCACATCGTAATGAACATTAGCGCATACAGTGCTGTGCTGCTGGTCGACAGCCAGCCGACCTGCTCCTGGATGATGCCCAGCTGCATAAGAATATAATTGACGACTCCATTGTTGCTGAACAGCCAGCTCCACATGAGCGCGACGGCAACCATGGAGGTGACGACAGGAATATAATAGGCCGCCCGAAATGCCTTGATCAGCGGCAACCGGGTATTGACCAGAATCGCCATCAGAATCGAGAACACCTGGATAAAAGGGACAATCAGTACATAGACCAGCGAATTCCACAGTGAGGTCAGGAAGCTTTTATCCTGAACCGCTGTTACATAATTTTCGAATCCTACATAGTGAGTCTCGCCGATTACCGAGTAATCGGTCAGAGACAATGGAATTCCGTAGATGATCGGCCATAATACAAACACAGCGACAATCAGCAATCCGGGAGCCATGAAGGCCCACGCGGCAAACGTCTCGGTTCTCATCCATCTCATTATGTTCGTCCACCGCCTTTGGAGGGTCAGTATCTTGCCTTCATTGCAGAACCATACTCTGCAGATGCGACCGGGATTTAACGAAAAATGACTTCACCTAGATATGTTCCTGTATCTGTTCCTGTTGATATTTTATTGTTTGAGAACCTGATTGACTGCCTGCTCTGCGGCATCAAGTCCTTGCTGCGGATCTTTGCCATTCAGGAAAATCTCCTGCAGCTGCAGAGCGATTGCCGAGTTCACATCACCTGCATTTGGTACACCGACCATATAGTCGACCGCTTTGTCCAGACTTTCGGCTGAAGCGACTTTGGCCTGGGATTCCAGCTTGTTGTCATTCTGGGTAAAGAACGGGTCCTTGATCGATTCCTTGGTGCTTGGCAGCGTATTGGCTGCTTTGGCAAAAGCGGTCTGATTGGCAGCGTTCGTCAGGAATTTGGCGAATTCTGCCGCTTGTTCCGGTGCTGCCGATTTGGCCGGTACAACCAGGTTCATGGTGTTGGACAAGCGCACGTCCGCTTTGCCTGTCGGCAGCGGTACAGCTACCGTATTCTCATATACATCCGGTGCTGCTGTTTTGATAAAGTTAATAAAGGTAGGTCCTGCAATCTCGAACGCAGTTTGTTCACTGGAATAATACTGGATCTGCTTGTCAAAGTTGGCATCTTCACCAACCAGTACCCCTTCCTGGATCAGCTGCTGCATGCGCTGGATCATCGATAGGGTTTCCGGCGTATTGAATGCCGCTGCCGTTTTGTCTTCATTCAGGATCGAGATGCCTTCTACCGGGAACAGTCTGGCTGCAAATGTCAGTGCATAGCCGTTCGCTCCTGTTTTGGCTTTGACCTGGCGGGCCCATTCATTTAGTTCATCCCGCGTTTTCGGCGGATTCTCCGGGTCCAGACCTGCCTGTTTGACCAATCGGGTATTCATGTACAGTACTTCCGTACCGGTATACCATGGCAGGGCATAAGGCTTGCCGTCCAATACAGTGGAATTAAAGATCCCTTCAAAGTAAGAACCTTTCTCTTCATCGCTCAAATAAGGTGTCAGATCGGCAAGTGCTCCCTTGGATGCCATCTGATTGGCAAATTCTGTGTTCAAATTCACTACATCCGGTACGTTGCCACTGGCAATTCCGGTTAATAACTTATTAGAGATGGCATCATATGGATAATCGCTCCATTCAATCGTGACGCCGGGGTGACTTTTTTGGTATTCTGAAATCAGGGTATTAAAGTATTCATTAAATGTGGGCTGAAGCGCAATCGTCCAGAACTTAATGGTAACCTTTCCCTTTTCCTCATTCTTACTCCCGGTATCCGATCCGCACGAACTGAGCACAGAAGCGACCAACACAACGAGCAGACACAGTATCGTAAAGCTTTTGATCTTCTTGTTCACTGTCTTCATTCCTTTCATATGTTATCCAGCTTCCTTAGGCTCTACCGTTTCCATACTCTCGATATGTAACACATAACGGCAAAAAATAATTCTATACTTTTTTTCTACCCTTGACACGCATTATAGCAAATTAGGCAGTAACAAAAAAGGGATGTACAGGAATTAAAAGGTAATATAATAAGGAGTATCTTGATCTACCTTGTCCAATACTCAGCAAAGAAGGTGAATCGCATGCAACCTGCATGGATTATCGTAATGGGGATTGTTATTGTTATTCTGGCCGTGATTAGCTGGATTCTTCACTCCTCCAAAAAAAGGATCAAACCGGCAGCCAATGAGACGCTGTCACCACCTTTCACGGCGAATACGTCTGAATCCCATAATGGCAGTAAACCAACTGCCAAGCCCCATAACGTTGTTGAATTGGCAGCCTTTCGTGAGCGTCGTTCCCATACACGCCGCAAAACGGATACCAATAGCAAACCGGCAGAGTTATCCGGACGTCCGGCTGTTGTCCGTCCGCTGCCGCTGTCGAAGAATGGTCTGCCACCATCCAAGTTGCGTATGCAAAAGTGCTCTTACTGCAAAAAAGAGGTGAACCATCTGACCTTTTATGCCAATGATGACGGTAGTCTCGTAGGTGTATGCAAGGATTGTGAGCCCATTGCCAAACGGCGTGACCTTTTACCGTTATAATAGAAGGAATCTACTCTGATACTGATACAATCCGAATTTACTTGGAAATAGGTGAAATCTATGCAGCAATCTCATCCGGAGTATTTGCCGGAAACAACAACCGACTTACCCGTACCCGCTGATTCTTCTACTCAAGAATCGGAAAGTACCGATTACCCGGGTTCCAAAATCTGTTCCCGCTGTGGTGAGCTTCACCCGCTGTCGCATTATGCCCGGCGAACAGGTCGCAAATCCGGCAGAAGCCAGCGCCGCGGTACCTGCCGAAGCTGCCGCAAACAGCTTAAAAATCAGATCAAGGATACACCCGAGGTAACCTCGGATACGGTGCAAGTGCAGGTACAACCGATATCCGCTCATGCTTCCCATACTGTTCCGTCAGCGATCCAGCCTTCTCCGGCTCCGCAGCCGACTGCAAGAGCTACGCATATTACAGCGGTCCGTCCCAATCGTCAGCTGCCCTCCATCGACCAAAAGGATATCCGTGGACAGGGACTGGATCTGTCGACACTGCGCCCTACCCGTAAAGGTATTGTCTACATGCGCGGACGCACGGACAAAGGACGCCGCTGGCACCAGGAAAGCGATCTGGAGACCGCCATTGTGCTCGTCCGCGAATATGCGGCAGTGGTCGTCAATCCGCATACGATTCGCCGTCTGTACAGCAACCGCTCTTTCCGGCGGTATATTCTGGAACGTGACCAGTATACCTGCTATTTCTGCGGCGGATATGGCGATACGATCGACCATCTGCTGCCGCGGGCTCGCGGCGGCCATACAACACCGCTCAACTGCGTATGTGCCTGCAATCTGTGCAATCAGGCCAAAGCCGATCACGACCTGTCCCATTTCATCCAGCCGGAATGAACAGAATGCTGATTAACTGTTCCGGACCATATAATCAACGATTGGTTCCAACAAAAAAAGCAGCCCTGTGCTCTGTACTCACCGTACAAAGCCGGGCTGCTTTTGGTTATTTTGATCAGATCGCTACTATTCCCATGGATAATCCGTTGTCAGATAATCGGCGAATTCCTTGCTTTCTTCCCGGCGCTGACGGCGCATGGCCGCCCGGGAAGGTGCGGTTTCATGAAGCTTACGCTCTTCTTCGGTCTCCGGCACCACAGTAGGCACCTGCACCTTGCGCTTGCCTTCCCCTATTGCTACAAAAGTCAAAAAGGCGGTGGCTGCGATATTTCGTTCACCGGACTTCAGATCCTCCCGGATGACTTTGACGAATACTTCCATCGAGCTGCGACCGGTCCAGGTCACAAAAGATTCCAGCGTAACCGAATCCGACGGATTAATCGGATACAGAAAGTCCACCGAATCGGTAGACGCAGTGACCGTATCAACCCGGCACAGCTTGGAGGCAGCAATCGAAGCGATATCATCGATATAGGACATCAGTTTGCCGCCGAATAACGTATTGTGATTATTAACATCTGTCGGAAACACGCGTGCCGTCTTGAAGCAGCGCGTTTCCCGTACATACTTGGTCGCTGCCGGTTCGCCTGAAACTGCGGCAGATTGATGCAGATTGTCATGTTTCATGGGTTGATCTACCTTCTTTACGTTGAATATTCTGGTTGTCAGGATTACTTATTATTCAGGACTGCCTATCATTCATGATTGTCTTCCGGGTGATTTCTGAACAGCCTCATGGATGGTGTACCCGGACGTTCTATATCGGTGGACGATGCTTCCGGCTGCTGGGCCAGATCGGATATTCCGATAATCTCCTGCACATCCTGCAGAAAAGCATCCAGTCTCGCAGCTGCCAGCATCATCGCTTCTTCCAGCTCCGGCAGATGAATCGGAGGATTGATCAACCGGCGGCGGACCTGCTCCAGCATATGAAAGCTCTCGTTCTGGGATTGCAGCGCAGCAAGTCCCTCTTCGGGAATACCGGTCAGCAATTGTACGCCTTCCCGGTGACGGGCACTCATGAGCTCCCAATTTTCCATCAGCAGCTTTTTGTGCAGATCCAGCTCATCCCTATAACCGAGAATAGCGTTTCGCTGGTGGTGAATCTGATCCAATGCCGTTCTTACCTCTGTAGTGAGCACATTCGCATGACGGTACTGCTGATCATGTTCATCCAGCGCATCGGCAATTTTCGGCAGCAGCTGTTCGATCTGGAACTGCAGCTCCTGCATTCTGGCATAGCGATCACGCTGTTCCTGAATATGCACTCTGGCGTACTGCTCCCGCAGCAGCTCTACTTCCTGCTCATACCGTTCCGGCTGCAATTGCAATTGCTCCAACTGCTGCGGAGCCAGCGCCAGCATCTCACGAGCATCATCACGGTAACGAATCAGATCAGCAACCAGACTGCGAGCCTCCCGGATATGCTGCTCTATTCTGCGAATACTGTCTATATCTCCACGAGCCAGCAGATTCGGCAGATATTCTGCCTCGCTGCGGGCCTGATCAAGCATAAGGAAAGGATTGTCGGTATTTATCATCAACTGCTCTTGTTCGATCTGCCAGCGCAGCTCCCGTTCGGCATGTTCAATATCGTCTAGCCATCGCCGGCTCTGCTGCTCTGGAGATTGTCCGGATAGCTCGTCCACTGCTCCATCCCAGCTCTGCCCAGCAAGTTCGGAGTTTTCCACAAGAGGGTGAGAATTATCTGCTGTTCCAGAACTATGGCCATACTTCAGCCATTCCTCAATCTGAACTGCTTGTGCATTCAGCTGCTGCTCCAATCCCTGCAGTTCCTTTGCAGGCCGGGTAGTAGAGAACAGCGAGATGTTCCGGCTATCAATACACTGACGCAGTCGGTCCAGCTGACTGGAATACTTCTGTATGTCCAGTTTACGGGCTGTTATCGCAGCAGCTGAGAATCCACCAAGCATACCTTTGTCCAGTGAACCGGAAGAATCGGAATGGGACAGGCTGCCCAGCCGCTCATTCCACTCGTCCACTCGTGCACGAAGTCTCTTCTGACGGCGATGCAGTTTCTCGGAAGCGACGGCTCGCACAATCAGCAGGACCAGGAGAGCTGCAGCTACGCATCCTCCTATAATGTAAAAGATCACCTGGCGCAGAGACTTACCATTCTGCTCGGATAGAGGCGGCTGTCCGGCTGCAGACAAAGCTGAACTTGTATCCGGACTGGAAACATCGCCGAGTCCATTGAGGTAATCACTAACCGCAATAACTCCACCAGCCAGATCTCCCTTTTTGGCATAAGGTACAAACTGACTGTCGGTCACCCCGGCGATACTGCCTGCATTGCTTCGGGCAATCCGCTCTGACAGTTCCTCGTTATCGAATACCAGATGCACATAATTGGGGTCGGTCGTAATCATGAGCAGCAGCTGATTACCCGAGAATCCAGCCTGTTCATACACTTCGTTAGCCAGCTTCATCCCCTCTGACTCACTCATTCCCGTGCCGGTAATCACGTACAGATCATAGGTATGATGATCCAGTCTGGCATTCATTCGGCTGATATCCTCTTCGGCAAACAGGCTGGCATGATCCATAATATGACCCTTCTGTTCTGCCGCGAGTGCACTGCCTGGATAAAGGCACATATTTACTGCAAGCAGAAGCAGCAGGATCACCGGCATATACCGAATAGTTCGTGGCTTATTGTTCATGATCGTTCCTTTCTCCTCAGAAGCGCTTCACAGGGAAGACTTTCGCGGGAAGAATCGGCTTCCGAATTGTCTGTATACGTTATTATGATACAATTATCGGTATTAATGAAGAAAATCGTTTGTGAGGAGGAGCGTATTCCCCATGTCGATAGAGACTACTGCTATTTTACCAGAATTATTATCCTTAAATACCGGTATGCCGGTCAATGTGGAATGGGATGGCAAAACCGTATTCACCGGATTCATCAAAAAGCCGGTTCCTCATCCTGTCAACATCTCGTCAGACGGACTCGAACAGGACGGGCAGGGCGATCTGAAAAATCATGGCGGTCCGGACAAAGCCGCCTGTATCTACTCGGCAGATCACTATCTCTGGTGGAGCGAACAGATGAATCGTCCTTTTGAAGCTGGTGCGTTTGGAGAGAACTTTACCGTGAGTGGACTGCAGGAACAGAATGTACGCATCGGCGATGTCTACCGGATCGGGTCGGCTGTTGTACAAGTCAGCCAGCCTCGCCAGCCCTGCTTCAAGCTGTCTGCGTATCTGGAGCGTAAGGAAATGATTATGCGCGTACGGGACACCGGCTATTCCGGCTTTTATTTCCGTGTGCTGGAGCCGGGTCAGGTTACTGCTGGAGACCGGTTTGAATGGATACGCCACGAAGGCAATGGAACAACGATCGCAGACTGCAATCAGGTGCTGTACCATGAACGCGGAGACACTCCGCTGCTGCGCCAGCTGTTGAATGAGCCAGCACTTGCCTCTTCACTGCATAAGCACCTCAGCAAGCGTCTCGGCTAGGGAAGGAGAGTACTCATGATCATTCACAAAGGCGAGACTTTGTTCCGTCAGGGAGAGAGCGGGCCACTGTACCGCATCAAAAGCGGACTGTTCAAGATAGTGCGTCTGCACGAGGACGGCAGTATGTTTTTATTTAATATCATCGTGCCCGGCGAGATGATCCCGCATCATTCGCTGATCAGTCCGATGAATTATCACGGCACAGCGATTGCGCTGATCTCGGGAGAAGTCGAGATTGTACATGCGGCCGAATGGTATGATCAACTGAATCGCGATCCTGCCCGCTATCATGAAGTAGCTGCGCTGCTGCAGGACAAGCTACGCATGATGCAGCAGCGAATCGACCAGCTCACCCGGGTTACCCCGGCAGACAAGCTGGAACAGCTGCAACACTGGTTTGCCACTTATCTTAAGGATATCCCGATTACCGAAATTATTACCCAGGACGAAATCGGCCAGCTGATCGGACTCCGGCGCGAGACGGTAAACCGACTGCTGCGCGCACAGACCAAAAAGCAGGACTCTTCCATTTCATAGGAGGAGTTCTGCTTTTTTATATTCTGATAGATATGATTTTAAAATAAAGCCGAACCATGGATGGTATAGAATTTTCGCTTCATCCATTGATTTGATCTATTTCTGGCTCAGTTAGCCTTCTCGCCTGCCTATTTCCCGCTTGCTACCAGACTCGCTGCAGGGCCAAAGAATTCATAATGCCGCTGCTCCACAGGAACCTCCAGCTGATCCAGTGCTGTATTGACCGCCTGCATGAAAGGCAGTGGACCACAGAAATAGTAATCGGCGTTCAGATCAGGCACCATTTCCTTGAACCAGTCGGGCTGTAGATAGCCTTCATAATGAAAGGCTTCATTCTGTCGGTCCAACTCGGTCGGTGTACTGTAACAATAATAAGCAGACAGATCAGGGCATTCACTCGCAATCTCCTCCACCTGACGGCGCATCGCGTGCAGCTCACTATTGCCTGCTGCATGGATAAAGGTAATGCCTGCTCCCGATGACTCGGCAGCGAGCGAGCGCAGCATACTCATCATCGGTGTCAGACCGACGCCGCCGCTGATGAGCACGACCGGACGACCGTGCTGACGCTGCAGCTGGAAGTCTCCTGCCGGCGCGGATATATACAGCACATCCCCTTCCTGCACCTGTTCATGCAGATAGACAGACACCTGCCCTGCCGGACGAACCTCGTCGCCATCTTCACGCTTGACGCTAATGCGGTAGTACGGTTGTCCCGGTCCGTCAGATAGACTGTACTGACGGATCTGCTCATACGGCTGTCCCGGAACATGTACCTTGATGCTGATATATTGACCCGGCTCGAACGCAGCCAGTTCGCCGCTATCCTGGGGCACCAGGTAAAAGGAAGTAATGACAGCACTCTCCCGCTCTTTGCGCTGTACTGTAAAAGCACGGAATCCCTCCCAGCCCCCTGGCTGCTGTTCGGCCTCCTGATACATCTCCTGCTCGATTCCGATAAAGACATCTGCGATAACGCCATATGCTTTGGTCCAGGCATCCAGAATCTCCGGTGTTGCCGCTTCACCGAGCACATCCTGAATCGCCTGCAGCAAATATTTGCCAACGATCGGATACTGATCCGGACGGATGCCCAGACTACGGTGCTTGTGGGCGACCTGCTTGACGACCGGTAGAATCTCTTCCAGCCGGTCGATATGCAGCGCCGCCATATAGACCGCATTCGCCAGCGCAGTCTGCTGACGTCCCTGCTTTTGATTGGCGTGGTTAAAAATATTCAGTAGCTCGGGATGCGCTTCGAACATCGTCTGATAGAATCTTTTGGTAATATGTACCCCTTCGGTCTCCAGTACAGGTACAGTCGACTTGATCACTTTAATAGTATGAGCATCCAGCATTCTAATCTCTCCTTTGTTTTGGTCATTACAGCTAGCACGGATGGCAGTTGATCTTCTACAGCTGCTACCGGCATAGGCAGACCGGATAATAGTCACAAATTAATATTAATTTCAGATATCTCAAATTCTATTCCCATTCTATGACATCCCAAGTGATTGAGATCACACTAAACGTTAACGTTCGTTCACAATTACGAATCATCCCCGGATAAGACCAACAAAAAAACCATCCCCAAGGTGGACGGCTTTTGGTTTTTTCATTTCAGGTTCGGGCCTAGATGCTCATATCGAAGCGGCTGCCAATGCCCATATCTGCCAGGCTGCGATTAGCCTGTGCCTGCTGCTTTTCTTGTGCTTTCTGGTTCTCTTCCTGCACTTTCTTCAGAGCTTCCAGTGCAGCCTGCTGGGCAGACTTAGTGGAATCGGTAGAGTCCGTGGATGAAGAACTGCTGCTGTCGGATGAATCAGAGCCGGAACTTTTGCTGGCCTGAGCGATCTGGCGTTCGACCTGCTGGATCTGCTGCTGAATCTGTTTGATTTGTTGTTCACTGTCTGTGCTTTTTTTGTCTGTACTGGATTGTAATTTGGTGAGCTGTGCTTCCAGCGCTGTTTTCTGTTTTTCCAGCGCGGATGTATTACTGGTGGATTGGGTTGATGTATAGGCCACTGAAGAAGTGGATGAGATTTGCATGGATAAACACCTCGGGTCCGTAGATTACCCCTATCCTTGTACCAGTATTCCCTTTTTGTTTATCGGCAGAACACGTTAATTTTTGTATATAAACAACAGAAAATAACCATACCACCCGGACTAAGATCCAGGCAGTATGGTCATTTTTAACAATAGGACATTCTATGCAGGCAGAGCGATTATGGGTACTGCAGAGATGTGTTTTGTGCACCCGCATAGCTCAAAGCATACTGTTTGGCAGCAGCAGCACTCAGTACAGAATAAGAGTAGTTACTGGACGGCTTCCAGGTAGTCACCGGCAGATTGGCTGTAATCGCCGGGGATGAACCGGTATCCTTGAATTGGCCGCTCAGTTTGGTACTTGGATCAACATTGACGATTGCATTATCGCCAGCTGCATTAAACGCATTACCTTCGGAATAGACTTTGGCATTGGTCGCTACAGTGAAACCCAGTTTGTAGTTCTGGATCAGGTTGTTTTTGACATGGAAATAACCATAACGCATCAGACCCGGTGCGCGTGTATAGACGTTATTGAAGTAGTTATTGGTCATCGTCAGATGCGGCAGACCGGTATATTGTTTTACGCTGGCATTGTCATCGTTAGGCCATCCCAGAATCAGACCATAGCGATGGTTCGTGAATTTGCTGTTGGAAATGGTGATATAGTCTGCTCCGCTACCCACATACATCAATTTATCCAGATCATGTCCATTCGGATCGTATCCATGACCTTCGAGCGTAACATGATCGACCCAGTAATTCTGTCCATTGTTAATGTACAGTGGGATGTCATTATTTTCGTTAATATTTGCCGTATGAGCAATCACCAGATTCTTGAAAATTATATTACTTGAGCTGCCGGTTGTTGTCAGATAGACATTGGTCAGCTTGTTATTATTGTAAGCGCCAACAATTGTTTTGTTGGCTCCCAGGTTAACAATCGATTTGCCGGAAGAGCTGATATTTCTGCCTACGACAACCGTTTTTCTTTGGGTGTCTCCTACCTGCTGCTTCAGTTCGTCCAGTGTATTTACTGTAACTACAGCGCCGCCGTTACCACCTGTCACCGCTGATTTGGCTTGTCCGTATTCATTCTTGGCATTGCCTGCGAATCCGGTCAGACCCTGCATAGGATCCGGATAGTTGCTGGCTGCCTGGGTCGCCGGAGCATGGAAAGCACTTCCCAGACCGATACACAGAACGGCAGTGAGAATCCACCGGGGCGTATGTAGAGATTTAATATTTAACTTTTGTACCATGGTATGTCCTCCTTTATTTGATGCATAATAGATTAATTTCGTATAACAGTAAATTTATGCATCTATTGAATTTTAAAGGAAATGTTGGAGATTGTGAATGCTAGAATATAGAAGATTAACGGCCCAAACGTATATCTAAAATAAACGGTTAATTATTTGACTATCAAAGCGTTCCGGGTAATATCATATTAGGTGGTATATAAGTATTCCGAAGTAGTGGATGATTATATTTATATACAGTTCAATACGATAAAAAATCCAAAAATGGTATTATCTCCTTCATATTACACAAAAAAAGATACTCTGTTTGGTCAGAGTATCTTTTCGTACGGGTCTCCAAAATAAGACTCAATATCACATATTGGAACACACCGGTTATTCTAATCGTTTCCTTGTCTCGTCCACTGATCAGAATTTGAACTGATTTACCAACGTACCGAGACGTTCAGCACTTTCGCTGGTTTTTTGGGCTTCTACCGAGACTTCGTTGGCTTTGTCGAGTACCACCTGAGCTGCCCCTGCAATCTCTTCGGTGCCATCGGCAGATTCGTTGTTGGAAATAGAAATTTCGTTGATCGCCTGTGCCAGATTCTGTACAGACGCACTCAGCTGCTCGCTCGTCGCACTGAATTCGCTAACCATACGATCGATATAACCGGCATCGTTAAGATACGATTCACTGGTTTCTCTCATCATCTGGTAATCGGCACCGATCTCGGTAGCCAGAAATTCCATAAGACGAGCAGTATATTTTTGCAGATTATTCACAGATTGCACAACCTGATCGGTAATGCCCTGAATCTGTCCCACGGTATTCTTGGATGCATCTGCCAGATTGCGGATCTCGTCAGCGACTACGGAGAATCCACGACCTGCTTCCCCTGCCCGTGCAGCTTCAATCGAAGCGTTAAGTGCCAGCAGATTGGTCTGTTGGGTAATTTGAAGGATAGACTCGCTGAGTGATTTGATCATTTCAACGGATTGGGACTGTGCCAGTGCTTCGTCCAGACCGGATTTGACATCATTGTATACGATAGTTGTTGCTGCGATAGATTCATCCAGCTTGTTCTTGAGTGAACCTGCACGCTCGTTGATAACACCTGCCTGCACAGCTCCTTCCTGTGCTCCTACAGCGATCGATTCGATCGCTTTTTCGAACTCGGTGGTTGAAGCGCTGATCTCCTGGGAAGAAGCAGCGGTCTGTTCCATACCGGCAGACATGTTCTGCGTGGTCGCCGACACTTCCTGCAGCTTCTGGTTCATATCCATAAAGCCTACTTTGGCATGATTGCTCGCTTCACGCAGCTGGTTAATCTCGGCAGTAACCGCCTGAATCATACGGTGTGTAGACTGCTGCATCGCATCCATCGAGCGGATCAGTACACCCGTCTCGCCTGTGCTCTGTTTGTATTTATCAGGCAGCGTATGCGAATAATCGCCCTTGGACATCCGTTCGAGCTGCTGGGAAGCCATCTGTACCGGACGAACAATACTGCGTACAACCAGGAACAGTACAATGGCTGCCAGAATCAGACTGATTACTGTAATAATAATCATCGTAGTAATCATGGAATGCACACGATCCATATAGATACTAACCGGCTGCATGGAGATAATATCTACATTCAGGTTTTTATCCTTTACATAAGAAGCCATATAGCGCTCCCCATTCATGGTGATAAATCCGCTGCCTTTGTCCTGTGACTGAATCTGCTTGTACAGTGTACCGGAATCCAGCTTGCTCAGATCGGTCTTCATAATCTGATCCTTGTTCCCGGAGGCGATAATCAAGCCCGCCTTGTTGATAACGACTGTATCCAGCAGATTGTCTCCATCCTGCTGCACGACATCCTGCAGCAGTGTATTCACATCCAGCGGTGTTCCAAAAATATTCAGTGAATTGCTGGCGGAAGCTTCGTTCTGTTCGTCCGCCTCATCACCGCCCAGCACATTGCCGACAACGATAACCGTTCTGCCGGATACCGGGGATACCATGATATCACTCATAAAAGGACCGGGCTGCTGCTGTACTTTGGGATACCATGGGTCGGTCTGTGCAGTCAGTTCGTGACCTACCGAATTCCCATTGATACCGTCCATATAGATTTTGCCATCATGCGAGAAGAAAATATTCTCATACAGTCCGTCGGATTCTTCCAGCTTCTCGGTAATGTTCTCCTGAATCCGCTGGAACTGCTCCTTGTTTGCTTGACCCGCTGTATTCAAATTGTTAAAAAAGTCCACGTTGTAAGGATCTTCCACGATTGCATCCGCCACAGCGACCTGCGATTTGATCGCCATGTTCAGTTCTTTTGACTTTTCCTGGGCAATTGCTGATATAGACTGGGCGTTCGCCTGTTCATAAGACCGGGTCACCGTATAACCCACCGTCACCATTGCCAGTACCATCGGGACAATAATACACAAGGCCGTAATACCCAGAATCCGGGCAGACAGGCTTTCCAAACCTTTTTTAATAGCATTCATACAGTAGAATAACTCCTTATTCAGTAATAGTATTTGAAAAATTTATAATAGCTTTGATCACTTCAGTGTGCTTTTTCGTCAGGGCAATAGTAGATCTATATACACATAATAATTAAAATCCACATCCTCTTATGCAACTTATGAACCAGTTATTTTGACCTAGATAAATAAGTATATCCTATTTTTCGACATTTGAATCACTATAAATTAAATTTCGAACGATATTTTATTCGCCTCGTGCAATTTGTATCTTTTCGAGATGCTTTACATAAAAAACCGGAACCTGCATATCGTCGGATACGTATGTAGAAGATAAGAAAACGGAAGGAGGTTACTCAGATGGGTCTTATCAAAAGTATTCTTAATCAGGTACTCAAGTCCAAATCAAGTTCAGGCCACCACCGTCACCGTTCGTATAGCAGCAGCGATCGTTACAGTCGCAGAGGAAGTTCACATAATCAACATGGTCATGGACATTACAGGCGCAAGCGCGGCAGCAGCTCTTACAGCAGCAGCTAATACAGCAAGGTAACATGGCGCCGATGCAAATAAAATAAAATAGCAAAAAGCCCCTTCAGATGAACGAAGGGGCTTTTTGCTATTTTACAATAGTATGGATTCAATCTCGTGTCTGATCTCGGCTGCCTGTCTATAAGGCGGATCAATCAGCAGCAGCCTGCGCAGCATTTGCCGGGTACGGGGATGCAGCTGAAGCTCCTGCTCCCAGCTGCTTTCCTGCGGCTGGCTATCTCCGGCAGCATCGCTCTCGCCATACGTACTGTACAGCAGATAGAGCAGCAGATGACCGATCCCGTAAAAGTCACTGCTCACATCCAGGCGGCGCCGGATTCGCTTCTCCTGCTCATCCCCACTGACCAGTTCATCCAGCTCATCGACAAGTGCCGGTGGTTCTTCCTCGCGCCATGTCAGTCCAAAATCGATTAGTTGTACATGGCCCTCATGCAGCAGTACATTCGACAAACTGATATCCCGGTGGATCATCCCCTGATTGTGCATCATCTCCACAATATCCAGCAGCTGGTGAATCAGCTGCAGCGCTTCCCGCTCGGTAAAGCGCTGCTCCTCTTCGAACAGCAGCTGACCGATATTCAGTCCTTGCATATACTCCATCGTGAGACACCGCTGGCCTTGGTAAATAAAAGACTCCAAGAGTTCCGGTACCCGTTTGTGCCGAAGCCGGGTCATTGCCTGCAGCTCGCGATCATAGATCAGTTCGGCTCGCCGGCGACCACCACGCAGTGGATGAACCCTTTTCAACACACAGAGTTCGCCGGTCACCCGATCCTCACATCGGTAAGTAACACCATAGCTGCCTGTACCGAGAAGACCGATGATCCGGTAGCGCTCCCTGATCAGCTGGCCAGGCCTGAAATTACGCTCCTGCAGCCAGCGCTGAATATGTCCATGTATTCGCTGTAATGCTCTCAATCCATAACCAGCCTTTCGTCGTCACATTGCTATTGTTATACTGTGCGCGGGCCGTGCAGGTTTCAGGATCAGAATAATAAAAGAAAACAGCAGCTGACCGTTCGATCATTTGCTCTATGACCGGCGCTTGCTGCCCTCATCTTCGATAGCAGGCAGATCATCCTTTTTCTTGACTTTATCACGGAATTTGCGATACAGGCGGCTGATACTGTCCGGTGTCACATCAATGCCGCGTTCATACGCATATTTGACGGAATAGCCCAGCGCCAGTGTTACCGAACCGGCGACACCTGCACCGACTACAGATCCTGCACCGGGGAAGATTTTGCTGATCTGGGCGAACAGACTTCTTCCCATATTGCCGACAATCGAGGCGATCACGATCTCTTTGGCAGTCTCCCGGCTGAGTGGACGTTCATACAATGCTGCCAGGCGGGTTAGCAGACCAATCTGTATCGCGGTTAGTGGGATGATATCCGCTCCCGGTATCGGCGCAGCACCGATCGCACCGGCCGAGGTAGCAGCGCCAATAATCCATTTGTTGGCGGTAGAGGATTTTTCCTTGATCGTACGGGCGAACAAAATGTCCTTACTTTTTTTTTTGAGCATATCGAGGATACTGCTGCGCAGCTTGTCAATATTCTGCCCGGTACGTGACGAGATTGGTATCACCTCATAGCGGTCTCCTGTCTCCTGGCGGATGCGGCGTACCAGACGATCAATCTCGTCAGCAGCATCAATCTTGTTCAGCACGATCAGGATATTGGTATTGATCTTCTCCAGCGCTTCCAGTGATTTCTGCTCGGCTTCGGAGAACACCGTACCTGCTGCATTGAGGAAAAAGAGAACTACATCGGTCTTGCGATAATAATCACGTGTTACGCTGGAGTTGGTGACATTCACATCATTCAGCCCCGGCGTATCAATCAATATGATTTTCTCCCGATAAGGATACGGACGAATCTGGGTAGTCTCTCCCGGCTCCGCCCCGACACCAGCGACTTCATCCCCGATGATCTGGTTAATGGTGGAAGACTTGCCGGCATTGACGTCACCCACCAATGCAATCATGACTTCTTCTTCCATCTGGCGGTTAATCTCATCCATTTCCTGATCAAATGCCTGGTCGGCTGCTTTGCGGATCGTTGCTTTGACTTGTGGGTCTTTGCTGTTCATTTCAGTCCTCCTTATTTGAATTGATAGACGAGTACGCTGCGATCATGATCAAACTGCCAATCCAGATAGATCGCTTCAATTTCACGACCCAGAATCTCGGGAATCTGGCTGTGATACAGAAATTCCTTGCGCTCCAGAACACGTTTTGCTTTGCGCAGCAGCTCTTGTTCACCCTGACGCAGCAGTTCCTTTTCCAGTTTGATCAGCAAGCCGTCGCGAACAACGATGAGCAGGTGGTCATCCATCCAGAAGCTGTATACCCTGTCAGGAACCCGCTGTACGCTGTAGGTAATCTCATTGGTTCGCTCGTGAACCTCATACTGATGAGGAAAAGTCTCTACAGTCTCTGCAAAAGCATCCCCTTCCAGCAACCCCACGACCATCCCCGAGAAATCGCGTTCTTCCCAGTCATAATAAATATCCTTGATTTGTATGCCGAACTGCTCTTTCATATCCCTGGTGAAGTTCTGCAGGGTATATTCCATCATCAGTTCTCGCAAAGTACGAAAAACATCCGGGTCATCCTGCTGCTCCACAATACTTTCCATACGCGGCCCGATAAAGTTCTTCAAGTGCAGAACGATACAACGTTCGTCCAGCAGGACGCTGATTTCCGGATGCGAGCTTTCATAATATTCATTGATTCGCTGCTGCATATATAACGCGACAGGATGATCTACAGACATCCTTTTCATAAATGGGGCTCCTCCTCTGCATGGTTCATCCGGATCGGACGCATGCTTGACTCTGGCTTATTACTTTTAATATAGTACCCCGTTTTGGCAGCATTGATGTGCGGGTACAGCAGCATTGTCGAAATTATTCGCATTTTCTGGCATTTCCCCTACATTTATCTGACAGTATGGCTTTGGGATAGTTATTTATCTGCAGTTCCACTATTCGCCGAATCATATGTCCGCATACATGGCTGCATGCTACAATGCATTTGTATGAAAGCGATTCCAAATATTGGAGGAACTGCTTGTTCAACCTATTCTTGCAGAAGAAGGCTGCCGAACTCCAATTTTATAAACAAGTAATAGGAAACCATGTATACCGAGGAGATGATCACAGGTGATGAAATTATCCGTATTTACCGTATGCACACCCGATCTCACACCGGAGCAGCTGATAACGGCTGCCGCTGCTGCCGGAATCGAAGGCATCGAGTGGCGCTATGCCGCTATTCCGGCGGACGCTGCCGAAGAGTCGCCTTCCTACTGGCGACATAATCGCTGCTCTATTGATCCGGCAATTTCCAGCGAGCGGCTGCAAGCGATCCGCCTCGCTGCGGAACAAGGCAGCGTAAGCTCCATTGCCCTGGTCCCTTATCTGAAATGCGGTGATCTGGATACAGCCCATCAGGCTTTTGATACGGCACAGCAGCTGGGTGCCACGATGATGCGTGTTGGTGTTCCCCGCTATGACAGGCAGCGTCATTATGAAGATCTGGAGACCGAAGCTGTCCGTTATCTATCCGGTATTCAGGAAATGGCCAGCCAGTATGGTATCAAGGCGCTCGTCGAGACGCATCATGAGACCATTGCGCCAAGCGCTTCCCTCGCGATGCGGCTGGTTGGACATCTAAATCCGGCTCATGTAGGCGTATTATACGATCCGGGTAACCTGGTGCACGAAGGTTACGAGAATTACCGGATGGGTATCCAGTTGCTCGGCCCTTATCTCGCTCATGTACATGTCAAAAACGCCGGCTGGATACGTCAAGACGGTCGCTGGCAGTGCCAGTGGATGCCTCTACTGGAAGGCAGCGTTCCATGGGAACAGATTATCAACGATCTGGTAGTTGCCGGATATGACGGCTATCTGGGGATAGAGGATTTTAGCGGACAATTCGGTTCAGCAAAGATGCTTACGCATTTTGCCAGTGTATTTCGCGAACAGCTGCAGCAGCATGGACAGGAGGTCTGACCGTGATGACGAGAACTGTACGCGTAGCCGTTATCGGCATTGGCAATATGGGCAGTACCCATGCCCGCACCCTGTTATCCGGCTCTATCCCCGGCGCAGAATTGACTGCTGTATGTGATGTCCGGGCATCGATGGAAGCGTGGAGCCGGGAGAATCTGCCGGCATCGGTCGCCTTTTGGAATAACCCGGAGGAGCTGATGCAGTCCGGTACGGTTGATGCGGTGCTGCTGGCGACTCCTCATAAGGATCATGCCAGACAGGCAATCACTGCTTTTCGCCATGGTCTGCATGTACTCGTCGAGAAGCCTGCCGGAGTAAGCACCCGGGAAGTGCAGGAGATGAATGACGCAGCTGCAGCAGCGCCCGAGAGCGTATTTGCCATTATGTATAATCAGCGTACCAATCCTGTCTATCGCAAGCTGCGTGACCTGATCGCAAGTGGCGAACTGGGCGAGATCCGGCGGCTGAACTGGATTATTACCAACTGGTACCGAGCACAAAGTTACTATGATTCCGGCGGATGGCGGGCGACCTGGAGCGGTGAAGGCGGCGGTGTGCTGATCAACCAGTGCCCGCATCAGCTGGATCTGCTGCAGTGGACGACCGGAATGATGCCATCGCGTATCCGCGCCTTTTGCAAGTTCGGCCGCTACCGGAATATTGAAGTGGAAGATGATGTGACTGCCTATGCCGAATACGATAATGGCGCTTCGGCCGTATTTATTACAACGACTGGTGAATATCCCGGAACCAACCGCTTTGAAGTAACTGGGGATCGCGGCAAAATCGTCATTGAGCAGGATCGGCTTACCTTCTGGCGGCTGCGTGAACCGGAGCCTGCATTCAACGAACGCTATCAAGGCGCATTCGGACATCCAGAGTGCTGGCAGTGCGACATTCCTATTGAAGAGACAGAGACCGGGCACCCCGGCATTATCCGCAACTGGATCGAAGCGATTCGTGAAGACACCCCGCTCATTGCTCCCGGAGCAGAAGGTATACGCGGATTAACGCTGTCCAATGCGATGCTGCTATCGACCTGGGAAGATGATTGGGTGACGCTGCCTATCGACGAACAGCGCTTTGAAGACCATCTGGCCCGGCGCAGGGAGGAGTCTTCCTTTTCCGGAGATATCGCCGGGCAGGAATCCATGCCTGCCGATATGAGCAACACGTATAAATAACCATCTGCATAGCAGCAAGGGAGGCGTATTATAATGAGCAAAGACGGTATGTTTTATGCACCGACCACGGCGTATCAGAGCGAACCTGTCTGTGGACCGGGAGAGTTCCAGATCGCGGTGGCAGCTATGGATCACGGGCATATTTACGGAATGTGTGCAGGTCTGGTAGAAGCCGGAGCGACAGTTAAATGGATCTATGATCGCAATCCGCGGAAAATCGCTTCCTTTCACAAGCAGTATCCGGATGCCCAAATTGCCTCGTCGCTGGAGGAGATTCTGCAAGATGAGACCATCGTGCTGGTTGCCGCGGCAGCCATTACGTCTGAGCGCGGACCACTCGGGGTGCGGGTGATGCAGGCAGGCAAGGACTATTTTACCGACAAGGCTCCATTTACAACGATGGAACAGCTGATCGAGGCACGAATCGAATCGGCACGTACAGGGCGCAAATATATGGTCTATTACAGTGAACGACTGCATGTGGAAAGTGCCGTGTATGCCCAGCAGCTGGTCAATCAGGGAGCGATCGGCAAAGTCGTGCAATTGATGGGTACAGGGCCACATCAACTGGTAGCGGACAAGCGGCCGGACTGGTTTTTCCGTCGGGATCAGTATGGGGGCATCCTTTGTGATATCGGCAGCCATCAGATCGAGCAGTTTCTGACGTTCACCTCCTCTACCGATGCGATGATCAACCACAGCCGGGTCGCCAATTTCAATCATCCACAGTATGCCGAGCTGGAGGACTTTGGTGAAATTTCCCTTACCGGCGACAGCGGCGCATCCGGCTATATGCGGGTCGACTGGTTCACCCCTGACGGCTTGGGCACCTGGGGAGATGGACGCACACTCCTGCTCGGAACCGACGGTTATATTGAACTCCGCAAATACATCGATATCGCCCGCGATCCTGCACGGGATCATGTGTATCTGGTCAATCACGAAGGCGAATACCATTTCAATGTGACCGGCAAAGTGGGCTTTCCCTTCTTCGGTCAGCTGATTCGCGATGTACTGGATCGGACCGAAACGGCAATGACCCAGGAGCATGCTTTCAAGGCAGCCGAACTGTGTCTGCTCGCCCAGCAAAAGGCATGGGATCAGCCGGACGGTCTGCTTGGCTTTGGTACACCTCAAGGAATTACTGGCAGACTGCATTATAATAGATAAAACAGAACGGCGCGGATACTGCAGTAGATATGCAGAAACCACGCCGTTTTTTGGTGTATCGGTACCATGTAGCAAAGCGATTATTGGGGTTATCTTCTGCCAATCATACAGGAACGGCATGATCCTGCTGACCCCTTGTCTCCCCGGTAATGGTACAATGAGAACAACTCATGTAAACGCTACCGAAAAGGAGATGTTTTCCCCATGCCGGAGACGATGCGGATGGATCATGCGATTACTTACGGATATCGGTCAGCCGGGCCTTTTCATCCACCGGCGATCGATGGGTTTCATTCCCATCTGCAATATGAGATTTATTATTTCCATGAAGGTATCTGTACTTATATTATTGGGGAGCACAGCTATCATCTGCGTCCGGGTGATGTACTGCTGATGCATGGACGTACGCTCCACCGTCCACACCCGGAGCCGGATCATCCCTATGTGCGTTCAACGCTCCATTTTGATCCCACTCTGCTGCATGAATATATCCGGACGGAACATATTGGCGGCCTGCTGCTGCCTTTTGAGCAGTCCGGGAACCGCCGGATCTCACTGAGCCGGGAGGAACAACCGGAATTGGAACAACTGCTGGCCCAGCTGGCTGTACTGCCGCTGGAGGAACAGGGCAAGGTTTCTTTTCGCTTCATTCTTAAGCTGTGCGAGCTGCTGTCCATGCTCGCCAGCCGCTGCCATGAAGAGCAGACGGATAGCAGCCGAGCTGGCAAGGAGCTGTACGTTCAGCATGTTCTCGATTATATCGAGACCCGCTATATGCATGAGATTACACTGGAGCAGATTGCAGAACATCTGCATCTGTCCCGTGCCTATATCACTTCATTATTCAAGGAATGGACAGGCATGACCATTTTCAAATATCTGTATCACCGCCGGATCAGTCAGGCACGGCTGCTGCTGCATTATCAGCGGGAACTGTCGATCACCGAGATCAGCCGACTGTCCGGCTTCAAGCAGCTGCCCCATTTTAGCCGGGTATTCAAAGAGATTGTCGGCTGCTCACCAGAGAGCTATCGCTCTCGGCCATCCTCGGCTCCGACTGTACAATCTTATTAATTAAAAAGCTGTCGCATCAAGGAAATACAGCGAAATCACTCATGGTATTCCCTCTTTTCACTTCATCTAAAAACGAATTTGAAAGCTTCTTCTGTGCGTAAGTGCGTTGGCAAACCCGCGAAATGGGTATGTTATGTAAAGAGAATACTTCTTTACCCTTATCATCACTATACTCTTATCGTTACTACCTAAGGAGGTCTATCATGAAAGCCATCGTTATTGAACAATACGGAGATAAAGATCAACTCAAGGAAATGGAAGTTCCCAATCCGGTACCGGATGAACATCAGGTTGTCGTCAAGCTCAAGGCAACATCCATCAACCCGATTGACTGGAAGCTGCGTGCAGGCTATCTGAAAGACATGATGGATTGGGAGTTCCCGATTATTCTCGGCTGGGATGCTGCCGGTATTATTACCGAAGTCGGTTCAGCAGTCACCGAATGGAAAATCGGCGACAAGGTATTTGCCCGTCCGGAAACGACCCGATTCGGTACGTATGCCGAATATACACTGGTAGATGATCATCTGCTTGCTCCACTGCCACCAGGTATCAGCTATCAGGAAGCTGCTTCCGTGCCGCTGGCCGGTCTGACCGCATGGCAAGCCCTGTTCGATCATGGACAGCTCAAAGCCGGCGAAAAAGTACTGATCCATGCCGGTGCAGGCGGTGTCGGCAGTCTGGCAATTCAGCTTGCCAAAAATGCGCAGGCACATGTTATTACTACCGCCAGCGCGCAAAATGCCGAATTTCTCAAATCTCTGGGCGCAGATGAAGTGATCGATTACAAAGCGACCAATTTTGCCGAGGTGCTGTCGGATATTGATCTGGTATTCGATACCATGGGCGGCGATATTCAAAAAGACAGCTTCAAAGTGCTCAAGCGCGATACCGGACGTCTGATCTCTATCGTGGGACAGCCGGACGAAGAGATTGCAAGTGAAATGAATATTACGGCCAAGTCGATCTGGCTGCAGCCGGACGGCAAGCAACTGCAGGAATTCGGTCAGCTGATGGAGCAGCGCAAAGTCAATGCGATCGTCGGTACCGAGATTCCTTTCTCCGAGGCAGGACTGCGTCAGGCGCATGAACTCAGCGAGACGCACCATGCCAAAGGCAAAATTGTAATCACATTCGAAGATTAATGAATCTGCTAATCACGTACTCTGCCTGCGATGCTGTTGATGATATGGTGTACAGTCGGTGGATATTACCCGGAGGGAGGTGCAGCAGATGTGGCTGATTAATCCGTCAACCGCGTTTTCTGATCCATTGTTCCGCGTTATCTGGCTGCTGGAGCTAATTGTACTGCTGCTGCTTGCACTGGTTGCGCTTCGCTGGTCCCGCGGGGCATGGATCGGGAGCGGCGTTCTGTTTACACTCGCTCTTGCGTCCATTCTGCCCGGCTGGATCTCCCAGATCCTCTATCCTGATCCGATTGGCGCCATTATCGATATCCCGCTGCTGATGATGTTTCCATTAATGGCAATCAGTCTGCTCTGGGTCATTATTGCCTGGACGATGCGTCTGATTGCCAGTCGCCGCGGAGCTCGTTCTTCTTCCGGATAAGAACCGAGCAGCTCAAGTGATGCTGTTAGGTTCATCCTTTTGACGAACACTCCTATAGACGATAGTCATAAATAAAAGCCGCACCTGTTACCGGTAGAAATACAATCCGGTGATACGGTGCGGCTTTTATCTTATCTATCTACAATTACCTTTAGATGGGTACCATCTATCGGGGTATCAATAGCTGCAGGGTTTACTGCCCTATCAGCTGACGCAGTGCTTCGACTGCCGGGGTCACCGGACGACCAAGCAGCTGTTCAAAGTCGCTGTGATCCGTCTCCAGCTGTCTTTCACGAATTCCCTGCTGAATGCCAACCAGCATGGGCAGCAGGAAGTCCGGCAGACCAGCGTTTTTCATTATATCGGCATACGTATTATCATCCACATGCTGTACGGTAACTTCTTTGCCTAGTACTGTGCCGACGGCAGCAGCCAGCTCATCCTGTGTGAGCAACGGTCCGGACAGTTCATACGTGGTATTCTCGTGTCCAGCTGGAAGTACTGCTGCGGCAGCAGTAGCATAATCATCCTGCGTAGCCCAGCCTACTTTGCCGGAACCGGCTGAAGTCACCCATGGAGCACCCGCCTGTACCGCCTGCACAGTAGATAATTCATTTTCCAGATACCAGTTGTTGCGCAGGAAAGAATACGGAATCCCTGTTGCCAGAATCGCCTGCTCTGTCGCTTGGTGTACTGGCGCCAGCATCAAGCTGCTCTCCTGGGCATTGGTTACACTCGTATACGCAATAAAGCCCACTTTTGCACGGGCTGCCGCTGCGACTGCATCGTTGTGCTGACGGATACGCGTCTCGTTATCTCCATCTGCCGAAATGATCAATAGACGATCTACTCCGGCAAATGCCTGATCCAGCGTAGCTGGCTGATCAAAATCACCATGACGCACATCGACACCCAGTGTGCGCAGATGCTCGGCTTTGGCAGGATTGCGTACGCTCACAGCCAGTTCGCTGGCAGGGACGGTCTGCAGCAGCTTTTCAACGATTTTGGAACCCAGTTTACCGGTTGCGCCTGTTACTAGAATGGTCATTGTTATTCCTCCTAAATTGGTTAACGTTGTTTGTTGTAACCAGTATAGTTACAGTCGGTGGCAATGTCAATCTGTATCGGCAGCAGCAAGACAGCCATCCTCTGCAGAATGACTGTCTTGGTGTAGTATTCTTTTATGAATAGTCGAAGATATATCGTATTGGATACGGGATCTGAATCCGTACAAAAGTAATGCTGTAACAGCATCTATTGATCGTTATGAACCTGCATCATGCCAGATTCCTCAGCTGTTCTATCGCCTGTCTATCTTGGCGTCGAAGAGGAATCGGTCTGCAGCTGCTCCACAGTTGTGCGGATAATCAGCTGCAAAGCCCGTGACATCAGGCTAATCGGAAGAGACGGCAAGGATGGCTTGTGCAGCGCCATCTCGGTCGATGCCGGGAAATGAACAAATCCAGCCAGTACTTCGGAACGCTGCTGCTGCACATAATCGAGAATGCCATACATTGTATTGTTGCAAATAAAGGTGCCGGCTGTATTGGAAATCTCCGCTGGTATGCCGTTCTCTACCAGACGTTCAGTGATGCGTCGGATCGGCAGGGTCGCGAACAATCCATCTGGTCCTCCTTCATGAATCGGTATATCCTGCGGCCGGGCATTGCGATTATCCGCATAGCTGGCACTTGGTTCTACACTTTTGATATTAACAGCGATTCGTTCCAGGCTGACAGCAGTGCGTCCCTCTGCCAAGCCACAGGCAATGACCGCATCCGGCTGAAATTCCTCAACGGCTTGAATCAGCAATTCTACACACTCGTCATAATGTACCGGCAGCAGCAGCGTGCGCAGCTCCAGTGTCAGATCAGACCAGTTATGATCAGCGATCACTTCCAGCAAATATTCAGTCGGGTTAATCGTATGTCCACCAAACGGCTCAAATCCGGATACCAGTATTTTCATCGTGCAGCCTCCCTTGTCATACGTACGGATCATCACTAATTCGCATTAACAGGCCGGTATTCCTCTTTTTCCCAGCCGTTTTGGTGACAAAGGTACTTTATTTGTTCTCAATGAGGTCGATCTTCTATTTGACTTTGTGTAGTATTGCGTTATAATTATAATATGTTTGATAAAATATAATTTTGCAAAATAAAAATTGCAGGGAGATGAAATAATGTCGGTATATGATTATTCTGCTGCAACGATTGATAAGCAAGAAAAGCCACTGTCGGATTACCAGGGCAAGGCACTGCTGATTGTGAATACAGCCAGCGGCTGTGGTCTGACTCCCCAGTACGAAGGATTACAAAAGCTGTACGATACGTACAAGGATTCCGGCTTGGAAGTATTGGGCTTCCCATGCAACCAGTTTATGGGACAGGAGCCGGGCACCGAAGAGGAAATCAAAGATTTCTGCCAGGTGAATTACAGCGTCAGCTTCCCTTTGTTCGCCAAAGTGGATGTCAAAGGTGAAAACGCCCATCCATTGTACCGTCATCTCGTAGACGCTGCACCCGAACCATCACGCACCGGTGATATCGAGTGGAATTTTGCCAAATTCCTCGTAGATCCAAGCGGCAATGTAGTGAAACAGTACCCTTCCCGTCTGGACCCTGCCGAGATTGAAGCCGATATTCAAAAAGTACTGGCTGGCGAAGCCATTTCCTGACTTATCCTTTCCATTTCTGGGTAAATATACTTGGTTGAACATCACCGTCACATAGTCGGTATTTTATACTTATATTCCAATTCAGGAGGATGATGAATCATGGCATTAACATTTACAGATATGGTTACACAAGCTCGTAACAACGTTTCCGGTGTGACTTCCCAGGAAGCACGCGAGAAAATCAACAGCAATCCGAATACACTCGTTATTGACGTACAGGATGCGGCAGATGCCGGTGCCTGCGGTCTGATCCCAAGCGGCGTAAACATCTCCCTGGGCATGCTGCCAATCCGTGCGGATCTGGGTGTACCTGCCGAGCTGCGCGATGAGCGCCTGAGCGATCGCAGCCGTCCGGTTCTCGTAACCTGCGGTGCAGGTGGCCAAGCTGCACTGGGCGCTTACGCACTGAAGCTGATGGGCTTCACCGATGTAGCTTACATCGATGGCGGTACAGCAGCATGGAAACAAGCCGGCTTTGATGTAGAAGAAGCGTAAACCCCTTACGCTCTGCATTTCGGCACTCCTTTAACCCCAATAGATATAAATCCCCTGCAGAACACGACTGCAGGGGATTTTTGTTGTACTTATGAAGATGGTATCTAAGTGTATGAATCCAGGTAGACACACGCCTGTATAATAGCAGTTTAGAAATCAATATGATCCGGGTCCGGACCTACGCGTACATTCTCATTTATTCCGCTGATCTGCTCCATCTCCTGCGCGGACAGGGAAAAGTCGAAGATCGTTCCGTTCTCGATAATCCGTGATTCCGTGATCGACTTGGGAATCGTCACAATACCGCGCTGCAGATTCCAGCGCAGAATAATCTGGGCGATTGATCTGCCGTGAGCACCAGCAATATTCTGCAGTACCGGATGATCCAGCAATTGCCCCTGCATCAGCGGCGACCAGGATTCCAGCTGGATGCCATGCGAGGCGCAGAACTGCTGCAGCTCTATCTGGGTCAGCTTGGGATGCATCTCCACTTGGTTGATCACCGGCTTGATCTCTGCATCCTGCATCAGTTCCTCCAGATGATGAATCTGGAAATTGCTGACGCCGATTGCACGTACACGCCCCTGTTTGTACAGTGTCTCCAGTGCACGCCAGGCTTCCTTGTATTTGCCTGCGACCGGCCAGTGTATCAGATACAGATCCAGCTGCTTGAGTCCCAGCTTGTCCAGACTTGCTTCATAAGCGGCCAGCGTCTCTTCGTATCCGAGATCCGCATTCCATACTTTGGAGGTGATGAACAGCTCGCCACGGGTGACAAGACCTTCCTCGATCACTTCCTTGATCGCCTGTCCGACACTGCTTTCATTTGCATAAATAGCAGCCGTATCAATACTCCGGTAGCCATGCTTCACTGCCGAACGAATAGCTTGTACGAGCGCTTCGCCTTCTTCCACCTTGAATACGCCGAGACCCAGCCATGGCATGGATACCCCGTTATGAAGCTGCATCTTGTCCTGAATAGCAGCAGGTATTGCTGTAGATTGTGTCATTTCCTTTATGCCTCCATATGTGTTGCAGCTGTTCGCGCTGCAGAGTGTTGAATCGAATCATCTTTACTTTCCAAATGCCTAACCCAGATGGTCAGAATCACAGCTGACGTCACCATCAGACCGCCAGTCCATGTCGTATGAATCAATCCCAGATGATCCACTACCAGTCCACCCAGATAGGCACCCAGCGCGATACCGGCATTAAAGGCTGCAATATTGAGTGCTGACGCCACATCGACAGCCTGTGGTACATACCGCTCTGCCAGCGTAACTACATACACCTGCAGACCGGATACATTCATAAAGGCAAATAGCCCCATCAACAGCACCGTGATCAGCCCGAGCACCGGATACGGCGCGGTGAATCGCAGCAGGAACAATACCAATGCCTGAATAACAAACATAATCAGCAGCGCATGAACCGGACGATGATTGGCTGCCCGTCCCCCGATGACATTGCCGATTGCAATCGCGATACCGTAAAACAGAAGCAATAGCGTCACAGTAGATACCTGATACCCTGTAATATCATGCAGCAGTGGAGACAAATACGTGAACACAACGAATGTACCGCCATAACCCAGCGCTGTAATAATCAATGAAAGAACGAGTCTGCCATTCGACAGGAGGCGCAGCTGATCGCGAAAAGCTGCTGCCTTGCCTTTGCTCAGATGAGCAGGAATCAGCAGGCTGTTCGCGATCAGCGCGATCACACCAACAACAACAATCGTGATAAAGGCTGTACGCCAGCCATACTGCTGCCCGATAAAGGTACCGAGCGGCACTCCCGTCACGGTAGCAATCGTCAGACCCGAGAACATGATTGAGATCGCACTCGCCCTCCGATTCTCTGCGACCAGATTCGCCGCTATTGTAGAACCGATCGACATAAAAATACCATGTGCTAGTGCCGAGATAACCCGTGCAGTCAGCAGCAAAGCTACACTGTCCGCCATCGCAGCCAGACTGTTACCGATCACAAATACGATCATAATGATCAGCAGGAGTGTTTTGCGTGGTACCGAAGACGTCAGCGAAGTCAGGATCGGTGCACCAAAGGTAACCCCCAGCGCATATAAAGTCACAGTAAGTCCCGCTGTCGAGATGCCGATATCCAGATCACCGGCGATCAGCGGCAGCAGTCCTACACTGATAAATTCGGTTGTTCCAATCGCAAAGGCACTAATAGCCAGTGCGAGCAATGCCAGTGTACTTTTTTTCTGTTGTGTATTCATGGGTTCTCCTTGATCCTCTAGAATTGCCGGCCAGCAAATGCTATTATGAATCATGAGGTACCTTATGAACAGTACGTACTTTTAAGTATGGTAGGTACCAAAAAGTACCTATACTCTACAATTGCTCTATCATCCCAAGCCGCGGACGCATCAGCTGATCCGGCTTCTTCTTTAATTTCAAATCATGCGTCCGGATAGCAGATGCACCATGCTATGATCCAGGCGCTTATCCAGGAGGTAACCATGCCCGAAACCGTCAAAAAATACAATATCTCTGTAGAAGCCACCCTTGAAGTGATCGGAGGCAAATGGAAGTCCGTGATCCTCTGTCATCTGACCCACGGCAAAAAAAGAACAAGCGAACTCAAACGTCTCATGCCAAAAATCACCCAGAAGATGCTGACCCAACAGCTGCGCGAACTGGAAGAAGACGGAATCATTAACCGGATCACCTATAATATTATCCCGCCCAAGGTTGAATATGAGCTGACTGAATATGGCTGGAGTCTACAGCCGATTCTGGATTCCCTCTGTGCTTGGGGCAAAGTTCATATTATCCGCGAATATGGAGACACGGTCGATGTGCTCGAAGATACGTATCTCAACACTACATCCTGACGTGTAAAAATAACCGATCAGAGGCCGATTAAACTGCTGTTTTTGTTGCATCTTCTCCCCGTTAACAGAATTTGATATCAAACTACTGTTATATGTTTAGCCCTGATAACTAAATGGGTAATGTTTCTCACAGCCGTACGCCATCTACGACAGATCTGCGCTATGAGAGTCATTCGCTCTCTTTCTCTTGCCTGGTCGGCAGATCGTCCGCTTGAATAGAGGAATAAAGGGGATGTATACATGAATCGCAATGTAACAATGATGCAATTTTTTGAGTGGCATGTCGAAGCGGATGGTTCGCATTGGAAGAGGCTGCAGGACATTGCTCCCGAGCTGAAGCAGGCTGGAATCGGAACGCTATGGATTCCGCCGGTTACCAAAGGACATACGCCGCAAGATACCGGTTATGGCATCTACGATTTGTATGATCTCGGCGAGTTTGATCAAAAAGGCGCTGTTGGCACCAAGTACGGTACCAAAAAGGAACTGCTGGATGCTATTGCTGTCTGTCATCGGCTTGGCATGAACGTGTATATCGACCTGGTGATGAACCACAAGGCGGGTGCGGATGAGACGGAAGTCTTTCAAGTGGTCGAGGTCGATCCTAACAATCGGACAGAGGTCATCTCTGAACCCTTTGAGATTGAAGGCTGGACCAAGTTCACTTTTCCCGGACGCGGTGATACGTACTCTACCATGAAGTGGGATCATCATCATTTTAATGGAACTGACTATGATAACCGTGAGGGGCGGACAGGCATTTACCGCATCGCTGACGGAGACAAACAGTGGAACGAGAATGTCGATAACGAATTTGGCAACTACGATTACCTCATGTTCGCCAATATCGACTACAATATGCCGGAAGTGCGCGACGAGATGGTCAACTGGGGCAAATGGATGATCGATACGACCCGCTGCGACGGATTCCGTCTGGATGCGATCAAACATATCAACTACGAATTTATCCGTAACTTTGTCGGTGAGATGATCAGTAAGCGCGGGCAGGACTTTTACATAGTCGGCGAGTTCTGGAATCCGGAGCTGGCTGCCTGTCAGGAATTCCTCGATACGGTCGATTACCAGATTGATCTGTTCGACGTGTCCCTGCATTACAAACTGCATGCCGCTTCCACATCGGGCAATTCGTTCGATCTGTCGACGATTTTCAATGATACGCTCGTACAGACTCACCCGACCCATGCCGTGACGTTTGTCGATAATCATGATTCCCAGCCGAATGAAGCGTTGGAGTCCTGGATCGAAGACTGGTTCAAACCTCTGGCGTACTCGCTTATTTTGCTGCGCCAGGAAGGCTATCCATGTGTATTTTATGGTGACTATTTCGGTATTGGCGGCGAGAATCCGGTTCCAGGCAAAAAGGAAATGCTGGACTGCCTGCTCTATGCCCGCTATCACAAATCCTATGGTGAGCAGGAAGATTACTTTGATCACCCTAACACCATCGGCTGGGTACGCCGAGGTAGCAACGAGTTCGAGCGTTCCGGCTGTGCAGTCGTAATGACCAATGGCGAAGAAGGGGAGAAACGGATGTTCGTTGGTGAAGAACGTGCCGGCGAGATCTGGATCGACCTGACCCGCAATCGTCAGCATCATGTACAGATCGAGGAAGATGGCTGGGCCAACTTCCCGGTGAATGGCGGCAGTGTATCCGTATGGACCTTACCGGAAAATGATCTGACCGAGGATCAAGTAGAAGACTACTATGCGACAGCGCCATGCCTCGCGATTCCGGAAAGCGGTGTGCTGGAAGAAGGTTCCGACCTGCTCAATATCGAGCCAGCCGAGCATGATCCTGCTTCCCAGGCGGAAGAAGTGGCTGACACCGAAGATTCTGCAGAGGAGTCGGAAGACGAGTCCGAAGAGCAAAATCCGGACGAAGCGAACCCAAGTCCGTCTTAAAATGGGAGTTATAACAAGCGAGACAGCCCCAGGCGCTATATTTTCCAGCTGAAAAGCATAATAAAATAAACTGTCTACCAGGCTGCTTCTGTCGTTTGGAAAACAGCCGAAAATCCTTCGCCTAAAGAGAGGATTTTCGGCTGTTTGGCATGTTCCCAAGCGAATACAAACGCAAGATTTTGGATGTTCAATTATGGTATGTTGGTAACAGTGTATTGCTCATTTTCTCTACATATGAATACGGAGCATCAATACCCGATACAAATAGCGACTATGACTAGTGAGGTGATGGGATGGAGACATTCAAAGATCTGTATAACGATACTTTTTTGCAACAATTCTCGGATAAAATTCAGCTTCATACCGCCCATTTTGAACCGCTGACCTTCTATCAGCATATTCATACGGCAGACTGGGAAGAGCTTGCGTTCAAGCAGCGTATTCGGCGGATCAGCGAAGCACTGACTGCTGCTCTGTCCCTGCCCTATGATCAGGCTGCATCCCTGCTGATCAAGATGGCGCCGGATTGCACAGGTATAGAATATTTATTTTTCCCGGATTATATAGAGCTGAACGGATTGGAACAGGTAGAACTGTCCATGCAGGCATTGGAGCAGCTCACCCGCTATTCCAGTGCAGAGTTCGCTGTACGCCCCTTTATTCTGCAGAATCCCGGGCAGATGCTGGAGCAGATGAACCGCTGGGCTGATCATGACAATGAACATGTCCGCCGCCTTGCCAGCGAAGGTTTTCGGCCGCGTCTGCCATGGTCGTTTCAGCTGAAGATGTTTATTAACGATCCCGAGCCTACGCTGCATGTACTTGAGAAGCTGAAAAGCGATCCTTCTCTCTACGTACGCAAAAGTGTAGCCAATCATCTGAACGATATTGCCAAGGATCATCCCGACCGGATTGCCGCGATTGCCCGCGAATGGCATGGTCAGCATCCGCATACTGACTGGATTATCCGTCACGGCTGCCGCACCCTGCTCAAGCAGGATCATCCGGAAGTAATGGATCTGTTTGGTTATCTGCCGAATGAACAGGTACGGGCCGCTGATTTTGCCGTGAGTGTGACGGAGGTGGCGATCGGTGACGATATTGAACTTTCCTTTACCCTGTTCAACGAGGCAGTGTCTGCGCAGAATCTGCGGATTGACTACGAAGTGGATCTAATGAAGGCCAACGGACGCCATGCCGCCAAACGCTTTCGCTGGGTATCCCGCGAGTTCGCTCCGGGACAGCATCTGATGCGCAAAAAGCATTCGTTCAAGCTGATTACCACACGCGTGTATTATCCTGGCGTTCATCATATCCGGCTGTATGTGAATGGCGAGAAACAGGGCGATGTTTCCTTTATACTGACGACGCCGGGTAGTTAATAACCGGAACTTGTGGATGAGAGCTAGAAGCATTACACTCTTACCAGCCCGGCATAAAATCATGCAGTTAAAAAGGATAGCCTACCGCATATCGAGGATAGGGATCGCACTCCACATGAGATGCTTTCGGCTATACCTGCTGCAGGGCTTTCAATTGAATACGAGGAGGCACAGGATATGAAAATACAGGTGGAATTAGTCAGAGCCGATGCAGCAGATGCTGCTGCCATTAGGGATTTGATGGTTACAGTAGAACAAGAGGAGCGACGCAGATGGTATACCGAGGGATCGGGTCCTTATATTCCCGGCTTTGACTCTGTCGACATGCACCAATACCACCTATGGAATGACAGCTATTTCAAAATCATGGTTCAGCATAGTCTTGTAGGCGTTGTTCTTATTTCCTACACTGGCAGAGAGCATGCTCGTATAGACCGGCTGTATATTGACCCTTCTCAGCAGAATAAAGGCATCGGGTCTGCTGTTATTTCCAGTATAGAAGCCCTGTATCCCGAGGTCCGGTTATGGACGCTGGATACAGATCAGAATAGTCCGCGTAATCATCACTTCTATGAAAAGATGGGCTATCAGCTGGCAGGACAGGATGATAAAGAGCGTTATTATTTCAAAAACATACCCGGAGAAGAGGAAGAAGCTGCATACTATACACGCAGCAGGAATCTTGGTAGTCACAATTTCCGTGATTGCAACTTACATAATACCGACTTTCACGATGTAAACCTGCAAGAGGCCAAATTTACAAACTTGAATATGAGCCATACCTTATTTCAGAACAGCAATTCCAGCTATAATCGATTCACCAATGTGAATTTAAGTCATTCCGTATTCGGAGACTCCAATATGAGCCAGACTGAAATCTGCCACGTCAATCTGGCCGGTGCCTATATTCATGACACCAGTCTGGGGACCGATCAGCCCTCCTTGCCGGTAGCCATGGAAAGATGTGATCTTGCCAACAGTACAATAGCAGACTCCAACCTGCGCAATGTAGCGATCGTTAACAGCAATATTGAGGGAATGACCATCGATGGCATCTCTGTTAGCGAACTGCTGGCAGCCTACAAAAAACAGCAGACACCCACTCCATCCCGATTCGAGTAGTTCCGATTCTACCAAAAAGCAGGCACCTCTTTTACAGGTGCCTGCTTTTTCAATATCTATTCGTATACAATTATTCGTTATTTCAGTACTCTAATCCGTTCTTCCAGCGGTTTGAATTCCTTGTCTCCTGCCGGAGCTGTCGGTTTGCCAAATGGCATTTGCGCGATCAGCTTCCAGTTCTCCGGAATATCCCACTCTGCTTTGATTTTCTCATCAATCAGCGGGTTATAATGCTGCAGCGACGCGCCGTAGCCTTCCGCTTCTAGCAGTGTCCAGACCAGATACTGGTGCATCCCCGAGGACTGTTGGGACCAGACCGGGAAGTTATCCTGATACGCCTGGAACTGCTCCTGCATACCACGAATCACGGACTCATCCTCGAAGAACAGGATTGTACCATAACCGGCTTTGAAACTGTCCATTTTCTGTTGGGTCGGCTCGAATCGGTCAGCCGGAACAATTTCCTTGAGAATATTCGTCGTGAAATCCCACAGCTGGTCATGCTTTTCACCCAGCAGGATCATCACCCGGGCACTCTGGGAGTTAAAGGCAGACGGCGTATGCAGTACCACCTGCTCCACGATTTCCTGAATGCGTTCGTCGGATGTTACGGCCTCTTTGCTGATTCCATAGATGCTTCTTCTGTTCTTGATAGCGTTAAGTATGTCTGTCATGCAAATCATCCTCCTTCATATGTGGGTGGATATTGTTCCCTCTTCATACTTAACCAGTCAGACAGAAGAAATATCAGCCGCTTACCAAATTAAAGAATTATTACGCAAACAGACACATGCCGCTGCATGGCATGTGTCTGCTGCTGGTAAGAACGTATCAGCAATCCTAGCTGTTTCGCATAGCTTGGATCATCATGATCACTTTGACCGCTTCGGCACGTGTTGTCTGACCGGCAGGGTCAAATGTATTCGCCGATTTGCCGCTCAGGATGCCTGCCTGCTGCATGGCTGCTACTGCACCATGTGCCCATACCGGAATCTTTTTATCATCCGCAAAGGTAGTTTTTGGATTGGCTAAAGTATTGCTGTGCAGTGCTGCTGCTGCCATCACAGCCATTTCAGCGCGTGTAATCTGGTCATTCGGACGGAAAGAACCATCCGCATTACCGTGAATCCAACCCTGTCGCACCGCTTCTGCAATCGCTGGCTGGGCCCATGCACCGATCTTTTCTTTATCGGTAAAAGCAAGCGGAGTTCCATTGCCCGGCAATCCCATCGCCTGCAGCAACATAAGTGTAAATTCGGCACGTGTCACTGCCTGCCCCGGCTTGAATGTGCCATCGGCATAGCCTTTGACAATACCTGCATCCACAGCCTGGCGAATACTCTCTGCTGCCCAGTGTCCATTAATATCGCTAAAGGATGCAGCATTCTTGTCTACTGCCGGATCAGCCGCTGGCGGAGTATCCGATACGTTACTATTCGGCGTCCCGCCTGCTACCAACACAGCGAATTTGGTAAAATGATTCACCTGCGCCGTGATCTGATTGCCGTCGACACGACTTCCTTCAACCTGTACCCAGCTGCCTGTGCTTTCATTCAGGTAATAGATGCCTGGTGTCTGATTCCCCGTTAATTCCGCCGGATCAAAAGTCAGTGTCAGCGTCACCAGAAGATCAAAGTTGCGGGAAACGTTCTTGAGCAGCTCATACACCGGACTCACCGGGCGAGCCCCATTCGTCCACATCTGCTGCGTATCCTTGTCTGTTAGACGACTCATCGATATTCTTAGTTCTTCAGAGGCTGCATTGGCCGGAATAAACAGGCTGATGCCTGTAGTGTTCAGCTGCCCTGAACGCCCAATCGGAATAATCAAACTGCCGCCGTTAGAGATAATTGTCGACACCGTATCGCTGGAACGTTTATTATTATCGTCTTTGTTGTCGATAGGTACCTGCTTTATTTTCCAGCCGGCATACAAGGTCAAATCTCTCGTTACCGGTGTTGTACCAAACTCAAACTGCCGGGATAATGTACCGTCGGTATACCATCCGTCAAAACTATACCCATCTCTCGTAGGCTGGACAGGCTCTGTTACAGTCCCTTCATATTCCACGAATATAGGAGGTACTTCTGTCCCGCCATAAGTATTGAATGTGACCGTATACGCCTCGGTTACCCATTTGGCATACAGGGTCAGATTGCCGGTAATCGCCGTATGGTTAAAATCAAACGGTGTATTATACGAACGATCCGTATACCAGCCGGCAAACAGATAGCCCGTGCGAGACGGCGCAGCAGGCTGGACTGCCTTGTCTCCATAATCGACAGACAGATCCGGCACGGCAGAACCGTTATACGTATCAAAACTCACTGTGTAGCTGTTTGTAGTCCAAGCAGCATATAAGGTCACATCGCCAGTCACGACCGCATTGCCAAAAGCAAACGGTACCGTCCGCGCGGCATCTGTATACCAGCCAGCAAAAGTATAGCCATTTTTCACCGGATCAGCCGGTCGGATTACACTGCTTCCATGACGGACAGCCAAGTCGGCAACCACCGAACCTCCATAGGTGTCAAAGCTTACTGTATAACTGTTCAATATCCAGTCAGCATACAGCGTCAAATCGCCAGTCACGACCGTACTGCCAAAAACAAACGGTATCGTGCGTGAAGCATCCGTATACCAGCCAGCAAAATGATAACCGGCGCGGGTTGGATCAGCAGGCTTCGCTACTGTTTTACCATACCCCACATGCTGGCTGCCTACAGAGGTACCTTCACTGGAATCAAAGTTTACTGTATAGGCATTCAATATCCATTTGGCGTACAATGTCTTGTCCGTCTTGATCGCCACTGCACCAAAATCAAACGGTGTTTCCCCTTCCTGATCGATATACCAGCCGCCAAAGCTATAGCCGGTACGGGTCGGCGCGGAAGGTTGGACTGCATAAGTGCCGTAGTTCACACGCTGATCTGCTACCAGGGTTCCTCCCTGGCTATCAAAAGCAACAGTGCGCGGAAAATACACACTAAAGGCAACCTTGCTGGTATTGCCTGCACTGTCCGTCACAATGAGCTGGTGCTCTCCTTCTTCCGTCACCGCAGACCCACTGGCAAATGCACTGCCATCCAGTGTAGCTGTGCCTTCATTAAAAGTAATCACCGGACTCGACGAATACAGCTGACCATACGTAACACCTGTGACTACCGGTGCTGTCCGGTCAATCGTGAAATGAACAACGGTTACACCAAAGCTGTTCGTGACTCTCAGCGCATAGAGACCGTCTGCTGTAACCGCTGTTCCACTGGTGTACGGCTGACCATTCAGCAAGGCTGTCGCATTCGTAAATACAGGAGCAACAGGCGTATTGTATACTTCCATATCTTGCACACCACTGACTACCGGCGGCTCCGTTTCCTGTACGGTAATCGTTACATTTGCCGCCGAGATACCGCTACCATTGACAGCTTCATAAGTGAAGACGTCTGTACCCGTATATGATTCGGCTGGCGTATATTGAAAACTGCCATCCGTATGAAAATCCAAGGTTCCATGGGCAGGTGATGCTACCAAATTTGCTGTGGATGCATTCACATCATTGACCAGCACTCCGGTACCCGTAACAATCAATACTCCATTTTTGTTAACGGTATACTGATCATTACGCGCCATCGGCGTAGTGGCTTCAAAAGAAGGAAATATACCACTGTTCGTCATATAGTACTTTAATGTCGTCTGATTGGCATTCAGATTCGGCAGATTAAAGGTAGTCACGTTATTTCCGCCAAATCGGTTACCTAGCAGGCTATATAATGCCTGATTTTGATTTATCGGCAGCGAAGCTCCACTGGCTTCCATCAGCCGGGTGACGGATACTGGCAGTGCAAACGGAATAATCCCTCCCAGATATTCGGTATCGGTCACCTGATTATAGTTGGCGGGATCGGTAGATATCAGATAATGTACATTTTCTTTGGGGTCTGTAAGAGTCGGCAGACGAAAAGTAGTCACACCATCGCCTCCAAAATTCGTGCCCAACTTGCTATAGAGCGCAGAATAATCTGCAATATTCAGTGTCTGTCCGTTGGCAGCCAACCAGCCGGAAGGTGAAAAAGTATACGGAAACAGACGAATTTCGCTTAGCATCGCATTTCCAGCACCCTCTATACGATCATCTCTGCTCGGAAAGATGCCCTGTACTGCTATGTAATAGCCCATTCCTCCAGGCGTATTAGCACGTAGATCCGGCAGTGCAAATGTTGTTTTTCCATTACCGCCAAAGTTGGTACCCAGCAGTGCAAACAACGCTGTATTGGATTGGATAGACAGCTGCTGTCCGGCAGCAAATACCCATCCCTTAGGCGCTAACTGGTAAGGAAATAGCTGAATTTCACCCAGATATGGCTCTATCCCTCCTGCAGATACCTGCCGGATCAGTACAGGCTGATTCAGTACGCCTATCGAACCTACCAGCAGTACCATCACCATCCATATTCTGCCCAGCATACCAAGCTTGTGTTTACTCATTCGTTCATCCCCTGTTTTCTCTAATTTTGCTCATCATTTCATAAGTACCGATACTGTGCTTTATCTCATGCTGGATGGGTACGCCTGTATGATGATTTCAGTGTATACGAAGCTTTTAGGAAAGAGAATATATTTTAATTTTGATTAGCTAATATTTGGGTTAATCCGTCTTTTCTTTATATAGGATGTAGCAAATATGGTTAATCCTCTCACAATATGGATAGATCATCCTGTATGTTACGAGGTGAATGATCTGCTTTCTGGTATAGATTTACTCTTTGTATTCCTCGCCTGCATGCTGTACTATAGGCCATTTCTGTACAGGCAGTACAATGTTCTGTTTAGGCTGGATCTGGATTCGTTTAATAATCTGTATTGAACGGTAGGGTGTTGAAGAGATTCCATGGATGTCTATCTCTGTCGACTTGCTCCAGCCGAAAAGGAGGTCAACCGCCATGATCGAAGTTGGATTAACCGGATTCGGGGATCATCCCGAGTTATATGGCAAAATAAAAGCACCCGAGCGGCTGCCTACCTATAGCCAGCATTTTCCGATTGTTGAAATAGACAGTTCATTCTATGCCGTCCAGCCGGTCAAAAATGTAACCAAATGGGTGGAGCAGACACCGGATGATTTTGGTTTTATTTTCAAGGCATATCAGGGAATGACCGGGCATCTGCGTGGCAAAAAGAATTATTTTGATACGAAGGAAGAAATGTTCGAGGCGTTCCATGTATCCCTGAAGCCGGCGATTGATGCAGGCAAGCTGAGGATGGCGCTGTTTCAGTATCCGCCATGGTTTGACTGCAATCGGGACAATGTGGAGACGCTGCGCGAGACGCGCGAGCTGATGAAGGATATCCCGTGTGCTCTCGAATTCCGCAACCAGACCTGGTATATGCCGGAATTCCGCGAGCGTACGCTGGAATTTATGCGCAAGGAAGGCTGGATTCATACCATCGTAGATGAACCGCAGGCCGGAATGGGCTCTATCCCAATTATTACCGCTGCCACTTCTCGTCAGGCGACCTATGTGCGTATGCACGGACGTAATGTAGACGGCTGGCATAAAAGCAGTCATCCCGACTGGCGCAAGCTGCGCTATCTGTACAACTACAATACCGAAGAATTGACCGAGTGGCGTGACCGTCTGCTGCAGCTGCAGGAACAGACCGATCATATCTATATCGTGTTCAACAATAACTCTGCCGGTGATGCTACGCCAAATGCCAAAGAGCTGATCGCCATGCTCGCCGACAAGGATGCATTATCCGACAAACATGATATCAGCAGCATCTGATCCACACTGCACCTTCACACAGTAGCCAGCGGTAGCAAATGAACAACCGGTATGTCTGCCGCCCTTTTACTATTGTTATAATTCACAGAAAACAGCTGACTTTACTTTATGAAGCGGCTGTTTTTTGCTGTATATTGAACACTACACAGACGGTCTTCCTCACTTGTTTTTGCCATATCTGATACATACAACCTGCTTCTATCTGAATTCACATAAATCATTTATCTGTAAGAGTACACAATATTATTCATTTGTGTATATTTATTCATTTTGTATGATTGTTTTATTTTGTTATAACGTCTGCCGTCTCGGTGAGATTAATTAGTTGGGGATAGCCTGTGGATAAATAAATTCAAAAACACGCAATAACGCTACAACTGTATTATTCAGTCTGTAACGTTATTGCGTGTTTTTGATCGTGAAGGATGATATCTTTTTTGCGCTTATCATGTTCGTTTGCGTCTGATGCTATAGTGTCTCATACTACAAGGCACTCCTTTAATTTCAAGAATACCCTGATATATCAGTTCCCTCAGGCGGTATTCCCAAAAGGCATCACCTGTGAATTGTTCACTGTATGCCATAGCTTCAGCGATCAGCCTCGGTGCGATCAGAAAGCCTTCTTTTCGGGCAGTCAGAGAGTGTAATCGATCCAGCTTTTCCAGCAAATAAGCATCATGATAATCGACCGATACTTCTTGCACATGGTCGGTGTCCCATATGCGCAGCACGCCGCTTTGCTGGGTGAGCTGCTGCCATTCATCCGATAGTTGCTGGCGCTGACGTGCATCCAGTGAATAATCCGCGTCTATACTTTGCAGAGCCTGCTGCAGTTTGTTCACAGGAATCTCTCCGGAATGATGATAATGCTGTATCCTGTCTTCTGTGTTATATAATTCCTCGCAGATTGCACAGGCATCATATACCGATACAGGATTGGATCTGCTACGCAGCAGGTAGAGGGCATGTCTCATACCGATCTGCTCACAGACATTATCATCTGCCCACACGATAATATGCGCTTGCTCGGGGATCAGAGCCATTGCTACCAGCAGATCGGTGTAATGCTCTTCCAGCTGTTCGCCATAATGGACACAACCCGCTATGTTATCCCTGAACCATTCACTGCGTGCAGATCGTCCTTCTTCTTCGTCCAGATGGTAGATCGGTCCAACTGCATAGTTCTCAGTCAGTACAATCAGCTTGTGCGAAGCAGATAGGTTTTCATTGATTAGGGCAGCCTTCATACTGCCGCCGAGAGAATCGCCACATACAATATGGACATGAGTACAGGAAGCGTCCGGCTTCCAGAGTTCCATTCTTTCCTGAATACCGAGAATCTCTTCATACACGTCGGATACAGCAGACTCTTTTGACTCTTCCTGCTGCTGTCTGATCCCGATCAGCAAAGTAGTCAGATAATGCCGGGCTTGTTCATTTTCCAAACTTTGTACAGCCTGTTGAATAACAAGTACATCCTGTCTGTGCAAATGGAATAACCTCCCTGCTACGAGTGTTTTTCCCATTGTAACAGACCTTATAGGATCAGGACAAAATACGCTTCTGACCGGTTAGCTCCTGAATCAGCTTGATATTCTGTGTGAATTCCAGGGTGCCCATATACGTCCCTTCTGCGTCGCGAACCGCAAAGTAGCGAATATATACAAACTTGTCCTTGAGTGGAATCCAGAAATCTTCGTCGTCTTTGCGTCCAGCCTTGAAGTCGGCCAGCAGTTCATTGACGACATGCACGCTTTGCGGCGGATGACAGTTCTGGACAGTACGTCCGATAACTGCACGGGTACGAGCGAAGATGCGTTCTTTACCATGTGAAAAGTAACGTACTACATCATTCTCATCGATAAAGGTCAGATCCACCGGCAGATGATTAAGCATCGTCTCTAGCTGATGAATCGACAGAATACCGGTTCCCATACGAACGAGACCATCCTGCAGCGGCGGCAGACTGCCTTCTTCTAATGCTGAATCTGTTGCTGCTTCCGGTGCAGCGGAAGGATGCTTCATTCCCGGCTCGGGAGCACGTTCGGGAATCCACTCCTGTTCGGGAGAAACGAGACAATAACCGATTTCGGCACTTTCCCGGGCGATCTGTAGCCATTCATCTTCGGTCAGTGTCTCCAGTGCCATCGGTAGCAGGATATGTTCTTCCTTGAAGATCATGTCTGTCACTTCCTGGAGCACCCGCTCCATCAGTCCCAGCAGATCATCGGCAGAAACGGATCGAATCGTAGACTCTGCAGCATCTGTGCGGTACCCTGTCAGCAGAGCTTTGATCTCCTTGATTCCGAGCCGGATACCGTCGTCCACGCCCCACATGACCTGGGTTGGTCCATGAATACCGTACTTTTCCAGAAACGGAAACAACAGATTTTCCTTGCGACTGTAGTGCTTGTCCACATCGTACAGCAGACTCATGTCCTCCAGCAGCTGGATGCGCTGGGCTTCATCAGGTTCGCGGCGGAAGCGATCCATATGCAGGGACAGGGTGAACTGTACCAGACGCTCAATCGCCCGATTTTCCATTTTAAAAGTGTGTACCGGATGACCGGGCTGCTCTTCCGGTGCACCGGCAGCAGGTCGATGAATATCGTCGATAGAGCCTTTGAACATCTCGGCGTGTACGCTGCATAGCCGCTGCACTTCACTGACCGGAATTCCTTCCTCTTCCATCAGCGCCTGCTCCAGCTGTGAAATTTCGGCGACAGAGATATGACCTACCGCTTCACGAAAACGCTCTTTTACGTCATGTACACTTTGACCATCATGCAGTTCCTTGATCAGCTGTTTGAGCACCGTCTGGCGCTGGGCATTTAATATATGTTCAGCAGAAAGATCGCCTTCATGCTGTCCTCTTACTTCACGGTTGTTAATTAACTCGCTCATTGTTCATTTCCTCCCTTATTGGGCACGCATAGGGTATATCCATGCTGTGCAAACACCTGACGCATCTGTTCATGACTGATTCGTTTTAGGGCTGCACCTTTTTCCAGTGTCATCAGGCGTCCGGCAGTCTGCAGCATACCCGGCCGCGTAATATCCGTAAAGCCAATTTCCTGCATGATCGTAATGATATGCGGGTCCTGGGCTGCCAGTTCGGCAATAGGAAGGTTCATAGCAATCATTTGGCTCATAGGGCTATCCCCTTTCGCTAAGGCATATGCAGTTCGAAACGCCATATGCTTGTATCTGTACGATATCATGTGGGTAGAGTGGACTTAGTGATTGTAATCACTAAGTAGGTTTCGTCGGCATTCTATAATAAAAACAGCACCACCAACCAGCCCCTATCTACTGTTCATTCCCACTTCCGATAAACGAGACGAGAGGATCGATAACCATGGAACATCAATTATTGAATCAATTTCAAGCTTATGAGAACGAGCGCTTTACCAAACGTATTGTATTCAAGCAGCCGGGAAGTATCGTATTTACGTTGAATTTTGAACCTGGTCAACAGCTTCCTGCCCACCGCCATCCGGGAGCTGATGTCTATATTCTCGTAAGCGAAGGAAAAGGAATTTTCGATTGCGATGGTACCGAGACTGCCGTATCCGCAGGCGATGTGGTTCATGTACAAGGTGATGAGCTAATGTCGTATCGCAGCGGGGAGACAGAACGATCCAGTCTGTATGTGACGCTGGTGAACATTCTCAACCTGGAATATGCGCAGAATCTGGGATAACAACGACGGAAAACCAAGTGTATCTATTCAATTAGAAACAAATACGATCTCGGCATAAACACCATATATAGACAAATAAACGGCGTCCCTTGCAGCTTTCCATTAATTTCGGAAAGGGCTGAAGGGAACGCCGTTTGTTATTAAAGAACCAACCTTACGAAATCAGGTCAATGGCCTGCTGAGGTACGAAGGCTTTTTCTCCATTGAAGATAATATTACCTTCCAGACGTACGATTTTACCGTTCAAATCGGCTGTGTTTTTGTACACTGGCAGACGCAGGGTATCGGTGCCTTTGGTTACTACGATAACCGGATTTTTCTCGTCACTGTTATCCCATGTTACGGTGGCACCGCGAGCAGCGAAGCCTTCTTCTGCAGGAACGAACAGGCGGTTGGTAACGGTACTCAGATCCAGTCCCATCGCCGACTCCATGTAACGGGCGATATCTGTATTTTCCACAACGCCAGTCAGCTGCTTGCCGCCTGGTGCGTACGAGTACAGTACGACTTCACCACCGGTATGGCCGCCACTGGTCCAACCGATATGTGCACGCTTGCTGATCATCGGCCCGACAACGGAGTTCATGCTGCCTGCTTTGGCTCCACGGATCGCTGCTGTTTCTTCTGCTGTCAGATCTGTAATGCCAAAGAACTCGTTCATTACTTCTGTAATATTGCTGCGGTCACTGTTCAGCTTTTTCTCCAGACCTTCACCGGTCACTTTTGCTTTTTTCAGTGGATCGATAAATGTGGACAATGGCAGCTCGTCGTATGTGCTTGTCGTCTCACGGTCACCGATCGTCAGACCGCCATTACCATGATCCGTTGTCGCAATGACGAGTGTATTCTGGTCTTCCTTGGCGAATTTGAGTGCTTCCGCTACCGCGTCGTCAAATGCATTCACATCACTGATAATACCGACCGGATCATTGGCATGCGCAGCCCAGTCCACTTTGCTGCCTTCCACCATCAGGAAGAATCCATCTTCGTTCTCGGACAGCAGATCGATGGCTTTGGCTGTCATCTCTGCAATACTTGGCTGTTCGACAGGGTTACGGTCCATATCATAATCCATCGCTTTGTCTGCGAACATGCCCCATACTTTGCCGGTATGCGCAGCTTGCAGCTCGGCTGTGTTCGTTACTACGTTATAACCCTGCGTATGAATGACATTCAGCAGGTTCTCGCCATCCTTGCGACCTTCCGGGGTAAAGTACTGCGCACCGCCGCCCAGTACAACGTCGATACCTGCGTATACCTGCTGCTCGCTCAGTGCATCGTAGTTACTGCGATCCGGATAATGGGCGCTAAAGTCTGCCGGTGTCGCATGCATAATCTCGGAAGTGGCGATAATGCCTGTCGATTTGTTGGCCAGTTTGGCTGCTTCCAGTACATTCGCTATCGGTTTCTTGGCATCACCCGGTGCCAGTGCAGGCAGACCCGGCATCGTATTCTGATCCGGCAGTACACCTACATAGCCGGTATGGGATTTGTAACCTGTCGCAAACGCCGTGCCTGCCGGTGCGGAATCGGCAATCGCTGCATCAGCGGAGTAGGTACGTACCAGACCGCTCGCCATCTCGTCGAGTGCCAGTGCTTGGCCGCCATTATACCAACGTGCCAGCGTAGTGCCATCCATGCTCATACCGTCAGGGATCAGCATAATCACATTTTTGGCTTTAATCTCCGGCTGTTCCTTGGCTGCAGCTTCTCCTGTTCCTGCTGGCAGTGTGCCGAGCAGCATCGCAGCCGTCAGTACACCAGCACCTACAGGTGATACCATTTTGCGCAGACCTTTTTCCCGGATATTGTTTAACATTAATGATCATCTCCTCATGATTAGCGGTCATTATTCAATGCCGATGTATGTATCAAACGAGTTGATTGTAACAACCAATAATCAGTGGAATGTACATGTTAAACCCTGCATAATGTAAAAAAAGAAGCGAATTGTTAACCAGAAGTTAACAAAAACGCCTCTTTATAGCAGATTATTCATATGAATTACGTTCATTTTTACAAAGACTGAACAATTCCCTTGTATGTCTCGATCGCTGCTGCCCGTGAACGTTTCAGATCCACGATCGCATCCGAACGAGGCTGATGAATCTCCTTGATCGATAAATCTTTCAGCTCCGGCAGCCATTGGCGCAGATAATCGCCCTCCGGATCATATTTGGCGGATTGGGTGACCGGATTCACGACCCGGAAATAGGGCGCCGAATTGGCACCCAGTGAAGCGCACCACATCCAATTGCCCCGATTGATAATATTATCGTAATCCAGCAACTTGCGTCGGAAATACTGCTCGCCCAATGTGAACGGACACTGCAGATTTTTGGTCAAGAACATGGCCGACAGGATTCGCAGACGATTGTGCATACGCCCTGTCTCGTTCAACTGGCGCATAGAAGCATCGATGACCGGAATGCCGGTCTCTCCTTTGTACCAAGCTTCAAAATGGCGATCATCCAGCGCAGACAGATCATACCGCTTTTCATACCGGAAATAATCTTCATCATAGATCGCCTGATACAGATAGAAATCGCGAAAAGCAATCTGGCGAATCCATTCTTCGCTCCCCTGCTCCAGTGATGCCCGGTCATACATCTCCCGTACCGAGACAGCACCCAGCACCACATGCGGATTCAGTCCACTGGATGGATCAATCGCATAATAATCACGTTCTTCGCCATAATCTGCGATCTGCTCTGCCAGAAAATGCTGCAGCAGCGGCGTCGGCTCGTCTGCCGGTCTGTAATCGCCCAGCTCAAACGGTGGCTGAAAAAGCTCCGGCCAATCGATAGCTTGCCGAGACAGATTCAGCTGCTGAATAGGAATGGAAGAAGCCGGATTCGGATACTGTGCCAGAAATTCCAGCCATTTCCGATGGAAAGGTGCAAATACCTTATAATATCCTTCTTTTCCCGTAAATTCGGCAAAATGTTCCACGTGAATCATCATATGATCTACCAGCAGGGTAAATGCCGCTCCATGCTTGTCAGCAATCTGGCGAAGCTTGCGATCACGCTCTCTCGCGTATGGCGTGAAGTCCCGATGAGCCACTACTTCGTCGATAGACTGCTGCTCCAGTATATAATCCAGTACCTGTTCGGGCTCTCCGTAGGCGATATGCAGCTGATGCCCCTGCAGTTCATATAGCTGCTTCAAGCGTCGCACATGTTGCAGGAAATTCCGTCCGCTATGTTCCTGTTCCCTGCCTCCGCGCAGCAGAAATGGATCGAGAATGAGCAAATGAATACTTTCAGCCTGGGCTTCATGCAGATAATCGAATCCGACAAGATCATGAATACGCAGATCTTTACGGTGAATAAATAATTTCAAAATACGCTTCCTCCCGGTTCACTATATACTCGTTCTCCATGAATATTTGCCTGTTTCCTTATCAATTAAACGTTATTGCATAATGATCTCTACATCCTGTCTATAGTCTGCCCTGGATGATGATCCGCTCCAGAACAGCTCCAAGCGGCATCTCTGCCATCGAATCCAAACGCAGATCATGATGTTCAAATGGCAGTAGGGATGTGACCGGATTGGGTACAATCGTACAGTGCAGTCCGGCAGCCTTGGCAGCGCGCAATCCATTAAGCGAATCTTCAAAAGCAAGTGCTTCTTCCGGCTTCACGCCCAGCTCATCGATAACACGCAAATACAGCTCCGGGTCAGGCTTGACCGCAGATACGTCGTCGCTCGTCTTGATCGCTTCAAAATACTCCCGCAATCCCAGCCGACCCAGAAACCGTTCGATCCAGGCACGATTCGAACTGGTTGCAAGCCCGATCCGCAGTCCCATCTCCCGTGCGGTATGCAGATAGTCCGCTACGCCTTCACGCGCTTCGATCAGCTGCATTTTTTGCTGATGCAGTACAGATACTTCCTGATCAATTATCCGGCCAATCCCCGGCTTGCCAATCGTCTGTTCCACATAATCGATAAAATCATTACCATGTGTCCCGATACTTGGCGCAAACCGCTCCAGTGTCAGCTCCATCTCATAGCGGCTCAACACCTCCTGATAACATTCGAACCATACACTCTCTGTATCCAGAATCAATCCGTCAAAATCAAAAATGACTGCCTTAATTTTCATTTATATATTGTCCCTCCTGCTCTGCTAGACTGCTGGCTTTTATTGTGGCGAGAAGCCTACAGAATGTCAACCAACTTTCCTTGCTTGTTTAAATAAAGCGACTGAGGGGTAATAAATGACATACCCGGTCGTATTCAATCGATGTTACCGGAAATGTATATTTCATAAAACCTACAATTAGAACAGGAGATGTTAACTATGGATAATCATAAAGATAATGGTCTGGGCGATAAAATCAAAGGTGCAGTCTCCAAAGTAAAAGGCGAAGCCAAAGATCAATACGGTAACGCTACAGACAATGCTTCCCTGCAGGCTGAAGGCAAACTGGATAAAGCAAAAGGCGAAATCCAGCAACGTGTCGGCGAAGCCAAAGATCGCCACTAATTTAATTACTGCCTATAAATAAAAGAGGACATCCGTTAAACGGATGTCCTCTTTTTTGTTATTCCACAGTTTTGGTATATGGCATGTTTGGCAATGGATTAGTTAATCCACTGCACAACCTGTTCTTTGGTTCTGCGTGCTTTTGGACGAAGCTCTTTTTCTGTACGGTAACCAAAAGCAGCCATTACGCTAACGCCGAATTCGCCGTTTTCCAGCAGACCTTCATCGCCCAGAATTTTCTCGACGGATTCCATATGGAATCCTTCGATCGGACAGGAATCGATACCGATCTCTGCTGCTGCGGTCATCATGTTACCCAGCGCAATATACGTCTGCTTGGATGCCCAGTCGAACAAAGCGCGTTCACTTTCCAGCAGGTTCAGATCTTTTTCCTGGAATTCTCTGTAGCGACCCAATGCCTGATTGAATACTTCTTCCGGCATTTGCTTCACTTCGACCATTTGCCCACGCAGATACGCGGAGTCATAACGTACGTTTTTGCGGGCCAGGATTACAACAAAGTGACTCGCTGTTGGCAACTGTCCCTGTGCACCCCAGGTAACTGCACGAAGTTTTTCACGCAGTTCCATATTTTGAATGACCACAAATTTCCACGGTTCGGAACCTACGGAGCTTGGTGACAGACGTCCGGTCTCCAGAATAAATTCAAAATCATCTTCCGAGATCTTCTGTTCCGGGTCAAATGCCTTTGTCGCATGTCTGGACTCGTACGCTGCCAGAATTTCCTGTTTTCTTTGCTCTTTATTCATCTATTTCTTCCTCCTGAATTCGCAACTATTCATAACATACTTACTTTTAATAACAATAACTAGTATAGAGGTATCTACTGATCCAGTCAACTATCATTTGTTATTTTCCCAATCGGTTTGCCGGGATATAGAGACGACAAATAGCATATTCGCATTGTTGGCAAATATGCTGCATTATCTCCTCTCTTGTCGGCATGACAGATATGTAGAGCTGCCGGCAGACAGGGACAGCTCTTTGGATATTTTTATTCCCTGTCTGATGGATCATAATATTGCTCATTATGGATGGAATCGATTACTTTTTGGAAGAAGCAGGCAGGATGATCGTATATTGTCCGGATTTGGGCAGAGCAAACTTCATGCCGTGCTTATATTTTTCGTTATAGGAAGTCAGTGCAGCCTGAACATAGCCTGCTGTACCATCCGGGTATTTGGCATATACTTTGAGCCGGTTCATCTGGGCAGAGCTCAGCGCCGCATTTTCCAAAGGGAGTGTGACCCATACCTGTCCGGAAGTATCCGCTGTCTCAATACCGAGTGGTGTACTCTGTGCGCCTGCCGGACGTTCTGCTCCATGATCGGTATGCAGCTGCACATTGAGGTCTTCCTGAAGGGAAGATACCCGTGAAGGCGGAAGCTGCAGCTGGGCGTACAATGCCTGTACATCCATTCCCTGCTTGGAGGTGGACAGGATCTGAGCGGCACGCTGGGTCATACTAAAATACAGATCGGCGACTTCGGTTTTGTCCGCTTCCGGCATATGAAAAACTCCCATATTACCACCGTCTTTGCGTAGCATATCGGCGGTTAATGCCGCTTCTTTGGGCCCTATCGTCAGACGATCCTTCATCCAGGCAGATTCATTGGTCTCACGGGCTACTGTCAGACTGACCGGCAGCTTGCCTCCTGGTTGATTGCTCACCAATAAGCCGGTAACATACTCGATATTCGATGCAATCTCGGCCTCCGGCAGTTCATCGATGCTGATAGGGGGGCCTGTTGGAATACCAACCGATACATCATTCGTTCCAGCAGAAGTTGATTGCTGGGCAACCGATACTGCCGGAGAGCTGGCCGCATGAGCGATATAATCAGAACCGGACGCTGGCCAGGCAGTCGGTGCCATCACACAAGTTACAACCAGAATACCCGCTCCAGCGATTTTCGCTGCGGGGGCATGAATGATCCGTCTTCTTTTTTGATGTTCATGATGATCTTTCATGTCAGCATTCTCCTTGTTGTGTCATCGAATAAAAAAACACAAATTTATGATTAAAAATATACTTGGTTATACAAGTATATAAGGAAAAGAGCATTGAGAAGTCTAATACAGCATAGCAGTAAACTTTTGCTATTTCCTATTATTAGGATAATTATATATTAATTAACGGAAAAAATGGAGATTTGGATGACGTTTTTTTGAAATTATTGTAAAAAAAGTGCAGAGGAAAGTTTGGAGGTCTGTCCATAAGGGTAAAGACAAAGGAACTCTCTTTGAGGAGGTACTGCAATGGGATTTATGGAAAATTGGAAAGCACTTCAGAAGTACTCTGCCCAATCGGCAGAACGTTTCCTGACGATCTATCTGAACACTGAGCCAACTGCCAACACCCAGCCGGAATGGAAAATACGCCTCAAGAACGGTTTCAAAAAGCTCGCCGAGTATACGCAAGCTGGAGAAGAACCAAGATATCTGGATATGCTGATGGAGCTTCAGGCCAAAGTCGAGGAAAAGGTGGAAAACAGCCGTACCGAGATGAAAAAAGGTCTGATCATCGTCGCCGATTCATCCGGAGGATTATTCTTCTGCGAAAAGATACAGACCGGCGTGCCCAATGCTTTTTACTTTGAGTCCGAGCCGCATCTGGAAGAACTGCAAGCGCTGATGTCACGCTGTCCGGCTGCCGGAATTGTGCAGCTGAGCAATGATACCGTAACCGTTCTGGACAGTCTGCTCTGTGAAATTAATACGGAGTACTACTATGAATGGGATATGATCAATGATGAATTCCGGGAACGTCCAAGCACAAGTACCAGCGATCTGAAATCTGCATCCAACAAGCAGCGCGAGAATTATTCGGAGCCGTGGGAGGTTATTCGCCCACGCTGGATCAAGCGGTTAACTCCGATTATTGAACGCATGGCCCGTGAACATCAATGGGAAGAAATCATTCTCAGCGGTGAGAAGCAAATTGCTTCGCAGGTTAAGGAAGCACTAAACAGCAAAATTTCGGTGCATATCGTACCGAAGAATCTCAGCAATATGCCTTCCCAGAATGTACTGCAGGAAGCATACGCTGTGCTTCACAGCTGATCCTCTGCCATTATTTTTTTCATACTGAATACAACAGCCCTCCCCAAAATCGAAGCTGATTTTGCTGGAGGGCTTTTTTAGTACTTTTATATTTCAATTCTCATAAAAAGGAACATTTGTTCCCGTTTTCATATTATGATATGCTTGGGTTATTGGTGTATCATAAAAGATATATTTCGATCGAGGAGGACAGCCATGCTGATTTATATCACGGTCAAAAGTCTGGGTCGCCGCAAAAACTGGCTTACCCGTCAGCCGCTTCAGCTTGCCGGTACGCCTGTTACGCTGCGGGATCTTATCACCTGCATCGTCGAACAAAATGTACGAGAATTCAAGGTAAAGCAGACTGACACTTCATTTATCCCCTATCTGACTGCCGAGGCAATCAAAGAGCAGGCCGAAGTAGGCAAAGTCGGTTTCCAGCTGATTCGTGATGAACGAATACCTGAAGAACAGCAGGCTGTAGAGACGGCACTACTGGCTTTTGAAGATGGATTATACAAAGTATTTCTGCGCGAGGAAGAAGTCACCGGGCTGGACGAACACATCGAGCTGGCTGAAGGAGATGAGGCCGCCTTTATCCGGCTGACCATGCTGGCAGGACGCGTGTGGTAATACCCATTATGGAAAGGAGAATGAAATAATGAAGGATATGAATGAACTATACAAACAGCATCTCAGCCGGATCGAACGTCTCGCAGCCGCTGTACCGGAGCCATTACATGAACTCGCAGACAGCTGTGCAAAGCTGTGCGCCAGCAGATATATACATAATCAGCAGGAGGAGATTGCCCGGCTGATGCAGTGCCTGGAGCAGCTCGCGCAAGACGACAACCCGGCTTCCCTATATGAACCACTGATAGGTATGGTAGCGACACTGGCAGATGAACGGACTGCCGGCATATTCCGGTATATTACCGCCCATGCGGTCGAATATCCTTACAGCACAGGATATAACCGTCGTCCCTATCGCACACAGGATATCACACTACATAAGGAACGAATTCTCGACAAAATGACTTCCCTGATATCGATGCACGGTTTTGGCTTTGACCTGATGACCATGCTGACCGAACGCAATTACGAACTATTGGGCGACTACCGGTTGAATCAGGAAGCACTGTCCGATCTGATTGCCTATGAGCTGGATCAGGATAATGCACAGGTGATGCAGGCATTGCACGATATCATTTATGGAGATAATCAGACAGCACTGCTCTCTTACGACATCATTCTGGGCATACTGATGTCGCACCGTACCGAAGCTTACCGGATGATCAGCGAGCTATTGGTAGCTGCCCGGCTGCAGGAAGGTCTGCGCCAGTCGATCACCGAGACACTGGATCAGGGGACCCTTGAAGCCTCCATCATGCTGATAGATACTATTCTGCAGCATGATCTGATCCGCTACAGTGCTATCGTCAGAGCCCTTGGTACATGGATAGGCATGCCGCTTGAATCGGCGAATACACGGGTTACGGGACAGTTGATCCGTCAGACGTATGAAGCGCTGACGGACAGCTCGCTTCGCCATGAATGGCTGACCGACGAGAATGCCAACAAAGTATATATCAGCCTGTGGGCGACTGCGGTCCATGAAGAACAGGAACTGTATGACCGGATTCAGTATCTGATGGATACCGGTGTCCGCTACCAGAAGATCGTTGCTCTGTATGTGCTCAGCAACAGCCAGAACAAGGAACTGCGCCTGCGTATGGCCCGTCCTCATCTACAGGAACATGATGGAGAGCTGCTGTACTGGGTATTGGACAACTATGCTTATGAATGCGAATATACTTGGGATTTTGTCAGTAGCGTGACTGAATCGGAGCGTGTACTGCGGGTTCCCCAGACTCCTTTGCTGGAAGAAAAAGCAGACAGGGTGCAGGATTTCAACCGGATCAGGGATATTTATCTCGGACTGTCCGAGCGTGACATCAGCTTCTCCTCCAGCGTTCTCGATGGTATTACGATTCAGTATTCGTCCGACCGGCTGATCCATAAGCTGATCTATCTGGCTGTATATGACATGGATGCACAGCTGATCGGCGAGATTCTGCAGCTCAAGGATCGGATGAGCGCAGATCTGCGCGGCACTCTGCTTCAATATGTGATCAAGGATAGTAATGATCCTGAGCAGCGCCAATTTATTTTTGCATCCCTGACCGACAAGAGTATGTCCAACCGGGAAACTGCACTGAAACTGGCCAAAACTTTTGTATTGACCGATGCGGAACTCCGATTGATCGAAGATCTGCTCAAGCTAAAAACCGGCTCACTGCGCCAGAGTGCAATTCAGCTGCTGCTGCGCCAGCCTGGAGAATTGCTTGAGCCTGTTGTTGCGAGACTGCTGGGCAGCAAAAGTGAACTGCAGCGGCTGGCTGCACTAGAAACGATCACAGAGCTGCAAAGCCAGCCCGAACGTCAGGATCAGTATGAACGGCTGACCGTAATAACCGAATCACTTACCCATCCGACTGCCAAGGAGAAGACACTGCTGGCGAAGCTGGGACAGGCAGCCGAATATACGACAGCCAACGGCTACAGGTTATGCGATCCGAATCTGGTCGAAGAATGGCTGAAGATACCGCCGAGCACAGCTGCTTTTGATATGAAGACACAGGTGTTCACACTGGGATCCGAGCCAATCAGATCATTCCTTCAAGGATTGAATGACCTGATTCATGAGCACCGCGAGCATGAATATGAGGTCGAGTACTACAATAATTACAAAGAAACCCTGCTGATCGGCAACAAGCTTCAGCCGCTCTCTTACAACAATTGGGTAGCCGATGATGAAGATACTTCCAAAGTACTGGAACGCTATCCGCTGACCGCGCTGTGGCAGCAGTATCTGGAGCAGAGCGGCATGGACAATCTGGCTGTTATGCAGATCGCTTTGTATACACAACCGGAACGCCTGGATCAGAGTCTGCAGCAGCTGTACCGTTATTTCTCCCATGCCATGGAGTACAACCAGCTGGACAAGCATCAGCTGCTGGAAGGCTGGCGCGGAGAGTTTATCCGTTCCCTTTATCCGGTAGAGCAAATGATCGAGATCCGAGACTGGTATGATCGTCTGCCCTACCAACAGCAGATCGACAACCTGCTGGTCGCTTATCTGGAAGACAGCCGCAAAGAAGAAGTATTCGATATGGCTCACCTGGCGCTGAACTATCTGATGCAAAACTTCCCGGCGGATCATCTGGAGCCGGACGGCGGCACACTGGTACTGCTGGCCGATCCATGGATCAATCTGCTGCGCAGCCGGTCATATAACGAAGATTCCGCACGTCGTCGCTTCCATACGCTGTATAATTTTCTGCCGCTGGATATTCATTCGATATCCTATACTCATTTGGCACCGGAAGATTACGCCCGAATGTATGATATGAACATTATCCAGGATAATGAACTGTACAAGCAGATGCTGATTGGCTATCAAGCCCGTGACTTTATGCGGCTGATCACCAGTCCTACCAGCCAGTATAATCTGGTTAATCGCTTCCCGAGTATTCGTCCGCTCGCGGAACAGGCGATTGCACGTATTCTGGATATTGAACTGCAGCGCGGAGAACTGCCGACCGAGGTTACCCCTCTGGCTATGTCGATTCAGCGTATCGATGGAATGAAGTATTTCCTGTCTATTCTGTCGAATCTGCAAAAAGAAACCTTTATCCGGGGCTATATATACAGCTATGGTAATTCCACCAAGAAAGAGACATTCAGCCATCTGCTGAAAAATAACTACCCGCTCGAAGGCGAGAATGAACAGACGCTGGACGACATGCTGAAGACTTATCCGATCAGTGACAAGCGGCTGCTGGAAGCGGCAATGTATGCCCCACAATGGATCGAGATTATCGCTGCCCATTTGAACTGGCAGGGACTGCGCAGTGCAGCCTGGTACTTCCACGCGCATATCAATGAGACATTCTCTGCCGAAAAGGAAACAATCGTCGCCCACTATTCGCCGATCACTCCACAGGAGTTCAATGATGGCGCATTCGATCTGAACTGGTTCCAACAGGCTTATCATGAGCTGGGAGCAGAGCGTTTCAAGCTGTTGTATGATGCAGCCAAATATATCTCGGCAGGCTCGAACCACAGACGAAGCCAGCTGTTCGCCGATGCTGTACTCGGCAAACTCAACTTGGAGCAGACCCGTCAGAACGTCGCAGCCAAGCGCAACAAAGATCAGCTGCTATCCTATACGCTAATTCCACTATCAACAGAGCAGCGGGAACAGGATATCCGCGGACGCTATGAATTCGTCCAGCAGTTCCTCAAGGAAAGTAAAAGCTTCGGTGCCCAGCGTCGTACCAGTGAAGCGGCCGCTTCTGCGATTGCTCTCGATAATCTGGCACGCAATGCCGGTTACGCAGACGTCACCCGCCTGACCTGGGATATGGAAGCACGCAAGGTGGATGAACTGCTCGTTTATTTTGAACCACATGAGATTGAGGACGAACTGTATGTTCAGCTGGAGATTGATACAGAAGGCAAAACCAGCCTGACAGCGGTCAAAAGCGGCAAGCTGCTCAAGTCCGTCCCTTCCCGCCTGAACAAAAATGAATATATCGTCCGGCTCAAAGAACTGAAGACCGAGCTGACCGATCAATACCGGCGTGCACGCAGCGAGCTGGAACGCTCTATGGTGAATCAAACGTCATTCACCGCAGCAGAGCTGAGCCGGCTGCAGCAGAATCCGGTGCTATCGCCGCTGTTCCGCTCTCTTGTCTTCCGCAGTGGTAAGCATCTGGGCTATATCAACCAAGAAGCCTCCTCGCTGCTTCAACTACAAGCAGCCGGAGCAAGTTCTGCCGAATCCAGTGCCAGCAGCAATCCGAATACGACTGATGCCGGCACCGCTCCAGCCGCAGTGACCGATTATATCCAGCATCTACTGATGCCGGAGGATGAAGTGTTTATCGCTCATCCGCTTCATCTATACGAGAGCGGACAGTGGTCTTTGTTCCAACGTGATCTGATCGGGCACCAGTTCTATGCCGAGCAGCGCGAACGAACAGATCAGCGCAGCCGGGAGCCTTTCAAACAGGTATTCCGGGAGCTGTATGTGCTCAATGAGGATGAAAAATCCAATGGCATCGTATCCCGGCGCTATGCCGGACATCAGGTGCAGCCGAACAAAACGGTAGCCCTGCTGCGTGGACGCGGCTGGACAGTCAGCTATGAAGAAGGACTGCAAAAGGTCGATTACCGGAATAATCTGATCGCCAGCGTCTATGCAATGGCAGACTGGTTCTCTCCAGCAGATACCGAAGCTCCAACACTGGAGACAGTACAGTTCCACGACCGGACGACCTACAAACCAGTACCTCTCGAACAGGTTCCACCTGTGCTGTTCTCCGAGGTCATGCGGGATATGGATCTGGCGGTGAGTGTCGCCCATGTCGGCGGTGTCGATCCGGAAGCCAGCCTGTCCACCATAGAGATGCGCCGGGCCATTGTGGCAGAGTCGCTGCGACTGATGAAGATTACCAATGTCCAAATCGACAAGAATCATGCGCTTATTGAAGGCAGTCTTGGCACATACAGTGTCCATCTCGGCAGCGCCATCGTATACAAGCAAGCTGCAGGTGCACTGAATATACTGCCTGTACATTCCCAGCACCGCGGACGAATCTTCCTGCCGTTTATGGATGAAGATCCACGTACAGCAGAGATCCTTTCCAAAATCGTCATGCTGGCACAGGATACCAAAATCAAGGACCCAATGATCCTGAACCAGCTGAAGCAATGATTGTTGCTGGTAGGATCGGCTTGCGTGTGTATGAATCTTCTTCTCTTTAGAAATAGCTTCGTATACATCTATGTATCTCTAAGCCAAATTAGATAGTACTTCTCAATTCTAACCATAACAGCCCGAGTGTCTTTCTCTGATATATTCAAAGAATGACACTCGGGCTATTTACATTAGGCTCATTTCCAAGTTCACTTTTCGTGGCTAAATAGGACAATTCTACGCTAGATCAGACAAGGAGCGGATGATGCTCTATTTGTCTGACAACGGTCAAATATCCATCTCATTCCATACCATCACCGCAGCACCAGTCGAGACCGCTGTCTCCTGCAGAATCCCGCGCGAGAACTCCGGCTGATAACTGTCTGAATAATAAATATTCTGCTCGGCTACCGCTATCGCTGTATTGTAAAAAAGATCATTGGCGCTGATCATCACGCCGCCCAGAATAATATGCTCGGGATGCAGCACATTGATCAGATTGGCAAGTCCGATGCCCATATAGGCAGCAGACTGTGCGAAAATCTCGCGTACATACTCATTGCCCGAATCCAGCGCCTGAACGATCGTGGTAAAGTTGATTGCCTCCGGCTTCAGCGCCAGACTTCCTCCCGTCCACTGCTCACGGCTCATTTTGCTGCGCGCACGTACCTGCTGCTCAACCGCCTGCACCGAAGCAAAAGCTTCCAGTGCACCGTAGTTGCCGCTGCCATGCAGACGCGGACCGTCTGTCTGGATAATCATCTGCCCGATCGAACCTTCCATATCTACTGCACCATGCACAATCCGGCCATTGGACATCATCGCCGAGCGCAGTCCCGTCCCTATATGTACATACAGCATATGCCGGATATTCTCGCTGCGTACCATCCAGTGTTCACCGATCAGCGCTGTATTTGCTCCATTTTCCAGAATCACGGGCAGACCGGTTGCCTCCTCCAGCCAGCTGCGCAGCGGCACATCGTTCCAGCCCGGCGCGGCAAAATAGAGCGGATTCAGGATTCGTCCCTGCTCCCGACTGAGTGGTCCTACAGCTCCCACGCCCATACCGATAACCTGTTCCCGGTCCAGCTGATGGCGGAGCAGCAGTTCATGCGTCTGCCGTCCCACATGTTCAACCAGCCGCTGCGGAGTCATCTGCTCGTCCATATTCCAGCGCAGCAGCTCCAGCGGCTTCATCTCCATATCATACAGACCCAGCACCGAATAGATCCGCGAAATATCCAGTCCCAGAATATATCGTGCACCGGCATTGATTTGATACAAAATCGGCCGCCGACCGCCTGTAGACTGCCCAAAGCCGGATTCCATAATCCAGCCTTCACGCGTCATCTCGTCCAGCAGACGGGTCAGACTGCTGCTTGTCAGCCGAAAATGCTCCATAATATCCGCTTTGGCAATATCCCGCCGGGAAGCGATCAGATCATATACCGCTTTTTTGACAGAGGGTATCCCTTTGATGTGCTTTACCATATCATTTCACCATTCCCTATAATTCTGATCGGAATTGTTTTTCAATCATTATATATGGTTTTTTGTGGGAATGCTATGTATTTGTGAAAAATTTACAGCTTGTTTATTTTTCCAGATGTTGGAGCGGTGGACTGGCTGCGGGACGAGGATTCTCGGCTCCTGTCGGCCATACATCCGCTTGCATCACCGGACGATGCGCATAGTAAATATACGTAGCGTAAGGTTCATCCGCAAAGATGACTTTGACATAAAAAGGCGGCAGTTTTTTACCCCAGACTCCTTTTACAGAAGCGATCTCCGCCTCACTATAATGCTTTTGTTCAATCAGATACTCCTTGACCCGCTGTGCGTAGACCAGTTTATTTACCTGTATGTAGAGTATAGGAAGCAGTACGATTAGTACGATCACGATTATCGCGATCCTGTTTTTTATTTTTGGTTTGTTCATGCTTTCCTCCCTGTTCCATTCGCTTGAAGATCGTTCACAATAACGGGATCCGTAGACGCAAAATGCAGACTGTATCGGTATGGGTATAGGCAATGCTATAGGATAACAGTACTTTTATATTACCATCAAATGGTAATCATAATACATTTTGGAGCCTATCCATAGCCAGACCATTTCTGTTCATGCAGGGTCAGTAACTGTCTGCCGGTTTGCATCAGGAAAGCATGTTCGATAGACTGGGAATAAAGGAGGGTCTGTATGCACTGGACTATTTTTATGATTGGACAGCTTGCTTATATAGCACTGGCACCCCTGTTTCCACCGGAAAAACGCAAATATGACTACATATATCTGGTGATGAATCTGGCTTTTCTTATGGTCGTCATATGGCGCAGTGATAGCCATCCCTTGCTGCCGGACAGCATAATCTGGTGGCTCACGTTCTGCATTTATGCTCCGGTGCTGGTAACGTTCACCAAAAGAAACGCAGAAAAAAGAAAGATTGGCTGACATGCCTTATTTCTCGTTCGTTTCCCCTTGCTCATCTATGTCTATGTCTATGTCTTAAAGGTAAAACTCCTATAGCCTATTGATTTGTTATTTGTAACAATTGGTCCACATCATCAAAAGCCCTGCCTGGCGTCAGAGTCATCCTCATGTCGCCAAGCAGGGCTTTTTAGTTTGTCATTTTACAATTCGGCAAAACAGCGAGATCGAAGCATACTGTATTTAGCTGTAACACTCATCAGAATAGATGCGCACTGGGGACAGCCGCTTAATACTCAGCCGAATTTTTGCCGACTCGTCCGAGTCATTACTTCGCTTCGGTAACTACGCTAATCCGCTCGTTCACATGAGCAGCTTTTTCCGCTTCGTCCACGATAGCAATTGCATAGTCGGCATAGCTGGAGTAGCTATTGCCTTCGCTGTTCACTGTCAGCTGCTCACCCGCCAGTTTGTACGTGCCAGTGCGTGGGCCTGCAGGGTCAAAGAATGCACCCGGGCTGACAAATGTCCATTTGATGCCGGACGATTGTTTGAGGTCTTCCAGGTTTTTGCCCTGGTTGGTTGCTGTTGGTTTGTAAGCATCCGGGAAGTCCGGTGTGTCTACGAGGCGAGTCGTATGCGCATCATCTACATACAAACTGCCTGCGCCGCCAACAACGATCAGACGGGTATTGGATGCACCTTTCAATATATCGATCAGATGACGACCTACGACTACATGCTGCTCGGCATCCGGTGTACCAAATGCATTCACCAGTACTTCGAAGTCCTGTACATCTGCTGTCGTCAGATCCGTCACTTCTTTTTCTACCACATTCAGTTTGTCATTTTGTACTTTGCCTGCGCTGCGTACAAATGCGGTAACCTCATGACCTCTGCTCAATGCTTCCTCGGCGATACGTGATCCTGCTTTGCCTGTTGCTCCGATAACTGCGATTTTCATGGTTAATTCCTCCCTGGGTTTGGATTATTTTATATTTTAGTATGAATTACATTAAGAATAGCTTACATGTAACAATTATAGTTACATGTATTTGCAAAGTCAACTTCTTCTTCCTGTTCATTCCATAGATCGTTGTCAGCCGAAGGATAGAGAGGCTTGGACTCTCTTCACGATGACTGCTTACTCTCCGGATAAACGGTACAAAACACAGAAGCAATCGGACTGTTCGCTTGCAAAACGTATAATATAAACAGGAAAATCCGTTATGATACAATCAAGCAGGGATAAGCATGCTTCTGTAGTTTATTACACACTGCAGAGGTCGGCTCAACCTATTTCGGGTAAATAAAAGAAGCTTTCGGATGATGCATCTGTTATTCGAAGCAGCGAGGCATTCTCCGTAATGCTTCACGAGATGCAGTTCATCTTACTTTATACAGTCAAAGGAGTGCGTTCAAATGAAAAACCTCGCATGGATCGGCACAGGACATATGGGTCTGCCGATGGCCCGCAATCTGTTAAAGGCGGGATACCCCGTTCATGTCTATAATCGCACAGCCAACAAGGCTGCTCCGCTGCAGCAGGATGGTGCCGTGCTGCATTCTACTCCAGGAGAGGCAGCTGCTGAGGCAGAAGTTGTCTTTATTATGCTGACCAAGGGAGATGCAGTCGCCGAGGTGTTGAATGGCGAGCAAGGCATTCTCGCCCAGACTCGTCCTGGCACACTGATTATCAATATGAGTACGATCAGCCCAGGAGAAGCTCGGGATCTGGCACAACAGACGCAGCAGGCGGGGGCAGTCTATGTGGATGCGCCAGTATCCGGATCGGTCGCTCCTGCGCAGCAGGGACAGCTCGTGATTCTGGCAGGCGGAAGCGCAGAGGCTGTACAGGATGCGCAGCCGTATTTTGATATTCTTGGCAAGCATACGATTCACTTTGGCGAGGTTGGTGCAGGCAGCTCGGCCAAGCTGTCGATTAATCTGATGCTGGGTATTACGATGCAGGGAATCAGCGAAGCACTTGTCGTGGGGGAGCACGCCGGATTGAAGCGTGAACAGCTGATCGAAATGATCGGCCAGTCTGCTGTAGCTACTCCAATGCTCAATGCCAAAAAAGACATGCTGATGAACGAAGAATTCCCTGCCGCATTCATGATCAGCCTGCTGTCCAAAGACCTCGGTCTGCTCATGGACGAAGCGCGCCGTGACGGAATCGATCTGCCGCTCGCCGCTGCTGCCGACCGTACATTTGCCGAAGCCAGACAAAACGGCAAAGCAGATATGGATATGGCTGCGATCTGGCTGGAACTGCAGGAACGCAGCCGGAAATAAACAGCACAACATAGATTCTGTACAGGAACAAAATGCATAATTCATGCAAAACAGCAGTGTCACTTTAAGTGCACTGCTGTTTGTGGTATTCAGGTAATCCGACCCGTTCGCAAATTTCAATTAAAAGCGATGCTTTGATGGGGAACCCGTATGACTGTTATGATTTCAGAACATTTTCCTCAAAACACTGACATACTGTTGTCAGCGAAGATGGCCTATAATGCAGGTAATTCATGCCGAGGTAATGGCGCTATCCCGATTAAAGGAGGAATGCAAGCTATGGAAAAAGTAATTGCAGGGTTCACTCCTTATTTAGGTCAACATTGCGAGACAACGGCTATCGGCAATCTGCTGCAGCATGCCGGAGTTCATCTGTCCGAGCCTATGCTGTTTGGGCTCGGGCAAGGTCTGGGATTCATATACTGGGACTCGAAAGCGATGGATTTCCCCTTTATCGGAGGGAGGGTAAAACCGGATGTACTCACTGCCAATCTTGCTGCCTGTCTGGATCTAAATATTAACATTCAAGAAACATCGTCTGTCGACAAGGCTTGGAAGAATGTACAACGTCATATTGAACAAGGGACTCCGGTCGGGCTGAAATTAGACTCTTACTACCTGGATTATTTTACGAATAACGTTCATTTTGCCGGGCATTATGCAGTGCTCTATGGATTCGATGACGAATATGCCTATATGGCAGATACCGAGCAACAGGGAGCACATGCACAGACACGCTTGACCGGTTTGGCCATGGCCCGAAATGCCAAAGGATTTATGAGCTCCCGCAATCGTTCCTTTACTCTTGATCCTGTCAGTAAGCTGCCTCCACTCGCGCCTACTTTGCGCAAATCCTTAACCCAAAATGCACAGGACTATCTGAACCCGCCTATTCGCAATATTGGCAATAAGGGGATCGTCAAAATGAGCAGTGAAATCCTGAACTGGTTTGTCCGCAGCAGCAATATCGAACAGGATCTGTGTCTGACTGCCTTGTTAATGGAGCGGGCAGGAACCGGTGGTGCTTTGTTCCGCAACTTGTACCGGGACTTTTTAAAAGAGTGCGTTGATCTTCTGGCAGAATCCCACATCGAACAGGCTTACCATTTATTTGCTGATATCGCTCCGCTATGGGTCAGCGTCTCTGCAGCGATCGACCGGGCAGGCCGCACGGGAGATGATCTGGAGCTGTTACGAGCATCACAAATGTTACTGGAGATCGCGGATAAAGAACGAACTGCCATGGAGTTACTGCTGTAAAACGATTCATTGGAAAAGTGGTCAGGAGAATCCTGTGAGATGTTCTTGTCCTTTTCTATCTCCTTGATCAACAAATAATAACAATGAAAAAAGATACAGCAAGAAAATTCCTAGTTATATGTTAGCTTTCACCAGTTCATACTCCTCGTTAAAATAAGCATGTATACGATGACCACCGAATAAATCCCCATCGTCGTATTCACAGTAAATAGAATCTATGCCAATCACAATATCACGAAGTGTGATGGACTCTTGGAATACTTCCTTTGTTGTATTAAAATCGCCTGCTTCTACAGCATCCCAATCCAGGTCCTCATCGTCCTCATCATAATCTGGCCAAAAATCATTTTTGTAGTTAATTAAAGCTGCAGCTACAGCTGCTTTCGCTTGCGTTTCAAAACTTCTCAAATCTTCAAATAGTCTTTCTGCTTTATGGAGCAACACAGCGACATCAGCCTGCTTACCAGTAGCATTCAAATACCAATGTAACTTTCCTTCCTCCATCCGCCAACTCTTATCGCTCTCGTTATATGTAAATGTTCCAATTGATTTACTTTCGATTGATTCTATCATGCCCTCTATCCTTTCTCTGATAATTTACAGGAAGTCGATATTCTAAAAAGGGAACTGAAAATAACTGCTGTTTCACTCCTTCTATATAGTGAAACAGCAGCAAATCTATTGTTATACACTTTCTCTAATTAATCAGAATTATATTCCGTTCCACCCAGTCCTGCACGTAAACAGTCAATAATCGCTTCTGCCGTATGCAGCTGTCCGTCGTTATTACGGATAATCAGATCGCACTGGGACAGCGCAGCCATCTCCTCGTCAAAGGAAGCCATCCGAAGCTCCTGCTCCTCCATACTCACATTGCGTTCCGCCAGTCTCCGCTCCAGCTGCTCACGACTGGCAGAGATGCCGATCAGCAGTGCGCGCTCTCCGAGCAGCTGCTTGACCAGCTTGGCGCCCTGCGCTTCCATGACGCTGGAACGGACCTGTCCCTGCTCACCTGCCTGCTCCAGCGATTGCAGCGATGTCCCGTACAGATTGCCCCGGTATTCATTGATCTCCAGCATCTGTCCCTGCTGATGCATCCGCTCCATCTGCTCGCGGGTCGTAAAATGATACTCTCGTCCATCCTGCTCTCCCGGTCTTGGCTCGCGAGACGTCCAGGTGACAATACGCGGCAGTCCAAGACGCGCTTGCAGCGTACTTTTCCCCGAAGCGCTTGGTCCCTGAAAAATAACAATCGAAAATGACATTCAATCTCCTCCTGAATGATAGGTCTGTATCTGAAGTATAAGTCTGTATATTATATAGTATGACGAGACCGTTCGTTGATTCATTTTGTATATGATTCGTCCTGCAACCAGATCTATAGCATACATAGCGCTGCTGTGGTCTTGAATTTTCTTTGTCTTAATCTGGCTGTACTTTATAGCGAGCAGTGATAGCTTTCCTGCTGATCCGGTGCATGATAAGTTTAATAAGCGATAGCCAGCAGTATGACTATCTAATCTTCTGTATCCATTTGCAAGCGATCGGGCTGCTGCTTGATTGGATAGCCTGATGCTATGCGACTTTGTTGATCATTCCGATTTTTATTTACGAATCCAGAAAGGTGTATCTCCCATGAATTCCGTGATTTCTTCGGCTGCAGCCGTGCAATTCCAGAACGTCAGCAAGAATTTCCCCGGCCCGGAAGGCGCATCTGTTCCAGTACTTCGTCAGATCAGCGGCCAGATCGACAGCGGCTCGATTACGGCGCTGATCGGTCCTTCCGGCTCCGGCAAAAGTACCCTGCTCTCTCTGTGCAATCTACTGATCACTCCCGATGAAGGCAGCATCCATATCCAGGGAAAAGACATACATAGCTGGGCCATTACCGAACTGCGGCGCCGGGTCGGCATGGTGTTCCAGGACTCGCCCATGCTGCCAGGCACCGTAGAGGATAATCTGCGGACTGCCCATCGGCTGCACGGTACAGATATCGGCAGTCCAGCAGAGTGGCTGGAAAAGGCCGAGCTGTCAGCCACCCTGCTCTCGCGTCCGGCACAAGAACTGTCCGGCGGTCAGAAGCAGCGGATTGCTCTGCTTCGCACACTGGCAGGACGACCGGATATCGTTCTGCTGGACGAGATTACGTCTGCGCTCGATCCCTCTTCGGTTCGGGTCATCGAACAACTGCTGCTGGAGCTGAACCGTCAGCAAGGCACGACCCTGATCTGGGTCACTCATCAGATGGAGCAGGCCCAGCGGATCGGGCAGCATATCTGGTTTCTTCAGGATGGTCAGCTGTTGGAAGCGGGCGATGCGTCCGCCTTTTTTGAACATCCGCAGACAGAGGAAGCGCAGCATTTTATACAGGGGGAATCGTCATGAGCATACTCGCATTAAGTCTGTCCCTCTGCTTTGTATTGCTGGCGGTTGTGCTGTCACGTTCCTTCAAGCTAGGACTGGAAAAGGACGTACTGATCGCTATGATCCGCGCAGCAGTACAGCTGCTGATTATCGGTTATGTACTGAATGCCATTTTCGGTCTGGAGAATCTATGGGTGGTCGGTCTGTTCGTCCTGCTCATGATCACGGTCGCAGCCCTCAATGTATCCAAAAAAGGCAAAAACATTCCTAAAATCACCCTGAAAATCTTCGCTACTCTGGTTGTCGTTGAGATTATCACGCAGGCGATTATGCTGGGGCTGGGGATTATTCCAGCTCATGCCCGCTATATTATCCCGATCAGCGGCATGATTATCGGCAACTCTATGGTACTGAGCAGCCTCCTCGTCACCCGGCTCAAGTCCGAAGTTAAGCTGCGCCAGCGCGAGATTATTGTCGTGCTGTCCATGGGCGGTACACCGAGACAAGCGATTCTGCCAGTACTCAAAAGCGCTGTCCGTTCCAGTATGATCCCGACGATAGACGGTCAGAAGACGATCGGACTCGTCCAGCTGCCCGGCATGATGACCGGCCAGATTATCGCTGGCGCCGATCCGATCACGGCGGTAAGATTTCAGCTACTGATCGTCTTCACCCTGATGACATCGGCGATTATCACGAGTATTCTGCTGGGGCTATTGATTGCACCGAGTCTGTTTAACAAGCAGCAGCAGCTTCTGCTGAAGCCGCTGGAGTAAATACACTACTCGACCATTCGTTCCTTTAAGACGATAAAACAGTCATTATTCTATTGTAGAGACAAATTGTCTTTTTGTACGAATAATAGCTTTTTACAAAATAGCAGTTGCAAATTACTGTCAGCAGGCATATAATCACTACTAATTTACACTACAAATGAGAGATCAGGAGGGATCATGATGAACAGTATTAACTTTACTCGCTTCAATGTAATGTCGAATAGCCTCATCATGACAAGCCCATTCACTGATCTGCCGATAAATCTGCATCATCATCACAGACGTTAGCCTCTCTGTATGAATTAACTACAGGGTGGCTAGCGCTTTTCGCGTTGGCCTCCCTGCGGGATATCGAGCGCGCAGGACCATGGGGTCCTGCGCGTTTTTTGTGTTCTGGAGCGATTTACCGGCGACACCAATCACAGAGGAGAGCTGATTTATATGCAAAATGTCAAAGGAACCCACGACTTTATCGGAGAAGAACAGCGGCTGCGCCGATCTATCCGCAATCTGCTGGAACGGCAGTTTGAATTGTACAGCTACGAGGAAGCCGATACGACTATCCTGAACGAAATGGACTGGCTAATCTCGAAATATGGAGGCGGCGAAGAGATCGTCAAAGAGATGTACCAGCTCAGCGACCAGCGGCAGCGTGCACTCGGACTGCGTTACGATCTGACTATGCCACTGGCCAAGCTGATGGCACTGAATCCGGGAATTCGGCTGCCCTACCGCCGCTTTGAAATGGGCAAGGTCTTTCGCGATGGACCCACCAAGCGTGGACGACTGCGCGAATTCTGGCAATGCGATGCGGATATTATCGGTCTGGCTGGACCGGAAGCGGAGCTGGAGCTGTTCCAGCTAGCTTTGCAGACTTTTGCACAACTGGAGATTCCAGTCGTTCTGAAATGGAACAATCGCCGCTTCCTGAGTGAGGTGCTCGGCGCACTTGGCGTTCCATCCGGCATGCTCTCTTCTGTCATGCTGACGCTGGACAAGCTCGCCAAGATTACGATAGCAGAAGTCGCCACAGAACTGCAGGACAAGCTGCTGCCTGCGCCCGCCATTACTGCCCTGCTGGAGCTGATCGGCAGACCAACCGAGCAGCTGGAGATGAATAGTATCGGACGGATGTATAATCTGACGGAAGCGCCGGGTTATCTGGAAGTGCAGCAGCTGCAACAGCTGCTTGGTCAACTGCCATTTCTCAGGCAGCAGTGCGAATTCGATCTATTTCTGTCGCGCGGATTATCCTTTTACACCGGCACTGTATATGAACTGTTCGATGCCACCGGTTCTTTCCCTTCCAGTCTGGGCAGCGGCGGACGTTATGACGGCATGATCGGCAAACTAACCGATCGGGAAGAATTGGAGCTACCGGCGATCGGATTATCATTTGGTCTGGAATCGATTATGGCTCTCTACCGTGAACGGTCAGAGCCAGCAGGAGTAGGAGAAGTATCTACTTCTCGCAGACCGGCTCCTGTCGTTATTGTGCCGATAGGAGATACACTGCCGGATGTGATGAATACTGCCCTCCAACTACGCGCTGCAGGCATTCCTGTACAGACCGAGCCAGGCGGACGTAAGCTGGGCAAACTGCTGAACAGTCTGTATGCCCGGAACATACGCTATGTCATTCTGCTGGGCGAAGACGAGGTGAAGGCACAGATCGTCACTCTGAAAGATCTGGAACAAAGACAGGAATTCACGCTTGCTCTCGATGAAGCGGTGCATAACCTTACTCAGCTTTATCTGTAAAAAGGACGATTGTTCCTCCATACAAAGTCATACTATAGACATTGATGCTACAGAAGATGCATCTATAAAAAGCGATGTTTTAGAAAATGTATCTATAGAAATTCATTTTACAGAAAGTTATCTTGCTGGAAGTAATCATGCAAAAAGACCCCCGGATGACGGATAAAATCTATCATCTGGAGGTCTTTGAAATTGAGAAAATGCTATCTTTGCTGGACAACTGCATGTATAGCAGCTGCCCCAGTATGCGCCTAATCTGCTGGATCAGACCGCTTTGCCGGATGGGGCTGTTGGTACCTCATTCGCCGGAACTTTGGCTTTTGGCGTACGATTAACCAGCAGAATACTCACGACAATCAGAACCAGTCCGATCACCAGATTCACCGTCACGGATTCACCCATGAACATTACGCTCAATATGATCGATACGAGCGGAATCAGGAACGTGTACGAACCAACCGTACTCGCTTCACCCGAACCAACAAGGCGGAAAAAGCAAAGCCAGCTGAGTGCAATCGCGAAGATCGAGATAAACAGCAGTACCCCGATAAAAGTCGCGTTCCACGTAATATCTGCCCAGCTCTCGGTACCACTGCCAACCGCTGTCATTACGACACCGCCAAGCAACAGCTGGATCGTAACGAGCCAGATCGGATCAACGCGCTCGCCGACTTTTTTGACATAGACGGTACCAACGCCCCAGCTTACTGCCGAAGCCAGTGCCAGCACGATGCCCAGTACCGAGATACTGCCGGTAAATCCGCCTGCACTGATCGTGGCTACACCTGCACAACCAAGTACCAGACCGATCGCTTTGAGCGGATTCATGGACTCACCCAGCCACAGCCAGGACATAATGCCGACGAGTACCGGCTGCAAGAATACAATCGCCGAGAACAGTCCGGCCGGCATATAGGCGATACCGATCGTCTGACAACCGTAGAACAGGATAATGTTCAACACTGCCGAGATCACATAGATCGGCCAGGTCTGGCGCCAGCGTAGTTCACGCAGCTTAGGCAGTGCGACAAACAGCAGCAGCACGCCAGCGATCAGCGTCCGGATGCCCGAGAATAAGATAGGTGGAGCGTACTGCAGACCGTATTTGGACAGCGGCCAGTTCACACCCCACATCAAAATTAGAAACGTCAAAAAGAGGGCAGTCTGCCCTTTGGATAGTGCTTTCAAAGTAATCTTTTCTCCTTTAAGCGTCTGCTTCATTTCTTCCCCAATGAAGCGCTTTAATGATGTAAGTAATGAGTATACATCCGTTTTAACAATTGTTCAATAAGTATTGCACCTATGTTCATTTAATAAAATGGATTTTGCTGTTTACTGCATCTGATTGATCTTAAAGTCAGGTCGTCAATTGTTTTGATTTTCTAATGTCTTGCACTCTAAACAAAAAGCACCGATTGGGAAATCGGCGCTTCATCATCTTATTTTTCCACTTATGTTTTGGCTATCTTTAAGGTTGCATATAATGTTTCCGTATTTACTACGTCCCACTGACTTCAAGCGCCGCCAGGCTCCGAAGCGTGAATATAATGTTATCTAAAGGAATCTGACCTCGTGAGACACTTATAAAGTCATCATTAGTTCCAAATTGGAAAAGCTAGATTCTGAGTAAATCGAATCGCCATAAATTCCATTCACTTCACTAAATCCGGATTTAATCCAATATCTTAACGCTGGCCAGTTCTTCGTAGAGACATTAATCCGAATTTCTTTATACCCTAATTCAGCAACAACTGAGGAGAATTCCTTTATGATCTCTTGTCCAAATCCTTGCTTTTGGATGTCTCCATGGATATATAGAAACTCAAGATACAGGGAATGTTCTACTGGATATCCATGATATAGACTAATTAGACCAATGGGTTGCTGATTTTCCGTTATTCGTATCGTTTGTATTCTATAGTTCTCCAGTAAACCTTCTGGTGGAAGATTTCCATTGATCAAGCATTTTCTGATATGATCCGGATCATACTCACGACCGTCCCATGCATTCATATATGTACTTGTTTGATAGATATCCTGAATGATTGGAACTTCCTGTTTGGTTAAATCAGAAATGCTAAGTCTATCTGTATTCCAACTTTTTGGGATTTGATTCAATATAATCACTCCATTTTTTTGCTATTTAGATTCTTTCAGATAACGTTGTTGTATTAACGAACCCAGGAACCTCTACGAACCTAGCCGCGACTAAGGCTAGGTTCGTAGAGGTTGTCTGCTGAATCCACTTCCCCAAAAATGCCTTTGCAGACCAAAGTCCGTCAGATATACCGCGTGAATACGTTGTTATCTAATGTACCTGCTTACTATAAAATACAACCAAAATTATTTAATTTTTGCTGTTTCCCACTCAGTGTTTAAGATTCCTCTTCCAATATTCCAATTAGCCAGTAATTCCCTTTGTTTGTTCTCTAATTCAAGATAAGGAGATGCAATATATGACAATCTATCAAAAAGATCAATAAAATGTGGGCCCTCTTTAAATTTCCTTATACCACCATATTCATCATCATCAGCAGCCCATACAATCTTTTTTATACCTGACATTAAAATAGTACATGTACACATAGGACAAGGCTCACAAGTTGTATATATTGTATAATCATTCTTTAAAAATCTTTTATTGGCTATATCCAATAATTTAGATCCAGCATTTCTAATTGCATCTACTTCGGCGTGTGCAGTACAATCACACTCAGAAAACACACGGTTTCTACCTGTACTAACTATCATTCCTTCTTCATCAACTATAATAGCTCCAATAGGATAAGTTCCCTCGTTATAGGCTTTTTCAGCTTCACTCAAAGCTGAGACTAGATAATCATAGTCACTTTTCTTCATTGGTAAACCTCCATATAATAGTTTTCTCGATTCTTTGCAAGTATTTCAGCTAAAGTTGCTATATTTATGACTCGACGCATATCGGGTATCCGGTGACTTTCAGATCAAGGACGAATGTCTTTAGCATAAATATTTTGTTATGTGATTCCCTTTTCTTCTTCGAATCACTCCGACATTTCTTTGACTGCATCTACTATCAGTGATACGAATCCTAATTCATCATTTTTATTTCGGTGATCAAATCGAAGGGATCTATAAATAAAACCATCTTCAGGATTCCAGTCCTTATAATGAAACTCTCCATGTTCGTCACAGTATTCCAGTAATCTAATCTTAAATCCTGCTTCTTCAAACATGCTTGTAATTGTCTTATAATTATGTACGATTTTATGACTTGCAGCCGGGTGCTCTTTCGGACCAGGTCCACCGATCTGAACTATATCCTGGTATTCTTTATTCCTAAAAAAAGCATCTGGAACTGCACACCGAATATATCCTTCTGGTTCGAGAAAATCATAACAAATCCTTGCTGCTTTCATACCTTCTTCATAAGACAAATGCTCCCATACATGTTCTGCAAGAATGGCTCTAATCTTTCTCGAATTAAAGCTTTCTTCCCAATCAGATCGATCTAGTAAATTCAACTCTTCTTCTTGGGTTTGAATCCAGCTTGGATAGGCTTGTGAAGATGCTCCTAATATAATTTTAAGAGGTTCTGACCATTCATTTTTATTGATTTTTATCATATGATTATTCCTTTGTTTTCGAGTGGTTTTATCTAACGTTACGGTATTCACGACTCGACGCATCTCGAGTGTCCAATGTATGCCGGACCAAGGACAGATGTCCGCAGCATAAATATTATATTACAAGATGTCAGCGCTTTCTTCGAGATCCATACCTATTTACGTCTCATGCAACTTACATCTCATACAACTAAACAGGTCTCTCCAGTTTGATGTTACATTCTGACGTTGTCGCAGTAACGTATTCGATATAATTTACAGACCCGTTAAAGTTCAAATAGGCTTCATAACGCATACGGATAGCAGGCAGAGTAATCATATCTAGTACCTTTTCTTTTGGAACCCACCTACAATCACTTGTTTCTTCAGAGGTAGATAACTCACCACCTAAAAATTTGCATGCGAAATCAAACATTACTTTCGTTGGAACATCAGTCACACCGTCATACCACTTATGAATCGCTGTATTCGACACGATACTAATTAAATGGCTAACTGTAGCATCTATTCCACTTTCCTCTTTAATTTCACGAATTACGCCGTCTATCAAGTTTTCACCAACTTCAGTTATACCGCCCGGATAAACCCAACCATCGTCATGAGCCTTTACTAACAGAATGTTTCCATTCTCATCTTCAACAATTCCCCCAGCCGATACAATGTGTGTTGGAAATGCCATTTACACAACCTCCTATTTAGGTGAAATGTATTTTCTATGGTACTTATACTATATTATGTTAGGTGATGTCCCTGTCTTTTATGAAATACTCTAAAATATTATTGGCTCCCCGCTATTCCAAAAGTACTATTAATCGCTTTCTCATAGTTATCCCACTTGAAATAAAAAGGGCCTATATCAATACTTTGATTGCTAGGTTCTACCTTAAAATCATGCCATATAATCCAATCGTCTTCCCTCTCAATGTAAACAGAGATGAATCCACACTCTTCGTCTCCGCACCATGGGCAAACCAACACGGGATATCGTTCATACAAATAATCATGTTGTTTCTTTAATAGGAAGTAATCAATCATATTTTTTTGATGTTCTTGACCTCCCCATCCTAGAGAAGGAACCCTATCATGCTTTCTGAGCATTTGATATAACGATCTACCATCAATAATGAAATCTGCAAATTGGGTATTTTTATTTCCATCTTGATCTGGATCACACTCATCATATCGACTTGAAAGTTTAGTTTCTAAGTAATTTAAAGTTCTCATATATCTCCTTTACATGCTTTGCAGGGGTTTCACCTAACACTCCTGTATTTACGACCTGACAAATGTCAGTTGTGTTGAGAATGCCCGACCTAGGGCGTAGGTCCGCAGCGTGAATATTATGTTACGTGGAGAACTATTTTCTGTGACTCAACCCACAAAATTTCTTTTCAATGTCCATTCCAATCTTCTAAGCCACTCCTCTTTGACGTTTGTATTGGCATTCTTAATCCGATTCAAAATATGAATGACTCTAGAAAGCGCAAATGCTTTTATCCCTTCCTCTGTTATTTGTATGGTTGAATGTTCACGGTACGTATTCAAGAAAATCTCAGATAACTCGTTACTTGCTTCCGGGTAATGAAAATGAACAAACCATAACACCCAGGCGATGTCTTGCAGAGGATGTCCCCATCCTCCCCATTCCCAATCAATAACAACCATTGAATCGTCAGATACAATCGTATTATGAGGACCAAAATCACCATGAATTAAAGTATTCTCTTTCTCAATAGGAGTATCTAGAATTTCTTTTACCCGATCCTTCACATCACTGGGTATAAAATAGAGTTCATCGAATCTTTCGTGTGCAAGCTTTATCATGGGTAATTCCAAGTGACTCTTTTTCTGTTTTATTGTATGTATTTCTCTAGATAAATGTTCTCCTAGAAGCTTGTAAATTGCTTTCGCCTTATCCATATTACCTTGATCTAAAAACCGTTGTCCGTTGATCCCATGTATGTAATCCATAATGATGTACGATGAAGAATCGTCTTCAAAATGATCATACATTTTTGGAGTCACACCTGAATCATTTAATAAAGCTAAGATATGTGCTTCAATCTTGGCGTCATCATTATTTTTATCAAAGATTTTTGCTACTACCAAGGGAGTTGACCCTTCGAGGAGAAGGGTTTGATTGGTATATCCTCCTGTCAATTCAGTTATTTGTATGTTTTGAAATTTACGTAATAGGATGTCGTTAGCCATTAACACTGTACCTTCTTTCTCTATTCTTAGAGTCTTTTACATAACGTTCCCGTGTTCCCAAACTCAGCGTATACTGAATGTTTGTAGCGTGAATCTTATGTTATCAGATGGATCAGCCTTCTTTGAATTGTTAAATAAATCAAGTTTTTATTTTTTCATATTGTTGTAGCCAATCCTTACCGCTTGTCCATTGAATGCTTGGCTTCTTCTCTTTTAAAATATCTTCACATGCTTTGGCCATTATCCATTCTTTAAGTCCATCATTAGAACTTTGTTTAAGCTCTCCATATAAAAATTTAAATCCTTGATCTCCAGTATTTGTGATTTCTTCGTAATGTTTTTTATTTGCATTTATATAGTCAGTAGGATTACTTGAAAGTCGAGTGTTTTTGTTCGCAATAATCAGATCTAGGTTTTTATTAATACTATTTTCAATTCTTATTTCTTCAGTTTTGCTTTTACTTTGGTCTATTGAAGTATTTGATTGACATGCTGTAATAGACATTAGACAAACCGCTATAATGAACCTAATCAAAATCATCATTCTCATGGATTCACCTCACTCTGTTCTGTGTTTTTACTTATTTTGTCTTTAAGTTAATGGATTGCTGACCTTTCTATTAAGGTCCCTATCTTCACGATCTGACGTATGCTGGGTATCTGACGAATGCGCCGGATCAAAGGCGTATACCGCAGAGTGAACATGATATTAGCTTCTTCGATTTACATTAAAAAATCGTTTATCCTTTCTTTATATTCTTTCCAATTATAATCTTCATTTTTTATTATCAATTTTGGAATATCCCATTCCTGAACGACATTGAATATGAAATCTTGATTTCTGGTCCAGAGGCTCCCTGCTTCAATAAAATCATCATCTGTATAAAGTCCGCATCGATCTTGAGTGAATTCGGGTCCGCGAATATTACACATCCATCTCCAATGCTGTTCTACATGATTTTGATAATAATAAATTAGAACAGGATCAAGGTGGCTTAAGATAGATTGTAGATTCTTGGTCAAATCCAATACTTGATGCTCGTTCATTCCCATATTAAATGCAAAATCAAGCGTATTTTGAAAAATGTAACTTTCTATGATCACAACTTCTTTTCTATCCATTGTTTTATTTACAAAATCAGTAAATAGTTCTTGCACTTTCATAGAAAACCAATCTGCTTCCTCTTGAATAGTTAAAGAAGTAAATAATTTTTCGTATATTCGCAATGGATGATTGTCTTCTAATTCATGGTAAAATCGATTCGGAATATTTATTTTGGTCAGTTCTGAATTTATTAATTGTCCAGTCGTTGACTTGCCTGAACCTGGCATCACCTCTATTAATATCAACTTTGACTTCACGGATTTTCCTCATTTCTATATTTCACTGTGGTTCGCGCTGATTTCTTATAATGTTCATGTATTCACGACCCAGTGAATGCCCGCAGTGTGAATATTATGTTAGGTGATGTCCCAAATCTCTGCAAATAAATTAAAAAGAGGTTTATACTATTCCACTTCAAATATTGAATCAACAATAATAGGAAGATTATCTCGAACAGAGACAGCTCCAAGTACTGATCTTGCATGTACTCCATTACTTCCGAACACTTCAAACATCAATTCTGAAAATCCATTTAAAACTTTATGATGTTCTTCAAAATAGGGTTCTGCGTTCACAAATCCTTGAACTTTAACTACTCTTTTTACTCTATCTAATGAACCAAGCCCATCCTTTAAGACAGCAAGCACTTCAATTCCGGTTTGTCTTGCAAATTCATATCCTTCTTGTGTTGTATAATTACTACCAAGTTTTCCTTTGGGATTCTCACTCGGACCTTTACCTGAGACAAACATCAGTCCATTTACAATCACAAAATTAGTGTAGCTGGCTGCAGGATTACTTGCAGCCGGTAATTTAATGTTAAGCTCCTCTAATCGTCTTTCAATTTGACTCATTATTTCCCCTTCTTTCTTTTAGTTTTTATGATTTTTGGGATTTCACCTAACGTTCCTGTATTCACGACCCGATGTATTTCGGGTGTTTGTTGACCGCCGGAGCAGGTGCTCCTGAACGCCGCTGTACAGAACATGAAAAAGGTGGCGAACCACCTCGGCTGGCAAGCCGAGGAAAAAACAGACACTCGACGCAAAAGAAACTCACCCTCCGTTTGGAGAGTTGGGTTTCTCGACACTCTGACTGACATCCTCTAGGGATGTCGATTTGGGAATATTGAGAACCTCCACTCTTCATGCGAAGAACGGGGGACTTTTGTAGGTTTTCACGCTGGTTTACCGGTATAAATGATCAATTCAATTCTCGTCCCACCGTAATCACGTAGTCAACATCTCCTGTAATGTTACCTCTTATTTTCTTGCTCACCGTATCTCCCTTTCTTACTGCCTTCAGTGGTGGCTCAGAAGATCGCGAATAGGGATCCATAGCAAACTGTCCGTTACTGTAATGAAACAAAGGATTAATATCCGCTTTACCCGCCGGAATCGTATGACCGGAAACATTCAGAGCCGTTATTGTCATATACTTGCCTTTGATCGAATACGACTGAATGACCATCGCATTTTCATTTTTTACGCTCGTGGCATCCATTCCCATGAAGTCTTTAAAAGGCTCCCCTTTGACCACCCGATCATCCGAAAGGATGATCTGCTGTGAGGCTTGATCCCAGCGCCACTTCACATCAGTCGCATCGAGAAAGAAGCGGATCGGAAAAAACATCGCTTGATTCTTTAAAACGGGAGTGGTGTCCATCTGCACGGTCTTCCCGTCGATTTGAGCGATTTTGGAGTTGACCATGAATTGGAAGGTATGACCCATCCATTCGACATCTGCCGTTTTGGACGATGGGTTATACTTCACCTTACCGCCCAGCAGGTCTTCGATCGACCGAAGTGGAATCTGCACCCTATGCGCTTGGTCGGCAAAAGGCGGAGCAGGCTGCGTGTAAAGGATCGAATACTTTCCGACTTTCAAATAAACCGGTACAACATTGGCAGCCTCGGCAGTGGACGTTATGGGACTGAAGGTGCTAAGTACCATAGCCCCTAGGAGACCGACAATCATCGATTTGATTTTCATAAGCATCCTAACCTTTCGATATTCTATTATTTATATTTTCAGTGATTTAATTAGAACAATATTGTATTGACTTTATTCTTTTGTGCTTTTTAGAGATTGTCGTATAACGTTCCTGTATTCACGACCCAGCGCATGCTGGGGGTCCGGCGTATGCCGGGCCAAGGACGAGTGTCCGCAGCGTGAATATTATGTTATACAAAGTTCTCAAAATACTCGTCTTCAATACGAATTTCATCAGTCAAGCTATTAATACGACGTTGCTTATCTATTGTATTAATATACTTTTCAAGATTGATTTTTATGGTTCTATTAAAAATTTCATATACTTTACCATCAAGTTTTTCAACAATCACAACATCTATGGTTTCACTTTCATATTCTTTATCAACATTGTGGTTAGCTAAATAAAGTTCAATTTCATAAAAACCATCTTTACTTTTAGGAACTATTTTATAATTCTTGTAACAAAAATATTTACTATTATTGATACTTTTAATCAATTCGTTTTTTATATTAGAATAGTATAGCTGACTATTGAATAGTCTAATTCCCTTTTGCATATTCAAGAAACTATATGGCAAATTATATTTATTTATATACTTGTAATAATAACCTTCGGATTTAATGAAATTTTTAATCATGTATGAAAAAGTACTTTCATTAAAATCAATGCCAGTGATACTTCTTATTTCGTTGTACAATATCACAGGGTATTCTTTAATCAACGAAACAATTTCGTTACGTTTTCCTTTGTTATTATGTTTTGATGTACCACCAAATTTTGAGGGATTCGCAAAAGAACAGTTATCATATGCTGCTTGGCTGTACTCTGCTAATCCTTTAATACCATACTTGCAGTGTTTTGCATGAATCGGCATTTTATTTTTATTTTCATCTAATGTTTTATCAACATATAGATTCACGACCAGAACTGGGTTTTTACATGCTGGACAAATTGCAAAATGCTTAATTTCGTTCTTCATTTCAACATAGAATGGATCAGTTTTTCGTGTTTTATTCTCATAATTCTTAATTGTCAGTGGAATAGGTCTATCATCTTCTTTGTTAGTCTGAAATACATCCATTTAGTTTACCTCCATTTTGAGATCTTTATTTTAATAGATTTTCATTTTGAGAATTTCGTATAACGTTCCTGTATTCACGACTCATCGTATGCTGAGTGTCTGGCTCCTGCCAGACCAAGGGCGTATGCCCGTAGCGTGAATATTATGTTATATGATGTTGCTTCTCAGTACATTTAATTCTTACCTTCAAAATAATTTTCTACTTCTTTAAAAGTATATTGTTTATATTCTTGAGCATAAATTTCGTTTAAATTGCTACTTAGAGTTCCTATAGTAAGAAAATATTCTTCAACTTCTTTTTTTGTGATCTCAATTTCCCTTCCGATTTCACAATCAATACTAATAGAGTTCGAAAATGATTTGTCAGCAATACCGTTATTGTGTACGATAACATTTCTCTTAGAAGTGAGAATGTTGATCTTCTTTATATCATCTGTATCAATTAATTCGAATAAATCTATTTTTAGATCTTGCTTAAATTTTCTTCTACCCTTACCTATATTCAAAAAATCATTTTTAGCATCTTTATAGAATCTCTCTATTAAAGATTCTCTAAAACGGACATATCTCATATTCAATAACGTACTATAGATGTCTCTCAAATAAACTTCTAAGCTTGTGGCTAACATAACTATGCATTGTTCTAACAAAATCCTTTTTAGAGCTTCATCAAAATCCAATTGTATATCAAATAACTTTTGGGCTTTCGCCAAACTATCAATCACCTTAGAATTTGGGCCTGATTCACCACAGGCCACACAATATTGAAGATTGGTTTTTACTTCATTTTTTTTTGGAAACACAACAATAAGCAATGCTCTTTTACAATAAGGACAGAACAAAAAATGCATATGTTCATTTACATCTTCAAAATCGGGCATTTTTAAAGAGTGTTTGCCCTGAATTAAAGTTATTTTTTGCTTTACTAAATCATTAACTAATGGTACCCAATCTTTTAATACAGTATAAGGTATGCTCAAAATCCCCATCCTTCCTTTTAGTTTTTAAGCAATTTCATATAACGTTCCTGTATTCACGACTCAGCCTATGCTGGGTGTCCAGCGAATGCCGGACCAAGGACGTATGTCAGCAGCGTGAATATATTGTTAAGTGATGTTCATCTGAGTTACCTATCAAATACGTCTTGAAAATATTTATCCATTAATCCTTTATTCTTAAATCTGTCTTTAATATGTTCTTTTGCTCTTAAACAAGCATTTTTATAACCTTCACTTTTCATACTATCCGCAAGAAAAACCATTTCAATTATTGGATCACTTGGTTCCAACTCATATGCTTTTGACAACATGTTTTTCCCTATGCTTTCCCAATGCTCATAGTCTCCAAAATGTTGAGGAAACAACGTCATCATATAACCGAAAATCAATAAAAACTGCGTTTCTGTAGAGAAATTATGGATCCCTTTCTCTGTAACTTCGTTTAATGTCACTTCAATCATCTCATAATCATTTTCATTAAGCCCCTCAGTAACAAACGTATTGCCAGATTCGACACTCAAATACCAGGATAAAAAACCTAAATTCAAGCATATACTCAAATCACGCTTCCCTTTGTCCCATTCTCTTTTCATCGACAGAAAGGCTTCTTGATAATTTTTTGCAGTCTCAAATTCATTGAACTGATCTCCATCAAACATCACTTACCTTCCTTTCAATTTCGCCTCGGAACTTCACTTAACGTTCCCGTATTCACGACTCGACGCATGTCGGGTGTCTGGCGAATGCCAGACCAAGGGCGTATGCCCGCAGCGTGAATATTATGTTAGGAATAGTTTATTGCTACTCTAAGATGCATAATTCATTTAATATATTTTAAAGATATTGGCATCCGTGTAAAAAGCCATTCTTCCCATTCTAATACAGCGCTTTCTCCATGCTCGCTTATTTCAGTCCATTGAGCAGGATAAGATTCTTGTGGAAGATCATACTTCTGTTCTAATGAATTAATGAATACTGTTTTTTCTTCATCAGTAACTACATATTGGTCGATAAAATCAATGCTATGCAATTTCTTGGACCCTTCATTAAAAATTTTATTTAAAATCTCTATTTCTGTTGGTTTTGTCCAATATGTAAATAATGCAAAAGTATCTTTATCACGATCAACTTTAATGAAATCTATTCCACTTAAATCTTCAAAATACTCAATAGTAACAGTAGCAGGTTTAAAATATTCAATTATTCTCTTTTTAAAGTCTTTTTCTAATATACAAATTTCACCACTACTTCTACTACTATCGTTCTTATCAATTCCCAATGTTATTAATAGTTTTTCAAACGACTCTTCAAATTTTTTCTTTGTTGTAAAGTCAGCATATAATTTACCTTTAAGAAAACCAGGAATAGTACATTTTTTATAAAGTAGTGGCAGAACTTTAACTTTCCTTCCACAAATCTCTTCGTTTAAAGCCATTTCAACTTCTTTATTGACCCATTCAGAATCAATTGAGTTCGGTGATAGAATGACTCCGAGATATTCCATATCATCTATACCATTCTCTATTTTCTTTATCAATGAATCACCTACTTTAATCTCCGCTTCATCAAACCAAATTTTAACATTATAATTTTGAAGTCTTAAGGCTAGCTTTCTAACAAATTCCTTGTCTTTACTATTATGACTCAAAAAAATACTGGACATCAAAATCACTCACTTTTCTCGTTATTTTTTCAAGAACTTCAATAAATTTCGCTTAACCTATTATTCCCGAACTTCGTACAACGTAAAATTTTTAATGTATTTACGACCTTCTATTTTTTACTATTGTAATTATATTCTAATTTACACTCAAAGTTCCATCCTTATGTAATTCCTAATTATATTCCTTTTCGAATATAGTCAGGTTGCGGCAGTGCCCATCCCACTCAGAATTTTTTACGAATATGGAAGGTATATCTCCATCCTTCCTCCTCTTCTATAAACGCTTCATTCCCCATTTACAAGCATGATATAATAAATCTGGCGCAGTATTGCGTCCATACTCACTACTTTATAAATAAGCGCACTTTATAGAGGCGCAGGAGGTATACATTTAATGGAAATTACAAGTTATCAGGTAGAATGGATTCGCGATCCGTTTCAGATTCTAACCGGTAAGCGTTATGAGTTTATGCTGGATCTGAATATCGATGAAGAAGACGATCTGTACACTCCAAATGGCGTCTATATCCGCGCCGTATATGGTGTAGACGGTGAACAGGGCAAGCTGGTAACCTACGACCTGCTCGAAAAAGGAACCGATCGTCTGCTGGAGTTCGATCTTGAGGATGAGGAAGAGCAGGAACTTGCCGAATTCTGCAGCCAGCACTGGAATGAAGCTGAAGAATAATCTATGGAGCAGGAGTGATTATTCATGAGAATTCTGCTATTGGGAGCAACCGGCCGGACAGGACGTCTGATTCTGCAGCATGCACTGCGAAATGGACATGAAGTGCATACACTTGTACGCTCGACGGAGAAGCTGCAAGAACAGCTGCTGCAGACGATACAGGAACCTGATTTTGCCAAACGGTACTATCTGCCAGCAGAGGAAGACACTGCTCGGTGGAAGGAACAGCTGCATATCTTCACCGGGAGTGTATTGGAGCCAAGTGATCTGCTTACTGCGCTTCGCGGAGTGGATGCCATCATCAGCGCGATCGGCACTGATGGGTCGGATACTCTCTCTGCGAGCACACGGATACTGATTCCGCTGCTGGAGCAGCAGGGCATCCAGCGGCTGATTACCATAGGCACTGCCGGTATTTTGCAGAGCCGGACCCAGCCGGAGCTGTTCCGCTATCAGTCCTCCGAGTCCAAGCGGCGCAGTACCCGTGCTGCCGAGGAGCATCGCAGTGTGTATGAACAGCTGCTGCAATCCTCACTCGACTGGACGATAATCTGTCCTACCTATTTGCCGGATGGAGACTATACCGGGCAATACCGCGTAGAAAAGGACATTTTGCCGGAGGATGGCTCACGCATCTCGACGGGAGATACGGCGCATTTTGCCTATCAGCAGTTGCAGGATCGGCAGTATCTTCGTTCACGCGTAGGCATTGCTGATTAATGAATAGCGATATAGTAATCGGGAAATCAAACAATAGGGTCATGGAAAAGAAGTATCTTTTCCATGACCCTGTTGTTGTATATAGCAGCTACCTTGTTGTCACTTCACGATCTGAAAAGTTTTACTGATCCCGGCAACCTGATTGGACATCTGATTGTACTGTTTGGTCTGCTCGGAATCGGAAGGATCATACTGCACATCTGTAGGTGTGAAAAGTAGATACACCTGATCCTTGTATTCTCCAAGCTTCTGAACAGGAACTTGCTCCTTCACTTCCTCTTGTTGGCTCTGCCATTGTTTGGCTGGCCAGATCGCTACCGTGAAGACTACTCCGCCCCATTCTTTGGCCTGCTTATCCACAAAGTCTACAGCCCAGGTCTGATTACGTTTAACGGGAACTGCTTCATATTTACCGGACCAGCTCTCTGGCAAACTCACGGAAAAGTGATGATCCGGATTGGTATACCGGCTTGTACGATTCGTTCCTGCATCTGTGCTTTCCCCTGCTTGACCGGAAGTATACTGCTGCTCTGCCACCGGAATACTCTGAAGCTTCTCAGCTTTTTGATGAAGACGCTGGATCATGGTAACAGCTTCAGCACGTGTAACCGGATCATTCCGATGGAAGCCTTCTACAGTAGCAGACGTTTTCCCTGTCACCAGATTCTGATCAAGCAGATAGCGGATCGAATCCGTCTCGCTGTAATTTTTTCCGACGGCATTTGCCATATAAATGGCTGCCTGTCCCCTTGTCAGCGTATCTTTGCTGCCTGATGAGGATGGCACACCTCTCCATCCCATATTGCTGGCATATTGGAGATATGGAGCCGACCAGTCGCCGGATGGATGGTAAGCCCGCAGCAGCATCGTCAAATACTCTTGTTGGTTAACCTTTTGGGCAGGATGAAAAGTCTGATCCGGATAACCCTGAATGATCTGTTCCTGCACTCCCCACTGAATCGCCGTATAGCCCCAATACTGGCTTGGCACATCTTTAAACGAAGTCATTTTCGCATCAGCCAGACTGCTGCCAAGCGACCAGCTCAAGCCAGCGGTCAAAGCAATACACAGTCCCTTTTTTATGTAATTATTCATACCTTCACTCCTCCAGCTAAAATTTCAAAAAAATAACGGTTAAGCTATGAACTTAACCGTCATTATATAACTATTTGTATAATTTTTACAGGTACGCCTTATTCATTCTGTACTAGCCGTATTCACTATCTTTCCATCCTGCAAAAAAGGGATTTAACCGATCATTCGTATGCGCCTCTACAATATTGTGACTTCATTATTGGATACAACGGACATACCATGAGAATCAGTACGAACAATGATCAGCCGGTCAGCAGCTATAGCATCGCTGCCTGCCTCTTCATCTTTCTTCTATTTCCTTTTTAGTGATCCACTACATTACGCTGCATCCGGTATTCCGTCGGTGTGAGCGTGAATTTTTTGCGAAATACCTGGGTAAAGTGCCGTACACTGCCATAGCCAATCTGTTCCGCAATATCGACCAGCCGCAGATTGGGGTTGAGCAGCAGCTGCTTGGCCTGTTCCATACGCAGGGAAATTACATATTCCTTGTATCCCTGTCCGGTCTTCTGCTTGAACAGCTGGCTGAAATAGACCGGATTCAGGAAGACGACGGCCGCTACCTTTTCCAGTGATAATTCTTCATTAAAATGAGTCTTGATATACTGAAGTGCTATATGAATCGCAGTCTCGCTGCCCTGTGGCTCATTCTGCTCCTGTACACCGGCTGCCGGACGCTGACGAAGCTGGCGCACTTCTCCGGCGATACGTTCGAAATCCCGATAAGGGCCGGAATGTACACTGCGGAACGGTTGTGTCTTTAGGCATTTATGCAGATGGGAGCGGATCTGCTCCTGCAGCACCCGCATCTCGATCTCGCTGCCAGGTCTGATCAGGCCGAGCAGGCTGTTACGGTCAAAGCTGGTGACGAACCCTTTGCCATAACGGTCGATCAGTTCGGTCAGTACATTTTCGATAATAAAATGTTCCAGCGGACCATGCTGCTCATTCTCCAGCTCTACGAGCAGCAGATAATATTCCGGATATTCCTCTACCAGCGGTTCCAGACTGAGCTTGCCGATACTGAGGCCGGCAGCCAAACGCTGAAAAGCCGCTTCCCGCAAATATTTCAGTCCTTCCCGCAGGGTCTCTTCGCCCCGGGAATGCATCTGCTCCTGCCGAATCTCCTGGGTAAGCGATTCCATGATTTCTGTCAGTTTGGCTTTGCCGATCGGCTTGAGCAGATAATCTCGCGCACCGAGATGCACAGCCTGCTGAGCATAACTGAATTCGGAGTGCGCGGAGATCACGACCCATTTGGCCTGCGGTTGCTTGTGGCGTGAGATGCGCATCAGCTCCAGCCCATTGATACCGGGCATCAGAATATCGGTTAGCACAATATCCATTCGGTGCTCACTCATCAGCTGCACGGCTTCCTCGGCAGAAGCAGCCAGATGTACATGATAATCAGGATATGCGTTTATAATCGTACGCTTGATACCTTCACGAATAAAATTCTCATCGTCTGTGATCAGAATATGCATATCAGGTTCCCCTTTCCCATTCATTGCGTCTATTCTGTTCCGGTCCGAAAATCCGACCCGGCCGATCCGTTATGCGGCAGCTGTTGTTGTCCTGCAGCATCCTGCCCCGCAGGCTGAACAGGCAGTGGCAGCCGCAGGGTAACCGTTGTTCCTTCATCCGGCACACTCTCGATGCCAATGCCGTATTCTTCGCCAAACATATACTTCAGCCGCTGATGCAGGTTCTGCATGCCTATTCCTTGGCGAGCAGCGGATAATCCCTCTTCGCCTGCCGGTTCGGCGGTATACATATTCAGTGAACGCTGCAAGCGAGCCAATGTCTCAGCCGGCATGCCTGCACCGTTATCCTGCACACGGATATTCAGATATTTCTCATCTGGTACGGCGCGAACAGTGAGCAGCCCGGACTTTTGCGCTTCCAGACCATGCTTGACGGCATTCTCGATCACCGGCTGCAGCAGCATTTTGGGTACCGGCAGATTCATCCACTGCTCGTCGATATCGATCTCCACGGTGAGTCGGTCTTCCAGCCGCATCTGGATAATATTGAGATAGTGACGGATCTGCTCCACTTCTTCTCGCAGCGTCACCTCGGCATTACCTTCCCAGTGGCTGCTGTAGCGGAACATGTGAGACAGGGACAGCACGACTTCGCCGAGTCGGTCATTTCCCTTCTCATCCAGCATCCAGTAAATCATATCCAGCGTATTGTACAGAAAGTGCGGATTCACCTGCGACTGAAGTGCATGCAGCTCGGCATTCTTTTCGCTGACCGACGAGATTTTGACACGCTCGATCAGCTCCTCTACCCGTTTGACCATATGGTTAAAGGAAGCCACCACCACGTTAATCTCCTGATACGAAGTCACCCGGACAATGCCATGAAAATTACCGTTCTCCACCTGCTTCATCTGCCGGACCAACCGCTGCAGTGGCAGCGAAATCGTCCGCGAGACGATCAGGGCAATCAGTGCAGCGACGAGGATCAGAATCGTGACGACGATGAACAGATACCGCTTGGTCTGGGTCAGCTCCACATCCAGATCCTGGGAAGGAGTAGAGCTGACAACGGTCCAATCGGTCGTACCCAGTTTGGAAGCAGCGATCAGACGATCCCCCAGCTGATCCACAATGACTTCGCCGGGATCGCTCGGCGTCTTCATATGTTCAGGCAGCAGCGTATGTACCGGATTCGCTTCCAGAGAGGTGGGTACAGACTTGCCTTCGCGGGTGATAATATCCACGTCGCTATTGGGTCCCAGCTTCAGATTGCTCATCGCTGCCAGCACCGTATCTGCTTTGGCTTCGAACAGAACGATACCGATCTGGTGCTGCTCGTTCAGATCGAAGATCGGTCTCCCAAAAGCAAACACGGCATCGTCTTCGGTCGTATCGATCAGCGAATGGGGAAACACGCCGAGCCAGACCATTTTGCCGGACGAGTCGTTGATCTTTCGGTACCAATCCGAGCTGCCATAACGGGGATCGACGACTGTCGTGTAATTGCCGTAGTTATAGATTTTGCCGTTCTCCCCGATAATATGTATCCCGACCAGATCATCACGGGAAAAGTAGATCGCGCCCATCATCGTGGTAATGGAGTGCTGATTGATGTATTCGACCTGCGGCGGCAGCTTTTTCTTCTCACCGACCAGACGGACGATATCTCCGTTCGTACTGATTGACTTGGACAGACTGTCATAGCTGGCGAGCAGCAGATCCAGCAGACCCGCTGTCTGAGAGACATTTTTCTGGGCAATCTCGCCCAGCTTTTCGTGAAATTGTGTCGTGGTACGGTTGTAGAACAGCGCACTGACAATCAGCAAAATCGCAGTCATACAGAATAAGAACAGGATAAACAGCCGGGTATGAATGGAATGGAACCTGCGCGGCAAGATGGCTCCTCCTCTCTGCACGTTCTTCGGAAAAAGCCAAAGGGCGACAGCAGCAGAAGGTTTTGAACACCTTCTGCCCAGCTGTCGCCAGGCTCCTATATCTTGGATAATACCAGTTGAGGGATGTTTTGACAAAACAAACTATTACGGTTCATGCACGTTAGCTATCCAGCTCAGGACGACTCCATGATCCGGCAGTACAATCTGTTCCAGATTGCCCACCAATTCCCCTGCAGGATCACGGACAAGAGCAGATGCTATCCTGTTTTAGCCTTTGACCGCACCGGCTACCATACCTTTGGTAATCCGTTCGGACAGGATAAAGTAAATCAGGATAACCGGCAATGCGCCCATGATCAGGAACGCTCCGATATTACCGTAATTGACCGAATACTGGCTGACGAACGTATACACCCCGAACGGCAGCGTCTTGAGATTCTCGGACGAGATAAACGTCGCCGCCACGATATATTCATTCCAGATATTGATAAAGGTCAGAATACATACCGTCATCACCGGTGGCAACGAGATCGGCAGGATAATGCTGCGGAAAATCCGGTATACACTCGCTCCATCCATAAACGCCGATTCTTCAATATCCGTCGGAATCGACCGCATAAATCCACTCAGGATAAATACGGCTATCGGCAGCGCAAACGCTGTATACGGAATAATGATCGACCAGCGGGTGTCCAGCAGGTCCAGGTTTTTGAAGATGATCATCAATGGCAGCAGTGTCGCCTGCATCGGAATCATCATGCCGAGCAAGAACAGCAGTAGCACATACGGTCCGTATTTCCATTTGAACCGTGAGATCGCATAGGCGGTCATCGCGCTCAGAATAATAACGGCCAGCAGGGTCACACCGGTAACGAGTACGCTATTGCCCAGATATTTGAGATAGCTGCCGGAAGTGTAGGCTTCCGCATAGTTATGCCACTGCGGAATATTCGGAAGTGCGAAAAAGCTGCCGCTTAAGATCTCTTCGTTGGTCTTCAGGGAATACATGAGCAGCCAGAACAGCGGATACAGCTGGGTAACAACCAGGATTGCGAAGAGAAGATACACAAATCCTTTTTTCACTTTTAGCATCTCGCTCTCCTCCTTAGGTTACCTTGCGTTCGATTTTGTTAAATATAAAGTTGATCACTACGGTTACCGCCAGACAGAAGACAACGAGGAACGTTGCAATCGCGCTGCCGTATCCGTATTTCTGGGACAGGAAGGACATGTTATACATATGGGTCGCAATCGTATCGGTTGCATGTGCCGGACCGCCGCCCGTCATAACCATGACCAGCTCGAATGCCTGCAGAGAACCGATAAATGCCAGTACAATCGAGATTTTGAAGATCGGCACGATCATCGGGAACGTGATATAACGATCGGCTTTGAATCCGTCTGCACCGTCGATTTTGGCAGCTTCGTAGATCTCGTCGGGAATATTCTGTACACCCGTGAACTGGATCAGCAGATGATAGCCAAAGTACTGCCACAACGATACAAAGTACAGGGCATACATCGCAGTCGCCGGCTCTGTGAGCCAGCTGTGCGTCCAGCTCTCCAGTCCCAACTGAACGAGAATACCGTTCAACATACCGCCCATGGAGGTCGGGTTGTAGATCGTTTTCCACAATTGTCCGAGAATAACATTGGACAGGATCACGGGGACAAAGTAAATCGTAACCAGCCGGCTACCCTTGCGAACATAACGGTTCAGCAGGATGGCAAACAGCAGACAGAATGGAATCTCGATCATGGAGAACACCGAATACATCAATGTCCGCTTGACCGATGGCCAGAAGTTGGTATCTTCGAACAACAGCGTATGGAAGTTGGCCAGTCCGATAAACTTGGCATCTCCGATACCGTTCCAGTCCAGTGTTGCCGTATAAAAGGAAACCAGAATCGGTACGAATACCGTTCCTATGTACAGGAGCAGACACGGCAGTACAAAAATGGCAATCGTTGGGGCAGGTACTTTTAATACATTCATGGTTTCTCCCTCCTCTCCAGTGGTGGAGCTTCTATTTGTAGTGGGCTTTGCAATGTGTGTACAGTTGTAAATTACTGAGCAGGATATGCACCACCCGCTACGGCAAGAGATTCTGCCACGACCTCCGGTTAAGAATAGAGATCCTGAATGACCGCCTCGCGGTCGATCTCTATTCTTAAAGGTCGGTCTTTGGCAGAATTATCTTGCCTTCGCTAAGTGCTTAAAAATTCATGCATGAATAAAGGGGCGCTGGTGGGCGCCCCCCTGGTAGAACTTGCGCCTGTATGGTTGTGAGTTGTTATGCAGCGCTAATGCTCGCAGCGAAGGGAAGGAAATTCTGCCAAAAGGCTGACCTTTGAGAATGGATATTTACCGCAAAGCGGTATTTCAAAATATCCATTCTCAATCGGAGGCCGCTGGCAGAATTCCTTGCCGGAGCGCTGCTGCAGGTCAGGAAATAATCGCTTAAGGATTCGCCTCGAAAGCTGCCTGGTGCTCTGCCGCTACCTGCTTCGGATCAACCGGCTGTACGAACAGGTTCTGGATACTGCTCAGGTGAACCTGGGATACGGCTGGATTCATCGTATTATCAAAGGAAAGATCGCCGCCTTTGATGTTTTTGAACAGATCCAGTACATCGATCGCCAGTGGAGAGTAACCGGCTGCAGCGAAGTCGCCATCGACTTTCTGACCCAGACCGACTGCATTTTTCAGTTCAAAGGATACTTTTGGATAATTGGTTGCAAAGTATTTCAGGAAATCCTTGGTTTCTGCCAGATGTTCGCTGTTGGCGGATACGGCAAATGCACTGCCTGGTGCCAGCATGAACTCATCCGGATTGCCTTTGCCATTAACAGTTGGGAATTTGAATACACCAACGTCTTTGCCGACTGTGGAAGAATCGTTCGCGCCAGTTTCCCATGTACCGATAAAGAACATTGCTGCTTGACCGGTACGGAACATGTTACCGCCTGCTGTGGCATCGATAGAGGTTGCGCCTTCAGGGAAGGCACCTGCCTGTACGAGCTTTTGGAACGCATCGACCGCTTCGATAAAGGCTGGGTCGTTAAAGGTTTTCTTGCCATCGGCTACGTCCTGCAGGAAGCCAGGACCACCGTTGGTGCGAAGCAGGATGTTCATGAACAGGAACGAACCGGTCCAGGAATCTTTTTCTCCGATTGCGATTGGAGTAATACCTGCGTCTTTGAGTTTCTTCACGTCTGCCAGCAGCTCTTCGAAAGTAGCAGGTGGAGCATCGATGCCTGCTTTGGCGAACAGGGCTTTGTTGTAGTAACCCACTTCGATATTATTGCCATCCGGCAGTGCATAGACTTTGTTGTCTTTGCTGTAGTAATCGAGCAGGCCTTCCTGGTATGTATCACGGAGGCCGTCTTTGTCCAGAATGTCATCCAGTGGTGCGAGCAAGCCTGCATCCACATACGGCTTCATCTGTGCGGAAGGGTTCACAATGGTGATATCCGGGATTTCACGGGAAGCTGCCTGCGTTTTCAGCTTCAGTTTTTGCTGGTCGGTATTCAGGGTATCCAGAGCGATTTCTACGTTTGGATGTTCTTTCTGGTAGGAATCGACGATCTGGCGGATCATTTTATAGGTAGGAGTCGTTGGGTCCGGATAGATGTTCTGGAACGTAATGGTCACTTTGTCGCCGCTGCTGCCACTCGCGCCTTCACTACTTTTACCGGAATCGCTGTTACCGCATGCTGTCAATCCCAGTGCCAGTGCACCAGTCAGCAGCAGCGATAGTACTTTGCCTGTTTTTCTCATATTGTGTATTATCCCCCTTGGTTGAATGATCAATATTATTATTAACATTACATCCACATTATGCTGTAAACGCTTACTTACAGCAATACAGAAATTCAAGGTTTGTGGTTCGCATTTTCAAGGTGTTGTAAAAATAAGGAACTCGACAAAAAAAACTGATCATTATGCGCATGGCAATCATGGCATGATGATCCGGCTTGGTTGTTGTGATATTGTAGTGTGTGATTCTTTAAATTTGGATAAAGGTATGTTACGTCCAGCAGAATGATTACATACTAAACTTTTGAGACTATTTTGACGTCGTAATATTTACAGTTAAATTAATCTTGTCGAAATTCACCTTGGCGTCCATTGCTTCACTGATAAATCGAAGATTGACCAGCGATGTGCTTTTTGCCATATAAGGGGTTTGAGTCAGTCTAATTTTCTTGTTATTCACATATGCATCAAAACGATCCAGTGTTAATCGGATTGTAGTACCCTCTTTTACAGCAGTGATTGTTTTGGTCTTTTGGTTCCATGTTACTTTCGCTCCATACGCTTCAAAGAGCTGGCGGAAGGGCACCATTGTATTGCCATTTTGAATAATGGCGTTCGGATCAAAATCCAGTTCAGAGCCATTAAGAATTACTTTGACTTTGGAATCATCGAATACATCAGCACTCGTGTTTGAGGATACCGAGAAAAACAAAGTTAAAAACGTTATAACTGCTATAATCTTTTTCACAAAAACATCCTTTCCGTGGAATATAAGTTATTTTTAACCATTTATACAGACGTATACGACTATAAAAGGTTACAACTGTCTGATGTATCTTCTCCCAAAATAAAAGCGCAGATTAGATTTAATCTGCGCTCTGTACTGTTTTATCCGATTGTTTCGACACTCGTCAGCAGCACTTCTCCTTCTGCTGTCACCTCAATTCGTTTACTTCCATCGACCATTATAGTAACGGGATGTACTTCCGCATGCTTGTCCGAAGAAAACCATATTCTTCCTGGGCGACCCAGCAGCAGGAAAGAATCTCCCTCCCCCATAAAATTGAGCCCTTCACCTAATTCTTCATCAAGACGGGGACGAATACCCCAGTCGATCAGTCGCTCTCCCGTCTCTATCAGCCTTGGAGTCGTCACATTGATCTCACTAATATTGAGAATCTGTGCTATACCAAATGGCTCTTCCACTACCGGAGATGCCGATTGTCTGGAAATCAACTCCACTATATTGCCAGAAGGATCCGTAAAGTAATACGAATAGGCATCAAAGTTCTTAAAAAAGACTTCGTCCGTCCCTTCTTCCATATGCAGGATTACCCGCTTCTGAAGCCATTCTTTTGCCTGCCGGAACCGATTGGCGGGAATATTAAAAGCAAAATGGTAAAAAGGTCGGCTGTTACTCATAGTCTGCACAAATTCAAGAATACTGCTGCCAATCTGCAGGCTAAAACGATCCTGCTGCTTGTTCAGACCCAATAGTCCGAAAGTGTCAGTATAAAATGAATAGGTTTCTTCCAGTGCATAGGTCTGGATCGTTACATGATTGATCTTCATATCTTGTCGCTTCCTTTCAGCTTTTAGGTTTTACGCTTGCTACTTTTCTGGTAAGTATGTAATTGTTTGCTATGCTTTTAATGTATATCTTTTTATCTCATCCTACATGAGGACTGGATGAGGAAGTCGTAAACAAGGCATAAAGAATGTATTTTTGTTTCTTATTTTCAATAAAATGGTTAGACTGAATGATATAATAATCTCATCTTACGAAAAGGAGAACGACATATGAAAAATGTTGGTATTCAAATGAAACGGTTGATGCTCCCCGCATTCATTGCTTCGGGCTTTCTTGCGGTTTGCAGCGGATCAGCTTTTGCTATGGACAACCATTCAACGTCTCTTCCGGCTTATACCAATCATGTTGTAGCCAGTGTTCATTATGATACAAAGTACACCATGTCCACACCAAATCAAATACATATTACGGTAGTCAGAAACTTTCAGCCAACAGAAGATATTCCGTCTGAAATCCAATATTCGGAGAATCATCCTACTGCAGGACAATGGAGCGGTGTATTGAAACGAACCGATATACAGCAAAAACCAGACTATTCCTCTATCACTTTTACAGGCATCATTACCCGGGCGTCTAACTGACTCCCTTTCCTGATACTCTACACCTACATAAAGATGTGCAGCAAAAAAAGCTCCACCAAACGGTTACTGAATAGGTTCAGTACCGATCCGGTGGAGCTTTTTGATATCTCTATATCATTGACTCTGTGCTGCTTCTTACTTGTTCATCTTGAACTGCAGGAACAGCTCGTTGTAATGCACCAGCATCTTTTTCCCCAGATTGTCGTACACTTCCAGGCGACGGGTTAGATCCGCTGGCGGATAGAAGCGTTCGTCTCCGGAAATATCCTCCGGCAGCAGCTTCAGCGCTGCATCGTTTGGTGTCGAATACCCTACATACTCCGCATTCTGCGCTGCCACCTCAGGGTTCATCATGAAGTTAATGAACTTGTGCGCACCGTCTATATTGGCTGCAGTCTTCGGAATAACCATGTTATCGAACCACAGGTTCGTGCCTTCCTCCGGTACCACAAAGTCCAGATCCTCGTTCTCGCCCATGATCTCCGATGCGTCTCCGGAGAATACGAGTCCGGCGGCGGCTTCGTTGTTGGCGAGCAGCAGTTTGATCTCGTCACCAACGATAGCTTTGACATTTGGCGTCAGCAGCTTGAGCTTGGCCAGCGCCTCCTGCAAGTGAGCTTCTTTGGTATCGTTCAGTGAGTAATGCAGGCTGTTCAACGACATCCCGATTACTTCGCGGGCACCATCGGTCAGCAGCACATTGTTGCGCAGCGACGGGTCCCACAGATCGTCCCAGCTGTGGAATTTGAGATGGGTCAGCTTGGGATTATATACGATACCAACCGTTCCCCAGAAGTAAGGCGCCGAATACTTGTTATTCGGATCAAACGACAGGTTCAGGAACGATGGATCGATATTTTTGAGATTAGGCAGCTTGCTGTGATCCAGCGGCAGCAGCAGGTTCTCCTCGCGCATCTTGGAGATGGCATAGTCAGACGGAATCGCCACGTCGAAAGTAGTACCGCCCTGCTCGATCTTGGTCAGCATCGCTTCGTTGGAATCGAATGTCTGGTAGATCACCGTAATCCCGGTTTCTTTTTGGAACTGGTCCAGCAGGTCGGGATCGATATAATCGCCCCAGTTGTAGATCGTCAGCGTATTGCTGCCCGAGTACCCCTGGCTGACATTCAGCCGGGCTGCCAGATACATGAGTAGCAGCGCAGCGACGATGATGACGATAAACATACGGCTGATTGTTTTCATTTATCTTGGCACCCCCATTTCGGCAGCCGGTTCACTCCGGCGCGTACGGGTCTGTGCCCGGCGGTTGATCATGTAATAACCGACCACCAGTGCGGTCGTAAACAGGAAGATCAGGGTAGACAATGCATTGATCGACAGTGCCACACCCTGTCTTGCCCGGGAATAAATCTCGACCGACAGCGTGGAATATCCGTTACCGGTCACGAAGAACGTCACGGCAAAGTCATCCAGCGAGTACGTGAATGCCATAAAGAACCCGGCAAAGATTCCCTGCTTGATAAAAGGCAGGATAACACGTGCCAGTACATCCCGTTGGCTGGCGCCCAGATCGCGTGCCGCATCAACCAGCGTCGGGCTCATTTCCTGCAGACGCGGCAGAATCATCAGCACGGTAATCGGAATACTGAACGCGATATGCGAGATCAGCACCGAGGCAAATCCCAGCTTGATGCCTACAATCGTGAACAGGATCAGGAACGATGCACCGATAATAACGTCCGGGCTGACGATCAGCACGTTGTTGAGCGACAGCACGGCATCCTTAAGTCGGCGACGCTGAATCCGGTCTATCGCCAGCGCACCGATAATACCGATAATCGTCGCAATCGCCGAAGACAGCAGGGCGATGACCAGCGTATTGATCAGAATAATCATCAGGCGCGTATCCTGGAACACCTCGCCATACCACTGCCAGGTGAAGCCTTCGAATTCATGCATATTACCTGCACTGTTGAACGAGTAATACATCAGGTACAGAATAGGCGCGTACAGGACGGCGAAGACGAGTACCAGATACAGATTACCCCATTTATTTTTATTTCCCATGACGCACCTCCTGTCCGAAGCCGCCGGTCAGCAGCATCAGTACAGCCATCGCAATAATCAGCACGACAGCAACTGTTGAACCCATGCCCCAGTCCTGAGTGACCAGGAAATGCTGCTCAATCGCCGTACCGAGCGTGATTACCTTGTTGCCGGCGATCAGGCGGGTAATCATAAACAGTGACAGGGAAGGGATAAATACCGCCATGCAGCCGGATTTGACTCCGGACAGCGTCAGCGGGAAAATCACGCGACGGAACGTCGTCCAGCCGGATGCACCGAGATCGCGTGCTGCCGAGATCAGCGTTGGATTGAGTTCTTCCAGTGCATTATAGATCGGCAAAATCATGAACGGCACGAAAATATACACTGATACAAACACAAAACTGAATGCGTTGAACAGCAGCTGCTGCTCTCCGATACCTATCGCGCCCAGCAGCGCATTCACCGGACCGTACGTACCGAAAATCCCGATAAACGCATACGTTTTGAGCAGCAGATTGATCCATGTCGGCAGAATAATCAGCAGAATCCACAGCTGCCGGTGCTTGGTCCGGGTCAGCAGGTAAGCCGCCGGATAAGCAATCAGCAGCGAGAACAGGGTCACCAGAAAGGCATACCAGAACGAGCTGAGCGTCATCTGCATATATACCGGCGTGAAGAACGTACGGTAATTCTGCAGTGTCAGATTCCCATCTACATCGAAAAAGGAATAATACGCAACCAGCACCACCGGTGCCACGACAAACAAGACGATCCATACGTAATATGGCAGCATATAGATCGCGCGCGTATTAGCCTGCATGGATACCGCCTTCTCCGTATCCTTCCAGACGGCGGTCGAAATCTTCTTCACTTTCCCCAAAACGCATAACGTGAATCGCTTCGGCCTCAAAATCAAGACCGATCTGGCTGCCCGGCTCCGCTTTGCGAGTGGAGTGTACGAGCCATTCATGACCGGAATCGTCATAGCAGCTAATCTCGTAGTGAACACCGCGGAACAGCTGGCTGTCGACGCGTACCTTGAGCTTGCCCCGGTCTTCGGTGGTCAGCTCCAGATCTTCCGGACGAATGACCACTTCGATTGCTTCATTCGGACGCAGTCCGGCATCGACACACTGGAACTGCTTGCCGTTGAATTCCACCAGATAGTCCTCGATCATCCGGCCCGGTACGATATTCGATTCCCCGATAAAGTCCGCCACAAAGCGGTTAATCGGCTCATCGTAGATATCGTTCGGCGTACCGCTCTGCTCGATCTTGCCTTTATTCATAACAAAAATCTCGTCCGACATCGCCAGTGCTTCCTCCTGGTCATGCGTAACGAAGATAAAGGTAATGCCCAGACGCTGCTGAATCTCGCGCAGCTCGTACTGCATCTCGGTACGCAGCTTCAGATCAAGCGCAGACAGCGGCTCATCCAGCAGCAGCACTTCCGGCTCGTTCACCAGTGCACGCGCAATCGCGACCCGCTGACGCTGACCGCCGGACATTTCCGAGATCGCCCGCTGGCCGTACCCTTCCAGATTGACGAACTTGAGCGCCTCCAGCACTTTGGTCTGGATCGCGTCTTTTTTCATCTTTTTGACGCGCAGTCCAAAAGCTACGTTCTCGAATACATTCAGATGCGGGAACAACGCATAATCCTGGAATACCGTATTCACCTGGCGCTTGTTGGCAGGCACTTTGTTGATCACTTTATCGTTAAAATAAATCGAGCCGCCGCTTGGCTCCGTAAAGCCGGCGATCATCCGCAGAATCGTCGTTTTGCCGCAGCCGGACGGGCCGAGCAGTGTGTAGAATTTACCCCGTTCGATCTCGAAATCTATATGTTCCAGTACCAGCGTCCCGTCCTCATAACGCTTGGTCACTCCATCAAACCGGATAATGGTATTTTCGTTCATAACAGCCTCCTTGTTTGCATCCGCCTGTATCGACTGGCGGTGCTCCGTTTCGTTTACCTTCGACTGTATGGATCCATCTGGGATACCTGTTACAGCCGCCGCTTCCATTTATATGACTAAATAACATTTTATGTGATGAAAAAGCATCATTTTATTATTTAACCACTTCAATCTTACGCAAAAGGCACCATTGCTATTATAACGACTCAAGTCCAATAGAAATAGTATATTTTATAAAGAATATATAAAAAGTTTGCACAGGGAGAGCATATAATCGGGCAATTTTGCCTGTACAGGTCTGCCCACTTCCGGCAGCCTATCGTAGAAACGCACATACAGTACGTAGCATAGCCCCTTCACGAAAGCGCTATCATAAGCCACTATAGATTTGACTTACCTGATACATACCATTCTGAGGGAGGCAATGTATGAATAAGAAATGGACGAACATGTTACTGTCTGCGGTACTGCTGGTGGGAGGAACGCTGAGTGCCGCGGGACCTGTCCGCGCCGATGCGGCCAGCGATGCTTCCAACAAGGCACTGATCTGGCTGGAGACCCAGCAGGATGCTACAGCTGGGCTGGCCTTTGACGGACTGGTAGACAGCTTTGAAGACTTCTGGGGACCGAATAATCCCAAGCAGATTGTCTATACGTACGATCAGGCTGTTGCTGCGATCGCCTTTGTAGTCAAAGGAGAACGTGGACGCGCCGAGAAAGTACTGAACAAAATGCGCGATATCCAGGACCCGCAGGGCTTCTGGCTGAACTCCTACTGGTATAACAACGGTGCAGGTGAGGAAATCCGCAAGCATGTCGGTCCGGTCGTCTGGATGGCGATGGCTGCCATGGCTTATGAGAAACAATACAATGACACCCGCTATCGTCCAATGGCACTCAAAGCCCTCGACTGGTCGCTGCAATATCAGCAGGCCAATGGCGGAGTCGCCGGCGGCTGGAGCGGCTGGACCAACTCCAATGAGCCATGGAGCTCTACCGAGCACAATATCGACATTTACCGGGTGCTCCAGTATTACGCTTCGGTCGATTCTTCCAGAGCGGCTTCCTACAATGCAGCGGCAGCCAAAGTCAAAGGCTTCCTCGACAACAAAGTCTGGGACGAAGCCCACAAGCGCTTCACCGGCGGCTGGAAAAATGACACCGGCCTGATCGATCCGAAGATTCCGCTTGATGTGAATCCATGGGGCGTACTGGCACTTGGCACCAGCGGCACCCATAACTACGGCGCCAGTCTGGCTTATGTAGAGAATGCCAACGGATCACCGGGTACGATGGATAATCCGCGCTACAAGCAGACGCTGACCTACAATGACGCGGGTAACACATTAACCGGCTACGACTTTGACTGGACCGACCAGGTAATGCCTGCCCATGACGATAATGGCAACCAGATCGGCAGCACCGGTGCGGACGTGTGGTTTGAAGGGACTGCCTTTATGTCCCTCGCCTACTATCTGCAGGGCAACACCGCCAAAGCCGATGCTATCAACAATGAAATTATCAAAAAGCAGGGAACTTCAGGTGCTTCACTCGGCGGTATCCCCTACTCGCTCAAAGGCACCAGCAACAGCTACTGGGTGATGGCCCAGCAGAACTGTGTGTCTAGCACCGGCTGGCTGATTATGTCGCTGCACCGGTTCAATCCGTTCACCGGACAATATCTGACTGGCGGTACCACACCTCCGCCAACGACAGAGCCTCCGGTGACTCCGCCGCCAACAACAGGTACCGGCAGCGAAAATACAACAGCTGACTACACCGCCAAAGCAGCCACCGTCTCCAGCACGGAAATCAGCATTACGTTCAAGCCGGTTACCCCTGCCAAATACGTGGATCTGCACTACAAAATCAACAGCGGTGACCAGCAGAACTTCCGGATGACCGACAGCTCCGGCACATGGCGCAAAAATATTACCGGTCTCGCCAAAGGCAACAAAGTCGAGTACTGGTTCACGTACGAGAAATCCGGTCCGCAGTACGATTCACCTCATTACAGCTATACGGTGAATTAATCCATAAACGCAGCATTCAGCTTGCCGATCAGCCGTTCTTTTCTCGAACATTTTTTTATTAAATCAACCAAAGACCTCCATATCCAGGAGGTCTTTTTTGTGCTTATTCCGATTTCGCAGCATCCGGTGCCTATGCCGAACGATACGGTGATTTTTTGCAATGCCGTTCACATACCATAGGCAAGTCTGTCTGTCCTCTCTCAGTAGACTTTGATATACTGTGTAACATGATTTCTGTACAGCAAGCGGGCGCCGGATGCATCAGACGCCGCATCATTTACATATTTCCCTATTCAGAAAGGAAGACTTCCATGGAACATCTGATCAACTCCTCCGTCAAAGAAATCCAGATCAGCGGCATCCGCAAAATTGCCAATGCCGCTGCCCAGTATCCCGATGCGCTGGCACTGACACTCGGACAGCCCGATTTCCCGACACCGCCGCATATTATCGAAGCTGCCGAGCGTGCGATGCAGGAAGGTCGTACCGTCTATACACCCAATGCAGGCATACCTGCACTGCGCCAGGCGGCAGCCGATTTTGTACGTAGCAAGTATGGCCAGCAGTATGATGGAGCGAGTGAAGTTATTATTACGGTCGGTGCCAGCGAAGCACTGGATATTACACTGCGCACGATTATTACACCGGGAGATGAAGTCATCCTGCCGGGTCCTATCTACCCTGGCTATGAACCGTTGATTCGTCTGGCCGGCGCCATTCCGGTCTATGTAGACACTCGCAGTAGCGGCTTCAAATTGACCGCCGAGCTGCTGGAACCGCATTTGTCGCCGCGTACCAAAGCTGTCGTTCTCGGCTATCCGTCCAATCCGACAGGCCGCGTCATGAGCCGCAGCGAGCTGGAAGATATCGCCTCCCTGCTGCATGAGCGCGATATTTTCGTTATTTCCGACGAAATCTACAGCGAACTCATCTACGATGTGCCCCATGAATCGATAGCCCTGCTGCCGGGGATGCGTGACAAGACTATTATTATCAACGGCGTCTCCAAGTCCCACTCCATGACCGGCTGGCGGATCGGTTATACACTGGCACCTGCCTGGCTCACAGCGCATATGCTCAAGGTCCATCAATACAATGTATCCTGCGCCAGCTCCATCAGCCAGTATGCGGCACTGGAGGCGCTGACGCACGGTATCGACGATGCACTGCCGATGCGGGATGCTTATCGGGAACGCCGGGATTATGTATACGACCGGTTGATGAATATGGGACTGACACTTGATAAGCCGGAAGGCGCTTTTTACCTGTTCCCTTCGATTGCCCATCTCGGACTGCCTTCCATGGAATTCGCGCTCCGTCTGCTTGATGAAGCTGGCGTCGCTGTCGTGCCTGGGGATGCTTTTTCCCGATATGGCGAGGGATATATCCGGCTATCCTATGCCTATGCGCGTCCGGTGCTTGAACAGGCGCTCGATCGTCTGGAACAGTTTGTCGGGCGGCTTGGCTAATATTCATATCATACTTTGAACAAGAGTATAACAAACAGCATGTTTGCAGATCCGATCGGCATTGTGATGCCAATTGCCGGGCTGCAGACATGCTGTTTTTTTGTGAATCCTGCATTTTTTTCTTGTTTTTATGTTTTATACAAAGTTACTTTCGGTTCTATCTTTATTCAAAGTCGTTTTCTGTCGATAACATATTCATTCATATGATAAACGGGGGGATTCGATGAACGCAATCAAGGCTTTATTTCTTAATCAATCGTTAGGCCGCAAACTGATGTTTTATTTCTGTGCTGTACTCGTAGTAGCACTGGTAACCTCCAGCTTGGTTTCTTATTTTACCGCCCAGCGCTCGCTCAGCGAAGAACTCATTGACAGCACTGCACTCAATGCAGGCACACTGAGTGCGATTGTAGATAACGATATGCAGCAGAACGAAGATACCGTTGACTATTTTGCCAAACAAATTACACAGCGTGACTATACGACTGCCGGCAGTCCTGCACTGCTCGAACGTCTGAACACATATGATGATGCGACCAGCAAAGTAGAAGGCATCTATGTAGGCACTACAACAGGAGCATTTTTCACTTCTTCGGACGCTCCGACTGCGGCTGACTACGATCCAAGACAACGTCCATGGTATCAACAGGCAGAAGCCAGCCCGGGCAAGACCATTATCACCAATCCATATATCTCTTCATCCACACAGGAAATGACCGTAACTGTCGCTAGACAAACTGATGACAAAAGCGGTGTAGTCGGACTCGATATCAGTATTGCCTCACTTCTCAAAATCACCTCCACGATCAAGATCGGCGATGAAGGCTATGCCGTGATTGTTGCACCAGATGGCACTTATATTTCTCACCCAACGATCAAAGCGGGCGAAACCGATGATATTGCCAAGCGTATTATTGCCGAAAATAAACCACAGGGCAATTTCAGCTATGTATTCAACGATGTCGATAAACAGCTCAGCTATACAACCAGCCCGCTTACCGGCTGGAAGCTCGTCGGCAATTTCTCTCACAGCGAGATTGACGAAAAGGTAAAACCGCTGCTCTACCAGACACTGCTCGTGATGGTACTGGCTCTGATTATCGGCAGCATTATTGTCTGGCTCGTGACACGTTCGATCAGCAAACGAATGAACAAACTCGTTCATGTTGCCAATGCGATCAGCCAGGGAGATCTGACCCAGTCTGTCGAAGACAAGAGCAAGGATGAACTGGGCCGTCTGTCTGAAGCCTTTAACCATATGAATGAATCTTTGGGTTCTCTCGTCGGCTCGATTCAGGATACTGTGAGCGACGTGGTCTCCTCGTCCGAGCAGCTGAATGCCAGCTCCGAGCAGACCAGTCAGGCGACCGAACAGATTACATCCGCTATCGAACTGTTCTCTTCAGGCACCGAAAAGCAGAACCAGAATATGAGCAGCAGCGCTTCCCAGTTGAACGATGTGGCACGCTTGCTGCAGGAAGTACAGCACCACTCCCAGTCTCTACTCGGATTGTCGCATACCTCCAATACGATGGCAGACGAAGGCGATCAGCTGATCCGCCGGACAGTCGGTCAGATGCAGCATATTGATCGTTCCGTGAACCAGGCTAATGAAGTGGTAACCGGACTGTCACAGAAGTCTACCGAGATCTCCACGATCCTCAAAACGATCAATACGATTGCCGAACAAACCAATCTGCTCTCGCTCAACGCAGCGATCGAAGCGGCACGTGCCGGTGAAGCCGGTAAAGGATTCAGCGTCGTCGCCGGTGAAGTGAAAAAGCTGGCCGAACAGTCCCATCTGTCTGCCCAGCATATCGAAGGATTGCTGCAGGATATTATTCGCGAGATTCATGAATCCCTGTCCACCTTCAAGCAGATCCATCATTCCGTAACCGATGGTCTGACTTCGGTAGAGCATTCTGCCGAGCAGTTCCAGCAGCTCAAATCCAATTCGCACCGTATTTCTTCGAACCTGCAGGAAATGAATACACTGGTCGAGGAAGTCAATTCGAATGCCGGACAGGTTGCCCGTTCTGTCGAGGAAGTGACCGGTATCTCCACCCGCAATACCGAGAGCATGCACGATATCGCTTCATCTGCCGAGGAGCAGCTGGCTTCCATGGAAGAAATCAGTTCTTCTGCCCAGTCCCTCGCTGCACGCGCCGATGATCTGCAAAAGGAAATCGAGCATTTCAGAATCAAATAAGCACCTTGGTTCCAACTATTTATTCAAGCCCTTTGTACAGCATCCTCTTCGCTGTCCAGAGGGCTTTTGGCTATGCCTTTATGCACAATGCGATGTCATAGGCAGTATCTGCCGGATAATGTACCATTAGCGACTGCTTGTTCTCTTTTTATGCTGCCCTACAGGTTGGAGCACTACCCCATTTTCGCTGATACAAACAAATCAAACAGGGTTATATACAGATAGAAAGCCTGTTAAATAATGGTTGCAAAGGAGATGTCATCATGGCCAAACAATTAGCGACTCATGAAATGCTGGAAGTGCACGAGCTGCTTACTTTCAAAACATCTTGTGTTACCAAAGCGGTAGCTATGCGCGAACTTGTCAAAGACGATAAGCTGAGACAGATTATGGACGAAGATGTTCAAGACTCCATCAAAGCAATTGAAGACCTCAGATCCATCCTGGAAAAACAAAAATAAGGAGGAATTCATTATGGCTTCCAACAGTATGACCAAAGAAATGCTCGTTAATGCAACAGCACCACTCGATGATCTGGCAATTGCCACCGATCTGCTGATGTCTGCCAAAGCAGGTGTCCGTAACTATGCGGTAGCGCTGACCGAGACAGCTACACCAGGTGTACGCCGTACACTCAAAGCCCAAATGCAAAAAGCGATCGATCTGCATGAGAAAATCGCTAACTATATGATCGAAAATGAAATGTACCATGCATACAATATCGACGAGCAGGTAGAACACGATCTGCAAAAAGCCGATATGGCGCTGGAACTCGCCAAAAGCAAGTCCTGAGCCTTGAACGGCTGAATCGATCGGAAGCTTCATGATCTGCCTCTGTAGTGCACTGCGTATCTGAATGCGCAGGCACACGGACAGCACATTGTCTTCCATGCCAAAAGCCACGCCTTCTCCTGTACGGGTATTCCCGGAGGAGACAGCGTGGCTTTTGGCTGTGTTTCTATTTATTTAAAAGGAGCATAGATCTTACTTGGATAGTTCCAGGAACCCTTCACCAAATACATCGCGCACATCATGAATCGTAATAAATGCATTCGGATCTTCGGTGCGTACGATCTTTTTCAGGACGGATACTTCCTGTTTGCTAATTACAATATACAGTACTTCCTTCGGATTCTTGGTGTAGTATCCATGACCGGATAATACAGTCACCCCGCGATCCATGACGGTAATGACCTTCTCCGCGATTGCTTCCTGATGGGAGGAGATGATCATGACTGCCTTTTTCGGATTCAGACCCTCGATAATAAAGTCCATGACTTTGGTACCGATATACAGCGCGATGATTGTCAGCATCAGCCGCTCTGCTCCGATAATGAACAGGGACGAGAATGCCACGATCAGGTCAAAAAAGAGCAAGCCGTAGCTGATATTCCAGTCTAGGTATTTATGTGTAATTCGTGCCAGAATCGCTGTACCTGCCGTTGTGCCGCCTGCACGGATAATCAGTCCGATTCCCACCCCGACCAGCACACCGGCAAAGACCGCATTGACTACAATCTCATTGGATTCAATATGCCAGCCTTCGGTCAGATGCAGGAACAGCGAGTTCAGCGCTACCGCGATAATCGTATAGATAATACTCGTTTTATCCAGAAATTTGTAACCGATCAGAATCAGAAATGAATTGATCACCAGATTGACCAATCCGGGAGACCATTGGAGCAAATAATAGATGATAATCGTAACCCCGGTCACGCCGCCTTCACCCAGATTGTTCGGGATGATGAACAGATTGACCGCCAGTGCAAACAGAAAAGCGCCTATCGTGATCAGTACCATATCATAAATGCGTTTTTTTATGCTCATGCTTCCATGCTCCTTTAATCATCCGTATCTATTGAACCGGTATAGGAATTTGCTCATGCCGAATCCATCCGGAAAGACGATTCTGCCGCTCGATCCGGGTATCTAACCATTCTTACCCGACAAATGAGTATTGTAAGCCACTGGAGACAAGCAAGTCAAAGCTTTTTTACGATACTTTGACTATTCATTTCTGCACCTGATTACCGTTAAAAAGCGGGTTGTTACATGAAAATACATACACATTTATGAATATGAAGCTGCCAAGTCAGCTTTGCGCGTTTATTCGCTATGCTCATCCTCTTTGCAAGCCCTACTTTACCCAGACAATAATCACCTCAAATTATTTTTGACTATTTAGTCCGAATATTATTGACTATTTAGTCCGGAATAGGTATAGTGGTCTTACAAGCCTTTGACAAAGCCGCTTCATTGCTTCTGTCAGGACAAATATAATCCTACTACTCATTTGAAAGCGAGGCATTTATTATGACCAACCCATCCGTTTCTTCCTCTTCTACTATTGATGTATTGAACGAACGTGCAGAACAGGCGCTACATCTAATCAACCAGTTTGGTTCCCTGCTGCTGGATAAGGATATGCAGAGCTGGCTGGACTTGTTCGACGAGCAAATCCGCTTTGAGTTCCCTTATGCAGATGAAGGTTACAACAAGTTGCTGGAGGGTAAACAGGCTCTCGCCCAGCATATGGAACAGTTTGATGGAATGATCCGCATGAATCATTTCAGTACACCGGTAATTCACCAAACGCTGAACCCGGATATCTTTATCGCCCAGTTCCAGGGGACAAGCATCTTGCTGGAGACAGGCAAGGTCTATGCACAGGACTATATCTCCCTGATCGAAGTGAAAAATGGTAAAATCTCGCGTTATCTGGATTACTGGAACCCACTCGCTGTAGCACGGGCTGTCACTCCGGATGCACCTACACAGGAGGTCTAATTATGAACAATCCACAACTTCTTCTCACTGCCGGCAGCGGCAAAACATCGACCCGTATCGCCGAACTACTGACTGCCCAAGGCTACACTGTACGCAAAGCGATGCGCTCCCCACGTTCTGGTCAGCAGGCGATCCCTGAAGTGGAATTCGACTGGTACCGTCCAGAGACATTCGCTGCTGCCGTCGAAGGAATGAACACGATCTATCTGGTCGCTCCTATCATGGACATGCATCCCGAGAAGGTCATGATTCCTTTTATCGAACAGGCACTGGCTGCCGGAACACAGCGCTTGGTCATGCTGTCCAGTGCTTCGATTGAAGCGGATGGACCTGTCTTCGGAACAGTGCAGCAGTATATTATGCAGCATGCGCCGGAATGGGCAATTCTGCGCCCATCCTACTTTATGCAGAACTTTACCGAAGCTGCACATGGCTATGCGATCCGTGCCGGCGCAGGTATTACCACAGCGACCGGTGATGGCAAGCTGGGATTTGTCGATGCCGAGGATATTGCCCGTGTGGCTGTCCATGCACTGACCGATGAGCAGCCGCATAATACCGATCATATCATCACCGGACCGGAGTCTCTCAGCTATGGAGAAGCTGCCGCTATCATTAGTCATCTGTCTGGACTGGATGTGCAGCATCATCATGTGGGCGAAGAACAATTGTACGACCTGCTGCTGACTGCCGGGATGCAGCCAGATTATGCACGCTTTTTTGCCGGACTGGATACACGTATTCGTACCGAAGGCATCGAAGATCAGGTGACAGATACGGTGCTGCGTATTACCGGCCAGGCTCCACGTTCACTGGAAGCCTTTATCCGCGACAATCTGCAATGGTACGCACCCGTTACCAGCTGAATCCGATAATAGGGCACGAATATTTTCTTGTAGCGAACAGTGAACATCTGATTATACCTAAATATATAATTCATATAACAACAGATAAAGGCACACCCAAGTTGTCATACTTGGGTGTGCCTCTTTTATATAGGATCGCCAGATCATACCGGCGATCCTTCTTTGATAACCTTTATTCAAAAACTCCAACGGTACATCTGATCCAATTCACAGCATTACGCCGCCCCACTGATATGCCGTACATACCATACCAGAAACATCCAGCAGACGATGACAACAATCACGAAAATCGCTGCGATCCATGCTATTCTTTTACCTTTTTTGCTCATGTTCATCACTCCTCATTCGATATTCAGCTATCCATGAGTTGCTTTGTTCACCCGAGCTTATCGTTGCAGTGCTCAGGCACGATGACTTCGTAACACCGACAATGCAATCTTCGTGATGCTGCGCAGCTGCTGTTCATTCGCACCTGCCTTGGCCGAGAAAATAAGACCCATCCGCTCATGTGCCAGAAAGTGTGCCAACTCCTGCAAATCAAACGCTGCAGACAGCTCTCCTTCATCTGCCGCCCGCTGCAGCAGCCGGTACAATCCCTGCTCGATTTGCTCGGTATTGCTCTGCAAATAATCCCGCAGCTCTGCGTCTTGCGGTGCCTGCTCAACCGCGCTGCTAATGATAAAGCACTGCTGTGCCAGTTCCGGATCGACCAGCGCCTGGATCATCACATCGAAAATATACTCCAGCTGCCCGATCGCACTACCGGGCTGTTCCAGCAGCTCTGCCATATCCTCGGTCTTGCCATCCATATAATGTTTGACCGCCATAATAAACAGATCACGCTTGGTACCGTACGTATCATACAGACTCTGCCGCGCAATGCCCAGTTCCTGCAGCAAATCCGGCAAAGTCGTCCCTTCATAACCGGTCCGTCCAAACGTCTTCATCGCCCGCTGCAGCACCGCCGTTTTGTCAAAAGCTTTGGTTCTCGCCATACGTACATCCTCCTTTCGCTCGTTCTGTCTTGCTATCTATACGTGATGTAGTCCGTCCTGCTCTGCAGTTGTTCCTGATTTCCACTCGAAATAATCCGTCACGGTACGAACTGCCACCTCTATCGCGTCCTCACTAGGTTCCAGCTTGGCATGATGCAGGCCATACGGTGTATCCACACCCAGCCAGAACATGAAGCCCGGAATCCGCTCCAGCAAATAACCAAAGTCCTCTCCCGTCATCGCTTCCGTACACTCGACCAGCTGTACATCCGAACGGCCGGACAGCCACTGCATAAACTCGGCAGTCAGCTTTTCTTCATTATATACCTGCATATAGTTGGAGCCCCAATCAATCTCTGCCCGGCACTCGAATCCGGCTTCGATCCCTCGCACCAGTGCCTGAATGCGCGACTTCACCAGTACCATCGTCTCGGCTGACAGCGTGCGGATCGTGCCTTCCAGACGTGCACGTTCAGCGATAATATTCTGCTTGGTTCCGCCTTCGACTTTACCAATGGTCACAACTGCAGAATCCAGTGGATTCACATTGCGAGCGACAATACTTTGCAGCTGACCCACCAGCTGACAGCCGGCAACTACCATATCATTGGCACGATGCGGATAGGCAGCATGTCCTCCCATTCCGATCAGATCAATGAACAGCTCCGACGTATTGGCGAACAGAATACCCTGTCTTGTCGCAATAGTGCCTACCGGATACTCCGGCGCCACATGCAGTCCGACGATCTGCTCCGGCATCCAGTCCGCCAGTTCGTCGCTCTCCAGCAGCGGCTTTGCTCCACCCGGTCCTTCTTCAGCCGGTTGGAAAATCATCACCAGATCATCCTGCATCCGCTGCCGGGCGAAATGCGTCAGTATTCCCAACCCGATCGTCATATGCAGATCGTGCCCGCAGGCATGCATATAGCCGGGGTGCTCACTTTGAAAATCATATCCGGTCTCTTCCACAATCGGCAGTCCGTCCATATCGGCACGATAGCCAAACCGGCGCTTCGGTGCTGTCCCGTGCACATAGACCAGAATCCCTGTTTTCCAGGTACGTATTTCCAGATGCTCCTGCGGCAATTGGGCGATATAATCCAGCAGGTATTGCTGGGTTTTGAACTCCTGGAATCCCGGTTCGGGAATCCGGTGCAGATCACGGCGGATATTAATAAGTGTTGGTGTAGTCATAGATTTCGCTCCTTGCCCATAGTTAAGGATATGTTAAAAGTCGGAAGACATAATCATTGTATATTGAAAAGACTACCGGAATACTCGATCTGTTTCCAGTATATCGTTACGAATGAATGACTGATTTTAGACAGATTCGGATGGCTGATTTTGCAAAAATCGAATAAACTTTCGCAGACCTGGCGGCTGTTTCTTCGTATGCCTGATAATAAAATCGATCCTGATCCGTTCGGACAACCGCTTATGTTGCACAGTAGATAAAGCCTCTCGACCGTGAACCGCAGATGTCGGTACGATGCTCATTCCCATTCCGTCATGAACGGCCTGCAGAATAGATTCCAGCGAATCAAATTCCATTATAACCGGATGCTCCGGATGATGGACTCTGGCATATTCCAGTGTTTTATTGCGGTAGATACAGTTTTTGTCCCCATTGACGATCAGGACGGGATCATGGCTGGAATCATCTTTGCCGGGATGAGGCGAGATCAGTACTACCTCTTCCCAATAACTATGCACCGTATCAAACTGTGACGCACTATATTCGCCCTGTACAAAAGCCCCGTCCAGCTCCCCATAGGATAGCATGGATAGCAGATGCTGCTTATCGTTCGTTTTGAGCTTCACATCCATATGACGGACGTCTTGGAGGAATGACGCGAACAGCTGCGGAATCTTGACGGCAGATACGGTCTGGGGAGCACCAATGGTCAGACATTCCCTGCTTTCCTCTTGTTGCAGCACCAAGGTGACCTCGTCCATCAGCTCTACAATCCGATTGGCATAATCCAACAAAATAACGCCCTGTTCCGTTAAGGTAACGCCTCTGTTATTGCGCAGGAACAAGCGAACGCCCAGCTCATCTTCCAGGCTTTTAATGCGCTGGCTGACATTGGGCTGCACATAGCCCAGCTTTTCGGCAGCTTTGGAGACCGATTGCAAGTCAGCCACCTGTTTGAAGATCCGCAAATCGTGACTTTCCACAGACAATCTCTCCTTCACAGATATCATTTCAAATGATACCACCTTCATTATTCTGTATTATACGCCGTAGCTGGCCAAAAATATAATAAAGAGGTGGCATATACCCGAAGGAGGATGAACAAAATGCAGCTACAACATAAAGTCGTCATTATCACAGGCGGCGGTACCGGGATTGGAAAAGCCGTCGCTCTGAAGCTGGCCGCCCAGCAGGCCAAAGTCGTCATTAACTACAGCCGATCAGAACAGGAAGCTATGCAAGTTGTAGAGGAAATCAGCCGCTTCGGCGGAACCGCAGCAGCCTGCAAAGCCAATGTCGCTATAGCTGAGGAAGTCGATGCGCTGGTACACTATACAGCATCCACATTCGGGACAGTGGATGCGCTCATCAATAATGCGAGCATTACCGCCCAGATCCCCATGAACGATCTGGATGCAGTAACCGATGACGTATGGGATTCTCTTTTCAATGTGAATGTAAAAGGAATGTTTCACTGTATCCAGGCCGTTGTTCCCTATATGAAAAAGCAGGGCTCCGGCGTTATTATCAATATGGGCAGCGTGGCTGGAACGACGGGTATCGGCTCTTCGATCCCTTATGCAGCCACCAAGTCAGCAATTCATACCATGACCCGGTCACTGGCTATTGCTCTGGCTCCGACGATCCGGGTCAACAGTATTGCCCCCGGTGCCGTCGCTACCCGGTGGTGGGCAGGCAACGAAGACAAAATGCATCAGCTGGCAGGCCATCTACCGCTCCAGCGCATTTCCACTCCTGAAGATATTGCAGACGCGATCCTGTTCCAGTTGACACAGGAATCGGTCACCGGCCAGATTTTCACGATTGATAATGGTCAGACACTATGAAGATAATGCCCGTATACCTATAATATTCAACAAAAAAGCCCGGCAGATGCCGGGCCTTTGGTGCAAGGGTCATCAGACCATTTGGTGATGCTTGTCTGACGCTTCCTCTGTCATATATCCAATTACAGGGTACGCAGATCCTGCAGAATCTCTGTTTTGGATTTCGTTTTGTCGTCGACCTGTTTGATCACGCGTGCAGGTGTGCCTGCGACTACGGAGAATGCAGGTACGTCTTGGGTTACAACAGCTCCAGCTGCTACAACAGCGCCTTCACCGATACGTACGCCTTCCAGAACAACTACATTGGCACCGATCAGTACATCGTCTTCTACGACAACCGGCTGCGCACTAGGTGGCTCGATAACGCCCGCCAGGACGGAACCTGCACCGATGTGACACATTTTACCGACTTGAACGCGTCCACCCAGAACAGCGCCCATATCGATCATTGTACCTTCACCGATAACTACACCGATGTTGATGACTGCGCCCATCATGATAACCGCATTGTCGCCAATGGATACCATTTCACGGATAAATGCGCCCGGCTCGATACGCGCATTGATGTTCTTCATGTCCAGCAGCGGAATCGCGGAATTACGACGATCGCTCTCGATCACATGATCTTCGATCTGTGCGCTGTTCTCGGTCAGTACGCCCTGGATATCCGCCCAGTCGCCAAAAATAACACCGGTGTTGCCGGTGATGAATGTCTGCACGCCCTCTGGGAAAGTCAGACCGTCCAGCTGGCCTTTGAGGTATACTTTGACTGGTGTTTTCTTTTTGCTTGTTTTGATCAGGTTAATAATTTCGTGCGTGTTCATCTCGGTAGACATGTGCAGATGACAGCTCCTTTTTCTCAAATAATCGTGCGCCCGTATGTATCACTCTACGCTACGGTGTGCCTGTATTCATATCATATGGCATAGCCTTATGTGAATATATTCGTGTACGCTTGGTTCCTGGTCGGAACTACATCATTTATAGCATACATCCACAGCCAGTCGCAATTGATCCATGATATTTACACCAAATGTTTATACAGATAGTACATAATTTTACGCGTAATATCGTAAGCAGGGAAGCGACCTATTCCACATTGGCTAATCGCACATGTTTGTATACCAATTTTATCATGGAGGTTAACCATGACATTTCTTGTTCTCAGAAAAGTAGTTGTAAAAGGAACCTTTCTTATTCTCTTTCTACTGTTGATCTGTATATATGTACATTATCGATACTGGCAGCAGCAGTGGGAATCTGATCTATCTGCGCTGGAGCAGCAGTATATTCATCAGGATATCCAACTGAGCCAGGATCACGAACGAGCGAATCGGTTTATACAGCAATTAAACGATGTAGATCGGCATTTATTCTCTTATTATCCCGATGATGATCAGGTACAAATAGGAATTCTGCAAGCCCTGACCCATGCAGGACAGCTACATAATTCCATCGCATTTAGCCCATCCCCGACGACCATAATGCCGTTTCGTCTTTATTTACAGGATAACAAATTATACGTAGTTGCCACTTTGTCTGAATATAAGCAGGTTCTATATGCGGAACTCACTGCAATTAATAGCCGACCGACTGCCCAGATCATCCGTCAGCTTCGTACCATTATCCCTCATGATCACGAACAGGATTTGAGGGGATTGATTCCTTCCTACATCCTGTTGCCGGACATTCTACATGGACTGCAGATCATTCCAAACAAACAGAAAGTGCCTCTTGCCTTTTTGGATAAACAAGGTACTATCATTCATCTAACCGTTGCTCCCATACCCATAACCGATATGAGCAATGCACTACAGGTAGCAAACCATAAGCCATCTTCCGTATCTTCTGCAGCAAAGCTCAATTACAGCTGGGCTTCCCTAGACAACGAACATACATTTTATCTAGATTACAACACCTGCGCTGATGATCCCGCTTATCCAGCTGCTCGGTTAATAATGGATGTGCAGGACAGCATTCATAATCTGAATATACATAAGTTTATTATCGATCTGAGAGGAAATTCAGGTGGAGATGAGAATGTACTGCTTCCTCTGTTCGATATTCTAAAAAGCTCACCGAAAATCAGGCAGCGCATAATTGTACTGGTAGATCGGCAGACAGCTTCTTCTGCCATGTTTCACGCAGTGACGCTGCGTAAAGAATTGCATGCGGTTATCATTGGCGAACCTGCGATGGGCGATCCCAATGCACCAGGTGATATTTTGCCATTCACTCTTCCGGAGAGCAAGATGGTCATCTATTACTGTACTCAGGAGTTCCACCGCGCCCCCTATTCTGTTTTGAAGCCGGACATTCCGGTATCCTATACTATTAACGACATGCAGCAGGGAATGGATCCGGTGCTCCAAAAGGCACTACACTACTCCTTCCAATAAACAACCTCTTCAACAAGGAACAAACAAGGCGTTGCTTCACACAACCCAAAGAGAGTCAGCATTTACAACTGCCGGCTCTCTTTGGGTTTATTTATCGGATGAAGTTTCCTTTTATTTGGAGCCTCCATACACATCTTCTGTTACACGATCCGTCTCGCTTCCATACACATTGGCTGTTACTGATTGTTGCGGATCGCCACTGATGGATACTTCATTAATGCTGACATAGGTGCTGGTCGTATTGACATCAATTTCGATGTAGCGATAGTAACCCGGATTAATCGAGATCGGGTCCAGCACTACAATGCCATCTCCACCCGGAGCATGAATAGTGCCTTTATAATAACCGACAACTTCCCAACCATGCTCCCAGCCACGCCATCCTTTGATCAAGTATTCATCTTCGCGTACATCGGATGTATCACGGGCAACCGGAGAAAATTGGGTGGTCAGCTGGATCGAGTCTATAAAGACAGGATCTTCTCTGTTAAAAGCGATTTCCAGAGAACCGTCATCATTGGGCGGATAGTTGGGATTGGTGTAATACCAGGATGTATAGATATCGCCATCAATTGCGGCGCCCGGTGTCAGATTCAGATCACGGTAATACGGCCACATATAAGCTCCTGCCCCATCCGGTATTGTCTTCGGAATAAATTTGGACTTGGGTACAACAGTTAATTCTTTGGAATAGTACATGGTGCCATTGAGGTTAATCGCTATTTGGAAGTAATAAGTCTTGTCATTGGTCAGATTGTACACTCTCGTACCCAGATTTCCTCGGTAATCAGCTACAACCTTATTCGTATACTCCCCTGGCTTGGTACCATAATAAATAACAGTCTCCCCATAACCGAGGTATTCCCATGTGAGCAGCGCAGCTCCGCTTAACTGGGAGATCGTTGCATTCTCAAACGTACGGACCATTTTCGTCGTCAGATACAGCTCATTGATCGACACCCAGGAAGCGCTGGAATCAATAGAAATGAGCACCCCGCCATAATCGCCTTCGGTTACCGGAATACGATCCAGCATTGTTACCGATCCATCTTCCTTATGCTCAATAGTGCGTGATGCGCGGCCAATCTCTTTCCAGCGATCGCCTTCCAGACCGTAGATCAGATACTTTTCCGTACTGGTAGGCGAAGCCGTCGTAGCAATCTCGATACCATTCATCTGTACATTCTGATTGAAGACGACACTGATGACTCCGCTATTTCTCCCTGCATTCCAGGCGGTCTTCAGATCGCCATCTGCTATCCGCTCCGGCTTGTTGCTCTTATACGCCGTATGCGAAGTAATCAGACTCTTGCTTGGTACATCGATCCGGGTGAACTCCTGCTCCTCTGCATGTACCGGTGCAGCCGGTACAGATAGGACGAACAGGCAAATCAGACACAAAGCAGCATACATCACACGCCAATTCATTAATAATCCCTCCTTTATAATATGAAGATTCAATTCATTATATAGCCGTGCTAGCTAACTGTAATACATTTATTTGTAAATTTTCCATAATTATTTCATGGGTGGATATATTCAATTAATTGACTATTGGATCGCATCACATACCGCTATAAATGGTTATAAGAATCAGAATTTCTCTATACCTATTTGCCCGAGAAAAAGCAAGAATGGCAGCTTACTGATGTAAGTGATATGGGCATCTATCAACAAGAACTCCGAATCTCATAAAGAGAATCGGAGTTTCGGTCAATCTGATCATTGGTGTACACTGCTTCTTTATTCTCACTCCGCTATTTTCACAGACTTTCTGATGGTGAAAAATAGGACACTATTGAACAATATATAGATCGTCAAGATGATAGCAGCCTTTGACATAGTGATTCCTCCGAAAACATTATCGGTTATCCCGTATACCATAATAGCGGCCGTAATAAATAGATTTCCCCAAATACGGATTTGTACGCGTGTCGACACTTCAATCGTGTTTTTCACCTTGTCCAAACCCAAAAATATCAATAGCAGTATAAACGGACTGCTTACCAAGTAATAGACACTATAAAACTGGATGCCTCCTACCATACCTTTCAGCAGCATGGAAATATACATTCCTTCGTCAAAACCGGCAATATCGGTAAACGAATGATTAGCATAGCGGTTAAACATAGCGTAGGTAAAAACGGGAAGTATTATTTTCTCTGCTACAAAAAGCGGAATAATGATGCGCGAAAACAAAAAGGAAATATGCTTCATGGATCGTCGAATACTAATAAAGTACAGGCTGGTCACCAGGATGGGAATAGCAGCTATGAGATTGCCCTCTATATATTTGCTGACATCCAGCCAGTTATGAACAAATAAATAAGTAAGCAGGTAGGCGGCGATGTATACCATCATACAAACAGCTACCTGAAATTTGCTTTTGGATAACCTTGTGAACATTGAATATATCCTCCCTCTTTAAGCAATCTGTCATTGGGTATAGCTCACTTGGTTGCTTTCATTTATCGGTTGTTCTTCATTCCATCCCGTCAATTCATTTCAACAGCTGTCCCCGCTTCTATATTCATCAGGAAATGGATCGGTTTTAAAGGGTCTTCTCTGGCCGGCATAATCTTTTCTGTCGTGCTGACTATGTACTGATTGCTCTGATCTGTTGGTTTCATTGTGATCCAGCCTGTTTCTTCTCCTTCGGTATACGCTATTGAATAGGCAGAACCCATACCGATCGGCACTTCAATTGTCTGTTCTTCGCCAGTTGCCCTATTTTTGAGATAGACACGTTCGGAGGAATTGCGCTGTGTACCATTCACAATCTCCAGCCGATACTCATACTTTCCATCTGTGGTTATCCTGGTCTCATCTGCACTAACATGATCTGTTAACCAGCCCACCGTGCTCGTATTACTAATGCCAACAAAGGACAATAGTAAAATGATGGCTGATATTATCACCGGAACCAGCGTACGCAGCCAATCTGTAAACACTCTTGTGTAAAACAGATTATACCCGCCGATAATAATCAGACCGATCAGCGGAATGCCTACTACGATCAACATAATAGTCTCCACCAGATCAACCGCTCCCTGAAAAGCTCCTGTTGCTCCGAGTACCATCCATAGCAGCGTCAGAATGCCAACAGCAAGAACTGCACCATACGCTATCTTCAGAATCTTCTGCATAAGCGCCTCCTTTTTCTAAATGTATAGTTATATCATATCGTCTCTTGTCCGTATAAAAAAGGGATCTGTACCAAACACTTACATCTACGATCTGAACGCATCTACGTCTGAATATATTCGATACACACGATGTTGAAACGGATGGACTACTTTTGACTTCGTATTCTGGTGCTGTTTATTGTCCTTGTCTATTCTTGCTACTGCTAGTATCAAGCTCCTTTCACTTACGAAAGCTTGATACTAGAATTTATGATACTAGGTATTAACATCTATTCAATGGATACACGCTATAAACCCTTTAACAGCAGGGTTTTTCAGCCATTCTATACCACATACTCTTCTTTTAATAATACTATTTTTGATACTTCATAACAGTATTAATACTTAGTATCACAAGTATTAATACTACTTGATACAGTATTAATACTGTGTTAATATATCAAAAAGAATGATGTTTAACATCCGACTTCTCCCTGGGGGTTCCATTATGTATCAGAAAAATTCTAATGCCGAGAGTATACGTAATCACGTGCTTCGTTATTTGCAAAAAGAAGGCAAAACCGGGTTCGCTGTTATCCGTAAATACCTGGAGCAGCTGCCCGAAAATTATAGTGATGGTTCGATCATTGGTGCACTGCGCACAATCGCTGATCGTGAACCACGTATCGTGAAGATCAAAGAAGGCACTGCTGCCTATTACGATCTGGCTGAGAATCAGACACAGGTACAGGCACAGACTTCTGTATCGTCCTCTTCTATTCGGGAACTGAATATATCTGTTCCACAGGTGGAGCATAATCCGCATACGGTGCTGATCCAGGAGATCGAACAGCTGATTATTGATCTGAATATGAAGACTCAGGAACTCAATATTCTGATGCTCGAAGGCAAAGCGAACGACCGGGATGCCTACTATATGGGACTCGCTATCAAAGCGAATGAGCTGCAGACGATCGTCCTGCAGAATAAACTGACCAAAGCATGAGAAAAAAGCTTTTGACTCTATATTGTTATAGAATCAAAAGCTTTTTGTGTTGTAAGGAACAGCTGGGAATTGTAATCAGAGGATAGCTATTATATGGTTGGGAGAAGATAAACCAGATGTAAGACCCTACGATTTGTCTAATTCATCAAGGACGGGAGCGCAAATGAATAAAAAAGCGAAAAGTATTATCGCATCCATTGTAGCGGTTTCCAGTTTGTTAGCTGTAAGCTCGATACTGATCAACCAAAAGTCAGCCCCTGCACCTGCCACGTTGAATAAGACTTCACCTGATCCTGATCAAATCGGCTTGGTCTCTTCCAGTGAACCGGCTTCTTTTTAGCATAAAAGGTAGTAAGCAAAAAAGGTAGGATTCCGCTGCTTTGAGCGAATCCTACCTTTTGCCATTCCACTTCATACGTATATCAAACCGTATTCGTTATTTCATGGTTTTGCTTTATTTTACTTCCAGTGCCCAGCTAAATGGATCTTCCACTGCACCTTTCTGGATACCGGTCAGTGTCTCATACAGCTTGGCAGACAGTTCGCCTGTCTTGCCTTCATTGATGATCAGCTTCTCGCCTTGCCAGTTCAGCTCACCGATCGGAGAAATAACCGCTGCTGTACCGGTACCAAAAGCTTCTTCCAATTTGCCGGAACGAGCGGCTTCTTCCAGCTCATCAATAGACAGCTGGCGTTCTTCTACCGGAATATCCCAATGCTTGAGCAGCTGGATGATTGAATCGCGGGTAATCCCGTGCAGGATACTGCCGTTCAGCGCCGGTGTAACGACGGTGCCGTCGATTTTGAAGAAGACGTTCATACTGCCGACTTCCTCGATATATTTGCGGTGTACGCCGTCCAGCCACAGCACCTGGGAATAGCCCAGCTCGGTTGCGCCTTCCTGCGCTTTGAGACCTGCTGCGTAGTTGCCGGCTGTTTTCGCCATGCCTACGCCGCCGGGAACAGCACGTACATACTTGGATTCCACGTAGATTTTGACCGGGTTAATCCCTTCAGCATAATAAGCGGCTACTGGGGACAGAATGATCATGAATTTGTACTGCAGGGATGGAGCTACACCCAGTGCCGCCTCGGTTGCAATCACAAACGGACGGATATACAGGGACGTACCTTCACCTTCGGGAATCCATTCTTTGTCGATCAGTACCAGCTGACGCAGTGCTTCCAGTGCCAGCTCCGGATCAATCTCGGGAATGCTCAGACGCTCGTTGGACAGGTTCAGACGCTCGATATTTTTAGTCGGGCGGAACATGAGGATACGTCCATCTTCAGTCAGGTACGCTTTCAGACCTTCAAAAATCGTCTGTCCATAATGGAATACCTTGGCTGCCGGGTCCATGCTGATATTTTGATAAGGAACGATACGAGGATCGTGCCATCCTTGTCCATGATCGTAGTCCAGAATGAACATATGATCTGTAAATTTACTGCCGAATACCAGACCTTCTGTTGCAGGCTTTGCTTTCGGGCTTGTTGTCTTTTCGATTTTGATATCGATCGTCATGGTCATGTCTCCTTAACAGGCATTACTTGGGATTGGTTTCATTAAATCATATCACTTTTTACAGAGTATCGAAAATAGCTAAATGCAATAACTTTATAGCCACCGGTTTGGCATGTGTCGTCTTCATCCATACCGGAACCGGTTTATACCTCACAGCGAACATGATTCCACTGAATTTTGACCATACATCCCTATCGATCCAGACACACTAATCCAGTCGCTTATGGCAAAATGGCAAATGAGCGCACCGGGAAGCCCGATGCTTTTTCTGCTTTGGGGACAATGTTGAAAATAACAGCGCCTGTCGGTGGAACAAGATCCAGATTATTCAATAGTTCGACCTGATATGTATCTTGATCCAGCACATAATATTCACCGAGCAGCGCTCCATTACGGGTATAATCTGCAGCAGCATCAGTATCAAACGTCTCATGACCGACCGCTTTGATCCCACGTTCCCGGAACAACAGCTCCAGTGCTTCGATCGACCAGCCGGGCGCATGGTTATTGCCCTGCTCGTCCTTGTTCTCGAACTTCTCCTGACTCGGCCAGCGCTTGCTCCAGTCGGTGCGCAGTGCCACGAAGCTCCCGGATGCGATCCGTCCATGCTCTGACTCAAAGGCTTCAATATCTGCTGCAGTCAGTCTGTAATCTGCATCGGCCGCAGCTTCGGCCGATTTGTCGATCACGACCAGCGGCAGGACAAGTTCCTTGAGCTCCAGCTCTTCCAGATAACGGGCATCCCGGACAAAATGAATGGGTGCATCCAGATGCGTTCCGTATTGTCCCGCAAAACTGAACTGCTGAGCGAAAAATCCATCGTTATGATCGAACATGGTCTTGAATTCCGCCGCCGGAAATGCGGCAAAATGCGGCGAATCCGGACCAAAGGTATGGGTTAGATCCACCCATGTTTTACTTTTGATCAGCTGCATCGCTTGCAATAATTCGTTGGACATGATCGGCACCTCTTTCCTGATTTCAAGCTGCTGCGCTGGACATGATCCTGCACGTCTGTCACAGGAGACAGATTCGGAATAACTCCATCTGTCTTCCAACTTCTGGGGCAGCCGGTTTGTCCCAGTATAGCGCCGATATTTTCCAGGCGTCAATCTGCTAAACGCCGATATATGCGAGCAGAGGCAGCTTACCCGTACCGTGATCAGTACAGGAATTCGGCGTTATCTTATTCCAGGAATCGCCTGCTAATGCTCCCTTTACACAGGTATGATATACTCGTCTCAATTTAAGAAATCAGTTCAACCTATCATCATCCCATCACCAGGTCATTCACCGATATGAATCTGCTCGGTTGTCATGGAATCAAATTTGGTTTTCATTAGTAGAAGAGTATCAGTAATAAGGACCTGCGATTCGCCAAAGGAGGACTCATTATGAATATCCCGGAACACAATTCGAGGAACAATATTGACCGATTTAACGGATTTCAGGAATTATATGACCAGCATCGTCCACAGGCGCCCGGTATGGTCGTCGATCTGCTGACCAACTATTTGCAAAAACGCCCTTCTCTGGTTGTCGATGTAGGCTGCGGGACTGGCTTGTCTACGCTGATCTGGCAAGGACGCGCTGCACGGGTGATCGGCGTGGAGCCGAATGAAGACATGATCACTGTCGCTCGGCGCAAGCTGGAACAGCAGGGAGATACGGATCGTATCACCTTTGAACAGGGGTATTCCAATCAGTTGCCTGTCGAGCAGGGAGCTGCCGATATTATTACCTGTTCCCAGTCCTTTCACTGGATGGAGCCGGTAAGTACACTGCAGGAAGCAGCGAGAGCGCTCACGACAGGCGGCGTATTTGCAGTATATGATTGCGACTGGCCGCCTACGATCAACTGGCAGTTGGAGCGGGAATATGAGCATCTGATCCGTCTCTCCGACCGGCTGATCGAGCAGCATGCCGATCCGGACAAGACTGCCGTCAAGCGTGATAAAAGCCAGCATCTGCAGCTAATTGAGGATAGCGGACATTTCCGCTTTACCCGGGAGATCGTCTTCCACCATACGGAGCCGTGCAGTGCGGAGCGATATACCGGAATTCTGCTCAGCCAGGGCGGTATTCAGGCAGCATTAAAATTGGGCACAGCCGCGCAGCATCTGGAATCGGAGATCGCGGTATTTCAGGCGATGGCAGACGACTTTTTCCGTGGCGGTGTTATCAATATATTGTTCAGCTACCGGATGAGACTCGGGATCAAATAACGGTGATACATCTGCAAGTCGGCATAGGTTGTCGATGAATTCAGAATATTCGAAGTATAAGCTATTCCACACAACAAAAAAGCCTGCAAACAGAGAGTATCTGCTTGCAGGTTTTTATTAAATATAGAGGCAATCAGGCCTTAATCAGATTGATGTGATCCAGATCGGTGCTGCTGTTGAAAATGAACTCCAGCTTGTAATCCCCACGGATATAGGTCATCTTGGTCTGCTTGTTCGCTCCGCTGCCGATTGTAGTCGTGGATGCAGGTGCATACCACTGCTGGCGCAGCAGCTTCATTGTGATACCGCCGATATTCGTCTGGCGCTCCACATTGGTACCAAAGTAGCGAATCTCGTTTAGTACATTGTTTTTATTATAATGAAAGGCATAACCGGGATGCCCCATATTGGCGGTGTACTGGTCGTATCCGCTGGCATTTTTGCGCGGCACTTCAGCGGCGCCCAGGCGATCCAGCACTTCATCTCTTGTCGTCTTGCCGACGGTGTATGCATTCATGTCTCCAGGGAATTTCCCTTTGAGTGCAGGCTTATAAAAGCTATTCAGGTTCTGCAGCACCAGCTTCTGCGTATAACTGCTCTCTGCCGCTTCGGCATGATGCACAGGCGCCAGTACACCGTATCCTGCTCCTACTGCGCCCAGCGCTGTTGTGCCGGCGATCGTCGCAGCCAGTATTCCTTTTCGTACAGATAAATGACGTAACATATTGCATTCCTCCTTGGCATTGCCTGAAATGAAGCTGCATGATACAGCAGATAGACCAACTGCTAATAATCCGGACTGCAGCTCTTGTCATGACGCGCCATCTTGTCTGGCATCGTCACAGGGTATCCGTTACAGCTATCTACTAGACGAACCCTTATCCCTAAAAGTTACCCTTCTGACGTCTAAGAATAACAGAATAGTATTCATACTTTAACATATCCGCTTCATCCCTAGCTGTCTGATCCTCTGACACTTCCTGCAGCTCCGGCTGCTCTGCCTGCTTCGGTACAGCATGGTATGTATCTGAGCGATGCCCGGTTAGCACTGCCTCAAACAGGGTATTGAAAAGCAATATGTTTTTTCGTGCCGGAGTACAGTCTGGACTGTCTCCCCTGATCAATCACGGCTATTCTGAGAAACCGAGGTGTCTGTATGAATCCTGTTAACCACTCTGCTGCGGAACCGTCCTTTACTACCCGCCGTCCCAAAATCGTACTCACCGGAGCAACCGGCTATATTGGTCACAATATGCTCCAGCAGCTCGTACGTGACTATGATGTGATTGCGCTGTCCCGTCATGAGCGCAAGGACCACAATAATGAACATGTAGAATGGCGTGCCTGTGAGCTGTTCTCCATGTCTGAAGCGGATGAATGTCTGGAAGGCGCAGACTATGCCATCTATCTGGTTCATTCCATGATGCCGACCGCCAAGCTGACCCAGGCCAAATTCGAAGATATGGATGTTATTCTGGCGGATCACTTCGCACGGGCTGCCCGCAAAAATGGAATCAAGCAGATTATTTACCTGAGCGGCATCATCCCGGAAAATGTACCGCGGGAGCAGTTGTCCCGCCACTTGCGCAGTCGTCTGGAGGTGGAGCAGGTGCTCGGTTCCTACGGTGTACCGGTTACCACAATTCGCGCCGGACTGATCGTGGGACCGCAGGGCTCTTCTTTTCCAATATTGGCACGACTGGTTCGCAGACTGCCGATTATGACACTGCCGGAGTGGACACGTACCATGACCCATCCGATTGCCCTGTCGGACGTACTGAATGCGATCCAGCAGAGCATAGGCAGTCCACAGCTGTATAACCGTGCTATTGATGTGGGTGGTCCCGATGTGATGACCTACAAACAGATGATGGAAAAAACTGCTGAAGTGATGCACAAGCGTCGTACCTTTATCGATATTCCGCTGCTGACGATCGGTCTGTCGAGACTATGGGTCACTCTGGTCACCCAGATGCCGCGCGAGATGGTCTATCCGCTGGTCGAGAGTCTGGCTCACCCGATGGTTGCCCATAAGGACCACCATGTACCGGGCATCAGCGATGGCAAAGTGACTTTTGAAGATGCAGCCCGGATCGCTCTGGAACAGGAATCACAGGAACAACACAAGCAGAAAACAAAGCCTGCCAAACAGGCCCAAACGTCTTCCTCATCTGCTCCGGCGGTATCGGATGTGCGCTCCATCCAGCGTGTACTTATACCCGAAGGGAAAAATGCACGCTGGGCCGGCAGTTATTATATGGAATGGCTGGGACGCTTGCTGCCGGGTATCGTACGTACCGAGCAGGATCAACCCGGTCATTACCGCGTATATGTGCGATTTCTCCGCAAGCCGATCCTGGAGCTGACGTTCTGTCCGGAGCGCAGTGATGCCGGAAGTGCCGTGTATTATATTACCGGCGGTGCCTTTGCACGGATCAAGGAGACGCATGAAGGACGACTGGAGTTTCAGCAGATTCCCGGTACTCAGGAATGCGTAATCGCGATTCATGATTATTTGCCATCGCTGCCATGGTTCCTGTACAAATTCACGCAGGCCCGTGTGCATCTGCTGGTTATGCATGCTTTTCGCAAACATCTGCTGCGCCTGGGTGCTTCGGATCGTCAGGATCATCCGGCATCCGCTTCCCAGCCGTCCAGCTCACAGTAACTAACCATAGCCTTTAACCAGGGATAACGCGATTCGTGTTATCCCTTTTTTGGTGCAGGTTTATTGAAAGATAACAGGGGAGCTTCGCAGCCTACTTCTGCTATACGATACCATCCATGCAGTGAACTTATCCGTTACCATCATCGAACTTATGCTAAAATGACAAAATAAGATTCAACCATCTGCTACTTACCGAGAGGAGTCTGACCCGTCTTGAAAAATGAACTAATTGAACGCCTGACCTCCTATGTCCAAATCGATACCCAATCCAATGAAGATAGCGACACTTGCCCTTCCACACCCGGCCAGTGGGATCTGCTGCGCCAGCTGGTGCAGGACCTGAACACGATCGGCATGGAGGATGTGACACTTGATGATAACGGTTATGTGATGGCTACTCTGCCGTCCAATACCGACAAGGATGTACCGGTAATCGGCTTTATGGCTCACGTGGATACAGCGACTGATTTTACCGGCAAAAATGTAAAACCACAGCTGGTTGATTACCACGGCGGAGATATCCTGCTGAATCAGCAACACGGTATTGTATTGTCTCCGCGAGACTTCCCGGAGCTGGATGGCTATCACGGTCATACCCTGATGACGACAGACGGCACGACCCTGCTTGGCGCAGACAACAAAGCCGGCATCGCCGAGATTATGACTGCGATGCATCATCTGATCCGCAATCCGGAGATCAAGCACGGCAAGATCCGGGTCGCCTTTACCCCGGATGAAGAAATCGGACGCGGTCCGCACAAGTTCGATGTGGCTGCCTATGGCGCGCAGTATGCCTACACGGTAGACGGCGGTCCACTGGGCGAACTGGAATACGAGACATTCAACGCAGCTGCCGCTAAAGTCATCTGCAAAGGAACCAATGTACACCCCGGCACAGCCAAAGGCAAAATGATCAACGCGACCAAAATCGCCATGGAGCTGCACCGCCGTCTGCCTGTAGAAGAAGCACCTGAATTTACAGATGGTTACGAAGGATTCTATCATCTGATGTCGATTCATGGTGATGTGGAGCAGACACAGCTCTCCTACATTATTCGTGACTTTGACCGTGAAGCTTTTGAACACAAGAAAAATACACTGACCAGCATCGTGCACGAATTCCGCCAGACGTATGGAGAAGATAGCATCCTGCTGGAGATGAATGATCAGTATTACAATATGCGCGAGAAGATCGAGCCGGTGATGCATATCGTCGATACTGCTGAACAGGCGATGAAGAATCTGGGCATCCCGCCACATATCACGCCGGTACGTGGTGGTACGGATGGTGCACAGCTCTCGTATATGGGACTGCCAACACCGAATATCTTCACCGGTGGCGAGAATTACCACGGTAAATACGAGTATGTCTCGGTCGACAATATGGTCAAAGCAACTACCGTTATTGTGGAAATCTGCCGATTGTTCGAAGAACAGGCCTAATAGTTAATGCAAAGTGCAACTGAGGTTGAAGTAACCGCCTCAGCGTGCTGCTTCTGGCAGAACGACCGTTTACATCCCATGCAAACTCTGCTACCATGCAATATAATATTATTCCCATCCAGAAAGTAGGTTATGTATAATGACTTCTTCTCCATCTTCCCTGCTGCATACGACTGCGCCTTTTCGTGCAGATCATGTAGGCAGTCTGCTTCGCACCGATAAAATCAAGCAAGCACGTCTTCAGCAATCTGCTGGTGAGATTAACGCCCAGCAGCTGCGACAGATCGAAGACGAAGAAATTCGCCGTATCGTAGCCAAACAGGAAGAAATCGGCCTGCAGTCTATTACCGACGGTGAATTCCGCCGGGCCTGGTGGCATTTTGACTTCCTGGAAAATCTGGATGGCGTTGAGGCTTTTGAGTCGGATAAAGGTATCCAGTTCCATGGGGTAACGACCAAAGCACGTGGCATCAAAGTAACCGACAAAATCGATTTTACCGATCATCCGCATCTGGATGATTACAAATTCCTGCACAGTATTGTCAGCCCGGATCGTACCGCAAAAATGACGATTCCAAGCCCCAATATGCTGCAATTTCGTGGTAAAATCGAATCCGATCTGTATGCGGATAGCGACGTATTGCTACACGATCTTGGGCTTGCCTACCAAAAAGCACTTCGTGCCTTTTACGATGCTGGTTGCCGTTATCTACAGCTGGATGATACATCATGGGCAGCCTTTTTCTCCGAAGAAGCCAAAGCCAAGCTGCGTGCAGATGGCAAAGATCCGGATCGCATGCTCGCCGATTCCGTCAAACTGGTGAATCTGGCTGTAGCTGACCGTCCGGACGATATGGTTATTACAATGCATATTTGCCGTGGTAACTTCCGCTCCACCTGGACGGCTTCCGGTGGTTATGACGGTGCCGCCGATGCCATTATGGATCAGCTGAATCTGAACGGTCTGTTCATGGAGTTCGACGATGAACGCTCCGGTTCACTCGATGTACTGCGCCATGTGAAGCGCCGTGATCTGCAGATCGTACTCGGTCTGGTTACTTCCAAGCACGGAGAGCTGGAGAGCGTGGACGAGATCAAGCGCCGGATCGACGAAGCCGCCAAATATGTAAACCTGGATCAGCTGTGTCTGAGTCCGCAATGCGGATTCGCCTCCACCGAGGAAGGCAACCTACTGACCGAAGAACAACAATGGGAAAAGCTGCGCCATGTCATCCAGATCGCCGAGGATGTATGGAAATAAAACAGTCATGACTGGCAGCCCATCCCGCATCATGAACCCGACAGGAGAGATTACGATGGAATGCCGTCCCGGCTGTGCAGCATGCTGCATTATTATATCCATATCCTCACCGATTCCCGGCATGCCAAAGGGCAAGCCTGCTGGAACCCCATGTATTCATCTGACTTCTGAGCGCCGATGCGGTCTGTTTGGACAGCCGGAGCGCCCGGAGGTATGCGGAGGTCTTGCAGCATCCCTGGAAATGTGCGGCACATCGGATGATTATGCCTTTGCCTATCTGGAAGAGCTGGAACGTCTGACTGCGCCGGATATGCAGTCATAGAAGCACTACGGATGTGAATGCTGTAAATACGGCTTGGCTGCAGGCAGGATCTGCTTTTGTAGACAAGTATTGCTTTTCGAAGAGCGGTTGGACTTTGGTCTGCCGCTCTTTTTGCTTTGTATTCATAATCACAAAAACTTTTTCGCTTCCTTTATTAACGTATTTAGCATATTATTGATGCAAACAAGACGTTTTGACAGCTTATATCACATTATTACCTCTTTATATTTTCATATTATGGATAAATCATACTATTATCCATATATTACTAATCGTAAGCTGCTAAATATTAATCTGTCCCTCGCCGATAAATAGAAAATGTACTGTATTCGAACGAAAAGGACGGGATAAAATGAGTATCGTTAATGCTCTGATTAGTGTAATTCCATACTTCACCAAAGGCCTGCGCGAAAAAGCTGCAGTCTCCGTATATGACCACGAGAAAATTCTGTTCTACGAACAGCTGGGAGACTTTAACCTGGGCTACTCGGCAGGCAGTCCCCTGGATCCAAGCTTCCTTAATTTTAACGGTGTAAAAGATAAACACAACACGTCCATCTCCTTCTTCCCGGCGGAAGTATTCGGCTATCCGCTGGAAGGCATCTCGGTACCTATTATCGAAGACAACAAGCTGGTTGCCATGTTCAATGTATTCTATGAGCAGACAACAGCCCTGAACTTGGACAAAATTGTAGATGAGAGCCGCTCGATCTCCAACAGTCTGGTCGATATGGTCCAGCATGTCGCTGCCCATGCCGAAGAACTGCAGGCCACCAGCGAGCAGATTCTGCAAAACAGCAAAACTACCGTTCAAAAGTCTTCCAAAATCAATGAAGTTGCGACGCTGATCAAGGAAATCTCAGAGCAGACGAATCTGCTGGGTCTGAATGCAGCGATCGAAGCAGCTCGTGTCGGCGAACTGGGTGCCGGATTCGGCGTTGTTGCGACCGAAGTCCGCAAGCTGTCCGTCAATGCCAAGCAGGCGACCGGTGATATCGAGACGGCGCTGCGCGATGTGCAGGAATCGATCCGCAATATGGAGCGGGAGATCGAACAGATCACTTCTTCCTCCAAAGAGCAGGCCACGCTAGTCAGTTCCTTTACCGATGTGATTGAGCGTCTGCATAATACGAGTGCTACGATGCAGTCACTCGCTGACAATCTGTACCACTATTCCACCAAAAAATAAATCGTTATCCTGTCTTCCAGCTATATGGTCATAGGTAGGCGCAGTTATCTGCAGGATATCCTATAGACCCACCGTATGACGGAAAATAAAACCATACAAATACAAAAAGACGCCCTGATTCACAGAGCGTCTTTTTGTATTATACGATTGATCCATCCCACCCGATTATACGGGTTTACTTATTAATTAGACTGCTGTACAGTCTCTATCGTATCGGTCTGCGGCACATGCACAGCAACCCGATTGCGTCCGGCACGCTTGGCTTTATACAGTGCCTGATCACTCAGCACGTACAGTGTATCCAATTGAATATCGGCTGCTGCCCGTACGGTCACTACGCCCAGACTGATCGTGTACGCTACCGGCAGTATGTCCGAGAGATTATCGGCAATTGTCCGTCTTAACGCTTCTGCCCATTCGGCAGCTTCACGCTCATCTGTATCCGACAGCAGCACAGCAAATTCATCTCCACCATATCGACCAAACAGGTAATTCTCGGCAGGGAAACGGGATAGACACTCCTTGACCCGGTTTGCCATATCCCTCAATACACGGTCTCCCGTAAAATGACCATATGTATCATTAATAGTCTTGTAAGCATCCACATCAAACAAAATAAATGAGACCTGCTTCCCCTGCCGGGCCAGCTTATGGATATGATTACGACTCTGTACGATAAAAGTACGCCGGTTGAACACACCGGTCATCTCGTCATAACTCGCCATCCGCAGCAGATCCGCATCGGCCTGTTCCTTGGACAACAAGACAAAACCGATGTTCCCAAGAATCATAATCAGATAAAGCGCAATAAAGGAAAATGTCTGATACAACCCCACCGTGAAGAGTCCTGCATGTGTGCCCAGCTGCAGAGCTGCTACTGCCCGTGACACCAGACTGATAGCAACTACCCCGTACAGGTAGCCCACCAGCCTTTTCAGCGGAGAAGCCTGCGGTTCGCGGGTCATCCGATAGACCGGATATATCAGGAACACAGTCGTCCCAATCGAAGCATAGACAATCCGTGTACTTTCGGATACACCAACCATATAAATGACTGCAAAACCAACTACACAGATGATCATATACAGGAAATGCCAGCGTCTTGCCCTGCGTGTAAATACCTGCTGTAAAATCAGCAGTGCTGCCGTCTCCATCGCTGCACCGATAAACAAAAGCGTATTGGCGAGCACGATAGACATTATCTCCGGCATTGCACTACGGAAAATCAGCATCGCCCAGGCAATCGCCTGAAGCCATTTGGCGAGAATAAATAGGTTGACCGAACGGTCCTTGACCGAAGAACGACGATAGGCAGTAATCAGAATGACAGTGAAAATATGACCAAATATCAGGGACATGAATACCGTTTTCATATCCAGATTAAAATCCACGTTACCACCACAACCTTACTGTTGTCTGACAACTATACGAGAATTACATCCGAGAATAGCTGTTTGACCCAGTATACCATTTTCAGGAAGTCTGGATAAGGGATTTATTGTCCTTTTGGTCTATTTTCAGGCTTCACCCATACTATTCTGGAATTCGGCAATCGCGCTGTACTGCTGCTCCAGACTGCGGAAAATAGAAATATAGATCGGCAGTAGCTGATGATAGACATGGGTAGCTGCAGGTTCCGGCTCATGACTATGGGTAGAACCGATCATTCCGGAGACGATATCCAGCGATTCGATACGACCGGTACCATACAGTCCCAGTACCACGGCACCGAGACAGGAGCTCTCAATACTTTCCGGCACAATGACTTCCTGGTCGAAAATATCCGCCATCATTTGGCGCCATAATGAGGAACGGGCAAATCCACCGGTCGCATGAATACGGGCCGGACGACCGATCTGTTCTTCCATAGCCAGCATAACCGTATACAGGTTAAAAATAACCCCTTCCAGCACCGAGCGGATCATATGCTCTTTGCGGTGCTTCATCGTCAGTCCGATAAAGGAACCACGTGCATCCGGATTCCACAATGGCGCACGCTCGCCGGTCAGATACGGGTGGAACAGCAGTCCATCCGAACCCGGACGTACCTGCTCGGCGATCCGTGTCAGCACATCATAGGAATCGATACCAAGACGCTTGGCCGTCTCTACTTCCGAAGCAGCAAATTCATCCCTTACCCAGCGGAACAGCATCCCGCCATTGTTAACAGGACCACCGATAACCCATTTGTCCTCGGTCAGTGCATAACAGAAAATGCGACCTTTGGGGTCGGTCACCGGCTGATCCACTACAGTACGAATCGCTCCGCTCGTGCCGATCGTTACTGCAACCACTCCCGGCTCGATAGCGCCTACTCCCAGATTGGACAATACTCCGTCACTGGCACCCACGATAAATGGTGTTGTTAGCCCCAGCTTCATCTCGGCTGCAGCCTCTGCATGCAGTCCCTCGATCAAATGGGTTGTTGGTACGAGTGTAGATAGGCGATCCGCTGTAATACCAGCCAGTTGCAGCGCCTCCCGATCCCAGTCCAACTGCTTGAGATTGAGCATGCCGGTACAGGATGCGATAGAATGATCGACAATATACTGACCGAACAGACGGAAAAATACATATTCCTTGATCGAAATAAATTTGGCGGTCTGATCAAAAATCTCGGGATGTTCTTCTCGCAGCCAGATCAGCTTGGTCAATGGAGACATCGGATGAATCGGTGTTCCGGTACGCATGTAGATCTCGTGTCCGTTCCATTCTTCCTTGAGCTTGCGGGCATAGGGAGCGCTGCGATTGTCCGCCCAGGTAATGCAGCGAGTCAGCGGTGTTCCATCCGAATCGACAGCAATCACACTGTGCATCGCCGAGCTAAAAGAGGCAAACAGAATATCGTCTGCGGCTGTACCACTCTGTTCCATGACGCCGGCAATGGTATGCAGTACGGCCCGGTAAATCTCATCCGGGTCTTGTTCAGCAGTGGCCGTAGTGGGCGTATACAGCGGATAGCCGATATTCGCTGAAGTTACGACGGTTCCATCCTGTTCAAAAAGTACCGACTTGGTACTGGTCGTTCCGATATCTACACCGATCATTCGTTTCATTGTGGAGTCTGTCATGGTTATCAACCTCTTTTCTTGTAAATGGGTGCCTATGAGAGTAGCAATGGCACCAGTGCATGGAAGGTGTCTCCGCTCCGAAAAGAGATTCTGCCACTCCTTCCGGTTAAGAAAGGAGATCTTGAATGTCCGCTTGCAGCGGTCGATCTCCCTTCTTAAAAGTCAGTCGCTGGTAGAATTCTCTTTCCTTCGCTCTCTGCTTATGCACGAGAGATGTGCATGGTAGATAGCCGAACGGATAAGGCTAGCGCCTATACGCAGTAAAGCAGAACGGGGAGAATGTATCTTCCCGCTCTGCTTTCTGGTTGGCTTTTACATAAGTTCCGATACTGCAATCATTAGGTGCAGATGTTAGACAAATACACTCAGGATCATGATGAATATGAGTCCGACCACGGACAGGATCGTCTCCATGGCGGTCCAGGATTTCAGGGTCTGACCGACGGTCATACCGAAGAATTCCTTGATCATCCAGAAGCCTGCATCGTTGACGTGGGACAGGATCAGAGAACCTGCACCGGTCGCCAGTACGACCAGTTCGATATTGACACCGCTGCTCACAGCGAGCACTGGTGCAACGATACCGGCAGCTGTAGTCATGGCGACAGTAGCCGAGCCGGTCGCGATACGGATCAGTGCTGCTACGAGCCATGCAAACAGGATCACGTTAATATGAGTCTGACTGGCGATATCGGCAATTGCACCGCCCACGCCGCTGTCAATCAATACCTGCTTGAACGCACCACCGCCACCGATAATCAGGATAATGCTGGCTGTAGGAGCAAGACATTCACTGGTGAATCGGGAGACATCTTCTTTGCTGAAGCCGCGGGCAAAGCCCAGTGAGAAAAAGGCGAACACTGCCGAGATCAGCAGCGCAATTACTTCATGTCCAATAAATGCTGCTACGTGAGTGAAGCTGTTCACTCCCTGTGGGTCTACGATATCGGCAATCGATCCGATCAACATCAGGATAACCGGCAGCAAAATAGTGAACAGGGTAATACCAAAGCCTGGCAACTGGCGATCTTCCTTGGAAGCGAATTGATCTGCCAGTTCCTGCGGCGGATGTACAACAATACGGTTACCGATAAATTTACCAAAGATCGGGCCGGCGATAATCGCAGTTGGCAGGCCGACGATCAAGGAATACAGAATCGTTCTGCCCAGATTGGCGTTATACGCTTCAATCGCAATCATCGGTGCCGGATGCGGAGGTACCAGTCCGTGTACAGTCGACAGACCTGCCAGAATCGGAATACCAATTTTGAGCAGGGACATCCCGGTCTTGCGGGCAACCAGGAAAATAATTGGAATCAGCAGAATGACACCAACTTCAAAAAATACCGGAATCCCGACAATAAAACCGACAATCATCATCGCCCAATGGACGCGTTTAACACCAAAACGGTCGATCAGTGTAGTGGCGATACGTTCGGCACCACCGGATTCAGCCATCATTTTACCGAGCATGGTTCCCAGACCGATAACGATCGCTATCGTTCCGAGCGTACCGCCCAGACCACCAGTGACGGATTTGATCAGACCCTGCGGGTCCATGCCTGCCAGCAGGCCCAGCATGAGTGCAGACAGCAGCAGTGTGACAAACGGGTTCCATTTAAACTTTGCAATCAATACGATCAGAAATACGATCGCAATCAGTGTCCAGATAAGCAATGTTGCATTATGACTGAGTCCAAATAATTGATCCAATGCGAAAACCTCCCTGTTTTCCTGCCTGAAGCCGGATGACTTCGGCTCTGTTCGTTATGAATTGAAAACTTTCAAATCACTTTATGAAAATTTGAAATATTTTACGAAAAATTATAGAGCGCTTTCACACATGATGAACACGCGTTGGAGAAACTGATTGTATACTTGTCGACAAGTTAAAAGTAAAAATATAATTCATTTTCGATAATTGATAAGATAGAGATGCTATAACTGCAGTTCATGACTGCTGTATACATACATGCTTGCCTGTTATAGGCTGACACCTATCATTACGACCCGAGCCAGCCTGCCAATCAGGGCAGGCTGCGTATCAATGTCTGGGCAGAATCTGCAAAATAACTGCTGACTACCTTGTGAATGACTTCGGGATCATGGGAACGCAGGCCTTCGAGGATCATGTAATGCTTGTCCGCGACCCAGTTCATGCGTTCTTCCCCGGTCTGAAATCCCTTTTCAGTCGTAATCAGAATGACCGTCATCACAATCTGACGAATACTGTTCCAGAGATGGATCATTCGTTTGTGCTGGGCATGCATCACAATAGCCTCATGGAATGTAAAGTCCTGATAGGCAAAATCGACGTAGTCACCATGTTTGACAGCCAGCTTCATTTTGTCGATAATCCGGTCCAGCTGAGTGACCAATACTGCATTATCCTGCTGTGCCAGCTGCTGCTGGGCAAAGCTCTCGATCAGATAACGCACATCATACAGTTCTTTGACATCTTCCAGATTCAATCCCAGTACAACAGCACCCATCCGTTCCAGGCGGATCAGTCCTTCACCCGATAGCGTCTTGAGTGCATCCCGCACCGGAGAGCGGCTCGTTCCAAAGTCGGCAGCGACCCGATTCTCGGAGATGATCTCTCCCGGCTTGATCTGTTCATTTATAATTTGCAGCCTGAGCTGGCAGGCGATGGCTTCCCCGCGGGAAGCTCCCTGCATCCAGGCAGATGGATATTGCATGATCCAACGTCTCCTCTTATGCATAATAGGCAATTATCCAACCGGTAAGCAGCATTATGTAGATGTTCCATCCGATTGTAGCAGCGTATGCCACTTCTTATAATTTTAGCATAGATTCATTCGCGGGATGCATTGTCTTGCTGATGAGTAGCGTATTCAGGCCTCACTTCCTTACCTCGAATTATCCTGTAAAGAAAACAGATAGCTGCTGTTTCTTCCTGTCGGTATACTTGTATACAACTTTGACTATTATCTTACTACTCCCGATTTGCATTTGTAAAGAATAAATTGTAAGCGTTTCATAATCGGGAGAATGACAGACTTTAATCTATACCCTTTTTTACACATTATAAATCCGGCTGCCTGTACGATAGATATAAATTCTGGTACGGTGGACATCGCGGCAGGTAATCACCTGCTCTGCTTCCCAGTCCGGCAGCGCAAAGTAGACACTGATAATATAGGTGCCCGGTCGTGTCTGTTCACGAAAAATCGGACTTAACCGGGTCATCGCACCCGGAAATAAATAACAGACAATCAGATCAGCCTGCTCATAGTGATACCTGTACATATCCCCATGCACCAGCTTTATAGAATGGCTGCCCGGTAGACCTGCCAGTAGCCTCGAGACCATTAGTGGTACTACTGAATTCTCAATGCCTACTACCCTGCACGGCTGGCAGTAACGTGCCAGATGCAGCGCCATCGTACCCCAGCCGGAACCGGCTTCGATAATCAACGGACCATCCGACTTACCTGTCTCTCTTCTATGTATACTCTTCCTACCTGTCGCTTCAGCTCCATCTGCGGCAGTAGATATAGACTCTACTCGAAAGGAATGCATTGCAGAAGGGACTGCATTTGCTGTTTCTCCAGTAAATCCATAACGGCCGCTCTCCTGCTGAACAGTAGACAATCGGTTCACTTCCTGCTCCACCTGACGACGTAGCAGCAAAGATGAAGGCAGCGGAGAAATGCCATTGCACCAGGTGTAATAGACGATAGAGATTACGAGTACCAGTGCAATCGTAAGCAGAAGCATGGACAGTACAGCAGACACCATATGCCTTTCTCCTTTCGGTTTCGTGTTCTTGATCATATTGCTATTATTCCTACCACTCTTTGACTATGCGTTCTCACTGAATGTATCTTATGTATAAAAAGTGGCGGCGATTGCATTGCTTGATTAGGCCACTACAGATCATTACCCAATTTATTCCTTTTTCCTGCCGAATTCGCCAGCTCTATCAGCAAATGCGAGCCAGCAGTCGTATTATTCATCATCCCTGATGTAATCACACAAATAAAATCCGCCTCCCGAGCAGGAAGGCGGATCATATCTACTTTGAATACTAAAGCTTATCCGATAGCTTTTATACTTAACCTTTGACCGATCCACCCAGCAAACCGCGTACAAAGTACTTTTGCAGAGCGAAGAATACAGCCAGTGGCGTCAACATGGAGACAAAGGCGGCTGCCGTAAGCAGATGCCAGTCGCTACCACGCGATCCGACCAGGTTGGCGATACTCATCGACAGCACCTGTACTTCCGGCTGGGAGCCGAGGAAGATAAGTGATACCAGATAATCGTTCCATACCCACAGGAACTGGAAGATACAGATCGATGCCAGTGCCGGTACCGACAGGGGCAAGATCAGTTTGGAGAAGATGGTAAAGTTACTCGCTCCATCCATAAAGGCGGATTCGAACAGATCCTTGGGCAGCTGACTGATCGAGTTGTACATAAAGTATGTGATCAGCGGCAGACCAAACGCGGTATGCGCCATCCATATCCCAAAGTACGTCCCGTTCAGTCCGAGCGCCGTATAGTCACGCAGGATTGGAATCAGTGCCACTTGCAGCGGAACGACGAGCAGTGCAATCACGACGATAAAGAACGCTTTGCGCCCCTTAAATTTCAGCCAGGCAAACGCATAGGCTGCAAATGAGGCGATAAAGATCGGAATGACCGTCGATGGTACAACGACAGCAATCGTGTTCCAGAAGGAACGGCCCATCCCGCTGCCCTGCTCCGTCTGCACGGTACCATCCGGCTGGGTGATTTTGTACTCTTTGCCCCCGAGTACGGTCTCATAGTTCTGCAGGGTAAAGTTGGTTGAAGAACCCCATTTCTTTTCCTGTACATCTACTGTACGGGCACGGCGGTTCTCCCAGATCAGACGCTGGTCGCCTACTTCTACACCTGCTTTGAGTTGATCATCCGGAAACGACTGTCCATTGACCTCAATCGGTTTGCGAAGATCCGTGTCGCGGTCCAGCTTGATCTGGCTGACCGTCTCCCACTGACGATGCGGGATAACAGTCCACCAGCCAGTCTGCAGAATATCTGCAGCCGGACGAACGGATGAGATCAGCAGCCCCAGTGTGGGGATAAACCAGACAACGCAGATAATGCCCAGAATAAGATTGACCAGCCAATGACCTTTACGGCGTGGAGCTTTGACTTTTTTGCGCATTAGAGGTTGCCTCCCTTCTGAAGCTGACGAACGTTCAGAATAATCACCGGAATAACGGCGATCAGCAGCACGATCGCGAGTGTCGAACCGTAACCAGCATTCTGGTACATGAACAGCTGACGATAGAATTCGGTCGCAACGACCTCGGTACCGTACTGTCCACCGGTCATGATCATGACCACATCGAATATTTTCAGTGTAAATACAATAATGGTTGTTGTTACGGCAAGCACGGTACCCGAGATGACTGGCAGCATGATTTTGAAGAAGATGCGAATCTCACCTGCACCATCCATTCGTGCAGCTTCCAGCATATCTTCTGGGATCCCCTTGATGGCAGCCGAGAAAATAACCATGGCAAATCCGGTCTGCATCCAGACGAGGATGACAATCAGGAAGAGGTTATTCCATGGCTGCACCATACTAAGCCAGCCCTGTGGCTGGAATCCCAGCTGGATAATAATCGCATTCAGCAGACCAATCTGCTCGTCGCCCGGCTGGTAGTAATAGATAAACTTCCAGATAACCCCGGCAGCGACAAAAGAAATTGCCATCGGCATAAATACAATTGCTTTGGCGAGCCGTTCAAAGCTACTGCGATCCGCCAGTACAGCGACCAGCAGGCCCAGAATTACGCAAGCCAACGTACCAATAACGACCCACATCAGATTGTTGCGCAGAGCAGTCAACAGCAGTCGATCCGTAAAGACCGCTCCGAAGTTCGCTAGTCCGACAAACTTGGTGGAATCGGCGTTAAAAAAGCTTAAGTACAGCGTACGCAGCGTCGGCAGGAACAGCAGCCAACCGAGCAATAGCACGGCAGGTCCAACGAATACGTAAGGGGTGACTCTTTCTTTCCATTTATCCGGATACTGCTCAACTACCCAGTTAAGCGTAAAGTAAATGGAATAAATACCGAAGATTCCCCAGATCACTGCCAGCAATGCATTAAACATGGGAGGAAGACCGGATTCACGGAAGAACAGGAATATTAGCGTATGCACTCCCAAATTAAGTAAAGGAACGAGGATGGATAACAGAATCAGGCGCGGTGTGAAGCGCTGTTTGCCCCTTACATTGATTTCATTGCCTGCGTCCATTTGCTTTCCCCCTTTGGCATTTGCAAAAATGCTCCCTTAATCACACCAAACGGACCGATCAATACCGGTCCGTCTGACGTGTTGATCTCATGTTGTATAAAGGCCGGTTACTTTTTCCAGCCGGATTGGATTTCCTGCATGGCCTCATCCAGATTGGCTGTACCGCTCACATAGTCGGTCATGCCTTTCCAGAATGTACCTGCACCAACAGAGCCTGGCATCAGGTCAGAACCATCAAAGCGAATCGTGTCTGCAGTCTGTACAAATTCGGACATGCGGCGTTCCTGGTCATTGGCGAACCAGTCATCCGGTGTACCGTTCATAGGAGGCGTTACACCACCAGATTTGATCCAGCTTTGCAGGGATTCTGCAGTCGTGAAGAATTCCATAACGGCACGTACTTCCGGACGATCATTGAACATGGCATAGATATCGCCGGAGATCAGAGCCGGTGTACCGTATTTTGCATCAATGGATGGGAACGGGAACCAGTCATACTGGTCAGCTGGCAGTCCTTCAGGGAAGAACGATACGATAAATCCAGCTTGACGATGCAGCCATGCTTTTGGAGGATCGGTAAACAGTGGTTTTACTGCATCCCCAAAGTTCGTTGTTACGATCGAACTGCGTCCGCCGTATACATAATCTTTGTTGAACCAGATATCAGACATTTTGGTTACTGCATTTTTAACGATAGGATCAGTGAAAGGAAGTTCGCCTTTTACCCACTTATCGTAGTTTTCTGGTGTAGTGGTACGCAGCATGATATCTTCCAGCCAGTCAGTAGCCGGCCAGCCTGTTGCCGCGCCGCTCTCGATACCTACGCTCCATGCAGGATCGCCATCAGCAGCGATCTGCTCGGTCAGTTTCATCATTTCGTCCCATGTTTTTGGAACGGTATATCCAGCTTCATCAAAAGCTTTTTTGTTGTACCAGACCAGACTTTTCACGCTGCTGCGTGCCCAGACGCCAGCAGTGATGTCTTTGTTTTCCGGACCGGCCATTTGTGCCATATCCAGCCAGCTTTCTTTGTACTGCTGCTTCAGGTAATCAGCAGGCATAAAGGAAGCGACATCAATAACTTTGCCCGATTTCACGAAGCCTTCCAGCAGACCTGGCTGTGGGAAGTCAGCGATATCCGGGGCATTGCCACCATTAACGCGTACGTTGACAGTTGCTTCAAATTCCTTGGAACCTTCATAAGCGATATCAATACCTGTTGCTTCTTCGAATGCCTTGATACTGGCATTGAATTTCTGCTCATCCGCATCGACGAATGGACCGTACATTGTTACTTTTTTGCCTTTATATTCACCATTTAGCGCCTTTTCCAGTTCAGATCCTGCTGGTACTTTGGCAGTCTTGATCAGGTCAGCGCCTGAAGTCGTTGTCGCTGCCGGTGTTCCTGTTCCCTCGGTGCCAGTCTGCGAACTGTTGGTTGTTCCAGAGTTGCCGGAACATGCACTCATTACTACGGAGAACAACAAGACCATCATCAAAGTCATAGAACCGTTCTTCTTCCACTTGCGTTTCATAGACTCAACCCTCTCATGATATACTGGTTTACTTGAAATAACAGCTACAAATAGATAAATTTTACTTTTATACCATTCTCTTATTTTTGGCGTGAAAAGTAAACAAGATTTTGTTAGCGGTTGCAATTTATTTATCAAATTCTCGCCGCTACCTCTGGCTGTTTAACCCCCTGATTCAAAGTAAGTTAATTATCTATTTGAAAGCGTTTACAGATGGCTGCAAGAACATTTTATTCCATCGCTACCTGATAAGCAATCCTTTTTTTGTACATTTCAGACAATTTTTTTATCCATATCTTTCCTTAATAGATATATTGAATATTAATAATTTCAAAGATTATTTTGTTTAGGGCATTCGTTTGCACAGTACACAAGGTTTTTCATCAATATAATATTATCTTTATGAATATGGAATGCAGGATTCTATTTCAAGTCTGTATTTCTCAAAATGAAATATTCCAAATTGAAAAACATTGCTAAGTGCCTATATGGCGTAGACAGCTTATACTGTTATATTAGGTTGGTAGCAACATATTTGCCAATAAAAAGGAGGTTTATAATGAAAAAGTTTATTTCTACCTGTCTGGCGTTTTCCCTGGTGATGCCGGGAGTGACAGGGAACGCTGCTTTTGCAGCAGAAACAAGCACAGAAGACGTATCTGCAACAATGGATGTACCTTCCAGCACATTGTCTGATTCTTTATCCACCGATGTACAATCCAGTGTATACGAACTGCCCGTAATCAGCCCACTGCCAAGCTCCAAGACTGTATCTGATATTGTCTACAAACCAGATCAGCTATATTTTCCACGTGTATATGACATGACTTACCGCAATGGAGAGGTATACTTTTTACAAATTTCAAATGGCATATCCAAGATATCTCTTACGACAGGTAAGACTACAACTATTTTGAAAAGCAATTATTACTCTATTCAAAGTATCGCTGTGGATTCACAAGACAACTTGTATTACATTGAGCTTGGAAGCCCCTACATAAAGAAAGTCAGTCTTCGCTCTCTTCAACTTCCGCTTACTTATAAACAGCTATTGAATGCGAGTACTGATTATGCCAAGTATTCCTCTTCTTCAAGTAATGTAAAAATTACAGGTATGGCTTTTGACTCCAATGACCAGCTTTACATTGCGATTTCCGGTCAGAATTCTGAAAATCTCTCGGGTGTAATGAAATGGAACAGCGCCTCACAAAGCCTTCAACCTGTTCTCTCCAATACAAGCAGCAAGATCGAGAAAATCGCCTTTGATTCCCAAGATAATCTGTATATAGATACCTATGGTTACTCGACAACGGATGGAATAACCATCCGACCAGGTATCCAGAAAATTGAAGCCAGCTCACTGCGTTCACTGCCCATCAATGATAAGATGCTAACGCCCTACAAGACTTATTCTGAGCTTAAGAATCTAGTTTATGGAATGATATTTTTACCGGATGGAACCTCCTACTCTACAGACGGTACGACAATTCGCCGCATTTTCATGAGTGATCGTCCTCTTATCACCTTGAATGGAGAATCTTCCATCACTTTAATTAATGGAGAAACCTATCAGGAAGCAGGAGCTTACGCTGAAGACCAAAAGTATCATGATCTCAAAACGCAGATCACCTACTCTCTGAATGGAAAACCTGTAGAAGCCATTGATACTCATATGGTCGGAACATATACTGTCCACTATAACGTAACTACACCGGATCAGCGCTCTGCTAAGGAAGTTACACGTACTGTTGTTATCAAAGAAATACCTAAAAACCTGACAGAAGTCGATTTCTCTAATCCTGTCAGTATGGATTATGCCAATAATGCCGTCTATATTGCCAATCCGGCGACCATGGATAATCCAGATGGCGGTATCTACAAAGTATCTCTAAAAGATTATAGTCGCAAGCTTATCGCCAAGTTGTCGGATGTACGAGGCATCGCCGTTAGCAATTCAGGTGATCTTTACTTCTCAACTGTCAGCGACTACGGCAGCTTCTTCAAATTGGAAAGTCGCTATCTCAATGAGAATCAGCCTTTGATGGGTTCAGCATTGTGGGCAGTTGCCGAGGAAATAAGGCCTTTCTCTGCAGAACTGAGTGCAAAGGGAACGATTCGCATCACAGGCTTGGACTTTGATAATCAGGGTCGTTTGTACATTTCAGCCAACCAACCATTTAACAGTTATGGTGAACATGCACTCATTATCCGCTCACTGGATGACACACTCTCTTCGTTCCAGCAGTTTGGCGAAGGAGATGACATTATCCGCAAAAATCTGAGTGACATTGCAGATATTGAGATTAGCCCTGGTGGTAATCTGTATGCTAACTTTACAGGATTTAATTATCATGGCACATATAAAATTCCTGCCAGTGTACTGCAGGAAGATCAGCCCATATTGACTTCTAACCTATTGGGTGAAGATGTGGGCAGTTCCAGTCAGTATCATGGAATAACTTTTCTTCCTAACGGTGAAGGTTATGCAACTATGATGAATTATCCAGAGCTATCCATTTATAAACTTCCATTTTACGACAGAGCTCCTACCAGTCCGGGAGCAGAAGACGCCTATCGGCTGGAGAATCTGAATATTCCTACACCTTACGGGATGGCATATTATAAAGATCAAGCTTACATCGCCCAGGGGGATAATGGATTGTCCAAAGTTGACCTATCGACTCGTACCGTTACACAGCTGGTGTACGGCTCTAATACGCTGAATCTACGGGCTGTGACTGTTGATTCCAAGGGTGGCTTATACTACACCGTACCGAATGCCAAAAATCCAGAATATACGTATATCAAAAAAATTGATGCTGCTTCTCTGAATCAACCTTTGACTGTCGATCAGTTGCTGGCGAAAAGCATTAACTATGCCTATATTCATGAGAGCAAAATTAGCGGATTGGCTATGGATAAAAATAACCAGTTGTACATTTCTCTGGATAAAGGATGGGATCTGGACCCTGGCTTGCTTCGTTGGAATAACGCTTCCAAAACATTGACTCCTGTCTCGGAAGAAGCTTCCATGATTACGGCTATCACTTTTGATAATCAGGGTAACCTTTATTTCAAAACTCCAAGCCCGCAGTCGTATTATTCCTATGCTGCCGGCATTGTCAAAATTAGTGCTGCCGATCTGAAGGGTACACTGCCTGTTGCAGACGAAAAGCTGATTTCTTATAAACAAGATGTACTTCGGAATGAACCCTATAACGGATTGTTGTTCCTTTCTGACGGAACATCCTATTTCAGTAACGGGCAAAGTCTGAAGCGTGTATACCCTGAATCTCGCCCGATCGTGACTTTAGAAGGTTACTCGGATGCTGTTGTCCAGGGAGACATTTATACCGATCCGGGAATTCGAGTTATTGAAGATGAGAAGTATTCCAAATTTGATATCAAAGTAACGTATTCCTTTGATGGTGAATTTGTTCCTAGCCTGGATACCAGTAAAGTCGGAACATACACCATCCATTATGTAGCCGTAAATCCAGCTGGTACCGCTTCTCTAGAAAAAACGCGTGAAGTGACCGTCAAGCCGACTCCAAGCCAACTAACAGACTGGTACATCACAGGAATCAACAGTATGGATGCGGATAGCCAGAATCTGTATCTGACTAATTATTCGTATAAGGATAATCCCAACTATGGCCTGTACAAAATCTCTTTACAGACCATGCAAAAAACGAGATTGGCAGCAATCAATGATATAGGCGCTGTAGCGGTGAACGCATCAGGTGACCTGTTCTTTACACGCTATGATATGGATAACATGATTTTCAAGATCGAAGCCAAACATCTACAAAGCGGCAAAGCCCTTACCGCAGATCAGCTGATGAAGCTCAGCCGTACGTACATGCCTTTTACAGCCAAAGAGGCCAGCGCAGCTCCGCTTAAAGTCAATGGTCTTGAGTTTGATAAACAGGGCAGATTGTATGCTGCTGTAAACGTCTACGGCAAAACAAGCGTCACTTCCAAAATCGTTCGTTTGACAGGTAACGACTGGAATAAATCCACGTTGATCACCGAACTGCCTGTCAGCTCCAATGATCTGGATTTCTCTTCAGCTGGTGATCTGTATATTTCTACACAGGAACTGTATACTACCTGGAGACGCGATACGTACAAAATCAGTTCACAGCAGCTCAATACGCTGCCAATCCAGACAAACAACCTGACGAAAATCCCTTATACCGAAGGGGATAAGGGTATTGCATTTTTGGCGGACGGTACAGGATACGTAAGTAGAACAGATGATTTCGAAAAGCGTAAACAGACGATCTTGAAGTTTAATTATTAGAGTTTATTCATTACTTTTATATCTGGATCTTCCGAGCAACCCACCTTTAAACATAAAGGTGGGTTGTTTTTGTAATCGACCCTCTAAACCAGCCTATCTGCTCCTACAAAGAAGCCCTGGTTCTTACGATTTATAGAAAATATATAAATAAATATGTATAAAGATAGATTTGTACCTAAACTTTTCCATACTACTATCCGATAACACTTGAGAAGTTAATTTAACAGCTTAACGAATTATGGATGGATTACTAACAGTTGCTAAGTCGGTTGCTTTGTATATTTGGAAATGAAACCAAAGGGGATAGCTCATTGCAAAATGCCAAAAAACTGATTACATTTTGTCTGGCTGCATCACTTGTATTACCGGGAGCCTCATTATCAACAGCTTACGCAGACGGGGAAAGTACAGACACAAGCAGTGTATCCAGTGGAAATTCGGTTACTGGAGATACGTATTCTTCACCTGATTCTTCTGCCAGTGCACCAGTTGTTCAGTATACGGGAGGTAGCGGATACAGCGTAACCACTTCAGTATATGCGACCAAGCCCGTTATTACCCTGACAGGCGATCCACAGATCAATCTGACTGCCGGACAGGCTTATGTAGAAGCAGGAGCTACCGTACAGGATAATACCTACTCCGATCTCAAAGCAGCCAATGTCTCTTATACCCTGAACAATATGACTGTTAGCAGTGTAGATACCAGCAAACCAGGTACGTATATCGCTCATTACAATGTGACCAATCCGGCTGGACAGTCTGCGGATGAGGTACAGCGTACTATTATGGTAAAATCTGCGAGTACTTATGTGGATCTCTCCCAACTTGGTATCAACTGGGCATACGGACTGGCGTATCATGACGGTTATCTCTATGTTGCCCAGCGTCAAAGTGCTCTGCTCCGTGTGTCGGTAACAACAGGAGAAATCACACAAATTGTATCCAGCAATGAGTCATTTATGGGAGTTGCTCTGGATTCTCATGGCAATCTATATTATACGATTGACAGTGATCCACGAATTTATAAGCTGGACAGCAGCTATCTCTCCTCTCTTCCAATGACAGAATCCGAACTTACCAGCCGCAGTACTGTATATTATACGCATCCTAACTTCACTTATATATATGGACTTGCTGTCGATAAAAACAACAATGTCTATTATTCCGATTACAACAATAAAGCTATTATTAAAATTCAAGCAGGAACCAAGCAGCCGGTGACTGTGATTACCAACTTTAATACTTCATTCAATGCTTTTACCTTTGACGAAGACGGTAATTTCTATGCAGGTGGCGATGACTACCGTATCTATCGTGCTTCTGCACAGAGCCTTGGCAGCCTGCCATTCTCCTCCAGTGCACTGGTCAATATTACACCAAACACGTACTATGGCGCCTACGGCTTGGTCTTCCTGCCGGATGGACAGACTTATATGGGAACAGCAGGCAGCATCCAGAAAGTTTCCTTGCAGGCAGCCAAACCGGTTATTACCTTGAAGGGTCAATCCACAATCAAAGTTGAAGCGGATAGTGTCTATACCGATCCAGGTGTTACGGTCACCGACCCGACCTCCTCTTCACTCGTTCCCAAAGTAACGTACACTTTCCAGGGCTCTGCAGTGCCCGGAGTCAATACAAGCATACCAGGGACGTATATTGTTCATTACAATGTGATGAATTCCTCCGGCATTGCAGCCGTTGAGGTGACACGTACTGTTATCGTCAGTCCTGCACCAACCAATCTGCAGGAAGTGAGTGTATATCGCCCATTCGGTCTGACCTACTACGACAGTAATGTGTACTATGCAGATTACGGACTTGGCATCTACCAGATCTCGGGTACGACGTTCAAGAAGAAACAAATTGTAGCCGATCGCGATATTATTGCACTTACTTTCAACAGCAGTGGTGATCTGCTTTACTCCAAGACTGGAAGTGCCCATGTATACAAGGTGTCTGCATCTGATCTGCAGGGCACGCTGCCTCTGAGTGCACAACAGCTGGCAGATCGCAGTGAAGTGTATTATACCGTGGGCAGCAATATAGGTATAACCGGCATGACTTTTGATAGCCAGGGACGTCTGTATCTTTCGTTGCAGTACAGCAGTGAGCTGAATTCACGCATTGTTCGCTTCAATGACAATATGACTACCGCTCCTCAACTGGTAGCCGAGTATCCGGTTGCATTATACGGTATTGCATTCAGTTCCTATGGCAACCTGTATGTGAATGCAGGCAATTTCCACACGTACAAAATAGGTGCCCCTCAACTGCGCAAGCTTCCGGTAGGAATCAGCAGCTTCCAGGATATGGGTACTAATAATAAAGGTTTTGGTCTCGTGATCCTGCCGGACAATAGCGGGTATCTAAGTCATATCGAGCCAAACGCACCACTAACCCGCGCAAGCTTCACGGATCAAATGGAAGCCGTACCGGTGGATAGCGTTACACTCGATACCCAGACACTGAATCTGAAAAAAAGAGGCGCGGTTCAAACATTGACAGCTACCGTGCTGCCGGCTGATGCCAGCAATCCTGCTGTGCTTTGGACAACCAATGATCCGTCTGTCGCTACAGTCAAAGATGGTGTGGTGACTCCACTAAATAAAGGGACTGCAATCATCACGGTAACGACTATCGATGGCAGCTATTCCAGCAGTGCTACCGTGACTGTCAAGGATACCGCCCGCGGCAGCTCCAACAACACATCGGAGAGTATTAATCTGTCTACCAGCACATCCGGTGCAGGAACATCTGCTTCTCCGGTTAATGCAGTTACGGCAACACGAACAACCCAATCGGATGGCAAGAAAATAGATACAATCAACCTTTCCAGCAGCGGACTAGAACAGGCGGTAGCCCGTCAGGCTTCCGGCGATACAACAGCACGCCTGTCTGTACCGGACGCACAGAATGAAGTAGCTTCGACCAATATCACCCTGCCGGTTACTGCTACACAATCATTGAAACGGACAGGCACTGATCTGGAAATTCAGACTAATACTGTATCGGTTACTATACCGGTCTCTGTTCTGAACAACTTGAATAGTGATCTGCACTTTAGTTTGACACCGATCAAGGATAGCACGCTGCTGCAACCTATCCTTAATGCGGCTGCCAGCCTGACACCGAATCAGACCGGTACCGTTCTCGGTACTCCGGTGACCGTGGAAAGTAATCTGCAAGGCCAACTGGTTCAACTGACTCTGCCAGTAAGCAGCAAACTGCTGCCACAAAATGCAGAAGCACAAACCGCCTGGCTGCAGCAGCTACGTGTTTTCTCCAAATACGCGGATGGCAGTTCCGAATTGATTCAACCGAAAGTCGTTAAGGATGCAAATGGTAATGTTGGCCTTCAATTTGCAGGCAGTCAGCTCAGTACGGTAGCTGTCGTCGATACGCAAAGTACAACTTCCAACTAAACATCATCCTTGACCGGGCCACCGATCAAAGATGATTGAAATAATGATCTGATTGGTTCAGATTATTCACAGCAATCCCTCTGTAGACTCAATGCAGAGGGATTTTTGCTGCGAAATAAATTTGAAAATAGTTTGATATCAAAGTATATTGTTTTTATGAAAACAACAGATGCTGTATCACTCATATCCAAAATCAGAGAACAGGTGAACCGATTTATAGTAGCCGAAATGGCAGAGCAAGGGGTTGAAGGCATTGCAACCTCGCACGGCGATATTATTTATACTCTTGCCGGCAAACCGCGTATGACAATGGCCGAAGTATCCCGATCGATCCGCAAAGACAAGTCTACTGTCACTGCACTGGTAGACAAATTGATCCGTCTGGAACTGGTACAAAAGGAAAAGGATGCAACCGATACTAGAATTACCTTTGTATCATTGACACCAAAAGGAGAAGCACTCAAGCCTGTTTTTGAAGAGATTTCCCATAAGCTGATGGACTCTTTTTATACCGGCTTTTCTGTAGAAGAGAAAAAAGAACTACTGCGACTGCTTATGAAGGTACACCATAATTTCTAATTTTTTTTGGATAAATAGTTTGATATAAAACTAAATGTAGAGGTGAAAAAGATGACCGATTATACAAAACTGCTTCCTGCTCATACTACAAAATATGTAGGTGACTACGATCTTTATCTGGAAATGTACCCTGAGGAACGACCGACAAACGAGACTTCGGGAAGGCCTCCCCTGCTTTTTGTTCATGGCGCGTATACCGGCAGCTGGATGTGGAGCAAGTATATCCCCCATTTTGTCGACAACGGCTGGACGTGCTATTCCATGAATTTGAGAGGGCATTACAGAAGCAGATCGGTTGATATGAGCAAGGTTACGTTCGAGGATTATCTTGAGGATATTCGTACGATTCTTGATGAATTCGAACGTCCCCCTGTACTGATCGGGTTCAGTATGGGTGGTATTCTGAGTCAGAAAACAGCCGAATCAGCTCCCCTTGCTGGCCTAGTCGTGATCGATTCCAGTCTGAGCCGGGAAGTACATGAACAGGCTCCTTATCCGGATCTGATTCCCGAGCTCCCCGGCCTTGTTATTCCTCCGCCGATGCGGGATGAAACAAGTAGTCTGGATGAATCGGCGGAAGATATTGCTTTTCAGCGAAAATACCTATCCATGGAAGCGTCTCATGCATTCGGCAAAGTCTCTGTAGCCTTTGGAGCACAGGGAGGCATTCCCATCCAGCAGCATCTCATTACCGTTCCTTCTCTTGTCATCAAGGCGGTAAACAATGATACTGAGCAGCGGCAAGGACAATTGACCGCCAAGCAGCTGGATGCAGAATATACTGCACTGCAGGGCACTACTCACACCGGTCTGTTGGTCGGGCAGAGATATCGAGAAGGTGTAGACCGGATTCTGGCATGGCTGGAACGATTCGAAGGCTGAATGAAATGAAGATAACGAAAAACGAATCCGATCGGTAAGTACTGCTGGATCCTTATGGCATACGTTCATTATCTCGATCTTGCAAAACGTTCAAGTCCATTAGTTGTGACCGACAAGTTTCACTTTATGCTTTTCTGGTCCAATATGTACTTAATGTCTTATTATTCCGATCATTTCACTTTAGTATGATTTCTGCTACACTATAAGGCACATTACGCAAAAGGAGATGAATGACTATGACTAATCAAACACGTCTGGGCAAAAGCGATCTGCTGGTGAACTCCATCGGACTGGGTGCCAATGCTGTCGGCGGACATAACCTGTATCCGAATCTGGATGAAGAAGCAGGCAAGGATGTTGTACGCACTGCGATTGCCCATGGAATCAATCTGATCGATACCGCATTCATCTATGGTCCAAAGCGCTCGGAAGAACTGATCGGTGAAGTGCTCAAAGAAACCGGCAAGCGCGATGAAGTCGTAATCGCTACCAAGGGTGCGCACAAATTTACCGAGCAGGGCGACGTGGTCTATGATAACTCTCCAGCCTTTCTGCGTGCCAGCGTAGAAGGCAGTCTGCAGCGTCTGCAGACCGACTACATCGATCTCTACTACATCCATTTCCCGGATGAGCATACGCCCAAGGATGAAGCTGTCGGCGAACTGAAAAGGCTCAAGGACGAAGGCAAAATCCGAGCTATTGGTGTATCCAACTTCTCCCTGGAACAACTGCAAGCCGCTAACAAAGACGGCTATGTAGATGTGCTGCAGTCCGAATATAATTTGTTCAAGCGTGAAGCCGAGCAGGATCTGCTGCCTTATACCGCACAGAACCAGATCAGCTTTATTCCGTATTTCCCACTGGCTTCCGGTCTGCTGGCAGGTAAATACGATGCCAATACTACCTTTGATGATCTGCGGGCGCGTGATCCGCTGTTTACCGGTGAAGCATTCACCCATAACCTGCAAAAGGTCGAGATGCTGCGTCCGATCGCCCAGGCCAAAGGTGTCGAAATCGCCCACCTGGTACTGGCATGGTATCTGACACGCGACTCCATCGATGCTATTATTCCGGGCGCCAAGCGTGGAGATCAGGTACTGGATAATCTGAAGACACTGGATATCCAGCTGACTCCGCAGGAGATCGAGCAGATCAGTCATATTTTTGTCTAATATGCCTTCTTTATCGAATACAGATTGGATAGCATAACAGTTCGGCACAGCTATGATCTGACTATATACAAAAATACACAGGTTCCGCGAATAACAGCGGAAACCTGTGTATTTTTGTATAGGGTGATGGTTGTGATTACTGCCATACGTGCACGGCAGTCGCTATTTTTACAGTGCTTGTTGGTTCAGGCTGGATAGCCTCCACCCGGTGGCGGCCATTGGCCTGCCAATCGACGCAGGATCACTATCTCACCGAGATGATACGTATTATGCGAAGCGATATTGCGCAGCAATCCGGCTGCCGTCTCTCCCGGGAAATGCTTGAGTCCGGCAGACAGATCGACGGTACCGGCAAGCTCACAGGCTGTATCGATTCCATGCAGGAAATCATCCAGCAGCTGCTGCCAGGTGGTTTCGTCTTCTGCCATAGCTTCGCGGGGCCAACTCTCGCTCACATCCTGCGGACGTTCGGGCTGTTCACCATGCAGGTGAGCCAGCATATACTCCTGCCAATAATTCATATGACTGACCAGCTGATAGATGCTATAAGGGACACCTTCGACTATCCGGCCAGACAGTTCCAGATCAATATCCGACAGTGCCTTGGCAATCGGCAGATGCCCGCGCTCGCCAATTAGGGACTGGATCAGTGCTTTGGCAAAATACTGCTGTTCTGACATCGTCCTTCAACTCCTCCCGTTTCTAGTCTACAGTATACCAGATCGGGAATCGGTAGCGTACCGGATGGTCTATTCGCCGAGGTTCAGCAGACCGACAGAGTACAGGAAGATCAGAATGATCAGAATCGGTGCCACATAGCGGATCAGGAACATCCATATTCGGTACCATACACCGTTCAGACCTACTTCATCGCCTACACGTTTCCAGGCATAACCGGTAAACAGAGTCACGATCAGCCCGCCAATCGGCATCAGTATATAGGAGGTAACAAAGTCAAACAAATCGAATATGCTCTTGTCTGCAAAGCTGATAAAGCTCAGTACTCCACCTACAGACAGTGCTGCCGGTACACCGATAATAAAGGAAGCTACCGATACGATAACCGCAGCTTTTTTGCGGCTCCACTTCCACTCTCCCATCGCATACGCGACAGGCACTTCCAGGATCGATACACAGGAAGTCAGCGCTGCAATCGCCAGCAACAGGAAGAACAAACCACCGAACAGGAATCCGAGCGGCATCTGGGCAAAAGCAGCCGGCAGCGCCATAAATGCCAGACCTACGCCTGATCCTGGCTCAATACCGTACGAGAAAATAGTCGGGAAAATGATCATACCTGCAATAAAGGCATAGATCAGGTCACCCGCACCAATTGCCAGTGTAGCTTTACCCAGGGATTGATCCTTTTGTACATAGGAGCCATAGGTCAGCATACATCCCATACCCAGAGACAGGGAGAAAAAGGCATGTCCCAGTGCCGTTAGTGCAGAAACCGCACTTAATTTGGAGAAATCAGGAGCAAGGAAAAATTCTACGCCTGCTGCCGCTCCCGGAAGAGTCAGGGCACGAACCATCAGAATCACCAAAATAATCAGGAAGCCGGGAATCAATACTTTGTTGAATTTCTCAATACCGCCCGAAATCCCTTTGGCAATAATAATTCCGGTAATCAGCATAACGATAGCCTGCCAGAGCAGCGGCATATATCCGCCTGCGAAGTCGGTGAATGTCTTCGTATAATCTGTACCTGGCTGGTATAACCCGCCGCTAAACGAGCCTACGGTGTAATGCAGCGTCCAGCCTGCTACTACACCGTAGTAGGACATGATCAAGAACGCGGTCAATACTGAAATCACGCCTACCCATTTCCACTGCTTTTTCCCTGTAATGTTGAAAAGTGATGAAGCAGCATTACCCCGTCCACCGCGGCCAATAGCCATCTCCGCAAGCAGAATCGGTAGCCCTACAACAATCAGACAAATGATAAACAGCAGGAAAAATGCCGCGCCGCCGTATTTACCGGTAATATACGGGAATTTCCACATATTCCCGAGACCCACCGAGCTGCCGATCGCCGCCAGAATAAAGCCCGACTTGGAGAAGCCGTCCGTTTTGGGACTCAACGATGCCGGTCCCGGATTTGAAGACTTTTTATTCATATATACACTCCTGTTCATGGATGCAGCGGTCAGCTGCCGGGCACTGTCCCTGCGGACACACGGCCCGGGCATCAGCCGGCAAAATTAATTATGCTTATGTTACACAAATTGTGAGTCGCTGTCCATGAAAAAGAAATCCAGAATAAAAAATTTCATATTTTACGATTATCAAACCGAAATGACAAGAATTGTTCATTATCCGGACCGTCAATCAACTGACGGGTATATTCATTATGTGTGTAGTCCATCAGCAGCTGCTCCCAGAAGCGACGAGCATGAATATTGCGCTCTGTCGGGTTGGTATGGAGCTCCCATGAACCGCGAAATTGACCGAAAATGTGACGGGCTGCCTGGACGGCCAACCCCTGTCCACGAAATGGACGCATCACAAAAAACTCGTGCATAAAATAATCGGTTTTCTCATAGGATGGAATATAAGGAGGGGTCGATACAAGGGCAAATCCGGCCGGTATTCCGTCAACACGGATCACATAAGGAAACAGAATACCAGGATGCTGCCACCAGATCCGGAACACTTCACTCTGCTCTGCCAGCGTACGATAGCTGTCTTCCTCTTCAAAAACGCCATGCCGATTCGGCTGGCGTTCCCAGATTTCCGATAGATCATACAGATAGAATGGATACAGATTCAGGATCGTATGTGACTCTTCTACCGGGCACAGGGCAATATCCAGCGTTCCCTGTGCAGACAGGAAAGGGTCGGGCTGATTCATGGTGTTCCACCTCAATTATGACGTGATCTTATTTCTGCAGAAAGCTCGCGGCAAATTGAAGAGCTGCCATGGATTCTTTGACAAAAACGCGGTTCTCCGGTTCCCATTCATTGGCATCATCCATAAAAGAGTCTTCGATAAATTCTTCAAGCGCAGCCGCGACTTTTTTACGCTCTCCTGGAGCGGTTGGTCCTTTGCCTCGCAGCGCCTGAATAGCTGTCCGCATCTGGCGGCAGGACGTCTGGATAAATGCATAGTCATCTTTATCCCAGGCTTTGGCATTATCCATATCATAAAAAGAAATCCAGCGTTCGATCATTGACGCCGCTTGTTTGGCATCCAGTTGGGGCATGTGAATGTACTCCATTCTATAATTGAAATTCACGTCCGTTTCTACGTATTACGGACCTGCTTTTACATTATACTTGCTTCTGTACATTTTACCATGTCATCCGGTATAGAGCATGATGAATAATATCGGCTAGCGGGTAGCAGGACGGGCAGCGACCTGCAGCTGATTGGACAAATAGACGACCGTCCCCTGGGGTTTGCGCTGGGCAATCCGGTACATGCCCTCTGCCACAATCTCGGCGGAAATCGCTTTGTACTTGTTCATTGGACCGATGAACAGCGGGGCTAATCCTCGCGCCAATATGGCACCGGTACGTTCACCCAGCCGGAACTCTCTGCGCTTGCCGAGCAGCAGGGATGGACGCACAATAGATAAGGACTCATACCCGATCTGTGCCAGCTGTTGTTCCATCTCCCCCTTGATCCGGGAGTAAAAGACCCGGGAATGCGAGTCTGCACCCATCGCACTGACTACCAGAAACTGGGTGGCTCCCTCTTCGCGGGCAATACGCGCCAGTTCCAGCGGATAAGTTACATCGATGCGATACATATTCTCCTGCGTCTTGGCTTGGCGAATGGTCGTGCCCAGACAGCAGTATATATCATCTGCCTGCAGCTCGTGGCGCTGCTGCTCCAGATGCTCATAATCCACAATCACCTGCCGAAGTCCGGTATGGTGCTGCCAGCGCTCTACCGGCTTCCGTACCAGTATAATCACTTCTCTGTATTCAGGAGCCTCAAGCAGTAGCTCGGTTAACGCCTGACCGACCAATCCGCTGGCTCCTGCAATCAATGCTACTTTCTGTTTCAATGCCATCATCTCCACCTCTAAAGGATCGCCCGGCTGCAACGATAACGGGTTAGCAACCTATTACCCATTTCGGGACATGCAAAAGCGGCGATTCGGCCGGATTCATGATTTTTCCGGTGATATGGAGATACCAATATATTCACAGTAAAAAAGCGGCACTGCCGCCATTGGTATGGATAATATAATTCGCCCCCAGCCCTTTGTAGATCATGCGTGAATTGCTGCCTTCGGTAATGACATAGACTGGCTGGCTCGTCCATGAACGACAGATCTGAATGTAACGGCAGCAGAGCGGCAGACTGCGCTCAAACAAATAGACTTTGCCGATATTAAGCTCCGGCATGATCCATAATTCCTGGCGCTGTGTATCCAGCAGGATCACATGTTCAAAGCCCATTCCTTCAAAACGCACCTTCTCCGCATAGCTGTTCACAATAAGGGCAAACGGGATTTTTTTTACTTTTAACAGCTGGACAAACTGCTCTCCAGCCCGGGTTGCCGGCGATACCAGTATATATTCTTCCGACAAATGATGTTCCTGCTCCAATTCCATTTTTCTTCTCCTCCAGTAGTATAAAGGCAACAAAAAAGAAGCCGAGGAAGAGGTGGTCTTCGTCAGCTTCTTCGACATCCGCGCAGAAATATCCCTGACGGATGGCATGACAATTGTCGCCTCTCTTATTTTCAGCTTACGAGGTTAGCTGCCGGATTCGGAAGTAAGAGTCTCCCTACAGACAGACAGAATTCCATAACATTCTGTCATCCGATTCACCCCTGAAAAGAAACCGTTATGGCTCTTCTCGATGGTTCCCCCGCTCTCTGTATACAGCATGGCTGTATCACAAAAACTCAGCTGGTATGTGTGCGCTGCGATCAGCGCTGTCTTATGAACTTGAGACGAATCATACTCCCGCTGCTGAACGTTGTAAAGGCTACTCAAGCTGTGTAAAAAGCTGCTATACCGAATAGATGTGGATTAACAGATAGGATACGCTGTATAGCTCTCATTTCCTCTTGTTTTCACCATTTTATTTACAGAAAATGAAAATCGAAGCATACGCCAGATTTTGGTAGGCAGCGATAAGATTACCTGGAATGAATACGATTACATGAGGCATTCCTGACAAATATGAGCTGCCATGATGCCAGGTGTCAGTTTACGTTCAGCCGAATCCCCCTCTATGATAGCTGACAACTACCATTCCCCTGAGGAGCGTGCCTTTCATGCAAAATGTATTATCGGTCCCTGCGCCACTAAATATTTCTGCAATCCCGATCACCTGTATCGGCTCACTGGAAATCTATCTATATGATCATCAGTGTTTGTCCCTGCCGGATAGCTGTATGATGCTGCATTGTGGTCTGCTGCGTATCTCACTGGCGGGCGGATCCGGCTGGGCGGAGTATGAATTCTCCGATGGACAGCGTCGATTGGATCTTGTGCGCTGGGCTTCCGTATTTCGGCGACTCAAAGGGCTGACCGTACAGCAAGCACTGGCGTATGTGGAGATTCACCGGCAGGTCTGGGGCCATACCCGTTCCCAGCTGGCGATCGAAGCACTGCATAATTATACGATTCGGCAAAATGAAGCTGAGGATTCAACTCCTTTCAGACAGCCTCTGACAGAGCGTCAATTTCTGGGCGATTATGCACAGGCTTATTATTCTTTTTGAGCGAAGCTGGTTAAGAGTTCATTATAGATACAATAATACGTACCGAACAAAGGAGAATCCGATGATGAATGACGAGAAAATTATGGTCGGGGTCTACTACGGCCCTAATGGCGAGCGACTGATCAGGCGGGGTATTCGGCTAGCAGAGCTGCTTCAATCTCCGCTATACGTCATCACCGTATTGAATGAACCGGTTAGTGAACTGGATATGCAGCAGGAGAATTATCTGAATTCATGGAAAAAGTTGACGGAGGAAGCCGGCGGTACATTTATCATCAAGGTCGATGAAGAAGATGAACCGGCAGATATCATTGCCGAAGTGGCGCGTCAACAGCAGATCACCCAGCTCATTATTGGTCAGTCGGCGCAGTCCCGCTGGCAGGAAATTACCCGTGGCTCTATCATTAATGATCTGCTGGAAAAAATGGGGGCAGTCGATATCCATATCGTGGCTGTGCAGCGGATGAAAGCACGTCTGGAAGAAACTCATGAAGACGGTGTAGAAGTTGATGTTATCCGCACACCTTCCGGCTACCAGATTCGTTACGAAACCGATCAACCTATCGTAACGCAGGGAATCTTTTTTAAGGATCAGCATACCGATTTTGATAATGGACTGCTGAAGCTGCTTATGAATGGCGAGTACAAATACTTAAAGGTGTTCAAAGGTAGAGTCATTGATTTACCTGAAGACGTAATTCAGAATACAGGCTCATAATGAATAGTTTCGTAGAAAGGACACTGCCAAAAATCTGCAGCGTCCTTTTGTTTGAATTTCCGCATTAAAAGGCGTATGATCAGAAATACTGCTTGGATATACAGAAAGGAAGACATTATGAACACCTTGACACCACTCAAACGGGCGGGGCTGATCGCTGCACTGGTATTTCTGTGGGGCATCTCCTGGTCCATCTATAAATTGGCGCTGGATTATACACCGCCACTGTTATTCGCCGGCCTGCGTACATTGGGAGGCGGCGTACTGCTCATGTTGATCCTGCTGCCCCGGCGGCGGCTGATTCGCTGGCATGCCAACTGGAAAGCCTATGTCATTTCCGCAATTCTGAACGTTGTCCTGTTCTATGGACTACAGACATTGGGTCTGCTCTACATGCCATCCGGGCTGTTCTCTGTACTCGTCTATCTGCAGCCAGTATTGGTCGGGCTGTTTGCCTGGATGTGGCTCGGCGAATCCATGTCTCCATTGAAAATCATCGGGCTGATCCTTGGCTTTGCCGGTGTCATCTCTGTCAGTGCAGGCGGCTTCTCCGGACATGTCGCTGTGATTGGCGTCGTGCTGGCGCTGGTGACTGCACTAAGCTGGGCACTGGGTACCGTCTATATCAAAAAGGCCAATCAAAAAGTCGATGCGCTGTGGATGGTTGCTTTTCAGTGTACACTGGGCGGACTGGTGCTTACAGCCTCTGGCTCGGCAACGGAGAGCTGGTCTGCTATTACATGGAATGCGCCTTATCTGATCGGACTGATCTTTGGCATTATTTTCGGAATTGCCCTGTCGTGGATTATCTACTTTACTCTGGTCGGTGCCGGAGATGCGAGCAAAGTCGCTTCCTACACCTTCCTCGTACCGCTGTTGTCGGTATTTATCGGTACCCTGATTCTGCATGAGCCGTTCACCTGGTTCCTGCTGCTCGGTCTGGTACTGATCGGTATCAGCATTTACCTGGTCAATCGTAAGCCGAGAATGCTGAATATGCGGTCTTGATTGTAGACATATAGAGCCAGGCAGCATTATAGTTGCTGCCTGGCTCTATGTTTGTTTCGCTGCACGACTGGTAAATATATTATCCAGGATCAACATCCAGAGTCGATATTCCTCTGGGTGTTGATCTTTTTTTGTCAGCTGCTGTAAGTAAATATCTCGACATCCGCCCAGCCCTGACTTTCTCCGCTCATTATGACCTTGAACAAATGATTTGATGAATAGGCATTTGGAATATACATATATCGATAACCACTTTGGGCATTCATAAATTCACCGACCCACTGTCCGGTAGTCAGATCCTTGATTCTGCAGTGAAGGGTTGGCATCGTGTCGGCAGTCCGGTTAATCTGAATAGCGAGCGTTTGCCCACTGTCCATTCTAAAGCTTGTGCCGATTTGCTTTCCTTGTCCCTCTTTTACGGCTTTGTTCAAATATACTTTTTGATCTATAACATTCTGTATTTTGGGCTCGTTATCATATGTAGTGATAGGTTTTTCTCCGAGTACTTCACCTTTGTTAGGAGACCAGGTATTATATTCAAATTCCTGCGGTTGCTTGACTGATTGGATAACAATCATGCCTTGCTTTAGCAATTCGTTAATAAAAGCTTGATGGTCCTGATTGTTCCACTGAGGTTGGGAGCTGAGTTCATAACTGATTTGCTTGCGGACCATTTTCTCAATGACAGGATCATTAAGGTAAGCACGCGTATCATCGGTAAAGCCAACAATCACTTTCTTCCCTTCGATCATGAGCTCTTTTTGAACCAGAGATTCATTTTGTGGTTCCCATTGACGACCAATTTGATAATAGGGTGTGGTTCGATTGTAGAGATCGATTCTGAGACCATTTACATCGATATAAAAGGGCACATCGGTCACCCGTACACGCACTGCACTGGCAGAAGAGCTGCTAATATCTAGCGTTTCCTGTACATTCTGAGCAAGTGTATAGGTAGGATTATAATAGGTTTCCAGCATACCTGCCTTTTCGGAATATGCAAAAACAGGATTAGGAAACATTAATGGAACGGCTCCTATTGATACTGCTGTCACACTTATTCCCACTACCAAACCAAGCCACTGTCTTTTCTTTTTAAAAATAGACATTATTTGCCTAACCTCCGATATCCTTAGTTTGTCCAGCTTACCTCATCCTCTGATCCTTTATTCCATGAGGAAAAATCTATGCTTCGTTCGCCCATCCTTTTCATTATACAATTTGTATAATTCTGGTAAACCATTTTTTTCACAAGATTAGATAGAGACTTCAATTTGATCATCTAGAGAAACTAAAAAAAGAAGCAACGAATAAGTTCGCAGCTTCTTTTTCAGGTTTAGTTTAGAAACATGGGATTAATACAGCTGTACATCCCTGTAAGACTGCCAGCTGCCCCATTCATTACCGTGCTCCATAGTCCGGTCCTGCAGATACCGGTACGGGCTTAATGGAAAACGAGGCCCTTCCAGCAGTACAATTTCTCCGAGATCTCCATGATCCCACAGCGTAAATACATCTCCTGGTTGCAGGCCGGATTCGGGTACCATAGATGCGGGGATCCGTACTTGTCCATACGTATTCCATGAATCGGGGATCTTACTGACAATACGAATCTCCAGACCTTCGACGGTATCTTCCTCCGACTCAAACTGCGGTGGACAATCTTCCTGTAGATCACTCAGTTGCTGCAGCCATTCTCCTACCGGCAGATCAGCCGGATCACTGTTCCAGCGAATCATTGCCTGTAACGTAAACATGGGTTCATTCCCCTTTCCTGTTCTGGTTATGATGTCTTCGAAATATGGTTATCCAGTTAGGGTTATCCGTAGACTCCATTAATGGTGGTTATCCTGACGCAGTGCCCGGATCGCCAGATAGTCGCTCAGATTGATCGACTGCCATCCTCTGTCTTCTGTGAACAGATAAGCCCAACGCTCGTGCAGACCAGCTCCCAGCCCCGGCACTTCATGCTCACGGCTGAATTTCAACAATGACGGTACCGCATCGGCGGACAATCCGGTCAGGTAATCCATATCCAGCTGCCCGGTCTGTTCATAACGCTCCATATTACGGCTCGCGATCTGGCGGTCCATACCGGCATAATTGACCAGCACGTAGGCAACCAGTGCCAGAATAATATAACAGCGCGCCAGCGGCAGACGACGAAAATGTATCCGCAGTCCCGCCACAATCAGCAGAACGCCAAGAAATATCATAAAAGCATGCACGAGAAAGCGGATTGTCGTATAACCATACGCCTGCTCATATAACAGAAGACGGGTAAACGCCGAATATAACATCACGCCGGAACATAATACGAGTACATACAGCAGTCCATTGTTCAGAAGCTGCAGTCCTTTTCCCGCAGGACCGGCATAGAGCAGTCCGCATAGCATAATCACAAAGTTCAGCGCAGTCACCAGCACCAGCTCTGCAAATCCACTGCGCGCATATTCGGCATACGTACTGCCATCCGGCAAATTGCCTTGCGGCGCTCCGAACAAGTAAGAGAACTGCAGGAAAACAAACAGCACATACACGATATTGATCAGCACCAGCACCGTTCCGAGAATAATCGGATCGATCCGTACCGGGGTGGCAGTCTGTACAGGCAGCGCAGCAGGATGAGGCATTGGAGCATGTATACTATGCTGCTCTGTTGAATTCATGCCTGGCGACGGAGTGGCAGAAGCCGTTCCCGGCGGCGTTTGCCAGACAGGAGGGGCATAGATGAAAGGCTTCACAAATCCCCATAGGTAACCAAACAGGATAAAGCCCATGATCACTACCCAGACCAGCCGGAATGTACCCTCGCCAGGCGACAGATTCATAATCCAGCGCGGCATGGTACCCAGCAGCTCGTTAAACATACGATCTGCCGACGTTAGGAGCGCAATAATAATGAACAGTAGCGGCAGAGCTGTCAGCACACCCAGCATGATTTTGCGGAATATTGTACGCTGACCTTCCTGCATCCGCTGGGAAGCTTTATTTTTCAACATGGCAAACGGAGTAATAAAATGACGGAACGTCTGCGGAATCAGATGATCCAGTGCATCGATGATTAGCGCCGGCTGATTCCAGTCCAGTCGTCTGCGGCTCAGCATATACGCCAGATGCAGAAAAATCAGACACGGGATAAACAGACCGTTCAGCACCCGAAAAAACTCATTTCCGAATAATCCGTACGTACAGGACAGCAGTAAAATAATGACCATGACCAGTCTGCTGAACCATGATCCCTGCCGTAGCCGATCACCCGCATACGTATACATATAGAAATAAAACAAAATGACAAAGACCGGATAAGAAATGCCAAAGTCGTGTCCATAAAACAAATATTGATGAATGACCGCCAGAACAAAAGCACTGATAAGTGCAATCCATCCCCGCTGGGGTACTACAATCAACTTCTCGTACAATGCTCTCTCCTCCAGTTGGATTCGTATATTTACTGATAGTTTTGTTATGCTCAACTACAATTTTGCTTTCGATCAGGAGTTGGGTTTGTGGTTATTTTTATTGTAGATGATAAAATAAGAAAATAAATAGAAGAAATAAACTGGAAAATTTCCTATTTTATTTGGAGACAATCCCATCAGAAATAGCATGGGAGAAAACGGATTACCTCTTGGCGTCATGTGGATAAGTACTTCTGAAAAAGTATAAATATACAGGAATATAAAAAGTTCCTACTGGAACAAAGGGAGGAATACCATGAAATTACATCGGCAATTCCTGCTGCTGCACTCCCAGTATGGAGCACAGAACGAGCAGAATGTCACACTGGATGAATTGGCAGAAGTACTGGAATGTACACACCGAAATGCACTGAATATTATTACTCGCATGAGCGAGCAGGGCTGGATTGGCTGGCAGTCCCAACGGGGACGGGGACGGCGCTCACAGCTGACCTTTATCGCGTCTCCCGAGCAGATCGCCATGGAGTCGATGATGCATACGATTGAGCGCCGGGATATTCGGGACAGCATGGAACAGATCCGTCTGCACGCACGGTCGCCGGTTGTGGAGGAACAGCTACAGGACTGGCTGCTTAGCTATTTTGGCCCGCATTCGGAGATTCAGCGTGACCGGCAGATTGACCAGCTACGGCTGCCGATCCGACAGCGCATCCATACGGTAGATCCGCTTTATATGAATCTGTTGGCCGAGTCGTTTGTATCCAGCCATATTTTCGACGGATTGGTTCGCAAATCAGGTGCAGATGGCCTCATCACTCCGCACCTGGCGCATGCCTGGGAGATCGACGAGCAGCGGACAGGGTGGACTTTTTATCTGCGCAAGGATGTGCTATTCCACCATGGACAGATTCTGACTGCCGAGGATGTTGTGTATACTTTTGAGCGGCTGATTCGTACTTCGCGCCGGGCGCTGTACCGGTTTGTATTCAAGCAGATTCAGTCGGTACGTGCGCTGAATTCCACCACCGTTCATATTCAGCTGCAGGAACCAAGCGAGCTGTTTTTGCCTTTTTTGTGTACCAGCCGGGCCGCGATTGTGCCAAGGGGATTGAATCGGCGCAATGAGCAGGAATTTGGTCTCAAGCCGAGCGGTACCGGTCCTTTTCGGATGGTGGAGCAGAGTGAAGAGCGCTGCGTACTGGAAGTGTTCAAGCCTTATTTTCAGGGACGCGCCCATCTGGACCGTGTAGAGATTATTCATATCCCATGGTCGGTTAGCGGAAACCGGGCTGATCCGGCCGATCCGGTCTCTCCTTTTCACCTGATCCCCAATCCTTCCGTGCCGGATGACCATTCCTGGAGTCAACTGCCTTCGCCGGTATCGGTACGCAAGTTCATCACGTTCAATACGCAAAAGGAAGGCCCGCTGCGTGACCCTCATATTCGCGCCCATATCTGCAACTGCTTGCAGGGTGTAACCACAGAAAACGCCACACCGACGTCTGCAGCAGATACCGAAAATACCCTTACACCGCTGCGGATTCTGACGATTCCGCAATACCGCCGGGATGCGCGCGAGATTGCCGAGACACTGCAGCAGCATTACGACTGTGAAGTCGTTTCTCTGCCGATCGAGCAGTTTCAGGGACCGCTGCGAATGGAGTCTGATCTTATCGTATTCTCACTGACCCGTGATCAGGATGAGCAGTTGCGTCTCTATGATCTGTATCTGACCCTGTCCCAGCATCTGGATACCCATACACGAATCGATATTGAACATGCCCTGATCAATATTCGTCGCCAGTCTGATTCCCGGCTGCGGGATACGCTGTTCCAGCAGATCTGGGAGCGGCTCGCTGCGGATCACCAGCTATATGTACTGTATGAGAAACCTGTTCAGACCGCGTATTTGCCTACGGTACGCGGGATTACGTTTAACAGTCAGGGGTGGGTCGATCTGCGGCATATCTGGTTCCCTTCACCAGCAGCGGATTTATAATAATCCCCAAAAAAATCAACAAAAAATAACCTGCCGGATCGTCTGTTTGGCAAAATGGGAGAAGTACTGTCATGATGGGGATCAAGCGATTTGGCGAGGAGTAATATGAAGCAAGGCAGTGATTTAGCACTGGCTGTTCTGGGGGGATTAGGGTGTTTATTCTATTTTCGGACGGGTAATACAATATCGTGGCGCTGATCATAACAGCACACATACAACTAGAAAATTCAGAGGAGTGAGTAGAAAATGGCAAACAACAACAGTACTAACAACAACGGCAAAATGAGCAGAGAAGAAGCAGGTCGTCTGGGTGGAAAAGCCACTTCTAAAAATCACGACAAAGAATTTTATCAGGAGATCGGTCAAAAAGGCGGCGAATCGACATCTGATTCCCACGGCAAAGCATTCTACCAGGAAATCGGCCAAAAAGGTGGTCAATCCACTTCCAATTCCCATGATAAAGAGTTCTATCAGGAAATTGGCAGCGAAGGCGGCAAAGCGCGCAGCAATTCGGACGGCATGAGCCGCGAGGAAGCAGGCCGCAAAGGCGGACAGGCACGCTCCAAAAATAACGACTAAGCGCTATTGAACCTGCGCGGAGTATGCAGGTCACCCGCTTCTAATATTGAATATGAATGCCTAAAAAGGCAAAAAAAGAGCAGCCCAATCAGAGGCTGCTCTTTTTCTATAGGATCTAAAAGCAAAATGATAGAAAACACCGATCAGGATTCTGGCGCACGGTACTGTGATAGGAAGCAATACAAACGCGTAAATAGTACCCCAAATTAGCGTACCCTCTACATTAATCGTCTCGATCCTACCGCGCACAATATATTCGCCCAGAATGGCTCCTATCGTACCACTATACAGCGTTACTATAAAGGCAATGACCAGGCTAAGCAGCCATAACTTTTTATTGGAGACTTCATTTCTGTTATAAAAATATCCTCCCAGCAGCATGAATACGACTGCAAATGGGATGATTAAAGATATATATAATCAGCTTTCTCCCCATAACGATGTGATTCCACCTGCTGCTATTTGACCAAACAGCATAAACAGAAATGCAGTGATCAAGGCAAGCACAGTGCCAAAGATCAAGCCTTTAAGCATCAAAACAGGCTTCATCGCAGGATTGGCATCGTAATCTCATCTACATAATTGGTTGCCATCATGCGTGCGACTTCGGCCGGGCTGTTTGCCTGTCCGAGCACCCACATCATTTTGGTCGTCAGCGCTTCGGTTGTCATGTCGTAACAAGGAATAACTCCCTTTTCCAGAGCGCGCTGTCCTACTTCATAGATCGTCAGATCGCCGCCTTCGTACAGGCATTGTGTAGTCACGACGATGCTGATGCCGCCCTGCACCAGCTCCTCGATTTTGTCGATCAGGTTAATCTCTTTGAAAGGTACACCCCCGAGACCGAAGCCTTCGACAATAATGCCTTTGTAGCCCAGATTGCGCACTGCATCGAAAATATCCGGGCGCATCCCCGGAATCAGCTTGAGCAGGAACACATCTGGCGAATATTGATCGTTATATACATGCCCTTCCGGATAAACGGACGGTTCAATCTCATTGTATACGATACGATCCTCCTCCAAATAACCGATATAGGGATGGTTAATGCTCTCGAAAGCATCATAGCTTTTCGTTTTCACTTTGGACGCCCGTGCGCCATTGATGATCTTGCCGTTAAAAACAACGAACACACCGGACAGCTCACTGGATGCAGTCAGGAACGAGTCTTTGATATTTTTGCGGGAATCACTATATTCCGCCAGTACCGACACCTGGGAACCGGTAATTACGACCGGCTTGTCAAGCGCGCCGAGCATAAAGCTGAGCGCTGAAGCCGTATACGCCATCGTATCCGTACCATGTGCAATGACGATGCCATCATAGCTTGGCAACTGCTCGTGTACGGTACGGGCAATCGTCACCCACTCTTCCGGCTGGATATTCGTGCTATCCACGCTCATCAGCGTCATCGCTTCTACATTGCATATTTCCTTGACCTCCGGTACAGCCGAGATAATATCGGCTGCCGACTGCGTCGGAGTCAGTCCTTTGCCTGCTGCCGAAGATGAGATCGTACCACCTGTATTGATAAACAAAATATTTTTCATAAACTGTCTTCCCTCCACCCGTTACACCTGTATGATATGGATTCATCCGTCAGCCGCTTTATAACTGTGCGTGCTGCACATCTCCGGCCGCCGGATGGGATCGTTGCGCCTGATAAGAACTAAATTTAACACTTTTCCATGATCGTGTATATGAAGATACCTCTTGATTATAGAATAAATAAAAGACAGGTTCCATGCAGGATGATGGAGCTGAATCCAAAGGAATCCACACACCAAAATCCCTGTGTCCTGCAGTATTCTGCATAGACACAGGGATTGATAGCAAATCGTATAGGATTACGATGATTCCAGTAAATAAGCTTACACAGACCTATTCAAAAACTCATCCAGACGACGCTTCTGGTGCAGGTGATGACGATAATGCATCTCGATCAGTATCAACCACTCGGACGCGGTCAGATCACCAAACCGCGGATGTTTCTCTGTATAAATTGCGGGGACCGATACTGCCTGCGGGGCAAGCTCGCGAGCGCGTATACGTACCTGCTCCAGACCACTGAACAGCTGTTCCAGACTCTCCGGCTGTACCGGATCGGGGACGCCCTGCACTTTGACTCGTACAGGCGGGAAGCTTCCATCGGCAAATATGCTTTCACCGGACGCTGTTTTCCCAGGTGCCGATGCCTGAGCCGAAGCAGAGGCCGATGCGGATGCAAAATCACTCTCTGCTGCTGCCGTATGTTCCGGGTAAGCTCCATGCATAGCGGATTCCTGCTGCAGATCCTGCTCGTACCGCCGGATACATTTGTCCATATTGCCGAGCTGCATGTACAATGCCGAAGCGATCAGATGCTGATACATCTGTCCGAGTGACCATTCTTCCGCGCTCGGCTGGCGGGTGAGCTGTTCCAGTGTATAACGATTCAGTTCCTGCCCATATTGATCCAGCTGCTGTTCCAGACGCTGCAGAGCCAGCTGCATCTTTGCTGATTGATCGATATGGACAGGAGTGTCCATGCTGCTGTTCATATCCAGAGCTGACTCTAGGGCTTTATGGATCTTGCTGTTTGTTGCCGGATTCATCTGGGATTTCATATTCGCAGTCATGTTTTTATCGGTTTGCATTGTCATAAGTATACCTCCTGGTAAGTGTATAGTAGGCCTGCTTTGAGCGGCTGTCTGTGCCGTTTTCCAGAGCAGGATCAATAACTGTACCCAGTATATCGAATGACTACTGACAGCATAGTGTCAGTAACTATTCAGCATATTTTGCAATTCTTGACGCAGGCGAATGCGCAGCTCATCCGGCTCCAGTACCACGGCCCCTTTTCCCCAGCCCAGCACGGTATGAACAATCTCGTCGATTCGGCGTACCCGCAAGATAGCGATGATCTCTCCATCCCTTTCCTCCAGCTGCTCCAGATAAAAGCTGCCGTCCTCCCGCAGCCGGTTAGCGATTCCTTCACTAATCTGTACTTTGACCAGTGTCTTGCGATCATCTTCCGGACGATAGCGACTAAGCTGGAAATCCTCCGGCCAGATAAATCCGTCTGCTTCCATAGTCAGTTCGGACATACGGGACAGCCGGAAGTGCCTGATCTGCTGGCGCCGCATACAGTGGGCTACCAGCATCCAGTGGCTGCCGGTAAGCACCACTCCATACGGACAGACTGTACGCACGCTATCGTCCGGATCTGCTGAACGTGATGGCTTGTTATAGCGAAAAGTCAGCTGGTGCCTACTCGCAACCGCCTCACAGATCTGCTGCAAATGGGTCGTATCGTCGATCTTCTCCATATTGCGTCCATTCATAAGCAGAACCGATTCACGTACCGCCGACGACTGCATATGAATAGATTCTGGTAAAATGGACTGGATTTTGCGTCGTGCCGAGACAGCGTCCTTTTGATACTTGGTACTGAGATAGCGCCCGACAAAGTCGGTTCCGATCCACATCGCTACCGCTTCATCCGCTGTCAGAGTAATCGGCGGCAGGAAATAGCCTTCCATCAACGAATAACCCTGACCGGGCGAGCCTAGTAGCGGTACGCCCGATTCGCTGAGCGCCTGCATATCCCTGTAGATGGTACGTGCACTTGTCTCGAAAATAGCTGCCAAATCCTGTGCCCGCAGTGTCGAGTGACGCTGCAGTTCCAGTACAATCGCCATTAGCCGTTCTGTTTTGTTCATCGCTTTGCCTCCGCTTCCAGATGATTCTCTCTCTTCAATATAACAAAAAAGACCCTGCGGTAGGCACAGGGTCTTTCTATATACTGCATTTCATCAACTACATTTTACTAACTGCATTTCATTGACTGTATTTTATTAAATGCTCACTGACTGTATTTCGTCGACTGCATGTATCACACAGCTAGCCAATGCTCTACAAAGCAGCCTGAGCAGCATTATTATTTTATTCCAGACCAGTTGAAGCTTTGACACCAGCGCTTGCATCCACACCCAGTCCAACTACCGGTTCCTCGCTGCTCTCTTCGGCATCGACGGTTCGTTTGTCCGACAGAATCAGATTGAGAATAACGGCTGCCACCGAGCCGGTAACGATACCGTTTTGCAGCAGCGGCTGCAGGAAGCTTGGCATCTGGGCGAAAATAGCCGGCAGTACCGCGGAACCTACACCAATCGCAATACTGCAGGCCACGATCATCAGGTTGCGGTCGTTGCGCAGATTGACTTCACCCAGAATAGACATACCCGAAGCAGCGACCGAACCAAACATCACGACCATGGCTCCGCCCAGTACCGCACTCGGAATGACGGTTGTCAGTGCAGCCAGCTTCGGCAGCAGACCAAGTACGACCATAATTCCGCCAGCAGCGAAGATGACATTGCGCGTCTTGACCTTGGTCAGCGAGATCAGACCAACATTTTGCGAGAAGGCTGTATACGGGAATGCGTTGAATATACCGCCCAGCACGATCGCCAGACCTTCGGAACGCAGACCGCTTACGATCTGTTTTTGCTCTACTTTTTGTTCGGTAGCTTTGCCGACAGCGATGTAGACGCCAGTCGATTCCACCATGCTGACAATGTTCACGATAATCATCGTCGCAATCGCGATCCAGCTGAACTGCGGAGTACCAAAGTAAAATGGCTGCGCCACCCGGAACCAGGACGCGTCACCGACTGCGGCAAAATTAACCATGCCCATCGCATAAGCCAGCACCGTCCCCACTACCAGACCAACCAGTACCGAGATCGAGCGCAGGAAGCCTGTCGCTACCCGATTCACGATCAGAATGACCAGCAGCGTTACTACGGCCAGCAGCAGATTATGCGGTGCGCCAAAGTCTGCACTGCCCTGTCCACCGGCAACATTGTTCATCGCAACCGGAATCAACGACAACCCGATGATCGTAACGACCGAACCCGTAACGATTTTCGGGAAAAAGCGTAGGAGCTTGCCGTATAACGGAGCAGCCAGCACGACGAAAATCCCCGAGACAATAATCGCCCCATAGGCAGTTGGCAGATTGGACGTAGAAGCAATCGCGATAATCGGTCCTACCGCCGTAAAGGTACAGCCCAGCACAACCGGCAACCCACTTCCGAAATAACGTGTGCCCAGCACCTGCAGCAGAGTCGCCAGACCGCAGGTGAACATATCTGCTGCGATCAGGTACGCCATCTGCTCCGGCGTCAGGTTCAATGCATTACCAATAATCAGCGGTACGGCAATAGCACCGGCATACATCGCCATAACATGCTGGAGTCCCAGCGTGAATACTTTGCGTTTACTCAGCATCAGATACCCGCCCCGATTCGATTAAGATCTGCAGTCGCTGGTGACGACTGGATAGTTTCCTTTACATCATCTGTATGGCGATCCGTGTCTGCCAACTGCTCTGCTGCAATAATCGGCTGCAGCGGCTGTTCCTCGGTGAATTCCACGTGTCCCGGTGACATGGAGACGATGCGTGCCAGAGACTGTACCGGAATCCGGCGCTCTTCCAGCAGACCGCGTCCTTCCTGGAATGTCTTCTCGATCACGCAGCCTACACCGACCAGCGTTGCACCCGATTCGGCGACGATATCCGCCAGTCCGACCAGCGCTGCACCTGTAGCGAGAAAGTCATCAACGATCAGTACCCGGTCTTCCGGCTTGAGGTAATCTTTGACGATGCTCACCTGGTAGGTCTCGCCACGGGTAAAGGAATGCACCGATGCAGCATAGACCTGATCTCCCTGGGTAACTGCCTTTTTCTTTTTGGCGTAGACAAACGGCACGTTCAGCGCAATCCCGGCTGCCATCGCGAACTGGATTCCGCTCGCTTCGATCGTCAGTACCTTGGTAATCTGCTCGTGAGCAAACAATTTGGCAAACTCCCGCCCAATCTCTACCGCCAGCATGGTATCTACCTGATGATTCAGAAAGGCATCGACCTTGAGCACTTTGTCCGATAGAATCTTGCCTTCTGCCCGTATGCGTTCTTCCAGTAATTTCATGTGGTTTCTCCCCTTTTGTCTGTCTGTTGTTCTGTATTCGTCTGGACTTCAATTTTCATGTATAAAACAAAAAAAGGCAGGCCACCTGAGTTAATACACTCAAGTGAAGCCTGCCTGTATGCATGTTCATATACAGAATGCGCCAAAAGCCGCATCCTGATCCCTTTTACCGTTCAGCAAAAAAGGATCAGCACGTTCTTCACTCATAGTCGGACAATTACAATGGTTATCCGGTAGAAACTCTTGGGCCCTATTCCCAATATTATATGAGTGGTCGCCGTACCAAAGAGGTGGGTATGTACGCAGAATCGATACCTATTCGGTATAGTGCTGCGTCCTCCTGTACGGCCTGTATCAAATTATATATGTATACTACACGCATTCATGTTATGTTTCAAGGATATTTTTCAGACTTTCAGTAAATTTCATAAGGAACTATTTTCATAAAAAGTAGTAGTCTGTTCAAGCATGGATAAGATGTTATTTATTGCTTATTTCTTGATTAAGAATACACTCATTTACGTTATAATATGATATTCATTTGAAGATCCATGTTTCATTTGAAATCTGGATTGTGTATACTATACATAAAGAAAGCCTGTAGTGTTGGTCCACTACAGGCTGGATCGACAAGATCGGCGGAATCATACGGCGATCGCTCGGAATCAAATATACCTTAAGACCGCCGGAGGTCTCCTAACCTTTATCCCGGCGGTTTTTGTTGTCTTTTACTCGTCTCCAGATCTCATACAGCTTATCGATTCCAATGATCAAACCGATACACTTTGCTGACGTATCCAGAATTCTGAGTAGCAGATCAACCAGTGACATGGCGTCACCCCCTTTCGGGTTGCGACGCCATATCTATTCCGTCGGTACTTATCTTCCGTGGATGATTATAACATGAATAACGCTTATAAGTCGTATGGATTTATATTTTGCATTCTATCTCAATCAGAATAGTTTCTAACAAAAATAAAACCGTGAGAGGCTCCCATTCGAACCATAGAGCTGCTCACGGTTTTCCTATGTGTATTTTATTCCTATCTGTATCATATCAACATTAACTCTGACGCATTCTCTGTACAGATGCTGCTTTTCCGATCATCTAGCAAAATCACCCAATAATACTGCGAATCTCCTCCAGCGATTCCACCCGTTGCTGCTGCATCCACATCTGCAATCCCTCAACCAGTTCAGTACCGACACGCAGATTCACAAAATTATACGTACCTACCTGTACTGCCTCTGCGCCGGCCATAATGAATTCGATCATATCCTCCACACTACTGATTCCACCCATGCCGATTACCGGAATCGATACTGCTCTAGCGACCTGATGTACCATCCGCAGGGCAATCGGCTTGATCGCCGGACCGGACAATCCGGCATATGTATTATGAAAAGCACTGCGCCTGCGATAAATATCAATCTTCATCGCTGAAAAGGTATTGACCAGCGATACTGCCTCTGCGCCTTCCTGTTCACACATTACTGCCATCTCTACCAGATCCTGTGCTCCCGGTGACAATTTGACCATCAGGGGCAGGTCGGTCACGCTTCGCACCTGCCGAACGATGCTGCGTGCCGTGTCTGTCTGAATCCCGAACTGAATACCTCCTTCACGCACGTTGGGACAGGAAATATTCAGCTCCAGCATATCGATGCCGCGGCTGCCCTGCTGTCTCTGCTGCCGGGTGTGCACGGACAACATCCGTGCGCCTTCGACGTATTCTTCGGCGTTGGAGCCACCCAGATTGGCGATAATTGCTGTATCCAGTGTCGCCATGTACGGCAGTTCCTTTTCCAGAAAAGCAGCAACCCCCGGATTCTCCAATCCTACACTGTTCATCATCCCGGAAGCGGTCTCCTGTACCCGGCAGCCCGGATTACCGGAACGAGGATGCAGGGTTAACCCTTTACAGGAAATGCCTCCCAGTGTGCCTGCATCTACGTACGCTGCATATTCCCTGCCAAATCCATACGTTCCCGATGCCATAATAACCGGGTTACGCAGGGGGACACCGCCGATATTACACTGTAGTGAGGTCATTCCAATCCACCTCCTCTGCTGCGAATACCGGTCCTTCTACACAGGTTCTGCGATTGCCACTGGTCGTCTGCACCGTGCAGGTCAGACAGGCTCCAATGCCGCAGGCCATATGCTTTTCGGTAGAAATATACAGATGTGTACTCGCCGGATAACCTTCACCATCATGCAAGGCAGCCTCATTCGCAGCGGCTGTACATTCGGCCAGTGCCTTGAGCATCCCTGCCGGTCCGCAGGCCAGAATCGTATCGTACCAGCCCGGCTCCAGCAGTTCCAGTATGCTCTTGTACCTGCTGTTCATTACCTTTACCCGAGTATCCGACTCTACCGCCTGACGTAAGCTCTCTACTCCGAATGTATCACCGGAGAATCCCAGATAAATATCGGCTTGCGCATAATGACGGGCCGCCAGCAGCAGCGGAGCGGTACCCATCCCGCCGCCAACCAGCGCGATTCGTCCCGGATCATCCAGTACCGGGAAACCATTGCCAAACGGACCTTCCAGCAGCACCTGCTGCCCTGCTGTCATACGTGACAGAATCGCGGTGCCGCGGCCATGCACCCTGTACAAAAAGGCGATGTAATCATCGCCCCTGTCGTGAATGCTAAGCGGACGGGATAACAGGGGATAGCTGTCTCCCCGGTATCCGTCATCTGCACGCAGCATATAAAATTGTCCCATCCGTCCCTTGTACGATCCTGCAATCTTCATTACAAAAACATCCGGTGCTATCTGTTCATTGGAAATAATACGAGTCATGCTTCCGCCTCCCTTTCGCCGCTACCTATCATACCAGCGGCTCGCGGATACGGTTGTAACTCTTCTCACAATGTCAGGCAAATCACACAATCATCAGCACCAATACCGCCATCATCGCCAGAATCAGCCCGGCTGCGATAATCCGGATATGAATACGACGATGCATCACGATAATAGCAATATATTCGCGAATAAAGGCGTTGGGGAGATAATACAGCGCGGTGTGCGATCCCACGCCGTCACCCTGTATACCTGCCTGCCTTGCATAAATACCAGCGCGAAACAGATGAAAATTATTGGTCACAAAGATGCAAGAGTACGGCTTGCCGCCCATCAGCTCATCCATCTTTTGCCGGGACAGACGCATGTTTTGCAGGGTATTGGCTGATTCGTTCTCGATAATGATATGGTCGGCCGGAATACCCTTTTCCAGCAAATACTGTCCCATCGCTTCGCCTTCCGCAGTCTGTTCATCACTGCCCTGTCCGCCGGATACGACGATCCGTGGCGGTTCTCCATCCTGGTGCCGCAGGTACACGTCAATTCCCTGATCCAGACGGCTTGCCAGCAGTGGTGGTACTTTGTTGCGAATGAGTCCGCTCCCCAGCACGATAATAAAGTCCGGTCGGTAACGCGGCCGATGAAAATTATAGAGCAGCGAAGATACCAGATAACAGATAAACAGCAATCCAAAATAGGCTACACAGAGCTGCACTACAATCACGAACGGTGCCAGCACACTGTTGTACGGCGCGATCAGTACGAGCGGCGGCAGCACCAGAATACCAAAGCCAGTCAGCATGGACAGCAGGTTGGGCAGCTTCCAGCCTTCCTTGCGCAATAGAATCCGGCCGTTATAAATGAGTGCTACACCGATCCCCAGTACAACGACCGGAGCCAGCAGCAGCAGAATCAGAATCAGCAGCACAGCGATATAAGGGATGTGGCCTGCCAGATGATTCATTGCATAAATGATCAGACCAAACAGCAGCAGAATAATCCCGATTGTCAAAAAGACACCGTTCTGCAGTCGTCTGCGATCCTGTGTATAGCTAATCACAAACATGACCAGACATAATCCGGCCATACCCAGTATGTACATCTATTTCTCTCCTCTTCTCCGGTTATGAACATAATACCATGAGTCCACTCTATTCTTACCCTTATTTTGAGATTACAAAAGTGTAAGGATAACGTAAGGAAAGATTAAGACAATGCGACATTATACGAAGGTATACTATGTTAGGATAAAACAATATCAATCCAAGGAGGAATCAATGATGGGAAAATGGCTGTTCAAAACAATAATGGCTGCCCTATTTACCGGTGCCATCGTCTATATCGGCCTGCATCATAAATGGCCCGAGCTGGATCAGATCGCACTGCTGGCCAAACAATATTCGCACATACTTACCGATATACTGCCGGCGACGGGCCGTACATTCTGATTGGATTCGCAGTATGCTTATCCACAAAATGGAACTTCATAACCAACATAGTATAATAATAAAGCATCCCACCGAATCTGCGGATACGTGTGGGATGATTCCATTTGTAAGGAGTCTACAGCCATGCAGAAAATTATGATTGTCGAAGATGATCCCAAAATTTCCGGGCTGCTGCAAAACCATCTGGTCCGGTACGGATATGAAGTAATTCTAACTGTTGATTTCAATAATGTATTGGAAGAATTCCAGCGAGCTCAACCTGATCTGGTACTGCTGGATGTGAATCTGCCAAGCTTTGACGGATATTACTGGTGCCGTCAGATTCGCAATCACTCTATCTGCCCGGTTCTGTTCATCTCTGCACGCTCCGGAGAAATGGACCAGATCATGGCTCTGGAAAATGGTGCTGACGACTATATTACCAAGCCTTTTGACTATGGCATCATGATGGCCAAAGTCCGCAGCCAGCTCCGCCGTGCTTATGGCGAATATGCTGCCCGAACCGAAGAAAATATTCTGGACGTTGCCGGTCTGCGCCTTTATCCGGAACGCATGGAACTGGTCTATGCCGACCATACCATTCTGCTAACCCGCAAAGAATGCGATATTATCAGCAGTCTGATGGAACGTCATCCCCGTGTAGCCAGCCGGGAAGCATTGCTGGAGAAGCTCTGGGATGATCAGACCTTTGTGGATGAAAATACACTGAATGTGAATATCACCCGTGTGCGCAAGAAATTTCAGGAACTGGGGCTGGAGGATGCAGTTGAGACCGTACGCGGACTGGGCTACCGTCTGTATGTCACCTGGACTGGAGAGGAGCAGCGATGAAACTTTTTGTACGTGAGCATGCGCTGCTGATTGTACTGCATGTGGTCCAGCTTTTTGTTGTACTGGGCATTTACTGGCTGGATGGCTATCATCATCTTGCTCCGGCACTGTATTCAGTATTTCTCGGGCTGTTTCTGCTGGGTTGCTATTTGACGTATCACTATCTCACCCGGCGCCGCTACTTTGGTATACTAAGTCGTCCGCCGGCAAATATGGAAGAGGCAATTCAGCGATTGGATCAGACACCGGTCAGCGAAGCACTTGAAGAACTGCTTCGTCAGCAGTATCAACTCTATCAAGAGCAGCTGGCAGCAACGCAGCGGGAGCAAAAGCAGCACTTAACCTTTATGGACCAGTGGGTGCATCAGATGAAGACCCCTCTATCCGTCATTGAACTGACCGTGCAGCAGGTGGATGAGCCCGAATATGCCAGCATTCGCGAAGAGACCGAGCGGATGCGCTCCGGCCTGAATACGATTCTGTATATGGCAAGACTTCGTACTTTTCAGCAGGACTTTCATCCACGCTCCATCTCGCTGGCAAAGATCGTGCATGAAGTGATTCATGAGCACAAGCGTTCTTTTATACGCAATAATGTCTATCCCGAAGTACAGGAGTGTGATGGAGCTCTCGTTGTAGAATCGGATGAAAAGTGGCTTTTTTTCATGTTGTCCCAGCTGGTTATGAACAGTGTTAAATATTCATCCGGCAACGGACAGAAGATTCACATTCACTCTTTTATTCGTGACCAGCAGGCGATACTGGAAGTGCGTGATCACGGCGTAGGCATTCCGGCAGCGGATCTCAAGCGGGTGTTCGATCCCTTCTTTACCGGCGAGAATGGACGGCATTTCCGTGAATCGACCGGCATGGGGCTGTATCTGACCAAGGAAGCTGCGGACCATCTGGGTCATGTGCTGGAGCTGAAATCGTCTCCGGGTCAGGGAACCACAATCCGTATAATATTCCAATCCTGGCAGCAAAAAGACTGATACATAACGGACAAAACAGCGATTGTTCCGAGTATGCCGGAAGTTGTCTGCCAGCCCTACCTTACATAGCTGTAAGCCGGATGAAAGCAAAATCGATAGTTCACTCCTGTCTCTCCGCCTATACTGGGCACATGAGAACGATATGAATTCCATGGACCAAGGAGGAATCGACATGCTTAATGTTAACCAGATCAGCAAAATCTACGAGGGAAAAATTGCCTACAAGGCGCTGAGCGATATCCATTTTACGATTGAAGACGGCGAATTTGTCGGCATTATGGGGCCATCCGGCAGTGGCAAGACGACGCTGCTTAATCTGATCGCTACGATTGATGAGCCTACCAGCGGGCAGATTCTGATCAACGGACAGAATATTAACCAAATGAAGAAAAATGAGTTGGCCCGATTCCGGCGTCGGGAGCTTGGTTTTATTTTCCAGGACTTTAATCTGCTTCATACCCTGACCGTACAGGAGAATATCGTACTGCCACTGACACTTGACGGCAGCAAAGTCAGTGAAATGAAGCAAAAAGCTGCAGCCATTGCAGAGAAGCTCGGCATCACTTCTATCATGGACAAACGTACTTATGAAATTTCGGGCGGACAGGCGCAGCGAACAGCGATTGCCCGGGCGATGATCCATTCTCCCAAAATGCTGCTGGCCGATGAACCGACCGGCAACCTCGACTCCAAATCAGCTCGTGATGTAATGGAGATGCTGGAAAATATCAACCGAGAGCAGCAGACAACCATGATGCTGGTCACCCACGATCCGGTAGCCGCCAGCTACTGCAGCCGGGTCATCTTTATCCGCGACGGCCAGCTGTACAGCGAGATTCACCGTGGAGACAATCGGCAGGCCTTTTTCCAGAAAATCATCGATACCCTATCGCTGTTGGGAGGGCATTCGAATGACATTTCGTCAATTCGCTTATAACAATGTCGCCCGTAACAAGCGTCTGTATGCCGCTTATTTTCTGAGCAGCATGTTCACGGTCATGGTTTTTTTTACCTTCGCAATCTTCGCCTATCATCCACTGCTGGCTGGCGGGCAGATCAATCATAATGTACAGGGCGGCATGTCGACTGCCAAATGGATGATCTATGTATTTTCCTTTTTCTTTGTATTGTACTCAATGAGTTCTTTTCTGAAGACCCGCAAAAGGGAATTCGGTCTGCTGATGATGCAGGGGATGTCTCCGGGACAGCTGCGCCAGATGGTATTTCTGGAAAATATCATTATCGGCTTTGCCGCGACACTCGGCGGTATTGTCCTGGGACTGGTCTTTGCCAAAGCTATCCTGCTGGCGGGCGAGCATATACTGGTCATTGAAGGTAGTCTGGATTTTTATTTCCCTACTCGTGCCATCCTGGTGACCTGTCTGGCATTTTTTATTCTGTTTGTGCTGATTTCATTGTTCATCTCCTCAGTCCTGCGCAGCGGCAAATTGATCGATCTGATCAAAGGCAGTCAGCAGGCCCGGAGTGAACCAAAAGCTTCACTGGTGCTGTCACTGCTTGTATTGGTGCTTATTGGTACCGGCTATACGCTGTCGCTTCTTGCCCGGGGTTCCGATGCTTTTATTTTACTGGTACCTGTCAGCATAATCGTATCGATCGGTAGCTATCTATTATTCACCCAGCTCAGCGTCTACATCATCCGTACATTGAAAAGCAAAGAGTCCTTTTTCTGGAACAGGACCAATATGCTTCTGCTATCCGATCTGTCGTACCGGATGAAGGATAATGCACGTACTTTCTTTCTCGTTTGTATTGTCTCTACAGTATCCTTTTGCGCCATCGGCTCCCTGTATGGACTACAGACGGTAGTAACCAGAAATGTAGCGCTCAGTAACCCCTATGTAATCAGCTTTGTGTCTCAAAGTAGCGATACCGATCGGTCGAATACTATGGCTACTATTAACCAGATACTTAACAAACACGATCTTCAAGCTGCACGTACAGAGCAGGTCCTTACAGAGTACAATATGGAGAATGACAAGTATACTCAGCTTATTATCAGTGTCTCCATGTATAACCAGCTGGCTGCACTCTCCAAGCGCCCTCTAATCCAGCTGGCTACCGGAGAGACAGTTGCAATAAACCCCTACTCACTGGAACTAGATCGCCTTAAGCTTCCATCTGCTACTGCAAACGGTATAGCGGTCAAGCCTGATCGACTTATCCAATCCGGTGTTCTGACTGTCGATGAAGTAACATTCGTCGTTCCGGATGATATTTATGACCGTCTTGGCCAACCAGCGGGACAACGACAGCTGTATGTATGGGCTGGTGATCAGGAGCAGACAGGTATTCTGGCTGCAGGCAAAGAAATCTATAGCGAATTGAAACCATCCACTAAGTCTCATCGGATTACTGTGCCTGCCTACGACGTCAACCAGGAGTTGGGTTCGTATGGAGCGATTCTGTTCATCGGACTGTTTATAGGAATTGTCTTTTTTGTCTCCGCCGGTAGCTTCCTGTATTTCCGACTCTACAGCGATCTGGATGAGGATAAACAAAAATTCCATTCTATCGCCAAACTGGGGCTGACCATCCCCGAGCTGAATCGGGTACTGAACCGGCAGATCATTCTCCTGTTCTTTGCTCCAATTGTTGTTGCACTGCTGCATGGGGCGGTCGCACTCACGACACTTGCAAATATGTTTCAGGTTTCACTATTCAAGGAATCGTTGACGGTACTGGGTATCTTTTTCCTGATCCAGCTCATTTACTTCCTGATCGTACGTTTCTTCTATATCAAGCAGGTACGTTCCGCGATTCGCTAATCATGTTCTGCCAGACCACAGCCATATGAGTGGATAATTCATACAGACATTCCGTCTTTGCTCCTGTTTAAAAGTAATAAAAGAAGCAAAAAGCCCGCTTTATCCAATACCATATGGTGTTGGATAAAGCGGGCTTTAATTATTCATTAAGGCTGGAACTTCACATGAATCTGTACAATTTCGGAGCGTGTACCGATCCGCATCGGACTACCCCAGAAGCCAAATCCGGAAGAGACAATCGAGTGCAATTGTCCTTTTTGCAAGTAACCCCAGTCATTCTCGAACAGACGCTTGGTAATCAGGTTAAATGGTGCCATCTGTCCACGGTGAGTGTGTCCAGATACCATCAGATCGACACCCAGCTGCTGCTCTTTGTCCAGCTCATATGGCTGGTGATCCATGACGATAATCGGATGGGCATGATCGACAGACTCCAGCAGCTTGCTCAGCTCGGCACGCGGACGATCACTATAATCCTGGCGTCCGACCAGCGTAATGCCGTTATCCAGCACAATAGACTCGTCATACAGTACATGCAGATTGCTCTGGTTCAGGGAATCGATCAGATTAATGCCTTTCTCGAACCGGTCATGATTGCCCAGTGAAGAATAGACAGGCGCTTTTAGCCCTTTGAGAATCTCGGGAATCTCTGTCTTGACGTAGTACGGCAGATTATCGTCGATCACATCGCCCGGCATCAGGATCAGATCCGGCTGCAATGCGTTAACTCGCTCTACCAGTCGACGTGCATGGGCTTCGTTGGATAACACCCCAAAGTGCATATCCGACGCCATGACGATATTCATTTCCTTTTTGCCTTCGACAGGTTTGTTGATCGTAATATCATAACTACGTACAACCGGACTGTAGGCGTTGTACATCCCGAGTGAGAAGACGCCGATAAAGGCGACAACCGTAATCCAGCCCGCCCATATAATAACGGAATGCTGGGACAACGAGGACAAGCGGGTGAGTGCAACGACAATATTCATAACGGGCATCCATAATATCGAGAAGTACAGCAGTGCAATCCAGACGGCGCCAACCTGTTTGAAAATAACCATTTCATTTTTCCAGAATCCGAGGAACAACGCATACGCCAGAATCAACAATACAACGATCCAAATATAACGCGGATATGCATGATTCGGAGACAACTCCGCCAGCCATACCCATCCATTCCATCCAATATAGAATATAATCAGATGGTACAATACCAAAATTGCAATTCCCATCCACACAGTAGCGATCTCCTATCTGAGTATCTTATTCCTATGCCGTATCTATCTTTGGTTAACATGGAAAATTCTTAATTTTGAAGTATCGGCAGGTCATACAATAGTATATAAGATTGCCCGCCCCGGAACAAATGAAAAGTAAAAATTTAAGATCAAACTTTTGACCTGCACCCGCTTTTTGGTTGAATAACGCTTGAGCAGGATTCATGCATACAACAAACAGCCCGCCTTCTACAATTAAATGTAAAAGCGGGCTTTTTGTTAAACATGCATTTTTCTGTATTTATCATCCGATCTGCCAATTAAGCCAATAGCCGGATACTTGTTATGCACTTAACCGGCGCTCTTGATCTCCAGCAGTTCGTAATGGAAAGTTCCCATTGGAGCTTCAAACGTAATTTTGTCTCCTGCCTGATGGCCCATCAGTGCTTTACCAAGCGGGCTTTCGTAGGACAGTTTGTTATTGGCCAGATCCGCTTCAGCCGGTCCTACCAGCTGATACTCCAGCACTTCGTCAAATTCGATATCCTTTAGTACTGCAATCGAACCCAGGGTTACTTTGGATACGTCCAGATTCTCCGCACTGATTACACGAGAATTGCGCAGCATACGCTCCAATGTCAGGATGCGTGTCTCCATAAATGCCTGATCTTCCTTGGCAGAATGGTATTCACTGTTCTCTTTCAAATCGCCATAGCTAATCGCTGTTTTCAAGCGGGCAGCCAGTTCCTGGCGGCGAGGACCTTTCAGTTCTCTGAGTTCTTCTTCCAGCTTCGCCAGACCGTCTGGGGTCAGGATTACTTCTTCGTTCTCATTTGCCATCTACTCTCAACTCCTTAATTTCTATTATACCTCATCTGCTGCGATTTTCCTTGCATTGTTGCAAATCTGCGGTAGAGATCTTCCTTCTTTATTTATTTCACCTTCATTTGTACAGTTGTTAACGTAATTCTGCGGCTTTTTGTTAACTTTTGTTATTGATGAACCTGTACAGGTATTGTATTCTAATGGTTCGAGTGTATATCACAGTGTGTAAGTAATTTCGACAGACAGGCTTCAGTATGTGGAAACCCCTGGCAGCTGACTACACTCGGTCAACTGCCTATTTTTAGATTAAGTCATCAAGGAGGTTCATCTGTGTCCGATATCACCAAGGAAAAGATTGTAGAAAGTGTACCGCAGCGCGGATTCTTCGGTCATCCCCGCGGACTGTTCACACTATTCTTCACTGAGTTCTGGGAACGTTTCTCTTATTACGGAATGAGAGCAATTCTGATCTACTACATGTACTACGAAGTAACTCGCGGTGGTCTGGGTATGGATCAGAATACCGCAACAGCCATCATGTCCATCTATGGCTCGCTTGTCTACATGTCCGGTATTATTGGCGGCTGGCTCGCTGACCGGGTATTTGGTACGTCACGGGCTGTATTTTATGGCGGTATCTTCATTATGCTTGGTCATATCGTACTGGCGATTCCGGGCGGAGCCGGAATGTTGTTCGTCTCCATGGCATTAATCGTCCTCGGTACAGGACTGCTCAAGCCCAATGCTTCCACTCTCGTCGGTGAGCTGTATAGCGAGAAGGACGCACGTCGTGATAGCGGATTCAGTATCTACTACATGGGGGTCAACCTCGGTGGATTCGTAGCACCGCTGACGGTAGGTACAATCGGTACGGAGTACAACTTCCATTTGGGCTTTGGCCTGGCTGCAGTCGGTATGTTCTTCGGTCTGTTGGTATTCATGTTTACCCGTAAAAAGAGTCTTGGTCTGGCAGGAACAAACGTGCCAAACCCACTGACTGGCGGCGAAAAGAAAAGAGCACTGACTCGCATCGGTATCGGTGTAGCTGTCATTGCAATTGTAGGCATCATTGCCGTATGGATGGGCTGGCTGACACTGAAGTCCTTTGTACTCGTGGTTGCCTGTCTGGGTATACTCATCCCAATCTGCTACTTTACGGTTATGTATCGCAGCGATAAAACAACAGATGTGGAGCGCTCCCGTCTGCTTGCTTATATCCCGCTGTTCATCGCTTCGGTGATGTTCTGGTCGATTCAGGAACAAGGATCGACTATTTTGGCCCGGTTTGCCGATCAGCGCACACAGCTGCACTTCCTCGGTATTAACGTTTCGCCGGCCTGGTTCCAGTCCCTGAATCCGCTGTTCATTATTATTCTGGCACCGGTATTCGCGTGGCTTTGGACCAAAATGGGAGATCGTCAGCCGATCATCCCGCGCAAGTTTTCGATCGGTATCCTGTTCGCAGGACTATCATTCCTGGTTATTCTGCTGCCAGCATACTTTGGCGGCGAGAATGCACTGGTCAGTCCGCTGTGGCTGGTACTCAGCTATTTCCTCGTCGTAATCGGAGAGCTGTGCCTGTCGCCGGTTGGATTGTCGGCAACGACCAAGCTCGCGCCAGCAGCATTCTCTGCACAAACGATGAGCCTGTGGTTCCTGTCCAATGCGGCAGCTCAGGCGATCAACGCCCTGTTGACCAACTTCTACAGCGAAGAGACAGAGATGATCTACTTTGGTGTAATCGGCGGTGTGTCGATTCTGCTGAGTATTATCCTGTATCTGTTCGCACCGAAAATCCAGAGCTACATGAAAGGCATTCGTTAATCCATTGTATGGATGAATTGCCAATGGATAATCATTTCAATAGACAGGGAAGCCGATTCGTTGGTCTGATCCTGTGTATACAAAAGGCGCTTTCTCCTGTATTTTTCGGGAGAAAGCGCCTTTTGGCTTGTTGCAGCAAAATAAAGCAACTGCGACTATGATATAACCGGTGAAAATAGTAATTTTGCCTTTAACCGAAACGCTTTGTTTTGTACCAACTGGTCTTACGGCCGGTGAAGATATCGACCAGCAGCGAGTAGAATGCCTTGACCGAGATCAGCAGGAACAGCTGTGCATAGGTGAAATACGACACACAGGACAGTACAAAATTGCGCGTATTGCTCTGCCCGATATCCGATGACAGCGCCAGATTGATCTGCAGTACATAAATGTAATACATCAGCGCCCAGGAAATAACCAGATAGATATATACATCCCCCGCAAACTGGAACGGCGAGACGACACTTGGATTGAACATGGAGATGATCAGATATACCAGATTAATGACAAAGATAATGTCAGATACAATAATAGCCAGCATAAACCAGAAATAACTGGCTGCATAATACAGTATGAATAATTTGATTCTCCAACTGGTAGGTCTGAATAAATGATGAATATTATCAATAATGACCCGGTAGTTCCCTTTCGCCCACCGTTGACGCTGCTTGATATAAATATCCAGATCTTCAGGTTCCTGCTGGTACGCTTCGGCTTGAGGAGCCAGTGCAATCAACCAGCCGCGGGTAAGGATCTCAAAGGAAACAGCGGTGTCTTCCGTGATGGCCTCTACATCCCATCCACCGATATCCTTCATCAAATCCGTCCTCACAATAAAGTTGGTTCCGGGAATGGTTCCCAGCTTAAACAGTTCCCACAACCCTGTATGATAGACTCTTTGCGCAGTAATCAGCTCCAGATTGATACATCGGGAGAGAAAGTTTTGCCCGCGATTACGCGCCTTATTTCTGCCAAATACAGCCCCGTACTCTTTGGGATTTTCAAGGGCTTTTTGTACAAGAAACAGCAAGGAGTTCCGCTCGGGAGCAGCATCCGCATCGAATATACATACCCATTCTCCAACGGTATCCTTTAGTGCTTCATTCAGTGCACCGGATTTGCCGCCGCTTCCTTTACGCTCAATAATCTGAAAGTCACGACCCTGATACTCTTTCTTTTCTTTTAGTTCATATAACCTGGCAGCAGTGGAATCCGTGCAATTATCGGCTACTATAATAATTTGCAGCTTATCTACCGGATAATTCAACTGTAATATTCGTTCCGCAGTCGCTACGATGACCAACTCTTCATTATGAGCCGGAACCATGACGGTAACGGTAGGATAATGATCCATGTTTTCAGGTATATGAATCGTTTGTTTATTTTGTCTCGATAAAAAACGGATTGCACCGATCATAATGATAATAGCTTCAGCGACAGCAACCCAGATACTAAAAATTGAAAATAGCAGCATGAAATCATTCACTTTTTTTGCCACCGTCCACGATCATATTTACGATATACCTGGTTTCGAAACGATAACGTAGCAAAGGTCAAAAATCCGATAGCGATCACAAAGAAAATACTGACGCCTACACATAAAGGTATAAACCAATGTGTATATTCCATCATTCACATGTCCCTTCTGAAAAGGAGAATTTAATATTTACTTACAGTCTAGCCAGCATGTTCCGCATCACGATTCTGTTTAGATATACTCTCCGATCAGATCCGTCTCGGTATTACGTTCCAATGCAGCAATAACATCGTCAATATCTTCGTATTTCTCAAACTGCTCCGGCTGGAACACCAGTGCACCTGCACGTACGACCAGCTGCAGCTCCTGCCCCTGCTTGTCCGGGAAATGCACATCCATCATCGCATCCCGAATGCGCCGGGTGAGCGGCTGCAAATAATCTTTATTGGTCATCGGACACAGAATAATAAATCGTCCATTGTCGATAGCGAACTTGTAATCTTCAAAGCGGATCTGCTTCTGGATCGTATCCGACAGGGTCAGCAGCAGACGTGCATACCCTGCAGAACCTACCGATTCCTGCACAAGCGGCAGAAATTCGATTTTGAACATCGCTACGCAAAAGCTGTAATGCTCATGGTAGCGTTTCGCCAGATTGGAATGCTTGACCAGTGCTTCGGTCAATGCCACTTTGTTGCCGAGCGTTGTATCAATATCCACCTGCGGGGTAATCTCTGCCAGTTCCTCCAACCGCTCTACCAGTCTGCGGGTATCGATCAGACTGTATTTGATTATCAACGCCACCAGCGTGCTACCCGGAATCAGGAACAATTCCAGAAAGGTAAGCCCTTTGACCGGAGCAAAGGTAACCAGCCACACAAAATAGCTCACCAAAAATATAAAGATCATCACCACTGCAATACCGCGCGGCAGCCAGAAGCCCAACAGCAATGCTGCCAGAGAGCCAATCGTGATACCCAGCTCCAATAATCCATAATGCTGCTGGGCATATACATCCCAGAACACCAGCAGCTGCTGGACCACAGCCAAAGCAATCAACAGAGTATAGCCAATCATTGTACGCCGGATAGGGATTCGGTTGTTCATGTGTTTCCGTCCTTTTTCTGTTCTTATTGAGCCTTCTGAAGCTCTGTCTCTGCCAGTAGCGCCATTAAATTATCGAATGCATGAGTATCGCCATCCGATACATATCCGCCCTTATAAAGGCCGTCCGCTGTCCGGAACTGGATCATGCGCTCGTACAGCTGATTCGCCCAGTCTATATCATTCATCTTAATGGCAAGCTGGATAGCCAGTCCGTATACTGATGGCGCTTCATAATCTACTGCAGCCCGATGAGTCGATCGGTCATAACGTCCATAGAGTCGATGCTGCTGGGCGAACTCCTTTTTCATAAAGGCAACCAGCTGCTGCGGTGGCTGTCCCGATTCGGTCAGATGGATACCGAGGATCAGTTGATCGATCAGATTGATCGTATCGTCATAGCCGTACTCACTGCTGTTCACATCGTACGTCCGGGGATAAAAGGTGCCGTCATTCGGCATATGCTGCAGCAGATCACTGTACCGGCGATACTGCTCATCGGTCATCAGCCCATACTGATTCATCCGCTGAAAAGTAGCGATATCCACGTAAGTCAGGCTGAGCAGATCAGATGAGGTGTTGTGTACAAAATCATGATAATCGACCAGATAGCCCTGCTTCTGGTCCTGCGCCCATAGCGTATCCGTAATCTGACGGGCAATCGTCAAATCAGATTCCTGCCCCCAGCGTTCATACGCTTCCAGCAAAGCTCCTACAATCCTCAGATCGTCCCCCAGCGCATTGGTGCTTACCTGTGCATGACCGCTCGCATCCAGCTTCCACCAGATATAATGCTGCGGCGACAGGAAATGGGTCTGCAGCAGCTGCACCTGCTGTTGCATCGCTTTGGAATCATCGCTGAGCAGCGCATACTGCATGGATAATCCAAGCGATTCGGACAATGCTTCCCGGCCCGCTACGATGTTGGGATCGGTGGAAGGCTTATCCTTAAGATAGGAAGCGACCGTACCATTGCTATTGGTCATATACGACTGCATAAAGACCGCTGTTGAAGAATCTTTTGTTTTCATCAGGCTGCAGACAGCAACCCAGACGGCAGCAATCACTATGACAGCAGCGAGCAGGATGTACCAGAGTCGCCGTTTGAAGTGCCGCGAATGCTTCTGCATATATTCCTCCTTATCGGTGGATAACCTAGTTATTTAGCACTACATTATCTGTCAGTAATCATTCATTTTTATATATTCGACTTATTTTGACATAAAAATACCGCTTCGTATAGAACTTTTTTACTGTTTTATGTGAAAATACGCAAAAATTTTAAAAAGATAACTCAAGTCCATTTGTACTATCCTAAAAAGAAGGCTATTCTACTGCCTTTCTTCTAAAAAGAACAAAAAAAAGCCGCCGGAGATCATCCGGCAGCTTGCTTATAACGAAATAAAATCAGTTCAACAATCTATTATTATCCTGTAACCGCTTCGCCTCGTGCAGACTCGGTTTTGCGGGATTGAGAGTCTTTGCGGATCTGCTTGCTTCGCAGCTGTCCGCAGGCTGCATCGATATCCGTACCATGCTCCATACGGATGGTGCAGTTGATGCCATTCTTTTTGAGAATATCATAGAAGGCCAGGATGTCCTCCTGTTTGCTGCGCTGGTACTGGCTGTGTTCATCAACCGGGTTGTAAGGGATCAGATTGACACTGGTTACCTGCTTCTTGTCAGCCAGCAGTTCAGCCAGTTCCTGAGCCTGTTCCTTCTGGTCATTCACACCCTGCAGCAGAATGTACTCCATCATGATCCGGCGGTTGCTCTTTTCCAGATAGTAATCGACAGCATCCATCAGCTGCTCCAGCGGATAGGCACGGTTGATTTTCATAATGCGTGTACGCAGTTCATTGTTCGGTGCATGCAGGGACAACGCCAGATTCACCAGCAGATCGCTATCGGCGAATTCACGGATTTTGTCCGGCAGACCGCTTGTAGAGACAGTAATACGCTTCGGTGCGATCACGAGACCCTTTTGGTCTTTGACAATATTAATAAAGTCTACCATGTTATCAAAGTTATCGAATGGCTCGCCGATGCCCATTACGACGATATGCGTCACCAGCTGATCCTGTCCGGCAGCATCCAGATGGAACTGTACCTTCATAATCTGCTCGACAATCTCGCCGGCAGTCAGATCACGGCTCTTCTTGATCAGACCGCTGGCGCAGAAGCTGCAGCCAATATTACAGCCAACCTGGGTCGTTACGCAGACCGACTGGCCGTATTTCTGGCGCATCAATACTGTCTCGATCAGATTGCCGTCCTGCAGACGGAGCAGGAACTTCACGGTGCCATCTGCCGACTCTTGCTTGACGAATTCTTCCAAAGTCTGAATCGCAAAATTCTCTTCCAGCAGCGCACGGCATTCCGGACGCACATCGGTCATTTCTTCAAATGTCGTCACCCGCTGGCGATACAGATAGTTCCATACCTGCAGCGCACGCGAGCGCTTGTGTCCATGTTCTTCCAGCCATGTGCCCAATTGTTCTAAAGTAAATCCATATATGGATGGTTTATTCATTGGTTACCCTCTTTTCCTATACCCTGTTCTGTCATTCTGTGCCTATGGAGAACCGATGGTATATACCTGATCCGGTCAAATTGTATATGCGACTACGTTATATGCCAGTGTAATTCTATCCCCAGCTCGTCTTCTATTGAAGCTGAAGCTTCATTCACACATCCTGTACACTATAAAATGCAGTACAGGCCCAGCCAACTGTCAGCCAGACCCATACTGCTCATGCCTCCTATTGTCCCAAAATTCACACGTGAAAACAATAGAAAATACACAGTTATTACAGCAAATTTGATAAATTTGCATTTCCCGTTGCCAAAATTCACTCTTTCGCTTTACCAGAGAAAAGTGTATAGTAGGATACTGTCATGATATTTATATGACTGTAAACGTCAGCTATCGCTAAAATCCGCCTCCACTTATGGAGCAGATCCATGAACTGACGCTGAATCATCACATCCTAATGATGCAGCCTGCTGTATGTCTGATTAATGGTCATCCAGCAAGCTCTCTATACGTTCTGTCAATGGAAGGAGTCTTCACTGTGAGTAACAATAAAGTTGGCTTCTGGATTCTGACCGCCCTCGTCGTGGGCAATATGGTCGGTTCCGGAATATTCATGCTTCCCCGTTCGCTGGCGGAAGTATCCAGCCCGGCAGGCTCGGTGCTGGCCTGGGCAATAACCGGATTCGGCGTGCTGATGCTGGCACTCGTCTTTGGTAATCTGGCACTGCGCAAGCCAGAACTAAACGGCGGACCGCAAATTTATGCCAAAGAGCTGTTCCCCAACAATCCGGTATTGTCGGTATTGTCGGGATTCATGTCCTCCTGGGGCTACTGGGTCGGTAATGTGGCCGGATTCGTCGCGGTCATTACGACATTCTCCAGCTATCTCTCTACCTTTATCCCAGCCATGAAAAGCAGCGCAGTCTGGTTCAGTATCGGTACGCTGGATATCAAGACAGGCAATGCGCTGAACTTTATTGTCTGCTCGCTGCTGCTGTGGGCGACTCATGCCCTGGCACTGCGCGGGATCGAAGGTGCAGGTAAAATGAACCTGATCGCTACGGCGACCAAGGTAATCGGCTTTATGCTGTTTATTATTATCGCCCTGTTCGCTTTTCAGGAAGCGAATATTGGCCCCTTCGCTGCACCGCATGTCACTGAAGACGGTCAGACCATGGGACTGCTGTCACAGGTGAACAGCGCAGCGGTCGTTACACTATGGGCCTTTATCGGGGTCGAGTCGGCGATGGTATTCGCTGCCCGTGCTCGTCGCAAGCAGGATGTGAAGCGCGCAACGATCGTCGGTCTGTTGATGGCACTCGTGCTGTACGTGGGAATCAGTATTCTGACCATGGGACTGCTGCCGGGTGAGAAGCTAATCCACTCGCAGAATCCACTGGTTGACGCAATGACGGCTGTGCTGGGTCCGATCGGGGGCTATCTGCTCGCTGCACTGGGACTCGTGAGCCTAATCGGTTCCACTATCGGCTGGGTACTGCTCAGTGCCGAAGTGCCGTATGAAGCTGCCAAACAAGGCGTGTTCCTCCGTCCTTTCCGTAGTGTGAACAGTAAGGGAATGCCCAAGCTGTCCCTCTGGATCTCCAATGCGCTTGGACAGCTGCTGATCTTCTCCACGATCTCCGGGTCGATTTCGCAGGCCTTTGACTTTATTATCGCGATTGCGACGCTGGCGTACCTGGTGCCTTATCTGATCTCGGCATTGTATCAGCTGCGTCTGGTCATTACCGGGGATGGATACCGGGCAGGTGAACGTCGCTACGGGGATGGATTGATCGCTGTACTGGCAACCATCTATTCGGTATGGGTGATCTATGCGGGTACCGCCGACTGGAGAACGTTCTGGTTCGGCGTGCTGATGATCGCGAGCGGGATTGTTTTCTACCCGCTGCTGCTGCGTCAGCTGCGCAAAAACGGATAGATTCCTTTTCACCACAGAGAATGATACTATTCATCTTTTGTTTATTCCAAGCCACAGTTTCATCTGCGACATATCGCATGATTGAGCTGTGGCTTTTTTGTGCCTTGTCCGTTGCGAATTTGATTTGGTCTCCCCAGACCATTGTATAATATAGGTATAAATTGAATTTACTGCGGCTAAAGGGGAGTTTATTTTGCATGGATTAACATGGCATTATATGCGGGTGACTCTGTTGGATTCTGTCATTACTGCAGCTATTTTTATGTTGTTGGATTCTGGATCTGAACAGCTGTTTGATTGGCAGGAGACGATTATATTTATCCTTGTTATGGCAGGAGTCAGTTACTCCTTTATAATAATTGGTGGCATCGTGGTATCCTCCATTATCAGACTGTTTACAGACAATTCATGGATCATTATGGTCGGTTTTATTATTGTCGCTTCGATATTGTATGTACTCCATCTCCTTTCTCCTTCAGTTTATTTCCTTTTAGGTTCAGCAAATGCTCTGATATTTGGTATTTTCGATGCTCTTTTATCCAGAAATAAAAATCGGATAACTTCATAAGAAGATAAAGCGGTCCTTATTTGTCCGGTAGTTGTACCTTTCGTATAGCTATTTATTACTACAATCTAATGAAGAACGTCGACCTCTCCGAATTCTAGTTTGGCAAGCGCGTTGATTTTAAAATGTACTAAAAAGCCAGATCTCTATCCTGTGTAGAGAATCTGGCTTTTTGAAGTGTGTTAATCAGCGGTTGCAGCCGTTTCAAATTCCTTTACTGATTGTCCCTGTCTGCGCCGCATAATTGCGATGGATCATACCTGAGGCAGGTTGCATTCCCTGCTTTCTGTAATAGGGCTGCAGCTCCTGATCGCACATTAAATCGATCATATAAATACCGTCCAGTTCCGCCATCATCCGGCGGATCAGCTCGCTACCGATCCCCTGGTTCTGATATTCAGGCAGTACTTCCAGCAGCGGGATATAAGCGGATAATACTCCGTCGCTGATCGCAGTAATAAAGCCCACTACCTGCTGAATCTGCTCATCTATTGCCAGTACGATCCGGTAGCTATTCTCCAGCAGCTTCAGATGTGTCTCCTCATTCGGATGGCTCGGCCAGTCGACAAAAAAACCTTTTAGCATATGCGCCTGAATTTCTTTGCTATCTGTTACATATTTCAATAGTATCTCTCCTTATCATGTATTGCGCACAAGAAGAGTCCAACTCAATAGTAAAGCAGCATCCTTTTCACCTCATATGTATATAGATACTTGTTAGAATTACACTACTATTAAGTATTCACGTCAAAAGATCAAATTCCTTTTTTTGGAATGAAATTAAAGTCTAAAAATAGCCTGAAACGAGAAGACGACACCTAGAAAATTGCTAACACTACCTCGGTTAGTGAACAAGATAATGTCAAAAACTTTTCTCCTGTTCCTGGCGTAACTTTTCCAAATAAAAAAGAAATCTTAAGCGATGGAAATATACAGTATCCAAGTGAAATACATTCCCAAGCTGGAAATCACTATACCTGTACAATAAATAAAGCCAACAGAGAAATAATAGCTTTCTTCTCTGTTGGCTTTACTACGTATAAAGAATGATCACACAAATCCCAGCATCCAGATCATACCTCCGGCGACAATCAGCAATCCTGTGGCATACAGCCAGTCTTTCCCCGCCATCACCGGCGTCAAATAATACGTCCGATTCCGCGTTCCGGTGAATCCTCTTGCCTCCATCGCCACCGCGATGCGCTCGGACTTGCGAATTCCCTGGGTAAACAGCGGTAGTGCATAGCGGGCAAAGGCTTTCCAGCTGTTCTTTTGCTTGTAGCCACGGATCTTGTGAGCGGCTTTCATCTGCTGCAGTTCACTCTGGAACAAAGGGATAAAGCGAAACCCTGCCAGCATGCCATACGCCCATTTGGGAGACAAACGCAGCTGATGGATCAGGCTCATCATAAGTGCGGTCAGATCGGTCGTCGAGGTGAATAGCAGTCCATACGTGACGAACCCCAGCATCCGCAGTCCGATCGTCAGTCCATTATTCAGACTCTCCTCGGTAATACGGAACCAGGCCCACTGCCAGATGACATGTTCACCTTTACCAAAAGCGGCCAGCATCCAGAAGATCAGCACAAAAAATAGTGTATACGGCAGCAGCCGCTTCAGCAAATACCCGAGCCGCCAGCCCCCAAGCACAATGCCTGTCACGACAGCGAGCAGCCAGAGGCACAGTGTAATCACCGGATCGGAGACAGCCATCAACATGAACATGACACATAGATGGGCGAGCAGCTTGCAGGATGGATTCACACCGGCGAGCCAGGAACCGTTACTGTTCATATCACATTCCGCTCCTTTCGCTGATGGATCAGTTGGTAGGGCAGCGGAGCAATAATCGAGCTGTCCTGCAGCATACTCTCGTTACTGAACAGCTGATAAGGAGGACCATTGTAAGCCACCTCTCCGCGCTGCAGCAGAATAATCCGATCCGCATATTGATCCACCAGTTCCATATCGTGAGTCACCATAATGATCGTCGTTCCCTGCTGCTGCCTTTGTTGCAGGCGGCGCAGCAGCTCTGCAGATGTCCTGGCATCCTGTCCAAACGTCGGCTCATCCAGCAGCAGCAGCTTCTGATCGAACAGCAGCATCGTCGCCACACTGAGGCGGCGCTTCTGTCCCAGACTAAGGGTAAACGGATGCTGTTCACGGTGCTGCTCCAGCCCGAATTCACGCAGCAGCTGTACCGTCTTGGCTTCCACTTCCGATTCGGACCAGCCCCGCTGTCTGCCGCCAAAAGCAATCTCGTCGTAGACCGTATCGGTCACAAACTGCAGTTCCGGATTCTGAAAAACAAATCCGGCTTCGGCATACAGATCACGATCCGTCCATTTACGCAGCTCTTTGTCCTGCAGTAGAATGCGCCCGGACAATGCGGGTTCCAGACGCAGAAGACTTTTGAGCAGTGTGCTTTTTCCGCTGCCATTTTGCCCGGCGATAGCGACCCATTCGCCCGCGTAGAGGCTCAGATTCATATCCTGCATGACCGGACGCTTGCGGTAACCAATTGTAAGTCGGTCGGTCTGTACACGGACAGAGGATTGCATGACTGAACGATCCCGTTCCATCCGTTCCCGGTATTCCCGGTGCAGCTCGGCAGCCAGTGGATGCGACGGGTCTGCCACGATATCCGACCAGCTGTAGGGAAACAGCCGGGGCAGCCAGATACCTGCCTCTTCCATCTGCTGACGATAGGCAGTGACGATATGTGCCGGCTCTCCATCTGCAATCACGCGTCCCCGATGATCCAGCAGAATCACGCGGTCCATCCATTCAATACAGCCATCCAGTACATGCTCAACAAACACCATGGTCTGATTGCTTGTAGCAGCAATATCCTGCAGCAGCCGAAATACATCCCTGCGGCTGACCGGGTCGAGCTGGGCAGTCGGTTCGTCGAAGAATAATACATCCGGCTCCAGCGCCAGTAGACAGGCGAGCGCAAGACGCTGCTTCATGCCGCCGGATAGCGTGTCGATTGGCGTATGCGGCGCGATATGCAGGCCGACCATACTCATCATCTGCTGAATGATACTGTCCATCTCTGCTCGTGGTACCTGCCGATTCTCCAGGCTAAACGCAATCTCTTCATCCACATGCAGCATACAGAACTGGGAATCCGTGTCCTGGAACATGACGCCGCAGGCTTCCTGACGGTCGATTTCTCCGGTCACTTCGGCTTCTACGTGATCCGGGATAATACCCGAGAGGACGGACAGCAGCGTGGATTTGCCACTGCCGCTTGGTCCGAGGATGAGTACCTTCTCCCCGCGCCGGATCGATACGGTGATCTGATCCAGTACTTGCACGGTCTCCTCCTGATGGTCGAAGCCTACCGACAGGTTCCTACACCCGAGATGCCATTGCATGCGATTTACCCTGTTTACGGCGTGATTTCATAATTTCATATGGATTCAGTACACCGGTACGGGCCAATGCTTCGACGATGACCTTGGCCAGCAATCCGCCCAGCACAATGCCGCTGATCACGTGAATACCCAGCGTCAGGAAGAACATCTGGGTTGTATAATAGCCGAGGCCATTGGCTACCAGATTGTAGGCGATACTGCCGACAGCTGCCAGTGCTCCGGATAGCATCAATGTGAACACGTTATATCGTTTGTAGCCAAAGATCGCAAAAGCAATCTCTGCTCCCAATCCCTGAAATACACCAACCAGCAGGGCAGACAGTCCAAAATGACTGCCTGTCAGCATCTCGACCGCTGCGGCGGCGACTTCGGCGATCAGCGCTGCACCAGGCTTGCGAATAATGTAAGCAACGATGGGACTGGCAATAATCCAGATCCCAAACATAAATCCGGCGCCAACCGGCCCGACCAGTGCCGAGATCGGAATCCACAGCGTCGACCAGCCCAGATACAGGACGCCGCAGGCAACCGCGAGAATAACGGTCAGTACAACCTCTTTCATTTTCCAGTTCATACGGAGGTTACCTCCAGCTGTACCGGCCAATCTTCCAGTGTATAAGCCATATCCCAGAACATATATTCAAACTGGCAGCTGAGGATAAAATGCTGCTTCATCCGTTCCCGATGCGCCGGCGTCGATGCTGCAGCAATCTCATCCAGTCTTGTGCAGAACCGGCTCGTAATCGTATCGGTACGGTTGCCATAGAAATCGATCCAGTCATAGAACGGATGGGATACATCCGGTTTTACATCTTCCATCAACCGCTTACCAATTTCCCAGTACGTCCACGGACATGGCAGCAGTACGGCGAGAATATCGCCCAGATCACCTTCCTGCGCAGCGGTCAGCATATGGCGGATATAGTTGTGTGCAGAGGGTGCTACCGGATAACCCTGCAGCTGCTCATATGGCACACCGGCGACATGACAGAAGTTATTATGCGGATGGACTTCGCTGTTCAGTACAAAGGAAATCTGCTGATTGAACATGTCCATATCCTCGCGGCTGCTGCATTTGGAGATCGCTGTTCCATAGATCCGCATAAAGGCATTCAGATATTCAAAATCCTGCTTTACATAATGAACCAGCTGTTCCGGTTTCAGATCTCCTCTGGCAATCCCCTGTACAAACGGATGGTTATAAATGGCCTCAAATACCGGATCGGCCGCCTGTCTAATCTCTGCTGAAAAACTCATACTATTATCTCTCCCTTGTCTGAAGTATTCGGAAAGAACCTCCCTGGGGAAAATGGATGCTCACAGGCTTCATATGTATCTCTGTCGCCGGATCACAGTCGCTGACGGCTGCATATCCACGCAAAAAAGCCGCTCCAAATGGAGCGGCAGAATAATGGCATAATTAGCCCTGCTCGGTCTCCACTTTCCTACGCTAGTACGAACTAGATCAGGTTCCAAGGGTCCGAGGCAATCTCGTCTCAGCCAGTAAATGGCTCCCCTAGTGGTCTTTCACAATATAAGCCTGCTGTCTCCCCATTCCTGCATAATATACCGGAACAGGGTGTGACAGAAGTCTGTTTGATTGCCTTTTACTCTACACAGCATCGATGCACCTGTCAAGGCTGCTCCTCTCCATAATAATTATCTTCTTCTCTACCAAAATGCACGGTAATCTCATTTCTGCCAGCTTGGCAGCTTGTCATAATTATCGAATGAATTGCTCAAATAACGAGTAAATGCCTGTACCAACGGGTATGTGTATTACATTGGAATAAGGAAATAAAAGGGAATTAACAGAGGTCAGATTTATTCTGGAGGGAACATCATGTCATCACATCTACCGCATGATCAGTTAAATGTTGTCATCACCGGAGCTTCCAGTGGTACCGGACGTGGACTTGCCGAGCGGCTTGCTGCCGAAGGTGCCAGCGTTGTTATTGCCGCCCGTCGTACCCATCTGCTCAAGGAAATGGAGCGGCAGTATGCTCCCCAAATGATTGCTGTCACCGCCGATGTCAGCCGGGAAGAAGGTATTGCTGCCGTATTCGAGACAGCAATGTCCGAACTAGGCCGGATCGATGTATGGGTCAACAATGCCGGAGCTATTGCAATCGGTCCATTTACCGAATCACCATTAGATGCGCTAGCACAAATGACCCGGATCAATCTGCTTGGCAATATGTATGGCAGTCACTATGCGCTACGCCAGTTCAAGCAGCAGGGATACGGGACGCTGATTAATGTATCTTCCTTTGCCAGCAAGGTTGCTTTTCCTTACCTGGCAGCTTACAGCGGCAGCAAATCTGCAGTCTCCGGTCTCAGCTATGCACTGAATCAGGAGATGAAGCTGGAAGGACGAAAGGATATTCATGTCTGCGCCGTACATCCATGGGTAATGAATACGCCTTGGACCGATCATGCCGCCAATTACAGCGGTCACGAGATTGATATGAAGCCGCTGGATGATCCGGACGATATTATCGATGCCATGTACAGGCTGATCGACCACCCACAAGAAAGCATTGAAGTCGGTTTCAAGGTACGAGGCACTGCCTTATCCAGCCACCTGCTGCCCCGGATGACCGAGAACATTAGCGGCCAATTCGTCCAGAACCTGATCTATGACGCGCCGCCGGCAGGGTTCACTTCAGGCAGCCTGTATGATCCCGTATTTGAAGGAAGCAGTGTGCATGGAGACGGTCATGGACATTCACGGACAGATACCGATAAATCGTAACGATATGATCGTATAAGCGATTGTCGAATGAAAGTTGGCATTTGTAGATATTCTGATCTGCATATCTCCCCCTATCCAACTGCTGCTGCAAAGCTATGATTCCGGATAGGGCTTTATATTCTATTTTATCCCGAACAGGAGGAATACGTATGGCCAGCACAATTCCGCATGACCAGTTAACTGTCGTAATCACCGGTGCATCCAGTGGTATTGGTAAAGGGGTCGCCCAGCAGCTCGCTGCTGAAGGAGCCAATGTGGTTCTCGCCGCTCGCCGTACCGAGCTGATTGAACAACTGGCAGCCGAGATCGGTCCCAATGCTATCGCCGTCACAACCGATGTCGGCCGTGAAGAAGAGATTGCCCGTTTGTTCGATGCGGCTATGTCCGCTTTTGGCAAAATTGATGTATGGATCAATAATGCCGGTGTAGGCGCGATCGGCCCGTACACCGATATTCCCACCTCGGATCTGACCCGTCTCGTCGAGACCAATGTGCTCGGAACAATGTACGGCAGCCACTATGCACTGCGTCAGTTCAAGCAGCAGGGACATGGAACGCTGATCAATCTGGGTTCGATCGTTAGCAAGGTACCTTTCCCGTATTACACTGCCTATGGAGCAACCAAGTTTGCTGTCGCCGGACTCAGCGCCGCGCTGTATCAGGAGATGCAGCTGGAAGACCAAAAGGATATTCATGTCTGTACTGTTCATCCATGGGCGACCGATACGCCCTGGTTCGAACATAGTGGCAATTATACCGGTCACCGTGCCGAGATGAAGCCGATGGATGATCCGCAAAATGTCATCGACGCCATTATCGATCTGCTCGACCATCCTCAGGAGAATGTCGAAGTAGGTGTCAAGACCAAAGGAACTACCATTTCCAGCAATCTGATGCCTGGTCTGACCGAAAGCCTTAATGCCAAATATCTGCAAAAAGTAATCCAGAGCGCTCCACCCGCCGGCTCTACCTCAGGCAGTCTGCACCAGCCGATGCTGAGCGGTAAGGATATAGATGGTGGTAACCGTGAGCGGATGAAGCGTGAACCAAACCAGATGCCTGATTAAACGCAGCCTATCATTCAAGCTTGCTGCCTTCTCGATCCAGGCTATATACAGACAGAACCCCCTTCTTCATGAAGAAAGGGGGCTTTGCTGCGCCTTATGCTGCACCATTCATCTACACTATTGTGCTCTCTATCTTCGTTTATTCGGAAATACATCGCTAAGTGCATGACAAAGCTTGCTTATAGATATAGAATAATATGGTACATCTAGAATAAAAAAGTAACTACATAGCCGGATCGGGAACGATGAACAATCCGATTGATCTTTCTGTATTCCGTATCATTTGCAGCGGAATACTTTCTTGATCCTTCATTTTCATACTGTAAAGTAACCTAAATAGTGATCCAAACCTGCTTTATTTTACGAATCACCTTTCGTAGCCTGCCTGCGTGGTTTATTAATATAGTGAACAACAGTTCTGTTTATTCGCTTTTATTTTAATTTTGAAATAATTATACCGGTTGGATCTGCGAATAACTGGTTGAATTCACTATATTCCACGAAATGGGTTGATGCTATGTCTGGGAAAATTGTACTTGCTGGCGGCACCGGATTTATTGGTCAATATTTTGAAGCCGAATTCCGCAAAATGGGCTATGACGTTGTTATTATTTCCAGGCAGTCCGGTCATGTGCCCTGGAATCAGCAGTCTGACATTGTACAGGCACTGGAAGGTGCCGAAATGGTCATTAATCTGGCCGGCAAATCGGTCAACTGTCGTTATACGGAACGTAACAAGCTGGAAATTATGAATTCCCGACTGGAGACGACACGTATTCTTGGAAACGCTATCCTCTCCTGCCAATCACCGCCTGCTCTCTGGTTTAACTCGAGCACCGCTACAATCTATCGCCATTCGGAAGATCATCCGATGACGGAATCGACAGGCGAGATAGGTACCGGTTTCTCTGTGGAAGTTGCCAAAGCCTGGGAACAGGCCTTTTTTGAATTCGAGCTGCCTCATACCCGGCAGATTGCTCTGCGGATTGCTATTGTACTGGGCCCGGGCGGCGGCGTGATGACACCGTATCAGAATCTGGTCCGCTATGGTCTTGGAGGCAAACAGGGCGACGGCAACCAGCGTTTTAGCTGGATCCATGTGGATGATCTGTTTCATATCATTCTGTTTCTGCAGGAGCATACCCAGCTGGATGGTGTATTCAACTGCTCGTCTCCATCGTCAGTTACCAATCACGAGCTGATGGCTGCTCTGCGGCAAGCCATGGGACGCAAGATAGGACTGCCTGCACCGCGCTGGATGCTGGAACTCGGCGCCCGAATGATTGGGACCGAGACCGAACTGGTGCTCAAGAGCCGCTGGGTGGTTCCCAACCGACTGATCAAGGAAGGCTATATGTTCCGCTATGGTAGGCTGGAGAGAACCCTGCAGGATATTCTGCAATAACACAATTTACGCGTACAATCTCACTGTTAGCCGCATTTATGCCTGGTTGACTCACCTATATCACTATGCTATATTCCACAGTAACTTTACAGTATGCGAGCTTGTTGATCTATTCACTGGCTGCAGAGCAAGCTAGGCCAAATTTAACTACTAACGGGAGATTTTCAATGAACCAATCTTACTTGGATGCCAATAATATGGGGAAAACGACGCGATTTCTGAATGGTCTGAGTGACCCGATGAGATTGCAGATTCTGTCTCTTCTCGGTAAGAAAGGCAGAATGAATGTAGGAGAGATTTCCTCCAATTTCAAAATCAGCCGTCCGGCTATCTCGCATCATCTTCGTATTCTGAAAGATGCCGGAATCGTACAATATGAGAAGAGCGGACAGGAAGTGTATTACTGGATGGATCAGGATTATATCGTCTATCATCTGCGTAATCTGGCGAACGAGATGAGTTCCTTTTCCAAATAATCCGGCAGCGGCAGCTGTGTCAGGAGAAATGCGCCTTCTTTCCCCACCATTAATTCTCTGCGAAAAGCCTGCATCCAGATGCAGGCCTTTTTGTCTATTCACGTGAACTTCGTCTATACAGCACTTCATTCCATCTCTTCGGGCAATCAAATGTCTGATTCTGGTTAATAACATACTAAACACAACCAAGGTGGGTGAATGATCGTGCTACATACCAATCAGGAAACATCAGACCAACCAACATCAGATAAACCGACTATTATTATCGGATCGGGACTAGCCGGACTGAGCTGTGCATTCGAGCTCGCGGATCAGGGCAAAAAAGTCATCGTACTGGAGGCTGCTCCCTATATTGGTGGACGGACAGCCAACTGGAATGAGCACGGCATGGGCGTCGAATCCGGCTTCCACAAATTCATCGGCTATTACGTTGCGCTGCCGGAACTGCTGGAACGCGCAGGGATCGTGCTGGACGAGATTGTGCACTGGGAGACAACAACCAATATCCGTCATCCAGAGGCACAAGGCACCTTCGGTCTGGATCTGCTGAAGGCTCCGCTCAAAACACTGGCCGGTGCTCTGGGCAACAATGATCTGCTGTCTCCACTCGACAAGGCTTCGCTCGCTCCTTTCTTTGCGGCAGGATTCAAGGATTATCTGGCGAATCCGGAAGAGCTGGATGAGATACCGGTCAAAGAATATGCCAAAAAGCATGGTGTAACCGACAAAGCGCTGGAGCGTCTGATCGAGCCGTTATCCTCAGGCATTTTCTTCCTGCCGATTGAACAGTATTCAACCTATGCGTTCTTTGGACTGTTCGCTCCGGCAATTCCGCGTCCGCATCTCATTCGTATTGGTGCATTCAAGGGCGGTATGACCGAGGTGATGACCGAACCGCTCAGCCGGGCGATTGAGGAGCGTGGTGGGCAGGTTATGACAGGCAAGCCGGTTGCTCAGCTGCTTGTAGAGGAAGGCGCCGTGACCGGTGTTCAGTTGGAAGACGGTACTCGCATGGAAGCCGAACAGGTCGTAGTTGCGACCAATGTGCGCCGCTCGCAGATGCTGGTCGGTGAGCATTTCAGCGAGCAGGAGTGGTGCCGGAACTTCCTGGCACTGGAGATCATGCCTTATGTTACCGCCCAGTTCGAAGCTACCGAGAAGCTTGCCGGAGCGGATCATACGAACTTTGGACCGGGGACGCAGTTGGGATCGTTCAGCGAGCAGTCACGTACGACGTTCCAGCGTCCCACAGGACGAGCATCGATTATCCTCGTCGATCCCGACAAACTGATCGACCTGCCGGATGAAGAAGTATGGGAATTGACCCGTAACTCGCTGCATGCGGTGGATCTGCCCAATGTGGATACGATGACCCAATACCGTATTATCCGGGGCAAAGAGAACTTTTACCGGTTATCTGCCGGCAACGAGAAACATCGTCCGCAGCAGGTAACTCCGGTACCCGGCCTGTTCCTCGCCGGAGATTATACCAAGCAGCCGCTGCTGGCAACAATGGAAGGCGCCGTTATCTCAGGTCAGCGGGCTGCACGCGGTGTACTCAAGGGTCATAAATAAACGAGTTCGAATCGAAATCCAGGCAAAATAATCCTTTACGCTTCTTGTTGCATCTGATAAATTAGCAGAATAAATCGCTATTCTTGACGAATTCTAAATATGTAAGGAGTTTTCTATGCTTATTGATCCCGAGAAATGGAATGAATTCACCATGAATTTGCTTCGTATATGGATAAAAATCCCTCGCGGTCTTCGTATGTTATTATTTCCTTCCATAGTAATCATTTATGGTATTGTATGCTGGATTAAGGTGTTATTTTAATAAAAGGCAGCCATCTTTTAAGAGGATGGCTGCCTTTTTCAATTGCTGCTCTGGAAATTATTTTAAAGAAGAAGTCGGTAACCGCTGCACACGTACCCTGTTGATCCGCTGCCTGCCGACTTCCTCGACCTTGTAGCGAAAATGCTCATATTCGAACTCCGGCTTCTCACTCCGAGTCGGTATCCGTCCAAGCGTTCCGATCACGAATCCGCTCAGCGTATCGTAATCCTCCAGCGGCAGTTCGGCAGGAACGACTCTGCGCACTTCATCCAGACGTGCCGATCCCGGGAAAATATAAGTGCTCTCGTCAATCTGCTCATAATCAGTCTCATCCATGTCATACTCATCATATATGTTGCCGATCACCTCTTCGATCAGATCCTCAATCGTCACAATACCGGCGGTACCGCCATACTCATCCACTACGATTGCCATGTGTATACGGTTCTGCTGCATCTCTTCCAGCAGGGTATCTCCACGCTGATGCTCGGATACAAAATAAGGTGGTCGCATAAATGCCCGTACATCCCACGACCGGGCGCCGTCATGAACGAGATAACCGATCATATCCTTGACGTGCAGCATACCGATCACATTATCGATATGACCTTCATATACCGGATAACGGGTATACTTTTCCGCAATTGCCAGTGCAATCGCATCGTTCCGGCTAATATCTACCGGAATTGCAGCCACATCGGTCCTTGGCGTCATCACATCGGCAGCGTCCTTGTTATCCAGTTCAAATACGTTATTGATAATGATGCGCTCATTCGCCTGAATCGTCCCGCGCTCTAGCCCGGTATCAATCATCATCCGGATTTCTTCCTCGGACGCCTCTTCATCTTCTGCATTCGGATCGACACCAAACAGCCGCACAGTCATATTGGTTGAGAACGTCAACAGTTTGACAAAGGGTGCTACCACTTTGGACAATACATGCAGCGGACTGGCAGCCAGCATGGCGATCGATTCCGCCTTTTTCATAGCCAGCCGCTTGGGGACCAGCTCACCGAATACCAGGGTAAAATAGGACAACACCAGCGTAATCACAATCACCGAAGCGGTAGACAGCACATTACGCGGAATCTCGATGCCGCGAGCGACCAGATAATCTACCAACACCGTCGCAAACGTGTCTGCAGCAAATGCACTCGCCAGAAAGCCCGCAAGCGTAATCCCGATCTGGATCGTAGCGAGAAAGCCGCTCGGCTCCGAAGTCAGCTTGTGAATAATGGCTGCTTTTTTGTTACCATTCTCGGCCATAATGCGAATCTTGTTATCATTTACCGTAATCAGTGCAATCTCCGATGCCGCAAAAAACGCATTGATCAGAATCAGTACAATCAACACCACAATCTCAAAGCCCAAAAAATCTGCACCTCCTGTAAAATAGAAAAGGCCCGCTGGCTCTGGTCGGTCATGCTGTATCAAGCGTGTCCCTTTATTGGTATAGTAACCGAATTGGTGTCTACAGAAGCTATGAATATTTCACATTAGTGACAAAATGGCGAAAAATGCATGAGCAATAAAATATAGCAAATGAAGCAAACAAAAAGCAGACCTCCTGTTACCAGAAGTCTGCTTCTTTTATAGTGATGCCTTATAGGATGATGTAAGGGTTCAGAGGGTATCAAAATAACGCGCACTTTCTACCATCGGCGTACAGTCGATATGTCCGCCATTCAGATTGATTTCGAAAATATAGTCCTTGCCGTTCACCAGCTTCTTGACCATATGCCAATCAATTTTGCCCTGACCAAGCGGCAGTGAGTCATGATATTCTCCCATACTGTCCACCAGATGATAATACTGCGCATAGGGCGCTGTCCGTTCCAACACATCGCGCAGACGTTCGTTATCTCCGCGGAAGCTGATAAAGGTATGGCTGACATCGACGTTAACCGGTAGCTGCAGTGGAATGATTACTTCATCAATCAAATAAGGGTTGGCATAACAGAACAGCCCGTCGGTCGAATCTTCCCACAGCAGCACATCCCGTCCATAGACCAGTATCTTCTCGATCTCTGCTTTCATCAGCAGGGTGCGCTCCCGCGTAATTTCGGGGTTCTCGCTTTTGACGTAATTGGCATGAATCACGCATTTGGCACCTTCCTCCTGGCAGATGGCTACCAGACGTTCCGTTGATTCCTGATAATATCGATAGCGATCCGGGTCCGGGCTCAGAATATCCAGGAATTTGCCGTTATATCGGGTCGGATGATGAAGATAGACACGGATACCGCGCTCCCGCAGTTCACGAATCCGCGAGCGAATCAGATCGCTCTGCTCCAGATCATCCACGCTCAGGAAAAATTCGATAATCTCCGGTTCATACTGCAGACGGTCATCCAGACTTTCCCGATCCAGGCTACTTTTTAGACGCATATTATTCATACTGCCACTCCTCTGTATCTTTCTGTAAATGGAACCAAATCAGCAGGTCTCTTCTAATCATATAATACACAATTACGCATTCCCAATCCCGCCTCATCAATATGCATTTAAATCGTCATTTAAACACCTTACCTATTCAGTTACTTAGCTTTTATTCCGTTATATAGAATAAGGAATTTTTGACTATATAAAAAGGGTACGTGAGGTATACGGATACTCTGGTTGGAAGGCTGGATGCGAACATTAAGGAGTTTTGGAAATGAAGAGACGAAGCAAGCCACTTACTGCATTTCTGCTGATCACTATATACATGATGCTGTATTACACCTGGATCCTGTCGTGGCAGGGTAATGAATCTATACTGGATTGGGGCGGGAATGTACTGACGGTTCTGGCAGGCATTGTTGCCTTGATATGGCTGTTCTCTGCCTATCTTCGCGGCAGTAATGACTGTCGTCCGTTATGGATGCTGCTGATGCTGGGATGTATGAGCAGTCTAATTGCCAACATCATCTGGCTGTATGACAACTCCATCTTGCATGAAGAACTGCCTTTTCCAGGCACAGCCGATATTTTTTATGTGCTGCAGCCTTTATTTTATCTGGCAGCATTGGTCTATCAGGTATCGCGCAAGCTGAGAGTCTATGGCGTTGTTCGGTTTATCTTTGACATTGCGATTGTTATGACTGCAGCGATCAGTCTGAGCTGGCAGTATGTGCTGCAGCCGATTATGAGTGCTCCTCACATATCACCTCTGGCCATGATTATTGCGCTGGCTTACCCTGTTGGCGACCTGATCCTCTTGCTGTCGGCGCTGGGTATTTACTTTGGCTTCCGTACGATCTGGCCGGAGCGCATGCTGTACCTGCTGTTCGCAGGAGTGCTCACGCAGATCATCGGCGACTGCATGTTTTCGGTGGCAGTATATACCCAGGATGCCAGCTGGGTTACCTGGTCCGATCCATGCTTTGGTCTTAGCCTGCTGTTGATGGGTCTAACCGGTATTGTATATAAAAAGTCTCTGGAACAACTGCCAGCTCCGCAGAATACCTTGCCGCTCGAAGTAGTGGAAAAGCCGGACTGGGTACGGACACTGCTGCCGTATATAACTGTGATTGTCCTGTTCATGGTTATGGTTATCGACTCCGGCAGCCGTAATGCGATTACACTGGGGTGTGGCTTATCCATCCTGTTCGTCGTCATCCGGCAGTTAATGATTCTCATGGAGAACCGCATGCTGCTCGTCAATCTATCCGAGAAAACGACGGCTCTGGAGAGCAGCGAAGAACAGTATCGTTCCCTCTTCCGGTATCATCCGGATGCGGTCTGCTCACTGGATCTGTACGGCAATATTTTGAGTATCAATGAATCCGCCTCCAGAATGCTTGGTTATAGCGAAGATGATCTCCATTTGCTGACCAATACTACTTTTATCCCGGAGCAGTACAGAGAGATGGCACGTATGCATTTCCGTCAATCCTGGGAAGGGCAACCCCAGAGCTATGAACTCTGCCTGCAGGCTCGTAATGGCAGGCTGATTCAGGTACAGATGACCAATATTCCGATTATGATTAAGGGCCGTACTGTTGGTGCTTTTGCGATCGCCAAAGATATTACAGAGAAAAAGAGCAATGAAGAGCGTATCCATTATCTCGCTTATCATGATCCATTGACAGGTGTCTATAATCGGGCAGCCTACGACGAGAATCTCAAATGGATGACATCACAGTCCCATATTCAGCGATTTGCCGTATTCTTTATCGATCTGGACCGGTTCAAGCATGTGAACGATACACTCGGTCATGATGTAGGAGATCAGCTGCTGCTTTCTGTAGCTGGTCGATTGACTGCCCATGTACCGGAAGACAGTATTGTTGCCCGCAGAGGAGGCGACGAGTTTACTCTGCTTCTGCCTATCCTGGACGATGATCGCCTCATTAACGATACAGCACAGGCAATCCTGGAGTCCCTTCAACAGCCGCATTATATCCGCCAGCACAAAATCGTCTGTACTCCCAGCATTGGTATTGCCATTTATCCGGATCATTCCTCCGATATAGCCACTCTTGTACAAAAAGCCGACCGGGCAATGTATCAGGTCAAGGTCAACGGCAAAGCACATTATCTGATCTACGACGATAATGACGAGAAAATCACTCGCAAGCTGCTGCTGGAACAAAGTATCGGCTTCGCACTGGATAACGATGAGCTGCTGCTGCATTATCAATCCCAGGTCGATGCCTCTTCCGGCAAAGTGGTCGGTGTGGAAGCACTACTGCGCTGGCAGCATCCACAGCTCGGCTGGATTGCACCGCTGGAATTTATCCCGGTCGCCGAAGATACCGGCAGTATACTGTCCATTGGACGCTGGGTACTGCTGGAGGCCTGCTATCAGGCCAAGAAGTGGGCCGATCAGGGGCACTATATCAAAATGGGTGTCAATCTGTCGCCGCGCCAGTTCCAGCAGGGCAATCTGGCGGATACGGTAGCTGAAGTATTGCGCGAAACCGGTCTGGACCCGAGTTATCTCGATCTGGAGATCACCGAGTCGATTGCGATGAGTCATATCCATAATGTTATCCCGCAGCTGCATGCACTGAAAAGTCTGGGTGTCTCTATTTCTATTGATGATTTTGGAACCGGATATTCTTCTTTGTCTTATCTCGCCAGCTTCCCGATCGACAAGCTGAAGATCGCCCGCGAATTCATTAGCAAGATCAATGAAAAGGATAGCCACTCCATTATTGCCTCTATTATCAATCTGGCGTATGGACTGAATCTCAACATTATCGCAGAAGGCGTCGAAGACCGGCAGCAGGCAGATATTCTCAAAGGCATTGACTGCTATGAAATGCAGGGCTATCTGTTCAGCAAACCGGTGATCGCTTCGGAGATCGAGAAGACTTTCCAGCAGGATCATCTGCACTAGCAGGTTGCAGGTGGAGTGCTACACCAAGCCAACCCGAGTAGCATAAAAACCAAACCGATATATCCAAAGCTGCTGAACAAATAATCAACAAGTTTGCTCTATTTACTGCTTTCTCCCGCAGCTACATGAACATCAATTTTATCCATGCATATACAGCATCATCTATATACAGCCAAAAGGCTTGCCCACTCCAGACGGAGAAGGCAAGCCTTTTGGCTGTGCTTCTATTACGTATATATATCCCTGATCGCTTGCTATCCATAACAGCTTACAAACTGCCATCGCTCACACTGAATGTGTCTCCACCCTGAATCGTTCCCGACTCAAATCCTTTGTAGAACCAGCGCTTGCGCTGTTCGGAAGTACCATGGGTAAAGCTGTCCGGCACCACATAACCCTGTGCACGCTGCTGGATCGTATCATCCCCGACAGCACTCGCAGCCGTTAGTGCTTCCTCCAGATCGCCCTGTTCCAGCAAGTTCTTGCCCTGTTCATAATGAGCCCATACTCCCGCATAATAATCGGCCTGCAGCTCGATTCGTACCTGGTATTTGGTATTGAATTCCTTTTCGCTCAGACGCTGACGGTATGGTTCAATCTTGTCCATTGTACCCAGCAGTGTCTGTACATGATGACCAACCTCATGGGCAACCACATAAGCCATCGCAAAATCACCGGGTGCCTGGAATTGCTGCTTCAATTCATCATAGAAGCTCAGATCAATATATAATTTCTGGTCACCGGGACAATAGAACGGTCCCACCGCCGAACTTGCTGTACCACAGGCAGACTGTACACTGCCGCTGTAGATAACCAGCTCCGGATTCTTGTAGGTGAGTCCCTGCTGCTTGAACACATCGCTCCATACATCCTCTGTATCCGCCAGTACGACCGAGACAAAGTCGACCAGCTCTTCTTCCTGAGAAGTACCTTGATAATTGCCAACGGTCTGCGTTCCGCTGGAGGTCATATTATTGATCAGACTGGAAGGATTACCACCCAGCAGCATCACGATAATGATCAAGATGATCCCGCCAATGCCGCCTCCCACAATCGTCTTGCCGCCTCTGCCGCGACGGTCTTCCACATTCGTACTTGCTCGTCTACCCTGCCATTTCATGCTGCAACCCCCTGCTTTTTTCATTCTTCGTTTGGCTTCATTTTTTTATTTTATATGGGCAAGCTTCATATATGCCTGGCACCTATATATATCTGACGCTAATATCTTGTACCCATAATCGGGAAAATCGCCTACATTTGCTGTGAATCCGGTATACCTTTTGACAGCTGCATGCTAATAAATGAATGAAAATCCGCGCTGGATGCTTGCAAGTATTCGGGCTGTATCCATCTCTATAAAATTTAATTCTGTTAAATGCAGAATTCCGGTTTAATTTCTGCCTAACAGCCTTAATAAATATTACAGTATTTAATTACAAAAATTGCTACTAATTCCTTCCTCCATTTATCCTAATACTTTCCCAACCTATTCCCTACTTTATAAAACAAGAAGGTGCATATACGCCCGCTATCAGCCCAAAAAGGAGACTATAAGTCAGCCCTTTTCGATTCTGTAAAATGCCTTTATTATCGGGAATGAATACGCTATCAAAAAAGGTACTAGCGGGGCAAATGGTAATCATGTATAATGAGTCTCAAATCCAGCTTGATGGCCAGGGCTTTTTTTTCGGCGCTTTAGGCAAACGTTTGCACAATAGTCACCAGCTGTACCCAACTCTCCAGGAAATGAGTGATTTCTCATGAAAAGATTGTTTGATATTCACCCGTGGAAAATTGTTGAACACGAACTGCATACGGAAGAATTCCGCCTTGCAGAAAGTATGATGAGCCTTGGTAACGGTCACATGGGCATGCGCGGTAATTTCGAAGAGAATTACAGTGGCGATATGCACCGCGGCTCCTATGTCGCCGGCGTCTGGTTCCCGGACAAGACCCGTGTTGGCTGGTGGAAGAACGGCTATCCGCATTATTTTGGTAAAGTAATCAATTCCATCAACTATATCGGTATCCGCCTGCTGCTGGATGGCGAAGAGGTGGATCTGAGCCAGTCCAAGCTCAAAAACTACTACCGTGAACTCGATATGCAGCAGGGCGTGCTATCCCGCGAATTTACTATTATTCACGGGGACAAGGAAACCCGTATCCAGACCTCCCGCTTCCTCTCGGTTGCCGAACAGGAACTGGCGGTTATCAAGTATGCGGTCACTCCTGTGAACTACAGCGGCGAAGTTACCCTGATCCCTTATCTGGACGGCGATATCCGCAACGAGGATTCCAACTATGACGAAGATTTCTGGGTCGAAATCGATAAATCCGCCAGTGAGCGGAATGGTCATCTGGTGATGCAGACCAAGGAGAATTCCTTTGGTACACCGACCTTCCAGATTGCTGCTTCCATGCGACTTGATGTAGTAGGCGGTACATCGACAGTCTCCTACGCTTCCCGAGAAGAATATGTAGAGAATACGGTAACTTTCCAGGCAGAACAGGGACAGACAGTGACGTTGTACAAATACATCGCTCTGACCACCGACCGTGATCATCCGCGTGGCACGCTGCCGGAGAACGGCGAAGCTGTACTGAATCGTGCTGCCGATCAGGGATATGAAGCACTGCTTACCGCTCATGCCCAAGGATGGAGCAAACGCTGGGAAATGGCGGACGTAGCGATTGAAGGCGATGACGAAGCCCAACAGGGTATCCGCTTCAATCTGTTCCAGCTGTTCTCTACCTATTATGGTGAAGATGCCCGTCTGAATATCGGCCCCAAAGGATTCACCGGCGAGAAATACGGCGGCGCTACCTACTGGGATACAGAAGCATATGCACTGCCGCTCTATCTGTCTACAGCCAAGCCTGAGGTTGCCCGTAATCTCTGTATTTATCGTCACAACCAGCTGGACGGCGCCTATCATAACGCCCAGCAGCAAGGTCTGCAGGGTGCGCTCTATCCGATGGTTACCTTTACCGGCGTAGAGTGCCATAACGAGTGGGAGATTACTTTTGAAGAGATTCACCGTAATAGTGCGATCGCTTATGCGGTATACAATTATGTGAACTATACCGGAGACCGTGACTATCTGCACCAGTACGGTCTGGATGTACTGACAGGTATTTCCCGCTTCTGGGCAGACCGCGTTCACTACAGCAAGCGTCAGGGACAGTACATGATCCATGGCGTCACCGGTCCGAATGAGTACGAGAACAATGTTAACAACAACTGGTACACCAACCGGATCTCGGCGTGGACACTGGAATATACGATTAAGGTAGTACGTGAGCTGCAGGCTGCCGGTCATACCGAAGCGATCTCCAAGCTCGATATCAATGATGAAGAGCTGGCGAAATGGCAGCATATCGTTGACAACATGTATCTGCCATATGATGAAGAACTCGGCGTCTTCGTCCAGCATGACACGTTCCTCGACAAGGATCTAATGAGCGCCGACGATCTCGATCCGGCAGACCGTCCGATCAACCAGAAATGGTCCTGGGACAAAATCCTGCGCAGTTGCTTTATCAAACAGGCGGACGTGCTGCAGGGACTGTATTTCCTGAACGACCAATACACTGCGGAAGAAAAACGCCGCAACTTTGAATTCTACGAGCCGATGACGGTTCATGAATCTTCCCTGTCTCCTTGTATCCACAGCATTCTGGCTGCGGAACTGGGTATGGAAGAAAAAGCATACGAGATGTACAACCGCACCGCACGTCTGGATCTGGACAACTACAATAACGATACCGAAGACGGCCTGCACATCACGAGCATGACCGGATCATGGCTCGGAATTGTACAGGGATTTGCCGGTATGCGTACCGCCAATGAGAAACTCAGCTTTGCGCCATTTATCCCACAAGCATGGGATCGTTATAGCTTTAATATTGTCTACCGTGATCACTTTATCAAAGTGGAAGTATCCCGCGAGCTGGTACAGCTGACCCAGGAAGGTCCGGAACTGTCACTGCAGCTGTACGGTGAGAAGATCACCCTGCCGGCAGACGGCAAGCATACGGTACCCGTACTCAAAAAAGAAAAAGCGGCCGAGGTGCTGGTAGGAGGCGAAGCTTGATGCGTCCGGAACTGCAAGCCGTTATCTTCGACCTCGACGGTGTCGTGACAGACACCGCCGAGTATCACTACCTCGCATGGAAGGCACTCGGCGAAAGCATCGGTGTTCCTTTTACCCGCGAGTTCAACGAGGAACTGAAAGGCGTCTCCCGTATGGATTCGCTCAATAAGATCCTCGCGCTGGGCGGCAAGGAAAACAGCTATTCTGATGAAGAGAAGCTGGAACTTGCCAAGCAAAAGAACGATCACTATGTAGAGCTGATCAAGCAGGTGACGCCGGATGATGTACTGCCAGGCATTCGCGAGCTGATCACGGACATTCATGCGCGAGGTCTGAAGATCGGACTCGCTTCGGTTAGCAAAAATGCCTTTTCCGTCATGGATTCGCTGCAGCTGCGCGATTCGTTCGATACCATCGTCGACGCTGCCAAGATACGCAACTCCAAGCCTGACCCGGAGATCTTCCTCAAAGCTGCCGAGCAGCTCGGAGTTGATCCCGCTGCCTGCCTTGGTATCGAAGATGCAGCCGCAGGCGTTACGTCGATCAAGGGCGCAGGCATGTTCGCAGTTGGTGTTGGAGACAGCACAACGCTGGCTGAAGCGGATATTGTGTACGCAAGTACAGCTGAGCTGTCGCTGGACAAGCTGCTGGTGCAGTATCAGCGTACGGCTGTAGAGCAGATGTAAGATTTAATTAATGTGAATAAAGTAAGTAGAAATAGATAAGAATAATCGATTTGAATAAAAGAAGCCGCCTTTTCCATGGGATTGTGAAAAGGCGGCTTCTTGATATGCTATGTATTTATAGGCTGGAGTTCACTACAATTTACCATAATCTAGCCCCATTTCACTATATCCATTTTACCAATTTCAGTAAAATGCCGGAATTTTGTTAAATTACCTGTTCACGTATGATACGGTGAATATAGAAGCAGCACAGGTATATACACTAGATTGAATACATTTTTTCTTAAAACGTATTTGATTCATTACTGCCTAGCCTGCTGCTTACACTATGATAAAGGAGACTGTCTATGGATAACACTACTCTGGTCATTGCATGCTTGGTACTGGCACTCGTATCCCTGGCAATGAATAACTTCTTCAATGCCCGCCGTTTAAATCAACTGGAAGATTCCTTGTATGAAGCTCATCGGGACAGCCCGGAAGTTCAAGCCTTTATTAAGGAAGTTCTTAACAAACTGCCGTATATCGAAGCGATCAAACAGGTTCGCAGCCGCTACGGTTTATCTCTTAAACATGCCAAAACCGTTGTCGACCAGTATAAATAAGCTTTCGATCAGTCTGGAATGCTAAAAAGGTACTTCTTCAGTCCAGAGAAGAAGTACCTTTTTTATGATCAAATTACTGTATAGCAAATCTCTGTCTCTATTTATTTCTCCTCATCGTTTGCTTAGCAACTAAAGTGTTTAATGTATACACAACCGTTAAAAGAGAAATGTAATTCGCTTACATTTTCATATAATTCGTATACAGTTTGGCACTGCGACGGTAAAACATTCAGACATGGAGGCAATACGTATGGGCAAATATATTCAGGTAGAAGACGGCGTAAAACTTTTTGTACAAGACCTTGGTGAAGGCATTCCAGTCATTTTCCTGCACGGCTGGCCCTCGAATCATCTAATGTTTGAATATCAGTTCTCCAGATTGCCACTGGATGGATATCGTTGTATCGGAATTGACTTCCGCGGCTTTGGTAAATCGGATGCACCGTGGGAAGGTTATACGTACGACCGAATGGCAGATGATCTGCGAGCAGTCATCGACGAACTACAGCTCGAAAATGCTGTATTGGTCGGATTCTCCATGGGAGGCGCGGTCGCTATTCGCTATATGGCCCGTCACCAGGGACACGGAATCGCCCAGCTGGCTCTGATGGGTGCAGCTGCACCTGTATTTACCAAACGGGAAGACTTTGACCACGGCATGGACCCGGACGATGTGACTTCGAATCTGATCGAGGCAACGTACCAAGACCGCCCGAAAATGCTTGGCAAATTTGGTCTGGATTTCACTCATTCCAAAACCAAAGCCGGCATGATGGTATGGCTGGAATCTCTCTGCCTCCAGGCTTCCCATCACGCTACAATCAAAGCTGCTATCGCTCTGCGCGATGAAGATCTGCGCGGCGATCTGTCTGCGGTGACGGTTCCAACCGTCATTTTCCACGGAACCAAGGACAAAATCTGTCCCCCGGACCTGGCTCAGCTGCTCAGTGAATCGATCACGGATGCACGTGTGGTACTGTTTGAACACAGTGGACATGCGATGATGTTCGACGAAATGGACAAGTTCAACAAAGAACTGCTGCTGTTCCTGAACCAGATGGCTGCTGCCAACCAGATTCCGCGTCCGGCCAGCCAGAACCTCTAGGCAGGATACAGCATCGGCATAACGAATATTGCTTTGATTCTTTAATATAGAAAAACAAGCCAGCCGTTTATTGATGACGGCTGGCTTGTTTTTTCTCGAGTGAATAGTTATTTCTGTTTATAAGGATAGATGGGTAATGACATACATCTGGAATAAGCTGTATATCTGGAGCGAGTTGTACATCTTTTTTAACAACTTGCTTTTGATAACCTGATGACTGCTATCTCCATTCAATCCTGCGACAGGATTATCATCCTACTCCAGCTGCTTCATATGGGTATGTCGATCGTCCATTATCTACTCTTTACTGAAAAATATTATAAAATCTCGATCCGTCTGCAAAAGTAACCGCAAAGCTCACAACTGCCACCACGATCACCAGCGTCAGCGCCATATAATCCCCTTTTTGGAAAGGACGACTCTTGTACCAGGTACGTTTGTTTTTGCGTCCAAATCCGCGCAGCTCCATCGCTGTGCTGATCTTCTCGATGCGATCCACACTGGTCAGGATCAGCGGCATCAGGATCGATACTACATTTTTGAGGCGTTTACCCAGCTTCTCCTTGCGCGAAATATCGATACCACGCGCCTGGGCAGAGAACGCAATATTCTGAAAATCCTGCTGCACATCCGGAATATACCGCAGCGCGATTGCCACCGAATAGGCAATTTTGTAACTGACCCCGATCCGGTTCAGCGATGAAGCGAACTCGCTTGGGTCGGTCACCAGCAGGAACAGCAGAGCAATCGGGATCACAACCGCATATTTGAGGGCGACATTGAACTGGTAAAACAGCTGCTCCCAGGTCAGTGTATACCGTCCGGCAATATGAACAATATCATGCTGCGAGCCGTACAACTCCACCCCATACAGCGGCGAGAACAGGAAGATCGCTATCTGATTGATCGCAAAGAATACCAGGATCAGATACAGCACAAAGGAATACTGCTGGAACGGCACACGGGACATCCGGAAAATAACCAGACTCAGCACCAGCATTACCAGCAGGCAGCGGGTATCGTAAATAATCATCGCGGTCAGCGCCCAAAGAATAAAGAAAATCAGCTTGGTCACACCGGTGAGACGGTGAATCGGCGTATTCAGATTCGTATAGGATAACATCTGTGTACTCATGCCTGCCGTGTCCCCCTGTCATATGCGATAAATCGGCTCACCAGCTCGGACGGTTCGCCGACACCGGAGCGCTGGGCGAGTTCATGCAGTGAGGTCGTTTTGAGATGGGCAGCCGCTACGATGGCTTCATCGCTCAGTACACGTGCAGGTATATCATCTGCAATCTTGCGTCCTTCGGACAGTACAATCGTACGCTGTCCATATTCCATCATCAGATACATATCATGGGTAATCATCATAATGGTGATTCCCTGCGCATTCAGTTCCATCAGGAACTCCATCATTTCATTGTAATGGCGATAATCCTGTCCGGCGGTCGGTTCATCCAGGATCAGAATCTCCGGCCGCAGCACGAGGATAGAAGCGATGGTCACACGTTTTTTCTGTCCATAGCTCAGCGCAGAGACTGGCCAGCTGCGGAACGGATACAGTCCGCATACCTGCAGCACATCATGGACGCGCTGTTGGATTTCTTCTTCCGGTACACCGCGCGTACGTAGTCCCAGTGCCACCTCGTCATAAATCAGCGGCTTGGACAGCATATGATTCGGATTCTGCATCACAAAACCGATTTTATCCGCCCGTTCCTTGATCGTATCCTTGGCCAGATTACGTCCATTCAGCAGAATCTGCCCGGAAGTGGGGCGATAGAATCCGCAGATCAGCTTGGAAATGGTGGATTTGCCGGCTCCGTTGCGTCCAGCAATACAGATCATCTCGCCCTGTCGAACCGTGAGGGAGACATCATGCAGTACAGGACTGCTTTTACTGTAGCCAAACGATACATTTTGCAGCTCCAAGACCGGTTCGGCAGCAGAGACAGACACATCTCCTTGCTGCCTGTCATACCATTCATTTAGCACAGGAATGCATGTATCCAGCTGGATGCTGTCAATATGCTGCGGCTGCATCTCCGGTGTAATGGTACAGCCGGCATAACGGAGTGCATTCAGATAAAGAGGTTCCCGGATACCCGTCTCGCGCAGCAGCCCCGAGCAGAGCAGCTCGGCAGGTGTCATATCCGCAGCGATTCTGCCGTCATTGACGACAACGATCCGGTCTACATGACGGTGTAGCATATCTTCCAGCCGGTGCTCGATAATGACCACAGTACGCCCGGTTTCCCGGTGAATACGATCGATCAGATCGACGGTCATACGACCGGTATACGGGTCCAGACTGGCCAGCGGCTCGTCAAACAGCAGGATGTCCGCTTCGCTCACCAACACCCCGGCGAGCGTCGTTTTCTGCTTTTGCCCACCAGAGAGAGAGTGCGGCGATGCCTCCAGAAAAGCAGCGAATTCCACTGTCTCGGCAGCTCCGGTTACCCGCCGGATCATCTCTGCCTGCGGTACGGTATCGTTTTCCAGCTTAAAGGCAATATCCTCGGCAACCGTCAGCCCGACGAACTGTCCGTCCGGGTCCTGCAGCACCGTTCCTACACGATCGGATAATTCGGCGATGCCCAGTTCGCGTGACTCCTGTCCGCCAATCTGCAGCGATCCGCTGATCTCCCCCTGATAAAAGAACGGGATTAGTCCGTTCATGCAGTGGGACAATGTACTCTTACCCGAACCGGACGGACCTACGATGAGCACTTTCTCCCCTTCATAGATGGTCAGGTTAATATGATGAAGTGTGGGCTCCGATTGAGCCCTGTACTGAAAGCTGAAGTCCTGAAATTGTATTACAGGTTTTCTCATGTTTGCCCTTCCTTCCTGTCCCTGTTCAATAGAAAAAGCCGGTGAGACTCACCGGCCTGAACTGTGTAATTCGTATATACGATTAAGCTTCGCGTGAAAGACTGCCGCGCTTGGTGCGTGTTTTGGAATAAGCGATCGCCAGCAGTGTACCGAGAACGGCTACAGTCACGATGTTAGAGATAGCAGCGACCACACCTTGTGTGAATACTTTGCTCGCTGGCTCGGAATAGATCAGAATATCCAATACAGGAGCCACGACGATCCATGCAATGATATTGGCTACGATCTGGGCGAGATTAAAACGCAGGATGCCGCCTTTGCCGAATTCTCCGTCATGAATATGGATACGTCTTGTCATCAAGCCAATCAGAAGCCCTACTACAGCGGAAGCGATGACCCAGCTGAACCATGGCTGTCCGTAGAAAATGGCATCCTTGAGCGTATGTCCGATCAGTCCGATCAATAGACCGGCAATCGGTCCGTATAACAACGCAAACAAAGCCAATAACGCGTAAGTTGTCTCAATATTTGTATTGGGTATACCTGTTGGAATAGAACCAAACCGCCCCAAAATGATAAACAATGCAGAACCGATACCGATTGCTACGATTGTTTTTACGGATAGCCCGTTTGTTCTTGCCATCCTCTAACCCCACTTTCAATTATAAAATAACATACGTGACTGAATAATATGTACGTTCTGTACGATTATACAATCCAATGTTAGGAAATACTATAGTTTTGTAAGGGGAAAGAAGCGATTTTAACGATTTTTTTGTTATTTTCATTATGGGATTTTGTTGATCACTGCTTGGAATTACATTAAATGGAGGATCATCCGTTATTCAGAAATAGATTTGTATTATTGCTTTTTCCACTGAATGCATATTCCCCTTCTTTTCTAGAAAAATCTTAATCCGGTCATACAAATATCATGATATTTCTTGCCGGGATCGACTTCGAGAATTGTTATCTGTATAGAGGAAGCTATAATAGGGGCATCGAAATACTGCTCTATAAAGTAGGTATCCAGCATCAGTATATGACCGTCCGAAAATTGAAGTTTCAGCTTCTTCACACGATTGTTTGCTATATATGTTTTCTCCGAAGTAGCCAGACCAGTAATAAGTTCCATTCCGCTAATAGTCTGTTTTTTGCCAAACTTAATCGTAATGGACTCTCCCACTCCGTCACCTTTTGCTCTTTCACACCAGCCTGTTCGCATATCGCCATCAATAAGGTGTTCAGGTCCATAGGAATGTCCTGATTGACTATGCAGACTGGAGGAAGCTTTAATTTTAGTTATCGGAATGTTCTGCCTGTACTGCATTAGATTGACTGTACTCTGAAAAGTTTCAACTGGCGTAAAGTCAATTCCCATACGCTTCATTACATTATAATCCTGAATTTCGGCAGCTGGTTTGTTATAAGGATAAAGATCATAAAGGTTTGCATCATTCATATCTTTATCCAGCTTTTTTAGAGTTTTATTTACTACATCAAACTGATATATACCGTCATCAGTTGTATCTTGAACAGTGTACACGTAAGTTTGCAGATTAGGAGAAATTACGATGTCTGCCTTTTTAAGATTGAATTCGTTGATTTTACGCATTGTAGTCAAATCGAAAATCTTGACAACCAGATGATTTAGCTCTGTTCCTTCCCTAATAAGTGCTATTTTACCGCCATCATCGCTTATTCTCCCAAGGTAAAGCTCATACTCCGGGTAATTCTCATGTTCATGCAAATACAAAACATGAATAATATCATTAATGCGGACGTAACTATTTCCTGATGAATCTTCCAAATTACTGATGTAATCAAGAGATTCACTGTCATTCTCTCCGTGAAATAATGTCCAGGTGTAGGTATGACCTTCTGCAATGAGAGGCTGACCTGTATGGAGAGGTGACGCTGTTAAGTTTGTAGCATTTCGTTCTGGCGCTGTCCCTGCAGCATGGCAACCACTTAGACATATCATACTAATAAGGACTATCAACCATTTTCTCATAAGCTTCCCCTTTATAAACAACGAGCCACTTAGCTTTATCCATGTTGGATATAGCGTGTATAGTTAACGGGCGACTTTATCCATTACAAATGAAGAGGCCAGAACATGGAGTTATCCTCAGCTTCGCCTTTATACAGCCAAAGGCAAAATCGTCCAGCCTTCTCGCAGCGGAACTTATGGAGCACCTGATGAGCAAGGGCATTATACTGCTCAGGATTATTATCTCCCTGCCGATCTGCAGCAAAAGGGATTATCTTATCAGCTGGAATACAACAGGGAAGTGCAGCGTTTTGCAGACAGCTGGGATTTTGATATACCACTGGATAAACGAAAGATGCAGAGCGACACGATCCAGCAGCCGCTATCTATTCCGCTGGAATCTGGTGATACAACTATCCAGCTGACGCATATAGTCATCTCGCCTACCCAGATTCGTCTCCAGCTTAACGAATCCAATCCGGATTCTGTACTGCCTTTTGCCAAATATAATCTAATGATTGATGGCAAGGTTCTGACAGGGTATGCAGAGATATTACCGGACACCCATGGAGATACTGCAAGATCATTCACTTTAATCTTTGAACGTCCACAGGGGATAGAGATAAGCAACAGGACAACATTGATCTTGAGAGCTCAACACGGGATTGCTTCTCATCATGGTGAGCATCTATCGGTTACTCTTCCAGATATTACAGCGCAGCACAAATCGCTGCACACTATGATTAATGGCCTGCCAGTCAAGTGGACGTATTATCGCCAGGATGGACATCTCTATGTTCAGACTGAGAGCAATGATCCTCATTTTGGCGGAATCAGTCAGACTTCGATGATGCAGAATGGCGAACAGATCCTTGGACAGCCGCTGACCACTAATGCTGTAGGTGATGGTAACAACACATCCATCGAAGTATACAGACAATTTACCGATTCCAGCGCAGTGGTTGATATTCTCTTTTATACGGAGGAAAAACCGGACCAAACCGTAGATGTAACCATTCCCTTGTCCGCCTCTAACTCCACGCAGCCGTAACCGATTGATCTAAAATAACAGGATAATTGATCCTGCTTGCTTCCATATTTCTGCTCACTCCCTCCTTTCTCCACATCTCGCTATTTCCAATGCGTGATATGGAGAAAGGAGCTTTTTACTTACATACATTTTCAAACCTATTTTTCCACTTTCATCCATTAATCTATTTTAAAAGTATAAATCACCTTCTATTTCTTCTCCAATCCCTTGATATGTCCATATTTACTGTACTTTTTTTCCCAAAATTCTCATTTATGTATTTCATTTATGTTTCAAATCCTTTAATATTAACTACCTAAGCTATTTACCTTTAGACCTATATATTTATTTTTATTAACTAGGTACAAAAATCTACCTATTGGGTAATATAGACTAAAATAAGCAAGTTAGAGGGATTATAATGCATACATTGTCGCGGTATAAACCTATTTTGATTTTAATGTTTATTATTGCTTTTACTTTTTTCTACTACTTCTGGATTACGTATTGGAATACCAATGAATCCATTCAGACCTGGGGCGGGAACTTGTTGTCTACAGGTGGAACATTGCTCGCTGCACTCTGGTTAACCTCCGCCTGGAAAAAAAGCAGCAATCATCAGCGTCTGTTCTGGCTGCTGGCAGCACTGGGCTGCTGGAGCTATTTAGTCGCGGAAGTGATCTGGCTGTTTTATGAGAACATTCTGGGGTTGGAAGTTCCTTTCCCCGGTCCCTCTGATATTTTCTACACTCTACAAGTGATCTTCTATATGTCCGCATTTATCTACAAATTAACCCGTGAGAAAAGAGGCTATCCGGTGATCCGGCTGCTGCTGGATATTTCCATTATTATGACGGTAATTTCTACCTTCAGCTGGGAGTTTCTGATTGGACCGATTATCTCAACCATGGGCTCTGATCCGTTATCTCCTTCCATTATGCTATCTGTTGGTTACGCACTGGGTGACCTGGCCCTGTTATTCGGTGCCATGAGTATTTATTTTGATATTCGTCATACCTTGTCCAACACGGTCATCCTTACGCTGTTTACAGGACTGCTCTCCCAGGTTGTCGGCGATACCATCTTTTTGTATATGACTGTGGATGAGACCTATTCGTCAGGCAGTTGGTCGGATCCGCTCTTTATTCTCGGACTGCTATTGGTTGGTTTTGCAGGCTATCTGCATAGCCGTGCCATATCCGTACCTCGACTTTCTTTCAAGAAATGCCAGGAGAGACACCTGCTCGTGCCGGATATTTTCCGTCTGATGCTTCCTTATATAGGGCTGGCTGGACTGTTCGCCTTTATGGTGTTTTTTCCAAAGGGAGGGCTGGCCATAACGGTGGGTGCCAGTGTAGCTATTCTGCTCGTTATTGCACGACAGCTGATGATTATTCTGGAGAATCAGCGGCTGGTACGCAGCCTGTATGAGAAGACTCAACAGCTGGAAGTTAGTGAGCAGCGGTACCGGTCGATTTTTGAATACCATCCGGATGCAGTCTTTTCATTCCGCCTGGATGGCACGATTGATAGTGTGAATGTAGCGGGTGCCCAGCTGCTCGGTGCAGAGGTCGAAGAACTGATCGGGACGAACTGCTGTGATCTGGTTACCGAGAATTATGTGGATGCTGTAGAAGAACACCTGCGCATCGTCTCCCAGGGTATTCCGCAGCAGTATGATTTGTCGATTCGCAATCTCAAGGGCGAGTATTCCCATATTCGCATGACCAATATTCCTATTGTGGTGATGGATGAACTGGTCGGTATCTATGGCCTGGCCAAAGACATTACCGAGAACAAAATGAATGAGGAAAAAATCAAATTCCTCGCTTATCATGATCCGCTGACCGGTCTGTCCAATCGTCTGTCTTTTGAAGAATCGTTAAGCCAGTCCGTAATGGAGGCCCAGCAGGATAACAGCATGTTTGCCGTGATGTTCATCGATCTGGATCGGTTCAAAAATATCAATGATACGCTCGGTCATGATATCGGTGACCAGCTGCTGCGGTCGGTTGCCCAGCGTCTTCAGCACTGCGTAAGGCAGCAGGATGTGATTGCACGCCAGGGCGGGGATGAATTTACCCTGATCATCCGCAAGATTACCAGCAATGATGAAGCTGCCAGCGTAGCGAATCGTATTCTGGACAGCCTGAGCCAGCCGCATTATATCAAGGGGCATGAGATTATCGCGACTCCAAGTATCGGTATTGCTCTCTATCCGCATGATGATCTGACACCAGTCACCCTGATGAAAAAGGCAGATATCGCCATGTATCAGGTCAAAGCCAATGGTAAAAGCCATTTCCGGTTCTACCGGGATACGGATCGTATGTATTCCAAGCAGCTATTGATCGAAAAAGAACTTAGTCAAGCCTTGTATCACAATGAGCTATTCCTGCATTACCAGCCGCAGATTGATGCCCGCAAAGGCAAAGTGATCGGCGTTGAAGCACTGGTTCGCTGGGAACATCCCGAGATTGGACGCATTATGCCGGGTGATTTTATCCCGATTGCGGAGAAGACCGGACTAATCGTACCGATCGGTGAATGGGTGCTGCGCGAAGCCTGTACCCAGGCTAAGAAATGGCAAGACGAAGGGCGTTATATTACGATCGGCGTCAATCTGTCCCCGGAGCAGTTCCGTCAGGATAATATCGTGGAGCGAATCGCTCTTATCCTCGCAGAGACACAGGCCGATCCGCGCTATCTGGAGCTGGAGCTGACCGAGTCCACAGCGATGACGAATATTCAGGACGTGATTCATAAGCTGCACGCACTTCGCCAGCTGGGACTGTCGTTGTCTATCGATGATTTTGGTACCGGCTACTCTTCACTGTCCTATCTGGAGAATCTGCCAATCAACAAATTAAAAATCGCTCGTGAATTCACCAGCAAAATCGGCAGCAGTCAGGCCAATCAGATGATTATCAGCACGATTGTTAATCTGGCCCGCAACCTGAATATGGATGTGATCGCCGAAGGTGTCGAAAGCGAACATCAGGTCGACATGCTCAAGGAAATCCACTGTAATGAAATGCAGGGCTATCTGTTCAGCAAACCGGTCTCTTCCGAAGATCTGGAACAGCTGCTGCTCTCCTATCCATCCGCATCTTCCCGCCGCTCGAATCGCATCTCCTCTCCACGTTCACCCAAAGGAGACCGTTAGATTCGAAAAGGAAATGGGTCGCAAGCGTTGGTCATCGTCCCAAAGGGTAAATGGTATAGAATCCCAATCTCTGAATAGATGAGGTGATCCTGATGCATCATTCCCATTCTTCCTCCGACTCCGCTTCTGAATTATCCCGCTCCGACAGGCTGGAAGCGAGGGATCTGGACGTACAGGCTGTTGATGAAATCGAGAAATTAACCGGCCGGCATCCTGGTTATCGGCGTGCCCATGCCAAGGGAGCCTGTTATCAGGCCACTTTTCAGCCCAGCGGTGAAGCCGCTGCCTGGACCATAGCGCCACATCTGCAGGGACAGCCGGTAGAAGCACTGGTTCGCTTTTCCGAAAGCTCTACCGATCCTGCACTCGCCGATCTGCTGTCTCCTGCCAAAGGCATGGCCGTGCAATTCCGCCTGCCGGAAGGTCAGGTCAGCAATCTGGTTGCTGTAACCGTACCTGTATTTTTTGCCCGTACCCCAGAATCCTTTATGGATATGCTCAAAGCGGTGAACAAAGCCCGCGCCGGCAATCTGGGAATCAAGGAGATTATCCACCAGATCACCGGACATTTTGGTGAAGCCAAAGAAAGCCTGCTGTCTGTTCAGCGGCTGCGTCCACCCGCCAGCTATGTAACCAACCTGTATTATTGTATCCATGCCTATCTGCTCGTTAACGAAGCAGGACAGCGACAGCCCGTCAAATTTGAATGGCTGCCGGAGGCGGGTGTACATATGCTGTCCATCAAGGATACGACCTCCCAGCCGCCGGATTACCTGGAGCGTGAGCTCGACGAGCGTTTGCAGCAGCAGCCTGCTGCTTTCCGGTTGAATATCATCATCGGCGAACAAGGCGATCCGACCGATGACCCAACAACTGCCTGGCCTGAAAATCGCCAGCGTATCGATGCCGGACGACTCGTGCTAACCGCTCCTGTCCAGGAACCGGAAGGTCTGGTGATGGATCCTACTGTCCTTCCTCCACAGGGAATGGAACTGTCCGATGATCCGATCCTGAACTTCCGTCGCAGCGCGTATGCAGAATCCTGGAGACGCCGTAGTCATGAAGCTGCTGAAGGGAACGACAAAGAACAAGGTAAAGATAGCTAAAGCTTGTTAATATAGCAAAAACGCTGCTGACGTTATAGGGTCAACAGCGTTTTTGAGTTGGATCGATTTATCTCTCGGCCACAATGGTAAATGTCTTGGGAATGCCTTTATCAAATACGTCGGATGACAAATTTGGCAGTTCTTCCAGTACTTTGATTACCAGGCCTGTGGCAGCGACAGAGGTCACAATCTCCCCGAGTGTCCAGTTGCGCAGGTATACTTTTTGCTGCTGCTCATCGGCAGGCGCAGACTCGGAGAATTTGGAATAGGATACCTCTTTCTCGACCAGTGAAGTATCAAAATAATCCCCATCGACCTTGTGCTTGCGGATCTTGGCAGTAGTGCCGCGTGAAGAGATCAGCTTGGTGGAGATCGGATGGAAATCCTGCAGAATCAATCTTCCACCCGGCTGTAGCAGCCTGCGCACTACTTCAAACAGCGGTAGCAGATCGGTAAAATAGTGCAAAATCCCGAATTCCATAAATACGATATCATAAGACCCATCCAGCTCGTTCTCCGGCATCTGCAGTACATCCGACACGATATAGCGCAGCTCGACGCCGGCAGCCTGCGCCAGCTCCATCGCATACTGCCGGTTCTCTTCGGAAAAGTCGGCAACCGTAAGCGAGGCGCCAAGCAGCGACAGAGCGACCGCCTTGTTGCCGTTGGAGCCCATCAGATTAATGATTTTGCGTCCCTGTATATCGCCCATATGATCCAGAGCAGTTCCCAGGCGTTTGCGGGGGTCGGGTTTTATTTTCTCGGCAGCTTCCACCGGTGTACCGAACCGGTTCAGCCAGGATTGGTAAGCGCCGCTGTTCCAGGCATTTTTGTTTTGTTCTGAAGATTGCATGATTGTGCCTCCATGCGTGATTACACGCCGTATTCATCAAAATTGATCTTTCTATTCTACCATCAACTTCCGGGAAAGAGACAGATTTCGGACAGGTATTGTAGATTACCTGTTTTTCTACCGGACAACACTGATTCATGAATGCGATAGAACGGTCATTCGCCGGAGGATGCTTCTGCTTTGCAAGCTTTATCGGGTTAGGGTAAAGTTAGACTCAGACGGATGTATGATACCACGAGCAACCGATCAGTAAATACGCTACTGTCAGTATCATTGATTGTTATGAGACCTTAGACGTTTTGTTTCTTTGATTATGGCCAACTTAATCCGATCTGTACCTGTGGGTTCAGGTCTTATCCTTATTCAAAATAATGTATTCCAACACAGAGGACGTGAGTATATGCCGGATGAACCTACCCGTCCATTATCGGGCAGCAGCCCCTGCTTTTGTGGCAGCGGTCGCAAGCTTCAGCACTGTCACAAGACGGCTGCACCCGACAGCCGGGCTGCCCATGTGCATCAGCTGTATCAGGAAGTAGACGAAGCGATCGAAGATTACAGGGCGCACCATCAGGCGCATCCTCCCTGCGCTGCCGGATGCAGTAGCTGCTGTTCGGATTATTTCCCGGTCTCCCAGGTGGAGTTTGAATTGCTGCTCACTTATATGGAACGTCACTGGAGCAAAGCCGAGATTCAGGCTGTATTTGAGCAGTCCCTAGTTAACGTGGAGATTTTCCAGCAGGAGAATCCGCAGATGTATGCATCGCTGACGAGCCGTACGAGTCAGGAGCAAGAACTGGAGCAGATCCGCCGTTATGCCGGACGCAACAGCTTTGCCTGTCCACTGCTGGACCCGGAGCGTGGGATCTGCCGCGTCTATCCGCTGCGACCGTTCATCTGCCGCACACATGGCAGCTCGCATACCTTTTACGGATCATGGCGGGAACGACTGCTGCCGGAGAAAGTATGCGAGCATATCCCCAGCAGCCGTGCGCACCGCAAAGTCACGCCCAATATCGTGGACTACTGGCCGCAGTATGACCAGCTTGCCGATGTACGTGTCGGTCCAAAGCAGACCCGGATGCGCCAGTATCCGATCTTTTACTGGTTCGTACTGTATGCACGGCATGGCGGCGGCATGACGGCCCAGATTGGCAACCGTGACCATTTTGATTTGCCGATGGATGAACACAACGCCAGAATGGCCAGACACGAGGCATGATAGGCTGACACTGTAATCCCTACAGCCTATCACCTCCACACTTTCATCTGGATTCCTTTTATGGGTATAAATAATAGACAACGTCGATCAAGATTAACTTCATGAAAGGTTCTGAGATGATGAGAAAGCCCAAAGAAAGTATCTATAAACGATATCAACCTGCCATGGTACCTGCCGAGCAGGAAGAAGGCACCGGTTACTGGTTTATTTTCCGGGGCAGTGAGCTGCTTGTTCATGAGCACGAGAAGCAGCCAGCATTGCCTGTAACCAGTGGACCGGAGCCATATGGATTGCAGCCTGCGCGCTCCCTCTACCTGGGCAGCATCGAGCAGGCTTCCTGTTATACCGCCGAGCTGGATAAGGATGCAGAAGCTCCGTCAGGCATGAACTTCCTGCCGCTATTCGCGCTGTATGACCGAATCGATGAAGATCTGTTCCATCTCGCTGGACGCGGCCTGCAGATGCTCGCCTGGGATGCCACCCACCAGTTCTGCGGACGCTGTGGCACGGCATTGGATCATGCCGGTCATGAACGCAGCAAAGTATGTCCGAACTGCGGACTGTCCCATTATCCGCGTCTGGCTCCGGCGGTGATCACATTGATTCTCAAGGATAACCAGCTGTTGCTGGCGAGAGCAGGACATTTCAAGAACAATATGTATGGGCTGATTGCCGGCTTTGTCGAGCCGGGTGAGACGCTGGAAGATTGTGTACAGCGGGAGACCATGGAAGAGATCGGTATCAAGATTGGTAATATTCGCTATTTTGACAGCCAGCCATGGCCGTTTCCCCATTCGCTGATGGTCGGATTTATCGCGGACTATGAGAGCGGCGAGATTCAGGTGGATGGTGAAGAGATCGTGCATGCAGACTGGTTCGGAGTGGACAACCTGCCCACTATTCCGCCGCGTATCAGTATCGCCCGCAAGATGATTGACTGGTATATCGAGCAGTACAGCTGATTCTGAATTTGGAATAATCGTTCAGCAATAATCTGTGATTAGAGCGATCCCTGTTCCAAAATTGTCGATCGCATAACAAAAAGCATTCTTCCTCTGCAACCTTGCACGGGAAGAATGCTTTTTCTATTTATTCTTATTGATACAATGCATTATTCGGGAATGCGTATTTGTTCATGCCTTTGACTGACAGCAGACGGAATCCGTCACGGGTGAAATCCTGTCCGCCGCGGGAACTCTCATATTCCGGCTTCAATGTGTAGAAGTCCATATAATTGCTCATATACGGGAATGTGCGTACCACATCCGAATTCGGTTCGGACGAACTGTAATGTACCGGAGATACCCCGTATCCATCGAGCGAGAATACGCCGGCTGCCGCTTCGTTCATTTTGAAGAATTGGTTCAGCACGCCATCAGTGCTCGCCTGATAATCGATCGTACTCACACTGAGCATGTGTACTCCCAGCACTCTGCGGTACATCATGCTTTTCTCCATCTTATCTTCAAAATAATCGCGGTAGGCGCTGGAGATGCCGCTGCCGTTCAGATTGGCAGGCAGCAGGAAGCTTTCCATTAGATACAAGTCGTTCGCGTTCATTTTGGTCTTCAGACCATCCGGGTTAAATTCCTCCTGCTTGGCACTGCTCATTACATCTTCGGGATGCCATGCATTAACAAAGGCAGCCATGCTCTGATCATGTACTATCGTCAGCGCTTCATTCAGCCGCACACGGGATACACCGTAATCATAACCGGCATCATCCAGGAAAATGCCGTATACCCCAGCAGCTTTCCATAGATTGATGCGCTGCTTGATTGTATCCATACTGAGGTTATCCGTCGAATTCGTTATACCGAGATCCACATAGCCGAAAATCTGGATTTTGGGATTGATTTCCTTGATCCGGGCAATAATCTGCAGCGTACTCTCATGCTGCGTATGCTCCGGTAGTTCCAGTTTGTCTCCCAGCACAAGATAGTCGTATTTTGCAAAAATCTGAGCTGCTTCCTCATTGTTCGATACGTTGTTCACCGACTCCGGAATGCCATAATAAATTAATAATTTGTTGCCCGGTTTGCTATTTGCCAGCGCTGAAGCACTATTCGTGATAGACATCATCGCCACCAGAGCGAACAGACACAGCGCAATTCGGCCATACCTTTTCATCGCTTTTGTCTCCTCTTTTATCGTACCGGTATCTGCTGCCTGCTTCTACCTGCATCTGTGTTGTGTATCTATGGGTTGGTTATCTGCCACCATACCAAAGATTAGTTTAAAAAATAACATACTTTTTGCAAAAGTAAACGGGTTTCTTTCATTTTCCTACATTTGGGCAGGATCATTAAACAAGCAATTACCATCAATAATATAGTGAATTATACCACTAATTTACCCAATTAAATATTCATTAAATAAAATCGTGAGTAATATTACTGAAATGTAAGAAAATAGTTGTCAAATTTACTTAGTTACTATTAAAATAGTTACATCCAGTTATACGTTAGATGGACGGATTGGACAAATTATTTTAGGAGGAACATACGTGAATGTGCTGGTCACAGGAGGCTACGGTTTTATAGGTTCATTCGTAGCCGAACGGTTTCACAAAGAAGGTCACCAAGTCTACATTATCGACAATTTGACCTCAGGACGTAAGAAGAACGTGAACGTCCCCCACAAGTTTTATGAATTAAGTGTAGAAGATGAACGGTGCGAAGAGATTTTTCAAAGTATCAAGCCGGATATCGTCATTCATCTGGCCGCCCAGGTCGATGTATCGGTATCCATGCGTGAGCCGCGTCAAGATGCGCAGACGAACATCCTCGGTCTCGTCAACATGCTGGAATGTGCCCACAAGTACGGCGTATCCAAATTCCTGTTTGCTTCTTCTGCAGCAGTGTACGGCCCCAATGAACAGGTCCCCCTCAATGAACGGATGAAAACAGAACCGGTATCTCCCTATGGAATTAACAAGCTGCTTGGTGAAGTATACTGCGGCAAATGGAACGACATCTACAAACTGCCTACTCTCGCATTCCGCTTTGCTAATGTGTATGGCCCGCGTCAAGGTACAATCGGTGAAGGCGGCGTTGTCTCTATCTATATGCAGCGCATGATGGAAGGGCGCGGACTGGATATTTTCGGTGATGGCGAGCAGACACGGGACTTCATTTATGTGGAAGACATTGTCGACGGGATCTACCGCGGTGCGATCAGTGATGCGACAGGCGTCTACAATCTGTCGACCAATACGGAGACAAGCCTGAATGAGCTGATCGGCATTCTGGAACAACTGGAACCGATACAGGACGTCAATTACAAGGAAGAACGTGCAGGTGATATCTACCGCTCCTCGCTCGATAACACGTTAGTCAAAAAGGACCTCGACTGGCTACCCCTGTATTCCGTACAGGAAGGCATGGAGAAAACCTTTGCCTGGTTCCGGGAAAACCATAGCAGCAAGCCTGCAAGCATTGCAGCTACTGCTGACAAATCCGGCTATACCGGCTGGTTCCCGGTGATCCGTCCATATGCCGAGAATCTGCTGGCTTTTGCAGTCCTGTTCATGATCTCGCAGTACGGCAGCAAATGGTCGATCTCTGCCGATATTGATTTCAAACTGGTATATATTATCCTGCTCGGTATCGTATATGGTGCCCGTCAGTCAATTCTGTCTTCTGTACTCGCATCGGGACTGTTCTTCTATGAAGCACTCTCCAATGGACGGGACTGGCAGACACTGCTGTACGATCCGGAAGCATTGTTTATATTCGCAATCTATCTGTTCTTCGGTATGGTCGTCGGCTTTGTCTCCGACAAGCATAAGCGCGAATCGGTCTCGATCCACAACGAACTCGCCGCCGAGAAAGAACGTTATCTATTCCTCAGTCACATTTACAAAGATACACGCAAAATAAAGGAAGAACTGCAGCGGCAGCTGATCGGCAGCAAAGACAGCATCGGCCGCATCTATACCATTACCCGCAAGCTGGAAAGCTTCGAATCCGAAGAAGTCATCACTGCCTCGATTGATGTGCTGGAGAACCTCCTGGATACCCGCCATATCTCGATCTACTCTGTGAATGAAACCAACCATATGCGTCTGCTGGTTCAATCCAAAAATAACGGCTTTACCCTGCCCAAAACGATCCGTCTGGACGAACATCCTTATTTCCGTGATGCGATCGAGAGCAAGACCATGTTCGTGAACAAAACGATGACTCCGGAAGTGCCTATGTATATTACCCCCGTAATCCACAATCAGCAGGTTATCGCACTCGTCTCTCTGCATGAACCTTCATTTGAGAGTCTGAATATGAATTACGAGAATATGCTCAAAGTCAGCGTGGATATGATCTCCTCCTCCCTGGCCCGTGCCTTCCAGTACGAAGGAGCCACTCGTCAGCACCGGTATATTGATGATCTGCCTGTACTGAATGAATCCGCGTTCCGTCAGATTCTGCGCGCACGTGAAGAAGCATACCGGATGCATGGCAGTGACTATACGCTCCTGAATCTGGTGGAAGAAGGACGCAATCTGTCCGATCTCGCTCACCTCGTTGATAGCGTCAAACGTGATTCCGATTATCTCGGCATGATCAACGGGCAGCCTGTACTGCTGCTGTCCAATGCCAATCATGAAGAAGCACTGCTCGTCATTAACCGTCTGCATCATCACAGCATCAGTGCTAATGTCGTGCAAGAGGAGATCGCTTATGCTTAGTCTCCTGCTGCTGTATTACGTGCTGGCAGCGGTATACAGCGTCCTGCGCTGGAAATACCGTGACCGCTGCGGTGAAGATACAGCCGGAGCGATTACGCTGGTTGTCCTGCTGCCATTATTCGGTCTGTTTATCTCGCTTCTGCGGGATGGGCTACGCTCCGGCTATCTGCGTCTGTCCCGCTCTACCGGACATCTGACCGATGAAGTGGCAGACGATCAGCCGGTGCGCGTATTCCGTACTCTCGATGTGCGCAAGGAGAGCAATCTGGTTCCTCTGGAAGAAGCACTGCTCGTCAATGACCATACCAGCCGCCGCCGGCTGATGCTGGACTTTCTCAAAGACGATCCTGGTGCGATGATGCCGCTGCTCGAACAGGCAGTCAGCAACGAAGATACCGAGACTTCCCACTATGCCGTGACTGCTGTCGTGGAGATCAAGCGCAAGCTGACCCTGTCGATCCAGCATTATTCGGTTCGTTATGAACAGGGCGACCGCTCGATCGGCATGCTGGGCGAATATGCGGAAGCGATCCACCAGTATATGCACAGCGGATTTATGGACCGCCCGACCCGCCGCACCTATCTGTCCACCTACTCCCGTCTGCTCGGTGAGCTGATCGAGGCAGGCGGCGGGGATGAGCAGGTATTCAACGCCAAAATTCACAGCGAGATGGAACTGGAGCGTCCCGATATCGCTCTTCAGTATGAACAGAAATTCCGCGAAACACATGCCGACAGCGAACAGCCCTATCTGACCGCGCTGCAGCTGTATTACGATTTGCAGATGAAGGAAGCCTTTTTCCAGACCCTGCAGGCACTCAAGCAATCCAATATCAAAGTATCCAATACGGGCCTGAATGTTATTCGGTACTGGTCGGAAAAAGGTGCGTAACCCATGAAATTCTCATTTAAATTAACCACGCAGGTCTACGCCATGCTGGCTTTTATGCTGGTTATGGCGCTGATCATTCAGGCTTCGCGTTCCGATGCCATTCTCCATATGAAAGGCAATCAGAACCATATCCAGGACATTTCCGGGATCAAGCAGACCAATGCACTCACACCGGAGCAGACGACGGCGCTGCAGGGAGAACGACAGCTGCTGCTCTTGTTCAATCCCAAAGACAGTGCCAGTGTCAAAATTAAAAACAATGCCGAGCATATGCTGAAATATATGAAAATCCGCTTTGATGCGATCGATGTTAGCGCAATGCCGACTGATATGACAGCCTACGACGGAGTCATCCTGACACTGTCCAGTCTGTCCCAGCTGCCAAGTACCGGCTGGATCGACAATTATGTACAAAACGGCGGCAGCCTGCTGTTCACTTCCATGCCCCAGATCGATCAGGCCCTGTATCAGAATTACCGCAAAATGGGCATTATCGAGCTGGGCGGTTATCTGACCTCTACCGGTCTGGAAATGAAGAGCAATGTGCTGCTGAATGACAAGAATGCCAGCTATTCGCCCGAACTGATCCAGAACGGATCGATCCGTGTACGCCTGGGCAGTGACAGTACCGTTCATGCTACCAGTGACGAGAACGTTCCACTGCTATGGGAGACGCCTTATGGCAAAGGCAAATTCGTCGTATTCAACGGATCCATGTTCCAGGAAAAGACCAGCCGCGGCGTATTGTCCGGCGCGATCAGTCTGATGCTGCCGGATACCATCTATCCGGTGCTCAATGTGGAATTGATGTATATTGACGACTTCCCGGCGCCGATTCCGGCAGGCACCAATGACAAAGTGTATCAGGAATATCATCGCAACACTGCCCGTTTCTACAAGGATATCTGGTGGCCGGATATGCTGAAGATCGCTGCCGAGCATAATCTGAAATATACCGGCGTCGTTATTCAGACATACAACAACCAGGTCAAACCCCCATTCGGTGCACCTACCGATGCAGACGGTCTTAACCTGACACTGTTCGGACGTGAGCTGATTAAGCAGGGCGGCGAGATCGGTGTACACGGATATAATCACCAGTCGCTGACCATGAATGAACGGATTGCAGGCAGCTTTGGCTATAATGCCTGGCCGGACCGCAAGAGCATGTCCGAATCAATCACCAGTGTGCTGAACTTTATCCATCAGTCTTTTATGAATTATAAAGTGATGACCTATGTGCCCCCATCCAATGCACTCGACTCCGATGGGCGGGCAGCGCTGAAGAGCAGCTGGCCGGATCTGAAAAGCATCTCTTCCGTCTACAGTGAAGATCCGGAGAATCGTTCCTATGTACAGGAATTCGAGATTGCCGATGATGGTATTGCCGAGCTACCGCGTATTTCATCCGGTTTTATGAAAGATGAATTCAATGACTGGGCAACGGCCAATGCCGTAACTTCGCTTGGTGTGTTCTCCCACTTTGTCCATCCGGATGATATTCTCGATCCGGATCGCAGCCACTCCTACAATTGGGAACAGATGCGCGACATGTTCGAGAAATACATCAGCAAATCGGTGCAGCAATATAGCTGGCTGCGTCCGATGACTGCTTCCCAGGCAGCTGTTGAGCTGCAAAAGTACCAGATCAGCGAACCGCACTTTGTACACAAAGATAACGAGATTGACGGTTATATCAATCATTTCCCGGAAGGTTCCCTCTTCTATGTACTGCGTACCGACCGGCCGATTACGACCCAGGAGAACTGCAAAGTGACCCGGATTGACAGCGGTTCGTATCTGGTGGAAGTAACCCGGGATCAATTTACGATCGGTTTGGGGGACAAGAAACAATGAGAATCTGTATTGTAGCGGAAGGGTCGTACCCTTATGTGACCGGCGGGGTGTCCAGCTGGATTCATTCCCTGGCCCGCAATATGCCGGAACATGAATTTGTGATCTATGCGATCGCCGCTGAACGCAAGCAAAAAGGGCAGTTCAAATACACACTGCCCGACAATATTGTCGAAGTACAGGAGATTTTCCTGGATGAATATATGCAGCTGGAAGGCGAATGGGGACATCACTTACGCCTCACGCCGGATCAGCGCCAATCGATCAAAGCACTGATTTCCGGTGAAGGGGATCTGGACTGGAGCCGCATTTTCAGCGTGCTCTGTGATCCCAAGCTGAGCAATGCCGCCAATTTCCTCATGAGTCGTGATTTCTTCGATATTATGAGCCAGCTGTGCGAGGAGAAATACGAACAGCTTCCTTTTACCGAGATGTTCTGGACGGTTCGCTCGATGGTACTGCCGCTGCTGCTGACTGTGCAAAAGCCGCTGCCCCAGGCGGATCTGTATCATGCCGTATCCACTGGTTATGCCGGCGTACTCGCCAGCCTCGCCAAGTATCTGTATGGCAAACCGGTGATGCTGACCGAACACGGTATCTATTCGCGTGAACGGGAAGAAGAGATTATCAAAGCAGACTGGGTAGACGGATATTTCAAGGATATCTGGATTCGTTACTTCTATACACTCTCCACCTGTGCGTACCAATATGCGGATGAAGTCATTACCCTGTTCAACCGCAACCGGGAAATCCAGATCGAACTGGGCTGTGAAGCAGACAAAATCCGTATTATCCCGAATGGAGTGACTGCAGCTGATTATGAGAATCTGCAGGTCAAAGCTCCGGGTGAGCCGATCTATATCGGCGGTGTCGTACGTGTCGTGCCGATCAAGGATATCAAGACGATGATCCAGAGCTTCAATGTGATCAAGCGGCAGGTGCCGGAAGCCAAGTTCTTCATTATGGGCCCTTATGAAGAGGACCCGGAATACTACGAAGAATGCCGCTTGATGGTCGAACTGCTACAGGTGGAGGATGTCATCTTCACCGGCAGTATCAACGTCAAGGAATATATCGGACAGATGGATATCCTGCTGCTGACCAGTATCAGTGAAGGCCAGCCGCTGGCTGTGCTGGAAGGTCTGGCCGCCGGCAAGCCGATGGTCACTACCGATGTCGGCAGCTGCAAAGAATTAATCTACGGCAATAACGATGAGTTCGGTCCTGCCGGCAGCGTCGTGCCGGTTATGAGTTATGAACGGATTGGCGAAGAAGTCATTCAGCTGTGCCGTAGCGAAGAACTGCGTCAGCGGATGGGCGAGAATGGCCGGAATCGTGTACGTTCGCTGTACACCAATCACAACTTTATTACCGGCTATCAGAATTTGTATCAAACATGTGGAGGGCTTAACGGATGGCCGGTATCGGTTTCGAACTAAAAAAATTATTTGATAAGAGCGGACTGGTCAACAAGGCCAAAGCCTATACGTATTCATCCCTGATCACGATCGGTCCGATGCTGCTCTGTATTGTGATGGTTGGTGTCTTCAACCGGATGCTGCGCGGAGCAGGCACGGATTATCTGAATGTCGAGCTGTTTCAGAGCTGCGTCATTTACGCATTTATTTTCTCCTATATTATCAGCAGTCTGATGACGATGTATCTCACACGGGTCAGTTCGGACTTTCTGAATGAGGGCTATCATAATGCCCTCCTACCGTCACTGTACGGCAGTATCCAGATCAGTCTGGTATTCGGAGGCATTCCGGCTCTCGTGTTTCTGGTATTTGCGGATCTGCCGCTATCGATCAAAGTAGGACTGTTCCTGCTGTATATGCTGCTGGTGATGATCTGGAATCAGGTCGTTTATGTATCCGCGATGAAGAATTACAAGCGTATCGTACTGGCCTTTTCCAGTGGGGCGGCAGTATCGATTATCATACTCGCTGTGATCCTGTATCTGACACCGCTGCGGACCGCTTCATCGGCATTATTCGCTTTTGATGGAGGTTTTCTGGTCACTTGTGCAATGCTGATGATCCAGATCGAGCGCTATTTCAAGCCCGGCAAGACGGTATCGAACTTTTCCTTTCTCGCGTTCCTGCGCCGTTATCCATCGCTGATCGCGATCGGGCTGCTGAATTCGGTCGGACTGTTCGCCCATCAGTTTGTACAGTGGGCAGGACCGGCCGGTGTGCAGGTCAGCGGAGCTTTCCTGATGGCACCGCAGTATGATGTCGCCGTATTCTGTGCGTTTCTGTCGGCGGTACCGACGCTGATCGTATTTGTCGTCTCGCTGGAGACGAGCTTTTATCCGAAGTTCCGCAATTATTATGACTTTATCCTGTCCAAAGGTTCGATTCTGGACATTAACCGTGCCCGCAATGAGATGTATCAGGTACTGGGGCAGCAGTTCACATTGATTATGGGCATTCAGATGATCTTCTCGATTATCTCGATTGCGATCGGTATCCGCTTCCTGCCACTGATCGGCTTTACTTCGACCCAGGTGGATCTGTTCAATATTCTCGTGATCGGATATTTTGCCTACATTATCTATAATGTGCTGGCACTGGTACTGCTTTATTTTGATGATCGCAAAGGGGTATTGTGGCTGGCGATTGCTTTTCTGGCTATGAATACACTCTTTACGGTGATCTCCCTCTGGGCGAATGATCAGGGCTTCTCGTTCTTCGCCGCTTCCTTTGTGACGCTGATCGCTGCACTTGCACGGATTGTATATGTGCTGAACCATATTAACTACTATACGTTCAGTGCGCAGCCGCTTGTAGCACGCAAAACAGAGAACCGCTTTGGCCCGCTGCTGAAGCGCTGAGGATAGTTATGCCCTTACCGTCGACAAGTTGAAGACAAGTTATGCCGGGCTGAAGCAGGCCGATTATACAGTCTGACCGGCCCGGCCCCGGAATGAGAAGATCGGAGGCAGTTATGAATATGTACCAGAAGGCAGCCGCAGTGCTGACCGTAATACTGGGTGTACTGATTATGGCCGGGTGCGAGGATCGGAAGGATACCTCCGCCGCCAGCGCCAGTACCCCTGCAGCCGGAGCGGTAGCCAACTACCATCCCCGGCTGGAAGATAACCAGAGCGTCTACAAAACCGACAGTCAGGATAGCGTGATCCATATGTACCTGACGATTACCAAAGACAATCTGACTGCTGTACATCCGGAAAGCTGGAAACAGCTGAACGAGATCAAGCTGCCCGATGACAATACGCCCGACAAAAGCGTAAATGCCATTCTGCAGCAGGGTGATGCCGCAGGACCTGTCGCCGGCAAATTTGGCTATAATACCAAAGCGCCGAACGTCATGGTCAAACTGCGTGGTAAATCAACCCTGAGCTCCAACCAGAAATCCTACAAGATTAACCTGTACAAAGATGCGGGCGAATGGCGCAGTCAGACCACGATCAATCTGGTCAAAAGCGCCTATGACTTTTCCCGTATGCGTAATATGCTCAGCTACAATATGATGCAGCGTATCCCGGACATGGTCAGCCTGCGTACTCAGTATGTGCAGCTGCATGTACGGGATCTGACAGCTGGCAGTGATGCCGGATATCAGGATTACGGCCTGTATACCCAGGTGGAGCAGCCGAATCGTACGTTCCTGCGCTCCCACGGACTCGATCCGAATGGTCAGCTATACAAGGCATCCAATTTTGAGTTCTATCGTTATGAGCAGGAGTTGAAGCTGGAGAGCGATCCTGCTTTTGACCGGACAGCCTTTGAATCGGTTCTTGAGATCAAGGGCAATCATGATCATGCCAAGCTGCTCAAGATGCTGGATGATGTGAACGATTCGACCAAAGATTTTGATGAGGTATTTAACCAGCATTTTGACCGGGATAACTTCCTGACCTGGATGGCCATCAATATTCTGACCGATAATATCGATACCCAGACCCAGAACTTTATGCTCTACTCCCCGCTGAATTCCAACACCTGGTATTTCCTGCCATGGGATTATGACGGTGCCTGGGGATTCTATGATGATGATGAATCTCGCCGTGCTCCATGGAAAGCAGGGATTGCCAACTATTGGGGCAGTGAGCTGCAGAACCGCTTTTTCAAAAATCCGGCCAATGTGACTGCTCTGCAGACCAAGATCCAAGAGCTGCAGAGCATCATCAACCGCGAAGAGACCCAGAAGCAGGTCGACAAGTATCGCAATATTACGGAAAAGTATGTCTATCAGCTGCCCGATCTGGGCAATCTGCCAGAGCCGATTGAAGAGTACAGCGGCGAAGTGAACCATCTGATGGATATTCCGGAAGAATCAGTCGCCCGCTTTGAGAAAATGCTGCAGTATCCGATGCCTTTCTTTATGGGGGATGTACAGCAGCAGAACAGCAATCTGTCGTTCCGCTGGGATAACTCCTATGACATGCAGGCAGATGACATTACGTATCACTTTACTATTGCCCGTACGCCCGATATGACCAATGCATTGCGGGACGAATCGAAGCTTACCGTCAATGAACTGAAGCTGGACGGACTGACTCCGGGCCGTTATTACTGGCGTGTACTCGCGGAAGACAGCCAGGGACATGCCATGCCTGCTTTTGATATCTATGAAGATCTGAATAATGTGAATCATTATGGAGTGCGTGAATTCTATGTCAAATAAGCGCGCTTCCCGTCTGCACTCCTTCCGTGAGGCTGGTGCAGACCATCGTCAGACCGGTGGCCGCTGGCTGCTGCGTCTGCTGTTACCTGCTGCACTGCTGCCTCTAACGCTCACTGGATGCAGCGTTCCCAAAGGGCTGCTGCCCTGGGACGTGAACCCGGCAACGAGCGTACAGCAGGAAGCTTATTCAAGCGACACGCTCAGCGATAATCATGCCCTGTATGAAGACAAGAGCCGTACAGGTATTACCGATATCTACATTACGATCATGCACCAGAATCTGGATCGCAACCATCCGCTCAGCTGGGAACAGCTCAGCGAGGTCTCTCAGCCGGAAGATGAGAATAACCGCTCGCTGGATGCCATTTTCCAGGAAGGCAATGCAGACGGACCGGTACACGGCATGTTCGGCTACTCGGATTATCAGTCCAACAGCTCCATCTCCCTGCGGGGCAGCGATTCTCTGCGTTCCGCGCAAAAGTCGTACAAGATCAAGCTGAATGGACAAACTGGCGCATGGCGTGATCAATCGACCATTAATCTGATCAAGTCAGTCAATGATCTGACCCGTTTTCGCAACCGGCTCAGCTTTGACTATATGACCCGGCTGCCGGATATGGTCAGTATGCAGACTTCCTTTGTACGGCTGCATGTCAAAGATCTGACCCAGGAAAAGGATTTTAGTACTGACTTTGTCGATTACGGATTGTATACGCAGATTGAACAGCCCAACAAAAAGTTCCTGCGTACACACGGACTCGACTCCAGCGGCGGATTGTACAAAGCCAAAAACTTCAAGTTTGACCGTCATGCCGACGCACTCAAGCTGGAAGATGATCCTTCCTTTGACAAAGATCAGTTCCAGGACATTCTCCAGGTCAAAGGCAGCAAGGATCACCAAAAACTGCTGCAGATGCTGGATGATGTGAATGCCAGCAGTCCAAGTCAATTTGACAGTGTATTCGACCGCTATTTTGACCAGAATAACTTCCTGAGCTGGATGGCTGTCAATATCCTGATGGATAACGACTCTACCTCGTCAGAGAATTACCTGCTCTACTCGCCGACCGAATCCCGCAAATGGTTCTTTATTCCGTGGGATTACGACAGCGCCTGGGGCAAAGGACAGCTATCCGGTACAACGATCAACCAGCGGGCACCGTGGCAGCACGGTATCGCCAACTACTGGGACAACCAGCTGGTACGACGTTATTTCCAGAACCCGGATCATGTGCGGCTGTTGACCGCCAAAATAGATCAGTTTCGCAAAATTATTACACCAGCGCAGACTGCCCAGATGATCGCCGGCTACCGTCAGATTGCGGATGCAGCGGTGCTGCAGTCCAGTGATCCCGGCTATCTGCCTGGCAGGATCAGCGACCGCGAGCAGGAGCTGAAGCAGCTGCCTGCCTGGAGCGAAAGCAGCAATACCCTGTACCGTGAGAGTCTGGAACGTCCAATGCCTTTCCGGCTGCTCGAGCCGCGAGTGCAGCAGGATCAGCTGACATTCCAATGGGAACCTTCTTACGATCTGCAGGGAGAAGCGCTAAGCTATCATATTCTGGTCTCTCGTACACCGGATATGGCAGCTCCGCTGCTGGATAAGCAGGTCGGCAGCGAGACGACAGCCAGCATGGACAGTCTGTCATCCGGCCAATACTTCTGGACGGTTACTGTAGAGGATACATCCGGCCATACCATGACACCTTATGATCAATACACCGATATCGACAACATTGCGCATTTTGGCGTCAAATCCTTGTATATTCCCTGAATGCCAGTGAACAGAAAAGAGGACAACCATGAAGTTCGCCAATAAACGGCTGCGGCATGAGCTGAAATACTATATTGCTCCCAACGAATACGAAGCGCTGCGGCGCCGGGTCGCTACCGTGATGCGGCTGGATCGCAACTCCATCGGCAATGAAGGCTACCATATTCGTAGCCTGTATTTTGACAATATCAACGAAACAGCCTTATTTGATAAAAATAACGGCGCTTTCCAGCGTAAAAAGTACCGAATCCGCATCTATAATCGCAGTGATGCCGTGATCAAACTGGAGCGCAAAAGCAAATTCAATGAGTTCACAGCCAAGGAATCCGCGTCGCTGAACCGGGCGCAGTTCGATTCGCTTATGGCAGGAGAATCGAAGTTCCTGCTGGAGTCTGGCGATCTGCTGATGCGTGAATTCTACTATGATATGCTGCATGCGCAACTCAAGCCTTCTGTCGTAGTCGATTATATCCGGGAAGCGTATATTTATCCGGTCAGCGATGTACGGATAACGTTCGACAAGCAGCTGCAGGCCGGTGTGCAGTCTTTTGACATCTTCGATCCGGATCTGGTGACACTCGAGTCGATCGATGGTCCGCGCCAGATTCTCGAAGTGAAATACAATCAGTTCCTGCCTGATTTTATCAAGCATCTGATTCAGCTGTCTTCACATAACCGATCCACCATTTCCAAATATGTACTATGTAAAGAAAAACAAAAAGTGTTTACGGGCTGACCGCCTGGAAGGGGACAAATAGCAACATGAACGAAACGACCAATTTTAGTGATGTAATTAAAAAGAGCTTCCTGCAGCTGGATTCATTCAACCAGGTCTCTTTTATCGAAATGTTCTGGAGCCTGCTGATCGCGTTTGCGATCGGAATGCTCATCTACTGGGTATACCGCAAATGCTATCGCGGTGTGGTCTACAGTCATAACTACAATGTATCTTTTGTACTGATGACCATTATTACCTCGCTGATCATCATGACGATCAGCAGCAACATCGTGCTGTCCCTGGGGATGGTCGGCGCGCTGAGTATCGTTCGCTTCCGGACAGCGGTCAAGGACCCGATGGACATTATGTTCATGTTCTGGGCGATTTCTGCGGGGATTGCTACCGGTGCCACGCTGTATGCTTTTGCTATCGTCGGCTCGATCGTTATTACGCTCGTCATCTTCTTCATGTCCCGCCGCCAGAACGGCGAGGCTCCGTATCTGCTCGTGATTCACTATGACGAGTCCGCTGCCGAGCCGGTCAAGATTGCCCTGCGCAAGCTCAAATATGTACTGAAATCCAAAACCGTTCGCAAAAACATTACCGAGATGACCGTTGAGATTCGTCTGGCCGATCCGGATAATACACAGTTTATTAATGAGCTGTCCAATGTGAGCGGTGTGTCGGATGTCGTGCTGGTGAGTTATAACGGGGATTACGCACAGTAATAGCCATATACAAAAAAGACTCTTCGCATATGGAAGAGTCTTTTTTTGTTATATAGTTCTACAATATTGCATCCCATTCATTTAGAGACACTTGCCGTCAGTTATACACCTGCACACAATTCCGCCCCATTCGCTTGGCGGCATACAATGCATGATCAGCCTGGCGGATCAGCTGCTGCACCGACGTCTCCCGGTCACCAGGCGTCACCTGTACACTGGCTACACCAAAGCTGGAGCTGATACGCATCGTCTCGCCATCGACCAACAGCTCACTGCCAGCGATGCGGCTGCGAATCCGCTCAGCCAGCTCATAGGCTTGCGTGACCGAGGCACCGGGCATACAGATGACGAATTCATCACCGCCATATCTGCCGGCAATATCCTGTTCAGCCAGAATCTCGCGTGCGGTAGCTGCCAGATGCATCAATGCGATATCGCCCGCTTCATGTCCGAACGTATCATTCACCTGCTTGAACTGGTCAATATCGAACATAATGACCGCTACCGAACCGCCCTCTTCGCTCGACAGTCCCTGAATCGCCTGCTCGGAGCGCTGCATCAGCGCCGTCTTGTTGAGCAGGCTGGTCAGTCCATCCGTGTTGGCAAGATACTTCAGCTGCTCTTCCAGCTGGGCCTGCTCGGTAATATTCGCGAAAATCACAATCCGTCCGACCGGCGTTCCTTTTTTGTCCCGTACCGGTGCAAATCGGATGCGGAAGTACGTCTTCACGGCTCTACGCTCACACTCATAATCGCATTCCTGTCCGAGCAGCAGCTTCTCACGCAGCACCGGGTAGCTGTCCAGCAGACTCATCATCGGCATACCAATCGCCTGGGCATTCAGCCCTTCCAGCAGATCGACCATCGCATTGTTGTAGTCCACCAGCACGCCATTTTCATTGAGTACAACGACGCCATCCTCCATACTCTCAAACACGATATCCCTCGCGATCGGTGCCACATCGAACATCTGGTATCTCAACAGGGCAATACTGTGAAATACAAACGAAACGCTGATAAAAAAGGGGCCCAGATCGATCCCGTACGGACTTTTGCCGCCTACATAAAAAAAGCTCGCGACGACCGGAGCAACCAATCCTGCGACCATCGTCAGGATCTGCATCCGGAACCGCCATCTGACCTTGCGCATCTGCCACAGCAGAATCAGTACACTGATCGCAAGACAGCCATACAGATAAAAGAAGTGCACATAAAAATAAGGCCCATGCACCAGCCGGGTTACCGGAAACGGTGTATCGGTGCTCAGGCTGATCGCCCGATAATACAAATGATGCCATTCATTGGTATGCTGCATGACAATCGTCGACAGTGGAATCAGGAATAATATATAGTAGACCCACCGTGGTAATCGCTGTCCGACATAATCGCAGCACATCAACAGGGTAAAGGCCGGAATAAACGGCAGCGGAATATACTCGACCCGCAGCCAGAACCATGTCTCCTGCAGTCCGGGACTGGTCAATTCAAATAAATAAGCAAAATTAAATACCGAAGCCAAAAAGGTAGTAATGATATAGTACTTGCCGCCGGGTGCCTGTCTAAACCTGAACAAAGCATATATGCACAGACAGAGACTCAGTGCGCCTCCGCCAATAATGATCAGGATATACGTTAACAGCTCTTGTTCCATCTTCACCTGCTCCATCGAACTAAGCTACACTGCAGCCGGAGCTGCGAAGCTTGCTGGGTTATCCAGTCCATTATATAGCAGGTGATAGACGTAAAATAGAATTGACTTTTATGAATCGAAGCCGATCATCCCTAAATCTGGAATATTGTACAAACTCTTCTATCGACGCCAACCGTCTGTAACGGGGATCAATTGCCGTTATAACGCCCCATGCAGCCCATGGCAGAGCAGCGTCCATACTTCGTCAAAATACCGGTCAATCTCTTCATTTACCCATTCGGCCGCATGAACCGGATGATGAAAATAGGATGTTGCATTGAACAGCGCACGGGCTGTGATCGCCGGGTCGCCTGCTGCGATCTCCCCGCTGTCCATGCCCCGGCGGAGAATGCTGGCGATCTGCTCGTTCATTTCCCGGATATGTTCTGTAATAATCGGGATCGGCTTCGCAGATACCGCTGCATACATCGCGAACATCTCGGCATCTTCTACCGCGTATCTGCGCTTGTTTTGGATCAGCGTATCATACCAGTGACGCAGCCGCTGCAGCTCGCTTCCGCCAGTCTCCCTGGCAATTCTCTCCAGTGGATCGGAGAGGGTATGCAGCCAGCGCTCAGTTACTGCTTCACGCAGTGCCGCCTTACTCGGGTAATGCCGGTAAATGGTGCCGTGACTGACTTTGAGCACCCGTGCCACATCGACGACCGACGTTTTATCCGGGCCGTAGCGGCGAAGTACCTGTTCTGCCGCATCGAGAATATTTTCTTTGGTTAATGGAAGATCTGATGCCATATTCTGCGAAGACACGGACAGGCTATATAGCTGGCCTGCCGATGTCTTCTTCCCCCTTGCTTCTATTAATAATCCGAGTCATTCCGTAATGCCAAGGTATACTTTATCTTAGCATAACGAATAGTAGAGGAGTATCAATATCCTGATTCTGTCATTGCTTTAGTGGGCTGTGCGGAAATAATGGTAGACCTTGTTCAGCTTACGTTCATGCTTGCCTTTGGGACTCTCCATACTGCCAAACTCAAAGAATTTCACCTGCCGGATACCAATATAGTTAAATAAAGCCCGGCGCATCAGTACACGGTGCGCATTATTCAGCCATAACTGCAAATAGCCTGCCGGTCCCTGCATGGTGGAAATGCACACCACTGACTTACCTTTCAGTAGTCCTTCCGGTGTTAAATCTCCCTTTTTGCGATAAGCGTAGGCAAAACCGGACGCCATCATACGATCGATAAATCCCAGCAGCATCGCTGGCGGACGTCCCCACCAGATCGGGTAGACGAATACGATCCGATCTGCCCACAGGATCTGTTCCCGGTACGTATTCAGCTCGGGATCGATATGCATATCCCGGCGCTGCTTGTGTTCATTGAATACCAGGGCCGGGTTGAATTCATCTGCATACAAATCAATAATCTGAATCTCTTCGTCGGGATGATGATCCCGGATACCTCGAATAGCCTGCTGCATCATGGCATAATTCAGACTCTGGTGATTGGGATGGGTGTAAATCAGCAGTGTACTCATACATTCACTCTCCATTTAGTTGTCATTTGATAATTAAATAGTAGAGGATATCATTTTAGTTGTCAAATGATAATTGTTTTGTGATAATCATTTTGCTATCTTGGAAGACGAGGTGAAGAAATGAAGACCAATGATTTATTCCAGCAGTTTGTCGGTTTTATTGCATCTGTACATCAGATGAGCAGCGAGATGACCCGCGATATCCCTACCGGCGAACTGACACCGGCTCAATATAAAATTATGGAGTACCTGATGGTCAGTCAGCCGATAACGCTGAGTGAGATCAGCGAATGTATACATATGTCCATGCCCAATACCAGCCGTGAACTGCGCAAGCTCACCGATAAAGGATTATGTGAAAAAGTCACTGACCCCCAGGATCGGCGCAAGCAGCTGATACGCTTGTCCGATCAAGGCAACACGCTGATGAACGATATTTTCCAGACGGTTCGAGAACGCTTTACTCAGCGGACCGCAGCATTGTCTGATGCAGAGAAGGTACAGATTGAGCAGGCAATAACACTGCTTCGCCAGAAAATACTGGATTGATTCTGTCTACAGGCAGGCTTAGTTAGCTATCAGCAGAACCATTTCCTCCTAACATAAATACAATTCTCTGACTAAAAGGAGAAGCAATGAACTCTCACCAACCCTTTCTCGATCTCAATCATGATGATATACTGCCGGTTTTAAGCCAGTATTCATTAGGCGTTATTCATTCCGTCAATCGGTCCGAACAAGGCAATACTTCACAAACACGGATTGTGCACTGCGCTGTAGGCATGTTTGTGTTACGACGTCTGAAGAACCGTAGCCAAGCTGAAATGGAAGTAGCTCTATCTGACATAATGGCTGAGTACCGTGTATGTCCACCTATTGTACGTACTATACACGGACAGCCTTTCACGGTTCATCAGAATAACTACTACAATGTGCAGCTGTATATCGAACCGTTGTCTTTGACACCAAATCCCATAGATTACGAACAAATTGGTGCAAAAACAGCTTTGTTCCATGCGATGACACGTTCGCTTAATCTATCAGTTCAGCCCGATCGTTTTTCATTAACTTCTGCGATAGATTTGCTGAATCTTAACTATCAATATCAGCAAATGGATGAGAAGGATCAGCAGATTATTCGTACACTTCAGTCCCATATAGCCCAATGCCTTCCTTATGAACATCCACCGATTCAGCATATCGGCTATATTCATGGAGATCTGGGAAAGTGGAATCTGGTCTTTGGCAAGAAAGAGACATTTCTGATCGATTGGGGAGAAGTGCGCCGGGGCGATCCTCACTTTGATATTGCCGCGCTGGTTACCTCTACGCTTGATCTTACACAGGAGACTCGGATTAATCAGGAGTATATCCGCTTGTTCAGACAGGGTTATCAGCGATATGGACAGATCAATAATGCTACGCTATTCGAGCACATCCAACTATGGACAGTACGAGGAATTACAGCTTTATTAATACAGCGTGGTCTACATAAAGCTGGACTTCGTACTGCAGAGCGCTTGCTGTATACCTTGCCTATTTACCGGAAGCTGTTAAATATATGAACAAAAAGTATAGCAAAAAGGCACAGAGAATAATTCTGCGCCTTTTTGCTATACAAAGATCAAGCAATTCATACAGTGTCCCTATCTTTTGGAGACTACTTCGTTGTTACCACATAGCTTCATAAGCAAACGCTACTTGGTAACTCGGGTAAGAGGAATCTCTCCCAGGTAACGCATATTGCTCACGTAATAACACAATCGATCACCCGGTTTCAGCTTCGTTTTGTCATACGTGATGAGATATTGTCCTGCATGAGCAGAGTCAGGAATGATCTGAGCCGGACGTCCTCTTGCTTCATGCATTTTCTGATCGCCATACCACAAGCTATAAGCGACCATATAGGCCTGATATGCTTCGCCTGGCTGTATGCGCAAAGTAATCTCATTGTCTGTAGACGTTCTCTCCATGATTTTTACTTTTCCGGTTGTTCCCATATCCAGTTCGATGGGATGATCATCAGTTGGCTCGTTCTTGATCGGAACCGGGTATTTGCGGGATATAGGCTCCAGGTTAAACGTATACGGGATCAGTGTGAGATCACCGGCATCATCAGGCAGACTGCTGTATTCCATATGTGGAGTGGCAGGCTCTCCCGAATCCGCCAAAGGATGGTACGGACGATTCAGCGCATCGAGCAGAATAAAATGAACCCCGCCTCCTTCATATCGATGATGCCACTTGTCAAACCCGTCGATCTTCAGGTCTATATAGGTTGTTGCCGGTGTGACGTCCGCTTCAACGGTTCCAACCGCTAGATTTTCGGATAGAGAAGCTTTCTTTTTCAGAATATACCTTGCAGTTTGAGCCTGCTTTTGTACATTTACATTATAAATAAACGGAGAATTTGGATTCTGTTTCAGACTGACCCGGATTTGCATATTCAATTGTGCAGGCATTTGAGAAAGCTCTATATCCGACGGCTCATTGGAAACAATCCCATCAGGCAGACCAAATAATACTTGGGGATCGAGATTCAAATACAGACGATATTGATCCGTACGTTCGCTATGATGTTGTGCCCGGATCCCCCCTTGTTCTTTGGCAGAGGCGGCTGACTTGCCATTAATGTAGATTTCCACGTCCTGAATAGGCTGTTTCTGCGCATCATGCTGCTGCTTCAGTTCAAGGTGTACTTTTCTGCCATCATATACGACAGATTCCATTGTCATCGTGACACCCTGCTGCTCTATACTCAGAGGATCTGGCTCGCTCTCCCGCTCATCGGCGGTAACCCAGCCCAGATGCGAGGTCAGCTGGTAGACAGCAGGTACGCCTGGCAATTGCTTGAGTGTATGGGCCATATCAGCCGAGAAATAACCGGAACCGAGTGTACCACCTATACCGATCAGCATCGCGGCCGCTGTCATGCCATAACGCATCATCCGGCGGGACTTGCGCTTGACGACAGGCTGTACCTCCATCGTGTCCGGAACAGCTGCTGCTTGTTCCTCCTGGGGATCTCGGGACAGATTCTCCCGGATACCTTGTCCTGTCTGCCCCTGTTCGATAGCGTCATACACGAGCTGGAGGCGAGACTGTATATCCGGTGGAATCGAATCATTCTCTGTCTGCTCCGCACCACTGCGCAGCCATTCGTCCAGCTTATCGTTTTTCATGGGTATGCCCCCCTTCTTCCTGATCTTCGATCCAGCGGGATAATAGTTTGCGTGTCCGGTGGAGCCGGGTTTTGGCCGTACTTTCCGAAATATCCAGAATCTCGGCCACCTGCCTCAGCGGAATATCCTGAAAATAATGCAGAATAATCAGCTGCCGCTTGTCCTCTTCCAGCTGATCCACTACCTGACGGATATCGACTGAATCGTAGGCAGTGTGAGGCGGAGTAGACTGCCTGATTTCGGAAAAAGGAATAATCTGCTTGCGCTTGCGCAGGGTTAGATTGCATTGATTGATCAGAATGCGAATCACCCATGTCTCAAAAAAATGACTTTCCCGCAGCTGGGGCAATGCTTCATACGCGCTAATAATCGTCTCCTGCATTACATCTACAATATCTTCCTGGCGTTTGACCATGGCATGTGCGATTCGGTACAGTCGTCCTTCCATATGCTTCATTAATTGGAGAAATGCACGATGGTCACCATTTCTGGCATGCTCGACTTGCTGTTGTATATTCAATAGGAGATTCACCTTCTTTGCTATCGACTGGACTGCTGTGGACTGTCTATCAAAAGTAAAACAGCCTAAAATCACACAATTAGATAAATGGACTACCTAAAAGGTTACATCCTTTGGCAAAAAAAATCAGTCTGCTTGATATCGTCACAAAAAACAGCAGTCCACTTGATCGTGAACTGCTGCCCATACTTATATTTGCGGCTGTTTTACTTGCAGCTTTATTTCCCGCTTTTGATCTGTGCTGCCGCCTGATCCAGTGCATCGATCACACGGTCGCACCAGGCATCGAACTCGGGATCTTCCTGCTGCAGTTCCGGATGATCCAGAATATGCTGCACGGTACGACGGATACCCTGATCTACGCGAATCGTAGCCACGAATTCCGGCACCAGACGCTTCAGCTTGGTATTGTCGAATACGACGGTATTGGCCTTGTCTCCGAGCAGGCTGCCCCGGTAATCTTCCGGACTGCAAGCATCGAGGAACTCGGACGCCACATGTACTGCATTCAGGCGTACACCTACTACACTGGCGATCACCTCATGAATCTGATTCCAGGTGACGGATTCGTCGGATGTAATATGCACCGACTCTCCGAGCGCATGGATATTGCCCATCAGTCCGATGAATCCTTTGGCAAAGTCTTCACTGTGTGTGAGTGTCCACAGCGATGTACCATCTCCATGAATAATGACCGGTTTGTTGTCCAGCATCCGGCGAACGACCTGCCAGCTTCCTTTGCTGCCATGCACACCCAGTGGAATGGAGCGTTCACTGTACGTATGGCTCGGGCGCACAATCGTGATCGGGAAGCCCTGCTCCCGGTATTGCTTCATCAGATAGTCTTCACAGGCAATCTTGTTGCGCGAGTATTCCCAGAATGGATTCGCCAGCGGCGTACCTTCCGTAATCCGATAATCCGACGGCGGCGATTGATACGCCGAAGCCGAGCTGATAAAGATAAACTGTTTGGCCTTGCCGTTGAACAGCCGGTAATCCCGCTCCAGATGCTCTGGCACAAAGGCGATAAAGTCAGCGACCACATCGAATTCCAGGTCGGCGATCAGACCGGCCACCTTTTCCTCATCATTGATATCGGCTTGCAGTATATGTGCATTCTCCGGCAGATTATCATTACGACTGCCCCGGTTGAGCAAATACAATTCATGTCCCTGTTCCAGCAGCTGACGCGTAATCGCATCGCTGATCGTTCCTGTTCCTCCAATAAATAGCGCTTTCATAAATACACCCCCGCAGATAAAATTGAATGTTCATCACTCTGCTCTATACGATAGCATGCAGCTTGTTCCTTTACAAATTGCTTCCGTATTCATTGACCTGTATCCGTATGCAAACTAGCAGGACAAACTGCTCCAAGACTCCTAACAACGCCGATATCATCTATTCAGAAAATAATTCTTCACCTTCCATTATTTATGGTTCAAAAGGGTTATTTTTCTTTATTAAATGTGGAACGCATAATCTCTCAAAAGGGGCGAATAGAATGAAAAGAAAGTCTCGGTTAACGGTTCTTCTCCTGCTCTGCCTGGCACTGGCGATTTCTCCTGCAATCGCTTTCAAAACGGCGGATGCAGCACGTCCTACAACAGCGACACCAGCCGCAGATCTGCGCGCGACCATGGCCAAAGTATATGGCGAGCACAGCTATATGATGGTTATCGCGATGCAAAAGCAGTTCAACCAGTCCAAGGATCTGCCGCAGGCTATGGCAGCTCTGAACGCTAACACCAACAGTATCGCAGCACTTCTGTCCAGTACTTACACGGATGCCGCAGCATCCAAGATCAAGGATCAGTGGAAAAGACATATTCAATACTTTATGGACTATGTGACTGCGACGCGCGATAACAATGCAGATGCCCGCAAAGCTGCTCAAGCCGGCATGAACAGCAGCACAAATGCCATGGTCACTGCCATGAACACACAGAATCCGAATATTAATGAGACCAAGCTGCTCAAAAATCTGCAGGCTCATGATACGTATCTGCTACAGTCCTTTACATCCTATGCAGAGGGCAAATATGGAACGACCTACTCGGCAGCACATAGTGCCTATGCACGTGCTACGATGATCGGGGCTTCCATGGCGACAGATATTGCCGAGCGTTATCCATCCCGTTACAAACGCAGCACGACTCAGACCGAAGCTGCTTATTTCCGTCAGCAGGTCGGTGAAGCTCTTGGCGAACATGCCATTCTGTCCGTACTGATGCTGCAAAAAGGCAATGACAATGCACCGGATCTGGCCAGTGTCAAAGCCGCTCTGGACCGCAACACCCAGGCACTGACCAATACTCACCAGCGTCTGTTCGGCTCCAATGCCGCAGCCACATTCAACAGTCTCTGGAATCGTCATATCCGTGACTACCAGGACTACATGACAGCTACCATGAATAACGATCAGGCTGGACGCGCTGCTGCCAAAAAAGATCTTGGCAAGTTTGTCGCCGAGCTGACCGCTTTCCAGACTGGCCGTCTGCCGCTGAACAAAACCAAAACGTATCAGGCGAACGCGATGCACGGTGCTCATGTGATCACTGCTTTTGATTCCTATCATGCAGGTGGTTATGCCAAATCGTATGAAGCACTGCGTACCGGCTACAATCATATGTGGATGACTGGCAATACGCTGTCTGAAGCCATTGTGAAGAAGTATCCTTCCAAGTTCTAACTATACAGATAAAGCCTGGTCTTCCTTGAGAGGATCAGGCTTTTTGCGTTGACGGGCTGAACTAATGGTGTCCACTCTCCACCGGAACAACAGTATCTAATCCGGTTCACGCTGGAAATCCATGAATGGGATATTGGAAATAATCCTCTTCCGACTTATCTGTCGTCTTTTGTGCGGTTTTTCTGTGCAGCATTTTGTCCCTTACATCCTATAGCACCTGCTTAAAAGTTATCAGGATGCTCGGAGTGGATATACTTCTGCTTGAAATCATAGATTGCAGGAGCCTGACTATACTGCACGACTTTTCCTTCTTCAATTTTGTAAAAATACATGGCATTGGGCTCCCCGCGAAACATCACCATAGTCGACATAACCGGGGCTTTACTAATACCCGATGTTTCTATTTCGGCGATTTGCGACTCTTTGTAGCCTCTCTCCTGTACAAGGTAGGTCATTACTTTGTTGGTCATTCGATCCTGAATAATCGATAAGGTGATCGTGAATACAGACCAGATAGCAGCGATGGTCAGAAGCAGCATTCCCAAGGCTTTGATATTCTTTATAATCATACTCTTGTCGATGTTCATAGCCAGCTCATCCTTTCAGATCGATATGTAAAACCTACATGCTCGCTTGCATAAGTTGTTGGCTGCTTATACTCTCATTATATTATTTTACAAATATTTTCCAATATAAAAGATCTATAAAAGAATCGGATACAGGAATACCAAAAAGAACCGGAACAGCTTGTTCAGCATCCGGTTCTTTGGGCAGATTATAGTATAGCGATAGTCCGCTATTGATTTGGTTGTCTGTTAATTTGTCATTCATATTATGGCACTGCAGATCCTGCATCAAACCGTAACATGCCATTTCACCTTAATGATTATGAAGGCGTCTGAGCATAGATGAGTCTAGAAGTGAAATCGATTGGATGCCGGCTTTATTACTCGCCATTTTCTGCTTCCCAGCGGGCTACTTCTTCACGTACCCGTGGAGCGACTTCTTTGCCTAGCAGTTCAACAGCGCGTAGCACATCGTCATGATTGGACATGGTGCCGACCGGTGTATGCAGCATGAAGCGGGTGATGCCTACTTGTTTGCGCAGGTTAATAATCTTGGTGGCTACGGTCTCCGGGTCGCCTACATAGAGGGCGCCTTCCAGACTGCGGGCAGCGTCAAAGCTGGCACGTGTATACGGTCCCCAGCCGCGCTCGCGTCCCAGTACATTCATGCTCGCCTGGGTAGACGGGAAGAATTTATCGGCCGCCATCTCGGTGGTATCCGCGATAAAGCCATGCGAGTGGGAAGCGACGCTCAGCTTGGAAGCATCATGTCCAGCATGAGCAGCGGCTTTGTAATACAGCTCTACGAGCGGAGCAAACTGCACCGGACGACCGCCGATAATCGCCAGTACAAGCGGCAGTCCAAGTAGACCTGCACGCACAACCGATTCCGTATTGCCACCGCTGCCGATCCAGACCGGTAGCGGATCTTGAACCGGACGCGGATAGATACCCAGATTGTTGATGGCCGGACGATGACCACCTTCCCAGGTGACTTTCTCCGAATCACGAATCTTCAGCAGCAGTTCCAGCTTCTCGTCGAACAGGGCATCATAATCATCCAGATCATAACCGAATAGTGGGAAAGATTCGATAAAGGAGCCACGACCTGCCATGATCTCTGCTCGTCCGTTGGAGATCGCATCCAGTGTAGCGAATTCCTGAAATACACGTACCGGGTCCGCCGAAGACAATACGGTTACTGCACTGGTCAGGCGAATGCGTTCGGTCTGTGAAGCCGCTGCGGCGAGAATGACAGCTGGAGCGGATGCTGCATAATCGACACGGTGATGCTCACCTACGCCAAAGATATCCAGTCCTACTTTATCTGCGAGTACGATCTCGTCTACGACCTGACGAATACGCTCGGCGTGGCTGATTGTCTTTCCTGTCTCTATATCCGGTGTGGTCTCTACAAATGTACTGATTCCGATTTCCATGATTATATCCTCCTATTGGGTGGGCTTTGCTATGTTAGCAAGCCATCGTTTGCTGTTTTCAGCAAGCCGCCGTTTGCTGTTATAACATCACGTTATATACTGTCGTATCGTTGTTGGGTTTGATATATTTATTGTGCTTATTATTGACCGTACGGAGTATACTGCATACTTGGCAAGCAGTATTCCAAAAATATCTTTAAATCAAAATATTATATTATCTTTATTTAAAACTATTTTCTGGTATATTGCAAGTATTATGTAATAATCGCTGTTTCTTTCGCCAAGCTGTTCTTTTCGCTAATAAGATGGAATACGCTCCTGTTATTATAGACAGCATCTGTACAATGTCACCCCGCTATGTGGTCCTGCTGTGTATTCTTTCTGCTATGAACATCCTTATTGTGTACTGGTATGGGAAGTTATGTAAGAAAAAGACACAGCCGCGTATCTGCACTGTGTCTTTAAAGGACATATTAATTCTTTTTTACAAATTCCGATTTGAGCTTCATGGCACCGAATCCGTCGATTTTGCAGTCGATGTTATGGTCGCCGTCCACCAGACGGATACTTTTGACGCGGGTACCGATTTTGAGCACAGAGGAACTGCCTTTGACCTTGAGATCCTTGATCACCGTTACAGCATCGCCATCCTGCAAAATATTCCCGTTGGCATCCCGTACCACGAGTGCATCTTCCGTGCTGTCCACATCTTCACCCGGTGTCCATTCGTGGGCACACTCCGGGCAGATCAGCAGATTGCCATCCTCATACGTATACGCGGAATTGCATTCCGGGCAGTTCGGTAAATCCGTCATACCTTCACTTCTCCATTTCGTTGTCAGATTTGTCTATTTTCCCACAGTAAGGTGCGGCTGACAATGTTTTGAGTATTCTTTTTGCGATGTATGGTTCCACGGTTGTCTGGCTGTGTAGTATATAGTAGCCTACGACATCGAACCATTATAGCCGCATCGCTCTCTTGCGCTGCGGTCGTTACATAGAATGACCTATCCGTGTGATACCCTGAAGGAGTGAATATGTTGAGCGATTCGATTCTGCGCGCTTTTACACTGAAGAACAGCCTCAAACTGCTGCGTCCGGCGGCGGTACTCTGTTCCAGTGTGGCGATTATTTTCTCCGGCGTGTTCCCGCTGGCTGTCTATTATGAACTGTCGGTCTCCTCGCTTGTGACAACTTCGTTGCTGCTGCTGATTGGCTGTATTCTGATCCATGGTGTACTGACCCATGCGCTGAACGATTACGCCGATTATCTGTCCGGGACCGATCAGCTCAGTCCGGCTATGCTATCCGGCGGCAGCCGGGTGATTCAGGAAGGACGCATTTCTCCCGCTGCCCTGCACCGATTTGGTATCGGCCTTACGATTGTGCTTGTAGCAGCTGCAGCGATCATTGCCTTGTTCGGTCATTACGCACTGGCCGCCCTGCTGCTCATCGGAATATGGGGTGCGGTCTCCTATTCGCTGCCTCCGCTGCGTTTCAGTTATGCTCCTCTGGCTGGAGAATGGCTGAGCACATTCCCGTCCACCTTTTTCCTGGGACTTGGCGGTGCCTGGCTGATGCTCGGTACATTCCCGCAGTGGGCCGTACAGAATGCGCTGATTAATGCGCTTTACTGCGTGGCATGGGTTATGGTGCACCATATCCCGGATGTGGACGCTGATCGGCAGGCTACTCCGGTCAAACGCACCAGTGTCGTCTGGGCAGCAGACCGGTGGGGAATCGGCTACAGCAGGCTGCCTGCACTGGTCTATCTGGGACTGATCGCGCTCTGTGTCATCTGGTTACTGGGAACAGGACGATTATGGGGAGGCGCCGGTATCGCTGTAATGGTCGCTCTATCGGTGTACTGGATCTGCCGGATGGATGTACGCGATCCGGAGCAGGTTACGAACTGCGAGAAAAAGCTGCTGCTGCTCGCTGTAGGTGGAGCGGTATGGCTGGGGATTTTCATTTGAATACGGGATTGCAAATTAACAGGGACTTGCTGCCTGCTCAAGGCATTCAGCAAGTCCTTTGCTGTGGCGTAGAACGTTATCTGTATATTTTAACTAACAATATATTTCTATTATGTAAATATTATGTTCATTTATTCTGTTACAATGGACAACAGCTCTTAATCGAAAGGAGTACATATCATTGAAGAAGCCATTCGTCAGCCTTGTATTAGCTGGAGTTCTGCTGCTGTCAGGATGCAGCACAAATGAAACCCGTGTAGTCAGTCCCACTACAGAAGCACTTACCGATACTCAAATAGATACTGTGTCTTCGCATCCAGTAAAACACCGGCTTATCGGAGCTTCTCCGAACAAAGAAGTGAAGCTCTATGCCCTTCAGGAAAGCAAAGGTACCGTTACACGCATACTGCTGGACATTCAGGGCAAGCAAAAAGCATGGAACTGGGAAGCTATCGATACTGGTACCCCTCTGCAGGTTATGTATACCGATCTGACTGGCGATCAGCAGGAGGAAGCAGTAATTATGATCAATACCGGACGAGGGACTGAGCTGGATACGTATGATATTCATGTGATCCGGACATCGGATCTGACAGAAATTCCAGTACCCGACGCTGTCCAAGTCGCCGAGCAGGAGACCAATTCGACGATCCAGAAACAAGGTGACCGGCTAAATATTACAGTAGATATCCACGGTAAGAAATACACAGTTACTTATCCGGCAGAAGACGATGCTTACTTTGATCCGCTAAGATATGGATCGATCAGCATCTATTCGATTCACAATCATCAATTGTCTGCTACGGTGAGCGGTAATTACCATATTGCTATGTTTGCAGGTGATGTGAAGATTACGTATCGTTACGACTCAGCAAGTCAACGATTTAAACCTGACCAACTGAAGTTTGTTGCTCTTTCACCAGATCCCTTTCCAGACAGAACTTAAACGAAGTCCGAACATAAGGCGTACTCTCCACCCGAATATGACCATGCTGCTTCTCCACCAGCTTTTTGGTGATCGCTAGCCCCAGACCACTTCCGGCAGGTGACTGGCGGCTGGCAGTCGCTCGGTACAGCCTGTCGAACAGTAGAGGAAGCTCGGATGCGGGTATACCTTCTCCCGTATCCCATACTTCTACCCATGCTTGGTTTCCTTCTGTCCACAACCGGATACCGTGCCGCCCTGCGCCTCCGTGCCCGTACCGGATCGTATTGGAGATCAGATTGGACAGGATACGTTCCACACTGACCGGGTCAGCATAAACCAGAACGGGGGCAGCGGGTAATTCCAGCTCGGGCGGTATGCCCCATTTCTCAAACTGATCGATTACCTGTACAATACATTCCTCAATCTTGGCAGTCAGATTAACCTGCTGAAAGTGAATCTGGATATCCCCGGATTCCAGCCGGGTCCATTCGAAGAAGTTCCCGAGCAACTGGGTCAGTGCCCTTGCTTTATCAAAAATAATATCCCTGTATTTCCCCGACAGTTCCGGGTCCTGGACCACTCTCGGGTTTTTCAGCATTTCGGCATACCCGGACAGGGAAGTTAGCGGCGTCCTCAAATCATGAGCGATATGGGTCATGACCTGTCGCTGCGTTTTCTCCAGCTGCAGCGCCTGATTATGGAACAGATAGATTCGGTCCCGCAGCAGATTGAGCTGTCCGGCGAGCCGATTGATCACCGGAATCCGGCTGCGGATATGCAAATAGGCAGGCTGCGGATCATACTGCAGCCTGTCCAGCATCTGTACCATCTGCCGCAGCTGACGGTGAATGGTTCCTATGTAAATGGCAAGCGCCACACCGACCACACTGACGATCACCAGCAGGATATCGGTCATTATTCCTCCTCCTCATTCCCTCCGAGACGATAGCCGATTCCCCAGACAGTCTGAACATATACCGGGGAAGACGCTTTGTCTTCGATCTTCGTACGCAGCCGCCGGATATGCACCATTACCGTATTCTCATCTACATCAGAAGAATACGGCTCTTCCCAGACCGATTCGAAGATCTGGGATTTGGTAAATACGCGCTGCGGCTGCGACATCAGTAGTTGCAAAATGGCAAATTCTTTGGCAGTCAGTGTCCGGTGCTCTCCCCGGATCCGCACCTGATACGTACTGCCGTCAAGCTCCAGCTCTTTGTATTTCCATATTTTGTGGGCGGGCTGCTCGGATTCACTGTAGTAAAAGTATCTGCGCAGCTGCGCTTTGACCCGGGCCAACAGTTCACCAAGCAGAAAAGGCTTGGTCAGATAGTCGTCCGCTCCCCCGGCCAATCCGGCGATTTTGTCGATCTCGGCATCCTTGGCAGACAGAAGCAGCACCGGGATTTTCTTCTTTTCCCGGATGCGCCGCAGCACTTCCAGTCCATCCAGACCCGGCAGCATAATATCCAGAATCACCAGATCGTAATCGCATGCTTCAAATTCCCGAATAGCCTCCAACCCGTTATGTACTTGGATCACGCCATAATTTTCTCCGAGCAGCGTCTGGGCAATCAGATCGCATATTTCGATATCATCCTCAACGATCATAATCCGAGCCAGTGTCATCGGTTTGTTCATCTCCTCTGTAATCTCCTGTACATCCATCCGCCCCATACCAGACACATCACTCCCAGCACTGCATAGATCACCAGTGGATAAGCCTGATCCGGCCATGTTCCTTTTCCTGTTCCGTGCAGATAAATGGAAGGAACCAGCCACGGATAGTATATGATCTGGTCCGGCATCCTGATAATCAGTACCAGCCCGAGCAGGAACTGTCCCAGCAGCACGATGGTCAGATACAGCGATGTCCGGCTAATCAGAGCCAGTACAGCGCCATATGCCGAGAAGCCGGCGTAGATTATCCACGAGACGACTAGATCTTTGATAAACCAGCTGCACAGCGCCGCTGCCGACACAGGAACATCCAGCGCCCACAGTCCAATTACCAGCGTAATCAGCTCTGATCCAAATAGGAGCATACCAATGAGCAGCAGGCTGGTGAAGATTTTGGCAGTATACCATTCTCCCCAATGAAAAGGGTACGTCTTGTGCAGGCTCAGCATCCCGTGATCCTGATCCCGTGTAAACAAATAACCCGCCAAAAAAGTAAAAAAAGTCGGCCGGAACCACAAATTCATATAAGTCTGATCCATCAGATGCTGCCAACTTCCGCTGTCTGCTTTGAGCAGCGTAATGAGCAGCTGCAGCACCAATAACAGGATCATCAGCCATAGCACTACGGAGCGTCTAAATAAAAGAAGTTCCCTGTAAATGAGTGTCAGCATCATGATCCTCCAGCATTTGAAATAAGTCCGCCTTTACCGGAACCGTAGCTCAGCTCGTACACCTCAATCTGCTCAGTAATGAGCATCCGGTTGATGGCGCCCGCCTGATCCAGCTGCTCATAGACGAGAATAACCGATGGCTCGGTCACCCGGTAATGATAGATACCCATACGCTGTTCCAGCAACAGGCTGGCTCTCTGATCATCGCTCACTCTCAGAATTAGATGATCTTTGATTTTGCTGTGATATACGGTGCCTGGTAGTTCTTCGGTCAGTCGCCCCTGCGCCATCAGTCCGACTGTCGTCACACAGGCAGGTACATCCTGCAGCTGGGATGCTGTCATGATTACGGTCATCTGGTAAATTTCACACCATTCCCGCATAATATGTATCGTTTGTGCACGTACTTCAGGTGCTAACCCGCTCAGAGGCTCATCCAGCAGCAGCAGTTCCGGTCGGTGCAGCAGTGCTCTCGCAATTGCACAGCCGCGTGCCGCTTCTGCCGGAATCCGGCCGGCACGCTGATGGGCATACTTCTCCAGCTCCAGCATGGTCAGTATCTCCCGCGAAGCCCTTTTGTCAGGAACGCCCATCATACGGCGGTGAAGCTCCAGATTCTCATACATCGTTAGATTCGGGACAAAGGATAACGGTTCGCACATGACACCAATCCTGTTTTTCCACACATAATCGGAATGAATATTGATACCGCCAAACCATTCCAGCTTGCCGGATAGCGGTACAAGATCACCGGCCAGCCCGCGCAGCAGCGTTCGCTTGCCGCTACCCTTTTCACCCAGAATGACATAAAATGCTCCCCTCGGCACGTCCATATTGAGCCGCTCTACCCGGATAGCGGAGCCGCCGGCCGACAGGCAGAGATGATCTGCATGTATGATTCTATCAAGAGGATCTACCATCGTCTCTGTCTCCTTACAAACCATAATCCTCCCCCCAGCCAGAACAGCAGACCTACACCCGCCAGCAGAACGGCGGTTAGCAGCAGCTGCAGTCCCGTCGGGTCTATCACTCCATACCCGGTCAGCGTGCGCCAGGCGGTAGCTCCAATGATACCAACCACTCCCACAATCACGGTCACTGTACGTCCGAACGCGGCTGCGAGCAACAGCAGTGCCAGACTGTAGGGCATAAAAAATAAGGCAAGTCCTGTCCAGCTGCCAATCCAGAAGCTGGCGGCCGAACCGACAGCGGCAGGCATCAGACTGAGCAGAAGCAGGCAGACCAGGAACAAGCCGTTGGTCAATACCATCATTACCAGCAGAGCCGCTCCTTTGAGCATATAAAGGTGAAATACGGATAAGGGTCTGACCAGCAGACCCTTCCACTGCTCCATATGCATTATCGTACCAGCAATTAGCGCACAAAAAATGGGCAACCACAGATTAAACCATACCAGCAGACCATTATCGATCATCGCTTCGATCTGCAATCCACCCTGAGACCTGCTGTACGCCTGCCAGGCACAGATCAGGGGAATCACTACCGGTGCACCGACGACCATCCACGGAATAAAGGTATGGCGATATTTCAGCAATTCGGATCTAATGCGGTTGATCATCAGCCTGCCTCCCTTCGCTGAAACCAGAATGCAGCCAGAGCCGCCAGCAGCAACAGACTGCAGACAGCTGTTGGCAGTACCATCTGCAGCGTCTGAACTGCATCCCCGTCAGACAGGGAATGCTCCATCGCAAAGTAGGCCGAATAGGCTGCCCGTACCGCCCATGTCCACGGAAGAGCAATCCACATCCCGTTACCGATATGCGTTGTCCCGATAATCGCTGCAATCAGAATACCGATGCTGCCAAAACCTACCGCCACAGGCCAGTCGAACTTGACAGCCAGCCACAAAGAAGCAGCCAGAATCGGCAGCGAAGCGATCCATCCGGTCAGAATCGCTCCAGACAAAGCCAGCGAACCAGCCAGGGAAAATGGAATATTCAGCAGCCCCATGCAGATATGCAGCAGAACCAGCAGCCAGACCGTGCTCAGCAGCGTCTGCATGATCAAAACAAGCAGCTTGCTCATATACAGCCGCCAGGGAGCTATCGCATGGGAGCGCAGCGCCCGCCAACGCTCCGCCTGAATATCCAGGTGGGCGGCCAGACCCGCGATCAGTCCCCAGATCAATACAATCAATGCACCGTACCATATATCTCCTACAGTATCAAAAAGATTTAAATAAATCCATTTATTAGAACTATCTCGCAGCGGATAGCCATACATGAGGATAATACCCGCAATCGCACACGGGGTCAGCCAGAGAATCCATGGTATCGCTGTGCGTCGATATTTTACCCATTCCGATCGGATACCCTGCCACACGTTACCCAACCTCTTTTCGGCTGAAAATAAATGCGCCCAGCCCAGCAAAGATCGCACATTCTGCCAGACTGCCGAATACACTGCCCCAGACGAGTGTCGCCTGATTCGTAACAGCCTGCACATCCAGCGACATGCCATTAGTCTGGAAGCTCAGAGTCATGCCCAGTGCCCGGATCGGCAGCATCCATGGATAATAGTCCATTCCAGTCACGCCGCTGCTTAACATAATGGAAAGGAACAGCCCAATCAGACCGGCAATCACTGTCCAGCCAAACGACAGCAGATGGGCAAGTAGCAGCATAATCGCCAGCTGGCTCAGCGCACATAGCCAGGACAGTCCCAATGCATAGAGCAGTGTATTCCACGGCAAAGCACCGTCCAGATTCCATCTACAGAAGACGACCAGTCCGGCTGCCAGCAGCAGGCAGGCAACGAATACCTGCACAGACAGGACAGCCAGCTTGGATAAGTACAGACCTGCTTTACGAACCGGATGAATCTGAAGCAGCTTCGGCGATCCCGATTTCCTTTCATAGGAAACAGACAGGGCCGTAATCAGAATAATGCCAAAAGGCAGACCGATCACCGACCACCAGTTATACACATTCATCAGCGCTCGCGACCAGTCGGTGAATCCAGGTGCAATAAAGTTGAAAGCCAACTGCATAATGGCAAAAATCAGCGGTCCGGCAGCAATCAACCAGAGAGTGAGCGTTCGGCGGTACTTGATGAATTCGGAGCCCAGATAAGAGATCATATTCATCGATACATCCCCTCCAGTGATCCGCTACGGCCTGCGGCATAATGCATAAAGATTTCTTCCAGATCTTCCTGATTGCCATGCTGCTGCATCAGATCATCCAGCGTACCCTGATACTGCATCTCGCCCCGGCTGATAATGCCCACATCATGCACAATCTGGGCGACTTCACTCAGAATATGGCTGGACAGAATCACTGTAATCCCCTGTCCGGTAAAGGAATGAATCAGCTCTCTCATCTCCCGAATGCCCATCGGATCGAGTCCATTGGTCGGCTCATCGAGAATAAGCAGATCCGGCTGATTGAGCAGCGCCGAAGCGATCCCGAGCCGCTGCTTCATACCGAGCGAATAAGCAGCGGCCCTTTTCTTGGGCAGGGTCTGGTGCAAACCGACGATTTCCAGCACCTCATCGATCCGGCTCTCCGGCAAACCGAGCAGACGCTGATGAACCTGCAGATTCTCTCTACCGGTCAAATGTCCATACAAAGCAGGAGCTTCGATCAAAGCCCCTACCCGTGCCAGTGATTGTCTGCTCCATGGCTCGTCAAATAAACGGATACTGCCGGAAGACGGATGAAGCAATCCGACCAGCAGCTTCATCAATGTCGTCTTGCCGGCTCCGTTCGCGCCTAGAAGTCCATATACTCTTCCTTTACTAACTTTGAGATTGACGTTGGAAAGTGCCGTTTGCTTGCCATAGGTTTTGGTCAAATTTTGCGTTTCTATAATCCATTCCATCATACAGCCTCCTTGTTCTATTCATCGTTACCTTCATGATATAGAACAAATCTTAACCGGCATTGAAGCAAGTCTTACGAATTCCTTACATCGCTGCATGAATAGTCATAGAATCAGGCAACAATAAAAACAGACTCCCTATCAGTTTATCTGTCAGCTAGTCAAACAATAAAAAGGCCGTCCCCCTAATTAGGAACGGCCTGCCTATCATGTAGTATTTCCACAATCACCGATTTAAATACGCCCATGCATACTGCGCATACAGCTCTGCTCCAGTCGCCAGGGCATCTTCATCAATATTGAACTTCCCATGATGATGCGCCCACTGTGTATCCTTGTCGGCATTGCCGCTGCCGACCAGTGCAAAGCTACCAGGTACCTCATCCAGATAAAAGCTGAAGTCCTCGCCGCCCATTGTCGGTTCTTCTTCATACAACACCTGTTCTCCAAAGGCCGCAGCAGCAACCTGTTGGACCAGCCGTGCACTGCTTTCTTCATTAATGACGGCCTGGGTGCCGCGTACGTAATCCAGCTGAGCCTTAGCTCCATACAGTGCAGCTACCTGATCGGCATAATGCTGCAACTGCTGCTCGATATGATCGCGGGTCGCCGGGTCAAAGCAGCGCACCGTGCCTTCGATCACGGCATGTTCGGCGATGATATTAAACCTTGTACCTACTGTCATTTTCCCTACCGTTACCACTGCAGGGTGTCTTGGCGCTACCGTACGGGAGACAATCGACTGCACATTCATGACAAAGGAAGAAGCCACAATCGCCGTATCAATACAATCCTGCGGCATCGCTCCATGTCCGCCACGTCCCTGGAATGTCACGGTGAACAGATCCGCCGAAGCAAAGGATGGACCCGGACTACAAGCTACCGTATGGGTAGGCATCTGCGACCAGATATGAATGCCGAATACATTATCCACGCCTTCTACCGCTCCTTGGCGTACCATCTCGCGCGCACCTTGGGCAACCTCTTCTGCCGGTTGGAAAATGAGTCTCACCGTACCGGGCAGTTCTGCTTTGATCTCATTCAGCGCCCGCGCAGCCACAAGCAGCATAGAGGTATGGGCATCATGTCCGCAGGCGTGCATTTTACCTTCTTCCTGCGAAGCATAGGGTAGCTGCTTATCGATCTGCTCGACCGATAGCGCATCCATATCGGCTCGCAGGGCTACAGTTTTGCCCGGCTTGCCGCCCTGAATCTCCGCGATGACTCCAGTCGGTGTCGTCTTGCGATAGCGGATGCCTAGTTCATCCAGATAACTGCAGACGAATGCGGTTGTGTTGACTTCTTCCCAGGATAGCTCGGGCTGGCTGTGCAGATGGCGGCGCAGCCGGATCAGTTCCTCACCGGAAGCGGCTATGCTTTCCTTGATTCGGGCGTTCAAAATATCGGTTGGCAAGGTCTGTACTTCACTCATGATCGTCCACCTCCGTCAGCGATTTGATCGTTTCGTAGAAAATCTGCACTGCTCTCGCAATATCCGCTGCATCCGACCATTCCTCCGGGCAGTGGCTAAGACCGTTACGGCTCGGAATGAACAGCATCCCTACGTCGGTCATATCCGCGAACACCATCGCATCATGACCGGCGCCGCTGTTGATCGGGCAGTGGGTGATACCCAGCTGTTCACTGTTTTCCCGGAGCAGGGAGCGGATATGTTCGTTCATCGCTTTGGGTTTCATATATAGCTGCTGCTGCACCGATACGGTGATTCCTTCTCTTATATAGGAAGCAGCCAGTTCTTCTGTCCGGCGGATCAGAGTCTGTACATTTTCTTCACGTCCGGAGCGCAGATCCACGGTAAATACCACTTTGTCCGGGATCACATTGGCGCCGCCCGGCCACACATTCAGCTTGCCTGTTGTAATAACCGATCCATCCCCGGTTTCTACGGCAATACCCGGCAGTGCGGCGATTATACCAGCTGCGGCGACCAGTGCATCTGCACGCCGATCCATAGGTGTCGTACCGGCATGTCCTGCCTGACCCTGCACGGTAATCTCCAGCTGGGCCAGTCCGACAATCGCTTCGACGATACCGATAGGGATACCTTTCTCCTCCAGAATCGGTCCCTGCTCAATATGCAGTTCAAGAAAGGCACGAATCGTACGCGGATCACGGATTCTCGGGAGCGAAGTATCCAGTCCGGCCTGCTCCATCGCCTGAATCGTGGTGATTCCATCCTTGTCCTGCAGCTCGCTGAATGCTTGTTCACTCAGAATACCCAGCATGGCGCGTGAGCCCATGAGACCACCGGCGAACCGGGCACCCTCCTCTTCGACCATGGCGATGACTTCGAGCGGATAGACTGGCTGGATCTGATTTTCCTGAAACAGGGCGGCCACTTCCAGACCTGCTACCACGCCAGCCGGACCATCGTAACTGCCACCATGAGGCACCGAATCAAAATGCGATCCGACCATTACAGCCGGAGCATCTGCCTGTGTACCTTCCAGCCTGCCAAAAATATTGCCGACTCCATCTTCTCTTACTGTCAGTCCATAACGGGTCATCTGCGCCTTGATATATTCCCTGGCCTGCATATCCTGCGAACTGTACGTAAGCCTCGTCGTTCCCTGACCCGGTGTAGCTGTATATGCACTTAGTGCCTCAATATGTTCCTCGATCCGCTGCTGAAGCTGCTTCATGGTGATTCCCTCCTTGAATTGATCTGCTTTCTCCCGGATTGATCTGTTTTACAAAAGTTCTACGAAAATCCCTGCCAGGACTACAGACACAATCGTGACGGTGATAAATCCGCCTACCAGCATCGGCGGCAGCATCCGGCTGGTCAGCATTTCGCGTTCCTGCTCGTCTTCTGTCAGTGATTTTATCACTTCCGACGTGATGATGTAATCCGCCGGGAATCCGTATAACGCCGTGAGCGAGACGGAAAAGGCCATTTCCTTGCTTACTTTGAGCAGTCTTCCGATCAACATGGAGAACACATACATACCGATGACCCCGATCACAATAGTTCCGATCAGTTGCGGCAGAATCTGCACCATCATCTGCGGAGTCGCCTGCTTGAGTCCGTCGAAGATAAACAGCATCAGACCAAGGATGGCAAAGCCGAATCCATTCGCCTTTTGCAGTGCCTGTTTCTCCAGGAAGCCTGTACTCGCTCCGATGATACCGAACAGCAGACAAAGCACAAACGGACTGATGCTCACCCATGGACTGAACAGTGTAGAGACCAGATAGGCTAGATAAGCTACCAGTGCCAGACGGAAGAATTTGAAAAACTCTGTATTGTACTGTGCAGGCAGCCAGCGGAACATCCGCAATTCGGATTGCGCTTTGGACGAAGATGCTGATTGTCCACTAGTGGCAGTCGCAGCAGACTCTCCTTTGGCTTGTGCATTTGCTGCATGGCTTGTTGTATTTTTTTCGGGAAGCTGACCACTGCGATACTGCTGTAATAATCGTCTTCCTTCTTTTTTCAGCATCACAGAGGTGAGCGGATATCCGGCAAAACCCTGCATTACGTAAATAACGATAGCAAATACCGACAGCGAAGCTAGTCCAGCTGCTTTGGCACCATCGGACATAATAACAGCCGATACCACGCCACCCACGAGCGGCGGAATCGCTACCAGCATCGTCTGGTAATCGAAAATAAACGTACCGATCGCGAACAGGAAAATGACAATACCAAGCACACCCGACAGCGCGATAATAATTGTTTTCCACTGCTGCTTGAGCTCACGAATCGATAACAGCGTACCCATATTGGTGATCAGCAGATACATCAGCATCGTCGCCACGGTAGACGGGATGCCCGCAATCGCTACAATTTCTTTTGGGAAAAACGTCCAATATCCGATCAGGAACAGAATGGCGCTAATAAAGACCGAAGGAATCCATGCCTTCGTACGCACCGACACTGCGTCACCTACAAACAAAATGAAAACCACCAGTACCAGAGCCAATAACTGTGACATTCCATTCCCTCCCTGTTGTGCTGTTGTATGGAATTACTATGTATCCTGCCCGTTTCTTTGATGTACGGCTTAGCTTCGCTGCCTCCCCTGCTGTGTTTTGGGCAATATTAATTGTTGAATATAGTACAGTTCACTGGATCAGTCAACCGAATTAATGCTTTAAAAGGATAAAATAATAAAAAGCCGATGCGACGGTTTGGGATTCCGTTGCATCGGTCTGTTGTTAGCGGCGGATAGAGTGCTAGTAATCAAACTATCCTATAACGCATCACTTATCTCTTCATATTTTTTGATAGCTATATGATATTTTTGTTTCTCTACCACCCTTTATTTCTCCAAGTATAATACGTACTACCCCGGTATACTCCACCGTCACTACCTTGTTTTCAGAAGATTGCTTTCAAAATGGGATTCCTAAAAAATCTGTAATTGGGTATACTTAACATATTGTAAGCGTATACAATACATTTGTAACGGTATCTTCGCTTTATTTGCCGTTATATAGTGCCACTCTAATTCACCTATTCGAAGGAGGAATCGTAATGAGAAATGTTCACGGTAACAAAGCACGCTTTTTACCAAGGCTTGGCGCATTATCCCTGTCTGTCATGCTGTTCTCCGGTATGGCATCCAGTGCCGGAGCAGCCGGAAGTGACACTACCGAATCTACCATCGCCCAAAAGCCTGCACAGACCGGTGTACAACAGATTACTATCAATGGGCAGCAACGGTATCAGGAAATCGATGGATTCGGTGCATCCGGTGCGTGGAGTATTGATCATATCGGCTCCGAATGGTCGGAAAAGAACAAAAACAAAGTCGCTGACCTGCTCTTCTCCCAGGATAAAGGGATCGGCCTGTCGATCTGGCGCTTTAATATTGGTGCAGGCAGCGTAGACACCGATCAGGATATTATCAGCGATCCATGGCGACGGGCAGAGAGCTTCAAGTCCGGCGAAGACAAGCCCTATGACTGGTCCAAGCAAGCCGGGCAGCAGTGGTTCCTGCAAGCAGCCAAAAAACGTGGCGTGGAAGAAACCGTCGCTTTTGTCAACAGTCCGCCGGTATGGATGACCAAAAATGGACACGGTCAGCCGGACCCATCGGTAGGCAGCACCAACCTCAAAGAAGACTATATTGATGATTATGCCGTCTTCCTCGCGGATGTAATGGAACATTTCCACAAGCAAAAGCTGGGCTTTGACTATATCAGTCCGATTAACGAACCAACCTGGGACTGGAACCGTGCCGGACAGGAAGGTAACCGCTACAATATCGAAGATATCAAAAAAGTACTGATTGCCCTCGACAAAGAACTGCACAAGCGCGGTATCGATACTGAAGTGGACGCAATCGAAGCGGTTGAATACCTGTCCCTGCTGGATAACGACATGTACGCTACATATACCGGCAAAGCAGGCAGTACGTATACGAGCGGCAACGCCGGCGGTGCCTTTGAAGGCAAATACAGTGAATATATCAAAGAAATGCTCGGCGATCCGCAAATTGCCGGCATCATCGGCAACAAGATGAGTGCCCACTCCTACTGGTCTGACGAAGCCAAGCCGGGAGACGACCGCCTGGTTCGCCTGCGCGAGCTGGTACGGGAAAATCTCAACCGGTATGTGCAGGACGCCAAATTCTGGATGTCCGAATATTGCATCCTCGGCGACCGTGGCCCGGGACGCGATCTGACAATGGATACTGCGCTGGATGTAGCCAAAGTCATTCACTACGATATGGTAACAACCCAGGCTTCTGCATGGCAGTGGTGGCTTGCCGTATCCAAGGAAGATTACAAGGACGGCCTCGTCTATACCGATTACAAAAATCCGGGTGACACCCAGTCCATTATCGAATCCAAAACGCTGTGGGCACTCGGCAATTACAGCAAATTTGTCCGCCCGGGTGCACAGCGAATCGACCTGCAGGGTGCCAATGATCCGAACGGCCTGATGGGATCGGCATATTATCATACTGGAGACAAACAGCTGTCCGTCGTCTTCGTCAACAGCAGCGATGAAGCCAAAACGATCCATCTGGATGTCACCAACCTGCCAGGCGGCAAGGACGTGAAGCAGTTCAAGCCGTATCTCACCTCCGACCATGCCGATCTGAAAAAGCAGTCCACTGTCTCGGTGAAAAAAGACATTACCATTCCGGCACGTTCCCTGATGACGCTGGTAGGGAAAAACTAAACACCGGATAACCCCCATCCCAACTGTTTGATTACACCATCAAAACCGAGCGGTATAACAACGATGCGCTTCCTATGTATCGTATCGTTCTATCCACCAGAAATGTTAAAAGCGAAGTCATCTGTATAATGGATGACTTCGCTTTTTTTGGGGAGCAGCAGATATGCGATGTTAATAATTAGATAAAATGCATACTTTTTACTAGAATATACGTCAATATGCTTAGAAAGGATGTGTTCATCATACACAAAATAACACTTACCCTTGCGGCTTTCACACTGACTGCCAGCTTATTATCTGCTTGTAATCAAGAAACCGCAGTACCAGCTACGCCTACGCCTGCTCCTGCTAATACTCCAGCCTCTTCTAAACAAGATGCTACTGCTGCAGAACAAACGGCAGCAACAGCTCCAAGTACAGATGAGATGGATTGGAGTCAAATTAAAGATCCTCTGATCGACAAGGCCATGAAGGCCAAGTTGAAAGCAGCAATTGATGCGATCGTAGCCAAAGATGTTGACCAATTTCATGAGGCGATCGGGCAGGACCTGGGAACCGCACATGATTATTTGCTAAATAACACCATGAAGTTTACCCATCTTGATACTGCATATGAAGAAAGAGGACGTATTCTCGTCCCTGCTGCCGGTGAGATGCAGCTTCCCGGAGATCAAGAAGTGAATGAGTCAAGTTATACGTTTTATTTTGAAAAAGATCAACAAGGCGATTGGCAAATTGTATCGATTGATTAAGCCGGTTCATCCCAATAACAAGCTGGAAAAATCTTATGAGAAACATCGTAGCACTACTGTCGCAACAACCAAAAGCATTCCCAACGATACCTTTTGAAAATACTTATCTTTTGAATAACTAATCCAGACCAAGGAGCATCCAAATCATGCAGAACAAATATATTTCGACCGTAGTTCTGGGAGCCATGATAGCTGGCACCCTGATAACATCTCCATGGGATCATCCAACCTACGCCGCCGAGACAACTATCCAGATCCAGGGAGAACACGGCACGATTCCATCGGACGTAGCTCCATATATTCTGAATGGCGTTACGATGGTGCCGATCAATGTTGTAAGCAAACTGGGAAGCAACCATACGTATATATCGTGGAATAATACCAGTAAAACAGTAAGCATCACGGCTCCAGGTCAAAAGATCACACTTCAACTTCATCAGAATTATGCTATGCAAAATGGAGCCCGGATCGAGTTGGCACAGCCTGTCACTTTAAAAGACGGTATCGTTATGGTTCCGCTCCGCTTTGTTGGCGAATCTATCGGTGAGAAGGTAACCTGGGATGCAGTGAATCGGATCGTATATATTGGTGAAGCCAGCTCGTCACCGGTTGATCCTGCGGAGACTTCTGCTGATTCGGCCCTTCAGATCCTGTCCAAACAAAGAGCGAAAGTGATATATGATCTACCCAGAACCGAATTGCCAACAGAACTGCCTACAGTAGGGATGCAGACGGTAACCCACTATTTCCCGATAGGACAAGCCAATGTATTTTTCGAAGCCATGCCTGATCGCATCAGCTATTATGAAGTGAAAAATAATAAAGCCACAGAAATATGGTCAGCCAACTATAGCGGCGAATCATCTGCTGGCAGCAAAGGATTACCATTTGTTCCATCGCAAATCACGAAAGAAATAGGCAAAAGACCATCCATTACTACTACCGTCGCCTACTATCAATATAGCGCATCCGTATCCGATCTACGTTATGGCTTGATCGATACCGAAGGTAATGACACCGAACTAAGCCATACCGACCCTGCACAAACCAAAGAACGATTTCCTGTAGATCAAAAAGAACTGGCAAAGGTGCAATGATCTGTCGAACAGATAAATATCCGAATAAAAGCACGGAGGGTTTGTCGTACCCCATCCGTGCTTTTTGCTTAATTGGTTGTTGTAGTTGTTGTGTCCTGGGCAGCATCGCGCTGTGGTCTGCCACCTCCTCCGCCAAAACCGCCAGCGTTCGGGTTACTGGTGGATACGCCGGATTCGGACAGCCAGGTGACACTGCTGGAGATATCAAAGTCTACGACTTTGGTGCCTCCGCTGTACGTACCGTCACTGTATAATCCGTCAGCTGCTGTACCGGTAGACGTACCGCCAGTGTACAGGGTATAGCTGCTGCCTTTAGCCAGATCCGGAGAGCTGACAACAACGTACTGGTAATCTTTGTCAGGTGTGAAGGTCAGAATGTTATTGCCATTGCTGTCCTGTAGATGCACCAGTGTACCGGCTTTTTGAACTGCCGAATAGCTCATGGCTACCGAATACTGGGTGGATGCATCCGATGGAGTCTGCGCCATACCGGAGCTGCCAGATGCAACCAGATAACCGCCGGTCATTTCAAATGTACCATCATAATCGAGTGTACCATTTCCATTATCGGTTGGACCATTCACAATCACGGTACCGCCGGACATGGTGATCGAACCATTGGCATCCAGACCATCACCGCCTGCTTCGACATACAATGTACCGTCGCTAATATTCAGCAGTGCATTGCCTGCGGACTCCGGACCTCCACCACCAAAGCCAGTTGGTTTATCCGCTGGCGGTGCTGTCTCTGTAGTGGTCGTAGTATCTGCTGCTTGGGTTGCTGCTGTAGTTGTCGTCTCGCCTTCGGAAGCATTGACACCATCATCGCTGGCTATCACATGGGTATCGCCGCCCGCTACGTTGATTACAGCAGCTTCCAGCCCCTCGTAGCTCTGGGTAATATTAATTTTGCCGCCAGTGATATTCAGATGGGTCTCGCCGTGAATGCCATCGTCGCCGGTCGCCAGATTCAGTGTACCGCCGGTGATGGTTACACTGGCACCACTGTGTACACTGTCGTCTTTGGCATTGATATTAAATGTACCCCCATTGATTACGAGATCTCCGCCGGATTTTAATGCTTTGGCGCTCTCGGATGTTGCTTCTGTAGTCGTATCTGTTGCCTTCGCTGCTGTAGTTGAAGCAGCAGTTGCTGCTTTTACAGGTGTCGCTGCAGTCGCATTACCTGTTGTGCTGGAGGATGTAGCTACTGTAGATGCAGATGTTTTGCTGGTAGATACAGCGGACGTTGTGCTGTTAGTACTGGTTGGAGCACTTCCCTGCTGACCATTCATCTGTGGAGGCGTACCGCCACCGCCACCAAAACCGCCTGGAGGCATGGACTCGGTATGTGCTTCTGCATTGGCACTGCCGCCACCGGTCGTAATATTGTAGCTTCCGCCGTCGGTGACTAGCTTGGTCTCTGCCTGAATCCCGTCATTTTCAGCCTTGATCGTAAAGGTACCCTCGGTAATCGCCACGAATCCTTTTTCGGTATCTTCATCATTGGTAGCTTTGATACCATCTCCACCCGCAATTACTGTAAAGGTACCCTGTTCGATCGCAACCATATCCTTGCCGACAATTCCATCATCCTTGGCTTGTATATTAAATGTACCGGAGATAATCTTCAGATCGTCCTTGCTGGTAATGCCATCCTTGTAGTTGGCGTTCACATTCAGTGTGCCGGTACCGTTGATCGTCAGGTCTGCTTTGCTGAACAGGGCAGCGCTCGGTTCATCGGTCGTGCTGTCCGCGAATACATAATTGGCTCCATCGGTGATCGTATTCTCCGTACCTTTCTCCAGGGTCATAATCACGTTGTCCGCTTCCTGGATATGGATCGGCGCGCTATCGTTGTTCGTAATATTTACACCGTTCAGGACGATATGGACGTCGCCATCCCCCGTGCTATTCACTACGATCTGTCCATCAGTCAGCTTGCCGCTGATGACGTATGTGCCTGCTGCCGAGATCGTTACCGTACTGCCGGAAGCTTTGGCTCCCGAACCGGTAATGGATGCACTGCTGCCGCTCAGCTTGATCTGGGTCGAGCTATCTGTGCTCCAATCCACGCTGCGGTCAGCATCTTTGTACGTCACCAGATCGGCGCTGGTCAATTTGACCGGTGTCGTCACGGCCGACGTCGAGATCGTTGTAGTAGCTGCTGCAGAGGTACTGGTCGCCACCGTGCCGGCGGATGTACTGCATGCTGCCAGCAGGGAAGCCGACAGCAGCAGCGCGCTTAGAGTCGTTGTTGCTTTTTTAACAAGGTTTTTGGAGGCTGGTTTGCTAAATAGACTGGACGTGGGGTGGGTTTGTTTTTGGTTTACTTTTCTCATAATGGATATTTCCCTTCCATAATTGACTGTATTGGTGAATTAATACTCGTTAGCTGGAGTTGGACTCATTGTCAGTGACAGATCCAGATTGCCGTTTCGGCATTCAGTCCTACATTTTCTTTCTCGCATACTTAATACTCGTTAGCTGGAGTGGGGCTCATCGTCAATGACAGATCCAGATTGCCGTTTCGGCATCGGATTTCGTCCAAAAATTCTTTTTGGTTGGTTTCCTGCTTCATGGTAACGAGGTAGATCAATTCATACAGGCTGCCCAGCTCGGTTGTTCTGATTTTTTTCAGTTCATGCTGTACGTTGAACTTGTGGAATACTTCGTTAAAGGCTTCTTCGTAGCCCAGATTTTCGGGGATGGTGACTTTCAGGGTGCGCTGCATCGTTTTGCGTGTACCAAAGTTAAAGCGGTTCAGCAGGAACATCAGCAGACAGAGAATCAGGGTGAACAGGACGGCATAACCAAAGTATCCGGTACCGACAGCCAGACCGGCTGCCATGGTGAACAGAACGTAGGCGATGTCTTTCGGATCGCCGGGTGCACTGCGGAATCGAATAATCGAGAACGCGCCGGCAAGACTGAATGCGCGGGCGATATTGCTGCCGATCAGCAGAATAATGATAGACACAATCACTGGCAGCAGTACCATCGTCAGGGTGAAACTCTGGGAAAAGCCGTTCTGGTTCGTTTTCATATAAGTCAGGCTGATAATACCACCCAGAATAATGGATACCAGTATGGTCAACAGCGCGCCGCTCAGGGTAAGTTCGGTTGTACTCGCGCTTACTGTACTGTTAAATAACATCTCAAGCATAGCGGATAGTCTCCTTCTCGTTCGGAATCTGGATAATGGCTGCAGCAGGAATCTCAATCGCCGGCAACTGCGGCTGAATCGTAGGAACAGCCTGATTTTTCAACATTTTCTTGTACTCATTGCCGTATTTGGAAAAGCTCGTCCGATACAGTCCATGCTTGGACAGCAGCCTGGACAGCCATAGCGGTACAGTGTTCTCCGCCTTGACCTCCATCAGCCACTGATCCGGCTCTAGCAGCTGTTCGCCGTAATCGCCTTGCTCCAGCTTCAGATCGTAGCGGCGGCAGCGGATATTGGTATCAAAGGTGATTCGCAGATCGCGGCTTTCCTTGCTGAATAATGCTTTACGGTCGTAGGACAGATACAGCTTTGGAGCAAGATCATACAGGCGGAGAAAGTAGGTGATTTCATTCAGTACCTGCTTGTTCATGTACTCCTGATATTCCGGCGCCTGACCGGTGCGTACGAATTCGTAGGCTTCATCCAGCTTGAGGGCAGTGCGGCGTTTGTTGACGAGACCGGTAAATTTCTTCTTGATCTCCATGTAGACTTTGGCATTGGCCTCTGGTACGCCATATGCCCGAAGGCGCAGTTTTTCTTTGTATTTGGGCTTCGCCAGACTTGCCCGGATCAGCGAATCATGCGGCGTGTCGTAGTAGATGTTGCTGATCGAGTAAAAGTCATGCTGCTTGTTGTAGGCATCCAGCTCCATGTATTCCAGTAGATCACTGTAGAATGCATTGAACTTGGCAGTGTTCATCAGATACTTGCTCTCGTAGCGGTTAAAAACCTCAATAGCCATGGGGATCATTCCTTTTTCTTAAGGTACGTATGGCGTGTGCTGCCATGCGGGTAAGCTGTATAGTGTGGGACGTTTTGTCGTTGGTTGGTGTGACGTCTCTTGCTTATATTTGTATATTAGAAGGTCAACCTTTAGTGAATCTTAAATGTTTTACATGGCGTTAACATTTTTACATTTTTCTCAAATTGGGCTTGTACTTCAATTTGGTCGCCTGCTCAGGTGGGTTGATTTGCTGGTTGTTTGTCTGATGTAATGGGAGGATTTAGTAATAGGGATAGGCCTCCGCTGGCAGACCGCTGCAAAATGGGATTCTGCCACGGCCTCCGGTTGAGAATGGAGATTCTATTTAGACAGCGGTATTGAAAATAATGAATAAGATTCGACAAAAGTAACCCTTTTGCCGTGACATGAATAATGTCGAAGCAAAAGGGTTACTAGGGTAGCACAATTTAATAGTGACAACTTCTCAGCATACTTCTTTGATCACTATATAGATATGTAGGGTAAGCGAACTGATTATATTTCACAGCTTAAATACCGATTGTAAACATAGTATATAGTTCAAGTACGTTTCTTATTCTTCTTAAATAATATATTCAATCTATAATCAGTTAAGGTTAGTTAAAGGTATCTACTTTACAATACAAAGATGAACACGATATGACTACAAAAGAGCGACATTCATTCCTGATCATACAGTACATCGAACGCTAATTTAATATAAAGGATGACAACAATCATGCGAATACTAATTGTAGAGGACGAACTTCATCTGGCCGAAGCGCTGACGCAGATTCTCAAAAAACACAACTACTCCGTAGATGCGGTGCATGACGGGCGCACCGGGCTTGACTATGCGCAAAGCGGGATCTACGATCTGCTGCTGTTGGATATTATGATGCCGGAGATGGATGGCATAACGGTATTGAAGACACTACGCAGCCAGGGGGATGCGACGCCGGTCATTCTACTCACCGCAAAGGGAGAGATCTCGGACAAAGTAACCGGGCTCGACTATGGCGCAGACGATTATATCGCCAAACCTTTTTCGTCCGAGGAACTGATGGCGCGCATCCGGGCAGCTCTGCGGCGTAAAGGGGAAGTGGTACCGGAAGACGGACTCAAATACGGCGATCTGGAGCTGAACACCTCCACGCTCAAGCTGACCGTCGGTGGCAAGGAAATGAAGCTCAATCTCAAGGAAAGCGAGCTTCTGGAGCTGCTCATGATCCGCAAGCAGGGCGTTACGTCCAAAGAGCAGATTATCGAGAAACTGTGGGGATTCGATTCGGATGTGGAGCATAATAATGTAGAAGTCTACATTTCCTTTCTGCGGAAAAAGCTGAACTTCCTGAACGCTACGGTACGCATTACTACGATTCGCAATGTAGGCTATGTGCTGGAGGGAACCATCTGATGTTCAAGCAGCTGCGCAATCGCTTTTTGATTCTGAATCTGGCGACGATCTCGATTCTGATGCTGGTCGCTTTTGCCTCTATTTATATTATTACCTACCGGGATGTCCAAAATGATGTCCGTATGGATCTCATGCGAATCTCGGACTCGTATTTAAGACCTTTTGATGCTGGCGGTCAGCAGCCCCCGCGTAGTGGACAGGCGACGACAGGCAGCAGTGGCAGCCTGGCTGGTAGTCCGAATCAGAATACACCGCCGGAACGGGCGGTTGCCTTTATGATCGAGACGGACAGCAGCGGCAAGCAGGTAAACAGCAAATCACAGGTCGAGATTGACGGCAGTGTCTCTTCCAGTGCCTTGCAGGAAGCTATCGCCATAAATACCGATCAAGGTCAGTTTTCGCTGGATGGAAGCGACTGGGCCTTTGTCCGGCAGCCGCTGAACAGCGGGCATCTGTATACGTTTATGGATGTAACGGCACAGCAAGGCATTCTGACCAATCTGATCTATACGTTTACCGCAGTTGGCGTAGTAATGCTGATCTTGCTCTTTTTCACCAGTCGATACTTTGCCAACCGCTCGATCCGGCCGGTACAGGACGCTTTTGACAAGCAAAAGCAGTTTATCGCCGATGCTTCCCATGAGCTGAAGACACCACTCGCCGTGATTAACACCAATGCCGATGTACTGCTCGCGAATCCCGACGAGACGATTCGCAGCCAGTCCAAGTGGCTGCATTATATCAAAGGCGAGACCGAGCGTATGTCCCGTCTGACCGGCGATCTGCTCTACCTGACCGAAATGGAGGATGCACGTCCCACGATGATGCACAGTACGTTTGATCTGAGCGAGACGGCGGAGAACCTGATCCTGACGATGGAGGCTGTCATTTTCGAAAAGGAGTTATCGCTGGAGTATGATATTACACCCGGACTGATGATCGAGGGCAGTAGCCAGCAGATGCAGCAGGTTATTATGATTCTGCTGGATAATGCGATCAAGTATTGCAATCCCCGCGGCAGCATTACCCTGGCTCTGCATCGGCATAATCAACAGACTGTACTCTCGGTCAGCAATACCGGCGAAGGCATCGCTCCCCAGCATCTGGACCGGATTTTCGACCGCTTTTACCGGACGGATGCTTCGCGCGCACGCTCTCAGGGCGGACACGGACTGGGTCTGGCGATTGCCAAGTCGATTGTAGAGCAGCATGGCGGACGGATCGAGGCGAAAAGTACAGTAGGCGAATCCACAACCTTTTCGATATATTTGTAACCGCTACGAATCGCCGTATGACGGTCTGCCTGTATGAATCTATTGAACATACAAGAAGTCTCTTGCTTAACAAGAGGCTTCTTTGTTGTATGCCTCAGCCAACTCCATGATGGGTTTTCGCATTTGTTTTAGGTCGTTGTCTATTTTCTCCGCTTGACTATCCGGTTACGGTATACCTTATTTTAAAATAGAGAAACATACTATCAAGGAGAATCGACTACATTCATTCTCGGAATCCAAGGGGACACTATGACTTCTTTATTAAAAAACAAAGTATTTGTTATTGTAGCCGGAGCAGATTTACTTCAGCAAATGGGGATCTGGATCCGTAACATGGCGTTATTATTCTATATCATGGAGCAGAGCGGCAATAGCCCTGTTGCCGTTTCCTTGCTAACCATGTTCGAATATCTACCTATTTTTATCTTCTCGCTGATTGGCGGTACGTTTGCTGATCGCTGGGAACCACGCAAGACGGTTATTATAGGGGATACATTGAGCGCCCTTTCCATCCTGCTCGTGATTATACTGGTTCACGCCGGTATCTGGCAGGCTGTATTTGTCGCCACTGTCATTTCCGCCATCGTCAGCCAATTCTCCCAGCCTTCCTCTTCTGTACTGTTCCGGCAGCATGTTCCTGAAGAGCAAATAGGCACAGCGATAGGTATTACACAAAGTATGATGGCTGTATTTACAATTTTCGGTCCGATTCTGGGGACTTTTGTGTATTCCCAGTTTGGTCTGTATTCATCGCTTATAATCCTAATGATCATTTTTATAACTGCTGCAGTCATTCAGGTGTTTTTGCCAAAGAAAATAAGGGAAGCACGTCTAGAGAAAACTTCAGCCTGGGCAGACCTGAAAGACGGACTACATTATGTATGGAGACGCCCCAATCTGCGTGTGATTGCTTCGCTATTTCTAATTAGCGGCATCTCTATGGGTTTGACCCAGCCACTGGATGCTTTTGTAGCCATGAACCGGCTGGGTCTGCCCAAAGAAAGTATACAGTGGTTTGCTGCTTCCGAAGGAGTAGGTATGCTGATAGGCGGACTGCTCGCTGCATCCATTACGGTATGGGTAGGACGCAATCGACGTAATGTCATGACGATTCTGATGCTGATATGGTCTGTTCTGACCGTTGTTGAAGTATGGTCGGTCTGGCCTCTGCTGACAGCTGGAACGCGTGTTTTATCCGGATTATCTGCTGCTTTCTTTGAAGTTATTTTCAGTGCAATCATGATCAAAGAAGTACGTAAAGAATATATTGGCCGAACCAGCGGAGTCATTATGCCGATCCTGATGGCAGGCATGCTGCTGGGTACAACCGCATCGGGCTTTATTGTAAATCATTCTTCACTGTTCGTTGTATTTGGACTGTCTGCTCTGCTTACTCTGTTCTGCTGTGTTCTGACGCTCCAAATGAAGCAGCCAGAGACAGAAAATGCTCTACCTTCAGCCCATACAGCGCATAAATAAATATAAATCTCCAAATAGATGAAATACGTGAACGGTAAGGAGCCTCTTTTGCAAAGAGGCTCTTTTTTTGTTGCGTACTTGCTGCTTCTACTCTGCAAGATGGTTATCTACGGCATCTGACAGAGCCATCCTCTGGATGCACTACTGATTCTCACCTATTTTTTCGCTTTCTAATTCTCTGTTATCTGAATTTTTGTGATACTCAGGGAATATTCTTCCACTTCCTGCATGGAAAATTACAGCAATCCCGGTTATTTGGGGTAAATAGTAGATGATTCACCCTTCTGCTCCATGTACTCCGCTGCCCTGCAGCGTAACCATACTACTGATTGATGAGAAAGGAACATGTCCGTGAAGCGAGCCATGATCATTATCAACCCTTCCTCCGGCAAAGAGCTGGCGCTGGAATACTTGCAAAAAGTCGAACAGCTGCTGCGCGATGAAGTCGGATATGACGTTGTAATTAACGAAACTGCCAAGGAACTGGACGCGACCAATTTCTGTATTTCCGCCTGTGAAGACTTTTTCGATCTGGTGGTATCGATCGGGGGCGACGGTACTCTGCATGAGACGATCAATGGATTGCTCGATCAGAAGCACCGTCCGCTGCTCGGTGTTGTACCGCTGGGAACGGTCAATGACTTTGCCCGCGCACTGCAGATTCCGCTTGATCCGGATGAGGCGATTCGCACACTGACCTCTTTGCAGGTCAAAGATGTCGATATGGGACGGCTCAACGAACAGCTATTTGCGAATGTAGTCGCTGCAGGCTCCCTGGCCGAATCCCTCTCTTCGGTCTCTTCCGAGGATAAATCCAAGCTTGGCGCATTTGCCTATTTCCGCGAAGGACTGCGCGAGCTGGTGAGCAATTCGGCAGCACCACTGCATATTGAATACGACGGTGAAGTCTGGGAAGGTGAATCTCCACTGTTCATCGCTACACTGACCAACTCGGTCGGCGGATTTGAGAAGATTGCTCCGGAGGCTGAAGTCGATGACGGCCTGCTGCATGGGTTCATTTTCAAAGATCTGAACCTGTTCAACACGCTGGCAGTCGGCGCCTCCCTGCTGTTCGGTCATCTCAAAGATCACCAGGATGTTATTTATTTTACAGCGCATCATATTAAAGTCACCTCTAACCAGCCGGTTCGTACCAATGTGGACGGCGAAGAAGGTCCGGCGCTGCCTATCGATATGCATATTCTGCCCGGTCATATCAAGGTTCTCGTACCGGAAGCGCAGGTTGTCTGATTCACATCTGATAGGCCTGTCCAACATACCGGATGCTTCCGTGGATGCGTAAAATCATATCAAAAAAGGATACCGACGCTATGCCGGTATCCTTTTTGCTGTATTTATCGATGTGCGACGATTTTAAAGCGTTTGGAATTGGTTCTAATCCCCCGCTTGGTCCGATGTTCCTGTACAAATCGCTCCAGAATCGCAAAATCCTCCGCCTGTTCGCCAAAATCACGAATAATCGGTGCATGCTTGAGCAGGAAAATCAGATCTTCTACCGTTCTATAATATTCTACGGCATCGTATTCTTCACAGTGAATATGCTGAAAACCCTCGGCATGAAGCTCTTCTTGGTACCGGTTTAAAAGTGTACCATCCGGCTGCCGCTCCTGTTCTCTGCCAAAAGCTTCTACCAGATTCCATTTGTCCCCTTCACTGACCTGCTGGGTAAGAAAGATTCCACCCGGTGCCAGTACCCGCGCCGTCTCGCTGGTAGAGAATGGAGCATGACGGCAGGATATGATATTGAAAAACCCATCCGGAAATTGCATCTCTCTGGCATCCATCTGCAAGATTCGTACATTACGTTTGTCCGATGCAGCCAGGTTGGCAGCCGCTCGCTGCATCATTCCGGCAGACTGCTCAATGCCGACCAGCAGCAGAGCTTCATCTGCCAGCTCCAACAGTGCCTCTCCACCGCCGGTTCCGATATCCAGCAGCAGAGCATGGGGCGTACACTGCTCGGTAACCTCTTGGTACAAATCCCAGGCGATTCCTTCCGACTCATACTTCATCCGGCTGAAATCCCAGCCGTTATCCGGTCCTACCCGGTCATAAAATGCTCTATATTCAAATTCCTTCATCATCTGATCTCATTCCTTCTCTATTATAATGGACCTACGGTGTGTATCCGATTCGTGGATGCCGGTGGATTGTCTGAAGACAGACTGCTCCCTGTATAGCTGGTACGCGTTTTGATCCAGCCCGGCGTCTACTTACTTCGAATCATACGGATTAGCACCTGTTCACCCCATTATCTTGAGAATTAATTCCAGTATACCCTTATTGGCAGCTTATTCCAAATTCACCTTTATTCCAATTTTAATGACAATCCATCTTCAAATTGGCACCATCGTTGTCAGAACCAAAAATGCCAACCGCATAAGATCAGCGGTTGGCATTTTGGGAATAGCGATCCATTCTGCTCACAGCAGGTGATAAGGGGATGGATGCCATTATTACATTTTCGATTCAAGACTGTATATTCAATTAACGATTAACGCGTCCATTTACGTCACGACGATCTTTACGACGCAATAGTCCGAGCAGACCCAGCAGTCCGAATAATCCGATCCAGCCCCAATCATTGTCATCGTCATCTTCCATATCCATGGTAGTCGTACCCGTAGTAGTATCTGTTGTTCCGGTTCCCGTGGTTCCGGTCGTTCCGGTAGTACCGTTCATATCCGTAGTACCTGTTCCGTTCGTGCCTGTTGTTCCCGTCGTATCGGTTGTACCCATCGTACCTGTAGTGTCGGTAGTACCTCCGGTTGTACCTGCAGGGTCAGTCGTTCCCGTACCAGTCGTTCCGGTGGCATCGGTGGTTCCAGTTCCCGTGGTTCCGGTCGTATCGGTCGTTCCACCTGTTGTTCCTGTATCCGTACCCATGGTTCCGGTACTGTCTGTTCCTGTTGTTCCAGTTGTACCCGTTGTTCCGCCAGCATCTGTACTAGTTCCTGTAGTTCCGGTTGTTCCAGCAGCTCCGGTCGTCCCTGTCGTTCCACCTGTGGTAGCAAAGGTAGGGGTTACTGCTGTCGCAGATATTACCAGTGAAGCGAGAAATACCAGTTGAAGTTTTTTGTACATGTTGTTGTCTCTCCTCTTTAATGGTGTAATGTTCCTGCTAGGCTAGTATTAACCTTTGACAGCATGTTCAAACGGTTTCACACTTATTATTTTGAAATTATTGGATATTTAAAAAGGCTACATAAAAAGGCTGACTCTCTATCTCGAGGAGCCAGCCTTTACTGATTATGTGCATATTTTATTCTTTGATTTCCACTAACAATGCAGCTTACCTACTTTCTACTTCCGGACGGTACTCACTCAATTTGCCCTCATATACCAGCTGCAGCCGTTCACTTTGCCGCATATCGTCCGGTGTGACCAGCGCCGGCAGTTTGTTCCACAACCGAATGCCTGACCGCTGCAGAATCTCTGCAACAAATTGGGAACAGAAATAGGAGTTGCTGAATTCAACCGGTTCCTTGATCGCGACGCCGATTACACCGAGCAGATTATACAGAAATTTCTGCTGACTGCGGACAAAAATCTGCAGCACCCGCTTCATTTTCTCCACTTCCCGGCTGGAGACCCGCAGCTCATAGATCACACAGGTAGTATTCGGATATTTGCTGTATGTGCCGGTCTGAATATCTTCTCTCACAAATCCGCCATTCAGTGGATTATTGGGCTGCTTGCGGCCAAAGCTGTACAGCTCGGACAGTCCGCGATCAAACGAGATTGAAGCGTGATTATAGGGTGCCTTGGTATAGGTCTGAATGACACGGGTAAACAGCGTCCCGGTATTGGTCAGCAGGATAAAGACAGACTGCTCGTCGGTCATGGTCAAAATGTCCCCTTATCAAGTTGGAATTATTCCTTCATAATAACATATGATTCCTGTGTTGGGAGTCGAATTCAAGACAGGTTGGTGATCGGTTGTGAGCGGTTCGTTATTTACGTTAATTCTGGTTTTTGCGGCTTTATTTATTTTGCAAATCGTCTATCTGATCGTGATCAAGCTTCAGCCGGACCGGGATTACAAAGTGATCGGCACCCGGATCAAAACCTGGTGGGGCATGTTCTTTATCTTTTGTCTGGCAACACTGTTTAATCCGATCGTCTCGCTGCTATCGCTGATGGCACTGACCTTTTTTGCACTCAAGGAATACTTTTCCATGATTCGCACGCGCAAGGCTGATCGGCGGCTGTTTCTATGGGCCTACCTGGCGATCCCACTGCAATTTTACTGGATCTACATTGGCTGGTACGGGATGTTTATCGTCTTTATCCCCATCTATGTATTCCTGCTGCTGCCGCTGCCAAGGCTGATTAACAAAGGGACCGGTGGGTTCCTGCGCAGTGTTAGCTCAACCCAGTGGGGACTCATGCTGATGGTGTTCGGACTTAGCCATCTGGCCTACTTTCCATTCGCGACGCCGGCGTATGGCGGGGGGCTGGTACTGTTCCTCGTGCTGCTCACCCAGCTGAACGACGTGATTCACTACCTCGCCTCCATGTACATAGGGAAAAGGAAAATCGTGCCGACAGCCAATCCGCATATTACATGGGAAGGATTCATCTGTGCCTTTGTGGTAACGACAGCTGTCTCTTATCTGGCCCATCCGTATCTGACACCATTTGGTTCACAATTTGCCCTGATCATCGGTATGCTGGTTAGTCTGGCAGGGTTCTTTGGTAGTCTGACCATCTCCGTATTGAAGCGTGATTTGTTGATTGGCGACAGTGACCGTGCCGAAGCGCTCAAAGAAAGCTACCTCAGCCGGGTCGATAGTCTGACTTATACGGCTCCCGTATTCTTTCATGTGATCCGTTATGTATATGATTTTATGTGAATAGACTATCCAAGCATGAAATACATGCCCTTATCCTCGATAAGGGCTATTTCTGCTGTACAAAGTTATTTTTGAAAATATTCTGAAATAAATCAAAAAAAGTTTTTAAATAGACTTGTAATTATCTTAATTTAGTAATATTATAAGTATATAAGGTTATTAAACGTAACTAACTACAAAAAATAATTTAAATAAGAGGAGATTGTTATCATGAAAACCACTATTCAAAAAGTAATGTTGTCCACTGCTTTAGCCGCCAGCCTGGGAGCTGTAGCTGTTGTCGCACCAATCGGAGGCAGCCATGCATTTGCTGCATCCAGTACTCAATCCGCTCATGAGAAAAATAAAGACCGCGCAGAAGATCGCGCTAATAATGCTGCTTTCCTGGCTGCTCAGGCAGAACAATTTAACGCACTGTTCGGTACTCCGGAAGAAGTTACTACAACTCAACCGGAAAATAATGCTGCACCGTCTACAGATGCTACCAAACAGGATATTCTCGTAGTCGTTCCACAAGGTGCCAGCCTGACTGAAATCGCTGCTCAATACGGTGTGACTGTAGACGAACTGGTTGCTGCCAACAACCTGCTGCCTGCCGGCTACCAGCTGACTGTTCCACAAAAATAAGAACACGCTCCTGTCCTGTTCCACAAAATGAAAATACGCTCCTGCCCTGTTCCACAAAATGAAAATACGCTCCTGCCAGAGCCATTTCATATATAGCAGCTTTGCTGCATTAACGAAAGCAGTCTGATCAGACTGCTTTTTGTTATGTTATCCGTTTTGCCGATTCAGTCGCATCAAATCGCAGTTAATTCATTCTTCTCCAGCTTATTATCGCAAAAGGTTGGAGATGTGTGCATTTCTTGCTTCCGGTTGTCTGTATTTCTTTGCTAGAATACAGACATATTATGATTCCATAACGTATGACTATGGAATGCAGGGAGATGAAGCGAATGGATCTGTTATCGGTTTTATCCTTTCTCGGCACAGCGGTACTGCTGACACTGCTGCCGGGACCGGACAACATGTTTGTACTGGCCCAGAGTATCGCTCATGGGAGAAAGGCTGGGATTGCTACTACCCTCGGTCTTTGTACCGGACTGCTCGTACATATTACTGCAGCTACACTCGGCATATCGGCACTCATTTACCAATCGGCACTGGCTTTTAATATCGTCAAATATGCAGGTGCCGCCTATCTGCTGTATCTCGCCTGGAAATCGTTCCGTGCACGGGATGAAGAACTGCTGGTAGATAGTGGACAGCTGCCTGCTCTCCAATTTGGCACCTTATACCGCCGCGGCATTGTCATGAGTGCTCTAAATCCCAAAGTATCGTTATTTTTCCTCGCGCTGCTGCCGCCTTTTGTTAATCAGCAGGCAGGCTATGTGCCGCTGCAGATGCTGGTATTGGGTTTTGTTTTTATGATTCAGGCACTGATCCTGTTTACGATAGTGAGCGTATGTGCAGACCGCGTGCGCAAATGGCTGATCAAGAAGCCTCGCATTTCCCGCAAAATCAATATGATGCAGGGTGCCCTCTTTGCACTGATCGGACTGAAGGTCGCTTTTAGCAGCCGTTAATACAGATGGAATGTGCAGGCACAGGAGGAAGTACATGTACAGACTCTCAGAGAAACAAGCACAGGATATCGTCGACAAAATGATGCTCGATATTCCGTACAACATCAATATTATGAATGAACAGGGCGTTATTATCGGCAGCGGCAGCACTCATCGGATCGGTACGATTCATCCCGGTGCGGTCGAAGCACTTGCTACCGGTCAGCGTATAGAGGTCTGGCAAGACGGTCGCTTGGAGCAAAAAGGGACCAACGAGCCTATCGTGATCGATGGGCAGTATATCGGTGTGATTGGCATTACCGGAGAGCCCGATGAAGTGCGGCCATTCTGCAATCTGGTGCGGACGACCGTATCACTGCTGATCGAGCAGCGTAGCAGACTCGAGAGCCTCGCTCATGAAGCCAGCCGCAAAAAGGCTTTTCTGGATACGCTGCTGGAATATCGCGGCTCTTCCTATCCGCAAAAGCTGCGCCGGGAAGCTTCGGTGTACCAGCTGGATCTGCTGCTGCAGACGGCTGTGCTGTATATCCATGGACTGCAGCTGAATGAGCACACCGGCAGATTGCTGCTGCTGTTTCCTTCTTTTCGGATACATGAACAACAAGGCTCCTTTGTCGTTATGATACAGAACCAGGAGGAACTGCTGCCGATTATGCAGCGCTTTTTGCAGGATCAGCCGGAGGCTTTTATCGCAGCCGGACGACTGGACAGCAGTATTGCCAACAGCTATCTACAGGCTCGTGATACGATGCAGATCCTGCTCGCTTTGCGTCCGCCTTCGCGAACAGCCTGTTATGATGATGTTCAGTTTCTGGTAAGGTTCAGCCAGGCTCCACTGTCGCCGCTGTCCAATGCCGCTGCCAGGCTGGAAGATACCGCTGATCTGCTGGATACACTGCGGAGTTTTATTTTCCATAACGGCAGTATTCATGATACGGCTCTTGATCTGAATATTCATCGTAATACCCTGCAGTATCGGCTAAAGCGAATCCATACGCTTACCGGCAAAGACCCGCGCCATCTGCTGGAACTGATCGAGCTGACTCATGGACTACTGTCCATACACTTCTGATTCAGTACGTGGAACACGTATCAAAGGCATACAGATCGGCAATTAGCAGACGTTGTATATCATCTGCTTCCAGATCGGCAAATAAGACCTATATTCTCTCCTGCCTTGCGTGTGGAACGCTGGAGAAAATATAGGTCTTTTTGTAGTTAGTTCGATACTGAATGCAGCGTTGCCCTGGAATCTCTACAGGATGATCATCTCTATGGGCAGGCGACTAATCCTGCAAATGAAGCAATCGTGCTATATTCTCCATCGTACGCTCTACATTGTACGGTCCCTGTTCCAGCAGCTCTTCCAGGACTGCCGCTTTTGGTACAATACCAAAAATCGCATTAATCCCTTCATCGTACAATGTCTCGATTCCTTCGCCCATATAGCCGGTCACGGCGATAACCGGTTTGCCTGCTGCTTTGGCAGCAGCGGCGACGCCATGCGGGGTTTTGCCGAATTTGGTCTGAAAATCCATTCCGCCTTCTCCGGTAAATACAATATCCGCTTCGCTCAGCTTCTCCCGGAGTCCTGTATATTCAATCACGATCTCGATCCCCCGGCGCAGTGTAGTCCGTGTAAAAGTCAGCAGACCTGCACCCAGTCCGCCGGCTGCACCTGCACCGGGAATATGGCGTACTTCCCTGTCCAGCTGTGACGAGATGATATCTGCATAATGCTCCAGTGCAGTGTCCAGCTCCTGCACCATGTCCGGTGTAGCGCCTTTTTGCGGTCCAAATACGGCAGAGGCTCCCTGCTTGCCGCACAGCGGATTGGTTACATCGCAAGCGACGATCATCTCTACCTGCTGCAGCCGGGCATCCAGCTGTTCAGTATCTATTCGCGCCAGAAGACTCAACGCACCACCACCACGTGGCAGCTCCTGCCCCTGTTCATCGAGCAGCCGCGCACCAAGCGCCTGCGCCATGCCGGCTCCTCCATCATTGGTAGCACTGCCACCAATTCCGATAATCAGCTTGCGAATCCCCTGATCGAGACAGGCACGGATCAACTCGCCGGTACCATAGGTGGTAGTCAGCAGTGGATTGCGCTGTTCCCTGCTCACCAGCTGAATGCCACTTGCTGAAGCCATTTCGATCGCTGCTGTCGTTCCATCGCCAAGAATACCGTACTGCGCCAATACCGGCTGACCAAGCGGACCCGTCACTTCCAGCTGGCGCATCTGTCCGCCGGAAGCATCCACCAGCGATTGTACAGTGCCCTCACCGCCGTCTGCCATCGGTACATGAATATACTGTGCCGCCGGATAGACCCGGCGCAGCCCTTTTTCCATCGCCACGCAGACTTCCTTGGCTGTCATGCTTTCTTTGAATGAATCCGGTGCCAGTACAAATGTCTTCTCTCTCATCTCTCCACCCCGTTCGAAAATAGTAGATTACAGCAGGAATCCATACATAATCGTTGCCACAATAGTCATCGTACCGCCAACCATGACTTCGTACGGAACAACACCCATCCGCTGTTTGATGCTCATCTTCATGCTGTCTGCTGTCACATGGAAATAATTTCCCTGCGGCAGGGAATCAATCACAGTCGCTCCGGTATGTACCATAACGGCAGCAGCCAGTGGAGCCGTACCCATATTCAGAATCGCCTCGCCAAAGGAACCCGTCGCCAGAATAACACCGGTCGATGTAGAAGCGGTCGCCGCTGCCATCAGAATACCGGAGATCGGAGCAAGGAACGTACCCGAGATTCCGGATGCTTCGATCAGTGCTACTACCTGTACCGACAGATCGGATGCCGAGATCAGACCGGCAATACCACCGGCACCGATCAGAATCAGCACCGTCGCTGTCATTTTATTCAGTCCTGCTGTCGTGTATTTCACGATATTCTTCGCCTGCCCCATCGCCAGCATTCCGATAATACCGGCAATCGGCAGAATATACATCGCATCTACCTTAAAGGTCGAGAGGAAGCCGATTCCCGTAATGGAGCCGATCGGATTGATCATCAGCAGAATAACGGCAACCAGCGGAGCGACAATGGCTTTGCCAAGTGGTGGATAATGCGAAGTATCCGTATCGCCGTTATCCGCTTCCTGATCGGTTACCATCACGCCTTTATTTTTGAGCATGGAAGCGAGTAATACGGCTACTATCAGTCCGCATACCGCAGGAACGAATCCCGCCAGCATCACATGGCTCAGTTCCAGATTGAATCCCCGCGCCGCTGCGATTGTATTCGGATTGGGAGAAATGATATTGCCTGCCTTGCCACCGCCGGATAAAGCAACCAGCAGCGCCAGCTTGGACACACCCATCTTGTTACCGACCGACAGGGCGATAGGTGCCACGATCAACACAGCGACCGGGATAAATACGCCAACTGCTGTAATAATCATCGTCGCCAGCGCCAATGCCAGTATTGCTTTGCTGCCTCCGAATTTGCGGACAATCGACTGTGCAATCGTCTCGGCAGCTCCCGATTCCATCATGACTCCAGCCAGCACACCGGCTGCCAGTACCCGCAGCACCGTTCCCATTACACTTTGGGTACCGCTTACAAGAACATCTACAGTCTGTACCAGATTCGCTCCGCCCAGCAGCGCACCTACGATCGCACCGAGAAACAATGCGTAGACTGGATTTAATTTACGTAAAATCAAAACAATCGCCAGCGCCAGTCCTGCCAGCGCACCGATCCAGCTAATCACTAATCCATCCATACCGTGCATCCCCCTGCCAACTATTTGAACACGCTTTCATTATAGTGAGAGTAAGCGCTTAAAGATATTGATAGAAGGACGAAATTCATTGTGCAAATGAACAACCGGTATTACCCCTATTTGAATTGATATGTAAATCCGCTTACAATTATAAAGTACAGGTCAATCTATGATTGACCTGCAACCAACAAACGATACGAACATGAAGCGACGAATAGAATGAATTTGAATAGATGGAGGATGCCTTCAGGTTCGAATGTTTGACTATTTACAATACAGGACAATCCCAATGTTCCCTATGTAACAGTTACGAATGACATTTGACCCGAAATGGAGTGATACCGATGAAAGAACAACAATTGGAGATAATTCGCAAGATCCGTCAGCAGCAGTTTACACAGGTTGATGGAGGCACACTGACCCCACCGGGTACACCGGCAGCACAGCGCCATGAAATCCGGATTCCAACCTCCTATGGAGAAGCACGCACGCATGTCTATGTTCCACTGCATGCAGCAAAACCTGCGCCGGTATTTATCAATCTGCATGGAGGCGGCTTTGTACTCGGCACGCCGGAGATGGATGATCCGTGGTGCGCCTACGTTGCCGATCTGTCCGGCTGTATGGTGTTCAATGTGGAATATGTACTGGCACCGGAATATCCTTTCCCTGCTGCGGTCTATCAGTGCTATGAAGTCGCACAGTGGATCATGCAGCATGCGCCTCTGAATGGGACGGAGACGGCTCCAGACTCGCAATTGGTGGACACAGCGCCGGAGGCAATCTGTCAGCTGCCGTATGTCTGCTTAATCTGCAAAAAGGCAGCGAGCTGCCGATCGCCTATCAGATTCTCGACTATCCACCACTTGATCTGGATACCGATCCGGCAGACAAGCCTTCTTTTGAGGAAGCAATTCCGGTAGATATGGCTCGCATGTTCAATGCAATGTATTTTGACAATGCTACTGATGCTCGTAACCCACTGGCTTCGCCTGTACTCGCTTCCTCTTCGCAACTGACCGGACTGCCGCCTGCACTCATTATTACGGCGGGCCGCGATTCTCTTGCCGCAGAGGCAGCCCGGTATGCAGAGATGCTACGTGAGTCCGGCGTACCGGTCACTTATCGCGATTACCCCGGTGAAGCTCACGGCTTTACTCATAACGGTACACCAGCCCATGCCGAAGAAGCCTGGCAGCTTATGGCTGAACAATTGAAGCAGACATTTGCCCAAGCTTAACGCTTAACTATATCGATTAAATATAAGATCAGGATGCAGCTTCTTTCTTCACAGGAAAGGCAGCTGCATCCTTTTTGCTGTATATATACTTTTCGGATGATTGACACATTAGATGATCTTTACAATAGTAAGCACTCTATTCTCCAGGCAGCAATAATGCGAATGAACAAAAAAACCTACCCGTTATACGGGCAGGCGCTGCTGCAGAATCTCCATAATATGTGAAGTCTGTCCCTGATCGAACTCTTCCGGTGTCATAATATAAAATTTGTCTTTTGGTATATCGTTGAAATTAATAAATGTACTCACATACGGCGAGATCAGAATAAAGTCACTTCCCTGCTCCAACAGCTCATCCAGGAAAAGAAAGTCCTGGTCAATCTCCATGACATAATCCAGCTGATGTCTGCGAATCTCCTCGCTCAGATTCTCCTCCATTGTCCGGGAAAGAGACTTCTTGAAAAACCATCCTTTGTCGTACTGATAAATCTGTGGCCTAGGACCCATGACTACAGCTTTGACGATCGTTATTTTCTTCATATGTATCATCTCCTTATTTAATATATAAACAGGCAGAATCTACACAACTCAATCATACATTTATTCCATTAATATACATATATCCATCCCATTTCTTGCACATTTCAATTCCAAATTATTTATTTTAATAAAACCAATTGACATACTTGGTTTTAACTTCTATATTAAATTTTAATATTATCAAGCCGTTTAAAGCATTAAAGCATTCACGTACAGGGGGAAAAGAAAATGAGAAGACGTCTGAAGTCCATAAGTTTGCTCTCCATTCTGCTTGTATTCGCGGTGATACTGGGCGCATGCGGAAATAATTCGACAGGTAACAACGCATCCGGAAATGCTGATGCAGCCTCGGATCAGCCACTCGCCGGTAAAAATATCGCTCTGATTATGCGTCTGAACAATGGTACATTCTCTGCCCAGTACATAGACGGGGTCAAAAGTCAGGTCGCCAAATATGGTGGCAACGTGACCGTTATCTCTGCGGATAATGATCTCAGCAAAATGGCTTCCTCGCTCGATGCAGCCGTGAATCAGGGACAATTTGACGGTATCCTGATTGACCATGGTGATGCAGGAGCACTGACAGCAGGCGTGCAAAAGGCTGTCCAGGCCAACATCCCGGTCATTGCTTTTGACTCGGCACTGGATGGTATTCCGGGCGTCACCAGTCTTGCACAGAACGACCAGAAGATGGCCGAACTGACACTGGATCAACTCGCCAAGGACGCTGGCGGTAAAGGTAACATCGTCAAAATCTGGGTAGCCGGCTTCCCGCCGATGGAATCCCGTCAGATTTCCTACAAGACGTTCCAGGGCAAGTATCCGGATATCAAGGAAATTGCTGCTTTTGGTACAGCGGATAATGCACAGCTCGATGCACAGACCCAGATGGAAGCCATCCTCAAACAGTATCCCAACAAAGGCGATATTACTGCGGTATGGGCTTCATGGGATGAATTTGCCAAAGGCGCCTCCAACGCAATCAAACAGGCAGGTCGCAATGATATCAAAGTATACGGTATCGACCTCAGTGATGAAGACCTCAGCATGATTCAGGACCCATCCAGTCCATGGGTAGCCTCTGCAGCCGTTGATCCGACGACCATCGGCCGCGTACAGGTACGATATCTGTATCAGAAGTTTGGTGGCAACACATCCGATCAACGCGTCGAGCTGGAGCCGGTCTATGTACAGCGCGATGATCTGCCCAAAGACAAAAAAGTAACTACGGCTGACCTCGGCGAGTATGTCAAAGGCTGGGGAGACAGCGACCAGGGTAATACCGACGAACTCAAAGCACTGGAGAAAGCAATAGCTGCCGGCAAATAACCAGCGATCTGCCCTGCTAATCACTTCGTCTTGAACATGCATGTAACAGACGGAAACCCAGTATCCACCAGTGTGCCTCTGCATGCTGGTGGATACTGTTTTACCATCTTGTCCATTTGGATCACAGGACTGCCTGCCCTTCCGGCAGACGCCACAGAAAGGAGCATCTGCATGACGACCTCCACAGCTTCTACCGATAATCATCTGCATATGAAGGAAATCTACAAATCATTCGCCGGTGTTCCGGCACTCGAAAATGTAGATTTCAGTCTACACAGCGGCGAGATCCATGCGCTGCTGGGCGCCAATGGTGCCGGCAAAAGTACACTGATGAAAATATTATCCGGCGCCTACACCGCCGACCGTGGCCGTATTACGATCGACGGTCAACCCGTGCAGCTGAACTCCCCGGCAGCCGCCAAAGAAGCCGGTATCCAGTGTGTGTATCAGGAAGTCGACACTTCGCTGATTCCCCAGCTGTCGGTGGCCGAGAATATTCTGCTGCACCGGCTGACCAGCTCCAAAGGCAGTCCGATTCTGAACTGGAAATCCCTGTACCGGGATGCGGAAGAAATATTGAGCAGACTCGGCTTTGCCATCTCTGCGCGGCGTCAGGTCAGTGAACTGTCACTGGCAGAAAAACAGCTGGTGCTGATCGCTCGCGTCATGGCGGAGAAAGCACGCTTTGTTATTCTCGATGAACCGACAGCTCCACTCAGTATCGAAGAAGCGGAGCGGCTGTTTGGCATTATGCAGGGACTCAAAGCTCAGGGGATCGGAGTTATCTTTATTTCCCACCGGCTGCCCGAGATTTTCCGGGTATGCGACCGTATTACGGTCATGCGCGATGGACGCCGGGTCAGTACCGTACCTGTAGCAGAGACCAATCCCGGAGAAGTTGTACATACTATGCTGGGACGTGCTTTTGAAGAAGAATATCCCAAAGTATTCACTGAAATCGGTGAACCGCTGCTGACTGTCAGCCATCTGGCTGCTGGTCGTCATGTGCAGGATGTCAGTCTGGACGTATGCCGCGGTGAGATTGTCGCGGTGGTCGGACTCGTCGGCGCCGGCAAGACCGAACTGTCCAAGCTGCTGTTCGGAGCCGAGCAGCCGGAGCGCGGCACTGTCGAGCTGAATGGACGTCCGGTTCGGGCACGCAATCCGCATCAGGCGATCCAGTCCGGAATGGTACTCGTTCCGGAGGAGCGGCGCAAGGAAGGCATTCTGGTCAAGGAATCCGTTCTGCATAATCTGAGTCTGCCGCTGCTGCAGTCGATCACTTCACTCGGCATCATTTCCGGCAGAGCGGAGCGCAAACTGGGCGAAGGGCTAATCTCCTCGCTCGGAATCAAGACATCATCCGGACAGCAGCTGACCGGATACCTGAGCGGCGGTAATCAGCAGAAGGTCGCCATCGGTAAATGGATGGAGACCAATGCCGATATCTTCATTCTAGATGAACCGACCAAAGGCGTCGATATCGGAGCCAAACGCGATATTTTCAACGTAATCGGCAATCTTGCCCAGCAGGGCAAAGGAATATTATATCTAACCTGCGAATTTGATGAAGCGCTTGGTCTGGCGGACCGTATCCTCGTGATGTGCGATGGCCGGATCACCCGCTCTTTCGCTTATGGTGAAGCTTCACAGCAGGATCTGTTATATCATGCCAGCGCAGGCCGGGAGGAACTTGTATGAAATATCAGATTGCCCAATTCTCATATCGCTACGGTGCCCTGATCTTTATCGGTCTGGTGCTTGTCTTCTTCTCTTTGTATAATCAGCACTTTTTCACCTATAACAATATTACCGATATTTTGCGTTCGATCTCTATTGTTACCTTCGTGGCGATTGGTATTACCATCTCGCTGACTGTAGATGGCTTTGACCTGTCGGCAGGCTCAACGGTCTCGCTTACAACCGTCGTCGTCGCTGCGATGATGGTCTGGCATCAGATGCCGCTGATTCTGGTCCTGATTGTACCGCTGATTATCGGCGCACTCGTCGGACTGCTCAACTCGCTGCTGATCGTCAAGATCCGTATTCCCGATCTGCTGGCGACACTGGCTGTCATGTACATTGTCAGCGGAATTCATCGCACGTATACCAAAGGCTATTCCATCTACAACAATATGCAGTTCCAGGATGGAACCAAGGCGCCCGGCGTCATGCTGGACTCCTTTCTCTGGATCGGACAGGGCCGGCTGCTCGGTATTCCGTTTCCGGTTATCCTGATGCTGGTCGCCATCGTTGCCATGCATTTATTTTTCAAATATACGCGTGGTGGTCGCCAGATGATCATGACCGGCAGTAATGAAGAAGCAGCACGTCTGTCCGGACTGCGGGTCAATCGTATTCGTACACTCGCCTATGTCGCTTCCGGCATCTTCGCTGCGATTGGCGGAATTCTCTTCGCTGCCCGTGTCGGTTCCGGTCAGATTGATGCCGGTTCATCGATGCAGATGGATGCGCTCGCTGCCGTTTTTGTCGGCTATTCGGTGTTCGGTGCTGGACGTCCCAACATTATCGGTACCTTTTTTGGAGCTGTGCTGATGGGCGTATTGGTCAACGGGATGACTATGCTGCATGTGGAATACTACACGACAGATATTATCAAAGGCGCTGTGTTGGTACTCGCGCTGGCTGTTACCTTTATCCACCGCAAGCGGCAAAAAGTATAGATACAGGAGACATTCCTACTCCCCGTGAAATACGTACAGTCGTATCACAGTGATTCTATTCTGATCTGCCAAGGAGGCAAATGATCCATGACCACAACTGCTGATTCCATCTACGAACCATTAACCGAAGAGACTGCGATCCAGCTCGCCCGGCGGCTGCAGCTGTTCGCAGCAGATGCTGAGCTAGTCTGCCGCGAAATTGGTGACGGTAATCTGAATCTGGTCTTTCATGTGACTGAACCGGCGGCAGGCAAAGGTGTTATTATCAAGCAGGCGCTCCCCTATGTACGCATTATCGGCGAAGGCTGGCCACTCACGCTGGAACGCGCCCGGATGGAGAGCGAAGCGCTGCGAATCTTTGCCCGCTATGCCCCGGAATATGTACCGGAAGTGTATTATACGGATAATGACTATGCGATTACAGTGATGGAAGATCTGTCGCATCTAACCATTGCACGCACGGGTCTGGCCGAAGGCGCCGTCTATCCGCTGCTGTCGACCCATATTGGTCAGTACATGGCACGTACCTTATACGGTACTTCGGATTATGCGCTGGGTGCAGAGACTCGGCGGGAGCTGGCACTGCAATTTCACAATCCAGAGCTGTGCAAAATTACCGAGAACTTTGTCTTCACCTACCCGCTAATCGATCATGAGAGCAATGTGGTAGAAGAAGGGTTGCGCCCGCTAGCTGAGCAGATTTGGCAGGATGAGCAGCTGCTGCGTGAAGGTGCCAAGCTCAAGCGCCACTTTATGATATCCGCCGAAGCACTGCTGCATGGTGATCTGCATACCGGCAGTATCTTTGCCAGTGAGGAAGAGACCCGGGTAATCGATCCGGAGTTCGCCTTTTATGGACCGATGGGATATGATATCGGACTGTTCATCGCCAATACTCTGCTGTCTGCACTCGCCCGCAGCGAAGATGGCCGGGAGACACTGCTGACTCATATCACCACGGTATGGGACGTATTTGCTGCCGAATTCACTACCCTTTGGCAGCAGGATAATCAGGAGCCATTGGCTGGTGCAGCAGGCTATCTGGATGATGAACTGCTGCGCATTTTCCAGGATGCGGTCGGTTATGCTGGTAGTGAGATGATGCGCCGGGTGATCGGGCTGGCCCATGCCAGAGATATCGAAGCCATACGCGACAATCTCCGCCGTCTGCATATCAAGTCCGCTGCGGCCCTACTGGCACGTGATCTGATCGCGAACCGAGGACACTACAAACGGGCTGCCCAGCTTGTGGAGGCACTGCATCAGGCAGATCGGAACGAGCCATTTTTGCATAGCTGATCCTTTGTTCTTGTCTCGTTTTCATCTATCGTCTCAATACATCGCCTCACCAAACAGCCAATACCCGGACTCCATTATGGAAATCGGGTATTGGCTGTTTGCTTCTATCCAGCAGTGCATAGAGGACGACACACTGGTTCTTTTCTATCCTCCTGTCTATTTGGCTCAAAAAAAATCTCCCGATCGTCTGCTCTTTGGCACAGACGATCGGGAGATGTTCTGTTAAACGTTTAGATCAGTTTGGCAAAGGTCAGAATACGCTCCATCAGTGCGGCTGTCTCTGCACGATTTACCGGAGAGTCCGTATTCAGCAGACCTGCATTTCCTTGTACAATACCCTGTTGTGCAGCAAAACCAACTGCACTGGATGCCCAGCCGGATACCTGATTGGCATCACGGTAAGCCTGGAGCGATGCGCTGCTGCCTGTGCTGGTATCAATATTCGCCAGTTGTATAGCACGTACGAGAATCGCAATGGCTTCCTCACGGCTGATATTACGATCCGGCTTGAATGTACCATCTGCATAACCGGTGAGCAGACCATAATCGGCGGCTGTACCGACATAATCCTGGTACCAGCTTCCGCCGGCTACATCACTGAACGAGCGTCCTGCACCCTGACGATCCACCAGTCCGAATGCACGAACCGCTACAGCTGCGAATTCCGCACGGGTAATATTGCGGTTCGGTTCAAAAGATGCCTGGCTAACCCCTTCAACCACCATCCGGGAAGCCATATCTTCAATAGCTGTACGTCCCCAGTGATTGGCTACATCGGCAAAGCTTTTTTCATTCTCAATCAAAGCATAGGTTCCATTGCTGACCAGACTGTTAATCTGTGCATAATACCGATCCCCGATTTGCGTTACACGGGTCGGTACATGCATAAAGGAAGACTGGTCTTCGTTATAGATAATTCCAGTAGTAATCCGGGATGGATCGAATCCTTCCGGTAGCGGAATCAGACGCTGTGCGTATTGTTCAAAGTTCGGTACCGTTACCTGGGCACCGTCCATACTCGCGGTCACCCCAAAATTGGTGGTCGTGGCATCGATCAATTTCACATTACGCGTGGAAGCTGCACTTTGCAGGCCCTGAGATTGCGCTGTTCCTGCTGGCGAAATGGTAATGGTATACTGCAGATTCTGCAAATTGGCTGCTGTATTATTTTGGGAAGTCAGTGCGGTTACATTCATCTGCTTGGCTGGCAAAATATACTGTCCCCGTTCTGATTGTATTTCGACAGTACCATTGCGATCATCCAGCCATTTGGCGAGAGTGCCATCCAGCTCCGTACGCACGTTACTCACATCTGTTGGTGCCGGAATGACCAGACGGTTACGATCCGAATTATCCAGAGACTGAATCGCCTGATTGCTGTTTACACGGATACGGACAACCGGTATTCCGTTTTGCTGTTCACGGATCACAGTAGCAATCGTCTCTTTGGTTACCGGATCAGCCAGTGGCGTTTCTGTCGTTGGACTGGATGGTGTAGTTGGTGTAGTACCACCTGTATCGCCTGGTGTTGTATTGGAGCCACCTCCACCTCCACCGCCTGAACTGTTATTGTTATCATCGTCACGGCGGGAAGTCACGGTAACATTAATAGTGACTGTCTTGCCCTGATAATCCGCTACAATAGCTGCTGTACCTGCATTGACTGCTCGAATTAAGCCATTAGCATCTACAGTAGCTACGCCCGGATTGGACGATGTATACGTCAGGCCTTCCGTGATAGTTTTAACTGTACCATCATCGTAAACGGCCTGAATGACGGTCTGCTCGGTATCTCTCTGTCTGATCGTATACTCGGTACGATCGGTAGACAGGCTTGTTACGACCGGATCGGCAGTAACCGTTACATTGATACCCAAGGACTTGCCACCATACTGCGCGGTAATCGTGGCAGTACCTTTGCCGGCAGCTGTAATTAATCCACCTGCTCTGACAGATGCTACATTCGGATTGGATGAGCTGTAGTAGACATCCTGCGTTACCGTTTTGACAGTGCCATCATCATAGACAGCCTGAATGACGGTCTGCTGGGTCGTTCCTTTTTTTAACGTGTACTCTGTCTGATTGGTAAACAGGTTCGTAACAACCGGATCAACTGTAACCGTTACATTGATGCCCAAGGATTTTCCGCCATACTGAGCTGTAATCGTGGCAGCACCTTTGCCGACAGCTGTAATTAATCCACCTGCTCTGACAGATGCTACATTCGGATTGGATGAGCTGTAGTAGACTTCCTGGGTTACGGTTTTAACAGATCCGTCATCATAAACGGCCTGAATAACAGTCTGCTGGGTATCTCCCTGTTTTAATGTGTACTCTGTCTGATTGGTAGACAGGTTCGTAATAACCGGCGGAGTATAGGTTACATTGACGGCTGCTTGGGCGCTGGAGCCGTTATACACCGCTGTAATCACAGTGTTGCCCTGAGTATTACCGGTAACCAGACCTGTAGCATTAACCGAGGCAATACCCGGATTGGCTGAGCTAAAGGTTACACCGCTGGTTACGGTATACAGCTCGCCTGTCTCCTCATAAACAGCCTGTACGGTTGTCTGATGGGTAGTACCCAGCTTCAGATTGTAAGCATTGCTATCCAGCGTCAATGGTGGAATCGCGTTGGTTGTAAATGCCTGCGTCTGAGCAGCATAAGTCGTTCCATACGCATCTACGGCATATGCCCGATACGTATAACTGGTAGAGGGCAACAGATTGGTTGGTTTTACCGTAAAAGCGCCGATTCCCGTCTGTGTACTGGCATATCTGGTTACGGTATTGTTAGCTGTTCTTGTTACTACAATACCTTTTTCCACAACAGGAGTTTTGCCTTCTAACTGCACTTCACCTGCCAGTTGCACGGATCTGGAAGTGAGCAGTGTAGCCGCTCCTGTAGCGACGAGCGGTGCTGCCTGCAGCGTCCATGTTTCGTTAATAATCGCACCTGATGAACCAAATCCACCAAAAGAAAGGATCTGGTCATGCGTTGGATCATACAGCATGCCGATATGTCCACGGACGCTTGTGGTTAGATTACGCTGGGTCCATGTACTGCCGGTCCAAAACCAGGTATCTCCGGTCATCTGACCGGAACCCGGTATCTCTCCACCAAACAGAATGACATTGGCTCCATCATAAGCAAGTCCATAAGCCATTCGTATAGGAGGACTTGTAGACGGAGCCTGCTGGGCCCAATTCGTACCGTTCCATGTCCAGGTATCATTGAGATATCCTGATGTCGCATTACCGCCAAACATCAGTAGATTACCACTGACCGGATCATACGTCATCTGTCCAAAGTTACGGGCAGAAGGTAAAGTAGCCGGAGACTGAATAATCCAGTCACTTCCGTTCCATGTCCATGTTTCATTAGACCTGCCACTGCCTGTTATACCACCAAACAAAACGATGTTATTACGAGTCTGATCTGTCGCCATATAAGGTGTACCACGTGGAGTAGGGTTATGAGCCGGACTCAATTGCTGCCAGTTACTGCCGGTCCATGCCCAGGTATCTCCCAGATATCCGCTCGGGCTGTCTCCTCCAAACATAATAATCCGCTGGGAAATAGGGTCATACGCCATACCGCCACCGCTGCGACGGTTTGGAACATTAGTTGGGCTCAGCTGCTGCCAGTTGGTACCATCCCACTGCCAGGTGTCATTAAGCTGATTGGTGCTTCCACCCACATATCCGCCAAACATCAGTACTTTTCCTGTAGCCGGATTGTACGCCATTAATGGAGCAGTACGACCTGCAGGTACAGTAGCTGGAAAACGCTGAGTCCATGCATAGTTACCATTAGTTGCCGCTGAAGCAGTAGATGCTCCGCTGAAAAAGCCGGAAGGTAAAGTGATTACCAGAAGAAATGACAATAGCAGTAACATCGACTTTCGAATACCCCGGGCATTGGACAATAGATTCTAGCCTCCTATGTGTATATGATCTAGAAAAATATGTTTATAATGTATATTTAAAACAAAATATCATGAAAAAAACATATAATTTACATAATAAATAATTAATTTTATGTATGGAGTAATCGAGACGCTTTTTACCGTCGTTATCCGAATCAACATCTTCCTACCAACGATTAGATGAAAATGAAATAGATAACCCATAGCAAAAACTCCAAACCCGCCTGGGGTCTGGAGTTTGGATACAATTGGATCAAGTATGTCTTGAACGATTATTGGTAATTTTAACTATTCGCGGCCACCTGAATAGTGACATCGTCACCCAGCAGCGCCAGGTTATTGGAAATCACCCGATCTCCGGCTGCCAGTCCTTTGCTTACAAGTGCCTGAGAGCCTGTAACGGTGGAGACTGTTACCGGTTTGCGTACAGCTTTTCCTTTGACGGCTACATAGACGTAGGATTGGTTGCCATCTTTGAGGATCGCTTTGGATGGAATAATAATCCCTTCTTTGGCGTCATCTCCAACAAAGCTGACATCCGCCAGCATTCCTGTTTTGAGCTGGCCACCCGGGTTGGTAACTGCTACTTCAACTGGATAGCCATTGCCTGCAGCATCCATTGGATTAATATTTTTCACTTTGCCGTTCGCTACAATACCGGAGGACGCTACATTGACCTGTACACGGTCACCGGCTTGAATACCGTTAATCTCTTCTGCAGGTACATAGATCAGGATATTCACTGTATCCAGATTGGCAATAACCAGTGAGGGAGCAGCCGAAGATACCATTTCGCCTGCTTCTACATTTTTGGTGACGACAATGCCGTTAATCGGCGATTTGACGACCGCGTTATCAAGTGCATCACGAGCAATATCGATATTGACCTGCGCTTGCGATACCTTTTGCTGGCTCGCTTCGACACCAGCGGTACTCTGGGATACTTCCAGCTGACGCTGGGCATTGTTATAGCCTTCGCTGGCATTGGCATAGCTGCTGTTGGCATTCTCATATGCAGACTGTGCGGTAGCCAGCCCCTTTTGTGCAGTCGCCTGGGCATTGCGCGCGGCTTCCAGTTGTTCCTGGGCGTTGGCGCGTGCATTGACTGCATTATCATACGCCGTCTGGGCACTAACAACGGCTGCTTGTGCCTGCTCCAGCTGCGCCTGCGTCGCCAGTCCGTTATCTGCTAGCGATTGGGTGCGTGTCAGTGTAGACTTGGCGGTAGCCAGCGCTTCCTGAGTCTGCTTGATGGTATTGCCTGCAGTAGAGATCGCTGTCTGCGCCTGCTTGGCAGCTGTATTGGCCTGGTTGATTGCAGCCTGAGCCTGGTTGATGCCGTTTTGAGCCTGGGTGATAGCGCTCTTGGACGAAATAATGCCGTTCTTGGAACTGACCAGACCCGACGATGCGGAGACGACGCCCGTTTCACGGGAGCTCTCAGCTGTCTTGACGCCTGCCTGTGCCGCCTTGGCATCGGACTCGGCAATCTTCAGCTTGTTGCGCAGATCATCGTCATCCAGTCGAAACAGAACCTGACCGGGTTTAACCTCAGCACCGACATCAACGGTGACATTATCCACTTTGCCAGCGATTTTGGGCATGATATTGACAGTCGCCGAAGGGTTGACCGTACCTGTATAGATACTTCCCTGACCCAGCATCCCCTTTTGGGCCTGGCTTACCTTGACGGTGACATTCATAGCCTGCGCCGCTTGGTTATTGCCCGTAGAGCATCCTGCCAGCAGGGTGGTGCTCAGTACAAGAGCAGCTGCAGTAACTTCCCATTTTCTTTGTCTCATTGCTCGCTTCCCTTTCTTTCTGTGATGGCTGATTTCGATTTTATTTTTATTTTATAACGCGACAGATATCGCTCCGATCAGGCCTGAGCAGGTACTTCGTCGGTAATGACGATTTCTTTTTTCTTCTTTTTCCGGCTGATAAATAGCAGCATCAGCGGCAGACAGCAGAACAGCGGAATCGAAGACAGCAGGAACGTATCGGCAATTCCCCGTGAAGCAGCATCCAGCGAGATCAGACCTGTTGTGCTGGACAGCCAGGAGCTGCCGAGTACCGATTGCAGATATTGCCCGCCTTCGGCCGTAACCGATTCAGCGATATGCTGGCTGTGCAGGGCTGTACGATTCTGCATGATAAAGGTAAAAATGGCGATCGCCATCGAACCGGCCAGCGTACGAATAAGATTCGATGCTGCTGAGGCACTGCTTACTTTGGCGGCGGATACTTCTTCCGCTATAGCGTTCATACCGACCGTCGACAGCGGCATCAGGCAGAGACCGATCCCCATTCCGCGCACGACCATGACCGTCTCGAACCAGAACCGTGAGGTCTGCGGAGTCAGTGTGTGCAGATGATAGGTCATTACGCTGGTCAGTGTCAGACCGAACAGACAGAGCGGTACGATACCGATCTTGTCCACCAGCTTGCCTGCGATTGGCATCATTAGCGCCATCGCTACCGCCTGCGGCAGCAGGATCAGACCGGTGCTGATCGCCGAATACGATTGAATATTTTGCAAAAAGAGCGGTGCCAGGAAGGTTCCTCCCATCATGCCCATCATGACAAAGCTGGAAGCCACTACACTGATCGTGAACTTGTAATTTTTGAATAAAGAAATATCGATAACTGCGTTATCCTTGCCGCGCTCCACAAAAATCAGGAAAACCAGCGACCAGAAAGCGATAAACAGCAGACCGACAATCTTGAACGACGTCCAGCCGGACGAAGCGCCGTTGGACAGTGCATACAGCAATGTGCCTGCACATGTCGCCGATAGCAGGAAGCCTATCAGATCGAACTTGATCGGCTGGTTCTTCGGCGGTTCCTTGATTAACAGGAAGATCATCAGAATAGCGAACAAGGCAATCGGCACACAGGCGATAAACAGAAAACGCCAGTTAAACCACTCAATAAGATAACCACTGAGCGTCGGTCCAATGGCCGGCGCCGCCATTGCCGCTATGCCCCACAGACCCACGGCAAAGCCGATCTGTTCACGCAGCATAATTTTGTAGACGATCGTCATACTGAGCGGCATAATGAGTCCGCCGCCAAGACCTGCGAGAATCCGTGCGGCGATCAGTGACATATCATTCCAGGCGAAGGCACAAATCAGTGTACCTATTGTAAATACCGACAACGCCAGTATCATAAATTTCTTGTAGCCGATCCGCTGCTCCATAAATCCGGTAATCGGTACGATAATCCCCGAAGCGAGCGTATAGCCGGTAATAACCCACTGAATGCGTGTCGTAGTTGAACCCAGATCCGTAGTAAGCTGGGGAATAGCGACGTTGATCAGACTGTTATTGAGTACCGCAACAAAGGTACCCAGTACAATCGACCAGAAGGCAAACCAGCGTTCTTTGGATGTCAGGCTATCGGTTGTTGCGGCAGGAGCGGCGTTTAGAGTTTCTGCAGACACATCGACGCCCCCTTTTATGAAGTATGAATCTTGACTTCCACATTGGTGCCCGGGATCAGCTTCATACCTTCCGGCACATTCAGTGCGATTTCCACCGGAATACGCTGGGTGACTTTGTTAAAGTTACCACTGGTGTTGGTCGCCGGAATCACGGAAAAGACCGAGTTGGACGCTTGCCCCACTTTGCGGACTTTTCCCTGGATCATCTGGTCGCCGGCAGCATCCAGTGTAATATCGACAACCGCTCCCAGCTTAATACGGCTGATATCGGTCTCTTCGATATTGGTCGTTACATACAGATTGTTCATATCGACCATGATCGCTACAGCAGCGCTGGGGGAAGCAATCTCATGCTCTTTGGCATTCAGCTTGATTACGGTTCCGCTGATCGGTGCGCGTACAATCGATTTGCTGATCACACTGGCATCGAGTCCGGATACATCCTGTTCGGCGATCGGCTCGTTTTGCTTCAGCACGTCGCCTTCTTCCACATCAATATGGTTCAACCGGGCTGTCAGCTGCGGCATTACCTTGTACTGATCGGCCGCAATGCGGGCATCATCAGTTTTTACAAAATGCGCTCCCTGGTACCAATAGTAGTAACCGAGCGCTCCACCACTCACAATGAGCAGCACAATAAGAACCCATAGGGTAATCTTCTTTCTCACAACTTCCACCTCGGACTTGTATATTTGCCAATCATGCTGTGGGTCAGGCGCGGTCTTCCTGCATCCGGCTAATGACTCCCAGTAAATCTTTGAGATTATCCAGTTCGTGTGTGCGACCGGATCGTCCATAACGTATCAGAAATTCATAACATTCCTCGTAACCGGCCTCGATATTCACAGGCCGCCAGGAAGCAGTACGCTCTTTCATATCCTCCAGCTCCTGTTCCTTCTGCGCAATCGCTTCGGTCAGCATGAACTGGATACGCTCGATATCGACCAGTTTGACAAAAAACAGCGGTGCCAGTAGTGAGCGGATATCTTTGGGGTTTTTGAAGCTTTTGTAGATCATATCCTTGAGTGCCTCACGGCCGTTCTCGGTAATCGCATAATTGCTCTTATCCGGATGACCTTCGGACTGGACCGTTTCTACCTTGTCCAAATATCCCTTTTTGTGGAGGGCATCGAAATTGTAGTACAGATTGCCGTCGGTAATGCTGACGGTATTGCTTGTGTTTTCCAAAATCCGTTTCTTGATGTCATAAGGGTGTCGCTCTTCATGCCATAGCGAACCCAGAATATAAATTTGTAGAGACAAAACATTCCCCTTTCTACTCTTCTTGTCCGGTTTGTTTCTGATGGAACAATAGTGTACTTTTTACCTCTTCACTCTGCCTAGAGTACTCTGTACAGAGTATGTCTGTTGATTAATATACTCACTTTTGAATTAGCTGTCAATCTATTTAGGTAACCTATTTATTTGAAAGTAGGATTTTTGGATAAGCGTTATTTGCTATTTACTGAATTTCTGTTTTATCTTTTTATATAGAAAAATGAAATCTTAAAATAATAGAACCGGGAGGCAGCGAATGATTTATTACTATTATGTATTTATCCTGCTGTCTGCTTTTTTTAGTGGATATGGGATATTTCAATTCTGGCCTGCTTCGGAGCAGTATAATGACTTTCTTCTATTTAATGATGTATCTACAGCCGCTGTATTTCTGCCTTCTTTCTGGATTATAGGGTTTTCACTGATCGCCCAACTCTTCCTTTATTATCTGACTCCCAAGAAAAATATTTATTTGACGATACTATTGCTTTACATACTGAATTTCACTGCTTTGTTTTTTATCGCCGGCTACAGCATCCATACTTTTCTCGGCATGATTGTTCTTGTTACTACTTCTGCTGTTGGGCTTGTGCATTTGGGTATAGCGATCCTGCTTCATCCCTTGTTCCGCAGCAAGCTGCATTTCGCTCCATTTGCATAAGCGTCTATTCCTGTCATCACAAAAAGACTCCAATCCCTGTCTGCGGATTGGAGTCTTTTTGATAGCAAATCGTCTTCTTCTACTGTTATTGCCCATTGGCCTGAATAAAGAACTGGGCCTGAATATAGTTATACGTCAGCCGGGAAAAGTCGAACGGCTGTCCATTGGACAGATGGAAAATAGTCTCCACATCCATTTTGGGATCACCTTTTTGCAGCCCCAGATACTGTGCTTCTTCTTCATTCAGCTTGTCGATATGCAAATAGGAGTCCGAGAAGCCGATCTTCTGACCCAGAGCATCACGGATATAATCGAAGATCGAATCGGTGGCAATCTCGTTGTTCAGATACGTTACGATCGACTTGTTGTAATACGATTCCTCTACACAGAGCGTCTGCTCATAAATGTAACGAATACGCTTTACATGGTATACATCCTGTTCCTGATCGATATTCAGGTTCTGGGCAACCTCACGGCTTGGCTTGCGGATATCCAGCTCCAGCACTTTCGATGTAATCGGGAAGCTCTCCAGATCCCGGGTGAATCCCTGATTGGACAGCAGGCTGATATAGCCTTTGCGCCGGTGTCTCCGCACGAAGATTCCGCTGCCGCGTACCTGGAAAATAACACCCTTCTCCTCCAGCAGCTCCAGCGACTTGATAATGGTACTCTTGCTGACCCCGAACTGGATCATCAGTTCATCCAGCACCGGCAGCTTGTCGCCCTGCTGCAGCGCATGATCCTGAATGTATTTTTCGATTTCATTGGCAATGTGCTGATATTTTAGCATGTGCATTCCTCTTTGTCTGGTTGATCTCCTGCATTATCCAGATTGTAACACAGGGCGCCTCAAAGCTCATTCCCCCATCATCCTTAAAAGGAATGGGACGAATTTTCTTGCTGACTGAATCATTATACCATTATTCGGGTATTGATAAATTATACCGTTATAATTATAATATGAAGGTATAAAGTGTGAGGAGGCGATATCCATGTCGGGAAAAGTGAGAGATTATCCGAAGCTGGCTAAAGATATTCTGGAAGCGGTAGGTGGCGAGAGCAATGTAACAGGCGCTACACGCTGCGCTACCAGACTTCGTCTTGTACTGAAGCAATCCAGTCCACAGGCCAAAGAAGCTGTAGCTTCCATGCCGGGCGTAATTACTGTCGTCGAGAATGCCGGACAATTTCAGGTCGTGATCGGTCAGCATGTGGGCGAAGTATACGATGAATTTGCCAAACTGGTGAATCTGGATACAGCCGACGAACAGACTGAACATAAAGGCACAATTCTCAACCGCATTATTGCGACCATGTCTGCTGTATTTGCTCCTTTTGTATACATACTCGCAGCAGCCGGGATTATGCAGGGACTGCTGATTATTGCGAATCTACTGTTTGCCGGATTTGCCGAGACGGGCACTTACCAGGTGATCAGCTTTATCTCGTGGGCACCATTTACCTTCCTGCCGATCTTTATTGCGATTACAGCAGCCAAGCATTTTAAGACCAATACGTATATAGCCGTAGCCTGCTGTGCTGCACTGGTCAGTCCTACCTGGGCCGAGATGGCTGCCCAGATCGCTGATGGAGGAAGCGTCAACTTCCTCGGTATTGCTTTGACCGAGACGACGTATACGTCTTCCGTACTGCCTCCGCTGTTCCTGGTGTGGATTCTGTCTTATCTGGAACGCTTCCTCAACAAGCGGATGAACGAGATTATTCGCCCATTATTTGTTCCTTTGTTATGTATGCTGGTTATGGTTCCACTGACAATTGTACTGATTGGACCGATTACTACACTTGGTGCCAACGGCATTGCAAACGGATACAATTTCCTGGCTGAAAATGCGCCTGCTCTGGCCGGCGCGATTATCGGCGGATTCTGGCAGGTAATCGTCATCTTCGGCGTACACTGGGGCGTAACGCCGATGGTACTTGCCAACTTTGAACAGTATGGTCGGGATTCCTTCCAGGCGTACCAGACGATTGCAGTTGTCGCCCAGATCGGTGCCGTACTCGGTGTTATCCTTAAGTCCCGCAATCAGGAGACCCGCAAGATTGGTATCTCCGCCGGGGTGACCGGACTATTCGGCATTACCGAGCCGGCAATTTATGGCGTTACCCTACGCTTCAAAAAGCCGATGATCTTCGGCTGTATCTCCGGTGCAGTCGGTGCCGTAGTGGCAAGTTTCTTTAACCCGTATTATTTTGCCTATGCGGGTCTGCCGGGACCACTGACTATCGTTAACAGTATCAATGCCGATTATCCTACATCCGTCTGGGGCATTCTGATTGGAGCGGCAATTGCAATTGTACTGCCGGTTATTCTGATCCAGATCTTCGGTTATGGCGTTGATGAAGCCAAGGCTTCCGGCGACAGCAATCTGGTAGAGCAGCAGGGACAGACAGGTCCTGCTCAGCAGAACGACAGTGATATTCCCGCTGGTGAAGAGAATATTGCTTCGCCCCTGCGCGGCAGAATCATCCCGCTCACCGACGTACCGGACGAGGCATTTAGCTCCGGCGCTATGGGTTCCGGTCTTGCCATCGAACCCTCCGACAATAAGCTGTATGCTCCATTTGATGGAACGGTAGCCACGATTGCACCAACCCGTCATGCGATCGGATTACGCTCCAACACGGGTGTTGAGCTATTCGTCCATATCGGTCTGGATACCGTCAAGCTCAAAGGCGCACCTTTTACCCTCAAGGTGCAGGACGGCGATACCTTCCGCAAAGGCGACCTGTTACTCGAATTCGATAAAGAGCTGATCCAGCGCGAGGGCATTCCGACGATTACCCCCGTCCTGGTCACCAATGCTTTCGATTACAAGGAAATCGTCGTCGGTACCCTGGAAAATGCAACCACCGACGCTGACATCCTGACCGTTGTCCGTTAAATGAAGATGTATCGCTATGCGCACAACTTTATAACCGTACACACCAAGCAACATTAGTCCTGCATTTGAAAAGCTGCGAAACCAGCTCAAACATCAGTTTCACTAATCAGATAGCTATTCTTTTAATTCTTAATATATTGACCTTCATACAAAAAGGTTACTACCATGTATCAAGCTCACTCTCCGCACAGAGCGCAGGAAAGAGAATTCTGCCAGCGCCCGACATTTAAGAACAGGGATCGACCGCTACGGCGGTCATTCAAGATCCCTGTTCTTAACCGGAGGAAGCGGCAGAATCTCTTTCCGAAGCGGAGCACAGTACCCAACACCGAGACACTATTCAGCACTCGTAATCGTTCAAGCTATCCCAGCAAAATCAGCTCAATAAAAAGAGACCCACTTGGATCAGGAGGAAATCATCATGACACAATTACCAGCAGACTTTCTATGGGGCGGCGCACTCGCTGCCCATCAATTCGAGGGCGGATGGAACGCAGGTGGCAAAGGCCCAAGCGTTGTCGACGTAATGACTGCCGGTGCACACGGTGTACCTCGCCGCATTACCGATACTGTCGAAGAAGGTACCTTTTACCCGAATCATGAAGCGATCGACTTTTACCATCGCTACAAGGAAGATATCGCATTGTTTGCCGAAATGGGATTGAAATGCCTGCGTACCTCGATCGGCTGGAGCCGCATTTTCCCGCAAGGCATCGAGGAGACGCCAAATGAAGAAGGGCTGCAGTTCTACGATGATGTATTCGACGAGCTGCTCAAACATGGCATCGAGCCGGTCATCACTCTATCCCACTTTGAGATGCCGCTCTATCTGGCACGCGAATACGGTGGATTCCGTAGCCGCAAAGTGATCGATTGTTTTGTACGCTTTGCGGAAGTCTGCTTTGACCGGTACAAGAACAAAGTGAAATACTGGATGACTTTTAACGAAATCAATAACAAAATGGATGTGAATAATCCACTGTTCCTGTGGACCAACTCCGGTGTGATGGTTCAAGAAGGCGAGAATTCCAAAGAAGTGATGTACCAGGCCAGTCACCATGAACTGGTAGCCAGTGCACTGGCTGTTGCCAAAGGCAAAGCGATCAATCCGGATTTCCAGATCGGCGCCATGGTCTCCCATGTACCCATCTATCCGTACTCTTCCAATCCCGAAGACGTAATGCTGGCAGAAGAAGAAATGAGACAGCGCTACTTCTTCCCGGATGTACATGTGCGCGGCTACTATCCAAGCTATGCCCTCAAGGAATTTGAACGCGAAGGCTACAACATCGTGTTCGAAGAAGGTGATGATGAGATTCTGCGCAACGGAACCGTCGATTATCTGGGCTTCAGCTACTACATGTCGACTACCGTCAAAAGTGATGTGAATAACGACAATACCGGCGATATCGTGAACGGCGGGCTGCCGAACAGCGTAGCCAATCCGTATATCCAGTCCAGTGACTGGGGCTGGGCGATTGATCCGACCGGTCTGCGTTATACGCTCAACCGCTTCTATGACCGCTACCAGATTCCATTATTTATTGTGGAAAATGGATTCGGCGCAATCGATACCGTCGAGGAAGATGGCTCGATCCATGACCACGCCCGCATTGAATATCTCAAATCCCATATCGAAGCCCTGGAGAAAGCCGTCACTTATGATGGTGTGGATCTGCTTGGTTATACCCCTTGGGGCATTATCGATATCGTGTCATTTACCACCGGCGAGATGAAAAAACGCTATGGCATGATCTATGTAGATCGGGATAATGAAGGCAACGGCTCGATGGAGCGGTACAAAAAAGATTCCTTCGCATGGTACAAACAGGTGATTGCGAGTCGCGGAGAACAGCTGTAACTACGGGGACCGCTGTATCCTTACAGGAATAACACGATAAGTACAGAAAAGGAAGGAGCACAATAACGTGCCTCCTTCCTTTTTGTCATGCAAATGATCTGGTTTGTTAATACTGCAGCCGTGTTACCCAAAGCGCATCCAACCTGTTCATCTATTAAGTATATAAGAGCTTGTTCAGCTTTTAGCTCGTCTGTATTCGGTCAGATAATATAACAGCGCCACTGCCGGCATAGCAATCCCGATCATCAGCGCCGCCTGCCAGCCTCCCATGTCATAGGCCCAGCTGCCTGCTGCCGAACCTGCAGCACCACCGATAAAGAAGATCGCCATGTACAGTCCATTCATCCGGCTGCGCACTTCGGCACCGAGGGAGAAAATCGCCCGCTGACCAATCACCATATTCGCAGATACTCCCATATCCAGTACAATCGCAGCTACCACGAGTAACGTAACCGTCCCTACCGAACGTGTCTGTACGAACAACGGCAGGATCATCGACAGAATGACAATCCCCAGCGCAATACCGGTTGCCGGACGAATCCATCCTTTGTCTGCCAGACGACCAGCGATTGGAGCAGCGAATGCTCCGGCTACACCGACAAGTGCGAACAGGGCAATCTCGGTCTGGGAGAAATGAAAAGCCGGACTGGACAGCAGCAGCGGCACAGTCGTCCAGAACAGACTGAATGTCCCGAATACAAAAGCATGATACAAGGCACGGCGGCGCAAGATTGCCGTATGGGCCAGCAGTCCCCATAATGAACCGATCAGCTGTCCATAGGAGTGATTCGATGCCGGACGTCTGGATGGAAGTGCCTTGACCAGAACAAGCGACAGAATTACTACAAGAACAGCAGACAGCCAGAAGATCGCCCGCCAGCCCAGCCAATCTGCGACGAGACTCGATACCGGACGTGCCAGCATAATACCGAGCAGCAGACCGCTCATTACATTACCAACCACCCGGCCGCGAGAGGCTTCGGGAGCAAGATGTGACGCATAGGGTACCAAGATCTGCGCAGCTACCGAACCTACACCTACCAGCATGGAAGCAATCAGGAACAATACCGAATTCTGCGCCCAGGCGGTGAGCGCCAGCGCCGCTGCAGTGAAGATCAGCCCGCCGAATACCAGCTTCCGGTTCTCCAGAATATCACCTAGTGGCACGATAAATAATAACCCGGCTGCATAGCCGATCTGTGCCAGCGTAACGATCAGACCTGCTGCACCGGATGATAATCCAATATCCTGACGGATCAGACCGATCAGCGGCTGGGCATAATAAAGATTGGCGACAATAATGCCGCAGGCAACGGCCAGAAACAGAACGAGCCAGCCGGGAATAGAAGTTGAAGTTGTAGGGTCTGCCGATGAGGCAGGTGAAGCCTGGACTTTGGTGCTCATAAGAATACACTCCTCTTTTTGGAACAATCGTTCCATAATATTTAAAAAAATAAACCTTGCTGCTATGTTCTAATGATCTGTACTCCGCTGTCTGGACAGGTTTTGGAATCCATCTCTTATTTCTCAACCATCTGTAAAATAGCAGGTCCTGCAAAAAATCAGATCATCGACAGGACCATTTCCATCATATCCTCTACCCGCTTGCGCTCCGGTCCTACCTTGGCGGCGATATTGATGCTGTGGTTGAGGTTGAGCAGCATATAGGACAGATTACGGATATCCCAATCCGGGGCAATCTCGCCGATCTGCTGGCCTTTTTGCAGCAAACGGTAGAAAATCTCACCCAGTTCATCAAAACGGTGCTGGATCACGTGGGCAATCTGCTCATCCGGTGCATCGATCGCTGCGATTGCGTTAGTGATCAGACAGCCTCTTGGAGAGTTCTCGTCAAACGCGAACTGGATATGCTTGTCAAAATACTCCCTTAGTCCCTGCCGCGCCGACTCCGCATGGATCAGTACATCCCTTTTCTCCTGTCCGATTGTTTTGTAGTGCTCGATCGCCTGCAGATACAGATGATGCTTGTCTACAAATGTCTCGTACATACTGGATCGGCTAATCTTCATCGCTGCCAGCAGATCCGCCATGCTCGTTCCTTCATATCCTTTTTCCCAAAATAGCAGAGTCGCCTGGTGAAGTACTGCGGTATGGTCAAATTCCTTGGTTCGTCCGATGATAACCATCCCCTCTCTTGAACACAGTATATCCCATTCGGAACGATTGTTCCAGTATTTCTGCAAAGTTACTCTGTATTTATTTTTGCAGAGCACAATAGCATTGTGAATAACCTGCTTCCGGCTTTTTCCTGTCTTTTCATTTACAATATTTGTTATCTCGTGCATGATGGTGTTTTGGCTGGATTTATTTTTATTCGTATTCTATTTTATTTCTGTTTTTCGATTTTCGGTTTTCGGTTTTCGGTTTTCGGTTTTCGGTTTTCGGTTTTCGGTTTTCGGTTTTCGGTTTTCGGTTTTCGAGAATATTTTCAAATAAATGTGGAAGTGAATGTCACAAATAAACCATCCCGATTGTTATACCATTGAATAAAGGAGGCGAGCGAACATGCCTGATGCTTCAAATCGAAGCGAACATGCCCGAGTACAATCGATTGTAGAGCAGGTGCAGCAGGGCAGCACCGAAGCCTACAGTGAACTTATACATATATTTCAAAGACGCATCTATGTCTATTGCCATTATCTGCTGAGTAATAACGAAGAGGCTGAGGATGCCGTACAGGAAGTTCTGGTAAAGGGATTTTACGAGATCCGCCGCTTCCGGCCGGGTGTATCCTATTCGGCCTGGCTCTACCGGATTGCCTATAATCACTGCATGAATGTGCTGAAAAAAAGAAAACGACAGCGCTCTATCATACAGGATTATATCTATAGCTACAGCAGCCGAATAACCGGCGAAATGGATCATTCCGACCGGATCGAACAGCTGCTGGAGCAGTTGAAGCCGGAAGAAAAGCATATTTTGATCCTGAAAGTCATCGAGCAGTATACCTTTGATGAGATGGAAGCCATTACCGGTATCCGCAATGCCACACTCCGCAAAAAGTACGAACGGATACGCAAAAAACTCAGCTCTACCAAGCATAAAGGAGGAATACTGCATGCACGATCCTACGGAACGACCAAATGAGGAACAACTCAAATTATGGGAAGCGAGTATTCGAACCATGCATAAAAGCGATGTAGATTTAACCGACCAGATTATGAACCGCATTCGTGAACAATCACCCAGCAATCGTAACAATGAACGACCAGAGATCAAGCTCGCCCGAACCGGCCTGATTGCCGTATCTGTAGCTGCCGTACTGTTTTTGGGGTTGGCCAGCAGCGCCTATGTCTCACCCTCCATGGCCAAAGCGCTCAAAGAAATTCCGGGGGCCAGTCATATTTTCGCCATGACCGGAGATGCCGGACTCAAAACGGCAGACGAACAGGAACTGCTCACCCGTACCTCACTGGCTGACAGCCATGATGGTATCCATCTGATGGCGCCCGAATTTATGTATGATGGCACACGGTTGTCAATTGCATTGAAGCGCCAGCTGGGCAATGAACAGACACCGCAGCAGAGCCTGATCCAATCGATTCAGGATGTGCAGCTGCAGATTGATGGAGAACCGATTAGTACGTATGCTGGCGCCAATGGAGATAACACAGTCGATCCGATGATGATACCCGGCTACGATCCCGATACGCTCATTATGGAATTCTCAGATCGGCGTAATCAGCAGGGGACAGCTTTTCCGGATCAATTTCAATTAACCGTACAAATGAAAATCGATGGAGCCAAGCAGCCTTTCACTATTCATCTGCCGATTCAGAAAAATGCGCAGGCGATGAAGATCGTTACGCCAAATATACAACGTCAGGACAAGCATGTTCAGTTTACTGTAGCCAAAATGGAGTTTACACCGGTCACTACGAATATTACGACCAAAATCCAGTTGTCTGGCGGGCAGAAGATCGATTTGGATACTATCATGATACATTATGATGTGGTGGATGATCAGGGCCACAAGCTGTCTGGGTTAAGTGGAGGAAATGGTTATTACGAACATGACGGCAGTACACTGACTACGGATAGCCGCTTTGCTCCTTTTACCACTCTGCCCAAATCCATTACGATCAAGCCTTATCGACAGCTGCTGCAGAAAGATGATCCCAGCCAGTTCCAAATGGACGCAAATGGAAATATCAAAGTCGAATATTTACCGGAACTACAGGTTACCATTCCACTGAGCCAATAAACCCAAAAAGCAAGGAAGCGTTCATCTGCCTCCTTGCTTCTTTATGTTCGCTTATGGATGCCTGCTATTTCTGTCAGCCAGGTACTACAGTAAATGTATATACACCCAGCGGTTGGCCATTTGCTTTGTACGCTTGTACCTGTGCTGTACCATAGCCAATCATGATCGCATCATTGCCTGACAGCCTCACCACATTGCTGCCCTGCAAAATACGCCAGCTAGAACCGTTCATACCGAATCTACCACCCAGTCCCCGGAAAGTTTGCGATAGATCCTGTGTAGACATGCCCCCGGAACCGGCATGAATATCGGGCGTAAATGTAACCGTCACCGTGGCATCCTGCAGTGCCGATGCTTCCACTGCTGTGGGTTGGAAGGATGCTGCAGATACCTCTGCAGCTCCGCTAACCGACCAGGCAAGCGCGGCTGTTGTTAAGACCACAATTACTTTTTTCATACTAATTTCTCCCTTTTATGTAAATTTAAGTACATATAGAAATCTAGTCTATCCTTGTACGAAGGTCAACACTTTTAATTTTAAATATACTAACGAGAAAAATTCGCCAACCGTGGTCCACAAATTACCTTAAAATCCAAGTCTTATATTTGTCATTTTTTACATTTAAAATAGAAGGTGCAGCTTGTATTAGATTGCTTCTTTCTATGCCTATTTGCAGATGCTGCTCAATCACCACGTGATCTCACCAACCAAGAAGGAGTTGTATGATGTCTAACCCCATTCAACATGCAGTTGTTATCGGAGCCGGAATCGGAGGATTATCTGCTGCGATTTCCCTGCGAAAAATCGGACTCCATGTAACGGTATGCGAAGCCAGCGCCGAAGATGCACCTGCCGGAACCGGAATTACCCAGCCGCAGAACACATTCAAAGTACTCAAAGATCTGGGCATCTATGAACAATGTCTGCAAGAAGGTATCCAGCTGGACAGCATGCAGATCCTGAGCCGGGAGGGGCGGGTATTACTGGAAGTAAACCAGAAGTTCCTGAATGAGGACCTTCCCGGACGCAACTCGATCTGGCGCTCCAGCCTGAACCGGATTCTGCTGTCTACTGCGCTGTCTCTTGGCGTAAACGTCCAGTGGGGTCGCAAGCTGAAAACCTACGAAGAAAGCGACACGGGAGTGACGATTTACTTTGAGGATGACCATATTCTTCATACCGATCTGCTCGTGGGCTTTGACGGTATCCGTTCCCGGGTACGCAATATTATGCTGCAGCGTGAAGTGAAGTCCCGCTTCCTCGGTATGGGTTCGTGGCGTGTACCGATTGAATTCCCGGCAGGCACGCTCACGACAACCAGCTATATGCTGCTGAATGGCAGCAGAAAAGTAGGGATCTTCCCGTTAACATCAACCACGGGCTATCTGTTTATCCTGAAGCCGGTTGCCGAAGATTACTGGGACCCCAGAGAGCAGCGCTACGAGACCGTCCGCGCCATGCTGAACCCATTCCAGTGGAAGCCGGATTTCCTGCGCAGCTGCTTCCAGCCGGATAGTCCCATCCTGTTCAATATGATTCGTGAAGTAGTACTGGAGGAGAAGTGGTTTAGCCAGCGCGTCGTCATCGGCGGAGATGCTGCTCATGCCAGTGCACCGAATCTGGCTCAAGGAGCAGCGATGGCGATGGAGGACGCTATTGTACTGGCAGAAGAAATTGCACGCGGCGATTGCCTGACAGATGGGCTATCGGCTTATTACAATCGAAGATATCCACGAGCGAGCGAAGTTCAGCGCCTGTCTGCCGAACTGCTGGCAAATGAAATGTCGGGTAATTCCGATCAGCAGACTATTATTCAGCAGTGCGACGCGCTGCTGGAAGAAGCCTATTAATCGATAGATTGCTATTTGTAAATGAAGCAATCGGTAATATCATCTTCATTTCAACCGATATTCGATCCAAAAAGCACCTGCAAAGGTGCTTTTCATTTGCTCTGATTTGCTCCAAAGATGATAAATTCCTCCCGATTATGATACGCTGGTTATAAGCCATTTTTTTGCCGGCATACTGGCACACTATTTTACTCTCCGCTGGATGTCGCCGACAACAGCGTAATGGACTTACTATATAACCGGAGGTACATGTATGAATTTGATTATTTTCGGCGCTACTGGCCGGACTGGACGTGAGCTGGTCTCCCAGGCATTGGAACAGGGACACGCCGTAACTGCCTTCGTACGTGATTCAACCCGGATGCATATGACCCACGATAATCTGAAGATCGTTCACGGCAATATCGATAGCTATCCGGATATCCTGAGCGTTGTACAGGCTACCCGCTATGATGCTGCCCTGTTCGCACTGGGTTCCAAAAGCCCCTTTCGACGTAATCCTGTACTGAATAACGCCATGCAAAATATTATCCGCGCTATGGAAGACAGTGGCACCGAGCGTTTTATTCATATTTCCTTCGTCGGTACCCGTTCGGATGCAGGCAGACTCGGTATGATGTACCGATTCGTTATTCCGGTCTTTATGCGCAATCTGCTGGCCGATCACCGGGAAAAGGAACAGCTGCTTCAGAGCAGCAGCCTGGACTGGATGATCGCCCAGCCACCGATGCTGACGAATGGCCCACGCACCAGTCAGTATACGTACAGCGCCGGTATCGATAAAAGCAAAGCGGGCAAGCTCAAGCTTTCCCGTGCTAATCTTGCCGAGTTCATGCTCAAGCAGCTGGAAGACCATGCCTACAGCCGCAAAGAAGTTTTCGTAACCGAATAGATAGGATCACACACCAAACAGACCACTTCGCCATGAAGCGGCCTGTTTCTTTTTTTGGGGAGGTGATCTATTGATGCAGGGTCTGCACATATTCGTCCAGCCGATCCCATGTCTCGGCAATGCCCTGCTCCATTCCCATATCGAGCACCGTACGCAGCGCTTCGGCAGAGTCATAGCTGGCCCGGCTGATCAGCTTCGTCGAACCATTGTGTTCCTCGAACAGCATCGTGATCCGGCTGGAAGGCATTTCTTCGCTCTCCTTGCCTTCCGCATCCGAAAAGTAATCCGTATAGACAAATTGGTCAGGTTCGGCAATCTCTCCGTAGACCGCTTTTCCCCAGGACTCATATCCGTAAAAGTCTCCCTGGCTCTCATCTACACACTTCATACAGTAATGCCAGACACCGCCTGGACGAAAATCAATATTGCATACCGTTAGCGTCCAACCGCGCGGCCCCCACCAGTGCTTGAGATGCTCGGCTTCCGCAAAAGCGCGAAATACCAGCTCTTTCGGTGCATTAAACTCCCGTTCCAGTACAAGTGACTGCCCTTCCACTCTAGAGACCATTTGATTCGACATAGACCATCCTCCTGAAATTGGATTTGATATACGGAAGATACAAATACGGCTGCGAATTCATTCTATGGCTGCTACTTCTTCTCCTTACGTATTCTTCGGTGACTCGCAGCTTTCCTCTGTCATTTCCATGTTATTACAACAGATGATGGCGATCTTCGATCAGCGTCTTCATGCTGACATGGGATTTGGATGGCCCTAGCTGCACCAGCCGCTCCTGAAGACTGGCCAGTTCCTGCATGGAAGACGTCTGCACCTTAATCATATAGTTGAACTCGCCGCTGATCCGGTGCATATCGGTCACCTCTACAGCCTGCTCGCAGAAATCGATGATCTCCTGATCGCGTTCGGTTTTGACCATAATAAAAGTAGTCATCGAACGATCCAGCTTAGCCCAGTTAAATATGGCGCTGTAGCCGGTAATAACTCCTTCTTCCTCCAAACGGATAATCCGCTCACGGATCGATGGTGCCGACAGATTCAGTTCTTTGCTCAGCTGGGCGGCGGTAATGCGGCCATGCTGCTGTAATTTTTGCATAATCTTCAGATCCATTTCGTCGATGGAAGATGGCATGATATCAATTCTCCTCTGTGTACAACACACGAATGTCAATAAAAGGGCAAACCAGGCGAGTTTTTTGTTCCATATTCGGTTCGCTAATTTCCTTGGTTTGCTTATCTTGTCAGAACGGTCTCTTTTTATACTAACGCTATCATACCACGAAGAAGAACCCACCATGGGAATAAACAGATGGGCTCATAAGGCTATTCAGGTAGCTGAATTGTAGAGTCTTATAATCTCTGTATATTTGAATGATTTCGGTGATCTAACCAATCAAGAATATATCGGTACTGCAGCTGCGATATTCCTTTTGCATTTTCAGCAAGGATGCGTAATGATATCTACAGACAGCACTATACGGAAAGGAAGCGATGACCGATGAAAAAGGAGCAATCTTCGCCTCTAGGACACTTTATCAAATCACGCAGGGAACGCCTGCAACCGGATCAGGCGGGGATTCAACCGCTGCCGGGGCGCCGCCGTACACCCGGATTACGGCGGGAAGAAGTCGCCTATCTCGCCAATATGAGTGTGACCTACTATACCTGGCTGGAGCAGGGACGTGAGACCCGCCCATCTCCCGAAGTACTGGGCAGTATCAGTACCGCGCTGCAGCTGAGTGCGGATGAGCACCAATATCTGCTCGATCTCGCCCGCAGCGAATCTGTTCATCATGCTGACTCTGCAACAGAGGTTTCCTCGGATACCGGATTTCTGCAAAATATCGTTAATCAGCTGTATTATCCTTCCTTTATTACGGATGAAGGCACCGATGTGATCGCCTGGAACCGGGCAGCCGAGCTGTTTATCGCCGATTTTGGTAGTCTTCCGCCGCAGGATCGGCATATGATCCATGTGATATTTTTAGATGAAGATTACCGCAGACGGCTGCTGAACTGGGAAGAATTTGCACGTTACAGCGTAGCCATTATGCGTACACGTTTTGAAGATTATCAGAAGGACCCCGTCTATATGGATCGGTTCGATAAACTGCTGCAGGACAGCGATATATTCGCTTCACTATGGGACAAGTACGAGATTCAGCAAAAGCGCGTAACTACTGCGCGGTATCAGCTGGAAGACGACCAGATCATGGAGTTCACGATTCACTACACCGCTGTTATTGATAATAATCCAGGACTGCACTGGTGCTTTTTCGTTCCGGTCCCCGGATCGGGTACGGAAGAGAGATTGCTGCAGAAGCTGGAGCAGGATCGACAGCAGTCACTTTAAAATTTTCAAAAAAAATCATTTCTATCGTTATTAAATTAGGCTAAAATAAAATAGCCTTTATACTTGCGATTGGAGTGAAAATAATGGATCAGTATAAGTTTAAGCAGACTCATAGCCAAATGATTGTAGATGCAATTGTCAGTGGGTATCGTGACTATATCGAACATCGTAAAGATCGTAGAGCACATATGAAAATCAGCTCTGCTTTTGCATGGACAAAAGGTAATTTTATTGAAAGTAAAGTTGCTGATGAATGCGAGGAGCTTGGATTTACATATAAGAAATCGAAAGCTGGACTCACTTGGGATTATTTGCAATTCATTCATGATGAGTCTAAAATTCTTTTTCTTATTAAAAATGCAGCTTACTTTAATCCCAATCATTTTGCTCAAGCCAGCTTGCCTATAGTCACTGATTCCCAAAAGGCTAATCGAACCTATCTTCACGAATTATCAAAAATTAATAAAAACGTTGAATTCCCACTGCAACAATCTGTTCAACAATCTATGCAATTTGAAGAACAATTGGAACAGCTGACTTTTTCTTTTATACGGGAAAATCAAATACGTGATGAATTGGAGCATTTCAAGGCCTCTTATAATGAATTTCATATTCTTACTTATACGCTGGATGATGCACACCAAATCTCTGCCATAACACATTATATGCCTAATCCAGAAGATAATATCGCTTATTTGGTTGAGGATCTGTCTTCTCTAATCTCAGGTGCAGAACTGGATGATGAAGACCTCGAGATATTTGCACCAGAAGCAGATGAAGATATTATGGACCCTGCTGCATTCGATATCGGCATCATAGAAGAAGAAAAACAAAATTAAGAATGTATATTGTGGTCATTCAAACAAGGAGTGAAGCGGCATGTTCATTGGTTCTAATCTGACCAATCTACGAATCATGCACGGATATTCAAGAAAGCAACTCGCTGAAATGCTCGGAGTCACAGAGCAGGCAGTCTGGCAGTATGAGAACGAATATACTGCCCCAAAATTGCAGACTATTAATGAATTAAAGCGCATTTTTCATGTAAAAAACAAATATTTTTATCATCAAGACAAGCTTGCTACCGGAACAAAATCGGCTAATATTAACATCACTAATATTGCCTACCGTTCAAAAATTCTGAATACAATTTATAAAACGCAGGCAGAAGCCAAGCATGTAGAGTATTTAGACGCCTTTATAGATGATATTACATCCGGTGTACGAATTCCCTCACTTCAGATTATCCATTTAAGAGATGAAGTAATCGCTTATCTCAATGCGTCACAGGATGACCGAACAACCCAAATTTACCGGGTGGCTGAACTCGCACGAACTAGCCTTGGAATGGCCAAAGATCATAATAAGGACCTAATATTCCTAATCGAAAAAAGCGGTGTGTTTATTTTTGAAAAAGCTATTGGCGAAAAGATTGATGCGTACAGTCTCTGGACACAAAATAATCGACCTTATATTATACTTGGTAATCTAAAGCGTTCATCTGTACGGAGACATTTTGATATCGCTCATGAATTAGGACACTTATTGTTGCATTATCGTATGGAATTTACTCACATGGACCGTAAAGAACATAAAACTATCGAAGAGGAAGCAAATTTGTTTGCTGGTGCATTCCTGCTGCCAGAAGCTGAATTTATCTCAGATATGAAAAATGTTAAGCGGCCTACTCAGCCAGACAGTTATATCGATTTGAAAAAAAAATGGAATACTTCGATTCAGGCACTCGGGTATCGAGCAGCCCACCTTGGCATTATTGATACTCGGGAACGCCATAACTTCTATGCTGCACTGCATCGCAAGAGTTATTTGCAAATCGAGCCCTTGGACGAGGTGCTGCCTGTTCCAAAACCTACCCGAATCAAGACTATTATAGATCTTATTGCGACCAAAGGAATGCTAGATCTACGCCAGATGATTGAGGATGAATGGAATGTAGATATTGAGTTCTTTTATAAAATGACGGGAATTGAACTTTCATTTTTTCAAAAGTATATGACTGACAAGGCAAATTCCAGCCTTTATAATGTGACTAGTATGGAAGATCGATTGGTAACAGCTAAACAATAATCTGTCTCAATATATTCAAGTTAACTATTCAGAATATTATGTTGAGTAGCGTATGAAAATGTATATTTGACGATCAAAAAAAGCCTGTTCGATTGACCGCGTTGGTCAAACGAACAGGCTTCTTCTGTTTCTTCTGCTGTAGATCTCCTGAATCAGCTGCTACTTCAGCCTTTGTTTTTACTTTTGCGTCGCCGAGACAATATCACCGAATGCCCAGTATGCTGCCGGAACATCCGACCAGCGGGAAGCTGCTGTGCCAGATGCTGGCTGTATGTTCAGTACCCGGTTGAACAGGGTAACCGCTTCGGCGCGGCTGAGTGCCTGATTAGGGGCAAAGCGTCCATTCGGCATTCCCTGCATGTAACCAGCCTGCTGCACTGCCGCAATATCTGCTGCAGCCCAGTGTCCGGCTGTATCTGTAAATGCAGCGGAATCTGTGCTGTTCAGCTGCTGCCAGCGTACCAGAATGGTCGCCATTTCAGCACGGCTTACCGGGCGGGCAGGGGCAAATACATTGCTATCGTATCCTTTCATCCAGCCCCTTTTTGCTGCTTGTTCAATCGCTGCAGCAGCCCAGCTGTGAGTGTCCACATCCGTATAGGATAGACTGTTTGGAGACGGAATGATATCAGTTGTATCCCTTGAATCGGCTGCTGTATCTGCCGTGTTCGAAGATAGCATAGTCAGACGGGACAAGATAGCTGCCAGTTCAGCACGTGTTACCATGCGCTCCGGCTGAAATGTTCCATTCGGATATCCGTTCATATACGATTCAGCAGACGCCGGATTGGAATTATCTACTGGAATATTACGGTCAGCTAATGGCTGTGCCAGCTTGAGCACGGTAAAGGTGCTGAATTGGTTCACCTCGAACTGCAGTCCGGCAGGCTGATCCTTCTCCCGTATAACCTTCGGCGTAATCAGCTCTTGTGTACCGTCGCTGTGCTCCACATAGATCGCCAACTGTTGCAGGAAGTTCTCCTGCTGCTGTGGATCGGAAGGCATGTTCTGCGGAGATAATGGCAGTGTGAGCTGTACCTTCTGTCCTTGCAGATCGCTATCAATCCGGAGCGGTTGCCCGATGATCTGAATACCCGATGATCCGGCAGCCTGCTGTACCTGTAAATTTTGCCTGGCTCGTGCAGTTAATGCTTCTAGAGCAGCAGCTGTTTGGATTGGAGCAATCGTGAACTGGTGACTGCTGCTTAGGGCTGATAATGTATTCTTCGGCAGACGCAGGCTGACGTAATGGGTCGTCAATTCCATACTGACTGCACTGTCAGCGAGTGTTCGTGCCGTATCCTGCGGCAGGATAAATTGCAGCTCCTTCACGGTATCCGGAGCAACGGGCATCACCAGACGAATCGCAGAGCCTCCGGCTGCCTTCACTTGATCTACAGCTTGACGTGCCTGTGAGGCGGTATAGCTGACAAGATCTTTTTGCGTACCATCTGCTCGTGTCGTACGCTGAATAGAAAGATTCGACAACGTGCTGCCATCGGTACCGCTATCCACACTGCCTGTCAGGGTCTCGCTTCGTCCTGCCGAAGTACTGCCGCCGGATGAACTACTGGAAGATCCTTTGTCCGGTGCAGGAGCAGGATTCTCTGGCTCTGGAGTAGGCTGTGGTCCGGGTATCGGATCTGGAGTCGTACCCGGACCTGGCACTGGCTGGCTGCCATGGTCCGGTTCAGTGCTATCCAGTCCGCGAGCAAAGGTCAGATAGAAGTCATCCAACGATCCCCATGCACCGCCATCTGCCTGAATCGATGCACCTACCAGCAGATGACCATCGGTCACTTTGACCTCGCGGATAACCGGCTCATTCCACTGTGTCCAGCCATTCACACTTGTCTCCTGCTGAACATCCAGACCATTGGTATGAGCAAACAGGTTCATCTTCGCATTGCGGGCATCTCCGCCCTGAATAGACATGGATAACTCGTAATAACCCGGCTTCAGATCATATACATCCTGCTGTACCCGGAAGTTCACCGGCTCTGCCGAATAGTAATGAAGAGAATACTGGCCGGTCCGTGCATCGGAGGCCTTGTTCTGATAATCGGTATGCGGTGAAGTACCCGCTCCGTAGCTGATCTGCCACATGCTACGGTCATTGTCTTCAAAGCTGCCGTTACGCAGCAGATTGGCACGCCGAATCTCCAGCTTCGCCTGTGCTGGATAGCCACCTGCTACTGTGCCGGCAATCGTGTAGCTGCCCGCTCCCTGACGAACAGCTTGCTCCATTGCTTCCTGATCCCATTCCACTGCCAGAGTACCTGTACTGCCATCGTTATACGTAACTGTCACCGAACTCGGCAGGGTGACAGGGTCTCCGGCATTGACGGTTACCGCTGCAGGCTGGATCTGATCCACCTGTAGTGGTGCCACTGCGCCGGTATTCACATAGTTGAATACGTGGAGTGAAGGAAGCGGATGACCGGTAAAGTCGAACAGTGCCTGATTATCGACAGCACTGCCGCCATACCATTTGCCTGCATCATCGGGATCATATTCGCCTGCATAGCTGGCTGCCCAGCCGGACCCATACTTTTCCCATAGCTGCTTGTTCTGCTCTAGATTAGTCTTGGGTCCTACCGGCAACCACGCAGGTTCCCAGTAGAACACACCGATTCCCGCACTGCCCACATTGGATACCGCTTCGATTACATTGCGAACCGAGGTTGCCTGTCCCTGTACGCTGATCGGGTAATCCAGTACCTGACCGGAACTTCGCGGCGCTGTATTCTCATGTCCGTCGCCATCTTCTGCCGTATAGGCATATGATGTCTCAGCGACCATGACTTTTTTGTTATACGTATCGGCAACCTGCTTCAGTACTGATGTCAGATTGTTCAGTGTTCCATGCCAGAACGGATAATACGAACTGGCAAATACGTCATAATCTACACCGTTATCTGCGAGAGCTTTGGCATACGAAGCATACCGCCCTGCCGATTCCGGATTGGTAAAATGCAGCGCGATCAGGATATTCGGATCTACCGCCCGTACTGCCTGACTGCCTTTATTGAAGAGTGCGCTGATATGGGTCCAATTCTTCTCTCCGATAAAAGACTGATTCGTCTCGTTACCGACCTGCACCATGCCTACATCGATCCCCTGCGCAATCAGCTGTTCCAGGCTGTGATGGGTAAATGCATACACCTGCTCACCCTTCTGCTCCAGACTCAAGTTTGCCCATGCTTTTGGAGTATGCTGCTTGCCCGGATCTGCCCAGAAGTCGGAATAATGGAAATCGACCAGCAACTTCATGCCATTAGCCGTTGCCCGCTTGCCAATTTCAATAGCTTTGGCCAGATCATTGGTACCCCCGCCGTACCCTCTGCCCTTTGTATCATAAGGATCGTTCCAGATACGCACACGTACATAGTTCACGCCGGACTCATGCAGTGTGGTGAAAATATCCTGCTCGGCTCCCTGTTCGTTGTAGAAGCGCACGCCGCTCTGCTCCAGCGAGATAATACTGGAGATATCGACACCCTTGATAAAGTCCGGGCTCAGTCCCTCCACTTTTTTGACAAAAATATCGGCCGCGACTGGTTGACTCGTATTGGTACTGGTCTGCTTTAGCTCCAATCGATCCAGATAGCCCCATGCTCCCGCCTGACCACGGATGCGGGCGCCAATAGTCAGATGGGATACCGGCTCGGTCAGTACAAATTTCAGTGTCACTGTACCCCATTGATTGTAGCCGGCTGTAGCTACTTCACTGCCTTGATAGGTATCTGCGAATACCTGTACATGACCGGCCTGAGCATCTGTTCCGCCCATCGATTGTACAGACAGCTCATAGCTGCCCGCCGGAAGTTGTGATAACGTCTGGCTTACCTTGATTTGCTGCTCGGCAGATGCTCCGTTATTGATCCAGTATTTAAAAGCATATGTATCCTCGGAAGGTGTAATAAATGGATCGCTGGCATAGGCATAATGCTGAATATCCGCCTGCTGCCAGTCCGATGCATCGACCTGCCAGGAATGATCCTGCCAGAAGTCTGTCTCGAATCCTCCATTCACAATCGCCGGGCTAGCTGTAAATGGTGCTGCCGCCACCTCTGCTGTATGTACCGGCCATAGACCAAGCACCATAATCATAATCAGCAGCAGAAGTGCTGCCTGTCTGTTTCTTCTCATTCCTTTATCCCCTTTCAAAGCAAATACTCTGCGATCCGCTTAATGTAAAGCGCTTACATCATAACCATGATCAATATAGCAGACGCTTATCGTCCGGGACATGAGAAGATTGCAACATTTTGTGTGCTTAGGCAATCATTTGGAGCCAGCAGTGCATTTTGCTTTTACTTTTAGCGTGATGCCCAGGGTATGGCATCCATAACTTATGCCTATACAGACAGAACCCCCTTAGCTCTTGGGCTGAAGGGGGTTCATTTGGAACCTGTTTTCTGTTGTTCACGTTCGGGTATAGGCATGACCTGCAGCCAGACGGGAATAGACTGTTTGTCTTGACGTTTGGATCGTTATTTAACCGGTTCTCCAAATACCTTGGGCTCGGTGACCATTTTCAGAGAGTCAATACTGGGGTGCTTTTCTTCGCTCAATTCCAGCGTTTGGGTAGTAGACGCGAAGATTTCATGGAACATCTCAGGATGATCTGCCAGTGCTATGCCGTAGGAAGGAATCATCTCCTTAATCTTCGGTTCCCACTCGTTCATCCGCTGCGGGAAGCATCTTTGCAGTACTTCCAGCATGACATGTACCGCTGTCGAAGCGCCTGGAGAAGCGCCCAGCAGCGCAGCGACAGAACCGTCTGCCGCACTGACTACTTCCGTACCGAACTGCAGGGTTCCTTTGCCGCTAGGTGTATCCTTGATTACCTGTACACGCTGACCGGCGACGACAATCTCCCATTCGTCCAGCTTGGCATCAGGAATAAATTCGCGCAGTTCTTCCAGTCGTTTGTCATTGGACAGCATGACCTGCTGGATCAGATACTTGGTCAGTCCCATTTCCTTGGCACCAGCAGCCAGCATCGTGAACAGATTATTCGGCTTGACCGATCCGATTAGATCGAGATTGGAGCCGGTCTTCAGGAACTTCGGCGAGAATCCGGCGAATGGACCGAACAGCAATGCCTTCTTGTTCCCGATATAGCGGGTATCCAGATGCGGTACCGACATCGGCGGTGCACCGACCTTGGCTTTGCCATATACTTTGGCATGATGGCGGGCGACTACATCCGGGTTGTTGCAGACCATGAACAGTCCACTGACCGGGAAGCCTCCGATATAACGGGACTCGGGAATGCCTGTTTTCTGCAGCAGGGGCAGACTGCCGCCGCCAGCACCGATAAAGATAAACTTGGTAATATGATGCTCCACTTTACCGTTATCCAGGTTCTGCACTTTGACAGACCACAGACCATCGCTCGTACGCTTGATATCTTTGATGCTATGTTTATAATGAATCTCTACATTTTTGCTTTTGAGATGATCGAACAGCATGCGTGTCAGCGCACCAAAGTTCACGTCCGTACCGGAATCGATCTTGGTCGCTGCAATCGGCTCGTTGGACGAGCGACCTTCCATAATGAGCGGAATCCACTCTTTGAGCTTGTTCGGATCGTCCGAATACTCCATACCTTCGAACAATGGCAGTTTTGATAGCGCTTTAAATCTTTTGTTCAGAAAAGATACATTTTTCTCGCCCATGACCAGACTCATATGAGGGATAGGCTTGATAAAGTCCTGTGGATTGCGGATCAGATTGCTCTTCACCAGGAAGGACCAGAATTGCCGGGACAGCTGGAATTGCTCATTGATCTGTACCGCCTTGCTGATATCTACCGAACCGTCCGGTTTCTCGGTCGTATAGTTCAGCTCGCATAGGGCAGCATGACCTGTACCCGCATTATTCCATTCGTTGGAGCTTTCTTCTCCAGCGCTTGCGAGTTTCTCAAACACTTTAATTTCCCACTCCGGTGCTAACTCTTTCAGCAATGATCCCAGCGTCGCACTCATGACTCCGGCACCAATTAAGATAATGTCTGTTTTTTTCTGTATGCTGCTCATAAAAACCTTCCTTATCTCTTATATTTGCAAAAAAGAGCAGGCCCTCCCGCTTAGGTGATACAAGAAGCAAGGCTCCACTCAGGAACATCCCTTTTCTGTATACATTATAACGAAAATAACTACACTGTTAAAATTTTATCGACATTTGTCTCCTAATTATAAACCATATGCAGTTGGAAAAAAAAGTGAGAAGTTTACCCATATAACATTAATAATACAAAACCGACGGTTTAACTCAGTTATCCAGAAAAAACAGGTATATTCCCGTTCCTATGTTGAAATCAGGCGCATTTGCTTGCTTGAAGGTACGTTGCAGGATGCAGGTGCGCGATATCATCTGTCGCTACTGTGCATTTTCTTTTACCTTTTTACCCGAAAATGATCGCCTGTGTCTTCCATCTCATACAGGAAGCATCTGGAGTCCGGCATTTGGAAAGAACGATGGAGAATCAGCATCCAGCTGCCTTCCAGCGTACGAAACAGCATACCGTGCCCGCTGTCCTCCCTGATTAGCGGCTCCAGCTGTTCCCATGGACCTGCCAGCTCACCGGTCAGGGAACGCGCCATCGTCTGTACATAGCTGTCTCCTTCATAGCTCGACCAGAGCATAATCAGCTCATCGCCGGATGTGCGGTACAGCTGACAACCATCGCTGACATATACCGGAATTTCCCTTTCCTGCTGCACGGCAGCTGCCTCCATGGTGGATGACGATGCCGCAGCCGCTTCCCGAATCCATGGTGCCGATGAAGCACCAAACAAATGGATCGGCTCGCCTACCACTGCCGACAGATCTTCTGTTAAGCGAACTGCCTCGATCGTGCCGTCGATCGTCTGAATCCATTCATGGCAGTAGACCATCCATGGTGCGCCGCTTGGGTCCCGGTAAAGCGTTCCATCCAGCGTCATCATCGTCTCCGGCAGCACTGGTCTATCCCGGTGTATCAGCTCAAATGGCCCTTCCGGAGAATCGCTGACTGCCATCACCATACCTCGCCAGTGCTTGCTGTAACCATGAACCGGCTCGCCTGTCAGCGGACGCTCATTGTTATGTAGTGTCACGAATAGATAGTAGCGCCCCTCGTATTCATGCACCTCGGGTGCCCATGCTCCATGCTGCGGATGTGCCCATACGCCGTCCGGAATCGCAAAGACCGTATACGGTCCTTCCCATTCCGTCAGATCGGTGCTTCGGTAGAGTAGCACACCATAACGATCCATCCCGTTCCATTTCGGCGATCCTCCGGTATACAGGTAATATAGCTGCTGCTGTGTATCTGTCAGCACAAATGGATCATGGGCAGGAATATCTTCCAGACGATGACCCTTTTGCGGATGATGCACATCCGAAGCGGCATTATAGGCAGACATCGCGATCAGCTCCTTTTGGATACGTTTTCATTTTAAAGAAGTATACCACTATCCTGCACAGCAATACAGTCACTCGCCACATCAACAGCTGTATAGGCTGCCACCATACTGTCTATTCAGCACACTGCTTCACCGTCACTAAATATCATCCGGGGAGGTACGCTATAATAGATGCAATGATTAATCCTGACCCCGAGTAATCCATATACAGAAATGGAGTGCTATCTATGCTTCTGCCATCTATCTATACCAATTATATCCGTATCAAATACCAGCAACAGCCGCCTGATTCTTCTTCATCGGAACTGGCTTATTTCGCTTGTGAAGATGGAAGCTGTGAATTGTTTTTTGCAGGTTATGAGGAGTCCACATTCCGTGAATGGGCGTATGAGATTCAGCCGCCTGATCCACATTATACGGCCAATCCCGACCGACAGCCCATACTGGCAGCGTCTTTTCCCCGGCTGGATGTGTACGAAGAGATGGTGCTGTATTATCTGCTGTTCACGATGAATACGACGCTATCGATTGTCCCTGTCCATGCGTATAACCGCATGAATGACTTTATGAAAAGCTACTGCTTTCTGCAGCTGTCCCACATTGGGCAGATTACTCGTCTGAAGGATACGCAGCGAGCCGGACTGCGAGACTTTCTGTTCTGGTTCTATCTGTATAGTCATCCGGTGAATGGAGAGACACTGGAATCGTTCTCCTTTTGCGGACAGGATCTAATTCATACGGAGACAGGAATTACGGTAGAAGACTATCTGGAGCGATACCATGCCTACTATATTGAACATCATGCGGTCTATCGTGGTCAGCTAGTGATCTCGCCGGGCGAGATAAAGAGTGCCGGGCAGCTGACCATGGAACTGCTGCATACGATCGAAGGCAAAACTACCGGCCTGCAGCTACCTGCGGAAGACGGACTGGAAGAGGCGCTATCATGGATTCATCATGTGGATGACTGGTTTGGCAGCGCAGAAGAACTTACGGCTGTCTTCGAGGTGATGAGCAAACTGACGACAACGGCTGATCCTGCGCCTTATCATGATCACTGTCTGCGGATACTGCTGCAGAATTATGTATGTTATGTGCTTTATTTCGACTTTTCCCGTGTGTTAGAACTGCTGGATTATTTCCGAGATCATGCGGCTGGCAAGATTATTATCAACCGAATGTTTGCCGATACTATTTTTGCTCAGAAGATTGTGCGGCAGAAGGGTATAGATCTCTATGCGTATCCGGAATTGCTGGAATATTGGGAGGAGAAGACACGAAGTATTTATCTGTAAAAGAAAATCGGAATGATGTGGCAGTTCGTCGTAGCTGCTGCTTTGATCAGGATGGGTACACGATTAGCTCTCTCAACATAAACAGATCAGTATGGAAAAAGCCGTCCGGACAGGGCGGCTTTTTTATATTACAGTGAATTCACTTCTCTTCCATTGTTCATTTAATATACCGTGCAGCATGTGAATAAAAGAATGGCTATACGCATATTTACATCATCTATTCAGCTAATGTTACAAAAGAATTCATGGGTATACCTTCCTGTCTTTTCTAAGCGGCAGCTTCTATCTGGTCAACTGTTGCCATTTTAAAATGTATTTTAAAGGTAATTTGGGAACGTCATAGCTGAGTAGGATTAGTTGCTCTTCTGTTAATTATGCAATGCAAAGTGACTCATACATTCAAGCACCTGTTGGCTTCATATGAAAAAACCGTTATAGTAATTTTATTACATAAAAAGATATTTTTTACGGAGGAATGAGTTTGGAAAAAGAGATAACAAGTATTGAATCAAATCAACGTATTCAGGTATTGGATCAACTTCGCGGTTTTGCACTACTACTGATTTTCTTGATGAACCTGCCTGCCCTAAGCCGGATATCATTTCATTATACAGATACGTTGATACCTGCGCTTCGAGACGATAGTGTACTCACGAATTTTTTGCTTCATCTGCTGCGCCTGCTTTTTGAGAATAGTTCGCGCCCGCTCTTTGCATTTATGTTTGGTATAAGTATGGTATTAATTTATGACAATGTAAAAAGACGCGGCAAAAATCCATTTTTCACGCTGTTCCGACGAATGTTCGTGCTGATGCTGATTGGCTACATTCATTTTTCCTTTATTTGGCATGGCGATATTCTGCTCATGTATGCCCTGGCTGGATTCATACTGTTGCTGTTTATCTCGATGTCTGCCTGGCCGCTTTTGCTGTTTACCTTGTTGTCGACATTATTGTTCAACGAAATGCAAAGTGGAATTTTAATGTATATAGACGAAGAGTCATTTAATTTGAGTGAGGGTATCCAGTTTAACATTACCCATATGATTAAAAACTTGTTCTGGTGGGGAACAGATTACTCATTTGATAGCAATCCCATTGTAAAGAAACTTTTGTATCAATTTCAGTTTGTTCTCCCGCATCTTTTTTTCTTTCTGGCAGGTATGCTCGCTTATCGTCTGAATATTTTTGGCAGACTGCCTCGCTATCGAGTTGCAGGCTGGATGATTGCTATTGTTTTACTGGCTGCAGGAATATATGGCAAGAAGAGAATACTTGATATCGAAACTTCTTTCTGGGCACTAGACAATGAAAATCTGATTAATTTCTCGGTTTCGCTCGGTATTGCATTCGTGATCATTCTGATGAGTTCATCCCGGCGGATGTCTATTCTCACCCGGCCTTTCGCAGCCGTAGGAAGGATGGCTTTTACCAACTATCTGCTGCAGTCGCTGGTATTTGTCAGTATCTTTATTCCATCCGGGGAGTCATTTTTTAGAGACCATGGCCTGATCAATCAAATGCCTTATACAATATTGTTGCTGCTTTCCCTGATCTTTTTTGGTCTACAAATGTGGGGAAGTCATATCTGGCTCCGACATTTTCATTATGGGCCTTTTGAATGGCTATGGAGATGGGGTACCAATCTGAAGTTGCCACCGATGCGGCGCAAGCTTCCTGCTGCCAAAGAAAATACATAGATTATCCAGCTTCTATATCGTTTCATTCCATAGGTAGCATGATGGATAGGTTTATACAGTATTTAGCTGCTTAGCTTGTATAAGAAACTATCAACCAAATAATATAAATAAAGCAGGCAGCGGGTTCCAATGATCCGCTGCCTGCTTTATTTTATTGGCTGTATTCCAGGCCATTCCAATGTACACTGCTAGACCCACAGCATACGTTATAGCCCTTGCTGCGATCTGTGACTGGACCTGTCACCTGTCACCTGTCACCTGTCACCTGTCACCTGTCACCTGTCACCTGTCACCTGTCACCTGTCACCTGTCACCTGTCACCTGTCACCTGTCACCTGTCACCTGTCACCTGTCACCTGTCACCTGTCACCAAATATATTATTTCAAAATCAGCAGCCGATCATCGTTCGATCCCGGATTACCATTGCCGCCAGATGTATTGTTGGTCAGCACATAAATTTTGCCGTCGTGTACCGCAACATCACGTACCCGTCCTACACCGGTCAGTACATTGGTCATCTTTTTGGTCTTCGGATCGAACTCTTTGAGGCTCTCTCCTGCCAATGTCGCTACCAGAATCGTATCATCCGGCGTAACGGCAATACCGGATGGAGCGATCGCTTTGGAGCTTGCTACGTACAGCGGCGGTGTCATGCCGGTGGCTGTCTCCTTGCCCATTACTTCCGGCCAACCGTAGTTGGCACCCGGCTTGATCAGATTCATCTCGTCCAGACCGGTACGGTCGGTGCCGCCACCCGGGATCGGTGCACCGCTTGGTCCATGATCGGAAGCGTACATCTTACCGTCGGATGTCCAGGCGATACCCTGGGAATTGCGCAGCCCGTAGGCATAGACGTAGGAGTTTTTGATCGGATTGTCTTTTGGAATCTTACCGGCTGTAGTCATGCGCAGGATCTTGCCGCCATAGCTCTTCAGATCCTGGGACAGTTCGCGACGATTGGTCTCTCCAGCAGTGCTGTACAGCATACCATCCGGACCAATAGCAAGGCGACCACCTTCATGAATGCGGCCACCCGGGATGCCTTTCAACAGCTCGCTTTGCTCTTTCCATGTGTTACCGGTCAACTTGACCTTGACGATGCGGTTGAAGCCTTCGCCCTTCTCTTCATAAGCATGATAAATATAGGCAGATTTGTTTTTGGCAAAATTCGGATCAAGCACAAAACCGGTCAGGCCTGCTTCACCGACTACGCGCAGCGGCTTCTTGGTCTGTACTTTTTGCAAAGTCTGCTTGCCATTCTTGACCTGCACGATACCACCTACACGCTGCGTAATATATACTGTATCTCCGGCAAATTGCATCGACCACGGCACCATCATCTTGGTAGCTGCTGTTGTGTATCCACCTTTGAGTGAATCCGTCACGCTGGCTTTGGACTTGACAGCGGATGAAGTAGATTCTTTATCGGTAGATGCTGAGGTAGAAGTATCACCTGATGCAGCCGGTGCCGTTTGTTCTGCTGCTGGCGCTGTCGCCTGTGGTTCCGCTGCGTAGGCAGAAGCCGGCAGGGCCAGCAGCAGAGCAAGTGTCACTATTTTTCCTTTTTCATGCATTTTGAGCATTATATCCCTCCTTATCCTTTTCCAATTTTTACCCATTAAAGACAGGGCTAATCGAAATCGGACGAAGAAGTCTTTTTTATTTATATACAACTCCAGTAAAAAGATGGCTACCTTGATTAGATAAACCTATCTTGGCTCTGTTGTGCTATGGAAAGCTGTCTATTTCTGCCCTTTATTGTCAAGTTGATCCGATTGTGCCAGCATCTGTTTGACTACCGTGAGGGCAGCTGCTGCGCGAGGCCAGCCTGTGTAAAAGGCCAGATGGGTGATTGCCTCTACTAACTCGGATGATTGCACTCCATTCTGCATAGCCAGGCGCATATGGTATGGCATCTGCTCCACCATTCCTCCAGCTGTAAGTGCCGCTACAGTAATGAGGCTACGGTCTCGCAAGGACAGCTCTTCACGTCTCCATACTTCTCCAAATAATAGATCTTCCGAATAACGGACAAATTCCGGAGCGATCTCTCCGTAAGCTTCTCTGGCGCTGGACGGAATTGCTGGATGAGTCATTCGGATACCTCCTCTGAGACAGGAAGCATTTGGGCGACTCCATTACCGAATGACCAATCGGCGAATTCGTTCTCATTGATAACGATAAATACATCTTCCTGACGCATCGGCACTCCTATACTCAGCTGATGTGCCAGTTGACGATACAGATCTTGTTTTTGCCGGATCGTTCGGCCCGATTTGCAGGTGATATGAATAAAGATTAGTCTATCGCTTCGCTCTACATTCAGATAACGGGGATGATAATAAAACTCTTCTTTACTATGAGCATGAAAAACCTGAAAACAATCGTCCTCCGGTACATTAAAATGATCGATCAATGCTTGCATAATAATTTTACTGATATGCTGTAATTGAACGTCTTCATATTGCTGTTCCAAATAACTCACACGGATAAAAGGCATCTTTGATCACTCCTTATTGGGAATGACTTCAGTGTACGTGATATTTCTTTATCTATATAATGGAATAAATATATGAAGTTAATCGATTTATACGATAGAGGTGATCATTATGGATCTAAAGGAACTTGTTGCTTTTCAGACTATTGTGCAGGAGAAGACCTTTTCCCGTGCTGCAGAAAAATTGAATTATGCCCAGTCCACCATTACCAACCAGATCCAGCGTTTGGAAAAAGAACTGGGAATTCAGCTATTCAAGCGAGGTTGGGATGTTCAGCTTACTCCAGCCGGACAGATTTTTGCAGCAGAAGTGGATCATCTGATCCGGCACTGGAATAATACAGCCGAACTCGCCAGATCCCTGCAGCAGGATGAAGTGGGCACTCTGCGTATTGGCGGAATTGAATCGGCAATCCACAGGATTTTGCCAGATGCTATACGCCAATTACAACAGCAAAAACCGCGAATCACCTGCCAGATCACAACCGGTAATACCGATAGGTTGATAGAGGAATTGCAAAGTGACCGGCTGGATTTTGCCATTTGCGGTTCTCCAGCGGATGCATCTGCTTTTTACTTTGATCCGCTGTATGAGGAGAAAATTGTGCTTGTCGCTGACTACAACCATCCGTTATGTCATTCTGTATCTGCTTCCTTCGAAGATATTCTCGATTATCCGCTTACTGCCGGGGGACCTACCTGTCTGTATCATCTTCAATTTGCGAAATATCTGTCGTGCTACCGCAAGTCTCCGGCTCTGATCCATTCCGTTACTCCGATCTCCATGATTCCTCATATGCTAAGACATACAGCTGCTGTCGGTGTTGTTCTGGAATCTACATCACTAATTCCGGGAATCCAGCAACTTGATCTAAAACTGGGACTTTCTCCTATTCCAGTAGGGTTACTGCAGCTGCGCCAGACGTATTACTCGCCAGAATCTGCTGCCGGCTTGCTGCAGCAGATTATCAGAGGCCCGATCCAAAAGTGAGTGCTTCCAAACCCTTTGATCTGAAGCATAACAAAAAGACCGGAGAATCTCTCCGGTCTCTAGGTGGTTACTCTATAAGAATCCTTATCTGCATGCAGACAAGTTCTAAATCATCTTACTTGATTACAACGTAGTCCAGGTTCACCAGCTTGGCATAAGTGATGATCTGATCGGTTGTCAGGTTCAGGGATACCACAGTATGGTGTCCGCCGCCATTCTCGATCCATGCACGTACGCCATCTTGGAAGTTTGGTTTTACTTCCCACAGCACGCGCGCTACAGGCAGATTTGGTGCCGGAACCGTAGGCTCGAATGCGGATACTTCGTTGATCAGCAGTTTGTAGTGTGTACCAAAGTCAGCCATCGATACGACTACGCCTTCGCCTGCTTTACCGTCAAATACAAGACGTGCAGGGTCTTCGCGATCGCCGATACCCAGTGGGGATACGACTACTTTTGGCTTGCTGCTTGCCAGGGTAGGATCTACTTCCAGCATGTGGGATTGCAGAATCGCTTCTTGTCCCGCAGCCATCTCGTATGTGTAGTCTTCCATGAAGCCTGTGTTCAGGTTGTGGCTCATGATTTTCAGCTGACGGTCCAGAGCTGCTGTTTTCCAGTCCCCTTCACCGGCAAAGCCGTAGCCTTGTGCCATCAGGCGCTGAACAGCCAGACCTGGCAGCTGTTTCATGCCGTGCAGATCTTCAAAGTTCGTTGTGAATGCAGTGTAGCCACCGTTATCGAGGAATCGCTTGATGGCGATCTCGTAGCTCGCTTGTACACGTACACTGGCTTCCCATGCTTCCTTGCTGTTGGAACCATATTCAAAGTCATACAGCTCGGCATATTCTGCCATCAGAGCATCGATTTCCTGCTCGGTTACAGCATTTACGTATTCCACAAGGTCGCCGATACCATAGTAGTCTACCGTCCAGCCGAACTGGATTTGTGCTTCAACTTTGTCACCTTCGGTTACGCCTACATTGCGCATGTTATCGCCAAAACGGGCTACTTTCAGGTTGAATCCTTCGTTGTAGGCAACGGCTACATCCATCCAGTCAGCGATTTGCTGCTGTACGGATTCACGTTCCCAGTATCCAACGACGATTTTGTTTTGCTTTTTGAGGCGGGCATTGATGAATCCGTATTCGCGGTCACCGTGCGCTGCCTGATTAAGGTTCATGAAGTCCATATCAATGGTTGCCCAAGGAATGCTTTCGTTGTACTGCGTTGCCAGGTGAAGCAGCGGCTTTTGCAGCAATTTAGTACCACGAATCCACATTTTTGCAGGAGAGAACGTATGCATCCATGTGATCACGCCGGCTACTTCATCACGATAGTTGACTTCTTTCATGATATTGGTGATTTTGTCTGCTGTTACAGCCAGATCCTGCAGAACGAGCGGATAAGGCAGTACGCCGCTTGCATTGAGGGAATCGGCAATTTTCTGTGCATTGGCTTTAACTTCACCGAGTGCTTCTTCTCCGTACAGATGCTGGGAACCTACAACGAACCAAAATTGTTTTTCTACTGCTGCTGACATGTAATCATCCTCTTTTCCATAATATATGATGTGTGAAAAGGTCGGGCTGGAGCTACGTTACACCGTGGCCGATAGCCAGTCACAATGTAACGCACCGATGAACAACTTCTTATTTCTGACCGTAGTAAGCGTCTTTACCGTGTTTGCGCAGATAGTGCTTGTCCAGAATATTCTGCGGCAGTTCCTTGGCAAAATGATTCAGTTCACGTGCATATAGGTTCATTTTGCAGACTTCCTCGAGTACTACGCTGTTCACAACAGCAGACTTGGCATCCTTGCCCCATGTGAACGGTGCATGGCCGTGCAGCAGCACTGCCGGAATCGCCATAACGTCCAGTCCGCGCTGTTCGAATGTCTCGATGATCACGCGTCCGGTCTCTGCCTCGTAGCCGCGGTCGATCTCTTCCTGATTCAGGAAGCGGGCACAAGGTACCGCCCCGTAGAATGTATCTGCATGCGTTGTTCCCATAACAGGCACATCCAGTCCTGCTTGCGCCCAGATCGTTGCCCAGGTAGAGTGGGTATGCACAATACCGCCGATTTGCGGATAGTGCTTATAGAGAACCGCGTGTGTCGCTGTATCGGAGGAAGGCCTCATCTCGCCTTCCACTACATTGCCATCCAGATCCACAACGACCATATCACTTGGCTTCATCGTCTCGTAGCTGACACCGCTTGGTTTGATAACAAACAGTCCGCTTTCACGGTCGACTGCACTGGCATTGCCCCATGTGAATTTCACCAGTCCATGCTTGGGCAGTTCCAGATTCGCCTGGTATACTTCTTCTTTCAGTTGCTCCAACATATTAGTTTCCTCCGTTCTCTAACAGATGATCGATAGCTGCCTGCTCAATCGCGAGGCCCTGACGGTAACGTTCCAGGAAGATCTCGAATCCGTGTACATCGGTATCGTCCGGTGTCACTTCTTCGCCTTCTACATCGTGGAATACTTTTTGCTCCAGGAATACGTCCAGACTCTCTTCGGCATCCTTGTTGATCATGTAGGATGCCAGCAGCGCCATACCCCATGCTCCGCCTTCACCGGCTGTGGACATTACTGCTACAGGCACGTTCAGTGCTGCCGATACGATACGTTGTCCGACCAGCGGCGTCTTGAACAGACCACCGTGTGCCAGAACGCTGTCGATCTGTACCTGTTCGTTAGTCAGAATATCCATACCGATTCGCAGTGCACCGAATGCCGTGAACAGATGGGTACGCATGAAGTTCGCCAGGTTGAACTTGCTTTCCGGGGAGCGAACAAACAGCGGACGTCCTTTTTCCATACCGGTAATGTTCTCGCCGGAATAGTAACCGTAGCTAAGCAGTCCGCCACCATCCGGGTCGGCTTCCAGTGCTTTGTTGAACAGTACGCCGAACAATTTTTCTTTATCCGATCCGTAGCCCATGGCTTCCGAGAATTCCAGGAACAATCCGAGCCATGCATTGATATCACTGGAGCAGTTATTGGCATGTACCATACCGACAGGACTGCCATCCGGTGTAGTGACCATATCGATCTCCGGATAGACTTTGGACAGTTCCTTTTCCAGGACGATCATGGCAAATACGGATGTGCCGACCGAGATATTCCCCGTGCGCTTGCGTACACTGTTGGTCGCAACCATACCGGTACCTGCATCGCCTTCCGGCGGACATAGTGGAATGCCTGTCTGCAGATCGCCATCCGGGTCAAGCAGCTTGGCACCTTCTTCAGTCAATGTTCCGGCCTGCTCACCTGCACGATATACGTTCGGCAGCAGATCTTCGACTTTCCATGTGTAGCCTTTGCCGGCTACATGTTCATTGAACTGCTTGATCATGGACGGGTGATAATTGTGCGAAGTCTCTTCGATCGGGAACATCCCGGAAGCATCGCCGATCCCGATCGCATGATTGCCGGTCATCCGCCAGTGGATATAACCTGCCAGCGTTGTAATGGAAGACAGCTGAGGTACATGCGTCTCTTCATTCAGAATCGCCTGATACAGATGGGCAATGCTCCAGCGCTCCGGAATATTGAATTGGAACATTTCGGTCAGCTCTCTGGCTGCGGCGCCGGTATTGGCATTGCGCCATGTACGGAAAGGAACCAGCAATTCGCCGCTGTTATCCAGTGCCACATAGCCGTGCATCATAGCGGAGAATCCGATCGATCCTACGGTCTGCAGATTGATACCGTACTGCTCCTGCACACTTTGCTTCATTTTGCGATAAGCTGTCTGCATACCGTCAATGATCGTCTCCAGATCGTATGTCCAGAATCCATCTTTGAGCTGGTTCTCCCATTCATAGCTACCGGATGCGATCGTCTCAAAACGCTTGTTGATCAATACCGCCTTGATCCGTGTCGATCCAAATTCGATACCAAGCGACGTTGCTCCCGTCGTGATCGCTTCCTTCATATCTACCTGACTCATGATCCTGTATCCCCTCTCTGATTGCCGCTTTACATCCATTGGATGGCGTTGTACGCATGCCTTATTCATTTCAGAAAAGCGCTTTCTAAACTGCTCATATCCATAGGGACATCTTCTCTGAATTCATATGGGGTCATGCCAATGTATAAATAGATTCTTCGGAATTCAGCAACATCTGCCTATCTGAATTCATGTATGTGTTCATGTATGTGATATAGCAACTTGGGGCTGTTCCATTCTCCGGATGAACCAATATTGTCTGTCCTTCCAAAAAGAATGCGCTCTCTTTTTTCGACAGTTCAAGTATATTTTTTGTACGTACATTTGTCAACATTATCTATAATTTATACTTACATAATAACTGTATTAACCTGATTTACTAGAATTTAAGGATTGATTTAGATAAAAATATAGGGTACATTTCTTTACAGAAAGCCATATTTGTACGGTTAATTTGGAGAAAACAGTCATTTCATTTCCATCCATACCTAATCATGCTAAAATGTGTACGTACAACTATTTGAAAATGAACGGTGTATGGATGAACAACGATGAAAGAAGTGGTTACGTGAAGCCTAAATATCAGGTCATCATTGATGATATAAAAAGTCATATTCTCTCAGGAACGTACAGTGTAGGGACACAGATTCCTACGGAATCAGCTCTGCAGGACAGTTACAATGTAAGCCGGCAGACAGTACGCAAAGCGATTCTGGAGCTGTCGAACGAAGGATTCCTGCGCAGTGAAAAAGGATCGGGAACGTATGTCAGCAACCAGTACCGTATTCGCTCCGGCGGACATACGGCTACCCGAACGATCGGTGTGATTACTACCTACATCTCGGATTACATTTTCCCGTCTATTATTCGCGGCATCGAGAGCCGTCTGAATGAAGACAATTATTCACTGCTGCTGGCCAGCACCAATAATGATGTAGCCCAGGAAAAGAAAGCGCTGGAGATGATGCTTTCTTACGGCGTAGAAGGCCTGATTGTCGAGCCTACCAAGAGCAATCTGTACAATCCTAATATTGCGTACTACCTGTCGTTCAAGGAGCAGGATGTTCCTTTTACGATGATCAATGCCTTTTATGAGGAACTGGAAGTGCCGTTCTTCCGTCTGGATGATGTACAGTCCAGCTATCTCGCTACGCGGGAGCTGATCGCCAAAGGTCATACCCAGATCGGTATTATTGCCAAAATGGACGATCTGCAGGGCAAGTACCGGATGAAAGGATATATCAAAGCACTCGGTGAAGCCAAGCTGCGTTTTCATCCGGAGCAGGTATTGTCTTTTGATACAGACTCCAAGCCGGATCTCGCCCAGCATCTGGATACTTTTCTCAAGGAGAATCGGGATATGATGACAGCCATTGTGTGTTATAACGATGAGGTGGGGCTAGAAGTGGTACATGCTTGCCGAAGGCTGGAGATTTCTATTCCGGATGATATGTCGATTATCGGCCAGGACAACTCCTATATCGCCAAAAATGCCAGCATCAAGCTGACGACACTCACCCATCCACAGGAACAGATGGGGCGCGATGCCGCTGAGTGGATCATCAAGAAGCTACAGGGCAAAAAGGATCTGCCGGATAATACGTGCTATGAGCCGGTACTGATCGAGGGCGAGACAGTGAAAGAGATGGAGATTGAATAGTTGCGATTTATAGTTAGGGTCACAGCATAATAAAAAAGACCGCAGAGAAAACTGGCGGTCTTTTCTTTAACTTACATATAATCAACAATCTTATATTCTTTGGTGGCATTGATCCAATTCAAAGTAAATGTATGATGATCCTTCGTAATAAATCGATAGGACTGGGGATTACCCTCTACGATAAAGTTTGCAAGATCCAGTTGTTCCGGTTGGTGAATATGAAAATAAGAATCTACTGCTCCATACTTATTAGCTCTTAGAAGAATGAACTCGCCCCGAGTCTGATCGGTTAAATAATGATTCATTAATTTCTTGGTTATTTTCTCATCGAAATTTTGGTTTAGGGTCGTTTTTACTTTCTTTAAATCTGTACCGTATTGAGGATTTAACACAGGTTCAACCTTAGGTTGATATGTAGTATTTTTTTCAAAAATATCAGTTGTATTCGATACAGCCCCTTTTAATACTTGGAATGCTTCTTGCTTGGAATCCGGTAATTTTTCTTCCTTGGAGCAGCCGGACAATATTAAAAACAAGATCATTAATACACTCAAAAACCGAAAAAAATTCATCCATTAATCCTCCCTATTGATTTCATTTATATATATTTTTAACATATTTAGTAATTTTAATATACTATAAATAAAATCCCCACCTATACTTTGGCATTAATATGTATATCACATATACGCTTATACCGGCTATTACACTCAACACCATTTACCCGCATTGACCCATAACTATGTGCAACAAAAAGACGCCATTTCAGGCGTCTTTATTTTATGTTGAAGTATTGGAAAAGTACTGTTCAAAAGCTCACGTCACCGACAATTATTCCATCGACTCAAAATGACTGATCAGTGCTAACGCTTCTTCGTGATCCGGCTCAACCTCCAGCAGTTTGCGCAGGTACTGCTCTCCCTCTTCGATCTGATCCAGTTCGAAGCAGCTGATCGCGAGGCAGTAATAGACGGTCGATACGACTTCTTCCTTTTCCCCGGCAACAGAGATCTCCAGATAACGCTTGGACTGCTCGTACATATCCATCTCGAACAATACCAGACCGATATCCAGTGCCAGATCATAATGCTGATGCTCCATTACATAATACGAAGACCACATGGTCTCGATACCGCTCAAGATGTCTTCTTTCTCGTCATCCGTCGCCTCCGGCATCAGGCTGGAGATCTGCTTGGTCGTCTGGATAAAGAATTCTGCATCATAGCCACCCAACCGCCAGAAGCTTAGGATCTGTTGTAGTCCCAAGCTGTCCAGATGCTGATCTACCCACAGCTTCAGACTGAAGAATTCATCCGGCCCAAACCGCTCTACAGACCGGCGATATGCCAGTCTCATATTCGGATACTTGGCTGACTGTTCCAGACTCAGAATACAGCCGATATTGATGCTGCTGTAATGCTGGGTCGGGAATAATACCTCTGCGCCCCGCTGCTCGTATACCTGCTGCATCGCATGGTAATTGGCGGTAAAGGAAAAGCTGCCGTGCAGAATCAATTCAGGCGGTTCGGCGAACTGCCATTTCTCCATCAGATGATCGCCTTTGTCCGCCGTAATCAGCAAGAATCCGGCATCGGACAGTGCATTCAGCCGATCCAGACAGGTAAATGCGGCTGCCGGGAACAGAATATGCGAGTCTTCCATATGCTCCTGATACATGGCGATTACGCTGCGATACGGATAATCTTCCTGTTCATATTCCGGAGCGTGACGGTACGTATAGTCCAGCTGAATCTGGCTGATACGCTCGGAAGCTTTGAGGACGCCATCGGATTCGGGATATTGTACCGCTACATCTACTTCATGGACTTTGCCGTCTCCGATATAGATCAGATCCTGCGGAATTCCATCGAAAAAGTAATTGGCGACAACCAGTACAGGCTGCTTGAGATCGCCCTGCTTAATGACTTTTCCGGATACAGCCAGATGAAGTTCTGTGTCCTCAACCGCATTGAACCGTGCAAAATCCACAATTCCTTCGGCAATAAAGGACTGCAACGCAGGATGCTGCTGCCAGGCTGTTACATTGTTCATCGCCAGATCCGTCATCACATAGCAGAAATTCGGTACATCAATGCCCGCATACTCGATCAGCTCGCGCAGCTCATGAATGACATGATAAGCGAGACGACCGGCACCCGCGCCTAATTCCACAATGTATACCGGTTCCGAACCAAATCCCTGATTCGCCCGGTCCTGCAGAAATCCGAAGATCATCTCCGCATAGGCATCGCCGATCATCGGATTACTCGTTACATATTGAGGCACCTGATCGTTACTCCAGGCTCTCAGCCCTTCTTCTTCATAATATTCCCATAATAGATTCCATATCGGTGCTTCACTGAAGCGATAAACCTGGTTGTTATGCTCTGTCATAAATATAATCCTGCTCTCTCAAAGTTAATAAGGGTGGTACTTTATTGGGGTGATTCCAGGGTCGAATGTCGGTCAATTACAGCAGTGCATGAAATGTCCGTTACTTGCGCTACAGCAATCAGTATACCATTACGATTGCACCCCAGACAGCCTTTTCCGGGTAAACAATAAAGAAGTCTTGCACAGATACATTATCTATTCATTTCTCTAGGATCAATCGATATTTTTTATTTTATTCAAAAGTCTATTGTAAATGGAACCATGTTCCGTATATAATCGGAACATGGTTCCGCTTGATACTTATACATACCACACCCAGACAGCGACAGCCAACATTTGATCCGAAAAGGAGATTAACTTAAACATGGAAATCACAATGAGTGTCCCGACTCCCATTCTTTCGTATAGTCCGTTGGTGCTTCCTGTTCCTGGCCGTCCTGTCGATCTGCATATCAAAGTTACTGCACCTGCTGAGGGAGATAATCTGCCCATTATTCTGCTCTCTCATGGACAAGGGCCTTCCAATCATCTGTCTTCGCTGCATGGATACGCGCCACTCGTCGATTTCTGGGCAGCACACGGGTTTGTCGTAATCCAGCCTACCCATCTCAGCTCCCGCACACTGGATCTTGGTTCGGATCATCCTGAAGCGCCGATGTACTGGCGCTCCCGTGCTCAGGATATGATGTATATTCTGGATCATCTGGATGCGATTGAATCTGCTGTGCCGCTGCTTGCCGGTCGTCTGGATCATAGCCGCGTTGCTGCAGCAGGTCATTCCATGGGTGGAAATACGATCAGTCTACTTCTCGGCGCCAGCCTCACCGATCCCGTGGATGGAACCGACGTGGATCTGAAAGAACCCCGGATCAAGGCAGGTATACTGCTCGCTGCACCTGGTCGGGGCGGCGATGCACTCAGCGAATTTACTACACAGAACTATCCTTTCTTCTCGACGATGCATTTCACAGGTATGGATACGCCTGCACTCGTCGTAGCTGGTGACCAGGATGCTTCCCGTCATCTGACAGTAGTGGGCCCTGACTGGCATACTGACCCTTACTTCCTCGCACCGGGTCCCAAAGATCTGCTCACCCTGTTCGATGCAGGTCACGGACTGGGCGGTGTATCCGGCTATGATGTGGCTGAGACAACTGACGAGAATCCAAAGCGGGTGGCCTTGGTTCAGCAGCTCACCTGGGCTTATCTTCGCAGCCAACTATATCCAGGTGATACTTCCTGGGAAGCTGCCAAGACAGTGCTGACAGAAAGCGACAATCCGATGGGTCGCATTGAATCGAAGTAAGATTGTACCCTATACCTGATCAAATAAAAAAGGAAGCCATCCTCGTGGCTTCCTTTTTTATCATATACTTTGTTTAAACCCTATCCTGAATCACAACCAAATTCCGCTATCTTCCTGTGTTTGCTGGAGTGGCAAAATAATGTTCCTTCTATATAAATGAATTCAACATCAACCAATCGCTCAGCCCTTCTGCATCCCGATGACTCTGCCAGCTTAGCGATTCGCCCGGTAGCGCAGCCCATCTACGAGCAGGCCTACCATGTGACGCGCCTGCTGTGGGTCTCCTTTTGCTCCAGCTGCGCAGAGGCTTGCGCCTGCACGCAGCAGATCATCCGGCTCGGCATCTGCACCGATTTCACCAGCTGTTGCCGCTGTCTCCAGTAGATCGGCCAGCGCCGGTTTGAGTCGCTTGTCAAAATAGGCCGGCAGCATCTCATATGCCGGATCACCCGAATGCAGTGCCGCAGCAAGTCCGCGCTTGGCAGTAATAAAGTCCACATACCGCTGCATCCATCGTGCCAACGCTTCTCCCGGTCCGTACTGTGCAGACAATTCTGTCGCTGCATCGGCGCAGGCATCGACCTCCTGCCGAAAGACCGCTTCGATCAGATCCGAACGTTGCGGGAAATGGCGATAGACTGTACCGACGCCCACTCCTGCCTGCTCCGCAATCTCCCGTACCGGCGCATCCACTCCCGAAGAAGCAAATACATTCATCGCTGCCTGCAGCAGAGAATCCATATTGCGCTGCGCATCTGCCCGTATACGACGGGGCTGGGATTCTACATTCTCTGCATATTCTGTCATAGCGGATTTCTTGTCATTCATAACCGTATCGCCTCCTTCTATAAAGCTGGTAATTTAATCTTATTGTCAAAACGATCCGAAACCCTATATCTAAATAATTATATTATGAGTCATTTTGCAGCTCAATGATCCCTTACTTCTTACTAACATTTCGCTTGATACTCTAGCCCACATTTTTCCAGACAAATATCATCTATATCCGTTTTTTATTTTCCTTATTGTGTTAATAGTTATTAATAATTGGTTTTTATTCAATAAAAAGGAGGAACGCTTTACACACAACGATTGAAGGGGCGGCATGCTTATCTTACCAGCATCCCACTTACTTAAGTAATCTATGAAACACATATTTGTTAGGGTTCCACTACTATATTATAAGGGGAGTACATGAATGAAAAAATGGATACCATCCGGGAGCATTTTCGCTTACAGCAGATATGCGTTACTATTCGTTATGCTTATGTTTGTATCTTATTTGGTACCATCTACTGTAACAGAAGCTGCAGGATCTGTGTTAAATAACGGAAAGTTACGTTTTGGTGATGGAACAGCAAATTCGATCAACGAGAACGGTAATCTTTTGCAGCCCTTCTATTATGGAACGGTAAATGGAGTACCCGATTGGTACCAGCTTACTTTTAGTACGTATCCATTGGACAATTCTTTTGGAATTGGAGGAGATGGAACGACAGAGTGGAATCAAAACGGTACTATTATAGAAAATCCTTTATTGGAAAATCAGGTAATTAATACATCAGGGTATGTTAATACCGGAAACAATACAGGATATGGAACCATTATTTCTACAGGAGATATTACGATTAATGGACAGTTACTTGAAGTACGTAATACGTATAATCTTGGACAAGATGCTTCCTTTGTCAGAATTAATACGCAGATTACGAATAAAAGCAACAGCCCGGTGAACAATTTGCGCTTCTGGACAGGTACCAGGGATGATTTTGTAGGGAGAACAGACTCACCTACCAAACTCAGAGGTAACCTGGAAACAGGAGGATTCCAGAAAATCACGAGTCCCGAACAGCGCGCTGCATCACTTGAAATTTACTCTGGAGATACAGGTGTTTTATTCTATTCTCCCTCCGATCGAGCCAATGTATCCATTAATTTTTGTTGCGAATTCACAAATTCAACCAGCCAGGATCCTGCTTCATCTGCAATTCAAGCAACTAACGATGGCTCCTATGCCTTGTTCATTCGTATGAAAGACCTGGCCCAGGGAGAGAGCGACCAGTTTACATGGTACTATGCAGCTGGCGATCTCGACAAACTCGGAGATGTAGCGGAAGATGTAGCAGGCGAAGAACAGCCGTCCACTCTTGTGCCACCCGGTGGTATCACGACAAGTGCAGGTGACGAAGAAGTCGGATTAAACTGGAATACTGTTACAGGCGCTACGTACTACAACATATACAGAGGAACATCTTCATTAGCTTATGATCCAGTACCTATCGCTACTGTAAGTGGGGATACTTATCACTATACAGTACCGAATCTTACAAACGGTACTACGTATTATTTTGCGATCACATCAGGTAATACGAGTGGCGAGAGTCCATATTCCAATGAACTGGTTGTTCAGCCCCGTTCGCTGACACCTGGCGCACCGGAACTGCTTGCTCCTGCTCCAGGCAACAGAAGTGTCAATCTCACCTGGAATCCTGTAGACTTGGCAAGCGGTTATAAAGTATATATGCGTGAAGCCTCGGGTAATTTTGGAGAGCCTATAAGTACAGTTAGCCAATCGGTGTACAGTCATAGCGTAACAGGCTTAACGAATGGTACCACTTATTACTTTGCCATCAAGGCGATTAATGGAGGCAGAGAGAGTGGTTATTCCAATGAAGTAAGTGCTGCTCCATTCACTGTTCCTTCGGCACCAACAGATGTAAGAGCCAGCTCGGGAAACCACCGTGCAACTATTACCTTTACACCGCCGACAGATAATGGAGGCAATACGATAAGCGGATATGAAGTGATTGTATCCCCTGGAGGACAAACAGTAACCGGAACGCAAAGTCCGATTACCATCAACGGATTAACCAATGGTCAATCTTATACATTCACAGTGGTAGCAGTCAGCAGCGGAGGCCGAAGTACAGCATCCGAGGTCTCCAATACAGTGACACCAAAAAGAGACAAGGACGATGACGACGACGATTCAACTCCATTCCCATCTACAAGTTCGCCATCATCCGGTAATTCAGAGCCTTCAGCTCCATCTGCTCCAGCACCAGCAACATCCAGTGCAGAACTGCAGGTTAATGGTGTAACGAATGATGCAGCTATTATTACGACGGCTGCGGATAATGGACAGACCACATCAACAGTTACATTTGATGCTGACCGACTGAAGGATATTGTTGCATCAGCCGGAATCGGTGCTCTGATTACAGTTCCAGTCAACACCAACGCTGATGCTGTCAATGTTCAATTGCAGGGAACAATGCTTAATATACTGCAACAGCAGCAGGCTGTTGTACAGGTGAAGACAGAGGAAGCTCTGTATACCCTGCCTGTATCGCTCATTAACAGCCAATCGCTCTCCAGTCAGCTGGGAACAAATACGGATAATATTATGCTGCAGATTCGAATCGCAGTCCCTACAGCCCAGATGAATTCTACTATTGAAAGTGCTGCTTCCAGAGAAGGCTTTACAGTCATTGGACAGCCAATGACCTTTACGGTTACAGGGATATATGGTGAGAAAACTGCCGAAGTCTCTGACTTTAAGGAATATGTGGAACGCAGTATCGCTCTACCACAAGGAACAGATCCGAATCAGATTACTACAGGAGTAGTCATTAATGCAGACGGCACTGTACGCCATGTTCCTACCGAAGTGGCTCAAAATGCCGGAATATACTATGCGAATATTAATAGTCTGACCAACAGTACGTACGCGCTCATATGGAATCCTGTCACTTTCCAGGATGTACAGCAAAATTGGGCACGTGATATTGTAAATGATATGGGCTCACGCAAAATTGTCGAAGGTGGAAGCAACAACAATTTCCAACCGGGTCAGGAAATCACACGAGCAGAGTTCGCAGCTATTATGGTACGCGGACTAGGCATGCAGCCTGAGACCGTATCCGGTCAGTATAAAGATGTAGCTCCGGAAGCCTGGTATAACGGCTATATTGGTGCAGCACAGAAGTATGGCTTGATCAACGGGTTCCAGGATGGTACCTTCCGTCCTAATGACAAAATCACTCGTGAACAGGCTATGGTTATTGTAGCCAAAGTTCTGGACAACACAGGACTGCACAGCAAGATTAAATCAAATTCTGCAAATAGCAGCCTGAATTCTTTCTCGGATGCGAGTAAAGTTGGTGCCTGGGCATCTTCCGGTATTAATGCCAGTCTGCAATCGGGTATTGTAACAGGAAGAACAAGCTCTACACTGGCACCAAAATCGTATATTACCAAAGCTGAAGCAGCCGCTATTATTAGCAGATTGTTGCAAAACTCAAACCTCATTTAATAAATATAATTCAAAAAACAGTGACCAGATTCCGAATATCTGGTCACTGTTTTTTATCTTTTTATCTCTGAAATGAATTTTAAGCGTACCTACCTGTAACTATTTCATGTATCAGTTACGTGAGCACTCTGAATACTTCTTTTTGCTTTGCGAACTCGCAGAGAATACAGCACCAGCAGCAGAATAAACCATAGTGGCGTACACAGCAGCGCCGGACGTGTCTCCTGGGCGATCAGCATAATCACCAGGATCGCAGCGAACAGTGCCAGTACCGCATAGTTGATAAACGGAGTCAGAGGTGCTTTGAACTTGGATGCCTGGTGCAGATCGCGGCGGTTTCTTTTGTATCGGATATGGCAGACCAGAATGACGCCCCATACCCAAATAAAGCAAATCGCACTGATCGATGTTACAATCTCAAAAGCCTGTCCCGGAATCAGCTTGCTCAGCAACGCGCCACCAGAAATAACCAGCGTCGATACGAACAAGGAGCTGCTTGGTACATGATTGCGGTTAAGCTCACCAAACTTCTGGGGAGCCTGCCCTTTACGACTCAGATTATACAAAATACGGCTGGTCGAGAACATGCCGCTGTTGCACGCGGATGCTGCCGAGGTTAGTACGACAAAGTTGATAATGCCTGCTGCTACCGGAATACCAACCAGAGTAAATGTACGTACGAACGGACTTTCTGCCGGACTCAGCTGTGTCCACGGATTGATGCACAGCAATACGATCAATGCGCCTACATAGAAAAACAGAATGCGCAGCGGAATCTTGTTGATCGCTGACGGAATATTTTTCTGTGGATCTGCCGTTTCCGCAGCCGATACACCGACCAGCTCCACACCCACATAGGCGAAGACGACCATCTGGAACGAGAACAGAAACCCGGTAACCCCATTCGGGAAAATGCCGCCGTGCTCCCACAGATTACGGACGGTGACCGAGCCTGCATCAGTCTTGAAGCCCATGATCAGCAGCACGACACCAAGCCCGATCAATGCCAGAATCGTGATTACTTTGATCAGGGCGAACCAGAATTCCAGTTCCCCAAAATTCTTGACCGTCATCAGATTGAGCCCGAGCAGAATAATCAGGCACAGGACTGCCGGCATCCACTGCGGAATATCGAACCAGTACTGCACATATACGCCCACGGCGATCACATCCGCCATTGCGGTCATAATCCAGCAGAACCAGTAGGTCCAGCCGGTAATAAAAGCAGCTTTGGGTCCCAGATAATCTTCGGCAATATCCGTGAACGACTGGTAGCCTGCTTTGGAGAGCAGCAGCTCACCCAGTGCTCTCATCACGAAAAAGATAGCCATGCCGACGATCAGATACGTAATAATAATCGAAGGTCCTGCCTTCTCGATCGCTTTGCCCGATCCGAGGAATAACCCGGTTCCAATCGTACCTCCGATCGCAATCAACTGTACGTGCCGATTGGCAAGTTCTCTTTTTAATTCTTTCTGTGCCATGCTGATTTCCCCCTCAATCCTTGCGTAATTTACGTAAAAGTCCATAAAAAAAGAGACTGGATGTCATCCAATCTCCGGTGCACAAGAATATCAAAATATACACCTGCCCTATGGATCGCAATGATCCGCATGACAAATATATATTCGGTACTCTTCTGTCCTTTTGCCTGAGATTGTGAACCCTTCGGCGCCGCGGTTAATCCGCAGTCTCTCCAGAAGCTGCTCCTGCTATAGTGTGATCCATAGCAATCATAGCCCTTGAATAATTATGAAGTTATAAAACGGTATTGCTATGCTACCATATTACCGGCAATGTAAGCAATCCATCAGTGAAAAAAATTACAATTGCCTTTTTTATCCTTTTCATGTCTGTATATACTCCATGCTTAACCGAGCGCCTGTTTTTCTTCACCCGGCTGAGGTTTACGGTAAAATCGAATAAACATTAACAGTCCTACTAATGCCACGATAATACCTGACCAGAAAAACCATACCTGGACGCCATACCGGTCCACAACCGGGCCAGCCAGAGCGAGTCCGATCGGCGAAGACAGCAGTCCTATACTCGTAATCAGTGACAGAACCCGCCCCAGCATCTCCGGTTCATAGGCTTTCTGGATCATCGCCATATACGGACCGTTGAATAATGGAGCCGCCGCGCCCATCAGAAAAGACAAGGCAGCGAATCCCCAAAATGCCCTGCTGCCAATCATGCCGCTCAACATACAGGTTATTCCGATAATGCCCAGACTCAGACTGATATAGGTGGAATCTTTCCATTTGGAAGCCAGTACGGACAGCAGCATACTGCCCAGGATCATGCCTATGCCAAATACGGCTTCGATCAGACTGGCACTGTATCCGCCGCGTCCAAAGTGCGACAGTGTCATTAGTGGAAACAGCATCGCCAGCGGCATAAATACGACACTGAATACAGCCATGGCGATGGTGATCGTCACAATGGATTGATCCGAGATCCATGTCTTCCAGCCCAAAATGAATTCCCGGCGAAAGGAAGGCTTCTCCTGAATCTCCTGCTTGGGTTGATCGATACGAACCAGCATCAGCATCGTATTGGCGATCAATGCCCCTACGACATCGAGCAGCAGCAATGTTCCCAGCGAAGTAGCCGAATATACGGCAATACCCAGCGCCGGGCCCAGCACACTGGAGGCAGAGAATACGAGCTGGTGCCAGCCGGCTACCCGTGTCAGCTGATCCTCCGGCGCAATCAGCGGAATCGCTGCCTGAAAGGAAGGTCCATGAAAAGCCGAAGCTGCCGAGCGGACAAACAGCACCACATAGACCACCCATAGACTCGGCTCTCCTGCCAAATAATACAGCCCGAGTGCAAGGCTGGATACCGCTATTACGCTGTCCGCTACGATCATGGTAATCTTGCGATTCCAGCGGTCCAGCCATACTCCGATAAAGGGGCCAAGCAGTGCCTGCGGCATAAACCCAACCAGCGCAGCAATCATTAATATTGAAGCCGAACCTGTGGTCTCGGTCAGATGCCAGATAATAGCGAATTGAACCATCGAGGAAGTCAGGATCGAGAAGATCTGTCCACTAAAAATGAATGCGAATTTCCGTTTCCAATCTGCATGCATAATGATACCCTCTCCTTTTCTGTACATTTGAAGCAACAAAAAAGCAGATCTGTACCCATAGGGGCTCCGATCTGCTTCATAACGTACAGGAACACAGCAGGACAACATAACATACAGCCGTCCGGATCGCGTTCAATGTCCATATACGTAACGACAAGCATCACAAAAGAAGCCCTCCTCAACAGGGGTTTTTCTTTTTCGGCTGCTTAACGTAAACGCATGGAATGAATCATTGAGCGCCATCCTCCTTTGTATTAGATGGGTTTATACTATCATTAAAGTAATTATATGTAAATTGAAAAACAAGAGAATTCTGTCTATATATCGTATACACGCAAAAAAAGAGAAAGAGACCTTAATGTCTCTTCCTCTTCTGAATGTTTTAACAATTTGCAGCTTATGCAGCCAATCGTATACCTCTTAGTTCAACGTCTGATGATCTCGTCTTGCATAGGTTTCCTTGATTGTCCCTACCGTAAATGCTCCAATGACCAGCAGCACACCCGAAATCAGGATCATGACCGGCATCGATGAACCAAGTGCCGGGAACAGGGCAAAGCTCAGACAGGAAGCAATAATCTGCGGCAGGCAGATACTGCCGTTGAACAGACCCAGATACGTACCCATATTTTCCCCGGACAATGCATTGGTCAGCATAGTGAAAGGGAAAGTCATCATCGCTGCCCAGGCAATACCGATCAGCAGGAAGGATACGACCAGGGCGCCCTGGTTATGAATGAAGAAGACCGAGCCGAATCCGATACCGCCAAGTACCAGACTGAGTGCATACCAGATTTTGCGTTTGTTGTTCGACATGTTGGCGAGTACGAGTGACCACAGTACAGCGGCTACCGATTGTACTGCCGACAGAATACCGAACCAGTTACCCGCCGCCTGATACGCAGCAGTGGAAGGATCGGCTGTGTTCCATACATTTGCTGCGACCGCTCCGGTTCCGTAGGTCCACAGATACTGGAATCCCATCCAGCAGAACAGCTGTACCAGAGATACCGTCCAGAATACCCGTGGTGCAGTGCGCAGCAGACTCCACATACCTGCTTTGGGCTTGCTGGTCTCATCTGTAATACCGTGGTAGGCTGCATATTCAGCCGGCGTATATTCTTTGACTTTGAATACCGTGAACAAACTGCAGACGATCAGTACAATCGCCCCCACATAGAAGGAAATGACTACAGACTGCGGAACCACACCTGGAGCTGCATTATTTGAGACGCCCAGCATCGTCAGCAGGAACGGGAAAATACAAGCGATAACCGCACCGCTGTTGGACAGAAAGCTCTGGATAGAATAGGCGAATCCCTTTTGCTCCTCGTTGACCATATCGCCAACCATCATTTTAAAAGGCTGCATGGCTACGTTCGAGGATACATCCATAAACAAAATCGTAATCGCGCCAAACGTGAGCGCTGCCATTGGACCAAATCCAAAGCTGCCCGAGTTCGGCAGCAGACACATCACGATAACCGCAACAATAGCACCCATCAGCAGGTACGGAATCCGTCTTCCCAGCCTTGGCATCCATGTGCGATCCGAGAAATAGCCCACCAGTGGCTGTACAATCAGACCTGCCAGCGGCGGCAGGATAAAGAAGAATCCAAGGCTATGAGGGTCGGCACCAATCGTCTGAAAAATGCGTCCCATATTGGAACTCTGCAGTGAGAACGCCATCTGTACTCCCAAAAATCCAAAGCTGATCATCCAGATCATGTGAAGGGGAAGCGCAGGCAGTTGCTGACGGGTAACTTTTTTGCCTTTTTTATTAAGCTGTTCTGCTAACATAATATCCTCCTAATCCGATTCCATAGATTGTTGCTGTTCTTCATCGGTAATGGCCAAGAAGCCGTGTTTGCGCAATCGTTTGCTCAAAAGCCAAAGTAAGGGTTTTCAGTAAACTATGTAAGCTAAAGTGTAAATAATTGCGTGTTACCAGGGTTCCTGGGATAACTGTGTAGAAACAGACGATTGAATATGTAGTGCATTTGGTATGAAATTATAAGTTATTATAGTATTATCTTGCGATTTATGCAACCGTTTGCATCAAAGGATATGTAAAAATATTTATCCATTTTGTGAATACTGTTCTAATCGGACAACAAAAAGGTACTGGTTCTTTTCAAAACCAATACCCTTTTTGACTTTGGTATGTAAATGAACCTAAACATGGGCAGCCTATCTGCTTGCTAAAAGTGTACGTTAATTAATACTATCCTTTGACGGTAGACTTCGAAATGAGCCTCCATGCAAATGGACCGGTCATGAACAATGCCCCTGTCAAAAGAAAACCAGATCCATATATAAGCAGACTTGTATCTTGCGCGGGTATTAGTAATCCAGCTCTATAAATAGATTCTCCGCGCGCCGTCGTCATGAGAACATCGATACCTTGAAATAGAAAATACACACCAGCCGCCAAGCACAAGATCATCACTATTTTTTCCATTATTTTCACCTCCCTTCTAATATGAATAATATAATACAAAAGGTCTTCATCACCCAGTCCCAATTGGTATTTTAATACAGAAACCGCCACAAATAAAAAGTTGCATATGATTCCCATAGCGACCACCCGGCAGACAGCTCCAGAATATGTGCCTTGGTCGGCTTCGCCTCCAGACCCAGTACATGCTTAATCGAGTTATGCAGCCCTACATCGTCAATTGGAAAAGCTGACGGCATCCGCAGGCAACGCATCAACACATAATGAGCCGTCCATGGACCAATGCCGCGGATCTGTACGAGCATTTTCTCCGCCTGCTTCACATCTGTGGCCTGAAGCAGCTGCTCTTTGGACAATGCGCCTTCGGCAATGCGTCTGGCAGTATCGATTAGGTACTCGCATTTCTTCACGGTCGTGATCCCGGCAGCAGACAGCTGCTCTACCGTCAGGCCAGCAATTTGCTCGGCAGTGGGGAACAGCCAGTAGGTCTGCCCTTCCCGTACCAGTGCCTGTCCGAAATGTTCGACCAATCTTCTTTTCAGCGTGTAGGCAAATCCCAGATTGATCTGCTGCCCCAGAATTCCCCAGCAAATCGCTTCATACAGATCCGGAATGCCCATATTGCGCAGGCCGTAAAAGGATACTACCGCTTCCTTGAGCAGTGGATCACTCTTGGCCATTGCATAAAAAGGCCCCAGGTCGGTACCCAGATCAAACCAGTCATACACATACCTGGCTACACCAGCACGCAGATCTGCCGCCTTCCAATCCGGCTCGTCTATAAATTGAATCCGTATATGCGTGTTCTCATGAGCACTGATCCTGACCACGGTTGCCTGCTGGTTGACGGCGATCGCTTTGTAGATGCTGCCGTCTTGCAGTGTGTACAGAGATTCATTGGTCGCCGTCGCCAGATGGCTGTAATTTTCGGCAAAGCTAAATTCACGTGGAACCGGAATCAGAATATCGGCACCGTCATCGTGCCAGCATGCAGGTGTTGCGGACAGATCGGTATGGGTATCGGGCTGCTGCTGTGACGACAGGGAGTGTTCTGGATGAGCGTTGGACATAGGATGCAAAGCCTCCGTTCGTATTCTCCATAGAGAGATGGGTTATTCCCCTATTAACCGTCTGACTCTATTCGTTAACTGTATCTGCTCCAAAAGAGTGACTATGCGTGTATCTTTTACCGACAAATAAGCTGCTTTTGTACCTTAATCCTTGCTATACTGGTTTCAACTGGAAATCAACTTTACCCGAAAGGATGTGTCATTTCATTTCACACAAAAAAGTAACCTGGCTGGAGTTGTTCTACGATCTGGTCTATGTCGCTGCCGTCTCGATCACTGCACATGTGCTGGCTCACTCGCATCATGGCACGATCCCACTAGATGTCATTCTGAAATACATACTGATTTTTGTTCCGCTATGGTGGGCCTGGACGGGCTTCACCGTATACGTTAACCGTTTTGGACAGGACGATAGCGTCCAGCGGATCGCCTACTTTGTACAGATGGTGTTCGTCATTATGATGGCGGCGAGTATCAATCTGGATTTTGGAGCGTATTATCTGTTCTTTATGCTCGGCTATGTAGGCATTCGGCTGTCTACCGTATTCATGTATATGCGCGGCTGGATGCAGCGGGAAGGCGAACCCCGCCGTATCTCCCGCTATCTGGCGATTAGCTTCCTCATCGGGGCACTGATCAGCTTCTCGTCCGTACTGGTGCCAGGAGATGGCAAATTCATCGTGCTGTACACCGGTATTGTGGTCGATATTCTGCTGCCGCTGCTGGGGCGCCGCCGTGTACTGAGCAAGCTGCCGGTTCATCATCCGCATCTGCTCGAACGATACGGACTGGCGACAATCATCCTGCTGGGCGAGCTGATTCTGGTTATTGTCAATGGACTGCGTGAAGATCATATTACCGGGGCGACTGTCCTATCTGCTGTACTCGGATTCATCATCGCGGTATCGGTCTGGTGGCATTACTTTGAATCATCGGAGCATATCGCCGGGGAAGACCGCAAAAGCTCCGGGCAGTCTGTCATTTACGGTCATCTGCTGACATTTATGTCGCTGGGAATCGTCGCCAACGTGGTGCATTACGGCTTCCACCATGAGCTGAATGCGAGTAGCTTTGCCTGGCTGTCAGTGGCGGGATTTGTGCTGTATGCGATATCGTCAGCGATTATTTTCCTGCCGGGCAAGCATAAGGCGCAGATCGTACGCAGTCTGATCCGCACGGCTGTATTCGTGCTGGTAGCAGTGGTCGTTTTACCGCTGCTGCCTTCGGTAGAGCTGATCTATGCTGCACTGGCAATTTGCTTTGCAGGGTATGGTTTGGCAGAAGGGATCGTACGTAAGCGCGGCAAGCAAGCGGGGAACTGAGATACTAATCTGAACCGCTATTTACAATGCAGACTTAAGCTAAAACAAAAATGGATATAAGATAGCACACTTCATTTCCCGAAAAAAGTATGCTTAACAGAAACAGCATGGATATGTATCGTCTATCCTGCTGTTTCTTCAATTAGTGATCAAGAACACCCAAGCTTATTAGATCAGATATATACATAAGAAATTCAGCTAGAATACGAATATATGTCGCAATCATACAATAATCATCTGTTTTACAATCGCGATATTTTAAGGAGTGTCTATTCAATGTCTTCTACTGTCTTAAAAAACAATGTACATACCGAGCGCATAACAGCACTTGACCAGCTTAGAGGCTTTGCCTTATTGGCTATTTTTCTGGTTAATCTTAAGCGACTTGGTGGGTTGAATCTGGATACTATGTTTTGGATGTTTTCTTCATTTTCTATAATCGATCGATCGCATGAAATTATTTATATCCTTTTTGGTAATAGTTCGCGACCTCTGTTCGCCTTTATGTTTGGAATTACTATGATTATTATGTATGATCATGCGATTCAGCGACAGCTCAATCCCTATTTTATCTTATTAAGAAGAATGTTTATTTTACTTTTAATCGGGACGGCACATTATCTATGGATTTGGGATGGCGATATCTTATTCATGTATGCTCTGGATGGGATTTTACTTTTACTCTTTGTATCAATGCCGGCTTGGCCACTTTTTATATTTGGACTATTGGCCATGTTCCTATACCAGCCTTCACCTATACCTGTGTCATTATTTATAAATGGAACGAATATAAACATTTCAGATTACTTCATAATTTTCCCTATAAGTAATTACTGGTTTCTTAAACCATTAATATGGTTGCATCCCAATTTTTCTAATGGATTTATTGAAGCTATGCAGCATCTAAGCTTTTTCCTATTTGGTATGTCAGCATATCGTGCAGGATTATTTCAACTCAAGCACCAGACTCTTAAAGGAATAATGGGCTGCATATTTTTGGCAGTTGGAGTATGGGGGAAATACCAAATTCACACCTCATATGATTTCCAATGGTTAAATCTGACGATCATCTGGAACTTTTCTGTTTCTATTGGATTTACTTTAATCTTTCTGTTTCTTTCTTCATCCAGGTTCTCTTGGTTAGTTCATCCGTTTGCCTGGATTGGCCGTATGAGCTTAACGAATTACTTACTGCAATCGTTAGTGTTTGGTTCTATTTTTATAGGAGGAAGCATGGCTGCTTTAGGTAAAATTGCTTTCGTTCCTCCGATCCCGTTTGCAGCGCTACTTCCGATTGGAATTGTATTCTTTATACTTCAAATTGGGGTTAGCAAGCTGTGGCTTAAGCACTTCAATTATGGTCCTGTTGAATGGCTATGGCGTACGGGGACTTACTGGAATGTCTCACCGATGCGTCGCAAGGAAAGAAAAACAGCTGCTGTACGTCATGCAGATGAATAGATGAATCTCCAAGATGTCACTTGGATTGCTTTCTGTTAAAAAAATAAAAATAACCAAAGTTGCCTATGATTATCTCGTTTAAACATCACTTCATTTTGCACGTTAAAAGGTCACTTCTTAAAATCAGAAGTGACCTTTTAATATTAGTGTATAGATTTAACCTGTTAATTGTTCTCAATTGCTGAGTTGATAGTATTCATAATCTTCGTATAATTGGTGGTAAAAAGTATGTAGTTATTGGTTTTGGTCTGGATAGCTACTCGATCGGTTGTGCCATACGGTGCACCGATCCGAATAGCATTTGTCTCTTTGCCGCCATATGTATCATCCAGAGAGACACTGATAATATCGGCAACAGGAATGACCAGCTTTGTAAACTGATGTCTAATAATAATATCATCATCTACCTTCTTGACGTCGATTCCCAACATTGTTCCATTCCTCCTTTAATTTAATTCATGACTCTCTTATGGTACCCTATTTAGTATACCATTGGTATATTCCTGAATTCAGATAAGGAGGTACCCATGAAAAGTCTACTTCGAAATATAACTGTCGATCATCGTGCATTTGTGTACTGGTATTCCAGCGGTGCCTGCTTTACCTTAAACCTGTCACCCAAAGAGAACAAAAACATCAAAATCACACTCCTGTTCAAAGCGAATCCACCTGATGAAGATCCTTATACCTTTTGGGCATTTTACGATATTTCAGCACAGCGGGATGGACTGGACACTACGATCCATCTGGGCAAACCACGACATATTGCAGAGATTCTCTCTTATCTGCTGACCAGTCATCAGGAACTCTGGACGCAGACCACACCGCAGATTATAGATCATGCATGGGAGATATTAGAGGAGATGGGCTATACGAACCCAACACCTCTTTGGATTGGAGAATGGTAAAGGGGATTACGTTTCTTTTCCCTCTAGAAATTCTACATACTCATCCTTGGTCATTCCGAACAGGATACAGTCCTGGTACCGTCCATCCGTGTAGAACATTTGCCGGCGAATTCCTTCCTGGATGCAGCCTACCTTGCGCAGCATCGTAGCCGAGGCTATATTGCCTTCCAGTACATAATTATTGAATTTGTTCAGTCGTCTCTCGAAAAAGGCATACTTCAACAGCAGATGAATTGCGCTCGTGCCGTATCCTTTACCCCGATGATCCCGATCGACCTGAATGCCGATACTGAATGTTCCATTACGTTCGTCGATACTGTTGAGATTAAGAGCTCCTACGTTCTCCCCATCCAGTGATTCCATGGTGAACATCAACCGATTGTTTGCAAATCCGGCATACGTCTCGGCGAATCGCTGCGCTTCTACCATCGTCGGCGGTAGCTCGACCGCACATTCCAGCAGCCGCCTTGCCTGCGTATCAAAGCGATTGATATAGTGATCTTCCCAATCTTCCGGTGCCAGCGCCCGTAGGCGTATGCGGTCATCCTGCCAATAGTAACTGCTGTAATCAATCGTTCTCAAGAAAATTCCTCCCGGACAACCAAGTATATAACCAGATATTTCCTGTCTCCAGTATATAGGAAAGCAGCCCTTTTCACTACAGGCTGCCTGTTCCGGGAGGATGCAGTTATAATCGCTGAATATGCGTATCTTTGAAATGTGTCTTATACTTCAGTCCATACCCCATCATCCGGTCCATCCCGATATGTACCATCCAGATTAGACCGACCATGAGCAGGGAATCCATCGAGAACATCATACTTACCAGCAATAATAGCAGCGGCGCAATGAATGTATGACTGACATTATACAGATAGGCCCCTGCCTTTGAGCCAAACATATATCCTGCCATGAATATATCAGGGACGAACAACAGCAACAGAAAGATCCACCAGCTGTATCCACTGGTAAAATAGATATAAATGCCGAGTATCATGACGATCATGCCTTCGAGCTGGATCAACTTTTTATTCATCGAGTGGTTCTCCCTTGGTTACAGAAGCAGATCGTACGCCAGCCAGCATCCAATGAATCCCTGTAGTTACCTGTTCATGGGATAATGGTTCCGAAGACAGCAGTACAGGTGATTGCAGGGTTAATCCATCGAAGACTGCCTGGATCAGCGCGGCCAGTGTTTCCTTTTCACGATCCTCCAATGGCAGCTCCAGACGACCGAGAATCTCGATAATGCCTGATTTCATCTCTGTATACAGCTGCTGCAATTCTCTAGCGAGCTTCTCGTTATTTACGCTCTCTGTCCAGAGGCTAATCAACAAGGTAAACCACTCGGGATTGGCTTTGCGAAATTCAACGACATGTAGAAGCGCCTGCTGCAGGATCTCGGCAGGTGCAGCTTGCAGATTGAGATTGGCAAATGCCTCCTTCATTCCTTTGTTAATCATCCATTCCCGGACAACTTCCACCAGCAGCGTTTCCTTGGTAGTGAAATGGTAGCCGATCAATCCTTGCGCTACCCCTGCTTTGGCAGCGATCTCTTTCATGGTTGCTTTGGTATAGCCTACTTGTCCGAATAAAGTGAATGCGGCCTGCATAATCGAATTTTTACGTTCTTCTTGAATAGATGATTGTGATGTGTTCATTGCTTCTCTCCCATACTGTTTGATTGAACAGTCATTTATTATGTGTTTATCATAAAACTGTTTGTTCGAACAGTCAATAATTTTATTGAATGAAATGAAAATTCTCCATAAAATAGACTGCAGCCTGCAGCTTCCCTGAACGTGGAAGATTCAGAACTAATGCCTACCAAAGGTCATAAAGAGATGGTTCTGATCACCGGCAAAACAGATAAAAACTATACCCTTCTTATTCATGAATACCTATTCAACGAGAAAGGAATAACTATCCAATATTCTCTGAAGCACACCAACCGGATATCGGATACAGAATGGTTGAAGCGCTCAATCAAGCCTCGTTTCCAGATCGATTCTTCTACGAAACAGGCAGTTCCCGGTATCAATGTCACGAATACAGGCGCAACACTGTCCCGAAATGGTACGATTCATTATTCGTTTGCCGGGACACCTCCAGACAAATTCTTGTTGAAAGTCAACGTTAAAAGTCTCCTCCTGTCGGATAACAAGGATCATCCGACTACACTTTCCGGGGACTGGAGCTTCCAACTCCCGGTGGAGAGAAATTACAGACTCAAAGCCAATGGCCAAAGTGAACCGTTGGAGCGTTTTCAGGCGAATAATCAAGATAGTTGACTATAATTATCAAGACTATAATAAGAAGAAGGATGTAACGTATTTTACGTTAGTATTTCCTATCCGTACTTTCATCACATACAAATTATGTATACCTGTGTAAAGTAAGTATTTAACGTATCCATCGATAGGAGGAATTAGATGAATCAAGTGATTAAAATACCCTATGGAGGAGAAAGCCGATGGGTTGTAGTCGATGAACATCAACAGATGATTAATCCTATCATGAAGTATATTAAATACTTGGATCAGATTGGTCGTTCAGCGAATACCTTGAAGTCATATGCTTACCAATTGAAGGTATATTGGGACTTTCTAAAGGATATTCAGCAGAGTTATGAAAACCTAGATCTTAATCTATTGGCTAAGTTCATGGCTTGGTTAAGAAATCCTATGCCAATCGATAAAGTGTCTTATATCGAAGCTACTACAGCAAAAAGAAGAGAACGAACCATTAATCTAATGATCCAATGCGTGATTAATTTTTATGATTACCTACACCGTATAGACGAATTCGAAAAGAATATAAAAGTATCTTTGATGAAGCAAATCAAACGGTTTAGACACTCCTATCGTCCCTTTTTAGACCATGTTTCACAGGATCATACTTTACGAAAAAATATTCTTAAAGTGAAAGAACCACGACGAGCGCATAAAACACTAACTAAGCAGCAACTCCATCATCTTGAAATGCAGGAGTTGCATATTCGTGATCGATTAATCATCCGAATTTTGCTTGAAACCGGCATCCGAGCCAGCGAATTACTTCAATTAGAGTTAGGTGATTTTGATATTGGCAATAAGAGTATTTTTATAAGAGCCTCCAAAACCACAGCTGGTGAGAATCGACTCGTATATATCACAGCAGATACGATGAATCTATTTCAAAATTATCTGTTGGACTTTCATTGTGTTCATACCTGGATTGATCGTGTCTTTTTTAATCGGAGTGGTAAGCACAAGGGAGAGGCCATGACGTATGAGTCTTTGCAGGCCTTAATCAAACGTTTAAATAAGCGAACCGGTTTACATTTTACTGCCCATATGTTTCGGCATACATGCGCCACTCATCTGTATGAACAAGGCATGAGCGCCGTTTCTTTACGAAAGCTGATAGGACACGCACATATCCAAACGACATTACATATGTACGTGCATCCTTCAGAGAATCAGATTCGAAATGATTGGGAACAAGCCATGTCAAACGATCCAAAGGAGCCCTTATGAACTCGATATTACGTCAGTTGGTTCAAGAGCACAGCCATTTCACCCTCCCTCTTCCCCTCTATTTTCAGCAGGACATTTGGCAAACGGATCAGTTATCTGAAATGCTGCAGTTGCCTAGACCAGTAGGGTACAACAAGTATCTTCATTTTGATTACATTGAGAATCGATACCTACGTGAAGAGATTAAAAGATACTTCTATATCCATTTAATCAGTGGGCGGTTGTCCTTACGATCAGCACTAGCTATGCCTTATACCTCCACTCTTTTATTCGCTCAGTTCTTCTCAAATGCTTATCCAGAGGCAAAAAGCTTACTTGATTACTCCTTTCCCGTGATTCAAGATCGCTATGAACGATTTTTAAAAAAAGAAAGAAACAGAGCGCAGCATTTTGCTCGTTCAATCCCAAAATATAAAGCGGGTCACTACGACTATTACAAAAAAATCACAGGTAAACTATATACCTTCCTTCAAGACTACTATGATGATCGTCCTGAATATGAGAAAGACATGTGGCATCTCGATAAACTAGGACTACCCTATAATATGTCGCGTCAAGAAACTCGGATTAATTTCACCTCAATCCTTCCTCCTTACCGGGATCTCGTCAAAAAATATTTTTACCATGTATTGATCCTTCAGCGTCAAATTACAGTAGCAACAGCTTTTAATATCCTTAAGAAAGTGTTCTTATTTTTCAACTTTATTCATGAACGTCATCCCAATTGGACAGGTTTACAACATTTACAGCGAAGTGATATTGAAGCCTTTTTAGCCTATATTTGGACGGTAGATATGGGAGGGAAAAGTCATTGTAAGAATCGTATGCCTAGCAATCGTCATGTGAGCGAGTGTCTGGCGAACAGCCGACGAATTATAGAATATGCCCAACTGTACGATTGGCCTGAAGCGCCAAAGCAACCGATCCATTTGCTTTTAGTCTGGGAAGATTTACCGAAACGAGAAAAGAAAAATTATTATGACCATATTAAACATATCCCTGATCCCATTTGGGAACAAGTACAGCATCATCTCCATTTGCTGCCTCCTGCTTTGGCTAGGCTTATTCTCGTCATGGAAGCCAGCGGTTTTCGGGTTTCGGATGTTTGCCAGTTACATCGAGATTGCTTGGTGTACAAAGCCAATGGGTGGTGGCTTAAAGGCGACCAGCGCAAAGTGAATCGTGTCGATCACCTTGTTCCTATTTCCGAAGAAATAGTTACGGTCATTAAGATTCAGCAAGAGTATGTACGGGATGAAAAGATCTATAATCCACATCATTTTTTATTTCCTCAATCCATTGGACGAAAAGCATCTGGAAAAGCGATGTGTCAGCGCTCGGTAACTCATGCTCTTGCTCGCCTAGCCGAACAATTAGATTTACGGGATGCTACAGGAAATATCTATACTTTTAAAAATCACGCTTTTCGTCACAGGTACGGTGTCAATCTCATTAATAATGGGATGCAAATTTTGCATGTCCAAAAATTAATGGCTCATACCAGCTCTGAAATGACACTGACGTATGCTCGAATCCTGGATAGTACACTACGAAAAGAGTGGGAAAAAGTGCAAGCCTCTATTCGGCTTAGTGATACGGGAATGCCAGTTCGAACCGATCTGTCAATTCAAGCGGAAGAAAATGGCGTAGAATTAGACTGGATTCGTCACCATTTAGATGCGATTCGTATGGATCATGGGTTTTGCATTAAGAGTCCCAAGCTACACTGCGAATTTTTAGAACAGACACTGGAGCCTCCATGTATTAAGAATAATTGTCGCAGCTTTCATGTCGATCAAACTTTTCTACATTACTATCAAGAGCAAATTGAGCAATTATTACGGGATGTACAAGTATATGAAGCACAAGGAAGACTGCGATCTATTGAATTGGTTCAACTCAAAATTAAGCGTTTTACGGATATTCGAGATTCGTTACGATCCGAAGTGCCCATTGTCGGAATTGCTAAAGAAAAACGTGAGTATGTAGGAGGAGAACGAAATGGCTAATGCCTATCCTAATCGGTCCGGACTGCAGCAGCATGCCATTCAAAAAAGAGAGCACGCTATAGCGTCTAGCTGGACAGCGATCCAGCAGCTGCAGCAAGCTGGGCTAAATATCAACTTCAACACCGTATCTTCTCACGCTAAAGTATCCAAGGCTTTTTTGTACGGGTATGGTCCGCTTCGATCTAAAATAGAAGAATTACGTCTTCAGAAGCCTTCTAACGGCCGTATACAAGTTTTAAGCGATTCTTCTAAGGATGTCGTTATTGAGTCACTCCAGCAGCGTGTAGCAAGTCTTACTATCCAAATAAATGAACTCCAACATGAAAACAAGGCTTTGCAGCAACGTTTACAAATGGATTTGAAACAGAGCTACGAACAATTATAAATGTAGAAAGGAACGGTTCGATGAATGACTTTTCTAAAATGAAGAGAGACCCTAATAAAACATGGAGTTCTTCTTTTATTCTGCCCGAACACCGAGATCGGTTACAAGAATGGCTGTTTGCGCAAGAAGATGTTCCCCGACCGATTCTCGGTCCTGATCAGCTGGAGGAACTCAATCAAGCGATGCATCAGCACCTTCAGGATCATCAGCCGATCACAATTACTTACTATAAAGATAAACGTATCCAGCGGCTACGCGGCATCTTACATAGCTGTGATCCAAGTACACGCGTCCTGGGTGTCTATAATGTTGATTATGAGCCGGTACGTATCCGGATTAGTGATATCTTATCAATCACGACATAAACAAAAAAGACTTAGACTACCTAACCATTTGCAGTCTTCTTCACTTTCTTATGTTAATAATACATCTCATTACCGCGAATATTATAAGCTGCAGTACTAAATCGTTTTTAACCTCTGCTAATGTACATTAATTTGGCTACTATAGTCTGCTGTATATGCATGTTTTAAGCCCTATAACCCATGGTTTCAGACCATCTATTCAAAAGTAAATTGTAAGTTATTCTTTACACTACTATGACCATAGAGTTAAAAAAGAGAGCCCTTAAGGCTCTCTTTTTTAAAGTATAAGTCGCGTACAATTCCTCCCTTCTTGTTTAGCTTTATACAAGGCTTCATCTGCTCGCTTAAAAATTTCTTCATACTGTTCATCCGACTGTTTATCTAAAGATATCCCCAATGAAATCGTAATAAACTTACCAATTGGCGTCGGAAAAATCTCTGTCGTTTGGCGGATTCGTTCAGCAATTTCCATGGCTTCATTTTGGTTGGTATCGTAAAGCAAAATAGCAAATTCTTCTCCACCATAACGAAATACTAAATCTTCTAAACGTGCTTGACTACGGAGAATGCGAGCCATCATTTTTAAAACTTCATCCCCCATAGGATGACCGTACGTATCGTTGACGGACTTAAAATGGTCAATGTCCAACATAACAACAGCATATTCATATTGGTTGCTCGACCAGTTACTTGCAATGGATTGAAGTGCACGTCGATTCAACAAACCAGTGAGCGGATCTACGTTGGCTTCTATTTTTAATTGCCTTTCTTTCTCTCGTGTCTCTTCTTCTAATATCATAATAGCATGATGGAGTTGTTTAGCTTCATAGCTCCACTTGTTTATCTCAGGCACGTCCTTTTTTTCCTTTCCCACTGCCAGATTCTTGGCATATTCAGCAAGAGCGGTTAGAGGAGAGGATAACTGGATCGAAAGCCACAAAATAAAAGCTAAAAGTATAATAATAATGGGTAATAAATACAACATTGTAGACTGAATAAGATGAGAAGAATAAGCTTCTATATTTTGTGCAGGAGTCTGAACTATAATTCGCCAATCCGTCTCAGGGACAATCGCATATCCTGAAAGATAAGAACTTCCTTCTGAAGTCTCCACTTTAAAATTTCCACTGGTACTATTTTTTAATGCAGGAAAAATTGGAGTGTGGGATATATTTTGATTGATTCTGCTAGCATCCGGATGATAGATAATGTTTCCTGCATGGTCAACCACGTAAAAGAAGGATTTATCCTTACTCATACTGTCTATTCCTAATATCTGTTTAAGTCGATTATCTTCTTGTAAATAGAGTACTCCACCCAGCATTCCCTTGTACTGCCCCTTATTCGTAAATAAAGGATGACTCACTAAAATGATCAATTTTCCAATCTTTCCCATGTAAGGACTTGAAATTATTGGTTTTTTAGCGGCCAATGCCTGTTTGCTGGCTGGCGTAGTAAGATAAGTTCCAGCTTGACCTAAACTGGTAGGTGAATTCATTTTAATGAAACCGCTCTCATCCGTGATAAATACAGCATTAAAATAACCCGTGGAGTCATGGAAGTAATCCAAGTTGTCCTGAAATAGATTTGGACTTAAGTATAAATGGTCCATCATATAGGAAGAACTGGATTTTAATGAGTGCTGCATCGATTGAAGTAACGTGTTAGTGACTCGGCTTAAATCCTTTGCATGATTTTCATTTAATCCCAGAGTTTGTTTCTCAAGGGAGTTCTTCTCGTTGGTATAACTCACGAGCAAACAAGCAAGCAATATCAAAAAAGAAGATAAGAAAACCAATCCACACATAAAGGTCGATAGTTTGATACCTCTTTTGTACCACCGTGTTATTGGGGACATTCCTACTCTCCTTCTTTGTACATACTCCTGTTTTAAAGGAAGGATGCCTATTATAATTTCTTCTATTTTCATTATTTGATTGTAACAAAATTACTATAACATAGTATTAAAAGTAAAATATAGATATGTAGAAGTAAACAGAGCGCATCAATATAGAACATAACTTCATTAATAAAGGGTTTAATCGTATGCTCCAGCTTAACAAACGTACAACTGAAATTGTATATGTAAAAGAAACTGTTCGTTTTCAGGACATTATTCATGCTGAATTGGATAGCTTCTATATAGATTGGGACCTCGACTGTCGTCTCAACCTTTTGGTATGTATGTTTAAATAATAGAATTTATTTTTTGAATGCATCTTAAAGGGAACACACCCATGGGTTATGATTTGATCTACCAACTCACTTTGAGATTATGAATATCCACAAAAAAAGCCGTGGCTGCATTTTAAGCAACCAGGGCTTTTAAAGCTGAGTACATAGGTACAGCTGGAGTTTCAATTCTATGCGAATAGATTCAAGTACATCGGCTACATTATCTGTAAACACAATTTCTTCTTGCTTCAAAATATACACAACTCGTTCATAACTTTCTTTTAACGTTGAGAGATGCTCACTTTCTGATGTGCTAGTGAGAATAGGATGCATTAAGGTCTCATATTTACGGCAAATCGCGGATTGTATTACTTGCTGATCTGGCTGGAGTAGAGACCAAGTATACGCTCCATTCTCTACTACTTCTTCTGACCCTTTAACATAAACCAACCTGGAATTATAAATTATAAAATCTTGTATTTTTTCACTAAATTCAACAAATTGTTGATTTAATTTCTCAAACCTGAGCATTCACAACCCTGCCTATCTCTGAGTTTACTTGAACTACACCTGTATCTTGTACATTAGAATTGTATAGGATATAAAATTGATTTAGCAATCTATATAGCATAAAGATTTTATGTAGCTATTTATTCCTATTAGAATTAATGTCAATTACTAAAAATAGATTTTATAATTATCAATCAATTGCAAGATTGTCTACGAAAAGGATTATTAATAAATCTTATGTGACTATAACTTCTCTCCATAGTACAGGAAAAGTTTTTGATAACATTTAAATAGAGCACAAATCGTTTAGTTTTGAGTTATGTATAAATACACGTTCATTTGTATCACTGTAAACATGGTTTTATCGAATAGACTCATACATGTTTTAGTTTTTTTCTGTAATAGTCTTGATAAAAATAGAAAATGGTATCTGGTTATACAAAAACAAAGGCTGCTTACCATCATCTGATGATGTGAGCAGCCTTTGCTATGGAGTTGTATCAAGTCATATGCTACTCGATGCGATTTCTACTTTTACAATTGTAATAAGCAGTAGCTCTTAGCCACGTACCGCCTGTACGTATTCACGAGCCGATACATTCAGGTCTTCATCGGTAATGGACATGGCGTTATGTTGAATAAAATAAGGCAGCAGTTGGATTCCGATCAGATTGCTGGTGGCATGAAACGGCTTCAGCAACTCTTCCATCGTATATTTGTTTCTGCCATCAGGATGATAGGCTTCTTGGGGACTTCCTGTAGAGATCGCCAGCAGCAGCTCCTTGCCATGCAGCTTGTTGCCTTCACTACCATATGCCCAGCCATAGGTTAATACATGATCCTGCCACTTTTTCAGAAGGGGTGGTGTGCTGTACCAGTAGAACGGGAATTGGAATACGATCCGGTCGTGCTCCATCATCAGCTGCTGTTCGCGCGCTACATCAATTTGCTCATCCGGATAGGTTTCGTATAGATCATGAATCGTTACGTCGGGCTGACCTTTTAATTCTTCAACCCAGCGTTTATTGACTTTGGACTGCTCCAGATTGGGGTGTGCAACGATAACGAGTGTCTTCATGGATTTTCCTTCTTTCTCGAAATGTTTGTAAGTATTTGGTTTTGACCTAATGTGACAATAATAGTTACAACAAGTTGTTCCGTCAAGTATTTATCCAAATCTATCTCCTGTTATCCGAAGCAGCTGTCGTCCTACCACTAGATATTCCCCTCTCCCTACTACCCTTTTGGATAGTACCTATCGTAATTGTGCGTACTGTTGCTTTGTTTCTGCCCGGTTTATACTAGCCTTAATTCACAGCAAAGGGGCTCATACAATGACCACTATCCAAACCTACAATCATGATCTTTGGGATCATGGAATCTCGCAAGGCTACCGCGTCGACAATACTGTCTATATCTCTGGACAATTCTCTCATAATGCCCAGGGCGAATTTATCGGAGCGGGTGATATTCAGGCACAAGTACTGCAGACGCTGGAGAATCTGGATACTGTACTCGCCGAATTTGGCATAACCCGTTCGAATCTGGCTTATGTAGAGCTGTATTTGACGAATGCTCAGGAACACGGAGAAACTGCGATTGAACTGTTCAAACAATATGTTGGTGAGCATCGGCCTGCAGGCAGTATGATCGGAGTAACGTATCTGGCTTTCCCGGAGCAGTGGGTCGAAGCTCGCGCCGTTGCCTATATCAAGTAAAGGAAAAAAGGGACTTCGCTTCATCGAAGTCCCTTCTTCTGTAAAGATAACATTAAAAATAATCTTAGAGTTGTACAGAGAATTAGACCTGCCTAAGCCTATTTCCTCTTCAAGCATATCGATCTCTTCGATTTAACCTTCCAGAACGAATACTTTGTTCAAGTGACTGCGCAGTTGTGCAGTAAATTTTTCAATATCGGGATTCGATATTACATCATGTATACCGAAGCTTGCCAGTGGTTCCATCCCGGCAAATCGCTGCGTGTAGTGAAGATGTTCAAGAGTCCCTTCGAGGTCTTTCCCTTTGAAGAATCCTTCCGGATTGTTGTATTCACTTTCAGGCGCATTCCAGGTTGTAGAAAACATATATTTTTTGCCCTGTAACAGGCCACCCTGGCCATACTTTTCGGCTCCCTGGAAAATAACGCCATACTCATACACTTTGTCAAAATAACGTCTGAACATAGTCGGCAGTGAGAACCAGTAGATCGGTGTTTGGAAAATAATCACGTCTGCCCATTTGAATTTCTCTTGCTCTTCTTTTACATCGTAGCCTTCTTGAACAACAGTGGTTTGTATATTGAATTTCCCTGACAGGTTGGCAATCAACTCATCAAATAACGTTTTATTCAATCTCCCCTGTGAATATACATAGTGTTCATGGCCATTAATAATCAAGATATTATTCATAATATCCTCCCTGGAATTGGTTTTTTCCTTTCGCTGCAGACACTACATATAATCCCCGGTCTGCTCGTGCGAAAAAACATCAAGTAATTGGTACCAAACGGATTACGTATCCTGTTCTATTCCAAGCTGAACGATAGCTCTGCTTTACGAATATGGTAAGATTAAACGTAACCGGTTATGGCTTTATATTATCTTGATCCGAATTATCCAAGAAGAACTGTGTTTATATCTCTATTCCGACTATTATCATCACTGATTCCATAACTTATAATCCTAGTAGTAAAAGTATTAGCTTAAAAGGAGCGATCTATCATGAGTGACGATCCACGCCGTCAGGAGCTGGGAAGCTTCCTTCGTACAAGACGGCTGCGGCTGTCGCCGAAAGAAGCAGGTCTGCAGCATGCCGAATTTACGAGAAGAAGAACCAAGGGGTTGCGACGTGAAGAAGTTGCGGCGCTGGCCGGAATTTCATTGCCATGGTATACCTCCCTGGAACAGGGACGCGATATCAACGTCTCCGAGCAGGTACTGGACAGTCTGTGCCGTGTTCTTCGTCTGGACCAGGACGAGCGCAACCATCTTTACTTTCTCTCGAACTCGCGCCAGACTGCCTTTCTTCCCAGGGAAAAAGAGCCGGTCATCTCGCCTTCGCTCACCTACTTGCTGGATCAGATGCCGCTCTGTCCTGCTTATGTGACCGATGCCAAGATGAACGTGCTGGCCTGGAACCACCTGGCTGTCTCTGTATTTGGCTCCTTTGGCGCGGTGGACAGCTCCGAGCGCAATATGATCTGGCGTATGTTTATGCTGCCCGCCTATAGAACATTGTTTGCCGACTGGGATGATCTTGCTGCTTCGCTGCTGGGTCATTTCCGAGTAATGTATGGTCAGCATCTCGACGATCTCTGGTATGCTGAATTTATCGCCAGCATGACAGAAAACAGTCCCGAATTTGCGACCATGTGGGAGAGCTACGATGTACGTTGTACCAATCAGTATCCCCAAGTCATCACACACCCGCAGGCAGGTAGGCTGAACCTGTCAACGCTCGTCTTCCCGATTCAGTATAGAAGCGGTCAGTTTCTGCATACCTATACACCCGATCTGCAGGATGGATCGGTAGAACGCCTTGCCAAACTTGCACAAGCAACACCTATCAGTCATTAATCGATATGGCTGTATGAGCATCTGTCTTTTGCTTACGGATGCTCTTTTTGTATTATGTAAAAAAGAGACTCTACGAATCACAGCATAATGCCGTATGTACTCTGCATATTTCTCGCTACGGCATCTGCTGAACGATCTTCTTATTCCTGCAAAGACTCCGCTAGAATCGTATGGCATTCATGGAATAACGCAAATTTTTGGAGACAATCGTTCAAGGCAGTTTGCAGCTCCAGCGTTTGCTTCACATCGTTCTCGTACCATATCTTTTTCACCAGCAGCGTACCTGTTTTTCGCTCTGCGAGAATCTCGGCTCGTCCAATAAAGCGTTCTCCATACAATAGAGGCAGCACATAATAACCAAATTTTCGTTTGAGTGCAGGCGTATAAATCTCCCAGGTATAATCAAATCCAAACAAGGCCTGGATAAGCTTGCGATCCCACATCAAATTATCCAGCGGAGCTATCAGTTCGCAGCGCCATGCCGGTTCTACGTGCCCCAGAACAGCTTCGATCAGCGGTGTATCTTCTGCAAGGCAGTACAGCGTATCCTTTATTGGTTCGACGGTTACAGCGATTATGCGCTTTTCGTCCAGCAGCTGGCGAAAAACCTCGCTGCGCTGTGCAGCTTTGAGTCCCCATATATTTAGCCAGGCATCTGACGCACGATTCCATAACAGCCCTACAGAGCCGATGCGGCGCAGTACCCGCCATTTGTGATGCTCAAGCTCATCTGCTAATGGTTCGACGGCATTCAGAAGAATAGGGTCAATGTATTTACTCGCCAGATCATAATATTTACGTGTTCCTTTTTTATGATGAATAATCAGCTCGCCTGTCGAGTACATCTGTTCCAGCACCGAGCGGGATGAATTGCTGCCACTGCTCCAGTGGATTGCAGATCGCCAGGCGAAATTCCCTTCCAGCTTTAAATCGTCCGAACTAAGCGCACCTTTATTGTGGAGATGCTCCTGTACCTGTGCGATTAATGCTTCCATTTCAGGATAACGTTCGGCATGCTGACGGGCAGCTTGACGGTACCGCTCAAAATATGGCCAGTCCGTAACCGGAATAATCGCCAGATTCTTGTCGGGATAATCAATCAGACGGCGATCTTCATACAGCAGTTCAGTAAGCATACCTTTGGTAAATCCCTGGATACGCGATTGAAGAACCAATTCAGCATTTTTTCCGCAGACGTCGATCGGATCATATTGAATACAGCCTGCCTGCCGGACAAAGTCCAATATTCCCTGCTTCTCACTGAAGATGTAGTCCCCCAATAGTCCGTGCTTCAATAATAAGAATTGCCGTGCCTGGCGATTGGTTAATTGGATCATGTTCATGCCTGCCTCCCTTTTAGTACAGCTGAACTTCTCACCTTTTTGTGCTTCGCTCTGGCTTGAATTTCTTTTATCATACAAAGATTCTGTTCAAAAGGAAAGAAATTTCCAGGAACATTCGTTCCTGTTTTATGGATAGATTATTTTCTTGGGTGAACTATTATTTTAGCCAGAGAAGCACAGATGCAGGCCATTCACCAAAGAAGCCAAGCAGCATCTTCTTGTGTACATTTCACATAAATTCCAAAGCAAACAGTCCCCACTGTGTAGTAGGGACTGTTGACGGGGATACAAGTTGCTATTGTTTTGCTATCCACAAATTTATAACATTCGGAATAAGCTGATTATAGAAGTCAGACCTATTGGCCGGCTTTACCGCTATACGTTACAGCGCTTTGATCAACGCTTCCAGCTCATCCACCAGCACTTTGGCAAGCTCGAAATTTGTATCTTTCAAAGCCAATTCAATTTTCATTTCAACCTCTTTTTTGTTTTGTTCCTTTTCCAGATAATCTTTGTCAAAATGACGCTTGTAAATCATCTGTCTGAATTTGCGCATACTCATTTTGCGGACCGTTTTGTTGTCAATGATCAGCACATAATCCATACCGTTAACGACGGAATAGAAATCATGGGAGATCATGAGGATCGCGCCTTTGTACTCCTTAATCGCTTTCTCCAGGGCAATTTGCGTATAGATATCCAGATGGCTTGTCGGTTCGTCGAGCAGCAGCAGATTGGCATTGCTGGAAGCAATCTTCGCCAATTGCAGCATATTCTTCTCGCCACCGGACAGCGATTGAATCTTCTGATTCAAGATTTCCCCTTCAAAGCCATAACTGGACAGGTATGCTCTAATATCATCATACGTGCTGAATCCGGCTTCGATAAACTCATCCAGAATGCTATTGGAATCGGTCAACGTCTCGCCTTGAAGCTGGGACAGATAACCGATCTTCACGTCGTCATGGATCGTAATCGACTCCTGTTGGTTTCGGAAAATGTCTCGTAGTAACGTCGTTTTCCCTGTTCCATTGGCGCCGATAATCGCCACTTTATCTGTCGATTTCATTTCAAAATCTACATGCTCCAGCAGCAGTTCATCAAACGAAACCCCATAATCGTTTACCTGCACGATAACTGTATCTTCCAGTTCATGATCCAGACCAAATTCCATATGCGGCTGCTTAATATCCACAAATGGTGCCTTGATTCGGCTCGCTTCGAATCGTTCCTGTACCTTCATTCTGGCTTTTAGCGCTCTACCTCTGGATTCATCGGAATTGTACGTTGCGATGGTACGCAGATTATCGATAAGCGCCTCATTGCGCGCCACTTCTTCCGCTTCAGCGACAGCAATTTCCTGCATCTCCATCTTCATTTGCAGCAAGGAGAAGTTGTAATCGATATAGCGTCCATCAAACTCCTGAATCTCGGCGTTTTCGAGATGAATGATCTTATTAAAACAATGATTCAGCAAATAGCGGTTGTGCGTGACCACGAGCAGCATGCCTTTGTGCGAATTAATAAGATTTTTGAGCGCATTGAGATTTTCAAAATCCAAAAATACATCCGGCTCGTCCATAATCATCAGATCGGGACGATTCAGCATTTCCTTCATCACTTGAACCAGCTTGAATTCACCGCCACTCAAGGAAGAGACGTCTGTATCTTTCAGCTTCATAAGATTGGCAAGATTGAGCTGCTTATTGATTTTGCTCTCAAAATCATCGCCACCGAGGGCTTCAAGCGCATCCAAAGCCAGCTGATACTTTTCCATAAGTGCATCCATATCCGATGTGGTCGCCATCTCGGCATAGATATCTGTAATCTCATCCTGGATCTTCATGAAGGGTTCTGCAATATATTCAAAAACAGTGATTTCTTTGGTCGAATCGACTTGGGAGAACTGACTGACATATCCAATGGTGTAGTCCGGATCGATCTCCAATTTGCCATCGAACAAATAGCGCTGCGGGTCCATCAGGATATCGATCAGCGTACTTTTCCCGCTGCCGCTTGTGCCGATAAACGCACAATGCTGCCCTTCTTCAAGCGTAAACGTGATGTTGGTATAGAGTTCTTTCTGGGGAAACGAGAAGGACAGGTTTTCAATTTTGATCATAGTATTACCTTTCTGTATAGCTAAAATGGTGATTATTTTAGTAGGGGTAGTACAAAACGTGGATGTTGTGTTTGCCACTCATCAGAGTACCATTGTTTGGAGGGAAGTACAATTGATTTGTGGATTTCAAGCTCACTTTTAAATTCTTTTCGTTAATCATTTAAAGTTAAATTAACTGAAATATCAAAGCTCTGGGATGTTACTTTTTAATGAATTATATTAGAAATGATAAATAAAAATTTAATCTAATTATCATAAAATTCCAAAATAAACATTATAAAATAAAATTCAATCATAAATAAGAACAATTGATTTAATAAATAATAGATTCATTAAATCAATTGTTCTCTTTCTAATTCCTATTTTATAACTGAATTTTTTAAAAGTTAATCCACTTCTTTTAATTCGTTCATTTCCTCATTAATTAAACCGTCCTTCCCGTTATAAAATGTGTATTTTGTATAAATCTTATCAAATTGAGGTGGAGGAGTATTTTCAACTAAAATTATTTGATGATATTCGCCCAACTCGACTAGAATTTTATAAAATTCTTCGTAAACCTCCGGATCTCTAACTTGAGCTTTTGATATTTCTTCAGAGCTGCTAACTTCTGGATCTTGATTTTTTAAAGTCCCTACATACTTGCTAATTGAGTCCACCATTAATAATCCTGGGTGACCCTTAGCATAACCAACTTCTTTACTTTTAAGAATAGCTCCTAAATAAGATAGTTGCATACTTTCTAGCAATCCTCCACTTTCATGCGAATAAACACTTGCTCCATTATAATAAGGGATAAACTTTTCTTTATGAATATAGGAATCTTCAAAAAGTTCATATTTTAATCTTTTCATAAATGCTTTATATTCTTGATTAAGAAAATTAAAAGTATTCTCTTTTTCTTCACCTTTTATTTGTAGAGCAGAAAGTTTCGCTTTTAATCTTTCTACTTCAACGCCTTGTTCAATAATAAAATTCTCTTTTTCTTCAATTTTGCGGTAAATTCTTAAGCTTTCTCTAAGAATTTCTTGCTTCTTTGTTAATTGGTTAATAATACTATTTAATGTTTCTAGCTGAGAAAGGAACGGAACTTCTGTTTTTTTGCTAAAAACTTTAATTGCTTCGTCAAATATCTCCCTTTTTTGATTAAAATTTATTATTTCCTGATTTATCCGTTTTATTTTCTTTATGTCAGTTTCTATTAAGCCTGAAACTAAAGATCTCTTACTCTCAATTTCTTTTTTAATCTTTTGCAAAATCACTTCTGTTTCATTATTATCAGAGAATATATCAGTGTGGTGGTGATTTATCTGAGAATTACACAAAGGACACTCAAGAGTTTGATTAGCAATTACTAATTTGTAATTTAACTCTAATGTTTCTTTTACTTCTATAAGTTCTGCTTCATATTCTTCTAATAACAACGATTTCGAAGAAATAGATAAATTCAATAACTTCTCTTCGCTTCTCAGATTAAAAACCTCATCTGCAATACTTTTTAGGTCTCTTTTCAACTTAATATATAATTGATTTTCTTTATTTTCGTTAACATTACTATTTTGAACAATTTCTGCTTTTTCTCTTTTTCTATCTTCTATTTCCTGTGCCACCTTATCAACTTTTAACTGTAGCTTAATAGGATCTTCTGCATCTCGATCCTTTAAATAAGACTGCAACCCTATAATCTCTTTTCTTGCACTTGAAATTGCATTTTCAATCTCTACTATTTTTTCATTCAAAGTATCTTTGTCGACTTCTATTAAGTTAAATATCATCTTGAAGGTATGGGGATTTTTATTAGCTTTGAATGTACTCTTATTTCCAAGAAAATTATCAGTTCCCAATTCATGTTGATGTATGTACACATATCTAAATACATCTCTAAAAGAGATTAATTCTATCTCCTTTTCAGTACTATGCTGTTTATGTCTAATCAACTTATACTCATTAATGCCCATTTTTTGCATAAGCATGCTCATAACTTCTTTAAGATTCACAATTTTAGGAGTAAACTCGTCTACTTTTATGAATGGACAAAAATATATCTTTATTTTATCAAAGTTCTTTTTCAAATCTCTATTGAGAGTAATGACATCCTCATTAATTAATATTTCCAAGTAAATTTGATCACAAAAATTACTTAGTTCTTTTTGAACACTTAAATCAATTTTCTCACCTTTTCCAAAGCAATAATCAATAAGACTCAATATTAATGATTTTCCAGAAGTTTTTTCTCCACTAATGATTGTGAGCCCTTCATTAAATTCAATTGTTCTTCGAAAAGAAGTACCTTGCATAATTAATTTTTTTATAATTATTCGAGTCATCCTTTACCCTCCTTTAATTTTTTTAAAGTTGAAGCATTATAGCTTACCTTTGCAAAAGTTGATATATATTTTTGTTGCAACTCTTGAAAAAAAGCTGAATTATGTTCTTCGTAAAAACTTTGCCCAGTTTTAGATACTTTTATTTTTATGTTTTCATTTTTAGTGGCTAAGCTCGCTTTCAGTTTAATGAAGTTTAAATTCTCCATTTGAATTACAATATTACCAATTCTTGATTGAAAACGAAAAAAAAGGTTGGGAGAAGTCGCCTCATTTGTCTCTTCAAATATTGAAATAAGATTAAAATTTGTAAGAGAATAATAAAATAAAATTTCTGATATAGGTATATATCTTTTACTTTCCAGGGAGATAGAATAAATTAAGCAAAGAACTTTCATCAATTCTAACTTTTCATTTTCAAATAATAATTCGATAGACTTAGGAACAGATGAATATTCTTCTTTATTGCTTAGCATCTATTACCACCCCACCATATATCTTTATTTTCATCTTCAGCCAAAAGATGAATTATTCCTCTAATCTCGTCTTCGTCTGCTAAATTTTCTTTCAGCAATTGTCTCAACCTACCGTAGTCTAATTGCTTTAAGCTAGAATGAACAATTTCCAAAAATTCTTCACTATTACCATACTTTGTGTAAGTATCTGCATATCTTTCTTTATAATTAATAAAAACTTTCCTGAGTATCACGTTTATTATATTTAATGGAATACCTGATTTTTTTAATTCACGAATATATTCCTCTGAAGCTACATAAAATGCAGAACTAAGTTCAATTAAAGACTCGTTAATCTGCTCAATTTTTAATTTTCTATAGAAAAGATTACTTTCTACATCTTTTTGAAGATCATCTATACCTGCACCAACTATAATATTAGAAACGGGCATCTTCACACCTTGCTCTGAGACATTCATATAGAAATTTTGCATTTTATTTAAAACTTCTCTGATACCTTCTGCATGAGAAGTACTTTTTGCACTATACGAAATAGTAAGTAATCCATATTCTTCTCTGAGCTCTTTAATTTTCTCTATGCTAGGATCGGGTAAAATTATATAGTGCTTCCCTTTAAAAAAATCTTTATGTTCTTTTATGAGTGTTCTAATAAATTGATCATCAAAGGAAAAACCTAGAAAGAGTATTTTTTTTGTTCCGGTAATTAATCTTAAAATATTTTCATATTTTTTGTTATTATAAAGCTCTCTATAACTTTCTTCACTGATGACGATACTTCCCGAATTAGATATAGTTCCGTGTAATTGACAAACTCTTTTATCATTGAACAAGGTCTGAGTGTTAAAATCTATATCCTTCAATAAAATAGGGTCTAATTCGCAATCCAAGTGTTTATGCAATATACTCTCATAATTTGTAGATAAAAAAAGTTTGAAATTCATATTTTTCAAATCTGAATAATTATGAATAGAATCGTCTATATTTTTTTTACTTCTTTGTTTTATAGTTGTTGTTATATATTCTTGGATATCTTCTTCTTGAACATCTGTATATTGTTTCAAAACACTAATTGCATGCCAATAATCATATCTGTTTAAATCTTTTTCTACAGCAAGCTTCACAAACTCCAAGTCATCTATAGCATATTTAGAAGTTATTTCTCTAATCAAATCTCCCCAGTCAGGTATACCAAAAGGCATCGACAAACCTGCACCTACAAAAGGAACAATATTATTTTTGCAGTAATCTTCACATAAAGCTTCTAAATGTATACTCATATTTTGCTCCTCTTGGACTAGATATTAGTATGTACTTCCTGATAATACCAAAAAAATCAAATGTTTCATAGATATATTGACCCATATTTTCTTTTGATATTTACTATTTAATTGTCCTTCTCCCCTTCTGATAAGATTCTTGCAATATATATTAAGTTAAGATTCAGTTAAAATAAATACACTTACATATAAAAATCATTCGCAATTATAGAGCGGCTTCTCTAAATAGCTCATGGTAAACTTAAACACCTACCTCCAAAGTTTCACATTCGACATACTAATCTTTCCAGAGAGGACCATTGTATCTAAATTGATAGCTCTTTCTAAATTAAATTTATTAGAAAGTAGATTATATTATTACTCTTTTTACTTTTAAAGAAAAATAAGTAATAATATTACTTTTAAAAACAAAAATATAAAGGTAATATTTATATAGAAATGCTAATTAGTTTATAAAAGGAGACTTGTACATGAATAACAAACAATTTTGTGTAGATAACGAGTTAACTTACCAAGTGTATAGAGCAAATTTATTGCGTAGCCTTTCAAATTTAAATTTTACAGAGTGGTTTAATATTTCTTCTCCTCCATCTCTACCTCAAAAAGAAGGAATACTTGTTTTTTTAGATGAGAGTACAGGTAATAAAATTCCGGCATACTCGAATGATATTCAAAGGCGTTTTGAAGAATTATTAGAAGAAGATAGAATGAAGGATTCCACTAGATTTTGTTATACTTTTATTGAGGGTACAGAACAAAGAAAAAAATTCAGATATGAACTCAAACTTATGCAAGAATTCGAAAATTTAGACAATGAAGGAATTATCCCAGAAATGGTTTAATGTAACTTTTTTAGTATCCTCTACAACATCTAATTCAATTAGATTGCTTATTAAATATATTTGAATGATCGCTTCCTTTAACCTAAATTTACAATATTATTTAAGCTATCGTTCGTTGACTGCACTGTATGCAATTATTAAGTAAAGCTCTATTCCAAAAAACCACAGCTCTCTCTTATATTGTGGCTTTTTGGAATAGAGCTTTACTATTATCGTATTTTCGCTCTCCACGACCCACTTATATATTTAAAGTTTTAGAAATATTAATGACAAATTTAGTCACAAAATTTTATTTTGGAGAGGAGTCTATCTTCCAGTGGGATTAGGGTTGCAATCTTACCCAGATGGATAAAAGCTACAATTATCCTATACTTCTTTACATATTCTCTTACAGAGTTTCTAATATCATACAATTTAAACTTCGAAGCTAAAAATGAAATTCATGTAAAATCGTATGTTCGAGGCCTGACGTAGAACCGATCAAAGAAATTTAGTGTTATCTAACTTCTTAAGATTTGGCAAGAACTTTTGGATACAGGTACCGTAAAAGTAACATTAGTACTGATGATACTAGCAACCTCTGATGGATCATCATCCTCAAAATCGTAATCATCTCTGAATCTTTTGACAAATGCCTTATCTAATCCTTACTTGCTCCAAATTTAATATTTTTCCCCCTGATTCATCCTTTCTACTCAATCTATTTATAATATGGCTTACTTTTATCTTACTTTTATAAGGTTATGAAAGAAGTTTCAAAATAAAGAAGAATTATATTTAAACAATAAATAAACTACTTACGTCTCCTCAAACTACAGGAAAAATAAGCAGTTCACTATTAGAGTATAGATATTTTATAACTTTAAAGAACACTTTTCCAATCATCCGGAAAGCCCATTTTATTTTGAACATCTTTAAAACTTAAGGAATTGAAACTTGCTTCATACAAATCAAATAGTTTGCTAACTTTATTGAGTAATAAATTAAAATCTTTTTTTGCACTAACTAACTTTAAAAGTGCGATCATCATAAATAAATTACCATGGTTCAGCAAAGTAACTGATATTCCTAACTGTCCTGCACTCATTGAGCTTCTTGGTGGCTTATTCATTTTAAAGCTGTATAGACGCTCTTCATGGGCGCAAACATTCCTGAAATAGGTTGCTGCTTTCAACACATTTTGAAGCTCATCAGCTGTAAAATGTATGGTTGCTGCATAATCTCGATTATACGATTTTGCAAAATCTTGCGCTATAGTATTTCTAAGTGAGTCATCAATACTGTCATAAAAATATTGTATATTGCCTAAAGTTAGATAACCTACAAGCACCCAAAAAGGTACTCCATCGTGATTATCTAGATAATGTTTTATAGGTCCAGTCTTAGTAGACTTTCTAGATAATTCATTTGATAAGGTAGCAATCACCCCAAGCACAGTTTTTAATTTCACAGGATCACGTGAATAATTTGTCATTTCGATATATGCATTTGCTTCTTTATGCTTGGCTGTAAAACGATAAGAAATCTTAGTTTTAATACTTGCTTCGAACTTCAATAAAGCCTCCAATAAAATGTTTCTTAATTCACGGTCAAAACAAAATAAACTATGAATTTCTTCAAAAGTCGTTCCATTTTTATATTGTTCAGGTGAAACTGGTTTTCCTCTAACATCTAAAATTAAAAATAAATCTTTATAGCCATTAATTAGACTATAATAATTTTCTCGCTCTAATACTCTCATTGCCTTGGAACCATTTTGTATTTGAAGACCTCTACTACGGAGTATAGATATCTGTTGACGGTATGTCTTAAACGGTTTCATCAATTATTCAACTCCATTAAAAATAGCCCAGTCCTCGTAAGGAACATGGGCCAGATCACTTAGTATAATAATATCGTAAATGCACACCAATGTAAACAAAAATTAATAAAATCAAATATCTACTGCTTTATATATTTGATTTATATGAGACTGCTTAACTACAAAAAATAATTTTGCCTTATTTGTGATACCATTCACTACAACGTATCTAAACACAAAACAAGATCCGATCATAAATTATACCTCCGTATATAAAACCAAAACCACTTCCTAATATGTATTGACCTCTTTGAATAAAACTTGGCTATTATCATAGGGCCATTCTTTTTCATAAATTTCTTCTCTAATTCATATGTCTTACGAGAGTGTGATGCAATGCTCTGATTGATGATGGCTTTGCCCTTGCTGTAGTAAACTTCTACATGAAAGGTCTATCGATGGGTAACTGTGTTAAACTATTCAAAGAGCATCCGCCTATCTGTTATATAGTATGCTTCATAACCAGAAAGGAGCCGCTATGCGCAGTTTCCAGCCATCCATGATAAAGACACTACTCCTATTCATACTCCTAGGTGGAATCATGATCATTATCATACTCTCTCTTGATTATTTCCAATTTGAACTTGTTGAGAAATTCCTGTTATTTGCAGCTTTTATTATTGTACCTTTGGTCATTTTGTTATTGAAATATGACGAAAAGAGTCCCATTCAACGGACAATATATACTGCGATGAAACTTTTTCAATTCCCGGCAGCACTTCTTGTTCTGGTCTCCATGATGAGCACTAACAATTGGGGATTCGAAGGCACAGCTATACCGGGCGCGCTCTCGCTAGGTTGGCTATTGCTCACCTTGCTGCTTTGCCTGTATGGGATAGCCAATATAGTGATACATAAGGGGAAAATTGCGGAAATTGCGATTGGCGCAGGACTGGTTTATTTTTTTATCGGGGGCATTTGGTTTACCTTATATCAGTATCAATGGACTCTCTTCCAGGCGAATCCGGATACGCATGCATTAAGTTCGGTTCACTTTCATTTTTCCTCTGCGATTGTTCCGATTTTTATTGGCATGCTGGGACGGATCATGACGAAGAAAAGCTGGTATCCCTGGGTCGTTGCCATAGATATTATCGGCCCGATCTTGATCGCGATCGGTATGATCTTCTCCAAGCCTATCGAGTACATTGGGGTTACGTTGTTTGCTTGTAATATTGCGATTTACACTACGTATCTCCTTACGTACTTGAAGCGAAATCCATTATACAAAAAGGCAGCCGTCTTTTTAGTTCTGTCATGCCTGGCTTTCTACACCATTGCGGTCGTCTCCATGTTCTATCCATTGCTAAAAAGGAAGTTTGACTTAACGATCCTTGATTTCATCCCTATTTATGGAGCGCTGCATGCATTTGGGTTTGTTTTATGTGGATTGATCGGGTGGATCTACCTGTTAGATTCTCTTCAGCGAAAAAATCGTTACAACTACTAGTAACTGTATAGGCGTTAGTCGGAGTAATCCTAAGTGATGAATTCCCTGGCTTTATCGAATACGAAGCATGTCGTTGTCGCTATTCCAAAGCAATTCATGAAGTAAAAGACGGTACAGCCCGACTACAGAGACTGTGCTATAATGGCATCGTTATTCTTGATGAGCGGAATGATAATCTGACGATAGGACGGTTCATATGAGAGGATTCATCACTGCATTAACAGATCCAAAGCGATTAATTATTATGCTGGTCGGCAATATTTTTTTGGGTATGGGAATTAGTATTTTCAAATTGTCTGGTTTGGGGAACGACCCCTTCAGCGGTATGGTGATGGCACTTGCGGATACGAGCGGGATCGCGTATGCCCGCTTTCTGATCTTGTTGAACCTGTCCTTGTTTGTGGTACAGCTTATGGCGGGACGCCGATTTATCGGAATGGGGACCATCGTAAATGCCGTATTTCTAGGTTACTTCGTTACCTTCTTTTATAATATTTGGTTAGACGTACTGGGCGAGCCCCAACTGCTGTGGCAGCGCGTGATTACGGTAGCCATCGGCGTCGTGGTATGCAGCTTCGGCGTATCCTTGTATCAGACTTCCAATGTCGGTATCGCCCCTTACGACTGTCTCTCCTTGCTGATGAGGGATCGCTTTCCGCGAGTCAGCTATTTCTGGCACCGAATGTTTACTGACGCGTTCTGTGCGTTGATTTGTTTTATTTTTGGAGGCATAATCGGGCTCGGGACACTGGTGTCCATGTTCGGTTTGGGGCCGATCATTCATTTCTTCAATGTGCATGTTGCGGAAAAGCTCCTCGGGGAAAGACGGTTGGAGGAAAAGGCGGAGTTGGAGATTTAACGATTCGTCTTTTCGCATACTGTGAACAAGCAAAAAGGAAACCCCGGGCATCGTGGATCTCAGCACCGGGATTACATTCGGCATCCGCTGCATCAGCGTTTGCTGCAGAGTGTGGGGCCATTCTATTTAAGGGATTATAGTTGTGGGCGATTCGTCTACCGATCTCTGAACCGTTCGATCGCGGCCTCGCTCACCGGTTCGAACAGATTAACCAGATTGCCGTCGGGATCACGGAACAGCATCGAACGATTCCCCCACGGCATCAGGGTCGGCTCTTGTACCCATTGATCGACCCACTGCTTTAGACGCTCATGCTCCGCTTCAAGGTTCTTCACGCGAAGCTCGATGATCATTGTGCGGTTCGATGCGGCTACCACGGAATCGACCCCGAATAGCTGCGCAGTCTGAGAGTGGCCGATGGCAAGCGTGCCCGACCCCATGACGATTTCAGCAAATACAGGCGCCGGCCGCTCCGCCACGATCCCCGTAACCTTTTCGTAAAACTCGACCAGACGATCTACATCGTCCGTGATGATGCGTACTGACGCGAAATTCATAAATAATCATCCTTTCTGCGATTCGAGGATAAGTTCGGCTGTTTGGCGTCACCGCTTTATAACCTGTTTGTATCGATGAGTTATCCGTTCGCATGTTTAATCATAACGAATCGCTACTGACAGCGTGATGTCAGTAGTCTTTTGAGGTTTTTATAATTTTCGCGAAAAAGGTTCCCTTGTTCCGGTAATCCTTCATTCGGACATCCGGCCTGCCTTGAAGTTCGAGCACGGTGTCTAGTATATCAACCGCTTAAACCTGAATTTGGCTTCTTACAGCAAAAAGCCCTATCCGCCGATCCTTGGGGATTGGCAGGTAGGGCTTTTAATTAGCGTCTGAAACCGCAGCAAACTGCAGGATTCTGGAACAACATCTACTCTTTATTCGGGAATATAAGGAAGATCCAGCATCTTCGGCACATTGATCACATGCTGTTCCGTATACGTGCGGATGCCTCCTACGCCGTATTCACGGCCGATCCCGGACTGCTTGAAGCCTCCGAAAGGGAACCGAACATCCAGCCCCTGTACGGCAGCGGTATTAATCATCGTCGTTCCGGCTTCGAGCTGACGTGCCAGGAGAATCGCATCCTCTTCTTTCCCCCACACCGAACTCGTCAATCCGTAGATGCTTTCATTATGAAGATGGATCACCTGCTCTTCATCGTCGAACGGCAGAACCGGAACCGTAGGGCCGAATTGTTCCTCCACGACGATCGGGTCATGCACATTGCATCCCAACACAAGCGTAGGCTGCAGATAGTACCCTTGGTCGAACAGCTTCTGATCCAAAATTGTGCCGAGTGGAATGACCTTCGCGCCGCGCTGCTTCGCGTCTTCGACCAAACTCTGCACGTACTCTTTTTGCTTCAGGTTATTGACCGGACCTACTGTCGTATTGTGATCGAACGGATCACCGATGCGAATCCAGCGATTGGCCGCCTCGATATATTTTTCCACGAACGCATCGTAGATCGAATGGTGTACATACACGCGCTTGGCGATCATGCAAATTTGACCTGTCGTCAGGAAATTGGAAACGACGATCCGGCGCATCGCGCGCTCGTCGTTCACGTTAAAGCTCTCCAGGAAGATCGCCGCGTCATTGCCGCCGAGCTCAAGCGTCATATCCTTGATCGTGTCCGAAGCTGCTTTAATAATATGCTTGGCTGTTTCGGTTCCGCCGGTAAAAGCGATTTTCGTCACATGCGGATTCGTCGTCAGCTCCACGCCTACATCCGCAGCTCCATGAACTACGTTGATGACACCTGCAGGAAACTCGCTCGCGATAATCTCAGCCACTTTCGCCGCCGCCAGCGGCGCATACGGACTTGGCTTCAGCACAATCGTGTTGCCCGCCAGCAAGGCAGGAGCAATCTTGATCGTAGATAACGCAATCGGATAGTTCCATGGACTGATTGCCGCCACTACACCAATCGGGTCATACGACAGAATCGTCTTGCCGTAATCATGCTCCTGAATTTCTTCCTTGAGAGCCGCTGCCGCTTCATTACAAGCAAACTCCATCCACATCAACGCAACATAAATTTCACCGTGTGCATCATACAGCGGCTTGCCATGCTCTCTGGAAAGCAAATGTACGATTTCGTTCTCGGCTGCTCTGATCTTTTCGATCGCTTTGCGCATGCTCGCAACGCGCTGCTCGATATCGGTTTTCTTCCATGTTTTAAAAGCTTCTGCGGCGGCTTCAATCGCTTCGATAGCTTGTTCTTTCGTCGTCACAGGGAAATAGCCAACGATCTCGGTCGGGTTCGCCGGATTCTCTTTGGTGGATTGGGAAAGGGACGTTACATTCTGGCCATTGATCAACGCTTCAACGGTAACGATATTCGAGGCCTGATGGTCTGCTTGAATTGTCATGTTATAACCCCTTTTTTATCTGAATAAATGGATTATGCCCATACCTCGTCTGCAATTTCCTTCACGTAACGAAGCTTACGCCATTGCTCGTCTTCTGTTAAAATATTGCCCTCTTCTGTAGACGAGAATCCGCATTGCGGGCTCAAACAAAGTTGTTCCAACGGCACATACGTAGCCGCTTCGGCAATCCGGGCTTTGATGTATTCTTTATCTTCTAACTCGCCGGTTTTGGATGTGAGCAGACCGAGCACGATTTTCAGATCTTTGCGATTCACGTGTTTTAATGAATCAAAACTGCCTGAGCGTTCATCGTCAAACTCCAAAAACAATCCATCTACATCCAAGCCGCCGAAGATCACCTCAGAAGCGTAATCATAGCCACCCGTCGAGAAATAATTCGATTTGTAGTTACCACGGCAGATATGCATCGTCACTACCAAATCCGCTGGTTTATGAGCCAGCGATTCGTTAATCATGCGCTGCATCGTTTTCAACTCTTCCGCAGGCTCCAACCCTTTGGCACGCAGCTTGTCGTGACCCGCTTCCGAGAATAGGTCTGCCCAGGCGGTATCATCCAGTTGTAGGTAGCGACATCCGGCGTCATAGAAAGCCTGAACCGCTTTTTGATACGCTGCGATCGTATCTTGCAGGAATGCTTCGCGATCCGTATAGACATTTGCACCGTTCTCCAAGCGATAGAGCAGCATGTTCGGACTCGGAATTGTTTGTTTTGCTACTGCGTCACCTGCATGCTGCTTAACGAAATTGAAATCCTCCAGGAAAGGATGAGTCGAGAAATCCACTTTGCCTATAACGCGAATTCCGCCTTTGCGCGTTTGCATATTGTGGAATTGTGGTCCGTCGATTTGCTCATACAGCTCTACGCCATCCAGACCGCCCAAGAAATCAAAATGCCACCAGCTTCTGCGCAGCTCTCCGTCCGTAACAGCGAGTACGCCGTTTTCCTTTTGCTTTTCAATAATGCGGATAATCTCTTGATCTTCTACAGCTCTTAATTGTTCATGGGTGATGCTGCCTGCTTTATATTGTTCGCGCGCCTGACTCAAGTTGTCAGGACGTAAAAAACTACCTACATGGTCATGTCGAAAGGGTATCATATCACTTGCTCCTTCTGCCTTTTTGTTCTCATGAGTATAACATGAGGGAAGAGGAGTCCTGTCATATGAAAAAGGTATGTCTGGCCATATGTTGGGGCTATAGCTGACGCAATCTCATTCTGGAAATCACGGCTTCCATAACGAGCAGATTAGGAATCCAGCACAACCAAGCGACAACCCGAAACGCCGCCTCGAAATCGCCAAGCACAAAAGCCAGCGGCGCTAACCAGATTCGAAGCGTGACAGCTGCAAAAGTAAGCGCATAACTGCGAAGCATCCATACTTTATGAGCCTGGACGTCTTTAGCCATAATTTTTCTCGTTGCAGTAAGCGTAGTCGCAATCCACAATACACCCAGCAACATAAACCCAAGCCCGGAAATCCAGCCTCCTGTCGCAAAAAGGGATAAATACACACTCACGATCCCACTAACTACAATCGAAAAAACATATCCATAACCTAATAGGCGATGCCAACGTCTTCTGGCGTGTGTTGGCTTTATAAATAGTTGAAAAGGTCCTATGATCAGGGCAAATATCGCGGTAAAAATATGGATGTATAACACATACACCCATGGTTGGAGTTCAAAATCCGGCTTTTGCAATTTGAAAGAGACCAGTCCAGCATCACTCGCTTGAAGAACGCCATACTGAACCATTGCGTATCCGGCAATCGAAAATGCGAGAATGAAAACGAGTGCCCGAATCATTTTACTTGTCATATTCTCAAAAAGCTCCTCTCCTATCGGTAGGATATTTACTCTAAGTATAGGGGAGTACATACTGTAGTCTTTGCCTTTTCTGTTAAAGTTTTTGCCTGATTCAACAAATTCCGTCATTTAATAAAGAAAAATCCGCAAGCTTCATGCTCGCGGAAATTGAAAATTCGTTTATGTGTGCGTTTCACTTCAACTGCTGCTGGTCTTGATGCCATCTTGTGATATCTCTAGCTGGAAGGGCTGTTTGTTGTCAGAATCATAGTTCTAGCATTTTTTGCGGTCTCTATCTGTACGGTAATCCTCACCAGTTCGCTCTACTTATGATACGGCTCACCGTAATGTACTTAAACGCAAAGTACAGTTTGACCATAAAATTTATATCAATATATAAAAGATCAAAGAAGCCGCTAATTACTTTTAGCGGCTTCAAACTCACTTCAGTGCTTTATTCACTTTTTCTATAAATAGCTTCCACTGTTCTTGTTCTTTTTGAGTCAGTGAATTTGCACTATTACTACGAGCCCATCGAAGAAATGCTTTAGCTAACTTATATTTAGAAAATTCCCTAATCTGAGAAGAAAAAATATCTGCTATAGGTCTAGAAACCTGAGAAGCAGCTATATCTTCTACATCCCATTCAAGTTCACTTTTAGCGATAGATACTAAGGTATCTCTTAATAAGTCTTCAACTTCTACTTTTTTAGCATTACCTTGATAAAAATCCTTTACTTGTAAAATATTAGTTTGCTTTAATAAAACCAGTAAGTTATCTTGTTTTGCAGCTTGCTCTCCTTCGGGATCAGAGTCAAATAGAGCAGCTACTTTGAGGTTATGAGATTTAAGAATTGTCGCATAAAAAACAACTTTGCTAGCTGTACCAGCAGGAATAAGTGCAATTTTCTCATTTAAATTGGCCATCTCTTCACTACGCAACATCTCAGAGACTGCTTCAATATACCAGTAATCAGTCAGTCCTTCAAAAACAAGATTTCTTTGTTGGGTAAATAAGCTTTGAGCCAAATCGTAACCTAATGCTTCTTGTAAAGGCAAAATAGCATTAGAGTCTGATGCTGTCACTGTAGTATTAACCTTGGTGCCTGCTTCTCTACTTATCATTTCGACTACGCGTACAATATCTAATTCGTTAGCTCCTACCATAAATGGAGAATGTGTAGTATAGATAGTTTGATTCGACTCTCCTAATCTAGATATTGTTTTTCTAAACTCTGCTTGTTTCAGGGCATGCAAATTCAAGCCAGGCTCATCAAGTAATAAAATTGCGTTTTTATACTTCTCTTCAGCTTCGGCAAAAAAGATAACGAAAAAAGATACAAGCCATTGGTAACCTTCCGACCTTTGGTCTAATTCAATCTCTACACCCATTTCATCTTCTACAACAACCTTTAAGTACTGACCGTCAGCTACAATTCTAAGTTTAGAAGCTTCAGCACGGTTTTCATCAGGTGCCCACACTTTATTTATTTCTCGCGTCAGTCTGACGCTTGCGGCATTGAGTTGATACTGTCTTTTATCAAGCTGATCTCGATATCTTTGCCATTCTTCCTGCGTAACTCCAGTTGCTGTAGCTTTACCCAGATTAGACAGTTCTCTTGCATCAAACCCAAGCAACTTAAGTAAACATACATTACCATAATCATAATAAACATCATCTAAAATATTACTTTCAATTCTGCTAGCTAATTGTTCCAAATGAATAAGCGGTTTTACTCTAGCATAATTATTGAAATATACAAAAGTAGGCATATGACTTGAAAATTCTCTTAATAACTGTTTTTCAATTTCATATAAATTAATCTTACTTTTAAGTTTATCGAATCTTTCCTCCTCTGTAACATTAGATTCGTCAATATGCTCAAAGACAACATCTAGCCATGTGTCTAACAATTGTGCTTTACTTTCTGTAATTATAGTTGAGTCGACCCAACTTGAAGTGATTTCAGAAAGTTTATATGCAAAACTCGTTTCATTTTCATCTGGACTAACTTCCGTTCGTTTATCTACGTAAATTGCTAACCGTTTAAAATCTTTTGAAATCTCTTTGTAAGTTATTTTGGAAGGACCATTTTCTAAGTGATGATATGCCTTGTTGTTCATTCTTTTTTCAAACACATAAAGACAATTTTCAAAACCTGATGGAATTTCAATATTGTCAGTTTCTTCGATTTTAAACTTCCCCTCAACTACTGTAACGTTACTTGAATTTACTTTATTAGTGCTAATATCATTATATTTTGATCTTGGATAGTCTCTAAGTTCATCCAGTTTTTTTACCCCTTCAGGGGGACTCAATTGTTGAAGGGCCTGCAAAACAGCAGTCTTACCTGCTTCATTCGGTCCTACTAAAATTAACTTATTTTCTTCAACAGAAAACCAGCCTGTATCAACTATGCTTCTATAGTTTTGTATACGTGCCATTAAAAGTCTCATTAGGAGCCCCCTATAGTTAAGTTAATAGCATAATATATAGTTCAAAATATGCCTCAGATTCTTATTCAAAAAGAAGCTATTCTTTTAGCTTAGAGAGCCACTTTTTGAATTCTGTACTTAGGTTAGCGTAGCACCTGATGCAACTAAGTTCGCAGCTAAAGTCCACCCAGATTCCACAGTAGCATTAATAAGCCTTTTAATCTTTTCTTGAAGTATGAGTTTCATGGGCGTTCCCTCCTCTTGGACAATCTTATTACGAAGAATTGAATTATCCAACCAATATCGTATTAGTGAAAGGATGGCTAGGGAGACAACAAAGCTTACGAACCCGATTGGATTCGAACCAATTGGCGCTAACCCTAACTTAAGTACAGAATATTTCTTCGTTTATACATTATACGTGATACATGATACGTGAAAACAGAGATAAAGTTTCAAATCATTTGTTCGATCAGTTTCTTTGTTATAAATCTTCTCTTTATTATAAAGAATTCTTATACTATAATATTCAAATCCAAAATTTCACCCTACTTATGGTATGGTTCACCCCGGTTAATCTTCACCGCCCGGTAAATCTGCTCTACCAGTACCAATCGCATCAACTGATGCGGCAGCGTCATCCGACCAAAACATAGCTTCTGCTGCGCCCGCTTCAGCACCTCATCCCCGATCCCGTGACTACCGCCAATCACAAAAACTACATGACTGCTGCCATACGTACCCAGCTTATCAATCTCGGCCGCCAGATCTTCGGAGCTCCACAGCTTGCCGTCCAACGTCAGTGTAATCACATGCGCATCCGGCTTGATCTGCGCTAGAATTCGCTCGCCTTCTTTGTCTTTCACAATCCTTACTTCGGCATCGCTGAGTGTATCTGGTGCTTTCTCGTCACTAACTTCAATTACCTGGAACTTGATGTATGGCGTCAGCCGCTTGGCGTACTCGGCGATTCCCTGTACGAGGTATTTCTCCTTAAGCTTACCTACTCCAATAATCTGTATGAACATAAATAATTTCCTCCTGAATACTACTTCTTTGTCTTCCGTCGCTGGAACTCACATATTATTATCATACCAGATATCATGATAGAGTCTGCTAATATCCTCTTTCATCATTTCAAAAATCATGTCATACTTTATTTTCTGCATTTTATTTTGAATAGATACTTTATTCTATGTAGACTATTTTAAGATCTATTTACATAAGGAGGCTTCATATGATTATAGGAGTTATCATTTTTTTTATTATAGTAACCTCTCCAATCTTGTATCGTCAAAATCGAAGAATACGTCTATTGGAAGAACAAGTACGTGCAATGGATGAAAAAAACAAACCTTATTACTAACATAATCCCTGTGCAATTAAAAACTCCCTCCACGCTGACTGAATGGCAGTCGGCCCGGAGGGAGCACTTGTGATACACGATTTTCTTCCTTTTATTATATCGAACATTTGTTAAATGAGCTGTATAGGACTTACGTATGAATTGTAAAATATATCCTCTAAATCTAGTTATATACACCAAAATCTGTTTCGCTAATATGATTCGACTACCGGCGTTCAATCCCGATTTACTTACCGGCAATCGCGTTGGCAACCAGCGTCGCGAATACTTTGGCACCTGACGGATTCACATGCACACCGTCGGTCGCGAAGAAGCTGTCTTGTCCCTTACTCGCCGAATACCAGTCTACAACAGTAATGCGCGAATCTTCCGCAGCTACTGCGTTGATCGTATCATTCACGAGCGTCTCCCATGGACGCGGTACGCGGGTGTTCACCAGAATAATCTTCTTCGCATCGCCCAGTTCATCCAGCAGACCTTCCAGCTGTTCCCGGGTAAAGGAACCATTAGTACCAAGCTCGATAATAACCTTGGAGCCCAGGTGACCACTGCGGCGCAGCTGCTGGATTTCTGCCGGGGCTTCGGTCATCTGGCGGCCTACCCGGCCGTCGATCGTAATACCCGGCATGACTTCGCTCAAATGACGGGCCACGTCCAGCATAACCGAATCCCCAATCGCAGTTACTCCGTCGCCAGAGACGATTTTATCCAGCACTTTCTTGTTCACCGCAGATGCAGGATCGGAAGAATTCTGCTGGGAAGCCGACGCCAGCTTGCTAGGCTTACCGGAAGTCGATTCCTTGGTACTGCCCGAATTCAGGCTACTCGATCCTGTCGTTCTGCCGGAAGATGGCTTGCTCGTTGATTCATCGTTACTCTCGTTAGACTTGTTATCCGATGAGTCGGCATTTTGTTTGTTCCCGGCATCCTGTCCAGCTGTGCTGTCCTGAGGAGTAGTCTTATCTTTGGGCTTCACAGTCTCTGCTACTTCCTTGGGCATCTTGTCCGTTTTCGAGTCGGACTTGTCTTCGGTAGAAGCAGGCTTGCCGACGATGAACACAGACTGTGGCTGCTGCGGATCGACTTTGGGTGCCGAGCTGGAGACGACATGTCCCAGCACGAGTGCCGATACGACGAACAGCATGGCAGCACCGCCGCCGTAGATCAAGGCGCGAGAATTGCGCCATTGGTTGCGCTGTGCATACGTGCGGTTCAGCACCTGACGGAAGCCGTTTTTTCGAATCGGCTCTTCGACATATCTCCAGCTAAGCTCGGCCAGTGCCAGACTGACTGCCACCTGGATAATGGCCCGCAGAATCGAAGGCTCCTCCGTGCTGACCTGCGGCGTACTGAGCGTAATAACGGGAAAATGCCACAGGTACAGACCGTAGGAGCGCTTGCCCAGCCAGCGCAGCGGCTTGCTGCCGACGATAACTGCCAGGCGGCTCGCCGGATGAGCTAGTACAGCGATTAGAATCGCGGTCAGGATAGCGATGAGCAGCATGCCTCCGCGATACAGGAACGGCTGATATTCATTCGTATGCCAGACGAGCCAGATCAGCACCAGCAGAGAGATGGTACCTATTCCATCGAGTACATTCCGTGCAGGAGCAGATACGCTGCTTTTAAGCTTCATGCTCGGCCAGACAATCGCCAGCGCCGCCCCGATCAGCAGGGCGAATATGCGCGTATCCGTCCCATAATATACACGGCTGGGATCTTCACCCGGCACATAGATGACGGCCATGAGCAGTGCCGAGATAATGGACAGGCTGACAATCCAGCCTGCCAGATTACCGCGCTTGGGCAGGAATTTCAGTCCAAGCAGCAGCAGGAACGGCCATAACAGATAGAACTGCTCCTCTACAGCGAGTGACCAGAGATGACCGAGTGGTGAAGCCGGTCCGAAGCTCTCAAAGTACGATACTTTATGGAAAATAAACCACCAGTTGCTCACATACAGCAGGGCTGCCGGAATATCTCCAGCCAGCGCGCTAAGTCTGGAGTGGTCGCCGATCAGACACCAGACCGCCACTACGGCGATCATGACGAACATGGCCGGCAGCAGTCTGCGTGCGCGGCGAATCCAGAAGTCCTTCATGGCAAAGCGGTGATGGCGTTCCCACTGCCCAGCCAGAATATCCGTGATCAGATAACCCGATAACACAAAGAAGATTCCAACACCCAGCAGTCCGCCGGGTGCCCAATCGGTATTGAGATGATAAATAATAACAGCCAGTACGGCGAATGCCCGGAGGCCATCCAGCCCTGGCATATAACGGTGTTGCTGGAGCGGCTTAGGCATATACCCACCGCCCTCTATGTATATTGAACCCGGTATGTCCGGAGTACCTTTCCCTCTGTTGCTGCGGTTCCTTTTTGTTCATTGTGAGCATTCCATACCTGATGTCTATCATTATTCCTTTCCTTTCCCTGGGCATTCTGATTCTGCATACTGACGCGCATAAACCGACATGTCCCATTATATCCAAGTATTCTGCAGCAATCGTCTCAAAGCAGTTAAAATTGGTTTACAGCAAAGTCGTAAATGAAAAAAAGCCTACGGCTCTGAGGGCAACAAGAAACAAGGACCGCGATATCCGGTCCTTTCCCCTTTGTTCCGTCATGATCAGTACGCGCTAATGGAATGTCTGGCTGTTATATAGTAGTGTAAGGCATTCGTTATCTCTCTGTATCAGCTTGACCCGTCTCTTCTGTCTCCATTCTTGGAGCAGGCAAAGACGGGCTGTGTATCATCCGGAACGATCCGGCAAATCAGACGACCAGAAACTCACCGTGCTGATCGCAATAAATACATTTGGCGGGCGGGTCCCAGTCCGAGAATTCGGTTTCTTTCAGATCTACGACATCCGGAGCATCTTCGAATTCATCGACGAAGGCTTCGAGTGCCTCTTCCACATGATCTTTGCATACGACATACATCAATAGTTTCAAGCTTCCTTTCCGGTGTATCCTGAGTTGTTATTTATGATTATCCGGCTGGGACTCCAGAGTGACGCTGACCGTCTTCTTGGCTCCACTGCGGTAATACGTAATTTTGAGTGTATCTCCGGCTTTTTTGTGGTGATACAGATATTTGCGCAGTTCCAGCGTAGAGCCGATTTTCTCGCGATCCAACTGGACAATGACATCATCGGCTGCCAGCCCCGCCGCTTTGGCAGGTCCGCTTGCTTCGACGATCACTGCACCCTCTTTGACATCATCGGGAAGTTTCGGCTTTTTGGACTCCGTTTCTTCTTCGTCATACGATGGATAGGCATATTCATTATCCAGATCGATACTGTAGACACCGAGATACGGGCGATTGATTTTGCCATCTTTCATCAGCTGCTCGGCGTTATCCATCACTTCGTTGATCGGAATGGCAAAGCCCAGCCCTTCGACACCGGTATCAGCAATTTTCATCGTGTTGATCCCGATCACCTGGCCGCTGAGATCGACGAGTGCGCCGCCGCTGTTGCCTTCATTGATCGCTGCATCGGTCTGAATCACGTTCTGTTCCCAGTCGTAATTTCCATCCTGGTTAAGCGATACGGGGATGAGCCGGTTGTCATAACTCACAATCCCTGATGTCATCGTACCATTAAACCCGAGCGGATTGCCAATAGCCAGCACGGTCTCGCCCAGCTGTAGCTGATCCGAGTCACCGATCTGGGCGACGGTATCCACATCTTTGGCACTGACCGACAGCACAGCGATATCGCTAATAAAGTCGGCACCCACTACCGTAGCTTTCAACATTGTGCCGTCTGTTAATACAGCATCCACTTCGTCGGCATCGGAGATCACATGGTTATTGGTGACAATATAGGCTTTGCCGTCTTCTTTGCGGAAAATAACGCCAGAGCCGAGCGCTGATTCATCCAGTGCAGGCGGCGTATCCAGTTCCTTTTCCCCATTTCGGTAATTCACGATGCTGACTACCGCAGGACGTACCTGCTCGGCAACCCGGGTCAGCTGCTCATACGGACTGCCTCCGGTCTGCTCCAGTGGCAGCAGACTGCTGGCTGATGCCGAAGCAGGGTAGCTGTTATGATACCAGATCAGGGCTCCCAGTACGGCGAATACGGTGACTGCACTCGTCAATGCACTGACCAGCACGATCTTCAGCATGGACGATCTGCGCGGCTGTACACGAAACGAGCGGGGAACCGGATAAGAAGGTGGAAGCGAAGCCTGGCGCCGGGATTTTCGCGGCACTTTGGTGGAATAGAAATCATCATCAAACAATGCCATGCTCATCGCCCCTCTGCGTTCTTCTGCTGTGCTTTATCTATTACCTGCGGTTCCCTGCTGTTCAAACGCCGGATTATAACATTTTCTCCGATATATAGGTTTCGCTGAGCATATCCCACGGTGTAGGCCGATCATAGTACGTATCACACAGCTGGAATTCGCTGTCTTTGAAAAAGCAGCCTCTGCTCTCCATCGCATCTCTCACAGTCATCTTGGCAATTTCCATCATGTTATGGTCGCGGCTAAGATGTGCCAAATACGTGCGCTTCATTTTTTTGCAAAGCAGCTCACTGAGCGCTTCTCCGGCTGCATCATTGGACAAGTGACCTACATCGCTCAGGATACGCCGCTTGGTGTTCCACGGGTAACGTCCCATGCGCAGCATTTCGATATCATGATTGGCTTCCAGCACGAGCACGTCCGAGTCGGAGATACTCTGCATCACCTTGTCGCTGACATAGCCGAGATCGGTCGCCACGCTGAGCTTCTGATCGCCATCCCGGAAAAAGTAACCTACCGGTTCAGCCGCATCATGCGAGATGCCGAATGACTCGATTCGCAGCGAACCAAAAGTCAGAAAGTCTCCTGTCTGCATAATCTGCTTTTGCTCGGGGGTGATTTTGCCGACTGCCCGTTCGATAGCCATCCAGGTCTTCTCGTTGGCATAGATCGGCAACTGATATTTGCGCGCGACTGCGCCCAGTCCTTTGACATGATCAGAGTGTTCGTGAGTGACCAGAATGCCGCTCAGTTCCTCCCCGGTCATCTCCCGCTCGCGCATCAGCTCATCGATCCGTCTGGCACTGAGGCCGGCATCGATCAGAATTGCCGCGTCTTTGTTGCGAACGACAGTCGCATTGCCTGTTGAACCACTCGATAATACTGTAAATTGTATACCATGTATGCCTATCATTTATGTCTACTCCTCATTTTCTGCCGCCGGGGATCTCATGACTTCCCCGTTTATTCCCTGTACATAATAGATTTCGCCGCTCTCCAGTACGATTCTCCAGACCGGTTCGGCTTTGAACCGGCTGCTGTCCAGCGGCTGTCCATAGAAACCCAGCGATATATCTTTAACTACCGCGTTGTCCGGCAGTTCTTTTTCAATCAAAGTACCCAATGCTACGGAAGCCGACAGAATCTCCTGTCTTGGCTGTCCTTCATTCTCGCCATCCACCATCAATTGCGGGGCGGTATAGGAAATAATCTTCTGATTACTATAATACAGCTCCAGATTCGCATTAAACAGGGGTAAATCGTTATTTATAAGCGGATGCATCACAAAAATGCCTTCTTCGGTAATAAACGGATCATATTGATACTTGTTGATATTCTGAATCTCGCCATTCAGCTGGTTTTTCAGCTCGTCTTCATTGAAAATAAGCTGGCTGTCCACCGGACGCGAAAGTTTCATCGGCTGCTGCACTGCCGGCGCATTGCTGCGATAGATCATTTCCGGCAGAATCGGAGTTTCCCTCGGAATCTGGGCGGTCACCTGCACATGCTTGTTCTCCAGGGCCCGCTGTGCATTTTCACTGAGGGAAGCGATATCCAGATTGGATTGGGCCTGATCACGTATATCCATCCAGAGCTGGTAACCCAATATGATATTCAGCAGTAAAAAGGCGCTGATCAGTACACTTTTGGCTCTTCCCCAATCCATCTTGGACCTCCTCTTCGGTTACAGTTTGTGATTTGACTGAATAAGCTGATGCGTCCCATCCTGCAGCTCTACCATCCATACCGGTGTCAGTACCACGACGCCATTGCCCAGTGTTGGACGATAGGCAGGAGACAGATTGCGAATCGTCTGACCGGCTGGAATCTGCTGCTGCAGCAAATGGGTCAGCTGCTGGCCTCCAGGCAGAATCTGAATCTGCGAATTGGACGATAGCGGCTGATCAGCCAGCTGTTGATCGGCTGTCAGATACAGCAGGGAACGCTCATAGGAAGATACGGTATTGTATTCGACCATCAGCCGCATATAACCAAATCGGAGCTTGTCTGTATCCATAATCGGATACGAATGATAGTACTGACGGAACGTAAAGCCTTTTTTGTTGTCTGTACTGCTCATATTCAGCATATACGTACCCGGCCAGCCCCCGTGCTGATTGACGAATTCGACAGCAGACAGCACATTATCGACTACACTGTTCGTGCCGGTTGTCGGTGCTGTTGGATCGGTATAGGTCATCCATCTCTGCTGCGTATCGACCTGCAGACTGCGCTTGCTGTCCGTATAGATTTCTGTACCGTTCTCTTCGTTGATATTCCGCGTCGCACCCGGATCAAAAAACAGATTGCGCTGCATCTGCTCGGTTGTCAGACTGTCCAGCTTGAGCGTAACGGTCGGAATACTCAGACTGGTCTGCGGAACATAATACCCACCTGTGGCATATTGATAGTTGATACCATTTTCGCCAATCAATACATGCTTCAGTACATCCTGGCTGGTCCACTTCATATCAGTCGCTTCATAGACCACATCACCACCGGCACTGAAAAAGAAAGCACGCGGCGTATTATTTTCGGCAGCGTTATAGATAAGGATACGATTAACGGCATCTCCTTCGAACAGGGAATCCGGATTCAGATTCATGCTGCGTTCCAGCAGGCTGACGGGAATTCCACTGTTAAAGGTCAATTCGATTCCGGCTTCACTGCGGATCATATCCCAGTCCATACTCTGCAGCGGCAGACGACGGAATTGTCCAAAGCTGCTATTTTTGAGATCGGTATAGATCGAATTGTAATTGGATGAAGAAGGATAGAAAATCGTATGCCGATTTCCTGATTTATGAATAATCATTTGATCCGGAAACACGAGGTTCTCGACATCTGATCGCGGACCGATATCTTCTGCCTGTACATAACCGGCTTCCGAATTGGCGACCGAGTCGGCACCCGGCATCCGGTAGATCAGGAAATAACTCTGGATCAGACTGAGCACAATCAGAAGCATGAGTGCACATGATTTGATGTTCTCTCTCAACTCATACCCTCTCCTTCCTCATGCAGCGGCAGCATAACGGTCACAGTTGTGCCCTGTCCAAGCTCGGAATCGAGCTCAATCGTACCGTCATGAGCACGCACCATTTCCCGGGCAATAGACAGACCAAGTCCGGTACCGCCCATATTGCGGGAACGGGCTTTGTCTACCCGATAAAAGCGTTCGAAGATCCGTCCCAGATCCTGCTTTGGAATACCGATACCGGTGTCCTCTACAGATAACGCCAGCATGCCATCCTCTGTACAACGCGCTCCCAGCTTGATACTGCCGCCGTCAGGCGTGTATTTGAGTGCATTGGAGACCAGATTATCGAGTACCTGATCCATCTGATCCCGGTCGATCCATACACTGCCCACTTCCGGCTGCATATCGATCGATGAACGAATATCCTTTTGTTTCATTTGTACAAAGAAACGATCAATTGTATCCTCCAGCAGCTCCAGTACATCCGTACGCTGCTTGCGCATCATCGCTTCACTGGAATCCAGACGGGAGAGATGCAGCAGATCGCTGACGAGCCGGATCATGCGCTGGGTCTCATTGCGAATTACACCAATAAAGCGTTCCGCGAGTGCACGTTCATCCAGTGCCCCATCTTCCAGTGCTTCGGTGTAGCTCTTGATCGTCGTGAGTGGTGTACGCAGCTCATGCGAGACATTGGCAACGAATTCTCTTCGTGCGCCCTCCAGCTTCTCCTGATCGGTCACGTCCTGCAGTACGGCTATTGCACCTGCAATATTGTCTTTGCGCCGGTGAATCGGACTGAATGTGACACGTATGATCGAAGTATTGCCTTCTTCTTCCTGTCCCATTTTCAAAATGACATGACGCAGCGTACCAGCCTGCAGCTTGCTGCGATCCTGTTCGGATAGTGGCAGCAGTTCAATTAGCGTTTTGCCGGTAATGTCCTGCTCGCTCGTATCCAGCATGGCACCTGCCACCCGGTTCACCAGAATCACACAGCCATGTTCATCGGTCGCTACTACGCCGTCGCTCATATTTTTGAGAATAGAAGCCAGCTTGTCTTTTTCCTCTTCATTCTGGGCCAGCGCATCCCGCAGGCGGCTGGTCATATAGTTAAAAGCTTCACTCAACTGCCCGATCTCGTCATTGCTGTATACCGTCATATGATGGTCAAAATCACCCTCAGCCACCTGTTTGGCACGCCGGGTCATTTCCTTGATCGGCTGGGTGATGGTATGAGCCAGAATCACACCGAGTACGGCAGTCAGCGCCAGTGCGATCAGTAGCCCTGACAGGAAGATTCCGTTAATCCGCTTCATCGTGTCGTACAGATCGGCCATCGACGCGACAATATAGACGGCACCCACTGTACGGTTGCCGCTCATAATCGGCTCGGCCACGACCCGTTTACGTTCGCCGGTCTCGTCGATAATATATTCTTCATTATCACTGATTCCCTGCAGAGCGCGGCTGACTACGGTCTGTGTATTACGTCGGGCTTCCGCATTGGAATCGGAATCCAGCGAAGAAATGACGATCCGTCCACTCACATCCAGCAGCTGAATCTCCTGAATCTCGGTACCGCTCATATTATAGAGATTGTCTACCATCAGTTTCAGATCGCTGACCGAGTTCGAGCCAGTCTCTCCGCTACCGGACCATTTGTCAGCTGCGAGTACAGACAATAGCTCGGCACGCTCCTGCAGATCCTGAGTAAAGTTGCTGGTGAGGGAGTTTTTCATTGAACTTACAAAATAGACACCGATCAGCTGCATCGCAATCAAAATGAGCAGCACATAAATAATGATCAGCCGCGCCTGAATCGTGCGGCTGAACCCTGGCAGCAGCCGAAGCCTGCGCTTCACCTTACCACCCTCCTGCTTTTGGACTGCGCATCATATACCCGAGTCCACGGCGGGTCAGGATATATTCCGGCTTGCTCGGATCATCCTCGATCTTCTCCCGCAGACGGCGAATCGTTACATCGACAGTACGCACATCCCCAAAGTATTCAAATCCCCACACCGCCTGCAGCAGATGCTCGCGCGTCATCACTCTGCCGGCATTTTTGGCCATATAATAGACCAGTTCATATTCACGGTGAGTCAGATCAAGCGGCTCTCCGCTTTTATACACCAGATACATATCCGTATCGATAAATAATTCAAATAAAGCCAGTCCGTTCTTCTCCTCCGGTACTTCCGGTACTACCGCAGCGGCTACAGGCGCTTTTTTCTGCTGACGGCGTACATGGGCTTTGACCCGAGCCAGCAGTTCACGGGTGCTGAACGGCTTGGTCACATAATCATCGGCTCCCAGCTCCAGTCCAAGCACTTTGTCGATCTCGGCGTCCTTGGCGGTCAGCATGATGATCGGCATATCCAGACGGGTCCGTACCTCGCGGCACACGTCCATCCCGTCCTTGCCAGGCAGCATCAGGTCAAGCAGAATGAGATCCGGTTCCTCGGCAAAAGCCTGTTCTACCGCACTGATCCCATCAAAAGCACATATGACTTCATAGCCTTCTTTTTCCAGGTTGAATTTCAAGATATCTGCTATCGGTTGTTCATCGTCTACGACCAGAATTTTTCCCTGCATTGGGTAGTCACCTCATACCTGCTTTGATTCTTTTATTTTACCATATTCAAGGCTATAAAAAATGCAGCTTCTGAGTATCGATTCAGAAGCTGCATTGATATAAGACAGGTCTCGTTCAGATGACCTGTCCATTCCGATAGGGATTAACGCAAATAAGAGAGTGGATTCTGCAGCGCACCGCCGCTATGAATCTCAAAGTGCAGATGCGTACCGGTTGAATGGCCGGTATTGCCCATTACACCGATGTGCTGGCCCTGCTCAACGACTGCGCCATTACTGACATCAATCTGGCTCAGATGACCATACAGGGTCTCGTAGCCATTGCGGTGATCGATAATAATGACATTGCCATAGCCAGTCATGGTACCCGCATAGGTAACGACGCCATCATCGGCAGCCATCACCGAGGAACTGCCCACAATATCGATTCCTTTGTGCATACGACCCCAGCGCTGTCCGAACGGACTCGTTACTGTTGCACCGCTGGATGGCCATATAAAGTTACCACTGCCTTCGCCAACGACTACTTTGGTACCTTTAATAATGATTTTGGGTGAGGCTTCCTTGACTACTTCCTGGCCTACCCATTCTTCGCGAACCATCTGACCGTTTTCTTTGGTCACCCGGTAGTCGATCCGTTTCAAGCCTTTGCTGCCGGCAGAGATCACTTTGGATTCACCTGCACGCATCGTGTCACTTTTGCGAATCTCTACCGCAGGTTCTGTCACGACCTGCTCCGAATAATCTTCCACGGTAGTAACAGTCACCGGCGGCTGCGGCACAGTTAGTGTCAGCTCATCGCCAATCTGCAGGGAAGTTTCCTGAATACCCGGATTATTATCGAAAATTTCCTGCTGGGATACATCATAAGCAGCAGCAATCGAGCTGATTGTATCTCCTTCACGTACTGTATATTTAAGTGGTGATTCCACGCCGGTTAGCATCACTTTGGCCAGTTCTTTGCTGCTCAGCAACTTTTGCGGATTAGCTTTGATTTCTTTGGATGTGACCTTCTCGTTGAGCTTGACCGATTCCAGCTTGTTTACCTTTTTGCTATAAGCATAGCTCTGGGTAAGCTTTTTCACGGATGTCTTGTTCATATTTTTGGCAGCATTTTCGGCTTTGCGGGTATAGTTGGCCTGTACCAGCTTAAGCGCTTGATCGATCGTTTTCTGATCATCAACGATACCGATATTTTTGCCACCGATCACGACTTCTTTGCCTTTGGCATAGGCAGTCAGCATGCTATCCAGCTGCTTCAATGTAGATGTAGAATCCACCTGGGCTTTAAATGCTTTTTCCTCGGTAGTGGTGATGCCGTTGGTATTCAATACCATCGTGGCATCCGGATACTTCTTCTGATATGCAGCACGCTTCTCATTAAAAAGCTTATCCAGCTGCGATTTTTGCAATACGCTACCAATAGCCTTGTCTTTGACATATACTACATAATACGAAGTGGTATTCGCGGTTACATAGTGGTTCCCCGCCAAAACAAGACCGCCTGCTACAGCTACACTGGCAGCTGCAATTATCAGACGACGACGTACTTTGTTTTTCCCCTGGCGGATCGAATCCACGGTAAGCGTGTACCACTTGGACGATAATGTCTCTTGCTGTTCACTGGACTGCTGATCGTTGTGCTGTTCTTCCCGGACTGTCTGCTGATCAGACTCGTTGCCGGTTCCCCGTTTACCTTTCAAACCTTTCATGACCGTCTCCTTTTGTGCTTTAGCATGATTCATTTTAATCGTTCAATAGCCTTTTCCGTTATGCGATTCAGCTGTTTAAGACTGCACTCGATTCACGGCATAAGGCCTATAAGGTCAAATATTACGTAAATTATGAATAATTGTAATCAAATAATGTCAAAAAATTAACCTTTATAACTCCCCGTTTACTTTACCATAATCCCGTCAAAACTTTCAACTTTCACGCTATAATAACCTCTACGCCTATCAAGTATTCTCAGCGATTCAAAAGGCTTCCATAAAAAAAGACACCCCGCAGGGTGCCTTGTCATTATTAAGCTCTGTCTCTATCATCTATATCGCTATTTCACTGCATCCCTTACAGATGCAATTATACGTAAATCGGTGCTACCAGATTCGTCTGCTCACGGTTACGTCCAACCGAGAAAATCGCAATCGGAATACCGGTCAGCTCGGATACACGGTTCACATAGTTGCGCGTGCTTTCCGGCAGTTCTTCCAGCGTCTTCACGCCGGTAATATCTTCGCTCCAGCCCGGCATTTCTTCGTATACCGCTTCACATTCTGCCAGCATTTTCAGGCTTGCCGGATAGTGAGTGATGAACTCGCCGCGGTATTTGTAGCCTGTGCAGATCTTCACTGTATCCAGACCAGTCAGTACATCCAGAGAGTTCAGGGACAGACCCGTAATGCCGCTGACGCGACGTGCATGACGTACTACAACGGTATCGAACCAGCCCACACGACGCGGACGTCCGGTGACTGTACCGTATTCATGACCCGTTTCGCGGATCTGATCACCTACCGCATCATGCAGCTCGGTAGGGAAAGGACCGTCACCTACACGAGTAGTGTAAGCCTTGGCTACACCGATAACCTGCTGAATCTTGGCAGGACCCACACCGGAACCGATGCATACACCACCGGCAGACGGGTTAGATGAAGTTACGAACGGATAAGTACCTTGATCGATATCCAGCATGACCCCTTGCGCGCCTTCGAACAGTACGCGTTTGCCTTCATCAATAGCATCATTCAGTACAACGGAAGAATCGCGTACATAAGGACGCAGTGTCTCTGCATAACCGAGGTAGTCCTGCAGGATCGCTTCTACATCAACCGGCTCGCCGCCATATACTTGTGTAATCATCTGGTTTTTCTCTTTGACCAGATGACGCAGCTTCAGTTCGAATTCTTCAGCGTCCATCAGATCTGCGATACGGATACCTGCACGGGCTGCTTTGTCCATATAACAAGGACCGATTCCTTTACCGGTAGTACCGATTTTGTTCGGGCCTTTGCGTTCTTCTTCAAGCTTGTCGAGTACCATGTGGTACGGCAGAATCACGTGTGCACGATCGCTGATCGTCAGGTTTTTGGTAGAGAATCCATTTTCATGCACATAGTTGATCTCTTCGATCAGTGCAGCCGGATTGATAACCATACCATTACCAATTACACATGCTTTTTCTTCATAGAAGATACCGGATGGTACCATTGTTAATTTATATTTTTTCTCATTAATCAGAATCGTATGTCCTGCATTGTTACCACCCTGGTAACGTGCAACCACATCCGCTTTTTCTGAAAGATAGTCGGTAATTTTACCTTTGCCTTCGTCTCCCCATTGCGTTCCCACAACGACTACAGTTGACATAGAATCATTCCTCCGTGGGTGTATGTACACCGTTATATTTGGGCTGCCCGTTCCAACACACATGACAAATGGACAGCATGAAAACCTCCATGCGAGGAACGGTCGGGCGGACAAACACATAATAACCGTTTCGCGGGCGGAAGTTCATCCCTTATGGGTGAGCCGGGTATTACATCTGACAGCATACTCCCATAAATAGAGTCTGTCGCGCTTTACCGCAGCATTAACAGTGTAACAGGAGCCATTTACAAAGTCAAACAAAAAGCGAACAATACCATGTTACAAAAATAACATTGTTCGGAATTAATTCATTCCTTGCGCCATACGCCTCCATTACCTGTCGTAAACCCGCATTTTTGATAAAAGGAGCGATGTTCCGCAGCAAAAGTGGCGGTTACGATTTCGACGCCTTTCTGTCCGGCATGCTCCAGCAGATTCTGTACCAGCTGCTGCCCGACTCCTCTTCCCTGCATGGATGGATGTACCATCACATCTTCCAGATACCCATGCTGCAAGCCCATTCCACATATATAAGCAAAAGCAATCAGCTGTCCCCGATCATCCCGACTGCCTGCATAGAACAGACATCGCTCCAGCAGTACCGGATAATCCGAATCTCGGCGATCCCAGCCTATCTGCTGTCTGAGATCCGGAACTTCATGACGCGCCAGCGGCAAATTCATCATTATTTTTGGAGTATTCAGAGAGTACACTTCCTTTGCTGATAATAGTTGACTTTCTTATGTAAGAGCCGTTGTTTCGCGAATTAGTAACTATCTGTATAGTCGCGTATGTCCTGATCCCTTCTTACTTTATCACAAAAAAAGAATATAAATAGAAATGGGAAATCAGGAATTATATGTTTAATACTGGAATAAAGGTTTATTTATACTTAACTATAATTCAAAGACATAAGGAGGCACAAAACATGGACAAAATTCTTACCAAGCTTGTCGTAAATGGTGTGGTTGTTATTGCTTCCCTGATGCTGCTGAGTAACGCAGGCTTCTGGGGTTCGCTGGTGACTGTAGTGGTATTGGGAGCACTCGCCTATGTGCTTGGCGATATGATGGTTCTTCCTGCTACCAATAATACGGTAGCCACTATCTGTGACGCAGTACTTGCTTATCTGGTATTGTGGGCAGCTTCGGCTATGGCTGGTTGGACCATGTCTTTCGTCGATCTGCTTGTTCCGGTCGTGATTGTTGGCGTATTTGAATATGTATTCCATATGTGGCTGCTGCGTGATGGCATCCCGGGACGTACACGAAGCATCAACTCCAATTCCAGTTTGTAAGCCAGACTGGATGCAGGTTTGAAGATCAACAATAGATGATGTACATCGTAGATCGATATCGCTCCCGCCTACCTATTATCATATCAGGTGATTTCGTGTTGGATTCTATCGGTCTGTAACCAAATAAAAGACCCTGAATTCTGCAAACAGATAACTGTCTGCTGCAATTCAGGGTCTTTGTTGTTGCTTTTATCCTGCGAACATATCCGACTGGACACGTTCGTAATTGACGAATTTATTGAAGTTCTTGAGGAAGACCAGTTCGACGGTACCGACCGGACCATTACGCTGTTTGGCGATAATGATCTCGATGATATTCTTCTTCTCGGTCTCCTGGTTGTAGTAATCGTCACGATACAGGAACGAGACGATATCGGCATCCTGCTCAATCGAACCGGATTCCCGAAGGTCGGACATCATCGGGCGCTTGTCCTGACGCTGCTCAACACCACGGCTGAGCTGGGACAGGGCAATTACCGGTACATGCAGCTCACGAGCAATCTGCTTCAGTGTACGGGAGATCTCGGATACTTCCTGCTGACGGTTCTCGCCCGCTTTACCGCGTCCGGAGATCAGCTGCAGGTAGTCGATTACGATCATGCCGAGGCCTTTTTCCTTTTTGAGACGACGGCATTTGGCACGAATCTCGGAGACGGTAATCCCCGGTGTATCATCGATATAGATTTCCGCTTCTGACAGGGAGGCAATCCCCATGGTCAGCTTCATCCAGTCCTCTTCCTTGAATTCACCGGTACGCATTGCATTTGCATCCAGGTTGGCTTCTGCACAGATCATACGCTGTACGAGCTGAGCCGCTGACATCTCCAGACTGAAGATGGCGACTGTCTCTTTGGCGCGAACAGCAACATTTTGCGCGATATTCAGGGCAAATGCCGTTTTACCTACCGATGGACGGGCAGCTACGATAATCAAGTCACTGCGCTGGAATCCTGCCGTCATTTTATCCAGATCGATAAAACCTGTCGGAATACCAGTCGTATTTCCCTTATTCTCGCTCAGCGTCTCCATTTTCTCGAATACTTCCATCAGTACATCACGGATCGCAATAAATCCGCTGCCTGTACGTCGATTGGAAATTTCCAGAATCTTGCGCTCTGCATCGCCGAGCATACTGCCTACATCTTCGCCACCGGTATATCCTTCGCTGACGATCTGCGTCGCTGTACGAATCAGTCGGCGCAGCATCGATTTCTCTTCAATAATCTGTGCGTAATAATCTACGTTGGCTGCGGTCGGTACAGCATTGGCCAGCTTGGCCAGATAACTAACACCGCCGATATCTTCCAGCTGCGAACGATCCTGCAGCAGGGAGGTCAGTGTGATCAGGTCAATCGGCTGATTCTCTTCCCCCAGATGAACCATAGCTTCATAGATCAGCTGGTGGGTTTTGTCGTAAAAGTCTTCGGTGTCTACTCGCTCCATGACGCTGATCAGTGCTTCGGCCTGTAGTAAAATGGCACCCAGAACCGCCTGCTCAGCCTCCAGATTCTGTGGGGGAACCCGGTCGTAAAATATATCGCCGCCCATGATTATTCCTCAGTCACTTGGACTTTAAGCGTTGCTTTTACTTCAGGATGCAGCTTCACAGTAATCTGGGTAACTCCCAGTGTACGGATTGGCTCATCCAATTCAATTTTGCGCTTATCGATCTTGTGTCCCTGTTTACCCAGTGCTTCAGCAATCTGCTTGCTGGTGATTGCGCCGAACAGACGGCCGCCTTCACCGGACTTGGCTTTCAGCTGAACGGTTACTTCTTCCAGCGTTTTGCCCAGTGCTTCCGCAGCTTCTTTTTCTTCCTGTTTTTGTCTTTCCACAGCAGCAGTCTGGTTTTCCAGAATTTTCACGTTACCGCCTGTCGCCGGTTTGGCGTGGCCGTTTTTGATCAGGAAATTCTGTGCGTAACCGTCAGAGACTTCCTTGATGTCTCCTTTTTTACCTGTTCCTTTAACATCTTTTAGCAAAATAACTTTCATTCGAATAACCCCTCTTCCTCATTCATTTGATGTAATACTTCGAGCAGCCGGGCTTCGGCATCTTCGATTCCGCCTTCCAGCTGAACCGCTGCATTGGTCAGATGACCTCCTCCGCCCAGGCGCTCCATAACCACCTGTACATTCATCTTGCCAAATGAACGGGCACTAATACCAATCAGCCCATCCATCCGCTCGCTGATTACAAAGGACGCATAAATATCATTCATATTCAGCAGCGAATCCGCCACCTGTGCAATCAGCAGCTGTGGCACCTGTTTGCCTGGACTCGTAACAGCAAGTGCTACATGATCATGAATAACACGGGCTTTTTTGATGATCTCCGCTTTGGCGATATACTCGGCCAAATCTTCTTTCATCATCTGCTGTACCATGACGGTATCTGCGCCATTGCGCCTCAGGAAACCGGCGGCTTCAAATGTCCGTGAGCCGGTATGCAGGGCAAAATGCTTGGTATCCACTGTAATCCCTGCGAGCAGAGACGTAGCTTCGAGCGTCGTAAACTGCACCTTGTCGTGAATATACTGCAGCAGTTCAGTGACCAGTTCGCAGGTCGATGAGGCATAGGGCTCCAGATAGACCAGTACCGCATCATTGATAAATTCTTCACCCCTGCGATGATGATCCACCACCACGACCCGGCGCGAACGATCTACCAGCTTCGGCTCTATCGTCATGGAAGCTTTGTGAGTATCCACTACTACCGTCAATGTACGCTCGGTCATCATGCTGAGCGCATCCTCAGGCGTAACGAAGCGAACAGAAAGACGCTCATCCCGGGAAATACGATCCATCACTTTCTCGATGGACGGATTCACTTCATCAAGCACAATGTAGGCTTCCACCTCATACATATCGGCAGCCTTGAGCATACCAATTGCAGCTCCGATCACGTCCGTGTCGGGAATCTTGTGCCCCATAATCAGTACCTGATCACTGTCGAGCATCAGATCACGCAGCGCGTGCGCGATGACCCTTGCCCGGACACGTGTACGTTTCTCGATCGCATTGGACTTGCCTCCATAAAAGGAAAGCCGCTGCTCCGCTTTGACGGCAGCCTGATCACCACCGCGACCAAGTGCCATATCCAGACTGGACTGAGCCAATTCACCCAGTTCGCTGATCGTTTTGGTACCGAATCCGATACCGATACTGAGCGTTAGCGGTACTTTGAGATCAGCGGTCATTTCGCGAATCTCATCGAGAATCACGAATCGACTCTGTTCCAGTTCACGCAGTGATTTCTGGTTGAGCAGCAGTAGATAGCGCTCGGAAGACAGACGACGTACATAGATCCGGTAGCCTTTGGCCCAGTCGGTAATACGCGTCGCTACGCGGGCTATCATGCTGGCCCGTTGCTGATCGTCCATACCCTGGGAAGCTTCATCAAAGTTATCCAGGAATACGATACCGACAGCCAGACGCTCTTCATCATACCGGGAGCGCATATCCGCATATTCGGTAATATCCTGGATATAAATCAGACGCTCATCCGGCAGGACGATACATTCCAGTGTCTTATCCTGATGCTCCAGTTCAAAGCGTACTTCCTTGGCTCCATCCTTGCGCCCTTCCCTGGCCGCTTTGTAATGCTCCTGAAATTGCGTAAAGCATTCTTCCAGCGGCGTGCCAACCAGTGTCTTGCGTCCAAATAAGCCGGCAATATAGCGGTTATGCCATTCTATCGAATATTTGTTATCGTACAAAATAAGACCAAAAGGAAGCGTACTGACCGCTTCCTCCTCAACGCGCCTGATCCGAAAGGATAATCCGGCAATATACTCCTCCAGCTCCCGGCGAAAGGCAAGCTCTGAACGAAGCAGAACCGCAGCGAAAAGGATGACGCAGCATAGCGCAGCCAGCCCGATCATCCAGTTGAACCAGGACAGCACAATCACCAGTCCCAGCATGAGCAGAGATGCCCATACGGACCGGTAACCATGCCAGCGGTTTAATAAAAAATTAGGCATCATTCATCACCTTACCGTTTCGGTCTCGTAATATACTCACGGAGCGGAAATGCCAGATCCAGAATACCAATAATCCGAAGTGGTGGAATCAACACAACGACAATGGATAGCAGGAACGGCAGGAACGAATTCCATTTCCGGTGATTGGCCCAGAAAAACACAAAGCCAATCGTCTGGATCGTAAAGGCTATGTGGATTAGCGGCATAAAGTTCAATACAATGGCAGCCAGCACACCAGTCATATTCGTACTTGCGATAAACTCCAGGAATACCGCAATCAGATAATACCAGATCATCGAACTTGGCAACCGCCAGTCGCGTGCAGGCTTGAGACGCGGTACGGAATAACCCATACTTTCCAGTAGCGGACGCGATATTGCATGCGTAATTACCGCCATCGTAAAGGAAGCAATAATCAATGCACACGGAATGAGCATCAATGTATAATTGCTCAGCCCGATAATATATTCCGGTGTCAAAATATCATTCAATTCCGGATTCACATCCGCCATCGCCTTCATAGGAGCGACCGATATCTCAATAACATCACGGATATAAGCGCCCAGACTGAAATCAAACATGACACGCGCTGCTACCAGCAGTACAAGCAGTTCGATCAATGTCGTAATGCCACCGGCAATAATAATACGTAATGCAGGCGTAAACTTTTTGTACATTCTTCCCATGACAATACCGGGAATCATAAAGAATACGCCCAGAATGGGCAGAAATAATCCGGCTTGCCCGGCAATAATAATCGCCACCAGCCAAACGGGAACCATGTGCATAATAAATTGGCGCAGGGTCAATGTCGAATACAGCACAACGACAGGCACGATCAGAAATAGCATACCGATGATTCTTACAGAAGTTATTAGAGATAGCAGCAGAAGCAGGTAAGCCATGCTCCATGCTATGGATGTCCAGCGCAGTTTCAAACGATTCACCTCTTACGCACAAGTTGTTCGGCGCCTATAAAAAAGATTTACTCATCATTATAGCATAGACGCCGATAATCACGCACGGGTTTGTGCAGAAGGATCAGGACATATTCATGTCTTTGGACATTCTGCTTTTCTCGGGCGTGTACTCTCCACCGCGGACAAATTGTTCGCAGTATTCAATAATCTGACTGCGTCGTACAATACCGATAAATCGGTTCATATCGTCCACAACCGGTACAAAGTTCTGTACTTTGGCCAGATTGATCAGGTCTTCCATATTCGCATCAATGGATACCGGCTTGTCATCCCGCTGCAGCGGAACTTCGGCCAACAGGAATTTCGAAGCGTTCTCAAAAGTCGCCTTACCGTCTGAATTTTTCATAAACCACAGCAGGTCGCCCTCGGTAATCGTTCCTACATACTTGCCATCCTTATCCAGCATAGGCACGGATGTATAGCGGTGGTACTCCATTCTCTCCAGCGTCTGACGCAGCGTCGAATTAAGGGTGACGCAAACGACCTCCTGCTTGGGAAGCAGAAAAAACGCGATATTCATGCAAAAACCTTCCTCCTCGCAATTTGAAAAATTGCAATTGTATAGTCCGCTCTTGATGCTGTATATCTATGTTGCTATCCGTTCCCCTGAGAGGGGTACTCTTCTATTTTAAGCGATAAGTATGACACAATAAAGCGGGTTATTCGTTATTCATCTATTGTACCTGAGATTGTGCTTCCGTATTTACCGGGTTGGCCGTTTCTCCCTGGGCAGCAGCCGGCTCCGGTCCCTGCGGACTCATCCACTGATCAATCAGATGCTTGGCTTTTTCCAGATCGTCTTCATTTGGTACATCATAATATACCCCATCGATATATTCGCCCTCTCCCGCAATGGTAAAGGAAGTAATCTTGGGATCACCGCCACGCATAATCTGACTGGCCAGTCCGGTCAGCATCTGCGGGCGCATATCTGTCTTGAAGTTGCTACCCATAATATTCAGCAGCTCCGGGATTTGATCAATCTGGTTCAGCTGTATCGCCTGATCGGTAATCGACTGCAGGAAAATCTGCTGGCGCTTGGTTCGGTTAAAGTCGCTGTCCTCACGATAGCGTACATAATATAACGCTTCCTGTCCGGAGTAGATCGGTTTATTGGATTTGATCGTGAATTTCTCATGGTTCGGGTCGCGGTTTACAATATCTTTCTCGATAGGCAGTTTGACGCCACCGAGAGCATCAACCGCATTCACCAGTCCCTGGAAATTGACGCTGGCATAATAATCGAGATCTTCATCCAGAAAATGCTCTACCGTATCCATCGTCATCTTGATCCCGCCAAAAGCGTATGCATGATTAATCTTGTCCATACGGTCTCTGCCAATAATTTCGGTATACGTATCTCTTGGAATGGAGATCAGCAGGACTTCCGGTTCCATCGGACGTACGACAGCATAAATCAGTGTATCTGAACGGGCCTTTTCATTTTTACGTTGGTCACTGCCGACCAGCAAAATGGAGAATGGCTCTGTCATGACTACACCTGGTTCTTCTTGCTCCTGTTCGCCACCGGTCTGACGTACAGGCTGATAAGTCTGCTCCAGCTGATTCTCGAGGGTATCCGCTACAAACCAGTCAAACATTTGGGCTGAAATCGGCTTCCACCACAGGAGCAGGCTGCACGCGATAAGAACTACAGCAGCGGCAATCGCGGACAGAATCTTTTGCTTTTTCGTCATTCTTCCATTCCTCATTTCGAGCAGACGTATATTCTTACTTCATTAAACGCCTCATACCAGCCGTGACACAGATGAGAATATTTTGTTCCATTTCTTCAGTTTCGCTTAAAGCTAGGTGAATTGCAAGCCTATTACAGGCACAGGTACTGGAAATAACAGGGCTATCTATATCCTTATGACGGGAATCTGCTATTTTAAATTTATTGTTTTGAGTATGACCACGTTGGATTTTTATATCCTTTGAATGTCCATGTTCTCTATTACCTATTCTCTATTAATAGTAGAAACAGGTTTGTTTTCTTTGCTGAAAGGAATAGTAGATACCCCGTATTGCATTGTAACAACGGCATAAAAAAGCCTGCTGACTCTGTGGAATCAGCAGGCTTTCTCGTGATCTTAATGGATCATCGGACAACTGTCCAATAAGATTCATTTGTTTTGTTAATTACATGGATTTAGTCAGGGTAATTTCACCAGTGGACTTGTTCCATTTTACATCCCAACCCAGCAGTTCCGTGATAGAACGCAGAGGCACCAGGGTTCTGCCATCGTTGTTTACCATAGCAGTTGCTTCCAGCTGCTGTGTTTTACCATTTACATCTACTGCTGTTTTGTTGATCCAGAATTTCATTGTGTCTTTACCTGCCATTACAGTCACTTCACCAGCAGATTTATTCCATTTTACTTTAGCACCAATGCCTTCTGCCAGATAACGCAGCGGGATATAAGTCGTTCCGTTTTTCACGACAGGCATTGTATCCATCATCGTAGTTTTGTCGCCTACTTTGAGTTGTTTGCTGTTCAGCTTCATCCATACCATCATCATTGAAGCATCCGAAGCTTTAGCTGGGGCTTTGGCTGGAGCCTTAGCGGGTGCTGCTGCTTTGAATTTGTCAGGGTACTGCTTCACGATCGCACCACCCAGTGCTTCGCCGATACCGAACATGGTTTTGAATCCTTCACGGTCTGCTTTGTAAGCAGCTGCATATTTTTTGGATGCATATTGGTCAATTACAGATTGTACCTGCTTCTCATGAGTCATGAGTGCTTTTTCTGCTGCACTTGCTGGCAGATTGTTAGCTGTAGCAGTTCCAAGGAATGTGGCGAATTCTTTGGTGAAATCGGTAATACGGTCTTTAACTGCCTGCAGAGAAGTTTTATCTCCTTTTTTCAGAGCAGCTACATAATCGCTTTGTGCTTTGATGTGGTTGGTGACCCAGATCTTCTCGAACTGGTTACCACCCTCTGCACCATAGATCGAAGTGATTGCTTTTTTAAATGCTGCTGTATTCGCTGCTTCTGCTTTGATCAGCGCATCGGAATCTTTGGCTTTGCCATTGTATTGTTTTTGCATTTGCAGGACGGACAGGGCAAAGTGTTCTGCTGCCAGGTGATTCAGAGCCGAACGCAGGTCTGCTGCCGGTGTGTCTACTGATCCATTGCTGAACTTCGCCGGGTTCTGGGCTACGATCGCGCCGGACAATGCTTTACTTACAGTAAACATGGTCTCAAAACCTTCACGATACTCCATGTACGCGCCATTGTAGTCACCTGCTACATATTTCTCAAATACATCCTGTACTTGATCTTCATGCAGTCGCAGTGCTTGTGCTGCTGCCTTTTGTGGCAGTTTGCCTTCTGTAGCTGTAGCCAGGAACTTGGAGAATTCATCTACGAATCCCTGTACTTGTGCTTCGGCTTTTTTGATTGCTGCCTTGTTATTCATTTTGGTAGCTTTAACGAGGTTGTCTGTGTATTTGTTGTGGGCACGGAAGATTCTTTCGAATTCAGCTGCGCCTGCTTTTCCGTAGATCGCTTCAATAGCCGGCTGCATGTCCAGTGCATTCTGATCCAGTGCTTGATAAGCTTCTTTGGCATCAGGTGCGCCTTCATAGGCTTTGGTCATGGCTACAACAGCCAGTGCGAAATGTTCGGATAGTAAGTAATCCAGGCCTGCACGCAGATCGGCTGCCTTGGTGCTAACCGTTGGTGTGGCAGTTGCCGGAGTGGCTGCAAATGCTCCAGCTGCCGGAAGAAGTAGAGAAAGACTTAATGCAGGTACAATCAGTTTCTGAATTTTCATAGTGTACGCTCCCTATTGTAAGTGAATTTGTTTTTCTATTTCTGTTTTGCCGTCCATGATTGGATAAACGGGCGCAATTTCGTTTTGGATCACTTTGTTTGTTTTTTTATCTGGATGATCTTCGAAATCTACCCTGCATGATAAGCGTATTTCACTAAAATACCTGATATTATTCGCCTTCTCTACCCACACTCATTCCTATACAAATGAAGTACAAAACTCCGGATTTTTCATACGTCGTTTATGTATAATGAATTAGAGGTATTAAGTAAGTAAGTGATTTTTCGGTACGATAAAATATAACCACTAACTTGCTGTTTAAACCTGATTTCCAGCTTATATTATAAAAAATTATTTTATAGTAAGGTAAATCTGACATCTTATAACTTCTGATTGAGGCTAATTTATGCAGAAATAAAACAAAAAACGCACCGAATGCATACCTTCCACGGGGAAGATTTCATTCGGTGCGTTCTAATTCAGAATACGGTTAAACCGCTGCTCTGAATTTATTTCTGCTACTATTCAGTAGTGTATGGCAGCAGTGCGATTTGACGGGAACGTTTAATCGCGATAGTCAGCATACGCTGATATTTTGCACTTGTACCAGTCACACGACGTGGCAAGATTTTACCACGCTCACTGATAAATTTACGAAGCAGGTCCGTATCTTTATAGTCGATGTGAGTGATTTTGTTTACAGTGAAGTAACATACTTTACGGCGCTTGTTACGGCCACGGCGTCCGCCTGGACGTCTGCCTTCTCCATCTCCGCTTTCACGTCTATTAAAGCTCATCTGATTCATTCCTTTCCGGTTTTAAAATGGCAAATCATCATCGGATATATCTATCGGTTTACCGTCATCGGAAAATGGATCCTGATTGTCACGCGAGTAGCTGTTTCCATTGCTGCTGCGGTTCGTATTGCTACTGTTACCGCCGCCGTAAGGTGCTTCCTCACGATTACCTCCACCGCTGCTGTTTCCTCCACCATCACGGTTGGATTCCAGGAAGCGTACATTATCAGCAATAACTTCAGTCACGTAGACACGTTTACCTTCGTTATTCTCATAGTTACGTACCTGAATACGTCCTTCAACCGCTGTTAAGCGGCCTTTCCGCAAATAGTTGGCGCAAGTCTCTGCTAGCTGTCTCCAAGTTACGACCGGAATAAAGTCCGCTTCGCGCTCTCCACCCTGGCTCGTAAAAGGACGATCCACCGCCAGCGTAAACTGCGTAACAGCCACACCTGCAGGTGTGTAGCGAAGTTCCGGGTCTTTGGTCAACCGTCCGATCAAAATGACACGGTTCAACAATCCAATCCCCTCCTCAAACGAGTTTACAATTCAATTTCTTATTTTGTTACATCAACAGTAATGAGATAACGAATAACATCGTCAGAAATTTTCATGATACGCTCAAGTTCTGCAACAACAGCTGGTGTAGCTGTGAAGTTAACAAGAACATAGATACCATCACGAATTTTCTTGATCTCATACGCAAGGCGACGCTTACCCATTACATCGTGCTTTGTAATTTCGCCGTCAGTTGTAATGATGCCTTTGAAACGCTCGTTGAGTGCTTCAACTGCTTCTTGCTCCATTTCTGGACGCAGGATGTACATTACTTCATAATTGCGCATAGTTTTCACCTCCTCTTGGACTAAGGCCCCTGATCATTGCCAGGAGCAAGGAACGAGCACAAACTCGAACCCTATTAGTCTATCAGAAATAAAGTAGAAGTACAAGACATTTTTAATAAGAAAACAGGTTCGCCAACTGCACACCGATTTTCCCTTTTATCCTGTCCCTTGATGTTTTATTACAGTCTGCAAATAAATGTATAAAATAAAGAAGCTCCACCGCAGAAAACTGCAGCAGAGCTTAGTCACGATGTTTGCCGCGCTCCAGTGCCGAGCGCTATATATATGTAGCAAAATCAATATGGGATGGCGGAGAGAGAGGGATTCGAACCCTCGCACGCCCTAAGACGCCTAACTGATTTCGAGTCAGTCCCCTTATAACCACTTGGGTACCTCTCCATAACATAGTTACGATCAACCCGCCAATTGGAAATGATCGATTTACAACAAAATTGATTATACTTGATTATATGGAGGTTGGCAATATACCTGCCGCAATAAATTCTGTTCGTCTGCTTTTAATACCAAGTCCTAAATATTATCGATCTGCACGTCCTATGCTTTGTTTGGGTTTGTTTAGTATGAGCAGATTGAATTCTGCTGTTGCCTTTTGGTAAAGAAGACTCTCTTATTTGCGTTATCCTTCTTTTGACAGTATGATCACATTACGTTTGCAGCTAATTTATTCTACATAGGATCGGTTATATGAACAATGAACCAAATGAACATATTGTCTAAATCAACAGATCGGCTCTTCACTAACTGCATTCTCTTGTCTATGTTCTATTCATTTATTGGGAAATTGCATACTGAATGTACTGCAGCGCTATTTCAACCTGGGCGGTAACGAAACTGGTTCCTTTTATTTTATGCACTGTGTCCCTATATGCTTATACTTTCAAGTTCGAATACTCAAATAAAAAAAGGTTATCCACAGTGGATAACCTTTTAAAGTCTTTCTATTCTTCTCTACCCATTGTTGATAACTTTTTTGCTGCGTTTTTTATTACTCTGGCAAAGGTGTCTCTTCAGCTGCCGATTTCAATACTTTTTTCATGTTTTTCTCAAACTTCGCTCTCGGTACAAGCACACTATGCTTGCAGCCTACACACTTGATCCGGATATCCATCCCCATCCGAATTACCTCCATCTCATTGCTGCCGCACGGATGCGGTTTTTTCATCTGTACGATATCTCCCAGTTGAAACTGCTTGCGCTCCATTCGGTCCACCCTCTCATTGTACTGAGCCGCTAGCTGTTTGCGGCTGTGCATAACTTTATTAATGTGCCTCTGTTATGCTGCCGATAGTTTATCCACAACCATTTTACCAGATTTTCTTGCTTTATTTAATCATTGGATTCCTTTGGATCTCTTTTTTCATTAACTTCTGTTTTCAATACACCGGTTACCGGTGCATTTCCGGTATTTTGCTGTTCCTGAGGTGCTGCTGACTGTACTTCTGCTGCTGCTTTGCGTTCTTCTTCCAAGCGCGCCTGTTCCTTGTCGCGATCCAGCTGTGTTTTGATCGCTGTATGAATAGCTCTTTCCACATCGGCACGTGAATTGGGCTGACACTTGGCGATAATTCGCAGCGAATACTCACCGGTTGTCAGTGTCTGGATACCCAGAATTTCCGGCGCATCCAGTACTTCGTCCTTGTCATTTTTCATATGTTCAGTAGCCCGGGTAACTAACAGCCGTGCATCTTCCAGCGAGCGATCCATGCTCATAGGAACATCGACTACAGCCAGAGAATTGGACAGCGAGAAATTCGTTACGCTGATAATCGATCCGTTGGGAATAATATTCACTTCCCCGTTCCAGCTGATCAGGCGCGTCGTACGCAGGCCCACCATCTGTACGGTTCCTTTATACGTACCGGTCTGAATCACATCACCTACTGCAAACTGATCTTCGAAAATAATAAAGAATCCGGTAATAATATCCTTGATAATACTCTGTGCACCAAAGCTAATCGCCAGACCGGCTACTCCGGCTCCTGCCAGTAGCGGTGCCAGATTGAAGCCAAATTCGTTCAGGATCAGCATAATCATAATAAAGTTGAATACACTGGATACTACATTTTTGGACAGCTCGCGAATAGTAATGAGCCGTCTTGGATTGGCGGCAAGTCGTGTTTTGTCCTTGCCTGCCAGCGAGCGGTCAATCACCTTGTTGATCAGTTTGATTGCAATCCGTGTCAGTATAAAAATAATAACGATTCGTAGCGCCGAGAAGGCAATATGCGACCACATGCTGATATCTGTGAACCAGTTCCAGAACCCGCTGGTAAAACTGTTAAATTCCTTGGCGGCATTCTCCGTAATATCCTGTGCCTCTGTAGCCTTGCCTGTTAAAAACAAATTCATTATTCGTCCTCCTTGCTTTTCCGCTTATGTTGGTTGTGCCAGTAGTTCATACCGACCCTGGTTGTTCTGGAAAATTCCCCGAATCTCTACCTGTTCTTCGCGGACAATCTGTCTGACCTGCTCCAGTTCCGCTGCCGGGAACTGCAGGGACAATGCGCACCCTGCCGTAATTTCCTTGGGCGTCGGGAACATATCGTTTTCGATATCCGCATATTCCAGCAGCATCTCTGCCCGTAGTGCCTGCTGGGTCGAATCAAAAGCCATTACCAGACTATCTTCCATCATTACCTTTACCCCCTTCTGTACAGACTATCTCGCCCTGCCACAGATTTGTCTTATGTACCAGTGTAATAATAAATAGGGCTCTTCTTCAATTCCGGCTGCATATACTGCCAAAAAAAGCCGGTACTCCAGCAGATATCCATATCGGATAAATCTGTGAAATACCGGCGATTCAGGAACATTTTCCGCGTCTGGAAATGCTCATACGTACAATAAACGGATCCTATTCACTCCCAAATGAGATGAATAACATCTTCTCTGAATCAAGAAGAGGATTTGGCAATACTGATGGCTTCCCGTTCTTCCGGAGATAGATTGTAAGTGGATTCTCCTTTGACGATCGGCTTGGCATATACGTAAGAGCTGTCCCGGTTGTGCAGCCCGGTCAATACGATTCCGTCCATTTCATCATTTAAAAGGGCTACCGAGAAGCTAAGATCACTGCCATGCTCCGAGAACGCATTATACCGCTTGATACCGGTGTAGGCTTGCACTCTGCGCAGACGATCCTCGATCGCCTGAAAGCGCGCCTTTTTCTGATTCTCTCCATCTTCCAGGGAATCCAGCTGCAGCTTCAGATCAAGCAGCAGGCTCTCCAGATCCTCTACTCCATTACCGGACATCATCAGTTCATACCGCTTGCGCATTTTCCGCAATTTGGATCCCTGCACCATGACAATGATCAACAAGATCACTACCAGCAGGGCAATTGCACCTACACATACAAATAATTGTTCTGCAATCAGACTATTCAATTCCGCCATCGTTGTCCGCTCTCCTCTTATTTCTTTCCGTACTGTAATGTTCTTTTGTTTTCACTGCTTTTCTGACAGTGGTGGCGTCTGCAGCATGTTATAGGTTCAGGATATTTTCCTGCTTCCGAATTTTACCACTTTCTACCTTGCATTCACCATATTACTCATGAATATGACTGTAAGATGATCATTTCGGTATACCTACAGCCGTTGTATTGGCCATTCAGTTGTCCTGACGCGATAGCCACTGCACTGCTTCGATCAATGTCTGTACTTGATCCGCTGTCGATCCATAACCGATACTAGCCCGTACCGCACCAGTACCGATTGTACCTGCCGACTGGTGAGCAAGCGGCGTACAGTGCATACCTGCCCTGACGGCAATGCCGAATTCACGATCCAATCGAAAAGCAATTTGTGACGGGTCCTGATGTTCCATTATAAAAGATACAATACCTGTACGCTCTCTGCCAAGTTCCGGTCCCAGTACCTGTACTCCCGGTATGGATAGCAGTCCTTCCATCATTTGATGGGACAACTGCTGCTCCTGATTGGCAATATCGGTAACGGACTGTTCAAGCACATGCCGTACCCCTGCTACCAGACCTGCGATCCCTGGTGTATTGGGTGTACCCGGCTCATAACGATCAGGTCGTACAGCCGGCTGACTGGATGATTCGGACTGACTGCCTGTTCCTCCGTATATCCAGGGTTTGAGCTCCATATCCGGCGCAATATAGAGACCGCCGGTGCCTTGCGGCCCCAGCAGTCCCTTATGTCCAGGAAAAGCAGCCAGATCGATCTTCCACTCTTCCAGCGATACCGGGATATGTCCGGCACTCTGTGCGATATCTAGCAGAATACGCGCTCCCCGGCGATGTGCCATTTCCGCCAGCTCGGCTGCCGGTAGTATGCTGCCCAGCAGATTGGAACTGTGGTTACAAATCAACAGGCGGGTGTTAGATCGAAAAGTTTTATCCACCTGCTGCAAATCCAGCTGTCCCTGTCTGTCCACCGGAATATAATCCACCTGCAGCTGTAAAGTCTCTTTTAGAGCCTCCAGCGGCCGCCATACGGAGTTATGTTCAGTCATGGTAGCAATGACATGGTCACCGGTTTCAAGAAAGCCCTGAATCGCCATATTGAGCGCCATTGTTGTATTGCCGGTAAAAGCAATATCTACCGGATTGCGAACATTCAGCAGTTTGCCTAGTACTTTGCGGCAGTCAAATAATACTCTGCTGGCTTTGACAGCCATCCGGTGGCTTCCTCGTCCCGGATTAGCCGCGTCATATTGAAGAGCATGCAGCACCGCCTCATATACGGCAGGCGGCTTTGGCCAGGAAGTCGCTGCATGATCGAGATAGATGATTGGTCGTTCCGCTTTCATTTCCGTATCCAATCGTTCCGTATTCGCCTGTTCAATATCCAACCGGATTCCTCCGTCATTACATATTATTCAGCATTTCCAGCAGCCGTTCCAGCTCCTGTCTGCTGTAGTAATTCAGCTCAATCTTACCTTTGTCCTTGCTGCTATTGCGGATTTTGACCGTTGTCTGGAAACGACTTTGCAGCGTCTGCTCCACATCGACCAGATATGGATCGGCTTTTTTGTCTTTATCCTTATCATTATCCTTGCGTCTGGTTTCCAGGTTCTGCACGGCTTCTTCCAGCTGTCTTACACTCCAGCCTTCTTCTATTGCGCGGTGAGCCAGCATCAGAATCAGATCTTCCTTTTTGATACCTACCAGAGCACGAGCATGGCCCATGGATAATGTTCCACGTGAAACATATTCTTTCACTTCATCAGGCAGCGATAATAACCGTAGGAAATTGGCAATATGCGAGCGTGATTTGCCTACCCGTGCCGACAAGTCTTCCTGGGTTAATTTAAACTCTTCCATGAGTGCCTGATATGCAGTAGCTACTTCCATCGCATTCAGATTCTCACGCTGCAAATTTTCGATCAGGGCAATTTCCATTACCTGCTGATCACTGAATGTGCGTACAACTGCCGGAATCGTCTTTTTGCCAGCGACCTGTGAAGCACGGAATCGACGCTCCCCGGCAATGATTTCATAACCTTTTAGTACTTTGCGTACAATAATCGGCTGAATTACGCCATGCTGGGCAATAGAATCAGCCAGTTCCTGAATATTGTCATCATCAAATGCTTTACGTGGTTGAAACGGATTGGGACGCAGCTCTTTTAACGGTATCTCGATCACTTTATCATCCTCACTCACGGACAGGGAGGGAATCAATGCATCCAGCCCTTTACCAAGACGTTTATTCATAAGAAACCACTTCCTTTGCCAACTCTAAGTAAACTTCTGCACCTTTGGAACGCGGATCGTAGGTAATGATCGCCTTGCCATGGGAAGGGGCTTCACTCAGCCGAACATTACGCGGAATAATGGTCCGGTACACTTTGTCCTGGAAGTATTTTTTGACTTCTTCAATCACCTGCAATCCCAGATTGGTACGGGCGTCCAGCATCGTCAGCAGCACACCCTCAATCTGAAGATCCGTATTCAAATGCTTCTGTACAAGCCGAACCGTATTTAACAGCTGGCTCAGTCCTTCCAGCGCATAATACTCGCACTGTATCGGAATCAATACCGAGTCGGCAGCTGTCAAAGAATTAATTGTCAAAATACCAAGCGAAGGCGGACAATCAATCAATATGTAATCATAAGATTGCTTCACCTGTGCAATCGCATTTTTGAGCCTTAGTTCACGTGAGATAGCCGGCACAAGTTCCACTTCTGCCCCGGCCAGCTGAATCGTCGCTGGCAGAATATCCAGCCGTTCAATCGCTGTGGACTGAATCGCTTCCCTTGGTTCTACATCATTAATAATGACATCGTAAATGCAATTTTCCACATCCGCCTTGTTGATGCCTACTCCACTGGTCGTATTGCCCTGAGGATCAATATCGATCAAAAGAACACGCTTTCCCAGCGTAGCCAGACAAGCTCCCAGATTCACGGATGTGGTTGTCTTCCCTACTCCACCTTTTTGATTCGCTATGGCAATGATCTTTGACAACTACTTCACCCCAATGTTATGAAAATCGTTCTGTGATCAGCGTCGGATAAGACAGAAAAAGCGGCTGAATGCCGCCTTGCTGTCAGCGTTTTGGTATTTTGATAACAATTTCGTAGTGATCTTCGTGATCTTGCTCGGACGTGTCGATCGCCAGGCCGGAACCCGAGACCATATCGATCGACTGACGAATCGTATTTAGCGCCAAACGTACATCCTTGCTATAAGACACCCGTTTGGACTTTTTCGCCACCTTGCTTTTTTCTTTATAAAAAGCGACACGCGCTTCGGTTTGTTTGACATTCAGCTCTTTTTCGATAATTTCGTTCATCAGGCGCAGCTGAATCTCCTCGCTGTCGAGTGACAGCAGGGCTCTCGCATGTCTTTCGGTTAGCTGACGGTTCATCAGTGACTGCTTGATTTCTTCCGGAAGTTGCAGCAATCTGATCTTATTGGCAATTGTCGACTGGCTTTTGCCAAGACGCTGTGCCAGACTTTCCTGGGTTAATGAATGCAGCTCAATCAGCTTATGGTAGGCAATAGCTTCCTCGATGGAAGTCAGATTCTCCCGCTGCAGATTCTCGATCAAAGCGATTGACGCTGCCTGCGAGTCATTGAACTCACGTATAATGGCCGGAATGGTAGCCAATCCGAGTTTGGTTACGGCTCTCCAGCGTCGTTCCCCCGCAATAATCTCATATTTTCCATTTCGCATCCGCACGACAATCGGCTGAATTACTCCATGCGTCTTGATCGTCTGGCATAACTCGTCGATTTTGGCATCATCGAAAATAGTACGGGGCTGAAACGGACTGGTTGTAATATTCGCAACCGGTATCTGTTTGACTTCATCCCCGCTAGCACGTTCAGACAAGCCAAACAATTTGGAAATTTGTTCTTTCATTCGGTATGAGACCACCTAATCTTATGATAGCAGCACCTGGTCTGCAGGTGTGCTTTATACTGACTCTCTGGCTGCATAATCCGGACCTGTCCTGCTCCGGTATTTTCCATCTGCTCCGTCTACTCATTTTATCACTTTTCGCCTTATAATCCTATGATTACCGTAGAATTTTCTATGAAAACTTCCGTCTGCAATTGTTCTGTAAATACTGTCGTATAGCTGTTTTTTACGGATACCAACATAAAAAAGGCGCCTTGCGGCGCCTTTGGCTTTTTCCTTTATTGTTCCACGTGAAACATCAAATTTGCTTATAGCAGCGGTTCTTTGAGTGGTGTACCCGGCTTACGTGGATACTTCACCGGTGTAGCCGCTTCTTTTTGTATGAGGATAATATGACGATCGGATTCCTCAACCGGCAGCTGGAAATGATGTACCTGCTGCACTTTGCCTCGCAGCAGTCCCAGACTTCGATAAGCTTCCTGAATCTCTTCGGCAGGATCGCTGCCTTTCATCGCTGCGAATGTTCCACCCGTTTTGACAAAAGGAAGACAGAACTCGTTCAATACTGCCAGTTTGGCTACAGCACGTGCTGTTACCAGATCATGCGCATCCCGGTATCCATCTTTGCGTGCTACTTCCTCGGCACGTCCATGAATCAGTTCAACATCTACCAGACCGAGACGATCCACCACACTTTGCAGGAATTTGATTCGCTTATTCAGGGAATCAATAATCCGTAGCTTGATATGTGGGAACAGAATTTTCAGAGGAATACCGGGAAATCCTGCACCCGAACCAATATCGGCAAGGGATTGTACATGATTCAGATCGGTATAGAATGCGAGTGTCACCGAATCATAAAAGTGCTTGTTGTATACCTGATCCCGCTCGGTAATACCGGTCAGGTTCATTTTTTCATTCCATGTGATCAGTTCTTCGTAATAATCTTCGAACTGCTGCAGTTGCTGCTCATTCACCTGGATATGGTGTGCTGCGAGTGCTTCTGTAAATTGCTGCTGTACCTGATCCATTATTACCCCCGTGCTGCCGTTACCCGGTTATAGTGCTCCAGATAGACAAGCAGAATCGAAATATCTGCCGGCGTCACACCGGAAATACGGGAAGCCTGTCCGATCGACAACGGGCGGATTTTAGCCAGTTTTTGCTGAGCTTCAATCGCCAGTCCCTTTACGTCTTCGTAAACAATATCTTCAGGCAGCTTTTTCTTTTCCATTTTTTTGAGACGTTCTACATGAGCCTGCTGTTTCTCGATATAGCCGGCATATTTGGTCTGAATTTCGACCTGTTCCTTCATTTCCTCGGTCAGCTCTTCCGGTGATGGAGAGATGCTTTCGATATGAGTATAGCCCACTTCGGTACGACGCAGTACAGTCAGCAGATCGGTACCATTTTGCAGTGGTGCCGACTCCAGACTGGCCAGCAGTTCATCTACCTCTACCGGCTTCACTTTGACTTTGCGTAGACGCTCGATTTCACGCTCTACTTTGGACTTTTTGTCCAGGAACTTTTGATAGCGTTCTTCGGTAACCAGGCCAATCTCATGACCAATCTCGGTCAGACGCAGATCTGCATTGTCATGACGAAGTAGCAGACGATATTCCGCGCGTGAAGTCAAAAGGCGGTACGGCTCGTTGGTTCCTTTGGTAACCAGGTCATCGATCAGCACACCGATATAGCCCTGGGAACGATCCAGTACCAGACCTTCTTTCCCCTGTGCTTTGCGTGCTGCATTGATACCAGCCATGATGCCCTGTCCTGCCGCTTCCTCATAACCGGATGTTCCATTGATTTGTCCGGCAGTGAACAGACCTGGCAGACGCTTGGTTTCCAGTGTAGGCCACAATTGCGTAGGTACCATTGCGTCGTATTCAATCGCATAACCGTTACGCATCATTTTCACATTTTCCATCCCCGGGATCGAACGCAGTACCCGCAGCTGTACATCTTCCGGCAGACTGGTAGACAGTCCCTGTACATAATACTCGGATGTGTTTTTGCCTTCTGGCTCCAGAAAAATCTGGTGCTTCGGCTTGTCATTAAAACGCACGACTTTATCTTCAATCGATGGACAGTAACGAGGACCCGTTCCTTCGATAATTCCGGAGAACATCGGCGCACGGTGTAGATTATCACTTATGATCTGGTGCGTCTCCCCGGATGTATAGGTCAGCCAGCATGGCAGCTGCTCATTAGTGGATGACTCGGTTTCGTAAGAGAAAAACTTGGGCTTGTCGTCTCCCGGCTGGATTTCCGTTTTGGAGAAATCAATCGTATCACGGTGTACACGCGGCGGTGTTCCCGTTTTGAAACGAACCAGTTCAAAGCCAAGCTCGCGCAGATGATCCGACAGTTTGAGTGACGGCTGCTGGTTGTTTGGGCCGCTCTCATAAGCCAGTTCACCCATGATAACCTTACCGCGCAGATACGTACCGGTTGTCAGTACGATAGATTTGCCTTTGTAGGTTGTACCCGTCTGTGTAATCACACCGGTACATACACCATCTTCAATAATCAGACGATCCACCATGCCCTGGCGAAGTGTCAGATTCGGCTCATTTTCCATCGTTTCTTTCATACTGTGCTGATACAGGAATTTGTCAGCCTGTGCACGCAGTGCATGTACAGCTGGACCTTTACCGGTATTCAGCATACGCATTTGAATAAATGTCTTGTCGATATTGCGGCCCATTTCGCCGCCCAGTGCATCAATTTCACGTACAACATGGCCTTTGGCCGGTCCGCCGATTGACGGGTTACATGGCATAAAAGCAATCATATCCAGATTGATCGTTACCATCAGCGTACTGCATCCCATTCGTGCTGCAGCCAGAGCTGCCTCACTGCCGGCATGACCTGCGCCAATAACGATTACATCGTATTCTCCACCCATATAGCTCATGGGTATTCCTCCTCTATAGCTCAAGCTGAATCTTCTCAGCTGACAGGTAAATTAAAAGCTGCAAGAATAGACTCACAGCCATACTCAAGTAGTATATCGTAAAATGAACAGCGATATGAGAGAAAATGAAAATTAAAATAATTTTAAATAAGTGGGTAAATATAGTATAGCGGTATCTAAAGCCACTAAGAGCATCTCAATTTATGAAATTCACATGAAATCCTTATTTCACTTTAAAAGGAGGACTCGATATGACAGATCATAATCACAAACCCGGTGAAAAGGTGACCGATTCCGGTCAATACCAGGAGCGCGGACCTCATGAACAGAAAGTGACCGAAAATGAGACTACTGCCATTGAAGGCAAGACGTTCCCGCCGACTGATAAAGCCGGTGACCACTGGACGCTCGTTGATAAAACCAAGCACAAGCGCAGTGGCAAATAAAATACCGATTCTGGATCATTTCTCCCGGTTTTCTGTTTATTTGCCCAGACAGAACTGGGAGAAGATCTGGTCAATCAGGGAATCGGGTGCGGAGTCGCCGATAATCTCGCCCAGCTGTTCCCAGGCCAGACGTACATCAATCTGGATCATATCGATTGGAATCAATTGGTCAGCCGCTTCATACGCATCTACCAAAGATTGTCTGGCTTGTTTAAGCAGACCAATATGCCGCACATTACTTACATAGGTCATATCTGCTGCTTCCAGCTTACCGCCAAAGAACAGGGACGAAATAGCCTGTTCCAGACGATCGATTCCTTCCTCATTTACAATGGACATCGGCACTATGCTTTCTTCCTGTACATATTGCAGCAGCTGATCCATATCCAGCTGACGCGGCAAATCAATCTTGTTCATAATCACGATCACCTGGCGATCCCGGATCTGCTCCAGCAGCTCCAGTTCATCTGCGTTCAGTGGTTCACTGCTATTCAGTACCAGCAGCAGTAGATCCGCTTCATTTACAGCACTGCGTGAACGCTCTACACCTATTTTTTCGACAATATCCATAGTCTCACGAATACCTGCTGTATCCAGCAGTTTGAGCGGAATATTGTTGATACTGACGAATTCTTCAATCACATCACGCGTGGTACCCGGAATGTCGGTTACAATCGCACGATTATCCTGTGCCAGCGCATTTAGCAACGATGATTTCCCTGCATTCGGTCTGCCAACAATTGCTGTCGTAATACCTTCACGCAGTATCTTCCCTTCATTGGCCGTGCGCAGTAGTTCATCAATCGCCTTCATTACTTCGGCGGACTTTTCCTTAATCAATTCAGAAGTAAATGATTCCACATCATGCTCCGGGTAATCGATATTTACTTCAATATGAGCCAGTGTCTCTATCAGTGTCTGCTGTAGAGGCTTGATCTGACGGGACAGCTTGCCTTCCACCTGCTTCAATGCCACGGTAAAGGCACGATCCGATTTGGAACGAATCAGGTCAATTACACCTTCTGCCTGCGACAGGTCGATCCGTCCATTCAAAAAGGCACGTTTGGTGAATTCGCCCGGCTCGGCGATACGAATCTTCTGCTGCAGCAACATATCCATCACTCGTCGTACCGCCACAACACCGCCGTGGGAACTGATTTCCACTACATCTTCCATCGTAAAAGAGCGTGGTGCACGCATGATCGTTACCAGCACTTCCTCTACTTTTTCCCCGGTTGCCAAATCCGTAATAAATCCATAGTGCACCGTATGACTATCTGCCTGCTGAAGCGGAATCCGTCCTTTAAAAATAGCATCCACTTCCTGTACAGCTTCAGGACCGCTTACCCGGATTACCGAGATACTCGCTTCGCCTACCGCTGTCGCAATTGCTGCAATTGTATCGCTGATCATTGCTGCTCCACCCTTTCCTATTTTCCTATCTATAGTTACAGAATCCTGTTCTGCTGTTTGGCTAAATAAAAAGCAATGATCTCCTGTCCGCAGACAGAAAATCATTGCATGTAAGACTTAACGAAGAGTAATCACTACACGGCGATTCGGTTCTTCACCTTTGCTGACCGTTTTGACCCGGTTATGATTTTGCAGCCGGGCATGTATGACTTTGCGTTCCTGCGAAGACATAGGTTCCAGTACGACTTCCTTGCCGGAGCGAATAACACGATTCGCCAGCCGGTCGGCTAATTCTTCCAGCGTTTTGCGGCGCCGATCACGGAAGTTCTCCGCATCCAGCATAATACGAATGTATTTATCGGAATAACGGTTCGCTACGATATTGACCAGATACTGCAGTGCATCCAGTGTCTGACCACGGCGGCCAATCAGCAGACCCAGATCATTACCGGATATGCTCATAATATAGCCGTCGCGGGTTCGTTTTACATCCACTTCCAGCTCCATACCGATACTGTCACCGATCTCTTTGACAAACTGTACTGCTTCTTCGTAAGAGGAAGCTTGCGCTCTGGAGTCGAGCTCCATCGGTTCGGTATCCGGCTGGACCGGAACGGCAGCCTTGGATGGCTGTAGCTCCGGCGCGGGCCGGGGAACATCTGTCGGAATAGAAACCTGAGCAGCGGACTCATGTGTCAGCGTCAGTTCAACCTGCGCCTGTTTTACACCAATCAAGCCCAGGAATCCTTTTGACGGCTGCTGCACTATTCTGATTTGAACATGTTCTTTACTCGTATTAAGACGGGCAAGTCCTTCGGCGATAGCATCATCAATTGTTTTTCCAGACGCAATGACTGTAGTCATTCGATGTTCGGCCCTCCTTGCGGTGGTCGGAATAGTAGAACACAATACTGCTCATGCAGTACATTAGCGACGTTTCTTTTTGGACTTTTTCTTGTTGCGGTTTTTGTTGGCACCGTTACCGGCAGTACCGCGTGTATCTACCGCTACACCCAGATCGGTAACGATCGGTTGGTTGTTGCGATACAGGAAATAGTTCTGAACAATTGTGTAGATATTACTGTATACCCAGTACAGCGGCAACGCTGATGGGAAACTCCAGGCCATAATAACGATAATGACCGGATAAATGTACATCATCATTTGCATCGGTCCCTGCATGGAAGCCGGATTCATTTTCATCATCATCCAGGTCTGCAGGAAAGTAGTGATTGCAGCGATAATCGGGAGGATATGCCATTTGTCAGGCTCACCGAGCTGCATCCATAAGAAGGTATGCTCACGAAGAGCACTGTTATAAATAATCGCATTGTACAGGGCAATAAAGATTGGCATTTGAATCAGGAGCGGGAAACATCCGGCAGCCGGATTAATCTGATTCTCCTGGAACAATTTCATTGTTTCCGCCTGCTGCTTTTGCGGATCATCCTTGTGTTGTTCACGCAGCTTTTGCAATTGAGGCTGAATCGCCTGCATCGCTTTGGAGCTTCTTACCTGCTTGAGTGTTAACGGCAAAATCAGTGTACGTACAATCAATACCAGGACCAGGACAGCCAGACCATATTCACCGTTGAACCATTTGGCAAATGTGTCCAGTGCATATGCAAACCAGTATACGACATACCGGTTCCACCAGCCATGATTTAATAAATCTGCTGTTGTATGGGTTTGTACATTGGAAGGCGTACAACCAGCCAACAGGGCTACCATTGCTACAGCAGCCATAAGGAGAAACCATCGTCCTCCACGAGTCTTCAATCGCGACACTTCATAACCCCTCTCTTAACCATTGCATTTCCTTGCAAATCATATCATATTTGCCAGCACAAATAAACCGAAACCACTAGCGTTGTGAACGCTTAAGTAATGAAGATTTGCGCAGTACATGCAGGATACTTTTTTCGAGTTCCTTATATTGAAGGGACAGGGCTCCCTTGCGTACGATCAGTACCATATCAATATGCGGGACAATCTCCCCGGCATGATGACGTACGATTTCCTTGACTACACGGCGCATCCGATTCCGGACAACCGCATTGCCTACCTTTTTGCTCACAGACACACCCATGCGGAATTGCTCAATCTCTTTTTTGTGAAACCAGTACACCACAAACTGATGATTGGCAAAGGAGCGGCCATGACGGTAGACACGGCTGAAGTCGGCTCGATTCCGTAAACGCAGCTTTTTTTGCACCGTAAATTCTCCTTACTGTTTACTTGGGCATCGCTTGCTGAATTATTTATCTAGTGACCCGTTCTCCATTTTATTGCAAAATCATCTGGAAAACAGATTCATTTTTATTATAAAAAGCTTCCTTAACGACGGATCGGGACCAAAATAGATCCCAAAAATCCGGAATTAAGAAAAAAAGACCACCGCAGTGGTCTTTACGTACATATTAGGCACTGATGACTTTTCTGCCTTTAAGGCGACGAGCCGCCAGCACTTTACGGCCGTTTTTAGTACTCATTCTTTTACGGAATCCGTGTACTTTACTACGTTTTCTTACATTCGGTTTGAATGTCGGTCTCATATTGTGCACCTCCTTGCAGGTAATCTATATCCCATATTGATTCTATGTCTAATTCACATAAAAATACCATTTTATATTTAATCATGAATAGTACGGTGGCGTCAATGGATTTTCTGCAATTTGTTAGAATAAATTATGGCCCCCTATGCAATATGAAGCCTGATGCATTCGGGATTCTCTTGAATATACCTGATAAAATCATATTAAGCTATACCTATTCCATAAATTTAAGAAAAGGGGATATCTGTATGAATTCGGAATGGATTGAACAATTGAACAGCTGGCATGAAGAGGAGCAGTATGAACGGATTGCCAAACAGATCGAAGAAATTCCGGCAAGTGAGCGAAATTATGAACTCACCGGACAACTGGCCAGAGCCTATAACAATCTGGCACGTTACCGGGAAGCACTGGAACTTTTGTTGTCCACAGCTTCTGAAGGAAAAGAAGACTACGCCTGGCATTTCCGCCTGGGATATGCCTACGCTCACCTGGCTTACTACGATAAAGCTATTTCTGCTTTTGAGCAGGCAAACCGGCTTCATCCAGAAGATGAGCATGTTCAGGAATTTCTGTCGGGCTTCCGGCCTTATGCACAGAAAATGGAACAGGATCGACAGCGGTACGAACAAGAAGCGGCATTATGGAAACAACAGCATGGTGCGCAGCTGCCTTTTGACTCTTTTGACCTGAGCGATTTTTGGGAAGAGAGCGAATATGCTACGGAAAATCATATAGAGCCTCCGTTTGATGAGGAAATAATCCGATCGATTGAGCAGAAGCTGGGTTACAAGCTACCAGCTTCTTATATCGCCCTGATGCATACGCAAAATGGCGGCTTTCCTACCCGTACTGATTTCTCGACAGCAGAAGCCACCTCGTGGTCAGAACATCATATAGCCATTACGAGTATATCCGGAATTGGCAGCCAAAAAGCATATTCACTTACCGGAGAGATGGGCAGCCGTTTCATGATCGAAGACTGGGGATATCCGGATCTGGGCATTGTAATCTGTGATTGTCCTTCTGCTGGACATGATGTTGTTATGCTGGATTATCGTTTTTGCGGACCTTCAGGCGAACCAGCCGTTGTTCATGTTGATCAAGAGGGTGGATATGAGATCACGTATCTGGCTCCAAACTTTGAAGCTTTTATCTGTGGACTGGTAAATGCAGAGGAATTTGATCTGTAAGGAAATGCTTCTATTTATCCATGAATAACCATCCTCTCTCCTCTCGATAGCTGCAGATCTTCCGAACTTCAGACTTTTCAGTAGAAATATAAACGGCTAAATACAAAAACGACTGCTATCCGTTCTCTCGGAGCAGTCGTTTTTTATATGTATCTGATTTTTCTGTTTTCTCAATGCCGAATCAACAGAGGGTGTACTTATCATCCTATTCTCTTCTCCTCCATTTCCAGTTTATCCACAATCAAAAGAAATCCCGAAATTATACACAGTTATTCACTTATTGACAGAAAGCCTGTGTATAATCATTTTTGGTTCTTCACAACTTCCACTTCTGTTCCGAACAATTTATAAACAATATCTAGTGGTGTGAATAACTTTTATACACAACAGATTGAATTTGTGGATAAATTATCAGTTTTCGTTGAAATAAAGGGTTCTTTTTGCTATTATGATATTGTTTTCGTTGTGAATAGATAATTAAAACTTAAAAACTATCAACAGCCTGTGGATAAAGTTGTGAACAATTTCTTCTTATCCATTTTTTATTTTATTCACCGTTTCGGTATTCTGGGGATAAATCATGCCATTTACCATATCCATTATCTATATTTCCGATATCTGCACATGGCTTCAGCCACACATTGGAAGTTTAAAAGGAGTGACAGTCTGTGGACAGCCATACCTCCGAATTATGGCAGCAAATTCTATCTATTATTCAGACAAAGCTAAGCAAGCCCAGCTTTGATACTTGGTTCAAGGCAACCAAAGCGCTGACATTTACGGAAAATCTGATCGTTATTTCAGCACCGACCACCTTCGCTGTAGAATGGCTGGAAAGCCGGTATACCAAACTGGTTAGTTCCACCGTTTTTGAATTTTTGGGAAGACAGGTAGACGTCAAATTCGTCATTGAAGAAGCCGTTCCCGAGGAGACACTTATCCCCCAGCAGGCACCGGTGCAGCCGGCAGTTGTGCAGTCGGAAGAGCCCCTCGCCAATATGCTCAATCCCAAATACACATTTGATACCTTTGTTATTGGTGCGGGCAACCGTTTTGCCCACGCTGCTTCACTTGCTGTCGCCGAAGCGCCGGCCAAAGCCTATAATCCGCTGTTTTTATACGGTGGTGTGGGACTTGGCAAGACGCATCTGATGCATGCGATCGGACACTACATTTTGCAGCACAACCCCAACAGCAAAGTCGTCTACATTTCTTCGGAGAAATTTACAAACGAATTTATCAATTCAATCCGGGATAACCGCGGAGAAAGCTTCCGCAACAAGTACCGGAATATCGATATTTTGCTGATTGATGATATTCAATTTCTGGCGGGAAAAGAGTCGACACAGGAGGAGTTTTTCCATACGTTTAATGCCCTGCATGAAGAAAGCAAGCAGATCATTATTTCGAGTGACCGCCCTCCAAAAGAGATTCCAACATTGGAAGAACGGCTCCGCTCAAGGTTTGAGTGGGGATTAATTACAGATATTCAGCCTCCGGATCTGGAGACGCGGATTGCTATTCTGCGGAAAAAGGCAAAAGCGGAGAATCTGGATATTCCGAACGAAGCGATGATGTATATTGCCAATCAGATCGATACAAACATCCGTGAGCTGGAAGGTGCATTGATCCGGGTAGTAGCCTATTCCTCTCTGACCAATCAGGATGTGACTTCTCATCTGGCAGCCGAGGCTTTGAAGGATATTATTCCTTCCAGTCGCCCCAGAATCATCACGATTCAGGATATTCAGCAGCGGGTTGGCGAATATTACAACCTCAAACTGGAAGATTTCAAAGCAAGAAAACGAACCAAAGCTGTAGCGTTCCCTAGGCAGATTGCCATGTATCTGTCCCGTGAGCTGACAGACTACTCGCTGCCCAAAATCGGCGAAGCTTTTGGCGGACGTGACCATACAACTGTCATACATGCCCACGAGAAAATTTCCCAGTCACTCAAGGTGGACCAGGAATTGTTTAAAGTCGTTAACAGTCTGATGGATAAGATCAAAAATCCATCCTGAACAACTAACAAGCCTATACACACTTTATACACATGTGGATAGGCTTACTTTTATGCGGCTTTGAAGGGGTTATCCACATATTCAGTGCCCCTACTACTATTACTATTAATTAAAAGATATATACTTCTTACATTTTGCGTCCGGTTGGACTCTTAAATGGCATGAAGCATATCCAAGCATGAACAATGCTGATTAGGAGTGAAAAAATGAAGATCCAAATATCCAAAACATATCTCAACGATTCCATCCAGCAGGTATCCAAAGCGATTTCCAGCCGTACCACCATTCCGATCCTTGGTGGTATCAAATTTGATGTAAACTATGCAGGTGTCACTTTGACAGCAAGCGACACAGATATTTCAATCCAATCTTTCATACCCGCAGAAGATAACGATAAAACAGTTGTTCGTATTGATCGTCCTGGTAGCGTTGTTCTTCCGGCCAAATTTTTCGTAGAGATTATCAAAAAACTGCCTTCCCAGGAAATCGAAATGGAAGTCAAAGATGGATTCCAGACCTTTATCCGTGCAGGCGCTACCGATATCCAGCTTGTTGGACTCGATCCGGAAGAATTCCCTGTTCTGCCTAGCATCGAAGAAAATCAGCAAATCTCTGTTCCAGGCGATCTGCTCAAAAATATGATTAAACAAACGGCCTTCTCCATCTCTACTCAGGAGACGACTCCAATTCTTACCGGTGTACTATGGAACCTAGCAGAAGGCGAACTGAAATTCGTCGCTACCGATCGTCACCGTCTGGCCAGTCGTACAGTTAACACAGGCGAAGATACCGGTGTTCGTTTTAGCAATGTAGTTATTGCAGGCAAAACACTCAATGAACTGAGCAAAATAATTCCTGACCAAAATCAGCTACTGGATATCGTTGTAGCCGATAATCAGGTATTATTTAAAATTGACCGTGTACTGTTCTACTCGCGCATTCTGGATGGTACCTATCCGGATACCTCCAAAATTATTCCGACCAGCTTCAAAACCGAATTGGTGATCGACACCAAAAAGCTGGCTGATTCGATCGACCGTGCATACCTGCTGTCCCGCGAAGAGAAAACGAATATCGTGCGGATGCAGACGCTGGAAAATGGCGCTGTAGAAATCTCTTCCAGTTCTTCCGAACTCGGACGTGTAACCGAGCAGCTGGACATTGCCCGATTTGAAGGCGAACCGCTGCGCATCTCGTTCAACTCCAAATACATGCTTGATGTGCTCAAAGTCATCGAGAGTGAACAGCTTTCAATCCAGTTTACAGGCATCATGAGTCCGATTATTATCAAGCCACTGGATGAGAGCCGCAGTTTGTATATCATTCTGCCGTACCGTACAACCAACTAATCTCCGGGATTTGTAATCTATTTCCGGATCAACTATATCAGGCTGTCTGTCGGACCAGGACAACAGGTCATTCTCCGGCAGGTCATGCATTCTGTAAAATAGCCGGGTACTTTGCATACTGTCTGTAATAGTGCGACAATCACTAGTACAAGATGCAAAGAGACCTGGCTATTCTATTCATCCCTACTGGCATCTATTTACGCCCATCTGTCATTGAAAGGACGGTTATTTATTCATGAAAAACATTTCGATTTCCACCGAATATATCAAGCTGGATCAGTTTTTGAAGCTGGCGGACTGCGTATCTACAGGAGGAAGTGCCAAAGCCCTTTTGCAGGAGCAAATGGTAAAAGTAAACGGAGAAATTGAAGAACGCCGTGGACGCAAGCTGTATTCTGGCGATGAAGTACAGGTACAAGGCGAGGGGTCTTTCAAAGTTCAAAGTGGACAATAATCCGGAGGATCTTATCCATGTTTATTAATCAGATCAGTCTGCAGAATTACCGCAATTACGAGAATATCCAGCTGGATTCCTTTTCCCCCGTCAATCTATTCATCGGGCAAAATGCACAGGGCAAGACCAATCTGATCGAAGCTCTTTTTGTGCTGGCTCTGTCCAAATCCCACCGGACCAATAAAGACAAAGAACTAATTTCCTTTGGCGCCGACAATGCCAGAATCACCTGCGAAGCCGAGAAAAAATACGGTAATGTCAAACTGGAACTGAATTTCTCATCCAGAGGCAAAAAAGCCAAAATCAACGGCCTTGAGCAACGTAAGCTAAGCGATTTTATCGGTACCATCAATGCTGTTATGTTCGCCCCCGAAGATCTGGAGATTGTCAAAGGCTCTCCAGGTATACGCCGTCGTTTTCTCGACATGGAGATTGGACAGGTACAGCCAAGCTACCTGTACCATCTGCAGCAGTATCAAAAAATACTCGTTCAGCGTAATAATTACCTCAAGCAATCGTGGAGTGCCGGCAGCAAGGATGCCACGATGCTGGATATCTGGAATGAGCAGCTGGTTGAACATGGTGTCAAAATCGTTCGCAAGCGCAAACAGTTTATCCACAAGCTTCAGGGCTGGGCAGAAAATATCCACATGGGGATAACTGGTGGCAAGGAAAAACTTGTTCTGTCGTATGTTCCTTCCTTCGGCGGGGTGGAAGAAGAAGATGAAGCTGTCTTATTTGAGCAATTTATGATAAAATTATCACAAGTGAAAGAACAGGAATATCGGCGTGGCGCGACTTTGGCAGGTCCTCACCGCGATGATCTTACCTTTCATATTAACGGGAATGAAGCCGCTGTTTTTGGATCCCAGGGCCAGCAGCGTACCACCGCTTTATCGCTGAAACTGGCTGAAATCGAATTAATACACGAAGAGATCGGAGAATACCCGATTCTTTTGCTGGATGATGTCTTGTCCGAACTGGATCCGTACCGTCAGACCCAGCTGATCGAGACGTTCCAGGATAAAGTGCAGACTTTCATAACAGCGACCGGAATAGAGAGTATCAATGCCGGCCGTCTGAAGGAAGCGCAGATTTTTCATGTCCATCAAGGGCATGTGGAGAAATAAAGGGAGGATTATTCCATGTATATTCACCTGGGCGGCGAGAAGATTATTCGCTTTTCCGAGCTTATTGCCATTTTTGATATATCGATAGAGAAGTCTTCCAAAATCTCCAAGCAGTTCGTCAGCTTTGCCCACGAAGACAAAAAAGTCGAAGCAATTGGCGAAGAAGAGCCCAAATCCATTGTCGTAACCAAGAACAAAGTATATTACTCCCCCATTTCCTCGGCTACACTCAAGAAACGTACCAATACCTTTTTTGCGAATGCATAGATACAGCTGGCGACTCCGGCTGTCTTAAAATATAGAAGTAGGTGAAAACAGCATGTCGATGAATCAACCGGCTTATGATGCCAGTCAGATACAGGTGCTTGAAGGTTTGGAAGCGGTTCGTAAGCGTCCGGGTATGTATATCGGATCGACCAGCTCCAAGGGACTTCATCATCTGGTCTGGGAAATTGTAGATAACAGTATTGACGAAGCATTGGCAGGGTACTGTGATCATATCGAAGTAACCATCCATGAAGATAACAGCGTAACCGTTGTAGATAACGGACGCGGTATTCCAGTAGGTGTAGAAGCCAAAACACAACGTTCCGCACTTGAAGTCGTTATGACTGTCCTCCATGCCGGTGGTAAATTTGGCGGCGGCGGATATAAAGTATCCGGCGGTCTGCACGGTGTTGGTGTATCCGTTGTGAACGCATTGTCCGAGCATGTACGCGTTGTCGTCAAAACGGAAGGCAAAGTACACCAGCAGGAATATACACGCGGTGCTCCAATGTACGATATCAAGGTTCTGCGTGATATGACAGAGGACGAAGGTACAGGAACAACAGTTACCTTTAGACCCGATTCAGAGATCTTTACAGAAACAACCGTTTATGATTATGATACGCTGCTTGGCAGAATCCGTGAGCTGGCTTTCCTGAACAAAGGAATCGCCATGACGCTGACAGACGAGCGTACAGGCGTGTCCAATCATTTCAAATACGATGGCGGTATTATCGAGTACGTGCAGTATCTGAATCAGAATCGCGAAGTGATTAGCGAACAGCCGATCTACGTCGAAGGTACACGTGATCAGATTCAGGTAGAGATCGCATTGCAGTACAACGAAGGATATACCGAGAATATTTATTCTTTTGCCAACAACATCAATACGCATGAGGGCGGTACACACGAATCCGGCTTCAAGAGTGCATTGACGCGGATCATTAACGACTATGCACGTCGTAACGGACTGCTCAAAGACAACAACAGCAATCTGACTGGTGAAGACGCACGTGAAGGTCTGACCGCAATCATTTCCGTCAAGATTCCGGAACCTCAATTCGAAGGACAGACCAAGACCAAGCTGGGTAACAGCGAAGTTCGCGGTATTGTGGAATCCCTGTTCTCCGAGAAGCTGCAGGAATTCCTGAATGAGAATCCTTCTGTAGCCCGCCGGGTACTGGACAAAGCATTGCAAGCATCCCGTGCGCGTGAAGCAGCCCGCAAGGCACGCGAATTGACACGTCGTAAAAGCGTACTTGAAGTTAGTGCACTGCCGGGTAAACTGGCAGACTGCTCCTCCAAAGATGCTTCGATCAGTGAACTGTATATCGTTGAGGGTGACTCTGCAGGCGGTTCGGCCAAGCAGGGACGCGATCGTCATTTCCAGGCGATTTTGCCGCTGCGCGGTAAGATCCTCAACGTAGAGAAAGCACGTCTGGATCGCATTCTGGGTAATGCCGAGATTCGTGCAATCATTACAGCGCTGGGTACAGGAATTGGCGATGAGTTCGATTTGTCCAAAGCCCGTTATCACAAAGTCATCATCATGACCGATGCCGATGTCGATGGTGCCCATATTCGTACGCTGCTGCTGACATTCTTCTACCGCTACATGCGTCAGATTATTGAAGCAGGCTACGTCTATATCGCTCAGCCGCCGCTGTTCAAGGTAGAACGCAATAAAACAGCAGTTTATGCGAACTCTGAAAAAGAGCGCGATGAAATTATTGCCGGCTTTGGCGAGAATGCCAAGTTTAACGTACAGCGTTACAAAGGTCTGGGAGAGATGAATGCGACCCAGCTGTGGGAAACAACCATGGATCCGGAGAGCCGCATCATGCTGCAGGTCAGCATCCAGGATGCGATTCTGGCAGACGCTATCTTTGATACGCTGATGGGCGATAACGTAGAGCCACGACGCGATTTCATTCAGGAAAACGCCAAGTACGTTAAAAACCTCGACTTCTAATGCATCCGTTTATAAACGAATAATCAGTATGCTGTAGTGTAATTATGCAAATTACAGAGAGCATCCGCGAAGCTGCGGATGCTCTTTTCATTAGCTTTTGTTGTTTCAGGAAAGGAAGCATCCGATTTATCATTTTTTACAGCAAATACATGCGAAATAACGTCAAAATACAGGACAGAATTGCAGAAAAATGGTATAATAAAGTGATGTAGCCGTAGGCATCCATAGTGTATGTAACACCGCACCATGTAACGATTTTCAACCCCAATCTGGTGACAAGAAACTTATTTTCATACAAAGAGTGAATACGAAGCTAAACATTCGGTATTCAGTCGATGAGCATCCATTTGTGCAAACGAAGGCTGCAATAAGGGAGGCTAAGCTTAGCATGGCGGAAGAGAATATTTCGCAAATTAAAGAACGGGATATTGGTACAGAGATGCGCGAGTCCTTTATGGACTATGCGATGAGCATCATCGTCAGCCGGGCTTTGCCTGACGTGCGTGACGGATTGAAGCCTGTACACCGGCGTATTTTATATGCAATGTCGGAATTGGGCATGGCACCGGACAAACCGTACAAGAAATCGGCGAGAATCGTCGGTGAAGTTATCGGTAAGTATCACCCACACGGTGATTCTGCTGTATATGAGACCATGGTACGTATGGCGCAGGATTTCTCGATGCGTTATATGCTGGTAGATGGTCATGGTAACTTTGGTTCGATTGATGGAGATATGGCAGCAGCTATGCGTTATACCGAAGCCCGTATGTCCAAAATGGCTTTGGAAATGCTGCGTGATATCAACAAGGAAACAGTCGACTTTGCTCCCAACTATGATGGTGAAGAAAAAGAACCGATTGTTCTTCCTGCACGTTATCCGAATCTGCTGGTAAATGGCGTATCGGGTATCGCGGTAGGTATGGCTACCAATATTCCTCCTCATAATCTGGGCGAGGTCATTGATGGTGTTCAGGCGATGATCCAGAATCCGGAGATTACATCGATGGAACTGATGGATTATATCCATGGTCCTGATTTCCCGACGGCCGGTTATATTCTGGGGCGCTCCGGTATTCGCCAAGCGTATCAGACAGGACGCGGCGCTGTTACCATGCGTGCCAAAGCTACCATCGAAGAAAACAACAACAAGGCTCGTATTGTAGTGAACGAGCTTCCTTATCAGGTGAACAAAGCTCGTCTGGTAGAGAAGATTGCTGAACTGGTACGGGAGAAACGCATCGAAGGAATTACGGATCTGCGTGATGAATCCGATCGTAACGGTATGCGGGTCGTGATCGAGCTCCGTCGTGATGTGAATCCTAGTGTTGTATTGAACAACCTGTACAAACACACAGCTATGCAGTCCACATTTGGTGTGAATATGCTGGCGATTGTAAATAATGAACCGAAATTGCTTGGTCTGCGCGAAGTTATTTATCATTACATCCAGCATCAGATCGAAGTCATTCGTCGTCGTACCCAGTTTGAGCTCAAAAAGGCAGAAGCCCGTGCTCATATTCTGGAAGGATTGCGTATTGCACTGGATAATCTGGATGATGTTATTGCGCTGATCCGTGCTTCCCAGACATCAGAAGCGGCTCGTGAAGGATTGATCGCACGCTTTGCACTGAGTCCGGAACAAGCCCAGGCGATTCTGGATATGCGTCTGCAGCGTCTGACTGGCCTGGAACGCGACAAGATCGAGAACGAATATAACGAGCTGCTGCGTATGATCGGAGAATATCGTGATATTCTGGCCAATGAATCCCGTGTTCTGGAGATCATCAGTGAAGAACTGAATGAGCTCAAAGAACGCTTTGGAGACGAGCGACGTACCGAGATTACAATTGGCGAAGAAAGCATTTTGGACGAAGACCTGATTCCACAGGAAGAGGTTGTTGTTACCGTCACGCATACCGGTTATATCAAACGTTCACCAGTTACTACCTACCGCAGTCAGCGACGCGGCGGACGCGGTGTAATGGGTGTGGATATGAAAGATCAGGACTTTGTCCAGCATCTGTTCGTAACCAACTCTCACCACCATCTGCTGTTCTTCACCGACAAAGGTAAAGTATACCGAATCAAGGCATACGAGATTCCGGAATTGGGTCGTACTGCACGTGGTACACCAGTTATCAACCTGATTCAGATCGAACAGGGTGAATCCGTTAACGCGGTTATTGCGGTCGAGAACTTCGAAGGGGATCAATACTTGTTCTTCGCTACCCAGCAGGGTGTAGTGAAGAAGACACGTCTGGATGACTACACGAATATTCGTAAAGGCGGTCTGATCGCTATTAATATGCGTGAAGATGACGAACTGATCGAAGTGAAGCTGACAGATGGACAGCAGGATATCGTTATGGGTACAGCCTACGGTATGTCGATCCGCTTTAATGAGAATAACGTACGTTCCATGGGACGCAGCGCGACCGGTGTCAAAGGGATTACCCTGGATGAAGGCGACTCTGTAGTGGGTATGGATCTTATTAATGATGATCTCAAAGTACTCATTGTCACAGCCAAAGGATACGGTAAACGTACACCTGGCGCAGAATACCGTCTGCAGACACGTGGTGGTAAAGGGATTAAAACTATGAACGTAACAGACAAAAATGGTCAGCTCACAGGACTAAAAGTAGTTGAGGATAATCAGGATCTGATGATTATTACCACCAGTGGTACGCTGATTCGTATGGATATGGAAAGTATCTCTACAATGGGTCGTAATACGCAGGGCGTGCGTCTGATTCATATCCGTGAAGACGACTCTGTAGCAACCATCTGCCGTACCAACAAAAATGAAGAGCCGGAAGAGGATGAATTGGAAGAAGCAGAGCAGGCAATGGAAAATACCATTGTTGAGACGATTGAAGAAACCAATGATTTCCCTGAACCGGATGCTTCTCCTGCAGAAGATGTAGAAGAATAAGATAAGCGCAGTAACTTGTGCAAAAGTAAATACATTCAGAGAACAAAATGATCACCATCGGCCTGAACCGACGCAGATTATGATCATAATGTTATTTTTTAACCTCTAGAACCTTTGCAAAATAAGGTTTTAGAGGTTTTTTTCTTACATCGAAGTTGCCCAAACAAGCAGAAGACTAACTTAATAGAGTGAAATAGATTGAAAGTGGATAAAAAATACATATAAATCTGATGAATCAAGTTGTTAGAACTTTATAGATAGAAAGTATGTTAAATAGATGGAGCTTACAATAAGTGATTCACAATAGTGAATCTTTATGATCGGATTAAGGAAAGAGAAGTTGCATAATATCTATGGTAGCAGTGGAAGAATAAAAGCCGAGTATAAAACGAAATAGCGATGTATGTGTAACAAGAGGGAGAATTGCTACTTTGCAAAGGTGAAATCCGAATTACATTTGATTTGGAGATTTGATGTACTTTTATGATGGATGAGATTGGTAAGGGAGCTATTACAGCGATTTCCACTTCTTTTATAACAACAATCAGAAATAACAAAAAATGAATCACGGCCAACTCATGCTGTACATCAAGTGAATTTCGAAAAATACTACTCTAAACGGGTGATCTTGATGAATAAAGAATTTTAATCTATCCTGGCTGAAGAATAATCTCTCTACAAGCTGCTTATCCATATGGAGCATTATTCCTCTATTCTTTGCCTTACCATGTGCTAAAGTGACTAATTTCCGAAGCGTTCGATAAAAATGACTCAGCCATCAACGATAGCCACTTTGCTTACCCACACAGTAACCTAACTATATACAGTACACGAATGTATCAAAGCAATAGCATGCTGTATCGTTTTTTCTGATCACGATCATCGAGTAAAACTCATAGTAGCTTCCAGAAAGGCCATTTATAATTCAATAGAGGATCACAACCTACATATATAGCAGTGCTTATATAACAAATATATATCAGCCTGTAGAGTAAATGTAGATTGGCTTTATATTGTCTGGCGCATAAGTGTAAGGAGAGAAGTTTTGCAAATCGAAGATAAAGCTACAGTAGCAATATAGTGCGACTAATAGAAAGGAATATTCGAATCATCAGAAGATCTTCATAACTTAAAAGCATTAGCCAGTGCTTTCCTCTTAATTATTACGAAATAGAAGGTCTGATCTCACCCTCCTAGTAAAAGCTATTATCAAATCAAGATGCTCTGAACATCAACTACTTAAAATAGTATTAGAAACCTTAAAATAAAAATACATAACAAAAATCTTCTATAATACATATTAGATATATAAAGAGCATGTACTCAACGATTTAAAATAGAACAATAAAATAACATAAGGCAAAATAATATAGGGATATAAAATTTTAACTAATAGTCCTTTTGCTATCTATTCACTACTTAAAGTAAAGTAAAGAAATATAAATCCAAGCCTATATATAAATAAATATAAAAATCGGTAAAAGGGTATTGACGTCGAATATAAAGACGTGATATAGTCTTATGTATAAGTCTTATTAACAACTTATTCGTGAAATTCTTTTCTAAAAAGAATCGAAAAAAACATCAAAAAAAGATGTTGACAGAATGGTTGCTAACATGATAAGATATAAAAGTTGTCACCGAGAGATACGGCGACAACG
>NZ_LAQQ01000001.1 GCF_000971985.1 Paenibacillus dauci | reverse complement strand
TTGGCCGAAGGAGCACGATTGGAAATCGTGTAGGCGTCACAAGCGTCTCGAGGGTTCGAATCCCTCTCTCTCCGCCAGAAAGATTATTTTGTCTCCGATTGTGGTAAAATTGTTGTTCAATTATAAATTACATGGTAGTATAAAATATATTGCATATTATTAAGGCCCGTTGGTCAAGGGGTTAAGACACCTCCCTTTCACGGAGGTAACAGGGGTTCGAATCCCCTACGGGTCATATTTATGGAGACTTAGCTCAGCTGGGAGAGCATCTGCCTTACAAGCAGAGGGTCGGGGGTTCGATCCCCTCAGTCTCCACCATAGATATTTTGTATGACGACGCGGGGTGGAGCAGTCCGGTAGCTCGTCGGGCTCATAACCCGAAGGTCACAGGTTCAAATCCTGTCCCCGCAATAGTTTTGGAACCGTGGTGTAGGGGTTAACATGCCTGCCTGTCACGCAGGAGATCGCGGGTTCAAATCCCGTCGGTTCCGCCATTTTTTTTCTGAGTTATTCATTAATGAATAATTTGAGAAATATCTAATAATAAATATAATTATTAGAATGGCATATTGTATTTTTTTGCGGACGTGGCTCAGCGGTAGAGCATCGCCTTGCCAAGGCGAGGGTCGCGGGTTCGATTCCCGTCGTCCGCTCCAATATGCGCCCTTAGCTCAGCTGGATAGAGCGTTTGACTACGAATCAAAAGGTCAGGAGTTCGAATCTCTTAGGGCGCGCCATTTTTATTTTGAAAGACCACATATTTGCCGGTGTGGCGGAATTGGCAGACGCGCGCGACTCAAAATCGTGAGGGAAACCGTGGGGGTTCGAGTCCCTTCACCGGCATATCATCGGGATGTAGCTCAGCTTGGTAGAGCACCTGGTTTGGGACCAGGGGGTCGCATGTTCAAATCGTGTCATCCCGATATGCAAAAGCATCACTCTTTATGGAGTGGTGCTTTTTTATTTTATTAGCAAGTTTTTTAGTTATCGTCTGTTAGAATTTATTCCTTTTGATATAATAAAAAAAGATACATATGTTCGCCTATTTGGCTTATCATGTAGTATGATAAACGGAAGAGATCTACTTAACAATAATGAATGATTCCTGTAGAGACAATAGAATAAACAAATAATAAGCTACACAGATAACAAGGGCAGATTATAGATGTGCAGAATGAAGGAGAGATAGGTTTGCGTATATTGGGGATTGATCCGGGGATTGCAATTGTTGGTTTTGGATTTATTGATAAGAACGGAAGCAAGCTGACACCTGTTCAGTATGGATGTATTCAGACAGAGGCGCACACGCCGGAAGAAGAGCGTCTGATGCATGTATATGAGGGGATGGTACAGTTAATCGATAAGTACAAACCCGACGCCGTTGCTTTTGAAAAATTGTTTTTTAGTCGCAATGTGACTACAGCCATGTCGGTCAGTCAGGCGCGTGGCGTATCGATTCTGGCAGCTGCACAGCGTGGACTGCCTATAGGGGAATATACACCAATGCAGGTTAAGCAGGCGATTGTAGGCTATGGTAAAGCAGAAAAACGGCAGGTTCAGGAGATGGTACGCATGTTTTTGAATCTGCAAAAAGTTCCAAAGCCGGATGATGTAGCTGATGCTCTGGCGGTTGCTGTTTGTCATGCCCACTCCTATGTATTAAATTCTAAACTAAATGAGGTACTTAAAAAATGATTGATTATTTACGCGGGCCTCTGGTCCACTTGGAGAATGAATATATTGTAATGGATGTTAATGGGATCGGATATCGGGTATTTTGTCCGAATCCTTTTGCTTGGGCGAAGCATACAGGTGAGATTACGGTATACACCCATCATCATGTTCGTGAAGATGCGATACAGCTATTTGGATTTCCTAGTCGTGATGAACAGAAGTTGTTTCGTAAATTGATCGAAGTATCCGGTATCGGACCAAGAGTCGCGTTAGGAATATTAAGTGGTGGTAGTCCGGAAGGCGTAATCACAGCCATTTACCAGGAGAATATTACTTTCCTGACCAAGCTGCCGGGGATTGGAAAGAAAACGGCTCAACGCATGATTCTGGATCTCAAGGATAAGTTGGATGGGATCGGAGATGCGCTTATCGCTACGGGTTTGTTTGCACAGACAGAAGCACCACTGGGGGCGCCAGGAGATGTATGGCCGGAAGTGCGGGAAGGTCTCAAAGCGCTAGGTTACACAGAGTCAGAACTGGATCGTATGTGGCAAACGCTCAAACATGAAGTCTTCCCGGAAGATACAGCCGATTCTGTTATGAAGCGGGCTCTGAAAATGCTGTATACTGGATCATAAGATAGGCCAGAACCAGCAGCGTATAGCCGGAACTGGTGAACCGAATTAATTTGTGTAATATAGATTCAAATACGATTCTTGGATAGACTGTATTTGATACAGGATACAGGATACAGGATACAGGATACAGGATACAGGATACAGGATACAGGATACAGGATACAGGATACAGGATACAGGATACAGGATACAGGATACAGGATACAGGATACAGGATACAGGATACAGGATACAGGATACAGGATACAGGATACAGGATACAGGATACAGGATACAGGATACAGGATACAGGATATCAATGTTATTCGTATACTTATACTGATTGAGTATAAAAATGTAAACAGGGCACCAGATATCGGGGCCTTGTGCGAATATGAACTGCAACGAGAGGGGAGCGATAAAGATGACGGATGACCGCATCATATCGGCTAACTTGATGATGGAAGACCAAGCGGTGGAACTGAGTCTGCGTCCCCGCTATCTGGCGGAATACATTGGTCAAAGCCGGGTAAAGGAAAACTTGAAAATCTATATTGAAGCGGCCAAGATGCGTGGTGAGGCACTGGATCATGTACTGCTTTATGGTCCACCAGGACTTGGTAAAACAACACTTGCCAACATTATTGCCAATGAGCTAGGAGTGAATCTTCGCACCACTTCAGGACCGGCAATCGAGCGTCCCGGTGATCTGGCAGCACTGCTGACTAATTTGCAGGATGGAGACGTTCTGTTTATTGATGAGATTCACCGATTGAATCGCTCTGTAGAAGAGGTATTGTATCCTGCAATGGAGGATTCGGCGCTGGATATTATGATCGGTAAAGGACCAAGTGCACGATCGGTGCGTTTGGATCTGCCTCCATTTACACTCATTGGAGCGACAACAAGAGCAGGGTTACTGTCAGCTCCGCTGCGTGATCGGTTTGGTGTTGTCAGTCGATTGGAGTTCTATACCGTAGATGAATTAACCTTTATTGTCAGTCGTGGTGCAGATATTCTGGGAATTGAGATTCTGGGAGATGCTGCCGAGGAGATTGCACTGCGTGGAAGAGGGACTCCACGTATTGCGAATCGTCTGCTCAAACGGGTAAGAGATTATGCACAGGTACGTGGTGATGGTATTATTACACCGGAGATTGCCGAAGAGTCGCTGAATATGCTGCAGGTTGATCCATGCGGACTGGATCAGATTGATCATAAAATGTTGGAAGCAATGATTCACAGTTTCCGCGGAGGTCCGGTAGGTCTGGACACCATCGCAGCTACGATTGGCGAAGAAGGACAAACGATCGAGGATGTATACGAGCCTTATCTGCTGCAACTGGGGTTCTTGCAGCGTACACCACGTGGACGTGTAGTTACGCCAAAAGCCTACAGTCATCTGGGAATTCCCATGCCGGAAGACTTGAAGGGTAAATAAGTACAAGTCATGTTATAATAGAGGCTCTGATATGTAGATAGAACCTCTTGATAGCGCCAAGCCTGTTATTTATAGAGTGTATCTTCTATAAATAGCAGGCTTTTTATTGTATTGATCTTATAGGAATACAGTCAATAAGGATACGTTGAATAGGCATGCATTTGAAATAATAGTAGATCAAAAGCTCAAAAGATGGATAGATTGAAAAGGCTGAATTATTAAAATAGTTATATCTAAAGAGTAGTATATTTTAAAACTGGGTCTCCAAGAAACGAAGCTGCACTCCAAAAAAGGTTAGCTATAGTTAGCTTTAGGTACTGAACTATTATGTATATTGTAAATGGTCAGCCTTTTGTAATCTGTTGCCATTGATCTGTCTGATGATGGAAGAAGTATATGCTGCTTGATCGGGAATGATTATTTTAGTGAACAGTGAAAGGAAGGTAGCAATGATGAAATTTGCAATGCTGCGAGAACAGGATCGGGAGAAAGCTGCTGGAGATAATTTTAACCACGATAACTGGCAGGAAAATACAGTTGTCAGGGCAGCAAATCATCATACTATAGGGTCTGATCATGGTTCCAGCCTGCAAAGGATACAACTAAAATCATCCATTATCATGGAACATGGAACGTATAAACAAACAGGAAATGAACAAAATAACCGCACAATAACATGTATGGAACCGGAAAATAAAAAATATCGCACTTCTCTTGTTGAGCTTCGCAAGCTGGTTGTACGTACTGCAGGCACATTGGCACTGGCAGCAGTACTCATGGCAGGATATGCAATGCCTTCTTATGCAGCAGGGCCTTCGGATGAAGAGATTCGGGTCGGAATATTTTTTAATGGAGGTAGTACGTATACTTCTATCGTACCTGTAGTAAATGTAAAGTCGGCCAGTGATCTGGAACTGGGTGAAATGAGCGGACGGACATTCGATTCCTGGCTGTCAATTGGTAAGCAGGCGAGCTTTGGGATTGATGGATACCGGGTTAAAGTATTGGAAACCGCAGACTTTGCTACAGCCGCGGCAGGGATCAAGCTGCTGCAACCAACCAGTGATAAGCCGATTGTACTCACTTCCTCCAAAAATGGAAGTACGATCTATCAATTATATACCGGCATGTATGCTACCGAAGCGAATGCTACAACAGCAGCTTCCCGTGTGAGCTCTACCGTACGTTCCCTATTAAGTGGTCAGACGCCATCCGTCAAAGGAAGTATGCACTTATCTGCAGGTAGCTATACGAGTGAATCTCAAGCTCAATCTGCGTTAACGGATGCACAGAATGCCGGTCTGGATGCATTTATGGCTTTGACTCACAGCGGTGGGCAATTGACCTATAATGTATGGGTAGGTGAGGAGGCTAACAGTGCCGGTCTCGCTGCTGTAAAAGCAGCTGCGGCGGCAGCACTGCCTGAGGTGACGCTGACAACAGTAAGCAGTACGGAGTCTGCGCTTATCATTCGCCAAAATGCAACATCAAGTATTACCAGTCCTGCTCCAATCGATCATTATATGGTGAGTGGCAGCAAAGCTGTTATGCGTCTCAAAGGAAGCGATGCCGGAACCCAGGTGACTGAACGTTCTGCTCGCTCCTATCGTGGAGACTTTGAGATTAGCAATTATAACGGTCAGTTAGCCTGGATCAACGTACTGCCGATGGAAGACTATCTTTATTCGGTAGTAGGTGGAGAAGTGTCTGCTTCATGGCCTGCCGAAGCACTCAAGGCGCAAGCTGTAGCGGCACGCAGCTATGCCAGATCCCAGGAAGGCACATCCCGTTTCAAAATAGCGGATGTAGTCGATGGGACACTCAGCCAAGCCTATAATGGAGTGAGTGCGGAAGACAAGCGGATTATCAAAGCAGTGGATGATACGGCCGGTGAAGTGGTCATGAAAAACAATAAGGTTCTGGAGACGATTTTCTCTGCCAATGCCGGTGGAGTCAGTGCGGATAATTCAGAAGTATGGAAAGGCAGCGGAGACGCCTATGTAAGTGTCGTCTCGGATGGAGATGCCGCTGCCCAGGCCAATCTAAAAAAATGGTATCATGTCCTGCTGGATAATGGCGAGTCAGGCTATATCCGTGAAGATAATGCCAAGCTCGCAGGCAAGCAAACGGAAGCGGGACTCGATTATATGACTGTGACTACCAAAAATACCAATGTACGTGAGCTTCCTGTCGTACAAAACAGTGTCAAAGCAGTTGCTCAGCTGAATCCGGGCAATCAGGCGGTTGTACTGGAGATTGTTCCAGAGTCGAATAGCTATGAATGGATTCGCGGCCCCTATACATCTTCACAGCTGTTATCTGCTCTGAAAGGCAAAACTACATCCAGCTTGCCGTCGACGATCACTTCGATTCAAGTAACCGAGCGTGGACCATCCGGACGTGTGACCGAGATCAAGGTAAATGGCAGCATAGTGAATGTTAAATATCCCGATATGTTCCGTTCAGCGCTCAACGGGCTGCCAAGCACGCTGTTTGATGTGGTGCAGACCGAGAAGTACACTATAATCGGCGCAGGTAGCAGTCAGGATGAACTGCCGGCAGCAGGAGTAGTGATTCTGGGAGCTTCCGGGCAAGGAAAAGGTACTTCCTCTACCGTTATTATGAACGGAGAAGGCAATGCCCGTGTTACAGAGCCAGGCGGATTCTTGTTTACCGGCCGAGGCAATGGTCATGGACTTGGTATGTCCCAGTGGGGAGCCAAAGGTATGGCCGATAAAGGTTCCACTTACAAAGAAATTTTACAGCATTACTTTAAAGGTGCAGTAATTACGAAAGGATAAATGAAGATGAAAGTAGATATGTATGATTTTAACCTGCCGGAGCATTTGATCGCGCAGGTACCGCTCAAAGAACGTACAGCGTCCCGTCTGTTGACGCTGAACAAAACAACTGGTGATGTGCAGCATGAGCATTTTGCAGATATCATTAATTATTTCCATGAAGGCGATACCCTGATTCTGAACGATACACGTGTTATTCCTGCACGTCTGTTCGGAACGAAAAAGGATACAGGAGCCAAAGCAGAGATTCTGCTGCTGACTCAGTTGGAAGGGGATCGCTGGGAAGCGCTTGTGAAACCGGGAAAAAAGATTAAAACCGGTGCAGTTATTCATTTCAGTGACGAACTGGAAGCGGTAATTGAAGAAGAAGGCGATATGGGGATGCGTGTACTTTCTTTCAGGTATGAAGGGATTTTTCAGGAAATTCTGGATCGTCTGGGTGAAATGCCGCTGCCTCCTTATATTAAGGAGACGCTGGATGATCGTGAACGTTATCAAACGGTCTATGCCAAAAATGAAGGCTCGGCGGCTGCTCCTACAGCCGGTCTGCATTTCACTACAGAACTGCTGGACCAGATTCGTGCCAAAGGTGTACAAATCGGATTTGTTACACTGCATGTCGGTCTGGGAACCTTCCGGCCGATGAGCGCAGAGACGATCGAAGAGCATGTCATGCATGAAGAATATTATTCATTACCTGCGGAGACAGCGACGCTGCTGAATGAAACCAAAGCACGCGGCGGCCGGGTAATCGCGGTAGGTACCACTTCGGCACGCACCCTGGAAACAGTGGCTCGTGATTTCCAGGATCGTCCGCTGGAAGCAGCAAGTGGTTGGACACAGATCTTTATTTACCCGGGGCATACCTTTGGTCTGGTTGATGCCATGATCACCAATTTCCATCTGCCCAAATCCACTTTGGTCATGCTGGTCAGTGCGCTGGCCGGACGCGAGCATATTATGGCAGCGTATCAGGAAGCGATTGAGCGTGAATATCGGTTCTTTAGTTTTGGCGATGCGATGTTTATTTATTAAATCGATAAACAAACATCTGTAAATAATAAATATATCAGTACGAACATATATTGTGCTTCATGGGGTTGCTCCGTTATAATTAAATGTCGGTTGATTGCAGGACCGGTTCTGCCGGTCCTTTCTGTTTTGCCTATTAAATGACCAGAAGGATGAGAATAAATACTATGTCTGGACCTATAACGTACGAACACATCAAAACCTGTAAACAGTCAGGAGCCCGGCTTGGACGGGTTCATACTCCACACGGTATTATCGAGACACCGGCTTTTATGCCTGTCGGCACCCTGGCAACTGTCAAAACGATGAGTCCCGAAGAACTCAAGGAAATGGATGCCCATATTATTCTGAGCAATACGTATCATCTGTTCCTGCGTCCCGGTCATGATCTGATCAAGGAAGCTGGCGGACTGCACAAATTCATGAACTGGGATCGCCCGATTCTGACAGACAGCGGCGGTTTTCAGGTATTCAGTCTTAGTGAAATGCGCAAGATTACCGAAGAAGGCGTACATTTCCGTTCCCATTTGAATGGAGACAAGCTGTTCCTGTCACCGGAAGTAGCCATGGAGATCCAGAATGCGCTCGGTTCCGATATTATGATGGCATTTGATGAATGTCCACCCTATCCGGCAGAGTATGATTATGTCAAAAAATCGCTGGAACGTACGACCCGCTGGGCAGAACGTTGCCTGAACAGTCATGCCCGTCCACAGGATCAGGGATTGTTCGCTATCGTACAAGGTGGTATGCATGAAGACCTGCGCCGCCAGAGTGTACTTGATTTGACTTCGATGGATTTCCCGGGGTATGCTATTGGTGGACTGAGTGTAGGAGAGCCCAAGCATTTGATGTATGAAGCTCTGGAATATACTATGCCATTTTTGCCAAGTAACAAGCCTCGTTATCTGATGGGTGTCGGTTCTCCCGATGCACTGCTCGAGGGTTCGATTCGTGGTGTGGATATGTTTGACTGTGTACTTCCTACACGTATTGCGCGTAATGGTACGACAATGACCAGTGAAGGCCGTGTTGTTGTACGTAATGCCAAGTATGCCAGAGACTTTGGACCGCTTGATCCCAATTGCGACTGCTACACCTGCCGCAATTATTCCCGTGCGTATCTGCGCCATCTGATCAAAGCGGATGAGACTTTTGGTCTGCGTCTGACTACGTATCACAATCTGCACTTCCTGCTTAACCTGATGAAAAATGTACGCCAGGCGATCATGGATGACCGTCTGCTTGATTTCCGTGATGAATTCTTCGATCAATATGGTCTGCATGATAATGATAAAGGCTTCTAAACCGAATACTGTATCATAAAGAACATTGAATGATGTACCGGATCATCGCTGTATATTTTGCCGAACAACAGCTGGAAACACTTCGGGTACCGGAACTCCGGTCCCCGGTTTATATTAAAAAGGGGGCAATACCATGTTTAATTTAGCAGCAGCCGCTGGTGGCGGTACTGGAATTTTGGGAGCTATCATTCCATTTGTATTGATGTTTGTTGTATTCTATTTCCTGCTGATTCGTCCTCAGCAAAAGAAACAAAAACAGCGCAACATGATGCTGAATACACTCGGAAAAGGCGATAAAGTCGTAACAATCGGTGGTCTGCACGGAACAATTACGGAGATCACAGATGATATTGTAGTACTGCGTGTAAACGATGTCACTAAATTGACATTCGACCGTTCGGCGATCAGTCATTCTACTGCCAAGGATACTGCTCCGGTTGCCAAAGTCTAAGCGAATCCCGGCAAAACGGAACCATTCATAAATTGTTACCAAAGCGGACCTGCCTGCAGGTCTGCTTTTTTTGTTAATAACTGCTAATTTGGGCTTTGCTATCCTGAAGGAATTTCATTATGATAGCGAATTGAGCCGGGGCATGATGGGAAACTGATGAATAAACCGGATAATGGAATGGGAGAAAGGATGTGTATCATGCAAGTATCGGAGATGATGACATGGCAGCCGACAGCAGCTATCGTTATTTTTCTAGTTATATATGCCATATGGATAACAGATCAGCTGAATCGGGCGATGATCGCCGTTATTGGAGCAGTATTGTTTTTGCTGCTGGGTCTTGTACATTGGCAAAATGCCTATACGACGCATATCAATTGGGATACTCTGCTGCTCTGGATGAGCATGCTGGTGATTGCAGGCGTTATGAGCCGTAGTGGACTGGTTCATTATGCGGTCATCCGGAGTCTGGGATGGACACGCAGCAATCCGCTGCTTCTTTTCGTTATTCTAATGATATGGACAGCTCTTGGAGCTGCACTGCTAGATCATGTAACAATCATTATTTTGATGGTACCTGTTATATTTACCGTGACAAATCTGCTGAAAATGAAACCTGCTCCTTTTCTGATTGCAGCGATCATTACCAGTAATATTGGAGGAACAGCTACATTGATCGGCAATCCGGCCAATATGTGGATCGGTACTGCCAATCCACAGCTGACTTTTGTATCTTTCGTTACAATGCTGGGACCATTGATGCTCATTCTGCTGGCAGTGAATCTGCTGCTGATTGCTCTATTGTATTGGCAAAACTTCCGCACTGCCTCACATACGGTGAGAACACTAAATCTGGAGCAGGAAGTAACAAGCTCTATCGAGAACAGAAAACTTGCTTTTTTAGTACTATTGGTCTTTGTATTGGTGATAGCAGGACTTGTTATCGGATCCTGGCTGGATCTTCGTTTATCTATCGTGGCAGCAGCCGGAGCGCTGGTTATGCTGGTTGCTGCGATAGCAACAGGAGCGAAGCCCCTATCTATATTGCGTCATCTGGAATGGGACACCCTGTTATTTTTTGCAGGCTTATTTATCCTGGCAGGAGGATTGGTGGAGACCGGCTGGATTCAGACGGGAGCTCGTTATCTGATTGAACTTACAAATGGCGATATGTCATGGGTTGCTCTGATTCTGCTCTGGACAACCGGTTTGTTATCTTCAGTAATGGATTATATGCCATGGATTGCAGTCATGATTCCGCTTGTTCAGGACACAGCCGTGCAAATGGGAGCTTCCACACCTGCTGTTATTAATCCGTTATGGTGGGCGTTGTCTATTGGTGCAGGTATTGGGGGAAGTGGAACACTGCTGGGTTCTGCAGCTGGACTGATTGCAGCTTCCATGGCTGACCGCCGCCAGCAGCGTCTTGGTTATCTGGAATTCCTGAGAGTAGGTCTGCCACTGACACTTATTTCGCTACTGATTGCATCATGGTATGTATATACCGTTGTATTGTAAACAGAAATTTCTCCATTATTATGCGCATTACACTAGGCGACTGGCAGGAATTAGGGTACAGTTGAAGAATGTGTAACCTGTATAGATTATGAGGCAGCAATAATGATCATTTAATACAATGTAGTCATAAGCAACAGGAAGGTAGCTGGTGGACATGGACGAATTAAGCAATGCGGAATTGACAGAACTGATTGACTCGCTATGCCAGAGCAAAATCGAAGAGTTTGCGATGCTTGGATATGAACAGCTGACTTCGGAAGAATTATGGGACTGCCTGAATAACAAGTATGAAAAGCAGGGTATGCCCCGGCTGTACGAGCTGGTCAACGATATTTTATCAATGAAACCCAATCAGTTGATGCATTATCTGACGATGTCTTCCTATAAGAAAATGGAAAGCGCGGATATGCAGGAACGGATACCTCCATTGCACGGATAATCTTGTTGACAGAAATATGGTATTGCACAGATCGTCTGCCAGATGGTAAGGTGTGTTCGCAGGTAAATTTAATTTTCTCATTGGACCAAGAATGAGCTGGGCCGGTGTCTGACAGGCATCAGCCTGTTTGTTTTGCTGACCATTGGTAAATTGACTGTCATTTGCCGCATCGCTATAATAGGAATATTGAGAATGAAAGGGGAACCACATACGGGATGAACAGAATCATCAGCTTCATAGTCGTCATACTTGTCGTAGCCGGTATTATCGGTACAACGACCCCGCTATTTAAAGATGTCCGTCTGGGACTCGATCTTAAAGGCGGTTTTGAAATCTTGTATCAGGCTACGCCAACCACGCAGGGGGAAGCAGTTACCAGAGAATCTCTGACGCAGACTGCAAGAAGTTTGGAACAGCGTGCCAATGCCCTTGGTACAAGTGAGCCGGAAATTACAACAGAGGGTACAGATCGTATTCGTCTGAGAATTGCCGGTGTTACGGATGAAGCAACTGTCCGCAAGACCATGAAAGAACCGGCTGAACTTACGTTCCGCAGTATGGATGGATGTTCCACGGATGCTTCCAAGCAATCAGGAAGTGCGCCTTCCGAGAAGCAGGACATTAACAAGTCCAAAGCTGCAGAAACAAAGAGCAGTACCGATAGCAAATCTTCGGATAGCAATCCTGTGTCCGCACAGACCGAAGGATTGCCGCAGGGAGTGACTGTAACTCCTGACACAGGAGCCGGCGCTACAGCTACAGAAAATACTTATGCCAATGAAGATCCGGCAAAACTTTATTGTAAAATCGAATTGACTGGTGATGACTTCAAAGAAAACGGCGCATCCGTAGTGTATAACTCACTGCAGCAGCCAGAGATCACGATCGAAGTCAAAGATGCCAAAAAATTCGGAGAGATTACCAAACGTCTGATCAATCAGCCGCTCGGAATCTTCCTGAATGGTCAACTGCTGTCCGCACCAACTGTACGAGCTGAACTGACAGATGGCAAAGCCAGCATTTCCGGCAGCTACACCGTTCAGGAAGCACAGCAGCTCAAAGACCAGATCAACCTGGGCGCACTGCCGCTGAAATTGACCGAAATCTATTCACAGAGTGTAGGAGCATCTTTGGGACAACAGTCTCTGAACGAAACCCTGAAAGCTGGTATCATAGCTTCTATTATCATTCTGATCTTTATGATTCTGGTATATCGTATTCCGGGTCTGATTGCCGGATTCAGTATTATCACCTATGTATGGCTCACGGTTATGATCTTTGTTGCAGGTAATTTCACATTGACATTGCCGGGTATCGCAGCCTTTATCCTGGGTGTGGGTATGGCAGTCGATTCCAATATCATCACCTATGAGCGTATCAAGGATGAGATTCGCAACGGTAAGAGTATCCCGTCTGCGTTCAAAGCGGGAAGCAGAAGTTCATTCGGTACGATCATGGATGCCCAGTTAACTACCATTATTGCAGCTGCTGTAATGTTTGCTCTGGGTACAGGTGCTGTAAGAGGCTTTGCATTGGTATTGATTTTCAATATTCTTGTAAGTATCGTTACCAACGTGTTCTTCTCCCGCTTTTTACTGTCCCTGCTCGTCAAAGGGAAACTGGTTAACAAACCGGAGTATTTCGGCGTAAAGGAGAGTGAACGCGATGCGCTTTAAGTGGAATTATGACTTTGTTAAACTGAGTAAGTATTTTTATACATTCTCCATTATTTTGACAATTGCCGGTATTATTTCGTTGGCAGTTGCCGGATTGAATTATGGCGTTGATTTCCGTTCGGGTTCCAATGTCGATGTGACGCTGACCAAAACATTAACAGAAGAGCAGGTAAAACCTGTAGTAGACAGCCTCAATATAGGCAAGGATCCAAGTATCAATATCGGTGGAGACGGACGGATGTCTATCCGTTTTGAAACAGTACTGACTGATACACAGGAAAATCAGCTCAAACAGGCATTCAACAAGCAATTGGACAGCGGTGCTTCCTTTGAAGTTAATACCGTCGATCCAACGATTGCCAAAGAGCTTGAGCGTAATGCCCTCTGGGCCGTATTGCTTGCCAGCCTTGGAATTATCATCTATGTAACAATCCGTTTCGAATGGCGTTTTGCGGTAGCTTCTGTAGTAGCGCTGCTGCATGATGCATTCCTGGTCATTTCGATTTTCTCCATTTTCCGTCTGGAAGTGGATCTGACATTTATCACTGCTGTACTGACGATTATCGGTTATTCCCTGAACGATACGATTGTTATCTTTGACCGTATCCGTGAGAATCTGCGTTTTGCCAAACAGAAAAAACGCGGAGATGTTGCCGATATCGTAAACAAGAGTATTTCTCAAACCATGACACGCTCCTTGAATACGGTACTGACTGTATTCATCGCTTGTCTGCTGTTGTTCATTTTGGGTAGTGAGTCCATTCGTATGTTCTCGCTGGCTATGATGATCGGTCTTGCTTTCGGAGCTTACTCTTCGATCTTTATCGCAAGTCCACTGTGGTTGGTACTCAAAAACAGACAGAAACCAAAAGCGAAAGCACCGTCGAAGACGACGGCCTAACATCGCAAGCTAACCTGCCTGAAGCCGCGTCCTGGTCCTCATACCGACGCGGCTTCATCTTGTCTTAGGAGGAAGTATGGTGAGAAATAACGATATCCGTCAGCAGGGAAAAGTATTCTGGACATCCATACTGGCTGGATTAATACTGGCTATAGTCAAAGCAGTCACCGCTTATGCGGCCAGCAACAAGGCATTAATGGGAGATGCTCTCTATACAGCTTCCAGTGCAGTCAGCAGTCTGGCAGAGCGCCTGTCCAAAAGGCATCAGGGTAGGCAAAGTCGCCGGACAGGGGAAGATCATGCAGCCTCCAAAGAACGGTATAACAAGACAGCTGCTCCATTTACGAATCTGCTGTTGACGGTCTTGCTGCTGCTTGGTGGCCTGGAGATTGCCATATCTGCGGTGCGTGATCTGATGTCCGAGCAGACTCCTGATCCCAAGCCCTATGCGATTGTAGTTGTTTTTCTGGCGATGGCAGTCAATGAAGCATTATTCCGCTATCGTTATCGTTATGCGAAAAAGCAAGGAAACACGAGGGCGGCCGAAGAAGTGGATATGCATCGTTATTCACTGTATTCCTCAATCCTCGTATTGGCTGGCATGCTCGGTACGATTGCGGCACTGGAACTGCAGATGGATAACCTGTATTATATAGAGCCGGTCTCTGCTATTTTGGTCGCAGTAATTCTATGGCGTCAGGGCTATCGGATGGCCAGTCAGACTGTCTATGGTACGCTGGTTCAGGAACTGGAGCGTGAAGATGCCGCTGACTTTATGGATACTGTGCAGCGTGTACAGGGTGTCATTACGATTGAAGATCTGAAAGCCCAGGAATACAGAGATGGTCTAAGGATTCATCTAAAAATAGGAGTTAATCCCCAGATTAGCGTACAGGCTGCAGCAGAAATTGCAGACTATGCCAAAAATCTGCTGCTTACTCGATTTGCTCATGTAAGCAGTGTAGAAGTACAGATTCTGCCGTATACGGGAGGCTATCCGTACAAGTCCAATTACGAGTGGACACAAAGCCGGGAAAAGTCCGGCGACGGCATGATTCATTAAGGAGGCACATCATGATTCATTCACAATATCACTGGAATGTACATTATCCCGATCCGGCTGCTGCAGAGATGCTTAGCTCCAGACTGGGTATCTCCCACCTAACTGCTTCATTGCTGGCGGGCAGAGGATACACAGGAGAAACAGAGGCGGCAGAATTCCTGTCGGGCAGCCGCAGAACATCTCATGATCCCTATCTGCTAGCCGGGATGAAAGAAGCCGTAGAGCGTATACGCCAGGCATTAACGGCAGGCGAGAAAATATGGATCTATGGCGATTATGATGCGGACGGTGTATCCAGTACATCACTGATGATTCAGCTGATGCGCTATCTGAATGCCGATTATGACATTTATATTCCCCATCGCTCCAAAGAGGGCTATGGTCTGCATAACCATGCGATTGATCAGGCACATGCACAGGGAGTGACGCTGATTGTTACGGTCGACACCGGTATCAGTGCAGTGTCCCAGATTGCACATGCTGCAGCGCTCGGAATCGATGTAGTCGTAACCGATCATCATGAGCCGCCGGCAGAGTTGCCCGCTGCCTGTGCGCTCGTGAATCCCAAGCTTGAATACTGCACGTATCCTTTTAAAGGATTGGCTGGTGTAGGTGTGGCCTACAAGCTGGCACAAGCACTGCTCGGCAAGGACCAGGTACCGGAAGAATGGCTGGAGATCGTCTCGATCGGTACAGTAGCCGATCTGATGCCGCTGGAAGATGAGAACCGGATGATGGTGCGTACGGGTGTAGAGCGGATGAAGCATAGTGCATTTGCCGGTGTACACGCGCTGATGAATATTGCAGCGATCGATCCGGCGCAGATGTCAGCTACCCATATTGCTTTTGCCATGGCACCACGGATCAATGCCAGTGGACGCATGGAGCATGCAAAGCGTGCGGTAGAGCTGCTCACGACGACTAACCAGGCGGAAGCGGACCAGATTTCCTTTGAACTGGATCAGCTGAACAAGGAACGGCAGGATCTGGTAAACCGGATGGTGCAGGAAGCTATCGCTATGCTGGAAGCCGAGAAAGCGATGAACAATGGCAGCATTCCACATGTAATTGTCGTAGCTGGTGAAGGCTGGAATCCTGGTGTGGTCGGTATAGTGGCATCCAAACTGCTGGATCGCTATTACCGGCCGACTATCGTACTGGGTATCGATCCACAGACAGGTATGAGCAAAGGTTCTGCACGCTCTATCCCCGGCTATGATATTTATAAAGCGCTGCTTGATTGTGAGGATGTGATGGATCATTTCGGCGGTCATCCATCGGCAGCAGGCATGAGTCTGCAACGTGACCAGCTGGATGAATTCCGTCGTCGGCTCAATGAACGGGCAGCAGGTATGTTGACCGAAGAAGATCTGGTTCCCCAGACAGCAGCAGATCATGAATGTACGCTGGATCAACTGACGCTGTCTGCGATTGAAGAGTTAGACCAGCTTGCTCCTTTTGGTATGTCCAATCCACTGCCGCGTATTGTACTGCGCGGTGTAACGGTAACCCAGGCCAAAGCTATCGGCAAAACGCTGGATCATCTGCGGCTGGTGGTAGAGCAAGATGGAACCATGATGGAAGGTATAGCTTTCGGCAAAGGTGAACTGGCCGAGCTGCTGTCGGAAGGTGACCGGATTGATATACTGGCCGAGACCAGTATCAACGAATGGCGCGGTAATCGCAAACCGCAGCTGATGGTACAGGATCTGGCTGTACCCGGGCTTCAGGTCTGGGATCGGCGCAGCTCCGGCCAATGGGAGCAGCATTTGAAGACGATTCGGCAGAAATGGTCCCGTTATATGGGAGTAGAAGGTGGCCAATTGGGAGTATTGTGCAGCGAAAATCGGGTGAAAACTTTAAAAACCCAATTGTCGGATGTATCCCTTTGGGGTTATGATAGAAAAGTTGATATCGCAGCTTGCAATCATGTCTCCACACAGTATGGGGCAGAAGCTATACGCACATTATGTCTGTTATCATTACCGGCGCATATCGAGCAGCTGGATACTATTTTCGAACGATTCACTTCTCTTGAAAATATCGTCCTGCTCCATGATCGGCCGCAGCAGCAGGAACGTCTGCAGATACCCGACCGGGATCGTTTTAAACTGATATACGGGTGGCTTGTCAAATCCAGTGAGACGATCGCGGAGGAAGCGAAGCTGATTCCCTATCTAAGTCAAAAAACCTCCAGCTCGGTGAGAATGGTACAGATGATGCTGGAAGTGTTCGAGGAACTGGAGTTTATTATCCGTCAGAATGGACAGGTAATGCTGAATAATGCTCCGGTAAAACGTCCGCTCGACAGCTCGCAGCTGTACCGGGAACTTGGCGAACTGGCTGAAATGGAATATATGTTATGTGAAAGTGATCTGCCGCAATTAACTTCATGGATGATTTCCCGCATGCAAGGCGCATCATAACCGATCTATTTTTAGGAGGAGATTTTTTTGGATTTTAAAGAGCATATTCGTGTGATTCCGGATTTTCCGCAGGAAGGAATCAGTTTTAAAGATATTACAACCCTGCTGCAAAATGGTGAAGCTTACAAAGCTTCCATCGAAGAACTGAAAAAGCTGGTAAAAGAGCTGAAAATCGATGTGATCGCCGGACCGGAAGCACGTGGTTTCGTAGTTGGCGCACCACTCGCTTATGCGCTGGGTGTAGGCTTTATTCCGATTCGTAAAACAGGCAAACTGCCGTACAAAACGATCCAGGCAGAATATGCACTGGAATATGGTAAGGATGTACTGGCTATGCACGTAGACGCGATCCAGGAAGGTCAAAACGTACTGATCGCCGATGATCTGCTGGCAACAGGCGGCACAATCGCAACTTGTGTAGACCTGATCCGTCAAGTAGGCGGTAATGTAGTAGGCGCTGCATTTATGATCGAACTGCAAGATCTGAACGGCCGTGAAAAACTGCCGGATGTGGAAGTATTCACACTGACACAATATCCTTTCTGATTCTGTTAACGGATCTGAATGGGTAAAATGAATACAAAGAGCATGAGGAGCAGAACTCCTTGTGCTCTTTTTTTATTTCTCTTATGTGTCTTGAAGAATAGAACAAGATCATTTTTGCAGATATAACCTGATACATATCGAATAAGAATATATAAACAAGACCCGTTCGTATTTAATAACAGTTATTGAAGATGAATATGCGCATATTTAGCATAAATAAGGGCTCTAAAATGAATATTTCGAGAAAATATTCATTTTAGGGTTTCGCGGTAATCATCAATTTATAAGTTATCAATACAGGTTGATATTTTTAAAAAACGTCTTTTTTGGCGTTTTTTGAACGAAAAAGGCGAAAAATCGCCTTTTTGTTGAAACCATTCTGCTGGTACCCCGTATAGTGTAGAGAGGCATGCTGTGAGTGTGGCATTATGCATACACTGTATATGGCAATGTTAACTTATACAAAAAGGAGGGGGAAGTATGGCTATTATTCGTGAGACGGACTTGCCCGGTATTGGAAGGAAATTTATGGTGGAGACCGATGATCGCGAGAAAGTAGCGATTGTGGTCCATGAAGATGGCAAACGCGAGGTGTACCACAGTTCACCGGCAGCTCCGGATGACCACGAGCTTGTGATGACGCTGAATGATCGCGAAGCTCGTCAGGTTGCAAGTATTATCGGCGGTATGAGTTACCAGCCTACTGCGCTGGAGCAGGTAGAGTTCTCTATTTCCAAGCTGAGTATTGAGTGGTACAAGCTGCGTAAAGGGATGGACTGTATTGGTAAAAGTATCGGTGAGCTCGCGATTCGTGAGAATACGGGAACCGTTATTATTGCCAGTCTGGAATCGGCACAGCAAAAAATCAGTCCAGGGCCGGAATATGTACTGCAGGATGGATATACGCTGGTCATTGCCGGAGAACGCAACGATATTCAATCGCTGAAACTGCTGCTTGAGAGAGGGGGCGGTTGAGTATGGATTATATTGTATTTGAGATTGGAATCGCTGTACTGCTGGTTGCTCTGGCAGGACTGCTCGCTTCCAAGTTGCGTTTCTCGGTCGTGCCATTCTACATTCTAGCAGGTATGGCGGTCGGTCCGCATGCTCCTGTATTTGGAATCGTAGACTTCCGGTTTATCCAGAGTGCGGAACTGATCGAATTTATGGGCAAAATCGGTGTCATTTTCCTGCTGTTCTATCTGGGACTCGAATTCTCGGTAGGCCGGCTGATCAAGGCAGGACGCTCGATCGCTCTGGGGGGGACCATATATATTGGTATTAACTTCACCCTGGGACTGCTGTATGGATGGGCAACCGGATTTGAGCTCAAGGAGATTCTGGTTATTGCCGGTATTACGACGATCTCCTCCAGTGCAATTGTTGCCAAAGTGCTGGTCGATCTAAAACGTACAGCCAACCCCGAGACCGAAATGATTCTCGGCATCATCATGTTCGAAGACGTATTCCTCGCCGTCTATCTGTCTGTACTATCCGGACTGCTGCTCAGCGGAGCAACTTCAATTGGCGGGATCCTGATATCGGCAGGTATTGCACTCGGTTATATGCTGCTAATCCTTATTGTTGGCCGCAAGGCAGTACCGCTGTTGAATCGTTTGCTTAATATTCCGTCCAATGAAATATTCATGTGTGTAATCTTCGCTGCGTTGTTCCTAATCGCCGGTTTCTCCGAAACGATCCATGTGGCCGAAGCAATTGGCGCACTGTTGGTCGGACTGGTGTTGGCAGAGACGTCTCACATGCACCGGATCGAGAAAATCATTTTACCATTCCGTGATTTCTTCGGTGCCTTGTTCTTCTTTAGCTTTGGATTGACGATTGATCCATTGTCACTGGGAGGCAACGCGGTATGGCTGGCAATTGGAGCCGTAATTCTGACCATGATCGGTAACTATACTGCGGGCATGATGGCAGGCAAAACGGCCAATCTCTCTCCTCAGGCTTCAGCCAATGTAGGATTGACCATTATGTCACGCGGAGAATTCTCTATTATTGTTGCCAATCTGGGTGCAGCAGGTGCACTATCTGCTATATTGCAGCCATTTGCCGCGATTTATGTATTGATATTGGCTATTCTCGGTCCGCTACTGACCAAAGAATCCAAATGGATTTACAAAGGAATCGCCAAAGTATTCCGGTTAAACAAATAGTATTTCCATGATCAAAAACAGAAGCAAATTATTTTCCTATAATGCGTAAGCCGAATAATCATTTTATCGATTCGGCACAGAAGATTCTGAGACGATCGTATTATAAGAAAATCACTTGCTCGGGATGGTTCGGTGAACCCAAATATCCCAGGGGGAAATAAAAATGGATATTATCCAGAATGGATCATTTCTGCATAGAATGGATAACTAAAACAACCCAAAAAAGGTGCCAGCGGATTCTGCCGCAGGGCACCTTTTTTGAATTCGAACTAAATTAGGCATATACATTATCTCTGTGTAGGGATGACGGCAATTTCGGAATGTACGGAAAGTATGACTCGCAATAGCAACGTCAACCTATCCATCTATCGGATACCAACCTGTAATGGATCCACTGTATAACCTGTACCCAATCCAGCTTATCCATGATCTTTCTAATCAATCCGGAATCTTGGCAGGTGGAGCTTCGTCATTCTTGTCGTTGGACAAGCCGGTTACCTGCAAAATACGGAAGAACAGACTGAGCAGAATGCCTACGATAGTCGCCAGTGCCATTCCTTTGAGTTGTACAGAACCCAAGGTTATTGTAGCGCCGCTCAGACCGGTAATCAGCACCACAGTCGTCAGCAGCATATTTTGTGCTTTGGAGTAATCGACCTTTTGTTCCACCAGAATGCGCAGACCCGAAGCAGCGATAACGCCGAACAGCAGCAGCGAGACACCACCCATGACCGGAGCCGGAATCGCCGCGACCGTGCCGGTAAAAGTACCGGAAAAGGACAGCAGGATCGCAATAACCGCAGCGCCGCCAATGACATAAACGGAGTAGACACGAGTCAGCGCCATTACGCCGATATTCTCGCCGTAGGTTGTATTCGGCGTAGAGCCGACGAACCCGGACAGGATGGTCGAAATTCCATTTCCCATCAAAGAACGATGAAGACCAGGGTCCTTGGATAGATTCTTGCCGACGATATTGCCGGTTACGAGCAGATGCCCGATATGCTCGACGATAACGACCAGAGCTACCGGTATAATCGTCAGAATCACCGACCAATTAAATGAAGGAGTGACCACATGTGGTACCTGCAGCAGGCTGGCTGTACGGATCGCTGTTGTATCGATCAATCCGAGCGGGAAAGAAAGTGCATAGCCGACTACAATACCGATCAGAATATGTATGATTTTGGGGAATCCGCGAAAGGTAACTGCACCGATCAGCGTTACTCCCAGTGTGATCAGGGAGAGCGTAATGACTTTCATATCCGGCACCCATGTAGCAGCATCTACCCCGGCAGGAGCGATAAATCCAGCCATCTGTGCAGCAACCGGAATCAGCTCCAGACCGATCAATGCGACGATCGCGCCCATCGCTGCCGGTGGAAACACGATATCAATCCAGCGTGTCCCGGCAAATTTGACGATCAGGGCGACGAGGATAAAAATAATCCCTGTTACGATAAAGGCGCCCAATGCCAGCGAATAGCCCTGATCATTATAACCGTGCTGCGTCAGCACGAGTGATACCGGTGCAATAAACGCAAAGCTGGAACCCAGATAGGCAGGGATTTTCCCCCGGCAGATCCAGATATACAGCAGTGTCCCGATCCCGTTCATCAACAGAATCATTCCCGGATCGACCTTGAACAGATTCGGTACGAGTACGGTACTTCCGAACATGGCAAAAAGATGCTGCAAGCTTAACAGCAACCCTGGCCCAAGTGGCAATTTCTGATTAACCTGAATTTCACGCTGCAATGTATCCACTCCTTCGTTTCTATACTTTCGATTCTCTTCCTTGCATCCTTAATAGCTTAATGAGTTTGCATGGTTTTTTCAATAACGATTTTCAAAAGGGGGCTAATTCTTTATGAACCCTTCATTTAATACGGTTGACGCGGCTATGCGCAAGAGGCATAATTATAGGAAACCCCTTTTAGGGACCTGTTGCCGCAGTGAGCATGAACAGGTTCCATTTTGAATTTGTATGCGACTGAAGTCTGCAAGTGGACTACAGGGATACGCGAAAATCACTGCTCCAGCGTACGAAAATGCTCAAATAAATGTTTTATACGGGTAGAGATCGATTTGTTCTACCATTTATCTTATAGATACAGACCACTTTCATTACATTTAAGGGAAGTACTGCTTAAATGTTATTCATGAATAGAAAGGATACGACAACGATTCCATGGGCATAGAGCGATTACTTGAAAAGGCGTCCGCCTACATTAAAGAGAAGGATCTTGAGCGTATCAAAGAAGCCTATGAGTTTGCCGATCAGGCTCATCATGGACAGGTGCGCAAATCAGGAGAACCTTATATTTTGCATCCATTGGCAGTTGCAGATATCGTCGTTGGCATGGAGATGGATACCATCTCGATTATCGCCGCGCTTCTGCATGATGTTGTTGAAGATACAACCGTATCCCTGGAGGAAATCCGCAGCCGCTTTGGCGACAACTGTGCGATGCTCGTCGATGGTCTGACCAAGCTGGAGCGGATCAAATTCCGTTCCAAGGAAGAACAGCAGAACGAGAATTATCGTAAAATGTTTATCGCAATGGCACAGGATATTCGTGTCATTGTAATCAAGCTGGCTGACCGTCTGCATAATATGCGTACGCTCAAGTACCAGTCTGAAGAAAGCCAGCGGCGTATTGCCTATGAGACACTGGAGATTTTCTGTCCGGTTGCTCATCGTCTGGGTATTTCTGCGATCAAATGGGAAATGGAAGATATCGCACTGCGTTATCTGAATCCGCAGCAATATTACCGTATTGCCAATCTGATGCACAAAAAGCGTGCAGAGCGTGAGCAGTATATCGATAATGTTATTGATCGTATTCGCGAGAAGCTCAAAGAAATGGGTATTGATGCGGATCTGTCCGGACGCCCGAAGCATATCTACAGCGTCTATCAGAAAATGACGACCAAAAACAAGCAATTTAACGAAATCTATGATCTGCTGGCTATTCGGATTATCGTAGATAATATCAAGGATTGTTATGCGACGCTCGGTATTATTCATACGCTATGGAAGCCGATGCCAGGCCGGTTCAAAGATTATATCGCAATGCCCAAAACGAATATGTACCAGTCCCTGCATACGACAGTTGTAGGTCCTACAGGGGAGCCAACCGAAGTACAGATTCGTACATGGGATATGCATCGTACCGCAGAATTCGGTATCGCAGCTCATTGGGCTTACAAAGAAGGCTCCACAGGCGGCAATATCGAGAACAAGGTTCCTTTTTTCAAAGAGATTCTGGAGCTTCAGCATGAAGCACAGGATGCTTCGGAGTTTGTTGAATCCCTGAAAATGGACTTTTTCTCCGATCTGGTCTTTGTATTTACACCCAAAGGCGAGGTTATTGAGCTGCCAAATGGCTCGGTCCCGTTGGACTTTGCCTATCGTATTCATACCGAAGTCGGTAATCGGACAATTGGAGCCAAGGTGAACGGCCGGATCGTACCGCTGGATCACCGTCTCAAAACCGGTGACATTATCGAAATTCTGACATCCAAGCATTCCTATGGACCAAGCCAGGACTGGCTCAAAATTGCCCAGTCTTCCCATGCGCGCAGCAAAATCAAGCAGTGGTTCAAAAAGGAAAAACGCGAGGAAAATGTACAGAAGGGCCGCGATGCACTCGAACGCGAGATGAAGCGTCTCAACCTGGAGGCTTCGGTATGGCTGACCGACGACAAACTGTCCGAAGTCGGCAAAAAATTCGCTTTCCATGATATCGAGGATATGCTGTCTGCTATTGGATTTGGCGGAATTACCGCTGCCCAGATCTGTACGCGTCTTACGGAAAAGATGCGCAGAGAGCAGGAAGAAGCCAGCATTATCGAGCTGACTTCCCAGGTCAAGGAAGTGAAAAGTGCGCCGGAACAACAGAAGCGCAGTCGTCCAACCCACGGTGTCAGCATCAAGGGTGTAGACAATCTGCTCGTTCGCTTTGCACGATGCTGTAACCCGGTACCGGGCGATGATATTGTCGGCTATGTAACACGAGGACGTGGTGTCTCTATTCACCGGAGTGACTGTACCAATGTGCCGGATGTAAGTGACAACAGCGAAGCAGCACGTATTATTGAAGTGGAATGGGAATCAGCGGTGGAAGCCAACTATAATGTGGACATCGAGATTACCGGTCATGATCGCCGTGGTCTGCTGAATGAAGTGCTGCAGACGGTTGCCGAGAGCAAGACCAATATCTCGGCAGTGTCCGGCCGCTCCGACAAAAATAAAATGGCCATGATCCATATGACTATTATGATCCGTAATACCGATCATCTGCAGTCGGTTGTGGACAAAATCAAGCGTGTGCAGGATGTATATACCGTGCACCGTATTATGCAATAAGTATACTTTTTACAAAAAATGGTTTGATCAGAGGAGCCAATCCCGGCAGTATGGCGGTGATTGGCTTCTTTGCTACATAGTAATCGAGAAGAGGAGACATTCAATATGAGAGTGGTAATCCAGCGCTGCAAGCAGGCATCGGTAACAGTAAACGAAGAGATTGTAGGTCAGATCGGCAAAGGGTTGATGGTGCTGGTTGGCGTAACGCACGGAGATACCGTAGAAGATGCACGCTATCTGGCAGGCAAAGTAGCCGGAATACGTATTTTTGAAGATGATCAGGGTAAAATGAATCTGGGATTGTCCGATATCGGTGGACAGGTGCTATCGGTATCACAGTTTACCCTGTACGGTGATTGCCGCAAAGGCAAACGTCCGAGCTTTATCGAAGCGGCTCGCCCGGAGCAGGCGATTCCGGTATATGAAGCATTCAACCAGGCGCTGGCAGAACAAGGACTGGTCGTGGAAAAAGGCATATTTGGAGCAGATATGGACGTATCGCTGACCAACTGGGGACCGGTAACATTTATTATCGATAGTCCTGTACGCAATAAGGAAGAATAAAAGTAAAATGTGAATCTCTCTTCAGTAGTAATAGGCATACCTGAAAAAAAGAAAGCAAAAAAGGTCTCTCTGAATGTTTTGTGTTCAGCGGGACCTTTTTTGTATGGATTGCTCCATATAAGTAGAGTGTTTTTTGATCAAATATCTCATTCCTTTTACAATTATGCGCGTGTTGTTGTGTTGTCTGTTCTTGTGTTTCTAGAAGTCGACAAGAATTTAAGACAATACAGAGCACACAGACCTACGATAATGTACACGATACGGGACAACATGGAATCCTGTCCACCAAAAATGGAAGCCACGAGATCGAATTGGAAAAGACCGACCAGCAACCAGTTAATACCGCCTATGATCAGCAGAATCAAAGCAACCATATCCAGAGTTCTCATTTAGAATTCACCTCCTATTATGTTAAATGTTAGCAGTTATTGACAATGTTAATATACCCCATTGCAAGGCTCCGAATCATTTCTGTATAACTGTTTAGATCAACCTCCGAATCGGGTAATAACAGAGCGACCACCTCTATCAAGTACGAAAATAGAGGAACTGAAAAATAATACGCATAAGCCTTGAAAGGAGAACTATCCCATGAGCAAAATCGCCTTTTTATTAGCAAATGAATTCGAAGACTCCGAAATGCAGGTGCCTTATGATGAATTGAAAAAAGCAGGCCATGAAGCCGATATTATCGGTCTTGAAAAAGGCCAAAAGGTAACCGGCAAAAATGGTAAAGCCGAATATACAATTGAAAAAGCAATTACTGAAGTAAGTGCATCCGATTATGATGCCCTTGTCATTCCGGGTGGTTCTTCACCGGAAGCACTGCGTCTGGATCCGAATGTACTGAACTTTGTAACTGAAATTAATAACGCCAAGAAAACAATCGGCGCGATCTGTCACGGCCCGCAAATTCTGGCAAGTGCCAATCTGCTGGAAGGCCGTACGATTACTTCCTATCCACCACTCAAAGTGGATATGATTAACGCCGGAGCCACTTTCAAAGATGGCGAAGCGATTGTCGATGGCAACTTTATTACATCACGTACACCGGACGATGAGCCCGCATTTGTACGTGAACTGTTGAAAGTACTGTAATTGCCACTATAACGAAGCAATCATCCAAGTTGTAATGATACGATCCGCATTTTGTAAGCCTATCAAATAAAATACTGGGCAGAATACCCATTCTGCGTACAGTAAGGAGGCCATTATTATGACCAAACATATTCAGGCTTATTTCCGTACCGAAGATCAGGCAGAAAGTGCCAGAACGTCTATTCAGACCTTTGATGTCAAAAGTCTGGAAGTCGGACGTCTGGACAAGCAAATCAATCAGGGCAGCCGTGTGATGGTGCCGCTGTTGCCATTGAATGCAGGGGCAGGTGGAGTGACCGGTAATTCCGCAGGAGTATCCGGTGGTGCTGGTCCAGGTACAATTATCCCGCCAACTGCCATTATCGATAATGACGGCAAACGTAACGAAGTTACAGACGATGATAGTGCTGCACGCCATGATAATGATGATACCGATGCATGGAGTGCCATTAACGCGACAGACAAGGATTATGATGATCTGAAATATGTATTGTCTGCTACGGTCATGGAATCGGATGTAGAGAATGTAGTGCAAAAGCTGCGTACCAATAATGCCTTTGTCGAGATTCTTGAATAGTTGAAAAGACACTCAAATAAAGTGTGAATGGTAATAATCGTAGTGTGAACCAAATGGGGGCTGGGTAGTGGGATTGCAGAGATAACAGTCTGCATACACCATGTTTACAGAGGTTTTACCTATTGTAATAGAACTGTAATATAGGAAACATCTTTTCTTAACAATCAGCTTTTATAATAAACCTATGACCCCCTTTTAACATACTATGTTGGCCTGCAGCCCGTTGCTGCAGGTTTTTTTCTGTCCAGTGATCCTTTTACTTATACGAAAGGTATTGACTTTAGCACAGCGGTTCATTAAAATCGTTAAATATAACATCGTGCTGACTTTGTGATTGATGAAGCAGGTGACGGTGATTGTGTAATTGAATGAATGATTCATGGACGGGAAAAGTATCATCGGTACTGTACAGTTCCTTTACCGGAAAAGAGAGGCATTCCCTTGGGCTGCAAGGAATCCCTGGACAACGATGTGAAAAGACCTCCCCGAGAACATGATGTGAAAGATGGAAAAGCATATCCTGCCTGCAGCAGATTCTGCTCATGGTAACGAGAAATTCCGTAATCCGGGAGAAACTCGATCTGCTTTTGGAATCCAAGTAACCTCATGCGTAGTCAGCGGGCGTTAACCGCTTAATGAAGCGAATGTATACCGGTAAAATGGCTTAAAGTACCGGACTGTCGCTGTATTTGCTGCCTGATTCCATGGAGTTATGCGCATACAGCAGAGTTAGAGACAGCAGCATTCGAAATGTGGGTGGCACCACGGGTGAATGGTAAATCCAGTCCCTCGTCCCTGTTTGTTTACGAACAGTGACGTGGGGCTTTTTTGTGCTTTTTTATAAAGTCAGTATCCGCAGTCACTGGATGAGTTGAATGAAGGAGGAAATAGAATGGCATTTCAAAAACCGACAGGCACACAGGACTTCTTGCCAGGCAAGGTAGAGAAGTGGCAGTATGTCGAAGAGAAAGCAAGAGATTTGTGCAGAAGATTCAATTATCGTGAGATTCGCACACCATTATTCGAACAAACTGAGCTGTTCCAGCGCGGTGTGGGCGAGACAACGGATGTCGTGCAAAAGGAAATGTACACTTTTGAAGATAAAGGCGGCCGCAGTATGACGCTTCGTCCGGAAGGTACAGCTGGAGTCGTACGTGCCTATGCCGAGAATAAATTGTATGGCGAGCCTGATGTAACCAAGCTGTATTATATGGGACCCATGTTCCGTTATGAGCGTCCGCAGGCTGGTCGTTATCGCCAGTTCCATCAATTCGGTGTCGAAGCCTTCGGTTCGGTTGATCCGGCGATTGATGTAGAGGTTATCGCACTCGGTCTGCAATTTTTCAAAGAGCTGGGTCTGCAGGGTGTGTCGGTCGAGATTAACTCGGTCGGTACTTCGGAGACACGCGCAGCCTACAACGAAGCACTGCTTGGCTTCCTGCGTCCGATGAAGGATACACTGTGCAGAGATTGTCAGCAGCGGATGGAACGTAATCCGATGCGTGTGCTCGACTGCAAAGTCGATCAGGACAAGTTTGTCGGTGCACCGTCTATTCTCGATAGTCTGGATGAAGAAAGCACAGCTTATTTCCAGCGTGTACAGGATTACCTGACAGCAATGGATGTGGAATTTACAGTAAATGAGCGTCTGGTACGTGGTCTGGATTATTACACGCATACGGCGTTTGAATACAAAGCACAGGGAATTGGCGCCATTGATACAATTGGTGGCGGTGGACGTTATAACAAGTTGGTATCCGAAGTGGGCGGACCGGAACAACCGGGAATCGGATTTGGGATTGGTCTGGAACGTCTTCAGCTGATTCTGGAAAGTCAGGGAGTCGAAGTACCAGCGATCAAGCGTCTGGATATCTATCTGGTCGCTCTGGGTGAGGCAGCCGAACAGGAGACCGTACGTCAGCTGTTCAAGCTGCGTACACTGGGCTTCTCGGCGGAACGTGATTATCTCGGCCGCAAGATGAAGGCACAGATGAAATCGGCAGACCGCTTCCAGGCCCGCTATACAGCGATCCTCGGTGAAGACGAATTGTCCAGAGGCGAGATCGCGCTGAAAGCAATGGATACCGGAGAGCAGCAAAATGTGAAGCTGGACGAACTGGCGGATCACCTGAAATAAAAGAAGCACAAAATAGGCTATCACGATAGCGGGGCATATGCTCTGCTATTGTGATAGTGTCCATACTTATTATGTACAATCAAAGGAGACGATAACATGCTAAGGACTCATAAATGCGGTCAACTGACAGCAGCGAACATTGGCGAGACGGTAACACTGAACGGATGGGTGCAGACCCGCCGTGATCTGGGGGGCGTACTGTTTATTGATCTGCGCGACCGCAGCGGACTGGTACAGATCGTATTTAACCCGGCTTACTCCGGTGAAGCCCTGCAAATCGCTGATCGTGTACGCAGCGAGTATGTACTGGCTGTCAAAGGTGAAGTCGTACGCCGCGAAGAAGAAACAATCAACGTCAATCTGCCAACTGGCGATATCGAAGTACGCATTACCGAAATCGAAGTGATGAACGCAGCGAAGACACCTCCATTCTTTATTGAAGATGGTATCGAAGTCGATGAATCCCTGCGTATGAAATACCGTTATCTGGACCTTCGTCGTCCGGAAATGCAAAAAACATTGATGCTGCGCTCCAAAGCGACCAAGATTTTCCGTGACTTCCTGGATGAGAACGGCTTTATCGATGTAGAAACTCCGATTCTGACCAAGAGTACACCGGAAGGTGCACGTGACTATCTGGTACCAAGCCGTGTACACGAAGGTGAATTCTTCGCGCTGCCGCAATCTCCACAGATCTACAAACAGCTGCTGATGGTAAGTGGACTGGAGCGTTACTACCAGATCGCTCGCTGTTTCCGTGACGAGGATCTTCGTGCTGACCGTCAGCCGGAATTCACTCAGGTCGATATCGAGACCGCTTTTATGGATCGTGACGAGCTGCTGGGCATGATGGAGCAGCTGATGGCCAAATTGTTCAAAGAAACAATCAACGTGGATATTCCTTTACCTTTCCAGCGTATTACCCATGCGGAAGCGATGGACAAATACGGTTCCGACAAACCGGATCTGCGCTTCGGTCTGGAGCTGGTAAATGTGAGCCATATCGTAGCAAGCAGCGGTGCCAAAGTATTCGCATCCGTGATCGAAAAAGGCGGCGAAGTCAAAGTACTGAATGCCAAAGGCTGCGGTACATGGACTCGTAAGGAAATCGATAGCCTGGAGCCTTATGCGAAGCGTTATGGTGCCAAGGGTCTGGCATGGATTCAGATCAAAGAAGGCGAATTTAAAGGCCCGATCGTGAAATTCCTGAGCGAAGGCGAAATTCAGCAAATCCGCGAAACAACCAATGCAGAAGAAGGCGATCTGCTGCTCTTCTCCGCAGATACCAAAAAAGTTGTTGCTGATGTACTTGGTGCCATGCGTCTGAAAATCGGCCGCGATCTGGGTCTGATCGATGACAATGTATACAAATTTGCATGGGTTGTGGACTTCCCACTGTTCGGCTATGATGAAGATTCCAAGCGTTATGTGGCAGAACATCATCCGTTCACTCGTCCTTACGAAGAAGATCTGGAACTGTTCAACACGGATCCGGGCAAAATCCGTGCCCAGGCTTACGATATCGTTCTAAACGGTTATGAAGTAGGTGGCGGTTCCCAGCGTATCTACAAACGCGAGCTGCAAGAGAAAATGTTCGAAATGCTCGGTTTTACCCCGGAAGCTGCCCGCGAGCAGTTCGGCTTCCTGATGGATGCATTCGAATATGGTACGCCTCCACATGGCGGTATTGCATTCGGTCTGGACCGTCTGATCATGCTGCTGGCAGGACGTACGAATCTGCGTGAGACGATTGCATTCCCGAAAACAGCCAGCGCTACCGACCTGCTGATGGATGCTCCGGCTCCTGTCGATCAGGCACAGCTGGAACAGCTGCACATCCGTCTGGCACCGCCAAAACCAGTGGTAGATAAAAACTGAGGCGGGTAAATACAAACTAAGCACGACCACCAGAATCATCTTCTGCTGCAAAGGTGTGTGATGCACCATTTGCAGCAGTTGTTTTGTGTAGAGCGTTGAAGACCATACAGCAAGCAACAGTATGGAAAGTGAAAGGAGAGAATCCTAATGTTGAACCAATTCTCACGTACCGAGCTGGCTTTTGGGCCGGAAGGTATGGAAGTGATGAAAAACAGTACAGTCGCTGTACTTGGCATCGGCGGCGTTGGTTCCATCGCCGTAGAAGCCCTGGCACGTACCGGTGTTGGCAAAATCATCCTTATCGATAAGGATGTGGTCGATATTACCAATATCAATCGCCAGATTCACGCCCTGACTACGACTGTGGGACAGAAAAAGGCAGACCTGATGGTCGATCGGGTCAAGCTGATCAATCCGGAATGTGAAGCGATCGCACTGAATATGTTTTACACCGAGGAAACGTACGAAGAGCTGTTCAAATATGATCTGGATTATGTAGTAGATGCTTCGGATACGATTATCTACAAAGTGCATCTGATCAAGGAATGTCTGCGCCGTAATATTCCGATCATCTCCAGCATGGGTGCAGCCAACAAAGTCGATCCGGCATTGTTCCAGGTTGCCGACATTTCCAAAACGCATATGGACCCGATTGCCCGCGTAGTGCGTACCAAGCTGCGCAAAGATGGTATTCGCAAAGGTGTCAAAGTAGTCTTCTCTACCGAGCAGCCCAAAAAGCCGCGTCAGGATGTAACCCAGAAGATCGTGCCCGAGAATGCACCGGAAATCCGTAAAGCCCAGCAGCCGCCAGCGAGTAATGCATTTGTACCACCGGTAGCCGGACTGATTATGGTTAGCGTAGTGGTCAAAGAAATGCTCGCCAAACACGGAATCGAAATTTAATTTTCTGGTAGCGAATCTGTTCGCTGCCCCAGGTTATCAGAGCGTGCCTGTCCATTCGCGGAGGGCACGCTTTTTTTAACTTGGAAATGAATTGTATAAAGAGAGGGAGTTATATGATGCGTGAGAAGTTACAGCGGATGCTGGGCTTTATGCCGGCACGTGATGTGCTGCGCAAAGAAATACTGGCCGGTGTCGTAGCTTACTTTGCCGTCGTCTATATTGTACTGGTCAATGCCACGATTCTGTCCGATGCAGGCATTCCGCTTAAGGCAGGAATGGCAGCGACGCTGTTGATTTCCATTATCAGCTGTTTGGTAATCGCTTTCCTCGGTAAATCGCCAATCATTGTTGTACCGGGTATGGGGGTTAATGCCTTTTTCACCTATACGCTGGTACGATCGATGGGACTGAGCTGGCAGGAAGCACTGATGGTAGTTACCGTATCAGGACTGTTATTTGCAATTGTAGCCTTTACATCTCTGCATCGGCTGATCAGTCAGGCGATTCCGGCTATGCTGCAGCTGGGGATTACAGTTGGTATCGGATTGTTCCTGACCTTTGTCGGTCTGCAAAAAAGCGGGATTGTTATCGCGCATCAGACTACATTTGTCACCATCGGTCATTTTAATGATCCGAAAGTAATTGTATCCTGTGTGACGCTGCTGGTTGCTGTAGTGCTCGTTATTCGGAACGTTCCCGGCGGACTGCTGATCAGTATTCTGTTCGGTACGATTATGGCGCATCTGCTCGGCGTGGGCAGTGCTGCGAATATCGGGGAAGGCAGCGTAATCTCGGCATATACGCCTTTGTTCGGTGCTTTTACGCTGGAAGGAATGCTGCGTCTGCCGTTCTGGATCGCTGTGTTCCTGCTGCTGCTGATTCTGGTATTTGAAAATATTGGCCTGATCGGTGCGCAGACCGATATGGCCAAACGTCCAGAGACATTTAAAGGCAGTCTGCGGGCATTGTCGATCTCCAATATTCTGGCCGGTCTAATCGGCTCCAGTCCGACAGTAGCCGCTGCAGAATCTACAGCAGGCATCGCAGCAGGCGGGCGGACAGGAATTACGCCGCTGATCACTGCCGTATTGTTCGGCGCGACTTTCTTCTTTATTCCATGGCTTGGTTATATTCCGGACAGTGCGCTGGCACCGGTGCTGATCGTCATTGGAGCGATGATGACGCAGGCGATCCAGGAGATCAAGTTCAGCAATTTTGCCGATTCGTTCCCTGCCTTTCTGATTATCGTCATGATTCCGTTTACGTATAGTATTGTGGATGGCATGGCATTTGGTTTTATTGCTTATCCGGTCGTGAAGCTGGCGCAGGGCAAAGGCAGGGAAGTACCGAAAATTCTGTACGGCATTGCTATTCTGTTCCTGGCAAACTTTGTGGTTAATGCGCTGCTCTAGGCATACATCTGGATGATAGAGAAGCAGGGTGTACACAGGATTAATGAATTAGCCTGTATTTTTGCTGGTATTTACCAGATGGCTGTGATATATTGAAATTCCTTTGTTCATGGTAAAAACTATAAACAGAAGCGCTAACATACAAGAGTACATCAGGCAGAACCCGGCCGTATCGGCTGCAGGGAATGACTGGTGTGCTCTTTGCTTGTTATTGCCGGACAAAGAGACCAAAGCATTTCTTAGGAGGTAACTGAAATTGGAAAAGGATTTTCAAAGTGCCTATCAAGAAGAGAAGGACAAACTGCAGCACACACTGGATGAGGTCGATGCGCAGCTGAACAGGCTGCAGCAGATTCCTGTCTACACCGGGCATGACTTTACCGAACAGGTACTGGAGGCCGGTCGTGAGCAGCAGCGTCAGACTCTGGCAAAAAGCGCACGTGAACCTTATTTTGGACGGCTTGATTTTGCGGAAAATGGCAGCGGGGCAAGACAGCCGCTGTATATCGGCAAAGTAGGTGTCGGCAAATCGGAGATTGATGATCAGCCGCTGGTGGTAGACTGGCGTGCACCGGTTGCCAGCCTGTTTTATTCCTTTACCGGCGGGGAAGAGATGGCAGAGTACGAATCACCGGAAGGCCTGATCGAAGGTCTGGTGTATCTGAAACGCAATATTGTGATCCGTCAGCGCCTACTGGAACGACTGGCAGACACTTATGACCGAGAGAGCACCGAGCCGGTCGTCACGGATGAATTTCTCGTCTACCGGCTTGGAGAGAATAAAGATAACAAACTGCGGGATATCGTCTCTACGATTCAGGCCGAGCAGGATCGGATTATCCGAGCAGTGAAGAATACCGCACTGGTTATTCAGGGCGTTGCCGGTAGCGGCAAAACGACAGTTGCGCTGCACCGTCTGGCATTCCTGCTGTACCAGTATCAGGAGCAGGTATCCGCCGAGAAAATGATTATTTTTGCACCGAATAATATGTTCCTGGACTATATCTCGGAAGTGCTGCCGGAGCTGGGCGTAGGCGATATCCAGCAGAGCACATTTGCTGATTGGGCGCAGAGCATTCTGGAAAGTGATATCCGGCTCGTACCGACTTCGGAGACGTATGCATACTGGTTCGAATCGCCGGACCGTCCGGCAGTCAGCGAAGAGACGCCATCGCGGTTCAAGGGTTCGATTGCCTTTATGAAGCTGGTTCGGGAGTTCGTGGAGCGGCTGGAAAAGACAGCTGTACCGGATATGGATTTTAGCCCATGGGATGACGCCGTACTGAGCCGGGACGAGATTATGGACTGGTTCAGCAATGAATACCGTCATTATCCGCTCGCCAAGCGTAAAGAACGGGTGATTGCCCGTATTCATCGCTGGGTAGAAATGAGACTCAAAAAAGCGCCATCTGAAGCAATCCGCAAAGAGCGCAAGAAAAAAGCATCACAACGAGAGAAATCCTACAGTAATAAATGGCCTAAATACGAACCGCTGGCACTGTACAAGCAGCTGTTCAAAACCGGCAAAATTACGGGCGATGTCGAGAGTCTGGCTGCTGTCTGGGAGCAGATTCCGTCAGCCATTCTCAAAAGCGTCTCCGCTGAACTCAAAAAAGACCGGATTACCGATGATGATCTGCCGGCACTGGTCTATATTCACACCCTGCTGAACGAGATGGACGGCAGTCGCCGATTTGACCATGTGGTTATTGATGAAGCGCAAGATTTCTCGCCGTTTCATGTGGCTCTGCTGGATTTGTACGTACGCGGCAGTTCCTTTACCATTCTGGGCGATCTGTCACAGGGGATTCATGCGTACCGTGGTGTGCATGCCTGGGAAGAAATGAACAGTCTGTTCCCGGAAGAAAATACCGATTATTTCCCGCTGACCCGAAGCTACCGGTCAACAATGGAGATTATCGAATTTGCCAATATCATTCTGGAACGCGGCGTACGCAATGGGATTACGGCTGTGCCCGTCTTCCGGAGCGGTGACCCTGTACGGATGCTGCCTTGTCCACCGGATAATCGTCCGGCAGTGGTTGCTGACTACTGGCAGCAGCTTCAGGCCAAGGATTACCGGACAACCGCCATTTTGACCCGTACCCTGCATGAAGCACGCGAGCTGCACGAACAGCTCACTGCAGCAGGTCTCGATATTCAATTCATCGATGGCGGCAAAGCGACCTATCAGGGCGGACACTCGATCCTGCCAGTCTATCTGTCCAAAGGACTGGAATTCGATGCAGTTATCGTTACCGATGTGGATACAGATCATTACCGCAATGATTCCTGGGATGCCAAGCTGCTCTATGTCGGATGCACCCGTGCACTGCACGAACTATGGCTACTGCATGGCGAAGAGATGCCGGAATACGTTACTTCTGGAGCCGACGAAGCAGCAGAGTAATCGTAGTTCGACAATCCAGATCAGACTTTCCTATAAGGGGAAATAAAATCCAATCAATCTCTACCTATCCTTCAATAGACTCTATTTATAGTGTATTAGATGTACTAAGATTCCTGCATTGATATTGATCAGCAAAGAGGTTCCAGTTCCTACTGGAGCCTCTTCTTTTTCATTTATACACTTCAGTGGTAAAATATATAGGTTGGAGGCTAGTTCGTATAGCCAAGAGCAGAACGCGAATCAGGCCAAATGTACATTGAAAATATTGATTTTAACAATAATTTTGAAGTTGATTTTACAAGTGATTTCCCTGCCCCAAAAGTATATCCCAGCATATAGCGAAGGGAAGAGAATTCCATCCAAGATCGACTTTTAAGAATGGAGATCGATCTCTGCAATTGGTTGTTCAGGATCTCCATTCTTAACCGAAGGTCGTGATAGAATCTCTGGCCGGAGCGATTGACTTATATACCACACTAACCAAAGACAGGATGTGATCCTTATGGATTTGTTCTCCTTTAACGAGAATAGTAATACCGGGTCGGACGGAATGGGAGTGCTCGCAGATCGGGTACGTCCACAGTCGCTGGATGAATATATCGGCCAGGAAGATATTGTGGGACCGGGTAAGCTGCTGCGCCGTGCGATCGAAGCGGATCAGGTAACTTCCATTATCCTGTACGGGCCACCGGGCTGCGGCAAGACTACACTGGCCCATATTATATCCAAACACACCAAGGGCGAATTCGTCCGTCTTAATGCGGTCGATGCCACCGTCAAGGAAGTACGTGAAGTGATTGAGCGTGCCCAGACGAACAAGTCGCTGTATGGCACCAAAACGATCCTGTTTCTGGATGAAGTACACCGGTTTAACAGCTCCCGTCAGGATGCACTATTGCCGGCTGTAGAGAAAGGTACGATTATCTTTATCGGGGCGACGACCGAGAATCCTTTTCATTATGTAAATGGAGCCTTGATGAGCCGTTCGACGCTGTTCCAGCTGCATCCGCTCACCAAAGAGCATTCCCTGATCGCTATGCGCCGCGCACTGGATGATACAGAGAAAGGCCTGGGCTTTATGAAGCTGCAGGTGGATGAGGCAGCCTTGGATCATATTGCTTCGATGGCGAATGGCGATATCCGCCGTGCGCTGAATGCTCTGGAACTTGCGGCACTCACTACACCACCGGAAGCAGACAGCACGATTCATCTGACGCTGGAAGTAGCAGAGGAGTCGATCCGCCGACCGACCGTACGGGCAGATGAATCGACTCAATATGATGTATTATCCGCTTTTCACAAAAGTATTCGTGGGTCCAGTGATGCGGCGCTATTCTGGTTTCTGTATGCGGTGGAAAAATTGGGCATGGACCCGATGACCTTTATCCGTCGCCTGATTGCCGCCAGCAGTGAAGATATTGGTCTTGCCAATCCACAGGCGATGGTACAGGCACTGGGCGCACTGGATGCTTACCGGACCAATGGCTGGCCGGAAGCCAAGCTCAATATTGCGCAGGCTATTCTGTTTGCGGTCGAGAGTCCCAAGTCCAATGCTGTCTATACAGCGATCTCCCGCGCGATGTCTGCCATGGATGAGGTCAAGTCTGCCGAGGTACCGCTGCATCTGCGTGATACCCATTACAAAGGCTCTGCCCAGCTCGGTCATGAAGGATATAAATATCCGCATAATTTCCCGAATCATTATGTAGAGCAGGAATACCTGCCCAAAAATCTGTCCCGGCGTGTATTCTACAAAGCGACCGATCAGGGCAATGAATCCAAAATCCGGCTTAATCAGGAACGACGCAGAGGAAATAACTAAGCACTTCTGGAGAGGCATTTACACGGATACCGGAATAGGCTATATTGTAAATAATTGAATCGGTGATGGAGTTCGCCGTTAACCGCTGGAATCCTAACCAGCTGATGACTCCTACCTGTTGAGCCAAAGCACGATACGGTTCTGTTCAGGTAGGAGTCATTTTTTGTGGAAAGGAAGAATGAATGATGCTGTATGTACTTGTAGCTTTATTTGGCATGCTGGGTGCAGTATGTCGCTATCTGATCAGTGTGTTGATCCCGAATCATGGATTCCCGGTAGCAACGCTGCTGATTAATCTGGTAGGCTGTTTCCTGCTCGCTGTAATTATGAAGTATCTGGCCCGGCTGCCAAAGTTCTCACCCATGCTTATTACAGCCATGGGGACCGGGTTTGTCGGTTCGTTCACGACGTTCTCTACATTCAGTGTAGAGAGTATCCAGATGATCGAGAAGCAGTGGTATGGGTTCGCTGCGCTGTATATTGTGATCAGTCTGATCGGTGGTCTGCTGGCTTCCCGGCTTGGCTTTTACCTGAGTGATCGCTGGATGGCCCGGAAGGAGGCACCACATGTTCATTAATATTCTGCTGGTTGCTGCGGGCGCTGTATTTGGCGTATTGTCCCGTCTGTTATTATCGAACTGGATCAAGCGGAAGTGGCCGATGGACTTCCCGCTGGCGACTTTTCTGATTAACAGCTCGGGTTCCTTACTGTTGGGATTGCTGGTAGGATCGGGAGCGGACAATCATATTCAGCTACTGATCGGTACCGGATTTATGGGCAGTTATACGACCTTTTCCACTTTCAAATTGGAAAATATTGAACTGCATCTCAAACAGAAACATACGACCCTGTTTAGCTATCTGGGACTATCCTACATATGCGGCATTTTGCTGGCAGGTCTGGGCATCCTGCTTGGTCATCTTTATTTTTAAGATAGGACTTGCCAAACTGCATACCAAAAGCTTCCTTGTCCATATATGGAGAGGAAGCTTTTTTATAATGATCGGAATTTTGAAAAGGACTACTGCTTATTGTCCCGGATAGACAAAGGAAGCTAGACGTGCATATTTGCTCAGCTCTTCCTCGATCCGCAGGAACTGATTGTACTTGGCTACGCCTTCGGTACGGGCGACAGCTCCGGTCTTGATCTGGCCTGCACTCATGCCGGTAGCAAAGTCGGCGATAAATGTATCTTCCGTATCCCCCGAGCGATGAGAGATCATCGTCGTATATCCAGCCTGACGCGCCAGCTTGATCGCTTCCATAGACTGCGATACAGTCCCGATCTGATTGGGCTTGATCAGAATCGAATTACCGATCCGCTTACGAATGCCTTCACGGAAAATCGCCGGATTGGTAACAAAGATATCATCGCCCACCAGCTGTACACGCTGTCCGAGCCGCTGAGTCATTGCCTGCCAGCCGGTTTCATCCTTTTCCGACATGCCGTCTTCAATAGAGATTACCGGATATTTGTTAATCAATTGCTCATAATAATCACTCATCTGGCTACCGGTCCACTGATTTCCTTCAAAATGATACAGACCATCCCGGTAAAATTCACTTGCCGCAGGATCGAGTGCAATCGCAATATCTTTGCCCGGTTCATAACCGGCCTGCTGAATCGCTTCGATCATCAATTGAACCGCTTCTTCGCTGGAATCCAGCTGGGGAGCGAATCCTCCTTCGTCGCCTACGGAAGTGGCAAGTCCCCGATCCGCCAGCAGCGAACCAAGCATATGATAGGTCTCGACGACTCGTTCCATCGCTTCCCGAAAATGTACTGCTCCTACCGGTGTAATCATAAATTCCTGAATCGCAATGCCGGTCTTGGCATGCTTGCCACCATTAATAATATTAAAAAAAGGAAGCGGCAATTCGCTATCTACACCGCCCAGATATCGGTAGAGTGGCATACGCTGGGATTGCGCAGCAGCGCGGCATACCGCCATCGATACTCCGAGAATCGTATTGGCACCAAGCCTTGATTTATTTGGCGTTCCGTCCAGATCGATCATAACCTGATCCACAGCGGCCTGATCAAAAGGCGAGTGGCCTTTGAGCGCTTCGGCAATCGTCTCATTTACATGATGTACTGCCTGCAGCACGCCTTTGCCTCCGAGCCGTTTGCCTCCGTCTCGCAGTTCTACCGCTTCATGTTCACCTGTGGATACACCGGAAGGAACCGCTGCCCGTCCCCAGGTACCGTCACCGAGCAGTACATCCACTTCCAGAGTAGGGTTACCGCGAGAATCAAATATTTCCCTTCCTTGCATCGCGCAGATTGTCGCATTGGGCATAATGGGAAACCTCCTGTAGATAGGATGCTGGAGCTGGAACAACGAATGATAAACGAATGTTTAACGAAAGGAGAGAGTAGAAGAAAAGTAATCCGATCCATATACATAATAATTATCTCGAAAAGGTTTATGCCTATCACGGCAAAAACGTAACAGTGAATTTAGAAGTAACTACGTCAATAAATAAAAAACGCTCCCTGAGCTGTACACCAATCTCCAAAATCAGAGCGTGGTATCAGCAGGGAGCGCTGTTTTCAATACAAGGTGTATCCTAGAAGTACATCCTGTCCAACCAACAATTAACGTTACTCTCCCTGTATTTGTTTTACACGATCTATCTTCATGCCAAACGATAAAACAGGAAAAAATTGGATTTGATTATACGAGCGCCTCATAAGGTACTTTTTCCACAACATCAATGGTACCGCCACCCAGACACAGATCGCCATCATAAAAGACAACAGCCTGTCCCGGTGTAATTGCTTTTTGCTGTACATCGAATTGTACATGCACCGTTCCGTCTTCCTGCCAGGTCAGAGTTACACCCTGATCCGGTTGGCGATAGCGGAATTTGGCCGCACATGTAACCGTAGTACCGGCTGCCGGAGTAGAGCCGTCGATCCAGTTCACGCCGGAAGCGATCAGACCAGTAGAGTAGAGACTTGGATGAGCGTCACCTTGTACGACGTACAGGATGTTTTTTTCCAGATCCTTGTCGGCTACGAACCATGGATTACCATTGCCGGAACCACCGATTCCCAGCCCCTGGCGCTGTCCGAGTGTGTAGTACATCAGACCGTCATGTCTGCCTTTGACTTCACCAGTCGCGATATCGACCATTTCGCCGGATTTGGCAGGCAGATAGTTGCTCAGGAATTCACGGAAATTGCGTTCTCCGATAAAGCAGACACCGGTACTGTCTTTTTTCTTGGCAGTGTACAGATTGGCTTCGGCAGCAATGCGGCGCACTTCCGGCTTCGGCAGATGGCCGATTGGGAACATCGCTTTGGAGAGCTGCTGCTGGCTGAGCGCATTGAGGAAATAGGTTTGGTCTTTGTTGTTATCTACGCCGCGCAGCAGTTTGTATTGTCCGTCTTCTTCGATGACACGAGCATAGTGGCCTGTCGCTACATAATCGGCGCCCAGATCAAGCGCCTTGTTCAGGAATTCCCCGAACTTGATTTCACGGTTGCACATAACGTCCGGATTCGGTGTACGTCCACGCTTGTACTCATCCAGGAAATACGAGAATACTTTATCAAAGTATTCCTTTTCAAAGTTGACGGTGTAATAAGGAATGCCGATCTGCTCGCAGACGCGGCGTACATCTTCCGCATCATCCTCAGCGGTACAATTCCCGAATTCGTCGGTATCATCCCAGTTTTTCATGAAAATACCGATTACGTCATAGCCCTGCTCCTTGAGCAGCAGTGCAGTGACGGAAGAGTCGACGCCGCCGGACATACCGACGACGACACGTGTATCTGATATTGCTTTGGTCATGGCTGTTCACTTCCCTGATAAAAGAATTTGGCTGTCTATAAGACAGCTCTATATGTCGTTAAAACTCGAATAATGAATAATTTCCCATACCCTGCATATCTATGTTACGATAGGTAAGAATAAAGATCGGAATACACTGAATTATTGAAAGTGCGTAACGGATATGCAACTGCTAATTATAATTCCTCTTACTAAATAAAGCAATAATCTTTCGTGATTTTGGTCAAATCAAAGATGAGGTGTTCTTATGAAAATTTCAACCAAAGGACGTTATGGTCTGACAATTATGATGGAGCTGGCCGGCCGTTTTGGCGAAGGTCCAACTTCCCTCAAAAGTATCGCTGAGAAAAATCAGCTGTCCGAACATTATCTGGAGCAATTGATTGCACCACTGCGTAATGCCGGCCTGGTCAAAAGTATCCGCGGTGCCTACGGCGGATATATTCTATCCCGCGAACCGGAGCAGATTACAGCCGGTGAAGTTATCCGCGTACTGGAGGGTCCTGTTTCTGTCGTTGACTTTACCGATGAGGATGTAGCGGCCAAGCGTCACCTGTGGATGCAGATTCGCGATGCCATTGCAGGCGTTATCGATTCCACTACCCTGCAGGATCTGATCAGCTACCGTGAACAGGGACAAGAAGACAATTATATGTTCTACATCTAAAGCCAGTCATATCCTGACCGGTAACGATATACCCTGCCGGATGCACCGGAGCGCTGATCGAGAAGCTGCTTCGGACATTCGACAGCTGTAGCATAACCGATAACGGAAGGGTAAATTGGCTATTGAAGCCAGCCCTTCCGTTTTTGTCGTTCTGCCGCAGACTCCCCACTATTGGTTATATGAATATCGATTGAAATATCTATGCCTATCTACCATTTCCTATGAAAGTTCAGGTGACTATATAATGAAATCCATTTACCTTGATCATGCAGCTTCAACTCCGGTTCATCCAGAGGTCGCACAGACCATGGTGGAAGTAATGACCGGTACGCATGGCAATGCATCCAGTGTGCACTCTTTTGGTCGTGCTGCCAAGCGTATTGTCAGCAATGCGCGTGACAGTATTGCAGCTCGTCTGGTCTGTCATCCCAATGAACTTGTATTTACTGCTGGAGGAACAGAGAGCGACAATATGGCGCTGTTCGGAACTGCCGAAGCACTTCAGGAGCAGGGACGTCATATTATTACTTCACAGATTGAGCATCATGCCGTACTGCATGCCTGCAAAGCACTGGAGAGTCGGGGTTATGAAGTGACTTATCTACCGGTTGATTCCACTGGTCGTGTGAATTCAGATGATGTGCAGGCAGCGATTCGTCCGGATACGATTCTGATCAGTATTATGTTCGGGAATAATGAAGTCGGCACGCTGCAGCCAATTACCGAGATCGGGACAATTGCACGTGATCACGGAATCGTATTTCATACCGATGCGGTGCAGGCACTTGGTGCGGTACCTATCCACTGCAGCGAACTGCCGGTTGATCTGATCAGCTTTTCCTCCCACAAAATCAATGGCCCACAGGGAATTGGTGCACTCTATGTACGTCAGGGAACCAAGCTGGAGCCACTGCTGCATGGCGGATTACAGGAGCGCAAACGTCGTGCCGGTACCGAAAACCTCGCGGGGATTGCCGGATTTGGCAAAGCGGTCGAACTGGCAACCGACCAGCTGGAAGCTCGTCAGGCGCAGCTGGATGGACTACGCAGACTCATGATTGAGACGCTGGAGCAGGAAGCCGGTGCAGATGCTTTTGTGATCAATACACCACTGTCTCATTCTCTGCCGCATATTCTGAATATGAGCTTTCCGGGCGTGACCAGCGAGACGATGCTGATGAATCTGGATATGGAATCGATCGCAGCGGCGAGCGGGTCAGCCTGCACTTCCGGTTCCCTGGAGATTTCCCATGTGCTGGAGGCGATGAAGCTTCCTGAAAATGTACTGCATTCAGCGATTCGCTTCAGCTTTGGAATGGGTAATACTAGGGAAGAAATAGAACGCACCGCTCAGAAAATTGCAACCATCTTAAAACGCGTACGTAAATAATGATCAGGGCTCCCCTGTGTGGTGACTAAGGGAGGGAAGAGGTCAGACGACGCCAACAGCCGGGCAGGAAGGAATGCATATTCCCCACCTGTGCAATTTGTGCGATAAGGAGGTCCTGCCAGTGTTGAAGATGCAAGGAATGATCGGGCTTGCCGTATTTGATATTGAGGATGGCAAACAGCTTGGGAAGATTCATGATTTCATCTTAGGGGAAGACTGGTCTGTCCAGGGCTTTGAGCTGGAAGGCAAAGGGTTGTTTTCTTTACAGGTTCGGACCGTTCTCTGGGAGGATATTGTATCCCATGGAGAGGACGCTATTATGATTCGTAATCAACAGTCGGTGCGCCAGGTGGCGGCTGACGATATCAAGCATACATTTCTTCTTGGAGACAACAAGATCAAGGACATGCCCGTTCTGACCAACGAAGGAGCCAGACTGGGCTATGTCTCGGATGTTTACTTTAATCCGGAACTGGGTAAAAGCATTACCGGGATTGAAATTAGTGACGGTTTTATCTCGGATTTAATTGGCGGCAGAAAATGGCTCCCTGTCAGCAGCCAGATTGCTTTTGGTGAAAGCGCCATATTGGCGCCGGAGGCCAGCAATGAACGCCTGGAGGAGTGCCTTTGATTTGCAGTTGATGCTGTATGGACGGTGAATTCTGATTGAAGCAGACACAGGATACCTGGTATTTTGCGGTGTGGGAGAATCAGGACATGCGCCAGAAGGATGGGTCAACTGCCCAAACTTTTAGACGGATAGGGTGAGCGCGGAGTGAAATGTCCAAACTGTAGTTCCAAAGATATCGGCAAGATCGGTTCCCACCAGTTCTATTGCTGGGGCTGCTTTATTGAGCTGACGGTGAACGGCGGCAAAATGTCAGTGTATCAGGTGGAAGAGGATGGCACGCTCAGTTCGCTGGACGATCTGTTCATTGAGAAGCCGGTAGCTGCATCTGCTCACGCGCAGATGTCCTCGTGAACATTTACACATGATGACAGATAGTGGTCATGGCCGCAGCTATGCAATCTTAGCAGGATACATACCCTTTATATAGCAGCAGGCTAATGACACAGGCCCCGGCAGATCGTGTACCTCGATAGTGATGTACAGTAGATCGGCCGGAGGCCTTTTTGCACCAGAGCTTTCCGAATAACAGGGATAGCGGATCGATCGAGGATGGTGTGCGCTGTACGATTGACAGACTTTCGCACGCTGGATATACTGATATAGGTTGTTGAAAAGCCGTGAAATCCCGGATCATGCCAATAAATTTGTGTAATTTGGATATACAGTGGGTTAATGCCTGTTGTTCACCAGCCTTTGCATAATAAAAAAGGGTTGCAGGGATACACCGCTGTACGGAATACAAGAATACCGTCCCTGATCTTTGACAGGGGCGTTTTTTAGATTTTAAGGCTGTTACATAGCATTTTGCGAAATGCTGTCCATACCCCCAAGGAGGCTCATACTTATGAAAGCAAGTGAAATTCGTTCCAAATGGCTCGCTTTTTTTGAAAGCAAAGGACATAACGTCGAGCCGAGTGCACCACTCGTGCCAAATAATGATCCATCCCTGCTGTGGATCAATGCCGGTATGGCTCCACTGAAAGCGTATTTTGACGGTCGCGTCAAACCGGAAAATCCGCGTATTACGAACTCGCAAAAATGTATTCGTACCAATGATATTGAAAACGTGGGTAAAACCCGTCGTCACCATACGTTCTTCGAGATGCTGGGTAACTTCTCCATCGGCGATTATTTCAAAGAGGAAGCGATTACCTGGGCATGGGAATTCTTGACCGGCAAAGAGTGGATCGGCTTCGATCCAGAGCGTCTGTCGGTTACGGTGTACCCGGAAGACGAAGAAGCATTCAAACTGTGGAACGAGAAAATCGGTCTGCCTGCAGAGCGCATCATCAAGCTGGAAGACAACTTCTGGGATATTGGCGAAGGCCCTTGTGGTCCTTGTACCGAGATTTTCTATGATCGCGGCGACGCCTACGGCAAGCTGGACCCAAGTGATCCGGAAATGTATCCGGGTGGCGAGAATGAGCGTTTCCTGGAAGTATGGAACCTCGTATTCTCCCAGTTTAACCATAACAAAGATGGTAGCTACACACCGCTGCCTAACAAAAATATCGATACAGGTGCAGGTCTGGAACGCTTCGCTTCCATTATCCAGGATGTAGATTCCAACTTTGACACCGATCTGTTCCAACCGATGATTCAGGAAACCGCTCAAATCGCTGGCGTAACCTACAAGCAAAATGAAGAGACCGATGTAGCACTCAAAGTTATTGCTGACCATGTGCGTACGGTAACTTTTGCTGTCGGTGATGGCGTACTGCCTTCCAATGAAGGACGCGGTTATGTAATCCGTCGTCTGCTGCGTCGTGCGGTTCGTTATGGTAAAGTAATCGGTCTGGACAAGCCATTCCTGTTCAGTCTCGTCAAAACCGTTGGCGATGTGATGGGTGTATACTATCCGACTGTTGTCGAGCAGCGTGAATATATCGAGAAAATTATTCGTACCGAGGAAGAACGTTTCCACGAAACACTGTCCGATGGTCTGAACATTCTGGCTGAACTGGCAGAGCAGGCCAAACAGCAGGGACAAAATGTAATTAGCGGTGCAGAAGCATTCAAACTGTACGATACCTACGGCTTCCCGTTCGATCTGACAGAAGACTATGCACTGGAAAATGGTCTGACCGTCGATCGCGAAGGATTCGATGCATCCATGCAAGAGCAGCGTACCCGTGCACGTGCAGCACGTCAGGATAGTGGCAGCATGAAAGTACAGGGCGGCGTATTGTCCGACTTTGAAGGCAAGAGCGAGTTTATCGGCTATGAGCAGCTGACGGTACAATCTACAGTAGCAGCCATTATCAAAGATGATGCTTTTGTAGAAAAAGCAGGCCCAGGTGAATCGGTCCAGGTTATTCTCGATGTGACTCCTTTCTATGCAGAGAGCGGCGGTCAGGTCAGCGATCTTGGTCTGCTGAGCAGTGACAAGGTAGAAGCTTCGGTAGAAACCCTGTTCAAGGCACCACGTGGACAATCGGTTCATATCGTAACGGTAAGCTCCGGCGAACTGGCAGTTGGTGACGTGGTTACCGCTCAGGTCGATGCACCAAATCGCAATGACATTATCAAAAACCATACAGCGACTCACCTGATGCACAAAGCGCTCAAAGAAGTACTGGGCAACCATGCCAACCAGGCAGGTTCCCTGGTAGAAGCCGAGCGTCTGCGCTTTGACTTCTCCCACTTCAGCAGCATCACCCCGGAAGAACTGGCTGATGTAGAGCGTCGTGTCAACCAGGAAATCTGGAAAGCTCTGGACGTAGAAATCAACTATATGGGTATCGATGAAGCCAAGGAACTGGGCGCTATGGCCTTGTTCGGCGAGAAATATGGCGATATCGTTCGTGTCGTGAAAATCGGCGATTACAGCATTGAGTTATGCGGAGGTTGTCATGTACTGAATACCTCCCAGATCGGTCTGTTCAAAATCGTATCCGAGAGCGGTATCGGTTCTGGTGTACGCCGGATCGAAGCGGTAACCGGACGTCTGGCGTATATGTTCCTGGACAGCCAGCTGGATCTGCTCAAACAGGCTGCTGTACAGCTGAAATCCAATGTGCATGATGTACCAAAACGTGTAGAAGCACTGAACCAGCAGCTGCGCGAGCTGGGCCGTGAGAACGAATCTCTGCAAAGCAAGCTGAGCCTGATCGAAGCCGGACAGCTGACCGACAAAGTCGAAATGATCGGCGAGACACAATTGCTGGCAACAGCAGTCAGCGTATCCAGTATGGATGCACTGCGTGGTCTGGCAGACGAGCTCAAAGGCAAATTGCCGGAAGCTGTACTCGTACTAGGCGCAGCGATCGATGATAAAGTAAACTTTGTCGTTGTTGTACCAAAATCCGGTATCGAGCGCGGACTGCATGCCGGCAAACTGGTCAAAGAAGTCGCAGCTATCTGCGGTGGTGGCGGTGGCGGCCGTCCGGATATGGCTCAAGCCGGTGGTAAAGATGCTTCCAAGCTGAACGAAGCTATCGAAGCAGCCAAGAAGCACGTTGCATCGATCTAATTTATAAGTTCTGCAATCTGCCATATAATCATCCCAAAGTACAGATATCCAATCTGTCACCAGTGATTATGGGAACAGGTGTACAAATGATCTTGTAAATGCCTAAAACATTTGAATATCTGAACGATCTATCATGTTGTATGCTTTACCCACAATTCAATTTAAAAATCTGTTGTACCACCGGCTGATGCAATAAACGCAGAGCGGAGGCAAGGGAATAGGGCAAAAGACGACATTGGAGCACAGGAATCTTCATTTCCACCTGCTCCAAAGATTCCTGTGCTCCGCCGGAGGACGTGCCCTATCCCTTTCCGCAGCGCTTGTTGCACCTAGCCGCATTTCTCTGCACAAACTTTCCAAAAAAATGTAACTTTTTGATTTGTTTTAGCGTAAATATTTCTTGTATATCCCTTGATGTGTTATGATGAGGAAGAATCAACATGATCATCAGGGGATTCCATTTTGAGGAAGCGTGTGAGCAAACACTTTTTCCGAAAAGCGAGGTGTCAGCGAGTGGACTCCATGGACAAAACAGTCAAGTTTAGCGTGAAGGGCGATGAGCACGAGAGCTCCTCACAGGAAATCCTACTCACCGTGTACGATGCACTGGTTGAGAAAGAGTACAATCCGATTAATCAGATTGTCGGCTATCTTATTTCGGGGGACCCCGCTTATATTCCCCGTCATAATAATGCACGCAGCCTGATCGGCAAAAAAGAGCGGGATGAATTAATAGAAGAACTGGTCCGTTCCTACCTGGCCAGTCATCGGTAGAGACGGAGCGTACGCAATGAAAATATTAGGACTGGATTATGGAGACCGCCGGATCGGTGTCGCTGTCAGCGACGCATTCGGTTGGACCGCTCAGGGAGTCGAAGTCATTGATCGTCAGCGCAATCCCCAGGTTGACGAGCGTATCGCTGAACTCATACAGGAATATGAGATCAGTGAGATTGTGGTTGGACTGCCCAAGAATATGAACGGTTCTGTCGGTCCCCGTGGTCAAATATGTATCGATTTTGCAGAACATCTTCGGGAATCTGTGCAGCTGCCTGTTCACCTATGGGATGAGAGGCTTACAACGATGTCAGCCGAGCGCACATTGATTGAGGCTGATGTAAGTCGCAAGAAGCGCAAGCAGGTCGTTGATAAAATGGCCGCAAGCTTGATACTACAAAATTACTTGGATTCTAAAAGTAAAAGGTGAGGGTGGTTAATATGGCGAAGGATCAAAATTTGCTTGAGGACGAACCAGAAATTATTTACATTCCTGATGATGAGGGTAATGAAGAGGAATTTGAAGTCATCATGAAATTCGAAGTCGACGGTTCGGACGCCAAATATATGATGGTCGTGCCTATGGAAGCCACAGAGGACGATACCGATGAAGTATATGCGTTCCGATATGAAGAGGAAGAAGACGATCTGAAGCTCTACATCATTGAAGATGAAGCGGAATGGCAGATTGTTGAAGAAACTTTCAATACATTAGTTGCTGAATTGGATGGTGAATAAACCGATGAGTGATCTTTCTGCGAGTAGCGTCAAGTTAACAACAAGACTGCTGGAAGCCTATGGTGTGCTGATCGAATTGACAGATGAGCAGGACCAGACAACAGTTTATCGTCTGATCAGTGAGTTTGAGACGGAGACCGGTGCTTATGCTGTACTGCAAAAAGACACAGGTCTGCCGGAGGATGAAGTAGAGATTCTCAAAATTATCGACTCCACCGAAGGTCGTCCGGAGCTGGTAACAATCGATGATGACGATGAATGGGAAGATGTAGCCGAGCTGTATGACGAACTGACATTACCGTTTGAAGATTAATCACGGCTGGTTACAGCACGCAGTCCTATCAAGTGCTCAACTCATGTACTTACCTGAAAAGAGCGGAATCTTTCCGCTCTTTTTGGCTGTCAAAGGAGATGTTATATCTATTGCGTAGGCGAGCTGGAAAATTGGGTTGTCTGTTTTTGATCATTATCGTTATTATTGTGGGAATCGTAGTATACGGCTGGAGGGCGATGCAGCCAACTGCCGCATCGGAACAACCGGTCGCTTATACACTGGAACAGGGAACCTCCAGTGCAACACTGGCCAACCAGCTGGAAGAGAAAGGCCTGATCCGGAATGCAACAGCATTCAGGCTGTATCTGAAAATGAACAGTCAAGGCAGTCAGTTCAAGGCAGGCGATTATGAATTCATACCAGGAATGACATACGAGCAGATTATTACCAAGCTGAACAATGCAGAGGTCATCGTGCCCAAAACGATGAAATTTACGATTCCGGAAGGATATACGGTCACGCAGATTGCCGATAAGCTGAGCGGCGAAGGATTTGTGGATCGTGCCAAATTCATGGCACTGGTCGATGACCCTTCCCAGTTTAAGCAGGCACGTGAATGGAATGTACCAACCGGCAAAGGAATTCTTCATCCGCTGGAAGGCTATCTGTTCCCTGCCACTTATAATCTTCCGATTGAAAGCACCGAAGAAGATGTTATTGCCAATATGCTGGCAGGTACACGTACCAATCTGAACAGCATAAAGGAACTGGATGCCAAGCTCAAAGTACGCAAAATGACCCTTCATGAACTGCTGACTGAAGCATCTCTGGTCGAACGTGAAGTGGTTGTACCGGAGGAGCGCGCTGAAGTCGCAGGGGTTATCGATAACCGTCTCAAAAAGAATATGAGATTGCAGATTGACGCGACTGTCCAGTATGCACTGGGCAAGCAAAAAGCGCGTCTGTTATACTCGGATCTTGAAATCGACAGTCCGTACAACACGTACCGGAATGAAGGGCTTCCGCCGGGGCCGATTGCCAATCCGGGGATTGAAGCGATCCGGGCAGCTTTGGAGCCGAAGACTTCCGAATACCTGTACTATGTTACCAAAAAAGATGGTACAGGCAGTCATCTGTTTGCGAAGACCTACCAGGAGCATCTGAAAAATATCGAGATCAGCAAAGCAACCAGCTCGACTAACGGTGGATAGACAGTAGATCCAGAGAATACACATACACAGGGATATAGTCCGGCAGGTCCGGGATATATCCCTGTCTGTCCGTCCTTTACTATAAATTAGACAATATATATTCACTACCCTGCAGTCAGAACCGTAGAATTACTGGTACAATGAACAATGTAGCAAGACAGGGAAACGCAGATAGGATTAATATACAGCCGCACAGGCTGGGAGGTGGGCTTTACATGAGTAACAAACCTGAACTGTTGGTGACAGTCTCCTCGATGGAGGAATTGCGCCGTCTGGCAGAAGCAGGAGCCGACGCATTTCTGGTCGGTGAGGAGCGTTATGGCATGCGTATGCCGGGGGAATTTACACGAGAAGATGTTGCCGAAGCAGCAGCCTATGTACATGCACAGGGCAAGCGCATCTATGTAGCTGTCAATAATTTGATGACGAATGATGTACTGGATGAACTGCCGGCTTATATTGCCGCACTGCGCGATGCAGGAGTCGATGGAGTCGAGTTTGGTGATCCATCGGTGCTGGCAGTAGTACGCGAAGTTGCACCGGAGATGGCGCTTCACTGGAATGCAGAGATGACGTCGACCAACTCATCCACAGCCAATTACTGGGGCCGTAAAGGGGCAACCCGAGCGGTACTGGCACGTGAGCTGAATATGGATGAAATCACAGGCATGATGGATAAAATGCAGGTAGAAGCCCAGGTACAGGTGCATGGAATGACCAATATTTATCATTCCAAACGTCAGTTGGTACAGAGCTATATGGAGCATCAGGGTAGACCGGTCAGCGGCGATCTGGGATTGCAGCGAGGATTATTCCTGATCGAGGCAGAGCGCCGGGACGAGAAATTCCCGATCTATGAAGACAGCAATGGAACCCATATTATGAGTTCTGAAGATATCTGTATTCTGGAAGATCTGCATCTGCTCATGGAAGCAGGCGTACAAAGCTTCAAAATTGAAGGTATACTAAAATCGACAGCATATAACGAAGCTGTGGTTCGTGCCTATCGTCAGGCGATTGATGCTTACGCAGCCGATCCGGATCGTTACGAGTTTGACGAAGAATGGCTGGATGAAGTACGTCGTCTGCAGGACCCCGAGCGGGAGTTGGGATTCGGCTTCTTTTATAAGGAACAGGTGTATTGATAAGCAACAAGATCAAGGGGGAGATCTCCATGAATACCATGGATAAACCAAAATATTTCGGAAAACGTCATCGTCTTGCCAAGCCGGAGCTACTTGCACCTGCAGGTAACCTGGAAAAACTCAAGTTTGCGATCCACTATGGTGCAGACGCTGTATATATTGGCGGACAAAAATACGGCCTTCGGTCCAACGCGGATAACTTCAGCTTTGAAGAGATGCGGGAAGGCGTTGAATTTGCCAATAAATATGGAGCCAAAGTATTCGTCGCTACGAATATCTATGCCCATGATGAAGATATTGATGGTATCGAAGAATACCTGCGCAATCTGGAGAATGCCGGAATCTCGGCGATCATCGTAGCTGATCCAACCATTATCGAGATTGCTCTGCGCTGTGCGCCGAAGCTGGAAGTTCATCTGAGCACCCAGCAGTCGACGATCAACTGGCAGGCCGTGAAATTCTGGAAAGAAGAAGGATTGCCGCGTGTTGTACTGGGACGCGAGACCAGTCTGGAAGAGATTGCCGAGATCAAAAAGCATGTGGATGTAGAGATCGAAGCATTTATTCATGGAGCAATGTGTTCTTCTTTCTCGGGACGCTGCGTATTGTCCAACCACTTTACCGACCGTGATTCCAACCGTGGTGGCTGCTGTCAGTCCTGTCGCTGGAAATACGATCTGTTCGAAGATGCCCGTCCACAGACCGAATGGGTATCCGAAGAAGAAGCAGCAGACAATCGTGTACTGGAGCAGTTCCGTCTGGGTGTCAATCAGAAGCCGCTGTATGAAGAGAATGATAATCCATTCTCGATGGGCTCCAAGGATCTCTGTATGCTGGAAGCGATCCCCGACCTGATCGAAGTCGGCATCGACAGCTTCAAAATCGAAGGTCGTATGAAATCGATCCACTATGTGGCAACCGTGGTGAATGCGTATCGTCAGGCAATCGATTCCTACATGGCTGATCCGGAGAACTATGTACTGAAACCCGAATGGCTGGAGGATATCAACAAAGCCGCCAACCGTCCACTGAATACCGGATTCTTTTATGATACGCCGGATAACGAAGATCATATCTATGAGCCGGAAGACAAAGCTGTACCCTATGATTTTGCCGGATTGGTACTGGATTATGATGAAGCTACAGGCATCGCTACGATTCAGCAGCGTAATAATTTCAAGCCGGGTCAAGAGATTGAATTTTTCGGTCCAGGCAATACATTCTTCAAGCAGACTGTAGGCCAGATCTGGGATGAAGAAGGCAATGAACTGGATGCTGCCCGTCATCCACTGCAAAAGATCAAAATGAAAGTGGATCAGCCGGTTCGCTACTTTGATATGATGCGCAAAAAGAATGTCAAAAAAGTCAAAATGTCAGCAGCGGTATAATATCGTTAAAGGGTATCATGATTTTTTAAACATTAGATATAGCTAAATAAATAAGGTCTTTTATACTTTATAGTATAAAAGACCTTATTTTTGTGCGAAAAAGGTTAATTTATCCTGATGCTGTACCGATAATGAAAGCATACGTATATCCATCGTACCTGTTTGGCAGTTTATGATAGTACATTTTAACTGTATAACTAACTTAGAATAACATCTTAATTAAAATGAATTCTAATGTGGTAGGTGAAGGGTCATGGGATTGGGACGCAAACGGAGCAAGTCGGGTCAGCAGCCAGCCAGACTGGATAAAAAATTATTAAAAAAAAGCAGGAAACAAAAGGAATCGCTGCAGCAAACAAACATAACCGATTCATCAACTTCAAAAGCGGATCCAAAAGCAATACATAAATGGGCTAAAGCAGCCTCCGGAATAGTGAATTCCACCTCCGGACGCAATAAATCAAGGAGAACGAGCGGCACAGAACAGCTGGACATACTACAAACTGCTCAGCAAGGAGCAGTCGTACAGCCGGAAGATAAGGTTTCCTTTGCCGATTCAGAGAACCAGTCCGGTAGGAAGCCAGTACGCCGGAAAAGAAGCAAGGAATCGAAAAGCCGCTTACGTGCTGGGGCTGGAAGATTCGTTCCTGATTGGCGAGCACTGCATCCAGCCAAATCGGTAGGGATGAAGCTGTTTTTGATTTTCTTTGTAGCGATTATGCTGTTTGTGATTTCACTGGGCAGTTTCTCGTATTTTCAAGCTAAAAGTGTAATTAAAGAGAACGCTGCAATCAGCAATGAACAGACCATTATCCAGACCGGAGAAAAGCTGGACGTAATGCTGAATCAGCTTGTTAATTCTTCGATTCAGGTATTTTTTGATCCGACTATGCAAAAGGATCTGGCTACCCTGGGAAGAAAAGATCTTAATGATTATGACAAATACCAGACAATCAATTCGATAAGCGATAATCTGCAGAATCAGATGAATTCCATGAATTCGATCGAATCTATCTACATGGTACCTCTTGATGAAACGATGAATATTATTGGTGCAGGCGTAGGTATACCACAAGGCAGTGAAGTTCGCAGTACAGAATGGTACAAGTCCCTGGCCAAAGGCGATAGCGTCATGACCTGGATACCAACTGTACAAATGGATGGAGCCAACAAAAACTTTACGTATGCACGGGCGATGCGTATATCCAGCAGTGCCAGTTCCTTTGTCTTCGTGATGAGTATTAACAGCAAATGGATCAATGACCAGATCAGCAGTCTCAAGTTGGGAGACGGCAGCCATGTGGATCTGATTGGTGGACCGGATCATACCGTAATCGCTTCCACAGAGCCGGACACTGTTGCCAAGCCTTCTGTATATGGATTCCTGAATGAGATCCAAAATGGCAGTGGACGCTTTCAGAATGATGAAGGTGCAGCGCCGATACTGGTAGCCTACAATGTACTCGACACCGTGGATTGGAAGCTGGTAGGAACCGTGCCTGTTCAGTCACTGGTTGCCAGTGCCGACCGGATTCTGACGATGACCTGGATTATGGCCATTATTGACGGGCTGGTCGCGATAGTAATCGGCATATTGATTATTCGCATGATTGGCAGACCGCTGCGCAAGCTGCTGCAGTTGATGAATCAAGGGGCACAGGGAATGCTGCATGTGCGTACCGATCATCGTTCGTCGGATGAGATTGGTCAGCTCTCGCTGGCTTTTAATGAGATGATGAGCAATATTACTGCATTGGTACAGCAGACTAATCACTCTGCCCAGCAGGTGCTGGATACTGCGACTTCTCTTAGTCAGGCTTCCAGACAGACAGCCACTTCGGCGAGTGAGATTGCTACAGCTACCGAAGAAATCGCAAATGGAGCCAGTAGCCTGGCACGTGAAGCGGAGCGGGGCACGGAACTGACAGATACGATGAATCAGCAGATGGGCAAAGTGGTAGCTGCTAATGAACAGATGGGTGCTTCTGCCCAGCAGGTAGAGAAAGTCAGTGAGACCGGGGTACAACATATGGAGCAGCTGCTTCACAAAACTACAGTGACCCAGGATATGATTCGTTCTCTGGGAGCACGCATAGGTTCACTCAAAGAAAGTACGTCTTCTGTACAGCAGGTACTGGACGCGATGCAGAATATTACCAAGCAGACGAATATCCTGTCCCTTAATGCGACGATTGAAGCCGCCAGGGCTGGAGCAGCAGGCAAAGGATTCATGGTCGTAGCCGGCGAGGTTCGGAATCTGGCGGAGCAGTCCCGTCAGTCGATTCTGATGGTCGGCGAGATTACTGCCAATATCCAGAATGAAATGGAAGAAACGGTGAAGGTGCTCAATCAGGCCTATCCTCTTTTCCGGGAACAGACCGAATCGGTCAAAGATACCACATCGATCTTCGAGACCGTACAGAGTCAGATGGTGGAGTTTGTAGAAAAGCTGAATTCGGCGACCACCTCGATCAGTGAGCTGAATCAGGTACAGCAGGTGATCAATGAAGCGATGAGCAATGTGAGTGCAGTGGCAGAACAGTCTTCGGCTACCTCCGAAGAAGTCGCTTCGCTCAGTAATGAACAGCAGAATGTCAGTGGTCAACTGGTCACACTGTCCGGTCAGCTGGAAAATGTATCGGTAGAGTTGAAAGAAACAATCTCCCGATTTACCATTGAGCAAGAGCAAGAGCAAGAGCAAGAGCAAGAGCAAGAGCAAGAGCAAGAGCAAGAGCAAGAGCAAGAGCAAGAGCAAGAGCAAGAGCAAGAGCAAGAGCAAGAGCAAGAGCAAGAGCAAGAGCAAGAGCAAGAGCAAGAGCAAGCACTGGTACAGGCACCGTATCAGGTAGATGTAGACACAGATGATGGTAAAGGAAATAAAAAGCAGGCGGATACCGCAGTGGATAATATAGACCAGTCCACTCGCGTAAGAGATTCTGTAGACCAAGAGAACAAGGAAACTGGGTTACCCATACTGGAAAAAGAAGCTTAACGTATTTCCAGAAAGTATCCATTCACTTCATGGGCAAGTCGCTGTAAATATTATTCGATCATCCATCTTTTCTGAATATTAGAACTATCCTACTAACAACATATTTCCAACAAATCTACTCAACAACAAAACCCATCGATATTCCGACTTGTATCATCTGTCAGGATATCGATGGGTTTGTTATTGTACAGGTATGTCCGAATAATGTCTGTATCTACAATCAATCAGGATCGGGGAAGATCCTCACGAATCGGTTCGAACTCTTCTTTCGGCAGACGAATCCAGCGCTTCAGATAACCCTGCTGGAACAGTTCCTTGAGCAGGATGATCAGCACAGGCGATAATACCAGACCGGCCACTCCAAAAATAGATAGTGAAATGATCATGGCAGACAGCATCAGATAGGCAGAAGAGATACCGATTGAATTGCCGGTAATCTTGGGCTCCAGCAGCTGGCGAGTCAGCATGACCACGATCAATACGATAGTCAATCCGATCGCAAGACCTGTCTGGCCTACGATAAACAGGTAAATAATCCATGGAATAAAGACGACGGGAATCCCAAGCAGCGGCAAAATATCAAAAGCTGCACTAAGCAGCGCCAGCGCAAAGGAATGATCCACACGCAAAATCAGCAATCCTATGTATACAAGTACAAATGTAATGATGACCATGATGAGCTGGGCTTTGATATATCCGCCAATCGCACGGAATACATATTGCTTCAGAAAATAATATGCTTTTTTGATCGTATTGGGCGTTTTCTCCCCGGCGACTCTTCGCCACAGATTAATCTCTGCACTCAGGAAAAAGGCCAGGATAATACCGACAGCAAAGTTCCCGATAAAAGAGGAGAACGTACCGAGCCAGCCAATCGCATAATTAAAGGTTGCTTTGACCCAGATAGCCAGTCCGGCAGTAAAGGTAGCAAAATACTCGTTGATCCGTTCGGTGAGATCGGCAGGCAGTGCATTCATTTCCCGCTGCAGTATCGTGGTAAAACTGGCGAAATGCTGCTGTACAATAACGGCATAACGTGGCAGTTCATCCGCCACCTGACTGATTTGCGATACAAAGATCAAGCCGGCGCCAAACAGCGCACCCAGAATAATGAGTACAAAGGCAAGAACGGCTATCGCGGAGCAGACCATTTTGGGCAATCCTCTGCGATTCAGGAACATGGCAAACGGCTCGATAATTGCAAAGATCAATACCGACAGGAATACCGGGGCAGCGATTCGGTAGAGCTGGCTGGAAATCAGCATCACCAGATAGACCGTTAGAATAACAATGCCGATATCAAACGCGGTTCGCCAGTACTTTTTGTAAAGGGGTAACATAAGGTAGATTAATCTCCTTTTCTCTATAAAATAAATCAGCATGGGTCAAGCTTCGCAGCATGATGCTGCGATGAAGCAGAATATCGGACTGTAGTTATACGATGTAAAGGCTACATTTGTTACAAAAAGAATGATATATCCCAATTACAGACAAAAGGCTTTCCCGCCTGATTTTCATCAGGGAGAAAGCCTGGGATGATCCGGCAAGAGACAGAAGATATTTTTGCCGGAAAATAAGGTTGGATCAGATTTTCATGATACCGCCCATGCTTGCGTTGGTCACAAGCTTGGAATAACGTGCCAGATAACCGGTTTTGACTTTTGGCTCGAATTCTTTCCATTCGGTACGACGGCGTTCAGCCATTTCTTCTTCGCTGATATGAAGTTCGATTTTGCGTTCGTTCAGATCCAGCTCGATGATATCTCCATCGTGTACGAAAGCGATTGGACCACCTTCGGCTGCTTCCGGCGAGATGTGACCGATACTGATACCACGGGAAGCGCCGGAGAAGCGTCCGTCAGTGATCAAGCCGACTTTGGCACCGAGACCCATACCGACGATCTGGGAAGTAGGAGCGAGCATCTCAGGCATTCCAGGTCCGCCTTTTGGACCTTCGTAACGGATAACGACAACATGACCTTCTTTGACATGACCATTGGCGATACCGTACAGTGCATCATCCTGGGAATCAAAGCAGATCGCAGGACCTTTGTGATAGCCGCCTACAGAAGCATCTACTGCACCGACTTTGATAATAGCACCTTCTGGAGCGAGGTTGCCGAACAGTACAGCCAGACCGCCACGTTCCGAATGCGGGTTGTCGATCGCATGGATAACTTCATGATTCTGGATCTCCTGGCCTTCGACATTCTCGCGAAGTGTCTTGCCGGTAACGGTGATACAGTTCTCATGCAGTGCACCCGGTTTTTTGAGCAGCTCGTTCAGAACGGCGCTTACGCCACCTGCGAGATGGACATCTTCAATATGCCAGTCGGATGCCGGAGCGAGTTTTGCCAGATGCGGTACACGGTTGGCTACTTCGTTGATGCGTTCGATCGGATAGTCGATCTCGGCTTCGTGTGCCAGTGCCAGCGTGTGCAGTACCGTATTGGTGGAACCGCCCATTGCCATATCCAGTGCAAAAGCATTGTCGATGGCTTCCAGTGTAACGATATCACGCGGTTTCAGATCCAGCTTAATCAGTTCCATTAGCTGCTTAGCGGATTTTTTGACGAATTCCTTGCGGTCTTCGGAGACAGCGAGGATCGTACCGTTACCCGGTAGTGCGATACCCAATGCTTCGGCCAGACAGTTCATGGAGTTGGCTGTGAACATACCGGAGCAGGAGCCACAGGTTGGGCAGCCGAACTGTTCCAGTTCCAGCAGACTCTTGTCATCGATTTTACCTGCCTGATAAGCACCTACGCCTTCAAAGACAGAAGTCAGGGAAATCGAACGGCCTGTGCTGTCTTTACCAGCTTTCATTGGTCCGCCGCTGACAAACATGGTCGGGATATTCACGCGCAGTGCGCCCATCATCATACCCGGTGTAATTTTGTCACAGTTCGGTATACATACCATGCCGTCGAACCAGTGAGCAGAGACTACCGTTTCCAGGGAATCTGCGATAATCTCGCGGCTTGGCAAGGAATAACGCATGCCGATATGACCCATGGCAATACCGTCATCAACACCAATTGTATTGAATTCGAATGGAACGCCGCCAGCTTCACGGATCGCTTCCTTAACGATTTTACCGAATTCCTGCAGATGCACATGTCCCGGTACGATATCGATGTAAGAGTTACATACCGCGATAAACGGCTTGCCAAAGTCTTCCTCTTTTACCCCTGCTGCACGCAGCAAACTGCGATGTGGCGCCCGATCAAAGCCTTTCTTGATCATATCGGAACGCATCTTTTTGTTTGTGTTGACTGCCATGGTGTCGGTTTCCCCCCAAATATATAATATAGTAGCTTTTTTGCTTTAGCGCGTTTGAACGCCAAAGGCACAAGCTGAAAAGAAGATGCATAATACGACAGGATACTACACGAATTACACAAAAGTTTTTAATAGAGTCTATCATAACTGCTATCTTTTTACTAGCTTATATTATATAACATCACAAAAAGCAGACGTCTCTGCCGATTGTGACCAGAGAAGTCTGCTTGATCTTGCATTATGACAAAGCATAATGCATCTATAGGGAGAATTAACGGCTGCCGCCCTTACGTCCAATTTCTTTGTAGAAATCTTTATCATGGGACTCTGAAGTTGCTTCTCCGCCTTTACGCCCGATCTCCTGATAGAATTCCTTGTCATGGGATTGGGAAGTGGCCTGACCACCTTTTTTACCAATTTGCTGATAGAACTCTTTGCTGTGATTTTTGGAAGTAGCCTGTCCGCCCATGCGCCCGGCTTCTTCGCGGCTCATTTTCCCAGTGCTTTTGCTGCGTGCCATAACAATATCACTCCTGTCAAAATAGATTAGGTAAAGCTACATGTAGTTGCTCTTTAATTACCCGGTCCATTTGCCATGAAACGATATTTAGCCATTTATTTAGATATCGACTGCGAATTCTTCAGCGCAAAAACGAATATCGGCGCTGTGCGTGACGGAATTTGAGACGTACATAACGCGGCAGCTCCGGTTCTACCCAGTAATGTGTCCAGTGCCGGACAGCAGGCTGGGCAAGCAGCAGCGTGATCAGAATTGCCAGTACGATCATTAGCATAACTCCGGTTGTACTGCTGATATGACCAAACATACCGGAAGCTTCCATCGTACGGACAAGCAGACCATGCAGCAAAAATACATACAATGTGCGCCGTCCAAGCTCGGTAATATAATGGGATCGCCACGGAACAAAAGCGAGAAAAGCGAGAGAGGCAATCAACTGCAGCACATACATACCCAGTCTTCCTGCCAGACCTTGCCATAGATCTACACCCAGCTGGATAAAGGTCTGGTTGCCGTAGAACCAACCGGTATTCAGCTGCCATTCTGCCAGAACGAATCCGGCAAGCAGTATTATCGACAATCCGGCGGCAAGCAGCTGACGATAACTATGGAACCAGGCTGTAAAGCGTTCAAATCTAAAGTGATAACCGATAATGAAAAAAGGAAAATAGATTAGCGTCCGCGATAATGCCAGCCATACGCCGTCTACAGGCAATGAACCTACGAGCAGCCCAAGTACAACCGACAGAGTGAGCTGCTGGGCAAAGGTGAGCTGACGCATCATGATCATCATCAGCCGCCACAAAATATGTCCGGCAAGAAACCAGAGCAGCAGATAGGGGGCAAAAAACGAATGTGTAATCCCGTGCACCCGAAATACCGTAAAATCCAGCAGCGAATAGATGCTCTGAAACAAAATATACTGCAGCCCGATAGTGCGCAGGATTTTGAGTCCTGTGCGTCCATAGAGATTGGAACGGGCAAAATATCCGGTAACCAGTACAAACAGTGGCATGTGGAATGAGAAAATCCATAGGAAAATACCATGTGCCACATCGGAATGATGAATCAATGGTTCCAGCATATTGCCGATCACCACGCATACAATTAACAGAAAACGCAAATTTATAAAGTAAGTCTCGCCTGCTGCGGAGCAGTGGGCATGAGCTGATGTACGCGGCGGTTGATAGAGATGGCTGATATTCATCATTTTCCCTCCACAAATTCTGATGATTTAAAAATAAGACAAAAAAGATTTTAATATTGTGATTAAATTCACAATAGAAAGCGTTCTCTGTCATTAAAATTGTGTATATATGATGAAGCTGCATCATTGACAACAAAGAAAGCGGTTGCGAAAATGGATAATATGACCAGCTACATACCATGGCATGAAATGATGCCGAATCAGGAGGATGGATAATGAATAATCAGAATGGTTATCCGGAAGTGGTCACTTTCGGGGAATCCATGGGTTTGCTGACTGCGGAAGACTCCCGCGGACTGGAATATGCGGCACAGCTGCGCAAATCATTCGGCGGTGCGGAGAGCAATCTGGCGATCGGTATTGCACGACTCGGTCACTCAGCCGGATGGTGCGGTCGACTCGGCGATGATCCGCTGGGTCATATGATCCAAAAATCGATCCGGGGAGAAGGCGTGGATGTATCCCGCTCGATTCTGGCAGAGGGGGAACCCACCGGGCTGATGCTGCGTGAAAATGCGTCGGGTCATGCATCCGTCTACTATTACCGCAAACTGTCAGCGGCCAGTCATATGACACCGGAAGATCTAGATGAGGATTATATCCGTAATACCCGCATCCTGCATGTGACCGGTATTACGGCAGCAATCAGTGCATCCGGACTTGCTACAGTGAACCGAGCCATGGATATTGCAAAAGAAGCCGGTGTAACCGTATGTTTTGATCCAAATCTGCGGCTGAAGCTATGGACACTGGAAGAAGCTCGTCCGGTACTGCTTGCGCTGGCGGAGAAATGTGATTATTTCCTGCCCGGGCTGGATGAACTGGCATTGCTATACGAGACAGAAGATCAGAACGAGATCTTTGCCCGTCTGCGTCAGCTGCATGCGGTCAGCATTGTCAAAGGTGGTCCTGATCTTACGTATGTGGTCGAAAAGGATAATACGCTGGAAGTTCCTTATTTCAAAGCAGATCGTGTACTCGATACAGTCGGGGCAGGTGATGGATTCTGTGCTGGCTTCATTACAGGATTGCTGCGCGGCTATACGATTGAAGAAGCGGTACGGCTGGGTAATCTGAATGGTTCCATGGTAATTCAGGCAGTCGGAGACTGGGAAGCATTACCGACAGACAAGCAGGTACAGGCCAAGCTGAGCAACAAAGTCCATGTAGAGCGTTAATTGGATGATTGCAGAGGTTGCTAATTACAGGTTATGAGATGCTGGCTTTTAAAGTTTTTGATAGACATATATCAGCAGAACATAAGTAGTTCTGACAGGTATATGGATTTATTTCTAATCTAATTTCGATAACGAAGGAGTAACGACATGAAAAAACTACAACTGCTGCAAAAAATGATGGATAATGGTGTGGTCGCTGTACTACGCGGAGATTCTGCAGATCAGGTATTCGCGATGGCTGAACAGGCAATCGCCGGAGGTATCAAAGTGATCGAAGTTACACTGACGGTACCGGGAGCACTGGGTGCCATCGAGAAGCTGAGCCGGATGTACAGCTGGAAATCGGATGGCGACAATTTTGCGATTATCGGAGCAGGTACTGTACTCGAGCCGCAAACTGCACGTGCAGCCATTATGGCAGGTGCCGAATTTGTTGTAGGTCCATCCTTGAATCCGGAAACCGTAAAAATCTGCAATCTGTACCGTGTCCCTGTCCTGCCGGGTGTAACGACACTGGAAGGTGTTCAGCATGCATTGGAACTGGGTGTAGATATTGTCAAACTGTTCCCTGGGAACCTGTATCAACCATCCATTATCAAAACGCTCAAAGGTCCTATGCCACAGGCCAACTTTATGCCAACAGGCGGAGTATCTCTGGATAATCTGGGAGAATGGATCAAAGGCGGAGCAGTAGCTGTAGGGATTGGGTCCGATCTGACGACAGAAGCTGTCAAAACAGGCAACCTCAGTCTGGTACGTCAAAGAGCCGAGCAGTACATGCAAGCTTACCGGGAAGCCAAACAGGGATAATTCCCCTTTTTAATCATTTTTGCAGACGTGTGCATAAAAAATAAAGAAAACTGCTTCAAATGAGGATGTACAACAGTGCAGATGTTGCAGGATGGATAAGCTGTATTTATCTGTAAAACACATCAAACATATCGGTGCAGTCACCGGGTCCTAATTATTACTCCTAAATAACTATTTTGATCGGAAAGACGACCGAAAGTGTATTCCGTCTCATGGAAAGTGGTATACTACACATAGAGCAGCCTGTTGTCCTGCCAAGGAAACAGGCTGCTCTTGTATATCAGCAAGGCTCCGGCGGACTATAGATCAGGGTATCTGTTCATATCGGCACAAGCAAAAAGCAAGCTGGCGTTTATGACCCGTTCCTGATCTGATACAATCCATAATGACCGGACTTGAAGTGGAAGGAGAACTTATGTTTAGACGGAAACGTAAATATGCAGGAAGTTATGGAGGCAGCCGCCGCGGCGGACGTGCCGGTAAGATTGGCAAGATTCTACTAGGTATTCTGATCGTGCTGCTTATTGTGGGTGGACTGGCTGCCTGGTATCTGTTGACGCCTTATGGGCCGACAGGAGAAGCAGAGCAGGCATTAACTGCACAGCAGCAAAAGGTAACCGTACATACGACAGAGAACTGGATAGCATTTGATGCAGCCAAGCCGAAAGGCAATAGTGTGATTTTCTATCCTGGAGCACGGGTGAAACCGGAAGCGTACAGTCTTTTTGCCAGAGATCTGGCTGCATCGGGTCATTCCGTATATATTATGAAATTCCCATTTAATTTTGCTTTTACCAAAGCGGATGCGGCCGATGCCGTAATCAGCAGCCATCCCGATGAGAAGTTCGTAATCGGAGGGCATTCACTGGGTGGCGTGTTTGCTTCACGATATGCAGTCGCTCATACAGACCGGATTGCCGGCGTCTTTTTCCTGGCATCCTATCCGGATCAAAATGGCAATCTGGCGGAGCTCGGTCTGCCGGTGATGTCGATTACAGGCTCCAATGACGGTGTCCTGCAAAAAGACAAGTATGAAGCTTCCCGTTCCATGCTGCCAGCGGATACAGCTTACTATAGTGTACAGGGCGGCAACCATGGACAGTTCGGCAGTTATGGTGAGCAGAAAGGCGATCAGCCTGCCCAAATCAGCGAGAAAGAACAGCGCGCCCAGACGGTCAATGCCTTGATCAGCTGGATGAAAGGCATCCCGGCAGACGGCAAAAAGTGATCATTCCAATCTGGAGATGGTCCAGATAAGGAAGCGGAGTCAGTCCTCTATTAGGTATAAATACTAGGCTGCAGAACTGGCCCATGGAGAATTGTGCAATGTCAGCAGATCAGCAAATAAATACCAAAGCATCATGCATCCAAGCAGTGTCTTTTTCCGTTATTTTATCCGGGGGAAGACACTGCTTTTTGTATAGGTGGTTTTGGGGGTAAACTAATAAGGAAGATCATAGAATCACGGAAAGGAGATAATCAGTGGCAATTATCACGTATCAGTCGCGTCAGATTCACTGTGATGCCATACTATGGGACAAGGATGGAACACTGCTTGATTTTATGCAGCTGTGGGGCAAATGGGCGGAGCTGCTGCTTGGTCATATGGAAAATTATTTACATGCGCGTGGTGATTCTTTTACAGGCAGCCGTGAAAAGGTCATGGGAATGATCTATGATCATTCCGGCCGCTTGGTTGGTTATGATCCACGGGGGCCGATAGCCATAGCTTCTGCACCGGAAACGGTAGCCATTCTGTCCTGGCAGCTGTACAGCGCCGGTGTACCTTGGGACGAAGCGGTGCAGCATATTACAGACTTCAGTCGTCAGGCGATGGAGCATATGGAACAATCGAGGCCTGTTCAGCCGCTGCCCGATCTGGTACCGCTGCTGGACAGTTGCCGCCAGGCTGAAGTGCCGATGGCAGTCGTGACTTCGGACTATACTTCCGAAGCAATCAAGCATCTTCGCTGGAGCGGGCTGGAGACTTACTTTACCGAGATTATCGGCAGTGATCAGGTAGCGACAGGCAAGCCTGCACCGGATCTTGCTCTGCTGGCCTGTCAGCGTCTGGGAGTTCTGCCGGAACGAACCGTATTGATCGGAGACAGTAACGCCGATATGCAGATGGGCCGCCAGGCAGGCTTGGATTGCTGTATCGGTATTTCGCCGACTGCGGGAATTTCTGGACATTTGCCGGATGCAGATATTGTTATTGAGCATTACGGGGAGCTGCAGATGTTATCAATGAGATAGCCTGTCTTGCTGGTCCTGCAATAGAGGGAGATGAATTCTCTCCTGTTACATGGATATAGATCACAATTAGCAAATAAGGAGTGATTAATAGATGGATAAAGTAAACCAGCTGGCTCAGTGGATCAGGGAATCCGACCGAATCGTCTTTTTTGGCGGAGCAGGAACATCAACCGAGAGTGGAATTCCGGACTTTCGATCGGCTGCCGGACTGTATCAGGAAATGGGACAACGTGGATATTCGCCGGAAGAAATGCTGAGCCGCCGATTTTTTGACCGGGAGCCAGAGCTGTTTTATGAATTCTACCGGTCCAAAATGCTCTACCCGGATGTACAACCCAATCCGGTGCACACGATTCTGGCTGAGCTGGAACAGCAGGACAAGCTGCTAGCCATCATTACGCAAAATATTGACGGACTGCACCAGAAAGCAGGTAGCCGCAATGTGCTGGAGCTGCATGGTTCGGTACACCGCAATTACTGCATAGACTGCGGACAGGAATATACGCTGGCAGATGTGTTGGCGCAGTCCGGCGTACCACGCTGTCCGGTGGATGGAGGCATTATCCGTCCGGATGTAGTGCTGTATGGAGAGTCACTGGATGCGGACGTGATCGACCGCGCAGTAGCAGCACTATCCTCTGCCGATCTGCTCATTATCGGTGGGACTTCGCTAACAGTGTACCCGGCTGCCGGATTCATCTCTTACTTCAAAGGCAGACATACAGTACTGATGAATGCCTCGACTACAGCGCATGATCGTCATGCTGATCTGCTCATTACCGATCCAATGGGACAGGTGATGAAACAAGTGCAGCAACTGTTGGCAGAATGAAGATTGCATAATGATAACGCTTCCGGTATGATTTGTGAGGATATATGGATTTTATTCAGCTGAAGGGTGGGAATTACTTTGGTATATGTAGCTGCGGAAAATCGTTATGAGAATATGAAGTATAATCGTACCGGTCGGACCGGTCTGAAATTGCCTGCGATCTCGCTGGGGTTGTGGCATAATTTTGGAGGAATCAATTCCTATGAGAATTCCAGAGAGATGCTGACACGCTCCTTTGATCTAGGGATTACTCATTTTGACCTGGCGAATAACTATGGACCACCGGCAGGATCGGCAGAAGAGACATTTGGTCAGGTGCTCAAACATGATCTGGCTGCTTATCGGGATGAGATGATCGTCTCGACCAAAGCCGGTTATTATATGTGGCCCGGTCCATATGGCGAATGGGGCTCCCGCAAAAATCTGGTAGCCAGTCTGGACCAGAGCCTGAAGCGGATGGACCTGGACTATGTGGATATTTTCTACTCTCACCGCTTTGATCCGGAGACGCCGCTTGAAGAGACAATGATGGCGCTGGATCATATCGTACGCTCCGGTAAAGCATTGTACGTCGGTATCTCCAGCTATAATGCAGAGCAGACCCGTGAAGCAGCACGTATTCTCAAAGAGCTCGGTACGCCGCTTGCGATTCATCAGCCGCGTTATTCCATGCTGGATCGCTGGATCGAGAACGGTCTGCAGGATACGCTGGATGATGTGGGAGCAGGCAGTATTGCTTTTTGTCCACTGGAACAGGGTGTACTGACCAGCAAATATCTGAATGGCGTACCGGAAGATTCCCGTGCTGCCGGTTCTTCGGTCTTCCTCAAGCAGGATCAGATCAAGCCGGAGACAATCCGCAAAGTGCGTGCACTGAACCAATTGGCTGCAGCTCGTGGACAGAGTCTGGCACAGATGTCACTTGCCTGGGTGCTCCGTCATGGCCGTCTGACTTCCGCATTGATCGGAGCAAGTCGTGTATCCCAGATTGAAGAAAATATCGTCGCGCTGAACAATCTGGAATTCTCCGCAGAAGAACTGCAGCGCATTGACACCATTCTCAAATCATCGTCCGACCACAGCGAATAAATGGATACGATAATAGCAGCATAGCTTCCGATATGGACTTGACCAGACAAACTTGTTCAATCAAGTATAAAAGGGTCTGTAGATTCGTAACATAAGGGTTATACAGGTGACCTTACCATGATTCTGTCGGAGGCTGTACCTGCCATTATCGACCCTGCTATTGGCTGAATAGACGATAACACATACCAGAAAAGGCTCCCTTGATTAAGGGGGCCTTTTTATTTGTTTTGCAAGGAGTAGACAGATCGTATTCGATCAGGCATATCCACCTCACATTCGGGGCTGGATCGAGGCACGGTACTGGCTTGGAGAGACCCCATAGAAGCGCCGGAATTGCTTGGAGAAATACAGCGCATCGGTCAGTCCTACCGAAGCGGCGATCTGCTGGGTGGATAATTCCGGTCGTTCCCGCAGCAGCTGACGTGCTTTGTCGATCCGGAGCTTGAGCAGGTAGGTAACAGGCGTCATCCCGGTTTCTTTTTTGAAAATACGGGACATGTAGGCGCGGTTATAACCGATACTGCTGCACATATCCTCGATCGATACCGGATGGGCATACTGGCTGGACATATAATGGATCATCTGCTTGACGGTTCGCCGGGTGATGGATTCGGCTCCAGGCAGCGCCGCCTGACGGGTAAGGCGTTCGCTGGCTTCCGCCATAATCAGATGCAGGTAACCCAGAGCAGCCAGATCGGAGCTTTCCTTTTGGGTATAAAAGGCCTGTAGCATGGACTGCAGATACGAACCGATCGGACCCGGATCTTCGTGCTGTTCCGAGCGTGCAACTGGCGAACCGGCATGAAATCCGGTTTGCTCGGCCAGAGCATCCGCCTGTTCACCAGCGAAAGCGACCCAGTGATAATGCCAGGGCTGCTGCCGATCGGATACATAGCTGACGAGCTGGCCGGGATGAATCAGAAAGGAATCACCTGCGCTCAGCTTGTATGTGTGATCTTCGGTAATAAACTGCCCCTGTCCATTGTCGATGTAATGATACAAATAATAGTCGTAGATTTTGGGACCCAATCGGTGGGATGGTGGGGTCTGGCTCTCTCCGGTGAACAGTACATATAATGTACCCTCATCATGGAAGATTGGATTGGGAGCGACCTGATAGGTTTTTTCCGGCATCAATGCAGTGACCTCCTCGCTTGAAATAGGGCAGAAGAACATCTGTAGAAGGGGTGAAGCTAAATGAATATGAGTATGCCTTGTGAATAGATGTCGTTTTATAATAGAATTATACAATAGTGAAGTCACATTTATCCATATACATAGCACATCTGTTCATTACATATCATAACGCTTTCAGGATATACTGGGATCAGAACAAAAGAGAACTGATAGCAGATTGAATTTATGAATAAGGTGGAATCAACCCATGAATCAGGAACAGATGAAACAGGCATTTACAGATAAATACGGTGCAGCTGGCGATATCCGCGTCTTCCATGCTCCCGGTCGCGTAAACCTGATCGGTGAACATATAGATTATAACGGCGGCTATGTACTGCCGGCAGCGCTGGAGTTCGGTACGGCGCTGGCTGTAAGAGCCAATGAAGATGGCAAGGTACGTCTGGCATCAGTGAATTTCCCGGAGCTGGCAGGAGAGTTTGCAGTCGAGACGATTGGTACGGAACGTACCGGTGAATGGATGGATTATCCGCTGGGTGTTATCACAGTACTGAAGCAGCAAAATCAGTCGCTGACCCGTGGATACGATCTGCTGTTCTTCGGTAACATCCCGAATGGTTCGGGATTATCCTCTTCCGCATCGATCGAGGTCGTTACCGGCTATGCATTGATTAGTATGGAGCAAGGTCACATTGACACTGTCGAAATTGCAGTTATGTCCCAAAAGGCAGAAAATGAATTTGTCGGCGTTAACTGCGGTATCATGGATCAATTTGCTGTTGCCAACGGGGTCAAAGATCATGCGATTCTGCTTATGTGCGATACGCTGGAGTATGAACGTGTACCTTTCCGGACGGGTCAGTACAAGCTGGTAATTGGTAACACCAACAAGCGCCGCGGACTGGTGGATTCCAAGTACAATGAACGCCGTTCCCAATGTGAAGCTGCTCTAGCTGCCCTTCAGCCGCATGTGGATAACCTGAATTACCTTGCCCAGCTGACACCCGAGCAGTTCGGTCTGCTGGAAGAACAAATACAGGACAGCATTGTGCGTGATCGTGCCCGTCATGTCGTAGAAGAGAATGCCCGTGTGCTGGCTTCGGTAGAAGCGCTGAGACAGGATGATCTTCAGCAGTTTGGACAGCTGATGAACGCTTCACATGAATCTCTGCGTGATCTGTATGAAGTAAGCTGCACAGAGCTGGATGTGATGGTAGAGGAAGCGCGCCGGATTCCCGGCACACTCGGCTCCCGTATGACAGGCGCGGGATTCGGCGGCTGTACGGTATCACTGGTGCATGAGGGTGATACCGATCTATTCGTACAGCAGGTAGGTCAGGCTTACCGCGAACGTACCGGACTGGAAGCGGACTTTTACATTTGCGGCGTCGGTAACGGCGTAGAGGAATGGAACGGATAACAGGAAGCGCACAGATAAACGAATAACAAGAAGCATACAGATAATGGATGCATCAACGTAATCGAAGCAACAACGTCGCATTCATAATTCATCCAAAGTTAAAATTCAGACGGTATAATAAAACAGTAGATGCGAACAGAGCATTAGGAGCGCATAGAGCAATTTAATTATAATAACAGCCATCCGTCATACGGACTGACCGGTACATTATGAGAACGATGTATTCGGAACAGACAGATCTTATGGCGGAAGGACTGACAGGAGGAAGAAAACATGGCTATTTTGGTAACAGGTGGCGCAGGATATATTGGATCGCATACGGTAGCGGACCTTTTGGAACGCGGCGAAGAGGTAGTGGTAATTGATAATCTGATGACAGGTCATCGTGAAGCCCTGCTCGGAGGCAAATTATACGAAGGCGATCTGCGCGACAAGGAACTGCTGGCTCGTATTTTCAGTGAGAACAACATCACGGCGGTAATCCACTTTGCAGCCAGCTCGCTCGTCGGCGAGAGCATGCAGAATCCATCCAAGTATTATGATAACAATGTGTACGGCGCAATGTGTCTGCTGGAAGAAATGCAAAAAGCCGGCGTCAAAAACATCGTCTTCTCTTCCACAGCTGCTACCTATGGCGAACCGGAAAAAGTGCCGATCGAAGAAAGTGACCGCACCGAGCCTGCCAATGTGTACGGCGAGACCAAGCTGGTTATGGAGCGCATGATGGCCTGGTTCGATAAAGTACATGATATTCGCTATGTAGCCCTGCGCTACTTTAATGCAGCAGGTGCACATGCCAGCGGCAAAATCGGTGAAGACCACCGTCCGGAATCTCATCTGGTACCACTGGTACTGCAGACAGCACTGGGTCAGCGTGAACATATCTCCGTCTTCGGCGACGATTATCCGACAGAAGATGGCACATGTATCCGCGACTATATCCATGTCAGCGATCTGGCGGATGCGCATGTCAAAGCGGTAGAGTATCTGGGAGCCGGTGGCGGCAGTAATGTATTCAATCTGGGTAACGGACTCGGCTTCTCTGTAAAACAGGTTATTGAAACAGCCAAAAAAGTAACCGGACGCGATATCCCGACGAACTATGAACCACGCCGCAGCGGCGACCCTGCCGTACTGGTCGCTTCTTCGGACAAAGCACGCAGCGTGCTCGGCTGGAAGCCTTCACGCGATCAACTGGAAGATATCATTGCCAGCGCATGGCAGTGGCATGAATCTCATCCACAGGGATATGGTAACCATGAATAATATGACCGAGCGTACAACCGAACAAAACAGCGCATTGCTGGCTATCGATGAACTGATCAAGTTCGCGTTTGCCAAGCAAATGATCAAAATAGCCGACCTGGATTATAGTCGTAATCTGCTGCTAAGCAAGTTCCGGTTTGATGAGCCATATAATCCCAATGTGGCGATCTTGAGTATGGTAAATGAAGGGCAAGCAGCTGCAGAGCCGCAGATCATGATCGATACACTGATCGATTATGCATATAGCATTGGCCAGCTGCAGGAGAATACCGATACGTACCGGGATCTGATGGATGCCGAGATTATGGGGCTGCTGATGGCACGCCCGTCGGAAGTAACGGCTGACTTTTACGATACGCTGGACCGGGAGGGAATTGAAGCAGCGACAGACCAGTTCTATCAGCTGTCGATTAATTCCAACTATATTCGTATGGATCGTATCTCCAAAAATGTATACTGGAAGCAGCCGACAGGCTACGGCGATCTGGAGATGACAATCAATCTATCCAAGCCGGAGAAAAGCTCGGCCGAAATCGCACAGGCCAAGCTGATGCCGCCGCCATCCTATCCGAAATGCCTGCTGTGCCGGGAGAATGTTGGTTATGCCGGACGGATCAACCATCCGGCTCGTCAGAATCTGCGTGTTATTCCGCTGCAGCTCAGCGGGGAATCCTGGTTCCTGCAGTATTCGCCATATGTGTATTATAACGAGCATTGTATCGTGTTCCATCATGATCATGTACCGATGCAGCTTACCAGTCAGACGTTCCGCCGTCTGCTTGATTTTGTGGATGAGTTCCCGCATTACTTCCTCGGCTCCAATGCCGATCTGCCGATCGTGGGCGGTTCGATTCTGACCCATGATCATTTCCAGGGTGGTCGTCATACATTCCCGATCGAAAAGGCAGCTGTCGAGCAGGTCTATCAGCATCCGGCTCGTGAAGGACTGACACTCGAACTGGTGAACTGGCCGATGAGCGTCGTGCGTCTGCGTGCCTATAATGACTCGCAGCTGCTGGAAGCGGCGAATGATATCTATGAACAATGGAAAGTGTACAGCGATGAACAGGTAGATATTCTGGCTTCATCGGAAGGTCCGGATGGTGTACCTGTGCGTCATAATACGGTTACACCGATTGTACGCCGCCAGGGCGAGCAGTACGAGATGGATCTGGTGCTGCGCAATAATCGGACGAGTGAGCAATATCCCGATGGCATTTTCCATCCACATCCGGAGATGCATCATATCAAGCGGGAGAATATTGGCCTGATCGAGGTCATGGGTCTGGCGATTCTGCCGGGCCGTCTAAAAGAAGAACTCGATCTGATCGCTTCCATTCTGACTGGCGATGCTGCCCTGCTTGAAGCGGTACGTGCGCAGCCGGATCATCAGCTGGCTCTGCATGGACCATGGATTGAAGAGATGGTCGATCAGTATGGAACCGAGCTGGAACATGATCAGGCGACTCTGGCTGTACAGGACGAAGTGGGTCGCAAATTTGCCCATATTCTGGAGCATGCCGGCGTATACAAAAAAGATGCTGCCGGTCGTGAAGGGTTTGCACGCTTTATGACACATCTGGGATATCGCTTAAAATAATATTATATTAAACCGCGTTAACCTGACGGGTACATTCTGTTAACACTGTCTCTGTTTTTTTATATGATGACCAAAGACGATTCCTTTGTATACAAAGGGTCGTCTTTTTTTGATGTAATTTTATAAAGAATACGCAGGTAACAAGATAGATCGTACAACAGGGATGCTCCTGCAACATCCCGATTATCAAGCTGAATGATAGCAGGCAATCCATATATAAAATAGACTCTTCTTCATCTGTACTTAAATACGTACAAATATCGAATTATGGCAGTATGTCACAAAAACCGAAAAACAGGTGGATATCGTTGCGACCTGCTGCAGTACGCAATTTCTGTAAGCTGAATGTTAAGAATCAGGAAGGATAGGAAAATAAGGAAGTGAAGTTGAAACTGGTAATAAGTGGTGGTTATAATACAAGAAAACATACCAAATCTTCCCAAATGAAAAGAGTCTACACAAAACACTATACCTAAACTCTGTATTTCGAAAACAGGATGCCTGTCTCTGTTATTGATCTGGTAACCAAGAGGATAAATGACTCTATACAGCAGCGGTAGCTTTAGAGGGTTCTGGTACATAATGGTATAACGCTGCGCTTTTGTTCCAGCGACCCAGGCACAATGAGGGGAAAAGGAATGCATACTTAAAAGCGTATCCGCTGCATAATCTTTGAGGATTCTTGGGAGTCAGCCAGATGTAGGAGTCACCAGCGTCTTTTGCAAAACGACGAATATGGTGCTTTTCGTGATGCCCTTTTTAAATAGGATTAATTAACATATATACAATAATTGTTATTTTTGAGTTATTTTTTGTTAAATTTTCGAAAAACGTATTTACAGCTCCCTCTGGATGTATTAAGGTAGCCTTGTAAGTTCGATACACATTATTATTTTTTTTATTTTAACTATCAAAATTTAAAAAAGGAGAGAGTATGGGATTAAAATTGCTGGCAAATAAAAATATCTTGATTATGGGGGTGGCCAATAACCGCAGCATTGCCTGGGGGATTGCCCAATCGCTCGCTGAACAGGATGCACGGCTCGTTTTTACATACGAGAATGAACGCGTGAAGAGCCGTGTTGAGAAGCTGGTAGAGTCTATTCCCGGAGCTGTTTTGCTGCCCTGTGATGTGCAAAACGAATCGGAGATCGATCAGCTGGCCGCTTATTTGTCTGAACATATAGGTGTACTGCATGGATATGTTCATAGTATCGCTTATGCACGTCCGGAAGATCTGGATGGGAACTACGTGGATACATCGCGTGAAGGGTTCGGTCTGGCGCAGGAAATCAGTGCCTATTCGCTGGTTGCTGTAGCCCGCCGTATTTATCCGCTGATGACCGAAGGCGGCAGTATCATGACCATGACCTATATCGGCGCAGAGCGTGCTATCCAGAACTACAATGTAATGGGCGTAGCCAAAGCTACGCTGGAAGCTTCGGTACGTTATCTGGCCAATGATCTGGGTATGCATGGTATCCGCGTCAATGCGATTTCTGCAGGTCCTATTCGTACACTGGCTGCCTACGGAATCAAGGATTTTAACGGCATGCTCAAAAAAATCGAAGAAACTACGCCGCTGCGCAAAACGGTAGATACGGCCGAAGTCGGAGATACTGCCGCTTTCCTGATGTCAGACTGGTCCCGCGGTATTACGGGCGAAGTGATCCATGTGGATGCCGGTTATCATATTACTGGAATGTAAGGAGGAGCCCTTTTGCTGACCGCACAGATGAAATGTCAGATTATTTCAGTGGACGGCAGATCGAGTCGGGAACAGCTCGAACAGGATGCAACCGGGATTAGCCGGTTATTGTCGCTCCGAGGATTATCCTCAGACAGCAGGGTCATTCTGAAATCCGCCAACTCGTACTTGTTTATCGCTGCGTTGTTTGGTCTGTGTCATCACGCTGTATCGATAGTTGTCGTTGATCCGCAGATTGGTCTGGATGAGCTGCTGCATATTCATGGCGAGACCGAATCGGATCTGCTGCTTGCGGATATCGATCCGCAGCTACCAGGATTGGAAACTGTGCTGCTCTCCGAGTTGGCAGATAGTATGGCGGTGTCGCATCGAATGGCAATCCAGTCTCCACAGGAGACCCTTTCGCTGGATGCCTGGTGCGCCCGGCGTGATGCACTGATTCTGTATTCATCAGGCACCACCGGCAAGCCCAAAGGCATTGTCAAATCAGGACAGCTGTTTATGGACAATATCGTACATTCGATCCGGGCGATGGGCTATCAATCTTCGGACTGTATGCTGCCGGTTGTGCCGTATTCTCATTTTTATGGAATTTCATTAATCTTCTCATGGTGGTTAACCGCCTGCTCCCTCATCGTATGTAACCCACAGAATCTACGGAGCGTGATTACCAATATTACTCGTGAACGAGCTACGATCGTAGATGCCAACCCCTCTGCTTATTACACCTTGTTACGCATGTTAGCCCGTAAACCAAGACAGCTGGAAGCCCTGCAACATGCTCCGGTTCGGATGTGGTGCGTGGGCGGATCTCCTCTGACGAGAGACCTTGAAGAAAAGTTTGATGCTTTGTTCCACAAGCCGCTGCTCAATGGCTACGGATTGTCGGAACTGGGAAATGTAACCCTTGGAACGCCCGGTAATCCGCATGGCTGCGGTGCTCCGCTGCCCGGTATAGAAGTTCGAGTACTGGATAACCAGGGGAATCCACTACCCGATCAGGAGATCGGTGAAGTATGGATACAGACGCCTGGTTGTATGGAAGGCTATCTCCATCGCCCGGATCTGACCGAAGCAGCCATTATTAACGGCTGGTTCCGCACCGGTGATATGGGATTTACCGATAATGGCAATCTTCATGTTGTCGGACGCACAGGCAAAACGGTAAACCGGATGGGCTACCTGGTCTCGCCTGCCTATATCGAGAGCCGCATCAGTCTGTTGGGCTGTCGCTCATGTGTTATCGCACTGGAAGATGAACTCAAAGGCAGTCTGCTGATCACCTTTGTGGAAGACGAAGCTGTTCTGACGCTCGCCGAACTGCGCAGGGAAATGAACCAGATTCTGCCGACCTATATGTATCCGGATCTGCTGATTCCACTGCCAGGATTTCCACTGAATCGTAACGGTAAGGTAGACCGGCTGGAATTAGAGAAACTTGCTATAACCAAAACTACAGAGCGTAGTGTGCGTAAATCCGCCGAAACATTAGTATGAAGCAGATAACAACGATTTAATAAACTACAATTTGTAGTTTTTAGACTGACCTTTCTTCGGTTTTAAACAAGAAAACGATGAAAGATCAGAACCAATTCAAGAGAGAAGGGATGATTAATAATGAGTATGGACCAGAAGCTGACGGAGGATTTGTTGTTGTTGGAAAGGCACGGAGCGGTACTGAAATGCCTGAATTATCTGATGACACAACGTCAGGAAGTACTGGATATCCTGTCACAAATCTCGTCGTATCGTGCTGCGAATGCCGAGATTGATTCCACGATCATGACACTGCAGGGGGCACTGGAAGAAGTACGCAACAACAAACCGGGCTGGCAGCAGTCGATGGCGGTATTTATGCCTTCGAACGTTATTCTATACTCCTATGCGCTGTATCTGCTGATTCCTTCGCTGTATGTAAACGAGATTGCGTTCCGCCCGGCTTCTTATGTGGCTGAACATGTAGGTCTGCTGCATGAGAAGCTGCAGGCAGTACATGGTCTGCCTATCCATCATCAGAAGGTCAGCCAGAAAGTATTCGTAAATGAATATGTCAAACCGGCTGATATCGTTGTTTTCACTGGTGGATACTCCAATGCAGAGCAGATCAAAAAACAGTTGCGCAAAGAACAACTGTATATTTTCTTCGGTCAGGGAATCAATCCATTCATTATCGGTCCGGATGCGGATCTGGCACTGGCAGTAACCGATGTGATCCGTATGCGTCTGTTCAACTCCGGTCAGGATTGCCTCGGACCCGATATTATTCTCGTTCATCAGGAAGTTGCAGATACATTCAAGAATTTGCTGATCGAGCGTGTGCAGGGATTGACCTATGGACACAATCAGGACCCGGATGCACACTATACGCCTATTTTCTACAAAGACACGCTGTATAGCGTATCCGAATATTTCAATACGCATGATCAGTTTATCGTGTATGGGGGCGGGATTGATTTCCGTACCAAAAAGATGGATCCAACGGTTCTGTACAGCACGCTGGATGAAAACCTCGACATTATCGAGTATTTCTCGCCAGTGTTTAACGTAGTGAGTTATCGGGATGATGAACAACTGATCCAGCGTATCTCTTCCAGCTACTTCAGCGAGCGGGCGATGGGCTGCAGCCTGTATGGCTCCGAGCATCTGAGTGATATTTTGCGCCGCAAGCATACGCTGACGATCAACGAAACACTGGAAGATGTGGATCAGGGTAACAAAGCATTCGGCGGCTACGGAACCATGTCCAACTATATTTTCCACAATAACAATCTGGTCTCCAAACCGATCCTGATCTCGGCAGTTGTTGCAGAGTACCTGCAGGACAAGAGGACTCTGGTATGACCGCTTCACTACCTGCCTGGGATATCGTCGTACGCTATCTGGAATCTGTGGGTGTGAAGCATCTGTTCGGACTGCCCAGTGATGATCTGAAAATTCTGGAGCCGTTATCCAAAGCCGACATGGAATTTGTTATCTGCAAGGATCAGCGCAATGCGGTATTTATGGCTTCCGGATATTCACTGGCTACCAGTCGTCTCGCCGTCTGTGTGGTAGGGAAAGGACCGGCGCTCAGCAATACGCTGACCGGTCTGCTGGAAGCGCAGAACCTGAGCGTTCCGCTGCTGTTGTTGGCGCTCGGAACCGGTGGAGACAAGCTGGGAACACGCTCTTTTCAGGAAGCTGATCAGATGTCAATGGTGAAGCCACTGGTCAAATGGGCTTACCGGGTTGAGCATGGTGAGCGGCTGCAATGGGCGCTCGAAAGAGCTGCCTTTATGGCAGTCAATGGCGCTCCCGGTCCAGTGTATATCGAACTACCAGAGCAGCTGGTTGATCAACTGTCACCGGTACAAGAGCCTTTTGCTCCACTGGAAAGACTGAGTGTACTGCCAGGACGTGATCAGCTGGAAGCAGCAGATATACTGCTGCGAAATGCACGTCGTCCGCTTATTCTCACCGGTGGTGGCATGAAAAATGGAGACGGCAGCAAGCTGGAGCAGCTGGCTTCCAAGTATGGAGCAGCCGTATTTGCAACAGCATCAGGCCGCGGGACAGTGGATGAATATCATCCGCTGTTCGGCGGAGTCGCTGGATTATATACGGATGTCAGCTGCCGGGCGCTATGGGAAGAAGCCGATCTGGTCATTGCGCTGGGCAGTCGCTTGGAAGAGACAGCAACTTTTGAATGGGAATCGTGGCTGGAGCAGAAGCCTTTGATTCAGGTCAATATGGAGCTGAATGATCTGGCCCATCAGTACAAAGGACTCAAGCTGCTGGGTGATGGATATGCCGTCCTGGATCACTGGCTGGAGCAGCCGCTTCGTCCGGCAGATTCGGACTGGGTACAGCGGATTGCCGATTGCAAAGCGGCAGCGGTAGAACGCCGGGAAGCTGCAATGATCGAAATCGCTGCAGAACCTGGCTTGCATGTACCGGAGCTGCTGAAGATGATCAATAACCAGTGCGGCGAAGATCTGGTGCTGGTACAGGAGAATGGGCTGCAGGATATGTGGTCATATTTTTACCCCTATTTTGCTTTTGGCAAGCAGGCATGGTCGATTGTACCGAGTGATCAGACAAGTCTCGGATTCGGAGCCGCGGCAGCGCTTGGAGCCGCAGTAGCCGGGCAGCGTCCGGTAGTAGCACTGGTGGGAGATGGTGCATTCAACCTGTTCCGCTCGGATCTGATTACAGCAGCGGAATACCGTATTCCTGCACTGTATCTGGTACTTAACAATGGCGGATACGGATGGCTGCAGAATCAGCTGGGTTATCAATCTTCTACACTGAATGGTTCCTATCCATTCGTATCCGGTCAGGAGCAGCTAGATGTGAGCAGTATTACTCACGAATTTGTGGATAACCGGGTCATTCGCAGCCGCGAAGAAGCGGAACAGCAGCTGGCTGCAGCCTGGGAATCCTATCGCGAAGGCCGCTTGGTCATCGTCGATGTTCAGGTCACGCTGACGGATATCCATGAGAAAATCCGCCATGTATATGGAGACTTCCCGCTGCCGGAACGGTCGGCAGTTACGAAATAATCTCAACAACAATAAAGGACGTGAACCTATTGAAAAGGCGTGTAGTGGTGACCGGTCAAGGTGTAATCACACCGGTCGGACTGAATACCGAAGACTTCTGGAAATCACTGGTTGAAGGTCGTAGTGGAGTAGGTCTGGTAGATCATTTTGATGTATCCGATATCCCGACCAAGATTGGAGCTCAGGTCAAAGACTTCGATCCCCTAGAATATATGAGCAAAAAAGAAGCCAACAAAATCGCACAATTTACCCAATTCGCACTGGCTGCCGCCCATCAGGCGATGAAGCAGTCCGGCCTGGTCATCAATGAAGAAAATGCGTCCCGTGTCGGTGTTGTCATCGGCTCGGGAGCAGGCGGTCTGGATGTGGTGGAAGAGAATTATCGCAAGCTGACCGAGATCGGTCCTAAGCGGGTGTCCCCTCATTTTGTAACAGCCATGATGATTAATTCGGCACCGGGTGAAGTTGCGATTGCTTTTGGCGCCAAGGGCCCTTCGTTTGGAGTGGTTACGGCATGTGCAACCGGCAGTAATTCTATCGGCGAAGCGCTGCGCACGATTCAGTATGGTACCGCCGATGCAGTAATTGCCGGAGGCGCAGAAGCGAACTTTAGCCAGCTTGATCTGGCGGGATTTGCCAATATTCATGCGCTGTCCAGACGCAATGAAGAACCGCAGCAGGCCAGTCGTCCATTTGACTCGGCGCGTGACGGGTTCGTCATCGGCGGGGGAGCCGGCGTAGTGATTCTGGAAGAACTGGAACATGCACTCAAGCGGAATGCGACCATTCTGGCAGAAGTGGTCGGCTATGGTTGTACAACCGATGCCTATCATATTACAGCTCCGGATCTGAGCGGCGAAGGCGCAGCCGATGCGATCCGATTGGCTCTGCAAGACGGCGGACTTCAGCCGGAAGATGTGAATTATGTGAATGCACACGGAACCAGTACTCCATTTAACGATCAGATGGAAGTGAACGCCTTACGCAAAGTATTCGGCGAACATGCACCGAATCTGGCGATCTCTTCGATCAAGTCGATGACCGGTCATCTAATGGGCGGTGCAGGAGCGGTAGAACTGATCGCTACCGTGCAAAGTATGCTGCACAGTACCGTTCCGCCAACGCTCAACTGTGACGATCCGGATGACAAGGAACTGAATTTTGTACCGAATGTAAGCCAGGAAAGGGAAGTTAATGCAGCCATCAGCAACTCTTTTGGTTTTGGTGGACATAACGTATGCATCGCTGTACGCAAATGGAAGGGAGAGTAACTCCTTTGGATTTGACCAAGATTCATATTCCTGACGTACTTCCTCACCGCTATCCATTTCTGATGATTGATGAGGTATCCGGCTACGAGACATCCGGCTGGGCCAGGGGGTACAAGCTGGTCAGCTGGAACGAATGGTATATCAGTGAAACCCAGCCTTATATGCCGTCTACACTCATTGTGGAAGCACTGGCACAGCTGCTGGCTTTTGCCACGATTGACGAAGCAGGTATTTCCTTTTTGACCACATTAAAAGGAGTGCGTGTCCATGGGCAGGCTGCTGCCGGAGATCGTATTGATCTATATGTGGAAGTGCTTCGCCGCCGCAAAGGTTATGTACTTGGCAAAGGAACAGCTTCTATAGGAGAACGAATTATCCTCGAAGCGGATGAGATCGTGTCCTACGATCTGAAGCGTTAAGACCATCATAGAAAGGGAGTTAACAGAAATGCAGCTATATTCCTTAACGAATGCCCAACAACGGATATGGTATACAGAACTGCTGTATCCAGGCACTTCCGCATCCCAGCTCTCTGCGACGATCCGAATGACAGGGAAACTGAATCTGCCTACTTTTATGAAAGCAATCAATCTGGTTATTCGTCAGTATGATGCTTTTCGCCTGCGCATTACTACCGTGGAAGGGGAACCGCGCCAATACGTGGTTCCTTATGAAGAACAGCAGTTCGAATGCGTAAGTCTTGAAGACTTTGACAGCATGGAACATCTGGAAGCCTGGCTGGAAGAGCAGAAACGCCAGCCGCTGCCGGTAATGGATTCCTGTATGTTCCGCTTCCTGTTCGTACGGATCAGTGAAGAGGAATACTGGCTGAATATCAAGGTTCATCATATCATTTCCGACGGAATCTCGATGGTGCTGTTCGGTAATCAGTTTACCGATTATTATATCGAGCTGATGCAGGGCAAAGAGCCGGTGATCCCGGAAGACTGTTCCTATATCGATTATCTGACAGCCGAGGAAGAATATGTAGAGTCCGAGAAATATGCCAAAGATCGCGCTTACTGGATGGATAAATTCGCCGATATTCCCGAAGTGACCGGCTGGAAATCGTATAACCCGATGACAGTTAGCACGGCGGCAGTGCGGGAACATTTTGAAGTACCGGGTTATCTCAAGGACGAGATTCATGCCTTTTGCCGGGAAAACCGGATCTCGCTGTTCCAGCTGTTCATGAGTTCCATGTACGTCTATATGCACAAAATGACCAATCAACAGGATATTGTGATTGGTACGTCCCTGGCCAACCGTCGTACCAAAAAAGAAAAGCAGACGATGGGGATGTTTGTCAGCACGATTGCCGAGCGGGCACTTGTAGACAAGGATATCCAGCTGCTTGATTTTGTCAAAGGGGTTGCCCGGGGACAAATGTCGGTACTGCGGCACCAACAGTATCCATATAATCAGCTTATTCAGGATTTGCGGGATGCGCATCACCATAATGATCTGCAGCGGTTATTCGGTGTATCGATGGAATACCGTCCGATCAGCTGGGTTGATCTAGAAGGAATCCGTATTTTGACGGATTATGACTTCTGTGGAGACGAGATCAATGATCTGGTGCTGCATATTACGGAGATGCTGGATGAGGACCGGATGATGCTGCATGTCGATTATCGCAAAGAGCTGTTCGATCATGCGGAAATTGCCAATATGGTCGATCATCTGGGCATGATCACCGCACAGATTGTACGCTATCCGGAGATGACTATCGGGAATGTATCCCTGCTGAGTGAAGTAGAGAAACAGCAGGTACTGTCCTTTTCCCAAATGGCTGAAGCGGATTATCCACGGGAGCAGAATATTCATGGTCTGTTCGAACAGCAGGTGCAGCGCACACCGCAGCATATCGCTGTACAAATGGATGAACAATCTCTTACATATCAGCAGCTGAATGAGCAGGCGAATCGTGTATCTCATCAGCTGCGCGCTCGTGGAATCGGTGCGGATTCTCTGGTAGGTGTGATCGCGGAACGCTCGCTGGATATGGTCGTCGGTATGCTGGCTGTACTCAAAGCCGGCGGTGCCTATGTGCCGGTCGACCCGGAATACCCGGAAGAGCGCATTCGCTATATTCTGGAAGATTCCGGTGTGGAAGTGGTGCTGAGTCAGGTACATCTGCAGGAACAGATTCCGTTTGACGGGATCTGGATCAATATCCGCGAAGCGGCGGCTGAGGGGGAGACCGTCAATCTGCCGCATGTATCGGGACCGCGCAATCTGGCATATGTCATCTATACATCAGGCACCACCGGCAAGCCCAAAGGCACACTGATCGAACACAAAAACGTTGTTCGACTGCTGTTTAATGATCGGAACCGTTTTGACTTTGATGATCGTGATGTATGGACGATGTTCCACTCGTTCTGTTTTGACTTCTCGGTCTGGGAAATGTACGGGGCGCTACTGTATGGCGGCAAGCTGATCATTGTCCCATCGATGGTTGCCAAAAGTCCCGAATCGTTCCTGCAGCTGCTCAAGCAGGACGGCGTGACCATTCTCAATCAGACACCGACCTATTTTTATCAATTAATGCAGGCGGAGCTTGCACATACAGGCAGTGAACTGAACCTTCGCAAAATTATTTTCGGCGGTGAAGCCCTTAGTCCTTATTTGCTCAAAGACTGGCATGATCGCTATCCGCGTACCCAGCTGATCAATATGTACGGTATCACCGAGACAACGGTCCATGTCACGTACAAGGAAATCGGAGCAGCCGAGATTGCTGCAGGCAAAAGCAATATCGGTGTCACGATTCCGACGCTCAGCGCCTATATTCTGGATGAACAGCGTCGTCTGCAGCCGGTAGGTATTCCGGGCGAACTGCACATTGCCGGAGATGGTCTGGCACGGGGATATCTGAATCGTCCAGAGACCACTGCCGAGAAGTTTATCGAGCATCCTTTCCAGCCGGGTGAGCGCATGTATCGTACCGGCGATCTGGCGCGTTGGCTGCCGGACGGCAATCTGGAGTATCTGGGACGGATTGACCATCAGGTCAAAATTCGTGGCTACCGGATCGAACTGGGTGAAGTGGAAGCGCAGATTCTGCGTATTCCGTCTGTACTGGAGACCATTGTACTGGCACGTCCGGATGAGCAGGGACAGGATCTGCTCTGTGCGTATTACACCGCCTCCGCAGAACTGCCTGCGGCAGAGCTTCGTCAGCAGCTGACTGCAGCGATGCCGGCTTATATGGTGCCGTCCTACTTTATCCAGCTGGATCGTATGCCGCTCACATCGAACGGCAAGCTGGATCGTCGCGCACTGCCTGAACCGGTGACCGGTGTGCAATCTGCTGTAGAATATGTGGCTCCGAATACGCCGGAAGCTATGGCACTTGCTGCATTATGGCAGGATATACTCGGTGTGCAGCGTGTAGGTATGCTGGATAATTTCTTTGAAGCAGGTGGACATTCCCTACGAGCTGCACAGCTGTCTTCGCGGATTCAGCAGGAATTCGGCTGCACGATTTCGCTGCGAGATATTTTCCAGGCACCGACGCTTGAGAATATGTCCCTGCTGCTGCAAAGCCAGATTCCGGTGCTGTACGAATCGATTGCTCCGGCAGCGAAGAAGGATTACTATCCGGTATCCTCGGCGCAGAAGCGGCTGTATGTGCTGAGTCAGCTGGAAGGCGGCGAGACCAGCTACAATATGCCGGGTGCCTTTATGATTGAGGGAGCGCTGAATACAGAACAGCTGGAAGCTGCTTTCCGTACATTGATCCGTCGTCATGAATCCCTGCGTACCAGCTTTCATTTACAAAATGGAGAACCGGTGCAGCAGATCCATGAACAGGTAGCGTTCGCTCTTGATCATATTGAAGCGGATGAGAAGCAGCTCGGTCAGGTCATTGAACAGTATGTACGTGCATTTGATCTGAACCAGGCTCCGCTGCTGCGTGCTGGTCTGGTATCGCTGGGTGCAGAGCGTCATCTGCTGCTATTCGATATGCATCATATCGTATCCGACGGGATCTCGATTGCGATTCTGACTGAAGAACTGTCGGCGCTGTATGAAGGCGAGACACTGCCTGAACTGCATATCCAGTACAAGGATTATGCGGTATGGCAGCGCGAACAGCTGGAGCAGGACCGGATGAAGGAAATGGAAGCCGCATGGCTGCGCGTTTTTGAAGAAGAGATTCCGGCTCTGGATCTGCCAACGGATTATGTCCGTCCGGCGGTGCGGCATTTTGCCGGTAACCGGATCGACTTTGCCGTAGGATTGCAGGAGAGTGAAGCGATCCAGCAGTTGACCCGTGAGACAGGAACTACGCTGTATATGGTGCTGCTGGCTGCGTATTCCGTACTGTTGCACAAATATACCGGGCAAAATGATCTGGTTATCGGTTCTCCGGTAGCGGGTCGTCCGCAGGCCGAGCTGGAAGGCACCATCGGTATGTTCGTTAATACGCTGGCAATGCGTGTACGTCCGGAAGGCACTGTTACTTTCCGTGATTATCTCGCAGAAGTGCGCGAGACCGTACTGCACGCTTTTGACCATCAGGAATATCCATTTGATCTGCTTGTGGATCGTCTACAGCTGGATCGTGATTCCAGTCGTAACCCGGTTTTTGATACCCTATTCGTTCTGCAAAATATGGATCGCAGCGAACGGGGAATGGGCGATCTGCGCTTTACGCCATATCCGCAGGAGGCCCATATTGCCAAATTCGATCTGTCGCTCAATGCAGCAGAGGAAGCGGATGGACTTGCTTTTAGCCTGGAGTATGCAACTTCACTGTATCGCCGCGAAAGTATCGAACGTTTGGCTGCCCATTTCCTGAAAGTGATGGAGTCCATCAGTGCCAATCCTTCGATCACACTGAATGAGATTGAAATCATTACACCGGCAGAGAAGCAGCAGATTCTGGAGCAATTCAATGATACGCAGGTTCCTTACCCGCATAACAGTACGATTCATGAACTGTTCGTGGAGCAGGTTAAGCGTACACCGGATCAGATTGCACTGGTCAACGGAGACCGTAGAATGACCTATTATGAACTGGAACAGCGCTCTGCTGCTCTGGCCCGTACTTTGCTAGCTCAGGGAATGCAGCCGGAAGAACCGGTAGCGGTCATGAGTACCCGCAGTATGGAAATGGTCGTGGCTCTGCTCGGTATTCTGCGTGCAGGAGGTGCCTATGTACCAGTCGATCCGGAATATCCGGAAGATCGCGTACAGTATATGCTCGGCGATGGCGGCGTCAAATTGATGCTTGTTCAGGATTGGGAAATGGCCCAGGGAGATTTTGGTGTTACGGTACTGAATCTGAATGACAAACATGCCTATACGGATGGTCATTCCCTCCCGCAGTCTGCAGGACACGCCGGATCACTTGCCTACCTGATGTACACATCAGGTACAACCGGTCGTCCCAAAGGTGTTATGATCGAACACCGCAATGTAGTTCGTCTGGTAAAAAATACCGATTATGTTCAACTCGATGCATCAACGCGGATTCTGCAGACCGGATCGGTTTCCTTTGACGCTTCGACCTTTGAGATCTGGGGAGCACTGCTTAACGGCGGACGACTCTATCTGGCTGATAACGATGTGATTCTCGTCGCCGAACAGCTCAAGGAAGCGATCCGTTCATGGGAAATTAATACCATGTGGCTGACTTCACCACTGTTCAATCAGCTGACCCAGCAGGATGATCAGCTGTTCACAGGTGTACATACACTCATCGTCGGTGGCGATGTATTGTCTGTACCGCATGTGAATCGTACACTTGCCAATCATCCGCAGCTGACAATTGTTAATGGCTATGGTCCGACCGAGAATACAACTTTCTCTACAACACATCGCATCACAGGCCCAATTCATGGCAGTGTGCCAATCGGACGCCCGATTCACAACTCTACTGCCTATGTGGTGGACAAAGGGTTCCACCTGCAGCCGGTAGGCACATGGGGAGAACTGCTGGTCGGTGGAGATGGCGTAGGACGCGGCTATCTGAATCAGCCAGAAATGACAGCAGACAAATTCCTTCAGGACATTATTCGTCCCGGCGAAATCTGCTATCGCACCGGCGATATGGCGCGCTGGCTGCCGGACGGTACAATCGAATACAAAGGGCGGATTGACGAACAGGTCAAAATTCGCGGCTACCGGATCGAATTGCCGGAGATTGAAGCACAGATTCTTAAGCTGGATGCCATCCATGAAACAGCGGTTATCGTGCATCTGGACGAAAATGGACAAAAGCAGCTTTGTGCCTATTATGCCGCTGACAGCGAATGCTCACCTGCAGATGTCCGTCATCTGCTCAGTCAGCAGTTGCCGGGATATCTGATTCCGTCCTACTTTGTCCAGGTAGACCGAATTCCGCTGACCGTCAATGGTAAAGTGGATCGTCGCGCCTTGCCTGCACCGCAAACCGGAGTGCAGCAGAGCGGACGTACCTATACAGCACCGCAGACTCCGGCCGAACAGGCACTGGCCCGTGTGTGGCAGGAAGTGCTGGGAAGCGGTCCGGTGGGCGTGCATGATCATTTCTTTGAACTCGGCGGCGACTCGATCAAAGCGATCCAGGTATCTTCCCGTCTGCTTCAAGCCGGCTACCGGATGGAAATGAAGCAGCTGTTCAAATATTCGACGATTGCCCAACTGGCTCCACTGCTACAATCGGCAATACAGCATATTGATCAGAGTACGGTGGAAGGCGAGATGATACTCACTCCGGTACAACGTTGGTTCTTCGGGCGAAATCTGCAGGAACCGCAGCACTTTAACCAGGCCGTCATGCTGTATCGTGCCGAAGGTTTTGACGAATCCTTGCTGGAACAGGCTGCTGCTGCACTGGTGGCTCATCATGATGTACTGCGTGCAGTATTTACTGCCGGTGCAGAAAATTATACCGCATGGAATCGCGCTTCCGATGCAGAGCAATTGTATAGTCTGGTTGTTCATGATCTGCGTGGACAGCAGCAGTCTGCCGATCAGATCGAGCATCTGGCTACCGATATTCAGTCGGATATGAATCTGTCTGAAGGACCGCTGGTGAAGCTGGCAATTATGCGCTGTGATGATGGCGATCATCTGCTGATTGCTATTCATCACCTGGTCGTGGATGGTGTATCCTGGCGGATTTTGCTGGAAGATCTGGCTGCAGCCTATGAGCAGGCAGCACAGGGACAACAAGTACAACTGCCTCTGAAAACTCATTCATTCCGTGAATGGAGTCAGGCGCTGACCGAGTATGTCCGCAGTCCGCAGATGAGTACACATCGGAATTACTGGCTTTCCCTGCAGACGGAGCAAATAGCGACTCTGCCTGCCGATCACCAGCCACAGTCGCTGGAACGCAGCGGCAGTCAATCCGAGACGATCCGCTGGAATGCAGAAGAGACCGATCAGCTGCTTCGTCAGGCGCATTATGCCTATCAGACCGAGACCAATGATCTGCTGCTCGCTGCTCTCGGTATCGCCCTGAACAACTGGTCCGGACAGAATCGCTTCCTCGTGAATCTGGAAGGACACGGACGTGAGCAAATTATCCCGGATATGGATATTACGCGTACAGTCGGCTGGTTTACAACCCAGTATCCTTTCCTGCTGCAGCATGCGGGTGCAGGTACAACAGCCGACTGGATCAAAGGAATCAAGGAAGGACTACGCCGTATTCCAGGCAAAGGCATCGGCTACGGACTGCTGACCCGGATGGATGATCAGCTGCCAGCCGATTATCAGCCACTGATGCCGGAGATTTCCTTTAACTATCTTGGTCAATTCGATCAGGATCTAAGCAGTAATGGACTGGCATTGTCACCATATTCTACTGGTGAAGCACAAAGCTTGCAGGATCAGCTGGAATACAAGCTGGATCTGAATGGAGCAGTAGTTGATGGACAACTGGAACTGACCATTACGTATCATGGTGACCAGTATGAGTCTTCTACCATCCGTCAGCTGGCAGATCAATTGGAAAATAGTCTGCGCGACGTTCTGCAGCATTGTCTCACCCAGGAATATCGCGAGCTGACACTGAGCGATATTATGGCCAAAGGCATTTCCAATGAGGAACTGGAAGAACTGGTACAGCATACCCGTCACATCGGGGAGATCCAGAACATCTATAATCTGACGCCTATGCAAAAAGGGATGCTGTTCCATCATCTGCTGGAGCCGGAAGATGGAGCTTACTTCGAACAGGCTGCCTTTGATGTGAACGGCAGCTTCCAACCAGAAGTATTTGGCCGTAGTCTGAATCTGCTGGTGAGCCGTCATGATATTCTGCGGACTAATTTCCATACCGGATGGGGCAGCGAACCGCTGCAGACCGTATTCCGTGATCGTCCTGCCGAGCAGATCTACGAAGATCTGCGGGGAATGGATGAAGAGGCACAAACAGAATATATGCAGACTTTTGCCAACCGGGACAAAGCACGCGGATTTGACCTTGCCGAAGGCAGTCTGCTGCGTATCTCTGTTCTGCGTACAGGCGAAGAAAGCTTCCGGCTGATCTGGAGCTTCCACCATATTATTATGGATGGCTGGTGCATTCCGCTGATCACGCGCGAAGTGTTTGATTATTACTTTGCTTATATAGAAGGAAAAGAACCGGAACTCCATGATGCACCGCCATACAGCGAGTATATTCAATGGTTGGAGCAACAGGATCATGAGGAAGCGGCGGGTTACTGGAGCCGTTATCTGGAAGGATATCGTTCTCTGACAACACTGCCAGCGATTGCAGATGCAGCAGTGCAAACATCTACAGGAACAGAATCCACATCGTCTGCGACAGCACAAGCATCTGACGCGGGAACCAGCTATATTGCCGAACAGATGAAGTACAGTGCTGGTGAGTCGTTAACTGCACAGCTGGAGCAAGTAGCTCGCGAGCATGGCGTGACTATGAATATTCTGATGCAGTCGGTATGGGGCGTAGCTCTGCAGCGTTACAATCATACCGATGATGTTGTATACGGTACAGTCGTATCAGGCCGCCCTGCCGAAATTCACGGGGTAGAGCAGATGATCGGATTGTTCATCAATACGATTCCGGTTCGTGTGCAGACGGCACCAGGCATGACATTCCCGCAGCTGATGAAGCAGCAGCAGGAGCAGTACGTGGATGCCCAGCCGTACAGCACACACCCATTGTTCGAGATTCAGGCAGCTACTTCACAGAAGCAGGAACTGGTATCGCATATTCTGGTATTTGAGAATTATCCGGTCGAGCAGGAGATGGAGCAGGCTGGTGGCGAAGCGTCTTCCTTTGAGATCAAAGATGCGGAACTACAAGAGCAGACCAACTATGACTTCAACCTGGTCGTACTGCCCGGACGTGATATGCAGCTGATGTTCCAGTACAATGCGGCTGTATACAGCACCCACGATATCGAGCGGATTCAGCAGCATGTAGTCTGTCTGCTGGAGCAGGTAGCGAGCCAACCGCAGATTGCTGTCGATGAGCTGACACTGATTGATACAGAACGTTATCAACTGCCTGCCTGGAAACTGGTTGCAACCTATCCGCAGGAATCGATCCTGTCCCGTCTGGCCGAATTGGAGCAGAATGCCGAACAGGAGCAAGCGTATGAGATTGTGATTGTAGATCGTCAGCTGCATCATCAGCCGGTAGGCATTATGGGTGAACTGTGCATGGCTGTTGGATCCCTGAGTGATACTGTAATCAATCAGCAGATCGGAATGATGACATCTTCCAGTCATCCGCTGCGTGATGGAGAGCAGGTGTATCATACCGGTGAACTTGCCCGTCTGCTGCCGGATGGAACGATTGAATATATGGGCCGTCTGACAGATCTGGAACTGGCTGGATCGGTATCGCAGGCAGATACGGTATTCCAGGCACCACGTACAGCGACTGAGCTGACACTGGCAGCGATCTGGCAGGATATTCTTGGGGTAGACAACATTAGTGTGACGGATAATTTCTTTGATCTTGGCGGTCACTCGCTGCGCGTAGCTCTGATGGCCTCACGCATCCGCAAAGAATTGAATCGTGAGATCAAGCTGCGCGAAGTTTTCGAAGCACCGACGATCACCGAACTGGCACAGCTACTGGATAGCCAGGCAGAAGATCAGAATGAACAGATCACTACAGATATTACAGCTGCGGAAGTGCGGGAATACTATCCATTATCCTCGGCACAGAAGAGATTGTTTATTCTCGGACAAATGGAGAATGGCAAAGTCAGCTACAATATGCCGGGTGTGATGCAGGTGGATGGTCCACTGGATTCGACTCGTCTGGAGGAAGCATTCCGTGATCTGATTCAGCGCCATGCTGCTCTGCGTACCACTTTTATCACGGTAGAGGGTGAGCCGGTACAACAGATTCTGGAGCAGGTTCCGTTTGCTATCCATCATGAGGTGGCAACTGAGGAGCAGGCAGAGCAGGCAATCAGCCGGTTTGTACGTCCGTTTGATCTGGCACAGGCTCCGCTGCTGCGTGTGGGTCTGATTCAGCTGGCAGAAGAGCGTCATCTGCTGTTGTTCGATATGCACCATATCATTTCCGATGGTGTGTCCATGAATATTCTGATCGAAGAAGTAGTTCGTTACTATCATGGTGAACAACCTGAGCCGTTATCGATTCAGTATGTAGACTATGCCGTCTGGCAGCAGGAACATATCCGCAGTGAGGCCATGCGTCAGCAGGAAGCCTACTGGCTGGAGACATTCCGCGGCAGTCTGCCGGTGCTCGATCTGCCGACAGATGAAGTGCGACCGGCGGTGCGTGACTTTGCCGGTCATACGATTTCTTTCCGTATGGATTCGGAACTGAGCAAATCGCTGCATGAACTGGCAGCACGTACAGGCTCCACGCTGTTCATGGTACTGCTGGCAGCCTACAAGACCATGCTGCACAAATATACCGGTCAGGAAGATATCGTAGTGGGTTCGCCGGTAGCTGGCAGACCGTACGATAGCCTGCAGGAAATGATCGGAATGTTCGTTGGTACGCTGCCACTGCGTACATATCCAGCGGGCGAGAAGAGTTTCGAAGAGTATGTGCAGGAAGTAAGAGATATTGCGCTGCAGGCTTTTGACCATCAGGAATATCCATTTGAAGAACTGGTAGAGAAGCTGAATATTCCGCGTGACCTGAGCCGGAATGCACTGTTTGATACGATGTTTGTTCTGCAAAATATGGAGCAGACCGAGCGTACGATTCAGGGCTTGCAGTTTACACCATACGAGCTGTCCCATCCGGCAGCCAAGTTTGATCTGACACTCACCGTCACTGAGCTGGATGATGCACTGGAATGCACACTGGAATATGCAACTTCCCTGTACAAACAGGAGACAATCGAGCGCATGGCTGGTCATTTCGTACAGCTGATCCAGTCGGCGGTACAGCATCCGGCAGCTCCACTGGCCGAGCTGGATATGGTTACACCGCAGGAGAAAGCGGCATTAATGCTGCAATCAGCAGGGTTACCTGCAGATTATCCAAGGGAAGCAAGTATCCACAGCCTGTTCACCGCGCAGGCGGCGCGTCATCCGGAAGCAGTAGCCGTACGACTGGATGATCAGTTCCTAACTTACCGTGAATTGGATGAACGCACCAATGCACTGGCACGCAAATTACGTCAGCAGGGCGTACAGCGTGATCATCTGGTAGCTGTTGTCGCCGATCGTTCACTGGAAATGATCGTCGGTATGCTGGCTATTCTCAAAGCCGGTGGAGCTTACGTACCGGTAGATGCCGATTATCCGGAGGAACGTATCCGGTTTATGCTGGAGGATTCCGGCAGTCAGCTTCTGCTGCTGCGCGGCGAGCTGCGTTCGCAGTTTGACCATTTCACTGGAACGATGATTGAGCTGGATCATGCAGCATCGTACAGCGAATCCGCTGCACCGCTCGAATCGTACAATCATCCGGAAGATCTGGCTTATGTCATTTATACATCCGGTACAACAGGCAAGCCAAAAGGAACATTGATCGAGCATCGCAATGTAGTACGACTGCTGTTCAATGATCGCAATCTGTTTGACTTTGGACCGGGAGACACATGGACACTGTTCCACTCCTGCTGCTTTGACTTCTCGGTCTGGGAAATGTACGGAGCGCTGCTGTACGGTGGCTGTCTGGTAATTGTACCGGCGATGACTGCCAAGAGTCCGGCGCAATTCCTGCAGCTGCTCAAGGATCGTCAGGTGACTGTACTCAATCAGACACCAACTTATTTCTACCAGCTGATGCAGGAAGAGCTGGGTCACGAGGGCAGTCATCTGGGACTGCGGATGATTATTTTCGGCGGAGAGGCACTCAGCCCGGCACTGCTCGGCGAATGGAGAAGCCGTTATCCGCATGTACAGCTGATCAATATGTATGGTATTACCGAGACAACGGTTCACGTTACGTACAAAGAAATTACCGAGACCGAGATTGCACTTGGCCGCAGTAATATCGGAACAACGATCCCAACACTCGGCGCTTATATTCTCAATGAACAGCGTCATCTGCAGCCAATCGGTATTGCCGGGGAAATGTACATTACCGGCGATGGTCTGGCACGCGGCTATCTGAATCGTCCGGAGACGACTGCCGAGAAGTTTATCGAGCATGCCTTTGTACCGGGTGAGCGGATGTACCGTTCCGGTGACCTGGCGCGCTGGCTGCCGGATGGCAGTATCGAGTATCTGGGCCGGATCGACCATCAGGTTAAAATCCGTGGCTACCGGATCGAGCTGGGTGAAGTGGAATCCAGATTGCTACAAATAGACGGTATCCGGGAAGCGGTCGTGATCGCACATACCGAAGCTTCCGGACAAAAATCGCTGGCTGCCTACTTTACAGCCGATATCCAGCTGACTGCCAGCACGCTGCGCAGTGAGATGGCAAGCGAACTACCGGGCTATATGATTCCGTCTTATTTTGTGCAAATGGAACAAATGCCACTGACACCAAACGGCAAGCTGGATCGCCGTGCGCTGCCGCAACCGGAAGCTGGGGTATGGACAGGTGCTGTCTACGAAGCACCGCGTACACCGGCAGAGCAGGCACTTGCCGAAGTATGGCAGGGTATTCTCGGATCGCAGCAGATTGGTATTCATGATCATTTCTTCGATCTGGGTGGAGATTCGATCAAAGCGATTCAGATTTCCTCCCGCCTGTTCCAGGCTGGGTACAAGCTGGAGATCAAGGACCTGTTCAAATATCCGACGATTGCCGAACTGAGTCCGTATCTCCAGCAGGCAGGACGTACCGCCGAACAGGGCGAGATTATCGGAGCGACCGAATTGCTGCCGATCCAGCACTGGTTCTTCGAGCGTCATCTGGCAGAGCCGCATCATTACAACCATGCGATTATGCTGCATCGTGCCGATCGTTTTGAAGAGCAGGCACTACGCAGCACGATGGATGCGGTAGTTAGGCATCATGATGCACTGCGTATGATTTTCCGCAAAGGTGAACATGGATATACCGCATGGAATCGCAGCACGGAGGAGGGCAAGCTGTATACGCTGGATATTATGAATATCCGCTCCGCTGTAGATCCGGAAGCTGTTATTCGTCACGAAGCGGATCGTGTACAGGCAAGCTTCAATCTGGCGGATGGACCGCTGGTGCGAATGACACTATTCCAGACAGCTGATGGCGATCATCTGCTGATTGTTATACATCACCTGGTGGTCGATGGCGTCTCCTGGCGAATTCTGTTTGAAGATATCGCAGCAGGATATGAACAGGCATTGTCCTTACAGCCGGTTACCCTACCGCAGAAGACCGACTCCTATCGTCTGTGGGCAAATGAGCTGGCTGAATATGCAGCAGGTTCTGCACTGGAGCAGGAACGGAAATATTGGAATTCGATCAGCGGTAGCTATATTGCACCACTGCCAAAAGATCATGATGTGGCAGCAGGGACAGTGGCTGACAGTGAATCGGTACAGGTATCCTGGTCTTCCGAGGATACGGAACTGCTGCTGCGTCAGGCAAACCGAGCCTATTACACTGAGACCAATGATCTGCTGCTGACTGCGCTGGGTATGGCACTGCGCGACTGGGCAGGAACCGAACAGGTACTGATTAACCTGGAAGGTCATGGACGCGAGATGATTCTGCCGGATATGGATATTACCCGTACCGTCGGTTGGTTCACGACCCAGTATCCGGTTCGTCTGGATATCCCGGTTCATTCCGATATCTCACCGCTGATCCGTCAGGTCAAGGAAACCTTGCGGGCCGTCCCGGAAAAAGGCATTGGGTATGGGCTTCTGAAATATATGAACAGTACCGGACTGACAGCAGGTGCTGCCGAACCGGAAGTATCCTTTAACTATCTGGGACAGTTTGACCAGGATCTGGACAACAATGCACTGAGCATGTCTCCATATAGTGTAGGCCAATCACTGGGCGGTCAGACACCACTGCATTATGCACTGGATCTGAACGGCATGATCGCGGATGGACAGCTGTCGATCTCTATCATGTACAGCCGCAATCAGTATGAGCCGGAACGCATTCACCAACTGGCCGATATGCTGAAATCCCGTCTGACCATGGTGATCCGTCACTGTGCTGTTCAGGAACAGCCGAAGCTGACACCAAGTGATCTGTTATTCAAAGGACTGACGATTCCCCAGCTTGATCGTCTGCTGGAACGTACTGCTTCCACAGGTGAACTGGAAGATGTATATCAGCTGACACCGATGCAAAAAGGAATGCTGTTCCATAGTCTGATGGAGCCGGACAGTGTTACGTATTTTGAACAGGCAAGCTTTGAACTGCGCGGACAAGTCAATATCGAAGCATTCAAAGGCAGCCTGCAGGCGCTGATGAGCCGGCATGCCATTTTGCGGACCGGGTTCTACAGTGATATTCATGACGAGCCGCTGCAGGTGGTATTCCGTCACAGAGAGATGCCCGTCGATTATGTAGATCTGCGCTCCCTGTCTTCCGAGCAACAGCAAGAGCGGATGCAGAAGTATGAAGAGCAGGATATGACACGCGGATTCCGTTTGGATACCGATCCGCTGATGCGAGCAACAATTTTCCATCTGGATCATGGCTGCAGGGTGCTGTGGAGCTTCCATCATATTATTATGGATGGCTGGTGTATCCCGATTGTGACCGGCGAGATTTTCACACATTATACAGCGCTGTGTCAGAATCAGCAGGCACAGTTGCCACCTGCACCGCAGTATGGCACGTATATTGAATGGCTGAACCGGATGGATCAGGATGCCGCTTCTTCCTACTGGAAGCATTATCTGGCGGATCACGAGGGACACACCATTTTACCGGAGACAGCCAAAAAATCCGGTGGTGCCTATGTGCTGGAAGAACAGACTCTTCAGCTGGGTCATGAACTGACAGCGCGTCTGGATCAGATTGCAAGACAGCATCAGGTAACGGTGAATACCCTGCTGCAATCGGCATGGGGAATTATGCTGCAGCAGTACAATGGCAGCCGGGATGCCGTATTTGGCGGCGTCGTATCCGGTCGTCCGGCCGAGATTCCGGGGATCGAGGATATGGTGGGTCTGTTTATTAACACTGTGCCAGTTCGGGTTCAATCTCAGACGGATGATACTTTTGCCGGCGTTATGCGTCGCGTACAGGAGCAGTCGCTGGCCGGTGGTGCCTATGATACGTATCCATTGTACGAAATCCAGAATTATACCGAGCAGAAGCAGGATCTGATTTCGCATATTATGATCTTTGAGAATTATCCGCTGGATGAGCAGGTAGAGCAGTCGGGCAGTGAAGATGCGGATGCACTGGAAGTCACGGACTTCCGCATGTTCGAACAGACCAACTACGACTTTAACCTGATCGTTATTCCGGGACAGGATATACGGATTTGCCTACGCTATAATGCTTCTGTCTATCAGGAAGATACTATCGCACGCACCCGTGGTCATTTGTTGCAGCTGCTGCAGCAGATTACGGATCAGCCGGAAATGCCGGTAGACCAACTGGCCCTCGTGACGCCTGCTGAACAGCAGATGCTGCTGGAAACATGGCATGGCATGATCGCAGATTATCCGCAGGATCGCTGCATTCATCATCTGTTCGAAGAACAGGCACAGCGTTCACCGGATGATTTGGCTGCTGTCTGCGGCGAGCGGAGTATGACTTTCCGCGAGCTGGATGAGCAGTCGAATCGTCTGTCCAATCATCTGGCAGCCCGTGGACTGGGTAAAGGAGATACAGTTGGTCTGCTGATGGATCGTTCACCGGAACTGATTGTATCGATTCTGGCGGTATTGAAGCAGGGCGCAGTATTTATTCCGATAGATCCGGAATATCCACAGGATCGCACCGAATATATTTTACAGGATTCTGGTGTACAGATTTTGTTAACCCAGCGTCATCTGAATGGAACGGTAACCTTTGACGGTCTGACCCTGGAAGTGGATCAACCGGAAAGCTATAGCGATAACGCACAGCGTCCAGATGTAGAAGTAGTTCATCAAGATCTGATCTACATGATCTATACTTCCGGTACAACGGGCAAGCCAAAAGGAACCATGATTACCCATAAAGGTCTGCTCAACTATATCTGGTGGGCCCAAAAAATGTATAGCAATGGCTCAACCATGAGCTTCCCGCTGTATTCATCGATTTCCTTTGACCTGACGTATACGTCGATCTTCACCCCGCTTATTACCGGCGGTCAGATTGTGATCTACGATGCGGCAGACAAAATTGGTGTGATCCAGCAAATTGTGCGGGAGAATGCAGTCGATATTCTCAAATTAACACCGACACATCTGAGCATTTTCAAGGATATCCAGCTGCCGGAGCAGTGCCGTATCCGCAAGTTTATCGTCGGCGGGGAGAATCTGAATACCCAGCTGGCTCATGCCATATATGATCTCTACGATGGCGATGTAGATATTTATAACGAATATGGTCCGACAGAGACGGTGGTCGGCTGTATGATTCACCGCTACGATCCAGCTACGGATCAGGGCGAGTCGATACCGATCGGACTGCCGGCGGATAATTTCAATATTTATCTGCTAAACGAACAGATGCAGCTGGTACCGGTAGGTGTAGCCGGAGAAATGTATATCAGTGGCGATGGCGTAGCGCCGGGTTATCTGAATCGTCCGGAATTGACTGCAGAGCGGTTTATGGACGATCCGTTTGTACCGGGCAGACGCATGTACCGTGCAGGCGACCTGGCCAGAAGGCTTCCATCCGGAGCGATTGAATATCTCGGACGGATGGATCATCAGGTCAAGATTCGGGGCTACCGGATAGAGCTGGGCGAAATCGAAGCCCGTCTGCTGGATCTGCCGGCAGTTGAAGAATCGATTGTTGTCGCCTGGAAAGATCCGGCGGGTCAGACCTCGCTGTGTGCTTACTTCGTTGCAGACCGCGAGTGGACGATCAGTGAACTGCGTGAGCAGCTGGCTCGTGAGCTGCCGTCATATATGATTCCATCGTACTTTGTACAGCTGGAACAGATGCCGCTGACACCAAATGGCAAGCTGGATCGCAAAGCACTGCCGGAACCGGATCTGAGTACACTGTCCAGCAGTAGCGCCTATGTGGCGCCGCGCACCGAGGCAGAGCAGACACTCGCAGAAGTATGGCAGAGCACGCTAGGTACTGCCGCTGTCGGTATCCATGATCATTTCTTTGAACTGGGTGGCGATTCGATCAAGGCGATTCAGGTTTCTTCCAGACTGCTCAACCTGGGCTACAAGCTGGAGATCAAGAACCTGTTTACGTATCCGACGATTGCCGAGTTGGCTCCTCAGCTGGGTCAGGTTCGTCATCAGATTGATCAATCCGAAGTGAGTGGACAGGTCAGACTGACACCTGCACAGCAGTGGTTGTTCGAACATCAGCAGCAGGATCTGCATCATTTCAACCAGTCAGTCATGCTCTATCATCCGGGACGAATGGATACCTATGCACTGGAAAAATCCATCGTTCGAATTACCAGTCATCATGACGCACTGCGTACGGTAATTCGTATGGAGGAAGATTCAATGACTGCATGGAACCGCAGCATTCAGGAAGGTCCTTTCCATACAGTGGATATTATGGATCTCACTGCAGAGGCGAATCCGGTACCACTCGTAGCTACACATGCACAGCGTATTCAGGAGAGTCTGTCCATTACCGAAGGACCGCTGATGAAGCTGGCGCTGTTCCAGTGTGAAGACGGGGATCATTTGTTGGTCGTGATTCATCATCTGGTTGTCGATGGTATTTCCTGGCGCATCCTGCTGGAAGATCTGGAAAATGGCTATGAGCAGGCTTGCCGCGGCGAAGATATCAAGCTGCCACAGAAAACAGATGCCTATCGTACATGGGCAGATCAGATTGCCCGTTATGCAGACAGCGAGCAGGCAGAGATCGATCGTCGTTACTGGTCACAACTGCCGGATCAATTTGCTCAACTGCCGAAAGATGAACATCATTCGGTGCTGCATGTACAAGACAGCGAATCCGTTACGATCGAATGGAACCGGGAGATCACTGCCCATTTCCTCAAAAAAGCTTATCGTGCCTACAATACGGAAGCCAATGATCTGCTGCTCACCGCCCTGGGAATGGCGGTACGTCAGTGGAGCGGACTGGAACAGGTAGCGATTATTCTGGAAGGTCATGGACGGGAAGAACTGGTGCCGGATCTGGATATCAGCCGTACCGTAGGCTGGTTCACCAGCCAGTATCCGGTAGTACTGGACATGTCCACCCTGGAGCCGGGAACAGCGATCAAGACGGTCAAGGAAGGACTGCGTCGTATCCCGAACAAGGGTGCAGGCTATGGCATTCTGAAATACATGTCTTCGGATGCCGGAACATGGGCGCATCGTCGCGAGCCGGAAATTGCCTTTAACTATCTGGGACAATTTGACGATAGTCAGGAGGACGGAGTACTGCAAATGTCCAGCTATCCGACCGGACGCGAAGTCAGCGGACAGATGATCCAGCATCAGGCACTGAATATGAACGGTCTGATTGCGGATGATGTACTAAAACTGACGATCAGCTACAATCAACGCCAGTTCCGCAAGGAAACGATCGAAAGGCTGGCCGGACTGCTGCATGAGTGCTTCAGCCAGATTATCGAGCATTGTGTATCCAGACAACGTACATCGCTGACACCGCATGATGTACTGCTTCAAGAGGCAACACTGGAACTGATCGAAGCTTTGGAAGCACAGACCGCTTCGATCGGCGATATGGAGAATATGTACTCCCTGACGCCAATGCAAAAAGGGATGCTGTTCCATAATCTGCTGGATTCGCGCTCGGAGGTTTACTTTGAGCAGGGACGATTCGAGTTGAAAGGCAGCTTCGATATTGTCGACTTTGAGCGCAGCTTCAAGCATATGATTCAGCGGCACGCCATTCTGCGTACCAATTTCTACAGCGGTTATCATGACGTGCCGGTGCAGGTTGTATTCAAGGATCGTCCTTTCCGGATTGCCTACGAAGATTTGCGCAGTTGGAGCGGACATGAACAGCAGCTGCAGATTGATGCACTGATGACCAAGGACAAGCAAAAAGGATTTGATCTGGCCCGTGACCCACTGCTGCGCGTAACGGTCATGCAGACGGCAGATGATTGCAATCTGCTGCTGTGGAGCTTCCATCATATTATTATGGATGGTTGGTGTATGCCGCTCGTGATCCAGGAGGTATTCGATACGTATGCGGCGCTGCATGAAGGTCGTACACCGGAACTGCCGGATACCGTACCTTACAGCCGTTATATCCAGTGGCTGAATGAACGCGGGGAAGAGGAAGCATCTGCCTACTGGAAACAGTATCTGTCCGGTTATGATCGTCAGACTCTGATTCCGCAGGCACGCCTGCAGGGTCAGGCCAAGCAGTACGAATCCGAGAAAATGGAATTTGCTCTGGGTACTGTGCTGACCGAACGTCTGGAACAGCTGGCCCGTCGCCACCGGGTGACGATGAATATCCTGATGCAGTCTGCGTGGGGATTGGTACTGCAGCGGTATAATGCCAGCCGTGATGTTGTGTTTGGCAGTGTCGTCTCCGGACGTCCGGCCGAGATTCAGGGAATCGAAAGTATGATCGGTCTCTTTATCAATACCGTGCCGGTTCGTGTCCAGGCGATGGAAGAAGACAGCTTTGCCGATTTGCTGGCTCGTCAGCAGCAGCTCTATGTACAGGGACATGATTATGACTTCTATCCATTATATGAAGTGCAGGCACAGAGCGATCAGAAGCAGGAGCTGATCTCGCATATTATGGTATTCGAGAATTATCCGGTTCAGGAAGAACTGGACGAGCGTCAGGTTGGCGGAAAATCGGGCTTTGAGATTACCGATGTACAGATGTTCGAGCAGACCAACTATGACTTCAACCTGATTGTGATGCCGGGACATAATCTGCAAGTACTGTATCGTTATAACGGTACGGTATACGACCAGGAGAGTATTGAGCAGATTCAGGCTCACCTGGTACAGATTCTGGAAGAAGTGGCTGCCAAACCGGATCAGCCGGTGAACCGTCTGGATATGATGACAGAAGCAGAGCAATCGATGATTCTGGAACAGTGGAACGATACGGTCGCACCTATCCGTAGCGAGAGTACTTTGTACAGCGTGCTGGAAGAGCAGGCAGCCCGCATACCGGATCAACCGGCACTGATCAGCGGCAATCATCAGCTAACCTATGATGAACTGAATCGCAGAGCCAATGCACTGGCGCGTACACTGCGAGCCAGAGGAATCACACCGGATCAGCCGGTAGCGATTATGCTGGAGCGTTCCCTGGAGATGATGATTGGTATCCAGGCTATCCTCAAAGCCGGCGGTGCCTATGTACCGGTCGATCCGGAATTCCCGGAAGAACGTATTCGGTATATGCTGGAAGATTCGGGAGCACAGCTGATGCTGACACGCAGCGCTTGGCAGAATCTGATTCCACTGCCTTATATCCAGCTGGTCGATATTGAGGATGAAGCCAACTATGATGCTGACGAATCTAATCTGGAGCCATTGTCCGGACCGGAACATCTTGCCTATATCATCTATACATCCGGGTCAACAGGCCAGCCAAAAGGCGTTATGATTGAACATCGTTCGGCAGTCAATCTGCTGGATCAGCTGCAGGCGGAGTATCCGATGCAGCAGGGAGATCGATTCCTGCAGAAGACGACGATTACGTTTGACTTCTCTATTCCGGAGTTGTTCAGCTGGTTCTTCGGTCCGGGCACCCTGGTTATTCTGCCGCCGGGCGATGACAAGAATCCGGCTGCTCTGCTGGAAGCCATCGACAAGTATCGGATTACGCATCTCAATCTGGTACCGTCCATGCTGCAAATTCTGGTACAGCAGCTCAAAGTCAGCGGACGTGACAGTATGAGCAGTCTGAAATACCTGTTCGCCTGTGGTGAAATCCTGCCATCGCGTCTGGTTGGAGAATATTATAAAGTGGCTCCATATAGCCGCCTGGAAAATATTTATGGACCAACAGAAGCGACGGTATACGCAACACGTTATACAACAACACCGGATACGGCTGCATTGCCGCTTGTACCAGTCGGCAAACCATATGGCAATATGGAAGTGCTGATTGTCGATGAACATGCAAGACTTGTACCGGTCGGCGTACCGGGCGAACTGGTCATTGGCGGGAAAGGTCTGGCGAGAGGCTATCTGAACAAACCGGAGCTGACCACTGCCCAATTCACTGCTCATCCGTACAAGCCGGAAGAACGCATTTATCGTACCGGTGATATGGCCAGATGGCTGCCGGATGGTAATATCGAATATCTGGGACGAATGGATCATCAGGTCAAAATCCGCGGTTATCGTATTGAGCTCGGAGAGGTAGAGTCTCAGCTGCTGCGTATTCCGGCTGTACAAGAAACAGTAGTGCTGGCTCTGCAGGATGCTGGTGGAAGTGCACAGCTATGTGCTTACTTTGTCGCCAGTCAGCCGCTTGGCACGGTTGAACTGCGCTCGGCATTGGCAGAGGAACTGCCTGCCTACATGATTCCGAGTGCATTTATCCAGCTGGATCAGATGCCACTTAATGTAAACGGCAAGCTGGACCGTAAAGCGCTGCCTGCACCAGAGCAGCTGCAATCGTCGGCAGACTATGTAGCACCAGCGACTGCGCTGGAGCAGCAGCTGGCGGATATCTGGAGCGATGTGCTTGGTGTAGAGCATGTAGGCATGAACGATAACTTCTTTGAACGGGGCGGTCATTCTCTCAAAGTGCTTACACTGATTCAGCGTATTCAGCACGAGCTGAACGTAGAAGTCGGCCTGCAGACCGTATTTGCCCATCCGGTACTGAAAGATCTGCTGTTGCAGCTCGATCAGACTGCGTCCGGAAGCCCTAGTACCGATGAGATGGAGATTATTCGTTTCCACAGCAGCAGTGACCGCAAAGTCTTCTGCTTCCCGCCACGTGTCGGTTACTCGCTGGGTTATTACGAAATGGCAAAAGAACTGCAGCAGGATGCCGAAGTAATCGGTCTGGAATTTATCGGGGATCGTCTGCAGGGTGAAGACATGCTGGAACAGTATGTAGATACCATTACAGGTATTCAGCCGGAAGGACCGTATTTGTTCCTTGGGTATTCGCTCGGAGGCAATCTTGCCTTTGAAGTAGCCAGAGCGATGGAAGCACGCGGTTATGCCGTGAGCGATGTGATTATGGTCGATTCGATGCGCAAAACAGCCAAAGACGAGATGACTCCAGCAGAAATGGAGAATATCGTTGATACCGTACTGAACAGCGTAGCAGATCAATACCGCGAATTCCTGGGTAATCCGGATGATCGCGAAGCCGTCCGCAATAAAATGCTGGTCTACTCCGCTTACCGAAATGATCTGATCAATGCAGGCGAGATTCAGGCCAATATTCATGCATTGATTGCCGAAGTCGACTGCAGTGGTATGAAGCCTACTGATCATCTGCAATGGCAACGTTCCACAGCCGGTCAGTATGCAGAATATCCGGTACAGGGAACCCATGATGTACTGCTGGATGCGGAATACGTTGGACCGAATACATCAGTCATTCGCCGTATCCTGATAGAAGCTGGTATATTTGAAGGACAGCAAAAGCCAATTTTATCTTGATATCCGATCCAGGATCGATTCGATCAGATCACAAGTCGATCCTGGATCGCCCAATTTAAGCTTGACCTCACGCTGCCGCTTCAACAAAATCTGGTAGAGCAACAGAGCAACAGAGCAACAGAGCAACAGAGCAACAGAGCAACAGAGCAACAGAGCAACAGAGCAACAGAGCAACAGAGCAACAGAGCAACAGAGCAACAGAGCCAGGGATATAGATACCCTGGCTCTGTTGCTTTTATTTTTGTTAATTAAGCTCGTATCTGTTTGGCTGTATACAGGTTGTTCAGATTGATCAGGAGGATGCAGAAGAGTTAGTCTTCGGACTTTTACCATCATCAGAAGATTTCTGCCGAATCTCGGTCAGCAGTTCTTCGATAACCCGGATCACCAGCTTGGGCTGATCATGAATAATCATATGTTCACTTCGCTTGGCTATAATCAACTTGCTGTTATTTGAAATAGAAAGCATCTCGCGCTGTCCAATCTGCCAACTTAGCTCAATCTTGTTATTCGCTTCTTCACTGATTCCAAAACGTGTCAGATCCTGTTCCTGTCCTCGGGCAATAATGCGCACAGGCAGGTTGCCGAGCTTCTGACCACGAATTGCATCTTCGGTCGTACTGGCGAGCTTGCCTTCTTCAGCTACAGCTTTAAAATATTTCGGCGAAGCGACCACATTTACAAAATCCTGCCGATCTTCCGGTTCGACTCGCCCGGTCAGCATAAAATTGGGGAATAGTCGAAATGCACCTATTTCATCCAGAAAAATCGAGATATACGGTGAAGGGGTAGAACTGCCTGCGTGTTCTTCCTTGTAAATCTCTTCTGTACGCTCGGCATCATTTTCCGGTCGTGCATCGATCAATACCATACCCGCAATCTCATCCGGATACGTTTGTGCGAATAAACGGGAGTACATACCACCGAGAGAATGACCGGCGAGCAGATATGGACCCGGAATATCCGCTTTTTGTAGAGCAGCATGCAGTTCTTTGACAATGTTCTGCCCGGTTCGAGGCAGTGGACTGGTATCGCTCCAGGCGTAACCTGCCCGGTCGTAGGTCACGACAGTAGCTCCTGTAGATGCTGCCAGCTGCTCCGGAATTTTCCGCCAGGAGAGACTGGATTCTCCACTGCCGGCCTCCAGCAGAATCGTCGGTGATCCTTTCCCATAGGTATGGACATGCAGACGATAGCCATTGATGTCGATCATTTTACCCGGCGGTGGATAGGCAGATTGGGAGTGACGAGAAGCCACATTTTCATAAATAAATCCTGCTGCCAGCAGAAGGACGACGACTCCGACCAGTGAACCGGCAGTGCGGAGAATGATCTTTTTCCAGGAATGTCCGCTTTTGTGGTGCTCTTCAGAGTGGGGTGTTTTCATAAGTAGGGTAATCCTTTCTTCAATAGTATGAACGGATGGAGTAGATCAATAGGATACGGATAGTACAAGTCAGAGGAGAGACTGCAGACAGATTAGTCTGATTTAAGTAGAAATTGGTAAATCCTCTACACGTATATTGGACACGGAAGAGGCAATTTTAACTACCTAGCAGGTAAAACGGACCAAATTCAATCTATGGGTGGAGCTGTTTCCCTTGGTTGAATTTCTGCCTCATCTATTTGGATGAAATCGAACCAACTATTATGCTCTGATCTCATTATCAGTATCCGCATAACTATCGCCGTATAGAATAAAGCCAATCATTCAGGGAACAGATAATCCCGATGTCAGCAGAACAGTTGGCTAATCCAGTATCTGTAAACGATTCGTGTTGAAAAGCTATGAAGCTCCCGTTTGGCAGGTGTCTGTTGTGGTTAAATCTGCAAAAGGACACGTCGGATTTTATTTTTGTGCCATGACAGTGTATACTTGTAAAGTAGTGAGAAACCGTAACTTACTTATTACTTCCTATCAACATTCTGATTCGAGGAATGAGAAGGGAGTCGTTTCTCATGTGTTTTCCTAAATCTTATATCCTGTAAGGGAGGCTATTTCAGATGAAATCATTTGAATTTTATAATCCAACACGCCTGATTTTTGGTAAAGGCCAATTGGAGACATTGAAGCGTGAAGTGCCAAAATACGGCAAGAATGTACTGCTGGTATACGGCGGCGGTAGCATCAAGCGTGCAGGTCTGTATGATCAGGTAATCAAATACCTGGGCGAGATCGGTGCGAATGTAACCGAACTGGCAGGCGTAGAACCTAACCCGCGCCTGACCACAGTCCATAAAGGTGTAGAACTGTGCAAAGCCAATAATATTGATCTGGTACTCGCTGTCGGCGGCAGCGTTATCGACTGCGCCAAAGCGATCGTAGTCGGTGCCAAATACGATGGCGACATGTGGGATATCATTGAACGTAAAGCGGCTGCAACCGATGCACTGCCACTCGGCGTGGTACTGACAATGGCAGCAACCGGTTCCGAAATGAACTCCGGTTCTGTTATCACTAACAGCGACACGCAAGAGAAACTGGGCTGGGGCAGCGCGTATTCCTTCCCGGCATTCTCGATCCTGGATCCGGAATTCACGTATTCCCTGCCTAAAGATCAGACAGTATACGGTATGGTGGATATGATGTCCCATGTACTGGAGACGTACTTCCATCCAGAACAAAATACACAGGTACAGGATGGCTCCTGCGAATCCGTACTGCGTGCTGTTATCGAAGCAGCTCCACAACTGATCAATGATCTGGAGAACTATGAACTGCGTTCGACTATTATGTATTCCGGTACAATGGCGCTGAACGGCGTACTGAGCATGGGCGTAACCGGTGACTGGGCAACCCATAATATTGAGCACGCGGTATCCGCAGTGTACGATATTCCTCATGGTGGCGGTCTGTCGATCCTGTTCCCGAACTGGATGCAGTATAACCTCAAAGTCGACCCTGCCCGTTTTGCGAAGCTGGCGGTTAACGTATTCAACGTTGATCCTGCAGGCAAGAGCGACGAAGAGGTAGGTGCAGCAGGTATCCAGGCTCTGCGTGATTTCTGGACATCGATCGGTGCACCTAGCCGTCTGGCCGACTACGATATCGACGACAGTCAGATCGACCTGATGGTCGAGAAAACACTGAAGTTCGGACCTTCCTTTGGTAACTTTGCCAAACTGCAGGCAGACGATGTACGCGAAATCTATCGTATGTCCCTGTAAGCAGGGGAGTTTTGGAACCGAAGTATTAGGTTTAATGAACGAACTGTAATGGTAAGACCAGTCCGACTATAACATTTCGTATTCAAAAGCACAGTTTCTTTGATCCTATGGATCATGGGAAGCTGTGCTTTTTTGACGTATTCCAAAGGAATAGAACCATCTGAATATGCGTAGCAATGAGAGATGAATAGAAGAGGGAAAATCGAATTTTTGTAATTTGATTTCCTTTAAAGGTAAAAATATGCAACCTCATCTGTATTTATACGTAAATAAAGGTATATCGCCAACCAGCATTACTTTTGCTTTGAATAAAGCCGGTCTTGAAGGCTATGCGGCGATTATGTCACAAAAACGGAAAGGAGACCGCAGTTATGGAAACGCTATATTGGACCTGTCTGATTATCGGAGCGGTATACGCGCTGTTCAGCCTGCTTTTCGGTGACTTGCTGGGTGACGTCCTGGGCGGATTGGAATTGCCTGGAGTTGACGTGTTCAAGCCGATTGTGCTGGCAGGTATGGTTACCGTATTTGGTGGGGCTGGTATTTTGCTCGCCAGGTATACAGATATGTCTATAGGTGTCGAGTTATTACTATCCATTCTGGCGGCTATTGCAGGTGCATTGTTCGTGTTTTTCGTCTATGTCAAACCGATGGAGAACAGCGAAGTATCCACATCCTATTCGATTCGGGAGATGATCGGACGAATTGGAGAAGTGACCATACCTGTACCAGGTAAAGGGTATGGCGAAGTCATGATCAAGGTAGCAGGTGGCAATACGGTACATATCGCGTCGAGTTTTGAGCATTGTCCTATCGCGGCAGGTGTCCGTGTCGTCATTGTAGAGGAGTCGGCAGGTGTCTTGGCAGTAGCGGAATTCGAACAGGGTCTGGCAGCAGATCCGGCACCATTATAAATAAAACTATACAGCTGTAATCCAGCGATGTCTGACTCAAGCAGGTCGTATTTGGAAATAAGCACGTGACGGAAGTAGTAATCATAAAAACAAGCAGTCTTATCCATTTAGATTAAATACATGTTCAAAGGGGAGAATACAATGACAATAATGAACGAAATGATTCTGATTCCTGCCATTGTAGTAGTTGTTCTGATCGTACTGGGTATTACATTCTGGGCACGGTACAAAACCGTTAGTACAGATGAGGCAATGGTCGTGACCGGTTCTTTTCTCGGCAGTAAAAACATCTCGGATGATGGTGCCGGGCGCAAAATCAAGATCGTGCGCGGCGGTGGTGCATTTATCTGGCCAATTTTCCAGAAATCCGAATTTTTGTCCTTGCTGTCCCACAAGCTGGATGTCACCACACCGGAAGTTTATACCGAGCAGGGTGTACCGGTACTTGCTGACGGAGTAGCTATTATCAAGATCGGCAGCTCTGTCGAAGATGTAGCAACAGCTGCAGAGCAGTTCATGGGCAAGCCGATCCAGGCGCTGCAGGGAGAAGCCCAGGAAGTGCTGGAAGGTCATCTGCGCTCGATTATGGGTTCCATGACCGTAGAAGAAGTGTATCGCAACCGTGACCGCTTTGCGCAGGAAGTGCAGAGTGTTGCCGCCCGTGATCTTAAAAAGATGGGTCTGCAGATCGTTTCCTTTACGATCAAGGATATCCGCGACAAGCATGGTTATCTGGAATCCCTCGGTAAACCGCGAATTGCAGCCGTGAAACGGGATGCCGATATCGCTGAAGCCGAAGCGCTGCGCGACTCACGCATTCAGAAAGCCCGTGCCGAAGAAGAAGGACAAAAAGCCGAGCTGCTGCGCGATACTCATATCGCCGAGGCAGAAAAAGAAAAAGAACTGCAAATTGCCGCTTTCAAAAAAGATCAGGATACGGCTCGCGCTGAAGCCGATCAGGCGTATCAGATTCAGGAAGCCAAAGCCAAACAGATCATGATCGAAGAACAAATGAAAATCGAACTCGTTCGCAAAGAACGCGAGATCGATCTGAAAGAAAAAGAAATTACGGTACGTGAGAAACAATACGACGCCGAAGTGAAAAAGAAAGCTGAAGCTGATCGTTTTGCTGTCGAGCAGGCAGCGCAGGCAGACAAAGCTCGCAAAATGCGCGAAGCCGAAGCCAAACAGTACTCTATTGAAACCGAAGCCAAAGCATCTGCCGAGCAGCAGCGTCTGGCGGGTATGGCGACAGCCGATGCCGAACGTGCCAAAGGTACGGCGGAAGCCGAAGTCATCCGTCTTCGTGGTCTCGCCGAAGCCGAAGCCAAGCAAAAACTGGCTGAAGCCTTCGAAAATTATGGCCAGGCAGCTATTCTTGATATCGTTGCCAAAATGCTGCCGGAACTGGCAGGCAAGATCGCAGAACCACTTGGCAGCATTGACAAGCTGACCGTAGTTGATACAGGCAAAGGAGAAGGTGGAGGCGCGACCAGAGTCAGCAATTATGTGACTGAACTGATGGCGACTGCTCCTGAAATGCTGAAAAGTGTATCCGGTCTTGATCTGGAGCAGCTGATTCAGGGATTCGCTGGCAAAAACAACACTTCTACCGACCGTCAACCTGTACTTTCCGATAAGGCTTATACAGCGCCTATCGAAGCAGGCGATATTCACCCGGTGGAGCTGACAGCACCGACTATGGATGTCCAATCGACCAACCGCATCCCGGATGCAACACTAGATAAAGAATAAAAGTAATCGATGCTTCATATTCTTATGATATAGAGTAGCAGCCATTTGCATACTGGTTTATTGTTTGTAACTGTAAGGTAGTAAGTGTATAATACATGTATCTGTGTACAACGATTCTGGATATCCGGCAGGGATATTCATGAAATAGGTCAAAAGACGATGAAGCCGGATAAATAAAGGCTTCATCGTCTTTTTCGCTCTGACGGAGCAATGTGCAGATTATGTTGACTAGCCTGTTATTTTTTGATAACTTAGTCGGGATAAGGCGATAGTAAAAGGGGTGCAACTGTGAGCAGCCTACAAGTGGCTAAAGTACTGAATAATAACGTAATTATTGCAGATCATCCTCAGTATGAAGAGGTCGTCGTGATCGGCAAAGGAATCGGATTTAACCGCAAGACACGCGATCAGATTCCACTCAACGTCGTCGAGAAAATGTTTATTCTAACCAATCAGCAGGAGCAGGAGCAGTACAAGCAGCTGGCTACACAGATTGATGAACAGATCATTGAAGTGATTAACGAGATTATTCACTTTATAAATAAAGAAAGCAAAACTCCGCTCAACGAGCATATTCATATTGCATTGACCGATCATATCGCATTCGCCATCAAGCGTGCCGAACAGGGTATGACCGTACAGAATCCTTTTTTGTACGAGACACGCGAAATGTATCCGACCGAGTATCGATTGGCGGAACATGCCCTGGAAATGATCAAAAACAAACTGGGTGTCAGTCTGGAGGAAGACGAGATCGGCTTTGTCGCCCTGCATATTTACAGCGCATTGACGGACCAGCATATTACCCAGATCAAAGCGCATTCCCGTCTGATTGCCGATATGGTCAAGGTGGTGGAAGACAGTCTGAATATTACTATCACTGGTGACAGTCTGGATTATTCGAGGCTGCTGACCCACCTGCGCTTTGCCATTGAGCGTATCCGCCGCGGCGAGAAGGTGGCGGCTACCCATCGGCTGGAAGAAATGCTCAAGGTCGAATATCCCGAAGTATATTCGCTTGCCTGGAAGCTGACCAAAATGATGGAACGTCGTCTGCGCCGCCCTGTATATGGAGCAGAAGTTAGCTATCTAACGATGCATCTGCAGCGGTTTGTCGAGAAAAATGAAACCGAAAATTAAGTCTGTAATTTTTTTGGTTGAAAAGGCTTGCATGTTCAAAATGAGAGTGCTATAATTCAGAACGTAATCAACAAACGAATAGCGGTTATAACGTGTTACTGATTCGATCAGGCATGAGTTAACAACGTATTTGTAGCGAAGCTGCATGGCAGAGGGCGTATTCTATCCTTATCTGCACGCATAGCTTTATGTTACAGGTACATTGTTTGCTCATGCCTTTTTTGCATGCTATCCGCAAAGCGGTTGTTGAACGCAGTAAGGTCGAGGAATCATGAAAGTTCCATTTATGTAATAAATTAGACGAATTGGTTTAAATTATTACATGTTTGGGTCATACACATTGAAGAAGTGAATCCTGCCTGCACTGCAACTCAAAATCATACATTATATTCAAGAGGGGAAGTGGCTGTATTGTTTAGACGTCTGTTCGGCGTTTTGCAAAAAGTTGGTAGAGCACTGATGCTTCCGGTTGCAATTCTGCCAGCTGCAGGTCTGCTGCTGGGTATTGGTAACCTATTGGTTAATCCGGACTTTTTGCAGTATATACCTGCACTGAATGCCAAGTGGGTTCAAATTACTGCTGAAGTAATGATGAACTCTGGGCAAATCGTATTTGATAACCTATCCTTGTTATTTGCCGTCGGGGTTGCCGTCGGTCTCGCAGGAGGAGAAGGCGTTGCCGGTCTGGCAGCAATTATCGGTTATCTGATCATGAACGTAACCATGGGTACAGCAATGGGTATCAAAGCTGCGGATGTAGGTACAGGCAACTTTGCTCTGGCTTCCGTACTGGGTATTCCTACACTGCAAACCGGTGTATTCGGCGGTATTATCGTCGGTATTCTGGCAGCATCCATGTACAAGCGTTTCTTCAAGATCGAACTGCCGTCTTACCTGGGCTTCTTTGCAGGTAAACGTTTCGTTCCAATTATGACTGCTGTAACATCCCTGATCCTCGGTCTGATTATGATCGTGGTATGGCCTCCGATTCAGTCTTTGCTGAACAACGTATCTCACAACATGGTTGATGCGAACCCTACATTGTCCGCATTTATCTTCGGTGTGATCGAGCGTTCACTGATTCCTTTCGGTCTGCATCACATTTTCTACTCACCGTTCTGGTTTGAATTTGGTGAATATGTCAATAAAGCGGGCGAACTGGTACGTGGTGACCAGAAGATCTTTATGGCTCAGCTGCGTGACGGTGTACCGTTCACAGCGGGTACATTCATGGTTGGTAAATTCCCGTTCATGATGTTCGGTCTGCCTGCGGCAGCACTGGCGATCTATCATGAATCCAAGCCACAGCACAAAAAATATGTTGCAGGTATCATGGCTTCTGCAGCACTGACTTCTTTCCTGACAGGTATTACAGAGCCGCTGGAATTCTCATTCCTGTTCGTTGCTCCAATCCTGTTCGGTATTCACGCAATCTTCGCAGGTCTGTCTTTCATGACAATGCAGATTCTGGGCGTTAAGATCGGTATGACTTTCTCCGGTGGTCTGATTGACTTTATCCTGTTTGGTGTTATTCCGAACCGTACCCCTTGGTGGGACGTTATCATCGTCGGTCTGATTCTGGCGGTTGTGTACTACTTTGGTTTCCGTTTTGCTATTCGCAAGTTCAACCTCAAGACACCAGGTCGCGAAGACACTGTTGCTTCCGAGGAGAACAGCTCTGGTGGCAGTGCAACACAAGACGAACTGCCTGGCAAGATTCTGGACGCATTTGGCGGCCAGGAAAACATCTCCAGTCTGGACGCTTGTATCACTCGTCTGCGTATCCAGGTTAAAGAACCGAAAAATGTTAACAAAGACCGTCTGAAATCCCTTGGCGCTTCCGGCGTACTGGAAGTGGGTAACAATATTCAGGCAATCTTCGGTACACGTTCCGATACGATCAAGTCCCAAATGCAGGACATTATCGCTGGACGCACACCGCGTGCCACACCTCCAAGTGTAGATAATGAACCAGCCAAAGGAACTGCTGAAAATCAGGTTAACGTAATGACGGAGGAAGTAATCGTTGCTCCGGCAAGCGGTGAGCTACTGAATATCAGTGAAGTACCAGATCCGGTATTCTCGCAAAAAATGACCGGTGACGGATTCGCGATCCTGCCTTCGAGCGGAACTATCGCTTCTCCGGTAAACGGTAAAGTATTCAACGTATTCCCGAGCAAGCATGCGATCGGTATCATGTCCGAAGCAGGCAAAGAGATTCTGGTACACGTTGGCGTGAACACTGTCAAATTGAAAGGCCAGGGCTTCACTGTTCTCGTTGCCGAAGGTGACGATGTTATGGCAGGTCAGCCAATCCTTGAAGTAGATCTGGAATATTTAAAAGCAAATGCTCCATCTATCATTACACCAGTGATCTTCTCCAATCTGCCGGAAGGTGCAGCGGTAACGCTGAAAAAATCTGGAACAGTTAAAGGCGGAGAAGGCGACATCATCACCCTCAAGTAATCGAAGTTCCTTTACAACTTGTATAATACAATCCGGCAAATACAGTCTCTGGACAATGTTTTTGCCGGATCATAGGCTCTGTAATACACTAAGTACTTGATAGCCAATCCTGATTATCCAACTGAATAGTCCAACATCCAGAAAAACAATCATAAATTTGACGAATCAGCTTGATAAGGCTTGGTAAGCTGCTTAACCTCAGGGTTTTCTGTCTAAGTAGTATTAAGTGTATGTATGCAGGATGTGTTCCACAGCAAACTATAGGCGGTTCTTCGGAACTTCGCCTATAGTTTGCTATCATTATAAAATGAAAGCATATTTTGGTAAAAACGAGCATTTGTTTGGTAAAGAAATGAATTTGCCTAAATTTTGCCGCAAATTGCTAGGATTTGCTGAAAAAAGTCGAAATTTTTTCTTCCAGAACGTGCATCATGGTTTATAATGCTGTACAATAGAGTGGATGGCTTGATATTCACATCTATACTACTAATAACAGAAAGCGAGTGACTTTATAATGGAAAAAACATTTAAAATCGTTGATGAAGATGGTATCCACGCACGCCCAGCAACTGCACTGGTAACAGCTGCTAACAAATTTGCTTCTACAGAATCTTTCGCTGAAGCTAAAGGTAAAAAAGTAACCCTGAAATCTATCCTGGGTGTTCTGTCTCTGGGTCTGGAGCAAGGTGACACTATCGTTCTGTCCACTACTGGTGCAGAAGAAGAAGCGGCTCTGCAAGCTCTGACTGACGTAATGGTTAACGAAGGGCTAGGCGAAATCAATGGCTAATATTTTGGGAATTGCGGCGTCTTCGGGCATCGCCATTGCCAAAGCATTCCGTCTGGAACATCCTGAGTATGAAATCACCAAACGCTCAGTAAGTGATACCGATGCGGAACTGGCTAAACTTGATTCTGCTTTGGCACAATCCAAAGTGGAACTTGAGGCGATCAAAGAGCGCACACTGCAAGAAATGGGAGCAAAAAAGGCAGAGATTTTCGAATCTCACCTGCTCATTCTGAATGACCCTGAATTGATCGATCCGGTAAAAGACAAAATCTCTTCCGATATGATCAATGCTGAATATGCACTGAACGAAGTAGCTTCTCAGTTTGTAACCATGTTTGAGAACATGAAGAGTGCTTATCTTCAAGAACGTGCTGCGGACATGCGCGACGTAACGAAGCGTGTGATCAACCATCTGATGGGCGTTAATTTCCAAAGCCCTGCTGAAATTCGTGAAGAAGTGGTCATCATTGCTGAAGACCTGACGCCTTCCGATACAGCTCAGCTGGACCGCAACTATGTAAAAGGCTTCACAACGAACATTGGCGGACGTACTTCCCACTCTGCGATCATGGCACGCTCCCTGGAGATCCCGGCAGTAGTAGGAACAAAAGAAGTTATGGACGTTGTACAAAACGGTGATATGGTTATCGTCGATGGTCTCGAAGGTAACGTAATCGTGAATCCGGATGAAGCGACTCTGGCAGAATACCGTGCAAAACGTGAGGCTTATGAAGCTCAGGTAGCAGAATGGCGCAAACTGCGCGATGAAGCAACGGTATCCAAAGACGGCGTTCACGTCGAACTGGCTGCCAACATTGGTACACCAAACGATGTAGCTGGCGTTCTTGATAACGGCGGCGAAGCGGTGGGTCTGTACCGTACCGAGTTCCTGTACATGGGCCGTGACGAACTGCCATCCGAGGATGTTCAGTTCAACGCCTACAAAACAGTACTCGAAAAAATGGCAGGCAAGCCTGTAGTTGTTCGTACACTGGATATCGGTGGCGACAAAGAATTGCCTTACCTGGTTCTGCCAAAAGAAATGAATCCGTTCCTCGGTTTCCGTGCTATCCGTCTGTGTCTGGATCGTCAGGATATTTTCCGCACTCAACTGCGTGCGCTGCTTCGTGCAAGCGTATATGGTGAACTGCGCGTTATGTTCCCAATGATCGCTACACTGGGCGAATTCCGTGAAGCGAAAGCGGTTCTGATGGAAGAGAAAGAAAAACTGGTTGCTGAAGGTGTATCTGTATCGGATAACATCCAACTCGGCATCATGGTTGAGATTCCTTCTACAGCTGTTCTGGCTGATCAGTTTGCCAAAGAAGTGGACTTCTTCAGTATCGGTACTAACGATCTGATCCAGTACACAATGGCAGCTGACCGTATGAACGAACGTGTATCCTATCTGTATCAACCATATAACCCGTCCATTCTGCGTCTGGTTAAAATGGTTATCGATGCAGCGCACAAAGAAGGCAAATGGGCTGGAATGTGCGGCGAGATGGCAGGGGACGCTACAGCGATTCCATTGCTGCTCGGTCTGGGACTCGATGAGTTCAGCATGAGTGCAAGCTCGATTCTGCCTGCACGCAGCCAAATCGCCAAACTGTCCAAAGCTGAAATGCAAGAGCTGGCTACCAAAGCACTCGATATGCAGACAGCAGAGCAGGTTGTCGAACTCGTTAACGCTATTCAGGCGTAATTGCCGGATACCGTTTTCGGTCTAGTTATTCTTTTTTCCAACAATCCCATTAAGCTGATTTCCTGAAATGATTCGGGAAATCAGCTTTTTTTCTTTTTTATTTGTGCAAAGATGAACAAGAGTTATGAGGGGATTCGCTTCGGGAAAGGATCATTCCGGTGGCCTCCGGTTAAGAATGGATATTTTTGAATCGCCGCTGCGCGGTAAATATCCATTCTTAAATGTCAGCCTTTGGAATGATTCCTTTACCACCGAGAGGGTGGAGGAGGCTGATTCTTTCCATGCCGGTGATAATGGGTTTGGCTTTTTGGATTAGAGTCTGGGTGACTTCCAGTTGAAGGGATGCCTGGTGGGCTTGTTCGCTGCTCCATACTTCATAGACGTACACACAGTTCGGTTCGTTTTCGGTGATGTTGACCGTGTAGATTTCGCATTCTTGCAGATCGTTCATGGATTCTGCAGCGTCGAGCAGGATATGGACCATGGTATCGCGCTGATTTTCCTGTACGGTAAACTTGCCAAATAATCCGAATCGGCTCATAAGAATCCTCTTTTCGTAAAGTAATAGGTGGTATTTAGCGAAAATAGTTGGGCTGGATAACATAGAACAGGATGTCTAAATTGTTTTATTATATGGTCGCATCTCATCGGAGTCGATTTGCAGAAATCGAATTGCTTGAATGTTAAATCAATTCGATGTGTGGCAGCCTAGTTCATAGTAGTTGTTATTGTTGAACTCAAAGCTTTTGATCACATCGAGGCCAAGCTTCTGGGTGTGTGCAGCGTAGGATCTTGGATTGATATGATTGATAAAAGTAATCAGGATCGGGTATCTTTGGCTCATTTGTGTTTTAGAGAATTCAAAAACCTTTTTAAGTACTTCTGTACCCCGGTATTCAGTATCGATACAGATCGGTCCATATTGATAGCTGTTTTCGGTAGATAGCACCGTTCCTTTGTACTCGGTGCGCTGTAGATCACCGATCATATGTTGGAAAAGAGGCCATTTGGACCAGTATTCCCAAGAAGCTGCCATGACGTAAGCAACGACTTTATTCTGATCACAGGCGATAGTGATACCATTTTCTTTTTCAATCAATTCCTGAAATTGCTCATCTGTAAAGAGCGTGGTAACAAAGCCATGTGGTTTGTCTTCTTCGCTGATGGTAGTGACATGGTATTTTTGTTGTAATTCTGCGATAGCAGGGATATCCTCGATAGTAGCATTTCTATAAATCATGATTGTCCTCCTGTGTGGGATGAAATGGAATTTCTCGATCTGAGCTTATGCTCCAGTTACAATTCCTATGTAGAGTACGTATGGAATTGTTTTGAGTATAGCTTTTAAAAAACGATCTTTCAACTGCTGGGTAGCTTTCTTGTGGTCATAAACAAATAGCCGTTCAATGCACAATGATAGGTAGTTGCTGATGAACTCTATGTACTTAGTACATGGGGTTGAAAAGAAAGCTTGTATGACTATTTCCAGTATGCATAGACAAGGTACGATACATTAAGGAATCAATCTGGGTAGACCAGCAGATACCTCAAGAAAGTATATTAAGGAAATGATGTAGTAAAGTCGGCAGAGAAAATAAAATACGAAGGAGCTTATCATCATGATAAGCTCCTTCGTATTTTTTTATGGATCATAGTAATCATATAAAAGAATACGGATATCTTTTACACTGAATATTGTCTTTTATGATCAACACGAGCTTCTATCATCAACATGATCTCATGCGATAAATATTATCTTTTATGATAATCGTGACCTGTTGCGCTGAATATCCTTCTTTGCGATCAACGTGATCTCTTATAATAATTATTACCTCTCATAATAATCATTATCTCATAGAACCAATATTATCTTTTCGATAAACACCATCTCGGGCATAGTGAAGATGCCCTTACAATAACGCATCCTGAAATCTTCTGGAATTAACTGCAAGCGCAGTTGAGTACCGGCTTGCGTGCTGCAGTTGCTTCATCCAGACGTTTGACCACTGTCGTGTATGGTGCATTAATTACCAATTCCGGTGTTTCTTTAGCTTCATTTGCAATCTGGATCATCGTGTCGATAAAAGCATCCAGTGTTTCTTTGCTTTCCGTCTCGGTCGGCTCAATCATAATACATTCTTCCACATTAAGCGGGAAGTAGACGGTAGGCGGATGGTAGCCAAAGTCGAGTAGTCGTTTGGCAACATCGAGAGTACGTACGCCATACTGCTTCAATCCTTTACCGGACATCACGAATTCGTGTTTGCATACATTGTCATATGGCATGATGTAATGATCTTTAAGACGATGCATCATATAGTTGGCGTTCAGTACAGCACATTCGGATACCCGGCGCAGACCTTCCGGACCGTAGGTACGGATATACGTGTACGCACGCACCAGGATACCAAAGTTGCCATAGTAGGCTTTAACTCGTCCGATTGAATCCGGTGAACCGGAGCGTAGTGTGTAGCTTCCATCTTCTTTTTTCTCAACGACCGGCTCCGGCAGGAATGGCAGCAGTTTGTTTTTCACACCAACAGGGCCAGCACCTGGACCACCACCGCCATGCGGGGTACTCATGGTCTTGTGCAGATTGAGATGGACAACGTCGAAGCCCATATCGCCTGGACGGGTAATTCCCATGATCGCGTTGGAGTTGGCTCCATCATAATAGAGCAGACCGCCAGCTTCATGCACAACTTGAGCAATCTTGGTAATCTGTTCTTCGAACAGTCCTAGTGTATTCGGGTTGGTCAGCATCAGCGCTGCTGTATCCGGTCCAACGGCTGCACGCAGAGCTTCCAGATCGACCAGACCTTTTTCATTCGAAGGAATAGTAATGGTCTGGAATCCGGCTACAGTGGCACTTGCCGGGTTCGTACCGTGCGAAGAATCAGGCACGATGACTTTGGTTCGATGTTCACCGCGTTTTTCGTGATAGGCACGAATCATCATCAGACCGGTCCATTCACCATGTGCTCCGGCTGCAGGTTGCAGGGTTACAGCATCCATGCCGGTCAGAGCCGCCAGATCGTTTTGCAGGGTATGCAGCATCTCCAGTGCACCCTGAATACTGGTCTCCGGCTGATACGGATGAATTTTGGCGAATCCGGCATAACGGGCTACATCTTCATTGATTTTGGGGTTATATTTCATCGTACAGGAACCAAGCGGGTAGAATCCATTATCCACACCAAAGTTCAGGCGGGACAGCTCGGTATAGTGACGGATGACATCGACTTCGTATACTTCCGGCAGGGCAGCAGATTCACTACGCAGCATCTCCTGAGGAATTACCGAACTGGTCTCTACGCGAGGAACATCACATTCTGGCAGAGAGTAGCCGACCCGTCCAGGCTGGCTGAGTTCGAAGATCAGTGCTTTTTCCTTGATTACTGCACCAATCAATTCATTGGATGCTGTAGCTGTAGACGGAGTATCTGTATTGGTTGTCGTTACCGTTTCGTTTATCATAGGGATGCCTCCAGTTGGGTAGCCAATTGATCAATCTCGGATTTGGTACGCTTTTCCGTTACGGCAAACAGCATGTGACCGGATAATTCCGGATAGGATAGACCCAGATCATATCCACCGATAACGCCCTGCTCCAGCAGCTTCAGATTCAGCTCGGCAGCAGAGGTGCCTTCCGGCAGAGTAATCACGAATTCATTGAAGAATGGGGACTGGAATGTCAGCTTCAGACCAGCTACAGAAGACAGTTTCTGTGCAGCATAGTGGGCTTTTTGAATATTCAGATCTGCGACGTCGATCATGCCTTGTTTGCCCATAATCGACATATAGACCGAGGCAGACAATGCAAGCAGCGCCTGGTTGGAACAAATATTGGAAGTCGCTTTGTCACGGCGGATATGCTGTTCACGGGTCTGCAGTGTCAATACAAAGCCGCGCTTGCCATCACGGTCTTTCGTCTGGCCGACGATTCGTCCAGGCATACGGCGCATCTGTGCTTGCGATACAGCGAAGAATCCACAGGTAGGGCCACCGAGAGACATGGAGATACCAAGCGGTTGTGCATCACCGACTACGATATCGGCTCCGAGCTTGCCCGGTGCTTCCAGCAGTCCGAGTGAAATTGGATTGGTACTGACAACGAGTAGAGCGCCTTTCTCATGAGCCAGATCCGCAGCAGCGCGAATACCTTCAATACCACCAAAGAAGTTCGGGGATTGTACCAGTACAGCTGCTGTCTGATCGTCCAGTACTTCGGCGAGTGCGCTGATATCCGTTACTCCGTCACCATAGGCAACTTCAACTACTTCCAGATTCAGACCGCGTGCATAGCTGCGTACAACAGCGCGTGCTTCCGGATGAATTGTGGAGAAAGCGACAATCTTGGTCCGGCCGGTTGCGGAAGCTGCCAGTGAAGCGGCTTCTGCCAGAGCAGTTGCTCCATCGTACATACTCGCATTGGCTACAGCCATTCCGGTCAGTTCACAGATATAGGACTGGAATTCAAAAATCGCCTGTAGCTCGCCCTGGCTGATCTCCGGTTGGTATGGAGTATATGCGGTGTAGAATTCGGAGCGGGAAATTACATGGTTGATGACCGATGGGACATGATGATCATAAATGCCTGCTCCAAGGAAGCTCGTATAACGATCGGTATCGGCATTACGCCCAGCCAGTTGTCCCATATGACGGGTGAGTGCATACTCGTCCAGCATCTCCGACATAGGCAGCGTACCCTGATAACGGACAGCTGCAGGAATATCTTTGAACAGATCCTCGATGGATGACGCGCCGACAACAGCCAGCATATCGGCTTCATTTTGCGGCGTCATCGGAATATAGCGATGCAATTTCATTGTATATACTCCTTTCGGCAGATCAGGCTGCCGGATAATGGGGGAAGATGTTCAGTGTGAAGAATACTTAAGCGAACAATCAGACAGTTACCGGCTTTCTCTTATAAAAAGGAGCCTTGACCACTTCGGCTTTGAGCATTTTGCCGCGAATCTCTACCTCGATGACAGTGCCGATAACAGCATGTTCGGCTTCAATCAAAGCCAGTCCCAGATTGCGTTTGAGAGTAGGAGACTGTGTACCGGTAGTGACTTCGCCAATCTGGCGACCTTCCAGGAATACGGGATAATGGGAGCGGGGAATACCACGATCGATCATCTCCACGCCAACCAGCTTGCGGGGAGCACCCTGTTCCTTTTGCTTCAGCAGCACATCGCGACCGATAAATTCACCTTTATCCAGTTTTACAAAGAAACCAAGACCAGCTTCCAGTGGTGTAATATCTGCAGACAGCTCCTGGCCATACAGCGGCAGCTTGGCTTCAAAGCGCAGTGTATCCCTTGCTCCTAGTCCGCATGGCACGAGTCCATCCGGTTCACCTGCTGTCAGCAGTCCGGTCCAGATCTGACCTGCCTGATCGGCAGGAGTATAGATCTCATAGCCGTCTTCACCGGTGTAGCCGGTACGGGACAGGATTACTTTGGCACCAAAGAGCTCCGCATCCGCAATAAAGGAAAAACCGGGAATATTGCTGTACGCTTCACTGCCAGCTGCTTTGGCCAGAATACTGGCGGCCAGCGGACCCTGCAGAGCGATCAGCGCAGTCTGCTCGGAAATGTTCTTCAGGGTTACACTTTCCGGTAAATGCTTCTCCAGCCATTCGATGTCTTTGTCGATATTGGAGGCATTGATAACGAGCATATAATGTTCTTCGCCCAATCGGTACACGAGTAAATCATCCACGACTCCACCAGTCGGATAGCACATTAGTGTGTACTGAGCCTGACCGTCCTGCAACCGTGATACATCATTGGTAAGCATATTTTGCAGATAAGCTAGTGATCCGTTGCCGCTGATCATAACCTCACCCATATGGGAAACATCGAATAGTCCTGCTTGTTCGCGAACGGCTTCATGCTCTTTTTGGATACCTGTAAACTGGACAGGCAGGTCCCAACCGCCAAAATCAATGCAGCGTGGAGAACCGGATGCAGCATATAACGGATATAGCGGTGTACGCTTGAGTTCTGTAGTCATGAATGATTCACCTCATGGTTTATTTGATAAAAACAAAAAACAGAGAGGATCAGGAAATAAACAGGCATCGCCCGCATTTTCCTTTTCCTCCCTGTCCTTGGTACCTGAGAGTTACCTTATTCATCCGATGCGTAATGATCATACAGCATAATCCATTGTGGTATGCTATACTCCTCATAAAAGCACAGAGCCGATATAAGTTTCCCCTTTGGTGATCCGCTCAGGTATGATTATGATAGCTGTTCATAACCGTCGGATTCTCTCCAGAGCCGCGTCCAGTACAGGTCCTTTTGCCTGAGAGATTCACCTTGACGGCTTACTCCTTCGGCGCTGCCCTGGTGCTGGTGGCAGTCTCTCCCTGTACGTTCATCCGCTCACATATGATGTTATGTATTTCCGAACATTCAGTAATAAAATTGTTAAAAATGTATGTATATTATATTAATACTTGATTCATAGAGGGATGTCAAGACTCTTGACAGCGTAATCTTCCTTACTATACGCTTGTGGCATCATAACCAAATCATGACATGAATCGGAGGAATAGGACAATGAGTGAGATCAAAGACCAATTGTTGTACAGTGAAGAGCACGAATGGGTAGAACGTATTAACGAAGACACCGTACGTATCGGCATTACCGACTTTGCCCAGCACCAACTGGGAGATATCGTGTTTGTAGAACTGCCAAAAGCAGGACGCGAAGTAGCTGCTGATGAAGAAGTAGGAACAGTTGAATCTGTCAAAACGGCATCGGAGTTGTTCTGTCCGCTGGCCGGTACGGTCGTTACGTTCAATACGGATCTGGAAACCGAGCCTGAACTGGTTAACTCCGACCCTTATGGACGCGGATGGATGATCGAATTGAAAGTTACCGGTGATCTGGAAAGTGCGTTATCCAAACTGATGGATGCCAAAGCCTACGCCGAGCACGCTCAGGATTAATCGGTCGGCCAACAGATGGTGATAGCATGTTTATTTCTTGTATAGTTGGCTGTAGATGAGTCACTGCAGGTACAGGATTAACAGTCAACCATACATATAACCTTTACAGAACCAATACTTATCCGAAAATGGATATCATATCTGTTTCCTGGATAAATCGTATTTCAACTGCGAACACATTACGTACAAGCACATTACGCAAAAAGAGATCCAGCAGCTTGCATACTGTAACTGGGATAGCATACAGCTATCCTGGAGTAGCCAAGCTTGTCTGCTGTCTGCCGCTCATCAAGCAGGCCATCTTTTTGGTGTAATGTGCTTTTTGGTGTAATGTGCTTTTTGCTGTACAGATCGTTATCTAGGATGCAGTCTAGGACAGGATGCATGTAATTAGGAGTGGCTAGCAAGGATATCCGGTACGTCCTACTGCATAGCATATGCGTGAAAAAGTCTCCTGACGTTTATTTAAAAGAATAAACCCAACAGGAGGAATACGATGAACGCAAAGCGGATATTCATTACAGGCGCCAATTCCGGCATGGGTCTGGCAGCAACTATCGAACTGGCCCGGCGTGGACATGAAGTAATTATGGGCTGTCGCAATGAAGAACGCGGCCAACAAGCGCTACAGCAGGCGCGTCAGGAGAGCGGATCGGACAATATTACGTTGATGAAATGCGATCTGGGATCACTTGCGACCATCCGTCATTTTGCAGAAGAGTATAACAAGCGTTACGATTATCTGGATGTACTGCTTAATAATGCCGGAGTCGTTAACCTCAAACGTAAAGAGACATCCGACGGCTTTGAAATGAGTATCGGAGTGAATCATCTGGGACATTTCCTGCTGACCCATCTGATGTTGGACAGCCTGAAGCAAGCCAAAGCAGGACGTATTGTGGTCGTCAGCTCGGGAGCTTACAAATTGGGCAAAATTCACTGGGAAGACCCCAATCTTCACAGTGGCTATAATGTTATCAAAGCCTATGCGCAGTCCAAATTAGCCAATATTTATTTTACCCGCATACTGGCCCAGCGGCTGGAAGGAACCTCGGTAACAGTTAACAGTCTGCATCCTGGGGCAGTAGCTACCAGTATCGGAGTAGACCGGGAGACCGGTTTTGGCAAACGAATCCTCGCTTCAGTCGCCCATATGCCGTTTTTCCAAACGCCGGAGCAGGGAGCGGAGACAGCGATTTTCCTCGCAGATGATGCGTCGGTAGAGGGCAAATCGGGTGCTTATTATTACCGTAAACAGCTGCATCCCCTGCGCTCCAAAGCGGAAGATCAGCAGGAAGCCGAGCGGCTGTGGACATGGAGCGAACAGCAGGTGGGTCTGTAAAAAACTGCAGCTGAATCTATACCCTATGTATACTCTGACATTTACCATATATCGACTTGGTGAATACCGGGGAAATCAGATCATAATCACCCCATCCATAGTAAGAGTTAAAATGTGATTCTTCTGGAACCTGTGGTAGACTGAATAAGAATGTTGTTGCGGCATCAGGGACTGATGCTAATTTTCAGAGAAAAGAAGGTACGAAAAAATGAATAATAATTATCCGCCTAATCCGAATGACCATGAACGTGAACGTCCGCCCTATGGTGCACCCCAGCCACCGGGCCCACGTCCTCCGCTGGTCGGTCTCGGTGGCTGGTTGGTCGTGTTCCAGATCTATATGTATTGGAGCCTGTTTATAGCACTGGTATCGATTCCTACCTACATAGCGGTGTTGTTCCTGGCAGCCAACGAAGATGCGCTTCCGGAGGAAGTACGCTCTGTGCTGTCCATGTATGGAGATAATCTGCAGTCGCTGTCGGTGTATGAGCTGATTGTAGCGATAATCCAGTTTGTGCTGCTGGTATTGATGATGGTACTGCTGTATACACACAAAAAGTCATTCCCGCGACTGGCCAGAATGTATCTGATTCTTAGTCTGGCTTTTGCTGTTATCGCCTTTTTCGTGGTGCCGCCTACATCGGGCATGGTAGCTTCGATGATCTGGGGAGCCGTATTAACACTGGCATGGAATATGTACTTTACACGTTCGGTACGTGTCAAAAACACATTTATTCGTTAAATTCTGCTCCCGGGCGAGGGAATAGACGAATCAGCATTCAGGTGGTATCGTAGATAAAAATAAATTGCGGGAGTGATACCCTTGAACAATGCTGTTTCCTATGAAATCAAAATTGCCCGGCAGGAGGATCTGCAGCCAATCGTAGAGATCTACAATGCTTCCATTCCAGCGCGTCTGGCAACAGCCGATACCGAACCGGTCACGGTGGAGAGCCGTCATGCCTGGTTTGACGAGCATGTACCGGAACGCCGCCCGCTCTGGGTACTGTGGCAGGAAGGACAGATTGCCGGATGGGCGAGTCTGCAGACTTTTTATGGACGTCCTGCTTATAATGGAACTGTAGAATTGAGCGTTTATGTGCATAATGATTTTCAGGGAAAAGGTATTGGCAGCAAGCTGGTCAGCTATGCGATCGAGCAGGCTCCGGCGCTGCATATACATACACTGCTTGGATTCGTATTTTCCCATAATGATCCGAGTCTCAGTTTGCTGCGCAAATTTGGTTTCGAGGATTGGGGTCATCTGCCGCGTGTAGCCATTCTCGATGGAGTGGAGCGCCATCTGGCTATTCTGGGCAAGCGTCTGGATGCTTGACGGTACAGTTCGAGTATAAATAGGTAAAACAGCAAAACCGCCTGTTCCTCTTGGGGACAGGCGGTTTTGTATGTAACTGTATTCCTATAACAAGTTCGTTCTCATACGAAAAATGTTGTGAGGCTGGTGCAGAACGATACTTTTACAAGCTGCAACTGCACGTCAGATGTGGACTTTTTCAATCTGATTGTATAGTTGTTGACCTTCATGCTGCTGCTTGCCGCGAATAATGTCTTTTAAAAGTAGTACATAGTCATCCAGATTGAGCAGTCCAGCGAGTAGTATCAGGGGAGTGAATAACATCCATTTGCCTATGCGAATCAGAGTACGCATCCTAACAGCTCCTTTCCAAAGAGAATAGTTGTTATACGATAATACGTACCTAAGGTTTCAATGCTGGATATGCGACCAGTTGCTCAAACCGAAAGTTAGGTTTACTATATAATAGATAGTGATAGCTGCTGAAGCAGCTTCGTATGTATAGAAAAAGAGCATATAGATATCTTCATAGCCTGATCTCGATATCTGTTCCATCTTAATCTTCATGCTCTATATAAACAAATAGTTGTCACAACAAATAAATTCCAAATATTGTAAATTAGATAATAACAATCATATTATCTTTCTCATCTGCTCCAGAATGGGATTGTCGATTACGAAAGGAAGTCTATATCCATGATTATACTGAAATCAGCCAAAGAAATTGAAGAAATGAAAACAGCGAGCCAGATCGTAGCTGACTGTCATCGTCATCTGGCACAGATGATTGCACCAGGCATTACCACAATGGAGATCAATGATTTTGTGAAAAAGCATATCAAAAAATTGGGTGGTCAGCAGTTCACAAATGGATACAACGGATTTCAATACGAGACCTGTGCCTCGGTCAATGATGTCATTGCTCACGGATTTCCAAGTCGTCAGCCTTTGCAGGAAGGCGATGTACTCAAAATTGATATTGTCGCCGAATATGGCGGTTGGCTGGGCGATTCTGCCTGGTGTTACGCTGTTGGTCAGGTATCCCCGGCTGCCGAGCAGCTGATGCGGGTGACCAGGGAATGTCTGTATATGGGCATCGAACAGGCTGTGTCTGGCAACCGTCTGGGAGATGTGACCTCTGTCATTCAGCAGCATGCCGAGAGTCATGGTTACGGCGTGGTACGCGATCTGCTGGGACACGGCATCGGACGAAATCTTCATGAGCAGCCAAGCTTTGCTCACATCGGGCAAGCCGGCAAAGGACCGCGCCTCAAAGAGGGGATGGTATTTACCATTGAGCCAATGATCAATGAGGGAACGTATCGCATGACTGTCGATCAGGACGGATGGACTGCACGAACAGCCGACGGTACACTGTCTGCCCAGTACGAGCACACCATTGCGATTACGGCCGATGGCCCTATTATTCTCACAGAGCAATAACAAACGGAGAAGCAGCTGTGGAATAATTCCGCAGCTGCTTCTTATATTCCCGAAGGAAACTCAAAATTGTAATTTTTTATTCAAATGAGGTAATTTGCGGTAATAATAATTCAAATCATAAGCATATACCTGTATAGAATTATAAAACCCAAAAACGACTATATCCTTCTATGCTAACGATTGCACTGGATAGATATTCCTTCTTTCCCATATCCAATCGAAAAGATATAGGACTAAAGTTTTACAAAACCTTCAAAAATTCGACAAAATTTCCGATGAATAAAATAGATGAATAACTTCGCCGTATGGGTTAATAAACCGATAGAGAAAGAAATAGATTCTTCAATCGTGAATAAATACAGAATACAAAAGTCTATGTAAATGGTGGTGAATAATATGCTGGATAAAATGAATCACTCGCTGACCCGTAATATGGATATTGCGACTGACTACTTTTATGATATAGATGATTTGGGCATTCAATACACGCCGCAGCACAGCATTTTCAAGGTGTGGACACCGGATGCAATGCGTGTGGATCTGGTCTTGTATAATGAGCCTGGGGAGTATGACTATGAAGGTCTGGTTCATGATCACACCGGTGGTCTGGAGATCCCGATGGAATCGGAAGAAGGCGGCGTATGGGTACTGCATCATGATGGCGATCTGGCCGGCAAATATTATATGTACCGGGCAGAATTCCGAGATGGCAGTGTAGAATATGCTGTGGATCCTTATGCCCGTGCAGTCTCGCCGAATGGACAGCGTACTGCTATTGTAGATCTGCGCAAGACGGATCCGGAGGGTTGGGAAAATGATATTCGTCCGCCGATGGCAAGCCTGACGGATGCAGTCATTTATGAATTACATGTACGGGATTTCTCGGTGGATTCCGAAGCGCCGATCCAGCACAAAGGTAAATTTCTTGCTTTTACCGAAACCGGACTATGTGATGAGTATGGCAATAGTATCGGGATAGACCATCTGCGTGAGCTGGGTATTACGCATGTGCATTTGCTTCCAATTGCGGACTTCCAGACAGTCAATGAACTGACTGTGGATGATCCGAATTCCGAACAGGTCAAATACAACTGGGGCTATGACCCGCAGCATTACAATGTACCGGAAGGTGCTTATTCAACCGATCCATGGGATCCGACATCGCGTATCCGTGAATTCAAAAAAGTAGTACAGGCACTGCATGGCGAAGGTATGCGTGTTGTACTGGATGTAGTGTATAATCATACTTTTTCGGTCGACGATGGTCCGTTTGACCGTCTGATTCCGGGCTATTTCTATCGTACCGATGAGCGCGGACAACTGACCAATGGCTCTGGCGTGGGCAATGAGATTGCCACCGAGCGTCCGATGGTACGCAAGTATATCAAGGATTCTCTTCGTTACTGGGCAACGGAATATCATCTGGATGGATTCCGTTTTGACCTGATGGGACTGATCGACACCGAGACAGTTACCCAGCTGACTCAGGAGCTGCGCCGGGATATCGATCCATGTATCCTGATCTATGGCGAGCCGTGGACAGGTGGCTGGTCGCCGCTGCCGCAGCAAACGCTCAAAGGTGCCCAGCGCGGCAAGGGGTTCGCTTTATTTAATGATAACTTCCGCAGTGCAATCAAGGGTGGAAGCGATGATGACACTCGTGGTTTTGCTACTGGTGAATTTGGCAAGGAAGGTGATCTGGTCAAAGGCATCTACGGCTCTATTGGTGACTTTACCGATCATCCAAGCGAGAGTATCAACTATGTAACTGCCCATGACAATCTGAATTTGTGGGATAAAATTGTACGTGTAAGCGGAGCGGAGAAAGAGCTGTCATTCCTGCATATGGACAACGGCAGACTGCCTGATGGACGCGATGTAACAGCAGCCGTACAAGAAGCGGATCCTTATAAATATATTGATCCCGAGCATGTACTGGATCAAGAGTGGGTACGCCGTTCTATTCTGGCCAATGGTATCGTATTGACCAGCCAGGGGATTCCTTTTATCCACGCAGGCGATGAGCTGCTACGCAGCAAATATGGTGATCATAACAGCTACCGAAGCCCTGACGCGATCAATGCGATCCGCTGGAGCAACAAGCAGCGTTTCCGCCAGGTATTTGATTATTATCAGGGACTGATCCAGCTGCGGATGAGCCATCCGGCATTCCGTATGATCGACCGCAAGGAAGTGGAAAAGAATCTTCGTGTGCTGCGCAGTGACCAGCAAGTTGTGGCCTTCCAGCTGGGAGAGTATGCGCATGGTGATATATGGCGCCATATTATCGTGATCTATAATTCGGCTACTACCGAACAATCGGTGACTTTGCCGCAATTCAGCCGCCAATGGCAGGTTGTCGTCAATGATCGTGCAGCAGGTGTACATCCACTTGCCTCGGTGCTGGGTGGAGAAGTACTGGTGGCGCCATTATCAATGATGGTGCTGTTCGATGAAGAAGATCAGTACAAGCCTATTCCGGCGAGTCTGGAATGGGAATATACACCAAGCATTATGGAACCCGGTGAAAAGCTGCATCTGAGAGTAGTACCTCGCGATCAGCGGGGACGGATCTACACGGCGGAGCGCGTGCGCTATCAGTCCTCCAATGACAAGGTCGTCTCGGTTCGCTCTGACGGACAAATGAAAGCACTGAGCGAAGGTTCCAGTACAATCTGTGTATCCTGTGGAAATGTAGAAAGCTGCCTGCTGCTGCATGTAGAAACATTGGTGCCGCATATGGTGAATCTGCAAGGAGAACATCAGGTATACATTGGTAAAAGAATGCGCCTTAAAGCAGATGTTCTTGATCAGTACGGACGTCCGATTGCGCGTCCCAAGCTGACCTGGAATTCCAGCGACAAGCGTGTCGCCCGCGTCAACAAAGATGGTGTAGTCCGCGGTATTCACCCGGGCAAGACCAAAATTACCGTTACTTCGGGCAAAGCAACAGCCCAATGGTTTGTAGAAGTTATGCCTTATGTACCTCGCAGTATTGAAGTCGAATACGAACGTCCGAATCAGGATTACCGCGGCTGGAATCTATGGGTATGGGGATCGGTACTCGGTCACCGTCAGGTGGATTTTGAACGTGTAGAGAATGGTCGTGCGATTGCAAATATTCTGATTGCTCCTGATGAGACCAATATCGGATTTATTATCCGGCTAAAGGAATGGCAGGCCAAAGATATTGATACCGATCGCTATATTTTTGTTGATACCAAACAGGATACGATGAAAGTGGTTATCAAGAGCGGCGATCCTGAGTTTGATATTGAACCAACCGGCTGATTAGAACAGAGCCGCCCTGAATAGGGCGGCTTTTTGTCCTTTTGTCGAAGCCGATCCAGTGATCTGGTGCATTGGTTGTGGAAATCATGGACTGTTCCTGTTAAAATCATAACCAACCCGTAAACGTGAATAATGACTTTACCGAAGGAGGAACTCGTTAATGACGATGATTACAACCAGGGATGCGTGCATGGCGAGGACACAATGAGCGATAATCGTAATCGGCTCGGAGTCATTGATATTGGTTCGAACTCCATCCGTCTCATTATCTATGAAGCGGGTAGTGACCGTACCAGCCGTATGGTACACAAGGCCAAAGAAACGGTACGTCTTGGTGTACGCAGGGATGAAAACGGCAATATGAGTGAGCAGGATATCTGGACAGTGATTCCAATCCTGCACAAATTCAAAGATATTTGCAAAGCCAATAGAGCAACACAGATCCGGGCAGTTGCTACGGCTGCGGTTCGCCAATCGAACAATACACAGGATATCATCGCCCGCTGGGAAGAAGAGACGGGGATTGCTGTGCAAGTATTATCCGGGGAAGAAGAAGCTTATTATGGTTTCTTGGGAGTGACCCGTTCGCTGCCTGCCCATATTCATGAAGGATTCATCGTGGATATTGGAGGCGGCAGTACAGAGATCTCTTATTTCAGGCATGAAGAACTTTTGCATAGTACGTCGCTGCCCTGCGGAGCGGTTAATATGACGATGCAAAATGGCGGCCGGGATACATGGAACGAAGAGTCCAGACAGCGTCTAGCTGACAAGATCAGCGGTCAGCTGCAGGACTACCCATGGACAGCGGATCATGCGGGTCTGCCGCTTATCGGTCTGGGTGGCGGTATTCGGGCATTGGCACGCATGGAAAGGGAACGCAGGCATCAGCTCAAACCTGCCGGCGATCCCTTTCCGATCGAAGCGGATACGATCCGTTTTTATGCAGATGCATTGGCCGGGCTCAATCTGGAAGAACGTATTCACCAATTTGATCTCGCTGCAGATCGGGCGGATATTATTGTTGCTGGCACCATGATCCTGAGTACCGTGTTTGAGCATATGCAGTGCTCGGTACTGCTGGCCAGCTGGCGCGGACTCAGCGATGGACTTGCTCATCATACCTTTAATATTGCACAGACGACGCAGCGCCAGATGAATGGCCAATAATAAATGAACAAACAGCTCCTTTTGTATACTCCGGTATATAAAGGGGGCTGTTTGACATAGATCAGGAATACGCATAAATACGCGTATACAGGCAGTGCATCGTTTGAAAAATATCGAAAACAGGTTAATAAGAAAAAGATTCATACCTATCACGGTGAGCGGACAGGAGGAAGAAGCGAATGTATTCTCTTTTTGGACTGAGTCATGAAGCGACCTTGCTATTATGGGCACTGATAGCTATTGTCATTTTGATTGTCATGATTGCCAAGTTTAAATGGAATCCTTTTGTTGTACTGCTGATGGCATCATTATTTCTCGGCTTGATTATCGGGATGAAGCCGCTGGATGTAGTGGATTCGGTACAGAGCGGACTAGGCGGAACACTGGGATCTATCGCTATCGTCATTGGACTGGGTACAATGCTTGGCAAAATGATGGCGGAGTCCGGTGGAGCCGAGCAGATTGCGACTACACTGATTAACCGGTTCGGCGAAAAACGTATACCATGGGCGATGCTGATCGTAGGATTGATCGTCGGTATGCCGGTCTTTTTTGAAGTAGGTATTATTCTGCTGATCCCTATTCTGTTCACCGTGATCCGCAAAACAAATATATCACTGCTCAAAGTAGGTATACCGATGCTGGCCGGATTATCGACCGTTCATGGTCTGCTGCCGCCGCATCCTGCACCGATGATTGCGATTGATGCTTTTGGCGCCAATATCGGAATGACGATTATGTATGCACTAATTGTCGGTATACCGACTGCCATTATTGCAGGCCCGCTGTTTGGTACATATATCGGTAAGCGGATTGTGGTACACCCTCCGCAGGGACTATCCGAACAGTTCACTTCCCATCGGTCGGATCAGTCTGAACGTTCATTGCCGGGGTTTGGCCTGACGATGCTGACGATTCTCATGCCGGTGATTCTAATGCTGACCGGTTCTATTGTCGAGATTGCTGCGCCGGATAGTAGCAGTGGTCTGGCGATGTTTTTCCGTTTTCTCGGTAATGAGGTTGTTGCAATGTTTATTGCGACGGTATTTGCCTTTTTCTCCCTCGGATTTGCTCAGGGATTCAGCAAGGAGGAGATCTCCAAGTTCACCAGTGAATGCCTGGCACCGACCGCTTCGATTATTCTGATTATTGGCGGAGGCGGCGCGTTCAAGCAAATACTGATTGATAGCGGCGTAGGCGAAGCCATTGCCAGCGTAGCGACAGCTGCCCATGTCAATGTCGTAGTATTCGCCTATCTGGTAGCGGCGCTGATCCGTGTTGCTACGGGTTCGGCTACTGTCGCCATGACCACTGCAGCGGGCATTGTAGCACCTGTACTGGCACTGACGCCGGGAGCCAATGTTGAACTGGTCGTACTTGCTACCGGTGCAGGATCACTGATTCTGTCCCATGTGAATGATGCCGGTTTCTGGATGGTCAAGGAATTCTTCAATATGTCTGTACCGCAGACACTGAAGTCATGGACAGTGATGGAGACCCTGCTGTCGCTGGTCGCGTTTATTATCATTTTCATATTGAATATAATGGTATAGAGACATAGCTGTTCAGATACAGAATTGTGATACGGAAAAATAACCACGAATTTATGACGGAAAGTAGGTAGACGAGTATGAGCGAAGCCAAATTTATGATTGGTGTGGATATGGGAACTACCAGCACCAAAGCAGTCCTATTTGAAGAATCAGGTAAAATCGTCGCCCAGGGCGCTGTGGAATATCCACTGCATACCCCCGTTCCGTCGGTAGCCGAGCAGGACCCCGATCAGCTGTTTCGCGCGGTGATTGATTCTATTCGCCAGGCGATAGATAAGAGCGGCAGAGGACCGGAAGATATTTTATTTGTTTCTTTCAGCTCGGCAATGCACAGCATGCTGGTTGTAGATAAAGAAGGCAAGCCGCTGACCCAGTGCATGACTTGGGCAGACAACCGTAGTGCTCCTTATTTCAAACAGCTCAAAAGTGAGAAAAAAGGTCACGAACTATACATGCGTACAGGCACACCGATCCATCCCATGTCTCCTTTGACCAAGATCATGTGGATTACGCGGGAGCATCCCGAGATTGTCAGTGCAGCGCACAAATATATTTCTATCAAGGAATATGTATTCATGAAGCTGTTTGACGAATATGTAGCCGATCATTCCATGGCTTCGGCAACCGGACTCATGAATCTGAAGCAGCTGGACTGGGATGAAGAAGCCCTGTCGACAGCAGGTATTACCCGTGAGCATCTGTCAAAACTGGTGCCAACCACTCATATTATGCACGGATTACATGATACGTATGCCGCAGAGATGGGCTTGAGCTCTTCGGTTCCCTTTGTACTGGGAGCTAGTGACGGCGTACTGTCCAATCTGGGTGTAGGTGCGATTGATCCGGGCGTTGTCGCTGTAACGATCGGTACGAGTGGAGCGATCCGTACGGTTACCGATAAGCCTGTGACCGATCCCAAAGGCAGATTTTTCTGTTATGCACTGACTGAAGATAAATGGGTTATTGGGGGCCCGGTGAATAACGGAGGCATTATTTTCCGCTGGATTCGGGATGAGTTTGCTGCTTCCGAAGTGGAAACAGCCAAGCGGCTTGGCCTGAGTGCCTATGATGTGCTAACACGGATCGCCGAGAAGGTACGTCCCGGTGCAGATGGACTGCTGTTCCATCCGTATCTGTCCGGTGAACGGGCGCCGCTGTGGAACCCGGATGCACGAGGATCGTTTTTTGGCCTCGCTCTGCATCACAAAAAAGAGCATATGATTCGCGCTGCTCTGGAAGGCGTGCTATTCAATCTGTATACAGTGATGCTGGCTGTGGAAGAACAAATTGGCGTTCCTCAGAAAATCCACGCGACCGGCGGATTTGCACGTTCCGAGCTGTGGCGCCAGATGATGGCCGATATTTTCGATCAGCGGGTGATTGTACCGGAAAGTATCGAAAGCTCCTGTCTTGGTGCAGCAGTACTTGGTCTGTATGCCCTGAAGCGAATTGATTCCCTGGATGAAGTATCCAAGATGATCGGTACAACCTACGAGCATAAGCCGTACAAGGAACATGCGGCTATTTACCGGGAGCTGCTGCCCATCTATATTCGTATTTCCCGCAAATTTGCCGAAGATTATGAAGATATCAGTGCTTTCCAGCAGCGTATGCTGGAGAAGGGAATGACGAGCGAGCCTGTAGAAGATCTATAATGTATTTGCAGCCCGGCCGCCGGATCTGGCACACGAAGATCCGGCGGCCGGGTTATATGTATTGGGTGAAATTGGTGCCGAATAAATGAAGAAAGATACGATCCAGTGGATTATTCGACGTCAATCAACGAAGAGGGTAAAATAGAAGAGAACCTGATCAAACAGTAAGATTCAGCCATCCCAATACAGCGAGAGGAGATTAGAAGATGATTGAATTGATCCCAATGGACAGCAAGCAGTATGCGGAGTTTTATCAACTGTCGACGACAGATTATGCTGCCGAGAAAGTGGCGGCCGGAGAATGGAGCGAAGAGGAAGCCATGGATCGGGCTGCCGAATCCTTTCATAAATATCTGCCGAATGGAGCGGATACAGAAGGGGCTTTTATTTACAGTATATTCGAGACAGAGAAGCAGCAAGCTGTAGGACATGTCTGGATGAATATCACGGATACGCCAAAAGGAAAATATGCTTTCCTGTATGATATCCTGATCTACGATGGTTATCAGAACAAAGGGTACGGACAGGAAACCATGAAGGCGCTGGATGAACTGGCAATTCAGCAGGGGGCTATCCGTATTGGACTGCATGTGTTCGGTCATAACCAGCGCGCTTTGCATGTCTATCAAAAGGCCGGATATGTGATCACCGACTATCAGATGTCGAAGACGTTATAATCAGGTCTAAACTGGCAATACAATTATCTTATGTATTGAAATAGAACGGCTATCGATGTGACCAAGACCGTACATACACCAGCTGCTGACAGCACCATGACCGCTGAATAACATCCAAAAAGCTCTGCTAGCATGCCACTGTATCCATACAGGGCATATACTGCAGGGCTTTTTGAATTATTCATAATTGAGCGTATTACATACGGTAAATTAATGCTTCGTACGGACGCAGATGCTTCAGTTCTTCAATCGTATGTTCATCTTCCCGGACGACCGGACGCGAGAACTTGGTATAGTTACCATGCAGCTTGATCATATGGTCTGCCCATTCCACACCTTCGCCGCTCCAGTCAATGTCTACTTCACGATCAGCAAAATTCAGAACGACCAGCCACTTCTCATCTTCCCATTCTCTGATAAAGGCAAAGATCTCTTCGTGCTCTGGCAGCAGCAGTTGAAACGAGCCATGGGACATAATCGGATTCTGTTTGCGCATCTGGATAAGCTGGCGATAATAGTAGAATACCGAATCCGGGTGATTTTCCTGCTCGCTAACACGTTTGCCTTCGATCTGGTCCGCAGGAGGCAGACTCATCCACGGCTCTGCTGTACTAAAGCCTGCGTATTCATTACTGTCATCCCACGGGATTGGAGAGCGTGCCCCATCACGGCTGCGACGCTGGATATTGGCAAGTGCCTGTTCAGGAGAGAGGCCATCCTGCAGCGCCTGCTGATAATAAGCCAAAGTGCCGGCATCCCGGTAGTCTTCAATCCGGTCATAGTTGGTATTGCCCAGACCAAGTTCTTCTCCCTGATAGATAAGCGGTGTACCCGGAATCGTATGGAGAAAAGTCGCAATCAGCTTGGCTGCAGTCACTTCATATTCACCAGTGCCAATCAGATCCGGTATAATGCGTGGATGATCATGCGTGCTGAGATAGAGAGCATAACCTCCCTGGCCAAATACACCCGAATACCAGTTACTCACCGATTCTTTTAACTCGCGAATAGACCATTCCCGTGATCCCCATGGGTTTTTGGGATCTTTGCCGATCCGGATCAGATCCATGGCGAGTACCATATTCATTTCTTGTCGTTCGGGAGCGGTATAGCGTACGACTTCCTCCATCGTTACCGAAGGTGCTTCTCCAAGCGTGATGACTTCAGGATACCGGGAGAAGGTCTGCTCATACATTTCCTGCAGAAACTCATGAATCCGCGGTCCATTTTTGTAAAACTCCTGTCCGGGTGGATGAGGTGCATCTGCTGGAGCATCCGGCAGTTCCGGATCTTTGGAGATCATATTAATCGCATCCAGACGGAATCCATCAATGCCTTTGTCCAGCCACCAACGGATCATGGTGTATAGCTCCTGACGCATATTTTCATTTTCCCAATTCAGATCGGGCTGCTTGCGGTCGAACAGATGCAGATAATATTCACCGCTCTGTTCATCACGAGTCCAGGCCGGTTCATTCAGGAAAGACATCCAGTTGTTAGGCTCCTGTCCATCACTTCCCGGTTCCTTCCATATGTAATAATCCCGGTAAGGGCTGTCCTTGGAACTTTGGGCCTGCTGGAACCATGGATGCTCGTCCGACGTATGGTTGATCACCAGATCCATAATTAGTTTGATACCGTTCTCATGAAGTTTGGACAGTAGCTGTTCAAAGTCTTCCATTGTGCCATAACGGGGGTGAATCTGTTGATAATCGCTAATATCATAACCGTTATCTACCATGGGTGATTCACAGATTGGCCCAAGCCAGACAATATCGACGCCCAGCTTAACGAGATAATCGATTTTGGAGATAATACCCTGCAGGTCTCCCCAGCCATCGCCATTACTATCCTTAAAGCTTTGTGGATAAATCTGATAAATGACGGATTCTTTCCAGGATGGTGCATTCATGTGTCAGCCCTCCGTTAAAGTAATATAAAACGATAAACAAGATATGAAAATAAAGATAGGATTTCTATATTCTTCCTAATGAATGGTTAAACGTAACCAACCTTCATTAAACAGCAAACAACCGGACACACTAAGCGTCCGGTTGGTCCTACAGGCTATATAATCAAATTACAAAAGTAGTACATGTGGTCGTACAGATAACTAGTAGCGTCTTACAGTCAATCTACTTGTTCGAAGGGGAGATAATGGGCAGCTGCTTGATCATCCGGTGATAGGCATGGCCGCGAATGTGAATCATTCCATCTTCGGCATACCCGAGCCGTTCATACAGTGCTCTGGCTTTGCTATTATCTACATCGACGATTAACAATAGACGGGGGTATTCCTGCTCTGCGGCCAGCTGCTCAAAGCTGGCAATCAGCTGTGACCCTATTCCCTGACCCTGAAAAGAAGGATGAACCGCTATCGAATCCAGATAGTACTCATCTGGATGTGCTTCCGGAATCACATCATCAGTCGGCTGTCCCAGCTGCTGCAGTCGCTCGATAATAGGTGCATCCAGCTGATCAATATCTTTGCCGTGATAAGAAAGTGCGAAGCCTGCTACCTGTCCTTCTTGCTCGGTCACCATTACATTCTCGTAACTAAGCCGATTTCCTGGACTGCGAAAAAGCTGCTCCATTACTTTCATAGCCTGGTCGATCTGTTCGGTGCCTGTCAGTACATAGGCAATATCACCAATGGCATCATAGATCAGGGGGATTACAGCGGATGCATCCTCCGGTCGTGCTTTTCTTATTATCATCATTGTTGACCTCCTTTGAAAGAACTGTATATTTTGAGTATATCATGTCAATTCCGTATTTGCAGAAAGGGAAAGTCTTTCCAGGAAGACAATAGATTGATCCGGGAAGCTTATTCGGTCTGGCTGTTCGTTTTGCTGAATATTGTGGCAGAATGGCTGGTTCTGTTTAATGAAGATAGTGGGGTATTTAGTATACTTAACGATTGTATGATAGCAAACAGGGTACAGATACGAGTATTCGTGCAGGAATCAGATGATACTGTACCAATCATAGCAGACGGAAGGATGGCGATTGGCAATGGAAACGACTCAAATTCGTACTCAATATGGAGAAGTACAGGGTGTACGGGAGAATGGTGCAGTGATATGGAGAGGGATTCCATATGCCGAACCTCCGGTTGGAGATCTGCGGTTTCATATGCCTCGTCCGCCGCAACCATGGGAAGGTGTACGGGAAGCGACCCGGTTCGGTCCCGTCTGTCCGCAGCCCGGTAATGAACTGGACAATAGCATGTTTGGACCATCCAATGCGCGTCCGGTACAGTCAGAAGATTGTCTGTATCTGAATATATGGGCATCCGACAAATCCACAGAGAAGCGCCCGGTCATGGTATGGATTCATGGAGGAGCCTTCGTGACGGGAGCAGGCAGCCTGCCGATCTACGATGGGACTTCGCTTGCAGTAAATGGAGATATGATCGTGGTAACGATTAATTATCGTCTTGGACCACTCGGCTTCTTGGATCTGTCTTCGTATGGCAATGCATATGCAGCCAATCTTGGACTGCTCGATCAGATCGCAGCACTGGAATGGGTACGCAGCAATATTGCAGCTTTTGGCGGAGATCCCGAGAAGGTTACCATATTTGGCGAATCCGCAGGGGCGATGAGCATAGGTGCTCTGCTGGCGATGCCGTCAGCCAAAGGATTGTTCCGCGCAGCCATTATGCAGAGCGGCGCATCACAGGTTCTGCCACCGGAAGCGGCCAAGCGAATCGCGGACGGTTATCTGCGGGAACTGGGAGCAAGTCCGGATGATCTGTCGGTTCTGCATTCGGCATCTACAGCAGAATTGCTGCAGGCAGCAGAGCGGCTGCGGCAGTCCGGACAGGAAAATATTCTATCCCTGCTGTTCCAGCCAGTGATCCATCCGCAGACACTGCCGGTAGAGCCGGTGGTCGCGATCGAGAATGGTGCAGCTAAGGACATTGCACTCATTATCGGTACCAATCAGGATGAAGGTTCATTATTTATCAATCAATCTTCGCAAATCCTGCCACGCGAGCAGGTCAGCAGCGCACTGGAAATGATGACCGGACTCAATGGAGATCATCTGGTTGACCAGTATCCGATGACAGTGCAAGGACAGGCGCAGATTATGACGGATCTGTTCTTCTGGCGTTCTGCGGTTCGGTATGCGCAGGCACAGATCGCTCATGGCCCGGTGTGGATGTACCGATTTGACTGGAGTCAGCCTGGTCATCCATGGCTTGGAACGGCTACTCATGCAGCGGAAATTGCTTTTGTATTCAACAATCTGCCGCTGCTGAGACATATCGGTGTACAGCCGGATGAATTGACTACCAATCTGGCTGTACAGATGCAAAAAGCATGGATTACATTTGCCCATACAACGACACCGGCGACGATGGAGATTCCATGGGGCGATTACAAAAAGCATGATCGCACTACGATCATATTTGACCGTCAGATCAATCTGGTAGAAGATCCGGATCATGACAAGCGGGTACAGTTGATCGGAGACTAAGCCTGCAGGATATGAAATATGAAGTAGAAAAAGCGAAGCGGAATCCCCGTTTCGCTTTTTTTATTTCTAAAGAGCGGGGAACTTACATAAATGTGCAGATAGCTACCGAATTATTAAGCAGTAAGTGCTATATAATTAAAGGCTGCATCTGCCGATAACTATTATATTTCACAGATATCTGCTCTACATAATGCAAGACTATCTGACTAGACACTAAATAGCAGGTATACATAAACGGAGGGGTACTATTGTTAATCCATATTTTTGATCTCAAGCAGGGAGATACGCTGCTTGCAGATGCATTTAACCGTCAGGGAGTTCCTCTCTTAAAACAAGGAACTCAACTGACCGATGAAGATATTACGCTGCTTACGCGTCATCAGCTCGATTATGTGGATGTTGCTTCCTCGCAGGGAACAGCAGCATTTACCGAACGGGATACAGAGCATGACCTGATCGGACTGCCAGCCGGTCTCAAGGAAAGTGTAGAACAGTCTCTGCAGGCGTACCAGTCTCTGTTTCTGGAAGCGCTGACCAAGGGCAAATTCAGTGCCGAACTGGCAGATCATCTGATGGAGCCGCTGCTGTTGAATTTGAATGGGCAAAATGATATTGTCTCCCTGCTCTTGATGCTGGAAGCCGAAGATGATCATATCTACAGCCATTCACTAAAAGTTGGTCTGCTCAGTTATTACATTGCTGACTGGCTTGGTTACTCTGAAGAAGAATGTTACCGGATCAGCCGCGCCGGCTATCTGCATGATATCGGCAAAAGCCGTCTTCCTTCTATTATACGTTCCGACCGCGAGAGCATGAACGAATCGGAACGCAAAGAGCTGAAAAAGCATACCCAGTACGGTTACGACCTGATTATGGAATCCCTGAACGACAAAACTACCGCACTCGTCGCGCTTCAGCATCATGAGCGTAACGATGGTACCGGTTATCCGCAACGCCTTTACAAAAATGGAATTCATGCGTACACCCGGATTGTATCGGTAACCGATGTATTTGTGAATATGACTTCTGCCAGCAGCGATGGCAGCAAGCAAGGACTGGTGACTATCTTGCAGAACATCCATGAACTTGGATTCTCCAAACTGCATGAGAAACCGGTACAGGCATTGATTCATCATATGTCTCCCAACCTGGTCGGCAAAAAAGTCCAGTTGGATAACGGCGAAAATGGCATGATCGTGCTTGCCAACCAGACCGATATGTTCCGTCCGCTTATTCAGACAGACAAGCAGTTTATCGACCTGTCCAAAGAACGCAAGATTCGCATCAGCAAAGTATTTATTTAAACCGCTAAATTAATGTTCTCGTTAAGCATGTAATCAAACGTTCTCCATCAGAATACGATTCAAGCTATTGTAATCTATCTATAGTATTTCAGATCACCCGGAAGAAATAGTTGGCACCATGTATTTGATGCCGATTGGTTCTTCCGGCTTTTTGTATTGAAATACAGATGTATACGCAGTTAGCGGAAATAAAAGACTCTGCAAATGTATTCACATGGTCTGTTACATTGCGGAACCTGTCTCCCTGCGCTACTATGCATATAAGGGTGAGGCTGGAAGATGCTAACAGATTCATTTCCAGAAAGCGCCCCGAAGGGAGACAATGGATATGACCGACAAAAGAAATGTACAGGCAGAAGATTTATATCAGTTTCAATGGACAGAACAACCGGCAGCCTCTCCGTCAGGCGAGTGGGTCGTCTATGTAAGTCGGCAGGTCAATGACAAACGTGACGGGTACTACTCCCATCTGCGTATGATCCGGCAGGATGGAAGCGGAGATTATCGGTTTACATCAGGAGAGAGAGATCACTCACCCGCATGGTCACCGGATGGTCGCAAGTTGGCTTTCCTGCGTAAAAAGGATGATCATACCCAGGTGTGGATGATACCCGCAGATGGAGGGGAAGCTTATGCAGCGACGGATTTGAAGCATGGCGTTGCTTCATTCGCATGGTCACCCGATGGCAGTTGGCTGCTCTTGCTGGCAGAAGAGAACAAAGAAGAGCATCTATCAACAGAAAATACCAAAGTAGAACAAAACAAGTCCTCTGACTCGGCATCCTCCAAATCATCTGCCAGTAAAAAGGCAGTCGTTATCGACCGAATTACATACAAGTCCGATGGTGGAGGCCTCTGGCAGGGACGTCGTACACATCTGTATCTGCATTCACTGGTAGATGATTCTGGACGCTGGCTGACAACAGGTGATTATGATGTGCAAAGCTATGTCTGGTCACCAGATAGCACCCAGGTAGCTTTTACTGCCCATATTCCATCTGCAGATGAAGCAGATCCCGATTTTGTACTGACCAATGATTTGTATACGCTCCCTATTCAGGGAGAGGGATTGCACCGCTGGACACAAAATGACTATGGAATCGTCTCGCTGGCATGGTCACCGGACGGTCAACAGATCGCTTTTATTGCAAGTGATCAGTCCTATCATAATGCCACGTTGACCCGGCTGTATCAGCTGACGTTGCCGGATGGTACTATTTCCTGTCTGTGTCAGGATTCCGATATGCTAATTGGCAATTACCTGGTCGGAGATAGCGGTATATCGTCAACGGCAGAACCGGTATTCAGCGCAGATGGCCAGCTGATTTATACGCTGCTGTCCGAACGTGGAGCGGTTCAGCTGATTGCAACGGCGGTAGATGGTTCGGGACATCAGGTGATACTGGATGGCCAGCGGAATATTCATTCCTTTACCCTGACAGCGGATGAACATGTGGTGTTCGTCGCTGCGGACAGTCTGCAGCCGGGTGAGCTATTCCTTCGCGATACGGCTCAGCTGCAGGAACAGCAGCTTACTCACTGGAATGACGAACTGTTGTCAGGGCTTCGGCTCAGTGTCCCGCAGGAGCTTGAGCTTACGGCCGTGGATGGTCGTCCGCTGCAGGCATGGCTGATGCCTCCGGTTCAGGAATATGACGCCGATAACCGTGCACCTGCTGTTTTGGAGATTCACGGCGGACCGCATATGATGTACGGATTTACATTTATGCACGAATTCCAGCTGCTTACTTCACAAGGATATGCCGTAATATTCACCAATCCCCGTGGTAGTCAGGGATACGGTCAGCAATTTGTAAATGCTTGCCGGGGTGACTATGGTGGTGGTGATTATCGTGATCTGATGGAAGTGACCGATTATGTACTGGAACATTATGACTGGATCGACAAAGACCGGCTCGGTGTAACCGGCGGCAGCTATGGTGGGTTTATGACCAACTGGATCGTCGGACATACCGACCGCTTCAAGGCTGCTGTCACCCAGCGCTCGATCTCCAACTGGATTTCCTTTTACGGCGTGAGCGATATCGGCTTTTACTTTACCGAAGATCAGATTGGCGGTACACCGTGGCAGCAGCTGGAGACGCTTTGGAAGCATTCGCCGCTGGCTTATGTGGAGAATGTGAAGACGCCTATTCTGATTCTGCATGGCGAACAGGATCTGCGTTGTCCGATTGAGCAAGCCGAGCAGTGGTTTACCGGACTCAAGCGGCTCGGTGCCGTAACACGCCTCGTGCGCTTCCCGGATGCCGATCATAATCTATCGCGCAATGGACATCCCCAGCTGCGAATCCAGCGTCTGGAACAGATTGCGGGCTGGTTTGAGCAGTATCTATAGAATCTATTTGCAAATGGAGCTGATGAGCTATTGATGTATAGAGACGGAGAGGTATGCATACGCCCGATGGAACAACAGGATATGTATCGCCTCTGGGAAATCGGTTATCAGGAAGCAGCACCCGAATGGAAAAAGTGGGATGCTCCTTATTATGAGCATATTCCACTTACTTATGAGCAGTTCTGTGCGGGAGAGCAAGAGATGCTGCTGCAAAGGCCGGATCGTTGGGGTATTAAAGTCAGTGGAGAGCTGGTAGGAATGATCAGTTATTACTGGGAGCATGAGGCATCACTGTGGCTGGAGATGGGCATTGTGATATTCGTTCCTTCCTACTGGAGCGGAGGCTATGGTACGCGTGCAATTCGAATGTGGATGAATCATCTGTTTACGACGATGCCGCTGGTGCGGGTTGGCTATACGACCTGGTCAGGCAATGAGCGGATGATTGGCGTAGGTTACAAGCTGGGGATGACGATGGAAGCGCGTCTGCGCAAAGTCCGTTTGTACAATGGAGTATATTACGATTCGATTCGGATGGGTATTCTGCGTGAAGAGTGGGAAAGTCATACCGGGTCTCCACATCAGGAAGTGGAACAGGTCAGGTCTGTGCCGGAGTAGATATTTGAATAGTCAAAAGGAAGCTATATAATAGTCCAGCTATAAAATCAAAGAACCCGAAGCGGTCCAACAGCCGCTTACGGGTTCTTTGATTTTATGAAATGATCTATCGTTATGATTGAGGTGTGTTCTCGCTTGATGCTGTATCGGCGGTGCCTTCTCCGGCTGCAGGATCAGCATCTGCTGCAGGCTGACTCATTTGAGGATGCTTTTGCAGATAATCCAGCGCATTGTAGATCATGACTGCGGCTTCTGCACGGGTGATTTTTTCCTTGGGTGCAAAGTTGCCTTTGGCATCCAGTTTATTGATATTCATTGCCAATGAACGCTGCACTGCTCCCTGGTAGGAAGGGTTGAGCTTGGCATCATCATTGATCGTAACCGGTTTGATATTGATCATCGGTAGATTGCCTGCTTTTTGCATGGATGCCATCAGATAATTGGTAAATTGCTCACGGGTCAGCTCGGCTGCAGGATCAATCGAGCGCGGAACTTCAACTCCATTTACAGCAGCGATAATAAATGCATCCGAATACCATGCTCCATCTTTGACCTTGGTATAAGAGTCGCTGGCTTGTGGTGCCTTGATAAATGTATATTGTGCCAGACTCAACTGGAAGCTGTTCACCAGCATCTGGATGCCCTGAGCGGCATTTAATGTCTGATTCGGTTTGAACTCGGTAGCTGTTACCCCACTGACAAACCCACGATCTTTGAGAGATTCGATCTTTTGTTGTCCCTGCACATTACGAATATCCGTAAAAGTACCCTCTGCTGCCAGTGCCTGTCCGCTAATTGAAAGTGTCAGCACCGAAGCTGTCAGAAGAGACAACCATTTAGGCTGTATTCCCATTTCCTATTCCCCTCTCCAGACTATATTTTGGTCATTCCTACTCCTACAGACGTGACTACTTCCTATTAGGTTGCAGTTTCGATACCTTTAATTATTTATTTTAGAAATAAGTATCACCCAATCATGACTGCTTTTTTCGACATATGTAGGTCTTTGGTTTTAGTTATAGTCAAATAATTACAAAATTAATCCTAAGTAAGGTTGAGAGATTTTTGACGAAACCAGGACTGCTGAATCATTTATGAAATACTGCCAAAAACGGGACTATTTAATGTTTTCAATAGGAAGAATAGAGGGTATAACTTAATTAACTAAAGTATCACGTAGGAAACAATAGGAAGTCACTTCCTATTCCGGATAAACGAAACTTAAACCACTATCATAAAGGAGCGTGAAAGGTTATGAACATCAACTTAAGCGTATATCAAGCAACTCCCTACAATCATCAGCAATTCAGACCACAAGCGGCAACTATGACAGCGGACAACACCAGTGTAAATACTGGCGGACAAAGTTTCCAAGAACTGCTGAATGCTCAAATGGCAGCTACTACAAGTGTAACTACGTACAGAAGACGTTAATAGGATCACCATTTCATTAGCAACCGTCATCTTTATTTATAGGGTGGACGGAATATAAATAACAGACTTTCCAGGACCACACATAAGCAGCAAAGTCTTGAAGCATTCTATTTAACGTTAATGATTATGTACGGTTATGGAGAGAATCCATGAAGTACTAGGGTGAACTACATATCAGGGCATGTTCCGATCCGGAGCATGCCCATTATTATGTCTACAAGAGAAATCGCTTTCATTATTAAAAAGAGGTATGATAAAAGAGGCAACGACAGCAACTTCATTTCCGGGAGGTATTCGAGTATGGCTTTAATGCAATGCAATTTCTATTCAGAGGTACTGGGCTTATCGACTTCCATGAACGTTATTATTCCCCAGGAGACGCATACCCAGATCGGTATGGAAGGTCATGCTGCCAGTGGCAAGCATCCTGTACTATATCTGCTGCATGGGTTATCGGATGATCATACGATCTGGCTGCGCCGCACATCAATAGAACGTTATGCAGCAGCCTATGGGCTGGCGATTGTTATGCCCAATGTACATCGCAGCTTTTATACGGATATGCAGCAGGGTGGCAAATATTTTACATTCGTCAGTGAAGAACTTCCTCGGCTCGCAGAATCATTTTTCAACCTCTCTAATCGCCGTGAAGACCGTTTCGTAGCCGGCCTGTCTATGGGAGGCTATGGAGCGCTCAAGCTGGGTATGAGCCTGCCAGAGCGGTATGTAGCGGCAGCCAGTCTGTCTGGAGCAACCGATATTACATCTATGTATACTCGTAGTGATGAGGATTATGAAGCTGAAGTCCGGCGAATCTTTGGCTCGCCGGAAGAAGCCAGAGGTTCGAATAATGATTTGTTCCATCTTGCACAGAACCTGGCATCGACCAAAGAAACTGCAGCATTGCCGCAGTTGTACCAGTGCTGTGGCACCGAAGATTTTCTCTATGAAGATAATATCCGCTTCCGGGATCATATGAGAGAGCTGGATATCCCGCTGACTTACGAAGAAGAACCGGGAGAACATGAGTGGGGCTATTGGGATACCAAGATTCAGCGTGTGCTGGAGTGGCTGCCGCTGTCTCGCTAGGAGAGAGGGCTAATTCAATGATACAGAGAGTCGAACAGGCCCTTTGAACATCATCTATATGCAAGCTAGTAGTATTATCCACTCCAATCATGTACTGCTACACTCTTCAGACAAGAATCAAGCAAAATATAATATTAATATCCAGCAAAAAGCAGCCCTATTATGGATGACAGGGCTGCTTTTTGCTGGATATTAGTATAGTGAACCATACAACAGAATTACGCTTTGTCCGGTTCCTGAACGAGCACGCGATGTGTAGGATAGGCCAGCTTGGCTTCTTCTTCATGAAGAATCTGCATCACCAGCAGATTCAACTTTTGCCGATATTCCAGATTATCTCCCCATGCAGGAGATTTGGTAAAACATTGTACCATGATTCCCAGGCTGCTTTCGTAGAACTCATTGAATTTGACCATAACAGATCCTGGAGCAACAGCTTCGTCATTCTCCAGATGCTCGGTCAGCCGATCGACGATTCGTTCAATGCGGTCTCCCGGTGTCTGCAAGGACAGCTTGATATTGAAAAATATTTTGCGTTTGCCCATTTGGCTGCCGTTCGTAATCGCCGATGACGCCAGCTTGGAATTTGGAACGATAACCAGCGCATCGGTAAATGTACGTATTTTGGAACTGCGGAATGTAATATCTTCGACGATGCCTTCTATATCTGGTGTAGAGATCCAGTCTCCTTTGGAAAAAGGTTTCTCCAGAATAATCACAATCCCTGCGATAATATTGCTGAGTGATTCCTGGGCAGCCAGCGATATGGCGAGTGTACCCAGACCCATACCGGCGACTACACCATTAATGCTGAATCCCCATTCGGCACCAATACTGGTCACTGCCAGTACAACAACGATAAACCGGATCAATTTGGACAGGAAAGGAATGATCATGCTCGAAGAATCGAGACCGAACTTTTTGCCTACACTTTCCAATAGAATGGAGGAGGCGGCAGACACATTGTAGAACCCCCAACCCAGCAGGATCACGCTGATACTGCGGTAGATCCGATTGATATCGATCACAAAGCTCCACTGTTCATGCATAAAGTAACGCAGTGCTGCGTATGTACCGATCAGAATAAAGAAATACTGCAGCGGCTTCTCAAATGCCTCTGCCCAGCGAATTAGCGCCGGATGTTCTTTGAATCGTCCAATTACAAATGCAAACAAATACCGGGTAAACAGCTTACGGAACAGTAAAAATAGAATCAAAATGACGATGGATACGAACAGATCGATCCAGCGTACATTGTAATACCATTGTATCAAGCCATCAATAAAGTACATATTCACCATCCTTGTTATATAAATTGTATCTTTAATGATTACCCTTTTCGTAACGCTGCGATTGATAATTTGGAGGAGGAAATTCATACCAGTCTTTTCACACAGCAAAAAGCCCGCTCTGCAAAAGAGCGGGCTTTTCTACGGGGAACGTTAATGTTCCGTAATCATCTATCCGATTAGTTAGCTACGCGTACGACGCATAGAACGGAAGATCATGCTTGCGATGAATACCAGTACCACGGCACCGATAATCGATTGAATAACGAAGAATCCACCGATTTCCGGACCCCAGTTACCCAGCAGCATGTTACCCAACCAACCACCGATGAAACCTGCGATAATATTACCAATGATACCACCCGGAATATCGCGGCCTACGATCATACCTGCGATCCAACCAATAATACCACCTACGATTAATGACCAAATGAATCCCATAATGTTTTCCTCCTAATATAAATAAGTATCTTTATTAAGATATTCGAATAATTTTTCAAGATAACTTAGGATATCCGTGAAGCTAGTAAGTTAGTTTGGAAAATGTATTCGATTATCTCTTCACGTCTATTTATTAACCACTGATAACCAATTTAAACCGTATGCTAAAAATTTAATAAATAAATGGGTTGGCAAGCCACCTGGCAAAGCACAAAAAAGCCTGCACCAGCAAGGGCGCAGGCTTGATAAAACCTGATTTATTTAATATTTCCGTTCGCTTTGAGACGCTTGGCAATCTCGGCAAAATCTTCCTGGGAAATGCCCGGTGCGAACTCTTCTTCCACTTCCGGATACTCGGGTACAGGAACACCTTCAGGGAATCCATGGATGACTTCCAGTGGTAATCCATCTTCCGGATGGGTACCTTTCCAGATCTGATCAATGGCTTTGAAGTCTTCAGTACTGTGAGTATACAGCTTGGTGTGAACACCTTTGTCCTCGTATTTACGTGCTTCATTGAATGCTTTGTTGCTCAATGAAGGAACAGGTACAAGTTTGGTAACATCTACGCCGGTAGCCATTTGCAGAGCTTTGGCATACGCCACAACGTGCACACCACCACGAACCAGCAGGAAGCCTACGACTTCGCGTGCTGCCGGATGATCTGTCATTTCATAGACTTTCATCTTATGTGTTCTGGCACCACACTCCAGGAAGAAGTTGTGCAGCAGATCCTCTACCAGATTACCACTGTTGAACACATTGTCGCCTGTCCATGGTCTACCCATGGAATCACGCGGCATAGCTCCCTGGGCACCAGCGAGGTATGGATAGCTGAGTCTGGCATTTTTCACTGAATCCAGAGGAGTATCGTCTGGTTCCTTGTAGGACGTGGAGCCGGACTGAATCTTGTTAATTCCGTGCGCGACAAGCTCCACATGCCCCAGTTCTTCGGCAGTAATACTCGTTACCAGATCGTAGAACGGCTTGAGCTTGGTCTTGTTACGGAAATTAAAAGACTGGTACAGATAATTGTTCAGAGTCGACATCTCACCGAATTTGCCGCCCAGCAGTTCCTGTACAGCAGCTGCTGCATTAGGGTCGGGACGGTCCACATCCGGGATTTCAATCATAATCTGGTCAAGACGTGTGAACATAATCATACCTCCAATATTCAGTTGTTTTGACTTTTTCCTTCAATATCGTATTGCAAAAAACTATATTGATGAAAATAAAGCCTATACTACCAATACCCTAATTTATCCACTACAAACGTTAAAGGGACGAAATACCATAATCTTCATTTAACGTTCACAATATAAATGAAATGTGGAAAAATATATGTTAAAGAAAATGCTTCTCCACACCGTTCCATAATCAAGCTCAGAATAGCAAAACAGAGTAGGATACATGCATATTATCATCATGTGGATGTATATTATGTAGAGGGTGCAGCAAAGTAGTTTGAATCCACTTATCGTAATTATTTTGGGAAAAATGTATAATATGTAAACGGTATCTGTGCATGCAAGGGCACAGACAAGATCACGATAGAGATGTGGGATGAAACGATGGATCATGAGAAACAGCGGCTCAGCATCGAGACCGCCCGGTTATATTATTTGTCGGATTACAGTCAGCAGGAGATTGCCTCAAGACTGGGAGTATCCCGGCCGACGGTATCCCGCCTGCTGCAGTATGCCAAGGAAAAAGGTTACGTGCGGATCAATATCGTCGATCCGCTGGAAGATCTGGATGAGCTCGCCGAGCAGCTCAAACGCAAGTACAAGCTGGATACCGTGCATGTATGCTATTCTCCAGTCAATGAATACAAGGAGATCCAGAAGCATATCAGCAAGCGGGCTGCGGACTATCTGTATGAGATTGTGCAGGATTCGGATATTATCGGTGTAACCTGGGGAACGACCATGTATTCGGTAGCCCGGCAGCTGGAACAGAAGCAGGTACGCGGCGTAGAAGTCGTTCAGCTCAAAGGAGGTGTCAGTCACTCCCATGTGAATACGTACGCAGCCGAGACAGTCAATCTGTTCGCCGAAGCTTATCACACGAGTGCACGCTATCTTCCTTTGCCAGTAATTTTCGATAATATTGAAGTGAAGCGTATGGTTGAGGAAGATCGTCATATCCAGCGCATTATTGAACTGGGCCGGCAGGCGAATATTGCCATGTTTACCGTGGGGACAGTCAAGGAAGATGCCTTACTATTCCGGCTGGGCTATTTTAACAAAGAAGAACAGCAGCTGCTGCAACGAACCGGTGTAGGCGATATCTGTTCACGTTTCTTCGATAAGGACGGTAATATCTGCAGTCCCGCGATCAATGATCGGACGGTAGGGATCGATCTGCCTGATCTGCGCAAAAAGGAAAAATCGATTCTGGTTACCGGCGGCCAGCGTAAGATCGAAGCAATCGAAGCGGCTTTGGTAGGGAAATATGCGAATATTCTGGTTACCGACCAGTTTACTGCCCAGGCGTTGCTGACTGGTACATAAGGCGGTATGGAGATCAAGTGAGATCTAAGCGAGTCACGAGCTCAGACCCCTATCCCTGGAATAGGAAGATGCTAATGTGTTGATCCCATATATATTGTTTTTCGAATACAGCATGGAAACTGGAACTTACCAGTATCCATGCTTTTTTTGCTTGAATTTTACAATGTAAAATCTTAATCATTGTATTGACAATAGTTGCGGGCTAAACTAATATTAGTTCGAGTTCGAACTAACGTAATCGTTCATGCACATTCGAAACATTGCACCGGAAAGGAAGTAATTATTGCTCATGGATTCCCAATCGGTACCTTCCAGCGAGACGATGGATAGTCCTGCCCATATCGTCAAAGTGCTCTACATTATGATCCGGCGCGAGATTGAGGCGGTACTTCGTCCGCTCGGTTTGACGCCCCAACAGGGACAGGCGCTGCATGCTTTATCCCAATCACCGGGGCTGACCAATACAGAACTGGAGCATCAACTGATGATCGAGAAATCAAGCGTTACCAGCCTGATGAACGGCATGGAGAAAAAAGGCTGGATCACCCGCCGCAGTCATCCGGAAGATGCACGGATGCGTCAGAATGAATTAACCGAGGCTGGACAGCAGATGAATCAATCCGCTCATGCTGCAGTAGAAGAGGTCAAACTGCGCTCACGTAATGCGCTGACAGACGAGGAGCTTCGGCAGCTTACCGGATTGCTATCCAAGTTGCACCAGGTTTATCGGCAGTCTTGAGAGTGTTATAGCACTTTCTATGGTCTACCAAGCAAGCTTGTTTCATACATTTCATATTTTGAATTATAGAAAGGAATCTATCCCCTCATGAATCAGGAACAACAGGTTTACCCGAACGGCGATAAATTGATGCGGGTGCTTGCTTTTACACTGGTATTTTCCGTGATGAACGCCTCTATGTTCAATGTGGTTATGCCGATCATCAGCCAGGAATTCCATATCGGTGCATCCGAAGTCAGCTGGCTGCTGACCGCCTATATGATCGTCTATGCTGTCGGCTCCGTCACTTACGGCAAGCTGGCGGATAAATATCGTCTCAAGGATCTGCTTACATTTGGTCTGATCTTCTTCGCACTCGGTTCAATCGTCGGTCTGACGGCTACGCATTTCTGGATGATGATTCTGGGTCGCGTGCTTCAGGCAGCAGGAGCGGCTGTTATTCCTGCTACCGCGATGATTGTCCCGGTTCGTTACTTCCCGCAGGAAAAGCGCGGTGCAGCGCTCGGCATGACAGCGGTCGGTCTGGCACTCGGTACCGCGATTGCTCCGATTGTAGCGGGTCTCGTGACCAGCTTTGCCAGCTGGCGCTTTTTGTTCCTGCTGTCTATTCTGCCGCTGATTGCCCTGCCATTTTTCCGTAAATACCTGGACGACGCCAGAGGCACCGCACAGAAGATTGATTTTCTCGGCGGTGGACTGCTCGGGGGTACGGTAGCCTTACTGCTGCTCTCCATTTCGCAGAGCAACTGGATCAGTCTGGTAGTCGGCGTTATTTTGCTCGTGCTGTTCATTATTCGTATCCGCACAGCCAAAGAGCCATTTATCCAGCCTCAGCTGTTCCGCAATCGTCAGTATTCGTTCAGCCTGTTTATCGCGTTTCTGGCGACAGGTATGAGCTTTGGATTGCCGTTCCTGACACCACAGTTTCTGTCCAGTCTGAATGGATTGTCGCCTGCCATTATCGGTCTGATTATGTTCCCGGCAGCGATCTGCTCTGCGATTCTGGGACGTCAGGGTGGACGGCTCGCTGACCGCAAAGGCAACTCGTATCTGGTCTATATGGCTACGACGCTGATCTTTATCTGCTTTGTTACCTTGTCGATTATGGTGGGGATCTCGCCGTATGTGGTATTGTTCCTGCTGATCTTCGGTAATGTAGGTCAGACCTTTATGCAGATTGCCATGTCCAATACAATCTCCCGTACATTGACCAAGGATCAGGTAGGGGTAGGCATGGGTATGTTCTCCCTGCTGAACTTTATTGCAGGTGCGATGGCGACGAGTATTATTGGTAAAGTCATTGATAGCGATGCGCGCGGGTTCCATCTGAATCCTGCCGCACTGTTCAGCGAGGCCTACACATTCAGTAATATCTTCTCCGGATTGGCATTGCTGGTTGTACTCGTAATTGTGCTGTATACCGTGCAGTCAAGATGGACAGCGGGGCAAGCCAAGTAAACGGATATAAGGATATGTTTTTACAACAAAGAAAAGACAGCCCGGTAATGCGGCTGTCTTTTCTTTGTATTTCCCTGAGAGCGGCTTATTAATTGCTTGTGTATTTGACCCAGTCATATTCGGCGTATAACGGATTGGCCCCATTGTAGGAACCCAGCCACTCGTCCACACCTTTGCCATTCCACAGATTCATCATGATTTTGCCGGGATTGCTTGGAATATTGGTTGTGGCAGTGTGCTTCAGTACGCCATCTACATACCATTTGATCGAATTGGGCTGCCAGTCAAATGCATACGTATGGAAACCGGCGGAAGCATCAAATCCAAGATTGATCACTTTCTCGTGGTTGCCTACGCCATTGGTATAGTAGTTGAACTGTACCTTGGTGGTATCTTTACCCAGAAATTCGATATCGATCTCATCCCACGGTGCGCCATCGGAAGGTCCGGTGTAAGTGAAGAAGGAAGAGACAATACCTGTGTTTTTGGCAGGTTTCATGCTTACTTCATACAGACCATATCTGTATTTGTTGGTAGAACGGTATTCTGCGCAATCGAATTTGTTGGTCGCCGAGCTGGTCAGACCGAGCTTCAACTTGCCGTCACTGGTAAAGTTAGCATTTTTTGCACGCCAGGTGCAATTGAACATGTCTCCGTTGGAATAGCCGTCTGCTTTTTGCCAGGTACTGGCATTGAAATACGTCAATGGCTCCCAGAATACAGTTCCCGCAAATGCGCTTACCGATACAAACAACGACAATACTCCTGCAGTGACCAGAGTGAACCAGGATTTCTTTTTCATAAAACACCTCCATGGATGATAGGAACCCAAAATCATATTGCAAGTCATGGCTGGCTTGCAGATCAGGACATAAATTGCCAGTAATCCAGATTAAATAGATCGGCACTTCCGGACCCTGTAAATACCAGATAGACATTGTGCACACCGGTTACGTTATTGATCGTAGTCTGCATTTCTTTCCAGTTCTGCATCCCGCCGGTAGGAGATACTTTCAGAGTACCTACCAGAGGACCTGTCTCGCTGTCCAATCGTACTTCAATCGCTCCACCGATGTTTGCAGCGATACTTGCCTTGAAATTTTTCGCTCCGCCAGCGCCAAAGTCGGCTTTACTTACGGCAATCCAATCACCATTGTGGATATGGGTCACATCCAGATTGCCAATTGGGCCACCGCCTGCTTGGGTAGGCTCTGTATGGATACCTGCTTGCCAGGCGATTGTCTCGGCTTCGGTCCGAATATAGGGATTGATCGTTCCGACCTGAGGCACGCCCGTCATATTGGCTTGTACTTCGGCGATGCTGCCGTCAGGGTTATGCACCAGTTTGTTAATATGCGGAGAACAGTAACCTTTGCCGGTTCCGATCTGTGCTTTGCTGACTGTCTGGGCATGGTAGACTACATACCATTCATTTTTAAAATTGAATACCGCATGATGGTTATTGCCGCCTACACCAAAAAAGGTATATGGATTTTTGAGGAAATGACCTTTGTATGTAAAAGGCCCCATGGGATTGTCGCTGACCATATAGCCGATCTCGCCTGCCGGGAACTGTGCAGGATGGCTGCCCGCAAAATTGATGCAGTAGGAATAATAATATTTGCCATTGTATTTGTGAATGCCGGAATCCTCGAACATATACGGAGCATCTATGGTGGAAGCACTACCGGTGACGCTGATCATGTCGGCGCCCAAACGGATCACTCTGGCTGTTTTCGGATTGGCGATAGAAGCAGGATCTGATTCGTTCGGGATACCGCCGCCGCTGTACAGGTAGCCGTTACCATCATCGTTCAGTAATACCGCCGGATCAAATAGCCAGGTGACACCAGCCATACCAGGTGTATTCTGGGTCAGCAGCGCTTTGCCGAGTGGATCGGTCCAAGGTCCGACAGGAGTATCTGCAGTCAATACGCCGATCCCGGATCCGCCATTCGCGAAGTATAAAAAGAACTTGTCTTTGCCATTGATTCTCTTGGTAGCGACTGCCGGAGCCCAGGAGTTGGCAGCCCACTTGGCAATGCCTCTGCCACCATTCTTGTTATTGGCTCCTGCTACCGGGATCGTACCATGATCGTTCCAATTGACCATGTCCGCTGAGGACATCACCTGGATGCGATCCAATGAGCTAAAGTCGTTTTCTTTGATCGAACCATCGCTATTATATACATACGTATCGCTGGACATGTAGACATATACTCTGCCGTTATATACCAGTGAGTAAGGGTCCGCCCCCAATTTGTGATCCATTAGAGGATTGGCATTGCCCGGAAGCTTGGCCAAAGGCCGATTGGCAGCATCTGCATTCAGCGGGGCCAATACACTGAATAATAAAGCGAAAGTAAGCAACAAACCGAAACACTTTCTGATCATCTGTATACCTCCATTTAATTTGTAGGGTGTGACTGGATGGGTATGGTATGAAGCTGAGGTATATTTGCTTTTGAACGGGCAAAGATAGTCTCAGACATGTACCTGAAAGGAAGAAAAAGAGAAAATTTCGATAAATGATAACGCTTACAATTACAAAAGAGTCAGTAGTTTTGAACAACGAACATACCAGACCGTTTCCAGTTGAGAAACATAAATATGTATTAAATTGTAAATAATGTGTATTCGGCATTATGATAACATGGCAATTTTGATATAACAACCTGTTTACTGTATAAAAATAACGCTATGCAGCATAGTGGTATTGCGGTGATTTTATGAATTTATTTGCATCTATTAATTGATGAAGAAGAGCTTTTATTCACTATTCGATTGGTTAGCTTTATATGTCATATATGATGTTAAATGGATACAAATATTTAAATAAAAATTATAAAAGTTTATAAATATATATTATTCCTATTTTTGTAAACAGGCAGTATAATCTATTTACTCTTATCAAAAGAAGTCTATCCTGTATAGCGATGTGTCTATTGAAGAAATTAAATAATATGTCAAACTAATATAAGGAGAATACAATGGTTTCAGGAATAGTAAGAAAGAAAATGATTACTGCTATAGTAGGCCTGCTCCTATTTTCCAGTATGTGTATTTATATAAAAATACATATGGGAGAATCAAGTAAAACAGTATTTGAACATCAAGTGAACAATTACATACATGAAAAATATTCTGATTTGATAATCATCAAACAAGACACTCGATATAGCTTAATTGATATGAAGTACCATTCAACAGTTCACACACAAAAAGGTAATAAAATAGAAGTGAATGTTGGATACGGTAATAAATTGGAGGATAATTACAATAAATAATATTACGAAGTTGCTATTACCTGTTCTAAAGTATGATTATTGGATCACATAATAAAATCTTTTAATAATGATTAGGCTTATTAAGAATTAACGCAAAAAAAATTATCTAAATGAATGCCTTTATCAACAGGCAATAATTTTATAATGGTTCTTCTGCTCCTGATATTTTTATCTATACATTAATATGGAGGATAAGATGAATATTTCTAAGTGCATAAAAATGAAATTGGTAAGTTCTTTAGCAAAATTGGAGTTTAAGTATGAGAAAGACGGTCCTCTTTGGCTATTTACTAGAGAAGTAGATGGATTCATAGAAACTATTCAGCTGGACAAAGGTAAATGGGAACAAAAAGGCATACGATTAGAATATATAAAAGAAGGACAAACAATTAATAGCCATATGTTTATAGATCCATCTTCTGTTGAACAATACTATTACTACAAAGATGCAGAATCATTAGAAAAATTAATGGATACATTTATAGAAATCACAAAGGAATACGGGCTGAGTTGGTTTGAGCAGGTAACACCTAAGAATACATTTCCAGAAGAAAACTATCTGGAAGAGAATTGGAAGCACAAAACACAAATATTCATGATACAGAATAACTTGGACTACTCTGAGGAAAGCATTCAAAAATTAGAAGAGTTATTAGAGGAGAATCATAGCACAGATCATTTTTTCTGTGCGAGCCGTTACGTCGGTGAATATCTGGTAAATCAGTTTGCAGCAAAATGGGGAATGGATCGGAATTACGGACCTTATGTTGATCATATAGGAGGTTCAAAAACGTTTAAAAGATATCCACATCAGATGATAGAATATTCACTAGAGTCTCATCATGCTACTTCTGTATTGGAACATATCCAAATTATTAAAAATCTGGTGTGAAACTAGTTAATTTAAATACTTTATACGTAAATAACCATTCAGATCTTAGTATTTGAATGGTTATTTAAAATGAAGTGAGAGGTCAAATACATATTAGAACACAAAAAGGTAGGAATATAGAAGTGCATATTAGATACAATAATAAATTAGAGAATAATTTTAACACATAATTTTTTGGATTCACTATTAACTGTTCGAAATCATAAATATGTTGGATAAAAAAGTAAAATATTTTAAAGATTTATACTTACTTTGTAAGTAGTGTGAAAATAAGTATGCATAGATTAATTATAGTTTCACATTCATTAGTAGTAATAGCCAATACATTGGGAAACATATTGTGAGTTTGATACAGCATTTGGTTAACATAAGCTAACATCAGCTGATTTCAGGAGGTAATCAAACTTGGTTGAGATAAAATACCGAATTATTATTGATGAGAGTTACTGGAGAAAAATGAATTTAGATACAATTGAAAAGGAAGGCGGAATTGAAGGATTCTTTCAGTTAAATCTGCATTCAGTTAATTATGGTTATTACCATGATAGAGAATTGGCAGAGGGTGAACAGGGTTTTGACATTATTTCAACTTGGTTATCAAATTTATTAGAAGTATGTATTTTAATAGATGATACGAAGTATGTAGCGATAAAGGATACAGAATCTTACAATACATGGCTTGAATTTATTTCTGCTGATAATGACTTGCTTGTAAGTGTGATTCAGTCGGACAGTTTCATTAGTAAGTATGTCATTACCAAGCCTTTAGAGAATCGAGTTTATCCTGAATGGAAAGACATTATAGTCAAAAAGGAGGAGTTTATCGAAGAGGTAATTAATAGTGTAAAGAAATTTATTTCAGAATTAGCTCAAATAAACTCTCTCATAAGTATGAGCCAAAGAATAGCTCAATTGCAGTCAATGCTCGATAAAGTCAGTCAGTAGATATTTATAGACCTTGAGGGTAACACTTTCAAGGTCTTTCTTTTACCCCCCACCCAGTGCCGAATGAATCGAGTGGCAAAGTCCCCAAGAACTTAATCCTCATTGCCCCCGTATAATATTCCTCTAATATGCCTGTACGCACAGATATGCTTGAATTTTATAACCTAATTAACGCTTAGGCGATACGTCAAACAGGTTCATTATGGTCAGATACCACCATGATTGACCTTTTTTTGTTATCTTCGTTTTCTCACGGTTTTTTCAAAAATGAATCTCAACTGTAAAATACCTTGTTCCGATAGAGAGGGGGAAAAGGAATGCGCATCATCTAGCAAGGATAGCACGACTATTCATAGTAAGGACGGCAACCTTATAGGTTTTTTGATTCTGTCCGCAACTGAACTGACCTTTACAGCGATTGTTACAGCGAAAGAAAGACCTCTGCTGACGAGCAGTTGACATAGAATGGGGTGCGATTCGGCTAGCCGCCCACTCGTTTATAAAAACCAAAATTGGAAGGGAGAATTCGCATGGCGCAAAATATTCAAGAAAGATTGATAAAGCTATCATTGGACGAGAATTGGCACTGTTTTCATAGCACATTCCAACAAAAGATGAGACTGGAGAAGTGGCATATAAAGAGGCCGTGGGGCTGTTCCAAGCAGGCTGACGAAATTTACTATGTCCATATCGGTGAGGAAATCATCGAAGTAACAGGTGAGCATCCGTTTTAGTTGGATGGCAAGGGATGGACGCTTGTTAAAGACCTGGAAGTTGGCGACTGGCTTGTTTCGAGTGACGGTACTAAACTGGCGATAGATAAAATTGAGAAAGAGCCACGTGAGACAACGGTTTATAACTTTGAGGTAAAGGATTTTAATTCTTACTTCGTTTTGAATCTTGGTGTTTGGGTGCATAATTGCAGTACTTTGAGATATGCCCTAAAATCACAAGATTTAGATTGGCGAGGTGCGGGAAAGTTCTAAAGAGATGCGGTTGACTTGGCGTTTAGTAAAACAGGTGTTGATAAAAGTGAATTTACAGTAACAAAATGGGCAAAAGATGCGAATGGAAAATCATTCCCGGTAGAATGGCGTTCAAAAAACGCGGCAGAAGTTAGTATTGATTATTTGCATTATGGAGTGGACAGAAACGGAAACTGGGCTTCCGGCCCTGACGCCCCACATGTTGGTTGGCAAACCCCAGGTAAAAGGAACACAGTAGGACAGACATATAATACTTGATTCTGTACCATTTGGAAGACCGGCAAATAAATAATCTAATGGGAGGACATATGTGGGATATTAAAAAACAAATAATGACCGCATCAAACAAAAAGGGCATTGCATTGAATATCTTACCTAAAGAAGAAGCAGAAAACATCAAGCAGAGCATTTTGAATAAATACTTGGAAGAAGGTTCGTCACGTAATTTTCCGCTTTTTGAAAGATTACATGATTGTGTGGGGATTGACGTTCCAGATTCTTGGATGTGGATAGCCAATTTCGTGAAAAAAACTCCAATCATATTATTTTTTAATCCAGAAGATGAAAAAGAATATTACAGATTAAATAGTGGGGAAGATGTAGTTTCAATTATAGACGAGATATTCAATGTCGAGTTTTATGTAACTAACATTGATACTGAATATTTATTAGGGTATAACCACTCACAATGTTTGGTCGCTTCTGGAACAGCATCGTCCTGGCTAGAGAACCATGAGGGATATAAAGCAAGATATAATAAGTAAATCACAAAGAAGACCTTGGTGGGGAAGAACACCTCAAGGTGCCACCCAGTGCTGCATGAACCGGATGATCTTAATGGGATTTTACTCTCACGAATCTTGCTATAGTTCACTGGTATTTTGTTTTAGAAAATTAATAAGATCAAAAAGCTATAAGTTTGATAAAACAGGAGAATCAAGAAGGATGATTAAAGGTGAGTGCTATTTCAATATTACTACATTCACGAACAGTCTTATTGATTTGAATTGGCTAATAAGAGTTGCAAAAGAAAAAGGAATGAATGATAATATCATCAAAGTAGAGTCTGTAAAAAATTGGGGTTTTGAGGAATTAGCAACCCATGATGTTAAAATTAGCTCCAATGAGATGATCAGGCTTCTTGATAATAAAAGAATAATCTTGGGAGGTAAGTGTGGTATATATTTGAACATCAAGTGAACAATTACATACATGAAAAATATTCTGATTTGATAATCACCAAACAAGACACTCGATATAGCTTAATTGATATGAAGTACCATTCAACAGTTCACACACAAAAAGGTAATAAAATAAAATTGAATGTTGGATACGATAATAAATTGGAGGATAATTACAATAAATAGTAAGCCAAAGTTGCCATTTACTTTAGAAAATTATCTGAAAGAAAAGTAGAATTACAAGACGCAAATATTTATGATATAGAATAACCTGGACTCCTCTAAGGAGGGCATTCAAAAATTAGAGTGGGGCTTTTAGAGGAGTATCATAGCTCCAATCATTTTTTCTATGCTAGCTGTCATATCGGTGAATATCGCTTAAATCAGTAGGTAGCATAATGAGAAATACATCTTATATATAGTATTCCAATAATGTTCAGAAAGGAGCTCTGAATGTTAAAAGAAATCACAGAGATAATAAGCAAGTTTAGATTGGATGAAATATATTTAACAGGTTTTGTAAATATTGAAGAAAATGGGTTGTCAGAATTTGTTGCTAACACGGACTATCTTATTTTTGAGTTCGGAGACCAATTGATTAAAATTCAATCGATTGAGCAATATTCAAAAATATCCATTGCTAAAGTTGATACTATTGAAATAGACATCGATTTTGAAGATGTGATACCTGCAAAATCAAGAATCAGTGGAGTTATTTTTGATAATCCTATGATAGACCATAAGATTGTTATAATCGAGTTGTTTAACTTAGAGGTAAATAATTCTGAGTTGATATGTAGTGCATTAAAATTGATTTTATCCGACAATCAAGAATTATTTATAGATCCTTCATTTTTAGGTATAAACATTGGTGCATCTAAAGTAGAAAACCAATGGAGACGCAATCTGCCGGAAGGATACAAAGAAATTTCAACTGTGATTGAATTATAAATAATCTTAAGTTATTTCATAGACCTTGAGGGAGTATACCTTAAGGTTTTTCTTTTACTCCAACCCAGTGGTCACATGAATCGGATTGATTTTGACTGCAAAGCTCGTAATCAATGTTAGGGTAATCGGATATTAAACAAGATCCTGTAGAGGCTGGCTAGAGGCAGGTACATACTACTTCTATAGATTATGGTCAGTAGATGAGACACGTTTTATAAGGTTTACAAAACATGAAATGGATTCTATCGGGATAAATAAAGGTCATTATCATGAAGAAACTTGGACATATGACCTACATACGAATACGATGGATGTTACTAACATATTTGTTAGAATACAAATAAAAAGGAATCAAATAATGAAGGTTTTGATAATTGATTTTCAGTATATAGATGAAAAGTGTTTCGTATTATTTCAATCGAAATTAGGAAGTGGGAAAGCTTTATGGTATGGAGATTCACCAGTAGTAAATAATGAATATCATGTAGAGATTGAAATTCATGATAATTTGTTGTGGGGTAATAACATTCTTAGCTCGCTTAGTAGGAAATATAATATAGAGTCAGTTAATGATGATCTTATCTTAACTGGAAAAATCGAGTCTATAGATAATGATGGTTACACAGTCATAAGACTAGACGAAAGCATTGTTTGTATTGAAGCAATAGGTAAGCCATTCCCCTTGGGCGCATTTGTTGATGTCTATACTAAGGATGTAGAGTTATTTAACCTGAACTATCTTTAAAATATTTGAAGGCTTCACGGATATTAAATCTTAAGGCTTTTGGCCCTACTTAGTGCTGAATGTATCGGGTAGCTGCTTTGAAGAGAACGTCAGGGTCGAAGAAAACTATTGAAGCAGGCGGAAAAAAGAGTGGGGATGCGACCATTTTTGTTGATCCAAAAACTGGTACTAAGGTTCGGATTCATGCAAATCCTGGTCAAAACCGTGGCTGTCTACACTTTGTAACGATGTGTCACTTGAAGAAGCTAAATAATATTGCGGAGACCTAGTTTGATAAAACAGGAGAAAGATATATGTTTTCCAAAAAAGAAATCGAGAAAATTGATGCAATGAAGGAATTAGGCGGCGATATGCAAATAGATGGGTTTCGTTAATATGCTTTAGTCTTTTATCTGATAAAATATGAGTGGCTGAAATTTGAGAGTAACTGTAATAAACATACACCAAAATTATAAAAATGATGGAGGGTACTAAATGGATAAAGATACATTGCTTATGATCTCAAATTCACTTAATTGTGAATATGAAATTGGCATTTGGTCAGAGGCTAACGATTTCTTAGAAAGACAGAAGAATATTGTGGATTTTACTATTACATACGATGAAGGACAGTATAATGTTTTGATAACGCTATTAGAGTATAACTTGAATACAGTAAAAGAATTATTTGCATCTCTAGTACGATTCCTTGAATATAACTCTACTTTTTATTTAAGAGAAGATACCGAGAACAATATACAGTATTATCTCTTGTCAGCAACCCAATATAAAAAAGCATTCTTGTTCTATATAATATTCCAATAAGATTGAGATCTTATTAGAGCTTTATAGTTCTTCGAGATCTTTTTTACTAATGAATCGGGTGGCTACGATAAAATGAATTTAACGTCTATTATCTCGGTATAAGATACTCTCAAAATCTTGGTATACACAATTTCTTTCAATTAGCTTGAATTTTATACTCCCCTTTAGTTGATTTCTGACAACATTTGTATCTCAAAATCATCCGTTGTCATCCTATATAGTTCGTATTTCCTTCTCCTTGTTTTCTCCTGTTTTCTAAAATAAAGTGTGAATGCAAATCAGTCTGTAATTAACTGTCAATATAAAGCGATGACTATTGTGAGAGAAACAATCGGGTAATGTATCAGTTGAAATTCATCGGTGAGATGACAAGAATAAAGGAAAGCATGTAATAATTGCTTCTACACCATTTGAAAAACTACCAAATAATCCAATAGGGGGACATAGGAGGGATATTCAAGAAAAATATTAACAGCATCAAGATAATTTGGGGAAATCAAGGAAGGGGATTAAAGATGGGTGCTAATTTCAATGTTATTACATTCACGAACAGTCTTATTGATTTGAATAGGCTAATACGAGTTGCAAAAGAAAAAGGAATGAACGCTAGCATCATCAAAGTAGAGTCTGTGAAAAATTGGGGTTTTGAGGAATTAGCAACCCATGATGTTAAAATTAGCTCCAATGAGATGATTAGGCTTCTTGATAATGAAAGAATAATAATAGTAGAAGGTAAGTGCGGCACATATAAATGTGGAATGATAATTTGTAAAGTTAATAATGTGTATGAAACAAGTTTCTCAATAGATACGGCGTATAAACAGATCTTGGACAGCGATACAATAAACGAGGAAATAAAACCCCTCTATGATGAAATCTCTAATATAATACAGTCGCCAGGTAATGTATTTGAAGGCTTGCTTTATGCAGCGATGGGTGTAGAAGTTGTATTGAATTATTCTGCGAATTCCGAGGATTTTTTTCATAATAATCATAATGTGCTTAGATGGTTATTTGGAAAGCAAAAACTAGCAGAAAGTAGTTACCTTAAGGATTATCAACAAGTGTCATCCGGTATTTGGGACAAAACGTAATAATGTATTTTATAGATCATGAATACAAAGTGGGTTTAATGATTATTTAAATATATATGGAGAAGGAGTTTATGTAGCGATGAATTTGAATGTTCATAAGAATAAAATAATTATTACAGCTCTAATCGTAATTATTGCATTATGCACTTTTTATGCACTGGATTCTCAACAAAATATAGAAAAAAATTACTTTAGTAAAATAGGTATAGAAGGATTTGAATATAAACATGTAATCCAAAGTATGGGCAGTCCATTATCTGAAAAGAAAGAAATTAATTTGAAAACAGGAGCAGAATCGGGGAAGTTTTCTTATTATAAAGGGTATACTCTTTACTTTGGATTACGATCTAATGCTAATTCCAATCCTTATTATTTTTTGGATAATATTTCAATAACAGATCCTGACTACAAAATTGGAAAGCAAGAAATTGGGATAGGATCAACCCAACAAGAAGTTGAAAAAGTATACGAGAATGTAAAAAGAGTAAAAGACAAAGAGGATGCTTTCATTGATAGAGATACCTGGATAGAATTTGACTATAACGATAATCAGAAGGTTAAAGCAATGCAGATTTATTATGGGCCTTAAATGCAGATTACATATCAAACTAATTTTGATAATCAGGCAAATAATCCATGATGCAAAAGGCATGTTCTGAACCTGTTGGAGGACTTTTGTTAGTATCAATAAGTCACGTTTGAGAAGAAAGGAATGAGAATGGATGAAAAAAGTATGGCAAACGATATTCACATTATTATTTGTTATAGTGAGTTGCATCGTTGTGATCTCAGTAACTGGAAGCCCTGTTGAAAGGTACGAATTTGAGCAAGGTTCTATTTTTGCAAATCGAGAGACAGAGACAGGCACTACGTTTGTAATAGTAGACAAAGAAAATACATATAAATCCACTTCACTTATTAATAAATCCACTTCACTTATTAATAAATCAACACCTGAAGTAGTAGAGGATTTGATAGGTAAATGGAAGGTAGACCGTCTTTATTCCTATGGAGTTGGTAGCTCAAAAAATGATGAACAGACAATTAAAAAATTAATTGGAACAGAAATTATATTCAGTTCAAATTCTATCAAGTTTGGTAAAGAAAAGACTAAAAAACCTATATTTTATAAAGTTAGTAAAAGTTCCGATGAAAGTTTCTTCTCTGATATGAATTGGCTAAAAGAAAGTACTGTAGCAACAGATTTAAATCTTCAAAGTTTAAAAGAGATAAGTGTATATGAGGACGCTAAGTATGAAAAAATATATTATGGTGATGCAAATATTATGTATTACACCATTAATAAAGAACTCATCCTCAATAAAGATGGTGATTTGTTTTTATTAGTTAAAAGTGACTTTGCGAAATGACGAGGATCTTCCAGTGGCTATATTCCCATTTCCCAACCAAGGCTCTGGCTGAAAAGAAATAACGCATGAATAGCATAGATCAGATTTATTTATTATTTGAAAAAACAGGTTTTGAGAAAATGACCATTAACGAAAAGGTACTTTTTCACAAAGATAATAGATATCATCAGGTTACTTTTGTAAAAGAACTTAATGCTTACATTATTGAATCGGCCGAAGGGATGAATGAAGTGAATAACAATCGCTTTGAGGATAGCGACATCTATCCACTTTCCTTAAATGAAGATTTGTTGAATACGATTTATGCTGATCTAGTACGATACTATTCGTAAAAGGTTAGATTCAAAGTATGAGCCATAGGAAACGATGTGGATAAAAAGCTTGAATAGAAAACGGAATTCTAAATACCCGCCATTGGTTCTTGCTAGGAGCTGCCACGTACAAATAGGAGGACAATATGAAAGTCAGACATGTACTGTTAGAGGTGTTTTGCGAGGGTGATCATTCTGAATCGTCTTTGTGCTGCAAGGCAGGATTGGAACATCCGGGATATCATTGTTTAGCAGACAATTGTCCTAATGTCAGCTTCACCTACGCGCCTTATGAACTTGCTTACTCTGACGAATTTGGAGTAGTACCTGATACAAAGGCATGGATTGGTTTTGGAGGCGATATGCTCCCTGAAGAAGCATTAGACATGGAGCCAATGCTCAAAGAATTATGGGGAAATATATGCAAGAAGAAAATTCAGGAAGCGTATGACGAATACATGGCGGAAATGAAGAGAATTACAGAAGATTCGCAATTTGATAAAAATGAAAAATCATAAATAATCAATTAAGCGAAGAATAAAAGAGGTAACCGATATGACAAACGCTCCCAAATATGTAACCGGAGCAGCGCAATCTTTTCTGATAAACCAGCTGAATTTGTCTGACAAATGGGATCAGGACTGGGAATATATTGTAGCGGATGAATCCCGGATAGAGGAATTTCTTGAGTTTTACACTCGTCATTCTCTTAGCATAGAGCAGAGATTTGCTCTTATGATCATAATTATAGGATCATTTGATGATTATATTACAGTTCATGGATTCAGCTCTGCGATCTGGTCAAGAATCAAACTTCTGCTTGAGCAGCACAAGCAGATCCATTTGAATACGATCATATACTGGTCCTCCGAACAAGATGATATAGAAGATGGTTTTGCTGTAACGCGTTATATGAGAGAGATCGAAGTATAAGTTAAATAGCTAGCTTATAGAGTCGGTAGCCAGACTTCTTCCATTCCATGCAAGTAATGTTCTTGCACAGAATGGAAGAAAGCAAATAAGAGCAAGGAAGATCTTGAACGCTGAGTACTTCAAACATAGGTTAATAAAACAGCGATTTTATGGAGCCGGATGTTTACTGATTTAAGTTTAGAGATCACCTTTTATCTATTTCCTGTGCAGGCTCTCCAGGCTTAACCAGCGTAGGTGCTCTTATTCCTTTTTGAAGTACATGAACTGTGACTTTTAGATACATTTTCCATCCCTGTAAAATGCAGCTAACAACCTCTCAACTCCTCACGAAAAATTCACATGCCAATCCACGAATTTTGTGCTATCATACAATAGTTTTCCCCTTCTGACGAATGTTCGTCCGCCTCTGAACAAACTTTCAAAAACTGTTTTACATTTGTTCATACCAATGCTATGATGTTAATGCAAACAAGATATACTACTGATTTGCCATATACACAGCATGTAATTTGTTATCCAGGGTAATAACAAGCGTATGAAATTATGAATAGTTTAAAGGAGCGATACACATATGAACTTGGCCAAACTTATTGACCATACATTGTTGAAAGCGGACGCAACAAAGGCGGAAATCACCAAACTGACAGATGAAGCAAGAAAATACCAGTTTGCTTCTGTCTGTGTAAACCCTACTTGGGTAGCCTACTGCGCAGAGCAGCTCAAAGGCAGCGGAGTGGATGTATGTACGGTAATCGGATTCCCTCTGGGAGCAAATACTCCTGAAGTGAAAGCTTTTGAAGCAGCTAACGCGATCGAGAACGGTGCAACTGAAGTCGATATGGTTATCAACATCGGTGCTCTCAAAGACGGCGACAACGATCTGGTACTGCGTGATATCCAGGCGGTTGTGAATGCTGCCAAAGGCAAAGCACTTGTGAAAGTTATCATCGAGACTTGCCTGCTGACTGACGAAGAGAAAGTTCGCGCTTCCGAATTGTCCGTTCAAGCTGGAGCAGACTTCGTGAAGACATCGACTGGTTTCTCTACAGGTGGAGCAACAGCAGAAGATATCGCTCTGATGCGCAAAACGGTAGGACCTGATGTTGGGGTCAAAGCTTCTGGCGGCGTACGCAGCCTGGAAGATCTGAACCAGATGGTTGCAGCTGGCGCAACTCGTATCGGTGCGAGCTCCGGTGTGAAGATTATGGAAGGTGGCCAGGCCACTTCGGATTATTAATTCACAGCATCTGTATGGCTCTATGCTTTTCGTGAAATGCACGGAAAGCTGAACCCGGATCAGGCATTACACAGGACAGAAAGACTGCCGAAGATTGCAGAACCACATACACTGATTACACCAGCATTCTTCCGGCAGTCTGACTTTCCAGCTTCATTATCGTCAATTTTTATGCCCGAGGAGGCTATGTACGATGAAAGAACAACTCATTCAGGCGGCTATCGAAGCACGCCAGAACGCCTATGTACCGTATTCCAACTTCCAGGTTGGTGCAGCACTGCTCGCAGACGGCAAAGTATACGGCGGAGCCAACATTGAAAACGCATCCTACGGACTGACCAACTGTGCAGAACGTACCGCGATCTTCAAGGCTGCTTCCGAAGGTATCCGCAAAATTGATGCGATTGCGATTGTAGCTGATACGGACGGACCGGTATCGCCATGTGGTGCATGTCGCCAGGTTATCGCGGAATTCAGTGATGAGAACACTCGTGTTTATCTGACGAACCTTAAGGGAGACGTTACCGAGTGGAGTGTATCCGAGATTCTGCCGGGATATTTCCAGGCCAAGGATATGGACAAGAAGTAAAACGGATGGGAAGTTGTACAAGCCAGATGATGGATCTGGCCCCATTATTTTTTTGCAACGTTCTAACTCGTTTGTTATTTTAACAAACCATGTAAGCGCTTTATGATTATGAAGAAAGCGTTTCGCAAATTTTTCACAGCAAGTTACAATATCGACCGTGATGAACGGGTTCCTGCACCATACCGGATGCAGACTTAGAATAGGAGCTAATCGTTTATGAAATATCTTATCGCTATTATTGGTATTCTCGTAGTATTCGGATTGACTTATATTGCCAGCAATAACAAGAAAAATATCCGCTATCGTCCGCTCATCATCATGATCGTGCTCCAGGCGATATTGGCCTTTGTCCTCCTTAACACTACAGTAGGGGCATTGCTGATCGGCGGATTCTCAACCGTATTTAATCACCTGCTTGGATATGCACATATGGGTACGGACTTTGTATTTGGTGGCTTCGCTTACAAAGAAGGTTCCACACCATTCTTTATCAGCGTATTGATGCCAATCGTATTCATCTCCGCATTGATCGGTATTCTGCAGTATTTCAAAATTCTGCCGTTTATCATCCGTTACATCGGTCTGGTACTGAGCAAGATTAACGGCATGGGTAAGCTGGAATCCTACAATGCAGTAGCATCTGCAATTCTGGGACAATCCGAAGTATTCATCTCTGTGAAAAAGCAAATCGGCATGCTGCCGAAGCACCGTTTGTACACGCTGTGTGCTTCTGCAATGTCTACAGTGTCCATGTCCATCGTCGGTTCTTACATGACGATGCTGCAGCCGCGTTATGTAGTAACTGCACTTGTACTCAACCTGTTCGGCGGTTTTATCATCGCTTCACTGATTAATCCATATCGTGTAACTCCTGAAGAGGATATACTGGAAGTGCAGGAAGAAGAGAGACAGAGCTTCTTCGAAATGCTGGGCGAGTACATTATGGATGGATTCAAAGTTGCCATTACGGTAGCTGCGATGCTGATCGGTTTCGTTGCATTGATCGCGATGATCAACGGACTGTTCGATCTGATCTTCCATATTACGTTCCAAGAACTGTTGGGTTATGTGTTTGCACCGGTTGCATTCATCATGGGTATACCTTGGAGCGAAGCGGTTACTTCAGGTAGTCTGATGGCGACCAAGCTGGTATCCAACGAATTCGTAGCGATGCTGGATCTGGGTAAACATACCGAGCTGAGCGCACGTACGATCGGTATCGTATCCGTATTCCTGGTATCCTTCGCGAACTTCTCTTCCATCGGTATTATCTCCGGTGCAGTTAAAGGCCTGAACGAGAAAAAAGGTAACGAAGTAGCCAAGTTTGGTCTGAAGCTGCTGTACGGCGCGACCATGGTCAGTGTATTGTCTGCGATCATCGCCGGTCTGTTCCTGTAAGAAAGAGTATTTCCAATCGTAACTTATCTGTTGTAAAATAGTCCTTTGCACAATTTTACAGCTCATCAGCTTGTTGAATCGTACCTCTCAGACAGCCCCTGCTGTTTGAGCATGACTACAGGGTGTTATATCCTGTATGGATATGGCGTATGATTCAGCAAGCTGTCTATTTTGAAAGGAGTAATAAACGATGACACCATTCAAACGCGTACACTTGGTAGTAATGGATTCTGTAGGTATTGGTGAAGCACCGGATGCTGCAGAATTCGGCGACGTTGATGTCGATACATTCGGACATATCGCCCGTGAGAACGGCGGACTGAATATGCCGAACATGGCGAAATTGGGATTGTCCAATATTAGCGAAATTGAAGGCGTTCCGGTAGCAGAGCAGCCGCTCGCTTACTACACCAAAATGCAGGAAGCTTCTCGCGGCAAAGATACCATGACAGGTCACTGGGAGATCATGGGACTGTATATTGATACACCGTTCCGCGTATTCCCGGATGGATTCCCGGATGAGCTGATTCAGCGTATCGAAGAGAAAACAGGCCGCAAAGTTATCGGCAACAAGCCAGCCAGCGGTACCGAGATTATCGACGAGCTGGGCGAAGAGCATGTGAAGACCGGCGCGCTGATTATCTACACTTCTGCGGATTCCGTACTGCAGATTGCAGCGCACGAAGAAGTCGTTCCTCTCAAAGAACTGTACGAGATCTGCGAATTCTGCCGCGAGATCACATTGGATGATCCGTACATGCTGGGCCGCATTATTGCACGTCCATTTGTCGGTGAAGTAGGGAAGTTCACCCGTACATCCAACCGTCATGACTACGCCCTGAAGCCATTCGGACCGACGACGATGAATGCTATGCAGGACGCAGGACTGGACGTCATTGCAATTGGTAAGATCTCCGATATCTACGACGGTGAAGGCGTAACCGAATCGATCCGCACCAAGTCCAATATGGATGGTATGGATCAACTGGTAAATGTATTGTCCAAGCCTTTCCACGGCATGAGCTTCCTGAATCTGGTCGACTTTGACGCCCTGTTCGGTCATCGCCGCGATCCAAAAGGCTATGCAGATGCCCTCGAAGAATACGATGCACGTCTGCCGGAAGTATTCGAGAAAATGGAAGAAGACGACCTGCTGATCATCACAGCCGACCACGGTAACGATCCAACCTACACCGGAACCGATCATACCCGTGAATACGTACCACTGCTCGTCTATTCCAAACGTTTTGCAAATGGTGGCCAAGAACTGCCACTGCGCAAAACTTTCGCCGATATCGCTGCAACTGTAGCCGAGAACTTTGGCGTGAACATGCCTGAATACGGCGAAAGCTTCCTGTCCGATCTTAAGTAAAAGATCGAGACATAGACAATCAGGAGCAACTTCAAAATCTATGTCATCTTCATGAGGGAAGATTATAGGATTTTTATTTGTTTAATTTTAAGGGGTTAAGCGAATGCCGTTAACCCCTCCATAAAAATAGCTTCTGTCCAAGCGGAAGCAATGGAATCGGACTGGAACAGCGTAGCGGCCTCCTTTAAGAATGGATATCGACTGCTATAGGCAGTCATTCCGGATATCCATTCTTAACAGAGGGTGAAAGCCGATCCATTGCTGAAGCGAGGTTCCTTCGAAGCGCATACTATTTATCTGGAGGTATATACAAATGAGTGTTCATATTGCTGCAAAATCAGGCGACATCGCCGAAACAATCCTGCTGCCAGGAGATCCACTGCGCGCGAAGTACATCGCCGACACGTATCTGGAAGATGTAACTTGTTATAACGAAGTACGCGGTATGCTCGGCTTCACCGGTACGTACAAAGGACAACGCATTTCTGTACAAGGTACAGGTATGGGTTTGCCATCGATCAGCATTTATGCCAATGAGCTGATCAGCGAGTACGGCGTGAAGAACCTGATCCGTGTAGGTACATGTGGCGGTATGCAGGAGAATGTCAAAGTGCGCGACGTAATCATCGCTCAAGCGGCAAGTACAGATTCCAGCATGAATAACCACATTTTCGGTGGATACAACTTTGCACCGGTTGCCAGCTTCCCACTGCTCAAAGCAGCTTATGATCGTGGTGTGGAAAAAGGTCTGAATCTGCATGTAGGTAACATTTTCAGCTCTGACTCCTTCTACCGTGATGACAAAACGATCACAGGCCGTCTGATGGAATATGGCGTGCTTGGTGTAGAGATGGAGACCAGCGCGCTGTACACACTCGCTGCCAAGTTCGGTGTGAACGCTCTGACGATCCTGACAGTAAGTGACCACCTGCTGACAGGCGAAGAGACTACATCCGAAGAAAGACAAACCACTTTCAACGAGATGATGGAAGTCGCTCTGGATGCAGCGATCTCTTTTCAAAAGTAAGAGATTCAGCGTTAAGTAAGAAATACAAATAGCCGAGAAGTAGTGGCTGCGTGAGGACGAGAAGATTGAAGCAAGATCGTTCTCAAAATCATAAGCCAGCATTTCTCCAGAATTGCATACAGCACAGCAGCATCTGATCCTAGCCCGATTAGCGGTTGGATGCTCTGCTGCTGCTTCCCATTATGTTAGATTGATGTCAAATATTTCATTACAAGTGAGGAGATTTTACAATGAGAATGGTAGACTTGATTGAGAAAAAACGCGATGGTAAAGAACTGACTACAGAAGAAATCAACTTTATTGTTGAAGGATATACAAACGGAGACGTGCCGGATTATCAGATGAGTGCGTTTAACATGGCTGTATTCTTCCAGGATATGACCGAGCGTGAACGTGCGGATCTGACGATGGCTATGGTGAACTCCGGTGAGACGATCGATCTGTCCGCTATCGAAGGTGTCAAAGTCGACAAGCACTCTACAGGCGGTGTAGGCGATACTACAACTCTCGTACTGGCTCCACTCGTAGCAGCTCTGGATATTCCGGTAGCCAAAATGTCCGGACGTGGTCTGGGACATACAGGCGGTACGATCGACAAGCTGGAAGCCGTAGAAGGATTCCACGTTGAGATCACCAAAGACGAATTCATCAAGCTGGTGAATGAAAGCAAAATCGCTGTTATCGGACAAAGCGGTAACCTGACGCCTGCAGACAAAAAGCTGTATGCACTGCGTGACGTAACAGCTACAGTTAACTCGATTCCGCTGATCGCAAGCTCCATCATGAGTAAGAAAATCGCTGCTGGTGCAGACGCAATCGTACTGGATGTTAAAACAGGCGCAGGCGCATTTATGAAAACACCGGAAGATGCCAAAGAACTGGCACATGCCATGGTAAGCATCGGTAACAATGTAGGCCGTAAAACAATGGCAGTTATCTCCGATATGAGCCAGCCGCTGGGTCTGGCAATCGGTAACTCCCTGGAGATCCAGGAAGCAATCGATACACTCAAAGGACAAGGACCAAAAGATCTGGAAGAACTGTGCTTTGCACTGGGTAGCCAAATGGTCTTCCTGGCAAACAAAGCAAGCTCTCTGGAAGAAGCAGAGCAAAAACTGAGAGAAGTAATTGCCAACGGTAAAGCGCTGGAGAAATTCAAACTGTTCCTGGCTAATCAGGGCGGCGATGCATCTGTCGTGGATCATCCGGAACGTCTGCCACAAGCGAAATTCCATATCGAAGTACCTGCTAAGCAAGATGGTGTTGTCGCTGAGCTGGTAGCCGATGAGATCGGTACAGCAGCTATGCTGCTTGGTGCAGGACGCGCTACCAAAGAATCCGAGATTGATCTGGCTGTAGGTCTGATGCTGAACAAAAAAGTAGGCGATTCCGTTAAAGCTGGCGAATCCCTCGTAACGATTCACTCCAACCGTGAGAATGTGGACGATGTAATGGCTATGCTGTATGAAAATATCCGTATCGCGGATCATGCAGATGCACCAACACTCGTATACGGCACAGTTACCGAGTAATGGAATAGCACATGGATATGTTGTAATTGCAGCAGTGTATCCTGAGCTGATTCAAGGTCAAGCAGACGAATAATCATTTTTAAAATGAAGCAATAGACGTACCTTTATAATCTTTTGCTCTCTGCTGACTGTCATTCAGACAGCAACTTTTCTCAACAGTATGATATTGAGAAAGGTTGCTGTCTATTTTTTTACATAAATATGGGATTATACATAAAAATAATACAAATTTTGAGAGCCTGTCCGCCGATATAAATAATAGTCGTCTTTACCGCAAGATTGCTGGCAGCTGGTCGTTAAGCGCAGCTCTACCAAGAGTAGGATGTACCCTTATGAAGCTCAAGGTAAATTCAAACCAATAATAAGATGAATATAAAAGAAGACTATGGAATCAGAGGAAGGGATGACAGGTGGACATGATCGGATGCTTAAAAAGGATTGAACAGGAGCGTGAAGAACTTCATTATCTGGTAGAACAATACGGATTCTCGGATCACCGTGTACTGGTCAAGTCTCAGCAGCTGGATCAGACACTGAATGAATTTAATCGAAATGCCTGCATTTATGATAGCAGCAAATTAAAAATGTAAATCTCGAAACCTCGAAGTTCCTTTGGCACTCCGAGGTTTCTTTATATGAATAGAAAGTATAGACAGATCGAGTAGAAGATTTTGATAGAATGCATATTGATTTATAAGTATATATAATATAAAAGAAGAAAACCTAAGTATTTGTATACATAGTTTCTATAAAGTTCTGAAAATGACTTTGAATAGAATCAAGTTAGGGAGAGAAGTTAGTATGGTAAAACAAAACGATATACGTTCTATTATAGAGCAAGAGATGAAAAAAAAAGGTTATAATCTAAGTCAATTTAGTCGGTTTTCTGGAATGAATCGTGGTACGCTTAGTCTTATACTTAATAAAAATCCTGCTAAATTGCCTTCAATTCCACAAATTGATAAAATAGCCGAGGCCCTCGGTTACGAGCAAGGATGGTTATATGAATTGTATTTAGAAGAATGCTTTGAACGGGAAGTACCTCATTGGAGAAGATTAAAAAAGTTTTTGTATCGTTGTCTTCAGTTAAATAAACAAGTACTTATAAATCGAGTTTTGAGTTGGTTAATAGAAGATCTTGACCAGACAGTAGCTGTATTTGCTGCAGCAGAAGAATGGTACTATGAAGGATACCGTAAAGAGTTGATCCCTTTTTATCAGTACGTAGTTAATAATGAAAAATATCTTCATGCCGAACGCTTGGCCATAAGTCATTATCGAATTTTCTGTTTAAGCCAAGGTAGAAATTCAGAAAATAATCTACGAGCTGCCATTATTTTTGAACCTTACAGATACAAGCTACCTGTAGGTTATAAATTAGATGCATTGATGAAAATTGCCAATGTTTATTATATTCAGAAAATATGGGGGAAAGTAGAACTATTCGCTGATGAATTACGTGAGGTAGCTAAAGAAGTCTATAAGAGTAGATTTTATTTAAATAATGTTTACGACGAACCTGGTTTATCTACTGAAAGACATCTGGTTGTTTATTATGGTCAAGGTTATGTTTTAAAAAGTAATGCTTTAGCTGAGCAGGGAAAATACGAAGATGCTTTGAAATATATGAATGGTTACCAGAATTTGAGTTGGTTTGATGGGTTAGATAAAGATGGAGAAAAAGAAGTATTAAAATTATCTCATTTTGCTAAAGCTAACTTTTTTGCTGTGAATGTTTTAAAAGGTAATCAAGAATTTTTTCCAAAATATGTAGAATTTTTAAGATCTAATTATAATGAGGTACTTCCTGGATTAATGACTATCTTAACGGCTGCTAATAAACATGATTTTATAATAGATCATATAATTAATGAATTTTTAACAATAATTGAGATGATGAAAGAGGATCTTCAAAATAGTGATAAATATTATACGAATGCTAGTAATATCGATAGATTTGAGAATTTATATCGTCAACTTGCTATATACCATTTCCGCCAAGCAAATTACTCTCAAGGCATCGAATATATGTCCAAATGTCTCGCTATCGCCAATCAGATCAACAAAAAAAGTGAGTTCACCGAATATCCGGAATTACTTAAAGTATTAAAAGAATGGTCTCTACTCATGGAGCGTAATCAAAAAGCTGACCCAACAGATTAATGGATCGGCTTTTTTGGTTATGCTCATTTCATTCTCCAACAAAAATCATTCGTATAAATGCTTAAAACATACATATGCTTAACTACCCTCGTAATGATCACATCTTCTTCACCTAACTTATTATTTGCGCATCTACAAACGGGTAATATACATAAGACACACCGATCATCTTCTTAATCATCCAATTTTCTTACAAAGAAAGCAGGTGCATGATGGAAAATGTAATGACGGTCGTATTCAAAGAAGAGAGCAAAACGTATCAAGCCCTATCCGAGCTCAAAAATCTGCGTCTCAGCGAGCAATTTACTGTTCTCGAGGCTGCAATTGTCAAAAAAGAAGACGGGCAGGTACAGTTCAAAGATGGATTTAGCGCAGATGGTGCAGTAGCCGGCAAATGGATCACAGGCGGTCTGCTTGGTTCGCTGATCGGAATATTGGGCGGACCTCTGGGCGTGCTTTTGGGCGGCAGTATCGGCTCCATGATCGGAGCTTCCATAGCAGCAGACAAGCTGTCAGAGGATGTGGGCATGATTCAGGCCACTGTCCGTCAGCTGGACGAAGGACAGCTCGCTCTGATTGCTATTGTGCAGGAAGAGAACATGAATGGATTGAACCAGGTACTGAACCCGCTCGATCCTGCTTTTATGATGCGTCGGGAAGTTAATGAGGTGAGTGCCGAGGTCAATCAGGCACGTCAGGTAGAACGTGAACTGGAGAAGGAAGCACGTGAGCGGATGCGTAGTCAGCGTCTGGAAGAGTTCAAAGACAAAGCAGAAGATATTCGCGACCGGGTACGTGAACAGTTTGATAAGTTAAAACAGCGATTCTGATACGTTCGTCTAATTTTAGCGAAATTTGTCATTTAATTATTTACTTGTATAAAATTTAGTCGAGGAAAAGCCGATAACTAAATAAATTGCTGATTGAAAAGTCATTCTGCAGACGATATAAGAATTATCTATCGTTTGCAGAATGACTTTTAATTTGAAGAAAAGGTTACATATTGCGTTTAGGTAATATGTATTTTTTTATCAATCATTATTCCATTAACTTAATTATTTAATAGTCTTATATTAATTCCGGTAGCCATACTATACCGCCTGCTCGCCACTATCTCTGTAAGGAGAGGAAGATACGATGAAATCACTATATTTCAAAACAACCATTCAAGCCAAAGACTACATCGAGTCTAACCCTGATAAAGGTATTGTTTTGTTTACAACTGTCGAAAATGTTAAGGAAATAAGCACGTTTGCCACAGAGCATGTAGTGTTGTGCTCCACAGCCGGCGAATACACTTCCGAAGGATTCAAGGAAGGCGTTATCAGCGGATTTGCCTATCAGCGAGATCTGGTAGAGGTCATCGAGATCAAATCACCAGCCATCCTCAGTATTGAAGAGCTGCAATCCGGCTACAACAAAGTACGCAATAACAAAAATGCGTTCATGTTTATTTTGTACGATGGATTATCCGGACAAGAGGAAAGCGTAATGACAACGCTATTCTTTATGGATGAGAAGTTCAAGGTTATTGGTGGTAGTTCCGGCGACTATGTGAAGTTCAAGGAAACAGCAGTCTATATCGGTAGCCGCAAAGTAAACGGAGTAGCGCTTTATTTCAACTGGCCAAGACGAACCCAGCTGCTCAAGGAAAATCTTTACTACACTACAGGTCAGCGTCTGCTCGTTACCGATGCGGAACCTCTCAACCGGCTCGTACGCACCTTCAATAACCGTCCGGCAGCCGTAGAATATGCGAATGTACTCGGTATCCCTGAGCACCAGTTGGAACAGGCATTTATGAACAATCCGCTGGGCAAGGTAATCAAGGATAGCACCTATATCACCTCACCGATGAAAGTAAACCCGGACAAGTCGATTACCTTCTACTCTCAGATTGCTCCCAACACGTATGTCGATGTGCTGCAGCCGTTAGATGTTCACCAATGCTTTCAGGAAACTCTCAATGCGATGGAATTCCAGCCAGCATTTATTCTGTCGGTGCACTGTATTCTGCGCAGCCTGAAATTCAAAAATGAAAACACATGGAAAAGCCTGGATGACAAACTGCTCAGTGTGAGCCGCAACCAGGCAGGATTTATTAGTTATGGCGAGCAGATTCACAACAAGCACTTTAACCAGACGATGGTACTTTTGGCATTTGAATAGGGGGAAGCAAAATGCTGAAAAGCGTATTTAAAATTAAAAAGCCGGATGTAATCGAGATTAGACCCGAGATCCAGCAACTTCAGGTAGAGAAGCCATTTTCGGCGCTGCCTTATGTATATATGTTAACGCATGAAATAGAAAAGAATGTTCAGTTGGTTCTGGCCGAGGAACGCAATATCACCTACGGATTCAAGCAAGCTGCCGCTTCATTGAACGAAACGACAGAGGAAATTAAAAGTATCGAGACTGTACTGCATGATCTGGATAAAGAAACCGAGACGATCATCAATGAGGTAGCTTCCAGCATCGAAGTCTCGCAGGATACGATTATGGATACACAAAATTTGGTGAATCAGTCCGCTGGGAATATGAATGAAGTGTCTACCGTTTTCGAGAATATGGTCGCCGTATTCAATGCGATCGAAGTGAAATACAAAGAGATCAATCAATTTGCCAGCACGATCACCAGTATTGCCACCCAGACCAACCTGTTGTCGCTTAATGCCTCGATTGAAGCTGCACGGGCGGGAGAAGCAGGAAAAGGCTTTGCCGTCGTAGCCAGTGAAATCAAATCTCTATCCGATACGACCAAAAAAAGCGCCACTGATATTCTCGATCTGCTAGGAGACATGAGCCATATCCTTGAATCGATCCGCCTGGAATCCAACAAAGGAAAAGATATTGTAAAAGTAGCCAGCGATACCATGCAGCGTTCCGCTGAGAGCTTTGAGAGTGTTATGACTGCCGAAGCGCAGGTAAACCGGCAACTGCAGGCTGTAAAATCTTCACAGCTCAAAAGTATCAACGATATCGCCAGAAACATTTCCAATATCGCTGACCTGTCCAGCAAGCAGAACCAGAATATTGATGAACTGATCTACAATGGAGACAAAAAGTCTGAGCACTATCTGTATATCCTTAATCATATGAATCAGATCCGAATGCTGGAACAGAAAAAATAGCAGTTATCGCAGTCATATAAAAGACTCCATTCCTGAAGCAGGATTGGAGTCTTTATGCTGCTATACAGATTATCTTATAGGTAATGTACAGCTATAGCAGGCCCGGCTAATGATCTTTGGGTTTCAGTTAAGGCGACATCTGCATATTATGCATAGATCATCTTGCCTGCATATAACGAAATAATGTTTGAATAAGCGTATTTTTGGCTATGAATGAGGTGGAATGGATTTATTGATTTTTCACAATTTATCCCTGTTATGTTATTTATCAAATAGTCAAAACGGGCAAATTATGATAAATTAATTAAACCAACCATTTTTATCGGAAAAAGAGTTGACGAATAATGTCAGACGGTGTACTATACAATTTGCAGTTCGTTATTTTTTGAGACCAAGTGAGTAAATACTATTGTATGAATTGCAGAAGTTTCAACAAACAGCGATCGAGGGACTCCTATTGGAGTCGAATGTATAGATATTCACAACATTCATATTGAGGGGAGTATTACAAATGAAAAAATGGGGTTCTTTAACTCTGATGCTGATTCTGACCATGCTGGTAATCGCTGCATGTGGTAACAGCTCCAATACAGCAACAACAGGCAGCGGTGCCGATCAATCGGCAGCGACTACCGAAGCTACGCCTTCTTCTTCTGGCGGTCCAACACTGGAATCCGTTAAAGCCAGCGGCAAGCTGCGCATTGGTACAGAAGGTACGTATGCTCCGTTTACTTTCCATGATGAGAGTGGCAAGCTGACTGGATTCGATGTAGATATTGCTACAGAAGTGAGCAAACGTCTGGGCGTAGAGCCTGAATTCGTTGAAGCCAAATGGGACGGTATGATTGCCGGTCTGGATGCTAATCGTTTTGATACAGTATTCAATGAAGTAGGCGTAACTCCTGAACGTAAAGAAAAATATCTGTTCTCTGATCCCTACATCACTTCCAAAGGCGTACTGATTGTACGTGACGACAATACGGATATCAAAACCTTTGCTGATCTCAAAGGCAAAAAATCCGCGCAGTCCCTGACCAGTAACTTCGGTAAAATTGCCGAGCAAAATGGTGCAGAACTGGTAGCAGCTGATGGATTCCCACAAGCTGTACAATTGCTGGCATCCGGACGTGCAGATGCAACAGTTAATGACAATCTGTCCTATCTGGATATGAAAAAGCAGCAGCCGGATTCACCGATCAAAGTGGTAGCAGAGCAGGATGATGCTTCCCAGAGCGCAGCGATTTTCAATAAGAGCAGTCAGGATCTGGTAGACGCTGTAAACAAAGCGCTGCAAGAGATGAAAGCAGACGGTACTTATCTGGAAATCTCCAAAAAGTACTTTGGTGAAGATGTATCCAAATAATTGATAACGAACAGTGAACGGCTTACTGCCGTTCAGCCTGTTGCAGCACAATATCTTGACGCTCCTATAGGACGTCAAGATATTGTGTTTTTATGAGAAGTCTTGTAAACCGATCGGAATATATGAAATTACACTTTACTCTGAGGAGGAATAGCGATGAATGACCGCCAGATCCAAATTGTACTCGACTCCTTCTGGCCTTTATTTGAAGCCGCACTGAAGTACACCCTCCCGCTGGCGATTAGTTCTTTTGCTATCGGATTGCTACTGGCTGTGCTGACCGCGCTGGCGCAAATCTCCGGCGTACGTATTCTGAAATTTATTGCCCGTGTATATGTATGGATTATCCGGGGAACACCATTGCTCGTACAGCTGTTTATTATCTTTTATGGTCTGCCGACGATTGGTATCATTCTGCCTGCTTTTGTGGCAGCTCTGATCGGTTTCTCACTGAGTGTAGGAGCTTACGGTTCGGAGATTGTACGCTCTGCTATCCAGTCCGTACCCAAAGGACAGTGGGAAGCAGCGTATTCGATAGGGATGACACGCGGTCAGGCGCTGCGCCGGGTTATTTTGCCGCAGGCCGCCCGTGTATCGGTACCGCCGCTGGCGAACTCTTTTATTGGACTGGTTAAGGATACTTCACTGGCTTCCAGTATTACGTATATTGAGTTGTTCTACAAATCGCAGCAGGTCGTAGCGCGCACGTATGAAGCATTGATTTTATATGCGGAAGCAGCTGTCATTTATCTGATTTTCACCTCGGTACTGTTTGTACTGCAGAGCTATCTGGAGAAACGGCTGGGTCGTTCACTTTCCAGCTGATTACGTTCAATTCCAATCATGATGAATAAACTAGTCATCTTTCTATTTTGAGGCAAAGGAGTGATTCAACGATGATGCTGGAGATTCGCAATTTGCACAAAGCATTTGGTTCCTTGGAAGTACTCAAGGGAATTGATGTGAATCTGGAAAAAGGAAAAGTACTCGCGATTATTGGACCTTCCGGTTCAGGGAAAACAACTCTGCTTCGTTGCATCAATTTGCTGGAGATGCCGGATCAGGGAACAATGAAGCTAAGTGATCGGGAGCTGGATTTTCAACCGGGACGCAAAATTTCCAGCCGTGAAGTGACCGAGCTGCGCAAGCATACCGGTATGGTATTCCAATCCTATAATCTGTTCCCGCACAAAAATGTAATGGATAACATTATGGAAGGCCCTGTCGTCGTGCAGAAAAAAGATAAAGCCCAGGCGTTCAAAACAGCACAGGCACTGCTGGAAAAAGTAGGGCTTGGAGATCGGGGGAGTTATTATCCTCATCAGCTCTCCGGTGGGCAGCAGCAGCGTGTCGGTATTGCCCGTGCGATGGCAATGGAGCCGGATGTATTGCTGTTTGATGAACCTACCTCTGCACTTGATCCCGAGCTGGTTGGTGAGGTGCTGCGTGTAATCAAGCAGTTGGCACTGGAAGGGCGCACAATGGTAATTGTTACTCACGAGATGAAGTTTGCTGCCGACGTAGCCGATCATGTTATCCTGATGGATGGTGGGCATATTATCGAACAGGGGCCTCCCGATCAGGTTATCAACCATCCGCAGAGTGCTCGTGCACAGCAGTTTATGAATCGAATTAGCGGTGAAGATATTTAAGCAATAGAGATATGCAGGCGTTATATGGGCCTATGCCGGCATCGTATAATGATTGAATTCATGCGCTTTCTGTTAATAGGATACGAGTGAACCACGTATAGATGAACTATTCAGCAACTTCTACCAGTACTGACTGGAAGAGGTTGCTTTTTGTTATCTATCGAAATAAAGTGGGAGCCGAACCTTTATTTTCTGGTTCTCTATAATAGTAAATCTTCGTCTGACTTATCTAAATTTGGGTAATTATTCCCCAGGTGCTGGATTAATAGGCAGGAATTCGATAAGATAACTGTTGAGCACTTCACTTCAATTCTAGGAGGAATGGGATTCATGGGTAAAGTCAGAGTAGCAGTAGTCGGATGCGGAAGCATCTCGGAACGTCGTCACATTCCGGAATATGCAGCGAACCCGGATGTAGAGCTGGTTGCTTTTGCTGATCCGGTACTAGAGAGAGCACAGAGCTATGCAGATTTGTACAATGCCAAAGCCTATACCGATTATAAAGAATTATTGGCGGCTGGTGGGTTCGATGCTGTAAGCGTATGCACACCGAATGCACTGCATGCCGAAGTAGCCATTGCCGCATCCAAAGCAGGTGCGCATGTACTCGTCGAGAAGCCAATGGCGGTATCGGATGAAGAAGCGCTGGAGATGATCGCGGCAGCTGAACAGAATAATGTGTTCCTGATGGTTGCACATAATCAACGTCTGATGCCTCCGCATATCAAAGCCAAGGAAATCCTGAAACAGGGTCATTTGGGCCGCGTTCTTACTTTCCGTACAGCGTTTGGTCATGCTGGTCCAGAAGGTTGGAGTATTGATGGCAAGAACAGCTGGTTCTTCCGTAAAGGCGAAGCCGTAATGGGCGCAATGGGCGATCTGGGCGTACATAAGTCGGATATGATCCGCTGGCTGCTGGATGATGAAGTTGTTAACGTAAGCGCATTTATTGGAACTCTTGATAAAACCGATACGGATGTGGATGATAATGCCATCTGTCTGCTGCGCATGGCCAGTGGAGCCATCGGTTCTCTCGTAGCAAGCTGGACGTCTTATCGTGGTGAAGATAATGGTACTGTACTCTGGTGCGAGAATGGCGTTATGAAGATCGGTACCGATCCAGTGGATCAGGTTATCGTAGAACTTCGCAACGGTACAATCGAGCGCTACCAGATCGGTGAGATTGCTACCAACGAGAAGCAGGTAGCGAGCGGCGTAATGGACGAATTTGTCAGCTGTATTCAGACTGGTACAGCGCCGATTATCTCCGGTGAAGAAGGTCGTCGTTCCCTGAATGTAATTTTGGCTGCATTCCAGTCCCAAGCTGAAGGCAAGACCATTACACTGAATTCCTGATTTCTGATTATCGATAAATAAAAAAGAGCTGCTGTCCTATAGGGCAGCAGCTTTTGTATCAAAAGCTGGGATATTCAGGATAGAAGTGGTAAAATAAAAAGAGTTACTTCATAATTATAATCCTGGGAGTGAATAGAAATGGCACGTACACAGACACAAAAGGCAGCTCGCAAAGCACTGCGAAGCGGCAGTATAGCACCAACTTTGGAACGCAGATCCAATCAGGAATATGCAGCGATCTCGCAGCATACAAGGGTTACCCCGAGCAAGCAGGAACGGATGCAAAAAATCAAACACAAGAAGCGGATTCTACGGGATGATGCTTCTTTTTTTATGCCCTTTATTATGGCAGCTGCATGCTGTAGATGCTGTTAATCAAATCGCCGAATAGCAGGTATACATAATCCCAGTATAACAAGCAGTATCCCTATAGCAGCAAACAGCCCGATTGTGAAGATACCTCCAACCTGATCTGCCAGCCATCCGATCAGCAGATAACCGACCGGCAGCAGTGCAAAAGAGCCCAGCATATCCAGGCTGACTACCCGTCCGAAGCTTTCTGTCGGTACCATTTCCTGCAGGCTTGTCTCCCATACAAGTGCAAACATCATCAGCCCGAATCCTTCCAGCATCATTATCATAATTAGACCCGGTGCCCACGTAATCACGGATAATAGAAATAATGCGATTCCGCTCAATAATGCTCCGCCATAGCCTATCCATCCACGCCGTCGCCAGTATACTCGTGAACCGAAGATCAGTGCACCGATAATAGCCCCGACGCCGGTCGCTGCCATCGCTAGTCCGTACAACAGGGGTGTCAGCTGATAATGGACTTTGAACAGCCATGGAACCATTACTGCAATAATTCCCTGATAGCAAATATTCAGCAGGGAGAAGATGACGATTGTAATCCACAGCCATGGGACTTTTTTCAGAATCCAGACCCCTTCCATCAGATCTCTCCAGATCGAGAAACGGGCGTGGGGATGCCCTGCAAGATCATTCTCAGCAGCTGTTGACAGTGGTCTGGCTGTGATAGAGCGTCGACTGGATACAAAATGACGGCCCAGCATGATAAAGCAAAACAGTGAAATCAGATAAGTAAGCGAATCCAGGGCGAAGCCGCTGCCCGGAGAAGTGAATGTAACCAGCAATCCTCCAAGGGAAGGACCAAGCAGGCGTACTCCCTGTATGCTCATCTGTGTCAGCGCATTGGCAGCGTTACGAATATCCGGTGTGAATATCTCTGCACGAAGCGCGGCATAAGCCGGATTGAAAATCCCATCCATCAATCCATACAAAGCCAGTCCGATATATAGACGGGGCAGAGTCAGCTGATCGGTAAAAATCAGTATAGCGCCTGTCAGCATTACCGCGAATCGTACGGTATTGGTAAATAGGATAAGCCGGACCCTGTCGGTATGATCCACAATCCAGCCAGATACGGGAAGCACCATTACATTAGGTAAAATATAGATAGTCATTGCCAATCCCATAATCGTAGAAGAACCGGTGAGATTGTAGACGACAATTGGCAAAATAATCATCGTAACCGAACTGCCCAGCATGGCGATCAGCTGCCCAATCCATAAAAAAGTAAAAGCCCGTGACTGCCGAACCGGAGAAAGCAGACGAGCGATCATGGACACGGATTCTTCAGCAGGCTGAGATTGTGTTTTAACATCAACTTGCATCCCTGGCCTCCTGTGATTCTATTATGTATAATTCTTATTTCCCCATTGTACACAGAACATGCAAAAACGGCTATGCGTACATAGCCGTAAATGAATAATTATGTAGCGTGCCCCATGCTTATCCTTTTTGAATGCGAGTTTCCGGCACAAGGGAGGGTTCCTGGCGTTTTAGATAACGGTCGAAGACAAAGGGACCAAAAGGCAACATAGAGGCAACCATAGCGAGTACAGCTTGCTTGAAAGTCAATTTGCGAATAATCAGCGTAAGAGCGATAACAGCAGCATAACTGACGAACAGTACACCATGAATCATACCCACATAAGTAACCATCAATGGTTGATCAGCCAAATATTTAAGCGGCATGGCTACCAATACCAACAGCAGGTAGGATAACGCTTCCACATTACCGACGATCCGTAGCAGTGACATTGCATTTTTGAACATTGTTGCATTTCCTCCTATTCATTACCTCACCCATAAGGAATACAGTGCATTTCCTTTACATGAAATAACAAGAATTTTAATAATTTAAATATAGCGTATAAAAGAATAAAAATCTGCTCATAAAGTTACGAATTATTGAAATTCAATACAAATTAGCAATAATATGAAATAGCATACATAACAGCTATATAATTCTCATAACAACGAAATAGAACGTTAATGTGTGAAATAAAATGAGTATGCATACATATGGTTCTTATTTCCCTAATATAGTTCTATGGATTCATATCCAATATCAATGAATAATATGGATATAAATGGGTATTTAGTCGTATTACACCAAAATGTTTAGCTAAATTATATTGTGAAAAACCCGATAATAAAGTTAGTTACAGATCAACAATTCGGGGGAACGCAAAATGAAGGTTAAAACAAGGCTAATACTAATTTTATCTATACTGATTATTTCAATTCTGGGCAGCGGTGCACTGTCCGTTAGCACTATTGCACAGTCTGTTAAACAAAGCAGCGAGCTGCAGGGGAAAATGGAGCTGCAGGAGCAGACCAAGCAGCTGGAATTCCTGCTCTCGGGACTATCCAATGACGAACGTGGTTATCTGTTGAACGGCGAACAAGATTATGTAGATGGCATGAAAGAAAAAATCCAGAATATTCAGGCAACACTGACAACGATTCAGCAGTCGCCTTATGGTCAGGATTATGTGGCTTCTGTACAAAAATTAAACGATACTCTTACCCAGGCTATTGCCATGAACGAGAAAATGGTTGCTCTGCGTGCACAGGATGAACAGGCCGCCACTTCACTGCACTTTGGAGAAGAGCGTACACTGCGCAAGGAAGTGCTCACTCCGGCTGTCGACACGCTGGTCAATACACTTGCTAATGATGTCAGTCAATTGAAGACCCATAATGATCAACAAGCGAAAATGAGCAATCTTATTCTGCTAATTGTGACGATTGCTGCTTCTGTAGTAGGGATCATACTGGGCATTATCCTGCTGCGTTCGATTCTGAAGCCGCTCAATCTGCTGAACAAGCAGATGATGGATATTGCCGAAGGCGAAGCAGATTTGACTCAGCAGATAGATATCAAGCAAAAAGACGAGTTTGGTATATTGGCAGGAAGCTTCAACAAATTCGTCGCTTCTCTGCGGGATATTGTTAGCCAGATTGGTGCTTCTTCCGAAATGGTTGCTGCATCAGCAGAAGAATTCTCTGCCAGTGCAGGCCAGTCCAAAGCGACTTCACAGCAGGTAGCCGAATCCATGCAGGTGATTGCCGATCAGGCTGGTCGTCAGACACGCGAACTGGATCGTACCAGTGAGACCCTTCAGAACTCGCTGGATAAATTATCGACGATTTCTGTTAATGCTACCGATATGGCAGACTTCTCCAATATGATGCGTCAGCAGGCTGAAGAGGGATCCCATTCGATTCGTCAGGTGGGTGACCAGATGCACTCGATTCATCAATCTGTCGATCAGGCGGATCAGAGCGTATCTGTGCTGGCTACTCATGCCAGTCAGATCGATGCGATGACCACACTGATCAATGAAGTATCTGCACAGACGAATCTACTGGCCCTCAATGCAGCGATCGAAGCTGCCCGCGCCGGTGAACATGGCAAAGGATTTGCCGTTGTTGCCGATGAAGTGCGCAAGCTGGCTGAACAATCTGCTGCCGCCACCCAGCAGATCAAAGACCTGGTTACCCGTATTCAGACCGAGACCCAGTCTACGCTTGGAGCGATCCAAACGGTCAAAGCCGATGTAGCTGCAGGCAGTGAAGTTACCCGCTCTACGGTCGAGCAGTTTACCCGTATTCTGCAGGCGGTTGAAGATATTTCCGGCAAAACCAGCGAGATTGCCCAGCATACCGTCCAGATGAATCATGATTTTACCGAATCTTCCCAGGCGATGAATCAGGTCAACCAGGGCACACGCGATATCTCAGGCAGCACGCAGGAAATTGCAGCAGCTACCGAAGAGCAGCTGGCATCGAGTGAAGAGATTATGTACTCCGCTGCTTCACTGACCGATCTGGCAGAAGAGCTGCAAGTACTCGTACACCGTTTCAAAGTATAATTTCAAATTTCAAAAGCGGCATATGCATTCGTTCGAATAAAACAAATTACTATGTATACTGTACAATTCCATTATGGATACCTTACAAATTCCGCTATATCCAAAAAAGCACGTCTCCTGTAAACGGAGCACGTGCTTTTTTGATTAAATTAAACTGTTGGAAAAGTTAACTTATTATTAGCGAGCGTTAGGAACTTTTACATCCGGATCGACATCTGCTTCATAATCGACACCCTCTGTCTCAAAGCCAAACAATTGGAAGAACTCGCTGCGATAGCCTTCCAGATCAGTCAATTCGTATACATTGTCCGTACTGATCTCATTCCATATACGGGATACTTCCGCTTGGACATCTTCACGCATCTCCCAGTCATCCAGACGCAGACGCTGCTTCTCATCTACAGGCGTATCACCTTCCATGTAGAGACGTTCCGCATACATCCGGTACATTTGTTCAATGCAGCCCTCATGCAGTTCTTTTTCTTTCATGACTTTATACAGGGCAGACATATAGAGCGGAACAACCGGAATCGCGGAGCTGGACTGGGTTACCAGTGCTTTACATACCGCTACATACGCACGGCCGCCTTTAACACCAAATTGTTCATTCATATGACGTGCAGTCGCTTCCAGATGATCTTTGGCACGGCCGATAGAGCCCTGGCGATAGATCGCCTGGGTAATATTCGAGCCAATATAGGAAAAGGCTACAGTTACTACATCGTCAGTAAGGACGTCTGCAGCACTCAGCTGATCCATCCAGGACTGCCAGTCATCGCCGCCCATAACGCGTACGGTTGCTTCGATCTCTTCTTCGGAAGCAGGTTCGATGCTGATATCTGTCACTTCGCCGGTATGGAAATTAACCGTTTTGTTCGTGTAGGTCTCGCCGATAGGCTTCAATGTGGAAGTATAGGTCTCGCCGGTATTTGGATCGGTGCGACGCGGTGCAGCCACACTATAGATAACCATATCGACTTTGCTGAATTCCTGACGGATCGCTTCAATCGTGCTGGCTTTTAATTCATTGGTAAAAGCATCGCCAATTACGCTGAGGGACTTCAAGCCTGCTTCCTGTGCAGCCTTTTCAAAAGCCGCAGAGTTGTACCAGCCTGCAGAAGCTGTACGGCCTTTGACAGAGCCGCCATCACGGTAGACACCAATCGTATTCGCCCCTGCACCAAAAGCAGCAACAACGCGTGCAGACAGTCCGTATCCGGTGGAGGCACCGATAACGAGCACGTTACGCGGTCCTTGAATTTTCGGCTGGGATTGTACATATTCAATCTGTTCCTGAACCTGACGGGCACAGCCGTCCGGATGAGCAGTCGTACAGATAAATCCTCGAGTTCTTGGTTTAATAATCATAGAATTGAATTCCTCGCTTTCCATCATATACCTATCAGTCATTATTATCATATCTGCTGATGCTGTGTTTCCAAGTAACATACCTTACGTATTGTAGCATTTTTTGCAAATCCGTACACCTGGTGAAACAGTACAAGTATGAAGATAATCGGTAGTAGTTGATCAATCGCTAACTAAAGTTGTAATTTGTAAAATTAGTGTTTAAAATATAGTTAGGTTGGTTACCAATATAGTATGATAATTAATTTTGTCCAATATAATAAAAATATATTTAAATAGGGTTGCAATCTTCTTTAATTGATGGTATATTTAGTTCATAAGGTTACGAAGTAAATGTTTATCACTTTATTAAAGAAGATTATTATATTAAATTAAAAAAGAGGAGCAATTCAAAATGAACAGTAAATTTCAAAAAGTAATGTTGTCCACCGCTTTAGCAGCCAGTCTGGGAGCAGTTGCCGTTGTAGCACCAATCGGAGGCAGCCATGCTTTTGCCGCAACAGATAGCCAGTCCGGTCACGAGAAACGCAAAGACAGAGAAGAGAACCGTGCTAACAATGCGGCATTCGTAGCTGCACAGGAAGCTCAATTCAACAAGTTGTTCGGTAGTCAAAATGAAGAAAGTACTACACCGGAACAACCAGCAACAACTACACCTGCTGCTACAGAAAACACAGATGCTAAATCCCCAATCACTGTTGTTGTTCCACAAGGTGCCAGCCTGACTGAAATTGCTGCTCAATACGGTATCACTGTAGACGAACTGGTTGCTGCCAATAACCTGTTGCCTGCTGGATACCAACTGACTGTTCCACAAAAGTAAGAAGCTGACCAGAAGTACCCCCTTTAGATCGGCCAACAATCCCTTGTCCAATCAGTATCTGCCAAATACCGATTGGACAGTTGATATAAAAAGCTGACGCCCTCCCCTGAGCGTCAGCTTTTTTTGCTATTTGCTATATGAATATCTACCTGATCTATTTATTATTGTTTTCTGATTTGGCACATTCAGGCAGCAGTGAGGGCAGGAAAGACATCCAAGTTTGAGACTTCTTGCATATAATCATCATCGTTAAGGTTCGAAATCACTGGTTTGGTTTACCGATATTACAGTAGGCCGCGCAGGATGGCTCTGTTAGACCTCCTCAAAAAACAGCGAACAGGGATGAGATTATGGACTATAACATAGAGCAGCAGCGCAGTATTGTCCGCTATCAACGGGGGCAGTTCACCGAAGAGCCGGACATTGTTGTATCGGAACAGCCGGTAACGATCAAAGTTAATGGGGAAGAATTTGTAACTTTGGTCTGTACACCTGAATATATCGAAGATATGACGATAGGTTTTCTGGCTTCGGAAGGGGTCATTCAGCAGTACAATGATATTCAGGAGTTATGGATACAGGAGCAGCAGGGTTATGTACATGTACGTACGGATCGCTGGAATCCCAAGCATCGTCAGCTATTCACCAAACGTTATATTACTTCCTGCTGTGGAACAAGCCGGCAGGGCTTTGTTTTTTTTAATGATGCCCGTACAGCGAAGAGAATGGAAGAGATTCATGTACGTGTATCTTTCGAGCAGTGCTTTCAGCTGATGGATGCAGTTCAGCAATCGGCGGAGCTGTTTCAACGAACCGGTGGTGTGCATACAGCTGCACTGTGTGAACCGGACCATATTTTGCTCAGCCGCAGTGATATTGGACGTCATAATGCGCTGGATAAAATCTATGGCTGGTGTCTTCGGCATCAGATGAGCATAAAGGGCAAGATTATTGTTTTTAGCGGGCGTATTTCTTCCGAGATTCTGACCAAAGTATCCAAGATTGGCTGCGAGGTTATTTTGTCCAAATCTGCGCCTACTGCGCTGGCTCTTGACCTGGCTGATCATTTGGGAATCACGACAGTTGGTTTTGTGCGGGAAGACAGCTGCAATATCTATACACACCCACAAAGAATCCGGGAATATGCGGACAAAGCGCAAAACTCTATGCTATTCTAAAAGGAACAACATGGGGCAGGCTGCATGAAATAAAGCAGCTTTTCCACCTTTGTTGGATTAAACAGGAAGCAAGCGATGATTGGAGGAGATACGATGACAGCCTATGACCAGCATAACCGTATATTAAGAGACTTACGGATCTCTGTCACAGATCGCTGCAATTTCCGCTGCCGGTATTGTATGCCTGAAGAAATATTCGGCAAAGATTATGCCTTTTTGCCTGATGAACATATGCTAAGCGAGCAGGAAATTGGCCGAATTGCAGCCATTTTCGTCGGCATGGGAACCAGAAAACTGCGTATTACCGGCGGAGAACCGCTGCTGCGCAAAGATCTGGTGAGCATTATCCAGCGTCTGTCCGCTCTTGATATTGAGGATCTATCTCTGACGACCAACGGCAGTCTGCTCGCCCGCAAAGCTGCTGCTCTAAAAGAAGCGGGTCTGCACCGGATCACGGTCAGTCTGGATAGCCTGGAAGATGATCTGTTCCTGAAAATGAACGGCGGACGCAGCCGGGTACAGCCTGTGCTGAATGGGATTGATGCAGCTGCAGCTGCAGGATTGCAGGTCAAAGTGAATATGGTCGTTCAAAAAGGATTCAACGAAGAAGCTGTGGTACCTATGGTGGAATATTTCCGTGAGCGTGGTCATATTCTGCGAATGGTTGAATATATGGATGTAGGAAATACGAATGGATGGAACAGGCAGCATGTGGTCAGCAAGCAGGAGCTACTGGACAAGATCGGTGCCCACTGGCCACTGGAACCGATTGCACCGAATTATGAGGGCGAAGTAGCCACGCGTTACCGGTTCGTCGATGGCAAGGGAGAAGTAGGTTTTATTTCCTCTGTAACCGAGGCATTCTGTTCTACCTGTACACGGGCTCGCTTGTCTGCCGAAGGCAAGTTGTACACATGCCTGTTTGCGACCAAAGGACATGATCTGCGGGCACTGCTGCGCTCCGGTCAAACGGACGAAGAAGTTGCCCATGCTGTAGCCGGAATCTGGAGTAATCGCCATGACCAGTACTCGGTAGAGCGTGGAAGCAGCTCCAGCGTCCGTAGTCAGGATGGACCACGGGTAGAAATGTCTCATATCGGTGGCTGAATGTAGTTTGGATCAACTTGATATGAGGATAAACAAGAGTACGAATATAGATACACTAGCTGGTTGAATGATACCGAGCGGTGGTTGTCCGCAAGCAGTTTCTGTTGAGCGAGAAGTCTTGGCCACATCATACAGGATAGCAAAAAGCCGCCCGGTTATTTCCGGAGCGGCTTTTTGTCTCAGACATAGATCACTTTCACATAGGCTGTGAGTCATACATTATCATGCTTATGGTGGATAAATGAAAATTAATCTTGTAATGCAGAAGCTGTCGAGATAGATGGCGAAGCGTTATCTGCTGTACTGTTCGAAGCAGCAGGCAGGGTGGAAGCATCCATATGGAAGCGATCCAGCTCATGCTGCATTTCCTGACGAATCTGGCGCAGCATTTTGACTTTTTCGCCGGACTGACGGAATGCATTTTGCTGTTCTACGGTGGAAGCAGTAATCTCCTGGCTACCTGCAGCCGATTGTTCGGTGATGGCGCTGATATTTTCAATAGCCTGCTGAACCTGGTTGCTCAGTTCATGGGATGTCTGCATATCCTGGGCGAGCTTGTTCACCTGACTGGCAATCTGCTTCACCTGTTCACTAATCTCGGCAAAAGATGCATCAGTCGACGCAGTCGCCTGTTCCTGCTGTTGGAACAGTGTAAGGCTTTGGGAGACCGAAGCCTGTACCTGGCTTACTGCAGATGTAATCGAATCGACCGCTTTGAAAATCTGGCTGGCGGCTGTTACCGATTGATCAGCCAGCTTTTTCACTTCTCCAGCGACCACGGCAAATCCCTGACCGGCTTCACCGGCACGTGCTGCTTCAATCGAAGCATTCAATGATAGCAGGTTGGTTTGCGAAGCGATCTCGGATACGAGCCTGGTCATGCTGGCGATCTCGGCGGCGTTCGTTTCCAGAGCACTTACCGTCTGGGCTACTTCGGCCATGGCAGCGCGGTTGCTGGATACGAGGTGCAGCTGTTCTTTCATCTGGCTGCTGCCGTGTTCAATGGATTGAATCGCACCTTCACTGTAAATGGCCGATTCTGCAGTAGTTTCCAGGTTGGCCTGGAACTTGTGCTGCATCTCATCAACAACAGATACAGTTACACTGAGGTCTTCGGCTACTTTCTGGCTGCCGATCGCCAGTTCTTCTACCGATATGGCAACCTGATTGACCATTTCCTGCATACGATCATTGCTGCGATCAATATCCTGGGCCATATCATCTACGCGATTACCTGCATGTCCGATCGAGCCGACAATACTGCGCAGATTGCCAATCATCTGGCGGAAAGAAGCATTTAGCTCATCAAGTTCATCTTTGCCCTTGGTTGGAGCCAGCTCTACGGTCAGATCTCCATCCGCGATTCGCTGCGCAGCAGCATTCAGGACATGAGCACGTTTGGCAAGCTGGCGGGCAGTATGGGTATTGAACCAGCCTACTGCGATTAACAGCAGGATTGCTCCGGCAACGGCAATCTGCCAGGTCATTTTGATACTGTTGGTCAGATCTTTGGTGTATTCGCTATAACCGGCTTTGGTCAGCTGATCCAGCATATATACATCATTTTGAATACCTTCTATGCGGATACTCTGGCGTTTGGCTTCTGCGCTGTCCATATTATTCATGGCAGTGGCAGATTCCTCGCTTAGTTTTTGGAATTTGGTTTTGGCTGCTGCCAGCAATTTTTGTTCTGCCGGATCCTGCAGCATGCCATTGGACAGGGTATCAATCGTTGTCTGGATTTTTTGCAGCTGTTCTGTTACCAGTGCCTTATTACTCGCAGACATGGAAAAAGAGAAATTGCTCAGTGCTTGTCCGGTCTGTACGAGGTCTCCGTCCAGCTGCTGAACATCCAGCATGGCCGGTACCAGATTATTATTTTGGGAATTAATGCTTAGCAGCTGGAAAATGATATAACCCACCAGCACCAGTGAGGCGACCAGCGATATCATCGCATTCAGCACCAATTTGCCTTGTAGTTTCATATTAGCCTCCATTTACGGCGTCTGATTGTCAAACGCGTGGTTCAGTCAATAATAGTCGTTGTATGACGTAGATAAAGCCGTTGGTCCGGATTCAGCTTTGGGTTCAGGAATTCGGGATATTAATTTTAATTTCGCCCGAGATCAGTTTTTGCTGCAGCTCTTCCAGCTGTGCCTGCTGTTCCTTGGTCAGTTCCAGCAGATGAATCTGGGTCAGACCCACACCGCCATCCTGAAGTCCGAACACCATGTCCTTTTCCGGGAATGAAGCATTGCTCTTCATGTACGTCTGCAGTGCATTGTAGATGGCTACATCAATATTTTTGACCATGGATGCAATTACGGATTTCTCGGCAAGGAAGAACTGGTCGCTATCGACACCGATAGAGTATTTGCCCTGTTTTTGAGCTTCCTGCAGTCCGCCGACGCCGGTCAATCCAGCAACAGTATAGATGACATCTGCATTGTCACGGGTGATCATTTCTCTGGCAGCAGTTGCTCCCAATTCAGCTTTGCCAAAATCACCGGTGTAATTGACCGAGAAGCTGGTATTTGGGTTAATGGCGCGAGCGCCCTGTTCGTAACCGATCTGGAATTTATGAAGTAAAGAAGATTCGACACCACCGATGAAGCCCAGGTGACCGGATTTGCTGGCCATTGCGGCAAGTGCGCCGGCGAGAAAACTGCCTTCTTCTTCTTTGAATGTAATGGATGCGACGTTCGCCAATTCCGATTTCTCATCGATTAGCAGGAACTGACGGTCCGGATGTTTTTTGGCTGTGGCTTCCAGACTTTCTTTGACAGAGTAGCCCAGGCCGATAATGATATCACTGCCTTCATTTACAAGCTGTTCGAATCCTACATCATAGGTTCCTGTATCAGCAATTTCCTTGTAGTCGAACAGAATGTCGCCTTCGTCACGTGCCTTGATCAGGCCTTTGAATGCTCCGTCACTGAATGACTGATCGCCAAGACCAATATCCGACAGGACGATTCCAACCTTTAATTTGTGTTTGCTGGCGGATGTATCCGCTATCTTTTGTCCGGAGCATGCACTCAGGAAAAGGGCGGCAACCAGAATCATACATCCCAGATAACTCCACGTTTTATGTTTCTTCACTGCTGTTATCCTCTCTATGTGTAATCGGAATTTACCTAGTTTATATCGGTTGTGAGGATTTGTTAATGAAGAGTGAGAGCAGGGTGAAACGCAAATTTGCTAAATAACTTAGACGTGCCGAAACAAATGGTGAAAAATAGGCTGAAATGAATGCTGGAAATTTCGGAGATCACAAAAGATGTGATTTATGATAATATGTTGAACAAATAAAAAAGGGCAAACCAGCATGACTTTAGTAAATTAATGCTTGGATGCAGCTCTGTGACAGGGTATGATAGAAAGTAACGTGTTTGACGACGAATAGCAGAGATCTGCAGAAGCGTACACTTTGCAGAATCCAGGCTTGAATATTAATCAATTGGGGGATATGTATGAAATATATCAGTACCAGGGGACAGGTTGAGCCAAAAGGATTTATCGATACAGTATTAATGGGACTGGCCGATGATGGCGGTCTGATGATACCTGAACAGATACCGGTAATCTCGCCGGAGGAGCTTCGCGAATGGAGTTCACTAAGCTATGTAGAACTATTTTTGCAGATATTTGCACGATATGTGAATGACGAGATTCCGGCAGCGGATCTGCGCGAACTGGCAGAACGCAGCTATAGCAACTTCCGTCATCCGGAAGTAACACCGGTGAAGAAGATCAGTGATTCTCTCTATATTATGGAGCTGTTCCACGGACCGACTTTTGCTTTCAAAGATGTGGCTCTGCAGTTTATGGGTGAGCTATATTCCTATATGTCCCGAAAAAATGGAGACATCATTCATATTCTGGGCGCAACTTCCGGTGATACGGGAGCAGCTGCTATCCAGGGTGTGCGCGGCAAGGAAGGCATCAAGATCTGTATTCTGCATCCGCACGGCAAGGTCAGCAAGGTGCAGGAACTGCAGATGACGACGGTAGATGACAGTAACGTACTGAATCTGTCGGTCAAAGGAAACTTTGATGATTGCCAAAAAATGATCAAGGATCTGTTCGCCGATCTGACATTCAAAAAGCAGCATCATCTGCGCGCGATCAATTCTATTAATTTCGTGCGTATTCTGGCACAAACCGTGTATTACTTCTATGCCTATTTCCGGGCGCAGGATGAAAGCAGTGAACGCAAAATTAATATCAGCGTACCTTCCGGCAACTTTGGCAATATTTTCTCGGGTTTCCTGGCACGTCAGATGGGACTACCGATTAACAAGCTGATTATTGCTACCAACGAGAATAATATTCTGGAGCGTTTTGTGAGAACAGGAGAATACCAGCCAGGTGAATTCCGTAGTACACACAGTCCATCCATGGATATTCAGGTGGCGAGCAACTTTGAACGTTATCTGTATTATTTCCTCAAGGAAGATGCGGCTAAAGTGTCCGATTATATGCACACGCTGCAAACGGAAGGTAAAATTGTGCTGAGCCAGGAAGATCTGGAGCATGTACAGCGCGACTTTGCAGCTTACGGAGCTTCGAATCAGGATTGTCTGCAGTCCATTATCAAATACAAAAATGAGTATGATTATCTGCTCGACCCTCATACTGCCTGCGGAATTGCTGCTTATGAGCAATGCAGCGGACCGGAGGAAGTATGCATTACGCTGGCAACAGCGCATCCGGCCAAGTTTGACGAGTCTATCATCCTGTGCGAAATCGAGCAGGAATTCCCGGCTCCGATCCAGGCACTGTTCTCCATGCCGCAGCATCAGACTATTATTGATCATGATCTGAATGAAGTAATTCACCAGTTGGAAGCCTTCTATACCCGTTAATGTATAGAGAGTATCTATCTGAACTGACACAAAGTGAGGCCGCAGCGATTCATGCTGCGGCTTTTTGGTTTTATGAATTATGCGTAATGTGTAGAGCAACATAGAACACGTTGATAGAAGCAAAGGCTGAAGCCCAAAAGACAATTTTATAAATATAAAGTGTTCAAATGTAACAATACGGTCATGAACGGTACGAAATCGTAATCCCTTTAATGCGGGAACGTATTATAATAAAAGGTACGCTCTGATCGAACAAATAGCGACCAATGTCGCTACCGGAGCTATAATTCCTCATTTCATACATTCTGGTGACTGCAGGATTCCAGTTATCCGAACAGCGACCAAGCTGCTTTTACAAATAAACATAGAAGAATAAAGATCATAAAAATAAGGAGAGGATGGAGAGGATGACAATACATGAACGATGGAAAAGTTGGCATGGGCAGTGGAAGCAGATCGTCGAATCGTTTCAGGCCAGAGGCGCTGATGCTGTGTTGATAATCAGGCCGACGGCAACATTAGAGCAGGTTGCGACAGCAGAAAAGCGTCTAGGTATACCATTGCCTGGAGAATTAAAAGAATTGCTGACGATAGGCGGCTCGGAGGGATTTATCGTTTGGTCCATTATGGATAATAGGCTTGTGCCGTTTGGTGCTGCAGGTGATCTGGGCTGGTCTTTGGAAGTTCTGGATTTTCCGGATTTCCAGGAAGAAACAATATATGAAGAGAAACGGTTTCTTACTTTTCATATTGCCGGTAATGGAGATATGCTGATGCTTGATCTGGAGAGTCATCCGGAGCATCCGGCAGTTGTTCACTGGTATCATGAGACGAATGAAATCCAGCTACTAGCCAGTTCATTGACGGATTTTCTGGATCGGGTAACCACTTTGTACGGCATAGGTGCAGAATCATGGCAGTATGAACCATTCCTCGATCACTTTGGTATTAATGTAAATAGTGCTCATGCAAAGCGGTGGAAGAATTGGATAAATGATTTTCTGCATCTAACACTGGAAGAAGCCAGAAACGATCTGCAGCTACTGATTCGTTATACGGAAGTTCGGGGAAAAGACGATCCCGAGCTGCAGGCTGCTTTTGCATCCCATGATCCGAACCATGTATTTAAGAGCTGGATGCAGCGGATTGAACAGGAAAAGGATAAGGATATACGCAACAGCCTGATGGAATATGCAGGCGCGATCAGCGGTCAGTATGCTGCAGATTGGGTGAGAAGCTTATGGATATTGCCGGAGGAAGAACGGATTAATTCTGCTGTGCTGGCAAATCTGACAGCTTCCTGTCTCCCGGAAGAGGAAGGATTAAACAGGGTATGGACCAGGCTGGAACAGGCCGAAGCACAGAAGCGTCTGAACGGGTATACCGCCAATTGCTGGCTGAAGCCATTTCGCAGCCGACGTGTCATTGAGTGGATGAGCGAGCGCAAGCGCGTAAGCTATCCGTATGATGGCTGGGATCAATTGTTTGCTATTTCCAATCCTTCAGCTGAGGATGTTATCCGCTGGCTAAACGGGAATGGTGTACAGCGGCAGGTAGTTATTACCGCATTGGCCCAGTTTGCCAATCCTGCAGATATTTTTGCGAATAGAGAGCAGGTGCAGCAAGCCAGATTACTGCTAAATGATGAACTGGAACGTGCAGTAACCAAAAAAGAGAAAAATATGGTCGGCGGTGCGCTGCTGGCTCTGACTGATCTGCAGTGGGATGAGAGCAATGCACGGTAAATTAGATTGATATACTACTGGAACCTTCCGATCAGTAAACGTATAATAGGACTGTTGCAAGGCATAACCATAAAACCAATAGTCTAGCTAGCCGGAGGAATGAATCGTGAGAGTAGAAAAGGATTTTCTGGGCACCAAAGAAGTTCCGGACGAGGCGTATTACGGCATTCAAACATTACGGGCAGTAGAGAACTTTCCGATTACCGGTCAGCGTCTGCATCCGGAGTTGATCCGGGCGATGGCCATGGTCAAAAAAGGAGCTGCGCTCGCCAATATGGAACTGTCGCGTCTGTATGGCCCCAAAGGGGAAGCTATCGTACAGGCGGCGGATGAGATTCTGGCAGGCCAGTGGCTGGATCAATTTATCGTCGATCCGATTCAGGGCGGCGCCGGCACTTCGATTAATATGAACACCAATGAAGTTATTGCTAACCGGGCCCTGGAAATTATGGGCAAGGAAAAAGGCGCTTATGTGGACATCAGTCCGAATAACCATGTCAATATGGCACAGTCTACCAATGATGCTTTCCCAACAGCCATCCATCTGGCTACACTGTCCATGATTGAAAAGTTGCTGGTCGCCATGCGCGAGCTGCAGCAGTCTTTCCAGACCAAGGCCGATGAATTTGATACGGTAATCAAAATGGGACGTACGCATCTGCAGGATGCGGTACCGATTCGTCTGGGGCAGGAATTCCAGGCGTATGCACGTGTACTGAGCCGCGATATCCGTCGTGTAGAAGCGACCCGCGAGAACCTGCTGCACATCAATATGGGGGCGACAGCGGTCGGCACCGGTCTGAATGCAGATCGTCGTTATATTACCCGTGTTGCCGAGATTCTAGCAGAGATCAGTGGATTCGAAGTAACCGCTTCGGATCATCTGGTGGATGCTACCCAGAATACGGATGCGTATACCGAAGTATCGGCAGCGCTAAAAATCTGTATGATGAACATGTCCAAAGTCGCCAATGATATTCGACTAATGGCTTCCGGACCGTATGCCGGTCTGAATGAATTAAGCCTGCCTGCACGTCAGCCGGGATCTTCCATTATGCCGGGCAAAGTCAATCCCGTCATGTGCGAAGTGATCAACCAGATCGCTTTTCAGGTAATCGGTAATGATAATACGATCTGTCTTGCTTCCGAAGCAGGTCAGCTGGAACTGAACGTAATGGAGCCGGTACTGGTCTATAATCTGCTGCAATCATTGGAGATTATGAAACAGGGCTTCACCGTATTCCGTTTGCACTGTGTAGACGGTATCCAGGCGAACGTAGATAACTGCCGCCAGTATGTGGAGCGCAGCGTCGGAATGATTACGGCACTGAATCCGCATCTGGGCTATGAAGTGGTGTCACGGATCGCCCGTGAAGCGATTCAGACAGGCAAATCGGTACGCGAACTCTGTCTGCTATACAATGTGCTGACCGAGGAAGAATTGAATATTATTCTGGATCCTTATCAGATGACTGAACCGGGAATTGCCGGCGAAGAACTGCTGCACAAGGATTAAAGAAAAAAGATAACAGGGTAGACCTCAAACGGGCTGGCAGATGGATATTTCATCTGGCCGGTCCGTTTTTTTTTCAAATCCAGCCTATTGGGTTTAATCGTATATAGAACTAAAAAAGCAAGTTAATTCATGTGTCATTACCTGCTTTAGATTCCAGTTTCCGTATATGATATATTAATATCAGGAAGTAGATACTCACGACTCACCTGTTAGGAGGGATGAAGTAAGCGATCTCAATTACCAATGACTCGATCTGCCAGAAAGGATGAATTTATATGAAAATCAGACAAATGATTACCCCGGCTCTACTGGCGGGATGTATTATGATAACCGGAAGTTCGGCTTTCCCTGTAAATGGTTATACCGCTCAGGCGTCCCAGACTGCCAATGTGGATGTAACTTCCCGATTACAGCTGCTCGGACAGCCTTTTAATAATGAGCCTTATGCCCGCAATGTATGGGATATGCAGGTATTTGATGGCAAAATCTATCTGGGTCATGGCAACAGCAGTAATTCCAAGCCCTCTCCCAATGCAGGGCCGGTCCCGATTATTTATTATAATCCACAGACCGGGAAATTTGTCACACAAAAAGTTGTGGTGAATAATGCCAAGACCGGCAAGCAGGAGACACGTGAAGTTACCGATGATGAACAGATTGATACGTTCAAAATTTTCCGTAATAAACTGTACATACCTGGCAATGATTCCGTTATACCGGGTTGGGCGTATGGTAACTATTACGAGCTGAACGGTGATCACTGGAATGAGTATCAGAATCTGCCGGGCGGTATTCATGTCTATGACATGGCCTACTATCAGGGCAATCTGTTCGCAGCGATTGGTACAGAGGATGCACCGGTTGTGCTGATCTCCGGAGACGACGGCAAAACCTGGAAAGAGTTTGCCAAGATCGATGGACTCGGAAGCCGTACGTATAAGTTTTTCCAGTTTAAAGGAATGCTGTATGCGTCTGCGATCATTATTCCGGATAACAAAACCTGGGATGACGAGACCAACCTGCTTGCCATAGACAAGAATCTGAATATCCATCAACAAAAGGTAACAGGCAAAACGCTGCTGCCCGGTATGAGCTTTGTAGCCAAAGCCGGCTCCAGTCCTTACAAAAAAATCAGTAAAACGGTTGTACTGAATAATCAGCTCGTCTATATTGCCGGAGAGTTGTACAATGATTCCCAGATCATGCCCGAATCGCTAATTGCAGCCAAAAATATAAATAAGGCAAGAGCGATCCAGCTGCCTGATCCTAACGCCCGTCCAACTGATATGATTGTACGCGGCAAAATGCTCTATTTGCTTACCTACACCAAGCAGTCGGATGGAAGCTATATTAGCCGGGTATACAAAACGCGCAATCTGAACAAATGGACCGAAGTATTGAAATTCAAACAGGATACGTATGCCAAATCGCTGGAAGAGTATCAGGGAGACTTCTACTTTGGGCTGGGAACAGACACCGATCCTATCTCGGAATCTGCCGGTAAAATCCTGCGCATCAAAGCAGCTGATTTGCCCAAATAAAAGATCGTTGTGACAAACAGGTCATTGGTGGAACGGTATGAATAAAGGAGAATGAACAGATTGAAAAAAGGAGAATGAACAGATTGAAAAAAGCAGTATGGATTATGACAGCTGTAGTTGTTATCGGAGTGGGCAGCGCATTGTGGTATGCCTATAATCAGAACAGAGCATCACAGGCTGCGTTAACGGATACAACGTCACCACAGCAGTCAGGAGCCAATCATACATCTGCCAAAAAGGAAACGGTCCAGCAGCAACCAAAATCCGGTTCGGCAGACGCTTCGAATATCCAGCTTCCCTGGCTGACCAAAGCGCATGTATCACAGGGCAAGCTTGATGATGAAGAAATAGGTATAGGTACAACTGCAGCGGAACTAACTGCGGCACTGGGCAAGCCGGATCGGATAGATAATTATGAAGGCGTGTATTACGGTTATCAGGATGCAGCTTTTTTCTTTCCGAGAAGTGTAGCTGATGAAATTGAGGATAGTGACCCGATTGTGAAAATGGTACTGAATGTGGAAGAGCATGAGCTAACCCGATCCTTTCTGAATCAGCGATTTGGTCAGCCTGTAGATGAAGGGTTGATGGAGAGTACAGGAGATTATCTGATTTTCTACAATGTTGGTAAATACACACTGGCAGCCAGTCCGGATGACGGTGATAAAAACAAGATCATTGGTCTGGAATTATCACAAAGTGAGAAGTAATCCTCGGATTATCCATATTTACAGGAGTCCGGAAGATTAATAGAGGTGACAATCATCCATGTGAATAGATACATGGATGAGAATTAAGGATAGATAATGAAATGAAAAGAACCTTGCTCCCTATTACAGCGGAGGCAAGGTTCTTTTGGGTACATTTTATAAACGATGCATCATTATCGCATCTAACGATATGAGGGTAACCATCCTTTTATTCTACCAATTCATTGCTGATCGCAATTTCAGTCCGGATAGGCTGGAGCTTTTTGGGAGGCGCGATATGAGCCGGGATCATCAGACCAAGTATCTGCATTTCCTGGATAATACAGTGTACATGATACTGATAGATCAGCGGCAGATATTCCGGATGTACCGTAATCGGAGCAGCGACCAGAGAACGAAGTCGCTGAATGACTCCTGGAGCCAATTCGGTCTCTGGTTCATCGGTGAGCAGCCGCAGCATACGCATATGAGAGTACGTATTGTGATAAATATCGATCTCCTGCTCAATGTGATCGATAAACAGCTGCTTGCTGAGATTCAGCCGGAATTCGGACGTATAGGTCTTGTAAGCTTCTTCCATCGCTGTCATATCATCGCGAAGGGAACTAATATGTACACCGCCGCCTTCGCGAAGCAGTTCATGTGCGAGACGCGTCATATTGCGACGCAGAACCATGCGCTTCTGTTCCAGTCCACGCTCATGGTTGGGTGGATAGACGAGATAGTTAACCAGTACGGCAACCCCGATACCGATCAGCGTATCCATTACGCGGTGGGTACCATACAGGAGTGGACTCTCGCCTGGACGTAGATTCAGCATAATTGCCAGAAATACGATACTGGCAATGGAGACCGATTTATTCCAGCCCAGCAGATTGCAAATATAGATAACCATAATGATACCAAGCGCCGCCAGAATTGCATTATGCGGATCGATCAAAGCGAATATCAATCCACAAAAGGCGCCGACAATCGTGCCCATCATCCGATTTTTACCAACGGTATACGAATTGGTGACCGAATTCTCCATTGCGATAATAGTAGCAATAACAGCATAAAACGGATACTCCAGATGCAGCAGCTGTGAGATGATCAGACAGATCAGGACAGCAAGTGCTGTTTTGAGGTTGCGCATTCCAATAGCAAATTTCATAAGTTCAATACGTTCCTTCCTGAATCATACAAGTTAACATTGGACTATGTACTATAACTTATTATTCTTTTAAAGTCTATGAACTATGATGAACCATTCCGCAAAAGGTCAGGATAAAAAATGAGAGCGTATACAAACTGTTATAAGTCATTAATAAAGATTTTTATCAATTTAATTTTCTGTAATACAATTGCAAATTGAAAACAGGTATGATATCATTTGATATGTCAATGATTGATGAGTCAAACGAATACATGTTCCACACTATTTCATAAATAACCGCCGTACGGTCAGAGAGGAGAGAAGTCCGATGCCAGAATTATCATCCCAGGAAATATTCAACCAGATTCACGGTCTTCACCGTCAGCTGACCAGTACATTTGAGCGGTGTGCAGGAATTAGTGCTTCCCGCTTGCAGCTGTTATGTCAGTTGTATCAGTCTGACGAGATTAGCCAATCTTCCTTACAAAAGCTGGTTGGTATCGACCATGCAGCCATCACCCGTCATGTGAAGCAGCTGGAAGCGGAGAATATGGTTATTCGTCGCATCAGTCCCGAAGATAACCGCTTTACACTCGTGCAGCTCACCGAGCATGGACGCGAGAAAATTATAGCTTTTCGGGAGGAACGTGAAACGTTCCTGAACCGTATGCTCGATGGCTTCAGCAGCAGCGATCAGGATCAATTGTCTGATATGCTGATGCGAATTAATCAAAATATCAGCCAGCTCTAAGCCGAATCTGATATCATTTACACCCATATAAAAGGAGAGTTTACTGTATGACAACAACAAATGCTGTAACCCAAACCAATGATTTCCGCAAAATTGCCCTGGAGCGCCGCTCTATTAAAAGTTACGATCCATCCGTAAAAATTAGCCGTGAGGAAATGACCGAGATCCTGAATGAAGCTACTCGTGCTCCATCTTCCATCAACCTGCAGCCTTGGCGTTTCCTCGTTATCGAGAGTGAAGAAGCCAAAGCACAGCTGCTGCCACTGGCGAAATTCAACAGCCATCAGGTAGAGACTTCTTCCGCAGTTATCGCGATCTTTGGCGATCTGCAGCACGAACTGAACGCAGAAGAAATCTTCAATACAGCTGTAGAACTGGGCTATATGCCTGCTGAAGTCAAAGAAAGACAGCTTCCATTTGCTATGGCTTATTATGAAAACCTGTCTGAACAAGCACGCAAGGACATCGCTCTGATCGATAGCGGTCTGGTATCGATGCAGCTGATGCTGGTAGCCCGTGCACATGGTTATGACACCAACCCAATCGGTGGTTATGAGAAAGAACAAATGTCCGAATTGTTCGGCATGGATACCAAACGTTATGTTCCGGTTATGCTGCTGACAATCGGTAAAGCAGCCAATGAAGGCTACCCTTCGATGCGTCTGCCAATTAACAGCATCGCAGAGTGGAAATAAGAATAACTGCATTAATGAAGTGAATGTGGATTAACTTAACACATGGATAAAGTGGATGAACAGGCGACACAAATATAAAGCCTGCTATAGATAAAAAGAGAGACAGCCTCTGAGGCATGTCTCTCTTTTTCGTGTTGTAAAATAGGTGTGTTCGCTGTCTGCTGCAAGCAGGAGATCATTTATGATTTGATCGTAGCTACTAACAGTCCCAGGTATTCCTTGAGCGCTGTGCTGGTAGAACTCATCGCTCCGCCGGAAGGCGAGAATTTGCCGGGATACATGGCTTCAGGCTGACTTACCCAATAGTCTGTAGGGTACGGCTGCACAGCCAGTCCAGCTCGCTGGAATTCCACGACCGAACGAGGCATATGAAAAGCGGACGTTACCAATACCGGATGGCTCCATTTTTTTTGCTGCAGCAGAGCGGCTGTATTGACTGCATTTTGCTCGGTATTCAGAGACTGGTTCTCGGCGAGGATATCTTTGGCAGGGATACCCATACCAATCAGCTGCCGGCGCGCAATATCGGCTTCATTGCCGCTGTCAGCGAATACCTGTCCACCCGAGAAAATAATCGGCAGACCGGTCTGACTGTACAGACGCACAGCTGTAATCAGCCGGTTGCCGGCAGCTCCTGACAGATTTCCCTGACCATCGATATCCGGTGTACCCTGTGTTGCTCCACCGCCCAGTACAACGATCACATCGCCTTGTATCGAGGCTGGCGGAGCATAACGCTGTTCCAGGCTGCCGATCAGAGCGTCACTGACCAGACCTGTCGTAGACAGATACAGCAGAATAGTCATTACCAGCAGTATGAGCGCCTGCCGGAGTCGTCGTCGCCATAGCCAGATAGACATCGCCAGCAGCAGAATAATAAACAATCCGGGTGGAAGTACAAAGCTGTACAAAAACTTGATTACATATAACAAGAAAATCTACCGCCTTTGACAAAGAATAAAGGAATAATTAGAAACATAGGCTAGGATTCATATCATCTGCCTATACAGCTCGCTGTATTGTATCATGATTGAGGCGGCATATCATCGGACTCAGGGGAGGATGTATCCTGTACTGCCGACGAGACAGCAGTATCTTTTATAGCATTTGCATGGTTATGATCCGGCGAATCTTCTCCCGAATCACCGGGCTGATCGGGCCAAGTAATTCGGTGCGAGGTATGACTGATCTGCTCATAGAACAATAACGATCCCTTTCTGAAAAAACGAGTAATCAGATGGATAAAAAATCCGGCATTGATCACAAACAATACAGCCAGATACACAATAGCTTCCAGTCGGGAAGGGTTGCTTGTGATAAAAGGAATATTCAGCAGCCGGTTCAGTCCGAAAAATCCCCAATACAATAATCCATAACGAATAAGCAGTGCCGAGAAAGGAGGTCTGCGCTCTGGCTGATCCCTAAATACCAGATGGATACGTACCATCCATTTCCCAACTGTACGACCTCCGGTTATATAAGGCAGTAGTATAAAGTAAAGACCACTGGATAACCAAAATGTGAACGGAACCTGCATTCTTGTCAGAATAGAAGATAGTATAGACCAGACCAACATATCGATTATAAAGGCAATTCCTCGGCGGGTGTAGGTGACTCTTCGCTGTGACCGATCCAACTGCTTATCCATCTGCCGTGCATCCGGCAGCCTCTCGGAGATCCAGGATGCCATAAGCAAGCCGATCATGCCACCAAATGTATTGCAGATCAGATCATCCACATCAAAGATCCGATAGGCATGATCATAAATGCCAAAAATGCCGGTTAGCTGAATCGTCTCAAAAGACAGCGAAAGCAAAAAAGACCAAATCAGAGCCGACCACCAGCCCTGACGAAAATAATAACGCAGGAACATTCCGAAGGGCACAGTCAGCAGGATATTGAATAGGACCTGCAAAAAGGCGCGTTCTTTTAATAAATGCATATAGGTCGCCGGATCATGCAAAGAGACCGAGGTTTCTTTCAAAAAATCGCTTACGAACTGAAAGGGTACCAGTTGTAAATCGCCATGCGCCAGCGGCAGATTATGCCGGGACGCCGGAAATGGTAAAATAACAAGGAAGTAGGCATTCATTAGATAAAGCAGTAGAGCATACAGTGTGATCGCCCGAACAATATTAATGTATCCATACTGTCGGTACTGATACACCAGAAAAGGAAAAGTAAATAACGCTGCCGCCAGCGGAAAAGCAAGGAAAGCATATAAAACAGGTAATAAATAGGCGTTGTACATAGATATCATGCCTCCCGATGAACCTTACTCTACCACGCAGAAATAACTATCGATATGTAGACTATTATAAGGAGGAACGCCTTATGAATGAAAGCAGCCCAGCCTTGTCTGCGCGCAGGATTGTTATTATTGATGATGAACCGGATATTACAGACTTACTAGCTACAGTATTGCAAAAAGAAGGCTTTCGGCATATTTATACAGCAGCTACAGGAGAAGCGGGCATTAGCTTATGCCGGGAACAGCAGCCGGATATTATTATTCTGGATATTATGCTGCCGGATCTGGATGGATTTGCTGTCTGTCAGCAGCTGCGTCAGTTTAGTCAGGTACCGATCTTTTTCCTGTCTGCCAAAAATGAAGATATAGACAAGATTATAGGTCTTGGAATCGGTGGAGATGATTATATTACCAAGCCATTCAGCCCCAAAGAACTGGCTTACCGGATCAAGGCACGTTTTCGGCGGGACCTTATGTTGTCCGGCATGATCAGAGAGCAGCGTCCTGTATATGAATATGGCAATATTCGTATTGATGAAAATAAGGGAGAAGTGACTCGTAATAGTGAACCTGCAGGTTTGACAGCCAAAGAGTACAAATTGTTACTGTTATTGGCTTCCCATCCTGATCAGATATTCAGCAAAAGGCAGCTGTACCGAAAGGTATGGGAAGAAGATGACAGGGGCAGTGATAACGTCATTATGGTTCATATCCGGCATCTACGGGAGAAGCTGGAGGAAGACCCGTCCAATCCGCAGCGGCTGCTGACAGTACGCGGGATCGGTTATAAATGGACTTCGCGGAGCAGAGAATCATGAAATGGAAAATCACCTCGCTGTACGTCGGTTCTTACATTGTCCTACTTGGATTATTTTTGATTATCTATACAGCAGCTGTTTTTTATTTTATCGATAATGGCAGCGAATTCAGTCCGGTTGAGATGACACTGGAGTTTCAGCAGTACATTATTGGAGATAGCCAAGATCAGCCGATCATTACCGATACCGGTAAAAGTCTGCTTCAGCAAAATAAGGCATGGATTCAGGTACTCGATGAAAATGGGACAGAGATCGCTGCCTGGAACAAACCGGATCATACGCCGGAGCATTATACGCCCAGCCGGCTTGTTTTTATTAATAAATTTTCGGTCAATGGATCAACCATTTTCACGGGCGTGCGGGAGTGGAAGGACAGAGAATGGAGTTATTTGATTGCTTTTCCGGAGACTCAGGTAAGTAAATACCCGGTGAATTATGAACCACGCTACATGTTTAACAGTCTTTTTTATATTTTGGGCATATTGATTTTATCGATTCTGCTGATCGGGTATCTGTTTGGCAGTATACTGAGCCGTCCTACATGGAAGCTGATTCAGGCAATCACCCGTCTGTCCAGACGGGAGTACAGTCCCCGTTATAATGCGCGGGGATTATATCGTAACGTATACGAGAGTCTGAATACCTTGTCGGATAAGCTGCAGGAGCATGAGAGCGAGCATCAACGAATGGAGAAGATGCGGGATGAATGGATCGCCAATCTGTATCATGATCTGAAAACACCCCTATCTTCGATTCAGGGATATGCCGAATTGATGAATGATCCTATGGAAAGTATCAATGCAGAAGATCGTTCCCGTTACAGCCGTATCATTGCCAAGAATACTACTCAGCTGGAAGCGCTGTTGAATGATCTCAAGATCACATACCGCCTCCAAAATAATATTCTTCCCTTGACTATGCGCACTGAAGATCTACTGGAGGTGATTCGTGAGACGGTTATTCAGGTGTTAAATAACCCTATGTATCGGGAACGAGAGATTGATCTGGATTCCGATCAGGAGACGATCTTCATGTCGATTGATCATCAATGGATGCAGCGTGCCCTGAATAATCTGATTCTGAACGCGCTCATCCATAATCCGGTATCCACCCGAATTCGTATTCGGGTGCAGCGCCGACAGCACGAGGTTAAAGTACAGATTATAGACAATGGCAAAGGAATTCCGATTAACGAGCAGCAGCGGCTGTTTGAACGTCATTATCGGATAGCCGATGCCAGTCAGCCTACGGTTGGTTCCGGTCTGGGTCTGACGATTGCCAAGCAGATTGTAGAAGCTCATCAGGGAAGTATTACACTGGATAGTGAGCCTGATCGAGGAACAGTAGTCACGCTCCTTTTTGCCCATCCTTCTTCCTGTCCCAACGAGTAATCTATTGTTAAATATACCGTTCATGAATACACAGCAGGTGGATGATGATCCATACTAATCACTGTGAGATGACAGCTGCTTCAAAGCGCCTTTCCAAAATAGATCTTTTCTACAAAAGGCAGATACCGATGCAACAGGTATCTGTCTTTTTGCTTAAGCCAAACTTAAGGTGATTACAGTACTGCACTTAAACTTGGGTCCGTATACTGGGTGAAGAATCATTAACCAACCCGATATAAAGGAGCAGAAAAAATGAGTAAATGGATCATGGAGACACAGGGACTTACCAAAGCCTACAGGAAATTCATACCGGTCGATCAGCTTCAACTGCATGTGCGTGAAGGCGAAGTCTATGGATTTCTTGGTCCCAATGGAGCCGGCAAGACAACCACTATTCGTATGCTGCTGGGATTAATACGTCCCAGCGCCGGCAGTATTCGTATATTTGATCGGGAGCTGCCTCGGCACAGGTCTTTCATTTTGCGGCAAGTTGGTTCGATGGTAGAGGCACCTTCCTACTATGGGCATCTGACAGGTAGAGAGAATCTGAAGCTGACTTGTACACTGCTGCAGATCCCGGAAACCGAAGTGGATCGTGTGCTGGATATCGTACGCCTCAGCCAGGCACAGCACAAATTGGCGCGGACTTATTCACTAGGGATGAAACAACGTCTGGGTATAGCACAGGCACTGCTTGGCAATCCCAGATTGCTCATACTTGATGAGCCGACTAACGGACTGGATCCGGCAGGTATTCAGGAGATCAGGGAACTAATTGTAGAGCTGCCCCGGCAGCATGGGATTACTGTATTTATTTCCAGTCATATTCTCCGGGAGATTGAACGGGTGGCCACTCGTGTCGGTATTATTCATACCGGACGTTTACTTTTTGAGGGAGAAATGTCCGAACTGCAGAGAAAAGGTCATCCTTTTGTGCAGTTGTCTGCCGAACCGATGCAGCAGACGATAGATTGTCTGAGGGATTGGGGATACCTGGTAGAGAAAGCGGATCATGGCATGAATATTATGACAGATCCTGCAGAAGCATCGGTAATTAATCGGAGGCTGGTGAGCCATAATATCGAAGTATCGCATCTGAGTATAGGAGGCCGCTCGCTGGAAGATATCTTTTTGGAAATGACGAAAGGAGCCGACAGCCTGTGAATTTTATGAGAGTGCTATATACGGAATGGCTCAAACAGCGACGTGGATTACTTCCATGGATTGTAGTTGGTGGGCCTTTGATGTTTGCCGGTATGATGTGGGTGGATCTGTATCTGAGGTATAGCTATCTGAGCGGCAGACACCCGAACCTTAGTTCATGGGAACTGCTAATGCAGGAAGGATTCATGATATGGGCACTCTTTTATCCGATAGGTATTACACTGATCGCAGCGCTGGTTCATTATCGGGAATATACCGATCAGGGCTGGAAGCATCTGTTGGCGCTACCGGTGACCCGGTTATCTGTATATACAGCCAAGTGGCTTCTGATCTGGCTATTATCCTGTTCAGCGGCAGGGTTACTGCTAATTTTCATGTATATGACCGGTATAATTTTGCACTTTTCGGAGCCATTTCCTCTGGGTCAATATATACGATATGGTATCAATCTGTGTATTGCAGCCTTGGGAGTAGTGAGTCTACAGCACTGGCTGAGTTCGAGATTAGCTAATCCACTGTACGGGATGGCTATCGGTTTCTCGGGCAGTATGGGAGCTTTATTTTTTGCCCAGTCCGAGATGATGCGATTTGTTCCTTATGCGTCTGCCTTATTCACTATGACAGTAGACAATGAGGATCAATGGCTGGCAATCACAACAGGGCTAGTCGCAGGACCGCTGCTGCTGATCGCTGGATTGGTAGAATTCAGACAGCGGGATATCCATTGAGAGGAGAGAGTGCATGATTCGCTTATTTCAATATGAGTTACAAAAGATGAGACGGACGCGGCTTCTCTGGCTTGTGGCGATCGCTCCGTTGTTTATGGTGTTTCAGGGAGTTCAGAATTTTATTCGTTACAGGCAAATCTGGACGAGAGAAGCATGGGAGGTCATTATGGAGCAGACCTTTATCTTTTATCCTTCTTTTCTGTATCCTTTATTGATTGCCGTTATTATGGCCATGGTGGCGCGCGTTGATCACGTACAGGGTGGCTGGAAGTATATGCTGGCTCGTCCGGTATCCAGATCAGATGTATACATAGCCAAACTAGCAGTAGGAATATTGTATATTTTAATCAGCATGCTGGCTTTTGGCAGCAGTGTGGTGTTGGGTGGATTAGTTGCAGGAGCAGGTAGCAGTATTCCATGGGAAGAAATTTTCCGGAAAATGGCAGGCTGCTTTCTCGCTTCACTTCCTGTTATTATGATTCAATATGAGATCAGTGTACGTTTTAATCATGTAGGAATACCTCTGGCTTTAGGTATTATTATGAGTGTACCTTCTATTCTGGTAGCCAACTCCGAACAGTTCTGGCTACTGGACCCATGGACATATCCGGTTGTACTCATGCTGGGTTCACGTCTGGGTATGGATAATGGACAAGCAGGGATGATGAATATAGTTATTGTCATGCTGACGCTGCTGGTTTTCCTGATAGGAATAATGGGTTTCCGTCGCAGGGATATAGTATGAAATATAATATAAAAAAGCCTGTTCTCTCTGTGGCGGAGAACAGGCTTTCTTGAGTGGTTAGGCAATTATATTTGTTTTAGGTTGTACGGCGGAACTTGAACAGCGAGCTGATGAACAGAATGATCAGGAAAATAACACATGCCCCAATACTAATCCGGTTGCTCGCATCAAACAGGAACAGTACAGCAATTACACTGAGGCAGATGGCTGTCAGTCCGGAGATGTACGGATATCCCCAAATGCGGAATGAAGGCTGGATTGGATAGCTTTTGCGCAGCTTGAGCTGGGACAGACAGATGCTGATCCAGACGAGCAGTACAACAAAGCCAGGTACAGCAATCAAAATACCGAATACCTGATCCTGAGCTACATAGGCAAGCCATGAACCGAGCAGCAGGACTACAGCACATAGAATCAGACTGTTTACCGGTACACCGCGGCTCGACGTTTTGGCCAACATGGCAGGAGCTTCATTGTTGGTCGCCATGGAGTGCAGCATCCGGGTGGCTCCATAAATCCCGGAATTGGCAGCAGACAGGACTGCTGTAACGAGAATAAAGTTCATAATATGAGCTGCACCCTGAAGTCCGGTTGCTGTCAGTACCTGTACAAACGGACTGGTCTGGTCACTCAGCTGATTCCACGGGATCAATCCACAGATGATCAGAATCGGCAGGGTATAGAACAGCACAACCCGCAAAATAAAGCTTTTCACGATCTTTGGCAGTACTTTATCTGCATCGGGCGTCTCGGTCAGTGTCAGACCGATCAGTTCTGAACCTCCATATGAAAAGGTAACAACAAGCAGTGCCGACAGAATCGCGGCCCAGCCATTCGGCAGGAATCCACCGTGGGCTGTAAAGTTGCTCAAATAAGGAGCAGGGCTGCTACCCGGGATAATACCGAACAGCAGACAGCCGCCCAGTACGATAAAGATGATAATCATCGCAATTTTGATTCCGGCGAGCCAGAATTCAAGCTCACCCAATCGTCCGACGCTCATCGTATTAACCAGTAAAATAAAGGCAGCACTGGCCAGACTGAGCGTCCACAGTGGTACATCAGGGAACCAGAACTGCAAAAAGCTGCCGGCAGCGATGACTTCAATCACACATACGGCAAGCCACATAAAGCAGTACAGCCAACCGACAATAAAAGCGAGCCGTTGACCGTAAGCCAGAGAAATAAAGTCTTTCATGTTTTTGTTGGGATAAACCGTCGCCATCTCTGCAATGGCGCCCATAACGACCAGCAGGAGCAGACCTGCAAATACATAGGAGAGAATAACTCCAGGTCCTGCGAGGTTGATCGTTTCGGAACTACCTTTGAAGATACCTGTTCCGATAACACCGCCCATTGCCATAAACGTAATATGCCGTGGACGGAGCTTTTTCTGTAATGATGCTTCTTCATTTGCTTTCAAGCGTAAGTCCTCCTCAGTGTGATACTGCTTTAAACCACTCCAGTGTATTTATCTATACTAACTTATAATCGGCATTTTCGATATGAAATTCAATGCTGGCTAGGTATCTTTTTGAATGAGATATTATTTGGACAGGATCAAGAGATAGAGAATAGATACGAAGCACCCTAAAAACAAATAAAAAATGCCTTAACCTGGGCATTATCCGATAAATTACAGGTTTGCGTACTGTAATCTACCGAGAATGCAGGTCAAGGCGGTTGGATAAATCGATTTTATAAATTAATTGGCGGCTACGTTTTTCATAATATCATCGATAATCATCGAGTTAGCGATCGGGCCGGTGTATAACCAGCTGGAATCCAGACTCATCGTATACGCATGTCCTGCTTTAACAGCTGGTATACTGTTCCATACTTCCGGACTAATATGATTTTCCGGAGATTCATCATCCTTGATAATAACAAACAGATAATCGGCATCCAGCTCGGAAAGGCTTTCCTGGGATAGGGAGCTCCAGTTGGCTTTGCTGCTGGCAGAGGCTTTTTTGACGACTTCAGGTACACTCATGCCCAGATCTTTGTACATGACATCCCCGCTAGACAGATTCTGGTTGACGATAAAGATACTTTTGCCGCTGATCCAGATGGCAGCAGCTGATTTGGTACCGACTGCCTGCTGCAGCTGCTGTTTGGCATTTTTGGCTTTGGTCTCATAATCCGCCAGCACTTGCTCGGCTTGATCGCTTTTGCCAAGTGCATTACCGACACTTTTCAGTTCTTCGCGCCAGTCATTGTTCTGTGCATTGCCGACGACATAGGTAGGAGCAATCTGGGCGTATTGATTATATTTTTCGCCTGCTACCATTTCTGCACTGTCCATCAGTAGCAGATCAGGTGTGAAATTAATAACAGCTTCATACGGTAATTCGGAAGAGATAGCAGGGACACCTTTGAGCTTGTCTTGCAGATAATCCTGGACATCGCCTTTGCCGATCGACCACTGTGCCACAGGAGTGACGCCAAGTGCAACGAGTGGATCTTCGAGATAGGAAGCGATAATACGCTGCGGATTGGCAGGAATCTTCACTTCATGTCCCATACTGTCTTTTATTGTGCGTTCCGCTGCAGCCGTATCTGCAGGAGCAGCTGCTTCATTACCGGTTGAAGATGGAGTAGTGGCGGGTGCTGAAGATGAGCAGGCGCTTGTAACAAGTACTGCGGACAGAAGCAGAGCAGCCGTTCCGAATGGTTTGTTAAAACGATACATATGTAATTCCCTCCAGATTTGATGTTTGCTCATGTTGGTTGGTGTATACCCAAGTCAAGCATTAGGTACAGTATACATCATTTCCGAAATAAATGAGAATTATTATCAAGTAGATAATTCTACGAAATAATGACTATTTGTTGAGACGGTAAAGGGAAATATCCTGTCTTTCTTATTAATTCTTGGCCTTCCGGGGAAAGAATCCAGGTCAGTAAAGGTTGAATATTTGGATTGCTGGATACTTTCGCTTTCTTGTTTGATGAATCATCGGTACCTTTGGATAATTGATGTGCAGTAACTGCGTAGAAAGGAGCAATCAGCTTATACGTACCATTTGCTATACTTTTGGAATCCGGGTAGATACCATCGACTGCCAAAAGTCGAATATCCGAATTGGGATTCATCGTCGTAGCAAAAAAATGAAAAGAGTAGCCGATCGCATTGTTATAGTTTCGATACGAAGCGACTTTTTCCATAATATCGCCCATACCTGAAGCCACACTGTCGGTTGGCGGATTCATCGGTTGTTCGCTGCCCATCCACCTGCGCAGCATGGCTTGGCTTCCGCTGTCCTCTGGCCGCTGGAAAGCCTGGATCGATTCATTTTTGCCACCTACCTGCTGCCAGTTGGTAATTTTGCCGCTATAAATCTCTTTGATCTGCTCAGAAGTCAGATTCGTAACCGGATTATCCTTGCTCACAAAGAATACAAATGCTTCCTTGCCAATAGGTGTCAACTGCAGTTCAAGATCATTTTGCCGGGCCAGCTGCTCTTGCCCGCTGGAAGGAGCAGCAGCGAAGATCATGTCTGTATTGCCAGCGATTAGTCGTTCGTATGCGGGCCCGGTACCGTTGCCTTGTACGGCACTTTTTTGCTCATGTGGATCATAGACAGCACGCGGATAGACGGCCTGGACAAAGGCAGAATAGACCGGATACAGAGCTGTTGCTCCATCCAGACGTGGCAACTTTGTCCCTTTGTCCAGATGATAGGAAGAAGTTCGTCCCAAAGAAGCGACCAGACTTGGCTGCTGCTCTGTCTGGAAAGGTTGGTATTGCTGTAGATCAATATCCTGCACACTGACAGCGACCATACTTTGATCATAAAGGGTATAGCCTTTGTAACTGGCAGCAGCTACGATGCATCCTGCCAGGCAGACAATGAGGAGCCTTTTAAATAGAGGATGATGCAGTATGTTCTCGAAACAAGCGAGAATAAAAGCAATCTCCAGAATGAGCAGCACAACATAGAAAATAATGATATAGGCGACAGGATGATCACTCGTAAACCCGATCACGACCGTTCCAATCATTCCTGCAAAAACACAACCTGCTAGCCCCAGCAAGGCGGCTCCGATCGTCGTCAGTACGCGTTCCATGAATAGTTCTCCTTTGTTAAGAAAGTAGTGCCGGATCATTCATTTCCAGAATTACCGGACAATGATCGCTGCCCATAATCTGACAGTCGATCTGCGCGTCAATCAGTACCGGTGCCAGCCGAGAAGAAGCGAGGAAGTAGTCAATCCGCCAGCCAATATTGCGCTCGCGTACTTTGGCCATATAAGACCACCAACTGTACATATCTTCGCGATCGGGATAGAAATGCCGGAAAGTATCGATAAATCCCGATTCCAGCAGGAGGGTCATTTTGCCACGCTCTTCATGGGTGAATCCTGAATTGCCTATATTGGAGCGGGCATTTTTGAGATCGATCTCCTGATGGGCGACATTCAGATCTCCGCAAATAATGACAGGCTTGTGCTTGTCCAGCTCCAGTACATAGAGGCGGAATCGGTCTTCCCACTCCAGTCGGTAGGGGAGTCTCAGCAGGTCGCGCTTTGCATTGGGAGTATAGACATTGACCAGATAAAACCCCTCGTACTCCAGCGTAATCATGCGGCCTTCCTCTTCATAATTTTCCTCCAGTCCATAGTGGACAGATAACGGCTTAATGCGGGTAAATACGGCTGTACCGGAATAGCCCTTTTTCTGTGCATAATTCCAGTACTGCTCATATGCTCCACCATGATCAAGTTCGATCTGACCGGCTTGCAATTTGGTTTCCTGAATGCAGAAAATATCGGCATCCACACGGTCGAAATAATCATTAAATCCTTTTTTGACAGCAGCTCTCAGGCCATTGACGTTCCATGATACAAGCTTCATTGGTGTATAATCTCCTTAGGGGTCATAATGGAATAATCGATATGTACCAGCACACAATCAAACAAGCAGAGCATGAACAGCCTGCATAGAAGCAGATCATCAAGCTTTGCTTGCTGAATAGCATACTATCAGTGTACCACGACTGCGAAAAGGAGGAACAGATGAGTAGCATATGTCTGCTGATCCATGGCTTCACTGGAGGACCGCATGAGGTCGAACCACTGCGCGCCTATTTGGAAGAAAGGAAATGCATCACCAAAACATTTATACTGGCAGGACACGGCGGCACAAGAAAAGATATGATGGATGTGAGCTACCAGGACTGGATAGCTGGAGCGGATCGTGAGCTTCAGGAGCTGCTGGAACAGCATGAATATGTCCATCTGATCGGCTTCTCGACCGGAGCACTTATTGCTGCCCATCTGAGCATACGTTATCCGAATCGGATTCGGACACTCACGCTGTTGTCTGCGCCCGTCTTTCCACTGAATCCACGGCAAATTATGAGGACGCTGATACAACCGCATATGGTTCGTGCATACTGGCGTAATCTATGGCAGGTTCCTCCACAGGCGACGCGAGAATTTTATAAAATAGTCCATGCTTCGCATAGGATTTACAAGCAGATAAATACACCGGTATTCATTGTTCAGGCTGAACAAGATCATCTGGTCAAACCGCACAGTGGCACCTATTTATATAATCAATTACAAATGGGGGAAAATAACAAACACTTATTGGTCATAGCGGATAGCGGACACTTGGTCTGTCACTGCAAAGACCCATCCGAATTATTTAACGCCGTATACGAGTGGATCTGTCGTCATGCATCTGATCAAAATGCTGCAGGAAAAAGATAAGTAGATCAAGATGCTATGAAGCATAGCCAGATTACATAGTAGCCGAAAAAAGAATAAATGTTCGTATAAATGGATTGACAGACCTCACCGCATCCGCTATATTAAAAACAAATTCAATATGCTGTGCGGGTGAAGCACCTCGCAGAAACAGGCTATATGCTGTTTCTGGAGGTGCTTTTTTTGTTGTCTGCCTGTCAAACATATCATAGGAGGAATACATAATGAACAGCACCCATTCAAGCAATACAGTCGCTAATCAAGAAAGAACAACAACCATCGTGAAAAGAAAAAGATTTTCTACACATTGGAGGTCGGGGCTGCTATCGATAGGATTAACGTTAATCCTGCTGACTTCGCTTTTGCCTACCGGGCATGCGTATGCAGATAACTGGACTACAGCTGTAAATGGCATAGAAGCCGTATATGATGGAGTTGCTTCGTTGGAATCCGTGATCCAGCTAGAGAATCAGCAGACCCAGACTCTGCGTAAGCAGAATAACAGCCGCCTTCAAATCGTCAATGCCAGAATCAAAGACATAGATAAAGCCAAATTAGCTGCTCTCAAAACAGCAGTTACGCAAACTGAACAGAAATATGCTCCCTTATTCTCGGAGTATGGAGAGCTTGGTAAACAGGCAGCCGCAGCTCGCAAGCAAAAAAATACCAAAAAAGTCGAAGTAATCAGTCTCAAACGCAACAAAATGAAAGCCGAGGTTACTGCTGCCCGCACTGAAATTAAACAAAAGAAAGCAGCTCTCACCCAGGCAAGAAAAGAAACAGCAGCACGCAAAAAGACCGTCAAAGAAGCGTTAGCTCCTGTACAGACGGTCAAAAAACAGATCACTGCCGAAAATAAAATCATTTCTACCTACAAAAAAAGCCGTTCTGCTGCACGGAAAAGCTATCATGCAGCTGTCAAAAGAGGAGATGCGATCAGTGCAGCTGCCTATCTGACAGTTGTCTATAACAAGCTTGGAGCAATCCATGCATCCCAGCAAAAAATATACAACTGGGAGCAGCAGATTACGACGATTATCAAAACAGCAGAATCCCGATTATAGCTCTTCAAAAGCCAGATTCAGCGGCTCATTCGGCAGCGCTCTCTCCGGCTCCAAATTGGTAACCGGAATGCTATGATCAACTTCTTCGAAGCGGAATCCATCTACCCAGACATGGCCTGTACCGTTAAGAAGTATGCCGATCAGAATTATCTCGCTTGTCTGGGGAATATCCAGCACGATAGCATAGTGATTCCAGTCTGTATCACCCGAAATAGGCCGGTTATTCATATTATCAAATTGCAGAATCTGCTGATCGGCACCGTCGACCCGCATCCATAATCCGCACGCAAGATGAACATTGCTGGTTTTGACAAAGCCCGAAAAGCGTATTCGTTTACCTGTATAATGATCTGCTCTGAATTCCTGCATCAATGTGGCAAACGCAAATGGTTCAACGGGATGAATCGATTTGAGATAAGCAGCAGTGCTGCCGGTATGCACAGTATGATGATCCAGACCAATTTCATAATGCGGAGTATCGGTTCCACTCAGGAACCAGCCCTTGATCGGTGAAGTGGTATCCATTATTGACTCTCCTTTATCCAGATAGGGTGAGAGGGAAGCAAAGACCTGACGATAGCGGCCGGGAGGAAGTCCGTATATTTTTTTGAATGAGCGGGTAAATGCTTCCTGACTCTCGAAATGGCAGTGCAGCGCAATATCCAAAATGGGAGTATGAGAGTGTAGAAGCAATACTGAGGCCTGACTGAGACGGCGCTGCCTTATATAATCAGCAATATTCATACCTGTGGTTCGGCGAAACAAACGGTGAAAGTGATAAGGAGAAAAGCCTGCATAAGCTGCAATCTGCTCAAGTGTCAGTTCTTCCAGCAGATGGTTCTCTATATATTCAATACTGCTCTGAATAAGCGTTTTCTTGATCAATGCTGTCCCTCCTTTCTACAATTAGAATACCAGACAGGAAAGATAGATTTTTGATCATTTTTGCGGTCTTGAGGGTCCTTTTAACATCAATAATGTCCAGCAAAGAAGTACACGAAGACATAGAAGGATGTCCTGTTCTGAATATTATGTCCTATTTGAAACTTGAAAAACACACTATACAAAAGCTGCTAATAGACACGTATAGTTGTAACCGCCAGTTGTCAGGGGTAAGATGGGGCTAACGTACATATTCAGGAGGTTACCCAAAATGAGTACTGACACTATGCTGATGGATTATCTGACTGTTCACTCTGCGTATCATCCGATTGCAATACCCGACAGAAATCGCTGGACGTACTTTTCCAAAATGACTGGCTTTCCGCAATTATGGACACTGGATGATTCTGGTACATCCCGGCTTGTAGTAGAAGCGGAAGACCGGATTTTGAGCGTAAAGTATAGCCCTCTGGGAGATCGTGCTGTAGTAGGAATGGATCATCATGGTAATGAGAAACAGCAGCTGTATATTATGCATCTGCTGAATGAATCCACCCCACCAAAAGCAAGTAGCGACTCGTTGGTTCCACTGGTGCAATCGCTGGAACATTTTCACCACATTGGTGGTTGGTCTCCGGATGGCCGACTGTTATCCTATTCAAGCAATCGAAGAGACCCTGCCTTTTTTGATATTGATGTTATTGAAGTAGATAGCGGAGAAGTGCGGACTATTTTTCAGTATGATGGTAATTGTGTACCGCTTGGCTGGGTAGATCAGGAGCATCTGCTGGTTCGTATTCAGGAGACGAATCTGGATAGTGGTATTTATTTGCTGGATATCCAATCAGGTATACGTATTCGTCTTGGATCGAATTCGAATCTGGCACGTTATGAATCCATACTCACGGCAGATCAGGGACGTGCAGGCTATGTACTGACGGATGCTGGTGAAGAGACACTATATATTGCCCGGTTTACATGGGATCAGCCGGAACAATTGCACAAGCTGCTGGGCATATCAGGTTGGGATATCGAAGAGATTGCTTTAACACCGGATCAGACGATGCTGGCTTTTAGTGTTAATGAGGATGCGATATCCAAACTGGGACTGCTGCGTCCGGATACAGGCGAACGTGAAATGATCGAGGTACTGCCGGAAGGTGTAGTCGATTCCCTTTCCTGGTTGAACGATTACGAATTGATCTTTGCACTGCGTTCTCCGGTAATGCCTGGCGATATCTGGCGGTATAACCGTCTGAATAAAGAGCTGGTTCGACTTACCCGAATAGGACATTCCGACACAGTGGGATCATTGTGGAGACAGCCAAAGCTATATCGTTATGATTCATTTGATGATCTGTCGGTGCCTTATTTCCTGTATGATCAGCAGTCTGTACCCAGTGGAGAGAAGGCAGCAGTCATCTATGTACATGGTGGTCCGGAAGGACAGACCAAAGCGGAATACCATCCGGTTATGCAGTATCTGGTACAGCAGGGATTCGTCGTAGCTGCTCCCAATGTACGCGGAAGCAGCGGCTATGGAAGAACCTACATCCAGCTGGATGATGCCCGCAAACGGATGGATTCGGTGCAGGACCTTGCCTGGCTTGTAAAAGCGCTCATTCGTGACCACGGTGTTCATCCCCAGAAAATCGGCATTATGGGACGTAGTTATGGCGGTTTCATGGTACTGGCTGCGATCACGCATTATCCCAAGCTGTGGGCAGCAGGGGTAGATATTGTCGGTATCTCCAATCTCAAAACACTACTGCAAAATACAGGTGCCTGGCGTCGCCGGCTGCGTGAATGTGAATATGGTTCGCTGGCAGAACACAGTGACTTTTTCGATGATATCGCTCCACTACATCATACTGCCAATATTACAGCACCACTGCTTGTATTTCATGGACGCAATGATACCCGCGTACCGGTCAGTGAAGCCGAGCAGCTGGTACATGATATGAAGGAGCGTAATCAACAGGTAGAGCTGATTGTTTTTGAAGATGAAGGACATCAGACAGAACGACTGGAGAATCATATTACCATGCACCGCAAAACTGTTGAATTTTTCAATGATCATTTGCGCTAAGTAGACCATATTTGAATGACAAAGGAGGCGGAATATATGAATAAACCAATCAATCATCCTGTTATATCCGCACAGGTTGGACAGATCTATGAGCAGCTTATGGCTGATGTACAGGTACAAGCCGGATTGCAGTTTCTGGAACAGGATCATGATCGAACGATTGAAGAACAGATTCAACTTACAGAGATCGAAGCACCAACATTTGCCGAAGCAGCCAAAGGAGCGGTATATCAGCGCAAGCTGGAGGAGTATGGCATTCAGGATGTTATGGTAGATGAGACAGGTAATGTATTCGGTCTTCGTTCTGGCAGTGGCAGTGGTCCTACTCTGGTTGTATGTGCACATCTGGATACCGTCTTTCCTGCCGGTACCGATGTTCAGGCCAAGCACAGAAACGGACGTATCTATGCACCGGGTATTGCGGATGACGGGCGTGGTCTCGCTGCTGTACTGACCATAGCCAGAGCGCTTCAGCACACCGGTATTCATACAGTAGGTAACCTGATTATTGGGGCAACAGTCGGTGAAGAAGGTCTGGGCGATCTGCGCGGAGTCAAAGCATTATTTGCAGGTCGCAGTGATATCGATGGATTCATTTCGGTAGAACCGGGAGCCCCGGAGAAGATTACCTACCTGGCTGCCGGCAGCAAAAGATACAGAGTAACTTTCCACGGTACCGGTGGTCATAGCTTTGCTGATTTTGGTATTCCGAACCCTATTCATGCGCTGGGACGTGCTATTGCTGGAATCTCGGAGATTCGTACGCCTGCTGAACCGAAGACTACTTTTAGTGTAGGGGTAGTAGAAGGAGGTACATCCGTCAATACGATTTCGGAGCATGCGACGCTGCTGCTCGATATGCGCTCCAATTCTGCACAAGCATTGGCAGAATTGGAGCAGCAGGCATTGAATATTATCCAAAAAGCAGCTGAAGCCGAAAACACCCGCTGGAACCGTGAAAATGAGCTGACAGTTCAATTGGAACTGGTCGGTGACCGGCCAGCAGGAGAACAGGGGTCTGATGCTGCAATTGTACAGGCGGCATCAGCTGCGAATCGCGCGATGGGACTGGAACCGGAACTGGAAGATGCAAGCAGTACGGATTCCAATGTAGCGATCAGTCTTGGTATTCCAGCGGTTACACTTGGCGGCGGCGGAGAATATGGAGGCATGCATACACTTGAAGAATATTTTGACCCTGCAGGTGCTTATCGTGGAGCGCAATATGTATTCCTTGTGATGCTGGGGCTACTTGGAGTAGAAGGTATAACACCGCCTTTGCTAATTTCCAAACAACAATAAGACAAAGCAGGCAAGTAAAAAGGCAAAAAGGTAAAAGCAAAAGTCAATCAACAGCGAACGTAAAAGTGAACTTAAAAGTAAAATTGAAAGTCTGATTATTTGTGGGAACTAATATTTGGTAGCGAAATAAGTCTACATTTTGCAGGTTGTGAGCAAGAATGGTATACTGGGAATTCTTTTTCAAACACAGTTATTTATGTGATATCGATATAGTCTTGATCAGATAGTAACACAATCAGAGACATATCCTGATGCATAATCAAATACTGTATTTTAGAAAATTGGAATTCCCAGTGACCTATTATTTTAGTAGTAATATTGCTAATGATCGGCATCAACAGGACAAAGTAATCCTATTTAAAAATTATAAAAATACTTCTTTAAGGCTATGTCATAGTTGGCATATCCTACATACTCGGCTTGATTTGATGACAAAAATGAAATATATTAATGGTGAAGCTGGTTACCAAAAGTCACATAAACTTAAAACATATGACCCAGTTTAAATCTTATAAATCTGGAAACTACCCTATGGAGCTTGATTTAATCATATATTATGGGTCCGTGGCATGGTGATGTCAGCCAAAAGGTATGCTATACTGCTACCAATATGTTTATTGTTCATGTGTTTACCTGGTTACATTTTTGTAATGCGTTATCTATTTCCTTGTTTGAAGCAGGGTGATATTGAACGGAACAACGCGACTCAAAGGAGCTATTTATTTATACCGGGTCAGATACCGATACCTAATAATATAGTTCCATACCAGAGTACCCGCATAACCGGAACGACAGTAATAGGGCATATAGCCAATATTATGGTCTTAGCCGACTATTCAAAAAATGGAGGTAATAACGAACTATGAGAAAACTACCCGCTTTTATAGCATCCTGTGCCTGTGCTCTAGGCATTACACTAATGGCGTCACCCGCAGACGCTGCTGTCCTGACTCAGGGCATGAGAAGTGGAGATGTCGTTCAATTACAACGGCAGCTTGCCGAGCACGGGTTCTTTCATGCGAATACAACAGGATATTATGGAAGTATCACCACTTCGGCAGTAAAACAATTTCAGCGTGCACACGGACTTAGTGCAGATGGTGTCGCTGGCCCTGCCACACTGTCCAAGCTTGGTGGTAAACGAAGCGGAATTGTAACTGCGAGTGCAAATGTGAGCAGTTCCAGCAGCAACCGGGTGACCGGTTATCACGTGAACGATCAGGAAGCTGTGAATATTCTGGCTCATATCATTTACGGCGAAGCCCGTGGGGAATCTTTCCGTGGACAGGTAGCAGTAGGCGCAGTCGTACTGAATCGTGTTCAATCCAGTCAATTCCCGAATACGATCTGGGATGTAGTGATGCAGCAGGGACAATTTACCGCAGTAGCAGACGGTCAGTATTACCTCAAGCCTAATCAGAGCGCGTATAATGCAGCACGCCAGGCACTTCGTGGTGTCGATCCGACTAATGGCTCGCTGTATTATTACAATCCACGGATTGCGACATCGCAGTGGAGTATGAGACGTCCGGCTGTTATTACCGTAGGACAACATATCTTTACGAACTAATTATTGGGTTGATTCCCGATTTCAAAAGCCCTATCCGCAGGTTGTAAGGGTACTCTGCGTATAGGGCTTTTATATATGTGTAAATTAAAGAAGTTACAGGGAAACGTATAGATTACCCATGATATATCTGTGCTGCTGAAGGAATATGAAAAAAGCTGGACACTGTGGTTGCTAACACGGTGTCCAGCTTTTCGGTTATATTTTTCTTGGGCTATAGCTTGTTATTCGGCTCTATCATCAGTTCAGCTTCGCTATACAGCTTTGGCGATCTCTCTGTCTGAAGCTGATCGTACCGATGTATACAAATGCAAATCCCATGATTCCTTTTTTATCTTATCAGATATTAATCATTCATCTGCTTGATGTTCAGCAAGAGCAAGAATCCTGTTCCGTTTGATTCTGATGGTTTGATATGGAACAGATTCTTGTTCCCGCTGAAAGTCTGGCAGAAAGATGAATATACTCTGGTAATTTTAGTGCAATCAGAGAAAGACATTACATCAGATCAATAAGGCAACTATATTTAAGCAAAAACAGATACTCAATCCACCAAGAAAACATAGCTTTCGATTAAAAGGACAATCATTTAGACATCATGTCCTCACAAAGTGTACTTCGTTAAATATGATGCCCTTCAAAAAGAGCAACTAATTAGCATCATGTCCGATAAAAGGTACACTTCATTAGACAAGATCAGCGTTTCAGACTTTTACCATTCGTGCTGATAACTTCTTTGTACCAGTGGAAAGATTTTTTGCGATAACGTTCCAGTGTACCTGATCCGTCATCATGACGATCCACATAGATATAACCATAGCGTTTTTTGAGCTGGGCAGAAGAAGCGCTGACTACATCGATACAGCCCCAGGAAGTGAAGCCCATAACCTCTACGCCATCTTCTACCGCTTCGGCTACCTGTACCAGATGATCATTGAGATACTGGATGCGGTAATCGTCTTCGACGGTTTTTTCTCCATCCGGACCAGTGATCAGTTCATCGACAGCGCCCAGACCATTTTCCACGATAAATAGCGGCTTCTGGTAGCGATCATAGAACATATTCAGTACATAACGCAGACCTTGCGGATCAATCTGCCATCCCCATTCGCTGGCTTCCAGATGAGGGTTCGGTACGCCGCTGAACAGGTTGCCCTGACCGGAATGCTTTTTGCTCTCATCGGCAGTTTCACAGATGCTGACATAATAGCTGAAGGAAATAAAATCTACCGTATTCAGCAGCATTTCCTCGTCGCCGCTTTCCATTTTGATCTCAATGCCATTTTCGCGGAAGTAACGCTTCATGTAGCCTGGGTATTTACCGCGTGCATGCACATCTCCGAAGAAGTAGTTTTTGTGCTCGGACTTCATCACGGCAATTACATCATCCGGATTCGGTGTCAGCGGGTAGGTGGGCATGCTCAGGATCATACAGCCAATCTGTGCATCCGGAATGATCTCATGACAGAGCTTCACAGCCGAAGCGCTTGCTACCAGTTCATGATGGATCGCCTGATACAGATCCTGCTTGCTCAGCTGATCCTTGGGCGTATAGATGCCGCCGCTCATAAACGGTGCTTCCAGGATAGAATTGATCTCGTTAAAGGTCAGCCAGTATTTGACTTTATCTTTATACCGGCGGAACACCGTCTCTGCATAACGCTCATAAAAACCGATCAGCTTGCGGTTGACCCAGCCATCGTATTCTTTGGACAGATGCAGCGGAGTCTCGTAATGAGACAGGGTAACCAGCGGCTGGATACCGTATTTGAGACATTCGTCGAACAGATCATCGTAAAATTGCAGACCCTGCTCGTTTGGCTCCGATTCATCACCTTTCGGGAAAATACGGGACCAGGCGATCGACGTACGGAATACTTTGAAGCCCATTTCAGCAAACAACTTCACATCTTCTTTGTAACGATGGTAAAAGTCGATCCCGACCAGCTTCATATTGTCTTCAGTTGGAGCTTCGGTAATTGGCCCCATTACGCCTTTGGGAGCAACATCCTGGGTGGACCAGCCTTTGCCGTATTGGTCAAAAGCGCCTTCGGCCTGGTTGGCAGCAATAGCACCGCCCCACAGGAATCCCGGCGGGAAATTAAGCGTGGTATTTTGAGAGTCACTCATGTTCAGCACTCCATTCGTTTCGGTATTTTGTGCTACACTGTTAGCAGCACTGCCTTTCAAGCGTAATCGTTGTAACGGGTTACATGTCAACCGGGAATTTTTAGTATGGTTCCGTCTGTATGAATGGGCAGGACAGTATAGTATGTATTTAGAGACAAAAGGGGAAGTCCGATGTCCAAGTTCGATGAAATTATTCGGTTATCCGGCTATTCCAGAGCAACAGTATCGCGAGTCATCAATCACTCGCGCCATGTCAGTCCGGAAGCAAGAGCCAAAATTTTGACTATTATGAAGCAGCTTAACTACGTACCCAATCGGAATGCAGTCTCCCTGTCGACAGGACAGACGAATCAGATCGGTATTGTAATGGCGAGTACAAACGAGATTGTACTGTCGTTTTTGAATCAATTTGTGGATATCGCCATGGATTATGGCTTTCAGACCATTATATATACGACACGCGGGGACAAAGAAAATGAACTGCGCGCTTTTGAAGACCTGCGCAGCAAAAGGGTCGATGGGCTGGTGATCGTCACCTGTGTTAATGAGCCCCGTCTGCTCAAAGCTTACTGTGAATATGGACCTATCGTCTCCTGGCAGCGGATGGGCAGTGATGAGATTCCTTCCGTCGCTATGGATCAAGCAGAAGGATATCGACTCGCTCTGGAACATCTGGTATCCAAGGGCTATACCCGGATCGCCAATCTATTTGGCCGGGTCGAGAGCTTGAATACCCGGAGCCGGCGGGAAGCCTATGAGCAGTTTATGCGGGATCATCATTTGCCGGTGCGAACAGATTGGTATCGGTATTCGGTATTTACACCAACTGATGGAGAGGAAGCGCTGCGCGAGCTGATTACCGGTTCGGAACTGCCCCAGGCTGTACTATGCGCCAATGATTATGTAGCGATCGGTATTCAGTCTGAAGCGAACAAGCAGGCAATCTCTATCCCGGATCAGCTGGCGATTGTAGGTTTTGATGATACAGAGCTGGCGCATACACTCGGGATTACAACTATTTATAATCCGATTGCAGAGCAGGCTACACATGCCTTTTATCGATTATGGGCTGTGCTTGGCAAGCAGCAGATGGGACAGGAACAACAGCTGCCACTGGAGAAGCTGCAGTACAAGCTGATTGCACGTCAGACTACTTAAACTCTCTTTTTTGTAATCCTTATGTAAAACAAACCTCTTCAAATCGCGATTTGTGTAAAAAATGTCTTATTTCCGGATTTTATTCGAAAAAGGCTTATCCATGATGACATTCCATCCGAATAATTGGGTAATAAGACGATATAAATTAGGGTTTATGATCAAGTTGTAGTCTGGTAGAAATAAAAACAACAATGATCTATCAGCGTCGTATCATGTTGTTTGCTCCACTTGCGCTGAATACTCGAAGGGGAAGGCAGGGGTTGCAGTGAAGCAGATCGCCGTACAGCCTTATTACAAAATCGAGCGTGAAATTACAGATCGCGAGCAGAAATACCTGACCGACGAGCGGGAAATGGTGCTGTATGAAGATCGTCTGATTACGCACCGCAGAGAATTTCCACTGTGTGATATATTCGATATGTCCTATCGTAAACTGGGAGCAGGCGAAGGATTATTCTATCTGCATACCAGCAAAGGTGTATTTTCGTACACGATTCGCAAAGACCCTACACGCTTTATTCGTGCCTTTAAGGAAAAGGGGTCCAAGTAGCAGCAAGCCGGAACCTATCGCTCCTAAACCAGGTACAACGTCAACATAGCATCATAACACAAGATTGGAATAAAAAAGAAAGCCCCGATCCTGGATCAGGGGCTTTTTATAATAATCAGATATGGTATGAGCGAAGATAAATAGGGTCTGAATTTACAGCAAGCACCACCGTACAAGCTCACTAACGAGCTTATATCGGGTTGTGCTGTTTGTGCATTTAATGAATGCTGGCAGCCGGGCGGATAATCATCTCGCTTACGTCCACTTCGGCAGGTTGCTCAATCGCATACAGGATCGCGTTGGCAATACTCGATGCAGGGATAGAGACGCTGCGGTATTCTTTCATCGCCTGGCGGGCATGTTCGTCAGATATGGTATCTGCCAATTCGGACTCTGTTACACCCGGAGAAATCAGTGTAACCCGTATATTGGAGTCCGTCTCCATTCGCAGTCCATCCGTAATTGCTTTAACGGCGTATTTGGTTGCGCAGTAGACTGCTGCTGTAGGAGTAACGCTGTAAGCCCCGATCGATGCGATATTGATAAAATGGCCGTTGGACTGCTGTTTCATAAGTGGTAATCCTGCGGCAATCCCATGCAGTACACCGCGTATATTGACATCAATCATACGATTCCACTCCTCCACTTTGATCTCTTCAAGAGCGGAGAGCGGCATGACTCCTGCATTATTCAATAGCACATCCACCTGTCCATAAGTATGAACGGCAAACTGTATAAATTGCTCCATTTCCTCCAGCCGCGTTACATCCAGTTGCATATACGCTGCAGATCCGCCAGCAGCCTGGATCTCGGAAGTGATGACTTCCAGTCGCTCGGTGCGGCGGGCGCCCAGAACGACGTGTGCTCCCCTGGCAGCCAATAGACGCGCGGTTGCTTCTCCGATTCCGCTGCTTGCACCTGTAATAACAATTACTTTTCCATTCAGATTAGACATGATAATTCCTCCAGTAAATTATATTTTAAAATCCCATTTGAAGACATCCAGAATCGCTAATATCTCTAATCATCTGCTGGTGTTTCTTGTACGAATCATCTGCCAACGTTCCATAGTTGAACCTGTGTACTATACATATCCCGGATAGTTTGATCTAAAAACATAATGTTTTGAAAGTAATAAAGTGTGTTGTCTATTATTCAATAAACAAGAGTATAGTCAGTCTTATTCACGATAAAGAACCATCCCGGCATGGTAAAGTACATCTTCACGAAAATCACCATCGGCAGTAAACCCGGTATCATCCACATAGTCAATATGATCACCGGTAATTGTATAATGACCTGTGTAGGCACTTGTAATCGTCCCTCTGGTTTCATCATAGCGTCCACCCGGTAATAATTCGTGACGGATATAACCGTCTGCGGTTACCCACATGCCAATATACGGATGAGTCGATACAGTTGGTTCGGACATGGTAATCTCTCCTTTGCTGGTTATAATTAAAATAGCAGCGGCATGATATACGGCTGTATAGAATATACTTATCGTATACAAACAGTGTATGAAGATAAGGAGTGCTGCCACTTGCTGATGTCTTTATTATGTGCCTCATTCAGCAGGAAGCGGTAGCAAGATCAGCCCGGATTCTTGCCTGAAACTCGCAAAATGGTTACAGCAGAAATTCGCAATTTAGGTACAGCAGAAATTGAATTCAACAGGAAAATGATAATTGACAGGATGGATGATAGAGAAATTCATATTTCGAGTATTCTATGTAGGCAGGAGGAATAGATATGACCATGATGGATACCGATCAGAGAATCCACGATCGTCTGCAGGAGTTGGCGGGTGAGATTGAGCGATTAACTGATCAAGAAGGCATTCAGCCAACACAGATTCTGTCACTAAGCCTGATTCGTAACAGTGAATTAACCAATGCGATCCATATGATCTATGAACCGGCTATTTGTCTGGTAGCTCAGGGGCGCAAGCAGGTGATGCTGGGACAGGAGAGTTACGAATATGGCCCGCTGGATTACTTTCTCGTCTCAGTCGATCTGCCTATTTCGGGTCAGGTAATCGAAGCTGATCGTGATCATCCCTATCTGGCAGTCCGGCTGGCTCTGGACCCTGCACAGATTCTGGAGATGGTGCAAGAGACGGAACTTCAGGCTGCCGCCGCACCGGCCAAGCGTGCCCTATGTGTAAGCCGGACTGATCTGGGATTGACCGATGCGATACTGCGGCTGGTCAGACTGCTGGAGACGCCGGATCATATTGAGGTGCTTGCCCCCCTGTTAATCCGGGAGATCCTGTATCGTATCTGGCAAGATCAACAGGGAGATATATTGCGGCAGCTGGCAGTGACCGGCAGCAGTACATCGCGCGTCGCCGGAGTCATCAAACATATCAAGCAGTACTACGATCAGCCGCTGCGTGTCGAGGAATTGGCAGCTGCAGGCAGCATGAGCAGTTCCTCACTGCATCGTTATTTCAAAGAAGTCACCGGCATGAGCCCGCTGCAGTACCAAAAGCAGGTACGGCTTCAGGAAGCGCGTCGTCTACTGCTATCGGAAGCGGCGGATGCAGCCGAAGTTGGCTATCGTGTAGGGTATGAGAGTCCTTCCCAATTCAGTCGTGAATATGCCCGGCTATTCGGTCTTCCGCCGATAAGTGATATGAAGCGATTACGTGAATGTCAGGTAGTTATATAAAACATGCACCGTCATCATAGACGGTGCATGTTATAAACGTACAGGGGCGCATCGGATTCATTTCCGATGCTTTTATATTATGTACGATTGGTATATTTGTAATTATTGAGCGGTAAATCCGCCATCAATAGGTATCACAGCTCCGTTGATATAGCGGGCACGATCACTGAGCAGGAAAGCGACCAGATCGGCGATCTCTTCGGGTTGTCCCAGACGACGCTGCGGAATAGCATTTTCTACGGCCTGGAAAGTCTCGGGATTATCCTGACGATATTGTCTGACCATTGGAGTCTCGGTAGTACCCGGAGCAATCGCATTAATCTGGATACCCTGATCGGCATATTCAACAGCAACTGTACGTGTAATCCCGATAATTCCATGCTTGGTAGCCGAGTAGGAACCCACGGTAGCCTGACCTACCAGTCCAGCGGTCGAAGATGTATTTACAATCGAGCCGCCGCCATGCTGAAGCATGACTTCCAGCACATATTTGATACCATACAATCCACCGAGCAGATTAATACCTACCACCTGATTGATCTGCTCAATCGTATTCTCTGCAAATTGTGTACCCGGTCCGGAAATTCCGGCATTATTAAAAAACATATCAATCGTGCCAAAATGCTCTACTGTACGATCTACATAATTTTTGACATCTTCGGCCCGGCTCACATCTGCCTGAATAAAAATAGCATCGGCGCCCTTTTGCTTCAGCAGTGTAATCGTCTCTTGGCCTGCTGTTTCCGAGATATCAACGATACTGATATTAATGCCTGATTCCGCCAATTTCAGTGCCACGGACTGACCCAGTCCACTGCCACCTCCAGTGATTACAGCTACTTTACTCTTCGTCTCACTCATACCTTTGTTCCTCCGTTATCGCATAATTATGCAGAAATCTGCTGCTTCATTGTATGCTTACGATAACGTATTTTCAAGTAAACCTGACAGTCATATATGGATGCTATCACCGGATACACAGGAATAGAGTAGAAGGAAGGGAGCACAGAACAGTAAAATAGCTGAATGTATCAGGTGATGATGATTTTGTTTTTGCTGGCGAGAATGCGCAGTTCACGCAGTAGTTGATCGCGTCCGTTTGGCGGAAATTCAATCTCTACGCCATAATGGTAGCGTCCGGATTCGGTACGGTTCCATTTCAGACGACCTTCCAAATACAGAGGTTCTTCATGCAGTAGCATATGGATGCTGACGCGGATTTCTTGATGATCTGCCTGAATCTCTACAGGAAGGGATAAACGGCAGCCTGCACTGCTCAGATCCAACAGCAGAGCCTGCATCGGCTTCGAATGTACAGCTTTGCCATTGATTTGCAGGATGTGCAGAGCAAAGGGTACAGGTTCTTTCAGTACATAACGGAACGGGGTTTTTCTGCGGTTATGTGTCATCATGATAATTCCTCCTTTGATTGGGTATCAGGATATAACGACAAGTAGAAGGGAAAGTTTATTTTACAGTCTAAAAGTAATGGTTTTTATAAATAACAGGTATTTAGTACTATTATTTATATCGACACTATTCGTCAAAATGTTAAGTCTTTTGTAACAATTTCGCCTAAAATAATACAAAACGAATGAAAATAATAAAATAAATTGAGAATATTGAATAGATAGATACGAATATGCGTGACAAATTTGTTATATATGGCATAAATGCGTTTATACGCACTATATTCTCCATAGAAATCCATAACAAAAAACATCTGCCTGTACTCAGGCCGGACAATAGCCATGAAGTTGGTACGGTCCGGTTGAAGTCTACAGAGAGATGTATAGATCGAGCAGATGAGTAAATGGTAAACGAAGAGTACAAATGAAAATAGTGAAGAGAGACAATGTGTATACCGATAGATGCAAGCAGGTATGGAGAAGCTGCTATACGCCTGAAAAATACAATTAATTATATCGATATCATTCGTATACTGATCAGAGAGCCAGTGCTTCTTCCGTAATCCGTTTGATATCAATGGTAGAGAATGTACCTTCATGTACCATATCCGGCAAAATATTTTCCAGAAAATAATCGACGCAATGAAGATCTACATGTTTGATTTTGACGAGTGCGTTACGGTACATGGCGATAAATTCTTTTTCGGTATTGCCGCGCTGAAGCTCCGAAAAAGCTTCATACACCTGGTCCATTTTATCAGCGACCTGCAGGATCATACCTTCGACCGAGTTGTCCTTTCCTTCATGCAGCTGCTTGCGGAAAATAGGCTTGAAGTCATCCGGAATATTTTCCTCGATAAAATGTTCAATCATGCCTTCCTCTACCTTTTGCAGCAGCGAACGCAGTTCGAGAGAAGAGTGCTTGACCGGCGTTTTGATATCGCCGATGAATATTTCGCCGTAATCATGGCTGCTTGTAATCTCGTAAAGTTTTTTCCAATCGATAGAAACGCCGTGCATCTCTTCAATGTCTGCCAGTGTTTTGGCATATTGTACCACTTTCCAGGAGTGGGCAGAGACGCTGTGCTGTTCAAATTTAAATTTGCCCGGGCAGCGAATAATCCGTTCCAGATCATCCAGTGAGCGGAAGTAAGCGTGAATTCCCATATGACTAACCATCCTTTGAGTACTGTGAATTTGAAGTGAGATCGCAGGTATAATGATCAGTATAGTACTCTAGTGTTAGCGGCAGGTTAAGCACAGGTCAAATCTGTGACAGACAGGAACAAAAGCAGACAAAATAAAAAAACTGATCAGCAATCAGATCAGTTTGGCATAACCTATGTAACAGACTGGGCCTTGGGAAGCCCGTCCACGAATAGATGAAAGGATGCTGCTGTCAGCATAACAGGGTATAATTATTAGTTGTAGCGAGGTGCAGTTTTTACGTTTTGATCCTGTACGATTTGTTCAGGGTCAAACTGCATCACACTGTCAGCAATTACGGATTTGGCTTGACCGTATGCGTAAAATGAAGCTTTGAATTCCTTCAGGAATGAAGCCAGTGTTTTCATCGGGGTAGCTCCTTTGATTAAAATATCTACATAAGTTATTTTCGGTTAATCCAGCTTATTTATCAAAGGGTGTGACAACGAGTACAACAGAGATGTAAGCGAGAACAGTCTGCGTTCTCTCCGCCAATCTATTGTTTTCTCCCTCTACCTTTTTATTTTAAAATAACAACAGATAATTCAGGAGGTCATATCATGAAAAATGCAGCCATTTACAGTTCTATACCAGACCTGAAGCAGCTGGAAGAAATTATCCGTACCCTGTACAAGGATCACAAAATTACGGTAAAACCTGATCGTACCTATATCGAAGTCATCCAGGGCGGACTGTTCCGCAAGAAGACGAGAAAAGGATTCAATATCATGACCAGTCAGACCGAGCCTGCACAGTTCAGCGCGATGATCGACGGAATGGGTGGATTTTTCTATCAGGTACCTGCTGTGAATAAGCAGGTACAGCAAAAGGTACTGCTTAAACTGAGTACTCTTAATATGGTGATTGGTATTGAGACAGAAGAAGATATTTCGGAAGAGTTCTATGGAGAACTGCTGCATATTGTTCGTTCGCTGGATGGGCTACTGTTCTGGGGAGGCGGCCAGCTGTTGAATGGTCAGGGACAGCTGCTGCTTGATGCAGAAGGCAATTCCGGCGTGGAAGATTATATGGTTACTGCGCATACGAGTCATTTGCATAACGAATTTCAGATTACACCGACCGGAGAAAGTCGCAAACAGCGCTCCAATACCCATCTGGAAAAGCAGGACATACCGATCAATGCGACACTTCCTGCACGGCTGGGAGATGAGCAGGCCGAACGGATTCGTACGAGAGATGAGGTAGCCAAGCGAGCCGTCGCTGTCTGTATTACCGCTGTCAAAGGAGAATGTGTGGGTGCGGGCGAGACGGTGACAACTACCCGGAAACTGATCAGCCGGATTGTTCGGCAGTATGATGCAGAGGGCTTGTTCACTCCGGAAGAAAAGGCATTTATTGATCAGGAACAGCCAGGGCAGGACGATGTAGTTCGCTTCTCCTGGCGTTATGAAGCCTTATGGGTATTGCTGTGGGCACTCGGACATATCGATTCACTAGAGGAACCGACACAGATCTGTGACGTAGAAAAGGCAGTATCGATCCTGCATGAGTTTGACAGCTTTACAGCTTTTCGTGACCGTTCACAATTGCGACCAGCATCCGAGATTCTGGATGCAGCGGATTTGATCTATCGTTATGATTGGGCATGTATAGACAGTCGTGTACATCAGCGTCCTGTGCCGGGTGGTCTGGATGCAGGTGTTGTTCATGAACGACATTATGCGCTCAACTGGCTGACCGGTTATCTGGATCAGGACTGGGATGATGTTCGCACCGATACGTGATCGAATCCATACACTCATGCCGGATCGCTCAGGTTCATCGACGATTGGATTCGCAATGAAAGAGGCAATATACCCATCATCTACACGATTCAGCTGTCCCGAAAGAACAGCATTCATAAGCTGGTTAACAGGGTAGATACCCCCCCTTTTTTTAATGCGATAACAATAATTCTATTCCTGCCCTGTGTGACATAAAGCGTTTACAATCGAAAAATATCGTGTTATGGTAATGACCAAAGGATTGTTACTGCGAATGCGGGCAAAACCTGGGTACGACTATGTTCCATGCTATGGAGCACAGTGGTATCCGGGTTTTTTTGCGTTTATAGCTGAGGGGCAGACAATTCTACAGTATGTAAATGGAAAAGGGGTCAGCATAATGAGGAAAAGCAGATGGGTCAAAATGGTATTGTCAGTAAATCTATGTATACTGCTCGCAGGCGGAATAAGCGGACAAGCGACAGCTGCACCTGCCAAGAGCAAGGACGCTTTGGCGGCAGCCGGACAATCTGTCCAGCAGCAGAAAGCGCGAACCGTTATTACCAATGATGGTGAAGTGGATGATATGAACTCGATGCTGCGCTTTTTCCTGTATGCCAATGAAGTCGATCTGGCCGGGATTGTATTGACCAGCTCGGTCTATCATTATGCGGGTGATCCTGCGAAAGGAATTGAGCCTTATCGCTGGACCGGTACCCAGTGGCTGACAGATATGACCGATGCTTATGCACAGGCCTATCCCAACCTGAGCAAGCATGCCGATGGTTATCCAACGCCAGATTATATTCGCAGCGTAACCAAGATTGGCAATATCTCATACAAGGGAGAGATGGATCAGGTTACCGAAGGTTCCGAATTTCTGAAAAAGCTGTTCCTGGACAATGACCCGCGTGATCTGTACGTGCAGACATGGGGCGGTACCAATACAACAGCGAGAGCACTGAAATCAATTGAAGAGCAATATAAAGGAACGGATCAGTGGTCGGCTATTCAGCAGAAAGTCAGCGACAAGCTGGTACTGTACATTATTCTGGACCAGGACGACAGTTACAACGAATATATCGCCAAGAATTGGCCGGATATCCGTATTATCAATGATCAATCGAACTTCTGGCACTTTGCTTATGCCTGGAAAATGCACACCGAAGCTGTAAACAGCAAGCTGCACGGTGCGTGGAACTACGAGAATATCCAGAACAATCATGGTCCGCTGCTGAATCTGTATGCACTGATGGGTGACGGCAAAATGATCGATGGAGAGCTCGCTGAAGAACAGCGCGGTAGTGAATCCTATTTGCAGAACAATCCGCAGTATGATCGGTATGATTTTATTTCCGAAGGTGACTCACCATCGTTCTTTTACTTGATCGATAACGGACTGCGCAGTATGGAAGATCCAAGCTATGGAGGTTGGGGCGGCCGTTTCGGTCAGGTCAATGACAAGCTGTATCGCAACAATGTACTCGATTATGATGTACATACCGGTCGCTATGAATCGGAGTATTCATTAACGCGCTGGTTTGATGATATCCAGAACGACTTTGCAGCCCGTGCAGATTGGGCAATTGCTTCACAATACAAAGATGCCAATCACAACCCCACGCTCAAAGTCAAAGAAGGACTGAATCTGACTGCCAAGCCGGGTCAGTATATTACGCTGCATGCGATAGGCAGCGATCCGGATGGCGACCAGCTGAGTTATCGCTGGTGGCGTTATTATGAAGCGGATACGTATACCGATTCCCGCGTAACGCCTGCTGCCGAAGAGAAAGACGCGGTGGACGGACTGCTACTGGGTATTCACCGTCCGCTTGCGACAGGCGAGAAGCGTAATACGATAGGGCTGAAAAACAGCAATACCCCGACCGTTAAATTCCAGGTTCCCAAAGATGCCAAATCCGGTGATACGATCCATATGATCGCTGAAGTCCAGGATAATGGCGCTCATACACTCAAGCATTATCAGCGGGTGATTATTACAGTGAAATAATTCGCGCTGCTGCATGATCCCTGTTTCCCTTTTCCCTGAACGCTGCCATCTGTTCTACACAGCAGCAGTCTATGGACAAAAGGGATCAGGGTCTTTTTTTGTACAAGTGATCGAATGTAGTAAAATAAGTACCATACATAAAACGGATCATGAACGGAGGAGCTTATGGATAAAAAAGCAAAACAAATACTCACCAAAACATTCTGGCAAACCGGCGGCTGGAAGTCTGGACCGCCAGTGCTGCAGGGAGAAGATTTTGAGTATGCCCGCAGTCAGGGTGTCATGTTCGACCCGCTGACGATTACGCATGATGAACTGGTACAGCGTCTGCATGAGCTTCATCAGCGTATTACGTTGGAACAGGTGAGTGAAGCCTTTTTGCATAGTTTGTCTACCCGCCGGATACATCTGCGCAGTGCACTGTCCAGCTGGGCGCTTACGGCGGAGCTGCCCCTGCATACATACGAACAGCGCCAATCGGTACATGCCAATACGAGCAGCTGTGGTGATTGTAATTTTCACAGGCTTATGTCGGATCGCAGCTATGTAAATACAGATCTGAATGTACTTAATTTCGAACGGATCAAATGGGGCGGTGTACGATTGAACTGGCTGCTGTACTGCTGGCTAGATCTGGAATTGTTCAGCAGGGAAGAGCCTGCTGCTGCCACACAAGAAGATGTATGGCTATTCCGGCAGATGCTGGAGCGGGTGAATCAATGTGATCCTGCAGATAGCGCACGCAAACTGGAGAAGCGCTGGAAAGATATTTTCCCGTCCAGCAAGTATGAGCGGGATGCAGTTATGGAAATCCTCGGGTATGCCGGAATTCTCAAGACACAGGATACACCGCGAATCGGCAGGGGCGGCGATAATGATTTTAGTTCGATGGCGGTATGGCAGGGACAGGATCGGTATGAAGCTGGAGCGGTTGCATATTATTTTGGCAAATGGAGGCTGGATTCATGAATGGAGAGATCCATCAGCTGCTGCTGATTACATCGCTGGGTAACGGTTATCTGATTCATAGCGAAGATGCTTCCAGCAAGGAATTGGAGCATACCAATAGTATTCACGTTACCTTTACAGATGGCGTACAGAGCTGGAATTGGGCGAGCTGGCTGTATTATCTGCGCAGTGCAGGCTGTCAGCGTCTGATGATGGTCAGCGACAGCCAGCCCGAGGACAATTGGCAGACGAGCGGATTCGCCGGAGGTGGTGCCCGAGCAGGTATTATTGCCCTCGGAGCACTGCATAACCGGATCTGGATTCCCCAGTGGGAGAGTGGGCAGTTCCGTTCGGAAGTGCGCTGGAATATTACGTATACCGAGCAGGAACAAGAGCTGGGTCAGCCTTCCGAGCGGGTCTTTTTACCACTGGATGAAGTCAGGATACAGTTCAGAAGTGCGCTGGAACAAATTGCCCGATTGGCGGAGGAGATTGAACAATCCTTTTGGAAAAAGAACTTTTTTGACCCTGCGATTGCTATTCTCGATGGAACAGCCGATATGCCACGTCTTGTATTCAAACTGCCGGATGTCTACAGCGAAGAAGCAGTGCGTCTGCTGAATGCAGTCTACAAAACATGGGTATTTGGCGCGATGGGTTCGTGGAACGACGATCCGCCTGCTTCTGCGCATGCTCACGGAAGATATGAGGAATACAACCAATACTCCGCCCGTTTGTATGCAGCACTGGTGCAGACTGCCCAGGCAGCAGTAAATTCGGTTGTATTTTAACTTCTCGGATAGAGGAACAGGAAAGGAGGCAGACATCGATTATGTATCAGAAGATTCATGACCATCTGGTGCAGATAGAGCACACATTGACCCTGGAAGAAGTACAGCAGCTGGCTGCCAGCCCGGATCTTCGTATCATCCAGTGTGCAGAAGTGCTCGAACCGGCAGCCTGGAAACTGCTGAATGAGCACCTGTTCCCAGTAAGACAGGATATTCTGCTGCGTCTATACGGATTTTATGACTCGGTATGTGATCTGGGTGTTCTGGAGATTCTGCCACAGCTAACCCGACTGTCAGTGGAATGTGAAGGAGAATTCCAACATCTGGACGCAGTGGCTGCACTGCCAAAGCTGGTACAGCTGCAGCTGTCTCTGACACAACTGACTGATCTGGATATCCTGGAGCGGATTCCATTGGCACTGGAGCATCTGCATATCGGGCGTACGCAGTCCCGCAGACCCGACCTGCAAGTGCTGGCGAGATTCCAGCAGCTGCATCATCTGCATATCGAGGGACATCACAAAGGTATCGAGGTGATCAGTCAATTATCTCAATTAAAGCAGCTGACTTTACAATCAATTACCGTCTCTGATTTACAGTTTGTGCAGCCCTTGTCCAACCTGGATCAGCTTATTATTCGCCTTGGCGGAATACGGGATTTGAGTGCGCTGGATAACAATCAATCGATCCGGTATCTGGAGCTGTCGCAGATCAAGGGACTGGAAGATATCTCTGTAATTTCTTCACTGACAGGGCTGCAGTATCTGTTTCTCCAGGCACTGCCTCATATTTATGCGCTGCCATCCTTGTCCGGTCTGCATTACTTGCGCAAGGTGGCGCTGGAAAATATGAAAGGACTGCGGGATATTAGCACACTGGAGTATGCTCCGGCTCTAATCGAATTCACCCACCGCGAAGCATGGGAGATGAAGGTAGAGGCTTACGAACCGCTGCTGCGCAATCCATCGCTCCAGCGCGTCTATGCCAAACTGAAAACACCCAAAAAGATGCAGCAGCTTCGTCAGCGAATGATATATCATAACAAGAAAGATGCACTGGAAGAATATGAGCAGGGTAGAACCAGTTGGTGGGACACGTTTCCTGTTCAGTAGCGAGCACGGGTATAGGGACTGTAATTATAAAAAAGGGACGCTACCTTTTTCTGGCAGCGCCCTGTTTATGATGCAATTATTTAATAATGTTCATTGTATTATTCCGTCAGGCAAGTATACTTTTGCGCTTTGCTTCCTCGATCCAGCTTGGGAATTCACTCAGTAGCCGATCATATAGTTCCTCGTCACTGACTTTAGAGATATCGTCCAGTTCAAAGAAATTCGCATTATCTACGAAACGGCCTTTGAGTTCATCCAGTTCGCGCAGCACGCCATAGTTGGCATTGCCCAGTCCAACAAACTGCCAGAACAGATTGTAGCGAGAGCTGTCGATGATCAGCTTGGCAATTTTGCTCTTACTGCTGACACCACCATCGCTGAAAAAGATAATATAGGTAGGTATGCGTACATTGGGTTCTTCTTTGGTATATTTGCGGATCACGTCCTCCATCACGGGCGGCTCGTTATTGGTTCCGCCTTTGCTACCCAGCTTGTAGGCACGTTCCACATAATTCTCATAATCCTCTGCACGTACGCTTCGTGCACGCAAAAAATCTTTAGCAAAAAACCATACATCCAATTCTCCATTATCATCAAAAGCAGCTGCAATCGCCAGTACACGTTCAAAAGCTTCCTGTACAATCCCTTTTTTGTAAAGGGAGTACATGGAACCGGAAGCATCGAATACAACAGCTACCCGTGCCTGGATTGGTGCTACGTTTTTCTTTTGGAGAGACAGGGTGACTTTCTTTTTGAGCAGATCGATCTTGGTCAGCGATGTCGTTAGTTTGGGACCTGGAGGTTCGGCAGCGGTTGAATCTGTAGATGCAGATACAGCAGCAGGGGTGGAAGCTGTTGTTTGTGTGGCGGAATTTGTTGCGCTTGAGCTCTCTGCTTCATCAGCCGAAGCATCACTGCTCTCGATCTCTACGCCAAATGACTCGGCTAGTGGCTGCAGTCCACCGAAGAAGCCACGACCAATCGCCCGGACTTTGAATGTATCTTTATACTTATAGATCTCGATTAAAATCAGTGCCGTTTCTGCGGTCACCTCGGATAGGGTATATGTAATTTGCTGTCCATTTATTTGTAGCACAGCCTGACAATTGCTCACCTCTGCAAAGGTACCTGCACCCTCAAGGGTAGCCGTAAATACACATTTGCTGACAGGAGCCTGCTGGAGTCTGTTCAGATCCAGTTGAAACCGGGAGCGCTGTCCATCTGCCTGTACCAGTTGAACACACTGGTGAGGATCTACATTCTGATTATAAAAAATAAAATACTCGTCGGAAGGAACCTTGCCATCCTCATTGACCATAAAGCAGCTGATATCCAGTGAAGAAGGGGAAGCACTACATTGTATAACCACGTCTAGCATACTGCCGGATGGTATATTGGCGTTTTGTCCCTGATTTAATACAATCTGTTCTCCAGCCATGTGTCTAACCTCCTGAATAAATAATAGTTATTATACTCTTTACCATGATTTCTTGAATTCGCATCGTCCAATTGAAATAAATGTACGATTCTTCTATTGATCTGTGTGATACAAATAGTTAGAACAAGTATCCTCAAAAAAGGACTAATAAAGGAATCATCAGAGTAGCTATAGCAATCATAAAGGATACTTGGGACGATGCTCCAATCAAGTTGCTTCCTGCTCACCAGCTGCCAACATCAGCCGGTAAATCTGACGCGTTGTATTCACATTGCGTATTGTCATGTACCGGTACAGCCTGGAAGAGGCCAGTTTGTTCATGCCGCTTCGCGTGACATTTTCCCGGGGGACCGATATCAGCAATGCACCGGGGATATACAACAGCGTACCCAGATCTGGTTTGAGAGGTATCTGTTCCAGGATGGAGCTATCGTTGATGTCATCCCACAGGAAAAATACATCGCTTTTCATCTGCTCATCGTTGGTCCAGTTCTCTGGTAAAGCCGTGATAACCTCTTCCATCTGCAGCAGCGAACGTACCATTACCGGGATATCCAGCTGGAAATCTTCTGCAATCGCCTGTTCTAGCTGGATAGATAGTTCAGCCGAAGACAGTTCACTGGCGAAAATAATATTTCCTGAGTTAATATAGGTCGTCACCCGAGTCATCCCGGCTTGTTCAAAAGTGGATTTGAGCAGTTTCATATTGATTTTGTTATTGCCGCCAACATTAATGCCGCGAAGCAAAGCTGCATAAATCATCCCTATCCCTCCTAGGTGTCCGGTCTATTACCAGTTTAAGCCCAGATATATAAACAGATCATTCATTTGCTGTTCGCCCAGAAGGTCGAGCAGTTGCGGTTCGATCATTTTCGTATATTCGGTCTTGATCTCGTCTGTCTCTTCATCTGTAATCTCCCCCTGCAGGACAGCAGCCGCTTCAATCATAATAACCAGAGCCGCAAAAAAATCAGCCAGGGATGAGGCTATAGGCTCGGGATCATTGCCTTCAAAAGCGGCATATACCGGAGAGTCCGCTCTGCTGGTATCCACAATCAGCGGATCATCATTATAATTGGCAATTACCACATGGTGGGATGGCCAATTTGCTGATTCCACCGGTGAATCTGAAACTCCAATCCAGCGGTAGCCGAGCTGCTGGCGGTACAGATACTCCGGCGCTGCAAATTTCAGCAAAATACCGTCTCCAATCAGCACTGCTGCACTTTTTATTGAGCCAGCCGCTTTTTCATCGACCATTTCAAAATGACTGTATAGGTAATGAAGCTCGGGAGACAGGGGAATACGATCATCAATCTCTGGTTGAATCGGCTCGGAATAGGCACGAATAAAAGAATCGTCAAACAGTCCGTATGATTGATTGTACAGATCCTGCTGCTGAATAAAGGAAAGAATAGAGGTATGTAATTTACTAAAATCCGTCATTGGACAACGTCCTTTCAATAGGCTTTATAGGTGTGGATAAGTGTCTGTAACAACATTATAGTATACCATCCGGCGTACAGAACAACGTAGGTATTGGAGGCGAATAGATTACTATTTGGCCGGTCTGTTATACTCTACTATAAAGTAATTCAACCCAAAGGAGAGATGGATATGTCCGTATTATCTGCACAAGAATTAATTGACCGGGACAATCATGCCTGGGAAGAAATTGTACAGCTGTTTGCCGAAGGTACGAATACATATACCATATGGCCTGCCGACCGCAGCGAAGGAGAAGAGACCCTGCGTTGTCTTCAGGTAAGTACGCGTTCCTATCTGGGCGCAATCGCCTATGAAGCAGGCGGTATCTGCTTGGATCATGGCTGGATTACACTGCTGGGTGCAGGCAGTACAGAGGTATATGGCGATCTTCGTTCATGGAATGGACTGCAAAGTCAGTTGCCGGTGAAGACACTGACAGGCAAACTTCTGGTAGCTTATGATGCAGCAGGCGGGTTTTTCGCGCTGGATACGACAGATGGACAGATTTGTTATTTTGCACCGGATACGCTGGAATGGGAAGCGACTGAACTGACATATTCGGAATGGATCAACTGGCTGGCAGCCGGTAATTTACAGCAGTTTTACGAGACATTCCGCTGGCAGAACTGGAAGCAGCAGACCGAGCAACTGGAAGTGGGACAGATATTTGCCTACTATCCGCCGCTCTGGACAGCCGAAGGTGGAGGAGAAACCAGCAGCAAACAGGTAGTGCCTGTCACAGAAGCCTGGCAGCTGGCTTTGGAGAAAAGCTGACAATGGAGAATTCTGCAGGCCCATACCTATCGTTTGCACCTATTTATTGTATATTACAGCAGTAGAGAACGATTCGTTGGGTGCCATACGTGTACTTAACTTATATAATTGTCGATCGCAAGCTTCATCCCTTCATGACTAGCGACAAAGCCAAGCTTTTCATAAAAATGATGTGCGCTCTTCCTGCTCTTGTCGGTTGTCAGCTGAATCAGCTGGCAATCCATGTCCCGAGCGGTTTCAATAGCATGGCGCAGTAATGCTTCTCCGATTCCCTGGCTGCGATAGCGGCTGTCCACACGAACGCCTTCGATTTGACCGCGTGTCATCCCGAGTCTGGATAGACCGGGAATGATCGTTAGTTGGAGACATCCGATAACATCCTCATCATGAACAGCAACGATAATCGAGTTGCCCGCCTGTTGCTGGATTTTGGCAAAAGCAGTCTGATATTCTTCCGGTAGCGGATCTTCAAAACGCTCTCTCGAAGCTCCCAGTTCATCATCTGCCAGCAAACGTACTATTGCTGGCAAATGTTCCAAAGTAGCTGTCTTATATTCCATAAGAATTCACTCCCTTTTTATATGAATAGCTATTCCTGTGCAGCATGACGATTTACATACCAGTCGATCGCATTTTTGTACATTACTTTGTCGAATTGTTCCTGCTCCAGCGTATGATGGATGAGTTCAATATCATCATGATGATAAGGTCGTCTGGCTCTTGTAGAAGGCAGATCTGTACCGAACATTAGTGCATCCGGACTCACTGCACAAATTGCCTGGATCGCCTCCGGCACATTCAGTTCCACCCTCCCAAAGCCGGTAGCTTTGACACGGATGCCTTTGTCTACCAGATGGAGTAAATGAGGAAATCCTGCACGGGACAGTCCCATATGATCTACCACTACAGCCGGAAGATTCTCGATCACTGAGGCAATCTCGGGCAAAGAGGAAGAGTCGATATATAATTCCGCATGCCAACCCGCCAGTTCGTGTACTCTTTTGGCAAAGTAATCCAGACGGGATAATGTTTCCGACCCGCCACGTTGCACATTAAACCGGATCGCCCGTACTCCATGTCCATGCAGCTCCAGAATGTCTTCATCTGGAGTGTCATAAGGAAGCTGCGTCACCCCTACAAAGTCACTGCCCAGTGTCTGCAGGGAATGAATTAAATAAGACTGATCAAACCCCTGAAAGGAGCCGGAAACGACTGCTCCACCTCTAATATCTACTTCTTTGACCTTATCCAGATAATCTTCGCAGGTAAATGGTTCAGGCAAAAATCCCTGATTTTCGATCAGTGGAAATTGCGGATCAATAATATGCAAATGTGCATCAAACAAGATTCGTTTCAAAGGGGAAAACTCCTCTCCATATCAAGAATGAATGGTTGTGAAATAGATTCATGACAAGCTATTTGTATCAGCGAACCGATCCATAGATTGTCCATGATAAAAGACTAGCTTTGTTCTCTAAGCTGACTGACATGCTGCAGGAATTTCTTCTGCTTGCTTGCGCTGCCAAAGATCAGATATAGCAGCTGTTCCTGCTGATAATCCTCCAGCGAGGTGAGCTGATGATCCAAAGCAAGGACCAGCTCGGGTGTAGTCCAGCGGTCGGCGAGACCTTTGACCGGACGCGCAGACTGACCGCTACCTAGCAGGATCGCAGCCAGAACAGGCACCAGCCGTGGTTCCACTTCATGAGTCTCGATAAAAGTCTGGATATAGCTGTTATGTGCCATCTGATGCTCGGTATCTACCAGTTTCATGTAGTCCACCAGAAGTGGGAAATACTCATCGCTATGCAGACCCAGCCCCAATACCGCATATGTTCCCGGCATAACAGATTTCTCGCCGGGTTCTACATCGTTATACCAGGCAAATTCCTGCATCGCAAGCTGTGCATAATCAGCGATAAGCGGATACAGCTCGGGATACCTCATAGCTGTAGCAAATAGGCGGTGCAACGGCGATTTGGCCAGTCCTTTTACAGGCAGGAACAGTTTGGTCTTGCTGCCAAGCTTGAGTTTGTATTCGCACGGGAATCCCTGGCGCAGCAGATCACAGAGGTAGGTGATGGCTTCCCGGTAAGCTGCCGGATCTTCATTCAACAGCTTGATCTCGATCAGCTGCAAAATATCATTGGCTTTACCATGGATATAAGCATTTTTACGGGAACTCTCGACTTGGCCGCTGCCTTCCTTGAGATAACGTGTCGCTTTATCGGAGCCTAATTGTGCAGCATATTCCAGATACTGCTGCCGTTCATCGGCACTTTGTCTTCCCATGCACAGTGCAGCATAAAGAAGCAGTTCCAGTTCCTGTGGATCGACCGAACGGGAATCGGCATCCACTTTCAGACTGAATGGCTGGGCATAGCTGCCGGTTGCATCAAAGTAAACAGGCAGCCACTGTTCATTGGCCCATGTACGGAGCGCAGAGATCAGATTGCGGTCCCATTCGGCATGCAGCTTAGGAATCGGCTTTAGTTTGTGGTCCAGCTGGGTAGCCAATTCGATGATCCGGTCGGTACGGCGCGCCCAGATATCACTATTCAACAGCAGTTCACTGAAAAAGAAGAGATCCAGCTCTTTGGGATATAGAGGTGGTGGACTCTCTACTTTATCCCGGATAAATGTCTCCATTGCCAGACGTAGCGCTTCCCGTTTGGATTCATTTGTCCAATATTCGGTATGCTGCAGCGTATCCTCAACGAGCGCACGTTCAATATATAAGGAGACTTCCAGCTTGTAATCATAATACTGTGATCCCAGCTGATCTTCATAAAAGACCGGCTCCAGCCGCTTACGCAAAGCCGGCAGCCATTCCTGAATCAGCATCTCGTCGGTGATCGCTTCGATATCAACTTCCGTGTCCCATGGATACGCTGAATCACTCCAGGAAAAAGGTCTTTCAATCTCGATAAACATTTGGCCGCTGGTCCAATTGTTTTTACCTTTGCGATAGCCGATGCGGATGTAATCGTGAATCCCTGCCTGAAGCGTACTGCGTTGGCCGAACTCGCTAATTCGCTTTTGCTCACGCTTGGAGAGGGATTCCAACTGCTCCCATGTTTCTTCCAGTAATAATTCAATCTTGGCGTTCATATTCTATTCCTCCTGTAAGCCGCTTATATGTAAAATCATTTGTTATTCATTATATCATTTTGTATATGCCATCTTTTGGACGAGAAACTATCACCACAAAATATTAGCTGGTGATTGGAAAAGGATACATTTATTGATCATCTATAACAATTTATGATGAATCATCCGTTTAAGTATATAGAAGATTGTTTATGCATATATTCATTTTACATAGCTATAGCACATTCAAAGGATAACACTCATCCCTGATTATGCAATGGGATGACATCAAGGAGGTGAGAAGATTAATACACGGCAAATCGGGCTGCATATTATTTTGCCTATCCTGGTCGGTAGTATCATTTATATTCTTTACCGGCATACGACACTTCTTGTATTTCAATGGTTAAGCTTTGCAGGTCTATTGTCTTTTGTAATGCAGCTCAGAGAAATGGCTTCTCTATCTCTGCCATCTTTTGTTAAATATTCGCTGCCGGACGGATTATGGGCTTATGCATTTGCCTACACCCTTTATCAGATCTGGCGAGAATCCAGTAAAGTAGTCACGTATAGCATTATTTTTGGAATACCATGTATCGGAATATTCAGCGAGCTTTTACAGATTCCGCATATCATACAAGGTACATTCGATCTCAATGATGTGATCGCCTATAGTATCGCAGCTATTATTCTTTATATTATTTCTATTCAAAAGGGGAATATACACAGACATGAAAAAAACAATTTCAACACTGATCGCCTGCGCCATTTTTGGTACACTGGCAGCAGGAAGCATGAATAGCGATGAGCCTAGTTCGACCAGTAGTTCTACAAGTAGTTCCAATACAACTTCTGCCAAAGAAGAAAGTAGCAAAGCACCCAAGCAGGAAAAGAAACAATTTTATATTGGAGATGGCGTTAGTGTAGGTGGATTTGCCGTACTGGTACATACACCAGAAGTCAAAAGCAGTGTAGGTACTCAATACCTGCGTCAGGAAGCCAATGGCGAATTTTGGGCAATCCCGATTTCTGTGATTAACAATGACAAAGAAGCGCGTATGGTTACTATGGCTATGTTCAAGCTTGTATCCAAGGATGGAAGATCCTATGATGCCGATGCTACAGCCGTAATGTACATGGATTCTCAAAACAAATTGCTGCTGGACAACATCAATCCGGGTGTGCAGGTAGATGGATATATTGTATTTGATATGCCAACAGGTCAGAAAATGTCCAATTATTCCATGGAAGTTAGTGACCCGTTTAGCTTTACCCGCAACAGCCAAGTCATGATCAAGCTGGCCAAAAAATAACTTTGCTTCAAATAAAAAGACTGCCGACGTAGGTTCGGCAGTCTTTTTATATTTTTATCATATGAGAGAGGTTGTAATAGAATTGGCTGTATTCAAAATTTATTTGTTTGGAGAAACGAGGATTTTCACCTGATTTTTCTCTTTCATCAGTGCTTCAAATCCTTGCTCAACAATCTCGCTCAGGCCGATCCGTTTGGTAACCAGTTTCTCCGGAGAGAAATAGCCTTGATTCATCAGGCTGATTACAGCAGGGAACACATCACGATAGCCGATAATACCGGCGATATTGCGTTCCTGCATAACGATCAGATTCGGATGGATTGGAGCTTCTTTTTCGAAAATGCTGACGATCATGATCTGTCCGCTCAGCTTGGTTGATTCAATTGCCTGGGTCAGTACGACCGGTACACCGGTAACTTCATAGGCAACATCAGCGCCGCCTTCGGTCAGGCGATGAATTTCTTTGACTACATCGACATCAGCCGGGTTCAGGCCGATTGCGCCGAGAGATTCTGCTGTTTTGCGGCGTTCTTCGGACAGCTCAACCGCATAGATCTCGGCTGCGCCGGATGCACGCAGTGCTTCGATCACGAGCAGACCGATCGGACCTGCACCGAATACGACAGCGCGATCACCGACTTTGAACTGGCTCTGACGAACAGCATACAATGCGACTGCAGAGGGTTCAACTAGTGCGCCCTGTTCAAAGGAAACAGTATCTGGAATTTTGTGTACCATATGTTCATCTGCGGATACGTATTCGGAGAATCCGCCACCACCGCCGGCCAGACCGAGGAAGCCCATTTTCTCGCACAGATTATATTTGCCCTGACGACATGCTGTACATTTACCGCATGCAAAAATCGGCTCCACAACAACGCGGTCGCCTTCTTTGAATTTGGTTACGCCTTCGCCCACTTCGACGACCTGTCCGGAAAATTCATGTCCCATAACAACAGGTGCTTTTTCGTGAGTCAATGGGTGAGGGGTATCTTTGGAAATGAAAATAGGACCTGCTGCGTATTCATGCAGATCACTACCGCAAATGCCGCACCATTGTACTTTAATTTTTACTTTGCCTTCCTGTACGGTTGGTTCTTCAATTGTATCTACTCTCAAGTCTTTTACACCATGCCAACGTAATGCTTGCATCGAAGTCATCTCCCTGTGAGGTCATAAGATTATAAATGTGTTGCTACCGATAAGTATACACTATTTTAGGAAACGTTTCCGGTATTAATGATGTCACACTATAGACATATTGTCAAATGGATTTCGGCAGGAACTGACGTAAACCTACACAAGAAGGCAAAAAAATATATAGATCCATATTATCTTTGAATATGTGATTAAGGCTTTTATATCAGCTAATGAGTAGATAAAATTTAAAATAGTTCATTTCCGTAATGTAATCAGTATAGTCCGGATTGACTTCCTTTAATCAGACAGGCTTGTTTGCAAACCGCTATGTTATAATGTAAGAAAGTAATGAAAAATTTCACGGATGAATGGAAATGATTCCGATAAGAGGGGTAGAAACTGGCATGGCCAACAGAAAAAAGGTAACGATCGAAGATGTAGCCCGGCAAGCGGGCGTTGGTATTGCTACTGTATCGCGTGCTCTTAATGATAGCGAAGGCATCAGTGCGAAGACCAAAGCGCGTATTCTGGAAATCGTCGAAGAGATGGGCTTTATCCCCAATACATCTGCACAGAGTCTCAAAATCCGCCAGACGCGGCAGATTGCACTCGCTGTACCCGATATCCGCAATGCCATTATTCCGGATATCGCATGGTCGGTGGAGCAGGCTGCCAAGCAGCATGGCTATCGTGTTGTGCAGATCAATACGCTTGGTAATGCACGATTGGAGCTGGAGACGCTGCGTGAAGTAAAAAAATTGCATGTGGACGGTCTGGTTCTTATGCCACTGGCTTATCCGAAAACATTGGAAAATCTGATCAATCAATCCGCTATCCCGATATCGGTTATCAATTACAGCAAAAAACTCAGTCCCGATCTCAAAGCGGATATTGTCGGTATGGCACGCCCCGAAGGACGTCTCGTTATGGAACATCTGCTGCAGATCGGTCGTACCCGTATCGCTTACGCAGGAGCACCCAAGGACAAGATCGAAGAGCGTTATCTGGCGTATGAACAGTCGTTGCGTCACGTAGATGCTTCGCTTGTGTACTTTGGCGAAGACTTTACATTTGATACAGGACGCCAGGCAGCAGATTACTTTTATAATCTCAAACATATGCCTGATGCCATCTACGCAGTCAATGATATGGTTGCAATCGGTATTGTGAACCGGTTCAAGGAACTGGGTGTTCAGGTGCCCGAGGATGTGGCTATCGTCGGCATCGATAACAATCTATGGACTACAGTTACCACACCGCAGATCAGCTCGGTATCGATCATGGGCAATGAAGTGGGGAGGTTGGCAGCTGAGCTGTTGCTCAAACGTATTCAATCGCCGGAGCCTGTCGAATATGAACGCGTAGAATTTGAACCAAGGCTGATTGTCCGCGAATCGAGCCTTGCAGCCAAACATTATTCGCGTAAGGATCAGGAGTAGAGCGGACATCATGTCCACTCATATGGAGGAGAAAGTATGATTACTCAATCTCTGGAGCTGCTGCTCAAAGGAAAAATATTGCTAAAAGAAATAACGCCTGTCGATGCCAATTCCATCACATGGATGGAGGTGCGGTTGCAATCTGGCTGCCTTCCAGCTTATCCGCTACGTACTGAACCCGGTGCAATGATCGCATTTTCACCTTATCAACCAAGCGTTACTATAGAACAGGCCTGTTTCCAGGTCAGACAGGCTTCGTTTGATAGAGCCGATATTGAAGATGAACTGGAGCCCTCATATGACCGGGTAGGCGAGTATATACAGATTGCCAACTGGCAGGATCTACAGGAATATTTGGGTCACTATGATCTGATGATTGATGATTTTATCGATTCGCGGCATGTAGACAAGTATCCTTTATAAATGTCTGCTGACGAACGAGTATCTGGTTATACTGAAGCAGTGTAAAGGCAGAAAATCCAGCTCCCTTTTAGCTGTACATCCAGCTTCGTAAAAAGTACAGCCGATATTTCGACTTATCGTTGACAATCCGGCTGTACTGCTTCATAATCCATAGATGATAATGATTATCATTATCCGCAAATATATACATAATAGAGGAGAATTCGAACATGAAAAAGGGGTTCAGCGGAATCGCACTTATGCTCGTTCTGATGCTTGCACTTGCAGGCTGTGGAACAGCTGGAAATACAAAGGCTGAAGGAGAAACTGCACCAGCCGCTGGCGGATCAACAGAAGCTGCCGGACCGATAACGATCAAGCATAGTCATGGCGAGACAACGCTGGATAAACCGGCACAGCGTGTCGTTGTACTGGAATGGACATTTACCGAAGATCTGGTAGCTCTGGGTGTACAGCCAGTAGGTAGTGCTGACAATGAGCAGTACAAGATCTATGTAAGTCCGGAAGCTGCTCTGGATAGCAGTGTAGCCGATGTAGGTCTGCGTAATGAGCCGAATCTGGAAGCGATTGCGGCACTGAAGCCGGACCTGATCATTTCCAACTTTGACAGCAATAATAAGATTTATGATCAGCTTAATACGATTGCACCAACGATCGAGTATAATCTGAATACCGGAAATGGTTATGACTATGACAAGATGGTTGAAGTGTTCAACAGTATTGCCACTGCAGTAGGCAAACAGGATCAGGCGAAAAAAGTACTGGCCGATCTGGATCAGCACTATGCCGATGCCAAAGAAAAACTGGCTGCTGCCGACAAAGCGGATATGCACTATGTGATTACTCAAGCCTTCACTTCCCAGAATGCAGCAATGTTGCGCATGTTCCTAGACAACTCGGTTGTAGCAGGTACCCTGGCGAAGATCGGCATGATCAACGACTGGAAATCGGATAAAGTCGAAAATTACGGTTTCTCGACCGTAGGTATCGAAGCATTGTCCAAAGTACAGGACAGCAACTTTATCTACATCACCCAGCCGGATGACGATGTATTCGGAGCGGCAATGAAAGGCAATTCCGTCTGGAACGGACTGAACTTTGTCAAAGAAAAACGTACGTATCCATTGTCCGGAACCACCTGGACATTCGGTGGGCCTGTATCTTCCAAAGCATTGGTAGATCAGGTGGTTGGCGTACTGACGAAATAAGAAATACACGGATTATGATACAGCTTTGGCAATGAATCATGTGGGTGAAGTGATAGCTATTGTTATGAAGTGGTTATGATCCAATTAAGTATCGGCTCATCATATTGATAACGACATTTGCAATAACTCGCAATAATGATGTTCGTAATACCGGCATTCGTCATAATGATGCTCGCATTAATGATAATATGAGAAAAGCCTGCAGACTTTAATCTGCAGGCTTTTTCGTATTTCAGATAAATGCAGGAATGCACCAAACATATTTTAATTAGTACACAAATATGTTAATCAATAAAAGTACCATCCGGCTTATGGATGCATACTCCATTTCACGACTCCTCCCCGAGCATCAGCTGTATAGATTGCACCGTCACCATAAGCTCTGATGTCGGCATTCAGCAAAATATTACCGCTGGAAGAGGCGAAAATAGTTTGCAAATTCTGCGGATTCAAAACGTAGGCGCTTTTTTGTAAAGTGAGCAGCAGATTACCATCGATCGTTTGGATCAAGGAGATTCCTTCCTCCGGCGGGCCAACCACACTTTGCTGTGCTATCTGACTGTTCATGATATACAGGCTGATCGTATGGGAAGCAGGTTGGTATACAGCATAACCTGCACTCGATGCTGCAATCTGCGCATCAATTGGAATAAGACGTTTCCATAGAAGCTTACCCTTCAGCGAGAATCCGTACCATTTATCTTGTGTAGAGCCAGCTTCGCGAATAATTATGGAACCGTCAGACAGTATAGTTTGCTGTTCGTCCATATCGTCATATAAAATAGTAGCTTTGGGCATTTGGCAGGTGTACTGCTGCTGACCGTTCTGGTTGTATACTGCCAGCTTGGAACCATAGGCTGTATCCCAGATGCCACCGCGTCTAACCATGGGCGAGAGATCCATGAGGATATGCTCATTTTGGATACGGATTAACCGACCGGCGATTTGACTGCGATGGATCAGTTTGCCGCTGGCCTGGAAATGTAGCAATTCTGTATGATATATCCCTTTATTATCATAGCTGTACTGTACAGCAGCCAGAATAGAGTTGTCTTTCATCACAGATAGCTGCACGATATCCAGCCCATTCTGATGTGGAAGCGAGCGAGTCCAGTTTAATTTACCGGAACTGTTGATAGAATATAATTTGTAGGTGCCGTCCGTAAAATTCTGAAAGGCATATGTAGTACCATTAGCTGCAAAAGCAGTCTCGCCATAGATAGTAAAAGGGCCACCGGATTTGTGGAAATTATACGTCCATTTCACTTTGCCGGTATTCTCGTCCAATGCCTTCAGACTGTCCAATCTCCAATCATACGATATTCTGGCCTTAGGAGTGTTATCGACCAGCTGCGTAACATAGGCATAGACCAGCTTCTTGGCAGGAACCGCATGAATAGTGCTGACAAAGGAATTGGACGCATGTCGTATCAGTACAGAGGGCGTTCTCAGATTGGACGATGTCCATGATTTGTGCAGTGCATTCATAGCTGTAAGCGATTTTGGAGAGGAGCTTGCTGGTAATGATGCTGCATTCGTTCCTGTAATAGAGGATTCAGCAATGCTATCTTTATCAGTAGCAGATACAGAAGATGCAGGAAGAGCAGAAGCATGGACAGCATTAGAGGGAGTAAGCCACATGCTGCCGAGCAGGCCGGCTGTCACCAGACAGGAAGTCGTACGAGTAAAGAATGTTTGAAGCATATTGATTCCACCTTTATGTATTGAATTGCCGAATAGGTAAGCAGAGATGTTGCTGTAAGCAGGATAAGCTAATCCAGCTTATCCATGAACGACATCTGTCTGCCGATTAGCAGACCCTGTTTATTTTAGAACAAAAAGGTAGAGTATTTAATATGGAAAAAGTGACAATCCTATTACTGAAATGATACCTGCCTATAAGAAAACAGGGAAAGGCAGTAGAGAGCGCAGCATAAACGGGCTAACAATACATTGTGTACAGTGGAAGATATGTGATCTAATTTAGAAGTATAGAAAAAGCCTGCAGAATCAGGTCTGTAGGCTTTTATATTCATTTTATTCTACCTCGATTGCCAATTGTGTTGCCTGTTCAATAATTGCTAGATAACTGGCATTTACTTGGTCACTCATTTTCTGATACTTTTCATAATAACCCTCATCGTCGGTTTGCATATATTTGCTCATTAACTGCATCATATCGCTCGCTGTATTTCCCATATCCAGCGTGTGATTCCGAATAGAAACTACTTTTTCACGTACACTCGGATTGTCAATTTGAGGGATTGTCAGGGATTCAAGTCTTTGTAGGCGACTATCTATATTTTTGCGGTGAGAGGCTATTTGTGCCACTACTTTCTCAATTGTTGGTTCCTGCATCGTGGAGAAGTCAGCTGCTTGTTTCATTTCCTGACCGATATAATGCAGCATTTGAGTACATTCTTCTAAATATTGCAAAAGGTTATCACTTGCTTGCGTAGATAATCCGGATGCAGAGGTAGTTGGCTGCGATGGGCTGGGAGAATGATTCATCTCAACAGATGTGCTGGTCTCTACCGAAGTACTACTACCTGCAGAAACACTGGTCTCTACAGAGGTTGTTGTCTTCACGCTAGTAGAGATACTATTCGAATCCTGAGAGCTCTCCTGGACGGGAGGAGTACTGCTATTATCATTAAAATTATTGCTGCCAGCATTCTCGGTGTTGTGCAGATCATCTTCATTCTCGGCATAATCATCTGTTGCGCCGTTTGCTGTATTTCCGGTGGTGTCGGTATTCCATGTGGACGAGGAAGAAGAAGTCTCCGCCTGCTCTGTGGGCGCATCCTGCATATTTCCACAGCCAGCAAGAACAACAATTAGAGCAGCCGGTAAAATTAGATTTTTGAACAGTGTCATGATACACATCCTTATTGTTATAAAATAAATAGGGTAGCAGTACTACAGATACATAGACGTTATGTAATAGATCAAATCTGATTTAGAGCAGAGCTAATCATATCAAACGATAGGAAAGACTACAATTACTTTTACTATCACTCTATATCGGATATCTGCGATCATTTCATAAATATGAACAAGCAGCAAGTAGATAAATTGGCACCACATAACCGCTCATTCCCTAACTCATAGCCTTTATCCCATACGTCAAAAAACCGTCACAACTTTGAATCAACAAAGTTGTGACGGTTGGAGTCAATTTATCCTTAGGACATGCTATATGGTTTGGCAGCCGATAGGGTAGCGGGTTCGGAATGTGACGATTCCGAGGTTTCGCTATGCCATTCTTCTTCGCGTACGGTATGCAGCTCGTGTTTGTTCTGATGAAGTTCCTTGATCATATTCCGGTAAATAAAAGCTTCCTGCTGGGATAGGCCACTGCGGTTCTCTTTCAAAATCCAGTTCTCCACATTCTTCTTCAACATTTCACTTTTGCGTTCCAGTGCTTCGGTATAATTCAAGTATATTCATCCTCTCCGGTTTATGCTGTCAGATGGCAATCATAGTATGTAGTATGATCCCGATATGGAAGTCACATCCGACGTAACATTTACCATTATACGGCAAAGCTGCCGGGTGCCCAATCGGCATCTGAAGAGCTGAGTAACCATATTGCAGCTTGAGGATAGAAGAGACGGAATCAGAAGATTCGTTCGAAAGAGTCCTTCCGTATGCTCGCTTTTGCTGTTATGAAGAGAATATCGCCTACATCTTATTATTTATTAATTGTGCTGTTAATTCGTTTATAATGTCATAGAGCAGCTGCTTTAAACACCCAGAAAGGATGGACAAGATGAATAATAATCAAGTTTTAAATGGATTATGGAAGAGGAGAGTAAAGTATAGAAAAAGTTCCTGAGAACATGTTCAACGAAACCGTGCGTGAATAAAGAAGACATAGACCAACAAGGCTGTCTGGAACGGTTGTATACATAAAAGAAGCAGACTGCGGAATCTGTTCGCAGTCTGCTTCTAGCTACAATAATATAAGATTACAAATAGATCTTCATAATCGACTACTAATCACATAAATATCAGGCATTTCCCAATTCTTTGCGGTTCTTGGCATACTCTGCTGTTGCTGTGAACAGTACATCCGAAGAAGAATTCAGTGCCGTCTCACAGGAATCCTGCAGTACACCAATGATAAATCCTGCGCCTACGACTTGAATGGCAATTTCATTCGGAATCCCGAACAGGCTGCATGCCAGCGGAATCAGCAGCAGGGAACCGCCAGCTACGCCGGACGCTCCCGCAGCGGCAACAGCAGATAACAGACTAAGTATAAAAGCTGTACCGATATCTACTTGAATACCCAGTGTATGGACAGCTGCCAGGGTTAACACGGAAATGGTCACCGCAGCACCAGCCATATTAATCGTGGCTCCCAGCGGAATGGAGACGGAATAACTGTCACGGTCAAGTCCCAGCTTCTCACACAGCTTCATATTGACCGGAATATTAGCTGCTGAACTGCGTGTGAAAAAGGCGGTGAGTCCACTTTCTCTCAGGCAGCTGAATACGAGTGGATAGGGATTACGGCGAATGGTCATGTATACAATCAGCGGGTTCACTACCAGCGCCATAAACAGCATGCAGCCAATAAGTACGAGCAGCAGTTTGCCATAATCAAGCAATGAAGCCAGACCATTCGCTGTAATGGATTCATATACGAGCCCCATAATCCCCAGTGGTGCCAGATTAATGACCCATTTGACGATCAGGGACACAGCATCCGAGAAATTGGAGAGCAGATTTTTGGTAGTATCTTTGGCATTTTTGAGAGCAAGACCAAGCATGATTGCCCAGGCGAGAATACCGATATAGTTGGCATTCATCAGTGCATTTACCGGATTGTCGACTACATTGAGCAGTAGACCTTTGAGCACTTCTACAATGCCTCCAGGCGGCGTAAGACCTTCAGCACTTTGGATCAAGGATAATTTTACAGGGAAGAGAAAGCTTGCGATTACCGCGATCAGACCAGCCAGAAAAGTACTTAATGCATATAGCACAATAATGGATTTCATATTGGTAGGCCGCCCCTTTTTGTGCTGCGAGAGGGCAGACATGACGAGAAGGAATACCAGAATAGGCGCTACTGCCTTCAGTGCAGATACAAATAAGGAACCAAAGATACCAATTCCTGCAGCATGGGGAAAAGCCAAAGCCAGGATAATCCCGACTACAATTCCGATAAGTATTCGTTGGACCAGACTTACTTTATTCCATTTGTGCAGCAATGTCGCCATAATTCCCCTCCGGTTATCGTTAATCATACACCAACCCGCTTCACAGTGGTGAAGCAGGTTGGTAATTAGATATTAGTTTACCATGAAATTTTTCGTTTGCAATGAAAAATATAAGGTATAATCACTTCAAGCCAGACAGCAGGTCAGCACAGCCGATCCCAGAGCAGAATAACTTCAATTATGCATAGAAATACAGGAAGATTCATTATGAATGTAGCACGGTATTATGGAAGGACAAATACAACAAGGAGGAGGATGGAATGAAATTAATGATCCTGTCTGGCCGAACCACAAGCAGTTGGCAAAATGACTGTTGGACAGCATCTGGCTGCCAAGACGGATATGAAGCTGTTTCATAATCATATGTCGATCGATCTGGTATGGTTGGAACAGGATCTGGTGAGCTCTCATGAGCAGTATTGGCTGAATTCACAGCCTGGAGAGCTGAGTACGCCTCATTACCTGCGGATCAACAATACATATATCGACGCCGAAACCGCAGCCGAGATGATTATACAACATATTGAATGGTAGATGGCTGCTTCTGTAGAGAAGCGCATCCCTATATTAACTAATACACAGGAGTGAATACATATGATCAAACGACCTGTATCGGTCGCTATTATGTCTGTACTAATTATGGCTATCGGTTTCCTCAATCTAATCCTGACCTCTATGATGATCAGCCGCGATGTACCGATCAAAGGAATTATTTTCGCAGATACCCCTGAACTGGTAGCTGTAATGCTGGCCTATGCGGGCGGTGCACTGCTATTCATAGGAGGAATTCTGGCTTTTAGAGGAATGCATGCGGGCAGGATGATTATTGTAATCTGGTGCATTCTTTCTTTGCTGCTGTATGCGGATTCCATCATCCCGAGAGTGGTATATCTGGTTGTTATTTTCCTGACTTTATTCAACAGATCGGCTAACCCATTTTTCAAATCCAAAAGATAAGAGGTGCTGGAAATGAGTGAATTTACTGCTGGGAATATAATACTCGCTGCACACAAAGAAATGGTTAAAGATCAACTGCCATCAGGAACGGCTATTTATCGTTTGAATGATAAGTGGATCACCTGGCTAACCAAGGATGACGGTCATATAGCCGATCATAATCACAAGGCTCCGGCATATATATATCGTGTCTCGAATAGAGTACCTGTACTTTATTTTTATAACGCTGAAGATCACTGGTGGGGGTACCAGGTGTTTGATCAGGGCAAGGAAATAGCGAGGCTGCACTTTTCTTTTGAATATGAGGATGAACTGGTATATAAGATAGCCAAAAAGCGATATCCGGAATCCAGTTCGAGTGATTTATTATTCAGTGGAAAGCTGGAAGATTTGTATACAGAATTAAAAGAAAGCAATATTTTTGAAAAAGAATTTAAACGGGTATTTGATGAGTGCAATACAGAAGCATTTCGATTGTTTGGATGCAACGACGAGCAAATAAACCAGCTGAACCGTATTCTGAATATCGATTATATTGAAAATGGTATAGAAAAGAATATGAATCTGGCAGAAGAGTTCAAATCGATTATCAGCATTCCTGAAATGTTTTTTGTTAGATATGATCGAGTTCTCGAATCCAAAGAATATGAAGAACTTCTCTAAAATCATTCAAGAATACAAAGTGCAAGCCCATTTAATTATAAAAGGAGCTAAATAATGTCCTATAATGTCCATGTTACAAAAGCCTTGAATTGGTGGCATAGTGAGCAACATCCCATTACGGAAGCTGACCTTGAACAGGTGAAGTCCTGGATCGATCTATTGCCTATCACCTATAAAAAAGGACGTCTTACTCTGGAAGGAGCCAATAATGAAGTGATGGGAATATTAATTGCTATTGCCGAGCAGATCGGAGCCCGTGTTCAGGGAGATGAAGGTGAAGTATATGAAGGAGATTATCCTATTGACCCCCAAATGCTAGCCGAGCTTGAACGGAGCAAATCCATGTATGTCAGTCCAGAGCTGCCAGCAACCAATGAATACATCGAATCACTCATTATAGGCTCGGAGCTGCTGCATCCCAAGTATGGACCAGGAACAGTGATGGAGATTATTAATGAACAAACGGATAAAGAACTGATTGTGTTCTTCCCATCAATAGGTGCAACCAAACAGATCTTGGCATACTATGCCAAGCTTAATATGCCAAACAAATAAAATGATCGATAAGGAGAAATAAAATAATGGGATACAATGTATATATTACAAGAGCAGCCAATTGGTATGAGAATGAGGGTACTCCTATCAGTCTACAGGAATGGAAGGACTATGTTGAGAGCGATCCGGAATTTGAGATGATGGAAGAGATTGCTGTTAGCTTGCCGAATGGCAGCATGATGAGCTACGCCAGTGAAGGAATGGCAATGTGGGTAAGCGAAGAAGAAGAAGTGCTGTTCGATTATCAGGAAGGTAATATCGTCGTGAAAGGTCCCGAAGATGATGTGATTGAGAAAATGAAGCATATTGCATCCAGACTGCAAGCAAAAGTCCAGGGGGAAGAGAACGAAGAATACTGAAATAATTACTCGCTTACTCAGAAAGAAGGAATGTTCTCATGAAACTTGTCATCCTGTTCGGCCCACAGGCAGTAGGCAAAATGACCATAGGACAGCATCTGGCTGCCAAGACGAATATGAAGCTGTTCCATAATCATATGTCTATTGATCTGGTATCCCATTTTTTCGATTACGGAACTCCTGCTGGCAAACGGCTCGTGAACCTGATCCGGCGCGAGATTTTCGAAGAAGTTTCTCGGAGCGATCTGAAAGGTCTGATTTTCACTTATGTATGGGCATTCGATCTGCAGAGTGATTGGGATTACATAGAACAGGTAGCTGCATTATTTGAAAGTAGAGGCGGGACGGGCTATTACGTCGAGCTCGAAGCAGACATGGAGCAGAGAATCCAGCGTAATAAGACGGAAAACCGGCTTCAGCATAAACCTACTAAGCGCGATATCCAGTGGTCGGAAAAGGATCTAATCGAGACCCATGAGCAATATCGATTGAATTCATTGCCTGATGAGATACAGAAGACAAATTACCTGAGAATCAACAACACCGATCTTGACGCAGAATCCGCAGCAGAGATGATTGTAAGCAGGTTTGCATTGTAACCGATCAATATCAAATAGAGCTCAATTAGTCAGAAAGGATGACTTCTATTGATTATTGTAAAAGCAGAGCAATCCCATCTCCATCAAGTAACAAATCTCGCTATGCAGCTGTGGCCGGACAATATAGAGTCAGAACTTCGTGCAGACTTTGCGGAAATACTGGATTCTTCGACGGATATTGTATATCTGGCAAATGCAGAGGAATTGAGTATTGGCTTTATTCATATGTCCCTCCGGCATGACTATGTAGAAGGCTCCGACTCCAGTCCAGTCGGCTATATCGAAGGCATTTACGTTGATCCAGCCTTTCGTCACAGAGGAATATCCACCAGACTGCTGGCAGCAGGTGAAGAGTGGTCCAGATCAATGGGCTGCAGCCAGATTGCTTCGGACACTGAGCTCGATAACTACGGTAGTCAGAAGTTACACAAGAAGCTGGGATTCGAGGAAGCCAATCGAATAGTGGCTTTTATCAAAAACTTGAGCTGATTACTGGGAACTGCAACGAGCATCATAAGCTGATGAATGACGATGAGGATAAATCTCCGAAGACAAGCAATTCATAGCTGCATATAATGTGGGTCAATCCTGCCAGCTGGATAGTTCCCCCTTTATTGTCATTCAAGGTAAACAGTTTGAAGGAATTGTGATGGAGAATGGATGTTATAAAAGAATACTGACTCCTGTATGGGAGGATGATACCGTTATTACACCAGACATAGTAGCAAGAATTATTGTCTGGTGTTTTTCTGTAAAAGAAGTAGTGACCCTCGCAGGTTGAAATTATCAGCTGATAGATTGTAATGCGACAGATGTAATCCATAAATCATAAACAAAGAAGGTGATTGGCTTGTCAAAGTTAGCGATATGCTTGTTGGGGATTATATTACTATGCAGCTGTTCAACCCAAACTGTTATAGAACCGGACGCTTTGGCTTGGGGAACGTCCAGAGAAAAAGTCGAGCAGACCGTAAATATGGATGTGATCGAGAAAACAAAAAACGAATTAAAATACAATACTCCTACCGATATAGGAGAAAAAGCAGAAATCTATTATTCATTTGATGACAAGAATAACGGTTTGCAAGCTTTTACCAAAATTATTGATTTTAAATACACTTCGAAAATTGATCATCAGAAGCGGCTGGAAAATCTGAATCTGGTCTATGAGCAGTACAAGAATAAATATGGTCCTGGTACATATACTAAAGACAAAGAGTTCGAGGGATATAGCTGGGAGCTTGAAGACAAACTGGTTAGAGTTATATTGTCTGAGGGGACTCCTGAATCTGTGTTTGTTGCTTACTACAATCCCGATTATGTAAAAAAAATTCAAAGCCATAGAAAGTCATCCTATAAAACAACATTCAGTGAATGAATAGCGCTACTTCATCGGGAAGGAAGGTACAAATGCCGGAATACTCTCATATTCAAACTTACATACCCTGTGATAAAAAGAGTTACAAAGATATATTCCGCTCCTTTGTATCCGTGCTCATCAAGCTCAATATCGATCCTGCATACTTCCTGGACCTTTTGGAAGAGGAAGTTGCAGATAAGGACTTTATGTACAAAGGTAGCAGCACAGCTACCCAGGAGTACGTATATCAAGAGCATACTATACATGTACGTCCATATATTATGGGCTGGACTCCGGCAGTTATACCGGAACTTACCACGAACTGGATGAAGATTGCTATCCTGTTATGGACAGAAGAGATTGAAATGGATCATGTAACAGGTGAAATAAAAGAAACGTACAGATCGCTGTTGGGGCAGATGATGTGTGCTTTGGCAGAAGAATTCACTCAAACCGGCGTTTATTTCACAAATGAAGTGACGTATGGTTTACCATGGGAAGCTATCGTAAAGAAGCACTATGAGAGCTTGTATGTATTTGATGCAGCGATCATTCCCAAATCGTTACATACAATGTACAAAGATTTGGATAAAGAACAATTTATGCATATGCAAACGGATGACCATTTGTATATTGCTGACAAAGCCAGTTGGAAAGAAGCCCCTGGGATCTGAAAAATGAATCCTTTTAAAAGTATAGCTGGATGATACAGAGATGAGGTGAAGTATGCCGGGCTTCTCAAAAAGAAATGATAACTTTCAATACGACACGTTATCTGTAGAAATAAAAGTCGATGTCAAAAAAGTATACAAAAATATAAGCAAAGTCAAAGGCCGTATGGTGTCTGTTATCGATTGGAAGCTATTCCTTTACATTAACGGTAATAAACTGGCAGAGGACGAAATTCTGGTGATAGACGAATTTTTTGATTCTTTGCTCCGTCCTGGAAAATATCCTCTATTCACATGTACCTGTGGCATATTTGGCTGTGGTGGTTATTATGTCGAAGTTATTCATGATACGCATAGTATTACTTGGATAACTGAACAATCTCCTTTTGAAGATCAGCTGATTTCAACCTCCAAAGAATTTGTATTTTCTCGGAATCACATAGTAGAAGTTGCAGAAGAACTTAGGCAGAAGCTTAATGAACTTCAAGATATTATGAATAATACAAAATAAAATTTAACGGTTCGCTTCTGTTAGAGGAATGATTATAAATATATTGGGCATGATTAAAACTAGAATATTCACTGGTCTTTAGAACCAATAGATAGGTAATATAGTATAGTTAAAAATATAATATTAGGTGCTTAAAGAGTCAGGATTTCAGATGTATATCATCTAGAAGTCCTTTTTTTGGAAAAAGTAATTCCAAAATATTGGAATAGATGATAATATGAGGAGGAAACAATAGATATTTACCTGACTTATTTAAATAATCAACGAATCGCAGTACCACTGGAACGGTACAGTGCTCAACAATGAGCGGATGTTCATCAGGGGAAAGGTAGAAAAGATCGCCAGACACTATTATCCGAAGTAACGGCCTTGGTCTTAAAGCAATACATAGAACTAGAAAAACCTATCGTCTGGCTATTCCCAGGACAGCGAACAGGACGTCATCTCACCGAACGATCCGCACAGAAAGTATTCGAAAGAGCGCTTATTCAAGGGGGAATTCGCAAGCAGGTGAGTATAAATTCGTTAAGACACTCCTTTGCGACCCATCTGCTAGAAAATGGAATGGATCTTCGCTATATTCAGGAGTTGCTCGGACACCAGAGTGTACGAACAACAGAACCTTACACGCATGTGAGCAAGTGTGATATCGGGAATATTCAAAGTCCGCTTGATCGGATGGAACGTTTTTAAAGGGAAGTGTTGGTAGGTTCGGGAATACTGCGATAGGTTGGGGATTTATGAAATTCTTGAATATAACAATATATGAGTGATTACAGAAGTTCGTAAATAATACGTTATAAGAAATTGCTACAAATGATCATACCACTCTAGGAGCTGAAATTAATGAGAGAGATTCAAAAGTGGGCAATTGAAATCAATTGGGATAAAAGAATAAAGGCAGTGTGCAAACCATGTTGGGAACTAAAATATTGTCCATATGGACTTCTTGTTGAAGACTTTCCTTTAAAAAAAGAACGCGATGATCATAGTTGCAGGATTTTTGGCCATGATTGTCCAGTTTTTTATGTATCTGAACCACTTACCGAGACAAAAGAGTTAAGAAATATAAGTCGAAATATTCAGCGGCCAGTACAATTCAGAGTAATGAAGCGAGACAATCAAATATGCAGAGTGTGCGGCCAATCAGTAAGAGATGAAGATATTGAATTTGACCATATTATCCCTTTCTCAAAAGGGGGAAGTTCAGAAGAAAACAACATTAGATTGCTTTGTTCAAACTGCAACAAAAAGAAAAGTAATAATTTTGAGGATGAGTACCTAGTAAGAAATTCCTCTGAGCATATGATGAAACCTATTGATCTTTCTATACTTGAACTGTTGCTTGATTCTATGGACTTTTATCATGAGTTTACTAATAATAATCATAAAACACCTGATATAGAAGATTTCCAAGAAGCTTTTTATAACAGTGATAATGAATTTATTGAAATAATAAATAGCGTTACGAGCGACATCGTTAGATTTTTTCAATCAGATGTTCCCACTGAAATGAATAAGGGATTGTTTAGAGCGTTAAAAATGCGATGGGGATTTAAAGATGGATCTTTGCATTATATCGAAGAAGTTTCTGAGAAAACAAAAATTGAAGTGGAAAAAATCATAATCGAAGAAAAATATTTTATTCAATTGCTTGGATGGAATATTCCTCTTAGCAAAAATAATAAAATGAAATGGAAAAACTTTTAGTAAATCGTCAAAAGGGCAGTAATATCTTATAACAACATATTCACGCTTTGGACATTCGTCGTTGGCTCGGTATTCGCTAGACACTCAGCATACGTTGAGTCGTGAATACAAGAACGTTATCGGAAATCAAGGCTATTTAATAATACGGAGGATGAAATTATGCCAATTTTAGATTTCAAGGAGATTGCCCAAGCCAATCTTACTAATGGATTACAAGATACTTTTGAAATGTTTGCTCGAGATTTTTTCATGATGTTGGGTTTTGAAATTAAAGATGGACCTGATAGAGGTCAAGATGGTGGTAGAGATTTAATAATAAACGAGAAGAGAGAAGGAATTATTGGTGATACTGAAATTAGTTGGCTTGTGAGTTGTAAACACAAAGCGCACTCTGGAAGCGCGGTTCAGAGTAATGATGAAATAGATATTAAAGGAAGAGTTGAATCTTTCGGTGCGCAGGGATTCATAGGTTTTTATTCAACAATAATTAGTTCTTCGCTGAATAGAAGTTTAGAAGGTCTGAAACGACATTTCGATGTGAAAGTATTTGATCGCGAAATTATTGAAAAAATGATTCTTGAAAATCCGAAGGGGAGAACTATTGCTAAAAGATATTTTCCAATTTCATTTTCGAAATGGGAAGAAGATCATCCAAAGCCAGCTAATATTTTCTCGGAGTATGAGCCTTTACATTGTCAAAATTGTGATAAGGATTTGTTACCTCAAGGGGACGGGATAATCGTTTTCAAGAAAGACCTTAAAACTGAAGTTTATGTTGCTTTTCTCTGGTGCTGTAAGGGGAAATGCGACCAAGATTTAAAGAGCAAATATCGTCTCATGGGGTATACTGATGCAGGTTGGGAAGACATTTCTGATATTTTAATTCCCGGAAAATATTTAGCTTGGAATATGGCTGTGTTAAACAGAATACAACAGGGCGATGATAAATATAGTGATGAAGCATTTAAGAGCCTAAAGCAATTTATTTTAAGAGTCTCACAGATGGTTCTTAGAAGTCAAAATGATGAGCAGATCCGAAGATTAATGGATTTAGCATCGCTCCCTTGATTTTTTTGAATAATACTCTGAATCTTACAGTAGAAAAATATCCTCATAGTTTATTTGAGGGTAGCCTTGACATCCGATAACATAATATTCATGCTGCGGGCATACGCCCTGGGTCCGGCCGTTCGCTGGACGCCCAGTATACGCTGGGTCGTGAATACAGGAACGTTATAGGAAATTGGCAAGAACTATCAATTAAAAGGTATAAAAGAGTATTAAATAATTATTGGAGGAAAGAAAATGACTTCAAAAATTGATATTTTATTTGAAGAGCTTTTTGGATTCAAACCTAAAAAAAGTGGAGAAGCATATGAGAAAATTTCAGCCGCTGTTATGAAATTACTATACAAAGATAGCAAGGTGACGCATGATGAAAAACTTAAAGGAGAGTTTAGCGACACATTATATCAAATAGATGTGATGCTAGAAGATGAATCCAAAAAAAGAATGGGTGAGGCAAAGGATTATACTGTGAAAGGAGCAAAAGTAGGAGAGCAGATATTCAAAAGTTAAGCGGAGCTTTAGTTGATCTAAATGAAGTAACAGGTGGAGCATTCTTTTCTGCAACGGACTATACAAAACCAGCCATGGAATATGCAGAAGCAAGTCCGAAGATGTTTGGGAAGGATATACAATTGTACAATTTAAGGCCGTCAACAGAGTTAGATGAAGAAGGAAGAATAATGAAGATTCTTATAACTATAAGTATCTTTACTCCCAAAGATGATGAGATTGTTTACACACCAATTTTTTCAGAGAACGGAAAAGACAAGATTGACCAATTGATAAAAGAAGGAAAATTAGTAGAGGGTAAAACTCAAGTTCTTATAGAAAATTTTTATGATGAGAATAGAAATGTTATCACTTCGTTAAGTGAATTATCATCCACTAATATACAAAAAGGTTTTGGGGATATGGCACAGGGTTCTTTTTACTTAAAAGGAAAATTTATTGAAATTTCTGGTCATTTAATTGAATTATTGGGATTATCATACTGTATTCCATTTTCAAAGACTGATGAAACTATTGAAGTTAATTCTGATGGAAAGCATAAATTATTAATAAGAAATCAAGACGGAAGTATTAATAAATTGATTACTGATGAAGAGATTAGAAAAAGCATAAAAAGGATCAATTGACTTGATTATAAACCTTTAGAGCACCGAAATCCTATAACATAATATTCACGCTACGTACATACATTCTTGGTCCAGCATTAGCCGGACACTCAGCATACGCTGAGTCGTGAATACAGGAATGTTAGATGAAATCTCCAAAATCATAAGACTTCACAAGAAAAGGGGCGTGGTCTATTGATAAGGTCATATCGAGAACAAGATCTTGAACACACTATAGAAGCCCATTATCAAATATACTAAGAAGAGTATAGCTTTTATGGATCTTTTAAAGAATTTATAACAGATTCAATCGGTTCTTTCAGAAAGAATAAAGATGAAGAAAGAGAAAACATATGGGTTATAGATATCAATGGATTACTTAAAGGATCAATAGGTATTGTTAGAATCTGTGACGAAATGGCTCAATTGAAATGGTTTCTGATAGAAGTGGATCAAAGAGGAAAGGGACAAGGGAAGCATTTAATAAAAGAAGTGATACAATTTAGTAAAGATAAAAACTATAAGAAACTTATTTTATGGACAAATGATTCTTTAAGTGCTGTAAGGAATTTATATAGAGATTTTGGGTTTGAGATCACGAAAATCCAGAATCTTTTTTATCAAATTAAGAGATCATTGAAGCGAAGTAGGAACTAAGGCTTTTGAAATGAATTATCTTGTAAGTAAGTCGATAAAGGGGCGACATCATCTAACCTAATATTCACGCTGCGGGCATACGCCCTTGGTCCGGCATTCGCCGGACACTCGACATACGTTGAGTCGTGAATACAGGAACGTTATGCGAAATTCTTAAAACCTCAAACAGTAAAAAGGAAGGATTGAATTCAATGATTATTATCGGTATTGACTGTGCTACTGAGCACAAAAACACTGGTATTTGTGTATACGATTATAATAATAAAAAGTTTATTGCTTATAAAGCAGCTTCCACAACGATGGATACCATTAACTCAATTTTAAAAGACCATTCTAAAGAAAATTTTTTATTGTGTTGGGATACACCATTAGGATGGCCTATTGATTTTTCGAGTTCTTTAGTTAATCATTTGGCTGGACAGTATCTGCGAAGTGCTCCTCTAAACTTTTTTAATAGAAGTACCGACTTATTTTGTCATTCCTTATTAGGAAAGAAGCCATTAGAGATAACTACAAATAGAATTGCAAGAACAACTCATAAAACATTAGGAATAATTAATGAACTCCAAATGAAATATCCTAAAATGAAGTTATTGTGGGATCCAAAAGAAGAATTTGAAATAGGCTATATTGAGGTTTATCCAGTAACTTGGCTGCTATCAGAATCAATAGTACCGAATAAAACTAAACAATATGACAGCTACAAAGGTACAGAACAAAAAAACCAAAGAAGGAGACTAGATATTATCAAAGAACTCAGAAAGAGAGGGATGAAATTTAATGGTATGTATAAAAGAATGATTAAAGAAGAACACTTTTTTGATGCATGCCTGTGCTGCTTAGGCGGAAAAGATTTTCTTGATGATAGAACTATTAGGCCGATTAATAACATATCTTCTATTCAAAAGGAAGGATGGATATGGATAAAGCCTATAGTATAAATACAATTTAAAATAAAGAACCTCGCATAACATAATATTCACGCTGCGGACATTCGTCCTGGGTCCGGCATGCGCCGGACACCCGACAGTCGTCGGATCGTGAATACAGGAACGTTATGTGAAATCGGTAAAACCAATAAAATTTATTTAATGAATGGAGATATACATATGGCAACATGGTTAGAAGATATCATTCAAGCTTTTCATAATTTAAATGGTTTAGCGCCATATCAAGTATTGTATAAAGAAGTTCAAAAAATAAGAGAAACACCTATGCCGAAAAGTTGGAAAGCCATAATTAGAAGAACAATAGAAAAAAAATCATCAGATTCAAAAGTCTTTTCAGGGAATCAAGATGATGACTTATTCTATTCTGTCGAAGGGTTAGGAAGTGGTATATGGGGATTGAGAAAGTTAAAGCAAGAAACAATATATGCAATTGATATTTTGGAACCAATAGATACAGTTCGAGAAGAAACAACAGTATATAGAATATTAAGAGATACCTATTTAGCAAGACGCTTGAAGCAATTGCATAATAATGAATGTCAGATTTGTGGCGAGAGTATAAAACTGAGCAATCAAAATTTTTATTCTGAAGCTCATCATATTAAACCATTAGGAAAACCACATAATGGACCTGATATAGCAGAAAACATTTTGGTACTTTGTCCTAACCATCATGTTCAGTGCGACTACGGAGCAATAAATTTAAATATAAATACTCTTAAGATTGTAAATGGGCATAAAATATCAAATGAATTTATTAAATACCACAATACTAAAGTTTATAAGAAGAACGATCTCCAAGTATTTCAGGAAGATACCGACATCACATAACAATATATTCACGCTGTGGACATTCGTCCTGGGTCTGGCATTCGCCAGACAACCGCCATACGTCGAGTCGTGAATACAGGAACGTTACATGAAAGGGACGCAAGATATGGATAAATACATTAAATACAAACCTAAAAAGAAAAATGAAAGATTGATTCTTCAAAACATACCATTAAGATGGGATAAAGAAGTGCGAGGAGATCCCTTTTCAACAGTGCGAAACCATTACGAAAAAGCATTTAGAATTCCCGATACCTTATTTAGTTACGATGCTGCTTATGGTTTTCCTTACCATGAGCTTCTTATTTTACAAGATAAAAAAGGATTTGAGGTTATTGATGATAAAAGTTCTATTATAGATCCTGACCAAAAAGAGTGCAGAATAGGGGATATAGAGATTGAAAGAACAGAATCAGAATACCTTTTTACCTTTAAATATTCAAACTACTGTGGCAAACCAATAAGGCTCGATAAGTTTTATAACCCTTTAAGTTGAGAAAATCTTTGGATTGAAGGCTAACGAATATGGCAGGATTATTTATAATGGAAGACACACTTCACAGAGTAAAGGGCAGTGGTACTACGAATTACATATAATGAATGCCCTATTTACAGAAGATAAGGACCCCAATATATTGATTGATAACAACCCAATAAAGGAATACAAACAATTAGAGGTTCTCTTCTAGAAAAATCGGAGAAGACGTTCCCATCATCTAACCTCATCTTTACGCTAGGGGCATATGCCCTTGGTCTGGCACTCGCGAGACATTTAACATAAGTCGGATCGTAAATACGGGAAACTTTATCTAAAATTCTCAAATTGTATTAGGAGAATTCACTATGGACTTAATTAAATTTAAAACGAATCTATTGTTCTACAAAATATATAAGAGTATAGCTTCAGGAAGCGACTATTTAAATTGGAGCTTTTCGTTACTAGAGAATGATGTGGAATCAGAATCCTTATTTAAACTTTCGTCAATGAATAAAGCCGATAGTCTATTTATATTTGAAGATTTTTTTTATAAATCACTTGAGGAAATGGAATTGAAAAGACCTAGTGTTGAAGAGACTCTGGAAGCACATATTATTCTAATGTGTCAGGAGATTGTGAATCAAAAGAGCGATCCTTTCAAAATTGCGAGCGACATATTTATAGAAGTCATTGAGTTACATTTCCCTGATGATTTGATTGTATGGCTTGAACTCAGTAATGCTATAGACGCAATTATTTATGATAACGAAGGCGAGAAGTCGAATGAAGATGAACTAAAGAAACGAATAATTGATGAAGCAAAAAAATACTTAGCCATACAAGAAGCAGAGGACATCAGATAACATAATATTCATGCTGCAAACATCCATCCTAGCCTGGTATACATTGACTAGTAAATACAGAAATATTATTTGAAATATACGTAAAACTTGCCAGTAACCTGATCAAACTGAGACATGAATGCGGAGGGAATACTATGGAACAGTGAGAAAAGCTTGTTAAAATATTACTAGATGAAGAGGCTGCAGATGCTGAACGAGATGATGCAGCTATGGATCTTAGTGAGTACAGTCATAAAAATGTAGTAAAAGCTTTACTAATAATTTCCAATCATGATTCGACAGATGATATGCTTAAAGCAAGTTGTGGGGAATCTCTAGCCATGATCTTAGTAAATAATGATCGATTTGATAAGGAGATTTATAACCAATTAAGAGGCATTGCGAAGATAGAATTTGAAAGCTTTATTCGTTTAAAGAAAAAAGATTGGAAGGCCTATTTAAATACATAAGCATAAGGAGCAAGAAGAATCGGAGAAGACGTATTTATCAGATGACATAATATGCACACTATAGGCATTCATTCTTTGTTTGGCATTTGCCGGATACTCCACATAACTCGGTTCATGAATATGTAAACGTCAGATGAAATCGTCTAAATTCAGTGGAAATCATATTTGGGAGGTGGAGTTCAATGATGCTTAAAGAAATTGTTCCAGTTTTACGGATTTTTGATGTAAATAAAGCAAAAGAGTTCTATTTAGATTATTTAGAATTTAAACTAGATTGGGAACATCGAGTTGATCCTAAATCACCTTTATATATGCAACTATCTAAGCATGATATTAAGATACATTTAAGTGAACATTATGGAGATTGTAGTCCAGGAGCTGCCCTTAGAATTAAGGTGATCGGAATTGAAGCAATTCATAAAAATCTAATAGGAAAACAACACAATTATTCGAAGCCTGGATTAGAAAGTACACCTTGGAAAAGTGAAGAATGTTGTTTGATTGATCCATTTGGAAACAGAATTATTTACTTCGAAGAGCAAGATTCGTAATACAAATCTTAATGTGAGAATAACTGAAGAAGTCGATGGCACTATCTACAAATGTATTCATGTATCCCAATCCATCCGATAACATGATATTCACATTGTGGGGGATCGAGCCTCTTGCTTTTTCCAACGATATGAGCTGAAAATAGTTTAGGCGAAACTTACCAGAGATAATTAGATGAGGAGCTGGATATAGATGATTATTAGAGAAATAAAGCTCGAAGAGGCAGAGAAAATCAAAGAAATTGATCGATCAGAAAAAATTAATTTGATCTATGAAAACAGTGATGCAGGACTGAAGGAAGTTAGCACCGATCATGAATGTCCAACATGGGATACTAGGGAGTTAGATCAATTGTTAGAAAGGTTCAGAATTGAAATAACAGCAGGTGGGATAGCTTATGGAGCATTTGAGAACGACTGCCTTATCGGTTTTGGTGTTTTAGGTCACAAATTAAGAGGGAAAAATAAAGACCGGCTGCAAATAGATCTCATGTACGTAACAAGAAGTTTTAGAAGGAAAGGAATAGGCAAACAATTAATGAATGAGTTAAGCAAAGAAGCCAAAAACAGAGGTGCTAAATTCTTGTATATTTCCTCAACAGAGACAGAGTCAGCTGTGAATTTCTACCAAAACTGTGGAAGTGAATTAACAGACGAAATAGATCAAGAATTATTTGATTTAGAACCCAATGATATACATATGTTAAAAAGACTTTGAAAGTAATGTAGTTACGTATTGCCTAACACAATATTCACGCTACGGGTATACGCCGGATACCCGATATGCGTTAGAGTGTGAATATAGGAACTTTAGGTAAAGTATAATAAGAGCGGAGTGAAGACCATAATACAGTTTGATCTCATATCTGATATTCATTTAGATTTTTGGGTGAAATATTCCAGTAATCACACAAAACATAATCAAATCGTAGAGAAGTTTGTGAATTCAATTCTTCCTAAAGAGCCTTCGGAAGTATTAGTGATCGCCGGTGATCTAGGGCACTATAACAAACAGAATTTTATTTTTCTTGAAAAGCTTAAAGAATATTATAGGCATATTCTTCTAGTTGCAGGGAATCATGACTACTACTTAGTTAGTAATTCAATAAAAAATAAATACAGATATAACTCAAAGCGCAGATTCCAAGAAATGAAAATAATTGCCGAGCAAATACCAGGAGTATTGTTTCTGGATGGGGATACTGTTGAAATTAGTGGAGTTTCTTTTGGTGGGACTGGAATGTGGTACGACTTTCAATATGGAATTAATCAGTTAAATATAGACGCTAATAAAGTATATGAAAGTTGGAAATTAATTTCTAATGATTCAGTCTTAATCGAAGGCTTACCTCGATTAGTTGAAGCTATGTATACAGAAGAATTAACAAAACTTAAGAAGGTGCTTGATCGTTCAGATGTGATCATCACTCATATTTCGCCCGATTGGTCTAAAGTTCCATTGGATCATATTAATGATATTAGCAATAGCTTTTATTATTTCAATGGCAGCGATTTATTATCTAATTTAAATCAAAAAATCTGGTGTTTTGGGCATGTTCATCGAAGAGAAGATTACTTTAATAAAGGATGCAGGCTAATAAATGCTTCTTTAGGATATCCAGATGAGAATAATCATATACCAAAGAAGATTATGAAGGTTATTCATTGAAAAGTCATATATCATCTAACAGAGTAGTCATGCTGCGGGCATACGCTCTGAGTCCGACATTCGTCAGACATCCAGCAAATGATGCGTCATGAATAAATGAATATTAGTAGAATTTCTAAAATATAGAAATTATAAAAGTAATGAAAGAGCTTGATTAATAGCCATGAAGCAATCAACCGTTTTTGGGAAGACGAGATTTCATCCCAGGAACTGTATGGAGATATCTTTGATTCTATTACTTCCGTGCACATTCGTAATGGAGAATTTGAAGGGAATTATTACATCCTAAAGGAAATGAATTTAGATAATTTTATAATTTACGTGTAGAATATCTATCCAGATGATAACCATATAGAAATTCCATATAGTACTTCAATTTATAAAAATGATTTACTAAAAGAGATTAATAAGAAGACAAGAGACAATAAATATCTATTGAAATCGTAAAGACTAAAGAAACAAGGGTTAGGAATTGAACTTCGAAAATAAGGAAATCATTTCATAAGTTGTAAGTCTGCTAAATGTTAAAGTGTATTCAATAATTCATTATGGAGGGAATAAATGGAATTCGAGGACAAGGCTAAAGAAAAAAATGAGATGAACGTCTCTAAAGATTCAAAGATATTTTTAGAACTAAGAGAAATCGTTAACCGATTTGATCCTATAAGTTTAGTGAAAAATGGTGCTCCGGATAATGAACATGACGATTTAACTACAGCCCTATTAGAACTTCTTTGTAAAGAATCGCTGGATGAAATTCGAGATCTTTTGATTAATTGTGAGGACTGGTATGGGTATGATCCCAATGATATTAAAGAAGAATACAGAGAAAGATATAACCAAAAGATTGATCAAACACATAAAGATATTTTAAATTGGTATGCCACGAAGAAAAATAAAAATTAGAAGCTAAAGTGGTATAGAACTAATGAAGTCAATTCAGGAAGTTGGAAACAACGCTTAGCATAATGTCCACGCTGCAGACATGGGCCTTAAGCTGATGTTCGCCATAAAATCGACATGCGCTTAGTTAGTGAATACAAGAGTATTAGGCGAAGTTCCCGGAAATCTATTCTACGAGGTGTGTCAAGATGAAGGAACTACATAGAATTATTCGTGATTCTTCTAAAGACATTTATACAAAACTAGATGAACTAGTCAATGATTTTTGGGAATGGTCAAAGTCCCAAAAACATGAATATGAATGGGAAACGGAATACGATAATTGGACAACAATACATACTATATTTTCAGAATTAATAGAAACGACAGGACCCTCATATTGGTCTCAAAAAACAATTCATAACTTACTCTATATAATTGCAAAAGATCATGAATGTGAAATTCTAATTAATAATTTATGTGAAAGTCCAAAAAGTTTTCTGTTTTTAGCACAGGAGGGTTTATTTCATTCCGACCTGGATGTGAGATGGCAGTTAGCGCATTATCTTATAAAAATATCTGAGCACTATTCAGAAGCTGAAGAAGTCATTCTTAAATTTGCTGATGATCGGGATGAGTATGTCCGAAGAAGAGCAATGTTAGCTCTTGGATATATTAAATCTCAGTATGCTGAAGAAAAAGCCATAATTGCATGGAATACGAACTTGGAATATCAAAGAATTGCCGCTCTGGAAGTGTTATACCAAATAAAATCGAAAAAACTTGAACACTACCTAAAGTTAGCACTAAATAGTGAGTTTGAGTATGTGAGATCAAATGCAGAAAGAATAATAAATGACCTCATATAGAAGCTTTGAATAAGATTGTTACATCTCACAATATCCAATCAAAATATAAATTGTGTAACCTTGGTTCTGTCAGAAGTGGTGAGCAGAGAAGCGGAAACAGGAGGACATCTTTGCGAAATTAAGTGGCGAAGCACCCGGTTCTATAAGCACATTGAAGTAAATCTGAGAGATCAAGTGATTCTAGATTATGATCTAATGATCTATCTAATTAAAAAATTGGAAAATGAGCTGTAAATGTAAATCTAAAAAGTGAAGATGATTCGTTTGAGACAAGGAATCATCATGGCTGAACGGAACTTCAAGTTTTAAAGTCAGAAAGAGATTTTTTAATAACTAATCACAACCAATACAATGAATTTATTAAAGGGGAACTAAGAAATGCAAAAAATAGTAAAGGTAATATGGATTATAGCGGTTGTGATTGCAGGGTTGGCGTTGATGTGGTTTATGTCTTTGGTAATTGATGATAGAAATATGATTGGACCTGCAGGCCCTTTCATTCTTTATTTCATCTGGTTTCCACTTCTAGCTTTTTTTATTGTATCCATAGTGCTTTTGATTAAAAATAAGATGCCAGTTGGAATAATTTCTCAGATCATGCTAGTTTTGTTTTTGGTTATAGTTTCATTTGTTTTTTCTGCAACACTTCTTCGGGAGCCACAGTATGAAAAATTAATGCAAGAAATCGATGAAAAAAATCAGCAATATTTAGAGCAAATGAGGCAAGTTACGATTGATGGAAAGTACGAATACTCTTTTTATTTAGTTGGAAGGCTAACCGACAGTCCACATGCACATATCGCTGTTCGTAACTTAACTAACAACGACGAAAAAAGTATTACCATAGATCTAAACTTTGAAGGAATTGGAGCGGTGGAACACCTTTCTCCAAGCGTCAGATTAATTAAACTTGCTCCAACAGATAAAGGAGATATTTATACATTAACTACAACGCCCCAATTAAAAGATGAAATAGAAGTTTTTGAAGTGAATATGGAAACAGAGATGTCAAAAAAAATTAAGTGATAAGGAGAGATATCATATAGAACTAATGAGATTGCACGAATTAAAGCAACGAAATTATTTTGAGCTTTTTCCAGGTGTACTATTTAAGGGTTATGGTAATGAAGAATCTATTTATATAGATGATGAGTCTTTCAGTTTTATAACTCCAGCAATTCAAAAGGGATTTGAATCCTATAGAGCTTTTGAAAGGTTCGAAATTGGAAAAAGTCAATGGCATTCGATTATAAAAGAATTACTAAACTTAAGAGATATAATTGATCGTAAAGATCGAATCAGATTGAAAGCTTATATTTCAACATTTTTTTGGCAAGAATCAGTTTTAGAATGGAAATTGGAAGAGTATGAAAAGATAGATGTTTTAAAACTAATGAGATTTATTGAAGATCTAATCGAATGGATTGAGAGCCAACTTGAAGACAATGATGTCATTACTTTAATTGGGCTATAAGACTGGAAAGACTCTCAAGAAAATGTCAGCATCTGATAGTGTAGTATTCACGCTAATGTATGTAGCCTGATCCGGTATTCGTCATATCCCCAACATACGTCGGGTCGTAAATATAAGTAATTATCTAAAGTGCGCTAAATCTTATACAAGAAAAGAGCGTTAGCAGAAATGAATATAAAAGAAATCAGAAATTGGATCAGTACAGAAAATTTATAGGATCAAACGTTTCAAGAATTTTGGATATCTATGAGTGAGGAGAGAAGAAATGAAATTTGGAATCAACAACTATGAGCCAAACTTTTATAAATCGAGTTCTGAAATCATACAGAGCTTTTCTTCTCAATTACTAAGATTAAAAGAGCAGCACATCATAAATATATATGCGATGTGGGACAAGATCAATGAAGAATGGAATGACGATGCTCCAATTATTCTGGAATTCACTGCTTTCAATTTGGAAGTATGCAACTACAAGCTAGAGGAATTAGCTTTATCTATAAATTTAATCAATATTCATCAAGAGATTGAGAAATATGATTTTGAGGAGTTTGGAAAGTTTGAATATGAGTGGCGTAAAAGACCGGAAGAAGTTCTCAAATTTAATCGAGCTACGATTATTAGTATGGAGATTATTGAGTATAAATTTGAGTCAACCTTAATAGCTAGTCAGTCCGTCACAGAAGAGATCGGTCAAACAACTTCAAACTGGATTTTAAACGGAATAGGCTTTATAACTTCCAAAGGCTACTTTTCTATTTGTAATGGCTTAGATACAAACCGGATAAGCCATTTCAGAGAAGAAGGAGACTATTTAAGATATATCAAGGTCTTTTAGTATTTCAAGAATGAACCTAGCATCATTTTACTTAATATCCACGCTGCAGACATTCGTCGCGCGTGAATACAGGAACATCATAGGAAATCAGCTCACACTATAAAAGTCCACTGATTATCCAATGCCTGGAATTTAGTTACTAACGGGCAAGTCATAATACAAGTTAATTGCTTATACTGAATCGTTTAAAAGTAAATAAAAACAACTTCTTACCAACATATGGTATAGTTGTAGCTAAATTAGAAGTGAAGAGGATGGTGTAGATTTGAGCTTATTTCCTGTTACCTACTCGCTCTTGTCCAGGCAAGCTTTACTAGCGCATATCAAAGACCATTATAACTTTCAAGAAACTGTCCATTTAAAATACTTCCTTAGAGGCATGAACGATACCTATATTGTAGAAACGGGTTCAGGAAAATATGTCTTTAGAGTGTATCGGGCGGATCGAAGAAATCGATCGGAGATTGCTTTTGAACTGGATGTATTGAATTATCTCAATGAGAATGATGTAAACGCCTCCATACCAATCGCTCGAAAAGATGGCAACTTCATAAACGAATTTTGGGTCACTGAAGGTGTAAAACATGGGGTCATGTTTAGTTTTGCAGAAGGTCATGAAAAGCCGATTCATACCGTAGAAGATAGCTATTTATTTGGACAGTCCGTTGCTCACATTCATAAAGTGACTGAGCATTTTAGAAGTGAGCATGCGAGAGAGAATCTGGATTTGGAATATCTAATAGATAGACCGCTTGATATCATCAAATTACATATGGGGCATCGTCTGGAGGATTACTATTTTATTCATAAACGGATCTCAGAATTAAAGGAACAGTTGGCGAACAAGATCGAAGAAGGTTTGGATTGGGGGATTTGTCATGGAGACTTGCATGGCAACACAAATGCAGCCTTTACAGACGATGGGCAATTAACACATTATGATTTCGATATTTGTGGTTATGGGTGGAGAGCTTATGATATAGCAGAGTTTAGATTGGCAAGAGAAATTCACAGTGGTCATGATAAGGATGAAGTAGAAAGACTGTGGCAAGCATTTCTAAACGGATACAGGCAAGTAAGAGATTTAAGTAGAAATGATGTAGAAGCGGTCTCTATATTCGTTGTACTCCGACAGTTGTGGCTCTTTGGCTTATGTTTTACTGAAGCAGAGCTGATCGGTGGAGCGGACTTTGACGATGGATTTATAGACAGCAAGATGGAGTATTTCAGGAAAGTGATTTTCTGATCGTATGCATCGTTTTTCCGTAAGATTAGAGCTATCTAAGAAGAAAGGATGTCGTGAATGCGGAAGCATTAGCTGGAATTATTATGAATGATAAAAGGATGAGGAAAATGAATGAATTAAAAAAGGCTATTGAGTTTAGAGAATCGGGAAAACTATTGGAATCTAAAACTCTGTTACTTGATTTATTAAAGCTTTATCCGTCTAATCCAGATGTCTGGTACCAATGCGCTTGGGTACATGATCTGCTGGAATTAGAAAGAGAAGCGATACCTTATTACCAGAAAGCATTGGAATTGGGGCTTCAAGATGAAGATAGAAAAGGAGCATTACTAGGGCTTGGGAGTACTTATCGAGTATTAGGAATGTATGAACAATCCAAAGTAATTTTTGAAAAGGCAATACATGAATACCCAGAAGATAACGAATATCGTGTCTTTTTAGCAATGGCTAAATATAACTTGAAAGAATATGACCAGGCGATGGAAATATTATTAAAGTTGCTTTCTGAAACGAGCAGTGACACAGGAATTCAATCTTACAAAAAAGCGATACAGTACTATTCAAATAAGTTAGACAAGGTATGGAAATAAAGATGAAGAAAATAATGTTTACGTTGCACTAAGATCCGGACGTCTGACATACACCAAGCCATGAATACAGGAATCTTAGCAGATACGCTGGGATTAACGAATAGGAGCTAATCAATAATGTTTGAATTTCCAAATCAAATTCAAATAAACGATGAGAAAATAAAATCATTTGTTAGCTATTTGAAAAAAGAAAAAGTTGAAAGTTGTTTGATAAGTGTCGGAACAGACATTGTGCTTCAATATTCTAGAAATAATAAATCAAAAGACAAGCTCCACAAAATCAACTCATGCACCAAGAGTATTACTTCATGCTTGATTGGAATAGCGGTAGAGCAGGGATTAATTTCGGATATTCATACGCCGATTGTTCATTACTTCCCGTCGCTTCAGCAGGATCAAGACATCCGCAAACAAAGCATTACCATTGAACACTTATTGAGTATGAGTGCAGGATTTGATTGGCCAGAGCTGGGAGAATGGAATGGATGGCCCGCCATGATACATAGTCCTAACTGGGTTGATTATATATTAGAGCGCCCATTAAACGCCGAACCTGGTGAAAGAATGAACTATAATTCGGGCTGTAGCCATCTGTTATTAGCCATACTTCAACAGGTGTCAGGCATGAGTGCAAAAGATTTCGCAATAAAGGTTCTGTTCTCCAGTTTGAAGATCAAAGATTTCATATGGCATACAGATCCCCAGGGAGTTAATATTGGTGGGTTCGGGATACATATGTCTATACAAGATATGCATAAATTCGGCAGCTTCTATTTAAACAAAGGGCGCTGTGGGAAACGGCAATTACTGAGTGAGGAGTGGATATCCACTTCAACTCAACCAAAGTATTTAACCTATGATGGTATCGGTTATTACGGTCACCATTGGTGGGTAGCCGATGATTCATTAGATCCTTCTTTTTATTTCGCTATGGGTATGGGCGGGCAGTACATCTGTGTAGATCATTCCCAAAATATAGTTGTCGCCTTAACCAGTGATACGTACGGCGATACCTTCAAACCATTAAGAGCGATTACAGAACTTTTGCGATAATACGAAGAAATCAGCGCTTCTGCTAACAAAATTTTAATTCAGGAGGATTTTATATGATATTAGAAAAAGTCATAAATAAAATTGAAATACAAAGCGAATACAAGGATTTTGTTGATAAGTATATCGATAACCTTCTTACTGAATTCAAAGGCAAGATTCATAGCATCTATATGTGCGGTTCCATTCCCAAAGGAACGGCTACACCATTTAAGTCAGATGCAGACTTTACGATTGTATGTGAGGATCCCAAAGAGATTGATTACGAAAGACTATCAAAGATTAAAGACAGACTTTTGCAAGAATATCCAATACTCACTAAGATCGATACAATCATCTGCTCGATGGAGGATGTATTAAGTAAGCCCAATGAGTGGGGGTTCTGGGTGAAGGTCATTTGTATCTGCGTATATGGTCAAGACGTTGGTGAACAAGTACCACCGATCCAGATTTCTCCAAAGTTTATTTTGGACTTAAATACAGATACCAAGGAAGAAGTAGCTCATATACACCGTTTACTATCTACTGCTAGTGATCACACAATGCAAGTCCGATATATAAAAGGTTACTCTAAGCGATTACTTCGTGCTTTATACTGTTTGGTTTTGGAAGATACAGGTGTATGGGAAGATGATATGGTTACGATGAAGAATGCCATATTAGATTATTGTGAGATTGATCCTGCTTTAGTTGATTATCTGTATGCTTGTTACCTCGATAGTAATGTAAGTGTGGAAGAGTTTCTGGGAATTGCAGATGAAGTATATCGTTATTTCGAGAACGCTCTACGTGTAATGGCTACTTCTCGAGCTTCGTTGGATTAAAACTATATTTACACTTCGGATGACTCTTGAAAACGAGAGGGTATATTCAGTTACTAACAAAGTGTAGGTGAAATGGTAGAAGAGTTCTTCATTTGCTAGCGTGTATAATAGGTTGTCTTTAGAAATGCAGAATGGAAATATTGGGACCTGTATATTTAATTTCCCACTCAGGGGTTCAGAAAGTATAGTAGAAATAAAAATGGAAGAGGTACGACATATTTATGCAAAAACTATTACATGAAATCAATAATCAATTCGAACTCGAGGGTGATTCAGGAGCAGCTCCTATCGTTTCTCTCGAGTTATTTTTTGATGGTAATGAGGAAGAATCATCCATTGGATGTAATTTGTTAAATCATCCGGGTATTGATGTATTCTACGAGACATTGAAGAGTACCAAACAATTAATTGAAGTCCAAGATGTATTTGTGGAAATCTATGAGGTTGAAGAAAACGGATGGCCATTCTCTGAAAGAATATATCTATTATCCACTTTACATCAAGATGAATTAATGGATCGATTAAGGGTTCTGGAACCAAGTGATATAGAAGAAGGATATCAATTTGGTGAGCCGAAAGTAGCGCCATTATTGGAAGCCGGAATGAAGGTTTACTCCGTGTGGTGGGATTAATAGATGATGAGAGTAAACCAAGTGGACTTTATTTAGTAAGGAATTAATGTATGCAGATAAACAAATTATCATGGAGTGATTTTCAATTACTGAATGGAAAGCTGCTAGAACACTATGATTTTACTAATCAAATGAGGGAAGAAATCAATAATAAAACGAATAAAGTTATTGATCTGGATGAGGTAAAGTCCATTGATGTATTAGAATTGGTTCCCCATGTGTTAGGGGATGTGGAATATGAAAAGCAAGTAATCAATGCACCGCTGAATGTCTTTCATTTTATGCAGATCGAAGGATATATTGAGACATCAGTCAATGTAGCAGTAATGAATTTACAACAATTATCTGGAAAAGAAAAAAAGGGACAACATACCATATGATAATGAAGGAGATAATGTATGAAGGTTAAGATACTTTTATTGTTTTTTATTACGATAGTATGCTCATCTTGTCAAAATAGTAGTCAATCGAATATGTCGAATAGCGAAACTAAATCAATAGTGAATTCTGAACTTTCTCGTGATGAAGTGAGTACAGCTGACATAACAGAATCGAACAAAACAACTGAAGTTCATTCCAATTCTTCCAATAATGAAGTTTTACCTTTGAGCATCGGAAACTATGATTTGAAAGGAGAATTCTATGATGAAATGCTTCGAAATCCTATAGATCAGGATTATGAAGTGGAATTTAATAAATTACAAAATTCCAAAGAGTTCTCGACATTGGAATGGAGAGCGTTGGAGAGCAAATATACAGAGATTTGGGATAAAGAATTGAATCAAACATATAAAAAGCTTCTTGCTAAGTTAGATAAAGAACCAAGAAAAGCACTAATTGAATCACAGAAAGAATGGTTACAGTATCACTTAAAAGAAACAGAATTTGTAGAGAAGGCATTTATTAATAATAGTTACCTTGGTTCACAAGGATCTGTAAGCCTGGGCACAAGTATACGAGAGAGAATCAGGGAAAGAACGATGCAATTATTTGAATATCGATATTTGCTGGATGGTAAAGTTGAGTTTGTATACCAAGGTGAAAAATAAAATTGTATATCTGTTCCGCTTGCCCGCTCCGCACCTGATTACTGTGCAGGGATAATACTACCTTACCAATCAAACTTACATACAGAAGAGCGCAGAAGGCGAATTCATTTGTTTTTTGAAGCGTATGTAATTCCTGTTCCTAATAAACTTAAACATCGGATTACTGAAAGATTGACTATGTTATGCGATACTTTAAGTAAGGGTGCTGCAGATGGGAACCCTACTTTTCAAAAGATAGTTGATGAAGGACACTTGGCACACAATGAGGAACCTGTTTGGAATGGAGTGTGATACATATGGAATGCTTGGGATGCAGAATCGCCAACAATATTGAACCTAATCTAAACATCATTTATGAAAATGAATGGATTACGTGTGTGCTGGATATTGCTCCTTTTAATGAAGGGCATACTCTAATCCTTCCCAAACGACATTACCTCGATGTTGATGAGATTGATCCACAGACTTCATATGCAATCATGGATGCCTCACAAATGCTCTCAATTGTTTTGAAGAAAGTATTTAAACCCGATGGAATAAGGATTTGCCAAGATGGAGGAGTATTTAATGATCTGACCCATTATCATATGCATCTCATTCCAAGATACCAGGGCGATGGATTTACTTGGGGTGAACCTCTGCATCCGGACGGAGCTGAGAACCGACTAAGCCAAACCAGAGAACGGATTTTAAGAGCATTGATAGAGTAGTGAAAACTGTATATAAACATGATTAAAGCATACTATTCATGCGGCATACCTAGGTCTAGGCAGAGCACTCTATGCTGTGGCGAGAATAAAGAAGCACTACCTGAGAGATACGCAATTCTTATAGATAAGGGTGATCCATTTGAGACAAGGACTCATTGTACTGCTTAACGGAACCTCAAGTTCAGGAAAGACAAGTATTTCCAATGAACTGATTAATCAGAAAGAGATTTTATTCCACCATTTATCACTGGATGAGTTTTTTGATAATTATAATGACTTTGTTAATAATAAGTTGATAGGTACATCTCCAAAAGAAATAGATCATCAAGTTGTCTCACAAATTGTAGATGATTCGGTATTCTCAGTGTATCATTCGACAGTTAAGCTCTTTTCGGAGATGGGTTTGAATGTAATAGCAGATACTGTGATGGATAGTGACAAGCGGTTTAATGAATGCCTCGATATGTTTGCTGATCAGTCTGTATTGTTCGTAGGTGTACAATGCTCCAAAGAAGAACTTGCACGAAGAGAACAAAAAAGAGGAGACCGAAATATTGGACTGGCAAGTTTTCAGTTCGATCACATTTATCGTTTTGACGAATATGATCTTGAAGTAAATACGGAGGCATTGAACCCAGCAGAATGTGCGAAAGAAATTTTAAACTTTATACAATCTGGTCAAGATTACTCAGTATTTAAAAAGCTGAATAAGAGAAATGTTAACAAATACGAATAAGTTGTGATGTAAAAGACGACATGAAACTAAATAGTTTAAAAAAGTTGTCTTTTACTATTTTAGTGCATGATATAGGAGCCGTTCTGGATGTTAAACAAAATGTGGAGGATCTAAAATGGATTTTGATATCATACAAGTTAATCAGAAGCATAAAGAAGTATTGGAAAATCTCATGCAATTTTATATTTATGATTTCTCGGAGTTTCTCCAATTTGACGTAGAAGATGATGGGCAATATAGTCCGTATCCTTTAGAAGAGTATTTTCAAGAAGGCAATCAACGATTTGCTTATATTATCAAAAAAGAAGAGAAGTATGTAGGGTTTGTGTTGGTTCATTTCATTGATTCTGCAGAACTGCGCTATTATTCCATTGCCGAATTTTTCATATTGAAGAAGTATAGACGAGAAGGAATCGGTAGGTCCGCAGCAGCTCATATATTCAATATACATAAGGGGTTATGGCAAGTACATCAGATTGAGAGTAATCGGCCAGCCCAGATATTTTGGAATAGCGTAATTAATGAATACACAAAAGGCCAATTTGAGGAACGGATCGAGAATGGTAAAAGAATACAAACGTTTACCAGCTGATTGAGACAGACACTTTACCATACAAGTTGCGAGTATGTATTATTTGATGACTGTTTGGCAGGCGGTTTGTCATATTGGAAAATTTCATCTTGGAATTATGCGAATGAAGATGAAGGATCAAAAGATTGTATAACACTGTATTCATCTCTCGGCCGTTCGTCTTCAGCCCAAATTGGCAGGATCACGTCGTATTAGTCCCATCAATATGTCGCAAAAGTACATGGTAACGCCAAGTATAGATCGTTTATACTCCCTTTATAGTCGATAATGAAAATCATTATCATACATAAGGGGGATTTACCATGAATAGAGAAATGAAAGGGCGAGCGTCCAGAAGCTGGGGAAATGCTGCCTACAAATCGAGATTAGGGATAGGCTTACTGCTGGTCCTTATGCTTATATTGACTGCCTGCGGAGCCGGAACCGGTGCGGATAACAGCAAGCCGTCTGCGGCAGCCGCTAAGACCCCTGCGCAAACAGACACAAATACAGAAGCTTTTCCCGTTACCCTCAAGCATATGAAGGGTGAGCTGGTGCTGAATGAAAAGCCGAAGAAAATTGCCGTACTGGATGTGAAGTTTCTGGATCAGATGTTGGCGGTTGGTGAGAAGCCGGCAGGCAGTGTGATCGCCGGAGGCAATACCGGTTTCCCGGAATATTTGGGCGATCAGCCGAATGGTGTACAGATTCTCGGTACCCGGGATGAGCCTAATCTGGAAGCTATTGTATCTTTGGAACCGGATCTGATTATTATGACCGATTTTCAGGAGAAACAGTATGAGAATGTTAGCAAAATTGCACCGACTCTTGTATTGGACTTTTATGAAGATTGGCGCGATACACTGTCCACGATCGCCAAAGTGACGGACAAGCCAGCCGAAGCTGAGAAGGTGCGCCAAGCTTACGAGGATAAAGTAAACGGGCTAAAGGCGAAGCTAGCTGAGAAGCTGGGCGATGAGACGGTAGCTCTGATTCGTCCGAGAAAAGAAGGTATTCGCATTCACGGGATTCAACATCGGACTGGCGAAATTCTGTATCGGGATTTGGGCTTGAACATGCCGCCGATGATTCAGAAGGTTGGCGAGGAAGGTTCACTTGAAATCTCAATGGAACAAGTTCCCTCAATCGGCGCTGATCGTTATTTTGTACTCTCGGACGAGCTGTTTGCCGCAGAGGCTGAAGCAATGGCGAACAACCCGGTATGGAAATCGCTGGATGCGGTCAAAAATAACCGCGCTTACGACGTGAATTCCACCTTATGGATTGCCTATTATGGCCCGCTTGCCATCAATCTGATCGTAGATCAAGCGGCAGAAGCCCTGCTTGGATCGAACTAAGATGGACCATTATCTCTCGAACGATTTGTGGAAACAGACGGCATCCAAACATTCGATTTTGCTGGGTGAGCCGCCTGAAAACAGTGTCCGTATCGTTGCTTTGAGTGATCTGTACGAAGAAGCGGCATGTCGGGATTATATCCGCTGGCTTCAGACGTATATCGATGCGCCTGACCTGAAAGTTGCAGCTTCGATGTTAGTCAAGCGCATCGGCTATCTATGGACCGCTCCGCTGATGACGGCCCTGACTTTTCATCATCGACATGTTTCTTTCTCGCTGCAAGATAGCTTTCTGTATCACCCGGCGCTCATTGAGGAGGGCGGGACCCGTTTTCCTTTTCTTGCAGTCAGCGGTCTTCGGGCAGAAGCGCTCACAACAAACCGGGAAGTCCAGCGGGAAAGGGCGCTGGAGGAGATATTTGCGTTGCAGCTGACTCCGCTGTTCAAGATGCTTGCTGCAATCGCGCCGCTTCCGATGAGTATCCTTTGGGAGAACATTATGGTGCGGATCGGTCCGCTGTATAAGCTTGAAGCAGGTGAGACGGGAGAGGAGCATCAGCATGTACAGGCAGATTTCAGCTATTTGACCCAGGAAGCGCCCGGAGCTTTATTTGACCAAAGACGGAATCCATTTACCCGATTTACAACATGCAAGGACCAAATTCCGATTGCCAAAAACGAACGAATTACCTGCTGCTTCTATTATCAGATGTCCGGGGAATATTGCAGAAAATGTCCGAAAATTGACACTGAGAATAAATCTCAATTAAAATGACAACAGCAAGCATGTTACTTTTGCTAATTGTCAGGAGATGAGAGAGATGCCGCTGCTGCAGCAGACAAGTCCATGGAGTGAAACGACAATCAAGATGCTTGACGGGTACAGTGATACTTTGCAAGCAGGCGGTGTTCTTAATGTTAATAAAACCGAATTCGCCTCGAATGTGCTGCTGCTAGCAGTAGGCGGGGAAGGGGAGCTTGCAATGAATGGGGAAGTTTGCCGCATTGGAGCTTCTTTTGCTTGTCATATTGTAAAAGGTACTTCGTTTAGGCTGACGTGCGGAACAGATGAACTTTATTATATGGTGATTACATACGAGGCTTTTGCCCTGGATGGAGCGTCACCTGCCATGCCTTCGTATCGTAAACATCCGCTGCAAATCTCTTTTATTCAGAGTGCGACCATTCATACACAGTGGGTGCAGCAAGCCGAGAAAATCATCGCCAAATGGCGCCGCGGCGAAGGGTTGGAACATTTTCATGCCAATGCGCTGCTGCAAAGCATGATCTATGAGCTGATTATGGAGTATGAACGCGGTCAAGGTGACGCAGAGTCGGACAGAGTGGATGTAGTCGCATCCTATATCGCCTCGCATTATCGCCGGAATCTGGAGCTGCAGGAGTTGGCAGACCTTGCAGGATGCAGCATCCGGCAACTCCAACGGAGATTCAAGCAGGAGAAGCAGTTGGGACCGATGGAGTATGTAAGCAAGCTGCGGATGGAGAATGCATCGCGGATGCTGCAGTATACAGACGCTTCCATTGGAGAAATCGCTGATCGAATCGGTTATCGTGATATGTATTATTTCAGCAGGGTGTTCAAAAAACATTACGGCGTCTCCCCTCTGCGTTATCGACTTGATCATGTTTCCAAAGCGGATGAAGAATACACGAAGGCTTTGCTGCGCAATCGAATAGCTTCGTCGTACGACTCGGCGGAAGGAACGGTCATCTGCCATATGCGGGGAGAATATCAAGTGAAGAGACCGCCACAGCGTATCGCTGTACTCGATGTGCAGTATGCTGACCATTTGCTCGCGCTTGGACTGTCTCCAGCAGGAAGTGTCGGATCCGGCAGTGTGTCGATCCATTTTCCGTCATCGATTCGGGATAGACTTCAGGGCGCTGAACTGCTCGGAACGTATGAGTACCCGGATCTGGCAGCTGTAGAGCAGCTATCGCCGGATCTAATCATTTGCACCGAGGTTCATGATCGTCATTTTGAAAGGTTAAGCCGGATTGCTCCCGTCCTCATGTTCAGGCGCAACGAGAGCTGGCAGACGATTCTGGGAGTTTTCGGTGAACTGACTGGCAAAAGAGCGGAAGCCAAAATCATCCTGGCGGATTATTACCGACGCACTGCGCTGCTGTCCGAAGAACTGGCTATCGTATTGGCAGAACAAAGTGTGGCTCTAATCCGTCCGCTTGATTCGCTCATTCGCGTTCATTCGGTTGCCCATCGTACGGGTGCTGTACTGTACAAGGATCTTGGTTTGCCTATTCCATTATTTGTGGCGGATACTTCGGATACGGCGTATCATATTTCCGTAGATAGACTTCCGGCTGTACAAGCCAGCCACTATTTTCTGCTTAGCAATAGGGCGATGCAGGCCGGTATATCAGCGACCGAGCAGCAGGTGCTGGACATGCTCGATAATCATGCGGATCAGCATATCCACTGCGTCGATGCGGTAACCTGGATTGGTTGTTACGGACCGATTGGGATCAATAGCATCGTGGATCAGATTGAGCAGGCTTTGTTGACTGGATTATAGAAAATAAAGATTTTGAGAATCGAAATGGTAGCCGACAGACCAGCCAATCGTATAGAGGAAGATACTTATACTGCGTTCATCAAACCATTGCTTGGTATTTCTCACTTGCTAGCACAAGCAGGTCGTAAACATGGAATAGGAACCGAGATACCTTCAAATATATAGATAATAAATTATAAAGAAGGGTGAATCATGAAACGTACTCATAATCTAAAGTTAGCTTTTCTGTTTCCGGAGATTGCATATGACATCATTCAAAAGCTAAAATACGAAGAAAGAATGGATCTGTTAGATCAAGTACCCGAACTCAACATCATCAGTCTATGTGGATGTGAAGATCCGAGTTGCGGATCATTCTACACAGTAGAGCCTTCTATAACAGAAAATGAATCCTTAAGCCATGAAGGATATGTAACAAAATCAGGACTAATGGAAGTATTTGATGGACAGATTGGGTTTTTCGAAATTATGCCTAGTGAACGGGGGCGAGAAGTCAGAAGTAAAATAAATGAGGCATTTCGAAGAATTGCTGAGCAATAGATAATATCGCATCAATATTATAATAAGAATAAGGCGAATCCAACATAATGAAGGAGAATTATTTTGAATAATATTCAACTAAAGCGAATAACGAGATTTGGATTTGTTGACAGTTATGTTGATGGAGAAATAAAAAAATGTGAATATAATACGGACTTTTATGACATCATTATCGATGGCAATTCATTATATAGTATTTTTGAAAGTTATGACTACATATCAGTGTTGGGACAAATTAATGAAGAATTACAACAAAATGAAATTAAAAAACTTTTATTAGAAAGTCCGTCAGAATTAAGAGCGGGGCGATATTTTATTTTTGTATGTCCAATGTGTGCGGATCTTGGTTGCGGAGCAATCACAGTATCTATCAAGCGAGAAGAAGAAAATATCATATGGGATGATTTTAGATGCGAGAATGATGAAACAAGCAAGTCTTTGAATATGGGACCCTATAAATTTTTTTGGGAAGATTATTTAAGAAGTATATTAAGTGCAAGTCTTTAAGAAATGAAAAATAGTAATCCTGAGAGAGAAAACTAATTAGAGCCTAGTAACATAGTCATGAATTCAATTCACATACCGATCTATTAGCCTGTCTAGGAAAAGGGATACATATGTACTCTTGCTAGACATACTTTAAAAAGAAGGTGTCCGCATAATGAATTTTAACAACACAATCATTTACTTTGTGAGACATGCAGATTCTACCTTCATTCCAGATATGGAAAGAGAAAGAGGAATATCAGAAAAAGGAAAGGCAGATACAATCAGAATAATAGAAATACTACGCAATGAACATATTGATCTGTTCATATCGAGCCCTTATGAACGAGCTATTGAAACGATCCGAGGATCTGCAATTGAATATGAGAAAGAAATCAGCATAGTTGAAGATCTTAGAGAAAGAGCAATTGGTGTTATTCCAGATAACGGATTTACAGCAGCCAAGAGACGGGTATATGACGATTTTAATTTTGCTTATCCGGGTGGCGAATCAAGTAATCATGCACAAAAGAGAGCTGTTGAGGCTTTACGAATGCTATTAGATAAACATCAGGGCAGAAAAATGGTGATTGGAACACATGGAGATATCATGACGCTAATGATGAATTATTTCGATAAGCAGTACAGCTACGATTTTTGGAGTTCATCGACGATGCCGGACATGTACAAAATGGAATTTAAGGGCGATATATTAGTTGAAGTAGAGAGAATATGGAGCTAATCAATATCTACTATATAAAGAAAGGAATGATTTTTTGAAAATCTATAATTTTGATAAAGATACAGGGAGAGAAATTACCAATTTTGATAGTAAACAATCTGTCTTCTCAAGAATTATTCAACATAACGAATCATTACATATAGGCTGTATGTTTATTGGACCCGAAGGAATAGTCGGCTCACATCCAGCGACGATCAACCAGTTATTTTTAGTCGTTCAGGGTGAGGGATGGGTAAAAGGTAAAGAAGGAATACAATACCAGATTGAATCTGGAAAAGCAGCTTATTGGGAGCCAGGTGAAGTGCATGAATCTGGATCAGAACAGGGAATGACTGTAATCGTGATAGAGGGGGAAGATCTGCAACCTTTGATGAGCGAAGTGAAATTGACCGTTAAAAACACTTTATAGCCAAGCTATAAATATAAAGGATGGAATCATATTGACTAGACCTCCTATTTTTTCAATACATTCAATCGTATCGACATCCAATGAGGCAATACGAGTAAAAGGCAGGGCACTCGACATCATTGAAATAAAGTCTAAAGTATTCGATTCGAATTCTAATATTGGTACGATTGAAGAAATCACGATAGAAGACATACAGGTTCGAAAGCTCGATATTATGTCAGAAGGTATAATTACAATAACAGGTATTACAAAAGATTTTCAGATGAAAGAATTGTTATATGAAGATCGATTAGAGGAGTATAAAGAGACTATAACTTTTGAACAGGCCAAGAATATGGCTGAACATATGAGTCGTCAAGTTTTATTGGATTATGTAGACAATCCCAATATGTCCTTTTTGGATGAGCTTGTATTAGAGGCGGACTGTTGCTGGTTCTTTTTTTATAATCCCCAGATCATTATTCCACAAGATAAGTGGTTATTGCACATATTAAAAGCCTATGCCATTTCGAAAAAAGGCAGCGTGAGTCATACCTATAATTACTTGGATGATCCTGTGGAAGCAAAAGACTATTTGCATGCAATGTCAGGATACTTTAGGAAGAGAGGACTTTAAAAAAAGAGTAAAGCCTGAAACATATATTAAATAAACGGAACTCTAGAGACTTATAATATCTGATTTAAAAGAGAATGAAAAATATGTCTAGAACAATAGTTTTAAATAAACTGAAAAAGAAAGATCTATTATTATCGAAATCGAAGAAGAACTGGATATATTGTAGCGCAACATCTATACTGGCTGTGTCCGCTATTTGATTACAGGAATACTATAGCCAAGAGCCGTCTTTGAAGTAGTATCTATTCGAGACAACCTTCATAATTAATAGTAGAGTCTATTTTAAAATTAAAGAGTTGTAATCGAATTATTATATCTTATGACAGGAAGGTGGATTCGTATGATTACATTCGAAAGAGATAATAATAAGTTTAATTTCAGAGTGGCAGGCATTGTTGTTCATAATAATCGGGTTTTGCTACATACTACATTAAAGGACGACTTCTGGAATCTTCCGGGAGGTCGTGTTGAATTCAATGAATCGACAGAGCAAGCCGTCTTGAGAGAAATCAAAGAAGAGTTGGATGTGGAAGGTGAGAATCCAAAACTCCTTTTTATTAATGAAGATTTCTTTGAATACGATGGTTTGCAATTTCATGAGATTGGTTTTTACTATCTGGTTTCTTTTCCAGGAGGACATGAAATCACAAAGCATACAGACGAATTTCCAGGAGTAGAAGACGATGGCAGACTTATTTTCAAGTGGTTCCCTATCGATGAATTGCAAGACTTGGAAGTCTACCCGGAGATTCTGCGGACTGAATTGCTCCAATTGAAAAGAAGCGATCATATTCAGCATTTTGTGAATCTTCGGTAAATCGTTTAGTAAATAATTCAAATAGATAAGAGGGTTCGTTAATGAGAGCATATATTCAAACAAACAAAAATGGGGAGTTCTACAATGTAAATGCGTTTGTGGCATATGAAGGATTCATGTCATTGGGTTGGGAAACGGTTAAATTTTATGAGGTGAAAGACATCAAGGATCACCATCAGGAAGATATTGTAGTCGGTGGAATTGGTAATGTGAGAAGTCGGCTGGCACTGCTTGGTATTGAGAGAAATAAAGAAGAAATTGATTATCCTCATTCGTTATCTCCTTATTTTGGTAGAAGGATATGGACAACAACGATCCAGGAGCTTTTCGAAAATAATCAGAACTGGAATGTATTTGTTAAACCCAAGGATATCACCAAGAAATTTGCTGGTAAAGTAGTTAGAGAATATAAGGATTTCATAGGTCTCATAGAAGAAGATGCCAATACCACTGTCTGGTGTTCCGAGATTGTTGATTTCAGAACAGAATGGCGCTGCTTTATTCGCTATGGAGAGATTCTGGATATCAGACCGTACAAAGGTGCCTGGGATTCAAAATTGGACCTTGATATAGTGAATAACGCTATCAATGATTTTGCCGATGCGCCAGCAGCCTATGGATTGGATTTTGGCATAGATTACGATGGAAATATGAAGTTGGTAGAAATTAATGATGGTCATTCTCTCGGAACCTACGGAATAGCTCCTGTAAACTATGCGAAATTCCTCACCGCCAGATGGTCAGAGTTAACGGGAACGACCGATTATTTGAGACATTTGTAAGCGTAGGTGAAGAGACACTTCTTCATAACAGCGGAGCTCCAAGCTCTACTTCCGGAAAGCGGCGATCTGCGCCTCTCATCAAGCTGTCACTTTGTCCCTTCAGATACTCATCGAAAAAATCGAGTACACAAGCATTAATCACCGTATTCGCTCTCTCCGGTACAATCTGTCCGGTAATACCTACCATGCGGAACAGTGGAGAAATGAACTGAACATCGGTGAAATTCAAATGTTCAGTATGCTCGATATAGAGAACCTGCCCTCCTTCACTAATAGTCTCGCGCATTCGTTGCAGCTCCAACTTTTTATCTGCCGCTACCTGATCTTCCCACTCTCTAGTTGAACCCATTTGCTCAATCTCTGCATCCGTATAAGGCTTGTTTTCACGCACTCTTTTTAATTTTGTGAATTCGCTTTGTGAGGTGATAAATAAAAAGGGCTTGTGCAGCTGCTGTCGATCACGGAGTCGATAGAGTCCGCCATCCAAGTCGATTCCGGCCGTAATCCGTGGATCAAAAGAAGCATCATAAGCGGTTGCGCCACCGATCGAATGACCAAATACGCCGATATGATCGAGATCTATTTTCCCCTGAAGCTTACTTACGATCTGTCCGGATTGGATCAACTCCAATTGATCCAGTGTAAAAGCTACATCATCCGTAAGCACTTTTCCCAATGTATCGCGATTGCTGCGTTCGGTCTGATAGTCATGGTCAGGTGAGAATAATTGATTAGTAGTACTGGTCGTGATTTTTCCATCTGGAAATTTGGTTGCAAATGTATTATAGGTATGATCGATGGCTGCTACGATATAGCCGTGACTGGCAAGCTCCTCGGCCTGCGAGGTGTGGAGGAACCTGGAAGAACCATTACCGGGATTTACCAGGATCAGAGGATAGGCAGCCTGCGCTGGAGAGATAACGGCGCCTGTGTACGAATGACTGGATACATACTTCAGATGCTGAAAAGTAAAATCAGGAAGACCATAGTCTGCTGCCATATAATCCAAAATCCGGGTGTCCGGAATCCAGGGAGCATAATCACCAGCACCTGCTTGAGCCGGGTACCATACCTGAACCATTAATTCCCGCTTGCTGTCTCCGGTTTCGCCAAAAGTCTCTTTTCTATTCGTATCCACGAAGTGAAAAGCCTGTGTGCCTACCTTGAATGAACCAGTAGGTGATGGTAACGGAAATAGAGGGAAAGCATACAGCAGTCCTGCCGTGATAACCAGGCTAACTGCCATAGCACTATAAGCTATACCCCGCAGGATTCGCGAGATTTTCCAAGGAGCTGCTTTCTGGAAATAGGCATACGCCGAAACTGCTAAACAAATAAACGTGATGCCATACAGGAAAAGTAGCTGAATTCTGTACCCTTCTACTACCCACTGAATGACTAGAACCAGTGCAGTAATGCCGCTTGCAAAGAAGAGCGGTACTCTGCGGCGATCTTTTCTCAACACAATGCTCAAAGTAAACAGTCCGATAATGGAAACAAAAAGCAGCAGCTCAAACAGTCTCATCCTGATCTCCTTGTGAAAATGAATTTGTGTGTTCTTATGTGATATTGCCGGATGTATTTAAGTTATTGAAATACCTCGTTAATACGCTGCAATGTCATCAAGTGATCTGTTGGTATAGAATAAAAGATAAGATGTCCGAGAGAAGTAGTTATTAGATTGTTGAACGCATTTACATGAAGTAAATAATTAAGCAGAGACATCCCGGTTCTCCTGTTAAAGACATTCAAGAAACAACCAACATGATGTAGACGAAGATTTTTTTCATTTTATAACATTCGTAACAAAGAAAGATTCGGCATCTCATGCTGATGAATAGAAAAGATGAGAGGCTGATTCGATGAGTTTTGATATAAAAACCTATTTAGCAACCTATTTTGAAGATATACAAATAAAGTGTCCTTTGTTTTATAACGCACCGGTAGGCATTCAATTTGAACTGGGAGTAACTTATCGTGGGGTGGATGATCCCAAATACTTCATGACGGTTCATCTGCGCGCCAAATTAATTGTAGAAGCTTTATTTGATGAAAAAGATGAAGTGATCATACTGGTCCAGACTTTTAAATATGTAGAACCGTTTTTAGATTTTCAGGTCGGTGATTCCGTATTTTCCGCTTCGTATATTAAAGGTAATCTCGAGGGAAGAGTGCAGTTATATGATGAATCCCCGCAGTATGACGAAGATGATGGAACTCTTATTGGCTATTCCCAAACATTCTACATACAGTGCCTATGGTCCGAAGTGAATAATTCCAATTTGATAAGGGCCATTGGCAATCAGGATTTTGCTAGAGAGCCATTTACCAGAGATGATATATTTTTGCTAAATCCCAAACGTCATACGATCTGGCACATGTATGATGATAGAGGGCTTGATGTGATCGCGAATAATAAGAGCGAGTTGAAATCGTTATATACCACATTTAATGATTGGATCCTGGATTACGACCGGGAGAGAATAGACCATATTATGATATGAAGCGAGGAGACCCACCATGAAAATAGATATCGCTGTCGATACTGACTATGATTTTATTGTGACCAGAGATCACCATATTGCCAAAGAGCTAGTCGAAGCCAAGATCCATGGAAATGAGATTTATATTTTGCGAGAAGCGGATCAAGAAATCGGATGGATGAGGTTTAATTATTTTTGGGACAATACTCCGTTTATGAATATGATATGGATTGATGAAGAATATCGGGGCAGAGGATATGGCGCTCAAGTGGTGAAGTATTGGGAAGATCTTATGCGAGAACAGGGATTTACAGTAGTCATGACATCTACCCAATCCAATGAAGAGGCACAGCACTTTTATAGAAAGCTGGGCTATCAGGATGCTGGATGTTTACTGCAAGACAATGAACCTTTGGAATTGATTATGTCTAAAAAACTGTAGTTATATATGAATTTGGTTAAAGCAATTTGTCATTGTCGTTCAAGATACTAGGACTTCAGCAGATGATTGTTAATCCAGAAATGAGGTACATATCCGCATGATCACATTACGAAAGATTACATTGGAAAATAGACGTGATATCTTTAATCTGGAGGTCTTGGAGGAGCAGAAGAAATATGTGGCATCCAATTTGTCGAGTGTAGCTTCGTGTTATGTGCTTTCGATCAATGGAGGGAATCCGTTTCCGCTGGCAATCTATGCAGAAGAACAGCCAGTTGGTTTTGTGATGATTACCTATGGAATTACCGGATACGATCTTCCCCGGATAGCAGAAGGAAATTACTGTATATTACGATTAATGATCGATCAACAATACCAAAATAAAGGATATGGACGCAAAGCTATGAAGAGAATAATTGAATTTATTCGTACATATCCAGCCGGACCTGCGAAATACTGCTGGATTCCATACAGCCCTGACAATACTTCAGCCCGAAAATTATATGAAAGTTTTGGCTTTCGGGATAATGGCGAGATTTGCCATGATGAATTAATTACTGTGCTGCAGCTTTAGGTCGCTGAGAATTGAGAAGGAACATCTTTATTTTATTCACATATAAACACAATATAAGATGAACGAACATGTTCTTAAAGAGCTAGAGATGATCCGACAGCTGCATTTACCGGATGGATATATTGCTGCCGGATATGTACGATAGATAACGATCAAAGAAAACTAATTGGATAAATAGGAGGAATAGTAAAATGGAACACTTTTTCGAGAAGTTTCAAAAACAACTGGTAGACGCGTTACGTTCCGATTGTGCGGGACTGATCAAACATATAGGTGCAGAGAGACTGTATGCGGTTGCGCTGGTTACAGACAGCGATGCGGGTAGCGTATATCTGGGCATGAATACCGAGGAATCCCTGCAGCGACGAGTGGAATACTATAATCGGGAAATGGACGGAGGTTATTCATCCGATCATCCAACATTGCGCTGGATGCCGGATGAATGGGGATATAGTGACAGCGATCTGGGACGTTCATGTCTTGTTGAAGTCAGTAATATGTTATTGAACAGGGAAGACTATAGTGACGAATCCCGTGCAGCGTTTTATGAGACGGCTACTCAGGCACTACAGAAGCTGGATGAGGAAGGTGTATTTGCAAGCATACCACGCAGCAGCTTAACTTTGTTCGTATCGGTTACAGACGATGATGAGACAGAGCAAGTAGAAGATTACTCGGCGAAGTTGCTGAATCCCCAGGAAGTATATCAGCAGTTTGCAGAGCGATTCGATGGAATAGAAGATGCAGAAGAATAGGCTGAAAGGCTGTAAAAGCCAATTTGGCATAACGAAAGGTGCATTCAAACATGGGATATTATTTTAATGGAATTCTGACTTCGATCGAAGCCTGGGATGCCTATAAAGGGAAATATTATAATATTTGCGCGATCGAGCTGTATCCAAATATAATCGCTATACCGATAAGTGATGATTTTTATGATGAAATCAATAAAGAGCAAATAACCAAGGTACAGGATTATGAATATCTGACTGATGCACTCAAACAGTTGTGCTCCGATTTCTCCAAGATTGCTAGAACAGCCTATATTGAGGCAGAATATTTTGGGGGTGTAGGTACACAGAACGCAATAGTATGGGAGGCATCCAATATTATTTTTGAAGAAACTTTGAGTGGGAATGCTATAAATAAAGCACTGCAGCAACTGTGCGTGACCAGAACAGATGACCGAGACGAATTCGATACCGTGCAGCTGGGAAGACACCGATCGAATGAACGCTGGTTAAAGGAAGAAAAACATGTATAATAACGATCCAGGCATTGAATTCAATCGACTATGCACATATTTTGGGTGTCAAACAGTCACAAATACTTGAATAGGATTTGCTGGGCAAGCAATCGCCACAAATCATACTTGAGTATAAATTCCGATAAAGGAGAGAATTACATATGCCCAAAAAGAAGAAGACTTTACCCGAAAACTTTGAAGAGCTTATTGAAGCTGGAGATCTATCGGCTTTGAAAGAGGTATTTACCTTATGTGAACTGGATGCCCGAGGCGGTTACAGCAAATCAACAGCGCTGAGCTTCTACAATGTGCCGGCCGATTTGGTTCGCTGGCTGGTAGAACAAGGTGCCGATATTAATGCGGTAGATAGTTACAAAAAAACTCCTTTGCACAGTCATGCGATGAGTTGGTGTGGGCATACCGAGCTTATGCTGGAACTGGGTGCAGATCTGGAAGCATTGGATTACCGCGGCGAGACGCCATTGTTTGCTGCAGTATCCTCTTACAAACCCGAGGCAGTTCGTGTGCTGATCAATCATGGAGCAAATGTGAATGCCAAAAATGGCATAGGGCAGACTCCACTTGAAAAAGGATTAGCATACTGCAGAAATAACAATATTTCCGATATGGCAGAAATAGCGGATCTGCTGCTTGCTGCGGGAGTAGCCGTCACCCCAACAATGAAAGATTCTGTTCAAAATATCGGTAAAGAATTCGAATTCCATCGGGAAGGATTTAACAAAGATTCTCTGAAGCAAACCGATAAGGCACTGCAGCATCTGTATGAGCTGTTCGATGTTGCACCGGTTGGGAAGCGGAAAATTCATGATGGTGTCTCCCCGATCATTGTCTCTGCACAGACTTGGCGGGAGCAGCATGATGAGCTGTGGAAATGGCTGATTCCATCCAAGGGACATGCGCACACGGTTCAAGGTGAAGTGATACGGATTACCGGCAAAGTCCTTTATGAAATTAGGGATAACGGAGGCGGTAACTGGGATAATCAATTTCGTAAAATGCTTAGTAGCTTGATTCATCACTTTAATTTGGGGAAGCCATTGGACGCTACTGTCATCCAGGAAGCAGAAGAGTTAGTTCAACATCTGCATAACGGAGACAACGATATTGAAGCTGAAATATTGTGTGAGCTAGCTGTACAATGGGTGCTCCGTAATCCCAATCCAATACTGATGGAAGAGCCTGACTACAAGCGGTAATAGAAGTTTGCCTTATTCATATGATTGCTTTATTCCTATAAAAGATAATGATTGTGTTATATTCCTTTTTCGAAGCCTATTCAGCCCAGAGAAAGGGATATTTTTTTACAGAGAACATGTACTTGTACTACATATGACTAACTATTTGCTACATGTCGTCGTTTTGTTCGATAACGGATAGAAGGAGGAGCATTTATGAAGGTGCGTCTTACGGAATACGATACTCGCTGGGTGAAGATGTATGAAGATGAGACCCGACTATTGAAAGCAATATGGGGTGAGAAAATTATTTGCTTTGAGCATTTTGGTAGTACAGCGGTGCCAGGAATGAAAGCAAAACCGGTTATTGATATGATGCTTATGGTTCGGGACATTGAGACGATCGATAGGTTTAGTACCCGAATGGTAACACTCGGATACGATGCAGCAGGAGAATGGGGAATACCAGGAAGACGTCTGTTTCGCAAAGGTGGAGAGCAGCGGACGCATCATATTCACATATACCAGTGGAATAACCCGCATATATCCAGACATCTGATTGTACGAGATTATCTTCGGATGCATCCCGAAGAAGTAAAACGTTATAACGCAATGAAAGAAGAGTTGGCACAGCTTTATGAGGATACGAGCGGCTACAGCCAAGCCAAAAAGCCTTTTGTACAGGACATGGAGACGCGGGCACTGAAGTGGTATGCTACCTAAAATCGATCATAATTCAAAAAAATATTTGGAAATTTGCGGTAAATAGTATGTATAATTGGACCAAGCGGGATATATCCTATTTTGGAGGAGTGGATGAAATGAGCCTGGCATTTCTGATTGTTGATATGCAAAAGATTCATTTGCATAACCAAGTGGAGCAACGGATGGTAGATCATGCTTGTGAATATATCAATTATGTTGCAGATCTGCTTCGTTCCCATAACCATCTTGTCGTACATATCCAGGACATAGAAGGGCGTGAGGAATCCAATCAGCAAGAATATGAATTTATTCCAGATATTCGCATGGAGGAGAGCGATCTGACCGTAACCAAAGAGTATTCCAATGCTTTTTGGCAAACCGATCTGGAACAGATTCTGTTGGATCATCATGTTGAATTGATTATTATTGCAGGCCTTGCAGCGGAGCACTGCGTATTGTTCACGTATAATGGAGCGACAGAAAGAGGATTTCGACCGGTGTTGCTGCAAAATGGAATTCTGAGTACGCATAGTGATATTATTACTTCCACGTACAGAGACCGAAACCTGATTTCCTATCCGGTCATCAAGTATATGGTAGATCAATAAAAGATAGGAACCTTCCGGATGTAACGGTCGTATCTGAGCGAATTTTAATGCATTTCTATATTAGTGGATATTGGGCAAATAATGGAGATGCACCCAAAGGGAAAGGGACAATAAATGAACACCAAATTGATTATGGTCGAAGGACTGCCTGGCTCGGGAAAATCCACCATTTCACAGCTTATAGCAGATATGCTCAGGGAACAGGGAATGAACGTTCAACTATTCCAGGAGGGCCACCTGGAGCATCCTGCGGATTATGAGAGTGTTGCTTGTTATACAGAGAAGGAACTAGATCAGCTGTTATCTACATATGAGGAATACGCGGAATTATTGAAAAGTAGAGTGATTCAGAATGGCAATGACTTCTTGGTTCCTTACCAAAAAATAAAAAATGAGTTGGGATTGGATGAGCTGAATCAGCTGTGGGATGAAATATCCCAAAAAGATATTTACGAGCTGCCTTTTGAGCAGAATAGGAGAATTATTACAGATAAATGGGATCGCTTTCAACGAGAGGCATTAATTAGTGACTCTATATTTGTCTTCGAATGCTGCTTTATGCAGAACCCGCTTACCGTAGGTACAGTGAAATATAATGTGCAGAAGCAGGAAGTTATTGATTATGTGATGCAATTGGGAGAGCTTATGAAGCCGCTACATCCGTTGTTTGTCTATATTGATCAACCGGATATTCGATCTGTGTTTGGAAAAGCAGTACGAGAAAGACCGAAAACATGGTCCGATGGGTTTATTGATTATTATACCCGTCAGGGATTAGGCAAGGCGAAGGGGTATCATGGTTTGGATGGAACGATCCAGGTTCTCGAAGAACGAAAGAATATCGAACTAGAGATTTTTGATTTGTTGGATATAAGCAAGGCAAAGATAGATAATTCTGAGTATAATATTAAAACATGCAAAGAAGAGATAACAAAAATCCTTAAAAGTATTTAAATAAGACTGATTAAATGAATGAGAAAAACGATGGAATGGTGGTAGGTAAAGATGCTTCAAGATAAAGAAATAACAGTGAATGAATTTCTTGGATACATCCGATCAGGACAGAAAAACTTTTATCGGATTGAGGTGTTGGATATTGGAGAAGTAAAAGGTGAAGTATGCGATGATATCGTATTTAAAGAATGTGGCATGGCGGTAGATTTTTCCGGGTCAAGTTTTAGAAATGCCAAATTTATTGATTGTAATATTAAGACCTGCAGCTTTAAAAACACCAATTTAACAAATGCTGAGTTTATAGGTAACGGAGTTTGTTCAGTAGAATTTTATAATGCACAGATCGAAGGAATCCTTTTTCAAAATAATTATTGGCATAGTTTTGAATTGACTCAGAGAGACATTATGAGAATGGTTAAAGAAGAATTTTACGTTGAATAATTTATAAAATCATCTATATTATCTTCTGTTTTAACATAATAAATGAACCCAATTTTATGATCGGTAATTCATATATCTGAGATTTATTGAATGACGGTTTTTAAATTGAAAACAGATAACAAGCATAGTGAATGTGATTTAATGAAGCAAAGCCTAGAATTCTAATATAAAAAGCGAGGTAACAACCTGGTTTGTGGTAAACCAGAATGCAAAGGAAATACTAAAAGAAGAAGAAATAAAGTGAAGCTTGTTAAATGACCATGATCCAAATACATATCAGATGAAAGCAGGCGAGCAGATGATCAGCAAACATAACGCACCTCATTACAAATGGGGCGAAAATTGTGATGGATGGCGATTAGTGGATAAAGCGAATAAAAGTATTATCCATGAACATATGCCTGCAGGTACTTGTGAGGCAAGACATTTCCACAATAAAGCCGAGCAATTTTTCTTTGTTCTGTCTGGCATAATGACGATTGAATTAGATGGTGCAAAGTATCAGTTGAGTGCACATGAAGGGATCGAAGTACCAGCTTTGTTACTGCATCAGGTATTTAACCATTCGAACAGCAGTCTGGAATTTCTTGTGATCTCTCAGCCTAATACACGAGGCGATCGAATAGCTGCTGAGTAAGATTATTTGCTGTCATTCATAGAGTCTGCTCTTATGACAAAGCAGCATAATATTACACAGGAAAGGACGAGCAGCAAGTGACTATTATCAGTATAGAAGGAGCAAGTGCAGCAGGAAAGACAACCACTTCAGCTACGCTTGCGATTCGCAACAACGCTCTTCATATTCACGAAGTCGCTGCCTGTTGGGAAAAGCCGGAGCCCATCTATCCCAAATGGTTTTTTGAACGACAAGTAGATCGGTGGAATATGGCCACCAGGCAAGAACCGACTAAACAGGTGATTATCGATATCGATTTGTTTCAACCCTTTTGGTATAACTGATCATTTGATTTTACGTTGTTCGATGGACAGAGTCTCGAATTTGTGGAGCAATTTTATAGACTGTTTATAAGCCGGTAGGGATTAGGCAAGGCGAAGGAGTATCATGGTTTGGATGGAGCAATCCAGGCTCTCGAAGAACGAAAGAATATCGAACTAGAGATTTTTGATTTGTTGGATATGAACAAGTGGAAAATAGATAACGCCGAGTACAATATGGATCAGTGTCAAAAGAAAATAAGAGCCATTCTTGAAATGGGAGAGCAACTAGTGAGAAAATACGCTTTTATAACGGATCAAAGCAAGATACAGAAAGTTATGATCTATGAGAACGATCAAGACGTCTATCTGTTCACTTACGATACGAAGGAAGATCTTCCCTGTATACACGACTATTGGTTCGATAATCTGGAAGAGGCAGAAGAATATTGTAGCGTATTATTCGGAGACGGCGTATTGGAGTGGATAGATGTTGAAGATCCAGGTCAGGAAGAAGCACATGATTTAATCATTTCCAGAAAGCGATAGAAGGGATATGAAATAGGGCTTGAAGATACTTTTTATATGCAGCCGTAATAAATGGCGCAGTTTAACAGCAGAGAAAGTTTTTGATGGATATAACGGCTATGAAGTAAGGTCTGCAGGAACCGAAGATAGTGCAAGAATCAAAGTGACCGAAGGACATATTGGCTGGTCAGATTTGATTTTTGTGATGGAGAAGAAACACTCAAGAAGATTAAAGATGAAATTTTCGGATAGGTTGGCTGATAAAACATTAGTCTGTCTGGATATACAGGATGATTATGGTTTTATGGATGAAGAATTGATTGAAATACTGAAAGCCAGAGTGAGTGAATATATCGAAGTACCTGAATAGACAAAGTATCATATGTAGTTAGCAAGAGAAGGGAGCGTTTATGAATCGTAAAGGTATACAAAGAACAATAGTACTATTAGCTCTTATATTTATAATCGTTTATGCGTTTAAGAACTCTGGTTACTCTCTGGTGGAACAGGCAGCGATCAGGAATTCCTTTCCATTTCAGGATGGCACAAAGGTCTATGAGAACGAAGAGACAGACAATCAAACGGTAATATGGAAAACGGATAACGGATACTATGCAAAGTTGGTGGAATCGAAATGGGGATTTCTCTACCATGTATCGAATGTATCCATGTTACAAGTCTTATCACCTCTAAATGGGAAAGAGGGAGATATCGAGCGAACATGGTCGGCCAATTTAAATTCAGATAATAAATATGATACTATATTTGCCGTCAAATCAAATAATCCTGAAATTAAAAAAGTGATTATAAGCAACGATAATATTGATGATAACATTTCAACAGATATTCATGAAATAAAGAAAGAATCTACTTTATTTATGGAATTGAATCTGGAAAATGGTTTTGCAGCAACGTATAAAGAGCTAAATGTAAACGATGCAGGCGGGTTTGTATTTAGAGGAGTAAACGAGAAAGGTAAAGTGATAGTATTAGGAGTCTAAAATTTTTTTTGAATACTACCTGGACGAAAATAAAGAAGATTAGAACCTATTACTATTAAAGCATGGATGATGACAAAGCAGCATAATATTACACAGGAAAGGACGAGCAGGAAGTGACCATTATCAGTATAGAAGGAGCAAGTGCAGCAGGAAAGACAACCACTTCAGCTACGCTTGCGATTCGCAACAACGCTCTTCATATTCCCGAAGTCGCTGCCTGTTGGGAAAAGCCGGAGCCCATCTATCCCAAATGGTTTTTTGAACGACAGGTAGATCGGTGGAATATGGCCACCAGGCAAGAACCAACTACACAGGTGATTATCGATATCGATTTGTTTCAGCCCTTCTGGTATAACTGGTCATTTGATTTTACGTTGTTCGATGGACAGAGTCTCGAATTTGTGGAGCGATTTTATAGACCGTTTATAAGCCGGCAGAAAATTGGGTTTCCTGACAAGTATTTTATTCTCCATACCGAAGAGCAGAATCTTCGGGAAAGAAAGGCTAATGATGCTACACGGTTAAGAAGAGGCTTTGAATTAAACCTGAAATTTATCGAACCACAAAAACGATATTTTCAGGCTTTGAATACGTTTTGTCCAGGGCTGGTATGTTTTGTGAATTCGGTAGATATTGAGAGTAATATAGAGAAGATTCAGCAGGAACTGCCTGGTTGTAACAATGATCATCGGTATTCGATGGAATTGTTTGACTTTATGGTGGATTGGCTTCGAACTAATCAGGCGCATAGTCATAACAGAGACGAATAACAAGCGAATGTTATATCCGGAGAAGGGGAATATGATGAGCAGAAGAGAGACTTTGGCTGCCGTTGCTGAACAATTAGCTTCAAAGCCTTTAATAGGAAACGAACATAAATATGGGCCGGATCTGGAGCCGATTCTTAGGTACTTTCCCAGAGAAGATCCCCATATAGGTTTTGATTGATGTGCTGCGTTTGTCTATCACTGCTGTATAGAAGCTGGTATTAAGCTGCCTGTCCGATATGCAGCACCTGTTACGCGCAACTTTGCCTGGGTAGAAGCATGGATGGAATGGGGGCAGCTATATGGGTTCTATCATCCGATCAGCGAAAGGTCTTTTGTACCGGCACGAGGAGATCTTATTGTATTTGATAATGTTGTAGAGAATGGACCGAATGATCATATTGGAATTGTAGTGAGAAGAGAAGGAGAATATATTATTACGGCGGAAGGCAATTATTATAACAAATCCGGTATATTTCAAAGAAGACTGGAACAAATAAATGGATATATCCGAATCGACGATACCTATAAGTACGCTTCAGAGTGACATTTGGAAGGGATCGGGAGGGAAAATGAATACAAAAGCCATATACCAACTACTTCGGGATCATCAAATCACTCTGGCACCCGGCCTGTCTGATAAAGAAGTTAGTCAGATAGAAAGTATCTATAATATTCAATTCCCGCCAGATTTACAGGAATTGCTGCAATATATGCTACCTATAGGTCGTTCGTTTCCTATTTGGCGGGATTTCTCTAAATCTACGATAGCTGATATTCGCAGACAACTGGATGCACCCTTGGAAGGAATATTATTTGATATTGAGCATAACCAGTTTTGGCATCATTCTTGGGGAACAAGACCGAATAATCTGAAGGAAGCCCAAAAAATAGCCTGCCAAGAGTATTTAAAAGTTCCTCCATTGATCCCTGTTTATGGACATCGGTATATTCCGTCGACTCCGGCAGAAGTGGGGAATCCGGTATTATCTGTGCATCAGACGGATATTATCTACTACGGAAGTAATTTGGAAGAGTATTTTAAAATCGAATATAGACTTAAAGCGCAGAGCGAATTGGATGACGCTAAAATAAAATACATAACATTCTGGAGTCAACTGATAGAAGGATAGAGAAACGCATTATTCGGTTTATATCCATTACTCAATTACAGGAGGAATACATATGCCATGGCCAATGGTTCATTTTGCCGTATCCTATCAGTTATATTCCGGTAAGCCTACACCTCATCTACTGCTTGGCAGCATTGCACCGGATTCACTGCATGCAAGAGGACAGACCACCCGAGAAGAGAAAGGTCGCACACATCTGGTACAGAATGATCAGCTTGCCAGTCCAGCATTGATTATGCAGACGCTGCAGTCCTATCTTGATGAGCGCCCTCAGGTAGAATGGAAAGACTATATTGTAGGTTACTTTACGCATATCTATACCGATATGAAATGGACGCACAATCTGTATGCAGAGTACAAAGAACAGTATCACGGTGAGGATATACGGCACTCCTATCATCAGGAGGCGGCACAGCTTGAATTTGAACTGCAGCGGATAGTGCAGGAGCAAAGGGATGACCCAGTGTCTATGCTTTTGCAAGCAGAGGGTTATGCGGTAGAGCCTCTGGTAACAGCCTCCGAAGTAACCAAGTATCGTGATATGAAGATCGAGTGGTTGAATGATGCTGCGAATGAGCCACATATTGTTCCGATTTATTTTACGTTGGAAAGAGTAGAAGAGTTTGTGAGAGTAACAAGCGAAGAGTTGCAGAAGTTATTCAAACAGCATGATATAGAGCAGTTGCTACAGCCCATAAAGATCGATTAATCGGCAATTGGGAGTTATTCCATAGAAAAACGTATTAGTTTACAGCTTGGGATGGAGCGAGTGTAGATGAACCCATTATTGGAATTTGAAATTATCTCCAAGCACCGGATGGTCAATCACTATTACCCAAAGCTATGTACTGCTCTCAATTCCCTGGAAGAAGACCAGCTATGGAGCCGAGAAGCCGGAGCAGCTAATAGCATAGGTGGAATTGTGGTACATATCGTAGAGCATATCAGGCGTAATACTCAGAGAATGTTGACCCCAGAGATTCGATATGAGACTGGTATCGAGTCGACGTTTACCGATCTGAATATCAGTAAAAGTGAGCTGCTGGCACTACTAGAGAGTACATTCAGATAGTTCGAACAAGTCATTCATCAGACGGCAGCTGTGAATATGTATGATATCTATCATCTGGTAGAGCATACAGGCTACCATCTGGGACAGATCATAGATCGTACACAGCGAATGACAGGTAGAAGCTTCCAATTCGTTCAGCAAGGAATCAATGAAAAAGCATTACAACAGTTGATAAAGCAAGATACTTATGATGAGGATCGCTAATAGGACATTCATCATAAACAGAGTAAAGTATAAAGCTATTTCAAAAATAGAAACAAAAAAAGGCAGCCGGAATGCGAATACATTCGGCTGCCTTTTCCAACTAGTGCATCATAACCATCCATATTTGCAAAGTCTACTTCCAGTTACAAAGATCTAAGCTTTATTTCAGAGAGAGCTGTTTGGACAGCTGCTCAAACTTTTGCAAATGCGGCGTTACCTGTGTAGTGATACTTTTCAGGTATTTGATCGATGCCTGACGTTCACGTTCTTTTTTGGCGGATTCTTCAGGGAATAGGGAATAGCTGTGTGACGTAGTCCCCTTTTTGTACGTTACACTGAACAGGCTACCTTTTTTCCAGAGTGGGAGCAGATTCCCCTGATTCTCCAATACATTCAGCGTCATGTTATTAGTCTGATAAGTGAAGCTGTATTCCGGATCGGCTTCGGCACGTGTAACACTATAGCCGGACAGCAGCGCATTGTTCTTAAATGTGCCAGTCTGGATTTGGTTCGAGACCATATGATCTTTTTCCAGAAAACGTTGTTCCGTTAAAGTACCATCACCATTCATCCGATCATTGTTCCAGGAACCGTTATATACGACTTTATAGCGGTAATCAGAATCGCTGTACTCGTTTATGTATTTCCCTGTCCCCGAGCGCAAGCCATTTGCAAATCTGCCGGAATAGGTTTTGCCATTAGGCCATTTGACTGTGCCCTTGCCATGGGCTTTCCCATTTTCGACCTGTCCGTAATAGGAGCCACCACCTACAAAAGTCAGAGATTGTTTGGCTGCAGCCGCATGTGTTGTGGAAGCAATAGGGGAAGCTATTGTTCCACCGAGAGCTAGCGCGATGGTTAAAGTGCAAAGAAGGGCAGAACGTTTTTTCATAAGTAGAGTCTCCTTTATCGTTTGAAAATTGGGCCGCCTTTGATCGGCACAATGGATAGACGAATAATATTCTGAAAATGTTACGTATTCGTGCAATATGAATTAGTAATAATCACAAAATAATATAAAGTAAAAAACTCGCCTTTACTCAGGCGAGTTTTATTTCATATCCTGCGCTTCTTGCTATTCAATCATATTCTTGCTGGCCTGGTACATCTTTTCAGTATAGGTATCAATATCATCCCTCGACATGCGCAGACGCTCTGCAGAACTGCCATATCCAATTTCAGCCAGTCCTTCTTTGAGTCCTGCAAAAATTCCATTTGCAAAAGCATCCAGTGGTTCACCATGCGTATGCAGCCCCGCGCCGCCCAGGTCGGTATTCACTGCTGGTGGTGCGATCTCGATCACTTCCACAGCTGTGTCTCCCAGCTGATGTCTCAGACTCATGGTAAACGAATGCAGTGCTGCTTTGGTAGCGGAATAGATCGGAGCAATTGCAAAAGGTGTAAATGCCAACCCGGAAGTAACATTGAGAATTGCGGCCTTATCCTGTGCTGCCAAAAATGGTGCAAACAGCATCGCCAGATGGATCGGAGCTTCCATATTAGTCGTGATCTCTCTGTTAAAGTCACTCCAATGGTTCCGGGCATCTGCAGTCAGTACATTAAAACGTTGCTGAATCCCGGCATTGTTAACCAGTACATTGACATCTGGATACTGGGTTGTCACCCAGTCAAATAAAGCAATACGTTCGGATTCATTATCCAGATTGCTCACCCGGGTAATCAGATTCGGATATTTAGTCTGAGCATTACGAAGCGCTTCTTCACGTCTTCCACAGATAATTACAGTATTACCGAGTTGCAAAAAGCGTTCAGCAAAAGCGAGTCCAATACCGGCACTACCGCCGGTAATCAGTATAGTATTTCCAGTAAGCTGCATGCCGATTCCTCTTTTCTAGATGTTTTGGTGTTCCATACGATTCAGATAACGGGAAATTTTGGAGTCGATCCCTGTAAGAGCATCGTTCATGACAGAGATCTCACTCAATACTGCCTGTTTGTGCTTTTGCATCATCTCCAGCCGTAATCCGGTGGTATGGTCTCCTTCAATAACCCAATCTACATACTGTCTAATCGTACGGATAGGCATATGGGTGTGTTTGAGATGGAGAACGATTTTGAGCAAGGTCATCTGTTCCTCCGAGAACAATCGTCTTCCGGCAGCATCTCGCTCTATAAGCGGTAGTAATCCTTTTTTCTCGTAATATCGAAGTGTAGATTCTGGTATGTCAAAATAAGCAGCTGCTTCGCCAATAGAACAATATTTCATATGAAGGCCTCCAGGGGTGAATATAGAACGTCGACAAGTTCATGATAGAACTTAAACCATAGTTCATGTCAATATTAATTCATAGAGAAACGGGAATATATGGAATCTGCAATTGATTCGGTGTATTCGATACTGATATACTTTTCGTATACTACTGCATTGGGGGTCATACCGTTGGCAATGTTGGCAGCAGTGCTGTGTTGCTCGTTCACTAGAGAGGCCTTGCGCAGAGCCTGAGTAGGGGCGAGTCTTTGTGCAGGGCGCGATTTCGATAGAGGATTTCGCCCAGTTTATTTTATTCGTTACCATGTGCAGGCTTTGCACCTTATGGATTGTCCAATACAAATAAGGGGCGGTTAGCTATGCAAACACCATTTATTCAAAATCACCAATTAAATGTGATTCACAAACAAGCGGATTTTCTGCTAAAAACGATGCGGACTGTAGCCGATCGTAAAGTGCTGGAGACCGTCAAAGGCACAGCTGTTATCAATGCTATTGACGCATTTGATCAATTGACGACGGAGCAGAAAAATCTGCTGGAGCAGATGTCCAAGTACGAAGCAGCCTACGAGCTGCAGAGCTATCTGGATGAGCTCGAGGCGCATGTAATTCCTTTTCCGGAAGTCACAGTCAAACAGATTCAAAAATTATTTCCCAAATCCAAAAAGCTGAAAACGCCGGATCTGGCATCTGTCGATTACAAACGTACAACGTATCTGAGATGGATGGATGTGGCTACGAATCGACTGTACATTGTATATCCATATCAGGGGCAGTTGCTTGGTATAGAGGGACAGATGACCTCCACCAACAAAAACGGATTCTGTATGTTCTGCAATCGGCATAGAGAACTGGGATTCTTCAATGTGAAGACCCGAGGCAGCGGACCGGATCAGTTTGCTTCGGCAGGTCAGTATATTTGTATCGATGATGAGGCTTGTAACCATAGTATTACCGATACCGCTCCGCTAGAGAGATTTCTTCTGGCAATAGGCAAATAAGACAGTCAGAAAATAATAAAAGTCGCTCTGCGGAGCGGCTTTTTGCATACGTAACTCTGGTGCTGAGAGTGATAAAGATACTAGCTGGTGTCGATTCCTGTTGGAAAGAACTTGGTACAGAAAAGTCCTTTTCTTCTTGGTAATTATCAGAGATCAAGACTACAAATTATATAAAAGAATGGAGGGTTATTATGCAAAAAATAGCAATCATAGGTTCAGGTGGATCGGGTAAATCCACCTTGTCCAAGAAACTGGCAGCCAAGCTGCATCTGCCTCTCTATCATCTAGATTCCCTGCACTGGAAAGCTGGTTGGGTGCCTACACCCGCTGCAGAATGGGATCAATTGCTCACAGAGCTGATAGCGCAAAAAGAATGGATTATCGACGGCAATTATGGAAGAACGATGGACATGCGCCTGCGGGAAGCAGATACTATCATCTATCTGGATTATCCAACGCGTATCAGTCTGTTCCGTGCAATCAAGCGGAGATTTCAGTATAAAGGCAGGACACGTCCTGATATGGCAGAGGGATGCGAGGAGAAGCTTGACCTGAATTTTGTAAAATGGATCTGGCGATACCGCAGGGATCAGCGGCCGAAAATAATAAAGAAGCTGGATCAGTTGAAAAATGGTAAACAGGTTTACATATTTACATCACCCAAACAGCTGGAACGATTCCTGAATGAAGAGCTCCCAGACAGAATATAAGACATACAGATATAATAATTGAACAATGACAGGCACTCTTTAAAAGGAGACAAAAGGATACTTATAATCGTATTCTTTGTACATATGAATGGTCTATTTAACAAATCTCAGACAGCGTACATTTATTAGGAAGCCAAATAAAAATATCATATCCATTTATTACTAAAGATGATATATTACTGGTGTTATTAGTTAATTGTTTTAAACAAACTATTATAGAAGGGCGATGATTTCAGACGTCAGTCAGATTGCTCGGCACATAATGCATACTATAATTGAAAAACGAGAGGGGTAAATTATGAAAATTTCTGCTTTTCGGCTTAAGAATCTGTCTGTCGCTGCTTTGGCACTGAGTCTGTGCTCTTCATTGTTCATTACAGGTCAGTCGTCTACAGCTTTTGCTGAGAATATTCCTGCCAATCTTGTGCCAGGCAGTGTACAGGTGAATTCTGCTGCCCTATCTGAATCGCCTCAGCCCGATGATACCGGACTCCATCTGGATTACGATATGTATTGTGCGTTTGGTTCTGTTTCTTCACCTCTTATTGCCAATGATATCAAAGCAGAAGGCATTACTCAGGTGCAATTTATTATCTTTCCTTTTCCGGGGCAAAATAAACAGGGTGTAGTGTTCAGTCTGGAAGCCGAAACAGAAAAGGGATGGGAACCTGTATTTGTCAGCACATTCCAGCCCAGCTCTAAAACACAGCAGCAAACGATGAAATTGCCGCGAAGTGACTACAAGAAATTCCGCCTTGTACTTACAAGTACCAACGAGAACTATATCGTCATGGAATACAAACAGTGGACCAATTAAGTCAATAAAACAAATGCTGCCTCAGATGCATAGGCAGATAGGAAATCAATCATTCTGCCTGTAAGGTACCAGCCATATTGCCGCATTATCGAAAAGGAGCTGATCTCAAAGACCAGCTCCTTTTTGATATCAACAGGTATCCTCAAAATGTATCCCAGTAGTTATTTGGCGTAATATCCGCCATCTACCGGCAGTTCTACACCTGTAATATAGGAAGACTCGTCCGATGCGAGGAACAGAACGGCATTAGCAATATCTTCAGCCTTGCCCAGTCGCGGCAGTGGAGTCTGAGACAGGAACCACTGGGTCATACGCTTATCCTTCATCAAGTCAGTCGTCATTGGTGTCTCGATATAACCGGGATGAACAGAGTTGGCCCGGATATTATGCTTGGCATAATCTACCGCCGTTGCTTTGGTCAGCATACGCACTGCACCTTTGCTGGCTGTATAGGGACCAGTACCGCTTCCGCCTGTAAGACCGGCAATCGAGGAAATATTAATAATCGAACCGCCGCCCGATTTGATCATATGCGGAATAACATATTTCTGACCTAGAAAAACACTGTTCACGTTGATCGCCATCGTCTTCTCCCAGCCTTCTAGAGTCAGATCCAAAAAGCTGGTCGCATTGGAGACTCCAGCATTATTTACGAGGATATCGATTTGGCCAAACCGGGCTATGGTTTCATCCACGATACGAATCCAGTCGGTCTCTGATGTTACATCATGTCGGAAACCGATCGCTTCACCGCCACTGCGGTTAATTTCAGCGACTACTTCCAGAAGCTTGTCTTCCTGTACATCGGAGATGGCTACTCTTGCACCTTCTCTGGCCAGTAGCAGTGCATCTGCTTTGCCCATGCCTCCGGCGGCACCAGTAATCATCGCTACTTTATGATCCAGTCTACCCATTTAGTGATCCTCCTCATCCAGCATATAGTCAAGTTTAAAATTCAATCGTTCTTGCAGACGCTTGACCATCTTGCCATATACAGACAGCAGTAAATCGGTCTCCTTCTCAGATAGATCATCCCATAATCCTGCAGTCAGTTCCTTGTAACGTGCCTGCAATCGATGTTCGGCTTCATGGCCTTGTTCTGTCGCTTGCAAATGTGTCTGGCGTCGATCCATCGTAGAAGGCAGGCGTTCGATATAACCTTTTTGCACCAATTTATTGGTCAGATTCGTAATAGCGGCCGGGGTAACGTCCAGCACCGATACAAAATTGGTACTGATCATCGGCCCCTGCCGAACCAGCATTTGCAAAATCAGATATTGTGGAGCCGACAGACTGTCATCGACTAACTTGGCATGCCCTGCTACGATCATCTGCATCTGGCAGCCGACTAACGCGGATAGTCGCTCTTGTTTGTTCAGCTTGGTTGCCTCCCTTGATAATGTTACGAAATTAAATATTTAACACCTTTAAAATAATTTTATTGTAAGTTGTGCAGATAGCAACGTCAAGTCGAGCACAAAAAGATACAGCGAAAATGAATTTAGGTATCTCTATATCATTAATAATGGTATATTGTTGGTTTGATTTATTGATTGAATGGGCTGGAGAAGCCTAGCGACGATAGAATGAGTAAATAGAGAAGATCCAACCGAAGGCTGAATCTGAAATATGTATTGAATCAGAACGACGAGAGGGGAAATCATGAAAACTTCAAATGGTGGATTCGCAATCTGTCGACAGCTGCTGTGGTTCTGAGTCTGGTATTTATGTTATCTGTTCCTGGTCATTTCTTTGCCGCTTTTGCGTAAAGTCTTCCATCAGTGTGCCGACAAGAACAGTTGAGTTGCTGATCCGTTGCAGTTTAATGATCTTATGCCTGATCTAAATTATTATGTGCATTATATTTGTATACAATGTAGAGGTTGATGTGAAACTTTTATTGAACAGTATAGCATGGTATAGTAATTTTACTAAAAAAAGGAAGGGATAAAAAGAATAATGAATAAAGAAGTACCTGAAAAAAAGTTGTTTTATTTAGATGGTGCGAGAGGTGTAGCAGCACTATCTGTAGTGATTTCACATTACATACAAGTATTTTATCCGGCTGCATTAAACGGAAATTCACAGCAAGCTCATTTTCAATGGGATACTTTATATGGGTATTCGCCCCTTAATTTATTTTATAATAGACAATTTGCTGTTTGCTTGTTTTTTGTACTGAGTGGTTATGTGCTTAGTGTAAAATTAAAGCAGCTATTTTTGATCCGTTTTTCTATTTTGATGCTTCTCCTTATAATCCTGTACTATGGACTATGAGTTATGAATTATCAGGTTCATTTTTGATTTTTGGATTCCTGGCTTTATTTGGGCGATTAAGGCGAAGATGGATAGCGTATGCTATTTTATCCATTGCTTTAATTCAAACTTATTTTATCGCCTTTTTATGGGGAATGCTATTAGCTGATCTGTTGAAATACAAATGGAACAACACTAAAACAATAAGAATATGTACTTTATTAATTGGAATATATTTGGGTTCGGCTCCTTATACCTCTTTAGGCGGAACTATATATGAACCTATAGAAATAGGCACGAAAATTATTAATCACTGGTTTCAATTTAATATCGATCCAAGGCAGTTATCACGAACTTTGGGTGCCACTATGATTTTATTTACTCTGCTTCGCTCAAGATTTCTACAGCATATATTTGGATCGAAGCCGTTTGCTTACTTAGGTAAAATTTCATTTTCTTTGTACCTTATTCATTTTACTTTCATAAATACGTTCTCTGCATTTTTGTTTAGTCAATTAATTCATAACTTCAGTTATAACCTAGCATATGCTATTACGTTTATGACATCTATACTTCCTTTATTTATTCTATCTCATTATTACATGAAATATATTGATCAAGGTGCATTAAAGCTGGCTTGGAAGTTCGATAAAAAAATGGCAGCGTCTCAACTACCTATACAAGAAAAAACACAATAAAAGTTAATAAACTAAGATAATATCTGCTAACCAACTATAGAATTTAAAACACTATAAGCAAGAAATCATACTATCGTTTTATAATTCTACATATAGCTAGGATACGATCATTACATTCGTCTCTGTTTATTTTCTATAAAATATGCAATTGAATTAATATATTAAGATAGATATTCATATTTATTAAACAAATTTACAAGTTGGATACAATTCGGTTCCAGGATCGATACATTTGGTGGGTAAGATAAGCACATACCAAGAAAACACATATACGAAGGAGATGGATGAATTATGCGTTACCCACAATGGATAGCAGCTTCTCTCGCCGCAGGCGTACTTTTGACAGGAACCGTATCTACTCCGACCGTCTCGGCGGCCAGCACGACCAGCAAATCAACAGCCGCCGCTACAAGCTCTGCTTCATCTTCGCAGAAAATGAATTTCTCCCTGAGCGACGTTCCCTACACCGCTGCTCAGTACAAACAAATTGTCAAAGCTTTTGCTGCCTTTGACGGATTCGAGACACCGTATGTACCTTCACGTATGATCACCGGTGATGCTTTCAAAAAAGTAGGCGTTGGTGGCGATAGTGTGACCTTCATTTTCAAATATATGAGAGTGTCCGTATCTCCGCGTGATGATTCCTACAGCTACAAAGGCACGGTAGTTACACTTCCAGATTCCAATAATGTAAAAGGCAAATGGTATAAAGTAAACGGTACCGATATGCTGACTTTCCCTCTAAAAGACCGCTTTGTTACCATCTATGCACCTGCTCATTCATTAAGCAAAACGAAACTTGAGCATGTAGCGGTAGACGTTACCCGCTATGCTCCGCAAGCCAAGTGAGTATCTAGAGGCGAGAACTTTGGAACATCGTGTGGTATCTGCAAATAGAATTGCATTTCCAAAATCGACAGTGTTCAATCCAAAAGAAGAAACCTGTGCTTACAGCAGGTTTCTTCTTTTTTATGTTTACCAATGCTATGTATTGTCCTGCACCGTCTTTGTTCTCTTGGTGCTTGTATTAGCATGCGACATCCATATAATGGTATATTGTTAAAGTGTCAAAAACAGAGAAGAAGAAAGGTGGATGAAATGATCAATCGATTCATAAAAACAGTAGGTATTACTACTTTGTCAATTATGCTTCTTGCTGGATGCTCCAGGCACAACTGAAGTCTTTGTAAATAATGATAACGTACCGAAAGTTCCATCTGGAGACTATATTATAACGATTTACGGTGGAAAGAATATGCCAAAAGGAACTATAGTACTGGAAAATAGTGAGCATCGCTTATAGAATTTGGCTGGAGAAGCTGTATAAACATGCGCAAAGTAGTAAATGATGCGTAGGCTACATAACTAGGAGAGCAAGCGATGTGATTTCCTACTGGAAAGGAGATTGAAAATAATGAGAAGAGTCGATGTAGCCTATTGCCTGATTACCGATCCTGCCCATTCCAAAGTGCTGATGGTGAAAAATATCGATGAAGCAGGTGATCGGTGGTCTCTTCCGGGTGGAGCTGTAGAAGAGGGAGAATCCCTGGAGCAGGCAGCGATTAGAGAAGCCAAGGAAGAAACCGGACTGGATGTTACTATTCATGGCATAGTAGCTATAAATGAATGTGTATTTTCCGCCAAGCAGGAGCATGTGTTATTTATTACGTTTAAAGCTGAAACATGCGGTGGTGACGAACAAATCATCAGACCGGATGAGATCGCCGAGTTAGCCTGGGTCGATCTGGAGGAAGCGGAGCAATTAATGCCTTATTATCAAGGTGGATTGCGAAAGATGATAGGCAGTCAAAGCGCCATCTATTTTAATGAAGGCGAGAAGTAGATGAGTAGATAATAGATGAGTAAGGAAGTGTATTTGAAAAAGATTTTGGTTAAACAGCTGCACGGCCAGATCATGATTCTCTGGCCGTGCAGCTGTTTTTTTGAGTAAATCAACATTCGTATTATAAAGATTAATCTGCTCACATAGATAGTCGCTTAAGATGTAGTCTGAGTCACTCGAATATCAGGAAGCTGCTGCTTACTGTCGGCGACATGACCAATATGAGCAAACAATTTGCGTAAAGGGCCAAAACTGGCAATCCGCAAAATGGTCTGTATGGTGCCTACGCCGGCTTTGCTTTGGGGGAAAAATAGATCTGGAGCGCCTGGAGGCAGTTTCTGGGCTTTATCTACCATGGGACGCATCCACTGCTCATACTTGCTTAGACAACTGTTTAGGCTTTCTGGTTGGTTGGACTCGGACTGAGACAGAAAGGCTGCAAGAACATATCCGCCAATCAATGCCAGCGATGAACCTCCTCCGCCTATAGGGGTGACACACCATGCTGCATCGCCAGTGACACACACTCTGCCTTCCGACCAGGTCGGCATCATAATCTGTGTAAGATAATCAAAGTAAACATCCTTCGAGGTAGCAAATCCGCTAACTACGCGTTCGTCCTGCCAGCCGGCTCCGATGAAAATATCTGGCAGTTCAGCACGAGCCTGATCGGAAGGAATGTCTGCCAGATTGCGCTCTCGATCTTTGAAGGCCAGCGTTGCCCGCATCGTTCCCTTATTATCCGGACGAATCGAAATTTGGCGCCTACCTGCAGCATTATACCAACGCCACCAGCGGTCATCTCCATCTTGCTTTTCAATCGTTCCATAGATCATATTCAATCCCAGTTCATTGCGGGAGACACGATCTCCGAATACCTTATCCCTTGTTCTCGACCGGACGCCTTCTGCGATAATGAGCAGGTCGTATCTTTCTTTGCTGCCGGAGTGCAGTTCGATCTCGACATATTCATGCTGATCGTTCACTTGTTCAATCCATTCTCCATAACGAACCGAAATACCTGGCGGCAATGCATCCAGAATAATACGCGCCAGATCGCCTCGCAGAATCTCGATTTCAGCGGTGAGCCCATCTGAATCCTCTACAGGGAAAGCGCCTATCACCTGTCCTTTGTCGTTGACAAATGCAGTCCCTTCTTCGGTGGTAGTCTGCTTGCGTACCTGTTCTTCGATGCCCATTTTTTGAAGAAGCTCACGCGCCACTCCGCGTACATCAACATTCTGTCCACCCTCACGGAAGACGCTTGCACGTTCAATAATTGTAACTTCCCAGCCTGCCTTGCCCAGCCAGAAAGCAGTGCTGAGACCGGCAATACTTGCACCTGAAATAAGTGCCTTTTGAACTGTCATTATGTTGCTCCTCTCGGCATTTGCGTATGTGTTTATAAATAAAATAGAGCAGGGAAGCAGGAAGAAAGAGCATTAAAAAACCACATCTAACACTTGGCAAACAGTGAAAAGATGTAGTTAGATGTTCCTTACCCTGTAAATAGAGGTTGAAACGAGCAGGATGAATCGGCGAGAAGAGAGAGGTAGTTTGGCGTTTGTGTATACTTATACATCAACAACACATTTGTTCAGACCATAATGATTTGTAGGGGTACACTGTTTCTTCATTATTATAGTCTATTTCTTTTCGATAGAAGTTATAAAGTACGTATTATGACGTATACAGTTTGGTCAGTTTTTCAGTGTCTAATTTCGCAAAATAGGGCAATTGCCATTTCTGTGTGGCAATTGCTTGTTTACTGGTTACTTCATCCCAACTTGGATATACGCGCATAGCCATCTTCCCTTTATTGTCAGCGGTTGATAAAATGCCATGTTTTTTGAGTACATCTTTGGGGAAAACAAACTGACCATTTTCACCCGTTGCAGGATGGATCACATGAATAACCAGCAGGTCGGCTGATTCTTCATAAGTAAAAGGCTGATTTTGTTTCTCGGCATTTTTTTGCCAAAATACAACGAATTGTCCTGCTTTGGTAGGTGTGGTTTTTGCGACTCTGAATCGCACTGACAGAGATGTATCTGATCGTTGGTGAAGCTGAAATATGCCTGCTCCATATTCCGCATTCTGCTTTTCTTCATGCAAGTGATCGATATGCCAGCCTGCTGGTATGTATACCACTTCTTGGATATGAGTCAGCGTCTGTTGAAAAATACTCATAATAGGTTTAGTCTCCCGGCTATAGTTACTAATTTTGTAGGTATTCTATTTTAATGCAGTGCAAACCAAGTCTATTTTAGCACATCAATGAAAGGGCCATGGTTTTTCATCACTTATAGAAAAACTATATTTTCACGAGCTTTACTGCTTTAAATTATTTTATACATCTTTACCAGTCGCAATCGGGTTCTCCTCATAACTAATCCACTTCACTCCAGTTGTCGCTATTCGCTGAAAGCATATCTCTGCAGGTACAGTGAAGTTGGAGTTTCCGAGGTGTATGATGGAGAGAGAGTGCGGCTTTAGCGTTTGACTTTTTAAATATTAGAAGATATTATAGATACGTTAAGTCTTTAATAGAAGCGAGATTTATGTATTTCTTGGCTTACGTGACTTATCGTATCGAGATCGAGCAGATTAATATTTTTTATTCTAATTAAGGATATAAGAGATCTTCTTTGTCTTTAATAAAAAAGGGGAAAAATTATGCATATTTTCATGACAGGAGTCACCGGATATATTGGAAGCTCTGTAGCAAAAGTATTACTGGAAGCGGGACATTCGATTTACGGCTTGACGCGGAAAGAAGAAAGCTTCAACGCGTTAAAACAATTGGGAGTGGAACCTGTATTGGGTTCGCTGGAAGATGAATCTCTTTTAATCAAATACGCTCGGATGAGCGATGCGGTCGTTCATACGGCGGATGCCGGTCATCGATCTTCGGTGGAGGCGTTCGTGCGTGCTCTGCGTGGAACGGATAAAGCGCTGATCCATACCTCCGGTTCCGGAATCGTTGGCGACGATGCGCGGGGAGAGTACGAAGCGGAACACATCTATCAGGAAACGACGACGCTGAACCGGGATCTGGAACATATCCGCATCAACGAACAGGTACGCAAAGCCGGTGAGGAAGAGGGCGTGCGCGGAATCGTTATTGTCCCGTCCATGGTATACGGAACATCGCTTGGTCTTCCCGCCGAAAGTGTACAATTGCCTGTCATTGTTCGCAAATCAAAAGAAAAAAGCACAGGTGTCTATATCGGTCAGGGACTCAACCGCTGGTCCAACGTTCATATCGACGATCTAGCCCGGCTGTATCTGCTCGCGCTTGAAAAAGCGCCGGCTGGATCTTATCTGTTTGCCGAGAACGGAGAAGAATCGTTCAAGGATCTGGCCCGTTATGTAAGCGAGGCTCTTGGTTACGAAGGCCGAACGGCTTCATGGCCGCTGGACGAAGCAGTGGCGGAATTCGGACCGATCGCGCAGTATACGCTTGCTTCCAATTCCCGGGTGCGTTCGGTTGTGGCACGGGAAACTCTGGGCTGGCGGCCAGCCGGAGAATCCATTCAGTCCTGGATCTCCCATATTTATCGGAGGAGCTGATCGTTATGACCCTTGTAAAATCGATTTCCCCCGCCACGTTCGCCCGGCCGGGTTGGATCGTTTCTTCTTTGATCGCCGCAAACTTCCTGGCTCAGTTGATGCAAACCATGTTGAATACGGCATTGCCTCGCATGATGAGCGATCTGGGCATTCTAGAAAACCAGGCGCAGTGGCTGGTTACTCTATATCTGCTGACCAGCGGAATCGTCGTGCCAGCCGCCGGATTTCTGCTCGGGCGCTTCTCGACGCGGGCTTTATTCTTCGCTTCCGCAGGCGCTTTCCTGACCGGTTTGCTGATCGCCACCGTTTCTTCCGGTTACTCGCTCCTGCTGATCGGACGCCTGGTGCAGGGCATCGGAGCGGGCCTGCTCATGCCGCTGTTCCAGACGACGATTCTCCGCGTATTCCCCCGAGAAAAGATCGGTGCGGCGATGGGCACGGTCGGGATCGTGATGGGCCTTGCTCCCGCGCTCGGTCCCGTCTTGTCGGGAATCATAGTGGAAGATCATTCGTGGAGAATGCTGTTTTATGCGATGCTGCCCGTTGCCGTTCTTAATCTCGCGCTGTCTTTTGTCAGTTTGAAAAATGTGGGTGAACGAAGTCCGGCGAAGCTGGATCTACGTTCTCTGCTTTATTCATCGGCGGGGTTCTCCAGTGTGCTGTACGGGTTAAATTCGGTTGGACGGCAGGGAAATACGCTTACCGCCTGGGCCGTACTGCTTGCCGGAATCGTGCTAGTTGCCATATTCGTCATGCGCCAGTTGAGACTACCTGAGCCTTTTCTGGATATGCGGCTGTTCCGGAATCGGATATTCACGCAGACGACGCTCATCAGCATCGCTTTATTTTTCGCCATGATCGGCGTCGAAATCTTTCTGCCGCTATATGCGCAGAACGTTCGCGGCATGACGCCGAGGGAATCCGGGCTGACCTTGCTCCCGGGAGCGCTGCTGATGGGCATTTCCGGCTTTGTCTCGGGGCGGCTGTACGATCGCTTTGGTGCAACCCGGCTGATCCGGTTTGCGCTGCTTAGCATGACGGCCGCTCTGCTGCTGTTCGCGCTGCTGATTGGACCCGCCACTCCGATCTTCCTGCTCGTTTTGTTGTTTGCCGTTTTTATGGTCAGCGTCGGTTTTATCATGTCGCCGGTTACGGCCTACGCGATGGCAACCATACCGCCCAGTCTAATCAAGCATGCTTCGCCGATGATGATTATGATCCGCGCTTTCAGCGGTGCGCTGAGCGGAGTCGTGCTGGCCGCCGTGCTCACTCCGTTCGCTGCGCAAAGTTCGTTGCCTTTCCCGGCGAATACGCTGCCGGGTATTCGCGCCGTATTCTGGATTCTTACGGCCGTGGCCGGAGCAGGAGCCGTTTATTCCTTCTTTATGCGCTCGTCCAGACCTTCTGTAGAAGAAACGTCCAGAGGCGAGGCACTACTCTCCGATCGTCGAGAAGAGGAAGCCGAGCGGAAGATCGACTGATTTTGGGATATCGAGCAGCTCTTCGCAAAAAAGCCCGCGTCTACCGTGACCGCGGGCTTCTCTATTCCAACCAATCTCACACTTCTTCCCCTGTCGCCACCGGATTATTCTCGTAACTGATCCAGTCACTCCAGCTACCACTATACAATTTCACATTCGTATATCTAGATCCTTTCAAAGCCGAAATATTCGGACAAGTAGAGACTCCAGAACCTAAAGACTCTCAGTAAAAAATGGATATTGGATGTATCAAATAGGTATGGAATTATCAAAAAGAAATAGAGTGAGAATATTAGAAAAATTGAAACAGTACATGAACATACAGAAGTTGTGATTATTCGAAACAAGAAGCAACTCTGTACATTTATGAGTCGATTAGCCAAAGTGTAAAACGAATAAGCTTTAGCTGAATAATGAGCCTATATTCAATTCAAAGTGAGTTTTTTAAAGAAAAGTGAATGGACCTCTAACCACATTACATAGCGAAAACCTCATATTTAATTAATGTATAATATAGAAAATGCTACACATTAAAAAAGAACCGTCCAAGAAAATAGGACGGTTCTTTTTGGTTATATTAAAGTGCATCTGCATCTTTTGCTGTATAAAAGGAGGGGTAGATCGGACGATAGTGTAGTTCTTTTCTAATTCGAGTAGTGTCCATAATCATATCCCATGGATCAAACTCCTGTTGCGATGCTTCTGCAGGAATTACAATATTATAAAGTTCAAGCAACTCCGCAACAGAAATAGGGGCATCATCAGCAACATTATAAATTTGTCCATCTATACCTGATGAGGTTGCAGCTAGCATTAAGCCTTGAGCGACATCTACATGATGACCCATATGCATTCGTTTGGCTGGATTCCAATCACGCAAAAAGGGAATGATTTCTTCGATATGGGGATCGTTATCGCCATACACGAAAGGCAGCCTTACAATACGAAGTCCTAATCCTTGTTCATGATGAAGGGTGAGTAGTTCTTTTTCAGCTTCTATTTTGGATACTGGATAAGCATCTGTAGCTCGTAACTCATCGTCTTCACGGTTGGGTCGTGTGTGCCCATTACCATATACATTACTGGTGCTGGCAAATACAAATCGGGGGACGCCGATTTGAAGTACCGTCTGAGCTAATGCTAGACTACCATCCAAGTTGGTGATTTTGGTTGTATGTTCATCCACCCCACGGAATTGAGCGGCTAAATGAATAACAACATCTGTACCTCGAAGAGCATCTTTATAAGATTCAGGGTATAAAAGATCGCCTTCTACGATTTCTACTCCTTGCTGTTGAAGCTTTTTGACTTTAGTCGCATCTCGCACCAGTATTTTGACATGATGACCTTGCTGTAAAATACGTGGAATCAATCGACTGCCTACTTTACCGGTAGAGCCTGTTACAAACATCTTCATTTTTCAAACCTCCTCTTTTTTCTTGCTACACCCTTATTATGATTGAAGAGCAGTATAGTTTCCTTCCTGTATTTATCGTATGATAAAGAGTGTCAGGATAAGGAGGTAGGATCGATGCAAAAGATGTCTTCAGATATGTCATTAGGCGAATTTCTGCGCTCACGTCGGGAAAGGCTTACTCCAGAAGAAGCAGGAATCGTATCTTACGGAAGACGACGAACTCCCGGTCTTCGGAGAGAAGAAGTCGCACAAATGGCTCATATTGGTGTATCCTGGTATAGCTCTTTGGAACAAGGAAGAGATGTACAGCCATCAGAAGATGTGCTTAACCATATCGCTAGAGCACTGCAATTGACTGAGAGCGAATGTCGTCATCTTCATTTGCTAGCCAAGCCTGTTCCATTTGAAAATACAGAAGAAGACCAGATAGAGATAGGTTTGGTACGAATGATTCAATCGCTTGAACCGAATCCAGCAGTTATCCTTGGAAGAAGTTGGGATATATTATTGTGGAACAAAGCCGCAGAGTTGGTTTTTGGATTACCTTCATATACCAATCCTCGAAACGAGAAGATAAATTGGATCAAGCATTTGCTGATAGATAGTAAGTTAAAGTTGGATACAACCGATTGGGAAGAAAAAATGCAAATTTTGATTGCACGCTTTCGCGCAGACTACGCCTATTTTCCCAATGATCACAAGTTCAAAGAGCTGATTGAAGAATTGATGCAAAAGAACTTATTGTTTCGTGAAACATGGCCTAAACATGATGTACAGGTGATGACCAATTGTCATAAGGAATGGTATACACCAGTACTCGGACATATGGATTTTGAACATGTTACATTACAACCACCGAATCATCCAGATTGGAAAATTATGATCTATACAGCTTCAGAAGATACAGCTATACGTTTGCAACAGGTGATGAGTGCGCAGCAATATGCATAAGCTAATTGAAGTCGACATTTTCTTTATGATGACTTTATTGTAATGCCTATATACTGGTTGTATTAAGAGTCATCCCGTGGCAATGTTGGTTGCAGTGCTAGAGTGCTCGTTCACTACAAAGGCTTTACGCAAAGCCAATACCATTTATTCATAATAATCAATTAAATCTAGTTAAAAATAAGCAGACTTGCTGTTAAAAACAATGCGGAATGTAAGCGATCGAAAAGTATTAGAAAGAAGAATTATAATGAGGTGGAAATAGGGGGATATCAAACAGACCTTTACAGATCACATAAGATCATAAAGGTCTGTTTTATTTATTGTCGTCTATCTTTTTACTCTTCTCCAGTAGCCACCGGATTCTCCTCATAGCTAATCCAGTCACTCCAGCTCCCCGGATACAGTTTCACATTCTCAAATCCAATCTGTCTTAAAGCAAACACATTCGGACAAGCAGATACACCAGAACCGCAGTACACGATAATCTCAGCTTCTTTATCCAGCCCGGCAAATTGCTCTTCCAGCTGTTCGGCAGATTTCAGGCTTCCTGCTTCGGTCAGTACATCCTGCCAAAAAAAGTTGACTGCGCCGGGAATATGACCAGCTTTTTTGTCCAAATGTTCTTCCAGTCCCAGATAGCGGTTATGGGCGCGCGAGTCGATCAGTACTAGATGTACAGTGGAGTCTGCTTCGTGACTGCTGCTGGTATGATCAGCCGCCGTATGATTAATACTATCAGCTTGCCCGGCATTGGCACGGCCCGATCCCAATAGGCGCTCTGACACCTGACGTACATAATCGACATCCACTACCATGTCTCCCTGTGGACGCGCTTCGAATATTTTCGGTACGACTACCGGCTGCTCATCGGTCACCGGATAGCCTGCCTGCTTCCAGGCGCTGAAATCCTGCTCCAGTATGTACACCTGATTGTGTCCCAGATACGTCAGCATCCACCACAAGCGGGATGCATTCATGCCGTTGTTATCATCGTAGATTACAATCCGGTCATCCTGGCTCAGCCCAGCACGACCGAAAATGCGCGCCATTTGTTCCGGCTCCGGCAATGGATGACGGCCGCCGTGAGTGCTGACGGGGGAGGAGAGGTCTTCCTCCAGATCAAGATAGATTGCTCGCGGAATATGAGATTCGGCATATTTTTGGCGTCCAGCTAGTGGATCGTTCAGCCAGAAGCGGCAGTCGGCGATAACCAGATCCGGTTCGAACATCCGGGCGAGCAGCCATTTGATAGATACGGTATTTTGCATGTGTTGTGCTCCTTCCATGTACAGGATTAGATAGATTTCGAGTTGGATAAGCTTAGTAACCTAGAGGGAAGCAAGGAGTACTACTTCCAATCTGTCTCTATTTTACACTGTATTACTAGCTGGATAATAGAAATAATCATTTATCCTATTTGGCAAGAGCAGAAAAGAAAATGTGATAGCAGATTATTTAGAAAATAAAGATTATTAGAGAACAAAAGAGCTGCTCTACATAAAAAGCCCACTATATAGTGGGCTTTCCTGTATGCAATCCAATACTATTTTAAAATATACTTCAAGCAGCACAGTGCTGCTATACCACCTCAAGGCTGTTATACTACCTCAATGCTGCTGCACTGCTTTAACACTTCTATGCTAGCCTTGATCTACACTTTGGATAACATGGATTGAATCCTATTATACTTTAGACCTGTTCTTCCCACAGCTTGGCCTGATACTCCTTGACCTGCTGTTCGGAAGCTTCCGGATAGACATTGCGGAACGCATGATGCTTGGCGTCGATGATTTCGACCATTTTGTCGATCATATCCTGCGGATCGAACTGTTGGGCGAGCATCTTTTCACCTTTCATCATGTCGGAGCGTTTGGTGAAGTTAGTTTTCTCGTCGTACCATTTTTCTTTCTCGGCGAACATCATATCGTTGAAGCCGGTTTTGAAAGGACCCGGGTTGATTGTAGCGACCTGTACACCGAATTCGGCCAGTTCATCTTTGAGCGCCTGAGCGATCGCTTCAACTGCATGCTTGGATGCGCAGTAAGGACCGAGATATGGTGTTACGCTCAGTCCGGCAATCGAGCTGATAAAGATGATTTTACCTTTTTTCTTGGCGACAAATTGACGCGCTGCGATCTGTACCAGCTCCAGGGAATTAAATACATTGGTATCGAAAATCTGGCGCAGGTTCTCGACCGGCAGTTCAGCCAGCGGGCCGCCTTGACCAATCGCTGCATTGGCAACAAATACGTCGATATCGTATTTCTCCAGCTGTGCTCGATCCAGTGGATTGTTGACATCCAGCTTGAACACTTCAATATTCAGTCCCTGTTCTTTGGCATAGTCCTGCAGAGGGGGAACCTGAGAGATTGTTTCGACGGTAGCGATGACTTTATGTCCTTTTTGGGCGAGACCAATAGCGGCACCTTTGCCCAGTCCACTGCCTGCACCTGTAATAAAAATTGTTTTTTTGCCCAGCATATAATTGTCCTCCTTGAATTTAAAATGATTTCGTACATGTCACTAATATTGCATTTACCCGGACTCATCGGCAGTCAACCAGCGGTAAATAATGGGAAAGTGCATATAGGCAATAATCCATAACAGTTGTAAAGCCGTTCTGGAGTCGTATGATGTCATTGCCAGATGGGGTATAGCGACGGATATAAACGTAGTAATGTAGCGAGCAGGAAATCGCTCAACAGTAAGGCATCCAGAGAAATAAGCAGCAAGCAGAATCAGGTGAACAACCCTGCACCCATAATCGGACAGGCTTCTGCTTCCGCATCTCAAGTCTATCTGGTATAGTTACTGCGAGATGCAAGTGATAAGGAACCAAGGAACGAGAACAAAGAGAGGACAACCAGAAGATGACAGATGATTTGTGGATAGGGCAACCGCTCTGGATGTATGGACTGACAGCAGTTGTTATTGTAGTCATACTTATACTACTAATCCGGGGACTAAAGCGGCGGAGTGCACGTATTCGGCGGGAACAACTCGATCCAAAACGGATTACCATCCAGGATATTGATCAGATGGAGGGCGCAGAGTTTGAGCGGTATCTGTACCGTCTGTTCAGCGAATTGGGTTACGAAGATACATATAAGACCAAAGACAGCAGCGATTTTGGTGCGGATCTGGTCTTCACGGATCGTCTGGGAGTACGTAACGTGCTGCAGGCCAAGCGTTATCAGGAAAGCAGTGCGATTAGTCTGGATGCGGTTCAGGAAGTGTATGGTTCCATGCGATATTACCAAGCCAAACGTTCGATTGTGCTGACCTCTGCAGCACGATTCACGGCAGCCTGCGAGACACTCGCCGGGGTAAACGGAGTTAAGCTCCTGAATCGGGAAGATCTGATAGAGCTGATCGAGGACTTCAAGTCCGGGCATTATGAGGATGCAATGGATCGTATCGAGGCAGAAGCCTATACTGAATTGTCGCCCTGGGCTGAGTATATGGATCAGCCTCTTCATTCTCCAGGGAGGGATCGCAAGGCAGAGAAATGGCTGCGTAACCGTTCATGACGGGAACGCGGCTTTTTCGCGTATGCACGATGGGTCGCATCATCAATAAGGAATCAATGAACAAGGGAGCGTATAAATACGGATCACACGGCATTACCATAGCTTAGTCATTTATTTACTATAGAAAGTAAAGGATCTGCATTGACAAAGAGAAGGTAGAGCTTCATAATCCATAATGATAATCATTATCATTATCCACATAAAGCATACCTATACAGGGGGACGGAAATAGTGATAGCAACAAGCATACATAAGTATAAACGCACTTCTTATTTGACAGTGCACACCGTTCAGACGGTTGGAGTGATTATACGATGAGCTCTGTTTCATTGACAGGCTCTGCATATCCATGGCGTGTTATTAGTATTTATGGAGGCGGGCTGGCTGCGCTGGTCATTCTTTTTTTCGTAAGTCTGTGTTATGGGGAAGCAGCCATTTCGCTGCATACGGTGATGGAAGCGTTAACCGGACGACAGGACACACTGGAACATAATATGATCTGGGATCTGCGGATGCCGCGTACGATGATCGGCATTTTGGCAGGCGGCGCGCTGGCGATTGCCGGTGCACTGCTGCAGACAATTACACGTAATCCACTGGCTGCATCCGATACGCTAGGGATTAACGCAGGTGCTTATTTTGTCGTGGTATTAGGTACTGTGATGTTCCCGAACTTGTTGCATACTTCTCCCTTTCTGTTCGCAGTATTGGGGGGATTGATCGCAGCGGGAGCAGCTTATCTAATGGGCGGAGGTCGTTCATCCAGTCCGGTACGACTCGCGCTCTCGGGTATGATTATTTCCATGGTGCTGGGGTCATTTACGAGCGCACTGCATATTTTCTTTGCACTGGAGACGCAGGGACTGTTCCTGTGGGGCTCGGGTACGCTGGTCCAGAACGATTGGAGCGGCGTTCATTATGCCTGGCCATGGGTGGTATTTATTACGATTGGTGCACTGCTGCTGTCCAGACAGTGGGATGTGCTGGATCTAGATGAATCAACTGCGTCATCGCTCGGACAAAAGGTCGGTGTAGCACGTGCAGGCGGTCTGCTGATTGCTGTGCTGCTGGCTGCTATTATCGTCAGTGTGGTCGGCCCGATCGGCTTTGTGGGTCTGGTGGCACCGCATCTGGTTCGCTTGAGTGGAATCCGTTCCCACCGCTGGCTGCTACCGGGTGTATTCATCTGGGGAGCAGCGCTATTGATTGGAGCGGATGTACTCGCCAAAATGGTGCATAACTCCAATATGGAGCTGCCAACAGGCGCAGTGATGGCTTTGATCGGTGCTCCGTGGCTGATCTGGCTCGTACTGGTCAAAATGAAAGCAGCCAATGGAGTCGGGGGAGCTACCTCGATGAGTACTGGCACATCTGTTCAGCGCTGGCCGTTTGGTCGTCTGGCTATTATTTTTACGATACTGACTGTGATATTGATTGTAGGTAGTACGATGTTTGGTGGTTTGCGCATCCCGCTGGGGGATCTGCTGCCTTCATTATTCAGCTCGGACGGATTATATTCGGCACTGCTGCAGTTCCGTATTCCGCGTACACTGGTGGCGGCAGGAGCAGGTGCAGCGCTGGCCATCAGTGGTGTGCTGATCCAGATGTCCGTGCGCAATCCGCTCGCTGACGCCTCTATTGTCGGTGTATCCTCGGGAGCAGGACTGGCAGCGATGATGGTTATGATCCTGTGGCCTGCCTTGCCGGCTTACTTCGTTCCGGTAGCTGCTATTGTCGGCGCCGGAGCAGCGGCATCCTTTATTTTCTTCCTCTCGTGGAACAAGGGATTGAATCCATCGGCTGTCGTACTACTCGGTATCGCAATCTCGGCAATTGCCGGAGCTGGTATACAGATTCTGATTGTACAAGGGACGCTGTGGGGAGGAAGCAGTTACATCTGGTTGACAGGCAGTACCTATGCCCGTACCTGGGATCAGGTGAAGATGATAGCTATTTTCCTTGTATTGCTTGTTCCGGTCGCCTGGTGGATGGCAAGACGCTTTGAACTGCTCGTGTTTGATGATCAGAGTGCTGCCGGACTCGGATTATCGGTACGCCGAACACGCCTGCTGGCGATGGCGACAGGCGTTCTGCTGGCTGCAGGTGCGGTAGCCTGCGTAGGTACAGTCGGTTTTATCGGTCTGATTGCGCCGCATATGGTGCGTCTGCTGACTGGTCATCATATGCGCCGTTCACTGCTATTGTCTGCGCTGACAGGCGCAGTCATGCTGGTACTGGCGGATACGATCGGACGTACAGTCATTGCGCCGACAGAGATTCCTTCGGGTCTGCTGATTGCACTGATCGGTGCTCCGTACTTCCTGTATCTGATGTACCGTTCCAATTGGCATCGTCCAACAAAGTAATCTGATAAGAGTGGAATCAAATAGAGAATTGACTGCAAGGTGAGAATGGATCCGGTTATCCGGGTTGACTACATTATCTATCAAAAAAAGCTGTCCCTGTTCATCGTGGAGATGAGGGACAGCTTTTTTGGTTTTTCTAGGAGTACACGAGCAGCAGATCAGCGAAATTCAATGCTAACCAATCCAATATATTGAATCACAAAATTAATAGAAATTAGCGCTGTATTTCCAATAAAAATACTAGTGGTTTTTACCGGAAGCGGGTGTCAATTTCTCCTGCTGCTGATCGGCAGTCTCTCCTTCGGGAGCCATAATATCGGGCGGTACCAAGGATTCTTCTTTGTCCTTGCCAAACTGGATAAATACCCAGACACCGATCAGGATCAGTGTACCTGCTCCCAGCTGCATACCGGTCAATGCCTCTCCAAGCAGCCAAAAAGCCAGCAGGGATGAGAAGACCGGTTCGCCCAGTACGGCCATCGATACGGCGCCGGCGTTCATATACTTGAGCAGCCAGTTGAACAGATAATGACCGAACAGTGTCGGTACCAGAGCCAGCAGCCAGAATACGCCCCAGTCCCTGGCTTCATAACCGGTAAAAGGAATCTGGTTGACCAGATTGTAGATAGCAAGTACTCCTGCTGCCATAAAGAACACCCAGAAATTATAGACAAGCGCCTCCATATAGGAGCGGATATGCTTGCTGATCAGCATATGAATAGCAACTGCAATCGTTCCGAAAAAGGACAGCATATCTCCCTGCAGCGCCGTCCCGGATAACCGGAAATCACCGAATCCGATCGCTACGGAACCGATCACCGCCATGGCCATACCAATAATCATATAGCGGTTGGTACGGGTCTTGAACAGGAAATAGGAACCGATCACGACCATAATAGGCTCCAGCGTCAGAATAACGGTGGAGCTGGCGACTGTCGTCAGCCGCAGCGATCCCATCCATAGCAGGAAATGCAGTGCCAGCATCAGTCCAGAGACAAACAGCAGCAACCATACTTTCGGTGGAATACGGAACAGTTCGCGGTAATAACGAATCGCCAGCGGCAGCAGCAGCAGGTCGGTAAAGTACAGCCGATACATGGCGATTACCGATACATTCGCGTCAGACCAGCGTATAAAGATGGATGAAAATGAAATAGCCAGAATACCGATAACGTAAAGCACTTCCAGTGGAATCCAGTGCTCACGGGTCTTGATAGATTGATTCATGTCTGTTCTCCTACTCCTATGCTGCCAGTACAGCTTGATTTGCTTTTTACATTACATATTTGTAACCGGTACCCCATACTGTCAGAATATGCTCGGGGTTTTTGGGGTCCCGTTCGATTTTTTTACGCAGATTGGAAATATGTACATCAATCGTGCGCTCCAGATAGGCGCGGTCATCGCCTTTGATCCGGTCCATTAGTTCATTACGGGTGAATACCTTGCCAGGGGAATGATACAGCTCCCGCATAATCGCGAATTCAATCTGTGTCACTTCAACTTCCTGATTTTCTACAAATAGACTGTGGCGGTAATCATTTACCGATACTCTGGAAGCTGTCTGTGTGGCCTCCGGAGCAGCTGTAGTTGTATAGCCGTGCAGTCGCTGTGGGCCACTGCGACGCAGTAGCGCCTTGATTCGTGCATCCAGCTCTTTGAGGCTGAATGGTTTGCAGAGAAAATCGTCTGCGCCGTTATCGAGCGCTTTGAGACGCTCATTCAGCATCGTATTGGCAGAGATCATCAGTACGGGAACCGTCGATTGTCTGCGAATCTGCTGTACCAATTCGCTGCCGCTCAGATCAGGCAGCATCAGATCCGTCACAATAATATCAGGCTGATAGTCATTGAGTTTGCCAATCGCCTCTTTGGCATCATGAATAAGCTCTGTATGGTAGCCTTCCTCCTGAAGGAAAAATGCAATCATATCGGCGAGACTTTTCTCATCTTCAATAAGCAGAACTTTGATGGGCATGCCAGTCACTCTCCTGTGCGAAAATTATAAGCTTGATGAGTATGCATGACGATCAAGCCCATTAGCTGTTTTAAGTGAACTATTCTTTAGGAACATACGAATAAACCGGTATAAAAGTTCAATTGTACAAGCTGCCCGGTTCGCAGCCTGGTATGGAGGCTCTGCAGAATCATGGATTAATGGGTTAAATGAAGAAAAATTTTGTTGATCCCATGGTAATTTTGTTCAATATGTAAGATAGTAAAGTTACTGAGGTTATAGTTTTATACATCTGAACATAATATGAATTATTTTCCAAACCGCCTCTTGACGTTATAATAAAACAAGTTGACAGCAATATACTTTACATACAGATTTCGCTAACGAACCTTCTGACAAATACGGATATATTGTACCATTGTTAGCGGATATGGTGGATAAGGAATATTTTATGCTGATAAAAGTAACAGACAGATCATGTCATACTCGCAATTTTTAATCAGGTATACATGCACTCAGACGTACGATGACTAGGAGTCAGACGGTCTCTCGGGTGAAGCTGCTGTCCGCGTGAGAAAGGACCGTTCGTTATGAATTACAAATTACTTCAATGGTTAAAACATCCTTGGTTGGGAACCAGCGTCCTGACGATTTTGGGAATAGCAATAAACTGCTTCAAGCTGGATTTATCGGTTGTTCTTCAATTTATTTTTGGCGGTACGGCTGCTCTGATCATTTTAAGATTATATGGACTGAGGTTTGCTGCCCCGGCAGTGATACTGATTAATCTTCCATTTCTGTGGACAGACTATTATGGATTCCTGCTGATAGTGATGGAGCTGGAATTAATCTTCGTATGCATAGGCTCACGTCTATTCCCCAAAAGCAGTCTGCTCAGAATGGATGCGGCTTTTTGGGTACTGGTGGGACTACCTCTGTTATTTATAGTGTACCAGTACGTAATGGAACATACCGATCGCCGGTTGATTGGCCTGTTGACCATGAATAATGTACTAAATGGCATTATGAATGGACTGGCAGCTTCCATTATTGTGGAATCACTGCTGAGCCGGATAGCGATTGGGCATCGGCCCTTTTATCCGATATCGCTGGGACGTATTATTTTCAAATATTTGCTGGCATCGGTTGTGCTGACTTCTGTGCTGGTTATGTTCGTTAACGGACGTCAGCAATTTGAAGATATAGTGGGATACGGCTCGGAATATATGACTCGTTCATCACGGCTCTATATACAGCAGATTCAGCAGAATTTGCTTGTACGCCCTGACCGGATTCAGCTGTTAATGATCGATTACAAAAAGGACTTTGCTATTGATTCGCTACTGGTCGATGATACCGGCCAGACGCTGTATACTACGATGAAAGCACCAATGGCAGAACGGTTTGCAGAAAATACAGGATATCAGACGCTGCTGCTGGAGCATCAGCCTATGCACGGAAGCATGTATCAGCAGTTTCCTGACAGGCCCCTGTACAAGCTGGAACGATGGCAGGAGTCTTATCTGGTAATGAATGTACCATTGTTGCAACAATATCGTCTCATCTTAACTATGCCGCTTAACTTTTATTTAAACCCATATTATGCATTTTATCTATGCAGTATTATAAAAATACTACTTGTCGTTATTTTGGCACTTATTCTGGCCTGGCCGATCAGCCGCAAACTAAACCGTCCGCTGATGCAGCTAGCACAGGCTTCCAATAATATTCCGTCCAAAATCAAAGAGAACCGCGCTCTTCACTGGCCGGAGACGAATATTCTGGAAGTACGGAGGCTGATTCGGAACTTCAAGTCTGTTGTCAGTACGATGGAATATCAGTATTTGCAGATCAAGAAGGATAAAGAATTGCTGGAAATACGGGTAGTGGAGCGTACGTTTGATCTGGCGGAGAGCGAAGCGCAAAAAAGCGCTATTCTGCAGATGGCTATTGATGGAATTATTTCGACAGATAGTCAGCTGCGGATTACCGAGTTCAATCCGGCTGCCGAGCAGATGTTTCGCTGCAGACAGGACGATGTCATAGGTCGTCCTTTGTCGGACATTATTCTGCTTGAACCTGCAGATGACGGTGAGAGCTGTATTGCGGTACAGGCGATTCGTCTGGACGGAACCCTGTTCCCGGTAGAACTCACACGCAGCAAAGTGCTGGCGGAAGGCAATTCATTCCGTACCTTTTTTGTGCATGATCTGACAGAGGAGGAACATCTAAAGCAGCAGCACACCGAGCAGGAGCGCCAGCTGCAACTCCTCAGTGAACGATTGCTGGAAGAACAGGGAGCTGCCGAAAAGCAGAAAAGTATTACAGGCAATCTGCTGCAGTCTGTTGAAGAAGGAGTTATTATGTGTGATTCCCAACAGCTGATTTCCTTTATTAATCCGACTATGCAGACCTGGTTCGATCTGGATGATTATACAGGACGGCCCATCACTGAGCTGTTAATTCATATGGATCAGCTTACAGGTAGCACCTTTTCCCTGAATGACAGACTGGAGCATTATATGAACAGCGGGGAGCACTGGGAGCAGGGCGAACTGATCCGCTTGAACAACAATCGCATTCTGTCGCTTTACGTTACACCGGTGATCGATCCGATAGCAGAGATCAAGCATGGATTTCTACTGGTCTTCCGTGATTGTACGGAAGAGAAAAGGGTACGTCAGATGCAGGATGAGCTGATTACCGTTGTCTCACACGAGCTGAGAACGCCGTTGTCGGCGATTATGGGCTATATTGAGATGCTGACCATGTATGAGGATATGCCGGCTGCCAAGCGCCAGGAGTTCATGCATACGATCCAGCAGGAAGGGAACCGGTTGTCCAGACTGCTGGATGATTTTCTGGACAGTCAGCGCATCGAAGCAAGGCATATCGAATATCATATGAGCTGTCTGCCGGTACGTGAGTTGGTCCAGACCGTGTGCTATCAATGGGACATTCATTCACGACATCGCATTCATATACATGGTGATGGTGAGGAAATGTATATTTTGGGTGATCAGCACCGTATGATTCAGGTCATTCATAATCTGATCAGCAATGCGCTCAAGTATTCACCGGACAGCATGGCTGTTGATATCAGTGTCAAAGAGGAAGCAGATTCTGTAGTTATTGCAGTTGAAGATTACGGAATCGGTATTCCGGAGCAGGATCAGCCGCATGTGTTCCGCAAATTTTTCCGTTCGCATTCGGCTGCTTCCCGCAAAGTAAGCGGCACCGGTCTGGGATTATATATCGCGAATCTTATTGTAAATGATCATCAGGGTCAGCTTCAGGTACTCTCCAATCCGGGTCATGGCTCTACATTTATACTGACACTGCCGAAGTATACACCATCCCAAGATTCCCTCTAAAAAAGGTTTGTGCGAAACGGAAAGCGGATGATTTTATCCAAGCGCGAAGTAACTTTGGGCAGGGGAATTGACAGTGTCATACCCGCTGAATTAAGCTAGGGGTGACAAGGATAATGAGCAGAACCAAAGAGGGGTTTTCCCTATGAAAATAGACTGCGAATGAAGATAGCGGGAGAGTCTGCGGATGTATGTGATCCGCCACCGAAGGAGCAAGTCGGCGGGAATGCCAGCCCCCGGCCAATCTCTCAGGTACCAGGAACCGCTGCCGGACGCAACTCTGGAGAGAGCGCAAGCCACCCAAGGGGTATGACAGGAGCAATGTCAGTAGGCAATACTGACAATTCCGTCCAAACTCTCAGGTAACGAGGACAGAGCAATAGGCCCTTGCAGGCCATGCTCTGTCCTTTTTTGTTGTTAATTGATTCAGATATGGCAATATGTTCATATTTAGCGGAGACAGACGGCAGGGCGGAGAATATCTGCAGCACACTCTGCCGAAAAACAACTTGTTCAAAATAACAATTCACAGGCGCATATGCGGGAAAGAGGAATCAGAATGCGTTTTAAAAATGTATTCAATATTATCGGTCCATCGATGGTCGGTCCATCCAGTTCACATACGGCAGGAGCAGCACGTCTGGGCCGGGCAGCCAGACAGCTGCTGGGCGTTTGTCCGGAACATGCGGATATTATTCTATACGGTTCATTTGCAGAGACGTACTGGGGGCATGGTACCGATCTGGCGCTGGTGGGCGGATTGCTGGACTACAGTCCGGATGATCCACGTCTGCCGGATGCAGCGGAGGAAGCTGATCAACTGGGAATGACGATTCAATTCGATAAAGGAAGCGGTAATTATCCGCATCCGAACTTTGTACGCATCCGGCTAAAGCAGGGTGAACATACCGCCGAACTGGCAGGTGCTTCGATCGGAGGCGGCAATATCGAGATCCATGAAATGAATGGGTTCGATCTCAGAGGGTCCGGTCAGTACCCTACACTGGCAGTAGAGCATCAGGACAGCAAAGGCGTACTGGCGGATATTACGCGCACCCTGAGCGAATCGGAGCTGAATATCGGCTTTATGGACGTGGACCGCAAATCACGCAGTGGTGAGGCAATGACAGTCATCGAACTTGATAGTGCCCCGGTTCAGGCAGTACTCAATCGAATCGAGCAGTTGCCTTATGTCACCCGTGCGGTAGTTATTAATCTGGATTAATGGAAGGTTGTGAATCGGAATGCAATTCCGTTCGTTAAAAGATATTATCAGACTGTGCGAGGAACGTTCGCTAACGATAGCAGAACTGATGGTGCAAGAGCAGGTCAAGGAAACCGGAGTATCACGCGAAGAAGTCGTTCAGCAGATGACGGATTATTATCATATTATGAAAGAAGCCGTACACAAAGGAATCACGGAAGATACAGTGTCTCGCAGTGGATTAACCGGTGGTGATGCACGCCGGGTATACAATTACCTGAATAATGGCGAAACTGCATCTGGCAGCGATGCAACGCGGGCGATGTCCTATGCCCTCGCCGTATCCGAAGTAAATGCTTCGATGGGTCGCATTATCGCGACACCGACAGCAGGGTCCTGTGGTATTATTCCTGGTGTATTTGTAAGCACACAGGAACGGTTTGGCTGGAGCGATGAGCAGATGGTGATGGGTTTGTTCGCCGCTGGAGCGATTGGCTATGTTATTGCCAACAACTCGTCCATCTCCGGCGCAGAGGGCGGCTGTCAGGCTGAGGTAGGCTCGGCGATTGGTATGGCGGCAGGAGCAGTCGTTGAACTGCGACAGGGTACACCGGAGCAGGCGATGCATGCTGTCGGTCTGGCTCTCAAAAATACGCTGGGACTGATCTGTGATCCGGTAGCCGGACTGGTAGAGATTCCGTGTATTGTACGTAACGGTCTCGGAGCAGTAAATGCACTGGCAGCTGCCGATATGGCGCTGGCCGGCGTACGCAGTGCAATTCCTTCGGATGAAGTGGTGGATGTTATGCTACAGGTAGGGCGTTCGATGCCGAGTGAACATCGCGAAACCGCACGCGGTGGTCTGGCCCAGACACCGACCGGCCGCAAAATTACAGAAGAGCTGCGTCGTCGCAGACAGAATAACGGCAATTAATTTGCTGAATGAGAACTGTGCAAAAGTATAGATTCAATACATGTATTATCAATTGTAGTCATAGAAGATCCTTTTTTATATCATGAAAGGGATCGTATTATACGATAAACACAACAAAGATATATATAAGGCAGCGTCCTGTAAGGGGGCGCTGCCTTTTTTGTATAAATCAATAAAAAAACCGCAGTCATCAACAGGGATGGCTGCGGTTTGTAGGTTATATGATTAATCTTGCAGTACCAGAGGGCGAAGTTTGGCTTCGATCTCTGTACGGTGTGGTTCCAGGAAAGGAGGCAGAGACAGCGTTTCGCCAAGCGAATCCATCGACTCATCAATATCAAATCCCGGTGTATCGGTAGACAGTTCGAACAGGATACCGTTTGGTTCACGGAAATAGAGTGCACGGAAGTAGTGACGATCCACTTTACCGGAGTTCGGGATGCCCAATTTGGATAGTTTCTCCGACCAGGCATTGTACTGCTCTTCATTGGGTACACGGAAAGCTACATGATGGACACCACCACGGCCAAGTCGGGCAAATGGCAGTTCCGGACGTGTCTCGATATGCACTTCGGCACCAGCGCCGCCTTCACCAGTTGCATAGACCTGAATATCGGCATGCTGTTCACCAGCCAGGGATGGATAGGAACCGACGTGACGGAAGCCAAGTATTTCGGTCAGAATCAGTACTGTATTCTCGGGATTGGCTACAGTCAGTGTGACCGGACCCAGACCGAGGATACCATACTCTACGGGCACATCCGAGCCAGACCATGCTTGTCCGGGAGCAACGCCCTGTTCATTGTTGTCAGCAACCAGAATCAGACGGGTGCCTTCAAAATCCTGAAAAGCGAGTGTATCGCGTCCAGCACGAGATTTAATTTCTTCATGGGTTACATTGAGGCTGTCAAACCGGTCGGACCAGTATTGCAGAGCAGCCGTATCAGCTACACGCAGGGAAGATGCAGAAATGCTGGATACACCCTGATACGTAGGACCAATGCCCGGCAGATCGAAGAAGGTCAACTCACTGCCTGGAGAAGCAACACCATCTCCGTAAAAGAGGTGATAGGAAGTAGTATCATCCTGGTTAACCCCTTTTTTGACAAGACGCATTCCCATTACTTTGGTATAGAATTCAAAGTTCTTTTCCGCTTTGCCCGTCATGATTGACACGTGGTGAATACCTAACAGTTCCATAATAATCATCCTCCTGAGATGGTATATATAAATTGTTTTTGTATTTGAAATCTTAATGTTAAGATAATTATAGCATGAGTTTGGAAGATTGCAATAGGGCAGATGAATTTTTGTGAGAAAAGTATAGCGACTTTATTTATGGGAGCAAAAAGAAAATTCATATGCACTACTGGGCTTAACAAACACCGAATAATTAAACAGGATGAAAAAAACTGATATTCGTGAAGAACCAAAAAAGCTGGATTCGTTTTTCAGTTTTCGATGATTTACACGCTTCTCCATATCAAAAGGGACCTGATCTTTGGATCGGGTCCCTTTTGCGGTTGCTGATTATTTATTTACTCAATGAGTTGTGGAAATAAGATCAACAGTAGAAGACAATTATCAATGATTCGATAGACCGCCGCTTTCTGCCCGTGTAGTTTCCCGAGTTCGGTATGCGTCTGTCTCCAGTCCGATTTCCGGGAAGACTTTATTCAGGTCAGGGAACTTGGCAAGAATCTGCTTATTGTCCGTACGCAGATCCATTTTGCTGTAATCGTAAAATCCTGCCTGTCCAACGGTATTGATAAAGTCATTGCCTGTTATCGTAGTATCTCCTTTTTTGGGAACAACGACACTTGGTGTGTTAACGAGCATATTGTCCATCATTTTGGTTCCGTTTGGATATTCCGGATGCCAGCTTGGATCCAGAATGCTTCCCCATAATGTATGGTCATATCCGTATTTTTCCTGAAGTGTTTTACCATATTGGGCCCATGGATTGCTGTCTGGATTCATCTCGCGCAGCTGATCAGCGAAAATACTCTTGACCCCGTGGGTCTTTTTATCACCGCGCTGGTCGATCTGAATCATGTTCGAATCTACAACCAGATTATTTTTGGCAATATTATCATGACCATTCAGCAAAATACCTTTGGTGGAACCCTGAATAATATTGTACTGGTAATTGTCTCCGCTGTCCGCACCATCGGAATAGAAGCCATTGGAGCGCTTATTATGATGGATAAAGTTATAGCGGAGTACATTGCCATAGGAAGCCCAGTCCTGCGCCGTATAGAACGCACCGGTATCGCCTTCGATCAATGAAGTATTGTGTACCTCATTATATTCAAAAGTCAGATTGTTGCTGTATACATAACGTACAGCATCTTTGGGTACATCATGCATCAGGTTATGGTCAAATGTGACGCCAACCGAGTTACGAACCAGAATCGGCTCCAGATGAGTCAGTTCACCTACATGATGAATATGATTGTTGGTTACACGACTGTTGGCTGCCGTCAGGCTTTTACGATCACCAGCATCATTGACACTGATTCCGAATCCGCCCAGTTCATAAATATCGTTGCTCTGGATCAAATTGGAGGAGCCGCCTACATCGAGAATACCGCCATTCCCCAGGTTGCGCAGGGTATTGGCAGCCAGTGTGATATGATCACTGCTTTTGAGTTCAATTCCGTTGCCCATGCTGCCTTCAATTGTAAAGCCCAGCAGCTGCACATAGGATGCATTCCGGAAAGAAACGACCGGATTCTCATTGTCGGCAATAATAATATTCAGGTTCTGGATTTTGCCGCCTTTTGGATAGTAATAAAGCTTGTGATCCTTGAAGTCGAGAGCCCATTCGCCGGGCTGATCAATTTCGTCCAGATAGTTGAGTGCCCGCCATTCTTCAATACCTGTTCCGATCCGGTAAGGAGCACGGATCTTGGCAGTATATTCTGAATCAGATGCTGACTCATAGACATTGGCACTTACCGTCTTGGCATCATAGACATCCTTGGTTACTGCCGGCTGTTTGATACTCTCATCCGGATAATATACAGGCGAAGGCTGCTCACCGAGATAGGTCACCGGTGAACTGGTCTTAGAACGGTCTGCCTGCAGAGAAGCGGAGGTATCCGCTGAGGTACTGTTCTTCTTCGGAGCAGTCGATTCTTCTGCAGAAGTACGATCTGTATTCGAAGCCTCCGCTGCATCGACAGGAGCAGCCAGCGACTGAAGTGTTACCGGCTTGGCATCTTCTGCTTCCTGCGCAGGGTCTGCAGTTTCGGTCTTGAGCAGGGAGTCATCGGTCAACTCTTCCTTAAGCTCGACAGACTTGGTTGTACCGCCTTCCTGATACATTGTATACGCTGTACTGGATGTATCTACATCATGCAGCGCATCGTCAGCTGAAGGAGGCGTAGTCAGGGACTGCTGATTTTTATACGTATCGGCCAGAGCGGATGTGCTGTTGCGATAATCGACAACCGCTTTGCTCCACTTGGAGCCCATTCCGCCATCCGGAATATCCTTCAGGGTGATAACGTGGTGCTTGGTATCAATTTCCTGAACCGAGCTGGTTATTGGACTCCATACGGTTCTCCAGAATCCTTTGAGATAAAGGGGATGACCGGTTTCCAGTGACTTTTTCCAGCGTTCGGAACGGTTGGTTCCATCCAGATCCAGCGTATTGGTTGTATCATCGTTCTCGGGAATTCCGCCTTCCCCGTAATAAAAGGATTTGGCATCGGCAGAGCCGTTGATAGTCGTCCAGCCTTTACGATGATTGTTCACCGATTCTCCCGGATTCGGCCACTGGGAGATGGGCTGGCGTTCACCATTGGCAATCAGATCAACAATACCCCATTGCTCGGTAAAAGAAGTGCCTCCTCTAAAGTGAAAAATATGCTTGAATCCTTTTTGAGTCATATCCAGCTCATACAGATTGTTGGCATAGACATTGGGATGAACCCTGGCTACTGCGTCCTTGCTGAGCGGCTTCCAGTCGGATGCCGGCACATGTACACCATTAGTGAGTGTCACATGTTCGCCGGGATAACTGCGATAGATAATAGGTCTGTCTGCTGTACCGGAATCCTGGTCATTCAATTCCAGAGTAGAAGTCTCATATTCTCCGCCTTTGATCCAGACGGTTATTCCATGCTCGGGCAGTTTACCCTTTAGCGCACGGATAACATTTCTTGCCTTCTCCAGAGTGGCATATGGTTTAGCTTCGCTGCCATCTCCACTTGTATCACTACCGGAAGTTGCAACATACAGATTCATCCCGGTTGCTGTTACCGCTCCGCTGCTCAGTACGGCAGTCCCCTGGATGGTTGCCTGTTCGGCAATCGCGTAGGGAACGACCGTCGCACTGGACAGCGCGAGTACAGTCGTAAGCGATACAATTTTTTGAAACGTTTTCATGTGTATGAATTCCCTCCATTCTCTTTGTATGCGAGTAATCGGAGCAATAAGGTGTCCCCGTCATGATGCAGTACCTGATTTATAATCTGCAACCACCTCCTTCACAGAATCATTCGACCAAGGCCATTATATATAATAAAAGATTGTCGAGAAATTAGCAAAAACAAAAAAATATATCATTAAATGTAAAAATAGTCTCATAAAATTAATATAAGTGTTTCTTTTTTGTAACCATTTGAGCATAGCTTGTTCAATGTTGTCAAGTTTAGGAGAAAAAATGGTTCGATTGAACAGTAGTAACAAATGCGTATTATCCGTGTATAATACGGTCTGCCATTTAAAAATTAAACAGTGATGATAAAGGAAAAGTCAGGAAAATCCGAATAACTATAATAGCAAATATACCCTTTTGCCCTATGTAATAGTGCTGCATTCCTATCGGCTCTACCAACTTTTATGAAACTTTATAAGTGCATAATGAATACTTGATTTTTATACCCAAAAAAAGCCGAAATCCCGGATGAACAGGACTTCGGCTTTCTGGAGTCAAGGAAATGAAGAAAAAAGATAGTCGTTATGAGTACAAGATAGCTATGCTCTGGATTACAATCTATTCAGTAAATTGAATTAACGATTAGTTAAGCCTCCGGACTGTGCACGAGATATTACTTTGGTACGGTACTGATCCTGTACCAAGCCGATTCTTGGAAAAATAGTGTTGAGTCCGATGAATTTCTCCTGAATTTGTGGGTTGTTGGAGCGGAAATCCATATTTTTGGCGTCGAAAAACTGAGCATCAGCGATATTAGTGAAATTCAGATTATCTTTTACGGTAAAAGTACCATTTTTCGGAGTGGTCACTGCACCGCTTTGAACAAATACATTGTTGGAAATATTGGATCCGTTCGGGAATTCAGGATGCCAGTTTGGATTCAGAATATCTGCCCACAGATTGGTAGTATAGCCATAAGTCGCTTTCAGATCTTTACCGTACTGCAGCCATGCGCCGGAAGTCGGATTTTTACTGATCAGATTCTGGGCATAGGCGCTGGTAGCAGTGTAACCGCGCTGAATACCGCGATCATCGATTTGTCCTGCTTTTTGCGTATCAATTACCATGTTATTGCGGGCCAGGTTATCATGTCCGCCACCCATCAGGAAGCCGGTCTGGGACTGTTGGATAATGTTTTTGCTGACTACATCGCCACTGTCTCCATCATCAAAGTAGAACCCGTTGGAACGTTGGTTGTGGTGGATAAAGTTGTAGCGCAGTACGTTACCGTATGAAGTCCAGTCTTGTGGTGTGTAGAAAGCACCTGTATCACTTTCAACCAGAGAGCTGTTGTGCACTTCGTTGTATTCCATCAGCAGATTGTTGTTAGAAGGATATTTGATAGCCGCTTTTGGGGTATCGTGCACCAGGTTATGATCAACAATAACACCAACCGATTCACGAACTACAATACCTTCAAGGCTGGACAGTGTACCGACTTTGGAAATGTGGTTATTGCTAATTTTGGTATTGGAATTGGCCAGTGTTGCACGGTTGCCAGAGTAACCGACTGTAATTCCACTTGCGCCAACTTCAAATACATCGTTACTTTGAATGATATTGTTGTTGCCATAATAATCTACAATGCCGCTTCCGGTTACATAACATACATTGTTGCCGGCGATTGTGATATGGTGAGAGCGTTGCAGTTCAAATCCATTACCCATACCACCTTCGACGTCAAAGCCGAGAAACTGGATATATGCAGCATCATTGAATTTGACGATGGATGATTTATTGTCGGCGATAGTTACGATTTGTTTGCTCAGATCGCCTGTAGGATAGTAATAGATTTTACCGTCTTTAAAGTCCAATGCCCATTCACCCGGTACATCGATTTCGTCCAGATAGTTGATGGCTTTCCATTCTTCCAAGCCACTGCCGACACGGTAGCCGACGCTTGTATCAGGAATAAATGGCTCGTTGGCAGCTGTCAGGCTATATACGCCGGATGTGACAGTAGATACGAGTGGAGGAAGAGCCAGAGAAGGGGTTCCGTATACATTGGATGACACGCCATCATTGGTAGAAGACAGGTAGGTAACAGGTGATTGTGGAGTGAGTGAAGTAGAGGTGCTGTATACATTGGCAGTAACACTGGAAGGGTTGAGGGTACGATTGGTATTTACAACAGTCGGACTGAATTTGTCGCCCATGCCGCCGCTTGGGATATCTTTGAGGGAGATGATGGAATCTGCAGGATAGATAGCGCTCACTTTACTTGTTACCGGGCTCCATGCTGTTCTCCAGAACCCTTTGAGATAAAGGTCGTGTCCCTGAGCGATGGATTTTTTCCAGCGTTCGGCACGGTTAGTGTTGTCGGCATTCAGATCATCAGTCGAATCGCCGTCTTCTGGAATACCGCCTTCGCCATAGTAGAACGACTTGGAATCGGCTGAACCATTCATTGTCACCCAACCAGCGCGATTGGAGTTGATGGATTGGTTTGCGTTGGGCCACTGGGCAATTGGTTGGCGGATACCGTCAACGATCAGATCGGCGATGCCCCATTTCTCGGTAAATGTGCTGCCACCTTCAAAGCCTGCGATGTTCTGGATACCCAGAGCCGCTGCATCAATCTCACGCAACTGGCTGGCGTTAACAGCAGGATTTACACGGGATGCTGCATCAGCGCTAAGTGGTTTCCACATTGTAGGATCAATACCTTTACCGGTAGTCAGGTTGACTGTTTCACCAGGATAGCTACGATAGATGACTGGTTTGTCTGCTGTGCCGGAATCTTGTGGGAACATATCGAGTGTGGCTGGAAGATTGTACGTTCCGCCTTTGACCCATACGGTTACGCCACCGGTTGGCAGAACGCCTTTATAAGCACGTACAGCCGATCTTGCTTTAGTGATGGATTTATAGGGTGCGTCTTTGGTTCCTTTACCTGTAACATCATTGCCTGTCAGATCAACATAGATATTGGCACCTGTCTGAACGATATTGCCGCTGCTGATCATTCGTGCAGAGGCTGCATAAGTTGTTTGAGTTTGTACTGGCAGGAAGCTAACCAGTAATGCTGCCGATAAAGTGAATGCTGTCCATTTTTTGAAGTTCATCATGATGTATTCCCCCTGATATTATAATTCCGGTATCTGCCCGGTAAATAAATTGAAAGGTAAGAACATTTTTACTTAACCCGTGAAAAGAAGAGTAAAAGTTGGAACGTTCAGCCTCGTAGCTGAATGACCATTTTGTCGAATGACCGGGTACAAAGGAGTAGAGATGGTTCTACTGGCTTATCGTTGCTAGTAGTTCATAGGTGAAGTAAAAATGTTCCTTTCGACATAATTTAGTATATTACAACTTTTAAAGGCTGATAACCGCCTGAACTTCTTATTCTTTATTAGAGGAAATAGAGTAAATTAATAGGACATATAGTATCTAATTCCTATTACATACCAAGCAAATGCCTAATTGGGACCTTATAGACGATTTAGCTCCCTGTATATTCCCATAGATAGGAACTTCTCTACATGCAAAAAGCCCCCGGAATAGTCCGGAGGCATAGTAAAAGGCCTAGTAATAGTACGGATAGTAATATTAACTCACAGGGTTAGCGTACGACGGGACGATAGGAATCCTTGAAAAGTCCAATCTGTGAATAGACTTGATTGATATTGGGGAACACGGAGAGGACTGCACGATTCTTTGTCTGTGGATGTACAGAAGAATCACTGTTGGCGAATCCTTCCAGGTCAGTTAGCCGAATATTCTGAATTCTGGTATTGTGCGCAATCATGACGACTCCTTTTTTCGGACCTGCAATCATTCCGGTATCCACAAGTATATTATCGAAGAACCTGGTACCATTCGGATACTGGGGCTTCCATTTAACATCCAGCACATCCGGCCACAGGTGATGAGTATTATAACCGTATGTTTTGGCGAGGAGTGTACCGTAGCTTTTCCAGGGTTCTTGCATCGATTTCATCTTTTGTAGTAGAAGCCCCTGTTCACTATTTGGTGAATAATTGCGTTCAATACCCCGGTCATCGATCTGGATGGAATAGGAATTGATAATCAGATTGCTGTGAGCCTGATTATAATGACCACCGCCAAAAAGAAAAGCCTTGTAGACATCACTGACAACATTATTATAGTAGGTGTCTCCGCTGTCTCCGTCATCAACATAGAATCCGTTAGCGAATGGACTGTCATCAATATGATTGTAGCGTAGCACATTTCCATACGAAGACCAGTCCTTTGCTGTATAAAAAGCACCCGAATCGCCATCAGTTTGGGAAAAATGATGAATCCGGTTGTACTCGAACAGCAGATCATTATTAGAAATGTAACGGATACCATGTTTCGGCATATCATGCAACAGATTATGCGTAACGCGGACACCAATCGATTCACTGATAATCATGCCTTCTAGATGAATCAGATTTCCAATACGATAGATGTGATTATTTACAATTTGTGTATTGGCAGGAATAAGCTTCATTCGATCACCCGCTTCGCCGACACTGATCCCGAAGCTTCCTGTTTCATAGATATCATTGCTGCGAATATCATTGTCATGTCCATGATAATCGAGAATACCACCACCAGCGACATTACGCACTGTATTGCCTGCCAGTGTAATATGATGGGTCTGCTCCATCTCAATTCCGTTGTCCATTCCGCCTTCAATAGTCAGATCAACCAGCTGGATATGGGAACTATTGAGCATTCGAATAATGGGACCGGAATGATCAGCAATAATGATATCCTGTTCAGCGATTCTGCCAGAGGGATAGTAGTACAGTTTACGATCATGGAAGTCGAGAGCCCACTCTCCGGGAGTATCAATCTCATCCAGAAGATTGATCGCCTGCCACCCTTCGGTGCCGCTACCTACCCGATACACCTGAGCAGTTACCGTAGAAGGCGGCTCAGCATAGACATTATTATGAACAGTGCCTAACTCATAATCGATATGGATTCCTTTCTCGTAAGGGTCAGATTCTCCCCGGTAGGTACTACCAGTTACCGAAAGAAAGCGGGTCTCCTGAAAGAGCGCTCCGGGAGCGTCCGGACTCCATTTGGACCCCATGCCGCCTTCGGGTATATCAAGCAGCCGTATCGTATTTTGTTTCACGTCGATCCGTTCCACCTTACTCATGACCGGATCAAAGTCGGTCCGCCAGAATCCACGCAGATACAGATCATGTCCCTGCTGCATGGAAGCTGCCCAGCGGGTACTGCGCATGCTGCCATCTGTATCCGTATCATTGATAGTGATACCATCGGTTGGATGACCTCCAGGTCCATAATAAAAAGACTGGGCATCAGCAGAGCCGTTCATGGTCGCCCAGCCCGGTAGACCACCGCCAACTCCCTGGTCTGGATTCGGCCATTGAGAGATGGGTTGTCTGGTTCCATTTACGATCAGATCCGGAATCCCCCATTCCTGAACAAATGTCGTACCTCCGGGAAATCCATCAATGTTCTTGATATGAAGTGCTTCCAGATCCAGTTCTCGCAGTTCGCCTGCAGACACTCTAGGGTGAACGCGTGCAGCAGCTTGGGGATTGAGTGTTTTCCAGGCAGCAGCCGGGATAATTTTGGCAGTAGTAATAGTTGCACGCTCACCGGGATAACTGCGGTAGATTACCGGACTGCCGGGAGTCCCGGAATCCTTTTCCAGAAGCTCCAATGGACCGGTAAGAGTGTATTCCCCTTTTCGCAGCCATACGGTTACCCCACCGGGGGGACGCTGCTTGTACGTATTTCGGACAATAGATTGGGCTTTGGACAGTGTGCGATAGGGGCGTTCGAGGGTTCCATTATTGATCGTATCACTTCCAACTGTAGATATGTAGATATTAACCGTTGTTACAGGAGACATAGGCGATTGTGATGAGTCGGATTCAGTCGAAAAAGCAGCTTCACCATCAGCAGCATGTACAGGGATCGTTCCAGACAACAACAGGCTGGTCAAGAGACACAACGATTGCAGTACATAATGACTGCGTTTCATAATTTCACTCCTATTCATAATTGATATTGAATGTGCGATACTGATGTCTGACAACAGGGACAGAGACAGTGGCAATTACGGTTACAATTACGATGAAGTGTTGCTTGGCAATTATATACTGAAATCTGGGTCTTTGATACGGTTTTAACTGTAAAATACAGGTAATATTACTAATATCCTCATATATATCATTTATTCCACATAATTATACGTATTTCCTCATCGATTGGTCAGCTATGTATCATTTGCGAATAGGTATCAAGCGACAAGGATGCGAAAACATTATAGGGTATCAATAAACCTTCTTGATGATAGACATGCCAAAAAGCCCTGGATTAATCCAGGGCTTTGGTTTGAGACTCAAGCTGCTATTCTACTTGTTAGTTGGAGCAGCCTTGTGACTCAGGATCGATCAGGAGTGTGAATCGGGTGCGGAGTGGTTGCTTAATCCATTGTATTGATTGCGTGCAACCGGCTGAACACGGTACTGATCCTTGTAGAGCCCGATTTCGGTAATTACTTTGTTGAGTGAAGGGAATTTGCTAAGAATCGCCTTGTTCTGGGTTCGAAGATCCAGATTGTTATAGTTATAGAATCCAGCCTCATTCAGCGTATTCAAAATGACATTCCCCTGAGCGGCCACATCGCCTTTTTTGGGAATCTTGATTGTTGCTCCGCCCACCATTACGTTATTATTCAGTTTGCTACCATTCGGGTACTGTGGATTCCAGCTGGCGCTCAGCACCGAGCTCCATAGATTGCCTTTCATGCCATACTGTTTGGCGAGTTTCTCACCATATGTTTTCCACGGTCCACTCATCGGATGGAAGCCGCGGAGAAGCTTGGCATATTCGCTGTTCAGTCCATAATTCAGACTATCAGAGCGGTCATTGATCTCCATCGATTCGGTCTCAATCAGCAGATTGCCGATCGCGACATTATGATGACCATTTTCCACGATAAAGGCACGCTTGGTATTCTGGATAATATTGTTCTGATACGTGTTACCGCTGGAACCTCCATCGGCATAGAATCCATTGGAGCGCTGATTATGATGAATCATGTTATAACGAAGTACATTGCCATAGGAAGACCAATCCTGGGCCGTATAGAATGCACCGGTATCACCTTCAACGAGCCCTGTATTATGTACCTCATTGTACTCAAATAACAGTTTGTTGCTAAAGGTGTAACGAATCGCATCCTTAGGCACATCGTGCAGCAGATTATGATCGATCCGCAGTCCAACCGACTCGCGTATAATCAGAGGCTCCAGATGGATGAGTATTCCTGTATTGTAGATATGATTATTGGTGATTCTTGTATTGGCAGCAGTTAATTTGGCTCGGCTGCCTGCCTTGTTGACACTAATGCCAAAGCTGCCGGTATCATAAATATTATTACTCTGAATCATATTCTGACTGCCGCCGGAATCGGTAATACCGCCGTTGCCCATATTGTGTATGGTCAGTCCTGCCAGTGTAATATGATTGCTGTTCTGTACATTGATAGCGTTGCCCAGCCCATTTTTGAGTTCAAATCCAATAAATCGGAGATGGGAGGCACCATTAATACGAATAATCGGATCTGTACGATCGGCGATTACCGTGTTCATTTCCTTAATAGGTTTGGGCGGATAATAATAAATTTTACCGTCTTTGAAATCCATAGCCCATTCACCGGGTTGATCGATTTCTTCCAGCAGATTGAGCAGTCGCCATTCTTCGCTGCCGTCACCTATACGATAATGATTATCGGCAGTTGCTTTATTGGCAACCGCACTGAATTTGGAGCCGATTCCGCCCGCTGGTGTCTGAGACAGATGAATAGAGCGAGAAGAGGGCTGAATCTCATTGAGGCGTATCGTTGCCGGACTCCAGACGGTACGCCAGAATCCCTGCAGATACACACCATGTCCAGTCTGAATCGCTCTTTGCCAGCGTGCCATTCGTCCCAGATTACTCGTATCTTTGTTCTGTTTATCATCATAGTAAAAAGAGTTCTCATTTACGATACCCGAGGCAACCGCCCAGCCTGCACGATTACCAGCAGAAGCATCATCTTTGTTGGGCCATTGGGAGACCGGCTGCATCGCATCGCTGGCAATCAGCTGCAGAATGCCCCATTTTTCGGTGAAATAATCACCACCGGTAAAGCCCTGAATATTCTGGAATCCCAGCTTTTTCACATCCAGCTCCATAAGTTGGCCAGGTTGAATCGCTGGATTCACACGCTCGCGTGCTTCTGCGCTAAGTGGTTTCCAATCGGACGGATTCACGGCTGTTCCGTTGGAGAGCGTGGCTACTTTGCCAGCGTAGGTCCGATAAGTGATCGGTGCCTGAACCGTTCCGGAATCGGCAGCTGTCCATTCGAGTGTAGCAGTGACATTATAATTGCCTTCTTTTACCCAGACGGTAGCTCCACCGGATGGCAGCGGCTTGCTGCGTTTGCGCAGATCATCGCGAGCTGCTTGAATCGTAGCGTAAGGATGCTGCTGGCTACCATCCTGATGCTGCGCATTGGCTGAACTATCCACATACAGATTGATTGGAGTAGAGGGGTTTTCGCCGCTATCAAGCGCACCCTGTCTGGAATCTGCGTGCTCACCCTGCCATAAAGGGAATAATAAGAGCAGGATCAGACCGCTCATCAGTACTACATACTTTATGTTTTTCACCTGCAATACCTAACCTCCCTTTTTTTCTTATTAAAGGTAGTATATGAAGGGAAGAACAGCAGTGTCAATTTTTTGGATGGTTAAACGGCTTAGTCTTTGTACCTGTTTGTTAATTCACCAACTGAATCAAAAAAGAAACCAGTCCGCAGGTAGCAGTCTGGTTTCTTCTATAAAAGCATTTTATGCATAACGACAAAGGAGTTTAGTTACGGTTGGTTAATCCGCCAGTCTCTGCACGGGTCACCACGCGGATACGGTAAGCGTCCTGCTGCAGACCGATTTGCGGGAAGATGCTGTTCAGGTTAGGGAACTTGGACAGAACTTCGGAATTTTTGGAACGCAGGTCCATCTGGTTGTAATTGTAGAAAGAAGCAGAGCTTATGCTATCGATGGTGCTGTTGTTGGCTACAGTGTAATCGCCATATTTGGGCTTGATTACACTGCCTACCTGAACAAGAGCGTTATCGATAATTTTGGAGCCATTGGAGTATTCCGGACGCCATGCAGGATTCAGTATATCGGACCACAGATTGTCGGTATAACCATATTTGGCTTTGAGCTGGGCTGCATAATTCAACCATACACCTGATGTTGGATTCTTGTCGCGCAGTGTATCAGCGAAGATACTGCTCACACCATAGTTTTGGGTGACTGTAGCGCTGATTGCCAGGGTATCGCTGCGATTCTCGATCCGTGCTGTATTGGAAGCGACAATTACATTGTTTTTGGCAATATTATGGTGTCCATTCAGCTGCAGTGCACGATCAGATCCCTGGATAATATTGTTGTAGTAGTTATCGCCGGCATCGCTGCCATCTGCATAAAATCCATTGGCGCGCTGATTGTGATGGATAAAGTTATAACGCAGATCATTACCATAGGAAGACCAGTCTTGTGCAGTATAGAAAGCACCTGTATCGCTTTCCGCGAGTGCCGTATTATGAACTTCATTATATTCAAAAGTCAGATTGTTATTCCGCTCATAACGCATAGCGTCTCTTGGCACATCATGTACCAGGTTGTGATCGACCCATACACCTACAGAGTCACGGATTACGATACCTGCCAAATGAGCGTGTTGTCCGATATGATGAATATGATTGTTGGTAATACGGGTGCTTGCCCCTGTCAGAGTAGCACGGTCTCCAGCATTACCGATACTGATACCAAAACCGCCAGTGTCATATACATCATTGCTTTTAATCATATTGGAATAGCCGTACGTATCGATAATACCGCCATTACCGACATTCATTACTGTATTGCCGGCGATAGTGATGTGATGGCTTTTTTGCAGATCAATTCCGTTACCGAGAGTATCTTCGATCTGGAAGCCGAGGAAGGAGATATAGGATGCGCCATTCATTTTGACAACGGCGTTTGGTTTGTCTGCGATTTCGACATCCATATCGGCAATATTGCCATTTGGATAGTAGTAGATTTTACCGTCTTTAAAATCGAGTGCCCATTCGCCCGGTTGATCAATCTCGTCCAGCAGATTGAGTGCACGCCATTCTTCGGTACCTTCACCTACACGGTAGACAGGATTCGAGCCGGCTACTTCTTTGCTGAATTTGGAACCCATGCCGCCAGCAGGCATATCCAGCAGAGTGATGCTGCCATCGGAAGTATTGATGCTTTGTACTTTGCTCATGAGTGGAGACCAGAGTGTTCTCCAGAAGCCTTGCAAATAAAGGTCATGTCCTTGTGCAATGGAGTTTTTCCAGCGTTCGGCACGATTGGTTCCATCTGCATTCAGTGCATCTATTGTATCTCCGTCTGCAGGAACGCCATCTTCACCGTAATAAAAAGATTTGGCATCTGCCGAGCCGTTGACTGTAGTCCAGCCGCCGCGCTTGCCGCCTGCAACTTCTTCGGGATTCGGCCACTGTGAGATTGGCTGCAGTTCACTGTCAACGATCAGGTCGATAATTCCCCATTTGTCGGAAAAGGAAGTTCCGCCTGGGTAAGAGTTAATATTGGTAAGGCCAAGGGAGCGGACGTCCAGCTCTACCAGCTTGGCAGCACTGACTTTGGGATTTACTCTTTTCTGTGCTTCACTGTTTAACGGTTTCCAAAGTGTAGGATCTACGGATACGCCGTTGGAGATAATTACTTTTTCTCCAGGATAGGAACGATATACAATCGATTTGCCATTGGTTCCGGAATCGGAAGCTGTTAATTCAAAAGTACCGGTGATTTTGTACGTTCCGCCTTTGACCCAGACAGTGATTCCACCAGCGGGAAGCACTCCTTTTTTGGCACGGATAGCATCACGGGCCTGGGGAAGTGTCTTGAACGGCGTATCTTTGCTGCCATCTCCACCAACAGCTACCGAGCCATCTACATAGAGATTAAGTCCTGTATTCGTAGTAGCTCCACTGCTCAAAGTAGTTACATAGCCATTTAATGTACGATCTGCATATACAGAGGCCGGGGATGCAATAGATCCCAGCACTAATGTACTCATTAGAAGAACAGCTGCAATAGACTTCTTTCCAAACATAATAAAACTCCCTTTCTCAACTGGATATCCTGACTGGCTATATGAGATGTTTTTTAGAAAATAAGATTAGTAGAAGATAAGCAGGAATGTGTAATAGTTATTTTGTCGGATATAGCAGTCTATTTATTAATATTTATAGATAAAATTGGTTAAAAAATAACAAAAATCGACTTTTTATGTCAATGAAAGAAAAAAGGGAATCCCGACTATCCGGGATTCCCTTCAGTTATGAGTAGAGAAAGAGAGAGTAAGATACAAATTTATGAGTACAAAGATATATATGACTTAACGATTAATTTATTCATTAAAATAATTATCGGTTGGTTGTGCCTCCAGACTCTGCACGAGATACAACTTTAGTACGGTATTGATCTTGCATCAGGCCGATTCGTGGGAAAATAGTATTAAGTCCGCTGAATTGAGCTTGAATTTGTGGATTATTGGAACGGAAATCTAAATTTTTAGCATCGTAAAATTGAGCATCTGCGATATTGGTCAAATTCAGATTATCTTGAACGGTGAATGTACCATTTTTTGGAGTAGTTACAGCGCCAGTCTGAACAAATACATTATTGGAAACGTTGGAGCCGTTCGGGAATTCCGGATGCCAGTTCGGATTTAGAATATCCGACCAGAGATTGGTGGTATAGCCATAGGTCGCTTTCAGATCTTTACCGTACTGCAACCACGCGCCGGAAGTTGGATTTTTGCTGATTAGATTTTGTGCATAGGCACCTGTAGCAGTATAACCACGCTGGATACCACGATCATCGATTTGTGCAGCTTTTTGAACATCGATCAACAGATTATTACGTGCTAGGTTATCATGTCCGCCACCCATCAGGAAGCCGATCTGAGACTGCTGGATAATGTTTTTGCTTACTACATCGCCACTATCGCCATCGTCAAAGTAGAAACCATGTGAACGCTGGTTATGATGGATAAAGTTGTAGCGTAATACGTTGCCATAGGAAGTCCAATCCTGCGGTGTATAAAATGCACCAGTGTCGCCTTCAACAAGGGAAGTATTATGCACTTCATTATATTCAATTAACAGATTATTGTCGGAAGGATATTTGATAGCTGCTTTTGGCGTATCGTGTACCAAATTGTGATCCACTGTGACACCGACAGATTCGCGAATAACAATACCTTCGAGGCTGGACAGTGTACCTACACGATAGATATGGTTATTGGTAATGCGGCTGTTGGAGTTTGTCAGGTTGGCGCGGTTGCCGGCAAAACCGATTGTAATCCCGCTTGCACCCACTTCAAATACATCATTACTCATAATTACGTTATTATTACCATAATAATCTACAATACCGCTTCCAGTAACATAAGATACGTTATTACCTGCGAGAGTAATATGATGGGAACGTTGTAACTCGAATCCATTACCCATACCGCCTTCCACATTAAAACCAAGGAACTGGATATAGGCAGCATCGTTGAATTTAACGATTGAAGATTTATTATCAGAGATCGTTACGACCTGATTAGTCATATCGCCAGTAGGATAGTAATAGATTTTGCCATCTTTAAAGTCCAGCGCCCATTCGCCCGGCTGATCAATTTCATCGAGGAAGTTGATCGCTTTCCATTCTTCTAGTCCACTGCCGGCACGATAACTAACGCTTGTATCTGGAGTAAACGGTATACTGTTGGGAGCTGTCAGTGCGTATACATTGGAAGTAGCAGTTGCTGATGCACCGATTGAAGGAATAGCCAGGGTCGGGAAGTTGTAAGCATCGGATAAAACCGTAACAGGTGATTGGGCAATAGTAGGAAGAGATGAAATGGCAGGAGTAGAAGTGGATAAATTAATAGATGTCGAGTATACGTTGTTAGTGACATTATTTGACTGGATAGTCGGGTTGGAAGGGACAATCGTTCGGCTATATTTGTCTCCCATACCGCCATTTGGAATATCCTGCAGCGAGATAATGGATTCGGCTGGATAGATGGCACCGACTTTGCTGGTTACCGGGCTCCAGGCTGTTCTCCAGAATCCTTTGAGATAAAGATCGTGTCCTTGTTCGATCGATCTTTTCCAGCGTTCGGCACGATTGGTATGATCCGCATCCAGCTCGTCAGCGGTTTCTCCATCTTCCGGAATGCCGCCTTCACCGTAATAGAAGGATTTGGAATCCGCTGATCCATTGGCTGTTGCCCAGCCAACACGATTGGCACCTGTTGCTTCATTTCGGTTTGGCCATTGAGAGATCGGTTGACGAACACCATCGACGATCAGATCTGCAATACCCCATTTTTCCGTAAAGGATGTTCCGCCTTCAAATCCGGCAATATTTTTGATACCGAGAGCGGCAACGTCAAGCTCGCGCAGCTTGCTTGCACTTACAGATGGATTTACACGGGCAGCAGCGTCAGCGTTCAGTGGCTTCCAGAGCGTAGGGTCGATTCCTTTACCTGTAGTCAGATGGACCGTCTCGCCTGGATAACTGCGATAAATAACAGGTTTGTCAGCTGTACCGGAATCCTGGGGGAACATCTCCAGTGTGGCCGGCAGAGTGTATGTTCCGCCTTTGACCCATACCGTTACGCCACCAGCTGGCAAAGCGCCTTTATAGGCACGTACAATAGATCTCGCTTTGGTGATCGTTTTGAATGGAGCTTCTTTGGTACCTTTACCAGTGATGTCGTCTCCCTTGGTGTCTACATAGATGTTAGCACCCGTCTGTGGAATACTGCCGCTGCTCAGTGTCTGGCCTGTCGCTGCATAAGTGGTTCCGGTTTGTCCAGGTAAGAAGCTGATCAACAATGATGCCGACAAAGTCAGTGCAGTCAATTTCTTGAATGTAATCATGTTGTATTACCTCCTGAGGTGTGGGTGTACCGGCTAACAATCCGGTAGGTAAATAATTTGAAAGGTCGAAACATTTTTACTTGATCCGTGAAAATACTAAAGGGTATGGTTTAGAAAGAATATCTAAAGTCCTGTATGGAGAATTTTAAATTAGAAGTTTGGTGGTTCCAAGTCCCTATGAGTTCTAGTCTTCATAGGTGAAGTAAAAATGTTCCTTTCAATATAATTAAGTATAATATATAAAAAATAAACAGATAATCGCCAATAATTCCCATCTTTTCTATAACTAATAAAATGTGAAATGAGAAGAAGGTACCTAGGCAATGGCTACTTCTTCTTCTTTTTAGGAAGTCAGTCAGCTGATTTTCCCGGTCTATCAGTGAACTCCCGGGATTTAATCTAAACGGTCCTACAAAAAAATGCCCTTGATGAACTCAAGGGCAGGATAAAATATAATATTATAAATTAATACTATTTATTTCCATATTTTTATATAAAATTCATGATTAATTAGGACGGTATGCATCTTTAAACAGTCCAATCTGTGAATAGGTAGTATTAATGTCTGGAAATACAGATAATACGACAGCATTACGAGTATAAGTCTGGACATTATAGGGAGATTTGCCAAATACCTGCAGATCTGTTAGCCGAATATCATTGATCCGGGTATTATGGGCAATCATGACTACTCCTTTTTTGGGAGAAGCAATTGGTCCAGTATCAACCAGAATATTATCGAAGAACCTTGATCCATTCGGATACTGCGGATTCCAGTCAGGATCAAGCACATCGGGCCATAGATTATGCGTATTGTATCCATAGGTGGTAGCCAGTACAGTGCCGTAGCTTTTCCATGGTTCAGCAAAAGGATGCTTCTCGAGCAGCGGCTGTGCCTGTTCGCTGTCCGGTGTATAGTTGCGCTGTATGCCCCGGTCGTCAATCTGCACCGAAGCGGCGTTGATAATTAGATTGCCATAAGCCTGATTATAATGTCCTCCGCCAAAAATAAAAGCTTTGGAGACATCGCTGATAATATTATTATAGTAGGTATCTCCGCTGTCTCCATCATCTGCGTAAAATCCATTGGCTCTTGGACTGTCATCAATATGGTTATAGCGCAGTACATTTCCATAGGAGGACCAGTCCCTCGCGGTATAAAAGGCACCAGCATCTCCATCGATCAGGGAAACATGATGCACTCGATTGTATTCGAATAGCAGATCATTGCTGAATGCATAACGAATACCGTGCTTGGGCATGTCATGGAGCAGATTATGCTGGATTGTAACCCCGATCGATTCGGTGATGATCATGCCCTCCAGATGGATCAGGCTGCCGATATCATGAATATGATTGTTGACGATCTGGGTATGGGAAGGAATCAACTGCATTCGATCCCCTGCCTGACCGACACTGATCCCGAAGCTTCCTGTCTCATAGATATCATTGCTTCTGATGACATTGTCATGTCCGTAATAATCAAGAATGCCCCCACCGCCAACATTGCGGATGGTATTACCTGCCATTGTAATATGATGGGAGTGCTTGAGTTCAATCCCGTTATTCATGCCGCCTTCGATTGTCAGCCCGATGAACTGGATATAAGTAGCATCATTCATTTTGATAATCGGACCGGACCGATCGGCTACTATAATATCCTGATTGGCAATATCACCGTTTGGATAGTAATAGATTTTGCGGTCTTTAAAGTCCAGTGCCCATTCGCCGGGTAAATCAATCTCATCCAGCAAGTTAACGGCCTGCCATTCTTCCTTGCCTGTACCTACGCGGTATACCTGATTGGTTACAGTAGGCGGATCCGGCTGTTCGGTGTATACATCCTGATAGACGCTATCCTGTACACGGTATACACTGTTATCTACATTCTGCGCATTCGACGAACCTGCATAAGGATGGAGATGCACAGAAGGACCGGAAGCCGGTGGCTCTTCAACACCAGGTGCCGCCTGACTCCATTTAGACCCGATGCCGCCTTCGGGTACATTAAGCAGCCGGATTAGATTGCGATCTGCGTCAATCTTTTGTACCTTGCTCATAACCGGATCAAAGTCTGTCCGCCAAAAGCCGCGCAGATACAGGGAATGACCTTGCTCTACCGAGTTCGCCCAGCGGATGCTGCGTGCTGTTCCGTCTGCATCCATATCATTGGTCGTAATACCATCCTTTGGTTGACCACCAGGACCATAATAAAAAGACTGTGCATTGGCGGATCCATTCATGGTGGCCCAACCGGGACGTCCGCCGCCAACTCCCCGATTGGGATTCGGCCACTGGGATATCGGCTGACGGGCGCCATTGACGATCAGATCGGGAATTCCCCACTCCTGGATAAAAGTTGTACCACCAGGGAATCCCTCAATATTCCGTATACCAAGCGCTGTCAGATCAAGCTCTCTCAAATCTCCGGCGTACACGTCAGGATGAACACGTGCAGCAGCTTCGGGAGACAGCTGGTTCCATGCGGTTGAAGGAATAACTTTGGCTGTAGTAATGACAGCCTGTTCGCCTGGATAACTACGGTAAATCACAGGGCTGCCTTCAGAGCCTGAATCCGTTTCCTGAAATTCAAGTGGAGCAGGCAGAGCATACTTGCCGCCTCGCATCCAGACAGTTATCCCGCCCTCGGGCAGCGTGCTATAGGTGTCACGGATGACGGATCGTGCTTTGCCTAGTGTACGGTAGGGACGTTCCAGCGTACCATTGTTAAGACCGTCACTTCCGGTTGGAGAGAGATAGATGTTGACCGGTGTGACAGGAGCCAACCCGGAAGGAAGCTCATCTATACCTGCTTGATCGGCAGAAGATGTACTACCGGCAGCATGAGCAGGAACACTGGTGGACAATAAGAGCAGTATACTGGTCATCAGACACAGCAGCTGCAGTACATAATGACCGCGTTTCATTATTTCACTCCTTTTATAATAGAGAATATGAATAGAAGAACATAACTGCTTGTAGGCAGAATTAGAGCAGGCTAAAGTATTACCTGGCATTGATATAATAAATTATAGTTGTTTTGAAACAATTTTATGCAAATTAATCCAAAAATATTATAAATATGATAAAATATAGCACTAAGTCTTTAAAATGAGATATTGATCAGTGGTTGTCAGAAAGCAGAATTTTTATTTGAAAATAGTTGTGAAACGGGCTCTTGAAGCGGATTGAAGCAGCAGGACGCCGGGTTATAATGAAGTAATACAGTAGATGATGTACTGAAGGCATAGAAGTATGTGGAAACAGGTATGGATTCGATATTTAAAAGACTGCCGGATCCATATATCCTGCAGTAGATATAAAAAAAGCTGCTGTACCGAAAAGGCACAGCAGTTCAAACGTTTCAAGATTAAGCGCGATCCAGCAGAGTCTGGTAAGTGGATGCATTCATACCTTTCACAAGACGAATCAGCAGTTCTTTGGCTGCATCATAATCATCGGTATGAATAATGGAAGAAGATGTATGGATATAGCGGGCACAAATACCGATAACGGTCGAAGGAACGCCGATGCCATTCAGATGAACAGCGCCTGCATCTGTTCCGCCCTGGGATACAAAGTACTGTACCGGGATATGATGGGCGCTGGCTGTATCCTGAATATATTCTACCATTCCGCGGTGGGTAAACATGGTCGGATCATAGATACGCAGCAATGCGCCTTTGCCGATGTGGCCGAAGGCATTGCGGTCTCCGGTCATATCATTGGCAGCGCTGCAGTCCAGTCCGAAGAAAAGATCCGGCTGGATCATTTGTGCAGCAGTGCGGGCGCCGCGAAGTCCGAGTTCTTCCTGCACGGTAGCGCCGGAATAGACGGTACCCCCGAGTGTTTCACCATGAAGTGCCTGCAGCAGTTCAATCGCGAGACCTACCCCGTAGCGGTTATCCCAGGCTTTGGCCATAATTTTCTTGGGATTGGCCAGTGGAGTGAACTCGCAGACCGGGACGATCTGTAGACCGGGACGGATACCGAGCGATTCAGCTTCTGACCGGTCATCTGCACCAATATCAATATACATGCTGCGGATGTCTACCGGTTTGTTACGCTGTTCTGGACTGAGCAGATGGGTAGGCGTAGAGCCGACCACTCCTGTAATCGGTCCATCGTCAGTAATAATATGCAGCCGCTGTGCCAGCACGACCTGGCTAAACCAGCCGCCCAAAGGCTGGAACAGTACAAGACCCTGCTCCGTAATGCCTGTCACCATAAATCCTACTTCATCAAAATGTCCAGCTACCATCATTTTTGGGCCGCTTTCTTCACCGCGCAGCACACCGAACAAACTTCCCAGCCGATCCTGTACAAATTCATTGGTATACGCAGACATCTTTTCCTTGACCAGCTGACGCAGTTCCCGCTCAAAGCCGGAAACGGCAGGGAATTCAGTTAATTGTTTAAACATCTGAAGTGTGTGTTGATCCATTCGATTGTTCACTCCTTAGCATGATTTGGCTCATATCAGTATGAAGGCACTGTCGAAAAATGTCCAACCATCTCCATAACCTTTTGGTACATGTAACCATTTTTATTTCATCCAAAAGTGACTCTATCCTATCCTTCATGTACAATATATGGTATACCAGTATTTCTGTTATGAAATATTCTTATATAGTAAAAATAATCCAGCAGCAGAAAATGGATTTTGTCGAATCTGCTAACTGGTGCTTTTGAATCTATGAACCTGATGTAGGAGGTTTTTAATATATGCCGGCACGTAAGGAATCGATGCACGTTATCGCAGCTGTAAGATCCAACCTGGAATCATGCATACTTGGCAAGTCTTTTGAAATAGAGCTTCTGCTGACTGCTCTGCTCGCAGGTGGACATGTCCTGATTGAGGATGTTCCCGGTACAGGCAAGACGCAAATGATCAAGGCGCTCGCAAAATCAATGAGCGGTCAATACCGACGGATTCAGTGTAATCCGGATTTACTGCCGAGTGATATTACCGGCGTATCTATTTTCCATCCACGCGATGAGCAGTTTTATTTCCGGCCGGGTCCGGTAATGACCAATATCCTGCTTGCCGATGAGATCAACCGCGCTACAACCAAGACTCAATCAGCGCTGCTGGAAGTTATGGAAGAACGCAATGTTACGGTAGATGGAGAGACGCATCCGCTGCCGCATCCATTTATGCTGTGTGCGACCCAGAACCCGATTGATTTTGAAGGAACCTATATGCTGCCCGAGGCGCAGCTGGATCGGTTTATGATGAAGATTACGATTGGCTACCCAGATGAGCAGACCGAGAAAAATCTGCTGCTTCAGCAGGGAGCTGCAGGCCAGCCAGTGGATCGTCTGGAGCCTGTAACCGATATGCAGAGTATTGCCGATATCCAGCATGATATTCGGGGAGTGCATATGGACGAATCCGTCAGCGATTATCTGGTACGAATTATCCGTGCTACACGGGAACATCGTTCCGTGCTGCTGGGAGCAAGTCCGCGTGCTACACTGTCCTTTATGATGGCTGTCAAAGCCTATGCTTTTATTCATGAACGCGATTTTGTGCTGCCTGATGATGTAAAGCGTCTAGCACCTTATATTATCGGTCACCGTATTCTGCCTCGTCCGGAAGCCCGGATGGAGCGGATGGGCGCAGACCGGATTATGCATCAGATTCTGGAGCAGATCCCGGCTCCCGTATCGGTGGGGCCATAATATCATGAGAGCATTATTTTCATATTTGCGGCTCAACCTGCAGCGCCAGCACCAGCCGTCCAAATTATGGCTTGTTGTGCTGGTATGGATCGGTTGTCTATTGTATATGCTTTTTCAGGGTGGCAAAACGTCGGTCATGTTATTTTCCATGGTGACACTGCTGTCTCTGTATCTGATTGGCGGAGGCTTTCGCGGCGTGGGACGCGCGCGGGGCAGCCGTCATTTGTCTATCGGCGGTGATCATAGCGAAATTATTCATGCAGGTGATCAGGTACAAGTTCGCCTGAATGTAACGATTCCGGGATTCCTGCCACTGCCTTATGTGATTGTTCGCGAGACACTCAAACGCCATAACGGCGAATCCTGGTCTTTTGAGGAGAGTCTGATTCCGAGTATGCGTGGCAAGGGAGAGCTGCTGTTCCAGACGCCGCCGCTGGAACGTGGACGTTATCGTTTTTATGAAACGGAATGTATCAGTGAAGATATTTTTGGATTATTGGAGAACAGAGGCAAGTTCAATGCACCAGGAGAGTTTCTTGTGCTGCCACGAACGGTTTTTGTGCCTTACTGGGAAATGGGTTCAAGACACTCCCGTCTTGGCGGACAGCAGACATCGCAGCTGATGTCCCGGCCAGAGACGAATCAGATTAATGGCGTACGCGACTACGTATATGGTGACCGTATTTCCCGTATTCACTGGAATGCCACAGCACGTACCGGCATCTGGAAATCCAAGGAGTTCGAGCACGAGGCATTGCCGAAGACGGTGCTGGTACTGGATGGCATGGCTGAACATTACGAGTCGGGTACCCAGTTTGAATTGGCTGTCTCGGTCGCTTCTTCGATGCTGGAATATGGTATGCGTGAGCGTATGGGAATGGGACTCTTTACAATCGGTGAAGAAAATTATTCATTCCTGCCGACGGATCACGCTTCCGACTGGCACCGGATGCAGGTACATCTGGTCGATATTATGTCGGATGGACGTGGAGAGATGCTGCACAAACTGGAAAAGGATGCACGTCTGTTCCCTGCAGGTTCGCTCTTTGTTCTGATCAGCCCGCTCCAGGGAGATAAAGCCTGGGAAGCGTTCCAGTTTGCAAGACTGCGTCAGATGAATCCGGTACAGATCCGTATTGAGAGCCCGGATCAACAGGGAAATGGACAGGAGAATACGGTTGATCCTGTACGGGGAATGTCCAGCTATACGCTGAATTCGCTGGATCAGCTACCGCTGGTTTTAGGAGGTAGAACCCTATGATGAAATGGTGGAGCGGTATTCGAAGCTCCTGGTATTACTCACTGTGTCTGCTGTGGGTAATGATTATTGCTTATCAATGGATTCAATATGCAGCAGACATCTGGTATACCGAGACGACGCTGCTTGTACTCGGAACGATGGCTGCTGTTGCGGTTATAGATATTATACTGCCGGTGAATGCCTGGTACCGACTGCTGATCAAGCTGGTCGCTGTGATTGTGGTCGTCTATTATGCTCTTGATTATAACGGGATCTTTTTCTGGCAGCCGGGCGAGTCTTTTACTTCGAATCTGGAGCTATTCATTGAGACGCTTCGGTCGTATGTATGGTTTGTCATCTCGGCCTGGGTGTTGCTAGAGGTGTCCGCGCGTATTGGTACGTCGCGCCGGGCGATTATTATGTTCGTTGGTACGAATATTCTGGCGCTCGCGGTACTGGATTCTTTTACTTCGGCAACATTATGGCAGGAAGTGGCATGGGTCGTATTTGCTGGAATGGGCTGGCTTGTTAGTAATCATTTCCGTTATTTTCAGGAAAGATTCCCCAAGGGCTGGAAGCATCTTCGTAGATACCCGCTAAAAATTATATTCAATATTGCGGTGATTTTTTCGATTGTACTGCTCGCCGGAATCAATATGCCGGAGATTCAACCGACACTCAAAGATCCATATACCGCCTGGAAAAATTGGCGCGGAGAGTCGGTAATTACGATCAATGGATCCAGTCCGCTGAATGGTCAGGGTGCTTCGTCCGGTTACAGCCGAGAAGACTCCAATCTGGGTGGCGGATTCAACTTTGACTATACGCCGGTAATGACAGTAAACACTACTAGCCGTAGTTACTGGCGCGGGGAGACCCGACTGGCTTATTCGGGTACAGGCTGGATTGACCGTTCCAGTAATGGCTGGAGGGAACTGGACCCGGTAGAAGCTGGCGACAATCTGTCCCTGGATGAAAGTTCGGATGTAGAGAAGCGTACAGTCAAACAGCAGGTCAAAATGCTGTCCGACAATAAGACGACATATCCGGTGCTATTCGGTGCTTATACGATTGCCCGTATCGAAGATGTGAATGGTGGGGACGATACGAGCCAACTGGACTGGCGCAGTAACAATGGGGAAGTTCACTGGAGCCAGACCCGGCAGAATCGCCAGTATCCCGAATCCTATTCGCTCGTCTCCCGAGTACCGGTTGTTCCGATAACCAAGCTTGAAAATGAAACCTATAATCAGCTGTATGAAGGCAAATCACTGGAGCCGTATTTGCAGGTTCCATCAGATTTCCCCAAACGGGTCAAAGATCTGGCGAAGGAAGTAACGGCTTCGGCAGAGACGCCTTATCGCAAGATCGAACTGCTGCAGCAGTATTTGCAAAACAATTATGCCTATACCAACAATCCCGATTTGTCCCGTAAAAAAAGCAGCGACTTTGTCGATAGCTTTTTGTTTGAGATCAAAGAAGGATATTGTGATTATTATTCCACCGCTATGGTTATGATGGCACGTTCGCTGGATATTCCGGCACGCTGGGTAAAAGGTTATGCTCCTGGTCAGGCATCCGGTTATGTCACCAATGACTATTTCCCGGACGGTGCAACGGAATATACCGTAACCAATGCAGATGCTCATTCCTGGGCAGAAATTTATTTTGCCGGTTATGGCTGGATTCCGGTCGAAGCAACACCAGGATTTGATATGCCGCTGCTGACTGAGAATGTACAGACACCTGCAGCAACTCCGGATACACCGGAGCCGGAAGCAGAAACGCAGCAGCCGGAAGCAAAAGATACCAAGACACCGGTACAAGCTTCTGATTATACTGTGCATCCTGCGATTATCTGGAGCGCATTGGTTCTGATCGTTGCCTGGGCGGGATTTATGCTGTATCGTTATCGCCGCCAACTCAAAGCTGCATACATGCGTATACGCTATGGAGAACCGATGACACCACAGCAAAAAGTCATGGAGGAATCCAAGCGCTGGCTGAGCTGGATGAAGCGGCATGGCATGGACCGTCAATCCCATGAGACGCTGAGAGAATCCGTAAGCAGGTGGCGGGAAATGCGTCCCGAGCTGGGCGGAGTACTGGATAAGATGCTGGCTCTGTTCGAACGGGCGAAGTATAGTCCGGAAGTTGTCACCGAGGACGAATGGGTATCCATGAAACAGTATGTACAGGATTTACGAAAGTTATGGCGCAAATCTGCCGCAAAGTAGTATAATGAATAAAGTGCGTATTGGACGATCTCGATAGAGTATTATCCTTTATTGTATTATGGTCACAAAAGAGCCAGAGTATCCCGATCAAAAAAATACCATGAAGTTCAAAATAACGCCGCATAGCGGCGTTTCTTTTTGTCAGAGTGGTTAAATTTATGATATAGTTTGTCGTATGAAATCGAGGTGAATAAAGCTTGTTTGAATTGCTCATTCCTAAATTACGTGTAAACACTGTATTTGATATTAATCTGGAAAAGCTGTACGCCCAGGGGTATCGGGGGATCATTACAGACCTTGATAATACACTGGTTGGTGCCAAATCACCTGCAGCTACGCCTGAACTGATAGAATGGTTCGCCAAAGTAAAAAAGTACGGATTTGAACTGATTATTGTATCCAATAACAAAATGGACAGGGTGTCCCTGTTTGCGACTCCGCTGGATATTAAGTTCGTGCATGCAGCACGTAAGCCGTCCAATGCCCCTTTCCGGAAGGCGATGAAATTGATGAACTGCCGCGATGATCAGACGATCGTTGTGGGGGATCAGCTGTTGACGGATGTGTATGGAGGGAATCGTCTGGGCTTATTCACAGTTCTGGTGCTGCCTATCGCTCTCAATGAAGAGGGCTGGCGAACCCGGTTTAATCGTCAGGTGGAACGGCTGGCAAGAACAAGACTTCGCAAAAAAGGCTTATGGTCTGAGGAGGAACGCAATAAATGACAGAATTGAGCGGATTAACCGCTGGAACCAAATGCAGCGGCTGCGGTATTGTGCTGCAGACCGAATCCCCGGATCATCCGGGCTATATACCGGCACAGGCGCTTGAACGGACACCACTGCTGTGTCAGCGCTGTTTCCGTATACGCAACTACAATGAATCGTCGACAGTAACGGTAGATCAGAGTGAATTCTTACGTCTGCTTGGTCAAGTAGGGGAACAGGATGCTCTGGTAATCCATATTGTCGACCTGTTCGATTTTCATGGCAGTGTCATCTCGGGATTACAGCGCTTTGTAGGCAATAACCCGGTAGTACTCGCTGTGAACAAAACGGATCTGCTGCCCAAAGTAACCAACTGGAACAAAATCCGTAACTGGGTTCAGAAGGAAGCCAAGGAGCTCGGACTCAAAGTAGAAGATATCGTACTGTGCAGTGCCAAGCAGAATACCGGCTTTGACCGTCTACTGGATATTGTCGGTTCGATGCGTGGTAACCGTGATGTGTACGTAGTCGGAGCAACCAATGTTGGCAAATCGACACTGATTAACCGTCTGATCTCCGATTATAGTGATCTGGAAGAAGAGTTGACCACTTCCCGTTATCCGGGTACTACACTGGATACGGTAAATATTCCGCTGGATGATGGCCATTATATTATTGATACACCGGGAATTGTATATGAATCCCGTTATACCGAGCTGGTAACCAAGCAGGATCTGGCAGCGATTATGCCGGACAAACCGCTCAAGCCGCTCGTATATCAATTGAATGAAGGGCAATCGCTGTTCTTCGGTGCTATGGCACGATTTGACTTTGTGCAGGGAGGGCATCAGTCCTTTACCTTCTATTTAAATAATCGTCTCAAAATCCACCGGACCAAGCTGGAACGTGCAGACGAGCTGTTCGCCAATCATGCAGGGGTTATGCTGGCTCCGCCGGTCAAAGCGGATCTGGACAAGCTGCCGGCATGGACACGCCACGAATTGCGTATTCCAAAAGGCAAACCGACAGATATCTTTATCTCCGGACTGGGCTGGATCAAAGCCAACAGTACGGAAGGTGCGCTGGTCGCTGTACACCTGCCAAAAGGCGTAAAAGTGATGATGCGTCCGTCGCTGATCTGATCATCTCTAAGTTATGAGGAGGATGAGAATAATGACTGACCGGAATCAGGAAAATAAATCAAATGCTCTGCTGCTTGGAGTTATGGGTGACCCAATCGGTCATTCCATGTCTCCGGTTATGCATAATATTGCGCTCGAAGCAGCTGGACTGCCTGGAATGTATGTACCGCTCCATGTAAAGCCCGATCATCTGGCCGAGGCGGTCACTGGTGCCAAAGCGCTTGGGTTTGCAGGCTTTAACGTTACGATTCCACACAAAGTAGAAATCATGAAGCTGCTTGATGAGCTGGATGAATCGGCCATCAGCTGCGGTGCGGTGAATACGGTGGTTATTCGTGATGGTCGCATGAAAGGCTACAATACCGACGGTATCGGCTATGTACGCTCTCTTCGCGAAGAAGCGGGCGAGCTGACTGGCAAGCAGGTTACCGTTCTCGGTGCGGGCGGAGCAGCCCGGGGAATTATCTACGCGCTGCTCAAGGAAAAAGTAGCCGGGATTACGATCATCAATCGTACAGTCGATAAAGCTGTGCAATTGATCGAGGAGCTGAATACATCCGGTGCAGCAATGCAGACAGCCACGTATGAAGAGCTGAAGCAGTATCTGCCGCAGACCGATATACTCATTAATACGACCTCGATCGGAATGCATCCGAATGTGGACGAGACGCCTGTGGCAGCCGAGCAGATTCCAGAAGGCATTATTGTCAGTGACCTCATTTACAATCCGATGGAGACGCGTCTATTGCGTGAAGCACGTATCCGGGGCTGTCGTACGGTAGGCGGCTTGGGCATGTTCATCTATCAGGGCGCGTATGCGTATGAATACTGGACAGGTCAGGATGCACCGGTCTCACTGATGCACAGTGCGGTGCTGGAAGCTCTGAACCATGAAAATCATTAATTATAATTAAGGGGATATTCAATGTTAACTGGAAAACAAAAACGTTTTTTGCGCAGTCAGGCGCACCATCTCGATCCGATTTTCCAAATCGGCAAAGCCGGTATGAATGAAGGAATCGTTCGTCACGTAGTTGATGCGATCGAGACGCGCGAACTGATGAAGGTATCTGTACTCAACAACTGCCTGGAAGAGCCAAAAGATCTGGCAGAGCAGCTGGCTGAAGGTGCAGGTGCAGAACTGGTACAGGTAATCGGTCGTACGATCATTCTGTACAAAGAGTCCAAAGATCACAAGCAAATCGAACTGCCAAGAGGTTAATACAGGTAGCCGGTCTGCAGGAATAAAAAATGATTCGGTGGTGGGTTCATGAAAGTCGGTATTATGGGAGGTACATTCGATCCTGTGCATATCGGGCATATGCTGGCCGCAGAGGCTGCGCTGGAAGGCTGCGGACTGGATGAAGTCTGGTTTATGCCGTCACATGTTCCGCCGCACAAGCATGCGGCCGGCGTGAGCGGTGAACAGCGTCTGGAAATGGTAGAGCAGGCAATTGGCACCAATCCGGCATTCCGTACGCTGGATATCGAGCTGGTGCGCGGTGGTATATCCTATACGATTGAGACCATTCGTGCGCTGCAGGAGCGATATGACCAGCACGAATTCTACTTTATTATCGGAGCGGACATGGTGAATTCGCTGACCGAATGGCATGGTATCGAAGAACTGGCCGAACGTCTGACATTTGTCGGCGTGGGACGCCCGGGTTCGGTTATTCATACAGAGACGATGCCTGCCTATCTGCAGCCGCGGGTGATACTGGTCAATATGCCACAGGTGGATATCTCTTCCACAGACATCCGTGAACGTCTCGCTGCCGGAAAAACAATTCGTTATATGGTGCACGATCATGTGTATGAATATATCAAGAGGAGTGGCATCTATGAATCTGACACGCGCTGAACTCATTCAATCCGTCTCCTCTCAAATGCCGGAAAAACGCTGGCGCCATACCGAGGGTGTCATGCAGTCTGCTGTTGTGCTCGCCCGGCGTTATGGAGCCGATCCCGACAAGGCTGATATTGCCGCTATTCTGCATGATGTAGCCAAATACTGGCCGAGTGACCGTCAGGAGCAGCTGCTTCGCGACAAGGCGCTCAATGATGAACTGCTGTTATACGACAAGCCGCTATGGCATTCGGAGATCGGTGCTTATGTCGCCGAGACCGAATATGGTATTGAGGATACGGAGATCCTCAATGCGATCCGCTATCATACCTCCGGCCGTGTAGGCATGACGACTCTCGAAAAGGTCATCTGTCTCGCGGATTATATTGAACCTGGTCGCGATTTCCCGGGAGTCGATCATATTCGCCGTCTGGCGGAGACCAGTCTGGAAGCCGGACTGGTTGCAGGATTTGATTCCACGATTAATCTGCTGCTCGCGCGGCGTCAGGTGATTTACCCGTTAACCGTTTTGTCCAGAAATGATCTGGTCAAACAACTTGAATTGGAGGGAGAACTTTAAATGGCATTAAATCCGGAACAATTGCTGCAAATGACAATTGACGCAGCCGAAAGTATAAAAGCTCACGACCTGGTGGCACTGGACCTGAGAGGAATCTCACTGGTAGCCGACTATTTTGTAATCTGTCATGGTAATTCCGATACTCAGGTACAATCGATTGCATCCGAAGTACGCAAGCGCGCGCATGACGCCGATGTAGTTATCCGTGGTATGGAAGGTGTAAATGCTGCACGCTGGATACTGATTGACCTTGGTGATGTGGTAGTACACATTTTCCATCGTGATGAGCGTGAATATTACAATATCGAGCGTCTGTGGTCTGACGCCAAAGTGGTGGAGAAAGTATGAGCCTGGAAGCAGGAACCATTGTTACGCTTCCCATAGGGCGTGAAGTATCCCCGTATGGCTTCTTCCTGCTCGATGGTGAACAGGAAGTCTTGATGCACTACAGTGAATTGATCGGCAAAGTAAAAGTAGGCGACCAGGTAGAGGTCTTTATTTTCCATGATACCGAAGATCGCCTGGCGGCTACCATGAAAAAGCCGCTGCTGACCTTCGGTGAACTGGGCAAGCTCAAAATTGCCGATCTGCATCCGCGTTTGGGTGCATTTCTGGAAATGGGACTGGGGCGCCAACTGCTGCTGCCAATGAGTGAACTGCCGGAGAAGCCCGAACTGCGTCCGCAGATCGGTGACGAAGTCTATGTGGTGATGCAGCATGATCGTCAGGGTCGTCTGCTGGCCCGTCTTGCAGGTGAAGAAGAGTTCAGTCCGCTGGTATTCCATGCACCATCCACCTGGATGAATGAGTGGGTGGAAGCACTGGTATACAAGCCGCTGCAAATGGGTACTTTTGTACTCGTAGATGGCGGTGTACTCGGTTTTGGTGCACTGGGTCTGATTCATCAGAACGAGCGCAGCCGGATGCTGCGTCTTGGTGAGCGGGTCAAAGTCCGTGTAACCCAGGTACGTGAAGAAGACGGACGTCTCAATCTGTCCATGATCCAGCGCAAGGAAATCGGACGTGACGAAGATTCGCAGCGTCTGCTCTCCTTCATGATGGATCGTCCGGACAATGCGATGCCGTATTCGGATCGTACCCCGCCTGATGTGATCAAGCAGCGCTTTGGGATCAGTAAGGCAGCCTTCAAGCGTGCTCTGGGCAAGCTGATGAAAGAAGGCGTAGTCGTACAGGATCAGAACTGGACACGTATGGTGGACAAGGATGCTCCTGCTGCTGAAGGATCGCCGGAATCCCAGTAATACAATGAACGAATGATTTCCAATACAGACGGAAAGGCGAGGACTGCCTTATGCAGTTCGAGCCTTTCTGTTTTTGCATCAGCCCGAAATACGGACGTGCAAAAACAGGGAAGGACGGTTAAATTAGTGCCATACCGTAAGTTTGCCTATGTATATGATGAATTGATGGAAGATATGCCTTATCCGGACTGGCTTCGTTTTGTACGTGAGGCCTGGGATCGCTATGGAATGCCGCGTACGGTAGCGGAGCTGGGCTGTGGTACAGGCAGTATTACGATTCCACTGGTGAATTCCGGCTTTCGGATGACAGGGATTGATTTGTCCTCGGACATGCTGTCGGTTGCCCGTGACAAAATGGAATCGACCCCGCAGGGACACCGATTGTTTCAGGATGGCAGTGTACAGTGGATTTGCCAGAATATGACGAGTTGGCAAATGCCGGAGCTCGTAGACAGTGTTATTTCTTTTTGTGACTGTCTCAATTATCTGACCGAACCGGAAGATGTGATTCATACGTTCCAGTCGACCTATAATGGTCTCAAGCCAGGTGGTACTTTTATTTTTGATGTGCATCATCCGAATACGCTGCGTCGTTATGATGAAGAGCAACCATTTATGCTGGATGACCGGTCGATCTCTTATTTATGGACTTGTGAGTATAATGGGGCACGCACAGAGATTGAGCATCATTTGACTATTTTTGCCCGGGTTAGTGAGGATAGTCAGTCTCTCTATGAGCGTTTTGAAGAAGTGCATATTCAGCGTTCGTATGAACAGAAGTGGCTGACTACCGAGCTGTACAAAGCAGGATTCCGCGATGTGAAATGCTATGCCGACTTTGAATGGGTAGAAGCAGGCGATGATGCAGCCCGTTTATTTTTTGTTGCGGTAAAGTAATCGGATTGTGATAGAATAATGGGATAATACGTAAGTATGAAGCTCCTGAATTATAGGAGCTTTTTTTATTTTGATAGCGGAATTCATTACATATTAGAGCAGCTGACAAATTGAGAAAAATGATGATATTTGTCGAAGCATGAATTGTGTATAATAAACATATTAGATAGAATCCTACAACAAGCAAATAATCCGGTAAATTCAATGCTACGATGATGGGGACGAGAGATGCAGACGATTACTCAGACACTGTTGAACAATCTTACCTTTTTGACGACTGTACTTTTTTTTGGCAATCTTTTTTTGAAATTTATTGAGCAGAAATTATATAAAGTGAAATGGCTGGTTCCACTGCTTGCCGGGTTGTTTGCAGGACTCATCGGGATTTGTATGATGAGCTTTTTCTCTATACGCTTGAATGAAGGAACCAACACGGTTATGGTGGATTTCCGTCAATTGGCTATTATGATTTCCTTTTATTATGGAGGATCATGGAGTGGTCTGATTTCGGCAGTAATTATAGGGATATATCGTCTGTTCAGTGGTGAGCCTTTGCAATTCAGTTCCTGGATCGGCTTTGGCAATGCCATGTTCACCTATGTAGTAACTTCATTGTGTATGCGCAAGCAGCGCGAAGTATCGCTAAAAGTATGGTTCAGAGCGATCATCGCTACATTGCTCGTCTATATTGTTGCCGTCACCATTTTGCAGGCGATAGAACATATTATGATGAATCTGTTGTTTGGACTGCTGTATATTTGTGCCGGTCTGTTCGCTTATTATATTATCCGCTATATTCAGCGAGCGGATGATACATTGATGAAAACCCGGCAAGCGGCCAATCATGACTTTTTGACCAAACTCTACAATCCGCGTGCTTTTGACCGTCTGTTCCGGCAGACGATTGAAGAAGCCAAGGAGCAGCAGCAATCCTTTGCATTGGTAGTAGTAGATATCGATTTTTTCAAAAAAATTAATGATAATTACGGACATCTGAATGGAGATACGGTATTGGTTCAGGTAGCCGAGGTGATCGGACGAACGATTCGTGCAGGAGATTACTGCGCCCGTAAAGGCGGAGAAGAGTTTGCAATTATCCTGAAGGACTGTAATGAACAGGAGGCACTGGATCTCGCCGAGCAGATTCGGGCTGCCATGGCACAGCATACTTTTGTACTGGAGGAAGGTAAGGATATTCATCTGACCATCTCGCTTGGAGTCAGCTGCTATCCATTAACCGATCCTACCCGATTGTTCCGTGAGGCTGACCGGGCGCTATATGAAGCGAAGGGGAATGGACGCAATCGGGTTGAACTGGCAGTTCGCTCAGTAGAAGAATAGATAATTATTAAAAAGGCTGTCCACTCCTGATGCTTACAGGAGAGACAGCCTTTTTGATGATTGTACTTTTATTTATGATACATAACGAATACATGGAAAGGAGCAATGGCCATCTAGATAATCGATTCCAGTGGAACTGGAAGTTGTTTTTTCTGCAAATCAACTCTGCCTGAGAAGAAGGTCGCACCACCGCCCATATCGGACAGACGATCCGGAGTCAGCGCATTGACCAGATGAGCAGGCTGATGATCGGAAGTATCCGCCCATAATCCTTGACTGACGACCACGCCAGGCAGTACGGTCTCTCCTACAGCGGCAATTAATTCACAGGAGCCATACTGGTTGGACACAATAACGGTATCACCATCCATAATTCCTTCATTTTCGGCATCAGCCGTATTCAAAAACAGTCGCGGCATTTTTTCCATACCGGCATGTTTGGCATTATTCGAGAAGGTAGAGTTCAGGAAGTTATGCGTTGGTCCCGGTACAAAAATATAATTATGGCGATCCTGTTCCTGAAGCGGAATATACGTAGGCAGTGGTGGCAATCCTATTTGGGCCATGGTACTGGAGTAGAGTTCTACTTTGCCACTTGGTGTCTCCAGACGTTCCGGATAGATCGCCGAGCGGTTTGCCTTGATATAATGATGGTCCTGCAGTGCATCATAATGAATCCCCTGTAAATACGGGTTAGCCGGATGATCCAGAGCCTGGCGGATCATCTGTTCATCGCTATCCTGCAGCTCGGTTTCTTCAAATCCCATTGCTGCTGCCAGCAGACGAAATACTTCGGTATTGGACTTGCTCTGTCCGTACGCTTCGATAATCGGCTGTCCAAGCTGCATGTAGTGGTGCCAGTAAGACGTATAGAAGTCCAGATTCTCGAACGAAGAGGTAGCAGGCAGTATAATATCGGCATAAGCTGCTGTCTCTGTCAAAAACAGATCATGCACTACTGTAAAGAGATCTTCCCGTTCCAGCCCTTGACGCACCTGTGCAGCGCGTGGCGCTACGACAGCCGGATTGCAGCTGTATACATAAAGGGAATGAACAGGCGGCTGCGTGTCGGTTAGTGCCCGGCCCAGCTGATTCATGTTAAAGGAGCGCGTATTCCGGTTTTGCAGCAGATCCGGACGTTGCAGGGCTGCTGCATTATGAGCCAGATAAGCAGAGTTGGAACGAATGGCTCCACCGCCGCGTACCAGCCATTGTCCGGTCAATACGGACAGACAGGTAATGGCACGGGTATTCATGCCGCCATTGTCATGATGCTGTAATCCATTGCCGATACGAATCATGGCCGGCGAAGTTTCGCTGTACATTCGTGCCAGTTTGTAAATATCATCCACAGGAACGCCTGTAATTCCGGATACAGTCACCGGATCATACGATTGCACATGCTCACGCAGTTCTTCATGACCAACTGTATAATTATGCAGGAAATGTTCATCCACCCGATTCTCTGCAAATAATATATGCATCAGGCCAAGTGCCAGTGCTGTATCCGTTCCGGGTAGTATCGGGATAAACCAGTCTGCCATCCGGCCGGTCTGATTACGGTGTACATCGATGACAACGATTTTGGCACCCTGTTTGCGTGCCTGCTGGGCGAGTGTGATCTGGTGCATATTGGTACTGACTGCATTGATGCCCCACAGGATAAACAGCCGGGTATGCACCGTATCTTCTGGATCGGTTCCGATACTGCCTCCCATCGTATATTTAAAACCGGCACCTCCAGCAGCTGTACAGATCGTCCGCTCAATCTGACTGGCTCCCAAGCGATAGAAGAACCGGCGATCCATGCCTTCCGCGTTAATATTGCCCATGTTGCCGTAAAAACTATATGGCAGAATGCTCTCCGGTCCATGCTCGGTGATCAAGCTTTTCCAGTGTGAAGTAATGGTCTCGATTGCCTCATCCCAGGTAATCGGTTCAAACTGGCGACTACCTTTGGGACCTACACGTTTGAGCGGCTGGGTAAGACGCTGCTCATCATAGATCCGTTCAGCCATATGTCGTACTTTATTGCATATATTGCCACGGGTTACCGGATGTTCGGGATCGCCGGCGATTTTGGTGATTTTGCCATTTTGCTTGTGAACGAGCAGTCCACACTGATCCGGACAGTCCAGCGAGCAGACCGTTTTGAAGATGCCATCCGGTTGTTGAATATAAGCAGACATGAATCACTGCTCCTTTCGATAGGGGGTTCTTTATAAGGTATGCAGAGATATTTATCTACTACCATTGCACTGACAAGTGCACATGAAAATATAAAAATGTTATAAGTCGACAGAATTAGTCAGGATTATACTGCTACATATCATAGCTTGTCCATTATAATTGCACAATCCCATTATTGAATTAATCATGCCAATAGATAGTAATCCATAATAAAATTGTAAAATTAATACAAACTGACGTAGAATAATGTGTACACTGAAAGCAGGGAGGGACAGCGGTGAAGAATCGAATTTTATTAATAGAAGATGATGTATCGATCAGTGAATTGATTCAGACGCAGTTGATCAAAGAAGGATTTGATATGAGCTGTGTTTATGACGGAGAACAGGCCCTTGAAGCATTTTCGGAAAAGTCATTTGATATGATTTTGCTTGATTTGATGCTTCCGAAACTGGATGGAATTGAAATTCTAAAAATTATCCGGGCGCAAAGTACTGTGCCTGTATTGATTATGTCTGCCAAAGATGGAGATCTGGATAAGGCTCTTGGTCTGGGATTTGGAGCAGATGATTATCTATCCAAGCCATTTTCCATGATTGAACTGACAGCCAGAGTCAAAGCCAATATCCGCCGTGCGCAGCAGTATTCTGCTCCGGTAACTCCTGCCGAGAATCAAGACAAAATACATATTGGTGAACTCAATCTGAATACGAATAATTATACAGTCTACAAAAATGAGAACGAAATCAAACTAACTGCCAAAGAATTTCGGATTCTGCAACTATTCATGACCCATCCGAAAAAAGTATTTACCAAAGCCCAACTATATCATCTGGTCTGGCAAGAAGATTACTACGGCGACACCAATGTGATTAACGTACATATGAGAAGACTACGCGAGAAGATTGAAGATGATCCGTCTACCCCTAAATATATCCAGACGTTATGGGGAATCGGCTACAAGCTGGGAGAGTTCTAGATGAATATCATTGGGACAATTATTATTGTTATGCTTTTGCTGCTCGTTGTGTTCCAGCAGCATCGTTATAGACAGCAGCAGGCCAATCTTCTATATGCATATACCAAATTAAAAGCAATTACCGATCAGCATACCGACGAGAAATTACTGCTGCAGACCGAGGATGTTCATTTGAAAGCACTGCTTACTGAAATGAATCGACTGCTGGATCACAACCGCAAGACAACCGCCTCTTATTATCAAATGGAAATATCTATCCGCAAAATGCTCTCCAATATATCTCATGATCTGCGTACCCCACTGACAGTAGTGCTTGGTTATCTGGAAATCATATTGAATGACCCCGATCTCACCCGAGCCGAAGTGGATGTTTTGCTTGCCAAAGTTCACCACAAAACAATAGAAGTGCTTCATCTAATGAACAAGTTTTTTGATCTAGTCAAACTGGAATCCGGCGATCACGAGATTGAGATTTCCCAAATCGATGTCAGTGAAATTTGCAAAGCCAATATATTAGGCTTTTACGATATTCTGACGGCGCAGGAGATAGAAGTAGTGATTGATATTCCAGAAGATCAACCTCTTATGGCATATGGTAACGAAGAGGAACTGCACCGTATCCTGAATAACCTGCTATCCAATGCGATTCAATACGGAAGTGACGGACATGTACTTGGACTATCGGTGTATCGGCATAATGATCAGCATATAGGCATCGATGTATGGGATAAAGGCAAAGGAATCGGCGAGAAACATCAGGATCGTATCTTTGAGCGAATGTATACGCTGGAAGATTCCCGAAATCGACTGTACCAGGGAAGTGGACTGGGACTGACCATTACCAAACGGCTTGTAGAGAAAATGGGCGGTGATATTTCGGTCATCAGTAAGCCTGATGAAAAGACCGTATTTACTGTGCTGCTCAAATGTCATTTGTAATATAGACGGGTAACAGCTTCGTGGTATACAGCGAATCAGGAAATTAAGAAATAAGTAAGGGTTGATTAATAAAAAAGCAATTTCACTCCTGTAAAGTCAAAGTATCAGTCATCCATTACATGGAGGAGGTAAATCCATTGACGTATCTGATCAAAACATATCAGTTAAGTAAAAGCTATGATGGTCATGCAGTAGTCTCCAATTTGAATATGAATGTCCAAAAAGGAGAGATCTACGGTTTGCTCGGACCCAACGGTGCAGGCAAAACAACAGTCATGAAAATGATGACCAATCTGATCAAGCCATCCAGTGGCGAAATCGAGATATTCGGCGAGACAGTAACCGAGCATTCCTATGAGATGCTGAAAAGAATCGGCAGTATAATCGAGTTTCCCGTGTTTTATGAAAAATTGAGCGCACGTGAGAATTTGCAGCTGCACTGCGAATATGCCGGCTATTATGACCATCTGGCGATAGAAGAAACACTCACACTTGTGAATTTGCAGGCAGTCAATAACAAACCGGTCAAAAGTTTCTCGCTGGGCATGCGTCAGCGTCTTGGGATTGCTCGTGCCATTATTACCAAGCCGGAGCTGCTGATTCTGGATGAGCCGATTAACGGGCTTGATCCTATCGGTATCAAAGAGCTGCGTGGTCTGTTTCAGACGCTGTGTCATGAGTACCGGATGACCATGATCATTTCCAGTCATATTCTGAGTGAAGTAGAACAGATCGCCGATACGATCGGTGTAATCAACCAGGGCCAGCTGATAGAAGAAATTACTGTAAAAGAGATTCATGAGCGTTATACCGAATATATCGAAATTCGGAGCGATGATGTACAAAAAGCAGTGTATATACTGGAGGAAATCCTGTGTATCGATAATTTCAGGGTGATAGATGGTGGCTGGATACGCATCTATACGTTGTCTCTACCACAAACGGAAATTGCCAAACAATTCATTCTGTATGGTATTCATATCGAGGAAATAAAGAAAAAAAGCCTTTCGCTGGAAGATTATTTTATCCATCTGCTGGATAGGGGATTACAACATGCTTAAATTAATCCGCCTTGAAATTAAAAAATATCAATTGTGGCGTTACATAAAGGGCGTACTGATTGCGAATCTCTGCTTTTTGGCACTTCTGATATTGATCTATGTAATGGAGACCAGAAGCAGTCGGATTCCTTTTGAGAGCTATGATATGGCATTTCTGATTATTGATAGTGTAGTACGGGCAACTTTCACTGTATTTGCTGCAGTATTGATCGCAAAACTGTTTTTGGAAGAATACAAGACCGGGTCGATCTCTGTGCTGTTTATGTATCCGATCAAAAGACAGAAGCTGATGATTGCCAAGGTACTGTTAATCATGATATTCACGTTTGCTACAATCTTTTTGTCGAATCTGATGCTGGGCGGATTTTTTTATCTGATGAACCAGATGCTTCATTTTTTGGCTGAACCGATGACGCTTGGTATATTTATGCATAACTTGCGGAATATACTGATTAGTGCGCTGGCTTCTGCCGGTATTGGTCTGATTCCGTTATATATCGGAATGCACCGCAAATCGGTACCGGCTACACTTGTATCCGCAGTATTGATTGTTGGTGTTACGAGTGCCACAAGTAATGATTTCTCCATGTTCTCTATCACAGCTGTCCCGGTGAGTCTGGCTGCTGTAGGGCTGCTGTCTGCCTATCTATCCATTCGCAATGTAGAGACCAAAGACATTGTGTAATATTCATAACCATCAAGCCAATTGGCGAGGAGAGTACTGGAATGAAACGTTCGTTATTTACAGGTATTACTATAATCATAGTAGCCGTATTCGTTATCGGCTATTGGGGCTACACTCATTTTAATCAAAAGATAAGTATTCATGAACAGAAATCCATGCCTTCTACTTCTGTTCATAGTCTGATGATCCATACCTCTGCTCCTGATGTCGAACTGCTGCCTGGAGAACAGGATCAGATTACCGCTACGCTGGATGGCAGTATATATGCCAATTCCAAAGAAAAATATTCATTCACAATGGTACCGGAACAGGGCGTTATGAATATCCAGATGGATACACAAAATAATAGACTGGGTATTCAATTGGATCCTCTCGATAATCTAAAACTGAAAATAAAAGTTCCATCCAAAATATGGAACGAGATTACAGTCATAACTTCATCGGGTCAAATCAACCTTCATGATGTGTCGGCTAACAAGATAACGACGGAGTCCAGTTCCGGAGAGCAGCAGATCTCCGGATTACAAATTGCGGGCACGGCTCTTTTCCAGACTACCAGCGGCAACATTACAGCAAAGGATAATGATATCGCAGCGGCCGCATGGGAAACGACCAGCGGGACGATTCGCTCAGTGCAGTTATCCGGCCAGCGTACACAGATGACAACTTCATCCGGTGAAATCGAATATATTGAAGGTCAACCGGTATCGGATGTGCAGCTGACTACTTCAAGTGGTGATGTGAACGCCGAGATTAGATCTGCCAGTAATTCATTGCAGCTGCTATTTACAAGCAGCTCGGGAACAGCAGATATCCAGATGAACAAAATGACGTTCAAGGAGAACTCCGAGCACCATATACGGGGTGTGATAGGGACTGGCACAGTTCGGCAGCAGATTACGGTAAGTACCAGTTCCGGTGATATGAGGATGAGCCAATTATAGTGTACATCTGCTTAACGATTATGCAGCAGGTTTTCTTTTTTTGACCACCGGATATTTCTTTCATTGACTTTACCGGCTAACTTTTTTACAATAAAACCATTGTTACAACCGGACAGCATCTGCTGACTGGTCCATACTTAATGCTCAGTGAAAAGGAATAGTAATATCAGCAAGCATTACATAGAGAGTCGGCGGCTGGTGCAAGCCGATATGATGCTGGTGTGAACTCGCCTTGGAGATATGTGTCAGGAATCATGGGGTTGATCCGAATATTCATTTGGATGAATATAACCAATTCTGAAACACATCGGCTTCCTACCGTTATCAGGCAACTAAGTGAGTGAATGGTGAAGCATACCTGTTCGCTAACTAGGGTGGTACCGCGAGATTCAACCTCTCGTCCCTAGCGATAATATACGCTGGGGACGGGAGGTTTTTTGTTGCTTTCGGACATAGAAGCTGTGTCGTCCGGATGGAGAACAAAGCGCAGCATATGGATAATGGCATTACCGGAACAACCATACTTACTAAGAGGAGGAAATAATATGACAGAAGTACACACGTCCCAGCCGGGATATCGTCCGCAGGAATTGGAACCCAAATGGCAAGGCTATTGGGATGAGAACAAAACATTCAAAACAACCGAGGAGCCGGGCAAACCGAAGTTTTACGCGATGGACATGTTTCCTTATCCATCCGGCGCCGGTCTGCACGTAGGTCACCCGGAAGGCTACACAGCGACAGATATCGTTTCTCGCTACAAGCGTATGCAGGGCTACAATGTGCTGCATCCGATGGGCTGGGATGCATTCGGTCTGCCGGCCGAGCAGTATGCGATCGATAATGGCGGTCACCCGCGTGAATTTACCATTCAGAATATTAATAATTTCCGCCGTCAGATCAAGTCCCTTGGTTTCTCCTATGACTGGGATCGCGAGATCAGTACAACCGATCCGGATTATTACAAATGGACCCAGTGGATCTTTATCCAGCTGTATAACAAGGGCCTGGCTTATATCGCCGAGATTCCGGTAAACTGGTGTCCGGCACTGGGTACGGTACTGGCGAATGAAGAAGTTATCGATGGCAAGAGCGAGCGCGGCGGTCATCCGGTTATTCGTCGTCCGATGCGTCAATGGATGCTGAAGATTACCGAATATGCAGATCGTCTGCTGGAAGATCTGGATGAGCTGGACTGGGCAGAAAGCATCAAGGATATGCAGCGCAACTGGATCGGCAAATCCAAAGGTGCAGAAGTTACTTTCCAGGTAGATGGTACAGAAGAAGAGATTCGCGTCTTCACCACTCGTCCGGACACCCTGTTCGGAGCTACTTACTGTGTACTGGCACCTGAACACCCGCTGGTAGAGAAGATTACAACGGCTGACCAGCAGGATGCAGTCAAAGCGTATCAGGAGAAAGCTTCTCACAAGAGTGACCTGGAACGTACGGATCTGAACAAAGACAAGAGCGGTGTATTCACAGGCGCTTACGCAGTGAATCCGGCTAATGGAGAGAAACTGCCGATCTGGATCGCGGATTATGTACTGGCTGCCTATGGTACCGGTGCAATTATGGCGGTTCCGGCTCATGATACACGTGACTGGGAATTCGCGCAGAAGTTCGAACTGCCGATTATCGAAGTGGTTGCTGGCGGCGATGTGACGAAGGAAGCTTACACCGGCGAAGGCGAGCACGTGAATTCCGCTATGTTGAACGGTATGCAGATGGAAGAAGCAATCTCTACCATGATTCAATGGCTGGAAGAAAACGGCAAAGGCGAAGGCAAAACGACCTACCGTCTGCGTGACTGGCTGTTCAGCCGTCAGCGTTACTGGGGTGAGCCAATTCCAATCCTGCATCTGGAAGATGGCACGATCAAGCCGGTACCTGAAGACAGCTTGCCGCTGTTGTTGCCGGATCTGGAAGAAATCAAGCCATCCGGTACAGGAGAATCACCACTGGCCAATGCAACCGATTGGGTCAACACCATCGATCCGGAAACAGGCATGAAAGCACGCCGCGAGACCAACACGATGCCACAATGGGCAGGGAGCTGCTGGTATTACCTGCGTTATATCGATCCGAAAAACAATGACGAACTGTGCTCCAAGGAAAAGCTTGATTTCTGGATGCCCGTTGACCTGTATATCGGCGGAGCCGAGCATGCGGTACTGCATTTGCTGTATGCACGTTTCTGGCACAAAGTACTGTACGATATCGGCGTAGTCAATACCAAGGAGCCTTTCCAGAAGTTGATTAACCAGGGCATGATCCTCGGTACCAACAACGAGAAAATGAGTAAATCCCGTGGTAATGTCATTAACCCGGATGATATTGTGAATGAGTATGGTGCGGATACGCTGCGTCTGTATGAGATGTTCATGGGACCACTGGAAGCCACCAAGCCATGGAACGAGAATGGTGTCGAAGGTATGCACCGCTTCCTGGCACGTGTATGGCGTTTGTTTATCAATGAAGAAGGTGGCATCAGCTCCAAGATTGTCGACAACGGTAGCGATGACAACTTCAAACGTACCTGGCACAAAACGATCAAAAAAGTAACCGAAGATATGGAAAATCTGCGCTTCAATACGGCGATCAGCCAGCTGATGATCTTTATCAACGAAGCTTACAAAACGGATGAGCTGCCTCGTGAGGCGATGGAGAACTTCCTCCAGCTGCTGTCTCCTCTGGCTCCTCATATTGCCGAAGAATTGTGGTCCCGCCTGGGTCATAGCGGCGGAATCACCTATGTAGAGTGGCCGAAGTACGATGAAGCCTGGACAACCGAATCCGAAGTAGAAATTGTTATCCAGATTACCGGCAAAATTGTACAGCGTGTTAATGTAGCCAAAGATATGGACGCCAAAGCAATGGAAGAATTTGCGATGTCCCTCGATGCGGTCAAACAGGCGATCGAAGGCAAAACGGTTCGCAAAGTTATTGCAGTACCGGGCAAACTGGTTAACATTGTAGCCAACTGATTAAGCATTTCTTTGTCATAAAAAAACAAGCCTAACGGTTAGCCATACAGATGCCAGCAATTTATGTTTAATCGAATATCTATCGAATAGTTAACATTTAATAAGTATTACCTCCTATGCGATGGGAGACCAATTACCGGGATACCCGGTAATGAACCGGGTCCCGACAAACAGAGGTGCAGGTATGAAACGTAATATGATGTGGATAGCAGCCGTGTCGGCTGTACTTGGAATCGGTCTGATCTGCTTTGGAGCAGGACAGCCGGACGATCAGGGAACTTCGTGGGTGGTGCTGAACGAACGAGCATCAGCTTCACTCACCGAGAATCCGCCGGCTGATCAGGCAAAGAAACCTGCTGCGAATGCGCTGCCCAATGCTGGAGCTGCTGCTCCGCAGCCAGTCAGTGCCCCGCCGGCAGTGTCATCAATTCCCGCCGATCAGCTGTCTTCCTCAGCCAATCAGACTTCAGAACAATCGGAGGCTTCGCTGAAGAGCAAGGATCAACAAGCAGTCGTATCCGGTTCACCGACCGGTACAGCTGCTGCTTCAGCAGGGTCGTCTGCAGAAGCAGGGAACGGCACTGATTCGTCCGTTACCGGTACAGCACGCCGTTCAGGTGAGACAAGCTCCCGATCGGGTTCTGCTGTCGAATCTCCCGCCAGCGCTAACCTGGCAGAAGATACATCCGGCAGAATTAGCATCAACCAGGCAGGCTTAACCGAACTTACTGAACTGCCCGGAATCGGCGAAAAGAAGGCACAGGCTATTATCGATTACCGTAATGCACACGGTCCTTTTCGAAGTGTAAGCGAACTGGACAATGTCAAAGGGATCGGCAGCAAGATGCTTGCCAAACTGCTGCCATACGCAAGGCTTTAGATGGTTAAGGAGGAAGACCAGGATGCGTAAAGACTGGGATACGTACTTTATGGATATTGCGCATATGGTATCCACACGTTCACGCTGTCCGCGCCGTCACGTGGGATCTGTACTTGTACAGGGCAAAAAGCTGCTCGGTACTGCGTATAATGGAGCACCGATGGGTGTGCCGGACTGCTCGGAAGCAGGCTGTATGATTTCCGAAGAAGTGGAACTGGTCATATCCGGTGGCATAGAGACCATGGTCAAAAAGCAGCGCTGCATTCGTACCATTCATGCCGAGCAGAATCTGCTGCTGTTTACCGACCGCGCAGACCGGGAGGGCTCGACAGTATATGTAACGGATGAGCCGTGCTGGACATGTGCCAATATGCTGGCCAACAGCGGGATTATCGAGGTGGTCTATCACCGCGCCTATCCCAAGGACACCCGTAAAGTACATGAAATGATGCGTCAGAAAGGAATCGTATTTCGTCAGCTGCAGGCTTATGAGCCTCCGCAGCAGACTGTAGTTATTGATTAATGGAATAACATGATTTGCCATGCATACAAGCACTGTCTGTTATCTCTCATCGCACAAGAGAATACGAAGTAGAACATAATGGAAGAACCATTATTCGATCCTCCGGATGTCCGACATCCTGAAGAGAAGATAATGGTTCTTTTTTTGTGCTGTTATTTGGAGAATATACCTCAAATCTTGCTGATATATGTTTATGCAGGTGAAGTTGATGATTATAAAGGATTCTCCCATACCTCTGCTTCTATACCATTATTCTCTCTGTGTGATGGGATGGTATCAAGAACGATCTGCAAATTTGATAGTCAAAAGGAGAAGCAATGAAAACAAGACCACTGGTTGCACTCTGTACAGCCTGGGTTACAGGCTGTACGTTTGCAGCTGTTTTACAATATGGAGGCTTTGGATGGGGATTGCTGGGTCTGCTGCTGATCGCAGGGGCGCTGTGGATTAGCCTCCCGGTTCATAGGCGTTCTATTCTGATTCTGGGCTTAACACTTGTCTGTGCTGCCGTATACTGGAATTGGAATGACAGACATAACAATAGCATTCTTCCTTCATTGCTTCAGCAGTCGCCGCAGCAGATGAACGAGCAGCCCGTTCAGACAGAAGGCGTGATTACCAATCTGCCGGAGATCGATGGAGACCGGGTCAGCTTTCGGATGAAGCTGTATGTACTGAAGCAGTTGGGAGCAGCCAGTAGTCTTCCACAACCGGAGACAGTCATGGTCCAACTGAAGCTGACTGCTCGTCAGGAGCTGCAGGAGGCAGCCAATTGGCAGCGTGGAGATCGAATCGCTCTACGTGGAACCTGGAAAATGCCTGGTGAAGCCCGCAACTTTGACGCTTTTGATTATCGTCGTTATTTACGGACCCAGTATATTCACTGGATGATCAAAGCCGAGGGCGCTTCTGCTATACAACCTTCTGCACTTACGGTCAATGGGCCTGCGTCCTGGAGTTGGCAACTGCTGCGCTGGAATGATCATACCCGTCAGATACTCGGCAGCAGGATTGAACAGATTTTTTATACTGAAGACAATGGTTATATGAAAGGACTGCTGATCGGGGATGCGGATGATATAGACCCCGAGCAGTTCGCTTCTTTTTCAAGACTTGGCCTAACACATATTCTGGCGATATCGGGACTGCATGTAGCGATCTATACCGGTCTGCTGCTCTGGCTGTTTCGCAAAATAGGTCTGACAAGGGAAAGAGCCTGTCTTGTGGTTATGCTGCTGCTTCCTGTCTATGTGCTGTTAACCGGAGCCTCGCCTTCTGCTATCCGGGCAGGTATTATGGGAATGATTGCTCTCTATGCGGCCAGTCGTGGATTACTTAAGGATGGACTGCATATTTTATGTGCAGCCTGCTGGGGGATGCTGCTGTATGAACCGTATTTTCTGCTAAATGTAAGTTTTCAGCTTTCTTTTGCTGTAACGGCAGGATTAATTCTGTATGTACCATTGATGCAGCCTTTGCTGCAAAAATTGACTTCCCGTCTGGCTGGCCCGATAGCAGTTACGCTGGTGGCGCAGCTAATTTCGTTTCCGCTGACGATTTATTATTTTAACCAGTTCTCGCTATTGTCATTCGCAGCCAACTTTCTGCTGGTTCCTGTATCGAGTATGATTGTGCTGCCGGTAGGATCGATAGCCCTGGTACTTAGCTATGGCTGGCTGCAGGGGGCGATATGGCTTGGAAGTATCGTCTCCTGGATCAATATCCTATCGTTTCGGATGATTGATTGGCTGGATGGGCTACCAGCTATGTTGACGATCTGGCATGCTCCGCCGCTCACTTGGATACTATTTTATTATGCAGTCTTATATATGTTGCTTCGCTACGGCAGTGACTTACTGGGATGGAAAAAGGAACAGATTTCTGGTGACAGCAATCCGTCTGATCGTCTACATACTGCAATATCAGGCATCGGAGATATACATCCTACAGCGCCTCTGCCTCCGGTACATCGAAGCATGAGAGAGAAACAATATGGAATATATAGTCACAAATCATATCGTATGATGTCACCATGGCTCCGTCGCCGAATAATCGGAATATTGATATCGCCATGTCTGCTGCTTGTTTTAGTAATCTATGCATATCTCAGTCCCCTGCAGCATGGGGATGGTATTGTACAGTATCTGGATGTAGGTCAGGGAGACAGTATTTTGATTACTACTCCGGGTGGCAAGCATATTCTGGTGGATGGCGGCGGCACGATGGATTTTGGGCAAAAAGGGCAGGAATGGCGCAAACGCAAAAATCCGTATGAGATCGGGCTCAAACTGCTGGTTCCTCTGCTCAAGCAAAGAGGCATTCATCAGCTGGATGCCGTTATTCTGACACACGGCGATCATGATCATGCAGGCGGACTGCTGGCAGCAGCAGAACAGATACCGATTCGCCAGTTTGTATTCAACGGGACGATGCCCAAAGGCAGTGGATTGGACAAATTAATACAGGTGCTGCTGGAGAAGAAAGTTCCGATATATGGTTCCCTGCCAGGACTGAAGCTGCAGCCAGATCAGCAGACAGAACTTTCTTTTCTGGCGCCGATTGCTGTTACTTCTGGTACAGGAGTGAATACCGAATTGTCCAGTGATACCGAACAGCCTGCTACTCGCTATGCAAGTGCGGAGCAGTTCAGTAATCTTCCAGCAATCCAGCCCCTTCCACGCAAAGAAGAGCAGAATCATTATTCGGTCGTTTTTTTGATGACGATGAATTCACGTCGGTTTTTGTTTACAGGCGATGCCGATCAGACGCAAGAAAAAGGAATCCTCTATGATCTGACATCCAGATACCAATCGCAGCCTCTCCTGAGGCAGCAGAATCAGCAGCAAACTTCCGATAATCCAACCACCTCTGTACCTGTGGATGTGCTCAAAATAGGTCACCATGGCAGCCGAACATCTACTTCAGCAGAATGGCTTCATTACTGGCAGCCTGCATTGTCTGTAATTTCGGTCGGTCAATATAATACCTATGGGCATCCTACCGAGGAAGTACTGGAACGAATCGAGGAAGTTGGCTCCGATGTAGCACGTACAGATCAGAATGGTGAAGTGCAGATAAGGGTAAATGCAGATGGTCAATTGCTGCGGCGCACGCTGCTGCCTTCTCCTGTATCATCGAAATAGCAGAAATTTCGTCGACCATATATCAAACTCTTTTACTCGGTAAGTGACTTCAGCCCGTAGCCCAAAAAGCTGCGGGTTTTTAAAGTTATGGCCCAGAAGATGACGAACAGGTCGGATTTTGGTATCCTGAATACAGCTCTCATCCGTATTGACGCCGCAATTGCTCCAAATTCGCTCCAAAAGTGATCTGGAAATGGCCTGGATTCGAATGTTTCCTACATAGGGTAAGTGTTTACAAAGCCATTCATCAGTATCTTCCGGGATGCATCAATAAATTGAAATTATTTTAAAAGTACTGCAACAATTAGACGGTGTTATACGTCTAGGGGTTGTAAGGAGAGGGGGATCCTCCGTGGTGGAGCAGGGACTCATCAAGGCCGCCCAAGAGGGAGACCGAGATGCTCTAATCACCCTATTAAGAGAGATAGAACATCATGTGTACAAAACAGCTTACTACATTTTGAACAATGAACAGGATGCTCTGGATGCGGCTCAAGAGGCACTGATCCGTATTTACACCAAAATCGGTTCCTACGAAGAAAAAGCACAATTCAAGACCTGGGTACAGCGAATCGTGACGAATATTTGTATTGATAAATTCAGACGCAGTAAACCTACCGTTTCCATTGAGGAACACGAAATGGTGTTCGAAGGTCATGACGATGTAGAGCATGAAGTGATGCGCGCCTATACATCCAAGGATGTGCGGGAAGCGATCAATCAGCTGCCGGAACATCATCGTACCGTGATTGTACTCCGGTATATTCAGGACCTGTCTTACAATGAAATTGCGGATTGTCTGGATCTACCTTTGAATACAGTAAAATCGTACCTGTTTCGAGCCCGGCAACAATTACAGAATCTGCTAGCAGATTATGAGAAAGGAGGAATGATTGGATGAAACGTGAAGTAGCGGAAGAGTGGATGAGCCGCTATTTGGACGGTGACCTGAATGGGGAAGATACGAAAGCCTTGTTCCGTTATATGGATGAGAATCCAGATGCGGCAGAGACATTCCGGATTATGACGGCTTTATCGTTACGCCTGGAAAAGTTACCTGATGTCACACCAAAGTACAGCCTGGTAGATGCTATTCTGCCACAGCTCGATCTGCTTGATGAAGAACGGCGTGCAGAAAGTGCTTCCGAGATCGGTATTATGGAACCACAGCAGAACGATCAGGATGAATTGGCAGAACGCCGTCGTCAGCGTCGAACCTGGCGTGAACGACTGCCGGTACGTACAATCGGTGGTATCGTTGCTGCCGGTGTGGTACTGGGTGTATCGATCGCCAGCTATGAACCCAAAACACTTACCGACGCAGGAGCGCCTTCTTCACCATTCACTTACAAGCAGCAGGAAGAAGCCCAGCCGGACCCAGGCAGTATCTCTTCACCAGCGAATACAGAAAGTACTCTGGATTCGCCGGAATCAGATCAATCGTCTACCGGAAGTCAGGAACCATCCAATGGCAAGGATATCAAGGAACCTGAGACTTCATCCAATACGCCTTCTGCAAGTGAGAGCACGAAGACACCTCCAGCTTCCAAAGAGCCGGAGCGCAGCGTGACTCCACAGGAAAGTACCAATACACCGGATACCCGCGAGGAGCAACCTCCTGCATCGGGTAACCGTGGTGGAATTTCTTCAGGGGACAATGGAAATTCGTCAAATGATCGCTCACAGCAGCCAGCTTCGAATCCGAAAGTATCTTCCGAGAAGGACTCCAGTCCAGCAGACAGCACCAAAGCACCGTCTGCAGATACGGGTACTGCGAACAAAGATACGGCTCAGGATAAGCAAAGCGCAGCGGATAGCAATCCGGAATCAACCGATGCTCCTTCGATGCAGTCGCAGGAAAGCACTACACCTGATCCGAATGCATCCAGTAGCGATACACCAAAAGCGGATAATGCGCCAGCAGATACGCCTACACTCGAAACCAAGAGTACCGAACGTTCTTTGCTACCTTCTACTCCTAGTGTGAATGCACCGAAGCAGGAGCAGGAATGGAAGTCTCCTGGTGCAGATTATACGGTCGTACTCACGACAGATAATATTCTGCGGCTGGATAGTATCGCAGAGGATAACGTGAATGGACGTACGGTTGTCTCTTCCATTACGCTGAAGGGGAGCTTGGTCAGCGGTAGATGGTCGGATGATGGCAAAATATTCACTTATCAGGTTAACGAAAACGGCATAAGCAAAACGTACAAAATTACGATCGGTAACGATTAACAAGAGAGATAAAAAGGTTAGAATGACCTGGAATCCTGCCGTGCTGGTATACAGGCAGGATACGGGGTAAAGCATCCTGTAGATAAAATATAGTACATTGCTGAAATAAAGGGCTTTCTGCGAGAAAAAGCAGGAAGTCCTTTGTCGTCTGTTCCTTTTTCCGTTACAATAATGATATTGAAATCAGGAGGAACGGAATATGGATCTGAAGACAGCAAGTAAAGACATTCAAAATAACAAACCTGCCGCTATCTATGTATGTTACGGTGCGGAGAAATACCGGATCAAGGAATTTATCGACTTTGCGACCCAGCAACTGATTGAGCCGGAGCATCGCGATTTTGCGCTGGCGCATTATGATCTGTCGGAGACGGCTCTCGAAACAGTCGTAGAGGAAGCGGAAGAGATTCCTTTTATGGTGCCGCGCAAGCTGATTATTATCAAGGATTCTTCAGTGCTCACAGCCGGCAAGGATAATAGCAAGCTTGAACACCGGGTAGAATCGCTGCTGCGCTATATGGAAGAGCCAGCCGAGTACTCCATTTTGCTGTTTTGGGTCAATGGAGAGAAACTCGATGAACGCAAAAAAATCGTTAAAGCGATCAAAAACCATGCCTGTGTACTGCCGTTTCAGCCGATGGGAGCCGAAGAGCTGCTCGGCTGGCTGATCCGCCATGCCAAAAAGCAGGAATGCGAATGCTCTACAGCAGCAGCTGAAGCGCTCGTACAGTCAGCAGGCACGGGACTGGGGATTTTATCGGCAGAAATGGATAAACTCTGTCTGCACGCAGGCAGAGGCGGTACGATCACTGTAGATAGTGTGCAGCAGCTGGTTGCCCGCAGTACCGAACAAAATGTATTTATGCTGGTAGAGCAAATTGCAGCGGTACGCCTGGAACAGGCATTGACTATTTTCTACGACCTGCTCAAGCAGCGCGAAGAACCGATCAAGATTGCTGCCCTGATTGCCCGTCAGTTCCGGATTATGCTGCAGGTAAAAGAGCTATCGGGACAAAACTATTCCCAACAGCAGATCGCTTCACAGCTTGGTCTGCATCCATATGCGGTCAAAATCGCTGGTGAACAATCCCGCAAATTCGAAAGCCAGAAGCTGCGCTCGATCGTCGCTCATCTGGCCCGGCTCGATTACCAGATGAAAACAGGTGCTATTGATAAGGTACTCGGACTGGAAATGTTTTTGCTGCGGTTGGGTGCGTAATCGAACTTAAATAAATCAAAAAAAGCTCAGGAGCATAAATCCTGAGCTTTTTTAATCATGATCAGTAGAAGTGTGGACTCGGTATACGAATAAAATTCCCGACCAGGTGCCTGGTTATAGGCTAACAGAGAGTAGTGAGATTATTGTATTGAGATATTTATTTTCTGTACCACAACAATAAACCCCTGACCGGAGAACCGATCAGGGGTTTATATTAATCAAGCTTAGGCTTGGCTGGAAATTGCGTTCAGTTTCTTAGCCAAACGGGATTTTTTACGAGCAGCCGCGTTTTTGTGGATATGGCCTTTAGATACAGCTTTATCAAGGCTTTTGGAAGCAGCAGCAACAGCAGTTTTTGCAACTTCAACATCAGTATTCACAAGTGCAGTATCTGCAGCTTTCACGCTAGTACGCAGAGCGGACTTTTGTGCAGCATTCAGAGCACGACGCTTTTCGCTAGTTTTTACACGTTTTACTGCGGATTTAATGTTAGGCATTACATTCACCTCCTGTAAAGCATATACGGTTCATCGTTAAGACTCACAACTCTAAATATTTTAGCATGGACTATTATCAAATGCAATACTATCTTACTTGTAGAAATTTATTCCCGATAATCCTTTCATTTTACTTCCTGTTGTGGGATTGCTGGGATATCAACCAACTGCTATAATAAATTGATTAATGGAATGGTTGACCTTTCAAGTAGGACCGGACCATCAGCATTATATTTCAGGCTTATGTTGGGGGTAAGGAATGACTGATATTGCAGCAAGACAGCAAAAAATTCGTAATTTCTCAATTATTGCGCATATAGACCACGGTAAATCAACACTGGCTGACCGTATTCTGGAGTACACTGGCGCACTGACTTCACGCGAAATGCAGGAACAGGTACTGGATCAGATGGACCTGGAGCGTGAACGCGGAATCACTATCAAACTGCAGGCAGTACGTCTGACGTACAAAGCCGATGATGGCGAAGAGTATCTGCTTAACCTGATCGATACACCGGGACACGTCGACTTCACGTATGAGGTATCCCGTAGTCTGGCAGCCTGTGAAGGCGCTTTGCTGGTCGTGGATGCCGCACAGGGGATTGAAGCACAGACGCTGGCGAACGTGTACCTGGCACTCGATAATAACCTGGAGATTCTGCCGGTTATTAACAAAATTGACCTGCCAAGCGCTGATCCGGAGCGTGTAAAGCAGGAAGTAGAAGATGTTATCGGCCTGGATGCAAGTGAAGCCGTACTGGCTTCAGCCAAAGCAGGAATCGGAATCAAGGAAATCCTGGAACAGGTTGTAGCGAAAGTTCCTGCACCAACCGGTGATCCTTCGAATCCATTGAAAGCGCTGATCTTTGACTCGCATTATGATCCATACAAAGGGGTTATTATTTACTCCCGGATCGTGGACGGCAAAATCAAAGCCGGCTCCAAAATCAAAATGATGGCTACCGGCAAGGAATTCGAAGTTATCGAAGTCGGTGCCTTTATGCCGCGTATGACGATTGTCGATGAACTGAATGTTGGCGATGTTGGCTTTATTGTAGCGGGTATCAAGACTGTGGGCGATACGCGTGTCGGGGATACGATTACCGATGCGAAGAATCCAACCCTGGAACCATTGCCGGGTTATCGTAAAATCAATCCGATGGTATATTGCGGTCTGTATCCGATCGAATCGTCCGACTATGTAGATCTGCGTGAAGCACTGGAGAAGCTGCAGCTGAATGATGCTTCCCTGAGCTTTGAACCGGAATCATCCAGTGCCCTGGGCTTTGGTTTCCGTTGTGGATTCCTTGGACTGCTGCATATGGACGTTATCCAGGAGCGGATCGAGCGCGAATTCAATATTCCGCTGATCACGACTGCACCGAGCGTTATCTATCATGTGACGCTCACCAATGGAGACGTTATCACTATTGATAACCCATCCAACTATCCGGAGCTTGGACGGATCGAGTATGTGGAAGAGCCTTTTGTCAAAGCTTCCATTATTGTACCGAATGACTTTGTAGGAACCGTAATGGAGCTTTGCCAGACCAAACGCGGTGAATTTATCAATATGGAATATCTGGATACAACCCGTGTTACGATTACGTATCAGGTGCCATTATCCGAGATTGTATATGACTTCTTCGATCAACTGAAATCCAGCACCAAAGGGTATGCATCCTTTGACTATGAGATTTCTGGTTATCGCAAGTCCAATCTGGTCAAAATGGATATTCTGCTGAACGGCGAACAGGTCGATGCATTGTCCTTTATCGTTCACCGGGATCGTGCGTATCATCGTGGACGGATTATCTGTGAGAAGCTGCGTGAGCTGATTCCACGCCAGATGTTCGAAATTCCGATTCAGGCTTCTGTTGGTACCAAAGTCGTTGCCCGTGAGACCGTCAAAGCGATGCGTAAAAACGTTCTCGCCAAGTGTTACGGCGGTGACATCTCCCGTAAGCGTAAATTGCTGGAGAAGCAAAAAGAAGGTAAAAAACGTATGAAACAGGTCGGTAACGTAGAAGTTCCTCAGGAAGCCTTTATGGCGGTACTGCGTATCGACGACTAGTCTGTCCTATAATCAATTTGTAGCGGTGAGACAAGGGAGGGCCTGGCAACAGGCTTTCCCTTTTGTCCATTGCACTGTTAAATTTGCAAAAGCTTCATCTAACCATGACCATATCCTGGCACTTACAGCCAGGTTCAAAATAGAATGACGGGGAGGAGAAGAGTCATGAATAAACCATTGAATAACGACGCGCCCCGTGCGATATACATGCACATTCCGTTCTGCACGAATAAGTGCTTTTACTGTGACTTTAATTCTTATGTTCTCAAAGACCAGCCGGTAATGGATTACCTGCGTGCTTTGGAACGTGAGATGGAATATACGGTGCAGCAGCATCCGCCGGGCACCATTGATACGATCTTTGTTGGAGGAGGTACGCCTACTGTCCTCAAAAATGACGAGATGGAATATTTCCTTAAGTCGATTCGCACGTATTTCCCGAATTGGTCGGATAATATTGAATTTACGATGGAAGCCAATCCGGGAACAACGGATGCAGACAAGCTGGCAATCATGAAAGAAGGCGGCGTCAACCGTGTCAGCTTCGGCGTACAGGCTTTTCAGAATGAACTTCTGACCGGGATTGGACGTATTCATAACACAGATGATGTGTACCGCAGTCTGGAGAATGCCCGCAAGGTGGGACTAAACAATCTGTCGATCGACCTGATGTTCGGATTGCCTAATCAGACGCTGGATATGCTGTCCTACAGCGTAGATCGTGCACTGGAGCTGGATCTGCCGCATTACTCTATTTACAGTCTCAAAGTAGAAGAGAATACGCTGTTCCATACCATGTTCCAGAAAAATCAGCTGCCGCTGCCGGATGAAGAGAGCGAGCTGAATATGTATCTACTGCTGATGGACAAAATGAAAAAAGCTGGTTATGAGCAGTATGAGATCAGCAATTTTGCCAAACCGGGTTATGGTAGCCGTCACAATATGACGTATTGGCGCAATGAAGACTATTATGGTCTGGGTGCAGGAGCACATGGCTATGTTGCCGGAGAGCGTCATATGAATATCAAAGGTGTCAATCCGTATAATGAAGCTGCCCAGCAGGGTCTGCCGCGTCTGGATCATGCCGAGATTGATCGCAACGAGGCCATGGAAGACTTTATGATGGTAGGACTGCGAATGCTGGAAGGCGTATCCAAGGAACGCTTTGCCCGTCAATTTGATGGTCAGCAGCTGGATGATGTATTCCAGGCACAGATTCGCAAGCTACTGAATGGTCAACTTCTGGAGCCTACTGATACCGGCTATCGCTTAAGTGAGAAAGGCCTGCTTTTTGGTAATGATGTGTTCGGCGAGTTTGTCGGCAGTCTCGTAGAAGAGACCGTATAATTTAAATATAGTTATTTATCGCCAAGCGCTGATTCCTTCTGGAGTCAGCGCTTTTTTGTATATTTTATAGTTACTTAGAATTGATTTTTTGATATGATCATATAGGAAGAAATTGTAAAAATAAAAGAGGTGAATTGTATGAGTTGGACTGATCCGCGTATTATTCCAAATGAGTACAATGATGAAGCCAAAGAAATTGATCATCAATTGATTGGACTTATTAAACAGCGGCGCAAATTGTCTGTAGGTAAACGCTTTTTTCCACCGGAGGAATATTTGGAACAATGGTCTGAAGAATTTTCCATGGATATTGATAAGGTACGTTTTATTCTGCAAAATCTTGAAGAGAATCGTTATTATTATTTGCCGGATGGCCCCGGCGCCTTGAAAAGTGTCATTCCAATGATGAAGAAAACGGTATCTGGTGAGTGCGAGTACACATTGACCCATATTATGCAGTATGAGCTTGGGAGCGTTATTAAAATAGATATTAAGTACCTTGGTGAAAATCCAGATGGGGTCATGTTAAAAATGAATCTAATGCTTGAGGTTATCAGTGAGCAAATCTATCAAGTAAATCACAATGGAAGCCATGGAGGGGGAGGTTATGGTTATATTGAATTTATGGTCGTTCCTGCGCTGCCGGATCAATTGGAAGGTATCGAGTTTTCACTGGTGCGTTCACTTGATCTTTTTGCCTATGAGCCCAGAGAAGTGATATTAAATCAGCAGGTTGATTTCTAGGCTATAAATGACAATCGAACGGAAAATACTTATTAGGCGATAAAAGAAGCTGCACATAGCTCTATTCATATACAGTTTCTTTATATATATTGCTTTAGTTGATTGAATAAAAATCTGAAGTTTAAATATGATGTATAAAATGCAGCGATTTGATTTAGAAAATGTATTTTACAAAATACAAGAAAACACGTCCGCAAAGTAATGAAACATCTGCTTACTTCATATAAATAAAGGATCAACGCTAATTATAGAATAGGATCTCCTGAAAAATAATTATTCTTTTTTGAATAAATCTATTGAATTTAAATTTGTATCATTGTATATTTATACGTATTCATTTGACATTTTATCCGTTGTATTCACATATATGAATCGCTTTTTCAAATCAACCCAGGCAGATTGCTGATCGCATTCTGACCGATCCGCATCGCGACACGAGGAGGAACGTATTATGCAGGCTGTAGTTACGTGCAGAGCAGCTGTACCCGAAGATGTAGAATCTCTCTATCAATTAATTTCAGGTTATGCTGAGCGGGGTATTATGCTTCCGCGTTCCCGTGAAGCGCTGCATCGGCAACTGCAGCATTTTGTAGTGGCAGAGATCAATAATGAACTGGTAGGCTGTGGCTCCCTGTGTCAGCTTGGGCAAGAACTGGTAGAGATTCGCTCGCTGGGCATTTCAGAGGGTCATAAAGGCCAGGGAATAGGCTCCCATCTGGTCGATAAGCTGATGGAACATGCAGCCGCACGTGGATTACGCAAAGTAATGGCGCTGACCTATGAAGTCTCCTTCTTTGTAAAGAATGGCTTTGAAGTAGTGGACACCAGTATTTTCCCGGAAAAAGTATGGGCAGACTGCAGACATTGTCCCAAACAGGATCGTTGTGACGAGATCGCTGTACTCAAAGTTCTGGATATCTGATAACGACATAAATATTCACCCGCTGCAGTCATTCTGTATGCGGGTATTACGATTTTACAAAACAACAACAGTAAAATAGCCAAACTGACTTGACAATAAATGAGGCAGTTTGGTATTTTTGTATTAGTCGTTAGCACTCAACATTAGTGAGTGCTAACGAGGTGGATATCTTTCTCTACAAGGAACCGGTATATCCCTTATGTTGTTTCTGTTCGGGGAATCCGATTTGTAGTTGGAACGGACCCTGAATCAGAAAAACAGCATCGGCGCATATGGCCCTGATCCTCGCGGAATGGATATCATACAAAAAGGAGGGAGCCTCATGTTAACCGAGCGTCAAAAAATGATTCTGAATGCAATTGTGGATGATTACATTCGTTCGGCGGAACCTGTCGGGTCCCGTAGCATATCCAAAAGAGGCGATGTGAATTACAGCCCCGCGACCATTCGCAATGAAATGGCCGATCTGGAGGAACTGGGATTCCTGGAACAGCCGCATACCTCAGCCGGACGTATTCCTTCCCAAAAGGGATATCGTTATTATGTGGATCATCTGTCCCCGGTTGAAGCGGTCAACACCGCCGAAGTCAAAGAACTGAAGCGTTTCTTTGCTGAAAAGCTGTCCGCAGCGGAACAGCTCATGCAGCATGCTGCAATGGTGCTGTCCAATGTGACCAACTATACTTCCATTTTACTGGGGCCTGAGGTATTCCATACCTCACTGCGTCATTTCCAGCTGCTGCCACTGGATCATGAGACAGCAATTGCTATTATGGTTACCAGTACAGGACAGGTCGAGAATCGCAAAATCCGGATTCCCGAGAACGTGTCCGCTTCCGAACTGGAACAGATGGTGAATCTGCTCAACAGCAGACTGGTAGGCGTGCCTTTATATAAATTAAAAACCCGCATTTTCACGGAAATCAGCGAAGAGATGCAGCGCCATCTGGAGCATTATGAAGAAATGATGTCCACGCTGAACTCGGCATTTGATCACGAACAGGAACAGAAGATTTTCCTGAGCGGTGCGACCAATATGCTGATTCAACCGGAATTCAGGGACATGGACAAAGTCAAAAGTATTCTGGATTTGCTGGAAGAGACGCCGACGCTTACCCGCCTGATGGCAGAAGCTTCTGCTCCCCATGGCATACAGGTACGTATTGGTGCAGAGAATGCGCACCAGGCTTTTGAAAATTGCAGTCTGATTACAGCCACCTATGAGCTGGATGGCGAATCATTGGGTACTATTGGTATACTGGGACCTACACGCATGGAATATGCAAGAGTGATGGGCATTCTGAATATGCTCTCACACGATGTGACCCGAATACTCAAACAATGGTATCGTTAATTGTTCTCTCTGATGACTAACATATATCGTTTGAATGTATCAGGAGCTGTAGTATGAATCATAATGAATGACGAGCTATTATAAGGAGGTGAACAATCTTGAATAAAGAGCAATCCTTTCAAGAAAACAACAACCCGGAAGATCAGGACATGATGAATGATATCCAGGCTGAAGACAACAATGTGGCTGAAGAAACTGTAGAAAATGCAGACTCCACTACAACGTTTACAGCTGAGGAGTTAGTATCCCGTGCTGAGCTGGAGCGTGTGCAGGCACATGCAGATGACCAGACACAGCGCCTTTTGCGCGCGCAGGCAGACTTTGATAACTTCCGTCGCCGTACACAAAAGGAAAAGGAAGAACTGGCGAAGTACGCTTCTGCCCAGCTCATTACTGAACTGATCCCGGTTATTGATAACTTTGAACGTGCGATGGCAACCAAGCCGGAAAATCCGGAACTGGAATCTTTCTCCAAAGGCGTAGACATGATCTTCCGCCAGCTGTCCGACGTACTCAAAAATACAGGTCTGACTCCAATGGAAGCGGTAGGACAACCGTTCAATCCAGAATTCCATCAGGCAGTCATGCAGGTAGAGTCCGACGAATACGAAGAAGGAATCGTCGTGGAAGAACTGCAAAAAGGCTATGTACTGAAGGATAAAGTTATCCGTCCAGCGATGGTCAAAGTCAGTGGCTAAACGCTTGGCATTCGTAAGTGTAAGCAAGCAGCTGGTATGCTAAACGCAAACAAGCGCTTGGTGCTATAAACGTATACAAGTGCCTGGCGTTATACACCGAAGCTTCTATACTTCGATAAAAGTAATTTTGCTTGAGTAAAATATCTAACATTCTTTCAAAAAACATAGACGTTACAAGGAGGAAATTAAGCATGAGCAGAGTAATTGGTATCGACCTTGGTACAACGAATTCATGTGTGGCAGTAATGGAAGGCGGCGAGGCAGTCGTTATTCCTAACCCGGAAGGCGCACGTACAACCCCTTCCGTAGTTGGTTTCAAAAAAGACGGCGAGCGTATCGTTGGTGAAACAGCAAAACGTCAATCCATCACGAACCCTGATCGTACAATCAGCTCCATCAAGCGTCATATGGGTACAGATCACAAAGAAACTATCGATGACAAAAACTACAGCTCCCAGGAAATCTCCGCGATGATCCTGCAAAAGCTGAAATCCGATGCAGAAGCTTACCTGGGTCAAACAGTAACTCAAGCAGTTATCACGGTTCCAGCTTACTTCAACGACAGTCAGCGCCAGGCAACCAAAGATGCTGGTAAAATCGCTGGTCTGGAAGTTCTGCGTATCGTCAACGAGCCGACAGCTGCAGCACTGGCATACGGTCTGGAGAAATCCGAAGACCAAACGATCCTGGTCTATGACCTGGGCGGCGGTACATTCGACGTTTCCATCCTGGAACTGGGCGATGGATTCTTCGAAGTTAAAGCAACCAGCGGTGACAACCACCTTGGTGGTGACGATTTTGACCAAGTCATCATCGACTATCTGGTAAGTGAATTCAAAAAAGATCAGGGCATTGACCTGAGCAAAGATAAAGCAGCTGTACAACGTCTCAAAGACGCAGCTGAAAAAGCGAAAAAAGAACTGTCCGGCGTACTGACAACTACAATCTCTCTGCCATTCATCACGGTTGCAGACGGCGTACCTCAGCACTTGGAAGTTAACCTGACTCGCGCGAAGTTCGAAGAGCTGTCCGCTACTCTGGTAGAGCGTACACTCGGTCCTACTCGTCAAGCGATCAAAGACTCCGGTCTGAGCGCTAGCGAAATTGACAAAATCGTACTGGTGGGTGGTTCCACACGTATTCCTGCTGTACAGGAAGCAATCAAAAAACTGACTGGTAAAGAGCCTCACAAAGGCGTTAACCCGGATGAAGTTGTTGCACTGGGCGCAGCTGTTCAAGCAGGCGTACTGACTGGTGACGTGAAAGACGTAGTCCTGCTGGACGTAACTCCACTGTCCCTCGGTATCGAGACTGCTGGTGGCGTATTTACCAAAATGATCGAGCGCAACACAACGATCCCAACAAGTAAATCCCAAGTGTTCTCCACGTATGCGGATAACCAGCCTAGCGTTGAAATTCACGTTCTGCAAGGTGAGCGCGAAATGGCAGCCGGCAACAAAACACTGGGACGCTTCATGCTGGGTGATATCCCTGCTGCACCACGCGGCGTACCACAAATCGAAGTTAGCTTCGATATCGATGCCAACGGTATCGTTAACGTATCTGCAACAGATAAAGGTACAGGCAAGAGCCAAAAAATCACAATCACTTCTTCCAGCGGTCTGAGCGATGAAGAAGTAGAGAAAATGATGAAAGATGCTGAGCTGCACGCTGAAGAAGACCGTAAACGCAAAGAACTCGTTGAAGTTAAAAACAGCGGCGACCAGCTGATCTACCAAGTAGAGAAAACCATCAAAGATCTTGGCGAAAAAGCGGATGCTGGTGAAGTCGAAAAAGCAAATGCTGCCAAAGACAAACTGAAATCCACGCTTGAAGGCGAAGATGTAGAAGCGATCAAAGCAGCTACAGAAGAGCTGAGCACTGTTGCACAGGCTCTGGCAGTTAAACTGTACGAGCAGGCTGCACAGGAAGAACAAACAGCTGGCGGCGCAGAAGGCGCTCCGAAAAACGACAATGTCGTTGATGCAGAGTATGAAGTTGTAGACGAAGACAAAAAAGACTAAGCGTCGTCTGAATAAATCAGTACGCTTTTGTCAATAAAATCGATGTTTGCATCACAAAATATCGTATACAAAGCGCTGCGTATTACAGGCGCGATCAGCTAGTGCTTAAAATGGGAAGGTCAAAGCCGGGGCATCCCGTGCTTTGACTTTCATTTTTTATGTGAACATGGTATAACACACAGAGTGCTATATTACGGATAAATAAGACCGGTGTCCCCGGCATACCAATAGCAAACCGATAAAGGAGTGGAGGTGGACCGATGGCGGATAAGCGCGATTATTATGAGGTACTGGGTATAGGCAAAGATGCTTCCGAGGATGAAATTAAAAAATCCTACCGGAAGCTGGCACGCCAGTATCACCCGGACGTCAACAAAGAGCCGGATGCGGAAAGCAAGTTTAAGGAAGTCAAGGAAGCCTATGATGTACTGAGCGATTCATCCAAACGTGCACAGTATGATCAATATGGACACATCGATCCCAATCAGGGTGGATTTGGCGGAGGAGGATTCTCTTCCGGCGGATTTGGCGATATCTTTGATATGTTCTTTGGTGGCAATGGTGGCAGACAGCGTAACCCGAATGCACCGCAGCGTGGTAATGATCTGCAGTACACGATGAACCTGGAGTTCAAGGAAGCCATCTTTGGCAAAGAGACTGATATTACCATCAACCGTACCGAGAATTGTGATGTATGTGATGGTTCCGGCGCCAAGCCGGGTACCGAGCCGAAGACCTGTTCCGTATGTCATGGTTCCGGTCAGGAAGAAGTGGTACAAAATACGCCGTTTGGCCGTATGGTAAACCGCCGCAGCTGTTCCAACTGTGGAGGTACAGGTACCATTATCGAAGAGAAATGTAATAATTGCAGCGGTAGCGGCCGTGTAAGAAAGCAGCGTAAAATCCATATCCGTATCCCGGCAGGGGTGGATGATGGTTCACAGATGAGAGTGAATGGCGAAGGAGAAGGCGGTGTACGTGGAGGTCCTCCGGGAGATCTGTATATCGTATTCCGCGTGAAATCGCATGATTTCTTCGAACGTGAAGATGATGATATCTACTGTGAGATTCCGCTTACCTTTACCCAGGCAGCGCTTGGAGACGAAGTGGAAGTACCGACGCTGACCGAGAAAGTCAAAATCAAAGTACCTGCAGGTACCCAGACCGGCACTTATTTCCGCCTCAAAGGCAAAGGTGTGCCACGTCTGCGCGGTACTGGACAGGGTGATCAGCATATCAAGGTGGTCGTGGTCACTCCAAGTAACCTGACCGACGATCAAAAAGATCTGCTGCGTCAGTTTGGTTCACTGAGCGGCGAGAACACGCATGAGAACGAGCAATCTTTCTTTGACCGTGTAAAAAGAGCATTCCGCGGCGATTAAGCCAGCGTCTGATCAATATAATCGATGAATGAAACAGGATAAAGCGTCCCGGTTCTATCAAGAACCGGGCTTTATTTTGCCCAAACGTAACCCTTTTGAATTATAATGTTAATCTGTAGTACAATGAAGCGTAATGTACGCTCGAAAACAGGAGGAACTTAAACTATGTTATGGCATGAACTGACTATACATACAACTGAACAAGCAGTGGAGATGATCTCCAACTTTCTGCATGAAGCAGGCGCAGGCGGTGTAACGATCGAGGAATCGGGTACACTGAACAAGCCGCGCGACACATCTTATGGACAGTGGTACGAAATGCCGCTTAATGATATTCCCGAAGGACTGGCTGTCGTCCAGGGATATTTTGCCGAAGCGACCGATATGGATGCTATTGCTGCCGAGATCGGTGAACGCACCAGTCAGCTCAAAGAGTTCGGCATTGATGCAGGCGTGGCGACCATTTCAGTGAAGACCGTGGATGAGGATGACTGGGCCAATGCCTGGAAGCAGTATTTTAAGCCGATTCGTGTATCGGAACGTCTGACCATCAAGCCTACCTGGGAAGACTACACCCCCGAGAGTCCGAAGGAACAGATTATCGAACTTGATCCGGGTATGGCATTTGGTACGGGCACACATCCGACGACTTCCCTCTGTCTGCGCACACTGGAGACCGTTATTCATGGCGGCGAAGAAGTGATTGATGTAGGTACAGGTTCCGGTATTCTGGCGATTGGTGCGATGAAGCTGGGAGCAAAAAGTGTGCTGGCACTGGATCTCGATCCTGTGGCTGTATCCAGTGCCGGAGAGAATACGCGCCTGAACGGGCTGGAGCAGGACATTACGGTCTATGAGAGTGATCTATTGTCCGTACTCAAAGCAGACCCGGACAGCCTGAATGTGAAGCTTAACGTCACGCTGCCGGTACAGGTAGTTGTAGCCAATATTCTGGCAGAGATTATTCTGCTCTTTATCGATGATGTCTATGAAGCACTCAAGCCGGGCGGTGTCTATATCGCTTCCGGTATTTATAAAAACAAAGAAGACGATGTACGTCAGGGACTGGAAGCTGCCGGTTTTGTAGTGGAAGGTGCGCATCGTGATGAAGACTGGATCGCATTTGTAGCGAGAAAGAGGTAAGGAATGGATTTTCTGAATAACGTCTTATTTGTACCCTTGAATATTTTGCCGTTTTACGTGCTGGCACTCGTAATCGGCTTTACGGTACATGAATTTTCACATGCCTATGTTGCCAACAAGTTTGGTGATCCTACAGCGCGGCTGTTGGGACGGGTAACACTGAATCCGGCTGCCCATATCGATCTGCTCGGTATGATTCTGCTGCTGATTGCAGGGTTTGGCTGGGCACGTCCAGTGCCGGTGAACCGGGAGAACTTCAGTCGTCCGCGTCTGATGGGGATTCTGGTATCTGCAGCAGGGCCGGTCAGCAATCTGCTGGTTGCGCTGCTGACGGCGATTATCTACTATGCACTGAATTACTTTGGGCTGATCGGTTCGTTTGCCAATAACCGGATTGATATTGCCATTTATACTTTTGTGGAATATATGATTCTGATGAACTGCTTCTTGTTTATCTTCAATCTGATCCCGCTGCCGCCACTGGATGGTTATCGCATCCTGTCCGATTGGCTGCCTCCGCGCATCAGTGTACGTCTGCAGCGCGTCGAGCAGTGGGCCATGCTGCTGTTCCTGCTGCTTGTCTTTATCCAGCCGCTGCGGGCCGTAACAATTCAACCTCTGTATCAGCTTGCCAATACGCTGGGTGGAAGCTTCTATACCCTGGGTAATCTATTATTTGGTGGTTGATACCAAATAACCAAACAATCTTGATTGTATGATAAATATGTACTTTATACCGCTGACTGGAGTTTATTCCGGTTAGCGGTATTTTTGCTTTTCATGAAATTCATGAAGATCAATATTCTTCTTATTGGGTACTAACAGGAAGAAGCGTGAAAATGCTTTGCAATCAAAAAGGATAAATATGAACAATTATTGAACTTTCACAAGGTGCCATGAACACTTCAAATGGGCAAGAAAACTAATAATCTCCTATAAAAAGGAAGAGAATTCCTTTCCAAAATGAAGATTAAGTGAAGTCACCCACATCGCTTGACATGACCCTGTGTATAGTATGATAATGATTCTCAGATTATACTTATTCTAATTACATTTTAGGATAACCAAAAAATATTGGAATCAGGAGGAATTTTATTATGTCTCTTATCGGTAAAAAAGTAGATGGTTTCAACGCAAAGGCTTTCCACAATGGTGAGTTCATCGATGTATCCGAACAAAACTTCCAGGGTAAATGGAGCGTTGTATGCTTCTATCCTGCTGACTTCACTTTCGTATGCCCAACTGAACTGGGTGATCTGCAAGATCAATACGCTACACTGAAAAACCTGGGCGTAGAAGTATACTCCGTATCTACAGATACTCATTTCACACATAAAGCATGGCATGATCATTCCGATGTAATTGGCAAAATCGAATACATTATGATCGGTGATCCTTCCCAGCGCATTTCCCGCATCTTCGACGTTCTGGACGAAGAAGAAGGTCTGGCACAACGCGGTACATTCATTATCGACCCAGAAGGCATTGTTCAAACCGTTGAAATCAATGCTGACGGTATCGGCCGCGATGCAAGCACACTGGTAGACAAAATCAAAGCAGCTCAATACGTTCGCAACAATCCGGGTGAAGTTTGCCCTGCAAAATGGAAAGAGGGCGCTGAAACCCTGAAACCAAGTCTGGATCTGGTTGGTAAAATCTAAGTTTAAACTGAAACGTTTAACAGTAAGGAGCATGAGCAAATGGTATTAGATGCAGAAATGAAAGTCCAATTGTCGCAGTATCTTCAGATGCTGGAAAGCGACATCGTGCTGAAAGTCAGCGCTGGCGATGATAAAACATCCCAGGAAACGCTGGCACTCCTTGACGAACTGGCTGCCATTTCGCCGCGCATCCAAGTGGAAACAGCTGTACTGGAACGTACGCCAAGCTTCAGTGTAAACCGTGTAGGCGAAGACACCGGTGTTATATTTGCCGGTGTTCCGCTTGGTCACGAGTTCACTTCACTGGTCATGGCTCTGCTTCAGGTAAGCGGCCGTGCGCCGAAAGTAGATGACAGTCTGATCGCTCAGGCGAAAGCAGTCAAAGGCCCATACACATTTGAATCGTATGTCAGCCTGACTTGCCATAATTGTCCGGATGTCGTTCAGGCACTGAACATTCTGAGTGTACTGAATCCGAACATCAAGCATACGATGATCGAAGGCGGCGCATTCAAGCATGAAGTAGACAGCAAGAATATCATGGCAGTGCCTACCGTATTCCTGAATGGCGAGCCGTTCGGCAGTGGACGCATGTCCCTGCAGGATATTCTGTCCAAACTGGGCGCAGGCCCGGATGCAGATGAACTGTCCGAGAAAGCTCCGTATGATGTGCTTGTAGTTGGTGGCGGTCCTTCCGGCTCCAGCGCAGCGATCTATGCAGCACGTAAAGGTATCCGTACCGGTCTTGTAGCCGACCGCTTTGGCGGTCAGGTGATGGATACAGTCGGTATCGAGAACTTTATCAGTGTGAAATACACTGAAGGTCCAAAACTCGCAGCCAGCCTGGAAGAACATGTGAAGGAATACGGCGTAGATATTATGCCTTCCCTGCGTGCCAAGCGTCTCGAGAAAAAAGACCTGGTTGAAGTAGAACTGGAAAACGGTGCGGTACTGAGAAGTAAAACCGTTATTCTGTCCACCGGCGCACGCTGGCGCAATATCGGCGTACCAGGTGAAGAAGAATTCAAAAACAAAGGCGTAGCGTACTGCCCTCACTGTGACGGTCCGCTGTTCGAAGGCAAGCATGTAGCTGTCATCGGCGGTGGTAACTCAGGTATCGAAGCAGCGATCGACCTCGCTGGTATCGTTAAGCACGTTACTGTTCTTGAATTTGCTTCGGAACTAAAAGCCGATTCGGTTCTGCAGGATCGTCTGTATAGCCTGCCGAATGTAACGGTTATCAAAAACGCGCAAACCAAAGAAATCACTGGTGACGATACGGTTAACGGTATTACCTATATCGATCGTGACACGATGGAAGAGCAGCATGTGAAACTGCAGGGCGTATTCGTTCAAATCGGTCTGGTGCCTAACACCGACTGGCTGAAAGATACACTCGAACTGACTCGCATGGGCGAAATCGTCGTAGACAAACACGGTGCAACCAGCCTGCCTGGCGTATTCGCTGCCGGCGACTGCACAGACAGTGCCTATAAGCAGATCATCATCTCCATGGGCTCCGGTGCTACCGCAGCACTGGGCGCATTTGATTACATGATCCGCAACTAATTGATGCAGACAACCGCTAATTTGGCAAAAGATAACCCGCTGTTATGCTCCTTGCTTTTATTAGTGGTTGGAAGTACAAATGCAATTTCAAAAACTCCCTTTTCCGTACCCGGATCATCCGGTGCAGGAAAGGGAGTTTTTTCGTGATTCGAATCTGCGCTACTTTGATCCCGGTGCCAAAGTGGCATGGCAAAAGGATTCCGGTATACAATTTGAACTGAAACCCTAGCCCTCACTGTCCAAAAGTTGTATGATAGGGATTCAGGTATTTCACTCCAATAGGGTGCTGTATGGCCTTGAGAAGTCCGGCTTGTCTATACAGACCGGGCTATTTGAATGTCATTCGGAGAACGTATATTGTATCTATTGAAGTGATGAAGCAGGCTGTATAAGAGAGCACAAATGTTATAGTGGATACCAATCGATGGTACACCAATCAGCTACACCATTATAGTACGAAAATGTCATACAGAAAGTGGATGAGCGATGCAGCGATATTTTGTACCGGCACAGCAGTTCAGTGAGCATGAAGTGACGATCACGGGTGATGATGCGCGGCATATTATAAGAGTAATGCGTTCACAAGAAGGCGATAAGCTGATTGCTTGTGATGGCAACCAATTGGATGTATTGGCCGAGATCAGTAGTATGGATGAAGGTGTCGTTACGGCACGCATTATGGAACGGTTGGAGCAGCTGTCCGAAGCAACCGTACAGGTTACGATTGCCCAGAGTCTGCCCAAAGGCGACAAAATGGAGACCGTGATCCAGAAATGCACGGAGCTTGGAGCTGCAGTGTTTGTTCCTTTTTTGTCAGAGCGTACAGTCGTACAATACGATTCACGCAAAGAAGAGAAGCGTATCCAGCGCTGGAGCAAAATTGCCAAGGAAGCTGCAGAGCAGAGCCATCGCAGCCGTATTCCGCAGATTGGTCAGCCACTTAGCTGGAAGCAGCTGCTGGCGACGTTTGCGCAGTATGACCTGATCTGCTTTTGTTATGAAAAGGAAAATGGCAGCCAGCTGCGCGATGTGGTTCAGCCATTTGCTGCCGGATTGCAGCAGAAGCCGGATACCGCAGCGCAAGTGCTGATTGTAGTGGGACCGGAAGGCGGATTTGCCGAACAGGAAGTGGAGGCTGCTGAGCAGCATGGTGCTGTACCTACTGGACTTGGCAGACGCATTCTTCGCACAGAGACAGCGGCGATGACAGCGCTGGCTTGCATTATGTATGAAACCGGAGAAATGGGAGGAATTTAACTTATGCCATCTGTAGCGTTTTACACGTTGGGCTGTAAAGTCAACTTTTATGATACTGAAGCCATATGGCAGCTGTTCAAAAATGAAGGCTATGACCAGGTCGATTTTGAAGAACAGACTGCGGATGTATATGTGATTAATACCTGTACCGTAACCAATACCGGAGACAAAAAAAGCCGTCAGATTATCCGTCGTGCAGTACGCCGCAACCCGGATGCCGTTATCGCAGTCACCGGCTGCTATGCACAGACGTCCCCGGCTGAGATTCTGGATATTGAAGGGGTCGATCTGGTGGTAGGTACCCAGGATCGCGACAAGCTGATGGATCATATTCGTACCCTGCAGAGCGAGCGTCAGCCGATCAATGCTGTGCGCAATATTATGAAGACACGCGAATTCGAAGAACTGGATGTGCCAGACTTTGCCAATCATACCCGTGCTTTCCTCAAAATCCAGGAAGGCTGCAACAACTTCTGCACATTCTGTATTATTCCATGGTCTCGCGGGTTATCCCGTAGCCGCGCAGCGAGCAGTGTAATTGCCCAGGCGCATCAACTGGTAGCAGCAGGTTATAAAGAAATTGTGCTGACCGGGATTCATACCGGCGGTTACGGAGATGATCTGGAAGATTATGATCTGGCTGATCTGCTCTGGGATCTGGACCGTGTCGAAGGACTGGAGCGTATCCGAATCAGTTCGATCGAAGCCAGCCAGATTGACGAGAAAGTGCTGGATGTACTGAATCGCTCCTCGAAAATGTGCCGTCATTTCCATATCCCGCTGCAAGCAGGCGATGATAACGTTCTGAAACGGATGCGTCGCAAATACACTGTAGCGGAATATGCGGAGAAAATCCGCCGCATTCGCCAGTCGATGCCGGATGTAGCCATTACAACCGATGTGATTGTAGGCTTCCCGGGTGAGACCGAAGAAATGTTCCAAAATGGCTATGAGATGATGAAGTCGATCGGATTCTCCGAGATGCACGTGTTCCCTTATTCCAAACGTACCGGCACACCGGCTGCACGAATGGAAGATCAGGTGGATGAAGAAATAAAGAATGACCGTGTACATCAGCTGATCGATCTTTCCGAGCAGATGCAGCTGTCCTATGCCGAGAAATTTGTAGGTCATGTACTCGATGTAATTCCTGAGAACAACGACAAAGGATTATACGGTGAAGGCATGATTGCCGGTTATAGCGACAACTATTTACAGATTGCTTTTGAAGGATCGGAAGATCTGGTAGGCAAGCTGTGCCGCGTAAAACTCACCGAGCCCGGTGTCAACACAAGCAAAGGCCAACTGGTTCGTGTATTGGAACAGACTCCAACTCCACTGGCCCAGTAGGAACTTTTATATCGTTTTATAACAGACAGGATACGACGAAAGGATTTCACTTTACCGTTCGGTTAAGGTGAAATCCTTTGTTTTGATCAAGCATGCATCTGTGTGCATACACACAACCGGCAGCCAATTAGCAAGTTGACGGGCTGTACGGACTTTATGAGGGAGTGACCACCATTGGCAAGCATTATTTTGCATCAGAAACGTAAAAAAAGACTCGAACAGGGACATCCATGGGTATTTGAAGGCGAGATTGCCGAGGTGGAAGGTCAGCCGGAACCCGGTCAGATCGTCAGCATTTTGAATCACCAGCGCAAATTTTTGGCTTCCGGTTATTACAACCCGGCATCCCGTATTACTGTACGCGTAGTATCCCATCAACCACTGGAAGGTCTGGATACTGCCTTTTTTGCAGAACGATTTGAATGGTGCCTCAAGCATCGGACACGCTTTTTGGGTGAAGAAAATGCATATCGACTCGTCTACGGAGAAGCGGATTTTCTGCCAGGATTGATTGTAGACCGATTCGGCGAGATTCTGGTTGTGCAGCTGTTGACACTTGGTATGGATCGTCGTCGTCAGCAGATTATCGATGCGCTGGTACAGGTGATGCAGCCTGCCGGTATCTACGAACGCAGTGATGTATCGGTACGCAAACTGGAAGGACTGGAAGAAGTAAAAGGTGTAATGTACGGAGAGTGCCCGCGTCATGTGACGGTATCCGAGAACGGACTGCTGATCAAGGTCGATATTGAAGAAGGTCAGAAAACCGGCTATTTCTTCGACCAGCGGGAGAACCGCGCTTCGATTGCACCACTGATGCTGGGCTGGGGCGAACGCAGCGGTATTCAGCTGACCGAGGTGGAACAGGATGGGGAGCAGGCAATGCTGCCTGTTAACCGCAAAGGTAAAGTCGTCGATTTCCCTTATTGGGACGGCGCTACGGTGCTGGAATGCTTTTCCCACACCGGCAGCTTCACACTGAATGCATGTAAATACGGAGCCAAAAAAGTAACCTGTCTCGATATTTCGGCTCATGCGATCGAGAGTGCACGTGAGAATGTACGCCTGAACGGATTCGAAGAACGGGTAGAATTTGTAGTTGATGATGCGTTTGACTATCTGCGTAGCAATGCCAAGGGACTGGAAGAACGCAATCAGCGTGCAGCTGCCGATTCGGGACAGGATACGTCCAAGCCGATGACAGCTGGTGGCGGACGGAGCTGGGATGTGGTCATTTTGGACCCGCCTGCTTTTGCCAAAACCAAAAGTGCGGTACCCGGCGCCGTTCGTGGGTATAAAGATATTAACCTGCATGGCATGAAGCTTGTTAACGAGGGTGGTTATCTGGTAACGGCGAGCTGTTCTTACCATATGCGTCCTGATCTGTTCCTGGAGACGATCCAGGATGCAGCCAAAGATGCCGGCAAGGTACTACGTCTGGTAGAATGGCGAGCAGCCGGCAAGGATCATCCACAGATTCTTGGCGTCAACGAAGGTCATTATCTGAAATTTGCGATCTTTGAAGTACGCAGCAAAAACTTTTAAATTATAATTGGATCAAGATCGGCAGTCTTCAACCAAGATGAATGATTGATCTCATAATCCCCTCTTCCGAGACACACTATATCGTGTATTGCAGGCAGAGGGGATTTACATATGAAGACTGCATATTGGTGAACAGGATTGAATTTCCCACCGAATTGTATTACTCTTAATAAGATAGATATAGGAACAAGTGTTCTTTTTTGTTGAGGTTTTCAACGAGTATACGTACAGGTTTGAATATAGATTTTATTTTGCAGGAATGAAGGTGATTTGATGCCACTCAAGTTTATGCTCGGTCGTTCCGGTAGCGGCAAGACGACCACAGTTATTCAGCGAATTATCGACCAGATTAAGGAGCAGCCGGATGGTCCACCTATTCTGCTACTGGTACCGGAGCAGGCGTCATTCCAGGCGCAGTATGCACTGATTCGTACACCGGAGCTGCGGGGAAATGTGCGGGCACATACGTATGGTTTCCGCCATTTTGCCGAGTGGATCCTTCGGGAGACCGGCGGATCGGCACGCACGCCTATTGGAGACGAAGGCAAAAAAATGCTCTTATACAAGCTGATTCATGCTTATCAGCCGGAACTCCGGTTATTTGGCGCATCCAGTGATCAGTTTGGATTTATCGGTAAACTAAGTGGATTATATACCGAGTTCAAGCATCATGCGCTGACTTCGGAAGAACTGGCACGCTATGTACAGCAGCCGGGAGCACAGCGCTCGCCGCTACTAAGTGACAAGCTTCATGATCTCCAGCGCATTTACCAGGAGTACGAGCAGGGATTGGCAGGACTATATGTGGATCGTGACGATACACTGACTGATCTGGCCGCGGCTATTCCGCAATCGGAAACTCTCAATAATGTAGAAGTATGGATCGATGGGTTCCATAGCTTCAGTCCACAGGAATATGCAGTAATCGCAGCCCTGCTGGAAAAAGCGGTATCGGTAACAATCACCCTTACACTGGATCGTACCTATGATCAGGAGCCACCCCAGGAGATGGAGCTATTCCATCCGACAGCGCTAACGTATCGCAAACTGTCCCAGCTGGCAGAAGCGCTGGACGGAGCTGCTCTGCCATCAATCGAGAATCTATCGGCATCTCCCGATAGTGTACCGGTTCGTTTTCGCGGCAGTTCCCAACTGGCCCATCTGGAATATGGATATCGTCACCGGAGAGTGTGGCGTCCTTCTGCTGCTGATGAGAGCACTCGGGAACAGGATATTGCGATTCACAGCGCACTGGATCGCCGTTCGGAAATAGAAGCGGCTCTGCGCGAGATGGTACGACTCGCCCGCGAAAAAGGTGCACGCTGGCGTGATATGGCATTATTCGTTCGTACACTGGACGATTATGAATCGATGATCGAGCCATTGATGCAGGATTATGATATTCCCTATTTTATTGATAAAAGACGTGGGATTCTGCATCATCCGTTGGCAGAATTCCTGCGTTCGGCGCTGGATATTGTGATGTATCACTGGCGATATGAAGATGTATTCCGCTGCATCAAAACAGGCATGCTGGTTCCGGATGACGGCCGCGTCAGTACGGAAGATCTCGACCGACTCGAAAATGCAGTACTGGCGACAGGTATTCATGGGTCACGCTGGACGGATGGACGCCCATGGCGGAATATTCCGGGCATTCATATGGAGAATGAAGAAGATCGAAGCGAAAGTCAGCGTGCGGCTGCCCAGCGTATCGAGCAGGCCCGGGAACTGGTCACCAGTCCGCTGATTACTTTTGAGAAGAAAATCAAAAAAGCACGTCATGCTACTGAAATGTGCATCGCCCTTTATCAATTGATCGAAGACTGCAATATTGCCGGACAATTGGAACAGATGAGCGGCAGTGCTGCCCTGGCAGGCGATCCGCTCCGGGCACGCGAACACGTGCAGATCTACGGCAGCATTATGGATCTACTGGAGCAGATGGTAGATATTATGGGTGAGGGTGAACTGGATCTGACCACATTTGCCGGTCTGCTGGAGACGGGATTGTCCGGTCTGCGTATGGGTATTATTCCGCCTGCGATGGATCAGGTGCTGATCGGTTCGATGGATCGTACCCGTCCAATGGATATACGATATGCATTTGTACTGGGTGTAAATGATGGGATTGTTCCTTCTGTATTTGTAGACGATGGCATTTTGAATGAGATGGAGCGGACAAGTATGTCCGATGATGGACTGGCTCTGGCGCCTGGGATTACGCGGCGTCAGCTGGACGAGCGTTTTCTGATTTATAATACGCTGACGATGGCCAGCGACAAACTGTGGATCAGTTACTCGCAGACCGATCACGAAGGCAGAGGACTGCTGCCATCGGAGGTCATTACCCAGGTACGCAGTCTGTTCCCTTTTCTGCAGCATCAACATAACCATCCGTCAGCAGAACAAGAGAGCGACCGGATTAGTCATCCGACAACCACGCTGCCGCTGTTGATCGGACAGCTGCGTGATTGGAGCAGGGGAAGCCATATGCAGCCGGCATGGTGGCATGCCTATAACTGGTATACAGCACAGGCACAATGGCAGCCCCAGCTGCATATGCTGCTTGATTCACTCTTTTATGAAAATAGTGGTCGTCAGCTGAATGAGGATACGAGCCGTCATCTATATGGAAGTGTACTGAGAACGAGCGTTTCGGGTATGGAGCAGTTCGTCTCCTGTCCGTTTGCCCATTTTGCTGCTCGTGGACTTAAGCTGCGTGAACGGCAGGAATACAGGCTCAAGGCACCGGATATCAGCAAGCTGTTCTATGCTTCTCTGACCGATTTGGCCAAAGATCTCAAAAGTCAGGGCCGTAAATGGGGAGATCTCAGCCCCGAAGAATGTATGCAGGCTGCTGAAGCTGCTGTGGACAAGCATGTGCCGCGGCTGCAGGGCGAAATCCTGTTCAGTTCCAAGCGATATGGCTATATTACACGCAAACTGCGTGAGATTGTCAGCAGGGCTTCCGTGATTATTGGAGAGCAGTCGCGTCGTGGAGACTTTGAACCATGGTATCTGGAACTGGTATTTGGTCCGAATGGGGATTGGCCGCCGCTGCGGTTCACGCTGGATAATGGCTGCACAATGGAAATTGTCGGCAAGATTGACCGTGTGGATATGGCAGAGAGCGATCAAGGACTGCTCGTGCGCATTATCGATTATAAGTCCAGTCAGACCGATCTGAAGCTGCATGAAGTTTATTATGGATTGGCACTGCAGATGCTGACCTATCTGGATGTACTGTTGACTCATGCAGAAGATATGCTGGGACAAAAAGCTTCGCCAGCCGGTGCGCTCTATTTCCATGTGCATAATCCGCTGCTGCAATCCGGCAATCGTCTGACGCTGCAGCAGTCCCAGCAGGAGCTGCTCAAGAAATTCAAAATGAAAGGTCTGCTGCTCGCTGACCGTGATGTCATTGGCCGAATGGATATGGAGCTGGACAAAGGATACTCGGCTATTTTACCGGTAGCTGTGAAGACCGATGGAGGATTCTATAGCAGCTCTGCTGTCGCTTCTCCGGATCAGTGGGATGAACTGCTGCGTAATGTCAGACAGACGGCCCGTGATATTGGAACAGGTATTACCGATGGACAGACCGATATTACACCGTACCGGATGGAACAGGAAAAAGCTTGCACATTTTGCGCTTACAAATCGGTCTGCCAGTTCGATGAATCGATCAAAGGCAATGCCTATAATATACTGAAAAAGCCAAACAAAAATGAAACGTGGGAGCTGCTGCAAAATCAGCAAAGCACGCAGAAAGGAGATCATTCCATTGACTAGTAGACCAACCGATTATCCCGAAATGCCAAGACCATTAGATAGTACATGGACCGAAGACCAGTGGAAAGCCATCTCCCTGCGTGGCGGTAATATGCTCGTCGCTGCTGCAGCCGGCTCCGGCAAAACAGCAGTGCTGGTCGAGCGGATTATCCGTCAGGTGACGGATACAGCACACCCACTCGATGTAGATCGGATGCTTGTAGCTACCTTTACCAAAGCGGCAGCGACAGAGATGCGTCAGCGGATTCGGGCTGCACTGGACAAAGAAGTGCTGCAGCGACCGGAAGATGAACGATTGCGTCGTCAATTGGCTCTGCTCGGTCAGGCTTCGATTACAACCCTGCATTCATTTTGTCTGGAAGTGATTCGTCGTTATTATTCACTGATTCCACTGGACCCGGGTTTTCGGATTGCCAGTGAGAATGAAAGCAGACTGCTGCGGCAGGAGATTCTGGAAGAGCTATTTGAAGAAAAGTACGGCGAAGAAGAAGAACGGGACTCCAAGCAGTTTCATCGTCTGATGAACTGGTTCGGCGGGGAACGAAGTGATGATGCAGCGATTGTACTGGTTGAACGGCTGTATCATTTTGCCCGCAGTCATCCATGGCCGGAACACTGGCTGCGTCAGACGGCTGCTCATTTTGAAGCTGCCGATGGAGCAGCGCTGCAGAATACTCCATGGGTGAGTTATATCATGCAGGATATCAGGGTCTCGCTGGAAGGTATGGAAGCACTACTGCAGCAAGGAATTGATACAGCGCGTCTGCCGGGTGGCCCGGCTGCCTATGCAGACAGTCTGAATGAAGATCTGGAATTGATTCATCAGCTGCAGGACGCTGTGATGCAGCAGCCATGGACAGAGCTGTATCTTACTTTCCAGAATGCCGGATTCGGCAAGCTCAAAGCAGTACGCAAGGAAGGTATTGATCCCAACCTGCAGGAGACCGTCAAGCAGCTACGGGAGAATGCCAAAAAGTCGCTGGCAGATCTGAAAACGTCCTTTTTTGGTCGTACACCGGATGAGTTCGCCCAGGAGCTGCGTGAAGCGGCTCCGCTAATGAGCGAGCTGGCTGAGTTGGTTATTCGCTTCAGTAATAAATACCAGCAGGAGAAACAACGCCGCGGTTGGGTCGACTTTTCCGATCTGGAGCATTATGCTCTGCAGATTTTGCGTGATCCGGCATCGGTGCCTGATCATGTACAGCCTTCTGCAGCCGCCCTGGAGTATCAGGAGCGATTCGATGAAGTCATGCTGGATGAATATCAGGATACCAACTCGGTTCAGGAACAGCTGATTCGTTTGATTTCCCGGCAGGAACAGGGCAACCGGTTTATGGTAGGCGATGTGAAGCAGAGTATTTACCGCTTTCGTTTGGCTGAGCCGGGATTGTTTATGGAAAAGTATCACACGTACACAGAAGACTGGCAGAGTGAGGGACGACGAATTGATTTGTCCCGCAACTTCCGCAGCCGTCAGCAGGTCGTAGATGCCGTTAATATGATTTTCCGTCAGGTGATGAATGAGAAAGTATCGGAGATTCGTTATGACGAGCGAGCTGAACTGGTGGCAGGTGCCAAGTATCCCCCTGGAGAAGAACAGGCATATGCACCGGAGTTCTGGCTGATCGATCGGACGGGTGCTGAACGAACAGCAGATGCTGAAGACACAGCAGAATTGTCTGTGGGATCTGCTGCCGACGAAGCGGAACTGGAGGCAGCGCGACTGGAAGCTCAGGCTATCGCAGCACGTGTGCGCGAGATGGTATCGCCAGATGGGCGTCCACTGATGATTTATGATAAAAGTGTAGACGGACTGCGTCCGGCTGAATATCGGGATATGGTTATATTACTGCGTTCAGTATCCATATGGGCACCTATGATCGTGGAAGAACTGCAGCTGCTTGGTATTCCTGCCTACAGTGATCTGGAGCAGGGTTATTTTGAAGCAGTGGAAGTGGATATTATGCTGTCCCTGCTGGAAATTATCGATAATCCGCAGCAGGATATTCCACTTGCTTCGGTACTGCGTTCTCCAATTGTTGGTTTGAATGAAGATGAACTGGCTGCGATCCGTCTATTTGGCAAAGACCTGTCTTATTACGAAGCGATGCTGCTGGCAGCCGAGCAGACAGCTGAACACCCAGGAAGCTGGAACAGCAAGCTTCTGCGCTTTATAGAGCAATTGTCCAATTGGCGTGCCCGGGCACGTGAAGAGGAACTGGGCGAATTGATTTGGCGGATTTACCGGGAGACCGGATATGTGGATTGGCTGGGCGGACTGCCAGGAGGCATCCAGCGGCAGAACAACCTGCGAATTCTATATGATCGTGCCCGGCAGTTTGAACGTTCCACCTCATCTCGAGGATTGTTCCGTTTCCTGCGCTTTATCCGCAGACTCAAAGATAATGGTGGCGATCTGGGATCGGCTGTATCAGGAACGCAGGAGAATGCGATTCGGGTTATGACAATTCACAAAAGTAAAGGGCTGGAATTCCCGGTCGTTTTCCTTGCTGGCATGTCCAAAATGTTCAACATGCAGGATCTGAATGCTTCTTTCCTGATGCATAAAGAACTTGGGTTTGGTCCCAAATTTGTAGATGAGGATACTCGGGTCAGTTATCCGATGCTGCCTAATCTGGCAATCCGCCGACAGGCGCTCAACGAACTGCTGGCAGAAGAGATGCGCGTACTCTATGTCGCATTGACACGTCCAAGGGACAAGCTGATCATGATCGGCACGGTACGTGGACTGGATAAGAAAATCTCAGCCTGGAGCCAGATCCAGAATTCGGATCAGCTGGAACTGCCGGATCACCTGCTGGCACGTGGACGCAGTTATCTGGATTGGCTGGGTCCAGCCATGATGCGTCACCGTTCGGCAGCCATATTCCGTGAACGAAATGAAGCAGCAGCAGGTCCTTATTCCGATTGTCTGGTAGCCGATCCATCTGATTGGCAGATTCGTATTATAGATAGCCGCGAGCTGCGTATCACGGATGAGAATGATGAACTGAGTTATGCAGGTCCACGCGAGAATGATCCCAAATGGCAGGCACTCCGGGAAAAAACCGAAGTAACACTATCACAAATCCATGACCATTTGGATACAGATACAGATACAGACACAGACACAGACACAGACACAGACACAGACACAGACACAGACACGGAGGATTGGCAAAGGGTCGTTTATGATCGTCTGTCATGGCAGTATCCTTATGAGAATGCTGTGCATACTCCGGCCAAAACTACGGTTAGTGAGCTAAAAAGACAGCTGGCAACCGAGGATGCTCCAGATGCCGATCTATGGGAAGGCATCTGGAATCTGCAGCCACTGCTGAATTCCTTTACCAAGCATAATGCAGAATCTGACCATACAGCTTTATCTACATCTTCATCTCAGCCGATGGAAGCGGCCAATAATGATACAGTAGAAGACATGACGGCCTACAAGCAGACATCGCCATCCATTCTTTATCATGACGGTACACTCAAGCTGCAGCGTCCCAAGTTTATGGAAAAACGCGGCTTGAGTGGAGCGGAACGGGGAACAGCTTATCATACGATGATGCAGCGTATTCCTCTGCATGCAGGTCCGGTTGATGCAGCGCTGGTAGATCAGGTTAGAGAGCAACTGGTGGAACTGCAGATTTTGACGCAGCCGGAAGCCAAGGCTGTAAAAACGGTGGATATTACTGCTTTCTTCGCAAGCGAACTTGGGCAGCGCCTTATCCGTTCGGAATGGGTCAGACGCGAGATGCCTTTTAGCTACGGTATTCCTGTAAATGAACAGAACGATATTATGCTTACCCAGGGGATCGTTGATTGTTTGTTCCGTGAAAATGGACGAACTATTCTCATCGATTACAAAACTGATCGCATCGCAGCTCATGAAGGTGGTCTGGCATCCCTGAAACAACGGTATCGTCTTCAGCTGGAATTATATGCACAGGCTGTTCAGGAATCGCTTGGACAGCAGGTGGATGAGTTGTGGCTTTACTTCTTTGACGGTGCAACAGCAGTTAGACTCCACGGGGACAAATAATAAGTCTACTATATATGCTTATTTTCCGTGTGCCGATCACTATTGTCTTGATCAGAATCAGTTATGAAAAGATAGGGACAGCAATATAAAGTCACTAGTATAAAATCAGTAAAAATAGAAAAGTATAATTAACTATGATCAAACGCCATTAAGCATCACTATTTGCAAAAAGCGGTGTATGCACAACTACATGCATAACCAAGTACGTAACTGTCAGGGCCGCCTGTTCAAGGGCAGCCCTGCAGTTATGATGATAGATATAGAGGAGGAGTCCCATGCGTATTTTACATACGGCGGACTGGCATTTTGGCAAAACCCTGGAAGGCCGCAGTCGGCTGGAAGAGCAGATTGCCTTTGTGGAAGAACTAACCCGGATTGCTGATGACCAGCAGGCAGATCTTATTCTGATGGCTGGTGATGTGTATGATTCGGTCAATCCACCGGCAGCTGCAGAGCAACTATTTTATGAAGCGGCAGCCAAATTAACTGCCAATGGCCGTCCAATGGTCATTATTGCAGGCAATCATGATCAGCCGGAACGAATCTCATCGGCGACGCCGCTCGTTCGTGGCCGGGGGATTCACTTATTAGGTGTCCCGGCATCAGAAGGAATACAGATTCACATTCCGCGTACATCCGAGACCGCTGTTATTGCGCCGCTCTCTTATCCATCCGAAGCCCGGTTGAATGAACTGCTCACAGACGACAATGAAGAGAATCTCATCCGGCGTGCTTACAGTGAACGAGTAGGTTTGCTGATGAAACAGCTGTCGGCAGGATTCCGCCCGGATACCGTTAATCTGGCGATGAGCCATGTGTATGTACTGGGTGGGGTAGAGACCGATTCGGAGCGTCCAATTCAGGTGGGTGGTGCCTATACGGTAGATCCGTCAGCACTGTATACTGGAGCACAATACACGGCCCTGGGTCATTTACATCGTGCTCAGGCAGTGAAAGGAGAAGGCATGATTCGCTATAGCGGTTCTCCGCTCGCTTACAGTTTCTCCGAGTCCGGACAGGCCAAATCTATTACCATGCTGGATATACAGCCTGGTGGGATTCCGCAAATGGAAGAGATTTTTCTGACGAGCGGCCGCCCGTTGGTACGCTGGAAAGCCAAAGGCGGTTTGACCGAAGTCTATCAGTGGCTCGAAGAAGGCAGAGATCCTAATGCTTTTATCGATCTGGAGATCTCCTTACAGGAAGCACTTGCGATGAGCGATATTCAGAATTTGCGCAAAGCCTGCGGAGGAATCGTGAATATTCGTCCGGTGTACCCGGAGACCGAGATGCAGGAGCAGTTCAGTGAACGCTCGCAGCTGCCCGTACATGAATTGTTCCGTAAATTTTATGAACGCCAGACCGGTGGAGCTGTTCCGGAAGATCGACTGGTTGAGCTGTTCCTGGAGCTGATTGATGCCGAAGATACGCTGGAACAATTGAATCAAGATCAGAATGAATAATATGAAGTGTATACAACAAATATACAAACGAAATACAAAAACGAATTCCTTATCACTTTTGTAGATGGATAAAACAGCCGAGATTCGGGCTGGATCGATCCATATCACCATTGAAATACAAGAAAGCAGATTATATGTACAGATAGAGGGGATGCAGTATGAAGCCGATTACCCTGAAATTATCAGGCCTGCAAAGCTATCGTGAACAACAGGAGATCGATTTTACCGTTCTGTGCGAGACCGGTCTGTTTGGTATATTCGGACCTACAGGCAGCGGTAAATCCACTGTGCTTGATGCGATTACACTGGCTCTGTATGGCAAAGTGGAACGTGCACAAAATGGAACGCAGGGTATTCTGAATCACTCCGAAGATGCCGTTTTTGTCTCCTTTTCATTCGAACTGCTGTCCGATCTGGGACCCCATACTTACCGGGTCGAACGCCGATTCAAGCGTACAGGTGACCATACGGTCAGCAATACAATGAGCCGGTTTATTGAATGCCTTCCTGATGGAGATCGTGTTATGGCGGACAAGCTAGGTGACGTAACCCGGTGCGTCGAAGAATATATTGGTCTCAAAATGGATGATTTCACCCGGGCTGTTGTACTGCCGCAGGGCAAGTTTGCCGAATTTCTTTCTTTAAAAGGCAGCGACCGGCGGCAGATGCTGCAGCGTTTGTTCCATCTTGAACGTTATGGCGACCGTCTGATGCAGAAGCTCAGTCAGCGGGTCAAGGAAACTGACAACCAGCTGGGCCGTCTGGCGGCTGAACAGGCTGGTCTTGGCGATGCCTCCGCCGAAGCGGTGAAGCTATCCAAAGAACGACTGCAGGCAGCTGTACAAGAGGCAGAGCAGGTACGCCTCCAATTACAGGAAATCACGGTACAGGCTGAACGACTGAGCCGCATACGTGAATTGATGAAGGAACAATCGATACTTCAGGTCAAATTAAATGATCTGGATCAACACGAAGCAGATATACAAGCACTGGAGCAGCAGATTCATGGAGCGGCTGCCGCGAATATACTATTGCCACTGCTGGATGCCTGGAAAACAGCACTTGCTCGCTTGCAACAGGAAGAAAGCCGTTCAGCGATGTTGCAAGACCAGCTGCAGCAAGCTGCTCAAGCTGCGGCACATGCTGCCGAACGTGAAAATGAAGCCAGACAGGCACTGTCCCAAAATGAGCCGCGTCTGGTGCTGCGAATCGAGCAGCTTCAGCAGGCACTAAAGCTTCAGCAAGAGTGCAGCAGACTGGAGAAGTCGCAGACGCTGCTGAATGCTCAATTGGAGCAGACACAGCAGCAGCTGGCTGAATTACGGCGTCAGTCAGAGCATGAACAGACTATGCTGGACAAAGCAGAAAAACGGCGCGAAGAGCTGTCGATTCAGCTCAAAGCCTGTGAGGTGCGCAACCAGGACCGTAAAGAGTTGCAGGACGCCCAGCAGCGGCTGTCTGCACTGGATGCAGCGCGTGTTCGTCTGCAGGACATCCAGCAGGAGCATGAGGGTTATCGTCAGGCAGATCAGCGTGCTGGTGAAGCATGGCGTGCACTGGAAAAGCAACAATTGCAGCGTAGCCACGAAGAAAATAGATTTTACCAGGCTGCTTCTCGGTTACTGCAGCAGCATCAGCAGAATGAACAGCAAATATCCAAATTTCAAAATGTTCTCCGGGATCACGAGCAGCAGTATCATCAGGCATCCCGTGCTGCTGAATCTCATCGTCTGGCGGCAGTATTGGCAGCGAGCCTGCAGGAAGGTGAACCTTGTGCAGTTTGTGGTTCGGTACATCATCCCGATCCAGCTGCATTGCTTGCAGAAGCCAGCGGTTCGGCCGATAGTCATGCAGAGCAGCTGAACCAGTTGGAGAAGCTTCAGCAGGAAGCACGTCAGCTAAATGACCATATTCGTTCCCGGCGCTTTGAACTGGACAATATATTGGGCGAATGGGAAGAAAATGTACCGTATTCACAGTCTGTGAACGTTCCTGAGCAAGCAGACAGTGAACTGGGAAGTATAACACATACCCCTTCGGAAGATCCGGAGACAATAACCGATTCTGCGGCGATGAATACATGGCTCGCTACTGCTCGTCAACAAAACGACATAATGGAGCGTGAGCTGAATACACTCAAACAGGAGATCAAATCCTGGCGTCAGCAGCAGCGCGAATGGTCCCAGCGAACAACAGCCCTGCAGACTGAGCAGCAAAGTGCAGCCCGGCTGCTGGAGCAGTCCGTTATTCGTCTAAATGCTGCGCAGCAGACGGTAAATAACCTTCTACAGGATTGGCAGTCCAATCTGGCTCATCTGACCGAAGAATCCGCTCGTGAAGGATTTGCCCGTATTGCAGCGCTGGACGAGCAGGCAGAGAAGATTCGGGAAGGTCTGGAAAAGAGTACCCCTTATATCGAGGAACGCCAAAAAGCGCTGCGCCACTATGAACAGCAGCAGAACCAGCTGGACAGACAGCATATTCAGGACAGCACCCGGTATGAAGGCGAACAAAAATTGCTGCAGGAGAAAAAGAATCGTCTGCAGGAATGGATTGGCAGTGATTCAGCCGATCAGCTAATCGGGCAGGTGGAATCAGAGCTGGCCCGTTACCGTCAGGAATCCGAGAACTGTGTCCGTCAGCTGCGTGAAGCAGAGCAGCGTCAGCAGCAGTCTGCGCAGGCATTGGCATTATCCGAACAATCTGCTGCTTCTGCGAGAGAGCAGGCTGATCAGACCGGACAACAGTGGCAGCAGGCACTGGATGCTTCTCCTTTTGCCAGTGCGGACGATGTGAATGCTGCACGGATGGAAGAACAGCAGCTGCAGCTCAGCCGTCAGCGGATAGATCTTCATCGTGAACAGCAGCGCGAGCTAACCCTTCATCTGCGTGAAGTAGAGACCAAGCTGGATGGACAGAGCATTACCGAGCAGCAGTGGGAAGAAATCCAGCAGCGCTGGACAGAGGCCCGTCAGGCGGATGAGACCGCTCTGGAGAACAGAGCCAAGGCTTCAAGAGACTTTGAAGATCTGGAGCATCGCCATGTGCGCTGGCTGGAGCTGGAGAATGAACGTACTACGCTTGCCGTGGAAGCCGGACATTTGTCCAAACTGCAGGCCAGTATGCGTGGCAATGCTTTTGTAGAATATATTGCCGAAGAGCAGCTAATGCAGGTTAGTCTCGCTGCTTCGGAACGTCTTCGTTTCCTGACCAAGCAGCGCTATTCGCTGGAAGTGGATTCCGGCGGTGGATTTGTTATTTGCGATAATGGCAATGGTGGAATACGGCGTCCGGTATCGACATTGTCCGGTGGAGAGACTTTCCTGACTTCATTGTCGCTTGCTCTGGCACTATCTGCCCAGATCCAGCTGCGGGGACGTTATCCATTACAATTCTTTTTCCTGGATGAAGGATTTGGTACACTGGACCCCGAACTTCTGGATACAGTGGTAACTTCTCTCGAGAAGCTGCATACGGACCGACTGTCTGTTGGTATTATCAGCCACGTGCCGGAACTGCGGATGAGGCTGCCGCGCAAGCTGATCATTGTGCCTGCAGAACAGGCAGGCAGTGGCTCCAAAGTCATGCTCGAGAAAATGTAAATTGCAAAGCAGCATGTATTCTAATTCATCAAAAATTCAAAGGAGCTATTTCTTATGACACAATCTGACTGCTTATTTTGCAAAATTGTAGAAGGTAGTATTCCGAGTAACAAAGTATATGAAGACGAACAACTGCTGGCGTTCCATGATATTGCTCCGGCAGCACCTGTTCATGTACTGATTATTCCCAAAAAGCATATCGATTCCATGAATGAAGTAACCGAAGAAGATCTTCCACTGATCGCGGATATCCATCGCACAGCGATTAAGCTGGCTTCCGAACTGGGAGTTGCCGAGAGTGGATACCGTCTGATCAACAATTGCGGTCCGGATAGTGGACAGGCCGTTCAGCATATTCATTATCATCTGCTTGCCGGTACCAAGCTGGGTGCATTGACAGGAATCTCTGATTCTCATGCTTAATGATCGATTTTGATAGAGGCAGAGTAAGAATGATTTCTATTCTGTATCCTGTGTGATTACAAGATTCACGAGTGTAATTTTCAATAATTATTCATAAAAGTGATTAATTTCCTATTTTTAGCTAAAATTGGGCTTAAAATAGTGTTTCCAATCCCCTAAAAACCGGGTATATAATATAACGTTAAAAAAATGACTGGAAAAAGCCCTGTTCAGGTTGACACTTCGTTCAACTTTCACCTATAATGAAAGTTGATAAGCCGTGTTATTTTTCCGGACGGTCTGGTCGGAGGGAGGGAAAACTGGTGTCTGAAACGAAAGTTCGCAAAAACGAAACAATTGATGCAGCACTTCGTCGCTTCAAACGCTCCATCGCTAAAGATGGCGTTCTGGCTGAGGTGAAAAAACGCAAACATTATGAGAAGCCGAGCGTAAAGCGTAAGAAAAAATCCGAGGCTGCGCGCAAAAGAAAGTTTTAGGAGGATTTATCCGTTATGAGTCTTAGCGAACGATTGAACGAGAATATGAAGCAGGCCATGAGGGACAAGGACAAGTTTAAATTGTCTACGATCCGCATGGTGCGTTCCACGATAAAAAATCTAGAAATAGATTTGAAACGTGATGTGAACGATGAAGAAGTGCTTGATATTCTTAGCCGTGAGATCAAACAGCGCAAAGATGCCCTCCAAGAATTTGAAAAAGCAGGTCGTGACGACCTGACAAGCAACCTTAGAGCTGAAATTGAGATCATTTCAGAGTATCTTCCCGCCCAGCTTTCTGAAGAAGAAATTAAAGTCATTGTACAGCAGACCATCCTGGAGACCGGTGCTTCTTCAAAAGCCGATATGGGAAAACTGATGAGCGCCTTGATGCCTAAGGTCAAAGGTCGCGCAGACGGAAAAGTTGTGAACCAAACAGTTCAACAACTTCTGCAATAAACAAATTCAAAAGCACCTTCTTTCTATAGAAAGAAGGTGCTTTTTTCTATCTTTTTCTTTAAACGGCTAGGGTTTATCTAGTTTTACCAGAAAATGTGACATTTTGATGAAACGTATTCATTGGTTTCACGTATAATAAAAAGAGTAGTTTTACCATTTCTAACTATATTTTCGTATCGTGAGTCTGAGACCGTAGTATCCGTAGCAAGGCAACCTTCCGTATAACGAATAAGGTCTACTTGAACAGAAAGGGGCTACAATGCATGACGAACAAAACAGACGGTCGGACATATCAGCGTCGTGTTCTGATATGGATATCCATGCTACTGTTAATAGTTACGATGGGTATTACGTCGGTGCATTCGGTATTTGCCGCAGCACCATCAGCAGCTTCAACCGGTGCGGTCTATGTTATACCCGTTGATCGCGAGATTGAAGGAGGGCTGCAGAAGTTTCTGGCACGTGGTTTCCAGGAAGCACAAGATAATAAAGCCTCCTGGATCGTGCTGCAGATGAGTACACCCGGAGGAGAGATTCAAGCTGCAGAAGGCATTGGGGAAATGATTCGCAATAGTCCGATTCCTACAGCCGTCGTCGTTCAGGACAGAGCAGCCTCGGCAGGAAGTTATATTGCTCTCAATGCAGACAAAATCTATATGCAGCCAGGCAGTACTATTGGTGCTGCAGCTGTAGTCGATAGCAGCGGTCAGCCTGTAAATGATGCCAAGCTGGTTGCATACTGGAAAGGTGAAATGCGTGCTGCAGCCCAGCTCCACTCCCGTAATCCTGATATTGCAGCCGGAATGACCGATGTCAATATATCCGTAGCTATGCCGGAAATTGGTCAAACCAAGGAAAAAGGGCAAATCATTTCTCTGACAGCACAGGAGGCTCAGAAGGTCGGGTATGCAGACGGAATCGTCTCTTCGGTAAACGAGGCTGTAGCGACACTTGGACATTCGCCAGCTGATATGGTTCTTGTAGAACCGTCAATTGGTGAGAATATCGCTCGTTTCCTTACACTGCCCCTTGTAGCAACTATTCTGTTGTTTGTCGGAATCGCAGGTATCGCGATGGAGATTCTGATTCCCGGCTTTGGAGTTCCTGGTATCATTGGAGTAATCGCTTTTGGTCTTTATTTCTTTGGCGGTTATGCCGCAGGCTTCTCGGGTTCAGAGACATGGCTTCTGTTTGGAGTGGGTCTGGTGCTGCTTGTCTTGGAGCTGTTTATACCAAGCTTTGGTATTCTGGGTATTCTGGGAGCAGGTAGTTTGGTGACTGGTGTCGTCAAAGCAGCCTATGATACGAGCAATGCATTATTATCGCTTGGAATCGCTTTTGCGGCTGCTGTCGTATTTGTATCCATTATGGCTTTTGTATTCAAGAAACGTGGTATCTGGAACCGATTTATTTTAAGTGAACAGCTTTCTTCGGATCAGAATTATATGTCTAATCTGCAAAGAGAATTGCTGCTTGGCATGGAAGGCGTCAGCCTTACTCCTCTCCGTCCATCCGGTACAGTGATTGTAGATGGACAGCATCTGGATGTGGTAACCCAGGGTGTCTATATTGATAAGGATTGTCCAGTACGCATTATTCGTATTGATGGCAGTCGGATCATTGTAGATGAGAAAGTCGCAGATACAGAAGGGCACGAGGGGATAGATCCACATCATGTTACCTGATCGTTTATGGCAAAGAAGAACGTAAGTTTTGCGTGCCAGCTGGCAGGCATCTTGAATGACAGTAGACTCTCTCCACCTTTTGCTGCTGGTCTGCTGCCGTTCTTACATATTTACCTGCTTGTTATAGAGCTGGATAGTTAGGGATACTGCATCTGTATAGGGATGGATATATTGCATTTTGATTAATATTTTGAATGGATGCCGTCCAGCTATTGGGATCGTTCATCCAACGATCTGTTTTAACCAAATTTTAAATGGAGTGTGATACAGCCAATGAGCCCAAGTATTTTGAGTTTTCTGTTAATCGCCGTTGTTGTCATTGTTGTACTCAGTGTATTTTTCAGTTTCTTCCCGGTAGCTCTGTGGATCTCCGCTGTTGCTTCCGGTGTACGCGTCAGTATTATTACGCTTGTAGCCATGCGTTTGCGCCGCGTTGTACCTTCACGTATCGTTAATCCGCAGATCAAGGCGCACAAAGCTGGTCTGGGACTGAATTTGAATCAACTGGAAAGTCATTATCTGGCTGGTGGTAATGTAGACCGCGTCGTGAACTCGCTTATCGCCGCTCAGCGTGCCAATATTCCGTTGGAATTTGAGCGTGCAGCAGCGATTGATCTGGCAGGCCGCGATGTGCTGCAGGCCGTACAGATGAGCGTTAATCCAAAAGTAATTGAGACACCTGTTGTAGCCGCTGTAGCCAAAGACGGTATCGAAGTTCGTGTTAAAGCCCGCGTAACGGTACGTGCGAATATCGATCGTCTGGTCGGTGGTGCCGGTGAAGAAACAATCATTGCACGTGTTGGTGAAGGTATCGTTACAACTGTAGGTTCGAGTACTTCCCACAAACAGGTGCTTGAGAATCCGGATTTGATCTCGCGTACCGTACTTCAAAAAGGACTGGATGCCGGTACGGCTTTTGAAATCCTGTCCATTGATATCGCGGATGTGGATGTAGGTAAGAATATCGGTGCTATGCTGCAAACCGAACAGGCGGAAGCTGACAAACGTATCGCTCAGGCCAAAGCAGAGGAACGACGTGCGATGGCAGTTGCACAGGAACAGGAAATGAAGGCTCGCGTGGTCGAGATGAGAGCACGTGTGGTCGAATCCGAATCCGATGTACCACTGGCTATGGCAGAAGCACTGCGTAAAGGCCAGATGGGTGTGATGGATTATATGAATCTGAAAAATATCGAAGCAGATACGCAGATGAGAGGCTCCCTTGGCAAGGTGAACGATCCGAATCAGGGTGGCAATGATCAGCACCCGAATAAATAAGGATGTGTTGAATCAATGATGGACTGGATTTTTAGCAACATCTATATCGTGGTGATTATCGGCTTTGCTATTTTTACAGCAATCAGCAGTCGTTCAGGCAAAGGCAAAGCATCAAGGCGTCCATCTTCCATGCCGACTTTTGGTGGCAGCCCCCTGACTGGAGATCGTTCGAATCGTGAAAGCGTGCCACCTCTGCTGAATGACAATGGCAATAGCGCAGAAGAAGCTCAGCGCCGTTATCACGAAGCGCAGCAGCGCTATAACACCTCTAATGACAGTTCGTATGAGCAAGATGAGAACTGGGGCGAAGAGGATCGTCGATATTCGAACGAATCGGAGCGGAGTCTTAGCAGGGAAGGTATGGGTACCGAAGGATTATCCAGTCGTCAGGCAGCATTGAATGAACGTCTGAACAGCCTGGAATCCAATCTGAATCAGCGCACGCATGGTATGACAGCCGGAGGAGCATCTTTGAGAGGCACTGATGTACAGACTGAAACGGCACAAGCTGGCGCCCAACAGGTTCAGGCCGAGCAGCTACGGCAGGGGGTAATCTGGGCAGAGATTTTGGGACCCCCACGTTCACGTCAATCCCAGGTCCGAGGCAGCCCAGCTAATCGCAATTCCTGAGAGATTCCGCTTTATGGCGAGAGTGTCTACAATGATGTTACTTTTTATGAACCGGTCTCCCAGAGGCCGGTTTGTTCTTTAACCCTGCTTCAAATAGAAAGATACGGGTGAATAATAAAACCATATGTCTCCAAAAAATTTTGCATGAGCACGCATACAATGGTAAAGTTTATGAGGAAGGCAGCATATACACCAATTCTATATATTGAGGAGATTGAGGCTATTTGTCAGAGCAAACGCAAAGCGTCAGAATACCCTTGCAAAATGCAGAAGAAGGCTTGTCATTGTTCGGTGCACAGGATAGTTTCCTGAAAATTATCGAACGCGAAATGGAAGCTAATATTGGCAGCAGAGAAGCCGATATTGTGATTCAAGGTCCTGTTCCGATTGTAGACAAGGTGCAGCAGTTATTTGAAGTACTGCTGGAACTGATCCGCAAAGGATATGTTCTTACCGAACGGGATATTTTATATGCTATTGAGCTTGCAAAGGATATGCGGGCAGATCAGCTGCTCGACTTATATAAAGGGGAAATTACCCAAACGTTCCGTGGCAAACCGATCCGTGTCAAAACAATCGGTCAAAAACATTATGTATCGACGATTCAGAAACGGGACATTGTGTTTGGAATTGGCCCTGCGGGAACCGGTAAAACCTACCTGGCGGTGGTACTTGCTGTAGCCGCCCTCAAGGAAGGCAAAGTGAAACGTATTGTGCTCACCCGTCCAGCTGTTGAAGCAGGCGAGAGTCTTGGTTTCCTGCCAGGTGATCTTCAGGAAAAAGTGGATCCTTACCTGCGTCCATTATATGATGCGCTTTATGATGTTATGGGACAGGAACAGACTGCCAAGGCACTGGAACGTGGCTTGATCGAAATTGCGCCGCTCGCTTATATGCGTGGACGTACGCTGGATGATTCATTTATTATTCTGGATGAAGCGCAGAACACGACGCCGGAACAGATGAAAATGTTCCTGACGCGTCTTGGTTTTGGTTCCAAAATGGTAATTACGGGAGACGTTACCCAGATTGACTTGCCTCGAGGCAAAAAGTCAGGTCTGGTAGAAGCCCGTCTTGTGCTGGACGGCATTAAAGAGATCGGATTTGTTACATTTGGCGAGCAGGATGTGGTGCGCCATTCACTGGTACAGAAAATTATCGTCGCCTATGACAGAGCATCGGAAAATCTGGAATAGCAGGCAGGCGGTCAGTGGGTACGCAGCAGCCGCACATTTTGAATATTCAGAAGTGAGAGGACTGTATGTATGATTTCCAAGGAACCGTCCCAACGCAATTCGTTCTACTCCAGACTGGCAGGATGGAAAAGCAGCAGGGGAACCCGCTATATTTTATTTGTAGTACTGCTTGTTCTTTTTTATGGAAGTCTGGCGCCCAATCTGGTACCGCAGCGTTTTGATATTCAGGTCGGTGCGGTCAGCGAAAAAGATATCGTGGCACCTATGCAGATTCCCAATAACAAAGCGACACTGCAGGCTCAGGAAACGGCAGCGGAAAAGGTCGAAGCGGTATACACCATTGTATCTATGCATAGAGATACCGTCATGTCACAAATGCTGGAACGTATTGAGTCGCTGAATCAGGACGATCAGATTTCCAGTTCGGACAAGGCACAAATATATAGCCAGGAGATTCCACAGCGTATTCGTAATTCGGTATCCAATTTTATCCGGAATCACCGCGAATCCGGTAACTATTCGGCGCAGCTAATGGATGAAATGCAGAAGACCATTTCCAATCAGACATACAGCATTCCCGAAGAGACCTTTCTGAAGATTCCGCGTCTGTCTACGGAAGAAGTTCAGCAGTTGAGTCAGGTAGCTACATCGATTGTCTCACGGCTCATGAGTGATCAGATTACAGATGCACAGGCTGCCAGAGCACGTGTAGCAGAGTTGGTCAGTACCAGCTCCCTTAATAGCCGTACGGCACGCGAAGTAGCGCAGGAACTAATTCGTGCTACGCTGACGGCTAACAAATTCTACGATGAAGAAGCGACCAAAGCTGCCAAAGTAGAAGCAAGGGAAAATACACCTGTTGTATATGTGAAGCAGGGAGATATCATTGTGCCTGCGGGGCAGGTTATTACCCAGGAAATGTACACGTTGCTGGATGAGAATAATCTGCTCAAAAACGAAGTGAATTACTGGCCTCAGCTGGGCCTGCTGCTATTTGCTTTTCTTCTGGTGCTGGGGATTTATGTATTCTTCCGTCAGAATGCCCAGAGAGGGATGCCCTACAATAACTCGCAGCTACTGATGCTGATCCTGATTTTTGCGATCAGTATTGTAAGTTTCCATCTGGTACGTATTTTGCAGACCGGTAACTTCCCGTACTTTGGCTATCTGGTTCCGGCAGCGCTTGGAGCCATGCTAATTACGGTGCTGCTGGATATTCATCTGGCTTATGTATGTTCGGTAATACTGAGTATACTGGTCAGCGTAATTTTGAATATGCGGCAAAATGAAATATTTGATTACCAATTTGGAATGTTTACATTGGTCGTCTCGCTCACAGCGATTCATTGTATACATCGTGCAAGCCAGCGTTCAACTATTCTCAAGGCAGGGATTATGACCTGTCTGTTTGGAGCATTGACGGTACTTGCACTTGTATTATTAAATGATGAGAGCTGGACACGTATGACCGTAATGTATGCACTCGGTTTTGCTTTTATCGGTGGGTTGCTGACGACAGTGCTGGTACTTGGCTTAATGCCATTTTTCGAGACCACATTTGGTATTCTGTCAGCACTCAAGCTGGTGGAACTATCCAATCCGAATCATCCACTACTGCGCAAGCTGTTGATTGAGACACCAGGCACCTATCATCATAGTGTAATGGTAGGTAATCTGTCTGAAGCAGCTGCCGAAGCCATTGGGGCGAATGGGCTGCTATGCCGTGTCGGTTCGTATTATCATGACATTGGTAAAACCAAGCGTCCTGGTTACTTTATCGAGAATCAGAACCATATGGAGAACCCTCATGACAGTATAGATCCGAAGCTCAGCAAGTCGATTATTATCGCACATGCCCGTGATGGCGTAGAGATGCAAAAGGAATACAAGCTGCCCAAGCCGATTCGAGATATCGCCGAGCAGCATCATGGCACCACCTTTTTGCATTTCTTTTATCACAAAGCTCTCAAGCTGGCGGAAGAGCATGGAGTGGAACCTGATTTTACAGAAGATGATTTCCGGTATCCGGGTCCCAAAGCACAGACCAAGGAAGCTGCTGTGGTAGGGATAGCGGATAGTGTGGAAGCAGCGGTGCGTTCTCTGAACAAGCCGACAGTAGAACAGGTAGAAACCATGATCGAGAAAATTATTAAAGGACGTCTGGATGATCACCAGTTCAATGAATGTGATCTTACAATGAAAGAGCTGGATGTTATCGCCCAGACGCTTAAGGAAGCCGTAATGGGGATTTTCCATTCCCGTATTGAATATCCGGAAGACATCAAGAAACCGGAGATAAAGGAGAAAAAGGTATGAGTTTGCAGCTCGCTTGGGAGAATGAACAAACTGAATATGAAATTAAAGGTGAGCTGATCTCGCTGCTGGAGCAGATTTTGCAAAAGGCAGGCGAGCAGGAAGCAGTCCAGGAAGGTGAGGTTGCTCTTACATTTGTCGATGATGAGACGATTCACCAGCTGAACAAGGAGTACCGGAATATCGATCGTCCGACCGATGTGCTTTCTTTTGCCATGCATGAATCCATGGATGATGAAATGGAGATCAACTATGGTACAGATTCTGCAGCAGATGGCGAACAGTTGCCGGGAGATATGCTCGGGGATATTATTATTTCGATTCCGCGTGCGATAGCACAGAGCGAGGATTACGGACATTCTGTTGAGCGTGAGATCGGATTTCTGTTTGTGCATGGATTTTTGCATTTGCTCGGCTATGACCATCAGGATGATGCGACTGAAGCGGAAATGATGGGCAAACAGGAAGCGGTATTAGAGCAGATCGGACTGACCCGCTAATGAAAAAGAGAACGTGGAGAGCTGTATTTTATTCTGCGATTGAAGGCGTGATCGCAACCTTCCGTACGGAGCGCAATTTCCGTGTGCATGTGCTGGCAACATTGGCTATTATTGCAGCTGGTTGGTTTTTTCATGTCGATGTTGGAGACTGGATGCTGTTGACGCTTGCCATTGCGATGGTGCTTGGCGCGGAACTGATGAATACCGCTGTTGAAGCTGCTGTTGATTTATGCTCTCCCGACTGGCACCCATTTGCCAAAAAGGCTAAAGATGCTGCGGCAGGTGCTGTGCTGGTCGCTTCTCTTGCTGCTGCTGTCATCGGTGCTGCTGTTTTTATCGGACCGGTACGGATCTGGTTGGGTTTTTGAATTAATGAGATGAACGGATTGGATTTCGTCCGGCACCTATAAAGAACCTTTTTCTGAAGCCCGTAGGGGTAGCAGGAAAGGGTTCTTTTAATCGTTACGTTATAAATTTTTTGGACGAATTGAATGACTATCTGCTGAATGCAGTTTCGCTATGGGCGAATAGGCATAAATCGTGTAAAATAGAGATATACGGCTGTAGGATCAGTTACAGATTTTGGAGTCTGAACGACAGCCATTTTCTAAGTAGACTCAAATACAGTCAATGTATACAGGGACCTCTTCAATCATGGGCAATACCATTTCTTCATACCGAAATGCTTATCTGATCATACTTGTCTGATTATGAACCAACATTATGGATGAGATGCGTGACCACAACAAGGCACGCTTATTTGATAAAGCAAGTTGCAGACTACAGAATAGTGAACATGAAGTTGAATTTTAGGGGGACCTTATGGAAGCATCACAATTACTACAAGAAGCCATTATCGCGCGTGCCAAAGCTTATGTACCTTACTCCCACTTTTCGGTAGGAGCAGCCCTGCTGGATGCGAGCGGCAAGGTACACCATGGCTGCAATATTGAGAATGCGGGATACTCTCCCAGCAATTGTGCAGAACGTACAGCGCTATTCAGTGCTATTGCACAAGGGCAGCGCCCGGGCACTTTCAAAATGCTTGCCGTTGTCGGAGAGACTGATGAGCCGATTGCTCCATGCGGTGTATGCCGTCAGGTAATGGTAGAGCTGTGCCATCCGGATATGCCTGTACTGCTTGGCAATATGAAAGGCGATACCCGAATGACCACGATTTCGGAACTGCTTCCACATGCATTTGGGCCATGGAATCTGGATCAATAATCATACAGATTTGCCATGCCTGAAACGGATTCATTATTTTTAACAACCCTGGCGGATATCATACCGCTGATGAACGGAGTGTAATATGTCAAAAAAACAATTTAAATCAGGATTCGTCGCTATTGTAGGCCGTCCGAATGTAGGGAAATCCACCCTCATGAATCAGGTAATCGGTCAGAAAATTGCGATTATGTCCGATAAGCCTCAGACGACACGCAACAAGATTCATGGTGTCTATACTACAGATGAGATGCAGATTGTATTCCTGGATACACCAGGTGTGCACAAACGTCAGTCCAAGCTGGGCGATTTTATGAATCAGACCGCGCTGAATACACTGAACGAAGTAGAAGCAGCATTGTTCCTCGTTGATGCGGCTGAAGGATTGGGCGGTGGTGACCGTTTCATTATTGAACATCTCAAAAAAGTAAAAACACCGGTTTTCCTTGTTATCAATAAAATTGATCAGGTTGCTCCGGAACAGCTGCTGCCGATCATCGACAAATATCGTTCGCTGCATGAGTTTGCCGAGATTGTACCGATCTCTGCGAAATTGGGTAATAATGTGAACACACTACTGGAACAACTGGGCAAATATCTGCCGCAGGGACCTCAGTACTATCCGGACGATCAAGTAACCGATCACCCCGAGCAGTTTGTCTGCGCCGAGCTGATCCGTGAGAAGATTCTCCAGATGACACGTGAAGAGATCCCGCACTCTATTGCGGTGACGATTGAAGATATGTATACCCAGGAAAACGGTCTGGTAAATATCTCGGCTGTCATTTATGTAGAACGTGATTCCCAGAAAGGAATCATTATCGGCAAGCAGGGAGCTCTGCTCAAGGAAGTGGGCAAGCGTGCCCGCATGGATATCCAGAATCTGCTGGGTTCCAAAACCTTCCTGGAACTATGGGTAAAAGTGAAAAAAGATTGGCGTAACCAGGATCGGGTCCTCAAGGATCTGGGTTTCCACCGGGACGCTTAAAAATGGGGAACAGAGCATTGATGCAATGCTCTGTTCCTTTTGTAACCTGCTATTTATCATAGCTGTCTATTTTAATATCATGGAGTATCATAGAGCGTTCCTATTTCTTTGAGGTACTCCAGCTCGGTTAAATATACCGTCTCATTTCATTACTCCAACCAGCGCTAGATATAAATGCTGGAATTTTATACAGATCAGGAGATGACGCATGCTATACAGAGTGCAAGGTATCGTCATCCGCAGCATGGATTACGGGGAAGGCAACAAAATCATGACTCTCTGTACGGAAGCACATGGTAAAGTTGCCGTATTCGTGCGTGGAGCCAAAAAAGCCAGAAGCCGTCACGGTGCGCTGGTACAACCTTTTACGTATGGAGAATTTTCCTTTATCCGTAGCGGTACGGGGATGGGAACGCTGAATCAGGGAGAAGTGATTGAATCCAATCACAAGCTGCGTGAAGATATTACACTGGCTGCTTATAGTGCTTATGCCTGCGAACTGGTGGATAAAGCCTTGCTGGATAATGAAACCGGTCATTTCTGGTTTGACCAGCTCAAATCGTACTTGTCTTTTCTCGGTGAAGGCCGCGATCCGGTTGTTCTGACTTCTCTGTTCGAGATGAAAGTACTTCAGGCAGCCGGATATGGACCACAGGTCGATGCCTGTATGTTCTCGGGAGAGACAGAGGGCAAGTTCTGGATCAGTGCAGGCCTGGGAGGCATTTTGTCGGAGAAAGAACGCCGTCAGGATCCGGCAGCTGCACTTGTATCGCCAGGTGTACTTAAGTTGCTGCGTCTGTTCAGCAGACTGGATATCCGCAGGCTTGGCAATATTGATGTCAAGGACGAGACACGTGCAGAGCTAAAAAAAGTCATGAATTCTTTTATGGAAGCTCAACTGGGTCTCAAGTTGAAATCACGCCGCTTTCTGGAGCAGCTTGAACGTTACGAGATATAAATACAATCCGAATCTGCAAGTATGCGCTAGAGAAAATAGATAGATACGATAAGGAACGCTATATCCATTTGTCTTGTATGTTATTCGTTCATTATTTTTGCTATCGTAGACTGCATTTCTGAAAGGAAAATCTTGCACATTCGGTGAGCTTGGCAATCCTGCTGCAAAACAGCGTTGACGAACTACGCTAATTCCGATATCATCTAACATAGAAATTGTGTCTTCTGAAGACACACATGATGCGTTGACCGGTATAGTAGATTACTGATTACCGTCACTAGCGAGTCAGGGATCGTGGAAGCCTGACGACGACCAGTAGTTGAATGGCAGCCGTGAGCATATGAGCTGAATATGGAAAAGTGGATGACATGCAAATGTCTTCAAATAGGGTGGAACCGCGGGAAATGAACCTCTCGTCCCTATGTCTGTAACCAGGCGTAGGAACGGGAGTTTTTTGCGTGCGTTGCAGATACCTATTTCAGCGAGATCGCATGACCGGTTGCTGACTGCAGAAGCGGGTACACATATACATTGTGAGCCTTTTCGGCAGTAGCAATCCCACTATGAACATAAAGGAGTAATGTCAATGAACTTCCAGCAAATGATTTTGACGCTGCAAAACTTCTGGGCCGAGCATAACTGTATGATTGTCCAGCCTTACGATACGGAAAAAGGCGCGGGTACCATGAACCCGATGACATTCCTACGCTCGATCGGTCCTGAGCCGTGGCGTGTCGCTTATGTAGAGCCTTCCCGTCGTCCTTCCGATGGTCGTTACGGAGAGAACCCGAACCGTCTGTATCAGCATCATCAGTTCCAGGTGATCATCAAGCCTTCACCGGACAACATCCAGGAAATCTATCTGGATAGCCTCAAAGCACTCGGTATTGAGCCGCTGGATCATGATATTCGCTTTGTTGAAGATAACTGGGAGAACCCGTCACTGGGCTGTGCAGGTCTGGGCTGGGAAGTATGGCTGGACGGTATGGAAATCACCCAATTCACTTATTTCCAGCAGGTAGGCGGTATTGAGACGAACCCGGTATCGGTGGAGATCACTTACGGTATGGAGCGTCTGGCTTCCTATATTCAGGAAAAAGAAAATGTATTTGATCTGGAATGGGTGAATGGTATGACCTATGGCGATGTATTCCATCAGCCGGAAGTCGAACATTCCACGTATACATTCGAGGTATCCGATGTACCTATGCTGCTTAACCTGTTCAGTACTTACGAACAGGAAGCCAAACGTGCGATGGATCGGCATCTCGTATTCCCGGCTTATGATTATGTACTGAAATGTTCACATACATTCAATTTGCTCGATGCGCGCGGGGCAATCAGCGTAACCGAGCGGACTGGTTATATTACCCGTGTACGGAATCTGGCGCGCCAGGTAGCCGCCACGTATCTGGAAAATCGTGAGAAGCTTGGCTTCCCGATGCTCAAGAAAGGAGAGATGTAATCATGGCGAAGGACTTATTGCTCGAAATTGGTCTGGAAGAAGTACCTGCCCGCTTCCTGCGTGCAGCGATGAATCAGCTGCGGGACAAAACCGTCAAATGGCTGGATGATTCGCGTCTGACTCATGGCGAAGCCAAAGCTTTCGCAACCCCGCGCCGTCTGGCAGTATGGGTGAAGGATGTTGCAGAGAAACAGGAAGATATCAATGAGGAAGTCAAAGGACCTTCTCGCAAGATTGCCCAGGACGAAAGTGGCAATTGGAGCAAGGCTGCACTTGGATTTGCCCGCAGTCAGGGAGTAACTCCCGAAGAATTTACATTCCGTGAAATCGGCGGAGTAGAATATATCCATGCACGCAAGAGCAGTATTGGTACAAGTACGGATGCGATTGTAGCCGAAGCGCTGCAAAACATTATTACATCCATGAACTTCCCGAAAAATATGCGTTGGGGTGCTCATGATTTCCGCTTTGTTCGCCCGATCCGCTGGATGGTGGCATTGTGGGGATATGATGTTATTGATTTTGAAATTACTGGCGTTCAGACTAGTCGTGTTACACGCGGACATCGTTTCCTCGGAACCGAGGCCGAGATTGCCGAGCCTACTCTGTATATGGAAGCTCTGCGCGAGCAGCATGTTATTGCTGACGTGGAAGAGCGTCAGGCTATGATCAGCGCTCAAATCGCTCATCTGGCCATGGAGCAGAAATGGAATATTGATGTGAAGGAAGATCTGCTGGAAGAGGTATTGTTCCTCGTAGAGACACCAACCGTGCTGTATGGTACGTTTGATCCGGCTTTCCTGAATATTCCGCAGGATGTACTGATTACTTCGATGCGTGAGCATCAACGTTATTTCCCGGTACTGGACAATGAAGGCCAACTGCTGCCTTATTTCGTAACCGTGCGTAATGGAGACAGCCGCTCTCTGGATGTAATCGCCAGAGGTAACGAGAAAGTACTGCGTGCCCGTCTGTCGGATGCGAAGTTCTTCTACGAAGAAGATCAGAAAATGAAGATCGAGGATGCGGTAGCCAAGCTTGATAATATCGTATTCCACGAAGAAATCGGAACACTGGGCGAGAAAGTACGCCGTATTCGTCAGATTGCCGATCAATTGGGTGCTGCGCTGCAGGTGCCTGCTGAGCAAGCTATTAATATTAGCCGCGCTGCCGATATCAGCAAATTCGATCTGGTTACTCAGATGGTATACGAATTCCCTGAGTTGCAGGGCGTTATGGGTGAAGATTATGCACGCAAAGCAGGCGAGAACGAAGAAGTGGCTCGTGCTGTCTTTGAACATTACCAGCCGCGCTTTGCAGGTGAAGCTGCTCCGGCATCACTGACCGGTTCACTGATCAGTATCGCGGACAAAATCGATACGATCGTAGCCTGCTTCTCGATCGGTATTATTCCGACCGGTTCACAGGATCCTTATGCTCTGCGTCGTCAGGCAGCAGGAATTGTCCAGATATTATTGGAACGCGGATTGGCACTGACGCTGGAACAAATTTTTGATATTACACTGAATATTCATGAAAATTTAAGGAATATGAAACGTACTTCCGATATAATACGTATAGAGTTAAATGAGTTCTTTGGACTGCGTGTGAAAAAACTGCTGTCCGAGACACTCCGTTATGACGTAGTGGATGCTGTGATTTCGGCAGGATTCAGTCATATTGGCTCTGTAGTATCACGCGGTAATGATCTGATGCAGGCTGTAACCGAGGTCCCTGACTTCAAGCTGATCATCGAATCGTTTGAACGTGTATCCAATCTGGCTGCCAAATCAGCTGGTACAGTTGTGAATCCGGCTTTGTTTACCGAAGCAGGAGAAACCGAACTGTTTGCGGCATGGGAATCGGTGAGTGCGCCTTACCATAGTCTGCTTGCGGACAATCGTACAGGCGAAGCATTAACCTTACTGGCTACACTTCGTCCAGCCATCACAAGCTTCTTTGACCATATTATGGTTATGGTAGACGACGTAGCTGTACGCGAGAATCGTCTGGCTCTGCTGGCGCTGATTGACCACGATATCAAACAGTATGCAGATTTCTCCAAACTGGTTAAATAATATATTATATACTAACAGATACACCTATACGGAACGACGATGAGAATTGATGTCGTTCCGTATTTTCGGCTTTGTAAACGAACGTATGATCCGTGAACGGGTCTGCTGTTTCATGGAATCTGGGAAAGGGGTTCTAGCATTGCAATCGGAACCGCTACACCGTATCCCGACTATTGTAGTTGATGGCGATGCCTGTCCGGTCAAAGCGGAGATTGCCGGAACAGCGCGCTCTTTTGGAGTGCCTGTGCTGATGGTGTCTTCCTTTGATCACCGGATTCAGGCGGAAGAAGGAGTACGGGTTGTTCAGGTAGACCGCAGCGATCAGAGTGCGGATCTGTATATTGTGAATCATGTTCATGCCGGCGATATTGTCATTACCCAGGATTACGGACTGGCTACAATCGCGCTGGCCAAGCAGTGCCGGATTCTGTCTTTTCGGGGCATGGAATTCCATGCGGATAATATTGAATTTTTGCTGGCTCGCCGACATGCACAGGCCAAAGCAAGACGTCAGGGTAAGTATGGTAAAGGGCCTAAACCGCTTACATCGGACGATAAGAAAAATTTTCAGGCCGAACTGGTAAAACTTTTAACAAATTTGCAGGAATTTCATTCGCAGTAGCGAATATTATTTATCGTGTGAAAAGAGATGAAGGTGGTAACGATGAACACCGGATATAGCGGTGGTATTCCTGATGAAGTCATTGAAGCGGTACTTCAGCATAATGACATTGTTGACACGGTAGGCAAGTATGTTCATCTGACCAAACAGGGCAAGTACATGAAGGGCCTCTGTCCGTTTCATTCGGAAAAGACTCCTTCGTTCACAGTCACACCGGAACGCCAGATTTTTTACTGTTATGGATGCGGCGCGGGCGGCAATGCCATCAAGTTCAGAATGGAAATTGATGGTCTGTCTTTCCCGGAAGCGGTCAGATTAATGGCAGAAGAATCACATGTCCCTTATCAGGATGGAAAAGGAGCGGCAGCCACTCCACAGAACAAGGAGCTGGAACGCTTGCTTCAGGCTCATGAATGGGCCGCCAAGCTGTTTCATTATCTTTTGAAAAATACGGAACACGGGAAATCTGCAATGGAGTACCTGCGTGCCCGCGGATTTGGTGACAAGCTGATAGATCAGTTTCAGATTGGCTATGCGCCAGATCGCTGGGATACGCTTGTGCAGTTTTTTGAAAAACGTTCGTTTGATCTGAAAGAGATGGAAAAAGGGGGACTACTGTCTCCCAGACAGAATGGTTCAGGGTATGTAGATCGCTTCCGCGGACGGGTCATGTTCCCGATTATGAACCGCAGCGGAAGAGTAATTGCATTTGCAGGACGGATACTCGGTGAAGGTCAGCCCAAATACCTGAATTCACCGGAGAGTCGACTGTTTAACAAAAGCCGTACATTGTACAATCTGAACCTGGCTAAAGGACCGATCCGCAAGCAGGGACAGATCGTATTAATGGAAGGCTTTGGAGATGTGATTGCAGCATGGGATGCGGGGGTACAACATACTGTAGCGACAATGGGCACAGCATTGACTGAAAATCATGCTTCACTGATACGTACGCTAACCGAAGAGGTCGTGGTTTGTTATGACGGCGATAACGCTGGACAGGCAGCTGCACTCAAAAGTATCCCCATTCTGGAAGGTGCAGGTCTGCACGTGAAAATCGCTGTTCTGCAAAACGGTCTGGACCCTGACGAGTATATTAAAACGTATGGTCAGGAACGTTTTGTGGATCAGATTATTCATGGCGCAGTGTCTACGACCAAATTCCGGCTGATTTACACCAAAAAGAATTACAACTTGCTGGAAGAAGACGGCAAGGCGGCTTATGCGCAGGAGGCAATTAATGTGATCGCGCATCTGGGTTCGCCGACAGAGCGGGAAGTGTATCTCAAGGAACTTTCCACCGAAGTAGGCGTATCTCTGGAGAGTCTGAAGCAGGACTGCAATCTGGCGCGTCAGACACTGAATCGCAAGCAGCCATCATCCGGTCAGCAGGGTAATCGAAATGGCAGTGGCGGGAATGCAAGAGGCTCGCGCAAGCAGCCAACTGCTCCTACCCTGCTGCCTGCCTATCATGTGGCAGAGCGGCGGTTGCTGTCGATTATGCTGCAGGATGGGGAGGCGGCTACTCATGTGGCGCAGGAGCTGGGAGAAGCTTTTAATATCCCGGAACATGCAGCTCTGGCTGCGTACATCTATTCGTACTATGCGCAGGGCAAAGCGCCTGATATCAGCCGGTTTATTGCATCATTGCATGATGATCGGCTGGAGAAGACCGCTACATCCATCTCCATGATGGATGCACCGCTTGATGAGACACTGCGGGGAATGGATGATTACATTCGTGAAATCAAAAAATTCCCCCAGCAAAAACAGATTGAGCAAAAAAGAGAAGACATGCTGCGTGCAGAGAAGTCAGGAGATTTCCTGCGTGCGGCTCAAATTGCAAGTGAGATTATCGCCCTGGAAAGACAATAAATGTTCTGAGCATTTATTTTCAGGGAGGAGGGAGTCGAAAGATGGCGAACGATCAGCATACTGAATTGGAAACCGAATTAACGCTCGAACAGGTAAAAGAGCAGCTTATTGAGGTAGGTAAAAAGAGATCCTCACTGAACTACAAGGATATCGTAGAGAGACTGGCCGCTTTTGACCAGGATGCAGAACAGATCGACGAGTTCTATGAACAACTCGGAGATATGGGTATCGAAGTAATCAATGAAGGTGACGAAGAAGTTACGAACGATTCCGAGAACGAGCGGGAAAATGGGGATAATGAGTTCAGCTTTGACGATGATCTGGCACTGCCGCCGGGTATCAAAATCAATGACCCGGTCCGTATGTACCTCAAAGAGATCGGCCGAGTACCATTGCTTTCTGCAGACAGTGAAGTTGAGCTGGCCAAGCGTATTGAGCAAGGTGATGAAGAAGCAAAACGCAGACTGGCTGAAGCCAACCTTCGTCTCGTGGTCAGTATTGCCAAACGGTACGTTGGACGCGGTATGCTGTTCCTGGATCTGATTCAGGAAGGTAACATGGGTCTGATCAAAGCTGTTGAGAAATTTGACCATACCAAAGGATATAAATTCAGTACCTATGCAACATGGTGGATTCGTCAGGCGATCACCCGCGCGATTGCGGACCAGGCTAGAACCATCCGTATTCCGGTGCATATGGTAGAAACCATCAACAAGCTGATCCGGGTATCCCGTCAGCTGCTGCAGGAATTGGGGCGCGAACCGACGCCGGAAGAGATTGCAGCCGAGATGGAACTGAGCGTAGAAAAAGTACGCGAAATCATGAAAATCGCACAGGAACCTGTATCTTTGGAGACACCAATTGGTGAAGAGGATGATTCTCACCTGGGTGACTTTATCGAGGATCAGGATGCACTGGCACCAGCTGATGCTGCAGCTTATGAGCTGCTCAAGGAACAGCTGGAAGATGTACTGGATACGCTGACCGAGCGTGAAGAAAATGTACTTCGTCTGCGCTTTGGCCTGGACGATGGACGTACGCGTACGCTGGAAGAAGTGGGTAAAGTGTTTGGTGTTACCCGTGAACGTATCCGTCAGATCGAAGCCAAGGCTCTGCGCAAACTGCGTCATCCAAGCCGCAGCAAACGTCTGAAGGACTTCCTGGAATAGAATATAAAATTGTATATCATGTAATAAAAAATGGAAGACTTAAAACGTGAAAAGGAGTCTACTCTACAATAGAGTAGACTCCTTTTTTTACAAAATAATAAAAGCTTAGCTGATTAGATCATATTAAAAAAATACAAATTGTTATTTTAAAAAAATAAGGATTAACGATTGTAACAGGATCAATAATATGATTGCTATATAAGCTATCAAATATAGACTATCAGACATAAAAAGAATATGATATGTTTGGAAATGAATATAATAATTACATAAAAAAGAGTTTTGACAATTTTTGTTTTAATAGGTCTCGAAACTACACTTTAATATAAGTATAGCTGTTATTATATCTCCAGTTTCATTTAGTGCTGATCTAATTATGTTAGTAAAAAACCAAAAGATATTCAATTTATCAAAAAGAGGAGACTCATATGAATAATTTAAAAAATATTTTGTTTACTTCAATAACGCTTCTTTCTTTGGGCACAGGAATTGTTTATGCTAGCAGTACACTGAATACAGTCGCAGCACAATCGGTTAATACCGATACACCAAGCGAAGCAGCATCGAAAGCGCTATCCGATTATAGTCAACAATGGAAAGATGAAACCAAAGGTCTTCCATTGGAAAGTTATACTATCCAAAATGTAGATGATTCCAATCCAAAACAAATCATATTTGATCTCAATGCACATTTTAAGAATACGGATACTGCTTTACCGTTAAAAGTAACAGTGAACTATAAAGCTGGAACATACGAGGTTGTTAAACCCGAACCCGTGGTTTACGACCTCATTAAAGGATCCAGCACATACGGACAAATTGTAGATTATCATCCAACGTACAAATAAATATAATTAATGCAGTCAACTCATAACATTTATTAAATAAAGTTGTGAGTTTTCTTTTATTTTACATACTTTATTTCACGTTTATTTAAGTTGAATCCACTTTATATTTTGCAAATTCTTTACATTTACTCCTCTTTCAACGATATATAATTATATGGTTTGTAATCCGGTGTGAGCTCTGACAAATAGTATGTCAGTTAACCCGAATGATAATAGAAGTGGGGGAGTATGGTGAATCAGGATAAAAGGGGAGTTATTCTTGATGAGATTGAATACTGGCGGGAGAATCGGTTGCTGCCAGCGCATTATTGCGATTTTCTGATGAATCTGTATGATGTAAATCAGGAGCGTAGTGACAAAAAGGTATTATCTATGCAGTCTTTCAAGCAGGGCAATATACGAACATGGATTTTTACGTTTCTGATGCTTTGTTTTATTTGTCTCGTCCTACTGTACTTTACAACGTTTCCCTTTTTGGTACAGCTGGTATGTGTGCCGGTGTTTACAGCGCTTTGTTATACAGGCGGAATCCGCTGGCGCAAGCGTAATCCGATCGCATCATCATTTCTGTTGGCAGTAGGGAGTATGTTGATGCTGGGGATGGGCATATTAATTATTCGCCAGCATGGATTGGACCCGTCGCTGTGGATTACTGTACTTGTCATTGGATGTGCGTTAATCTGGTGTATAATGGGATATGTGATTTCCAGTCCGGTGCTGCTGTATATCGGGTTTGGTGCGTTTGTACTGCTGTATGCAGGATTTTTTGCGCGTATGAATCCAGACGCTTCGTGGATCGTATTGCAGGGTCTGTGGCTTCCGCTCAGCCTGCTATTGGTATGGTTTAGCTGGCTGGTTCATCATCGTGGCAAAAAGCTGGCCGCCGTCTATTTTACAAGCGGAATTGCCATTTGGTTTATGCCGGAAGTAGATGAAGTACTGCTTCGCGGGCAGGTTCCGGATATTTTTGCAGTGCTGTGTGTGACCAAGATTGCACTGGCTTGCATTCTTTTATTTATACTTCGAAAAAAATGGATAGTGTGGGTGGCTGCATGAAATTATCAACAAGATTAACAAGAATTGCGGAGCAAATTCCAGCAGGGAGCCGGTTGGCGGATATTGGGTCCGACCATGCTCTTCTGCCGGTATTTGCCGTACGTGAAGGCCGTGTAATCAAAGCGATAGCTGGTGAAGTCAACCAGGGACCGCTGGATGCGGCTCAGCGTCAGGTGAACGAAGCAGGACTCGGTCAGGTGATTGAGCCGAGACTTGGTAATGGTCTGGCTGTACTGACTCCTGGAGAAGTGGATGTAATTACGATTGCCGGTATGGGCGGGGCACTAATCGTAACTATTTTGTCTGAAGGGCTGGACAAGCTCGAAGGCGTATCCCGCTTAATTCTGCAACCGAATGTAGGAGAAGAATTTGTACGTCGCTGGCTGCTCGAGCATGGCTGGTTCCTGTCTTCCGAACAGATCCTGGAAGAGGATGGCCGTACATATGAGATTCTGACTGCTGATCGTCTGGATGATGCGGCAGAGCGTAATGTACAGCTATATCAGGAACGTCTGCTAACGAATCCGGATGGGTTGCAGGTAGAACTGCATGATTTCAGTTTGCTGCAATTTGGCCCTTATTTGCTGAACGAAGCTTCTCCAGTATTCGTAGATAAATGGAAACAGGAAATCGACAAGCTGGAAAAGGTAGCTGCATCTGTTGGTCGTTCGGATACGGATGAAGCCAAGCTAAAAGTTGCGGCACTACAGCAGCAGATCAAGCTCGTGAAGGAGGTACTGTTATGCTTGCAAAAGGACAGACCGTAATCCAGTACATGGAGCAGTTTGCTCCCAAATCAATCGCTGTACCCGATGACCGGATTGGTCTTCAGCTGGGTACACTGCAAAAGGATATTACAGGCGTGTTGGTGGCCCTGGATGTAACAGAAGAAGTAATCGATGAAGCCATTGCGCTGAACGCCAATCTGATTATCGCGCATCATGCGATTATTTTCCGGCCTCTCAAAAGTCTGCAGACCAGTACGCCGATGGGCCGTCTGTATGAGAAGTTGATCAAGCATGATATTGCGGTCTATATCAGTCATACCAATCTGGATATTGCCGAGGGTGGAGTGAATGACTGGATGGCTGAAGCGCTGGGCCTTCGTCAGACGGTACCGATTGAGCAGACGTCGTCAGATGATTACTTGAAACTGGTTACTTTTGTACCTGCTTCGCATCTGGATGCGGTACGTAGTGCCGTATGGGCAGCGGGAGCCGGCCATATCGGCAATTACAGCCACTGCAGCTTTAATACCGAAGGTACAGGCACATTCCAGCCGGAAGAAGGAACGAACCCGTATATAGGTCAGCAGGGCAAGCTGGAGCATGCTGCCGAAGTCCGTTTTGAGACGATTATCCCGACCAGTCTGCGCAACAAAGCGGTTCAAGCGCTGATTAAATCCCATCCATATGAAGAAGTAGCCTATGATCTGTATCCATTGGCACTTCCAGGCAAAGCCTACGGTCTCGGACGCGTAGGTAAACTGGATGCGCCGGTGAGTCTGGGTGAATTTGTGGACACTGTCAAAAAAGGCCTTGATGTACCTACCGTACGCGTTGTAGGTGACTTGCAGCGTACGATCAAAAAAGCAGCCGTACTCGGCGGATCAGGCAGCCGGTATGTAAATGGAGCTCTTTTTAAAGGAGCGGATGTGATTGTGACCGGTGATATCGATTATCATACGGCTCACGATGCACTGCTTGCCGGAATTGCCATTATTGATCCAGGCCATAATACAGAGAAGATTATGAAGCCAGGTGTAGCAGGTGTGCTCAGTGCGCGTTTGCAGGCAGATAAATATACGACACCTGTACATGCCTCTGTGATCGATACCGAGGTATTCCGGTTCGTTTAAGTGAGACTTTATGGTATATGCTGTAAAGATAACAATTTAGGGTAAACAAATTTGTAGTTGCCTCTTGCCACCGTCAGCTTAAAATTATATAATATGCTGTGTTGCGTTCGCGGAAAGTTTAACAGACAATCGCCGGTAGCCGAAAGGCTGCGGGAGGAAAGTCCGGGCTCCGTAGGGCAGGGTGCTGGATAACATCCAGTCAGTGCAAACTGAAGGATAGTGCCACAGAAATGGACCGCCGATGGCTCGCAAGAGTACAGGCAAGGATGGAACCGAGGTGTAAGAGACCCCGAGGAACACTGGTGACTTTGTTCCTGGTAAACCCCATCTGGAGCAAGACCTAAAGAGATACAGCTTTTTTTCGGAAAAGCAGCCTTAGCCCGAGGTGTATCGAGGTTGGTCGCTGGAGCCAAATAGTAATGTTTGGCCTAGATAGATGATTGTCACCAAAAGTGGGAGGGTAGTTCCCGATCGAACCACAACTGGTACAGAACCCGGCTTATGAGAAACTTTCCCAACTAACGCCACGTTTACTCAACAAGTATGATAGCTATTTGGTCATGTATGGCGGATTTATTCGCATGTATGGAATACAGCATCATTACATTTGTACTGACCAATTCAATATCCGCTGTACAAAGGCGGTGTATCTTCCGATAATATTAGGAAGATACACCGCCTTTATGATGGAAAATAGGTAAAATCTGAAATGTTCAATGAAATCTATATCATGGACCTTCCATATACCTTGATTGTTAAGGTAAATGAAAGTAATCTATATGGTATTAAATCAATCATCTGCTGATACATTGATGAGATGATTTTCATGAACATACCTATTGGTTAAAGAAACCATAAGAGCCTGATAGGAAATGCTTAAAAATTGATGTTTGTAAACTGAAGTGGAACTAACACATGAAATGAGTTTTATGGTAGGATGTAAGTTAAATCAGGGTTAAATCATACAACGACCTAACCCAGTCTTAAAGGAACCAATTAAGGGGGAGCTACAGTCATGTCAGCTGCAAATGTCCATAAGTTGAGTGAAGGCACACGGGAAAAGTTGAAACCGGTCATCGAGAAACTGGAAGGGTTTTTGAATGAATATTCTCTAAAGGCATTGGCAGCCGAACAGGGAGAAGATACATTACCTTTTTACAAAGGGTTTCTGGCAGATCTGCGTCACCTGCTGGTATTCTCCGAAGTATCCTATGAGAAATTGGGCGTAGTTTTGCGTCGTGCTAACTTTGATGCAGAATTTGCTGAAAAAGCTCTTTATAACACGTATCATCAGTGCGTAAACAGCTTTTTCTATCCCAAAAATGAGTGCTATTCCGAAGATGGACGTTATGCCTACACAGGACAGGAAGCAATCCGTTTCCGTCAAACGCCTGTGAAGCCGGTCAGAGATATTATTCTGGATATTACCAGAACCTTTGAAGAACTGCGTGATGACCTGTCTTACTATGAAAGTGACTATTTGACACAGCGCCGCATGAATCAGCGCCACGCATAAACTGCTAGCTTATGTATTACGATGAAAATTTAACTGCTAAGGGTGCCTGAAGAGGCATCCTTATTTTTTTGTAATAATAGAATTAACGGTACTATTTTAAATCAAGTTTACATATCCAATATACATATCGATTGCTTGTTCACTATTATGATTAAAAGGAGCTTACATAGACATGGATGCAAGCAATATATCTACAGCAGGTACAGCTTATACGAGGCGCTATCCGGCTTTTGTATACTCCGTAATGGACGGGACGATAGCAGGCAGTATTTATATACAATCTTCAAATGGACAAACCTATAAATTAAATAACATTCCCCAACAGAATAATCATCTTCGAGCTATGCCTGCTGCATTTCATTTTATTGATAGGCCATTATGGGTGGAGACGTCTATAGGTCTTTATTATGCAGGAGGCGGGAATCCTTCAGAATCTTTTTATGCTATGGTCAGTGAACGCTGCCAGAGACGTATAGAGACCCTAGAAAGATTTACTTTATTTTCGGGTAGTACAATATGGAATGAAATGGTATCCCGGCTGCCTGGTGAACTTCGTCAGCTTACCAGACAGGCAATGGATTATTCTTGTGATCTCTTGTCTGAGGATCAACGAAAACGGTCTACGCTGTATGAACTGAAAAAAATAAATGAATCTGTTATTCAAAATAGCGCGGTTTTTGACGAAAAGTATTATAGGACCTATTGGGGTTCGTCTGTCAACTATCTGCAAAACGGAATAGGTTACGCGATTTGGCATGAAAATGAAGTTATTTGCGAATGTACGTCGATTTTTGCGAATACTTGGACAGCAGAACTGGATATCTATACAGCAGCAGCGTATCGGGGCAAAGGATTGGCGTTAATAGTAGCGAAGTCTTTTATCGATCACTGCATACACACCGGTCGTCAGCCGATATGGGAATGCAGTCTGGATAATGAAGCTTCCCGACAACTGGCATATCGACTGGGTTTTGTACCTTCATATACTTACAGCGTATGGGCGCGTTAGAGAATAATACCATACGGGAGATTGTTCCTATTTTCCACCTGGGTGATCAGAATCGTCATTCATTCTCATGCCTAACATGTGTAAAAGCAGTACACTGGGAATATAGAGAAATACTTAGACGGATAATCCACCATTCATTTACAAATAGACAGGAGCTACCAACCATATGCAAATTGATCCAAATACAGCAAAGCAAATGCTTGAACTGCGATATCTGAATGCATCAGGCGGAGGCAGCACAAACCCTGCTGCTGTAAATACAAATGATACCGATCAGCTGTTTCAGCTGATGCTGCAGCAAAATATTGGCACATCCAGTGAAGCGCAGAGTTCGGGTGCCAGTGTGCAAGATCTGGCGAGTCTGGTATCTACAGGGACACCTTCTTCGGTAACAGGCAGCACGTATGGAACAGGATCGGCCGACCCATGGTACAATTTTGACCAGCTACCGGAAGTAAGCCCGGAGAATGCAACAGCTACAGCCCGTGCAGGATTGACCGAAAGCAGCAGCACGGCATCACTATCCGCTGGGGGGGATGTATCGGCACTTCAAGGAATCGGTGGCGACGATAGCGGAAGCAAAACAACAGCGTACAATGACCTGATCAGTACAGCGAGCAGCAAATACGGTATTCCCGAATCACTGATCAAAGCAGTAATCGATGTAGAGTCTTCCTTTAATCCTCGTGCAGGTTCTTCTGCCGGAGCCAAAGGACTGATGCAGCTGATGGATGGTACAGCAGCCGGACTGGGTGTGAGTAATTCCTATGATCCTGCCCAGAATATTGATGGGGGCACCAAGTATCTCTCCTACCAGTTGAAGCATTACGATAATAATGTCAAAACAGCCCTGGCTGCCTATAATGCAGGTCCAGGACGACTGCAAAGACTTGGCATTTCCAATGACAATGAACTAATGGCCAAATTCGACCAACTGCCAAAAGAAACACAGCGCTATATCAGCAAAATTGAAAATGCCCAGAGCAAATATGCTCTTTAAGTTTCGATATTCCCTATAATAAAGCCAACTCTTCGGATAAGAATGTATGATATAATGACAGGCAGACGGTTTTAGCATCTGACTGTAACTTTCAGAAGAAATGGCAGCGACTATTATTTTTGAAAGAGATCAAAAAGCGGAGCGTTATCCGTATTTTGGTCTCTTTTAGTCTTGTCTGCTGCTCGTTTATATAGCAGGAAGCAGGAGGTAGGATACAATGAAATACTTTGATTACGCAGCTACGACACCTCCTTATCCCGAGGTCGTACGCGCGATGTCCGAGATCATGGACAAGCATTATGGCAATCCATCTTCGCTTCATCGTTATGGTGAAGAATCGGAGCGACTGATTCGCCGAGCGAGAGAAGTAACGGCAGGCTTACTGAATGTACAGCCAGCAGAGATTATATGGACATCGGGGGCAACCGAGAGCAACAATATGGCAATCAAGGGCGTCGCATTGCGCAAAGGACGTATGCAGGGACATTTTGTTACTACGATGATCGAACATCCTTCGGTTTACGAGACTTTTCGTCAGCTGGAACTGTTCGGGTTCGAAGTGAGTTATGTGAACCCGCAGCCGGATGGAGCAGTATCTCCTGAAGATATACTTGCCGCTATAAGACCTGATACCCTTTTGGTCAGCGTAATGCATGTTAATAACGAGACTGGAGCCGTACAGCCGATTGAACGTATTGCCCATTTGATCAAATCCCATTATCCAAGAGTGCTTATGCATGTCGATGGTGTGCAAGGTTTTGGCAAAATCCCTGTGTCGCTAAAAGAATGGGGAATTGACCTGTACAGTTTGTCTGCCCATAAGCTGAGAGGACCCAAAGGAACCGGCTTGCTCTACGTCAAACAAGGGCTGGAACTACTGCCGCTGCTGGCGGGCGGGGGACAGGAGCAGGGATACCGTTCCGGTACGGAAAATGCTGCCGGCATAGCGGGGATGACCAAGGCGATGCGCCTGATTATCGAACAGCAGCCCCGGCAGTATGAGCATTTGTGCACACTTCGGGATGCCGTGCAGCAGGCTATCCACGATATTCCCGGGCTTGTATGGACCGAGGTTGTATCGGCTGCACCGCATATTATTCATTTTACGTATCCCGGTATGAAGTCGGAAGTAGTACTGCATAGTCTGGAGCAGCAGGGTTGCCTGGTATCTACCCAGTCTGCCTGCTCCTCGCGCAAATCTGTACCCAGCCGTGTACTGGCAGCGATGGGTATGGACCGCACGCATGCCGGCAGCGGTATCCGGATCAGTCTGGGAGACGAGCATACATTGGAAGATGTGGAATACCTGATAGGAGCGCTTCGACAGACAGTACAGTCACTGCGTTCATTGGAGAGGAGATAAACCGGTTTGATGCATAATATTAGTCGCCTGATTCTCAGAATGGGCGAGATTACACTCAAAGGAAAAAACAGAGGTCGTTTTGAAAAAGTGATTGCCGAGCATGTACGCGAAATCCTGCGTCCATATCCACAGGCACGTGTGCACCGTGAATATGGACGAGTGTATGTAGAGACAGGGGGAGTATCGGCAGAACTGCTGATTGGTCTGCTGCGTAATGTATTTGGCATTGTGGATATTATCCCGGTCAAGCAGGCAAAGCCGGAATTGGATTCTATTATCGAAGCTGCACTGGAACTGATTCGTGAACACGATATACAGGCCGAGACAACTTTCAAAGTGACCGCGCGCCGGGTATGGAAACCATTTCCGCATTCTTCCCAGGAGATGAATCACCTGATTGGTTCCCCGGTGCTGCGTGCCAATCCACTACTCAAGGTAGATGTACGCAATCCGGATATTGAACTGCGAGCGGAAGTACGCGAGGATGCAGCCTATGTATACAGTCAGATCATTCCTGCTGTTGGCGGATTTCCAAGAGGCAGCAACGGTCGGGCGATGCTGATGCTATCGGGTGGTATTGATAGTCCGGTCGCAGGCTGGCAGTCCATGAAAAGGGGACTGGAAATTGAATGTGTCCATTTCCACAGCTATCCGTTTACCAGTGAACGGGCCAAGCAGAAAGTTATTGATCTGACCCGTGTACTCGCCGGATATGGCGGCAAAATCAAGCTGCATGTGGTACCGTTCACCGAGATCCAGACTGCTTTTACGACGACAGGACAGGATAATCTGATGATTACCCTGATGCGCAGAGCCATGCTTCGAATTACAGCCCGCTTGGCCGAGCAGCAAAAAGGATTGGCTATTATTACCGGAGAAAGTCTGGGACAGGTAGCGAGTCAGACACTGAACAGCATGAATGTGATCGAGCGGGCAACCGAACTGCCGATCCTGCGTCCTCTTGTGATGCAGAGCAAAGACGAGATCATTCAGGTATCCCAGCAGATTGGCACCTATGATTTATCTATTCTTCCTTATGAGGATTGCTGTACGTTATTTGTTCCCAAGTCGCCAGCGACCAATCCGAATCTGCGAATTGTAGAGAAGGTAGAGTCTTTCCTGGAACTAGATGAAATGATTCAGCGTGCGGTAGAACAAACCGAACTGTTGGTGATTGAAGCAGGTTCATCCACAGACTCATTTTTAGCCGAAGCAGTAGAAGAAGACTGGCTGTAATTTATCGCCTATTGCATATATAAAAGCATAACAAAACAGCTGCAACCCCATCCCGGCCCATAAGGCCGTGGAAAACGGATTTGCAGCTGTTTTTTTTGTATCTATTCATAAATGCTTATAAAGCATATAAAAATCGAATTCGTACCACAATTAGTTGGATATTTTGCACGGTATAGTGGAACGGTAGTTAAGAAGCTGTACGATTGGCAGTCTGACGATTTTTCAAATATCCAGCCAGTAGTACACCGATAATAATGAAAACAACGAATATCCATCTCCACAGCGGGTGAGCTTCAAATACACCATGCAGACGATTTTCTTCGGTAATCATATGGGAAGCGGTATATGCAAGTACTGCACTACCCACATAGATAATCCATGGAAAACGATTAGTCAGTTTGATGAAGATCGTACTGCCCCATACTACGATAGGCACGCTGATACACAGACCAATAATCACGAGACCGATGTGCTGGTTGGCAGCACCCGCGACGGCGATAACATTATCCAGTCCCATAGCTGCATCGGCTACGATAATGGTCCAGACTGCACTCCAGAGAGAAGTGCCTGCTTTGACATCTTTATGATCTTCATTATCGGTAAGCAGCTTGTAGGCAATTACAATCAGCAGCAGACCACCAACGACAAGCAGCCATGGAATCTGCAGCAGCCAGATAACGGCAATTGTTGCTACAATTCGAATGATAACCGCTCCAAACATACCGTAGAGAATAGCTTTTTTCTGTGTTTGCTGCGGCAGCTTACGTGCAGCCAGACCGATAACAATAGCATTATCGCCTGCCAGAATAAGGTCGATAAAGATGATGTTTAAGAGTGCCAGCCAAAAGCTGGCTTGAGTAATATCCAAAATGTCTCCACTCCTTTAAGTTTGCCCAGATTAGCCGATAATAATAATATACCAGCATGTGTCTGGTTACCATGACAGGTTCATCACATGAATCAAGGTGATTCTGCAGATTGGGTATATAGGGAATGCCTGATTCCGTAAATATTCGCAGATCGTCAGATCAAGATGGCATGTTGTATTAATAACCAGAATAACCGTAATACTAACCGCTGGATCTGTGGTATACCGTGGGCGAGGGACTCCTTTCGGGTAGTCTTTTTGCGGAAGATCGGATACACTAAATGTATGGAAAAACACTGGATCAGCTGCTGTACCGGAATAAAAACGGCTGGGAGGAAAGCGTAATATGACGAATCGTAATCAGGGAGTTATCGCAATATTTATTATACTGGCCGGACTGGTCATTTTGCTTGGCAAGCTGGGTGTATTTGCTTTTATTGGACATGTTTTCTGGCCGCTGCTTATTTTGTTGCCAGGTGTACTGCTGCAGTTGGTTTATTTTAGTCGCAGTGCTTCTTCGTATGTACTGATTCCGGCAGGTATACTGACCGTATACGGGATTTTGTTTTTCTTTTGCAATATCTGGGGCTGGTCATTAATGGCCTACTTGTGGCCGCTGCTGCTGCTTGGTATTGCTGTAGGACTGTATGAATATTATATGGTTTCGTCTTCTGCCATATCTCGTAATGTTGGTTTTGCTGCGGTTGTTCTGGGTGCATTATCTATCATTTTTCTCTTTTTCAGCCTGCTGGGAGCATCGGCTTTCTACCTGATCGCTTTGCTGCTGATTGGCGGCGGAATATGGATGCTGTTCAGCCGAACTAATTCCAAAAGAGGCTGGTAATAAGTATGATTAAGCTTGATTTATATGAGTTATGCCGTATAATGAATAATGAATCAGTTTACTAATGACGGTTTTTACAATTTTTTTATAATAAATAGTAGAGCGTCGGCTTCGTTGACCGACGCTCATTTTCTGGAGAGGATTTGGAGAATTTTATGCATTTGAGAGAGAATATCCGCAATATCGCCATTATTGCCCACGTTGACCATGGTAAAACAACACTGGTGGACAAACTGTTGCAACAATCCGGCATTTTCCGTGATCACGAGACTTTGCAGGACCGCGCAATGGATTCCAATGATTTGGAGCGCGAACGCGGTATTACGATTCTGGCTAAAAATACAGCTATTACCTATAAAGATTATCTTATTAATATCGTGGATACTCCGGGTCACGCCGATTTCGGTGGTGAAGTAGAACGTATTATGAAAATGGTTGATGGTGTACTGCTGGTTGTTGATGCTTATGAAGGTTGCATGCCGCAAACGAAATTCGTACTGCGCAAAGCACTGGAGCACAACCTGACACCTATCGTTGTCGTGAACAAAATCGACCGTCCGGCAGCTCGTCCTGCTGAAGTTATTGACGAAGTACTGGAACTGTTTATCGAGCTGGGTGCTAACGATGATCAGCTGGACTTCCCGGTTGTTTATGCTTCTGCATTGAACGGTACTTCCAGCATGGAAGATGATCCTGCCAAACAGGACGATAACATGCAAGCAATCTACGAAACTGTAGTAAGCAAAATCCCTGCTCCAACCGAAGATACAGAACAGCCGCTGCAGTTCCTCGTTACACTGATGGACTACAACGAATATCTGGGTCGTATCGCTGTTGGTCGCGTTAACCGTGGTATTATCCGTCAAGGTCAATCCGTAACGGTTATTACCCGCGAAGGACAGAAGAAAACAGCACGTGTCGAGAAGCTGTTTGGATTCCAGGGTCTGAAACGTGTCGAAGTTGAAGAAGCAGGTGCAGGTGACATCATCGCACTGGCTGGTATCAAGGATATCAACATCGGTGAGACAATTGCTGATCCACAGAATCCGGAAGCACTGCCAGTTCTGAAAATCGATGAGCCTACACTGCAAATGACGTTCCTCGTGAACAACAGTCCATTTGCAGGTCGTGAAGGTAAATGGGTAACATCGCGTCGTCTGCGTGACCGTCTGTTCAAAGAGCTGGAGACTGATGTGAGTCTGCGTGTAGACGAAACAGAAAGTCCAGATGCTTATGTCGTATCCGGACGTGGTGAGCTTCACCTGGGTATCCTGATTGAGAACATGCGTCGTGAAGGTTATGAGCTGCAGGTGTCCAAGCCTGAAGTTATCGTTCGTGAAATCGACGGTACTCGCATGGAGCCAATCGAGCGTCTGATGATCGATGTGCCTGAAGAAAGCATGGGCGCAGTTATGGAAAGTCTTGGAAGCCGCAAAGCTGAGATGGTTAACATGGTTAACAATGGCAGCGGACAGGTTCGTCTGGAATTCCTGATTCCTGCACGTGGTCTGATCGGATATCGTACGTACTTCCTGACACTGACTCGTGGTTACGGTATTATGAACCATGCGTTCGATAGCTACGGACCGCTGGTAGCAGGACAGGTTGGCGGACGTCACCAGGGCGTACTCGTATCCAGTGAGAATGGTTCTTCCACACTGTACGGTATTCTGTCTGTTGAAGATCGCGGTACACTGTTCGTTGAACCGGGTGCTGAAATCTATGAAGGTATGATCGTTGGTGAACATACTCGTGATAACGATATCGTCGTTAACATTTGTAAAGAAAAGCAGCTGACTAACGTTCGTTCTGCTACCAAAGATGACACCGTTAAAATGAAAACTCCGCGTCTGTTCTCTCTGGAGCAAGCTCTGGAATACCTGAACGATGATGAGTATTGTGAAATCACGCCGAAAGCCATTCGCCTTCGCAAAAAGATCTTGAACAAGAGTGAGCGCGAACGTGCTGAGAAACACCGCAAAGCAGCACAAAACAGCTAATTCCGGTCGTGAAGTTGCAATTATAATCTGAATTCTTCATTATAGTAGGTGGCTGAATCCTGAGTATGCTGGTGATCAGCATAGGATGGAGCAGCCACCTTCACTACATTATCTAATAACGATGGAACAGGTGTTGAGAGCAATGAGTACGACTACAGGAGGACTTCCGCCGCGTGCGGGGGGCAAGGCCAAATCGCAAAAAGCCGGCAATCCCAAGTCCAATAAAAAACAAAAGAAAAAAGTTAGCGGCTTTAAACGGTTTATGCAGATTCTGCTAATCGTGATTCTGCTGGCAATTGTAGGTGTTATGGCGTACGCTGGTATTCTTTATTATCAGCTGCAGGGAATGTTCGAAGGTAAAGGTGGTACAGGTCAGACTCCAGGTATTGTAGATACCAGAGTTCCTGAGAAATCTGCCAAAGAAAAGCCGATTACGATGGCTCTGCTCGGTACGGATTATCGCAAAGAGACCGGTACACGTCTTACCGACGTAGTTATGGTAGCTACGCTGAATCCGGAGACCAAGTCTGCCACAATCGTATCACTGCCGCGGGATACGTACTTCCAGCTGGATGGATATATTCCCAACAAGCTGAATGCGTATTATCCTAAATTCTATGCGGAAGATAAGAAAAAAGGCACGGATAACGCCATGCAGGAAATGCAGACCATGCTGGGGAAATATCTGGGAGTGGATGTCGATTATACGACAGTTATTAATTTCCAGGGCTTCAGTGATGTTGTAGATGCTGTAGGTGGTGTGGATGTCGATGCAGCCATGAATATGTGTTATATTGACCGTGCAGACGGAACCAATATCAATATCAAAAAAGGGCCGCAGCATCTGAATGGGGAACAAGCTCTTGGATATGTACGTTATCGTCATTCCAGCAGTTCTTGTAGCCCACGCACACAGGAATCCAGTGACTTTGATCGTAACAAACGTCAGAACGAAGTACTGAATTCTGTAGTGGATAAAGTTCAATCGTTCAGTGGTGTAGCGAAGCTGAGTTCAATTATCCAGTCGGTCGATGATAATATGGAGACGGATATTGAAGGCAGTCAGTTCACCAATCTGTTAACCACTTACTGGGATATTCCAAAAGCGAATATCAAGTATATGCCGGTTACAGGAGATTGGAAGAGCCCGTATGTATACATCAATGAAACCGAGCTGGCTAACGCCAAGCAGGCACTTCAGGATGAACTAAACGGAACAGCAACACATTCGGATCAATTTGACGGTACAGGTACTTCCACAGAAAGTACAGGTCAGTCAGCAACTGCAAAATAAAAGTGGAATATCATAAACTCCGTATGTATTGTTAATAGATCGGAAAGAAAAGAACAGGTTTCTGCTTAGGCAGAAACCTGTTCTTTTTTTGTTGTAAAATGTCTATTTATTCCTAGAAAATGAATTATTATAGTAACCAAAACACCTACTATCTCACATTTGAAAAGGGCAATATCTATGCTATAATATCCGTGCACCTTACTATTCGCTGAAGCAGGGATTGGAGGTTTTGGGATGCCGCAATGTATGTGTAATACACTATCATGTGATGGAATTATTTCACATGTGCCAAATCCAACTCTTATTCAGCTGTATGCCAAAGGTGCGGCTTGCTGTGATTTTTTCAAATTATATTATAATGATAGGACAAGTCTGGGTGCTGTATAACCCGGGCTTTTTTGTTTTATATCAAGTGGAGGGTGAGGCTTGGCGGTTCAGGAAGCGGGAAGCATAAGCTGGAGGCATCAGAGATCACAAACAATTCGTACCCAGGGGGGAATCTCCATGAAAAAGATTTTTGTATTGGATACCAATGTGCTTCTTCACGATCCGAATGCCATTTTCGCTTTTGAAGAAAATGATGTAATTATTCCCGCAGTGGTATTGGAAGAAATCGATTCAAAAAAACGCAATGCGGATGAAATCGGGCGAAATGCCCGAGGCGTCTCCCGTTCGCTGGATGCGCTTCGTGAAATAGGACATCTTCATGATGGCGTTCAGCTGGAAAATGGAGGTACACTGCGGGTTGAATTAAACCATCGCAGCTTTGCCAAAGTGCATGAGATGTTTGGCGAGATCACCAATGATAACCGTATTCTGGCTGTTGCTTTGAATTATGATTTGGAAGAACGCGAGAAAGCCGAACCTCGTCAGGTCATTCTGGTGAGTAAAGATGTACTTGTTCGTGTCAAAGCCGATGTACTCGGACTGCTGACAGAAGATTACTTATCCGATCGCGCAGCCGAACCCAATGAGATTTATACAGGCTATACGACACTTCAAGTTCATCCCGCGACTATCGATGATTTCTACAATAACCGTTATTTATCCGTGAATGCCTTGAACCTGAATTATACGCTGTACCCCAACGAATTTGTAATTCTAAAAGACGAAATGGGCAGCGGCAAGTCCGCACTGCTCAAAGTCAGTCATGATGGCAGCAAGCTGGAGCCACTTTTCCTGAGCAATGAGCCGATATGGGGAATAGCTGCACGTAATGCCCAGCAGCGGATGGCTCTGGAGTTGTTACTCAATGATGATATTCCACTGGTTACCATTACAGGAAAAGCCGGTACAGGCAAAACGTTGCTGGCACTCGCGGCCTCATTATCCAAAGTAGAAGATGAGCAAAAATACAAAAAGCTGCTGATTGCCCGTCCGGTTGTACCCATGGGGAAAGACATTGGTTATCTACCGGGAGAAAAAGATGAAAAGCTTCGCCCTTGGATGCAGCCTATCTACGATAACCTGGAGTTCTTGTTTGATACCAAAAAAGCGGGAGATATCGATAAGATTCTAATGGGACTGGGCAGCATTCAGGTAGAGGCACTTACCTATATCCGTGGACGGTCGATTCCAGGACAATTCATTATTATTGATGAAGCTCAGAATCTATCTCGTCATGAAGTGAAGACAATTGTATCCCGTGTCGGTGAAGGCAGCAAAATTGTACTGGTCGGCGATCCGGATCAGATCGATCATCCGTATCTCGATTCGATCAGTAATGGTCTGACTCATGTGGTAGAGCATTTTAAACAGGAAGGAATCAGCGGTCATATTACTCTGGAAAAAGGAGAGCGTTCCAAACTCGCTCAGTTGGCTGCGGATCTGCTGTAATATAAATGAACAAAAAGCGTCTTCTCCAATCAGGGAGAGGACGCTTTTTAATATGCTTATTCATTCTGGAGTAGTGAGCCTCCATACTTTTCTGTATAGAGGCGATTATTTTAACTCTTGTTGCTTGTTTACTTGAGTGACAACTCCAGCTGTACGGTCATCGATTGAGGGACAATCCCGACCGAAGTCGCTTTGAGATAAGGAATGATCTGTTCAGGATAGAATCCCAGGTCGAACTCATTCTCTAGCATTTGGCAGGTTGTATCCGGTAGACGAAATCCGTTGAATATCAGCTGATCTACCCGGAAACGCATTGTATTTTGCGGAGCATTTTCAATCTCATAATGACCAATGATCTCCAAGGCCAGTTGCCCCTCTTGTCCATGAACAACTAGTCGATCCTGTTCAAAATTGAATTGCAGGCTATCTGGCAACCCGGCAGTCTGATGCAGAAAATCATTCAACTGCTGCTGCTCGATAACAATCGTATACTGCCGACCATTTGTACGAATAGCTCCCGGCTGCGATTCAAGAAACGCGGGAAATTGCTGCATGGATTGAGCCAATGCCTGAAAATAATTCTTCACTTCATACAATCCAATATTCTCCCAGTAGGCATTCATTTCATTGATCAGTTGTCTCGCAGTATCCGGCTCCGAGCTGGAAGCAAGACCGCTGTGAATTCGGGTTTGCAGAGAAGATACATGTTGTCTCTGTTCGGTCAAACGACTGCCGATCGTACGTAACTCCGTGGAAGTACGCAGCAAATCGCTTCGTATAGACTGTATCTGCTCATATCTGGTTCGATAATCTGTCATAATTTGCTGGTCATGATCCAGAATCATTTTATAGTATTCGTAAAATGCAATGACTCCCGATATACTACCAGCCGCCCAGAAAGCATTGCGTAATTGCTCCCGCTCTCCGGTATAATAGGCAATCAGTATTTTATCGGATTGTACTTTGGCATCATTCAACTGCTGCTCACTGGTCAGAGCTTGCTGTTCCAGTTGTTGATACCGGGTACGGGCGGTATTTTCTTCCTGACGAATTCGTGTAATTTCATGATCAAGTTCAGTTACCGATAAACTGTCTTCCAACAGCTGACGAGTCTGCGGATCGAGTTGCTCTGCAGATTCTAGGGAAGGCGCCGCTGCATTAATGAATGAAAAAGGTACAAACATAGCTGCCAAAAGAGAGAAGCAAACGACGCATGCCGTGTAAACAGGTTTCATCTATCGTTTCCTCCCTGTATAATTAATGTTGTTACTGCAAATAAATTCATTATAAATAATGAAGAAGCTGTCTTTGGATTAGAAATATGAATGAGTAGGTCACGATCCAAAAGCTATATTCGGGTTATGCCTATGTAGATATATGGCTGTATGTTGCATAAATCATCTACAATATAGGAAAGCAGCATAGAGGATAGGGGTTATTCACAACTCATATATTCTTATTTTATCGCATACCATGTTCGGAGGGAATCACATGATTATTGATATTTTTGGAGCAGGATCTTTGGGGCTGCTCTTTTATAGTAAAATGGCCCAGATACAAAAAGATATTCAGCTAAATCTGTGGACACGTACAGAAGCACAAGCTTCACTAATCCGGCAAGAGGGCATTCACTATTATCCATCTGCAGATGCGGTAGCGGATTTATCAAGTTTGTCTATCCCGGCATCAGGGAATGTCTATCCTGTATCTCATATTTATCATACAGGAGACTGGCGATCGGCAGATGTCATTCTGGTTACGGTGAAACAAACCCATATGACTCCTGAATTGATAGAGCAGCTGGCAGAGCGGGTATCGGAACGGACCTGTATTATCTATTTACAAAATGGTATACGAACAGATCATATGGGGGATAACAAGTGGCAGGTTTATGCAGGCATTACTACAGAAGGCGCCAAGAAATCAGCTCCCAATAAGGTGATACATTCAGGGTATGGAGAGACCATACTTGGACAACTAACGCAACCTCACGGTACTGTAGACAGGGGGGATGAATCGGAGGTTGCAGCTAATGGGCATTCGGACGCTATCATTTTGTTATTAAATTTATGGACTAAAGCAGGACTTAGTGCCTCTTTGTCGAATAATATCGAGATGGCAATATACCGGAAGCTGATTATCAATGCTGTAATTAACCCACTCACCGCTTTGTGGCGCATACCTAATGGAGAGCTTTTAGCCAGTGCGGAGCGCATAACTGTGATGAGACAGCTTTATGAAGAAGCGATTCATGTATATGACAAAGCAGATATAGAATGGTCAGAATCACTTTGGAATGATATCTTACAGGTATGTCGATCAACTGCATCCAATACCTCCTCTATGCTGGCTGATGTACAGCAGGGTAGAAGAACCGAGATACGGTGGATTAATGGCAGTATTGCAGAGATTGCCCGGCGTCATCAGACAATAGCCCCTGGACATGAATGGGTATGTCATCTGATTGAGGCAATGACCATAAAGGAGGCAGATTAATGGGAGGATTTTTCGGGTGGCTGCTGAATGGAGCGATTTTTTTAAGTCTCGTTCCTTTTATCCCTTTCCTGGCTGTATATCTGATCAGCCGGTTTAAGAAAGAGCCGAAAAAGAAAGCGGCCGGAAATGCGATGGACGTGACGACTCCATTTCTTTATATTTCGGTAGCGGCGTTATTTAATATCATATTTAACAGTCAAATGGGATTTTACATATTTTTGCTGATACTGCTGCTGGCTATTGGAGTTATCGGAAGTGCGCAAAACCGTCTCAAAGGGAAAGTGGATTTTCAGCGTCTTTTCCGTGCAGTATGGCGTTTATCTTTTTTATTTTTGAGCTTAGGTTACATCGTGCTGCTTTTAATCGCTATTTTGCAATACTTGACACGGTAATCGTGTCGAAAATTGGAATATTTTTGCTTGATGTTAGGTATTCCTCCGTGAGATGAAGCCTAATATACACTGCAATGTGACGAATATGTTGAAAAAACCGAAAAAAAACGCTTTTTTTAAGATTAAAATATAGATTTTTTTGACCACTGGTTGTATAATCAATAAACATATACCACAACCACATTTTTTAGGGGGAAACTGCTAGATGAAAAAGAAAAGTTGGTTAGTACTTATGACCCTCGTACTAGCTTTTAGCACCTTGCTCGCAGCTTGCGGCAGCGGTTCTGAGAGTGGTACAGGTACAAGTGGACAAGCAGGAGAAGGCACTGCATCACAGGATTTACGCATCAACATGAGTGCAGAACCTCCTACTTTTGATCCGGCTCAAGCAAAAGACAGCCAGACAAATACGGCTCTGAAGCTGATGTACGAAGGTCTCACCCGTATGGGCGCAGATGGCAACCCGGCTCCAGGCGTTGCTGAAAAATGGGATGTTTCCGAAGATGGTCTGAAATATACTTTCCACCTTCGTGATAATGCAACTTGGAACAACGGTGAACCTGTAACAGCGGAAGATTTCGCTTATGCATGGGAACACGTTCTGAGCCCGGACACTGCTCCAGCATCTGAATATGCTTACCAGCTTTACTACCTGAAAAATGGCGAAGCGTTCAACACTGGTAAAATCAAAGATTTCTCCCAGGTTGGCGTGAAAGTTGTTGACGAGAAGACACTCGAGGTTACTCTTGAGAACCCTGCACCTTACTGGCTCGGTCTGACTTCTTTCTACACATACTATCCGGTTAACAAAAAGAACGTTGAAGCTAATGACAAATGGGCTGCAAAAGCAGACACCATGGTTACTAACGGACCGTTCACTTTGACAACTTGGACAACAGGCCAACAACTGGCTTGGACTAAAAACGACAAGTATTGGGACAAAGATAACATCAAACTGAATACAATTACGGCTTCCCTGGTTAACTCCGGTGCAACCGAGTATTCCAGTTATCAAAGTGGCCAGCTTGATTATGCTGGTGCACCAACTGGTGAGATTCCAACCGACCAGATCCCTGCTGCAAAACAACAATTCCCGGATCAATTCCAGGCAAAAGGTATTGCAAGCACATACTACTATGAATTCAATAACAAAGAAAAACCTTTCAATAATGCAAAAATCCGTAAAGCGTTTGCAATGTCTATCAATCGCCAAGCGATCGTTGACAATGTAACACTGGGTGGACAAATTCCAGCATTTGGTTTCGTACCTCCGGGTATCAAAGGCCAAACAGACGAATATCGTACTGAGCACAAAGACAGCTATTTCAAAGAAGATGCAGCACAAGCAAAAACATTGCTGGCAGAAGGTATGAAAGAGGAAGGTTACACAACTTTGCCTCCAATCACACTGATCTACAACTCCAGTGAAGCGCATCAAAAAATCGCTCTGGCGATTGCTGATATGTGGAAGAGCAACCTTGGTGTAGACGTGAAAACTGAAAACCAAGAGTGGAGTGTATTCCTGAATAACCGTCAAAGTGGTAACTTCCAAGTTGCTCGTGCCGGTTGGACAGCTGACTACAATGATCCAATGACATTCATGGATATGTGGGTAACTGGCGGCGGTAACAATAACGCTGGCTATGCAAATCCTGCATATGACAAACTGATTGCTGATGCAAAAGCTACTCAGGATGCTGCAAAACGCATGGATGATATGTCCAAAGCAGAGAAAATGCTGATTGAAGATGACATGACTGTTATGCCTATCTACTACTACACTAGCATTTCTCTTGTAAAACCTAATCTTAAAGGAATCGTTGTTGATTTCAGTGGAGCAATTGACTTCTCCAAAGCATATTTCGAATAATTCAATAATTAATTTGGCAGTTAGATGATTGCTGCGGGATATATGTGGAGCTTTTCCAACCATATATATCCCGCTTTTATGTGTGTTTGACGTTTTACCATATATTGCTTTTTCTAACTTTGAATATTGCAAGTTTTTACTTGTTTTTATTAAATAATATGAATTGCAAGTTTCTTTCTTACTTAAAGAATCAAAGAAATAGTATGGTTGAACAATGCGCATAAACATTACACAAAGGAGGGTTCCAGAAGAATGGTTAGGTATATTGCCGGCAAGTTTCTTTTTATGCTAGTGTCTCTATTTATTCTGGTATCACTGACATTTTTCCTGATGAAAGTTATTCCAGGTGATCCTTTCATGTCAGAAAGAGCAGTGCAGCCTCAGATCAAAGCACGTCTGATGGCTCAATATGGATTGGATCAACCCATTCCTGTGCAGTATGTACGTTATCTGGGCAATGTTGTTCAAGGGGATCTTGGTATTTCGATGAAATATCAAAACCAGGATGTAACCGGACGAATTGCTCAAACCTTTAAGCCTTCTTTGCAGATTGGTATTTTTGCTATTATCATTTCTATTATTGTCGGAATTGTGCTTGGTTTGATTGCGGCTTTGTACCATCGGAAGCTGATCGACCATGTAGCCATGACTTTGGCAATTATAGGGATCGCAGTACCGAGCTTTGTGCTTGCAACCTTGATTCAGTATTTATTTGCACTCAAGCTGGGTTGGTTTAACGTCATGGGCTTCAGCAAACCTAGTGACTTTGTGCTTCCGGTAGCGGCTCTGGCTGTACAACCGATAGCATTTATCGCTCGTCTGACACGATCCAGCATGCTGGAAGTTCTGAACTCCGAATACATCAAAACGGCTAAAGCCAAAGGCCTGAACGGCTTTACTATCATGACACGGCACGTGGTGCGTAATGGTATCTTGCCTGTTGTTACTTATGTTGGACCGATGACTGCAAACGTTATTACCGGTTCTGTCGTTATCGAGCAGATCTTTGGTATTGGCGGTATTGGTAAGGTATTCGTCGAAAGTATTACCAACCGTGATTACACAATGATTATGGGCGTTACCATTTTCTATGGTGTTATTTTGATGCTTGCACGTTTTATAACAGATATTTTGTATGTGCTGATTGATCCGCGCATCAAATTGTCTGGAAGAAAGGGGGCTTAACCGTTGGCAGCTACTGGAAACCCAAATCCGAATAAGGCAACTGCTGATACGGCGAGCGATCCGACTATTCAGCAGAAAAGTGTATCGTTGTGGCAGGATGCCATGTACCGTTTATCCCGTAACCCGGTTGCTATGATTAGCCTGGTTATACTTGTTATTATTATTTTAATGGCCATTATTGGTCCTTATATGTTGCCTTACAACTATTACAGTAATGATCTGATGAATACCAATAAAGCTCCTTCAGCTGAACACTGGTTTGGAACGGATAACTTGGGCCGTGACATGTGGGTTCGGACATGGATGGGAGCTCGCATTTCCCTGATCGTAGGTTTCTCTGCAGCGCTGATTGACCTTGTTATCGGTATTATTTATGGTGCTGTTATGGGTTACAAAGGTGGTCGCGTGGATGAAGTAATGAACAAAATTTCCGAAATTTTGTACTCCATTCCGTATCTGTTGATCGTAATCCTGCTGCTCGTTGTTATGGAGCCTGGATTGCCAACAATTATCTTTGCATTGGCTGTTACCGGCTGGGTAACCATGTCCTGGATTGTACGTGGTGAAATTATGCAGCTGAAAAACCGTGACTTTATTCTGGCAGCACGTTCCATGGGTGCAAGTGGCAGTCGTCAATTGTTCAAACACCTGTTGCCAAACGCATTGGGACCGATTATTGTAACGGTAACATTATCGGTACCAAGTGCGATCTTCTCGGAAGCTTTCCTGAGTTTCCTGGGCCTTGGTGTACAGGCTCCTGTATCTTCTCTGGGTTCCATGATCAATGATGCACTTCAGGGATGGAATCTGTATCCTTGGCGTATGTGGTTCCCTGCAGGTCTGATCTGTCTTACCATGCTGGCATTTAACCTGCTGGGTGATGGTCTGAGAGACGCACTGGATCCGAAACTGAGAAAATAAAATCTATAGGAGGTGGGCTAAGTGGAGAAAATCTTAACAGTCAAGAATTTGAGCGTGTCTTTCAGTACTCGTGCAGGCGAATTTAATGCCGTAAAAGATGTCAATTTTGAAATTGGCAAAGGAGAGACGCTGGGTATTGTTGGGGAATCCGGTAGTGGTAAGAGTGTAACAGCTCAAACGATTATGCGTCTGATTCCTTCTCCGCCTTCTAAGATTAAAAGTGGAGAAATCACTTTCCTGGGCGAGAGCCTGCTTCATAAAACCGATAAACAAATGGAAACAATCCGTGGTAAAGATATCGGTATGATCTTCCAGGATCCGATGACTTCCCTGAACCCGACCATCAAAGTCGGCAAACAGATTACGGAAGTATTGCGCAAGCACCAGAAAATGTCTTCTACAGAAGCCAAAGCATCGGCACTGGAAATGCTCAAACTGGTTGGTATCAAAAACCCGGAAGTTCGTTTTAACCATTATCCTCACCAGTTCTCGGGTGGTATGCGTCAGCGTGCGATGATCGCTATCGCTCTGGCATGTCGTCCATCCCTGCTGATTGCGGATGAGCCTACTACTGCACTGGATGTTACGATTCAGGCCCAGATTCTGGATCTGATGAAAGATATGCAGCAAAAATTGGGTACATCGATTATCCTGATCACGCATGATCTGGGTGTTGTAGCCGGCATGTGTGACCGTGTGGTAGTTATGAAAGAAGGCGATGTTGTAGAAACAGGTACAACATCCGAAATTTTCAAAAATCCACAGCATCCGTATACCAAGCGTCTGCTGAATGCATTGCCTCGTCTGGATGAGCCGAAAAAACCTAAGATGGTATCTGCTATTGCAGGTCTTGATCCTACTCGTCCATTGGTAGAAGTGTCGAATCTTCGTCAGCACTTCAACCTGGGCAAAGGTAACGTTCTCAAAGCCGTAAATGATATCAGCTTCAAAATCTATGAAGGCGAAACACTGGGAGTGGTTGGTGAGTCCGGTTGTGGTAAGTCGACAACAGGTCGTACTATGCTTCGTTTATATGAGCCAACAGGAGGAAGCGTTAAATTTAACGGAACGGATATTTTCAGCCTGTCTCCACGTAAAATGAAAGCGATGCGTAAAGATATGCAGATGATCTTCCAGGATCCCTATGCATCTTTGAACCCTCGTTTTAATGTTATGGATATTATCGGCGAATCGCTGGATATCCACGGTCTGGCGGGAAGCCGTGCAGAACGTAAAAGACGCGTAGAAGAACTGCTGGATATGGTTGGACTGAACGCAAGTCATGCTACCCGTTATCCACATGAATTCTCCGGTGGTCAAAGACAGAGAATCGGGATTGCCCGCGCTCTGGCAGTTAATCCAAAATTCATTATCTGTGATGAGCCGCTGTCCGCACTGGACGTATCGATTCAGGCACAGGTTGTTAAATTGCTGGAAGAACTGCAGCAGCGTCTGGGTCTGACTTATCTGTTTATTGCCCATGACCTGTCCATGGTTAAGCACATTAGTGACCGTGTAGCAGTTATGTATATGGGTAAAATTGTAGAACTGGCGGAAAGTGAAGAATTGTATGCGAATCCGCTGCATCCTTACACCAAAACACTGCTATCTGCGATTCCGATCCCTGACCCGGATGTTGAAGTGAACAAACGCAGAATTCTGCTTCCGGATGAGCAGCAGGTTCCTGTAGAGTCTGCTAATCCTGGCGCACCAAAAGATCCTTTCAATTTGGAAAATTCCGAGTTGATGGAAGTATCTCCTGGGCACTGGGTAGCTCAATCGCTGGCTTAAATCAGCTTCTGCACTATATAAAAACCGTCATAATATATGGCGGTTTTTTTCTTTATTTCAAAAAGTAAAAAAGTATGCTGATTTCTTTGACTAAACGGCTATACTTTCGTTACAATCATATAAGGTATAGAAGTTACAATAAGTAACAACGATGAGGAGGACCTTACCCCATGAATGTAGTCCCGGAGAGGCTACCTGCGAATCAGCCGCTGGCAGAGCGGTATATCAATGATTTTGCATCGGTAAGCAGCTTGTATAATATGAAGGTTACTGATCCGCAGACGTGGGCTCAGCGGGCAGCGTGGCTGGATCAGAGTAAGCACTCCCGGATGGATCGTGGAGCGTTAGTAGATTGTCTGGAGCCGTATAACCTTGTACACAATAATCATGAAGAAGTGCAAAAGTCACTGCAACTGCTACGGCAGGAAGAGACGCTAACGATGGTGGGCGGTCAGCAAAGTGGATTATTTACAGGTCCACTGCTGGTGATTTATAAAGTAGTTACTCTGATTCTTGGTGCTCGTGAAGCGGCAGCCAGGTTGAACCGTCCGGTTGTTCCGGTATTCTGGATTGCTGGAGAAGATCATGACTGGGATGAAGTAAACCATACGTACCTGCCGGATCGTGATGGACAGGCAGTTAAAATCCGTATGGATCATGAGCGTGGTGGCCATTCACCGGTTAGTCGTACCGCTATTGATCGCAGTCATACAGAAGGGGTTCTGAAGCAATTTGAGAGCCTGCTGCCGGACAGCGAGCACAAAAGCGAATGGATTCAGGAACTGCATCAGTGTATGGAGCAGTCAGATAATCTGAGTCATGCCTTTGCCAAGCAGCTGGGACGTTTATTCGGCCGCTTTGGTGTGGTACTGCTGGATTCGGATGATGCTCAGTTGCGTCGTCTTGAAGTACCCGTATTCCGTCAAATGATTCAGCAAAATGATGAGCTTACTCAGGCTTATCTGGCTGCAGCAGAGAAAGTTCGCACGTTTGGTTATGAAGAACAAGCGACAGTAGCAGAGGACAGTGCCAATCTTTTCTATATTCATAGTGATGAGATTTATACAAATGAACGAATTTTGCTGTTCAAGCGTGACGGTATGTTCACGGATCGTAAAGGTCTTGTGACGTTTACACCGGATGAACTTCTGGATATTTTGGAACAGCATCCGGAGCGATTCAGTAATAATGTACTGACCCGTCCGTTAATGCAGGAATCTCTATTCCCGGTACTGAGTACGATTCTGGGTACGGGGGAAATTGCGTACTGGGCACTTACCCATCAGGCATTTGAAGTACTTAATTTGCAGATGCCGCCGATTTTGCCGCGAATGTCATTTACCATGGTAGAAGAGAAAATCCAGATGCTGATGAAACAGTTTGGTCTTTCTTTTGATGATGTACGTCAGCGGTTTGATGAAGTTAGAGCACAATGGTTGTCCGAACAAGAAGATTATCATCTGGATGAGCGTTTTGCAGAACTTAGACGCCAGTTTGATCAGATGTATATGCCTTTTATTGAGTCTTTGGGCGAGGTTGATCCTTCATTGCCTCATATTGCCGCGACCAATCAGCACAAGATCGAAGCACAAATCGAATATCTGCATCGCAAGAGTAGCAATGCCGTAGCGAAGCAGCATGAAGTAGGTTTGCGCAGATTGGATCGTATTGCTCACTCTCTCTATCCATTTGGCAAGCCGCAGGAGCGGACAATCAACAGCTATTATTATTTTGGTCGTTATGGTGAGCAGTGGCTCGATCAGCTACTCGGTATTGAACCGGATCTGGATGGCGGACATCGATTAATTTATATGTAAGAGCAGAATGTATTAGAGTGGATTACTAGCTGTAAAAAGCGGTTTGTTTACTCTTATGAATCTTCATTATCCATATATCATTGAACAAGAAAAATGGAGCACTCTCACGGGAGGTGCTCTATTTTTATATGAGCAGCCATATTGAAAAAGCATATACTTGATCAGCAGAATGCAAAGCGAGCCGACAGGCTGCAGCAAATAAAGATTGCTTCTTGGATAGGTATGCCTTTAAATGGAACTATCAGTGGGTTATAATAATGAGCTGGAATTATCTATATGCAGAGGAGAAATGAATATGACATTACCATCCCTTCAAAACAGCATTGTTGCCGATATGGCGCTTGCTCCGGAAGGCCACCGTAAAATTGAGTGGGTATCTTCCCATATGCCGGTCTTGAACCGGATTCGTGAAGAATTTGAACGTGATCTGCCTTTCAAGGGACTGAAAGTAACGATATGTCTGCATCTGGAAGCCAAAACGGCTTACCTGGCCAAAGTGGTACAGGCAGGCGGAGCAGAAGTGACGATTACCGGCAGTAATCCATTGTCTACACAGGATGATGTATGTGCAGCGCTAGTCGAAGATGGAATCACTGTTTTTGCAAAGTATAATCCTGAACCTGCCGAGTACAAGAGTCTGGTCCTGCATGCTCTGGAGACTCGTCCCGATCTGATTATCGATGATGGCGGAGACCTGATTACCCTGATGCACGGCGAACGTCCGGATCTATTGGAAGGTATTCGTGGTGGTGCAGAAGAAACAACAACCGGCATTATCCGTCTCAAAGCCCTGCAAAAAGAAGGTACGCTGCAGCTGCCGATGGTCGCTGTTAATGACGCGTACTGCAAGCATCTGTTCGATAACCGTTATGGTACGGGTCAGTCGGTATTTGATGGTATTATCCGTACGACTAACTTGATGATCGCAGGCACAACTGTTGTTGTAGTCGGTTATGGCTGGTGTGGTAAAGGTGTAGCTATGCGTGCCAAAGGACTGGGTGCCAATGTTATCGTAACTGAAGTGGATGCGATCAAAGCGGTAGAAGCCCACATGGATGGATTCCACGTAATGCCAATGATCAAAGCGGCGCAGTTGGGCGATTTCTTCATCACTGTAACCGGCAACAAAGATGTGATTGTAGGCGAACATTACGATGTAATGAAAGATGGCGCTATTGTATGTAATGCAGGCCATTTTGATGTAGAAGCGAACAAGCCTGATCTGGCTGCACGCGCGGTATCGATTCGTACAGCCCGCAAAAATATCGAAGAATACAAAATGCAGGATGGACGCCGCATTTATCTGCTGGCTGAAGGACGCCTGGTAAATCTGGGAGCAGCAGACGGTCATCCGGCTGAAATTATGGATATGACATTTGCTCTGCAAGCAGTAGGGCTGCGTTACGTAAACGAGAACTACGAACAGCTGGGTGCTGGAGTTATCAATGTACCTTATGAACTGGATGAGCAGGTAGCACGCTACAGACTGGAAAGTCTCGGAATCGATATCGATGTACTGAGCGATGCGCAGAAATCCTATCTGGATAGCTGGTCCTAAATTTCTATACCGATTTGGATAGCTTATAATTAATGGAGATGGATAATATGTTTGTCTGCGATGACAGCAAATATATTATCCATTTCTATGTAAATTACAGGTTGAAAGGAAGGTTACGTATGACTCTTAACGATGAAGAATATTTATTGAAATCCAGACTAAAGAATTTTGGACAAAAAGAATTCTCTTTTCTAGAATGTAGTGTTGTGATGCCAAACTGTATAGAATCGTTATTAAACAACATAGGAACAATAGATAGTGAATTACGGGATAATCTTATTTATATGACTTTTGCAAGATGGATTACGAGTGGACAGCTCTCTGCTGAGATCATGCTGCATATCAAGAATACGATTATGGACACTACGCATATGTTCTACAGAATAGGCGAAAAGAATAATGATACTGTTTTTACTCGCTCTTTCTCTGTGCTATTCATTCCATTACTGTTGGAAAGAAATAAGCAGCAAGCATTTATGCAGCCTAACGAATTAACAGAGATCCAGGAAAAAATACTGCTTTATATCAAAGAAGAAAAAGATTTAAGAGGATTTGTAGAAAATAAAGGATGGGCTCATGCTTTGGCGCATACAGCCGATGCTATACATGCCATATCTGTTTGCAATCATCTTTCTGCTCAGCAGAGTATGCGGTTTTTGGATGCAATAAAAAATGCGATATGTACGAAGCAAGTGGTTTATACGAATCTGGAGGAAGAAAGATTAGTGACGGCAGTGGTAAGTCTGATTACTCAAAACAAGCTATCCGATAAAGAGATTGAAAACTGGATCGGTCGTTTTCTGATCTGGGACAAGACAGAAGTATGGAATGAAGAATATAAAATCATATTTAATATCAAAAGCTTCTTGGGCAGTCTTTATTTCCGTATACATAAGCGTAACGAATTCAGTTGCACAGCTAGAGTGATTGAAGACAGATTACATACCTTCATGCAAAGCTACATAAGCTGATGCCCTTTATCTTAAGCGGGACTATTCAATCCCTAAAAAATAAATGATGTAATAGAATCATCGTAAAAAATGTTCAAGCAATTTACTAAGCAAAAAGAACGATACTTCCGATATAAAAAAGTCGGGCTTTTTACGTGCTTTTTTGCAAAACAAGATGCTGATTTACATAAAGATTTAAAAAAAGATGAGTTTTTGCAAAAAAAATTGACATTTAAAGAAGGGTTTTGATTTTATACGGCGAATCTATTATGCTAGATAGGTGGAGGAAAGTGGTACATAGTGGGGAACAATGGGTAAAAGGAGTGAGCCGCCAATGTTCATGGGTGAGTATCAGCATAACATTGACGATAAAGGCCGGATTATTATTCCAGCTAAATTTCGCGAACTTCTGGGTCCATCTTTTGTTGTTACTCGTGGTCTGGACCATTGTCTTTTCGTTTATCCCATGGAGGAGTGGTCTCTCCTGGAACAAAAGCTTAAATCTTTACCGCTTATGAAAGCTGATGCCCGTGCTTTCACGCGTTTCTTTTTCTCGGGAGCGCTGGAAGGAGAATGGGACAAGCAGGGGCGTGTCAATCTGCCGATTAATTTGAAGCAGTACGCCAGGCTGGAGAAAGAATGTGTAATTATTGGTGTCTCCAACCGGGTAGAGATTTGGAGCCAATCCGTTTGGGAACAATATTATAACGAATCAGAACAATCATTTAACGAAATTGCTGAGAAGCTGGTTGATTTTGATCTTGATCTGTAATCGTCTAGGAGGTTTACATCTTGTTTCATCACATCACTGTATTAAAAGAAGAAGCGACAAGAGCCCTTCAGGTCAAACCTGATGGTATTTACGTCGATTGTACGCTCGGGGGAGCAGGACATAGTTCGGTTATTGCAGCTGAACTGGGAGCAGGAGGTCGACTGATTGCTTTTGATCAGGATGATACTGCACTAAATAATGCCAAAGCGGTATTGGCACCATATGAAGACAAAGTCACTCTGATCAAAAGTAACTTCCGTCATCTGGAGGAAAAGCTTTTGGAAGCTGGGGTGCCGGTCAAAGATGGAGTACCGCAGGTAGACGGCATTCTGTTCGATCTTGGCGTTTCTTCACCTCAGTTCGACGATGCTGACAGGGGATTCAGCTATAATCACGATGCTCCGCTGGATATGCGGATGGATCAATCCATCGAACTAACAGCATGGACTATTGTGAATACCTGGCCTGAAGAAGAAATCGCCCGCATACTATATCGATATGGCGAAGAAAAGTTTTCAAAACGGATTGCCAAAGTTATCGTGAAGCAGAGAAATGTAGCGCCGATCGAGACAACAGGGGAACTGGCAGAACTAGTCAAGGAAGGTATTCCCGCGGCAGCAAGAAGAACAGGCGGACATCCTGCAAAGCGTAGTTTTCAAGGGCTGCGAATTGCTGTGAATGATGAGCTGGGTGCTTTTGAAGAAGCACTTCATCAATCCGTGCGCTGTCTGGCACCGGGTGGACGTGTATCTGTTATTACTTTCCATTCTTTGGAAGATCGTTTATGCAAACAGATTTTTGCAGAGTATCTGGAAAAAGATGTAGCACCGCAGGGCTTCCCTATTTATGTAAGCAATGGCGGTGTGCTGAAGTTGGTGAATCGCAAGCCGGTTCTGCCAACTGATGAAGAAGTAACAAGCAACAAACGGGCAAGATCTGCCAAATTACGTGTTGCCGAAAAAGTGCAAAAAGAAAATCAAGAATAATACAGTAAGGAGACGGATACATGGCTTATACACGTGGGAACCTGGCAGTCAAGCAAAAACCGGCTGAGAAGGTCGTTCGGAAATATCGTGAAACGACAAAAGTGGTTGTACGCCGTTCTGCCCTGCCGATTCAGGAAAAAATGCTTTATCTCGCAACCGTTATTTTCTGCGTTGCTATTGCGAGTGTTATTATCTGGCGTTATGCGTATATTTATGAACTTAATAAAAATGCGCAGGATATGGCAACCGCAACCGCACAGCTGCAGAAGCAAACAACACAAAATGAGCTACGTCAACATCTTTTGGAGAATGATATCGTAGCGCGTGCAGCTGCACTGGGTTACATAGAGCCTACAGACACTGTACCTATTCAGGTGTCGCGGGAAAAAGGAACGGCTGCTACCTCGTCGGATGTCAAAGTGAACAACTAAAGCGGGGGATCAGGCAGTGGATAAAAGAATAAAACTTCGTGCTTTATTTATAGGGGGATGCATTACCCTCTTTTTTGCCGTACTCGTCATCCGTGTATTCTGGATTCAGGTTGTCCAAGGATCAGATTGGCATAAATATGCAGAGAAACAGTGGACCAGTCAAAGTACGATTTCTGCTGTTCGAGGCACAATTACGGATCGTAACGGCAATAAGTTGGCAATGGATGCGCCTGCCTACAATGTTGGACTTAACCCAAAGGTAATTGCGGAACTTGGGGTGAAGGATGAGATTGTAAGCCGTTTGCATGAAATTCTTGGTACGGATGAAAGTGAAATTGAGAAGCAGGCTACATCCATGACAACACCGACAGCCAAAAATCCAGTGAGCGAGCTGCGTACATGGCGTGAGCTGAATTCGGGTGGACGGCGTATCCCTCAGGATAAAGCAGATCAGGTGAATGCACTGATTGCTGAGCTGAAAGAAAAAACCGGTCGACGCTATGATGTTGGGGTACAGCTGGATGTAACGACCAAACGCTATTATCCCAAAAATGAACTTGCTTCTCATGTCCTTGGATATACCAACAATGATGGTGAAGCAGTAGCTGGTATTGAAGCTTATTATGATAAGCAGCTCAAAGGTGAAGATGGTTCTATTGTTTATCAACGTGATAATCAAAAGGATAAACTGCCAGATTCGCAGGATGTGTATAAGCCTGCAGTGAATGGCAGCAATCTGACGCTTACGATTGATGAGACGATTCAGTATTATACGGAGCAGGCAATGAAAGAAGCATTTAAGCAGCTTCAGCCGAAAAGTATTACGGTAATTGCTGCCGATCCGAACACAATGGATATTCTCGCAATGGCAAATATGCCGACTTTTGATCCTAATAAGTTTAATGAAGTGACAGAAGAAAACTATGACAGCTTCAAAAACCTGGGAATTAAAGCGGAGTATGAGCCAGGTTCTACTTTCAAAATCATTACTCTGGCAGGTGCAGTTGAAGAAGGATTATTTAATCCTGAAGCGACGTATCAATCAGGTACGATTCAAGTTGGCCGTACCACGCTTCATGATATCAACCGTGTAGGTTGGGGTCCTATTACTTATCTGACGGGGCTGAAGCGTTCCAGTAACGTAGCGTTTGTTAAACTGGGTTATGAGATGCTGGGAGCAGAGAGATTACGCAAGTATATTGATGCTTTTGGATTTGGCGTAAAAACAGGAGTTGATTTGCCAGGTGAACTGTCAGGTGCAATCACTTTTAATCCGAATATTAAAACAGAGGTTGCTACAGCAGCTTACGGGCATGGTCGTGTACAGGTTACTCCTTTACAGCAGCTGGTAGGCGTCTCGGCAGTAGCAAACGGCGGTAAAGTGCTAACTCCTCACGTAGTTAAATCAATTACCGACCCGAATACCGGTGTAACTACAGATGTACCTGTACATGAAGTGCGTCAGGCTATTGATGCCGCTACTTCGGAGAAAGTACGTGGTTATCTGGAACAGGTCGTATCTGACCAGGAAATTGGAACAGGGCGTCATGCTTATATTGATGGCTATCGTGTAGCTGGTAAAACAGGTACAGCGGTCAAGGTTATTAACGGGAAATATGATTATACCAAGCAGGTCGTTTCCTTTATCGGATTTGCACCGGCAGACAAACCCAAAATCGCCATGATCGTTGTTATCGACCAACCTGCCGATTCCAAGCTGGGTGGTGGTGCAGCGGCGGCTCCGGTATTCAAGAAAATCGTGAGTCAGGCACTCCCTTATATGGGCGTACCGAAAGCAACCGATGACAGCGATACGCAGAAGAAAACCAAAACAGCCACATCTGCACCAGCACCGGTTAGTTATAATGTACCTACACTTACCGGTAAAACGGTAGATGCTGCCAAAAAGAAACTGATTGCCAGTGGAATTACTTTTAAAGTAGTCGGTACAGGCAATAAAGTGGTCAAGCAGTATCCAGCTGTAGGGGCACTGATGGATGGGGGTCAAAGTGTATATCTTATGACCGAAGATCCGACCAAAATGGAAATTCCCGATCTCAAAGGTGAATCACTGCGCGATGCGCTGGAGATTCTGAACCTGATGAAAGTCGAGGTGACCACAGTAGGTCAAGGATATGTAGCCGAACAGGTAGAATCTTCGGCAAATGGTCGCCGAATCATTACACTGACACTCAAATCAGCGAGAGCGATTGTTACAGGTGTGGATGATGAGGAAGCGAACGCGCTGGGGACTAAGGAAGCAACACCAGCTGCCGGTGATGACCAAACATCAACCGAAGCAGAAAATACCGGTTCTACAGACAAGAAGACTGAAGAATCGACTTCGTCGTCAGAGACTTCGGCAGAAACAACTCCTGAATCGTTCGGTCCTCCTTCAACAGATGCAGGTACTAACAGTACTGGCGATTCTACTGAAGGAACAAAAAGCACGTCAGGAAGCACACTAAAAATTCCGGAGCCTACAGGTGCTCCAACGAACTAATGAGTTAATGCTAATTATGATAACCCGGCAGTCATCGGTAAGGGGAAGTCCTCCTTTTATTCATCCGAAGACTGCCGGGTATCGTTATTAATTTTGGAAAAGAGGAATCGCTATGTTGTTATCTGAAGCGGCCAGCCTGCTTATTACATCCCGGATTGAAGGTACTGCGGATGTTTCCATTACAGGCATGGAAATTGACTCACGCAAAGTAAAAGCAGGGGATTTGTTTATCTGTCTGCCAGGCTTCACGGTAGATGGTCATGATTTTGCAGAACAGGCAATAACCCAGGGAGCGGCTGCTCTTGTGGTAGAACGAATTTTGCCGCTGGATATTCCTCAGCTGGTCGTTAGCAGTTGTCGTCACGCGATGGCTGTACTGGGAGATGCGTTTTATGAATATCCTAGTCGTAAGCTGAATATGATTGGAATCACAGGTACCAATGGCAAAACCACAACTTCTTACCTGATTGAGCGTATTATGAATGATCATCGTATCAATACAGGCTTGATTGGAACAATTGAAATGCGTTATAACGGTAAAGCGGTACCGATGCCTCGTACTACACCAGAAGCGATGGAACTTCAGCGTCTGCTGCATGAGATGGTTCAAAATGATGTGCAGTGCTGCGTTATGGAAGTATCTTCTCACGCGCTGGAACAAGGACGGGTCAAAGGAACAGATTACCGGACAGCCATTTTTACGAATATTAGTCAGGATCATCTGGATTATCATGAGACAATGGAACAGTATGTGGCAGCCAAAGGGCTGTTTTTTGCACGTCTGGGGAACTCTTATGACACGGATCCGGCAGAGCGCAAATACGCTGTACTGAATGCTGACGATCCGGCCGTAGATTATTTCCGCGGTATAACAGCAGCAGATGTGATTACATATGGTGTGGATCAGCCTGCCGATGTGCAGGCTTCAAATATTCGGATTACCGCGAGAGGAACAACTTTCCATTTGCAAACGTTCCGCGGTAATACAGATATGACTCTCCAGATGGTAGGCAAGTTCAACGTATATAATGCACTTGCTGCCATTACAGCAGCACTGATCGAGAATGTGCCATTGGAACAAATTCGTGAGAGTCTTGGCCAGATGCCGGGTGTGGATGGACGCGTCGAAGCAGTAGACGCCGGACAGCCTTTTGCCGTGATTGTAGATTATGCACATACACCGGATGGACTGGAAAATGTACTTCGGACGATTAGCGAATTTGCGGAAGGCCGAATTCTGACGGTATTTGGCTGCGGTGGTGATCGGGATCGTACCAAACGCCCATTAATGGGACAGGTAGCCGCCAAATACAGTGATTATACGCTGGTTACATCGGATAATCCCCGAACAGAAGAACCGGTAAGCATTCTGGATGATATTGAAGCAGGTCTGCGTGAAAAGCAGGTGGCTGCTGATCGATACGAACTGATTGTGGATCGCCGCGCTGCTATTCAAAAAGCGGTTGAAATGGCACAGCCTGGCGATGTACTATTGATTGCGGGTAAAGGCCATGAGACGTACCAGATTGTAGGTACGGAAGTTCATGATTTTGATGATCGGCTGGTAGCCAAAGAAGCGATAAGGGGTCTTTCCAAGTGATAAATACAACTATTGATCAGATAGCGGCAATGTGCGGTGGGCAGCTGATTGGTGATTCATCGATACGCTGTCATGGCGTCGTCATTGATTCAAGACAGCTGCAGGATAACTGTCTGTTCATTCCGATTATTGGCGAGAGAGTCGATGGGCATGATTTGGTAGAACAAGTACTGGCAAATGGAGCTGCTGCCGCGTTATGGCAGGCTGATCATGGCACGCCTCCCCAGGGGAATATAATAATCGTCGAGAATACGCTGAATGCTCTTCAGCAGCTTGCCAGCGCGTATCTGGAGAGTACCGAAGCCAGAGTAATCGGTATTACCGGTTCGAATGGCAAGACGACGACCAAGGACATGATTTATGCGCTTATGACCGAAGCCTATCGTGTGCATAAGACCGAAGGCAATTTTAATAGTCACATCGGTCTGCCGCTAACGATACTGGCGATGCCGGCAGATACCCAGATTCTGATTCTGGAAATGGGAATGCGTGCACGGGGTGAGATCGAACTGTTATCCGATATTGCTCATCCGGATACGGCAGTCATTACCAACATCGGAGAATCCCATCTGGAGCAGCTGGGTAGTCGGGAAGAGATTGCGCGTGCCAAGCTGGAGATTGTTCATGGTCTTAAAGCATCCGGATTGCTCGTATATCATGGGGATGAACCGCTGTTACAGCAGGTGCTGTCGGAACCGGAATATGCGGATCAAGACATGCGCAAGATTACTTTTGGCATGGAGCAGCACAATGATCTGTATGCGACCGGAATGATGACACAGGGACAGTCCACTATCTTTACTACCAATGCACTTTCGGAAGAAGCCTGGAAGCTACCGGTACTGGGTGCCCATAATATGGTCAATGCCATGGCAGCGATTCTGGTCGCTCAGGCATATGAACTGAGTGAAGCACAGATTCGTCAGGGATTTGCCAAGCTACGCCTGACCGGAATGCGAATTGAAATGCTGCAGGGTCGCGATGGAATCACCCTGCTGAATGATGCTTACAATGCAAGTCCAAGCTCCATGAAGGCAGCGATTGATGTACTGGGTAATCTCAAAGGGTACAAACGCAAGATAGCTGTGCTTGGCGATATGCTGGAGCTTGGAGCCGAAGAGCTGGCATACCATGAACAAATCGGAGAATATGTGAATGAGCAGGCAGATCTGCTATTTACTTATGGAGAGCGTGGACAGGCGATTGCCCGCGGCGCAGCGAGACATTTGCCGCCGGAATGTATTCGTTCCTATACATCCAAACCGGAACTGATCGAAGATCTGCAAAAAACAGCACGAGAACAGGATGTTATTTTATTCAAAGCTTCCAGAGGCATGAGACTGGAAGAAGTTCTACAGGCGCTGATGCCTGATTCAATAAGCAACGCATAGGCGCTGGAGGAGTAGGAAAATGGATTTTCAAATATTGTTATTAGCGGCGGCTGCATCGTTTGTATTATCAATTATTGCTATGCCGATATTGATTCCGCTGTTACGCCGCATTAAATTTGGTCAGCATGTACGCAGTGATGGTCCACAGACTCATCTTAAAAAAGCTGGAACGCCGACAATGGGTGGTATTGTGATCATCCTGGCAGCTACTCTGGTATTTATCAAATTTTCGGTTATCGACACCAACTTCTGGGTGCTGCTGACGTCTACCGTAGGATTTGGACTGGTTGGGTTCCTCGATGACTATATCAAAATCGGTCTCAAACGTTCACTCGGTCTGACTGCCAAGCAAAAACTGATTATGCAGCTGATTTTCTCGGCGATTATCTGTTATCTGCTAATCCAAAAAGGACACAGTACAGCGCTTGGTATTCCGGGAACATCGTTCTCGTTTGACTGGGGTGGCTGGTTCTATTATCCATTTATCGTAATTATGCTGCTGGCGATTACCAACGCAGTCAACTTTACAGATGGTGTGGATGGACTGTTGTCAGGAGTAAGTGCAATTGCATTTGCCGCTTATGCGATTATCGCGATTCAGGCGACTGCACCGGCAGCTGCGGTATGTGCTGCAGCCATGATTGGTGCAGTTATCGGATTCCTCGTATTTAATGCTCATCCGGCCAAGGTATTTATGGGGGATATGGGCTCGCTCGGAATAGGAGGGGCAATCGGAGGGATTGCGATTGTCACCAAAAGTGAGCTGCTGTTCCTGATTATTGGTGGTGTATTCGTAGTTGAATTGCTCTCTGTAGTTATTCAGGTCGTTTCTTACAAAACGCGTAACGGCAAACGTGTATTCAAAATGGCTCCGATTCATCATCACTTTGAATTATCAGGCTGGTCGGAATGGCGTGTTGTAATTACGTTTTGGGCAGTCAGTCTCGTACTGGCCGCACTCGGAATCTATATTAGCAAGGGGTTGTAGTGATGAATGATCCTCAATCATATCGTGGATTACCGGTCGTAGTCATCGGTCTGGCGCGCAGCGGTGTAGAAGCAGCCAAGGCTCTGCATCGACTTGGCGCATTAGTGACAGTCAATGACTTGAAGCCAAGAGAACAATCTCCGGAAGCTGCCGAACTGGAAGAGCTGAATATCGAGGTGATCTGTGGAGGACATCCGGAAGGATTGATTCACAAGGATATCGCTCTGCTTGTCAAAAATCCTGGTATTCCTTACAGCGCGCCGCCGATCCAGCAAGCAATGGATCTGGGTATTGAAGTGATTACCGAGGTGGAGCTGGCTTACCGGATCTCGGATGTGCCGATGATCGGTATCACGGGCTCAAACGGCAAAACGACCACGACAACATGGGTAGGCCAAATGCTTGATGCCTGCGGTCTTCATCCGATTGTAGGCGGTAATATCGGTATTCCACTATGTCAGGCCGTTGTGGAAGCCGAAGAGAAAGATAATGCGATTATTGTAGCAGAACTGAGCAGTTTTCAGCTCAAAGGTACGCGTGATTTCAATCCAACCATTGCCGCTCTGCTCAATGTAGCCGAGACGCATCTGGATTATCACGGTACGATGGATGATTATGTCACGTCCAAACGCAAAATTTTTGAAAATCAGGGCGAAAAGGATACAGCGGTACTGAACTGGGATGATAGTTACTGCCGCAGCATGATTCCTTATATCAAGGCAGGTCGCATAATTCCATTCTCTGTCAACGAGGAGCTGGGAAATAATGCAGCTATGGCCGCAGCATTGTCTGCTCAGTCAGGCATGTCGGTAGGCGCAATGTATGTCTCTCCATCCTATGTGCCGGATATGGAGGATGATCTGGAGCGGACGATCATGTACTGGGATGAAGAGCAGGGAGCTGTACCGATTCTGCGTGTGGATGAACTGGGTATTCCAGGTCGTTACAATGTAGAAAATGCACTGGCAGCCTGCGCAATTTCGATCGCTGCCGGCTGTCAGCCCAAGCAGCTGGCAGATACTCTGCGCACTTTCCGTAGTGTAGAGCATCGTCTGGAATATGTAACCACGCATAACGAGGTGGCTTACTATAACAATTCCAAAGCTACCAATGCCAAAGCAACAATGATGGCATTATCCGCTTTTCAGGATCAAGGGATCATATTGATTGCCGGCGGATTGGATCGTGGGTCGGACTATATGGATCTGCTGCCTGTATTTCAGTCGCAGGTCAAGGCGCTGGTTGTACTGGGACAAACCCGTCACAAGTTGGCACGAGTAGCCGAAATGGCAGGGGTTGCTTCGATACGGATTATTGAGGAGACCGATCAGGCGGAACAAGCTGTGTATCAGGCAGTTCAGCAAGCTTCAGAACTTGCAGAAACCGGTGATATTGTATTATTGTCACCTGCCTGCGCCAGCTGGGATATGTTCTCTTCCTTTGAAATCAGGGGCAATGTATTCAAGCAGGCAGTCAACGAACTGTAGATTCCTTATATATACATCTATGGTAATTCTGCGTATAGCCATGTGAACTATTCTGCTATACAATATGTAACTCAGAGACTAAGATACGCAAATTTAAATGAAAGGAGGTGCGATAAATGCGAGTTATATTAACTGGCGGTGGAACCGGAGGCCATATATACCCTGCGCTGGCTATTGCCGAGCAATTCAAAGAGCAAGGTATCAAAGCGGAATTTCTGTATATTGGCGGCAAGCGCGGACTGGAGACACGAATCGTTCCAGAGACCAAAATGCGCTTTGAAACGATCGATATTACAGGTTTCCGCAGACGACTATTTTCACTGGAAAATATCAAGACAATCAATCGATTTATACAGGGTGTCAAAATTTCCAAAAAGCTGATTCGTGAATTCAAGCCGGATATTGTAATTGGTACCGGAGGTTATGTGTGTGGACCCGTAGTATATGCAGCTGCCAAGCTGGGGATTCCTACCATGGTACACGAGCAGAATGCGATTCCGGGACTGACGAATTTGTTCTTGAGCGGTTATGCCGATACCGTGGCAGTGAGCTTTGAAGAGGCGATCTCCAAGTTCAAACGGGCCAAACATGTACTGTTCACCGGAAATCCACGAGCGACTATGGTTCAGCATGCCGATCGTGAAAGAGGACTTGCTTCACTGGGACTTCCGGCAGATGCCAGAGTAGTGTTGATGGTAGGCGGCAGTCGTGGTGCACGGGCTCTTGTGGAAGCGATGGTGCAGGCAGCGCCTCTGTTAAAGTCCAAGCCGGATGTTCATTATGTGTTCGTTACTGGTGAAATCTACTATGACGAAATCTATGAACGCATTAACCAGGCGACCGATTCCATGCCGAATTATCTGCATGTACTGCCGTATATTCCGAATATGCCGGAAGTACTGGCAGCGACTTCTCTTGTGATTGGTCGTGCAGGTGCTTCCTCACTCGCGGAGATTACATCACTGGGGACACCTTCTTTATTGATTCCTTCACCGAATGTCACCAATAATCATCAGGAAGCCAATGCGCTGGCTCTTCGAAAAGCCGGAGCAGCAGAGATGATATTGGAGCGTGAGTTAAACGGAGCGACTCTGATTGCTCACATTGATAAAATTATGGATCATGAAGAAGAGCGACAAAGGATGTCCGAGGCTGCTTCTACTCTCGGTACTCCACAATCGGCCTTTTTGCTGGTTGAAGAGATCCAGCGTATTTGCAATGCTTCTGTGGTAACCCAATAAGGATGCTGGACCGTTACATAGCAGTCGTTCGTGTCAAAGCAGAAATAGTTTACCCCCTATCGGACGACTGGCACTGTGATAAACAGTTTTCGTGATATGCAGGCAATATCGGGAGACATTTTACGCTGGTTGGGGATTCCAAATGAGGCATGCTATAATGACGGAGAAGTTCAGGTACAATCTGGCTGCAATACAGATGGAATTGAAATAAGACTTATTGGAGAATTGCCATGCCAAAGCAAAAACTAGTTGTTCTTCCGAAAAAAGAATCTTCTGCAGAATCGCGTCCTGCTGCGGGCCGCAAATTATTCGGACGCAAAAATCGACTGATCATCATGCTAAGTATCTTTTTCCTGCTGGTACTTGGGATTGTGTTCTGGTTTTCACCGCTGGGCAAAATATCAGAGATTACTTTCAGGGGTAATGCGTTTACGTCCAAGGAAGATCTGCTGTCAGCAACCCGTCTGGCCAAAGGAAATGCTTTTTACGGTACATCTGAGGATACCCTCAAAGAAAGGCTGCTAAGCATCCCGGCAATTGAGAGTGCTACAGTGACCAAGCATTTTCCAGGCAAAATCGATGTTACGATCAAAGAGTATCCTGTGGTTGCCTATGAACTGGCAGGATCCGGACAATTGACAGCTATTTTGCAGAGCGGAGCTGCGGTACGTGCCGACACGCGCGGGGTAGCTGTAGAAAAGCCCGTCCTTACCCAATGGTCGGACTACGAAGCGCAAAAGGTTCAGCTGTGCAAAGTACTGGGTACGATACCGAGTGAGCTAACCTCGGATATCTCGGAGATTATTCCTTCACCGACGCCTTCATTCCCGGATCGAATCATGATGTATACCCGCTCGCGCTTTGAAGTGATTACAAGCATATCGCTGCTGGCGGATAAAGTGGAATACCTGAATCAGGTAATTGAGACACAACCGCCCGGTGTGATAACAATGCTGGAAGCAGATGCCTATACACCGTTCAATCCGGATGATATCAAAGATCAGACAGAAGAAGCGCCTGCACAGTAACGATTTTGACATCTTTTGTCGGCAAAATGTACTTTTTGACAATGTTCGGGCTGCAATACTTTCTGTGGCGTCAGAAAAATGCTAGAATAGGCTGTATAGATATTAAAGAATTGTAAACTTTAATACTGGCTTAACAATTTTCTGAAGTACCCGGTGAACTCTTTCTTTTTTCTCCAGACTTTTAACGTTTTTCGGAACCTCAAAAAGTTTGCAGAAAAAAGAGGGAAAGCATATGAAATGTGGAATACTAATGTAGAGAGCGTTTTATGGAAAATGATTTTCGGAAATTGAATTTCCAGCTTTTAGGCAGCAAGCCCGGAAGAACGGAAATGCACTATTTTAATTCAGGAATTTACAGGAGGTGCCAAGGGCTTGAGCAACAATGACATCATTGTTAGTTTGGACATCGGTACATCCAAAGTTCGTGCTATTATCGGGGAAATGAACAATGGAACCTTTAATATTATTGGAGTTGGATCTGCCGACTCGGAAGGAATTCGCAAGGGCGCGATCGTTGATATTGATCAAACCGTGCAGTCCATCCGAAATGCAGTTGATCATGCAGAGCGTATGGTCGGCATTCAAATATCTGAAGTGATTGTAGGTATTTCGGGCAACCATATTGGACTTCAAACGAGCCACGGAGTAGTAGCCGTATCCAATGAAGACCGCGAAATTGGTGAGGAAGATATCGAACGGGTGCTGAAAGCGGCAGAAGTGATTGCCCTTCCGCCGGAACGGGAGATTATCGATGTAGTCGCCAAGCAATACGTGGTGGACGGACTGGAAGGAATTCAGGACCCGCGCGGTATGATTGGCGTGAGACTGGAAGTAGAAGCTACCATTATTACAGGTGCCAAGACATCTATTCATAATCTTCTGCGTTGTGTAGAGAAAGCGGATCTGCACATTAAGGATCTGGTATTGATTTCGCTGGGAGCAGGGCAGCTGGCACTGTCCAAGGACGAAAAGACAATGGGAGCTGTTCTGGTCGATATTGGAGCAGGATCATCCACCATTGCAATTTTCGAAGAAGGTTCGCTCAAAGCAACCTCTACCTTGCCAATCGGCGGCGAATTCGTCACGAACGATATCGCTTATGGTCTGCGCACGCTGACAGAGAATGCAGAGAAGGTAAAATTGAAGTATGGCTGTGCACTCCATGAGGAAGCGGCTCCCGATGTAGTATTCAAAGTACAACGCATCGGCAGCAACGTGGACAAGGAGTTCACACAACAGGATCTTGCAGCGATTATCGAACCGCGTGTACAGGAAATTTTCGAATTGATTCGTCAGGAAGTTGTACGTCTCGGTTATCATGAGCTGCCGGGTGGTTATATACTCACAGGAGGCACTGTATCCATGCCGGGTGTTCTGGAGATTGCCCGTGAAGAATTGGCAGCCTCTGTCCGGATTGCAGTTCCTGATTATATCGGTGTACGTGACCCTGCCTATACGAGTGGAGTCGGTATCCTGTATAATGTAATTCGCAATATTCGCAGCGGTGGAAGTACAGCGGGCGCCAACAAAAAAGCACCGGCTCGTAACAAAGCTGCATCGACCCCGGAGAGCAATGCAAAACCGGGCTTGATTGAACGGCTCAAAAATATGTTCAGTGAATTCATTTAATAAGGAAGTTCATTCTAGCTTGGAACGAGCCATTCATGGACAATGAGGGGGAGATGGAAGAGTATGTTGGAATTTGATTTCGAAATGGAAAGCCTGGCCCAGATTAAGGTCATCGGTGTTGGCGGCGGCGGTAGCAATGCAGTCAATCGGATGATCGAAAATGGTGTTCAAGGCGTGGAATTTATAACAGTAAATACAGATGCACAGGCACTGCATCTGGCCAAATCCGAACATAAACTGCAAATCGGCGACAAGCTGACTCGCGGTCTGGGTGCAGGAGCAAATCCTGACGTAGGTAAAAAAGCAGCCGAAGAATCCCGTGATCTGATCAGCAACACGCTGAAAGGGGCAGATATGGTATTCGTCACTGCAGGTATGGGCGGCGGTACAGGAACAGGGGCAGCCCCTGTAATAGCTGAGATTGCCAGAGAATGCGGTGCCCTGACGGTTGGCGTAGTTACACGTCCGTTCACTTTTGAGGGTCGCAAACGTTTCTCCCAGGCAGAGCTTGGTATTGAAGCGCTCAAGGAAAAAGTAGACACACTGATCGTTATCCCGAATGACCGCCTGCTGGAGATCGTTGACAAAAAGACTCCGATGCTGGAAGCATTCCGCGAAGCGGATAATGTACTGCGTCAGGCTGTACAAGGTATTTCCGATTTGATCGCTGTACCGGGTCTGATCAACCTTGACTTTGCTGACGTTAAAACCATCATGACCGAGCGTGGCTCTGCTTTGATGGGTATTGGTGAAGCAACAGGCGAGAACCGTGCAGCAGAAGCAGCACGTAAAGCCATCATGAGCCCACTGCTGGAGACTTCAATCGAAGGCGCACGCGGCGTTATCATGAATATCACAGGCGGCAATAACCTGTCCCTGTACGAAGTCAATGAAGCAGCCGAAATTGTAATCAGTGCTTCCGATCCGGAAGTAAACATGATCTTCGGTGCGATCATTGACGAGAACCTCAAGGAAGAGATCAAGGTTACGGTTATTGCGACTGGTTTTGAACACAAACCGGCACAGCCAATGCAGCCGGCACGTCGTCCATCTGCATCCCAGCCACAAGGACAGCAACCAACTTCCAGTGAGGCACCTGCTGAAGAAAAAGCGCCTAGTCAGCGCCAATTCAGCAACAATCAACAACCAAGCGGAGATCAATTGGATATCCCGACTTTCCTGCGTAACCGTTCCCGTCATAAAAACGACTAGAACTGGTAATATTAACAGCAGGACACCGATCGTAATGGTAAATGTACCCGATACAAAGATGTACCTGTGTGTTACGGAAAGGACTTGTTTTCTACGGAAAACAGGTCTTTTTCATTTCAGCAGCTTTTATGTATTTTGTTGAATATTCGTACAGAAAAACATCTGTACAGGAATGCCGGAAATGAGGTACGCATATGGAACCGTTTATTCATACCATGGAAAACAACAGACCAGAGCTGTTTAAGCTGGACTATTCAGCATATAGCAGCGGATTGACTGCAGGATTTACCGGAAGAAAGGGTGGAGTCAGCAAGGCACCCTATGATTCTTTTAATCTGGCTTATCATGTAGAAGATCATGCCGGGGACGTACTGGAGAATCGTAAAATGCTCTGTGACGCTCTGGGATTTCATCAGGAGAACTGGGTATGTGGAGAACAGGTACACAGTAATCACATTGAAATCGTTACTGCTGAACATGCAGGCAAAGGCTGGGCAGATCGGGAAAGCGCATTTCAGAATACAGATGGGCTGGTCACCAACGTACCGGGGATATTACTCACTTCCTTTTATGCGGATTGTGTGCCATTATATTTTATAGACCCGGTAAATAAGGTCGTAGGACTGGCGCACGCCGGCTGGAAAGGCACAGTAGCCGATATTGCCGGAGAGATGATCCGAACGATGACAGGGCAGTATGGAAGTCGTACAGAAGATATTCGTACAGCCATTGGACCTTCTATTGGCAGCGATCATTATGAAGTGGATCACAAGGTTATGGATGCCGTAGATGTTTGGACAGCAAAGCTTGAGGGTAATGGTCAGCAGCTTACATACGCGAGACCGGGCAAGCCGGGCAAAACCTGGCTCGACCTCAAACAATTAAACCGTGAAATTATGATTTTTGCAGGAATACAGCCCCAGCATATCGAAATGAGTAGTTGGTGTACGTACGAGAACAATGATTTGTTCTTCTCCTATCGTGCAGATGGAGGACGTACAGGACGTATGGCTAGCTGGGTTGGCATAGAAATGGAGTGAACTACAGATTGGGACTACAGGAACGTATTGCTCATGTACAGGAGCGTATTCAGGCGGTCTGTGAGCGAAATAATCGTCATGCCGATGAGGTTCAGATTGTCGCTGTGACCAAGTATGTATCGCTGGCAAAAACAGCAGATGTACTGGATGCAGGACTGATGCATCTGGGAGAAAACCGTTGGCAGAACGCCCAGGCAAAATGGGAAGCACTGCATGATCGCGGTGTATGGCATTTTATCGGTCATTTACAGACCAACAAAGTCAAAGACGTTATTGGCAAATTTCAATATATTCATTCTCTGGATCGCCTGTCGCTCGCCAAAGAACTGGAAAAAAAGGCAGCCGAACTGGATATCCGTGTCAATGTATTCGTACAGGTCAATATTTCCGGAGAAGAGTCTAAGTATGGACTTGCAGCGGAAGAAGCTCCTGCTTTTTTGGAGTCTTTGCAGCAGATGCCACATCTGAATGTGGTGGGGCTGATGACAATGGCACCCGAAGTAGAGGATGCGGAACAGACACGTCCTGTATTCCGCGGACTTCGTGAACTAAGAGATCGCTTAAATGAACTGAAGCTGACGGAACAGCCGATACAGCATTTGTCGATGGGAATGTCGGGCGACTTTGAGATAGCAATTGAGGAGGGGGCGACTTTTGTACGCCTCGGCTCCATCCTGGTGGGTAAAGAGGAGGATTAACGATGGGTGTAATGAATCGCTTTATGAATTTTTTGGGACTTCAGGAAGAAGAGGAAATTGTAGAACGCGAGCAAATTATTGAGGAAGATGATGAGCCCCGTGAAACTTCTCCGTCCGATCTACGTAAGAACAGTAGAGCGAATAATGTCGTTAGTATTCATTCACAAAAAAATGTGAAAGTCATTTTGAATGAGCCGCGCAGTTATGATGAGGCGCAGGATATTGCAGATCATCTGCGTTCGCACCGTTCGGTTATTGTTAATCTGCAGCGTGTTCGTACGGATCAGGCGCTGCGTATTATTGATTTTATGAGCGGAACAGTCTATGCACTGGGCGGCAGCATTTCCAAGATCGGCGGTAACATTTTCCTGTGCACACCGGATACGGTAGAGATTGAGGGCACAATCGCGGAGATACTTGGTGAAGATTTTGATTATAACAAGATGAGGTGATAAGACTTTGGATACGCTTCTTACGGTATTATACTATCTGTACCAAATTTATACGTATATGCTTATTATTTATATCCTGCTGTCTTGGTTGCCAAGCGCACGCGAGAGTTCATTTGGACAGCTGCTGGCACGACTGGTGGAGCCTTATTTGGCACCGTTTCGCCGTTTCATTCCACCAATCGGCGGGGTACTGGATATTTCGCCAATCGTGGCGTTGTTCGTATTGAGATTAGCTTTTAGCGGCTTGCAGTATTTGTTGATCAGCCTGTTTTATTAAGCAGGAGACAAGTTCTGAATACCGTTTGTTCGTCTTGCAGCAGCTAGGCGAGGATATGTGTCTACAGTACAGGAGAGATCGCAAAATCACTCCACGAAAGGTAGTAACCACTCATGCATAGTAATATTCAACATCATTTTCATCCGGATGAGCGGGAGTTTGTAGAGCGGGCTGCGGAGTGGGTTCATAACGCAGCCCGTTATCATGAGCAGAAACTGACCGATTTTCTCGATCCGCGACAGGCCTATATTCTGTCTACGCTGATTGCCAGAGAACCGGATGTTCATCTGCGCCTGGAAGGCGGTTCACCGCATGCAGAACGCAAACGGGCATTGGTTGGTCCGGACTATCTGGATCTGGAATCGGAAGACATGCAGATAGAAGTGTTATCCATTACGCCGGAAGGTCAGAAGTTTACCGAACTGGAACATGGCGATTATATGGGTTCTATTCTGGGCCTCGGTATCAAGCGCGGCAAAGTAGGAGATATCCATGTGCTGGAGGATGGCTGCCATACTGTCGTGGCTTCCGAGATTGCTTCGTACCTGCATCTGCATCTGACTCAGGTGCACCGGCTGCATGTGATGACCGAACTGCTGCCAGCAAGTGCATTACGGGCAGCTGTGCCGGATATCCAGACAATGGAACTGACAGTGGCTTCCATGCGGCTGGATGGCATCGCCAGCGATGTCTACCGGCTGAGCCGTAGCAAGATTCTGGTGCCGATCAAAGCCGGGCGCTGCCGGGTGAACTGGAAGCCCGAAGAAGATCCTTCCCATCCTCTCAAAGAAGGGGATATGGTCTCTGTGCAGGGAATGGGCCGTTTCAAGGTACTTGAACTGGATGGCGTAACCAAAAAAGGAAGATACCGAGTCAAAATTGGCAAATTTGTGTGATAAACAGTAGGTCTTTCTTTTACGTTTTACCGCATCGGCGGATAACATCCTCATGCTGATTGCAGAGAGATAACATCACTATGCAGTTCATAGATGGATAAGCAGGCAGAAGGGTCAACAAAAAAACGGACCGTATCATCATATACCGGTCGGTTTTTTTGTACCCGGCTGTTATTTCCGGTGTGAATAAAACGTAAAGCGGGATTAAAAAGCAGGCGGTATCAGCCAATACCTGCTAACATGCAGTCTTTCGGCATAAGAGTATATTCAACTTTGCTGAAATACAGTATGATAACAGTAATGAGGCAATTTAAGCGGCCTGAATATTATAGGAGGTGTCTATTATGCCATTAACCCCGCTGGATATACATAATAAGGAATTCTCGCGTCGGCTGCGTGGTTATGACGAAGACGAAGTGAATGAGTTCCTGGATCAGGTGATCAAGGATTATGAGGGAATGATCCGCGATAATAAAGACCTGCAAAACCAGCTGCTGGCTGTACAGGAGCGTCTGGATCATTTCGCCAATCTGGAAGAGACACTCAGCAAAACAATCATCGTTGCCCAGGAAGCAGCAGATGAGGTGAAGAACAATGCCAAAAAAGAAGCTCAGTTGATCATCAAGGAATCCGAGAAAAATGCGGACCGGATTATCAATGAGTCTCTGTCCAAGGCACGCAAGGTCTCGATGGAAGTGGAAGAACTCAAAAAGCAGGCTTCCATTTACCGTACCCGTTTCCGTACATTGGTTGAAGCGCAGCTGGAACTGCTTAGCCAGGACGGTTGGGACGCACTGGAGAATCAGACCCGCGAACTGGAACGCACCAGCAGTGAGCGCCAGGAGCGTAATGAGCGTGAACGCGAACAGTGGAATCGTGAACGTGAGCGCTTGGAAGATCGCGAAGCGGAAGAATCCCGTTCCTCCGGCGATGTGTACTAATGATGCCAAAGATCAGGTTGACATTTTCAGCCTGAAGCGCTATAAATATTTTATACCTGTGTCTGGATTAGGTATTGGATACAGCCGACGGTTCTGAGTAATTATCAGACAATCGGAGACAGTGAAATAATCGATATAACTTATAAATTCAGTGATGGGGCCAGTACAGGCTGTCATTGTTCCCAGAGAGTTGGCGGAAGGTGCAAGCCAATGAACAATGCGCTATGGAAGATCTCCCCGGAGAAGCGCGGCTGAACCGTAATTGCAGTAAGCCAAGCCGGAGTGCCTGTCGTTAACAGGGCACCGCATAGTATAGTGCGGGTACAAGTGTCATTTTATCTGTGGAGATTCATTCTGCAGCAGAACGTGCATTTTTGCGGATTGTTCAGTTCATTCATGTGCTGATGTCGGCAAAAGGGTACAAGAAGCGAGCAGGTGATTTTCAGCCTCAAAAGCAGGCAGATCAAATGGAACAAGGGTGGTAACGCGAGCAGCCTCGTCCCTTTTTGGGACGGGGCTTTTTTATGTTCTGGAACAGACTGATTATAGTGAAGAAATATACACGAGATAAGCAGTCAAGTAGATAACCAGACCGAAGATCGCAGCAAAATGAGACAGACCGAAAGGATGAAATGGACATGCAAAAAGTGGATATCAAAGAAAAAGCACGGGCACGCGACCTGCGTATCCTGAACAAATGGAACAGCGAGCGTACTTTCCAGCGCTCCATCGAGAGTCGCGAGGGCAAACCGAACTTTGTATTTTATGAAGGACCGCCAACTGCAAACGGCAAGCCGCATATCGGGCATGTACTTGGCCGCGTTATTAAAGACTTTATCGGTCGTTATAACACGATGAAAGGATATCGTGTTGTACGTAAAGCGGGCTGGGATACCCACGGTCTGCCAGTAGAACTGGGCGTACAGAAAAAGCTGGGCATTTCCCACAAATGGGAAATCGAAGATTATGGCGTCGAGAAATTTATTAATGAATGTAAAGCCAGTGTGTTCGAATATGAACAGCAGTGGCGTGATCTGACCGAAGCCATCGGCTACTGGACCGATATGGACAATCCATACATTACACTCGATAACAACTACATCGAGAGCGTATGGAATAACCTGGCTACCATTCATGACAAAGGACTAATGTACCGCGGACACCGTGTAAGTCCTTACTGTCCTTCCTGTCAGACGACACTGAGTTCTCATGAAGTAGCGCAAGGGTACAAAGACGTCAAGGATCTCAGTGCAACTGCCAAGTTCAAGCTGGATGACAGCGGCGAATATGTGGTAGCCTGGACAACCACTCCATGGACATTGCCTTCCCACGTAGCACTGGCAGTTAATCCTGATATGGAATATGCACGTGTTAGCCAGAATGGCGAAGTATACATCATGGCGAAGAACCTTGTCGAAGAAGTAATGAAAGATAGCAAAGGCGATTATGAAGTACTGAGCACCATGCCAGGTTCTGATCTGGTAGGCAAAACGTACGATCCTCCGTTTAACTATATCAAAGCGGAAAAAGCGAATATCATCCTGGGTGCAGGATTTGTTACCGATGCCAGTGGTACAGGTATCGTTCATATGGCGCCGGCTCATGGTGAAGATGACTATCGTGTCTGCCGCGAGAACGGTATTACTTTCGTGAATATGGTCGACCTGGAAGGTAAATTCGTGGATGCGGTGACTGACTTTGCCGGACGTTTTGTCAAAGACTGCGATGTGGATATCATCCGCTACCTGTCCGAACACGAACGACTGTTCAGCAAAGAAAGATACGAGCACAGCTATCCATTCTGCTGGCGCTGTGATACACCGCTGCTGTATTATGCGATGGACAGCTGGTTTATCCAGACAACAGCGATCAAGGATCAGCTGATCGCCAACAACAACGAAGTGAACTGGTATCCAGGACACGTACGTGAAGGTCGTTTCGGGAAATTCCTGGAGGATCTGGTCGACTGGAATATCAGCCGTGACCGTTATTGGGGTACGCCGCTGAACGTATGGGTATGCGAGGAGACCGGTGAGCAGTTTGCACCGCACAGTATCGCCGAACTGCGTGAGCGTGCGATCGGTGATGTACCAGAGAACCTGGAACTGCATAAGCCATACGTGGATGATATCAAAGTTCGCAGCTCCTGTGGCAAGTACGAAATGAAACGTACACCGGAAGTCATCGATGTATGGTTCGACAGCGGATCTATGCCATTTGCCCAACAGCATTATCCTTTTGAAAATATGGAGACCTTCGAGCAGCAGTATCCGGCCGATATGATCTGTGAAGGTATCGACCAGACGCGCGGCTGGTTCTACAGTCTGCTGGCGGTATCGACTCTGATGACCGGCAAAGCGCCATACAAAGCTGTTATGGCAACCGGACACGTACTTGATGAGAACGGACAGAAAATGTCCAAGTCCAAAGGTAATGTTATCGATCCTTGGGAAGTCATTGAAGAGTATGGTACCGATGCATTCCGTTGGGCGCTGCTGTCCGATAGTGCACCATGGAACAGCAAACGCTTCTCCAAAGGCATCGTCGGCGAAGCCAAATCCAAAATGATCGATACACTCGTGAATACCCATGCGTTCCTGACGCTGTATGCGACGATCGATGGATTTGATCCGGCAGAGCATCCGTTCCAACCATCGGCACACAAGCTGGATCGCTGGATTGTATCCCGTCTGAATAGCCTGATCGTTCAGGTGGAAAAAGCACTTGCTGTAAATGATTACCTGAATTCTTCCAAAGCGATCGAAGGCTTTGTAGATGAGCTGAGCAACTGGTATATCCGTCGTTCCCGTGACCGTTTCTGGGGCAGCGGATTGACTGCAGACAAGCTGGATGCATACCGTACACTGACTGAAGTACTGCTGACCACTGCCAAGCTGGTGGCTCCATTTACACCAATGCTGGCTGAAGACATCTATCTCAACCTGAGCAGTGGTGAGAGCGTGCATATGGAAGACTATCCGGTTGTTAACGAATCCCTCGTTGATCTGGAGCTGGAGCGCGATATGGAGACCGCACGCCGTATTGTCGAGCTGGCACGTAACGTACGTAACGAGACCGGTATCAAAAACCGTCAGCCTCTGTCCGAGCTGATCGTGTCGCTGGACAAAGACTTTGATCTGGCTTCGTATGAAGAGATCATCAAAGACGAGATCAACGTCAAAGGTATCCGTACCGAACATGACGATGCAGGCTTTGTTGACTTCAGCTTCAAGCTGAACCTGAAAGTAGCTGGTAAAAAATACGGTAAAAATGTAGGCTTCCTGCAGAATTTCTTCAAGGAAATGTCTGTCGAAGAGACTCGTAAAGTAGTCGCAGCCGGTGTATTGAACATTACTTCTCCGGAAGGCGAAGAACTGCATGTCACCAGCGAAGAACTGCTGGTAGAGAAAAAAGCTAAATCCGGCTTTGCTTCTGCATCCGGTTATGGTCTGACCGTTGCACTGAACACGGATATCACACCTGAACTGGAGCAGGAAGGCTGGGTTCGTGAAGTCGTGCGTACTGTCCAGGATTACCGCAAAAAGCTCGACCTGCCGATCGAGAAATATGTTCATCTGACGCTGAATGTGAATGATGAACTGCGTGGGGCAATCGAAGCGTTTGACCATGTACTGCGTGAGAATGTACTCGTAACCGATGTAACATTTGGTGAAGTGGCAAACATGGAGCAAGTAGAGCTGGTTGGTCAAAAAGCAGGTATTCATATTTCCTGATAAATGATGATCATTAAAATGCAATAAACGTTATATAGTAATAGATTAGTATTGCAAGTAATAGGCACTATAACTAAAAATCCCTCCTCATAAAAAATGGGTGCGCTATTAGCGGATAGCATACCTATTGACCTTGAGGGGGGATTTTTATAACTATACATACAAATGCATACAGATCATATAATTGAATATGAAATAAATATAACTACTAAACATAAGTAAAAGAAACATAAAATTGAAGCCTGCTAGTGTGATTGTTAGAAACATACATAAAAGCCTAAAACATATTATACATAGAACCGATCTGCAGTCGATCAATAGACGCATCATTTCTCCCTATGCTACAATAGGAAAAGCTGTGTTCATGATGCAAACGGACAAAATGATAGTTAATATCCGCTGCCGCCGGCACAGGGATTGAACAAACAGGGTGGAGGATGAACGTGATCTATTATGTAATTGCGCTCGTGGCTATTATTATCGACCAGATCAGCAAGCACTTTGTGGCCACACGAATGGAGCTAAGAGAACAAATTCCGGTAATCGGTGACTTTTTCCTGATTACATCACATCGTAATCAGGGTGCTGCCTTTGGTATTTTGCAAAATCAGCGCTGGTTTTTTATCGTTATTACTATTGTTGTAGTGGTTGCAATTGTATGGTATATCCAAAAAGTGAAATCACGTCCGGATAAGCTGCTGCCTTTGGCATTGTCGCTTGTGCTTGGCGGAGCGGTCGGCAATTTTATAGATCGTGCACGTATGGGTGAAGTAGTTGATTTCTTTCAGTTTAACTTTGGAAGTTACACCTTCCCGATCTTTAATGTAGCGGATTCCTGTATTGTTGTCGGTGTGGCGCTTATTATTTTGGACGCACTGCTGGATATGATCCGTGAGAAGAAACAGCCTGTTAATCAGGAAGAGGAGAATGTATAAGTGAGCAAGCAGGATAAGCATAATCAGACCGATGGTCTGGAAACGGTAGAAGAAATGGATACGCTGGAAGTTACGGCAGAGCTGGACGAGATGCTGGAAGACGGCGAAGAAGCAGGTGCGGAACTGCTGGAATGGACAGTTGCTGCGGATGAAGCCAAAGCACGTATCGATAAATATATTACTGATCGTCTGCCGGAAGGCATTTCCCGGTCCCAGGTACAGCAGTGGATCAGTGGCGGTCACGTAACCGTGAATGAGCAGCCTGTCAAAGCCAATCACAAACTGGTAGAAGGCGAACAGGTTACTGTACGTGTACCGGATCTGTCGGCGGTAGAGATTGAGCCGGAAAATATTCCATTGAATATTGTATACGAAGATGCGGATGTAATTGTTGTGAACAAAGCACGCGGAATGGTTGTTCATCCGGCAGCAGGGCATTCTTCGGGTACGCTGGTGAATGCGCTAATGCATCATTGTACCGATCTGTCCGGTATTAACGGCGAGCTGCGTCCAGGCATTGTACACCGGATCGACAAGGACACTAGCGGACTGCTGATGGCTGCCAAAAATGACAAAGCCCATGCTTCCCTATCTGCCCAACTGAAGAATCATACCGTTACACGTAAATATATTGCGCTCGTACATGGCAATATCGAGCATGATCACGGAACTATTGATGCGCCAATTGGCCGTGCTTCACAGAACCGTAAAATGTTCACGGTAACCGATCGCAACGGCAAGCGCGCAGTGACCCATTTCGCGGTAACCGAGCGTTTTGGTGACTTCACGGTAGCCGAGCTGCGTCTGGAGACCGGACGTACGCACCAGATTCGTGTGCACATGAAGTTTATCGAGCATCCATTGGTGGGTGATCCGATGTATGGACGCGTTCGTGCCAAGGCTTCCTTTGTCAAAGGACAGGCACTGCATGCAGCGATCCTTGGATTCGAACATCCGACAACAGGGGAATATATGGAATTTGAAGCGCCTATTCCAGACGACATGGAACAGGAACTGCACGCACTACGTAATCGCTAAGCCGGTTATTCATCCAGTAAGATTGTATGGATCAAATACGAAATAACATATCAATTAAGTCTGTCTTTCCGATCAGGAAGACAGACTTTTTTATTTGTGTATGACATTAGATCACAATAATATCTGGCATAGTAAAAAATATAAATACCTATAAGCCGTTGAGATTAACCTTCAGAAAGCAAAGAGCATACGTACCTTACGCATGATGATAAATGTTAAGGTTGACATGACTTCACCTTTCTGTCATAATTCAATGCAGATGAATAAGCACCTTTAATTCAGTCCCGTGAGACTGGCAAGGTAACGTGAATGATGTTCACTGTAAGTACACCCTCTGATGGAGCGGTGATGTTGCAGTGCGTCTGAGTATGACAGTCATGACTGCGGTCGATGACTCGAGACTCCTTGCCGTTTTGGGGCAGGGAGTCTTTTTTATACCCTGTACTCATACGGTAAAAGGTTAGACTCGAGATCAGTATAGCAGTCGAATGTTAACCACGGGGCCTTAGGTGTACGAAGCATAAACCTGAGGAGGATATTAATCATGACAATGGATACACACATTATCATGGACGAGACGGCGATCCGCCGTGCTCTGACCCGTATAGCACACGAGATTCTGGAGAAAAATAAAGGGATTGAAGATTGTATTATTGTCGGTATTCGAACCCGCGGTGTCTATCTGGCGAGACGTATGGCAGAACGTATACAGGAAATTGAAGGTGCTACTGTTCCTTACGGCGAGCTGGATATTACAGGCTACCGGGATGACCGCAAGCAAGAGCAGGCAGAATTAACAGGTCGCACAATGCTGACTCCGGAAAATCTGAATATCAGCGGCAAAAAAGTGATATTGTTCGATGATGTACTCTACACCGGCAGAACCATTCGTGCAGCGATGGATGCACTGATGGACTGCGGCAGACCCGAGCAGATTCAGCTGGCTGTACTGGCTGATCGCGGACACCGGGAACTTCCGATCCGTCCTGACTATATCGGCAAAAACGTACCGACTTCCAAACTGGAAGAAATCGAAGTTCGCCTGAGCGAAGTAGACGGTAGCGATCAGGTCAATATTATGCAGAACCGGGAGGTGACTGTATGATCATGGCAGCACCTACACTAAATCAACGCAGTCTTCTCGGTCTCAAAGGCATGAGTGCTCATGAACTGACGTCGATCCTGGATCGGGCAGCCTACTGGGATGCCCACACAGAGAAGCAGGTATCTGTCCTGCAATCCAAATTCGTCGCAAATATGTTTTTCGAGAATAGCACGCGTACCCGCTTTTCTTTTGAAATGGCAGAGAAGCGTCTGGGTGCCGAAGTACTGAATTTTACGGCCGCTGCTTCCAGTGTGGAAAAGGGCGAGTCGATCTATGATACTGTACGTACACTGGAGAGCATGGGCATTGACGCAGGCATTATCCGCCTCAAGCCTGCCGGTGTACTGCAGGAGCTGGCTGCCAAAGTAGGTGTGCCGCTCATTAACGCCGGGGATGGTAACAACGAGCACCCGACACAGGCGCTGCTTGATCTGTATACGATGCGCAGTCATTTTGGCGAAGTAAAAGGTCTGCATGTAGCCATTGTTGGTGACATTCTGCACAGCCGCGTGGCCCGCTCCAATTACTGGGCACTGAACGCTCTGGGTGCCAAAGTGAGCTTCTGCGCACCGGATAACATGAAGGCAGATGATCTGCCGGATGCTCGCTATATCAGCATGGAAGAAGCTCTGCAGGCCGATGTAGTCATGATGCTGCGTGTACAGCTGGAACGTCATGCCACAGGAATGCTGAAGTCAGCCGAAGATTACCGGCTGCAATATGGACTAACCGAAGAACGTGCTGGCAAAATGAAAAAACATGCAATCATTATGCACCCGGCTCCGGTCAACCGTAATGTTGAAATCGATGACGCACTGGTCGAAAGTGCACAATCCAAAATCTTTACCCAAATGCAAAATGGCGTACCGGTTCGCATGTCTGTTATCGAACGCGCGCTGCGTAACTAAAGCCTGCAGTACGGTGGACTGAATCAATCAGGTATCCGCTCCTGCAGGAAATATGCTGGCAGGAGCGGATACCGAAAATAAACGAGCGATTCCATCTGACAGATCAGAGAGGGAGACCGCCAAATTTCGGAGGGTAATAATGACACTTTTCATAAAAAATGCAAATGTACTGAACGGACAAGGCCAATTGGAAAGCACTCATGTATGGGTAGAATCCGGCAAAATCAAAGCGATCTTCCCGGGTACAACTTCGATTGACAAGATTCTGGTTACTGCTGAAGACAAGCAAATTACACAGATTGATGCATCGGGTAAGCTGCTGACACCGGGATTGATCGATATGCATGTGCATCTGCGCGAACCCGGCTTTGAACATAAAGAAACAATAGCTACAGGAACACAAGCTGCGGCTAAAGGCGGATTCACGACAATCGCATGTATGCCAAATACTAAGCCGGTCACAGATAAGCCGGAAGTAGTGCAGCTTGTACTGGACAAAGCAGCACAGGCTAACGGAGTCAAAGTACTGCCGTATGCAGCGATTACGTATAATGAACTCGGCCGCGAACTGACCGATTTTGCAGCACTGAAGCAGGCAGGTGCGATTGGATTCACCGACGATGGTGTAGGTGTGCAAAATGCCCAGATGATGAAGGATGCAATGGCTCTGGCAGCTTCGATGGATATGCCGGTTATCGCTCACTGTGAAGATGATTCCCTGGTAGTCGGTGCAGCCGTAGCCGAAAGCGAATTTGCCCGTAAACACGGTCTCAAAGGGATCCCTAATGAATCGGAAGCCATTCACGTCGGCCGCGATATTCTGCTTGCGGAAGCAACCGGCGTTCATTATCATGTCTGCCATGTCAGTACCGAGCAATCGATCCGGCTGATTCGTATGGCTAAATCGATCGGTATCAACGTCACTGCAGAGGTGTGTCCGCATCATCTGATCCTCTCAAGCGAAGATATCCCGGGTCTGGATGCCAACTGGAAAATGAATCCGCCGCTGCGCTCGCCGCGTGACGTGGAAGCCTGCATCGCTGCTCTGGAAGACGGTACACTGGATATGATCGTTACCGACCATGCACCGCACAGTGCCGAGGAAAAAGCGAAAGGCATGGAGCTGGCACCATTTGGTATTACCGGATTCGAGACAGCGTTCCCGCTTCTCTATACCCAGTTTGTCAAAACCGGACGCTGGTCACTGGAAATGCTGGTACAACGCATGACAGCAGATCCTGCAAGAGTATTCCGTCTGGAAAGTGGACGTCTGGAAAAGAATGCACCGGCTGATTTGACACTGATTGATCTGGAAGAAGAGCGGGCAGTAGATCCGGCAGATTTTGCTTCCAAAGGAAAAAATACACCATTTACAGGATGGAAGCTGCAAGGATGGCCAACGATGACGATTGTAGACGGTCAAGTCGTATGGTCACAAGAAGTTATAACTCCTAGTGCATAAATATACTATAATGTGATATAATTATTCATAGAGCATACAGAACGGGTGATATGAACTGTATACCCGTTAATAATAACTTTCGAGAATGACAGAGGAGTGAATCGGAAATGCAGGCAAAATTGTTATTGGAAGACGGCACATTATTTACCGGCCGGAGCTTTGGAGCGGAAGGTGAAACGACAGGCGAGGTTGTATTCAACACAGGGATTACCGGTTATCAGGAGGTACTATCCGATCCTTCTTATTGCGGACAAATCGTTACCATGACCTATCCACTGATCGGGAATTACGGCATCAACCGTGATGACTTTGAATCTGTACGCCCGTTTATTAATGGATTCGTCGTCCGCCGGCATGAGCCTGTTCCCAGCAATTGGCGTGCCCAGTACACGATTGATGAACTGCTGCGGGAATATGGAATCATCGGCATCAGCGATATCGATACACGGATGCTGACCCGTCGTATTCGTCACCAGGGTACGATGCGCGGGATTCTGACGACAGCTGCTCTGTCTCCGGAAGAATTGATGGAGCGTCTGCAGGCGACCAGCTCGTCGATCGATCAGGTTAGCCAGACATCGACTCGCCATATCTACAGCAGTCCGGGTGCCAAGGAACGGATTGTACTAATCGACTATGGCGCGAAAAGCGGTATTATGCGCGAACTGACACAGCGTGGATGCGATGTGGTTGTTGTTCCTCAGGATACTACAGCAGAACAGATTCGCCGCCTGCATCCTGACGGTATCCAGCTGTCCAACGGCCCTGGGGATCCAAAAGATGTGATGGCAGCTGCCGGCGTTATTGCCGAACTGCTGGGCGAATATCCAATCTTCGGCATCTGTCTGGGTCATCAGTTATTCGCACTTGCTTGCGGCGCTGATACCGAGAAGCTGAAATTCGGACATCGCGGCGGTAACCATCCGGTCAAGGATCTGAGCACAGGCCGCTGCTACATCACTTCACAGAACCACGGTTATACCGTCAAGGAAGAGTCGATTCAGGGAACGGATCTGGAAGTGACTCATATCAATAATAATGACAAGACGATTGAAGGACTCAAGCACAGCAAATACCCGGCATTCTCGGTACAATATCACCCGGAAGCAGCACCAGGTCCATTTGACAACAGTTATCTGTTCGACCGGTTCCTGGAAATGATCCGTGAACATAAGCAGCAAAACCCCAAGAAAACACGTCAGGCTGAAATGATGGCCGCTGTGAAAGGAGCTCGCTAAGTATGCCGATAAATAAAGAACTCAAAAAGATCCTCGTTATAGGTTCCGGTCCAATCGTTATTGGCCAAGCCGCCGAATTTGACTATGCAGGCACACAGGCCTGTCAGGCACTCAAAGAAGAAGGCGTAGAGGTTGTACTGATTAACAGCAACCCGGCGACCATTATGACCGATACCAATATGGCGGATAAAGTATATATCGAGCCGATTACACTCGAATTCGTAACACAGATCATTCGTCAGGAGCGTCCGGATGGACTGCTGCCTACACTTGGCGGACAGACGGGTCTGAATATGGCAGTCGAACTGGCACGTGCCGGCGTCCTGGAAAGTGAAAATGTAAAACTGCTCGGTACCCAGTTGAATTCGATCGAAAAAGCGGAAGATCGTGATTTGTTCCGCGACCTGATGCGTGAACTGGATCAACCGGTTCCGGATAGCACAATCGTTACTACCCTGGAAGAATCGATCGTTTTTGCGAATGAGATTGGATATCCGATCATTGTGCGTCCAGCGTATACATTGGGCGGTACAGGCGGCGGTATCTGCATAGACGAAGAAGAACTGCGCGAGACCGTAGCAGCGGGTCTTCGCTACAGTCCGATCGGACAATGTCTGGTAGAGAAAAGCATCGCCGGTATGAAAGAAGTCGAGTACGAGGTTATGCGCGATGCGAACGACAACTGTATCGTAGTATGTAATATGGAGAACTTTGACCCGGTTGGTGTACATACCGGTGACAGTATCGTCGTTGCACCGAGCCAGACGCTCTCTGACCGTGAATATCAGATGCTGCGCTCTGCATCGCTGAAGATTATCCGTGCTCTGAATATCGAGGGTGGCTGTAACGTACAATTCGCTCTCGACCCGCAAAGCTATCAATATTACGTCATCGAAGTGAATCCGCGGGTTAGCCGTTCATCTGCGCTTGCTTCCAAAGCGACAGGTTATCCGATCGCCAAAATGGCAGCGAAAATTGCGCTTGGATATACACTGGATGAGATCATGAACCCGGTTACGGGTCAGACATATGCCTGCTTCGAGCCGACACTGGATTATATTGTAGCCAAAATTCCTCGCTGGCCGTTCGATAAGTTCACGGGTGCCAACCGCAAACTGGGTACCCAGATGAAAGCGACCGGCGAAGTAATGGCAATTGGCCGTACCTTTGAAGAAGCGATCCACAAAGCTGTGCGTTCACTGGAAATCGGTGTGCATCGCCTGCATCTGGCAGGTGCTGACGAGATCGAAGACAGCAAGCTGGATGAACGCCTGACCAAGGCTGATGATGAGCGTCTGTTCCTCGTCGCCGAAGCATTCCGCCGTGGTTACAGTCTGGATCAAATCCAGGAACTGACGAATATCGACTGGTGGTTCCTCGACAAAATCGAACGGATCGTCGCTTATGAATCTGTCATTACAATGGAAGACGAGCTGACTGACGAGACTCTGTATACAGCAAAACGCCTTGGTTTCACTGACCGTTCGATTGCTGAACTGCGCCGTCAGAACAAGCCGGAAGACAAGTTCAGCAATGAACATGAGATCCGTGCTTATCGCAAGCAAAATGGCATGATGCCTGTCTTCAAAATGGTAGATACCTGTGCTGCCGAGTTCGAAGCGACAACACCATATTACTACTCTACCTTTGAGACCGAAAATGAAGTTACCCAGGCAACCAAAGAGAAAATCGTCGTTCTTGGTTCCGGACCGATTCGTATCGGGCAGGGTATCGAATTCGATTACTCCACAGTGCATGCGGTATGGGCGATTCAGGAAGCCGGTTATGAAGCGGTAATTATCAACAACAATCCGGAGACCGTATCGACCGACTTTAATACATCGGATCGACTGTACTTTGAACCATTATTCTTCGAGGATGTTATGAATGTCATCGAACAAGAACAGCCGATAGGGGTTATCGTACAGTTCGGTGGCCAGACAGCGATTAACCTGGCTGCGCCTCTGCAGCAAGCCGGTGTCAAAATTCTGGGTACCAGCCTTGAAAGTATCGATGAAGCGGAGAATCGCAAAAAATTCGAAGCTCTGCTGTCCCGTCTGAATATTGCCCAGCCGCAAGGCAGCACCGTACTGTCTGTAGATGAAGCGGTTGAGACAGCACAGAAGCTCGGCTATCCGGTACTGGTGCGTCCATCTTACGTACTTGGCGGACGCGCGATGGAGATTGTCTACTCGGATGAGGAACTGCTGCGTTATATGGTAGAAGCAGTTAAGATCAACCCGGAACATCCGGTACTAATCGACCGCTATATGCTCGGCAAGGAAGTCGAAGTCGACGCGATCTGTGACGGCGATACAGTAGTCGTACCGGGAATCATGGAGCATGTGGAGCGTGCAGGTGTTCACTCCGGTGACTCGATCGCCGTCTATCCACCGCAGCATCTGTCCGCAGAGCTCAAGGAAAAAATCGTCAGCATCACGATTCGCATTGCCAAAGAACTGAAAACGGTCGGTCTGGTTAATATCCAGTTCGTTATTTTCAACAATGAAGTGTACGTGATCGAAGTTAACCCGCGTTCATCCCGTACTGTGCCGTTCCTGAGTAAAGTAACCAATATCCCGATGGCGAATGTAGCGACACAGGCAATTCTGGGCCGCAAGTTGGCAGATCTGGGTTATGAAGAAGGAATGTGGCCGGAGAGTGACCATGTATCGGTCAAAGTACCGGTATTCTCCTTTGCCAAGCTGCGCCGCGTAGAACCAACACTCGGACCGGAAATGAAATCTACCGGTGAAGTCATGGGTCGCGACCTGCTGTATGCCAAAGCACTATACAAAGGTCTGATCGGTGCCGGTATGAAAATACCATCCACCGGTGCACTGATTGCTACAGTAGCGGACAAGGACAAAGATGAAGCGGTTCGCCTGCTCAAAGGCTTCTACCGTCTTGGTTACAAAATTATCGCTACCGGCGGTACCGCGGATGCACTCAAAGCAGCCAATATTCCGGTAACGGTAGTTAACAAGCTGTCCGAAGGTACGCCAAACATCCTGGATCTGATCCGCAGCGGACAAGCCAACTTCGTTGTGAACACACTGACCAAAGGTAAAACGCCAGAACGTGACGGATTCCGTATCCGCCGTGAAGCGGTAGAGAACGGAGTCGTATGTATGACTTCTCTCGATACAGTCGAAGCACTGCTGACCATGCTGGATACTATCAACTTCTCTTCCTACGCGATGCCTTCCCTGAGCAAGGAAAAGCAGCAAGATAAGGAAAGTCTGGATATTCAGACAGTTGTCGGTCAACTGGAAGATCAAGAGACGATTCTCAGCTAATAAGATGATTAATCACATATGCGGCGGACCTTACTTGCGTCCGCCGTCATTTGTGTGCGCATATTGGTATCGATACACCAATTTGGATATAGTAAAAGAAGCAGGATAAAAGGGAGTGTAAGGATGAATCAAGCTCTACATACGGCAGCCCGGCGGTTGATCGTCGCACTGGATTATCCAAATGCAGACGAAGCAAGACAGCTGATTACCCGGCTGGAAGGCATCCCCTGTTATATCAAAGTAGGGATGCAGCTGTTTTATACGGCAGGTCCTGACTTTGTCCATAATCTGAAATCTCGAGGATACTCGGTCTTTCTGGATCTGAAAATGCATGATATTCCTAATACCGTCAAAGGCGGTGCCCACAGTATTACCCGTCTTGGCGTGGATATGTTCAATGTTCATGCGGCTGGAGGACGTCAGATGATGACAGCAGCCGTAGCGGGTATGGAACAGGCACTGAGCGAGGATTCTACCTTGCAGCGTCCTGTACTGATTGCAGTTACCCAGTTGACGAGTACATCACAAGAAGTAATGAACAGGGAGATTGGCATTGCCGGCAAAGTGGAAGATACTGTCGTACATTATGCACAAATGGCTCGCGAAAGTGGACTGGATGGCGTCGTTTCTTCACCGCTGGAAGGGCCGGCAATCAAGCAGATCTGCGGATCTTCCTTTGTCACAGTAACCCCTGGGGTTCGTCCTGCCGGCAGTGAGGTCGGTGACCAGACACGTATTATGACACCTGGACAGGCAATAGCAGCAGGTAATGATTATCTGGTTGTAGGTCGTCCGATTACCGGAGCAGCAGACCCGAGAGCAGCAGCTGAACAAATTATAGAGGAGATGAATCAACATGTTAACGATTGAAGAGATTCCAGCTCATATTGCCGCAGCCCTGCTGCAGATTGAAGCGGTCGCATTGCGTCCGCAGGAGCCTTTTACCTGGACATCCGGTATCAAGTCGCCCATCTATTGCGACAATCGGTTAACTATGTCCTATCCGTATATCCGCGATCAGATTGCTGATGGATTCGCCATGATTATTCGTGAACAGTATCCGGATACCGAAGTCATTGCCGGAACGGCGACAGCCGGTATTCCTCACGCTGCCTGGGTGGCTCAGAAGCTGGATCTGCCAATGGCTTATATTCGTGATAAAGCCAAAGGACACGGCAAGCAGAACCAGATCGAAGGACTGATCAAAGAAGGGCAGAAAGTAATCGTCATCGAAGATCTGATCTCGACCGGAGGCAGCTCAATCAAAGCAGCCGAAGCCGTCCGAGAGGTTGGCGCCGATTCACTGGCTGTGCTGGCTATTTTCAGCTATCAGTTGGACAAAGCGGTACAAGCTTTTGCAGATGCAAATCTTCCGCTGCAAACGTTGTCTAACTATACAGCTCTAATCGATCAAGCCGTGAAAATGGGTAAAATACAGCCGGACGATCTGGAACTGCTGCATTCCTGGAGAGAAGACCCGGCTGCATTTGGTAAATAACAGTATCGTGTATCTCTAAAACAAAAGCAGCCTATAAGATAATGCGGCAGAATGATGCTGTATGATAAAACAATATGCAATAGTAAGAACGCCAGCCGAGAGTGATATAGAGCGATATATCCCCTTGAGCTGGCGTATTATTTATGTATACATTTCAGTACAAGGGACAAGATGAATCGGCTACCTATGACAACGAATCAATAGCAGAAGAGAGCCCATGACTTGGAACTACAAGCTGTTGTGAAAAAATATTGACAGCGGTAAATGAGATGCGTTATATTAATTAAGTCGCTGTTTACTTGATGAACCAGAAGAGAACGCTCTTTTTGGTCATAGGGGCCTATAGCTCAGTTGGTTAGAGCTACCGGCTCATAACCGGTTGGTCGGGGGTTCGAGTCCCTCTGGGCCCATAATGAGAAAAAGGACAATCCACTGTCAGAATATGACATCAGGGATTGTCCTTTTTTTATGCAAATATAAATTTAACGTCTACCGCGTCTTCGTAACAATATAATGAGCAGGACAATAACAACGATAATCAACACGAATTTCATGGATCAGCCACCTCCTCAAATTCAGCGGCCTTTCCTCCAATTTCATTCACGAAGAATTAAAAAGTATGCAGGACGCATTAAATATAAATTTCTGTAGTATACGTTATTGAACCGAATACGATATCGATAGATAAAGGTCAGAAACTATACCGTCACAAGTACTGCTGACGATTATATAGATTATATACGGGAAGGTTTGTCTTTATCGGTCTCGTCATCTTTATCCGTAAAGTCTTCACGTACCTTGTTCACGGCCTCACCAACAGCTTCCTCCAGCAGATCCTGGGCGGAGCGATCGTTATTCGGATCGGGATCAGGGATAGAATCGACACCTGCACCGCGTTCTTTATGAGAGTCTTTATATTCATCTGGTTTGTTCATTATTATTCATCCTTTCTGTATCATCTATGGGTAGGAAAGAAACTAAAAAAAGAATCAGCATTTAGCCGTCTCGCATATTTTTAAGCAAGGACTAAAAAGAAATCTATGTTATCGAAATAAACCATTGCAGCATAGACTGAATCATTTTGTTGAGTGTACCACCCCTAAAAGCAATAATAGAAGGCTCGGAGAAATACAGGAAAATGTAAAGAAGGATGGGGGGATACAGAGACTTTAAAAGTATCTTGAAAAAATATGCTTTACAGAACGTTCAAATTGTTATATTATATGTTGGTGACTGAAACGCACAGGTTCATATCATGAGATGATATACTACATAGCAATTAATGATAAGTATTCATACACCTGAGTGATCCAGCACATGAATTGATAACTTGCCGGGGTGGCGGAATTGGCAGACGCACAGGACTTAAAATCCTGCGGTAGGTGACTACCGTACGGGTTCGACCCCCGTCCTCGGCATACTACAAAAAAAGCTCTTTCTTCTTAATAAGGAGAAAGAGCTTTTTTGTGTTATAAATTTTTTTTGTTCTATACAATACTTTTTCGTTAAACTACATTTGTGATTTGTGATTTGTGTGATTTGTGATTTGTGATTTGTGATTTGTGATTTGTGATTTGTGATTTGTGATTTGTGATTTGTGATTTGTGATTTATGATTTATGATTTATGATTTGTGACTGCCTAGCTCACCTGCTACCTGCATTTATATTAAATTTATAAAGATACTGAAATTATAAAAAAAACCACTCAGCAGCTAAAGTAATAAAAAGAAAGCCTTTTACAGATATAGAAGAGTACGCAATCTATCGTTAAGGAGTGTAAGGCATGCAAAATATCAACAATCATTCAAATCAGGGAAATGTTTCATCTGGAGGTAGTTCATCATCATCCAATAAACTCGCGCTCATCGCCACTATTCTGGCTGCTATTGCACTGCTCGGTTGTATCGCTCTGGTCGTGTGGAACATGAATCTGAAAAACCAGCTGTCTACGGTACAGAAGGACAACGAATCACTGCATACCAAGACGGAAACCCTAGCAGCCAAAGTAAAAAAATCGGATTCGGAGCAGGCCAAGCTGAAGAAAATCGCGCTGCTCAGCTATATGTCCCATAATCTTGAAGATGCTGTAGTTACGAATGATTTTGTAATTGATAAAATCTATTTTACGGCAAATAATAATGGTGATGTAGAAGCCATTACAATCGATTTGGAAAATCAGCCGATGATGGCACTGGTCTATGAAGGAGATGGCGTATACAGTATCTCCAATCAGGCAGTTAGTGCCAAAGCTTCCGAACTAATCAAAACGACCAAATCCTATTATGGAAACGATAAAGATGTCCCTGCCTGGACAGATGCTACCACAGTAAAATTGACGGTCAAAAATTATGATCTTGGTGAATATGCCAAAGGTACGTTCAAGTTAGCAAATGGAAAATAAAAGAAATAGATAAGAAGCAAATATAACAGCCAAAAAGTATCTCAAAACACTATCTAAAATAATCATCATTTTTAAAATTAAAATTTCAATACATGAAAAATTCATAATAGTAAACCCCAAAAAAAGACCGCGTCCCAACGAAGGGACTGCGGTCTTATTTATGCACAAATACCGTATCTTTGCGTGAATAGAAGGTTACATCCCCATCTTCGTTCTTCAACATTATGTAATCCTCGGTAATTCGCTCGATGATACCGTGCTCTACACTGAATCCAGGCTGCCAGGCATATACCTTGGCTTGGAACAGTGCAGCTGCAAAGAAATGGGCATTGGTCGTCAATTTGCGTTCCGTGCTTTCGTTCATGGGCGTTATGCACCTCCGTACACAGACAAAATAAAATCATCATAGCAAGGCAGGATAGAAGATGCCGATCCCGGACCGATAGGCGAATCGGAATAGCTTGTTTGTAAGCCTGCTGTCTAATATAGTACCAAACTGTTTCGCTGATCACAATGGCGCGACTACGAGGATCGTCCTCACTCAGAGAATAACTTTTATATTTTAGCGTAGATCGGAAGGAGTACGTCCACGAAGCTGACGAAATACCCGGTTAAATGTGCGTACATTACCGAATCCCGATTCAAGTGCAATATCAATCAGTTTGCGGTCTGACTGCAGGATCAGCTGCTCGGCATGGCGAATCCGCAGTTCATTGATATATGTATTATATCCTACGCCGGTAACTGTTTTGAAAAAACGGGAAAAATGAAAAACGCTCATTCCGGCATAATCGGCGCCATCCTGCAAAGTGCATGGTTCGGTGCAATGCTGTTCAAGATGCTCCAGCAGCTCCTGCATGACCTTGAGATGAGCGAGCGTACGAGAATGGTGTCTGCGAACACCAGGATCATCTGTAGACAGATAACGAAGCGCCAGACCGCTCAATTGATGCAGCAGACCGGTAATAATCAATTCATACTGTGGTGCATGCTCCTGTACTTCCGCATCGAGAGAACGGATAATTGGAGCCGCCTGCTGCAAAAAGGATTCATTCTGCGATGCTTCCGATCCGTTCCTGGTCACAAAGCTGGAGCGAAGCTGGCGTTCCTGCGGCCAGCCAGCCGGACTGCCTATCAGCCTTGGATTGAAGATAATCAGCAGAATTGTCGATTCCAGACCGGTGCTATCATAATAATGAATATCTCCACTGCCGCATAATGCGATTTCCCCTTGATGCAATACGCGAGTCTCCGAGTTAATTCCCATCCGCACAGATCCTTCATAGACATACATAAATTCAAGATCATGATGCCAATGTGCCAGAAAATTGATATTCCGGATCTGCATGGCCTGAAACGGAAATCCACTCTCATAGAAGTATAAGCGATTCTCGTGAAAAGCACGCATATTCTCACCTCAAATGGAATTGTAGATTGTTACGGAACAGAAGACTTTGTATTCGATCCTGATTTGGCAGAATTGATCGTATTTTCAGATGATAAAGGTTCGTACCAAATTAAATGAATAGTAGCAAAAATTGTCCATCAATACAACAAAAATGACGCGCAGAGCCTCAGCCTTTTCCTTACAATACATAGTATGTAAGCGTTACAAAAATAAGATCTGTACAGGATCACACATAGGAGAATCAGTAGATATGACAAAACAGGCATTGATCGTCAGAGGTGGCTGGGATGGACATCAGCCGGTCGAAGTATCCGAATTATTCGCAGAATGGCTGAGAGCTGAAGACTTTGAAGTAGAAATTGCCGATACATTGGACGCATTTCTGGACGAAGAGAGATTGAAGCAGCTTGATTTGATCGTACCAGTATGGACGATGGGCGAGATTAGCGACGAACAGCTGCAGCCCGTACTGCGCGCAGTTGCTTCCGGTGTAGGTCTGGCAGGCTGTCATGGCGGTATGTGCGATTCGTTCCGTAATAGTGTAGATTGGCAATTTATGACCGGATCGCAGTGGGTAGCCCATCCATTTAATGATGGAGTGGAGTATCAGGTACGTATGGTCAAATCAGCAGACAGCTCCTTAATAGAGGGTATTCCCGACTTTACTGTCAAATCGGAGCAGTACTATCTGCACGTCGATCCGACTGTACATGTACTCGCTACCACTACTTTTGTAATCAGCGATGGTCCTCACTCCGCCAATGGAGAAATTCGCATGCCGGTGGTCTATACGAAGCGCTGGGGTGAAGGCAAAGTGTATTATAACTCCCTTGGTCACCAGGCCAATATTTTTGATATTCCCGAAGCCAAAGAACTGATGAAGCGCGGATTATTATGGGCAGCACGCTAAATTGATAAAAGGAGGCTAATTATTTATGGAAAAAGTAAAAATCGGTCTTATCGGCTGCGGAACGATCAGCGATATTTATCTGCAGAATCTGACGCATACCTTTGTAAATACCGAAGTATATGCCTGTTCGGATCTGAATCAGGACAAAGCCAGAGAGGCCGCAGAGAAATACGGAATACCTCATACATGGACAGCAGACGAGATTATTGCCAGTGAAGAGATACAGATCGTTGTGAATTTAACGACACCACAGGATCATTTCCAGATTTGCCGTCAGGCACTGGAAGGCGGCAAGCATGTCTATGTAGAGAAGCCGCTTTCACTGTCGCCGGAACAAGGCAGTGAACTGGTGAAGCTGGCAGCGGAAAAAGGATTGCTGTTGGGCGGAGCACCAGATACCTTTCTTGGTGCCGGACTGCAGACCTGCCGCAAGCTGATCGATGACGGATTCATCGGTGAACCGTTGTCAGCAACAGCATTTATGGTAAACCATGGACATGAGAGCTGGCATCCTGCTCCGGAATTTTATTACAAAAAGGGCGGCGGTCCGATGTACGATATGGGTCCTTATTATCTGACAGCGCTCGTCTCCCTACTGGGGCCAGCAGAACTGGTCAGTGGTATGACCCGAACTTCTTTCAAGCAGCGGACGATTACGAGCGAGCCTCTGTTTGGCCAGATTATTGATGTGGATGTACCTACACATATTGCAGGAACCATCCAGTTCCGCAGTGGTGCAATCGCCAGTATGATTACCAGCTTTGATGTATGGAGCAGTACGCTTCCGCATATCGAGATTTATGGTACGCTGGGTACACTGCTTGTGCCTGATCCGAATACCTTTGGAGGACCTATTCGTCTGCGGCCTGCCCAGGGCGGCGAATTTATGGAGATTCCAGCAGTACACCAGTATGAAGAGAATAGTCGTGGCATCGGAATCTCGGATATGGCAGATTGTCTGATACATGGAGGTACACCACGTGCCAATGGACAGATTACCAATCATGTGCTGGAAATTATGCATGCTTTCCACAGCAGCGCGGATTCACGCCGATATGTAGAATTGACAACTACCTGCGAGCAGCCACAGCCTTTGCCTTATGGACTGGTAAAAGGGCATCTGCGTTAAGCCTTTTGATTGCGAGCAAAGTCCATAGGTATGGATACACTGAAAATAACATCAGAACATGGATTAATCTCTATGTGCATATTAGGTAGAGGTTATGCAGTGGATGATATTCACCATATGGATCTTTATTGCATACTTATTTATTTTCAAATGGCGTTTTATAATATTCTCACCACCCATGCCTAACAAAAAGCGACCGTCTCCCATAGAGGTGGTCGCTTTTTGTTATGTAATGGCTATATGCAGCAGCTGTGCAACTGTTCTTCTATTTTATAAATAGTACTTATTTTCTATCTGATCAGATCGCGTCATCCAAAAGGGGCATTTATTCGTTTCATTATATATAGCTTTCAATCCAGCCATAATCTATCGTCCAAAAAAAAGCTGAAACCATAATCGAATTGCATTATGATGAATTTGGGGTAATAACTGAGACAGGTATCAGCGGGCAGGCTGGATACAGAAATTATTGATCGGCAGGATGGCCGATACAGAAAGGATGTCGATGTATGTTTGGTAACGATTGGGATGATATTCTGGAAGAGGAAATGAAGCAGCCCTATTTCCAGGAACTGATGAACTGGCTGGATACGGAATATGAGGAGCATACGATTTATCCACCTAGAGATTTGCTATTTCAGGCGTTTCGTCTGACACCGTATGCAGAGGTCAAAGCGGTAATTCTTGGTCAGGACCCTTATCACGGAGCCGGTCAAGCCGAGGGACTCAGCTTTTCTGTGCAGCCGGGAGTCAAGGTGCCACCTTCACTGCGCAATATCTACATAGAGTTAAAGGAAGATGTTGGAGTCGAGACTCCCAATCATGGTTCGCTGGTGAGCTGGGGTCAGCATGGTGTACTGCTGCTCAACACAGCGCTCACTGTACGCGCTGGCCAGCCTGCTTCTCATCGGGGCAAGGGCTGGGAGCGATTTACTGATGCAGTAATCCGACTGTTGAACGAGCGTAAAGATCCAATGGTATTCCTACTGTGGGGCAATCATGCAGCAGAAAAGCAGGCGCTTATCAATACGGATCATCATTTGATAATCCGCTCAGCGCATCCGAGTCCGTTTGCTGCACGCAAAGGATTTTTTGGCAGTCGTCCTTTTTCACAAACCAATCAATTCCTGGAAAAGCATCAGCTCGAGCCAATCGACTGGACGATTCCGCAGTTATCCTGAGGAGGACAGCAGATGGAGGTGGAGATGATGAAGCACTGGGAAGGCAAAAAAGTCGTGATTACACGGGATGATGAATATCATTCCCGATTATATGGTACCATACAACACTGGGATATTGAGAAAAACCGATTGGTACTGCAGCCAGGTTCGATTCACATTTTGCTGAATGATATTCTGCATATTAAGGAGCTTAAAATGCTGCCACAGGATCTCAATTCAGCAGCATGGGAATTGAATTCGGTCGGTTATCTAATGAAGCAGCCCGTTCAATTTGATAATGCAATTTTGTTCAGCTCCAAAGTCATGATCTGGAAAGATGACCAGTTGATCGAGCCATTTGCCCGATTGGTGCGTCATAATAGGGAACGGGTCATACTGGATGACCATCGTACATTTACCAAAGCCGATCATCAATTTGTCGTACGATCACGCAGAGGATGCTAACCTGTTTGATTGGATAATAGAACATATCAATACAAGACTATCGTTCGCTATACAGGACGATAGTCTTATTTTGGAAATTAAATGGCTTTTTTTACAGCCAAACCTTCAATCTGGCGGTCCTTCCTCCGATATTAGTAAAGGAATGGATACAGACGATACTATACTAAGGGGAGAAATAAATGACACGTACTGCTAAACTGGGAAATTGGATGCTTGCACTGGTATTGGTCAGCACCATGCTCTTTCCAAGCGGAGTATTCGCAGCGGATACTGCTGCGGTATCACTAAAGTTTGATGATAATAATACGCTGACTTTGTCACTTGAAGATGATGGACAGGAATTGAATGTATACACTGTGGACGGTTCGGGAGACACTACAGATGTATCCGACAAAGCAACATGGTCTACCAGCAGTGCTGCTGTAGCTACAGTAAAAAATGGCGAAGTTACACCATTAAGTGTAGGTACAACAACGATTACTGCCAAATATGGCGACCTTGCTGCAACCAAGAAAGTGACAGTAACATCACCTTATACCGCGCTCACACTGTCTCCGACAGCTGGAACCAATGTAACCATTGGCGAACCTGTTGAATTTACAGCAACAGCTACCAAGCAAGACGGAAGTACAGTAGACGTAACGGATAGCGTTACATGGTCTACATATGATATTAAAGTAGCCAAAGTAGTCGAAGGAACCGTCACTGGCGTATCCCAGGGAACAACTTCTCTTACAGCCAAATATGCAGGCCTGGTAGCAACAAGCGATCTTTATGTTCGCTCTTCGTTCCAGGGACTGATGCTGACACCGGAAGATGATCAAGTTATGTTCATCGGTCAGCATCCCAAACAAATCGTGGCTGAAGTTGGAGATGCCAGCCGTGTGCCTACCAATGTAACGTCCAAGGTCACATGGACCTCTTCCAACCCACTGAATGCCACTGTTGAGAATGGCGTATTGACTCCATGGGTAGAAGGTACTTCTACAATCAAAGCTCAATATGAAGATTTCACCAAGACATTCAAAGTAACGGTCTACAAAACGATGACCAAAGTACAAGCCAATGTTGATTCAATTGATCTTATTACCGGCGGCTCGGCAGCACTGCCAAAAGTAACCGGTACAGCAGTAGATGGTACAACCAAAGATCTGTCCAAACTGGTTGATTGGACAATCGACAGCTCTATCGCATCGGTAACCAGCACCAAGCTGGAAGCGGAAGGCGAAGGTGATACTAATCTGGTCGGCAAAATCGGCGATATGACGGTAACCGTCCCGGTAAGTGTCAAGACCAAAGCACTGACGCTGACACCAAGTGTATCCAGTCTGAGTATTGTAGTTGGCTCTACAGTGAATCTTCCCAAAGTAGAAGCGGTAACAGCAGATGGCAACACTATTGATGTAACCGATGAAGTGGAATGGACACTTAGCTCTGATAAAGCATTGATCCAGGAAGGCAAAATCAAAGCCCTGGTTAAAGGCAGCACTTCCCTTAAAGGAACTTACCTGAACAAAAACGTGCGTGTAAGTGTAAAAATGGAGAGTAAAATCAATTCCATTACCGCTACACCGGCGATTATTGATCTGAACCTGAATAAAAGCAAATCCATTAACGTCAAAGGCGTATATGTGGATGGCAAAAAAGCAACTCTATCTACCAAAATGAACTGGGTATCTTCCAATCCGACTGTAGCAACTGTCAAAGGAGCAAGCGTAAAAGCAGTGGGTGTAGGTTCTGCGACACTTACAGGTTCCTATCAGGGTCTTACTGCAACGGTCAAAGTCAATGTAACATCAAAGCTGAAAAAGCTGACGATTTCCGAGAAATCCCTGAAGCTGACTACCGGTGATGCGAAGACCGTAACAGTGACAGCCGAGTATGACACTGGCGAAATCGTTGATGTTACCAAAGGCGCGATCTGGACAACCAGCAAAGTAACGGTAGCAACAGTAAAAGAAGGCAATATTACAGCAGTAGGCAAAGGCTCTTCTTCTATTAAAGCTGATTTTGGTGGCAAGCGCGCTTCTATGACTGTAGCTGTCAAAGATGTGGCAGCTGCCAAGTAAAACAGCCATTATAAATAAAAATAAGTATGAGTACGTCTGTAGACAATTAGCTTGAACATGAACCCCCTGCTTGTATAAAGCAGGGGGTTTTTGTTATCTGATTAAAAAACAACAAATCTATCCTTGCCAAAAAGCAATATACTCTATAAAATATAGGAACATACGTTCTTTTGGATGTGAAATATTGAATACTAGAGGAGTGGGAAATATGCTGGACGATCAGGAGAGGAAGCTGCTGCGTGTTCTGTACAACTTTTTTGCCCGTCATCGCCGGATGCCTGGCTGGCGTGAACTATCCGCCATAACTTATCGATCCATCGATGAACTGATACATACATTGACTGTACTGGAGAACAAGCGCTACATATATTGGGACAACAAAGAAGACCTGGAGACTCTTATTATGATCGACGGCTGGGAGCGTGAGACCAGACGACCACGAACACCGACACCACGATCAGAAGATGCTTCATATTGGACCCAATATTAGAAGAGGATAGAGAATTATATCGCGACATGGAATGAACCCGTATGCTAAGACCTATCGCGGCCTTGTACATATCATGATGCTGTTTGTACCTGCATCTTATTGTCATCCCAAGCAGATAATCCGGCTGTACAGGCTAGCGAGTTAGATATTGACAGTCTTGATGTGATTTGGTATATTACTTCTTGTGATTGTTATACGACCTGTTAGCTCAGCGGGAGAGCACTATCTTGACAGGGTAGGGGTCAGTGGTTCGATCCCACTACAGGTCATACCGAGAGAGTCCTTGAATATCAAGGGCTTTTTTTATTGCTGTTTTATATCCAGTTGCCAGATAGAATTGTGACGTGGAGTCTATTTGTTCCCGGAATAGCTTCTGACCATGACTTTCTCTCCATTAATATCCAACTCTCCATTAAATCGAAAGCCAAATTTCTCATATAAATAAAGCGCTCCCTGATTATCCTCAAACAGGCTAAGATAAATATCAGCAGGACCATATACATGATGAAGATGATCAATTAAGGCAGTCAGCATGATCCTACCAAGTCCTTGTCCCTGATGGTGTTCATCAATGAGAAAACGGTCCAGCCATACCCGTCCTGCATTTCCTTCACCCGGGAACCAGCCATACATAGCAAAGCCAACAAGTGTATGATCAGCATACAAGCCTGCCGGTTGGTAAAAGGAACACTCTTCTGCTTCTTCCAGACACTCGGCTGTATTTTCAATATAAGAAACTTGATTTGGAGCTACATGCAGTGCTAGAACAGCCTGAAGATTATCTGCTGTTACATTTAGAATTTCTATTTTCATACCAGTCACCTGAATTTCTGGAGATCACGGATGGTATCTCCTCATTTTGGTCATTATGTTTTAGAATAAAGTATACCGTAACCGGATAGTCAAGGAGGCAATATGAAGACAACTCCAAACGAAGTATACCTAACAACAGGTGAGTTTGCACGTTTGTGCAAAGTAAATAAACGAACACTTTTTCACTATGATGAGATTGATCTGCTTAAGCCTGTATACACTAATGAAAAAGGATATCGTTATTATTCTCATCGTCAGCTGGATGTCTTTCTAATTATTCATATTTTAAAAGAACTGAAGATGCCGCTCAAAGACATCCGTTATTATCTGGATCATCGCACTGCAGAACAATTGATTGAGATCGCAGATAAAGAAATGCTGCATATTGAGCAGGAAATTACCAAGCTGCGACAGATCCAGCGTGTGCTTCAGGAAACTGTGGATTTTACGGCGAAAGGACTCAGTGCCAAACACGGCGAAATTTGCATAGAAGAACAGCCTGAAGAGAAGCTAATTCGCAGTGAGATGTTAATAGATGATAATCAGCATAACAGTTATCTGGAATGGACGAATCGGTTTCGGGAATTCGATCATTTTACTCAATCGGTAGCGTCTTCATTTGTAGGTACAATGATGGACACGAGAGAGCTGTTATCCGGAGAACAACAGACCGCTTATTTTTTTGTGAAAACAGACTCTATTCATACGGATCTGCAGACATTCACCAAGCCGAAAGGCCGGTATGCTGTTGCTTTTCATCATGGTACTTACGATACGCTTGATACTACGTATACACGCCTGCAGGATTTTATAGAACAGCAGCATTTGCAGCCTGGTGAGTATGTGTACGAAGAGTATTTGATCGATGAAGTGGCTGTGACGAGTGAGGAGGATTATGTGACAAGAATAACCGTCGAAGTTATCAATCATGGATAGATATAGCAGCAAAGGAGATATAACGTATGAATGAAACAGCGTATGCTTACATTGATCGTACAGCCGAAGAGGTATTTCACGTACTGGATGATTATGAAGTAGCCTGTAAAGAAGCAAAAGGATCAGTCATCGAATATCGTGGTGAGCATGCTGGCGGTTATCCAGTCGTTAATCAACGGCAGCTGATCATATACGCCAGACGACGAATCGAAAAGGAGAACCAACCGATTCCGGCTTATATCCAGGCAGCTATTGATGCACTCCTCTGAATTTCTCTTCATGCAATTTTGCAGCTTCCGGTAGCGGGAGCTTTTTGCTTTGTGTATAATGGAATTTTGAAATAACCGCATTTTATATAAAGGAGATAACATCATATGGGTCAACGTTACCGAATTACCCGGGAAATGCAGCAGGAGAACGATGCAAAACAGCCGATTACTCTTGAAGAATGCAAAGCTTATTTTGAATTGCAGCCTGATATCGTATATACACCGGTCTTCACAGTCAAAGGTGAAACCACCATGTCGATCGAAGGGGACTTTTTCCTTTGGGAGATCGAAGGAGCAACAATTCCTTTCCGTCATTTTGATGGAGATCTGTATGTATCGGGCATGAATGAAGCTGTCATTCCCAAAATGATTGAAATTGCCAGTGCTCTGCGTGCAGATATTGCTGAAGATTAATACAGTATAAGAATCTAATGATATTAGTTTATAGCATACACGCTGCGATGAACCCTATCTTGACAGCGTAGAGCTCGTCAAGGCCGTTCCTATACAAAAACGAACAGCATAAAAGCATAGTAGACTGCTAATATCCGAGATTGAATAGATTTACCGATTTTCTGCAAAAAAGTCCAGGCGCTGAATAGCCTGGGCTTTTTGATTATGATTGCCTTATTCAAAGAAGCTAGTGAATTATTTCTGAAAACAAATAAAAAATATACAAATTGCTGTTTTAAAATGATAGCCAGGGGGTGATATTAGATAGACAACGAATTTACAATTTTGGAGGCATGAGAAACGTGGAAAACAGAAACGAACAGTATGGATTTGACATAGAGAACGAAATGGATTCCTTTATGATGCAGGTGAGCCAAATTGTTAAAAACCGTGATAACTCGGATCTGGCCGTACGAGGTAAAGTGACTCAGCTCCTCAGCCAGTATATGGAAGCCAACTAAAACAATCACTCAATATAGCATATACTCTCAAGAATCTTACTCTTGTACAGGTCATGCATATAACCTACAGCGTGCAGCTCCGGATATCCATCGATATCCTGCTGCACGTTTTTAATTTGATGGGTAATCTGATTTTTCTGTGTAATAGGAGCAGATACGGATCGCACTTAAAATTTATTGCTTTTTTTGTTATGATACATAGATTATGAATACACCTGCCGTACTATGCCTGCTTAACTGTATATAATTGCCGTTTGGCGACTGATGATACATAAAGGATTGCGCTATACAGTTCATACAGGGAAGGAAAACAATTATAATGAAGAGAAAACATCCGGCTGCGTCTACTTCCAAGTACTGGACAGTGCAGTCTTTGTCTGCCTGGGAGCAAGCCCAACAACATGGCTTTTTGGAAGGGCATATCGATCATATTTCTTATCCGGAAGCCTATCGCTGGATGATGAACCAAATGACAGAGCGTCTGCCTTTTTACGATGGTAGCTACCCCGTGTGGGTATGGAAAGAAAAACCGGATCTTCTGCAATTGAATCATTTTACCGGTCGGGAGCAGTGTGTCTGTCTTACCCTGTCTTTACATCCATTAAATGTACTGCTATCCGACTTTCAGGAATGGCATGCGGTATTAAATAATACATTTAATGCTGCAGACCAGGGAGAATGGGAGGAGTTCCAGGCTGGAAACTCTCTACTAAGCAAAGAACAGAGCTGGCTGCGCATATTCGATCTTAACCGCCAACTTGATGCCGACTGGCCCGGTACACAGGAGAGGCGCCTGCAGGGCGTCACTGGACGTGTACGTCTGCAGCAGGTTCTAAAAGTAGAGTATCTGGATGAACCGAGTCTGGCGAAAAAATACTATTATTGTTAACCAGATTATATAGTAACACGTAAGAATCGGATCATTACATAGATAGGGACTGTCATAGAACAGGAGCTGTATAGGTAGGATGCAGACAACAATTTAGCCTGCATCTTATCTGACGCTCGATCAAAGCGCCTATTGCTTCTGGTTGTTGTTTTACATACTTAAGTGTATCTGTATCTGTATCTGTATCTGTATCTGTATCTGTATCTGTATCTGTATCTGTATCTGTATCTGTATCTGTATCTGTATCTGTATCTGTATCTGTATCTGTATCTGTATCTGTATCTGTATCTGTATCTGTATCTGTATCTGTGTCATTCGTATCTTACCCGACTAATTATTAAGAAAGGTTGTCAAAGTATATTCATATTTATAGTATTCAATATACCATACAGGGGTATAGTATATAAAGAGATAGAATGAAGGAAATAGATTTCAAAAAGTAAATGATAAGAAGGGAGCAATCGATGATGAAAAAAGCTCTAATCTCTGCAGGAATCGGTACGCTGCTCATCCTCAATGGCTGCAGCAATACGCCCAATTCTGCAGCTACGGATCATCCTGTATCAACTACCTCATCAAGTGAGACAGCGGATCATGATTCTATGTCTATGGGAAACGAGGCATCTGGTGGAGCGATGCATCATTCCAGCTCAGCTGAAGTGCCGGCAGGTCTGCAAACTGCGCAGCATCCTCAATTTCCAGTAGGTACTACAGTTATAATGAATATGGATCATATGAAAGGCATGAAAGGTGCTGAGGCTACCATTACAGGTGCGTATGATACAACTGTCTATAGTGTGTCCTATACACCCGTCACAGGTGGAGAGCCGGTCAAAGACCATAAATGGGTGATTCATGAAGAAATTCAGAATGCTGGTCAATCTCCGCTCAAGCCAGGCAGCAAGATCATACTGAATGCTGATCATATGCCAGGCATGCAGGGCGCGCAGGCAACAATCGATTCTGCGCAACAGACAACAGTCTATATGGTTGACTATATGCCTACTACGGGCGGGGAACCTGTCAAAAATCATAAATGGGTCACAGGCGATGAATTGTCTGCCAAATAAACAGGATAGCCATTGAACTGATTCAATTGTATGAACAACGGCTATACAATAGAGGCAAGCATTCTGTGCTTTTTCTTATGAAGAAGCAGCTATTGTTTATTTCGGGGACTGTATATTAATATGAATATAGCGTCATGATTTACAAAGCAAGCCTTTTACGAGAGGCTTGCTTTATTTGGGCCGAATATTCGGAATAAACAGTACCCGGTGGATCGAACAGCAACCTATTACATTTACTCAGGAGGTCTCATGGCTCAGTTTACATATACAGGATTACTTAATCGGACGATGGAAATCTATGAACAGCATGGAAGTGCGGAGGCGTATCATTTTATAACGGAACATCAGGCAGATGGAATCGGCAATCCGGCACAGGTATACAATCTGCGCTATAGTCTGGCTGCTGCAGCAGATATGCATGACGAGGCACTGCAGCTGCTCCGCGAAGCTATAGAGCAGCATGAATATTGGTATTCTGCCGAGTATCTGTTAGAAGAGGAGACCTTGGAGCCTTTGCGGCATGATCCCGAATTTCAGCGGTTGATCGGAATCTGCCGGGCACGTGAAACGCAGGCGATGAGCGAAAGCAGTGCCAAGCTCAATATTGTGCTTCCTGATCAGGAGAAGCCGGCAGCTGCATTCCATACGATCTTTGTTCTGCACGGGGAACAGGAGAATATGGATATCGTGCAGCCTTACTGGAGTTCACTGCTTGATCGGGAATATAAGCTGGCTTTACTGCAGTCTTCCCAGATTCAGTTCACGGGAGCTTATGATTGGATAGATATCGATACAGGAATGGATGAGCTCAAGCAGTCCATGGAAGAACTGGCTCGTATCGATAATCCACAAATGGAGATCCGGGATTGCCTGCTGCCGGAGAATGCACTGCCTTCGGGTAAAAGACCTATTCTGGCGGGATTTTCCGCAGGGGCCAGAGTTGCCATGAATACAGCAGCTGAATATTCATCCGGTGTACGTGGTATGATCCTCGTGGCTCCCTGGATGCCTGATCGAGAAGAATGGGAACTGGGATTAAATGCCTGGAAAGAGCATGGCGTAAAAATGTATATTATTTGCGGCGAGAGTGATGAAGAGTGTATGCCTGGAGCACAGGAGCTGGTGGAAGCACTTGATTTCAAAGGTATTCCATATGTATTCAAAAATGTAACGGGTCTGGGCCATGATTATCCGGCTCATTTTAACCAAATGCTGCAGGAAGCTGTAGCATTTATAGAGGGATGATGCAGTCATCCCCCTTTTATTTTCAAATGGAATCGAAAAAGTTATAATTAGGTATAGATAACACGAATTATTAGACAAGACATATCGTGAATGGACAGAGGGAAGAGTGAACGGAGTGAAGATAGGAATTTTTGATTCCGGTGTTGGTGGTTTGACGGTAATGCATGAAGCACTAAAGCTGATGCCAAATGAAGATTATGTATTTTATGCGGACACCCGGCATGTACCTTACGGAGAAAAGTCCAAGGATGAAGTCCGACAGTATGTAATCGAAGCTGCAGATTATCTGGCTGCCCAGAATATCAAAGCACTCGTGATTGCATGCAATACAGCAACCAGTATCGCTGTAACGGATCTGCGGCAACGATACGATTTTCCGGTAATCGGTATTGAACCGGCAGTCAAACCTGCCGTACAGAACAGTATTATTAAGCATAAAAAAGTACTGGTGCTGGCGACAAGACTGACGTTGAATGAAGAGAAGTTCCATAATCTGGTCAAAAGTATTGATACTGAAGATATTGTGGAAAGTGTACCAATGCCTGGCCTGGTACAGCTGGCTGAGGAGCGCAAGTTTGGGGATGAGGATGTACTTCCTTATTTAGAACAGGCGCTGGGAGATCTGGATTTGCGACAGTACGGTACTGTAGTGCTGGGCTGTACGCATTTTCCTTATTTCCGCAGTAATCTATGCCGCTTTTTCCCCGAAGAGGTGGATATTATTGATGGAAGCAATGGTACGGCCAGACATCTGCAACATGTTCTGGAAGAACGTGGACAAATCGGAGATGGCACTGGACAGATGAATTTTGTCAAATCCGGTGTAACTGCAGAAAGCCCGGAAGAAATGATGGATTACCAGCATCTGATGGGCTTGTTATCCTGAGTAGACACAGTTACTGAACAAACGACTATTATGTTAATAGCAGCTACCTTTGAACAGAGGTGGCTGCTATTTTTTATCTGTTTAACAATATCGATTGATAATTTATTAAATCGGCTGGCCGTTTGATCGTATTGAGGGATTGCAGTAACCATAGATAGCAGCAGAATATAGAGGACAGATTAGAATAGATTACGATACGTGAGAAGCCGCTTGGACACGTGATTTTTTCGAGGTATACGAAGTGTATTTACGATACGATTGGGACGAATTCGAAGATTTTCTGGATGCTGCTGAAGTAGAAGTAGATGAACCCGTAGAAGTGGCAGACTTTGGAATAGTAGTGGAGGAAGACGAAGGAGAAGAACTGGTAGCAACGGCAGTTGCTGAAGCAGCCAACTGCTTGACGGAAATCGTCGGTCTGATCGCTTTGGAAGGTTGCCATGCCAGAATATTCTCTTCACGAAAAGTGCGCGGTTCTCCCGAACGCAGGCAATCTGCATATACCAGACCATTGCGAATTCGCTTGATCTCAATCCTCCGTTGGGTCAATTTGCCGGACTGATCCATATATACAATTTCGAGTAATTCTCCGATATGTTTGGCTAGCATAATCATCCCTCTTATCAGAACATTTGTTCTCTTATTTGTTCTTATTATATACGAACAAGTGTTCTTTTTCAATCTAATTTTCGATTAAATATTGGAAGAGGGAAATATGATTTTGATTCATTAATATATTTGATTCGGTTGCTGCTATTTTGATTATTTTTGCGATGTGTACCAATTTACTGCGAATTTTACCATACAATGATATTCGTTCGGCATATGATGATATGGGGTAAGTGAATAGAGAGTAACCAGAATAAATGTAAAGACAAGAAAGTTGCAGATCTCATCAGTTAATCCAATCCGACTATGCAGGAGGTACTTATGAACATACCACATTCGATCAAAGAACTGATTTCCAACCTGACGCTGGAAGAGAAAGCAAGCTTGTGTTCAGGTCTTGATTTCTGGCATACACAGCCGATAGAACGTCTGAATATTCCATCTGTTATGATGACCGATGGTCCTCACGGGCTGCGCAAGCAGGATGCAGAAGGGGATCATCTGGGGCTCAATGATAGTGTACCGGCAACATGTTTTCCAACAGCAGCAGGCATGGCGGCTTCATGGAACAGGGAGCTGATGCACCGGGTTGGGACAGCACTTGGGCAGGAATCGCAGGCAGAAGAGGTAGCGGTCATTCTGGGACCGGGCGTAAATATCAAGCGTTCTCCGCTATGTGGACGTAATTTTGAGTACTTTTCCGAAGATCCGTATTTGTCCTCGGAGCTTGCTGCAGGTCATATTCAGGGTGTACAGAGCCAGGGTGTAGGCACATCGCTTAAACATTTTGCCGCCAACAATCAGGAGACCCGGCGGATGTCGGTAGATACAATCGTGGATGAACGTACACTTCGTGAAATTTATCTGGCCAGCTTTGAGGGAGCTGTGAAACAGTCACAGCCATGGAGTGTAATGTGCTCTTACAATAAAATCAACGGTGTATATGCCGGGGAAAATCATGAATTGCTCACACGTATTTTGCGAGAGGAATGGGGATTCGAAGGATTCGTTGTATCCGACTGGGGAGCAGTGAATGAACGTGTAGCTGCACTGCAGGCAGGCATGGAGCTGGAAATGCCGACAAGTGCGGGGATCGGAGATGCCAAGATTGTAGCTGCTGTTCAGCAGGGAACGCTGGATGAATCTGTACTCGATACAGCGGTGGAGCGCCTGCTGAACTTTGTATTCAAGGCTGCGGCAGCGCAGAAGACAGAAGCTTCCTTTGATTCCCGTCAACATCATCAGCTGGCTCGTGAGGTTGCCCGTGAAAGTATGGTGCTGCTCAAAAATGAAGATCATCTGCTTCCACTTCGCAAAGAAGGGAAAATTGCGGTAATCGGTGAGTTCGCCGTCAAGCCGCGTTATCAGGGCAGTGGCAGCTCTCATATTAATCCGACTCATCTGGATCAGGCGCTGGATGAAATCCGTATACTTGCAGGGGATCAAGCCGAAGTTACGTATGCAGCTGGCTATGATCTGGACAGTGATGAAGTAAAAGAAGAACTTGTGCAGGAAGCGGTCCGGATCGCTTCCGAAGCCGATGTAGTCATTCTGTTCACCGGTCTGCCGGATCGTTATGAATCCGAGGGATATGATCGTGAACATCTGGATCTGCCAGATAATCACCAGCGTCTGATTACATCGCTCTCGGATGTACAGGACAACCTGGTTGTAGTTCTCAGTAACGGTTCACCGGTAACAATGCCGTGGCTTAATCAGGTGAAATCAGTATTGGAAGGTTATCTGGGTGGACAAGCTGGAGGCGGTGCAGCTGCCGATCTGTTGTTTGGGGAGGTGAGTCCCAGCGGCAAGCTGCCGGAGACATTCCCGGTGAAGCTGAGCGATAATCCGTCATTCCTGAACTTCCCGGGTGAAGGTGATCGTGTCGAGTACCGTGAAGGCTTATTCGTGGGCTATCGCTATTATGACCAAAAGCAGATTGAACCGCTGTTTCCTTTCGGGTATGGACTGAGTTATACGACTTTCGAATACAGCGATCTCACGGTAAATACGTCCAGCTGCACAGACGAAGATACCGTGAAGGTAGAAGTGACAGTTACGAATACTGGTCCGGTTCGGGGTCAAGAAATTGTACAGCTCTACGTGCATGATGCAGAGAGTACGGTTATTCGGCCGCAGCAGGAACTGAAAGGATTCGCCAAAGTCGATCTGCCGCCAGGAGAGAGCCGTAAGGTTACCTTCGAACTGGGTAAGCGCGCTTTTGCCTATTACAATGTGAATATTGGAGACTGGCATGTGGAGACAGGTACTTTTGCGATCCGTATCGGAGCTTCTTCTCGTGATATTCGTCTGGAAAGTACAATTGAAGTGAAATCAACAGTCAGCCTGCCGGTTACATTTCACCGTAATACGACGATCGGCGATGTAGCAGCCAATCCGGCAACCGCTGACATGGCCAAGCAGTTTGCCGAGCGCTCCGGATTAAATGAGATGATGGGAGACAGTCAGGATCTGCTGCTGGCAATGATTAAATACATGCCGCTGCGTGCGATGATCGGATTCGGACAGGGCAACTATACCGAAGAAATGCTTAGTCGTGATATCGCGGAACTTAACCGTCTTCATGCCGAGTATAACCACTAATAGTTTGGTTTGGCGGCTTCTTTCCGTTTTGGGGAAGAAGCCGTTTGGCTGTGTACCAACGATTCATACAGTAGTCAGCCTACTCAATAAAAGGTACAATAATGACGGAAATCAGAACAATGGATCGACCGCTTGTTGGTTTGACCGGGTGGAGGAGAAGACAGAGATGACAAGAGAAGTGATAGAGGTTCAGAACCAGCAGCAGCTGGATGCATGTTTTGCTATTCGGCGTAAAGTGTTTATTGAAGAACAGAATGTACCCGAACATATCGAAATAGACGATTATGATCGTCTGGACAGCAGTGCTTATCATGTTCTGTTACTGGACAAGGGACAGCCGGTAGCGACCGGACGAATCACGACCTACACGGACGGTTCTGCCAAAATGCAGCGTGTAGCCGTATTGCCGGATTATCGCAAAGGGGGTTACGGTTCATCCCTTATGAACGGAATGGAAGATTGTGCGCGCAGTCATGGATATATCCGGGCAATCCTGGATGCGCAGTGTCATGCTGAAGGATTCTATGATCGCCTTGGTTACCGTACGATTTCTGCCGAGCCTTTTGATGATGCGGGTATTCTCCATGTTCGTATGATCAAGGATCTGTAAACCAGCAGATTATTGTCTTTCTTGTACAACCGTGGTATCGGTAATCATACAATCAGAAATAGATATATGTAAAAAGCTACTTTCCCGGTTACGTCTATGGACCGGAGAAGCAGCTTTTTTGGTTAGTGTACTGCATATTGCTATCTAGCCTTACATAAATGAGCTGCTATTCCGGAAGGCGATAGATACGATGCTGCTCCAGAAATTCCATGCCTGCTGTTTTACCTTCGAAATCATCCTTATCATCATTATAATGCATCAGCTTGACTCGGGAACGCACCGCTTCGGGCAGTGACATGAGTTCATTCAGTGTAGCATGCACAATACCCGGTGGGTGCAGCTGGCAGTCGTGCAGAATCTGTCTGACGCCGCGATCATGTACGAGTTGTTCCAGCAGATCAGATTGGAACTTCATATCTGCACTGTAGAAAATCTCATTGTTGATCAGCACGGAGTAGCTATTTTTGCCATCAATATGGGGAGTCTGGATTAGCTCGATGGTCAGTCCTTCGGCAAGCTGCACCGATTGATCGGCTACGAGTGGTTTAACATCAAACACATCTTCCAGCTGCTCAACGCCTTCCTGGCTCATCCCGCCATACAGTGTATGCTCCCATAATGGACGAATCAGCGTACTGGCAATATACAGTACCGGTTTGCGGTTATGCACAAATTTGCCACGAAAGCCCAGCTCTTCGAGCCCACCTACATGATCACCATGAATATGCGTAATCAAAATGGCATCAATATCATTCAGATCTTTGCCCAGCTCATGCAGAGCAGCAGGAGCCGTGATTCCGCAGTCGATCATCAGTGTATAATCACCGGCATGTACGAGTGCATTGTTGTTGTAATATTTTTTGGCAAAGGCATTGCCAGTACCCAGCATCTGTAGTTCAATTGACATATATATCCTCCTGTCCCGGTATCAAGGTATGGATCTGAAGCCAGCTGTTCCATCTGTTGCTGACTCCTATGACTATATTCTCTTATCACTTTAACATGAGCAGTGTAAGGAATGGAAATGCTCCTATGGAGTATAGATTTCGCTGTACGATACCGCCATGCTAAAGATCAAAAGGTTACAATATTTTTACCGCAACTGAAACAGAGTTGAGGAGTATACATGTATGGAAGATGAGTATGTTACTGAATGTTTAGTATACATTTTAAAGGAGGGGCAACGTATGATGTGGAAAAGGGTAGCTGCCTTTACGCTAGCTTTCTTTTTGATGGGAAGCTCGGTTCTGTTTGCAGATTCCGCTTATCAGCAGGTGCGGGTCTGGATTAACGGAAATGAAGTGGATGGCGGTTCGTATGTAATCAATGGCAAAACCTATGTGCCTCTGCGTGAAATGGACGGATTGGTAGATTATGATAATGATGCCAAAACCGTAAAGTTGTATAAACCGAATGTACATATCTTTTTGTTCAAAGGGGATACTGCCTTCGGCAATGTTAGCAAAGGCAAACTCAAGTTTAACGTCTTCACCCAGGTCGATCATCTGGAGACTGATATTGCTGCAGTCAAGGTAGCGATTACCGATCCTTCCGGCAGCCAAAAGGATATTCAGAGTCAGGATATTACCCAGCAAAAAGATAACTTCTGGTTCCGTACGTATGACTTCACTTATAACTTTGCAACATCAGGCGAATACAAGGTTGGCTTCTATATGAAGAAGTCCAAATCAAGTGATTATGTACTGGTCTCCGAAAAGGTGATTACGGCGCTGAATCAGTAGTCCATATCACGAGATTGGGGTGTACATGGTTCAATTGACCTGTACGGTGTAAAGTGGTACGATACACAAGTGTTATTTTTAATATGGAGCTACTGTCCGGATTTGGCAGGTCCATCAAACGTAAAGATATCATCCAAATTTATACCGAAAGTGGGTTATCCTATGAGCGATAAACATGTACACGACGAGAACAGCAACCACGATCACGACCATGATCACGAGCATGATGAGTTTGTACTTAGTCTGACAGACGAAGAAGGCAACGATGTAGAAATGGTACTCGTTGAGACTTTTGATGTAGGCGAGAAACTGTATGCGCTGCTGCTGGAGCGTGGCAATCCGGAAGCGGATGGTTATATCATGCGTCTGGAAGAAGAAGACGATGGCATGGTACTGGAAAATATCGAAGATGAAGCAGAATGGAAAGCAGTTGAGCAGGCGTACGCCGAGCTGGTTGCAGAATCCGAAGAGTAATCTTCCATAGCGGACAGACTATTACAGCTGCCTGCTTATTGATATTCCATCAAAAAGAGTCTTGTTCCGATGAGGAACAGGGCTTTTTTTTGTTTGTCCCTATGCGAATAAAAAAGAAATGAATGCACCAAAAAAAGACGATCTGCACAAGCAGATCGTCTTTTCGCTATACAAGCAGTAGATACTTCGTGATATTTGCATGCCTTATGGATTGGAATTTTTAGAAAATAGCATCCGTTTCTACAATGACTTTGACATTGCGTACACTGCGATCTTCCGGACCTTTGACAGGAAGACCCACTTTGACATGATCAGTAATGTAGTCGATGTTCTCCTGGGAGATGACTTCTCCCGGCAGCAGAATCGGAATACCCGGCGGATAAACATAGATGAATTCGGCAATAATCCGTCCTGCGGATTCTTCGAAAGCAATCGTCTCGGTATCTCCATAAAACGCTTCGCGTGGCGTCAGGGACAGCTGCGGAATCTCGGGGATCTTGACCATCAATTCTTTGATCTCGCGGCCGCTGCCATAGAACTCGGCAGCCATATCGGTCAGGGCGCGAATCAGAATATCCACGCTGTCCTGTGTATCACCCGGAGTCACCAGACAGAGGATATTGTACATATCACTCAGCTCGATCTCCAGATTGTAATGATCGCGCAACCAGTTCTCTGCGTCGTAACCGGTAATGCCCAGATGACGGATATGAATCGTCAGCTTGGTCGGATCATAATTGAAAGTCGCTTCACCGCCGAGCAGCTCTTCGCCAAAGCAGTACAACCCTTCAATTTCATTGATTTTGCGGCGTGACTCTTGAGCCAGTCCGATCGTACGCTCTGCCATTTCATGTCCATTCAGTGCCAGATTTCGGCGGGATGTATCCAGCGAAGCCAGCAGAATATAGGAGGTCGAGGTTGTAGTCAACATACTGATGATCGTCTGAACCCGCTGCGGGTTCACATGACCATTTTTCACATTGACATTCAGGACGGAACTCTGGGTCATGGAGCCGCCCAGCTTGTGTACGCTGGTAGCAGCCATATCGGCACCGGCAGCCATAGCCGATACCGGAAGCTTTTCATTAAAATGAATCAGTACGCCATGCGCTTCATCGACCAGTACCGGAACGCCGCGGCTGTGAGCCAGATCGACGATCTCCTTGAGATCGGCACATACACCGAAATACGTCGGATTAATCACGAGTACCCCTTTGGCATCCGGATGGCGATCTAGCGCCCGGCGTACCGAAGAGGTAGTAATACCATGATCGATCCCCAGGTTCTCATCACGTACCGGGGAGACGAATACCGGCTTGGCTCCTGCAAAGATAATCGCTGACATAATCGATTTGTGTACATTGCGCGGAACAATCAGTTTATCGCCGGGCGAGCAGACGGTCATAATCATCGTCATGATCGCACCGCTGGTACCCTGTACGGAGAAATACGTGTAGTCTGCACCGAACGCATCGGCAGCCAGCTTTTGTGCCTGTTCGATCACACCCATTGGTTGATGAAGATCATCGAGTGGTGCGATATTGATCAGATCTATAGAAAGGGCGTTATCCCCAATAAACTCTCGGAATTCCTGATCACTGCCGAGTCCTTTTTTGTGTCCCGGAATGTGAAATTGCACGGGATTGCTTGCCGCATGCTGCTTAAGGGCAGTGAAAAGCGGAGTTTGCGTATGATCCATCGAAGCTGTCACAACCTTTCTAAAGGTGGAATATGGGTAAACATTTTAAAACCAAACAAAAATGAGTATAGCAAAATGAGGGGGGAATGCAATAGTTATCTTGGGAGAGAGTTGCAGACTGCTGATTATCTCATGCTACAATACATATGGCTATTCCCACAAAAATGAATTCTTTTTCCAGATTCGTTTCCATAAAATGACTGCTTTGTCGAACTGCTGTTGAGCTCAGCGGCAGATCGGCAAAGCAGTATATACAGTGTATACATTATGCGAGTCTGCTATAAGCTAGCCCGAGAGGAGCCCCTTATGCCCAGTACTGCCAATTATTCGTCGCCACGCCATTCGTCCAGGCGGAGACACCAATTTAACTTTAGCTGTCTATGGCTGCTCATTTTCCTTGTTGAATTTGTAAAAGGCGGACTGCTGGTTACACTGTTGCCGCTATATATGGGACATATGCTCGGATTGCCTGCTTTTACAATCGGACTGGCATTCGCTCTTCAATATGTAGGTGATAATGCACTGCGCAGTCCGGCGGGCTGGTTGGCTGAACGACTAGGGTTCCGGGTGACGATGACGCTGGGTATGGTGCTTGTGCTGCTGGCGGTGTGGATCATGGCGACGGTGCAGCATACCGGCTGGCTGATTGCTGCCTGTGCCATAATGGGGATTGGCAGTGCTCCACTATGGCCTTGTGTCATGTCCAAGATTACAGATCTCTCCAGCGACAAAGGCAATTATGGCACGCCGATGAGCATTATCGAGATTGCTTCGCTGGGTGGAGCCGGACTGGGGCCGGTAACGGTGAATTGGCTAAGCAGCGATAAGTCCTATGATTTGATTTTCCATATCCTGCTGATCGGCATGGTTGTAGTAATTGCTGTGGCTCTGTGTCTGCCTGGCAAAAAACGAAAGCCATCCCCTTTGGATACTGCCAAACTGCCCATAAAACAGCAAGGAATCTCTGGATTACAAGCGCAAGCCTCAGAGACAGACCAGATAAACGATCCGGCAGACACTGACAACCAATGGGGCAAAATTCGTTATTATATAAAGCTGCTTCGTTCGCTTCATATTCATCCGCTGTTATATCCGGCTCTATTTATGCAGTCTTTTGCCCTGGGTATACTGACACCAATTATTACGTTGTATGTAGTCAGAGAATTGGGGCTCACACCTGCATATTTCAATGCCCTGCTGATTGGTGGGGGAGCTGTTACCGTATTAGGACTGATTCCGGCCGGACGATTTATTGATCGACTGGGCAGCCGTATCTTTTTGCGCATTGGATTTCTGCTGGCGGCCACTGCGTTGGTTGGACTGGCTTCGACCCATATGCTGTTTTGGATCTGGGTGTTTGTATTGGGTGCAGGATTCAGCTACGCGATGATTTTGCCGGCCTGGAATGCACTGCTGGCAAATCTGGTGCCTGCTGAGGAAAAGGCAGCAGTATGGGGGCTGTTTCTCACGCTGCAGGGTTCCGGATTGGTCATCGGTCCGCTTGTCTCTGGCACATTATGGGATAAGATTAGTCCGCAAGCTCCCTTTTTTGTCAGTGCCACAGCGATGGTATGCTTGTTTGTTATTCATTGGGTAATGGTCAGACAGCGGCCGGATCTGAAATAAAACCATCAATAGTTATCATTCGCAGCGAATCAGTTAGCCAACGATCAGCTCGCTGCATAAATAACAAAAAAAGAATATAAACATTCAACAATGAATCGGTAATAAAAAAGCCCACTTTCCTGCAGCGTTGCCATGCTGGAAAGTGGGCTTTTGGTAATGAACTATTTGTGTTCATGGATAGTGTGAGGTTAGCATCATTTTAGATTCATTGCTTAGTCATGTGTAAGAATAAATATCCAAAGCACATCCACTCGATAACGTTTATGATGCTATTTCATGCGGGTTCAGGCAAAAGCCATTTTATACAGTGGCAGTAGCTGCTCAAAGGTCTGTTCCACCTTCTGAACGAATGCCTCACCGTTACTTAGCAGAGGATCGTCTTTGGCAATGCGCAGTCCGCAGACCACCTCGGACTTTTTGATATTTTGCAGTTTGGTACCGATTGCCATCAGCTGCTGCTCATCCATATCGGATTGCAGGGTGCCCTGTGGAGACATATGATCAGTGGACCAATAGAAATGATCCGGTACGGTTTTTTGGATTTCCTGCAACCGGGAGGCGATTGCTTTGCCAAAATCCACCTTGCGTGGACTCTCATAAATGATGGCAAATACAACAAATACATGACTGCCGAACATACCTACTTCAAAATGGGGCAGAGCCTTGTAGCCACGCTTGTTGGCTGCCCATGCTACCCAGGTATCCTTGGGAGGATTAACAGTACGGCGTGCATGCTTGGCGACATGCACATACATTTCTTCGCCGCTCAGAGCGGACAGATGCGGCTGGATCATCTCACCCAGCATGGTGAGCTTGGGACGGACCCGTTCAATCAGCGCTTCCATGCGTGGTTCCAGTCCATCGATGGAGAATACTTCAAAATCACGGGTATCAAACCCCGGAAAAACAGTCGAATTCATTTTCAAAAGCCTCTCTTTCTGACAGTTGCAACTTCTAGCCGAATTATAGCATAGGATTCACGATATATTTCATGAAGATTACATGTGTCTGAGTTGTTAACTGCTTAGATGATCCGGCAAACGGGTAAAAATAAACAAGTCAAACCAGCAATTATTCTCATATTCGATCTTTATCTTACTACAATTTATACCTGCACAACATCCAGAGTGGATCATTTATACATGAGTAGTTATACCAATAAATAATATAAGGAAAAGGAGGGACTACTATGAACAAGAGCTATGAAGTGGAATACTGCAATCTGGAACTTCGTTTTGAACGCCGGGATATTCAGAATCTGATACGGGATTTGATCAAAGAGGGCTATTCGCTGTACTGGCGCGAGACGGAGGACTCCTTTATCGTATCGATTCGGACGGATGATCATATGACCAAGCTTCGTTTCCAGCAGACTCAGGAAGGCTACAAGCTGATTGGTGATTATCGTATCCATGATGCACGTCTGGCTGAATGGATGGAAAAGCTGATCGGTGACACCAAAGGTCATGCGATTGTAAAACGGTTTCGGGATCAGCAGATTCTGGTAGAAAATATACTGTTTGGCGAAGTGATCCGTATGGTGGAGATTTCCGGATTCGAACAGCGTATTCTATATCAAAAAGAATCGACACCGACCCGTGAATCGCTCAATGCTCTGTACATGTCGACCGAAGGCGAGCAACGCATCGAATCGACCGAGCGCAAGATTGATGAATCGCTCGATCTGCTGAATGAAGCGATCAAAGCAGGCGATACCAAGCGTGTTGAAGAGTGCAAAAAAGTGTTGGAAAATCTTCGTTTTGAACTTGTACGCTTGGAAAAGTAAAGTTTAAGGCGTGATATGCATGGGGTTCATAAAAATAGTTTGAATTTTACGTAAAAAATTCAACATTTTTATGAACTTTCATGGGATCACGCCTTTAGACTTTCTTTATATCCATAAAACATGTAAAATGTTGAATTGACTCAACTGAGATTATACAGATTATTGAATAAAAAATACTGTAGTAAAGGATGGAGAACCAGAAATGTCTAAACAACAAATTGGTGTAGTTGGTCTTGCCGTTATGGGTAAGAACCTGGCTCTGAACATCGAAAGCAAAGGGTTCAGCGTATCTGTATTCAACCGCTCCCCGCAAAAAACGCATGATCTGATGGAAGAAGCCAAAGGCAAAAATATGGTTGGTACGTTCTCAATCGAGGAATTTGTCCAGTCTCTGGAAGTTCCACGCAAAATTCTGATCATGGTTCAGGCGGGTCCTGCTACAGACGCTACCATTGAACAGCTGGTTCCACATCTGGATCAAGGCGATATTATTATTGATGGCGGTAACGCCCATTTCCCTGATACACAGCGCCGCAGCAAAGAACTGGAAGACAAAGGTTTCCGCTTTATCGGAGCGGGCGTATCCGGCGGTGAAGAAGGCGCACTGAAAGGTCCTGCAATCATGCCGGGCGGACAGGAAAGTGCCTACAAGCTGGTTGAACCGATCCTGACTTCTATCTCTGCACATGTTAACGGCGATCCTTGCTGTACATATATCGGACCGGACGGTGCAGGCCACTATGTGAAAATGGTCCACAACGGTATCGAGTATGGCGACATGCAGCTGATCGGTGAAGCATATAACCTGCTTACTTCTGTACTTGGTGCAGACACCAAAGAACTGCATTCCATTTTCGATGAATGGAACAAAGGCGAGCTGGATAGCTACCTGATCGAAATTACAACAGATATCTTTACCAAATATGACGAAGAAACCGGCAAACCGATGGTAGATGTAATCCTCGATGCTGCCGGCCAAAAAGGTACAGGCAAATGGACGAGCCAAAGCGCACTGGATCTCGGCGTGCCATTGTCCATGATCACCGAATCCGTATTCGCACGCTTCCTGTCTGCAATCAAGGAAGAACGCGTAGCCGCAAGCAAAATCCTGAGCGGTCCAAAAACAGAAGCGTTCTCCGGTGACAAAGCCGAATTTATCGAAGCGATCCGTAAAGCACTTTACGCTTCCAAAATCGTATCCTACGCTCAAGGTTTCGCACAAATGCGTGCGGCTTCCGACGAGTATGGCTGGGATCTGAAATACGGTAACATCGCCATGATCTTCCGCGGCGGCTGTATCATTCGTTCCCGCTTCCTGCAAAACATCAAGGATGCATACGACAAAGACGGCGGCCTGAAAAACCTGCTGCTTGACGACTACTTCAAAAATATCGTTGAAAACTATCAAGACGCATGGCGTGAAGTGGTAGCTACAGCAGTGAAATACGGTATTCCGGTTCCTGGTTTCTCCAGCGCACTGGCTTACTTCGACAGCTACCGCACTGAGCGTCTGCCAGCGAACCTGCTGCAGGCACAACGTGACTACTTCGGCGCTCACACGTTCAAACGTGTAGACAAAGAAGGCACATTCCACTACGAGTGGATGAAAGAACAATAATGTATTGACCAACTATACATTTCTTGAAGATTTGCAAGTAAATGTATGCTCAATTACTATCAGCATTTAACGTAATTAGCTTAATAAACCCCCTCTTTCTATCAAATAGAAAAAGGGGGTTTATTAAATTACCACACTTACTTTTGCGAGGGACTTGATATTTGCAAATTGCACGGAACGAAGGGGAGGAGAAATGCCATAAGGTCGACATTGAAGAGGAGAGTTTTTATAACCATCTCTACCTGTTCGGTCAAAATTCCCTTCTTTACCAGAGGCCGCTAGAATTTTCTTCCTCGGAGTAACCTCCTGCGATCTGCAACGATCCCTTCCTCACACCCACCCTTCTAAAGGATTGTCTAAACTTTCCCGCGTATGTTATGATGTGTGGAATAAAACAGATGCTGAAAGAGGTGTGTATATTGCATCAGGAAAGTGAAATTCAGCATTCCAATATCATTCTCGTCGGTATGATGGGGACAGGCAAAACGACTGTAGGTACGCTCCTGGCTGAACAGCTATCTTATCCGCTCGTGGATATGGATACGATCATTGCCGAGAGAGAAGGAATATCGGTACAGGAGATTTTTCGTACCAAAGGTGAAGCCTATTTCCGTGATTTGGAGAGTCGGGTGCTGGAAGAGATGCTTCAATCGACCGGTCAGGTGATTTCTACCGGAGGCGGATGCGTACTGCGTGAGCTGAATCGTGCCATTATGCTGGATAAAGGACTGGTTGTAGCGCTGACAGCCGGTGTCGATCATATTGTGGGTCGTGTGGCAGGCGACAATAATCGTCCGCTGCTTGCCGGTGACACGAGAGAACGAGTACAGACCATTATGGAGGAACGCAAAGATGCGTATCACTTTGCTCACGTAACAGTGGATACATCGCTGTTAACCCCGGAGGAAGTCGTTTCTTGCGTTTTAGCACGTTACCGCGTCTAAGCTTTTTAGGTTTTAGGCAGAGAAGTAAATAGGGATATGTTATAGAGGATGATGGAGCAGCAAATCGAAGACTGACATAAAAAAAGGAAGGCTTATTCGCCTTCCATCCAGTCAATCATACCGCCCGACATGTTGAGGCAGTTATCATAGCCATTCTGGATTAGATACTCACGTACACGTTCACTGCGCGCACCGCTGCGGCAGATCAGAACGGTCTGAACATCTGGATCGATCTCTTCCATTCGTACCGGAATCTGATTCATGGGAATATGTCGTGCCCCTTCGATCATGCCATAAATGACTTCGTCATGCTCGCGTACATCGATCAGCTGCAGCTGTTCACCATCCGCTAACCGCTGACGCAGTTCGTCTGTTGTAATTTGTGTTTCGTTAGCCATAATATGTTTTACCCCTATTCGTTGAGTTTTGGAATAATTATCAAGAGCAGATAGTAATACTGCTTAAAAATTAAAATGATCTGTGTTCATCATACCGAGCATCATATGCACTGTCAATTTGACAGCTGTTCCGGCGTAATTTGAGTTCTATCATGCGATTATTATTTTGTCTAAATAAGGAGAATGAATCATGGATGTTATCGTTACCCCTACCCCCGTATTAAAAGGAGAGATTGGAGCTTTATCCTCCAAAAACTATACGACTCGTTACCTGCTGGTTGCCGCTCTGGCAGAAGGTACCAGTACAATCCATTTCCCGGCACACAGTGAAGACAGTGATGCCATGCGCCGCTGTATCCGCGATCTGGGAGCAATACTGGAAGAAGATGAAGAAAAGATTGTTATTACCGGTTTTGGCAGCAAGCCACGTGATGTAAAAGAACTGAATGTAGGCAACGCCGGTGCGGTACTACGCTTCCTGATGGCGATTGCAGCGCTGTGCCCGGAGGTTACCTTTGTCAATACATATCCGGATTCATTGGGTAAACGTCCACATGATGATCTGATTGAATCGCTCGGTCAGCTGGGGGTACAGGTAGAGCATCAGCAGGGACGTCTTCCGATTACCATTCGCGGTGGACAACCCAAAGGTGGCAAAATTACTGTCTCCGGTAGTGTCAGCTCTCAGTATCTGAGTGCGTTGTTGTTCCTGACTCCGCTGCTGGAAGAAGACAGCGAGATTACGGTGCTGCATGATCTGAAATCCAAAGTGGTCGTTGGACAAACGCTTGAAGTATTGTCCCAGGCAGGTATCGTTATCGAAGCGAGTGAAGATCTGATGCACTATCGTGTACCGGGCCGACAACAGTACAAGGCGCAAGAATATACCGTGCAGGGAGACTATCCTGGTTCGGCAGCCGTTCTGGCTGCTGCAGCCGTAACCCGGTCCGATGTAACGATTCACCGTCTGCCGGTAGAGAGCAAACAGGGAGAAAAAGCAGTCGTCGATGTGCTTCAGATGATGCAGGTACCTCTTACTCATGAAAACGGAATTGTACATGTACAGGGTAATGGTCATCTCAAAGCAGTAGAGTTTGATGGCGATGCTGCCACCGATGCTGTACTGGCCATGGTAGCTGCTGCTGTATTTGCCGAGGGCACTTCACGTTTCTATAATGTAGAGAATCTGCGCTACAAGGAATGTGACCGGATTACTGATTATTTGAATGAACTGCGCAAAGCCGGGGCTAATGTAGAAGAGAAGCAAGCGGAAATTATCGTACATGGCCGTCCGGAAGGCGTTGAAGGTGGCGTTACGATCGATGCGCATTATGATCATCGCGTTATCATGGCCCTGTCGATTGTTGGACTGCGTGCCAAAGCCCCGATCCGTATTCAGGATGCTCATCATGTAGCAAAGTCCTACCCGCAGTACTTTGATCATATCCAGGCGCTTGGTGCCAAGGTAGAATGGGTATAAAGTTGAATATCCCATGTAATAAAGGAGGCGGACAGGATGGCTTTTGAGAATCCTTCCAGAGAAGAAATTAAGAAATTACTTGAAGAGGTAGGAACGATCGCTGTAGTAGGGCTGTCGGACAAGCCTGATCGTACTTCATATATGGTAGCAGGCGCTATGCAAAGCCGCGGCTATCGCATTATCCCTGTTAATCCAATGGCAGCCGGTCAGCAGATTCTTGGCGAGACCTGTTATGCTAGTCTGCGCGATATTCCGGAACCAGTCGATATGGTCAATGTATTCCGCCGTAGTGAGTTCTGTGCTGAAGTGGCACAGGAAGCGGCAGACGTCCATGCCCGTACGCTGTGGCTGCAGCTGGGTGTATTCAGTGAGGAAGCGGCAGAGATTGCCCGTCAGCATGAGATGAATATCATTATGGACCGCTGTATCAAAGTCGAAGAAGCTATTTTGCGTCCGGTTCGGAGCTAGGAAGCATGAAGTCAGCTACAAATCTGAACGGTTTGGCTGAATGTGATGTTCAGGTACTTTCATGCTCAACCCGTAAAGGTCGCCGATGGTTGTCTAAATAATATGTTGTCTAAATAATATTCGGAATCCAGTTAATCGCATATCATTTTTAAAATGCACCCTTTAAAATGAACATGGGACTCCTTTTGAGGTGATCCAATGAACATTTGGGGTGCATTTTTGCTGTAATGATTGCGGGTATATATCGATAGCAAAATAGTATAAAATCAGCGTATATAAGGTTCTTTTAATGAAGTATTCCGATCCGCTGAAAACCGGCGTTACAAAATGCATAAACTGCTTTGACAAATGCATATCAACAGCGTACCATCAGGTATAGGAAGGGGGAAGGCGCGTTGAACTGGCTAGGTTCCCTGCAGCAGTTCGGAAGGGCAATTATGCTGCCAACGATGGTACTTCCAGCTGCAGCCATACTGCTCAGTGTTGGCGGACTACCGTGGGATACATGGGGTGCACCCGTGATCTCGGAAGTCGCTACTGTAGCAGGACAGAGTATCTTTCACTATTTACCTTTCATTTTTGCGATAGGCGTCGCGTTGGGACTTGCCAATCAGGAAGGCCCCGCCGGTCTGGCTGCATTTGCCGGTATGGCGTTATACGACTATGTCATTCGGCATTTTAGCAGTGAATTAATCCAGCCTTCCACATTAATCGGCATCATTATAGGTGTTATTGCCGGGGCGGCCTACAGGCGGTTCAAAAATGTGCGGCTTCCTGAAGCGATCCAGTTTTTTGGCGGATCGCGTTTTGTTCTTTTATTTATGGGATTATTCTCATCCTTGTTCGCCTGTCTGATGCTGTGGATGGCTCCATTGCTTCAGAATGTACTAAATGGGCTGACCTGGGTGTTATCTACAATGGGCGGTCTGGGATTGTTCTTGTATGGAGCATTATACCGTGTACTGTCGGCTTTTGGGCTGCATCATCTGCTCAATAATATTGTCTGGTTTCAGATTGGATCGTATGAAGCACATGGAGATATAGTGCAGGGTGATCTGCCGCGCTTTTTCAGTGGTGATCCGACGGCGGGCATCTATATGGCAGGATTGTATCCAGTTATGATGTTTGCATTGCCTGCGGCTGCGCTGGCTATTATTCATGAAGCAAGAGAAGATCTCAAACCCAAAGTCCGTAAAACGTTTATGCGGGCAGCGCTTGTCTGCTTTTTGACTGGTGTATCCGAGCAGATTGAGTTTGCGTTTCTGTTTGCTTCGCCGGGCTTGTTCATGATTCATATTTTCCTGTCCGGACTGGCGATGTGGATTACGTATGCGCTGGATATCCACCATGGATTCTCTTATTCTGCCGGTGTAATTGATTATGTGCTTAATTATCATTTGTCTACCAACGCCTGGTTGCTTATACCGATTGGTATCGCCTATGCGCTGGTCTATTATGCCATTTTCCGGTTTGCTATTCGAAGGTTCCGGATTCCGACACCCGGGCGCGAAGAAGCTTCGACACTGGGAGATTGGGTCGGGAATATTCCGTATCAGGCGCCGCTTATTTTGCAGGCACTGGGTGGCAAGGACAACGTTATACAGGTGGAAGCATGTATTACTCGTCTACGTCTCACGGTAGTGAATGATCGTCTACTGGATAACCGGGCGCTCAAGGAATTGGGCTCGGCCGGGCTGATCAAGCTTGGTGGAGGCAATGTACAGATTGTATTCGGTACATACTCCGAACTGATTCGCGAAGAAATTCGCAAACTCATGGATCACGATCTGTCTCATGTGAAATTCTGTGCTCCGGTACAGGGTCGTATGATTCCGCTCGCGGAAGTGCCGGATCAGATTTTTGCCGGCAAACTGGTTGGTGAGGGAGTTGCCTTTGTTCCCGAGAGCGGTGAACTGGTAGCACCTGTAGCGGGTACGATTATTCATATGTACCCAACTATGCATGCACTGGGTATACGAACAGTAGAAGGGGTGGAAATTCTGCTTCATATCGGAATTGATACATCCCAGCAAAAGGGATGTTTTGAAGCTTTTGTTGCTTCCGGAGATGTTATCGAACCCGGTCAGCTGTTAATCAAGTTTGATCTCGATACCTTGCAAAAAAACGCACCGTCTCTTGCGACACCTATGGTAATTACGAACCCTGACCGTGTACGATCCTGGAGCTATGCTCCATTCAAACAGGTGAAAAAAGGACAGGGTACAGTAATGTCGGTCGTACTGCATGATAAGAACGGTGGGGAGGAAAAAGCATGATTCAGGGAATTGCGGCTGCTGCTGGAGTAGCCATTGGAAAAGCATTTGTACTGCCTACCTGGGAATGGGATGTACCCGATCAGAAGCTGGATACTGTCGATTTGACCCAGGAGTTTGAACGTTTATACGAAGGAATCCGTACATCCAAGCACGAGATCGAGTCGATGAAAAATGAGTTCGAGGAAATTGCGGGTCCGGAAGAATCCAGCATTTTCGATGCACATATTGCTATTTTGGAAGATCCCGAGTTTATGAATGAGATCCGGGGACTGATCGAGCGTCAGTACAAGGCAGCTGAAGTTGCCGTACAGGAAGCCACGGACCATTTTGTGACGATGTTCGATCTGCTGGATGATGAATATATGAAGGAACGTGCAGCCGATATCAAGGATGTAGGCAATCGCCTGCTCAAGCATCTGCTGGGCGCACCGGAAGTGACACTTCCAACCGATACACAGCCCTATGTTCTGGTCGCCAAGGAACTGCCACCTTCGCAGTTGGTGCATTTGAATCCACAGCATGTACTGGGCATCGTAACGATGATGGGCGGCAAAACATCCCATTCAGCGATTATGGCTCGTGCACTCGGTATTCCACTCGTATCCGGTCTGGAGAATGAGCTGGAGTCTTTGATCCAGACAGGTGAAATGGTCGTGGTCGACGGTGACCAGGGCAGAGTATATGTGGAGCCCGATGCACAGATCATAGAATCCTATCAGCGTCTGCGTACCGAGCAGCAGCAGCGTAAGCGTCAACTGGCACTGCTCACGTCAGTAGAGCCGGTTACATCAGATGGCATGAAGATGCGTCTGTCTGCCAATATCAGCTCTATCAAGGAACTGGATATTGCACTGAATCATGGAGCCGAAGGTGTGGGACTATTCCGTACCGAATTTATGTATATGGACCGGAAATCATTGCCGGAAGAGCAGGAACAGTTTGAGATTTATCGACTGGTAGTGGAGAAGTCCAAAGGTCAGCCAGTTGTTATTCGTACACTGGACATTGGCGGCGACAAGGAACTTGATTATTTTGAGCTGCCCGAAGAAGAAAATCCATTCCTTGGTTACCGGGCTATTCGTATCTGTCTGGATCATCCGGAGATGTTCAGAACCCAGCTGCGTGCTATTTTGCGTGCAAGTGCCTACGGTAAAGTTAAAATCATGTATCCGATGATCTCTTCCCTGGAAGAATTGCGCCGGGCGAACGCGGCATTGAAGCAAGCCAAGCAGGAACTGGATCAACGTAAAGAACACTATGATCCCGATATCGAAGTAGGAATTATGATCGAAGTTCCGGCTGCTGTTGCTATTGCAGATCTATTGGCCGATGAATGCGACTTTTTCAGTATCGGCAGTAATGATCTGGTACAGTATGTGCTTGCGGTAGACCGGATGAACGAGCATATCGCGCATATGTATAATCCGTATCATCCTGCTGTGCTGCGTATGCTGCGAGCGACGGTGGAAGCAGCCCGTGCCAGTGGCATTCCGGTAAGTATCTGCGGAGAGATGGCAGGAGACGAACGTTCTCTGCCATTTTGGATGCATCTCGGTGTACAGCAGTTGAGTATGTCGCCGCAATCACTGCTACGCATCAAGCAATCCATTTTGCACACTTCATCAACCGAAGCAGCACAGCAAGCTGCGCGCTGGATGAAGCTCAAGACGGCTGCCGAGATCGAGCAGGAGATGAGCCGTTATAACACAGCACTGCACGAATTGATTGCTGCAGACGAACAGCTCGCCTGCTCGCCAATATCCTGAGAGAATCGTCATAATCCATAATAAAAATAACCGCTCCCACTAATATGGGGGGCGGTTATTATTGTTTAAATACGCTTATTCACCTGCAAGTGCATCGCAGAATGCTTTACCATAAGGAGGCAGATCAGGTGGACGACGTGCTGAGATAATATGTCCATCAACTACAACCGCTTCGTCTTTCCAGATAGCTCCGGCGTTTTCCATATCGTCACGGATGCCTGGAGTGGAAGTGACGGTTATGCCCTTCAAAATATGAGCAGAAATCAACACCCAGCCTGCATGACAGATCTGACCAATCGGCTTGCGTGCTTCGTTCATCTCGCGTACCAGTTCCAGCACTTTCGGATAACGACGCAATTTGTCCGGCGCCCATCCGCCAGGAACGAGTATGCCATCATAATCGGCACTATCGAGTTCGTCAAAGCTGTACTCCGCTTCGGCAGGTACACCATATTTGCCGATATACTTTTTGCCTTTTTCGGCGCCGGCAAGATGGACTTCAGCCCCTTCTTCGCGTACGCGATATACCGGAACCCATAATTCCAGATCCTCGAATTCCTCATCAACCAGAGCAATAACCTTTTTGCCTGCTAATCTCATTATAAACTTCCTTTCTTTACCAATCAGTATTGGAATAAAAATAGTAGCTTGATTCAGTCATATGGCCTGTGGCTATGGGCTATATTGTAACAAAATAACAAAAATCAATCAAAATTGAAGTGGTTTTGTTGTTTCATTAACCTCATGATAAGGATAATTAGATATAATTGCTGCTAATTGTATACTCTATGAAATATAAATGAGAATGTTCATGAAAGTAACTTTCAAGCGTAGAACCCGAAAAAAGCGGTAACAATGACAAAAAAATAGATTTTTCGGCCGTTTTTTGGTAAGATACTTATGATAGTTAATCATGAAAACGTTCTTACATTCTGGATAGCAAAAAAGGGGATGTGTGGATAATGGCAAATGTAAATCAACTGACAACGATCGATCAATTACAGGAAGCTCTCGACCACACTACAGAGAGACCACTTCTTGTCTTTAAACATAGTACCCGTTGTCCGATTAGTGCAGGCGCATATAGTGAATTTCAATCTTACCTCGGTGGCAGTCCCAGCGAAGAGGTGGATTACGGATTGATTTATGTGGTGGAGAATCGTGATGTTTCCAACGCGGCAGCAGAGAAGCTGGACCTTAAGCATGAGTCACCACAGGCTATATTGATCAAAAACGGAGAACCGGTATGGAATACATCGCATTCCCGTATTACTTCAGGCGCGTTACGTGAGGCACTATCCTAAGCATCATTTCATATGATTGCATACCATAGTGTTTTATCGTATCATGAACGTAATTGAAAAATTAAGAAAAATGTTGAAAATGTAACGAAAATTTATTGGTAATGGAGAGAAGGCACGTGACAGTAACTATTTACGATGTAGCACGCGAAGCTGGCGTATCCATGGCTACCGTATCCCGGGTAGTAAATAATAACCCTAACGTCAAACCACAGACCCGCAAAAAGGTCTATGAAGCGATTGAACGTCTGGGTTATCGCCCGAATGCCGTAGCACGTGGACTGGCAAGCAAGAAGACAACAACCGTAGGTGTTGTTATTCCCGATATTTCAAATTCAATCTTTGCTGAAATCGCTCGTGGTATCGAGGATATTGCAAATATGTACCATTATAATATTATCCTTTGTAATGCCGACAAGAAAAAGGAAAAAGAGATTCGCGTTGTGAATACCCTGCTGGAGAAACAGGTAGATGGTCTGTTATTCATGGGTGGAACCGTAACCGAAGATCATCTGCAAGCGTTTCAGACGGCTGCAGTACCTATCGTATTGTGCGCAACACGTGACGAAGAAGGCATTATTCCTTCTGTAGACATCGATCATGAGCAGGCTGCATTCGATGCAGTAAATACACTTATTCGTCATGGTCACCGTGAAATTGCGATGATTAGTGGTACGCTGCAGGATCCGGCGAATGGTTATTCCCGTTTCCAGGGTTACAAAAAGGCACTGGAAGCCGCTAATATCGAATACAAAGAAGATTGGGTACGTATCGGTAATTATCGTTACGAGTCCGGCGTGGAAGCGATGAAGTACTTTATCGGGCTCAAAAAACGTCCGACAGCTATTTTCGCGGCAACCGATGAAATGGCGATCGGTGCTATTCACAGCATTCAGGATGAAGGACTAAAAGTGCCGGATGACTTCTCTGTTATTTCTGTCGATAACATCCGTATGGCATCCATGGTACGTCCACAGCTAACGACTGTTGCACAGCCAATGTATGATTTGGGTGCAGTAGCTATGCGTCTGCTGACCAAGCTGATGAAAAAGGAAAACGTAGATAATCCTCGTGTGATTCTGCCTCACGAGACAATCTTGCGTCTATCCGTGAATCAGCGTTAATTTCAAATAATAGATATAATTAGAATGCAAAAAACCTCCTGTTCTCTATAGAATAGGAGGCTTTTTTGCGTGAACAAGGCTAAAGAAAGGAGCTGATTTGATCATCCATATGAAAGTCTGATATCTTGCTTTGCTAGACGTAGATAATATACAAAATATGTACAGATACAGATCTAGACTTAGATACAAAACTTAAGTTGTAATGTATCTATACCGCATCTGTACTGACATTACCAAAGAAGCGATATAGCAGAAATGTATTTGTAAAATGAGATATTCATCAACTCAACAATCATCAAAAAGCGCATGCTCCTGAAATCAGTAGATTTCGGAACATGCGCTTTGGATGGTGAAGAGACTTGGTTCAATGGTTTAGTGGAGTGACAAGTTTTGTAGCTGTGATTTAACCAAGGATTATAGGGCTGTCAGATTATAAGTTTATTCTTTGTATGCTACAGCGGAAGACGGCGCAGAGGACTGATCGCCATTTACAGCAACAACATAAAAGAATCCTTTGATCTTAGTACCTGTGTTGTACTGGTAAGCAGGATCTTTGACATCGCCGACCAGGCTGTAGGGACCGCCACTGGAGTGACTGAAATACACCTTGTAGCTGGTGGTTGTCTTGGATGATGCTTTCCAGGTCAGATTGGCAATACCCGAGCCTCCTGATTGAACACTGAGCGAAGAAGGTGTCTCCGGTGCACCGCCATCATCTGACGGTTTATCACTTTGTTCACCATCATTCTCATCGGCTGAACCATCACCAAGCTCACTGCCTTCCATTGGTTGATCATCCGGAACAACTTCTTCCTCTACAGGTACAGGACTGTAGCTCACGGCACCACTGGAAGCTGATTCATGACCGCCAACATCCACGGCAGTCACGTAGAAGGATGAAGCACCATCGCCCGGTACGCTGGAGCTAAAGTAATTGCTGCCCAGCTGAATCGATTTCTGATACTGATACGATCCACCGCCAGTAGAACGATAGAGACGATATCCGACTACATCCGCGGAACCACTGGAGTTAAAGGTAATGCTGGCACTACCACCACTGATCGAGATACGTACATTGCTTGGAGCAGCTGGTGCACTGCCATCGTCCCTGCGCGGGTCAACAGCTGTCGGTGCATCTGCACCTGCATCTTCCGGCAGATAATGACTGAGTGAATATCTGGCACCGGAGGACCTGGACAATGCTTTTTGCAGATCTTTGATCAGTTGTGAAATAGGCATTTCACGTTTGACAACTGTACGCTGATTGACCATATCATCTGGCGTACTGTCCTGCGGAATATAGTTTACACCGTTATAGGTAATATATTTGGCATAGGATACACCATCATCAAAGTCTTTGGGTACAAACTTGGCATTGAAAATATCGGTAACCAGCTTGCCGGATCGCCGTGTAGCGCTGGTCGGCAGCTTGCCGCTATAACCCGATACAGTCTGGGTTACAATGCCGTCCGGTTTGGTAAAGGAATCGGTCTTGAACAGCTCCGGATCACTGTCCGTCACTCTGTTCATAATCGTTGCCCAGAGTGTACGGGCACGCTTCTTGCCATCCTCGGACAGCGTATTAACAGGTTCACGATAACCGGCCCATACGCCAAGCGTTACATCCGGCGTAAAGCCCATAAACCATACATCTGCATAGTTCTGGGTAGATCCTGTTTTACCGGCGATCGGAATTTTGCCGTATTTGTTAAACAGGCTTTGCAGAGAACGACCGGTACCATCGGAACCCGAGATAACCGTACGCAGCATATCGGTCATCAGATACGCTGTCTGCTTGGAGTAGACACGTGTAGGCTCCGCTTTGTGCTGATAGACTACATTACCATATGGATCCACAATTTTACTGATCATATAGGAATCATTGAATACACCCTGGTTCGGAATAGAACCATATGCATTGGTAAGTTCTTCAACAGTGACCCCATATTTCAAACCACCCAGTACGCCGGTCTGAGCGGAATAATCATCTTGGGTAATCGTAGTGATACCGAGTTTTTTGGCAAATGTCCATGCTTTGGCAATGCCGACTTTCTGGTTAAATACTTTTAGGGCAGGCAGGTTCAGCGATTCATTCAGTGCTGTACGTGCAGTAACCAGACCCTGATAACGTCCATTGGCATTACCCGGAATATGATAACCTTTGCTGCCGTTTTCCATAATGAGCGGTGCATCATCCAGAATGCTCGCCGGCTGTACTACTCCGGAATCGAGTCCCGGCAGGTAGGCGGCAATAGGCTTCATCGTCGAGCCGGGCTGCCGTGTCATCTGGGTCGCATAGTTCATCTGTTCTTCCTGGAAGCTGCGACCTTCAATCATACCGAGAATTGCCCCGGTCTTGTGATTGATCATCATTGCTGCCGTTTGTTCTTTTCCTTTGCTGCTGCTATCAGGTGAGAAATTGCTGCTGTCCGCTGCAATCTCATGCATGGTGTTATAGACAGTTTTGTTGATCGTCGTATACACACGGTAGCCACCTGTAAGCAGTTTTTGCCGTGATTCTTCCAATAATTCATTATATTCCTGGGAAGAAATTTTGGCTTTATCCAGATCAGGATTATTCAGCTTCAGCAGAATCTGGGCACCCTGACGCTCGGTCTCCATCATCAGATAAGGATACGTAGAGTAGGCTTTGGATGTTGGTTTGGCCAGAGCTCCTTTGATATCAAAAGCAAGAGCTTCGCGATACTGCTGATTTGTAATTTTGCCCAGCTCATTCATACGTTTCAGTACCAGCTGCTGGCGCTCTACAGCACGTTTGAAGCCGGCCTCGTTGAAACTGCCGCCGCTGTTAAACGCAGAATAGGCAGTTGGAAGCTGGGGCAGACCTGCCATATAGGCAGCTTCTGCAATATTGACTTCATTCAGATCATTAATACCGAAAATTCCTTTGGCGGCTGCCTTGATACCAAAAATATTGTATCCACTGGAGCCTTTACCGAAAGGCATTTTATTCAGATACGCTGTTAAAATCTCATCTTTAGTCAGGAAACGCTCGATCCGCATGGATAACAGCATTTCTTTGATTTTGCGGTCGTTGGTCTTATCCGCACTCAGAAATACCCGTCTTGCTAACTGCTGGGTGAGCGTACTACCGCCAGTCTGAACCGATTCATTCAGCACTTTCTGTTTGACGGCGCGAAGTGTACCATTCATATCCACACCCATATGTTCATAAAACCGGTTGTCTTCTATGGATATAATAGCATTGATAACGGATTGCGGAATTTGATCAAAAGTAACAAGTCTCCGGTCTTCCTCTGTTCTGAGCTGACCAATTGGAGAAGCATCACTAAAATAGGCAAAGCCGGTTACTGCATTTTCATCAATCGACTTTACAATTTCTGCACGCGAACGTACGGGTTCATCTTTTACAATGGAAGAGACGTAGCCCAGCAAAATACCACCAGCGAACAGACAGAAGGTAAAGCCTGCGATCAAGATCCACTTGATGGTTGTCCAGATCCTGCGGCCCCGAGAACGGGTACCGGCGGAACGGTCAGGTTTTTTTGTTGGACGAATGTCCTTCTTTTCAGCCATGATTCTTCCCCCTTTTACCAGCCACTATTATAGCATAAAACATGAGTCTACAATCAGTTTCTTACGACCGATAAGCAGCAGATAGGCACAAAGTCGGAAGTCGAAGCGTTGACTTGGTTGTATGAGTGTGATATAAACGTAATATCTTTACAGCAAGTTTTCGACAATTGGATATGGCAAAGGCTGAGAAAGACACCCAGTAGAAGTGAAGATCATCCTGAATCAGAGAGCCGGTGGTTGGTGCGAACCGGAGAGGACTTCCTTTGAATTACAGGTCTGGAGCCGTCCGGTGAAAATGCAGACATAACCTTCGTCAGGATATGAAGCACATATAAGCCAGGACCGGAATGAATGTTCCGTTATAAATAATGAAGTGAGAATCCGGAGAAGACGTCTTTGGGATCGGCAGCTGTAATATAGCAGTTGATTGCTGGGCGATCGGATCAGATTCTAATTAGGGTGGTAACGCGAGACCTGCTCGTCCCTTTATAGGGGTGGACAGGTCTTTTTTGCGTTCATAAATAATCTCGCAAGCCTGTCTGTCCTATCAGGAACCGATTTATTCAGGATAAAAGAGTTAATTTAAAGGAGCGATTATGATGACAAAATGGGAAGAACTAACACCAGATCAGCAAGCTGAAGTAGAGCGTCAATTAAGCGTAATTCGGCGCGGAGTAACCGAGATTGTACCGGAGGATGAGCTGCGCCGCAAGATTATCAAATCGATTACAACCGGCAAACCATTGACCGTCAAGCTGGGTCTTGACCCTTCTGCACCAGATATTCATGTAGGCCATACGGTTGTACTGCAAAAGCTGCGCCAGTTCCAGGAGCTTGGTCATATGGTGCAGCTGATTATTGGTGATTTCACTGGCCGAATCGGTGATCCTACCGGTAAATCCGAAACCCGTAAACAGCTTACCGAAGAGCAGGTTAAGCATAATGCAGAGACTTACCAGCAGCAGATTAACAAAATCCTTGACCCTGCCCAGACCAAAGTATATTTCAACTCGGAATGGCTGAGCCCGATGAATTTTGCAGAAGTGGTGAACCTGGCTGCCAAAGTAACGGTAGCACGCATGATGGAACGGGATGACTTTACCAAACGTTTCCAGGGTGGATTGCCGATCAGCATTCATGAATTCTTCTACCCGCTGATGCAGGGGATGGACTCGGTTGCACTCGAAAGTGATATCGAGCTGGGGGGTACGGATCAGAAGTTCAACTTGCTGATGGGGCGTACCTTGCAAAAAGAGTATGGCAAAGAGCAGCAGGTAGCGATCATGCTGCCATTGATTGAAGGCTTGGACGGCGTCCAGAAGATGAGTAAAAGTCTGGGCAACTACATCGGTATTGATGAAGAGCCGAATGAGATCTACGGTAAAGCGATGAGTATCCCGGATGAGCTGATGGCGAAATACTACGAGCTGACTACAGACATTTCCAATGAAGATCTGGCTACACTGCGCAAAGGGTTGGAAGATGGCAGTGTACATCCTCGTGATGCCAAAATGAATCTGGCTCATACTTATGTTCGCATGTACCACAACCAGGAAGCAGCAGAAGCTGCGAAAAATCATTTTGTTACGGTATTCCAGCAGCGTGCACTGCCGGATGATATTCAGGAAGTGACTCTGGAACAAGGTATGCTCACAGACGGAAGTATCGGTCTGATCGACCTGATCAGCCATCTGGGCTTTGCTTCTTCGAAGAGTGAAGCAAGACGCAGCGTTCAGCAGGGTGCTGTCAAAATTAACGAACAGAAGATTGATGATGTGAATGCGATGATTACACCTGCAGACGGAGATATCGTACAGGTCGGCAAACGTAAATTTGCCAAACTGAAAACCAGCTAATAGTATAGAAGCATCTAATTTGGCCATCATTACCCAGGGCCAAATGGCATATAAGGCATACGCTTTTTTCACGGACCAACCGGTGAAAAGAGCGTGTGCTTTTTGTATATAGGATCAATAAAATCAATAGAAATCATCGCCATGCAAACGCATAAAGGAATATAAACTTCAATTTTTGTTCAAATACAATGGATGAGTATATTTTTTCTTGGGTAAGCAGCTTGTAGGATTAGACACATCCTTAACACAAATATTGAGTGAACAATATTTATATGAATATAGTTCTAAAGTTATAGAAGCAGTCAGCCGATATATATAGATTGTGGGGTTTATTTGAATACATAATAGAGGAGACAGGATTATCGTGGGACGTTTTCAATTTAAAAGTATCCAGGCGCGCACACTGGCAACATTATTGCCGATTGTGTTGATTGTACTGGTACTTATTAGTGTGCTTTCTTACCAATTTGCGAAGCAAAAGCTCAATGAAGAAATGAACAATACGGCGACCAGCAGTCTTAATGGAGTGACTGCCAGTATCAAGGAACAGATTACTAACAATTCGACGGTAGCTTCTTCACTGGCTGCTGCCGCCGGACAGACTCATGAAATAATGAATATGGACGATTATGCCCAGCTCACCGAACGCTGGACAATGCTGAGTGCCATGACCTACGGCAGCGGTATCTATTTTGCAGCAGATGCTTTTGATGATGGGGCCAAATACCACTCTGTCTATGCAGCACGCAAAGGAGACAATATTTCGTCTACTTTTGAATATGACGATCCGGCATATGATTATTTGAGTAAGCCATGGTACACAGGCACATTGGGTAATTTTGACCGGATCTATTACACCGAACCTTTTACCGATGAGAAAACAGGCACGACGATGATTACGGCGGGCAAAACGATTCGTAGTGCTACAGGTCAGGCTCTGGGAGTAGCAACATCCGATCTGAATATCAATAGTATCCGTGATTACATTAATAATATGGATATTGGAGCGGTTGGACATGCTTTACTGCTGGATCATAATGGAAATGTACTGGCCAGCAGCGAGACAGGGATTAAGGCAGGCGGTGCGTTTACCGGAGCAGAGAACGTTAATAAAGCAGCATTGGCTGCGGTGATGGCGCAAAATAAAGGGCAAGCTTCGATTCAGCTGGCAGGCCAGAGTTACACAATATATTTCCAGACGCTGGAAGGAACCGGATGGAAGACAGGGATTATTTTATCCCAAGCTGAAATCCAGCAGCCTGCACGCGAGATGCTGAATACTCTGCTCATTATCGGCGGCATTAGTCTAATTGTACTGGCAGGAGCTATACTGTGGAATAATCTGGGCATGATTCGGGAGATCCGAAAAATGATGAATCTGAGCCGTAAAATGGCAGCCGGTGATTACTCTGAACGTCTGGAAGTCAATCGTCGCGATGAGTTTGGACAAATGGCTGTAGAATTCAATCATATTCTGGAATCTACAGGTACAGTTATTCGGCGATTGGATGAACAGTCTTCCCTGATCCAGAACACTGCAGCACATATGGTCGAGGATTCCAGACAGACTGCAGCAGATGCGCGGCATAATGTGGATGAGCTGGTAGATATGGAGCAGGGTTCTCTGACACAGCTGCAAGCCACGGATGAAAGTACAACAGCCATGGAAGAAATGGCAGCAGGTGTACAGCGGATTGCTGAGTCGGTACAAGAAGTCGCCAGTGCTGCACAGCAAATGGAACAGAAGACCGGAGAAGGCAATCATCAGCTGCATAAAGTGGTCAAGCAAATGGATTCGGCCAAGCTGGTAATGGATGAAGCCGGTAAAATGGCTGGCTCGCTCAATGAACGGGCCCAGCAAATCAGCAGTATTATCGATATGATCCAGGGCATTAACAAGCAGACAACACTATTGGCTCTCAATGCTTCGATTGAAGCTGCACGTGCAGGAGAAGCAGGGCGCGGATTTGGGGTAGTCGCTTCCGAGATCAGTAATCTGGCAACCAGTGTAGGCGAGTCCACCAAAATGATTACCGCACAGATCGTAGCTATGCAGGAAGAAACGGCAGCTGTACTGATGGGAATGGAAAGTGGGGCTGTACGAGTAACTCGTGGACTCAGCTCGCTGGAAGATACCCGCCGAATGTTCGATTCGATCAAAGGGGATGTAGAGCAGATGTCTGCCGAGATCCAGGAAGTCTCTTCTGCTTCCGAAGAGATGTCTGCAGGTGCACAGCAGATTACAGCTTCACTCGAAAACCTGGCGGATATTGCCAAAAATACATCATCCAAAGCAGGTCAGGCTAACAAACGTTCTGTCGAGCAGCTATCTGCGCTTGATCGTCTCGAAGCTTCTGCACAGTCGCTTCATAGTATCTCGGATACCCTGAATGAGCTGATTGCACAATTTCAGACAGAACCTGCAGCTGAAATGACTCCGGAATCGGATGCCGATCCATCTGATGAGCACGAACTTATCCATGAACATGATCTTCAGGAACATAAAGAAGGTACAGATTCTCAGACAGAAACAGATCCAAAAGAGAGTGGAGAAAGTAACGAGACCAGACAGGCAGAACAATCTACCACCGATACATCCGGTCCCCGGTCTGCTTAATGTACTAAAGATAGCATTTCATTCATCCATCCATCATAGATGCAGGGAATAGAACAATGTTCTATTCCCTTTTTGTTATAGGGAGAATTGTATGGCTATGTATATTTAATGACCTTATGAGTTTGCTATATACAATTTATCCAAAAATGTCGATAAAAGGAGTTAGATAACCAACCTACCATGGAAAGGAAGAAGGATTTGGCCAGATACCGATTCAAAAGCATCCAGGCAAGAATGATGTGGACTGTGATGCCTATTATATTCGTTGTCCTTTTGCTGATCAGTACAATCTCCTATGAGTTTGCCAAGCAAAAGCTGAACGAACAGATTAATAACAGTGTTAGTCACTCTTTGACCAATGTAGCCGACAATATTACAAATCAGCTATCCAGTCATTCGCTGCTTGTATCTTCATTTGCAAGTACAGCAGGGCAGCTTCGTTCGGACATTAATATTGCCAAATATACAGAAATTATCGAAAAAGACGTTAAGCAAAGTAATATCACCTATGGAATGGGGATATTTTTTGCGGAAAATGCGTATGCGCCGGGTGTGAAATACCGCTCTGCCTATGCACATCATGATGGACAGCAAATTACTTCTACGTCTGAATATGATGATCCAGCCTACGATTATCTGAAGCAGGCTTGGTATACCGGTAGTGTAGCGGCCAAGCAAAATATGTATTATTCCGATCCTTATCTGGATACCAAACTCAATGTATCCATGATTACAGCAGGTCAGGCTATCTATAATGCCAATAATCAAATCATCGGTGTAGCTACGGGAGATCTGGATATGAGCAACATTCAGAATATCGTCAGCAAACTGAATGTGGGTATGGGCGGAGCCGCTGTTCTGATCGATCGCCAGGGGAATATTCTGGCAAGTGGCAGCACGACGATGAAAGCAGGAACTTCTATTTCTGATGCCGCTGGTAGTGCATTTGAACAGCAGATTCAGAGCAATGCTTCCGGCCAGATGAATCTTTCTCTTGGCGACGAAGATCAACAATTCCTGTTTGATACTATTGAACAGACAGGCTGGAAAATAGGTATTATGCTGCCTGAAGCACAGGTACAAAAACCGACCAATGATCTGCTGCTCCTACTCAGTATTATCAGCTTGATCGGGATTGTGATTATCCTTAGTACACTGTGGATGAATAACCGCAGCATGGTCAAAGAAGTCCGTAAAATTCGTCAGCTGAGTGATCAGATGGCACAGGGAGACTATTCGAACGAACTGACCAGTGATCGGCAGGATGAGTTCGGGCAAATGTCCGATGGGTTCCAGCGTGTATTACAATCGACATCTGCCGTGATCAGCCAACTGCGTCAAGAATCCAACACGGTACAGGAGACCGCTGGGCATCTGTCGGATGGAATGTCCCAGGCTGCTCGTGAAGCCCAGCAAAATGTGGAACAGATGGAGAAGGTAAAACATGGAGCGGAAGTCCAGATGGTTGCTGCATCGGAGAGTACTACAGCTATGGAAGAGATGGCTATCGGTATTCAGCGTGTTGCAGAATCGGTGCAGCAGGTATCCGAAGCTACCCAGGGGATTGATCACAAGACCCGTCAGGGTAATGCCAAGCTGGCTGAACTGAACCAGCAGATTCATACAGCCAAAAGTGCTTTGGATCAGGCAGGCGAGGTCGTAAACTCTCTGGATGAGCGGTCGATCCAGATCGGCGGTATTATTGATATTATCCAGGAGATTAGTGGACAGACCAAGCTGCTGGCACTTAATGCTTCGATTGAAGCTGCACGTGCAGGCGAGCATGGTAAAGGATTTGCTGTCGTGGCTTCCGAGATCAGTAAGCTGGCCGAAAATGTAAGTTCGTCTGCCGGACAAATTACTACTCAGGTAAGTGCTATGCAGACCGAGACACGTGCAGCGCTGCAAGGCATGCAGGAAGGCAGTATGCAGGTGAATGAAGGACTGCATGTTTTGGAGGAGATCGAAACAAGATTTATCGCCATCAGCCGTGATATTGAGCGTGTAGCGGATGAAGTACAGGAGGTATCGTCGGCTTCTGAACAAATGTCTGCCGGTTCGGAGGAAGTAAGCGCCTCGATTAGCCAGCTGGCTGATATCGCTAGAACCTCTTCGGCAGGTGCCACGAATGCATTGGAACGTTCTCGACTACAGCTCACTTCACTGGAAGAGCTTAATCAGTCTGCAGAATCACTGAATCAGGTATCCGATGGGCTGAACTCGGTTGTTTCCCAGTTCAAAGTACAGTAATATGAGGACGCTGTAGGTCACGCCTTTAGCTATGAGAAGGACTATGCATCAAGTAGCAATCAGGCAAAATGGATCTATCAAATACGATTTTCTTATTCGATACAATCGAAAAAAGCATAAAAAAAACCGCCGGAGATTCCGGCGGTTTTTCGTCGTTAAGATTAACGGTTGTACCACTCAACGATTTGTCTTTCATCGATGTCTTGAGTCAGTTCAGAACGCTCAGGCAGACGGATGAATTTACCTTCTACTGCGCCTTCGTTGAACTCAACGTAAGCTACCAGATGAGTGCGGTTTTCCAGAGCTTCTTTAACAGAAGTCAGGCCACGGCTTTTTTCACGAAGACCGATTACATCGCCTGGTTTTACAGAGTAAGAAGCGATATCTACTTTTTTACCGTTTACAGTCACGTGACCGTGAGCTACCAGCTGACGAGCACCTGGACGGCTGTTTGCGAAGCCGATACGGTAAACAAGGTTGTCCAGACGGCTTTCCAGCAGGAACATGAAGTTCTCACCAGCGATGCCTGGCAGTTTTTGTGCTCTTTCGAACAGTGTAGCGAATTGTTTTTCACCCAGACCGTACATGAAACGCAGTTTTTGTTTTTCTTGCAACTGCATACCGTAGTTGCTCATTTTTCTGCGTTGGTTAGGACCGTGTTGTCCCGGAGGGAAAGGGCGTTTCAATTCTTTACCAGTGCCGCTCAGGGAAATACCTACGCGACGGCTTAATTTAAATTTAGGACCAGTGTAACGTGCCATTTATAGCAAGCTCCTTCGTAATTAAAGTATAGTTTTTGATAAAAATACGGGGCTTTGGGTCTTTGATTCAAGTTGCCGCTTATGATTTGTCGTGAGGCAGGATAGAAAACCACACTACTGACAGGAATGTTCAGCCGCAGTCTTGTCAGCAACCATAAGCGTGAGGGTGAAACAACGTTACGCCCAAATCAGAATCTATCCATTCTTCATCAAGAATAAATTATATCTTGAATATAAACATAAAGTCAATCATTTTCACGCAATAATCAGCGAGAATTTTTCTGTGTTAAGTGTTTGGAATTATACGTGCAATCCAGAGGGTCTGCTTGTAAAATGAAAATGATTCATAGTCTAAATTTACCGGCTGAATACGCCGAATTCATGAGGAGGATTTTATGCCAGATCATCTATGGAATTCGTCAGCACAGAGCTGGCGCGCTGAAGCCGGGCATACCTCCTACCCTGTGGTGCCTGTCACTGATGACGCGTTCTGGCTGCAAAAGGCAGATATCGGCGAATCCGATTTTTTGCATATTGAAGCATTACTTGAAGAATCTCTCAAAGACTGGTATGAGCAGAATCGGACGATTGACAAAGTCTGTCGTTCTGCCTGGTTCCTGCTGAACCATAAGCGTAAATATATAGGAGGAGTCGGGCTGAAGCCCGGTCAGGAGCTGCTGATCCAGCAGTCTATTAAGGATTGGCAGCGCTCTGCGACAACGGAAGAGTTATCTGTAGAAATGGCAGGGGTAATGACTATGCCGCTGTACACACGTACAAACGATACTTTGTTTGTGCTGCTTGGCTGCATTTCTTTAGAGGATCATCCGGTATCGGTCAGTGATTTGGAGATGCTGGGGATGCATTACCGGTCACTATTTTACAAGCGGTTTGAATATACGTTTGTTGCGGATATGCTGAGTTCCCAGACGGTAATTGAACGGGAGGCACAGCGCCGAACTGTATTGTTTCATATTATCCAGCGAATGTATGACAAGTTCGAGGTAGATGCGATCATTACCGAGATGTTCGCTATTGTAGATCAGATGTATCCGCTTGTTCAATTCGAGTTGTTAGTGTCCCAGGGAGATCAGAATCTGAATCCACGCGTCAAGCCGTTAGTTATGCAGTCTTCGCTGGATGATATGTGTGTACGCACATTTTCGACAGGAGAATTATCGGTGGCTGTTCATCCGGGAACAGACGGCGATTCCGATAGAATGGAAGCGGCGATTCCGCTTATGGGCAAACAGGGCATTTATGGGGTCTTTCATATTATGTCGGATTACCCGCTGGAGGAAGAAGATCTGGAGCTGCTGGTGATTATCGCCGAAGCGGCAGGACGAACTTTTGAAAATGCAAGGCTGTATGAACAGTCCCAGCTGCTCAATGAGGATCTGCGGCTGATCAATAATATTACCCATCGGCTGAATCAGAGCCTGAAGCTGGAAGAAATATTTGAATTTGCTGTAGGCGAACTGCTGAAAGTATTCAAAGCCGAGCATGTGATTGTATTATATCTGAATCCAAAGTCAGATCGATTTGAAGTCGTTTCAGGTAATGTACCAGCTCTGGTAGGTGGATCGGTAGACAAAAATGAGGGCTATACCGGACTGATTTACCGTAATAGAGAGCCTATCATTATGTCCGATTACTGCAGTGTACCGGGAACGGAATCGATTTTCATGAGAGAGACGGGTTCCTGTTCGATGATTGCCTCACCACTGATGAGCAGCGGGGAAGTGATTGGTGCCATTTACCTGGGGCATCCGAAAAGTCATTATTTTTCCTATGACAATTTTAAATTGCTGCAGGTCATTACTACACATATCGGATTGTCGGTAGCCAACGCTGCTCTTCATTCTGAGGTTCAGCGCATGGCCAGTCGGGATGCACTGACAGGATTATATCAGCGCCGGTATCTGGATGATTCGATCAGTAATTATCAGAATGCCACTTATAGCGGATCACTGTTGATGGTAGACATTGATAAATTCAAAGTAGTAAATGACACGTATGGTCATCAGGTAGGCGATGAGATTCTCAAGCAGGTGAGCCGGATTATTCAGCGGCTGATTCGTGATGGAGATATTGCTGCCCGGTGGGGAGGCGAAGAGTTGGCTGTTTATTTCCCGCAGGTCGATAAGAGCCGTGCCTATCACATTGCGGAACAGATCAGAGAGAGAGTGAGCACAGAGACCGAGCCCAGAGTTACTGTGTCCGGCGGAGTCTCCGACTGGAACTGGAAAGACAAAGATGTCAGCGTAGAGTCATTGTTCTACCGTGCAGATATGGCACTGTATCAGGCCAAAAATAGCGGACGCAATCAGATTCGAATGGATGCCGAAATGCGATCCTGATTACATTTGGATACAAAAGCAGCACAACAGCGTACTCCTGTCCGGGGGCATTGTTGTGCTTTTTTGGTGACGACAAAAAACAGGTACGCATGGTACACTATTTTTTGAATAATTAACCGTTGTTCAAAAACATCACAAAAAGGGGACGAGACAATGCAGGATCCTAGAATAAAAGTACTCGCCAGAAATCTGGTACAGTATTCCATCGACGTACAGCCAGGTGAAAATGTACTGGTTGAAATGATTGGCACAGAGCGCGATCTGTTAAATGCAGTTATTCATGAAGTAGGTGCCAGAGGCGGTAATGTATTTGTACAGCTGACAGACCGCAAGGTACAGCGCGCCATGCTGATCAATGCAACAGAAGAGAGCCTGGCTGCATGGGCAGCACTGGATCTGGAACGCATGAAACAGATGCAGGGATACATCGGTATTCGTGCCGGCGACAATATCAATGATCTGGCTGATGTACCGGAAGAGAAGATCAAAATGTACAACCGTCTCTATCAGCATGTTGTACATAGTGAACAGCGCGTCAAGCATACCAAGTGGGTTGTGCTGCGCTATCCAAATGCAAGCATGGCTCAGCTGGCTGGTATGAGTACGGAAGCTTTTGAAGATTTCTACTTTGATGTATGTAACCTGGATTATGCCAAAATGGATAAAGCACAGGATGCGTTGCAGGCTCTTATGGAACGTACGGATAAAGTGCGTCTGGTCGGCAAAGATACCGATCTGGCCTTCTCCATCAAGGATATTGGTGCCAAAAAATGCTCCGGTCAGCGCAATATTCCGGACGGTGAAGTATTCAGTGCACCTGTACGTGACTCGGTCAATGGTACGATTACGTACAATACGCCGACCGTATATAATGGCATTAGCTTTGAGCGTGTCACATTCCGTTTTGAAAACGGCAAAATTGTAGAAGCATCGAGCAATAATACCGAGAAGCTGAATAATATTCTGGATTCTGATGAAGGTGCACGTTATATCGGTGAATTCGCAATTGGCTTCAATCCGCATATCCTGCATCCGATGAATGATATCCTGTTCGACGAGAAAATCGCCGGTAGCTTCCACTTCACTCCTGGACAAGCGTATGAAGAGACGGATAATGGCAATCGCTCATCGATTCACTGGGATCTGGTATTTATCCAGCGTCCCGAATATGGCGGCGGCGAAATTTACTTTGATGATGTGCTGATTCGCAAAGATGGTATTTTTGTACTGCCAGAGCTGGAATCACTGAATCCCGAGAACCTGAAATAAGGCATATTGGTGGCTATTACAGTCTGTTCGCAAAATACTGTTATTCATAGCTTGATCAAATAGGCAAAAAGAGGTTATATATGGATAGGGCGCCTTATGGGCGACTTCACGATATAACCTCTTTTTCTCTGAAAACGGTCCTAAGAAAGAAGTTGCATAAGAAAGCGTATTCATTTATGATGTAAGGGAAAACGAGGTTTAGTGAAATTCAAAGCAAAATAGGAGGGTTTCTCATGGCAACCAGTAACACGAATAACGCAGCAGTAGTAGAGATTGCACAAACTGCCGGTCAGTACACTTCTTCAATCGTACTGCAGTATGAGACCAAGTTTATCGATGTCAAAAGTATCCTGGGACTGTTCACTACGCTGGTAGCCAACCACAACTACGAGCTTCACGTACACGGACCAGACGAAGAAGCAGCCAAGGCTGCGGTTATCGCTGCTTTTGAAAAGCATGGTCTGAGCGTCAAAGTTGCAGATAATTAAACCATTCAGAAATGCTGCCATCCTCGTGATGGCAGCATTTTTGTTGTTATATTGTATATGTACTACATTTTTACTGCCTGCACAGCATTAACATGCAGAAAATAGAAGGATTAATTAGCAGCAAGGATAGATATTTTAAATATAAGATATTTCCGCCCGATTTACAGGGAGGTTCTTGTATTGCCCTTCAATTTCGTCTAATATTAAGAATAGTAATGGCCGAGAGTTCTTGAACATGGGGGGGAAGAACATGACTTCATCTGATTTGCAAGAGCAGTTGAATATAAAAGCATTAAATCTTCTTCAGGAAGATGCACATAAAATTGAAAAGTTGATTGAAATCCAGATGGAGAATTTGGATACCCGTTACTGTCCTCTCTATGAGGAAGTGCTGGATACCCAGGTATACGGCTTTTCCAAAGAAGTGGATTTTGCTGTACGTGCTGGTCTGGTGTCGGATCCTGTAGGCAAGCAGCTCATCAGTAACTTGGAGCGCAACTTGTCCGTATTGTATGAAGCAATGAACAATAAGACACAGTCTGCAGAGTAGCAGACTTGAATGACATAGAAATGCCTGTACCTTGTAATTGAGGTACAGGCATTTTTTGCTGCAGAGCAAAGCACATTTGCCAAACCGGAAGATCGAATGCCAATGGGGCGGTTGATTAGCAAAAGACCCTGTCCATAAACTGCACAAAGCAGCGGACAGGGTCGATAGGAGCATTCATTTATGAACAGAAGCGATATCTATAACATAAATGGGGCTCTATTGTGTTGTCTAAACGAGGTAGAAGGAAACGCCGAGAATAATATAAACAACCAGCAGTAGCGTACCTTCATACCAGTTGGTTGAACCATCCTGTATGATGGACTTGGCGATAAAGACAGACACCATAATAGCTACCAATTCCAGTGTCGTGAAGACGATATCCATAGTGTTGCCAAGGAAAAAGCTGACAAAGATTAATACGGGAGCTACGAATAGAGCAATTTGCAGGCTGCTGCCGACTGCGATTTCGACAGAAGCACCGATTTTGTTTTTCATGGCAAGCATAATCGCTGCACTGTGCTCGGCAGCATTACCGATAATTGCGACTACAAAGGCACCCACGAACAATTCGCTGAATCCAAAGTCTTTGGTAAAAGTCTCAAGTGTACCGACCAGCCATTCACTGACAAAGGCCGTCATCACTGTAGCGATTACCAGATAGAGAATAGCTCTGCCTTTGCTCCAATCCGGTGATTCGTGCTCATTATCGCCTTCATTGGTGACATCCGCCAGATAAGTCTTGTGCGTGAACATCGAGAAGACCAACCAGGCGATATAAGCCAGAATAAGCAGTCCGGCGACGATCAGACTGAGCGTATCCACTTCGGTACTCGTAATGGAGTGAGTATTCAGGAATAGTGCTGGCACGAACAGTGCAATCACCGCAACGATCATTAGTGAGCCGTTCATCCCTGCGAGAGAAACGTTGAAGTTCTGTACTTTGAACTTGACCCCGCCGGCGAAAATACTCAGGCCGAGTACCAGCAGCAGGTTCCCGATAATGGAACCGGTCAGACTGGCTTTGACCATATCATACAGCCCTTCACGCAGCAGCATGATTGCGATGATCAGTTCTGCCGCATTACCGAAGGTTGCATTCAGGAATCCGCCCAGCCGCTGTCCGGCATAATGTGCTACATTTTCTGTCGCACGTCCGAGGAATCCTGCCACCAGTATGACAGCGATAGCCGATACGACAAACTGGAGGATCGGATTCAGATGGGCATAATGAGCGATTGCACTGAATACGAAGAAAATAATAAGCAGAATAGTAGAAAGATTCTTTTTCATTGCGCCACCTCACTTTTGAATAAATATATGTTTGATATTCTACATATGGTTGATGCTTCCGCTACAGAATCAATGACAGGATGAAGAGTACGGCAGCAGTCTGCGAGTGTACCGTACAGAGTGATCTTCCTATTCATTAACCAATCATCCGCCGTATATGACCGGATCCTGTTATATTCGCACAGGTCAGGACATGGGAATCGCATCATACTAACTATGTAAATTCTTTAACAATATACCCAAATCTAATGAAAATGTAAACGACACAGCATAAACGTTTCATAAGCAGAAATAGCGGGTATAAATATTGTTTTTGAATATCTGCGCAATATGCAATAAAATAGAGAAGTAAACATTATGGTTAGTTGCATCCAGGCTGCAATATGCCAACAGGGGTGCAAGCTTTGGAGGAGGATGGACATGACCGAATCATTACAATTGGAGATGGGCACAATCAAGATTGCCGATGACGTCGTAGCAAAAGTGGCGGGCATGGCCGCACTGGAGACACCGGGGATTGCTGCTATGTCCGGCGGATTATCCGAAGGATTCGCCAAACGTCTAAGTGGTAAAAATGTACAAAAAGGGGTAACTGTCGAAGTCGGACAACGCGAGGCAGCCATTGATCTGCGTATCATTGTACTGTACGAGACACCGATTCACGAAGTATGCCGTATGCTCCAGCAAAATGTGCGTGAAGCAGTAGAGACCTTGACCGGTCTCAAAGTTGTTGAAGTGAATGTCAAAGTAGAAGGTGTAGCCTTCAAGGATGACATGATCGACTTCGAGCCACCAGTTCGTTCCAGATCCTAATCAGCCCATACAACAGCATACCAGAACTGCACATACAAAAACGGCGGGGAATTCCCCGCCGTTTTTTATATTACGATTTGATTGGATAGCTTATTTCATTCGCATGGAGACGGATTGACGACGTGTATATCCGTTGCCAGTCTCCTGCTTTTCCGCCAGAGCACGATTGGTCTCTCTGGATATACTGAGCATAATGCCCATACTCAGCATCATAATGACGAGTGAAGTACCCCCATAACTGATAAAGGGAAGTGGAACCCCGGTTAGAGGAATCGTCTTGGTGACCCCGCCGATATTGATAAAGGCCTGGATCGCAAACAAGCCCATAATACCTACGCCCGCCAGTGTACCAAAAATATCCGGACACCGGAGCGCAATAATAATGCCTCGCCAGATAAAGTAGGCATAGACGAGCAGGAACAGTACCGTTCCAATCAAGCCGAATTCTTCGGCGATAATAGCGAAAATAAAGTCATTATACGGATTGGGTAGATAGTGGAGTTTCTGAATACTTTTACCGAACCCTGCCCCTGTAACGCCGCCTTCGCCAATGGCTATAAGCGACTGAAGCATATTATAAGTGCCACCTGTCGGATCGGCAAATGGGTTAAGATAGGCTTCAATCCGATCAGCCCTGTAGTTTCCGCTGGCAGGCTCATCTTTAGTGAACAGTGAACTGATACCAAACACAATGGCCGCCCCAAGTACAAGTAGCATGACAGAAGCCATAATATGCTTCATACTGGCGCCACCCACGTAAATAATCAGTCCCGCAGTTGCTACCAGAATCATACAGGAACCAAGGTCAGGCTGCAGCATGATCAGGCCGGCAACGAGCCCGACGATCAGCATGACCGGAATGTATCCGGTGCGCAGATCTCGCAGTCGATCGCCTTTTTTGGCAATCAGGGCCGAGAGGTACAGGATGACCGCGAGCTTGGCAAACTCCGCCGGCTGCAATGAAGCACCACCTGGCAGACGAATCCAGCTTCGCGCACCATTCAGATGCACACCGACCACAAGCACGGCCAGTAGCAGAACCAGCGTGATCAGGAAAAAGGGGGCAAACCACTTTTTGTATTTACTGTAATGGGCCTTCATCGCGAAGAACATGGCGATTGTACCGATGATCGCATACATAATATGTCGCTTTGTAAAATACAGCGCATCATTGTTATAGCTGGCACTGGTTAACGCCAGACTGGAGCTGGCACTGAACACCATTAGAATACCAAAGCCGATCAGGACAAAGGTAAGGACGAGTAGCTGAAAATCCGGTGCGCCTTTTTTGATGGTTTTGGGAGTCGCTTGGGCAGGCCTTGGCATGTTGCGTACATTGGAACTTTTGGTACGATAACGATCCGCAATACTCTGGTTGGAAGATCTCGATGTAGTTTGTCTTATTTTATTCATTCATGTATCCCCGGTAATGGAACGGATATGTACAAATGTGCAGCACGGTTGTCTATGTTCAGACAAATTTTCATCATGCACAAATCCTCCTTTGAAATGAAAATACTCAATTATGTTAAGTTTATCTTTCATGATAGTACGTTTTAAAAGCGGGTGCAAGCTTTTGCTCGCTTTTGGATAACTATGTACAAAGGCATTTTACAAACAACTGTTTTTGCTTCAAAATAATGCCTAACAGTTTATTTAACCTTGATTAAGCAGCTGAAACATAAAGTAGAGTGAAAAAAACGAATTTACCTATAGAGCGAAGGGATGGAGTGCAGATGGGAGATTACAACTGGCAAGCATTATATCCGGATATGGTACAGTGGCGGCGTCATCTCCACCAGCACCCCGAGCTGTCTTATCAGGAGCATCAGACGATGGCGTTTGTGGCAGAGCGCTTACGCTCTTTTGGGGTAGAGACACAGGATGGTGTGGGAGATACAGGAGTGATTGGAATCATCAAGGGCAGCCTGCCCGGCAAAACGGTAGCATTGCGAGCAGATATGGATGCTTTGCCTATACAGGACGAAAAGGATTGCGAATACGCCTCACAGGTGCCTGGAGTGATGCATGCTTGCGGTCACGACGGACATACCTCCGGTCTGCTGGCAGTTGCGCGATACTTTAGTGAGAACAGGGAAAAGCTTCGTGGTGAAGTGCGTCTTATTTTCCAGCCGGGAGAAGAGGTTTGTCCGGGCGGAGCACTCAAGATGATCGAAGCAGGTGCGCTCAATGGGGTGGATGCGATCTATGGTGTCCATCTGTGGACTCCCTTTGCAGCAGGAACACTGGCTAGCGCACCGGGACCGGTAATGGCATCCACGGATGAGTTCTTTATTAACATTACGGGAAAAGGTGGACACGGCGGTATCCCGCATGTGACGGTGGATAGTCTGCTGATCGGCGCGCAGCTGGTCGTGCAGCTGCAATCGATTATCAGCCGCAATGTGAACCCGCTGAATCCGGCTGTGCTGACCGTAGGCACGTTTCAGAGTGGTACAGCACAGAATATTATTGCAGAGAACTGCCGTATTACCGGAACTGTGCGTACCTTTGATGAAGAGACACGCACGCTGATCCGAAAGCGTATTGAAGAAGTCAGTCAACAATTATGTGCGCTTAACGGGGCTGAAGTAGACATCGAATATATGATGGGTTATCCGACGCTCGTGAACCATGCTGGCGAGACGGAACGGTTTTTCAGGGTAGCCAAAGAGATGTTTGGCCAAGAGCAGGTGTTCCAGACACCGCCGATGATGCCTGCCGAAGATTTTGCTTATTATGTGCAAAAGGTTCCCGGCTGCTTTATTTTTGTAGGGGCAGGTAATCAGGAGCTCGGAGCCGTTTACCCGCACCATCATGCCAGATTTGATATTGATGAGTCTGCCATGCTGAGCGCAGCCCGCATTCTGGCAGCGATGGCGGAAGATTTTCTGAATCAACCCGAAACAGAATAGTGCTAACTTGCTTATGGCAGAATCCGTAACATGCTGTCTATTGTTTTTGGAAAAAGACTTCTAATCTGCCAATTCCTTATGCTATGATGGAAGAGACAGCACGTGTAATTCACACGTACCATAGCTGTCCATTATATACAGGAATGGGATGAACTTCATGAGCGTAACCGAGACCAGAACGGTTGATATGGCCGAAGTCTTGACATGCGCCTATGATTTGGGCGATATGATCAACAATTCTATCGAAGTCGCGAATTATCTATATTGGAAAGAACGGATGCAGATTCATCCGGAAGTACAACGCTTGGTCATCAAGCTGGATAGCAAGAAGGAGCTTTTCGAGGAAACCCAGCGTTTTGGTCATTTCCACCCCAACTATCACGCTGCGATGCAAGAAGTCGAGGCTGTACAGGAGGAAATGCAGCGCATTGAGGAAGTTCGCAGATTTACAGAAGCTGAGAGCAACCTGGATCGCATGCTGTATGAGATGTCTGAGATGATCGCACATTCGGTCTCCGAGACAATCAAGGTTCCAAGTAATGATCCTTTACCAAAAGGAGGCGGATGCGGCAGTGGAGGCTCATGTGGATGCGGCGGATAACAATCCGCGTCAAGAACAGGAACAGGCCGTTTTTCCAGAACGAATCGGATATATTATCTGGGTGAGTGATGTAAAAGCAGCACGTAATCTTGAAAAATACGGATGTGTACATTATATTTCACGCCGTATGCAGTACGTCGTTATGTATATGAATTCCGAGAAAACGGATGATATACTCAAAAATATGCGGAGACTTCCGTATGTACGGAAGATCGAGCGTTCGTATCGTAATGAAATCAAGACAGAATACAGCAAAAATGTACCGGATCAGACACAGTTCTACGGTATTTAAATTTTACAGTTTATAAATAATGGGATTGCAGGTAGCACTCATTGTCAGAGTGCTGCAGCAGGCCCGGATGAAATATAGCAGCGACCTTTGGGTCGCTTTTTTTATTCTTTTCTGGAAAGCGGTTTCATAAAAGGGTGGAAATTGGTATAAAATAGTAAAATATATGATATAATTTTTAACTTTTTGACTTTATGGGTTAAAAGAGAGTAAGGAACTGTCGATATACTTTGTAGTGGGACTCAAGAACTGTAGTAATAGTACAGTAGTTTAATTAATATGATAAAAATGACACCGTAACGTAGTCTGGGCCGTAAAACAATATATCAATTGGTAGCTTTCTCGCCCTATTGTAGGTCTTTATAATTATTAAATGATAATCAATAGGCAATAATACTTAGGCGGAAAGACCTGCGAAGATGGGGAGTGAATAATTATAATGAGAGACAAAGTAATGGAGCGCTGGAGTACTTATGAACCATTCCATGTTGCACTGGGTGAGAAGAAAGTGGCAGATGTAGTTATTACCAATCATGCTATCAGTCGTTTTAATGATCGAATCGCCAAAGCAGATACCCCTACAGAAGATATCGCTTCCTTTATGTGGGATAGCCTAAAGCAGGACCGCATCATTTCCTATTATCGCAAAGAAGAAGATGTATATCTGATTGATGAAGACGTAGTCGTTGTTGCTGAATTCGCTGAACTGCCCGGTGAGTTTGATCTTGCAGGTAATCCGCTTCACAAAATGATCGTAGTTACCTTCCTCGGAAAAATGTCCGAAACGATCGAGCTCCGTGATCTGAAATCTTATTATTCATGGTTGAGACACTCTCGCCGCATGACATTGATCAAAAATAGCCGTAAACGTAAATAATACGTGAATAGAGTAGATTCATGAACGGGCCTAGCTTGCATTCGTAATGGATGAGCAGTCTGCCTTATCATCATACGAACCCTCGGGAGCCTGCATATGCAGGCTCTTTTGTTATGTGCTTTTTTTGGGGTACAATAAAGTACGACCAAGGAGGGAAACGGCATTGGCTTTTAACTTTCATCAGTTACATATCTTTTATACTGTTGCCGAGCGGGGCAGTTTCTCTGCAGCAGCCCAGGCGCTTCATATGACCCAGCCTGCAGTGACCATGCAGGTACAATCGCTGGAGGAACATTTTGGTACCAAATTACTGATTCGTACGACCAAACGGATCGAGCTATCGGAAGCAGGACATGCGCTTATGCCTTTTGCGCGTCGGGGGATTGAGCTGATGCGTGAAACAGATGCAGCCATGTCACGGTTTACCGATAATATGGCTGGACGTCTCATGCTGGGTGCAAGCAATACGATTGGCGAATACGTACTCCCCCGGCTGCTTGTTCCACTGGGGCAGCGTTATCCGGATATGAAAATCATGCTTAAGGTGATGAATACAACACAGATTCTAGAAGAAATTAGCCGCAATCAACTGGATTTTGGTCTGATTGAGGCATGGGTAGAGCATCCCGATATGACGATCAAGCCGGTAATGCAGGATGAATTGAAACTGATTGTACCTTCGGGGCATCCCTTGGACGAACTGCCAAGAATCACATTGGAAGACGTGCTGAAGTATTCCTTTGTGCTGCGAGAGAAGGGATCGGGTACAAGACAAGTGATGGAAGAAGAATTTATCCGGCATCATATGGATCTGGAACGTATCGATACCATTATGGAACTGGGCAGCACGGGAGCAGTCAAGTCAGCGGTAGAAGCCGGACTCGGAATTACGATCCTGTCGCCGTCTTCGGTCAAGCATGAAGTTGCACTCGGCCTGCTCAAAGTGCTGGATATCGAAGGTGTTTCTTTTCAGAGGCAGTTCTATTCGATCCATCTCAAATCTACACTGCTCAGTATTCCATCGATTTCTTTTTTACAATTTTTGCAGGAATATTCATTAACTTAAAATGTGTTGGCTGATTTGAATATGGTTTGGATATCAGCTGATTGTATTCGTTTTTCTGCCAAAAATCGAATAGATATGTTAACAATGAGCGTGATTTTTAAAAATAGTCAGGAGTGAGACCATTTGAATCCTAAAGACTCTATGTATACAGGATATGCAGATATGCATACCCATACCCAGGCTTCGGACGGAATGAATACACCAACCGAAAATGTACAGCTGGCTGCAGCAGCCGGACTGAGTGCTCTTGCTATTACGGATCATGATACGGTAGCTGGAGTAGCAGAAGCACTGGCAGCAGGTGAACAGTATGGAGTGACCATCATACCGGGAGTAGAGGTCAGCACTATGGAAGAAGACAAGGATATTCATATTCTCGGCTATTACATGAATATCGAAGATCCTGTTTTTCTGGAGAGACTCGCTGGACTTCGCCAGATCAGGGATACGCGTAACGAGATGATTCTGGCAAAGCTGCGTGAGCTTGGTGTCGAGATTACAATGGAAGATGTATTGAAGCAGCTTGGGCGCGAATTAATGCCGGACGAGAGTATTGGACGACCGCATATGGCAGATACACTTGTAGCCAAAGGGTATGCCGAAGATATGCGTGATGCTTTCAAAAAATATCTGGCTCAGGATGCCGCAGCTTATGTATCCCCGCCGCGTATTCGTCCACACGAAGCGGCGCAGTGGATTATAGAGGCGGGTGGTGTACCTGTTATGGCACATCCAGGTATCTATGGAGACGACGATCTGGTCGCCCGTATACTCGATCAGAGTGAACTGGCAGGACTGGAAGTGTATCATTCCGATCATTCACCTGAAGATGAACAACGCTATCTGCAGTTTGCAAGTCAAAGAAGACTGATTATCACTGGCGGATCCGATTATCATGGCGCGCGGCAGGGCAAAGTATTTCATGGTCCAATCGGTGGTAAAAGGGTGCCGATAAGTGTACTCACTCAACTGCTTGAACGGACTTCAGGTTGAGTCTAAAGTGTAAATGTAAAAAGTAATGAATTAGAAGTATATTCTGTCCTCTCCCGCTCTGAAAATATACTTCACAAAGGAGCAGCATATGCGCATATTAATTACGGGTTCTTCCGGCAAAATAGGTACGGTACTTACCACGTATCTCGTAAGCAAATATGATTTGCTGCTGGCAGATCTTCACTTTGATCGACTGGCTTCGGAGATTCGGCAGCAAACCGAGCAGCAGATTATTAATCTAGCGGATCCCGAGGCCTGTCTGCAATTAACATCCGGTATAGACCTTGTGATCCATCTGGCAGGCAATCCTTCACCAGACGCAGACTTTTATGAAGATTTGCTAGATAACAATATCAAAGGCAGCTATAATCTGTTCCATGCTTGTCAGCAAAATGGAGTAAAACGTATCGTATTCGCAAGCAGTGCACAGACGATGGAAGCATATCCTGTCGATGTCCAGACCACCACTGCCATGCAGATGCGTCCCAAAAATATGTACGGAGTCAGCAAAGCATTTCTGGAATCGCTTGCCAGCTATTATGCCTATGAACATGGTCTGGAGAGTATAGGCCTACGAATCGGTGCATTTGATGATTTCCATCCGGGAGAGCCGATGACTACACGTGATATGAGTGCGTATCTGAGTCCACGGGATCTATGTCATTTGGTGGAAAAGGGATTGACTGCTCCGCTGAAGGAGCCTTTTCTGCTTGTTAATGCTATTTCAAATAATCGCTTTAAACGGCTGAATATCGAAGATGCAATTCGTGAATTGGGATATGAGCCGCAGGATGACGCTTTTGCCTTGCAGCAGATTTTCAAAGATGAGGAATAATGATCGCAGGTCTGTAAGGCAAGAAGGGTACATCTATACGACAAGTGTAAGCAGATGCTACGCAAAAAAAGCGCTCCGGTACGTCGAAATAGACGTTCGGAACGCTTTTTTGCGCAGTAGAGAACCATACTACCGTACAGAACAGCCACAAGTACCTAAATAAGCTGCTGGGCTACTCACTATTACATTTTGATCGTGCTGCTCAGACGCTTGATCATATCTTCTTCCGGCGTAATGAACAGGGTAGTCTGATGATCGTAAATGACAAAGCCCGGTTTGGAGCCGCTCGGTTTGTGTACATGACGGATCTGGGTATAATCGACCGGCACACTGCTTGATTCTTTGGCCTGGCTAAAGTAAGCAGCGAGCTGTGCAGCTTCAGCCAGGGTTGCATCGCCAAATTCACTGCTGCGAATAACAACATGGGAGCCCGGAATATCCTTGGTGTGCAGCCAGGTATCATTATTGTTTGCCATTTTATTGGTAATATATTCGTTTTGCAGATTATTTTTGCCGACATACATCTCGATACCTTCACTGGAAGTATAGATGTGCAGAGTAGGACGGTTATCTTTCTTTTTCTTTTTGTTCTTTTTGTTACGATTGCGGACGTATCCCTGTTCGGCCAGCTCCTCGCGAATCTCGTCGATATCCTGGAGTGCCGCACTTTGCAGTTGCTGCAGCAGAGAATCGAGATAAGCAATTTCCTCATGCGTACGGGTTAGCTGTTCTTCAATCACTGCCAGGCTATTTTTGTATTTATTGTACTTTTTAAAATAACGCTGGGCATTATCGGAAGGAGACAATTGCGGATCAAGCTGAACTTTGATCGGGCGCTGCTCTTCATCATAGAAATTGATAAGTTCAATCTCTTTGTCTCCTTTGGTAATCTGATGCAGTGAAGCGAACAGCAGCTCGCCCTGAATACGATATTTCTCGGCATCATCGGCTTCCAGCTGATCCTTGCGCAGATTATCTAGCTTTTTGATATTTTTGCTTCGTTCATTTTGCAAAAAACGCAGCAGATCACTGGTTTTCTGCTTAACGGTATCGCGCTCGGCCTTGCTGCCATAATAAGCTTCGATACATTCGCTCATGGAAGAGTAATGCTTCTCTTCCTCTTGAATCTGTATCAATGGTACAGCCGAGAAGATAAGCTTGCTTTTGGCATTTAATCCGCTCACCGGATCATACTGCCCTTGACGAATCGGTTCCATGAAGGACTCGAAAGAAGTCCACAGTGCATCTGCATCTACTTTGTCGGGCGATTGTGATTGTTGTTGATCAGAATTAGAGTCCGTTGATAAATTCTGTGTATCCGCAGATTCCTGCACTGGAGTAGCCTGAAGCGCACGCTGTACCACTTCACTGGCAATCAATGGACTGATCCCTGTAAAAGTATCCAGAATAAAACGGGCAGACGTATCCGCATAATCGGCATAGCTGCTCAAGAACTGCTCCCGACCTGTCTCCAGCGGATTCAGCTTGTTCTGCTGTGGGGGTTCCTGATAACTGAAGCCCGGCATAATAATCCGGTAACTACTGATCGCCGGAGTAACATGATGAATACCGTCTATAATCGTATTTGCTATCGGATCAACCAGAATCAGATTACTGTGTCGTCCCATCAGTTCCACGATAATCCGCTTAACCGATACATCGCCTAATTCATCCCTCTGACGAATCTGGAAATGAATTATACGCTCCATACCTACCTGCTCAATCGCTTCGATAATCCCGCTCTCGCAGTGCTTGCGCAACAGCATGCAGAACATTGGAGCTTCCTGCGGATTCATAAATGATTGTTCGGTAAACTGCACCCGCGGATACGTCGGATTCGCACTCAGCAATAACTTGCGATTCTCCCGCTGCGCACGAATTTGAAAAACAATATCACTATCTGTAGGCTGATAAATCTTATTAATACGCGCCCCCACCAGAACCTGCAGGTCCTGCACAATCGCGCGAGTTACAATACCATCAAGTGCCATGTCATTTTCTCCTTATTCTAGCGTTTAACTTGTTAAACGCGATGTTCAATAAAAAAGCAATTTTTGCAAAGCAAAATATTGTACAGATTAGCGTTTAACTTGTTAAACGCGATGTTCAATGAAAAGTGATTTTTGCAAAGCAAAATATCTTTCAGTTCAACGTTTAACTTGTTAAACGCGATGTTCAATGAAAAGTGATTTTTGCAAAGCAAAATATTGCACGAACTCCATCCTATTCCACCTATTCTATCATGCCACAAAGCATTCGCAATTTATAGTCGTATCATGTATGCTTACCCAGTAGGAAGTGATTAAACAGCATATTCAGGGGAGAGAGCAGCGATGGAATTTACCAAAATGAACGGACTTGGCAATGATTTTATCGTGGTGTATGGCGAGCCATCTCTGCCTGCTAACGCGGCGGAACTGGCGATTCAGCACTGCAATCGGTACTTTGGGATCGGTGCAGATGGGCTGGTCTTTATTTTGCCTTCCGCCCGAGCAGATTATATGATGCGGATTATTAATGCAGATGGATCGGAAGCAGAGCAGTGTGGCAATGCAATCCGTTGCGTAGCCAAATATGTGTTTGACCGTGGTCTTGCAGCAGGCACAGAGATTCAGATCGAGACGATCGGTGCCGGCGTTCAGGCAGTTACGGTGCAAGAAGAGAATGGCAAAGCAGTTACGGTACGTGTGGATATGGGTGAGCCTGCCCTCGAAGCAGGTCGGATCCCGGTTGCTCTGGAAGGCAATCCGGTCCTGAACCAGCCGGTAGAAGTAGAAGGGCGGCAGTTTCATTTTACAGCTGTATCAATGGGGAACCCACATTGTGTAATCTATGTGGAGGATGCAGTGAATTTTGATCTGCATCAATGGGGACCGCTGCTGGAGACTCATCCGCTATTTCCACGCAAGGTCAATGTAGAGTTTACCACGGTACAGAGCCGTGACCGGATCGATATGAGAGTCTGGGAACGGGGAGCGGGACCGACACTTGCCTGTGGTACGGGAGCTTGTGCGACACTAGTGGCTTCAGTGCTGAATGGTTATTCCGACCGCAATGCCCATGTCTCGCTCAAGGGCGGAGACCTGTATATTGAGTGGGATGAGAGCAGTAATCACGTCTATATGACGGGCCCGGCAGCAACGGTATATACCGGACAGACGCTGGATTAAGCTCCGGTTATACCTTTTAGCTATATCAGCCATTTCTGCCTCGATTTGCTTGGGATTTATGATACATTTAAGCATAAATCGATACAGCGAGGTGTAGCAGATGAAGCCGGATTTGCGATCAAGATGGACAGAAGGTGTTATTGTAGGCGACGGAGCAATGGGAACCTATTTATATCAGCTGGGATTCCCGGTAGGCATCTCCTATGAGGAGCTGAACCTGCTGAGTCCGCATATTATTGAAGATGTGCATCGACAGTATGTCACTGCAGGAGCAGAAATGCTGGAGACGAATACCTTTTCCGCCAATCATGAAAAGCTGGCCAAATATGGGCTTGAACATAAAGTAGAAGAAATTAACCGTGCCGGTGTACGTATTGCCAGGCAGGCAGCCGGGGATCAGGCTTATGTGGTTGGATCGGTCGGTGCGATCCGGGAAGGCAAACGTTCGAATACGCCGCTTCTGCAGCTTCGCAAATATTTCAGACAGCAGCTGAATGCGATATTGGAAGAAGGGGTCGATGGCATTCTGCTGGAGACATTCTTCGAGCTGGAGGAGCTGGCTGTTGCGCTGAAGCAAGTGCGCAAACTGACCGATATTCCGGTTATCTGCCAATTAACGGTGGAGGATGCAGTGCGTACACTGGATGGGTACAGTCTGCCGGATGCTTTTGCCATTCTGACAGAAGCTGGAGCAGACATGGTAGGGCTGAACTGCCGCGTCGGTCCAAATGGAACGATGCGGGCATTGGAATATGTACGTGGCAAAGTATCACTGCCGCTATCAGTGTATCCGGATGCCGGTGTAGCCAGCTATGTGGATGGTGAGTACCGCTACAAGGCGAAGCCTTCGTATTTTGGACAGAGTTCGGTTCGCTTGGCAGAGCTGGGTGCCAGAGTAATCGGCGGCTGCTGTGGAACGACGCCAAAGCATATTGCTGCGATTGCTCGTGCACTGGCTGATTATGTGCCGGCACCACTCGACTTTTCGAATGTTCGCGTTCCTTCACCACAGGTTAGTATTACAATGGAGAAGGATATTCTAGGCGGCTGGGGCTCCGATCGGGAGGATGTACCGCCTACACTGGTTGAATTGGTCCAAGAACGACCGACGGTTATCGTGGAACTTGATCCGCCGCGTGATCTGGATATTACAGGCTTTATGGCTGGAGCCGAAGCGCTCAAAAAGGCTGGGGCCGATGCTGTAACCATGGCGGATAATTCACTTGCTGTTACGCGGATGAGCAATATGGCGCTGGCTCATCTGGTTCAGCGGGAGACCGGACTTCGTCCGCTCGTGCATGTAACATGCCGGGATCGCAATATGATCGGTAATCAGTCACATATGATGGGGCTGAATGCACTGGGCGTGGATCATATCCTCGCGGTCACAGGCGATCCATCCAAGTTCGGTGATCTGCCTGGCGCAAGCTCGGTCTACGATATGACTTCATTTGACATGATCCGTATGATCAAGCAGTTGAATGAGGGAATAGCTTTCTCGGGCAAAGTACTCAAGCATCGTGCACGTTTTGTAGTCGGGGCTGCTTTTAACCCGAATGTGAAGCATCTGGACAAAGCGGTACAGCGTCTGGAGAAGAAAATCGCTGCAGGTGCCGACTATATCATGACCCAGCCAGTCTATGATGAACAGCTGATTCGTGATATGTATGAAGCAACCAAACACCTGAGCGTTCCTATTTTTATCGGTATTATGCCGCTGGCCAGTGGACGCAATGCGGAATACCTGCATAATGAGGTACCTGGGATTCAGCTGCCTGATCATATTCGCGGCCGTATGGCAGGGCTCGAAGGACCGGATGCCAGACAAACGGGTGTCGCTATCGCCCGTGAGCTGGTGGATGTGGCCCTGGAGTATTTTAATGGAATTTATATCATGACTCCATTTATGTTGTACGATATGAGTGCACAGCTTACTGAATATGTATGGGCAAAAGCAAAGCAGCGTCCAAACCCCTTGTTTCATGGTAAATAATCAATTACAATAGAATAACGGATGTGATGCCGATGTCATTCAGTATGACCGGATACGGTCAGTCCGCCGTGCAATATGGCGGCTACAAAATCCAGATTGAAGTCAAATCCGTCAATCATCGCTACTGCGAAGTGATGCTCCGGCTGCCCCGTGAATGGGCTGGCCTGGAGGATACGCTGCGCAAGCTGGTACAGAGCCAGCTGAAGCGGGGACGGATTGATGTGTTTGTAAATAAGGAGCAGGATGGCGGCGAACAGGCAGCATTGAAGCTGGATCAGGCAGCAGTCCGATCCTATATTCAGGCAGCCCGTGAGCTTCAGCAGTTTGAGGAGCTGGAAGGCCGGCTGGATATTAATCAGCTGCTGGCGCTGCCCGGGGTCATGACCGTTCAGGAGAATGGGAACGATGATGATCCGGAGCAGTGGAGAGAGCTGCTGGAGCAAGGTCTAGGCGAAGCGCTGACAGGCCTGCTTGAGATGCGTGCCAGAGAAGGGCGTCATCTGGCAGAAGATCTGCGCGGACGACTCGATCATCTGGAGCAGCTCTATACCGAGATGCGGCGTCTGGCTCCTACAGTCGTAGAAGAACATCGTGTCCGGCTGCGGCAACGTTTATCCGAACTGCAGGACGGAAGTTTTCACTGGGATGAATCCCGTGTGGGAATGGAAATCGCCATTTTTGCGGATCGTTCCAATATTGACGAAGAATTAACACGTCTGGCGAGTCATTTTGAACAGTTCAGAAATCTGCTGCATACCGATGATCCGATTGGACGTAAAATGGATTTTTTGCTTCAGGAAATGAACCGGGAAGTGAACACGATTGGTTCCAAAGCTAATCATCTGGCTCTAGTTAACCATGTCGTCGAGATGAAAGCGGAGCTGGAAAAAATCCGTGAACAAGCCGCCAATTTGGAATAAAGACCAACAAGCGACCTTATTTCGGCGCGATTGAGTCAAATGTATAGGGGGAAAAACCTGAAGATGGCAATCAAACTTATCAATATTGGCTTTGGTAATATTGTATCAGCGAACCGGATTATCTCCATCGTAAGTCCGGAATCCGCGCCAATCAAACGTATTATTCAGGAAGCGCGTGATCGTCATATGCTGATCGATGCCACCTACGGAAGACGTACCCGTGCGGTTATCATCACAGACAGCGATCATGTTATCCTGTCGGCTGTACAGCCGGAGACTGTAGCACATCGTCTGTCTCTCAAAGACGACGATAACGACGAATAAACAAAAACAGGCTGTCGGCCTCCTTGCTTCGGTAATGACCGTCGGCAGCCCTACATTGGAGTGTACCATGTCTAAGGGATTATTATTTGTATTATCCGGTCCGTCCGGTGTGGGTAAAGGAACTGTAAGCGCAGAACTGCGTATCCGCAAGCCTGAGCTGATCTATTCGGTATCGGCGACGACTCGTCAGCCGCGAACTGGCGAAGTCGATGGAGTGAACTATTTCTTCAAGACACATGATGAGTTCAAAAAGATGATTGATAACGATATGCTGCTGGAATATGCGGAATATGTGGGTAATCATTATGGAACGCCGCGTGATTTTGTGGATAGAACGCTTGAGGCAGGTAATGATATTTTCCTGGAAATTGAAGTACAGGGCGCATTGAAAGTGATGGAGAAGTTTCCAGAAGGCGTATTTATTTTCCTGACCCCTCCATCATTTGAAGAACTGCAGAACCGTCTGCAAAATCGGGGAACCGAGACGCTGGACACCATCAACAACCGTATGACTGTTGCTGCAGATGAACTCGAAATGATGAAGCATTACGATTATGCAGTAGTCAATGATGAGATTGATCTGGCGTGCAAGCGTATCGAGAGCATTATTATTGCCGAGCATTGCAAGATCCGCAAATAAGAGGCTGAAGCCTGAGCTTCCGGCCCGATGAAGAGGTGCTTAATTCATGTTATATCCTTCTATTGATGAAATGATGAACAAAGTAGACAGCAAGTATTCCCTCGTTGTAGCAGCTTCTCGCCGTGCAAGACAACTGCGCGACGGCAGCAAAAGTGAACTTCATGATCCACGTTCCCACAAGTATGTAGGTGTGGCATTGGAAGAAATCTACAATGACAACATCAAAATCGAGCGCAGAACCGAAGCCGAGCTGGAGCAAAGCGATCGCGAAAACAAATAAATCTCACTGCAGCGGCGTTGGCAGTATGGCGCCTGTTACAGAGATATAGTATCAACAGTCGGCCAATATACCGACTGACAAGGATAACAACCGTGAGGTTGTTATTTTTTGTGTTCATATGTATACACAGATAACCGGAAGAAGGTCTTTCTTCCGGTTACTTTTTTTGCGGAAAAGAGGTATAATTAAGGGATTGAACATGATTTCGTCCAAGGGCTGAATGTTCGATCTTTTTTTGCACAAATGGTTTTATACACAGTCTATAATCCACTATCATATTATATATTTTAACGATATCAGTTACAGGGAAATGAAAGAAACGGACTCTTGTATGACTTTCTTTATTTCCAATTATTCTATAGGAAAGCAGGGGGAACAGATGCTACGAGGTAAAAAGATCGTACTCGGTATTACCGGCGGTATTGCAGCCTACAAAGCGGCTGCGCTGTGTAGTGGTCTGGTAAAGCAGGGAGCTGATGTGCATGTCATCATGACGGAATCGGCATCCAAGTTTATTACAGAGCTGACGCTGCAGACACTTTCCCGTAATCCGGTTCATATTGATACATTTGACGAGCGCAATCCGGAAGTCGTTACTCATATCCATCTGGCGGATCTGGCAGATCTGGTACTGATCGCGCCGGCGACAGCTAATACGATTTCCAAAATGACGCTCGGTCTGGCAGACGATATGCTTTCTTCCATGCTATTAGCGACTACTGCACCGGTTATGGTCGCGCCCGCAATGAATGTGCATATGTACCAGCATCCCGCGATCATCCAGAACATGAATACACTCGTGAATCGTGGTGTACTGATGATTGAGCCGGGGGAAGGCATGCTCGCTTGTGGCTATGTAGGCAAAGGGCGTCTGGAAGAACCGGAGACTATTATTCGTGTAGTGAACGATTTCTTTGCTGCCCAGCAGCAGCGCGAAGAGATGCGACATCTGCTGGCCGGACGCAAAGTAACGGTAACCGCAGGAGGTACCATAGAACGTATTGATCCTGTCCGTTATATCACCAATGATTCTTCAGGCAAAATGGGGATAGCAGTTGCTCGCGCCGCCCATGCGATGGGAGCTGAAGTACGTCTGATCGCTGGTTCCATACAGGTGCCGCTTCCCGAAGGAATCGATACAGTACAGGTGCAATCAGCACAGGATATGTATGAAGCAGTACTCGGAGAATGGAATCATACGGACATCATGGTTCAGACCGCTGCTGTTGCCGATTATCGTCCCAAGACCGTTCATTCTACCAAAATAAAGAAAAAAGATGAAGATTTGGTACTTGAACTGGAAAAAACTATCGATATTCTGGAAAGTCTCGGTCAGCGCAAACAACAACAGTTCCTGATCGGTTTTGCCGCAGAAACCAATAATGTTGCCGAATATGCAATGGACAAAGTAAAGCGCAAAAACTGCGATCTGCTGGTAGCCAACGATGTCACCAAAGCTGGAGCAGGCTTTGGTACCGATACAAATAAAGTACAGATCTATGATGCCCGAGGACTGGTAGAAGATCTGCCGCTGATGAGCAAATATGATGTGGCATTTCAATTATTGCAGATTGCTGTAAGCCGGCTGAACGGGGTGTCTGCTTCATGAGCAGGATTGCCCAGGTCATTGTCGATGTACCTAGCCGGGGCACAGATCGACCCTTTGACTATCTGATTCCCGAATCCATGAAAGGATGGCTGGAAATCGGCAGTCGGGTGGGGGTTCCTTTTGGTCCGCGGACACTGCAAGGATTTGTAGTGGGGCTGAGTATGGAATCAGACACTCCTCCGGTCAAGCTCAAGCCGATCAAGGAACTGCTCGATCTGACGCCTCCGTTGTCCGAGGATTTGGTTGAATTATCGGAATGGATGAGTGCTCGGTATGCATGCCACCGGATTACGGCACTTCAAGTGATGCTGCCTGCAGCGCTCAAAGGCAAGGCGGAACGCTATATCCGTGTAACCGACCGTTCGGAATGGGGAGAACGCGGATCTGATTTGCAGCGTGATCCGGACGAGCCGGTCTTGTTTGAAAGTATGGATGAGCTTACGGATACGGAAGCGCAGATTGTAGCCCATATCCAGAAGCAGCAGGAAGTGCGGATGGAGCATCTGACCCGCAAATTTGTCAGTCATGCCGATGTGATCAAGCAGTTGCTGCAGCGAGGTGTCTTATCCGAGAGCCGCAGTATTCGTGACAAAGTGCAGAAAAAAACAATCCGAACCGTGGCACTGCATTTGCCAGAGGATGAGATTCGTACCATTATTGAAGAATTCCCGGCCAAAGCACGGCGCCAAAAAGAAGTACTTACTTTTATTGCAGATACCGGCGGCGAGATTCCGCTCAAGGATATTATGAGTGTACTCGGTGTAACGGCAGGAACCGTCAAATCACTCGCGGATAAAGGTTATATTGTAATTCGTGATATGGAAGTGTTCCGCGATCCTTACAAAAATCATAGTTTCGCTCCGAGTCAGCCGTTTGTACTGACCGATGAACAACAGATGGTCTACAATGCGATCGTACAGCGTCTGGATACACGTACCGAAGGCGAATTTCTCGTTCATGGGATTACAGGAAGCGGCAAGACCGAAGTGTATTTACAATCGATTCAGCGCGTTATCGAGCAGAATCGGCAGGCTATTATGCTGGTGCCGGAGATTGCACTGACTCCCCAGATGGTAGAACGTTTCAAAAGCCGTTTTGGTGATCATGTAGCCGTTATGCACAGCCGTCTATCCAGTGGAGAACGTTATGACGAATGGCGCAAAATCCGCGAGGGCCAGGCACTTGTAGCGATTGGCGCGCGATCGGCCATTTTTGCTCCTTTTGCTAACCTGGGTCTGATTATTATGGACGAGGAGCATGAGACCTCGTACAAGCAGGAAGAGAGTCCCAAGTATCATGCACGTGACGTAGCAGTACGTCGCGCTCATCAGCATGGAGCAGTGGTCATTCTCGGCTCGGCGACGCCGTCACTGGAAAGTTACCATGCAGCCCGTTCCCAGAGCAGCGACGAATTCAATCCGGCACTGCTGGAAATTCACGGACGTGCACTTGGAAGTGATTTGCCGGAAGTTCATATCGTCGATATGCGAGAAGAACTCAAGGAAGGCAATCGCTCCATGTTCAGCCGTCCGCTGCATCAAGCGATCGAAGACCGTTTGGAGAAAAAGCAGCAGATTGTGCTGCTGCTGAACCGGCGGGGTCACTCGACCTTTGTGATGTGCCGTACCTGCGGCTATGTAGCGGAATGTCCGAACTGCGATATTTCACTGACATTCCATCAGCGTTCCAACAATCTGCGCTGTCATTACTGTGGACATGCGCAGCCGGCGCCCGAGATCTGTCCAGAGTGTGGCAGTGAGCACATACGCTACTTTGGTACAGGCACCCAGCGGGTTGAGGAAGAACTTGCCAAGCTGTTTCCGGGCATACGCGTTGTACGCATGGATGTGGATACGACGACGCAAAAAGGTTCGCACGAGAAGCTGCTGAACCAGTTTCGCGATAAACAGGCCGATCTGCTGCTGGGTACACAGATGGTCGCCAAAGGACTGGATTTCCCGGATGTGACGCTGGTTGGTGTTATCGCTGCGGATTCCGCACTGCATTTACCGGATTTCCGTGCAGCCGAGAAAACGTTCCAGCTACTGACCCAGGTAGCAGGCCGGGCAGGACGACACCATTTGCCAGGTGAAGTTATCGTACAGACGTACAATCCGGATCATTATTCGGTTGTACATGCCAGTCGTCATGATTATGCTTCTTTTGTACGCGAGGAACTCAAGCATCGTCAGGTGCTCAGCTATCCGCCATACTGCCGGTTGGCACTGATTACCTTTTCCCATGAAAAGCTTCCGCTGCTCGTACGAATCGCCGAGAATTATGTGCAGATGGTCAAGGATCAGTCGCATAAGCTTGGCTGGCTCGGTAGTCTGGAGCGTTTCTCGACAGAAGCACTCGATGTACTGGGACCCGTCGCTTCCCCAATTCCAAGACTGAAAAATAGATACAGATTCCAATGTATGATAAAATGGCGTGGAGATATGGACGTGGCCCGGCTGGCAGAGCAATTATCTGAACAGCTCCAGGACAGCGTACGTGATAAAGATCTTCAGATCAGCATCGACGTAGACCCGCAGGTATTGATGTAATCATCCGTGAAATAATGATCCAGGATATACATTTCCAGTATCATAATGGATCGCGGCCAAGGGCTATAACGGATATGGGATAGCTAGAGCAGAAGGGCAGCAGCTGTTGAAGTGCTGCCCTGTACTTTGCGCACAAACAGAAATATCTGTCAGACAGAGAATGACAGTATGCACTGCATCTATGTGCAATTGAAATCTGTAATGCACAGCAATAAACACTTGTAATGTAGAACAAATAAAGGATGGGATACCCGATGGCTATTCGTATTATTGTAAAAGAACCTGATGAAGTATTGCATAAAAAAGCAAAAGAAGTTACCAAAATCACCCCTAATGTACAAAAGCTGCTGACCGATATGGCAGACACAATGTATGATGCAGATGGCGTAGGTCTGGCTGCACCACAGGTCGGTATACTAAAACGCGCTATCGTCGTGGACGTAGGCGATGAACACGGTCTGATCGAATTGATCAATCCGGAGATTGTAGCCAGTAGCGGAGAACAGCTCGGTTCGGAAGGCTGTCTAAGCATCCCGGCACTGAACGGTGAAGTTCGCCGTGCGATGGAAGTGACCGTCAAAGGCCTGGATCGTAACGGGAAAGAAATAACTATTACCGGAAGCGAACTGCTTGCACGTGCGCTTCAGCATGAGATTGATCATTTGAACGGTGTACTATTTACCGATATTGCCGAGCGTGTCTATGACCGCAGACTGGATGAGGAAGGAGAATAAGCTTTGACTGTTAAAATTGCATTTATGGGAACACCTGATTTTGCCGTGGCCAGCTTGAATGTACTACTGGAAGAAGGAATGAATGTGGTCTGTGTAGTCACGCAGCCGGATCGTCCACAGGGACGCAAAAAAGTATTGACGCCTACTCCAGTCAAAGCAGCAGCTATGGAGCATGGACTGCCTGTATTGCAGCCACAGCGTATGCGCAGTCCTGAAGCGGTAGCCGAGCTGGCTGCCTATGAACCGGACCTGATCGTAACAGCTGCCTATGGACAGATTTTGCCAAAAGCGGTACTTGATCTGCCTCGTCTGGGTTGTGTAAATATTCATGGCTCGCTGCTGCCAAAATACCGTGGTGGAGCACCTATTCAGCGCTCTATCATTAATGGCGAGACCGTAACCGGTATTACACTGATGTATATGGCAGAAGGACTCGATACCGGAGATATGATTTCCCGTCTGGAAGTTCCAATTACAGATGAAGATACCTCAGGTACATTATTTGCCAAAATGAGTGAGGCTGGAGCCGTACTGCTGCGTCAGGAGCTGCCGCGTCTACTGCAAGGACCGGTTGAGGCGGAGCCGCAGGATGATGAGCAGGCGACGTACGCGCCCAATCTGACACGTGATGACGAGAAGATCGACTGGTCGAAAGACAGCCGGTCCATTTATAACCATATTCGTGGACTGGTACCTTTTGCCGGTGGATTCACCCTCTGGAATGATGAAGTATTCAAAGTATGGAAAACCCTTCAGCCTGATCTAGCGGCTGCATTACCTGCGGGAGCGACTAATGCTGCACCGGGTACTGTCGTAGATATGGGAACTGAAGGTATTACCGTCCGTACGGGGGATGGCGTTATTACACTAACCGAAGTACAGCCAGCCGGTAAAAAAGCACTGCGTGCGGCAGACTATGTACGCGGTACATCCCTGACCAAAGGTACGGTGTTCCAGTGAGCGACGACAAGAAGAAAAGAAGCAACGGACAAGAGCGTTCCGCTGGCAGTCAATCAGCTCGTCCAAAGCATAATGTTCAGCATCAACGCAGCGGCGGTGGAGCGAGTCGCAAGCTGTCCGCCCGCGATGTGGCGCTGAATGTACTGACCGACGTAGAGGTGGAAGGTTCCTATAGTAACCTTAAGCTGAATCAGGCATTGATCCAGGCAGATCTGGAACGTTCGGATGCAGGTCTTGCTACAGAACTCGTTTACGGTACGGTAGCTCATCTCAATACAATTGATTATTTTCTTGACCAGCTGGTTGCCAAAGGCACCCAAAAGCTGCAGCCATGGGTACGCAACCTGCTGCGTATGAGCTTTTACCAGATTTATTACCTGGATCGCATTCCGTCTCACGCAGCGGTGAACGAAGCCGTCAATATTGCCAAACGTCGTGGACATCAGGGTGTATCCGGCATGGTAAATGGCGTGCTGCGTAATGTGCTTCGTCAGCTGGATGAATTATCGATTCCGGAAGGTCTGCCAACCGCACAACGTATATCGCTGCAGTACTCTCATCCCCAGTGGATGGTGAAACGCTGGATCAAGCAGTATGGCGCAGAGACGACCGAGCAGATCTGTATGTCCAACAATGAACCGCCTGCGGTCAGCGTACGGGTCAATACGTTCCGGATTTCCCGGGATGAAATGATGCGGACGATGAATGAAGCCGGTTATTATGCTCAGCCTTCGGCAGTAGCACCGGATGGTATTCTGGTAGGTGGCAGTGGCAATATGGCACTGACAGATTGGTATCGCGAAGGTCTGATCTCCATTCAGGATGAAAGTTCCATGCTGGTCGCGGAAGCGGTACAGCCGCAGCCGGGTATGAAAGTGCTGGACTGCTGTGCAGCTCCGGGCGGCAAGACAGCTCATATGGCTGAGAAAATGAATGATCAGGGACAAATTATTGCCAATGATATTCATGATCACAAGCGCAAGCTGATCGATGATCAGGCACAGCGCCTGCATCTGAATATGATCGAGACAGCGATCGGGGATGCACTCACACTGACCGACCGTTATCCGGCAGCTTCCTTTGACCGGATTCTGCTGGATGCACCGTGCTCGGGGCTTGGCGTTATCCGTCGCAAACCGGATCTGAAATGGAATAAATCTCCGCAGGATATCCAGGAGATTTCCGAGCTTCAGCAGCAGCTGATCCGCCAGGTATCTACCCTGCTCAAGCCGGGTGGTATTCTGGTCTATAGCACCTGTACAATCGAGTACAGTGAGAATGAATATGTAGTACGCAGTTTCCTGGAAGAGAATCCTTCATTTGAAGCAGCAGACACACCACTGGCACCTTTACAGGAAGCAGCTGCCAAACAGCGCGGCTCGTCAGGCAAAAAAAGTAACGAATCCAGTATCGGTCTGCAAATATTGCCGCAGGATTATCATTCGGACGGATTTTATATTGCGGCTTTACGCAGAATGAGTTAGTATAGGGTCTTAGCACAACTACGGATACACAATAACGGCCTACAGCGGGTACGTCAGGCAATGCTTTCGCTTTAAAATAGCAGAAGCTGGCGGGCACCTCTTTAGGCTTTCTTTTTTTTGTGCTAAAATAGTAAAGATGCAAACCCGATGTAACCTGTATTGTAAATGTACAAAAATAAGAGATGAAGAATAGGTGTGATAAATTCAATGAAACCCTTTATATATGATTATTCACTGGAAGATCTCCAGGCATGGGTGCAAGAAAATAGCGAGCCTGCTTTCCGGGCAGGACAAATTTTTGACTGGCTGTATGTGAAGCGTGTATCTTCTTTTGAGGAAATGACGAACCTTTCCAAAGGACTGCGCGCCAAGCTGAACGACCAGTTTTCTTTTGTGACACTGAGCGAAATCACCAAGCTGCAATCCAAGGATGGCACGGTGAAATTCCTGTTTGGTCTGCATGATGATCATGCGATTGAGACAGTTATCATGCGTCACAACTATGGTAACAGTATCTGTGTAACAACACAGGTAGGCTGCCGCATCGGTTGCACATTCTGTGCGTCGACACTGGGCGGTCTGAAGCGTAACCTGACAGCAGGCGAGATTGTAGCTCAGGTCGTTCAGGCACAGAAAATCCTGGATGAGACCAATGAGCGTGTCAGCAGTATCGTAATCATGGGTTCGGGTGAGCCGTTCGAGAACTACGAAGCAACCATGAAATTCCTGCGTATCATGATTCACGAAAAAGGTCTGAATATCGGCCAGCGTCATATCACTGTATCTACAAGTGGTATCGTACCGAATATCTATAAATTTGCAGACGAAGAAACCCAGATCAATCTGGCGATCTCCATTCATGCACCAAATGACAAGCTGCGTTCCAAGCTGATGCCGGTTAACCGTCGCTTCCCGTTTGATGATGTAATGAAATCCCTGCATTATTATATGGAAAAAACAGGACGTCGTATTACATTTGAATATGCACTGATCGGCGGCGTGAATGACCGTCCGGAGCATGCCGAAGAATTGGCAAATGTTCTTAAGGATATGATGTGTCACGTCAACCTGATCCCTGTCAATTATGTACCTGAACGTAACTATGTGCGTACACCACGCAAAGATATTTTTGAATTCCAGCGTATTCTGGCGGATAAAGGCGTTAATGTAACGATCCGTCGTGAACAGGGTCATGATATCGCTGCGGCCTGCGGACAGTTGCGGGCGAAGCACATGGAATCGACAGCGAGGTGATCAGAGTTGATTAGAGCAGCGCAGCTGAGTGATAAGGGACGCGTTCGACAGGTGAATGAGGATTCGGTGTGGATCGGTAGTATACAGGAAGAATATATACTTGGTATTGTGGCAGACGGAATGGGCGGCCATCGGGCAGGCGATACAGCCAGCCAGCTGGCCGTCCAGACTGTAGTAAGCGATCTGCAGGGGCTGGAGGCCGGATTATCGGCCGAAGCCTGCCGTGCAGCGCTTCATGACGCGATTTTGCATGCCAATGACATTGTTTTTCATATGGCAAAGACGAACAGCGATTACTACAACATGGGAACGACGATCGTAGCGGCACTTCTGCGAGGCAATCAAGGCATTATCGGACATATTGGAGACAGCCGTGCCTATCTGGTCGGAGAGGACGAACTGCGTTTGTTAACGCAGGATCATAGCCTCGTCAATGAGCTGCTCAAGACCGGACAGATCAGTCAGGAAGAAGCTGCTGCCCATCCGCGCCGTAATGTACTGACACGTGCGCTGGGAACAGATTCCGAAGTGAGTGTAGAGCTGGATGATATTCAATTATCCTCGGGAGAAGTGCTGCTGCTCTGCAGCGATGGATTGACCAATATGGTTACCGGTGATCAGATCGAGACCGTTGCACTGGCAGGTATTCCACTGGAAGACCGTGCCAAGCATCTGGTTGCTCTTGCACTGGAAGCCGGTGGCGAAGATAATATCACGGTTGCCTTGTTCGAGGTCAATGACTCTGCACCCAGGTCGGATACAAAGGGGTGGACATCGTGATAGGACGTATTCTGGGCGGTCGTTATGAAGTATTGGAAGAAATCGGCGGCGGTGGCATGGCACTCGTTTATCGTGCCAAAGATGTACTGCTAAACCGTCATGTAGCGATCAAGGTACTGCGTCAGCAATTTGTATATGATGAAGAATTTATTCGCAGATTTCGCCGTGAAGCTCAATCAGCGGCATCGTTGTCCCATCCGAATGTTGTCAGTATTTATGATGTAGGACAAGAAGATGATATTCATTACATCGTTATGGAATATGTAAATGGCCAGAATCTGAACGAAATTATCAAAGAACGTGCTCCTTTGCCTGTTGAGGAAGCGGTACGAGTTGCAACGCAAATCTGTGATGCACTGGAACATGCGCATCATAATCAGATTATTCACCGCGATATCAAGCCGCATAATATATTGATCGGTCGTAATGGACGAGTAAAAGTAACGGACTTTGGTATTGCCCGTGCAGTTACATCGACGACCATTACCCAGACAGGCTCTGTTATCGGTTCTGTACATTATTTTTCTCCCGAACATGCCAAAGGGGTAACAACTGGAGAAAAATCCGATCTTTATTCGCTCGGGATTGTGCTTTATCAGATGCTGACCGGCAGATTGCCTTTCCAGGGGGAGAGCCCTATCAGTGTTGCGCTGAAGCATCTGCAGGATGAGTTCGAAGATCCAAGACTCATTAACCCGCTGATTCCGCAGAGCGTAGAGAATATTATACTTAAATCAATGCGTAAAAATCCGGCGGAACGATATCATTCTGCCCATGATATGCTAACGGATCTGGATACCTGTTTGCTGCCGGAGCGCAGCACAGAATCCAGAGTCTACTTTGCGAGTAATGATGATGACGAGCAGACCAAGGTCGTATCGGCGATTCGCCCTAATTCAATCCCGGTCGGTCTGCCGGATGATGAGGTGCGAAGCATGGAGAGAGACCGAGGCAAAAGTAAAGCTACAGCAGCTTCCAAACAGAACAACCGTAAAAAAACGATAATCATTGTCTCTTCGGTACTGGCTGTATTGCTGATCATGTTCTTAATTGTATTCTATGTAAATCAGACGCTGAACAAGGATGAAGTTACGGTACCGAGTGTTACGAATATGACGGAAACACAGGCAAGAGTGGAATTGGCTAAATACGGTCTGGATATTGCAGAAGATGTACATCGGGAATATCAGGAGGGCATTGCCCCAGGTACGGTGTATGAGCAGGATCCACAGCCAAATACGACAGTCAAGCAGAACACGAAGATCAAACTCAGTGTCGCTATGGCCAAAGAACTTAAAAAAATGCCTGATTTTACAAATTCGACCTATGATGATGCCCGCAAAGAATTGATCGAAATGGGCTTCAAGGATGATCAGATTGCCAGACAGGACCAAAATAACGACAGTGTAGAAGCAGGCAAGGTATTTGACCAGAAACCTGGAGCGAACGAAGATGTAGATCCGGAATCCCAACCGGTTACATTAATCGTAAGCAAAGGCGTATCTACTACCTCGGTACCGTCTGTAGCAGGGATCAGCCAGTCGGATGCCCAATCCAAAATTTCCTCTGCCGGTCTGAAAGTAGGCAATGTACAGCAGGAAGCAAGCTATACAGTCGATAAAGGTAAAGTAACTCGCCAGAATCCACAGTCCGGTGGTTCGGTGACCAAAGGAAGTGCAGTGGATATATGGGTAAGCACCGGCTATCCGCCGGAAGCGTTGAACTACACATATACCGTATCTGTACCGCCAGCTACAGCAGGCAAGACCAGCAAGATTAATATTGTCTATACAGATGCCCGTGGTGCCGATCGCGACTGGGGAACCAAAACGATTGATTCCCGTAAATCGCTGCAGGTCAATATGGTGCTGGATCCTAACCAAAATGGTGTCGTTAAGGTCTACCGTGATGGTCAGTTCCTGGATACTTTTGCAATTGGGTACAATGAAGCTAAGCAGGGAACACTGTCCGAAGGTGTAGTAGAGCCTGAAAATACCGGAGAAGTGACACCGCCACCGGAGACAACAACTCCTCCAGCCGAAGAGACCACTCCTCCAGAAGATGAAGGGACAGTTGATCCTGTTCCTGGTGAAGGAAACGGAAATGGAAATGGTCTCGGTAATGGTAATGGACAAGGGAATGGTCAGGGTAACGGCAATGGAAATACCGATGATACGGGCAGTGATACCAGTACGCCCTAATCGTAGATCATGACTCAACATGCAAGATCAATGAGAGGACGGATTACATGCCAGAAGGCTTAATCGTCAAAGCACTAAGCGGATATTATTATGTAAAACCCGAGCAGACAGATGAAGCGATCCCTGCGGATCAACCGGATACGATACAGTGCCGCGGCCGCGGAATCTTCAAAAAAAGAGGGGAATCCCCACTGGTTGGCGATCAGGTTATCTTTTCATTCACTGAGAATGGTGAAGGTATGGTAGATGAAATACTGCCACGGAGGACGGAATTGATCCGTCCTCCTGTGGCTAATATTCGTCAGGCTGTACTGCTTTTTTCCGTAAAAGAACCCGATCTGAGCCTGATTCTGCTGGACAAATTCCTGGTACATATCGAGCATGCGGGTCTGGAACCATTGATCTGTTTTACCAAAATGGATTTGCTGCGTGAAGAAGATACAGCGATGCGTCAGGCTGTAGAGCAGGCCAGACAGCTATATGAAGATATTGGCTATCAGGTTATTCTTACCAGTGCCGAGCAGGATCTGGGTACCGATCAGATTCGTCAAGAGCTGAATAACAAGATCAGCATGTTTGCCGGACAGTCAGGTGTGGGTAAATCTTCTTTGCTGAACAAAGTCATTCCCGGCAGCGATCTGAACACCAGTGAAATCAGTATGCGTCTCGGTCGTGGTAAGCATACGACCCGTCATGTGGAACTGATCGAACTGGAAGGTGGCGGCTATGTAGCAGATACGCCGGGCTTCAGTCAATTGAACTTTACACAACTGGGCGTTGAGGATCTGGGCTCATGTTTCCGTGAATTCAATCGCTATTCGAGTGACTGCAAGTTCCGTGGATGTACCCATCTACACGAGCCGGGCTGCAAAGTTCTGGATGCTCTGGAGAATGGAGAAATTGCCAATAGCAGATACAAGCACTATGAGCAATTTTATCAGGAAATGAAAGACGAGAAACGGAGGTATTAATCATGCATAAAGTGAAAATAGCACCTTCTATTCTGTCAGCTGATTTTGGTAAACTGCTGGCAGAAGTAGCTGATGTAGAGCGCGGTGGAGCCGATTGGGTGCATATTGATGTGATGGATGGTCATTTCGTTCCGAATATTACATTTGGAGCACCGGTGATGCAGTCGATCTCGGCACATACCGGTCTGTTCAAAGATGTTCATCTGATGATCGAAAATCCGGAACGTTATATCGAAGATTTCGTGAAAGCAGGTGCACAGATGATCACCGTTCATGCAGAAGCATGTATCCACCTGCACCGTGTGATTCATCTTATCAAGGAACATGGTATCAAAGCAGGAGTGGCGATTAATCCGGCTACACCGGCAGCGGCGATCCGTGAAGTACTGGAAGATGTAGATCTGGTTCTCGTTATGACAGTGAACCCAGGGTTTGGCGGACAGGCTTTCATTCCGCGTACCGTGAACAAAATTCGTGAGATTCGCGAGTGGGCCAATGCTATGGGTCATACTGCTTTGCATATCGAAGTAGACGGTGGTATTACTGCCTCTACAGCCAAGCAGGTTGTAGAAGCAGGTGCAGACGTACTCGTAGCAGGCAGCGCAGTATTCAATACGCCTGATCGTGCCAAAGCTATTCAGAGTATTCGCGATAGTCTGCACTAAAAAGATCTTCAATCTTGCTGTTCAGGATATGAAGGATTTGAAGAGTAGAGGTCTTATTTTAGCCAACATTCGTGAATTCATTATGATCCTATAAAGATGCATAAGTATAACAAAACGCGCTAATCCTTTAAATGGATTGGCGCGTTTTGTTTGAGATTATATATTTGTTGTTTTATCGATTTGATGATCAATCTATCCGTTATCGAAAATCAAATAGAACTATCGGAAGATAGCAAAAAAGCATCTCTACTCAATAGAGATGCTTTCTTCATGAACATATCATTATACGCGGGTAACTTTACCGGATTTCAAAGCGCGAGTACTTACGTATACGCGTTTTGGTTTACCGTCTACGAGGATGCGAACTTTTTGAACGTTCACGCCCCAAGTACGGCGGTTACGGTTGTTAGCGTGGGATACGTTGTTACCGCTGCCAGCTGTTTTACCAGTTACATAACATTTACGAGCCATAGTTACACCTCCTATTTCCGAAAAAGTGCATGAAAACAACACTCATAACATATTATCACAATCAAGAAAGCGACGTCAACACTTCTAAATACTTTATTTATTTCTGTAAAGGGTTATAGTACAATATAAGGTAGTTCAATATGTATTTTTTTTGCATGATTGGCAGGTATCATTCTGCCGACTGACAGGGTGGATTATCCATGCTGCAGAGGTCCGCATGCAGCTGAACAACCTCCACTACACAAAGCTTTGCCCGTTATTGGTACTTGGTACAAGTACGTGGTTCTAAATTATTTGAAACGGGCAGAGAACAGAAAGCGTATAAGTAACCCATATATGCTTTTTTACAATACAAATAAGATCATAGGTACACCTGAAAACGAAAACTCAACAATGCGTTCTGTTCAAATATCATCCCGGACAGAGCTGGTATGGATACATGAGGAAGGGGAATTATCATTGAGTAAGCGTTCTTTAAATGGAACTGATTTTACCGCTATGGTATTGGCGGGAGCGGAGCGTCTGCATCAGCATGCAGAGCACGTCAATTCCCTGAATGTATTTCCTGTGCCGGATGGCGATACAGGAACTAATATGAATCTGACTATGACTGCAGGAGTAAACGAGTTAAAACGCGGCACTTCTCCATTGATCGGTCAGACAGCTACCGTGCTGTCCAAAGGACTGCTTATGGGAGCGCGAGGCAATTCCGGCGTTATTTTATCCCAGTTATTCCGTGGCTTCAGCCGTGCAGCTGCATCGCGTGATGAGCTGAATGCCGCACAATTTGCGGCTGCGCTGCAAAACGGTGTAGAGACAGCCTACAAGGCTGTAGTCAAACCAGTGGAAGGAACGATTCTGACTGTTGCCAAGGAAGCAGCCAAGCACGCTACCTATTATGCGCGTCGAACTACCGATATTACAGAACTGATGGGCGAAGTACTTCGCCGTGCCCAGGAGACGCTGGCACAGACGCAGGAAATGCTGCCTGTACTGAAACAGGTAGGTGTAGTCGATTCCGGCGGACAGGGGCTTGTATATATTTATGAAGGGTTCTATGCCTATCTGCAGAATGGAACCACAGCTACAAGTACGGAGCAGACTTTTGCAGCCGTTCATACAGGCCAGGCTATGCAACCGGGGATGACAGGTACATCCAATCCAGCATCCGCTTCTGCAGTAGCCCAGAACCCTGCATTTGATACACCGATGCCGGCTCAGGCACGCCTGGAAACCGAAGATATCGAATTCCTTTATGATATGGAGTTTTTCATTAATCGTCAGCTGGGACCTAATCGTAATGTTCGTTTTGAAGAAGAGAAGTTCCGTCAAGCGCTGGCTGTAAATGGTGACTCTATTATCGTGATTGCCGATGATGAGGTCATCAAAGTACACGTCCATTCCAAAGCGCCGGGAGAAGTGTTGAATCTGGCGCTGCAGTATGGAGAGATTACGCAAATCCATATTCTGAATATGCGTGAACAACATCGTGATCTGCTGTCTGCCGGACTGGATATTGCGCCTCCGCCGGATCTGTTTGCCGAGATTCCACAAGAACCGCTCGATCCGCAGACAGCCGCTGTTCCTCCTGCCGAAGAAGTAGCCGCTTACGGGCTGATTGCAGTATCGTCAGGCGACGGCATTTCGGAGATTTTCCGTAGCCTTGGTGTAGATGCGATCCTGGCAGGTGGCCAGACAATGAATCCAAGTACTGAAGACTTCGTCAAAGCGGTAGAGAATCTTTCTGCACGTCATATCTTTATTTTGCCGAATAACTCGAATATCGTACTGGCTGCACAGCAGGCACGTGATCTGCTGGAAGGAAGCCGCCAGATTACGGTTATTCCAAGTAAAAGTATTCCACAGGGTATTGCCTCCGCTTTTGCTTTCCAGGAAGACGAGAGTGTGGATATGAACGAGAGTAATATGACCGAAGCACTCGATCATGTGAAATCGGGTCAAGTGACTGTAGCGGTACGTGATACTACCATGGAGAATATCGATATTAAGGAAGGCTATTATATCGGAATTAATAATTCCAAGATTGTGGCTACTGCGCCATCCCTGCTGCAGACTTGTCAGGAACTGCTGTCTTCCATGATTGAGGATGGTCAGGAAGTGGTAACCGTGCTGGTGGGTAATGAAGCGAATGATGCCGATACAACGGCTCTGGCGAGCTGGATCAGCGAGACTTATCCGGATGCCGAAGTGGAGATTCATGAAGGCGATCAGCCGGTATATCATTATCTATTCTCCGTGGAATCCTGAATATAAAAAGTAGGATGCAAGGAATACTGTGAAATTCCTCATGTAGCTGCATCAGGCATTTCACAGCAGTTGTGTTATTTTGGAGAGAAGGAGGGATAAGCTATGACACATACCATTATTGTGACAGAGAGCACGGCAGATATTCCTGCAGAGCTGATTGCAAAGTATGATATACGCATTATCCCGTTACGGTTGTTTTTTGGAGAGCAGTCTTATGCGGATGGAGTCGATATAACCTCCGCTGAATTTTATAGTAAATTGTCTGCTTCAGTACAGCTGCCTACGACATCCCAGCCTTCACCGGCGGATTATACGGCGATGTACGAGAAGCTCACAGCCGAGCATCCAGGCAGTCCAATCATATCGATTCATCTGTCATCAGGCCTTAGTGGGACGTATCAGTCGGCGACGATTGGACGTTCGATGCTGGACGATCATAGCCATATTACCGTGATTGATTCCAAATCGGCTTCTTATGGGTATGGACTGGCTGTTGTGCATGCAGCAAGACTGGCCGAGCAGGGTAAAAGTGTTGCAGAGATTGAAGCCGGTGTAGCGCATATACTTAGCAGACGTGAGCTTTACTTTATGGTGGATGATCTGGAATATCTGCGCAAAGGCGGCCGGATCGGCAGAGCCTCGGCGGTGCTGGGGACGCTGCTCAACGTCAAGCCGATTCTCTCTATCGACGAGAATGGCGTGATCTATCCGGTCGAAAAGGTACGTGGACAGAAAAAAGCTATGACGCGTATTGTCGAGATGATGCGTCAAAATCTGAATGTACGTAAAATCAATCTGGCTCTTGGACATACGGCGAATCGGGAATCGTGTGAACCCTTGCTGCAGATGATCAGAGAGCATTATGAGATTGGCGAACTGGTCTTTTCTGAAGTAGGGCCTGTTATTGGTACACATGCAGGACCGGGCACAATCGCCATGTTCGCATGGCCGGATGAGGAATAGATGAGGGATGATGATGAATATCAATCTGGATCAGATTGGCGTTCGGCAGGTCAGTGGCGTGAGTGCTTCCAAAGAAGGGGAGCTTCACGCCTTTGGCATCTCTACCGTACTTGATCTGCTGGAATATTTTCCATTCCGGTATGAAGATTATCGCCTTCGTGCGCTTCAGGAGGTCAAGGACGGCGACAAAATCACGGTCGAAGGCAAGATTGTCGGCCTGCCGATATTACAGCGCTATGGCAAAAAATCACGTTTGACCTGTAAAGTTATGGTGGATGACTGGATGGTAACAGCGACCTGGTTCAATCGCCACTTTCTCAAAGACCAGCTTACTTCCGGCAGGGTCATTATTCTGACCGGCAAATGGGATCAACGCCGATCGACCATGACCATTACGGATTCGGAATTTCCGGACAAAGGAACCCAGCGCAGCGGCAGTCTGCAGCCGGTCTATTCGATCGGTGGCAAGATTACGCAGACCTGGATTCGTAAAATGATCGGTCAGGCGCTGGATCAATATGGAGAAATGATTCCCGAAGTGCTGCCTCAAGAGCTGATCCGGCAGTATAAGCTGATGCCGCGCAAACAGGCGATTCGTCAGCTGCATCAGCCTGTCGATGCAGGCGAGGGCAAGCAGGCACGTAGACGGATGGTATATGAGGAGTTATTTTTGTTCCAGCTCAAGCTGCAGGCTTATCGCAGCATGAACCGCAAGCGGTCGACAGGTATTGTGCATACGACCGATAATGCGACGATACGCGAGTTTGTACGCAGTCTTCCCTTTGAATTGACCGATGCACAGAAGCAGGTAGAGCTTGAAATTCTCAAAGATATGCGTTCTCCCCATAGTATGAATCGACTGCTGCAAGGGGATGTGGGTTCAGGCAAAACGGTTATTGCAGCGATTGCTTTGTTTGCTACGGTTCGTTCGGGTCATCAAGGCGCACTCATGGTTCCGACCGAGATCCTGGCAGAGCAGCATGTACGCTCGCTGAAGCGCATGTTTGAGCCATTTGGTATTACCGTAGAAATGCTGACCAGCAGTGTGAGTGGTCGCAAGCGCAAGGATCTGATCGCTTCCCTGCAAATGGGAATGACCGATATTATTGTCGGTACCCATGCGTTGATTCAGGAAGATGTCTTTTTCCGCAGTCTGGGACTGGTAGTTACAGATGAGCAGCATCGCTTCGGTGTCAATCAGCGCAGTGTACTGCGGCGTAAAGGATTTGATCCGGATGTGCTAACGATGACGGCTACGCCGATTCCGCGGACACTGGCGATTACCGCTTTTGGCGATATGGATGTATCCACTATTTCCGAGCGTCCCAAAGGACGCAAACCGATCTCCACTTACTGGGTCAAGCATAATATGATGGATCGGGTGATGGGTTTTATTTCCAAAGAAATCGATCAGGGACGCCAGGCTTATCTGATCTGTCCACTGATTGAAGAATCCGATAAGCTGGATGTGCAAAATGCAATTGATCTATTTGTACAGATGGATCAGGCTTTTCCGGGTTATCAGGTGGGGCTGCTGCATGGACGGATGAATGCCGCCGAAAAGGAAGAGAGCATGCGCGCCTTTTACAGCAATGAGATGCAGCTGCTCGTCTCTACAACCGTCGTTGAAGTCGGTGTCGACGTGCCAAACGCGACGCTGATGATTATCATGGATGCAGACCGGTTTGGACTGTCCCAGCTGCATCAGCTGCGTGGGCGTGTAGGTCGGGGAGAACATGAATCTTTCTGTATTCTGATAGCCGATCCCAAGTCCGAGATTGGTCAGGAACGGATGCGGGCGATGACCGAGACGGATGACGGATTTGAAGTATCGCGGCGAGATCTGGAGCTGCGCGGACCTGGAGAATTTTTCGGAACGAAGCAGAGCGGTCTGCCGGAGTTCAAGATTGCGGATATGGTCAGCGACTTTGAAGTTCTGGAAATTGCTCGCAACGATGCAGCCAGGTTGGTAAGCAATGAGTTTTTCTGGACTTCTCCGGAATATGAACCGCTGCGGGAGTTTTTGAACAGACAGCAGGTATTCCAGGGCGAACTGATCGACTGATTGTATGAAAAGTATCCATTGTGTCTAAACAATAGATAGTGTCTAAAACGAAGCTTATATCCCAATTAATATCATCATGTACTGAAATAATGAAAAGGTTGTATTCTCTAATCCATTAACAGCTATAACAGCTGAATGGCAAAAAGAATACAACCTTTTATTATATGATACAACTTATATAAACCGAGTAAAAGTATAGATCCCCAAAACGGTTATGGGATACATCAGGATAGAATGTATAAGGAAATCAAATCCTGAACAGGATTGTGTCCTAACTGATTTTCTTCATACTGGTCACTTATAGAAAGCTTATCAAGCAAAGCAGTTATCGGTTAACATGTCCAAGCCATTATTAAATATGCCAATCCTAATACATATCGACCAATCGTTCAATCTGCTGTCTGGCCAACTGTAAATTGTCTTCGTACTGCCGCTGTGTAATTTGCCCAGAAGCCTGCGCTTCCTTAAGGGTCATACTTATGTGTTCGAGAAGCTGTTCGCTGAATTGTGCGGCAGTGAAGCCCTGATGCTCTGCAATATGCTGAATGCTGTCCCCATCTTGTAAATACTGTCTTAACTCCAGAGAAGTGAGTCCAAGCAGACTGGCTGCTCCATCAATAATATAGGATAGGATAAGTTCAGAATCCAGATCTGTATATGAACTTTCACTATTATGCTGCTGGCTATCCATTAGCCGATCTTTATATAATTGGCCTGATGCTGATGCTGATGCTGATGCTGATGCTGATGCTGATGCTGATGCTGATGCTGATGCTGATGCTGTATATGAATCAGAATAGGAATGATTGTGTACCAATGATAGTCTGCTGTAATCCGGCATAAAGTCATAAGATAGTAATGTCCGGTTAGGACCTGTCTTGAGTCCGGATGCAGCAGATAGCGATGTGTGGCATACTGTGCTGCCTATGGAAATGGCCAGTGCCATTGAACTAGTGGTAAGGATATGTTTCATCTCCATGATGCTTCCTGCCTCTCTGCTGTTAAGAATACTTCTACATTGTACCCTTACTGCATGAACAATCGGTTAAGACAAACTTAAATTTGGATGAAATTGACGCAAAATGCATGCTTTTTGCAAACCTGTCACACACCAGCTGGAGACATCGTTTATACTATAGATTATGATTTTTAATGACGAAGCTGGAGGCATGGGCATTGAGCGGACATTATACAGGTATTATCTTATTACAATTATTCGAACGGGCAGCCTTGCTGCTGATCTGTTTATTTTTACTCAGCAAGCTGCCGCATTTCCGGCAGATTTTCCAAAAGGAAGTGCTGGATACCAAGGATCGTATTATTTTATCAGTTATTTTTAGTGGTTTTGCAATTTTGGGAACCTACACGGGTATCAATGTGGAAGGTTCTCTTGTTAACGTGCGGATTATAGCGGTCGTCTCGGGCGGTATTCTGTTTGGTTGGCCGGTAGGATTGATTACAGGCGTCGTCTCGGGACTTCACCGGTATCTAATTGATATTGACGGCGTGACCTCGGTTCCTTGTCTAATCACCAGTATCATCGCCGGTATTCTGTCTGGATACATTCACAGCCGGATCAGCCGCAAGCGCCGCTGGATCGTCGGGATTATCGCCGGGATGGCCTGTGAGGCGCTGACGATGCTGCTTATTCTGCTGATGAATCCGGTAGAAATCGGGCGCGAGATCGTATCCATTATTGCTCTGCCGATGATTCTGGGCGAAGTGAGTGTAGGGTTGATTGTTTTATTTGTACAGGGTGTAGAAGGAGAGCGGGAGAATATCGCTGCCAGACAGGCGAAGCTTGCGCTTGATATTGCCAATAAGACCCTGCCCTATTTTCGATCGATCAACAGCGATTCTCTGCGCAAAATATGCACGATTATTCGTGGAGATATACAGGCGGATGCGGTTGCGATTACCGATACACGCTTTATCCTGGCTTATGTAGGGATCGGGGAAGAGCGGTATAATATTGGCAACGAAATTATCACGGATGCGACCAAGCAGGCAATTTCCAGTGGGGAAATTGTCATTATCAATGATGATACCGAGGGGAAGGTACCAAATATTCAATCTCTGATTATTATTCCGCTCAAGGAAAAAGGTATTGTAACCGGCGCACTCAAGATCTATTACAGCAAAGCCTACAAAATCACCTATTCCCTGCAGACACTGGCTGTTGGTCTATCTCAGATCATTTCCACCCTGATGGAAGTGTCACGGATTGAGCAGATGAAGGAAATGGCAAATAAAGCCGAAATCAAAGCGCTGCAGACGAGTATCAATCCTCATTTTCTGTTTAATGCACTGAACGCTATTGCTTCCTCGATCCGCATCGATCCGGATAATGCGCGGGAGATGATTATTAATCTGTCCGGTTATCTGCGTCATAGTCTGGAATGGAGCGATCAGCTGATCGATATCAACAAGGAGCTCGGTCAGGTTGTCAATTATGTGGAGATTGAAAAGGCGCGATTTGGCAGCAAGTTGACAGTCATTTATGATATTGACGAAGAAGTGGAAGTGAAGATTCCCAGTCTGATTATTCAGCCGCTGGTGGAGAATGCAATTGTACATGGAATTCTCAAGGGAAGAGGATCAGGCACCGTTACCCTGTCAGTCAAAGACCGTGGAGAACAGGTAGAGATTATCGTGGAAGATACCGGTACCGGTATAGAAGATGAAATTATCCAGAAAGTATATACCAGTCAGATGCCGGAAAATCGAATCGGTCTATCCAATGTGCATCAGCGGGTAAAGCTGATCTATGGAGAGGGACTGCATATCCAGCGGCTCGACAAAGGTACCCGCATCCAATTCAAGATCAAAAAGGAGCGTTTATGAAAGCAATCGTAGTGGAAGACGAATTCCTGGCTCGCCAGGAGCTGGAATACTATATCAAAACCTACAGTAGTATCGAGATTGCAGGCAGCTTTGACGATGGTCTGGATGTGCTGAAATATGTACAAAATCATGAGGTCGATGCCATATTCCTCGATATTAATATTCCGTCTCTTGATGGCGTACTGCTCGCCCATAATATCAGCAAATTTTCGCGCAAACCGTATATTATTTTTATTACCGCGTACAAGGAACATGCGGCCGAAGCATTTGAGATCGAAGCATTCGACTATATTCTAAAACCCTATAGCGAATCACGGATTACGTCCATGCTACGCAAGCTGGAAAATACGTATGAGCGCGATCAGCAGCGCACAGACGGTATCTCCAGTCCGAATGCACAACGCCCTTCTGCAGGCTCCCAGCAGCCGGACAATACAAGTTTAACAGCTCATCCTGTAGGCAGCAGCCAGGCTTTTGTACATCATCAGGTCGATCATTCGGCAGCTCATACTGCTCATGCCCTACAGGGCAAAATCAGCCTCTGGAAAAATGATAAGATCCAGGTAATCCCTGTCGATGATGTGTATTATGCATCAGCGAGCGAGAAGGTAACCCATGTTTATACCCGGCGGGATGAATACACGGTCAACGCCAGTATCAGTGAGTTCCAGACTACATTACCGGAGGAGTATTTTTTTCGGTGTCACCGTTCATATATCGTTAATATCAGCAAAATCCGTGAAATTGTTCCATGGTTTAACAACACTTATTTACTACGCTTACATGATATGGAATACGAAGTTCCGGTCAGTCGCAGCAAGGCCAAAGAGTTCCGGCAGATCATGAATATATAAAGGCATTTCATTCCGTAAATACCGCATTTCATTCCGTATTCGTTATCGGCTCATTATTGTAGGGGTATACTTGGGTGTAGAGAATTCTCGATAAACGGACTGCTTCATTAATAGACCAGGCAGCCTGCACAGGTTGAGTACCTTACATCCTGTATACACACTATACTTCGCGGTAATTACGGAAAGGAACATCCACTATGAGCCAAATGGTAACGCACACTCAAGCTTCGATGTCACAAACCAATTCTTCCGGCAAGCCCGCCAATCGCTGGCTAATCGCGCTTGGAACCATTATCGTACAAATGGGACTTGGAACCATTTATACATGGAGCCTGTTCAATCAGCCGCTCGTTGACAAATTTGGCTGGGAACTCAGCTCGGTCGCTATTACATTCTCGATTACGAGCTTTGCTTTGGCATTTGCCACGTTGTTCTCGGGCAAATTACAGGAAAAATGGGGAATCCGCCGCCTGATTGGAACATCAGGTATTGTACTCGGTCTGGGTCTGATGCTCAGCTCACAGGTATCTTCCTTGTCACTGCTGTATTTGCTGGCTGGGGTAGTTGTCGGCTTTGCGGATGGTACTGCCTATATGACTTCACTCTCGAATCTGATCAAATGGTTCCCTGAACGCAAAGGACTGATCTCGGGTATCTCGGTCGGTGCTTATGGTACAGGCAGTCTGATTTTCAAATATATTAATGGCTCGTTAATCGGTTCAGCCGGTGTGTCTATGGCATTTCTATACTGGGGTATTATTGTACTGCTCATGATTGTGATCGGTTCTCGCCTGATTCGTGAAGCAGTAGTAATCGACACCGTTCCAGTTGCTAGCACAGAACAAGTGAAAAATAGTACAAAAAAATATCAAACCAGATCTACATCTACACCAATGGTTGTCAGTCATAATTATTCAGTCAAAGAAATGCTGAAAACCAAAGAAGCCTACTTATTATTTATTATGTTCTTTACCGCTTGTATGAGTGGACTGTACCTGATCGGTATTGTCAAAGATATTGGCGTACAGCTGGCAGGACTGGATTTGGCTACAGCAGCCAATGCCGTTGCCATGATCGCAATCTTCAATACAGTCGGTCGTATTATTCTGGGTGCGCTGTCGGATAAGGTGGGCCGGATCAAGGTTATCTGTGGTACCTTTATCGTGACAGCAGCTGCAGTGGCCGTACTGAGCTTTGTACCACTGACGTATGGCGTCTTCTTTGCTTCTGTTGCAGCTATTGCCTTTTGTTTCGGCGGTAATATTACGGTATTCCCTACAATCGTCAGTGATTTCTTCGGCCTGAAAAATCACGGCAAAAACTATGGTGTGATTTATCAGGGCTTTGGGATTGGCGCGCTATCGGGTTCCTTTGTGGCAGCCTGGATGGGCGGGTTTAAACCAACCTTTATCGTGATCGGTATTATGTGTATTATTTCCTTCCTGATTGCCGTATTGATCAAACCTCCGGTTGCACCGCAAACCACACAGGAAGAAGCTTCCAAAGAAGCGAAATGGGCTACCAAACCCCATACTGCAGGATAATGGTATTTCTTTACCATTTTGCTTAACGTCAGCTGGATACGATATGTATAAGTATTCAATAGTATCAATGATCAGATCAAATAACCTGCGATTCCGAACGCTGACATTACCTCGGAACCGCAGGTTGTTTGGTTTAATTGTATAAATATAAAAGAAATCAACATAAATAATATGGAAATTAACTTACAAAATTTAGAAAAATGATTCTTAAAGCACGGAATATAGTAATATTGAATATAACCATCTCTATCCCAACCCCCAAAGGAGGAGTGAGACGTATGTCGCAGATTCGATTGTGTACCCGGCCACAGGTTATTTATATGAATCTATTGGAAGCGTTATCCAGAGAGAGTCGCCTATCCATGTTGAAAGCACAGCATGAGTCAGTAGAACGAAGAGATCTGACTGCAGAAGCGGGATATTATACATTTGTAATGGATGATCATTCGACACTGGTGTATGTGATTATTGATCAGTCCACCAGTATTCCGTATTTGCTGTTATCGGGTCCTTCTGCTGAAGAGGCTGCGCGTCTGCTATACGAGACAGGAATGGTAGGTTCGGCAGACGAAGTTATTCAGTGGTGTCTTCAGGCAGATACGACAGAAGACAAAATGGATGCCATCTGTCGATTGGGGATTGCTTCCTATTTTCTGCCACGTCACGATATTGTCGAGATTTTTACACGGTATATGCAGGATACGGATGTGCGAGTCAGACAATCCGCCGTATTTGCAACCAGTTTTGTCGGCTGGCAGGACTTCGAACCCATGCTGCTGCGTACAGCCGAGAGAGACCCTGACGAGCGGGTATCGATGATCGCAGAGAGTGCAATTCGCATTATGCGAGAGAGCGATTGGAAAGCAGAGAAAACGACAAGATAGACAGTCCCTATATTGGTTATGCTAAATATCTGATTGAGATTGCAAGTAAGAACGTATTTATGCTGTATTTGTAGGTACGGTGAAATAGAATTATAATCAAAAGCGGTAAAAGCATTATGGTGCTTTTACCGCTTTTGATTATGATTGCAGTCAGAAAAAGATAAACAAGCGCAAAAAAACACCAAAAAAAGCGGAAATTTGCTGAAATCGGGCAAATTTCTTTATTCAGAGAATCACATTCTTCTAAATTCATGCTAAAATGTCTATAATGATGGCCATACATAACATAAGCAAACTTTTTATCAGTATAGAAAGTTTTGCATGGATATGGCATTTTATTTATTTCTCGCCAGCAGGTACACATTTATCAGTAAAAACACACCATGCTGGAGAAAGTTGCGAAGAGGTGGACGATGAACAAGAAAATGACCAATCCAGCCCTTACCCGCAATCAGAAGCTTGCAAATACATATCTGATTCGCCGCACATTATCTGTCAGCGAATTATCTGTTGTCTATGTGGCAAGACATATGGAGAAGGGCACCCTGCATGTAATCAAGGAATTCTTCCCTGGAGCATTGGTAGAGCGCAGCCGTGATCGCCGGTCGGTACAATGTTCCCAGCCAGGGCTGAAATCTAAATATAACGAAATGCTGTCTACTTTCCGTCAGGAAGGCAGTATTCTTCGTGAACTGAACCATCCCGGTATTGTAAAATATGAGGACGAATTCGAGGAGAATAATACAGCTTATCTGGTCATGGAATACTGTCGCGGAATTACGCTTGACCGGTATATTCGCCAATCTGCACCGCAGGCTGATCCTGCTTTTATGCAGTCCAGGCTGCTGCCGGTTATCGAGGCATTGGAGCATATACATCAGCTGGGGTATATTCACAGAGATGTAAAGCCCAGCAATATTATGCTCGTAGAGGATGGGCAGACCAAGCTGCTGGATTTTGGATCCGCAGTACGCTATCAGAATAAAACGCACAGCATCCTTACAACCGCAGGTTATTCACCAATCGAATTTTATTCCGGTCGTTCCAGTCAGGGACCAGTCTCGGACATTTACAGTCTGGCAGCCACATTTTATTTTTGCTGTCAGGGCCGGGCTCCGGTCGATGTACCCAAGCGTCTGTTTAATGACACATTGGAAAAGCTCGGTAGCGAACAGGTCTCTTCTCCGATTCTCTCCCGGGTTATTCACTGGGGACTGGCGGTATCGGCGGACAAGCGTTGTGCTTCACTAAAATGGTTCAAAATTGCTGTTCAAGCAGAACGCTTCTGGAAACGGAATCTGGTATTAACCCGGAGCAAAAAGGGATCTTCTATGACTACTGACGTAAAAGAGTCAATGACTCATCCAGATACGATGTCCACACTTCCATTTTCCGATGCAGAAGAGAGCATGAAAGAAAGCACTCATTTATCAAAATAAATGTTTTTGCCATCATCTAACAAGAGTATAGACTGAAAACCACACGTTTAATGTGTGGTTTTTTTGTTAAAAGAATGTAAAAATTTCTTGCAAATCATTTTACAAACTAGAAGAATATGACAGATAAAAGCGAAAAAAAATTTTAAATTACACAAACATGGACTATTTTTGGAATCATATTTGCGCAATTCAAAAATAGTACTAAAGTTTCGGTGAAATTTATAAAGTTAATATAAAAAGTAAATGATTAACAGGCGATACTTAATAATGTAATATTGACTTTTTGATATCGCCCAGTAACGTAAAGGGAAATTCAAATTCCTTACAGGAAGAACAGAGAATTGAAAAGGCGAACATGCTTTCCTATATCGGGACTAAAGACCTGTAGCTTCTCAAAATACTATAATTTTCATTAAAAGTAAAAAAGTAATAGAAATTAATTTATATTGTTATTTTTTCGACAGTAATTTTCTGCTGAAAGGAAGAATTCGATAATTTCGACAATATCTCTTATGTACATATAGTCGTATTTTCCTATAATCAAGTCTGAATTCAAAAAATTGACAACATATACTATTCATATTGTATGATACTTCCTGTAACTCGGAAGTCATGGAACCAAAGTGGGAATTGCAAACACCATTTTAATCGTATTCGTATTTTCCTCAGCTGTTTCCGGCTCCGGGTGTGAACGTTGTATACATAGCGTGAAGGCCAGAATGGAGGAAATTGCGTTGGATATTATTAATCAAACGAACCGTACAATGCTTTTTGAAGAAATTAACCCAGAAAAGCACGACCTAATCACCCTGGTTGGTGATGTCAAAGGTATCGATAGCCTTAGTGACGATAAAATCAAAGAAATCAGCCAGCATCTACTGGTGCGCAGCTTTGATGATTTTTTGAACAAATTTACACCGACCGTCTATTCTTTCTTTAATGCAGCCAATCAAAAAGTGGTCTATACCCTCAAAAAGCCGGACGGTATTGCAGATGACTGCATTTCCGAAATCCGGATCGACCAAAACAATGATTTCCTGAAAATGCTGTTCACTCTGATCGACACGAAGCGCAGCCAGGGAATCACCAATGTTGACTTCAAATTCGAGAATCTGCTGGATATGATCTCTCCTAAAAAGGTAATGGATGATATTCGTCAGGTACGTAAAGAAATTCATTATATGTATGGACAGTATGACCAGCTGGACGAAGCGGATCCGAAAAAACTGGAAATGGGCGACAAGCTCAATCAGATGTTCGAGGAAGCCAGCCAGAACTACAATAATGTTATGGCGATGCTGCCATTGGCTATTGAAGATATCAAGACCCGCCTGCTGCTGGGAAGTGCCCAGGATGATCAAGCGGCTGAAGAATTCCGTATTGGTATGCTGACTATTGGCGAAGGCGGCGAACTGCAGATCGTAGAAGCGCCCAAATCCGACACAACCGAGCTGATGCTGCTGGATGATAATGGTACAACCGAGCTGATCTCTGTCTTTGAAGAAGACTATGAGAGCGTAAGCGAGAATCCATCCATGTATGTCAAAGATCTCGTTGTTCGTACCTTCTGTCCGCTTCCGGCTATTAACACAGAAGTAAATACAGAGTTGGAAGTACAGAACTATAATACGTATCTGGAATTCTACAAAAATGCCAAAGACGAGTTTGTAAAAGCAGTCAAACCTCTGGTAGAGAAACTGCTTGGTGTGAAGATGTTCTTCGACCAGTATGCAACCAAAAACCGCGGTATGGCGCCGACCCTGCTCGTGACAAATACCAAGCTGGATATGCTGGTGAAAAGTACGAATGCACCACGTCTCGAAACTTATCTGAACACGGTCAACTCCAAAAATGACTTTACCGACACCATCTGGTTCGGTATCGTACCCTCCATTGAACTCGAAGCAGCAGGCAACGTACGCGTTAGCCGTGCCCGTTTCAAAGGAACGGAGAAATCGACCAAGCAGGAAGGCAATACACTGGAATCGCTGTCCCTATTGCTGCAGATTGTCAAAAACTACAAAGTGCAGCTGTTCTTCAACTTTGAATCCAGTGAAGAGACGACATTTAACCATGTGGCTACTTCGGGTATCGACAAGTTCATGGAGAAATGTACTCCGCTGCTGCGCCAGGATTACAGTGAATTCGCGATTCCTTGCGTACCGAACTTTACGATTATTCCAAAAGACAAATCCGGCATTGTAATTGACAGCCGTATGATGCAGACCGAAGCGGGTGTGCAGTTGTCCAAGGAAAAAGAAGATATCCTCAAGCTGTGGATCGAAGGCGTCTATGTAGGAGCTGCGTATGTGGCTGCCGGTCTGGTATCCGCTTATCAATGCCCTGAATATCTCAAAGAAATGTTCAAGGATGTACAGCGCGATGCTCCGGGCGTACGCTTTGATATTGAATCCGGCGATAACAGCCTGCGCTTTGTTACAACAATGGCCAAAGAAATCACCGGCTTTACCAATAGTATCAAGGACTCCATTAACCGCCGTAACTTCGGTTTCGTCTTCTCTTCGGAGAATGCACAGCTGCAGGGCAAAGATATTCGCAGAATCACCGTATACAAAGCAAGAAGCCTGGCAATGTCCGAAGACGGATTCGATTCCATCTACAAGACGCTGGTTAGTACGTATGTGGAGCGTATTCTGCGCTTCCAGACGAGCGATTTCAAATACGAGAACATCGTCAAATTCTTCAGCAACAACCCAAGCAGTCAGAAGAGCCGCTGGCTCGGTGCCAAAGGCGCAGTCAATTCCATCGTTCAAGATGGCGACGATCTGAACTATGTCATCGACGAGAAAAATAATCTTTGCAATATCGATCTGGTATTTAACGGCAATGTGAAAAACCTGGAAGTTACCATCACCAAGGCAACCAGCGCTGCCAGAGCCTGATCATCATGATTTGCAGCAGGACACGGCAGGGATTCCGCAATGTGAAGACGGGTATAACCGTCTGGCATCCCTGCCCGCCTGGTGCCTGATCAGCATTATGCTGTACCAGCATCGGGTAACAAGCCGGAACCGTTATACATAGAGTCATCGGCAGTATGCTTACTTTAGGACTTATTACAGAACTTCATAGCAAGCGTAATTGTGCCGGTACTCAGGTATAATGCTCAGGTTGTATGTTGGGAGTGCCTTAACAGGCTCACTCTTTTACATAAATTAAAAAAAGCATTTATATCAAGGAGGAACACAAATGGGTTTCACACTCAAAGTAGAAGGCGTAGAAACAATTGAACTGGGGATGGATAACATCCAAACGGTGATCTATGACACAGATACACCGGACGATTCCAACGCTCGTTCCACAGACGTTGGTTCCACACTGAGAATCACAGGTAAAATCATCACAGCTACCGATGGTGACAATGCAGACGACACCATGAAACTGGCACTGTGGTCCCTGGTACCTGCTGAGAAAGCAGATTGCTACCGCAAAGTAACACTGGAAGTTATCGCTGCTGATCAAGTGATCCGCAAAATCTACTTCCCTAACGCTTTTGTTGTAGATTACACAGAGCACTTCGGCGATGTAGAAGGCGTAGGTCAATTCTCGATCTACATCAAACAAAAGAAAGACAAAACCGAACTCGCGAAAATCGAGGGCGGATACGCAGTTTAATCCACCAAGTTGGAGCCGTGCAGCTGCGCGGCTCCATAACTTACTTTTGAGTATCTTTTTTTATTAAGGAGGCAGGAACGCTTGATCAATTATTATGAGGTGCTGGGCGTATCCAGGACTGCTACGGCAGCCGAGATCAAACAGACATACCGCAAGCTTGCCAAGCAGTATCATCCGGATACCAATCAGGGCAGTGCCGAAGCCGAACAGAAGTTCAAAGAAGTACAAAAAGCGTATGAGACGCTAAGTAATGACGATACCCGTCAGCAGTATGATCAGAAGCTGGCAGGAGCATCGACAGGGCGTACCGCTCCAAATGGACAGACAGCAGGAAACCGTACTTCCAACCGAACAACAGCATCGGCAGGCAGCAAAGATTTTGATCCGCGTGATGTACAGACCCAGTTTGAACGCTTTTTCGGTTTTAATCCTAAAAACAATAATGTATCTATCAAAAAAGATGACAACAAAAAGAAAAATCCGCTGGATACTTCAGCAATCTTTGAACAATATTTTGGCCCCGGAAAAAAATGATCGTGAAGTGATGGAGGTTGTACATAAGTGAAATCGGAAAGAACCGCAGGTTTATGGTGTATCGATATCGGCATTGCGCTGATCTCGCTGTCTACACTGGTGTATATTTTTGTAATTCCATCGATTTTGCTAAAAATTGTAGCCATTTTGGCTATGGTCGTTGCTTTTGGCTGGTATGCCTATCACCATTTTTTCAAAAATCAAACCGATGTACCCGTTTATCAGGAAGTACGGGAGATTATTCTTATCGATGAATTCGGCGAGCGGATCAAAGGCTGGGATATTGTCGGAGAGACCAGCATGCTGATCGGCAAGAATACCCGCCACAACAAAGTGGATATTGATCTGTCCGGCAGCGACTATGCTTCACTCATCAGTTCGCAACATGCCGTACTTAATTGTGTCAATGGCGAATGGTATGTAGAAGATGCAGATTCCAGCAATGGTACCGGTATTCGTTCTGCAGCCCAGAATAAGTCCAATAAAATCGAAATCGGACGTCCCTATCAGATTGGACCGGGAGACGTTTTATATATTGCCAACACCAGACTACTCGTAAATTAAGATTGGGAGATGAGCATAAATGAGTTTGACCAGATGCCCGAATGGACACATGTTCAGTACAAGAAGACACGGAAGCACTTGCCCTTATTGCAATACGGTTGTAGCTGCTGAAGCGGCTTATCCGAATCAGCGTCCTGCTGTACGTGTTCAGGATGAAGAAGACAAGACCATGCCTTATCTCGGAGAGACAGTTGGCATTCATCCGGTAACCGGATGGCTGGTATGCATCGAAGGCCCGCAACTGGGTCAGGATTATCGTATTATGGCGGAGAAAAACTTTATCGGTCGTGCGGAAGAAATGCATATTCGCATCATTGGTGATAACACCATTTCCAGACGCAATCATGCGGTTATCGTCTATGATCCGAAAAAGCGCAATTTCTATCTGCTACCGGGTGATGCTTCAGGACTGGCTTATCATAACAATGAAGCGGTCTATTCACCGGTGGAGCTGAATGCTTATGATGTGATCCAGCTGGGACATAGCAAATTTATCTTTATCCCGCTGTGCGGTGCCCACTTCGAATGGGAAAACAACGCTATGATTGCAGAATAGGAGAACGAAATCGTATGAGTGGAACACCTTATATTATCGTGCTCTGTGCCTGTATCATTCTGACCGGATTAATTCTCTGGCGTCGTCATTTGACTGCCGGTATGCAGGAAGATCCTATTCTGGTAGGCGAGACAACTAGAGAAACGTCCCAGGTGCTGATCGGTAACGGTCAGACTATTGGAACACGCGCTGAACAAGATGACTATTTTGCCAGCAAGGCGACTGCTGCCGGTACACTTGCGGTTTTGGCTGATGGGATCAGCGGACTGGCAAATGGACGGATGGCGAGTACGCTGGCAGTTACGACTTTCCTACGAGAATATGATGAAGTACAGAATTACCAGCAGATTCCGGACTATATGGAAGAAGCAGCTTATGCCAGCAATCGAGAGATTGTACAGCAGCTCAAGGGCAATCATGGAGGAACTACACTGGCTGCTGTCGTGATGAATGGACATCATCTGTACTGGGGAGCGGTAGGCGACAGTATTATCAGCGTATTCCGCAATAACAGTTTTATCCCGGTCAACTCCATGCATACACTGGGGGCGGTACTTAATCAAAAAGTACTGGCTGGTGAAATGACGCGGGAACAGGCAGACAGCAGTCCGCAGCGCAAGCAGCTCGTTAACTACCTGGGCTACGAAGCTTTTGACAGTATGGAGATAGGGGACTATCCATTCGTACTGCGCCCGGGAGACAAGGTGCTGCTGTGCAGCGACGGTATTCATGACGCACTGACGGAAGTGGAATTGGAAGCGATTCTGACAAGTACAGACGATCCGCAGGATGCTGCCGATCAGATCATTGATCATATTGAGCAAAAAAATCTGAAGCATCAGGATAATGCGACTGTCATCATTATGCAGCAGGGCTAACGGGGGTACCGATGAGAAGGGAAAATAGCGACGTAAAGACGGCTTTTGTGTCGGAAGCAGGCTCTTTGCTCGATAATCGTGATTATTTTGCATATACCGAACTGGATGATATGGCCTGTTATGTACTTGCGGATGGGCTGGATGAAGATCAGCAGCAGCGCAGCGCCGAGCTGGCTGCCAAGATCATCCTTGAGAACTTTATGGAAAAGCCGACGATGTCCAAATGGCGCATACGCAGATGGTTGAAAGAAGCACATGAGACACTCAAGTTCGAGAGTCGCCGGATGCGCCTCAAGGCCAGTCTGCTTGTTGTCGTTACTGACTATACCAAGTATGTATGTGCCTCCAGCGGGAATACCCGTCTGCATCATCTGCGCAACGGTCGTTTGCTACTCAAAAGCAATGACCAGAGTCTGGCCCAGATTATGGCGGATCGGGGCAAGCTGGCGCCGGATCGTGTATATCATCACGAAGAGAGCAGCAATCTGATGCAGTATCTTGGCATGCCGGAAGGATTTGGCATGTCCTTTGTCCGCAAAACGCGTATGGTCGATGGCGATGTGCTGCTGCTGAGCAGTGCCGGACTGTGGAAAGGTCTTGATTTGACCGAGATTCTGGATTCCTTGTCCGAAGCCAAAGGACCGGTGGAATTCACGGATACGCTGGAAGAGGTACTGCTTAGCAAGCAGTCTTATTACTATGACAACTATACGGCAGCAGCCGTTTATATGAACAAGGTGTATCAGGATGATCCCAAAAAGAAATGGCGGATTATCCGTCGTATTCTGATTGCTGCACTGATATTTTTTGTACTCGGTGGAGGTGTGCTCTGGGCAACCTACCGCAATATCGAGAAAAAAGCGGAAGCCGCAGCCAACCTGGTTGAGTATCAGCAGACCGGTGACCAGTATACCCAGCAGGGAGACTACAGCAAAGCGCTCAAATCGTACAGTGAAGCCCGCAATGCTGCGATCAAGATCAAGGATCGTCTGCATAAAGTGACACTGACCGATAAAATGAAAATCGCCCAGGCACTGGTCGATGGCGATGGCCATCTCAAAAATCAGGAGTATGACAAAGCGATTATCAGCTATCAGAGCGCCCAGAAACAGGCGGAGAATTATCCGATTTTCAGTGAAGCGGATATTCAGAAAAAGCTGGATCAGACCAAATCGTTTGCTGCTGTGAATGAAACGGTCAAAGATGCGGATCTCAAATTCCAGTCCGGTGAATACAGCGCAGCCAAGAAGCTGTATGAACAAGCGAGCAAGGAAGCTACTCAGGCCTCCTACACAGATGCCCAAAAGGATGTAGCGACCAAGCTCAATGATACACAGGCCAAGCTGGATGATATTCAGCAGCAGACCCAGGAGCTGCGCGCCGAGAAGCAAGAGAAACGTGGAGACAAAGCACTGGACGCTGGTAACTATGATCTGGCTGTAGATGCTTATGGAGATGCGCAGGGCATTTACCAGGATATTGACAAGCTGGAAAAAGTACTGGCGATGGAGCGCAAAATCAGCAAAGTGGAAGCCGAACAGGACAAGCTGGCTGAAGAAGCCAAAAGTGCTGCTGATGCGGCATCCGCGGCATCAGCTCAGGCAGCGGCCGCAGCAGCCATGAATAGCAGTATGCCTGCAGCTGCGTCAGGTACGGGGATGAATCCCGCAGGCACAGCAGCCAACACCAATAGCCCCGATACAGTAGCTTCCGGCACAAGTGGTACAGCTGCCGGTACGGGTGCAGGAACACAATATGGACTGACAGACAGCCGAATTGCCAGATAATATCGTTTTCCTCATTGAATTTAGAACAGACAGCAGCGAAAGGAGAGGGTGATCCATGAAAGAAATGCTGGAGTCCCTCATGCAGGATCGGATTCATAAGCTGAGCCAGCTCGAAGACCGCAAACTGATGCGTCAGCTGGTTAATGAATTCCTTGTTAATATGGTTGATTATCAGGATCAGATGCTGGACAAACTGGAGCAGCGTGTACTGGAAGAAAGCAAAACGCTCAGCAGCCTGTACGATATTCATACTACGATCTATCGGCAAGAAGACTGGGATGTATCGCATGAATTTCTGCATCCGGTACTGCCGGAAGATGTACAGCCGCAGGTACTGAGTCTGCCGGAGCTGCTGATGGTTCAGCAGGGAGTAGAACAGCCATCCGGCAATCGGCTGATCCGCCTTTTTCTGGAAATGGACAGTGCGCAAGTACTGGCACTCACCCGCAGTGAACGCATTTTCCGGGCGCGGGTAACGACAGATGTTGGTGTGTATCATGTAGGGGTTCAGCTCAGACCAAGCACCGATTACCAGCGTGAGATCGAACGGCTGTATCATAATTTCCAGGTAAATGGATTGGCATGGCGAACGGTTCATCATCCGTATATTTATAAATTTGTAGATGTCATGTTACATAGCTGGGAACAGAAGCCGCAACCGGAAGAATCTATTGTATCCATTACTGTAGATATGGAAGAGTACGAATCGTATCAGCGCCCCGGCTGGATTCCGGTATGGAACGTGCAGCGATTGAAGATCAAGAACAGTGGCTTTCCGATTCCGGCGCTGGACCGGATACATTACGAGCATATTATTGTACTGCATAAATATGGCTCTGAACACGGATACCTGGCAGATGGAGAAGCGTCGGATATCCGCTATATCAAACGCAGTCCAGGAGAAATGGTCATCGTCTCGCCGGGAGATCGTTCGGGATTCTGGGATATTATCAAAATCAACCGCCCGGTCGAGCAGCGCTGGTCATCTTCTTCGTATCCGCTGGTGAGCAATGGTCATCTGGATCAATTTGTTCATCATCATGCTGCAGGACAGATGCTGCCGGTGCGTACTATGGGAGAACTAACCCGAATGGTTCGTGCACAGCAGGCTTCAGCAGGAGTCGAACTGCAAAATGTACAGGTTCGCCAGCATGCAGATACTGGCGATGCTGATTCTACAGAAGCGATCGAATTGAACCCATTTCTCGGGGATAATATTCGTCTGGATGCACATCGTCCGATACTGGAACTTCATTTCCGCCGGTTACCTGAACACCGTCTTCCTGCTTTTTTGCATGGTGATCAGCTGGCTTATCTTACGGCTGAACTTCAGCGCCAGCTGCCGGAATACCGCTGCAAAGGAGTCTGGCTGTGAACTATATCTGGGATTTGATGATCAAAGCACAGGATAATGGCATAGAGCCGCAGCAGATTCATTTCCGGCCGGCTCGCAATTATTCGCCATACATGGAACTCAGTCTGTATGATCTGAATGCAACTACGGTCGATACGTATGTGGAACTGAATCCGTACTATCGCTTTGAACAATTGTTTGGCAGCTGGTTCCATCCGGATCTGGAAGAGGATGAGGAGTTCCGACATGCCTTGTTCGATATTATCGTTCATTTCCTGGCGCAGATGGATATGTACCAGGGCATGACCCGAAGAGAGTATCATATTCGTTTTATTTTGCGTGATATCGAAGAAGGTGTATTTGGAGAGGCCGCTGTTCATCAGCTGGCACTGCTCAGCCGCGAAGAACGGGAACAGCTGGGAGAGCAGCTGCTGCGTCTGTACGAGACCGGAGAGCCACTTGCGCTGTTACGCCGTACACTCCGTGACTGGTTTCCGCGTTCCCTGATCTATGTCAACCGTGAGGAAAAGGAAGAATTGATGATCTATATCGGCAAGCAGGATACACCGCCGAATAGAGCCAAAGTAGAACTGCTGCTGACGCTGTTCCTGCCTGTGCATTTCGAAGTAAGACTGTATTGGACACATCACTTTGGTCTGATCGGCACAGGAGAGACGATGATTATGGACCGGATCGCAATGTACTGATTGAGGGAAAGGAATGACCGCAATGAATAAACCATACTCCTACCGGCTGCACAATCATCCGCTGGAACCCCAGAGCAGTAAGGGTCAGGCTCGTTTTACCAGAGAAGAACTGGAAGAGATGACCACCTTTGAACTGCGCAATATTTGTTATAAAGAGCGTCTGGTTGAAGGGATCGCAGGTACACTGGACCGCGAAGAACTGATTCGCACGATTCTCAAGTTCCGTGGCATGCAGAATACACTGCGTATCGAGCAGTTCCGCAAAGGTGGATTCGAGCGGATTCAGTCGGTACTGGGACGCTATCTGAATGCACAGAAGCCGGATCATGGCAGCATCAGAGTGCCTGCCCGTATCGTACTGTACCAGGGGATTCGCCTAGGCAGACTCGATGGATACAAAATCGAGTCCGGTACAGTGATCGGCGAGAATGTATTGCTCGTGAACGGCAATGGAGAGCTGTGCGGTATTCTGAACGTGAAGATGATTGAAGATCAACCTGGCAAATATCTGCTCAGTGCACCAAGTCACTGGGAACACCGAATGACATCGAACCAGAATTACAGTCTTTACTTTACCCGCCGTCAGGACTCGGATTATCTATATCACGCGTATTACAGTGATCGTCCGCTGATTCCTTCCAATCTGCATTATTACCGTGTGCCGGTAGCAGAACTGGAGATTCGTATGCCGGAGCCAACCGATACGGTGCTGGCAATCGACTTTGGTACATCGAATACAACAGCAGGTGCGTATCTGGGTAGTGGCTACGGTTCGATGATCCAGCGGGAAGATTCTCCGGTGCGCAGTACGGATCGCTTGCTTGGAGAAAGTAATGCTTATCGCACTCAGGATGCTGTCAATTATGTAGTTTTCCCGAATGTGACCGACAAGCAGGAGCAGTGGCTGGAACTGCTGCCGACGCTGGCAGCTGCAGCCGATTGCGCGGATCCGGATAATGTCCGTCTCGTATACGGCTATGATGCGCTGGCTTATATTCAGCGCAATGGTCATAACAGCAGAGCTACCGTGTTCCGCGGGATGAAGCGCTGGGTGAATGATTATGAGCGGGTGGAAGAACTGATGGATGCGGCAGGCAATACCGCCTATCTGTCCCGCAGCGAGATTCTCAAAGGTTATATTTCCTATGTAGTTGAGACCGCCGAACAGCAGTTCAAATGCCGATTCGAGCATCTGCATATTTCCAGTCCGGTCAAGCTCAAAACCCAGTTCCTCGACATGTTCAACCAGATCCTGCCGGATTATCGGATCGAGATGAACGATGCGCTGGATGAAGGCATGGCGGTACTGTACAACACCATCGCCGACCAGATCGACAAAGGAACCTATATTGACGGCGAAGAGTATCAGGCGCTTGTAATCGACTGTGGTGGAGGAACAACCGATCTCAGTTCCTGCCGATTCAGCATTCATGAAGGTCGTATCTCCTACGGTCTGGATATCCATACCAGCTATGAGAACGGCGATACCAACTTTGGCGGTAACAATATCACCTACCGGATTATGCAGTGGATGAAGATTGTATTTGCCGAATGGTACAGCGGTCAGCAGCGCCGGATCGATATGGATGCCCTGATCGATATTCCGGGTGCAGAGCTGTTCCGCTATGTGGATGAGTACGGTATCAAGGCTGTGTATGAAGGTATGGAAGCACGCTATCTGGAAGCGGAGAAGATTATTCCGACAAAATATCGGGATTATGAGCATCACAGCCGGGATGAATATCAGCGTGTACGTGGTAATTTTTACTTCCTGTGGGCGATGGCCGATCAGATGAAGCAGGAGTTCTTCCGCAAGACCGGTATTCTGCGCAGCCGCTTCCAGGATGATAACGAGACCATTCTGGACAGTGACATCAAAATTACCAAAGTAGACCGCTGGTTCTTGTCTGTCAGTGAGCCGGATGGACGATTGCGTAATGAGTACCGTCCACCGGATGTTGTATTTAATATCCGCGAGATCAATCAGCTGATCAAAGCGGATATCTACGAGATTGTCCGCAAGTTCCTGGATGAGTTCTATCAGGATGGACGGCTGCAGGATTACTCGATTATCAAATTGACCGGACAGTCTTGCCGAATCGATGTGTTCCGTGAAGCACTCAAAGAATTCGTTCCCGGTCGCAGTATTGAGTTCCGTCAAAAGGCCAAAGAAAACAGCCAGGTGCCGGATCTCAAGCTTGCCTGCCTGCGCGGAGCGATCCGTTACTTGAATGCCAAGAAAATCGGCATGATCAAGCCGGTACTAACCAATGAAATCCCGGCAATTCCGTATTCGGTCAGCGCCTATACGCATACCCGTCAGGAGAAAATGCTGATCCGCAGTCTGGAACGCAACCATACGTACGGTCATGTATCCAGACCGCAGCATACGTCCGAGATTGAGTTCTTCGTCTGGGCCGATGACGGCAGTCTGCGCCACCGGTACATTTACAAAGGCTGGGCACCGAGCTTCCGCCAGGTCGTATATGAAGAAATTGCCGATATGTACGGCGACCATATCATCCAGGACGAGACGGATTCGATCAGCAACGGCGAGACCAAGTTTTTCGTATTCGCCGGCGATCAGCGCTGGGGATTCAATGTGGTACCGGTACTGCGTGACAATGAACAGCTGTATGTGGCGAATCGTCAGTTCTTTGCTTTTGAAAATGATCTGTCGGAGCTTGATTTCTTTGACGGCACCAAATAAATCGTATTGATATTCGGTTCAGATAATCAGCCCGGATCATGAGCTATGGTTCTACGTAGTATGGTCTGATCGAGAGTAAGACCAAGATTGAATAGAAGCCTGCAGAGCGGAAGATTCTCCGCTCGCTGCGCTTCTTCAGAGTGATTCTGTTACTCCATATGTGTTCTCCATATCGTTGAATTAATCATAAGCAGCATTTGTTCCGGATCGCATATAATTAACAGTTCTTTTCGACGGATCTGCCCATATCCTTCAGCCGGAAAGGCCGGTTCAGTGCCCGGGATCAGATTCTGTCTGTTCCTGCCTATAAGAATCTATACACCTACAAGAAAGTAAATGAGCAACATGGCAGTTGAATAGCAGTCCCCAAGATAAGTAGTACTACCGGAACACGATCCAATCAGAATACAGCCAGGACAGAGAGCAGAAGCAACAGAGTCACTCTGAAGCAGCGGAGTTAAGCAACCTATTATATTATCGATGTTTACAACAGAAAGAAGGGAGGAACCGGTATGTTCCAATATAGTTATCCCCGGTTCGAGAAAGGACGCGTACTCAAGACAGAGATGCTTGCCAGTGTACGGGATTATCCCCGTAGTCTGGTCGACGTGCGCTATCACGAGTACAGCGATGGCATTATTACAGGTGCACAAGTGACAGTGAACGAGCGTGAGCTGACGATTGCTCCAGGGCTTATCAAGCATCAGGGCCGGTTGTATGTGCTGGAGCAGCAGCAACATATTGAATACGATGCAACCGGTGTAGAGACTATACTGAAGGTGCGTTTTTACGAGAATGGATCAGACCGGGATTTTGAACGGTATACCGGAGAGATTGTACTGGAAGAGGAGATTGACAGTAACAGCGAAATCGAGCTGGGCCGATTCAAGCTGAAGCACGGGGCTGTATTGCGATCGGAATATGTAGACTTTGCCGATCTGGTAACGGAGTATAATACGTTCCACACAATTCATATTCAGTACAGCGGCATTGGAGAAGCTACAGTATCGCCTTTTGTATTCCGCTGGTTTGCCCGCGAACTGTTTGCCCAGGGAGCCAGTCACCCGAATCCACTGGATCTGTCATTCGGACTGATGTGCCTGAACGAGGAACGTATCCAGCGTGCCGCAGTGCTGAGTTATCTCTCTGCCCGGTTCGGTCACCCTTACCGCGAGATGGACAATATCAAGATTCACCATTCCCTGGAACGCGTACTCGCCGAGAACGGCGGCCGCCGCGGCAAGTCTGGTATGCAGCGCTCCGGTCCGCAGCGGATGCTGGTAGATTAGGATAGCAGTTAGATTATTGAGAGTAATTTCAGAGTTATAGTATAGAGGGAATTGGCGCAGCGGTAGGGTCATATACAGATGACCTACCATATGCGCCGATTTGTTATAAATAGAGGTTGAGAAAGGGGAATACCCATGCAGCATGTGATTACATATGATCAGATTGAGATCATGCCCTATAAGCTTGTTCGACTTCACGATTTTAAAGTAGTAAAGACGGTGAATGATCATGCCCGGATGACCTTTACCGGTATTATCGATGAACATCGCCGGGAATTATATGTCAAAGCTTCAGATGAAGATACTCAGATTAAAGTATTTGTTACCGATGGCAGTGGTCACCGCCACCCTATTTTCCGTGGCATCGCCATGGAGGTAGAGGAGCACGTAGTCAATGGCGTGCATTACCTGACCGTTGAAGCTGTCTCGCATACTTATGAACTGGATATCAAGCGTCACAAGCGTTCTTTCCAGAATCCAGGGATGACGTATAACGAACTGATCCACAAAATCATCGCACCCTATGGCAAAGCAGAGGGCCAAGATATGGTCACCGACAGGCAAGCAATCGGTACCTTCATCATGCAGTATGACGAGACCGACTGGGAATTCCTCAAGCGTCTGGCTTCCCATTTCTATTCTCCGCTTATTCCAGCTGTCGGTTATGGGGTACCCAAATTTTACTTTGGACTCCCGATGGGACTGGACAAAGGCGAGATCGATTCGATCAATTACAAAGTGAACAAACGTGTCGCCGACTATCAGCGCGCTGCCGAGAATCATGTTCCAGGCGTACAGGATCAGGATTTTATCCAGTATGAAGTAGAGTCGGTCAAAGTATTGGAACCCGGCTACGAAGTGACTTTCCGTGGGCAAAAGCTGCTGGTAAGCGAGGCCGTTACAGAGATGAAAGAAAGCGTTCTGACCCATACGTACAAGCTGTCCCCGCGCAGCGGCATCCGCCCGATTAAAAATTACAACCGTACAATCATCGGCGCTTCCATCTACGGCAAGGTCGTCTGCATCCACCGGGACAAGGTACAAATCAAGTTCAAAATGGACGAACAGCTGGATCAGAGTACCGATTTCTGGTTCCCGTATTCAACGATCTATGCATCCGCAGATAATACCGGATGGTACTGTATGCCGGAAGAAAATGATGATATCCGCATTTATTTCCCATCGTATCGGGAAGAGGAATGTTATGCGATGAGTTCGGTGAAAAGGGATGCTCCAGCAACAGCAGCAGCACCTGCACCAGCGGTATCTGGTTCGCATGCATCCGGTGGTGAAGGATCTTCCATCCCAGCAGCGTCTAGTTCGCATGTAATCGGCAGTAGAGAACCATCATCTTCGACAGCATCTGCATCTAATGTTACGAGTCAAAAAACGATTGAAGCGCAAATGGATCCTCGTCTGGCGCAGGATCGCATGTCTGATCCAGCAGTCAAGACGATGAGGACGAAAAGTGGCAAAGAAATTATGCTTGCCCCGCACGAAATTGTCATTTCCAGTGGTAGCAGTCTGTATATCAAGATTAGTGATTCTGAAGGGATTATTATTAACAGTCCCTCCAACGTCAATATAACAGCAGGTGCAGAGATGACACTGTCTTCCAAAGATATGAAATTGAATGCAGGAACTATTGAATTGATGGGCAATGGCAACAGCATCCGATTGGATGATAAAACTACCTTTATGGCTACTGAAGTCAAAATGAATTAAGACGGAGTGGTGGCACATTGAATAAACAAGAAGCACTTCAACACTTCAAAGAACATGTTGTGCAGGAAAGATTAGAACAACGATTGGATGAAGTTCAACAGATATTTAATCAGCGGCAGGCAGAACTTATAGCCGACTTAATCGCCAACTTTCAACATTTTTGTCAGCAGGTATCAGATATGCAGAACGAAGGAAAGAAAGCAGATATTGCATTTATCAACTTCTCCATGCTGCGTACATCGATCTTATCCGAATCGTATGTATATCTAATCGAAGCCTATTCAAATGAGTGGTACGAAGACCTGCATAAATGTCATTTCATCTATGATGTTTCCTGGTTGTATTCCTGCTTCACTCTATTAATGAATGATCTAAAGCAAGAGTACAAAAAGTACATGGGTGTCCTAAATGAAGCGGATGCAGAAATAGCGGCACTAGAGACTATTCCCTATTTTCATCAATTTATTGTTGCCTTATTACGTTTTGCTATACCTGATCTTATAGATATTCCATCGTATCAATCGATCGGCAAATCCGCAAAAATTACTATACGAGTCGGTGAATATAAAGATATAAGTGAACAGATATACGCGATTGATGATCAAGCAGCTGTGATGGAGTCATCTATACTTCAGAATCAGGATGGATTCGCTTATGGAGATGCCCATAATGCGAATTTACATGGGCTGAATATGGAGCGCCAAGATATGAGATATAGCGATTTTACAGGCGCCCGGTTGGAAGCGGCTCGATTTAAGGAATGTTTCTTGTTTGGAACACGCTGGTATCGCGCTGTACTAGCAGGATGTGATTTTGGAGGTTCGGTGATTAGTGATGGAGATTTCCGTTATGCCGATTTGCAAAATGCAGTTTTTTGCCAGGCTAGTGCTCAACATTTGAATCATAAAGGGAAACGTCTACCAGGAGTTATGGGCCTTCATTTTGAATATGCTAATCTGGATCATGCTGATCTAACAGGCATTCACTTTTTTGAACAGGCTTATTTTACAGGTGCTTCGATGAACCGGACACGCATGAATCTACATGATCAAGACAAATTCATCTTCAGCGATGAACAGCAAAAAGCAATCCAGTGGGTGGAGGGTGAACAAATTAATGAGACTGCCGCAATACTACTTACTGCAGAATGATGAACGTATAGAGCGCAGAATCAAGCCACTCTCCCCGCTGACGAGTGGAAAAGATTTTGCTGCAATTCCTCCGGTACAAGTATGGAATATAGCTGCACCCAAAGAGGCAGAATATACGGATTATCTGACGATAGGCAGTACAATATTATTTTCAGATCCGCTCAAACATATTTTAAGTAAATACAATCTGAAATCTTCTTTCAAACTGATCTATCTAATGAGTCAGGATACAGGAGAGCCACATTCCTATTGGATATGTAAAATGCCTCGCATACACGGGTTATCAGCAGAAGCTGAATTTTACCCGCACAATCAATTATTAAAGCGTCTGGTGCTGGATGCTACCCAAGTGGAAGGACATCATTTCTTTCAAGTGGAAGGAATTCGTGAGCCTTATATCTTCCTGAGTATGGATGCTGCAGAGAGTCTGCTTCGTCGGCATTTGACAGGATATATATTACAACCGGTAGATATTCAGTAGGAGGGTGAGCGAATGCAGGAATATTGGGATGAACTATTTCTGGATATCCATAATCAGAGAATAATAAATGATGAGATGAACTCCAGAGAAACGGATGACTCCTGGATGAACTGGAGCGTTGAAGAATGTATACATGGGCTAGAATCGGGTCATCTAACTGGCAAGGATGAGCAGGAGTGGCGAGTAACAGAAAACAGTTTGTATGAAGGGCGACTAATCCTTCATTTACCTGAATCTTTTACGGAAAACCATCAGATGAGAATAGATCAGTCATCAGAGTCTATTCCGAGTTATATGTTTCAGGATAAGCAGCAGCAGACTGTCATTGGCGTGAAGCCGATTATAGAGAAGATAAACGATGACCAGGTGAATAGAATTCTTGATCGGATGCTTGAACAGACTAAACAAGCCCAGCCTAATATGGAGATCATGACAAGAGATATATTGTATATGGATGCTGCAGATACAAATATTCCTTATTATGAAACGGTTTTTTTATTAAAACCCGATCCTTTTATGCAGATTTTGTTTATTCGTACACTGGCTGAACGATCCTTTATCGTGAGTATGCAGTTCAAGCTGGAAAATGTTGCTCATTGGCAGCCACTGGCTCATGCGATCTGCTGCTCGATGAGATGGTTAGAAGAATAAAAGTTGGCAAATATTGATAAATAGAGAGGAGAATCCTGTATGTTTGGACTTGGAATGCTGGTTCAGGCGCTGGCGATGAATGTGCTGGGTGGAGACGATTCTTATGTATCCAGAGGTGCCACGCTAAAGTGCAGTCAAGGAACGGATCTTGGCGTACTGAACCTGCCTATTGATCATGGAGTATACGTACATGACCCGGAGAAGCCTCTGCTTAACGTAGCTGATGCTATATGTGCACCCAATGGCAATATCAGTTCGGAAGGTGCTTTTGGTTTCTGTAAAGTAACAGGCAGCCTTTGCAAGCCAGTGATTAACTTCGGCACAAAATGGAGTAATGGACAAACTAATGTACTGATCGATGGTGAACATGCTTTGTTAACCCGATCGACACTGCCATGTGCCTGTCAACCTGTGATGAAAGAAGAATATGAATTCTATGGTGGTACAACGACTGCGAGTTATACCAAGGTAAGCAAGCCGTCATCGGATGTGTCGGGTGGAGTTATTACGATAGAGACCAACGGTCAGGATTAATTGGATATGTCTAAAAACAAGGGGTGATTGGAACATTGCAGCTTCCCGGCTTATTAACTTATAAAGATATGGAACTGATCTGGCCGTATGGTCATGTACGATTGCATCATATTGAGATCTATCAGGAAATGGATCACCATGCACGGATGCAGGTTATCGGCATAATTAGTGAAGATCAAGAGAATGCTATTATTAATCATGCTGCCAGTCAGGATCCGGTTGAGCTATGGTATACCCAGGATGGTCAAAAAAGACCCTTGTTCATGGGTCAGATCCATAACATTGAATTGCAGGGCGTACATAATAACCTACAGATCACATTAGAAATAGTCTCTCATAGTTTCAATCTGGATATGAAGCTTAAAGAAAGATCATTTCAGCAAACCGACTGTACGTATATGGATATTGTAGACAGTGTACTGGATGATTACCTCAAATCAGATAGATTGGATGAAGCATTTGGCGACCATTTAACCGGACAATTCATTATGCAGTATCAAGAGACCGACTGGGATTTCTTGCGGCGTCTGGCTTCCCATGTCGGTGCTATGCTGCTGCCCAATATTACTATGCATGGTGTACAGATATGGATAGGTCTCCCGGAAGCACGCCGACATATCGACCTCAAAGATGTACCTTTCCGTAATAAACGTAGTATTGCTCCATATATGCGAGATGCTGCACAGGGCAAGCAGACTACAGCGTTCGACTATACAAGATATACATTTGAATGGCATAATATACTGGATATTGGAGATACCGTTATCCGGCATAATATTAAATATGTCATTATTAAACGTTCTGCACAGATGCAAAAAGGACAGCTGGTCTGGTCTTATGAATGTGCTCTACCGGAAGGCATCCGAGTAACACGAATTCGTAATACGGTGATTACTGGTGCAGCAATTGAAGGCAAAATTCTGGATGTTCACAAAAATCAGGTTAAAATACACCTGGATATCGATGATTCACAGGATCCTCAGCATGCTCGCTGGTTTCCTTATTCGGCAGAAGGGAATCAGGTCTGGTACCTGATGCCGGAAAAAGGAGCTCAGATCAAGCTGTATTTCCCAAGCGCAGAAGAAGATAGCGCTATGGCCATTCAGTCGGTTCGTACTAGCGTACCGCAGTCTTCTCCAGTTACTATGCCTGCTGTTCCGGCAACGAGATCAGCGGTCCCAGTGTCTGTTACACCGGCTGCACCAACCGAGAGTCCAGCAGCCCGTATGGAACGTAAAATGTCTGATCCCGGTATCAAGTCATTCGCTAATCCGCAGGGCAAGGAAGTCAGTATGAGTGGATCAGAACTGGCACTGAATGCGCAGGAAGGTGCACTGTACCTGTCCATGCATATCTCTAAAGGCGTTAATTTGACGGGCAATCAGAATGTCTCGATCCATGCAGGTGGTTCTCTGGAGCTGAACGCCAGCAAGATATCCTTGACTGGAGCTGATCAGTTGCAGATGCAGACCCTGACCGATGTATTGCAGCTTCAGGCAGATTCCTCGAGCAAGAGCGCGGAAATTACGCTGGAAGCTTCCCGACATGGTGTGCATGATCATCTGCTCTCTCCGTTCGAACAAGCTTTGCAGAGTAAGGGACTGGCTGCTATTGAGAATGAACGCAAATTAGCCAGCTCACAGGCTCAAATGGAGGGAATGAAAGACGCTGGAATTGAGATTGCCAAGGGATTATGGGGACTGGTCGTCGATGTAGGTGATCTGACGACGACTAGTCTCATGGGAGATGCGGGTGCTCAAACGCTGTACAGCTGGGTCAGTGGTAAGCAGGTTGGTACGTTGATGGAGCGAAATGAGACAGTCAAAGGTACGGTGGAAGGAGCCAAGGCAGCAGGAACCTACGCACTGGATACCGTGACGTTCCAAAAATCGGGCAGCCAGCTCAAAGCTGATGCTGGAGCAGCCATCGATACGTACTTAGAGCCCTTCGAAAAAGCGTCCAAGCAGTCGACGCTGAATCCACTGACGAGCAGCAAAGAAGAGTATTACAGTGTAGGTTATGGAGGCGTCAAATCGCTGGAGCGTGTGATTGATACGGTCGGAATGGCTAAAGGTGCTGCAAAATTGGCTACGAAAGCCGGTAAGCTAGGTAAAGGAGCTGCTAAGACCGGAGCTAGGGAAGCGGCAGAAGAAGGAGCAGAAGCCGCGGCACGTGCGGCCGGAGGTGGCGAGGTGCCGCACTCCCGGCCAGGTCCAGCGGTTGGACAAGGAGGAGCCAAGCCTGGGGCAATGCCGTTTATGCTCCCTATGGAGCGACTCGGAGCGGTGATGAAGAACATCAGCGCCCGAATGAATCAGAAGAATCTGGCTCTAGCAGGCATTGGTGGACTGGATCATCATGGACCGATACGGATGCATTCGCATATTCCGGAGGATACACCGGATCGCTTGCGACAGAAGCAGGATTTGAAGGATGGATTATATTCGGGCAATGGACCTACTGTAATGCATCATAATAGCGGAGGAACTTCTAGTTCTTCTCCGCTTACACAGGGAAATTCATCGCCTCATACTCCAGGCACGTATACCTTGGTAGGCAGTGGTGAACAATTCATGCGTAATGCTAAGCGAAACAAAGTACTAAAACCGAATATTGAGTATAAATTGAAATCCAAAACTATACCGCCATCTGAATATACCTATCGTACAGATAACCAAGGACGTATTATTAGTTGTGAAGGAACGCTTAAATTAGGAAAGGGAAAGCGGAGTCTAAGTGCTCAGCGAAAAGCAGGTAATAACGGAATAAGACAAGATCGGTTACTTGGTGATCATGGTGGTCATATTATAGGAAGTCAGTTTGAAGGAGCTGGTGGCTTAGATAATATGGTGGCTATGGATGGACAAGTAAATGGTGCTGGTGGTAGGTGGTATAAAATGGAGACTGAGTGGGCAGATGCACTTAAAGAGGATCCTCCTCTTAAAGTAGAAGTTAATATTAAGATAAACTACTCGGGGAATTCCATAAGACCAGATTCATTTGAAGTGACGTATTGGATTGATGGGACAAAGAAAGCTAAAACAATAAAAAATCAAGCTGGAGGTTAATTTATTTTATGATGAACGTAGAAACTATTTACCAAAAGTTGGCATCAGCTATAAATGATATCATTCCTACAGAGTGGGAAAAAGTCTATTTCTATGGTGAAGTCTTGGATGATTCGAGCGAAGTTTATTTTTATTTTAACACTTTGGAAGCTCCTCAAAATTATATATATGTGTATGAGATACCTAACTTATATCATGTAGAAGAAGAAGAAGTAGATAGGGAAGTTTTTGCATTACATGCTATTTGTGAAGAACTTAAGGCTGTTTTTCGAGAATCTAGACAGGAACTATGGACTAATTTCACTATGATTATCGATCATACAGGCCATTTTAAGGTGGATTATGATTATACGGATCTGATAAATATAGAGATCCCTGACTATAAACGTCAGCTAATCTGGGAATACGATCATTTAGGAAGGATGCCTACCCATCCTGGACTTTTAGCCTTTTTAAAAGAGTATGTGGAAACAAGAGAGTCTCAAAATTAACTTCTATATAAATCGGTAAAGGAGAACACGAATGCAATGGAACCCGCGAGCCCAAGAAGTAGCAGACCTTCTAACTAGAATGAATGAGAAACCGCTTGAAATCGAAACGTATGAAGTAGCCAAAGCTAATATTGCTTTAGCTCTACTTCGAGAGCGGCCTGCCAATACCGAACTGACTTATGCTACAATTGGATTCAGTCTACTCCCTCTTCAAAATGATAAGGGTGAGAAAGTAGGACCGTTTGAACTGATTGTACCTTCCTTTGCTGAAGATACAGCGTATCGAAAAGTGATCGACCAGGTGATTCAACAAATCCTAGAAACGAGAAGTATTGGAAATACAATCTTCCTTAATGCGATGGAAGCGGGTTATCCTGATTTGAAAATGAAGCACATTTATCTGGTCAGTCCCTATTTTTGGGAACCGGTATGGGAGGATGGTGGAGAAATCATTCATGTGAATGGGAAACGTGTCCGCTGGCTGCAAGTAACGCCTATTTCCGAAGCCGAATACCGATTTGGCGAAAAGCATGGCTATGATGAATTAGAAAATTTACTTGTCTCCCATGATGTGGATGCGCCTGAGATTAATCGGGAGTCTGTAGTATAAGTAGATGCAACTGCCAGAGAAAGGTTCAACGTTTCAAATGAGCCTTAAGATTAAAGGGACCTCTAACGAAGAATAAGAATTGTACTCCCTATTCTGTCTATAATGTTATAGTAAGTCGGACTACAAGAGGAATCTTGTAGTCCGACTTATTTAGCTTGTAGCAATAGATTTGAAGTTATTAAGGTATCGAAGCCGTGCCCTCCAATCGGCAAGTTGAGCCTATTCAGGTTTCAAAGCAAGTGGGAACAGTAGCCTTTTAGTCTGACGTAGATAACGATTACAGAACCCCAGACCTGAAGAAGTAGTTAGATTAAGAAGAGCCAAGTCTAAGCGATGCTGATTATAATTCTTATTGAACGACTCGGAGCGACGAAGGAGAATATCAACGTCCAGATGAATCAGAAGCCTATACATGAAGAGTCGAAAGATCCTGTAACTTTATCCTCTAAAAAGTTTGAGAAGATCGAAGAGAAGATACACTCTAAAGATAATATAAACGATAATGATTCTTTAGAATTAAAAAAGGTAAGCGTTTCGAGTTAGCAGATGATGCTAGCTGAATTATAGAAATTAAGCCTATAACAATAAAAATTACTATACCTAAGAATCTTCGAGAAGATTTCAAAAAAGGCTAATTTAGAAGCAGGACTTTAGTAGAGATTCTGATCCAACAGTGCCAGTAAATAATAAGTCCCTGAAGGTTATATATGGCATCATCACCAAGATGGAGCAACAATGATTCTTGTTGAGAAGATATTCATAAAGAAGTTAGGCATATGGATGGTATGTCAACGACAAATAAAAAATAGAAGAGAAGATTAACTATGACAAATATGGATCGAGAAAATGAGAAAATAACTATAGATGATATTCGCAAATTTGAAGCTAAGTATTTTCTCAAGCTTCCTGAACAATACGTTGACTTTTTACTGAAACATAATGGAGGATATCCAGAAAAATCAATATTTAAAATTTCTAATGAAGAAGGCGAGAGTGTAGTAAATAAATTTTATGGAGTTGGCAATATGAAGGGTAATTTAGGCAAAGTATTTGAAGTTTTAGATGGAGAATTACCTACAGGATTTATATCGATTGCTAACGATCCAGGAGGAAATGAGATTTGTATTGGAATTAGTGAAAGATATTTTGGAGAAGTTTATTTTTGGATACATGATATAGAATCAGAGGAAGAAATGGACAATATGGTTTTTTTTAAAAGTAATTTCAATGATTTTTTTGATAACTTATCTTAAAATCTATTCAATATAAATTATATCATTTATAGTCATAAAAAATTGATTATTTTTTGTTCTTTTGTTGTTTAGAGCATATAATGCCAAATGTGTCGAGTGGCTGAATTCGATTAGATATAACCTATATAATTCGTTTTAAAAATTTCTTTATTTTAGGTATACGTTTAGCAGAAGTTCCAGCTTTAGTATCTAAACATCATCGTTTTATCACCTTAAAGGGTTGATCATGGAAATGAAAACTATGATCATCCTTTTTTTTGTTATACTGACTGATTACCAAAGTCGGTAAACTTGGCAAAGACATGGCCAAAGCAGAAGCTGCGGCGCGTGCAGCCGGAGGTGGCGAGATGCCGCACTCCCGACCAGGTCTAGCGATTGGACAGGGGGGAGCCAAGCCTGGAGCAATGCCGTTTATGCTCCCTATGGAGCGCCTTGGAGCGATGATGAAGAATATTAGCGCCCGGATGAATCAGAATGGGCTGGCTACAGCAGGCGTTGGTGGACTGGATCATCATGAAACTTCGGGTCGTAAGGCAAAAAGTGAGCCTGATCAGAAGCCTATACATGAAGAGTCGAAAGATCCTGTGACTCCACCGCCTAACAAGCCTGATAAGACACCAGAGAAAGAAAACAATTCAGAACCTGATAAGACACCAGAGAAAGAAAACAATCCAGATCCAAATCAAGGATTTACTGCAGAGGAGCATAAAGTGTATCGTAACTCTAAGGATGGGTCAGATCAACACTATGAATGGACAACAACACGAGTATTAGATCCTGTAAAAGATAAAGATTTGTTAACCCAGGCTATAGCTTATAAAAGCAAGCTCTCTAATAAAGCAATTAAAAGTAAAGGTGCTAATTATGGTTACTGTGAAATTAATAACTTGAATATCAATTTAAATAAAAAAATTATTATGCACATAGTAAAGTGGTATGGGATAATGGCTCAGACAAAATACCCGATATATCGCCTCAACCAACTAAAGATTACAAAACAAATGAAGATAGAAATCCTATATTTCCTCCTGTCCATGCTCCAAATAATGCAGGATATTTAACATTAAGAACACCAGATACCGAATATAAAATACTAAATGATTTAGCTGAGAATTTAGACGAAGCAATGAAGAAAAATGGAGTTGAGAATAGGAATGATTTAAAAGGTGAAATTACTTTATTTACAGAGAAAGATACTTGTGGTGGATGTAATTATACGATTTCATTGTTTAAGAAACGCTATCCCGGAATTGTAATAGAAGTTATTCATAACAAAGGTATTCAGATTCCAACTTTAAAAAATGATTAAATAAACCTTATATAAAAGGAGATTAAATGATGAGTGAAGAATTAAATTATGAAGAGCTATTGCAAGAATTTGATGAATATGTTCAAGACTATATAAATGATAATGGATATAATAGTACGCATGCAAAAATAGCTGCACGGGATGATTTTGAATATGAGATGAAAGATAATGACTTAGTAAGAGCTGTAATCATTATGCGTTTTGGAGAACTCCTTCTAGAGGAACCCTACCTTTTGCAAGTAGCTCCAAATGATATTCATAAACAATTTAATAGTATTAATTATGAAGTTTTAAAATCACATTTACCATATCATCAATACCAAGATTTAATTTCTAGAACTCAAATTGTGCTAGAAAAAATAAAGAAGCATCCTATTACACCTAATAATATAGCTCGTTGGTTTTATCATCAACTTATTGAAGTCATTAAAAATTACTATAATAATCTTTCCAAAAATGAATTAAACGATAATGAAATAGCAAAAGATATACTTTTTAAATTTCATATGGCTAAGTTTACAGCAGGCGAAAAAATCAATTTGTATACTACTTTAGCCGAATGCCTTTTACAAGATAATTTAATAAAGACAGAAAAGCTACAAGAAGCTAAAGCAATATTACAAGAGTTTAATCCAGAATGGCTGGGAGATTCGTATACGGAAGAAGAAAAACAACATTTATTTAAAAGAATACACAATGTGCTTGAAAGATTGGATGAGCTTAATATATAAAAATTACTTAAAAGGATGCTGCGGTCGAGGTTGGTGAAATCGTACAGGAACTTATCAGAGAAGTATATGATGTAACCACAACTAGGATTTGATTTTAAACCATGGGCATGTACAATAATAAGGGAAAGTCAGTCAGGATGGAAACCCATCTAGCTGACTTTTTTATGTATATATATCGAGTACATCATTGACTAAAACATGATACACCTATATTAAGCACAAGTAGGTCAAACAGGGTGCTACCTTGTTTTGGCCTATTTGTGTAAAATGTAATGTGCAAAGCACCTGTAATAAATTCTATAAAGTAAGATAACTGAATAAAGGAGAATTATAAATTGCCAGATAAGAATAGAATCATGGATGAGGCTTTCCAATACTTGCTAGAAAATCAGGATACCATAGAATATGATGCATTTTTTGTATGCTTACAAAGTATCAAATCTATTCCTCCTTTGATGGATTATTTTGGGAAACATTTTTTTGAACATTTGATCACTATGTTAAGTAGGATTGAAGATAACTATAAAAAAGCTGAACTCATAGAGACCATTATGAATTATACAGATGAATATTCTTTAGATGAAATGTATATTAAAGATCTCTTCGATCAATACATAGTTTGTGTACTAAAAAAAGCGGTTAGTTTACAGAATGTGTCTGTTTGCTTATTAGATTTCTGGAACGCAGGGATCAGTATGCAAGAAATAGTCAGTAACTTGGAAAGCCATTTAGGATCCGAAGAATTGACTGGGGTTCTCGTTATATTATATGCTCATCATCCCAATATCCTTTCACCGTGCATTCCTCATTTACTAAAGGAAGTGCAAGTAGCATATCGTATACGAGAGTGTGATCCGTTTGAAGTGATTTTCACGCTTCCTGTATAAATAATGCCATCTGTTATTTAAGAATAGATAGCAATTTCATACATAAAATTTGGGAGGAACAATGAACCAGAATAAAGAACTATTGGAACTTAGTAAGGCGTTATTATTGGAACAAGAGAACGATATTGACGATGTGAATCGAATACTGAATGAGATGTGTAACCAGGCTTCTAATGAAGTCATTGAAGGTCTGTGTGCTCTGTTTGATGATGATATAGAAGAGACATCCTTAATCAGCGATATGGTTGAGACTATATTTTATATAGTTAGACGAAACAATATACGGAATGGAGTACAAACGATACTTGAAAGTACAGTCTATTATGGACCCCATTCAAGCTACTGTTTTGAGGAACTTTATCATGTTTTATTAAATTCGGAAGATTTGAAGAGTATATTAAGTAAGGAGTTGCCTCAAGTAGATTATCTCATACAGCAAAAAGTGAAAATGATAATAAACCAACTGGCCAAGCATCAACCGGCATTATTTGCAGAAGTGGCTAGAGATATTCTGAAAGAAAAGTAGAAGAACTTTATGAAAAATGAATCAATCATTGTTTGTATACCAGGTAAATGGCAGAGCATAAAGGAAGTTGCTATAGGACTAGCAACTTATCCAGACTATCAGTTGAAGGGCAATATGATCTTCTCCAGATTAGACAGCAATGTTTATGAACTACATTATGAAATACGTGATGAAACGTTGAAGGAAGCTTTTGAATATGCGGGTAGCAGTAAGCTTTTACAGGAAGATATAGAAGTTATCGAAAATCATAACTCAGTAGTATATCTTATTGGGAAAAACAGAAGTTTGAAAGGCATCCAGCATATGATTAAGCTGATCCATACATTTATATCTATTGGTGGATTAGGCGTGAAGATTGAAACTACTGGGAATGCAGTAGGCAGAGAATTGTGGGGTCATTTGACTGGAGTAATGGATCCTATTGAGATTTGGAATACTTTTGTAAGTATAGTTAATGTTTACTACTCTAAATTATACAAAGGGTAAGGCAGGAGGGGTTGGATCTGGAGCTGTACAGTGATAATACGTATTATTCAAGATATCATTTTGAACAAGCGCAAAATATAGGTTGGGTCTGCAATCAGAACAAGAGAAGAAATGTCAATGTATCAGAAGATTTCTTGAATCATCTATGGCTGTATATTCAGTGTCCTTTTCATACGCAGCGTACATACCCTTATCATCTACTAATGTACAAAAACAAGCAGATGAAATTAGGCTTCTCAGAGATTAGAGTGTTGGGTAAGGATGTACTTGAAAGGTATGCGGCTCCAGATATGATATTCGCTTATATAATGGAAGGAAGATATACTCCTCCAGTATCGTTTGAGAAAGCAGTACTGGAGGGCCCAAAGCCTGGATCTGTGGAATATAATCGTTACCTATCTCGTTATCATGAAGCATATTTATGGGGAGAAGATAATGAGACCGTTATGCAGTCCAAGATATTAAGAAGTTACATTATTGAAGGAAAAAATGAACAAGTAATTCAAATGCTCAATCAGTCTAGGGAAACTATAGACATCATTACGCATGAGGGTTCTATTTTAAATACAGCAATTCTATATGAGAATTGGTCTATTGCAGAATATTCAATTGAGGCAGACCTTAATATTAATAAATTCAGTGGAATCGAATTAGCGAATGCTGCAGCTCAGAATGCATTCACTATTGTAAATATGCTATTTGCCAAAAATATAAGTTTGGATCTTGCGTCTCCTCGAACTAATCCTTTATGGGCAGCTGTGCGGAATCAAAATATAGACATGGTAAAGTTGCTACTACATTACGGAATAGATCCGGGATTGAAATATTCAAATGAATTTATGAAAGAAATGGATGTTCTGCAACTGGCTAGAAAAATAAATTCTAATCCAATAATAGAGATATTGACATCCCATATTTATAAAAAATGATTTTCTAAACATAAAAGTATTAGAGTATTATTCGTTCTCCAGCTCTTTCAAAGCCTTACGTACCAGCTGGTCTGCCATCCGCGTCGTCTCCGGCAGGCGATAGCGAGGAGTGAGTCGCAATATCCACTCATTCGCCGTCTCCAGACTATTCCTATGCCCTACAGACACAAATACAGGTTTCACATCCGTCTGCGTACGTAGTAAACTCCGAATCTGCTGCTCTTCATCAACCAGCGCAGAGGAAGATCCGCGTAACCGATCCGGCTCGGTATATTCCCCAACCAGCCTCGTCTTGCCGCATCCTATCGCAGGTATATTGAGCAGTACACCCAGATGACAAGCCAGCCCGAATCGTCGCGGATGGGCGAGACCCTGGCTGTCGCATACGATCAGCTGGGGTTCATGTTCAAGTTGCTGAAGTGCCTTGATCACAGGCGGTAGTTCACGGAACGAGAACAGACCGGGCAAATACGGAAACTGTACAGAATCTTTGACCGTAACCGATTCGATCACTTCCAGCGTAAAAGCATCCAGAACAACAACAGCTGCAATCAGCTGGTCGGTATGTTCACTGTATGCGACATCCACTCCGGCGATATATTGTACATCTGGCAGCTGATCCCGTGTGATCACCTGATTAGCAAGCTCCTTTTGAAGCGATGTCGCTTCTTCTTCATTCAGATCCCAGCGATGCTGGATATGTATTTTCAACATTTCTTTTCCACCTATCGATATGTAATTATACTCGGCCTAGACACCTAGACACCTAGACACCTAGACACCTAGACACCTAGACACCTAGACACCTAGACACCTAGACACTCACAGGAGCCAAGAATATAAATCGGCTCAATTAGTTGCCTGCATCATACATGTAGAACCAGCTTCACAACTTACAGAGAAGCTCCAATATTCACTTTACTTATTTAAAGAAGCAATATGATTCCATATGGCAACATTCTTCTTCCATATATAGCATTGTGGTTTCCATATTACACATAATACATAGTATAATGGCAGAATGTAAATAAAGACGGATTCTGTACACTAAATCCACATAAACTACAATCTATTCGGGCAGGTGATTACATAGTATGAGTACCTCTATCAAGTATGGTGAGAATATCATTGTAGCTGTTCGCCTCGAAGGCAGCTGGCGTTGGTATGTTACGGAAAAAGAATACTGGTTTATGGATCTGCCCCGGTTCAGCCAAGCTTTTGCAAATAAAGGATACGACATATCTTCAGATGCAGATTATGGATACCGGTTTCATATTCCGGTGTTGAATGAACAGACAGTACATTCTTTTCTTCAATATATTGAAGAAGAACAGATTAGCGTGGAGGAACTGAGAATAGGGTTGGCGATTCAGGCGAACGCTCACGATGGAGATCTGGAAATGCTGGCAGGCTGGGTGCCTGCGCTGTTGGTAGATTTTGATAACCGGCAGTTATCTTCCTATTTCCCGGAACCGGCTTCGTTTGAACAGTATGTTCCGGAAGGCTGGACAGGACATTACGAGAATTTTATGGAGCAGCTGCCTGCCGAGCAGAAATATTGGTTAACCGATACATCGAACTACTTTGGCACAGGTCAGCAGTAGCCTCTGTATAACAACAATCGCGGGAGTGCACACATCCAATGAACAAGCCGATACGATTGCATCCTTCTTTTTATTATTTGATTGGTACCCAGACACTATCCAATGCAGCTGATATTATCTATATCATGGGTATTGTCTCGCTGGTTATGGCAGGTACGGACTCGATTCTGGCAGGAGTGTTTGTTCCCTTTTTCCGTTCATCTTCGCAGCTGCTCAGTGGTCTGGTGGCATCGCTAATGCTGGTGAGGTTTCGGCTGGCCAGACTTTTACTTTTTTGCCAGTTTGGTCAATTTGTTATTTTTGCTGTGCTGGCGCTGTATTTATGGGTTTCGCGGGAGCAGGCTTCACTACCTCTGATTTTCACTTTGATTTTCGCGATGTCTTTTCTGGATGGCTGGACGACACCAGCTCGTAATAGTCTGGTTCCCCGGCTTGTTCATCGTGATGAGCTGCTGAGAGCCAATGGTATGGTCTCGGTCAGCGACCAGATTATTCGCTGTGCCGGTTGGGCGATGGGAGGTATTCTGGTAGCCTGGATTGGAGCTCTGCCTACGCTGATGCTGGCGGGAATATTCTATGCAGTCGCAATGGTATTTACTGCTTTTATCCGCGAGCCGCAGACTGCTGAGGTGGAGAATTCGGCAAATGCAGTGGATGCGCCTGTGATTGCCCAGCGCGGAGAAGCAGCCGCTCCTGATGACGAACAGATTGCACCAGCGCCAGCAAGCAGTGAACGTGAATATATAAAGACATTGACAGAAGGCTGGCAATTGATCTGGCGCAAACCCAAAATTCGCACATTGATCTTTATGGATATGGTCGATATGCTGGGCGGTTCGGTATGGGTAGGTGCATTTATATTGGCATTTGTTGTGCAGGTGCTGCATCAGGGTGAGGAATGGTGGGGATTTATCAATACTGCTTATTTCGCCGGAGCGATCGGTGGAGGACTGCTGGTTGTAGGACTGGTTCGCTGGCTAAATGGCCGGGAATTCCGGGCCATGCTGCTGGGTATTGGGATTTATTCCATATTAACGCTGGTATTTGCTGTAACGACGAATCCATATATTTCATTGCTGCTGGTTGTAGCGATGGGACCGGTAGCTGAATTGGCAGCTGTCAATCGGCGGACACTGCTACAGCTCAGCGTAACGAGGGAACAGCTGCCTAAACTGCTGTCTGCCCAGGATGCTACGCTCAACTTTACATTTTGCATTTCGCTGCTGATTATGGGCTGGATTGCTGAACAGTTCGGGATTGTCAATCTATATCTGCTGGCAGGCATCATGTCGGTATGTGCGCTGGTTGTCGGATTATTGAGCCGATCTGCTTTTCGCCAAAAGGAAACCATATCTCATCACGGTTAGCATAATATAGCAAAGATAAAAGACAAGCAGAAAGATTCCTGAAAGGAAATTCTGCTTTTTCTATATATGAAAAACAATAGACAGATAGAATAGTAGTAAACAAGCAAGATGGTCTAACAACGGAATGAAGAATCCGGGCTATATCAAAAAAGATATAAAGCTAACACGAACTTTACTCCCAGTTTTTTGTGACTTATCACCCTGTTTTTCCCATTTATATTACTGTATAATAAGATGATTATAAAATAGGGGGTTTTTTGTTTGAAAAAGTTTAGCGTCGTATTACTTGGAGCAGCAGTAGCTGTATCACTGGCAGCTTGTGGTAACAGTCAGGAAGCAGCCAAAACACCAGCCAGCAACACAGCACCTGCTACAGAAGCAGCAACAACAGCCGTACCTACAGCAGATGAATTGCTGACCAAAGCCAGCGAAGCCGCGGCAAAAGTGAAAAGTTATGCAGCAGATGCGGTAATCAAGCAGGATATTACAGTTAGCGTAGATGGCAAAGAGCAAAAAATGCAAAATGAAAACTCGACAACCATGGAAGTTGTACAAGAGCCAATGTCTGCTCACATGAATATTTCCACTAAAGTTGTACAAGGTGGACAAAATCAGGAGCAAAAGCAAGAATTGTACATAACAAATGATGCAGTGTATCTGAATGCGAATGATACCTGGCAGAAAGCTCCAGAATCTGCCAAGCAGCAATTTGTTGATCTGATCAAACAGCAGGGTACAATAAAAGATACTATTGAACGTATGAAATCAATGGCAAGCGACACTAAAGTGACCGATGAAGGCGACCATTACAATCTGGTAGCTACTCTCACCGGTGACAAAGTAAAAGAACAGGCTCAAAAGTTCCTGAGCGGTGATGCTGCCAATGCACAAATGGCTGAAATGATGAAACAGATGAACATTCACGATATGGATGTAACTTACATGATCGACAAAGAAACTTCCAACCTGACGGGTGCAGCTGTAAAAATGACCATGGATATGGACCAACAGGGTCAAAAAATGAACCTGGTTATGGATATGGACAGCAAGTATTCCAAATACAACGAGCTCGACAAGATTGAAGTTCCTGCTGATGTTGTAAAAAGCGCGAAATAATTAAATCGCAAGAAAGCGTGCATACGCATCAAAAAGGCTGTAAACTCAATGATCTACTGGATCAGGCTGAGTTTACAGCCTTTTTCTGTCATTTACAGCAGTTTCAGATGATAAACAAGGAACAAGCCAGTTGTTTAGCAGCAGAACTTGCGTGGTATAATAGATATAGCAGTATATTCTATAATCAAGAAAGGATCAGGATACCATGTGTCCCCGAAGGATGATTTCCCAAAGGACGATTTGGAAACGTTATGATCTCTCCTATACTTAGCTTTTCCGTAGAGTAGTCATTATTTGGACCTATTCTTACGGAAGAGGAGATAATTGTATGCGAAGGACAAAGTCCTCAAGGTGTACCTTCCGTAAGAACAGGTCTTGTCAGACCACACTTACGAGAAAAAGAGGGAACCTGTATGAGGAGAAGAACAAATTGGAACACAAGTTGGATGGTGGCAGGGAAGCAAATCCTGGCCATACTATTGGGTACGTTTATTCTGGCGTTTGCTTATTATCATATTAATTTTTACAACAATCTGTCAGAAGGCGGATTTGTTGGACTGGCGTTGCTGGGCAAGTATTTGTTTGGTTGGTCGCCGGCCTGGAGCACATTTGTACTGGATATTCCGGTTATACTATTGGCCTGGTGGCTAAAAGGGCACCGTTTTATGGTCTACACACTGATTGGAGCGGCATCATTTTCCATCTTCTATTCGGGATTCGAACAGCTATCGCCGTTTGTCGTGGACTTACACGGGAATCTGCTTATTGCAGCAGCTCTATCTGGTCTGTTGACCGGTCTCGGAGCGGGTATTGTGCTCCGTTATGGAGGGGCCACGGGAGGCGACGATGTATTATCGAGATTGATCAGCGAATGGAAAGGCTGGAAAATCGGTAATGTATTCTTTGTTGGTGATGTGATTGTACTGGGCTTATGCCTATTCTTCCTTCCTTTCAAAGAAACCATGTATACGATGCTGGCAGTCTGGTTGGCAGGCAAGATGATTACCTGGACGATAAGTGTCAAAGTGGAGTTCAAACTTCCTCACTTTTTGCGTCAGGACAAGTCTACTGCACCGATTCAGATTCCTGTCAAAACAACCGCGTCTGTTCAGCAGTCGCACTAAATGAATAATTAATAAAGGATATCGAATATCCGCTTGGCACCATTGTGCTCAGGCGGATTTTTATTTTGCGCAAATATGCAAGGTGTATATCATAGTGTACGTTCTTTTGCAAAAATACGACTTTCGTATGGTTGGCTTGGGGGCCAACTTCTTATAGAATAAAGCGACTGATAAGATAGGGAAACGAGGAATAATAAAATGGATATATGGATGCAGCTCGGGATTGAAAAAACCAATGATATCCGCGTAATTAAAAAAGCCTATGCCCGGTTGCTCAAGCAAACGCATCCCGAGGATGATCCTGAAGGTTATCAGCGATTAAGGGAAACGTATGACAAAGCAATTCGCTGGGCTCGCAACAATAAAACCTCTGGCAACATCATAAATGAACAGGCTGGCGAACCTGATCATTCCCATCTGAATACATATGAGACAGACAAACAAGGGGATATTCATTTCGCTAATGAAGCCATGTCCACTTTATCGGAAGATGATGAGTTTGATAGTGAAAAAGAAGAACATCTGTCCTCACTGCGAACGAACTGGCAGCAGACAGTAATTGAGGAAAGTGATCCGGTAGAAGAATTTATGGAGCAGACTTTCCATATATATCATAATTTCGCTATGCGTGTGGAGCTGAGCAATTGGATAGAGCTAATGAATCATCCTGCTGTATGGAATATAAGCATGCAGGAAGTGATTAGTGAGTTATTGCTTGATTTCCTGGAAGATCATCATTATTTGCCACCGGCTGTATGGGAACTATTAAAAAATACATTCAATTGGCAGCGAGAACTGGAAGAGGATCAAGCCTATTTTACAAATCAGTATCCACGTTTGTATTTTCATATGTTCAGGGCTTCATTCGAGACGGATGAAGGCTATATCTGGTTAAGTCGTTATGCAGATCAGGATATGGAACATTATCTATTCTGCCGGTCTGCTGCCTATTCCGAGTTGATGATGGGAGAAATGGAACAGGCAGCCAGCAAGATTGCGGAGGCGCTGGAATTTGTACAGGATGATGCCGATCTGCTTCGAATCCGGATACAGTACCATATTCTGAATGGAGAACAAGAGCAGGCTATTGCGCTGTGCAGTGGCTGGCTTCAGAATAGACCCGATGACAGAACTATTCATTTGCTTTATTTTCACTTGCTGAAGAACAATGCGAATATGCAGGAACATGAAGCTTATTTACTTCAGCTTCTGGAACGTTACCCTGAAGAGCCAATGCTGCAGCTTGCATCTGCACGTTTTCATATGGGGCGAGAGGAGTGGGAGATGGCAGAATCCTGCTGTCAGGCCGTACTTGGCCAGCACCCTGCTCATGCAGAAGCCATTCTGCTGCTGGCTGAAGTACAGATGAGATTGCTGCAACAGGTGACACCGGATCGGCGCAGACGATTGAATCTGGAGCTGGGTCGCTGGACAGCATTTGTTCGGATCAAGCGATTTTTCGGAATCTTGCTGAGGGAAAAGTGGCCGGGGCTGTTGACGATGGCACTACTCTGTTTGGTGATTGTATATACCTATCAATCGACTACAGGGCATTCACTCGGAGAGTATTTGAACCCAACAGGAACCTATGAAGTCAAATCAGGCTCCGAGCTGGCACGCCTTCAGCCTGGTGATCCGGTTCATGCGTATGCCAAAGGCGGCACATATACCGATATGCAGCTACTGAACTGGGTGCATGGGGAAACATTCATTATGTCTTCTGCCAAAGCCAAGGCGAATAATGTGCTTCAAGCAAGCGGCTACTTGTATGTGGTTCGTCTGGGACAATCTTCGGTGCCGGTAAGTGTGAATTATGAGACAGCTATGAAGCTGTACAATAACCAGCAAGCCGAGCTGATAGGAAATGCATACCCACTGCCACCCGAACAATTGAACACGATAAAGAAAAAAATGTTGGGTTACGCATCCAATTCGCTGGAAGGGTATCCGTTGACCTCTTATTATATTCAGGCCAAGGAAGGTAAGGCTCAATCCACGCTTCCGCCTGCACCACCGACAGCCAAATTCTATGTTTTGCTGATTCTTATATTATTTACGATGTTCCTGCAGGGAGTCTATCGGGCATGGAGATTCAGCAGATACTAGACAGGACCAGGAAAGGAGGCCACTCAATGCTTGCAAAGAATCAGCGGCCACTCACAAAAGATAGTTTGGCTCTGTTGTCGATCTATGGATCATTAAGTCTTCAGAACGGTGAATACTTTCAACAGAATCCCAGATTGCTTTTCAGGAATAAAATAAACTGCCGCAATCAGCTCAAAGCGTTCTGGAATATTGAAAATAAGGAAAGCATGATTCGACATATGGACTGGGTGCTGCAGACAGGATATCGCGAAGAGTACAGCATACTCCATAAGCGCTTCTCCATGATGACCGGTCCCGCTTGCCAAACGTATATTGATAATCTTGTTGGAGATTCAGAAGCGCGTTACCAGGCTGGGATCGTCTATCAATACCTTTATTCGGTTCCTGTTGCGGGGATAGCAGCATATGATTACGCTTTTGCCCTATATGCCGCTTATGCTGGTGCAGCAGCTGGTTATCTAACAGAGAACGAAAAAAATCATTATGCTTCCCTGTTCGTACAGAAGATCCAACAAGAAATAAATGGACCACGGGATTATGTACTCGGTTATATGATAGGCATCCAGTATGTGCAGGTAGGTGCTGATCCAGAGTATATTGCCAAACAGAAAATAGCATTTACCAAAATGATCACTTCTTCCAAAAGCCTTTTGTACACAGTAAGCTTTTGGAAAAAGTCCCATTCCTGATCAAGAAACGGTTCTGCAGAAAGGAGCAACCATAGTATGACAATGATCGGAATCGATCTGGGAACAACGAATAGCCTGGTAGGCTACTGGACCGAATCAGGGCCCATGCTGATTCCCAATGTGCTTGGTAAAAATCTGACTCCTTCCGTCGTAAGTGTGGATGATAATGGAGAGATTCTGGTTGGGCAGATTGCCAAAGAGCGTATGATTACTCATCCGCATGTCACCGCGTCTGCCTTCAAGCGTTATATGGGAACCGAAAAACGTTATCATCTGGGTAACTATACTTTTTCTCCCGAAGAACTTTCTTCTTTTGTGATACGTTCTCTCAAGGAGGATGCCGAATCCTATTTGAGACATGAGGTTACGGAAGCGGTTATTAGTGTGCCGGCTTATTTTAATGATACCCAGCGGCGAATGACCCGGCGTGCAGCCGAACTGGCAGGCTTACACGTAGAACGTTTGATCAGTGAGCCGACAGCAGCAGCTATTTCATATGGTCTGCATGAGCAACAGGAAGATACGACATTTCTGGTATTTGATCTGGGTGGAGGTACATTCGATGTCTCTATCCTTGAGTTTTTTGAAGGTGTGATGGAAGTCAAATCGATTGCCGGAGATAACTACCTGGGCGGCGAAGATTTTACACAACTGCTGACATCTCATTTTATCGCTACACATCAGTTGGATGAAGCATCGCTGGATTCCAAAGAGCGATCTGCTTTATTCAAACAGGCAGAAATATGCAAACGTGGAATCAGTACGCATCCAGGGCGTGGACAGATGACATTTACACAGGGAGAGCAGCATTACGAGCTGGAAATAGACAAGGATGAATTCGAGAAAATTGCTGCACCTTTGATTCTGCGTCTTCGTCATCCGGTAGAGAGGGCCATGCGAGACGCGCAGCTATCTTCTGACGAACTGGATGCGGTTATTCTGATTGGTGGGGCTACACGCATGCCAATGATCCGCTCGGTGATCAGCAAGATGTTCGGACAGCTACCTTTTACACAGATTAATCCCGATGAGGCGGTTGCTCTTGGGGCTGCTATCCAGGTAGCACTCAAGGAACGTAATGAAGCGCTCAAGGAAGTTATTTTAACGGATGTATGTCCATTCACGCTGGGGATTGAGACGAGTCACCGAACCCATGCAGACAATTATGAGTCCGGATATTTCTCACCTATTATTGAGCGCAATACCCCGATCCCGGTGAGTAGAGTAGAAGAGTACTGTACTCTTTATGACCAGCAGAAGCAAATCAGGGTGAACATTTTTCAGGGAGAGAACCGGAAAGTCGAGAATAATGTGAAAATCGGAGAGCTTAACGTAGATGTTCCTCGCGGAGCAGCCGGAGAGCAGATTATTGCGGTACGATTCACTTATGATATTAATGGTATTCTGGAAGTGGACGTGACTACAGTCAGTACCGGAGTAACTCGCACTATTGTTATTGAAAAAGATCCGGGTAAGCTCTCAACCAAAGAGATCCAGCAGCGTCTGGAGCAGCTCAAAGAGATCAAGATTCATCCGCGGGATCGTACAGAGAATCGTCTGCTGCTGGCGCAGGCCGAACGACTGTATGAAGAAACACTCGGTGAAAAGCGGCGGGAGATCGAAATCTGGACTCGCCAATTTGAAAATGTGCTGGCTCTGCAGGATGAACATAAATTAAGGGCAGCAGCAGTAGAATTCAAAAAGCAGCTGGAACTTTTGGAAAAATGGTTTGATTATTAATATTTGTACGGATAGTCAAAGGATCTGCGGCGAGAATATAAAAGTAAGAAAAAAGACATCCGGCCTATGCCGAATGTCTTTTCTTTTTTTCAACCATATAGTAACTGAGTATAGCTCCACACATTCCGACAGCAGCAATGATACCACCAACCAGTGGAACATAGACGAGTCCTGCATGGGTAATAACAACACCACCCAGAAAAGCACCTGTCGCATTACCCAGATTCAGTGCGGAGTGGCTCGAGGTAGCAGCAAGCCGGGGAGCTTCATGAGCCAGATTCATAATACGCAGCTGTATACCTGGCATAATACCAAAAGCAGCTGCCCCCCATAAAAAGATAAATACAAGAGCAAGCCATGGAAGATGCAGCACACCCGATAGAATCATCAGCATCAAAGCCAAAATGGCAAAAATGGTAATAATGGAAGGCATCAGCTTCCAGTCAGCCAGCCTGCCGCCAACGATATTGCCAAGCGTTACACCGATTCCGTACATAACAAGTATCCAGGTAACACTGCTTTCCTGGAAGCCCGATACATCTGTAAGCATTGGAGTAATATAGGTAAATACCGTAAACATACTGCAGCAGCCAAATGCGCCGGTCAGCAGAATGAGCAGCACCTGAGGCTGCAGCAGACTCCGTACTTCTTTGGACAGACTCGGTTGTGCCGTCTGTTCAATACGCGGAATCAGGAACAGAATCCCTACCAGTGAAATAACGCCCATTACAGTAATTGCGCCAAAGGAAGCACGCCAGCCCAGATGCTGACCAATCAGTGTACCAAACGGAACACCGATAATATTGGCAATCGTCAGCCCGGCGAGCACCATCGAGACCGCTCCTGCCCGTTTGTCCGGTCGTACAAGGCGAGCTGCTATCAGTGATCCCGTACCGAGAAACGTACCATGAGCCAAAGCGGTAACCAGTCGTGATCCCATTAACAGACCATAACTTGGGGCAAGAGCAGCGACCAGATTACCAACAATAAAGATAGCCATGAGCAGACAAAGCAGCTGCTTTTGAGCAATGCGATTGGTAGCAATGGTGAGGATGGGAGCGCCTACGGCTACGCCGAGTGCATAACCGGTAATCAGTTGTCCTGCCTGTGGGATGGTTACGCCCAGATCATTGGCGACATTAGGAAGTAGCCCCATAATAACAAATTCAGTCATTCCGATTGCGAATGCGCCTGCGGTCAGGCAGAATAGCGCAGCGGGGAAACGATCATTTTGTGGAGTCGTTTGTTGCGGTGATACTGTATTTTGCATGATTTCTCTCCTATTTCAAAAAATATCTATATGTATGATATATTCATACTAACATTTCAAATTGCAAATGAACATGATTTGCCCGGAAAGGAGCAGGAACAATGTTGGAACTACAGCAGGAAAAACAGCTCAGCAAATGGATCAGCCTGATTCTGCGGCACTCGCCGGAACAGTACGGAATTGTACTGGATGAAGATGCCGCCTGTCCAATTAATGAACTGGTACAAGTGATCTGTCAGGAGCGCAAATGGAGCTTTGTCACCGATGAGCATATTCGTTATGTGGTGGCCCGTTCGGACAAGCAGCGCTTCGAGATTATGGGTGACCGGATTCGCGCACGATATGGACATAGCCGCCCGGCTATTCATTATGAAGCTTCTGTACCGCCTGATGTGCTGTATCATGGTACGTCAGTACAGGCATGGACGATTATTGAAAAAGAAGGACTGCGTCCAATGGGTAGAAGATATGTACATTTATCCGAGAAGACTGACTTCGCCGAATTGGCCGGAAAACGAAAAGGCAAGCTGGTTCTGCTGAAAATCAATACGGCAGCAGCGGTAGATCATATTATGTTTTATAATGCAGGTCATGGGGTCTGGCTGTGTGATCACATACCAGCAGAATGTATCAGTATTCTATAAAAAGAAAAGCAGCGCTGGATCAATCAGCGTCTGCTTTTTTTTATGGATACTCCTGTATGGATAGCACAAATTGTCAATCAGAGTAGATGCTGCCGGATTAGTTTTGACCCAATTGAAAAGCTTCAGCCAGCAGACGATAAGAGCGAATACGTGCTTCATTATCATGAATAGCCGATACGATCAGCAGCTCATCTGTCTGATAATCAGCAGCAAAACGAAGCAGTTTCTCGCGAACCTGATCTGGTGTACCCACTACGCGGAAGCGGCGGGTATCTTCGATATGTGATTTTTCGGTACGGGTGTACGGATATTCTGCTGCCGTCTTGGCAGAAGGCAGATAGGGCATAGGACGATTCTCGCGCAGCATCAGGAAGTAAAGATCATTACTGCGCATATGATACTCGGCTTCTTCTTCAGTATCTGCACAAGAGACGGTAATCGCTGCCAGTGACTTGGGCGCGGAAGCCATAACAGACGGCTGGAAATTCTCTTTGTAATGTGCAACGGCTTCTTCACCGCCAGCCGTACCAAAAAACTGGGCAAATGCATAGGAAGCACCGGTCATCGCTGCCAATTCTGCTGTACCGCCACTTGATCCAAGCAACCACAGTTCCGGAATCGTGGAAATACTCGGTTCAGCAATCAATCCGGCAAAACGGTGATCCGAAGGTGTAGCATCATTCAGATAACCGATTAGATCGACAATCTGCTGTGGATAACGGTCTGAGCTGTGCATAGAAGGGAATTTGCCTTCCTGCAGCGCACGTGTAGCAAGCGGCATACCGCCGGGTGCGCGTCCAACACCCAGATCGATCCGATTAGGATAGAGTGCTTCGAGCAGACGGAAATTCTCGGCGACTTTGTAGGCGCTGTAATGAGGCAGCATAATCCCCCCGGAGCCGACACGAATACGCTTGGTCTGGGAAGCCACATGAGCGATCATAATCTCCGGACTGGAATGAGCCAGGCTGGGAGAAGCATGATGCTCCGACATCCAGAAACGGGAATACCCCAATTCATCTGCCGCCTGGGCAAGTTGGAGTGTATTGGAAAGGGCATTGGTAGCGTTATGTCCTTCATTAATATGAGACTGGTCAAGCACGCCTAACTTCAACATGAATGTTCACCTCGATTTGTATTTGGACCATGCTACTGGAATGGAAATTCTAATAAAAGACAGCCAGCAGCATGGTTGCGAGCAGGTCATATGATTACATCAAACTCGATGTTTCGTAACTTTTTAATACTATGTTACTTTAATAGCGTAACTAATAGTATAGTGCATTTAAATGAAAAATACAAAGTGTGTCTCTAATTATTATTTGTCGATGATATGATTCTGAAGCTTGTCCTCTATACCGAATAGATTATAAAAAAAGCCAGCTATCCCATTCAGCGGGAAGCTGGCTTTTTTATCTATCTTTCTGGATAAAGACCATTTAGAACAAAATATCTGTACAGATAATCTATTCCAGATTGGCGTGGTTGGTAAACATCGCTGCCGAGTCACCGCCACGTTTTTCCATCAGACGCAGCATAATACCATCGAACAACAACAGTACAGTCTGCTCAAACAGCGACCCCATCGGCTGCACTGTCTCATAACTTCCCTGATCCGCCGGATCTTTGGGGGAGCCAGGTACCTGTACAACCAGATCAGCCAATTTACCGATCGAGGAATCGGGGAAAATAGTAACTGCAGCGAGCTGCACATTTTCTTTGCCGGCTTTTTGAGCCATAATATGAAGTCCCTGTGTCTCACCCGAACCGGAAGCGATGATCAATAGATCACCTTTACCTGCTCGCGGAGTCACGGTCTCGCCAACTACATAAGCATCGAGTCCCAGCTGCATGAGACGCATCGCCAGAGCTTTGGCCATCAAGCCTGAACGTCCGGCACCTGCAGTGAATATTTTGCGGGCATTCAGAATCTGCTCTGTCAGCTGTTCCACCTGATCGGCCGGAATGGCTGACAGTGTACCCTGCAGCTCCTGAATAATCCGTTCAAAATGCCCGGAAATGCCAGTCAGTGTACTCATCTAATTACGCCTGAGCGATCAGTTCGCGGATCTGGGAAGCTGCTGCCGCTTTGTCATCCTGGCTGGTGATGCCACCGCCAACGATAACCAGATCAGGGTTGGCTTTGATTACTTCCGGCATAGTTGCCAGTTTGATACCGCCAGCTACTGCTGTTTTTGCTGTTTTAACAACGCTTTTGATTGTTGCCAGATCTTCGAAAGGATTCTGTCCGGCAGCTTGACCATCATAGCCAGTGTGTACGCAGATATAGTCTACGCCCAGCTCGTCCAGTTCTTTGGCACGACTAGCGATATCTTTAACGTTGATCATATCAACCAGTACTTTACGTCCCTGTTTTTTGGCTTCATCTACACAGCCTTTGATTGTCAGGTCGTTACTTGCGCCCAGTACAGTAATAATGTCAGCACCAGCTTCAGATGCTTTCATGATTTCATAACCACCGGCATCCATGATTTTCAGGTCAGCCAGTACTTTCAGATTAGGGAAAGCTTCTTTCATAGCTTTGACTGCATGCAGTCCTTCGTTAATAACGATTGGTGTACCGATTTCTACGATATCGATAAAAGGTTCCACTTCCTTAACAAGTGCGATACCTTCCGGGATATTTACAAGATCCAAAGCGAGTTGAAGTTCCATAAGATCAAATTCCTCCTGTAAGATGCCATATTGGCATGAATTAGTATAGTAGTGCGATGCGAACAATAGGAATTAAATGCAGAGCACACTTGTGTGATTTTCTGTCTGTACCTGTTGCGTTCGCTGTAGTGCTAGTATAAAGTAAAATACATGACTTTTGTAAGTACGCACTTTTTTTTTACATAGTGTCTAAAAGTATACTATGGAGAATGAAAGCAGTTGGAACGATATAAAGAGTAGCTGTATATCCCAGAATCCATGGAGGAATGAATAAATGCGTGAGCGTATTTTTAACTGTGAAAAAGAACTGACCTTATCGGTCATTGGCGGCAAATGGAAAATGCTGATTCTGTGGCATCTTGGCAAAACAGGAACCAAACGTTTTGGTGAATTGAAGTCGCTCATACCTGGTATTACTCAGCGGATGCTGGTCAGCCAGCTGCGTGAACTGGAAGAAGATCTGATCGTTCACCGTGAAGTCTATCCGGTTGTGCCTCCCAAAGTAGAATATTCCCTGACCGAAGTTGGAGAGAGCCTGATGCCGATTCTGGATGCGATGTACAATTGGGGCAAAAACTATATGGAAGTAGCTGAAATTGCACCGGTAGAGATCAAACCGGTATCCTGGAATTAAACGGAAAATAGACCGAATTACAAATAAAAGTGTAAGAACCCCTTGTTTACGGTTATAGATACAGAGAGCCAGATGAACAAGGAGGATACTATAATGAATATTGCAGTTATCGGAGCTAATGGACAGATCGGCAAAATCCTAACACAAAAGCTGGTTGATACCGGTGAACATCAGGTCACGGCAGTGATCCGCAAGCCGGAACAGGCAGCTACATTTGAACAAATGGGTGCCAAAACCGCGATTGGCAATCTGGAAGGCACTGTAGATGAACTGGCGAAGGTTATTAATGGCGCAGATGCCGTTGTATTTGCTGCCGGGTCAGGTGGCAGCACCGGAGATGACAAGACATTGCTGATTGATCTGGATGGAGCAGTGAAAAGTATGGAAGCTGCTGAGCAGTCAGGCACCAAACGCTTTGTACTCATCAGCGCAATGTTCGCTTATGATCGCAGCAAATGGTCAGAATCGATCAAGCCATACTATGTTGCCAAGCATTATGCTGATCGGATGCTGGAAGCCAGTTCGCTGGATTACACGATTATCCGTCCAGGTGGCCTGTTGAATGATCCGGGTACCGGTCAGATCGAAATCGGGGAGCAGCTGAGCGAAGGCGGCAGTATTCCACGTGAAGATGTGGCAGAAGTTATAGCTCATGTACTGGATCAACAGCATACGTATCGCAAAGGGTATGATGTTATTTCAGGCAAGCAGTCTATTGCTCAGGCTGTACAATCGCTAGCCAACTAATGACTGAATATCATAGATGCTTGACGATATAAGGTATACAGAATGATTAGCAAAAAACCGGGTGCTCCAGGCACCCGGTTTTTTGCTATGATTTTATTATTTGTTTTTCCCTTCAGGATGGTTGGCATCCCATTCTTCTGCTTTGGATGTACCGATTGCGATTGCACGTCCTTCATCATATCCTTCATCCAGCAACGCATTAGCAATCTCGACGGCTTTCTCACGTACACGTTCATCCAGATTTTTCATAGAGGTAGGGTAATCTTTTTTGGTCCATGGCATAAGTATCGCTCCTTTGATAGATCATGATAGGGTAACTCGTACAGATGATCTGTAGGCACACTTTGTCGCAGGTCTCTGTATACCATGTACCCTTACAGACCGAGCGGCGAAACGTAGATTGGCTCTGGGCCATAGATGTCTGCAAAGTGGAGAATGTTCAAAGTTCAAACGAAAGATGCAATCCCGGAAATGCATTAAGGAATCAAAGCGATCGTGAACAGACAGTATATGAAACAACCATAAGTAGAGTATCCCTACACAAAAAAAGAACCACTCCTGCCGTATAAGGTGAAGGAGTGGTTCCTGTAGTCACATTAGTAATATCAAGTAATTTCTACATAATATCTGAATATACAATGAAGCCGTGTTACTCTGAGCCTTGCTTTATATGATCATGTAAACAATCATTTATCATCTGCAAGGTATCGGCCAGCACTGTTACTGGAACAGTACGTTGTACTCGCCATAACCTTCTTCTTCCAGCTGCTCTCTCGGTACAAAGCGCAGAGCCGCTGAGTTAATGCAGTAGCGCAGTCCATTTGGACCCGGCCCGTCATCGAAAACATGACCGAGATGGGAGTCGGCTTCACGGCTGCGTACTTCGGTACGAACCATAAAGTGACTGGCGTCCATATTTTCTTTTACGTGATAATCGCGGATCGGACGGGTGAAGCTTGGCCAGCCGCAGCCGGAATCGTATTTGTCTGTCGAACTGAACAGCGGCTCACCGGATACGATATCCACGTAGATACCATCTCCATGATGATCCCAGAATTCATTATGAAAAGCAGGCTCGGTACCATTTTGCTGGGTAACCTTGTACTGCATCTCGCTCAGACGATTTTTGAGATCGGATTTGTCAATCCGGTTGGACCAGTGTTGCTCAATAAAAGCATCCCGTCCGGAACCTTTACGGTAACGTTTGTAATGACCGGTATTCTTCTTGTGATAATCCTGATGGTAAGTCTCGGCTTCATAAAAAGTCTGCGCAGGTGTAATCTCGGTTACGATCGGCTTGTCAAAGCGGCCGCTGGCCTGCAGTTCCTGCTTGGATGCTTCAGCCAGTTCACGCTGATGCTCATTATGATAGAAAATGCCCGTGCGATACGAAGAACCGCGGTCGTAGAATTGTCCACCTGCATCTGTTGGGTCAATTTGCTGCCAGAACAGTTCCAGTAGTTTCTCGTATGGGAAAATAGCCGGATCAAACACGATCTGTACAGCTTCTGCATGACCGGTTGTTTCTTTGCATACTTCTTCATAGGTCGGGTTCTCGGTATGTCCACCTGTATAACCGGAACGAATACTAATGATACCTGGCAATTCTTCAAAAGGAGTTACCATGCACCAGAAACATCCACCTGCAAAAGTTGCTTTTTCGTATTGGGATTCACTCATTATATGATTCACTCCATTCTTGAGAGATAGGTAAAAATAAGATGGTTTGACGTATAAAATTTAATTTGTGAATGGTTCAATAAAATTTTATACAATTATAATTATAAACCATTTACTATAATAAAACCAAAAATCACTTACTTTAAATCAAAATGATCAAAATTAATAATATGGTAGAACATATATATTCAATATCGTTATAGCCAATATGATGACATTGTTGTATAATCATGTTATTGTTCTGAGATAGTTTCCAAAGGGGAGTAGCTTCCTACGATAAAGCCGTCATTACGGGATTAAGTCCCCGGCTTTATTGGCAGCAGATTATAACGCTGTTAGCGAGACCTTTGCCTAATTATGTAATTGGGTGAGGTCTTTTTTGATGCTTGCATCGCCATCACCCAATTACGGTGGTGGCGTTTTTTGATGTCTGGAATCTGCCTTAAGACTTTAATTCCGGCTGAAGCCGAAAGCAAAAGGGGATTGAATGTATGGAGTTATTTACAGTGGAGTTCTGGATAGCCCTGGCGTCGATTATTATGATTGACCTTGTACTCGCTGGTGACAATGCAATTGTTATCGGGATGGCTGCTCGTAATATTCCCAAGGAAAATCAGAAAAAGGTAATTATCTGGGGAACGGTCGGCGCGTTTGTTATTCGGGCAATTGCCACCTTGCTGGTTGTGTATTTGCTGAATATTACCGGTCTACGTCTGATTGGTGGGCTCGCATTGGTGTACATCGCCTACAAACTGCTGGTCGAGGAGAAAGAAGAAGATAATATCTCGGCGAGCAGCCAGATGTGGGCGGCAATCCGTACTATTATTATCGCAGATGCTATGATGGGACTGGATAATGTATTGGCAGTTGCCGGTGCAGCACATGGCGACTTCCCACTGGTAGTTGTAGGTTTGGCGATCTCTATTCCGATTATGGTCTGGTGCAGTACGTTGATCCTCAAGCTGATTGAGCGTTTTCCATGGATCATTGCGCTCGGATCTGCTATTCTGGCCTGGACGGCAGCCAAAATGATTATCGAAGAACCGCTGATCAAGGCATATTTTGAAAATGGCTTTATCAAATACGGATTTGAACTGATTGTTATTGTTCTGGTTGTTCTGATCGGGCTTAAAGTTAAGAAAAAAAATGCCGATGCCAAAGCAGCCAAAGAAATTACTTTGTAAGTAGCGTTTACGGTTTTGATCTCATTATAATTTACAATAAAGAGTTGGTTAAACAAGTCGCTGATTGAATGATACTGATTTTGATGATTTATTGCCTTCGAGTACTGTACCATCCAGTATTGGCACATAGATCAGAAAAGATCCTGTCTTTATTCAGCGGCTTTTTGCTGCGCGATTTTATTTGTGTACTATTTGTATATCAAAAATAGGAATGAACTTAAACAGCAGAGACTGGCACGCTTCCTGCATCTTATGTTTATATAGAAGAGAAGACTCGGCAGTATACACGTTAATATGGATACCTCATTTCAGATAGAAGGAGAATGTACCCTAATGATAAGTGAAAGCCAAGTAGAACATCGTCAACGAGTGGCTCTGATCGGAATCGGTGGAATTGCGCAAAAAGTATATCTCCCGCTATTATCCAGTCATCCGCAGGTAGAACTGGTCGGTGTGGTCAGTCGCTCGGAAGCTACCGTGCATCAGACCATGCAGACCTATCGTCTGGCAAAAGGAAGTATTCGCTCAGAAGATATTGCAGATTGGGATGTAGATGCAGTATTCGTACATAGCCCGACACCAACGCATTATGATATCGTTACCAAATGTCTGGAGCAGGGACTGCCGGTCTATGTAGACAAGCCTTTGTCTTATTCAATGGAAGAATCACGCCGAATGGCCGCATTAGCAGAGGAACGTGGATTGCTGCTGGCAGTCGGCTTCAATCGCAGGTTTGCTCCACTGTATACCCAAGCACGATCCTGGCTTGAGGCAGCAGGGGGCTGGGAACTCTGTGAATCTGTCAAACATCGTACCTCCATGCAGAACTCTTCTGCACGCGAGACAGTATATGATGATCTGATTCATATGCTGGATCTGCTGCTGTGGCTGGGTAACGATGATTATGAGTTGCTGTCGAATCAGCTAAATCAGCAGGGAAATGGCGCAATGCTGCATGCATCCGGTATGCTCTCTCTCGGCGCTCAGCGTTATGCAAGTTACAGCATGGCACGCAGCGCCGGAACCGATTTGGAGAAATTATCGCTGCATGGCAGTGGACGTTCGGCAGAAGTAATCAATATGGAGAGCCTTTATCTATATGAAAAAGGTCAATTGCCGCAGTCCGGTAGTTTTGGGAGTTGGGATACCATTTTGCAGCGGCGTGGTTTTGCAGGTGTAGTAGACCATTTCCTGAATCATCTTCAGACTCCCGGAGATTGCAGTATTCGGGCGGATCAGGTACTGAAGACACATATGCTGGCTCAGCAGTTGACAGCCGGATTATAATATTCAAGTTAGGATAGACTGGATAAGCTGAATAAATATTATCTACAACATTATTAAGTAAAGGAGGTACTTCAATGGATGATTATGAATTTATGACGCGGGAAGAGCAAATGAAGAAGCGTGAAGAGCAGGTGCTGGAGAGTTATCGTCAGGATGAAGACATGATGATTCTTGTATTCACCCAGTGGTGTGTAAATAATGGATTTGATGCCAAAGATCTGTACCAGCGCGCGTATCCGGATCAAGTGGATAATCCGCGTCTGGAACAGGGGATTCGGCTGACCGTACCCAAAGAAGAAGCAGGCGATATTCCAAATGACACCCTATTTGGTGTGTTATCTGTATACGGCAATGAGGATTTGGCTTTTGTGATTAGCGAGGCACTCGAAGATCAGGAAGCTGCCCGCAGAAGACAAAACGAAGAGTAGATGTTTTATTAACACTGTTATATAGCAGCTTTTGTTAATTGAAGATGATACGATTTCGTTTTGACAAAAAATCATGCAACATGCGTATTCTTGATAGCTGTATAATAAATATTCATACAATCAGAATAACCCGGCGAGTCGATTCACATCGTGAACATGGCTGCCGGGATTTTTTGTATATCCACTGAATACAGAAGACATAAATAAACACAAATTTCGAAAATACATAAATTCAAGCTTTATACATTATGCTTTTATCATGATTGGATATCCATACTAATTTATTTAAAAATTTATTATTTAAAAAATTATATATAATTGCGAATAACAACTTGGCAACCGATTAGGGATGTGGTTTAATGATAAATATTACGAATAAAAAAATGTAGATAAATGTAGAATGTTGATATTGGAGGAGAAACAAGATGATGAAAGCTACCGGTATTGTAAGAAAAGTGGATGAATTGGGAAGAGTGGTTATTCCGATCGAATTGCGTCGTATTATGAATATTGATGTAAAAGATGGATTGGAGATTTTTGTAGATAGTGACCGTATTATTTTAAGAAAATACGAGCCTTCCTGCATTTTTACAGGAGAAACTGAAGATCTGGTCTATTTCAAAGGCAAACTGATCAGCCGTAGTATTATTAATGAACTGACCGAATTGCATGCTGCCAAAAAGAACTAAGTTAAAAAACTATACGTTTTGATATCGGATAGCATAGATGTCATCTATATAATAAAGAGGGGCTGCAGCTGGCAGCCCTTTTTTTAATTTAATAAGCATATAGGGGGATTCATGTGTATGTTTACGTAATGTGCTCCCGTTTGGAAATGCGGAATTCCTTGGGTGACATTCCAAATTTGGAACGGAATACACGGTGAAAATAAGTATAGTTGGCGAATCCTGACGATTCTGCTACTTCTTCGAGTGGCATAGGGCTAAACATGATGCGCTCCTGAGCCATATTTAGCCTGACTTCCAGCGCGTACTGCATGATCGTCGTATCAAAAGCTTCTTTGAACAGATGGACGGCTCTCGACACACTGATACCAATATGCAGCGCAATATCCTCTAATTTAAAGGTAGACGAGGCATTTTCTTCAATGTAATTTTTGATCTGATATGCCAGATAAGTTTTGGGTCCGCCAGTAGGTTGCTCTGATAAATAGCGGTCTACAGACATGCAGAGAATTTTCATATAATGAGAGAGAATCTCGGGATACGGATTGTCCATCCGTCGTTTCTCCATAGAAATCTGGCGCATCAGATCCATAATATTATCCGTCAGCGGAATCTTGACTCGTGCAGGACGCTTGCGCTGCTGCCACCATTCATCTGCCCATTCTCCGCCGAAAAAGATATGGTAATCGCCACTTTCTACAATTGATTTGCCTGTAGAAGCGGGTGTGTAATCAATTCGCAGTTCATAAGGCTGATCTGGAGCATAGATATGAAGATCGCCTACTTCTACATTTATCAGTTGACCATTTTGACGCAGTTGGCAGCTGCCTTCGGTTTGAAAGCGAAACAGATAGTTCTGTATTCCCTGAGGCTCGTGCATATGAAAAGGTTTCCGGTGAAAGGAATATCCGGCTGTGAATACTTTACATTCTTTTCCATGTCCATCCATTAAATGATCCTCATTTCAGCAACAAATTTAAATTTTGACCAAATAGTTCATGTTTCGATCATATTATTCATTTTAATTGATGCCGTTTAGTAATACTATGGTAACGAGCTTAAAAACACCATCTTTTCGATGTGATACACAAACGGACAATGGTATGGATAAGTCCAAGTATACATAAGGGTTTATCATACATTGCGCAAAACAGAGGAGGATTACCTGTGAAGCGAATGAAAGCCGGATTAGTCGGATGCGGTAACATAAGTGCTATTTATTTCAAAAATCTCAAATCCAGTCCGGTTGTCGAAATTGTGGCATGCGCTGACATGGTGATTGAAAAAGCCAAAGAGCGGGCTGAAGAGTTTGGTATTGTAAACGTCTTCACTCCAGAAGAATTGATGCAGCAGGAAGATATCGAATTGATTATTAACCTGACCATTCCTGCAGCACATGCGAGTGTAAATCAGGCAGCGCTGGCTGCAGGCAAGCATGTATATGCCGAGAAACCATTCGCTGTATCGCTTGACGATGGGCGGCGTACACTGGAGAAAGCCAAGGAAGCAGGCAAGCGGGTGGGCAGTGCACCGGATACTTTTCTTGGAGCCGGTATTGAGACTGCACGTCATGCAATTGAAAGTGGTCTGATCGGACGTCCGATTGCAGCTTCTGCCTTTATGATGGGAGCAGGCCCGGAATCATGGCACCCGGACCCGGAATTCTTTTACGCCCAGGGTGGCGGACCGATGTTCGACATGGGACCTTATTATTTGACAGCGCTCGCAAGCCTGCTTGGTTCAATGACAAGAGTTAGCTCTTCTGCGGGAATTCAGATGCCGGATCGTGTCGTACACAGCGGGCCAAAAGCGGGTACACCGATTCGTGTACAGACGCCAACACATCTGGCAGGAACCGTTGATTTTGAAAATGGTGCAATTGCTACGATGGTAACAAGTTTTGATATTCCAGGAGGCTCGCAGCTGCCGCGTATGGAGATTTATGGTACCGCGGGAACACTGGATATTCCGGATCCCAACTTTTTTGATGGAGATGTTCGTCTGAGACGAGCAGCTTCGGACGAATACGAAACGTTGCCGCCGGTATTTGAACCGGTCAATAATGATCGTGGTAAAGGGGTTAATGAGATGGTACAGGCGATTCAAGAGAATCGTCCGCATCGTGCGAGCGGTGAACTGGCCTATCATGTACTTGAAGTGATGCATGCCTTCCAGCGTTCTTCTCTTGAAGGCAAACATGTAATCATTCAGAGTCGTGCAGGTTATCGTCAGGGCAGCAGCGATCAGTAAGTTACTGCTGCACATTCATTGATCACCAGGCTTGAAGGTTACGAATACGATTTATAACGACAACCAGATATCACATCATTAGCTGTAATTTATGAGTACAAACTACCCTACAGGAGTGATTGAAGCTATGTTAAAAGTCGGATTGCAATTATACACAGTACGCGAAGATCTGGAACGCGATTTTGAAGGAACTATTGAGAAAGTAGCTGCTCTGGGCTATCAGGGTGTAGAATTTGCTGGATACTATGGCAGAACAGCAGAACAGGTCAAAGCGCTGCTGGACAAACACAATCTGGAAGTCGTAGGTGCGCATACGCCGTACGTGGATTTGCTGGAAGATGCACAGTCCCTGATTGATTTTAACAAAGCTATCGGCAATCGTTATATTATTGTTCCTTATCTGGCAGAGGAGCAGCGTAGCAACTGGCCGGAGATTTTCGAAAATCTGCGTAAACTGGGTGAAATTTGCAATAAAAATGATGTGGTATTGCTGTATCACAATCATGATTTTGAATTTACTGAAAAAATTGGCGGACGTACCGTACTTGATGCCATGTACGAAGAGATTCCTGCCGACCTGATTCAGGTAGAGCTGGACAGTGCATGGGTAGAATACAGCGGTCATGACGCGGTTGAATATATTAATAAATATGCGGGTAGACTGCCGATCGTGCACTGGAAAGACTTCAAGCGTACCGATGATGGTATCCAAATGATGGAACTGGGTGAAGGCGAAGCGCCTGTAGCACGTATTGGAGATGCAGCAGATAAAGCAGGAGCAGAATGGATCGTAGTGGAGCAGGATAACAGCCTGCAGGCACCTATGCAAAGTATTGAACAAAGCATGAACTGGGTGAAAAGCTATGGCGCCAAGGGAGGCGTCGTGAATGTCTGATCGTGCACTCAATATTGGTATTATCGGCTGCGGAGGGATTGCCCAGAACAAGCATCTGCCGAGCCTGTCCAAGCAGCCACTGGCTAGAATTGTTGCCTTCTGTGACATTGTGGAAGAACGTGCTTCGGAAGCAGCCGAGCAGTACGGTAGCGAAAATGCCAAAGTATATACTGATTACAAGCAGCTTTTGGAAGATGAGAGTATCGATGTTATTCATGTCTGCACACCCAATGATTCTCATGCGGTGATTACAGTAGATGCACTCGAAGCCGGCAAGCATGTGATGTGCGAGAAACCGATGGCCAAGTCAACGGCTGAAGCTCGCACCATGATAGAAGCCGCAGAGCGTACAGGCAAGAAATTGTCCATCGCTTATCAGAATCGTTTCCGTGATGATACTCTTTATCTCAAACAAATGGTCGAGCAAGGTGATCTGGGCGATGTGTATTATGGTAAAGCACTTGCACTTCGCCGCCGTGCAGTTCCTACATGGGGAGTATTCCTTGATGAGGAAAAACAAGGCGGAGGACCACTCATCGATATCGGTACTCACGCACTGGATATGACACTGTGGCTGATGGATAACTACAAACCCAAAAGTGTAATGGGATCAACATTCCATAAGCTGGGTTCCCGTCAAAACGCTGCCAATGCTTTTGGTCCATGGGACCCCGAGCAGTTCAAAGTAGAAGATTCGGCTTTTGGATTTATTACTATGGAAAATGGAGCGGTTATTTCTCTGGAATCCAGTTGGGCAATCAATCTGCGCAAGTTCGCCGAAGCACAGAGCATACTGTGTGGTACGGAGGGCGGAGCCGATATGACAGATGGACTACATATCAACGGCGAGAAAAATAGCCGGCTGTATGACAGCAAAATTGATATGGGCTCCGGCGGAGTAGCTTTCTATTCCGGGGGTTCCGAAAACGAATCAGACCGTGAAGCGAGAATGTGGCTGGAAGCTATTGTAGAAGACAAGGAGCCTCTGGTAAAACCGGAACAGGCTCTGGTCGTGACACAGATTCTCGAAGCGATCTATGAATCGGCTCGTACGGGCAAAGCCGTTTATCTGGAATCCTGAATATAGCAGGAAATATGGATTCTCTAGCCATTTAGGGTAAATTTTATTTAAAAAATTCGCCAAAAAGCAAACTTTTCACCTTTACTTTACGTATTAATAGATATAGAATCTTCGCGGCAGCAAATATTGCATTATATTCACCTTACCACTAAAAACAGTTGAACCAGGAGGATGAACGAATGAAATTAGGCGTATTTATGGTATTGCTTAACAATATGGGCTTCGAGGAGGCGCTGGACTATGTAGCTGCAAAAGGTGTCAAGGCAGTCGAGATCGGTACCGGTGGTAATCCGGGTAACGTACACTGCAACACCGATGAGCTGCTGGCTGATAATGGCAAGCTCAAAGCATTCAAACAGGCGATTGATTCGCGCGGTCTGATCATTAGCGCACTGAGCTGTCATGATAATCCGCTTCATCCGCAAAAAGCGATTGCCAAAGAAGCACATGATTCTTTCATCAAATCCGTACAACTGGCCGAGAAGCTGGAAGTACCGGTCGTTAATACATTTTCCGGATGTCCGGGTGAGAGTGATGATGCCAAATATCCCAACTGGCCTGTAGCACCATGGCCGAATGATTACCGTGAACTGCTGGATTGGCAGTGGAACGAGAAAATTATTCCTTACTGGACAGAGACAGGCAAGTTCGCTGAACAGCACAACGTCAAAGTCGGTCTGGAACTGCATGGTGGATTCTCCGTTCATACACCAGGTACGCTGCTGCGTCTACGTGAAGCAGCTGGTGAAGTGATTGGAGCCAACCTTGATCCGAGTCATATGTGGTGGCAAGGCATCGATCCGGTAGCCGCAATAAAAATTTTGGGGAAAAATGGCGCAATTCATCACTTTCATGCTAAAGATACGCTTACAGATACCGATAATATGAATATGAACGGTGTAACGGACATGCACTCCTACGCTGAGATGCAAGATCGTGCATGGCAATTCCGCACCGTAGGTTATGGCCACGATGTAAAAACGTGGGCTGATATCGTCAGTGCATTAAGATTAGTTGGATATGACTACGTCGTTAGTATAGAGCATGAAGACGGACTGATGTCCGTAAATGAGGGTTTCACTAAAGCCGTCCATAACTTGCAGCAGGTGATGATCGAAGAAGAACTTGGCGAGATGTGGTGGGTCTAACAACAGGGAGGCAATAATAGTATGATTAACGTAACAGTCTGGAATGAGTTTGTACATGAGCAAATCCGCGACGACGTCAAAGCTGTATACCCGGATGGAATTCACAAAGTACTTGCAGACGGATTGACCAAAGAAGGGTTCGCCTGCCGCACAGCAACACTGGATCAGGATGAGCATGGTCTGACAGAATCCGTTCTGAACTCTACCGATGTTATGCTGTGGTGGGGACACACTGCACACGACCTCGTTGATGATGATATTGCTGAAGCCGTTGTAAGACGTGTTCAGGAAGGCATGGGATTGATCGTGCTGCACTCCGGACACTTCTCCAAACCGTTCAAGCAATTGATGGGTACCAGCTGCGATCTGAAATGGCGTGTCGCAGACGAACAGGAAATTCTGTGGTGTGTTAACCCGAATCATCCGATCTCGCAGGGTGTCAATCCATCGATCACACTGGATAAAGAGGAAATGTACGGCGAGTTCTTCGATGTACCGGCTCCGGATGAGCTGGTATACCTGAGTAACTTTGAAGGTGGCGAAGTATTCCGCAGCGGTTGTACCTACCGTCGTGGTCATGGTAAAATCTTCTACTTCCGCCCAGGTCATGAGACGTATCCTACGTACTACAACCAGGATATCATGCATATCATCTCCAATGCAGTACGCTGGGCACAACCAGCAGAAAATGCCCGTCCTGCATTTGGACGGACTGAGCCAAAACGTACGATCGGTGGTAAAGTACTGGTATAGTATTTTATAACTATCCAGCCAGAGCATTTTTAGCATAATAGACAGGCTGAATACGTTCTTCGGTCAACCGAAGAGATTTAATCATACTACAGCAACCTTGTTGATTGTATCCCATTGTACACGATTGCCGGTAAGCCTTGCTTGTATGTTGAAATTCAAACCATAGCAATAACACAGAGTACGTCCGCAGAAGAATAGCGGGCGTACTTTTTGCGTAAGCAGATTGCAAAAAATTGGGTAAATAAAATATGTATACAAATTAGCCTTTAACTTGTTAGACGCGATGTTCAACGAAAAAGATTTTTTTGTAAAGTGAAATATTATACAAATTATCCGGTAAATGGGGTGTGGATATGTTAAACCACAATGAGTCAGACACGCATATCGGACCTGCACCGCTATCTCCGGAACTGGTTCATGCCTGCCTGGAGAGAGTCAAAGATCTGAGATTGGAAGGATTCCTGACCGGATTTGGTAAATGGCCCGGCAGATTGATGATGGTAGGAGAAGCACCGGGAGCGACAGAAGTGCAGAATGGAAGACCTTTTTCCGGTCAGGCGGGCAAGGTGCTGGATGGTTATCTCGATGCACTGGAAATTACAAGAGACGATTTGTACATTACCAGTTCGGTACGCAGCCGTCCGTATAAGGATAAACCCGTCAAAGGAAATCCGGATCGTCTCAGCCGTTCCAATCGAACACCGACCCGGGCAGAAGTACTGGCCTTTGCTCCAATTCTTGATCAGGAAATTACTATTGTACAGCCGGAGATTCTGATCACACTGGGAAATATTGGTCTGCAGCGGCTGCTGGGAGATGGATATACCATTACTGCTGTACATGGACAGCCGATTTACAGCAAGATTCAGCAAGTGGAAAGAGATTATCCCGAAAAAGGATATTTTTGGTCCGAACAAGAATATTGTATTTTTCCTATGTATCATCCGGCGGCTGTGCTGTATAATAGATCATTGACCGATGTTATTGACGGTGATCTCAAGCAGCTACGCGAACTGATTAGTCAAAAATCGCAGATAGCTGAACATCAGTGATGATCATAATGTTTTCGTTTTCTTATTAGGTAAAATGTGTTAAAATATATATGCTAACTAATTGTAAGCTTACATCGAATTTATATATATACAAAGCTTACGACAACCCATTATTGTGCTATGGACGGATGAAGAGGTGAAAAGACATGGAACAGCATCAATTGGGATTATGCCCTCGCTTTGAGACCGCTTTTTCTTTTCTAGGAAAAAGATGGAATGGTCTGATTATTCAGTCTCTGATGAGCGGACCAAAACGTTTTAAGGATATCTCGAATCTTATTCCGATGATGAGCGATAAAATGCTTTCGGAGCGAATGAAGGATCTGGAGGGAAGCGGTATTTTGACTCGCCAGGTATATCCGGAGACACCGGTACGAATTGAGTATGAACTGACTGACAAAGGTCGGGCGCTTCAACCCGTTATGGAACAAATCCAGAATTGGGCAGAGCAGTGGGTGGATTAATACTTTACACCTCCATCCGGGCCGGCAGACGCTGTCTCAATTAAAAAGCTTTCCGCTTGGTATTTATCAGCGGAAAGCTTTTTTGCATGTACCTTGTTATATAGTTATTCGCGCAATTGGTCAACGCCGGGGAGAGAAGTCGGCGTAATCAGATCCGGCAGATTTCTCGTGGGCAGAGTTCACAGTGACATACTTCCTGCAGAGCTTCCATATCATGAATAATGATCATGCCATGCTCATATTCAATCACGTCTTTTTTGCGCAGATCACTAAGCATACGGTTAACACTTTCACGCGTAGCACCGATCATATTGGATAGATCCGTATGGGTGATTTTTTTGTTAATCAGGATCGATCCATCTTCATTATAATCTTCACCGTACGTATTGCTGAGACGAATCAGCGTCGAGCAGAGTGCCCCTGGTTTGCCATAGAGCATAAGGTCACGTACTTTGGTCTGGGTAAGGCGATGATGCGTACCCATCCATTTCATAAAGTCGATAGCAAAGTCACAGTGCTGGCAGATAATCATCTCCAGGTCTTTGTGCTCGATAACCGCAACTTCTGTGTCTTCGAGAGTCTCTGCCGTAAATCCGAGTCGTGTACCGGAGAACGGATCAGCCTGTCCGATCATGTCACCAGACTGATACATATATAGGATAAGTTCTTTACCTTCATCGGTTGATTTGGTTAGTTTGACGCGACCACTTTTGATAAAGTAGAGCTTGTCGGACAGATCGCCTTCCCAGAATAGATGCGACCCCGAAGGAATGCTGCGCTCTGTCGCATAGGCCAGCATACGCTCCATATTCATCTCCGAAAAACACGATGTATTTCCTTCGACGTTATTGTTCATGATCTCTGCAAATTTATTCATGTTCGTCCTCCCCTTCATCTCCCAATTATACGCGAAAATAATCGGATTGCATCATGTTTTAAGGAAAAATTTACTAAATTAAATTGAATTTATATTCCTTTAAATTAATGCTTCTAATAGTATGGTCATCATCGTTTTTAAATTTAAACTTTGTGATTATTTTCACTTATATTATAACGCGAGTTAGTTCAAAATGCAAAAAGAAAAAAGAAGATGATTAAGTTTTTAAAAATAAAAATTGATTGTGAAAAAAATCACATTATGATTTATATCTCTATGCTATGATCAGTGCGTAGACAGAAAGCACCACACATTCTGAGGAGGATGAGAGAAATGGCTGTTAAAAATGATGCCACTCGCACCGTAGAAGTTACTGCACAGGAAGAAATTCAAAAAATGATCGACAAAGCAAACAAAGCACAAGCCGCATTTATGAAAATGAATCAGGAACAAATTGATGAAGTTGTACAGGCCATGGCACTTGCCGGACTGGACAAGCACATGTATCTCGCCAAGCTGGCTGTTGAAGAAACAGGCAGAGGGGTATATGAAGACAAAATCACCAAAAACATCTTTGCGACTGAATATATATATCACAGCATCAAAAACGAAAAAACAGTTGGTATCATTGAAGACAATGCATACGACAACTTCCAGAAAATCGCTGAACCGGTTGGCACAATCATGGGGATCACTCCGGTAACCAACCCGACATCAACTACAATGTTCAAAGCGTTGATCGCTATCAAGACACGTAACCCAATTATCTTCGGTTTCCACCCATCTGCACAACAATGCAGTAAAGAAGCTGCAAGAATCCTGCTCGAAGCAGCTGTCAAACATGGTGCTCCTGCAGATTGTATCCAGTGGATCGATAATCCTTCCATGGATAAAACGAATGCATTGATGAATCATCCTGATGTAGCATTGATTCTGGCTACTGGCGGTGGCGCAATGGTCAAAGCAGCTTACAGCTGCGGTAAACCGGCACTGGGCGTAGGTCCTGGTAACGTACCTGCCTTTATCGAGAAAAGTGCGGATCTCAAACAGGCTGTAACCGACCTGATCCTGTCCAAATCGTTTGATAATGGTATGATCTGTGCATCCGAACAAGCTGTTATCATCGAAGAGCCCGTATTCGAGCAAGTGAAAAAACTGATGATCGACAATGGCTGCTATTTCCTTAATAAAGAAGAAGTTGGCAAACTGACTGCAGGTGCTATGAATGTAGAGAAATGTGCAGTCAACCCGGCAATCGTCGGTCAACCAGCAACCAAAATCGCTGAAATGAGCGGTATCACTGTTCCGCCAGGAACCAAAATCCTGGTTGCCGAACTGGAAGGCGTAGGCACCAAATATCCATTGTCCGCTGAAAAATTAAGTCCTGTACTGGCTTGTTATAAAGTAAAAAATGCAGAGCAAGGTATCGAGCGTGCTGCACAGGTTGTTGAATTCGGCGGTATGGGTCACTCTTCGGCGATCCATTCCAACAATGATGAAGTCATCCAGAAATTCGCAGATCGTCTGCAAACCGGACGTATCATCGTGAATTCTCCTTCGACACATGGCGCTATTGGCGACATTTACAATACGAACCTGCCTTCCCTGACATTGGGCTGCGGATCGTATGGACGTAACTCGACATCTTCTAATGTAACAGCAGTCAATCTGATTAACGTGAAAAGGGTGGCGCGTCGTACCGTGAATATGCAATGGTTCAAGATTCCTTCCAAAGTATACTTTGAAAAAGGTTCGACTCAATATCTGGCTAAAATGCCAAACATCAGCCGTGTTATCATCGTTACTGACCCAATGATGGTACAACTGGGATATGTAGAAAAAGTAGAGCACTATCTGCGTCAACGTCAGACACCAGTAGCGATCGAAGTGTTCTCCGATGTAGAGCCGGATCCATCGACGACTACAGTAGAACGCGGTCGCCAAATGATGGAACGCTTCCAGCCTGACTGCATTATCGCACTGGGCGGCGGATCACCAATGGATGCTGCCAAAGGCATGTGGCTGTTCTATGAATACCCTGATGTAGAATTCGATAACCTGAAACAAAAATTCATGGATATCCGCAAACGGATCTACAAATATCCACATCTGGGACAAAAAGCGCAATTTGTTGCTATCCCTACCACTTCGGGTACAGGTTCGGAAGTAACATCGTTCGCGGTTATTACAGACAAAGAAAAAGGTAACACCAAATATCCTCTGGCAGACTATGAACTGACTCCAGACGTAGCGATTGTAGACCCTGAGTTCGTCTACTCCCTGCCACGTGTAGCTGTAGCAGATACCGGTATGGACGTACTGACTCATGCGATTGAAGCGTATGTATCGAACATGGCTAACGATTACACTGATGGTCTGGCGATCAAAGCGATCCAACTGGTATTCCAATACCTGGAGCAATCCGCACTGCAAGGCGACAAACTGGCTCGTGAGAAAATGCATAATGCTTCGACGATAGCTGGTATGGCCTTTGCAAATGCCTTCCTGGGTATTAACCACAGCTTGGCGCACAAATGGGGCGGACAATATCATACTGCACACGGACGTACCAACGCGATCCTGATGCCGCATGTTATTCGCTACAATGCGAAAAAACCAACCAAATTCGCATCGTTCCCTAAATACTCGCACTTCATCGCTGACGAACGTTACGCTGAAATTGCCCGTATCCTGGGACTGCCAGCACGTACTACCGAAGAAGGTGTAACCAGCCTGATCAACGCTATCCGTGATCTGAACCGCAAACTGGGTATCCCTGAATCGTTCGAAGCACTGGGCTTTGATGCCAAAGACTTCGAAGCACATGTCGATTACCTGGCTGATCGCGCATTTGAAGATCAATGTACAACTGCCAATCCTAAAATGCCGCTGGTGACCGAACTGGCTGATGTATACCGCAACGCTTTCTACGGTAAATTTGAGTAAGACCATAGATCGACGCAAGCTGCTTATAAATAGCAGCAAGCCGCATATAATTGTATAACGTAGTTTATTGATAATCGGGATTGCTTCCATTTAGCTGCTGTACGCAGAGGGTGGGAGCAATTCTTTTATTATTTCGTCTAGTCGCATATCATTGGGCTGCAACTGCAACTTTTAATGTTGAACTTATAAATAAATGTATGGATGGGTCTGGTTAATGGGAAGGGGAGGCAGCAAGCGCTCCGGTAAGGGATTCTCCTTCCGGCCTCCGGTTAAGAATGGATATGTCTGAATCACCGCTTGCAGCGGTACATATCCATTCTTAAATATCGGCTTGAAGGAGAATTCCCTTATCTTCGCTGCGAGTAGTCTAGTTTATGAATAGCTGAATTCATTTGCAGCAGTATATGCATTCGTGCTAATTAATTCATACCGGAGAGGGGGTGATAGATGGAAATTTAGCATGATGAAAATAAAATGATGTTGCACCGTGCACCTTTTAATGATGCAATAAGCACGGAACGGAAGAAAGGAAATAAGAGCAGTGACGACATTTAAGCCTGGAGATTCACCTTTTCTCTAACATTTCAGAATCTCCAGGCTTAACAGGAGGAGCAGCTCTTGTTCCTTTCTGGAGTGGTGAATTAGTGCTGTATGAATAGCGAATCAGTAGTGAATAATCATTTTAACAAATCGTCTTATCATAAATTAAGCGTTCCAGCCATATTTCTGCAGAGGACAAATCTGTAAAGTATTCCTTCCAAAGCAATGGTGCAGCCATAACTCTATCGCTAATTTTCTTCAAAGTGATGTATTATCATTTTGAACACTTTAAACTTGCAACAACTGTATCTCTATTTCAATACCCGCTGTACTGCTGGTTGGCTGGAGTGGGCAACAAAATGGTGTTCTGTAATCTAGAACTTCAGCTGCAGCGTGCCAATCTGTTATATATTTTAAATTATGCTGTACCAGTGACAGAAAGTGATAAAAATCATATTTTGTCTCTTTTTTTGTGATATATGTCACATACTCAAATGGGTCTGTCCGTCATAATAAAGACATAGCCGGAGCACACAGTAGCCGGTCCAATGTTTAGTCAAGGTACAGCTACAATATCATTTGTGATTAAATTCACAAATTATGGAGGGATTATCAATGTCGGTAATCGAGAGAAATGTAATGGACCAGTCACAACAGGATGCATGGAGAGGTTTTAACAAAGGGAAATGGACCAACCATGTTGATACTAAAAACTTTATTGATGAGAATATCAATCCTTACCTTGGAAATGAATCATTCCTGGCAGGACCTACTCAAAATACAAATGATCTATGGAAAATCGTATCCCAGCTCTCCAAAGAAGAACGTGAAAGAGGCGGCGTATGGGACGTTGATGTCAATACACCAGGTTCGATCACATCTCATGGTCCTGGTTACTTGGACAAAGAAAAAGAACAAATCGTCGGTGTACAGACAGATGAGCCTTTCAAACGTTCTATTCAACCTTACGGTGGTATTCGGATGGTTATCGATGCTTGTAAAGCTTACGGCTTTGAAGTTCCACAATCCATTGTCGATACATTCACCAATATTCGCAAAACACATAACCAGGGTGTATTCGATGCTTACACTGCAGAGATTCGTGCAGCCCGCAAATCGGGTATCGTAACGGGTCTGCCAGATGCTTATGGCCGCGGTCGTATCATTGGTGACTATCGCCGGGTAGCATTGTACGGTGTAGACTTCCTGATGAAACAAAAACAACAAGAACATGATCAAACTATTGGCGAAGGCATGGATGAAGCAACGATCCGCTTGCGTGAAGAAATCAGCGAGCAGTACCGTGCACTGAATGAACTGAAGCAAATGGCAGCAGCTCACGGTATGGACATTTCCAAACCAGCTCAAAATGCCAAAGAAGCTTTCCAATGGCTGTACTTCGGTTACCTCGCTGCTGTCAAAGAACAAAATGGTGCGGCAATGTCTCTTGGACGCGTATCTTCGTTCCTGGATATTTACATCCAGCGTGATCTGCAAGAAGGCACATTAAATGAAGAAACCGCTCAGGAACTGGTTGACCATTTCGTAATGAAACTGCGTATCGTCAAATTCCTGCGTACTCCGGATTACAATGATCTGTTCAGTGGTGACCCAACATGGGTAACCGAGTCGATTGGTGGTATGGCAGTTGATGGTACAACAAGAGTAACGAAGAGCAGCTTCCGCTTCCTGCATACCCTCTACAATCTGGGACCTGCACCGGAACCGAACCTGACTGTTCTCTGGTCCGAAAAACTGCCAGAAGGCTTCAAAAAATATTGTGCCAAAGTATCGATCGAAACCAGCTCCATCCAGTATGAAAATGATGATCTGATGCGTCCAATCTATGGCGATGACTATGGTATTGCTTGCTGCGTATCCGCAATGCGTATCGGTAAACAAATGCAGTTCTTCGGCGCTCGTGCCAACCTGGCCAAAACGCTGCTGTACGCAATCAACGGTGGTAAAGACGAGAAATCCGGCGCTCAAGTAGGCCCTGAATTCCCGGCAATCACTTCCGAATATCTGGACTATGATGAAGTGATCGCACGCTACAAACCAATGATGCAGTGGCTGTCCAAAGTGTACATGGATGCACTGAACATCATTCACTACATGCATGACAAATACAGCTACGAACGTATCGAAATGGCACTGCACGATCGTGATATCCTGCGTACCATGGCTTGCGGTATTGCCGGTCTGTCAGTAGCAGCCGATTCACTGAGTGCTATCAAATATGCCAAAGTTAAACCTATTCGTAACGAACAGGGCATTGCAGTAGATTTCGAAATCGAAGGCGAATTCCCTTGCTATGGTAACAATGATGATCGTGTTGACCAGATTGCTGTTGAACTCGTTGAAACATTCATGGGTATGATTCGTCAGCACAAAACGTATCGTGAAGCTGTACCTACTCAATCTGTACTGACCATTACTTCTAACGTTGTATACGGCAAGAAAACAGGTACTACACCAGATGGACGTAAAGCAGGCGAGCCGTTCGCACCAGGTGCCAACCCAATGCACGGACGTGACAAAAAAGGTGCCTTGGCATCTCTGAGCTCTGTTGCCAAACTGCCATACGAACACAGCCTGGATGGTATTTCCAATACCTTCTCGATCGTGCCAAAAGCACTGGGTAAAGAAGAAGAAATCCGCAAATCCAACCTGGTTGCCATGCTGGATGGATACTTCGGCAGCGATGCGCATCACCTGAACGTCAACGTCTTTGATCGTGAACAGCTGATCGACGCTATGGATCATCCAGAAAACTATCCACAGCTGACAATCCGCGTATCGGGTTACGCTGTTAACTTTATCAAATTGACACGTGAACAACAGCTGGACGTTATCAACCGTACGTTCCACAATGCAATGTAATAAAAAGGACAAAATGTAATAAAAAGAACAAACAACTTATCAACAAATTACCGCACCAATGCTTGCCAACTGCAATCTTTTAGAAATTGGCGTTTCTCCCGACATAGAGCGGAGAGTAAATGGAATTGCTCAGACGCCGCCTTTGTACCAGGATATCGACTGCTTCAGCAGTCATTCCAGATATCCTGATACAACAAGCGGCAGAAGAGCAATCCATTTACTCGAAGCGGTGTCACTCTAGAAACTTCGCTAATTCCTACCTGAATCTGCTTGGCAAATCACACCATAAGGAAAGGGGCTGAATGATCATGGTAACAGGCCGTGTTCACTCGCTGGAAACATTCGGTACTGTCGATGGTCCAGGTATTCGTTTCGTATTATTTATGCAGGGGTGTCTGATGCAATGCCAGTATTGTCATAATCCCGATACCTGGAATCTGGACGGAGGCAAGGTAATGCAGCTGGAAGAAGTGCTGGCTGAGATTGAACCTTACCTCAATTATTACCGCAGTTCTGGCGGTGGACTAACCGTATCGGGCGGTGAACCGACTCTTCAGGCTCCTTTTGTCAAAGCATTGTTCAAAGCGGTAAAAGAACGCTGGAATCTGCATACTACCCTGGATAGTAACGGATACAATGATGGGGAAAAGATTCACGAATTGTTGGACGTGACCGATCTGGTTATGCTGGATCTGAAGCATATCAATAATGAAAAGCACAAAAAGCTGACAGGAGTATCCAATGAGCGTACGTTGAAACTGGCACAGTGGTTATCGGATCATGACCGCAAAATGTGGATACGCCACGTGTTTGTACCCGGCATTCATGATGCTGAAGAAGATCTGATTGCGCTGGGCGAATTTATCGGTACCCTAAAAGGTGTAGAAAAATTCGAAATCCTTCCTTATCACCAGATGGGCATTTACAAATGGCAGTCGCTGGGCCGCATCTATCCGCTGGATGGCGTGCCTTCCCCGACTGATGAAGAAGTGGAACGTGCCTATCGTCTGATCGAACAAGGACGCCGCCAGGCGACCTGCGTATAACTTTGTAATTCTCCGATATATGCACAAGATACAGGCGCTGTACATGCCGCTGCAATATGGACGTTTTATTGTAAATGATTGGGTCAGAATGCATTCGGGGGGATGCAGGATGAAAATCATAACAGGCATGTGCCGGAAAGAGCCTTTCTGTCCTTTAGGATAGAGAGGTTTTTTCTTGTCTATATCCAATGGAAGTACATGATGATTATAGGGGTCAAGCAGGATAAAGAGAGCTTCTTGTTGTCCTCAGAACATGATCGTATACTGAAGGAGCATAACCAGTCCATGATACAGGGAGGATATACATGAATATGTTTCAGTTATCAGATCTGACGCTTGATCAGAAAATCGGACAGTTATTTATAGGTGGTTTCCATGATATTGTGCCGGACGAACAGGTGAAAATATTAATTGAACAGTATGCTATAGGCGGAGTAATCTATTTTCGCCGCAATATAGGTACACCGCAGCAAATTATGCAGTTATCTACCGACCTTCAGCAGATGGCTACCTCTAGCGAGCTGCCTCCTTTATTCATTTCGATTGATCAGGAGGGTGGCGTGGTCAGCCGAATCGATCGGGAAGAGCTTAGTCTCATTCCGGGCAATATGTCGCTTGGCGCAGCAGATGATCTGGAACTGACGGGGCAAGTGGCTGCTATCAGTGCGCGTGAGCTTCGCATGCTGGGAATTAATCTCAATCTCGCTCCCTGTATCGATGTAAATAATAATCCCCGTAATCCGGTTATTGGTGTACGATCTTATTCGGAAAAGCCAGACAAAGTCGCAGAGCATGGAGCGGCAGCTATTACAGCTATGCAGGCAGAACAGGTTGCTGCAACGGCCAAACATTTTCCTGGACATGGCGATACCGATACAGACTCTCATTATGGGCTGGCTTCTGTGCCTTATGACAGGAGCAGGCTGGAGAGTGTAGAACTGCTTCCTTTTCAGCGTGCTATTGAAGCTGGAGTAGATTTGATCATGTCTGCTCATGTTATCTTCCCGGCGTTCGAACTGGAACAGATCCCAGCGACTTTATCCCCGTCAGTATTGACCGGACTACTACGTGAGCAGATGGGGTTCCAGGGGCTGATTATTACCGACTGTTTGGAAATGCATGCTATTGCCAAGCATTTTCCTATTGCTGAAGCAGCAGTGCGATCCCTGCAGGCAGGTGCCGATCTCCTGCTGATTAGTCATACACTGACCGATCAGGTGGCTGCTATTGAAGCGGTTCGTGCAGCGGTAGCCGAAGGGAGACTGACCGAAGAACGCATTGATGAGTCCGTTCAGCGAATTTTATCACTTAAGGCAAGAAGGGAAATGAATCAGCCTATTCGGAAAGATGCTGACCAGGCAATTCGCCTGCATACCTCTGAATCGGAAAAGGTGCTTCGTGAAGCTGCCTTACGCAGTATCACCGTTGTCAAAGATAATGGACAGCTGCCGCTGTCAATCAAGCAGCAGGGGCTGGTCATTTGGCCGCAGGTGACCCGGGAGACCGAAGTGGATGAACCTGCTGGTCATCAGACAAGTCTGGCTGAGGCACTTCGTGCATACCATATAGTGACAGATGAGATGATTGTAGATGCCGAACTGGAAAATGCGCAGATTGAACAGGTGATGCATCGTGCACAGACAGTAGACTTTATCCTGATGGCAACCTATACGTCAGCCGGTGAGCTTCCGGCAGGGCAAGCTCGACTTACTGCGGCACTTGCAGCATTACCCGATATTCCGGTCATCGTAATATCGGTACGCAATCCATACGATATGAATCACCTGCCCGAAGTGGATACGTATATCTGTTGTTATGAAAATCGTAAATACACCATCGAAGCACTCGCAGCTGTTTTAACAGGAAACCAGCCTTTCACTGGCAAACTGCCAGTCAGCCTGAATGAATATTATCCTGCCGAAGTATAAACAAGTCATCGTGCTTATCATAAATAGTACAGTTGGATGGGGATATACATTCCCATCCATTTTGACTAATACTTGTCGTAGCTGTCAGCCTATTTGTGTCTAAAATGTGAATGGCGAAAAAAGCGGCAAGCTTTCCTCAAGAACAGAGAAACTTTTTACAAAGTGCTGCGTCTTAATAATGTGTCATTTCGGGGGAATTCTATTTTTATAGATTTAAATTACAGTAGATTGCTACAAGAAGGAGTCGAATAATGAAATTCAAGAAGAGTTTTCTAGTGGCTGTACTCGCCTCTACACAAATCGTTGCGGCATTCCCTGCCAGTCAGGCATTTGCGGCAGAAGGCGATACAGACACGGGTATTGTACAGGACGTGTACGATAATGCCCCAAATACCTATACCGTTCCATCCATCAATCCTACTACAGATACTACCGGGACTGATGATCAGACAGGAGTAGACGACGGCACTACAGATGAGGCTACTTCACCTGCAGATCCAGCGACTACACCAGCTGTACCCGCTACACCAACGCCCACTGCACCTACTACACCAGCTGCGCCTACTACAAGCCAGCCATCTGTAGTAACAGATGTATACTCTGCAGGGCCTAACAAATTGATCTTCATGATGAATTCCAATCAGATTTACCGTGATGGTAAATTGTATTATTCCAACCAGCCGATGACGGTTAAAAATGGAGTATCCTATGTATCTGTGCGTGCACTGGTAGAGCGTGTTGGACTGACGCTTACATATGATTCCAAGACCAAAGAAACCGTTATGAAAAAAGACGGTAAAGAGCTGCGTTTCACAACAGACAGTAAGTATTACACAGTAGATGGTGTACGTACACTGATGAAAGGCCCTTCTTACCAACAGAAAAGTGTATTCATGGTACCGCTGACTTCCATCACGGCTGCACTGAATATTCCATATACAGTACAGGGCAAAATGGTGATCATGGATCTGCAGGTAAAACCTACGGCTTCCTTTACGGTATCGCCTACAGCTATCTATGCTACGCAAACGACTGTACAGTATACAACCAAAACCAAAACACCTGATGGTGGCCCGGTTGCGGATGAACGCTGGACAGGACGCGAAGATATTTTCGCTGAAGCCGGTTCTCATGTTGTAACGTACCAGATCATGGATTCTGCCGGACAATGGAGCGATCCATATACGGTAACAATCAATGTACTACCTCCCAATCAGCCGCCGGTAGCGATGTTCACAACCAACAGTGAATCCTACCGTATGGGTGAAGTTATCAACTATACCGATATGAGTACAGATGATGAAAATGCTATTGATGTAAACAAAACACAATGGGTTAATAAAGAACTGGCATTCTTCACACCGGGACCACAGACAATTACACTTACTGTAACCGATAAGCACGGTGCGACAGGCACATACAGCAAAACAATCAATATTACCAATGACACATTGTATACAGCAGAGCAGTTCTATCCGCTGTTCACACCTATTGGTGATTCTTTCAATATCAATGGTGCCGAGATCCCAACATGGCAGACAATGACTTCTGAAGTAACTTCGGAGCCGGTACGCCTGATCCGCAGTAACAGCCCGGAAAGAACATTATCCGAAGGTATCGTATACCAGGAAAATGCAAGCGGGCCAACACGTATTATGGTTCACCATGTTAATGAAACCGGCAAACGCGTTAAAATGTACGTTATTGCAACCAATACCAATGCAACACCTGCAACCCTGAATATTCAGGATGTAGGTTTTGGTGGGCCTAACGTCTATGCTACTGCAGCAGGTAAAGTTTCTATCGATCGTTATTACAAATCTCTGCAATCCGGTACAGATGCACAGACTGTAGTTGTTCAACCGGGACAAAGTCAGATCATTTTCAATCAACTGAATGCAACAACGATCAAACCAGATAATGTTATCTCTCTATATGGTGATCTGATGAGTGATGCTACTGTTCAATATACAGTAATGATGGTGGATGAAAATGCAGATCCGATCGCTTCCATGGCTACTCTGCCTAAACTGGATCGCGACGGTATCCACAACCGTGGTACGTATGACAATGCAACACGCATTATGCATGTACCTGGTCTGATCGGTAATTCCAATGTACGTATTCCACTGGGCGACAACAACAGTGATCCAAACCTGACAGGTACAGATCCAATGTCCATGACCGAAGCATCCAACGCGGGTAACTTTGGTGTACTGTACAAAATCAAACTGGATATGGTAGCACCAAATACGCTGATTTCCTTTAATGCGCGTGGTGGTCGTTACTCCGGTTACATTTTCGTGAATGGGGTTAGCACACCAATCAAAAATAACGGTGCAGCTACTTCTGCTAACGATAATGTAGTTATCTATCGTACCGGCGCACTGGATACAGAATCTGTAGAGATCTGGTTCACAGCAGCACCAGGCAGTAACTTGCCAGTTAACTTGCTGTTTAATCAGCTGCCAGCCAAAAAGCAGTAATCCATACAAAGAAGTAGTGATTACATGTTGTTCCAACCGAAATGAAAATGCAGCTGCATAGCTGCCTAATATTGAAGCCGGAGTCTGCCATGCAGCTCCGGTTTTTATTTATTCATACCGGGTTGCGCTAAATCAGAATCACCTTTAGAATCAGACTGATGAACCAAAAATATTGTATGCAGAACTCGGCATTATTCTTTTTTTGGTGTATAATAGTTATTATTACGAATAAAATACAAACAATGGTTAAAAATAGAAATGAGCTAGAGCCATGACAGGAGGAGCGACTCATGCTGTCTACTGAGGAAATTATTAATATTATGTCAAAACAGGGACTGCGGATTACTGATCAACGCCGTACGTTGGCCAAACTGTTCGCGGAAGCGCCGGGTTATCTGACAGCCAAAGATGTCTATGAATATATGGGGCAAAAATACAGCGGACTCAGCTTTGATACCGTGTACCGTAATCTGCGGGTCATGCAGGAACTTGGCGTACTGGAGCAGATCGTATTCGAAGATGGTGTCAAATTCAAGAGCCACTGCAGTCAGGATCATCATCACCATCATATGATTTGTTTGCAGTGCGAGAAAACGTACCCGATCGCCTTTTGTCCGATGGATATGACGGATATGCCCGAGCAATTTGAAGTTATTCGCCATAAGTTCGAAGTATTTGGTTATTGCAAAGACTGCCGGATGCAGCTGGGCAATCTGCCGGCAGATGAACAGTCGACTGCCAGCAAAGGCGGAGATGGCAAAGAAGGACCGGCGTTACATCTGAAAACCAGTGTACCGGCTGATCAGACCGAGTATGCGGCAGGCAGAAGCCAGTGAATAAGCCACAGAAATGGAGCCGCCGAGCTGTGCAGGTGCCAATCCATATTTATCGCAAATTCATTTCTCCACTCAAGCCACCGAGCTGCCGATTCTATCCGACCTGCTCCCAGTATGCTCTGGAAGCGATTGAAGTTCATGGAGTGTTCAAAGGCAGTCTAATGGCAGCAATACGTATCGGTAAATGTCATCCGTTTCATCCGGGAGGTATCGATCCGGTACCACCTGCCAAAGAGCGCAGAGATCCTGCATCGGGTCATGCAGCCACTTCTTCATCCGAAGAGCCTGGGCTCATGCAAAGCCGTCGTAATGCTTGACAGCTTCCCAAATAATTAGGTATATTCAATTACACAAGTCACATATACGTTTCCAGTGAATGGATAAGTATACGGGTTAGGCCCAGTACAGAGAGCCGGAGCAGCTGTGAACCGGTCTGGGAGCCGCTGTAGAAGATGGTCCGGGAGGAACTGGAGTCGAGCGCATAACACTCGCTGAGGGTGTGATACGTAAGGCTGCAGCGTGAGCCAGCGTTAATGGCCGGCCTGCAAGGGCCGCTGAGCCTGCTAATGCAAATGAGCAGGGAAGTTGGGTGGTAACACGTGAGTATAAGCTCTCGTCCCATTAGGGACGGGGGCTTTTTGTTGTGCGCTCAGCCTCAGCATCCTGTCGAATATATTGTATTGTACCGGCTTATCTACCGTTATACCGACTGCTGTGTTCGTTGATTCTAACCAAGGAGGAATAATAATGTCTGACAACAAAACGTTCTATATTACAACACCAATCTATTATCCAAGTGACAAGCTTCATATCGGTCACGCTTATACAACTGTAGCCGGTGATGCTATGGCTCGTTACAAGCGTATGAGAGGGTATGAGGTGCGTTATCTGACCGGAACCGATGAACACGGCCAGAAGATCGAGCGCAAAGCCGAAGAGAAAGGACAGACGCCGCAGCAATTTATCGATGGCATCGTAGAAGGGATCAAAAGCCTGTGGAGCAAGCTGGATATTTCCTATGACGATTTTATCCGTACAACCGAAGATCGCCACAAAAAAGTCGTACAGGAAATTTTTGATCGTCTGCTAAAGCAGGGCGACATTTACAAAGGAGAATACGAAGGCTGGTATAGTATTCCAGATGAAACCTATTATACCGAGACCCAGCTGGTCGACGTCGTGCGTAATGACAAAGGCGAAGTAATCGGCGGGAAAAGCCCGGATAGTGGTCATCCGGTTGAACTGGTCAAAGAAGAATCCTATTTCTTCCGTATGAGCAAATATGCGGATCGTCTGCTGCAATACTATCAGGATCATCCTGACTTTATTCAGCCGGAGTCCCGCAAGAACGAAATGATCAACAACTTTATCAAACCGGGTCTGGAAGATCTGGCTGTATCCCGTACGACCTTTGACTGGGGTGTCAAAGTAAAAGACGATCCGAAGCATGTTGTCTACGTCTGGATCGATGCATTGTCCAACTACATTACAGCGCTGGGTTATGGTACAGAAAATCCGGAGCTGTTCAACAAGTTCTGGCCGGCTGATATTCACCTGGTCGGCAAAGAGATCGTGCGTTTCCATACCATATATTGGCCGATCATGCTGATGGCACTGGATATCCCGCTGCCTAAAAAAGTATTCGGTCACGGCTGGCTGCTGATGAAAGACGGCAAAATGTCCAAGTCCAAAGGCAATGTAGTCGATCCGGTAACGCTGATTGATCGCTACGGCCTGGATGCGCTGCGTTATTACCTGCTGCGTGAAGTGCCTTTTGGTTCAGATGGTACCTTTACACCGGAGAGCTTTGTAGATCGTGTCAATTCCGATCTGGCCAATGATCTGGGCAACCTGCTTAACCGTTCGGTTGCGATGATCGATAAATACTGCGGTAGCGTGATTCCTGCTTATGCCGGTCGTGTACTCGAAGTAGACGGACTGCTCGAAGATACGGTTCAACAGACAATCGACAAAGTCGAACAGGCGATGGAGAAGCTGGAATTCTCTGTAGCACTGACAGCGATCAGCCAGCTGATCAGCCGTACCAATAAATACATCGACGAAACCCAGCCATGGGTACTGGCCAAAGATGAAGCTAATCGTGCCCAGCTGGATTCGGTGATGTATCATCTGGCAGAGTCCCTGCGGATTATTTCCGTTCTGCTGCAGCCGTTCCTGACACGTGCACCGAAGCAGATCAGTGAACAAATCGGCGCAACTGCCGAAGAGCTGAACACGTGGGACAGCATCCGTACGTACGGACAGATTCCTGCAGGTACCGGTGTAGTCAAAGGCGACCCGATATTCCCTAGACTCGATGCCAAAGAAGAAGTGGCATATATTGTCGAAGCTATGGGCGGCGTACTCAAAGCAGCCGACGATACAAGCGATCAGGCAGCTACAGAGCAGCAGACCGTCACAGCACCAGCTGCTGAGCCAATCGAAGAAAAGGCAGAAATCAGTATTGATGACTTTGCCAAAGTGGAACTGCGTGTAGCTCAGGTCATTTCTGCTGAACCGGTAAAAAAAGCGGATAAACTGTTGAAACTGCAGCTTGATCTGGGTACAGAGCAGCGCCAGGTGGTATCCGGTATTGCCAAATTCTACACTCCGGAAGAGCTGGTAGGTCGTAAAGTGATTTGCGTAACCAACCTCAAACCGGTCAAATTGCGCGGTGAAGAATCACGCGGTATGATCCTGGCAGCTTCCCATGGAGATCAGCTGACACTGGCTACAGTGCCGGACGGCATGCCTAATGGAGCAGTTGTAAAGTAAAATCGGCAGGCGTATGAGGCGGCTGTCATCATAACCGGAGAACCTTCAATGCATGGTCTTTGCGGCATCATTGAAGGTTCTTTTTATGGTGAAAAACGCTGTTAAAACTTGCCAAGCTGTCTACATTCCATGTATGATTATTGAATGAATTATGTGCCTGATACGTATACTACGGCACTCGTATCACAAATAAGAAAGTGTATGCCAAAGGGGGAGCAAGATGCCAACGCCCAGTATGGAAGATTATTTGGAGCGCATCTACAAGCTGATTGATCAGAAGGGATATGCGCGTGTATCGGACATTGCGGAGGGACTGGAAGTTCATCCTTCATCCGTAACGAAGATGATCCAGAAGCTGGATAAGGATGAATATCTGATTTATGAGAAATACCGCGGACTGGTACTGACCAGCAAAGGGAAAAAGATGGGCAAGCGTCTCGTAGACCGCCATCAGTTGCTGGAAGATTTTCTGGGTATTATCGGTGTGAATCCCGATTATATATATAAGGATGTTGAAGGCATCGAGCATCATTTGAGCTGGGATTCGATCACCCAGATCGAGACACTGGTCGAATATTTCCGTCGCGATCCGGAGCGTGTAGCCGAACTGCAAAGACTGCAAAATGAGCTAATTAGCGATTCATAGGGCAGACATCTGTCGATTATCTGGCAGATGTCTTTTATTTTGTCCGCAACTTTTGAAGAATGAACAGGTCTAATTAAATGAAGTGATTACAAGTGATTTAGCTCTAATATGAAAATAGTCGTAAAGAAGCCAACAGCCAAGCCAATTCAAGCAGGTAAAAGATTTACTGGAGGTACATGGATGAAAATTTATCGGTATTTATCATTATTTCTCGCTATTGTCGTTGTCTTTCCATTGGTGAGCAGTACATTGTACGCCGCCGACACCAACATCAAAATCGTACTGGATGGCAAAGCTATTCAGGGAGACGCTGCTCCGTATATTACCAGTGATACCAATGTCACTATGGTACCGCTGCGCCTGATCAGTGAAAATATGGGTGCCGAGATTGCATGGGATCAGCCAAGCAGTACAGTTACCATTACTCATGATAACGACAAGCTGGTTCTTACAGCCGGACAACCTACAGCTACAGTAAATAGCAAGTCGGTTGCACTGGATACATCGGTGCAGATCAAGAGCGGCCGTGTAATGGTGCCGCTGCGCTTTATCGGTGAAGGGCTCGGTCTTGGCGTTAACTGGAATCAGTCTACTCAGACAGTAACGCTGACAACTGGAGGCGGTTCAGGTTCCAGTACAGGCAGTGCTGATGGAAAAGGAAGTACACTGAATGCTTCACCGTCTACCAAACCGACAGGCAACGGCACAACAGCATCCAAAGAGCTGCGCGGAGCGTGGATCTCTACCGTGTTTAATCTGGACTGGCCAAGCAGCTCCAACGCAGCCAAACAAAAGCAGGAGTTCTCCAAACAGCTGGATGATCTGCAATCCATGGGTATGAATGCGGTTTTCGTACAGGTACGTCCTTCGGGAGATGCATTGTATCAATCGGCAACGATGCCATGGTCCAAGTTCCTGACCGGCACCCAGGGCAAAAATCCTGGTTATGATCCACTGGAATATATGGTATCCGAAGCGCATAAGCGCGGTATGGAAATCCATGCCTGGTTCAATCCTTTCCGGGCAACGACCGATTCCAAGACAGCCACACTGGCTTCCAATCATGTCGTGCGTCAACATCCGGACTGGGTGATTTATTTTGACGGCAAGTATTATATCAATCCGGGTATTCCTGCAGCCCGTCAATCCATCATCGATACCGTAATGGAAGTCGTGAATAACTATGATGTAGATGGTGTCCATATGGATGACTATTTCTACCCATCATCCGAGACGTCTTCCAAGAAATTTAACGATGACAAAGCTTATACTGCTTACAAAGGCAACTCTACAAGCAAAAGTGAATGGAGACGCAACAATATCAACAGTTTTGTCCGTGATCTGGGCAAATCCATTCATGCGTCCAAGCCATCTGTACGTTTCGGGATTAGCCCGTTCGGCGTATGGCGTAACAAATCCAATGATATTACCGGTTCCGATACCAAGGCGGGTGTAACTGCATATGACAGTATGTACGCTGATACACGCACATGGATCAAAAACGGCTGGATCGATTATATCGCTCCGCAAGTATACTGGAGCTTCTCTTTACCGGCAGCTCATTATGATAAGGTAGTAGACTGGTGGGCCAATGAGACCAAGAATACGGGAGTCGATCTGTATATCGGTCAAGCCATTTACAAAATCAACACACCGGAAATTGGCTGGAATACATCCAACGAGATCATTAACCAAATGAAATATAATGAGAAATACAGTAATATCAAAGGCAGTATCTTCTTCAGCTACAAGGACCTGAAAAAGAATCCACTGGATATTGTCAGCAAGCTTAAATCCTATTGGAGTCTGTAATAGTAATCAATATTCACCAACCGATCCGTGTCATAAGCGCAAGATTATCATTATAAATACTAAAAAACGCCCCCTGCGTATGAGCAGGGGGCGTTTTTGGTAAGAAAGATGCTGTGCAAATATCATTTCCAAGTGTATAAAAGTTTGATTAATGAAATTTCGGTACATCCTCATCATCTTTGCCTTTGTTGCCCTGGATGACCTGGAATGGATAATTCTTTTTGGGTTTGCCGGATGGAGATGGAGTGCTTTTGGCAAATGGAGCAGATTTACTCGATGTTTTATACTGGCTTTGCTGTGATTTGAGTTTTGCCATTGTACGTGCAGAAGGCTTTATTTTTGGCTGTTTGCTCATACCGACAGTAGTTCTGGAAGAACGAAGCAGCATAAACGCAATTGCCAAAATAACTACTGTTACAATCAATCCGCCCCAGTTAAAAGTGGCAGGCATGAATATCATCCGATATATCGATGAAGCGAGTCCAATCACAGCCAGCAGTATCATCACGACGAAAATAATCAATTGAGCAGGTGACCTTCTCATTTTTATCATCCTTTCACAGGGTCAGGAGAAACTTCGGGAACTGCAGATGATGCAGACGCATGAGCCAGCTGCGCATCCAGTTCACGCATCCGGTTAAAGGAAGCAATCGATACTTCCAGCTGATCCAGCGTAGGCTCTTTGGTTGTCAGCAGCTGCAGCCAAAGACCCGGATAACCGAGATAACGAAGCACTGGAATATCACGCAAATTATTCGTAAACTTCAAAAATTCAAAGGATACACCAATAACAAGAGGAAGCAAGATAATACGCTGCAGGATTCGTTCAGCAAGTCCATCCCAGGGGAACAAGGAATAAATAATGACGCCGATAATGACCGTCAGAATAATAAAGCTGCTGCCGCAACGGTAATGCAGACGGCTGAATCTTTGTACGCTTTCTGGTGTTAATTCAGCTTTATTCTCAAAAGCGGTAATAACTTTGTGTTCGGCTCCATGATACTGGAACAGTCGCTTGATCAGTGGTGTCTGGGAAATCCCCCATAGATAGACCAACAGCAGTATGATTTTAATAACCCCTTCTAGCAGAGTATGCAAAAACAGGTTATGGAACAGGTTTTTGAACAGTAGACCTTCGAGCATAGCGGGTACGATTGTAAAGATCAGCTTGCCGACGATCAGAGACAACACACCGACTACAGCTACACCCAGAACCATGCTGAGACTTCTTTTGGATTCTTCTTTTTGTTTCTGCTGGGCATATTCTTCGGGGTCCATCTGATCCTCGGAATAGGCATCTGCAGCATAGTTAAGATGCTTGGAGCCTTTGGCGCTGGAATCAATCAGACTGATAATACCGCGCAGAAGTGGAATGCGGCGGAGTGTACGGACCCAGGATTTATCCTGTCTGGGAACTTCCAGGTAGGTGATCTCACCATCTTTGCGTCTTACGGCGGTTACGTTGACGTGCTTTCCGCCAAACATGACGCCTTCGATTACAGCCTGGCCGCCATAGCTGACTGGAGTGGATTGTTTTGGCAAATCGTGTCACCCTTCCATTATTCTTCATCATCCAGGAAGATGATGGTTTCGCTTATTCTATTGCCGGATTCAAAAAAAGTTTGCCGGCTAAGCATTTCTTGTACTACAGACATGCTTGATACTCATATTGTAGCGGATTTTACTTACCATTACCAGAATATGCAGAGTAGGGTCAAAAAGTGAATTATTTAACTGACTATTCTCAAAAATGCGCAGGGTATGGTAAAATAATCTCTGGCTATTTGCAAGACAGAACGGAGCGAAGGGGAGAGGTTCAATGAGTACAGTACGTTTAAATAAATTGCGTCAGGCCATGAAGGAACGCCAGCTTGAAGCGATGTTCATCACAAGCAGTGTTAACCGCAGATATTTGACTGGATTTACCGGTTCGGCAGGCTATGTTATCGTAACGGCAGAACAGGCTTATTTATTAACCGATTTCCGTTATATGACCCAAGCGCCTGAACAGGCCAAAGCGTTCACCGTGGTCGAGCATGCTCCAAACGTAGTGGATACGATCAAAGAACTGCTTTCCAAATGGGGTGTAGGATCGATCGGTTTTGAACAGGATCAGGTCCCTTACAGCAGGTATGCCGCTTACAAGCAGCATCTGGCTCCAGTGGAACTCGTACCGGTCTCCGGTATGCTTGAGGGCATCCGTAACTTCAAGGATGCAGAAGAAATTGCCATTATCGAACAGGCGACTGCAATTGCCGATCGTACGTATGACCATATTTTGAGCTATATCAAGCCAGGAGTTACCGAGAAGGAACTGGAATTGGAAATGGAATTTTTCATGCGCCGTCAGGGAGCATCCGGTCCGTCATTCGAGACCATCGTCGCTTCGGGCGTACGTTCTGCTCTGCCGCATGGAGTAGCCAGTGACAAGCCGATCGGTCATGATGAATTTATTACGTTTGATTTTGGTGCTATCTATAATGGATACGTATCTGATCTCACACGTACGGTATTCGTCGGTACACCGTCGGACAAACACCGTGAAATTTACAATGTTGTACTGGAATCCCAGCTGCATACGCTGCAGCATCTGAAACCGGGAATGAGTGGCAAGGAAGCGGATGCATTATCACGTGATATTATCACGGCACATGGTTATGGAGACGCCTATGGTCACAGCGCCGGTCATGGTATCGGTCTGGAAGTACACGAAGAGCCACGTCTGTCCAAGCTCAGCGATACTGTGCTGCAGCCGGGTATGGTGGTTACCGTGGAACCGGGCATTTACCTACCTGGATTCGGCGGTGTACGTATTGAGGATGATGTACTGATTACCGAAGATGGAATTCGTATTCTGACGCATTCCAGCAAAGAATTTACGATTTTACCGGTCTAAGCAGCTTCTTCCTGCACTTAGCAGGATCAGGAGTCATGTTTGCCGAATAAAATAAACTGGGATTGCTTCGATTGGACAGGCTGAACCCATTACGTTTGTAAAAACGCTAACAGGATACCTCCCGAACGTTCGCTGATCACAGAGTTTAACCCTTTAAACAGAATATCCTGTAGATTATGGGGTATAGTACAATATATAGGCAGTCTGCCGGACAGCTCTTCAGAGAACTGTTCGGCTTTATAGATAGGCGTATATTGTATCAAACTTGGCTTTACCATATATGAGGAGGCGTTATTTTGATTTCAGTTAACGATTTTAAAACAGGTTTGACCGTAGAGGTAGAAGGCAACATCTACTCCGTTATTGAGTTCCAGCACGTAAAACCGGGTAAGGGTGCTGCATTCGTGCGCTCCAAGCTGAAAAACCTGCGTAACGGTAACATTGTTGAGCGTACATTCCGTGCAGGTGAGACTATTGCCCGTGCACAGATCGAAAACCGTGGCGTACAGTATCTGTATGCAAGCGGCAGCGAGCATGTATTCATGGACAATGAAACCTACGACCAGTTCGAGCTGAACGAAAGTCAGCTGGAATGGGAACTGAAATTCCTGAAAGAAAACATGACAGTTAACATCGTTAGCTACCAGGGCGAGATTCTCGGAATCAACCTGCCAACATCTGTTGAGCTGGAAGTAACCGAGACAGAGCCGGGTATCAAAGGTAATACAGCTACTGGTGCTACGAAGAGTGCAACGATGGAAACCGGCCATATGGTTCAGGTTCCTCTGTTCATCAACCAAGGCGACAGACTGATCATCGATACACGCGAAGGTAAATACGTATCCCGCGCGTAATGATCTGCAAACAGGCGACTTCGCCATAATAGTGAAAGGCTGTTCCTTTATCCTTATGCAGGGTAAAAGGGACAGCTTTTTCTCTATAGATAAGAAATGCCTTGAAATTTGCGGTAGTACTTAGCGCGTTGTCGTATTATACTGATAAAGAATTAGTATTTTCATGCAAAAAAATGCATGTTATGCTGGATACGCTGTTCAATCCGGGCTGCGGCCTTGCTGTATGCCTGTATCAAGTAGGGAGTGAAGAGGTCTTGGCTTTGTACGTGATGAAGTTCGGCGGGAGCTCCGTCGGGGATATTGAGCGCATGCAACGTGTAGCAAAGCGCATTATTGAAAAGCAGGATGAAGGTCATCAATGTGTTGTAGTCGTCTCGGCAATGGGAGACACGACAGATGATCTGATTGACCAGGCACGACTACTGAATCCGAATCCGCCTGCGCGCGAAATGGATATGCTGATGACAGTCGGCGAGCAGATTTCTATTGCAATGCTGTCCATGGCGATTCACCAGCAAGGACGCGAAGCCGTATCCTTTACCGGTTGGCAGGCAGGTTTTGAGACCGAAGCGGACCATGGACGTGCACGGATCGTAGATATTCGTCCGGCCAAAGTACAACATGCACTGGATGCAGGCAAAATCGTTATCGTTGCCGGTTTTCAGGGAACAACGGCAGATGGTGAGATTACTACATTCGGACGTGGTGGCTCCGATACGACAGCTGTTGCACTGGCAGCAGCGATTCAGGCGGATACATGCGAGATTTATACGGATGTTGACGGTATCTATTCCACAGATCCGCGTATCGTCAAATGTGCACGCAAACTGAATGAAATCTCTTATGACGAAATGCTGGAACTGGCTAACCTTGGCGCTGCTGTACTGCATCCGCGCGCAGTGGAATATGCCAAGCACAACAATGTACGTCTCGTTGTACGCTCCAGCTTTAACTATAATGAAGGAACCGTGGTGAAGGAGGAAGCAAGCATGGAACAGGGAGCAGTAGTCAGTGGGATCGCTTACGATAAAAACGTGGCGCGGATTACAATCAGAGGGGTTAACGACCTGCCTGGTGTACTCGCCAAAATGTTCGGTGAGCTGGCATCCGCCAAAATCGACGTTGATATTATCGTGCAAAGTGGTGTCATGAATGGCAAAGCAGACTTTTCCTTTACCGTCAGTCTCGAAGATCGTCTGGGCGCGCTAAATGTGATCGAGAATATTGGCGTTGAGCTTCCTTATGATGAAGTGACTTCCGAAGTGGATCTGGTCAAAGTATCTATTGTAGGCGCAGGTATGGTCAGCCATCCCGGTGTAGCTGCACAGATGTTCAAAGCTATTTCCGATCAGGGAGTCAGCATCAAGATGGTCAGCACCTCCGAAATCAAAGTGTCCTGTGTAATCGAAGCAGGAAGGCTTAATGATGTGGTATCTGCGCTGCATACTGCATATGGTCTGGATACCGAAGAACAGGCATTTGTCGGCGGACCGCAGGATCGTCGCTAATTTCTGGATATAAAGTCAATAATATATAGCGTTATTTATGGCGGGAACATCATTTTAAAGAAGATGTTCCCGCCTTTTTCATGAATATGCTATAATACATAGCGTTATGTGAAATTACCCCTAACTGAGTGTTTTACATTATACTCAGGTTACAGGCAAAGAAGCCAAAGGAGTGAATTAATAGATGTTTAAATTAAACGAAATTAAAGAGCTGATTCAACTGTTGGATGAGACGTCCGTTCAGGAAGTTGAAATCGAAAATGAAGGTTCCCGTCTGGTAATCCGCAAGCCGGGTAAAGCAGAGACTGTCTATGTACAGGCTCCAACTGCTGCACCTGTTATGCAGCAAGCCAGTCAACCAACTGCTGCACCACAAGTAGCACCTACAGCCCCAGCTGCGACGGCAGCACCGGAAGTGGATCCGACTCTACATACCATTGCATCTCCAATGGTCGGAACGTTCTACCGCTCCCCTTCTCCAGAAGCGGGTTCATTTACAGGTGTAGGCGAGAAAGTAACCCACAAATCCGTCGTATGCATCATCGAAGCGATGAAGCTGATGAACGAACTGGAAGCGGAAGTGAACGGAACGATCGTTGAAGTGCTTGCTGAAAACGGACAGCTCGTTGAATACGGACAGCCTCTGTTCCTGGTAAAACCGGAATAATCAGTGCTATTCGTGTATAAGGCCGGAGGAGGAAAAGCAAAATGAAATTTCAAAAAATATTAATCGCGAACCGTGGTGAAATTGCGGTTCGTATTATCCGTGCATGTCGTGAACTCGGCATCTCTACAGTAGCGGTCTATTCCGAAGCAGATCGTGATTCACTGCATGTTCGTCTTGCGGACGAAGCTTATTGCGTAGGACCTACGCTGTCCAAGGACAGTTATCTGAATCTGACCAACCTGATGAGTGTAGCGACACTGACAGAATGTGATGCGGTACACCCGGGTTACGGATTCCTGGCAGAAAACGCGGATTTTGCAGAAATCTGTGAATCCTGCAATATTACCTTTATTGGACCATCTCCCGATGCGATCAACCGTATGGGAGACAAATCCGAAGCGAAACGTACTATGCTGGAAGCAGGCGTACCGGTTATTCCAGGTTCCGACGGTATCGTCGAAGATTTGGATGAAGCGGTGAAAATCGCACGAGGAATCGGTTATCCGGTCATCATCAAGGCAACTGCCGGTGGTGGCGGTAAAGGGATTCGTCTGGCAGAAGATGAAGAGTCACTCGTTAAACAGATTACCAATGCCCAGCAGGAAGCCGAGAAAGCTTTTGGTAATGGCGGCGTATATCTGGAGAAATATCTGACCGGTATGAAGCACGTTGAAGTGCAGATTATCGCTGACCGTCACGGCAATGCCGTGCATCTGGGCGAACGTGACTGTTCCGTACAGCGTCGCCGTCAGAAACTGGTCGAAGAAGCACCATGTCCGGTACTGTCTCCGGAGCTGCGTGCCGAAATGGGAGCAGCAGCTGTACGTGCAGCACAGGCGGTTAATTACTCCGGTGCCGGGACGCTTGAATTCCTGCTTGGTCAGGATGGCCAGTTCTACTTTATGGAGATGAATACGCGTATCCAGGTAGAACATCCGGTAACGGAGATGGTCACTGGTGTTGATTTGATTCAGGAAATGATCCATGTGGCTGAAGGCAACCCGCTTTCCTTTACCCAGGAAGAAGTAAAAATCAACGGCTGGTCGATCGAATGCCGTGTGAATGCGGAAGACCCTGAGCGCAACTTTATGCCAAGTCCCGGCAAAATCGGATTCTACCTGCCACCAGGTGGTCCAGGTGTACGTGTCGATAGTGGCGCATATCCAGGTTATACGATCTCGCCTTATTATGATTCGATGATCGCCAAGCTGATCGTATGGGCACCCACACGTGAAGAAGCGATTGCCAAAATGAAGCGTGCACTGGATGAATTCGCGATTGAAGGTATTCATACAACAATCCCGTTCCATATGCGTCTGCTGAGCCATGAGACGTTTGTGCGCGGTGATTTTGATATCAAGTTCCTCGAAGAAAACGAGGTATAATCCGGTTTGTCAACCAAACAGGGACGTGTTATATTTAGTTTATCTGGCAGGAGGTGTATAAAATGAGTACATTACCGACTGAATTCGAACGGACCGATATTGGAGAAATCCAGATTGCACCGGAAGTTATCGAAGTGATCGCCGGACTGGCTACGATTGAAGTGAACGGTGTAGCCGGAATGAGCGGTGGCTTTGCCGGTGGGATTGCTGAGTTGCTCGGACGCAAAAATCTGTCCCGTGGCGTAAAAGTGGAAGTTGGACAACGTGAAGCAGCTGTAGACGTATCTGTTATTATCAAATACGGACACCGTCTGCCTGAAGTGGCGGCTGAAATCCAGCGCAACGTCAAACGTTCAATCGAGACCATGACCGGACTGAATGTCGTAGAAGTAAACGTACAGATCCATGATGTTCATCTCGAGACAGTAGAGCGAATTGAAGAGACTGAGTTTACACAACGTGTGAAATAAATGAGCAGCATCAATCTGCTCAATACTGAACCCCCGACGTCACTGTCAGGGGTTTACTATAATGTAAGGAGGTCGCACATTCTTGGCTAAAATCATGGATCGGCTGTTATTGTTTATTTACAGCCTGAGTATTGGAATTTTATCTGTGCTGGCGATCCTGCTGCTAAGCGGACAGGTGCCGATGGAGCTTGATTACCGGAATGAGCAGACCCTTTATATTACCGTCATTGCGGTGGCGGTTATCCTGTTCCTGCTGAGTATTCGCTTTTTCTATGTATCGATCCGTACCGAGCGTGGTCATCTGAATGCTGTTCATCAGCGTACGGAATTCGGTGATATACAGATCTCGCTGGAGACGATTGAGAATATGGCGCTCAAAGCAGCAGAGCGTACACGTGGAGTTCGTGATGTCAAAACACGCGTACGTGTGGTAGAATCAGGTCTTGAGATTATGATCCGGGCGATTGTGGATGGAGAGCATTCCATACCAGGTCTATCGGAAGAAATGCAGAAAAGTATTCAAAAACAGATCGAGGATATTACCGGTATTCCGGTCTCGTCTGTTGCTGTATATATTGCCAATATCGTTCAGTCCCCTGCCTTCAAAAGCAGAGTGGAGTAGAAGGGAGTTCTCCTGATGATGTGGAAAGCGATCTGGGACACTCACGGTGGACGAATCCTTGGCGTACTTGCCGGTATCGGCTGCGGCATACTGTATCTGACCATTGGCTTTTGGGATATGTTGTTCTTTGCATTGTTAGTGTTCATAGGTTATATCGTCGGCCGTAACCGGGATCTCCGGTTGGGTCCAACCATTCCCTGGCAACGGATCAGCGAATGGCTGGCAGACCGCTGGCGTCCATTTCGTTGAACCCTGTCATACATCATTCCCGGATTGCAATCCTATTTATAGCAGGCATTACCGGGAATGCTGAATGGCAGGTTTTTTTGTTGGTATGGACAGATTCTACGTTTATATAACACAGGAAAACAACCGGTGTTCTTTTTCGTGAAGACAGCGGATTTGATAAACCGGCAGGTGCTGGCCACCTGACCGTGAAAAATACAAGGTGAGCGTTCCGTAATGGATATTGCATTAGATCCATACACGCAATCACCAGGAGGATAATTAGTAATGAAAAGAAGATTAGCGCGGGAAATTACCGTACAAAGCCTGTACCAGATGGAAATGAACGAGGTAAAAGCAGAAGAAGCAATTATGATTCTGCTGGAAGAAGCAGCCGCCGATAACGAATCCGAAGTCGAGCTTAGTGATGAAGCCCAGCTCAAAACGTATGTACTCGACGTCGTTAACGGGATCTGGGAGAACAAGGAAGCGATTGATCAGCTGCTGGTAGATTATTTGCAGAACTGGCAGGTAAGCCGTCTGTCCCGTGTAGATCGTCAGATTCTGCGTTTGGCTGTCTATGAGATGGTATTTACCGAAGGTGTTCCAGCCAAAGTTGCTGTCAACGAAGCAATTGAACTGTCTAAGCATTTTGGAACCGAAGAATCCGGCAAGTTTGTTAACGGCGTACTCGGCAAAATGATTCATGACCTGGACAAATTGAAATCCCAAAAAGGCTGATAAACCGCAGCTAACGAATAGCATCCGCACCCTAGAATAGCCCACTGCATGAAAATCAATGATGGTAAGCTTAACCCTTATGCGTTACCCTATCAAAAATTAATTTTCTGAACAGATAAAGGAGCGATTATCATGGCAGCAACAATCATTAGCGGTAAACAGATTTCCGAGGAGATTCGTCAAGATATCAAACAGGAAGTGGACAAAATGAAAGCAGAAGGCTTCCAGCCAGGTCTGGCGGTTGTCCTCGTCGGTGATGATCCGGCTTCACATGTTTATGTACGCAATAAAGAAAAGGCCTGCCATGATCTGGGCTACTATTCCGAAGTACATCGTTTGTCGGCAGAGACTTCCCAGGAAGAACTGCTGGAGATGGTTCACAAGCTGAATAATCAGGATAATATTCACGGGATTCTCGTACAGCTGCCGCTACCGAAGCAGATTGAGGAGAAAGCAATTATCAACGCTATTTCTCCCGAAAAAGATGTGGATGGATTCCATCCGATCAATGTAGGGAATCTGGTCATCGGCGATGACAGTCTGCTGCCATGTACACCGGCTGGCGTGATCGAGATGATCAAGCGTACCGGTATCGAAATGTCCGGCAAGCATGCCGTAGTCATTGGCCGCAGCAATATCGTCGGCAAACCGGTCTCCCTGCTGCTGCAACGTGAGAATGCGACAGTAACGATGTGTCATTCCCGTACAACCAATATGAAAGAAATTGCCCGTCAAGCAGACATCCTCGTGGTAGCAATCGGTCGTGCCAATTTTGTAGATGCCAGCTACATTAAGCCGGGTGCAGTAGTTATTGATGTGGGCATGAACCGTCTGGACACTGGCAAGCTTGCCGGTGACGTCGATTTCGAAAGTGCCAAAGAAGTATCCGGTCCGATTACTCCGGTGCCGGGCGGCGTAGGACCGATGACGATTACCATGCTGATGAAGAACACGCTGGTAGCTGCCAGACGTGCCTACGGTTTGAACTGAGAAAGGGGATCTTATGCAGCAACAGCAGCGTATATACTCCATCAAGGAGATTAACAAATATATCCGGATGAAAATGGAGTCCGATTCGCTGCTCTCCGAAGTATGGCTGAGAGGCGAAATCTCGAACTTCACTCACCATTCCAGCGGACATATGTATTTTACCCTTAAGGACGAAAGCAGCCGTATCAAATCGATTATGTTTGCTTCGTACAATCAACGTCTTCCTTTTATTCCAAAAGAAGGCGCGCGCGTGATCGCCAAAGGCTATATCTCGGTATACGAACGGGATGGTCAATATCAGTTCTATGCTACCCAGATGCAGCCTGATGGTATTGGCAGTCTTTACCTCGCGTATGAACAGCTCAAGCAAAAGCTTGAACATGAAGGTTTATTTGATTCTGCACGTAAGCGTCCGCTACCACAGTATCCACGTACGATTGGTGTCATTACTTCACCAACCGGCGCGGCAGTACGGGATATTTTGACTACCATTCGCAGACGCTATCCCGTCGTGAAGATTGTAGTCTATCCGGTACTTGTACAGGGTAAGGGAGCTGCACCATCCGTAGTCAAAGCAATTCGCAATCTAAACCGGATCGGTGAAGCCGATGTGCTGATTGTCGGTCGCGGTGGGGGTTCACTGGAAGAGCTATGGGCATTTAACGAAGAAATGGTGGCTCGTGCGATTGCGGAGTCCCGGATTCCAGTCATTTCGGCTGTGGGTCATGAGACCGATTTTACAATTGCCGATTTTGCTGCCGATCTTCGTGCTGCCACTCCTACGGCAGCCGCTGAACTGGCGGTACCGAATATTATTGAACTGCGCGCTCAGGTGCAGCAGATGCGTCGTCAGCTCAGACAGGGACTACTTCGTCTGTCCCAGCGTCAACGTGACCGGTTGAATCGTCTCAAGCGCTCGCCGGCTCTGCTGCATCCACAGCGTCAGCTGGTGCAGCATATGACCCGGCTGGATATGCTGGAACGTCGTCTGACGAGCAGTCTGCAGCGCCGTGCTCATATCCAGCGTGATCGTCTTGGGCGTTCCAATCAGCGATTGGCCAGACATAATCCACAGGAACAGCTGATTTATGCACGCAGACGTACGGATACCGCACGTCGTCAGCTGGAACTTCGTATGCAGCAGATTTTACGGCAAAAACAACAAAAACTCGGCTTCGGCCTCAAACAGCTGGATGCTCTGAGCCCCCTCAAGGTTATGGCCCGGGGATACAGCCTTGTATACGATGAACAGCAGGAACAGCTCGTCAAGTCTGTCAATCAGGTGACGACCGGTGAGATGATCACCGTCAAGCTGGAAGACGGACAATTGAATTGTCAGGTACAACATATCGAGGAGGCGGACAACAATGGCAAAGGCAGCAAAGGAACAGGAGCTTAATTTTGAACAGGCGATGGACCGGCTGGAAGAGATCGTCTCCGAACTGGAGCATGGCGATGTTCCGCTGGAAAAAGCAATCGATCTTTTTCAACAGGGAATGAAGCTGTCTCAGGTATGCGGCTCCAAGCTGGAAGAAGTGGAACGCAAAATTGAAATGATCGTGGAGGAAGACGGAGAACTGCGCAAAAAGCCTTTTGACAGCGCAGAAAGCGGTGAACCGATTGAGTAACCGTCCGGAACTGAAGCAGTATATTCAGGATATTTCCACCTATATGGAATCACATCTGCAAAATGCCCTGCCCACGAGCTGGCAGGTGCCGGATACACTGCAGCAATCCATGCTGTACTCGCTTATGGCAGGAGGCAAACGCCTGCGTCCTGTATTTGTCATTGCAGCCGCAGAAGCGCTTGGAGGCAGCAGGGAAGCTGCTGCTCCGGTTGCCTGTGCAGTGGAAATGGTGCATACGTACTCACTCGTTCATGACGATTTGCCTGCTATGGATAATGATGATTACCGGCGCGGCAAATTGACCAACCACAAAGTGTACGGTGAAGCGATGGCTATTCTGGCAGGAGATGCACTGCTAACGCATGCTTTTCATAGCGCAGCGGGAGCTCTTCAAACAGGTGTCCCTGCAGAAGCTGTCGTAGCCATCATCAGCGATCTGGCAGAGTATGCAGGACCGCGCGGTATGGTGGGTGGTCAGGTAGCGGATATGCAGGGCGAGCAGGGAATGACCGAACTGTCTCAGCTGCAGTACATTCATCTGCACAAGACAGCAGATTTGTTCATGTTTTCCCTGACAGCTGGAGCACGTACAGCGGGAGCCACGGAATCACAATTGGCTGCACTGCGCCAATTTGGTTCGGATATCGGCCTTGCTTTTCAGATTCAGGATGACATTCTGGATGTGATTGGCGACGAAGCCAAACTGGGCAAAAAAACGCAAAGTGACAGCAAGCTGCAAAAAGTTACCTATCCGTATTTCATCGGTCTGGAAGAATCGCAGCGGGAAGTAGCCCGTCTGACAGCGAGTGCCAAGGCAGCGCTGCAGCAGGCCGGACTGCAGGATTCGAGCCGACTGGAGGAAATTGCTGACTATCTGGTGCAACGTGATCATTAAAGGTTACGTATAGCCATGAAGGTTCGTCTATTCTATAGATAAGCGACACTTAGTGCCGCAAAAGTGACAAGATTTCGAAATAAGTCATGCTTGTGGTATAGTGAATAGTAATAATATATCGAAGAATAGCTGAATAAAATCAATTTGGATGTACATTAATGTGTCCAAAGGAAAGCGGGGAAATGGTGTGCTGCTTCCACAGATTCATCAACCAAGTGATCTTAAAGATCTGACAACAGAACAATTAACCGTACTGGCAGGAGAGATTCGTCAGTTTCTGATTGAAAAATTATCGGCAACCGGCGGACATCTGGCCTCCAACCTCGGGGTCGTGGAGCTTACCCTGGCACTGCATTATTTGTATGACAGTCCCAAAGACAAGTTTATTTTTGACGTAGGACATCAGGCGTACGTGCACAAAGTACTTACTGGACGCATGGATCGTTTTGATACCCTGCGTAAATACAAAGGATTATGCGGCTTTGTCAAACGAAATGAAAGCGAACACGATGTGTGGGAAGCTGGTCACAGCAGCACGTCGCTGTCTGCTGCCATGGGTATGGCACTTGCGCGTGATTTCAAAAAAGAAGACAACAAAGTCGTTGCCGTAATCGGCGACGGCGCACTGACTGGCGGTATGGCTTTTGAAGCATTGAACCATATCGGTCATGAACAGCGCAAACTGACCGTGGTACTGAACGATAACGAAATGTCCATCGCACCGAATGTAGGAGCCATGCACAAATATCTGGGCAAAATTCGCTCGGATAAAGGATATCTTCGTGCCAAGGATGAAGTTGAGCAGTTGATCAAAAAAATCCCGGCGATTGGCGGTAAAATTGCCAAAACGGCAGAAAAGCTCAAGGATACGCTGAAATATGCAATGGTATCCGGTGTACTGTTCGAAGAGCTGGGCTTTACCTACTTTGGACCGGTAGACGGACATGATCTGCCCAAACTGCTGGAAACATTCCGTCAGGCAGACAATGTGGATGGTCCTGTACTGATCCATATTGTGACGATCAAGGGTAAAGGTTATCTGCCGGCTGAAGCGGATTCATACAAATGGCATGGAATTACGCCATACAAAATCGAATCCGGTCAGGTCGTTAAAGCTGCGGGTCATCCAATGTATACCGAAGTATTTGGTCAGACACTGATCGAACTTGCGGAGCAGGATGAGCGTATTGTAGCTGTAACACCGGCGATGCCAGGTGGCTCGGGATTGTTCCCGTTTGCCAAGCGTTTCCCGGATCGGATGATTGATGTAGGTATCGCGGAACAGCACGCAGCAACAATGTGTGCGGCTCTGGCCATGGAAGGCATGAAGCCGGTCTATGCGGTATATTCTACCTTTATGCAGCGTGCATACGATCAGATCGTTCATGATATTTGTCGTCATAATGCAAATGTAATGTTTGCGATCGACCGGGCCGGCTTTGTCGGAGCGGACGGAGAGACTCATCAGGGGGTATATGATGTCGCCTTTATGCGCCATATTCCGAATATCGTGATTATGATGCCAAAAGATGAGAATGAACTGCGTCACATGATGAAGACGGCGCTTGATTATAATGAAGGCCCTATTGCTTACCGTTATCCACGTATTAACGGTCTTGGTGTAGCAATGGATCAACAGCTCGTTCCAATCCCGATCGGTACCTGGGAAAAAGTCCGTGAAGGCGATAATTATGCGATTCTCGCTTCTGGACCGATGGTACAGATGGGCATGGAAGTTGCTGAAGAACTCAAGCGTGATGGCATGAACGTGGCTGTAATCAATGCCCGTTTCATGAAGCCACTGGATGAGCAAATGCTGCTGGAATTGGCGGACAAGGGTACACGCATGCTGGTTGTCGAAGAAGTATCCCAGGCAGGAAGCATGGGTAGTGCTGTACTGGAATTCTATGCTGCCAAAGGGCTGCATGATGTGACAGTAGGTCTGATGGGTATACCTGATGAATTTATCGAACATGGCAGCATTAAGGATCAGCAGTGTGAAGCAGGCCTGACACCGGAAAATATTGCCGCATCTCTGCGCGCACTGGCTCCCGGCAAAGCCTGGACGTTCCAGAAAAATTCCGTATAAATTACTGGTACCTGGAATACAACGGTGATATCGCAGGAACAAACTTTTTGTATCAAAAATTGTTCTGCATAACTACCGACAGTAACAAGTAAAATCGATAGTAACGAAGCGGGAGGGCATCTTTCCGCTTCGTTTGCTGTTTGAGCGGATGAATGAATGTTTATATCATTTTCACTGTATGCTCTAACGTTAATGTCAGGTGTGGCAGTACAATAGATGAGAGCTGCATAAGTATCTCATAGCAACTTGGCGTTCTACTCAGATAACAACCATCCCCACGGATTTATTATTAAAATGAAGGTAGGAGTTACTTACCATGGCAAGTGATAAAGAGCGGGTTGACGTACTACTCGTAGAGCAGGGCTATTATGAAAGCCGTGAAAAGGCCAAAGCAGCAGTTATGGCTGGTCTGGTCTATGCCGGCACCGAACGTTTGGAAAAGCCGGGAATGAAGATTGGCCGCGATACAGCGCTGAATGTTAAAGGCGCTATACATCCATATGTAAGTCGCGGTGGTCTGAAGCTGGAAAAGGCACTCAAGCATTTCGGGATTGATATGACCGATCGGACGATGCTGGATATTGGTTCATCTACTGGAGGATTCACAGATTGTGCGCTGCAAAATGGTGCAGAATATGTCTATGCGATTGATGTAGGTTACAACCAGCTGGACTGGTCGCTGCGTAATCATCCTCAGGTCTGTGTAATGGAGCGAACTAATTTTCGCTATATGACGCCTGATCAGCTGGAAGGTCCCGTGCCGAACTTTGCCAGTATTGATGTATCCTTTATCTCGCTTCGTCTGATGCTGCCTCCGCTGAAGGACCTGCTGGACAAGCCAGCGGATATCGCAGCGCTGATCAAACCTCAGTTCGAGGCCGGACGGGAGAAAGTAGGCAAAACCGGCGTTGTACGCGATCCCAAAGTTCATCAGGAAGTACTGCTGAATGTATTATCTTTTGCCCGGGAAATGGGATATGTATTAAAAGATCTTACATTCTCGCCGATTACAGGGGGAGAGGGCAATATCGAGTTCCTCGCTCATTGGTATCTGCCATCCGGTGAGGGAGATGATACGATCGAGCAGCTGGATATACTGGATATTGAGCAATTAGCTGCCAAGACAGCCGCAGAAGCCTCACATACCTTTAGAGGTGGAGCAGCCAAACACCAGTAAAGTGGATGTAGAGCAGCCATACAGAGGCAGTACGGCTTATAAAAAGACGTGTAAAATAAAGTTAAAATGACAGTGAGCCGACACAGAAAAAGCTTGCTGCTAAGCTTCACGCTGGCAGCAGGCTTCTTGTGCTGGAGACTGGAGCAGCTGGAAGACAGGAGATAACGTTGTAAAAAATTTAACGATTAAAGTTTTATTTGGCTATTGATTTACGAACAGATATTCCTATATAATGAGAACGAACGTTCCGCCCAATAACCATTTTGGTACAGGGTTGGACCTTACTGTTCTGGATGTTACAATAGGATAATGTGCGAAGCTGGATTGAATGTCGTTAAATGGACTACAATATTTTCCATTTATACAAAGGATTATACCTGATCCATAGCGAATAATTATAGGTCTGATTGCATAAGATAAACCTATTATTCACAGGTATTTACGACAATAATCACTTGCATGCTAACTATAGAGCATACCATTAACGGAGGTCTGTATGAAGGGACAGCGACATATCAAAATTAGAGAAATTATTACACACCAGGATATCGAGACACAGGACGATCTGGTTGAAGCATTGCGTCAAGCGGGCTTCCAGGTTACCCAGGCTACCGTATCCAGGGATATCAAAGAACTATTGCTAATCAAAATTCCGACGGATGACGGAAGATATAAATATTCTTTACCAACGGATCAACGCTATAACCCCGTGCAAAAGCTCAAACGTGCACTGGTGGACAATTTCCTGCAAATTGATTTTACGACCAATCTGGTAGTTATGAGATGTCTGCCCGGTACAGCCAACTCCATTGCGTCCCTGATCGACAGCATGGAATGGTCACAGATTATGGGTACCATTTCCGGTGATGATACGATGCTGATCATTTGCCGTACCGAAGAAGACAGCCAGAAAGTAATCGAGCAGATTATGGGATTCATCTCCTAGTTACAGAATCTGCATGATCCATGCGTCGTATTCAATGCAGCCAGTCTGCGATTTGCCGGAAGTATAGTCTATGGTGAAAAGCGTTGCTCCCTAGTCTTGTACACGAAGAGGAGTGAGCTCCATGCTGGTCATGCTGAGCATTAAAAACCTGGCTGTTATTGAAGAAATCGACGTTTACTTTCATAAAGGATTCCATGTACTGAGCGGTGAGACCGGTGCTGGTAAATCCATCATTATCGATGCGCTCGGTCTTATTGCAGGCGGAAGAGGCTCAGCGGATCTGGTTCGTTACGGATGCGACAAAGCAGAGATGGAAGCGCTGTTCGAACTGCGCGCGACCCATCCGGTATGGGATACCTTATCCCGTCTCGGTATTCAGGGAACAGCAGAGGAGCATTTGGTTATTCGCCGTGAAGTAACAGTAAATGGCAAAAGCACCGGACGCATTAACGGGCAGCTTGTCAATCTGTCGATGCTGCGTGAAGTAGGCGAACAGCTGGTTAACATCCATGGTCAGCATGAGCATCAGTCTCTGATGAAGCCGGAACGTCATCTGGGATTGCTGGATACATTCGGCGATGTCAAGATCGGTCCGGTCAAAATGAAATATCATGAGCAATACAATGCCTATATCAAGGTTGAACGCGAATTGCGTGATCTGCAGGAAACCAGTCAAAAAACGTATCAGATGATGGATCTGTATCGCTTCCAGCTCGAAGAGATCTCTTCTGCGAATCTGCAGCCAGGTGAAGATGAAGAGCTGCAGGAAGAGCGTCTGCGCCTTGCACATAGCGAGAAAATGATGGATTCCGTATCAGGTAGCTATCATAATCTGAATGGTGATGGCAGCATGGGCGCACTTAGCGTAGCATTGTCCCGTCTGGGCGATGTATCCCGCTATGACTCCAAGAATCTCGATCCTATTGTAGAGCAGCTGCAATCAGCCTATTATCAGCTGGAAGATGCTGTATACCAGCTGCGCAGTTACCAGGAGAATATTGAATTCAATCCGGGACGTCTTGAAGAAGTGGAATCCCGTCTGAATCTGATCTCCGGACTACGCCGCAAATACGGAGAGAATGTAGAACAGATTCTGGAGTATTATGAGAAAATCCAGCATGAGACAGATTTGCTGGAAAATAAGGATGAACGTCTGCTTGAGCTTACCGACAAACGTGATAAGCTGCGTACTAAGCTGTTGGAGACTGGCGAGAAGCTGAGCAAACTGCGCCGCGAATGTGGACGGGAACTTGCCGAACAAGTAGAGGCAGAGCTGAAGGATCTGCAGATGCAACGTACTTCACTGCGTGTCAATATTGATTATATTGAAGATGCGAATGGTGCATGCTGGAATGGCCGTAATATTCGCATTACCCGCCAGGGTATCGATACAGCAGAATTCCTGATTTCACCGAATCCAGGTGAACCGCTTCGTCCACTCGGCAAAATTGCTTCCGGTGGTGAGCTGTCACGTATCATGTTGGCACTCAAAAGTATCTTTGCGCGTCACGATCAGGTACCTGTACTTGTATTCGATGAAGTAGATACTGGGGTTAGCGGCCGGGCAGCACAGTCGATTGCCGAGAAGCTGTTCAAGTTGTCTTCGGAATGCCAGGTATTCTCGATCACTCACCTTCCGCAGGTCGCTTGTATGGCAGATCATCAATATCTGATTGAGAAGCAGATTGTTGGGGATCGTACAGCTACCCGTGTTGTATCCTTGCATGAAGATGGCCGGGTCGATGAACTGGCACGTATGCTGGGTGGCGTGGAGATTACCGAGAAAACGAATCATCATGCTCACGAGATGCTCAAATTGGCAGAAGCACGCAAAGATGATTCTTCCTATGCCGTACATTAAGTTGCAATTGATGGATCTACCGACTGTAATCTATGGTGTGATTACTTAGCGGGATCTGCTCATTTCAGTATACAACCATAATTATCACGAGGAGAGCTTAAAAGAAGCTCTCCTTTTTTATAGTCGATACATAAATACCATGTATTATTTGAAAAAATGGCAAAAAAACCCGATTTTTGTTTTCGACAGAAGGGATTATAATAAAAATGTCGAAACTATATAAAGTAAGGTGAAAAATCAACTAGACGATTGAATATTGTCGTATGGATATGAGTAATATGAGCAAGATCTCAAGAAATAATAACTATTTTAACCAATGACCCAAGGGGGAATTTTTGATGTCTACTATTCGAGTACTACTGGCTGATGATAACCGCGAATTTACCAATATGCTGGCTGAATATATTTCCAATCAAGAAGATATGGAAGTAGCAGGGGTCGCTTTTAACGGAGAAGAAGTATTGAAGACGATCGAGCAGCTGCCTGAACTGCCGGATATACTCATTTTGGATATTATTATGCCGCATCTGGATGGATTGGGTGTACTGGAACGTCTGCGTGATATGAACCTGAATCCAACGCCAAAAGTGATTATGCTGACGGCATTTGGTCAAGAGAATATTACACAACGTGCAGTGCAGTTGGGCGCTTCCTATTACATTCTGAAGCCGTTTGATATGGAAGTACTGGTCAGTCGGGTGCGTCAATTGGTTGGTATACCGGTGACGGCAGGCGGTGGCACTATGCAGCCTTCAGGCACGAACAATACAATTAACAAATCATCGCTCTCTTCACCACCAAAAAGCCGTAATCTGGATGCCAGTATTACAGCCATCATCCACGAGATCGGTGTACCGGCTCATATTAAAGGATACCAGTATCTGCGCGAAGCGATTACAATGGTATATAATAATATTGAGATTCTGGGTTCGATTACCAAAACACTATATCCGGCAATCGCTGATAAATTCAAAACGACACCATCTCGTGTAGAGCGAGCGATCCGCCATGCGATTGAAGTCGCTTGGACCAGAGGGAATATTGACAGCATCAGCCATCTGTTTGGCTATACCATCAATATCAGCAAATCCAAGCCAACCAATAGCGAATTTATTGCGATGGTAGCCGACAAGCTGCGTATTGAAAATAAAGTGTCCAACTAACTCATCGATTTTCAAAAATATATCTGCACTTATCGAATCTATAACAAGATCAATAAACAAAACAATAATCAACTAACTAGATCCTGGCAAAAGCGTTCATCTTTAATAGGTGAACGCTTTTATGGTGTCATACACAGTGTATATGCTTGAAAGAGGGTATCATTACTAAGTTATAGATAGCAGTATTTCTTCGATGGTACAGTATTATTTTTCACGGATATACTGTTCATTCTAGCAAGTCTTTTTAATCAAAAGCTTATTTATCTTGTTTATAAAGTAATTCATTTTCTCACGTGCACAATGTACGGTAATAAGGAGGAACCATTGTTGTCTAGATCCCACAATCCATCTAGCGGAAAATCAACTTCTCATGTGAATTCCAAGCAAGCGCAGATACAAAATTTCACAAAACTACCCATTTCCTTGAGAGAGCATTTACGGGCCGATTGCGAGCAGTGTGTAGGGCTATGCTGCACGGCACTGGCTTTTAGTGCTTCGGCTGATTTTAATATGGACAAGCCTGCCGGACAGCCATGCCATCATTTACAGGAAGATTATCGCTGTGGCATTCACAACGAACTGCGTAATAAAGGATTCCGTGGCTGTACGGTCTACGACTGTTTTGGTGCAGGTCAGCAAATTGCGCGTTATACATTTGATGGAAAGTCCTGGCGGCAGCAAGAAACAGCGCAGAAGATGTTTGAAGTCTTTCCAATTATGCTGCATCTACATGAACTGATCTGGTATCTGGAGCAGCTTGTTACAATGGACGCAGCTGCAGCCTATCATACAGCAGCATCTGAACTGTCCAGAGAGCTGCTATCATTGACATATCTGGATCCTGCGAAGCTGCTGAAGCTTAATCGAGGCGAGCTTCATATGCGTGTAAATGTACTTCTGACAGAAGGCAGTGAACAAGTACGTTCTGAGGCGCGACGTCTATATCTTACAGCAGATAAGCAGCCGCGTAATTATGAACGTGGAGTCGATTTGATTGGCAAAAATCTGCGTGCTGCTAATATGGTCGGTACTAATCTACGGGGAGCATACCTAATTGCTGCTGATCTGAGAAAGGCGGATTTACGTGGAGCCGATCTGATTGGAGCGGATCTAAGAGATGCTGATATACGCGATACTAATCTGAGCGAAACTTTATTCCTGACGCAATCCCAGATCAATGCTGCGATAGGCAGTGAAAGTACTATTTTGCCAGATGTACTGCTCCGTCCTGCTCACTGGCAGGTGAAATAACATGCATGAGCATCAGCATACTGCTGTCTCTATGCTACCAATTCATACGATTTCATCAAAAGCCAGGGAAGATTTCTTTGTAAACCAGTGGGGGAGTACAGAAATGATTGTCTCTAGCGGAGTCTATCATTGTCTGGAACTGGATGGATATGCGTCTGTAACATCAGATCGTTTTATTAATGGTATGATTACGTTTGTAACACGGTTGCCGGAATCCATCTGTGAAATCATTTCACTGGATAGTCTCCAAAAAGGCAAGGGAATAGGCAGCCAACTATTAATAGAGTCTGAGCAGACTGCTATGTTGGCAGGTTGTAGGGAAATGCGGATGATTACTACCAATGATAATCTGGAGGCACTTCGATTTTATCAGAAAAGAGGATACAGGCTGACAGCTGTGTATCCCGATGCTGTTCATCAAGCCAGATTACGTAAGCCGTCTATTCCACTTGTCGCGGAGAATGGAATTCCGATCAGGGATGAGCTATTGTTAAGCAAACTGCTTTGATATTGATTTCTTATGACTGATTTATAATTGTTAAAATTACAGATGATACAGATAGATTGAAAAATGGTCTATAATTCATTACAATTTAACAGTATCGCAGGATCGGCAGATATTAGCGCGATCCACCGCATAAAGGAAAGGCAGAGAAAATAAATATCACCATAGGCTACAGACCCTGGTAGTTGATGTGAATAACGGATAGATTCTGTCATATTTCTCTGTAGTATACAAGCCTATCAAACAAGAATGAATGGAGGAGACAATATGGAAAAGATGAATGCTTGGGTATTCGTTATCGCTACATATGTAGTAGCCGTTGGTGTATTTTTCGGCACATGGAAAATTAGCGATCTGCTGTTCTTCCAGTAAGTCGGCATAAAAGTTAACTTGGCTCTGCTGCACGATCATTTGTTTCGTGATCGACTATTTCCATCTTTCTGTACATATTGGACAATAGACAGACGGCAGGAAAAATAAAGGGCTATCCGTTATCTACGGAAAGCCCTTTATTTTGTAATTTGCTAAACGGTTATATTATTCTGCACATCCAGTTACCACCATGCCTGCAGATTCGATTTTATCGCATACATATAAACAGAAATCAGATTAGAATAAAGAAAATATTTTTCGGCGTCAGAATAAACCCTCCACAATAGCTTCCGGAATAACATTTGCTCAGCATTTCAGCATTTCAGCATTTCAGCATTTCAGCATTTCAGCATTTCAGCATTTCAGCATTTCAGCATTTCAGCATTTCAGCATTTCAGCATTTCAGCATTTCAGCATTTCAGCATTTCAGCATTTCAGCATTTCAGCATTTATGTCCATTCTTTGCGATAAGCAAGTGGTGTACAATCCACTCTAGCTTTGAACAAATTAATAAAATGCGACACATTGTAAATGCCGACTGCGCTGGCAATCTGCTGAATACTTTTATTCGAATAACGCAGCATATTTTTTGCAGCATTGATTCGGATATTAATTAGGTATTCAATTGGCGGTAATCCGATATACTGTTTGAAATCTCGACTGAGTTGAAACTTGTTCGTGTTGTATTTTTGAGCCAGATCGTCGAGAGTGATTGGATCTGTATAATGATTTTCCAGAAACTGCTGTAAATCCAGAATAGAAGCAGGGATTGCATTATTTTTCTCCCCGGTATGAATCGAAGTCAGTACAACCTCAGTAAGCAGCTGGACAATGAGCTGGGAGCTTATTAGCTCTGTTTTATTATTCCGAGGAATCTGGACATGGAGCAGTTGGCGCATCAATTCAGGAATGCTTGAGGATTCGGCTAGATGACAAACAGGAATCTGTCTTTGGCAGAATTGTTCATAATATCCATCCAATGTTGATCCCTGCACATGCACCCATAGAAACTCCCAATCGTCTTCTTCCATTGCTTCATAACGCTGGTACTCCATACAATTAATAAAAAACAGGTCGCCCTGACCAACTACATGCTGCTGCCCTTGATAATGCAATCTGCCACGTCCAGAGAGTGTGTGCAGAATTAAGTAAGAGTGCAGACGCTCCCGCTCCGTGAAGTAAGGAAAGGTTGTCTTGAAGCGACCGATCTCCTGTACAAAAAAGTAAGTCGCTTGTGCAGTTGAAGACGGAGTAAGAATCAGACGGGTAGAATCGTCTGCCTCTATATATGAAGCTTTTTCCTGTTCGCTCATCATCAAATCGTCCTCCTGCATAGATCACATATATAGAGAAATGAATCTTAACTATGAATAGCCAGGGATGAATTACATTTAAATTGTAAGCGTTATCTTATAAATTGGCAATTACTTCATGTGTAAAGATGTAGGTATTTTTGCACAATATGTATAGGATACGAGCAACAAGTACCCGAAAAGAGATTCAAAAGAACAAAACAAGTAATAGGACGGTTTCTCCAAAATACAATTATAAATAGAAAGAAACGATTCGACAAAAAAAGCTGCTGTCCCTTTTTCAACATAGAAAAGCCCCCTTATCCGGCCGGAAAGGAGGCAGCATACTAAAAGAAAATAGCTGAAGCGCCTTACTGTGTAATAGGCTAAGCAGTGGTCGATTTTCCATCCTATCCATTATAGTAAACCACTTCGGTAGCGATCGATCCGATTGAACCTGTCATGGATGCTACCATACGAAAAGTGCCCCAATCCGACGTCCAAATAGAAAAATGGCGATATCCTACAGGTTGGTCGAAAATTGTGACTTCAATTGGCTCCCATTTGCCTTTATCATAGTTATACTTTTCTGTAGAGAAAATCATATGTTCACCAGGATCCATATCATATCGAATATCTATACTGCTCGTATCGGGTGTATTCCATGAATAACTGTAAAAAACATTTTGATCCGGAGTAAACAGATGGGAGTCCGAATAGAAGCTGCCACCCATAGGTGATACTTGATCTGGAGCAGCTGCCTGAACAGACGTAGAACCAACAATCAACATACCTGTTAGACCCAGACAGATCATGAACATCCTCATACACTTTTTCATTATTCTTTCCTCCGTATCCTTATAGAATATTAAAACAGGAGAATCAAACGCAAGAGATATATGCAGTCACCGGAATATTCGGTACAGCAACCCTCCAATCGTATGAAGTACCCATCCCGGAAGAGGAAAGATAATATGTATTGGGTCATAATGGGAATTTACCATATAATTCTCATGACTGCTATGGTCAAGAGAACTAAATCCATATAGTAAGGATGATAAAAGACAAAGTAAAAAGGCCACCCGCAGGTGGCCTTTCTAACCCAGATGGCGCTATTTAACTTTGACCGCATCCCGCGCCGCCGGAATTCTGATAATTAAACCAGAACCTCGGTTTGGGTAAAGGACGCGTTCAACATATGACTATTGATGTTGACGCACCTCCTTTCTGTATGAACTTATTTTAGCATAGGTTTACATAAACTTCTAGTACTATTTGCAAAAAAAGATAAAAATAAACTCTGTTGCGTGTGTAATGACATATGAAACATATCAGAAATACATCAAATTCATGATTATTTATTAAAGAGCTGAATTAATAGGTGAAATTTTGCCGAATTCCTGTATAATGCCTAATAAACACAGTCAAATTATACGGAATCTGTGAATTTATTAAATAAGCAGATGACAATCGATCATCTTCATTATAAAGTGTATCTACCGGTAATCACAAATGTCTCACTATCAAAAGTTTAAACGCATTAACTTGATAATTGCTATTACTCTGGTAAGATAGGTTTTGCACAGCGTTTGACTTTATATATGCTTATTTATAAAGGAATATTTTATGAAATTAGAAATCGAATTGATTCCCGATTCAACGATGATGATCAATCTTCGACAGCAGTTGAGCTCCTATCGTTGGCGCCAGCTGTCCAGACATATTCAGGAACGAGATCAATATACATGTCAGATCTGCAGACGTGTCAAGGGTGAACAGATCGACAAACTTCATTGTCATGAAGTATGGGCTTTTGATGAAGAATATGGTATCCAGTATCTGATCGGTCTGCAATCTCTGTGCTTTAAGTGTCATATGATAAAGCACATTGGGTTTGCAGAAATGAATGGCTGGATTGAGAAGTACCAACTGATCGAGCATTTTTGCTGGGTAAACCAGGTAGCAGCTGCCGATTATGCTATTCACTTTCATGAAGCGGTACAATTATGGATAGCTCGCAACCGGATCGACTGGATCGTTGATCTTGGCGATTATACCGCCTATGAGATGCCTAAGCGGGGAGTAGAATAAATTCGGATAATGTGAGCCTGGCTATTATGATTACATAGTCTCCTGCCTATGACTTGTTTATACATGCATTATAAAAAAAAGACACTGCAAAGGTAAGCGTGTAATTTAACACATCCGATATGTATACCATCTTTATTATAAATTGAACTCATATTAATCAAAACGCTGATGATTACGCGGTCCTGTCGCTGCTGAATTTCCAGAACCTACACAAAACTGGATAGCTTGACCGGAAGCCGGATATTCGTAGTAAAATCAAAGCTGATTGCGAATTGCATAACATGGAATTTTAGTTAAATTCACGCTTTGATTAAAACGATATTTTGTAGTACATTAGCTGTTGAAGAAAGAGGAGGTTTCTAATGTACTCAAGCAAACAGAGTGACGCTCTACACATCATGACCTACACCCTGAATAGTGGTATCAAGGGCACTGTGCCTTTATCTAACCAACAAATTGAAGAATGGCTTGAAAGTTACAGAACCAATACCCGTTTCATCACCAGTATCGGCAAGGAATTTTTCGGTTTGAATCCGGAACTGGTCGCTGATTTTAAAGTACAGAATCAATTTTCCGATTATCAGCGTGTGCTGGTGCCCAATCAGCCGGAAGAGGCTGTAGACCATCTAAGCTCCGCATATAAACAAAATGAGATTCTGATTAAAGTGGACTGCAAATGCGGAACCGCTTATACAACGGATTCGCCATTTATGCGTACCAAATGGTACTGCACCAAATGCAAGGAGATTGTTTTCCTGGATCCGAAAAAAGGCAAAGTCGAGACCTCACGCGGAGAAGCATTTTATATGACCAACAAATACTTCGTTGAGCGTGGTCCGATCGAATAACAAATACAGTCTGTAGACAGCGTGCTTCCCGTAACTCATACGGGGATATAGCTGGAAACAGACTGTTTGTGTGTCGTCCAAGGATGCATAACAATAAAAATAATATATAAACCCAAATATGTCTGTTCGCAAATACAACTTGTTGTAAAGACATGATGTGCATCCAAATAAAGGCTTGCGGAAAGCCGTAACAGTCAACAGGAAAATAGCAGGCAAGAAGAGCATCGCAAATAGCTTTGTTCCTGGTCTGGAGCGGGATTTGCCGGTCATGCATGAACTGCAGTTCGCAGTATGTTATAATACGGGGCATGTGTCCGGGCAAATGTTCGGACTCAAGTTACCGAAAGGAGGATGCGATATGCGTTCATCAATGCCGTCATACCGTTCTCGTTCGCTGCCGGTAGTCCGTTTGACGATCTGGATTGTACTGACCTTGTTATGGATGGGACTGATTTTCAGTGTATCCAACCAGCCGTATCAGCAGCAGGATATCAAGCCGCTATTGTCGGACTGGATCGCGGAACCGTCGCTTGAAGCGTTTACGCCATCAATTGAATTTACATATGGAGGGTATACTGTCAGCGGTCAACATCCTTATGATTTCTGGGAATTTTTTATTCGTAAGGCAGGTCATGTGAGTGAATTTGCACTGCTGACTTTTTTGTTGATTCGTGTATTTTCCCTGTTGACCGATGCTCGTTATGCTCCTCTGTTATGGGCTGGGCTTGTAGCTTATGCGTACGCAATGACAGATGAGTGGCATCAGAAATGGATTGCCGGTCGTACCGGTCATTTCTCGGATACGCTGATTGATGCTATCGGCATTGTGCTGATGGTTGTCATTTATATGCTGATACGGCGCCGCCGCTCCCGCAGCAGAGGCCTTCATTTTGGCTAAGTCAGAAAATGTACCTATCCAGATGTAGGAATAAGATACGATAGAATAAAAGGAGGACAGGTGAATCAAGCCTGTCCTTTTTTGTATGAAGATACTGTACATCCATATATGAAAGCGTTATTTTAATTACGGGTGATAACGTCTGCCGTGGAGCAGAGAAGGGTGGGAACAGATGGGTTATGATTCGAAAAGTACAGCGCAAAAACCGCATTGGTGGCATGTGAAGGATATAGGGGAGCGTCTTCGCTATACAGTCGGAAAGCCCGAGTACGAACAGTGGTGGCAGGATATTCGCGATTATGCAGAGCTGGCGGTATCAGAACGACTGCCTGTTTTGACGTTTGAAGCTTTCCGGGAGTTTGGCGATACGGGCGGACGTGAACAGTATGAACGGATTTATTTTGACAGACGGGGCCGGATTGGAGCGCTGGCGATGATGGTGTTGCTTGATTCACCCAGTGCACAAAATGGACGAACCGTACAGGAGTGGGCACAGGGTGAACACTCCTTATCTGATAATAATAGGAAGCAACAAAGAAAAAGAGAAGATTCCTTATTGCACAAGAACGAGGGAGAAGAAGTATCTCCATCTCTTGTATATATACATATACTTGAAGAAGCTCTATGGGATCTGTGCGGAGAATACACATGGTGTCTGAATGCGCATCTGCCTGCAGAAAGTCCTTATCCGGTATGGGAGGAGCTTGATCTGTTCGCTGCCGAGACAGCAGGTATGCTCGCCGAGCTGACTGTGCTGCTGAATGGCAAAGTAGATCATCGCATTATCCAGCGTATGCGTGATGAGGTACAGCGCCGGGTATTGCTACCTGCAGCTGATCCATCCCGTACTTTTGGCTGGGAGACAGCCGAGCATAACTGGTCTGCCGTATGCGGAGCAGGGTGCGGGATAGCGGCGTTACTGCTGCTGGAACAACCAGCGCAGACACAAGTACTGGAACGGATGACGAGAGCCGCAGCCCATTTTCTGAATGGATATGGAGAAGATGGAGGGTGTGCCGAAGGACTGGGCTACTGGGTCTATGGATTTGGTTACTATACGTACTTTATGGATATGCTGTCAGCGGCGGGATTGGATAAACAACAGACAATGAATGATCCGAAAATAAAAGCGATCGCGGCTTTTCCCGAATATATGCATCTGTCTGCCGGAAAGTTTGTTAATTTCTCGGATAGTGGAGAAGAAGAGATTCTTCCTCCGGGACTGTTGTCACGCTTGACGGAGCTAACTGGCAAGCCGTACTCCCTGCCTTTTGTTATGCCTGCGCTTCGGGAAGATCCATGCCGTCGCTGGGGGCATCTGTTGCGGAATATATTATGGGCGGAACCTCGCTTTTTTGCAGTACCCGGCGCCGTAGATACAGATCGAAGTATGTCTGAAGCTGCAAAAGTTACAGCTTGGGACGAAGCTCAGACAGAGGCGGTATATCATAGGTCTGGCGGAGAAATACCAGGGGCAGACGCTCAGGAGGATCATGAGCACGGAGGGCTATTCAATCATTACTGGCACGATTTGTGCTGGCTGGTTAGCCGGGCAGAACTTCATATGCAGACAGAATATAACATGACCAGTAGAGAAACAGCGGATACAGGGGACAAAGCAGCGTTTATAACTGTAGAGGCTCATATATCGGAATTAGAGGTATCAACTACAGAGGTTCATATATCGGAATCGGCAGTATCCACTACAGCGGGCTATCCATCCGAATCGACGGATCATGAGAAAGCTATGTATATCGCCCAGTCTTCGCTAATGAGCCACAAGTTCACAGCTGCTTTGGCTACCAAAGGTAGACATAATGACGAGCCGCATAATCACAATGATCTGGGCAGCTTTATTGTACATGCAGGTGGGGAGAATATTTTTTGTGATTTGGGAGCAGGGATGTATACACAGTCCTATTTTGCTCCGGGTCGCGAACAGATTCTAAATATCTCATCTGCTGGACATTCACTTCCGCAGATTAATGGCTGCGAACAGTATTCAGGACGCGCAGCAGCGGCGATTGTGGAACATGTCCAGACTGGCGATCATGAGGTGAAATTTGGACTGGATCTGACAGCGGCTTATCCCGCAGCTGCAGGCTTAAAAAGAATGAACCGGAATTTCCACTGGAAAATAAACGATAATAAACAGGAAATTAATTTGTATCTGCAGGATCATTTCCAGTTTGCTCAACTATCATCAGAATCTTCCCGGTATGATATATCGGTATACAAGGAAACAGAATATCATACTCAGAATCTGCCGAAAACGATAACAGAAAATACTACTTCAAATACAAAAGCTGCAAAAATGATGACTATAAATGATGCAGAAGAGTTGATAGATATGAAAAACACTATCGATCCAACGGATACGAAATCGACTACAACTACCACGTATACAACAGGTAAAGTTAATGCTCTAGCTAATGAATTGCAAGCTGGAGAAGAGAGGTTAGTATCGCAGTTCAATAATACGGAAGAAAATATAAAACGGACGGCTGTTAATCAGGTTATCGAGCGTCTGATCAGTCATGTACGACCGGTTGTGCATGCTCATGAATTGATCTGGACAGGAGAACGGGCCGAGATCAGACTGCAGATTCCGGAGGAGCAATATAATGTTGAGGTAGAGACAATTGACCATTATGATCATGATGGTCGTCCGATAGTAGTGTATCGTACTTCGCTAACTGTCAGAAAGGAATGGATGATAGAGCTGCCGATGCAGGAACTGCATTGCAATCTGGAATTTGCTATTCGGCCGCTTCTATAATCAGCGATCTATATGAGGTAGACCAGCCTCCCAGCAGAGGTGTACAGATAATCTGAATCCCCCAAAGCCGCATGACCTTTTAACCAAAGGATCATGCGGCTTTTGGTATGTAGTTGCATATGTAACCGGAAATTTTTACTTTTACAGAATGAAAAAGTAAAATCTGTCTTCAAATGAGTCATATTTGTGTCTTATGAGATGCAATTCTGCCCGTTACAATAACAACAGCAATACAAGTTGGACGCTGTCGCAGTCCGCGGCTGCAGCAGCGTCCCTTTCGCCAGGAGGTGTTGGTTTAATGGATCGTTCTACATCCGCTTCATCCTCGTCCAGGCTCAGTCGCTCCAGATCATGGTGGTCCATGACTGCTAAAGAGACGCTGGCCGGGTATCTGTTTGCTGCTCCCATGCTGCTCGGATTGACGGTATTTATTCTGATCCCGATGATTTCGCTGTTTTTTATCAGTTTGACCAAGTGGAATTTTATTCAGGGACTCAGTGGAGTAGAGATGGTAGGTCTGGATAATTTCAGGCATTTATTTCAGGATAAGACCTTTTTCGTATCGATGTTCAATAATCTGAAACTGCTGCTTGCTGTACCGGTCGCTTTGTTCCTGTCACTGATTATTGCGATCGTGGTCGATGAACTGGTGTATTTCAAAGGTTTTTTCAAAATCATTTACTTTATGCCTTATATCTCCAGTATCGTGGCAGTTGCCATTGTTTTTCAGATTTTGTTCCATCCTTCCCAGGGGCCGATTAATGGATTTCTGATGTCGCTGGGGATCGAGAATCCACCCAAATGGCTGGCTGACCCGACGTATGCACTGCCTTCCATTATGCTGATTATTATCTGGACCTCGATCGGATTTAATATGATTGTGTATCTGGCAGGTCTGCAGGCTATCCCCAAAGATCTGTATGAAGCAGCCGAAATCGATGGTGCCTCCAAATGGCGGCAGTTCGCAGCCATTACGGTGCCGATGCTCTCGCCGACTACCTTTTTCCTGTTGATTACAGGTGTTATCTATTCATTCAAAACATTCGATCTGATCGCTGTACTGACTCAGGGCGGTCCTGCCAAATCAACGAATGTAATGGTCTACGAGATTTACGATCAGGCTTTTGTTAATTTGAAAATGGGTTATGCGGCGGCAGAGTCGGTATTTCTGTTTGCTGTTATTCTGCTCATTACTGTTCTGCAATTCTGGGGACAGAAAAAATGGGTCAATTATTGATACCAATTGGAGAAGAGGGGTATTCCTATGGATCAACCGCTGAAACCGGCCCTGCCCGCACACAGCTCCAAACCATCTTCCGGTTCATCGGTTACTTTGACGAGGATTATTGTAACCGCTATCATGCTTGTAGTTGGTATATTGTTTCTGCTCCCATTTATATGGATGCTATCAGCTTCGTTCAAGACTGAAGCCGATGTGTTCCAGTACCCGGTGCAGTGGATTCCGCATACATGGAATGCGATTGAAAATTACCGTACGGTCTGGTTTGGTGACCCGCCATTTATTTTGTATTACTGGAACTCGATCAAGGTATCGGTTATGACGATACTGCTCTCTGTTGCTGCTTCGGCGATGGCAGCTTATGCCTTTTCCAAAATTAAATTTCCCGGTAGAGATACATTATTTGTAATTGTACTGCTGACGTTTATGATTCCCGGACAGGCGCTGCTTGTTCCACAGTTTATTATGTATCGAAGTCTGGGGTTGTTCGATACCCATATCGGACTGGTGCTGCTCGAATCGTTCAGTGCCCTCGGTACCTTTATGCTCAGACAGGCCTTTATGTCGATTCATACCGAGTTTATTGAATCGGCGAAAATAGATGGTGCTGGTCATGCACGGATCTTTATGCAGATTGCATTGCCACTTGTGCAGCCGTTTATTGCGACCTATGCCATCCTGCGGTTTATATGGACCTGGAATGATTATCAGGCACCGCTCATCTTCCTTCGTTCGCCGGAGCTGTTCACGGTGCAGCTGGGGATTAACCGGTTTGCGGATGCAACAGGAGAATATTATTCCCTGATTATGGCAGGTACCTGCTCGGCGATCCTGCCGCTGCTGATTGTCTTCCTGGTCGCACAAAAGCATGTCATTGGAGGAATTGCTCTGGGCGGAGTGAAAGGCTGAACAGGATTGCCCGAATTGGAAAATGGATTGTATAGTACCTAATGCCGAGGAGGATTATAATGAAGATAAAAATGATAGGTATACTGGGCTTGTGTCTTATGCTGCTGTTGGCAGGCTGCGGTTCTTCGCAGAAGGCAGCGACCACAGCTGACGGGAAGAAAAGTATTACCTTTTATACCTGGTATACCAAGGATCAGTTCAAGTGGGATCAGGTATATGCTGCCTGGCAAAAGAAGCATCCCGATATTGAAGTGAATTATGTGGGCTTGTCCGAAAAAGGCGATACCGAGGAATATATCAAAAAGCTTGATCTGGCCGCCGGGTCGGGTGAAAATATGGATATCATTATGGTGAATAATTCACTCACGTATGCCCAGCGTGTTGATATGGGAATGTTCGCTCCGCTGACTGATCTGATCGACTTTAAATATGATGACGAATACCTGGCCGATTTTGCAGTAGATGATGTGCGTTATGCGCTGCCAGGCAAGCGGTCGATTATCTATGTACTGCTGAACAAGGACCGTTTGGACAAAGCAGGGCTGAAAGTACCTCAGGACTGGACATGGGATGAATTCCGCGAGTATGCCAAAAAGCTGACTGCGCCGGATGGCAGCTACCATGGAGTGTATTTCCATACATGGGCTTCCCAGACGCTGCTAAAACTGTTCAATCAGCCGGAGAATAATAGCTACCTCAAAGCCGATGGAACGTCCAATATGGATGATCCCAATCTGCGCGCTTCCTTCCAGCTGCGTTATGATGCCGAACATACCGATCATTCGGCCGTACCGTATAGCGATGCCATTTCCCAGAAACTGAATTATCGTGACCAATTCCTGAGCGGCTCTGCCAGTATGCTGGTTATGGGCAGCTGGATGAATTCCACGATTGCAGGAACAGCCGAATCGGCTCCTGACTTCAAAGTAGCAGTAGCTCCATATCCCAAAAACAAGGCTGATGACAAAACCATTTATACGAGTAATGATTATGACTACTACGGGATCGGCGCTGGATCGGACAAGCAGGACCTGTCCTACCAATTTATTCGCTGGATGACTACCGAGGGTATTCAGGCTCAGGGAACCGATATTTCTTCCTGGAAACAAGCGGATGTGAGCAAAGCGCTCGAAAGTATCGTTAACAATGGTACGCATCCGGAGAATGTCGATCTGCCATCACTGACACATACTTTTGAAGTGAGCAAAGGCATTAACAAGCCGCCTGCCGTACCGTATCTGTCCGAGATCGAATCGGAGGTTAATGCAGAGTTTGAGAAGTACATTTTGCAAAAGCAGGATCTCGATACGACAATCACCAATGCCGGCACAATTGTGCAGCAGATTATAGACGCCAATAAGAGCTAGATGAATTCATGATTGCAGCAGTATTTGCCGTATTCGATACACACTATTACTGAAATGAGGCGGACCGTATGAAACGATGGCGCAGCATCCTGCCTACTTCACTCCGTGGGAAGCTCATCGTCTCTGCGGTCTGTTGTCTGCTGCTTACGATTGGAGCAGGCACTCTATTATCCAGCTGTATGACCAAAGGCATGATGAAAGAAACCGTCGAGCAAAATGCCGGCGATTCGCTGGATGCCGCCAATCTGTATTTAACCGATCAGATCAATCGGCTGATCTATATCTCCAATTATCTATATCTGGATAATGAGCTGAATCTGTCGCTGAAATACCAGCAGAGTGGTTTCTATGTCGGACAGACAAGAGCTTCGGATATTATGCGCAAGCTTGACAATCTATCCTATGCCGGTGAGCGGGTATATATCTCGGTCTGGAACGGCGATGGAACGATGATGTACAGCAATTTTCAGTCGGATCAATATCAGGTTAAAGGGCTCGATATGAGCAGCCTTGTTCATAGTGAACAATTTACACCCGGCGGACGGCTGAATTTCTGGCTGCATCCGTCCTATTTGCAAATGAACGATCAGAGTAAGCCTGCCTATATGCTGTCGGTCGCCCGCAGTCTGCGTCTGCTATCCGGTCAGGTATATGGCTATGTGGTTGTCAGTATGGATGAACAGCGACTCAGAGAAGTGCTGAATCAATACCGTTCCACGATACAAATGATGGTAGTAGGACCTGACAACAAGATTATCTCCCATCCCGATGAGACGAAAATTGGACAGCCATTTGACAAAAGTTCTCTGGCAGACAGGGATATGCTGGAAGTGGAGCGGAACATGTCCGTTTCCGGCTGGCGTCTGGAAGGGCTGGTACCCTACGGAGTGGCTGCACAGAAGATTAACCGGATCTACCAGGTGACCTCCACCGTGCAAATGGTTGTAGTGCTGCTTTTTTTGCTGCTGTTGATGTTGGGTATTGCCCGCATGACCAAACCAATCGCCAAGCTGGCCCGGGTCGTTCGCAAGATTGACAACAATCATCTGCATATCCGCTCCGGCATACGAGGAGACGATGAAGCCGGATTGCTGGGGCAGTCGCTTGACGAAATGCTGGATCGGGTGGAACGTATGATTGTTCAGGTGAAGCAGGAGCAGGGCGAACGGCGCAGGGCGGAACTCGAGATGCTGCAGGCACAGATCAATCCGCATTTTCTGTTCAACATTCTGGGAGCCATTCGAATGGATCTGCTGCTTCAGGGCTCAGAGGAAGCTGCCCGGCTGCTTGGCTCACTGTCTTCGCTGCTGCGGATGACAGTGAATCGTGGCAATGAAATGATTACACTGCGGGAAGAACTGGAGACGGTACAGCACTATATATGCCTGGTTGATTTCCAGCGGGAAGTCCGGGTGCATCTGGACTTGGAATTGGAACCGGCTGTCATGGAAAAGCTGCTGCCAAGATTTATAATTCAGCCGCTTGTTGAGAACGCTTACCAGCATGGATTATCCAAGTATGGAGGAATTCTCTGGATACAAGGCTGGATCGAACAGGATTGCCTGTGGCTCAGTATTCGCGACAGTGGAGAAGGAATGACTATGGAACGTCTGCATCAGGTACGTCAGCAGATCATTAAGCTTGCCGATGAGGATAATACGGATGGAAATAAAAGTATTACTTATGAAGAGAAGCCAACCGGTAAGGAGATCACACAGTATATGTCCGTAGAGTCAACATCTGCAAGCACAGGAACGTCAGCTTCAGATACATCCTCCAGTCTACCCGGTGTATCAGGAATTGGACTACGCAATGTCATTCGCCGTTTGTACATGATTTATGGAGCAGACGTAGAGGTTCGCATAGACAGCCATCCTGGAGAAGGTACAGAGATTGTGCTTGGACTGCCTTTGAATGCAGGAAATCGCCGTAGTGGTGATGTCTCCATGACCAATAATGTGTCTGAATGATCGTACGATATCCTATTTTCATGAACGTCGAAAATAGATTGCGCAGCCACGCCGATGATGAAAGAGATCGCCGGAATATCAGAACGCAGGAGGGTGAGTGAAATGCACACTATCATTTTAGTGGACGATAATATGCCTGTACTCAACTATCTCTCCCATTCGATTCACTGGGAACAGCTCGGCTTGTTATTGAAAGGAAGTTTCAGCAGTTCCGAGGAAGCGCTTGCTTATGTGGAAGAACATCCGGTAGATATACTGGTTACCGATATCGGTATGCCGGGTATGAACGGTATTGAACTGATTCAGCGTATTCAGGCCATGTTGCCCCGTCTGCAGTCGGTGATCATTTCCTGTCATGGCGAATTCCTGTATGCCCAGCAGGCGGTTAAACTCGGTGTACGAGATTATCTGCTTAAGGAAAATCTGACTGCGGAACAGCTGATCCCTGTGCTCCAGGGGATATGCCAGCGGTTGGATGAGGAACAACAGGAATCACAGGAACGTCATCGCTTGCAGGAAGAGCATCGTCGTCATCGCCTTCTGCTAAAGCGCAAATTTACTAATGAGTTATTGTCCGGCAGTGCGAAGGATGAGCGTTATGGTATTCAGCGGCTGCAGCATTTTGGATTGGATGTGCAAGGCAGGCAGCTGCTGCCTGTCTATTACAGTGTAACTGCCAATGCAGAGCGCAAACAGTGTTTTCATGATATGGATCTGTTTGCATTTACCGTGGAAAATATTGTGGAAGAAGTAGCCGAGAGTTCCGGTATGGCTATTCATCTGAGCAAAAGCACTAACGAAGGCTATATCTGGTTCGCACTACCACAGCATTCCGCCTTGGAGCAGGAAAACAGTATGCAGGATGTCATGTACCGAATTATTCACAGTGTACGCAAATTTGCCAAAGCACAGATTGTAGTGGTAGCAGGCAGTCCGACTCCACATTTTCTGCAGGCAGTACAGCAGGTCATTCAGCTACAGGATCAGTGCGAGCGTTATTTTTATTTGCCTCCCTCGGCGATCTATCGCTTTCCGGTAACGGTGGCATTTGAGCAGGAAAGTGAATTGTTTGCCGACTATGCGGCGGCTGCGGAAGCACTGACAGATGCGCTGCGCTCCGATGAGCAGATGGGCAGCTGGATTCAACAGTGGATACAGAAAATAGCCAGGGAGCATTATCATCCGGAGACGGTAAAAACATTTATGCTCAAGCTTGCGATTGACTGGCAACTCAAACAGCAGCAGCTGTACCAACAGCCATTTGCCGTACCGGTCGAGCAGCTGCATCGTCAGATGGCGGCGATCCGTCACCAGTGTGAACTGGAGGAATGGATGCATACTACATTTCGTGCACTGGCGGCGCTGTGTGCGGATTGGACCGGACAGCCGGGCTGCCGTCCGGAGATTCACGAAGCGCGTCAATATGTGGAACAGCATATGCATCGGCTCGTTCGGCTGGAAGAGGTAGCGGAACATCTACACCTGAATCCAAGCTATTTCAGCCGATTATTCAAGCGGGAGACCGGAGAGACTTTTATCGAATATGCGACACGCACCAAAATGCAGCGGGCCCGCGAATGGATTACTTCCGGTCACGGCACGGTTGAAGAAGTATCCCGGATGCTGGGTTATCAGTATAAAAGTTATTTCCTTAAGCTGTACAAATTGTATACAGGTCATACACCTGTCAAAAGCAAAGGAGAGAAGTTATGAACAGTGCTGCACCCGGAACAGCGTCATCTCCATGTAGCGATCATTTATAGAGAGTTTATTTTCAAAACTGATCCGCCAGCCGTATTGACGACTCTCTGCCGAAATGGACTATAATAGAACAGACGTAAGAAGGTTAACGACGACGAGCCGGGCACATTGTGCCTGGTTTATCGCGTTTATGGATACAAATCATCAGCTGTCCTGCAGGGTAAAGAACAGCAGATTGACAGAAAGGAGCAAGATCATATGAACAAAGAAGAGCATCAGGAATGGGTTCAGCAGACAGAAGCCTTGCTGCGGCAGGAGAGATTAAACCCCGAAGATGCAGAAGCTGTACAGAAGCTGCTCGATATTGTAAATGAACTGACCGCCGAGAACAAGCGTCTGCGTACAGCACTCGTTAAAGCCAATTCCAATAAACCCCGTATGTCCAGCCGTCTCAAAGACGCATTGTACGAATAAAGGTGGTATGTCTGATTTGCGTATCATCACTGACAGACATAGAGAACCGTACAAAGTTATGTTAGAATAAATCTGCATTTCCGTTATAATCGGATAGGCATCACTATTTGGCAGCAATCGAGCCGAGAGGAGAACAGACGAGATGAGCGGTTATCAGACAGATTCAACCTACACAGAAAACACCGCAGCAGCCAGTCGGAGCGGCTATATCAGCCCCAAGGCAGCAGCTTATCTGGCAAGCAGACGCACACAGGGAATATCGCTGGAACGCATTGTGTTCCTGGGTAGAACTTTCGAGGAATACATGTCCATTCTTGGACTGGAAGAAGATCGACTACAAGGACAACGCATTTTGGACTGCCCCGCAGGTGCATGCTCTTTTGCAGCCGAAGCTTCGCAGTACGGAGCAGACGTTACCGCTGTTGATCTGGCGTATCATTTTGGTAATGAAGAATTGTATAACAAAGGTCAGCAGGATATCGGGCATATGATTCAGGCTATAACAGAAGCCAGTGAGCAGTACGACTGGTCTACACTGGGCAGTATTCAGGAACTGGAGAAGCTGCGCATCCGGGCGCTGGAGCAAAGCACACAGGATCGCAAGCTGCATCCCAAACGATACATACCGGCAGTACTGCCGGATCTGCCATTTGCTAATGAGACCTTTGATCTGACCGTGTCTGCACACTTTTTGTTTTTGTATGCGGATCGTCTGGACGAAGAATTCCATATCCGTTGTCTGCAGGAGCTGATGCGGGTGACCCGTACCGAAATCCGGATTTTTCCGCTGGTCAATCTGCAGAGTGAACGGGTTGCTTTTGTGGAAAAAGCCGTTGCAGCGGCAGGCCAGGGCAGCTGGGAGATGCAGGAGATTGCTACGGATTACACATTTCAAAAGGGTGCTAACACGCTGCTTGTCTTGAAGCGTGTATAATATAGAACAGCTGTTTAGACCATTCAGGAAAAGAGAGTGAATATTCATTATGACGATTAATTGTGATATCGCAATACTGGGCGGAGGAACCGGTGGCTATGTAGCTGCGATTCGCGCGGCTCAACTGGGCAAGGATGTAGTCATTATCGAGCAGGATAAACTGGGCGGTACCTGTCTGCATCGTGGCTGTATTCCAAGCAAAAGCCTGCTGCGCAGCGCCGAAGTATACGCACTGATGCAAGACAGCGAACAGTATGGAGTAGCAGCAGAACAGGTCTCGCTGAAATTTGACCGTGTACAGTCCCGCAAACAGGGAATCGTAGATCAGCTGCACAAGGGTGTACAGTATCTGATGCGCAAAAATAAAATCCGGGTAGTACAGGGGCAGGGACGCGTAATCGGTCCTTCGATCTTTTCCCCACAGAGCGGCGCGGTAGCCGTAGAGCTGGAAGACGGCGAGATGGAGACCGTCGTATCGAAAAATCTGATTATCGCTACAGGTTCTCGTCCGCGTTCACTACCGGGTCTTGAAGCGGATGGACAGCTTATCCTGAGCAGCGATCATGCTCTGCAGATGGATCAGCTGCCAGCTTCCATGCTGATCGTTGGTGGCGGGGTAATCGGCATGGAATGGGCTTCGATGCTGAATGATTTTGGCGTACAGGTTACAGTGGTGGAAGCAGCATCGCAGATTCTGCCGCTGGAAGATGAAGAAGTGTCACGCGAGCTGCGCAAACTGATGGAAAAGCGCGGGATTACCATTTACACAGGAGCCGCCCTGCAGCTGGATTCATATCAGCCGGGTGAACAGGAGTTCACGATTCAGATGGTGCACCAGGAACAGACAGTAGCAATTACGGCTTCCCGGATGCTGCTGTCGGTCGGACGTCAGGCCAATGTAGAGACGATTGGTCTTGCGAATACGGATATCCGGGTCGAGAACGGATTTATCCGGGTAAATGAAAATATGCAAACCAGCGAATCGCATATTTATGCAATTGGCGATGTGATCGGCGGTCTGCAGCTGGCTCATGCTGCCAGTCATGAAGGGATCACTGCAGTCAATCATATTTGCGGACAGGAGACACATTATAATCCCGAGCAGGTATCCCGCTGCGTATATACTCGTCCCGAAGTGGCGAGCGTCGGTATTACGGAGAAAGAAGCAACTGCCCGCGGTGTCGATGTCAAAGTCGGCAAGTTTCCTTTCCAGGCGATCGGCAAAGCACTGGTATACGGGGAAAGTGATGGCTTTGTCAAAGTCGTGGCTGATCGTAATACCAATGATCTGCTCGGCGTACAGATCATCGGGCCACAGGCAACCGATCTGATCAGCGAAGCGGCTCTGGCTCAATTCCTTAATGCCACCCCATGGGAAATTGGACAAACTGTTCATGCGCATCCGACCCTCGCCGAGATTATGGGCGAAGCGATGCTGGCTGTGGATGGCAAAGCCATTGGCATGTAAAAGTGAATAATCATGAAGAGATGGACTTCCAATCGTCAGACTGGAGAAATCCATCTTTTCTTTTTGCTGCAGATGTGATTATAATAGGGTTAGGCTCAAGTCTTAGTACCAGGTTTTAAGACAAGCAGATATGAGCAGTATATGCATTTATAAAATGCTGTTCATGATGCACCATACAGGAGGCGACAGAGGATACAGACGGACAGACGTTTTCGCTGTGAATTTGCGCAATGACTGTGCGGGCGTGTAACCTTTATAGTGTAGGTTGTACAATATTGTCATGCTGGTAACCAGCCAAGAGGGAGAACCTTGTTCTCTCCGTCATTTATGAAGGAGGTACCTGTAATGAAAGCAGAAGGTACTATTGACCAACAAACACGGCACGGGAAGCTCGGCTTGTCCGATGCCCAGGCTATTGAAATTTATCGATATATGATGATGGCGCGCAAGTTTGACGAGCGTTCCCTGCTCCTGCAGCGCGCTGGTAAAATTAATTTCCACGTTTCCGGGGTAGGCCAGGAAGCGGCTCAGGTTGGTGCAGCTTTTGCACTGGATCGGGAAAAGGATTATTTCCTGCCGTATTACCGTGACTACGGATTTGTGCTGTCTGTCGGCATGACTGCGCGTGATCTGATGCTGTCGGCATTTGCCAAAGCGGAAGATCCAAACAGCGGCGGACGTCAGATGCCAGGTCACTTTGGCAGCAAGCGCCTGCGTATTGTGACAGGCTCTAGTCCGGTAACGACACAGGTTCCGCATGCTGTCGGCGTAGCACTGGCTGCAAAGATGAAGGGCGAGGAACTGGTATCATTCGTGACTTTTGGTGAAGGGTCCAGCAACCAGGGAGATTTCCATGAAGGCTGTAACTTTGCCGGCGTACATAAATTGCCGGTGATCATTATGTGTGAGAATAACCAGTATGCTATTTCCGTACCGATTCACAAGCAGCTCAGCGGCAAGATCAGCGATCGTGCACTGGGTTACGGCTTCCCGGGGATCCGGGTAGATGGTAATGATGTGCTGGAAGTCTATGCGGCTGTCAAAGAAGCACGCGAGCGTGCGATTAGAGGAGAAGGCCCAACGCTGATCGAAGCGATGGTCTATCGTCTGTCTCCGCATTCCACTTCGGATAATGATCTGGCTTACCGGACCAAGGAAGAAGTCGACGCCAACTGGGAAAAGGATGGCGTGCCAAAATACAAGCAGTACCTGATCGACTCCGGCATCTGGACCGAAGAGCAGGATCAACAGCTGCAAAAAGAATGTACCGAGATTATGAAAGAAGCGACGGAATATGCGGACACAGCTCCTTATCCGAGCGCGGATGACCTGCTGAAGCACGTATTTGCAGGGGACGGGGAGGATGTTCAGTAATGGCAATGATGGAATATATCGATGCGATTCGTCTGGCGATGAAAGAAGAAATGGCACTGGACGAGAATGTGTTTGTACTCGGTGAAGATGTAGGCGTCAAAGGCGGCGTTTTTACAACAACCAAGGGACTGCAGGAAGTCTACGGAGAAGATCGGGTTATGGACACACCGCTGTCCGAATCCGCAATTGCAGGGGTAGCTATTGGTGCAGCCATGTACGGTATGAAGCCGATTGCCGAGATGCAGTATTCGGACTTTATGCTGCCGGCAACCAACCAGATTATTAGTGAAGCTGCCAAAATCCGCTATCGTTCCAATAATGACTGGACTTGCCCGATCGTTGTACGTGCGCCTATTGGCGGCGGTATCTTCGGCGGACTGTATCATTCCCAGTGCATGGAATCTGTGTTCTTCGGAACAGCGGGACTGAAAATTGTAGCTCCTTATTCGGCTTATGATGCCAAAGGACTGCTGAAAGCTGCTGTTCGTGATCCGGATCCTGTACTCTTTTTTGAGAATAAAAAATGCTATAAACTGATTAAGGGCGATGTGCCTGAAGACGATTATGTGGTACCTATCGGTAAAGCCAACCTGCTGCGTGAAGGCGATGATATTACCGTAATCAGCTACAGCCTGCCGCTGCATTTCATTATGCAGGCTGCCGAGGAACTGGAACAAGAAGGCATTACAAGTCATGTACTGGATCTGCGTACGATTCAGCCGCTGGATCGCCAGGCGATTATTGATGCTGCACGCCGCACCGGCAAAGTACTGATCGTACATGAAGACAATCTGACCGGCGGTGTAGGCGGTGAAGTGGCTGCTATTATCGCGGAAGAGTGCCTGTTCGATCTGGATGCACCGATTCGTCGTCTGGCTGGCCCGGATTCACCGGCAATGCCAATCAACCCGCCGCAGGAAAAAGCGTATATGCTCAACAAGGATAAAGTGAAAGCAGCGATGCGCGATCTGGCGCTTTTCTAGAATATAGTCTAATCCGATCTATCAAAACAGCTGCCGTCATTACCGGTTCTACCGGAACACGGCAGCTTTTAGGAGTGAATATCATGTCCCAAAAAGGAAATCCGACCGATGTGGTAATGCCACAGCTCGCAGAGTCGCTGGTATCCGCTACAATCGCCAAATGGCTCAAACAGCCAGGGGAGACGGTTGAACAATATGAACCCATCTGTGAAGTAATCACGGATAAAGTCAATGCAGAGATTCCTTCCGTACTGGAAGGTGTAATGGGCGAACTGCTCGCTGCCGAAGGACAGGAAGTCGCAGTCGGCGAAGTGATCTGTCAGATCTACACTGAAGCGGGTTCTACAGAAAGTGCACCGTCTGCTCCAGCACAGACGCAGCCTGCTGTATCAGCTTCGGCTCCCGCATCAGCTCCGCAGCGTCAATCCCAGCCAGCTGCCGGCGCATCTGATGCCATGGCGGGCCGTTATTCACCAGCTGTACAATCCCTGGCTTCCGAGCATGGACTTAATCTATCCCTGATTCAGGGCACTGGTGCAGGTGGTCGCATTACGCGCCGCGACGTACTGCAAGCACTGGAAAATGGTACAGCTCAAGCATCAGCTGCTCAGCAGAATGCTCCATCTACTCCTGCTGCACAGCCATCCGCAAATGCTGCTTCGACTACAGACTATGCGGTTCGCAATTCCGGTATGCATCTGAGCGAGACACCGGCTATTCCCAAAATTGTACTGGAACAAGCCGAGACAGCACCGGCACGTGGCGAGCATCTAATCGATGTAACGCCGCTACGTAACAGTATTGCTCGCAATATGCGCCAGAGCGTGTCCGAGATTCCTCATGCATGGACGATGATCGAAGTAGACGTAACTAATCTGGTCATGCTGCGCAACAAGCTCAAAGAAGAATTTAAGCGCAGTGAAGGCATCACACTGACTTACCTGCCTTTCCTGATCAAAGCAGTTGTAAATGCGATCAAGGACTATCCGATTATGAACTCGGTCTGGGCAGTGGACAAAATTATCGTGAAGCGCGATATCAATGTCTCGCTGGCTGTTGGTACTGAAGACTCTGTAATGACACCGGTTATTCAGCGTGCCGATCAGAAGAATATCGCCGGTCTGGCACATGAGATTGAAGATCTGGCGCGTCGTACACGCGAAGGCAAGCTTAAGCTGGATGATATGCAGGGTGGTACATTCACCGTCAATAACACAGGTTCCTTTGGATCGGTATTGTCGTATCCGATTATCAACTATCCGCAGGCAGCGATTCTGACTTTTGAATCGATTGTGAAACGTCCAGTAGTGATCAATGATATGATTGGTGTCCGGTCGATGGTGAATCTGTGTCTGTCACTGGATCATCGTATTCTGGATGGGGTTATCTGTGGACGATTCCTTCAACGTGTGAAAGACAATCTGGAAAGCTATAATCTGGAGACCAAGTTGTATTAAGCTCCGGTTTGCGTTACATTGAAATAAAGCAGGCAGCAGGTTGCTGCCTGCCCTTTTGAATGAAATGAACTTATGAATAGGCATAACAGGTAGGTAAAGGTTGACAAACGTAACGGTTTTGTCGACCTTTTGCTTATCTTCCGGGTAAAATCGGAATAGGTCTGAATCATCAGGGAAGGATGTGCTTTGTTGATGGGGAAATCAATTGAAGTATCCTATACGCCGCTGATGGAATATGCAGCAGCGTGGGACAAACAAAAGGAAATTGTACGCGGCATTGACGATGGGCAGCAGGGAGAACAGCTGCTGATGCTTCAGCATCCGCCTACGTATACGATTGGTTCACAGCGTCATCCCGAGCATCTGCTATGGAGTGAAGAGGAACTGAGAGAGCGTGGTATTGCATTGTTTCAGATTGACCGCGGAGGAGATATTACATATCACGGGCCGGGACAGCTGGTCGGTTATCCGATTCTGCTGCTGGATGCGGCCAAAGGCATCGATCCGCATCGGTATTTGCGTACATTGGAGCAGGTTATTATCGATTATCTGGCAGATCAGGGCATCGTCGCTGGACGCAAAGAAGAATACACAGGCGTATGGATCGGTGATCTCAAGATCGCTGCCATTGGTATCAAGTTCAATAAATGCCGCAGCCGCAAAGGATTTATCACGAGTCACGGATTTGCTTTTAATATCGCTTCGGGCATTCAGCAGGCAGGATTTACGGGGATTATTCCATGCGGAATCGAGCAGTACGGAGTGACTTCACTGGAGGATATTACCGGCCGCTCGTATACAGTGGAGCAGGTGGCACAGGATATTGTGCCGCATTTTATGCGTCATTTTGAGTATGAGCAGCCGGAGCATGAAGTGATCTTACAGAAGCGGCTGAATGATTGAGAACAGCACCGATCCGACAATAGCGATCAACATCACATAAATAAAAATACGAAACCATTTTTTCTGTTGCATTTTTCATGACTCCTTTGTCTATCCCCCGGCAGACGGACAGGGATCGGTAAAATAAATAATCTTTTTTATCATACCGATTGAACGTACGTTTTGCAAAGCCTCGGGGTAGATAATCATAAGGATCACGTGAAATTAATGTGACAACCATCCAAAGGAGCGAATCATTGTGGTATCCGAAAGCAGATTAATTGAAGAATTTATGGAACTTGTACAAATTGACAGTGAGACCAAACAGGAGCGTATTATTGCGGATCGTCTGACCGAGAAGCTTCTTGCACTGGGCTTTACAGTAATCGAAGATGAATCGTCCCTGCGTACCGGACATGGAGCAGGTAATCTGATTGCGACATTGCCACCGAATACGGATGCACCGATTCCGAAGATTTTCTTTACTTCCCATATGGATACGGTGAAGCCGGGTAATGGCATCAAGCCGGTAATGGATAATGAAGGATGGATTACAAGCGAAGGTGATACCATTCTGGGAGCAGATGACAAAGCAGGCGTAGCCGCCCTGTTCGAGATGATTCGCGTCCTGCAGGAACAGAATATTCCGCATGGACAGATTCAGCTGGTGATTACAGCAGGTGAGGAATCCGGACTGATGGGCGCACGTGCGATGGACCCAGGTCTACTGGATGCGGACTTTGGCTATGCGCTGGATTCCAATGGAGCTGTTGGGACGATTGCTGTCGCTGCACCGACACAGGCACGTGTAGTGATGGAGATCTACGGCAAGTCTGCTCATGCAGGTGTGAATCCTGAAGATGGAATCAGTGCTATTCAGGTAGCGGGTAAAGCGATTTCCCGTATGAAACTGGGCCGGATCGATCATGAGACAACTGCCAATATCGGCAAATTTGAAGGCGGCGGCGCGACCAATGTAGTATGCGATTATGCCCGACTCGAAGCGGAAGCACGCAGCCTTGTACACGAGAAGGTAGAAGTGCAGCTGGCAGCGATGAAGGAATCGCTGGAGAATACATGTGCTGACTTTGGTGCGACTGCCAAGTTCCAGAGTGTAATTGTCTATCCGGGATTTAAATTTACGGAAGAAGATGCGGTTGTTCAGCTGGCGCAGCGTGCTGCAGCCAATCTGGGATTGCCCAATGATATTTTCCATACCGGTGGCGGCAGTGATGCCAATATTTTCAATGGCATGGGTGTACCAACAGCCAATCTGGCAGTAGGATACGAAGAGATTCATACGACCAGCGAGCGTATTCATCGGAATGAACTGATCAATGCAGCCCGTCTGGTGATCGAAATTGTAAAGGAAACAGCGCGTCAATAATTTCTGTTCGTTACGAGCAGTAGTTTTTCATTATGAAGTGATTTATTTGCTCTATCTGATCTATTTTTTCAGAACTTGTCTGCGTCTAGTCGTTGATGTTCTTCAGATTCGACAAGATTTCAGTACAGATCCAATAGTAAAATCAAGAAGGAATTATCATCGATCTGTCTAAAAAAGCATAAACATGTGTAAAGAGTAAGAGTTGCATCTTTTATCATTTCTACCCCGACTGCAATCAACCCTATCGAAACGGCCTGTTGGTACAGGCATTATCGCTATCGACAGTCCGTTTACTTTTACCAATGCCATGGAGGGAACATAATGACTGAAAATAAAAATAAACAACTGGATGAGATTACATTATCTACGGAATCCATTTACAAAGGCAAAATCATCTCCGTACAGGTCGATACGGTAAAGCTGCCCAACGGCGAGGAAAGCAAGCGTGAAGTGGTTCGCCACTCCGGTGCAGTCGCTGTACTAGCTATTCACAATGATCGCATGATCGTGGTAGAACAGTTCCGTCAGCCGCTGGGACGCACTCAGGTAGAGATTCCTGCAGGCAAGCTCGACCCGGGCGAGAAGCCGGAAGATGCGATTAATCGTGAACTGAAGGAAGAGACCGGCTATACCGCGAAAAGCATGAAGCTGCTGTTTTCCTTCTATACTTCGCCGGGTTTTGCCGATGAGATTATTCATCTCTATCTGGCAGATGAATTAACAGCAGGGGATGCCGAGCTGGATGAAGACGAATTCCTGGAAGTCACCGAGATTACGCTGGAAGAAGCATTTGCCCAGATCCGTGAAGGACGCATGAGCGATGCCAAGACCATTATGGCTGTGCAGGCTTGGCAGCTGCTGAAGCTGGGAGCCCAGCCGGGACAATGAGTTCTTTGCAGCGTGTATACGCCGATCTCCATATCCATATCGGGCGAAGTGAGGACGGGCAGCCGGTCAAGATCAGCGGCAGCCGCAACCTGACTTTTGCCAATATTGCCAAAGAATCTTCCCAGCGTAAAGGAATTGGATTGGTCGGTATTATTGATTGTCATTCCCCGGGTGTACAGCAGGATATCCGTAATTATATGTCTTCCGGCGAGATGGTGGAATCTTCCGGTGGAGGAATTGTATATGGAGATACGACGATTCTGCTCGGATCGGAGATCGAGATTCGGGAGCCAGGATATCAGGAAGCACATGTGCTCGTCTATTTCCGCGATCTGGAGCGAATGAGTGATTTTAGCCAGTGGATGGGCGGCCATATGAAAAATCTGCAGCTCAGCTCTCAGCGTCTCTACGTCTCATACCGGGAGCTGCAGCATCAGGTGAAGCAGCGAGACGGACTGTTTATTCCTGCCCATATGTTCACTCCGCATAAAGGCATCTATGGCAGTGTAACGCCAAGGATGAGCGATGTGCTGGATATGGACAGTATCGATGGAGGGGAGCTGGGTCTGAGTGCAGACACGACAATGGCCGGTTATCTCAGTGAGCTGGATCGCTACCCGCTGTTAACCAACTCGGATGCCCATTCACTCGGCAAGATTGGTCGTGAATACAATGTATTCCGGATGCAGGAAGCGAATTTCGATGAGTTCCGTAAGGTGCTGCAGGGCCTCGAAGGACGGGGAATCGAAGCCAATTACGGCCTTGACCCGAGACTGGGCAAATATCATCGTACCTACTGTACCAACTGTGAGCATATTATTCATGAAGCGGAGCCGGCACTGGAGCGTTGCCCTTATTGCGGCAGTACTCGCCTAACGATCGGTGTGCTGGATCGGATTCTCGGTATTGCCGATCGTACAGAGCCGCAGCCGCCATCAAATCGCCCGCCATATCGTTATCAGGTACCCTTGGCGTTTATTCCCGGTCTGGGCCCTGCCAAAATGAATAGACTGCTGGAAGCATTCGGTACAGAGATGAGTATTTTGCATAATACATCCCGTGAAGAACTGGATGCTGTAGTAGGAGCCGAGATTGCTGGTTATATCGAGCTTGCACGCACCGGACAACTGACGCTTAGCGCCGGAGGTGGAGGAACCTACGGCAAGGTAGTTATCGGATAATAAGTATATAAACAAGCAAAAGAAATGCCGCAGCATCTGCCATTTGTTCGCAGAGACACTGCGGCATTGCCTTTTTGTATAGAGGTGTAATGTCGATAGCTGTAGTCCGGCAATCAACATCGTACATTCTCCGGCACAGCAGGAAATTAAGCCGATTTTGCCCGGAGGCAACATCACTGTACAAGTACACTAAAAAGTTTGACTTTGTCTTGGAACTCACCCTATAATAATTGGAGTGAGCATTTAAGCGATGCAGTGATTTCCACAGGGGGAGGGCAAAAATGGAAGCACGGATCGATAAAATTAAACATCAGTTACAATCCAAAGGTTACAAATTAACACCCCAGCGGGAAGCCACTGTCCGAGTGCTCCTTGAGAACGAAGAAGACCATCTGAGTGCCGAGGACGTATTTATGCTGGTGAAGCAAAAGGCTCCCGAAATCGGTCTGGCCACCGTTTACCGTACCCTCGAGCTTCTGAGTGAACTGCATGTCGTGGAGAAAATCAACTTCGGCGACGGTGTCGCACGGTATGACCTGCGTACCGATACAAGCAAGCATCATCATCATCATCTGATTTGCGTGCAATGCGGAAGTATGGACGAGATCCGCGAAGACTGGTTGGGACCGCTCGAGGAGAGACTGGATAAGGAATTTGATTTCTCGGTTCTGGACCACCGACTCGATTTTTACGGGGTATGTTATCGCTGCAAGGACAAAGAGCAGCAGGATGGCAACCAGAATAATCCCGAATAATGAATTGAATAACTGAATTGGATACCAGAGACTCTCGCCCGATGTTTGGCTGTTCGGGAGAGAGTCTTTTTGCGTAACCGTCTAGCTTCTGACAGACGATATCATCAAATGACTGCAAAGGAGGCTGATTTCCAGTGAGTGATTATTTGGAGCGATTTATCCGTTATCTGACCGAAGAGAAGGGACTGTCCCGGAATACGCTGGAATCGTACCAGCGGGACCTGAATCAGTTTCTGGAGTTCGCCGGACAGCGTCATCTGACAGAACCGGATCAGATCCGCAAAACACATATTGCCCTGTTCCTGGGAGAAATGCGCCAGATCGGCAGAGCGTCATCCACGATTACACGGATGACGGTTTCATTGCGTTCGTTTTGCCAGTACCTCGTTCGTGAAGGGGTTATTCAGCAGGACCCGTCTATACATATGGAAGCACCCAAAGCAGAGAAACGTCTGCCGCATGTCATGACCGTCGAGGAAATGGAACGTCTACTGGATGCTCCCGAAGCCTATACATCGCAGGGAAGACGCGATCGTGCGATGCTGGAGCTGTTATACGCTACAGGCATCCGCGTCTCCGAGCTGATCTCGGTCAATGTAGAGGATGTACGGCTCGATTTAAGATTCCTTCGCTGCGCAAGCAGTTCCGGCAAAGAACGGATCATTCCGATTACCGGTGTCACCGTCAAGCGTGTAGGTGAATATATAGAAGAAGGACGTCCGCAGCTTATCCGGAACCATCCGGAAGAACAGGCGCTCTTCGTGAATCAGCTCGGCACAAGGCTGACCCGCCAGGGCTTCTGGAAAATTATCAAAAAGTATGCCCGGGAAGCCGGAATTGAGACCGATATTACTCCACATACGCTGCGGCATTCCTTTGCTGCACATCTACTGGAAAATGGAGCCGATCTGCGTTCGGTACAGGAAATGCTCGGTCATGCCGACATCTCTACGACCCAGATTTATACTCAGGTATCCAGAAAGAATATGAAGGATGTGTATGAAGCTCATCATCCGCGTGCCAATGCGACCTGATTCATCTACCGAATAGGAGGCATGAGTCATGACAGGAATCGAACAACAGCGTTTTGAACGAATCTGCGTAATTATACTGGATAGTGTAGGTATTGGGGAACTGCCTGATGCCGGCAAATTTGGAGATAAAGGTGCCCACACGCTCGGACATATTATGGAGCAGGTGCCTGGAATACAGCTGCCTCATCTGCAGCGTCTGGGACTGGCCAATATCACGGATCTTCCGCCACTTGAAGCTGTAACCCAGACCCAGGGCTATTATGGCAAAATGATAGAAACTTCGGTTGGCAAGGATACGATGACCGGACACTGGGAACTGATGGGTCTGAATATCGGAACCGCGTTCAATACATACCCGAACGGGTTTCCGCAGGATCTGATCACACAGTTTGAGAAAAGAACCGGCCGTCGGGTACTTGGTAACAAGCCGGCTTCCGGTACGGATATACTGGATGAATACGGCGAAGAACAGATGAAAACGGGTTCATGGATTGTGTATACCTCAGCAGACAGTGTATTTCAGATTGCTGCCCATGAAGATATTATTCCATTGGAGGAGCTATACAGTGCCTGCCAGATTGCCCGTGAGTTGACGCTGGAGCCGGAACATTCGGTAGGTCGCGTCATCGCCCGTCCTTATAAGGGTGAGCCGGGACAGTTTGTCCGTACGCCGAATCGTCATGATTATGCAGTCAGTCCGCCGGAACCTACGGTGCTGAACGCACTGGAGAATGCAGGTCATGATGTAATTGCCGTAGGCAAAATCAACGATATTTTCACCGGTGAGGGTATTACCTCTTCTTATCCAACCAAAAGCAACGAACACGGCGTAGAGTTGACGCTGGAGCAGTTGCAGCAGGAATTCAAAGGTCTGCTGTTTACTAATCTGGTCGATTTTGATTCCTTGTATGGACATCGCCGCGATCCGCAAGGATATGCGCAGGCGCTGGAAGCGTTCGATCGTTCGCTGCCTGAACTGATGGAGCAGATCGGCGAGCGGGATTTGCTGATCATTACAGCCGATCATGGTAATGATCCTGTTCATGCAGGCACCGATCATACCCGGGAGTATGTGCCACTGCTGATCTACAGTCCATCACTGACATCGCCTGGTAATTTGGGAGTCCGAGCAACATTCAGTGATCTCGGTGCGACGATTGCAGACAATTTCAGTGCAGGCAAGATTATGCATGGCGAGAGTTTTTTGAATCTTTTGAAATAAAAGATAAAGGTTTGTTATTTGAAAGGGGAAATTAGCAAGATGACAACAATTAACCAGGAAATGATTAAAGAAGCAGCAGCTTATATTCGCAGTCAAAGTGATTTGACTCCGGAAGTAGGATTGATTCTCGGCTCCGGTCTGGGTGTACTCGCAGATCTGGTTGAAGAAGGCGTATCGATTGCTTATAATAGTATTCCGCATTTCCCGGTGTCTACGGTAGAAGGACATGATGGCGAACTGCTGCTGGGCAAAGTGCAAGGTCGTCCGGTCGTAATGATGAAAGGACGTTTCCACATGTATGAAGGCTATGGTCCGGAAGTGACAGCTTTCCCTGTACGTGTCATGAAGGAACTGGGTGTATCCAGCCTGCTCGTAACCAATGCAGCCGGCGGTGTAAATACAGCGTATGAGCCGGGTGATCTAATGGTATTAAGTGACCATCTGAACATGACCGGTCGTAATCCGCTGATCGGACCGAATGATTCCGCATTGGGTGTACGTTTCCCGGATATGTCCGAAGCCTATAGCCGTCGTCTGCGTCAGATTTTCAAAGATACAGCAGCACAGCAGGGTCTGAAAGTACAGGAAGGTGTCTATGCAGGACTGCTTGGTCCTACGTATGAGACGCCTGCAGAGATCGTAATGCTGCGTACGCTTGGCGCCGATGCTGTCGGAATGTCTACAGTATCCGAGACGATCGTAGCGCGTCATGCAGGTATTGAAGTACTGGGAATCTCCTGTATTACCAATATGGCAGCAGGTATCCTCGATCAGCCTCTGTCTCATGATGAAGTTATGGAGACTGCTGATCGTGTACGTGATCAGTTCCTGAAGCTGGTACTGGCTGTTATTCCGCAAATGTAATAGTTGGCAAGGGCAGAGCTTGTACAGAGTACTCATTGGGTAACGCCATCTGAATCTTATGCTATCTAAAAGTATAAAAAAGAGCCTGTGGATGATCCACATGGCTCTTTTTGGTATATGATCTGGTACATCCGTTTTCTGTAATAGCTATTAAGCTAGATGTATCCTGTGAAGACATACTTACGTAACGTTTAACATTAGACCGTTGTTTTGACAAAGGCCCGGATATGGGAGGAGCATGACTGGAGATAGGGATACTTTGGTATAACTACCGTGGATTTAGATATGAATATCCTGTACACTCTCAATCGTCATACTCGGTGATACCGCTTCTGCCGGATAGGCGTCATGTTCACGCAGATGACGGAAGTCCAGACCGGTTAGCTCCTCGATCTGAGTAACTTTGACCTGATACGTCTTGTACGGACCCAGTTCATCCTCGGTCTGCATGGTACGCAGCAGCCCTTTTTGCGAGATCAGATAGGCAGTTACAGAGAGCTCACCATTATCCTTGACGATTGCAGCGACTTTCCAGTATTCTTCGGGCAGCTGGATACCGCGGTAGGCGATATCACTGTCACGAAATACGGGACCGGTGAAAATTGTAGCCTTGCGCTTGTTGCTGCGCGCATGCTCCAGAATATAATCCTCCAGGCCCAGCCAGGTATCCTGATTCAGATCCTTGTGCTGGGGAGCACAGTTGGTAAAGTGAAATGTATCCACATTGGCGCGATCGGCATCCTTGCCCCAGATCGGGTCGCGCCTTCTTACGAGATGCCCACGGTCCAGATCGTTATCCCGGTAAATCTCATCCCCGCTCTGATACTGTTCATCCATCCGTGAATCATATCGCCATTTGTCCGACCGTCCAGCATCCTGAAGCTGGCTGCCATCAATATTGACAACCGTATAAATGGCCAGCCGCCGTGAACGGCTCATGACAATCGAGAAATGAGTGTAATTCAGAATGACAGAACCCTTTTGAAGTGGAGCAATATCCTCGGTCAGCTCTGCACTTAGCCCCGGATGCGGAATCTCGTACTGCTCACCGAGAAACTTGCTGTCATATCCTTCTGCCTGTTCATACCAATCCATACTCAGTGCCTCACCTACGCGGATCTTCTCGTCTGCATAACGCTCGTCCTGCGGTGCCATTATACCAGCCTCCTTGGATTATAATAGAACTCATATATTAAGTATCCAAATGAAGAGAGTTATAACCTGATCGATGCAAACTGATACCGAAGCAGTTGCCTGGTGTAACCGAATATAATGAATTTAAAAATAGTTGAAAATACCGAGTTGTCTGCAGCAGCCGTAGAGCTGTCTATGAGATAGCTATACTATCCTCCGTAAGTAGATGAACCGACCGTAGTACTGCCTGTATTGGCATTAACGCTGTCATTCTCTACGGAACGTTCAGCCAGACTGCTGTCGACCGGTGCCGGATTGATCTCTGGGCTGGTGAAGCGGAGACTGTGATCTGCCGTCTGAACGTCAAGCATTGCTCCGGTAACCTGACTAATCAGGCGAGCCGGGACATAAATAATATTATCGACCATTTTTGGTGCGGCACTCAGTGTGATCGTCTTGCCGTTTAGCTGTGCATATTTGCTGTTAAGAGTGAAACTGACAGTTCCTCCAGCACTGGAAGTGGCAGTTACAGTCTTGGCCGACTGATCCCAGAAAGGCACAAATCCGTAATGGGTCAGCAGCGGTTTGTAGGCTACATAATTAACGCCATTTTCCCGGAAAGCTGGGATGCGATCAGTCGGCTGTTGATTATCAATCCATACGCTTATATTGGCAGATGCAGTGGAATCTGGAGTGGATACATCATTAGCATTCTTTTTCGCCCAGAGGGTATAGCTTTCCTGAGCAAGCCACAGCCCAATCTTTTTGTTACGTCGCCATTCCTCAGCAAAGGCAGAAACCGGCAGATTCGTCTCGCCCGGCTTGATCCCGATTTCCGGAGTAAAAGCAGGCCGATTGAAAGTAGTGATAAACCAGTCGGTATATCCACCGCCTGATGAATCGCTGCGCTGCGGCATCAGGCGGTAACCGGTATAGTCACTGAATAAGCGGGCCAGCCGTTTATCCCGGGGCAGATTGGCCGCCAGCGTGTGGAAGCTCCAGTAGATGATCCGTCCAGCCGAATGATAGGATACGGCAATCTCTGGATCAATCTCATAGGTGAAATTGACCATCGCCTTGTTTTCCAGTGTCTGTACCGGAGAAGAGCCTTTGTGATTGCGCCAAAATGGATAAGGGATATTGGCTTCCAGGCTAGACCAGTAGGAGTCATACTGGCGATTCGGATCAATCCCCTGCAGATTGGCTTTCCAGCGTTTGAAATTCCGGCTGCCCCCATTCATGGTAATCAGCGCCTGATGAACCGAAGATGGAAAAGCATCCAGATCCAGCTGCTGCAGGGTAACGCCATCCGGATTCACCATCGGAACAAACCAGATTTTGGTTTTATTCAAAATGGTTCGTGCATCATAACCTTCAAACTTGCGGTTGGCTGTATAGGCAGCAGCGTACTGCTCAATCATATACATATTGAGTGTAGTAGTGAGCCATTCCCGGGCATGGTGAGATCCATTAATAAACAGGGTTGCTTCACCGCGTCCGAGCCCGACTGCCCAGATTTCCCGCCCATAACGAGTCGTACCGATCGAACGATATTCCACGATCTCAGGATACTTGCGTGCGAGTGACTGAATATCTCTTGTCAGTCTGGCATATGTATAAGTAGCCGAAGGATCAACGACAGTGCTGCTGTGGGCTTCTGCCTGCCTGGATATAACCGTGCTCTGCAGCACCAGCAGCATACACAGGATAATCAGTATACTTTTTCTCAAAATAATCCTCCTTAATATGTAGAGATGGGTATTTCAGCTGCTGGCAAAACAAACAAAGGGATGGGGAGGAATACAAACAGGAAATTGGCAGAGTAGAAGGGTAGAAATAGATTAGCGATCCAGCAGCTTTTAACAATTATATCAATACTTTACAGCCTGTAATATCAAAATTATAACGAGTTATCAGTAAATTTCAGTTCACTGCAGTAAAAGTATATACCTGGTGCCGAAGGCAACGAAGATCTGAATGAGTCTGATTTGACATATCGGTATAATTCGATATACAATACTTCGCATGAATGAAATTGACATTTTCAAGGCCCTTTCCAACGAGACACGCCTCAATATATTGAGATGGCTTGGAGAACCTGAGAAAAATTTCCCCAAACAGCAAGCACATCTGCCCAAGGAGGTCAGTATCAAAGGCGGCGTATGTGTAGGTGATATTCAGGATAAGGTGAATTTATCCCAGTCCACCGTCTCCCATTATTTATCCATTATGCAAAAAGCTGGATTATTGGAGGCTGTACGTTACGGTCAGTGGACCTATTACCGTCGTAATGAGGATACCATCAAGAAATTGGCCCAGTTCTTGGATAAAGAAATCTGAATTCGGCTGATTTCTTTTTTGATTGTATATATCGAATATTCTCGATAAATAAATGTAAGGAGAGGATTATCATTTCAAAATTACTGATATACCTGACAGCTATGATCGCAGGCATGTCACTCAGTATAGAAGCTGCAATTGGAGGAGCGCTTGGTCAGCATGTAGGTGAGCTGGAGAGCACCTACTATATCTTCATTATAGGAGCGATGGCTACTTTTCTGGTTACTCTGTTTTTTGGTAAAGGAGATCTGCGGCAGATTCTCACTGTACCGAAATGGAATCTGACTGGTGGATTGCTGGGTGTGGTCTATCTGGCGCTGCTGGTCATTAGCGTCACACTGATGGGTGTTGGTGTCTCGGTGACGGCAGTCATTGTCGGTCAGATTATTATGAGTATTCTGATTGAACATTTTGGCCTGCTCGGTTCGCCGCGTATTGCCTTTAACCGTAATCGACTGATTGCCGTTGTGCTGCTGATGATATCGTTTGTGCTTGTAGTATAGAAGGAGGTATTTATGAATATTATTATGTTATTGCTGCCGCTGCTGGCAGGGATCGGGCTGAGTGTCCAGTCCGCTGTCAATGGTACATTCGGCAAGCGGATAGGTACGATAGAAAGTGCGTTTTTTACCTTTTTTACCGGAGCGATTTTCTTGACGATTATTGTTAACTTTTTTGGACAGGGAAATATACTGAATATTCATGAAGTTCCCAAATGGCAGCTGCTGTGCGCGATCTTCGGCGTGATCTATCTGTCGCTGATGGTACTTGCTGTGCCCAAAATTGGCGTAACCGCAGCAGTCATCTCGGTCATCGTCGGTCAGTTGGTAGCGAGTATGGTGATCGACCATTTTGGCTGGTTTGAGAGTGAAGTGGTTCCGTTTGGCATTAAACGCTTGATCGGCGTTGTGCTGATGTGTATTGCCCTGTTTTTCGTGTTCCGTGAGAAAACCGATAAAAGTGCTGCGCAATCCTCATAGGTTGTGATCCAATTAGCATTAGAATAGAGCAGCGTTGCAGTTAGATAGTGATGACTGCAACGCTGCTCTATTTGCTGGAGTCCGTTATGTTGTCAAACTTATATCATATTGGACCGGGGTACATCGTAGAGTCAATGAACTGTTGTAGTAGAATAGCGATTGGATAAATTAAAAAAGTGAAACCAATCGGTTAGGAAGCAGAGAATGTTAGTGGTACAATATGGAATCAAGACGGTGAACAGACAGACAGGATGCCTTGAATGCAGCTTGTCTGTTCCTTTACATAATCATTCTGTTCTCCTATCATCACTTATTCAGGAGGGATAGTATGCTGCAACCTGCACTGGTAGAAAAAATATTGAACGCTGCACTGGAAAGTGGTGGCGATTTTGCAGAGATTTTTGTGGAAGACCGTACGGATCGTGATCTGGGAATGCTTGGCGGCGTGGTGGAACGTGCGCTGTCAGGACGTGATTATGGAATAGGTATCCGCATTCTTCAGGGTGTTTTTTCAGTCTATGCCTATACAAGCGATCTGCGTGAAGAATATTTAATTGAGACAGCCCGCAAGGCTGCTCGCGCACTCAAAGGATCATCCGGCGATCTGGTGCTGAATTTTAATCAGGTTCAATTTGAAGATCGTCATCCGATTCTGCAGCGTCCGTCAGCCTCACAGAACAGCCGCAAAATCGAATTGATGCGTCAGGCGCATGAAGCACTGAAAGCTTCCCATCCCCTGATCGAGCAGACGTCGGTCGGCATTCTGAACTGGGAACAGAAAGTACTGATTGCCAATTCGGACGGACTGTGGGCAGAGGATACACGTACCTATACACGGATGCGCATGAGCGCCATTGCAGTTGATGGTACGCAGCGCCAATCAGGATTACGTGTACCGGGAGCATATGCAGGACTGGAACTGCTGGAGCAGATGGATATCGCAGCAGAAGCGCGTGAAGCCGGACGAATCGCAGGTACGATGGTCAAAGCTGGTTATGCGCCAAGCGGACAATTCCCGGTCGTGATCGAGAATGGATTCGGCGGTGTATTGTTCCACGAAGCCTGTGGACATGGTTTGGAATCGACAGCGGTAGGTATCGGGGCTTCGGTATTTGCTGGTAAGCTGGGTCAGCAGGTCGCTTCACCACTCGTTACGGCGATTGACGATGGCACGATTCCGAATGCCTGGGGCTCGCTCAATATCGACGATGAAGGGATGCCTACCCAGCGCAATGTATTGATTGAGAATGGTATTCTCAAAGGCTATCTGATCGACAAAGTAGGATCTCGTCGCATGAATATGCCACCTACCGGTTCCGGCAGACGCCAGTCGTACAAATTCGCACCGGCATCACGGATGAATAATACTTTTATTGCAGAAGGAAGCTCTACCCGTGAAGAGATGATTGCCAATACGGAATACGGTATTTATGCCAAATCCATGGGCGGTGGTTCGGTGAATACAGCGACCAGCGATTTTAACTTTGCTATCAACGAAGCCTATATGATTCGCAATGGTCAGATCGCCGAACCGGTCAAGGGAGCAACCCTGATTGGCAAAGGATTGGAGGCTCTGCAGCATATCGATATGGTCGGCAATAATCTGGATCATGGACAGGGAATGTGCGGCTCCATCAGCGGCAGTCTACCGGTAAATTGTGGTCAGCCGACACTGCGTGTATCCAAAATGACTATTGGAGGCAGAAAGGGGGAATAAGCAGATGAATATTACGCAATTTCAGGAAACGTTATTCCGTCAGGGTGAGCAGTATGGATATACCGATATGGAGATTTACTACTCCGGCAGCCGGGCCATCTCGGTCGTTGTACGCCAGAGTGAAGTGGATACCTACCGGATAACAGAGACGAACGGATTATCTTTTCGCGGAATGATCGGTGGCAAGCTGGGTTATGCCTTTACCGAGAAAATTGCCGAAGATAGTATCGCCTTCCTGCTGGAAGAAGCGGAAGGTAACGCGGCTGTGCTGGAAATGGAAGACGATGATGAATTGTTTGCCGGCTCGGAAAAATATCCGCAGCTGGATACGTATTCTGCCCTGCTTATGCAGACCGATCCGGATACACTGATCGAGGCGGCCAAGACCGTTGAACGTATCGTGCTGGAACAGGATGAGCGGATAGCGATGGTGCGCCAGAGTGCTGCCAGTGTACGCGAGCATGAACTGCTGATTGCCAATACGAGAGGACTGCATTGCCATCAGCAGGATAGCGTTGGCAGTGTAAGTGTCTATCTGCTGGCAGGCGAAGAGCAGGAGACGGTAACCGGAGGCTGGTTTGATTACTCGCTGACCGATTTTTCCCTTATCCGGTTGGAAGAAATCGCTGCGCGCGCCGTAGCCGAAACGGTGTCCAAATTGGGCGCTGCCCCTGTCCCTTCGGATAATTATCCGATTATCTTGCGTGAAGATGCTGCTTCCAATCTGCTGCAGACCCACGCGTCGATCTTCTCGGCAGAAAATGTAGAAAAAGGATTCTCCAGTCTGGTTGGTAAACTGGGTCAGCGTATCGCAGGCAGTAATATTACCCTCATCGATGATCCGCTGATGACTGGAGTGCCTGGCACAAGTGGATTCGATGCCGAAGGGGTAGCTGCGCAGCGCAATGAGCTGATCCATGAAGGAGCGCTGATGACATTCCTCCATAATCGCAAGACAGCAGCCAAAGCAGGCGTCGAGACGACGGGTAACGCAGCCAAAGGCGGTTACAAAGGCAAAATCGGCGTATCTTATCATAATCTCTACCTGGCACCAGGTACACGCAGTCTGGACGAACTCGTTGCTTCGACCGAGCGTGGTATCCTGATCACCGAGCTGCAAGGACTGCACGCCGGAACCAATCCGACAAGTGGCAATTTCTCACTCGCCTGTCTGGGTTATCTGATCGAGAATGGCAACATCAGTCGTCCGGTCAATCAGATCACAGTCTCCGGCAACTTTTACGATCTGCTGGGAGAGGTGGAGGAGCTGGGTAATGATCTGCGTTTTATTGGCAGCTGTACTTCGCCTTCGCTCAAAATTGCTTCGTTGTCGATTTCAGGTTCTTGATCTGACGTGATGGTCGATAGAACCGGGCAATAGATAGAGTTGAATATGGATAGAACAATCAAAAAGCCAGAGCTTCCTGTTGTGGAGCTTTGGCTTTTTAATCTATTCATTCGAATTGGATAGCAGAAAAATTAATTGAATTTGAATAATATCTTAATGGAATTTGAATAATATTTCTCAGAAGCATACCGTCAAATGGTAAAATAAAAGGAACCCTTCATTTTACGGGTAAGCCGCACCAGCCCCATATAATACAAATGTTCAGTACAATAGTCCATTCTGCGCCTATGGGAACCGTTCTATACTGACTGTACATTCAAATGAACGAACGGAGGACGACGATGTATTTACATGGAACGAGCAAGATCAATGAGCAAGGACATCTGGAAATTGGCGGTTGTGATACCGTTGCTCTAAAAGAACAGTATGGCACGCCTTTATATATTATGGACGAACAATTGATTCGTCAGCGCTGTAGAGAATACATGGACGCTTTCCGGGCAACAGGAATGCAGTTCCAGGTGGCTTATGCGAGCAAGGCTTTCTGCACAATGGCCATGTGCCGGATTGTAGAAGAAGAAGGATTGTCACTGGATGTGGTGTCTGATGGCGAACTGTACACAGCGATGCAGGCCGGGTTCCCGGTAGAACGTATTCACTTCCATGGCAATAACAAGACGCCACAAGAGCTGGAACTGGCACTGGATGCCGGAATTGGCTGCTTTGTAGTGGATAATCTGATCGAGCTGCATCTGTTGAATGCTATTGCCGCGGAAAAAGGATTACAGCCCAAAATTCTCCTGCGCGTTACTCCGGGAGTAGAAGCGCATACGCATGAATTTATCTCCACCGGTCAGGAAGATTCCAAGTTCGGCTTTGATATCGGTAACGGTTCGGCGTATGAAGCGGTTGTTCAGGCAGATCAGCTGTCCAGCGTTGAACTACTGGGTCTGCATTCGCATATCGGTTCACAGATTTTTGAAGTTGATGGCTTTGAAGTAGCAGCTCAGCGTGTAGCTGAATTTGCCCGTCAACTGCAGCAGGATAAAGGCATCTACTTCTCTGTTATCAATCTGGGCGGCGGATTCGGCATCCGGTACACCGAGGAAGACAGTCCGCTCCAGGTGGCCGATTATGTGCAAGCCATCGCGAACTCGATTCAGAAAAATTTTGCAGACAGTGATGGCGCGGTACCGCAGATCTGGATTGAGCCAGGTCGCAGTATTGTCGGAGATGCCGGCACAACATTGTATACCGTAGGCACGAGTAAAGACATTCCCGGCATTCGCAAGTATGTATCCGTCGACGGCGGGATGTCGGATAACCCTCGTACAGCCCTGTATGATGCCAAATACGAAGCCGTGATCGCCAATCGTGCCCAGGATGATTCGTCTGAACTGGTATCGGTTGCAGGGAAGTGCTGTGAGAGTGGAGATATGCTGATCTGGGATATTGAACTGGCTCATCCGGTGTCTGGTGATCTGCTCGCTGTCGCTTGTACGGGTGCCTATAATTATTCCATGGCGAGTAATTACAACCGTCTGCGCCGTCCGGCAGTCGTACTGGTTAGTGAAGGCAATAGTGATGTCATTGTCAGCCGGGAGAGTTACGAAGATCTGGTAGGTAATGATCTGGTTCCCGCTCGCCTGCAGGCATCTGCAGCTCTGCGCAGCTAATCATTTGTCGCAGGTTACGCCGTAATTGCTATAATCTTTTGCGTTGAAATGAATTTCATAGTAAACTGGTAGGGTGCTGTGCTGATCGCCTTTGCGGGTATTCAGCATGGCATCCTGTATGTATTTTCAATATACAGCTTGTTGAATAGACTCAATAATGCTGATCCACGAGAGGAGATAGATGAATTATGACAAAACAAGCTAAAATCAAACTTGAAAACGGCGGCGAGGTTGTTATCGATCTGTTCGATCAAGACGCTCCGAACACAGTTGCCAACTTTGAGAAACTGGCAAGTGAAGGTTTCTACAACGGTCTGGTCTTCCACCGCGTTATCCCTGGTTTCGTAGCTCAGGGCGGATGCCCTAATGGTACAGGTACAGGTGGTCCGGGTTACATGATCGATTGCGAAATCAACCCGAACAAACACGAGCGCGGTTCCCTGGCAATGGCTCACGCCGGCCGCAACACAGGCGGAAGCCAGTTCTACATCGCTTACCAACCACAGCCTCACCTGGATGGACAGCACACTGTTTTCGGTAAAGTCGTGAAAGGTATGGAATACGTTGACGCATTCCAGGGCCGCGACAAAATGGAAACTGTTGAAGTTGTAGAAGTATAATTCAGTACGATAATAAACTTATTTTGTCAGTAACTTCTGCTATAGGGGTTGCTGGCGTAACCAAACAGGCTGTCCAGTGTCGCAATGACACCAGACAGCCTGTTTTTTATACTTTTTTGTACGTATAAGATTTATCGGATAGCTGCCACATAGAATTATTCGTTTTTTTGTTTTATTCCTCATTCTGTTCATCCTGTGCCTTTTTGTGTCGCCAATACGATACAACAAAGGACGGTATCAGCAGACAGACAAATACTACTCCACCTATAATCAATGCATCTCTCAAAGGTTCTTTGGGATGGCTGAACCAGACCAGTCCTCCTACAATTAGTCCTGCTGCTGCGGACATCAAAATACTGTAATAATAAGATCCGGGTTTGCGCGGATTCGAAGGGCGATCCATATCCACAGAGATTTTTAAATTGGCATATCCAAGGGTAATCGCCGTCAGCATAAAGACGATCCATACCGGTTGCGCAATCATCTCTTCCAGGCCATAACGTATGAGCGTATACAACAGAATAATACCGATGCCTGCACTTTGCACACCAAAAGCAAGGCGGATATTTCTCAGATTCTGAATGATTAATCGTTCATCTCTAATAGGTCGCATCGTATCTATTCCTCCTTGTCTATCCAAAATAGTTCATCCAGCGATTGATTGACCGCATAACAAATCTCCAGACATAATCGCAAAGTGGGATTATAGCTACCTTTTTCGATCAAACTGATGGTTTGACGAGTGACACCAATCTGGTCAGCCAGTTGCTGCTGGGTAAATCCTGATTGTACGCGAGCGTGCTTCACTCTATTTTCCAAATCATCCACCTCTTATTATATGTAACATATATATTGCATAATGTAAATTATAGTTTACATCTAAGTTAAACATAATAACGTTATGTTTATTTTTGAGGTGATCTGTGCTAATTTATATAACAAGTAACGAGACGACGGTTGGCTCTGTCCCTATGAAGCGTTGAAGTGGCATGTGAATTCTATGTATCCAGGCCAGGAGGTTGAGACAATGCAACATGACACAGATGTACCGCATACACTACTGCTGCGAAAGGCGATGCTGCTAAGCGGTGAACAGGTAGACGTACTGATTACAAACGGAATCATTTCCTTTATTCAATCATCTGCGCTATGGCAGCAGGAAGCTGCGCATCATGAGCCGATTGCGCAGCAGGTAGACTGTGAGGGCTGGTATCTAACCAGTGGTTGGATCGATATGCATGTGCATGCTTATTCGGAATTGTCTCCGTATGGAGATGAGATTGACAAAATTGGTATCAGGCATGGTGTAACGACTATTGTAGATGCAGGCAGCTGTGGAGGAGATGATATTGATGAGCTTCTGCAGCAGGACGAAGGCACACGAACATCGCTGCTGGCTTTTTTGAATATTTCACGGATTGGACTGCGCCGTGTAGATGAACTGTCCAATCTGGAGTGGATTGATGCCGAACAAGTACAGCAGGCTGTAGAGCATTATCCCAATCATATTGTAGGGCTGAAAGCAAGAATCAGCGCCAGTGTGGTACAAGAGCAGGGGATTGAACCACTGCAGCGGGCACGGCAGCTGTCCTCGCAGACGAATCTGCCATTGATGGTACATATCGGTTCAGGTCCGCCCGATATCCGGGAAGTACTGAATCTGCTGAATCACGGAGACATTGTCACGCATTATCTGAATGGCAAATCCAATAATTTGTTTGATACTGCCGGTCAGCCGCTACCGGAATTGACAGCCGCTCTGAAGCGCGGGATTCATCTCGATGTAGGACATGGTTCGGCCAGCTTTTCTTTTCGAGTAGCCGAGCAGGCAAGGGATGCCGGTATTCCGCTGCATACGATCAGCACGGATATTTACCGACGGAATCGGCTGGATGGACCAGTGTATAATATGTCCAACGTCCTGAGTAAATTCCTGTATCTGGGGTATGCACTGACCGATATCATGGAAGCGGTAACGATACATGCAGCCGAGTGGCTGAATCGTCCGGAACTAGCCGGAATGAAGCCGGGTCAGCAAGCGAATCTTACCTTGTTTGCGATGGAGCCGGGGCCGGTTCTGTTAACCGATTCGGAGGGAGAACAGCGGACAGCTGCACAATATATCGAAGCGAAAGGAGTAGTCAAAGATGGAGCATTCTTTGCATGCCAAATACGGACTCAAGCGAGTCATTAATGCCAGTGGGCGCATGAGTATACTCGGTGTATCTGCACCTACAGATACGGTCATGGAGGCGATGAGAACAGGAGGTCAGAGCTACGTGGAGATCGCTGATCTGGTAAATAAAGCGGGTGATTATATCGCCCGGCTGATCGGATCGGAAGCGGCCGTTGTTGTCAATTCGGCATCCAGTGGAATCGCCCTCTCGGTAGCAGCCATAGTCACAGAAGGGAATATCCGGCGCAGCCTGCGGCTTCATCAGGAGCCGATCACCCGTAATGAAATCCTGATGTTCAAAGGCCATAATGTACAGTATGGAGCACCGGTAGAAACAATGGTGTATCTGGGAGGCGGCAAGGTAGTTGAAGTAGGCTATGCCAATGAAGGTCGCGCTGAACATCTGGAAGAAGCGATCAACGAGCATACCGCAGCGATCCTGTATGTAAAATCCCATCATGCGGTGCAGAAAAACATGATTTCGTTTGAAGAAGCATGGGAAGTGGCGCATCGTCATCATATACCGCTGATTATTGACGCGGCTGCCGAGGAAGACTTGCCCAAATATATTCCTTATTCCGATCTGGTCATATTTAGTGGTTCCAAAGCGATCGAAGGACCTACATCCGGGATAGTAGCCGGAAAACGCATATATGTGGAATGGCTCAAAGCCCAGCTGCATGGTATCGGACGAAGTATGAAGGTCGGCAAGGAAACTACATTCGGTCTGCTGCAGGCACTGGATGAATATCAGGACAAACCTGATCGCAGTGAGCAGGAGAAGCAGGCCCTGCAGGATATACTGGTTCCGCTATCCGATCAGCCTGGTATCACGGTCAAGATTGTGCAGGATGAGGCAGGACGGGCTATTTTCCGGGGCAGGGTACATATCGATGCGTCCGTGGCAAAGCTGACTGCGCAGGAAGTGAATGATCGTCTGCGTGAAGGGGAGATTGCTATTTATACGCGGGATTACGGCGTCAAGCAAGGTTATTTTGATATCGATCCGCGTCCGCTGCTGGGAGATGATCTGGAGATCATTGCTGGCCGGATTGGCGAGATTACTGGAGGGTGACCAATGACCAACTTATCCGGAAGATTATACCGCAACCGTGCGGCATTAAATGTGCTGGCAGGCAGCATCGATAATGCAAAACAAATATTCGAAGCTGCGCAGGGGCATGTCGTCGTGGGCGTGCTATCCAAGAATTACCCTGACGCGATAACAGCTGCAGAGGCGATGCAGACCTATGGCGCTGCTATTGAAGATGCTGTATCGATAGGACTTGGAACGGGTGATAACCGTCAGGCAGCAGTCGTCGCCGAGATTGTTCGCAGCTATCCGGGAGCACATATTAATCAGGTATTTCCGGCTGTAGGGGCTACACGGGCGAATCTGGGCAGTAGAGACAGCTGGATCAACAGTCTGGTCTCTCCAAGCGGTCGACCGGGATATGTGAATATTTCGACAGGTCCAGCCAGTGCTGCTGGCAGCGAGCAGGCGATCGTGCCGATCAGGGCAGCAATTGCATTGATTCGCGATATGGGTGGCAATGCGATCAAGTATTTTCCGATGAAAGGTCTGGAACTGGAAGAGGAGTACCGGGCAGTGGCAGCAGCATGTGCCGAAGAACAGTTTGCCCTGGAGCCGACAGGCGGCATCGATCTTGATAATTTTGGAGCTATCGTGCAAATTGCGCTGGAAGCAGGAGTCCCACAGGTCATTCCGCATGTGTATTCTTCGATTATTGATACGCACAGTGGAGATACCATTGTGGAACATGTACAGACTCTGCACCATACACTAACTGGACTAGTGGATCGCTATGCCTGAGATCCCTGCAGATGCACAGACTGGAGCAGGTTGTCGTGTGGCGGCTTTTGGCGAAGTGATGATGCGTCTTCAGGTGCCCGGCTATGAGACGCTGGCACAGGGTAGTGAATTGAAATATACGTTTTCCGGTACTGGGGTGAATATTACATCCGCGCTGTACAGGCTTGGGCATGATGGGTATCTGGTTACCACTTTGCCGTCCAATCCACTGGGTGAAGCGGCTATTGCTTATCTGCGGAGATTGGGGATCTCGACCTCGTTGATTCAGCGAGGTGGCAAGTATATCGGTATGTATTTTCTGGAAAATGGCTTTGGTCCGCGTCCCGGTAGGGTGACGTATACGGATCGTCTGGGCAGCAGCTTTAATACAGCTCATCCGGACCATTATGATGAAGAACAGATTGCCCGGCGAATCGAGCTAATTCATTTTTGCGGTATTACACTGGCTATGAATGATACAGTACGTCAGCAGATGAAGCAGTTGGCTGTAGCTGTACGTCGGCAGAATGGACAGGTCGTCTTCGATTGTAATTACCGTCCGACGCTCTGGGGGAATGACAGCTATGAGATCGCTCGTCCCCATTATGAACAGATGCTGGAGCATGCCGATATCGTCATGATGAACGAACGGGATGCTATAGGCATACTTGGCATGGATACAGCGACAGCAGATCGGCTCGATCAATTAAAACAATTGATTCCACAGGTCGCGAAGAAGTATGATATTGCTGTGATTGCCGGAACTCACCGGGCGATTCATGAGAACAATATGCACTCGCTTCAAGGGTATATTTACAAGAACGGCACATTTGTCTTTTCCCAAATCCTCACGTTCCCGGTACATGACCGGATCGGAGCGGGCGATGCCTATACGGCTGGTATTATTCATGGACAGTTGACGGGTATGGATATGCAGCAGATGGCTGATTATGCAGCGACCGCAGCGATGCTGGCTCATACGGTGACTGGAGATACTCCCGTCTCAACCGATATGGAGATTCGGCAGGCCATGATGATGCAGGGCAGGGATGTAGACAGGTGACAAGCAGAAAGGCAGGGACATTTCATGTCCATTACGCGAAAAAAAGGACCTCTCTATTTACAGGTCAAGAAAATTATTAAAGATCGCATTCTTCATGGCGTCTATCCAATGGGCACTACGATTCCTTCCGAGCCGCAATTGGAAAGTGAATTTGGGGTTAGTAAAATGACTGTACGCAATGCAGTTCAGGAGCTGGCTCAGGAAGGGTACGTGGAAAAGCGAAGCGGCGTCGGAACGACTGTTATCCGCAATACATCCCTTTCCCGATTATCCAAAGGCAAACGCTTTACCGAACTGCTGGTAGAAGAAGGTCACCAGATTCGCAAGCAGTTGCTGCATTCGGTCTGGATCAACAATGAACCGGATAGCGAGATCTATCGTCTGTTCGGACCGCGTTGTCTCAAAGTAGAGCGGCTGTACTGGCTGGATGAGCAGCCTTATATTCATTATGTGAATTATCTGGCGCCGGTATTCCCTGTCTCACTGGAATTGAAAGGGCTGGAGCTGCAATCAATGTATGATCTGATCGAGGATTATGGAATTGAGCTGCATAACTTCAAAGACAGCTTTACAGTAGGTACGGCAAATTTTGCAACCGAGTCACTGCTGCGTGTGGAAGAGAACACAGCTCTGCTGCAGCGGCTGCGGTATTCCTATGATACCGACGGCAATCTGATCGAATACAGCAAAGGCTTTTACAATACAGAGCTTCAGCATTATCTGGTCAATTATGATGTGTAAGATGCTATGCCTACTGCAATAACAAAACTTGTTAAGTGAACAATGAAAAGATACACACCAAGCCGGACTTCAGCGTAGAAGTGCGGCTTGGCGTGTATTTTGTAATACATTTAATGAATACCAGGTTCGGTCAGAAACAGCTCTTCGACTATTTATATCTGCCATTTATATTGCTTCTCTTCCTGATGTTATATCTGTACATACCATCTCATATTCATATAAAAAAATGGATGAGCTGAGTCACGGTCATTTCGGTGCATACAAGCTGATCGTACCTGTACTCTCATCTGCACTGACAAACAGGTTGCGTCCGTTTACCCGGTGAATTCCTTCCGGTGACTCACCGGCTGTTGGAATCAGTCCCTGGTATACCGGCTTGACCGGATCGCTAATATCGAAGAACAGGATCGCATCTGCACGTTCTGAAGCGACTGCCAGTACGGGCTTGCCGTTAACCGTTGAAGTTGTCAGATTCTCTACTTCGCTGCCTTTATTCGGACTGCGATCATCCGGGTACAGACCGGCTTCAGCGGTAGCATGGTCAATTAGATTGCCGCTGTCGTAGACCCGTTTGCCCTGCAGATCCCATACTGCAATATTACGACCTCCTGCTTTAACGCCATCCTTGAATTCATTTTTGCCGAGATCTCCTTCGTTGGCCGTGAACAGATACTGTCCATCCGGAGAGAATACAATCCCATCCGGTTCATAACGTCCGGTCATGGTGCTTGTAAAAGATACTTTGCCATCTTCCTTCAGATCCGCTGCATGCCGGGTCGTTCCCAGAGCAAACATACGCGTGATCTGCTTGCTATCCAGGTCAACCAGAGCAATTACATTATTTTCTTGCAAAGTAACAGCTGCCATCGTGCCTGTATTATTGATCGCCACGTATTCGGGCTGCGGTTCATGAGGGTATACAGCTCCGGGTACAGTGCTCAGATCCACCGGCAGATCAGTAATCGCACCTTCCAGCGGGTTGGCATCCGTAAATTGTACCACGGTAATGCTGCCGGGACGCTTGGCTTTGGGATAATCGAATTCTTCGGTTGCAGGATCAAGCTCCTCATCTTCAATAGCAATTACTGCATAAGTACCGTCTTTGGAAATAGCGATCGAATCCGGTCCAATACCGAGTGGATACGTTTTGGCAATTTTGTACGTATTCATATCCACAACGGCAAGAATGCCTGGATTAGCCTCGTTTTTATTATCACCTGTGCGGATAACGGCCAGTGCATATTGTCCATCAGGCATAACAGCTACACTGGTCACTTCTGCTTCAAGTGAAAGAGAGGTGAAGCTCACGGTTTTAACTGCACGGACTTTGTTGATATTGGCGATATTCAGGATAGTAATACTGCCTTTATCCGCTTCGGTTACGACAAGACGCTTGCCATCGGGTGTGGAAGAAGCAATCTCTGCTTTGCCTGAAGGCATCTGGAAAGAGCTGGCAAGCCTATAGCCACTTTTATTTTGTTTTTGGAGTACTGCTTGTTGCAGGAGAGACATCGTTTTCTCTGATACGTGCAGCGTCCCTTTTTCGAATACAGGCGCGGTATCCAGCTTCACCGGACTGCCTGCGAGCATCCCGGTTGTACTGCCTGAGCGAAGGGAGAAAGTAACCCCGGCGACGCTGACCGAAGCTTTTTGCGCTTTTGCATTCCAGCTGATCTTGCCCTGCATGTTCTGTACAGCTGTGCGCAGTGGAATCAGCTCCTCTTTTGCCGACGCTGTTGTTCCGCCTATCCAGAGACTGCCTATTAATAGGGCTGCCGTCGTCCATATAGCCAGCTGCCTGTTTGGTTTCTTATGTAATTGGTTCCATTTCATTTTCTCTGTATCCCCTTTGTGGTATATAAATTTACCGACGTACATATACTGCCAATAGTGATTTCGTCCATGTGCTGCTTGTTTACAGGCAAGCAGTATGATCAGTTGATCAATTGGCTGCGATACCCTTATACCGTCCTGATTCCCTCATGTAGTCTACTGGGTCAATATGCACGCTATGTCAAAGCAGATCAACTGGTTTGTAAAACTTGGATTATGCTAAAATGACAGTACATCATACTACATACGGATCTAGAGCCGTAACCAAAGGGAGAGTAAACATGCCGGGAACTCTATTTATCAATGGACGATTTAACCAACTCACCGGACTACCAGTGGGAGCAGATGCGATCTATAGCGAGAACGGCTATATTCGGACAATAGACAGCACTGATGAATTAAGGCTCCAGCTGACAGGCAAGGACTATACTACCGTGGATTGGCAGGGTAATTGGGTACTTCCCGGACTGGTCGATTCCCATATGCATTTGTCCATGCACGGAATGAAGCTGTCCATGCTGGACTTTTCGGATGTACGCTCGAGGGAAGAGATGCTGCACCTGATCCGCGAGCGGGTTAATATCACCCCAGCCGGAGAATGGATTCTGGGTCTGAACTGGAACGAAAATGCATTTACTCCGGCGGTTCCGCCTCTTCGCCGGGAGCTGGATGAGATCACAACCGATCATCCAATCTATCTGACTCGTACCTGTTTCCATGCCTATCTGGCTAATAGTGAAGCTTTTCGCCGTGCAGGTGTAACAGCAGCTACTCCGGATCCCCAGTCCGGTGCTTATGGACGGGATGAAGCGGGAGAATTGAATGGCTGGGTGTATGAGGAAGCCAATATGGCGTTTGCGGCGGTACAGCCCGAACCCGATTATTCAACCCGCAAAGATGCGATCCGGCGTGCCTGTGAAGATGGACTTCGTCTGGGATTGACCGGAGCGCATACGGAAGATCTGCGCTTTCTCGGCAGTATAGATACCATGCGCCGGATCTACCGTGAGCTGCGGGAAGAAGGATTGAATTTCCGCAGCCACCAGCTTATTTACTATACACATCTGGATGAAGCCGAAGCGCTCGGTGTGCGTGCCGGAGACGGAGACGAATGGATGCGCATCGGCGCAGCCAAGATTTTCTCCGATGGTGCGATAGGCGGCAGAACAGCGCTGCTTCGGCAGCCTTATAGTGATGCGCCTGCTACCAAAGGGCTGGCGATCCATCCGCAGGAGCGCTTGAATGAAATTACTGCACGTGCCCGCAGTCTCGGCTTCCCGATTGCCGTGCATGCCATTGGCGACGGAGCTGCCGATATGACGTTGTCGGCGATGGAAGCTTATCCGCTGCAGGGAATCAGTCATTTGCCGGATCGATTTATTCATGCACAGGTATTGGATGCTTCATTGCTTGAGCGGATGACCCGGCTGCAGATGATCGCCGATATTCAGCCGCGATTTGTAGCGAGTGACTTCCCATGGGTAATGGATCGGGTAGGACCCGAGCGCACACAATATCTCTATGCCTGGAAAAAAATGCTCGATGCAGGTGTGGTATGTGCCGGTGGCAGCGATGCGCCGATCGAGCCGCTGAATCCACTGCTTGGTCTGCATGCAGCTGTGACTCGGCGCAGACCCGATATGGCACAACCGGTAGAAGGATATCTACCGCAAGAACGACTCAGTATTCATGAAGCGGTACAGCTGTTTACGACTGGCAGTGCAGCTGCAGTAGCCGAACAGGATCATCGCGGTTCCATAGCGGTAGGCAAAGCAGCCGACTTTACCGTACTGGATCGTGATCTCTACGAAAATGCCGATACACTGCATCAGGCGCAGGTACGTATGACCGTTGTAAATGGAATGGTGGGATTTCAAAATTAATTAACGAATTGTAATTGATAAATTGTGGCAGATAGCAGCAGATTCCAACCACGTCTATAAATCTTAAATACAAGATATCTTGATTTTTGCCTGCACAGATGATATGATTTCACCATCGCACTGCAAAGTGGCAGCGCGAGTCAATTACAAACTCAATAATATATTTATCCTCGGGGCGGGGTGAAATTCCCCACCGGCGGTGTTGAGACGATCAGAGACACACTTGTGTTTCCTTGATCAGTCTCTCAGTCCGTGACCCGTAATCTGTGCCTGATGGCTGGATACGGTGGATCTGGTGAGAATCCGGAGCCGACAGTATAGTCTGGATGGGAGAGGAAAGAGAGTACCTCCGTATAGAGCGGTAGTACTTCATTTGTTATTCATTATGCATAAGGTAATGGTTTTATTTGCAATGTCATTTTTCGACTTGGTCGTAAGAGATTGCAAGGTAGAACATCTGCTGGATTAGCCGTGCAACTGCTGCTATGGCAGAACCTTATTCGCTGTACATGAAATGTGCTGGAACCATAAATTCAGTCCATATGTATTTGCTGTATCCGTTTGTCAGTTGAATGACAATGGAAGGCTTTTACCTGTATTTTTGCCATGGACTGCGTACAATCAGCATATCTGTACTGTGAGTGAATAACTCTTATATTCCTGTCTTACACATCGCCCCGTAAATCTGGCATTTTGCCGGTTTGCGGGGCTTTTTAGTAGCTGCATAAGGTGAGATTGTCTGTTTTTTATAATTTTGTTACTATGTTATGAATAGTAACCGTATATACAGGATCTGCAAAATGTACAGGTACCCTCTACTCTAGTGGTATGATACCGATTTGGCAGCAAGTCATGGATATATACGAAATCGATCCAGCAGAATGATCTACTCACCCAAAGGAGCTTCGAAAATGAATATATTAAATGATGAGTTTTATATGTCTCTTGCACTGGATATGGCAGAAAAAGCCCAGGGACAAACCGATATCAATCCGGTGGTTGGCTGCGTCGTGGTCAAAGACGGCCGTATTGTCGGCATGGGAGCCCATCTGAGACGGGGCACCGGACATGCTGAAGTACATGCTCTCAATATGGCAGGTGCAGAAGCGGAAGGATCTACAGCCTATGTGACACTTGAGCCGTGCAGTCATTATGGCAAGACACCTCCATGCAGCGATCGTCTGATCAAAGAGAAGGTCCAGCGTGTCGTAGTGGCAGCGGTAGACCCCAATCCGCAGGTAGCCGGTTCCGGTATCGAGCGTTTGCGCAGCCACGGTATTGAAGTCGTAACTGGTGTATTGGCTGACCGTTCGGAACGTCTGAACGAGACCTTTAACAAATATATTACGACCGGTCTGCCATTTGTTACGCTGAAGACAGCCAGTACGCTCGATGGACGTCTTGCTTCCCGGACAGGAGATAGCAAATGGATCTCGAATAGTGATGCCCGTGAACGTGTACATGGTATGCGCCATCGTCATCAAGGCATAATGGTCGGCATTGGTACTGTACTCGCGGATGATCCGGAGCTGACTACCCGTACAGCGACACCCGGCATTAATCCGGTACGGATCGTAATCGATTCACAGCTCCGTATTCCCGATCAGGCCCGGCTGCTGAATACCGATCAGGCGGATACGATAATAGTGACGACTACACAAGCAGATCCGGTTCGCATAAGTCAGCTGGAGAATAGAGGTATACGAATTCTCCGCTGTGGCGAGGGTCCCCAAGTAGACCTGACGCTGGCCATGCGAATGCTGGGAGAGCAGGAGATTTCTTCTATTCTGTTGGAAGGTGGCGGACGGCTCAATGGCTCTATGCTGGAAGCCGGTCTGGTGGATCGGGTCACTTTGTTTTTCGCACCAAAGCTGATCGGTGGCAGTATGTCGACGTTTACTTTTGACGGATTCGAGAAAATGAATCAGGCGGTAACCCTGGAGCAGGTAGAAGTGGAGACGCTGGATGACAATGTCTGTATCAGCGGACGTACTCGTTATCATCATCTGTAAATGATCGGAATCGCAATAGATGCAGCCTGCTGGCTGCACTTCTGTTGCACATGTAATTCCAAGTATTCATATCCATTTATATATATTTACCATGGACGTTTACTGTACATCCCTATGTACTGATAAGAAGGCAGTGTGAAGTAAAGGAGGATACCGATGTTTACCGGATTAATTGAAGAAATAGGTACTCTTAAACGTAGCGAACGCCGGGGAGAGACAATGGTGCTCGGCATTACCGCTTCACGTATCATGCCTGGTCTGGCAATCGGCGACAGTGTCTCATGTAATGGAGTCTGCCTAACGGTTACTTCGATAGCAGGTTCTCTGTTTACCGTCGATGTCATGCCGGAGACGCATCGCTTGTCCAGTCTCAAGGATCTGCGTTCCGGCAGCCCGATTAATCTGGAGCGGGCTATGGCAGCGAATGGAAGATTTGGCGGCCATATCGTTCAGGGGCATGTCGATGGTACAGCTGTTGTCGAACATGTGGAACATAACCAGAATGCTGTTGTATTTCAGATCAAGCCGCAGGATAATTCCCTGTTTCGCTATATTATTCCCAAAGGTTCTGTCGCCGTGGATGGAATCAGTCTGACTGTCGTCGCAGTCATAAATGATATGTTCACGATCTCGATTATTCCGCATACCCTCAAAGAAACCGTGCTTGCCCATCGCAAGCCGGGAGACACGGTAAACCTGGAATGCGATGTACTGGGGAAATATGTGGAGCATATGCTGCAGTATCGTTCCTCTTCACCGAATGATGCGCAGCAGAGTCCCAAATCAGCACTGACAGCGAATTTTTTGCAGGAAAACGGTTATATGTAGTCTGCCGTTATTTCTTGCTTTCGAATTATATGTATATACATGAAGGAGGTCGACATCATGGATAATGAACTTTCCGGATTGGATCGGATTGAAGAAGCACTCCAGGATTTGCAGCAGGGCAAGGTCGTCATTGTCGTCGATGATGAAGATCGGGAGAATGAAGGTGACTTTATCGCACTGGCCGATCATGCTTCTCCGCAGGTAATTAACTTTATGGTGACCGAAGGCAGGGGGCTGGTATGCCTGCCGATCACCGCAGAGCGCGCCGAGGAATTGCAGCTGCAGCCAATGGTTGCCCAGAATACGGATTACCACGGTACAGCCTTTACCGTATCGGTCGACCATGTGAGCACATCGACAGGTATCTCAGCCCACGAACGCTCCATGACTGCTCAGGCTATTACCGATCCGGCTGCAGGCCCCGAGCATTTCCGTCGTCCGGGTCATATGTTCCCGCTAATCGCCAATACCGGCGGTGTCCTGTCAAGACCTGGCCATACCGAGGCTGCTATCGATCTCGCCCGTCTCTGCGGAGCATCTCCTGCAGGAGTAATCTGCGAAATCATGAACGAAGACGGCACCATGGCACGCCTGGATCAGCTACGCAGCATAGCTACCAAACACAACCTAAAACTCATCAGCATCCAGGCCCTGATCACCTATTTACAAAAAAACACCAGCTCCACCCCAAACAACCCAGCATAACCAACAGTGCCGTTCTGTTAAATCAAACCAGGATCAATCGCTAGCATTCAAAAACCCATTAAATAACTTTATACAATCCCTAAACACCTATCACTCTATTAAAATTGCACCACCATCAGCAAAATCAACTAATCCTTACCCACCATACCAGCAAACCCGGCAAGCAGCGCAGCGCCCTTGCCACCCTACCTGCCGCACCATCTTTTTTCGGGAGTCAGGCAGTTGATCCAGATGCACGGAGCGAGGGGAAAGGAATGATCCACAAGGCCGACATTTAAGAATGGATATCGACTGCGAGAGCAGTCTTTCCAGATATCCATTCTTAACCGGAGGCCGGTGGATCATCCTTTTCCCGAGCGGACCCATCACAGAGCACAGACTGTTCTCCCACTAACCCCAATCGAAATGAGGAATTTAACCATGGCTAACATTTTTGAAGGACATTTAGTATCGCAGGATCTGAAATTCGGTATCGTCGTTGCCCGTTTTAACGAGTTCATCACCAGCAAGCTGCTAAGCGGCGCACTGGATGCACTGCAGCGTCATGGCACACCGCAGGATAATGTGGATGTTGCCTGGGTACCCGGTGCTTTTGAGATCCCGTTGATTGCTCAGAAAATGGCTGAATCCGGCAAATATGACGCTGTCATCACTCTCGGTACCGTTATCCGCGGTTCAACGTCCCATTACGACTATGTCTGCAACGAAGTAGCCAAAGGCGTATCCGCGATCAATCTGAAAACTGGCGTACCGGTTATCTTTGGTGTAGTAACGACAGAGAATATCGAGCAGGCTATCGAGCGTGCAGGTACCAAAGCGGGCAACAAAGGTTGGGATTCCGCCAATGCGGCGATTGAGATGGCGAATCTGTCCAAACAGCTCAAATAATTACTGAATAGTAGCGAATTTCCCGAAAAGAGGCTATCCTGAAAAGGATTAGGCCTCTTTTTTGCTGAATATGTATAGTCATAGCCATACATTAAGGATAAAATAAGGTTTGTATGTTAAGCTTGTCGATGCTGCTGCCCATGCGCTCTGACTCTAGAGGAAATATGCATTTCGGCAGGAGCGTAACGAATGAATCCCATTAAAGGAGTGTGCCTGTGACTGTACTGTACAAACTGGAAACGTTTGAAGGGCCGCTCGATTTGCTGCTTCATCTAATTGACGAATCGGAAATTGACATCCAGAACATTCCGATCAGTGAAATCACGGAACAGTATCTGGAGTATCTTCATAGTATGAAGGAGCTTGAGCTTGAAGTGACGAGCGAGTTCCTCGTGATGGCAGCAACGCTGCTGTCGATCAAAAGCAAGCTGCTGCTGCCAAGACCGCCAGTTATGGAGATGGATGATTTTGATTATTATGAGGAAGAAGATCTGGACCCTCGTGCAGAGCTGGTACGCAAGCTCGTCGAGTACCGCAAGTACAAGGGAATTGCCGGACATCTGCGCGAGCGAGAGGAAGAACGGAGCCTGATTTTCACCAAGGAACCCGAAGACCTCAAACCGTTTACCGCCAAAGTCAATTACAATCCGGTGGAAGGCCTGCATACGATGGACCTGGTGGAAGCATTCCGCAAGGCACTCCGCAGAGCGAGCCGGAGAACACAGATTACCCGTATCCAGCGAGACGAGATTTCGGTCAAAGATCGGATTCGTCAGGTAGCCAACCGCTTTTTGGCGCTGGAAAAAGGAGAGAACTTGTTATTCTCCAAACTGCTGGATCAGGAAATGTATCGCCATGAGATTGTTGTGACCTTCTTGGCTATACTGGAAATGATGAAAATGAAGCAGATTGCCTGTTATCAGAGCCAGCTCTTTGATGACATTGTGATGGAGTGGAGAGGAGAAATAAGCATTAATGAAGTCCCAGAAGTTGAAAGCAGTTATTGAAGGCATGCTGTTCCTCTCGGGTGAAGAGGGACTGAATGTCAAACAGATCGCCGAAGTGACCGATCAGACAGTACAGACGGTACAGATCGCAATTGACGAACTGCAGGCGGATCTCAAAAAAGCCCGCCGTGGTATTCAGATTATTCATATTGCCGGCAGCTATCAGTTGTCTACCCTGCCGGCGCATGCTTCTTATTATGAAAAGCTGGCGGAATCGCCCAATCGTTCTTCGCTATCTCAGGCTGCGCTGGAGACGCTGTCGATTGTTGCTTATCGGCAGCCGATCACACGTGTGGAGATTGAAGAGATTCGTGGAGTCAAATCGGAGCGACCTATTTATACACTGGTCAACAAAGATCTGATTCAGGAAGTAGGTCGCGCAGAAGCGATCGGACGTCCCATACTGTATGGAACAACCAAAGCCTTTCTCGATTATTTCGGTCTGAGCGGACTGAGAGAACTGCCGGATGCTGCCCTGTTCGAGGATGAGGGGGATCTGGAAGAGGAGACCCAGCTGCTGTTCAATCGTCTGGAAGAACAGACGTATAATGAAGATATTCCGGCACTTGAAGAACTGGGTGAGGAATTGATCGAAGCGGCTGAAGAAGCACTATCTGAAGCAGAAGCCGAATCGGCGCTGCCTCATAATGATGAAGATTCCAAAGCCTGAAGAATACGTATAACTACAAAAGCAGATCTGCCAGCATTCATATTGGCGGATCTGCTTTTGTGTTTTTCAGAATCCATATTCCACGAATAAGACCGGTTCTTCTGCTATCAACGACAGTATCAATTTAATTTGATTATTGGTTCCAGTCATAGTAAGGTGTAGGCATAACCCAATACCGAAAGGATGAATTGAATGATGAGCAATCTGCAAATCACGCCTTACCGTCTCACTTTGCAAGACTGGCAGTTCAAAGCAGCTGATGAGAATGAGTGGCTGTCTGCCGAGGTACCGGGGACGGTGCACACCGATCTGCTGGCACATAACAAAATTCCTGATCCATTCTATGGTACGAATGAAAAAGACGTACAGTGGATCGACAAAAAGGATTGGGAATACATAACAACCATTCAGGTGGAGGAGGCCGTTCTGCAGCATTCACATGTAGATCTGGTATTTCACGGACTGGATACGTATGCGGATGTCTATATGAATGATCAACTGGTACTGTCCGCGGATAATATGTTCCGTACCTGGAGAGCTGATGTCAAAGGCTATGCCAAAGCAGGCGAGAACACAATACGTATTTATTTCCGCTCTCCGATTCAGGAAGATCTGCCGAAACTGGAAGCGCTAGGCTATGCACTGCCTGCCAGTAATGACCAGTCCGATGTGGGTGAGCTGGGAGAGCAGCGCGTCAGTATTTTTGCCCGCAAAGCTCCGTATCATTATGGCTGGGACTGGGGTCCTCGTTTTGTAACCAGTGGTATCTGGCGTGAAGCCGAACTGGTCGCCTGGTCGGAAGTGCGGATTGAAGATGTATATATTCGTCAAAATCATGTAACTGCCGACTCTGCCGAACTGACAGCCGTAATTCAGATTTATTCGGAGCAGGAACGCAAAGGCAATGTGCATATCCGAACCGAAGATCAGAACTGGGAGCAGCAGGTAACTCTGCAGGAAGGTACCGATATTATCGAGATTCCGTTGACACTGGAAAACCCCAAATTATGGTGGTCCAGAGGACTTGGCGAAGCACATTTGTATACGTTTACAATAGCGGTGACAGAAGTAGCCGACCAGCAGAAGCAGTTCGCAGAGCAGAGTGTACGCACAGGGATTCGTTCCGTACGTCTGGTCCGGGAAAAGCAGGGTGATTATCCGGGAACATCGTTCTATTTTGAGCTGAATGGTGTGCCTGTATTCGCCAAGGGAGCCAATCATATTCCGAATGACAGCTTCCTGCCAAGAGTGACATATGAGAGATATCGGCACGAAATCGTATCGGCTGCCGAAGCCAATATGAATATGCTGCGTGTGTGGGGCGGCGGTATTTACGAAAATAATGAATTTTATGAACTGTGTGACGAATACGGCATTATGGTGTGGCAAGACTTTATGTTTGCCTGCAGCATGTATCCGGGGGATGAAGAATTCCTGGACAGCGTACAGGCCGAAGCCGAGGAGAATGTACGCCGTCTGCGCAACCATCCATCTGTTGTTCTGTGGTGCGGCAATAACGAGATGGATTCCGCTTGGGCGCATTATATCGAAGATGGCGGCTGGGGCTGGAAAAAGAATTATACCGAAGAGCAGCGCGAGCAAATCTGGAATGATTACAAAGCGGTATTTCATGAATTGCTGCCTGATGTCGTAGCCAGTGAATCACCGGGTATCGACTACTGGGCGTCTTCTCCGATGGTCGATATGACCGATACGGTGGAGCAGCATACACAGGGCTTAACCGACAGTGGAGATATTCACTACTGGGGCGTATGGCATGGCAGTGAGCCGTTTGAGCGTTATAACGAGTACGTAGGTCGCTTTATGAGTGAGTATGGATTCCAGTCTTTCCCGGAATATCGCTCGGTACGCACGTATGCCGAAGAAGCAGATATGGAATTGGAGTCCGAAGTGATGCTTCGCCATCAGAAAAATGGATCGGGTAACCGCCTGATTAAGGAATATATGGATAAATACCTGCCGGAGCCCAAGGACTTCCCATCCTTCCTGTATATGAGTCAGGTACTGCAGGCAGAAGCCATGCAAATGGCGATTGAAGCACATCGTCGTAACAAGCCGTACTGTATGGGTACACTGTACTGGCAGATGAATGACTGCTGGCCGGTGGCTTCATGGGCAGGCATGGATTATTTTGGCCGCTGGAAAGCACTGCATTATTACGCCAAACGCAGCTTCCGTGATATTGCGGTATCTGTCGATAGCTCGAATAAAGAGCAGTTTGATATTTATGCCATTTCCGATGTACTGGCGCCAGCTGCACTGACAATCCGGGTCAAAGTACTCGGCACCGATGGTGGATTGTACAAGGAAATCCCGCAATCCTTTAGTTTGGCAGGCAATGAATGTCTGAAACTGATGTCCCTGTCCAAAGATCATCTGCTGGACGGTGTAGATCCGCATCAGGTGGTGCTGCTGGTTGAACTGGAGCAGGATGGCATTATTATTGATTCCCAGCTGAGCTACTTTGTATCCTACAAGGATATTCCACTGAGCCAGCCGAATATTACAGTTACACAAAAAGAAGAAAATGGTGTAGCTGTCATTGAACTGACAACAGACAAGCTTGCTCGTCAGGTATGGCTGTCTGCAGATCATGCAGGAGAGTTCAGTGATAATTTCTTTGACCTGCTGCCTGGACAGACGTACCGCGTTCATTTCTGCCAACTGAGTGAAGTAGGGAATGAACATCCGTCACAGCCACAGCATGGTCTGGCTGCTGCAGCCATGATTCCATCCCGCGCTGAAGGACTCCAGGTAACATCGATGGCGGATTATATCAAGTAAAAAGGGTTATTTTGCGAATAGATCATTCAATAACAGTCTGAAATGAAATCTTATTTAGCTGATTACAGATAACATGAGTTTGGGTCAGTAACAATCTGTATATTGTGGCAGTAATCATGTAGCTAAACAGTAAAAATCCCCATGCTGTCAAAGAAGCAGCTGGGGATTTTTATTTGAATGAATAGCGTGTTAATTATGTATGTTCACTAGAGCAACCTTTGGATCGTCCTGTCCATCTTACTATAAGTGCTTGATCATAGTTACAACATATAATACCAGAAGATCGCTTTCTCATGAGCCGTAGAGAATTTGGAGTACAGCATAGTATCGACTCCACCGATCACAAAGCCATTTCTGGCATAAAATCGGCATGCCAATACATTGACATCCTGCGTCTCTAATGCAAGCCCGATCAATCTGTGCTGCTCGGCCCATGCTATAGCATGCTCTAGCAGCCTCTTTCCAATTCCTTGCCGACGATAATCTCGGCAAATACCCAAATCCTCGATAAAGGCATAGCCGTTCCAGGAAGTACTCATCCTGATCTGTCCCACGCAGCGATTATCGACATAATAGAAGAAAACTACCTTTCGTTCATTATCAATATACGAAGTATGGATATCTTCATCTTCGTATTGCTTTGAATAAGGCTCGCTATATAGCTCCTCTGTATAGCTCCAGCAGTCATTTTCGTATCTCGGCACAATCCGGCCGATGACCATGAATTCCTCATTAGCCTGATTGTAGTCGCCGATATTGGCATGCGTCATTTTCCGAATCAACAAATATCCCTCCAAATTATAATGCGATGAAATAGCAGTAGGGTCACACCTATACAGAATAATGTAGTCATTCAATCTTTTTTCTTCCTTTATTATACATATTGCTCGGTCAGTTGCCAGATATCTGGATAATGCACGTATTATAAAAGGCAACTGTATCTTGTTGAAGCATTGAATTCTTGTAGATTATAGGAAAGTAACGTGTGAAGTTTATGCTTTATCTTGTGATTTTGTTCGCATATGAGTATCATTAACATGAGGTGAAATGACTATTATGGAACGATTGCAGAAAATATTGGCTCAAGCGGGTGTAGCTTCACGCCGTAAAAGTGAAGAACTGATTCTGGCGGGAAAAGTAACCGTCAATGGTGAGGTAGTCACTGAGTTGGGAACCAAAGCTGATCCGACTGTCGATGAAATCACAGTAAATGGAAGATCCATCGCAGCTGAGAAAAAAGTATACTATATGTTTAATAAGCCAAAAGGAGTCATCACGAGTGTAACCGATCCGGAAGGACGGAAAACGGTGCAGGACTATCTTAAAGGCGTTAATGAGCGTGTATTCCCGGTTGGACGTCTGGATTATGACTCCGAAGGATTACTGATACTGACCAACGATGGCGAACTGGCCAACAGATTGACCCATCCCAAGCATCATGTACCCAAAACCTATCTGGTTACGGTAGAAGGGGTACCGCATGGCGATTCCCTGGAGAAATTCCGTCGTGGTATCCAATTGGAAGATGGTATGACCCAGCCTGCAGAGGCTGAATATTACGATATCGATACAGACAAAAAACAGGCGACGATTCGTGTCACGATCTACGAAGGCAAGAACCGCCAGATCCGTCGTATGTTTGATGCGCTCTCGCATAAAGTTATCCGTCTGAAAAGGATCGCTTTTGGAGAACTGCTGATTGGCAATCTCAAGCGCGGTCTGCATCGTCCGCTCAGCAAACAGGAGCTCGATGCCCTGCAAAAAGGCTCCAAATAAGTAGCACCACAATACTACAGAAATCGTTAATTCCGATATTCCGTCGCACAGCTGGGGGGCTTTAGAAAATGAGTGAACAATTGAACCGCATTCTCGTAGTCGATGACGAAGAACGTATTCGCCGTCTGCTGCGCATGTATCTGGAAAAAGAAGGTTATGAAATCGAAGAAGCCGAAGATGGAGAAACCGCGCTACGGAAAGCTCTGGCAGATGACTATGGTCTAATCATGCTGGATCTGATGCTGCCGGGAATCGACGGAATTGAAGTCTGCAACCGTCTGCGTCAATCCAAGTCTACACCGGTATTGATGCTGACAGCCAAAGGCGAAGAAGTAAACCGTGTACAGGGCTTTGAAGTAGGAGCGGATGACTATGTAGTCAAGCCGTTCAGTCCACGCGAAGTTATCTACCGGGTCAAGGCAATCATGCGCCGTTCATCGGCAACAGCCTATCTGTCCCAGGAGAACAATTCGAGCAACAATATTGTTTTCCCGAACCTGATCATTGAGCATGATGCCCACCGGGTAACAGCCAGCGGTCATGAGATCAGTCTGACACCAAAAGAATATGAGCTGCTGCACTTCCTTGCTACGTCTCCGGACAAGGTGTTTTCACGGGAAGAACTGCTTAAGGATGTATGGAATTATGAGTTTTTCGGCGACCTGCGTACGGTCGATACCCATGTAAAGCGCTTGCGTGAAAAACTGAATAAGGTCTCTCCTGATTCTGCCGCGATGATCACGACGGTGTGGGGGGTAGGCTACAAGTTAGAGGTGCCTAAATAAGTGGACTTCTGGAGAACGCTTGTCGGTAAATTGTGGCTGACGATCAGCGGATTGGTAGCTTGTGTGCTGCTGACGCTGGGGCTGTTTTTACTGCCTTATATTGATACCAATTTTACCAATTCAGATGCGATCAAAAGGCTGTTTACGTATGTATCGATTATCGGTTTTGCGCTGACTACATTTTTTGCGTTGTTCCTGCTGACCAAGATTACACAGCCGATGCAGCAGCTGATCCAGGCGACAGATGGTATCCGTAAAGGAAAGTACAATACCCGTCTTGCGCTGCGTACCGGTGACGAGATTGGTCAACTGGCAAGCGCTTTTAACCATATGGCTGAAGAACTGGAGAAAAATATCCAGAATCTGCAGCTGGAAAAGGAACAAATGGCCAGCGTACTGCGAAGCATGGGTGATGGTGTAATTACTTTTGACAAGCAGGGCAATATGATTCTTCATAATCCACTAGGCGAGATGATTATGGACAGCTGGCACAAGGCCGGCTGGGAGGGACAGCAGGATGGCAGCGGCGCTGCAGCTTCCAAAGTGCCGGAACCTCTTTATCCGATGTTCGAACGGGTTATTCGCGAACGACAGGATCAGAGCTCTAATATTCATGTCAAACAGCAGGTATGGGCAGTGAATATGACCCCTCTTTATTCAGGGGAGGATGTTCGCGGTACCGTATCTGTATTGCGTGATGTGACTGAAGAGGTGAAAGCAGAGAAAATGCGGCGTGACTTTGTTGCCAACGTCTCGCACGAGATTCGTACACCGCTGCAGATGATTCAGGGATATAGTGAAGCACTGCTGGATGGCATGGCATCCTCGCCCGAGGAAAGCAATGAACTGGTACAGGTCATTTATGACGAGTCTTTGCGGATGAGCCGGCTCGTACAGGATCTGCTGGATCTATCGCGGATGGAAGCAGGACATACAGACATGAATTTCGGCCAGATGAATCTGAATGAATTGATGGATCGGGTGTACCGGAAGTTCTCTGTGCGTGCCAAGGAACGTGAACTGGATCTGAAGTTTATTCGTACTGAAGCACCGCTCATGCTGGAAGCTGATACCGATCGGCTGGAGCAGGTCTTTACCAATCTGCTGGATAATGCTTTCCGTCATACCCAGGCGGGAGGAACGATCACGGTTACAGCGGTACTGGAAGAAGATCAGATCAAAGTGTCGTTCCAGGATACAGGTGCAGGGATTCCAATGGAAGATCTGCCATTTATTTTTGAACGCTTTTACAAAGCGGATAAAGCTAGAGTACGGGGAGAATCGGGTGGTACCGGACTTGGGCTGGCTATTGTACGTAATATTATAGAAGCCCATCAGGGTACTATTGCTGCGGATAGCCAGGTAGGTAAAGGTACCGTATTTACTTTGAAGCTCCCTGTACATCGTGAAGTCCGGGATTAAATAGTGCTCAACGGTGTGTCGCCTAAAATTCATTACCAAAAAGCTCCTGCCGATTATTCGGTGCAGGAGCTTTTTGGTATATCTACATTTATTATAATTCGGGATAATCCATATTTTTGGACTATTGGGTTAAGCCAGTACAACTTCCTGCGCTGTTTTCAGGTTTGGCAGATCGGTCAGTTCAACCAGTACCTGCTTCGGCACATCTTTGTCCACGGTCAGGATCATGATGGCTTCACCGCCTTCAATTTTCCGTCCAACTTGCATGGAGGCGATATTGACATCTTTTTGACCCAGCAGGGAGCCGACATTACCGATAATGCCTGGCTTATCTGTGTGCGATACGAGAATCTGGTGACCGGCAGGCAGTACGTCTACCGAATAGTCATTAATACGGACAATACGCTCGCCATAACCGCTTAGCAGCGTACCGGATATGCGTTGTTCGCTGCCATCCTGTCCTTTAAGGCTGACAGTAATCAGATTGGTGAAGCCTTTGGTCGAAGGTGCACTTGTAACGATCACATTCAGATCACGCACTTTCGCCAGATGAAGCGAATTGACAATGTTGGCTTCCGAACCGAGGTGACGGGACAGAATGCCTTTCAGAATATAACGGGTCAGCGGCTGGGTATCCACTTCGGATAGGTCACCTGCATAGTCGATACGGATCTCCTGGATAGCTTGTGCTGAGATTTGAGCGGCAAAGCTGCCCAACTTCTCACCCAATCCAAAGTACGGCTGCAGCTTGTTCATGACGCTTGCAGCAACAGGAGGCATATTCACCGCATTTTTGAAAGGTTCATCCCGCAGAATATGCAGCACTTGCTCGGATACGTCGATCGCTACATTCTCCTGGGCTTCTATAGTGGATGCACCAAGGTGAGGGGTGACGATAATATTCGGATGGTTGAGGAAAGGATGATCTGCCTGTGGCGGCTCGCTTTCGAATACGTCAAAGGCTGCTCCGGCTACAATGCCTTCATCAATCGCAGCTACAAGCGCTAGTTCATCCACTACTCCGCCGCGTGCACAGTTGATGATTCGCATTCCTTTTTTCATGATCTGGAACTGTGGAGTAGATATCATATGTTTGGTTTCCGGTGTAAGCGGAGTATGCACTGTCATAAAGTCTGCGTTTTTGAGGATATCATCCACGCTGGCGAGTTTGACCCCCATTTTGTCGGCACGCTCTTGGGTCAGGAACGGATCATAGCCCAGAATGTCCATACCGAACGCTTTGGCACGTTTGGCAACTTCGCTGCCGATACGTCCCATACCGAGCACGCCGAGTGTTTTGTTACGCAGTTCGACCCCGAGGAAAGATTTGCGGTCCCAGGTACCGTTAATAGTTTTGGCATAGGCTTGTGGAATATGACGAGCCAGAGCCATCATCATGGCAAAAGTATGCTCACAGGTTGTAATAGTATTTCCGTCCGGTGCGTTAATAACGATAATACCGCGCTGGGTAGCAGCTTCCAGATCAATATTGTCGACGCCCACACCAGCACGTCCGACTACTTTGAGATTTGTTGCAGCTTCCATGATTTTGGCAGTTACTGTGGTCTGACTGCGTACGAGCAGTGCATCATATTCGCCGATAATGGCAGTTAATTCGTCTTCACTGAGTCCTGTCTTTTTGTCTACCGTGATGTCTGAAGCATCCATCAGTTGTTGAATCCCCAGATCGCTAATTGGATCAGATACCAGTACCTTAAACATTATTTCTTTCCTCCTCCAAATTGGTCATTCTTTGTTTGTAGTCGTTCTTGTTGATTATGCAGATTTTATTTATATGAACACCTGCTTCCGTCACTGGTGCTGACAGACAGCTGCAGATGTTAATATCCACCACATTTAATTACCGAATAAACGCACTAACGCACAAAAGTAAAAAGGATACAAAAAAGCACTCATCCGCATACTACGATCGTAGTTAAGGGACGAGAGCTGTCGTGGTACCACCCTAATTCGCTGTTCTCTCACAAGAAGCAGCCTTATGGTCAAATCAATTGACCGGATTCATAACGGAATCACCCGACTGTACCTACTCCATGTTCAATACAGTGACTCAGGAACGCTCAAAATATACAATCGGTTTACCGGTTTGCACCAACCACCGGCTCTCTGAAAACCAGAGTGCAATTTTTTTCCTTCACAGACGCTGATGTAATTTAATTTTTTCATAATGTACCATGGGTTACATACCATGTCAATAACGTATTTTAGAATCAAACACGAATATTAAAGGTCTAATCAGTCTGAATATACGTATTATATACAATTTCAGTTTCGGTTGAAACCAATATTTATCCAGCAGCGTATTCAAAAAAAGTAGAATAATATGGGGATCATAAAAGCAATGCAAACCATAAAAACACCTTGGCATACTAGCAATCAAAGAGAATCATGATGATCAATGTGCGGAATAGAAGGATCAGAAGGAGCAAATTATTTGCTTTGCCGGATATCATGTTATAATGAATTTTATTAATTGAAAGTGGGCATCCGGCTCAATGCTTAACTAAGAGGATTGTGATTATGAAAAAAGGCAAGTTTCGATCATTCAAATTAAAACGTGTACAGCCTGAACAACTGACCGACAAACTGCTGCTTGCCAATCTGTATTTGACCCAGGGACTTACACTGCTTGTCGGTATGATCTGGATCTGGCTGCAGGGACGTAATCCATTTGCACTGCTGGAGCTGCCAGCCAATCTTCATTTTGTATGGTGGGGATTGGGACTCGCCGGAGCGATGCTACTTGCGGATCTGTTTATTTCGCGTATAGTGCCGGAGAGTAGTATGGACGACGGTGGAATTAACGAAATGATTTTCAAAAATCGGCCAATCTGGCATATTATCATTATCACGCTGATTGTAGGAATTTGCGAAGAAATACTGTTCCGCGGAGCGATTCAGCATGCTTTCGGACCTTACTGGACCAGCATTATTTTCGCTGCGATTCATTTTCGGTATCTTCGTCACTGGATTCCCACAGGCTGGGTGTTTGTCAGCAGCTATGCTCTTGGGTATATTTATATTGAATCCGGTACATTATGGGCACCCATTTTATGTCATTTTATGATTGACCTGATATCCGGTCTGATTATTTCGTTGCGGAGGGAAAAATGAGCGAACGTCTAAGCAGGTTGGAACGCTATGGTAATACCAAGGATACAAGCAGAGTAGAACGTTATGGCAGTAACCGGGATGAAGGACTGCTAACCGGTGGCCGAATTAAGCTTCCTGGGGGCCGCAGCAAGCGTTCATCACGAACAGTACGGCAAGCTGCCTATCAATCGGTAAGTCCGGCTCTGGCAGCAGATGGCCATGTACAAGTAGATGGCGAAGAAGAGGAAGAAGGCGAAAAAGAATACGCGCCTCGTAGCACGATCTATCCGGCACGCAAAATCCGGTTGGCCAAGTTCTTTTATGGCTATCTGATCTTTATGTTCGTCGTACTGACCGGTATGCTGCTCTGGTGGGGCTTCAAGCTCTCGGGCTTTATGCTAAGCTGGGATAAATTCAAAAACCTGATGATGTAGTTATTGCCAGCATGAGACAGTCATAACCTGCTTATCCAACCTATACACAGATACAATAGCTGGCTGGCCTGAATATCAAAAGCAAAAAACGCAGATAGCGGATGATTCCGCTGTCTGCGTTTTTATTTACTGTTTTGTGATATTGTATGATCCAGAATTCCTTGATCGTGTTTTGGTATTAAACATTAACGCATTTCTGGTTCAATCGTATCCGGATCAACAAATGTATATCCTTTGGCTTCCAGCTTGGTCAGCAACTGATCCAGTGCCTCGACGGTCCATGGCAGTTCATGCATCAGAATCGTGCTGCCGGAATGCAGTTGATCCATAACATTCGTGATGACTGCCTGTGGGTCATCCTGGTTAACCCAGTCCAGCGAGCCGACTGACCAGTTCATATACATCAGATTGTTTTTGGCAGCGACTTCATGTACGGCATCGTTGCCTGCTCCATTTGGTGGCCGCAGGAAGCGTGGAGTGACATTAATCGTTTCCTTAATGATTTTCTGGGTATCTTCAATCTGCTGTTTAACTTTGGCAGGAGATTCGTTTTTCAGAACGATATGATCATAAGTATGATTACCGATTACGCCACCACGATCATGAATCAGCTTGAGCAGCTCGGGGTGTCTTTTGACACGACTGCCATTTACATAGAAAATAGCACGGGCATTGTGCTTGTCTAGCGTATCAATCATGCTGTTGATCATTTTTGCTTCTTTTGGACCATCGTCAAAAGTGAGCAAAACGACTTTTTTCGGTGTTTTGTCGGATTCTTTGTTTGGCACGATATCATAATTTTTGTTCATATGATATGTATAGCTTGCAGGTGCCTCGGCTTTGGAATCTTCAGCGGTTGTACTACTGTTCTCTCCAGACTTGGTATCGGTTGAGCCAGCAGAAGTTGTACCCGATGATGCTGTGGTATCATTTCCGGTCTGGGGTGCGGCAGTTGCTCCGGTATTCTGTTCGGTTGCAGCTGGTGTAGCAGGCGTCTGAGTGGCACCTGTATTGCCAGCGGTGCTCTGATTGCTGCATGCAGATAGGATCAGCACGGATAAAAGCAGCCATCCCGCGGTTTTCTTGAACATTCATTTCACACTCTTTTCTGTCTGTAGTTTCTGGTCCAGCTGATGATATCCATGTAGAGAATTACACAACAATAGGATAAACAGCAGCCCTATGTAAATTAAATCCCTAAAAAGCATAAAAAAGCAACACTTGTATAAATCTTCTATGCTTTTTTTAGGCATACAAATGCGTTATAACCCAAAAATAGACGCGATGAATCAATAGGATAACAATAAAACGCTTACAATCATAATTCTTTCTAAAGCGTTTTATTACGTGCATTTAAGGATAATAAATGGTAACATAGACAATATAGCATCGCTATATTTATCACCATATGAATAGGGAATGGATGACACGCATTGCGCCGTGATCACAACCTATGTTTTTAAGGGGGATCCTATCATGAAAATAGAAAGATTGAGCTCAGATAAAATACGGATTTTCCTTACTTTTGACGATCTCACTGAGCGCGGGATTCAAAAAGAAGATATGTGGCAGGAGATTCCAAAAGTCCATGACCTGTTCACCGAAATGATGGACCAGGCTTATACGGAGCTTGGGTTTGATGCTACCGGTCCTCTGGCAGTTGAAGTATTCGCGCTTCCTGCACAAGGTATGGTAGTGATAGTAACTCGCGGTAAATACGATCAGCATCTGGGTACCATGAACGAAGATGATCTGGCTGATGAGATATACGAGATGGAAGTTACGCTCGAAGAGACTGACTTTATCGCTTATTCCTTTAAGGACTTCGAGACATTGATCGAAGCAGCGCATACTCTGTCTCAGAATGTAACGGAAGCTGGAAGACTGTATCATTACAAAGATCAGTGGGTCTTCACCCTTGATCCTGCTGAAGTAGATATGTCCAAGCATGCAGCTTTGATCGCTGTACTGGCTGAATTTGGAGATGCTACTTCGGTTACCGAAGCTATGCTGGAAGAGTACGGCAAAGTGGTTATGCCGGAAAATGCAGTTCAGGTCATTTGCGAACATTTCAAACGCAATGATTGAATGAAACCAAGGCATCCAGGTATTTCCTTCACTTGATGAATAGTTCGACCGGCCGGAAGGAGTTCCTATTTCGTATGTTGCAAATAATGGCACATCAACCGGTAGTCAGGCTATCAATCAATGAGGGGGAATCTGGGTGTCTTTATTTTCAATTCTGATGGCCGCAATAGCTCCGGGTATTGCACTGCTTGTCTATGTCTATCTCAAGGATAAATATGACACCGAGCCGCTTCATCTGGTGATCAAATTTTTCTTGCTGGGCATAGCCATTGTATTTCCGATTATGATTATTCAGCGAGCTATGGTGCTCGGCTTGGGAGAAAGTCCGTATGTTTTCTCATTTCTGATCTCTGCCGGTGTGGAAGAAGGAGCCAAATGGTTTATTATTTATCATATTCTGTACAACCATACTGAATTTGATGAACCTTACGATGGAATCGTCTATGCGGTAGCTCTTTCACTTGGATTTGCTACATTGGAGAATGTGCTGTATGCACTTTATAATTCAATGTCGGTAATGTCGCTGCTGGCACGTGGTTTGCTGCCAGTATCGGGACATGCATTGTTTGGAGTCATTATGGGGTATTACGTGGGTAAAGCCAAATTTACTTCTACTTCGCGTAAACGTCGCTGGTTCCTGGTATGTGCACTGATTTTGCCGTTGTTCTGGCATGGTGTATATGACTTTATCTTGCAGACGGTTACCCAGAACTGGCTATGGTACATAGTACCTTTAATGTTGTTTCTGTGGTATGGCGGTATGATCAAGATTGCACGTGCTAATAATCGCTCTCCTTTCCGCTTTGTCAAAAGGGAAGAAGAAATGAATACGTAATATCGGGATAAAATGATAAGTCTGCAACCGGAGAATAAAGCCGGTATGCAGGCTTTGTTTTTTTTTGTGGATGAAAATAGTGCTTGGTGTGTTAAGCCTTCACAAGTACAAGCGCAATAACTTAGCAATAACTTATAAAAACGACCTGGATATAATATCGAATCGAGCAATCGGTTGAAATATTAGATGTATATTCATATCAAAAATGGTTTGTTTCCACATATTCCAATAAAAGCCGGATAATCACGGAACAGCCTGAGGAGGTCAGAAACAAGGAATACTGGACAGAATATAAAGAATTATACAGATTCAATCCTGCAAAAATTAATTCGTTATTGATTTAAACAATCGTTCGATTTGTAAAGTTTATAAGTGACTGTGCGATTTTGCATGTTCTAGGGGACTGTGTTATAATTTGCTTGACGCAGGCAATGCCTGCTTTTTTATTGAGTTGGAGTATGATGATTGAGGGGGAGTTCCCGGTTGGAACGCCAAAAGTTAGAACATAACGGGAAAATCAACATTGCGATTGATGGACCTGCCGGCGCAGGGAAAAGTACAATTGCCCGTATGGTCGCTAAGCGACTCGGCTATGTATATGTCGATTCGGGAGCAATGTACCGCGCCGTCACATGGCATATGCTTCAATTAAATATTGAACCTGAAAATGCCGAAAAAGTGCTTCAAGAAGCACAGAATCTGGTGATTGAATTAATACCTGATGAACAGGGGCAGAAGGTCCTGGCTAATGGAGCGGATGTAACTGCAGATATTCGTAGTCTGACCGTGAACCGGATTGTGTCACGATATGCGCAAATCGAGGGGCTGAGAGTAAAGCTATCGTCTTTACAGCGGCAAATGGCTTTGCGTAAAGGCGTTGTGATGGATGGACGCGATATCGGTACTCATGTGCTTCCTGATGCAGAGTTGAAGATCTTTATGACTGCAACTGTGCAGGAGCGCGCCAGACGCAGATATGCAGAGATGGATGCTTCTGAGGGAATTACCCTCGAGCAGCTTGAACGCGAAATTGCAGAACGGGATCAGCTGGATGAACAGCGTGAGTTTTCCCCGCTGGTATGTGCAGAGGATGCTATGGTACTCGATACAACATCGATGTCCATCGAACAAGTATCCGATCATATTCTGATGCTGGCCCATACTACAATGGCAGGGAGAGTCTGATTGATGTTCTATCGATTCATTCGCGCTCTTATACGCTTTTTCTACCGAATTCTGTTCCGTATCAAAGCGGAAGGATTGGAGCATATCCCGCAAGAAGGCGGCGTACTGCTCTGTTCCAACCACATCAGTAATCTTGATCCACCAATGGTAGGTATCCTGATTAAGCGCCAGGTTCGTTTTATGGCCAAGGAAGAGCTGTTTCATGCTCCTGTACTGGGACCGATTATTGCAAGATTGGGTGCTTTTCCGGTTAAACGGGGAGGCATCAGCAAAGAATCGATCCGTACTGCACTCACCATTTTGCGTGAAGGCGGTATAATGGGTATTTTCCCTGAAGGTACGCGTAATTCTCAGGCGGCAGTCGCCAAGCGTGGTGCTGCAACTTTTGCATTACGGAGTGATGCTGCAGTAATTCCGGCTGCAATTATCGGGAATTACAAGCTTTTTCGTACAACCAAGGTTGTGTATGGTCCACCGGTTGATCTTTCTGCTTACAAAGGCAAGGATGCAATTGGTACGGCCGAGGAAGCAACGGAGAAAATTATGGAAGCTATCCATAAAATTATCCGTGAAAATCAATAAATGTGTTTTGAACTCAGCTTTAATGCGAGTTTAAATAAATGGGATTTGAATCGAGGAGGGTATTGACATGTCGGAAGAAAATAATAACCAAGAAACTACCGAAGTTACAAACCAGGAGGCGCTTGATCAGTTCGTCTCCCTGAACAAAGGTGACACAGTCACAGGAACAATCGTCAAAATTGATGATAATCAAGCTTATGTAAGTATTGGATATAAATATGACGGCGTTATTCCAGTCCGTGAACTTTCTTCAGTACACGTAGACAGCGCTTCTGAAGCTGTAGAAGTGGGCCAGGAAGTGGAATGCAAAGTTGTAAGCATCAATGACGAGAAAGAAACTCTCGTTCTGTCCAAGCGTGCGATCGACAGTGAAAACGCATGGGAAACACTGGAACAGCGTTTTGAGTCCGGTGAAGTATTCGAAGTTGCTGTATCCGATGTTGTAAAAGGCGGACTGGTAGCTGACGTGGGCGCACGCGGATTTATCCCTGCATCTATGGTAGAGCGTCATTTCGTAGAAGATTTCAGCGATTACAAAGGTCGTACACTTCGCGTTAAAGTAAAAGAACTGGACCGCGAAAACAACAAAGTAATCCTGTCCCAAAAAGATGTGCTGGAAGCAGAATATGAGTCCAACAAGCATAAAATCATGGAAAGCCTGCAAGAAGGCCAGGAGCTGACAGGTACTGTACAGCGTCTGACTCAATTCGGTGCATTCGTTGATGTAGGCGGCGTAGATGGTCTGGTACACGTATCCGAGATCGCTTGGACACATGTAGACAAGCCAGCTGACGTACTGTCCGAAGGCGACGAAGTAAAAGTAAAAGTACTGCGCGTTGATCCTGAAAAAGGCAAAATCAGCCTCAGTATCAAAGCGGCTCAACCAGGTCCTTGGGAGACTGCAGCAGACAAGTTCCATACTGGCGATGTAGTATCCGGCGAAGTAAAACGTCTGGTAAACTTCGGCGCATTCGTTGAAATCGCTCCAGGTGTGGAAGGTCTGGTACACATTTCCCAAATCTCCCACAAACACATCGGTACTCCGCAAGAAGTACTGGAAGAAGGCCAAACCGTTTCCGTAAAAGTACTGGATGTAAATCCTAGCGAAAAACGCGTTAGCCTGAGCATCAAAGAAACCGAAGAAGCTCCTGCAGATGAGCCAAAAGCGCCTAGAGAAAACAGCAACAAAGGTAGCCGTGCTCCAAAACAGGAAGAGCTGAACAACCCTAACGTTTCCCTGAGCAATCAAGGTATGAACGTAACACTGGGCGACCTCTTCGGCGATAAATTAAGCAAATTTAAGTGATTAGAAGCAAGTGATTTAAGAGCAAGTGATTTCCTTGCTCCCTAAACGGCAACGTTTCAATGCCGTTTAGACGCATGACTAATACCAACTACAATAACTTCAATCCACTCCTCTCTTAAAGCAGTAGAAAATGAAAGTTTCCTTCTGCTAAGTAAGAGAATTCATAGCTAAAAGTTAGAACAGACGGTATTGCTTGCAAGCAAGAAATCACACTGCAATATTCACTTTACCAGCATATACATTCCAGGGCTTAACCCGTACAGTCCACCAGATGATTGCGGAGGATTTATCGGCTAAGCGCACCAGATAATCGGCGAATCCGTAATGGGTTCGCCGATTATTTCTTTTTATTAACGTTAAATTCGTCATAATGTTAGCCAAGGCAATCGTTTTTTGCTATGATGATTAACGGAAAGATAGAACAGGAGGCAAAAACCTATGGCAAGACCCGTAGTAGCAATCGTTGGACGCCCAAATGTGGGCAAGTCAACGGTATTTAACCGGATGATCGGTGACCGGTTGGCAATTGTAGAAGACCGACCGGGTGTAACCCGTGACCGGATATATGGAACTTCAGAGTGGAATGGCAAGCCTTTCAGTGTTATTGATACCGGTGGTATTGAACTGGATGGCGAAGATATGATGCTCAAATCGATCCGGATGCAGGCAGAGCTCGCTATCGCTGAAGCCGATGTGATCGTATTTATGTGTGACGTTAAAAGTGGCCTGACCCAGTCTGATGAAGAAGTGGCACAGATTCTGTACCGCTCCCGCAAGCCGGTTATCGTAGCTGTCAACAAAGTGGATAACATGAATCGTATGGACGATATTTATGAATTTTACAATGTTGGCTTTGGAGATCCGATTGGTATCTCTGGTAGCCATGGTAGCGGTATGGGAGATCTGATGGATGCGATCGTCGAGAATCTGCCGGATCTGGAAGACGATCAGTATGGCGAAGATGTTATTCGCGTAGCTCTGATCGGCCGTCCAAATGTAGGTAAATCCTCACTGGTTAATGCGATTCTTGGCGAAGAGCGTGTTATTGTCAGCGATGTAGCGGGTACAACACGTGATGCTATCGATACTCCGTTTGAACGTGATGGACAGCGTTACGTATTGATTGACACTGCAGGTATGCGTAAACGTGGTAAAGTCTATGAAAATACCGAGAAATACAGCGTTATGCGTGCCATGAAAGCAATTGAACGTGCGGACGTGGTATTGCTTGTTATTAACGGTGAAGAAGGCATTATTGACCAGGATAAACACGTAGCCGGCTATGCCCATGAAGCGGGTAAAGCAGGTATTATTGTAGTCAACAAATGGGATGTTGTCGAAAAAGATGACAAAACCATGCAGCACTTTGAGAATAACATCCGTGATCACTTCCTGTTTATGCAATATGCGCCGGTTGTATTCCTGTCGGCACTGACCAAACAGCGTATTCACAAACTTCTGCCTGTGGTGCAGCAGGTAGCCGAGCAGCATTCCCTGCGTATCCCTACGCATTTGCTGAATGATGTTATTTCGGATGCGATTGCAATCAATCCGCCACCGACAGATAAAGGTAAGCGTCTACGGATTAACTATGTTACCCAGGTAGCGGTGAAACCACCTACGATTATCGTATTTGTAAATGAGCCGGAAATGATGCACTTTTCCTATGAACGTTATTTGGAAAATAAAATCCGTGCCGCTTTTGATTTCGTAGGAACGCCGATCCGTATCTTTACACGTCGCAAATCATCGGACGATTAAGGAGAGAAGCTTGTGATTGTATCGGTTTTAGCCATCATAGTGAGTTATCTTCTCGGTTCCATTAGTTTTAGTGTGCTGATTGCCAAAGGCATGAAAGGAATCGATATTCGTGATCATGGCAGCGGTAATGCCGGAGCAACGAACACACTTCGTGTACTCGGGAAAGGTCCGGCCATTACCGTGCTACTGCTGGATGCACTCAAAGGTGTAGGAGCAGTCTGGCTAGGCGTATGGCTGTCTTCTTCTCCGACGTATTGGGTTCCGGCATTATGCGGAATAGCAGCAATTCTGGGTCATAACTGGCCAATCTATTTCCGTTTCCGCGGAGGCAAAGGAATTGCTACTACGATCGGTGTATTGGCTACACTTTGTCTGCTGCCTTCACTCTCTGCTGGTGTGTTTGCGATTCTGGCAATCGTGCTTACACGCTATGTATCGCTGGGCTCTCTGATTTTTGTTACACTGACTCCGGTGATTCTGCTGTTCCTGGGGTATTCTGCCCCTATTGTAACGGTAAGTGTGATTATCTGGGCGCTGGCTGTTTGGCGTCATCGGGCGAATCTTTCTCGTATTTTTAAAGGTACAGAAAACAAAATCGGAGCAAAAGCGGGCAAGGGAGGAAGCGAAGTTGTCTGATAAGGTAACGGTTCTGGTAGCAGGAAGCTGGGGAACAGCACTCGCCTGTGTTCTGGCGGACAATGGATTCCGCGTATCCTTGTGGACACGCAGTGATGAGCAGGCCAGTGAGATCAATGAACACCATACCAATCGCAAATATCTGCCGGAAGCTATGCTGCCAGCGAATATAACGGCAACATCCAGTCTTGCGGAAGCTATGCAGGATACCCAGGCAGTCATTATCGTAGCTCCTTCCAAGGCGATGCGTGAAGTCTGCCGTCAGCTCAAACCATATTATCATGAAGATATGCTCTGTGTTCATGCAACCAAAGGGTTCGAAACCGAATCACTCAAACGGATGTCTACCGTAATCAGTGAGGAACTGGGTGCCAAAGAATCAAATATTGTCGTGCTCTCGGGTCCAAGCCATGCCGAAGAGGTTGTAAAGCGTATGCCAACAACCGTGGTAGTGGCTTCCCGTAATGAGAGAGCTGCGGCTGCGGCACAGACGCTGTTTATGAACGAGGAATATTTTAGAGTCTATACGAATCTGGATATGATTGGTGTAGAACTGGCTGGTGCACTCAAGAACATTATTGCGCTTGGCGCAGGAATGTCCGATGGACTGGGGTATGGTGATAATGCCAAAGCGGCGCTGCTTACACGGGGGATTGCCGAGATGGTCCGGGTCGGAAGTGAAATGGGAGCCAATCCACTGACCTTTGCCGGACTTGCAGGAATCGGAGATCTTATGGTTACCGGTACCAGTCGTCATAGCCGTAACTGGAGAGCAGGCTATATGCTAGGTCAGGGGAAATCGCTGGATGAAGTGATGAATTCCATGAATATGGTTGTGGAAGGCATACGTACGACACAGGCGGCGCATGACATGTCTCGTAAATATGATGTGCAGATGCCGATTGCCGAGCAGCTATATCGTGTTTTGTTTAAAAATAGCGACCCGCGCGAAGCTGTAGAAGCTTTGATGGGAAGAGATCCCAAAAACGAGATGGAGTCCATGAAGCTGGAAATCTGGCAGCAGTGGCATTCCTGATTGGATTTGGAGTCAAACGTACAGAGAACGAAGGAGAATCCTATCGTTCTTTTTGTACAGGTTTGAATGCAGAGGGGGCATATTTGTAAATGTATAATCCTGAACAATATGTGCAATCACATCCGCAGCTCAAGCAGTCACTGATCGATCTGGCCAGTTGGCTCGCTCCAGAACATGAGGGGGAGCATACACATTGGCTGCTGGGCGGAAGCTGCGGTCTGCTGTTGCAGGGAATCCCGCTTGAGGAAGCGCCACGGGATATCGATCTGTATGCAGATGGAGACGCAGTGAATCTGCTGCATAAACAGCTGCAGGCTCATGCTGTTGTACTGGACGGACCGGAACAGAACGAAACCAGAATGTATCGCTCTATCCTGAGTCATTATCAGGCCGGAGATTACAAAGTGGAATTGGTCGGAGATTTTGAAGTTCGTGCACGTGAATCCTATTACCGGGTACATATTGATAGAAATCTGTATAATCATGCTCCTGTAGTAGCGCTGAACGGCTGTTCACTGGCTCTTATGCCGTTGGCACATGAGTTGATATTTAACCTGCTGAGGGACCGCAGGGATCGTTATGAGCGGATTGCAGAACATATGGCGGCCGAGCCCGAGCATCATCGCGAACTGGTCAAACAAATTATTGCTGCCAATGGTTTTCATCCACAGATGATTCAGCGTATTTATAAACTGACCGGGATCGATAATTAAACAGACAATTAACATCAATAACCCAAAGGAGGAATCCTCTTGTCCGGAAAACAGCAATGCCGTGTAGATTTTAGGCCTGCAGGCAAATCGGTGCAGGTACCGGAAGGAACAACGCTTCTGGCTGCTGCCAGACGGGCGGGGGTGCATCTTCCGGTACGCTGTGATGGCAGAGCAGCCTGTCTAATGTGCAAGGTTGTGGTACGACCGGAAGAACAGCCTTTGGGAGAACCTGCTCTTTCTGCACCAGGAGCGGCCGAGACACGTAAGCTGGGACTTTCATTGCAAGAGCATATTCGTCTTGGCTGTCAGGCCCGGGTTATCGGTGATTCTGTTGTCCATGTTCCCGAGGATCGTCTCAAAGCAGCGATCCGCAAACAGATGGAGCAGCAAAATGACGATTTAAGTGACTGGTAATGCTTGGCAGATCAGCGATATCAGATAAAAAAGTGCAAAACGCTTGAAATTAAAGGATAGCTGTATTACTATAGGTGTGTTCTGTGTCCCGGCGATAGCTGGCACAGTCCATATTCCGAAAATTCCGCGGCGTTTACCTATATTTTCGTTTATTCGAAAACCAAAGTAGCAAGTGGAAAGCTTATATTTGCATTAGGAGGTGAATACACATGAACAAAACTGATCTGATCGCACAGGTTGTTGAAAAAACAGAACTGCAGAAGAAAGATGCAACAAAAGCAGTTGACGCTGTTTTCGAAGCAATCTCCAGCGCCCTGCAAAGTGGCGATAAAGTCCAACTGGTTGGATTTGGTAACTTCGAAGTTCGTGAGCGTTCCGCACGTATGGGACGTAATCCGCAAACTGGGGAGCAAATGGAAATCCCAGCTAGCAAAATCCCGGCTTTCAAGCCAGGTAAAGCACTGAAAGATGGAATTAAATAAGCTGTACATATTCCATGTTCAGGAAAGGACCGTGATCTTCATGTTCACGGTCCTTTCCGCATCTGTCTGACTACTTGATCGGACAACTGCCAGAAGCAGAAGGAGGCCAAAATGGAACCATCCAAAGACGGAATTGTTAACGGTGATTATGTAGTTATCAAAGCCAAAGAAAATGGAGTACAGGTCATCGGTCTGACACGCGGCCGGGATACTCGTTTTCATCATACAGAGAAGCTGGACAAAGGCGAGCTGCTGATTGTACAGTTTACCGAGAATACGTCGGCAATCAAAATCAGGGGCGACGCTGAAGTACACACCAAACACGGTACCGTTAAAACGGAAGATTGATATGATTGCAATCTCATACATTTGCAGTCTGCAGCATCCATACTGGCTTCCCTACTTATTAAGCTGGACTTAATAAAGGGAGCCAGTATTTTATTGTTTTGCGAGCCGGATAATGGTCAACTTACAAATGTTCACTTGCCCTGTCTTGTCGAAAAAACATATGTTATAATGAACTGAAATGTTTAAATCTAAAACATTATAGTTTGTGAAAATATAGACTTGCCCACAAAGGCATGGAGGCTGAGATGAAACCGTATCGCTTATTGGAAACATCCCAAAAATATACAGACTACGATATGATTCAAGAGCATACCGCTATTCCCGAATTTCCGGATACCAGAGCCCGTCTGTTGCTGGCTTTTCTAAATGAAGCTGTAGATACGGAGCAGGAAACGGAGAGAGGGCGCTTATTTTCCCTTGTTACAGGATTGGTACAGATGGCGCTGGATACACATGACCGGATTGATACCTCTCCACTGCACCAGGAGGAGTCCAAGATGCGTTCCCGTCAGCTGAATGTACTGGCAGGCGATTATTTTAGTAGCCGCTTTTACGAGCTGCTGGCCAAAGCAGGCGAGATTCAGATGGTATCCAGGCTCAGTGAAGCCATCTGCGAGAATAACCGTCTCAAAATGAATTTGTATCAGCAAGTTCAAAAAACGACACTTACTTCCGAACAATATATCGAGGCAATTACACAGCTGAAGATGCAGCTGTTTCTTTCATTTACAGCCTATCTTCCGGCAGACCGCGCAGAGCTCTGGGAAGAAATGTTGTATGCATTCAGCCGCTGTGAAGTACTGGCCGAAGATCTGCAGCTGAAACAGGCTTCCCTGCAGCAGCGTCCATTTGGACATTACAGTCTGTATTATGCACTAGAGCAAGCAGAACCACAGGATCAGACAGCGATGATGACAGAGCCGGTAGAAAGTCCGCGCTGGCAGCAGTGGTATGAGCAGTATGAGACAGCAGGACAGATCAGCCAACTGCTGGAACAATCGCTGTCAGTCATTGAATCGCGTCTGCAGCAGCCGGGCTATGAGCGTCTACGTGCGGATATTTCTCCATTGATGGAAGTATATGCCACTCTGCGCTAACCGCATAATTCAAGTAATTCAGAAGAGGTGGTATGACTATGAACAAACCGGAAAGTGCCAAGCCGAAGGAACAATTTGTCCAGTCGGTTTTTGAATCGATTGCGCCCCAGTACGATATGATGAATGATGTGCTGAGCTTCCGCATGCACAAGACATGGCGTAAATTCACCATGAAAAAAATGAATGTTCAACCTGGCGATACGGCTCTTGACGTATGCTGTGGTACATGTGACTGGACACTCAGTCTGGCAGAAGCCAGCGGTACCGGTCAGGTATGCGGACTGGACTTTAGCCCGAATATGCTGCAGGTCGGTCAGAAGAAAATTGACCGTGATGGATGGAGCGACAATATTACGCTTACCCAGGGCAATGCCATGGATCTACCATTTGCAGACAATTCTTTTGACTATGTGACGATTGGATTCGGACTGCGTAATGTGCCGGATCTGGAGAAGACACTCAAAGAAATGAAACGGGTCGTTAAGCCTGGTGGTATGGTGGTATGTCTGGAATTATCCAAGCCGACCTGGCAGCCATTTAAAGGCGTGTATTATTTTTATTTTCAGAATTTGCTGCCGCTGATGGGCAAGCTGGTCGCCAAGCGTTATGAACAATACAAATGGCTGCCGGATTCGCTCAAAGCTTTCCCTGGACGTGAGGAGCTGGCTGGTGTATTCCGTAGTATTGGACTGCAGCAGGTACAGGCTTATCCGCTGACCGGTGGAATTGCAGCACTTCATATTGGGATCAAGGAGAAGTAGGATGTTTAAAAAGATTAAGATATTTTTGGAAATGATTAAAATTGAGCATACTTTGTTTGCCCTGCCGTTTGCCTTTATGGGTGCGATGTTGGGATCTTATGTAGTCTATGGTCATCTGCCGACCTGGGAGCAGATCGTATGGATTCTGGTTGCCATGGTTGGTGCACGCAGTGCAGCGATGGGATTGAACCGTCTGATTGACCGTACATTTGATGGTAAAAATCCACGCACGATGATGCGGGCGATTCCTGCCGGACTGCTTCGTTCCGGTGAGGTAGTTATCTTTATTGTGATTTCGCTTGTTGTCTTTTTCTGGGCGGTTACACAGCTATCGCCGCTGGCATTCAAGCTGCTGCCGATTGCGCTATTTATGCTGATTATTTATTCCTTTACCAAACGATTTACCTGGCTATGCCATGTTGTACTCGGAATGACGATTGCGCTTGCGCCGCTGGGCGGATGGGTAGCAGTCGCTGGCCGAATCGACTGGGCAGCTATTGTATTCTATATTGCAATTACATTCTGGACAGCCGGATTTGATGTGATCTATGCCTGTGATGATGCGGAGTTTGACCGCAAGGAAGGCCTGCATTCGATTCCAAGCCGCTTTGGTATTCCGCGTGCTCTGAAAATTGCCCAGGGATTCCATGTAATTACAGCTGCGGGACTGATCAGTCTACTGTTTATTACCGATTTGGGCTGGTGGTACATCGCTGGTGTCATTATCGCCTGTGCCATTTTGTTCTATGAGCATTACATTGTTACACCAAAAGATCTGAGTCGTCTGCAGACTGCTTTCTTCACAATGAATGGAGCGCTCAGTATTATTATGTTCGTCTTTACCCTGGTAGATCTGGCGGTTAAGCAATGGTGGTAAACCGTCCGGAACATACACCGTCCGAGTCTGTCGCTTCGTTCCCTGCCGGCTATCATCCTGATCATGCCGGCAAGCGTTATGTGATTGGCATTACCGGAGCCAGTGGTTCCGTATATGGTGTTCGTCTGACTGAAATACTGTTATCGATGGGCTACAGTGTCCACCTGGTGATTTCCAATGCCGGGTGGAGAGTGCTCAAAGAAGAACTGGACTGGACTGCTTCCGGCAGGGAAGAAATGCTTAGTGGGCATTTCGGTTCCCTGCCGGGCAAGCTGGTGTATCATTCTTTTTCGGATATTGGAGCATCAATTGCAAGTGGTTCATTTCGGGTGAAAGCCATGATCATTATTCCCTGCTCTATGGGGACCCTGGCGAATATTGCAGGAGGCACTTCCGCCAATCTAATGACCCGTGCAGCAGATGTGATGATTAAAGAAGAACGGAAACTGGTTATAGTTCCAAGAGAAACACCTTTGCATGCGATTCACCTGGAAAATATGCTTAAGCTGGCTCGTATGGGAGTCAGTATCATTCCGGCGATGCCGGCTTTTTATTATCGCCCTCAGACACTGGAAGATGCTGTCGACTTTGTAGTTGGCAAAGTGCTCGATATTCTGGATATTGAGCATCATTTATTTGAACGATGGGGGAATAACAGTGAGTGAATTTGAATTGCCGATCAAAATCGGTAAAATTGAGTATACGAATGATTGGCCTATTTATCAGAACTTTGATCCGGCACAGTTGTCTGTACCGGCGGTTATACACAGCGATCTTCCAGCTAATCTGAATCGTGGACTGCTGGAAGATCGATTATTTGTTACTCCGGTATCTGCTTTTGCGTATGGAACACGTTCTGACGATTTCTGGCTGCTGCCCGATTTGTCGGTGAGTGCCAAGAATGCGGTCGGATCGATTCTTCTGTTTTCCAGAAAGCCGTTAGCGGAGCTGGGAAGTGGAACGATCGCGCTGACAAATACTTCTGCTACTTCTGTTAATCTGCTCAAAATCATCCTGGACAAACGATATGGACACAAACCGGAATATGTATCTATGGATCCTGAATTAGACCGGATGATGGAACATTGTGATGCAGCTCTGCTAATCGGCGATCATGCGATTGCGGCATCGCAGCGTGACACAGGCTATATCGTTACCGATCTGGGTCTGGAATGGAAGCAGTGGACAGGTCTTAGCATGACCTTTGCGGTATGGGCCGTAAATAAGCAGTTTGCAGCTGTATATCCGGACCTTGTAACCGAAATTGGTGAGCAGCTGCGGGCCAGTAAGCAGCGCAGTGTGGCTGATCTGAATCCGGTAATTCATGAAGCGCGCCAGAAAATGGGCGGCAGTCATGAATACTGGGAGCATTATTTCCGGCAATTATGGTATGATTTTGGAGAAAAGGAACAGCAGGGGCTTGCTCTGTATTTTCAATATGCCCATGAGCTGGGTCTGCTGGATCATAAAGTAAATATGGAACTATGGACTGACAATATGATGACACGGGTGAACGAATGAAACTACTGGACATTTTCGGGACACTAAAAAAAGATATGAACGTAATCGAACGTGAGCTCAGCCGCAGCATTGATACCGAGCACGCGCTGCTTAACGAAACTTCACTTCATCTGTTGAAAGCGGGAGGAAAGCGGCTTCGTCCCGCTTTTGTGCTGCTTGCAGGTAAATACGGTAATTACGATTTGGAACGTCTCAGCAATGTAGCAGTGCCGCTTGAGCTGATTCATATGGCTTCCCTGGTACATGATGATGTTATTGACGATGCAGAGACCCGCCGCGGACAACTGACAGTAAAGTCCAAATGGGATAACCGAATTGCCATGTATACCGGTGACTATATTTATGCCAAAGCGCTCGTTATTGTCGCCAGGCTGGAAAATCCGGAAATTCATCGCGTACTTGCCAAAGCAATGGTACAGATGTCGATCGGTGAGATGGAACAGATCCGGGACTTCTTTAATACGGATCAGACCATACGCCGCTATCTGCTGCGGATTCGCCGCAAAACGGCATTGTTGATCGCAATCAGCTGCCAGCTGGGTGGATTGGCTGCCGACGCACCGCGTGAAGTGACACGCCAGCTGTATCGTTACGGCTACAATGTAGGCATGGCTTTTCAGATTCGTGATGATGTGCTGGATCTATGCGGTACAGAAAAGCAAATTGGTAAACCTCCGGGCAGCGATCTGCGTCAAGGCAATATTACGTTGCCGGTACTGTATGCCTTGCAGCAGGCTTCTCTTCGGGAGCCACTGCTTGCCGAGATTAACCGGATTCATCAAGCCAATGGAGAAACCGATGTAAAACAGGCCGTACAAATGGTACGCGGCAGTCAGGGAATCGAGCAGGCAGAAGCCCTCGCAGATCGTTATATTCAAAAGGCGATGGATGCTCTGCAGCAGCTTCCGTCCGGTAAAACACAGAAACATTTGCAAGAAATTGCTCATTTTGTTGCTAAGCGTTCCCATTAATAACGATAATTTCAAAACATTTCTCGACAAGAACTAACAGAGAAGCCCCCTCCGGTCGATATATAAGTTACGAAGTATGTGAATGGCTTTCCGCTAACCGCATCAAAGGCTGGTTGCTTGTCGGAAATCAGGCGCATAACGAGTAATGTACTCTAAAAAGGGCATATTTTATCAAAAAATGTCGGAAACGTATATGATGGTGTTTCTTTCTGTAATTCACACTTTCTGTTAGAATACACAAGTGGGCATCTTGAAATTGCTCCGATAGCAGATCACTTTGTAGATAACAGGAGAGTGAATCAATGGAACGCACATTTTTGATGATTAAACCTGATGGAGTACAGCGGGGGTTAATGGGACGTATTATCAGCCGCTTCGAAGACAAAGGATTCAAATTGATCGGAGGCAAGTTTCTTATTCCGACGGAAGAACAGGCCAAACGGCATTATGCCGAACATGAAGGTAAAGTGTTCTACGGAGAACTCATTGACTTCATTACTTCGGGACCGGTGTTTGCCATGGTATGGGAAGGTGACGATGTCATCACATTATCCCGTACACTGATGGGCAAGACCAAAGTTACCGAAGCATTGCCTGGTACAATCCGTGGGGATTTCGCTGCCCACACTCCTTTCAATCTGATTCATGGCTCCGATGCGCCTGAAAGTGCAGAACGAGAGATCGCGAACTTTTTTACTCCAGACGAATTAAGCGTTTACGAGAAAAATATTTCCGTCTGGCTCTAAACATACCCCCGCATGGACTACACTCATTATGAACTTAAGGACGTGATGCCATGCTTACAAATGATGCCGTTCAACCAGACTCGGACTATACAGGTTTCATCAAAAAAGTGAAAGATAGTACGGGCATTGACCTAGCACAGTATAAAGAAGCTCAAATGAAGCGCAGATTGACAACACTGCGTTCCAAAAACGGTTTTACCACATTCTCTGCATTCTTTGAGGCTATGCTCAAGGATAAATCATTGTTTTATGAGTTCCTTGATCGGATGACCATTAACGTGTCCGAATTCTGGCGTAACCCGAACCGCTGGGAAGTACTGCGCGATAGCATTTTGCCGCAGCTGCAGAAGAGTGGGAAAAACCTGAAAGTATGGAGCGCTGCCTGCTCTACAGGGGAAGAGCCTTATACAATCGCTACGATTTTGGCCGATAAAAATATTCTGTCCTCAACAACTTTGCATGCTACGGATATTGATGATGGTGCACTGGAAAAAGCCAAAAAAGGACTTTATCTGGAGCGCTCCCTCAAAGATGTACCGACCGATGTTGCTAAACGTCATTTTACACCGAATGGTCATATGTTTGCTGTAAATGACAATCTCAAAAAGGCGGTACAATTCCGCAAAGGCAATCTGTTGACAGATACGTTTGAAACCGGATATGACCTGATTGTATGCCGTAATGTCATGATTTATTTTACTGAAGAAGCCAAAAGTATGCTGTACCACAAGTTTGCAGCCAGTCTGCGTCCGGGTGGCGTATTGTTTGTAGGCAGTACGGAGCAGATTTTCTCTCCGGCACAATACGGCTTTGATTCATCTGAGACGTTCTTCTATCACAAAAACGGCTGATCGCAGCTGTAGATCAAGAACGAAAAGTAGTTGCATGGGGGAATTGATACGGAACAGTCGTAGTAAGCCGGACCGATCTTCATAGATTTGTCCGGTCAGACAAGCAGTATCAAAACGGTGACTTACTTACAATTTCAAGATAATAGATACAAGCAACAAATCAGGGGACAGGATTAGGAGTGGTCCTCCTGAACGGCAAGATTGGATAGATACAATAATCATAGACACGCAGTCTGTTCTGCTCCGGCAGCAGACGGCGTGTTTTTGTTATATCCACATGGAAATCAGGTAGTTTCCATACGGAAATGCAATGTTTGAGGTTCCTTGTCAAATGGATGAAGGCTGTACTATAATAAGCAAAGGTAATTACGGATTTTAGCGATGCACAGTTTAACAGTTTAAAGGGGGAACGCAAAATGAGTATACGTTACTTAACAGCAGGGGAGACTCACGGACCCCAGCTAACTGCGATTATTGAAGGGCTGCCAAGTGAGTTGCAGCTTGATTTTGAAGAATTGAATTTCCAACTGGCCCGTCGTCAAAAAGGATATGGTCGCGGCCGCCGGATGCAAATTGAAAAAGATACAGCGGATATCGTAGGTGGTGTTCGTCACGGATATACAACAGGCGCGCCGGTTGCTCTGGTCGTTGCCAATAATGATTGGAAGCACTGGACCAAGATTATGAATATTGAGCCGATGGAAGGAACGGATGAAGAGAAACGCCGTGTCCATCGTCCGCGCCCTGGTCATGCCGATCTGAATGGCGGACTCAAATATAACCATAAAGATCTTCGTAATGTACTGGAACGCTCCAGTGCGCGCGAGACTGCTATTCGTGTAGCCGTAGGTGCTATCGCCCGTCAATTCCTGGCATCGTTTGGCATCAAAGTCGGTGGACAAGTTATCCGGATCGGTGAGATCGAAGCACCACCGAATAATCTGCCGCTTGATGAGCTGGTTGCCCGTACCGAAGAATCTTCCGTACGTGTTGTTGACAAAGAAACCGAACAGAAAATGGAAGCCTATATCGATCAAATCAAAAAAGAAGGCGATTCGATCGGTGGTATCGTGGAATGTATCATTGAAGGCGTTCCGGTTGGACTGGGCAGCTATGTGCAGTATGACCGCAAGCTGGATGCACGTATTGCGCAGGCGGTTATGTCTATCAATGCCTTCAAAGGTGTGGAAATTGGTATTGGATTCGAAGCAGGACATATTCGCGGTTCCCAGGTACATGACGAGATTCTGTACAATGAGGAACAGGGTTACCATCGTGCAACGAATCGTCTGGGCGGATTCGAAGGTGGTATGACAAATGGTATGCCAATCGTCGTACGCGGTGTTATGAAGCCAATCCCGACACTGTACAAGCCGCTGCAAAGCGTAGATATCGATACGAAAGAACCATTCACCGCTCAGGTAGAGCGCTCGGATGCATGTGCGGTTCCGGCTGCCAGCGTTGTGATGGAGAGTGTGGTCGCCTGGGAAGTAGCCAAGGCTTTCCTGGAAAAATTCGGTGGGGACTCTATGACCGAGATTCGCAAAAACCTGGAAAATTACCAGGCACAGGTGGATGAATACTAATGACTGATATTCGGACAGTCGACGTTCAACTTGGCGAACGTTCCTATCCTATTTATATTGGTGAAGGTCTGCTGCAGCAGGCCGGCAGTTATCTGGAGAAGCATCAGTTATCCAAGCAGAGTCCGCTGCTGATCGTTACGGATGAAAAGGTAGCCGATCCTTATCTTGGTATTCTGGAGCAGTCGCTGACTTCTTCCGGATTCAAGGTAGTGACCGCTATTGTAGGATCAGGCGAGACATCCAAGTCGCTGTCTGTTTTTGAAGCTATTATGACCAAGGCGATCGAAGGCGGTCTGGATCGTAAATCTGCTGTTATCGCTCTTGGCGGTGGCGTAGTGGGTGATCTGGCCGGTTTTGTAGCAGGTACGTATATGAGAGGTATCCGTTTTGTACAGATGCCTACTACCGTACTGGCACATGACAGCAGTGTAGGCGGCAAGGTTGGAATTAACCATCCGCTTGCCAAAAATATGATTGGTGTTTTCCATCAACCGGAGCTGGTATTGTACGATCTGTCCGCGCTCAAGACTCTTCCGGCACGCGAAGTATATGCAGGACTGGCCGAGATGGTGAAGCATGGACTGATCTGGGATCGCGAATTTGCCTACTGGTGTCTGGAACATGCAGATGAGCTCAAATCGGTGGATATCCAGGCAATGGGATATGGTCTGGAAAAAGGCTGCTCAATCAAAGCTGCAGTAGTATCCAAAGATGAGCGGGAAAATGATCTGCGTGCCATTCTCAATCTGGGTCATACAATTGGTCATGCCATCGAGGCAGTAGCTGGCTATGGCGAGATTATTCACGGCGAAGCCATTTCGATCGGCATGGTGGGTTCGGCTCTGATCGGGGAAGCACTGGGTGCAGAACCGGGGCTGGTAGATACAACTCGCGAAATGCTGCAATCGCTCGGATTGCCTACTATTCTGCCTGAACATCTGAGTGTAGACCGGATTATGAGTGCCATGATGCATGACAAGAAGTTCCAGGAAGGGCAGATGACTTTTGTTGTACCACTGGAAATTGGCAAAGTAGAAATTAATCGCAATGTCGATTATGATCTGGTACGCCGAACGGTTGAGCTTTTAAAGAAAGAGGTGTAAGAGCATGTATGTAAGAGGTATTCGCGGAGCCACAACTGTAACTCGCAACGACCGCCAGGAGATTCTGGATGAGACACTGGCCCTGCTACAGGAGATTGTGGATCGTAATGAATTCGAACCGGAAGATATCAGCAGTATCTGGATTACGATGACACCAGATCTGGATGCTGTTTTCCCGGCTCTGGCTATTCGCGAGATGGAGGGCTGGAATATGGTTCCGCTGATGTGTGCACTGGAAGTGCCTGTTCAGGGGAGTCTGCCGCTGTGTATCCGGTTAATGCTGCATATCAATACGACGAAGACCCAGCAGGAGATTCGCCATGTCTACCTGAATGAAGCCAAACGGCTTCGTCCCGACCTGGCTACATCCTGATTGCTGCAGCTGCAATTTATATTTTTATAATAAAATCAGCAGGATTGGTGGAATATTAATCAGAATAATCCCCTCTGCTACCATGCAAAAGGAAAGGCATCATGATGCCTTTCCTTTTGCTGCTTTAAAGCGTCGAATAATGTTTTTCACTGTAAGGGTTGCGTTAGATGCCTGTTATGAAGTATAGTATACAACAAGATTAATAAGCAGTATGAGCCGTGTATTGAGATGAGATGCAATTGAGTAGAGAAGAGTATAGATGAGAAGAAAACGTAAGCCCTATCGGCGGACAGTATGAATAAACAGGAGTAAGCTGAGCACAATCAGCAGCGAATGGGAATTCCGAGCGTGTGTCCGTAGCGATTACAGGTGCGATGGCGTTTTAAGAGCAGAACCGGATGAGGAATGAATATACAGGGTAGGCCGTTTTCCAGAGGGAAAGCAGCTACTTTGATACTATTGATTCCATAGGTATATCTTTCTGTTACCAGCAGCAGGATAGAACAAATCATCAGGGGAAGCGGGAGATGGAGAGATGTATTCCATTTCTTACATTTGTACAATCTGCACATAGCAGCCTTCATGCGTCATTACGCGTGAAGGCTTTTTTTGTTATCCGGCATGTTACTATTCATTCAAAAAAATTCACCCTACATGATATAGAAGGAGCGGATATTTATGATTCAACCTCAGGTGGAACAAGTCATTGCAATGGCAGGTCAGTACAATCTGGTGCCCATTACTAAGCGGCTACTCGGAGATATGGAGACACCGATTCGAATATTCCAGCGTTACGCCGATCACAAACGTGCCTTCCTCCTGGAAAGTGTAGAAGGAGGCAGCAAATGGGCGCGATATTCCTTTATCGGCAGTGACCCTTTCCTGATGATCTCGGGTAAGCAGGGACAGATCACACTGGAGATGAACGGAGAGAAAAAAGCCTTAGCCGGCAAGCCGGTCGAACAGCTCAAAGCGCTGCTGCGTCGTTACCGCAGTCCCAAGCTGGACACGTTGCCTCCTTTTACAGGTGGAGCAATCGGATTCTTCGGTTATGATCTGCTGCAGTATTATGAGAAATTGCCCGCTCACCGTATAGACGATATGGGCATGGATGATATCCAGTTTATGTTCTGTGATCAGATTGTGGTGTTCGATCATGTAAAACAGCATATTCTGCTCGTCAGCAATGTACATATCCCCGAGGGAGCTGATGATCAGCAGATTCGCAAAGCGTATGATCAGGCATCGCACAAGCTGGAAGCGATAGAGCTGCTGCTGCACAATCAGCCGCCAACCAGTACAGCAGGACGTGCTCCGGTATCAGAAGATATCGAACTGGGCGAGATTCAGTCCAATATGACCAAAGAAGAGTATTTGGATGGAGTCAGCCGGGCTAAGGAATATATTCGCGCCGGAGACATTTTCCAGGTGGTATTGTCCCAGCGGTTCCATATTGAGACCGAAGTGGCCCCACTGGAAGTATACCGGGTACTGCGGACAATGAACCCATCTCCTTATATGTATTATCTGAAAATGGATGATGAGATCATTGTAGGTACCTCACCTGAAGCACTCGTCAAAGTGGAAGGCGATCGACTGCAGACTCGTCCCATTGCCGGCACCCGGCCAAGAGGCAAGACCGAAGCTGAAGATCAGGCACTGGCCGAAGAACTGCTGCAGGATGAAAAGGAACGGGCAGAGCATCTGATGCTCGTAGATCTGGGACGCAACGATCTGGGTCGTGTATCGGAATTCGGTACAGTCAAAGCGGACTCTTTTATGCAAATTGAGAAATACTCGCATGTGATGCATATCGTATCCAATGTATCTGGTCAGCTGCGCAAGGACAAAGACTTCTTCGATGCTTTCCTCTCCTGTCTACCGGCAGGTACGGTATCGGGTGCACCGAAGCTGCGGGCAATGGAGATTATCGCGGAGATCGAGAATGAAGCACGCGGTGCGTATGCCGGTGCAATCGGCTACCTGGGCTTTTCGGGCAATATGGATGCCTGCATTACGATCCGCACGATTATTTTCAAACATGGTCGTGCTTACGTACAGGCAGGTGCCGGAATCGTATGGGATTCCATTCCGGAAAATGAATATCAGGAAACGGTTAACAAAGCAAAAGCGATGCTCAAATCTATCCGTGTGGCTGAAGCAATGTTTCCACCGAAATCAAACCATCCGGACACGGTAACCAATCAGGATTATCTGTACGGCTACGAACGGGTATAAACAGACAAAAAATACAATCAAGCAGGTTGAGAGCCTGAATCTATTATAAATAACAGAGCCGGACGAACGGATAACCGGCAGATCCAAGAGGAGGAGACGATATGTATACATCAGCTACGATGCAGCAGGCGATTACCAAAGTCATTCAGGGAGAGCATTTGCAGCGTGAGGAAGCAAACCGTGTGATGAGTACCATCATGAGCGGAGAAGCTACACCTTCACAGATCGGCGGACTGTTGACAGCGCTGCGGGTAAAGGGAGAGACGGTAGAAGAAATCGCAGGCTTTGCCGAAGCGATGCGCATGAGCGGTGGCCGGGTGCCTGTATTGTCTTCCAACCTGCTGGATACATGCGGTACAGGCGGTTCAGGTATTCATAAATTCAATATTTCCACTGTGTCTGCTATTATTGCTTCATCGGTATCGGTACGTGTAGCCAAGCATGGTAACCGTTCTGCTTCCGGCAAGGCAGGCAGTGCAGATGTACTGGAAGCACTTGGCGTTAATATCGGCCTGAATGCAGATCAGGCTGCACGGTGTCTGGATGAGATTGGAATATGTTTCCTGTTTGCCCAGGTGTTCCATCCATCCATGAAGCATGCTGCTGCAACAAGACGTGAACTTGGCGTACGTACTGTCTTCAATATGCTGGGACCGCTGACCAATCCGGCTGGTGCAGATCGTCAGCTGATCGGATTGTATGATGCCAGCAAAATCGAGACCGTTGCCGAGACGCTGAATCTGCTTGGACTAAAGCGTGCGATGGTTGTTGCCAGTCATGATGGACTGGATGAGATCAGTATTGCAACGCCTACCCGGATTGCCGAATTGCGTGATGGACAGGTGCAGACGTATGAAGTGCACCCACACGATTTTGGACTGGATATGCATCCGCTGGAGCACATGCTGGGCGGCGATGCCCTGCAAAACGCAGATATTATCCGCAGGGTATTGAATGGTGAGAAAGGCGCTTATCGTGATGTGGTTCTTGCCAATACAGCTGCCTGTATTTATCTGGCAGGACAGGCCGATCATCTGGCTGAAGGGGCTGCTATTGCAGCAGCAGCTATCGATTCTGGTGCCGCAGCGCATAAGCTGGAACAATTAATTCAGACAACGGAGGCCTATAGTTATGTATCTTGATCGTATCGTAGTAACCAAACAGAGTGAAGTGGAACAGCGGGCCAGTCGTTTTTCATTGTCAGATGCAGAGCGCCGGATCGCAGACATGCCTGCAACGCGTGGATTCCGTCATGCTTTGACATCCAATGCCAATCGGGGAGTCGGTCTGATCGCCGAAGTGAAAAAAGCTTCCCCTTCCAAAGGATTAATTCGTCCGGACTTTCACCCGGTGAATATTGCCCGTGCCTATGAGCAGGCTGGAGCCGATTGTATATCTGTTCTGACCGATGTGCAGTATTTCCAGGGAAATGATCGCTATCTGACAGAGATTCATGAAGCGATCCAGCTGCCACTGCTGCGTAAAGACTTTATTATAGATGAGCGGCAAATCTATGAAGCCCGGTTGATTGGAGCAGACGCGATTCTGTTGATTGCAGCTATTCTGACCCCGCAGCAGATTCGTGATTATCTGGCAGTCGCTGTGTCTCTTGGACTCGATGTACTGATCGAAGTACATGACCGTCAAGAACTGGAAATTGTACTCGCGGCCGAAGGGGCAATAGAACATGGACTGATCGGAGTAAATAATCGCGATCTGAAAACATTCGAGACCTCGCTCTCTACAACAGCAGAGCTCATTCAGCTGCTGCCAGAGGGAGTACCTCTTATCAGTGAAAGTGGTATTATGTCACCGGATGATATTCGTTATGTCGCAGAAGCTGGTGCAGCAGGTGTGCTGGTAGGCGAGTACTTTATGCGTCAGAAAGATATTGCGCAGGCTGTCAAAACCCTGATGGAGCCTGTGGAGTCTGGTGTGGATCACCAAGCGGCTGCTGAGGTTTCCCATGAATAAACAGAATACATCAGCTGTTCCACCTCTTAATGATTCCTTGGTAAAAGAGGATAAAGAGAGCAGTAGCAAAGCCCAAACCAAGATAAAAATTTGTGGACTTCAAAGCGTTGAAGTGCTAAAATCTATGATACCGTTACCCGTCGATTATATCGGGTTTGTGTTTGCCAGAAGCAAGCGTCAGGTCACTCCACATCAGGCCGGCGAGTTGATCAGCGTACTCCAGCAGTGGCCGGAGGGACAGCGCCCGCAAAGTGCAGGTGTATTTGTTAATCCGGACTTGGATGAACTTGCTTCCGTAATCAGAGAAGCTTCACTGGATATTATTCAGCTGCACGGCAATGAGACACCTGAATTCTGCCAGCAGGTACGTAACACCCTGGGTGTACAAGTATTCAAAGTAATCTCTCTAAGCCACAACCAACAGCAGTCCGATACTGCTGCTCAATTGGAAATGTACAAAGGCACTGTAGATGCCTTTTTATTAGATACGTATGACCCTCTGTATGGAGGAGGCTCCGGCAAAACATTTGCCTGGGAACAGATTCATGCCTACCATGAGTGGACAGCAGCGCATCATATACCACTGTTTGTCGCTGGTGGATTGAATCCCGAGAATGTAAATACCCTGCTGTCCGGGTACCCACTGGAAGGAATCGATGTATCCAGCGGTGTAGAGACAGACGGAACCAAGGATATTGCCAAAATTAAATCGTTTGTGGAAAGGGCGAGAGCATAATGACTACACTACCTGATGCAAAAGGAAGATTTGGAGACTTCGGTGGACGCTATGTACCGGAGACACTTATGAACGCACTTATCGAGCTCGAAGAATCCTACCGCAAATATGCGGCTGACGACGAATTTAATGCAGAAGTTAATTATCTGCTCAAAGAATATTCCGGACGTGAGACTCCGCTTTATTATGCCGAGAGATTGACTGAACAGCTGGGGGGGCCGAAAATCTACCTCAAACGTGAAGACCTGAATCATACCGGTGCCCACAAAATCAACAATGCTATTGGCCAGGGTGTACTTGCCAAGCGTATGGGCAAAAAGAAAGTTATCGCTGAAACCGGAGCAGGACAGCATGGTGTAGCTACAGCGACTGTAGCCGCGCTGCTCGGTCTGGAATGTAAAGTATTCATGGGCGAAGAAGATATCAAGCGTCAGCAGCTCAATGTATTCCGTATGAATATGCTGGGAGCCGAAGTCATTCCGGTTACGTCTGGCAGTCGGACGCTCAAGGATGCGGGAAATGAAGCGCTCCGCTACTGGGTCAGCAATGTGGATGATACCTTCTACATTCTGGGTTCGGCGGTTGGTCCGCACCCGTATCCAATGATGGTACGTAACTTCCAGCGGGTAATCGGTGATGAGACGCGTCGCCAGATTCTGGAAAAGGAAAATCGTCTGCCTCATACGGTAGTCGCTGCAATCGGTGGCGGAAGTAACGCGATCGGCATGTTCTATCCTTTTGTCGAGGATAAAGAAGTACGACTGATCGGAGTTGAAGCAGCTGGTCGTGGTATTGATACGCCGCTTCACGCGGCAACGATGAGCCTCGGCACCAAAGGAGTATTCCAGGGTTCGATGAGCTATCTGCTGCAGGATCAGCACGGACAGGTACAGGAAGCACATTCGATCTCGGCAGGATTGGATTATCCTGGCGTAGGACCGGAACACTCCTATCTCAAAGATATTGAACGTGCCCAGTACGTACCGATTACCGATCAGGAAGCACTGGATGCACTCAAGCTGCTCTGCCGGACGGAAGGAATTATTCCAGCCCTGGAATCGGCTCATGCGATTGCCCATACCGTCAAGCTGGCCAAGGAAATGACATCCGATCAACTACTGGTCATCTGCTTGTCGGGCCGCGGCGACAAAGATGTAGAATCCATTATGAGATATGAGCGGGAGGGGTCACTATGAGTATCACAGGGCAGAGCCAAAACCGGATGGATGTTACTTTTGCAGAGCTTCGGGAGAAGGGTGAGACTGCATTGATCCCTTTCCTGACAGTGGGTGATCCCGACCCGCAGACTACGGTAGATATTATTGTGGAGCTGCAGGCGGCTGGTGCGCACATTCTGGAACTTGGTGTTCCTTACTCTGATCCTCTGGCCGATGGCCCGGTAATCCAGCGCGCCTCCCAGCGCTCCCTGACGCATCAGGTGACGATTGACACCTGCCTGGAAGTTGCGGAGCAGGCACGCAGCCGTGGAGTAATTATGCCATTTATTCTGTTCACCTATTATAATCCGATTCTGCAATATGGATTGGATCGATTCTTCGAACAGATGCAGCGTTATGATATCAGCGGCATGATTATACCGGACCTGCCGGTCGAAGAATCCGAAGAGATGCGCAGACGCTCCAGAGCAGCGGGTGTCAGCCTGGTGCCGCTGGTAGCACCTACGTCAGAAGAGCGTATTGCTTCTATCCTGGATGGAGCACAGGGATTCGTATATTGTGTGTCTTCTCTGGGAGTCACTGGAGAACGCGCTTCGTTCCATAACAATGTGGAGCAGTTCATCCGTAATGTCAAAGCCAATACGGATCTGCCGGTAGCTGTCGGTTTTGGTATCTCCAGTCATGAACAGGTACGTCAGTTCTCCGAATTCTGTGATGGGGTGGTTGTGGGCAGTGCGATTGTACGTCAGATCGAATCCCAGATTCCGCTGCTGACCGATCCGGAACGCAAAGCGGAAGGACTGCTGCAGATCCGGAATTTCGTATCCGATCTGATCGGTCCCAAGTAAATCAGATGGGCTGCAGCATTTAATAATCCCGATCAATAATCAGGATAAAATGGTAATAGTCCCGATAGGATAACAATCGTATAGAAGCTTACTGTCATGATGAGCACTGCAGCACAGAATATTCTGCGCCGGAGATGCATGTCCTTTGACAGTCATCATGCTGAATCAGCGGATGGAATCAGATCGGATCAGTGGAAAGCAGGTTTTCCGCAGAAACGGTGAATTCCGTCCGCTAATTCTGTATAATGTAATGAATACACAACAGCAAAGAAAATGTAAACAGTCCGAAGGAGTGGTCCCGATGAAACCGAAATCCCGTATTGTAAATATTCCCGTATACCAGCCAGGCAAGCCGATTGAAGAAGTGAAACGCGAGCTGGGTCTGACTGAAGTAACCAAACTGGCTTCTAATGAAAACCCGTATGGATCTGCTCCTTCTGTCCAGCAGGCAATTGCTGCCGAGCTGACCCAACTGCATCTGTATCCGGATGGCGGTGCTGTAGAACTGACAGCCGAGCTGGCTGCTTCTCTGGGCGTAACATCCGAGCAGATTATTTTCGGCTGCGGTTCCGACGAAATTATTGCTTTGATTACACGTGCTTTTCTGGAGCCGAGCGATGAGACGATCATGGCCGATCAGACATTCTCCGTATATAAAAGCAATGCGGATATCGAAGGTGCTGCTGTTCACGAAGTACCGCTCAAAGATGGCGTACATGACCTGCCAGGCATGTTGGCGCAAATCAATGACCGTACCAAAATTGTCTGGGTATGCAATCCGAACAACCCGACAGGTACGATTGTAGACGAAGCGGAATTGGTACAGTTCATGGATCAGGTACCATCCCATGTGCTGGTGGTGTTGGATGAAGCCTACTACGAATACGTAGTGGATGGAGCGTATCCACAAAGTATTCCAATGTTGTCCAAGTATCCTAACCTGGTCATTCTGCGTACATTCTCCAAAATCTATGGACTGGCTGCACTGCGTATCGGTTATGGTGTAGGCGGAGCTGATGTGATCAAGCTGATTAATCAGGTGCGCGAGCCTTTTAACACATCGCGAATCGGTCAGGCAGCTGCTCGTCAGGCATTGCGGGATCAGGATTTTGTCCAAGAATGCCGTACCAAAAACCGTGAAGGCATCGAATATCTGACAGGTCATTTTAAACGTCTGGGACTGTCTTATTTCCCAAGTCAAACCAACTTTATCATGGTCGACACCGGACATCCGGCAATGGAAGTATTCCAGTCCATGCTGAGCCGCGGAGTGATTATCCGTGCAGGCCATCACAAATATCCTACGTATATCCGTGTGACGGTAGGAACAGCACGCGAGAATGAAATTTTCATCCGTGCTCTTGAAGAAACACTGCAGGAACGCACAGCTGCGGTATAATGCTGTAATCTGGGAGACAGGCGGATTTCCTCCGGCAAAGAAGCTGGCGAGGAAATTCGCTGCTCATTTGCGCATATAGGTTATGCTGCTTTAAAGCATCTATGCAGCAGATACCCATAATATGAATGTAATCTAATCAACGAAGAATGAGTGGGATAATCATGACAACGAAAATTGCAATCTTCGGTGTAGGGCTGATTGGCGGCTCACTTGCGCTTTGCTTCAAAGGCAAGCCGGGTCTGCATGTGACTGGCTATACGCACCTGCCGGAATTGATACATACCTATCAGGAGCGGCAGGTGGTTGACCATGCTACACTTTCTGTCGAGGAAGCTGCACAGGATGCGGATTTTATTTTCCTCTGTGTCCCGGTCAGTTTGCTCGGTACTTATCTGAAGCAGTTGAGTCATCTACCGCTGAAGCCGGGCTGTATTATTACTGATGTAGGCAGTACCAAGGCATCCATTGTTGCCTGTGCAGAGCAGCTGCAGCTGCGTGAAGATGTACACTTTATTGGCGGTCATCCAATGGCAGGCTCAGAGCGCTCCGGAGTAGGGGCAGCTTCTTATCTGCTGTTTGAAAATGCCTACTATGTGCTGACTCCACCGGATCATGTACCGCAACCGGCGTATGAGCGTCTGGCTGAGCTGCTAACCCAGCATACCCGTGCACAGATTATCCGGGTAGAGCCGCTGATGCACGATGAGATTGTAGGAGCCATTAGCCATTTACCGCACGTGATTGCTGTCGCTCTGGTCAATCAGATCCGGCAGTATAATGAAGGCAATCCATTATATCGGATGCTGGCAGCTGGAGGATTCCGTGATATTACCCGGATTGCTTCCAGTGATCCGATCGTATGGCGTGATATTCTGCTGAACAACCGTCATATTATACTGCAGCTGCTGGAAGACTGGAATGAAGGCGTAGAACAGTTTATCGAACTGCTGAAGAGTGAAGATGCCCGCGGGATCGAGGAGCAATTTGAAAAAGCCGGTGCTTTCCGCGACGAATTGCCTGAACGCCGCAAAGGTATGATTACGAAGCTCTATGATCTGTATCTGGATGTACCCGATCATCCGGGAATTATCGGCAAAATTACGACCGAAATTGGTAATCGTGGCATCAATATCAGCAATGTGCAGATTATCGAGAGCCGGGAAGATGTGCCGGGTGTGATGCGTTTGTCCTTCCGTAATGAGCAGGATATGGAGCAGGCCAAGATGATGCTGCAACAAAGCGAGTATTCCGTATTTGTCTGACAGAACACGGATATGTTCGTGGGAATTCTATAAGGTAGATGTATAGAAATAAAAAAACAAAAAGAACTCTGTTCAATCCGGCAGAGTTCTTTTTGTTTTTATTAGTCTGGAATGGGTAATAGGCTGTGGAATGTAAAATAATTTCCAGTTTATTATTATAGGTCAGAGGAGGAGAATAAATGACGCCCCGTACAGGATATATGCACATTCAAGATGATCCGGCGCAACCACGTTATATTTACAGCAAGCGTAATCTATGGTCGGGAGTTTTGTTTGGGGTAGGTCTGGCAGCTTTTATCGACGAGACTATATTTCATCAGCTGCTGCATTGGCATCATTTTTATGATCTGTCGACAACTGCTGTTGGGCTTGTGTCAGATGGATTTTTTCATGCTTTCAGCTGGTTTGCTACCATTGCTTCTTTATTTTTATTTGCAGATCTGCGGCGCCGTAAAGGGCTCTGGCTAACACGCTGGTGGGGAGGCGTACTGCTGGGAGCAGGTATATTCCAATTGTATGATGGCTTGGTACAGCATAAGCTGATGGGGATTCACCAGATTCGATATGATGTAGAACTGGCTCCTTATGATTGGACATGGAATATTATTGCTGTGGTTATGATTATAGTTGGCAGCATTTTGCTGTGGCGCACACGTCGGCGAACATAATATCCTGCTACTCATTAATTTCTGGAAACAGACAGAGACACTGCGGAATGAGGTTAGGAACACAGAATGATAGGAAGGGGAGGAAGGTAGTGGAACATGGCTGGGGACATGGAGGTAGTTCGGCATCTACAGCGATCGAATTAATCTGTACTTTGCTGTATGCATCAGTGCTTGTCGGGTATACCCTTATGGGACGGTTGTCCAGCCAGCATTACAAGTCCTGGCCGCTCTATCGTTACATATGCTGGTATGCAGGGTGTACCTGCTCGGTAGTGGTCATTATCGGCCCCTTTGCAGCCGCGGCACATAGTGATTTTCGCATACATATGATCGGTCATCTGCTGCTGGGTATGCTGGGGCCACTGCTGATAGTGTTATCTGCTCCAGCTACCTTGCTGCTGCGCAGTCTGCCGATCAGCCAGGCAAGGCGCCTGAGTCATGTGCTGCGCAGTAGGTATGCGGCACTGATTTGCCATCCAGTTGTTGCGGCTATACTTAATACAGGTGGACTGTGGCTGTTGTATACGACACCGCTCTATACATGGATGCATCAATATACCGCGGTAAATCTGCTGGTGCATTTGCATATCGCTCTGGCAGGTTACGTATTCACTATATCAATGTTATATGTGGACCCGGTGGCCCACCGTTATAGTCATGTGTATCGGGCGATTGTAGCAGTCATTGCAGCTGCTCTGCATGGTATGCTGGCCAAATACCTGTATGTTCATCCACCGACAGGTGTATCTACAGGACAAGCAGAAGCAGGCGCCCAATGGATGTACTATGGCGGTGATCTGGTCCAGCTCATTATTATCGGATTATTTTGCTACGAATGGTACCGTGTCACACGTCCTCGTCAAATCAATGTAAAAACCGCTTTGGATGCTTGAGTCCAAAGCGGTTTTTGTGTGGAAAATAGGTATATCATTTAAGCAGATATCACATTAATTAAAATAAATGTAAAATTATCAAAAAACTTTAGTTAAAAGGGTTGACGGAATGAAAGCGCATACAGTATACTGTAACTACAGTATGGTTTCTCTCCACTCCTATCCAATAACTGGAGTTTCCGAAATATGAAACTCGAACCGCTAACTTATGTTAGCGGTTTCTTTTTTGTCCTGATAGCTTTTGCGCGAACTTTGAATTGCAGTATCATTATATGGTATAACAGATAAGGGAGTTTTCGGCTGCCGGTTTAAAGGCTCAAAGTGTAACGGACTGGAAAGGATATTTTCGTGTTGTACATACATAATTGTTTTTTATATACGCATATAGAGTTCTGAGACATCCATCACGAAGATTTGTTTTTAGTTACTTTGTATTATAGGATTTTTCTAAGTTCATACGTTTCTGCGTTAATGCCTTGAATCATCAGTGATTTGTTCGATTTGTATTATCCCTCTCTGTGTGGTTGATTGCATACATAGAATTCATTTCTGGGCTGAAGCAGCTGATTCAACAGCATATTCGTATTCATAGGATGTATCCAATGTTCCGTAGCAGATGAATTATAAGGTAATGGAGCTCTTTATCCAGCCCAAAGGATTAATTTTACAGATGGATCAGCAACCTTTTAACTTTGCCATCCGTCTAAAAGTCAGGTATGATATAAAGGTTGCTCTATTGTAGTGCAATGAAATGAACAGATTAGTGAACATTCCGTATGCTCATTTTCGCCATATATTCAGTCAGGATATACGAATAAAAGTAAGCCCGATATAACCACCCTAAAGCCATCCATCTGTATGTCAGAAAGCGGCTTGTGGAGTCGCATTTGATAAATAAAAGTACTATTGTCCCTTTCTATCCGATCAGCCCGCTTGAGGCTTGTACCAGTTACTCCAGTTGCTTGCCGGATCAGTAGGCAAGATTATCATTTATATCAAATCAGTGAATTGTTGTCGGCTGCGGAAAATGTTAGAAATACCGCAACTTTTGCCGTCCTATCCGGTATTATCTAATACATAAGGAATAGGAAGATGCGGCGGCAACAATGAGGAGGGTCGCATTTCAATGACAGATTCCCTGTTAATTCAGGAAATTAAAAACGGTGATGTAGAGCTGTATTCTGAGCTAATGCGCCGTTACCAGCGCAAGATTCTGGCGTTCATCTATCATATGCTCAAAAGTTCCAATCTCGAAATAATGGCAGAAGACCTGTGTTCGGAGACGTTCTACAAGGCTTACAAAAGTCTGCATTCTTTCCGGGAAGTGGATGCTTCGTTCTCTACCTGGCTGTATACCATCGCACGTAATACCGTACTGAGCGAGCTGCGCAAGCAAAAAAGCGGCAGTATTCCTCTCGAAGAGAGCGGATATACACCAGTGGCACCGAACAGTATGGTGCCGGAACAGGCGGTATTGCGCGGTGAACGCGTCCAGATGGTACGTGAAGCGATAGACCAGCTGCCAGAAAAACAACGATCTGCTTTGATCCTCCGCGAATACGACCAGTTGGATTATCAGGAAATTGCCGATATCCTCTGTCAAAGTGTAAGCTCCGTCAAATCTCTATTGTTCCGGGCGAGAGCGAGTGTAAAAACACGGCTAGAGCCGTATTATTATGACTCGGTCTACAATCAGCCTAGTGAAGGGATGAAGAGAAAATGAATTGCAGAGAGGCCGAAGAGCTGTTCGGGATCTATTGGGACCTGATGCCGGATGATCCACGCCGGTTGGCACTGGACGAACATGTTCGGGAGTGTCCTGACTGCGCGACAGAATTTGAAGTGTGGAGAGAAAGTCATGAACTGATTCAGGCAGAAGCAGCACAACTGGAAGAGATGCCGACCATGACAATCCGCGCCGAAAATATAAACCGGAATGTAATGGACCGGATTTATGCCGAATCACCGTGGCTGGTACAGACCGATGTTAAGCGTGGACCTATCTCACGCCTGTTCCGCCGCCGGTTATCCGTCTGGATGTCTTCGCTTATTGCGGTCTTTATTTGCAGTTCCATTTACTTGACACTCGATATGACAGGCACGTTCGAGCAGCAGCCACAGCCCGAGAGGGTAAGCGGTATTGTACCGACAGCAGTGGCTACAGGCGATGATAATACGGTCGTCTATTCATCGCTTCATTTTGCCGGATCAGAACGGGGATTAATTGATCCGCTGGTGATTCCGATGAATCCGAGTCATCCGCAGTACTGGATGATTCTATCTCTTGTCGGTATGCTGCTGGCGCTGGTCTCCCTGCGCTGGCTGGCCCGTACCAAACATCAATAATTAAATACAAAGATACAGAGCCTGCAGGCAAATTCCGTAATTGGACCGATGCCTATAGGCTTTTATTTGTGTTAAGCTGTATTTATTCACAGCCAATACATAGCAGCGATCGCAATAGGCGTGAGCAGTTGGAGGAAGGGTGTAACAGGAAGATGCGGATTGGTTTGATCAGACACGGCTTGACCGACTGGAATGCGCTGGGGCGTATTCAGGGTCACAGCGATATCCCACTTAATGAAGAAGGGAGGAGACAGGCAGCCCGGCTGGCCGAACGGTTAGCGGTAGAGCACATTCACTGGGATCATATGATTTCCAGTAGTCTGCAGCGTGCCCATGAAACAGCCCGGATTATTGCGGAGCGGCTTGATATTCCGTTGCTGGAACCAGACGAGAGGCTCAAGGAACGAGGATTCGGACAGGTAGAAGGGCTCACTTGGGCAGAACGTGAAGCCAAATGGGGTACAGACTGGGAGACACTGGAACTGGGTCAAGAAAAAGTAGAGCTGCTGCAGGAACGGGGCATGAACTTTCTTAATTCGACCTGGGAGCAGTTTCCCAACCATAATATTTTGGTCGTCAGTCATGGTGGTTTTCTGTCTCATGTGTTTACTTTACTGCTCAAAGAGCAACATACTGAACGAATCGGTAATTTGTCACTGACTATTCTGGAACGGGAAGCCGAAGAATGGAAAGCACTATTGTATAACAATACAGACCATCTTCAGTCGTAAGATATAACTGGATATATAGGCGTAAATGGAAGCATGAGCGTGATTGAGGCAGATTAAACAACTATCATCCATGCTCTTTCGTCTATATGGAAGCATATCAACAGGAGAATACGGACAGGAAGAAATAGCCGCTTTATGAAGTTTACAGCATTGTCATTATTTTTTCTCTATTTTTTTGTTAAATTACTGATGCGCTTACACGTATTTTGGTTAAAATCCAGATAAGGAGCGGATAACATGTTATTGCCCTACCACAATCAATGGCCGATTGTACCCACAAATACATTCATAGCCGAAGGTGCCAAGCTGATCGGAGATGTAACACTCGGTGAGGACAGCAGCGTATGGTTTAATGCCGTACTACGCGGTGATCTTGCTCCGGTAATTATCGGAGACCGATGTAACATACAGGATCTGGCTGTAGGACATGTACATGAGATTCACCCCTTGATTATCGAAAATGATGTTTCCGTCGGACACTCTGCCATTGTTCACGGCTGCCGGATTGGTCAGGGATCACTGATCGGAATGGGTGCCATTTTGCTGAACGGTGTAGAGATTGGTGAATATTCGTTAATTGGTGCAGGTTCAATTGTCACAGAGAACAACAAAATTCCACCTTATACTCTGGCACTCGGTTCACCGGCACGTGTAATCCGCGAACTGACCGAAGCTGATCTGCAGCGAATGGCCAGGACTACACAGAGCTATGTGGATAAAGGAAAAGAGTTCAGGAATCCATGAATAGCATTATGGAGGTGCGCCCTATGTACAAGATGAAAGTAACCTATGAGGTCATGTTGGGTTTGGCAGCTGAGATGGTATGGGACCAAGTACTTCGCGAACATCGGATTGAGGAACTGAACACACTTATTGATCGGGCGCTTGCCGACAGAGATGAAGAATCTTTTCAAAAGTGGACTAATGAATTGCGTTTATTAGCACCAGCAATTGAAGTCGAACTGCCAGAAGTGGAGCATGATGAACGTAAATCATTATCTCACTAGGATGACACACATACATCACTTGATCCTGTAAAAGTCTGCCGTAATCTACGGTAGACTTTTTTGGTGTATCCAGGTTCCAATATTACTTGCTTGTTCATCTACTTACTTTTAAAATAATAAGGATGATGCATGTTCGGAGCAGAGTGGGGTACGAATTAATTCTGCCGGATGGAGACAAAGGAGAATGGGAATGCCGATTTCTTATTTATGGAGCAAAATGTTTCTGACCGACCGCAGGTTTATGTGGTTATTGCTTATTTGTAATGCACTGGGAACGATTTATGGATACATATGGTACGGATTGCAGATGGAATATACGCTGGAGCACTGGCCGTCCTGGATGGTTATTTTTGTGCCGGATAGTCCAACCGCCAGTCTATTTTTCAGTATTGCCCTGTTATTCTTGATGTTTCCGCCACGCAGTGGATGGCTACAGCTAATACGCAAACTTATGGAAGCACTGGCAGTAGTCACATCCGTCAAATACGGGGTATGGGCAGTGACAATGATCTTTTGGGGGCAAGCACTGGGAGATACCTTGGTATGGGAAGACTGGATGCTGACCGTATCCCATCTGGCCATGGCCGTAGAGTCGCTGCTATTTGTCCGCTTTTTCATATTTGGATGGAAATCATTAATCGTTGCTCTTCTTTGGACGCTGCTAAATGATTATATGGATTACAGTCAGGGTATTTATCCATGGTTGACCGAGCAGCTTGTGAGGCGTCTTGATCAGGTACGTAATTTTACCGTATGTCTGACGATAGCTTCTACATTCGTAGGTGGTCTGGCGCTATGGCAAGCACGATACGCGCGCCGCAGTAGATAATCCAAGTGTCAGATTGCTTTGTTGTAAGCCGGTTCTTTTACTGTCGGCTATTATAACAATGAGGATATGGCAGATCGCAAAGGAGTAAGTTTATGCCCAAAATCTATCGTACCAAGCGTATAGAAGGAACCACTGTTCCTGGTATTATTCATAACGGCAGTTATTTTATGATCAATGTAGATGTGTATGAAGATGGAATGGTCAATTGCTGGGAACTGGTGGATATGCATGGGTTGAAGAACAAGTTGGAGCAGGGTTGGCTCGTTACCCGTATTCCTGACGAAGAGCATCTGTCCATTTTCCAGCTGGGCTATTACAAGGTGGGAAAAGCGGATTGGCTGTACACCCCCGAGACTTATTATGCGCATATTCAGCAGACAATTTATCAACTGAATCCCGATGCGGCGAATATATATACGATCCATGAACGGGAACGGCAGCTTATGCAGCAGCGAAAAATCATCTATGCGCCAAAGGCTGTTCCGTTTTATATAGAAAACGAGTTCGGATATTCTACAGTCGATGGCAGTGGATTTTATATTTTTTACCGTGGATTGGAACAAAATGGCCTTGTATATCTGAATGTCTATCAGGATGGCCGGGTGGATTGGATGCACGATGGACAGGAACATGTCTCGGATATGGATAAAGTGCAGGAGTTGTTCGAAGACGGAACCTTTTTTACCGATTGTAATCAGCCTATCCAAATCCAGATTGATGGTTTGGCGACCCTAACACTATCCGGTAGTGCATCCGCTTCTTCGGCAGATAAATATGCGGAACTACAGGAGATGCATACCCGCCTTCAGGGGGGCAAAACAGCGATGGAGCACTGCAGGGACTGTTATCATGCCTATCTGGAAGAACCATCGGAATATAACCGTGAGCAGCTGCGGGAAGCCTATGAGAAAATACCTGAGCATCAACGCATGTTTCTCGGAGATATGGATAGCAGGGATAGCGACTATGTGCGTATTATTTATGATCCTGAGGATAAGCGGGAAGTATAAAGTATAAAGAGTTAAAAGTAAATTTGTAAGAAAACACTGTAATCATTAATCTGTTTGAAATTATAAAAAGATGATAAACGATTTGAATATATATTTGATTTTTTATCAGTTATGATATCTGGATGAGATTGGCTACAAGAGCCCCAATTTTTTCCTTTGCATTTTGATAGAAATGCAGTATGATAAACTCAATTAAATGAAGTTACGAGGAAGCACCTCGCTTGTAGATACTTTGGTATCTACAGCGGGGTGCTTTTTTTGTTTTCGTGAAGGAGCGTTTATTGTGAAATCTGTTAAGAAAGCTGCTGTTCAAGAATCAAGACCAATTGTATGCCAGGAAATCCAACGTCCGATATTTTATCGTAAATTACTGCAGACCTCCCTGAGTATTTTGATTTTATCTTCTGTATTCGGACCTATTCCGAATGCTCGGGCTGCCAATGTTACAGCTGATATTACGTCTATCAAAGCCGGGACCAATTCGGTGTCTTTAGACTTTTCGGTTATTATGCCAGACAGTGAAGTTCTGTATAAGACCAATTTTGAATCCAATCTATTCTCAACCTATTATGGTGGTAGCCGCAGTAATGGTAACCAGTCTTATGTCTCTACGGATAAAGGCACTTCATTACAAATTATGGATACTATCACAAATCGTCAGGGGAACGCATATAACTATCCCAGCGTATCCAGTGATTCCAGTTTGGCGCGTACTTCGATAAACAGTCTACAGCAGGGAGCACGTTTGCAAGCACAATATGATATGCGTTCGCTCTCAGGGTCCATTAATCAAACATCTGTCGGATTTGGTGATATTCGCGGTAAAAAAGGTCTTCCATTAACAGACCATAGTGGAAAGGTAGTCCGTTTTAGAAATACAACGTCGATTGTTCCCGGGAATTCGTCAAGTACGCCTCGAACGATTCCTGTATATGTAGATGGTGGTACTCCCAATTGGCCTGACGGTGAATTTCTGACTATACTGAGTTCGGCGAACAGTGATTGGCACTGGGCAGTAGCTTATTACAGATATCAGGCTGCTACGCAATCATTGATTCTGGACTCTTCCAATTCTTCTTTCTGGTATACAACGATTGGAACATCCGGGATGACGAGTAACGGGAGCTATGTTTTTCAGCCTGGCGATCCACTTGTAACTTTTCCATATGGAGATTTTGGTACCGGCATGTCGGATATAGGCTATCATCCCGAATGGACAACGTATAGCCGTAGCCTGGATATTCCTGCGGATACGACGCAGTATGACCTGGGCAAGTATGGTGCAACTCTTAACTTTTCCTCAAATACCAATGGTCTCATGCAAGTGGATGAATTTAAAATTGGCTATGCCCAAAAAGCAATTATCTACCGCGATGGTCAACAGATCTATGACGGTTACGATTCGAATTATACCGATCATACCGCTGTCGATATGCAGAAACCGAACCAAGTGGAGAATCTCAGCTATTCCTTTTCTCCTTCGAATAAAAATGTTGTTTTATCCTGGACAGCACCGGTGGATAATGGGTCAGACTATACGTATACTATTCAAGGTCAGTTAAAGGATGGATCGCTGGGTCCCGTTCAAGATCCTACTCATGCAATAGTTACTTCCGGTATAGCAGGCTACATTATCACTCAGGATCATGATGCCAATGCAGTGATATCTTCCGGCTCTGTTACAACTTCCGCGACCCAGCTGAGCCTATCTCCTGAGGCCGGGAATCCTTATATACATATCGCAGCAGTAGATAGAAATGGCAATATTGGTCCAACACAGCATCTTACTCTAAGTGACAACAGCAAGCCGGAACTGAATCTCTCCCTTGCATCTGGTGAATGGAATCGTTACGGCAATACAATTTACGTATCTGCTTCAGATCCCGATACATGGATTACCAAGACCGTGCTTCCGGATGGAAGTAGTGTGGCATCAGGAGTTACCTCATATAGTGTAACAGAGAATGGAGACTATACATTTACAGTATATGACTGGATGGGCAATCCATCTTCGCAAACGATCACAGTTGCCAATATCGACAAAGAAGGCCCGGTGATTTCATTTACACCAGATGGATCGGATTGGCAGGCTAATCAGGTGGATGTAGATATTTTGGCTGCTGATCGCTCGTTAAAATCGGTGCGTTATGTTATAGATCAGCAGAGCACCCGTCCAGATATCAATGCACAGTGGACCGATGGCAGTGAACACTTCTCTATTGCATTATCCGCTGAAAAACAGGGCGTTTGGTACGTTCATGTGCTTGCAATAGATGCAGCAGGCAATGAGTCATATGCACATTCAAAAGAAATCAAAATCAAAGCACTACCAGAAAAGCTCAAAGCTGATTCTATTCACTTGGGCTCTGCTTCATCAGACAGTATTCAAGGGATACTGCCAGCGAGAACAGAGGACACCTACGAGGTGATCAACCAGCAAACAGGGACAATAATAAATGTACCTGCCGGCAGTACTTCATTTATGGATACAAATTTATTGCCGGGTACATCATATACCTACATCATTACACCTATTAATGTATCCGGTAGAGGAGAATCAGTAAGCAGCAGTTATATGACTATTCCTGCCGTCACAAAAGTGGAGGGTGCCTACCCATTATCCGAGACATCGGTCCGTGTAGAACTAGAATCGGTTCAATCTGCTACGCACTACTTATATGAACTTGTCGACCAAAATGGAGTAGTAGCCTCGCAAGGAAGTATGAATACGAGCCGTACATTCGAGCAGCTCACTCCTAACCATACCTATACATTGAGCATGAAGGCAGTGAATGCATCCGGACAAAGTCTGGAGAGTCGATATACGTTTTTGACATTGCCTTCACTTGACCATCTAAACGTAATAGCAGTTGGTACCGATTTTGCTCAGCTCTCGTGGGATCGTGTGACAGGAGATGTCTACTACGATGTAAAACGTGATAACCAGCCGATCGTCACCGTTACTGGAGCAACGTATACAACGGCTACAGATACCACCTATAACGATTACCATGTGACGTATCCGGGTTCAAACGTTCTTTTCACGGATCACAATTTGATTTCGGGTACTTCTTATCATTACTCTATTGCGGTAAGCAATACATCCGGACAGAGTCATTTTAAAAATATATCATTGTGGACGTTACCTGCAGCAACAGAGTTGATCTCAAAAAGCATCACTACTGACGCTGCTGCCTATACATGGAAGGATGTACGAGGTGCCAAAGGGTATGACATTTATCTGGATGGTACAAAGGTAGCAACAACAGAGCGTACAAGTTATGAATTTTCCGGACTACATTCGGGTAGTGTACATGTGATCTCAGTTGTACCTTTTAATGATTTCGGTACAGGGGATGCTGCCACTGCTAATTTCATTACACTGCCAGAGCCGATCAAGCAGGATTTGCGTATAGAAGACATTGCCCATACTTCGGCTAAAATAAAGTTTGAACCTGTTCAGGGAGCTGCTAGTTATATTGCTGTCATGGATGGAAAAGAATATACAAGCTCAACTCCAATGATTGAATTAAGCGATCTAAGCGCTGGTAAGATGTATTCGGCAAATGTATATGCGGTCAATGAAAGTGGAAAATCTGTTTCAAGCTTCCTTCAATTCCAGACGATACCGCTTGCGCCTGAATCAGGAAAAGTATCTTCCAATACAGATAATGATCTTCAATTGACCTTTTCGCCTGCGCGAGGTGCTCTATACTACCGTATTTACAATACTCATGGGGAACTCATTGCGACAACCAGGGAAACGACTGTGAGCTTGTCCAGTCCTGGAGCGGGTGTTTTATCTTCTTTTGGGATTGCCGCTGTAGGGAAGAACGGGGAAAGTCCAGAGCGACGGTGGATAGACTATCAGGGGGCTCCTGTACCAACTTCCCCCAACGTGCTGAGTCTTCTGGATCTGCAGTACAATTCAGCGACAATCGGTTGGGAGCCTTTTAAGGGAGCCGTGTCCTACAATATATATAATGGTGATCAATGTATCGGAACTGCCGAGGATAATCAGTTATATATTGATCATCTATCAAGTAGTACAACATATAATGATTTCGGGATTCGTGCTGTGAATTCAACTGGCATCCTGGGGAACTTATACAAGCTTACATTTGAGACCCGTCCATTTGCAGCATTCCAATTGGATGCAGCTGATATTACTACATCCTCGGCAACGATCAAAGCTCTGTATGGAAGTTCTTCAGATGTATTTGTATTCGCTGATGGACAAAGTGAACTCCAGCGATCACTAGCGCAAACCATCGAATTAAAAAATCTGTCCGATGCACATCGATACACCATCCAGGTATGGACCGAGAATGCAGCAGGCATCAAATCGGAAATACAAACTGTCACATTCAAAACAAAAGAAAAAACAACAGGCAATGTTCTTCCTGGTATGTTAAATCCATTGGTTACCATAGAGCAACACAGCTTGGATACCCTAACCAAGGATCCTGATTCACTAGATGTGCTGCCTTCGTCTACTAATGATGCTTATCCATCAAATAGATTTATCGATGTGAAGGCCCGGTATTCAGAAAATGCGATCAATGATCTGGCTGATCGCGGCATTGTGAACGGGGATGAATCTGGTAAATTTAATCCCAAAGCTGGAATTACAAGAGCAGAATTTGTAAGTATGCTACTTCGTTCCAAAAATCAGGATCTTGAAAGTTCGACTGCTGTTCAGTCAGTATCAGGTATGTTTAGTGATATTGATGGGAAATGGTATACCTCAAATGTAGTGAAAGCGGCTGAAATGAACTATATTCAGGGGTATCCAGATGGAACATTCAAGCCGGATCGGGTTATTACCAGAGCAGAAGCCGCCAGCATTTTGCAAAGTTTTATCCAGGCAGAAGAACAATCGGTATATTCATTCAGTGATGAGAAGACAATTCCTGACTGGGCCAAAACAGCGATTAATAAGCTGGGAGGCGAACTGTTCATCGGTTATGAAAACGGACAATTCAAACCCCAGCGTAAAATCACAAAAGAAGAAACTGCAGTTGTGATCTATAGACTGCTGAATAAGTAAGCCAAAGATATTCCATATCAATTATAATCGTGCTTACACTAGTAGCCCTTGAAAACAAAATACAATACAATTGATTAGAAGAACAGCACGTATAATCACCTACTCCCACAAAGAAGCACTGAACAAATTCGTTCAGTGCTTTTTTTTAATATACATACAGTGTTTTTCTGGAAAATATAGTATCAAGTTTATCCGATAGATAATTGCAACCTTCATAAAGAGTCTGATTATGAACAGCAGGCGTTAATCTAAATAACGGTCGATCTTAATCTTGTACGGAAATATTAACGGGAATCCATAAATAGTATCTATTCTGCACAGACAGTATCGATAACGGTGCAACAAATAATATAAACACCATAAACATAATCGTAGTTCTGTATAGAAAATGCCTACAGATCGTCACGACTCGACGATTCAGGTAGATCGGAGAATCAGTAATGAAGTTTCTCAAGGATCAGTGGTGAAGTTCCTCGCGGAATCCTTCTCCATGTACATCGTTCACTTCATTGATAACTACGAATGCACGGGGATCGACCGATTTTACGATATTATGTACACGACGAATCTCCTGACGGGAGACGACGCAGTAGGCGACTTCCTTGGCCTGCTTGGAATAAGCACCAATCGCCGGAATCAGTGTAACTCCGCGATCCATTTCTTTCATAATAATCTCGGCAATCTCTGCGGCATGATCGCTAATGATGGTAAAGGCTTTGCCGGAATAGGCACCTTCTTGAATAAAATCGATAATTTTGGTAGCGATAAATACGGTGACCAGTGTGTATAATACCAGCTCTTTGGAAATGAAAAACAGGGAGCCACCAATAATGATAATATCCAGTGCCAGCATGATCTGGCCGATACTCCAGCCGAATGCCCGGTTCAGGATCGTCGCAATAATATCGGAGCCGCCAGTCGTCCCGCCAAACCGGAATACAATGCCGAGTCCAATCCCCAGTGTAACTCCTGCATACAGCACGGCCAGAATATAATCATGCTGTGTCTGAAAAGGAATGATCCAGCCGATATCAATCATTCGCTCGAACAACCACAGGAAAAAGGTCAGCGCAGCGATTCCTACACCAGTATAGATCATCTGCCTGCGGCCGAGCATTTTGAGACCGATCAGGAACAGCGGAATATTGATAATCAGCGTAGACAGCGAGGGAGAGATGCCAAAAGCGTAATTCAGCAAAATGGTAATCCCCGTTACGCCGCCTTCCATTAACTTGTTGGGAATAATAAAATAAAGCAGACCAAATGCGTACACTCCCGCTCCGAATAAAATCGGCAGAATCACGCGGAATTGTCGCCAGAATCGATGTGACATGTTAGCAATACCTCCAGTGGAATAGTAGAATGCAAGGACAATATTTACAGTAAAAAGGATTTGTTTTCAAAATCGCTTTAGGATAACATGGTAATGACATATTCAAAGGGAGTCATATCGCTGGATCATACATAAAAATGATATGAAATCCCCGTTACGGTCCGGCCCATCCTTAACTATATGGGGGAGTCATGGATTCGGCAATAGGCAGTATTGACAGCTCGGTAGAGCGTATACATACCTATACATGGTTTGTAATTTTTATACTATATATTTGGATGTTACGGAGGGATTGGAATGACAGAGAAGTCACTCGCGGAAATGCAAAGAGAGGTGGATGCCTACATTTCCCAATTCAAGGAAGGATACTTTTCACCACTGGCTATGCTGGCGAGAATGTCCGAGGAAGTCGGTGAGCTGGCGCGTGAAGTCAACCATTCCTATGGTGAGAAGCCCAAGAAGAATGACGAAGCGGATAATTCGATCGAGCTGGAACTGGGAGATATCCTGTTTATTACGATTTGTTTTGCCAATTCGCTCGGGATTGATCTGGCAGAAGCGCATGATAAAGTTATGCATAAATTTAATACCCGTGACAAAGATCGCTGGACACGTATCGAAGAGCAGACCGGTGAGAACGATCAATAAATAATGCCGGATCAGATTGTACTGGCTCATTTGGCGGATACACACTTATAATAACTATCTATATAATGATAATGAATAGAAGCGGTAAAGGAGATTAATCATGGACAAACCGATTCGTGTAATAGTAGCCGGCGCCGGTGGGCGTATGGGCAAGGAAGTTGTTAAACTGGTACTGGGTGATGAGGAACTGGAGCTGGCAGCAGCTGTAGGTCGTTCCGATGCGGGCCGGGATGCAGGTGAAATGGTAGGAATGGGTACATCCGGTGTGTTGGTCACTGCCGAACTTCAGGAGGCGTTGGCTGCTGGACAGGCAGATGTATTGGTCGATTTTACAAACCCGGAATTTGCCTATGAACATGCCAATCTGGCGATTGCGGCAGGAGTCCGTCCGGTAATGGGGACTACAGGCTATACCCCTGAGCAGATTGAAGAATTAAATACCAAATGCGAGCAAGCCGGTATTGGCGGCTTGATTGCTCCAAACTTCTCGATCAGTGCTATTCTGCTGATGCGTTTCTCGGCTCTTGCCGCCAAGCATTTCCCGCATCTGGAAATTATCGAATACCATGGTGACCAGAAGCTGGATGCACCTTCGGGTACAGCAGTGAAGACCGCAGAGATGATCTCTGAAGTACGTGAATCGATGAAGCAGGGTAATCCCAAGGAAAAAGAAACGATTCCCGGATCGCGTGGTGGAGAATATGATGGATTCCGCATTCACAGTGTTCGTCTGCCAGGGGTATTCGCTCAACAGGAAGTTATATTTGGGAGCTTTGGACAGTCTCTCAAGATTCGTCATGATTCCTACGAACGTGCAGGATACATGCCCGGTGTGAAGATCGGGGTACAGAAAGTAATGGAATATACCGGCATGGTCTATGGATTTGAGCAGTTTGTCGACTGATCGGCATATTATCCTGAATGTCTTGTATCTCTATAATTAAGGCTAATAACGAAGTGACGGAAAAATATACCTATAAATAGATAAATGACAGGAGAGATGTCTGTGTTTCACATTGCTTTTATCGCGCATGATCGTAAAAAGGATGAAATGGTTAACTTTGTAACGGCTTATGAACATGTATTTCATGGACATCAGTTGTATTCTACAGGAACAACCGGACTGCGTATTATGGAACAGACCGAACTGAAAATTCACCGCTTTATGTCGGGTCCGCTTGGCGGCGATCAGCAGATCGGTGCGCTGGTAGCCCAGAATGAGCTGGATCTGATTATTTTCCTGCGAGATCCGTTGATGGCACAGCCGCATGAGCCGGATATTACGGCATTACTGCGTATTTGCGATGTGCAGGGAATTCCGGTAGCAACCAATATTGCAACAGCGGAGATTCTGGTCAAAGCGCTGGATCGTGGCGATTTTGCATGGCGTGAACTGCCGGATAAATACAAACCGGTGGAGGGTGTGGAATGAGTGAGCAGTTGGACATTCTGATCTTCGGCGCGCACGCAGATGATGCGGAGATTGGAATGGCAGGAACCATTATCAAGCATACCGTAGCTGGCCTGCGTGTAGGTATTTGCGAGTTGACCGAAGCAGAGATGTCTTCCAATGGTACCGTGGAGCTGCGCAAACAGGAAGCAGCAGCTGCCGCCGAAGTGATGGGACTTGCTTATCGCAACAATCTTCAGCTGCCTGACCGGGGGCTGGAACGATCACGTGAACAGCTAGATGCGATCACGGCAGAGATTCGCCGCTGTGCACCGAAAATTGTATTTGCTCCCTACTGGGAAGATCGTCATCCCGATCATATGGTATGCAGCAAGCTGGTGGAAGAAGCTGTCTTCAACGCCAAGCTGCGCCGTTATATGCCGGAACTGCCACCGGTTACTGTACAGCAGACGTATTTCTATTTTATTAATGATCCGGGGCCGGCTAATCTGATGGTCGATATCAGCGAACATTATGAACGCAAAATAGAGACATTATCCTGTTACGCATCCCAGTTCGGAGGTCTTGGCAGCGACAGCGATACTGTAGCTACACCGCTTAATCAAGGGTATGTAGAACGTGTTCGCTACCGCGACTCATTAGCGGGACAGCGCAGTATGACTCTCTATGCAGAAGGATTCGTTACCAAAACGCCTTACGTTGTGGATCGGCTTCTATAGTTCTGCGCTTGGTATCCGCATTGCACAGCCATCTGTCACAATTGGGATATCCCTCTTACGCAGGTATCATAATAGAAGACAGATGCATAGTATTTCCCTCAAAAGATGTAAACTAATGAAGGATTAAAGGAAGGGAGACTGCCCTTATGGACAAGATGCTGAAAATTGGCATCACTTGTTATCCGTCACTTGGCGGATCCGGCGTCGTGGCGACCGAACTTGGCAAGCTGCTTGCCGAAAAAGGGCATGAAGTGCATTTTATTTCGCATAGTGTCCCTTTTCGTCTGGGAACTTTTCACAAAAATATTTTCTATCACGAAGTCGAGGTTAACGACTATTACGTATTCAAATATCCACCGTATGATCTGACACTGGCTAACAAAATGGCGCAGGTAGCCAAAATGCAGCAGCTGGATGTACTGCATGTACATTATGCTGTACCGCATGCAGTCTGTGCTTTTCTGGCCAAGCAGATGATTGGTGATCATCTGAAAGTGGTAACGACACTGCACGGAACCGATATTACGGTGCTGGCTCAGGATGAATCGCTTAAGGATCTGATTCGTCTGGCAATTAATGAAAGTGATGCAGTGACAGCCGTCTCCAAGGATCTGATCCGTGAGACGCATGAGCTGCTCGATATCACGCGTGATATTGATCTAACTTATAATTTTGTCGACAAACGGGTCTATTATCCACGGGAAACTGCCCAATTATGTGAAGATTTCGGCTTTGGTGATGATCGGATTATTATGCATATTTCCAATTTCCGTCCGGTAAAACGGGTAGGGGATGTAGTGGATACGTTTGCCCGTATTAATGCCGAGATTCCTTCACGCCTGCTGTTTGTTGGAGAAGGACCGGATTTGCCAAAAATTCAGTGGCAGATTCAGGAGCTGGGACTAACCGATCGGGTACATTTCTTGGGTAAACAGGATGATATTCCACAGGTGATCTCGCTGGCCGATATTCTTATGCTGCCTTCCGAAAAAGAAAGCTTTGGACTGGTAGCGCTCGAAGCAATGGCTTGCGGTGTACCGACGATCGGTTCACAGGCAGGCGGGATTCCGGAGCTGGTCATTCATGGAGAGACCGGTTATCTGGCACAAATCGGAGATACGGAAGCAATGGCAGGTTATGCGCTACAGCTGCTGCGTGATCCAATGCTGATGCAGCAGGTACGTGAACAGTGTATCCAGCGTGCGCAGACCGAATTTAGCAATGAAGCGATGTTAAATAAATACGAACAAATTTACTACCGGGTGCTGGGACGCGAGATGTCCAAGCCTTCTCCGGTACAAGGTTGAGAGGGATCGGCAATGGATTGGAAATGGATAGATCCACAAATGGCGGAGCAGGGTATATCTCTGCTCCGTCGTCTGATTGAACAGGGATATGAAGGTTATTTTGTTGGTGGCTGTGTTCGCGATGAACTGATGGGGCGGCCGGTAAACGATATGGATATCGCGACCAATGCCACACCGGAACAGGTAATTAATATATTCGAACACACTATCCCGACAGGAATAGCGCATGGAACGATTACAGTCATTATGAATGGAGAACAGTTTGAGGTAACTACATACCGTACCGAGAGTGACTATACCGATCATCGGCGTCCGGAGCAGGTACAGTTTGTCAGTGATCTGTATGAAGATCTGCGCCGCCGGGATTTTACGATGAATGCGATTGCCCGCGGTATCGATGGAAGTTATGTGGATCCGTTTCATGGCCGGGAAGATCTGGAGCAGGGAATTATACGCTGTGTAGGTGATCCGGAAGAGCGTTTTGAGGAAGATGCACTGCGAATACTGCGTGGTATACGGTTTTCGTCCGTGTTTGATTTTACGATTGAACCGGCTACCTGGCAGGCACTCGTGCATCGGCGTTCGCTGATTCGGTATATTGCCGCCGAACGTATTCGCGTTGAAATGGAAAAAATGATCGCCGGTCTTTATCCGTTTAAAGGAATCCGTTTGTTACAGGAGAGCGAGCTTGTTCCCGATATGAAAATTAATGTTCCATGTCCGCCGGAACAGCCAGAGCTGCTGATGCGATTGGCTGATATTCCGGCAGACCCCGCTGTACTGCGCTGGACGCTGATTGTGATGGCAATGGGACTGGACAGCGAGCGGATGAAGCCGTACATGAAGGAGTGGACATTTTCCAATGCCTTTATGGATCAGGTATCCCGTCTGCTGCGTATGAATGAGCGACTGTTAACTGCTGCAGGTAAGGATGCTGAGGAATCTTTATTTGAAGTGTATATATCCGCAGTTATCCATTACGGACGTGAGGCGGCGTTGCAGTGGCAGCAGCTGTATCCGGTTCTGATGGATAACGAACAGCAGCAACTCGCGATATTTGCAGAACATGGCAAGCAATGGCTGGATGAAATGAATATATTCAGTCTGGGTGATGTAGAGATCAATGGACAGGAGCTGCTCGCAGCCCTTCAGGCTAAAGGCGGTCCATGGCTGGGTAAGCTGATGAACGAGATTCTGCTGGCAACGGCTGCTGGACAACTGGACAATACACGGGAAGCCATTCTGGACTATGCCCGTCAGCAGTATGAAAAGAGGGATCACTGATGCGCGATGAACAACTATTGGCGCTCTTGACCGAGCGCCCGGGTGAATATATCTCAGGGGAAGAGATCAGCCGCCGGATGGCTGTCAGTCGTACCGCAGTATGGAAAGGAATCAATCGGCTCAAGGAGCAAGGATACGAATTCGAATCGGTTACCCGCAAAGGCTACCGGATAACCCGTTATCCGGATCGATTTGATGAAGTGTCCCTGCGCATGCGATTGGATCAGGTAACCTCCTGGGGACAGCCGCTGCATTTGTTCCCCTCTGTTAGTTCAACTCAGGATATCGCACGGGCTCTGGCAGAAGAAGGAGCACCTGAAGGTACATTGGTCATCGCTGAGGAACAGATCAGAGGCCGTGGCCGTCAGGGACGACACTGGCACTCGCCTCCGGGACGTGGTATCTGGATGAGTCTGATTATGCGTCCTGTACAGCCTCTGCAGTATACGCCGCAGCTGACACTGCTGGCAGCAGTCGCAGTCTGTCGTGCGCTGCGAAGTGTGAGTGACCTGAATATCGGTATCAAGTGGCCCAATGATCTATTGATCGACGGACGCAAGGTATGCGGTATTCTGGTAGAATCGGCAGCCGAGGACGGTTATGTACGGCATGCTATCGCAGGGATCGGTATCGATGTGAATCTGGCAGCCGAGGATCTGCCTGAGGAGCTTCAGGCTATTGCCACTTCCCTGCGTATGGAGAGCGGTGGAGATCCGCTGGATCGTACGCTGGTGGTAGCCGCAGTGATCCAGGAACTCGAAGCCATGTATCAGCTGTATAGTCAACAAGGATTCATGGCGATTGCCGCTTTATGGGAAGCATTGGCTTTCTCAATGGGGCGGCATCTGACTGTTCATACACCACAGGGTGAGTTGCAGGGTACAGCTACAGGTCTGGGCAATAACGGAGAGCTGCTGCTCCAGCAAAAAGACGGCAGTATTCTGCCAGTCTATTCCGGTGAAATTCATTTATAAAAAGGTATCAGGGAGATAGCAGCTGGGTCTGCATATCTCCGGTAGGTAAGTAATAAAATGTAATCAACTTTAAATAGTGAAATTGTGTAACGACTCTGGTATACTAGCAGGGAAGACGGTATCGGCATATCCGAACCGTACTTTATGATGTTAACTTGGTGTAAGCTGGCAGGCGAGCACCGTCAGACAGGATGAAGATGCAGCAGGTATTTTTTTCGGTTCGATTATATCCGACCGGCAGCCTGAAGGTAGCTTTTCTATACGAATGAACACATTTCTGTCTGATTACATTCTGTCCTATCCAAATCATGTATTCTTCGGGATACCCATACGAAGCGAGGTGTTGGCTAACTTCAATTCTGCTCTGAGCCGTGAACTGGACCGAGACAGAAGAGATGATCGCAAAGTGACTCTTTTTTGGACTCTGGACCTTTTTAGTGAACCACTAAAAGGTTTTTTATTTTGTCCAAATACTATATTGATTAGAAGGAGCTTGATGTCACATGGCAGCCAAAACGCCGCTGAATATTGTTAAAATGAAAAAAATGAAAAAAGAAGGCGATCCGATTACGATGGTGACCGCCTATGATTACCCAACCGCCCAGCTGGCAGAAGAAGCCGGCGTAGAAATGCTGCTGATTGGGGATTCACTGGGCAATGTGGTACTGGGATATGATTCGACTATCCCGGTAACGGTAGATGATATTGTCTATCATTCCCGTGCAGTCGCACGTGGAGCACAGTCTACTTTTATCGTGGCGGATCTGCCGTTCATGACATATCACGGAAGTATAGATGAGACACTGCGCAGTGTGAAGCGTATTATGCAGGAAGGTCATGCCCATGCCGTGAAGCTGGAAGGCGGAGCAGAGATTGCCGATACCGTAGCAGCAATTACACGTGCGGGTGTGCCCGTGCTCGCTCATATCGGTCTGACACCGCAATCGGTGCATCAGATCGGTGGATATCGTGTACAAGGCAAAGACGAACAGGATGCTAAGCGTCTGCTGAATGATGCCAAGACACTCGAAGCTGCAGGCGCATTTGGTGTAGTACTGGAGCTGGTTACGGAAGATACAGCTGCGATGATTACGGGTCAGCTGTCTATCCCGACGATCGGGATCGGAGCAGGACGCGGGTGTGATGGTCAGGTGCTGGTATTTCATGATGTGGTCAAATATACATCTGCCTATCGCGAAAAGCGCTTTGTCAAAACGTATGCGGATATCGGAACTACCATCCGCACAGCTTTGGAAGAGTATGTAAATGAAGTGAAAACACGCGCTTTTCCGGCGGAGCAGCATGCGTTTAACCCGGATCAGGAAGCGCTCGACTCCTTATATGGGGCTAAAGGGAAAGGAGAGGAATAAGCATGAAGGTACTACACAGCATCGCAGAGATTCGTCAGGAAATGAAAAGCCTTCGCAAACAGCGTTCTCTCCATAATCATGAAGCGACGGTCGGTCTGGTACCTACCATGGGATTCCTGCATGAAGGTCATGCCAGCCTGATGCGCAAAGCCCGTGAAATGAGCGATATCGTGGTAATCAGTATTTTCGTCAATCCGATCCAGTTTGGACCGAATGAAGATTTTGAACGCTATCCGCGTGATGAACAGCGCGATCTAGCGTTAGCGGAAGCAGAAGGTGTAGATATTGTATTCCTGCCGACGGTAGAGGTAATGTATCCATCGCCAACCAAGACGCATGTGAGCGTAGCAGAGCTGACCGATACACTTTGCGGCGCATCTCGTCCGGGTCATTTTGATGGTGTATCGACTGTAGTCACCAAGCTGTTCAATATCGTCAAACCGGATCATGCCTTTTTCGGAGCCAAGGATGCCCAGCAGGTAGCCGTTATTCGCCAGATGGTGGATGATCTGAATATGGATATCGAGATTGTTCCTTGCCCAATTGTTCGTGAACAAGATGGATTGGCACTTAGTTCACGCAATGTCTATCTCTCGGCAGAAGAGCGTGAGCAGGCATTGGTATTATCCCGTTCCCTGCGTCTGGCTCGTGAAGAAATAATCAGCAATCCGCAGATGACAGCTGGTCAGGTACGCGAACTTCTACGCCGGGAAATCGGTACTTCTGCTATCGCCGTTATCGATTACGCAGAGATTCTGTCATTCCCGCAGCTGGAAGTGCTCGCTGACGATACTGTTCTTCACCAATGTAATGGAGAAATCATTATGGCGCTGGCTGTCAAATTCGGCCCAACTCGTCTGATCGATAATGTAATCATGGAAACGAAAGGTGTGTCCCTTCATGTATAGAACAATGATGAAATCCAAAATCCATCGTGCTACGGTGACAGAAGCCAACCTGAACTACGTCGGCAGTATTACAATCGACGAAGATCTGATGGAAGCTGCAGATCTGCTGGAAAATGAAAAAGTGCAGATCGTTAACAACAACAATGGCGCTCGTCTGGAGACGTATGTGATTACCGGTCCACGCGGCAGCGGTGTTGTCTGCCTGAATGGGGCAGCTGCACGTCTAGTACAACCTGGTGATACGGTTATTATTATCTCTTACGGCATGATGAGCCATGAAGAACTTCAGGAACATCGTCCAACTGTTGTATTCGTGGACGGTCAGAACAAACCGGTAATGGAAGCCCACAAAGAGGTTCATGCTACCATTATGTAACGCGAATGATATACATGGAGCTATGAACCGGATCTGCAGTCTGTCCAGGTAGATAATATGCGTAGGCGTACTAGAGGAAATCATGTATAATAAAAGAAACATAACGCCTAAGCAAGGTGATACTGCGTGCCTGTCAAACACGTCATGTATCACCTTTTTTTATGCATCTACAGAATAAAGGGTCGGTCGGGGAGAGATTGCTGGGCAGCCGCGATAATGGGGATGCCGAATGCGTCAGTTTCCGTCACCTCGCCACGTTTTCAAAACCGTCCTGTTCTGGTATGCTGATAGGTGAACATTTTGACATCAGGTGTGACGACTGCAAGGAAAGGATTTAGACATCCATGAAATTTGCCGTACTGGATTTTGAGACAACAGGAACCCAGTCCTCGGATGATATCATTCAGGTGGGTCTTGCTGTTATAGATCATGATTTAACGATTACACAGGTATACAGCTCCATGGTCAAACCCGGAGGGAAGATTCCTCCATTTATTACCGGATTAACAGGTATTCGCAACGAAGATGTAGCAGACGCTCCAGAACTGGATGACGTGATGCTGGAGATGATTCCGCTGCTGGAAGATGCAGTGCTGGTCGGACATAATGTAGCTTTTGATTTGGGCTTTTTGCAGCGTGCACTGGACCGTACCGGTTATTTGCCGTTTACCGGCAGAGTGCTGGATACGATGGATTTCCTGCGTGTATTTTTCCCGAATCTGCCTAGTTATCAGCTGAGTATGGTCAGCAGCTCGCTTGGATTCGAACATGATCGTCCCCATCAGGCGGATAGTGATGCACTGGCGACAGCCTATGTATTTCTGAAATGCCTGGAAGAATTGGATGGCCTGCCGCTGATTACAGTGCAGCGCCTGGCAGAGCTGTTCGACAATCAGGATAGTGATCTGGGCTGGTACTTTGATGGCGTACGCATGCAGCGTGAAGCACAGCCGGCACAGGATCTGGATGAACATCGATTCTACCGCCAGCTTGCGCTGAAAGTAGGCGACTGGATGGATATCCCTTCTGCCGAGGAAGCAAGAGAAGGCATGCCGCTGGCAGATGTGTCCTTTGATGAGTTCCTGGAACAGGTCAAAGACAACTTGCGCAAGCTGCTGCCAGATTATGAAGAACGTGAGCCGCAGAATCAGATGTTTGACGAAGTAGTACGCGCACTTACGGATGAGAAGCATTTATTGATTGAAGCAGGAACCGGAACGGGCAAATCGCTTGGTTATTTGCTGCCTTCCATTTATCATAGCGTCAAAAATAGCGAGAGAGTTATGGTCAGCACGCATACGATTAATTTGCAGGAACAGCTGCGCGAACGGGATGTTCCGCTGCTGACACAGGTGATTCCGTTTGCTTTTCGTGCTGCCGTGTTCAAAGGACGCCAGCATTATTTGTGTCTGCGCAAATTTGAGCATAAAATAAATACAAAGGAATTTCAGAGTCCCAAGGAAGATGTGCTGATCGCTGCCCAGATGATTGTCTGGCTGACAGCTACCGAGACCGGGGATGATGAAGAGCTCAATATGGGCAACCGCGGTGGCGATTTCTGGGAAACGGTCGCCAGTGATACCGATTCCTGTCTGGGACGTGCTTGTCCATGGTTCCGGCAGTGCTTTTATCACCGGGCCAAGCATGAAGCCGGTGCAGCAGATGTGGTAATTACGAACCATTCCAAGTTGTTTACCGATATCAAGGCTGGACATCAGCTGTTGCCTGCCTACGAGCATCTGGTTATTGATGAGGCTCATCATCTTGAAGATGTAGCCGGCAAACATCTGGGCATGCACATGAAATATTTCACATTGGTTCATCCAATGCTGCGTCTGTTCAAGGACAGCAAGACTGGTCAGCTGGCGATTTTGCGTCAGCAGCTGGGATCTTCCGGCAGTGAACGCGGTATGGAGTGGGCAATAGCCATCGATAATCTGTATCCGGAATTAACAGATGTTAAAGAAGACTGGGACAAGCTGAGTGAGCTGCTGTTCGCTCTGCTGCCACAGCGTAGTGATGCGGCTCCAGGCGAGGCTGCGCAGTTTACCCTTCGTCTGCTGCCGCAAAAGAAACCGGAAGAATGGGCCGAAATCGCGGAGCTGGAAAATCGGATTCATATTGGTCTTAGCCAGATTATCCGTAAGGGTGAACAGGTCATGAACAAGATCAAGGAATCGGATGAGGTGCTGGATAGCGATGGACTCGTAACCGATGTCTCGGGACTGTTCAAAGATCTGACCGGTGTTCGCGATGATCTTCGTCATTTTATTAAGCTGGATAGTGAAGATACGGTCTACTGGTATGAAGCGAACGGCAATTATCGCAGCAAGTCGCTGCAGATGTATGCTGTTCCGGTCGATGTCAGCCAGCAGCTCAAAGAGCATTTCTTTGACAAAAAGAAAAGTATTGTGCTGACATCTGCAACACTGTCGATCGACAAAAACTTCCAGTACATGATCGAACAACTGGGGCTTAAGGAAGCCGAGCAGCAGGGCAAGCTGAATACCTCGATGCTGGAATCGCCGTTTAATTACCGGGAACAGTCACTTGTACTGATTCCAAGAGACTTCCCGAGCGTGAAGGGAAGTGTTGGTGATGAACACTTTGTCAGCATGCTGGCCCGTTCGCTGGCAGATGCTGCCGAGGCAACGCGCGGACGTATGCTGGTCTTATTTACTTCTTATCGCATGCTCAAGCAGGTGTATGAGCCTCTGAAGGAGAAATTATCACAGAGCGATATTGCCGTATTCGGACAGGGTGTGGATGGAGGCAGCCGGACCAAGCTGACCCGCCGTTTCCAGGAGCATCCGGCCTGCGTACTGCTGGGGACGAGCAGCTTCTGGGAAGGCGTCGATATTCCCGGAGAGGCACTGACCTGTCTGGCGATTGTGCGACTGCCTTTCCAGCCGCCCAATCATCCATTGGTAGAAGCCAAAAGTGAACGGCTCAAAAAAGAGAAGAAAAATCCATTCATGAAATTATCTGTACCACAGGCAGTTATCCGGTTCAAGCAGGGCTTTGGCAGACTGGTCCGGACAGCGAATGACCGCGGTATTGTACTTATCTATGATACCCGTGTTATCGAATCGTATTATGGTAAGCACTTCCTGTATTCGCTGCCCGGTCCCAAAATGGAACATATGCCTACGCAGCAAATGGTTCCCCGTATTGCGGAATGGCTGAGCCATCGTGAGAACGAGAAGGATGCTGCAAATCAAGAGGGGGAGCAAGCATGAAATCCGATAAAATATCAGAAGCGGTCGTGCGAAGATTACCTGTCTACCTAAGATACCTGAACGAGCTGCATACCCGTGAGGTGCCCACTGTATCTTCGCAGGAGCTGGGACAAAAACTGGATCTTAACCCAGCCCAAATTCGTAAAGACCTTGCCTATTTTGGTGATTTTGGTCGTAAAGGAATCGGATATGATGTATCCTATCTGATTGAGAAGATACGTCATATCCTGAAGCTGGATCAGCAGATCAATGTCGCGCTGATTGGAGCAGGTAATCTGGGACACGCGCTTTCCAACTATAATGCCTATCTGCAGGAGACGATGAAGATTATAGCAATCTTTGATTCGTATACACCCAAGGTAGGGACCCAGATCAATACGCTGACTGTACAGCCGATAGATGAGCTGTCCGAGACAGTGAAGTCCAAGCATATCCGGGTCGGTATTATTACCGTTCCCAATACCGAGGCACAGCGTGTTGCCGATCAGCTGATTGAAGCAGGCATCGAGGCGATTCTGAATTTTGCACCGATTATCCTGAAAACACCACCACATGTACGTGTGCATACAGCAGATTTTACTACCGATCTGCTGAGTCTGGCCTACTACCTTGAAGATGGAAAGGAATTAGAGACGAATGAACAACTCACCGAGTAAATGGATGATCAAAAACGGAATCTTCGCAGCTTCCCATGGAGAAAAATCTGTATTATACGGACACATGGTTATCGAGAATGATGTGATTACCTATCTGGGCGAAGAGGAGCCTGCTGATCAGGAAGGCATGACGATCGTAGACGGCAGACATCAGTTCTTTATTCCCGGATTAGTGAACAGTCATGGTCATGCGGCCATGTCCTTGCTGCGCGGTTATGGAGATGATCTGGCTCTGCAAGTATGGTTGCAGGAGAAAATGTGGCCGATGGAAGCCAAATTTACGAGTGATGATGTCTACACCGGTACAGCACTGTCTGTTCTGGAAATGCTCAAAGGCGGCACAACAACATTCCTTGATATGTATGACCGTTCCGAACGTGTTGCCGAAGTCGTTGAGCAATCTGGTATGCGCGCAGTCCTGATGCGCGGCGTTATCGGTCTGTGCTCGGAAGAAGAGCAGAACGAGAAGCTCAACCAGGCGGTACAATTCGTACGCGACTGGCATGGTCAAGCGAATGGACGCATCACGACCATGATGTCTCCGCATGCCCCGTACACTTGTCCACCGGCATTTATCGAGAAATTCGTGCAGGCTGCTCATGATCTGGATGTTCCATTGCATACCCATATGTCCGAGACCGTGGCTGAGGTAGAACAAAACGTACGTGACTACGGTCTGCGTCCGGTAGATCATCTGGAAAAACTGGGTGTATTCACTCGTCCGACCTTGCTGGCACATGCTGTTCATCTGACTGATGAAGAGATTCAAAAACTGGCTGCCCACAAAGCAACCATTTCTCATAACCCGGGCAGCAACCTTAAGCTGGCGAGTGGTGTAGCACGTGTACCTGATCTGCTGCGTGCAGGCGTAGTGGTATCCCTGGGTACGGATGGACCTGCCAGCAATAACAATCTGGATATGTTTGAAGAAATGCGTCTGGCCGCATTGATCCATAAAGGGGTATCCGGTGATCCTACGGCTGTACCTGCACTGGAAGCTCTGCGTATGGGTACCGAATATGGTGCCAAGTCTGTATTCCTGGATAATACAGGTGTATTCGCAGTGGGAATGAAAGCCGATATCACATCTCTGAATATCGATCAGCCTCATTTCCTGCCGTTTACGGACTTTATCTCTCACACGGTATATTCAGCCAGCGCCAAAGATGTACTGCATGTCTGGGTAGACGGCAAGCAGCTAATCAAAGATGGCGTATCGCTGACGCTGGATGAAGAAAAAATCCGCCGTGAAGCACAGCTTGCTTTTGAAGGTTTGCTCACACGCTAACCGCAAGTTGAACAGAAAGGATGGCGTGTCTTGCGAAATTTGGGAAGTGGCAAGTGGATAGCGATTATTATTACAGTAGTAGGTCTGATTGTATTATGCGTGAACCAGTTCTATGTGCATGTTATGGCCAAGCCATGGAGCCATGAACAGGAAGCGCTGGAGATTGCCCAGAAGCAGGCTAACCTGACTTCGCTTACCCGCACGTACCAGTCGGTCTGGAATGAAAAGTCGATCTATTGGGTAGTGCAGGGACAGAATGATCAGCAGCAGGAAGTAATGGTCTGGGTCAAGTTTAATAAAGATGGCACTCCGGTACAGGGAGCCAATGCTGTACATGTAGAGAAAACAGCAGGAACCATAAATGTACAACAGGTGGAGCAACTGGTACAAAAAGATCTGCCAGGCGCTGAAGTGGTTCGTACCCTACCGGGTTCGTACAATGGTAAATACACATGGCAGGTATTCGCCAAATCAGGAGATCATTATTATTATGTATTTTACAACTTCCGTGATGGCACCAAGCTGGGTGGACCGATGGAGCTGCCTAATACATTGTCCGGCAATTAATCCAGCGATATTGTTACCAGGTCATGAATGATTAACAACGATCCATAAGGAAATAAATATAAAAAGCGGCTGCAGAGATGGTAATCTCATATGCAGCCGCTTTTTTGTATATCATCACCTATTTTGCGTAGAGAATGACGTACATCCTAGCAGGAAGCCTATGGAGTCTGCACCAGAGTCTGTCGATGATCTCGATGCGGAGTGTCCAGCAGCAGCGTGTTGATCCCGTTAATCAGCGCCAATGCACTGGCCCGAATAATATCCGTATCCATCGCTCGGCCGGAATAGGTCTGTCCTTCGTAATCAATCTGTACGCTGACCCGTCCGATCGCTTCCTGACCTCGTGAGATGCTGTTGATTTTGTAATGTCTCAGACTGATATCGATTCCGGTCAATTGACGAACCACACTGTATAACGCATCAATCGGACCGTCACCGGTAGCGCTTCCCGTATACACCGATTCGCCTTTACGCAGCTGTACGGTAGCAGTGGGATGCAGATCTCCTGTGATGACTTGAAAAGAATCAAGAGAATATAGTTTGTCGGATTCATTACGGTTGGAAGATTCGCTGAGCAGAAACAGCAGGTCATGATCATAGATTTCCTTTTTACGATCAGCCAGTTCCAGGAATGCGGCAAATAATGCTTCTACTTCTTCAGGCTGACGATCGCCATAGCCCAGTTTGCCTATTGCATTACGAAAAGCATGACGCCCGGACCGTGCGGTCAGGATCAGTTCCATAGCACCCGCACCGACCTGCTCGGGAGACATAATCTCATATACATTCTTGTCCTTGAGCAGTCCATCCTGATGAATGCCCGAAGAGTGGGCAAATGCATTTTCTCCTGTAATAGCTTTGTTTACCTGCACATCCAGACCGGTCAGATGCGTCAGCAGCCGTGAGGTATTCATCAATTCTTCGGTACGTATACCCGTTGTACAGCGGTAGAGGTCTTCTTTGACCTTGAGTGCCATTACCACTTCTTCAAGTGACGTATTACCGGCACGTTCGCCAAGGCCATTAATCGTACATTCCACTTTTTGGGCACCATTACGTATCGCACTCAGCGTATTGGCAGTCGCCATGCCCAGGTCATTATGACAATGAACACTCAGCATAACCCGATCATTCAGATTCTGAAGCCGGTCATGAATACGATGGATCAGATGTCCAAATTCATCCGGTTCCGCATAACCAACCGTATCGGGAATATTGATAATAGTCGCACCTGCACGTACCACAGCCTCAATCGTTTGCCATAAATATTCAAAGTCGGATCTTGAAGCATCTTCGGTCGAATACTGGACTTCAGGCAGCAGCGTACGTGCATATTTGACAGCATCAACCCCCATTTGACGGACAGCTTCATGAGAACGTTGAAATTTGCTCGTTACGTGTACATTGGAAGTACCCAGCACAATATGAATAAATGGATGCTCGGCAGCTTTGATGCTTTGATAAACTGCGTCAATATCCGAAGATACTGCTCGTGCCAGTGCGGTTACTGCCATGGATTGACCGGTAATAGCTGCAATTTGCTGTACAGCCTCAAAATCCCCACGGGAAGAAGCGGGAAAGCCGGCTTCAATCATATCCACTTGCAGCCTTTTAAGTTGATGGGCAAATTCGATTTTTTGCTCCAGATTCATTCGTGCCCCAGGTACCTGTTCGCCATCACGCAGTGTTGTATCCAGTACAATAATATTACGGTTCATATCCATTCCTCCTGAGTAATAGTGGTGATTCTCCAGACATAACCGATACAACTTTCAACCATATCCCTAAACCATATATATAAAGCGGGGCTGCCCTGACCCGGAATCAGAACAGCAAAAAGCCCCGTCTCTGTTATAGAGACGGGGCTGAACCCGCGGTACCACTCTAATTGATAACCCGATAGTACAGGGTATCATCTTTTTCGATGGCAATCACCATCTATCCCTGTAACGGTGGAAGTCCGGCATACCCTACATATCAGGCAGCTGTTCATAGATCAGTTCGGAATGATATGCGCTACCGCTTTCCACCAACCAGCGGCTCTCTGTAAGGTTTATCAATCCTACTACTTCTAATCAGCACATTTGGCTATTATTAAGATTCAAATATAATATATAACAAGAACATTATACGTAAGAAATCCATACAAAAGGTTGAATATGTAAATGTTTTACACAATATAGCATAGACCAATAGCCAAAAACAAGCCTTATCCGGATTTGCCAAACTTGCAGCAGACTATCCAAAAGCGTTAGTATAGTAATAAGCTTTTTTGGGATGGTACTATATATTTGCTGGCGATATAGAGGCAGATAGGCGTTTTTAGATAAACACTGCCCGTAGATAATAATGAATTATACGAATTTGCTCCAAAATATGGATTGCTTGATATAACATATTCGACAAAATAAAAAATCCGAAAGAGTTCGTCTGCATCAAGCAAACGTATCATTTTCGGATTTTGTATTATTATTTTATGTAAAATAAAGTTCATAGAGTTGCCTTAAAATGGAGCAAATGGGCATGATATACTACAATTATCTACAATTTGTGTAAATTATTTTAGAAAAACACAAAAAAACCTGTCGTTTTTGGGTTACCGAAAGGCTAATGTCTGCCGAAATAAAGTTATACGAAAAATAACTGCATCATGTATATACACAGAGGAGGACATGTATGAAACTTCGGGCGCTGCCTGTTATGATTACCGTGGTTGTTTCAATTGCCGTACTGTTTGGGGGCTGGTTTACGTATCGTCAACTTACCCTTCACAATCCACTTATGAAAATTGTCCAGTCTTATCCGGGTGTCAACTCTGCTCAGGTTACTATTAACCAGAAAGAGGTTGCTTTGAAACTCGATTTGAAACCGGAAGCAGATTTGGGAGCTATTGTTCAACAAATTCATAAACAAAGCACCGATATTCTGGGTACACGTACTCTCAAATTAGAAGTTGTTGACCATTCCGATGCTAAGCTCAACAAGATCTGGGAAAATGCAATGTTCCCTGTATCCCAGGCAATGGCCAATCGTGAATATACCGAAATCCCCAAAACGCTTGAAGAAGTTGCCAAACTAAACAATGGTGTTCAGGCCAAAGCAGAGATGGATGATCGCAATGTCTATGTATCCCTAAGCAATGGTAAAGCAAGCAAGTTTCTGATTCTGCCGCGCACTGCTCAAGTTACAGGAGGGAATGCCTAATGCCTAAATGGACCAAAGAAATCGTTATCGGATTTGTACCTGTTATGCTCATTTTCTTGTTATATATTGGATATAATATACTACCACTGCTGTTGTTAATGGCTATGGTCGGCGGCATCCTGTTCTTTATGCAAATGCGCGGTGGACTCGCAGTCGGTGCGAGCCAGGAACGCAATCGCAAAAAAGCCGGTCCTACCAAACTGACCTTTGAACAAATTGGCGGTCAGGACAATGCCAAGCGCGAACTGCGTGAAGCACTGGATTTCCTCGTACGTCATGATGAAATTAATAAATTTGGTATTCGCCCGCTCAAAGGCATTTTGCTGACAGGCCCTCCGGGAACTGGTAAAACACTCATGGCCAAAGCAGCTGCGCATTATACCAATTCAGTATTTGTCAGTGCATCCGGTAGTGAGTTTGTAGAAATGTATGTGGGTGTAGGTGCCGGTCGTATCCGTGACCTATTCAAGGATGCACGTACCCGTGCTGCCAAAGAAAACAAACAAAGCGCTATTATCTTTATTGATGAAATTGATGTAATCGGTGGTAAGCGTGAAGGTGGACAACAGCGCGAGTACGATCAGACGCTGAACCAATTGCTTACTGAGATGGATGGTATTTATAGCAATGAAGCACCACGCATTCTGATTATTGCCGCAACAAACCGTAAGGAAATGCTGGACAGCGCTCTGCTGCGTCCAGGTCGTTTTGACCGTCATATCCAGGTAGATCTACCGGACAAAAAAGGTCGTAAGCATATTCTGGAACTGCATGCTGCGAACAAACCGATGGCTGCAGAAACCAATCTGGATAAACTGGCAGAAGAAGCATATGGATTCTCCGGTGCACAATTGGAGAGCGTAATGAACGAGGCAGCTATCTATGCGATGCGTCAGGATGAAGAAGTGATCAGCCAGCGTCATATGTCGATGGCAATTGATAAAGTTATGATGGGCGAGAAGACGGATCGCGAATCCAGCGCAGAAGAAAAGCAGCGCGTTGCAATTCACGAGCTCGGTCATGCGATTATGGCAGAAGTTGTTCGTCCCAATAGTGTAGGTCAAGTTGCTCTTAGTCCACGTGGTCAGGCACTCGGTTATGTTCGTCATAATCCACAGCAGGAGCAATACCTGTATACCAAGCCATTCCTGGAAGAGCAAATTATGATTGCACTGGCTGGCGCAGCTGCCGAAGAAATGTACTACGAAGGTCGCAGCACAGGTTCCAGAGGTGACTTTGACCAGGCACTAAATATTGTACAAAATATGGTTGAAGCGGGTCTGACCAAGCTCGGTATCGTAACAATTAATATGGTTCCCAAAGAACTTCTGATGAAAGAAAGTAATGCAATTTTGGAAGATTTGGGTGAACGTACCCGCAAGCTGCTTGAAGAACGTCGTCACATTTTTGACAGCTCCCTTGACATTTTATTACAAGAAGAAATCCTCTCGGGCGAGCAATTCCGTGAACAGTTCAAGAAAAGTTCAAATGTACCAGCTTAATTCACTAAGCTGGTACTTTTTTTTTACTTTTTGCCTGTGCTACGGTATTATTAGTTGTTGGAGATTATATAGAAGCCCGGCATTTTTCATCATTACATTTCTTGTGCTTGGCATAATTGAAATAGACGAAAACAATCGTTTGTCTCGTTCTGTTTTGCTTTAAATAGAGCTTGAGAAGAATATGAAAGTGTGAAGGGCCAGATGGTGTCCGGCTAGAATGATTAGCTTATACCATACTGAATATTGGAAGGGTGGAATAGAAAGCATGAATTTTAAAAAAGTCGGCGTAATCGGCGGCGGTACAATGGGTCAGGGCATTGCAGAAATGCTGGCCAAAAAAGGTATCGAGGTGCTGTTGGTTGAGAAAACTCCAGAAAAGCTGGACAATGCATGGAATATGATTGAGACCAGTCTGGACAAGCAAATGGAAAAATGGGCACTGACCCAGGCGGAGAAGAAATTGATTCTCGGCAAAATCCAGAAAGTGACTCATTTCGCAGAGCTCGGTTCCTGTGATCTGGTTATCGAGACAATCAGCGAAGATCCGGAAGCGAAAAAAGAAGTGTTCGCACAGTTGGATCAAGTTTGCTCCAGCAGCGTTATTCTGGCGAGTAACACGTCTACACTCAGCTTGACCGAGCTGGCAAGCTCCACCAAATATCCGGAGCGTGTAATCGGACTTCACTTTATCTATCCGGTATCCAAAATTGATCTGGTAGAAATCATCCGTGGTCTGCGTACTTCCGACAAAACGTTTGATCAAACCAAAAACTTTGTGGAAGAGACAGTGGAAAAAAGAGGAATCATGGTCTACGAATCTCCTGGTTTCGTAACAAGCCGTATCATCTGTCTGCTGATCAACGAAGCACTGCATGTACTTGAAGAAGGCGTAGCTTCGGCTGAAGATATCGATGATGCTATGCGTGTCGGCTACCAGTTCCAATACGGACCACTGGAAATGGCAGACCGCTTTGGTCTGGATTCCGTCAATGCTGCACTGGAGCGTATGTTCCGTGAGTATGGCGAGCTGAAGTACCGCCCGGCGATCATTTTGAAAAAAATGGTGCGTGCAGGCAGTCTCGGCGTAAAAACAGGCGAGGGATTCTTCAAGTATGACAAGGATGGTGACCGGATATGAAAGTACTCGTAATCAACTCAGGTAGTTCTTCACTCAAATACCAACTGTATGATATGACCGATGAATCCGTTCTGGCCAAGGGTCTGGTAGAGCGGATCGGGATGGACTCTTCCATTCTGACGCACAAGCCAACAGGCAAAGAAGAAGTAACCGAGGTTAGCGAAATTCTGGAGCATAACACAGCAATCCGCAAAGTTATCGACAAGCTGACTGACAAAACGCATGGCGTTCTGGAAAGTGTAAGTGAAATCAATGCTGTCGGACACCGCGTCGTTCATGGTGGCGAATTTTTCAAAGAGTCTGCGGTTGTTGACCAGCAGGCCAAAAAAGATATTCGTGCACTGATCGATCTGGCTCCACTGCATAATCCGGCTGCCATTATGGGTATTGAAGCTTCCGAGATCAATATGCCTGGCGTACCGCAGGTCGTTGTATTTGATACAGCGTTCCACCAGACAATGCCTGAAAAAGCATATTTGTATGCAATTCCACGGGTACTTTACAACAAATACAAAGTACGTCGTTATGGATTCCACGGCACGTCCCACTATTATGTTAGTCATGCAGCAGCCGAATTCCTGGGCAAGCCGCTGGAAGATCTTAAAATTATCACTGCCCATATCGGTAACGGTGGCAGTCTGACAGCTGTACAGGGCGGTGTCTCTGTAGATACTTCCATGGGTATGACTCCACTGGAAGGTCTGATGATGGGTACACGCAGTGGTGACCTTGATCCGGCAATCGTACCTTATGTAATGAACAAGGAAGAGCTGACGGTCAGCGAAGTAAATCTGATGCTGAACAAGCATAGTGGTCTGCAGGCGATTTCCGGAATCAGCAGCGATATGCGCGAGATTACCGATGGTCTGGAAAAAGGGGATCCTCATTCCACACTGGCATTCGAAATGTACGAATATCGTCTGCGTAAATACATCGGTTCTTATGCAGCAGCAATGAACGGTGTTGATGTACTCGTATTTACAGCCGGTGTAGGCGAGAACTCTGCAATCGTGCGTAAAGCCGTTTGTGAGAACCTGAGCTATCTGGGTGTAGAGATCGATGAGGAACTGAACAAAGTACGTTCCGGCGATCCGCGCCGCATTTCCACACCAAATTCCAAAGTAGAAGTGCTGGTTGTACCTACTAATGAAGAGCTGGTTATCGCACGCGATACCTACCAACTCATTAACAAGTAAAAACAACAGCATGGTATAGACAAGGGGAGAATGAAAGAATGTCCACTAAAACCGTTATTAAAAGAGTCAATGAGCATATTGGCGAAACCGTAACGATTGGAGCATGGATTAACAACAAACGTTCCAGTGGTAAAATCCAGTTTTTGCAGTTGCGTGATGGTACAGGCTACATCCAGGGCGTTGTTGTTAAAAGTGAAGTACCGGAAAGTGTCTGGAATGATGCGAAAAGCATGACCCAGGAGAGCTCTCTTTATGTAACAGGTATTATCCGTGAAGAGCCGCGCAGTAAATCCGGCTACGAAATGACGGTTACCGATATTGAAGTTATTCATATCACTTCCGAATATCCGATCACTCCAAAAGAGCACGGTGTTGATTTCCTGATGGATCATCGCCATCTGTGGCTGCGTTCGAATCGCCAGCGTGCGGTAATGGTTATCCGTGCCGAGATTATTCGTGCGGTTCAGGAATTTTTCAACACAAATGGATTTACCAAAGTGGATCCGCCAATTCTGACGCCTTCTGCGGCAGAAGATACAACTGAGCTGTTCCATATTAAATATTTTGATGAGGATGCTTACCTGACACAAAGCGGTCAGCTGTATATGGAAGCTGCTGCGATGGCACTGGGTAAAGTCTATTCGTTCGGTCCAACATTCCGCGCCGAAAAATCCAAAACCCGTCGTCACCTGATCGAGTTCTGGATGATTGAGCCGGAAATGGCATTTACTACGCACGAAGAAAGTCTGGAAGTACAGGAGCAGTTTGTATCCCATGTGGTCCAATCCGTACTGAAAAACTGCCGCGCCGAGCTGGAAACGCTGGAACGCGATGTAACCAAGCTGGAACATATCGTGGGCCCATTCCCGCGCATCACTTATGATGAAGCGATTGAGTTCCTCAAAGGCAAAGGCTTTGATATCCCTTGGGGTGACGACTTTGGTGCACCGCACGAGACTGCGATTGCTGAAGCTTATGACAAACCGGTATTTATTACCCATTATCCAAAAGACATCAAGGCATTCTACATGAAGCCTGATCCGGAGCGTCCCGAAGTTGTTCTGTGTGCGGATATGATCGCTCCTGAAGGTTATGGAGAGATTATTGGCGGATCCCAGCGTATCGATGATCCGGAATTGATGGAGCAGCGCTTCCAGGAACATAACCTCGGCGAAGCTTATCAATGGTACATGGATCTGCGTACGTATGGAACAGTGCCTCACTCCGGCTTCGGACTTGGTCTGGAACGTACGGTAGCATGGATCTGTGGTCTGGATCATGTACGCGAGACGATTGCTTTCCCTCGCATGCTGTATCGTCTGTATCCATAATTTCTGTACGGACACATGACTCAGGGTGGACGTATAGAAAGGATGGTTAAAAAAATGGGCGGAGAACAATGGAAAGCATGGGCAAAAGGCGCTGCGTACACGATGGGCATGCAGACAGCCAATATTCCTTATGCACTGCTAAAGTATTATCAGGCGCTGGATCTGGATGATGCTGAGGCGATGCTGCTACTGCAGCTGCTGTCTTTCCGTCAGGTAGAGCATAATGAATTTCCGACGCTGGAAGAGCTGGAATGGAGAACAGGGGCAGCACCTGGCATGATCGCTGCCCGTATCCAGAAGCTGATGAAAGCCGGATTTATCGTGATAGAAGACGAGCAAGACCCGATGACAGGCATTCGCTATGAGCGTTATGACCTGAGCGGTTTGTATGAGAAGCTGGGCACCATTTTGGCGTCCGAGCAGCAGGAACGCATTACGGTGATCAGTCAGCCACCTGCGGCTGTCGTGAACCAGGCAACCAAAGAAGAAGAACGGGAGCGTAATCTTTTTATTATTTTCGAAAAGGAATTTGCTCGTCCGTTATCGCCAATGGAATGTGAGACAATCTCCGGGTGGCTGGATCAAGACCGCTATCCGGAAGAATTGATTCTAATGGCCCTCAAAGAGTCTGTGTTTGCCGGCAAGCTGCATTTCCGGTATATTGACCGTATTTTGCTGGAATGGAACAGAAACCGTGTACGTACGGCTGAAGACGCTAGAGCATACACTCAGAAGTTCCGGCAGCGTTAAAAGGTATAATATGCAGATGCACTGTAAGAACAGGATATCGATATGTGCACTGTAAGAACAGGTTGTATATAAATATCAAAAAAGCTGCTTTCAGGGAAAATTACTGAAAGCAGCTTTTTTGATATATAGAGAACAGTCTGGGATCACATAATAAGGATTTAAATGCTCATCACCAAATATTATTTATAAAGTCAGTAGAAGGATCAAATAGACAAGATTCAAATAAATAATGAGGGAGATTGCTATAGTGATAATGAGAGGATAAAAGAACAAATTGAAATATGCACGATATACAAATAAGCAGGAAGTGAACAAAAAAATAGAAGAGATAGGCAGGAATCAAACGAGAGATAAAGGCAAAAAACGCATTAAAATCCCTAAAAACAGAGAGCGAAAAAAAAATTTTTTCTATATTTATTTCCTTGTATTTATTTCCATTAATTAACTTTTATAGTTCTACTTATACATTTTCATTAAGATGAATAAATATTCAAAATTGAGATTATTTATGCTCATGTGGTAAGATGAAAAATAATGGATAATTATTACATTGATATACATTAACAGAATATATACAGATGAATACTCCAATAAAAAAATGATAATGTCATTTTATCTAACATAATAAATAGAGATGAAAATTATTTATATTCATGAAAATTCAGAATTTCACTGAAAAATAACATCGATTTTCAATAACAAACCCATATATAGCAAGTTATTTAGGATATCTATATAAGTATAAAGTAAAGTTCTATAAGAATAAGTATAAAATTATTGATTCAATTAGTAAGCAAATGATAATAAAAGAAGCAGAAAAATTGTCAAAATAGCTAACATATTCGTAAATATCGTACAAAATGTGAACAACAAGTGACGTGAAGAGAATTGTAAACGAAAAATGAAACAATATGCATTCAAAAAAAAGAATTGTAAAAATTATGTAAAATGTAAGCGTTACAATAATTAGGTTAGTATATAGTCATAATTGAATTTAATTTTACAAAATCATATCCATGTTGATTTCATTAGGCTTGCAATTTATTTGAAATAGGAGTAAAGTAACTTTTGCCCTTAATAAACAAGTACCGGTTGTTTGAAAAATGTGTGTAGGAGTTTATATTTATTCATCAGCGCATTTCATCATACCAGAGTACGAAGCAAAATAAGCAGTAGAATCGGTAACAGGATTTTACTTAAATAACGATGTAAAAAAACATAATTCGAGGAGAGTTAAAACCATGAACGCAAAAATTCAAAAAGTATTATTGTCCACAGTAGTAGCAGCAGGTCTGGGAACTGTTGCAGTTGGAGGAACTCACGCTTTCGCAGCTGAAAACAAATCCAATCATGATAAAATCAAAGACAGAGCAGAAGCAATCTCTGACAACGCGGCTTTCCTGGCTGCACAAGAAGCACAATTCAACGCACTGTTTGGTACTAAAGAAGATACAACTACAAAAGAAGAAGCAGCTGCCCCAACTGAGACAACTGCTCCAACTAAAACAGATGCTAAACAAGATATCGTTGTTGTAGTTCCACAAGGTGCCAGCCTGACTGAAATCGCTGCTCAATACGGTATCACTGTAGACCAACTGGTTGCTGCCAACAACCTGCTGCCTGCTGGTTACCAACTGACTGTTCCACAAAAATAAGAATTATCCACTGATCGGCCAAGAGCAGAGGGATGAATAGAGCATAAATGGAGCTCATTTGCTGCCACAAATGGGTTCCTGCTCTCAAACTTATTTTATGTAACATGCAATCTCAGATATGCAGAATCAACTTGATACTGTATGTCTGTTTTTATAATTTAATTCAGTATACGGGTATTTGTTGCAAAGGGCAATAATAAAAATAGGTTTTTATACAATAAAAGCTGACATTCCAGTGAATGTCAGCTTTTTTGTACGCTTTCATTGTTTGAAAACCGAACAAAATAACATAATATGATTTATTTCGTTCGGTTTTATATAGAAAAAGGACTGTTTATGATTTGCGAAGCAGTAGATCACGATAAATATATTCAAAAATAAATTCAAAAGCTTCTAAATGCCGTTTGGCTTCGAATGCATTTTTACCCCAGGCGTAAATGCCATGACCACGCAGTAGAATACCTGGAATAGCAGGGTTCAATACGCCCGACACCAGTTCGGCAATGCGGGGAATCTCCGCATAGTTGGGCAGTACCGGAATCGTAATTGCTGCATTTTCTTCCCAGATATTAAAAGCCTTGATCAATTCCAATCCCTGAATAGGCACAGCGCCGTCCTCGCCAAAGTATTCACTTACCAGATTGTTGAACACAGTATGCACATGGAATACAGCCCCACAGCCCGTCTCACGATAAATTTCGCAATGAATCAGGGTCTCTGCGCTTGGTTTTAGATCGGTAGTCTCGCATGGACGACCCGCCTGATCCACAAACAAAAAGTCGGAAGGCGTGCTAACCGATTTATCTTTGCCGCTGGCTGTAATAGCAAAATGGAAATTATCCGAAGCATAGTCACCTATACGCAGGGACAGATTGCCGCTTGTACCCGGAAACCAGTGACGTGCTGCAAACTGCTCTTTAATGCTGCTCAGCTCCTGCAAGACAGCCTGTTTTTGCTCAAGAGGTATATTAACAAAGCTCATGAATGAATCGCTCCTATTCGTTGACGAAAATCATTAATAATATCATGGAAAGTATGGAAAGGAACGTGCGAGACACCCAGCTCCTTGCACTTCTCTGTTAATACGGAGCGGGAGTAGACCAGATCAGCTATACGAGCACCTTCAAAGTCAGTCAGGCTATCGCCAATGAGGATGCGTTCATACTGTTCTGGAGGAAACTCGCGCATAACCGTCGTTTTGCACATGCCGCAATCATTCTCGCAATGTTCATCACACGGATGCGGCCACAATATTTCGATATATTCGCCGGAGAAATCCGCGCTATTGCAGAAGATATGGTCTTCCGGAATGCCGAATGGTTCCAGCAGCGGCTTGAGGAAGAAATCAATCCCTCCGCTAGTAACATAATAAGGAATCTGATGCTCTCGAACCAGATTCAGAAATTCTCGATACCCTTCGCGGATACCGGCATGTGTCATAACAAACTCGATAATCTCCGCTTTGCTCGATGAAGGCATCAGAGCGAACATTGCACTTACTCCATCGCGTATGGAGCGTTTCTGGGCGACAACCTCATGCATGATCTCTTCATAACCTGGAGGAGAGAAATGCTTCATAATGGCAACAATATTATCAGTATTGGTAATTGTACCGTCGAAATCGCAAAAAATAACCGGTTGTTTGGATGTCATCGTTCTCCACCCCAGATCTCAATCGCCTGGGCAAGTTCCTGATGTCCCTGAACAGCGTAATCTGCCAATGAGACACCGGACAGTGCAGCATCAATCGCCTGCTGGAAAGCTCTTCCGCCTGCGCTGGCGCCGCCTGGGTGTCCGTGGATGCCACCACCTGCATTGATAATAACATCTGTACCAAAATCCTTGAGAATCAAAGGTACGAGCCCTGGATGAATGCCTGCAGATGGAACCGGGAAGCTTTGCTTGTACGGCAGGCTGCCAGTGATCAGTTGTTCGCGGATCGCCATATTTTCTTCACGCGGCATGGTGACCGAACCGTATGGAGAAGGGAACAGTACCAGATCTGCGCCTGCCAGACGCATGAGCTGACCCAGCAGTACAGAGGCGGAAATGCCGTAATAGGGCGAAGGATAATATGCGCCTGCCAGGGCAGGATGCGCCATAATCGGAATCGAAATGTCCGGATCGGCACTCAGTTCGGATAATACATCATAGCCATAGGACAGTACATTGAGCAGCAGAGCGCTGGCACCGGCATCAATTGCTTTTTTGGCCTGCTCTTTTAATTGGAAAGTATGGCCGGTCAGATTGGCAGCATACAGCATTTTTTTGCCTGTTTCTGCCTGGGCAGCTTCTGCAGCTTGGCGGCAGGCTGCTACACGTTTCTCAATCGGTGTCAGTTCGTTCTCGAACAGAATTTCGTCATCTTTGATCAGATCAACGCCTCCCAGTGCCTGTGCACTGAATTGGCGGGTCAGTTCATCGAGGTCATGCCCGATGACCGATTTGAAAATACTCATCAGCAGTGGACGTTCCGGTACACCAAGCAGCTGCCGAACACCGTGAATACCGAATTTGGGCCCTTTGAAATGGCTCAGGAAGGATTCGGAGAATTCCAGATGAGTTAATTTAATGCGTCCATCCATAGAGATTTTGCCAAAAACGGTTACCAGCAGGGCAGGAATGTCGCTGCTGAAATTGGCATCCGGATAAGCAATACGTACATTGGCATAACGCTCGCCGCCTTCAGGCTCATGAACTTCTACCGAAATAACTTCACCAAGGTGTTTTTTCATAGACTCCTGCTTGGCAGCAGGAAGTTCGGTCCAGCTGCCTACAGTCATTCCGACTGCAATTGACTGGGCTTTTTTGTGGAAATCCGCTTTGTCATCATGAATGCGGTAAGAAGCGATACAGTAACTCATGAATTTTCCTCCTTTAATACGGCTCCCATCTCGCGGGAGCGCTCTGTACAGCGTTCAATCGCACGGATAATGGTATCTTTCATATGTTCTTCTTCAAATACCTTCACAGCGGCTGCAGTAGCTCCATTGGGAGATGTCACTTTGGCGCGCAGATCAGCAGGATCTTCACCGGTTTGCTGTACCATATGAGCGGCACCGATAGCTGTCTGTATCGTCAACTCGCGTGCTTGCTCCATCGACAGTCCGCCTTGAATACCTGCTTCGATCATTGCTTCCATCATATAGTATATATAAGCGGGACCACTTCCGGAAATCCCGGTCAGCGTTTCCATCTGATTTTCCTCAATTTCGGTCACTGTACCTACGGCTTCGAACAGGTAGCGTACCAGTCGTCTCTGATCGGCAGACACTTCATCCGAGAAGACAATCCCGGTCGCTCCCAGACCGATCGTACTGGATGTATTCGGCATGGTACGGGCAACAGGCTGACGCTGTCCGAGCAGATGTTGAATACTTTCTACAGATAGACCTGCGATAACGGATACGAGCAGCTGATCGGGACTGAGCAGAGGGCCCAGGTGGCGTAATGCTTGGGCAGCATCTGCCGGTTTCATTGCCAGAATGATGACTTTGGAAGTGCGAAGTACATTTTCGCGTTCCGATTCATGAGCGATAATGGATACTCCATAGCGCTGAATCAGATAATTGAGGCGTTCCTGGTTGCCGCGATTCAGCATGGTCACCTGTCCCGGTACAACAACCGAGCGATGGACCAATCCTCGCAAAATGGCTTCCGCCATCGAACCTGCTCCATAAAAACATATTGGTTCCTCAATAAGTGTGTGCTGCTGTGTAGAGTGACTCATCATACATTCATCCTTTCTGTTAAAACCTTCATGGAAGGTTGGCTTGCATTAGAGTAAGCAAGTATATCGTAATTTTGAAATGACAGATTCGAACGACTGTTATTACATAGTTAAAAGTTGACCGAAATCGTGGATCGAGCTTAATGATCTGTAGTGTGAAATGAAGCTTGAGAATAAAATGATATTTTCAGTTGGAAATAATTTCTCATGAATAGCAGGATTCATCGTTTACGACTTCTTATTAAGAAGCTGCTCACTGCTTGGATGCAGGAGCAGCAGATAGACTGCTTACTGACGAATCTGGCCGTTGCCGTAGATGCGGTATTTGGTGGAAGTGAGGGCAGGCAGTCCCATTGGACCGCGTGCATGCAGCTTTTGTGTGCTGATGCCAATCTCTGCCCCGAATCCAAATTCGAATCCGTCGGTAAAACGGGTAGAGGCATTATGATATACAGCTGCTGCATCGACTTCCTGCATAAAGCGGGCTGCATTTTTTTCATCATGTGTAACAATGCATTCGGAATGCTTGGTGCCGTAAGTTGCAATATGCTGAAGTGCTTCATCCAGATTATTTACGAATTTAATATTCAAAATATAGTCATTATACTCGGTAGCATAATCCTGCTCTGTAGCACTCTCTGCCCAAGGCAGCAACTCTCGGGTATGCGCGCAGCCGCGAATCTCTACTTGATGCTGACGCAGTGCATCCGCCAGCTGTAAAAAGGCTTCCTGATCATAACCAGTATGAACGAGCAATGTCTCCATCGAGTTGCAGACTGAAGGACGCTGTACTTTGGCATTGAGTACAATATCACGGGCCATACCGGCATCTGCAGAAGCATCGATGAAGGTATGACAGATTCCGGCACCTGTCTCAATCACAGGTACGGTTGAATTCTGCACGACATTCTGAATCAGGGAGCTGCCGCCCCGCGGGATAATAACATCGATCAGACCATTTAACTTCATCAGTTCATTGACCGAAGCGCGGTCTGCATCCTCGATTAACTGCAGTGCTTCTTTTGGCATGGCAGAACGTTCCAGTGCTTCATGCAGTACTTCAACAATCCTGCGGTTGGAAGACAATGCTGCCGAACCACCACGCAGCACCACAGCATTACCTGTTTTTAGCGATAATCCGGCTGCATCCACAGTCACATTGGGACGGGCTTCATAGATAATACCGATCACGCCGAGCGGAACACGAATTTTCTCGATAATCAAGCCGTTCGGACGCTCGATCGTATCCAGCAGGGTACCAACAGGATCGTCCAGATCGGCAATCTGACGGAGTGCAGAGGCAATCGCCTCAATACGCGTATAGTCCAGACGCAGACGGTCCAGCATGGACTCGGACGTACCTTCCCGGCGTCCTCGTTCAATATCTTCATCATTCGCCGTAATAATAGAATCTGCTTGATGGACAAGCGCTTCAGCCATAAGCATCAGTGCTTCATTTTTGGCAGTTGTGCTCAGATTGGCCAGCGCGCCGGCCGCCTGATGGGCCAGTGTAGCTTTGGTAACTACTTCACTCATGGGAATCCCTCCTGGATATGGGTTTTAATTCATTTTATGATTAATATCAAATTGTGAAATTTCTGGTATTGGAGCAGTATATGTTAATTATGCCATTTATAATTTGTACCTATAGTGTAATCCATTCATCCCGGTGAATGGCTTCCAGATGCTGAATATCTTCCATCCCCAGTTTGGCAGCAATCTCGGTGCTGGGCAGACCGGCGATCTGCTGCAGCTGGTCATGATCATAATTAACAATGCCGCGTCCGAGTACTTCTTTTTGCAGATTCTGCACTTCGACTACATCGCCGATATGAAATTGTCCTTCGACCTGACGAATACCGACAGGCAGCAGACTGCGTCCCTGATGCAGCATTGCCTTTTCTGCGCCCTGATCGACGATTAATGTACCGAGCGGGATAGAGAGGAAGCCAAGCCACTGTTTTTTCATCGGCAGGGAAGAGGTATGCGTTGTAAAATAGGTTCCTTTACCGGTTCCATTGGCAGCGTTCATCAGATCGCCAACCTCGCGCACCTGACCGACGAATACCGGTACACCACCACGGGTTGCAATCTTGGCAGCATCAACCTTGGAGCGCATACCGCCTGTACCTACTGCCGAACCGGCTCCACCAGCCATCGCATAGATTTCATCGGTAATCTCATCAATCTGTTCGTAACGTACCGCAGATGGCTCTTTGCGCGGATCGGCTGTATACAGGCCATCCATATCGGTCAGAATCAGCAGATTGGCTGCTTTGGCCAGGTTGGCAACAAGTGCAGATAAAGTATCATTATCACCAAATTTGAGCTCGTCTACAGACACGGTATCATTCTCGTTAATAATCGGAATTACTCCCTGCTTAAGCAGCTCCTCGATCGTCATACTGGCATTCGCTGCCCGCTTGCGGTGGTTGAAGTCACTCCGTGTCAGCAGGATCTGAGCACTGACAATCCCGTGTTTGCCAAAAGCCTCTTGATAATCACGCATCAGCAGTGCCTGACCGACCGAGGCGGCAGCCTGTTTTTCATGCAGCAGCCTTGGACGATTAGTGTATCCGATTTCCCGGAAGCCTGCTGCTACCGCTCCTGAGGTTACCAGCAGGACCGAATATCCAGCCTGCTGCAGAGCAGCAATTTCCGCTGCAAAAAATTGGACGGCTTCATGATTCAGTCCACCCTGGGGACCTGTCAGCGAGCTGCTGCCGATTTTGACGACAATACGCTGTTGTACCATTAATCATTCACTCCTTTGATTCATACAAAAAAAGACCTTCATCCCCTGTATCGATTGATACAAAAGGACGAAAGTCTGTACTTCCGCGGTACCACCTTTGTTGACAGAAAATGCTTCTGTCCGGCTCCATTCCCTTATAACGGTGGGAAACCGTTCAGCGTTTGGGCGCTAAAAGCTCGGGGGCAGGTTCGGCAAAGGCTGGCGGTGAATCCTTTCAGCCGGTGGGATTCACTCTCTATACACGCCGCGGGGTTGCTTACTATTCCCGTCATTGCAATTATTCATCCTATTGTCAGGACAGCTGCTGCCTATATAGAAGTATAACTTCTGTAAAAGTAGTTCTGTCCGGCATTCATAATGTTATCATTGCTGGTATTGCACATTAGAATAGCACGTTACGTTACTTTTGCCAAGCACCGCATTGCCTGCTTCCAGTAAAAAATACATTACTGACAAAAAATACAATACTGATCTGCAAAAGGGTGGTACTTTTAATTAAAGTATCACGTTGCAAAAGAATCTGTGGACTGCTCTGTATAATAAGATCTATTCAGAGAATCAGATCCATTCCCGGTCTTAGAACAGGTTCAGTTTACCGATTCGGCGAACGGCTTCACGCAAGCGTTCTTCCGAAGTGAGCAGTCCAATACGTACATAGCCTTCTCCGTTCGTACCAAAACCGATTCCCGGTGCAACAGCCACATGTGCCTTTTCCAGCAGCAGGGTAGCAAATTCTCTGGAGCCCATACCCTCCGGTACGGGAAGCCAGCAGAAGAAGGAGCCTTTGGGAGCTTCCGCTTTCCAGCCGATCTGCTCCAATTCTTCAAAAAATGCATTACGCCGGGACTCATACATGGCTACCAGATCTTTGACACACTGCTGATCATCTGTGAGCGCACGGGCAGCTGCCGCCTGGATACCGCCAAACAGACTGACGTAGACATGATCCTGCATCAGATTGATCAGGCGGATAATTTCCTTGTTACCCAGAGCAAAAGCGACACGCCAGCCGGCCATATTATAGGTTTTGGAAAGCGTATAGAATTCGACGCCCACTTCCTTGGCACCGGGTACCTGAAGGAAGCTAACCGGCTGTTCACCGTCAAATCCAATAGCACCATAGGCAAAATCGCTGGCGACCACAATCTGATTTTCCTTGGCAAATTGTACAGTTTCTTCATAAAAAGAGTACGGAGCCGTTGCGGAGGTAGGATTATTCGGATAATTGAGAAACATCAGCTTGGCACGTTCCAGAACCTCGGGAGGTATTGCACTGTAGTCCGGCAGATAGGCATGATCCTCGGTCAGCGGCATAAAAGCCATCTCCGCACCGGATAGCGCTACACCAGACCAGTAGTCCGGATAACCTGGATCAGGGACGAGGCAGATATCACCGGATTCCAGCATAATCTGGCTGATCTCAATCAGTCCGGTTTTGCCTCCAAACAATATGGCTACTTCTGTCTCCGGATCCAGATCTACATTGTAATCTTCCTTATAGCGCTGGGCAGCTGCTTCTTTGAGAAAAGCATAGCCGGAAAATGGAGAATATTTGTGATACTGCGGATTACCTGCCGCTTCGCGTAATTCCTCGACGATATGTGGCGGAGTAGGTTGGTCGGGATTACCCTGTCCAAGATTGATTACATCATGTCCGGCAGCGACCTGCCGATTGACATCCTGAACGAGTTTGGCAAAAAACTGCTCGGGCAGCTGATTCATGACACCGGCAGGCTGGATAGCAAAAGCAGAGCCTGTTCCGTTGTTGTTATTTTGCATCGTATTCATCACTCCGGTAGGTTCATTTTGGGTAAAATCTACATAGTCTTCCTAATCTATCACGATTTATCCGATGAGTATAGATGTATTTTATGCAAACAATAGGCGGGGCATTGATTTTACCGGAATACTAAGGATATGATGGAGGCAAGCTGGATGGCATCGCAGTATGCCCCGGAATTGAATAGTAAGGAGAGAAGATGAATGACCATGCGTGCACTACATATTAGTCTGATCCAGATGGATATTGAACTGGGTAACCCTGAAGTGAATCTGCAGCGTGCCGAAGAATGGATTACTAAAGCGATGGAAGCTCATCCAAGACCAGACGTCATTGTACTGCCAGAGATGTGGAATACAGGTTATGCACTGGATCGGCTGGATGGATTGGCAGAACCGGAGAATGGACCATATACATTCTGGATGAGCGAGACTGCCCGGCATTATCGAATTACGCTGGTTGGAGGCTCGATCTCGGAACAGCGGCAGTCGGGATTTTATAATACGCTGTATGTGTTTGGACCGGACGGGGAACGTACAGCCCGCTATGACAAGATCCATTTATTTAAATTAATGAATGAAGAAAAGTTCATGCAACCCGGTGAAGAAACGGCATTATTTCCACTCGGTGATATTACGGCAGCCGCCTCGATCTGTTATGATATCCGTTTTCCCGAGCTTGCCCGTGCACTGGCACTCGCTGGCGCCAAAGTCTGGTTCGTACCGGCAGAGTGGCCGCATCCCCGCATGAATCACTGGCGTACGCTGCTCACAGCCCGTGCGATCGAGAATCAGATGTATGTGATTGCCTGCAACCGGGTAGGACAAGACGAGAAAAGCCATTTCTTTGGTCATTCGATGGTTATTGATCCGTGGGGAGAGATTGTAGCCGAGAGTAATGAAGAAGAAGGTATTCTGACAGCAACGATCGATCTGGATCTATCGGAAGAAGTACGTGGCAGAATCCCGGTATTTACCGACCGTCGTCCGGAGCTGTATCGGCACGAAGAGAAGTAATAATCCTGTATAGGCGAGCAGTCTATATATAATGGAAGAAGTCAATCCTATTATTGGCAAGAAAATAACCGTTCATTCGCTATACATCACTTAGGAATGGACGGTTATTTTAAGCAAAGAAAGATAACGCTTACATATTTTGTGCCAATCCATGTTTTCATATCCATCCACAGGGAGGCGAGTAAATGAGTACAACGTTTTTGTTGATCCGGCACGCACTGAAAGAGAAGGCGGCAGGCGATGTTGGAATCACGAGTAAAGGGAAAAGGCAGGCACAGCTCACTGCTGATTATGTGCAGCAGTATCCGATCGCTGCCGTGATAGCGAGTCCGCTGCGCCGGGCCCAAGAGACCGCTACATATATCGCTGCTGCAGTTCAGTGTCCTTTGCAACAAGACTCTCGTCTGAGAGAGCGGGCCAATTGGGGAGATCTGCCAGGTCAGACCTTCGAACAATTTGTGGACATGTGGGAACGGTGTACAGCGGATCGTCACTACGTACCTCCAGTAGGAGACTCGGCTGCCCAAGCAGCACAGAGACTGGATTCTGTATTATCCGAATTGGCAGCACAATATCCGGTAGACAGTACGATCATTATTGTCACACATGGCGGATTGATTACAGATTGGCTGGTTGGTGCCATACCGGAATCCCAGCTTGCACAATGGCATCCCGCATTTATTGCAGTTCAGAGTACGCTGATCCTGGAATGTTCGATCACTGAACTGACTTATGACCACGGAGAGTATAAGCTGCTTTCTTTTGCATCAACGACTCATTTGCATGAGACAAACGTATAATAAACAAAAACAAAAACAAAACGATCTTCATTACTTACTAAAAGTTAGTTAGTTGTGATTTAAAAACTGTTTTGCTTTACCCCCTTTCATTCTCGAACAGAGTGGATATAATAAAGATATAGAAATTATCTATAAATTAAGATATTTAAAAGTCGATGATTTCTAACTGACCAGTACATCTATGAATTACTATAAAAAAAACAAAAAAATATTAAAAATCCAATTGATAATGAAAAAGGAGCTGGAAATAATGACACTTCGTACAGCAGGAATTCACCACATTACTTCTTTTGTTACTGATCCACAGCGCAATGTAGATTTTTATGCAGGTATTCTCGGACTTCGCATGGTAAAACAAACTATCAATTTTGATGCTCCCGAAGTTTATCACTTGTACTTTGGTAATGAAGGCGGAAGCCCGGGGACTATCGTTACCTTTTTCCCTCAACCAGGTTCGCGTAAAGGAGTAATCGGTGCGGGACAGCTCGGAATTACCGTATTCGCTGTACCTCCGGGTGCACTTCCTTTCTGGGAAGAACGTCTGAACCGCTTAAATATTCATGTAGAAAAAGCAGAGCGCTTCGGTGAGCAGCTGCTTCGTTTTACAGATTATGATGGACTGCGTATTGAACTGGCAGAGCGTAAAGAAGGAGCTGCCAGCACCTGGGAATGGGATGGAATTACTTCCGCCCAGGCGATCAAAGGCTTTGGCGGTGGTGTACTGTTCAGTGGACGTCCAGAACGTACGCTGCATACGATCGAGCATGTACTCGGCCTGACCCGGATTGGTGAAGAAGACGGCTATGTACGCTTCAAAGCTGACGGCGATATCGGTAATATCATTGATGTAAATTCCCGTGATCTGCCGCGCGGAATCGGTGGAGCGGGAACGGTTCACCATATTGCCTGGCGTGCAGCCGATTTTGCAGAGCATGAGCAGTGGCGTGAACAGGTCGAAGCAGCCGGATTCCAGCCTACACCGGTTATCGACCGTCAATATTTCCATGCTGTGTATTTCCGTGAAGATGGAGGCATACTGTTCGAGATTGCGACTGATCCTCCTGGATTTGCCAATGATGAGACCGCTGAACAAATGGGTAGTAAATTGATGCTGCCGGAATGGTATGAACCACAGCGTGAATTGATCCAAAGCAATCTGCTGCCTATTCAAGTACGCAAAGTGGAGGGGAAATAAGATGACACTAACCATGAAGCATATATTCAAAAAGGGAATCAATCCCGATCTGCCGGTGCTGCTGCTTCTTCACGGTACGGGTGGTAACGAGAATGATCTACTGCCTCTAGCGGAAATGCTGGCGCCGGAAGCTTCAGTGCTTGGCGTTAGAGGCAATGTGTCGGAGAATGGTATGCCGCGCTTTTTCCGTCGATTGGCGGAAGGTGTTTTTGACGAACCGGATCTGATTGCCCGTACACATGAGCTGAATGCTTTTTTGGATGCAGCAGCAGAGGAATATGGATTTGATCGCCGCAAAATAATTGCAGTCGGTTATTCCAATGGTGCGAATATTGCAGCCAGTCTGCTATTCCATGACGCACAATCACTCCAGGGAGCTATTTTGCATCATGCGATGGTTCCACTACGCAGTATTGAGCTCCCGGAGCTGGCAGGTATTCCCGTATTTATGGGTTCCGGTACCAATGATCCTATTATTCCGCGCGCTGAAAGCGAAGAGCTGGGAACATTGCTGGCAGACGCTGGAGCCGATGTACAGATGCACTGGGAAAATAGTGGTCACCAGCTGACCGCTACTGAAGTGCAAGCGGCAGCTGCATGGTATGCGGCAAAAATCCGCTAAAAGTGCTATCAAGTAATATACACGGGTAATTAGATATATCCAAAAGCGGAACAACGTCATAGTGACGCCTTGTCCCGCTTTTTTTATGATAAAAATGAACACTTCGGACCTAAAGTCATCTTTAGCATGCTTAATGAAAGAAGCTGATTTGTCCATGAGTACGAACTACCCACAACATTCACATCAAAAAAACCGCCTTTCTCAATGAAAAGGCGGTTTTGGATATACAGTTGAAAGTGAAATTATAAGCGATGCGCTGCCAAGATCAACTATGGTATGACAATATTCGTTATAAAAGGATTTTTGGAGAATAATAATCCGCTATTATTTCTGCTCTTCCGGTACCACGCAGGAACCGTCTACACACATATCGCCATCAGCCGAATCCCCAAGCATCTGCAGTGGATGGTCTTCTTTCCAGATATCATTCAGTGCTTTGCTGAACATTTCGGTCGGTTGTGCACCGGATACAGCATATTTATCATTGATAACAAAGAAAGGTACGCCGGTAATTCCCAACTGACTACCGAGATGTTCCTGACGGCGTACCAGCTCCCCATACTGTTCACTCTCCAGTACAGCAGTTGTCTGCTGCCGATCCAGTCCGACACTTTCAGCGATATCAATCAGTGTGGCATGATCACCAATATGACGTGACTCGGTAAAGTAGGCACGGAACAGCGCTTCATTCATTTCTTCGGCTTTGCCCTGATCGGCCGCATACTGCATAAGACGGTGTGCATCAAAGCTATTAGTCAGGATCATGCTGTCAAATTGGAAGTCGAGTCCTTCCTGGGCGGCCTGGTTACCTACATTCACATTCATCTCGCGCGCCTGTTCAATTGTTGTGCCGTATTTTTTGGCCAGACTTTCGTAAATATTCAATGGAATATCACGTTCTGCTGAAGGATCAAGTTCAAAGCTTTTATAGTTGACGGTTACTTCGTCGGCATGTGGAAATTGCGCCAAAGCATTTTGTAGTCTTGTTTTGCCGATATAACAGAAAGGACATTGATAGTCAGACCAGATATCGATTTTCATTTATAAAACCTCCATATGATTGTTTGCTGTTTTGTCTACAGATGGATATATGCCTGTAATGAATGCACCTGTTTTCTGACAGACGGTCAGTCACCAAACGTATGATTTTATCCTACAATAATTACTTTTAATAATCAACTAACAAATATACATATTTAAAGATATAATCATATCCTATCTGGTTAAGAATCGATGTTTATAGGTTGAGAACATGATTATAGAAAATAGAAAAGGAAATAAATACATCTGTCTTGGCAGGATGTGCTTTACTGTCTGGATTTCCTTGCTTATACAAATTAGATTTGTTCCTGGTTGACTACATTGGCCATTGTTTCCTTGAATGTCTCAATAAAAGCTTCTGCTGCTTTGGACAGGTAGCGTCCTTTGCGCCGGGCGATCACAAGTGTGCGGCTTGGAATAGGCTCTGCCAGGGGAAGATAGACGGGCAGGAATTCCCCGCGGCGTGCCCGGGCGATGTAATGCGGCACAAATGTAACGCCCATGCCTGTAGCAACCAGAGACTGGATCGTCTCAATATTATTACTTTCAAATACCACCTGCGGCTCAAATCCTGCTTCTCCACATACATCGAACACGATTTTGCGGAATCCCTGGCCTTTTTTCAATACAATAAACGCTTCATCCTTCAGCTCGGATAACTTGACCGGTGTATGATCACCTGCCAGAAAACGCTGGGCGAGCGGATGAGTAGGAGGAACAGCAAGATCAATTAATTCTTCTGCCACTGGCTCGTAGGTAAGTGAAGATTCGGTCAGCGGCAGAGCGAGCAGACTGAGATCGGTCTGGCCGCTGGCTGTCAGCTTCTCCAGATTGAGTGATGTATCTTCCAGCAGAACGACATCGATCTGCGGATAGGCTGCGCGAAAAGCAGGTAGTACATGCGGCAGCAGATGGGAACCGGTAATTTGCATACTGCCTACAATAACCCGTCCGCTCTGTAGCTGGGAAATGTCGGCCATTTCCTTGCGCAGCTGTTCGACGGAATCGATAATTTTCTGGGCATGCTCTACAAAGCTGGACCCGGCATGCGTGAGCTCTACTGTACTTGTATTACGCTGAAACAGCAGCACTCCAAGTTCTTTTTCCAGTTTGGATAGCTGCTGACTGAGTGAAGGCTGCGCGATATGTAGCTTCTCTGCTGCCCGTGAAAAATTGCGCTCTGCAGCAATTTGCAGTGCATATTGTAATTGTCTGAGTTCCATAATACGTCCCCTTTAGTTCACATTCTCTTATAAGATAAACCTATAACTTCTATAGATATAATATCTTAGACCTATCGCACACACAATGTTATATTGTAATCATTATAAAAAAGCCTGTTGAAACGATACAGACAGCCGATAAAGTAACTAACCATAATTTCCACAAATTTCAAATTTGAAAAAGTGGAAAGACAATTATTTAGCAGTAAAAGCAGCAGTGCATTTTCAGGTCCGATCTATACGGGAGGCGGGTTGACGCTATCCCACCGAAAATGCAGCTGCTTGGGATTACAATCCATGATGGGGTGAGAATAATGAGCAAAAAGACATTGTATGAGAAAATCTGGGATAACCACGTAATTCATCAGGAAGAAGGCAAGCCAAGCGTATTGTACATCGACCTGCATCTCGTTCACGAAGTAACTTCTCCACAGGCATTTGAAGGACTGCGTCTGAGCAACCGTCAAGTTCGTCGCCCGGAACTTACTTTCGCTACGATGGATCACAATGTGCCAACCTTTGACCGTTACAATATTACCGATCCGATCTCCAAGCAGCAGATTGATACACTGACTCAGAATTGTCGTGACTTTGGTGTGAAGCTGTTCGATCTGGATACAATCGACCAGGGCGTAGTTCACGTTATGGGACCTGAACTCGGTCTGACCCATCCGGGTAAAACAATTGTTTGCGGAGACAGCCATACATCGACTCATGGTGCATTTGGCGCTCTGGCATTCGGTATCGGTACGAGTGAAGTAGAGCATGTACTGGCTACCCAGTGTCTACAGCAATCCACCTCCAAAACGATGGAAATCCGCTTTGTGGGTTCACGCAAGCCTGGTGTAACCGCCAAGGATATGATCCTCGGTGTGATTGCCAAATACGGAACAGACTTTGCGACAGGGTATGTTATCGAATATACAGGCGAGGCAATTCGTGAACTGTCCATGGAAGAGCGTATGACTGTATGTAACATGTCTATTGAAGGCGGAGCACGTGCAGGATTGATTGCACCGGATGAGACGACATTCTCTTATCTGCGCGGACGTCAGTATGTGCCGCAGGGTGCAGCATTTGACGAAGCAGTTGCCCGCTGGAAGGAATTAACTACCGATGAAGGCGCATCTTATGACACGATCTTGGAATTTGACGTAGATGCCCTGATTCCACAGGTGACCTGGGGTACAAGCCCGGGAATGGGAACTGATATTACGTCGGCTGTACCAAATCCTGCTGATTTTACAACTGAAAATGAACGCAGAGCCGCTGAAAAAGCGCTTGAATATATGGATCTCGCACCAGGTACACCAATGTCCGAGATTCCGGTTGATTATGTATTTATCGGTTCCTGTACAAACGGACGGATTGAAGATCTGCGTGCTGCCGCTGAAGTGGCTCGCGGTTACAAAGTATCCGATCGCCTGACAGCGATCGTCGTCCCGGGCTCCGGCCGTGTCAAAATCCAGGCAGAAAAAGAAGGACTGGATGTGATCTTCAAGGAAGCAGGATTTGAATGGCGTGAAGCAGGATGCAGTATGTGTCTCGCGATGAATCCGGATGTACTGAAGCCGGGACAACGCTGCGCATCTACATCCAATCGTAATTTTGAAGGGCGTCAGGGTCGTGGTGGACGTACGCATCTGGTATCTCCTGCAATGGCAGCCGCTGCAGCGATTACCGGTCGCTTTACCGATGTTCGTGATTGGGAATTCAAATCCGAGCCGGTATTGAACTAATTGACTTACGAGCGTGCCGTGTGAACCCAATATAAAATTCATACACACAGTCTCGCTTCATTTATAACGGTAGAGAAAACTGCAGACTTATGTACGGTATTTAGAGAGGAGTCTATATCAATGGAACCATTCAAACAGTTAAACGGTATTGTCGCACCGGTGGACCGGGTCAATGTAGATACAGATGCCATTATTCCCAAGCAATTTTTGAAACGGATTGAACGGACAGGCTTTGGCCAGTTCCTGTTCTACGAATGGCGCTGGGATGAAGAAGGTAATGTGAATGAGAATTTTGATATGAACAAACCGCGTTACCAGGGAGCCTCTGTTTTGGTATCCCGTGCCAATTTTGGCTGTGGATCTTCCCGTGAGCATGCGCCATGGGCGATTATGGATTATGGATTCCGCTGTGTAATTGCACCATCTTTTGCAGATATCTTCTATAATAACTGCTTCAAAAATGGTATTCTTCCTATCAAGCTCTCCGAAGAGCAGGTACAGGATCTGTTCGAACGTACAGCTGAACATGAAGGATACCGTCTCAATGTGGATCTGGAGAACAAGCAGCTCACAGATGAGTATGGACTGCATATTAATTTTGATCTGGACGAGCATCGCCGGCAGTTCCTGCTGCAGGGACTGGACGATATTGGTCTGACGCTGCAGCATGAGTCCGAGATTACAGCTTATGAGCAATCCAGAGGTGCACACCTGTTTGTCTGAGTATCCAGGTCAGCAAGATGCTCCGATGTAATTTGTAGTTGTGTTTTTACAAATAGTTATTACAAAAATGCATAACTCTGTCGATATTAGCTACGACAGAGTTATGTATTTTTTTTGGTGAATGCCAATCCGGCGCAGACGGTGCAGGCTCTGCGATCTCGATCACTTGCGTCCAAAATGAACAGGGGATAATCGAGAAAAGCATCCGGAAATGAAAATTCACTCGCAACTTTTGGAGAGCATAAGCGTCTAATATGTCGTCTGGTAATAACATTTGCCGGTACAGCCGTGCTGGGTAGTTCGGTAATCAAAACGGGAATGGTAGGGGTGAAGAATGAAGAAATTAGGTTTTTTAGTCTTTTTGTTGGTGTTTATGTGGTCCTTTCCCCATATCGGCGAAGCTGCCACAGACACGAAAGTTGTACTGAACGGTCAACAACTCAGCATTCCGGAAGAAGTGCAGAATGTCAAAGGTTCGGTGATGGTGCCGATTCGGGTGATTTCCCAGAATCTTGGTTATCAAGTGAAATGGGATCAATCTGCCGGTCAGGTCAATATTGATGGAGAAGGCAAGTCCATTCAGTTGTATATTGGCAAGAATGCAGCTTCTGTAGACAACAAAACGTATAGCTTAAATACCGCACCGGTAATCAAAAATGGTACAACAATGGTACCGATCCGACTGGTAAGTGAACAGATGGGTATCGGAGTACACTGGAACAACAGCGACAAAATTGTCACATTGACATCGACGGGCACGAGCACCGGCGGAGGAACGACTTCGGACGCGGACAATGCAACTTCCGAAAACGGTCTTGCACTGGTGAACGGCATCAGCTTCAGTGAAAGTCGCCTGCTGGTGACGCTGGACAAGAGCGTGACGCCAAAAGTATCCAAAATGGATTCACCAAATCGGATCGTCGTTGATCTGCCAAATGCTGATTTTGGCGGCGGATTCGCACAGGGACAGAATGCCGAAGCAGGACAGATTGCTACGCTAGCTGTACCAAACAACGATAATGTCTCTCAGGTTCGCTACTCTCAGTATAGTACCGACCCATCGAGTGTACGTATTGTAATCGATCTGAAAAAAGCCAAAAATTACGAAGTCTTCAACGAAGGACAAGGACTGCTGATTGTGGATCTGACAGCAGACAATGGTACGACCAAACAGCCAGATTCCAGCACAGGTGCAACCCAGCCGGGTTCATCGGTAGGTAATTCCGGTAAAAAGGTAGTGGTAATCGATGCAGGTCACGGCGACCAGGATCCGGGTGCCGTAGGCTCCCAAACTACCGAGAAAAGGTTGAACCTTGGACTGGCTCTCAAAGTAGAAGCACTGCTCAAAGATGATCCGAATATTGATGTCATTCTGACACGCTCGGATGATACCTTCCTCGAACTGAAGGAGCGTGTCAAAGTAGCCGAGAAGTTGAATGCGGATGTATTTGTATCCATTCATGCGAACAGCAGCGGTTCATCGGCAGCTTCAGGCACAGAGACGTACTATCAGCGCAGCAGCAGCAAAAAGCTGGCACAGACAATTCACAAGTACTTTGTAGCTGCTACAGGCTTCAAAGATCGTGGCGTACAATATGGTAACTTCCATGTTATTCGCGAAACCACTATGCCGGCTGTACTGCTGGAAGTTGGATTTATCAGCAACAGAACGGAAGAGTCCAAAATGATGGATTCCGCCAAGCAGGATCAGATCGCTGCATCTGTAGTGAAAGGGATCAAAGAATACCTGGGCGTATCCTGATCCATTTTGTAGCAGAAGAATATGAATCTACAATAATTCGTTCTAATCGAACCAGTCGCTCCCATCCGCAGGGAGGGCTGGTTCTTTTTTATTCCATTTTCTGTAATATTGTTAGCGTCTGAGTGATTGTAATCCATGACAATAAAATTACTGAAATTTCATGTAAAGTATAGTGCAATTACAGTCAGAACATGTTAAGATACGAATTGTATTGTCATTGAAGATGGAGCAACAGAGTCTGACACGTAATCCAGCAATCCCATCATCAGGTACCGTGAGACGATACCGTCTGCATCACGATCCATATCGTGAACAGGCGGTTTTTTGCAGGAGGAATGAAAATGAATGCCGCTACCGTAAGACATATTCTGGACACGCTTGCCGGCATGTTTCCCGATGCCCACTGCGAACTTAATCATAGTAATGCCTTTGAATTGACGATTGCCGTTCTGCTTTCTGCACAGTGTACAGACGCAACAGTCAATAAGGTAACGGTTGATTTATTTCAGAAATACCGTACACCGCAAGATTATCTGAACGTGCCGCTGGAAGAGTTGGAACAGGATATACGGCGAATCGGGTTGTATCGCAGCAAAGCCAAGCATATCCAGAATTTATGCCGGATTCTGATCGAACAGTATGGCGGCGATGTACCGAGTGAGCACGATCTGCTCGTACAGCTGCCGGGTGTAGGCCGCAAAACGGCCAACGTCGTAGTATCCAATGCTTTCGGTGTGCCTGCTTTTGCCGTGGATACACATGTAGAACGGGTATCCAAACGACTGGGTCTTGCCAATTGGAAAGACAATGTACTGGAAGTTGAACGTAAACTGACGAAACGGGTACCGCGTGAAGAATGGACGCTATCCCATCATCGATTTATTTTTTTCGGAAGGTATCATTGCAAGGCGCAAAACCCGGCCTGTCAGATCTGTCCATTGCTTGATATTTGCCGTGAAGGCAAAAAAAGAATGAAAACGTCCCTTGTCATCAAGGACAAGCCGGCTAAGCCGCGTGTGTCCAGAGCGAAGGACAAGCAATCTAATACTACAACATAAAAAGAGGTCGAACGTTATGAAATGCATTTCCGTCTACACTGATAACTTTGAACAATTCTCCGATATCTTCGAACAGATCGTTGCCGAAGAATTGGTTGAAAACGAAGAAAAAGTAGTTGAAGGCATTACTGTCAACTATTCTGGTGATGTACCGGAACATTACCTCGAGCGCATGGCACAAAAACGCGATGTCGTGGTTATGAAAGACAAAGGCAGAGGCATTACAATTCTGCAGCACGGCAAATTGTTTGAAGTTCTGGTTCCGGTTGCGGAAACAGAAGCAAGCGTAGTTTAATACAAAATCAATACATGATGTTTACACAGAAAGGCTGCTTGGCCATATTTTTTTGTGTGAACAGCTCCAAAGCTTTTTATACTGCAGGTCCTGTACAGGTACCTATGTATAAAAAGCTTTTTTGCTATAACGCTATAGATGATCTTTAAAATGAATCGCTGGTTTCCGATACATCCTATACAATGCTACAATACAGATAAGGATAAATTTTAAAATAATGCTCCGGAGTGATCGTAATGATCCGTACCGGCTATTAAAAAGAACACAACGATTGGACCATCATCAGAAAGTGACGGAGGACATACTGATGCAAGCGATTACAACGCAGAGAGAAGATTCATTTGAACCTATTCTGGAGCAGCTCGCCCAGGAACTAAACCGACAGGGCAATTACGCAGCTGCCCAAAAAGCACATGATTTGCAGCAGAAATACCGTTCGGAGGAACTGGTACTGGCTTTTTGCGGTCATTTCTCGGCAGGCAAATCCAGTCTCATGAACTGGCTGTGCGGCAAGCAGGTACTGCCGACCAGTCCGGTACCGACTACAGCCAATATTGCTGCGATTCGCTGCGGAGAACCGCGTGCGCTCGTTCATGTACATGCAGGCGACGATCTGGAGATCGATCTGGACAAGCTGGACGAATATTGTAAAAACGGTGGCGATTACGAATCTGTAGAATTATGGGACCAGATTCCACTGCTTGGACAGCATGGAGTACTGCTGGATACGCCTGGCGTGGATTCCACAGATGCTGCTCATGAAGCAGCTACTTATTCAGCACTGCATCGCGCCGATGTGGTCTTTTATGTGATGGATTATAATCATGTGCAGTCCGAGACGAATCTTTCGTTTGCTCGCACATTGTATGAACGTGGCAAACCACTGTATCTGATTGTTAACCAGATTGACAAGCATGAAGATCAGGAGCTGTCTTTTGCAGAATATCGCAAAGGGGTAGAGCAGGCTTTTGCCAGACGGGGCATTGAACCGGCAGGTGTGTTATATGTCTCACGTCAGGTTCCAGAGCATACGTATGGTCGGCTGGAACGTCTTCGTGAAGTGATTGGCGAGCTGCTCGAAGATCATGTGCCACTGATGCGCTACAGCCTGTCTCAGGCTGCATGGGAGCTGGCAGAAGAGCACAGCAAGTGGCTGAATGAACAGATGTCCCACGACTCCGATGATCAGGAGCTCGATCAAGATACACAATATTCTGTGGAAGAAGAGACTGAGGAGGATTCTTTTTCAGAAGAATTGGTGCAGGATCTTCCGAGCTTAAACGGAAAGATCACTCAGCTGCAGCAGCAACAGGATGAGCTGAATGGTAACTTCAAAAAGCTGCGTGACACATGGAGCTGGGAGATTGGCCGATTGGTAGAGCAGGCGAACCTGACACCGGCAGCGCTGCGTGATCTTGCACAGCTCTATCTGGAGGGTGAGCGTCCCGGTTTCAAAAAAGGACTGTTTGCTTCCCGCGAAAAAACGATGCAGGAACGCGAACAGCGCAGGCAGACCTTTTTGCAGGCGTATCAGGAGCAGGTTGCTGCCAACCTGGATGTACATGTACGAGGGCTGCTGCGCGGTTGGAGTCGGGAGCATGAACTGTGGAACGAGGAACAGGAGACAGCTCTGACCGCATCGCTTCCAGAGATTACGGTTGCTGATATCGAAGCAGGTACCGGCAAGGATATGGCGATATCGGGAGAGTATGTGCTCAATTATACACGTGCACTGCGGGAGCAGACGGCTGCGAAGTATCGCCGTGCAGCACTGGAAGCAGCAGATCGTCTATTGGAACAGCTGCAACCGGAAGTAGAACGCCAGACTGCCGATATAGAGGCTGAGAAACAGCAGCTGCAAGCACGTTATGATGATCTTGTCCGTCAGCAGGAAGCGGAGCAGCAGCTGCAACAGCAAGATCTATCAGTGCGCAGTATTCTGCCAAAGCGGGAGACTACAGTGCCTGACTGGCTGCCCCGTATCGAAGCCGGTGTGCAGGCAGGGCAGAATACAGCATCGGATACACAACATGTGAGTTACAATAATCCGTTAAATCCTGCATCTGCCAAAGCAGGAGACACAGAGCAATCGGTGACCAATCAACAGGATAATAACGATAATCAGCTATCAGCGAATGTGCCATCAGCCGAATCAACTGGAAAAGATGCTGATTCGGCTGCTATCCATAGAAATGGATTGCATACAGCTCCACCTTCTTCGGCAGCACAGCAGGAAGGAGCTTCGGCACGCCAGCAGCGTCTGCTGGGTACAGCAGAGCGCCTGCGCAGTACAGCCGGCAAGATTGCTGAACTACCGGGAATGGCGTCCCAGGCGGAAGAATTGCGCCGCCGTGCAGGGATTATGGAAGATGGCAAGTTTACACTGGCCTTATTCGGTGCGTTCAGTGCAGGCAAATCCTCTTTTGCCAATGCATTGCTTGGCGGCTCGGTCCTGCCGGTCTCTCCTCATCCAATGACAGCAGCTATCACCCAAATTATGGGAGCGGATAGTCATCATGCTCATGGAACAGCTGTAGTCTTTTTGAAAGACGCGGAAGAAATGCAGGAAGATATCAGCGGAGCACTGCGTCTACTTGGATTGCCCGATCGCTCGTTGGAGCAGGATTGGCGCAAGGCGGTTGCCGGATTGACTCCTTCACGTATCCATCCTTCGGCACGTGCGCATTACAACTTTATTATGGCTGCGGCAGCAGGATGGGAACAGATGGCGGATCGGCTTGGTCAGCAGGTCGAAGTCGATATGGATGCTTTCCGTGGTTATGTATCGGAAGAGCAGCAATCTTGCTTTGTCCGCCGAATTGACCTGTATTATGATTGTGATCTGACTCGTCAGGGAATGGTACTGGTGGATACACCGGGCGCCGATTCGGTTAATGCGCGTCATACCGGCGTTACTTTTGAATATATGAAATCTGCAGATGCACTGGTATTCGTAACCTATTACAATCATGCGTTTACAGCAGGTGATCGTCAGCTGCTGGAACAGCTTGGACGCGTCAAAGGCAGTCTGGCACTGGACAATATGTTCTTTATCGTTAATGCCTCTGATCTGGCTTCCTCTGAAGAAGAGAAAAATGATGTAGTAGGACGGATTGTTCGTGAACTGAATACGGCAGGCATTCGTGAACCGAATATTCATGCGCTGTCGAGCCGCCGTGCGCTGCACGGACAGGATGAAGGGTTCCGGGGGTTCCAGCAGAGTTTTAATACATTCGCTGATGAGACATTGGCAGGTCTGGCTGTGCATGCAGCGCTGGAAGAGATCGGCCGTATCCGGGATATGATCATATCCTGGGAAGAAGCTGCCAGACAGGGCGAAGCCTACCGTCAGCAGCGCAGACAGCAGTTGATGACAGAGCAGCAGACGGCCCGCGAAGCTGTCAGTGGTATTGCCCGTACGGAGCCTGATCGCAGGGTACAGGAGGAGAGCGGGGAGCTACTGTTCCATGTACGCCAACGTGTACGCCTCAAAACACTGGAATGGATACCGGAAATCTTCAACCCGGCACAGCTGAATCAGGAATCTGCGGATCTCAAAGCCGACTTTGCAGCCTGCGGACGTGAACTGCAGCGGAGAGTTGGTATTGAACTGGAACAGGAAGTGCTGGCAACTACGCTGCGGATGGAGAAGGCTGCGCGTCAGCTGATCAGCGAACGGATGAGAACCTATGGACGTGAAGCGGAAGCTGCTACAACCGGATTGCGTCTGTCCATATATGAACCATCCGGCTGGGAGACGCCACAGCTGCCACCACTGGGCTTGTCCCAGGCAGTAGATTGGAAATCGCTCTGGTCCATGTTCCGGAATCCACGTCATTTCTTTGAACAGGGAGGACGTGAAAAGCTGCGAAACGAGGTGACTGCTCGAATCGACAGTATGATTGGTCAGTTGCTGGAGGAGCAGCGTGAACGACTCGCCATTTATTATATTGACGGTCTGAATACACGCTTCCGGGAGACGATAGAAGAGATGCACCGTCAAATTGCCGAATGGGCAGAAGCAACCGAGGCTTCACTTCGTATGTCCGACGGACCCGAACGGTGGCATCAGCTTGCTGCCGAACTGGATGAACTGGCAGCCGATTCAGCCACATCTCAGCTTCATCATTAACAATATAATTGTGCATTAAACTTATAGAAGACTGTTCATGGTACAGAACAGTCTTCTTTTTTTGTATATTTAATACTTCCTTATTATTATATAAGTAGATAGAAAATTAGTGTTTCAAATTTGAAATTATAACGCTTTTACTTTCAACACTAAAACAATAGTTTACAAAAATCGGGACTGTGGAATAAACCGCTGTTATTAGGAGCATTTTGCATGATTTCATTATAATGGGGTCATTATATATTGATTATGGCATTAATTTAACATCATCGGCTGTAAACGGTCTCTTATCCTCTTTGCGGGCAATTGGCGACGGTGGTAAGCTTCATTATGCTAATTAACCTGACAGGTGATTGAAGGAGGAACAACATGGACGTTCTCAGGCAACTGCAAGGCTTTTACCGTGAAAAAAAGAGCTATTTTTACCTCTCCATCTTTTGTCTTGCAACCGCTACCGCGCTTGGATTGGTTTATCCGAATCTGCTGAGGTACCTGATTGATGATATTATCAGACTCAGGCGGTATGACCAGGTGCCTATGCTGGTTATCGGCTTGTTCATCGTTACGATTTTGAAAGCATGCATGCAGTTCCTGCATGGATTTTTTGGAGGGCGACTCGGTAATTTTCTCGCCTACCGGCTTCGTAATGCCTGCTATGAAAAGCTTCAGTTTTTATCCTTCCGTTATTATGATACTGCCAAAACAGGAGACCTGATGTCCCGTCTGACCGGAGATCTGGAGGCGATCCGTAACTTTATCGGGTTTGGCTTTGCCCAGCTGCTCAATGTATTCCTTATGGTCATCTTCGGTTCCATAGTCATGTTCTCGCTGAACTGGCAGCTCACTCTCGTTACTCTTATTTCGATCCCATTTCTGGTGTATGTCGCTTTGCGTTTTGAATCACGTATCCATCCGGCTTTTCAGGAGATGCGTCTGGCATTAAGTTCCCTTACCACAGCTGTACAGGAAAATATAACCGGTGTGCGCACGATCAAGTCATTTGCCCGTGAAGCACATGAAGTGGACAAATTCTCGCTGCGTAATGAGCGTTACCGCACCAACCAGATTTTTGCTTCTTCCCTGTGGAGCCGCTATTTCCCTGTTATGGAGCTGCTCGCTTCGGTATGTATCGTTATTTTGCTCGGATTTGGCGGTACACTGGTCATTCAGGGTTCTATGACACTTGGGGAACTAGTCGCTTTTTTCACCCTGATCTGGTACATAATTGGCCCGATGTGGGGACTTGGCTTTCACATTAACAACTATACCCAGTCCAAAGCTTCGACCGAACGGATTCTGGAAATCCTGAATCAGCCGGTAGATATCAAGGATGAGCATACAGCCAAGCCTATGCATGAAATCAAAGGCCATGTCGTGTTTGACCATGTGACTTTTGCTTACGGCAACAAGCTGGCTGCCGTTGTGGATATCAACTTGGATGCACCTCCCGGTTCGGTAATCGGTCTGCTAGGCGGCACAGGCTCGGGCAAATCGACCATTATTCAGCTCTTAATGCGTGCTTATAACGTTAACGAAGGACGGATTACACTGGATGGTACCGATATACGGGATATACGGATCGAAGATCTGCGCGCACAGATCGCCTCTGTATTCCAGGAGACCTTCCTGTTCTCTTCCACCATCAAGAATAATATCGCTTATGGCATGGAAGAAGTGACGATGGAAGAGATTATCCGTGCAGCCACACTTGCCAAAGCGCATGAGTTCATTATGGAGCTGCCCAAAGGGTATGATACGATCGTCGGTGAACGTGGTCTCGGATTATCGGGTGGACAAAAACAGCGTCTCGCGATTGCCCGGGCACTGCTCAAAAATCCGAAAATTCTGATTCTGGACGATGCAACCAGTGCCGTCGATATGGCGACAGAACACGAGATTCAATCCGGCTTCCAGGAAGTAATGCGAGGACGGACAACCTTTATTATTGCTCACCGGATATCTTCACTGCGTCATGCGGATGAGATTCTGGTATTGGAAGAAGGGCGTGTTATTCAGCGCGGCAAGCATGAGCAGCTGATTGCGGCTGCCGGCCCTTATCAGGATATCTATCAGGTACAGTATGCTGATCATATTTCCCGTCAGCAGGAAATTGATGATTCGGATCATCCGGAAGAATGGAACAGAGAGATGCCGCAGCCCGGCAGCGGAGAGCAGGTGAGATACCATGAGTAATCCTTCCATGAATAATATATCGGTGGATGACAAGCGAAAGGTCGCTGATACATCCGCCTCGGTACGGGTCGAGGAACGATTCATTTACCAGGATGACGAGCTGATTGATAAAGCATTCAACTGGGGACAATTCAGCCGGCTGTTCAGTTATATGAAGCCATATGCGAGGCAGCTGCTTCCATTTATCCTGCTCATGATGGTGCTGGGTACCGTGACCAAGCTGGCAGTTCCATTGATTACAGGTATGGCGATCGACCGAGCTATTCAGCCGGCCAATGGTATGCCAAGCCTCAAGCTGCTGTATGGGTTGACTGCACTGGCACTTGTACTGTATCTGATTCAGTGGGCAGCCAACGCATACCGGATCAAATACACTAATATTATTGGACAAAGAGTGATCTATGATCTTCGCTCAGATCTGTTCAGTCATATTCAGCGGTTGTCTTTTTCTTTCTTTGACAAAAGGCCGGCAGGCTCGGTACTCGTTCGTGTCACGAATGATGTCAATTCATTGCAGGATCTGTTTACCAATGGAGCCGTTAACGTAATGATTGACTGTGTACAGCTCCTGGGAATAGTCGTTATTTTATTGTTTATCAACTGGAAGCTGGGGCTTGCTGTAATGCTGACGGTGCCGATCATGTTCTTCGTCTCTACCAAGCTTCGCAAAGTGATCCGCCGTTCCTGGCAGGAAGTACGAATGAAGAATTCGCGCATTAACTCCCATTTGAATGAATCGATTCAGGGAATCCGGGTTACCCAGGCCTATACTCAGGAAAAGCAGAACATGAAGTATTTTGACAATATGAATCTATCGAGCAAGCAATCATGGGACAAAGCATCCGCGATGAACCAGATGTTTGGACCGATGATTGAGGTGACTGGAGGACTCGGCTCTGTTATTCTGTTCGGGTTCGGTACGATGCTGATTGCCAGCGGCGAGATTGAGATTGGTATTCTGGTGGCTTTTGCCAACTACGTCAGCAACTTCTGGGATCCGATTAACCGGCTTGGTAATATGTATAATCAGCTGCTGGTCGCAATGGCTTCCTCGGAACGGATATTCGAATTTATGGATGAAGAACCGTCGGTAGCAGACAAACCCGGTGCACAACCGATGCCTCGTATCCGCGGGGATATTGTGTTCAAAGATGTTATATTTGAATATGAGCCCGGTCGTCCGGCACTCAAAGGAATCAATTTGAACGTACAAGCTGGACAATCGATCGCTCTGGTTGGTCATACCGGCTCGGGCAAATCCACTATTATCAATCTGATTAGTCGGTTCTATGATATCAAAAGCGGCCACATTACGATCGATGGCCGGGATCTGCGTGATGTGACCCTGGAGAGTCTACGCAGCCAGATCAGTATCGTGCTGCAGGATACGTTTATTTTCTCGGGAACGATCCGCGACAATATCAGGTTCGGTCGTCTGGATGCGACTGACGAAGAGGTGGAAGCTGCTGCCAAAGCCGTTCATGCGCATGTATTTATCGAGAAGCTGGCCAAAGGATATGATACCGAAGTCGAAGAACGCGGGAACGTACTGTCGATGGGACAGCGTCAGCTGCTTTCCTTTGCCCGGGCACTGCTGGCTGATCCGCGCATTCTCATACTGGATGAAGCGACCGCCAGCATCGATACAGAGACCGAGCTGCGGATTCAGGAAGCACTCAAGGTACTGCTGCAGGGTAGAACATCCTTTATCGTCGCTCACCGATTATCGACGATCCGTCATGCAGATCATATTGTTGTTCTCGATCATGGAGAGATTAAGGAAGAGGGTACCCATGAACAGCTGATTCAGCGTAAAGGGGTATACAACGGATTGATAGAAGCACAATTCCGTTTTTTGTAAAATATAAAATAATAGACATAATTAAAATGATGATATCAACATCCTTTTATTTCCATTCACACCCTTTATCTACTGAAGCAGTAAACAGCAGATAGAGGGTGTTTTATTTTCGAAATGACTTCCTGTAAAAAGCAGGAAACAAGTAAATATACAAAATGTGACAAAATTTTTGAATGAAAGCGTAATCATTTTATAAATTTCGAGATTTGTTCAAAAATTTAAGTAAAGTGGGTTGCAATCTAACTTGGAAGGTAAGAAAATAAGAGTGTCAACACATTGTAAAGTTCATCATCAACATCGTCGGGAATTTTACAATGTGTTAATCACTTAACAGCCAAGAAAATAGACAAAGAGCACAATCTGTACCAACGGAGAGTTTTGCAGTTCGAGTTGTATGCAAGCTTAACGCAGTGTAAAAAGTGGATAAGGGAGTGCTGTTTATTATGTGGGGGGCCCCAATGTCTCGCCAGGCGAAGAAGATTCTGATGCTTGGCAGTGGAGAACTTGGTAAAGAAGTAGTGATCGAAGCTCAGCGTCTCGGCGTGGAATGTATCGCTGTAGACCGTTATCCGGATGCACCTGCCATGCAGGTCGCTCACCGTTCTCATGTCATTGATATGCTGAATGGACAGCAGCTCAGGGAAGTTATTGCCCTGGAGCAACCGGATCTGATCGTACCCGAAATTGAAGCGATTGCGACGGATGTGCTGGTAGAGCTGGAGCAGGAAGGCTATCATGTCGTTCCTACCGCTACAGCTGCGAGATTAACGATGGATCGTGAGGGGATACGCCGTTTGGCTGCCGAGACACTCGGTTTGCCTACAGCAGCGTACCGGTTCGCGGATAATCTCGATCAGCTCAAAGCAGCCGTCGCCGAATTAGGAACACCCTGCGTAGTAAAACCTCTGATGAGCTCGTCCGGTAAAGGACAAAGCGTATGCCGTACTCCGCAGGATGCGGAGGATTGCTGGAACACGGCGCTCGAAGGAGCCAGAGGCAAGTCAGTACGGGTCATCGTCGAAGCCTTTGTCCATTTTGAAAGTGAAATTACACTGCTAACGGTGCGTTCAGCCTCAGGTACCCTGTATTGTCCGCCTATTGGACATATTCAGCGGGATGGAGATTATGTCGAGTCATGGCAGCCGCATTACATGACTGCGGAACAGCTGGCAGAAGCACAGCATATCGCCGGCACTATTACCGGACATCTGGGAGGATACGGATTGTTCGGAGTAGAGCTGTTTCTTACGGCGGATGGAGTGGTATTCAGCGAAGTATCGCCAAGGCCGCATGATACGGGTATGGTTACGATGGTAACCCAGGACTTGTCCGAATTTGCCCTGCATGTGCGGGCGATTCTCGGTTTTGAGATTCCTGGCGTCCATCTGCTTACCCCTGGCGCATCGGCAACACTCAAGGCAACACAGACTTCAAAAGATTTTGTTGTTGGCGGACTGGAAGAAGCATTGAAGCTGCCGCGTACGCAAGTACGGGTATTCGGCAAACCGGAGACCAAACCGGGACGCCGAATGGCAGTGGCACTCAGTGCGGACGAAAGTGTGGAAATCGCGCGGAAGCGTGCCGTAGAAGCGGCCGCTCTGCTAAAAGAGGAGTATGTACATGTCGACTAGTGTATTAATGCCTGTTGCGGAAGTCCGTAAATTCGAAAGTAAAGATGTTCAAGCTTTGACTGGCCTGATGCGTGAACTTTGTTATCCTATGACGGAGAGTGTATTGCGTGACCGGATGGCTGCCCTGGAAGGCAAGCCGCAATTTATGACACTTGTTGCCGAGCGTGAAGGACAGGTTGTAGGTATGATTGCCCTGTATCGCAAAACCTCATATGACACCGGTCATAAGACTTCCCAGATCACAGGTCTGGTTATCTCGGAAGCCTACCGTAACCAGGGAATTGGTCGTGAATTGATTACAACAGCCGAACGCCAGGCGCGTGAAGCTGGAGATCATTCCGTATTTGTCACCGGAATGAACCGTGACGAGCGTCTGTCTTCTTGCTCATTCTACCAGCATATGGGCTATGAGAAGATTGGCTGTAATTTTATCAAGCAAATGTAAGCAAGCACGGATACACAAGAACAGCTCCCTGAATAAGGGGGCTGTTTTTTTGGTTAGCTGATTTGGAATTTATTCTATACATAGAATGATGTAACCCGAATTTATAAAATGCAGCAAAAGGAGAAAAAATGAGCGATAAATATGCTATTTATAATTGGGATGAAGAGAATATAGGCTACTGTCAAAAAGTATGGCTGGAAAATGACGAATCCAGCAGGCAGCATCTGAAGATCTATGAATTTCGTAAAAATCCGGAGTATACCCCTGTCCCAAAACTGGATCGTATTAACCTGGGTATCCTGGATACTTATGGATCAGTGATCGGTTATTATGATTTTCCGATAAAAAGAGTCCTACAGCCCGAAGGCGCCGCTTCTTTTGCTGAAAATGGAGACTGGGAACTGCTGGTTCATACCTATGAACAGGTATCCCGAACCCGGCGTATTCTGGAAATGTGGGATCTGCTTCGCGATCCGGATCTGCGGCAGACCGGTCTATGGGTCGATTTTACCCTGGAAGAACGTAAAATCTGGCAAACGGTTGTCCGGACCTATGCGCTGCAGACCAATTCCTGGAGAAATCAGGGACTGGAGGGGATAACCATTCATCTGGATGGACGTCTGATTACAGATCAATATGCTTTTTTCTTGATGTTGGGCGAACAGCTGAATGGGCCGGCGGGCTACTATGGCAGTAGTCTGGACGCAATGGATGACTGTCTGTGTGGCGATTTTGGACCAGTGCCGCCTTTTACAGTGATCTGGTCACATTATCAATATATGGAGAACAATCAATTGCTGCAGAGACAAAATCAGAATGGTTATACCATGTTGAAGGTCATTCAGACAGCCATCTCTATTCTGGACAATCATGGAGTTACTATCATTAGACAGTAAACCAAGAAAAATAGCGTTTTTTGTCTTTTCACTGCACACATTTCATGCAAAGTTGCCGATATATAGGAATAAATGGTAGAATCTTAGGCGGATTTGAACATACTCATTTCACAGGAGGATTTGTACTTATTATGAAATTCATACAACTGAAACGCATCGCCATGTCGGCAGCGGCTGCCGGACTTCTTGCAGCTAGCCTGGTCACACCAGCAAATGCACAGGCAGCATCTAATCATTTACAGCATACGCATAAGACATACGTTAAATTATCTTCGGAACGCACACTGACTGGACAAAGCGCAGCTACTGCTACAGCGGATACGTATGCTTTTGCCACTCAAGTCGTTGATCTGGTTAATCAGGAACGCAGCAAGGCTGGTCTGAAAGCGCTGGTCGTAGACACCAATCTCCAGACTCTGGCACAGGACAAAGCCATGGATATGTACAAAAACAATTATTTCAGCCATACTTCACCAACGTACGGATCTCCATTCGACATGATGAAGACATACAAAATCAGTTACCGTGCAGCAGGCGAGAATATTGCCAAAGGCCAGACTTCTCCGGCACAGGTAATGAATTCATGGATGAACAGTTCCGGTCACAAAGCCAATATACTGAGTAAAAATTATACGCATATTGCTGTGGGCTATGTGAATGGCATCTGGGTTCAGGAATTTATCGGTAAATAAATATAAATGTGTATACACGTAGACGAACGCTCCGGATGAATCAGAGCTGTAAAGACCCCTGCAGGATGCTTCGCTTGTCGAGCATGCTGCAAGGGTCTTTTTAATTAGAACAGATCTGTACAATCGAAGACTGTTCATGATGATAGGTAGATGAAATGGCGGGAATGTTCATTTCACGTTCTATTGACAATCCAGAGGGTACTCCCTAGTATAAAGTTACATTTCAACCGATGAATAACATCGCAAGATGGGGGAATTACAGTCATGGAGACGATCAAATATTGCAGTAAAAATGATAAGTTAGGCACAAAGCAGGTATATCAGGATATCAAAGAACAGTTTTCCGAAATAGATCAGCAGCGCAAAGGCTGTCTGAGTGAGTGCAAAACCTGCCGCCGTCAGCCTTTTGCCAAAATTGGTAAGAAGCAGCTGGTCTGCGGTGATTCTCCAGAACATCTGTATAAGCAGCTAACAGCAATCATCAGTCAGTCTGCCTCTTATCCAACAGCCGAAAAAAAGCCGAAATCCGGGAAATTCGCAGACTCTGCCCTGATTCACTATACGTTCAATTCACAGGACAAGAATGAACTGACTATATCGCTGGATATGAATTCAGCTGCCAAATTGGCCAAAAAACTCAAAGCACTGCAACAATCTGGTGAATTACGCAAAATGAAAGCAATCCGTTCCAAAAAAACTTCTTCCATCAAAGCAAAGCTCATTCTGGCTATGGCAGAAGGGAATAAGGATCAACTGAAAAGGAAGAAAAATACGCTAAAGCTGCATCTCACAGCCCATACCCTGCAGGAGCTGCAAGCGATACTCATCCGCTATATGCAAAAAGGCGAATTATCTACCTCCCATTCATACACACTGCAGCAGTCGGGATCCAGCGAAGAAGTCCAATTGCATCTGGTAGCATTGAAATCTATGCAGCATGCAATAACCGGTTAACTGCCTTATTAAGATCCTACGATATCAGCAGGAGTACTCATAAGGTCAATATAGCAGGTATAAATAAAAAGCCACAGTGTCCAGAAATCAGACGCTGTGGCTTTTATTTATACTATGGGGTTCAGTCTATACAAGCTGACACACCCTTGGATGGGACATGTGGGGATCGAACCCGCGACCTGCCGATTAAGAGTCGGATGCTCTACCAGCTGAGCTAATGTCCCGCAATAGATGGCTGTACTCTGGTCATTAACAAGCGTAACAGCAAATTAATACGCATAACAACTATTACTCTGGATAGTATACACCTACATCACACATTTGTCCAATTCACTGCCTGATAGCACATAATGAACACCGCACACATAAGGAACTTGCAAAGATACAGATCCAAATAAAGTGAAAAGCAGCCTGTTGTCGAATGAAATTCACATCTTCTGCTGGGTCGCCTGCTTCATCTACAGATAGATGGGGAAATAATAAAGAAGCACTTGCAGCTGGAATCCATTTGTCGGATGAATCAACTACATACAAGAAGAGGTGGAGATGCTATGAAGAAGACCTGGTGGAAAGAAAGTGTCGTGTATCAGATCTATCCGCGCAGCTTTATGGACAGTAATGGAGATGGAATAGGTGATATCCCTGGTATTATCAGCAAGTTAGATTATCTTCAGCTGCTGGGGGTGCATGTGATCTGGCTCTGCCCGGTATATGAGTCTCCCAATGATGATAACGGTTACGATATCAGCAATTACCAGAATATTATGGATGAATTCGGCACGCTGGATGATTGGGAACGACTGCTGGATGGCCTGCATCAGCGCGGAATGAAGCTGATTATGGATCTGGTCGTCAATCACAGTTCCGATGAGCATGCCTGGTTTGTGGAATCGCGTAAATCCACTGATAACCCCTATCGCGATTATTATATTTGGCGACCGGGAAAAGAAGGACGCGAGCCCAACGACTGGAGTTCTTTTTTCAGCGGATCGGCCTGGCAGTATGATGAGACGACAGAAGAATATTATCTGCACCTGTTCTCCAAAAAGCAGCCTGATCTGAACTGGGAAAACCCGACCGTACGGGAAGAAGTATACAAAATGATGACCTGGTGGCTGGATAAAGGGATTGATGGATTCCGAATGGACGTGATCAACCTGATTTCCAAAGATCCCAAGCTGCCTGATGCACGCGAAGAAACGCCGGAGCTGGGCACCGCAGAGCCTGATCACAAGTTTCCATATCATTTTGGCGGCAAACATTTTGTCAATGGTCCACGGGTGCATGAGTACTTGCAGGAAATGAACGAGAAAGTACTGTCCAAATACGATATTATGACGGTTGGTGAAGCGATCAATGTAACGCCGGAAGATGGAGCTTTGTATGTGGGCGAAGACCGTAATGAGCTGAATATGGTTTTTCATTTTGAATTGATGCGGGTAGATGCCGGCAAGGGCGGCAAATGGGATATCCGTCCATGGGAGCTTACCGAGATCAAGGCAATTATCAGCAAATGGCAGACTCTGCTGCATAACAAGGGCTGGAACAGCAATTATATGAACAACCATGATCAGGCGCGAATGGTATCACGGTTCGGCAATGATACCCGTTATCGCAAGGAGTCTGCCAAAATGCTGGGGACGCTGCTGCATACTTTGCAGGGAACACCTTATATTTATCAGGGTGAAGAGATTGGGATGACCAATATCCGTATGCCGTCTATTGATGATTATCAGGATATTGAAACGTTAAACATGTACCAGGAATATACAGCTGCCGGTATAGATCCTGATAAAGTGATGGAGTCCATCTATATCAAGAGCCGGGATAATGCGCGTACACCAATGCAGTGGGATGATTCGGAACATGCCGGATTTACAACAGGTCAGCCATGGATGACGGTTAATCCGAATCATGACAAAATCAATGTAGCCGAAGCATTAAAAGATCAGGAGTCCATTTTCTATTATTATCAGAAATTGATTACTCTACGCGGAGAGAATGATATTCTTGTCTACGGAGATTATCGTCTGCTGCTGCCGGATGATGAGCAGATTTATGCTTATGTTCGCACATATGAAGAAAAGCAGCTGCTGGTTGTGCTGAACTTCAGTGAGCAGCCGGTGCATTTCCAGCTGGAAGACAGTGTGGAGTATGAGCGGTACCAGCTGCTGATCAGCAATTATGCAGTAGATGAACAGCAGGATATCCGCGAGATTGATCTGCAACCCTATGAAGCCAGAGTGTATATACTCAACCAGTAATTCCTAATCAGTAATTCCCAATCAGGCTAACGCTCAGTTTACTGACGGGGTATAAAATAAAGGTGTATGTACCAATAAATTCATTTCATCATGTCGGCAGTATGAACTGCCAATATCATATCGGGAAAGGGACGCTCTAACCGCTTCGCCAATCAAGCACGATCTGCATTTGGCTTCGGTATGACAGCGTCCTTTTCTGTCTTTTTTCACAATAATACCACTTCCAAATGGTCGGCATGTAATAGATAGCTGCTGATCATTTGGAAGTTGTATACATAGTGTATATAATGAAAATTAACACTTACTATTATTCAATACTTGGAGGTCACAGGATGAAACCATCTTCATCATCGGCACGAATATGGAGAATTACCAGCATTGCTTCCATCGTAACAACGTTACTGCTGATTAGCGGTTTTGTATATGCGATAAATGATGTCGTTAATCCGGTAGGTAGTTCCTATACAGCAGAAAGTTCTACGGACAGTGCTGCACAAAATGGATCCCAGGCAGCAGTTGATCCAGCGACAGAAGGAATACGCGTTGCTGCACTTGGTGACTCGCTCGCCAAAGGAACAGGTGACGATGAGGGCAGCGGATTTGTACGCCGTACCGTTAATCTGCTTCAGCAGCAGGGAGTAGATGCCAAGCTGGTGGCCAACCTGGGAATCAACGGACAGAAAACAGGACAGGTCATCGAATCGCTGGATGAATCCGGTGTCCAGCATACCCTTCGCCAGGCGAATGTAATTATGCTGTCGATTGGAGCCAATGATTTGTTCAATGGCGGAGAAGCGCTGGGAAATCTGGATGAACAGGCGCCTACCGCGAACCAGCTGCTGACCAATCAGCCTAAGGCTGCGGCACGATTGCAAAAGATTCTGGATCGATTGGCGAAGATCAATCCAGATGCACAGATTATTTACCTTGGTCTATATAATCCGTTTGGAGACCTCAAGGAACTTCGGATACCAGGCAATCAGGCGGTAAGTGCCTGGAATATGAAGGCTGCAGGGATTACAAATACCAATGAGCATATGATGGTTATCCCTACATTTGATCTGTTCCAGAATAATCTGGATCAGTATCTGTCTGCGGATCATTTCCATCCCAATGGTGACGGTTATGAACAGATTGCCACGCGTATTGTTCAAAGCATCCGTTAACCGCTATCCTGCACAAAGTTGGGAGCTATTATGCAGCAGTCATTTACTCGGTAATTTACAAAATGTTATGTGATGATCTGCTGCTATAAATCAAGCATCCTTTTGAATGAATATAGTACAGGCTACAGGAGGGAAGAGTGACTAATGAATATATCCAATCCCGATTTGACTTCTTCGTCTGCCAGTAGTGAGCAGACAGAATCAGAAATTGTATTATCGGCTATAAAAGTAAAGAAAAAGATCGGCAAGCGCTGGATTATCAAGGATGTGACTTTTAATGTACGGGCAGGCGAAATCTTTGGATTTCTCGGCCCCAACGGAGCAGGCAAGACGACAACGATTCGTATGCTGGTCAATCTGATTCGCCCAACCGAAGGAAAGATTACGATCTGTGGATACGATGTAACCCGTCAACCGGAAAAGGCACTGGCTTACGTAGGCTCGATCGTCGAGAATCCCGAGATGTATCCATATCTGACCGGCTGGGAGAATCTACAGCACTTTGCTCGTATGCAGCCGGGGGTGGACGAGCAGCGAATTCAGGAAGTAACCGAGATCGTACGTCTGGACGAGCGGATTCACGATAAAGTAAGCAAGTACTCGCTGGGAATGCGCCAGCGTCTCGGGATTGCCCAGGCACTGCTTGGCAGACCGAGGTTGCTCATTCTGGATGAGCCGACCAATGGACTTGATCCCAAAGGTATCCGGGATATGCGTCTGTTCATTCGCGAGTTGGCTGCGCAGGGCATGGCTGTATTCGTATCCAGCCATCTGCTCAGTGAAATTCAGCTGCTTTGTGACCGCGTTGCTATTGTAGGCAATGGGAAGGTTATAGCGGTAGGTAGTGTAAATGAACTGGTAGAAGACAGGGAACATCTTGTCGTATGGGAGCTGGAACCTACCGAACAGGGAGCACGCATTCTCGAAGAACTCCCCGATATTACAGTGCTGGATCTGGAATCTGCACATCTGGACAACGACACGGCTGCATCACTGAAGCTGAACAGCATTATTACCCGGACACCGGAAGAACAAATATCGACGACTATTCAGGCTCTTGTCAGCGCCAATATCCAGATTCATAATGTACGCAAATTAAATCCTACCCTGGAGCAGCTGTTCCTCGGCATTACGGAGGGTGAGACGATTGAATAGCATCTGGCCGCTTGTACAGAATGAGACGATCAAGATTATCAAGAAAAAGCGGTTCTATGTCATCCTGCTCGTGCTGCTGGTGCTGGTACCGATGTTTACTTATGCACAGATGCGTCAGGCACAGGAGAACCGTACCAAGTTTGGTGACGACTGGCGAACCGAGCTGCAGCAGGCGATTACCGATAACCAGAACTCACTGGGCAGTGACAGGGTACCGGAAGAATGGAAAAAATACCGTCGTATCTTTATTCAGCAGATGCAGTATTATTTGCAAAATGATGTGAATCCAAATGAACCGGGCGGTGTTACCTTTACCCGTGAATTTCTCAATAATTCCAGCAGTCTGTTTATTCCGCTGCTGATTATGACGATTGCTTCGGATCTGGTATCCGGTGAACGAACGGGGGGCACGATCAAAATGCTGCTTACCCGGCCGGTACGACGATGGAAAATCTTGTTCAGCAAGCTGATTACGCTGACGATGTTTGTGTCACTGATCGTTGTATCGACTTTTATTATCTGTTATGCCATATCGGGACTGGTATTCGGGTATTCGGGCTTTACCATTCCTGTATTTACCGGCTTCCAGCCAAGCGAGGCAGGAGTGGATATGGCTACCGTTCATGCGGTGGATCAGTGGCAGTTTATTCTGATGCAGATGGGATTGATCTGGTTTGTCGGACTGACTGTGGGGCTACTTGCCTTTATGGTATCGGTACTGGTGCGTAGTACAGCAGCCAGTATTGTGATTATGATGGCAGCGCTGATCGCCGGTACAATTCTGACCAATATGGCTTCTTCCTGGAGTAGCGCCAAATATCTGTTTATGGTCAATCTGGGCCTGACCAATTATCTATCAGGTAGTCCTGCACCGATTGAAGGCATGACCCTGCCGTTCTCGCTGGCTGTGCTCGCGATCTGGGCGGCTGCTTCACTTGTCGTATCTTTTGCGGTATTTACCAAGCGGGATGTAATGAACTAGCATAGTATGCATCTTGCCGCCTTGTATTTGCAGATTTCTCGGCAGGTAAAGTAGCGCATTCGATAGTGCAGTAATCATGAGCTGTTCATACATTTGACAATCCGTTACAATGAATAAGTCTGCCCGGTATGATGCCAATGCATCCAGGGCAGGCTTATTTTGGATAGGAACGACTCCTGCAAAAGAAAGGGAGTGAGCGTGAATGAAGAGTGAGCCTGTGCAGGCAGAATGGGAAAAATTGATGCTTACAAGACTGGCTGGCCGTTTTCCTGTATTTGACTATGCGTATGAATGGAATGATGATTCGGTCTATATGTGCTATGGAGGATTTGGTTCTTTTATTCTGGCTATTATTTATGCCTTCAGAGATTGTGACCATACAGAATATAATTACTATGAGCAGACGATTCAAACATTTTATACATCCAAGGACAAGCTGGAACAGGAGATTTCGTTCATTTTTGAGTTTGTGGAGGAACTATTCGACGACTGTGACGAACGAACAAGAGATGTACTAAACTGCTGCATTTTTGAAGCGCTAATGGGTAGCAGCGAAGCGGAACTTGAATTTCTGCACCATATGAGTCCTGAAATTATCAATTATTACAAAGGTATACGCTGGTCTTCCTAATCCTTTGCAACATTTGCTTTACGAATAGCATGGATTGCTTTAGAATAAAGAAATGGAAACATGTGTTTGCATTATGAGCGAACAATGTGCGTATAAATTACATTTTATGTAAATCATAATGTGTGGTAGGCTTGCGCCTTATGGTATGCTTATGCAAAGCTGCAGGTTGACTGGAATGGTATAATGATCCTTTCCGATACCGAAAATGATTGTTCAGCTGGCTATGGCGTAATTTTGGACAAACCATTATACTACTAAAGCGTAGGTTGAGAAGTACGAAGCATGATTGCAATAAATAAAGGGGGGCCATGAATGGTCGAACAGATCGATTCACTTACAAATTCATCCCAAAGCGGCGCTAATCCGCCAGCTACAGGGTATGATGCTGACGACATTCAGGTGCTCGAAGGGCTTGTTGCCGTACGGAAGCGTCCGGGGATGTATATCGGTAGTACAAGTTCGTCTGGACTGCATCATCTTGTCTGGGAGATTGTGGACAATGCAGTCGACGAGCATCTTGCAAAGCATTGCGACAAAATTGAAATTAGCCTAAACAAAGACGGTTCCGTAACCGTATACGATAACGGCCGGGGAATTCCGACGGGAATGCACAAAAGCGGCATCCCAACGCCTCAGGTCGTATTTACCATTTTGCATGCCGGCGGTAAATTCGGCGGCGGAGGATACAAAAAATCCGGTGGTCTGCATGGCGTAGGAGCTTCGGTTACCAATGCACTCTCCGAATGGCTGGAAGTAGAAATTTACCGGGATGGCGGTATTCACCGTCAGCGGTTCGAGTACTGGATGGACAAAAAGGGCAAGGAGCATGTCGGTGAGCCTGTAACCGGTCTGGAAGTGATCGGCAAGACCAAAGTCACCGGTACCAAAGTTACCTTCAAACCGGATATCCGGGTATTCCAGAACGGGATTGCACTTAACTATGATACACTGTCCGAGCGTCTGCAGGAGATTGCCTTCCTGAACTCGGGACTGGAAATTCTGCTCAGCGACGAGCGCAATGACAAAGCTGATCGTTTCTATTACGAAGGCGGCGCCAGCCAGTTCGTCGAATATCTGAACGAAGGCAAGGATGTATTGCATGATGTGATTCATTTTAATGCAGAGCGTGAAGATATCGAGGTAGAGATTGCGCTGCAATATAACGCAGGTTATACCGAGACGATCGCTTCCTTTGTCAATTCGATTCCTACACGCGGAGGCGGTACGCACGAGACCGGATTCAAGACGGCGTACACCCGTGTTCTGAATGATTATGCCCGCAAAAATGCCATGCTGAAGGAAAAAGAAAAGAATCTGGAGGGCGGCGATCTGCGTGAAGGCATGATGGCTGTTATCAGCGTCAAGATGGCCGAAGTGGAATTTGTCGGTCAGACCAAGGATCAGCTGGGTAGCTCCTCTGCACGCGGAGCTGTAGATGCAGTCGTAGCAGAGAGTATGCAGCGTTTTCTCGAAGAAAACCCTCAGGTCAGCCAGAAGCTGATCAAAAAGGCAATCCAAGCATCCAGAGCGCGTGAAGCTGCGCGCAAGGCACGTGACGATATGCGTACGGGCCGCAAACGCAGCGAGAGTTCCAATCTGAACGGCAAGCTGAGTCCGGCACAATCCAAGGACTTTTCCCGCAACGAGCTGTTTATTGTAGAGGGTGATTCTGCCGGTGGATCTGCCAAGCAGGGACGTGACTCCAAGATTCAGGCCATTTTGCCGCTTAAAGGCAAGCCGATGAATCCGGAGAAATCCAAGTTGGCAGATGTAATGAAAAATGAGGAATATCGCGCGATCACTTCGGCAATTGGTGCTGGTATTGGTCCCGAGTTTGCAATTGAAGACAGCAATTATTCCAAAATCATTATCATGACCGATGCGGATACGGATGGAGCGCATATTCAGGTGCTGTTGCTGACGTTCTTCTATCGGTATATGAAGCCGCTGATTGACCAGGGACGTATCTATATCGCTCAGCCGCCGCTGTTCAAGATTACTCAGCGTTCCGGCAAAAAGACCAATGAACGTTATGCATGGACTGATGAGCAATTGGAAAAATCACTCAAGGAATTTGGACGCAATGTAGAACTGCAGCGTTACAAAGGTCTTGGCGAGATGAATCCCGATCAGTTATGGGAGACAACGATGAATCCCGAGAGCCGTACGCTGTTGCAGGTACAGATCGAGGATGCTGCCAAGGCAGAACGTCGTGTATCTACACTGATGGGTGATAAGGTTGATCCGCGCAAACGCTGGATCGTCGAAAATGTCGATTTTACAGAATACGAAGAATAATATTCTAATACAACAATGCACGCTATAGACGGCAATCAGGAATGAGACACACCAGCTTTCAGGGATGGTTTTCATTCCTTTTTGCACGAATAGCTATTTATATGCTGATTATGCTTGATAAAATAATCCGGCTGCGGCCGGAAGGTAAGGTGAACGGATGGCTACAAATGAACAGTATATGCCGGCGTTTCTTGAAGAAGTCGTCGGAGACCGATTTGGTCGTTATTCCAAATATATTATCCAGGATCGTGCGATTCCCGATGTACGGGACGGACTAAAACCGGTACAACGCCGTATTCTTTACGCGATGTACGAATCCGGCAATACACCGGAAAAAGGCTATCGTAAATCTGCAAAAACCGTCGGTGATGTGATGGGTAACTATCACCCGCACGGTGACTCTTCCATCTATGATGGTATGGTACGTATGGCACAACCATGGAAAATGGGACATACGCTGGTTGATGGTCATGGTAACTGGGGTTCTCCCGATGATGATCCGGCAGCAGCCATGCGTTACACGGAAGCGCGCCTTTCGTCTATTGCCATGGAGATTTTGCGCGATATTGACCGAAATACCGTGCAGTTCAAGGACAATTTCGATAACACGACCAAGGAACCAACGGTTCTGCCGGCACGTTATCCGAATCTGCTGGTTAATGGAGTCAGTGGTATTTCTTCCGGTTTTGCGACCGAGATTCCACCGCACAGCCTGCGCGAAGTAATCGAAGCCTGTATTGCTCTCATGGAGAATCCATCGATGGAACTGGATGAACTGATGAACTATGTCAAAGGTCCGGATTTCCCGACAGGCGGCATTATCATGGGCGGCAGCGGTATTCGTGATGCTTATGAGACCGGCAAAGGACGCATCTATGTGCGCTCCAAAACCGAGATCGAGACTATGCGTGGCGGTAAGCAGCAGATTGTCATTACCGAGATTCCATACCAGGTTGTCAAGGTACGTCTGGTGACAGCGATGGAGAATATCCGTCTGGAGAAAAAAGTCGAAGGGATCGCCGAAGTGCGCGACGAGAGCGGACGCGATGGTCTGCGTGTCGTTGTCGAACTGAAAAAAGACGCTGATGCCGAAGGTATTCTGGCTTATCTGCTCAAAAAAACCGATCTGCAGGTAGCTTATAATTTTAATATGGTGGCTATTGTTAACAAAGCCCCACAGCAGCTGGGTCTGAAAAACATCCTGCAGGCGTATATCGCTCACCAGCGTGAAGTGGTAACCCGCCGCACACGCTATGATCTGGACAAACTGGAAGATCGTGCGCATGTACTGGAAGGACTCGCCAAAGCACTGAATATTCTGGATGAAGTAATTGCAGCAATCAAGGCATCCAAAAATCGTCAGGATGCCCATCAAAATCTGCAGTGGATGTTCGGACTGACCGAGCGTCAGGCAGATGCGATTCTGAGCCTGCAATTATACCGTCTAACCAATCTGGAGATCAATCAGGTAGAAAAAGAACTGAGCGATATTCAGAAAAAAATCAAAAATCTTCAATCGATTCTGGACAGTGACAAAAAGCTGATCGGTGTGATCAAAAAAGAATTGATGGAAAGTTATGATAAATACGGAATCGAGCGCCGCTCCGAGATCCGTGATGAAGTGGAAGAATTAAAAGTCAATCTGGAAGTTATGGTGAACTCGGAGGATGTGCTGGTTACTCTGTCCAATGGTGGATACATCAAGCGTACAAGCATGATGTCATTTAATCGTTCAGGTGCAGAGCGCAGCGGTTCAGGCGCCAAGGAAGATGACTTTATTCGTCAGGTGATCGATGTCAATACGCTGGACAGCCTTTTGATCTTCACGCAGCGCGGTCAGTATTTCCTGCTGCCTGTGCATCAGATTCCAGATTTCAAATGGAAAGAGACCGGTACGGCCATTGTCAACGTGATCTCGATGACACGGGAAGACCGAATTGTGGACATTATTCCGGTACGCAATCTTGAAGAAGAGACAGGCAGTCTCGTATTTGTTACCAAGCGGGGACAGGTCAAGCGAACAGAAGTCAAAGATTATGCAACCAAGCGCTCGGGAGCTGTAGCAGCCTGCAAGCTGGGTGAAGGTGATGAAGTCATATCCGTCAGCCGTGGCGATCAGGCGCGTGACCTGATGCTGATTACCCGTAATGGAATGAGCATCCGCTTCCGGGCGGAGGAAGTCAGTCCAATGGGCAGGGTATCGACAGGGGTACGGGGTATACAGTTGATGGATAATGATGAAGTAGCGATTTCCCTATGGGTAGATGGAGAAGAAGACGGACAACTCATGGTCATGACCGATCTGGGTTATGCCAAACGCACCTCCATGCTGCAATATCAGACACAGAGCCGCGGAGGCAAAGGGGTATCGACCTTTGAACTCAAAGAAGGCAAACGCGTGAAGCCAAATGGCAACTGTATTATTGCTGCTTTTATCTGCAGGGACAATCGATCCTTCATAGCGATGGTACCGCCGAACCGTACGATTCCATTTAACAGCAAGCTAGCAGTGCAAACGGATGAACGACGACATATTGGCAAATCGATTGTCACGCTCGACAAAAATGATACGATTATCGCTGTATTGGAAGACTTGTCATCATCGGCTACCAATAAGTAAGCAATCAAAAGGAAAATAACAAGCAACGAACAATAAATACTAAATACAAATAGCCAAAAAAGCTTTTCCCTGTATTCTTTGACTATCCCAAGAATACATGTGGAAAAGCTTTTTTGGTTTGTTCTATCCATTTAATTATTTTATAGACTCATTTATTCTGTGAAATTTATTTCGATTCACCCGATTGATTACTCACCAAGTTGAACCCGAATCTGTTCATATACCGCTTCATTCCATTGCGTCCATGGACGCGTACGCGGAGGAAGCGAGACAAACGTCATCATTTCCTTGGAGACCGGATGTGGTATACCTGTGCATACCGACCAGAGAGCCAATTGCTCGCCTTTGCTGTTAACGTCGGCGCCATATTTCTGATCGCCATACAGTGGATGACCGCTGTGAGCCATCTGCACACGAATCTGATGGGAACGTCCGGTATGCAGATGAATCAGTACGAGAGATAGTTCTCCCGTACTGGCAATAACTTCGTAATCAAGCACAGCATCTTTGCCACCGGCAGTTCCTGGTTTGACGACAGCGACTGTATTCGTCCGCGAATCCTTGAGCAGTGTATCTTTTAAAGTACCCTGTGTACGCGCAGGTACACCTCTTACAACAGCAGCATACTGTTTAATCATACTGCGACTGCGTACCGTCTCAGATAAACGGGAAGCGGCTTTGGACGTTTTGGCAAATACCATTGCGCCACCAACCGGACGATCAAGCCGGTGCACCAGACCGAGAAATACATTGCCTGGCTTATTATGTCGTTCCTTGAGATCTGCTTTGAGCAGGGTCAGCATATCAGGATCGCCGGTATTATCTTCCTGGGAAGGAATATTCACCGGTTTCACTACAGCCAGTACATGATTATCCTCGAATAAAACGGGAATAGATGTGTTCGGTGTACTCATACCTGATCAGCTCTCCCAGCGACCCAGGATACCGCATGGCAGGGTCATTCCGGAATTGGTAATCGGCAGACCAATCTCTCCCGAGGAAATGGTTCCGCCATACTGCTGCTTCATTGTCATACTCAGAATGTTGGACAATACGGTTGGAGCCAGACCCGTAGTATACGAGTTGATCAGCATGAACAGCGGCTGATCAGACATGATGCTCATGCAGGATTCCAGGAACGGATACAGACTCTGTTCCAGTTTCCACATTTCTCCACCTGGTCCGCGTCCATAGGAGGGAGGATCCATAATAATTGCATCATATTTATTACCGCGGCGCTGTTCACGCTGAACAAACTTGAATACATCATCTGTAATAAAGCGTACCGGACGATCGCCGATACCGGACAGTTGATGATTTTCTTTCGCCCACTGCACCATACCTTTGGCTGCATCGACATGTACTACTTCCGCGCCTGCCGAAGAAGCAGCTACTGTTGCTCCGCCTGTGTAAGCAAACAGATTAAGCACAGAGATGGGACGTCCGGCGTTGCGAATTTTGTCCATCATCCAGCTCCAGTTGGCTGCCTGCTCAGGGAACAGACCGGTATGCTTAAAGTTGGTCGGTTTGATGTGGAATTTCAGCTGTTGATAACCCAGCTCCCATTTTTCCGGAATTTTGCGTTTCCATTCCCATTCGCCACCACCGGAGGAACTGCGATGATAATGACCGTGTACCTGATTCCAGCGTGGATCATCGGATTTTTTGGGCCAGATGATCTGTGGGTCGGGACGACGCAGCAGGATTTCTCCCCAGCGCTCCAAGCGCTCTCCATCACCGGTATCGATTAATTCATAGTCTTTCCATTGATCTGCAATATACATGTGTAACCATCCTTATGATTTATTTCTTTCAGAGCCCGGGTAAGCTGTACAAAAATCCATTTATTCTGTAAACAGGAAACATCGTTTCTTGGCAGCTTTGAATGTAGGCTACAGAAACACGAAAATAGACAATAATAACCCGCTCGTCAAATAGGTTTACCGCATTTTATTGTACAACAATAGAAGGATAGGCGCTACAGATGTTTCGGTTTGGACAGCCGGATAAGCAGATGAATCCGAAGTAGGAAGAGACCGATCAACGAAGGAGATACGTGCATATTTTGCTCAGAACAGAGATATAATAAACATAAACAGGATTTATTATCATTAAATGGATAATTCTGTTGGTAAGAAAAGAAGGAGGGCTGGAGAGAAGCAGAGAGACATCGAAGATCAACGCATGGATATCAGCGTCATTTATAGAGCGATCATCCATTCATAATCAAGAGTATCGGTTCGATACATTCGCTGTTTGTGGACATGGTTATATTCTGTTTCCCTGAAAATGATACGAGGAAGGAGCGTTACAATGAAGTCAGCCAACGTTGGATCGGCACTGCATTGCAAAATAAAACAAAATCAACGTTCACGGAAGAAATACGCAGACATTCCTATCATACCGCATGCAGCGATAGACGAACAGACCATTCCGCTTGGTTTGTCTGCTTCTTCGCACAGTTCCCCCAATAAACAGGCAGGTTTGTATTATTGTACATCTCCAGTGCAATATCCCAACACATTGTTGACTGAGCAATGGATCACCGAGCAGCTGCTAACCGAAGAACGACGTCGCATTGCAAGGGATATTCATAATGTTGTCAGTCATACACTGATCATTTCCGTGATCCAGCTGGACGCAGCCCAAAAGCTGCTGGATATCAATCCAACTGTGACACGCGAAAAGCTCGAATCTTCTCAGGAATTGATCCGGCACGGAATCGAGGAGATTCGGCGATTTATTCATCATATGGCCAGCCAGACTCCCTCGATGAATCTAGCCTCCGAAATTGCTCTTATTATTAATAATATTCATAAACACACTTCTATTGAGATTGATTGTGCCGTCGGATCTCTCCCGGAGCTTGCTTATTCCCAGCAGAAATTGATCTGTCAGGCGCTGCAGGAAGGAATTACGAACGGAATCCGGCATGGACGTAGCGGCTGTTTCCGGTTTTGGCTGCATCAGCAGAACGAGCAGATCATATTCAAACTTGCCAATAAAGGTAGCTGCCCATCTCAGGTTCATTTTGGGTTTGGATTAAGTACATTACAGCAGCGGGTCGAAGATTGGGGAGGGATGCTTAATTTGTATTCGAACACTCCTGCCTGGACCCAACTGTTTATTCGGATGCCGGTATGTAATGTGGCGGGAGAAGCTTATGAATGAGCTGAAATTGCTGGTGGCGGATGATCAGACGCTAATGAGGGAAGGGCTAAAGACCATACTGGAATTGGAAGAAGACATCATCGTCGTGAATACAGCTGCGAACGGCCAGGAAGCCTGGGAAATGGTACACCGGAACGAGCCGGATATTGTGCTACTGGATATTCAGATGCCGGTTATGGATGGAATATGCTGCGCCCGTCAAATCAAACAGCATCATCCCGATATAATTGTGCTGCTGCTCTCTACCTTTATGGATGAGCAATATATTATGGAAGGCATGAGAAGTGGAGCCAATGGTTATCTGCTCAAGGATATGGACAGCCGTCTATTGATTCAGACGATTCGCAGTGTGACAGCCGGCCAGTTTACGATGCCGGCAGCTGTCGCTATTCAACTGGCAGAAACGATAAATCGGCGATCGTTAGAGGCTGACCGAGCTGTTTTCGGCCAGTTCGCTGATTTTACAAGGAGGGAGCAGGAGATTATCACGCTTATGAGAAAGGGGCTTTCCAATAAGCAGATTGCCCAGCAACTATATATCCATAGTGGAACTGTACGTAACTACATCAGTATTATTTATGCAAAAATGGGTGTGAATGATCGCACGAGTGCACTCATGTATCTGCAGGCCAAATAACTTCAGACTTTCTGATGCCACTTGACCGGTCTCTATAGACCGGTTTTGCACAGCGTTTGATTACATTACAGTAATGGAATTATATTACATAACGAATGACAGCAATCACTATGAAAATGACTGTGTCATCCTGTATAAAAGAGATACAGCCAATCCCGGGCACACTGGCTGCTGATATCTATAAAATCAGGCATAAAAAAGGCCACCTAGTACAAAGGTGGCCCCATCATAAGCAGTGTATAATACGGTGATTACTCGGTTGGACTAAGAGTCCAGGAATTGTCTGCGTTCAGTGTTGCCGTCATGGAATACACATTAGCCGGGAAATCAATCTGCTGTGTATGTGTAATCCCTTCTATATTCATAACCTGACCCTGAGTGTAGTTGCCGAAAGTGATCCAGTATTCCGGATGGGGGGTGAAAATTTCTTCATAATTGGGCTGTGTGGGAATAATAAAGGTTCCCGCTCCGGACATGCCTACTCCTGCCGCACCGAGAGAGGAAGGGACGGTTTCATCAAAAGCCATCGTCAGCTGACCGGCTACCCCTTTTACAGGAGTCTGAAAAAAGAAGCCATATTGATCACGGGAAAGAGTGATACTGTTGCTGCTTTGCAGGGAAGGAACATCAATCGTCTGAGAAGCATCAAAGATAACGCCGGGCTTCAACGTACCTGTCTCCGACCAGACAAAGCAATAATCAACCGACCAGTCGAAACGGACTTTGGTGTTGCTGTGAGCACCTTCGGTCAACCAGGCAAGTGATTGAATCGAAGAGGAGCTGCTTTGCTTTGGCAGGGTCTGATACAAACAGGCATGTCCCGCATTGGATGAATTATTGACAAAAACCACTTCATATTGCTGTCCCATAGATATTCCTCCCGGATATGTTTTTTTGGAATAGCGGCCGCTATCACTGTTCAGAAGCGGTTTGTCGCTCCTATATAGAATGGAATCGACAGACCTTGATTTACAAACGATTTCCGAAAATAAATTGGTTGAATATGGAAATTACGCTTCGTATAATTGGAGCTAATCCATACCGCAAGTAAATTGCAGCAAAGGAGGTGATATCAAGTGAATCCTGTGTTGTGTACTTATGAGGAATGTTTGGTCGAGCTCAAACGAAGTGCATGGCGTCTGCAGAGCAAGACAAGAGCACATATCAAGCGAGAGTGCGAGTGGGCAGAGGATTACAACGAAGTCGATAGTGCGTGCAGTCAATTGCAGCAGTTATGCGAAGAGGAGTTTATTCAGTATGCACTCAGCCATATTTCCTCATCAAAAGCCAGGCTGATTATTCAAAAGCTGTATGTGGAAGATCTGTCGGAGAAACAGGTGGCAGAGCAACTCAATCTGACCCAGCAGGCGGTGAACAGGTGGAAAAACAAAGCGCTGCAGGAACTAAGGAGCAAAAAGAATTTGCTGAAATATGTGCAGCTATAGTACAGGCAGAGGAAGGAAGCCAGGAGCGGTTGATCGCCTATTTTCAGCAGGATATGCAAAAACTCAGCCGGTATATTCGGCTGCCCGAGGAGGAGATCATGCAGGCCCTGCAGACCGATTTGCTGGAATATGTAATTCGCAAAATAAAAAGCACAGAGTTCCAATCCTAAGATTGAGTATCTGTGCTCTTTGAGACAGACTTAACAAGCGGCAACTTGTTAGGTACACTCCTCTTTGGGAGAGAGGAGATCTATCCGGTACCTGTTCATATTATTCTTGCTAAAACGGCGAACTCCTGTTTAATTTTACAAAAACAAAGGAGCTGAATAACATGAGTACCGAACAGACAGTAAAAGGATTGGATACCACACAATCCTGCATCCATGAAGTGGATAATCTTCACAAGCAAGGATATGCTTTTGTGGGCAGATATTATAATGTCAATCGTCCGGAGAAAAATCTGACATTGGAAGAAGCTGAGGTACTAAGCAGGGGAGGCATAAAAATAGTCGCGGTATGGGAAAATGGTTATCCGACTACATCCGGTTATTTTACGGAATTATCAGGCCGTGAGGATGCTGAAAGGGCTTATGACTATGCCCGAAATGTAATTCGTCAGCCAATGGGATCAGCGATTTATTTTACTATCGATTATGATGCATCTGCAGCGGATCTCGGCCACTGTATTCGTCAATATATGCAGACTCTGGTAAGTACATTCAAGGCACGAGGTGATGCGTACAAGATAGGTATCTACGGTTCGGGCCTTACGTGTGAGTATGCGATTCAGCATATCCCCGGTATTCATTACACCTGGCTGGCAGAATCATCCGGTTGGACGCATTCCCGGATATTTACAGGCTGGAATATCAGACAGACGGGCAGCGGCAGCTTTCATGGTCTTTCGATCGATCTGGATGAAGCTGTCGGCAGCTACGGATCTTTTGGCATTCCTTTGTAAATAGTGGCTCTTCGATTCCATTATAAGTAGACAGCATAATCAGCAAAATGTCTCCGTACAGGCTGTCCATCATAATGAGTTGAGGAGGAAAAGAAGATGAATGAGAAAAACCCGGAAACCATTCCCGATCAAAATTGTACACTCTGTACTATTGCCGGCCTTCATATTCCAGCGCTTACTCCCTATCAGGTTTTCGAGCAAACCGGTTATATGGATGGTCCCCCGCATGATAGCGAAGCGATCTCCGCCATGCTGGTGACGATGAAAATGTCGGATGGCAGCTATGAGCGATTTGCGACTCTGGAAGAAGCTGAACGAGCGATGCTGCAGTTTGGTGATAATCAGAAATTTTGTGTGGGTTATGCCAGTGATCAGGATGTTGGACATATGGTCGCTGCCCAGAAAGCGATGGGTGGGATGTACTATTATGATTTTCAGAATAGTACACCTGCACAGCTGCCGACCAGCACAGGGTATAAATTTTATGTGTGGCCTATATACTCCTAACAACGGTTTATTGCAACAAAATTATGGAAAGGTGGTCTATACTGATGCCCTATACGTTGATATATGCCGATCAAAATCAATTTGATGCAGACTATGAATCTCTTCAGAAGGCAGAACAGGATAAATGCGATCGCTGGCGCAATGAGGTAGTTGAATATGGAGCGATTCAGGCAGCCAGATTAGAGCATATTGAAATCAAAAAAATACGAGGTGCCGCTGAGAATCAATGGGAACTCGTGATTGGCAGAAAAGAAAGAGTGCAGATGTTCCTTGAGGGAGAGAACGTAACTATCTTGGGAATCGGACATTTGTAGATCATTCATTCATTGAGATTCATATCCATCCAATTGAGAAACGCCGGAGCATATTTCGGCGTTTCTTGTTGTATATACAGAGCTTAACCACATAATCGACAGCACGATAAATGACCAAAAAACCGCATAGTAAAAGGAATTATGAAGCCGATCAGATAGGATGATCAAGAAAATAAAAAACAAATTTAAATAAAAAGTTGACAATGATAATCATTATCAATTATGATGTTGTCAGAGAGAAGAAGTGAGAGAAACAACGCACAACAGGAGGATATATATGCCAAAAATATTAATCGTTTTTGCCAGTATGACAGGCAATACCGAAGAGATGGCAGACCTTATTGCAGAGGGTATTACATCCGCAGGTGGAGTTGCGGAACTGAAACAATCCATGGATGTAGATGCCGATATTCTGCTTGAATATGATGCTGTAATGCTTGGTGCTTATACATGGGGAGACGGCGAACTGCCGGATGAATTCCTCGATTTTTATGAAGACATGGACAACCTGGATCTGAATGGCAAAAAAGCTGCTGTATTCGGCAGCGGAGATACAGCCTACGATCAATACGCAGCAGCAGTAGATCTGCTGACCGATAAGCTCAGAGAGCGCGGAGCCGAGATCGTACAGGAAAGTTTGAAGATCGAGCTTAATCCTTCTACAGAAGATAAAGAAACATGCCGCAGCTTCGGCAAACAATTTGCTAGCACAGCGGTTAGTCTCGTATAAGTGAGTGTACGGAAGATGGTGAACACATAATGAATGACCCTTCGACATTGACCGATGATAATGCCGTAATCCGGGACTATCAGCTGGAAGATTGGCTGAGAAGAACCTATACTGCTGAGATTCGTGCAGAACGAACACCACGCCGTACGCAGCAGAAGCCAGACTGGAAGCAGCGTGCACAATATGCTGTAGGACATGCGATCAATCGCTACTACAGTCTGCAGCCGGAACTGCGCGAAATCGCTCATATGGGAGAACTGCTGGATTACCGCTGGCCCAGGCGCTCTCAATCCTTTGAGAGCGAGCAGCATTACTGGGATCTCAAGGACCTGCTCACACAGCGTCTTACCGAAATGCTGCCTTCCAACCAATCCGATGCTTATCCGGTGATGCTGTACGAGCAGCATCAGGTTATGGTTCCGGAACTCGGTACAGAGCTCTCGCTGATTTTACAGGCGGCCTGGCAGGTTCCCTGGACAACAGCGCAACCGGATGCTGAATCATCCGGACACAAGAGCCTGATTGTCCAGAAGTTCTTTCTTGAGCATGAGCCTCAGCTGGAAGAAGCGTTTATTCATCTGTCTTCCGTATTTTGCAAGGCCGCATTTGGTGTTCTGCCGGAGCGGATTGAATTGTTCAATATTATGGAAGGTACAATTCGTCAGCATGTACCTCGTGCAGATCAATACCGTGCTTCCATTGATTATCTTCATTTGCTCCGCCATGCCGTACCGGGCGGAAATCGATTCTGCACCAGCTGCGGAACGAACGCTGGTATGGCATATCTTGCTCCACAATGGAGCCTAATGTAGGTGAAAGAGGAAACGTATCAAAATCCCCCATCATTTTGATGCTGTTATCTTTTCACATAAATGCACTACAGGAACATACGGCTTCCCTGTTACAGGGGAAACAGGACGGTTGAACTTTCTGTCCCAGTCATGTACGGAATGTTCAGCCGTTCTGAGAAAAAGCGTTGATCCTGTTATGGACCGGACCTCCATAACAGTGATCAACGCTTTTTGTATGCGCACATGTAGCATAACGAAAAAGACAGCGGCAGGAATCCGCTGTCTGTGTAGTCTATTATACCTGTGCTGCAGATCGCAGGGGAATTCCTTGATACTCATAGTAATCCTGAATATCCTGATGAACAAACCCGCAGGATTCGTACAAATGAAGTGCCCGGTTATTATCTGCTACAACATTAAGCCATACTTCTTGCCCAAGTCTTTTCTCTTCAGCAGCGACCTGACGCAGCGCACTGCGTCCGAGACCATGCCCTCGAAGAGCAGGATCAATCGCAAACCCGTATATCCAGCTTTGTTTGTCCTCGCGGCTGACTTCGATTTTGCCAGCTGCCAATCCTTGGTGTTCAATAACATGCATAATTTTGGACAGGGGACCATGTGGGCTGGATAGTGCATTCATTGTGGAAGATTCCGGAATATCGAATGCATCGGCATCAAGGCGCGCCCACAGGGGAGCATCTTCTTCCTGGAACAGCCGTAGGGAAGCGATCTCATGCATAACCGGATCAAGCAGTGATCCATGTTCATCCAGCTTCATTGTATACTCTACGCTGTTGAGCGACGTGCGAAGCGTATGAATCCAGTTCTGCCCTGAAGCAGACGCACGCGGGACGTTCAATAACACCCGATGAGCCCCGGAGAAAACACCACTGTCTGCAGCCTGCTGCCAGAGCGATGTGAACAGGCCCTGACGACGATAATCCGGATGTGTCATACCGCATACTTCAATATTGGGACCAAATCGGTAAACAGCCAGATAAGCGACCAGCTGTTCGTGATCATAATGGAAAAAGTCTTCCGTACTGCCTGGAGTACGGTTCTTGAGTATATCCCAATTAAGTTTTAGCATGATCTGTTCATATTTCTCGCATATAACCTGAAGTTCGGAAATATCTGATAATTGGCGAAGTTTTAGCATGGATTTGATGTCCTCTCTTTTGAGCCAGACAGATTATCATAGGCGAAATCTTGTACCTGTTTTGTCGTTCCTGATAAAAAATAACACCGATCCTCTGTCTTTCACTGGATACTTATACGTATGTATACCCTGTTTGTCAGCTTCTGTACAAACGGAATAGTAATTCAATTATATAAAGAAAGAGCTAGATAAAGCTACATTTGTTTCCAATTTATTCATAAGTCGATATTATTCACCTTCTTAACTACTACATATTATAATGTTTGAATTTAGGTATAAAACGACAAAAAATCCGCAGCCTGATTAATCAGTGCCGCGGATTTTGCCTGTTAATAACAGCAGAATAAAGGAAATCAAAATGGTAATAATCGTTAAGCTCCAGGCAAGCTGCATATGACCGGCATCCACAGCGAAATAAATAGCTGTAGGTAGCGTCTGCGTCTTGCCGGGAATATTACCAGCAACCATCAGTGTAGCTCCAAATTCTCCGAGTGCTCTGGCAAATCCAAGTACAAACCCTGTCACAAGTGATCGCCAGGATAGAGGAAGCACCATATACCAGAGTACCTGCAGCTCACTCGCTCCCTGAGAGCGGGAAGATTCCAGCACATCCCGATCGACCAAAGCGAAGCCGGTCTTGAGGGTCTGATAGACGAGGGGAAAAGCCACAACAGCCGAGGCAATTACAGCTCCGGTCACACTGAAGACGATAGGCTGTCTGGTAATCCATTCGGCAGCCTGTCCTATCCAGCTGCGTCTTCCTAGTATCGTTAGCAGCAGCAGACCGACAACAGAGGGAGGCAATACAAGAGGCAGCATAAACAGCGTCTCCAGCAAGATCTTTCCACGAAAAGCATGCCGGTTCATCCAGGCTGCTACCCACACGGCTGCTGCAAAAGAAACAATGCCCGAGATACAGGCAATCCGCAGTGACAGCATAACGGGAAAGCCTATAGCCTCCCAGGACCAGACTTCATTCATGAGCCGCTGGCTGCTCTGCTGAATCCGTATTTCTCAAAGACTGCCTGGGCTTCATCGGTCTGCAGATAGGCATAAAACTGGGCTGCTTCCTCGCGATGGGTTGTACCAGCCAGCACACCTGCTGGATAGACGATAGAGTCATGACTGTTCGGATCGGCTGTAAAAGCGATCTGAACACCATCCGATTCCAGAGCATCTGTTTTGTAGACAAAGCCTGCATCTGCATTACCGGTCTCTACATAAGAGAGTACCTGCTTCACATCCTTGGTCTGTACGATACGGGATTGCAGGGTATCCCACAGTTTGGCTGCCTGCAGCGACTGCTGGGCATACATGCCGGCAGGAACCGATTCAGGCGTTCCAATAGCCAAACGTTTGACAGATGGCTTTTGCAGATCCTGTATGGAAGCTGGAATATTTGTACTGTTTTTGGGCACGATGAGTACCAATTGATTGGTCAACAGATTGGTCTGATGATCGGGATCGATCAGCTTCTGCTGAACCAGAGCCTGCATCTGCTTACTGCCTGCCGACAGGAACAGGTCAGCCGGTGCTCCCTGTTCGATCTGCTTTTGCAAAGTTCCGGAAGCGGCAAAGTTAAAGGTCAATTGGACATTGGGGAATTTCTGTTGATACATTTTTTGAATCTCCTGCAGGCTGTCTGTCAGGCTGGCAGCTGCAGAGACGGTCAATTCTGTTGTGCCACTGGAAGCCCAGCCACCCTGCTGTTTGGTATTGTCCGATTTGGCAGTGCTGCTTGAAGAGCAAGCAGTAAGGGCTGCTACAAGCAGAATCATCAAGATCAATGCAGGCAGCCGATACCTTACAGTACGTGGTTTGTCATCCATATTCTTATGTAGGGATTGCATTGGGGTTCCTCCTTGGGGAAATAGATAATGATTATCCACATTTTATCCTATCTTAATACAACTAATATAAACTAAACTGTACTAAATATCACTACTTATAACTAAATATAACGAATGATATAGAAAAAGCGAATGATATGCAGCTTTTCTGAATTGCAATCCTTACTTTTCGCAGGTAAGATGAACGTATCTTGTCAGCGATACAGGGAGGAACCACCTATGGATGAACAGGTGTCATATACCACGGAAGAGATAGCCAGACTGTTAAAAGTATCCAAGTTAACGGTCTATGATCTGATCAAAAAAGGAGATCTGCCTGCCTACCGGGTCGGCAAGCAGATGCGTGTAGACCATTATGATCTGGAAACCTACAAACAGCGTGCCAAAAATGGCATGATACGCGAAAATAATAATGCAATGAATATCCGCGAGCTGCAAAGCGGAATGCAGCCGGTTCCCTCTTCATCAGAGCGCGCGCTTCAGCCCGGTAAAAGTGGGGTGATGCCAGCGACCAATCCGCTTAACACAGATCCGTCTGCGGTATCAGCAGAATTTGTACATGCGGCCTATGCCCGTCCTGAAGAGATTCTGCGTAATACCGGCACGATGCAGCCGGTGACGCAGGATCTGATTCCTCCGCCAATCAATAACCAGACGATCGTTATTACAGGGCAGGACACAAGCCTGGATCTGCTCGCCCGTTATATGGAAAAAGATAACCGTTATCGTCCGCTGCGCTCTTTTGCTGGCAGCATGAACAGCCTGGTCTCGATGTATATGGGCAATTCGGATATTGTCAGTACTCATCTATTCGATGGAGACAGTGGAGAGTATAATCTGCCCTATATACGCAAAATATTGGTATCCTGTCCATTTACGCTGATTAATCTGGCCTCCCGTCCGGCGGGAATCTATGTGCAGCGAGGTAATCCCCGCCGGATTCGGAGCTGGAGCGATCTCAGCCAGCCGGGATTGACTATCGTCAACCGGGAAAAGGGAGCAGGAGCACGTGTACTGCTGGATGAGCAGTTGCGGCTGCATAATATTCGTCCGTCTACAGTGAGAGGTTATGGTAATGAAGAGACTTCCCATATTGCAGTAGCTGCACGAATTGCTTCGGGACAGGCGGATGTAGGCATAGGAAGTGAACGGGCAGCCACCATGGTAGGCATTGAATTTATTCCGCTCGTTACGGAACGTTATGATCTGGTGGTGCTGAACAAGCCGGATAATGCGGAATGGATTGCGCTGCTCAAGCGCATTTTGCAGTCCGTAGAGTTCAAGCAGGAGCTGCAGGCAATAGGCGGATATGATCTGTCCCGTACGGGAGAAATCGTATACGAGAGTGTGCATTAAGCAATCGTAGCAATAATAGGCTAACCTTCATTTGTATTGACAATGATAATCTTTATCATTTAAAATAATCCTATTCTGTTTGATGTTTATTCATTAAGGAACAGTGACATGGAACAGGGTTCGTATAGCCAAATGAGGAGGTAGAGAATATGTTCGTCATTCTTCGCACTATGACGGTTACGGAAGGCAACTCCGACAAAATCGTTGAACGTTTCAGTAAGCCAGGATCGCTCGTGGAGCAGCAGCCTGGTTTTATAAATATTGAGATCATGGTGAAGCAGACTCGCCGCGGGGAAGAGGAAGTAGTCATTCTGTTCCGCTGGGAATCCGAGGAAGCATGGAAAAACTGGGAGAAAAGCGATGCCCATATTCAGGGGCACCGTCAGAATGCCGGTCAGCCCAAGCCGGAATATGTACTGAATGTAACGCATGCCCGCTATGATGTAAAAGCAATCAAAGGCGCAGCGGAACCTACAGCTTGATCGTATCACCTGAAAGAACACAAAAAGCACCTTTCCCGGACACTTGGAAAGGTGCTTTTTATATAATTTCATGTGATTACTCACAGCTCTGCATTTATGCTCGTGAATCGAACGGTTCGATGGTCGTCATATTTTGATCGATCATTGAAAATTCATACGCTTTTTGGGCACTGGAAATCCGCTGCGATGAAGCCGGTGGCGCGTCTGCAGTAAATGACGGCATTTTGAATCCAACCGGCTCGGGACGCGTTACCTGCTGAACGTAACCGGGCTTGACTGCCTGAATAGCAGGTACCTTCTCCAAAAATTGATCGAAATTGACCGTCTTATCCTGCGTCTGGGCAATTTGCTGTTCAGAACGTTCTGCCTGTTTCTGTTCACGACGAACCAGAATCTGACGAGTATAGGCGGCCACTTCGGCTGTAATACGTCGTACAGCTTCAATAGGGTTAACTCTCATTTCATCTCTCCTTATCCGGGAATTGCTTGATGTCTCTATCCGATCTGCTAAATGGCTGTCTTGCACTACTTATATCGGCAAAAGCGCCAGGTTATATTACTCAATAGTCATAACCGCGCTTACTGAAAACAAAATAAAATTATCATCTTGAAAATCAACTGTCGATCTGCCATATCAATCCAATGGTATACATCTTCCTTCTTCTATTATCCCTCTTCTAACAGTCACATTTCAAGCTTTATCCGTAAATCGTTGACATTTAAATTGATTATTTGATATATTAACTTTATGTTATTAACAAATAGTTAATTAGATGTATATGCAGAACATAAATATTCTGAAACTACATTTATTTTAATAGAGATGGAGGTAAATAGATGCCCAAATCCCAATCCAATTCCTTGAATCATCAGGGGCTTACCGAGCAGCAGTTTCTCGATCAATATGATGCCGGTGTGTATGAACGCCCTTCGGTTACTGCAGATATGCTGATTTTTACAATTATGGATCAGGAGCAGGATAATTATCGCAAGCTCCCGGAGAAGTCCCTGCAGCTACTGTTGATCCAGAGGGGAGAGCATCCTTTTATGGGCCAGTGGGCCTTGCCGGGAGGATTTGTCGGCATGAAAGAGAGCCTGGATGAAGCAGCAGCACGTGAGCTGCGAAGTGAGACCGGGTTGAACGAGATTTATATGGAACAACTCTATACATGGGGAGAAGTAGAGCGTGATCCCCGTACACGGGTTATTAGCACCTCCTATATGGCATTGGTCGATTCTTCAACACAGCAGGTACGTGCTGGTGAAGATGCACAGGATGCCCGCTGGTTTGAGCTGAATTACCGGGTTATGCAGGAGACCAAGACGCATCTGCCCGAAGGCTGTCGTCTGGAAAAGGAAGTACATATTCGTCTGCGTCATCAGGACATCGAGCTGTCCGGAGTAGTCAAAGTAACCCGTACCTATTGCGGCACGATTACCGGTGTACACTGGGAGGTTCTGCAAAGCGAAGGCATTGCCTTTGACCATGCCAAAATGATCGCCTATGGGGTAGAGCGTTTGCGCAGCAAAATTGAATATACGGATATCGTATTCAATCTAATGCCGCCACTATTTACCCTATCCGCATTACAGCAGGTATATGAGACGATTCTGGACCGCGAACTTCTGGCACCGGCATTTCGGCGCAAAATCGCTCCGCGTGTAATGGCGACCAATGAATATACCCGTGATGCCGGCCATCGGCCTTCCCAGCTGTATCGCTTTCGCCCGGAATGGGAGGACGCATAATATTATTGGTTTGTAATGGATAGTCTATGAAGATTAATAAAGCAGTTTGTAGAGATGATTAATTTAGGAAAAGAGTGATTATAATGAGCAAGCAGCAAGAAAAGTTTACGTTCTTTTACCGGAGCGCATCTCCATTTTCGCAGTGGTATCCGGCTGTATTTGTAGTTGGAGAGCACACATTTGACAGTGCCGAGCAGTATATGATGTACGGCAAAGCAATGCTTTTCGGAGATCAGGAAATAGCCACACGGATTCTGACTGCCAAGCAACCACGCCAGCAAAAGCAGCTGGGCCGCCAGGTTCAGCGTTTTGACAAAGCCGTATGGGATGAGCATGCCAGACAGATCGTATATGACGGCAATTACGCCAAATTTACACAAAATAAAGAACTGCTGGAGGTTCTGCTGGCAACTGCAGGCACCACACTTGTAGAAGCAAGTCCTACTGACCGGATCTGGGGAATCGGACTAGCAGAGGAAGATCCTCGCGTTCGTAATCGGAGCACCTGGCGCGGTACCAACTGGCTTGGAGAGGTGCTTACCGAGCTGAGAGAACAGTTGCTAACTGAACCCAAAGCCTGACTACAATGATGATAATCAGCAAAGTATATGCATGAGATAGTTGCTTTTATCATGGATGTTATGAAGATAGTATTCAATTTATAAATATAGTAAGTCTACAAATACAATAAGGAATGATTAGAATGACCCATAATATTAATTCTGCTGAACAGGGCATGAAAAAAGGCCAGGGTGCACGAGAGATTCGCTCCAGATGGGCACAGGAGACACTGAATATTCTGGAAAGCGGACAATATACCAATCCGTCAGGCAGTACCATAAATATTCATAGTCAGATAGAGCATACTATTCATCACTCGCAGCTGTATCGTCCACATGAGCTGCCTGCTATCCAGCATACTGCGGAATCACGTATTCGCGAATATACGGCTGCCATGGATTTGTCAGACAGACATCAGCAAATGAGCAGCCGGATCGAATGTACGAATGAATCTACACTGGCAGCAGCAGAGCGTCTGGTTGTTAACGAGCACTCACAGCATGTGCTGGCACTTAATTTCGCTTCGGCACGCAATCCCGGTGGTGGTTTTCTCGGAGGCAGCCAAGCGCAGGAAGAGAGTCTGGCACGTTCTTCTTCCCTGTATCCGGCTATCGTACAAATGGAAGAGATGTACAAGCACAATCGCCAGGAAAAGAGCTGTCTGTATTCCGATTACATGATCTATTCACCTGATGTAACCATATTTCGTGAAGATCAGGGGCAGCTGCGTGATCAGCCTTATCAGGTGTCGATGATGACTGCTCCAGCTGTAAACGCTGGTGTTGTGCGTGAACGTGAACCGGAGCGGGAGCATGAGATTGAACAGGTGATGAAGCAGCGTATTCGTTATATTCTGGCGGTAGCTAGTAGGCAGGGCGAAGAAAATCTTATCCTTGGAGCCTATGGCTGCGGCGTATTCCGCAACCGGCCCGAAGAGGTAGCCCGCTGGTTCCGTGATATTCTATTTGAAGAGAGCTATGGTCTATTATTTCGCAAGATTGTATTCGCTATACTGGATCGATCCAAAACAGGTGGAGTTATGGCTGCTTTTCGAACTGTATTTCCATCATAATACGGCAGATAAAAAGATAAAAAGATAAAAAGATAAAAAGATAAAAAGATAACCGGATAAGTGGATAAGTAAATAAGCAAGGCCAAGATGAAAACGATGTATAAATATAGAGCAACCACTAACAAAAGCTAATTAGATACTATATAAATATAAGGTGTACGCAAGATACCAAAGTATTTTCGTGGACCGGCAACTTGAAGGAGAACACTGAATAATCAGGATCTTTTTTCAAGCTGTCGGCCTTTTTATTTCAACTAATTATTAAAATTAATTATGTGAAAAATTTACAATAGAAGTTCCAATATTTTGATTATCTCTAGCTACTACCGATTTGCTGTAAAATCAGATATTACTTATATCATTTTTAATTTTGAAAAAAAGGTAAAATAAAACATAAATATGTGATATGATACAACTCGTAAGATAACTAAATAAGTGATATGATACAACTCGTAAGATAACTAAATAAGTGATCTTTTATAGAGGTTCACTATCTGATTACTCAAATATAAAGGGGATATTATGATGAAAATGATGAACAAAGTATGCTCTGGCTTGTTGACAGCAGCACTACTCGCAGGTACAGGAATTGCAGTATCCACTACAGCAGCAGCCAAGCCGTCGCAGCAGGCATCTGCATACACTGCTGTCAAAGGCAAAACCGTATATTACAAAAACTGTACAGCGGTGCGCAAAGCCGGCAAAGCTCCACTATACAAAGGCGAACCGGGATATCGTACTCGTCTGGATCGTGACAAGGATGGAATTGCCTGCGAATAATCGCATGTGATGTCAGAACTACCTCTATTTGTAGAATAATGCTTGATGTACTCACGATATAACTTAACAAGATCGTAAATAAGCCCCAAAGCCCGGATGCAGATGCTGCAGGGCTTTGGGGCTTATTGATGATAAATATACATCGCTAACAGATGCACATAATCTGTACGGCTCGATTCTCTCCGTACATATAAGATCGATACTATACGATTTGAAAGTACGCTGACGTTGTACTTGTTACTCTATCCTCGTATAGATGGCTTCCTCTCAGAATTAGAGCATTGGCAATCAATCGCAACTGTCAATACTTTTTAGGGAGAGCTTCCATATTAAAAGAAGGCTTGGCTGCATAGGTAGCTGGTTGAATAGGTGAGGTATCGCTGGATAGCGGCATCTTCAATACAAAAGTCGTACCCGTAGAAGAGCTATGCTGGAGCACAATTTCTCCATGTTGAGCACGTGCCAGCAGCTGGCTGTAAGTTAAGCCGAGACCCAGACCGCGTACGGCCCGTTTTTTGTGTTCACCACGATAAAAGCGCTCGAACACATAATCCTGCTCTTCCGGGGCAACGCCGGTTCCGTTATCAGTTACTTCAATCTGGATATGCTGCTGTTCGGTATACATTCGAATATGCAGATCCAGCGTCTCACCGGGTGCAGTTGCCTGAAGGCTGTTATTCAGCAAATTAACCATAATCTGTTGAATACGCAGCGCATCTCCCACCGTATAAAGAGAAGATGGAGGCAAGTCAGTCGTAACCCGAACCGTAGTAGAGTCATGCAGCAGATTCCACTGGTAGATGACTTCGGCAATCAGTACGGGAAGATCGATATCATCCTGACGAACTTCCACACTACCGGAAGCAAATGCATTATAGTCCAGCAGATCGGCCACCATACGTTCCATCCGGTCAGATTCCTTAAGCGCGATATCGAGGAATTCCTGGGCTTCTTCCTGGACTACTACTTCATCGCGCACAGCCATAACAAGTCCTTTAATGGAAGTGACCGGAGTCTTCAGCTCGTGGGTGACGCCGGCGAGTGAGAGAGCACGCCATTCTTCCAGGTGTTTGAGCCGTTTGGCCATATCTTCAAAGGAAGAGACCAGCTGCTGAATCTCTCTTTCGGGAGTATGAATATTCAGCTGCACATCATAATTGCCCTGACGAATCTGCTGCGCGGCATCGGCTACGCTGCTGAGCGGACGAGCCAGCTTGCGGGATAAGAGGTAGAGCGTCAGCCAACCCGACAGAATCAGAATGGTCAGCAGCAGGATGGATACCATCATTTCTTGCGGACTGTATGTCAGTGCTCTTTTGGATTGTAAAATGATGACTTTGCCGAGCTGTTCATTATTGCTATCGATCGGCGTCGTAATCGCTACATAACGATCATCTCGCGGTTGACTCAGATCATCGGTCAGCTTGTCATGCATCTGTTGTTCGGTCATGGCAGGACGGGAGAATTTGAGATCGCCCTTTTGGTCAGTAATCATTACGCAGATGTACTCATCGATATTGAAGAAAAAAAGCCTGTTTTTGACGATATAATCGAGCTTGGGCGGGATTGTAAGCTGCCCTTCCGGTGAGGTGACACGATCAGCTACCTCCTGACCGAGCAGACCGGCTGTCTGAAGACGGCTCTCCATCGTGGCATCCCGCATCCAATAGATCGCTGCTGCCGCAATAATAGTGAACCCGATACACAGAATAATGAAATATCGTATTGTCCAATAGGACAGGAGTGATGTGGACCGTGTTCGTTTTACTCGTTTACCCAAAATTGATACCCCATTCCTCGTAATGTACGGATCTCTCCGGTATCTGCCGACCAATGGGAGAGAGATTGGCGAAGACGCTTGATCGACAGATCCACCGCCCGGTCGCTGCCTTCATAATCCATGCCCCAGACTTGTTCAATCAGATGATCGCGTGTAAAAGTCCGATTGGGATATTCGGACAGGAACAGCAGCAGTGACAGATCTCGCGGACTGAGCGGTACCTCTGCACCATTCAGATACACCTGCTTGGCTGCCAGATCAATAACCAGATTGCCAAAATGTCGTTTGCTCTCGCCATCAGTCAAATAAGGACGTCGACGCAGTACGGCATTGACCCGTGCAACGACTTCTTCAGGGGTAAAAGGTTTGGTCATATAATCATCGGCTCCGCTGTCCAGTCCGTTCAGTCGGTCTTCCATCCGGTCGCGTGCAGTCAGCATAATTACCGGACATGCGCCCTGAGCACGAATAAGCTGTAGAAGCTCCCAACCATCCATTCCCGGCAGCATAATATCAAGTACAACCAGCGCAGGAGAACAAGATTGGAATTTCTCCATCGCTGTATGACCGTCTGCCGCATGTTCAATCTCAAAGCCGGCTTTTTTTAAATAAGCGGACAAAACACGGGCAATCGCCGGTTCATCCTCGATAATTAGAATCAGACTCATAAGGGTGATGCTCCTTGTTAAACAGTATCATATCCATACATAATACTTACTTTTTTATACCTATTGTATATGAGCGGGAAATTGAGCTGCAAGCTTTATTATTACAGGTGTTCATTATAATAAAGCAAAATAAAAAAAAGTATCATCGACATATTCCCGACACATTCACCAACTATACTTACGTCATGATCTAACCAAAGGAGAGAATAAAAATGACGAAAAAAACAAGGAATTGGATAATTGCTTCTGCAGTTGTAGTGGTACTGCTGGCTGTTGGTGGATATACATTCATGCAGAGCTATATGGGGAACAAAGTAGAAATACAGCAGGTCATTCCAACGGAAGCAGCAGCTGCCAAGGGCCAGACAGCTACCAGTGGAGCTAGTGTGACCGGCAAAGAACTGAATGGCGACTGGGCGATCAGCACTGGTTCCAAAGTATATTTCTCGGTAACAACTTCGCAGGAAACTGTCAACTTTGTAGATGAAAAAGTAACAGGGAACTGGAAAGTGAATGTGGATGAGCCTGCCCAGATGTCTGCTGAAGGCCAGATCGATATGAGTGCTATTGACTCCGGAACCGCGCAGCGTGACGAGCATGTCAAAGAAGCCGACTTTTTTGACGTAAGTAAATTCCCGAATGCTACTTTCAAAGCAACTTCTTTTGAAGGACTGCCAACTGAATGGACATCCGGTGCAACCAATGCGTTCAAAATGAAAGGTACACTGACAGTCAAAGGTGTAGAAAAAGAAGTAACTTTTGATGCCAAAGGTGTCTATCAGGATGGCAAGATTCTGTTATCCGGTACAACAATGGTTACTTTCCAGGACTTTGGCATGAGTAATCCTCACTCGGTTGTCATGAGCACCGAGAATGATATCAATGTACAGCTGGAACTGGTGCTGAATAAAGGGTAATCCGAATAAATAATCAGGGTTCAAGTATAAACCATGTACCCTATAGAATCAGAATAACAAAAAGCCTATGGATTAAGGGATCCATAGGCTTTTTGTTATGTATTTACATAGAATAAGATAGGCAATCATGCAACTTAATTAGCAAGGGCTGAGTCGGAATGTGCAAATAAGGGTAATTTGCCATTGACCAATAGGAGCACCGGTTTAACCGAGCACTATCCATTAACAATAAATATTTAATTCTACATTATACTTTGGTTAGGAGAGGAGATTCAATGAGTAAAATAATTTTCGTATCCAATCGTCTACCAGTAACAGTGAAAAAAAATGAGTCCGATCTTCAATATAGTAAAAGTATCGGTGGCCTGGCTACCGGACTAAAAAGTTATCATGAGCAGGGGGATAGCCTGTGGGCCGGTTGGCCTGGTATTTCCAGCAATGATCTGACTGAACAGGACGAGAAAGAGATTGATCAGGAGCTGCGTGAAGAGTACAACTGCCTGCCGATCTTCCTGTCCGAAGAAGAAATTGAACAGTATTACCATGGATTCTGTAATGAAACCATCTGGCCGCTGTTCCATTATTTCACCAATGCGACTGAATACAATACCGATACCTGGGAAGCTTACAAAAGGGTCAACCAGAAGTTCTTCGACTCTATTGATCCAGTGATCGAACCCAATGACACGATCTGGATTCACGATTATCAGCTGATGTTGCTGCCACAGATGATTCGTGAGAAGTATCCGGATACCAAAATTGGATTCTTCCTGCATATCCCGTTCCCTTCCTTTGAAATCTATCGTTTACTTATCTGGCGTGAAGAGATCCTCAGAGGACTCATGGGCGCTAACCTGATCGGATTCCATACTTATGATTACGTACGTCACTTCCTGAGCAGTGTACGTCGTCTGCTGGGCAAAGAACATAACCTTTACAAAGTGAATTATGAAACGTACAGTGTTCAGGTCGAAGCCTTCCCAATGGGTATCGACTACGATTATTTCTCCAAGTCTTCGCTGCATAGTGATCTGTCCAACGAAGCAGTGGAATTTATCGAAAGCACCAAATCCGTTCAGAATATTATCTCGGTAGACCGTCTGGATTACACCAAAGGACTGCCGGAGCGTATCAAAGCATTCAAGCAGTTCCTGATCAAATATCCGGAATATCATGAGAAGGTCCGTCTTAACCTGATCGTGGCTCCTTCACGTGTAGGCGTCGAAGCTTACGATAATCTCAAACGCGAGATCGAAGAGCTGGTCAGCGCGGTTAACGGACAATTCGGTACGCTGAGCTGGATGCCGGTATGGTTCTTCTTCCGTACCTTTACCCAGGATGATCTGATCGCGTTCTACCGTAATAGTGATGTACTACTCGTTACTCCGCTGCGCGATGGAATGAACCTGGTTGCCAAAGAGTATATTGCTGCTCGCAATGACTATAAAGGCATGCTCGTGATGAGTGAGACTGCAGGTGCAGCCAGTGAGCTAGGTGAAGCGGTTATCGTCAATGCCAATGATTATGGTGCGATTGCTGCGGGTATCAAAACCGCGCTGGATATGCCGGACCATGAGAAAATCGAGCGCAACAAAATGCTGCATCGCCGGATCTCCCGATATAACGTGAAGTTCTGGGCAGATGAATTCCTCGAAGCTCTCAAAAACACGACTGATTCCCAGGTAGAAACCAAAGATGTAGTCGATATCAAATCCGAGCCTTCTACGGTAGAAAAAGCGTATGTGGAATCCAGCAAACGTGTACTCTTCCTGGATTATGACGGTACGCTGGTAGGCTTCAAACCAACACCGGATCAGGCCAAACCTGATGAGGAGTTGCGCGAGATTCTGAAAGATCTATGTGCTGACAAGCGCAATACGGTTGTTATTATCACCGGACGTGACCGTGATGTGATCGAGAAATGGCTTGGCGATCTGGATCTGCACATTATTGCTTCCCATGGATTGTGGTTGCGTGAGCCAGGCGGCGAGTGGAGAATGACCATGAGTGTCGACAATGATTGGAAAGAATCGATCCGTCATGTACTGGAAATGTACACGGACCGTACACCAGGTTCCCTGATCGAGGAGAAAGAGTATTCTCTTGCATGGCATTACAGACAGTGTGAACCGGAAATCGGTGCATTGAAGCGTAATGAACTGCGTGAAGCACTGCTCTCCATTACTCAATCGATGAGTCTTGGTATCTTGGAAGGCAATAAAGTGCTGGAGATCAAAGATACCCGAATGAATAAAGGTCATGGCGCCCATCAGATGATGCAGGGCAAAGATTATGACTTTATCTTCGGTGTAGGCGATGATCATACGGATGAAGATCTGTTCGATGCACTGCCGGAAGATGCATTCTCTATCAAGGTGGGCGCTGGCAATACACATGCCAACTATCGTCTGCAATCGTTCCGCAATATCCGCCAGCTACTCAAGCGTTTTGTGGATATGAGTAATAAATAATAAAACAGACCTGGCTGCATAAGAAGTAGGTTTGGCATTTACCCGATATATAGTAAAAAGCACTCGGACAAGATCCGGGTGCTTTTTTTATGGAAGAAAAGGAAATTTAATTAAGTTATTTGGGTGAATCATGTGGCGACAACGGACATGAACTAGCAAATTGTCGTGAATATTGGAATTTTATCCTGTCCCTGTGAGGAAGAGACGATTATACTTAGACGAGTGAAGATACATATTTATGAAAGTGGAGGGTATATGATGAGTACATTGGAACAAACACAGCAATATATGCGTCAGGCAGGCATGCAGCAGCTGCTGACTGGATTATATGGACAGGACGAACTGGAGATGCAGCAGTCCCGTTATGAGCAGATGATCGGAAATTTCCTGAATCATTATGGAGTGGATACGAACGGACTTCAGCTGTTTAGCGCATCAGGCCGTGTAGAGATTGGTGGAAACCATACCGATCATAACCATGGTAAAGTACTCGCAGGCAGTATTCATCTGGATACAATCGCAGCAGCCGTACCTACATCGGAACCAGTGATTGTGCTCGTCTCCGAAGGATATGAAGGAGAGTTCAAAGTCAATCTGGATGAATCGGATGTATCGGATTCTGAGAGCGCTACCACTAAGCTGCTAAGAGGAATTGTGTCCGGTTTCCGTGAAAAAGGACTTGAGGTCGGAGGATTCCGCGCCTACGTAACGACCAATGTATTGGCGGCCTCGGGACTTAGTTCCTCGGCTTCTTTTGAAATGCTGATCTGTACGATTCTGAATCATTTCTATAATAAGGGTACATTGGGGGCTGCCGATATTTCCAAAATCGGTCAATATGCCGAGAATCAATATTGGAACAAACCATCCGGTCTGCTGGACCAGATGGCCTGTGCCTATGGCGGTATGGTGGCGATGGATTTTGCCGATCCGTCCCAGCCTCAGGTGGAGCAGCTGCAGTATGACTTCCAGGCGGCAGGATACTCCATGATGGTCGTGAATACAGGTGGTAACCATGCAGATCTGACTGAAGATTATGCGAGTGTACCGAATGAAATGTTCGCTGTTGCCCATGCACTGGGGGCCGAGTTCTGCCGCGATATTACGCTGGAACAGATCTATGCAGAGCTGCCCCGTCTGCGTCAGGAGACAGGTGATCGTGCTATTCTGAGAGCGATGCACTTCCTGGAAGAGAATCGCCGGGTAGACCATCAGGTCGAAGCGCTACGTCAGGATGATATGCCTGCATTCCTTCGTCTGTTGACCGCTTCCGGCAATTCATCCTGGAAATGGCTGCAAAATTGTTATCGCGATTCGGATCATCACGATCAGAGTATGGCGATCGCGCTGGCTATTACAGAGATCTACCTGCAGGATATTGGCTGTGGTGCCTGTCGTCTGCACGGTGGCGGCTTTGCCGGTGTGATTCTGGCTGTCATTCCGAATGAACATGCTGCAGGCTACAGAGCATTGATCGAGAAGACGCTAGGCACATCCATTTTCGATATTCGTATTCGTGAAAAAGGGGCATTCTGTCTGAACGCCTTCCTGTAAATAAACAGACAGTATTTGAAAGATCGGATGGCATCTGCAAAGAGAGCAATCCCATGATGAAATAGATGCTGTTCTGGGGTATATCGATCTTTTTGACTATAGGCACCCGAAAAATATAGGTATGATGTAGGTAAAGTTAAAGGTAATGGTAATGGTTCTTAATTATTTCTTACTTAGACCTTGTAAAAGTAAAACCAGACGCTCTTAAGCAACAAGAGTCTTACGTTATCTTTTTTGATGCATCTCGGTATATACCTAAGAGTGGCACAAATAATTATGAGACAGATAAGGCAATCGTAGTTACAAACGTTGTTATTAATAAAAAATTCTATGATAAAGTCGGCACAATCGATGAAGTGAAAAGCTGGCTCAAAACCTGTAAAAGATTAAACCTAAAGACACTTTGCATTATATTTGCGAAGTGTCTTTAATAGTAACTAGAGATTTTCGTCCTTATACTGACTTTTTTCAGGCACTAGTTTATATTTTAGTTCGAGCTTTGAAAATCATAGTTTAACTTCGATGCGTTTCAATTTTTCTTTGTTGATCATTTATTATATGACTAGGAAATAGAATTGAACAAATAGTTTATAGAGGTAGATATTTTTTTGGTGATTTTCATTTGTCTAGTGCATGGCATCGGCATACAATGGTATTTATAGCTCGCAAATACAGTATATAGGAACGAGGTTAATCGATGAGAGATGAGTTTCTATACAAGAGAGAAAAAATAAAACACGCTTTAAAAGTTCAAGATGCAGCCAAGCAAGGAAATCTTGCCTTTTTTGTAGGAGCAGGCGTTTCACGGCTATCAAGCTATCCTTCTTGGAATGAACTGGTCTATGAATTTGATCAAAAACTTAAAGAACAAGAGCAATCTGAAAGCTCTGTTTATGACGATACAACTTTTGATAGTTTTCAATCACCGCCTACTCCTATACAGATAGATGAGCCATCTAAATCCGTTCCTTTTTATACGTCAGAGCAACTGCTACGGATTCCGGAAAAAATGGCAGCGATTGATAAAGAAGAATATAAGAGGATTGTCGCCAAAGTATTCGATAATCCGTCTATAGAGAGCAACGGCATCCATAGTCGAATCGCTTCTTTTGACCCTCATTACATATTGACTACGAATTACGATCATTTGATTGAGGAAGCATGGCGCAAAAGATTCAACTATATTAACGTTATAAGTTCTGACAAACATATATCGAGCGCTACTTCTGCAAGAAACGTAATCAAAATTCACGGCGGTTTTGAACGCACAAAAAATGGATTTAATTTCGATCCCGACCAAGTGGTCCTAAAAGAATCCGATTACTTTAACTATGACAAAAATTTCGCTTTGATTCGAAATATGACGCGGACTATTTTGGCTACTCACGTTGTCGTTTTTGTCGGTTATGGTCTCCAGGATTATAATATTAACTTACTGTTCAACTGGGTCAAAGATATACAGAAGGAAAAATACATCAATCCTATTTTTATTAATGTAGACCATACACCTACTTCTACCACAGATATTAGGTATTATGAAAATAGAGGTATCGATATTATTGATGCTTGTCTCTTAGACGTTAAGGATAAAGAGGATTATTTTGGCAGGTATGATGATGCTCTACAGTTTTTGCTTAAAGCAGATGAGTTTTCTCATGATTTATATAATTATGAGAGTTTAAATCTTCTATACGATTCATTACTACCAGTTTTTCAGTTAAACAGTATAAAACGGTCAGATTTTAAAAAGTTGTTAGGAATAGAAGATGATTCTTACGAGGTCATCACAAGTGGTAATGAAGAAAATATATCAAATTATTTATCGTCCCTAACCACTTTTTATAATGAAGGACGATACAAAGATGACAAACACAAATTACGTCTCAAAGCGAAGGCAATAATAGATGCATTACAGCGATATGATATCAAAACATCTTATAGCTGGGATCAAACAGCGAAAACTCCTTTTATGCCTAACGATCCTTCCTTTTATTCTGATTATGATGCATTACAGCAATTAATAGATGCAGAGACTAGCAATCCCAAAGAGCTTTTTTTCAAAGCAGCAGCTTTTTACACCTTAGGGGAGCTAAGAAATTCGTATGCATTATATAACGACTTAATCAAAATCGAGTACGCTTTAGAAGATCAATGGATCCTCTATTTTTCACAGCTAAACATAGCGAAGTTATATTCAATGATTGTGTATTACAATCAAATCAATTCTCTTGACAAGACTGAACCAGACTCTTATAGCAACTTCGAAAATGCATATAAGAGAGAGATGGAGGGATTTACACAAGAAGTTCTATTTAATTCAATGCCATATGATTTCAAAAAAACCTTTCATCATCTAAAGAGTTTATCAGACCCTTCTTTTGTAGAAAAAGAGGCTCATTCTATTTTTACAGATTGTATGACTCTTGAGTATAAGAACGATCTGAATGAACCATTTTATTCGCGCAAACGTCTTGTTGATCAAATTTATAACAAAACAATCGAAAGTATTCGTGATCTTTTTGACAACGGGATTCATGTTCGGTATGAAGAGGAATGCTCAACATTTGTTCAAAAGGCTTTTTACACCCTATTTTCAACTTTTAACAGAGAAAGGAATCTGATTAGCAACTCACCTCATACTAAAGACGTTTATAAAATTAATAGTTTTGATTTTATTTGTCTTTGTAAATATTTTAACTCATTTAGTTTAGGAAAAATGGAAGAAAATTTTCATCTTAGTGCATTCGAATTAAACGAGGCTCAAAAGATTGAGAAGTATTTATACAACCTGATCAAGCTAAATGACTTTATTTACCTTAAAGTTGTAAGCGAGAAAAAATGGAATTTTATGAACCGATATAGAGAAATTATATCTGCTTTTTATTTATACAGTCATTTCAATATATCTCATGATGTTGCAGTTAAGATCATCCAATCCATTTTCAAAATTCCTAAAATTTTATTTTTATTTGGGGAAATGGACGATATGATAACTAGGATTATAGTTAAGCAACCACAAGATACTCACCATCAATTCGGCACTTTGATCGAGGAGCGAATGGTTACTGATTTATTGCGATGCAAAAACATTATAGACGAACCAAGAGAACGTTATTTTTATTCATTGAGAGACGTACATCCTGTATTGAATCCGCAATTAACGTTTGATCAATTCTCAAGCGAAGTATTGAATTTAAAGAGCGATCAAAAAGAAGGGATTCGTTTTGCGACGATTCATTATGCGTATCTATCCGCAAAAGCAAAAGAATATTTAAATAGTTTTGAAGAATTAACACCTACAAATTATGAGGAGCTTGATTTTTTGTTGGTTTGCAAGACCATTTCTTTGTGCAATCTTTCATCTTACGAAAATATGGCGATCGATTATATACAAGAGCATATAAATCTCGATTATACGAATCCACACAATCGTATCGTTCCTTATCTTGTCCGAAATATTGGCAGGTATGCATTATTCGGTCATTTTAAATCAGAAAGTTTCTTTCCTTTTAAAAATCAAAATGCTGAATTTGATTTTTTAATCGATCCGATGCACTTTGATTATAAATTATTCGATCCGATGTGGCTTTTAGCATATGAAGAAGAAGTTCATCTTATTTTAGCAATGACACCTTCAGTAAGGAATCAAATCTCGCTATTCAAAAAACAAGCATTACAAAATGATAAACTTATTGAATTGTTCGTGACTTACTATCTTTAATTTCTAGACCGTATAACATAATTATTAGAAATGAGGATTCTTCTATGACAGAGCAAAAATATAAAAAAAGCATTGTGTCATTGGCTTCACGAGTACAGGACGCAGCAAAGCAAGATCGGCTAGCCTTTTTTGTGGGCGCTGGAGTATCCAAAATTTCTAAATATCCTTCTTGGAACGAACTTGTTTACAAGTTCGATTCCAAGATTCAAAAAAGAGACGGCAAGACAGTAGATCCTTCACAGACCATACCTCGTTATAGTACGGAAGAACTCTTACGAATTCCAGAAAAGTATGCAGCTATAGATAAAGATGACTATAACAAGATCATTAAAGAAGTTTTTGATGACAAAACAATAAAGAGTAATGATATTCATAATATGATTGCTTCTTTTAACCCCCATTATGTACTAACCACTAACTACGACCACCTATTAGAAGAAGCCTGGAGAAAAAAGTTCCCTTATATCAGTGTCATTAGTTGCGATAAGGATATTGCGCATTCGATATCACCAAAAAGCGTAATTAAAATCCACGGAGGATTCAAACAAACGAAAGATGGATTTGAATTCAGTGGGGATCAAATCGTCTTAAAAGAATCAGATTACTTGAATTATGAACGCAATTTTCCGTTGATTAGAAATATGACCCGCACCATACTTGCTACACATACAGTCGTATTCGTTGGTTATGGTCTAAACGATTATAATATTAATTTGCTTTTCAATTGGGTTCAAACTATTCAGCAAGATAATTACATCCAACCTATTTTTATCAATGCAGGGCACACTCCATCTTCCAATTCAGACCGCGCTTATTATGAGGGGCGCGGAATTAAGATTATAGACTCTTGTCTTCTTGTAAGTAGCGAAGAAAATGAATACGAAGAAAGATACGAATCTGCACTCAATTTTTTATTGAATGAGAAAGAATCGCACTATCTATCTACGCCGGACGAATGCGCATCATATATATATAACAAAATTGCGCCTACTCAAAATTTAAAAGCATTATTGCTAGACGATTTAAATGACTTATTCGACAATGATTACGATTTCAGAGCGTTCTACCCTCTAAATCCAGCTCTGAATAGTAACTATTTAGAGCTTTTTAGTTTGCATTATGAGCGAGGAGAATATAAAGCTGAAAATCATTCTTTGCACAGCAAAGTTGAAGAAATTATTAGCTTTTTTAATTCACAAGGAATAAACGTTATTAAACGATTTTCTATGATGTCTTCACGAATTATTAATCCAATTAAAAGAATTGAGAACCCGATTGACATAAAAAGTATTGCTTTCAATCATGATTATCAAGCTATATGCAAACTTACCAGCAACCACTCAGAAAAAGAGGAAGATCAATTTTTTAAGGCAAATTTTTTGTATTGTTTAGGTCAATTAGATGAATCCTATGATATTTATACATCACTAATATCAAAGAATTTTTCAATTGAACATTTGTGGATAGTATTCGTTAGTTATTTGAATCGAAGAGAAGTCTATTCAATAATTTGTCACGCAAATGAGTATCAGAACTCCAACGTGAAAAATAATATCGAAGCAATAAATCAAAGAGAGATGGAAGGAATGGATGAAATTAATCTTTTCACTTCTATGCCGTATGATTTTCAACAAAAGTTTCCTATGCTAGCTAATTTAGTAGGTAATGATTTTAATAACTCTGTATTTACTCACTTAATTAAAGATGAAAGATTATTGAGCCGAAAAATAGATTTTCATAGAAGTATTTATGACATACATGAAACGTACTTCCAGCTATATTCCAAATTAATAAATTGGATTCACTTCCTTTATGAAAATGGAATCTATGTTGCTCGCATTAGATTTATAAACAATGTTTTTTCGGATATCTTAGTCACTTTGCTAAAAGCTAATAAGGCACTTGGAGGGAACGAATTTAGTGTAGGTGGTTTTCAATTTATATGCCTTTCCAGATTTGTACCTACTGAGGGCTTATTCTTTTGTGAGAACGAACTTGTTCTTCAGGATTTAATCATTAAAGATGATCCTGCTATTACGAAATATTTATCTAATCTATGCGATTTTATAAGAGGGTGTAATATAGTCGATGAACGTAGTTCTTTCAAATATAGACAGTTCATTAAAGAAGCATTCTCGGCTTTTTACCTCGCGCGCGATTTTAATTTTTCTAGCGAAATAGTAATGGATATAATTCATTTCGTCTTTAACTTTGAATGGATGCACGAGGAACAATTTATTGTTGCGTTAGTAGAGAATATATACCGCAATCAAAATGCAGATATTCGAAAAAAAATCGCAGTGGTTATTGAAAAACATTTAATTGAAATTTTAAATATTAAATTGGTCGGTTTTGAATGGGTATATAATACTGATATATTTAATTTTACAGTGATCAACGATTACGATCATCTTATCTGTTATAATCTTTCAAAAGTTATAGAAAAACAAACTGATTTTCCTTCTGATGCTGTCAGCTTTATCAATGATTATATTTCTTTTTTATCAGATTCTGCCAAAGCTCATTTCGAAAAAATCAGTTCATAACCAATAAAAGTCAATATCAAGTCTCACATCTAATTAATTTAGTTCTAGCTTATTTAAATGCTACGCATAGAAAAGCATTATCAACATCATTAGAGAGAAGGAATAACTTTGGTTAACATACCAACCCATCATTCAAAATATGCATTAGAATATCCAGTTCATTATTGCAGCCGTTAACAAAGCTGTAAAAAACGGCGAAATTATGCTCCTTAGGACGGCTTCAGATCCTGCAGCTCGCTATCACGAATTAACATCCACTCATACAGTAAATCCAGAATAAATAAAAAAAGACCCTATAGGGTCTTTTTTTATTTCAATAAGAACGAAAGGCGAATGTGGTTATAATACTTTTTCGCTTCTTCCGACATCCTGTCTTTGTATTTATTCAACATGCTTATCATTTGAGGGGTGTACAAAATTGCCGATTGAGGGTGTTTAGCGATCTCACAAATCGTATCCGATATTTCGTCAAAATGAGCACCTTGCTCAATAAGGGATTCAACAATGGATGTATAAGGCGTCTTTAAAAAATGGTAGATAATCGTTCCCTTGTTCACCGCACCAAGAGGTCGATTAATATCAAATCCACAATCAATAAGTCTTTGGATTAATTTTTTAAGGCGATGTTCAGGATCTGTTGTCTTTTTGCTTTTAAACAAACTGAGTAGCATGCGAATGTATTCCGAATGGATATCATGGTCATCGGTTATTTCTGAACCAGGCACGTTAGGTGCTTTTTCGAAATGTTCAGATAACATAAGTAGTTCTGTTATTTCATGGTTCAATCCTCGCATAGCTTTTAGTAGCAAATTTTTCGGGTAATACAAATCCACTTGATGTCGCAGTAGCATTTCTACGACCTCTACACGTCCCTTAAATACCGCAATAGAAAGAGGGGTATCACAATTTTCAAATTCACCCTCTGCATCCGCTCAAATCCAATACAAGAGATCTATGGACCTGTGATTTTTTCCATTATAAAGAACGTTATGTGGTCAAGTGTTTTTTAATAAGCTCAAACAATTTCGTGGGATCGCCACAAGTTATGATAAGCTTTCCTGAAATTTCTTGAGCTTTGTTTTTAGCTTCCATTATGATTTTATTAAAGTAATTCGATTAGAATAGACTTTTCAGACACGTCCTAGTCGTTACTGAAAAGCCTGCTGCAGTTTCTGCTCATACAGTGCCAGATTCTCTGCGTCATAGCAGACGAACCGGATACGCTGCATATGTCCTTCAGCACTCAGATGTACATATTCCTTGACCGCCTGAATTGCTACATCGGCAGCCTGGGATTTGGGATAGCCGTAGATTCCCGTACTAATATTCGGAAAAGAAATACTGGTCGCTTCATGTTCATTAGCCAGTGCCAGTGAATTGAGGTAGCAGTTATGCAATAAATTGTCTTCGCCATTGCTGCCACCATTCCACACCGGACCAACCGTATGAATCACATAACGTGCCGGCAATCTGCCTGCGGTTGTAATGACGGCTTCTCCGGTTGCACATCCACCCTGACGGGCGCGAATCTTCTGACACTCTTCCAGAATTTCCGGTCCGCCTGCCCGATGGATCGCTCCATCTACACCGCCACCTCCGAGTAGACTGGAGTTGGCTGCATTGACAATAGCATCGGTCGTTTCACGGGTGATATCACCCTGAACCGCTTCAATAATTGTATCTTTAAATCGTATTTCCATAACGAATCTCCTCCTTCAGCGGGCTGCCTGAACAGATTCGATATCTGCTGATTACGCTGTATACGCGTAGTTCCAATGATGTTCTGCCGACTTATTTATACTGCGGAATATCCAGAATTATGAACATTATGCAGGCATAGATTAGCGCATCGGCGCAAAATCCTTGATTTTCAGCATGATCTGATCGATCTGCTCCAGCACCCCGGTATTCAAAGATATATTTACCGCTTCTACATTCTCCTGAATCTGATGCGGCTTGGTCGCTCCGATAATCGCAGAGCTGACTCCCGGCTGACGCAGTACCCAGGCCAGAGCCAACTGGGACAGTGTAATATCCATGCTGCCTGCCAGTTCATTCAGTTCTGCTACAACACCCAGTACATCTTCGCGCAGATAACTGTTAATCACCTGATTCACCGAATCATCGGCAGCTCGTGTACCTGCTGCCGGAGCCTGACCGGGTTTGTATTTACCGGTCAATACACCCTGTGCGAGCGGAGAGAAGACGACCTGACCCAGCCCATACTGCATGGATACCGGCAGTACTTCCTCTTCGATATAGCGTTCGAACAGATTATAGATCGGCTGATTGGAAGCCAGTGGGCGCAGACGAAGGCGTTCGCTGATTGCAGCAGCACCGGCGATTTGGGCGGCACTCCATTCGCTGACACCGGCATACAGGATCTTGCCCTGTGCTGTCAGATCATCCAGTGCACGCAGCGTTTCTTCAACCGGAGTCTCCTGATCGAACCGATGGCAGAAATAAATATCAATATAGTCAGTACCCAGACGCTTCAGACTGGCTTCGCACTGCTCCATAATATGTTTGCGTGACAACCCTCGATCATTGGGACCCTCACCCATCGGGAAAAAGACTTTGGTGCTCAATACATAACTGGAACGCTCATAGGAAGCAAGGGCTGCGCCAATGGCTTTTTCACCCTCACCACGGTTGTAAGCGTTTGCTGTATCGAAAAAGTTAATACCGTATTCAAATGCTGTACGAATACACTGATCAGCGGCCTGCTGCTCGGCGGCAGTACCATAGGTAAGCCAGCTGCCCAGCGCGATTTCACTTACTTTGAGACCGGTATTGCCAAGATTACGGTATTTCATGGGAACACTCCTTATGTAAGACAGAATAGAGGCAATCATATTGCCGTCTTATCCATCATTGAACAAAAAACAAGATTCGTCAATCTGCTGGATTACTCATCTTGCCCTGAAGCAGGAAAATAGGTGCCTGCCTGCAGTTCATTTACAAAATGCTGCAGCCATTCATAATACTGCTGTGCATGCTGGAGCTTATGCAGATCGCGCAGGCAGCTGTCTCGCTCCTCGGTTGTCGTATGCCGGGAAAGGATAATCTCGGACAGCTCGGGAATCACCTCGTTCATCGAAGCTGTCATGACGTCAATCTCCCGCTGCAGGCGAGTACCGAAAAAGTTCTGAAATGTGCGAAAATAATCGGTCTCCGCCTGATACTGATCTTTGCGATCGCGCTTCTCGTCCAGCTTGTTGATCATACGAGAGTCCATCAGGGAACGGACGGCATAGCTCATATTACTTTTGCTCATATTCATATCATTCTTCATTTCTTCCAGTGTCATGGGGCGATCTTCAAAGTACATTACGCCATATAGCTGACCAAATGAATGATTCACACCATATAGATCCATCGTCTGGGCGATCGCTTCAATCATGTCGGCACGCAGTTCCTGCTGTCTGGAACGAGTATCTTGATCAGGAGTCTTATTAATTTCCTTTTCCATTGCATTCCCTCATTATCTATGGATTATTTTCAGCGAAGCAGAAAAATTTACATGAATCGTCAATGTTTTTACATGGAGATAACTCATATTATTGTAATTGATTGTACAATATTTTTTGTACAGAACACATAATAACATGAAAAAAGACAGATTAAGAGAATTATTAAAGAAAATTTGAACGTAGGAGTGGATGCATTGAAGACGAGAATATTCCGCGAGAGCGAGGCACTGCTGTTTACGCTGCCGGCGGTGATTCCGCTGCTGGTATTCTGGCTGGGCCCTCTTGGATACATATTTTATCTGAGCTTCACGGATTGGGATTTTATGAGTCCGGACAAGCTGTTTGTCGGACTGGAGAATTATCGATATCTGCTGGGGAATCCTGAATTCTATCAGGCGCTGAAAGTAACTGCGTTATTCGGACTGGGAAGTGTTATCCCGATTATGGTAGGTGGACTGCTGCTGGCACTGCTGATGAACAGCAAGCTTCGTACTTCGGGTCTATACCGGGCTTTTATTTTCTCGCCATGGGTAACGCCGACAGTAGCTGTATCCATCGTCTGGTCATGGATTTTCCAGCCGGATGTTGGGTATGCGAACCATGTACTGAGCTGGTTCGGCATTGCCGGTATCGGCTGGCTGCAGGATTCAAATTGGGCATTGGTTGCTGTGCTAATCGTAACCTTATGGAAATCAGTAGGCTGGGCGATGATTTTCTATCTGGTAGCGCTGCGTAATCTTCCATCGGATCTGCTGGAGGCTGCTTCTATGGATGGAGCCAGTGCATGGAGCCGATTCCGTCATATTACGCTGCCGCTGATTTCACCGACTACCTTTTTCCTGGCGGTAATCCTGACCATCCAGTCCCTGCAGGCCTACGATCAGATTAACGTTATGACCCAGGGTGGTCCGGCAGGATCGACGCGTACACTACTGTATCTGTATTATCAATCTGCTTTTGAGGCATTTAATGTAGGGGAGGCTTCTTCTGTGGCAGTCGTTATTATTCTAATCTGTGTCTTGTTATCAGGATGTTCCTTCCTGATCGGACGAAAGATGGTGCATTATCAGTGAATATGACAGGAGCAGACAAAGACACCGCATCCTATCCACCGGCTCATTCAGGGCGCCGCCGATCAGGATTACAGACTGCAGGCAGCAGAGGTAGTGCGGTGCCCCGATACCGCTGGAATGTAGGGACCTTACTGCGATATATAATGCTGACAATAATCAGTCTAATGATGGCTTTTCCTTTCTACTGGATGATTATGAGCGGATTCAAGACCAATGATGAGATTTTCCGTTTTCCGCCGACTTTTTGGCCGGAGACTTTTCTATGGAGTAATTATGTGGATGCATGGCATGCTGCTCCATTCGCCCGTTATATTCTGAACAGTATCGGTGTAGGTGCAGCCATCTCCCTGCTGCAGATTATTAATTCGAGCATGATGGCGTATGCACTGACCCATATGCGATTTCGGCTCAAAGGTCTATTCACCGGTGTCGTGCTGCTTGGTTATATGATTCCGAGTACAGCAGTCTATCTGCCCAGCTATCTGGTACTGAGCAAGCTGCAGCTACTGGACAGTTATACCGGGCTGATTCTCTCGAACTGTGTCAGCGTATTTTCGATCTTTCTGATCCGGCAGGCATTTATGCAGATTTCACATGAACTGGTCGAAGCCGGACAGCTGGATGGAGCTTCTCATTTTCGGATTTTGTGGACGATTATCACACCTCTGGCACGTTCAACTTTTGCAGTGATGGTACTGATTACTTTTATCGAGCAGTACAATAACTATTTCTGGCCCATGCTGATTACCAAGAGTCCTGATCTGCAGCTGGTATCGGCAGGTCTACGAAGTTTCTTTGTAGAGGGAGGCGCCTATGGTCTGAAATGGCCGCAAATTATGGCTGCCAGCGCGTTCACAATCGCACCGCTGCTGATCCTGTTCTTGTTCACCCAGAAAACGATTATGCAGAGTGTAAATATGTCGGCAGGAGTCAACAAGAACTAGCCAAAAGCTGCAAAAGGTACAGATTTAGATCATGCATTATCATACAGACTTATGTGGTCCTTGAACAGGCCACCATCTTATCCATGAGAAGAGGCTGCTATTCATGAAATTATTACGTTTATTCAGAAAAGGAATGGGCAAACGTCGTTCCCTGTTGAAATGGAAATTAGCACTACCGCTTATGATCATTGCCAGCTTCCTGATGATCACGGCCTGCGGTTCACCCAGTAACAGCGCTACTAGCGCAGCAGGTACAGCAGCCCCATCCAGTGGACCTGTTGAAATCGAATTCTGGTACGGATTGGGCGGCAAACTTGGCGACAATATGAAGAAAACCATTGATGCCTTCAATGCCTCCCAAAAAGAAGTTATCGTCAAAGGTATCGTGCAGGCGGATTATGATGAAACTGGTCAAAAATTGCAGGCAGCTATCGCTTCCGGTCAGGTACCAGCTGCGGTGCTAAGCTCCAATGTGGATTGGGCGAAAAAAGGCTACTATGCACCGATGGATTCCTTTATTGCAGCCGACCCTAATTTCAAAAAAGAAGACTTTGTACAGACGTTTCTGACCCAGGGACAGGTAGACGGCAAGCAGTATTTCCTGCCGATGTATGGCACCACCCAGGTCATGTATTATCGCAAGGATACACTCAAAGCTAGTGGCATTGACCCAGCGAGCCTTACGACCTGGGAAGCACTGGCGGCGGCAGCTGCCAAAATGACCAAAAAAGAAAATGGCAAAACAACGTTCTATGGCTGGGAGCCGATGTGGGGCAGTGACAATATGATCGATGCCGTACTTGGCAAAGGTGGCAGTATTCTGAGTCCGGATGGCAAAACGGTCACGATCGATTCACCGGAGTGGGTTGAGACATGGGAGATGTTCCGCAAATGGATTCATGAAGATCAGATTATGGGCATTCATTCTGGCGGACAAGGCTGGGAATACTGGTACAAAACGATAGATGATGTAATGAAAAACAAAGCAGCAGGCTATACCGGTTCAAGCGGAGATCAGGGCGACCTGGACTTCAAGATTGTCAGTGCAATGGAGCAGCCAGGCTGGGAAGGCAAAGGTGAAGGCAAACCGGTCGCCAATGCGATCATGGCAGGTATTCCCGCCAAAGCGAGTCCCGAGCAGCAGCAGGCAGCATTCAAATGGCTGAGCTACTTTTCCAAAGCATCCAATACGGCACAATGGTCGATGAATACCGGTTATATCGCGGTGCGTCAATCCGCACTGGAAGATCCGGAGTTCAAAGCATTCAGCTCGAAAAATCCACAGATTGAAGTACCGCTCAAGCAGGCTGCTCATGCTTCTGCGCCATTCCAGGATCCTACAGGCGGCAAAATCACCGATGCACTCAAAGTAGCTGCTGATCAAGTACAGATCAACAATGTACCAGCTGCCCAGGCACTGCAGGAAGCCAAAGTAAAAGCCCAGCAGGAGCTGGATCGTGCAAACCGTCGCTAACGTCAGGTAAATGCAGGAAAGGGACATACACCGATGACAGAAATCACGACCAATCAACTGAATCTGCCTGAGCAGATCAATGAACAGTTATGGAATCAGCAATCAATTCAGGCAATACTGCTGGACAAGGACGGGACATTGCTCGACTTTAACCGGATGTGGGGATTCTGGACCAATGAAGTATTACGGCTAATGAACCTGCGGCTGGCAGAGCACGGTTGTCTACTGGAGCAAGAGCATATTCCACATATCTGGGGCACGATCCGCGACGAACAGGGACGGATGATTGACTACGATACACGGGGTCCTCTTGCAATGGGGACGATGGATGAAGTCTATGCCATACTGATCTGGCACGGATATCGAGCTGGCTTATCCTGGGCGGTATCCAAATCTATTGTTCGTGACTGTATCCGGGAAGCAGATCGAGCTACCGAGCGTGTCAAGCCGGCGTATCCCCTTCCAGGAGTACGAGAATTTCTGGATCGCTGTAAACAGCAGGGAATACGACTGGCGGTAGTTACAGCAGATGACACGGACAATGCTCGCAAGCATCTGGAATGGATGGGGATGATAGATAGTCTGGATATTATTATTGGCAATGACCGGGTGAGTCAGGGCAAGCCTTTTCCCGATATGGTTATACTCGCCTGTGAAGAGCTGGGGGTAGCCCCCGGACAGACCGCTGTAATCGGAGATACGAACGGGGATATGCAGATGGGCAGAGCGGCAGGCTGTCTGCTTACAATTGGTATTGGTGCAGGTGTGGATGTAACGTCTGCGGATGCAGTGATTACTTCTTTTGCCCAACTATGGAAGCAGGATGGAGCAGGGGAATGACAGGCAGTACAGGCTAGCTACTGCTCCTGCTAGCCATTGTGCTGGAGCTGACCGGTACGATTATGATGAAGATGTCAGATGGATTCAGTCGACTGATGCCCTCGGTGCTGATGTTTGTCTGCTATGGAGCCAGCTTCACCATGCTGAACTACGCGGTGCGGTATATGCCGATCAGTATCGCCTATGCGATCTGGTCGGGTGTCGGGATTACGCTGATCAGCATTGCGGGATATTACTTTTTCGGAGAACGGCTGAGAACGGCATCGGTATGCTGGATGGTATTGATTGTCGTCGGGATTATCGGATTGAAATGGAGCGATGCACAATGAATGAATATGAAATAAATTCGGTAACGCAGTCGAAGCAATCTGATCTGGAAATGCCGCTGGCAAGCTTCCAGGTGATCACGGACACTCATGTCACCGATAATCCGCAGCATATCCATAATCTTCACTGGGAACAGGCGCTGGCGGATATTGCCTCCTACGGTCAGCCCAGTCTCGGCATTATGCATGCGGGAGATGTCACGGATCATGGTCTGGAAGCGGAATACAGGGAAATGCACCGGATATGGGAGAAGTATCGTCACCAGCTGCCATCTTTCTTTTTTACAATGGGAAATCATGATGTAGGCGATTTTATCTGGGAAGAAGCTCCGCAGGAGTTGACAGGGCTCACCGGACAGCAGCTGCTGGAATTATGGGAACAGTACCAGGCACAAATGGCAGCCGAAGCTTCCCAACTTAATCAGGACTATTCTGCTGCCGCTGATGAGCTGTGGCAGCGGCGCATTGGTAATTTTAATGAAGCAACAGGTACAGCAGGTTCTTATTATGATCGCTGGCTTGGCGGGTATCATTTTATTTTTATCGGTACAGAAAAGCCGTTATCCAAAGACTGTCATCTCTCGGCTGTACAGTTGGAATGGCTGGACAGCACACTGGCAGCATCTACTGAGCAGACACGTCCGATATTTCTGTTCCTGCATCAACCGCTTATGAATACGGTCGCTGGTTCGCTGGAAGAGCAGGGCTGGTACGGAGTTCATCAGGATGAAGCCCTGCGCCGTATTCTGTCCGGCTATCCGCAGGTGATTCTATTTACCGGACATACGCACTGGCAGCTGGGGTCACCGCACACCATGTATGATGGACAAGGGGTACTGCCTGCAATGTTCAATGCTTCGTCGGTCGGATATCTGTGGACGGATGCAGATGAATATCTGGAAGGTAGCGAAGGCTATTATGTGGATATCTATGAACGTCATGTTCGCGTACGTGGACGGAACTTTGTTACCGGAACATGGATAGAGCAAGCCGACTACACAGTGGCCTATCCATCCGGTGCCATGGTGACCGAGTAGGACAGAAATCGATCGATCTTTTCCAACCAGAAGCTGGATTACCGACTGCTGTCCGGGATTCTAATCTGTATATTCTAAGATTAGGCTCCCGGCGGCAAGTATGGTATTCTTACTTCTGGTTCTGGTTCTGGTTCTGGTTCTGCTTTTGCGGCAGTCATTCTGTTTAATTATAGAGAAAATAGAATTGGAGAGATGATCGGATGAAACTGGTTCCGCCTCAGTCATTTACCTATCGCGGAGGAACGAAGGCTGTACTACTGCTGCATGGATATACCGGCAATACGCTGCACGTCCGCAAACTGGGACGTTTCCTGAATGATAGAGGATATACATGTCATGGCCCACTGTACAAAGGACACGGCAGTACTCCGGAAGAACTGCTTCACACCAAGCCTTCGGAGTGGTGGAAAAGTGCAGTAGAGGGTTATGAGTATCTGGAGCAGGAAGGTTATGAAGAGATTGCTGTGGTCGGTGTCTCGCTCGGCGGTGTATTTTCGCTGCGTCTGGGTACCTTGTTTCCTGCCAAGGCTATTGTCTCCATGTGCGCCCCTGTACGGGAGAAAGGCAATGAAGATATTCTCAGACGGGTACTGGAATATGCACGCTGGTTCAAGTCAATTGAAGGCAAGGAAGAAATGCAGATCGAGCGGGAACTGGAACAGCTGGCGGAAGAGCCGCTGCACAGTCTGGATCAGCTGCGTGAGCTGATTGCTTCAACTGCCCGTCAAGTCAAGCGGATCTCTGCACCAACACTGATTATGCAGGGAGAGCTGGATGAAGAGCTTTATCTGGAAAGCGCACAGATCATCTATGACGAGCTGACAGTGCCGGTGAAGGAACTGAAATGGTATGATCAATCCGGTCATATCCTGACGATGGACAAGCAGCATGACCTGGTATTTGAAGATGTGTACCGGTTTCTGGAAAGTCTGTAGCAGATTATAACAGATGGATAATCGATAAAGGCAAAAAAGAACAAAACACCGTCATCATACAGGAGATGAGGCGGTGTTTTGTTCTTTCTTGTATGCGTTATTTATAATAACAGGCAATCCAGCATTAGGATAAAAAAAGGAAATCAAGCAGCACGTGTCTATATAGAATTAATAATGCATTGCATCTATGCAGTAGTATACGAATTGATCCCACACTCTGGAATCCTTGCCTAGCCTTAGGTTTGCCAATTATCTCTTGTTGCCATACAATCAGTCTCATAGCTGTCTGTTTCTGGAACATTCATGCAGGAAAGTAAATACAAAGCATAAGGACAACAGAATTCAGCAGATTACGTATCTCGCAGCAGATCATGGCAGCCTATCCGACCTTAGATGAATGCTGACTACTGAATGATAAAAGGAGAGACAACAGCATGGATGAAATGACACAGATGATGAAAGAACTCACCGAGACCGATGGAGTATCCGGTTTTGAACGAAGTGTTCGGGATAAAATGGCAGGTTATCTGGAGCCGTTGTCCGATGAAATTCTCAAGGATCGCCTGGGCAGCATTGTAGGCAAAAAAACAGGAAATGAAGGCGGACCCAAAGTACTGATCGCCGGACATCTGGATGAAATCGGATTTCTGGTGACTGGTATTACTTCCAAAGGATTTCTCAAATTTCAGCAGCTGGGCGGATGGTGGCCGCATTCAGTGATGTCCCAGCGTGTTAAAGTCAAGACGCGTAAAGGCGATTATATCGGTATCGTCGGCTCCAAGCCGCCGCATATCCTGGAAGCCGCCGAACGCGAGAAAGTCGTTCCACTTAAAAACATGTATATCGATATCGGTGCAAGAGATGCCGAAGACGCCAAAGTCATGGGCGTGCGCCCGGGCGACTGGATCGTACCGGTATCCGAATTCACCACAATGCGCGACGATGAACTCTGGGTTGGCAAAGCACTGGACAACCGTGCAGGCTGTGCACTCGCTGTAGAAGTGATGAAGCGTCTGCAAGAGCAGCAGCATCCGAACGTATTGTACGCGGGTGCAACCGTACAGGAGGAAGTAGGCCTGCGTGGTGCGACAACAATTTCCAATCTGGTAGAACCGGATATTGCTTTTGCACTGGATGTAGGTGTAGCAAGCGATATGCCGGGTCAGGAATCCCAACCGTCACAGACCAGTGTAGGTGAAGGCCCGCTGATGCTGCTGTTCGATGCCAGCATGATTCCGCATAATGGTCTGCGTGATCTGGTTATGGACACAGCAGAAGAGCTGAATATTCCGCTACAGGTTGATGCGATCCCGGGAGGCGGAACCGATGGCGGTAAATTCCATATTAGTGGCAAAGGCTGTCCGACTCTATCCTTCGGCTTCCCAACGCGCTATATCCATACTCATAATGCAATTATGGCGAAAAAAGATTTTGATCAGGCAGCCACTCTGCTTACCGCAGTGATCCAGAAGCTGGATTGGGATTTGGTAAACGAGCTGTTTGGCTAATGGGTTAGCTGTTTTGGCAGATATGTATCAAAGAAGAACATTCCACAGCATATGCAGTGGGATGTTCTTCTTTGTTTTATAAATGAAATCTCACTTTAGGGCGTTATAATATCATGCAAATTGCAAATTGCAAATTGCAAATCGCAAATCGCTTTACCAATGCCATTAAGCCTAACCTTTTACAGCCGCTGCATAAATTGCTGCATCCGTTCCAGTGCCTGCTCCAGCTTGGGAACCGAGGTGGCGTAGGAACAGCGGATAAATCCTTCACCGCTCTGGCCAAATGCCGTTCCCGGTACCGCCAGCACGTTCATCTCCTTGAGCAGCTGCTCGGCGAACTGATCGGATGTCAGTCCGGTATGAGCGATGGAAGGGAAAGCATAAAATGCACCTTGGGGTTCATGGCAAGGAAGTCCGATCTGACGCAGCCCGGTCACAAACATGCGGCGGCGTTCATTGTACGATTCCATCATTCGATCCTTGGATTCCAGACCGTGTGGCTTCAGCGATTCGATAGCGGCAATCTGGCCCAGAATAGGCGCGCACATCACCGTATATTGATGAATTTTGAGCATGGGTTCGATGAGCTGTTCTGGTCCGCATACATAGCCAATACGCCATCCGGTCATTGCGAATGCTTTGGAGAACCCGCTGATCAGCAGTGTACGTTCTTTCATACCCGGCATGGAGGCAAAGCTGACGTGCTTGGCTCTATAGGTCAGTTCGGCATAGATCTCATCGGAAAGGACAACCAGATCATACTTTTCCACCAGCTGTGCGATCGGCAGCCAATCATCATAGCTCATAATACCGCCGGTCGGATTGCTCGGATAGCTGAGAATCAGCAGCTTGGAGCGAGGAGTGATCTTGGACTCCAGTTCGGCAGCCGTCAGCTTGAATCCATTATGTGCAGAGGTCTCAATCTCTACGGTTGTACCGCTGCACAGTCCGGTAATGGGAGAATAGGATACATAACAGGGAGAAGGAACCAGAATCTCATCACCCGGATTGATCAATACCCGCAGTGCCAGGTCCAGTGCTTCGCTGCTGCCGATCGTCACCATCATCTCGTGAACAGGATCATAGTCCAGCTGGTAGCTCGTATTCAGATAGCCGGCGATACTTTCACGCAGTTCGAGCAGACCGGCATTGGGTGTATACTCGGTACGCCCTTCTTCCAGCGCGCGGATACAAGCTTCTCGTACTGCCCGTGGTGTTGTGAAGTCCGGTTCTCCAATCCCGAGAGAGATGATATCTTCCTGTCCGGAAGCATAGTCAAAAAATTTGCGTATCCCCGATGGGGGCATTTCCTGTACCAGCGAAGTAATCAGATTGCTCTTGGTCATTGAACTCATTGTAGTTCCTCCTCGGTTAGGCGTATCCGTCAGGGAGCGCCTTTTTTTATTGTTATCCTGGGTTGGATCATATCAAGTCATGGATGATTGAGTTGGGATTATCATGTACAGCCTGTATTTTCGGAATTTGGGAAAACAAAAAGAGCCCGCCCCTGAAAAGGGACGAGCTCTGCCCGTGTTACCACCCTGGTTCCGCTTCATGACAAAGCGGCACTCTGCAACGTATCCATCAATACGTGTTCCCGTTAACGCTGGAAATGCGGCAGTACCTACTGTAATGTTCAGCCTGCTTCTCGGGGATGGCTTCGGTTATATTCTGAACGTTGGCTTGCACCTTACCCAACTCTCTGTAGATCAGAATTATAACGTACTCTTTCCCGTCACGGAATGTATATATGCATCTATAAAACCAAAAGGTTAATGTTCAATCATGTCTATTCAGAACTCCGGAGATTATTCCGGCAATCCTGTTTGTTTCGACCGGTCAAAATCGTAGGCTCATTATAATCCAGCTTTTTGCAGATTGCAATAGATGAATTTTTGTAATTTATTCTTCCCAGATATAAAGTGCCCGGGTAACAAGGTTACAGAGCATGTCTGATATTTGTTCAAGTATTTCTTTATTTTGTTCAATGATACCCAAAATCACATGTTGGTATTTCTGTATATTCTTCAATTTATTCTGTGTATTCTTCAATTTGTAAGCGCTATCTTTGACCTATGATGAAGAAGGATTTAGTTTTCCGATTTTACCCTGATGTCGCGGCACTCTGCATCTGTAAGGCTACTTTGATACGTCGTAATCAACCGACAATGCAGCCACGCCATTATAGAGCGCGGCGTAAAGGATGTACTTACAATATCCGTACACGAAAAGGAGAGGAAGGAATGAACAAAAAAGCGAGGTCGGTATTCAGCATTATGGGCACGTCCATTTTATTGCTTTCGCTTATTCTGCCTTCAGTCAGTGTACCATCCAAAGCAAAGGCAGCAGAGTCAACAGCTGCAGCAGCGGTCACCCGTACGATCAGCATTGATCCGGACAAAGTTATGCATTCGGATTTCCTTGGCGTAGGCGTCAATATTATTCCAACGAATACGATGGATCTGGGTGCAAAATACGGTTATAACGATGCTTACTGGGCGATGGATGTGAACCGGATTCAGAAAATCCAGCCCAAGGTAGCCAGAGTATGGTTCCAGATTGACTGGATGGAGCCGAAGAAGGGACAGTATACGTTTGACAGTCCGAAGATGAAAGAATTCTACCGTTATCTGGATGCTCTTAAAGGCGCCGGTACGGAAGTGGAACTGAACTTTGGCTGGAAGGTCGGCCAGACGGTTCAGGACTGGTTTAACTTCCCGGATCTGAAAGACCCATACGTAAGCGCGCCCACCGACCTCAATGCATATGCAGCTTCCGCCTCGACTGCACTGAATGAATTGATTAACAAACGTGGTTATGACAACGTAAAATATATGACATTTTATAATGAATCCAATGGCAGCTGGGACTTTGAAGGTCCAGCTGATCAGAAAGCCTACTTTGCCGAGATGACGCGTAAAGTCAGTGATCGTCTCCAAGCGGACGGACTGCGCGACCAAATCGAAATCTGGGGTCCGGAAGAATCCGGTGCACTGGACTGGATCAGCTACATGAAGCAGAATGCTGACAGCGTATTTGATGCCTATACTTTTCACGTATATGGAACCAGTTATGACGGGCTGAAAAGTGTAATTGATCAGCGGACCACTATAGCGGGTAACAAGCCGGTTGTAATGACTGAATTCGGCTGGTCTGCCGACGATGCCAGCGGCTGGGATGCCGGGTTTGCCAACTCGATTATCCGTGCTGCGAATGACGGCCTCAAAGGTGCACTGATGTGGCAGATGAATGGCGCCTGGACATCCGATCCCGATGGGGATACGAACGGTACCTATACGATGTGGAGTTCATTGCCACTCGACCGGATGCCGCGGAAAACCTATTATTCTGCCGGATTTCTGAATCGCTACATCCCGGAGCACAGTGATGTACTCGCTGTAGATACCGGAGGTGCCGACGATGTTCGTGCAGCTGCCTTTAAAGGCAAGGATGGCAACTACACTGTACTGGTAGAGTCCAAAGGCGGCGAAGCCAGAAATCTCAATATCAATTTCGGAGATAACACGATTGGTAAAACCTTTTACAAAATGACGTACCGTGACAATGTGAAGCTAGACGCAAATACGATACTTCCACAGGTGGAAAAAGCGTTTGCGGCGACGCGTTCCTTTACGGATAACGATAGTGATACAGCGTATCATTTCTCAATCTATACTACAGCCAAGCCTCAGACTCAGGTGGAAGTTACACCGGTAGAGAAGACAATCACAGGAGCAAGTACACTGCAGATGCAGGCTCGTGTCATTGATGCGACGTACACGGGACAGACCGTTGTAACGGGGGATACGTACGCAGCAGAAGAGCGGGATGCTATGAACGCAGATGTTTCCACTACCCTTTCAACAGACAAAGAAGCAGCTGAATCCACAGACTCTCCAGAAGATTCTAATACCGTAAATACTGGGAGTGGCAGCAATACGCAAGATGATTCTGCAGCAGTCCAAGTAGCGTCTGCAGCTGTAGAAACAGCTGAATCCGAAAATACAGTAAGCAAAGACACCTACGACGCAACAGATGACGAGGAACAGTCACTTGCCGCTGCGAATGGAGTGACATGGACCGTGCTCGGTACAAATAATGGAACGATCGACGCGAATGGTCTCTACAGAGCACCGGATATTGCTTCCGAGCGATTAGTAGCAATTAAGGCCAGCAATGGCCAAGGAGTAGGTGCTTATGGAATAGCACTTATTAAAGTGATTCCGCGTTCTATTCCGACACGGGTAGAGGCACCAACATTCAGCCTGAAGCCAGGTATCTATGATTCGGCAGAAGCTGTATTTATCGAGACGAAGACACCGGTGGCACAAATTTACTACACGATGGATGGCAGCACACCAACTACATCCTCCCGTCTGTATAAGCATGGTGCGATTCTGCCAAATGGTGGCAACCGGATGCTCAAAGCGATAGCGATCAAGCCGGGACTCGATAACTCCGGTATTACCGCAGCTCTGTATAAAACGAAGGATGTGGTGATTGGACCCGACAATTACGAATTCTGTATGTATGAAGGCAAAGTCTGCGACTTCACTGGTAAAGCCATGGTTGCTTATGGAGCAGACGGCATGTTCAAATACAAAGCATTTACAGATGGTGTGGAATGTACAGATGAATCATTTGGCGCCGATCCTGCACCAGGAGTAGACAAGCGCTGCTTCTTCACCAATGATGTTCCGGATGAGACACCGGTAGTGACCATTTATAATGCAGGCTTTGAAAAGCCGGGTACGGCTACTACGCGTACAGGACCATTTACAAATGGCTGGATATTTGATTCCCGTTCAGGGGTCTCTGCTAATGGAAGTCAGCTGGTCAGCAAAGATATCAAAGCCCCACAAGGGCTGCAGGTTGGTTATCTCAAAACAGATGGCGGCGTGAACGGAACAATCAGCCAACAATTGAATTTCCCGGGAGGTACGTATGAATTGAGTTTTGATCTGGCGACACGCTCGGGGTATGGCATACAGACGTTTGATGTGTATGTAGATAATCAGAAGGTCAGCTCATTCACAGCAGATTCCGTCAATTTCCAAAAGGTAACAAGTGCTCCCTTCACAGTTACTGCTGGCAAGCATAATGTCAAGTTTATCGCAACTTCGGCAGACCCTGCACTGCCTAAGCTGGATCGTACCGCTTTCTTGGACAGTCTCTTTATCCGTCCGGCCAACAGCTTGCCCGCTCAATTGAAAAATGGCGGATTCGAGACACCAGTTATTCCGGTCGACAGCAAAGCCAAAACCAAGCCGGGACCGTTCACCAGTGACTGGGTATTTGACAGCCGCTCCGGTGTTCAGGGCAATAATAGTGTACTCGGCAATGTAACTATACCGGAGGGTGCACAGAGTGCCTATCTGAAAACGGATAATGGAATCAACGGTACGATTACGCAAAAGCTAAAATTCTCGGAAGGCTCCTATACACTAAGCTTCAAGGCGGCTCAGCGTACCAATCTGCGGGGAATCCAGAAGTTCAATGTTATGCTGGATAATCAGGTGCTCGGCAGCTATACACCAGCTTCCGGTGCATATGAAGCCTTTACAATCAATGCATTTCCTGTGACAGCCGGCGAGCATACCATCAAATTTGTAGCAACATCCACAACGGGTGATAATACGGCATTTATCGATGATGTGAAGATTACTCCTGTTCAATAAGTGTTTCAGCAATAAGGCAAAACAGAGCCGACGCATCAATGAATCGGCTCTGTTTTGCTGATAGGATAGGGACGGCATATTTACACAGAGAAGGAGAGGATCATCATGAATACCAGGCAGCTACTCAGCAAGGATCTATTGGATCGGCAAAGTTTTGAGGCGCGATATACACCATGGGATCACCCGGTCCAGCAGCTGGAAGCACGCCCTTTGAATACACAGGATAGCACTGATTACTGGCAACAGTTAACCGGTTCGCTACAGACTGCACCGCAGATGCTGCTGGATGGAATATGGGAAATGGTAGAAGGTGGAACAGACGAGATGCGCTTGCAGGAAGATTGGGGGAATGTGATTCCCGTACAGGTACCGGGCAGTATTCATCAAGCGCTGGTGGAGGCCGGAATCATTGGTGATCCAGCTTTTGGCGAGAATGCAGATACCGCCAAGGTATACAGTCATAAGACTTGGTGGCATCGGTGCAGCTTCACTCTGGATCCGAATCGGAAATGGCAGCAACCAAAGCTGAATTTTGCCGGCGTATCCCCAGCTTGTGAAGTGTGGCTGAATGGCCATTCGCTCGGTTATCATAATGGCGCATTCGGAGGACCTGCTTACGATATAAGTGCCATCGTTCAGAAGGAAAATACATTAATCGTCAAAGTCCATCCGGCACCACTCGGCAATGAATGGAATATATGGCATTCTACTGTCGTATTCAACTGCAATTACGGCTGGCATTATGTCAATTTGCCGGCAGTGGGTATCTGGCAGAGTGTACAGATTGAAGGTGAACCGACTGTATCTATAGACAATCCCTATATTGCGGCCTTGAATGAAGACAATGCCATAGCAGGAAGGCTTGATCTGTCGATGACCCTGAGCAGCTCATCAGCGTACTGGGCAGGTACGCTCCATGGCGTGATCGAACCGGATAATTTTGCAGGTACAGCAGTATCCTTTAGCCATGTCATTGATGCAGAGAACGTAGCTACTGACGAAGGGAGCCTGCATCTGCAGTTGCAAATACCGGACCATCAGTTGTGGTGGCCGATTGATATGGGTGAACAGCATCTGTACCGGTTGAAGTTGCTATACATTCCGGACAATACCAAGCAGCAGACAGCGGCACAAGCGGATATAGATCCTATGGATATTTCCACCGTATTAGCCGATAGCAAGGAACTGACTTTTGGCATTCGTGATATCCGGATGGACCCGCTGCCACAGGGTCAGCAGCCGGAGATGTATAACTGGACATTCACAGTAAACGGACAGCCCTTTTTTGCCAAGGGAACCGGTTGGTGCACCATGGATGCGCTGATGGATTTCCGCCGGGAGAAGTATGAGCATTTCCTTGCTCTGACGGCACAGCAGCATGTGAACTTTATGCGTGCCTGGGGAGGGGGGATGCCGGAGACGGATGATTTCTATGATCTCTGTGATCGTCTCGGTATTCTGATTATGCAGGAATGGCCGACTTGCTGGGGCAGTCATGCCAATCAGCCATATGATGCACTGGAAGAGACCGTAATCATCAATACACTGCGTCTACGCAATCACCCATCACTGATTATGTGGGGTGGAGGCAATGAGACAAGCAGTGAGCTGGATCATGAGTCCATGCAGATGATGGGGCGCTACAGTATCGAGCTGGATGGGACACGCCCATTTCATCGTACTGATCCGCTGGGCGGCAGTACGCATGATCATATCGTCTGGAATGGCTGGACACCGGCGTACAGCTTCGACTATTATGCAGGGCTGGACGATAGGATGCTGAGTGAATTTGGACTTGCTTCGTCTCCGAATATGGAATCGGTAAAACGGTATTTGCCGGAAGCCGAGCGCACGGTATGGCCGCCAGAACCGGGCAAAAGCTTTTATCATCATCTGCCGGCATTTGATACCCGGGACGAGATGCGCATTCTGTCCGAGTTTGCCGATTCGTTTGTTCCCTGTGATTCACTGGAGAACTTTGTTACCGGTACCCAGATGGCGCAGGTGGTCTCACTGCGGCACAAGATGGAGCGGGCGCGCTGCCACTGGCCGGAGCAGATTGGCGTGGTGACGTACAAATTAAATGACGTGTATCCCGGTGTCTCCTGGGCAACGATCGACTGGTATGGTGCGCCCAAGATGTCCCATTATTTTACCGCAGACGCGTATGCACCGCTGATGGTCTCTATTGTGTTCGACAAGCTGAATAGTCCGGAGCATCAGCAGTCGCTGCCCGTATATCTGCTGGATGACCGGAAGCAGTTAACCGGAGAATGGACAGCAGGGGTACGGGTATATGATGCGAATCTGCAAGTGATGTTGTCAGAGTCTTGGCAGGATAGTGGCAGTAGTGGGCAGGTACGCCAACTGGGACAAGTGGATATTCCGGCGTGTTCACTGGAAGCGGCTCCACTGCTGGTCGTATCCGAGCTGATACAGGCAGGCAATGTGCTGAACCGTACCTTTTACTGGATAAATTTTGATGCAAGACAGGGTGTGCTGATGAATCTGCCGGATACAGAGCTGGATCTCCATATTCAACCGGATCAGGATAAGGAGAAGATAGAGCAGCAAGTAGAAGCAGAACAGCATAAGCAGCAGAACGGAATGGAACAGGCAGCTGATTCCAACAAGCAACATGGTAAAGTGGAGAGTCGGAGTCAATATCCGTATCAGGTGACTGTTACTAATCGGGGGAATTGCCCGGCTGTAGCTGTAGAATTGTATCAGACTGTAGATTATCAGTTGCTTCCGGGAGAGGCAGAGTATCACGATGAACCTCCGTTCCTGGCAGAGGATAATTTTATCTGGCTGGACAGCGGTGAGAGTCGTACACTGCAGGTCAGCAGTATCCAAAATATAGCGGTACGCGCATGGAACAGCCGTTCATGATTAGTCGATCAGCCAATATGCCAATGAACTCATACAGGAAAGGCGGATATATTCATGCACAGATCCGGACAACGATCTGCAAACGGCACTTCTGGCTACAACAAAAATACTGATCCCAAGATGTTAAATCAGTCTGTTCCGCAGTCTTTATCGTCTTCATACTTCGCTGCGACTGAGCAGAATCCGAACAGTTCTCATTCTGATCAACATGCCGAACCATCAACCGAATCAATCTTCAGTCATCTGGTTGATCCGCCTGCTGTCTACCGGGCTATTCCATTCTGGTCGTGGAATGATCGGCTCGATCCGCAGGAGATTCGCAGACAGGTACGCGAGATGAAGCAGGCAGGACTGGGTGGATTCATCATGCATGCCCGTGCCGGACTCGAGACACCTTATATGGGCGAGGAATGGATGGAGTGTATTGCCGCTGGCATCGAGGAAGGACAGCAGCTGGGAATGCAAGTCTGGTGTTATGACGAAAATGGGTGGCCGAGCGGTTTTGCCGATGGAGTCGTTCCCGAGCTGGGGCTGGATTATCAGCAAAAATGGCTTCGAATGGAAAAAGTTGATCATACATCAGCACATTCCCTTGATCAACAGACTGCTACAGCTGCACATCAAGCAGCTGACACGGAGAGTGAAGGGCATAACAAGTTGGATAACGAGAATCAGCAGCAGTCGGCAGCAGCAGAGGATGATGGTCGCACTATTGCCTGGTATAGATATGAGGATGGACGTTATAGACAGATCTCACATGAGCAGCAGAATCGGGCTGAGCTGAGATTATATTATGAAGTGAATCCGTATTATATTGATACGCTGAATGCCCATGTTGTGGGAGCATTTATTGAATCCACCTACGAGAAATATGCTGACCGGTTCGCAGCGCATTTTGGTCAGTCGGTGTACGGTATATTTACCGATGAACCGCAGTACGGACGCAATCAGATACCATGGTCTTTTACCCTGGAAGAACAGTTTCGTGAGACCTATGGCGAGGAATTGCTGGAGATCCTGCCATTATTATTTCTGGAAAAGGAGGGCTATGAATCGGCGCGGTACCATTTCTGGGAGTTGGTTACCCGTCTGTTCTCGCAGTCCTTTATGAAGCAGATTGGCGACTGGTGCGAAGAACATCAGCTGCGGCTAACTGGACATGTTGTGTGTGAAGATCATCTGACTGCACAGACCGGATCAGTAGGGGATGCCATGGCTTCCTATGCGTTCATGCAGACACCGGGAATAGACTGGCTCGGGCGGTTTATTAGCGATCCGCTGACACCGAAGCAGGCCAGTTCGGTAGCACGGCAGCTGGGACAGAAGTTTGTCTTGTCCGAGACATTTGGCTGCAGCGGTTGGAATGTATCCTTTGCCGATCTGAAGTGGATTGCCGAATGGCAGTATGTGCATGGGATTAACCTGATGTGTCAGCATCTGGAAGGATATAGTCTACGGGGTATTCGCAAGCGCGATTATCCGCCATCTCTTTATTATCAGCAGCCGTGGTGGGAGGAATATAGCCGGTTCAATGATTATTTTGGACGATTATCGATGCTCTTATCAGAGAGCCGGCAGCATGCGGATATCTTGCTGCTGCACCCGATTCGTTCTTCCTGGATTGCCTATAATAATCACACGAGTGAAGAGGGCGAGCAGATTCACCAGGATTTTGTACAGATTAGTGAATGGCTGGGCGCTATGCAGTACAGTCATGATTATGGTTCGGAGAGCATCATTGCCGATCATGGGCAAATACAGGGTGAACAGTTCGTTATTGGCCAGGCGGCGTACCGGTTCGTTATTCTGCCGCCGATGATCACTATCGCAGCATATACACTGGAATTGCTGCAGGAATGGATCAACCAGGGAGGACAGGTGATTGCTCTGGGTACATTCCCAACTATGGTCAATGGACAGCATGATGGGCGATTGGCTGAACTGGAATCCAGTATTTCCTGTCTGCCACTGAACCGCGAGTCTCTTATCACTTACCTTGATCAGCATCTCCAGCCAGACATCATTATTCGGGATCTTGTCCCTGCTTCGGATCATTCCTCAGCTCGCCTGCAACCGTCTCTTGTCCCGGTTGAGCCAGAGGAGATACCGATACGAAGCCAGGTGAGTACACTGGGCGAATATACGCTGTATTATCTGGTCAATACAGACCGCACGGGTAGTTATAATACCGAGATCATATTATCCGGGTCAGGTGATTGGCAGCAGATCAATCTGGAAAATGGACAGATTACACCGCTTGCTGATCATTTCGCATATCAATCCGTCCAAACTAACGAGGAGGAAACATTCCGATCTGGTGAAAGTATCGTCGTCAGACTTTCCTTTGCCCCTGCGCAGTCGTATATGCTGCGTCACTATGCAGGACATACGGAGGGTACGGAACATCCTGCGCTATTATCTGACTCTACTCGAACAGACAAGCCAGCTGATTTATCGGTTGCTTCGGTCCTGCGTACAGCTGATCAATGGCAGCTGATTCAGAGTGATCTGAACAGTCTGACCCTGGATACTTGCCGACTGCGTATCGAGGGAAGTAACTGGTCGGAAGTACAGCCGGTCATTTTCCTGCAGGATCAGTTGGTACGCCTGGGTCATCCGGTAGAGATCGAAATGGAATTTACAGTAGAGGCACAGCCGGGAGATTACCTAAATCGGGACATGTATCTGATCATTGAGCAGCCCGATCAGTACAGAATCAGTATTAATGACCGTATACTAGACCAGCGAGAGCTTGGCTGGTGGAGGGATATCGCATTTCGCAAACTGGATATTACCGGCTATCTGACAGCGGGACATAACCGGATTGTACTGGCACGGCATTTTGCCAATTCCGCCGAGACCTACGCGGCGGTAGCACGAGCACAGGTATTTGAATCCGAGAGTAACAAGCTGTTCTATGATACCGAGATCGAGAGCATCTATCTGCTCGGCGACTTTCATGTGCATAGTGGTACCGGATATATACTATCGGATGATGGCGAGATTTATACCGATGGGCATTTCCGATTACAGGAGCCTGTGCATACAGTACAGAGTGGAGACCTGACGACCCAGGGGTTGAACTTTTATGCAGGTAATGTCCAGCTGCGTCAGCAGCTGATTGTAACGGAGCTGGATTCCGGGCAGCAGGTCTGGATGCGCTTTGAACGACCGGATGCCGTGCTGTCCCGGCTGTGGCTGAATGGGCAGGAAGTGCATACTTTTATGTGGGCTCCTTATGCAATAGAGATTACCGACTATATCCGGACTGGCGATAATGAACTGATGATTGAGCTCATGTCCAGCTGTCGTAATCTGCTTGGGCCCCATCATCATGTACGCGGCGAACTGACCATGGTAGGCCCGGACAGCTTCAAGGATAAGCCGAGCTGGACAGATGGAGATCATCCGGAAGAACATATCTATACCGATCGTTACTGTCTGACTCCTTTTGGACTCAAAGGTCATGTAGAGGTCATCCTGTATACGTAGCACAAATAGGCTGGATATGGAACCTTATACGGTTCCTGACAACCGGAAACAATGACAATTATGAAATGACAAAACGCCAGAAATAATCTTCATGAAGCTGCAAGTATCGACCATACCGTTCGCTATGCAGAGAAGCTTTCCATTCCAATCCCGAAAGGATGATTCCCAGTGACCTCCTATCCATCTCTGCCTCGTCTGCAGATCAGTACCAATCAGCGATTTTTGATTACCGAGGAAGGGGTGCCTTTTTTCTGGCTGGCGGATACAGCCTGGGAGCTGCTGCACCGACTGGATCGGGAGGAGATGCAGCACTACCTGTATACCCGTGCCAAACAGGGATTCAATGTGATCCAGACTGTTGCACTGGCTGAGCTGGATGGCCTGCATACACCCAATGCCTATGGTCGTGTACCTTTGCAAAAGGATTCCTCAGGTCTCCCCGACCCGCTGCAGCCGGATCTGGATGGAGAGTATTCTTACTGGCATCATGTCGATGAGATGATCCGGATGGCTGCTTCAATGGGGATGTATACGGCCTTGCTGCCAACATGGGGAGACAAGTTCTATCAAATGTGGGGCAAGGGGCCGGAGATTTTCACACCGGATAATGCATTTGTATATGGCAAATGGCTGGGTGAACGTTACCGTGATGTTCCCTCGTTGATCTGGGTGCTGGGAGGAGATCGTCCGCTGCAGACTCGCCGTCATTTTGAGATGATCCGGCAGATGGCACTTGGTATCAGGGAAGGGGATCAGGATGGGCATCTGATGACCTTTCATCCCAAGGGCGGTGTATCGTCATCGCTGTATGTGCATGAGGAGTCATGGCTGGATTTTAATATGGTTCAATCCAGTCATAGTGCCGGAGTACGTAATAACTATCGCCTGATCCAGGCAGATTATCATCTTGATCCCGTCAAACCTACACTGGATGCCGAGCCATATTACGAAGATATTCCGATCGATTTCAACCCTGACAATGGTTACTTTGACGAAGCTGATGTAAGGCAGGCTGCCTATTATGCCGTATTCAGCGGCGCAGCAGGTCATACCTATGGTCATCATTCGGTCTGGGCTATGGCGGATGGAATGTACAGCTCTGTTGATATGGAGCAGCAGGGTGCTTTCTTTATAATGTCATGGCAGGATGCCCTGCAGCGTCCAGGAGCCGGGCAAATGAAGTATCTTCATCAGCTGATGACAAGTGTAAACCTTCTAACTGCGCATCCTGCCGGGCATCTTCTGGAAGAATCTCTATCGGGAGCCAATACACCGATGGCAATTAAAGGGGATAATTACATATTCATCTACTGTCCTCAGGGTCTGTATGTTAAAGTTAGATTGGGAGCGCTTCCATACTCCAATCTGACTGTCAGCTGGTATTGTCCGCGTACCGGACAGCATCAGGGTGCAGAGCAGGTAGAGAATATCGATACCCGGCTATTTACTGCCCCTTCCAGCGGCAGGGGCAATGACTGGGTATTGTGTCTATACTCGGGAATCAAGGAGTGACATATGGATGTATACGGTGATGATAGTAGAGGATGAGATGCTGGTACGAATCGGACTCAAAAATTCGGTCGACTGGAACAAATTTAATATGAAAGTAATTGCCGATCTGCCGGATGGACAGAGCGCATGGGAGACTTACATGCAGGACAAGCCGGACCTAATTATCACTGATATACGCATGCCCCGTATGGACGGCATGGAACTGATTGCCCGAATCAGGGAGGAGGATAAGCAGACCCGTATTGTCGTCCTGTCCTGTCTGGAAGAATTCGACCTGGCCCGCAGGGCGATGTCGCTGGGTGTATCCGGTTATATTCTCAAACTGACGATGACCGAAGAAGAGATTGAGAGTGTACTATCCGGTATTCAGCATGAATGGAACGAACAGCAGCTAGCGACAAGTGAGCGTACCAATGGATCGCTGCTGCCTGCCAATCTGGAACTGATCAAGGAGAAATTTCTCAAGGATTTTCTGTTGTATGGCATTTATTCATCCGAGGAATGGGAACGGTTTGTTGTACAGAGTGAGATGCAGCTGTCACCGGTAAGAATCGTTGCCTGTACAATTGAGGTCGATAACTACTCTCATCTCAAGCAGAAGTTCAAGGACGAACATGGACATCTAATCAAAATGACCCTGCTTAATATACTGAATGAAATCACATCGTCTGTGAAACGGGGCGAGGGCTTCTATGTAGATGAGACTCATTATTTGCTGCTGCTGAGCTTTGAGGATGTATTATCCGAACAGGCGATCCGCCAGCAGACTTCCCATATTCTTCAGCGGGTACAGGAAGTAATTCGTACCTACTTCAGCAGCTCGGTATCTGTTGGCATTAGCCAAATGGGTAACGCATACAAAAGTCTGCCAGGACTGTATCATGAGTCCTGCCAGGTGCTGAGTCATAAATTCTGGACAGGTACCGGACTTCATCATGTACGCGGTGAACAGATTGATCTAATGCCTATAGAGAATCAGCTGGAGCAGATCCGGCAGTATGCGCCTGTACGTGAATTGCTGTCCCCTCTGCGTCAGGAACGGTATGAAGATTATATTCGCATTCTGCGCAGCCACCTGCAGGATGATCGCAAATCGATCCAGCATCTGTTGTTCCAGTTTATACAGTGGGTTAGTACCAGTCTGTATGATCACCATCAGAATGAGAAGACGCTGTTGTTCAATATTACCGATCAGTTGGAGCAGTGTGATACCTTGCCCGAGATGCTGGATCAGGTAATGGAATATCTGTCCGAAGTAGTGGAGTATTCACGGAACCTGCTGTATATGAGTAATGAGATTGCCAGAGCACTTCAGTATATCAAGCAGAATTACGCCCAGAATATCAGCCTTCAGCAGGTCGCTGATCATGTGAACCTGAGCTTTGGGTATTTGAGCAATCTGTTCAAAAAAGAGCTGCAGATTACGTTTATCGATTATCTGAACCGGTACCGGATCGAACGGGCCAAAGAGCTGCTGATCGGTACCAATCTCAAATCATATGATATCGCTGTACAGGTGGGATTCTCTCCGGAGTATACGTATTTCAGCAAAGTATTCAAAAAGGTCACCGGCCTAAATCCGAATGAATACCGCAGACAGTGGCTCAGCAGTGCAGGCACGGGCGGCGGGGCAGGAGCGAATCAGAGCCTATGAGAGGATGGCGTCGTTCCGGCAAGACCGGCAAAATTCAGCATCTGGGTACCCAGCTGATCGTCTTTTTTATGGCGGTCAGCATTATTGTATTTTCCCTCGCTACCTATCTGCTCTATACTTTTATGCTCGGGCTGATCAAGGAACAGAATGAAAAACTGCTGTATCAGCAGTTCCAGCAGATCGATCATAATATACACAACTTGATCAGTGATGTAGATCGGTTATCCAAGCTGTTCCTGCTGGATAACGATGTGCAGAGCTATATTCAGAGCAACGCTACCCGTTCCCAGTTGGAGAATATCGACTTGAAAAAAGATATTTACGGACGGATCGCCAACTTTATCAGCAATTACAGCTATATTCACTCCATCTATATTATCTCGGACGCCAACGGGGCACTCGGCGGAGATGCGACCCGGACACTGGTACACTCTGATCGCGCCTGGACAGACAGCTTTTTCCAGTCACAGGGATATGAACGTGCCAAGCAGTCTTTTCCGAATCTGACGGTAGAGGGTGGAATGACCGAATCCTACTATAATCCGTATATTAGCGGCGAGCAGGACGGCAGGCTGATCAGCCTGATCCGGGGTGTGCGCGCACTGTATGATTCACAGACCAGTGCGACACTGATCTTCAATATGGATGAGCAGTATTTGGCTTCGACCTATTCGGCTTCGCTGGATATGGCAGAAGGCAATATGTATATCGTCAATGCAGACGGAAAGATTATCTCCGGCAGCAGCCCGGAAAGTGTAGGTCAGCAGAGTCCTTACCTGCCTCCGGCTCATGATACAGCTGCATTTGGCAGCTATGATGCGGTCAAGAATGGAGACCCGATTCAGATTGTCTACTACAAACTGCAGGACAGCGACTGGTATATGATGCGCGAAGTGCCGCTGGGGCTATTCTCCCAGCAGATCTTCTCGGTACAGCGGATTATGCTGCTGGTATTCGGTCTTAGCATTCTGGTTATTTTTGGCGTATCGTATTTTTCGCTGCGCCGGATGATCCGTCCACTGCATCTGCTTGCCCACAAGATGCGCGATGTGAGCAAAGGCGATCTGGGTGTAACCTTCACCGATATTCCCAATAATGAGTTCGGTACTGTTATGCGCAGGTTCAACGAAATGTCGCTTAGTATCGTTGAGCTGCTGCGCCATAACAATGAGATTCAGGAGAACAAGCGCAAGCTGGAGATCGAAGCGCTGCAGTATCAGATTAATCCGCATTTTCTGTATAACACGCTCAATATGATCCGCTGGATGGCCTCCATGGTCAAAGCGGACAATATCGTCAACAGTGTGGTTGCTCTGGGCAATATCCTGCGCCCGGTCTTCGCCAGCAAGGACAGCATGTGCACACTGCGCGATGAACTGAACTATTTGGAAAATTATATCAAAATCATTAACCTTCGCTTCAATAGCACGATCCAGTTTGAATTCGATGTCGAGCCGGATATGCTGAATTATCGGATCCCGCGTTTTATTTTGCAGCCTGTTATCGAGAACTCGATCAAGTTCGGCAGGGAAGAAGGAGAAGGAATCGAGATCAGTATTGAAGTACACGAAGATGGACAGGATCTCTGGATCTCGGTTATCGATTCGGGCGCAGGCTTTGATCCACAGCGGCGTGAGCAGCTCAATGCACGGCTGGCTGCTGGTGAGAGCTATGAGCCGCCTGATCAGAGTCATCCCGATCGTCCGGAATCGGATACCGGTACAGGAGTGGGATTGTACAACGTGAACAAGCGGATTCAGCTTTATTTTGGTCAGGGATATGGTCTGCACGTGCCGCAGGTACCTATAGGCGCGGAAGTCACTATCCGACTACCCAAAATGGTCGAATCTGCTCAGCAGGACGGCTTGAACGACTATCGTCCTGCCGAATAATTGACGATCAACAGCAATTGCTCGGCCATATAATCCGGTGAAGCTTCAAATTCATGCTGCGCCCAGTTCATAATCAATCCCCAGATCGCGTACGCCTGATAGCTGGCGAACAGTTCGGGATGGATCGAACTGGGCTGCTTATTGTCTGCATAAGGAGAAGAACTGACCTGATTCATTCCCTGGAGACAGAGACGCTGCAGTTGACTGCATATACGTTGCTGAAAGCCGGACATGGAATGCGAATGAATAATGAGCCGGTAAAAGCTGCGGTGTGCAGCCACATGATCAAAAATAGTAATAGCTGAAGATACCAGTTCACTTACATCCAGATAATTATTGCCTCCGTAAGGTTCCATATAGGAATCGGTCAGATCCTGAAGTACCTCTTCGATCAATTCGTCCAGCAGATCTTCCTTGTACATATAGTGTTTGTAAAAGGTACCACGGTTCACATCGGCTGCGTTGACAATATCGGTAATCGTAATAGCACGAAAATCTTGCTGTTCCAGTAATTGCAGCAAGGCCTGGTGAAAAGCCTGCTTGGTTTTGCGAATACGACGATCCATAAGGGATGCTCCTTTCAACATATGCAAAATCCGGACACAGTCAGCCGGAAGATAACGAAAATATGGATTCATAATACGCATCGAAATGAAAGCTGCATAACATAGTAAACAGATCGGCGCTGCTTTGTTGATTAACCAACAGGGAAGCGTCATTTTACTGATTGAGGCGATACAGATGTGTTTGTATCATATTCATAAGGATGTTGGTTAGTCAACATTTGTTCATTTATAAGATTGGATAACAAATGAGGAGGAAATATAATGAGACTGGAAAATAAAGTAGCTGTTATTACAGGTGCCGCTTCGGGAATGGGTAAAGCTTCCGCAATTCTGTTCGCCAAAGAAGGTGCCAAAGTGGTCGTATCCGATCTTCGTCAGGATACCGCCCAGCTAACCGTGGACGAGATTGAAGCAGCCGGAGGTACAGCGATTGCGCTTGCGGTAGATGTTACCCGGGAAGAAGATATCCAGCATATGATCGATACGGCAATCAGCACATACGGAACGGTTGATATCCTGGTGAATAACGCAGGCATTATGGATAATTTTGTACCTGCAGAAGATCTGACCGATGAATTGTGGTCGCGCATCTTCGATATCAATACGACCAGCGTTATGCGTGCCACCCGCAAAGTACTGCCTATTTTCAAGGCAAAAGGCAGTGGCGTAATTATCAATATCGCTTCCAACGGCGGACTGAATGGTTCCCGTGCAGGCGCAGCTTATACCGCTTCCAAGCACGCGGTTGTCGGATTCACACGCAATGTGGGCTTCCAGTATGCGACGCTTGGTATTCGCTGCAATGCGATTGCTCCAGGAGCCGTGAAGACAAACATCAATACGAGTATCACTGCACCGAATCCATTCGGCCAGCAGCAGGCTATGCTGGGCATGGGGTTGAATCCCAAAATAGGCGAGCCCGAAGAAGTCGCGGCAGCAGCTTTATTCCTTGCTTCGGATGAAGCGAGCTTTATTAACGGTACGGTACTCGTAGCCGATGGTGGCTGGAGCGCCTACTGATCATCCGTCTGTGCTTATACGTATAGAAAATGCACCAGAACGGACGCTGCATCACCTGAAGAGCACCAAAAACCCCCTTTACATACCATACAGACTGGATTTACTCTTCCATTTCAGGCGTGTTAAGATGAACGCATAAGCGACGTTTTATAATATGCTGTATCTCGCTGTCTGGTAGTTGTATAGTAATCGAAATGGAAAAGGGAGGTTCTCTTATGCTGCTCTGGAACGGCAAGCTTGTTAATGAAGAAGATGTACATGTATCCTATCATGATCGTGGTTATTATTTTGGGGACGGAATCTATGAAGTATTCCGTATTTACCAGGGACATTTGTTTGAAAAAGAAGCTCATCTGGATCGTCTGTATAACAGTCTCGCCGAGATCAAAATCCAGATTCCGTGGAGTCGGGAAGAGCTGTCTGCCCAGCTGAATCAGCTCCTGGATACATTTGGTGAACAGAATGGGATGTTATATCTGCAGTTGACCCGCGGCGAAGCCAAAAGAGCCCATACTTTTCCTACCAGCAGTACAGCAGTAATGCTGGGTTACTGTGAGCCGCTCGCTCGTCCGGTCGATGCGATTGAGAACGGTATTGCTACGATTACCTGTGAAGATATCCGCTGGCTGCGCTGCAATATTAAATCACTGAATTTACTGCCGAATACACTGGCCAAGCAGGAAGCTGCCGAAGCCGGAGCGACTGAAGCTATCCTGATTCGTGCGGACAATACGGTTACCGAAGGAAGCTCATCCAATCTGTTGATCGTCAAGGATGGCACGATCTATACGCATCCCGATGGTCCACTGATCCTTAGTGGTATTACCAAAAAAGTCATTGAACGTATCGCATCCGAATTGCAGATTCCTTATGTGGAGCGTAGATTCACCCGTGAGGAATTGATGGTCGCTGATGAAGCAATGATTACCAGCACCACGATGGAAGCAGCACCAGTCATCACGATCGATGGTCAGCCGGTAGGCACAGGTACACCGGGTCCGGTTACCCGTCGTCTGCAGGAAGCCTATCTGCAGCAGGTACATGCTTTGTTAGCCGGTGCCAGCCCAGCTTCATAAGATGAATCAACGGATAAGGAATAGGGAGATCTGATATCGTCTCTGCTATTTTGATCATTGCTGTGCAGTAAGGCGAATAATCAAACCATACAACCAATCCTAATTATTTATAGTGAAAACGGTCAGCGATACTGCTGATCGTTTTTTTTGTCTGTATCCTATTTTCTAATTCTTGATATTCAATGTTAAATATCTGTTTTCCTGATAGTTGCTTGTACATTCGGCTTGAGTGTATTTCTTTTGTTCAACCTTATCTGTAGATACTTCAACTTGGTAGTCGCAGCAAGAGACGATCTGTAGATTATTCAGCTTTTTTTACAGATTGTTCATTTAGCGTACTCTTCCTGCATATTAAGATAAGAACATGATAACGAATGATCAACCAGGCCAGTGACTGGAAGAACAGAGGAGGTTCCGCTGTGGAGATTACGTATAAAAAAGGAGAAGTTGTACAAGCGAAAAAGCGGAAGATTCATGCAGACGGAATCAAATTACTGTTAATGACATTACCGTTCATTATTTTTGTAATCGCTTTCAGTTATGTGCCTTTGTTTGGTTGGGTATATGCCTTTTTTGATTACCGGCCGGGTATTCCACTGAGTCAGACTGCTTTTGTCGGGATAGAGCACTTCCGGGAGATGCTCCATGACCGGGATATGCTCCGGGTCATGATCAATACGCTGGCACTCAGTCTGCTGTCGATCCTCGCGGCTCCGCTGCCGCTGGTCCTGGCAATCATGATCTCGGAAGTGAAGAGTGGGTTTTTCAAACGTCTAATTCAGACGACTACCACATTGCCCAACTATATCAGCTGGATTATCGTGTTCTCATTGGCATTCAGCATGTTCAGCTCGGAGGGAGCGATCAATACGATTATTGCGCGATTGGGATTGAGTGATACACCGCTCAATGTGCTAGGCAATCCCGATCATGTATGGCTCGTACAGACCCTGCTGCTGATCTGGAAAACGATTGGCTGGAACGCCATTATCTATCTGGCAGCGATCGTCGGCATAGACGGCGAACAGTACGACGCAGCCAAGATCGATGGAGCAGGTCGGTTCCACAGCATTGTGCATATTACGATACCCAATATCATGCCTACCTTTATCGTGCTGCTGCTGCTGGCAGTGAGCAACCTGTTGTCCGCCGGATTTGAACAGTATCTGGTGTTCAACAATATTATGGTTGCCGACAAAATTGAAGTTCTGGATCTGTATGTATATCGCCTGGGACTCGTAACCAACGATTATCCATATTCAACAGCAGTTGGTATGTTCAAGTCGGTAATCAGCATTATCCTGCTGTTCATGATTAACAGCCTGTCCAAAAAAGTCAGAGGCGAAAGTATTATCTAACAGCAAGTGTGATACGCTGAAAGTTCTGAACACATAATGATAGGAGCAAGTAATAGTGAATCTGCCAATGCATATGAATTGAGCTGGTATTATTCATCTTATTAATACCATATTTATACTTGTTACCATGGGTAACCGTAGGTATGGAATTACAGCCGGAAGGAAGGAATACGTATGGAAAAGATAGCCGGGGTGCGTACCCGTAAACCGATCAATTGGTCGGATATGACCTTCAGTGTGGTCAATTATACGCTGTTGACGATTTTGCTGATTATCACGATTTATCCGTTTTATTATATTTTCATCTATTCGATCAGTGATTCATTTCAGGCACAGAGCGGTGTGTTTCTATGGCCTGCCGGATTCTCTTTGGAGAGCTACCGGGCGACTCTGCAGCTGAATGGATTGCAGGAAGCAGCAGTCGTTTCTGTGCTAAGAACGATTGTCGGTACGATTCTAACCGTGCTCTGCTGCTCCTTTTTTGCCTATCTGATCACCAAGCGGGAGATGCCCCTGCGCAAGCTGATCTATCGTTTTGTACTGATTACGATGTACTTTAACGCTGGTTTTATTCCATGGTATTTGACGATGAAGGCGTATGGTCTGCAAAATAACTTCCTGTTATATGTGCTGCCTACCGCACTCAGCGGATTCAATATTATTCTGATCAAGACGTTTATCGAGCAACTGCCACCTGCGCTGGAAGAATCCGCGAAGATTGACGGAGCAGGATATTTTACTATCTTTACCCGGGTGATTTTCCCTTTGTCTACGCCGATTATCGCTACGATCGCGGTATTCGCTGCTTTGGGACAATGGAATACCTGGTTTGATAATTTCTTTCTGGTGGAAAATCCGAATCTGCAGACACTTCAGCTGGTACTGTACAACTTCCTCAACCAATCCAACAGCATCTCCAGCATGAGTGCTGCCGAAATGACCAACTCGGCGGAAGTGCGGACTATGACACCACAGTCAATCCAGATGACGATCACCATGCTGGTTACTCTGCCAATCGTAGTAGTCTATCCAATGCTGCAGCGCTTTTTTGTCAAAGGTATTATGATGGGTGCGGTCAAAGGTTGAGGCTGGCATATATTTATCCAGACAGGTAAGATAACAATATCAGGGGGTTGGGTTATGAGAAGAAAAGGTAAGGGCAGAGCAGCGGCAGCATTGTTACTTTCATTTATGGTAACGCTTACAGCTTGTTCAGGTGGCGCAGAGAAGACAACTGGTAATGCCAGTCAGGCTGGTACAGCAGACAAGAACGGGATTGTAACCCTGCGTGTACTTGTCAACGAGACCGGTACAAACTGGAATACGTATCCCGACAGCGATATTGCCAAAGAAATCGAGAAAAAAGTCGGTGTGAAAATTGAATACGTCGAAGCCGATGCCAACAAAATGAATGTGCTGCTCGCTGGTGGCGATCTGCCGGATATCGTGCGTGCCGATCCGACTCAGTACGGCAAACAGCTAATTGACGGCAAACTGATTATTCCGATGGATGATCTGCTGGGCAAATACGGCAAGGATATTCAAGAAAGTATCCCGACCGTTGTGGATTATAGCCGGGATAACTGGAGCGAAGGACAGAAAAAGCTCTATTTTCTGCCACCACAAATTCAGGCGGACCCAAGTCCCATCTATCCCAATCTGACGATTGGACCGACTATGCGCTGGGATTATTACAAGGAAGCAGGCACGCCGCCTATCAAGAGTACCGATGATCTGCTGAATGTACTCCAGCAAATCTCCGCCAAGCATCCGACCACCGAAGAAGGCAAAAAAATCTATGGTTTATCAATGTGGCAGGACTGGGGATTATGGCCTTACATTATTCCATTTACATGGATTACCCAGCAGAGTGCTATCGGCAGCTCGGATCTGTTCGCCAAGCCGCTCGGTGAGCATCGTCTGATCAATGTACTGACCGACGAGAATTCCAACTACTGGGTAGCGATGGACTTTTATAACAAAGCCTATCGGATGGGTCTGCTGGACCCGGATGCTCTGACAATGAAAAATAATGATTATATGGCCAAGGCAACAGCCGGGCAGTTCATTCTCGGACCGGCTACCTGGGCAATGGGTGATTATAACGCCAAGTATGCCAAGGACGGCAAAGGATTCATGGTATTGCCGGTAGGCAAGCAGGCTTGGAGTGGCGGAGTTCGTCCCGTAGGCTGGGCCGACAAAAGCTATGCCATTTCCAAAAGCTCCAAATATCCCGAAAAAGCAATGGAATTCCTGAACTATATTCACTCCTACGAGGGTGCCCGAACCCTCTACAGTGGAATCGAAGGTACACACTGGAAAATGGAAAAAGGTAAACCCCAGTTGACCAAAAAAACCATCGATATGAAAGTCAATGGCGGTGATGCATGGGAACGTACCGGAATCGCGCTTGATCAGAATCTGATCGGTCTCGGTGGCAGCGTGATCGATCCCAAAACCAAGACGCCAGTTAACCTGTTCTCCACCGAAGAAGCGATGGCAGCAAGTTCCACTGCATTGGAAAAAGACTTTAGCAAGCACTATGGGTCTTCTTATCCGGGAGAAGTCGTCTCCAAAATGGTGCAGGAAGGCAAGCTTCAGGACGAGAATACCCCACTGCAAAATATGACTGCCGAAGAAATTGTACAGGAGAATACAGTGGTGCTGCCTGTACTGAACGATGATCTGCTCAAGCTGGAGACCCAGTTAAAAGAACTGGCAGCACGTACCGCAGCAACGATGATCCTCTCCAAGTCGGATGAAGATTTTGCCGCAAACAAGCAGGATGCTATTGCAGCGTTTAAGGCAGCAGGTGCAGATCAGCTTACTCAATTCTTGACGACAGAATATAGCAAAGCGCTCCAAACAGCCGGTGTAAAACAGTGATCAGCCAGCATAATACAGTTCGATGGTCTTAATATCGACTTTTATTATGCGATACAAAATAGGGTGCAAATAAAACAGATTGATCAAAGACAGTATCTCTAAAAAACACGAAAAGACCGGTACCCTGTAAAGGTACCGGTCTTTTGGATTGCGCTGGCTCGTTATTAGCGGCTGAGCGATTATACAGAGCAGAACCTCCCAGCATAACGGTCATATAAATACTGCTGGCTGTAGAGTCTGCAGATAATTCGAAATCTATATCAGCGACGGCTTGATCCTCTGGATGTGAACAGGGTTTTGTGACTGGTGCGTGTACCAGAAGTGCGTGCTGCAGGAACTGTGGCAGCAGGTACAGGAAATGCTTCTTTAAAAGAACCAGTGCAGCTGTTGCAGATTCGTCCCTGGCGAATCGGTTGACGGCAGCATTCACAAGGGAAGGTAAGCTTGGGATACGTAAAGGAAAACTTGCCTTCTTTGATAAATTGATACAGCTCTGTAATCTCCACATTAGCAGCCTGGCTGAGTTCTTCGGTTGTGCTATTTGGGTATCTCCAGAGATGATCCATACAGCGTTTCATTGTCGAATCCAGTTCGTTACTGCATCCGTTACACATTTTACGAAAGTTCTTTTGATATACCGTGCCACAACGAGGGCAGTAATCTACCATTAAAGTCATACGGATCACCTCTTTCTATTCGTCATTATATTAAAATTAATTGGATAATTAGTAGTTAAGTAGGTCTATGTGTTCATAGGTCTATAATACTATCTAAGTAGGGATATAGCAACATAAATTATGTGTAAAGACTCATGCATTTTAGTTCCATAGACTTATATAACTATATTTACCAATTTGACATGACAATGGTATATATACATTGGAGCATTCTCGAGAATATCCAGAAAAAAAGTAAGCAAGTGTATTTCCATCTCATTCTTAATATACACAATTATGCAAAAACGAATCAGGTATTAATTTCCAGATTCGATTTTTCAAAGACATATCAAAAAACAGACGTACCTCGGCAGTAAGCCATGTACGTCTGTTTTTGTGATTTTGGATAAAAGTATTTGTACGCTTCGAACTTCTTGCTGTCTCCAAAAATCAAGAAGGAAATCGGTAGATGACAGGGATCATTTCTGTACTAAGCAATTGCTTATCAAATAGCGGTGCAGATTTCGATAAAATGTCCATCGGGATCTGTCACATAAGCGACCGTCTGTCCCCATGGCTTGGTCATGGGCTCACGAATAACAGGAACCTGCTGACTGCGCAGCTCTTCAATTACGGCAGACACATCATCTACGACAAATCCGACTTCAAATGAACTGGCAGCAGGCACGTCTGTTGTTAGTCCCAGATCAAGCAGCTCGTTGACAGATTCGCGCGTATTGATGGACAGTGTAGTCGCTCCTGTATCAAACTCCACATACGTACCTGCTTCCATTTTGATAGGAAGTCCGAGAATATCCCTGTAAAAGCGCATCGATTGCTCAAAATCATTCACATACAAAATCACATATTTCATCGCAAGTTTCATTGTCCTGTCTCCTCTGTAATCATAATCGGCGCCGGGCATTGTCTGTACTCTGTATCAGCAATGCGGCAGGCACTCTTTCCTTTATTTTATCTGTATGTACACTTGATAGATTGTAAAAAACGGTCAATTTTCTACTTCCCAGCATGAATTTACGAGCCAATCGACTTGAACCGCTCCCTATTATTCAACTTTGGCAGAAAAAGCTTACAAATCATCTGCCGATTGCCTGATCTGACCGGGTGTCAAACCATAATATTGGCTGAACGCCCGATTCAGATGGGACTGATCGTAATACCCATGAGCCGCAGCCAGATCGCTGAATCGTAGTCTCGTTACCGTATCGGCAGAAGCGGGCTGCCGTTGCCAACTATGCAGCAGGGATTGGAAGCGAATAATACCGGCAATTTCTTTTGGCGATATTCCCAGTTCCTGATCAAACAACCGGCGTAGGGTACGTTCGCTGTAATGCAGTTCTGCAGCAATTCCCGGGAGTGTGATATTGCCATTCCGATAATGGATATAATGCAGTGCCGCACTGAACAGGGAAGAAGGAATCATAGATTGCTGTTTAAGCCTTTGGCATAGCCAACTGTCAAGTAGCGAGAGGCGTATGCTCATCTGATCAGCACAGAGCAAGGATTCAATCAGATCATTCGCTGCCAAGCCATACAAATCCTGCATTGTTACTTCGTTACCATATAGCAAACCAGCCGGGAATCCAAAGATTCGTGCAGCTTCTCCTGCGTATATTCGTACGCCCAGACAATGCATTGGGTGATCAATCTGCATTACTTCATGTCTGCACATCAGTTCGGATATCCAATGACTGCCTGTCAATTGTTCGGCAGTCAAATCAAAGATTATATCTATACAGCCATCGGGAATGATGCGATGTTCCTGAGGAACAGCACCAGGAGCAGCATATGAGCACCAATAGCAGGCGACGACTTGACGCAGCATGGGAGCCGGGAGATATTCCTCATAGGTATACCCCTGATGCAGCAGTGCACGCTGGATCTCGGGAGGCTGAAGCGGTTGGAAAAAAGTCATCAATTATCCGGCTCCTTTCTCTATTGGAATGGTATATCACCTACATATATGGGCTGTTTGTTACCAGTATAAGTGCAGCAGCGCCTGAGAAAAGCAACTTTTCCGTAGTTCTCTAGGACGTACATTATGCTCAATGATTTTCCAGTACATCCAGTATACTCTCCTCTGCTTAAATAACACTTCCTTTTTCGTCCAGGAGAATTAGTTGATAAAATAAACATTTTGTTATTATCATATTGATATTAACAAAAGTTCGTGTTATTCTAAATCCAACAACTTATTATCATAATGTTAATAACAATAGAGGGGGAGTATGTATAATGTTCGGATTACGATTTGCGAAGTTTCAGCCCAGTGACTATGTGATGAAGATAAAGAACGGCAAAATTGTTAAAGAAGGCGTGGGATTATCCTTTTACTATTATGAGCCGACAACATCGGTAGTAGTAGCTCCTGTATCTTCGATTGATGTGCCATTCATGTTCGAAGAGATCACCCATGATTATCAAATGGTAACTGTACAAGGTCAGTTAACCTACCGAATTACGGATTACCGGCAGACGACCCGGATTCTGAACTATACGTATAATCTCAAAAAGAACAAGTATATCTCTGATGATCCGGGCAAACTCTCCCAGCGTGTTATCCATATTGTCAAAGTCCTGATGAAAAAGCGGATCGAGCAGATGCCGCTGCGGGAAGCGATCCAGTCCAGTGAATATCTGGTTCAGAATATTACCAAAGAGATGCAGGCCAGTGAAGAGCTGCAAAAGCTCGGGATAGAGATTATGGGCCTGTCTGTGCTCGCCATTTTGCCCAACAAAGAGACAATGCGAGCCTTGGAAGCACGGACGAGGGAGCAGATTCTGCGCGATGCCGACGATGCCCTGTATGAACGGCGCAATGCCTCGATTGAGCAGGAGCGTCGGGTACGGGAGAATGAACTAAGTACAGAGATCGCTGTAGAGACCAAGAAACGTCAGATTCGCGAGACCCAGCTGGAGGCCGAACGGTCGGTAAAAAGTAAGCAAAACGAAATGGAGCAGGAGCAGTTGCAGTTTAATACCGGCCTGGAAGAACAGAAGCAGACGCTGATCGAACTGAGTATTGCCAATGACAAGGCTCAGGCGGATGCACGGGCGTACGAATTGTCTGCAGTCATGAAGTCGCTCGAAGATGTACAGCCAAGCGTACTGCAGGCGATGGCCAATATGGGCATGAAGCCGGATCAGCTGATTGCGGTCGCTTTCCAGGGATTGGCAGAGAATGCCAGCCGGATTGGGCAGCTTAATATCACACCGGATCTGCTGCAGGGACTGATGGGTGATGCGGGCAGCCATTCTATAAATGCTAACGCAGAACGGGGAGGTCGGACGAGATGAATCAGCGAATGACGGAGAACAAGATTGTTCTTGTACAGCGACGTACCCGGCTGCAGGAGCTTATCGTTCGCTACAATACCATTCAGCAGGCACAGTTCTATATCGAGCGGATGGGAGCGGATTTTGACGATTATGTGCAGGAAGATCGAAGATATCATCAGGCACTGGATGCGGCACTGGCAGAGCTGCAGCCGCTTGGCCGGGTGCAGCGCCTGGACCGTGAGCACGTACCTAGCTTTATTTTTGGACCGGAAGATGTGGTGGTAGTACTGGGACAGGACGGACTGGTCGCCAATACGATGAAGTATGTGACCGATCAGCCGCTGATCGGTGTGAATCCGGACCCTCAGCGCTGGGATGGTGTGCTGCTGCCTTTTACCGCCAGAGATCTGGGGACAATCGTACCTGAGGTATTTCGGCGTCAGCGGCAGGTCAAGAAAGTACGGCTGGCGAGAGCCGAGCTGAATGACGGACAATCGCTTACTGGTGTTAATGATCTGTTTATCGGTCGGCGCACCCATGTCTCGGCACGATATGAGATTACTATAGGTGAACGCCGCGAGCAGCAGTCATCCAGCGGCATTATCGTCTCGACGGGAATGGGTTCAACCGGCTGGTTCAAAAGCGTAATGGCAGGAGCAGCAGGTATTATGAAAGCTGCCAGTCAGCAGGAGATGCAGATGAATAGTTACGATTCTACTTCGTTTTCCTGGGATGCACCTTACCTCTATTACAGTGTGCGCGAACCTTTTCCGAGCCGGACGACAGCTGCTGAACTGATTTTTGGAAAGATTGATGGCCAGCAGCCGCTGAAGATTGTATCGCAAATGCCGGAGAACGGAGTTATTTTTAGCGATGGGGTAGAGAGTGACTATCTGGAGTTCAATTCGGGGATTGAAGCGACGATCAGCGTAGCACAGCAAAAAGCGCATCTTGTAATCTGATGCGCTTTTTGCTGTGTCTGTATATGCCGGTTAGTGGCTTGTTCATCATCTTATTTGATCCGAACAATCTGTGTATCTTCATATGTGGATGTGCCAAGCGGCTTGACAACCACTTCGAGAGAATCGGGTTCATCCAGCAGATTGCTATAGTACACATGCTCGAATGTATAAGGGTCGTGACTGACGATCCGGCTGCCCAGCGGCTGTAAAGTAATGGACTGGCCATCTTTTTCGGAGATGACTCCTCTTGGACTAAGCCATATCTCGTCCCTTTTGGCCTGTTCTGCAGGTGTATCTTTGTCGGCAGTAAAGCAGACACGCATCTCCAGCGGAGACAGCTCTACACGGGATAAAACGACCCTATGATTGTTCCACTGTATGACCTGATTGGGATAAATAATCTCGGTCTCCTGGGTACGGAACTGGGGAGCCAGCGAGAAGTGAACGAGCAGTGTAGGTGAATAGCGGATACGTCCCGGCTCGGAGGCCGAATCGGGTGTGATGGACATGATCCGAAATTGGGCAGCGATTTCCCGTGGAAAGTTCTGACGATGATCCAGACGCATCGTTGCTGTACCAAAATACTGCTGACGGTTCTCGTTACCGTTCGTGCCGTTCATGCGCACACGGGATGCATTTACTGGCTTGCCTGTAGCAATATTGAGCAGTTTGACGCTGCTTACACGGGGAATCTGGCGGCTGTCATTCGTTTCTGCGGTATACAGCAGAATTAGCCGGTTCTCATCAGCAGTTACTGCATTGACTGTCAGTTTGTAGCCTTGCTGCTCGGCGGTTTTGTTTACCATTTGAATATAGTTATGCTCCACGGCAGAGACGAGACTCTGATTATGCACATCATCCGATTGATAAGCACGGAATGGCTCCAGTTCTCCCCAGCTGGCTGCATAGGTATTCAGATCAGGTACCGGTCTTAGCCAGGTAGTTATCAGCAGGATCATCATAACAATAGTCGTCGCTATAATAACGACCAGCAGTCTGGCATCCCACCATTTTCTTCGTTCAGGAGGATCAGCTGCTTTGCTCTGCTGTAAAGGGATAGAGTCGGATACAGGTACCGACGGATGAACAGAAGGCTGTGTTATAGGCATGCGATCGGTCTCCGCCGGCAATATTCTTTTGTCATGATCGGTCATGCGGACAGTCCTCCTGTTCGTTGGTAGTTGTCTGCTATGCAGGATAAAGCAGAACCGTCTGTTATTGATTTCATTCTAATTTTACCTCGTTCTGCATACATAGTTCCAGCTATTTCTGGTAATGTTATGCCAATTTCATGTCGTTCATTATGTAAAAGCGCCCTAACTGCTGCAGGTACACAGAAGATAGGACGCAAGAGAACCGTAAAAGGTTACATTATACTTTAAATTCGTTGATTTGAGATTGGAGATGCTCGGCGGTGTTGGCGAGTGAAGCGGAAGAAGTGGTGATCTCTTCCATCGAAGCCAGTTGTTCTTCGGTAGCTGCCGATACGTTCATCGTACCGGAAGCTGTCTCTTCGGTAATCTGGGTGATCTCTTTGGAGAAACGTACGATCTCTTCGGTGCTGGCAGACATTTGTTCGGCACCTGCAGAGACATCTTCAATATCGCCTGCTACCTGATTAACAGCTGCCAGAATATCCTGGAAAGCATTACCGGCGAGGGAAACAGATTGAATACCTTTGCGTACTTCCTGGCTGTTTACATCCACCGCCTGAATAGCACGATAGGTTTCTCTCTGGATCGTACTTACCAGCTCGGTAATCTGACGAGCAGATTCAGCGGATTGCTCAGCCAGTTTGCGCACTTCATCGGCTACTACAGCGAATCCACGACCGGCATCACCGGCACGCGCAGCTTCGATAGCGGCGTTCAGAGCAAGCAGATTGGTCTGGGAAGAAATACCGGTAATTACATCCGTAATATTACCAATGGTCTGGGAGCGCTCACCCAGTTCTTGAACGACATGCGCCAGGGAAGTCATGGAATTCTGGATCGAATCCATCTGGGCTACAGCATCACGGATAGCTGCATCGCCATCTGCCGATTTGGAAGCTGCTTCGGCTGCAGATGTGGACACGGTCTGTGCACGGATAGCAATCTGTTCTACACCGATAGACATTTCCTGCATCGCCTGAGCGGATTTGGCGGTCAGATCGACCTGACGTGTTGTACCCTCGGCCACTTCCTGTGTTGTCTCGGCAATCTGACGGGATGCCTGAGTATTCTGTTCACTGCTGGCAGTCAGCTGTTCGGATGAAGCAGCAATCATCTCGGAAGTCGAAGCCACCGATTCGATCAGATTGCGCAGATTCTGCGACATTTTATTAAAGGAATCAGCCAGCAGACCAATCTCATCACGATTGCGGATATCAATAGGTTCGCCGGACAGGTCACCACTGGCAATATGCTCGGCAGCACCTTGCAGTGCTTTGACCGGCCGGGAGATCAGACGTGCGATAAAGATAGCAATGGCAAGTGCCAGTATTACCGATACAATAGTCAGAATAAAGATATTGCGAGAAGTCGATGTGGACAAATCTACAGCATCATTAGTCAGCAGTGACGATTGCTCATTCTCCAGTGCAATCAGTTGGCCAATCGCATCATTGGCTGCATACCAGATCGGATAAGCCTGCTTGTGCAGATCCAGAGAAGCCTGGGTCTGGTTGGCATTACCGGCTTCAATCAATTGCGGCAGCAGGGCAATGTATTTATCATAATTAGAAGTAAATTGCATAAACATCTGTTTTTCCTGATCGGTCTGGATCAATTTTTCATATTCGGTACGTTCTTTGGCAATTTTGTCGAGCAAAGCGGTATAGGACTCATTGAGGCTTTTCAGCTGGGAAGGGTCTGTTTCGAACAAGATATTCAGCACCAGACGTTCCACGTCGGATACATCGCCATTCATGGTGCCGAGCAGGGTTACACTTGGCATCGATTTGGTATTTATCTGTTTGAGCTGGGTACCCAGTTTATTAATTCCCATTGTAGAGATTAATCCCGTAAGGGCAAGAAGTAAAACAACTACGATAAAACCGGTTAAAAGCTTTGTTTGAATATTAAACCTCATAAATTCACGCTCCAGCTGCAAAATATAATGTTGAGTACGTTAGTCATGTATATATATCGTCCTGTTCCCCTAAAAATTTATATATAAAATCGGAATTCAGTAAGCTATTAAAAAAATAACCAAAAGTATTCAGAAAAGGGTATATAGCAGTTCAGTTAGAAAACTGTAAAGTATACATAAATATAATTTATTTATATACATATATCCTTTATATTGAACTTCAATACAGTAAGCGTTATCATCAGGAGAAGAAAGCAGTCATTAATCATCCAACGAAATGGAGTGTATACATATGCAGCATCATCAATGGGCACCTTATCCGCCACTGGGCTGGAACAGCTGGGATTGTTATGGAGCCGCTGTTCGCGAAGAGGAAATTCGAGGAAATGCCGAATATATGGCAGAGCATTTGCAGGCATTTGGCTGGGAGTATGTAGTGGTGGATATTCAGTGGTATGAACCGGGAGCAGTATCTTCTGCGTACCGCTCTTTTGTCCCTTTGGAAATGGATGAATACTCAAGACTGATTCCGGCTGTTAACCGTTTCCCTTCTGCAACAGATGGACAAGGATTCAAGCCGCTGGCAGACTATGTACATAGCCTGGGACTGCGATTTGGTATTCATATTATGCGAGGGATACCGAGACAGGCTGTACATCAGGATACACCGATCAAAGGAACTTCCGTAATAGCACGCCAGATTGCACACTCTAATTCGATTTGCCCGTGGAACACGGATATGTACGGAGTGGATGCTTCGCAGGAAGGTGCCCAGGAGTATTATGATTCGCTATTTGAGCTGTATGCGCAGTGGGGTGTTGATTTTGTCAAAGTGGATGATATCGCTGCTTCCCGTCTGTATGATACTCATTTGGCAGAGATCGAATTGATTCGCCAGGCGATTGATCGCTGCGGCCGTCCGATGGTGCTCAGTCTGTCTCCGGGTCCGGCACCGCTGGAATATCATGAGGAGCTGGCAGCAAATGCGAATATGTGGCGGGTGACCGATGATTTCTGGGATATCTGGCCGTTGCTGCATGCCATGTTCGAACGCTGTGAGAAATGGGCACCGTATGTAGCGGAAGGACAATGGCCAGATTGTGATATGCTGCCTCTTGGTCATATCGGGATTCGCTCGGTGGATGGAGGCGGAAGTGATCGCTGGACACGATTTACCCGTGATGAGCAGCTGACGATGATGACGCTGTGGTCGATTTTCCGTTCTCCACTGATGTTTGGTGGGGAACTGCGGGATAATGATGCATGGACACTGTCTCTGCTTACTAATGATGAAGTGCTGGAGGCCAACCGCAGCAGTCGTAATGCCCGTCAGGTTTTCCGGGATGAGCAGGATCGGATTGTATGGACTGCAGAGCAGGAGGGCAGCGAGGACCGTTATGTAGCACTATTTAATGCAGGCGATGAAGAGGCGCTGGTGCGTGTGACAATGGATCAGCTGAATATCCAGGGAGCGGTGCAGCTGCGCAATCTGTGGGAACGTTCAGATGCCGGTGTCGTGCAGGGAGAGATTGAAGTGAAGCTGGCACCGCATGCGGCAGTCTTTTACCGATTGAGCCAGGTATAAGCCTGTCAGGTAAGCATGGATAAGGATTAGAGTCTGACTGTAAAATATGCTATGATTCATGGATGTGTGCAGCATAGAGACAGGAGGATAACAATGGCTTATCAGATTAGACTGGAGACCGATGATGATTTTCAGGATGCGATGGAGCAGCAGTCGGTTCTACGCATTTTTCGCGGGGATGATTTGATAGAATCTTCGGTGAAGATTGTACGTTTTGATGAGAACCGGATTGTGGTTCAGGCGGATATTAGTGATATGAAGTATTATGATAGATCAGAATGCGAGTTTTTTGAGCAGCGCAAGCGGCGATAACAGAATGAGTAAATATGGATGGCTTAGTCAGGGATCGTACGATAATAATATGTATAACAAAAAGAGCGGTACCCTCACGGGGAACCGCTCTTTTTGTTAGGGGCAGGGTGATTGAGACATTAGATGAATGGTATTATAGGACTCAGTTATATGACAAGCTTCTGTATTTATCAGGCAAGGAATAAGTCAGTATTCATTTCAGAAAAGAATAAGAGCATATTCTCCGATCAAGCCTAAAGATCCTGGGATTAGATATTATAAATGGGGATCATGAAGATTAAATCCAAAGATGTAGCATTCTGCTTCTAGATCTTAGCGGAGCTTTAATGTATGCTTTTGCCCATCTGCTAATGCAATTTGCAAAGTATCGGGTTGTGATAGTAGGTCACTTCCAAATTCATATTCTATTTCGAAACTGCCATCATCTGCTGTGCCTCCTGAATTTCCGCCGGAACGATTGTCTAGAGGCGTGCGTTTTCCACCTTTTTGAGCTAATAAATAAAGGTTGGGGAAAACCGGGTAAGGATCCGATTTAGCAGCTACAGGATCAAGCACTATTTTAATCTTGGTAGATAATGGTGATAATTCTACTTTGGTTACTTTTAAGGTGCCTTTACTCCATTTATAAACTACATCCTTCGGATAATATATTTTGGGTTCTTGAAGACTGAATTGTGGAGCCAAATCAAAAGGGATCTTGAATATAGGCGTGATGTTAATGTCACTTTTTTTAAGTTCCAGATTATGATGATTTAAAAAGTCTATTTTTGTGGTTCGAAGCTGAAAACGTCCAATCATTTTGTGAGGAAAAGCTTGTCCTTCTTCTAGTCGAATCATACCCATTCCTTTATATAGTCTGGGATTTTCCGGAAAAGCGCCTCCCCATATGCTACTGCCTTCACTAATTACATGACGATCATCCGGACTGATAAACCGGGATATACTGGGAGCCATAACAGTTAAATTTTCCTGACTCTCAATAGTGAAGAAATAGATGATTTTCTGGCGATCCGCGGTTAAGGCATGCAGCGTAAACGTAAGTCCATTCTGTGTAACCGATGTGTTCGTTCGCTGAATATAGTTATTTTTAATAGCTGAATTGAGTGAATCATAGATATTCATATGACTGGATAACTCCCGGAAAGGTTCCAGATCTCCCCAGTTATCATTCGCTTGTTGCTCTTCTTCCGACAGAGCTGCGGTCTTAAACAATGGACTCCACTGATTGACTCCCGCCAGAAGAAAAGCAATGACCATTACAGCTGCAGCTGTACTCATCACTACACGCGACGAGCGTCTCTTTAAGACGCTTCCTAACGTATGCGTGCGTCTTGCAGGCTGCTGCATTCCTGCACGAATCGCCCGGATCTGCTCGAAGTCACCTGCAGGAGGCTGTTCAGTGCGCAGCTGCTCTGCATCCTGCTTCAACATCTGTTCCACATCATGTTTCATTATACCAATCCTCCTGTTTGTCCATATGCTTGCGCAGCTGCTTGAGTGCCTGGTGCTGCCAGGTTTTGATCGTGCCTTCCGGTTTGTCCAGGATGCGGGCGATCTCGGGGACGGTCATGTCATTGTAATAACGAAGCAGCAGGATATGACGGTATTTGGGCTTGATCTTCTCCAGCATCGACAGCATCTGCATGCGCCGGTGATCCAGCTGCACAGACGGTTCAGGCATCTGCTCGGGTATAGGAGAGATGCGTTTGCGGCGGCGCTGTTCGTCAATACATATGTAGATCAGAATACGAATTATCCATGGTTTGAAAGCTGCCGGATTTTTGAGTGTTTTACGCTTTTTCCATGCCCGGAAAGTTGCTTCCTGGATGGCTTCCAGCGCGTCCTCCTTATTGCGTAGATAGCTATAGGCAATCTGGTAGAGCTGGTTTCGGTGAGACAGCACCGTCTGGTAGAATCGTTCTTCTTCGCAGGCATAATCTGCATCTACCGACAAAGTATGCAGCTCGGTGTCTGCTTTGGATACAGTCACGATGGTTCCCCCTTTTGGATATCTATACAGTATAGACGAAGCAGACAGGTCATAACGTTTTGATAAAATGACATTTATTACATGGGCAAATACAGAAATAGGATTATAATGAATATAGTTCCTGAGAACTAGAATACATGTTAAGGAGAAAAATGTATTGAAAAGATGGACAGCATGTATCATTATACTGGCTCTGCTGCTAAGTGGATGCGGAGTACACAATTTTACCCGCCAGTCGGTTCCTAACTTCAAAGGGGACCCATCGCGCGATTACGCCAAGGTGATCCGCGAAGCGGACACGATTGTATTAAAGACAGATCGGGATGGAAGCTTTATTTACAGGGTATACGTAAATGATGAGCCTGTCGCACGAATGGATATGGTTCTATTGAAAAGGTCGGGAGACCGGTTCACCCTGTCAGATGCGAATGGAAAAAAGTTGCTTGTCGAAAAGCATCTTCGCCGTGGTACGCTGGGTCTTGCCCGTCTGGGTACAATGAAAGATGGCAGCGGGGCGACGGTCGGTTATATGAAGGAGCAGCTAAGAGGACCTTTGATTAAGTCGGGATATTCATTCCAGCTGCTGGATCGCAACAAGCAAAAGATCGGCAGTACCTCCCTCATTCGCATGCCCTTTAACACAAATATCGAATTCATGAATACTCGGCATGAGCAGGAGTACAGTATTACCAAACAGTCGGGAATGAATAATACATATACGATCAAGAAATTAAGCAAGCACCCGGCGATCAATCCATTGCAGGTCATTATGATGATCTGTGTGCAGGAAAAGATTCATGTACAGGACAAGGAAGAAAATTGGAAAAAGAAAAACCAGCGTGAAGAATACGAGCGCAAAAAAGAGGAGCGACGACAGGCAAAAGTGAACAAACAAGAAAGAAAAGCAGAGAAGAAAAAGAAAAAACGAAGCAGTTCTCATTATTAAAAGGCTGGTCTTGGATAATCAGCGATATAATAATCTTACGATCTCGACTATTCAATGTTATTCTGGTAACCACCTATTCAAACAGCAAAATTCGATCAGCATGCATAAGAGTCTATAAAAAGAAAAAAGGCTTCTATCCGATTAGGGTGGAAGCCTTTTACATGGTTAGACCGATGATTATACCTAATAACTACTCATCTATTCTTGTCTGCAGCTCACTAGAAAATAGATGGTTCGATAATGAGGTAATAGTCACAAACTAACCATAGCAAATACTCAATCTATAATGCTGCTGAATCAACTATCCATTGATCCGTAGCTAATGTTCGTGTTACTTCCTGTCCAATCAGGCTGTGGTATGTGCAGCCGACAGGGTGTTACGCTGGATCGCACTCCAATTGTTCTTGATCCATGCCAGAGCCAGTGTACCTTCACCCGCATGAATACCTGCCACCGGGATAAAGGAAGCAATCTCAATCTGCAAACGCGGTGCCAGATGCGCAATCTCTTCTTTGAGCTTAAAAGCACCTTCCAGATTGTTGGCGTGCATAATGCATACATCGCGAATATGCTCCACATCTTTTTTCAGGATATCAAGCAGACGCAGCTTGGCTTTTTTCATCGTACGGATCTTGTCTTCCACAATGACTTTACCTTCTTCAAAGCGCAGCAGCAGATGAATCGACAGCAATTGGCTGATCATCAGCTGGGTGCCAGATACACGGCCACTGCGATGAAGCTGGCTCAGACTGGCCGGAATCATGTAAAAGGACATTTCCTGAATCATACCGTCGATCTGTTCCTTGATCTCGGCTGCTGTCATGCCCTGTTGCTGCATCTCGATGCCCTGCATAACCATCTCGCGCAGTGGGAATGCACCGACTTTAGAGTCGATACCGATGACACGCACTTCGGCCATCTCGGCAGCCTGCAGGGAGGAGTTGTAGGTTCCACTTAGTTCGGATGAGCAGTGAATAGCAATAATATCATCGTATTGATCCTTGAGTTGTTCATATAATTCTATAAATTCTCCGATCGGCGGCTGAGAGCTACCTACACGGTCATGGATACGCATCTTCTCGTAAAATTGTTCAGCGGTAATATCGATGTTCTCACGATATACTTCATCACCTGCAATCAGGCAAAGCGGAACGATATAAATATGATTCTCGCTTGCAAATACAGGATCGATCATTGCGGTGCTGTCGGTTACCCAGGCGATTGTTCTCATAATAAATCACTACTTTCTCATAGAAGATTCAACAATTCCCTGAAAACCAGCTTAGCTAGCCGCTATTTCCAAAGATTGTGAGCATATGCTTTGCAATAATTAAATGTGCAATATTGCAAAAAATACATATGTAGTGCAAAACCTTGTGATATAGTTATTATAACCACATGTGATGTTGATTACAAACTTGATGCAAGCAGATTAGAATGATATCAAGTTACTGCAAGGCAGTATATCCGTTATAATAGAAAGAAAATAGCAGCGCTATAACAAAAGACACGTTATACGCTTAATTCGTGGCAATCAGGTGAACAGGGTCGTATACATAATGAATCTATATCCTGAATATTCCTACGAGGAGGAGAATCCAATGAAACGACCGACGATGCACTACCCCCTTCTGGATGAATTGAAGGAATGGGGCGAAGCCAAGATTAATTACCGGTTTCCCCGCTGGGAGCAGCTGCCCCAGATTGAACTGTATATGGATCAGATGGTCGCGCTGCTGGAAGGGCAGTTTCGCCAGTTCCCCGGAGATACGGGCAGCAAGCTGATTACTCCATCAATGATTAATAATTATGTCAAACAAAAAGTCATTCCGCCTACTGTGAAAAAGCGCTATTCGCGCACGCATATCGCTTATCTGATCATGATCTGCAATCTCAAACCAGTCCTGCCGATTGCCACCATACAGGCGATGATTGAAGGACAGCTGGAGGTTCGTACACTCGGCGAAATCTACAATCATTTCTGTGATGAACAGGAAGATGCATCCAGCTATACGATGGAGCTGGCCCGCGAGGAAGGCCGTGCGCTGCGCGATAACGCCGGTTCCCAGCAGGAGATGCTGTCCAGCTTCTCACTCAAAATGGCAACCCTCGCCAATGCAGGCAAGATTCTGGCAGAGAAGATTACTGGACTTGAAATGAATGAACAGGCTGAGAAAGAAGTAAATAAACCATAAATAGCGAGTCTGCTGTGCATGCAGCAAATACTACCTTGGGACATCCGTAAACAGGATGTCTTTTTGGTTTAATCGATGCCAGAGTGCAACATTGACTGCTTTATCATCGTTTACTTAATATGGTAATTAACCAAAAGTAAGGAGAGTGATGCTGATGATGTATATAAATAATCGTTTTGTTCCCAAAGAAGATGTATTGATTATAGATGGTGAAGATATTATTTTGCGGGAGTTCAGAGCTGGGGATCTGGATGCCCTGCATACACTGACATGGCAGCACGAAATCTATGGCTATCTTCCCGGCTGGAACGTTCCCAAAGAAGTACGGGCAGATTGGCTGGTCCACTATGAGATTCCCGAGAATCGACAGTTTCTCAATGCAGTGCTAAGCGGTGAAGATGTACAGGATCTATACTTGCGTCTAGCGATTTTCTCCAAAAATACAGGTGAGCTAATCGGCTGGTGCTGTACAGGGATCAAGAGTGAACTGCCTTCACCAAACCGGGAGATTGTATATGCCATTTCCAGAGATTACAGAGGTAGAGGATATGCAAAACAGGCTGTGCAGGGCATGATTATGTATTTATTTGCAAATACCACTATCCCGCTGCTCAATGCGGTAGCACTGACCGAGAATATCGTATCCTGCCAGGTCATCCAAAAATCCGGATTCACCTTGCGGAATATCATCCACATCGAAGGCGAAGAATATCAGCACTATGTACTGGATCGTCAATCCTGGGCAGAGCATATTGGACAGCGACACTGAGAAAAGCAGTCTATGTAGATTCTATACCTTCTATAAAAGGTTAATAATGGAAAGTTAATATAATTCACATTATTAACTAATTTACTAATAGGAGGTATTCAATTGCATATGAACACCAAATGGATAGCTGCAAGTATGGCATCACTGGGACTGGGATTGATAAGTGTGACAGGAACGATATCCGCAGCCGATATTGTGAACTACCAGGCGTCTACCAATTACAGTTCCACCCAGGGTGCCAATCATTGGCAATATGAGAAAGCATCAGGAACCACATACAGCAAGCTTACATATCAGGCGGCGAGCAATCGCTGGGATAACGGTGGCACCTATCCATGGGTATCGGCGAATGCACAGCATCCGGGTAACGATGCCGATGCTGTCCGTACCTGGATTGCACCAGCGAACGGAACGATCACCATCACCGGAGCTATAGAAAAAGGAAGTGCCGATGGAGATGGTATTCTCGCGAGTATCCGCAAAGACAATACAACTCTCTGGAGCCAAAAAGTCCAGTCTACAGCAGGCGTAACACCGACCGGTGTAAGCCAGATTGCTGTCCAAAAAGGAACAGCGATTCACTTTGTGGTTAACAAAGTCGGCTCGATCAGCTTTGACCATACGCTCTGGAATCCGACGATAGCGTTTACCGAGGCAGCAGATGTACCAGATGATCGGAGTCTGTCGATTGTACAATTTGGCGCTGTAGCCAATGATGGCAAAGACGATTATGCTGCTGTTAATGCGGCTATCGCAGCTGCACGCACACAGGGCAAAGACGTATATGTACCAGCTGGTACTTTCCAGCTGAGTGATATCGTAACAGTTAACGGTGTTACGCTAAAGGGTGCAAGCAAGGAAAAATCCATCCTGCTATCGACCAATCCCGAGCGCGGTTCGATAGATCTCACAGGAAGCAATCCAGCGATCCGCAACCTGAAGCATGAGTATCAAAGTGTAGTCCCTCGTGGAAACGGCGCCAATGATAAAAACAGCATCACCGTCAAGAATGCAACCCATTTTACGGTCGATAATATAGTAGTGAACAAAGCCAGTACCGCCGGTATTTATGTGAGCGGATCTGCCGGAGGAACAATTACCAATAACACTGTACAAAATACGAATGCCGATGGTATCCATACGACAGGCGGCAGTCATAATGTAACTGTAGAACAAAATATTGTTCAGAATGTAGGCGATGATACGATTGCTGTAGTCAGCTACGGCGATGATCTGGATGCAGCAGGCAATCCGGAAGCTACGTATGATGTTCGTATTTTGAATAATCAGGTTAGTGATGGTAAAGCACGGGGCATTTCTGTAGTGGGTGGTCATGATGTGCGTATCGAGGCTAATACTATTCAGCGTACGCAATTGGCCGGTATATATATCGCTACAGAAGGCAGCTATAACACTCAATCGGTAAATCATGTAACCGTTAATCGAAATACAGTAGACAGTACAGCTCTATTTTTAGAAAAAGAGCATACCGATATGCTGGTATATGCTGGGTCTGCGCCCATAGACAATATTATTTTTAATGATAATACCAGTCGTAATGCGAGCAGATATGCCGTAGGAGTATGGGGGTCCGGAGGAATGGGGACTGTGAAATTTAATAATACGACAGTTATTAACGCTCCCAATAATAATGCTAATAAATACCGTTTCGCCAGTGGCTTAGTATATTGGAATGACGAGCAAAAATTTCCTGAATAACTTCTCAAGGATTCGCAAGATTTACATCGTTGAATCATAGTATTATTTATAGAGAGATTCATCTGACACCTTTTATGAAAATTAGAAAACCCATGCCAAAGCCAATAGGCTCCTGCATGGGTTTTCGTTATAGTTTACCGAAACGTAAAATCTTCAATATACATATCGACATCAAGGCCAGGTACACACCCATTTCCACGGTTTGTCATCATCCCATCCACATACAGGCTGCGGATCAGGCTTGAAGTTCACCGAAAGGGCATAAGGGACAGTTGGATCGTATTTGGAAGGATTCGGTGCATAAACGCGCGTGTGATAATTATCGAGTGGCAATCGGAACGTCCTGGTCGTATTTTGATACACGGTTTCGATTACATTTTCATTCATATCCAAGACTTCCAGTTTGTATACACTCTTCTTGGAGGGATTATTCAGATTAATCGTAAAGGTGCCCTCCACATCAAAACTAAGCGAATCCCAGTCCTCGTCAAACGGATTGTCAATCGTGTGCATCATAGGATTGGAATGGTCTGCGAGATAGGCTTCCGTAGTAGGACCGTCATCCCAATATTTCTCGTAACTATCATATACGTCCGTTAAGATCACTTTAAAATTGAATGGCAGGGTGAAACTGCCGTTTGACTTATTCGTGGTAATGAAAAAGTAATAAGTGCCGGGATCTACAACATGACTGACCAGCTGGTAAGGGCCCTTGTCCCGGAAAGATACTGCGACTGCATCCACATCCGCTGGTCCGGAACGTTCATAATAGATATACAAGTTGTAATTCAGACTTGGTGGAGTCAGCAGTAATCCCGTGATTTTCTGGGGCTTGTCCACCTTCACTTTGTACCACACACCACCTGGAAAGAAAAAGCAGCCTGGCATATCCGGAGGGAGGTATCCTTCTACGGGTGTGTTCGCTTTCACCTCGATCGCAGACTCTGAAGATATATTGGTAGGCATATGAGGAGGCGCGGTTCCCTTTTTCATAATAGGAGCAGCCAAGGATGCGTCAGTCGAATACGTATCTACGGATACCGTATCATCACCGGGTGGATCCACCGGGTTGGAATACGGCAGACAATCGGATACATCGCCCTGTGTTGTTACTGTATTCGTCTGGGCGGTACGCTGTAGCGTAGGTGCCGGAGAAGAACCAGCGGCATCAGCAGCCAGACTGCTCATAGGCATGCAGGCGGTCAGCAGCAGAGCAGTTATTGTTTTGAGCATTAACGGTCTGAATTTCATGAGGTAAGCTCCTTTGCGATTTGGGATAAAGACAGATGTGCTTGTGATTCATAACAAGTGCGATAAGGTGCGTCATCTCTCTTTATTTAGGCCACGTGCATACCCAAACATCGCCGATTTCCCAGTCACAGACTGGCTTTGGAGGCGTCTTGAAATCCAGGCTTAGCGTATAATACACATCCGGATCGTAAGAGCCTTTGGCAGAATAGACGCGGGTATAGTATCCATTCATCGGAATATCGAATGTCTTTGGTGCATTCTGATAGACAGTTCCGATCAGCCTGGAGCTTTGATCATATAACTCTGCTTTGTATACGCCTTTGGAGTTGGATGGATTGTCCAGAGACAGTATTAATTTACCGTTTTCAGGAATATTCAATGCTTTCCAGTCCTCATCAAAAGGGTTATCGATCGTATGACGTGTCGGACCCCAATCATATACTTCCGTGACAAAGGAATCGTCGGAATACTGCTCATAGTTATCGATTTTTGGACTGAGCACCAGTCTCAGGTTGAATGGCACTGTCAGACTGCCGGGCGTACCACCTTCTGTAACTTCCAGATAATATGTTCCCGGTCCGCCGACATAGTTGAGCTGCTGGTAAGGACCACTGCTGCGGAATCCGGCAGTGGACTCCATGAACATATGGTAATTAATTCCTGGCGGCATGAGCATCATGAACGTCATTTTTTGTCTTTCTGTTAATGTGACTTTGTAATACAGAGCGCCGCCGCTGTAATTCCCATGGCCATCCGAGCTGCTTGGAGGAAGATAGGACTCGATGGGAGTATCGGGCTTGATCTCAATCGCAGTTTCTCTGGTCGTATTGGTAGGTGGCGTCACTACAGCGGGAGGCAGAGTAGGCAGGCTACTGGTTAGATAGGTGGCGGCAGCTGCTGTTGGTTGTTCAGACACAGGTACTGACACATTGCTTGGCTGAAGCGGATTGGTAATCGGATCGGCACGGATTGTAGCGATCGTGCCAGTATCTGGTTGATCCAGACCTGCGGCAGATGTGAGCGATCCCAGCGTTCCCGGAGCCCAGCTGACTACCAGCAGCGCAACCATGATTTTGGATAGGAATGGATTTGATTTCATCGAATAATCCCCTTTAGGAGTTGGAATATAGATCAGAGTCTATTTACTTTTAACGTTTTGGTTTTTACCATTTTTACTTTTGGCAATTTGGTTTTTGTGGAGACAGGGTTCTTTTCCATTATTTGATTAAGGCCAGGTGCATACCCATTTCCATGGTTCTTCTTCATCCCAGTCACAGACAGGCTGCGGATCAGGCTTGAATTTCATCGTCAGCACATAAGGGACATCCGGATCATATTTGGCAGGATTAGTCGCAAATACACGGGTGTAATAGGCGTTGTACATATCCAGCCGGAATGTTTTTGGTTTGTTTTGGTATACGGAGCCAATCAGATGTTCATTCTGATCGAGCAGCTCCAGCTTGTAATACCCTTTGGATGAAGGATTGTCCAGATTGATTGTTAATGCCCCGTTCACACTGACGTTGAACATTTTCCAGTCTTCGTCATACGGATTGTCGATCGTATGGATCATAGGACCGGTACGGTATTCATCATAGTAGGTCTCTGTGGTGGTGGCATCGTCCGTATATTTCTCGTATTCATCATACTTGTCACTCAGCATCACCTTGATGTTGAATGGCTGCTTCATGCTGCCGCCTGTTGCCCCTTCGGTTACGAACAGATAATACGTACCCGGCTGTGCCACATAGGCGACCTGGTCATAGGGACCGGAATTGCGGAAAGAAACCGTACCGGTATTCACATCACCCGGACCATTGCGTTCATAGTACAGATACAGATAGTAGTCGATGCCCGGCGGCGTCAGCAGCAGTCCGGTAATCTTGGTCGGCTTGTCGACAGTGACTTTGTACCAGAGTCCGCCTGGCCAGAAAATGCAGCCCGGCATATTCGGAGGTAGATAACCTTCGACAGGGACACCCGGCGTCAACTCGGTCGCGGCAAAGGTAGAGATATTGGTCGGCATGCCTGGTGGAGCCGGTATGGTAGGGACACCTGTAGTCGGTTTGGTACCGGCTGCATAGGTATCTGCAGTTACATAGGTGGCTGTTGTCGCTGTACTACCTGGGGCAGGTGCTGCCACCGGTTTGGCAAAGGGCAGACATTCCGACACATCGCCCGAGTAAGCTTGCGGCGTTACTCGGTCTTTGCTATTCAGCGGAATCAGCTGGGGATACGCTGGATCAGAAGTATCGGCTGCTACAGCGGTCAGCATCGGACCCGTCATACAAGTGAGCAGCAGCAGAATCGTGACCATTTTGAACATCAACCATTTGGATTTCATCGCATCATCTCCTCGGTAAGCTAGGATGCAGGAACACGAAAAGGATTAATCATAGCGTAAATGGGTTGTTTGCTGTTCTCTAGATCATGGACCCGTACATACCCATTCCCATGGACGTTCCTCGTCCCAGTGACAGACAGGTCGTGGATCGTATTTGGTATCCATGGTCAATGTATAAGGCACATCTGGATCATACTTGGACGGAGCATAGACACGAACAAAATACGAGGTGACCGGCAGCCGCAAGGTTTTGGTCTCATTTTGCTTTACAGTGGCAATCACATTATCTTCCCAGTCCCAGATTTCGACTTTGTATACGCCTTTGGAAGAAGGGTTATCCAGGCGAACCGTAATAGTACCCGGGTAGTCGAGACCGAACATTTTCCAGTCTTCGTCATACAGATTGTCTATCGTCTGCACCGAAGGCCCCCGGTAATAGGCATCTGTCGCCGAGCTGTCGTCGGAATACCGTTCATAATCATCGAACTTGTCAGACAGCATGACTTTCAGATTGAACGGTTGAGTGAGACTGCCACGCGTATGTCCTTCGGAGATGCGCAGATAGTACGTTCCCGGCTGGGCGACATAGCTGAGCTGGTCATAAGGACCCTTGTGCCGAAAAGAAGCCGTGCCTTCCAGATACATACTGTAATCCAGACCCGGTGGAACGAGCATCAGGGCAGTAATCTTCTGTGTCTTGGTAACGGTGATTTTGTAATAGAGTGCATCCTGGAACCAGACGCAATCCTGATCATCCGGAGGAAGATAACCTTCGACCGGTACTCCTGGCGTCAGCTCGATAGCTGTTCCGTAGGAGGTGTTAACAGGCAGGGGAGCCACTGTGGAACGGGAGGAAGGAGGAGAGGCAGTCGTGTCCGGTGTTATGTATGTATCTGTAGTTGCATCCGCTGAATCGGAGGTCAGATAAGGAAAACACATGCCACCTCCTCCGGTCGATCGTGTAGCTGGTTGGGATGAACTCTCTTCAGCGGGCTGCGGTGTACCGGCAGCATTGACGGAAGAACTGAGTTCCGGGGATACCCAGCTGAATAGCAAGAGCATGATCATTGTCCTCAAAAGAACATAAGTTAACTTCATAGCATCGTCTCCTTTGTATTGGATTGCGAATAGGTGATTTCGAGTTGATTATAACTGATTTATGAATGTTTTCAACTTATATTTTACTTTAGTGTATAAATTATCCAATTATTAAAAAAGTGTGTAATTATAGTTTGCAAATGGGCTTTGAAAGGCGGTTTTAGGGAGGATTTACCAGGTCATTTACAGTTTCTTTATACATTCCTAGTTAGCGAAAAATAGTCACCTATGAATCTTATAGAGTGGCAGGAGGAGAATAGGATGAACTGAAAAAGCCAGAGCAGATAATGCGAATCATATTTATCTAATTATTCCCATAATAGTTCCCATGATAATTCCAAATATGTTCATACAAAAGCTGTCTGCATCCTGCTCTGTTAAAGGGATTTAGGTAGCTTTTGCTGTATGAAAGAGATATAAAATACACAAATTAACAAAAAAGGTATTTCCAATATAGTTCAAAAGATGTATGATTAAGGCGGCTAATCTGCTTAATAGTGTCTATTTACGCAAATCAATATACCTACAAATTTAAAATAAATCCCCGTCCGCATTCCAGAAGCACTGGAACTCATATCTACGGAATCGACGGCAGCAAGGAGCATACACCCATGGCATACATGATTCCAGAGACGATCCGCGGCAGCGCAACTGCTGGCGAACGTACCCTATTTAACACCTTCAAAAAACATCTACCTGACGAGTATGTTGTCTACTATGAACCTCATATTAATGGCAGACGACCCGACTATGTCATTATCGGCCCCGATTTTGGCTTGCTTGTACTGGAGGTCAAGGATTATACCGAGAACACCCTCTACCAGCTTAACCCCGAAGAATGGCAGCTACATACACAAAAAGGAACCGGCACCCTGGAGACCGTCATCAACCCGATCTCACAGGCCCGAAATTATTCATTTCATATTCAGAAAAAACTCAAAAAAGACCGTAATCTGCTCCAGCAAACAGGGGTCTATTCAAATAATCTCAAGTTCCGTTATGGACACGGAGTCGTCTTCACCCGTATGAAAGAGACCCATATCATTCGTAATGAAATTCACCGCTGTATCGATATGCATCTCCTTCTGACAAGGGAAGAAATTGACACGGAAGACGAACATTTCAACCGGGATCGTCTACTAGAAAGACTGAACGGCATGTTCCCGGTTGCTTTCCATCGTAATCAGATGCTCAGCGAAGAAGACATGAAAGCGATCCGCTATCATCTGTTTACCGAGGTACGGATTAGCGCAGATATAAGGGATCACGGCTATTACCAGGACGACCTGCTGCTGTCGCTGCATAACATTCAAGCAATGGATCTGCATCAGGAATCACTTGCCCGGCAGATCGGTGACCGTCATCGACTCATTCGCGGTGTCGCTGGCAGCGGCAAGACACTTATTCTCGCGAGTCGCGCCCGGACGCTGCTGCATGAACATCCGGATTGGCGCATTCTCGTCCTCTGCTACGGCAGTCCGCTGTCCTGCAACATCCGCAGTATGATCATGCACAAGCTGAATGAACCGGAAGATCTGTTTGAATGGTCGGAGATGGGATCGGAATCATCCGGCGATACAAGAGATGACCGATTGCCCGAGTAAATGGAGATTACGACATTCCATGACTGGCTGTACAGACGCTTTCCTATTAAATTCTCCAATAGTGAACTGGGAAATGAACGCCAGATTAACAATCTACTGGAGCAGATAGGCGAAGGAACGCTAACCGCGCCGCAGTATGACGCCATCCTTGTGGATGAAGGTCAGGATCTGGAGCCCCAGTGGCTGGAGCTAATTAGCAAAGCGCTCAATCCCGAGACCCAGTCCCTGCTGATTGTCGAGGATAAAGCGCAAAAGATCTTCCGCCGCAAAGTCAGCCTGTCCCGCAACACCGGACTCGACTTCCGCGGACGCTCCAAAGTATTGAGCATCAACTACCGCAATACCGCGCAGATCGTGAATTACGCATGGGATTTCTACCGCTCGCACTCCAAGCTGCGCGACAAGTTCCAGACGACAGTCACGACCAGCGAACCCGCCGAGATTATCCCGCCGCAGGGCACCAAACGGAGAGGACCGGAGCCGCAGTCCCGTCACTGCACGTCCATTCAGGAAGAGATGCAGTGGGTAGTGGAGCAGATACAGCACTTGCACGAGACAAAGAAAGTCAACTACGCCGACATGGTGATCCTGTACCGGATCAAAGGCAGCTACAACAATAACTACATCATCGACGCGATCCGCGAGGGACTCGACCATAGCTATATTCCCTACAACTGGTTTACCGAGAACAAGCGAACCAAAGACAGCTTTGATCGCTATGAAGAGACGGTGAAGATCTCCACGATCGACAGCGCCAAAGGGATGGACTTCCAGGCGGTATTTATTGTGAATGTGGACGGCATGCCGAGAGAGAAGGCGAAGGAAGAAGAGTGGGACGAGGAAGTATCGCGGTTCTACATTGGGATGACGCGGGCGATGGAACATTTGTATCTGAGTTACAGCAGGGTGGAAGGATTTGCGAAGTGGGTAGATGAGAAAGCTCATACGGCTGCAGATCAGGGTAAGGACAGACCATAAAAGCAATAAATACAACTAGAACAGAGATAAAGGGGAAGTACGAATGGCACGGAGAAAGAGTAAAAAGAAACAGCAGCAGGAGACAGTCAATGCGATAGGCAGCCTGGTTATATTGGGCGGACTCGGCATGCTGTATTACACCAAAAGCCTCATGATCGCCGCTATGGTAATCGTGATCGGGATTATCGTGGTAGCGCTGGTTAGTCGTCTGATCAATGAAGCGAGAATCAATCGACTGCGTCGCTCCGGTATTGCCGAGATCGACAAGATGGACGGCATCCAATTTGAAAAGTATCTGGAGCAGCTGTTCCGGCTGCAAGGATACAAAGCAAATGCTACACAAGCGCAAGGCGATTACGGCGCGGATCTGGTCATCAGCCGAAATGGCGAGAAGATCGTCGTGCAGGCCAAGCGGTATAGCAAGAATGTTGGGTTGAAGGCAGTGCAGGAAGCTTATGGAGCGGTAGCGCATTATAAGGCTTCAGCGGCTTGGGTAGTGACGAACAGCGGGTATACGCAGCAGGCCGTTAATCTGGCGCGGTCGAATAATGTGCGGCTGATTGGGCGGGATGAGTTGGTGGAGATGATTTTGAGAGTGAAAAATGAGAAGAAAAAATATAATATGGAGGTTTAATATGAATCAACATTATGGTGCAACATGGAAGAAATTTGATTTTCATACTCATACACCTGCCTCTAACGATTACAGACAGCTAGATCAAGTAGTTACTCCTAGAAATTGGTTGTTGAAATATATGGAAAAAGAAATCGATTGTGTAGCAGTCACAGACCATAATTCTAGTGAATGGGTAAATCTTTTAAAAGACGAGCTTGTAGCTATGAGAGCTGAACAATGTGATGGATTTAGAGAGCTGGTTATATTTCCTGGAGTTGAAATATCAGTAAATGGAAATATCCACTTATTAGCTATATTTTCTCCTGAAGTTTGTGGACGAGCGATTAATGATGTGTTAGCACGTTCTAAATATTTTGGTGCGTATGGACATTCAGACACATGTACTGAATGTTCGTATAATGATGTTATTAATATAATTCATAGCCATGGAGGTATAGCAATACCTGCTCATGTAGACGGTCCAAAAGGATTATTTGAAGAAGAAAAAGGACTATCACTCGAAACATGCCTAAATGCAAAAGGAGTATTAGCTATTCAAGTATGTAATATTACTTATGAAAAGCCACAAGTTTATATTGATTCAAAATTGAATTATACAGAAATATCCGGTTCCGATAGTCATTCTATTGATACTATAGGACAAATTTATACATGGGTTAAAATGGATAACCCTAATATTGATGCTCTTAGATTAGCTTTACATGATGGTGAAGATGGAATAATTAGAAGCGATGTGAGTCTCAATAACCCAAACGATATAAATCAAAGATTTTATATTAAATCTATTGTTATTGAGAATGGTGCAAAAGCAGGCAGAGGAAAACCTTTAAAAATTGATTTTAGTCCCTGGCTAAATACAATTATAGGCGGTAGAGGATCTGGAAAATCTAGCATTATTGAATATCTGAGATTGCCGTTTAATAAAGTTTCAGGATTGCCAGGTAAAATTAAAGAAAGCTTTGAAGAGTTCAATCAAGTACCTAAAGAACGTGGTAAAACAGGGATGCTAACAGAGGGAACAAAAATTAAAGTGTTAATGCAAAAAGATGGAAGAGAAGTTGCACTTACTTGGACAAATAGTGGTATAAAAGAAGAATTTCAAAATGAAAATAAGAACTGGGAAGAAAAAGAATTAAGCGACAATGTGAGTTTACGATTTCCATTAAGAATATTTAGTCAAAAGCAATTGTATACTTTAACTGAAGATCCTCATCATATTATGAATATAATAGATGAGCAATTTAATAAAACTGAATGGGATCAGCAATATGAAGAGTTGTCAAATAAATGGATGCAAAATAGAGCTCGCAAAAGAGAATTGTTTTACAAAGTAAAAGAAAAAGGAAACTTATTATCAGAGTTAGATGATATATTAGCAAAAATGAAAGTTTTCGAAGAATCTGGTTATAAAAGTATTCTTGATAATTATGCTAAAGCACAATCTGCATTAAGCAAATTTGAAGTTGAAAAAGTCAAAATTGATAATTTAAATGTCCAAGTTCAAGAACTGGTAAAAGTATATCCTATAGATATGCTTGAGTTCAATCAATTTGATGAGATAGACGTAGAATCTAACACTCAATTACATGAATTATCTGAGGAAATAAATAATATTATTATAGAATTTAACCTTATTAGCAGTAAAATTGCTGATTTCAATAGTCGAATATCTTCAAAAATTGAATCGATACCGTACTATGAAAAAATAAATAACCATTGTAAGGATTATGAGGAGTTTGTAGAAAGATTAGAAGAAAGTGGAGAACAAAATCCAAATGCTTATGGTGAATTAGTATTTAAACAACAAGAGATTGAAAAGAAATTGAAAAGAACTTCCGAATACGAAGAAGAAATGCAAGCTTATGAGAACGAGTCTACTATGTTGCTTACAGAAATTAATCTTCATCAACAAAATTTGCGTAAATACCGCCAGAATGTTATAGAAAGATGGCAAGGAAGCAACTCGAATATAAAAATTTACCTAAATGTAATGGGTAATATTGAAAATGCTGAGAATACCTTTAGAAATATTATACGCAAGAATGGAAAGGAATTTACTAAAGATATATTAGAAAAAGATGATGATAATATTCCTCATAGTGGAATTCTTTATAATTTATCAATGTCGGCTTCTATATGGGAAGACAGAATTAAATTAATAAATGATATCCAAAACACTTCTAACTTAAAAACAACAAAACGATTTATTATGCATATTGATTCACTGCTTATTAATACGCCTGAGGATATTGATAGATTAAGCTTATGGTACCCTGAAGATAAAATAGTCTTAAAGCTGGCTAGCAAAAACAAAGAAGAAGATATTGAAACTGGATCAGCAGGCCAGCGTACAGCTGCAATGCTTTCTTTGATGCTCTTGTTGGATGATTCGCCTATAATTATTGATCAACCAGAAGAAGATTTAGATACAAAGAGAATAACTGACTTAGTTGTTTCCGGATTACGAGAGTTTAAGAATAAGCAGCAAGTTATAATTGTAACGCATAATCCTAATATACCTGTAAACGGTGCCGCAGAAAACATTATACAAATGAATTTTGCAGGAGGAATGATTCAAAAGCAAATAAGTGGTGCCTTACAAAAAAATGATGTTAGAGAAGCTATATGCGAAATTATGGAAGGTGGAAAGGAAGCTTTAAACAAAAGATATTTTAGAATTTCCAAAGCATTAGGCGATTAGATAGTAATAGATTTTCTAATGATAAAAAAATAAGTATTATTTCGATTTATATTTTAATTAATATGCTTCGTAATTAAATTAATAATAAGGGTATAATTTACTGTAGACCTTGAAGCTAAATTATTACTCTATAACTTTTTTGGATAAAAACAATTGGTTATTTCTTTTTCAGTCTCTTTTACAATAATTTGTTTCCTCATACTCCTAACTCATCAACCTCATCCTATACTCCTTTCATAGCACTTATTGAGAAGAGTATAGATCAGCCAAAATGTCAAAGTCATTGCCCTTACCGCCGAAATATCAGACACAGTAAGAGTCTTGTCTGCCTATGGTAGAGATGGAATGGTCGAATCAGCCTTTACCGTGGGCATCTTCCAGAAAGAGCAGCGGGCGATGGAGGAATTGCTAAGGTTTCGCCAGTACCTGAGTCTGATCGTCATGGAGCCTTTTCACATTCAACCGGATCATTGAGGAGGCATGAGTAGCTAGGTAAAGGAGAAAAGTGAATCCCAACTTGATTGGGAACACCACCTTGTCCTGACTTCACTGGATAGAGTTCATCCTCTGAAACCTGTAGTTCATTTGAAAATAGCAGTGGAAAGAGGAAATGTCAAAAAGATCTATAAAGTAGAAGAGTGAAGATGAGAAAACTCATTTTCCATTTATGTATTTAATTTTACAAATTATGTATAATATGATAGGATAGAAAGGATTTTAATAATGAGAGGAGACATGTAGAATGAAAAAGAAAATTATTGCATCTGTTATGTCCCTGGCTTTATTATTACCCGCCACTTCCGGATTTGCGGCAGCTGATTGGTATTGGACCAATAGTGTGACGCGTCTGGTAGCTTCCAATCAGGCATGTGGAACGATCGTACATGATGATGGCAGAGGCTACATTGGTACACTTACTTCCTATCAATATTCTACTTATGGCAATGAAAGACAATGTTGGTACCAAGGACGTATGGAATACCGTTATTAGTTCATACTCTTCCAAATAAAATAAAAGTCTCTGGCAGAATTTGAGCCAGGGACTTTTTTTATATACGATCCAGACTATAATAACGAGAGGACGTTAGCCTATTTAATGCGAGTAATTCTTCTCTTTTGGCTACATATTTTCTGCTGTAAGCTATAGCACTGAAAGGAATGTACACAATGTTCAAAATTCTCGTTGCGGAAGACGATACCAATACGGCGAAATTAATGAAAACAATTATTGGGACAGCTGGTTATAATGTGTTTTTGGCCGAGAATGGCATAAGGGCACTAGAAATACTGGACAGACAGCATATTGATCTGATTGTACTAGATATTATGATGCCTTACCTGGATGGATTCGAGTTGACACAAATGATCAGAGATGGTAGAAATGATATCCCCATTCTGATGGTTACAGCAAAGCATCTACCTGTTGATAAGCGAAAAGGATTCCTCGTGGGTACAGATGACTATATGGTCAAACCGGTGGACGAGGATGAGCTGCTTCTGCGAATTCGTGCCCTACTGCGAAGAGCCAAGATTCTTTACGAGCGTAAGCTTCATATCGGAGAAGTTTGTCTTGACTATGATTCTCTCACTGTATCCAGATACAACGATGTACAGACATTGCCACAGAAAGAATTCTATCTATTGTACAAGTTGCTGTCGTATCCAAACAAGATTTTCACCCGAATTCAGCTGATGGATGAGATCTGGGGAATGGATTCGGAGACAAGTGATGTAACGCTCAATGTTCACGTCAATCGGTTGAGAAAGCGATTCGTTGATTACCCGGAATTTGAGATTGTGGCGATCCGAGGCGTCGGTTACAAGGTTGTAAAACATGTTGATTAGACGAATGGGTAAGCTCAGGCAAAAGAGTTATATTCACGGTTGGGGACTGACCTTTATTTTTACATTTATTGTTTTGTTTATTCTCCTTGTATCCATTTTTCTTGCGCTATTGATTATTGTATTTCTTTCTTCCGTTGGACTATATACTCCGTCTCCAGTCGGAACATCTGATGCAGGAAGTGGAGTATGGCTTATGATTTATTTTGGCACAGTCAGTGTACTCGTAAGTATAGTGGCCTCTTTGATCTTTAGCCGGATTCCTCTTGCTCCGATCCGACAAGTAATTCGTGCTTCCGAAGAACTGGCTGCAGGTAATTTTTCTGTCAGAATTCATCTCAAAGGGCCCAAAGAACTGAGAAACCTCAATCGTAGCTTCAATCATATGGCAGAAGAACTGGATAGTCTGGAAATGCTACGTTCGGATTTTATCAATAACTTCTCTCATGAATTTAAAACGCCGATTGTGTCTTTAAGGGGATACGCCAGGATACTAAAAAAAGATAATCTATCTGCTGAAGAGCGCAACGAATATTTGGATATCATTATTAATGAGTCGGAACGTCTGGCTGAGCTGTCGACGAGTATCCTTCATTTATCCAAACTCGAAACCCAGACGATGATTATGGAAAAAGAATGGTTTAACCTAACGGAACAAATTCGAACTGCTGTTATACTTCTACACCCCAAATGGTCTGCGAAAAATATTGGTTTTTTATTCGATTCGCCTGAATTTATGGTTACTGCAAACGAAGATATGCTCAGCCAGGTCTGGATCAATCTTTTGGATAATGCGATCAAGTATTCACCTACGGATTCAGAGATCCAGATCAATATTGTCTCTGAAGACCAAGGAATTATTGTAGCTATTCATGACGCTGGTCCAGGGATTGAACCAGATAAGCAAAAATACGTTTTCGATAAATTTTATCAAGAGGATGACTCGCACTCGTCTTCCGGCAATGGATTGGGACTGAGTATTGCTTACAAAATCGTCGCACTGCATGAGGGGACAATTAGAATTGCCAGATCGGATAGGAACGGTACAATATTCGAGATTATTCTCCCTTCAGGCTAGATGACTGATATTATCTCCCAGGCGAATAATAAGTAAACAAATGGTGTCCATTGATTGTTCAAAGAGATAACTTTACCAGCTGGATAATCATACACTGCTTTATTAAAGGAACTCCTATAAATATGTAGGAGTTCCTTTGTCGTTTATTTTCAGTTTACTTGGACAAGCTATAATCTAACAGCCAGGATTAATTGATTCATTTATATAGTAATCTCTCTGGCGCACTACACGAACGTGAATGAAAGGAAATAAAAACAATGAACACAGAAAAATTAATAAGCTCTCAAGAAAATCATTTTAGAAAAAAACGAAAGCTTCTAAAAATCTTTGGAATAGGTTTGCTGTTTATCGCCGTGCTTCTTATAACGGTGGTCATTAATATCGCCACTCATCCTACGCTTGCTGTCATCGCGATACAAAAAATATTTTATAGCCATTTTCTCGGTAGGGTACCCAATTCGTTTGAGCCTGTACGTGAGCCTAATATTATTATGAAAAAAAATGGGATATGGTACCGAAATGATTTGAAGTATGACAGTACCTACCCGAACAGCTACCTTGATATATCTTATCCTGATAAAAATATCAGCGTGAAAAGGCCTACAGTCCTGTATATCCACGGTGGTGGCTTTTTCGCCGGAAGTAAATACGATGGAGATCCCCTGGCCATTGGAACCAAAGTCTGCAACAGTCTATTCGATGAAATTGTGCTAAAAGGATACAATCTGGTCAATATTGATTATGCCTTGGCACCAGAGTACCATTATCCGGTTCCGCTAATTCAATTGAATCAAGCCATTCATTTTGTAAAACAGCATAGTAAAGAACTGGGATTGGATATGAAGAATGTAGTAATAATGGGTGGATCTGCGGGTGCAGTTATGACCGCTCAGTATGGATTGATTGTGACACAAAAAAATTATGCCAGTGCCCTTGGTATTGAGCCTGCTATTTCACAAGATCAGATTAAAGCGCTTGTTATAGATGATGGTCCTTTAAAAACGAAATGGATGAACTGGGGAACGGCAGCGATGATCAAAAACTATTTTGGCACTAATGACCTTGATGGAGAACAAGGAAAGCAATTTGATGTGGCTTCCTATGTGGATGGCAGCTATATTCCTTCATTTCTGGGAGCTGGTAATACCGGTAGCTACTCCAGGGACATGCAGCATCTATACCGTACTTTACAGGAAAAAGATGTGGATACCGAATACTATTATCGTGATCAGACCTATGGAGAATTAGGGCATGGATTCTTGATTCAGTCCACTTCAAACCAGTATGCAAAAGAGTATTTCGAGCAGATTATGGCATTTGTAGGTCGGCATATTGAGTAGAAAGGTTCTTGATATTGGATTCGGAGGTTGAAAATTGCGATTTCTATAAATTGTTTTAAATGCATTTGAGCGAATGTTCGGGATCATTTTACAAAAGCAAGGATATGTGAGTGTAGAGCAATTTTTAAGGAGTGTTCGCTTTATAATCAGTTTAATATGGAAAGGTGGTTACTTCACCGCGATGGACGAAAAAGTATATATATCTACAAAATCCAAAAAACTGGATTTTTTACTTTGTTTATTTTTTGGTGTGTTTGGTATACATCGATTTTATGAAGGGAAAATAATTACTGGTGTGCTGTATCTTGTTACACTAGGCTTTTTGGGATGGGGTATACTAATGGACTTGATGCAAATCATCCTAGGATGCAGGCTGGATAAGCAAAAGCTACTTATTGGAAATCGACATACAGATAATGGTAAAAATTTAAAAATTTTATCCATTATCGTAGCAACCATCCTTTGGCTTCTGATCGTCTTTTTGGTAGTAAGATATATCACCGATATGCCTATGGTCAAAGAGAACTATTACAACGAAGTTAATGCTGCAGCGAAGCTGGAAAAGAAATATACACAACTCGGAGAATATAAGGTTCATTTTGTTGAGTTTGATAGTCAGGAAAAGTTATATGCTCAGTATAAAGTTTGGTATCCATCTGTACTGAAACAGAGCAACAGTGTGAAATTGCCAATTGTAATTATAGCCAATGGTACTGGTGTTCCCTTTTCCAAATTTAGTCCAATATTTGAACATTTGGCTTCCTGGGGATTTGTAGTAGTCGGTAATGATGACGATGCTTCATGGACAGGGCTGTCTTCTTCCAAATCCCTAACTTTTATTCTCCGGTTAAATGAAGATAGCAAGAGTCTTTTTTATCACAAACTGGATGTGAAAAATATTGGAATATCTGGACACTCACAAGGCGGCGTCGGTGCAATAAATGCTACAACTGCTTTCCCTAATAGTAACAGGTATACATCGATCTATACGGCTAGTGCCACATCCCTAGAGCTTGCTAATGCGCTCAAATGGAAATACGATGTGACAAAAGTCAATATACCTTATTTTATGGTTGCTGGGACGGGTGATATAGATGGCAAGACGATTACGCCCCTTGCTTCCTTGAATAAAAATTTTGATAGATTGAATAAGAAGGTACCTGCTGTTATGGCACGAAGAAAGAAGGCCGACCATGGTGAAATGCTGACTTATGCGGACGGATATATGACGGCGTGGTTCCGTTATACGCTTATGAATGACAAAGAAGCAAGTATAGTATTCAGTGGACAGCATGCTGAAATTGCCGAAAACTCAACCAATTGGCAGGATGTACGAATCCAGAATATGCATTAGAAACTCAAAATATGGATCGGATAAATTCCTGTTGGTAGATTGTTAATTTGATATTGAACAAAGGAGGGATTTACCTATCAACGGTAAGTTCCTTCTTTGTTGTTATTATAAATCATTTCCATATTATCTTATTCAAGAAGAAGACAAACTCTGCTATATTCCTTCTGTAAGCGCTTTACATATTGAGTTGATTGATAACCTGCACTGTATGAATTCTATACCGTGATCTAATTTATTAAACCCCACCCATCCCAAAGGAGCGATGTAAATGAGCAATCTCAGGCACTGCACCATCGGTATCCTCACCGCCATGCTGGCACTGACGCCTACCCTGTCAGCCATGGCACAATCCGTAAGTACACCATCTTCATCCGTAATTATAGAGAACCGTAACGCCAAGCAACTAACGGTCGATCTGGCAGATCGCAATGCGACCCGATCGACCAGATCCCTGTTTGTCTATCTGGATCAGCTGCAGGGCAAGGAAATCATCTTCGGTCACCAGCATGCGACAACCGAGGGGATTGCTATCACTGCCCATGACGGCAGCCAGTCGGAGGTGCAGAATTCGGTCGGGGATCTGCCGGGGATGTTTGGCTGGGATACGCTCAGTCTGGAGGGCAAGGAGAAGCCGGGTGTATACGGCGGAACGGCGGAGCAGAGCCGAGATGAGCTGGTACGGGTGATGAAGTCGGCTTATGAGCAGGGCGGGGTGCTGGCACTCAGTTCACATATGCCGAACTTTGTGACCGGCGGTGACTTTTATGATACCAAGGGCAATGTAATCAGTCATATCCTGCCAGGTGGAGACAAGCACGCGGAGTACAATGCTTTTCTGGACAAGATCGCGGACTTTGCCCTCCATCTAAAAGATGATCGGGGTGAGGAGATTCCGGTGATCTTCCGACCGTTCCATGAGCAGAATGGTGGATGGTTCTGGTGGGGTGCGCCGTACCGGACAAATGAGCAGTATATCGAGATCTATCGCTACACCGTTGAATATCTGCGTGATGTCAAAGGGGTACACAATTTCCTGTATGCGTTCTCGCCAAATGTTCCTTTTAACGATAGCCGGGAGACGTATCTGGCTACCTACCCGGGAGATGACTATGTGGATATTCTCGGACTGGATGCCTACTATGACGGTAACACGCCAACGTGGTATGACAACGTGGTGAAGGACGCGCGTCTGGTCGTCCAGCTGGCCGAGGAAAAAGGCAAAGTTCCGGCATTGACAGAATTTGGCTATTCCAATGTGAAGCCAATGGGTACCAGGGACCTGCAGTTCTATACCCGGCTGCTGGCTGCGATCAAGAACGATCCTCAGGCGAGCAAGCTAACGTATATGCTGACCTGGGCGAACTTTGGCACGGATTCGATCTTTGTCCCTTATCGCAATGCACCGAATGGACTTGGCGATCATGAGCTGCTGCCGGACTTTACCGACTTTTACGCTGATCCATATACCTCCTTTGACCGAGAAGTGCAGGCTGAACAGCCGTATGATCTGCGGGTGAAGACAGAGCAGGAGCAGCCGTTCCTGCATATTGTCTCTCCAACCAATAACGAGACAGTACGGCTGAGTGAGCCTTCGACACTTCGCGTGCGTATTCTGGATGCCAAAATAGATCGGGTGACTTACCAGACCCGTACCGATTTGGCCGAACACAAGCTGACGCGCGATCGAAAGGGAATGTACTATACGGCTAGCTGGCAGCCGGATGCTGCGCTTGCGGAAGAGGGTACTCCGCTGACCGTCAAAGCCTATCTCAAAAACGGACAGGTGCTTACTCAGACGATTCAGGTCTATGTAAGCGACAGTGAAGGCAATATTGATCCACTGGTGGTGGATACTTTTGAGACGTACAAAGGAAGCAATGAACTACTGGATAATGCCTATACACCGGCAGGCGATCCTAATACGATCTCGCTGGATGCCGTGCAGAAGCAGGATGGACGCTATGGGCTGAAATATGACTATACACTGGCTGCACAGGGATACACCGGAGAGTCACTGAATATGCGGGGTGCCGATTGGACCGGCGCGGATGCGCTGCAGTTCTGGATAAAGCCGGATGGTAGCGGTAACAAGCTGGTGATTCAGGTCAATGCAGGTGGAACTTCCTTTGAAGCGTATCCTTCACTCCGCGGTACAGAAGCAGGCGTGGTGAAGATTCCATTTAGCGAATTCAAGCCTGCATCATGGGATACGGCGAACGCTGGCAAGACGATGGATGCAGATGCACTGCAGGATATTCGTATGTTCTCGATCTATGTGAATAAAGGGGGAGATGTGGACGTGCCTGAGGGTACGCTGTATTTTGACGATATTCGTGCTTATAACGAAGGAGCAGCAGTCAAATAGCCTACTGGTAAAAGCGGGATACATTGCATTTGCTGTCGCTCATCCTTTGTGACAGAATCCACGGAATTTGACTTCCTTTTGCCTGGGCTTTTATAATATGAGGCATCCGCAAAATCAGCAGGTGCTAATTCAGGGTAATAGAACCTGTGAAGAACAAGCGACCTGTCACAAATCAACGGAGGTGCGAACATGAGCCAACCTATCGAACTATTCGCAGATTATGAACAAATTATAGATTATTATACGATTGTCGGAGAATGGGAAATCTGGCTGCAGCATGCCAAGCTGGGCAAAAGCCAGGTAGCGATCCGGGTCAAACAGGATCGTAACGGACAGTATTTCCATGACGTCAGCCACTTTTACCAGCCGGGCAAGCAGTCGGCACCGGATGTACTGGAGCAGCCGGGACAGCATAGTCCGGAAGCGGCGATTCGCCACGCGATGAATCAGCTGCTGACTCATTACCGCGCAGATGACGCCGAAGCAGAATGGATTGTGAATGAGAATTTCTGAGGAATAAAATGAGTAATATACAGCAAGATAATATACTACTGCAAATGACAGGAAAGAAAAGCCGGGAGAAGGATTACCTTTTCCCGGCTTTTCTTTGCGAAGTGAATGTGAATAGGTACGAAAACAGAATAGAGATCGTCGCTGTCCTCTAATAGTTACTAATTAGATATGGTGCTATTGGTAGCTGCTGCATGCAGATGGTATTAACGGCTCGGTCCGGATAAGCGTCGAATCGTCAGCTGATCGAAATCAATCTCAACCGTAAGATCATAAAATTGGTCACTGTAGCCATCCATCCAGTTCTCGGGACCCTCCTCGGAGTAGAACCAGAAGGTCAGCCAATGCTCATGCTTGAGATAACATTGCTCCGCACAATCAATCGAGCAGAGCGATAGGTCCATAGATAATGGATGGGACCGAGGAAGAGACCATTTCGAAGTGATAGGTGCCAGTTCATCAGCTAGCTGCTGTGCAGCTTCGACAGCCAGAATGAGATATAGTGCATAATCAGCTCCAACGAGCTGCTCTGCCATCTCGTCCTGCCGCTCTGTACCCATAGCAGCCAGCAGTGCAGGAACATACTGACGATTGATATTAAAAATGCTATTCGGAAATTTAAAGTTGGGATGGGAAAAATAATTAGATGCATACATAGCATTCACCTCGGTGTGAGTTGGTTATTTTTTTGATACAATACAAATGAAGTTAATATCAGCAGGAAAAGAGGATTTAATGTATGAAAGACAAAGTTAAAGGGTTAGTCATAGGTATAGCGATAGGCTCCCTGCTCACAGGCGCTACCGTTGTAGCTGCTCAGGATGTACACGTACAAGCGATCAAGGAGAAAATCAGTATGTTCGTTGACGGCAGCTCCAAAGGCAGTACACAAGCGCTGATCTATCAGGGAACAACGTATGTACCGGCGCGAAGCATCAGCGAATCACTGGGCAAATCGATTGGTATGTACGATCAGAATCTATACATAGGCAAGCAGCCTGTTGTAAAAGTCACTGAACAGCAGGCTATTCAGCTGGTACGCAAAAAATACAAAATTGCTGAATCTTCCTATCTCTATGTAGAAGTCGATTCCGAGACGTCGACCAAATATACGGTACATGTATATGAAGTTGTCCAGGACGATGCGGAGACCAGTCACACTGCAACCTATGGCTGGTACGATGTGGACAAGTTCACTGGCAAAATCACATCCATGTTCTAAATAAGAAGAGGTAGTCGCTTAACAAGGCTACTAGGTATCACGTGACATACCGATTCTACTGTTGTTCATGGTACCGGAAGATATGGCATAGACGCAAATAGATAGAGGTTAATCCTGTCTATGCGTACTGTGCAGATCCTGCATCAGCCGAATCATATCCCGACACTGAATTCCATTCTCGTAGATCGGTTCCTCATAATGACGGACAAAGAAATCCAGATCTACGCCAACAATTCGGAATCCACATTTCTGATATAAAGCAAGCTGATGGATACTGGAATTGCCGGTACCCATCTCGATTGTATGATAGTGCTGCTCCTGTGCAGTGTGGATAGCATGCTGCACGAGCTGCTTGCCAATGCCCTTGTTCTGGTGGGATTCGGCTACGGCTACATTGACCAGTTCAACCGTATGCGGACGTGTCGGCAGCAGTACGTACACGCCGATGACGTCTTGCTCTTGGCGGGCAATATAGCATTGGCCGCGTGTGAGATAGTCTTTTATGATAGCCGGTGAAGGATCGGCAGATAGCAGCAGTTCCATGGGTGGAGTTTGTTCGGATGATAGAAGGTCAATAGATATCATATTCTGCACCTCGCTTGGTATGTAAATCGTTGTTTTTTAAGCTAAGACACGATTAGTATTGTAATAAATATACTGTGCAAGTCATTAAATCGGCAAGAAATACATACTTGAATCACATACATTAGAGAATAGAAGTTCGATTTGACATAAAAAGCTCAAACATCAGTCTCGATATGGTCTCAATCATTATTGATGCCAAGAAATCGCTGCTGATCCGAAGCAAGGATTAAACAGTTATTTGAATGAACTGTTAATAATATAGCTATAGATAAAAACGATTCAATAGACGAGGAGACTGAGATTATGGGATGTGATATTACACTTTTTTGTGAAGGATATCTGTGGAGGAAATGGATTAATATCGACTCTTACTATAGAAGTGATGATTGGGCAGAGTATATGGTTACAGAAGATCAGGGTTTTATTCGTACAAGTCTGCTCAATGGAGTTCGCGATTATGGGCTTTTCTTTTTATTGGCAGGAGTGCGAGGAGACGGGGATAAGGAGAGCTATCTGCCTCTTGATTTTGTCAGAGGTATTCCGGATGATATGGATCAGTTGATAAGAAAAAGATACGAAGAAGATTACGATATAGATTTCGATAAAGAAGAAAATGGAGATTATCATCATGCTTCTTATTTTACTCTCAAAGAATTAAAAGATAGTGGATACGGTGATATTATGCCACTTCAAGGTTGGGTAGAGCCTGACGATTATGCTAAGCATGAAGAATGGATGGCGAATGGGAGGAGATACCAACTCCCTTTTATTGATGTCAGATGCGGCCAACCGGACAATGAAAATCTGATCCTCAAAGAATGGAATGGGTATCTTAATTTGAATTTTACTGATCTGATAGAAGAAATGGAAAAGATGAAAAAAGAACGAATGATTCGCAGCGATGAGGAAATAAGAATTATTTTCTGGTTTGATAATTAAATGATAGGTGGTTTTCAACTAACTAAGAAGAACTAAAAACAGGAAAAAGCCACTACGTACTGCAGCTGCTTTTTCCTGTTTTGCTATAAGATTGCAACTGTAATCCATTGTGAATACAAAGACGTATTGTTACCCCTTCACAGCTCCAGCTGTTACCCCGCCAATAATCCATTTCTGCGCAAACAGATAAAAGATCATGATCGGAATCATGGATAGAATAATCGCGGCAAACGCCATGTTCACCTGTGAAGTATACTCTCCGAAGAACTGGAACTGCACCAGCGGCAGCGTGGAGGCTTCTTTCTTTTGCACCAGAATCATGGATACGACAAAGTCATTCCATGCGCCGAGCGCACTGAGTACCAGAATCGTCGAGTTGATCGGCTTGAGCAGCGGGAAAATAATGCTGTAGAACGTCCGGTACCGTGATGCTCCGTCGAGCACGGCAGATTCTTCCAGCTCTTTGGGTACCGTTTTGATAAATCCTACATACAGAAATGCAAAATATCCAATCTGCACTCCGGTTAGCGCAATAATCAGTCCCGGAATGGTATTAAGCAGACTCAGCTCACTCCATGTTTTGTACAGCGGGAACATTAGCACCTGGAACGGCAGCATAATACTGGACATGAACAGATAGTAGAAGAAATTATAAAAACGCGTATTATTCCGGGCAATCACATAAGCAGCCATCGAACAGACCGCAATCGTCAGTGCGACTGTACCGACCGTTGTCAGCACACTATTGCGCAGCGCGAGAAAGAAGTTCGAAGCTTCGATCGCTTCCGCATAGTTGGACCAGGCGATATGCGTTGGGAAAGCGAGTGGACTCTGTGCCGTCTCAACCGGTGTCTTGATCGAGTAGACTACAGCAATGTAAAAGGGGAACAGAAACAATATCGCGATCAGATACAGTAGAGCGACACGCAGAATCTGCGACCATTTGCGGCGCGGACGAGGTTCTTGTACCTGGACGGCAGCAGCGGCTGGATGAGTTGTATTCAATACTCCACTTCCCTTCTGCGGAAATAGCTGGTAATAATGACGGTTACGATCAGGATAAAGATAAACAGCACCAGGGCTGCCATTTGTCCGTAGCCGGCTTTGAAATAAGGGAATTCATAGTTATAGACATACATGGCGAGCGTCTGGGAAGAGGTACCAGGGCCACCTTTGGTAGCGACCATCGGATAATCGAACTGTCTCAGTCCGGTACCGATCCAGAGCGGAATACAATAGGTGAAAGCCGGCAGCAGCAGGGGTACTGTGATCTTGGTGAATTGCTTGTAGCTAGTAGCACCATCGATGCGGGCCGATTCGTACATGTCTTTGGGAATCGTCTGCAGTCCGGCATAGTAGATCACCATGGCAAGACCGATTTCTTTCCAGACACAGATAATGGCGATCCCGATCATGACGGTAGTCGGGTTACCGAGTAGTCCGCCATCGGTCTGGAATAGAATCGGGAAGATATCGCTGTAGATGTACCGCCAGATAATCGCTGCCAGTACGAGACTGATCACCATGGGCATAAAAATAAAGCTTTTGAGCAGATTCACGCCGGGGAACTTGGTGTTCAGCGCTACCGCGAGCAGCAGACCGAATACATTGATACAGATTGTGGTGATTACGGTGAATAGCAGTGTATTCTTGATCGGATCGAGCAGCTCGGTATCGGTGAACAGCAGCTGCAGATTACGCAGCCCGACATAGTCATACGTTGGCGCGATGCCATCCCAGTTGGTAAAAGCAATATTCAGGCCGCGTATAAACGGAAAGACCACGACGAGCACAAAGAACAGCAGGGCAGGAATGATAAAGGTAAACTTGACCCATTCATCCCGGATTCGATGCGTCATAACGCTCACCTCCATAGTTCATCAGGATTAAAATTCATTGCATCGTCTAACTTGTATGTAGTATCAGGCGGATACCGATAGAGAGCGGTAGTCGCCTGATACTGTAGATTGAGGAATTAATTCATTCGGTTGATTTTGCCAAAGTCGTCATCCAGTTTTTGCAGCAGCTCATCGACGCTGCGGGTAGCCGGATCGGAGACGAGGAAGAACGTCATATCCTGTCCGAAGGTAGTATCATACTGTCCATACCAGAGTGGTTTCACCTGGTTGTTGACCACTTTACCTGATTTGAAGATTTCCTGGAATTCGCTAGCAATCGGGTCTTGTTCTTTAGGTTTGATATCGTCAGAGATCGTGCTGATCGTCTGTACGCCATCTGCCCAGATCTGTGCACCTTCATCGGAAGCCATGAATTCGAAGAACTGCTTGGCAGCATCGAGATGCTTGGAGTTAGCGCCGATCATCCATGTATCATCGGTAGAATAAGTCATTACATTCTCATCTGGGTTGTCAGTCGCGGGATACATGAAGACACCGAAGTTGCCTTCCGGATTGTAGCTGCGAATCGTACCGATTGCAAAGCTGCCCATAATATCCATGGCTGCTTTACCCTGGGCGAAATACTGCAGTGAACGGTCATAGTCGATATCTTTGGCATCTTTGTTGGCGTGACTACTCAGTTCATTGAGACGCTGCAGGAAATCACGATAGCCCGGGATATCGGAGAATTTTTTCTCGCCGGACATGATCTGTCCAGGGTAATCCGGGTTATCCTTGAGCAGGTTGCCGAACATATCCGGGAACATGAAGCTCATGTAAGAAGCGCTATCTTTCCAGGAAGCGGCAAATGGCGTGATTCCTTTGGCTTCCAGCTTTTTGGTCACATCGACCAGCTCGGAGTAGGTTTTAGGCACTTCTACACCTGCTTTTTTGAACAGGTCTTTATTGTAAATAACAGCGTTGGTCATCAGATCAATCGGCAGGCCATATACTTTGCCATCATAGGAGACATTGGGCAGGTAATCCGGTTTAACCCGTTTCATAAAGGACTCATTGGTCAGATCGAGGAAGGCACCGGACTTGGTGATATCGACCATTCCCTGAGGACGTCCAAAAATGATATCCGGCTGATCATCGGCAGCCACTTTCATTTTGATATTGTCGTTATATTTGTCTACCGGCATCACCTGGATATCAAAATTGATATTCGGATGAAGCTCGGTAAACTTGTCGGTCAGTTTTTTGAAGGTATCGACTTTGGGCTTCTCGACCATATAGTGTGTGACTGTGAGTGTTACTTTGCCATCCGCGTCACCATTTGAGCCCGAAGATGCTCCGGAATTGCCGCATCCTGCAAGACCAATCGAGCATACAAGCAGCAGTGATAAAAAGAATCCGGTTTTTTTCATTATTCAACCTCCAACAATGTATTATTGTAAGCGCTTTATTCGTGTATTATAGAATGCACCATCCATAATTTATATAATCAATTGGTTATAAATTTATAAAAAATATATTTTTATATTAACTATGAATTTAGTATTGAAAGCGTTAACATTTTGTAAGATAATGTCAGCACTAATATGAACGTGCAATGGAGGAGAGATTTTTATATCGGTGGAATAATCAATAGATAACACGTATAAACGTATATTTGTACCAGCATATAGGATTTCTATTTTCAGGAAAATGAGGTGGTAGTTAATGAAAAAGATTCCTCTCTACAAACAGATCAAACAGCATATCCAGCAAAAAATCACATCCGGTGAACTACGTTACCGTGACCGTGTACCTTCGGAACAGGAGATGATGGAAGAATACCAGGTCAGCAAAATCACCGTCAAAAATGCAATGATCGAACTGGCTGAAGAAGGATGGGTCAAGCGAATTCAAGGGAAAGGAACTTTTGTGTCGCTGGAGCCGGGAGCACGTCCTCTGACAGCTACCCAGACAGGAACCGCTTATTATCCCTATAACCAGCATGCTGCTCCAGCTCCGGTAATTGGTCTGATTATTCCGACTATGAAAACACGCGTAATCCAGAAGCTGATCGATTATACAGAGTATTATGCCAACCAGGCAGGCTACCAACTTATTCTCCATATTACACGTGAATGCGCTACTAATGAGACGGAAGCGATTCGCCAGCTCACGGATCGTCATGTGCAGGGAATCATTGTTTTTCCAACCGAGGACGAGAAATACAGCGAATCACTGCTCAGGCTGTCGCTGGACAAGTTTCCTTTTATATTCATGGATCGGTACTTACGCAATATTGAGACATACCGGGTAACCTCGGATAACTTTGCAGGTGCCTACCAGACCGTATCGTATTTGCTGGAAAAAGGGCATCGGCATATTGCTTTGATCTCGCCGGACAATACGAATACAGCGATTCAGGATCGTACACTTGGACTGGAGCATGCTTATATGGATCAGCATATTTCGATTGATAAAAATCTGCTCTGCCACGTACCGCTGGATATTTTAAGAACAGCTGGAGCGCAGGAGTATGTAACTGATTTTTTGCAGCGTTATCCGTATAGTACGGCAGTATTTGCACTCACGGCAGAAGCAGCAGATCTGACGCTTGCTTCTTTGCACAGGCTGGGCAGGGTAGAGCAGACCGAGATTATTTCATTTGATGATCCGGGCTTACCGGGTGTCGCCTGTATCATGCAGGATGAGCAGACGATGGCGATGTGGGCAGTCAAATTGCTGCAATCCCAAATGGAAGGAGAGTACAGCCCTCAGGAATATGTAGTTCCTGTACGGCTGAATTTTCTGGAAAATACACTATAAATTACGGTTATGCGTAATATATTAATTAAATAAAGTGAAATAATTACAGTAAAGTTAGATTCAATGGGTACTTATACAGGTGAATGATTGCTAACAGATTGAAATATCAATATAGATGACAGGATAGGAGGAGTGAGAAAAATGAGCTGGGCTGAAGTAATCTCCCAGAGATACCGAGTGCACAAGGAATTCAAGGAAGAGATTGAGGAGGTACTGAAGTCATGCTTGCAGGAACTGGAGGATTTAAGTGTACCTACCAGTCTTAGTCTAACCAGCCATTACCCACTGGAGTGGATGGTTTGTATTGGTCTCAAAAAGTTTATTCTCAAAGGCGATGACATTTACCGTGCCAAGGAAATGCATGATGGCAATGGGCTAGTGCATAGTCATGATCGGGATACGCAGGAAGTCATACAAGAACTACTGTTGGAGGAATTCTCCAAAAAGTTCTGAATGATGAACATGAAATCCTGCGAGGCTAGTAGCAATCATTCGGCAACTAACTTCAAATAGACTACATATAGCATCCGCGAGGGTGCTATTTTTTTGTCGTATGATCCGGTATGCTGGCGACAATCAGGACAAATAGAGAAGATCTGCAGTACAGCTAGTCTGGAAGGCGCATCCTGGTTTATGTGAACAAAGTCGCGAAAATAAATAACAGCAGAATAGCCGTTTACGCCAGAGGGCAAAGGGTAATAATACACTGTAATATATTACATTATATGGAATATTACAAAATGACTTCAAGGAGTGAGCACAATGGCAAATGATAATGATAACAAAATGAACAGAGAAGAAGCAGGACGTCTGGGTGGCGAAGCAACTTCGAATAATCATGACAAAGAATTTTATCAGGAAATTGGCCAAAAGGGTGGAGAATCCACTTCTGAATCTCACGACAAAGAGTTCTATCAGGAAATCGGTGAAGAAGGCGGCAAGTCCCGCAGTGACTCCGATGGTATGAGCCGCGAAGACGCAGGACGTAAAGGCGGACAGACACGTTCCAATAATGATATTAATAATATTAATAACAACGACTAAGTACTGTTATGGATTAGATGATCCCAATCATATAGAAGAACTGAATACACAGCTAGAGTTAAACGGGCCGTTATCCTTACGGCTCGTTTTTTTGTATACATAGTGTTATGAGTCTATTCTGCCTATCGAGATCGCAAAAATTACTGCAGCTGTATATTTAAGGTTTATGAAAGGTTGGCATCAATAAGGTGTAAGGTTGCCCGCCTATACTTATCCTTGTGAGCACGAACAAGGAGGAATATACATGACTACTATGCTAAAAGCGGTAAACATTCAAAAAACATACGGCAGCCGGGGCAATCTCTATCCGGCATTAAACGGGATTGATCTGGAGATTCAAAAAGGGGAATTTATCGGTGTAATGGGACCTTCCGGAGCAGGAAAATCTACGCTGCTTCATGTACTGTCCACTATCGATAGCCCTTCATCCGGTGAGATTCAGATTGCCGGTCAGCAGATTCTGTCCATGAATGACAGCCAGCTGTCCGACTTCCGTCGCGAGTCACTCGGATTTATTTTCCAGGATTATAATCTGCTGGATACATTGACCGTACAGGAGAATATTGCACTTCCGCTGGCACTGTCCCATGTGCCGGCGCGGGAGATCAAGCAACGTGTGCAGCAGATAGCGTCAACCTTTGGTATAGATGATTTGCTGGATAAATACCCGTATCAGATCTCTGGCGGACAAAAGCAGCGGGCCGCCGCTTCCCGTGCCATGGTGAGCCAGCCGGAACTGATTTTTGCAGATGAGCCGACAGGAGCACTCGATTCCAAATCAGCTGCCAATCTGCTGGATAACCTGGCTCTGCTGAATGAACAGGAACAGGCGACGATTATGATGGTTACGCATGATGCTTTTGCTGCAAGCTTTTGCAAGCGGGTGTTGTTCATTGTAGATGGATGCATAGCGATGGAGCTGCACCGAATGGATAGCAAGCGGCAGCTATTTCTGCAGCGAATTCTCGATGTGCTTGCTTCATTCGGAGGTGATCCGCAATGACGCTGCTCCGGCTGGCGAGTCGCAATCTACTGAATAATTTCCGCAGTTACTTTTTGTATTTTGCTTCGATGGTATTCAGTGTATTGATTTATTTTATGTTTGTCTCGTTAAAATATGACACTACGATCCAGCAGCAGGTAAGTGGATCGCTCAAGATTGGTTCTGCATTTAATGGAGCTTCGATTGTACTGATTATTTTTGTGGCTATATTCATCTGGTATTCGAACAGCTTTTTTACACGCAAGCGCAAAAAAGAAGTAGGTATGTATTCCTTACTCGGTGTAAGCAAAAAGCAGATTGGCTGGATGTTATTTTATGAAAATTTCATGATGGGTGTGCTTGCACTGGCTGTAGGAATCATCATGGGTGCTTTTCTGTCAAAATTCTTTGTGATGCTGTTAATGAAAGTAATGGGCTATGAAGCAATTGGGCATTTTGTGCTGTCTGCGCCGGCTGTTATCAATACAGGTATCGTCTTCCTCATTCTGATACTACTGACCTCGCTGCATGGTTACCGGCTCATTTATCGATTCCGGCTGATTGAATTATTCCAGGCCGATCAACGTGGAGAGTTGGCACCGCGTGCTTCCCTGTTGCTGGCGCTGTTATCTCTGATCATGATCGGTACGGGGTATGGACTGTCTCTTCAGAATTATATGGAATCAGTCATCTGGCGGCAGCTGGGATTTGTGATGACACCCATGTTAATTCTGGTCCTGGTGATCTCCGGCACGTATCTGCTGTTCAATACGCTCACTGTGTATCTGCTGGGATTAATGCGCAGCCGCAAAAGCTATTTCTGGCGAGGGATTCATCTGGTCAGCATCTCTCAGCTGCTCTACCGGATCAGGGGAAACGCGATGATCCTGACAGTGATTACCGTGCTTAGTGCCACTACACTGACAGCAGGAGGCATGGCATACAGTCTGTATTATCAAAATGAAAAGAGCATCTTGCTCTCCGATCCCAACAGTCTGATGTTTCTCTCGGGGGGCGATGCTGCAGATACCAAGATCGAACGATTGATTCATGAAAGTCGGGGAGTGGATGTACGTTATCATGAGAAGCTCTCTGCACTGGAAATGACTGTAGATATGAGCTCGATTCCCAGTGCGATTACCGGTTCCAAGCAGGTATTTACAGTTATTCCGGTGAGTAGCTATAACCAGCTGGCTGATTGGCAGGGGAACAAGGAGAAGCTGAATCTTCGCGGTGAAGAAGCGGTAGTACTGGATGCAGGTTATTCACAGCAATTTTCACCCGCTTATCAAGGGGCATCGCTTCATTTGCATGCCGGTAAAGTTACTCGCAATATTCATGTAATCCAGCTGTGTCCCTATAATGTACTGAATTCAGGGATAGCAGGAACGGTCATTGTACTGCCAGATGAAGCCTTTACTATTCTGGCTGCACAGACGACTCCTGTACCGATGCAAATATACGGCCTGGATGGAGGTCGTCAAGAAGCTCGGCAGCTTGCAGATACACTAAAGCAGCATCTGTCCGAATCTTCCCATTTGTCCAGCCAGGCAGAAGATTATTCTGCAGGCATGCAGGTATTTGGAGTATTGATCTTTATGAGTGGTTTTCTGGGTCTTGTATTTCTGGCGGCGACAGGTAGTATTCTTTATTTCAAGCAGCTGACCGAAGCGCATGCCGAAGTAGATCGTTACGCCGTTCTGCTCAAGATCGGGGTCAAGCGCTCTGAGATCCGCAAATCCGTGTATCAACAGATGTTGTTTATTTTCGGACTTCCTCTAATTGGAGGGATGGCTCACTGCGTTGTAGCCCTCACCGGTATCTTCCGGCTGATGTCTGCCAATATAGCGGTTCCGGTGACCATCTGTATGGTGGTATATGGCATACTCTATCTTGTATATTACCTATTCACCGGTCATCAGTATTACCGGATTGTTACACAGTCCGCAACCCACTAAATGATATTCAAGGAGACTGAAAATGATGAAAAAATGGATGATACCCGTATCCGTAGTGATCGTTATTCTTATGGCAGGTGTTGTTATTCTTCAGAATGTTAATTTTAATCGTCTGGGCACAGATCACTATTATGTACACACCCAGGGACAAGGCAAGAAATCGGAAGACCGAACCAGTAATGGCGAGATTTATACCAGTTATGAATATACATTGCCTGCATCCGATACCGACGGAGCAGGGATGACGCTTACTTTTACTGCTGGCAAGCAGCTACGCGAGGGAGCCTGGCTGATGGTATATGTCAAAGATGGCGTAGTAACTTCCTATCAGGAGGTACAGCAGGCTGACGTGCCGGCTGCGGCGCAGAGCAAGTTGGCTGCGTCCAGTCAGGAGGGAACGCAGTGATTCCATCTATTCCGCAAAAAGAACGTATTGTCTCACTCGATATTATCCGTGGTATTGCCCTGTTCGGTATTTTACTAGTCAATATCAAAGGGTACATTGTCTATACAGAGGAGTTCCCATCTTTTCATGGTATCAACCACTGGCTGGAAATGCTATTTGATGTGCTGATCGAGAAGAAGTTTTTCTCTATATTTTCTTTTTTGTTTGGTGTAGGATTTTATATATTTGCTTCACGGGCAGAGCAGCGGGGAGATCGTCCACTATGGCGATTTACCCGCCGCCTGATAGCGATGCTGCTGATAGGTATTGTGCATCTATTCTTTTTCTTTGGCAGTATTTTGCCTGTATACGCTGTGGCAGGACTGGTATTGCTGCCATTTTACCGTGCTCGTGTGGTGACTATAGTCTGGTGGCTGATCGGTCTGGTGATTGTGTATGAAATGGGAGCAATCGCTGGCTTGCTGCTGCAGCTGAATGATATTCCAGGCCAGCTGGTGCTGCCCTGTCAGTATCTGAATAGTCTCAGCAACGATTTGTTATTGATTATCATTATGTTTATGGCTGGTTTTGCGGCAGCCAAGTCAGGCATGATCCAACATATGGATCGCTATCGTCATCGTCTGGGTCGCATCAGTCTGGGTGCGCTGCTGCTCTTCCTTCCACTGGCAGCCGGCAGTTTTTATACTGCTATCGTGTATGGATATGAGCTGGAACAGAATATGCTGAGGCTGGAAACGATACCGGGAACCGTTTTTTACCTGGCTTCGCTGTTTTGGATCATGAATTCGTCCCGGATGCAGCAGATGTTCCAGCCAGTGGCTCGTGTAGGGCAGATGGCACTGACCAATTATTTTACCCAGAATCTGATCGGTAATGCTATGATTGCCCTGATGGGAATGACTATAATTTCTCCACTGGCTTCAATAGGTATGGCACTGGTAATTTACGGTATACAAATGGTAGGGACATTGATATGGTTCCGATACTTCACGATGGGACCGATGGAGAAGCTGTGGCGATGGATGACGTATGGGCGTCAGTTGCCGGTCAAGAGTCAGGGTTGACTCTGTATAGTTATTCGAATAATCAGGAGGGGTGTCATGTCTGCAGCTGGCAGGAAAGTATTAATTATTGACGATGAAGAAGATATTCGAAAATTACTCAAGACTGTTCTGGACAAGGAAGGTATCCCGCAAGTGATAACCGCGGGAAGTGTAGCGGAGGGAATGCAGCAGTTCCGCGAGCAGCAGCCGGATCTGGTACTGCTTGATATCATGCTGCCGGATGGAGAGGGATATGAAGTCTGTCGCCAGATCCGGAGCATCTCACGGGTACCAATTCTGTTCTTGTCCGCCCGTAATGAAGAAGTCGACAAGCTGCTAGGTCTGATGATCGGCGGCGATGATTATATTACCAAGCCATTCAGCCCGAGAGAAGTAGCTTACCGGGTAAAGGCGCAACTGCGTCGCTCGGAATATTTGCAGCCGGAAGCCGAACAGGATTTCATTTTGGAAGCAGGTCCATTTGTATTCAATGAGCAAAAAGCCGAACTTGTCAAAAATGGCCGTATTATCGAACTTAAGCCCAAAGAGCTGGGGATGATGAAGTATTTTATGCAAAATATCAATCGGGTAATCAGCAAAGAAAGGCTGTATGATGTCGTCTGGGGAGAGGACTTTATCGGGATGGACAATACGGTAATGGTGCATATCCGCAGATTACGGGAGAAAATTGAAGAACAGCCATCCCAGCCGGAATATCTGATTACGATCAAGGGACTGGGCTACAAGCTGATGATCGGGGATTGATACATTATGAAATGGAAGCTTACCGGACGCTATCTGTTGTCTGTAGTGCTGGTCGTTATCGTGGTTGTAGGGATTAATCTGATACTCTTGATCAGCGGTCTGATTATGCGCAGTGCTGTGCAGGTACCTCAGCTGCTGTCCAGTTCCACAGCAGCTGAAGAGTTTACCCGTTCTTTTGGCGATCAGATTGAGAGCAAGGCCGGACAGGTCAATATTACACCAGAAGGCAAGCACCAGCTGGAGCAGCAAAATGCCTGGGTGCAGATATTGGATGAGCAGGGCCGACAGCTCTATACTTACCGAACTCCTGCCGATTTGCCGCAGGCGTATACGCCCGCCGAGATTATCCAGATGTACAAGTACAAGGAGCTGGATATGGAGACGACCCTGTTTATGGGCAGTCGGAGTGAAGGGACTCACAAGTACAGTTACTTTATAGGTATTCGTGACCGTAATTTAAGCCGGTATGTATTTTTCCTTGATCTGGGCGCTTTTCTGTCTATTGCCCATATTGGCACCTATATTATCGTGCTGGATATACTGATTGCGCTGCTGATCGGTTACTTTTTCAGTAAGCGGTTAACTCAACCTCTGTATGCATTGATGGATAAAATCAAACGGCTGGCGAGCAGTGATTATTATGTGGATGATGCTCCTAAAGGAATCTATGCCAGTGTATTCTCCAATCTGAACGATCTGTCCAACCGGTTGCAGGCCAATGAAGCAGAGCGCAGCAAGCTGGATCGTATGCGCGAAGAGTGGATTGCCAATGTATCTCATGATATCAAGACGCCGCTCGCATCTATCCAGGGATTTGCCGAGATGCTCCGGGATGCGGATTATCAATTCACGCTGGAGGAGATCCGCGAATATGCCGGGATTATCGAGAACAAATCCGTATATATCAAGGAAGTGATCGAGGATCTCAATCTCACCACTCGTCTACGCAACAAAGTGTTGATACTTAACAAGCAGGAAGTCAATCTGGTCAGTCTGCTGCGCAATATACTGATCGATATTATGAATGATCCGCAGTATGCTGCGCGTGATCTGGAACTGGAAGCCGGAGAGGAACCGATCATGAAGCAGGTGGATGAACTACTGCTGCGCCGAGCCATCAACAATCTGGTGTATAATTCCATCCTGCATAATGAGCCGACCGTACAAATTAGAGTAACGGCCTATCAAGCAGAGCGCATTCACATCATTATCGAAGACAACGGCAAAGGAATCAGTCCCGAGGAACTGGATCAGATCTTCAACCGATACTACCGGGGAACGAACAGCGGCGAAGCACACAAAGGCTCCGGACTGGGCATGGCAATTGCCAAAGATATTATTCAGGAGCATAACGGCAGTATTTCGATTCAGAGTACACCGGGACAGGGCACACGTATCGAGATTATTTTATAAAATGGTAAAGGATATTCGGAAATTCGTTGCAGACTGTTCGTTTATTCATTTCCGCTTAGTTCCAGTTCAGATGTTCCCTCTCACACGTGATATTTAATAGAAAGTAATTCTACAAAATGAAATATTTTCAGTACAAATGGTTGTATCGAAGCAGCTCCCAAACCAGAAGGGGATGGAGGTAATTGATACAGCCATTTTTGTTATGCCACCGTATAGAAGAGTAAAATTGCAATTCTGAGCTATCCATGCTATATTTTGACCAGAAAACCAAAATAGTTTTTTGGTCAAATCATAATATTAGATTAGATAAGGATAAGATCTATAGGAGTAAAAGTATGATAAAGCCTGGCAATGGCGGATGGTCTGTTGTGTACAGAAAGGGAGGGAATCATGCAACAAATGGACGATATGGATCACACGATCAAATTATCATTTATGCTGGATCATTTACCTGAGGGAGGATATACACAGATGACCGATCATCGTTCAGATGAGAGATATATCAAAATTATCAATACAGCGCGGGAGGTATTCTCGATGCTGGGTTACAAGGCAACGACGGTTGACCGCATAGCCAAAAGCGCAGGTATCAGCAAGGGAGCAATTTATCTATTTTTTGAGACCAAGGAAGAGATTCTGATTGCGGTTATGGATAATTATATCCGCGAGATGATCAGTAATGCTGAAGAGGCGATGAATGGAGAAGGTACACCGACGGAGCGTCTATACCGTGCTATTCATGCCTGTATTGTCTATCGCAAAAATCTCTGCATTGTCGACAAGCTGCTACTGGAACAGGGACAATTTGGCACACCGGTATCACAGAATGCATTAAACAAATTCAGCGAAGCAACGATCTCTTCCGTCCAGCAGTTACTGGACAAAGCCATCGCGCAGCAGCTGATCCGGGAGCAGAATACGCAAGTGACGGCTTTTGCGCTGGCTCATCTGTATGAAGCGCTCACTTCGCAGTGGGAACTGAGCCATGAACCGCTGGAAGATAGTGTTATTTTTGAAATGCTGCGCAAAGTATTGATGTAATACACAGAAAGTGCAGCCGCCGGATGGGAAATAGTCATTGTACAGTGAAGGAGTCCATATACATGAGTAAACCATATCGTTCCATATGGATCAGTGGAGTTGTGCTGAGTATGATGCTGACAGGATGTTCGGCAGCACCTGCTGCTGTTCATCCTGCCAATACGGTATCGCTGATCCAGGTCAAGGAAACACCACTGACGACTATTTATGATCTGTCAGGCACTCTGCAAGCCAGAACGTCTTCGCCGGTATCTTTTGAAATGGGTGGTACTGTTGATTCACTTGGCGTTGATATCGGAGCTACGGTTAACCAAGGAACCATACTGGCCAGGCTGGATACCGATGATCTGGATCTAAAAGTAGCCGAAGCGCAGCAGGCTGTACAGCAGGCAGCTGCCGGCCAGAGCAGTGCTACTGCGTCGCTCAGCAATGCACGAGCTGTACGAACAGCCGCCGAAGCCAGTGTAGCAGCTGCTCAGGCACAGGTAGAAGGTGCACGTAGCAAGCAGCAAGGTGTACTGGATGGAGCACGCAGCCAGCAGAAAGCCCAGGCCCGCAATGCAGTCAGCAAAGCACAGGCAGCTTATAATCAGGTTCAGTCAGCAGCCAAGCGGGCAGAAGCACTGTATCAGAATGGCCTGCTGTCCCAGCAGGAAAATGAACAGGCACAGACGGCGTTATCCAATGCAGAGGCAGTCTTGAACGATGCCAAAGAGCAGCTATCCCTCACCGTGGAAGGCGCAAGTACTTCCGATCGTGCCAGTGCTGCTGCTGCGGTCAAACAGGCCCAGGTTGGTATCGAGTCTGCACGTGCCAGCGTATCACAGGCAGAAGCAGGCATCCAGCAGGCAGAGGCTGGTGTCGAACAGGCGCAGGCCAGCTATGATCAGACAAGGGTCGCGCTGGATCAGGCACGTCTTGCCCGATCCAAGTCAATGCTGAAGTCGCCTCTAAGCGGCGTTGTTTTGGACAAGACCATTAGTGCAGGACAGGTAGCTGGTGCAGGAACAACCGCATTTACAATCGGCGAGATTGATCATCTCAAAGTGCTGCTGCCTGTACCGGATAGCGAAATCGGTCAATGGAAAAAAGGGCAACAGGTAAGTATTACACTCTATGATGAACAGCGTACCGGTACAATCACAACCATTTATCCCAAAACCAACGACAATACCGGATCGATCAGTGTAGAAGTACAAATTGCCAATCCCAAGCATGACTGGAAGCCCGGTCAGGTGGTCAAAGCTTCCCGCCAGATCGGAGCGAAAAAGGGGATTATGGTACCTATCGCCGCCGTGATCAGCACGGATGATGCTCCCTATGTATTTCGAAATATCAATAGCAAAGCAGTACGTACTCCGGTTCAAACCGGCAGTCTCTATAATAATCAGCTGGTCATCACGAGCGGTCTGAAGCCTGGCGATCAGATCGTCACATCGGGAGCGGATCGGTTGTTCGATGGTGACCCGATTCAGGGACAGAACAAGTCGTCTGCGCAGGGGGCTGGACAGCAATGATTGAATATATTGTTAAAAAGCGCAAAATTACGCTGTTGTTCTTCGGCATGCTCATTCTGGTAGGGGCTGTTAGCGGATTCGGACTGCCCAAGCAGCTAATGCCCGATATTATCGTCAAACAGGCTACGGTCACTACTACGTATGCAGGAGCGACACCGGAACTGATGGAGACGACGGTAACCCGTGTACTGGAATCGAAGATCAAGGAAGTATCCAATCTGAAGACGGTAAGTTCCATCTCAGGAGCAGGTATATCGGTTATTACGCTGGAGACCCAGCCAACAGCAGATGCACCGGCTGTATGGAATGAACTTCGCAAAAAGGTAGAAGACGCAGAATCCGATCTGCCGGATTCCGCCGACAAGCCGGTTATCAATGATAATCTGACCAAATCGTTTGTGCAGTCATTTGCCATTTACAACAAAGACTATAATCGTCTGCTCGGACTGCAGGATCTGATGACAGACTGGAAAGATCAGCTGCGTTCGGTAGAAGGCGTGACTGATGTAACAGTCAATGGACTGCCGGAGCAGCAGGTGCGTATCGAAGCGGATATGTCCAGACTTCAGCAGTATGGTATTCCCTGGGAAGCGGTTATGAAGGCTATCCAATCCGAGAATGACCGGATACCTACGGGTACGCTGGACTATAAGGATCGCAGCTACCAGCTAAAAGTACCGCTGAATTATCAGGTGGATAGTCTAAAGGATATCGTGGTGTTCCGATCTTCCAAGGGAACGCCTGTATATCTCAAGGATGTAGCTACAGTCAAAATGACGATCGAAAAAGCCGAGTATATGAGCTATTATAACGGCCAGCCGTCGATCTCGATTCTGATTAACAGCGAAGTGGGTTCTGACGTGCCACAGGTCTATGAACGCGTCAATGCCAAAATGGCAGAGCTGGAGCCGACACTGCCTGCTTCTATGAAGATCACTTCGTTATTTGCCCAAAAAGACGAGACGGATCGCATATTTGGCAATCTGCTGCATGAGACCATGATTGCGATTGCTGTAGTTGTCATTGTATGTATGCTCGGTCTGAACTGGCTGACCTCATCCTTTGTCGCTCTGGCGATTCCGATCTCGGTTGCGATTGCGATGATCCTGCTGCCTGTAATGGGAATTACGCTCAATCAGATTACGGTGGTCGGACTGATTATTGTACTGGGGATTCTGGTCGATGATGCGGTCGTCGTTAATGACAATATTGAGAGGCGGCTGTCCGTGCTGCGGGAGAATCCGCATGATGCCGCTATTCGCGGAACCAAGGAAGTAGCGATCTCGATTCTGACCGCTACTTTATCTACGATCGCTGCCTTTGCGCCTCTAATGTTCCTGAGCGGGGATGTGGGTGCCTTTATCAAGCCGATTCCGGTCGTTATCTCACTGGCAATGCTTGCTTCTATGGCGATGTCGCTGACCATTATTCCGATTTTTCGGGAATGGTATGAACGCCGCAATCTAATAAAAGGCAAAAAAAGCCGCAGCGACAAGCCGGTTGGCCTGCTGGGCAAACAGATCCAGATGGCATCGGATGCATATGCCCACAAAATGATGCCACGTGTATTGAAGCGTCCTACGCTGATTGCACTGCTTGGGCTGATTATCAGTACAGCCATATACGGATTGGCGGTATTTACACCTGTTCAGCTGTTCCCGCGCTCCAGCAATGCGGAGCTGACGATGGATATTACGATGCCTACCGGTTCGTCTATCAAAGATACCAACAAGACCGTACAGCAGATCGCCGCTTGGGTCAAACAGCAGCCCGGTGTACAAAATATGTCCTATTCTGCTGGAGGAACAGCCCCGCCGCTATTTTATAATATTACGAATATTGCCAGTTTCTCGACCAATCATGCACAGATTCTACTTAAGGGAGACAATAATCAGCTGGACAGCACGCAGGCAGTTACCGATTGGCCACTGCTGCTCAAGCAGAGGTTCCCTCAGGTTAGCACCGCTGTCAAGCAGACCGAATTGGGTATTCCGGTAGGTAAACCCGTCTCAATCCGGGTCACTGGTACCGATCTCGAAGAGCTGCGCAAGCTGACCGAACAGGTCAAGAATGTTGTTGCTTCCGCCAGTGGTACCAGCAATATTACAGACACTATGGGAATTCAGAATTACACGCTTGATTTTGAAGTCAACAAGCCTGCTCTGGATCGTTACAATGTGAGCTACGAGAACCTGACCCGTACACTGCTAATGATGGGAACGGGTGTCAGTGTAGGCGATTTTGATAATGGCAAGGATCTGGTCGATATCAAAATTTTTATGAAAGATGCCTCTACGGTCGATCCGTCAATTTTGTTCCAGCAGGTCAATGTGACTAACGCCGATAATGTACAGGTGCCGCTGTCACAGCTGGTTGAGATTCGTCCAGCCTTTTCGATCAAGCAGATTAATCACTACAATCTGTCACGTGTCAATACGATTGAAGCGGATGTAACCGGTCGTACCGCTACAGAGGTTATGAAGGATGTGAAAGCTGGACTGAACCAAATCCAGTTCCCGCAGGGATACTCATGGGAAGCAGGTGGAGAGACGTCCAAACAATCGGATATCTTTATTGATCTGGCCAAGCTGTTCGCTGTCGTGGTTGTACTGATCCTGATCCTGATTACGATGCAATTCTATTCGTTGTGGATTCCGCTGATCGTGATGACGACAGTCTATCTGGCTGCGGCAGGTGGCGTACTGGGCTTATTTATCAGTCAGACGCCTATCGGCTTTATGTCGATTATGGGGATTATCTCGCTAGCGGGTATCGTTGTACGTAACGGTATTGTACTGATTGAATTTATCGAGGATGCCCGGAAGGAAGGAATGGAGATGAAGGAAGCGATTATTCAGGCAGCTTCTGCACGTTTTCGTCCGATTCTACTGACATCGCTTGCGGCAATTGTAGCACTGCTGCCTATGGCGACAGTAGGGGAAGAGCTGTTCCGTCCACTGGCAATTGCGATTGTGTTTGGATTGGTTTTCTCGACTATACTGACATTGTTCGTCGTTCCGTCACTCTATATGGTACTGGCTAGACGCGATGACAAACGCAAAGCCCGGCGTGTGCAGGAAGAAGCGCAGTATCAGATCAGACTGGCTGAATCTGGCAGAGAAAAATGATCTATCTATAGGAGCAGAGAGCGCATCATTCTCCAATGGTTCCCGTAATGCTGTTGATTGACATCCATTACAGCATGCCAACCAACGATTTGATCTACACTACGAAAAATAAAAAAAGCAATCGCTCGCTCGCGGGAATGACGAAGCTGCTGTCATTTCACCAGATCGGGTGATTGCTTTTTTTGACATGCTCTCTATCTTTGCCAGTCTTAACGGGAGATGCCGACAATATTAGTCACGACTTTCTTATCTTCCATATAAACCGAGAGATGAGTGCCGTCGGGACTCCAGCGGGTCGACTGATTATATTCCTGAATCTCGCTCGTGAGGGGAATCGTCTTGCCTGTACGCTGGTCGAAAATGTACAACCCTTTAAGACCCTGCTGACTCTCCTGATAAATAGTAAAAGCAAGCAACTCTCCATCAGGAGACCAGGCTGGACGTCCAAGCAGCGTTCCTTCGCCGATCGTTCCTTTAACTTTGCCGCTGCTATCGATTACAAGCAGCCGAAATGGCTCTGACGTATTCCATTTGACCTTCTGGATGACGATAGATTTACCGTCTGGAGCGACAGAGAAATCGGCGACATTGGAAGCAACCATGGTAGCCTGCAAGTCATCCGTCGTAAAGCTGTTCAGCGTAGTATATCCTTGACCGTCACTTGCCAGATAATAGATACGCTTGCCGATCTTCTCGACATGCTGGATGGCTTCGGTGGCATGAGGTTCATGAAATTTCAGTAGGGTGGACTTCCCTTGCAGATCGATCAGCCGGACGCCGGTTCCTGTCGATCCGGCGATCAACTGCTCATTGTCTGCCCAGCGGACTTCATTTACCATATCCATGTCTCCGATTTTGGCAATTTTGCCGGTAGTACGGTTCAGGATATATCCATGAATCACATATTTATCATCTTCTCGGCCCTCTGTAAAATAAATATGTTTGCCATCGGGAGACGCTTCTGCCAGATACTGAGGAGCTTGGCGATCCGGCGTCAGGGGTGTGCTTTTGCCGGTAGAGAGATGATAGACCAGCAGCCGATTATCTTTGTTAAGCAGCAGTTCATCGGGGCTGAGCCAGGTACGGGCGTATACATTATACAATGTATCAACAGAAGTCAGCATCACATTGGGCTGTTGTTCGGCAGAGGCGTCATCCGGTACCACAGTCAGCTGCTGTCCTGAGCTACCTGTTACGGTCGCATCGTTGCCGCATCCGCCAAGCAGCAGCATCATGGCCAGCATCGCACAACCTATTGCCGATACCGGTAATAGTGAAGTGTGTGACGATGAAGTATATTTTCTAGAAGATTGTCTGAAATTACGCATCGGCGCATCTCCTTTATTAGTAGACTGAAATTACTGTATGGTACATACAAGTCATATGCACAGCAGCATTACAGCCATCATACCCATCAAAAGTTGCTACAATATATCGAAATGTATCCAACTTGTAAATAAATCAATCTACAAACTTTCGTACAGCAACATACAAATGGTTCACTTCATGCTATCATTAGATCATGTATGACGCTTACATACACCCAGCAGATCGTAGGATGCTCTGGCTGGCGATGAACGCTGCACTGGAGGTGAATATATCCATGACGATTGAAGAGAGAAAGCAATTGCGAACAAAGCTGCTCCATGATCTGTATGATTACCACTTCGGCCCGGATGAGAAGTCTTATAATCTGCCTGGACCGAAAAAGAATAACGGTCCTCTTACGGACAAGGAGACAAGGCTCGCCTACGACTATCTCAGCAAAAAAGGATTGATCGAGATCAAGGATGTGGTCGGGTTTATCCACTTTTCGATTACGCCCTACGGGATTGACGTGATCGAAGAAGCTGCCGGCCAATCATGAGAATGTAATATATTCCCCAAGTCGCTCCCGCTTTTGCCGGAACGGCTTTTTTCATATGCGTGGCAGTTCCAGTATCATCTGGTTCCCTTCAGGATTGGATGATGCAATATACAGACGACCGCCCATCCGTTCTGCCAATCGCCGGGCGAGCGGAAGACCGAGTCCGGTCCCACTGCCAGTCCGCGAACGATCGCTGCTGAGTGTAGCATAAGGCTCGAAGACAGTCTCCCACTTTTCCATTGGGATATGTGGACCGGAATTGCTGATCACTATCTGTACATAACCTGTGGAAGTAACGGTATCATCGATCGGGGCAATATGAATCCAGCCGTTATCCGGCAAATTATACTTCACCGCATTATCCAATAGATTGAGTAAAATATGCATCAGATGTCCATAATCGGCTTGCACCTCTACAGCGACTGTTTCGGCGGTAAGCTTAATTCCGGCAGCAGCAGCCTTGCCGCGCGTGCGTTCGATTGCTTCCTGCAGCACGATATCCAACTGCAGCTGCTCGGTATTCATCTCGAAATCGTACTTTTCCAGCAGAGAGAGACGGATCGAATCCTCGATCAGGCTGATCAGCCGCCGAATCTCGGACGAAATGCTGGTACTTGCTTCATGAACCAGCTGGGGATCATCCCCATACATCTGCAGTAGATCGGCATAGGCCTGAATAGAGGTTGCGGGTGTTTTCAGTTCATGACTGATATTGCCGATAAATGCTTTTTGCAGCTGCTCCAATTCACTCAGACGTGTGACGGCCTGCTCCAGCTGCTGCTTCTCACTTTGCAGCTCCTGTATACTGCGATTGATTATGCCGCCCATATGCACAATACCATCACCGAGCTGCCCGAGTTCATCGCGGCGCCGCAGCAGGCTGTGCTGCTCGTCCGGATAATGACCGTTCGCTATTGAACGTGACTCGGCCATCAGTGTCTGAATATCCGAGGTCTGCCGACGGATATAGATCCATCCGATTACAAAGCTCAGCAGCAGTACGACTGCTCCGGTCCAGATACACAGCAGCAGGGTATTATGATAAAAAGTCTGCTGTTCGAGAATCGATAGATGCAGCTGTACAGCACCGAGTAGCCCATCCGGTCCCTGTACCGGAGCCAGATAGAGAATAGAGGAACCCTGCGTAATATAGGCTGTTTTGCCTTGCAGGGCATAATGCAGTGCTGAGGTCACATCGGTCCGGCGAGCGAGTGGGAGTGAGTCGCCAACCAGCTGTCCGTGTGCATCATAGAGGATCACACGCATATTACCGGACAGGCCCAGATCGACAGCCAGCTCGGAGCCGCGGCGCTTCATGAATTGCTCCGGGGTCAGACGAGTACCGGTCAGATATTCCTGGCGAATGCGCATCTCCATATTCTGACTCTGGTACTGCAATTGATATTCGGTCTGCTTCTGCTGATTGGCACGAATACCGGATAGAACGAGCGTACTGAGAATCACAATAGTAAATACAAGCAACGCTCCGAGAAAAAGCGGAAACTTCCAGCGCAGACTAAGGCCCTGGCGACGGTTTACTGCTGTATGAAATGAATCGGACGAATGCGTATTCCTGGCATTGTCATCCTGACGCTGCGTAGCAGAATCGGAGAAAGGTGAAACAGGAGAGTGTCTGGTCATTAGACCGATTCCGCCTTGTAGCCAACTCCGTATACCGTCTGCAATATTCCTTGATCTTCACCGAGCTTTTTGCGCAGCCGCTGGATATGAATATCGACAGTTCGTGTCTCGCCGGGAAAGTCGATTCCCCAGACCAGCTCCAGCAGTTCCTCCCTGGTATAGACACGACTCGGATGCGTAACCAGCAGTGCCAGTAGATCGAATTCTTTGGGAGTCAGTTCAAGCGCGTGCTGTCCGGCTGTTGCCCGGCGGCTGGATAGCTGTACTTCTACAGCTCCCAATCGCTGCGGGCCGGGAAGCGAATCAGGGGTATTTTCACGTTCCACACGCCGAGCCAATGCTTTGATTCGCGCGATCAGCTCGCGGATATCAAAGGGCTTGGACAGAAAGTCGTCTGCTCCCAGCTCCAGACCAATCACTTTATCCACGATATCCGATTTGGCTGTCAGCAGCAGAATACCCAGCCCTTTACGATGGTCGAGCTGTCTGCATACGTCATATCCGTCCATTCCTGGCATCATGACATCAAGTACCAACACATCCGGACGAAAGGTAGATACGCGTGCCAGCGCATCCCGTCCATCCTCGGCCGTTTCTACAATAAAATGTTCTCTTCGCAGTGCATAGGCAATCGAATTGCGGATACTGACTTCATCATCCGCGACTAGTATTTTTTTGGACATATTCATCTTCCTTTGATCTGAATGGGAGTGTTTTATTTATGGATTCCTTTGTTATACCATACACAGTCTTATCGTTAACAGGAAATGATCCATTTGGACAGAGAATGCATACATACTTCTTCGGATATGCCAAGAAGCCCTGCTGCAGAGCAGAGCTTCTGTATGGTTGGACCTTTTCGATGATATACAAGATTGGTATCCAAATGATATCTGTTTACTCAGACAATCGCCAAACTTGCATCAAACGGCAATCGTCGAGACGAGATGGTTAATCGGTAATATTATCGGTATAATAGGCGATGATATCCTTACGGCGAATAATGCCGAGGAAGATTCCCATACTGTCGACGACTGGTACAAAGTTCTGATCAGCAGCCAGCGTAAGCATATCCTCCATATTGGCAGTAATCTCTACGCTTTCATTATGTACACGCCGCTGCAGCTGACTGATAGGGATATCACGCATTGCTTCAAAATTCAGGTTGAGCGAATTTTTTAGTTTCCAGAGCAGATCGCCTTCGGACAGGGTGCCCACGTATTTACCCTCTTCATCGATGATCGGGATCGCCGTATAGTGATGCCGTTCCAGATCTTCCATGGCCTCCATCATGGATATGGAGGAAGTTATATAGGCTACCTGCTCTTTGGGAAGCAGAAAGTAGGATATTTGCATGGGATGACACTCCTTTACATTGAATGTAATCAATAATAGTTTTATTAAACCACATTTTGGGGTTCGTGTGTAAAGGTTTACAGCTTTGTATCCACCATCACCAGCAGGAAGGAAGATTATACAGATTACAGACAGGACTATACTACACAAAAAAACGACTGTATACATACCTGTTTAATCCAAACAGCAAAAGAAAAATAAGCCGATTGTCTGGATATCTAACTTCATATCATCATCAACTCAATCAAAAACAATAGATTAAAATGCTGGCAGCAATGTTGCATTTTTTGGCTATGCATCCATTATATTTACAGAAAGGAGAATAGGTATGACCCTAATCTATACCGAATCACAGTTGATCCAACAGATTATCGATCTCCTGCAGCTAACAGATATCTATCAGGAGAATCATCCTGAAATGGTTGCCAGTGCATTCAGTCATACTTGGCGAGGGGATTTGGAACCTCATATTGAGGTGGAGCCGGAACGTTATCGTATTCAATTGTATGAGCGTGGCATATTGTCTGTTGATCGCCCTACTCTTGAAGCCGCTGATGTGATCTATTTTGTGCTGGAAGATATTATTTATGCGACGGTTCATATTGGACTGCTGCGCAAATATAAAGTGAATAATCGGGATCGGCATTTGCAATATACAGCAGATGTGCTCGCTGAGATTAGCGAAGGGGTGGATCATGCGTTTCACCAGATTGGCGGGATCTATGAACAGTGGCACCGGGCTGGCAGGCGCCATGAGCTATAACAAGGATACATACAGAAAAGGAGTGCAACTATGATCATTATGATCAATGGCGCGTTTGGCACAGGTAAGAGCACAGTAGCCGAGAAGCTCCATACTATGCTGCCCGGCAGTATGATTTATGATCCGGAGCAGGTAGGTTATATGCTTCGCGAGATCATTCCATCGGCTATCCAGCTTTCCCACGAGCAGACAGGTGATTTTCAGGATATGGATATGTGGCGATTGCTGGTTGTACAAGTTGCAGCGTCGCTGCGTCAGCAATACCATCGCCATCTGATTGTGCCTATGACCCTCTACAGTCAAGACAATTTCCAGTGGATTCAGCAAGGTTTTACAGAAATGGACCCACATACTTACCATTTCTGTCTGCTGGCTTCCAAATCGGTTATTCACCAGCGGCTTCGGGAGCGTGGAGAGGTAGAGGGCAACTGGTGTTTCCATCAGACGGACCGCTGCCTGGAAGCATACGATGCAGGAGGCTTCGAAGAATATATTCAGACCGATCAGATGAGTATCCTGGATATCGCTCACTACATACAATCAAGGATAGCCACCCCGAATGAATGAAAAAAAAGCGGCTGAGCTCAGCCGCTTTTTTATGATATAAAATGCATCGTTGTCAGATTAACTTCGTCTATGATCTACATGTACAACCCAATGTACAACCATATCTATCCGTTACTTCAGCCTGTCTTTTTAAAAATCACGCAGTTCATCAAAAAGGGCATTAAGCTGATCTCTGTTCATCACTTTCGACTTATTATGCTCATTCAGACGCTGCTCTGCCTGATCCAGCAGCTGCTGCAATATCGTATCGATTTCTTCACATTCTATCGTTTCGATAAATCTTTTGCGTTGATCCATTTTGTTAAAAGTCATCGTGTAGTCGGTTACCATAACGGTTAGCTGCTCCAGGATAGAGGCATCTTCTGCTTCCATATCCAGTTTGCGAATACCTCTCAACACTTTTTTATAGAGCTGTGCTGCTTTGCGGGCATGTGCCGCAGTTATAGATTCACGACCCTCCCAATCCCGAAAAGGATTATCCACATTTTCTTCCAGCCACTCCGGTTTACGGGGCTTGGTTACCGACAGATCCAGTCCGAGCGGCACGCGGGCTTTATAGATTTTTTGGATATGTCTGGCTGCATCGGCTGGCAGACTGCTAAGCCATAGTCTTGACAGATGATGCAGCTGATCCGGCGTAGGGAATTCTTTGCCGGTAAAGCCGAACAGGTCATGTGTACTGAAGCTGGAGAGATCAGTTAGTTGTTGTAAGCTGTTCACATGGTGCAGCATACCTGGTTTGCCTTGGAGCCACAGCTGCTTCAGATGAGGAAAGCGCCGAACCAACTGACGGATATCCAGCTGTTCTATATTATTGATATACAGACTTTCCAACTGTTCCAGCCCTTTAAAATAAAAAAGAATATCCGGATTATTTACGGACAAAGTCATACCCTGACCTTGATCAGGAGCGGTAATTGTCCACCGCGCTGATGGGTTGCCTGACAGATTCAGCTGCGTCATATCCTGGTTGACCATCAATTTCTCCAGATGGTTTACATGATGGATACTCAGATCGCTGATATGTGTACTCGAGAGATCCAGAACAGAGGGATACTCACCGGATAAGAATAATCTGATCCGGAATGGATTGCTGAGCAGGTAGGCGAGCAGTTCTTCATCATAACGGTTGGTATGAATCTCGGTCAGACATGGTAATTTTTTTAATTCTGACCAGTCCTGTAATCCTTCTAGAAATGATTCGCTCAGGCGATGCGTACGTCGAAGTACCGGTACTCCACCAATCTCCACTTCACTGTAATCGTCGGCTGCTTCTTTGAACTTGCGGCGCAGTGCAGGATCAATCTGTTCCCATTGATGCTGTCGGTAGACACTATCTCCATTGCTCCATCCGCCACCATAGCTATTGGTCTTCTGGGTAGTAAGCGGCGGAATATTACCTACATACATGTAACCATTGGGTACCTGGGCTTTTACATAGCTATGATCGAGCTTGTCATTCCAAAAATAATAATTGCAGATCAGGGGCTTCATACGATACAGCTGATCAGTATCAGGCAGTTCCTTGCCGGTCCAATCCAGCGTCAGTACCGCGGCGAGCAGGCCAGTGCCTCCGGATTCATCCTCCTCATAATCCGTTACCTGACACGCGGTATACTGCTGAAGTTGCTTCGAATAGACACAATATATATCTCCGATTTGTGGGATCATGACGAATTCCTTTCTTTTCGAACTATATGACACATTGCCTTACAGTATAGTATGTACCGTTCCGTAATTTCAACACCTATGCATAGCAGGATTACCCGCAGATCGAGAAGAGTATACCTATTTATGAACAGATAGCCAAAGAATGACGTTTGCTTCCATTTTCGTTCTATCACAACTTCACCTTTTCGCAACTTCTTCGTACTTCTCAAAAAAGGGCTGTGTCAGTCACTAAGTGAATCAGTGTCTGACACAGCCCTTTTCCTAATGATTCCGAGTCGGTTATTAAATCTCCCGGTGAATTACCTGATTCTGTTCAGCCGCTTCAAATAATGTCTCGATCAGCACCAGTACACGATGGACTTCGGTATTTGGTACTGCTGGCTTGGCTGTACCTTCGAGTACAGCGACGAAATTATTATAGAATTCCTCGGGAATTTTCTCGGCACGTTCGATCGGACCACGAATCGTGGATTCTTCCGAAGGTGGAGCCATTGTCTTGGTCAGGCCGCGTCCTGCCTGAATAGGCTTGGGTTCCACTTTCTCGACATCCGGATTACTGCGAACGACTTCACCGCTTAGATCCCAATCCCGGATGACCGCGGTACCTTCAGAGCCTTTTACATACCAGCGCGGCAGCTTGATATAGTTGGTAGTACCGACTTCAACCAGCGCGGTTAGCCCATCTTTGAAACGGATAAAGGCAGTGAATCCGTCGTCGACTTCGGTATCCAGAATAGTACTCAGGTGGGCAGATACGCTGTCGATCTTACTGTCAGTGAGTAGCAGCAGCTGATCCAGCAGATGCACGCCCCAGTCCAGCAGCATACCGCCGCCATAGGCTTTGAGCTGACGCCAGTCACCAGGAATACCGTTTGCGCCCTGTACACGGGATTCCACGTGGAATACATCCCCGATCGTATGCTTTTGAATAAGTTCACGTACAATAAGGAAGTCTTCGTCCCAGCGGCGGTTCTGGTGAACCATGAAGACGCGGCCGGTTTCTTCGGCTACTTTCATAATGTCCAGCAGGTCAGCACTGTAAATGGTAACCGGCTTTTCGCAGATCACATGTTTGCCGGCACGAAGTGCTTCGATCGCCAGATCTTTGTGCACATCATTGGGTGTAGCGATCAATACAATGTCAACGTTCTCATCAGATAGTACAGCCTGCATGCTGTCATAGGTCTCGTACCCTTTGCCTTTGGCCAGTTCCATACGATAGTCGGCAGTATCAAACACCCCGAAGACATTCAGACGATCTGTTTTCTCTATCAGTTGTCCATGGTAGCTGCCCATGCCGCCATATCCGACAATGACAAGATTATAAGCCGATTTGGTTTCCATAGTATATTGGACTTCCTCTCTGTATTTGATTAGATTCATTGTACTCTTTTTCCAAATATTTCAAAAGAATGATTCTACAATTTGTAGATTGGCAGGTCTATAGGCTAATTGTGCGTGCAATCAGCTGCCGCAAGTCAGCGATACGAATAGGCATGGATGCTGTCGAGTGGCTCAGCATATCCAGCAGAGCGATCAATTCCTGCAATCTGGACAGTAGACGCCACTGTTCATCCAGCTGTCCACCAGCCTGACGATAAGCCTCAATAAAGTGCTGCTCGTACAGTGACTGTTCCTCTTCATAACGCAGCATATTGCCGATATCCACATACCGGCTGCCCGAAAAAGCAAACTCCCAGTCCAGTACAGCCGCTACTTGAATTCCATTCGAATCCGGTCTCATTAGTACATTAAGACCATTAAAATCCGAATGTACCAGTATCGGCGTCTCCACGGTACCGGAGAGTAGAGGAGCATGCAGCAAGCAGAAATTCCATAGCGCTTTCTGCTCCGCCTTGTCCAGCCATTGACCGGCTTGTTCGGTCTTCAGACTATCTGTAATAAAGGAAAGAAATCCGTCCGCACCCATTTCCAGAGGATGGGCAATATGCAGATCTGGTGCCAGAAATCCATGGCTCGCAAACTCGTATTGGTGGATGCGAGCCAGCACGGTACCTACCGCTGTCGCAGCATCAGCAATTATCTGATTGTCGGAAGATTGCAGCAGATCCCGTAGCAGAATGCCTTCTTTCCATTCCAGAATAGCCCATGGCTGCGGGAAAAGGCTGCCACTTGTATCCAGATGAAGATAGCGGGCTATTGGAACATTTGCATCTATTCTCTCGGTAATTGCTCGTTCCATCAGGGCGACATCAGCATGACCAGCCGAGATACGCAGCAGATAATGAATGTCTGCATGTTCCAGTCTTATTTTGTAAGTTCCGCTGCTAAGTCCGGTACCCGTGCGCTCCGCCAGGAGCAGCTTTTGCTCGGGAAAAGCAGAAGCTATCATTTTTTCCAGCTGTGGCTTTGCCATTTCCCTGGCGCCGGAGGCATGTTCCCAGTTTGTTTTCATTGGATTCGCTCCTTTACTCAAACAATCGGACACCAGGCTCGATCTTCATTACATGTACCATCATGGCATGGAGTTGTCCGCGATGATGATAGAGATGGGCCTGGGTATCCAGCAGCCACTCGAACCGGGTATGAACACCTCCCCAGAACGCCGTAGTTTGCTGCATCAGCTGTTCGTCACTTAGTGCAGCGATACCCTGACGCAGAAAGTCGTAATTGTCCATCAAAGCTTGTTCCAGCGCGGCTGTTTGCATAGACGGCTCGGCTTGCTCATAAAATAAATCTATTTCTTCTTCTGTACCCCCGGCACCAATCAGGAAATCCGCTTTGCAAAGTACAGCAATATGCGCAATCAGTTCACCGATCGACATTTTGCCGGGAGTCGGGCGGAGTTGCAAATCCTGTTCATCCAGAACACGAATCAGCTCTACCATGGATTGAATAGCCATATCCATCTGTTCGAAAACGCTTTTGCAGTATGTATTCACCAATCAGACCTCATCTCAGTGAAAGTGGTATGTATATAGCTTAATCGTTTTCCCAGCAAAGAGGAATGAACGATCTTGCTATTCATGAACAATCTGGCTAATGACTTATTAGGATCTTTTTGGAATTTATTAAAATTATAGTAATCATTATCTATATTTTGCTTTATAATGGGTAATATTGGTACTTATGATTTTAATTGATATTGCAACTGTTATAATGCAGCAGTACAAGCAACTCACCAATAGATGCTGGAGGGTCCCTATGGAAAATGTAAATCAGCAGGTCACAGATGAACTGGTTGTACGTGCTTTGCAGGATAATCTAGCAATTATAAGGTTTGATACGAATCATAAGATTGCTTATGTCAATCCGATTTTTGCCAAGGTAGTTGGTTATACAGTGGAGGAAATGATAGGCATGTACCATAAAAATCTTTGTTTCCCCGAATTTTATAACAGCCCGGAATATGGTCAGTTCTGGAATAACCTGCTATCCGGCAAAACGTTTCATGATAAGATAGAGCGCCGCAACAGTCAGGGTAATGCCGTCTGGCTGGATGCTACCTATATACCGGTCTGGGATCAGAGCAGACGCAATGTACTTGGCGTAACCAAGGTGGCGACAGATATTACCGCCCGTCATACCGAGCTGTCTTCAGTGGTGGATGGACTGCAAAAAACAGCACAGGTGTTGAATATACGCTCTGCTGCAGGTATTGAGCACAGTGAGGGGCTGCTGCACAGTATGAATCGCATCGTCGAATCATCAGGTGTAAATACAGCGACTCTGAGTAATCTGCAGGAGCAGGCATACGAGATTCAGGATGTAGTACAGACGATCCGCAAGATTGCTTCTCAGACCCATATGCTGGCGCTCAATGCAGCGATCGAAGCGACTCATGCAGGGGAGTTTGGCAGAGGATTCAATGTAGTTGCCCGGGAAGTACGCAAGCTGTCTTCCATGGTGGAAGACTCCATTATTCAGGTCAAGCAGAGTGTGGATTCGATGAGTGTAGAAGTACAGAAAATAGTCAATGGTACTACCGATGTTCAGCAGAGTGTGGAATATGGACAGCAGCAGGTACAGACTGCTATGGAAGCTTTTAATGCGATTGCCACGTCGGCGCATGTGCTGGATGAACAGGCACAAAAAGTAGCGAACCGGATATAATCAGAGATCCGGGCATCTGATCTTATCAGACACTATCGAAACATAAATCATTCGGATCATCAGTAATGATAATCAAATAATATAGCGGCTTACCCGTACAGATCCAGCCGCAATCCTGCTAACCCTGATATTGTACCCGGTTAAAAAGGATTGCGGCTCTTCGGATTGCTAAGGTACTACAGCCAGTATCCGAAAATCTGCTGCAATCTGTCTTGATTGACTTGCAGTTTACCATGCCAGCCGGCCCAGGGCATCTGCATGTCCGAGCGTCCACGGGTATTGTTTAGCTGTAGCTCCCCATCCAAAATAGTCTCCCAATTCGTCCAGTGGTCTGGAGATAATTCTACGATGACATTGGGCAGAATCCCTATAGTAGAGAGTGACTGCAAAATACCACGTCGTATTCCTTTTGTTCCTTTGATCAGTTTAAGCGAAGTAAGCCTTTTTTCCAGTTGTCCAGGTGTTTCTTCCGGATCTGCTTCTTCCAGTAGTTGCAAAAGTCTGCGGAATACTTCAATATCTTCTGCAGAAGGATGTACAGGCTGTTGATCCTGAATCACAGTCAGTTCATTTAGATCAGTCCATGCGCCAACCGGATCACTGCCATAGGTATTGCCCAGATAAAGAACATAGCGCAAATAGGATAGATTTTTCCAGCCTCCACTATAGGTATTGAATCCGCATACTTTACAGCATACAAATCGTTCTGCCTGTTCATAGGGATGGGCATATGCATGAATCATCCGGTGATAGCTTTCCAGGGAGGAAATACCGCGCAGGAAGCTACCACCTACTCCGGCGAGAAATGCAGCAGTGACTGACTCCCATGATAGACCGGGATGAGATTGTAGTGTGATGAGCCGTTCATGAATACTCTCATGGGTAAAGTTGTCCAGCTCATTGGCTTTCCATTGGTGCTGGTTCAGCAGTTCCTGCTCTGCCGGGAGAAGTGTATCGGTCTGGTAAATACTGACCTTGCGATCTGCATCATACGTATAGTTGGAATAGTTGTATAGCTTTTTGAGTACTTTTAACAGTTTGGGGTCCATGAGTTACTCCTTTATGTAATGAAATGAGAATCGTTTATCATCGGGTTGTCTGAATATTGTACCATCCAAACCGATACTTTTATCAAAATAAAAAGAGCAAGGGAGGTCAATCATGCGAGCAGTAATATGTACCCGGTACGGTTCAGCCGATTTTCTGCAAATGGCGAATCTGGATACTCCGGTTCCCGGTAAAAAGGATTTGATTATCCGAATTCATGCGACGACGGTATCAGCAGGCGATATACGAGTACGCAAGTTTCAAAGTCCCCCTCTGCTCTGGATTCCGATGCGATTGGTACTGGGGGTGCGAAGACCGAGAAATCCGGTACTTGGCGTCGAATTCGCTGGTGAAGTTGTCAACTGCGGCAGTGAAGTTACACAGTTTCAGCGGGGTGATCGCGTGTTCGCACTTACAGGTATGCGTTTCAGCGCTCATGCCGAGTACATACGTCTGCCTGAACATGCGCAGATTACACATATGCCTGCCGGTATGGACTATGAGCAGGCGGCGGCGTTACCATACAGTGGTACATCCGCTTTGTGCTTTTTGCGCCGCGCGCGTATTCAGCCCGGTCAGCGTGTATTAATCTATGGAGCATCAGGCGCAGTAGGGACCACTTCGGTCCAGCTGGCTGTCCATTATGGAGCGGTCGTAACAGGTGTATGCGGTCCGGATCATGTATCTCTTGTACGTGAGATGGGGGCTTCAGAGGTACTTGATTACACTCAGCCTTCGTTTCGCGAGCAGCTCAAGCGATATGATGTGGTCTTCGATGCAGTAGGGAAACTTCCAGAAAAGCAGGCGCTCAAAGTATTGGTTCCGGGCGGAACTTATATTACTGTTGATGGACAGGGAATGATTCGTACTACGAGAGAAGATCTGATATATATTCGTGAGAGAGCTGAAGCAGGTGAGATCTGGCCGGTTATTGATCGCTTTTATACGCTGGATGAGATTCCCGAAGCACATCGGTATGTAGAACAAGGACATAAAAAGGGAAATGTAGTTATCCGCGTACAATCTCATCATTCAGAAGAATAGTTTTAACGTATGTATAAATTTATTAATAAAATCATATATTATTTTAATATATATAACTTATAATGATAATTATACCAAGTTAAGGAAGAATAGGTGCTAGGAGGGATTGGAAATGTTTATTTGTTCACAAGACAAGTTATCTCTTGTTGAGTTGAAGGAAGCGACAGTAGATATCTCGCATTCTCCATGTATTGTGCGAATCAATGGACAAGTGTACGGCAAATATAGTCAGGTTCATGCAGAGAAGATCATCGACGATATTGTCTATTATTTACGAAATGGCGAAGATGTTTATCATATGCCAGAAAACCGATAAACAGGAACCATAGGGAGAAGAAATAATGCACTCAACGTACTACAACAGTGAAGAATATGATCAACCTCAATTATATGACGAAGAAAATGGCAGTTATACCGAAGATATTGCTTTTCTTCGGCAGCTGGCAGAACAGGTACAGGGACCAATCATCGATCTGGCCTGCGGCACAGGACGTGCTACAATTCCGCTTGCACGGGCAGGTTATCCGATGATCGGGATCGATATTCATCAAGGCATGCTGGATCAGGCCAAAGCCAAGTCTGCTGTTTTGTTAAAAAATCATCATCATAGTATACAGTGGCTGGAGCAGGACTGTACTTCCTTTCAACTGGATCAGCGCAGTGATTTCATTTTCACAGTAGGGAATTCTTTTCAGCATTTTCTGACGAACGAAGAGCAGGATGGACTGCTTCACTCGGTAAATCATCATCTGAATCCCGGCGGATGGTTTGTATTTAATACACGATTTCCTTCGGCAGAAGAACTGCTTCAACCCGAGACAGAAGAATACTGGCGTAGTTATAAAGATACAATTACCGGGCAACAAGTAGACGTGTATACGATCAGCCAGTATGATCCACTGGAGCAGATTCAACATTATCAGACCATCCGGCGATTCAGAGAAACTATAGATCATAGTGCCGATGAACGAACTACTCATATCTACCTGCGTTATGTCTATCCGCAGGAGATGAAGCGGATGCTCCGTAGTCATGGGTTTGAAGTCGTGAATTGTTACGAAGATTGGCGGAAGACACCACTTTGTCCGACCAGTGAACAGATGATCTATGTATGCAAAAAAAATAAATGCGTTTGCCGAGAAGGTTAATAACTCTTTCAATCTATCAGTAGGAGGCATTTTGTTGGCGAATACCGTTTATCTGACCAGCCATAATCGAATCGATCAGCCGGAACTTGATATGAGCAATGTGTTAACACGGATATTTATCGATACTCTCGTACTCAGTGGTTCCTTGTTGGCAGAGACGGATCGGGAGAAAGAATTCGTCATATGGTTGGCTCAGCATGATCAGTATGCAATAGGTAATGGAACAGTGAGCTTTAGTCTGGATGAAATGCCATGGGAACCGAACCATTTTAAAGAAAATAAATTTTTTATGCTGCGGATGATCGAACAGGCGCTGCAAGGAGCAGGCTGGGAGAGGTTAAGTTATACGCCAATAGATAAAGATATTCGTTATGCATTAACTGCATTCCGAGAACTGATATTGTTATTTGGCAAAGACGATATCGACACGAATCATTATAAATATTGGCGTACAATGGAGGAAGATGATAGCAGTCACACTATTTCTGAAGGATATCCCAAATGTGACAAACATGAAGTATACTTGTCCTGTTTTGGATGTGTCTTATGTAACGGTGAGACTTAATCTGCATCTTCTATGCTACTCTAAATACTGCAAAGCACTCTACAGAACTTACTAAATAGACAATAATGAATCCTTACAGAAAGCCCGCAATTTCTCTCCAACGATTGGAGAAGTTGCGGGCTTTTTTTCACCTTATTTAACTGCGGGCTGTATGCCCAATACCATTCAGAAATACTTTCCATACAATCGCCAGTGTCTGCTCATAAGCCTGACGGGTTTCATACACCAGCTGTACATCAAGTCCATCCAGCATTGGGATGCAGGCGATCATACATTCTTCGGGTGGCAAATTGCCGACTTTTGCTTCAGCAAATAGTGTGATTAATTCTGTTTTCAGTACAGCCAGATAGCGGCGATACTGGGTCAGTACAAAATCATGAACTTCAATAGGTGTAGTAAAGGAGAAGACGAACATCAAGTGCACATTGGGGCTGGTCAAGAAACGATTTTTGTGTTCGATAAGAAATCCATGCAGCCGTTCTTCCCAGGCTATATGTACATTCTTGTCAAAATAATCGCGAACAAAATTAATTTCTTCCTCGACAATCTCTTCGTATAACTCCATTAGCATCTCTTTTTTACTCGTAAAATGATAGGAGAGAGATTGCTTGCGAATACCGGCTTCTTCGGCGATTTGTACCATTTTGGTGCCTTCATAACCATAACGGTTGAACAACGCAATCGCCGCATCTTTGATTGCTTTTCTACTCACGAATAGACCTCCGACTGCGAGGCTAAGCTTTTTGGATAGCCTCAGCCTTCTTTTTCCCGGTATGAATGGCATATCCTGCATACATTAGCAGGTAGGCGACCATAACGACGATAGCTATATCATACACCAATTTGTATGAAAATGCCGAAGCAAGCATACCCAGAATGACAGCACCTCCGCCAATGCCCAGATCGAAAAAGTTAAAGAAAGAAGCCATCGCATTCTCATGCTCATGTTCTTCTACCAGATTGACACACCAGGTCTGGATCGCCGGGAATACGGCTCCAAAGCCTAAACCATACAACGCCGCCGATAACAGAAATACGGTTTCACTGTTGGACAAAGTCAGTATCCAGATTCCTGCAATAATCAGGAAGGCAGATGGAACCAATACCGAACCCGGTCCAAGTCGGTCAAACAAACGACCCGATACGAGCCTTACCAGAAAACTTGCTGCAGCGACGATAAAGAAAAACCAGGCGACTGTATGGAATCCTTTTTCTGCAGCGTATAGAGCGATAAAGGACATGATCGAACCCGCTGCAATGCCGATAAGCAGAATCAGCAGCGAAGGGAACAGAACTTTCCGTTCGATCCATTTGATAGAAGTGCCTGCATGCAGCGCAGCTTCTGTTCCAGTATGTTTTTTACGGGAAATGAAAAATGTCATGACCAGTGCCAGCAGCAGGATAGATGCGCCACCAAAGAACAGATAATGAAAATCATAACGCAGCAGAATGCTCATCCCGATCAGTGGTCCAACCGAGACAGCGACCGTCTCGCCTACACCAAAGTAACCCATGCCTTCTCCGCGACGTTCTTTGGGAATATTCTCGGCAGCGAGTGTAGCAAAATACGTAGTAGCCAGACCAAATCCAGCGCCATGCAGAAGTCGAAAGATCAGCAGCATGCCAACGCTGGTAGACAGGTAGTATGCTCCGGTCATCAGAGTACAGATAGCCAAACCGATCATTAGCAGGTATTTTTTATCGATTTTCGTTGCCAGTCGTGCTGCGAATGGGCGAATCAGAATGGCAGAGACCATAAAGATACCCGTCACCAGTCCGACCTGTGAAGCTCCGCCTCCCAATTTGGATACAAATAAAGGCAGGGTCGGCAGCATCATTTCAAAGATCATGAACAACAGAGCATTGGCTGTCATAATCAGAATAAACGATACACTCCATAATCGGAGTGTCCCCATGTGTGTTGATTTCATATTTATTCTTCCCTTCATTGCTGTTCCAGCATTATTCATATATGCATTCTATCTGACTATAGTCAGTTTGTAAACCATTCAGGAAATGAGCTGTGAATGAAATGAGATCGGTAGTGTAATAAATAAATTCTTCTTACTTCATGATATTTACTGATAATATCTGATGATAATAGTATGGTTTATTTTTATTATAGATATGGAGTTTGGATTGGGATAGGTATCTGTAAAAAGAATAAAATCATAATTATCTGACAATAGTAAGTCTAAGCTTTCTGGCTGGGATATTAAATCCAAAAATATCGTATGTATATATAGACAGTAAAGATAGTAGAAACAGCAGCGTAAAACAGAAAATGTGAAATCTAGACAGCTTCATAAGAATTCACATTAAAAAATAACGAAAATGTAGAATCATTTCATATCGTTAGGGAAAGAATATGAAAATACCCGAAAAAAATACTTTGTAAAAATTCAGAAGATATTTGTTCAGAGATTTTCAAAAGACGAATGAATTATGGGTGAATATAATAAATAGTTCGTGAATAAAGATGAAAAACACGAAAAATCATTGACATTAGCTTCCGGATTCATTAATATTCGAAAGGGACATCAGGTTACAAAATAATAAATGCCTTAATTTTATTCATACATTACATTTCGAAATCCTGTTACCAATACACCCATGTACGAACGCGGTCTTGTGGAAAAATCAGGATTTTTAAGCTTTGATGAATAACCAATGGCGTGGAGGCTGGCTTTACATGGATAACTGGTTCAAGCTCAAAGAAAGAGGAACGACCGTTTCAACAGAGATCATCGCAGGACTGACTACCTTTTTTACGATGGTGTATATTGTTATCGTAAACCCGGGGATTCTGAGCAGTACGGGGATGGACTTTAATGGCGTATTTATTGCTACTATTCTAGCCAGTATTGTAGCGACACTGATCATGGGGTTATGGTCCAACTATCCGATCGTACTGGCACCGGGAATGGGACTGAATGCATTTTTTGCCTATAGTGTGGTCAGTGGATATGGAGCATCCTGGCAGGTTGCGCTGGGTGCGGTATTTATTGCAGGTATTTTGTTTGTTATTTTATCAATTACGTCTTTCCGGTATATGCTGCTGGATGCCATTCCAGCCAGTCTGAAGCATGCGATTACAGCAGGGATTGGACTTTTTATTACCACGGTAGGATTGCAGAACTCAGGTATTATTATTGCTTCCGAATCCAACCTGATTACCATCGGTAATTTGGCATCACCAATGACGTATCTGACGATTATTGGATTGCTGATCACTGTTGTGCTGATGGCGTATAATGTCAAAGGCTATCTGTTTATCGGTATGGTGATTACAGCGATTCTGGCATGGATACTTGGACTATTCCAAATGCCGTCATCAATCGTGTCCATGCCGCATGGTCTGGCAACAACCGCATTCCAGCTGGATCTGTCCGGGGTATTCTCAAGCGGACTGTATACCATTATCTTTACCTTCCTGTTGATCACTTTGTTTGATACCACAGGAACGATGCTCGGTGTAGCAGAGCAGGCAGGCTTGCTTAACAAAGATGGCAAGTTCCCGCGCTCCCGTGGCGCGCTGCTTGCAGATGCAGTCGGAACAACGGTGGGTTCTTTGCTCGGTACGAGTCCAACCTCAGCGTATATCGAGTCCAGTACAGGCGTAGCGGCAGGAGGAAGAACTGGACTGACAGCAGTAGTAGTGAGTGTACTGCTGGCGCTGACGTTGTTTTTCTCCCCGATTGTAAGTGTCATTTCCGGGATTCCGGCGATCACTTCACCGGCATTGATCATTGTAGGTTTCTTTATGATTAGTGCGATCAGCAAGATCGACTGGAAAGAACTTGAAGAAGCTTTTCCTGCTTTCCTGATTATTATTCTGGTACCACTGACGCACAGTATTGCGACAGGTATCGGTTTCGGATTTATTTTCTATCCGGTGCTCAAGCTACTTCGCGGCAAAGGCAAAGAAGTTCATCCAATCTTTTATATTTTCGCAGTATTGTTCCTGATTCAATTGGTCTTCTTGGATCATTAGAATAGAGTTTTATCAGAATTAAATTAGAAGGAGAACTATCTATAAAAAGATAGTTCTCCTTTTTGTATATGATTCTCTTGTATTTACCGAGACTATTTATTAATACGTGAAAGTTTTTTCTTTCCATACATATTCGGTTATATTATCAATAACAAACCCGAGGAGGAATTAATCATGCGCGAATTCATCGAAGGAAGTCACAAACATACAAATAGCCTGATTCACGAAAAATCTCCTTATCTCCTGCAGCATGCTCACAATCCGGTTAACTGGATGGCATGGGGCACTGAAGCCTTTACCAAAGCCAAACGGGAAGGCAAGCCGGTATTTCTGTCTGTAGGTTATTCCTAGTGGAGATATACATCTACATGCCATTGGTGTCACGTCATGGAGCGCGAGAGCTTTGAAGATGAAGAAGTAGCTGCGCTCTTAAATGAATACTTTGTTCCAATCAAGGTTGACCGCGAGGAGCGACCGGATATCGACAATCTGTATATGGCTTACTGTCAGGCATTGACCGGACAGGGCGGCTGGCCGCTGACCGTCATGCTTACTCCGGAACAGAAGCCTTTTTTTGCCGGGACTTATTTTCCGAAAACGACACGTTACGGCCGGGTTGGTGTGATGGATATGCTCAACCAGATTCGTGAGAAATGGAGCGGAGACCGCGACCGTGTTCTGCAGGCAAGCAATGATATCGTCGAGCGAATGATGATGTATGCAAATGAGACCCAGCATGGGGAGTTTGGCGAAGAAATCATTCATCGGGGGTACAAGTCATTCGTCAGTTCCTTTGATGAAGTATATGGCGGCTTCGGTGCAGCACCCAAATTTCCGACACCCCACAATCTAATGTTCCTTAGCGCCTATTACCAGACATATCAGGAGCCGCAAGCACTGGAAATGGTGAAACATACCCTCGACAGCATGTACCGTGGCGGGATTTATGACCATATTGGATTTGGATTTTCCCGATATTCGACAGACGAGAAGTGGCTGGTGCCGCATTTTGAGAAAATGCTGTATGATAATGCGCTGCTGGCGATTACGTATCTGGATGCGTACCAGCTGACCAATGAGCGGCAGTATGCCCAGATCGCCGAATCGGTATTTACGTATGTACTGCGTGATATGACTTCTCCGGAAGGTGCTTTCTATTGTGCAGAGGATGCTGACTCCGAAGGGGAAGAAGGCAAATTCTATGTATTTGACCGTGAAGAGATCGAGGAAGTACTGGGTCTTGAGGAGATGCACAAGTATTGCAATATCTACGATATTACGCCGGAAGGCAATTTTGAAGGCATGAGTATTCCGAATCTGATTCCTTTTACTGCTGCCGAGATCGCCGAACAGCGTGATCTGAATGTACTGGCTCTGCAGACCGATCTGGAAGAAGCACGTCAGAAGCTATTTGAATATCGGGAACAGCGCATTCACCCTTCCAAGGATGACAAGGTACTCATCTCATGGAATGGTATGATGATCGCTGCTCTCGCCCGCGGCAGCAAGCGTCTGCAGAAGCCCGAATATGCACAGGCAGCTGTGCGTGCAGCGGAGTTTATCTGGAATCATATGCGCCGCGAAGATGGACGACTGCTCGCCCGCTACCGGGATGGACATGCCGCTTATCCGGCGTATCTGGATGATTATGCCTATCTGATCTGGGGACTGCAGGAATTGTATGAAGCGACAGGCCAGACGGTGCAGCTGGAACGTGCGCTGGTATTAAAAGATCAGCTGATTCAGCTGTTCTGGGATAGCGAGAATGGCGGTTTCTACTTTACCGGAACAGACAATGAACAGCTACTGACCCGTACCAAAGAAACCTATGACGGCGCCATGCCGTCCGGCAACTCGGTCGCAGCCTGGTCGTTAGCCCGTCTGGCGGCTGTAACTCAAGATGAAGAACTGCGTGAATATGCAGCGCGTACTGTCGATGCATTTGCCGGAACAGTCAAACAGTATCCACCAGGCTATTCCATGATGCTGCTGGCAGGTATGCAGCTGCTGCAGGGTACGGAAGAGATTGTATTGGCTGGTAAGATCGAAGACATGTCCTATCAGGAAATGGTAGCCGAAACGCAAAAAGCATATCGTCCGTTTGCCACACTGCTGCTGAACAATGCAGGTGAAGATGGTGCCGCTACCCGTGAACTGCTGCCACATCTGGCAGATATGAGCATGCAGGGTGGTGCGACTGCTTATATTTGCGAAGGGTTTGTCTGTCATGAGCCGCTGACTACCGTAGAGGCATTGCGGGAAGCTTTGGTGAAGAAAGGGAATTAGATTATCATTATCAAAAAAAATGAACATAAAAGCATGATGAATTATGAATATAAAAATGGTGAAAAAGGAGCAGCTATAGTCTGCTCCTTCTTTATGTATAAGCATTATGGATATATTGAAGTCATATAAATTTATATTGTTTTGTATTATTAAGTGAGCCCACCAAAATTCTCAATAAACTGTACGAGCTATAGACTTTACTTTTTATAGCTGTTAGAATTTAAAACCTACTTCCAACTAATAAATTGACAAATTAGTTATGCGTATCATCATCTGATTTACCCAAAGTACATACAATTAGGAGTAAGTAGTAAAACAATACATAGGATGTGAATGCATTGAGAGTACATCGATTTTATCCAATTATTATTGCTATGGGGTTGATTACAACAGGTTGCCAAACGGAATTATCTTCTACGGATAAGGCAGCTCAGACGAATCTTTCTCCAAGTGCAGAGGTAGCTAGTGAACAAGCAGCGATTGACCCTCTGGCAGCTCCTGTCCCTGTATACGTAAATGTGAAGGAACCGACAACATCTACTCAAACCGAGCAAGAGCCGACAGATATTGCACAATCAGCTGAAAAAGAGTACATTCAAAAGCTTCTACAAGCTGGTGCCGCACAACTGGATCAACAAGGACAATTCAGACCCGAGCAGCCTATTACACGGGCAGAGTTTATTAATTGGATGTACAACTATAACAACAAGCATATCAAACCACATAACGCAGAGACGCCAAGTTTCAACGATCTTACACCGGATAACTCCAATTATGGCTTGATTGAAGGAATGAAGGCAGCTGGCGTAATTACAGGGTTTCCTGATGGGTCGATGCAGATGGACAAAGATCTTACCCGACAGGAACTTACTTTGTTATGGGGATGGTACACGCCAGAATATCTGATCATTGATCCTGTATTAAATAAAAAGACGGCCCGAACCTATGGATTAAGGCCCTATTCTGATCGTGATCAGGTAGGCGAACCTTATGTGACTTCCATGAATTTTTATTTGAATGGAACACATGATATTTACTTTGATATTTTTCCAAAAGGAAAAGAATTACAGCCGCAGGCGTCAGTAACCCGTGCCCAAGCTGCTCATTGGATTATAGAAAATAATGAAGTCAACGAGGCGCAGAAGAAACAGGATGGACGGATCGCCGAAAACAACAGTAAATCCACGCCAGCAGTTGATACGACTTCAATTGATTCTGTAACGGTTACCGATATTGCAGATAGTCCGGTAAAGGGACAGATTATACGGCTGCTTCAGTCAGGAGCAGCTTTGGTAAATGATCAGGGCGAATTTCAACCGAATGAAGTCATAACACGGCGTGATTTTATTCGCTGGCTGTACAAGTTTGATTTCAAAAAAATGAATCCTGTATCTCCAACGAATCCGAGTTACCAGGATGTTCCCGTAACTGATCCCGATTATGGGATTGTTGAGACGATGAAAGCAGCAGATGCTATTATTCCACTGGATAATAACAAACTTGAGCTGGATCGTCCTTTAACGCGTGAACAACTGGCTTTGTTGTGGTACTGGTATCAGGATGAAGATCGGATCAAAGATCCAATATTAAATTTGAATACCGTCAAAGCAGGAACGTCTACTATACCTGATTTTGATCGCATTGGTACAAACTATGCTGATCCAGAACCTTATATTCGCGCAGTAGCAGCTGCGGAATACTCCAATGGAATTTATCGTAATGTATTTGGTTATGTGAAAAGTTTGAATCCGCAGCAGACAGTTACTCGTGCAGAAGCAGCACAATGGCTGGTAGACGGTAAAGACAGTTAGCGTTATATTTTATAGGCTGGTAGTTGTAGAATTGCTAACTGCTGAATAGCTACATTGCAAATAAGAAAGCAAGGTGCATTGTCGTCGTAGACAATTGTTCCTTGCTTTTGTTATATGAATATCGAAATTTGTTTATCCGTATTTCATTAATAGGCACTTTGCAAACCAAAATATAGGACCGGATGCGGACTGCGATCTATCCTAAAACATGGTAAAATAGAGATCAATTCCATGGTTAATTTGTATCTATTTATTGGTGTATATCCAGAATTGTAATAAAGCGATAACATTTGTTATTTATCATAGAAAGTCCAGCTGTTACTACTGCTCAATGTACAATATATCAGGTAAATAGGCGTTTCAATACATATGCACAGACAGCAGTTATCAACGGTTTGGAGACTGAATATGATTCGATTGTCATCATGGAATTCTTATTAAATTTGTACCCTACTAACCTACAATAAACGACAATTCAATATCCATATGGTTCATTAGACTTACTAATCAGTAATTCGAACAAAGGGGGAACATCATGAAATACGATGATGAGAAAATTATGGAACTGCTGAACCAGGCCGAGCTGGCTCAGAAGAACAAGGATATCCTTGCAGGGACGGTAGAAGCGGAAGGACAGGAGTACACTTTTGAGCAGAGATCCTTTTTTGGTGATCAGCTGCATATACATATTCCTTCCAGCTTCAAGCCGATGTCTAGGGACATGCAGCGGGTCAAATATCCATACGAGGATCGTCCGGCAGTTATTCTCACCAATGCCAGAGGCGAAGTAGATATTACCCTGCAGCATGTGGATCAGCCACTGCAAGACAGCTGGGTACAGGAGCTTACAGCCGGCATGAAGCAAATGATCAAAAACATGCAGCCGACCAACGTATTTTATGATGAGAAGATTATCAGCGTTCATGGCAAAACGATCGGCTATTTCGATTTCAAAAGCCCTGCACTGGATCAGCCTGCTTATCGGCTACAATTTTTCCTGGAGTTAAATGGGGAGACGATTATTGGAGGCTTTACCTGTCCATACAAGAGTTACCAACAGTGGCGTGATCTTGTGCTGCAGATGATACATACTATTCAGACCGGTTCCTTGAAAGGAGAATAATACGAATGACTTTTGCATCTACCCGTACGCAATCCATGTCGGATATCTTAGCCGGCCGTCCTCTGCTGCCGACGATCTTCACCAAGGCAGATATCCGTATTGAACCGTATCAATTCGAACGTGTTCTCAAACTAGGTATCGTCAAAAAACTCAATGAACATGTGACCTTCACGCTTCAGGGAATTGTGCCGGAAGAACTGATGGACCAGTATGTAGAACGCGCAGATGAAGATGAAAGAATCCGTGTATTTATCAGCAATCCGTATGAGGAGATTCTGTTATTCCAGGGCGTAGTCACTGATATTTCGGTAAAAGCAATTAACGACGTGCGTGAACTCCATATCGAAGCGCAGAGCATGACTTTCCTGATGGATATCAAGAAAAAGCAGCGCTCTTTTCAGAAGATCGAGGAGGCCTACCGGGATCTATTTAATCACCTGGCGAGCAGCTATCCCCAGGCAGAGATCCGGGACGAAGCTTCCCATGGCAAGTATCTGGAAGAACTGTTTGTGCAATATAACGAGACCGATTGGGTATTTGCTAAGCGGCTTGCTTCCAGATTGAATGCACCGCTGATTCCTACATCTACTCAGGCGGGAATGAAGCTGATGGTGGGTGTACCGGAGGGGAATTCTCCGATTCTGCTGAATGAGCATAATTATACCGTCAAAAAAGATCTGATGGAGCATAAGCTCAAAGCCAACAACGGTATTCCTGACGATCGGGAAGAATCCAGTATCAGCTACGAAGTGAACAGCTATGAATTGCTGGAATTGGGCAGTCCGGTTCGCTTTCAGGACAAGACGCTATACATCGCATCCGCCGAGATTGTAACCGAAGGTGAGCTTCTGGTTGGACGCTATGTTCTGCGTGATCGTCCGAGCTTCCGCTTGCGTACGATATGGGCACATGAATTGTCAGGTGCTTCGTTGTTCGGTAAAGTCACCGAGATTATGAAAGACCAGGTGAAAATCAAATTGGATATCGACCAAGGTTCGGACGAGAGTGGCGCCAAGTGGTTCGCATACTCTACCGTCTATTCTTCTCCAGACGGCAGCGGTTGGTATGCGATGCCGGAAGCAGGCGACCAGATTCGTCTGTATTTCCCCGATGAACGTGAGAAGAATGCTTTTGTGGCAAGTTCGGTGGATCTGAAATCGTCTGATCCGGTCAAACGCAGCGATCCGGCGATCAAAAGCATCAGCACCAAATATGGCAAACAGGTCGTCTTCAAGCCGGGTGCGGTAGAGATTATCGCCAATGGACAGCTGCTGATCCGTCTGACGGACGAAGGTGGTATAGAAATCAACAGCAACAAAAAGATCATCATGACTGCAGACGAGGATATCCAGATTACCGGCAAAACCAAGATTACCATCGAAGGTCAAGAGGGCGTTGATTTCATTCAGGCTGGAGCTACCGTCAATATCAAGGACGATGTGAAATTGACCGGGGGCAAGGTGAATATCGAATGAGGCTGCCGGATCGTGACAGCGCGCTGGATGAATTCCTGCAGGAGCATGTGCTGGAAGGCTGGCTCGGCGATCTGCACATCATCGAGAAAAATTACGAAGACGACAAAGAGGATATTGAGCAAAGCCTGATTGACTCGCTGCACGAAGCATGCCAGCGTGCCCAGGAACTACAGTCTACCGGACAAAAAGGTCCTATTCGCTATATGTATATTTCACTATTACGCACTGCCATTATGAACAACCAGCCCACTTACCGAATCGATTGTTATGATGAACGCTGGTTTCTTGACCCCGTCGAATGTACTGTACACTGGGATGCCGCTTTCACGTTCCGACCATTATTTGACCGGATGAAGCAACTGGATGAGCTTCGTCGTCCGTATGGCCGCCGGATTACAGTAATGGATATCGAGAAAATACAGCAGATCGAAGCGGTGAAATATCATACGCTGACTGTGGAATTTATCAAATCGATGATGCCGGTCTGGGTGGAACATCCCGATTGGACCAAACTGAGCAAAGCAGCTGGCTGTACTATTCTGGCCGGGGAGTTCCGGGACGAGAGCGAGCTGCTCTGTCAGCTGGAGAATTCTGCGGAATCTCCTGATCGTCAGGCATCAGCAGAGCAAAAGGAGGCAGCAGAGCAATGGACTATTTTCTCCTGAAGCAGGATATGCGTTATACCGATATTCCGCGGCTTGAGCCGATTACCCAGCAGATTCCGGTATGGAAGCTCCCGCATCTGCAGCCGGATGATATCAGGGAGCCGCTCGGATTATATATGCGTTCCGGGGAAGATACGGAATTTCTCGATTATATGGAAGAAGCGGTACCTCTGCTATCCGAGCGAATGATGAAGCTTTGGGCGATGTATGATCCGGCAATGGCTTTTCGCATAACGGTACTGCTCGATCGGGAGCGGATGCTGCAGTTGCCGTATTATATTCCTTTTCCAACTGTAGCGGATGTGCTGCATCCAGACAGTGAGTGGAATCAGGATCATAGTATGCTCAAACAAATTGTGCTGGACGAAGCCAAACTGCAGCAGCGCCGGATATTCCGTATTGCGGGCAGTGCCCGTCCCGAAATTGTGGTTCGACTGGATATGGCAGAGAGCATGCTGCGTCGCGATATGACGGGCATACGCCTAGAGCGTCTTGCTGTTCATGCTGCCCAGTATCGGTAACACTCTAGAAATAAGGATTCCACACCCAATCGTATACAGAAAGCAGGAACAGCCTACCCATCAAATAAAGACATACCTTCGGTTTATTGAACCAACTACACTAATCTGAAACAGGATTTGCAGTAAAGGAGGGAAATTACGTGGCAGATGAATACTATGTTGTCCGCGGTGCGTCCATGCGTTGCAGTTATGGATCCCATCCGCGCAAGATCAACCTGCCGGCCAGTCACGGATCTTTTGTCAAAACTCAGCCGATGATGAATGAAGATGATTATAAACCCGAAAATGTAGCCAGCTTTGGCGTATGCAGCAGCTCACTTAATCCCAGTTCGGAGACAATATATTTGGTAGCTGAAGGCGGCGGGCAGGTGCAGGGCAAGCCATGTCTGCCGCAATTGTGCCAGCCATGGATGATGACCAAGGAAAAGACACGGGTCGAGGGCAAGCCTGCGCTAACAACATCTTCCTGCCATTTATGCATGTACAAGGGAAGCATCAAATTCGAAACGAGTGGACAGGAATGATGAGAGGAACCGAGATGATAGAGACGATTATGGATGCACTGGGAATCGGCAGTCCGGAAGTCATTGGCTACGACCAGCTCAAAGTAAAATGTCCGTATCCGCTTCAACACATTCATGGGCTTGAGATCGAATGGAAGCCTGGAGAACATGCCAAGCTGCAGTTGACCGGCTGGATGGACGAAGACATTCAGATGCAAATGCCGCTTGCCGCTTCGGTACAGGATCAAATCGAAGTTACATATGGTTCCTTTGGAGCCGAACAGCCGCTGTTCCGCGGTCTGGTTAACAAAGTAGAAGCGATTCGTCAGAATAACAGGCATGAGATTGTCATTGAGGGCATTAGCGCTTCCTCACTATGGGATATCCAGAAACGCAAGCGTACGTTCCCGGAACAGACACAGACGTATGAAGAATTAATCAGCAAAATCAATACGGATTATCCGGGCAGTTCAATTGCTTTTCATAAAGGAAGCGATCAGGAAACAGGCGAAGCAATCCTGCAATATGAAGAGACGGACTGGGCGTTAACCAAGCGTCTGGCCAGTCGGTTACAGACTGTTGTGGTCTGTGATATGCTGGAATCTGTAAAGCCTAGGCTGCATTTTGGGCTGCCGGAAGGTAAAACTGTGACTGTACCGGATGACGTCCCTTATACAGCACGCAAAGATCTCAAAGCCTATCAGCAGGCAGGCGGTTCGGAAGCCGGCCTGCATGATACGGATTTCTTTCGCTATGAGCTGCAGCATATCGAGCCATTTGCGATTGGAGATCGGGTAACCTTTCGAGATAAAAAGCTGGTGGTACGCGAAGTCCATGCCATTATGGATAAAGGCCAGCTGCTGTTCAACTATGTACTTTCCCGTGAACCGGGTGTCCGTAGCCTCCTGATCACCAATCCTAAAGCAATCGGCGTATCGCTGGAAGGAACCGTACTCGCCGTACGCGGTGAAGAAGTGAAACTCAAACTCGATGTAGATAAAGACGACGGCAAAGCCGATCCGCACTGGTACCCGTTCGCACCGCCAACGGGCGGCCCGATGTACAGCATGCCACAGGTTGGTACTAAAGCCAGTCTGTACCATCCGGATGGTACCGGAACCAGGGCGCAGATCATTGGCTCAGTGCGTACCAATGGAGCGAGTGCGCCCAAGACAAGCGACCCCAATATCCGGTATTATGGTAGTGAACATGGCAGCGAACTGAAAATGGCCCCTGATCATGTGCATGTCCATGGGAATCCGGCAGGCACGATGGCTATCAGTCTGGAAGACGGCGTAGGTGTCACGATCCGTAGTCCCAAAAAGCTGACCATAACGGGTAAAGAAGATATTGTGCTGTTCAGCAAAAAGAAAGTAATCATCCAGGCCGGTGAGCAAATCATGGCCTACAAAACAGGAGGCACATCGGGCATTGCTATAGAAGGGGAATATCATCTGCTCGGCGAAAAGGTCTGGGCGGATGGTAGCGACCGGACAGCTTATGCAGCCTATCAGGATGAACCGCAAAAAGGTACACCACCCCCACCACCTGATCCACCAAAGCCGTTTGACTGGGGTAAGCTCGGTCGCAACGTGCTGGGTGGACTGGCCATTGTGGTAGGTGTGGCTGCGCTGGCGGCATTTACTGTAGCGACGCTGGGAGCTGGACCGGTAATTGTAGGAGCGGTAGCCGTTGGAGCTATGGCTGCAGGCGGAATTGCAGTGGGTGTTCAGGCCGCTTCCGATATCGCTCGAGGGGAAGTGAGCGACTTCGGGGAATATGCGAAGACCGCTCTGCGGGAGTCGTTGATTGGAGCCGTCACCGGAGCGATATTTGGCCCACTCGGGGTTGGAGGATCGATCGCTGGTAAAATGGCCCTAGGCGGTGCTGAAAATGCTGTATCCGATATCGCCAGTCAGATGATGCAAGGGAAAAAGTTCTCCGAAATTGACTGGAAGTCGGTCGGAATGAGTGCAGGACTCGGTGTAGCGACTGTGGGCGTTGTTAATTCCAAAGCAGGCAAGGCGCTAGGAAATGCAATTGTTACTGGAGCTAAAAAGACTCCCACCTTTATTAAAAATGGAGCTAAGGCTTCTGTAGAGGCTTTCCAAAATTCATTGAAAAAACTCAGTGAAACAGGAAGTAAACTGAGTCAGAAGATAAAAAGCGAATTAGATAATATGATGAGTCCTCAGATGATGACTGCTGAGGGTTTACCCATAAGATTAAATGAATCTGCTAATGTAAAAAATGTAGAAATACCAAAAACAGAAGTACAAAAAAATTATCTTAAAGTTATGGAGCAAGCTGAAGGAACTAGTCTTTCTGTAAAGGAAAAACAGAGGCTGATTCCAGGTACTCCAGGTGAAATCGAAATTAGTGATTCAACAAAATTAGGCAAAAATTTATTGGAAACTATGGGATTAAAGAGATCAGATAGTTGGAGTGGTTATCAAGCACAACATATTATTCCAGGTGAATTATACAACCATCCTATAATAGAAAAAATTGGAATGGAGATCAATCATGCTTCTAACGGCATATTTTTACCAATTCCTTCTTCGAAAATAAGTCCTATGAGTAGACACACTGGATACCATAGTATCTACAATAGAGTAGTAAAGAAACAACTTGATAAAATGGATATTAATGCTAGTGTTGAAGTGCTTGAAAATCAAGTTTATGAATTACAACAGAAATTGAAAAAAGCAGTTGAGCAAGGGCTTCCTTTGTACAAATCTAAGATTCCTAATCAAAGACAACTAAAACGTATGTTGAAGAAACCAGTGGAAGATAGGATGGAAATATGGGACAGAGGCGGAGGAGCCACAGAAGAATTATGGGAAAGGTGGATAAATAAATGAAATATGGAGAAAACACCATTTTAGTACAAGAGGTTATTGATTTTATAAATAATAATCTTTTATTTGGTAATGAGAATAAAAGCAAGTTAAGTAGTTTGATAATTAAGGATTTTGAAAAAGCGAAAAATCTGGCATGGTCTCAAAATTCAGAATCAGTAGATGTACTCTGGCAAGATATTAAATCAAATGAAAGTTCTAAGATATTAAGTATCATATCTCGTAACGAAGATCTGAAGATAATGGAAGACGAACTATACGATATATTTTTGAACGAAGAGAATTATAATGAAGAATTTTTTCCTATGGAATTCTGGGATATAAATGAAGAAGTACAGTCAGATCTGTATAAATGTGCCTTGAATCGTTTGGTAAATGGACAGAAAGAAAGCTTTTATGAATATATCTTTGAAATTTATCAAGCGGGTGGATGGGCATGTGGATGGGAAGGACAATATCCTGAAGGAAAACCTATAATTTTTATTCCTAATGAAGGATTTGAAAGATGATTAATACGTAAAAAGGATAATTAAATATAATCTATTTATACTAATTGGAAAATTAAAAGTTACTAATAAATTCATAAAAATATGCGCTCTTTACAATCTATAAAACGAGTAAAGCATGAAACATTGTTAATTTACTACAAAATAATTAGAATTAATTACTTTGTAGATATAAATTTTAAAAATAGAGTATGTTTAAGTATAGTTAAACATACTCTATTTTTTTTAAATAATTAGCTTGTAATTAATGAATCAGTAAACTTTGAACATAAAAAAGCCAGCTGTACATAAAATTTGTATCTTAGATGAACATGTTAATTTCCTTAAAAATGATGAAATTAAAAAACCTGTAGATAAAAATGGACATGGCGGAGGAAAATATAAACCAGATGTAATTAGTGCTGCTGTTGATATAACTACATTAAGCAATAAAGAAATTAAAATACAATTTGGCTATAATGGAGCTAGAGAAGGACAATTTAATCCAAGTGTAATGGAATTGCATGATGATTTAGTTAAAATAGCACAGGAAACAAGAATGAAGGCCAAAAACGATCCTAACAATCCTTACAAGGACGACGAAAGTTTCGAGATTTGGCATGTTGAAAACTGTGTTGAGATTCAAGCGGTTAATCAACTATTGCATGCAGGTTCAAAGTTAGAAGACATATTAATAAGTACAGTTAATAGTAATGGGAAATATAAAGCCTCGTGTAAAAATTGTCAAAAAACGTTTTTTGATTTCATTAATGATTTTCGTGAATAGAATTTTCAATGACTAAGGAGAATGTTTATGCGGAATTTATCAGATAAAACAAGAGATATCCTGCTACAAGCAGGATGGAATCCAAATAGTAAAGTTGAATTAACTGAAACGTTAAAATTTTTAGAAAATATGGGATATCAAATTTTTGATCCGGTAGTTGATATACTATCTCTATTTGGTGGAGTAGAATATAAATTTAAGCATCCAGATGGAAGTCTGGAAACCTTTCATTTTATTCCAGAAGAAGTTATGAGGGATTATTATGAAAAAGAAGACTTTGAGGAATTTGAGGAACGAGCAAAAGAACCGCTTGTAGTAATTGGAGAAGCATACAGAGGTAATTTAATAATGTTTATCTCAAAATCAGGAAAAGTTTTTGGGAAAAATGGATATTCATTATTTAAATTTGGAGATGACATTTACGAAGCATTAGACACTCTTTGTTTATTTAGAAAGCCAGAAGAAATAGAATAGCAGAACTATTTTATAATACTCAAATAAATAATAGTTCAATGAGTTTGGAAGATAAGGTCAATCATGTTTCTTAATAGACGTGATTGACCTTTTTGAATAAAACAATTGTTAGAGTCGGACATTATAAATAAAATATGTTAATAAACATAAAATTAGCGAGGAAATAAAATGATATGGAAGAATTAAAAAATCTTCAAAAATATAGATAAAAAGCGTTTTAAAAAGACCTGTTAGCTAATCAGGGAAATATAAATACTTATAAAATTTAAATGATGTCAGTTCTGTAGCGACAGTATGAGAATTTAGCATATGTCATCCAATCAATATTATAATGCAAACTGAATAGGAATTCTAAAAGATAAAGATTAAAGAAAATCTATCAACTATGAGAAAAATACAAAGAAAATTTATGAGAATAAATATTTTTTCTGAAATATATACAAAAATAAAAAAATACATCATTTTATATAAGTAAGTAGAATAATATAAGAATTACTACAGATTTTAATTGTCTATGTGGAGGTATTTATTTTGCAAACGATATTCATATAAACTGTTTGTATGAAATAAGACTATTAAAAACTCAAGAAGAATGTGAAGAGTTTGATGACTTATTAGAAATATTAGATAATGAACAAAATATTAAATTGAAAAATCTATTTAAAGTTTTTGATGAAAATACAGATGAAGAAGAAGTAATGTTTGGATTAGTACACTTTCTAGAATCTTTTGAAGCGGAAGAATATTTAAAATCTTTACTGAATTTTTTATTTGATATGCCTGTACATTCAGTTTATTGGATAGAAATACTTGTAAAACGTATTCTTAATAGTTCAGAATATAAAGCTAGACTGATTGATCTGATTGGGAATCAAGATAAGAAAGTTAAACTTCAACTTGCAGATATACTTTACTCAATAGAACAAGATAATCCTGCTCGTTTTAGTATGACCGTCCACGAATTTTTGAAAAGATTAGATGAGGAAATTAGAGAAAAAGAATGAAAACTTCATTGATCGTCATCTGCTCCCTAGGATATGGAATTATTTTAAAGATATTAAAGAGATCCTCTTAAAGGATAAGAAATATAAATTAAAAGAAGATAGTATTTGTTCGGAAGAAAATAATGATTTTTATAAACTACGTTTTGAAACTTGTGATAATGAAATGGCTGAAGCGTTTGAATTTGCAGGGAATAGAAGTTCAATCTATTATGCAATATTTTGGGTTGTACACTATTTTAGAAAAACCTGCATTAAATACTAATGATACATTTAGTATCAATAAAGATTGTTCTAATTTCTTACTCAAGCATAGCGAATATGGAGGTTTTGAAAAAGATGATTTATTTTATAATCCTTATGGAGTATGGGCATTGATTAAAAAATAAATATGAAATTATATACCTAGAGTGTGTAATTATTCACTGTTCTAAAATACGATTTATAAAATTCATAAAACAAAAAGGCTGCAGCAGAATATCACATTCTGCTGCAGCCTTTTTTATACTTTATATTACATAACAGCCACTTTATGACGATGAATAAATATACTGACTTTAAGGGAGCGGTCTTATGAGCGGCATACTGGTTGTAGACGATTCCCGGTTAAATATCGCTTATCTGACAAATGTACTTCAGACAGCAGGATACGAAGACATCCAGTCGGCCTATTCGGCGCAGGAAGCCTACACCATTCTCGGGATTCATAATGGACAGCCACCGCGCAAGCCCGCTTCGGTTGACCTGATTCTGCTGGATATTGTTATGCCGGATATTGATGGAATCGAAGCCTGCACAATGATCAAAAGTTTGGCTGTTTACCAGGATCTGCCGATCATTTTCCTTACAGCGGATCGTGTTCATTTCCGTGAAGCCTTCAGTGCAGGGGGAATGGATTTTATCGAAAAAGGCGGACCGGACTATGAGCTGTTAACCCGTGTACAATCCGCACTAAAGCTCAAAAAAGAAATGGACGCTCGTAAAGCCTGGGAGGAGAAAGTACAGATTGACTTGCAGCTGGCTAAACATCTGCAGCGAAGTGTACTGACACCGCCGCTGACCGAACCGGGAATTCACATCCACAGCTGGTATATGCAGTCATCCGAAGTATCCGGCGACATGTTTTACTGGAAAATGTTCAATCCCGGCCAATATGGAGTGCTGTTGATCGATGTCTCCGGGCACGGCATCCCAGCTGCGCTAATCAGCATGTCGATCCGTTCGCTGCTCGATGGCATTGTCGGACTATACCGCAAGCCACGGGAAGTATGTGCAGAGCTTAATCGCCAGATGCGGCATCTGTTTGGCAAAAGCAGGCGTACTGCCTATTTCACAGCCATTTACTTATTTATTGATAGAAACAAACAGGAAATTGAATATTTCAATGCCGGTCATCCACCAGGCTTACTGCTGATGCAGGATGGATCTCCTATCAAACTGAGTGGTACTACCGTACCGATCGGTATCAAGCAGGATATGAAACTGGATACGGTTACAGTCACATACGATACACCTACACGAATTGTACTCTACACAGATGGATTGGTAGAACGTCCGGGACTGTCTATCCATACCGGCATTGAGAAGCTGGAGCAGTATGCGCAAAGTCTGCATTATCTGGATAATGAAGCCTTTGTTGGCAAGCTGGAACGTCTGAATCGCCAGCGTGATGATGATATTTGCATATTGTCGATTGAACTGGAGTAATACAGGAATGGAGGAGAAGGATATGGAACGAAGTGTGATTTCCAAGGGCAAAACGGTAGAACAGGCAGTAGAACGGGCACTGGCACTGCTGGAAGTCAGTAAAAAAGAGGTGAGTATTGAGATCATCGATAACGAGAGCCGTGGCTTCCTCGGGTTAAATGCCAGACCAGCTGTAGTTCGTGTCAGCCTTCTTCCTATCGGTATACCAGAAATGGCAGCTCCATATTCTTCTGTCAATACTCCTGCTACAGTAATCTCAACCGACAGACGTGCAGTAGGAGTGCTGGGTCAAAGTACAGCAGCCGAATCTACAGCGGTAGTTACTTTACCAGCGGAAGAGTCCGGTCATGATTCTCTTGGACCCACTCCAATAGCAGACGAGGGCAAGATATGGATCGCAGAGGGACAGATTGCCATGCATATTCCAGACGGAGCCAGCCTGCCCATGATTGATGCATTTAAAAGTGGAGATATATTGATCAATGGGACAGCACTACTAGCTGGTCAATCGGCCGCAGTAAGCGGCGAAGATGTTATCGATATCCGGCTTGCAGGTGAATCCAAAGATTCCACATGGCAGTTGGATATCGATAATGACGGAATGAAAGCTTCTCTGCAGATCGAGCCAGGTTATCATATTACACGTACGTTAATGGATACAGAACCCAATCCCCGGCTTATGCTGCGTGTTGCCCAGAACAAGAAACCGGCTGCTATTGATCCGCAAGAGATATATCAGCAGCTGCGTGCCAAAGAAATTATCTTCGGCATGGATTCTTCCATGATCGAATTGGCATGTCGTGCGGAGAAAGCCGGTCGATTTGTTATTGCATCTGGACAACCTGTTATACATGGACAAGATGGCATATTTGAGCTTCAGACTGATGCAGCTGCCCGCAAAGTGCAGCCAAAGCTGCGGGAGAACGGTACGATTGATTACCGGGAGACCAGAGAGTTTCCTTCTATTCTGGAAGGAGAACGGATTGGTACTATTATACCGTCGCAACCGGGTATAGATGGCAGGGATATTTACGGTAATTTCATTTTGGCACCTGTTGTGCATGACATTCAGATTATACCAGGCAAAGATGTACAGCTGTCCGAAGATGGACGAGATGCATTCGCACTCAAATCGGGTATGCCCAGCCAGACCCGGCAGGGACATTACGTCAAACTTTCCATGATTCCAAAGCTTATGCATAGCGGAGATGTTAATCTGGCGTCAGGCAATATTCATTTCCGCGGTGATGTCGAGATCAGTGGTGCTGTACAGGATACGATGGAAGTAGAAGCCGAAGGCAATATTCGCGTTCGCGGGAATATTAATATGGCTCAGATTATGGCTGGCGATTCACTGATTGTCCATGCGAATGTACTCAGCAGCCGTATCATTGTGGGACAGCTGCAGCTGTTCTACGGACAGATGACGCCGATGCTAATTTATGTACGCGAGCAGGTGGAACTGATGAAACAGGCTGTTCACCAAGTGAGCAGTGCCTCTGCCTTCAAAATCAATGACTTGGATCAGACTGGACTGGCACCATTGTTCCAGGTTCTATTTCAGGGACGTTTCAAATGGATGATGGAGCAGCTGGAACGTCTGCTTCGGCTGGAAGAGCAGTATCAATCGGCATTAAAAGAAGAATGGACCCGATATTTTCAGGAAATTCGCAATGGGTTTATGAATAAAGAGAATAGTACATTCCGTACAGCAGAAGATCTGGAGAGCTTTATTCGGCGTACCAACTATCTATACACTCTGGCTTCTGCTCCGGTAGTAGAGCGTAACTTTGCCAGACTGCATTTTGTTCAGAACAGTACAGTTCGCTGCGGCGGAGATGTAATTGTGGAAAAAGGTGCCTATAATGCCCATTTGCATTGTGAAGGTACACTCGAATCAACCGGAACGCTGCGAGGGGGAACTTATTTTGCAGCAGAGGGCATGGTTCTGCAGGAAGTTGGCTCTCCGGGTACAGGAACGACAAAGCTTCATGTGGATGCCAAAGCACGAATCAAAGCGGCTCGGATATTGGCAGGAACAACAATTCAGATCGGGGAACGGATTCATCAGTGTATGGAAGATGTAGAGCATCTGGAGATTTGGCTGAATAGTAATGATCAGATCGTATGGAAAGGGAGGGAATAGCATGTTTACGTATCGTCTCGAATTAACCGGGCAGCAGATCACCGTCTATTGTGAAGGGGATATTGATATTGATGCCGGAGATACTTTTGAGGAACAGCTGGAACCGGAACTCGCAGAAGCATCCAGCGTTATCCTAAATCTGGGAGCTGTACAGTTTGTAGATTCATCGGGTATTGGACTGTTGATCAAGCTGGTGCAAGATCTGCAAGAGCAGGAACGCCAGGTATGGATTGAGCAGACACAACCAGAAGTGATGGAGGTATTCCAGTTGCTACAGCTGGATGAGATTCTGGGCAAGGATACTTTTCGTTAAATGAAAGAGAAAAATGTCTATACGATCCCGCTCAGCCTGCTCGGGATTGCCAGTCTGCTGTATGTAGGACTGGAAGGCAGCGGTAGTCTGGTTCATATCTTGCCCCTACTGCTGCTGATTGCCATACTGGATCTGTTCCCGGTCCGTCTGCTGAGCGGGGAAGAGTACAGCGGCAGTCTGGCTGGCTTTCTGATTTTGCTGCTGGCTTATGGACCGGTACCGGCTCTTTATGGGATTTTAGTAAGTAATGTGGTCAGCCATTTGCGCAGTGCAGATTTTATCTGGCGAAAGTTCAATATATTCCGGCTGCTGTCAGCTCAAGGGAAATATAGTATATGCCTCTATGCTGCACATATGATAATGGAGCGTCTGGACGGCACCTCGATTTATGTGCAGGCTGGAGCAGGTGCTTTGACTTTTAGCCTGCTGTATATGCTACTGGCAGCGATAGTGAAGAAGACCATTAGTGGTATCCCGCTGCTTAACAATCTGGTGATTAAATGCAAGGAAATTGCAGTTCCTGTCGTACTCTGTACCATTATTGTTCCTCATTTTCTAGTGCACCTGTCACTGAATTATATGGTTTATGAGACGATTTATATTTTGCTTTTTCTGATGCTTATTATTTTTTTCTCGTATGGTTATATTCGCCAGGTCAGACTTCGCCGCCGGGGTGCAGAAGAATTTATTCGCATTGGAGAAATGCGCATTTCCAATCGGATGGAAGGACATGGTCATAATGTAGGCATTATTTGCGAGCATGTACTGGAGCTATTGGGATATCCCAAAAAAAGACGTGTGGATCTAATCAATATGGCAGCCATACATGATATCGGTAAAATGATGCTGCCGCTGGACATCCTGACCAAGCGGGGTGCCAGATCACTCAGCGAAGAGCAGCAGTATCAGTCTCATCCTGTGCACAGCTCCAAGATTGTGCTTAACGTCAGCGGAGACAAAAAAATGTCGGATTGGATTCTTCACCATCATGAACGATACGATGGCAAAGGGTATCCGGATGGGCTGCAGGAAAAGCAGATTCCGTATGAATCCAGAATTATTCATATGTGCGATCAACTCGAATATTTAATGCGTCATTTTGAGCAGGATGAGGAAGTCATTCGGCGGCTGGAAAATATGTCCCATAAGGAACTGGATCCAGAACTGGTCAGCCATATTCATACAGGCACGGTTGCCGGGTTAAGGCAGTATATGGCGTATATTGAGACACCGGGGGCAACAGAACTCACGTCTGTCATTGAGCCGGACAAGCAGCAGCATCGGGAATTATCCAGTATTACGGGAGGAACACGATTGCTGAAGTATATGGGTACTGGCAGCTTGCAAAGACATGAGGATTTACCGTCTACCGTTGTCTATGATTTGGAGATACTGGCTGCGCGCGCGCTCGTATTATCAGAAAGTTTTTACGAAGTACTGGTCAGCCAAGGAAATACGTACGAAGCTCACTTCTATCCCGAGAGTGACTGGGTGGCTGTTGTGCTTAACGATATTACACCTGCACTTCAATATCGTGAAGATATGCACCTGCATACACTTCGCGCTTACAGAGACGTGATTCGAACTTTGTCCCACAGCAAGATTGATATCTGTCTGAAGTCCGAGGAGATTGTAGGGGAGCTGGGTGAGTGGATAGATGAGATGGAAGTTAATACACGTGCCGATGTTGCTTCCAGTCGTACACTGGTCGTTCAGCATATTCCGGAGAATTTTCGGCTGGAGCATTCCAAAAAGGTTATGAGTATCAAGCTGGCTGTCTCGGAAGCTGTGACCAATTTGATCAAACACGCTGAAGAAGGCAAAGTGGCTGTTTATCAAAAAAGTGGCTGTTATCAAATTTATATTACCGATCATGGATCAGGTATTCCGTTGCATGAACTGCCCAAAACGATTCTGATTTCGGGCTATAGCAGTAAAAGCTCATTGGGCAAAGGGTTTGCACTGATGTATGCATCCGCAGACCGGATTATGCTGCATACGAGTCCGGAAGGCACAGCTATTTTGCTGGAATTCAATGAAATTCTGGAACAGGCCATTTGATTATTCGACTGCGGAATGATCAAATGGCTTATTTGTTGTTCGTCATTTCTTAGGGCTATGAGGATCATGATTTCCTTTTGGATTTCGGAATTTTGCTAACTGTTGTAGTGGATATATTATTTAAGATTCTTACTTACTGGCTATTACATAATCAGGCAGTTTTGACGAAAAATAAGTATACTGACTTCGGAGGAGAGCTAATGAGCAGCATATTAATTGTTGATGATTCCAAATTGAATGTAGCATTTATGGAGAACGTACTGAGAACTGCGGGATATGAAGATGTACAAAAAGCAACCTCAGCAGAGGAAGCTTACCAGATTCTAGGAATTTATAATAATCAGCCACCACGCAAAGCCGCGTCGGTCGATCTGATTTTGCTGGATATTGTTATGCCGGAGATCGATGGTATTCAGGCCTGTACTTTTATCAAAAGTCTGCCGGTCTATCAGGATCTGCCGATTATTTTTCTGACTGCAGACCGTGTTCATTTCAAAGAAGCATTTGGTGCAGGTGGGATGGATTTTATTGAAAAAGGCGGTCCCGACTATGAACTGCTGGCTCGTGTACAATCTGCTATTCGGCTGAAAAAGGAAATGGATTCCCGTAAAGCATGGGAAGAAAAAGTACAAAAAGATCTGCAGCTTGCCAAACATCTACAAAACAGTGTGCTGACTCCTCCGCTGATCGAACCGGGTATTCAGATTCACAGCAGTTATTTCCAATCCTCGGAAGTATCGGGAGATATGTTTTACTGGAAAATGTTCAACAATCGTCAATGCGGTGTACTGCTGATCGATGTACCTGGCAGTGGTATCGCTGCTGCGCTAATCAGCATGTCCATCCGTTCACTGCTGGATGGCATTGTTGGGATGTACCGCAAGCCCAAGGAAGTATGTGCCGAATTGAACCGTCAAATGCGTATGCTGTTTGGTAAAACGCGTCGAACTGCTTATTTTACAGCAATTTATATGCTGATTGACCTGGACAAGAAACAGGTGGAATACTTCAATGCCGGTCATACACCGGGCATGCTGCTTGCCAGCGATGGGCCGGGATCAAGACTGAATGTCACAACAGATCCGGTTGGCATGAATGAAAATGTTAATGTAAACACGCAGACACTGGAATATGACGATGCTACACGGATCGTTCTATATACCAATGGGTTGATATCCCGTCCGGGTAGTAATCCCAAAGTAGTAATCGGTGAATTGGAGCAGTATGCACACAGCCTGCTGGACATCGATAACGAGAAATTCCTGACCAAATTAGCTCGCCTAAGCCGTAATCAGGAAGATCTGTGTATCGTATCCATTAACCTGGATCGCACTGCAGAATAGTAAGCTATACACAAGACAAACGACTGTCTCGTATGATAACGAGACAGTCGTTTTTTTGTTGACTATTTTGTGAAATCGCCTGCTTTATATGCCAGCTTTTTTTCGGCTAAATAGGATGGGATGGATAGATTACAGCCCCAGATCAGAGCCGTTGGAAGCAATAACCTTTTTGTACCAGTCAAAGCTCTTTTTACGACTGCGCTCCAAGGAACCATTGCCTTCATTATCACGATCAGTATAAATATAACCATACCGTTTGCGCATTTCACCGGAAGAAGCGCTGACAATATCAATCGGTCCCCAGCTGGTATAACCGATAATTTCTACACCATCTTCAATGGCTTCACGCATCTCGGCGAGATGCTGCTGCAGATAATCGATTCGGTAATCGTCCTGTATGGTGCCATCATCAGCCGGTTCATCGGCCGCACCCAATCCATTTTCCACTACAAATAATGGTTTCTGGTAACGGTCATGCAGCTGATTGGCTGTAATGCGGAATCCTTTTGGATCAATAGTCCATCCCCATTCGGATGCGCTCAAATACGGATTGGACACCGAGCCAAATACATTACCCGCAGTCATGTTTTTGATCACTTCCGGATCAGTACTGGTTGTACGACTGGAATAGTAACTGAATCCGATATAATCCACGGTGTTGCGTTTTAGAATTTCGGTATCTTCCGGCTCCATCACAATATCCAGCTGATGATCGCGGAAGAATCGGCGTGCATAACCCGGGTATTCTCCGCGGGACTGAACATCAATAAAGAAGTAGGATTCGCGATCTTTTTTCATACCCTGGTACACATCCTCGGGATTACAGGTATACGGGTAAAAGCTGCCGGCAGCCAGCATACAGCCGATCTGTGCATCCGGAATTAGCTCATGGCAAGCTTTGACAGCCAGTGCACTGGCAACGAGCTGATGATGGGCAGCCTGATACTGAATCTGTTTCACATTGTCGCCTTCTTTGAATACAAGACCAGCCCCGAGGAAAGGAAGATGCAGCAGCATATTAATCTCGTTAAACGTCATCCAGTATTTCACTTTGTGCCGGTAGCGTTCCAGTACAGTACGTGCATAAGTCTCAAATAATCCAACCAGCTTGCGATTGCGCCAACTTCCATACTTCTCGATCAGATGTACTGGCACATCAAAATGGGCCAGAGTTACAACCGGCTCGATATTATAGTTGAGTAATTCATCGAATAGACGATCATAAAAGGCAAGGCCCGCTTCATTCGGTACAGCATCTTCGCCGGTTGGGAAAATACGTGCCCAGGAGATTGATACCCGCAGCGCCTTGAAGCCCATTTCAGCAAACAATGCAATATCTTCGGCATACCGATGATAAAAATCGATGGCTTCATGTGCCGGATAAAATTCTCCCGGTTGCGGAGTAAGGGAGTCAATATATCCTCGCATCATATCGAATCTTTTCTTGCCTGTAGGCAGAAGATCGACTACAGTCAGTCCTTTACCATCTTCAAGGTAAGCGCCTTCAGCCTGATTCGCGGCAATAGCGCCACCCCACAAAAAGTTCTCGGGAAAGTGTAGTGTTGTCATCGTTTTTCTCCTTTCGAATATATATAGAGTAGAGGGAGTTTGGGCAAATAAAAAACCTGAATCCTCCTGACAGCTCGTAAAAGCCGACAAAAGAATCCAGGTTATGCCCAACAGGTAACATCCCTGATCCATATTCATTTTCAATAAAACTCTAACAATCCTTATCCATAATGTCAATAAGAAAGCGTTTCATCTTTTATATGGTCTTTTGTATTCACAAGAACAAGAGAGACAAAAATCCTGTTATTGGCTCTTCATATCATCTGCCCTGCATAACAAAAGCCCCTTCACCTACCAGAAGGTAGAGTAGAGGGGCTTATGAGAAAATATATTATGCTGGAAGTAATAAATTACTTAATTGTCGTGAATAATAGCCTGAATCTCTTCTACGTCATCGTTGATAATCAACTCAACCTGTTCCCGGAATACTCTCGCGTTGTATTCAGAGAACATATAACGCAGAATCGCTTCAATGAGATTGCTTTCAATCAGGTACTGACTGCGACCTTGCGCCCAGACCTCTGCTGTATAGCCTGTATCTTCTTCCCAGGCGAGCTGAACCGTTACGTCCGTCGGCTGAATGCCTTTACGTTCGGCGATATTCAGACATACTGCATTGATAATCTCATCCATGCTAAGCCGCATTGCCATTAACGTCTGTTGTAAGGGTCAGCGGATTTCTTACGCTGACGGATCATACGATAGATGCCGCGAGCTGCAATAAAGAGTACATAGATAGCAATCAGGTTAATCAGCAGGCCCATAAAGTTGCCCATAAAGCCCATGTTAGCGAACATGCTGCCGAATAGCATACCGGCCAGACCGCCGACCATCATGCCTGTAAAGAAGTTACCGCCACTGAAAAATCCGCGTTTGCCATTAGTAGCTGCTGTACTGCGGTTATTGGTAGTAGAGCGGTTGGTACTGTTAACGCTACCGCTGTTATTATCCGCACGGTTCGGTGTATTGGTATATGATTTTGGTTGGGATTTGAATCCGCCGCCACCACGTCTTGCATCTGCATCACTGGCAAAAACGCCAAGGGATGCGAAAACGACTGTAAATGCCATGAAGATCATAAGCACTTTTTTCATTATGTCCATTATCCCCCTAGTTGGTAGTGTGTGTTTGGTTATTCTTACCGTAATACGTAATTACGATCGACCGGTTTCAGAATTTCCAGATAAATTTAAAATAAATTCGGTGGAGTAGATGGACCCTAGTGATGCTGAGGTTCGGAAGACACTTCCGGTGGAGCCGCATTTTTCAGCATATCGATTACCCATGTTGTCCATTCCATATTCGATCTTGCCGTTCCCAGAGCTTTTTGACGCAAAATGTACAATCCAAAATCTTGAGAACCAAATTGATGGCTTTCGTCAGGCATTTTGTGAATAGCCTGTTCGAAATAATGAATTTGTTCCTGATAAAAAATAGATCTTTTGCGGAACAGAGCGAGTGCCGTGTCTTTGTCTGTAATCCACAGACAGAACGCTTTGAGTACCAGCTCATCCCGTGTGACCGGTTCACTGGCAGGCATTTGCATCCATTCATGCAGACGCTGTTCACCCAGTGGAGTGATCGCGTAGATTTTTTTGTCCGGTTTATCAGTTTGTTTTACCCATTCTGCAGTTAACAGTTGTTGCTCTTCCATACGTGAGAGCAGTGGGTAAATCTGACTGTGCTTGGCTTGCCAGAAAGGCTGAATTCTGAGCATCAGGTCATATCCGGATGAACGTTTGCGTGCAAGTAGTGCAAGTAAACCATACGATAGCGTATTCATAAGCAGTCTCTCCTATCTCTAAAACAGCGAATCGGCCGATTTAAAATAAAGTGTACACTACAACTGTATGCTTTCGCAAGAAACCAACGAACAAAATAGAAGAAAGCATACAAAAGTAAGTACACATCAGACAAAAAATAGTCATATTTAAGCTTACGGATGAAAAAGAAAAAGGATTCATTCCTTTTAAATAAATATATACAGTAGTTAAAAAAAATAGCCCGGATGAATTCATCCGGGCTTTAGCAGTAAATCGGGTTGTGCTAATTCCTCATTATGTAAGGAGCCGGCTCACGATTTCTGCTACAATGATGTCTCTTGTTGGGAGTACCCATTCACGAGCAATTCCAATTGACCTGTTGCGGGGTCAATGATCATGCCGTGTACTGGTACATGGGGGGGAAGTAATGGATGATTCTTAATAATCTCCACACTGTTTATTACCCCTTGCTTTTCATTACCAAACCCTTGCAACCAACTTTTTAAATCAATTCCAGAATGTTCCAGAGTTGACAATACAGTTGGTGAAACACCACGTTCTTTGATTTCGTTAATCATATGATCGGCATTGAGTGCAGCCATCCCGCAGCCGTGATGACCTACAACGATCACTTCCTCCGCCTGAAGCTCATAGAGCCCTACCAGCACGCTGCGCATAACACTTCCATAAGGATGGGAGATAACAGCACCGGCATTTTTGATGATTTTGGCATCGCCATTACGAATATTCATTGCTTTGGGCAGCAATTCGGTAAGACGAGTATCCATGCAAGTTAGAATAACGAGCTTTTTATCAGGAAAAGGGCTTGAACGATAAGCTTCATATTCTTTGGTCTGAACGAACTTTTCGTTGTGCTGCAAAATATTTGTAACTGAATCCATTGTAATTCCTCCTCATTAAGAACCTTAGATGGTGAACCTGGAAGCTTGGAATCATTAATCATCTGCTATCAGCGCATGATAATTTTTTTCATTACTTTTCCTGGACAACCATGTATTATTTTCTCATGTAAACGAGTAGATTTTACACCAATTTGCTCAGTCTGTAAATGTCTTGATTCCAAAATATTAAATTATGTAACATTGATTATACGGTTTGAAAAACGTATCATCAAGATGGATAAAGTTACAAAATACAAATAACGAGGTGGACCCGATCATGGAACAAAATGTAGAACAGGTATTAAGCTCATTCCGTCAGCTGGTCCGCAAGATCAGCAGCTATCATGAAGCACTTGGCCTGCTGGGCTGGGATCTGCGTACTGGCGCTCCGCGCAAAGGTGCAGAGATGCGTGCAGACACGATCGGGATGCTCTCAACAGAAGTATTCAAGCTCTCCATATCCGAAGAAATGGGCGGGTATATTGATTTTCTGTCCCGTTCGGACGTATTCGATCAGTTAAGTGATATCGATCAACGCTCTGTAACTGAATGCCGCAAGGAATATGAGCGCAGTCAAAAAGTACCACCTGAAAAAATTCAGAAATACTCCAGTCTGACGACACATGGCCAGACGGTATGGGAAGAAGCCAAACATAATAACGACTTCAAGGGCTTTGAACCAATGCTGGCAGAAATCGTGGAGATGAATCGCGAATTTATTGATTATTGGGGTGTAAAAGACACTCGCTATGATACATTGCTCGACATGTATGAGCCGGACATGACAGTAGCCAAGCTGGATGCTGTATTTGACCGTTTAAAATCCCGTCTCGTTCCCTTGTTGCAAAAAATTCAAGAGTCCAGCGACAAGCCCGATAATTCATTCCTCAAGCAGGAATATGACCTGAAAAAGCAGGAGGAGATCGGTTTGTTCCTGTTGGAGCAAATGGGTTATGATTTCCAGGCAGGACGTCTGGATGAGAGTGAGCATCCTTTTGCAACAGGACTCAATCCGGGGGATGTGCGTATTACCACGCATTATTATCCGGAAGATCTAATGAGCGCTATCTTCAGCTCTCTGCACGAGGGCGGTCATGCGCTGTATGAACAGAATATCTCGGCAGATCTGGTAGGTACGCCACTGGCAACAGGGACGTCAATGGGTATTCATGAATCCCAGTCCCGCTTTTGGGAAAATGTTGTAGGCCGGAGCCGTGTATTCTGGGATCATTATTATGATAAGCTGCAATCCTTGTTCCCCAAGCAGTTGTCTGGTGTAACCAAAGAACAGTTCTATCGTGCTGCCAATGTAGTAGAGAACTCGTTGATCCGTATTGAAGCGGATGAACTGACTTATAATCTGCACATTATTGTTCGTTATGAAATCGAGAAAATGATTTTCAACGAGAATCTGGCTGTTGCCGATCTTCCACAAGTATGGAACAGCAAATACGAACAATATCTGGGTATTACGCCTCCAAATGATGCACAAGGTGTTCTGCAGGATGTACATTGGTCCGGCGGCGACTTTGGTTACTTTGCTTCGTATTCGCTAGGTAATATGTATGCGGCCCAGATCACTCAGACTATGCGCAAAGAGCTGCCTCAGTTTGAGGATTGGATTGCGGCAGGTAATCTGCTGCCGATCAAGGACTGGTTAAGCGACAAAATTTACCGTTATGGCAAGAGCAGAACACCATCCGAATTGATTATGGCCATTACCGGTGAAGAGCTTAATCCTGATTATCTGGCTGATTATCTGGAGCAGAAATATACAGAGATTTATAAGCTTTAATCATCCAATTTTTAGGTGTGAATGTATTAATTTATAATAATCATCTCTATATTATAGTAGGAAAAAATCAGAAACATCGATTCTGTTCCTAAAGTCAATAGGTCTGACTGTTGAGTATGGCTTCATTAAATATGTAACTAATTACCTATCGATTTCGAATGAAAAGTTTAAATAGAGATGTGGATTTAACCAGAGACCCATATCTATGGCAAAGCCTTTCTCTCACAGCTGTGCAGGTGTGAGGGAAAGGCTTTTGCTCCTATACCCACATTGTAGGATGCGACGAAATCAAGTAGGATAGATGTTATATGAATTTGGATAAATATCATCTGGGTAAAGCAGGTCATTCGGCTATGCAGGATACCCTTTTAACAGATGTATTATAAATAAATAGATAAATACTACTAAGAGAAGAGTGTAAGGAGAGAACAATCGATGGGCTTTCGCGTGATCAAGACCGCCATTGCTGCACTGCTGGCTGTTGTTGCAGCAAGCACGCTGGGAATCAGCAGCGCAATGTCGGCGGCACTGCTCGCCATACTGGGAGTAGATGTTACACGCAAACGCAGCCTTCAGACCATATCAGCCCGTTTTTTTGCATCGTTGATTGGAATGATATGTGCGTTTGTTTTATTTTCAATTTTTGGATTTCAGCACTGGGTATTTGCATTATACATTTTGCTGGCTTTTCCGATTATCACGCGTGCAGGATTCAGCGGAGGGATTGTAACCAGTTCGGTGATTGTCGTCCATATTTATAACGGTGGGTTGTTAACAGCCCATGCGATGCTCGTTGAAGTGGAACTGCTGCTGATTGGACTCGGATCGGCGGCTATTGTCAATCTGGTATACATGCCAAATCCGTATAAACGTCTGAATGCTATTCGCCGCGAAGTGAATGAGCTGCTATCCCAGATGTTTGAGCAGATTGCTCGTACACTGCATGAGCCTGCCTATGTATGGGATGGGGAAGAAGTGATTCAGGCGACTGCCAAAGTCGAACAGGGGCATACAGCAGCCAAGCGTGAGCTTGAGAATCAGATGCTGCATCCCGATGAATCGTGGATTGTGTACTTTTATATGCGCAAGCAGCATCTGGACTCTATTCAGAATATGATGCAGCTGGTTGCCCAGGTATACAGCAAGATGCCTCAGGGAGATCAGGCTGCCCAGATCTTCGAACAGCTGGCACAGGATGTCAAAACGCCTTATTACACAGGCAAGACAGAAAAGCTGCTTTTACAATTCGAAGAAGATTTCAGTAAAACGAGGTTACCGGTTACACGTGAAGAATTCGAAGTATATTCCGCTATTTTACAGCTGTGCAGGGAGCTGGAACAGTATCTCAAAATTTCTAAGCGGGATAAAGCAAGAAACCCCTTGCTAACTCAGGATAATAAGGTAAAATAAGGATAACGCTATAGGCATAAGCTATCACCTTTATTACATTTGGTGATAGCTTTTTTGCTAAAAACTTTCATCCGTTTTGATAAAAAGTTAAATTTTATTGACCTGTGGAAGATTATGAATATAAAATGATAACAATCTTATGAGGAATGTTTACATTGCGTTAAAGTTTGAGATGAGGGGGCAACCAGAATTTTGAATACAGAACCGGTATTACAAATCAAAGATCTGACGGTGTCTTTCCGCATTAAGGATGAGTATTATCCGGCTGTTGACCAGCTTGATTTAACCATCAACAAAAATGAAGTTTTGGCTATCGTAGGTGAATCGGGTTGTGGAAAAAGCGCCTTGGCACTTTCTCTGACACGACTGCACGATACCAAAAATACACGGATTGATGGAGGACTCATTTTTAAGGGTCAGGATCTGAACAAGCTGTCACCTGGACAGATGAACAAAATTCGCGGCTCGGAGATTGGTATGATTTTTCAGGATCCATTAACGGCACTTAATCCGCTAATGACAATCGGCAGGCAGATTGAAGAGAATCTGGATTATCATACAACCCTGTCCAAAAAGGAAAAAACCAAACGCATTTATGAATTGCTGGAACATGTAAACATTACGAATCCAGAACGTGTATACAACCAGTATCCACATGAATTGTCCGGAGGTATGCGTCAACGTGTCATGATTGCTATCGCGATTGCCTGTCGTCCTTCGTTGATTATTGCCGATGAGCCAACAACTGCACTGGATGTAACGATTCAGTCCCAGATCCTGGATCTGCTAAAGCAGCTGCAGGCGGAGACAGAAGCCGGTATTGTATTAATCACCCATGATCTGGGCGTTGTTGCCGAGATGGCGGATCGGGTAGTCGTTATGTATGCGGGAGAGGTTGTAGAGGTTGCTAGCGTAATGGATCTGTTCAACAATCCAATGCATCCGTATACACGCTCATTGCTGGCTTCGATGCCGGGCGCCAATGCGGGACAGGATCAACTTCATGTTATTCATGGACGCGTTCCATCCTTGCAAAATATCCCACGCGGTTCCTGCCGATTCTCGGAACGTATTCCTTGGATTCCGCAGACGGCCCATGCACAGAACCCTCAGTTGGACGAAGTGAGTCCGGGACACTGGGTACGCTGCTCATGTTATCAGCATTTTCATTTTGAAGATGAAGGAAAGGGGCTTGTAATGGATGGCGTTGCTGGAGCTAAATAACCTCAAAGTGCATTATCCGATTCGCGGCGGCTTTTTCCAGCGTGTAGTGGATCACGTCAAGGCAGTAGACGGCGTGTCAATCCAGATCGAGCCTGGCACTACATATGGATTAGTGGGTGAATCGGGTTGTGGCAAAACAACAACCGGACGCGCGATTATCGGTTTGAACAAAATAACAGACGGAACTGTTACGTTTGAAGGTCAGGATCTGACCCGCATGGCCCACAAAAATCAACATCCGCTGCGCAGGGATATTCAGATGATCTTTCAGGATCCGTATTCTTCGCTCAACGGTAGAAAAAGAGTTATGGATATTATTGCAGAGCCATTGCGTAATTTTGAGAAGCTTAGTCCCGACGAAGAACGGCGCCGCGTTCAGAATCTGCTCGACCGAGTAGGGTTGAATCCCGAGGCAGCTTTCAAATATCCGCATGAGTTTTCCGGGGGACAACGCCAGCGGATCGGAATTGCACGGGCGCTAACACTGAATCCCAAGCTAATCATCGCCGATGAACCGGTATCGGCACTCGATGTATCGGTACAGGCACAGGTACTTAACTTTATGAAAGAGATCCAAAAAGAATTCAATCTTACGTACCTGTTTATCAGTCATGACCTTGGTATTGTTCGTCATATGTGTGATGAGATCGGAATTATGTATCGTGGTCGCCTGGTTGAACAGGGAAATACGGATGACATTTACGAGAATCCACAGCATATTTATACCAAACGTCTGATTACAGCGATTCCAAACATAGACCCGGCCCAACGCCAGGAAAGTGCACGGACAAGACAGCAGATTATGGTGTCATATCAGCAGGACCTAAAAGAGCTTATGGATGCGGAGGGCAAGCCGCTGGCTTTGAAAACAATCAGCCCATCACATCAGGTAGCACTACCGTAACGTAAAGGGGATAACTATTATGTGGAAATTTACGCTTCGCCGTATCCTGATCATGATTCCCCAGCTGTTCGTGCTCAGTGTATTGATCTTTTTTGTAGCCAAAGCGATGCCGGGTGATGCGCTCAGTGGAGCTATTGAGGCCAATCCAAAGGTCAGTGCACAGGTTCTGGAAGAACAGCGTGAGAAGCTGGGACTGAACGATCCGGCATGGGTACAATACGGCCGCTGGCTCGGTAATTTATTCCAGGGTGATCTTGGTAAATCCTATGTACATAAAGTAGGGGTAACCGATCTTATCGGAAGCAGACTGGCCAATACCTTTTATCTGGGTGTGGCGATTCTGATTCTGACTTATGTGATTTCGATTCCGCTGGGCATACTAAGCGGAAGGTATCAGAATACATTGCTTGATAAGACAATAACAGGTTATACCTATCTCAGTTTTGCTACTCCAATATTTATTTTCTCGCTACTCGTGTTGTTCGTATTTGGCTTCCGGCTCGGCTGGTTCCCAACAAGCGGAAGTGTGGATGTAGGCGTGCAGCCTGGTACATGGGCTTATGTTGTGAATAAGTTCTATCATCTGATCTTGCCGGCATGTGCAGGTGCGCTCGTTAGTACAACAGCGACAATCCAGTATCTGCGTAATGAAGTCATCGATACACGACTCAAGGATTTTGTAAAAACAGCACGTTCCAAAGGTGTACCGGAATCCAAAGTATATTCCCGTCATATCCTGCGTAACTCGCTGCTTCCGATTGCTGCTTTTCTGGGCTATGATCTGACGGCTGTACTGGCAGGCAATCTGTTTATTGAATCCATTTTCGGTTATCCGGGACTTGGTCAGCTGTTCTTGCAATCTATTACACAACGCGATTTCTCCGTTGTTACAGCGCTGGTTATGTTGTCTGGCCTGCTCGCGCTAATCGGTACTCTGTTATCTGATCTTATTCTGAGCTGGGTGGATCCGCGTATTCGAATGGGTTAAGACATGCAGGCTAACCAGCGAATCTAACCATTCAATATCTGAATAAGAACGGAGGAAGAGACACATATGGGTATGCGTGTAGAGACTGTTGCACCTATCGAAACGATTCAAAAATCGCCTTCAAACTGGTCTATTCTGGGTCGAGAGCTACTAAAAGACAAGATGGCGATTGGTTCACTGATCTTTCTGTTTTTGTTCCTGATTGGCATATACGGTTCGATTGCACTGATTAATCAGGATGAAGTAACCAAAATTGATCTGATGGCTATCCAGGCTGCTCCAAGTGCGGATCACTGGCTTGGAACCGATGATGCCGGACGTGATATTTTTGGTCAGCTGGTAATTGGAGCACGTAACTCATTTACGATTGGTTTTATGATTACGATCTTGTCTGCGGCGATTGGACTGACAATTGGTCTGATTGCAGGATTTTTCGGTGGACTGGTAGATAATGTAATTATGCGTTTTATTGATTTTATTCTGGTACTTCCTTTCCTGATGCTGGTCATTGTTTTTGTGACCATTATTCCTAAATATGGAGTCTGGGAGTTTATCGCTATCATGACCGCTTTTCTCTGGGTAGGCAAAGCAAGATTGATTCGTGCCAAGGTACTGGCGGAACGTGAACTGGATTATGTTCAGGCTTCCAAAACACTCGGCACGCCCAACTGGAAAATAATTACATTTGGGATATTGCCTAACCTTAGCTCTATTGTCATTGTTAACCTTACTCTGAATCTAGCCGGTAATATTGGTATTGAGACAGGGTTGTCTTACTTAGGTTTTGGTCTGCCTGATGGAACACCGAGTTTGGGTACATTGGTGAGCAGTGCAACCAACCCTGTAATATTGGAGCAATATTGGTGGATGTGGTTACCGGCATCGCTGCTGATTCTGGTTTTGATTTTGGCGATCAACTTTATTGGACAGGCACTTAAGCGTGCTACTGACGCCAAGCAGCGATTGGGATAATAAATTAGAGCTGTATATTCAAAGGAGGAAGGTTTATGTGGGGAAGTAAAAAGAAAAAATCAATATCCATTCTGTTAATGTCTATGGTTCTGGTATTATCTGCATGTAACAGTGGCGGCAATTCGGCTACACCAGCTGCAGATGCACCAAAAACGAATGAAAGTGTCAAGGAAACCGGTAAATTTGCCAGCAAGACTTCGAATAGTGCAGCATCTATTCAGGGTGGTATTCTGAACTATGGACTGGCCTCGGATACTCCTTTTGAAGGAATCTTGAACCCTATATTTTATGAAGGACAACCCGATTATAGCGTTCTCCAATTTTTCTATCCATCTCTGTTCGCCCTTGATAAAAACTTTGACATTATTGATGGCGGAGGAGCGAATATCAAGCTATCTAACGAAAATAAAACCGTCACAGTTACTATCAACGATAAGCTGAACTGGACAGATGGTAATCCGGTTACAGCCGAAGATTATGCTTTTGCTTTTGAAGTTATCGGTAATAAAGATTACGAAGGTGTTCGTTATGATGAATTGATGATGAACATTGTTGGTATGGAAGATTATCATGCTGGTAAAGCTAAAACAATTTCAGGTATCAAAATTCTGAATGATAAAGAAGTACAGATCGACTTTATTAAAGCTACTCCTTCGGTAAAGTCAGGACTGTGGAGTTATCCGCTTGAGAAAAAAGTATTCGCAGATGTTCCGATTGCTGATATGTCTGCATCTGCACCAGTACGTAAAGATCCTATTGGTTATGGACCATTCAAAATTAAATCCATGGTTACAGGAGAATCAGTTGAATTTGAAGCTAATAAAGATTATTTCCTAGGTGCACCGAAACTGGATGGCATACATTTGAAAGTCGTTAACCCGAATGTACTGATTGAATCGCTGAAAAAAGGCGACATCGATTATGTTGATAGCTTTAATGTAAGCTTGTACGATGAAAAAACGAATCCAACTAATATCGAATTCTTGGGTCGTCAAGAGCTGGCTTACAGTTATATTGGATTCAAACTTGGTAAGTACGATAAGGCTAAAGGCGAAAGCATAATGGACCCTAATAGCAAAATGGCAAACAAATCTCTGCGCCAAGCTATGGGTTATGCGATGAACAATGCACAGGTAGGCGCGCAGCTGTATAAAGGATTGCGTACACCGGCTACATCATTGATTATTCCTGCATTTGCCAACTACTATGATTCCAGTCTGGCAGGTTACACCTATAATCCGGAAAAAGCAAAACAATTGCTGGATGAAGCAGGTTACGTAGACAAAGATGGCGATGGACTGCGTGAAGATCCAAAAGGACAACCGCTTGTCATTAATTATGCTGCCATGAGTGGTGATCCTGTTTCTGAGCCACTGGCTAAATTCTACATGCAAAATTGGAAAGATATTGGTCTGAATGTTCAACTGGTAAATGGAAGACTACAGGAATTCAACTCTTTCTACGATAATATTAAAGCAGATAGCCCTGATATTGACGTATTTGGTGCAGCATGGGGTACAGGTAGCGATATCGATCCATCGGGTCTGTATGGTCGTCAGGCAGCATTTAACTATTCCCGTTTCACTAGTGAAGAAGCAGATAAACTGCTAGAAGAAGGTACTTCACCAAAAGCATTTGATATTGACTATCGTAAAGACGTCTACAAACAATGGCAGCAGCTGATGTTTGAAGAAGCTCCAGTTATCCCGACTTTATATCGTTATGAACTGCAAGCAGTTAACAAACGTGTGAAAAATCTGGATATTAGCTATGATGCAAGTTATGATACGCTGGCAAAAGTCGAACTGTCCGCTGACAAGCCAGTAACTCAATAATCAAGTATTTCAATTAAAGAACTAACAGTACAATCATAAGATTCAAGCAGAAAAGATCGGGAGCTAGGCTTCCCGGTCTTTTTTGCATTTCTGCGCTGGATCGGGCTGGTTGCTGAATATTATTTTATATAAAAGAAACAGTGAGCTTTTGATATGAATTGCGAATAATAAATCAAAAAGTAATCATGGTAGATCAAAAAGTAATATAAAAAAGTAATATAAAAAAGTATTAATCTATTTTGCATCACAACCGCTCTCATTTCATGAGCTTGGGAAGCGTAGAACTTTTCGGGTTCTTTCGTTATAATAGATAGACGAACACGCATTTGCATAGTCTGGCAGCAGGGTACCGGTGCAGTCTTACTATTTTAATAGTAGAAAAAGGTTAAACATATAGCACAACATAGCAATAGACAAACAGGTTCATTTCAGAATTCATACAGAAATACAGGTTGGTTTGGAGGGGCATAATGAGTCAATATACACCAATGATGCAGCAGTATCTGCAGATTAAACAGCAGGCTGAGGATGCATTTTTATTTTTCCGTCTCGGAGATTTTTACGAATTGTTTTTTGATGACGCCATTCTGGCTGCGAAAGAACTCGAGATTACGCTGACAGGCAAAAATGCCGGCGTACCGGAACGGGTACCGATGTGTGGAGTACCTTATCATTCTGCAGAAAACTATATTCACCGTTTGATTGAGAAGGGCTACAAAGTCGCTATTTGTGAACAGGTAGAAGATCCCGCGACTGCCAAAGGGATCGTTAAACGCGAAATTATCCGGGTCGTAACTCCGGGTACCATGATGGAAAGTAAAGCACTGAGCGATAAGGCGAATAACTATATGGTCTGTATCACTGAACAGGAAGGTAAAATGTCTTTGGCTGCTTGTGATTTGTCCACCGGAGAACTGCATGTCACTTCGGCATTATCTTCACAGGAATGGCTGCGTGATGAACTGGGATTATATGAGCCTTCCGAGATCATTGGACGGATTGACCTGATCGATGAGGTGTACAAGCAGGCTTCGCAGATGGGCCGTAAAGTGCTTTATACCGAGTGGGACAAATCGCGTGAAGAATTAGCGCGGCGCCAATTTGGGGAAGCCGTCTGGGCGAGGCTGGATGAGGAACGGCAAGCTTGTATTGCACTGTTGATTGCTTATCTGAGCGAGACACAGAAGCGTTCATTGGGACAACTGACACATATTAATGCCTATGAACCAGAAAATTACATGATTCTTGATCCCTTTACCCGTCGTAATCTGGAGTTGGTGGAGACGGTACGCGAGCGTTCCCGCAAAGGAACCCTGTTATGGCTGCTGGATCGCACAGAGACGCCAATGGGTGGACGTCTGCTACGCCGCTGGATTGATAAGCCGTTATTATCCCGCCGTCTGGTAGAGGAACGTCTGGAAGCGGTAGACAAGCTGCATCAAGGGTTTATTTTACGGGATGATCTGAGAGGTCAGCTCAAAGGCATCTACGATCTGGAACGTCTGGTTGGACGTATGGCTTTTGGGACGGCGAACGGCCGGGATATGCTTGCCCTGCGGGATTCGTTGCTGCGTATTCCAGATCTGCGTCAGCTGTGTGAAGATTCACCGTCCAGTACATTGAAGGCGGTTGCCGCGCAAATGGATGCCTGCTCCGATCTTGCGGAAGCGATTGGTTCGGCGATTGTCGATGATCCACCGATCTCGGTACGGGATGGAGGATTGATCCGTCAAGGTTATCATGAGCATCTGGATGAGCTGCGTGAAGCAAGTGTGAATGGCAAGCAATGGATTGCTGAATTGGAAGCTGCAGAACGTCAGGCTACAGGCATCAAGTCGCTTAAAATCGGCTATAACAAAGTGTTTGGCTATTATATCGAAATTACACGTTCCAATCTGGGCACGTTGCCGGAAGGTCGTTACGAACGTAAGCAGACGCTGGCCAATGCCGAACGATTCGTCACTCCGGAACTGAAGGAAAAAGAAGCACTGATTCTGGAAGCTCAGGAGAAAATGGTTGATATCGAGTATGATTTGTTCACTGATCTGCGTACACGGGTATCCAATGAAATTGCCCGTCTGAAGTTACTGGCTGAGAAAGTGGCGGAGATCGATGTCTATCAGTCTTTTGCAACGGTCAGTGCTGAGCGTTCCTTTGTGAAGCCTATATTGACAGATCGTTACGATCTAGTGATCGAAGATGGACGGCATCCGGTAGTGGAAGCGGTAATGGATCATGCGAGCTTTATTTCCAATAGTACGGACATCACCGAAGAAGAAGCTAATATTGTACTGATTACCGGACCGAATATGGCTGGTAAAAGTACCTATATGCGTCAGGTCGCTCTATTGTCGATCATGGCACAGATTGGCTGCTTTGTACCTGCGCGTCAGGCAGAAATCCCGATGATTGACCGAATCTTCACCCGGATCGGGGCAGCGGATGATCTGATTGGAGGCCAAAGCACCTTTATGGTGGAAATGGCGGATATCCAGGTTATGACCGAGCGGGCTACCCGGCGCAGCCTCATTATTATTGATGAATTGGGTCGCGGAACTTCAACGAGTGAAGGTATGGCGATTGCCCAGGCAGTTATTGAATATGTTCATCATGAGATTGGCTGTAAAGCATTGGTATCGACGCATTTCCATGAGCTGGCTCATCTGGAGGAGACGCTGGAACATTTGCGTAACTTCTCGATGGCAGTCAAAGAAAGCGGCGACAAGGTACATTTCCTGCGCAAGCTGGTCCCTGGTGCAGCCGGTAGCAGTTATGGCATTTATTGTGCCCAACTGGCCGGATTGCCAGGCAGCATTATCGACCGGGCCAATCTGCTGCTGGATCGAATGGAACAGGCGGCTACGATCACAGTCGTAGCAGATGACAAGCATACGGATCATACTGCAATCAAGACACCGGCAAGCATTAAGGCTAACCAAGAGCAGAATTTGCAGTCGATCGAAAAAGCTTCTCTTCCAAAAGATAGCGACGCTATACAAGAATCAGTGTCAAATTATAGCTATGATGAACGACATTCTACAGCTGCAGAAGGTGTACCTGTACTGGCAGTTGGCGGCTTCTCATCGGAAGATACAGACAAGTCGGTAGTCAGAGCCCAGCAGAACACAGCTGGTCAGCAGGAAATTGTACAACTGTCTATTTTTGAAGAGGAAGAAATTCCTCAGCCGGTGAAAATAAAAGAAGATCCGGTAGCCCGTCAAATTGTCCACCAGATTCAGAGTGCGGACTTGATGAATATGACGCCGCTGCAAGCAATGCAGCTGCTTAATGAATTGAAAATGAAAACGATGCGCTAAGTCGCCTATAGAATTAGGATGCAAAATAAATAGATAAATCCGGATTGCTGAAGGGAGGAGAAATCATGGGTCAGATTCGTGTACTGGATGAACATATCGCTAACCAGATCGCAGCCGGTGAAGTGGTAGAGCGGCCTGCCTCTGTCGTCAAGGAACTTGTCGAGAATGCGATTGATGCGCGTTCTACCCGTATTGATGTTCATATCGGTGAAGGTGGATTGGAATCAATACGTGTACATGACAATGGACAGGGGATTGCTGCCGATGATTGCGAGACTGCCTTTTACCGTCATGCAACGAGCAAGCTTGTAGATGATCGGGATTTGTACCAGATTACCAGTCTGGGTTTTCGAGGTGAAGCACTGCCAAGTATTGCAGCAGTCTCCAAAGTGGACTTACTAACCAGTGCTACAGACGATGGGGCAGGCAGACGCCTTATTATTGAAGGCGGTACACTGAAAAGCAATGAAGATGATGCCGCTCCGCGCGGAACCGATTTTCGGGTTAACTCGTTATTTTATAATACGCCGGCACGGCTGAAATATATGAAAACCGTCCAGACGGAGCTTGGACATATCTCGGATATTATGTACCGGATGTCGCTTGCTCATCCGGAGATTGCTTTTACTCTGCGTCATAATGGCAACCTGCTGCTGCAGACGCCGGGTAATGGTGATATGCTGCAGGTAATTGCTGCAGTCTATGGTACATCAGCTGCCAAAATGGTGCTGCCGATTGAGCAGGATCATCTGGATTATCATATTAGCGGATATATCGGCCGACCAGAGATAGCAAGGGCCAACCGTAATGCCATGTCAGTCATTGTCAATGGCCGTTATATCAAGAGTTATACGGTCAACCAGGCTATTCTGAGAGCCTATCACACACTGCTGCCGATTAATCGTTATCCGCTTACTGTACTGCGCCTGACGATGCATCCATCACTTGTCGATGTGAATGTGCATCCGGCCAAAATGGAAGTGCGGTTCAGTAAGGAAGCTGAATTGATGATGTTTGTGGAAGAATCTGTGCGCCAGACGTTGCGCCGGGAAATACTAATTCCTCATGCGACCAAGCAGACGATCAAGCGAGGCAGCAGCGAGTCGATTATTCAGGAGCAGTTTAATTTTAATCGTACAACGGCTGGACAGCCGGAGAGCAATCCGATAGAGCCGGACCAACAAGCGGGAGCAACTTTATTCATTCCCCGCGATTCTCTGCCCATTATTCAGACAGAACTGGGCGATTTGGATGCTCCTTATATGCCTCCTTTTGCGGATCAGGATATACCAGGTCCTGAATCACAGAACAATATGGATCTGCCAGAGAATCGTTATCAGGATCAGTCTCCAACTCAAGGCGCAAACATCGAGCAATCCCAACCTACAACAGGAACATCTCAGGCAGGTAATCCTGCAGGATGGTCTCGTACCGATTCTCTGATATCCGAAAAAGAAGCTGAGCAGGCAACAAGAGATTTGAACGTATCTGCCAAGCAAGAAATACAGGATCCAATCAATCAGCAAACGAATCCCACAGAGAGTTCACAACAGACTTTTGGTCATACAGATCGTAAGATAAAAGACTCTGTTGGCACAGATTCACAAAAATCTGCCAAGGCGGATTCAGGTTCGCTTAAGGCCACGCAAGTCGATCTTCCTGTTTATGAAAATAACGGATCTTCTGCGGGTCAGTCAGCATCTGCTTTCCCGAATGCTTCGGCGCATTTGCAGCCGCCTTATACAGATGCGCAGCAGGTTAAAGAACCTTCGTATGCTCGCGAATATAATCGTGCAGCTTCCAAAGCATCTTCCCGACCACCACAACGGGGCGGCGGAGCAAATCGCAGTATTCCGGCAGAGATGATTTATGGTACGGCTGAAGAGCCTGGACTGCCTCAATTTCCGGAAATGAATCTAATCGGTCAGCATCATGGTACGTATCTGATTGCACAGAATGCAGAAGGACTTTTTCTAATCGATCAGCATGCTGCCCATGAACGGGTCAATTATGAATATTACTATGAGAAGTTTGGTCAGCCGGAGTCAGCATCCCAGGAGCTTCTGCTGCCGATTACGCTGGAGTTTACGCGTGCTGAAGCAGACAAGCTGAAAGATCGTCTGCACTGGTTTGAACGAGTGGGTGTATATCTGGAGCATTTTGGCGGTCAGACCTTCCGGGTGCGTGCTTATCCTTATTGGTTTCCCAAGGGAGAAGAAGCCCGTGTTATTGAAGAAATGGCAGAATGGGTACTGAGCGAGCGCAAGATTGATCTTGCCCAGCTGCGAGAACAGGCATCTACGCTATGTTCATGCAAAGCATCCATCAAGGCCAACCAGCGAATTACCGAGGCAGAAGCGCAGGCACTGCTGGATCGTCTGGCTGCATGCAGACAACCATATACCTGCCCACATGGACGTCCGATTGTGGTGTCTTTCTCCAGTTATGATCTGGAAAAGATGTTCAAACGGGTCATGTAAGCGAAGTGTAAAGAAGAATGGAGAATGAGCAATGATAATTACAACAGGCGATGATGCTTCACCGGCTACCCTGCAGCGTGCACAGCAGCTGGCAGCAGAATTCGCTGTATCTTTTGTTCCGAGGCAGGGTCAGTCGATCGCCAAGCTGGCTGCCCGCCACGAAGACCGGGACGTTATTGTACTGGTAGAAAATGAAGCGAGATTAGTCCGTCCGGGCGAGTCTGCGATGTTTTTCCATCCCAGTATGGCTTTTGTACGAGCCAAACGATTGCTGCGTAATGACGAAGATCCGATGATCACACTTTCGCGTCTACAACCAGGAGATAGCGTACTGGATTGTACAGCCGGCTTGGGCTCGGATTCACTCGTCTTTTCACTGGCAGCAGGGCCGGAAGGGCAGGTTACTGCCTTGGAAAGTTCTGCTCCCCTAGCAGCACTGTTAAAAGAAGGATTGCGCATTTATGCAAGTAATCTGGAGCCGGTTAATGCGGCGATGCGGCGTATTCAGGTAGTACAGCAGGACCACAAGACCTATTTGAGCCAGCTGCCGGATAAGAGTGTGGATATTGTTTATTTTGATCCCATGTTCCGTGAAGCATTGCATGAATCTGCCGCTATAGCTCCGCTACGTGGATTTGCCAACGACCATGCGCTGGATCCCGAATCGATCTGCCATGCTGTGCGTGTAGCCCGCAAAACCGTTATGCTTAAGGAAAAATGGGACAGCCCCGAATACGAGCGTCTTGGTTTTGAACGCATTCGGCGCAAAAATTCCAAAATTGAATACGGAGTGATTTATCTATGAATCCGGCAGTAGAAAAGCCGAAATTACTCGTTCTGGTCGGCCCTACAGCTGTAGGGAAAACAGCGATCAGCATTGAGATTGCCAGAAGATTTGGCGCAGAAATTATCTCCGGTGATTCTATGCAGGTATACCGTGGTATGAATATCGGTACGGCCAAAATCAGGCCTGAAGAAATGAAGGGTATTCCCCATCATCTGATCGATATCCATTCGCCGGATGAGCCATTCTCTGTGGCTGAATTCCAGCAGCGCTGCAGAGCGTTGATTCCGGATATTGCTTCCCGGGGCAAGCTGCCTTTTATCGTTGGAGGTACCGGTCTATATGTAGAATCTGTCAGCTACGAGTTCCAGTTTAGCGAGAATGGAGCAGATGAAGCGTTCCGTCAGGAACAGACTGATTATGCGCTTCAGAATGGTGCCCAGGCGCTGCATGACCGTCTGGCAGCGGTTGATCCGGAATCTGCTACCCGACTCCATCCCAATGACCAGAGACGTATTATACGGGCGCTGGAAGTGTATCATATGACTGGAGTGAAACTTTCGGACCAGTTATCCCGGCAAATGAAGCAGTCTCCCTATCAGTTATGTATCGTCGGTTTGACAATGGATAGGGAAATGCTATATAAACGTATTGAAGCGCGGATTGATCAAATGCTGGAAGAAGGCCTGCTGGAAGAAGTACAACATCTGCTTGATCAGGGATATACTCCCGGTATGGTAGCCATGCAGGGACTGGGATACAAAGAAATTGCTGCGCATCTGTCAGGCGGGGTACCGCTGCAGGAGGCTGTCGTACTCCTCAAGCGCGATACGCGCCGTTTTGCAAAGCGCCAGCTGTCCTGGTTCCGTCATATGCAGGATATTCACTGGGTAGATGTGTCGGATACGACTCATAGTGAACAGCATATCGACAAAGTATATGACATCGTAGCAGGAAATTTATACAGAGACAGGGAATATACTTCAACAACTTAATTTGACATTCAGCTTAGCCAGGTATCATATTCGTATTACAATTGAGCATTTGCTAATGCTGAATTAATAATCATTTGGGGGTACGGTCAATGAACAAGTCGATTAATATCCAGGATACTTTTTTAAATCAACTGCGCAAGGAAAATATTCCGGTAACTGTGTATCTGGTAAATGGTTTTCAAATCCGTGGTACAATCAAGGCTTTTGACAACTTTACCATTATGGTAGATAGTGAAGGACGCCAGCAAATGATCTACAAACATGCGGTTTCCACCTTCACACCATCGCGCAACGTATCCCTTATGCAGGATAACCAGAGCGAAGGCTGATGCAAAAAACGAAACCTTTACGCTTCATATAGCGTCTTAATGAAGAGAAAGAAACGGACAACCTCTCCAAAAGGGTTGTTCTTTTCTTTCCGTTAAAGGGGTTCAATTTGTTTTACCGAAAGGGAGTCAGAATAAGATATGCCTAGACAGAATCTATCCCGCAGTGACAAAAATCAACCACCTAAAAGAACAAGACCGGGACAATCCAAGCCCGCGCCCAAAACAAAAAAGAAGAAAATAACAGCCAAGCGCGTGTTCTGGACGTTGTTCGGTGTAACAGCTTTGGGTGTTTTTTGTGCACTGGCCGCCTATCTGTTCATCATGGTAAGTGGGGAAAAAATCTACAAAGCAAATATCGATAAACTTGTGATCAACGAACCAACCAAAATTTATGATCGCAACGGTACGCTGATCCTCGAACGTTCTGCACGTCAAGGTGATCCGGTCAAGTATGAAGACTTGCCTCCAATGCTGGTTAATGCTTTTGTAGCTACCGAGGACAGGCGCTTTTTTGATCACCAGGGGGTAGACTTGTGGTCGGTCGGACGTGCCGCAGTTAAAGACGTCATCGCGCGATCTGCTGTAGAGGGTGGTAGTACCATTACTCAGCAGCTGGCCAAAAACGTATTCCTGAATGATGACAAAACGTTTTTCCGTAAAGCAACCGAACTTTCGATTGCGCTCGCGATTGAGCGTGATAAAACCAAGCAGGACATTATTACAACTTATCTGAATCGTATCTTTTTCGGACGGGGAGCTTATGGGATCAAAGAAGCCTCCGAGACGTATTTTGGTACAAGTGATCTCAACAAGCTGAAGCTGTGGCAGATCGCTACACTGGCAGGACTTCCAAAGGCGCCTTCACGTTACAATCCGTTGACCAATCCGGATTTGTCAACAGAACGCAGAGCGGTTGTACTGCAGCTAATGGCGGATCAGGGCTATATCACCAAAGCCGAGGCAGAAGAAGCCAAAGCGGTAGTGTATAAGAGTCCAGCCAACAGTTCGAGTAAAGAGTCGCATTATCAGGCCTTTGTCGAATATGCAATGCAGGAAGCTGAGGATGTCACCGGATTGTCTTCGGATGATCTGACACGCGGTGGATACAATATCTACACCACGATGGATGCCAAAGCCCAGCAAACGCTGGAAGATGCTTTCAAAAACAAAGATTTGTTTGAGAAGAGTGCAGATGACGTTCCGGTACAAGGATCCATGGTTATTGTAAATAACGATACTGGTGGTCTGGTCGCTCTGCTGGGTGGCAGAAATTACCGTGAAGGTGACTTTAGTCGTGTCAACAGCCGCAGACAGCCAGGATCGGCATTCAAGCCGATTGTATCTTATGCTCCGGCACTGGAATCAGGCAAATTCACACCGACATCGCAGCTGAGTAATGAAAAGCAGTGTTTTGGCAGCTATTGCCCGAGCAATTTGCATGGTTATTCCGGTACGGTCACTATGGCCGCAGCGCTGGAAGATTCCATTAATATCCCTGCAGTATGGACACTCAATCAGATAGGTGTAGATACCGGCGTTAATTTTGCCAAGTCACTTGGTTTCAAATTTACGGACGCTGATCGTAACCTGGCGATTGCACTGGGGGGACTGAGCAGCGGTACGAATACGCTGGAAATGGCTCAAGCCTATCGTACTTTTGCGGATGGTGGTAATTACACACAAGCTTATGCCGTTAAGAGTATTACAGATAATTCAGGCAAAGAGATCTACAAAAATGCAGGAGAGTCCAGCGAAGTCATGAGCAAACAAACAGCAGACGAAATGACTTCGATGCTGCAAACCGTTGTCACCGATGGTACAGGTAAGCGGGCACAAATCAATCGTCCGGTAGCCGGTAAAACAGGTACCACACAGCATGGTATCGAAGGACTGCGCAGCAGCGCCAACCGTGATGCCTGGTTCGTGGGTTATACCAAAGAATGGACAGCCGCTGTATGGATGGGCTATGACAGACCGGACCGCAATCACCTGCTGAATGAAAGCAGTGGACGGGCAGCAGCAATGTTTGCTGCAGTTATGGGTCCGGCACTGGAAGGTTATCCGGTGCAGAACTTTGATGCACCGAAAGTAACTGAGCCGGTTCAGCCGGTACAACCGGTTGAAGAAGAACCGGAGACTCCAAAAGTAGTAACAGGTCTATCCGCTTCTTATGATCAGGATAATCAGGCAGTTGCTCTTTCCTGGTCTGGTGTAGAAGGAGCTTCAGGTTATACCGTATACCGTAAGGAAAGCACAGAATCGAAGTTTACTGCTATATCCAGCGGATCATCAGGGACATCACTGCAAGATGGCAGTATTACTCCCGGTGCAACTTACGAATATTATGTAACAGCAACCACTGCTGATGGCGGTGAATCGGATGCTTCGGATACGGTACAGATTACTGTAGATCAAGCACAGGAGGAACCTGTAGAACCGCCTGTTGATAATCCGGATGGCGTAGTGCCGCCAGAGGGAAATCCGGCGACCCCACCTACAGGTGAAGAAGGAACCGATAACGGCGAAGGCACAGAAAACAATAATGGTAATAACAATAATGGAAATGGTAACAGTAATGGGAATGGAAACAACGGTAACGGTAATGGAAACGGTGGGCCGAACGGCACACCTCAGACACCAACCGATAATGGAGGAACTACCAATCCGACGACTACGCCGGGCAATGAGGGAACTCCTACCGAAACAACCACACCATCTACTGGCGTTACCGATCCTGCTGCAGCCACTGGAGATACAGCGAATACCCAGGGAGATACAGCACCAGCAGATACCCAGTAAGACGTAATTTCAAAAGCCTCCAATCTTATCGGTTGGAGGCTTTTTGAGTGATACGCGCAAATATGCTATTCTGAAGTTACTTTGTAGGAAAGGGACACTTCCATGAAACGTAAATTTGCAGATAGAGCGAACTGGCGGCGCGTAATTCAGCGCAGCTATACACGTCGATACGTAAATAATAGTATTTTCACCGGATATGTGACACTGTACCATATGAATCGTCTGCGCGAACCGCTGTACAAAATTTATGGCGGGCGACGTTTCTGTATCGCAGCAGCGGAATATTCGTGGATGCAATATTATCCCGAAAACGCCAATTATGTCGTCACTGCCATGTTCGATGACAAGCAGGAGATTATTGAATGGTATATCGATATTTGCAAAACGCAGGGAGTGACCGATCAGGGGGTCCCCTGGTTTGATGACCTGTATCTGGATATTGTTGTCATGAAAGACGGACAGATTTTCCTGTTGGATGAAGATGAGCTGGACGATGCGCTGCGTCGACGGGTGATTACCGAACAGGATTATGAGCTTGCTCATCGTACAGCACGCAAGCTGCTCAAACAAATTGATGCCCATGCTTTTCCATTATTCTCGTTATCCCTTAAGCATCGTCAGAATCTGTTCAACAGAGATCATCGCTAGATTGCCCGGTGCACCAACCTATATCCGGCAGCTCAGATAAGATGGTACAGGCTATCCGGATATAGGTATAACCCCAAATAGTATGACTTCTATGGAACCGATTCATCTGCAGCAACAATGGTAAATATACATCAAGTACATCATTGCCCAATGAAGCGGGTGCTAAAAGCAAAACAAAGGGAAAGCATCCCTGTGCTGCAAGACCCGAGCCATTATATATTACAAGGAGCAGGATAATATGAAAAATGAAACTCACGATACACAGACTGAGCAGCAGGCGAGAGCCATACTGGTCAGTCTGTATACCCAGCAAGATAAAAGAAATGGTGTGAATGCGGAAGGTTCGATGGAAGAACTGGTCAGTCTGGCAGAAACCGCAGGCGTAGAAGTATTAGAGCAGTTGACCCAAAATAAGGAAAAACCCGATTTTCGCTGGTTTATTGGTAAAGGTAAAGTAGAAGAACTACGCATTCTGGTAGACGCTTTGGAAGCAAATACCGTCATTTTTGATCAGGAATTATCCGGTGCGCAGGTACGTAATCTGGAAGAACAGCTGGATGCCAAGATTATTGATCGCACTCAGCTGATCCTGGATATTTTTGCCCAACGTGCAAAAACACGTGAAGGTATCCTGCAGGTAGAGTTGGCACAATATAATTATCTGCTGCCTCGTCTATCAGGACAGGGCAAAAATCTCTCCCGTCTGGGTGGTGGTATTGGTACGCGTGGTCCCGGTGAGAGCAAGCTGGAGATTGATCGTCGTCATATCCGTACTCGTGTAACAGAGCTAAAGCGTCAACTCGAAGAAATTATGCGTCACCGTACATTGTATCGCGAGCGTCGTAAAAAAACGGGAATCGTACAGGTTGCGCTGGTTGGTTACACGAATGCAGGGAAGTCCACACTGCTCAAACAGCTGACGGATGCAGATGTATATATCCAGGATCAGCTTTTTGCAACATTGGACCCTACTTCACGCAATCTGGAACTTCCAGGAGGCAAAGAGATTGTGCTGACCGATACGGTTGGATTTATCCAGAATCTGCCGCATGATCTGATTGCTGCTTTTCGGGCCACTTTGGAAGAAGTAAATGAAGCTGATCTGATCCTTCACGTGGTCGATGCTTCTGCTGAGCGAAGAGACGAGCAGATGCAGGTGGTCGACGAGATTCTACAGGAGTTGGGTTCCGGGAACAAACCACAGGTTATTTTGTATAACAAAATTGATCTGTGTACTCCCCAGCAGCTGGAGATGCTGCCTGCCGATCAGACTCATCTGCGTATTAGTGCCTATAATGAATCGGATCTGGAAGCTGTCAAAACGATTATTCAGGATCAGCTGGCAGGAGGAACACGCATTTATCGTATTCCAGCAGAGCGGGGGGACCTGATTTCGCAGCTGTATACGTTCAGCAGTGTCATTCATCAGGATTATGAAGATAATGATGCTTTGTTTACGGTGGAGATCAACCAGACGGATTATGATAAATTTGGTTATCGACTGCAGGAATATGAAGTGAAGTGACAGAATTACGACATTTTAAATAGCGACTTTCCCTCACTCTACCTTTCCATGTAAAATATGAAGCGTGAAAGTTTACATTTTGTAGCGTACTTCTCATGAGACGTTGTGTTAATGGGAAGAATGTAGTGTGAATTTAGCTAATCGTATAACTTTGTGGTAGAATGATGGAAGATGAATACACTGATAGCCCGCCTTATATGTATAAGGGCGGGCTATCATTATGGGGAGAGACAGAAATGGCAGTTTTCGATACACAGATAATGAACTGGTCCAAACAAGCTGAACAGATGATAGGTGAAGCTGTCAAAGGGATGGACCAGATTGTAGATACCAACCAGTGGAAAGTAATTGAAGCTTTTCAAAAACATCGCGTGAGTGATTATCACTTCGCCGGTTCGACAGGTTATGCTTATAATGACCGTGGAAGAGAAGTACTTGATGAGGTATATGCTGAAGTGTTTGGTAGTGAAGCTGCTCTGGTACGTCCGCATTTTGCTTCAGGCACACATACGATTTCTACAGCTCTATTCGGTGTACTTCGTCCCGGTGATGAGCTGCTTTATATTACAGGACAACCTTATGATACACTGCACAAAGTAATCGGCAAACCCGGCGATGGTAAAGGTTCATTGGCTGACTTTGGGATTACTTATCAGGAAGCTTCTTTAACCGAGGATGGACAGGTGGATTGGGAGCAGGTGTCTTCCCTGATTAACGAGAAGACACGAGTAATCGGGATCCAGCGTTCGCGTGGATATGATTGGCGCTCTTCTTTTACTATTGAGCATATTGCGGAGATGGTACGCCGAATTCGTGAATACCGCGAAGATCTGATTATTTTCGTCGATAATTGTTATGGTGAATTCACAGAGACACGCGAACCGACAGAAGTAGGCGTTGATCTAATGGCAGGCTCGCTGATTAAAAACCCCGGTGGTGGTATTGCCGAGACCGGTGGTTATATTTGCGGCAAGCGTCAATATGTAGAACTGGCTTCCTATCGGCTGACGGCTCCAGGTATTGGCAGTGAAGTAGGTGCCATGCTGGGGACTACACGCGGTATTTATCAAGGATTATATATGGCACCTACTATTGTGGGGCAGGCACTGAAAGGCAGTATCTACGCTGCAGCGATGTTCGAAGTAGCCGGATTTAACAGCAAGCCCGGCTGGAACGAACCGCGTACCGATTTGATTCAGGCAGTATCGTTTAAGGATGAGCAGCAGCTGATCGCGTTTGTACAAGGGATTCAGCGAGCAGCAGCGGTAGATAGTCATGTGGTGCCGGAGCCATGGGATATGCCGGGCTATGAGCATCCTGTTATTATGGCTGCAGGTACATTTATCCAGGGAGGAAGTCTGGAGTTGTCCGCAGATGCACCAATTCGTGAACCCTATATTGGTTATATGCAGGGCGGTTTAACTTTTTCTCATGTGAAGCTGGGGGTACTAATGGCTTTGCAGACGATGCTGGAACGTAAATTATTATAATTTTTGTTGAATCTTTTCTCTATGAGCTTTCTTCTTAAACGGAATATATTGATCTCGCCAGATTTGGATAAAATAAAGATAAATGAATGATCTGATCAAATGGATGGACAAAAATCGTTGTATCTTCGTTTTGAACAATATCATCAGTAAATTACAAAGTATGAACAGTTGAGTAGAGAAAAGATGTCACGAAATATCCATAGACTATATAAGAATAACGCTATAAATAACACAAATTTCGAGGTTTATTAATTTCATGTTAACTGAACATAAAATTATTGTGAGTAAACTTAACATGTTATTGACGCTTGATATCAGGATATGTACAATAGGATACAGATAACTTAAAAGTGAATTGGAAGGTTGATGAATATATGGGTGATGAAATTCGGAGAAATATGGCGCTGTTCCCTATCGGGATCGTAATGAAGCTGACAGATCTGTCAGCACGGCAGATCCGTTATTATGAACAGCATAATCTGATTGTACCAGCGCGTACATCAGGGAATCAGCGTTTGTTTTCTTTTAATGATGTAGAACGTCTGCTGGAAATTAAGGCTTTGATCGAAAAAGGGGTAAATATTGCAGGGATCAAGCAAGTGATGAATCCGGTATCCAAGGAATCGGAGGAGGCTACAGTGATCACGGCAGATACGGAAGAGCGCCGCAGGGAATTGTCAGATTCGCAACTTCATCGTATGCTTAAACAGCAGCTTGTCACAGGCAAACGTCCTGGACAGGTATCACTGATCCAAGGGGAATTATCCCGGTTCTTCAATAAAAAATAAAAAGAGCACAGAGGAGAGGGTAACGTGAGTTATACAAAAGACGATATTTTGCGTATTGCCAAGGAAGAAAACGTACGATTTATCCGCCTGCAATTTACTGACTTGCTGGGTACGATCAAGAACGTCGAAATTCCTTTGAGCCAGTTGACCAAAGCACTGGATAACAAAATGATGTTTGATGGTTCCTCTATTGAAGGATATGTACGTATCGAGGAATCCGATATGTATCTGTATCCGGATCTGGACACATGGGTTATTTTCCCGTGGGTAACAGAGAACCGGGTAGCACGTTTGATTTGTGACGTCTATATGCCAGACGGTACACCGTTCGCTGGTGATCCGCGTGGTGTTCTGAAGCGTAACCTGAGAGAAGCGGAAGCGATGGGCTTTACCGAAATGATGGTTGGGCCAGAGCCGGAATTCTTCCTGTTCCGTACAGATGCCAATGGTAATCCAACCGAAGAGTTGAACGATCAGGGCGGTTACTTCGATCTGGCGCCAACCGATTTGGGCGAGAACTGTCGTCGCGAGATCGTTATTACGCTGGAAGAAATGGGCTTTGAAATCGAAGCTTCCCACCATGAAGTAGCTCCGGGACAGCACGAAATCGACTTCAAATATGCGAACGCATTGCAGGCAGCTGACCAGATTCAAACATTTAAACTGGTTGTTCGCACAATCGCTCGCCAGCATGGTCTGCATGCGACATTTATGCCAAAACCATTGTTCGGTATGAACGGATCGGGTATGCACTGTCACCAATCCTTGTTCCAGGACGGCAGCAATGCATTCTATGACGAATCCGATGAATTGGGTCTGAGCCAGGTGGCTCGTCATTATATGGCAGGTATCCTGCGTCATGCACGTTCTATGGCAGCAGTAACCAACCCGACAGTAAACTCTTACAAACGTCTGGTGCCTGGTTATGAAGCACCTGTATATGTAGCATGGTCTGCAAGTAACCGCAGCCCAATGGTTCGTATCCCGGCTTCCCGTGGTCTGAGTACACGTATCGAGGTTCGTAACCCGGATCCTACAGCCAATCCGTATCTGGCGCTGGCTGTTATGCTGAGAGCCGGTCTGGATGGTATTGACCGTCAACTGAATCTACCAAAACCAATCGATCGTAACATCTACATAATGACCGAAGATGAGCGTATCGATGAGGGAATTCCGAGTCTGCCAGGCGATCTGAAAGAAGCTCTGCATGAACTGCTGCGTGACGATGTAGTTGTTACTGCACTTGGAGAGCATGCAACGGCTCACTTCTATGAGCTGAAAGAGATCGAATGGGATATGTATCGCACACAGGTTCACCAATGGGAACGCGACCAATACATGACACTGTATTAATTTTTTGAAAGCTCTGGTACTGCCGATTTTCCGGCAGCCAGGGCTTTTTTTATAAAATAGAGTGTATTCAGACAATAGTTCATTTCCGTATAGGGAAATGAGATCATCTGTCAATTTACAAATCAATAAGCTGCATAAAGACGATGCTTACAAAAGCATCGTTTTTTTAATATAGCCAATTATAAAAAAGAACCAAACAATATTGCAGAAAAAATATATATAAGAAAAAGAGGAGATTATAATAAAATAATTCTTGAAATTTCTTTAAATTAAAAATTATAGAGGGTAAAATGATATAATGATATTAATACCTTAAATACCAATTTATTACATATATCAATTCCTATATATTCTTTACTATACAAAAGGAGGGTATTAGATATGATCAATGTACTGGTTGCAGATGATAACAGGGAATTTACGCAAATGCTGTCAGACTATATTTCGAATCAGGAGGATATGCTTCTTGCAGGAATGACTTACAACGGGGAACAGACCTTGCAATTGATTGAAGATCTAACGGAACCACCGGATGTTGTGTTACTGGATATCATTATGCCACATTTGGATGGATTAGGTGTATTGGAGAGGCTTCCGGATATGCATATCATCCCCAAGCCCAAAGTGATTATGCTTACTGCATTTGGACAGGAGCAGATAACTCAGAGGGCACTGGAGCTGGGAGCCTCTTATTTTATGCTTAAACCTTTTGATCTTCAGGTATTAGGCAGCCGGATCAGACAGCTGGCAGATGTACCGGCAAGTGAGAGAGCAATGCGGCCACCATCAGCTATATCGGTGTCTCGTCCTACAACTACACCGGCAGTAACTAATGTCAGCAAAGAACAGCGTTTAGAGGCATCTATTACCAGAATATTGAATGAAATCGGTGTACCTCCGCATATTAAAGGTTACCAGTATGTCAGGGAAGCTATTGCAGAAGTATATCACAATATTGATATACTCGGATCAGTAACCAAAGTGTTGTATCCTCAAATAGCAGAGAAATTCAACTCCAATCCAGCCCGGGTAGAACGAGCAATCCGCCATGCTATTGAAGTGACCTGGAACCGGGGAGATATGAGCCATATGAGTCATCTTTTCAATTACGAAATTAATGTAAGTAAAACAAAGCCAACCAATAGCTCTTTTATCGCGGCCATTGCGGATAAGCTGAGAATAGATCATAATATTTTTCCTTAGAGGGACAGTGAGTAATTCAATAATCACTATTATTCACACTGCTCTCTATCTAAATCAAAAGAGTTTAGTATAAGTGCATCTAGTATTATATTTTAATGCTGATCCATTTGTATTCAAATAATTGCATAAACATATTTCTGAGATGAAATAAAACATTACGATTTGAGATGACCAGTCCTATTTTGAACGATATAGATAACTCTGCGGTCAGTGCGGGTAATAAATGACTGACCACTTACTGCAGCATCAGTCGGACAAACAAAGGAGGCATTTCAATGGACAAGGAAGTCAGGAAGCGTCTGGTTACTATTTGTGAGATGCATATCAGCAATCTGGAGGAACAACTGCGCAAGCTGTACACGATCGAGAATCCGCTTCGTGGAAGCGATGTAGCTGGCGGAGAGATTATTGATGTAAGAGTAGAATTGGAGATTTGCAGACGATTGGAAGAAATCTACCAACGCATTGATATTGATGGAGCTAATGAAGGTGAGACATACGATATGTATCATTCCTATTCTTTCCATACTACGAAGGCCAAAGAAGTATTTGAAGCAAGAAAATTAAAGCTGGAATTACAGCATGCTGCTGAGATTAAAAATATTAATTTGCTGTTAGAAGGTTTCATTTTGGAATTGAACAGACTACACAAGATGTAACAGAATGAATGGCAATACAAAAAAGACTCCTGAGAGGAGTCTTTTTTGTGTTATAGGCAGGTTCATCAGAAAAATGAACTTGCAACAAGATTAATCATATCGCATAAAGTCGAATAATTTGCCTATCCCAACACTTAGTGCAGGTTGCGGAACAAACCTACTACTTTACCGAGGATCGTTACACGAGTCAGACGAAGAGGCTCGTACATCGGGTTCTCCGGCTGCAGACGAATATGATCTTTTTCTTTGTAGAACGTTTTGACAGTGGCTTCGTCTTCCTCTGTCATGGCAACTACGATATCGCCGTTATCAGCAGTCTGCTGTTGACGAACAATAACAAAGTCACCATTATGAATACCGGCGTCAATCATGCTGTCTCCGACAACGGAAAGCATAAAGATCTGATTGTCACCTGTAAATTGTTGTGGAAGAGGGAAATAATCCTCGATATGTTCAGTAGCAGTGATCGGTACGCCGGCGGTAACTTTGCCGATAATCGGTACACGAGACACAGTCTGCGCGAACAACAGATTATTTTCGGTTTCTTCCTGACCCAGCAACTCGATAGCACGAGGTTTGGTAGGGTCGCGGCGGATCAATCCTTTTTTCTCCAGACGATCCAGATGACCATGTACAGTAGAGCTGGAAGCCAAACCTACAGCTTCACCAATCTCACGGACGGACGGCGGGTAACCTTTGAGTTTAACTTCATTCCGGATGAATTCCAGAATTGCCTGTTGGCGACTTGAAATCTTGGACATGCCGTATCAACCCCAATACTAGTAACGTTTGGAAAAAGTATAACATAGAACTTCCGTTCGTACAAACATAAGTTCTAAAAGCCAGCAACTATTTCCCAAGTGAAGCAAAGCAGTTAATCCAGCCATTCAATAGTACTGGTATCTCCTGCTGTATCTATCATACACTTCATTCAAAAAAAGCGAACGAAAGTTCGTAAAAAGGTGTTGATCAAAACATATGTTCGTGTTATATTATTGACGTAGAAACAAGAACAAACGTTTGGGGTGTGGTATTCATGTTAAAATACAGTACATACAAAAGTATACACAATCAGCCGGAGCAGCAGGATCAGTCCGCCGCTTCCATCAAAAACGATACTCAACATACACCTGCTGCATCAGAGACTCGCAAAACTGCGCGAATCGCATCTTCATCCATTCCATCTGCACAAACAGAAAAAGGGCTTACAGTTGATGCCTGGACCTATGCTTCGGAGCCAATCGAAGATACCCGTCAACAACGCAAATCGGCTTCACAGCCCAAAAAAGCTAAAAAATCCCTTCGTCAAAAAACGCTTAATCTGATCGAAATGACTGTACAGAAATCAAAATGGAAATCCAGTGGACGTCTACTGATTTGTGTACTGTTTGCTTCTATTGTTTTATATGGTGGTTTTCAGCATCTGGTGATTGCTGATGAGGTACCTGACAATGAACAGCATGTTATCGTCAAAAGTGGCGACAGCCTATGGGCAATTGCTTCCCGATACAAATCGGATGAAACGGATATTCGTGATTACGTGGATGAAATCCGTAACCATAACCAACTGGCCTCTTCCCAAATTCAGAGCGGCGATGTACTGGTCATCCCGTACGATTAACGAGTATATTTATAGGATATTTCTATATTGATATATAAAAGGCTTGTCAGGCTCTAATAGCCTTGACAAGCCTTTTTTTCCATGTCAAAGTTAATAAAGATAAGAATGGGAGGTTAGTCATGGACATCGATGTACTGATTGCACGTATTAATGAATTGGCACGCAAAAAAAAGGAAACCGGTCTGACCGCAGAAGAAACAATCGAGCGGGATGAACTTCGTGCCGTCTATCTTGGTAATATCCGCCGCAACTTCCGTCAGCAGCTGGACACTATTGAATGGGTTGAGGATGCTGAAGAAGGTACGCAGGGCAAGCGCTGATCTGCAGCATCTTGTCCAGGATAGTTCACACAAATAAGATGGTATTGTTAGATCTTCATTTATAATAAGATGCAACAACCATACAGGGATGTCATAGCTGATCATGGCTGGACATCCCCTTTCATTTCAATAATTTTACAAAATGTAAGCGTGTTGAGATTGTTAAATCGTATATCAGGAAGCGATCGATTGCGGTTCAATCAATCTGAATATAGAACAAACATCTTTTATATTTTATTTAGGGGGAAATCGCATGTCCCGTTCCTGGGAGAGGCAAGTCAAACGCAACACCAAGCAGGTCAATGCCCGCCGTAAAAAATCTGGTCAGAGCGAAGTGGGCAGCAAGAGTCCCAAAGCTTCCGAGTATACTACTTACAAAGGCCGGAACTTCGTATTCCCGGCTACCCTGGTACTGTTAGGGCTGGCTTATGGAGCAATGGGGCTGATGTATCCTGCTTCTATGGGCAGCACCGTACTATTTATTGTAACCGTAGTGATGTATCTGCTGCTGGGAGTTATCTTGTATCTGCGCAGACCGTATCTAAAAGTTGGCAGAGATGCCGTAATTACGACCAAGTTCAATCGTGAGCGTCTGGTGACGGCAGCACAGATCAAAAAGATCCGTTTGCAAAAAAACTACGTGGTAATCGAGCATAGCGGTAAAGGTGGCGCATGGGTATTCGCGCGTACACTGAATCGCTATGATACCGATGCAATGGCTGTTCAACTGAGAACTTTTGCAGCAGCTAACCAGGTTACTCTTGAAGATAAATTGTAATACAGACTAAGGGGGATTTGATGTTGAGTATTGAAGCGGTTTTATTCGACCTGGACGACACCTTATTATGGGATGAACGCAGTATACAGGAAGCTTTTGAACAGACCTGTCTAACGGCACAGCAAACGGTAGGTGTAGATGCCTCTGCTCTGGAACAAGCTGTGCGCCGTGAGGCCAGAGCACTGTATGAATCGTATGAGACTTTTGCTTTTACTCAACAGATCGGGATCAATCCATTTGAAGGATTGTGGGCGCAGTTTTCGGCAGGCGAGCAGCCTGAATTCCGTCAGTTGCAGCAGCTTGCACCAATATACCGCCGTGATGCATGGCGAAATGGATTAAGTGCGCTGAATATCCAGAATGAGCAGCTGGCTGACCAGCTTGCCGAGCAGTTTGTACAGGAACGTCGCAGCCGTCCTCATATATATGAAGAGACGCTGCAGATTCTGGGCGAACTGCAAGGAAAGGTCAAACTGCTGCTGCTTACCAATGGATGTCCTGCTTTGCAGCAGGAAAAGTTGGATGGTGTACCCGAGCTGACTCCATTTTTTGACCATATTGTGGTGTCTGGCGCATTTGGTAAAGGAAAGCCAGATCCGGCTATTTTCCATCATGCACTGGAACTTCTGGATGTACAGCCCCAGCATGCATTAATGGTAGGAGACAAGCTGACTACGGATATAAAAGGAGCTCTTGCAGCCGGGATCAAAGCTGTCTGGGTGAACCGCAATCACAAGGTGAATGATAGTGAGATTCATCCCGATTACGAGATTGAGCGTCTGACCGACCTTCACGGGATCACTGCTCAACTGGTCTGATCTTTCGCTGGTCTACTGTATAACAACAAAACAACCCCCTGCGGCTTAAGTGCACAGGGGGTTGTTTTAGTGAATATTTTTCTGTGATATCTGTAATCTCTGCTTTTGGTAAATGATATTAAAGCTATCGATGATAACCAATTAGGCTTTTTGGAAGGATGAATCTGCGAATGGGTGTGCTACCCAGCCGTCGGTTTCTACAAACAAGCGAACAGCAACGATTTTGCGATTATCCACCAGTGTGAAGAAGTGAGGTGTATTCTCGGGCACAGAGATTACATCACCTGGCTCCAACTCTACATCAAAGTAACCATATTCCGGACTTTTAATGATGAAAATACCATTGCCGGATACAATCGCACGAATCTCGTCTTCGGTATGGGTATGAATCTCCTCGAATTTGGCGAGCTTGGCTTCGAGATCCGGTGTTGCTTCGGACAAAGTAATGACATCCCAGGTACGGTAACCACGACGTGCTGAGAGATCTTTGATTTCGGCATCAAATGTAGTCAGAACCGCCTGCTTCTGTTCATCAGTCAGCGTGAAATTCTCACTCAGTTCTGGAGCCATCTTGGACACATCCCATTTTTCGTATACAACTTCATGTTTGTTCAGAAACTCCAGGACGTTGTCATCTCCAGCAATTCGTTCATTGGTATTTCTAATTCTGATTTCAGCCATCGGATTACCCTTCTTTCATCATTTTTATGATGTATTATAAAAGAAAATGCTTTCTTTGTCGACACTTTCATTCAGAATTCATGAGGATCAGACTTTAAAGCATATTTAATGATCATAAAGCAAGATACAGTCATGTTCAACCGAGCAGCATGATAACTTGATTTTATATTTTTAAATAAGGGTATTAGAATAAATCAGGCACTTGTGCCGAATAATTTGCATAGGCTATGAACAGTGCAGGATTTAGTGACTTTTGGAAGTGCCCATATCGTGGTATTATAATAGAGTTGAGCTTGAATGATGTAAGATCCGTGATCGGTACCGGAATGGTTTTCGGGCCGTGACGGTAGGGATAACAAGCACAATCCTCCGAAGTTATCGGAGGATTTTTATTAAACTGCGGCAAGCCTGGATTGTGGGCCTCATTATGACGCTAATCGGCTTGCTGTGCAACAATACGCTAACATCATGAAACGCTATATATAGAGAGAAGGTTGTTTTGGTATGGAATTATATTTTCTGGGAACCAATGCAGGAGTACCCACCCTGCAGCGTAATGTGACTTCAATTGGATTGCGGCTCTATGAAGAGCGCAAAGCGCTTTGGATGTTTGATTGTGGAGAAGGAACACAGCATCAGATTCTTCGCTCTCAGCTCAAACTGAGCAAACTCGAGAAAATCTTTATTACTCATCTGCATGGTGATCATTTATTCGGATTGCCTGGGCTGCTGTCCAGTCGCTCCAATCAGGGCGGAATTACTCCACTGATCGTCTATGGACCTCCGGGAATTAAGCAATTTGTTGATATGACACTTGGATTGAGTCAATCGCGTATGGAGTATGAACTGATTGTTGAAGAGCATACAGGTGGAGTTGTTTTTGAAGATGAGACATTCCGTGTAGAATCCGCTCTGCTGGAGCACCGGATCGATAGCTACGGCTACCGGATCATTGAAAAAGATCGTCCCGGACAGCTTAACCAGGAACTGCTCAAGCAGTACGGTATTAAGCCGGGACCCATTTACGGAAAATTAAAAAATGGTGGTAGTGTACAGCTGGAAAACGGAAATACTCTGCATTCTCACCAGGTAGTGGGACAGCCCAAAAAGGGTAAAATCGTTACAATCCTCGGGGATACCCGTCCGTGTCCCAATGTAGAAAAGTTGGCGCAAGACGCCAATCTACTCGTACATGAAGCAACATTCAGTGACGATCTCAAAGAAACGGCACGCAAATATTATCACAGCACTGCTGTGCAGGCTGCCGAAGCCGCCAAAGCAGCAGGTGTGGGCGAACTCATTATGACTCATTTTAGCTCACGCTACAAAGACGAAGACCAGCTTCATCCGTTGTTGGAAGAAGCGAAAGCCATATTTGCCAACACAGTGCTCGCAGAAGAACACAAACTATTTCCAGTGCATTAATCTGTTGATCTACCCCCCAAGTTGCGGCAAGGTAAGCAAATCGTTTGCCTTATGCCGCAACTTTTTTTACAATGGGGATTGTGAGTAATAGAGAGGATGGCTTGAAGATGAGCAATCGCAAAGGATTACTGATTGATCTGGATGGTACACTTTATCATGGTGATCGGGTGATTCCCGGTGCAGCGGAGTGGATAAGCAGTCTGGATGAGGCAAACGTTCCTTATTTATATGTAACAAACAATTCTTCCCGTACAGCGGAGGGAGTGGCGGGGCATCTGCGTCATCTTGGCATTGAAGCTTCTGCTGATCGTGTATGTACTTCAGCGCTTGCGGCGGCAGCCTATATCGCTGCAGAGTCACCGGCAGCATCCGTATATGTAATCGGTGAACCGGGGCTGCATGAAGCTGTATCTGAAGCAGGGTTGCATATTACCGAGGAAAAGCCGGATTATGTGCTTCAGGGAATAGATCGTTCTTTTACATATGAGAAGTTAACCAGTGCTTTACGGCTGATTGGACAGGGAGCCCGTTTTGTATTGACGAATCCTGATCTTCAGCTGCCTTCTCATGATGGATTGCTGCCTGGAGCAGGTACACTGGGCGCAGCAATTTCTGCAGCATCCGGTGTAGAGCCTGTTGTTATCGGCAAGCCTTCTTCCATATTGATGAAATATGCGATGGAACGTCTTGGACTGCCTGCTGCGGATACGATTGTAGTAGGAGATAATATGATGACAGATATTGCAGCAGGAGCTGCCGCAGGCTGTTATACTGTGCTGGTGACAACCGGTGTGACAACAATGGATAATCTTGCGAGTCATCAGACACGCACAGGCGTGAAGCCGGATCGGATTTGTCATACATTGGCAGAGATTCAACCGGATAAGCTATAAGGATTATACAGACTCATTATCTGTGTAGTCATGAAATATAGGAATGATACTTGGAGAGAGAGGGATACACCTATGCCTGAATTGCCAGAACTCGAAAATTATAAAATCCAACTGACAGGTTATATTCTGAATGTCGCTATTGAGAAAATGGTCGTTCATCGTCCAAAAGCTACAAATATAGAGGCAGATCATGTCAATCTGATGTTGGCGGGTAACCGGATTGCCTTTATAGAACGTCGTGGTAAATACTTGAACCTTCATCTTCACAGTGGCCATCGCTTGCTGATCAGCATTGTGCTTGGAAGCTCGCTCTACTATGGTATTCGCGAGCAGAATGCAGACCGCAAGTCGGATGTGGAGCTCCAATTTGAGGATGGAACTTCGCTGTACTATACAGCTGGGCGTCAAGGACTAATGTATTTCTGCTCCGCCAAGGAGACACAGGCGTATTTTGAAGACCTGGGACCGGAAGCAACCGATCGCAAGCTGACCAGAGAACAGTTTATTGCTCTGTTCAAAAGCCGCAGAGGTGCCCTTAAGACCGCTTTGATCAATCAATCTTTGATCGCCGGTATTGGAAGCTATTATGCAGATGAGATTGCTTTTACGGCAGGCCTGCTGCCTTCTGCCAAAGTACAGGATCTGGACGACGAAGCATTGTCCAAGTTATATGATGCTATACACACCGTATTGGAAGAAGCGATTGAGACAGGTGGACATATGGAAGGACAGCCGCTGACAGCCAATGACGCGCTGACTGGCGGATTCCATGCGCTGCGCCGTGTCTATGAACGAGAAGGTGAGCCTTCTGTAAGGTCTGCTACAGACAAAGTGGTCAAAACCGAAGTGGCAGGCAAAAAAACCTACTACTGTCCGGCATCCCAATTCGAACAATAATAATGGGAGGAACAGGCTGATGATCAATCTGTATATGGATGATTACCGCCCATGTCCCAGCGGATTTGCGCTGGCAAGAGACGGAGAGGAATGTCTGATGATGCTTCGTGATTGCGAAGTGAACATCCTGTCGCTCGACCATGAACTTGGCTTCGGTCAAATGGATGGAACAGATGTAGTGAAAGCCATGATTCATGAAGGACTGTATGCGAAAGAAATCTATCTTCATACATCTAGCATGCATGGCAAAAAAAGAATGTATGAGCTGCTTTATCAGGCGAAGCCGGAGCATGTGACTATTCATAATGGACCGATGCCGGCAGAACTGCTCGAACAGGTTGCCCGCGACGCCGGACGCAGCGAATAATACAGGGAGTGATCGGTATGATTCAGGAATTAACGGAGCAGGAGGCATTGGAACTCGCCTCGCAATCGGGAGAGGCTGCTGCAATCTATATATACACTCCGTTATGCGGTACATGCAGAATGGGCCGGCGCATGCTGGAAACTTCTCTGCCGCTGCTGCCGGATCATATGACCTATGCACTGAATATCAATTTTGCTCCCCGGTTTGTGCAGGCTTATGAAATTACAAGTGTGCCCTGTCTGATTGTTTTTGAAGCATGGCGTGTAAAAAGCCCGCGTATGCTTTATCGGATGGAATCAGTGCAGCGTATACTTGAACATATACGGAGTGTTATTGTATAAACTATTGGAGGCTATAAGAATATTCATGAATGAAGAGAACATTACACAGCAGGAGCAGGACACACAGGCGGAATCACGCTGGATCGGTACGGCTAATCACGGATTTGCCGCCTACGCGCAGGAGGAACTGAAACGTCTTTTTGGCTCAGTCAAAAGTTCGGTTCTGATACACGGTGAAGTGCTTTTGCTGACACTTCCTGCAGCACCAGAGGACGTTATCGCCCGTCTGACAGTGGAACCACCCATGTTCCTGCGTCATATTCAGCCGGTACGTTACGATCTGGTAATGGAGCAGCTGGAGCCTGAACAGCATCCGCTGGATGCACTGACAGAGCTGCTGCTCAAACGGGAAGAATTATACGGAATATCCCTGTCGGTCCAAGTGCGCAAGACAGGCGATGCCGCAGTAGAAGAGAATATGTCTGAACTGCGCCATCTGCTGGAAGAACGATTGTCCTCACTGCATTCCGAGTACACTGTACAGAATCCGGATCTCATTTTGTCCGTTTTCTGGACGACAGATCGTCTGTATGCAGGTATCTCGCTTCCGCAGGATAATCTGTCTGACTGGAACGGCGGCGCTGTACGTTTTCAGCGGGAAGAAGGGCAAATTTCCCGTGCCAAGTTCAAATTGCTGGAAGCAGAAAAAGTATTCGGTATTGATTTTACCAGCTTCCGTTCCGGACTGGATGTAGGTGCAGCTCCGGGAGGCTGGACTTCGTTCCTGTTGGAAAGAGGGATTAAGGTAACAGCAGTAGATCCTGCCAAAATGCATCCTTCCCTACAAAACCATCCGAATCTCAAAGTCGTTCGGCGTAATGCATCGGAAGTGAAGCTAAGCGCAGGTGAATTCGATCTGCTCGTCTGTGACATGAGTTGGAGTCCCAAACTGACTGCCCGGCTTGTGATTGATCTGCTGGACGCTGTAGTTCCCGGCGGTACGGTTATTGTTACTGTAAAGCTGATGCACAAAAAACCGCTGGCACTGATCAAGGAAGTAATTCATACATTTGAGGGAGCGCGTCTTCAGGTTCAACGTGCCAAGCAGCTGTTCCACAATCGTGATGAAATTACACTTTATATGGTAAAGTACTAATCTGTAATAGTTTGTATATCTTTGAGAGGGATGTGCATTATGCAAAATGCAATCTATCGTTATTTACCAGATATGGAACGTTTTATAGAACAGGTACGCTGCTATTCCGAGGCAGAATTGCAATTTAAGCCTGCTCCGGCATCATGGAGCATTCATGAGATCGTTGTTCATCTCTATGATGTGGAGATTGTACTGCAGCACCGCCTCAAAGCTATTCTGGCTGAAGATAATCCGGTGATTGTGGCTTTTGATCAGGATCGCTGGGCGCAGCGGCTGGGTTATGCTTCCCTGGATATGGAGCATCACCTCCAGGCACTTCTGGCGATGCGCAAAGCATTTGCTCCTGTCCTTGAGACCATCACGGAAGAAGATCAGAAACGTACAGGTCAGCATAATGTAGATGGAGAGATTACGGCTCGCGAGCTTGTAGAAAAGCTCTGTGTCACTCATCTGGAAGGTCATGTGAATCAGATTCAGCGTAATCGTGAAGCTTTTGCAGCACAGAAATAACCTTGTTACACTCAAGAGGAGTCTGAAGACTCCGGTTATCCTTTACAAAATCAGATGCAGTTACTATAATACAGATATATAAATACACAACGGATAGGGAAAGCCTCCCGTCTTTTGAACAGACATTACAGTCTGTTTAGATAGACGGAGGCTTTCCTTTTTTTGTTGTGTAGAGAGAGGAGAGCTATTCTATATGATTCATCCAACCCGGCTGTATCAGGGAATGGTACTGGCGGAGCGCTATCGTATCGAGGGCAAACTGGGAAGTGGAGGTATGAGCCATGTATATCTGGCACACGATCTGAGATTACCCGGGAAGAAATGGGCGGTCAAGGAAAGTGTGGCTCTGCCGTCCCAATACAGGGAAATAGCTGCAGAAGCCAAAATGCTTACTGCGCTCAGCCATCCATTCTTGCCGCGAATTGTTGATTTTATTACAGAGGATCCTGATGGCTATACCTATATGGTCATGGATTATATTGAGGGAGAGACACTGGAACAGAAATTCAAAAGGCAGCCTGCAGAAGTAGATGCAGCATTTATTATGCGTTGTGCCGATCAACTCTGTAATGTACTGGAATATTTGCATCAACATGAACCTCCGATTGTATTTCGTGATATGAAGCCATCCAATGTAATGATTACTTCGGAAATGGATATACGGCTTATCGATTTTGGTATTGCACGGATCTTCAAGCCCGAGGAAAGTCAGGATACTGTAAAGCTAGGCACTATCGGCTTCGCGGCACCCGAGCAGTATGGAAGCGGACAGACTGATCATCGTTCCGATCTCTATGGACTGGGAGCCCTCATCTTGTATTTGGCGACAGGAGGGCATTACAGTGAATGGATGCCTGGTATCGAGAAATTTATTAGAAATGATATACCCCGTGCTATGATTCCGGTGATTCGTAAGCTGCTGCATCATCAACCTGCAGAAAGATACCAGTCTGCTGCAGACACTCGGCAGGCACTGGGACAGATCGTAAATGAGCAGTATAACCGAGCGGATAGAAGATCGGGTACTTTTGTTGGTGGGTGGAACAAGATAACACAAGTCATTGCAGTCATGGGAGCTACGTCAGGTACAGGCACTACCCACACTGCGGTAGCGATTGCCCATTATCTGGCGAGAAGTCAGCAAAAGGTTGCACTGGTAGAAATGAATGATCATCCCGGAGCGTTTGCCCGTATACAGCAGGTAGCGGTAAATGGTATGGCCGAACAGCAGATGCTGCTGGAAGAACGGAAGTTTACGCTGGAAGGAGTAGATTACTGGCGTGAGTCTGCCAGAGCAGAAGTAGTCGGTCTACTGGGTGGAAGCTACAGGTTTATTATTCTCGATCTGGGACGTTATCAGCAAAATGCCAGACTGGAAGAATTTTTGCGTGCAGATATCCCTATTGTAGTTGGATCAGGCGCTGAATGGCGTTATCAGGATGTGCTGAAAATGGCTGCAGATTTGCATAGATACCCTCAGGACAAATGGCATTATTATCTGCCTTTGTCTCCAGGCGATGCAGTAGAGCGGTTGAAGCATGAGCTGCATACAGAACAGGTATACAGTATTCCCTGGCATCCAGATCCATTCGATAACCAGCCGGCAACAGCTGCCGTACTAAAAAAACTATTTGGCGAAGAGCTATCTTCATCGGTCAGGAAACGCAAATTATGGTTCAATCTTCGTTAACAAAAAGAAAAGGAGCAGGAAAATGACTACCGTAATGTTCTGGAGTCCAGATGGAGGACATGGTAGAACCTCCTTTCATACAGCAGTTACAGCAATTACTGCTTCTCTGCAGTACCGCTTAAGATTGCTGCTTTGCCATAATCAATGTCGTCATCACGGTATTGAAGCAGGTGTGCTAAGTACCGATATCCTTATGAATCATGCTCACAAACAGCCAGTTCCGGGAATAGATCGACTGCGTTATTTATACAAGTCCGGTATTCTAACCCGCAGCAATGTATCTGATTATATGATTTCACTGATTCAAGATCGGCTTGATCTACTGATAGGTACGGATGAGGAAGGGGATATTCAGCCAGATGACCCGTTCTGGAAATTCCTGCTTCATACGGCGGGACAAGATTATGATCTGATTCTGATGGATGCAGGATCGGGCATAAAGCAAATGCCCCTTCTCGCAGAAGCTGATCTTATTGTTGTTGATCTGGGACAGAATATCATACATCTAAAAATATTTTATGATGAGTATGCTAATACCGAGGTAATGCGCTCCAAGTTATGGATTCCTGTGATCGGCGCATACCAACCGGAATCGTTACTTATCAATTCCAACATTATTCGCCAACTTGGAATCCAGCAAAATGTGTATCGATTGAATTACTACCAAGATTTTCAGGATGCATGGGATACACACAATCTGATTTCTTTTCTGCGTCATCGCTTGATTCTGGATCGCACTCACACTGAATCTGCAGAATTTTTGAGACAGTCCTTTTTCCTCACAGCAGCCATTCTCGAACAGTTAGGTGGAGTTCCCTTCCTTTCAGGATCAGTGGTTAAGTTTCCTGTTTCTACATAAGGGTTTGCTTTATCAGAACAGTTTTGCTAAGATAAATATGCTTAAATTGAATAGCGACAATGCACTAGGGGAGCCTGTAATGGCTGAGATGGCAGAACTGATTGCCGAACCCTTTGTACCTGATCTGGATTATACCAGCGTAGGGAAGTGGTAGAAGAATAATTTTGGATAATATGGATATATCTATTTATCTGGCATAGGCTGTATGAAGGAATAGTAATACAGCAATCAGCATATATTTGTACATATCAGGGATCTATCTATTCCCTGTATATTGCTGGCTGGATGATCAGCATCTCCTGAATTGTATAATTATGGAGTGCATATCGGGATATAATAAATACACCAGATTATACTTCGACAGTCAGCGATATAAGATCGCCCTGTTATTGTTTATAACAAACAACCACTTTCCTTCGGGATGGTGGTTTTTTTGCATTTATTTCGTATTATCCAGTATTTGCGTCCCGGCTTACATCGTGGAAAGGCCATCAGAGTGTCTGCTATTCAATGATACAGATAAAGATACATGTCTGCGGGAGGTGCATAATGGAGCTGCACGTAGTGAGTACAGGTAATCAGACAGCGGAGAACATACTTTTAATTAGTAGACAGATCTATACTCAAGTAACGGCAATTCATATCCGGGAAAAGCAGTGGTCTGATGATCAGGTATACGAACTTGTGCAAGCCATGCGTAAGGAAGGAATACCTGCTGCTGCTATCCGGCTGAATAGTAGAATCGAGCTTGCTACACAACTGCAGCTGGGCGGTGCTCATTTGCCTGAACAACAGAGTCTTAGTCAATTCCGATTTCAGCCGGAAAAGCAGAGTTCAAAAACCGCATTAGGAAGCTATGAGGTTGATATCCATGCAGATAGGCAAAGTCCAAAATATGCTGAGGTTGCCGAAGAACCGGACTTCGCAACAGATTATTGGCGGGTAAATTCTTTTCTGTTGGGTAGATCGGTACACAGTATTGCACAAGCGATTCAGGCAGAACAGGAAGGAATGGATTATCTTTTTTATGGGCATATCTATGAGACAGCATCCAAACCCGGAGTTGCTGCCCGAGGGTTGGAGCAGCTGAAGCAAATATGTGCGGTCGTAGATATTCCTGTTATTGCGATTGGAGGAATACAACCTCATCATGCAGAGGAACTAATAGGTGCAGGCGCAGCTGGAATAGCTGTAATGTCCGGGATCTTCGCAGCAGAGCATCCGGCAGAACAGGTGGCAGCTTACAAAGCGGCATTATCTGCTGCATCTTCTCGTACCAGTAAGAACGGATCAGGGAGGCAGGAGACGTTATGAGAAGCAATGGTCATTACGATGCAACAGTAGTTGGAGCCGGTGTAATTGGGGCATCTATTGCTTATGAATTATCAGTAAAAGGGATGAAGGTTGCTCTGGTTGAGAAAAATCAGCCAGCCTCCGGTTCATCAGGAGCGGCAGGAGGTATGCTGGCAGCAGAGTCAGAGCATTTTGTAAATGATGATCTGCGCAAATTAGCGTTGTATAGCCGCTCACTTTATAACGAACTGACAGAGCAGCTGTATGAGCTGACTGGAATACACTGTGGATTACGAAGTGAAGGTTTTCTACTGCCTATGGATAAGAGCGATCTGAACACAAATTACACGAATGGGTTACTGCGTACTGCAGATAAGATCGATAAGGGGAATCATGACTATTCATCCGGTGTTTCACTAGAATGGTGGGATAAACAGCGGTTAGCCCTGGAAGAGCCATATATCCATGCAGAACAAGGTATGCTCTACAATCCGGCAGAGCAACAGCTTATACCTTCCTTGCTGAATGAAGCATTGGTTGTGGCTGCTGTACATTTGGGAGCCACCTTGTATCGACAGAACGAAGTGACGCGTCTGCTGCGCGAACATGGTGAGTATGGCAGGGTTACAGGAATAGTGACAGAGCAGGGAGTACTGTATGGAGAGCACGTTATTCTAAGTTCTGGAATTGGAAGTGGCAGGCTTGTGGAGAATGAAGGGTATCGACTTCCTTTTCTGCCTGTCAAAGGAGAGCTGCTGGAGATTCGCACACCATCATGTTGGCTGAATCACACCATTTATGGAGACCAGATTTATATTATTCCAAAGCAGGGCAATCGGATATGGGTAGGAGCAACCAGTAAGCCTGGTCGGACAGATACGTGGGTAGAAGCAGGCGCTGTCCCTGAGTTGCTGTTCAAAGCAAAGCAGTATATTCCGTCTATTATCGAAGGTGAACTGGTACGATGTTGGGCGGGAGTGCGCCCAGGGACACCTGACGAGCTTCCATATCTGGGACAGTTTACTCCGATACCGGGTCTATGGATGGCTTGTGGACATTATCGTAATGGGATTCTGCTATCTGCTGGAACAGGGCGGATTATAGCTGATGCTGTAATCTCGGGTCAATCTTCTATAATTCCGGCAGGGTTTTCCCCGGATCGGACACTTCAGCAGCTTGGAGTACAGGCACAGACAGAAGGAGGAACACCGGTATGGAATTAATGATCAATGGAACCAACCGTGTAGTAGCGCCGGATATTCAGACAATAGAACAGCTGCTTGAATCGCTACAGCTCACGGGGAAGCGGGTTATTGTCGAATGGAATGAACAGATTTTGCAAAAAGAAGAGCATGGTACAACAGTAATTGGTGATGGAGATACACTGGAGATTGTACATTTTGTAGGAGGTGGCTGATTTGTTAACAATAGGACAACATTCATTTACATCAAGATTACTGCTTGGAACAGGAAAATTCAGTGATTTGCAAGTACAGACGCAGGCAGTGGAGGCTTCGGGAACAGAGGTACTTACCTTTGCGGTACGAAGACTGAATCTGGAGCAGCCGGATGAGCCCAATTTTCTGGAGCAGCTGGATTTGTCCAAATATACATTGCTGCCCAACACAGCGGGTGCACGAACAGCAGAGGAAGCAGTACGTATTGCCAGGCTCGCCAGAGCATCCGGATTATGTGATATGATAAAGGTCGAAGTGATCGGAGATGACCAGCTGATTTTGCCTGATCCACTGGAAACGGTTAAGGCCTGCGAAATTCTACTGGCAGAAGGTTTTACTGTATTACCTTATATCTCCGACGATTATATGCTGGCCAAGCGGCTGCAGCAAATAGGCGTTCATGCCGTTATGCCGGGCGCCTCTCCTATTGGTTCCGGACGGGGCATACTCAATCCTGCTATGCTGGAATGGATTATCGGTGATGCACGGGTACCTGTTATTGTGGACGCCGGAATCCGTTCTCCCAAAGATGCAGCGTATGCCATGGAACTGGGAGCAGATGCTGTTCTGCTCAATAGTGCGGTATCCGGGGCAGATGATCCGGTCAAGATGGCGCTCGCCATGAAGCTGGCTGTAGAAGCCGGACGACTGGGAAAGGAAGCGGGAATGATTCCGCTGCGCAATTATGCTGTAGCAAGCAGCCCTGCAGAAGGGATGATTACAACTTGAGTCTTGAACATACGCAAGAAGAAACTACCAGCGATACATCTATGAATAACCATAATCCAAATACCGATCATGCAGAACATTTACAGCAGACAACGGTAACTGCCGGGACGCAGCCGGATCCCCATCGCCGCTATTCCAGACAGGAGCTATTCGCGCCACTTGGTAAAACAGGTCAGAATCAGCTGTCCCAGGCTATAGTTCTGATTATAGGCGCCGGAGCACTCGGTTCCAGTTCAGCGGAGACGCTGGTACGAGCTGGTGTAGGCAAAGTGATTATTGCAGATCGGGATTACGTGGAATGGAGCAACTTGCAGCGGCAGCAGCTATTTACGGAAGAAGACGCAGAGAATCGTATACCAAAAGCTATTGCTGCACGTGATCGGCTAATGCAAATTAATTCCTCTGTACAAATTGAAGCGCATATCGCGGATGTAACTGCAGATGAACTGGGAGAACTGGCCAAAGGCGTAGATTTGATCATGGATGCTACAGATAATTTTGAGACCCGCCTCATGATCAATGATATGTCGCAAAAGTATAATATTCCCTGGATCTACGGCGGATGCGTAGGAAGTTATGGAATTACCTTTACGATCCTGCCGGGTGTTACACCTTGTCTGCAATGTCTGATGGAATCTGCACCACTTGGAGGAGATACCTGTGATACATCGGGAATTATTCCACCTGCTGTACAGATGGTTGTAGCACATCAGACGACTGAAGCGATCAAGCTGCTTAGTGGGAATCAGGAACAATTGCGCGGCACACTGCTGTCCTTTGATCTCTGGAAAAATGAACAGGTCTCTATCAAAATGAATGCTGCCCGTAAGCCAAACTGTCCATCCTGCGGATCTCATCCGACCTATCCGCACCTAAGCCATGAGGGACAAAGCAAATCCGAAGTGTTATGTGGCAGAGATACTGTACAAATTCGACCTGCACAACGTCAAAAGCTGGATTTGCAGCAGACTGCCCAGCGTCTGCAAAAGCTGGATCAGCATGAAGTCAGTGTTAATCCATTTTTGCTTTCAATGACAATGGAGCAGGGACGACGAATGGTCGTGTTTCAAGATGGCAGGGTCATGGTACATGGCACCAAAGATATTGCCGAAGCTCGTAGTCTGTATCATAGGTATTTTGGATAATCTATTGAAGTTAAACCTAAATAAAAGCAATCCCCATGCTATCCAGTCTATTGGCATGGGGATTGCTTTTTTGATTTTGGAAAATATATAGATGATCAATAGTAATTTTTCAATCTACCAATGACAACTATCTACTTAATGGATAGTTGTCATTTTTTAATCCCTGCTCTGGATAATGAGCAATAATCCGCCTTCGATACTGACAGTTCCCTGCTCCTCGGCAAGATGATTGCTTACTCCGCGAGACTGTCCCATCCGGAGCATAGCATTTTCCAGCGGATACTGAAATCCTTTGAGATGAATACCAGTTACTTCCGATGTCACGGGCAGCAGCGACACATACGGATAACCCATATTGGAAATAACAGATGTAGTGGAGGTCAGCGATATGTAATTGTTCATATCCTGAATTGCACAATGGACCTGATGCTGCAATGCACGTACCAACAGCTGTACATTCGCCAGCGTATGATCAAATCGTGTACCTACCGCACCGAAAATAAGAATATCATCCATATGCCGCTCCATCGCTGCTTCAAAAGCCGCTTCCGTATCAGACAAATCCTTGTCTACCGGATCAAATACAACCATCTCATCGGAATTTTCTTCAATTCGGCGAAGTTCAGTCATATGATCAGTCAGTGAATCGAAATCACCGATAGCCAGATGTGGACGAATACCGTGTTCGATCAAAAATAGCGCACCACGATCAGCACCAATAATCAGATCATCTTCACGAATCTCGTTCAAAAAATCAGGATGTAACAGACCGCCTGAGAAGATAAGAGCTCGTTTTGCAGCCATGAAATCTCCCTCTTTCCTCAATAAATGAATAATTTTCTTCTATATGTTACGTTATAAGCGGTGAACAGTGAAAATTTCAGTTGCACAATTTTTGTCTGCACCGATACAATAGACGTTGGGAGTTCAATATATGAGATCTCCCGTAAAAGGAAAAGAGAAGCGACGAATATCGCATATTGTAAGCGTAAACATTGCCTTTATCCGTTTGAAGCTTCTCTTTTTAATGTAATAAGTAATGACAGATTATGGAGACAGATTACTGAAGGAAATATTTTAGCGCATCAGGAAGTTCTTTTTGCCAGAATCCCCAGAGGTGTTTTCCGTCTTTCTCAGCATAACGGACGGTCGCACCTCGTTCAAGCAGCAAATCTCGTGTCGCACGGTTGAGCTCGACAAAATCATAGATACCGGTATCGCTCTGGAAATCCCGTTCCTGCAGACCGACGATCATGAACACGTCGAGTGCCGACAGATCTTTCTCGGCAGCAATGATAGTTCGGCTTTCTTCATAATAAGCACCGGACAGGCTGATGATCTGACTGAACATCTCCGGATAGAGCAGGGCGATATGCATGGATACACTGCCTCCGAGAGAGTCACCTGCAAGAATACGCTGATCCGCAGTACGGCGTACCGGATACTTCTGTTCCACATAAGGAATAATTTCTTCGGCAAAACAAGTCGTATATGCTTCAAAGCGATTGCCGAAAGGAGCATATTCCTGCGTACGTATTTTGGTATTGACTTCTACGCCTACTATAATGAAAGGCTCGATATTGTCGTCGAGTATAAGCTCATTGGCAAAGGTAGCGATTCGGCCAAAGTTAAAAAACTCTTCACCATCCTGGCAATATACAACAGGATAGCTGAGCAGTTCATTATAACCAGGTGGCAGATAGATGCGTAAAGTGCGGGATTCGCCGAGATGACGGCTTTGTATTTCCTCTTTCAGGATCGTTCTTTTCAGGTAACGGGAATCTGTCATAGTGATCACCTTTTCATTAGAATTTTTGCAATGAATCCAACAATGGGTTAAGATTAGGTCGTGTGATTTTAAGACACTCTATTTTGAAATGGTTCAACTGTTATACCAAATTAAATAACCTGTTATACATACAATAATCCTATTGCTGCATTAATTTCAATGTATGCTTTGACGAACTCAGTAGAACAGGTGTATAATAATTCTATAACAGCGGAACATGATATTCAAATTTTTTATTGAGGTGAATAAAATGAGCAAGGTTCCATATGAAGTTTACACGGAAGAAGTGGAAGCACTTTCCGTTCTCTCCCCAGAAGGTAAAATTGTCAACCCTGACAAAGTGCCTGATCTGACTGATGATCAATTGAAAGAAATTATGTACCGTATGGTATTTACACGTACTTGGGATGACCGTGCTGTTAACCTGGGCCGTCAAGGACGTCTCGGTTTCTATGCTCCGGTTTCCGGACAAGAAGCTACTATGGTTGGTAGCGTATACGCGCTGGACAAAGAAGATTTCGTATGTCCTGGTTACCGCGATATGCCTCAGCTGGTATGGCATGGCTTGCCACTGTACCAAGCATTCCTGTATTCCCGTGGACATCAAGAAGGCGGACGCATCCCTGAGGGTGTTAACGTTCTGATGCCGCAGATCATTATCGGTGCGCAAATCCTGCATGCGATGGGTCTGGCAATGGGATACAAACTGAAAAAACAAAAACAGGTTGTTATCGCCTACACAGGTGATGGCGGTTCTTCCGAAGGTGACTTCTATGAAGGCATGAACTTCGCAGGTGCTTACAAACTGCCTGTTATCTTCTTTGTACAAAACAATGGTTATGCCATTACAACTCCATTTGCAAAACAAACAGCTGCACTGTCCATCGCTCACAAAGCAGTTTCCGCTGGTATCAAAGGTGTACAGATCGACGGTATGGACGTATTCGCTGTTATCACAGCAGTTCGTGAAGCTGCTGAGCGTGCTCGCAATGGCGAAGGCGCTACACTGATCGAAGCTCTGACTTACCGTTTCCGTCCGCACTCCATGTCGGATGATACAAGCAAATACCGTACCAAAGATGAAGAAGGTATCTGGAGCGAGAAAGATCCTATCGCTCGTCTTGCAAAATACCTGGCTGAAAAAGGTCTGTGGTCTGATGAAGATACAGAGCGTGTAAGAGAAGAAGCCAAAGCAAAAGTAAACGAAGAGATCAAAAAAGCCGAGAAAACAGAGAAAATGACTGTTACTGGCCTGATCGACAGCATGTTCGAAACAACACCTCATGATCTGGAAGAGCAAAAAGCAGATTTCAAATAAGAGGTTTCTGAATACTATATAACCGCAGCACATCCTTGATGCGTGAACATGAACAGTGAAATGTTTAAGGAGGAAATGAAGCAAATGGCACAAATGAATATGAAAGAAGCGATTCGCGACGCAATCCGCGTTGAGATGAAAAATGACCCTAACGTGCTCATTTTTGGTGAAGACGTAGGTAAAGTTGGCGGTGTATTCCGTGCAACAGAAGGTCTGCAAGCAGAATTTGGCGAAGAACGTGTATTCGATACACCACTGGCCGAGTCCGCAATTGGCGGTCTGGCGTTTGGTCTGGGTATCCAGGGCTTCCGTCCAATCGCTGAAATCCAGTTCGTAGGTTTTATCTTTGAAGCATTGGATCAAATGGCTATTCAGGCAGCACGTCTGCGTTACCGCTCCGGCGGTCGCTACAATGCACCAATCGTATTCCGTACACCTTACGGTGGCGGTGTTAAAGCGGCTGAGCTGCATACAGACGACCTGTCCGGTCTGCTGGCTCAAACACCGGGTATCAAAGTGGTTATCCCTTCGAACCCATACGACGCAAAAGGCCTGATGGTCGCTGCTATTCGTGAAAATGATCCAGTATTCTTCATGGAGCATCTTAACCTGTACCATGCATTCCGTGCAGAAGTACCAGAAGAAGCTTACACTGTAGAAATTGGTAAAGCGAATGTAGTACGTGAAGGTTCCGATGTAACGATTATTGGTTACGGCATGACTGTTCATACAGCTACCAAAGCTGCTGATCAGTTGGCAGAACAGGGAATTATGGCAGAGATCATTGACCTGCGTACACTGAGCCCGATCGATATCGATACAATCGTAACTTCCGTTAAGAAAACAAACCGCGTTATCATGGTTCAAGAAGCTCAAAAGAGCGCTGGTGTAGCTGCAGAAGTAATCGCTCAGATCAACGAAAAAGCGATTCTGCATCTGGAAGCTCCAGTACTGCGTGTGTGCCCGCCGGATACAATCTATCCGTTCGCTCAAATCGAGGATGCATGGCTGCCAACACCACAACGCGTTATCGATGCAGTTAACAAAGTAATGAACTTCTAAGACTCTGTTCTTACAGGGAATGATGAAGTAATGAATTAAACACTCAAAGCTCAAGAGGCGGTTTGCATGATAGTGTTCTATTTTTTAACAGCCGACCCGGGAGTGCTGTTGAAATGGAAATACTTTTCTACGGACGCCTTTTGGCTTTGATATATGTGAATACAGAAATACTTATCAAACGTTGTTGAAAGCATGACTATTTGAAGTCTTATTCAACAATTTTAATCAGGGAGGTTTTGCAAGTGGCAAGATTCGTATATAAATTTCCAGAGCTTGGTGAAGGTTTGCACGAAGGCGAAATCATCAAGATGCATATTAAACCAGGTGACAAAGTAACAGACGACAGCATTATCATGGAAGTACAAAATGATAAAGCAGTAGTTGAAGTACCTTGTCCGGTTGACGGAACAGTAGTAGAAGTACTGACTAAAGACGGTCAAGTTTGCCACGTAGGCGAAACAGTAGCAATCATTGAAGCAGAAGGCGAACTGCCTGATCAAGATGACGAGCCAGCTGAAGAATCTGCTCCTGAGCAAAAGAGCGGTCAGGAAACTGACGCTGTTAAAGGAAACGTAGATACTACTTCTTCTCCTGCAGCTACAAGCCCAGCCGATGCAAAAGATGGCCAGGCAACTAACGCTTCTACACCAGCAGCACCTAACAAAGATGTACTGGCAACTCCAAGCGTACGTAAATTTGCTCGTGAGCAAGGTGTAGATCTGGCTCAAGTGACCGGTTCCGGCAGCAATGGCAAAGTTACTCGTGAAGATGTTGAATCCTTCAAACAAGGTGGAGGCCAAGCTTCCGGTACAACTCAAGCGGCAGCAGCTGACGAAAAAGCAGCAGCACCAGTTGCATCTGCAGCAGCACCAACAGCTTCCGCAGCATCCGCTGGCGGCGACGAAGAGCGCGTACCATTCAAAGGTATCCGTAAAGTTATCGCTAACGCTATGGTTAAATCCGCATACACTGCTCCACACGTAACGATCATGGACGAAGTTGACGTTACTGAGCTGGTAGCTTTCCGTACTCGTATGAAGCCACTGGCTGAAAAACGTGGTACAAAAGTAACTTATCTGCCATTCATCGTAAAAGCACTGGTGTCCGCGGCTCGTCAATTCCCGGCTCTGAATGCTTCTATCGACGAAAAAACAGAAGAAATTGTATACAAAAAACATTATGACATCGGTATTGCTACAGACACACCTAACGGTCTGATCGTACCAGTTGTTAAAGACGCTGATCGTAAGAGCATCTTCATGATCGCTGATACAATCAACGATCTGGCTGTTCGTGGTCGCGACGGTAAACTGGCAGCAAACGAGATGAGAGGCAGCACAATCTCGATCTCCAACATAGGTTCTGCAGGCGGTATGTTCTTCACTCCAATCATCAACTTCCCTGAAGTTGCGATCCTGGGTACTGGACGTATCAGTGAAAAAGCGGTAATCAAAAATGGCGAAGTGGTAGCAGCACCAGTAATGGCACTGTCCCTGAGCTTTGACCACCGTATCATCGACGGCGCTACAGCACAACACTTTATGAACCATATCAAATCACTGCTTGGTAACCCTGAGCTGTTAACTATGGAGGTGTAATTCAATGGTAGTAGGAGATGCTTCTATCGATATTGAAACGTTGGTAATTGGTGCGGGACCTGGTGGCTATGTAGCCGCCATCCGCGCTGCACAGCTGGGACAAAAAGTCCTGATCGTTGATAAATCCGAACTCGGCGGTGTGTGTCTGAACCGTGGTTGTATTCCTTCCAAAGCCCTGATCGCTGCAGCTCATCATTTTGAATCTGCACAGCACGGCGAAGGATTCGGCGTAACTGTTGGCGATGTTAAAGTGGACTTTGCCAAAACTCAAGAATTCAAAAACGGCGTTGTTAAGAAAATGACAAGCGGTGTTACTGGCCTGCTGAAAGGCAACAAAGTAGAAGTATTCCATGGCGAGTGCATGTTCATCAACCAGAATGAAGCGCGTCTGTTCAATGATCATGAATCACCACGTTATCGTTTCAAAAATTGCATCATTGCTACCGGTTCACGTCCAATCGAACTGAAAGCATTCCCGTTCGGCGGTCGCATTCTGTCTTCTACAGAAGCACTGAACCTGCCGGAAATCCCTAAATCCATGATCGTTATTGGTGGTGGATACATCGGTGCCGAGCTGAGCCAAATGTATGCTAAATTCGGTACTAAAATTACAATCATTGAAGGTCTGGATACGATCCTGCCAGGCTTCGATAAAGATATGACTTCCCTGGTAGCGAAAAACATGAAGAAATCCGGTGCGGAAATCTTCACGAACGCAAAAGCGGAAAGTGCTTCACAAACAGATAACGACGTTACAGTGAAATTCACTGTAGACGGCAAAGAGCAAGAAGTAACTGCAGATTACCTGCTGGTTACTGTTGGACGTCGTCCAAACACTGACGGCGAACTGGGTCTGGATCTGATTGATCTGGAGCTGACAGATCGTGGTCTGGTGAAAATCGACCATCAGGGACGTACGAACATCCCGCACATCTACGCAATCGGTGATATCGTTGAAGGTCCTGCTCTGGCACACAAAGCTTCTTACGAAGCAAAAGTGGTAGCTGAAGTTATTTCCGGTATGCCTTCCGTTATCGATTACAAATGTGTACCAGCTGTAGCATTCACTGATCCTGAATGTGCAAGCGTTGGTCTGACTGAAACAGAAGCAAAAGCCAAAGGATACACAGTATCCGCTGGTAAATTCCCTTACGCTGGTAACGGCCGTGCAACTTCCCTGAACAACACAGAAGGCTTCGTGAAAATCGTAGCTGATGAAGCAACAGGCGTTGTACTGGGCAGCCAGATCGTAGGTCTGGAATCTTCCAACATGATCGCTGAAATGGGCCTGGCTATCGAAATGGGCGCGACATTGGAAGATCTGGCACTGACTATCCATGCGCATCCAACACTGGGTGAGATCGTTATGGAAGCAGCTGAGCTGGTTATGGGTCATCCGATCCACGTTATCGCTCCACGTAAAAAGTAAGCTTTGATTTGAATGTATTAGCCTGCAGCAGCTATAATTCGCAGCTTATCTCTAATTGTCCCTGTACTTGATTTTACCGCTGCGGGCTGTAAATAGATCGGATCATGATGTCAAAGCCGCCAGAGAGCTCCTGGCGGCTTTTGATATGCTTTGTACAGCTAAATCGAGGGATAATTAATCCGCTAAAATGTGAATACATGTTCGCAAAAATAGCTTGGATTTCATTTCAGTATATGGTAAAATAGATAAGGCATTTCAATTAATGTTTGCGGATTATTAGCTGACTATACAGTTCCAATAAATCTCAGTTGAACATTTATTGTAATTAGGTTAAATTAGTATAGTTGAATAATTTCTGATTACCAATGAAGTGAGGTGAATTCACATGCGCGTTATCGTTACTATGGCATGCACAGAGACTGGCGATCGTAACTACACTACAACCAAGAACAAACGGAACCATCCGGAGCGTCTTGAGCTGAAGAAATATTGCCCACGTCTGAAGAAATACACGCTTCACCGCGAAACTCGTTAATTCTTGTTTAAGCGTGTGAAGTAAGCACCCGACTATATTATAGTCGGGTGTTTATTTTTTATAATTAAATATTTGCTTTTTGTATATCCAGATATTTGACTAGGTTATATTTTATTTGTTATTTAATGAAGTTTATTATGAGGCTATTTTGATAGCTGATACACTTCTATTATCGGCATTTTCACATACATATTTGTTTCTATAGGTTTCTAGGCTTTCCTAATTTTGATTTCTTCTCTGGTATTTATCTATGTTACAATATGGCAGGTGAAGTTAAACTGAATTTGACGGCATATTCTTTGGGGATAGAAGGCCTGACTCTATTTTGGTAACTGTTTGGTTGTCTGAATAGCATCTAATTATCTTATAAGCCTGTCAAATCAAGTCGTATGAATGAGGTGTGATGATGAAAGCATATTTGGAATTATTGCAGGACATTATGGATCATGGAGTAGCCAAGGGAGATCGCACAGGTACAGGTACCATCTCTGTATTTGGACGGCAGATGCGTATCAATCTGCAAGAGGGTTTTCCTTTGCTGACAACGAAACGTCTGCATACACGGTCTATTATTCATGAACTGCTCTGGTTTCTCAGCGGGGATACCAATATTACGTATCTGCGTGAAAATGGTGTAACTATCTGGGACGAATGGGCTGACGAAGAAGGCAATCTGGGGCGTGTATATGGTTCTCAGTGGAGAGAATGGCGCGGTCCCGGTGGGGAAGTAGTTGATCAAATCTCGTCGGTTATTGAGCAGATTAAGAGTAATCCGAATTCGCGTCGTCATATCGTAAACGCTTGGAATGCAGCAGAAGTCGATCATATGGCGCTGCCGCCGTGTCATTACGCTTTTCAGTTCTATGTAGCAGAAGGCAAGCTGTCGTGTATGTTCCAGATGCGCTCGGTCGATACATTCCTCGGTCTGCCGTTTAACCTGGCATCGTACGCGCTGCTTACGCATATGGTCGCACAGCAGTGTGATCTGGAAGTGGGCGATCTGATCTGGACCGGCGGCGATGTACACATTTATAATAATCATATAGAGCAGGTGAAGCTGCAGCTTACACGTGAGCCGCATCCACTTCCACAGCTGCGTATCGAGCGCAAGCCGGATAGCATTTTCGATTACAAGTTTGAAGATTTCCATTTTGAAAATTACGAGTATCATCCAGGGATCAAGGCACCGATTGCCATCTAATCCTTGTAATATACCAATTGAATACCGGTACATTGATTCCGGAGATGGATTTGAGGAGATACACAGCTATGCTATGGAGCAGACAGCTTATCTATATCCTGTAAATCATCTCCGGATTTTTGCTAAGTACCCAACTGATCAAATTTCTGAATCGCTATAGATAAAACATTTGATAGCTTGCTTTTTACCGGATGATCGGTTAATAAGCGAGCAGTAACATTCGTAAAATATTACAAGAAGTTGATGCAGAATGATAGGTTTTAATGATATGATATAGAATAAACCTATCTGGATGAACAAATCCGGATGATAGGAGGACAGCGAGAATGACGATTACACTCATATGGGCACAAGGACGAGAAGGCATTATCGGCAAAGATAATGATATGCCCTGGAAGCTACCCAAAGATATGGCGTACTTCAAACAGCAGACCCAGCATAAAACCATTGTCATGGGGCGCAAAACATGGAACTCTTTTGGTTCCAAACCGCTGCCAAACCGGAAAAATATTATTTTGACCCGAGATGTTTCTTTTGAAGCGAAAGAAGTACAAGTGCTGCATTCGGTAGAAGAAGCGACTCAGCTTGCCAGTACGGAAGAAGAACTGATGATTATTGGCGGATCGCAAATTTATAAGGAATTCTTAAATTATGCAGATCGTCTGCTTGTAACCAGAATCGAACAAGATTTTGAAGGCGATACGTATTTTCCGGAGGTCGACTGGTCGGAGTGGACATTGGTGAATACGGTACCAGGCATTCGTGATGAAAAGAATGATTATGATTACCGGTTTGAAGAATACAAACGCAAGCGGGCAGAACACTAATTTGGGGTGACAGCAGTATAGAGGATATATAATCCTGTAAAAGGGTTTGTCATATAGTATAGGTAAGAGAGCCTGTAATATGCTTATGTCATACGTTAAAATGCATAAATATAACAAAAAGTTTATAATAGCTCACTCTCTATCTGTATAGGTAAATGTTCAAAGCACTAGCAATCCTAAAACCAAATATAAAGTTTATGAATAATGAATAATAAAAGTCAAATAAACATAGCTACAATCTGTTGTTAATGTACGCCATATTGAATATTGCTTATGCAAAATGTATATAGAAAAAGTGAAAGTAACAGAAAAGTTATTGCAAGATGTTTCACCACGGTGTAATCTCTATGTAAAAAGTACAAATAATCATGCGCTTAATCCATTTGTGATTCAATTGTCTCAATGCTACTCTTGAAAATAAACTTACGGCAAGCTGGTGATCGAAAGAAACTCGGCATCGTATAGAACGGATGGGGGAACTGTTAATATGTCTACACCTACTGGATTTATGGAATACAAAAGACAAATTCCCGCGGATCGCGATCCGCTTGAACGCGTAAAAGACTGGGAAGAATTCCATAAGCATATGTCTGAAGACGAACTGCGTACGCAGGGTGCACGATGTATGGACTGCGGAACACCGTACTGTCATACAGGTATGAATATGGCAGGGTCCACCTTTGGCTGCCCTGTTCATAACTTGATTCCCGAGTGGAACAATCTGGTCTACCGTGGTCTGTGGAAAGAAGCGCTGGAGCGCCTCCACAAGACAAATAATTTTCCCGAGTTTACCGGACGGATCTGCCCGGCTCCTTGTGAAGGTTCCTGTACAGTTGGCCTTATTGGTCAGCCGGTAACGATCAAGACGATTGAAGAATCCATTATTGAACGCGGCTTTGCAGAGGGTTGGGTTGTTCCCGAACCACCAGAAAAACGTACAGGACGTCGTGTAGCTGTTATTGGCTCCGGTCCGGCAGGTCTGGCATGTGCTGCGCAGCTGAATAAAGCAGGACATTCGGTAACGGTATATGAACGTTCCGATCGTGTAGGTGGACTTCTCACTTATGGTATTCCGAGCATGAAGCTGGATAAGCAAATTGTAGAGCGTCGAGTGAATCTTCTTCGACAAGAAGGTATTGAATTTATTACGAGCACCGAGATCGGCAAGGATATCCCTGCTCAGCAGCTGGTAGATGATTATGACGCAGTTGTGCTTTGCGGCGGTGCAACCAAACCGCGTGAATTCAATATTGAAGGCAGCCAGTTAAATGGTGTTATTTACGCAATGGATTATTTGAACGGCACTATTAAGAGTTACTTGGACAGCAATCTGGAAGATGGTAATTACATTTCTTCTACAGATAAAAATGTTATCGTCATTGGTGGCGGAGATACCGGATCTGACTGTGTAGCAACTTCACTACGTCACGGCTGCCGCAGTGTCACCCAGTTCGGTACGCATGACAAAGCTCCACTGGAACGTGATCCGATCGCGAATCCATGGCCGCAGTTCCCGAATGTATATACACTGGATTATGCGCAGGAAGAAGCGAAAGCTATTTTCGGCAGTGATCCTCGTGAATTCTCTATCATGACAACCAAGTTTGTCGGTGATGAAAATGGTAATCTGAAAGAACTGCATACGATCCAGATTCAGCGTATCGTCGATGAGACCGGACGCAAAATCTATCAGCCTATTCCAGGAACCGAGCGTATATTCCCGGCAGAGATTGCGCTGATCGCTATCGGATTTGACGGACCGGAACAGACACTGGCTCAGCAACTTGGTCTGGAAACGGATCGCTGGACCAACGTCAAAGCCCGCTACGGTAAATATACGACTAATGTAGACAAAGTATTTGCAGCTGGCGATATGCGGCGTGGACAAAGTCTGGTCGTATGGGCGATCAACGAAGGTCGCGAAGCAGCGCGCGAAGTGGATAAATATCTGATGGGTGCAACGGTACTTGTCTAAATCTAATTGGATCTCTACAATTGCAGACGTTAGACGTTAGACGTTAGACGTTAGACGTTAGACGTTAGACGTTAGGCAGTGTGTTATATGCACAATAACCGTTTTGTGTATGCAAGCTTACCATTACGAATAAACGTATAAGCGATATGGTTGAATAGTATGGAAAAAAGACTGCACCCTCCAGTGTAGTCTTTTTTCCATGCTACAAATGTAATTAATGGAAGTGTGCAGAAGTGTCCTTGTTGCTGCCGATTCTTTCATCGAATTCCAAAACACAATATGCTATAATGTGAAGTGAGTAATAGGTACGTGAGAAAGGGGGCTGCACTCCAGAGTGTAGCTCCTTTTTTGCCGAAATACCAATAGATGAGAATATCGAAAGTTTGAAAAGCTGGGAATGAAGCAATGAGGTAAATCGATAGCTATACAGCAATTAGAGTCTTCAATATCCAGCTCTGGAAGTCACATCGAAGAATGCAACCAACCTTATGGTAGTCCATTCCGGGAAAGGAATGAAAGCATGAAAATTCTAGTTATTGCCGAGAAGCCTGATATGGGCCGGAATATTGCGGCTGTTATTGAACCAAAAGCACGGAATCAGCGCACACATCTCGAAGGGGAACAGTATATTATCACCTGGGCGATCGGCCATCTGATTGGATTGGCTGAACCGGATGCTTATGATCCCAAATATAAAAAATGGAATTTCAGAGATCTACCGATTATTCCTGATGAATTCAAAATTGTACCGAACCCGCGCACCAAAGATCAGCTCAAGGTGATTGGCGATTTGGCCAAACGCTGTGACCGTATTGTTAACGCGTGTGATGCCGGGCGGGAGGGGCAGCATATTTTTGCACTGATCCAGCGTCAGCTCAAGCTGCGTCAGCCGGTCAAGCGGTTATGGATCTCTGACCTGACCCCGGAAAGTATACGCAGAGGTTTTGACCAGTTGCGGGACAGCAGTGAATTCGAGAATCTGACGCGGGCAGCACGTGCGCGCAGTGAAGCAGATTGGTTGATCGGAATGAATGCTTCACGTGCCTTTACAACCAAGCATAATAATCTTCTATCAGTAGGACGCGTACAGACTCCCGTACTGGCCTTGATCTATGATCGGCAAAAGGAAATCGAGGCCTTTGATTCCCAGACCTTCTATGAAGTAAGAGCCAGCTTCAAGCAGCATGATAAAACGTATGAAGGGGTATGGCAGGGAGACCGTATCACCGACAAGGCCAAAGGCGAAGCTATTGCAGACAAGGTGAAAGGCAAAGAAGGACAAATTACCAAGTACGATATTCGTGAAAGCAAGGAATATCCGTATAAACTGTATGATCTGACTCTGCTTCAGCGAGATGCCAATGCCAAATTTGGATATTCTGCCAAAAAAACGCTGGACATTGCCCAGGCTCTGTACGAGCGTCATAAAGTAATTACTTATCCGCGTACCAATTCCAACTATGTAACCGAGCAGAATATTGACGGAATGCATAAAGTGTTGGGTATGCTCAAGAATACGCCTTATGAAGAACTCGCAGGAGGCGCAGATGGCAAACGGGTACATGTCAATAACAAGGCTGTCTGTAACCCCGGCAAAGTGGAAGATCACCATGCCATTTTGCCGACTCTTAAAAAGCCGGGTACTCTCAGCAAAGAAGAGCAGCAGCTGTACGATCTGATTGTGCGTCGTTTTCTTGCCCAGTTCTATCCACCGGCAGAGTACAAGCATCATACAGTCATGACGGTTGTAGAGCAGGAGACGTTCAAAACGGCAGTTAAAGAATTATTATTTCTCGGCTGGAAAGCAACACTTCCTGATAAGGATAAAGCCAAAAGCGGCAACAAATCTTCTGCTCGCAAAAACTCGGAAAAGGAAGAGGATCAAGAAGAAGAAGTTCAGGAGCCTTTTATTATAGACAGCAAGCTGCCTGTTCTGTGCCGCAAAGTAGATGTAAAGGAAAAAGCGACACAGCCACCCAAAGCATATACCGAAGGTACACTGCTCAAAGCAATGGAAAGTGCAGGCAAGCAGATCGAGAACGAAGAGCTTCGGGATGCAATGAAAGAATCGGGTCTCGGTACACCTGCTACACGTGCAGCCACCATCGAGCGTCTAAAGCAGGTGGGATATGTTACTGCTAGCGGCAAAAAGATCGAGCTGACGCTCAAAGGACGTGCTGCGATCGAACTGATTCGCTCTGCTGGCGTCGAGCTGCTCACTTCTCCTGAAATGACGGGGCAGTGGGAACGCCGTCTGAACCAGATTTCCCGTGGCGAAGCTGATCCGGATCGCTTTCTGGAAAGTGTCAAAAAGTTCGCTGTGTCTGTTATTGATAAAGTAAGCACACAGCTGCCAGCGGCGGCGGGAGCATTTGGCGATGAAAACAGCCGTGCCAGAGGTAAAGGCAAATCCGGTGCTGGCAGTTCATCATCACATGCGCGCACAAAAGCTGCATCAGGTCCGAGCAAGAGTAGTTCAGCACGCAGCAGTAGCAGCCGGGGAGCTTCTCCAGCTGCAGCAACTGCGACTGTAGAGAAGAAAGTATCGCTGGGAGCCGCTGGGGAACATGCTGCGCTGGGGAGCTGTCCATGCCGTGGATGTGGTGGTGTCATTATCGAAGGTCGCAAAGGATACGGCTGTTCCCATTTCAAGCAAGGCTGCAAATTTGTCATCTGGAAAGAATATGTTGGCAAAAACATTTCAGTTACGATGTTAAAGTCACTGCTCGAAAAAGGAGAAACTCAGGTGCTGTCTTTTAAAAAGGGTGATCAAACGCATAAAGGAAGAATCAAGCTGGCCGAGAAAGAGACTGGCAAGCTGATGGTTGAAGCAGTGCATTCCTGATCTGCCTGATAGTTGGGTGAGGAAAGGAAGGACAGGCGGCCCAAAAAGAAGCCGTGTAAGTAGGATAAGACAGAGAGACCGTGAAGGGGATAACGCGCAGGTCAATAGATGAGACTAGCGAATAAATGCGCATGATCCACAAAAAAACGGACCCGGGATTATCCCGAAGTCCGTTTTTTCTCATGTATGCGCAGGCTCTGATGAATAACATCAGGTACCTCTGTTAATTTGGATACGGTGTGGAACGATTGCTCACTTCCAGCCTGGAGCTGTATGATATCGTAAGCCCATTCCAGTTCGTGCTTGATATAAATCATGTTTAGTGATGCCTGCAGAGCGGGCTGTACATCCGAACGCAGGGAGTTGCCGATCATCCAGGTATCCTGACGAGGCAGCAGATGAGAAGTAATGATCTCTTCCAGTGCGGTGACATTTTTATGCTGACGGATAAAGATACGGGAATCAAAATATGATGTCAGCTTCATCTGATCGATTTTGCGCTGTTGGATAGCATTTTCACCACCGGTGTACAAATACAGGGTATGTCCAGCCTGTTGAAGCATCTCCAGTGTCTCGACCATGCCAGGATAAGCTTCAACTTCTTTTTCGTAGACGCTACTGCCGAGTATGCGCAGCTGATGCTCTTCCGGTTCGGAGATTGGACGATTGTACAATTCGCTGAAATGGCGATAGGTTTCGACCAGGGAACGAGGAAAGTGTTCGCTGGCAAACCCCACTTGGTGCACGCCAGCTACATCAATCTCGATCTGCTTTTGGCGAATGTCCTGCATTTGCAACCCTTCGTCTGCAAACCAGCCGGACAGCAGGCTGATGAATTCATCAAGGATCAGATTAAAATATTTGTTGCAGTAAATCAGCGTATCATCCATATCGAAGATCAGATGCTGGTGCCGAATGTCTTTCATGAAGTTCACTCCTTAAATACGGATATACGATTCCAAAAACAACTGCAGCTCGGATACTCCATCCTGCCGCAGACTGAAGCGGTCAATATCTTCCCGGCCCAGATGGATACGCAGCAGTCCGGCTACACGCAGCATCATCAGATGATGCATCAGTGTCTCCTGGGGCTGCAGTAGATCATGTGCCATCTCCTGCAGTGAACGGGGCTCACCGCCAATATAACGTAGCATACGAAGACGTTCAGGGTCCGACAGAGCCCTTGTCAGGCGCAGAAGCATATTGGGAGGGTCTTCCTCGCCTTCTTCCGGTACATCGACAGGATACTGGATCAACAGAACACCATCATAAAAGCAGTACGTATTAATCGGCCGGTTATGCACGGTCGGGAACAGAATGACCGTGTGCAGTCCAGGCATCGGAGAGACAACCAGACCGCCGGAAGCATATTCGATCAATGCTTCCGGTTCCATTTTATCGAGCAGGCCGATCTTTTCTTCACCGTCTTCTGTAATAAGCGGCATAATCTGGCCTTCAATCTGATGGAAATAATGCTCGTACCACAATTTGAGCAATGGAGCATAGCTCCGCTGAATACGAATACTGTCATTCAGCGATAAGGAAGGCATGATAGGATGAATCTCATCCCACATGTTACTTTCTGAAGTATGCTCAAGGTGCTCAAGAAAATACTCCACCGAACGTTCGGGCTGCCGGCAGCTGGCCCAGGCATATAGTGCATCATAATCATCGAACGGCCAGGAGGAAGCTTCCAGTATCGCGAGGCGTACTCCATGGCTTAATGTATTGTCAATTTCCCGAATCCACTCGGTACCGAGGTCGATATCCCGTATCCATTTCTTCGTGACATAGACCATGAAACTTCCGAGCAGATCATAAATGGGGGAAACGTCTATTTTCACTTGATAGCTCATGAAACGAGAACCTCCCAGAATATAATCATCAATCAATGCATTCCTGTAACAGGCTTGATTCCTAACTTCCTGTTGTGCTTATTATGGCTTGTCTGTGTACGGATTGTCCACTATAATGTTCGGGTGGTCCGAGTGAACAGACATCGTCATATTATATGAAACAGAAGAGGAATTGCAGTTTGTTGCATACTGTTTACTATACCAAATTACAGCATAGATACAGCGTTTTGTAAAATGCTGATACATAAAAATGGAGGAAATATCGTGTCTGACACAACATCATCCAATCGTTCATCTATTTATTCGAACCAGACATCTCATTTTGTGATTCTGATTATTGCAATTATTACAGCAGGACTAAGCCAGGGCATGCTGCTGCCGGTACTGGCTATTTTTCTGGAGAAGATGGGTGTATCATCCACTGTCAATGGACTGAATGCCGCTGCCTTGTATGTTGGTTCCTTTGCCATGACACTTGCGGCAGAGCGTCTGCTGGGTGTACTTGGATTCAAGAAGCTGATGCTCTGCGGATTACTGCTGGTAGTCATTACCCTGCCGCTGTTTCCGCTGTATCCAAGTATCGCCTTTTGGTTTGTACTGCGTATGCTGGTCGGTATTGGAGACAGTGCTATTCACTATTCGGCACAACTATGGGTATTGATGGCTGCACCTGCCGAAAAGAGAGGACGCAATCTTTCCATTTATGGAATGTCCTACGGAATCGGGTTCAGTATCGGTCCGCTCGGTATCCGGCTGCTGGACTGGGGCATGATGGCTCCATTCCTGATCATGACAATTGTATTTATTATCGTCACTGTACTTGTATGGATAAAGCTTCCTGACGGCAAACCAGCCAAGGAAGAAGGATCTGAACCGCAAAAAGGACGTTTTGGTCGCAGTTACCGGTGGGCCTGGTATGCATTGATTCCTGCTCTGTTGTACGGTTATATGGAAGCGGCAATGAACAGCAATTTCCCGGTTTATGGACTGCGGATCGGTCTGACCACAGATGCGATTGCTTTCCTGCTTCCTTTTATCGGCATAGGAGGTCTTGTCCTGCAGCTGCCGCTGGGTATGCTGAGCGATCGATTCGGCCGCAAAAAGATATTGATGCTGTCCGGAAGTATTGGTGGACTATTGTTTGTACTGGTCCCGCTAGTCGGAACGAATATTTGGATGATGGCGGCCTTGTTCGCTATAGCCGGTGGTTTGATCGGTTCCTTTTTCTCTCTGGGGCTCGCCTATGCAGCAGACATTCTGCCCAAAATGTATTTGCCTGCAGCCAATGTGCTGGCGTCCTTTCATTTTAACTTCGGTAGTATTGTCGGCCCTGCTGTAGGTGGTAAGGGAATTGAGATGGGATCTGCGTCCAGTCTGTTCTGGGTACTTGGCGGCTGTTATATCCTTTTTGCAGCGATGGGGTTTGTATTCCGTGAAAAGCAAAATAAAATCCAAGCGTAGATGGCATTTATCCGCTTTTTCCCCTAAACTATACAATATGAGCAATAATGTTGCTAATACGAAAGAGAGTTGCTAATAGCTGGCAACTGCATCATTTACGTATCAGCAGTACGAAGCAATCCAATATCTGAAACCAGCAGATCACGTTGGGATGAATAGCGCAGAAGGGCGGTTGCAGCAATGTCTATGATTCATGTAGATCATCTGACAAAAATAGTCGGAGAAGATAGAACCAGAGTACTCGATGATATCAGCCTGGAAATTCAGCATGGCGAAATGATTGCACTTGTCGGTCCAAGCGGCAGCGGCAAAAGTACACTGCTAAAATGTCTGGCTATGCGGGAACCCTGGTCGGAAGGAAGCTTTCGAGTGGGAGATACCGATATTCTCAAGTCCGGATTCGGCGGTAAACGTAAAATTAGCCGAGAGTGGTCTTTTCTGGAGCAGAGCCCACAGCTTCATCCGGAACGTACAGCACTGAAGACGGTGCTGATCGGTCAGTCGGGGCAGACACCTGTCTGGCGTATGCTCACCGGTATGGTGCGTTCTGATGATTATATGGGAGCGATGGATATTCTGGAGACGCTCGGTCTGCTGGATAAAGCGCATCAGAAAGCAGGCACGCTCAGCGGCGGTGAACGACAACGTGTAGCCATTGCACGTGCACTCGCCCATGGAGCCAAGGTAGTGCTGGCAGACGAACCAGTTACCGGTCTGGACCCGAAATCTGGCGAAGAAGTGATCAAGACGCTTCGCTCGCTGTGTACAAGTGAACGGCTGACAGTTATTGCCGTTATTCCGCTGGAGCTGGCTGAACGTTATGCTACCCGCATTATTGGCCTGCAGGAAGGCCGGATTTCCTTTGACATTAATGGAAGAAGGTTAACGAGCGCAGAACGAAGATTGCTATAACCAAAATGGCCTGCAAGCAATAGAGCAGGCCGACGAAGAGAGTGATAATAATGAACCGAATGATATGGATCAGGATGTTGGCGGTAGCCGGCTTGCTATTTTTGCTGAGCGGCTGCAGCTTTAACCCGCTGTCTGATCCAAAGACATTGATTCAGACACCAGAACTTCCATCGGACAAGCAGACATTGAACAGCGTCATCAGTGCGGAACTGCCTGAGGGAGCCAGTATTCAAAGTCCCAAAAACGGCAATACCAGCCGGATTCAGACCGTGGATCTGGATGGGGATGGAACGAGCGAGACCATTGTGTTCTACCAGACGACCAATGGCCGCATTAATGGAATGATCTTCGAGCAGTCAGGAGATACATGGATCAAGCAGCTGGATATCATAGGATCTGGTTTTACGCTGGAGAGTGTAGAGATTACAGATGTCACCGGAGATGGGCGACGTAATCTACTGGTCGGTTATTCCAACGATACGGCCAGCAATGATAATACACAAAAGACACTCGATGTATATGATTACGACAAAGGCAAGCTTACCAAAGAAAACCATATACCTTATTCGTATTATGAAACGATTGATATGGATGGGGACGGTATCAATAATCTGACAACAATGACGATGAACAGTAATCCGGATTATGTGGCTGTTACGGTCTATGGGTACGACAATGGATTCAAAAAAATAGATTCTATTGATCTCAATAATATTGTAAGTGCCTATAATGTAGTAGCCGGCAAGGTGGCTCCCGATCAGAATGGTATTATTATGGATCAGGCACTCGGGAAGTCCGGATTCTCGCATTTGTTTATTATGAGAGATGGCAAGTTGGAAGATGTATTCCAACTCAGTCGTCAGGCGACCTGGAAAGACATGCAAATTGTCAGTGAAGATATTAATAATGATGGTATTCTCGAAATTGGCATGGTGGAGATCCCCGCAGGTTGGGAAAATATTGCACCTGTCGAAACTCCTTTGTTCACCAATTATTATCAGTGGACTGGTGGCGGAACTTTAGAAAAACTGGTTAGTCAGCAGTACCGGGATGAAGATGGTCGTTTTGTGATCAAGATTGCTAGCGACTGGATGCAAAAGATTACATTGGATACCAAATCCAACAAAGATAAAGATCTTCGATTTGTACTAAAAGATACCGGTGAAAAGGTCGCGGAAGTCCGGTTCTTTAGTGAAAATGAATGGAATAATCATAACGGGGATTGGGAAATCATCGCCGAAAACAGAGGACAGGTTATAGCACTCTGGGAAAATGAAAAAATTAATATTATTCAAAATTAAGCGCAGGATAAACAGGGAGGAACAGCTGCATGAGCAAAGTGCTAATTATGGAAGACGAAGAGTCTATCCGCAGTTTTATTATTATTAACCTGAAACGTAATGGATTTGAAGTACTGGAAACTGAGAACGGGGAGCAGGCGCTGCATATGCTGGAGACCGTGCCTGATATCGATATCGCACTGCTGGATGTTATGGTGCCGGGTATTGATGGATTTGAGGTATGCCGCCGGATTCGTGAGAAGAATGAACGAATTGGTATTATTTTTCTGACAGCCAAAGTACAAGAGCAGGATAAAGTATATGCATTGTCAGTCGGAGCAGATGATCATGTAAGCAAGCCGTTCAGCCCAACCGAACTGATCGCACGTATTCAGTCTTTGCTGCGCCGTGTCAATGTACAACGTGAATCGGATACCAAGGTGTCTTTTGAATCGGGTCCGTTTACTCTGGATCTGATCTCCAAGCAATTCAAGAAAAACGGCAAAATGATCGAGCTGACACCAACCGAATTCTCACTGGTTCAGTTCTTCCTCGAAAAAGAAAATACGCCACTAAGCCGTGATCTGCTGCTGGATCATGTATGGGGCAAAGACTATATGGGTGACCCCAAAATTGTCGATGTAAACATCAGACGACTTCGCCAGAAAATCGAAAACAATCCGTCCGAGCCTGAATTTTTGCAGACAGTATGGGGACATGGTTATAAATGGAGAGGCCGGGAGTCATAATGATTAAAAAGGGGATGACCCGGCAGATTGTTCTGCATTATTTTCTAGTCGTCTTTCTGACGATTCTTCTGGTCGAAATGGTATTTTTGTTCGCTATTCGTACGTATTATTACGATGGGATCTCTAACTACTTGCAGTCTTCTTTTGATAATACGAGTGCACCGACCAATTCCAGGGATCTGATCTCTACCTATACACTGGACAAAGCCGAAGTGCAGGTGCTGGATCTCAAAGGGAATGTAATCCAGAACTCTACGCCGTTCCGTCTGGACAAGCCGATTCAGACCGGTGATATTCCACAGGCATTGACAGGCTCTACAGGCCGCTGGATTGGCAAACAGGCCGGAACCGGTGAAGATGTGATGGCAGTCACGCGGATGATTCAGATTAATGGAGACAAGTCCTATCTGGTTCGTTATGTGACTTCCCTGGAGCTGGTCAATCAAAAGCTGTTATACATCACGCTTGTATCTACAGGTATCGGCATTATCATATTGATCATCGTACTGATTGTCAGTGTGGGTCTGGCCAATTCGATTGTTAAACCAATCAATAATATTATCAATGTGTCTACCCTGATGGCGAAGGGAGACTTTAATGTCAGGATCAAGGGGAATTATCCCCACGAAATCGGTGACCTGGCGTCTACGCTGAATTATATGGCAGATGAGATTGTACAAAGTAATCAGGTGAAAGATGATTTCATATCTTCGATTTCTCATGAACTTCGTACTCCGCTAACAGGAATCAAAGGTTGGAGCGAGACCCTGGTTTCCGGCGGATTCGATCCGGAAGAGACCAAGCTCGGAATGAGTATCATCTCCAAAGAGACCGACCGTCTGATTGGACTCGTCGAAGAAATGTTGGACTTCTCCAAGCTGCAGCAAAATCAAATGAAGCTGGTAATGGGCGAAGTCAATATGAAAGAACTGCTGCAGGAGACCATGCTGAATGTATGGGCCAAAGCCGAGCAAAAACATATCAGTCTGAGCCTGCAGCCGGGTGAACGTCCATTTCTTGTTTATGCCGATGGCAACCGCCTAAAACAGGTCTTCCTGAATCTGGTTGATAATGCGATCAAATTCTCACCAGATGGATCTATTATTGCTCTGATGATTACTGAAATAGCACCTGATAAGGTACGTATTTCAGTCAAGGATCCCGGAATCGGAATCAGTCCGGAATTTATGGAAAAAGTAAAAGACCGATTTTTCCAGGTGAATCCGAATCAGGGAGGAACTGGACTGGGACTGGCTATTACCCAGCAGATCGTCAAGCTGCACCAGGGCGAAATGCATATCGAAAGTGAACTCGATCAAGGAACAACGGTCAGTGTGGATCTCCCGTTGCTGGATCATACGCAGCAATCCGGACCTTTGACATAATACAGGGAGGCGGAATGATGAATCTGTCAGCAATCAGAGAAGCTATCCATATTCGCAGAGCAGAGCTGGATGAGCAGGAACGTGTTAGACATTTTCTGATCGAAGCAGCAGACTGGATGGAAGCAAAAGGGATTGGGCAGTGGAGAAGAGAACAGTTTACAACAAAGCTGATTCACAGCTATTTTGTAGAGCGTGAAGTCTATATTGCGGAAGTGGCAGGAGAGCCTGCAGGCATGTTTACCCTGCAAAGGGGAGATGCCGATTACTGGCAGCATCTAAACGATGAACAATATGTGTATTTGCACCGATTGACTGTATCTTCACGCTTCCGTTCTATTGGACTTGGACCTGCGATGTTGAAATGGGCGGAGCAGTATGCAGAGCGTCAGGGAAGTAAAGGGCTGCGTCTGGATTGCATGGCTGACCTACTGCCATTGAACCGATTTTATCAGCAACATAATTTTCGCTATATGGGCACGCATAACGTTAGCGGTAAGCTGGCCAATTTGTATGAGAAGCTGCCGCCTGCCCGTAATCATGAGATTCGGCTGCAGTATTTTACAGCTAATGATTATGAACAGTTGATACAATGGTCAGGGGATGCCGAATTTCTGATGCAGTGGAGTGGTCCGCAGTGGCATTATCCGCTGGACATAGCTGATTTGGATGCTTATCTGCAGGATGCTAATCATCCGCTGCATTCAGATCGACTGATCTATACAGCTGTCGACCGCACCAGCAATCGGGCAGTGGGACATATTGCGTTGACCCGTATGGATCGGGAACATCGTTCAGCTCGTCTATCCCGTGTACTGGTAGGAGATCATGAAGCAAGAGGAAAAGGGTATGGTCGCCAGATGATCCAGGAAGCGCTGAGAATCGGATTTGATACCCTGGGGATGCATCGTATAACGCTGGGAGTACTGGATTATAATACGCAGGCCAAATCCTTGTATAAATCGATTGGATTTCAGCAGGATGGCTTGATGCGTGATGCATTGTATCAAAACAATCAATATTATAATCTATGTGAGATGAGTATGCTGGAAGAAGAATGGCATACGAGTCGTCTTGCCGAGATATTATAACGACAGGATTAGATCGTACAGAACATGTATACATTCTAGGGTAAAGAACAAAATGGAGTATGAGGATAGAATAGATTATTATAATGTACTCTATACATCCACTTGAGAAAGTTATAAACGGTTTGTATACCTTGCACATAGCATACAAAAAAGGCGGAGCATATGCTCCGCCTTTTTGCTTTATATTTCGTTCAGTGTTGTTGTATGAGTAGATGTCAGCTATTAAGAAGAAATACCGCCAGCACGTACGCGTCCGGATTTGTCGTATACTTCTTTGAGCAACATAGCAGGCTGGGTACGGACAGATGGTTTTGCATATACTGTTTCGTAAGGAGCAACTACTTTGATCTCGTCCTTAGTCCCCTGAACAATTGCGTTATCTTTGATTACTGCACCTTCGGCGATAATCGCATATTCGATATGAGCATTTTTGCCAATAAATGCACCTGGCATGATAACACTCTCGATAACTTTAGCTTGTTTGCTGATCGTAGAGTCGTTAAATACCACTGAACGCTGTACATCACCTTCCAGAACCGCTTTACTGCTGATCATGGAGCAATCAGGGGCGTCAGCATTTTGAACATCAGGAGTGATCTCCAGATCAGCTGAGAACATCGGCCAGTCTGTTCTTTTCAGTTCAAACTGCTTGCTGTGCTCCAGGATATCCATATGAGCTTCCCATAGGCTGTTGATTGTACCTACATCTCTCCAATAGCCGAGGAATTCGTAAGCAACCACTTTCTCGCCGTCTGCCAGCATTTGTGGAATGATATCTTTACCAAAGTCATGATTGGAGTTCGCTTTGGCAGCATCTGCAACAAGATGCTGTCTCAGGTACTGCCAATCAAACACATAGATTCCCATGGAAGCCAGGTTACTTTCCGGATCAGCCGGTTTCTCGGAGAATTTGGTAATCATCATGCTGTCGTCCACGCTCATTACACCAAAGCGGCTCGCTTCTTCCCATGGTACTTCCACCACGGAGATGGTTGCTTTGGCATTATTATCTTTGTGGGACTGCAGCATTTCAGTGTAGTCCATATGGTAAATATGATCGCCGGATAGAACCAGAACATTTTCCGGATTCAAGGCATCAATATATTCCAAGTTTTTGTAAATGGCATCCGCTGTGCCCATATATTCGCCTGTTGTCTCAGAAGACAGCAGGGTAATGTTCATTTTTATTGCATCTGTGGACCAGGAATCTCCTTGACCAATATGATCGTGCAACGATTCCGCTTCATATTGAGTCAGTACACCCACGGTATCAATTCCGGAATTCACACAGTTGCTAAGAGGAAAATCGATAATTTTGTAGTCTCCGCCGAATGGTACGGCAGGCTTCGCAACAATGGACGTTAGAGGTGCTAACCTACGTCCTTCACCTCCGGCCAGCAACATAGCGACGCATTCTTTATTTGTATTTTTCATGTCGTTTTCCCTCCCATTTTCATGACAACGCTCAGTTGACAATGTATTAGTTTTATAAACCTGCGGGATAGCCCTTGAAACAACAGGATTGTAAAATATTATCAACGCCGAAATTCTGTTCCCCTGTTTTGGGCCATAAGATGAAGAAACATAATTTACAGTGACTGCCTATTTTCAATCATGCTAAAATGGGGTAATAATCAAGGTTAAAAGCTTATAGCCTTGTCGGCAGCAAGCTTCGGCGGTGTTTACTACTAGTGGAGGTGATATTTTGGTACAAAAATATACGGAATATAAATTACCTACTGCAGAAGAAATTTACCTTTTTCATGAGGGGACCAACTATCATACGTATCGTCAATTTGGCTCTCATTTAACATCCGAAGAAGGGCAGGAAGGTGTGAGATTTACAGTATGGGCTCCTCATGCTCAGCAGGTGAATGTGGCAGGGGACTGGAATAACTGGAATGCCGAGGAATATCCTTTACATAAGTTGGATCAATCGGGGGTATGGAGCGGATTTGTCTCCGGGATCTCCGAGGGAACTATATACAAATACGTCATCACTTCACCAAGCGGCGAAGTCTTCTTCAAAGCGGATCCTTATGCAGTTCATGCCGAAGTGCGTCCGGCTACAGCTTCGGTCGTCAAGTCGCTCGAAGGCTACAAATGGAAAGACGCTGCCTGGAAACGCAAACGTCGCCTTCCTTATCAGCGGCCGCTTAATATTTACGAAATGCATTTTGGCACATGGCGTCAAAAAGAAGATGGCAGTCTGTACAGCTATACAGAGCTGGCCGAACTGCTGGTACCTTATCTGGTGGATATGGGATATACACATGTAGAGCTCATGCCGCTTACCGAGCATCCTTATGATCTATCCTGGGGATATCAGAGTACAGGATACTTTGCGCCAACCAGCCGTTTTGGTACACCGCAGGAGTTGATGTATTTTGTGGACATCTGTCATCAGGCTGGGATCGGCGTACTGCTGGACTGGGTACCGGGACATTTTACCAAGGATGCACATGGTCTGCGTAGGTTTGATGGTACACCTCTGTATGAATATGCCGATCCCGACCGGGCAGAAAAGCATGGATGGGGGACATTATCCTTTGACTTTGGTAAACCGGAGGTTCGCAGCTTCTTGATCTCCAGTGCGCTATACTGGATGGACGTATATCATTTTGACGGATTGCGGGTAGATGCAGTGACCAGTATGATCCGGCTTGATTTTGAACGCGAAGGCGGAGGCTGGAAGCCCAATCAGCACGGCGGTGTAGAAAATCTGGAGGCGATCTCCTTTTTACAGCAGCTGAACAAGACGATTTTCCAGTATCATCCGTATGCACTCATGATGGCGGAAGAATCAAGCGCATGGCCAGGCGTAACCAAGCCTGCACATGAAAATGGTCTTGGATTTAACTATAAATGGAATATGGGCTGGATGAATGATACGCTGGACTATGTAGAAGCTTCGTTTGAAGCCAGACCTTCCAAGCATAATCGGCTAACTTTCCCGCTCGTCTATGGTTATTCGGAGAATTTTACACTGCCGTTATCGCATGACGAAGTGGTTCACGGCAAAAAGTCGCTTCTGGACAAAATGCCGGGTACCTATGAACAAAAATTTGCCGGTCTTCGCCTGCTGCTCGCTTATCAGATGACGCATCCTGGCAAAAAGCTGCTGTTTATGGGCGGTGAATTCGGTCAGTTTATCGAGTGGAAAGATCAGGATCAGCTGGATTGGCTGCTGCTGGATTATGAAATGCATCAAAAAGCACAAAATTATACCCGCGAGCTTAATCAGTTGTATCTGAATTCACCTGCACTTTGGGAACGTGATCACGACTGGGAAGGGTATGAGTGGTTGAATGCAGATGATGCGCAAAATAGTGTGATTACCTATATGCGCAAAGGCAAAAAACCTTCGGACACGCTGCTGATTGCTATCAACTTCCAGCCGGTACCACGTGTCAATTATCGTATAGGCGTTCCCAAATCCGGAACCTATACGGAAATATGGAACAGTGATGAACCCAGATTCGGGGGAACAGGTGGTAGAACGATCCAGACAGCTCCCTCGGAGAAAATCGAGTGGAATGGCCAGGAGAACAGTATTATGCTGAATCTGCCGCCACTTAGTGCAATTATCATCAAACGGAGTACTGCCAGACGCAAAAAGGTCTGATTATTCCGTATTATTCCCGCTCTACTATACTGATTTACCATACAGACCAATTTAAGTTAGGGAGGATATAAGGATGAATATTTTATTTGCAGCAGCCGAGGCCAACCCTTTTATCAAAACAGGAGGTCTGGCTGATGTTATTGGAGCTCTGCCTACAGCTCTAAAAAAGGAAAAATGCGATGTCCGCGTTGTGATGCCCAATTACAAAAGTATCAGTGAATCCGTACGTAACCAGGCCACACTGGTAACTGTGATTCAGGTACAAATTGGCTGGCGCAGTCAGTACTGCGGCATCAAGCAGTTCAAGCAGGATGGAATCACCTTCTATCTGCTGGACAATGAATATTATTTCGGACGTGACGGTGTATATGGCTATGGAGATGATGCAGAACGGTTTGCTTTCTTTAGTAGAGCGGTTCTGGATATTCTGCCGGCCATCGATTTCCAGCCTGATATTATTCATTCGCATGACTGGCACACAGGCATGATCCCGCTGCTGCTCAAAGCCCAATATCAATCGGTTCCTTTCTACTCGAATATACGTACTGTATTTACTATTCATAATCTGCTTTACCAGGGAACATTCCCATACTCCGTATTATGGTCCCTGTTTGGTCTGGATGATCGTTATTTCCATGCTGAAGGAGTAGAATATTACGGCAATGTAAGTTACATGAAGGCAGGCATTGTATTTGCTGACAGGGTAACTACAGTAAGCCCTACATATGCGGAAGAGATCAAAATGCCATACTACGGTTATGGTCTGGATGGTCTGCTTCGCTCACTGGGTGGCAAGCTGCGTGGTATTGTAAATGGCATAGATACCAAAAGCTATAATCCCGCTACTGATCCTTATTTGTCTTCCCATTACCGCAGCGGTACCAGCAAACGACTGGAAAATAAAAAGGCATTGCAGGAAGAACTCGGTCTTCCGGTTGATCCGAAGATACCGGTTATTTCCATGGTCACTCGTCTGGTTGAATCCAAAGGGCTGGATCTCATTACCCGCGTACTGGATGAACTGTTATATTATGATAATGTGCAGTTTGTACTTCTGGGTACAGGAGAGTCGGCTTATGAAGACTGGTTCCGTGAAGCGGTGTATCGCCATCCAAGTAATCTGGGAGCGGAAATCCGCTTCAGTGAAGGAGTGGCACGCCGAATGTATGCAGGTAGCGACATGTTCCTGATGCCATCCAAATTCGAACCATGCGGCATCAGCCAGCTGCTCGCTCTGCGTTATGGCAGTATTCCAATCGTACGTGAAACCGGTGGATTGAATGATACGGTGCATTCTTATAATGAAATAACAGGAGAAGGTACAGGTTTTACTTTCAATTCCTATAATGCACATGATATGCTATATACGATCCGTCGTGCGCTTTCCTTTTATCATCAGCCTAAGCATTGGAAGCAGGTTATGAAAAATGCGATGGGTGGAGATTACAGCTGGCAGACTTCTGCCAGAGAATATATGGATGTCTACCGTGAAGCGCAGCAGTAAGCTGGCGTATTCACCGGATCATGCTCATTTCAACTGCATATACTAATTATTCATAATATGGCTATTTTATTGAACAAGACGACATACGGCTGTTTTTCTACAATGATTCATATGTAGGAAGCAGCCGTGTTGTTGTATATGCGAGTGGAAGACACGACAGTCAAGCAGTGATTTGCCCATTAAGAGGGAGAGTATATAGAGGATGAATGAAGTAACAATTAGCAGTCAAGAATACGCAGAGCTTCGACAGATCAAGCATCATTATCAAAGTATTATGAATTACACCAGTGACCTCATCAGTCGTCATTCATTGGACGAGCGTTCCACCTATCTGGACGTTTCTCCTTCATGCGTAGAATTAATGGGCTATAGACCGGATGAATTGCTTGGGACCAGTGGTTTTTCCTATGTGCATCCGGATGATGTAGAGCAGCTTGTCAATCAGATTCAATCCGAGCTGATCGATAATCACTCGGTGACAGTGGTATTTCGTAATCTGCGCAAAGACGGCTCCTATTTCTGGGCAGAAGCCATTTGCCGTCTGGTCAAAGATATCGATGGTAACGAAATTGAACTCTTGGCCATTATTCGGGATATCAGCATACGCAAAGAAATGGAAGAACAGCTACAGGATCGGGAAAGACAGCTGCTGCTGCTGACCAATCATACGACTGACTTTTTATCCCAACACAAAGCAGACTTTGGAGCGACCTATGTATATGCTTCACCGGCATGTGAGCCTTTATTTGGCTATACAGTAGAAGAAGTGATGGGTACCGATGGATTGAGTTATATTCATCCCGATGATCTGCCCCATGTACGGGATTATCTGGAGAATATCGGTCACGGCAAGCTGACGAATGCATCCGATGCAGTCAGTTACCGTTACCTTCTCAAAAGTGGATCTTATATCTGGGTCGAGAGTACCTGCAGATATATCTATAATGAGCAGGGAGAACGAGAATATATTATTGGTGTCACCCGGAATATTCATGAAAGACGGGAACAGGCACGCAGGCTGAAAGAAAGCGAAAGCCGATATAAGTCCCTGTTCGAATTCAATCCGTTGGGGATACATGCACTTAGTCTGGAAGGATATTATTTATCGGCAAATGCCAGCTTTCAACGGATGCTTGGATATACAGAGGAAGAACTGAAACGCAGCTCATTTGAATCGATCGTCTATGCCGAAGATCTGGAATGGACCAAGTCCCATTTTGAAAAGGCCAAGCAGGGACAGACACGGCTATACGAACTGCGAACCATTCACAAAGATGGACATCTCGTTGATGTCGAAGTAACCAATGTTCCTATCTATGTAGGCGATGAGCTGGTCGGTGTCTATGCGATCGTTCAGGATATCACCGAAAGCAAAAAGAATCTGGGCAAAATCTACAAATTGAGCAATGAACAAAAGCTAATTCTGGGTTCGGTGTCCGAAGGGATATTCGGTATCGATCTGGCTGGACAGACTACGTTTGCCAACCCGGCAGCAGTGAAAATGTTCGGTTATGAAGAAGGGGAGATGCTGGGGCTCAAGTTGCTGCATCATATGGAGCAGAGCGAACCGGACGGCAGTCCCAATTTGTCTGGGAGCACGCCGATACTGGATGCGCTGCTGCAGGGAGAGACTCGCCAGCGTGATGAAGCGGTACTGTGGCGCAAAGACAATACCAGCTTTCTCGCTTCCTATCAGGTAACACCGATCATTGATCACGGTCAGCGTATAGGAGCAGTAGTAGTGATCCGTGATCGAACCGAAGAGAACAAGATTATTCAGGCACGGGAAGTAGCAGAACAGGCAGATCGTGCCAAGTCCGAATTCCTGGCCATTATCAGTCATGAGCTTCGCACGCCGATGAATGGCATGATCGGTATGATGGATCTGCTTCGTGATACTCTGGAAACAACAGAGCAGCAGGAATATGCAGATATTGTAATGGATAGCAGCAATGCACTGCTGAAAATAGTAAATGAACTGCTTGATTTCAGCAAAATCGAGGCCGGTCGTATGGAGCTCGAATATGAACCTGTTCATCTGCAGGAGTTGTTGGAACAGATTACTGAATTATTCGAAAAGCCTGCCTCCGACAAACAAATCACCCTGAATACAAGAGTGGATCCTACACTGCCCGAATCTATTATTAGCGATGGCAACCGTCTTCGCCAAGTGCTGATCAATCTGGTCGGTAATGCGGTCAAATTCACTGATGTAGGTGGTGTGATGCTGTCAGTACAAAGAAAGCCGCACCCCGACTGCAGTCTGATTATGATCGAGTTTGTGGTGCAGGATACCGGCATGGGCATCCCTATCGATCAGCAGGCCAAGCTGTTCCAGCCTTTTTCGCAGATTGGTACAGCGAGACATGGGGGCACCGGACTCGGTCTATCGATTTGCAAAAAAATTATCGAACTGATGGGCGGAGACGTTCAGATGGAGAGCCAGGAAGGACAAGGTTCTATCTTCTCTTTTACACTAATGCTGAATGTAGAAGATCATGCAGGACTTAGCACTACGCTCCCTGAACAATTGCCGGCACAAGAGCAGGATAAAGGAACCTATGGAGCACTTCGTATCCTGATTGCCGAAGATCATCTGATCAATCAAAAGCTGCTGCGTACCATTCTGACCAAAAAAGGCTACCAGCCAGATATAGTCTATAACGGTCAGGAAGCGATCACTGCAGTCAGCCAGGAGAACTATGATCTCATCTTCATGGACGTGAATATGCCTCATATGGATGGGCTTCAGGCGACACGTCATATCCGCCGCATGGATGAACTGAATCATCAGCCTATTATTATTGCAGTAACCGCTTTTGCCCGCAAGGAAGAGCGTCAGCTCTGTATCGAAAGCGGCATGGAAGATTTTATTCCAAAACCGCTGCGGATCAGTGATGTGGAACACAGCCTGGAGCGCTGGTCCAAAGTAGTCCATCAGCGCAAGATGAGAGTGTAGTATTTCTGTTTCAGATTATCTAAATAGATAGGATTAAGGTAATTGAGTGATGAATGCAAAGCTCTATTACTTGAAGAAGGATGTCTGGTACTTTTACAGACATCCTTTATTTGTATTTCGAAACAATAAATCAAACGAATGATATATCGAACAAGTAGCATATAACTGTAAAAGTAACAAAATAAAAAGTTGTTGGACGGAAGGTTTACTTTAAAGCGATAAACCACTATACTATAAAAGTTGATAATAATTATCATTATCATCTAATCAAGTCTACATATGAAGGAGAATTACATTATGAAAATGCATCAATGGATCAAAAGTCTGCTCGTTGCAGGCACATGCACAGCTATCCTTGCTGGTTGTGGAAATGCTGCACAAAGCACAGAAACTTCATCAAACAGCGGATCTTCTGCTGCTTCGGCGGCGTCCGCTATTACGATAAAGCATGATATGGGACAAACCGAACTGAAAGCACCTGCCAAAAATGTAGTAGCTTTAGAGTGGTCATTTGCTGATGATCTGCTGGCACTGGGAATGACGCCAGTCGGTATAGCTGATGATAACAAACCCGAAGCGATGAACAAGCTCGCTGGTAAATCGATTGAATATATGCCGATGGGCGAACGCGAGACACCAGATCTGGAGAAAATTGCTGGTGCTGCACCGGATCTGATTATTGCTGATACCGATCGTCATTCCAAAATCAAGCAGCAGCTGGATCAGATTGCACCTACAATCGTATTGAACAGCCGCAAAGGATCATACAAAGACAGCCTGAAGGATTTTGAAGTGATTGCCAAAGCTGTAGGCAAAGAAGACGAAGCCAAACAGCGTCTGCAACAGCATGACCAGATTATGGCTGATCTCAAAAAACAGGCCGATACCCTCAAAGAAAAAAGAGTGCTGATTGGTGTAGCGCGCAAAGATGGATTCAATGCTCATACGACCGCTTCTTATGCCGGTGCTGTTTTGCAGGATCTTGGCTTTGAGAATGTAGTCAAAGGAACAAGTGCCGATCCATACCCGGATACCAATCTGGAGACAATCACTTCACTGGACCCGGACATTCTCTTTATCGCTACAGACGATTCCGAAGCAATCACGAATGAGTGGAAGAAATTGCCGGTATGGAACAACCTGAAAGCTGTCAAAAATAATCAGGTATATCTAGTAGACCGTGATATCTGGACCCGTTTCCGCGGAATTACACCTGCCGAGAAGATCGGACAAAATGCAATAGACCTGGTTACCGGCAAAGTACAATCCAAGTAAATAGGATGTATAGGTACTTCTCATAGCAGAGAGGGGATCATTTTATATAAAAAGTGCGCAGTTACCTGTTCAACAGGCTACGGCGCACTTTTTATGTATATAGAGTGAGACTGCTTGGTTATTAAGAAGTTTATAAAGATAAGAATAGAATTTTGATTGTATAAAAGAATCAGATTATCATTCTTATACTTGGCATACTTGGCATACTTGGCATACTTGGCATACTTGGCATACTTGGCATACTTGGCATACTTGGCATACTTGGGTCAGACTTATCAATGCCAGCTGGCTCTTATAGCGCATTTTGCAGATTACGATTCTGGTAACGCATAATTAACAGATATGCTGCTGCAAAAGCAAGAATAATCAGCCAAACCGGAATACGTGGATCAAAAGTATATGCCCAGCCGCCGATAATGCCTGCAGGTGAAGTGATCAGTAGAATCAATACAGACAGCATCGAGAAAATTTTAGCTCGCTTCTCATCGTCTATCGCATTGGCGACAGCAGCTTCCAGATAAGGAGAGCTAATCATCATACCTACTGCAGCAATGATTGTGCTGGCAGCGATCCATGCCAGATTCGTAATGGGACCGATCACGAGCATCAGATTGGATAATACCGACAACAGGAATCCGACCATCATGGACTTGTAAATGGACTGTTCTGGAATGCGAGGTGTGAGCAGCCAGAGCACCAACAGCATTACGACTGAAGACACTGCAGGTACGAGCGAGATTAGGTCGCTGTCCACATGGAGATAGTCGGCCATGTAGAGCGATAGATAAGTTGTCTTGAGCGTTGTCTGAAAATTAAACAAAACATATACACTGAAGATCAGCAGCAGCGTTTTACTGGCTGTAATCTCTTTGATCGCGCCGGCATAATCAATCAGGCTTTTGCTCAAGCCCAGTTCACGGGTTTCTTTCATTTTACGATAGCCCATCTCGGTCTCCCGGGTAGTCAGATGACGGCCAACAAACTGGAATGTCATAAGCAGGAATGCGAGCGCATACATAATTCTCGTACCGGGTACCAGACCATAGGCGTATACGAGCAGACCGCCCAGTGGAGCAAACAAACCACCAATCACACTAATAATCTGCAGTAGGGTAAAGACATATGTACGATCCGCGGGCTTCGTATCTTCGACGACCAGACAATAAAAAGCAGTGGAAGGCACACGCTGAAACCCGTTCACCAGTGCAGCAGCAACGAAAAACCAAACATTTTGCGAGACTGCCCATAAAATAGCAGCGAGGCTCCAGCTCAATAGATCAAAATACAATACGGCCTTTTTACGACCCATCCGATCGGTCAGATAACCGCTGATAAAAGAGGAGAATACCTGTACGATCAGACTGAGCGTCGTAATCCAACCAATAGCCGTCTCGCTCACACCGAGTTCATACATATACAGGGTGGCATAAGTCATTACCATACTGTAAGGAATCAGAAAAAAAGGTTCAAAAGCAAGACAGCCGCGACTATTGCCTTGCAAACGTGGAAAAAAGGTACGTGTCATAGTGTGTTAGTTCCTCCGGTAGTAGGTGAGATAGTAACTAGAATAGGAATTCTCGGATGATTAAACTTTTCTAACTTCGTTGTGGGCTTCATTACTAAGCCATGTACCGATCAAAATAATCTCCCTTAGTGATCTCCAAAATCTCCCTTCGGTTTTAAATGTTGATCTCATTGTATCATAAGGATTTTTTGGAGTGTCTACTTGAAAGAGAATTCTAATAAATTCCGAAACTGGACAAGGTAGCTCTGAAATAATATTCTCGACTGAGAGTATATTAATATCTGAAACATAATATTATTAATAGTATTAAAAATATTAACCGACATTTCACACTGAGTAAAACAATGGGAGAACAAATTCATTGAGAATAGAAATTGAGAAAACATTTACGGTGCAGGGTAAAGGTAAAGTCAATTTTTCAACAGAATATGGTAAGACAACAGCGTATTGGGACGGAGAATTACCTGAAGAAGGCAAGTCATACATTGTTGAAATCGAAATTGAAGAAGTATGTTTTTTGGGAAAAAATCTGGAAATACACGAAGAACACAAATTTTCAATAGAAATGGACAATGAAACAATCTATCTAATAGGTTATCTTGAATCGATTGAAGAGGATGGTTATGCTGTGTTAAGGCTTGGAGACTCTATAGTTCCTTTAGAAGTAAAAAATAGTATTACGCCTGGAAGCTTTGTAAAGATCGTGTCGAACAACATTACTCTGTATGATATGAAGTATTGATGAAGAAATGTACAATCAATACTCGAGTATTTTTTGGGGAAAATTTATAATAATTGAGGGGGATAGGATCTATGCTTTACTTTACTTATAAGGAATTTAACGAAGAATGGTATTATGAATCAGATGAGAACGGAATTGTATTGAGGCAAATCGTTAAACAAGAAGGGGAAAAGCCCAAATTATCCAATCAAAGAGATTCTCAATTTTATATGGCTGAACATCCTATTGATTTGGAAGACTCTATGTTGGATCCATTACAAAAGACTGATTTTGAAAATGAATGGGTCAAACTGAATGCTGATTATATGAGTGAGTGGGAACAGACCAAAAAAGAAAATGTGATAGGGCAAGAAGTAAAAGCCACTATTGAAGTCATATATCCTCAAGGAATAATTGTACGATTAAATCACACTCAATACCCGGGATTAGCCTCTTACGATGAATTTGCTCAAAACGCTCAAGTTAAAAATATTTACCCGGATATAGAGATGATCGCTACGATCAGTGGTTATGATGACATCAATGGTTGGATTAAGCTTGAAAATGCGAGATTATCAACTCGATCATAGTATGAATTATAGAAAAAGGAACCTTGTGATCATATTCGATCATAAGGTTCCTTTTTGTTGTTTACATTTTGATAGATTCTCTCAACAGAACCTGTGTTAATTCATACAAAATTAGTGCAGTTATTCACCGCCACCGCCACCACAGGAACTACCGCCACTGCTGCAAGAACTTCCACCACTACATGAACTGCTGCTGCACGAACTTCCCGAAGAATGATCATGTCCATGATGGGAGTGATGGCCGTACGTATCATTCGTTGCCGAATACCCGGTACCACATGAAGAACCCGAGTTGTTATACTGCTGCTGCACATCTGGTGGGAGATGGGGATTCATCACGGAACTGAAACTCCATGGATTGTCATGAGAATAATAGACAGCTGCCGCACTTGCTGTACCAAGTCCATAACTATCTGCATATGCAGGTACATAGCTGCTGTCTGCACTGCTATCCCGGCGCGAGCGATCTGTACGCGAATTAGGTGGGATACGGTCGAGTACAGCCTGACTGTGAGCACGGAAGCGCTCAATCAGATAATCGATACCGTCACGTGCCTCCGGAATATTCGTATAAGCCGCTCCATTAAATAGCGAATACTCTGCCTGATGCGGGTTAAACGCCAGCATATTGTTCATCATATCCTTATCCAGTGGATACTGGAAAAATCCTGCCCATACATAGGCATTGGCCCTTGTAATCGGGAACAATTCCGCATAGGCCCAATCGAACAGTGCCCGTTGATCGGGCTGGAATAGCGATCCGCCATGCGGGGAATGATGCAGCATATATCCATAGAACCGCTCACAGAACTGCTGGTACTCTCTGGTGAACATCAGCATTTCATGCCAGATATCATCTACTCTTGAACTGAACATGGGCATCTGGCGGAACAGGGCGCACATCAGCAGATAGCGCTTCATCTCGATCCAGCGCCAAGCCCATTCTTCCTCGCTCAGTTCAGGATGCTCGGTTAATACGCGCTGGCGAAGCTGGTGTTCATAGTCAGAGGGCAGGGACTGTTCCAGTCGACGCGCCAATGGTTCACAGGGATGCCCTGATGGCACCAGATTTGTTGGTGGCATGCCAACCTTTTGGAAAAAGCGTCCGTTTACTCTGCCTGTACGGCCATACCCCCTAAGATTTCTCGAACGTACAATGATAATGACGAGTACAGCCAGCAGAATAAAAAATACAATTGTCATATAGAAACCTCCAGTCTTGTTAAACCCTCACTGTAAATAGAGCAAGCGTTAGGGCTGCAGGGACGGATCGGTATTCGGTTAAAATAGAACAAATCTTTAATCGGGTAGACAATAGCTGTTCTATGCAGAAACCAATAGTTGAATCAAGGTGAATAAAAGAGTCAACACAGTCGGTACACTCAATACAAAATTAATCCAACAGTTAATATATCAAGGTTACCCCCTAAATTAAAACAGTGATTTGAACAGAATTTGATTGCTTTCAAAAGCCTTATTATATTTTTTGCTATTGTCCTGCTCCCATCATTGCGAAGCAGTCACGGTAGCATCAAATTCGGCACGAATACGTGCCAGAAGATCCGGCTGGGTCATCACATCAAAGGCAGTCTCGGCGAGCAGGGTAGCAGTGAAGATCATGGCTTCCAGCGCCTGCGGCTCCTGGGCACGATCGCGGAATCCGATGCTGTGCAGTTCATGCTTTTCGTCTGTAATCTTCACATACGGATGAATCGCTGGACAACGTACCGATACATTACCGAGATCGAGTGAACCGGCATCTTTGCCGGAATGGATCTCTTCGCGGCGTATACCATGATTCATTAGGTTATGGGTAAAGGTCTCGGACAGCGTCTGGTTGGTAATCAGCTCATCATAGGAATATTCATAATTAGAGATTTCCAGACGGCAGCCTGTCTGCAGGGCAGCACCTTGAGCCACCTGCTTGACCCGTTCGACCAGTTCATTTGTATAGCTGCGGCTGCCGGAGCGAACATAGAATTGCGCGGAAGCATAATCGGGAATCACATTGGCTGCAACACCGCCATGATTAATAATGCCATGAATTCGCGTATCGCTGCGCGTCTGCTGACGCATCGCATTAATACCATTGAACAACTGTAAAATAGCATCCAGTGCATTGATGCCATGCTGCGGACTGGCAGCGGCATGAGCCGATTGACCAAAATATTCAAACTGCAGGGCATCCATGGCGAGTGAGATCCCTGATTCTTCATAGGCATAATAAGGATGAGCCATCATGGCAAAGTCACAGTCATCGAACAGGCCCGCTGCTGCCATGGGTACTTTGGCACCGCGTGTTTCTTCGGCTGGCGTACCATAGACGCGAATCGTACCGCCAATCTCGTCGATAACCGATTTAAGACCGATCGCAGCACCGGCGCTCATCATGCAGATCAGATGGTGACCACAAGCATGACCAATCTCGGGCAGCGCATCATATTCACACATGAAGGCAGCAATAGGTCCAGGCTTGGCTGATGTATAGGTAGCAACAAAAGCAGTTTCAATATCTAGCACAGGCGCTTCGATACGAAATCCGTGGGATTCCAGCTCCTGTTTGAGCCGGGTAGAAGCTTTATATTCTTCATTACCCAATTCGGGATTTTGCCCGATATAGGTGGATACCGCTTTGAACGCTTCAGCATGCTGCTGAATATGCTCGCTTATTTTCATTTTGAGTAGGGTAGGATTCATGGATGTATACTCCTTTTATGTATAATGGTATAAATAGTACTAATAACAGTAAAGCTGTCCTGTTATTGAATAGTCTGACTTCGACTATACCTCATTATAACGGATTATTATGCTACTTTGGATATAACCTGAGTATAGCATACAGGTAGCCTATCAATGAAACCGTTCTCTTCGAAAAATGAATGAAATATATACAAAATGATTGAATAATCATACAATTTCATTTATAATAACCCGGTTGAGTGATATGAGAGTAAGTCGTAAAATGTACAACAAAATGCAAATTATTTTAACAGAGTAAAGGAGATAGAAGGTTGAAAGCACTAAAACCATGGTTTGCATGCTGCCTGAGCATGCTCATGTTGTTCTTTACAGTGATTCCGCTGGCTTCTGCTGCACAGGACAACCAGAAAGTCATCACGGTTGGTCTGAGCGCAGACTTCCCGCCGTATGAATTCCACAAAAAGATTGATGGAACAGACCAGATTGTCGGTTCCGATGTAGAAATTGCCAAACGGATCGCTGCAGATATGGGAGCAACACTGCAGATCCAGGATATCCCCTTTGACAGTCTGCTGCCGGCGCTAAACAGCGGCCGGATCGATATGATTATCTCGGGAATGACACCGACGGAAGAACGTCGTCAGAATGTAGATTTTTCCGAATCGTACTATATCTCCCGCCAGGTGATTATGACCCGTGTGGAAGACAAAGATAAATATACATCGGTTGACAGCCTGCAAGGCGCATCTATCGGTGTACAAAAAGGTTCTATCCAGGAAGATATCGCCAAAGATATCAAAGATGCCAAACTGACTTCTGTGGATCGCATTGCCGATATCGTATTATCTCTTGAATCCGGCCGCGTAGATGCTGCCGTCATGGAAGGCCCGGTTGCCGAGGGTCAGGTCGCGAATCATGACGATCTGGCAATCACATCCGCAACGATTCCGGACAGTGATACCGAGATGGCGATTGCCGTGAAAAAGGGCAATGCCGAGCTGCTCGGTCATATCAATGGCACCCTGGCTAAATTGAAGCAGGGCGATCAAGTGAAGAAATTTGTTCAGGATGCAACTGCCTTGAACTCGGGCGAACAACAAAAGTCCAATAACATATTCACTATCTTCTGGGATTACCGTCAGTATTATATGAAAGGCATCCAGTATACACTGCTGCTATCTGCAGCAGGCGTACTGTTCGGGTTCCTGATTGGTCTGGTCGTTTCGCTGTTCCGCTTGTCCAATGTAGGTATTCTGCGCTGGATCGCTGTAACCTATACCGAGATTCTGCGTGGTACACCAATGTTGGTACAGCTCTTGATTATCCACTACGGAATTGCCCAGACGTTCCATATTGAATTTAGCGTATTGGAATCGGGTATTATTACCTTATCCATCAACAGTTCTGCTTACTTGGCCGAGATTTTCCGCGCGGGTATTCAGGGTGTCGATCGTGGACAGATGGAAGCCGCCCGTTCACTCGGTATGTCTCACGGAATGACGATGCGCAGCATTATTATTCCGCAGGCGGTTAAAAGTGTACTACCGGCGATCGGTAATGAATTTGTCGTTATTATCAAGGAATCGTCGATCGTCTCCTTTATCGGGGTGGCCGATCTGATGTTCCAGGCACAGGCTGTTCGAAGCATTACCTATTCGGCGCTGAACCCGCTGCTGATTGCTGCAGCGATTTACTTTATCATGACGTTCGTGCTTTCCAAGCTGCTTGGAATGCTGGAAAGGAGATGGAGTGTAAGTGATAAACGTTAAAGGACTCAAAAAGTCATTTGGTAAAAATGAAGTATTGACCGGTATAGATGTGGAGATTGCCCAAGGTGAGGTTGTCGTCGTGATCGGACCGAGCGGATCGGGGAAAAGTACGTTCCTGCGTTGTCTGAATCTACTGGAACAGCCAACTGCTGGCGAGATTTATTTCGAGGACGAGCTGATCACCCAGCGCAAGTATGATATTGATAATGCCCGCAAAAAAATGGGTATGGTCTTCCAGCACTTTAATCTGTTTCCGCATAAGACAATCCTGCAGAACCTGACGCTTGCTCCGATCAAGGTCAAAAAAACCAACCCGGCAGAAGCGGAGAAAATCGCTATGGAGCTGCTGCATACGGTAGGTCTGGAAGACAAGCGGGATACGTATCCAAACCAACTGTCCGGCGGACAAAAACAGCGGATCGCGATTGCACGCGCACTGGCGATGCAGCCCCATGTGATGCTGTTCGATGAGCCTACATCTGCACTCGATCCTGAGATGGTCGGTGAAGTACTGGAAGTTATGCAGAAGCTGGCACACGAAGGAATGACGATGGTGATCGTTACACACGAAATGGGATTTGCCCGTGAAGTAGGGGATCGTATCATCTTCATGGATGGCGGACAGATCGTGGAACAGGGCCCCCCTGAACAGGTATTTGGTGCTCCTACCCACCCGCGTACCCAGGATTTCCTGAGCAAGGTATTATAAAGCAGACTATAAGTGGAAGATACCGATAATCGGTTGCTATATAGACGATTGATGAATAGGTATCGATGTATAAATGAATAAAACTATGCATAAAAGGGATGTTCGGAAAATGATGTATCTGTCCCTGACCAGCATGCTGTATCCGTTAGAGTGTTCTCATCGGGTGCAGCATGCTTTTTTATTTGCAGTAGCAGGATGAACGCAAAGTTGAATAAATGAAGATAGGATGAAAGTATTGTTTGAACTCTCAAAATCTTTGTTATATTTCGTAATATGCTATATAATGATAACTGTTGATTTTATTGTTCAATGCAGATATTGAGCAGTAGAAAACGGAATTATATAAAAGAAGTGTTTATGAAGCAAAGTATCATCACCTTATTTTTTATTGGAGGAATGAACAATGGCCAAATTATTCACCCCTTATACATTCAAAAATATGGAGCTCAAAAACCGCGTTGTCATGCCGCCGATGTGTCAATATTCAGTAGATACCAAAGACGGTATGCCAAACGATTGGCACCATGTTCACTATATTAGCCGCGCTGTAGGCGGCACCGGTCTGATCATCGTAGAGATGACAGCTGTACATCCGGATGGACGGATTACCGATCAGGATACAGGCATCTGGGATGACCATTTTATCCCTGCCTATCGCAAAATGGTAGATGAAGTACACGGCTATGGAACGAAGATCGGCATTCAGCTTGGTCACGCTGGCCGTAAAGCAGAAGATGCAAATCCACCGGTGGGTCCATCCGCTGTTCGTTATGATGGTGAAGGATACAAAGAACCTCGCGCACTGACCACAGCAGAGGTAGAAGAGATGATTACGGCTTATGCCGAAGGCGCACGCCGTGCTGTAGAAGCCGGTTTTGATACAGTAGAGATTCATGGCGCACACGGCTACCTGATCCATCAGTTCCATTCTCCACTGGTCAATCAGCGTGAGGATGAATATGGTCAGGATCTGCCACTGTTTGGCGAACGTATCGTACAGGCAGTACGTCAGGCAGTGCCGGCTGATATGCCTGTGATCATGCGTGTCTCGGCCCGTGAATACGTAGATGGCGGATATGATGTGGATTATATTACCGAAGTCTGCCGCCGTTATCGTGATGCCGGTGTGGATATTATGCATGTATCTTCTGGCGGCGAAGGTCCTGTCGGTGCCGGTGGTATGCCGGTAGGTCCAGGTTACCAGGTCGAGATGGCTGCCCAGCTGAAGCAGGCGCTGGATATGCCGGTAATTGCTGTAGGTATTCTGGATGAGTATGAAGATGCCGAGAAAGTACTGGAGAATGATCAGGCTGATCTGGTAGCAATCGGACGAGCGATGTTGCGTGATCCGTACTGGGCAGTTCATGCAGCCAAAGCATTAAATGCAGAAGCAAATGTACCTGTACAATATTTACGTGGATATCGTCACTGATCCTGTTCATTTGTATTAGAATCGTCAAAGCCATTATTTTCTATTCATTAGGAAATAATGGCTTTTTTACTGCATTTTTTAAATTTCTCCGTTTGCAAAATAAAATAATATTTAAAAAGAAAATAGAAAGATAACGAGCTGAAAATCCTTTGAATATCATGGTTTTCGAAAGTTTTGATATCTCCTAAAATCCCCAATTGAATAAAATTTTAATTATAAAGTGATCCATCCTTCATCTCTCCGCGTTGATAGGAGTAAGAATGATCAACACCAACTTGACTTACAAAGGAGACTATTTATGAAGATGAAAAAAATTATCGCACCCGTACTATCCTTATCTCTACTTGTTCCCGCAGCAGGTGCTTTTGCAGCAGACAGCACATCATCTACTTCCATGGCCCCGACAGTAAGTACCAAAGCAGCGGATTTACGTGCAGGCTTGGATTACCTGTTATCCGAGCATTTTGCTCTTGCTGTAACAGCAATGACCAAGGCCTATGAAGGTGCACCAGATGCCAAAGAGGCTTATGATGCACTGGATCAAAATGCTGTCGATATGCAGCCAGCTATTGAATCTATCTACGGTAAACAAGCAGCTGCCGAGTTTGAACGTATTTTCCGCGCTCACAACAAATATACAGATGATCTGGTCAAAGCGACCAAAATGAACAACCAGGAAGCTGTAAAACAGGCAGAAGCCAATGTACAGGGATTTGTAGATGAGTTCGCTGATTTCCTGTCCAAAGCGACCGGTGGCAAGCTTCCCGAGCAGGCAGCTGAACAGGCTATTCGCCTGCATGAAGATGAAGTACAAGATGTATTCGAGAAATATGTAGCCGGTGACTATACAGGCGCTTACACCGAGTATCGTGAAGGTTTGAATACAATGTTTACGATCAGCAAAGCATTGTCTGGTGCGATCGTCTCCCAGAATCCGTCGATGTTCGATAACACCACGGTAGATACACCAGCAGCCGATCTGCGCTCTGCACTGAACCATCTGGCAGCTGAACACTTTGCCCTGTCTGTGCTGCAAATGCAAAAGCAATACGATGGCAAAGCGGATTCCCAGGCACTGATTGATGCCGAAGCAGGTAATACCGCTGATTTCAAAGCAGCGATTGCTTCCATTTATGGCAATACCGGAGCCGATCAATTCGAGAAAATCTGGGTAACCAATCATATCAAAGCCCAGAGTGATTATGTAGACGCACTCAAAAAAGGCGATCAACCAGCACTGGAAACAGTAAAAAATCGTATTAACGATTTCACCAAAGAATTTGCCGCTTTCCTGGGTACAGCGACAGCCAATAACCTGCCTGCAGCCGCAGCCGAACAAGCGCTGATGACGCATGAAGGTCAGGTACAAAAAGTCATCGATAACTATGCTGCGAAAAATTACACTGCAGCTTATCAGGCTGATCGTGAAGGCTACAAAACCATGTTTGGTATCGGTGAAGCACTGGGTGGTGCTATCGTCAAGCAGAATCCTGACAAATTTATGACTGGTGCCGCACAACCAGCACCACAACAGCCTACGATGGAACAACCAGCACCACAGCAGCCAGCGATGGAGCAACCTGCAGCGACCGAGCCTGCCGCTTCCGATAGCTCTATGATGACGATCTGGATGAAGCTGAACAGCAAATCACTGAAAATCAATGACAAAACAACCATGATGGACACCATGCCGATGGTAATGAATGGTACGACCTATATCCCGCTTCGTTACCTGGGTGAAGGTATCGGTGCCAAAGTAAGCTGGAATGCCAAAACCGGTGAAGCCACTGTTATGGCAGGCTCTGATACAATGAAATTCTGGGTGGGCAAAGACACAGTAAGTGTAAATGGACAAAACAAACAGCTGGATGCAGCAGCTATGGTCAACAAAGATGGACGTACCGTTGTACCTCTTCGTTCGATTACCGAATTACTGGGTTGGGATGTGAAATGGGACAAGAATGATGGTTCTATTACACTGACCAAATCGATGTAAGCTGCTATTCTATTTTGTGTAGCTTCATTAAATTGCTTCGGGATCCATCTCAATAAAACATTTCAAAATCACCCACAATATCTTAAGTATCCTAACCATGATATTGCGATAAATTCAGGTTATAGACCGAATAGTAAACCCCCTGCCATTTTTGGAGCAGGGGGTTTTTATATATTTTTCATATTGGGGCAGAGAAGATGTACAGCAAGCTGCGTATAAATCGCTCATATGGGTTATTGATACAATAACCGGATCAACATCGGAGGAAAATTATTTGCCGCCGCTGTGAAACCTTATGTATATTTCTTCGTAATACCTGTTAGTAACAACGCTTATGCATAGTAGCGCATGTAACGTATTACGATGATCATTTTATTATTCAAGTGGAGGGAACTAATTTATGTCAATTTTCAAACGTCTGCGTGATCTTACTCTGTCCAATGTGTATGCTCTGATCGAGAAAGCGGAAGATCCTATTAAAATGACAGATCAGTATATTCGTGATATGGCAGCCGATCTGGAGGATGCCGAGAAAGCGGTAGCTTCACAGATTGCTATTGAAAAACGCTTTAAGCAGTTGTATGAAGAACAGGATGCTCTGGTGAAAAAACGTGAAGAGCAGGCGCATATTGCTGCTCAGAATCAGAACGTTGATCTGGCTCGCCGCGCACTGGAAGAAAAGAAAAATGCAGAAGCCAAGCGTGATGAATACAAAGCCAACTACGACCAGAACAAAGCAGCTGCCGATAATCTGCGTGGCAAGCTGGAAGAGATGCGCAAACAGTTGAGCGATATGAAAAACAAACGCGAAACACTGGTAGCACGTTATAATGCAGCCAAAGCCCAGACTGAAATCAACAAAACAATGAACGGATTCAGTGCTGACTCTGCAACAGCCGGCCTCAGTCGTATGGAAGAGAAAATGCTGCAAATGGAAGCCAGAGCAGAAGCGAGCAACGAGATGAACAGCAAAGGCAAGTCGCTCGATGATGAGATCGATGCACTGGGTGCCAACAAGGAAGTTGAAGATGAACTGGCCGCTCTGATGAAGCAGTACGAGAACAAATCCTAAGCAACCTGTATTCATTTATTTAAAGAAAGATAAGATAGATTAAAATAACAGCAGCCTGGAACGAAACGAAGGCAAGAACAGCACATTCCGTTCTTCCTTCGTTTTTGTTTCGTGCAAATGGGTTATCTATGGATTATGAATAGATGGGCTGTAACCAATTATGCTAAATAAGTGGAGGATGGCAAATTATGAGCTGGGATATTGTACTGCAAATTCTGGTATGGACAGGTGTGGGCGCAGTATTGCTGTTCGCACTCATGTACCTGGATTCATTTTTCACAAAATACAAGGATATCGCCGAGATCAAGGCAGGCAATACGGCAGTCGCGATCAGACTGGCGATGAAGCTGTTTGCGCAGGGATACATTTTATCCGTATCCATCAATACGTCATGGAGTCTGTGGGAAGCTGTGCTTGTATCGGTAGTTTCCTTTATTATTCTGCTTGTTCTGGAGCAGATTGCTCGTCTGCTCCTCAAAAAGATAGCAGGTCTGGATCTGGACGAAGGAACGCGTCAGGGAATGGTTAGTCATGGATTGATTGGTGGCGCGCTGCAGCTGGTAGGTGCCTTTATTATTTCGGCTTCCCTGTAAATTCAGAAGTATGTAAAGAAATAAGGTTTAAGCAAAGAAAGGAAGTTACAGGTTATGGGATTATGGAAACGTATTACGAATCTGGTCTCCAAGCCGGAGCCTCCAAAACCGGAAAAGGGACCACTGGATTTGCAGACAGGAGATATCTGTGAAGTGTCGCTGGTTACATATGAGGTCGTCGGAACGGCCCGTAATCGTGCGCGCAATGCGGTAATGTTGACTCTTCAGGATGGAACGAACATCTCCTATCTGCATGTAGAGCTGCAAGAAAAGCTGCGTTATACGCTTTATCAACCTATCGATGGTGGTCTGGAAAATCCAAATGAGGTACCTACACATATCGAGATGGATGAAACCGATTATTATATGGATGAGCAGTATCATGGAAGTGTGCTGGCAAGCGGTCGTACGCCGGTGCTGCCGGGAGTACAAAACGGAGAACAGCATGTATGGCAGTATCAATCGGATAATCGTAAACTGCTGCGCATTGAATGGCAGGGCGGACGATTTACACTATATGAAGGTGAATTTGTACTCAACGGAGATGTTCGTGTCATCCGTGCCAGTTAGGAGCGAAGTCCAATGAAATCACGCGCATCATGGTTGATCAAAATCGTGCTGATGCTCAGTCTGGTGACGTCGCTGCTCTCCGGCTGTGGTATAGGCTCGAACAATTCCAAGCTCAATTATCCGCTCGAATCGGTCAGTCGGGAAGGTGACTCGACTTCCTATGTATATCGGGCAGCCGGACAGACCGTACCTGTAGTAGCAGAGCAGCTGTCTGACCAGCGTACTCCGCAAAACATGTCCGTTGAAGACCCGAAGCGCATGTTCCTCGTCTATGAGAATGAACTGATTCAGGTACAGCAGGACCCGAACAAACCGGAAGATACGATTATTGAAGTGGATTCGCATGAATATGTGCGTCGTAACTATGATTCGAGCTTTCTGCAGGGTTATTTGACAGCAACGCTGATCAATCAGCTGTTCGGTGCGCTCAGTGGTTTTGGTGGTGGATATGGAGGTTATTATGGCGGCGGTCATTATCGCGGCTATGCCAGCCAGAAAACCTATCCGCCTCAGACCCAGTACAAGAAGCCGACCATGCAGGATATCCAGCAGGCTCCGCCGATGACGGTGAACAAGTCGGGCTCCATTTTCAAGCGTGGCAATTCATCGACTTCCAAACGATCACAGTATGACAGCAATACACCAAGCCGCGGTTCGCCTTCTTCCAGCGGGACAATCAATCGTGGCAATTCATCCAATCGTTCAGGTGGAGGATTCTTCTCTCCATCGGGTAACAGCGCACCCAAATCGAGCTTTGGTTCAGGCAAGATTCGCAAACGTGGACGACGATAATAGTTTTGCTTTATTACATGCGTTTCAGAAATGATTGAGCGTTATTGAGAAATAATACAAAGAGAGGCCAGCTGTATATGCACAATTTGTGTATAGGCAGCTGGCTTTTTTTGTGCTTGCCAGAGATAATCAGCTGTGACTGGTGACTGGTGACTGGTGACTGGTGACTGGTGACTACATCCGATGATTGTCTACCCTGGTACCGAACAGATTCACCTTATAAAATGATAGCGTTTCCATTACACTTTGGATATTCAATAATCAGAGGAGGGACATAATGAAAAAGATTACTGCTTTGACACTGTCCATTATATTACTGATTCTGCTGTCCGGCTGTGGAGGCGAAGAGAACGCGCAGGGTGCAGGTACAGCAGATGACCCGGTCAAACTGACCGTATGGCATAACTGGACGGGACAGGATGCCAAATCGATTGCTATGCGCAAGCTTCTGGATGACTTCCGCACAGCTCATTCGGAGATCGAACTGGAAGATGAGCCGCTGCCTACCGATGGGCTGAAGACCCGCCTTCGTACAGCCGCTGCAGCAGATGAAATGCCCGATCTGTTCGTTATGTGGCCCGATGCGATGACCAAGGAATTTGTCAAAGGAGATCTGATTCAGCCGATTAATGAATTCCTGGACAGCAAGCCGGAATGGAAAAACAATTTCATTCCAAATGCTCTCGATGGATATACGGTGAACGAGCAGATTTACTCGGTACCAATGAACCTTGCACCATCCTCATTGCTTTTTTATAACCAGGCAATATTTGATCAATACAAGGTAAAAGTACCGGAAACATGGGAAGAACTGATGAAAGCAATCGATACTTTTAATCAGAATAAAGTGATTCCGATCGCGCTGGGTAACAAAGCAAACTGGGTCGCCCAATCTACCATTTTCAGTACGATTGGTGATCGTGTTACCGGTACAGACTGGTTCCTCAAGGCTGCCGAGCAGAATGGAGCTTCTTTTACCGATCCGCAATTTGTACAGGCGCTGACCGTGATGCAGGATCTGGGTAAAGCCAATGCCTTCCAGAGTGGATTTGACAGTATTGATGAGACCCAGATGATGCAGCTTTATTTCCAGGGGAAAAGTGCCATGGTTATTAACGGCGGATGGGCACTGGCGAATCTGGTAAATAACGCACCTGCTGAAGTGTTGGATCAGACCCATGTAACTATCCTGCCGCCTGTACCCGGTGGCAAAGGAGAAGCCCAATCTACTGCCGGTGTCGTCGGAACAGGAATGGGACTAAACAAAAAGCTGGAAGGCAAGCAAAAAGAAGCAGCACTGCAGCTGCTGTATGCACTTTCTGGTCCGGAAGGTCAGCAGGCTACGCTGGATAGCAGTACACTTGTCAGCTATAAACTGGAGCTGGATAAGAGCAAAGCCCATCCGTTATTCGTGGAACTGTATGATCTGATCCAGAAAACAAAGATCAGCCCGGTCTATGATTCCAAGCTCAGTTCGGCAGCCGTGGAAGTTACCAATAATGGTCTGCAGGAGCTGATGATGGGTGGTAATCCGCAGGATATTGCAGCCAAAATCCAAAGTGCACAAGCTGGAGCACTCGGCAAATAGCTGGGGCTCCTACAGAATACGATGCTGGCTGTAGAAGCCAGCATGACGGCAAAATGAAATGATGAAGCAGGCTGTCGTTAAGAATAACTGTACAGCAGATGATCCAGCAGGATAAGGTGCCGGATTATCTGCTGTATATCCTTATGCCATTCAGGCAAGCATGGACAGCAGCAAATCATAATAAGAAATGAGGCAGCAGGCAAAATTGAGGGCAAGGAGTGATGATATGAATGCTATGAGCAGCCGCAAGTTTGTTATGTTTGGTCTGGCACCGGCTCTGCTGATCTACGGTCTGTTTGTATTTGTACCGGTCGTCTGGTCGGCATATTATGGATTTTTTAACTGGTCCGGGTTCGGGGATAAGCAGTATATCGGTCTGGCTAACTACACAGAGATCATTCACGATTCTACATTTTGGCGTTCTCTGAAAAACAATATTATTTTCGTGCTGGCTGCGGTATTTGGTCAGGTACCTATCGCGCTCGCACTGGCAGTCATTTTGCACAAAAATACATGGATGCAGCGATTTTTGCGCTCGGCTATTTTTCTGCCGATGGTAATGTCTACAGTCGTTATCGGAATGGTCTGGCAGTACATTTACCATCCTCAGATCGGGATTCTGAATTTTCTACTGGATGCGGTAGGGCTATCCGGTTGGAAGCTGAACTGGTTGTCCGATTCAGGCATAGCGATCTATTCGCTGGTTCCGCCGCTGATCTGGAGCTTTGTTGGTTTGTACCTGATCATTTTCAGTTCGGCACTGCAAAATATACCCGGCGAGATTCACGATGCTGCCGAGCTTGACGGCGCTATTGGCTGGCGAAGGTTGGCTTATATTTCGCTACCGATCATCTGGACGACCGTACAGGTAGCGATTGTACTGTGTATCTCCGGTAGTCTCAAATCATTCGATCTGGTCTATATTATGACCCGTGGAGGTCCGGCACATGCGACAGAACTGCTGGCTACCTATATGTATAACTCGACTTTCACTTCATATCGTTATGGCTATGGCAGTGCGATCTCGACAATGATTGTGTTGATCAGTCTGGTACTGATTGGAACGAGCCAGTGGCTAACGAGCCGCAAAAGCCGCAGCTGAGAGCATATGCATTTAATAAATATTGAACAATAACGGGACATATCAATAGGCAAAAGGAGGAGATATGATGAATCAGACGGCAACAGCCGGTTCTCATCGTCAGGTATCAGGGATATCTGGTCTGATGGGCAGAAGTAAATCCATTATTTTTTGGACGATCCTGATGGTTTATGGTATTTTTACCTTGTATCCGTTTTTTTGGCTGATTGTGAGCGCATTCAAAACCAATGAAGATTTTTATAGCCATCCGTTTGGGCTGCCAGCCCAATGGAATATCGCTAATTTTAGCAGAGCCTGGGAGACAGCCAAGCTTGATACGGCATTTGCCAATTCATTGATTGTATCGATCGGCTCGCTGATCCTGACGCTGTTTATCGGAGCGCTAGCTTCGTTTATTCTGGCTCGATTTCAATTTCGGCTTAAAGGAGCGGTGTTTGCTTTCTTTGTGGTTGGGATGCTGATTCCGATTCACAGTACACTGGTACCGCTGTTCATTCTGATGAAACAAATCTCGCTGCTAAATACGTATTGGGCGCTTATTTTGCCGTATACAGCATTTGCTCTGCCAACCGCGATTTTCGTACTGTCTGCTTATTTGATGTCTTTTCCAAAAGAGATTGAGGAAGCTTCCTTTATCGATGGTACAGGTCTGTGGGGATTATTTTTCCGCATTATTCTGCCCATGTCCTTGCCGGCTTTGTCGACAGTGACTATACTCAGCTTTTTGCATGCGTGGAATGACTTTTCATTTGCGCTTGTATTTATTAGTAAAACAAGTCTGAAAACGCTCCCGCTGAGTATTGCTAATTTCTCGGATGGATATCAGACAGATTATGGACTGACTCTTGCAGCAATGGTCCTGTCTGTATTGCCCACTATTATTCTGTATCTGGTATTTCAGGAACAGGTTATGAAGGGAATGACAGCGGGAGCGGTAAAAGGATAACGTGCGCCAGTAGCAAGCATAAAGTTATTGAGTGTAGATCCTGCTGATTATCGAAGTAGTAACTGTCTGAGCAATAGCAAATGAAAAAAGGAACATTAACGATACAAAATTATAAAAGTGCAATTATAAAAGTATAAAAATGTATACTGCAAAAATCTGCTCTCCCAAAAGAACAACCTTCAATCTTCAATAACGTACATTCTTGTTCAATAATCAAATTCTACGAACAACAGCAACCGGCTACAAGCCAAAACGCTAAACGACATTGATTAAGTGACCATCTTAATAAATCAACAAGCCGGGCATCATCAGGCAGGGAGGAATCACAATGAGACGATGGATGCAGTCATCATTGCAGCGCAAGCTGTCTGTCATCATCATACTGTCCATGATTGTGCCGCTGCTGCTGCTCGGCGTATTTGCATTTACGATCTCGACCCATATCACTGAGGACAAAGCACGTTTGTCGGGTATGGATACACTGACACAGATGAACAATAATCTGGATTTTGTAATCCGGGATGTGGAGAATGTATCGATGTTCATGATCAGCCAGCAGGAGATTCAGCGATACATGAGCAGTTCCCGCGAAGATAGTATTGCCCGCAGCGAGATTATCGGACTGTTGACCAATCTCGCCGCCTCCAAAAAATATATCGCTGATATTACCATTTATGCTCCGCGATTTGATACTTCTTTATCGACATCGGCGCTGTATCATTCAGAATTGTCCAGTCAGGTGGAGATTAGCGAAGTTAAGCATAAGCAGTGGACAGGAGTCTATGAAGTAGAGAATGCTTCCGGACGCCAGCCGGTAATTACTTTTATCCGTCCGCTGCGCAGTACTCATGATTATCGTCCGCTGGGCTGGCTGTCGATCAGTCTTAATGAAAAGGTACTGGCCCAGTCTTGGTCCGTGCTGCCAAGAATTGGAGACGGTCAGGGACAAGTATGGCTGATTAATGAGCAGGGACACATATTATCTACTGCTGATAAATCTCAACTTGCCGTACCCCTGGAGAGCAGCTATCCCGGATTGTTAGCAGAGATTGTACCGTCCGCATCCGGTACCGCAGAAGATGGCTCCCTGTCTTATGGAAAAGGAGAAGCCAAGCAGACGGTAATGTACCAGCATAATCGCGCTGCTAACTGGACGCTGGTCATGATGATTCCTTCGGATCAGTATACAGCCCAGAACCGGTTTATTCTGCAGCTTACCCTGATTGTTGTTCTGTTATCCATGCTGGTTAGTGCGGCACTGATCTGGCTCGTAGTTAGCCGTGTAGTGCAGCCGCTGCGTCATCTGACCCGACTGCTATACCACAGTGATCCTGCATATCCGCTGCCGGCTTTTGCGATTGAATCCCATGACGAGATAGGCAGGTTGAGTCGAAGTTATCACCGATTCGGCAATCATATCGCCCAGCTCAAGCAGCAGTTAATCCGTAATGAAGCCCGCAAAAAAGAAGCCGATCTGCGCGCGCTTGAGGCGCAGATTCATCCCCATTTTATGTATAACACATTATCCTCGATTCACTGGATTGCCCTGATGTCAGGCGAGAAAAAGATTGGAGCCATGGTGCAGGGACTTAGCGATTTTCTGAGGCTCAGTCTGAATCAGGGCAAAGATTACTGCTCTGTAGAGCAGGAGCTGAACCATATCCGTAACTATATGCAGGTACAGGAGATCCGGTTTCCGGATAAAGTGCGAATGAGCTGGGCTGTAGATCAGAGTCTCTATGGACATACTATGCTCAAGCTGTTGCTGCAGCCTCTTGTAGAAAATGCGCTGATTCATGGTATTCAGAAAAAAGATACGCCGGGAACGATCACGATTCATTTGGAACAGGAAAGTGGCTGGATTCGCTTTATGGTACTGGATGACGGTATAGGTATAGAGCCGGAAAGACTGAAGCAGCTGCGAACCATGATCAGTCAGTCTATTGATTCAGCCGCACAAGAACGTCAACCCATGGAACATTCATATTCGGATACAGGATACGGGCTGCGCAATGTAAATGAACGTCTGCTACTGCATTATGGAGCCAAATCCTGTCTGCACATAGAGAGCAGACCACAAGCAGGCACACAAATATCATTTGCCATTCCATTGGAGGAGGGGTACCGTGAGAATCTTGATTGTGGATGATGAGGTAATTATCCGTACTGGACTCGCTTCGGTGATCCAGTGGTCAGAGCTTGGCCTGGAACTGCTGGAACCTGCTGCATCGGCAGAAGAAGCACTGGAACGTATGATAGATGAGCAGCCCCATATTTTGCTGACCGATATTCGCATGACCGGTAAGACCGGATTGGAACTGGCAGAGGAAGCTCAGCAATTGCTGTCGGATTTGAAAGTCATTATTTTATCGGGGTATGACAATTTTCATTATGCCCAGCAGGCGATCCGTCAGAATATCGCGGACTATCTGCTCAAAACAAGCCCACCGGAAGAAATTATCAAAACGGTACTGGGTGTCAAACACAGCATTGAACAGCAAATCTCGATGCGTCAGCAGGAGCGGGATTATCATAGGCAGACGACTGAACAGCTGTTTCGCCGCTGGATCATAGATGAACCAGCACAAGAAAGTCTGGACACCGAACCTGGATGGTTCCGGCAGATGCTGCAGCTTCATAATGGAAATGGTAATCTTGCAGATGCTGCCCTGTGTACAGTAGAACCTGCTCGTTGGCAGATTGTAGTGGTGCAGGCTGAAGGATGGGGACAGGATAAAAACTATCATGCACTGCTCCTGTTTGCTGTTCATAATATGCTGCAGGATATAGTGGGCCTGCCGGCATGTATTCATCAGCAGTATATAGTGGTGTTAAGCAGGGTTACAGATGAAGAGACGAATCGGGTGCAGAAAAGCCCGTTGCAGGAATGGCAGCATATAGTGACACGTATAGAGCATTTGCTCAAGTGCCGACTAACTGCTGCATTGGGAGAAGCGGTCGATACCGCAGAGAAACTGCATACTTCCTGTCGTGAAGCGATAGAAGCGAGCGATTATGCCCCATTACTGCCAGACATTGCAGTCTGGAATTATGGACAGATTGCCGGACGTCGGGGTGGACAGCGTCTATGCAGTTATGAGGAAGAAATGCAGCTGTCTTCTATTTTGCTAAGGGAAGATACGATCGCGCTGCGCAGCTGGATTGATCACTGGGTCGAACAGCTGATGGAACACAACGAAGCGACACCCGAGTCGGTTCAGAATGCGCTACAGTCAGTGATGATCGGCGCAAGCCGCTGGCTGGAGCGGGCAATGAGCAGTATTCATACAGGTATGGCTGCAGTTCCGTCTGGAGCTGCTATGACTATTACGTGGCAAGCAGGTACCTTTATCAAAGAAGAACTATTCCAGCAGCTATACCGGATTTCCAGAATATATCATACCAGCTGTGGTGAAGGTCCACGTATGCATGTGCAAAAAGCACTCGTCTATATTGAAGAGAATCTGGGAGGAGATACCAGTCTGGCCGCAGCGGCCCGTCATGTTCATTTGCATGCCAGTCATTTGAGCGAAATTTTCAAAAAGGAAACGGGTCTGACCTACAGCGATCTGGTACTGAAACGCAAGATGGAATATGCGGCCGAACTGCTCACGATCTCCTCGGCCAAAGTTGCAGACATCGCCGGTCAAATTGGCTATGAAGATGTGAAATACTTTAGCAAGCTGTTCAAAAAATACAACGGCTGTACGCCAACCGATTATCGGGAACGTTATCCGTTGCAGTTGCACCCACCGTCTGACGCTGCCTTGTATCCGCTGCTCTAACACGTCTGCAGTCCATCAATCTGTACAATAGATTGGATGAATGAGGATACTTTTTCGGTAATTCGTACAATTCCCATCCTGTTGGAATACGCGTAATATATATCGATGAACCTTACAGAATATCTGAACGTACAGGAAGGAGCATAATGTCATGGACAACAAAAATGCATCATATCCGGACTTGTCGTGTCTCAGTCTGGATGGAACCTGGAGAATTCAGCATTATCGACCGGGAGAAATGAAAGCGGTTGATCTAGCAGCACCCGGACTGGATGACCGCTACTGGATTAGGGGTCTTGTACCCGGTGATATACATACTTCACTGATGAAACGTCAGTTGATTCCTCATCCATACTATGGACATCAGGATCAGCTGAGTCGCTGGATCGAGCAGGAAGAATGGTGGTACCGCACCACATTTGATTATGAATTGTCCGGGGGGGTCACCGAGCGGCATGAACTTACTTTTGAGGGGCTGGATACATTTGCGACTGTCTATGTCAATGGACATGAAGTAGGGCAGACAGCGAATATGCATCGTACGTATATCTTTGATATCAGCCGTGTGGTCCGTAATGGATGGAACAGCGTGGCTGTACGATTCGATCCATTGCAACCTCATCATCAGGAGAAAGAGCTATTTGACTGGTCTTCCTATACCAAAGAACGACCGTGGCTGCGCAAGGCGGCGATGAACTTTGGTTGGGACTGGGGACCACGCATAATTACGGTCGGCATATGGGGCAGTGTCAACATACGTCGTACCCGGATTGCCCGACTGGATCAAGTGTATGCGTATACACGCAGTGTCAGTTCGGAAGAAGCTGTACTGGAGGTGCAGACATCGGTTCGTGCTGTACCCCGTCTGCGTTATACGAGTTATAACGAACACATACACGCTGCAGCCGATACGACAACAGCGCAGGCACTGCGGGCAGAAGTTGTTCTGCTGGATCATGAAGGCAGAGAAGTCACCCGCCAGCATACCTTGACCGCTGTTGATCATAATCGTACAGATACATGGAACGTACAGTTGCATATTCCCCAGCCTCATCTGTGGTGGACGCATGATCTGGGAGAGCCGTATCTGTATCATCTTCAGGTTCTATTATATTCCGGCGAAGAGCTGGTAGATCGGTATGAACACGAAGTAGGCCTGCGGACGATTGAGCTGCAATTGGAGGGAGAAGAGGGAGAGCCTCTGTTTGCTTTTGTACTGAATGGTGTACGCATCTATGCCAAAGGAGCCAACTGGATTCCGGTTGATAATCTGATCGGTTCAGCTGGCGATGCGCGTTATGTGGAGCTGATCGAACTGGCAGCGCAAGCGCATATGAACATGCTGCGTGTATGGGCAGGCGGCATTTATGAAAAGGATATTTTCTATCAGCAATGTGATCGGCAAGGCATTCTGGTCTGGCAGGATTTTGCTTTTGCCAATGCGTTGTTCCCGGATTTCAATCAGGACTTTATGTCAAATGTACGTGCAGAAGTGGTGGATAATGTGAAAAGGCTGCGTAATCATGCTTCTCTGGCTCTCTGGTGTGGCAACAACGAGATCGACTGGTTATATGATATGAAAACAGCCGCCGGTGATATCCGCAGCCCTTTTTATGGAGAAGCAATCTATCATGAGCTGATTCCCGATGTGCTGGCAGACAGCGATCCATATCGACCGTATTGGCCGTCTTCTCCCTATGGTGGCAATGATGTGAATGATCCGGATATTGGAGACCGGCATAATTGGCAGGTCTGGCACGGATCGGTGTATCCGCGTCAATATGGAGATAAGCCGATTCTGGATTACAGTATCGAAGGAGTCAGCTTCCATCACTATAAGCAGGATCTGGCATTGTTCAGCAGCGAGTTTGGCATGCATGCCGCAGCCAACCGGTATACCCTGTCACGTTACATTCCGGAGGAATCCTTTTACTGGGGCAGTGAAGAGATGGATTATCGGAACAAGGATACCAATCATCGCAAAGGCATTCTGCTGATGGAAGGGTATACTGGCATTCCGCAAAATATCGATCAGTATCTGGACTACTCCATGCTCACCCAGGCAGAAGGGTTGAAGTATGGAATCGAACATTACCGCCGTCTCAAACATCGCAACAGCGGAAGTCTAATCTGGCAGCTCAATGACAGCTGGCCGGGTACAAGCTGGGCGATCGTGGATTATGAATTGCTGCCGAAGGCTGCCTATTTCTATGCCCGGACATTCTATCATCCGCTGCTGTTGTCGCTGGATCATGAGCCGGGGCAGGATATGAATCTATGGATCATTAACGATACGCTTCAGGCATTTACGACACAGCTGGAGATGAAAGTGATGACATGGCAGGGAGAAGTAGTCTTCCGTCGTAGCTTTGCAGCAGAAGTACCGGCGAATGGCGCTATTCAGGTAGAGCAGATAAGTGAAGTCGAAGTCCTGTCTTCCACCGATAAAACAACAGAGTCGGGTCAAGAACAGAGTATTACAGGATGGCAGGCACATGAGGTATTTGTCGTGCTGAGTGCGGATCATCCCGATATTCCGGATAATCATTATTATCTGCGTTCGCCCAAGGAACTTCATCTCCCGACTGCTGACTGGCAGATCCAGGTGGATAAGCAGAAGCAGACCGTTACGCTTATCGGTGGTGCTGTACTGGCTCGGATGGTCAAATTGGAGATTGCACAGGGAAGACTGCGGTTCAGCGACAATTACTTTGACCTGCTGCCCGGTCAGCGGAAAGTGGTTCATATCCGTCATTCAGGCGAAGAACCAATTAATTGGAGCAGTCTACAGGTCAGTGCATTGAATCGTCCCCTATAGCAAGCAGACAATCATCCGTGAGGACGAGGATTCCTTTTAACAACCCCAAAAAATATTTTCGCAGGAAGATGTCAGTCGATAAGACGGGCATCTTTTTTGTGCAGAACACTCTATATAAGTTATTTATACTATTTAATTATATGAAAAATTCATAATAGTAAACATACATTCGTTCGGATTCATCATACGGAATACTCATTAACTAACAGCAAACTCGATACTTCTATTGACGTAAAAAGGAGGAGTTATTCATTTTCTGTGAAAATTGTACTCTATCGAATTCATTTTGTTGTTTATAAATAGAAGTTAAATCAAATTCCATGTGCCTTTATCCCAAATAGACGTGGCTGAATGCTCTTATCGCCGTACAATACTTGCATGAAAGTTAGGCTTGAGCTATAACTGTAAGGAAAGTAACGGACCAGGCTGTCCGGCAGACAGCTATAGAAACAGGGAGGAATCATAATTATGACAGCACACAATCAACCGGAATCACAGGCCGCATCAGCAGCGGAACAGGATCGTGGCAAATTCCATCGCAGACCGATTACTCCGGCCGAAGCCCAGAAGCGCATAGCCGGCTATGTTCGCCCTTCGGATACGGAGCAGGTGAGACTGGAGGAGGCGGGTGGCAGATTTCTCGCCGAGACCGTAACAGCTCATCATCCATATCCCCATTTTCGACGTTCGGGTATGGACGGTTACGCTATGATCGCAGCCGATCTGCTGGAAGCATCCAGTGATCATATGATCTGGCTGGAAGTGGTCGATAATATTCCGTGCGGATATACTCCATCTGTCTCGATTCAATCCGGACAGGCATCGCGCATCATGACAGGAGCCATGGTACCGGATGGAGCGGATGTAGTGGTAATGCTGGAAATGACAGAGACCAAGATGGAGCAGGAACGTACCTGGGTTGGTCTCAAGCGTCAGGTCGAAGCAGGCCGCAATATTACGCCGATCGGCCTGGAAGTTAAAGAAGGAGATATTCTGCTGCAGCAGGGTGCATGTATCGGAGCCGGCGAAATATCGGTTCTGGCTACATTTGGCGTACATACGGTTACGGTATACCGCCGTCCGCAGGTAGCAGTATTTTCGACAGGGACCGAGCTTCTATCGGTTGAAGAACCGATTGAACCCGGCAAAATTCGTAACAGCAATTCGCTGATGCTGGCTGAGCAGATTCGTGCAGCAGGTGGTGAACCGCATCTGCTGGGAGCAGTAGAGGATGATCTGGAACTAGCGCGTACGATGCTGATGAATGCGCTGGCGCAATATGATCTGGTCGTATCCAGCGGCGGTGTATCGGTGGGCGACTATGATGTTATGGGGGATCTGGTACGCAGCGGCGAAGTAGAGATGTTATTTAACAAAATCTCGATGCGTCCCGGCAGTGTCACTACCGGTGCAGTCAAGGATGGCAAGCTGCTGTTTGCGCTATCCGGTAACCCGGGAGCTTGCTTTGTCGGCTGCGAGCTGCTTGTGCGTCCGACGATCCGGCAGATGATGAACAATACACGGGACTATTTGCCGGAATGGACCGCTGAACTGGGACGTGATTATAGCAAGATCAACAGCTTTACCCGTTTTGTACGCGGTCATGTGGATGTGGAAAATGGACGGGTCATCGCTTATCCGGCATTACTTGATGAATCCAATGTAATGGTCACGATCAAGGATAGCGATTGCCTGATTGTCATTCCGCCTACGACAGAACCTATGCCCGCTGGTACACCTGTATCGGTGCTGAAGCTGGCGGTGCAATAATGAACGGAGCTTCAGAGAGCATACCTGCTTCACAGCCGCCGGTTATCCAGATCGTCGGCTACAAAAATTCAGGCAAAACGACTCTTATCACCGAACTTCTTCGTCTCTGGGCTGCAGAGGGTACGAGGGTGGCAGTGATCAAACATGATGCCCATCAATTTCAGATGGATCATCGAGGTACGGATACATTTGCCCATACCGAAGCTGGTGCAGCCGCGGTCGCGATTACTTCGCCTACCCGCACCGCTATTATTCGTGAGCAGTCATCGACGCTGCAGCAGCTGGTTGCAGAGCTGTCATCCTCATCTACAGATAGTTATGATCTGATTCTGGTCGAAGGGTTCAAGCAGGAGCCTTATCCCAAAGTAGCCTTGATGGCTCGTGTGTCGGATGTACCCCTACTGGAACAGCTGACAGGGCTTCATTGGATCTATACCCGCCTGCAGCCGGAGGAATGGACAACGCTGTTATCCGGAAATGAGAACAATAGTGAACCAGCTGTTCAGACACCCGGCGAAACTTTAAATTTGAAAGAAACACCTATTATTCCGGCTGGAAAAGATGGTATTATGGAATTATTCGTTGCACTGAATGCTTACATAATGTCATATGCCAAGCACTAACAAATAAGTGTGAATGAAATCAGGCTGCTGCCAATCTACGATCCAGGAGGACAATCTATCCATGAAAGTTACACTTATCGCCGGGAGTACGCGCCCGGACGCATCAACTACCAAACTCTGTCACTATATTGCCAAACTGCTGACCGAACAAGGCCATGAGGCTGAAGTATTCAATCTGCAGGAACATGCACTGCCGCTCTATGGACCGGGTGAAGCTTACGGTCATGAAGAAGTGCTGAAACTGGCTGCCGCTGCCAAAAGCGCCGATGCTCTTGTACTGGCGACGCCGGAATATCACGGTTCGCTGTCCGGTGTACTGAAGAATGCGCTCGACTTTTTGAACAGCGAATACTTTAACAATAAAGTCGTATTGTCTGCCAACTCGGCAGGCGGTCTGATTGGAACAGCTTCTCTGCTGCATTTGCAAAATATCGTACGCAACCTGCATGGTATCAACTGCCCGGAATGGATCTCGATTGGTGGATCACTGCGTGAGTTTAATGAAAACGGTGACCCGGTGGATGAAGGCACAGAACTGCGTATTCGTACTGCCGTTGCTTCTTTTGTTACACTGGGTGAGAAGCTGAAAAACGCCCAGTCCTAAAGTCTGCTGCTCTGTCAATCTATGCGTGATCATAACCAGACTGTATGGTATGACATCTGCAAGAACAGATAGCGAAATTGCATAAAAGCTGAAAAGCTGCCATGATTTTTAATCTGGCAGCTTTTTGTATAGAATCAGGAGAAATAAACCTCTTCCGTAAGCCATTTTTTAGTATACAAAGCAAAGAAGGAGAGAACATGATGGAGGAAATCGTAATTAGTCGACCGAAGGTTCAAGACTATGAGCAGTTAGCTTCCTTTTTTCGCCTTGTGCTTACAGATACGTTTATACAGAATGGCATTCAGGAACAAAAGGAAGATTTGGAAGCAGAAATACGTAACAAACTGCTCTACCTCACACAAGATTTGCGCAGTCAGGGGAAGCAGCGATATTTTCTGACAGCTTGGCGAGGAGAACAAATCATAGGAACGATTGAAGCCGGTACTGCCAACGATCTAATTCGTAGCATCATCAGCCCTGAATATCAGCAGTTGCTCGAAGTAGGAACGATTCTGGTACATCCGGAAGCACAAAGGCAAGGAATTGCCACCCGGCTGCTAACCGAAATAGTCTCATTCTTACATGAGCAAGGCTGCAGCAAGTTCTGTCTGGACAGCGGATACCCAATCGCCCAGCGGATCTGGGAGCGCAGATTCGGCGAACCTGCGTATACACTGAAAGACCAATGGGGACCAGGTGCAGATCATCTGATCTGGATTATCGATATAACCGGCAAATAAAAATCCTCCTGCTGTTTGTGGACAGAGGAGGATTGAATATCCCGGTACAGTTGAGTATTTGTTGTAACAGCATACTTTTTATAATGGGCAATATAGCTATTAATCCTCGTTACGCTTCTCAATCGCTTCGGACATTGTCTTGTCAGTGAGATGGGCGTAGATTTCGGTCGTCTCGGTCGATGCGTGACCGAGTTGTTCCTTGGTTTTGTAGATATCATTTTGCAAATAATAATCGGTAGCAAAAGAATGCCGTAGCTTGTGTACGGTCAAGTAAGGTTTGCCAAAGTATTTGGCGTATTTGATAATCATTGCCTGAATTGCTCGCTTGGTCATCCGGTTGCCTGATGCCTGGCCATTTGGCTTGGCGACAAATAGCGCCTGTTCATTACGCGGTGTACGATAGCGGGATTCACGCAGCTGCAAATACGTCTGCAGTTCATCCCGTGCCTGCTCGCGGAAGTAGACTGGTGTCTTAAACGTCTCATCGTTATTGCCTTTGCGGGAGACATACAGCATCTTCTGGTTCAGATCCAGATCATTCATATTCAGATTGACCACTTCGGATACGCGCAGACCGGAGTTAAGAATCAGGCTGGCAATACAGGCATCCCGCTCACGATTGAGCTCGTAGGAGTAGAGTGCCTGCTTGTTGCCTGCGATGGTCTCACGATGACCTTCCAGAATATAGCCGACAAATTCCAGCAGTTCTTCATCTTCGAGAATTTTGCCTTTGAGCTTGGCGGCAGTGTCCTTGGGCTTGTGCAGGCGCTTAACTTCGATCTTGGCCATAATATTGCGTTTGAGAAGCGGATAGAAGTCTTCATCCTCGGCAATCTGACTGAGATAATGGAACAATGAACGCAGCGAAGACAGCTTGCGGGATACGGTGACACGGGTATTGGCGCTCTCGGCGCGTGTTGTCAGATATAGCCGATAGCTGGTTACATCCTCCATACGTAGTGTCTCAAGTTCGATCAGCTGTACCTCTGCATAGGTACTGGCAGCGGATAATCCTTCGGCAATCATCCAGCTTAAAAAAGATTCATAATCCCGTATGTATTCCAATAATGTGGACGGAGACAAGTCCGGTAATTTGTAATTGATAAATTGTTCAATATACCAGGGCATGGATGGCAATTTCTCATCCAGCTTGCGGCGGTCATGGATCTTCTGTATGGTCATGTCGTTAGCTCACCTCATGTCCCGATTGTACCATAAAATGACTGGAATATGATTTGCGTCACTATACAGGAACGTTATATAGTGGTAAGAAGGCACAAAATGATATACAAATTTTTCCTGATATGATATATACAAATTGCAACGATTAGACAAGACAACGGAGGGAACAGGATGGCGCTGGCGCTGGAATTGGTACCGAGAAGCAAGAAGCGGGTGATCCGCGAAATGATGCAATTCTATCTTTATGATTTTACATATTATTTGAATATTGAATTGAATGACAAAGGACGTTTCCCCGAGTATCCGGGACTGGATGAATTCTGGAGCTATCCGGGGCGCAAATTTCCTTTTCTAATTTATTCGGGCTCTTATATTGCAGGCTTTGCATTGGTAGACCGGTATATAGACAGCAGTGAGAGTGACTACTATATGACTGAGTTTTTTATCCTGCACAAATACAGGCGTGCAGGGGTCGGCCGCTGGGCAGCGGAGGAACTTTTCAACCGTTATCCGGGCCGCTGGAAAGTTACCCAGGTGCACAATAATACGGCTGCCCAGGCATTCTGGAGACGGGTGATTGGAGAATATACAGCCAATCGGTACGAAGAGATTCTTCATCCGGAGCATGGGGGGCCCAGTCAATACTTTACGAGCTTCCGTCAGAATTAAGCGGACAGCAGGAAAGGGAGTCGTTACAATGTATTTACCATCATTTTCATTATCCAATAAAAAGGCAATCGTTACCGGAGCAGGCAAAGGTATCGGTCAGGCACTTGCTATCGGGCTGGCGCAAGCAGGAGCGGATGTGGGATTGATCTCGCGTACAGGCGCCGATCTTGACGCTACCAAGCAGCTGATCGAGAAGCACAGCAGCCGTCAGGCGATTTGCATGGTGGCCGATGTAACAGACCGTCAGCAGATGAAGGATGCGTTCGAGCGGTTTGAGCTGGCTTTTGGAGCGCCGGATATTCTGGTCAATAATGCAGGTATGAATATACGCAGCAAAGCGCTTGATGTAACAGATTCGGAATGGAACAGGATCGTCCAGACGAATCTGCATTCTGCATTAATCGCATCTCAGCTCGCTGCCGAGCAAATGAAAGAAAATGGCGGTGGGCGGATTATCAATATTGCTTCTGTAGCCGGGCAGGTGGCACTGCGTACCGGTGTCGCTTATGGTGCGACCAAGGCAGGACTGATCCAGATGACCAAAATCCTGTCCATGGAGTGGGCGCAGTATGGTATCCAGGTGAATGCGGTGGGACCGTGGTATTTCCGTACTCCGCTGACCGAGCAGATGCTGGCGAACGAGCAGTATATGCAGGAGATTCTGGATCGTACGCCGATGAAGCGGGTTGGCAATCTGGAAGAACTCGTAGGACCGGTCGTATTTCTGTCCTCCGAAGCAGCCGGTTATATTACCGGACAGACGCTGATGGTCGATGGCGGCATGTCCGTATTCGGATTTTAATAATGGGAACATGTCTCATCATACAGCAGTGCTCGATAATGCAAATCATATAATAAACAAGCCCCTGTACACAGTCTTGAACCCGATTGGGAATGACCGCGTAAACAGGGGCTTTTTTTGTATCATTCAGAACGCTGACAGCAGAGTAAGTGATCCATAAAAAATATCGTAATAGCTGATAAAATAAATTATTTGTAAAATTTAAGTTTTAAGCAAATTAATTGTTGACAATATATAACAGTGGCGGTACGATAATATTAAATCACTGTGCTGCTTATGATGAACCAAACACAAAGAAATTAGGTGAGAAGAATGGAATCAACAAGTGTAACAGCTCTGGAACAGCATATCTGCTTCTCCCTTTATGCAGGTTCACGAGCCATTACGAGAATGTACTGGCCGATGCTCGAAGAAATGGGAATAACCTATCCGCAATATATTACGCTGGTGGTCTTATGGGAAAAGCAGGAGTGTACAATCAAGGAACTCGGCAAAGAGATTTATCTCGATTCCGGTACGATGACCTCCATGCTCAAACGGATGGAAGAGAATGGTCTGATTACCCGTCAGCGTTCTACCGAGGACGAACGGGTTGTAAATATTAAGATTACGGACAAAGGAATGGCTCTGCAAGAGCAATCCCGCTGTCTGCCGCAGTCACTATTGGATGCAACAGGATTATCCAGTGAAGAACTGCAGACGCTGAATCAACAGCTGCGTCAGCTGATCAGCAAGCTGCAGGCCTGACTATTACAGCATATTCACAATATCGATTGAGTGAACTCTCTGGCTAGCATAGCAGAGAGTTTTTGTCATGGAATGGAGTGATACTATCCCATGGGAACTTGCTGGAGCAACTTCAGAAGAATATGATACACTGAGTAAGCAGATGGAATTCTCCCAAATATGCAAAAGAAAGTAAAATATCATCTATGTATACCAAGCTATGAAGAAGTGAACAGGGAGAAGTATAACAATACATAATAAAGGGGATTACCTGGAATGAAGCAAGCCAACAAGCGTGTACTGGAAAGTGAGCGTCTATATCTGCGTACGTTTACTATAGATGATATCGACATGTACTATCCGACACTGATGAATGAAGAAATGCGTCGTCTGACCGGTACCCATGCTCTATTTACCCGTGAAGGTGTGGCGCAATTTATTGAAGAAAGTGCTGGTGATTCCAGCCGGATCGATTTGCTGATTACACTCAAGCCTGAAGAACAGGTGATTGGTGAAATCTCGCTGATGGATATCGATCGTACCAACCGGAATGCACATATCCGGATAGCCATATTTGAATCATCCAACTGTGGACAGGGCTATGGTACCGAAGCGATGGAGATGCTGTTGGATTATGCTTTTGGTAATCTGAATCTGCACCGGGTAGAGCTGTCGGTATATTCATTTAATGAACGGGCCATTGCTTCCTACGAAAAGCTCGGATTCAGCAGGGAAGGCATTCAGCGGGAAGTACTGTACTATGATTATCAGTACCATGATGCTATTGGCATGAGTATTCTGGAGCATGAGTTCCAGGAAAGGCAACAAAAGTGAATACATGTCTTCAAAACAGGGTACGATATGAATAGATTATATATAATCAGACATATCAAGCTGCTGGAGGAAAGCGATGAATACAATAAAGGCTGTTATTTTTGATCTCGATGATACGCTGCTGGATCGAAGACAAACCATGGAAAAACTGGCTCATCGGTTAGCTAAAGAGTACGCGGCGTATCTGGAGGAAGGACGCCATGTACTGGAGCGAATCGTACATTTGGACTGGCATGGAGCGGTAGAGCAGCGGCATGTATTTGCCACGTATATTGACCAGCTTCCCTGGAAGAAGCGTCCCGAGGATCAGCATCTATTGGAATTCTGTCAGCAGCAGTACGCTCAATGTGCTGTACTGACCCACCAGGCCAAAGAAACGCTGCAGTATGTTCACCAGCGATATCGAACCGCCCTGTTAACCAACGGACAGGCAGATCTGCAGCATCAGAAACTGGCTCAAATGGGGATCCGGGATGAGCTCGATAGGGTACTCACTGCAGAAGAAGCCGGAACAGCAAAGCCAGATGTACGAATCTTCTATCAGGCGGCTGAGCAGCTACAGGTAGACCCTGCTGACTGCATGTATGTAGGAGATCATGCTATCAGCGGAATCGGGGGCGCTATCCAAGCCGGTATGCAGACGGTCTGGATCAGGCAGCATCTTGGTCCGCGCGATGCCAAACATGTACAACCGACACACACTATCGATACGATTGCGGAGCTGGGTAAACTGTTATAGTTTATCCAGCTTTTTATATAAGACTGGAAATGGACAATACATTAAACACATATTACATCTTATATATGATACGGATAACAACTGGATAACGATGATTATCATATACTACATATCCTCAATCATAGAAATGCCATATTTACCCGTTGATGATCCTTGCCTACAATGAGCAGTATTCCATATATCTATTGCCAAATAAAAGTGCAATAACCAGCCCAGAGGAGGTCACATGAATGCGCAAATTATCAGCTGTTCCTGAGCCGCAAATTACATTCAATCCCAAAACCTATCGATGCAGGCGTGCTTCGGGAATAAGTGAATGGACCGGACGTCTGGATCAGGATTTCTGGCAGACCGCCGAGTGGACAGAAGATTTTGTAGATATAGAAGGAGATCGCAGGCCGCTTCCTGCCAAAAGAACCCGGGTGAAGATGCTCTGGGATGATCAATACTTTTACATAGGAGCCGAGCTGGAAGAAAATGAGATATGGGCTAACCAGACGGAGAGGGACTCGGTGATTTTTCAGGATAATGACTTTGAGATATTTATCGATCCGGATGGGGATACGCATCAATATTATGAATTTGAAATCAATGTGCTGAATACCGTATGGGATCTGCTGCTGGTCAAGCCTTATCGCGATGAAGGGCCAGCAATTAATGGGTGGGACATCAGCGGATTGCGTACTGCAGTATATGTAGATGGTGAACTGAATAATCCTGAAGCCAGCAACCGGATGTGGTCGGTCGAGATCGCTCTGCCCTGGCGAATTCTTCAGGAATGTGCAGCAGAGAAACGTCCGCCGCTACCTAGTGAGTACTGGCGGGTGAACTTTTCCCGGGTCGAGTGGGAGGTAGATGTAATAGATGGTCAATATGTGAAGCGATGCGATCCAGCGACCGGCAAGCCGCTGCCTGAAGATAACTGGGTATGGAGTCCGCAGGGTGTGGTGAATATGCATTATCCGGAACTATGGGGATATGTGGTTTTTGAGGATGAAGAACAAGCAGAAAGTGAATCGGTAGAACATGCACCGCAGATAGCAGCAGACGCTCCTAATGGTCTGCCATCTGAACTGGAAACAGAACAGATCAAATGGGATCTGCGTGTACTCTACTACAAGCAGCGTCTATATGCTCAGACACATCAACGTTACTGTACGAGTATAGAGGAGCTGCTGCAGATTGGAGAGTTGAAGCTGCGCTCGAATGATATCGAGCAATGGAACATCGAAGCAACCAGCAGTATGTTCCAGATATCCGCACTGCTAACAGACGGAGAGTCACGGATCTGTATTCGTGAAGATGGCTGGGTATGGCGGGAGCAGGCAGCAAAATGATTATATCGTAATACTCATTTACAAAGGAGGCTTACCTGCATGACGGTGACTGTATCGTATGGATTGGATCTGGATAAGGTAAATCACAAGTTCGAATGGAAAAGGCAGCAGGCTGCCCGGAGAAAGTCATCCCTATTCAGCGTATTCGAACTGCCGCTAACGGATGAAGAACAGCTGCTGCTTCGGTTTCTGTACGCTTATATGCCGCTGCATGATCTGGCCGATTATGATGGTGAATACTTTTTGAGACATGTACGGCATGCACTGCATGTACGCAATCAAATGCCATGGGGAGCATCTATACCGGATGAGATTTTTGTACATTTTGTGCTGCCTTACCGGGTGAATAACGAGAATATCGATAATAGTCGCCAAATCATTTATAGCGAACTTGTCGATCGGGTTCGTAATCTGCCGATGACCGAGGCAGTGCTGGAGACCAATTACTGGTGCCATGAACGAGCGACCTATGTAGGTACGGATATTCGTACCGTCTCGCCACTGACGATTATGCGTACAGCGCAGGGACGGTGCGGAGAACAATCCACGCTGGCAGTAACGGCACTTCGGAGCATCGGTATTCCGGCGCGTCAGTGCTATACGCCGCGTTGGGCGCACTGCGATTCCAATCATGCATGGGTCGAAGCATGGGCAGATGGACAATGGCATTATCTGGGTGCCTGTGAACCTGAGCCGGTACTGGATGAAGGATGGTTCCGGCTGCCGGCGCGCCGGGCAATGCTGGTCAACACGAGGGTCTCTGCAGACTATACCGGACCGGAGGAAGTCTGCTCCAGACATCCATGGTATACAGAAATTAATATGCTAAAGCGGTATGCTCCTGTCCATCCGCTTACTGTTCATACCGTAGATGAACAAGAGCGGCCAATCTCTGCAGAAGTGCAGTTCCAATTATACAATGCAGCAGAATTCTCTCCGCTGGCAACGATGAAGAGTGACAGCACCGGTCGTGCCCAGCTGACGACCGGATATGGAGATTTGCTTATTCATGCGCGTGCAGGTCAGCGCTGGGGTGAGACATGGTGTCGTGTAGATCAATCCGAAGTAACTGTGAGTCTCGGTCTGTCATCCTTTGCAGAAGGCAGTATAGACTGGAAAATGACTGCCCCGGTAGCTCCGCCAGTCGATGAAGGTCAAGCGGTCTCTCCAGAGGATAAACATAAACATGAGCAGCGCATACAGGAGGGCATTGCACTTCGTACTGCCTATGAAGCTGGATTTTTGAACCGCGAAGAATCCGATCAGCTGGCAGCGAAGTGGCAGTTGCCTGCCGAACGGATCTGGAAAGTGCTGGAGGCGGCGAGGGGGAACAGCCGGGAACTGGCTGATTTTCTGGAAAAGACGGTACCGGAAGAACGCTCGCTGGCTTTGCGGCTGCTGGAATCGATGCGTCCCAAAGATTGGCAGGATACGTTTGAACCTGTCCTGCAGGATCATCTAAATGGTAGCAAAGTCTATGTCACGCTGGAAGAAGCAGAAAGAGAGCGATTTGATCGCTATGTGCTGTGTCCGCGGATTCATTTTGAGATGTTGTCTGAATATCGGGCTTATTTTCAGTCGTTATGGTCTTTGGACAAGCAGGAAGATTATCGTCGTCATCCACAGCAGCTGGCTGCCGACCTGGAAGCTGAAGTACGTATATACAATCAGGTGGATCGTTATTCCGGTATGGCGACGCCGGCAGGTGCCCATCAATTGGGAGTGATGGACGCGCTGAGCCGGGATATGATGTTTGTTGCTGCTGCCCGCAGTCTGGGCATTCCGGCGCGGCTGGAGCCGCTGCAGTTGCAACCGCAGTACTGGCAGCATGGTGGATGGACAGAAATGCAGTTTACGCCGCACCTTGAAGCAGATGAGGTAGACGGTTATCGAAGTACCGGAATTGCTGAAGATGCGGCTAACGATATTCAGAATATTCGACCGGAACCGGAACATACTGCTGAATTCACTTCTGTATCTTCCGACAAAGGTAAAGTCATTTTCCGTCTTGCAGCAGCATCTGCAGATGAAGAAGCCGGATATTATCGTAATTTCACACTGGCAAGGCTGGAGGATGGAGCGTACCGGACAGTTCATTTTCCATACGGAGAAAAAGAGATGTGCGACAAGCCGTATGACGTCATACCGGGAGCGTACCGGCTGACGACAGGAACACGTCTCAGCGATGAGAGTGTAGAGGGACGGTTTATGCATTTCCATGTATATCCGGAGCAGACGACAGAGGCTGAACTGCTATTCCGCAGTGAACAGCACACGGTCCCACTGATCCATTCTTCGCTGCCGGATCAGGTGAAGGGCATATTGTCTGGCAACGAAGCTGAGTCTGTCGCTCATCCGGCTGGCTGCATTATTACTTGGCTGGAGCCGGAACGTGAACCCACCAAACATTTGCTCAGAGAACTATCCGAGCGGAAGTCCGAATGGTCGGCATGGGGTGGTCCGGTGTATGTATTGACTTCAACATTGCAGGATCAGGAGCGGATAGCGACAGATCTACTGCCCGGACAGATACATCTGCGGGTAGATCAGAATCTGAATATGCTATCCGGGTTAAAGGAAACCATGCAGCACATACGCGGCGAACAGCGTCCGATTGTACTGGTAGTAGACCCGTATCAGAATATACGTTATGCCCAGCAGGGATACAAGTTGGGAACCGGCAGTGACCTGCTGCAGGTACTGGAACAATTGGCTGCGCCTCATGAATAAAACGATCGGAGATCAACAGCGAGACCCTATACACGCAGTACGTTGATCCATGGATCCATGCTGCTGGCACCACATAAAGCTCTTGCCCATACAGCCGGGTATAGAGCTTTTTGGCGTTAGGAATTCCTTATAAAACACAAGCACGTCTGAGCAGGATTGGCAACAGTCACAAGACTTGTGTTACGCTAAAAGGAAAATATGTATCATAATTGAACTTGCAGGATTGAGGAGCGTACATAGCATTATGAAGTCAAAGAAAAGCAAGACGGGGCATTCCCTTAAGCTTCACCGCTTGAAAAAAATATGGCGTGCACATCCACGCACAAGATGGACATTATTAACCGTGTTCAGTCTGTTTTTGCTATCATTCATCATTTGTGAAGCACTGGTGTTATCGCAATTTGATCGGGATGATAGCAGCTCTTCCCATAGTCCATATGTTCTAATCCTAGGCTCCGGGCTTAAAGAAGGAGATCAGCTGCCAGTCACTTTGCGTCAACGTGTAGACACCGGTCTGGTGTACTGGCAGCAGCACCACGATAGCAAAATTATCGTCTCCGGCGGTCAGGGAGTGGATGAGACCGTACCGGAAGCAGTAGCGATGAGGGATTATCTGTTAAAACAGGGCGTTCCACCTGGAGCCATACTGCTGGAAAGCCGCTCTACCAGTACATACGAGAATCTGCTGTTCAGCCAAAAAGTAATCGATGCAGATCGTGATACGGCTCCGGGTACCTATAATGCCATTATCGTAACCAGCAACTATCATATGTATCGTGCCCGTTATATTGCGGAACATCTGGGCTATACAGCATACGATGGCATCTCCAGTCCGTCACCGCTGCGCTTGATTCCGGTTAGTATGCTGCGTGAATATCTCGCTATGATCAAAACAGTGCTGACAGTATAACGTCTGATCATGAATTATCGATTGAACATGTAATTTATGCAGAAAATAATATTATCCATAATTTGTAAGCAAAGAGAGGGATATTACCATGAATACACTCACAGCCAAACGTCCTTCAGGATCAAGAGATTTTATTGGTATCCTTTTAAATCTGGTGGTTCTGGGATCTATATTGGCAAGCCTCACTTTCACAGCATATCGTCAATATTTGTATTACACTTTGTGGATAGTGCTTGTCCTGTTCGTCGTTTATTCATTTATTATTATTCGCCGCCGCATGCAAAAGCCGTTTTTGGTGCAGTTGGACAACTCTGCTATTCGGTTAGGCAATCAGAACATTAAAAGTGCCGATATTCAGCAGATTTGGCTAAACGGATATGAACGACCGCTGGTTGGTATTCAGTCACGCGGACGCCGAATTCTGCCGTCCAGTCATTGTTTTGTTTTTACTGGAGATGAAGAGATATCATTGGAGCAATTGAGCGAGTGGGCGGGAAAGCACGACATCCAGGTAGTGAACAAACCATTTCTGCGCTGGATCTAAACAGAGTCGAACTGTCTGTATCCCAAATGGAACACCATTGGTCAACCAATAAATCAGCATCCATTATCGAAAAAGGCATCGGTATAAGGGAAGTTAATCTCTTATACCGATGCCTTTTATATTAGAATGAATTTCAAATATTATTATTAACGCAGTGCACAGGAGTTGGAGGCGGTGCTGGCAGGAACATCCATGCCACGTAGATCTCTGATTTTGACATTGCTGCTGTATAGCATGGAATCACTACGCAATTTGAAAGAAGTGAAGTTAGGCTCTGCATCCAGATACATGGCAGCTTCAAAATAAATCTCGTGCTGACGGTCGATCAAAATAGGCAGGGAATTAGTCTCGATCACACTATCGTTGGCATCCTGCTGATCTACAATCAGGAGTACCGGAATACCATCACAACCACAGCCTTCACCAGTATCGTACAGTAATTTGTACATACCTGGTTGTTCGCCAAGACTTGCTTTTAATTTCTGATCTGCGAGTTCGGTTAATTGGATTCTCATGATAATCACCGGTCCTTTTACATTTAATTTATTAAAATTAAATTTTTTACAATATTATTATAGCATGAATATAAATTGTATACAATACATTATTTATCTTTTAGTATTCTTTTATTTCTAATCATATGTATTACCCGAGCAGACAAATAGTCACACAGCAGCAATCATATCCTGTTCGAGTCATTTTGCAGTATAATAGAGCAGCTGACGCTTCTGGTGAAGAGAATCGGGTTATTAATACTATTATGATTACATAGCCATAATGTTACAAGTATCAGCTTATCATGGTAATGGAACGGATAGACGGGAGAGGATGTTGCCTATGAAAATAACAATGGATTACATACGGGGCTATCTACAGGGAGTTGCCCAACTGAATATGATGGATAACTGTGCGCTCGATTATGATTTGGATGAGATTCCGGCGATTGGCACATTGGTAGAGAGTGTTTGCGGGTATATGCAGCTAACACCTGACCGGGTAAGTCTGGATCGGCTGCAGGATTGGCAGGATCATCTGCTGAAAATGCTGCCTGGCTGGCTATATTATCGCTGGCGCAGCGCGGATGCCGCCCAGCAGGGAGTCATCCCCTTCGATCAGGAGCATGGAAGCCGTCATTTTATACATATTCTCAAAGAAGGATTGTCGAATGTAGGCAATGTGGTAACTGTATTTAAAGTAACCAGTACACCGGATTCCTTTTATGAGCTGGAATGGGACGATTATCTGTTCTTCACCAATGGCAAGCTGTATCTGCTGCATTTTGGCATGAGTGATTAAGATTCGATATTAGATCACTGAGGCATAAGACAACACTATATACCGACCAAAAAAAGAAAGTCCGGCAGCGGATTTTCTTTTTTTGCATATGAAAAGCACCTACCGGATAGGTTCTGGCAGGTGCTCTATACTATAATACATGATCATGCGCTTGATTTCAGGGCTGAATGGGAGAATGGATAGAGACATTATCCAGGCTCAGATTGCCTTTTTCCTGTTCCGGCGTCTGGGCAGTAAAAGTAGCAATGGTAGCAACTTTGTTCATAAATGGAGCTTTTTTGGCCACCAGCTGGTCGTTCATGTAAATGTCTGCAGTCTGACTGGCGATATCGGCAATAACAATAATACGATACCACTTCCCTGGCTGTGGTATCTCGTCACCAAGTGGGCGTACTTCCTTGGAAGAAGCATAATAGGAAAAGCCCTGCGGACCGGCGTTAATAGCGACAGCGGCATAACCACCGGGTGTATTTAGCAGCTGCAGCATTCGGTCATAGGAAGCCTTTTCGTTCAGCTGAATACGGGTATCGAGTATAACTTGGCCGGTCTGTTCCTTGAAACGCTTGGTGATCCGGGTAGTCTCTTTACCACTATCCGAGAGAATCAGACCCTGACTGCCCAGAGCAGGATGTTCTGCGGATGACATATCTGCAGAAGGGGTGAGATTGCCAATCAGCACATGATACTCGTCCGTACCTGGATGTGCCGGTTCCAGCGTATAACCCGCTGGAGGAGAGCCGGCTGTATCCTGCTCAAAATCATCCAGTGCCCAGTAGGCAGTCACCGGTTCTCCGGAAGTCATTGCAGCGGAGACAGGTGCCGAAGGCAGACTGCTATTGGCTGCGTTGACTGCAGTGACCCGGTAATAATACAGCTGTCCTGTAGCAGCTGTATTGTCTGTATATTCCGTCGGTTGTACTTTGTCGGCGACAATGGCATAACGTCCAGTCTCGACATTGGCACGCTCAACAGTGTACGTATCGGCTTCAGCAACTGGTGTCCAGCGAATCTGGATACCTTTATTGACGGCTGTACCATACACATTATCCGGTACAGACGGCATATGTTCCAGATTACGTATGGAAATATCGGAAAATTGCGCAGTATTGTAATTGTGAATCTCGTTATCGATCGCTGCAGCATCAGCGGCAAAACCTGCATAGACCGTATCCGGCATATCAGGCAATGTGACGGAGCCAGCCTGAATCCATTCTTTTCCGTATTGGGAGAGAAAAGCATAGACTGTATCTCCGGTGCGTACCAGCTTCATATAGCCCGGAGCGAGAAAGTCTTCGGTCTGCTTGTCGACAGCTTTGGCTCCGGGATTCAGACGATGAATAAACCGTCCGGCCTGACCGTATTTGACGGTAGATTGGGTTAGTGCAACCATCTGTGCATCAGCATCCAGACTGCTGCGGATCATCATGCCTGCCTGGGCATTATTATCGATACGTGATTGACGATCTATTCGTGATATCATTTCAAAATCGCCGGTTAACTTCTGATAAGTGAGCGAGAAGTCATCTCGCCGCTGACTGGTACTCAGGGAATCGCTTTCTCCATAACGACCGCTGCCGCGTACGATTAGATGGTCTGCCCAAGCTGTCGCTGTACCGTGTACACCGACTTGACCAATATCTGCTGTGGTCCATGGGTCATCTGCTTCAGGTCCGACCACATGCAGGGTAATCGTTGAGCTGCTGGTAGCAGTGCCTGTATTATCTACTGCTCGGGCAGTTATATAATGTGTTCCTTCCGGTACGGCATCCCAGCGATACTCATAAGGCGCAGTAGTATCCCTGCCAATCCGTTTGTTACCGGCATAGAAATCGACGTTTACGATACTGCCATCGGGATCATAGGCGTCAGCTGTTACCGTCAGCGACTGATTGGTCTGAATCAGCTGGTCTTTCTCCGGGGTACGGATATTGACTACTGGATTTAATGATGTATCATGGTCAGCCAGTTCGTTCAGATAATTCTCCAGATACGTATATCCGTCTGTACCCATCAATAGACTGTCCGAGGCATCAGTCGGATTCAGTCCTCGCTCGATCTCCCAGCCATCCGGTATACCATCATGATCCTGGTCTACAGGAGCAGCAGTACTTAGCATCTCTGGATAGCCGCCTGCTTCGGCAGGTGAGTTCAGCATTCTGCCACTGCGCTGGGATACTTCGTTCATAATGCGCGCATCGATCGAATCGCGCTTGGGCAGCGTCGCACCGGCTTCTGCCAATACCGATACATAGGCCTGCTCTGCGCTCTCGGTCTGAATCGGATTAGGCATTGCTACCGGTTCGTTCAAGCGGGATGCAGCAGGGGCATCCGGCATACTAAGCCAGTTATTTGCTGTTAGTTCCGGATATCCGTCCACATGGTTACCATCAATATACCACTGGCTGGTAGCGGACGGAGTATCCCGAATCATACCGCGTACGCTGCGGGCGGTGTCAGGACCATATTTGTAGTAATTACCGACTATATTGGCTGCAATATTTTCACCGCCATAAGTCGCCATGAACTGCCAGTTATAAATAATATTATTGCGAAAATCGACTGTATCGCCGGCATCACTGGCAAAGCGCGGATTCCGGCTGGCATTATGAGCGATCAGATTATGGTGAAAGGTAACATTGCGTCCACCCCAGATTCCGCCGTAACCATGCCGTCCCTTGGAATGATGGGACATGAGCATGCTCTCGGAGGCGATAGACCATTGGACCGTCAGATTCTCGTTCTGGTAGGGGGATAGTACTTCGTCTACCGAATTACTGAAAGAACAATGGTCAATCATGATATTTTGGTGTTTGCGCAGCCCGAAAGCATCACTTTCAGTAGAATGGGCATCGCCCAGACGAAAGCGCATGTAGCGAATAATCACATTGTCGCTATCAATTGTCGTATCATAATCCAGCACGGCAATCCCATCTCCCGGTGCAGTCTGTCCGGCAATCGTCAGGTTGGAACCCTTGATTTTGAGCGGGGATTGAAGATGGATATTGCCGGAAATTCGGAAGATAATCGTACGATTGCCTACGGATACAGCATCACGCAAAGATCCGGGTCCTGAATCATTCAGATTGGTAACTTCATAAATGCTGCCTCCGCGTCCGCCTGTTGTATACATGCCGCCACCTTCTGCGCCGGGAAAAGCAGGAAGAAGTGCACCGATTGCAGATGCGTTATCCGTTGGGGGAATCGTCTCTGCAGCTTCGGCAGTAGCAGGAATCATCATCGGGACAGCTACGGCTGCTGCCAGCAGGGAGCGTGTCCACCGTGAAATCATAGGGATCATTGGATTCTCCTCTCACTTGATGAGTATGATCTGCGTTAAATCATTTTCTGATCATTTTGCAGGGTTCCATCCGTCGTTACCAGCGAGCACCGATGAGATGGTAATGGCCGCTGCTTCACTGGAAGAAAGGAGTTTGGACCAGCCTACTCTTGTACCGACAGCACCCGGTCCTTTGCTGTTATATTCCGAATAGCGGGCAGTCTGCTCGTTGGCTGCATTGCCCCAATTGTTCCAGCCTTCGGGCCGGATATGACTGTCCATCGTAGTATTGATATAGGTGACCGAGCTGTATGGGCGCCATGGACGTCCCAGATGTACCGAGGCATTGCCAACTGCGCTACTACGTGTCAGCTTGCTGTTCAAAAACACATAGCCATATGGCTGCTCGACAGGTGTAGACGCGGCAGTTATGTAGCCATTGCCCAGACTTTTCAGCTCGCAATTATTGAATACCGCTGTAGCACTGCCAAAGACAAAGTCTACGGTGCCTTCAATATAGCAGTTCTCATAATATTGTCGTCCGCTACCAGGTGTATAAAGCGTATCCTGATGGCCCAGCATCCGCACATTTTTGAATATCGCCCGATCACCGCGCACGTACAGGGCTACTGCCTGTCCGGCATCTTTGCCGGCAGTATTGGCAAATGTAATATTCTGCGCTGTAAAATGATCGGACATAACAAAGGTGCTGGAACTATTAGTTGTTCCGCCAGCAGATGCGGATGTGTCGCTGTACGTAAGAATCGTACCGGTAGCACTCTCACCGGTTAACGTAATATAAGGCTTATCTTTTGGAAATGTAATCTTTTCTCGATATGTTCCATTTTTGACGTAGATAGTCACGGGTGATTTGTTACCGCTTGCAATAGAGTCGATGGCAGATTGCACCTTACTGTACTGGCCTGATCCATCCTGGGCGACAGTAATCGTTTTGGTCTGACTGGCTTCGGCGACTAGAGAGGAGGTAGCTGGCTGATCCTGGGCCTGGGTAGACTGGACAGGCAGCAGTGATAACCCGACTGCGCATGTGCACACCAGAATCATTGATGTATTCCAATAGGATCGCTTGCCAGCAGGACGAGCAGATGGTTGCCATAATTTCAATTTCATACTAATACAACTCCTTTGGGATAAAAGAATGCAAAACAGATTGTACCCTGCTGGATTCCGGAAGACCTGCAGGTGGGAAATAGCCAATATAACCATTAATTTACAAGTGATCACAGAGCCATTATAGTACAAGTAAAACAAAGAAATTTTGCATTTCTTGTCTGGAATACGCTTACATTTTGCTTTTGTTGTCTTTTAGTGGAGTAGGAAAGGAACGAATAGATTGTAAAAGCGCAAGGAGGAATGAAGATGGAGACTCTGGAAGCAGTTGGTTATAGTGTGGATCCACAGGAGAGTATGCGCATTCATTATTTGAGGCAGATTGGCTACAGCGCTATGCCACGTTATCATTCCCATGCCAGCTACGAGATTTTTTATGTACAGGATGGAGGGAGAACCTACTTTATTAATGAGACGGCTATTCATGCAGCCAAAGGCGATCTGGTTTTTATTTGTCCTACCGATCTGCATCGTACCGTCAGTACAGATGCGCTATTATGCGAACGGATTCTGGTTAATTTCACCGAGGAATTTATTCGTGAAGGGGGTGGGCTATTGTTCCCGCTGCAGGAGCTGGGACGCGATCCGCTCTATCATTTGCCGTTCGAAGAACAGCATGCCGTCCAGCAGTGTCTGCAGGAAATGCTGTCAGAGATGCAGCGTCGGGACGCCGGATACATCGAATACAGTCGCTGTCTGCTCACCGGGCTTCTGATTCGTTTGTACCGGATAAGACGGCGAGAGCATGGTCAGCCTGCTGCAGTAACATCAGTTATACATCCCATGGAGACCAAAATTACCGAGATTGCCCGCTATATCAATGATCACTTTGATGAGCCGCTGACACTGCAGGGAATCGCCGAATTGTTTTATATCAGCCCATCGTATCTGTGCCGAATCTTCCCACGGATTACAGGCTTTCATTTTCGGGAGTATTTGCAGACGATTCGGCTGCGTGCAGCACGTGAGCTACTGCGTCATAGTACGCTGAGTGTCGCCATGATTGCCGAGCGAACCGGCTATGCACATACTGCCAACTTTAGCGTGATCTTCAAAAAACTAACTGGCTGTACGCCCAGTCAGTATCGGATCATGAACCGGCAGAAGCGGAATATACAATAGCTGACTCCTGCATTGTGATGCCGGGCGCACGGATAAAAGGTCGGATCGATAAAGATTATTTTGCAATTCTCAATAATTGTCATTGAGGCATCGGGCAGAGTGGGTTAAAATATAACCTTATGCGTGAGATATACTTTAATCACATTGATCTGGAGGCGGCAAAAGGAACGGAGCAGCAGTTAATCAGGCGTTAGTGTACATATACACATCGGCGCGTTGAAGCGGAACAGCTGTATCTTCCGTAAATGAAAAGAATTTCGAACGCATGGCATCCGGCACCTGGAGCACTGTAGGAGTGGAGAGATAGATCCGGACCGGATGACAAATAGAATTGCATAGCGATTTATCGGAGGTTCGTTCTTTGGAGAAAAAAATACCATTTTCATTCATCGTAGTTATTGGATTAATGCTGTTTGCGCTCTTTTTCGGTGCAGGGAATCTTATTTTCCCAACCATGCTGGGTCAGTCTGCCGGAACCAACTTTTGGCAGGCCAATATAGGCTTTTTGATTACAGGAGTAGGACTGCCTACCCTGGGCGTGATTGCGCTGGGATTCTCCGGCAAGGATGATCTGCAGTCGCTGGCAAGCCGGGTGCATCCTGTATTTGGTCTTATATTTACGACTGTACTATACTTGGCGATTGGTCCGCTGTTTGCTATTCCACGGACCGGTAATGTTTCGTTCGAGATTGGTGTCAAGCCATTCCTGTCTGCGGATTGGTATACGACAGCTGCAGCTATTTTCTCGATTATATTCTTTGGAATTACCTGTTTCTTCTCACTGAATCCGGCGCGTATTGTGGATATTGTCGGTAAAGTTCTTACCCCCATCAAGCTGACCTTTATCAGCGTGCTGGTTATTGTAGGACTGCTATATCCTATCGGTGGATTCCAGGCTCCAACCGAGAAGTATATGACACATGCGCTGTTCAACGGATTCCAGGAAGGGTATCTGACCATGGATGCGCTGGCAGCTTTTGTATTTGGTATTATTGTCATTAATGCGATCCGGGAGCGCGGAGCAACGAGCCGCAAGCAGATTGTTACAGTTTGCCTAAAAGCAGCGTGTATTGCAGCACTGATTCTCTCGGTTCTGTATGTGGCGCTTTCCTATATTAGTGCTTCCAGTGTGCAGGCTTTTGGCTATCTGGAAAATGGTGGTCAGATTCTGGCGAGAATGTCCAGTTATTATTTTGGCACATCCGGCGGGATCTTCCTTGGTCTAATGATCACGATTGCCTGCCTGACAACCAGTGTGGGTCTGATCACTTCATGTGCATCGTACTTTCACAAACTGCTGCCGCGCTTTAGCTATAAAAAGCTGGTAGTTGGTCTGTGTCTGTTCAGTGCGGTAATTGCGAATATCGGACTGAATGAACTGATTACCATTTCGGTACCGGTTCTGACCATTATTTATCCACTGGCGATTGTACTAATGTTCCTGACATTTTGTCATTCCCTGTTCAAAGGAGAGCGACTTGTATATCAGGGCAGTATGCTGCTCGTCTTCATCATCAGTCTGGCAGATGGACTGAAGGCAACTCCATTCCATCTGGCAGCACTGGATCATTTTCTGGAAAGTTATCTTCCGATGTATACAATTGGTCTCGGCTGGATTCTGCCGGCGATCATTGGTGCGGTAGGAGGATATGTAATCAGCATTATCCGCAAGGATTCTTCACTGGTTAATTCCTGATTAACAGCCGCCTTCTATGGTATATCTCACTGCCCGGACAGTTCTCAGAGCTGTTCGGGTTTTTTGTCTATATATAAATCCGGTCAAAACTACTATTTTCTTATCAATTAGGGTAATACATAACGTACAGCAGCTTGGAACATACAGCATGGCACCATTCTGGGAGTTGGTTACACACTCCAGACCACATAACCGGAGGAGGCTATACATCATGGAAAAGCGTAAATATGGCAATACAGATATGCAAGTAAGTGTACTCGGATTTGGCGGTTCGGAAATTGGAAGCGGTGTCTCACAGAGTGAAGTTGATCAGCTTTTGCATAGTGCACTGGATGCAGGGCTGAATATTATTGATACAGCAGAATGTTATGGAGATAGCGAGGAGTTGATCGGTAACGCACTGGCAGACCGGCGTGATGATTATTATCTGTTCAGCAAATGCGGTCATGCAGCCGGCTTTGAAGCGCCTGACTGGGATCGCAATATGCTGGAACAGAGCATTGATCGCAGTCTGCGTCGTCTGCAAACCGATCATCTCGATATGATCCATCTGCATAGCTGCTCGGAAGAAGTGCTGCGCCGGGGAGAAGTGATTGAAGTGCTGCAGCGTGCCAAGCAGCAAGGCAAAACGCGTTATATCGGTTACAGTGGAGATAGTGCAGATGCACTGTACGCGATTGAGACAGGAGTATTTGACAGTCTGGAGACATCTGTCAACATTGCCGATCAGGAAGCGATTTCCTTGACGATTCCGGGTGCACGTGAGCGTGGTATGGGCATTGTTGCCAAACGTCCGATTGCCAATGCAGCATGGACACGGGAGCAGGTAGAACCGCAGGATTATGCATTTGTGTACTGGAACCGGCTGCGCGATCTGAATTATACATTCCTTCAGGATAAAGATGTACAGAATAGCATCAAGCAGGCATTGCGATTTACCCTGAGTATTCCCGGTGTGGATACGATGATCGTTGGTACAACCAAGCCTAATCGCTGGTCTGAAAATGCAGCTCTGATCGCGGATGGCGTATTGTCGCAGGAGGAGTTCGATCATATCCGTCAGCGCTGGTTCGCTACTGCCGAATCGGAATGGGTTGGACAGATTTGATATGAATGCATAACCTACAAATATAATCGTTGAAGCAGTGGTGCATTTTGTATCTGCTGTTGGCTATATCCAGTCGTATAAGAATGAGCTGGTATATCATATACAACGTATGGTTATAATAATTACCAGTATTAGTTATTACAGAGTCTTTCGGTCGGCTGTGCAAGCAGGATCTGCACAAGCAATCGAAAGGCTCTGTTTTCTGTGCGCAGGAAAATCCATACAGCCTGACGACCGCAACAAATTCCTGTATAATTACTATCTGTATAGGTATATTTTGAAAGGCAATCCCTTAAAAGAAAACTATTCTCAAATAGACGGGTGGTCACAACAATGCAATCAACAGGTTTGGCATTTGTAGGTGCAGGTTTTCATGCAACAACAAATATCTATCCGGCAGCCGTAGCGGCAGGAGCCGAGATTCAAGCAATCGCAACACGCAGTCTGGAGCGCTCACAACAGGCATTGCTGCGTTTTGGAAGTCAGGGGCAGGCTTACGATCGGTATCAGGATCTGCTGGATAACGAGCACTATCGCAATATTGTGATTGTAGCCCAGCCGGAAGATCAATTTCAGATGACCATGACTGCTCTTCAGGCAGGCAAGAATGTATATACCGACAAGCCGCTTGGATGGAATGCAGTACAGGCCCAGCAGGCTGCCGAAGCCGCTGCAGCCAGCGATTCCATATTGATGGTAGGCTTTATGAAGCGTTATGCGCCCGTCTATCAGCAGTTGAAAGAATTGATTGACCGTCGCGAATTGGGACGTGTACGTTCTTTTCAGATGAACTTCGCGGTAGATGGCACTCCTTTTTGTAAAAATGAAGAGCAGTTTATCAAACTGGCTGCTATTCATATGGTAGATCTGATTCGCTATCTGTTCGGTGAAGCAGTCGATGTCACCGGTCTGAGTATGGATGAGCAGGGTCATCTCTCGCAAAGTATTTCATTGCGTATGGAAGATGGAGTCATTGGCAGCGCCTACTTTACGAGTATGACGGCATGGTCGCGGGAGAGTGAACAGGTGACGGTCACTTTTGAAAATGGCTTTGCCATTGCTCATGAGATTAATGAACTGCGTATACATAAGTCGCTGGTAACAGACGATCTGCCCTGGAAATCACTTCAGGAACAAGATACTATCTATACGCCATCTGCGACACCGATGTCGGGCAGCTATCGTGATCTGTATCTGCGTGGTTTTGTTGGCGAGATGAATCATTTTATGGATTGCTGCAATCAGGGAACAATACCTTTGTCCAGCGGTCAGGACAACATCGCTACAATGGAACTCTGTGACCGTATATTGAAAGCGCTGGCTCGCTAAGCAGGAAGTTGTCCGACATTCCAGGTTGAAGCAATGAATACGACAGGAGCAGGGGATACGTTTAATGCTGCATTAATTGGAGTAGCGCTGACCGAAGGGAGCTCGCTGCAGGGCATTCTGCAATTTGGTAATCGTGCTGCTCCCCTCTCGATTACCAAATTGGGAGCGCAGGGCGGTATGCCAACATATGAAGAAGTGAAAGCTGCGCCCTCCTGACTGAATAATCCACTCATACTCCAGTAAAATGGAGCACTTATAAATAACCGGTAGATCTGCCGCAACAGCAGCAGATCTACCGGTTATTTTTGCAGGAATACATATGTAGAGGTATGCATATTTAAAATTTGGGTAATGGCTTATGACCTTGTATAAATATTACGATCCTGTGCAATGCCTTATTTTGGCTCTGCCTATTAGAGGAGGTACAGCATGAACCCATTATTGCCTTATTGTGAAGCCTTGTCAGAAGATGTTAATCAGGTGCTGGAGCAGACGGCTCCAATGAAGCATCCACTTATTGAACTTATTCGTTATTCGCTTGAAGAACAGCAGGAAGCGCTAAAAAAACTGATTCCTGTATTGACCGCCGATTTGGAGCAAATACCGTCCGACGATAACGCAAGTCATCAGCAGTCATCAAATTCCGATCAGCATCCCGATCAGCCTGCATTGTCTCTTGATCAGATTCGTCCCTACCTATCGATCTTGTATCAGAATAATGAAGTGGCAGAACCGACTATGCGGGCATGGGTACGGGCTGTCCATTGGATACCTTCGTTTGAGACGGAGCATACCGAACAGATTCGTAACCGGTATAAGCATATGCGCGAGCAGCTGGATGAGATTGCTGTGAATCTGCGCGAAATTTATGGTCAGGCAGCGATCAAGTATGTCGTGCCGACCTTTTATCTGGAGGTAAGCCTATGAGTTGGCAAAAAGAACGTATAGATATGAACATATACAGTCAGGGTGAAGTCGACAAATGGGTGTACAGCACATGTAATATTTGCTCAATCGGCTGCGGCTGCCATATTGCAGTCAAAGACGATAAGATCGTCGGTATCAAAGGTAACGGCCAGCATCCGATTAACCGTGGACGGCTCGGTCCCAAAGGCGAAAATCAGTGGTACGCCAACAATAGCTCCGATCGTCTACTGACACCGCTGATTCGTCGCGATAATGGACAACTGGAACCTGCAAGCTGGGAAGAAGCGATGGAACTGATTGTCTCCAAAGCAAGAGAATCCCTGGAGCGTCAGGGCAGCAATAGTATTGCGATCTATTCTACGGGTCAGGGATATCTGGAAGACTATTATACGATTGCCAAAATCGGTCGTGCCGGTCTGCATACTCATCTGCTGGATGCCAATACCCGTCTCTGTACGGCAACTACGGAATTCTGTCTGCTGCAGTCCTTTGGCGCGGATGGAACACCGGCTTCCTTTGATGATGTAGACGTAACCGATACGCTGATGCTGTTCGGTCATAATGTGGCGGAGACCGGTACGGTTCTGCACGAGCGGATCATGCAGCGCAAGCAGCGGGAAGGCAAACCCTACATTATTGCGGTTGATCCGCGTCACACGTTGACTGCCCGCCATGCGGATCTGCATCTGCAGCTGATTCCGGGTACGAATGTGGCGCTGCTCAATGGACTGGTTCATCTGATGATCAAGAACGGGAATATTGATCGACAGTTTGTCGAACAGTATACGATTGGGTTTGACGAGATGCAGCAGTCGGTTGCTGACTGGACGCCGGAAAAGACTTCAAAAATCACCGGTATTCCGGTGGAGCAGCTGCATGAAGCCGCCCGGGTGCTGGGAGAGACGCCATCCATGGTAACAACGACTTTGCAGGGAACGTTCCAGAGCGCAGATGCTACTACTGCCTGCGTAGCCATCAACAATATGCATCTCATCCGCGGACAGATTGGCAAGCCCGGTTGCGGACCACTGCATATGGCGGGTCAGCCCAGCTCCTCTGCCAATCGTACAGCAGGTGGAGTGGGTACCTATCCGGCTCAGCGTAATCCGATGAATCCGCAGCATCTGCAGGAGATGGCCGATCTATGGAATGTAGACGAAGCGACACTGCCGGCTGGTCCGGAAAAAGGAATCGAAGAGCAGCTGGATATGATCGAGCAGGGCAAAGTTACTTTTTTCTGGAATATTGGTACCAATCCGATGGTATCCCTGCCGAACCGTCGGCGTGCTCGCAAAGCGCTGGAAAGCATCTTCGTGGTTGTTCAGGATCCATTCCTGACCGAGACGGCCAAAGTGGCGGATGTCATCCTGCCTGTCGCGCTCTGGGGAGAGAAGGAAGGCACTATGGAGAATGCCGACCGGACAATCAATGTATTGCGCAAAGCCGTAGAAGCACCACAGGGTGTCAAAAGTGACCTGCAGATTCTGATCGACTTTGCCCGTCGTATGGATCTCAAAGACAAGGATGGTCAGCCGCTGATCGGTTACTCGACACCGGAAGAATGCTTTGAAGAATGGAAAACGGTCTCGCGCGGACGTCCATGTGATATGACCGGCATGACCTATGACAAGCTGGAGCAACATAACGGTATGCGCTGGCCGGCCAATGAACAGCATCCAACAGGAACCCCGCGTCTATACAGCGATTACAAATTCCCTACGGATGCAGATTATTCCCAGAGCTATACCAAGGATCAATTCAGCGGCCGCGCATTAAGCCGTGATGAATTTGTCAGCAAGCAGGCAAATGGTAAAGCAATCCTGCATGCTACCCGTTATCTGCCGCCGACTGAGCAGCCCAATGAAGAGTATCCAACCTGGCTTACCACTGGACGGCTCGTATGGCACTGGCATACCCGTACGAAGACGGCCCGCTCGCCGTATCTACAAATGGCTGCGCCAAATGCCTATGTAGAGATTCACGAAGAGGATGCAGCCGCATTATCCATCGTGCAAGGAGAGGTCGTACGGATCAGCTCACCACGAGGATGGATCGAAGTACCGGCTCGTATCGGTACAGCCGTACAAAAAGGACTGGTCTTTGTACCATTCCACTATGGTAGCTGGGAAGGTCATGAATCCGCTAATGATCTCACTGCCGATTTTACCGATCCGCTGTCCAAGCAGCCGACATTCAAGCAGGCCGCCTGCCGGATTGATAAACTGCGCAAGCAGCATATTGTGGTTGGAGAAGAATCAGCAGACTATATTGCCGAGCAGTACCAGCTTACCGTCGAGCATCTGCTGCAGGCGAATCGACTGGTCACCCCTTATGATATCCAGAGCGGACAGACACTGGAAGTACCGATTTCGGTCGTTAATGCACCGATTCCTCCGTATATTCCACAGCGCGGATAGTGCAACGTGCAGTACAGGAATACGGGAGTACACTACCTTGGTGATGTGATATACTAGAGCTTATATCTGTTATAAAGGAGAATCACTATGCTGATTATTTTGCTGCTGTGCTGCATGATTGTGGGTCTGGTCGCATTTAGTGCAAATAAAAATCTACATGTTGCACCCACTGCAGCGGGCAGCATTGTTATGGCGCTCGGTATTTTCATCCAGGGAGTATGGCAGCATATGTCCGGACAGGGACCGCATAGTCTGATGACCAGACTGCTGGTAATCGGTACGGCTCTGATCTGGTTATATTTGCTGGTAAGTTATATTGCTTCGATCCGTCGATCCAGCTTTTACCGGGATCATCTGGCTGATCCGGTACAGCGGTTTGCGATCGGTACCTGGGTGGCAGGTACGTCCACGCTGCTGATTAATTTATTTGCTTCGTTTGGTGTCTACTGGGTGCAGGAGACGATTCATATTATAGCTGTGCTCAATGCAGGGCTATGGTTATTTTTATTGTATTTTATGTGTCTCGGCTGGTACCAGATTTTGCTGCAAAAGCAATATGACCGTATTCATGGTGTATTGCTTCTGTCAGCCGTGTCCACGCAGTCAATTGTACTGCTTTTTCATCAAGTGTTCAGTAATGGGTATGTAGCATTCTGGCTTAATCAATCCATGATTGCGCTCGGATTATTATTTTATCTAATCAGTGCTTCGCTGATTCTGTATCGTTATAGCCGCAGACCGGAGCGCCTGATAGCAGATTGGACCGATACGAACTGCATCCTGTACGGTGCGCTGGCGATTACCGGTGCAGTCGTTCAGGCAACCCATGCCTGGAGCGATACGGCTATTCTGATACTCTGGTGGATAACGCTGCTGATTCTGATCGCGGTAGAGTGTACGGAAGGGCTGCGAGCCATTCGCCGAATTCGGCAAAAAGGCTGGCGCCATGGTATTGGCATCTACAATACAGCACAGTGGACTCGGCTATTCACACTCGGAATGTTCTATTTTTTCACGATGCGTACCGAACAGCTGTATGTGGAGCATACCGGTTCGACTGTAGCCCTCGGCATCCATCGCTGGATTCTAAGTGGTGGCGCCTGGATCATCAGTATTCTGCTGATCATTGAGCTGGTCCTCTGGATTCAGGCGATGATAGTCCGGCGTTCCAATCGGATTGAAGCCGATAACCAGCATTCTTCAATGGTCGAATAAATAGGTAAAAAATCAAATAAATAAAAAAAGATCGTGCATACTCTTTCAGGCAGAAAATCAGGGCTGTACCAAGGCCCGCAGCAGACGATTTCTGCTGCATCGCAAAGAGTCATGCACGATTTTTTTATTATTTTGGCAAAAGGATGCTTGACTTGGAGTGTACTCCAAGTTGTAGTCTTGCTGTAGGCGGCCGCCAGATGACACTATATAATAGAGGAGACGGTATAGATGACACAGGAACAGACAGTTTTGATTACAGGTGCCAATAAAGGAATCGGTTATGAAGCAGCGAGACAGCTGGGACAAAAAGGATACTACATTTATCTGGGAGCACGTCAACCTGCTTATGGACAGCAGGCAGTAGAGAAGCTGCAGAGCGAAGGTATTCAGGCAGAGTATGTACAGATCGATGTAACCGATGTAGCGACGATTCATAGCGCAGCAGAGCAGATTCGCCAGCGGTCGGGATCACTGGATGTGCTGATCAATAATGCAGGTATTGCAGCAGGCAGCAATGCGCCGAGTGAGGAGGCAATCGAGGATATCCGTAAAGTCTACGAAGTCAATGTATTCGGCGCGATTCAGGTACTGCAGATTATGCTTCCTTTAATCAAAAAAGCGCCGCAGGGACGAATCGTCAATGTATCCAGTGGTCTCGGTTCGCTCGCATTCAATAGTGATCCGTCGCATGAACATTATGAAGCCAATTCGCTGTCGTATAACAGCTCCAAAACAGCACTCAATGCAGTAACGGTCATATTTTCTAAGGAATATAAAGAAACTCCGATCAAGATCAATTCAGTAGACCCCGGCTATACCGCAACCGATTTGAATGGAAATAGCGGTCCACGTACAGTGGAACACGCTGCGCAAACGGTAATTGGTCTGGCGCTTATCGACGAGAATGGACCTACCGGTCAATTTTATGATGAGAATGGACCTATTCCCTGGTAAACTATACACTTACAAGGTAACACTTATTCAGGAAAATATTGTCTGATGAGAGGATGAGCAGGATGATTGAAATACCGGATATGCCCATGACCATACGTGAGGCTGCTGAACTAACGGGACTCAGTGAAGACACACTGCGCTATTATGAACGTATTGATCTTCTGCCACCCGCAGAGCGCAAGTCAAATGGACACCGTTTTTATACGGCCGAGCAGGTACAGAGCATTATTTTCATGACCCGGCTCAAATCGATCGGTATGACATTGGAAGAAATGAAAGAATTCCGTGCACTAGTTAGCCAGGGAGAGAGTACACTGGAACAGCGCAAGACGATACTTAGACAGCAGTATGAACATATCAGCAGTGAAATCCGGAGACTGAAGGATGTGCAGGAAGTGCTGGAGTATAAGCTTAAGCACTATGATCGATTATCCGCTAATCCACAGGTGGAAGATATGGGCTGTGAGCTTCCGAACCCTTATCGAAAGCAATAAATAGGGTATGGTTGCGTATTCCTTTTCATCATATGAATAAAAGAAGAGATTTGCCTGAACTGCGGTTTTCGCGTGCAGTATCCTACAAGCTCTTCCTATCGATTTGCATATCCAAAAAAGAAGCCGCCCGGATGGAACCGGAAGCGGCTTCTTTTTGGATGGCAGAGTATCAATGCCGGGAGTATTGGCTTACAGCTGCTCGCCATTGCTGGCGATAACCTGCTTGTACCATGCGAAGGAATCTTTGCGGGAACGGGCGAGTGTACCATTGCCATCATCATCCTGATCAACGTAGATGAAGCCGTAACGTTTGGACATCTCGGAAGTAGACATACTTATCAGATCGATTGGACCCCATGCTGTGTAGCCCATCAGATCCACGCCGTCTTTGATAGCTTCTTTCATCTGCTCGATATGCTTGCGCAGATATTCGATACGATAAGGGTCATGTATGGAGCCGTCTTCTTCGACTTTGTCATAGGCACCCAGACCATTTTCGACGATAAACAGTGGTTTTTGATAACGATCATACATCGCATTCAGCGTAACACGTAGACCGATCGGATCGATCTGCCAGCCCCAGTCGGAGGTCTCCAGATAAGGGTTCATGACACTGCCTACCACCAGGTTACCGGCAGCTTCGTTGTCACCTTCCGGATTCTCTGCAACGGTGATACTCATGTAATAACTGAAAGAAATATAATCGACTGTATATTGTTTCAGCAGCTCGTCATCGCCGTCTTCTTTTTGCAGGACGATATTGTTTTCTGCAAAATAACGATCCATGAATTTTGGATACTCACCGCGTGCATGAACATCGGTAAAGAACAGATTCATCTGGTTAGCCAGCTGCGCCTTACGTACATCCTCAGGATTACAGCTGTTCGGATACGTCTCCATACGAGCCAGCATACATCCGATCTGAGCATCCGGAATAATCTCGTGACACAGTTTGGTAGCGATAGAGCTGGCTACAAACTGATGATGCAGTGCTTGATACATACCCTGAAGTTTATTGTCCAGACGGTCAACAACCACACCACCGCCGGTAAATGCACTTATTGTGATTACATTGATCTCATTGAATGTCAGCCAATATTTTACTTTGTCCTTATAGCGTTTGAATACGGTCTCCGCATAGCGTGTAAAGTGATCGACCACTTCACGGCTTACCCAACCGTTGTATTTCTCTGTCAGACCCAGCGGAGTCTCATAGTGAGAAAGTGTAACAAGTGGCTGGATACCATGTTTGAGCAGTTCATCGAATACATCATCATAGAATTGCAGACCTTCCTCGTTAGGCTGCTCATCGTAGCCATTCGGGAAAATACGGGACCAGTGAAGGGACATGCGGAATACTTTAAAACCGAGTTCGGCAAACAGGGCGATATCTTCTTTGTAACGATGGTAGAAATCGATACCGTCACGTTTTGGGAAGCGTGCTTCGAATTCGCCGCTTAGAATTTTTTCGATGCGCTCGGAAGTAATCTCCATAGCATGGGAGATTTCTTTGCTGCGTTTTTCTTTTGGAATATAGGCGATCATGTCCGCACTGGACAATCCTTTTCCGCCTTCATTATAGCCACCTTCGAGTTGATTGGCAGCTGTTGCGCCGCCCCAAAGGAAGTTTTTCGGAAAACCCTGGATTACATTGGACATAGATATAACCTCTTTCTGTTGGGAAGTAGTGAGACCGATCAACCAGATCATACGGGATCATTATGGCTCCAAGGCAATAAAAAAAACCTAAACCGGAACAAAAGCAGCATCATACGACGCCGGTTTCGTTGCCAATTTAGGTTTTGCCTGCTTCACCAGTAACAATCCTGTTTTAGTTGTACCTCCACATTGTATATCATCGAAAAAACGTTTTCAAGTTTTTGTGGATGTTCACTGTTTTGACTATGATCATGTCGATTTTTGTCTTATGCATTTGATTTGGATAGAGTATAATAGCTATATTATGACATAAGGAGGTGAAGACTTTGGCCGAGTTCCATGATTTGCTCCCGTATCTGCTATCCATCGGGCTGATTCTGACAGTGGGTTACGCATATATTGCCCACTTGTATTGCGGCATTACCGAATTCTGGACAGTAGGCGGCAAATCCCGCCAGCATTATTTCTATCCGCTGATTCTGTCCATCAGCAGCCATCCTGCACCACTGCGCCTTTCGCGCATGATACGCAGGAAAGAAGCGCCTGATGATGATAGTTCCGATTGCACCACCTCGTTGATTGCCGGTATGAACCATCAACGAGGAGGAACAACATGGAAACGATCAAAGGATTCACATTTACGGGTAAAAGAGGCCGTCTGCTTGGCCTGATATTGGCATTGATGATGGTAGTCTTGCTGTCCGGCTGTGGCACGGGCGGAGCTACCGAGATTCACTCCGACACACCGGGATTTTTTAATCATTATGTAGTATTCCCGCTATCTTACAGTATGCAGCATATTGCTTCATGGTTTGGCGGAAGTTACGGGCTGGCGATCATTGTACTGACGCTGACCGTACGATTTGCGCTGATGCCGCTGATGATGAGACAAGCCAAATCCCAGCAGGCGATGAAGCAAAAGATGAATGTCATGCAGCCGGAGCTGGATCAACTCAAGAAAAAATACGAGAACAAAACCGATACGGCCTCCAAGCAGCAGCAACAGCAGGAAATGATGGAGATTTACAAAAAGCATAGCTTCAACCCGCTGAATATCGGCTGCCTGCCGATTCTGATTCAGCTGCCGATTCTGTCGGGGATGTATACAGCTATCCGGTTGACGCCCGAGCTGTCGACCCATTCCTTTCTCTGGTTCAAGTTAGGGCATCCCGACTGGATTATGGCGATTATTGTAGCGGTACTGTATTTGTTCCAGGCCAAGGTGTCCCAGGTTAACATGACGCCCGAGCAGCGCAAGCAGTTTGCGATAATGGGGTATGTGTCACCGATTATGATGGCGTTCTTCTCCTTTAGCGCACCGGCAGCGATGCCTTTGTACTGGATGGTCAGCGGATCATTCCTGATTCTGCAGACGCTGTTATTCCAGCGTATGTATCCGACTCAGCCAACAGCAGCTATTGCCGATGTAGCAGTATCTTCGGCGACGCTGGATGCTGCTTCAGCAGCTCTGGAACATGAAGCCGAACGAATCGCGTCTCCTGCCCGTAAGCAGGGGAAAGGCAAAAATAAATCTTCCCGTTCCAAAGGAAAATCCGGCAAACCAGCATCAAATGCCAAGTCTGCCGGTGTCTAATAATAGATCTGAGTGTCGGCAAGCGACCCAGGCAGATCGTTGGTGTCCTGATAGACTAATTATGACTATTTTGCGGGAACATTAGATTTACCCTTATCCATTTCGAATTTAAAGCCATCCTATATTTGTGAGGATGGCTTTTTTTGTGGAAAAATATACATACCTATTGCGCAATAACGAGTATATTTCTGGTAAGCTATACGTATATAGATACTCATACTGTGATAGAGAGAATACAAGAGTGAAGGGAAATGAATCATGAAAGTCATTCTGATTGTTGTCCAGATCATGCTGCTATACGCCATTTATCTGGTGGGCAGCTATGTGCAGGCGTGGCTGAATTTGCCGATCCCCGGCAGTATTATCGGCTTGCTGCTGTTATTTGTTTTGCTGTTATGCCGGGTGATTCCGGTCTCATGGATCGAGAAAGGAAGTACTACCATTTTATTTTATCTGCCGTTATTTTTTATTCCGGCAACGGTAGGGGTTATGAACCATCTGGATCTGTTCGCAGGCAAAGGATTACTGCTGGTTGTAGTAGTCATTGTCAGTACGATCCTGACTATTGCAGTCGCTGGACATGTAAGCCAGTGGCTGGCAGGAAGACCTGGAGCACACACTGCCGAGAAAAAAGTGCTATCTCAGGGACAGCCTGGTGCCAGTAGAAATAGTGTTCAATACCGGGAAAAGGAGACTCGGGTATGAACATCATGCTGAGTGCAGGTATTGTCGTATCGACTGTATTCATTTATGTTGTCATGGCTATGATTTACAAAAAATTCCGCTTGCCGGTGCTGATGCCTGCACTGACGGGAACCGCCATTATTGTAATCGTGCTGATTAATCTGAATATTCCTTATAGTACTTATATGAAAGGCGGACAATGGATCAATCAGCTACTCGGGCCTGCTGTAGTAGCGCTAGCTTATCCGCTCTATAAGCAGCGACATCAGCTGTTAAAGAACTGGCTGCCTATTGTCGGTGGATCGCTGGCTGGTGTATTTGCAGGGATGCTCAGCGGTATGCTGCTTGCGCTGGCACTGGGATTCAGCAAGCCGTTTATTTTATCCATTGTCCCCAAATCGGTGACGACGCCAGTAGCGATTCAGATCGTCAACCATTTGGGAGCAGACTCTTCGCTCACTTCGGTATTTGTTATGATTGCGGGATTTACCGGAGCAGTATGTGGAGTCTATCTGCTGCGTCTGTTCCGGATTCATCATGTGATTGGCAGCGGAATCGCGCTGGGCAGCTCGTCCCACGCTCTGGGAACGGCAAAGGCTCTTGAAATTGGAGAACAGGCGTCTTCAATGAGCTCGATTGCGATGACGATCAGTGCCATTGTTGCTTCTTTTATCGCACCGGTTGTAGTATGGATCGTATTTCATTGAGCAATTCCATCTAATGAACATTATACCTAAACAAACAAACGGCAAGCTCTTATTCTCTGGAGCTTGCCGTTTGTTTGTTTAGATAAGGTACAGTGTACATTATTGATCTGCTCATTCATGTTAGTTGACTATCGTAGTATTCTTTTAACATGAAATCGTTAACTTCATCCTTTTTTATTTCCTGATTCTGCTGATCAGTAGATTATTCATAGGGTCATGCATGAATGGCAGCTTATTTTTGTATATCTTCAGCCCAGCGCTACATCCAGAATCATCATTACAGTAAATCCAATCATCAGGCACATGGATGCAAAATCCTTGTTGCCTTTTTCCTGTGAGCCGGGAATGACTTCTTCAGCGACAACAAAGATCATGGCACCTGCAGCAAAGCACAAGGCATAGGGCAGCAGCGGATCGATCAGTGTTACGGCCAGCACACCGAGCACTGCAGCTACAGGCTCGACCATTCCGGACAGTTGCCCATAGAAAAAGGCTTTGCGCCGACTCATACCTTCGCCGCGCAGCGGCATCGATACCGCCAGTCCTTCGGGAAAGTTCTGAATCCCGATTCCGATAGCCAGTGCCACTGCTCCTGCAAGTGACTCGGTAGAAGTACCATTCGCTACTGCACCAAAGGCGACGCCGACTGCCAACCCTTCTGGAATATTATGAAGAGTAATCGCAAATACGAGCAGTGTACTACGGCGTTTATTTTTGGTACCCATGCCCTCTGCCTGATTGCTGGCAGAAGAGGGATGAAGATGCGGAATAACTTTGTCTGCTCCCCACAAGAACAACCCACCCAGCATAAAGCCTACGGCTGCCGGAATCCAGGCAGGAAGCGAACTGTCTTCCGAAGCCATCTCCAGCGCCGGTGCAATTAATGACCAGAAGCTGGCTGCGATCATCACTCCGCCTGCAAAGCCGAGCATCCCATCGTATACTTTCTGGTTCAGATTCTTGGAGGTAAAGACCAGAGCTGCACCCACAGCAGTCATTCCCCATGTAAATAATGTTGCCAGCAGGGCCTGCATTACAGGTGTGAGTCCGGCAAAGAAATCGATCATATGTAGCTGTCACGCTCCTCGTCGTATGGTCATATCTAGAGTATACATCCTACTGCTATGGTTGATTACCCAAATCGGAACCATGTACATCAAGCAATGTATTGGATTTGAATCTTTGGATTAATATAGGTTCTGTAAAAAAATGTTGTAATTGTTCTAATAAGTGAGTTTAACCATATAACAAATAAGTGAGTTTAACCATATAACAAAATAATCCTATTCTCCGATATTAATAAAGAAATGTATCTGAAGCAGTAAGGGGGCAAGTATGTGAGAAGAAGTTACTTATCCAGAATGTTGGCAGCGTTTTTGGTTGTTGTACTGATATGGACCGGAGCGGTCCCGGGTGCAAGCCAGGCTGCGGCACCGGTGATTCAGGCAATCAACAGCCCCGTTGCACCATGGCCAGCCAGCTTCACGCCTTATGTGGATCGACAAGGGAATGTGTTTTTTGATCCGGCTAATGAACCCGGTATCAGTCCGGATGATGTGGATTTCCAGAGCGGAGTATCCAAAGGATCGGGAGACAAGCCTTCTTTTTATGCAGCAGGAGACGGTAGCAATCTGTTTTTCCGTATTCGACTGCTGGGTGATCCCAGTGACATCAAGGGAGGATTTCTATCCTCGGTCTGGATGGTTCAGGTTCTTCAAAATGGAGTACCGCGTGCAACTATAGGTCTGGATGGCAAATCGCCACATGAAGATTATATTTATGTATCCAATGCGTCCGGGTCTGTTATTCATTATATTAACAAAACAGATGGTTCCGGCAGTAAGGTCCCGGGTACACGGGTAACAGAAGATACCAACGGAGACTATTTCCTCGATGTGCAAGTGCCTGTTAGTGCGCTGACGGATATCGACTCCAATATCAAATCTTCTTCGATTTTGCAGTTTAACTTTGCCAGCTCCAAAGCAGCCAACCTGGCTGTTATTAATAAAGATGGAATGAATGGCGCAGGAGCATATTCGGCAATCAGTCCGGCTTTTGCCATTTATCGTCCCACTATTGCGATCACAGGACTGGCTGAGACCGCCAGTACGTTCCCTGCCTCCATCAGTGGTACGACAACATCAGCACGTGATCAGAGTCCGGTGTCAGTAACGATTAGCTCTGTTACTCAATCCGGAATATCCAAAACGTACAACACCGTCGTGAACCAGGGCAGCTGGACGGTCTCGGGAATCACCGGATTGGCTGCTGAAGATAATTATCTGGTCAGCGCCAAAGTTACCAATGAAAATCAGGATATTGCTCAGACAAGCCAGAAGATCGCTATATTCAGCGATTTGTCCAATGTAACAATTAATGGCAAAGAAGATTATTCAACCTATCAATTCCCGACTTCCTTTAGTGGAGATTATGTTCGTTCGACAGGTGGAGCACGTAAAGTGGATCTGACCATTTATCAACTCTCGGATGCCACACCGCCCGTACGGACATCGGTATTTACCAAGACAGGTATTGTTGTATCGGGCAATCCAGGCAGTTGGAGCAGTGGTGCACTCACTTATCCGGCAGCCCTGACTGCAGGCAAGACGTATCAGATCGTTGCTGTAGCAGCTAATAATGCACAGATTCTGGATACACAGACGATTCATTATTTGTCCAGTAATCTGGCTATCACTTCACCAGTCAACTCTACTCGAGGAACAGCTACACCTGTCATTACAGGTGAAGCCAATCCCGGAGAAAAAGTGAAGCTGACGATTGATAACGCAGCTTATCAGGAAGTTCAAGCAGGCAGCGATGGGAACTGGACACTCGCTATTGACCGTCCATTGTCTCCAAATGCAAATACAACGACGTATCATGCTATCAAAGCCGGTGTAACGGATGAAGCAGGCAATACGCAGACAACAAGCGTACTGAATTATGGAGTAGACGACGTCTCCGTGAATATTGAAAATGGCTCTCATGCCTACACGTACTATACCAATGTGACTCCGGTACTGCGGGGAAGATCGACAGATACATCCGTCAATCTGAAAATAACCAATGATCAGGACCCGACGGACAACCGTACGTTTAATGCTGTTCCGGTATCCAATGGCAAATGGTCATTGACTGTTCCAGCCGGTCAGGCGCTGCAGGATCTGTCAGCTTATACCGTAGTCGTGACAGCAGGCAGTAATTCCAGCAAGCAGGCGACATTGAAGCTTCGTGTAAAAACAAAGACCAATATCGCGATCCAGAGCCCCGCCTCTGGAGGAAGTACCAGTGTACAAGCAAATGTATACGGCATGACCGAACCTAACGCTGCGGTCAATCTGGTAATCGATAATACAATTGTGGCTGATGTAACTGCAGACTCAACAGGAGCATGGATGTATACTCCTGCTGCACCTTGGTCACAAACCTCTCATACCGTAAGAGTTGTAACTGCCGATGAAGCAGGTAATTCAGCTGAAGATGTATCTGTATTCCAGGTTGGTCGTCCGCTTCCCGTACATGCGGTTGGCAGTACCAATGGAGAGGGAACAATCACAGTGTCAGGAGCCGAACCTTTGGCTGCTTTGATATTGTACAGTCCTGGAAAACAGGCAATAAGTAACGGTACTGCAGATCAGACAGGACATTATACGTTTACCGGTGTTCCTTTTGATCAGAAGTATACGGTAACCCAGATGGTAGATAGTCTGGAGAGTGACTTCTCCAATGCAGTTGATGTAGAAGCAGCCGTTATTGTAAGTCCCAACGCTCCGGATCCTGTAACGGCGACCGGAGATGTGTATGACGGAGAAGGCATGATCCATGTAACTGGAGCCGTCTACCGGGCACAATTGCAGCTGTATAATGTAGAAAATGTAGTAATTGCGAATGGCACAGCTGATGAAGACGGAAAATATACTTTCCGTCATGTCCCACCAGCTGAAGGATATACAGTTACCCAGACAGTGGATCAGCTGGAGAGCAAGCGATCCAATATAGTCAACATCGGATCACCGCCACCTGTTCAACATGCACCGGAACCTGTGCTTGCAACAGGCAGTATCAACAATGCTCGTACAGTCAGCGTATCGGGCGCAGAACCATCCGCATCGCTGAAACTGTATCATAACGGTATGCTGATCGATAACGGTATAGCAGAACCGACAGGAACGTATACGTTTATCGGTGTTCCAGTCGCTGATAATTATTATGTTATTCAGATCGTGAACGAAATACCTTCACTATCGTCCAATAAAGTGAATGTAGAAGCTGCTCCGGCAGCGATTCAAGCCGTGCTTAAGCTGACTGCCAATCCTGCACGAATTCTGGCAGATGGCAAAGCAACTACTCAGCTTACAGCTGTTCTGACAGATCTGGATGGCAAAGCAATCGCCGGCGTACCGGTAGCTTTCCGCTCATTGTCCAATGTAGGTACGCTGCTCAAAGATGGACAGCCGCTCCAAGACGGTGAAAAAGTATTAACAGATAGTACCGGAAAAGCGGTAGTAACCTACCGTTCGGCAGCTACCGAGACCGACCAGGAGATGGAGTATGTCGTTCAGGCAACTGCCAATGATCCTGATCGCGGACTGGAAGCACAGGATCAAATCAAGATTGCCTTCCAGCCCCCAGCTATTAGCGGTATTGTGACAAGAGGTACTGGCAATGTCCGTGTAAACGGAGCCATCGTCAAAGCATCACTTGATCTGAATGGCAACGGTGTTATGGAGCCGGGTATTGATTTTGTCAAGTCCGTGGTAACGGGTACAGATGGTTCCTATAATATTACTGTTCCGCGTGCAGATCAGCAGTATGCACTCGAGATTACAGAAATGATGGATATCGGGGGCGTAGCTACTCCGATTAAATACAATCAAAAAGCGATTGTAGGTTCAGTCAAAGGAGATAACCAGCAGAACTTTAACTCCGAGAAAACCGTTACAGGCGTTCTGCTTATGAAAAAGGCGGATGGCTCCACGGGTATTCTGCAGGATAGTTTCCTCAACAAAACCAAAGCTTATCTGATGAATAAAGCAACAGGCACTTATATTAGAGACGGTAATGGCCGTCCTAAAGCATTTGCTATGCAAGACAATGGAGTGTTCAGTGCCGAAGGTCTGGATACTGGATCTTACACGCTGGATATCCGGTATGATCTCGGTGGGGGTCAGGAAATTACTGTAACCCAGAGTGATGTACAGGTTACCGCCGATGGTGAGATGAATATTTCCCAGGAACTGGTCGATCCGTATGGTACGGTAACGGATCAGAACACGGGAGCACTTATTCCGGGAGCAACCGTTACCTTGTATTATGCCAAAACAGATCGTAACGGCAGTAAAGCAGATACGAGAGTAACCTTGCCTGCTATTCCAGGATTCGAACCTAATAATAATGCAAGTCCGGTCCAGCTGACGGATGCCAAAGGTTTCTATGCGTATATGGTTTATCCGTATACTGATTATTATCTGCTGGTTCACAAAGATGGTTACGCTGATTATAAAAGTGAGACAATTTCGGTAGAAACCGAGATTGTACGCAAAGATATTCAGCTGGCACCACTGGTTGCATCATCAGGTGGTCACTCTGGCGGAGGAACTTCCGTATCTGTAGTATCTGGTACACCTCATGTTCTTGTCAGCGTCACCGCGGATAAGACTCAGGTAGAAGAAGGATCGGTCAGCACGCTTACTGTCGATTATCAAAATGATGGTACAGCACCTCTGACCAGCGGCACGGTCAATCTGAAGCTGCCAGTCGGTACAGATGTGGTTGCAGCCGATGGTGGAGTTACCCAAATGGCTGCTGACGCAGTAATCATCCACTGGCCATTAGCCCAGTTGAAAACAGAGCAGCGCGGTAAATTTACCGTGCAGGTGAAATGGCCTCAAGCCCATGCAGCCAATGAGAACTTTGTAGTTGCTGCTTCTGTTACTTCTGGCGATAGTGCAGTAGAGACAGCAGATCAGTTGTCATCAGTTATGATTCGTGTATTCTCCCAGCGTTATGATCATCTGGGACACAAGCGTTATATGCAGGGTTATCCGGATCGGAATTTTTATCCGAATCGTTCACTGACCAGAGCCGAACTCGCTGCCATGGTAGCGCGTCTGACTGAAGATACCGGTACAGTAACCAAAGCCGGATTCCAAGATGTACCTGCTGACTACTGGGCAGCAGAATATATTGATATTGCAGTTCACCAGGGCTATTTCCAAAAAGGGACGTATTTCCGTCCCGATGAACCGGTTACCCGCTCTGAACTTGCCGCAGTAGTTACGCGTTTCAAAGAGCTTCCGGTTAGTCCGTTGTCTACGTATCATTTTAATGATATCAAAGGTCACTGGGCAGCCAGCTCGATCGAGCAGCTCTATCAGAACCAATGGATCAAGGGCTATCCGGATGGAACATTCCGCCCGAATGCCAAGATCCGCCGGGTAGAGGCAGCGACGATGATGAATGTGATGCTAAATCGAGGTCCACTGCTGAATCGTGAAAGCATGTTCCCGGATGTGCCAAAAGGCTACTGGGGATTTGGTAATATCCAGGAAGCGGCAATTTCCCATGAATCGGTGATCAACGCACAAGGCAGTGAAGACTGGATTCAGGATCTGTCCCAGGATATCCGCTAATAAATCACAAAGACGTTCGGTAGACATGTACGAACAAAAAAGAGATAACATCAAAGAGTATCCGAAAAGCCTTCTTTCCATAAGTGGAAAGAAGGCTTTTTTGGGATGGAAAATGACTTGTCTACATCCTTTACGCCGATCTGGATCATTATGATCCTTCTATGTTGCCAGAATAGAAGAGGTATACTATAATAAACACATGAATAGTTGCTCATATGTTTTTTGAGACGGGAATAAGATAAATAATAATACAAGGAGCGGATCATCATGACCTCTACCCTTCGTACGACCCCTATATCTGACGGTGAACATGCCGATCATCGTCATGAACATTCTCACCATGGTCACTCTCATCATCATGGACATGGTCACAGTCATTCTCATTCACATAATGCGAACAAAAAGGCACTCGGACTCGCTTTCTTTCTGATTGCAGCTTTTATGATCGTAGAAGTGATTGGAGGAGTGATGACGAACAGTCTGGCGCTGCTATCGGATGCTGGGCATATGTTTAGTGATGCAGCAGCATTGGGACTCAGTTTTGTCGCCATGGTATGGGGACAGCGTCAAGCCAGCGGTACCAAGACTTATGGATACAAGCGCTTTGAAGTGCTGGCTGCCTTTTTGAACGGAATCGCGCTGGTTGTTATTTCGCTCTATATTTTCTGGGAAGCATTCCAGCGACTCAGTGAGCCGCAGAGTATTATGAGTTCCGGCATGCTAACGATTGCTGTTATCGGATTAATTGTTAATATACTGGCAGCTTATATCCTGATGAAAGGCGATACGTCCGAGAATCTGAATATTCGCAGTGCTTTTTTGCATGTTATCGGTGATCTGCTTGGTTCGGTAGGTGCGATTGTTGCTGCGCTGCTGATTATGTTCTTCGGCTGGACGCTGGCTGATCCCATTGCAAGTATCATCGTGGCTGTACTTGTACTGATCAGCGCTTATCGGGTCACACGGGATTCTGTGCATATTCTGATGGAAGGTACGCCGGTTCATATCCATACCGAAGAGATTACCCGTGAGTTGGCCGGTATCCCGCATGTACAGGGTGTTCATGATCTGCATGTCTGGTCATTGTCATCAGATCTGCCGCTGCTGAGTTGTCATCTGATGATTGATGATACCATTTACGGAAGTCAGATTATGAAATCTGCACGTGAGCTGATCCAGCACCATTATGGTATCGGTCATATTACGATTCAGCTGGATACACCGGACATGCAATGTGAAGGCAACAAGCATTAGCTATCTAACCGATCATATTAATTTATAAATGCCAAAAAGGAAGTCTCGGGATAGAGACTTCCTTTTTATATGGTTACATGGAGCAGCAGCAGGTTGCTTTGTATAAACGCAGCAATTATTTATGGGTTAAATGCTGATGGGTCTGTCTGAAAATTTCTTCCACATGATAATCATCCAGTGAATAAAAGACCGTTTTGCCGACTTTGCGTGGTTTGACGATACGCATATTGCGCAAATAACGGAGTTGATGAGATACTGCAGACTGGGTCATATCCAGCACTTCACAAATATCATGGACACAAAGTTCCTTTTGAAGAAGAGCATAGATCAATCGGACACGCGTAGGATCACCCAGTGCTTTGAAAATCTCTGCCATCGACAGCGCAGTATCGTTATTGATCAATTCCTGCTTCAGACGAGCAAGTTCCTGCTGTGAAGCTTCCGTAGCATCATTGCAATGGCTGCATTCTTCTATAATGGCTTCCTGCTTCACGTTTTTCACCTTCCTCGCAGATCATATAGTATCATTATAACAAAAATCGTTGTGATTACGAATAGAGGAAATAAAAAAGAAACAGCCGATTGTATACATAGTAAACAAAAAGGATTGACGATGTCATTTGTAGTCTTTACTATATAAGCATATGCTTATATAGTAATTAACACTGATGACTCTGGCTATGGCATTATAGACTATATCTATATGGATACATCTATCAGGTTTCCATAACAGGAGGGATCAAGTTGGAAACGGAGCTTCATTTTAACAAGCTGGATCAGATGACGGAGCTGGCGGAACAGATCAAGCTGCTGGGCGACCGGACTCGATTAATTATGCTGGCACTGCTTAAGGAACGAGAGTGGTGTGTATGCGATTTTGTAGAAATTTTTGAAATCTCGCAGCCAGGTATCAGCCAGCATATGCGCAAGCTGAAATCTCACAAAATTGTCAAAGAAGAGCGCAGGGGGCAATGGGTCTACTATTCGCTAAATATTGCAGACAAGCCGCATATTCAGGCTGTACTGGATCATATGCCCGGTAGCGAGGAGATTTTGCGAATGATGAACAAAACAGAATCAGACTGCTGCAGCCCTGGTAATGACAGCTGCTGTTAATATAGTGTAGATTCTTTTAGGTGAAACTTACTTCGGATAATCACGGGTACATGTGATTAGCAAGTGATTCAAAAGGTGTTTTGCCTGTTTAACAGTACGAATATTGTAATGCTGATCATGTGGAGGAAGTTATTGTGCTTAGTGTAATACTTGCGATCGTTATTTTTGTGGTTACCCTTGTTTTTGTAATCTGGCAGCCTCGCAATCTTTCGATTGGCTGGTCGGCATGCGGAGGTGCAGTGCTGGCTCTGCTGGCAGGAGTCGTTAACCTGCAGGATGTCTGGGATGTGACACAGATTGTATGGAATGCGACATTGACGTTTGTCGCGATTATTCTAATTTCTCTTATTCTCGACAAAATCGGATTTTTCGAATGGGCGGCGCTACATATGGCACGTATCTCTCATGGGAACGGGCTGCGCATGTTTATTTATGTCTCCCTGCTGGGAGCGGTGGTATCAGCCCTGTTCGCCAATGATGGGGCTGCGCTGATTCTGACGCCGATTGTTCTGGCGATGGTGCGTGCACTAAAACTGAGTGACAAGCATATTCTGCCGTTTATTATGGCCAGTGGATTCATCGCAGATACTACTTCGCTGCCACTGGTAGTCAGCAATCTGGTGAACATTGTCTCGGCAGATTATTTTCATATTACCTTTATGGAATATGCGGGCCGGATGATTGTACCAAATCTGTTTGCACTGGGTGCGAGTATTCTGGTACTGTATCTCTTTTTCCGTAAAAGTATTCCGCGTAACTTTGATGAACGAAACCTCAAGCCGCCGGTCGATGCGATCAAGGATATCCGTATGTTTCGGCTATCCTGGTGGGTACTGGGACTGCTGCTGGTGGGGTACTTTGTCAGCGAATTCTTCAATATCCCGGTCTCACTGGTAGCAGGGGTTATCGCTATCTTTTTCCTGGTCATGGCAAATCGCAGTGAGGCAGTGCCTACACGCGAAGTCGTCAAAGGAGCACCATGGGCAATTGTGTTTTTCTCGATCGGGATGTATGTAGTGGTGTACGGGCTGCGTAATGCCGGACTGACTGATATATTGGCAGGTATGATCCAGGTAACAGCCGATCATGGTCTGTTCGCAGCGACTATGGGCATGGGCTTTCTCTCTGCCATACTGTCCTCGATAATGAACAATCTGCCGACAGTACTGATCAATGCGCTGGCTATTCAGGGAACAACTGCTGCAGGTGTGATCAAGGAAGGTCTTATTTATGCCAATGTTATCGGATCGGATCTGGGTCCCAAAATGACGCCGATCGGTTCACTGGCTACACTGCTCTGGTTGCATGTACTGAATGGCAAAGGAATCCGTATCTCCTGGGGAACCTATTTCAAAACAGGTATTATCCTGACGATTCCTACGCTGTTCCTGACTTTGCTGGGTCTGTATCTCTGGCTACTGCTGATTGCCCAGATGTAAGAAAGAGTAAGCAATAGATACCAAGGGTTCGTTTTATCGTTGTGGGTGCTTGATAGTAGATAAGCAGTATATCGGCTGTGAACGAGTCTACAGACTGGTAAATAAGTGTAAAGGAGCTGGGTGTAATGGAAAAGAAAATCCTCTATTTTTTGTGTACAGGCAATTCTTGCCGTAGTCAGATGGCGGAAGGCTGGGCGAAGCAATATCTGGGCGAGAAATGGAATATTTACAGCGCAGGCATTGAAGCCCATGGATTGAATCCGAATGCGGTAAAAGCGATGAAAGAAGTAGATATCGATATCTCGGGACAAACATCCGACGTAATTGATATGGAATTGTTAAACCGGGCCGATATGATCGTAACTCTATGCAGTGATGCCGATGACAAATGTCCAGCGACACCATCGAATATTCGCCGCGAACACTGGGGATTCGATGACCCTGCCAAGGCAGAAGGCAATGACTTGCAGCGCTGGGGAGTATTCCAGCGTGTGCGGGATGAGATTGGTAACCGTATCAAAAGTTTCTCGCTGACGGGCATGTAATTGAATGTAATTATAAGGCGTCAGCATACTGGCATCTATTGTCAAACCGACTGCCGAATGGTAGTATAATTCCAATATCAAATGCGATGATGAGAAGAGTAGAATAAATTACTTTTTGTACAGAGAGCTCCGGATGCTGAAAAGGAGTCAAAAAGCTTTATTTGAAACAAGCCTCTGAGCAGCGGATCGGACCGGATGAACCGGGTATGGTACGACAGGAGCTCCTGTTACAGAGCTAGGGTATAACCGTTATACTGGATTTGTACAGCGGCGTACCTGATAAGGCAGATATAGTGATATATCCGCAAACTGGGGTGGCACCGCGATCAGAATCTCGTCCCCAAGACCATACGTCTTGGAGGTGGGATTTTTTTGTTGTGTCTGTAATAAGGTTAGTCTGAATATGTGTTATACAACAAGCAGAGTAGACGAGAAAAACTATCCGGTAAGCATATGTAGCCGGAACCGATCAAGGAGGTCACCCCATGACTGCTATAAACGAGAATCACTCCCATTTTATTCATAAAGTAATTGAAGAAGATATTCGCATCCATGTATACAGCCGCCCCATAGCGACCCGCTTTCCTCCGGAACCTAACGGTTATTTGCATATCGGCAGTGCTTTTGCGATTATTACTAACGCAGAGCTGGCTCGGCAGTATGAAGGAATATTCAATCTGCGGATGGATGATACGAATCCACTCAAAGAAAGTATGGAGTACGTGCATTCGATTATCGAAGATATAGAGTGGCTCGGCTATCGTCCACAACTGTATTTTGGCTCCGATTATGCGGAATATTATTATGAAGCCGCGATCCGGTTAATACGTAAAAACAAAGCCTATGTCTGTGATCTTACACCGGAAGAAATGACCCTGTATCGTGGCACACTGACTGAACCGGGAATGGACAGTCCTTACCGCAACCGTTCTGTCGAGGAGAATCTGAAATTGCTGGAAGATATGCGTGCCGGCGAATATGCTGCCGGAACGAGAGTACTGCGGGCGAAGATTGATATGACTTCTGCCAATATGACACTGCGGGACCCGGTATTATACCGGATAATTCATGCAGCGCACTACCGCACGGAGACACAGTGGTGCATTTATCCAATGTATGACTTTGCCCATCCGATCCAGGATATGCTGGAGGGGATTACTCATTCTCTCTGCTCGATTGAATTCAAAGAACACCGTCCGCTATACGAATGGATACTGAGTGAACTGGAAGTGAGTGAACCGCCCAAGCAGCACGAGTTCGGACGGCTCAATATTACAGGAGTCGTAACAAGCAAGCGTTACCTGCGTGAATTGGTAGAGGGAGGTTATGTAGACGGTTGGGATGATCCACGTCTGCCTACCCTGCAAGGGCTACGGCGGCGGGGATATACACCGGAGAGTATTCATTCCTTTTTCAGGGAGATTGGAATGATCCGTACGAGCAGCACAGTAGATATCGCTATGTTGGAACACGCCATTCGTCAGGATCTGAAGCCCAATACGCGCAGTGCCATGGTCGTATTAGATCCTATTAAAGTCATAATCACTAATTATCCAGCCGATACAGTGGAATGGCTGACTGTAGAAAATAATATGGAAAATGAAGAAATGGGTGCGCGAGAGCTTCCATTTACCAGAGAACTCTGGATTGAGCGGGAAGACTTTATGGAGGAGCCAATTCGCGGATTCCACCGTCTGTCACCGGGAATGGAAGTCAGACTAAAAGGGGCTTATTTTATTCGTTGTGAACATGTTGTTCGCGATCCCTCTTCCGGAGAAGTCCTAGAGCTGCACTGCACGTACGATCCAGCAACACGAAGTGGCAGCGGCTTTAACAGTCGTAAAGTCAAAGCAACGCTGCACTGGGTATCAGCTGCGCATGGCATCCGTATAGAGACTCATCTATATGATTCGCTGCTTCGTGAATCGGATGAGACACCTGTAGACCCGGCTGATTGGCAGAATCGGATCAATCCGGAATCCCTGATCCGTGTGACTGATAGCATAGGGGAGCCCTCGCTGCTCGAAGCATCTGCAGGTGATCGTTTTCAATTTATTCGTCACGGTTATTTCTGTGTGGATAATAAATATACAACTGCGGATCGTCCAGTATTCAATCGGATAGTATCTCTCAAAGATTCCTGGAAAAGCAATAAACGATAAAATCAAAACGGAAGGAAATGATATTTATAAGTATTTATTATGGTTCAATCCAAGTAAACGGCAAATAACAGCAAAAAGCGCCCTTCGGATATCCGATTGGCGCTTTTTGTTATTTAATCTTCCTGTTCCTTGATCGCCTGTTCAATGCCAAGCAAAATTAGTTTTAATCCGAATTCAAAAGACTGATCTGTTCCCATCAGCTCAAACTTATTGCTGTTGAACAACTGGCGAAAAAGACCTGCTTCTCCCTCACTCATTGAATCCAGCAAGCCCATCATCTTTTCACCCGGAAGGGTCTCTCCATTATCGGTTATGGCTGCAACACTGCGCTGATGCTGATAATCATCCATTACGAAATAGAAAATGTAATTTACAAAAGTAGTGACTACCTGGAATTTCTGATCCTGCTCCAGAGGTGTTGATTCCACGCAAAGCAGCATCCGGTTGGTAAAACGGATAATATCAGGTTCATTGGGCAGAGTCATCATCATCATCTGGGTAGAGCAGGGGTAACGTCTGAGCACACGGCGGATAACCGCTGCCAGTTCGGTCATTTGCTGCTTCCAGTCTCCATCGGAGTAGAATTCTTCCAAAATAATTTTACTTACCTGATTGGCAAGTCGTTGATAGAGATCTTGTTTACTTTTGAAATACCAGTACAGGGAGGGGGCCTGTATATCCAGACGGGTAGCAAGCCGCCTTAGACTGAATTTTTCAATCCCTTCTTCGCCGAGAAGTTCCCACGAAGCTTCCAGAATTTTATCTTCTGAAATCTGGGGTTGTTGCTTTTTCATCTTCATCATCCTTTTTATCTAACAGTGTAAGTTTATGCTTTACAGGATCTATAAGGGTATGATAACATCTAACACTGTAAGGTACAATCTAACAGTGTTAGATAGAGTATGAAAAGAAGGTAGTGATAACTATGAATGCTGAAAATCTTCATTATTTTGAGAAAGCTCCGATTGCGAAGGCAGTTGCCCACTTTGCTGTACCAATGATGCTTGGAATGTCGATGAGTGTGATTTATTCTATTTTGAATGCCTATTTTTTGGGCACTCTGCATAATACGGCTATGCTAACTGCACTGGCGCTCACTTTGCCATTATTTGCAGCTCTGATGGCGTTTGGCAATCTGATTGGTATAGGTAGTGGGACATTTATTTCCCGTTTGCTGGGAGAGAAAAGATATGAAGATGTGAAACATGTGTCTTCATTTGCTTTTTATAGCAGTCTGATTTTGGGATTGCTCGTTATAGCAGCTGGTTTGCCACTCGTTGACTCGATCGTTCATGGTCTTGGAGCGGCACCGAGCTCGTTTGCTTTTACCAAAGACTATGTGACGGTAATGCTGATCGGTGCGCCTGTAGTTGTATTATGTTTCACACTAGAGAATATTGTACGTTCGGAAGGGGCAGCCATCACCTCGATGATTGGTATGATTCTCAGTGTAGTAGTCAACATCATTCTGGATGCGCTGGTTATTTTCGTTTTTCATTGGGGTGTAGTAGGTGTAGCTTCAGCTACAGTTATTTCAAATCTGGCTGCGAGCATTTTCTACGCTATTCATATGGGCTGGAAAAGCAAGTTCCTGAGTATCTCGCTTGGGTGGTTCAAAATGAACAAAGAAATTTTGAGCAATGTCCTCAAAATTGGTGTGCCCGTATTTATTATGAGTTTGTTTATGGGAGCGATGTCACTTATTTTTAATCTGTTTCTGATCGAGTATGGAGATCAGGCCGTAGCAGCCTATGGTATTTCATCACGTCTGCTGCAATTTCCCGAGTTTATCGTGATGGGATTATGCGAAGGTGTGGTGCCTTTGATAGCCTTCTCTTTTACCGCTAACCGATTACGGATGAAGCAGACAATTACGTTTACCATTCAGGGAATACTGGTGCTGGCTGTGCTATTTGGTGCTATCGTCTATCTGATTTCCGGTCATCTGATTGGTCTGTTCACCAATGATCCGTTATTAATCGAAATGGGCAGTTATATTTTGCATGTGACCTTTTTATCTTTATTTATTACAGGGGTTACATCGTTGTTCACAGGAATCTTCCAGGCTACAGGGCAGGGTACAGCTGCCTTTGTTATGTCAGTCATTCAGGGGATTACGCTTATTCCTGTACTGTATATTGCCAACCGGATGAATGGGTTTCATGGAGTAGTCTGGTCGCTCGTTATCTCGGATTTGGCTGCTTTTGTAGTAGGGGCAGTTATGTTGTATATGTTACGAAATCGACTGCAGCCGGATATGGAGCAGCTGGCAGAGTAGAATGCATATCAGGCTGGGGCTGTGACAGAAAAAGTGCTAAAATGAGAGAGGTGAAGGTATAAGCGATAGGAGGGCAAGCCATGAATAAACAGGAGCAGGTTATGACAGAATTCAGGGAATTATTTAATAAAATGGCTTGGTTGAACAAATACAAAATGGAACGCAGTCTTCAGGGATACAAGCCTTCGGAAGTGCATTGTATCGATTATATTGGCAAACATACAGAGGCGAACGTTACGCGGCTCGCAGAGTCTCTCTATATGACCCGGGGCGCTATAAGCAAAATAACCAAAAAGCTACTGGATCGACAATTGATCCAGAGTTATCAAAAGCAGGATAACAAAAAAGAAATTTATTTTAAGCTAACCGAACAGGGCGAGTCTGTATTTGCAATTCATGATCAGCTTCATCGGGAATTCCAACAGCGGGATCAGCTTGTATTCGAACAGATTACAGACGAACAATTTGACAGCATGTTGAATTTCATACAGAAATACAGTCAGCATCTGGATCAGGAAATACAGGAACAAGGGATTACGATTAACTGATCGAAACTTATTTTTTATATGAACAATATCCACAAAGACAGCCTGTCTGCATCAGAAACGGCTGTTTTTTTATATTCAAATTTTGTTGACTGGGAAACAAAAATAAGATATATTGTTGACACGGAAACAATAATGGGAAGAAGGTACTTCTATGTCAACCTATTCAAATCAGTCATTTCGATTACCAAGAAAAACACTTGGCGCTGCCTGGGCGATTGCTCTTGGTGCAATTGCTCCTATGCTGGACTCTACCATGATCAATATTGCTATCGACCCGCTTAATCAAGCCTTTCATACGACGCTGGATATGATTCAGTGGGCCATCACCGGTTATATTCTGGCACTGGCAATTGCTGTACCTGTATCAGGTTGGTTGATGAATCGATATAACGGCAAACGAATTTTTATCGGTGCAGTGGTGGCTTTTGGATTGATGTCGATTCTGGTAGGAATCAGCTGCGATATTGCCAGCTTTATCTGTTTCAGACTACTGCAGGGATTCAGTGCGGGAATTATTACTGCGCTTATGTCCGCACTCCTCGTCAAGACAGCAGGACCCGATCATCTTGGCAAAGTAATAGCCATCGTCAGCACGCCGATGATTCTTGGACCTATTCTGGGTCCGGTAATTGGAGGTATTATTGTTCAGATGGCCTCCTGGCACTGGATTTTCTTTATCAATGTATTCATCCTCTGCATCGCTGTTCCTCTGATGATAAGATACATTCCCGATTTTGAGCCTTTTGATCAGGACAGCCGACTGGATCTTCCAGGTATTCTCCTGTTATCTGCAATCAGTGCTTCATTGATCTATGGTATTACCAAAGCTGCACGGTATGCTTCGTTTTATAATCATGAGACAGTATGGTGGATAGCGATAGGTCTGATGCTGATAGCAGTATATATGGCTTACGATCACTTTCGCAGACATCGAACCGTACTCCCCATGAATCTATTCATTCACCGGAGTTTTGCTGCATCAAGTGCAGGGCTGTTCCTCGCTAATATGGCAATTATGGGTCCAATGCTGATCCTGCCGCTCTTTTTTCAGAATTTCCGTCATTTTACGGCGATCGAATCAGCACTTGCACTTATTCCGCAAGGAGTGGGGATGCTGATTACCCGGCCGTTGATCGGGATTATGATCGATCGTATCGGTGCCAGATATGTAGTCATCGTCAGTCTGGTTCTTGCCTTGATCGGTTCGATACCAATGGTATTTATTAACGATCAGACCAGCATGTTCTGGATAGCTCTTTTATTATTTATTCGTGGTACCAGTGTTGGCGGAATTATGCTACCACTTACCAGTGACGCTTATACCGGGCTGGATAGCAGACAGATCCCTGAAGCCAGTATCGGTATTAACATTATCGAGAATCTGGGGTCCAGCTTTGGATCTGCAGTCATCGCTGCGATCGTTGCGGGCACTGCTTATACGGGCCAGTCGGCAACGAATGTTAACATAGAAGGGTATCAGGCTGGATTTCTGATGTCTGCTGTTATCCTGGTAATGATCTTCTTGCCGGGTATGCTGCTTACTCACAAAAACAATAATTGATGATGAAAATACTATTCGAATAAGCGGTATCCAGTTTGCGGCAGTCAGAGTAGACGATCAAATATTTGCTTCGCAAAAGAATACCGGGAAGTTTTGACTTTGTTCTACGGACGAACTATAATGAACCTAACATATGAACAATTACTCATGTATTGTTATTGAGAGGGGAGATTATCCGTGGAACATACACAGGATAAAGTCGTCCGATGTGAGCTGATTCTCGATGGTCTGCACTGTGCCAATTGTGCGATGAAGATCGAGAATAGTGTACAGAAAATTCAGGGTGTGTCTGCCTGTTCAGTCAATTTTGTTAACAAAACGCTCTTGCTGGAAACGGCAAACGGGCGTGAAGAAGCTATAGTGGACGAAGCGACTCGTACGGTTAACCGGATTGAGCCGCAGGTGACTGTAAGGGTCAAGCAATCCCAATCTTCATCTCTATCCAATCCTGCCCTGGGACAACAGTCAGCATTAGCTGATGAATCAAAACAGAAGCCCGGCTTGTCGCGTCGCCAGATGATGATAGCGCGATTAGTGGTGGGAGCAGGATTGACCGCGGCTGGTTTATTGATGCCTCTTCCAGCCTGGGCTGAGTTTGTTGTCTTTTTGGCCGCTTATCTGATTGCTGGCGCCGATATTGTATGGCAGGCGGTACGTAATATACTGCGTGGACAGGTGTTTGATGAGTATTTCCTGATGTCGGTAGCGACGATTGGAGCTTTTGCCGTACAGCAGTATCCTGAAGGCGTAGCAGTGATGCTCTTCTATCAGGTAGGAGAGATGTTCCAGGGAATGGCTGTAGATCGTTCCCGTCGATCGATTACTGCGCTGATGGATATTCGTCCGGATTATGCCAATATTCATACAGAAGACGGGATCAGACAAGTATCTCCCGAAGCTGTACAGATTGGAGATCATATTGTAATCAAGCCCGGTGAAAAGGTACCGCTGGATGGTATCGTGATTGACGGTTCTTCGATGCTGGATACCTCGGCACTCACTGGTGAATCGGTTCCTCGTGAGGTGATTCCCGGCAAGGAAGTACTGGGCGGTTGTATTAACAAAAATGGCGTATTGACCGTGAAAGTTACCCGTATCTTCAGTGAATCCTCAGTAGCCAAAATTCTCGAACTGGTCGAGAATGCCAGCAGCAAAAAGGCACCTACAGAGAAATTTATTACACGGTTTGCCCGTTATTATACACCGGCCGTCGTTATTATTGCGACGTTGTTGGCTGTTGTTCCGCCGCTGCTGATCAGTGGAGCAGAATTCTCGGATTGGGTATACCGTGCGCTGATTTTCCTCGTGATCTCGTGTCCATGTGCGCTAGTCGTCTCTATTCCACTCGGATTTTTTGGGGGAATCGGGGCTGCTTCCAAAGCAGGAATCCTGATTAAAGGCAGTAATTACCTGGAAGCACTGAACGATGTACGTTATGTCGTCTTCGATAAGACCGGTACACTGACTCATGGGACTTTTGCCGTAACTGCAATGTACCCGGCAAATGGATATTCACAAGAGCAGCTGCTGGAGCTGGCTGCCTATGCGGAGCTTCATTCCAATCATCCGATTGCTGAATCTATTCGTACAGCCTATCAGGGCACTATAAATAAGGAACGGCTGGGTAATTATGATGAGATTGCCGGTCACGGTATCCAGGCTGAATTAGATGGTCAGCGGATCCTGGCAGGCAATGCAAGATTAATGAAGCGTGAACAGATAAACTATACACAACCCGATGCTTCAGGTACTGTGATCCATCTGGTCTATAACGGACAATATGCGGGCTGCATCCTGATCGCTGATACGATCAAATCGGATTCAGCTATGGCTATTCAACAGCTCAAAGCACAGGGAATCCGCCACACAGTCATGTTGACCGGTGATAGCAAGGCAGTTGGAGAGGCGGTCGGCAGACAGTTGGGAATAGATGAAGTACACGCCGAGCTGCTACCTCAGCATAAAGTAGAAGAGATTGAGAAGTTGGAACTGCTGCGTGGCAAAAGGGAGAAGACGATCTTTGTGGGTGATGGAATCAATGATACACCGGTACTTGCCCGTGCAGATATAGGTGTAGCTATGGGGGGACTGGGCTCAGATGCAGCAATTGAAGCTGCTGATATCGTCATTATGACCGATGAACCTTCCAAGCTGGCGACAGCCGTTCGGATTGCCAGACGTACCCGCCGTATTGTATGGCAGAATATCATATTTGCGCTGGGAGTCAAAGCAGTATTTCTTATTCTGGGAACATTCGGTATTGCTACCATGTGGGAAGCAGTTTTCTCGGATGTAGGCGTAACTTTGCTGGCTGTACTGAATGCAACACGTGTACTGCGCGCCGAGTCACCGCCGGCCGAGATACCTTTATCAGAGAGTCAGCCAGCCTGAATGAGCAGATCATTATCATAAATACAATATATACTCTAACTGACAAAAACCGTATGCGTTGTAAACGCTGCGGTTTTTTATGATGTCCTGAATAACCAGCGTATAGGTCTCAGGGTATCTATCTAAGCTATCAATAGAATGAACAAGCATAATAATGGTACATATTAACTAATTTTTCGACAAAATTTGTTCTATTTATAGGTCTATTGTGTTATTATATTGATAAAAGGGTAACTAAATACCTGAATCGATCCGCTTATAGAACTACCCTGAGCGTAGAGAGAATAGATTTACTTGATTGTTAAACTTATAAAATGATATGAAATCGGCATTACCCCATACAACAACTGCATCAGGATAGGCGGTTGGCTAATCGGATAGAAGGAGAATAGATGATGAAGATCGCGAACTATGTTTTTGTTAATCAATACCTGGATGTACAGGACAATGAAGGCAATATGATGGTGGGACGTGTAGAGACAGTCGATGAGCAGGCGATTGTACTGAGCGATATTACCCGCAAAGAAAAACTGGTATTAAGCGAGATGATCAAACGGGATGTATTTGTCTTTTTTGTGGGCAATGACAAGCTGAAGTATCAGTTCCAGACCCGGATGGAGCGTATCGAAGGAGAGCCGCTCAAGATCAAGTTGCATGCTCCCGATCCTGCCGATATTATCAAAATTCAAAACCGTGACTATTTGCGCATCGGCTCTTCGGTACGCTGTGATCTGAAAGTAGAAGAGGAACCAGAGCAGCAACTGGAGATTTATACCCATGATATCAGTGGTGGCGGATTGTCCTTTTATACCCGTACACCTGTCGAACATGACAAGTACTCCGGTACCATGTATCTCTATAAGGGAGAGAATGAAATCTCACTGCCTTTCAAAGCGGATTTGGTATATATGAATGAACTGGATGCCGGACGTTACAAGGTAGCCCTTCAATACAGCGATATCAAGGAACAGCATCGCAATCATATCATTCGCTACGCGATTCAGGAGCAGGTAAAAGTACGGAAATAACCAATATTAAAAATGCTGTTCCGTAAGATTATTTCTTCGATAACCTATCAGAGAGCATGATAGTCAGATCTATCAACGGTATGGATTAAATAAGAATAAACAAAAAGTCTGGTCTTTGAGATCAGGCTTTTTGTTTATTTATGCTACTTTAACAGCAAGTAATGCAGTATACATAATAGTCATTAAGTTACATTGAAGAAGATGTAGACTATAATCCCGGGTGTAGAAATAATGAATATGCATCTTATGTATCAGAAATGCGTCAATGCCATTATAAATGAACAAATTGCGACGGTATTTGACAAAAGATAGGTAAATGATTTATGGTGTTAAAGGTTACAAAAATTTAATAAATGATTCTAATGTCGTCCGTTTGTTTAAATTATTCAGTTTGCACCGCGGGTCCTTACTATAAAGGGAATTTGTTTACATAGATAGAGAGCTCAGATTACCCCTGGACAGAGGTTGAAGCAACTCCGCAAGCACCGAAGGGAGAAGTATTTGTTTGAAGAAAATGATATTGTCTCTGCTGGCTGCCTCCATTATTTGCACAGCAAATCCAGCCGGCGCGTCTGCAAGTTCGCCAACATTCAAAAGTGAAATTAAAACAGAAGCCAGCAAGGTGATCGGTACTCCTTATGTGCTTGGAGGAACCAGTACACGAGGATTTGATTGTTCCGGATTCACCCGTTATGTATATAAGAAATTAAATAAGACTCTGCCGCGTACAGCCAGACAACAGGCGAGGATCGGCAAACCTGTAGCCAAAGGCAACCTGTCTGTAGGCGATCTTGTCTTCTTTAATACGATGGGCAGAGGAATCTCCCATGTCGCTATCTATATCGGTCATAACAAAATCATTCATGCAGCCAGTAGCAGCGGCGTAACCATCAGCAGTCTGTCCCAGTCCTACTATGCCAAACGTTATGTTACGGCTAGACGGGTCGTCAAATAAAGCACAACTAAGTATCCGCTTGTTCTATAGTAGACGCTGGATATACCAAAACGTGGAATTCATTTCTGTAACATTTACAGAGAATGGATTCCACGTTTTTTGATTTGAATGTTGTTTGTTGATTTTATTGGTGTAGCAAACACTCATTAAAGTTCATTGTAGAAGAGTAGCTGCGCTTATGAAGATCAGTATTTGTTAAATAAACAGATTATGCGAAGCTTGATCGGCCTGACCAAGATAGTAGCCTACACCGCCGATTTTGACATTATCGATTAATTCCTCGTGCTGAATACCCATCACATCCATCGACATCTGACAGGCTACCATTTCCACGCCAAGAGAGGTAGCGCTCTGGATCAGCTCTTCCAGCGAAAGTACATTTTTCTGCTGCATAATACCACGGATCATGCGTGGTCCCATACCTAGCATATTCATGCGGGATAGCCCCAGTTGACGGCTACTTCCCGGCATCATAGCGCCGAACATACGGCTGATCAGATTTTTGCGTACCGGAGTAGCTGGCTGTCTGCGCAACACGCTGAGACCCCAGAAAGTAAAGAACATCGTAACCTTACGCCCGCTGGCAGCAGCACCGGTAGCAATAATAAAGGAAGCAATCGCTTTGTCCAGATCCCCGCTAAAGACAACCATAGTACTTGCTGGTTGGCCCGAAGGATCTTCAGTCATAGAGTGCTGAGATGCTGGGTGCTGCTCCTCCTGATGAAGGACCGGTTGCTCCGCCTTGCGCAGCAGAGCGGTAATAGTTCCTCCATTGCTACGACTAATCTCCAGTAGCGGATGATGGGACATGGTAGCCCATGACTGTATATCTTCATAAAAACCGGGATCGGATGCTACGACTCGCAGCGTATCACCATTTTGCAGCTCGTCTATTTTATGCTTGACCTGAATCAGCGGCCCCGGACAGCTAAGACCACAGACATTCAGCTCGACAGAAGCAGGCAGATGATTGGTAACTTCAGAAGAATGAAGAGGTAGAGTAGAGAATTCAGTCACAGATAGATGACTGATGACAGATGAGTCAGTTGCAGATGTATGGAGCTGAACGACATTCTCCATCTTTTGCGTAGACTGATGATCATCTGCAGGTGCAAGCAGATGGCGTGCTGGGTCTTGATCGGGAAATGGTGGAGCCGGATGCATCAGCTTATAGGTTTTATAGCCGCCACTGAGATTTTTCACCTGATAACCATGCTGCGCCAGAATTCGTGCTGCTGTATAACCGCGTAGGCCAACCTGACAATAAACCCAGATTTCCTTAGCTGTATCCAATTCGTCAAGACGTGAACGCAGTTCATCGACAGGAATCGAGATAGAACCAGGGATATGACCATTCTGGTGTTCAATATCCGTCCGCACATCCACCAGCAGTGAATGCTCTGAATGACGGGAAGGGATATCAGCAAAGGTAAAAGTCTGTACATGACCATTCACAATATTCTGGGCAGCATATCCAGCCATATTCACCGGGTCCTTGGCTGAAGAATACGGTGGTGCATAGCTCAGCTCCAGTTCGGTCAGATCATGGATCGTACCGTTCAGACGGATTGCTACAGCAATATCATCAATTCGCTTGTCTACGCCTTCGTAACCAACGGCCTGTGCACCGAGGATACGTCCTTCCGGTGTGAATAAAAGCTTGATGGTCAGTGCAGTAGCACCCGGATAATAAGAGGCATGAGAGCTTGGATGCACAATAGCTGTCTGATATGGGATACCCATTCGTTGCAAAGTTTTCTCATTGCTGCCGGTAGCTGCACCGGTCAGACCGAATACTTTGATAATGGAAGTACCCTGTGTCCCTTTGTAGGTAGAATCCAGTCCACCCAGCCGATCAGCGATAATCCGGCCTTGCTTGTTTGCCGGTCCTGCCAGCGGGATGGTAACAGGAATCTGATGAATATAATCCTGCACTTCAATCGCATCGCCTGCTGCATGGATATGTGGTACGCTGGTTTCCAGCTTGTCATTCACTATAATATGTCCGCGCGCCCCCAGCTTAATCCCGCTATCTGTGAGAAACCCGGTATCCGGTGCTACACCTACAGCGAGAATTACCAGGTCACTTTGCAGCTCCTGACCACTGCCCAGCTCTACAATAATGCCCTCTGTAGCTTCCCGAAAAGCGGTGACCCTCTGCGAGAATAACAACTGTACACCATGCTGCTGCATTTCCTGAGCGAGAGAAGCCGCGATCTCCGGATCGAATGGAGTCAGCAGCTGGGCATTGCCTTCAATCAATGTAACGTCCAGACCAGCTTCCCGCAGATTTTCGGCCATCTCCACGCCAATAAATCCACCGCCTATAACGATTGATGATGCGTTGTTAGACGAACTTATTTGCTTTTTGATCCGATCTATATCGGGAATATTGCGGACGGTATGGATCAGTGGATGATCAACGCCGGGAATAGGAGGAATAACCGGTCTTGCGCCGGGAGAGAGAATCAGTTCATCATAACTCTCGGTATATTCGCCGCGTTCGGTGCTGCGGATATGGACTACCTGTAGCTCCGGATCGACCGATGTCACCTCGCTATCCGTTCGTACATCAATTCGAAAGCGGTCTGCCATACCCTGGGGAGTCTGTACAAGCAGCCGTTCCCGGTCAGTAATCGCTCCACCGATATAATAAGGCAATCCACAGTTGGCAAATGAAATATAAGGTCCTTTTTCCAACATGATAATATCTGTATGCTCATCCAGTCGGCGGAGCCGGGCAGCTGCAGAAGCACCGCCGGCTACCCCTCCAACAATAATAATTTTGCGGTTATGATTTTTGTTTTCCATATTATTCTTCCTCTCCGAAAAAGACAGTAATCAGCTGTTCAACCCGCTCATCTGCGATAATATAATTTACTTCCAGACCGCTGCGTTCTGTTGTGACAATACCTGCACTGCGCAGCTTTTGCAGATGCTGCGATACAGTAGACTGTGGTAGGTCAAGACATTCCTGCATATAGGACACATTGCATTTCTTTTTGCGCAGCAAGCCGCGTACAATACAGAGACGTACGGGATGAGAGAGTGCCTTGAGCACTTCGGCAGGCTCCTCGTACTTTTTCCAATCCTGTATATTAAAAGCAGAATTCATTATAGTTGCCTCCTGATTTAATTTTGATAACGTACAGTATGTTAAATTAAAAAGTAGAGAATGATAATAATCAAAATCGTTATATCGTAATATTACGTTATATTGATTTAATGGTCAATATTTATTTTGTTCCAGAAAAAGGATACACTATTTCTGATATGAATAGATAAACATGCAGAATTTGTAAACAGGAGTGTTTGATAAAAGCAATCTACAAGTATAAAACAAGGAATTAGCACGCGTACATAGCTGACAGGAAGCAACTTATGTTAAGGGAAAAAGGAGAATACAAAATGGGGAAATGGATCGATTATGCACTTGGATTTTGTATTTTAGTTATGTCATTTCGACTCTACCGCAGTACAGGTGACATTTATTTGCTTTGGCAGGGGCTTGCGATCAGTCTATTAGCGCTTCATCTGATTGTCTATTACAGACAGGAGAAGAAGGAGTCCAATCAAGCATTATCTCCAGCTTCAACCAGTGTAAAGCGTAGATTGGGAATGAATCAAAAATGGATGCTCACCGGTATAGCGGTGATGATGATCAGTATCGCTATATTCTATATAAGTGAGAAGTATCAACTATCTGCTGTATTATCGTGGGGAGCTCTGACTATTCAGCTGATCGTAACTTGTATAGCAGGATGGTATGCTTTCCATAAAAGAAACGGACAAACGAATAAATAGCCAAAGTGACATTTATAATTCCGCATATCATAAGGAAAAAACACGATAAGTAAAGGGGGTTGCATTTATAAGAATATGTGTTATACTAAAAATATCTTAAATATGAGATATACAATTTAAGACTAATTAAAAAGCTTCTATATTATCCATGCAAGTAATTGAATCGCACAAACCAAAATAATGCAGCAAAAAGCTGCCATAACAACGGAGGTATTATGATGATCCAAAGCTTAAATCGTATTAATGAACTGGCACAAAAACAGCGTGAACACGGTCTGAACGATGTAGAAAAAGAAGAACAGCGTGTACTGCGTCAGGAGTATCTGCGTGAGATTCGTGGACAGGTACTTAGCACATTTTCCCAATTGACTGTTGTCGATGCTATGGGTAATGATGTTACTCCTGAAAAACTTCGCGCCGAAAAAGAAAAAGGATTTATCATTGATTAAAATATGACTTCTCATTTAGCTCATCCGCTAACTGATCATGGTCATTTTCATTCCAGGCATCCCTGAAAACCGTACGCATACACCGCAAGGTGCAATGCATACAGATACAGGGATGCTTTTTTTGTTGTCTGGAATTTGCAATAGTACGTTTAGGTACTTCTATAGAAGGTTATAAGACACAAAGTCCAACTTTTAATGATACCAACAGAATGTTATTTCAAACCGATTCAAAGAGGTGAATGCATGAACAAAACGCTGGATAAAAGGACACAGATTGTTGAAGCATCACTCGCGCTATTCGCCGAAAGAGGTTTTGACGGGACAACCGTACCCGAGATTGCCCAGCGGGCAAATGTAGGCGCAGGTACCATTTACCGATATTTCGCCAGCAAAGAAGCGTTGGTTAATGCATTATTCCAGGATCGGCTGGCAAAACTGCATCAGGCATTTGAACAAGACTTTCCGGGAAGCAGTGATTCGAGAGCACAGTTCCATCATATTATGAGCAGACTGTCCCGATTTGCCGAAACGGATCTGAATGCGTTGCACTTTATTGATACGCATTATTATTTCAGATTATTAGATGAACAGAGTCTGAAAATTTATCGGAAGCTGTTCGACTTACTGGATCGATTTATCCTGAGTGGACAGCAACAGGGGATGATCAAAGATATACCTGCTCATACGCTAATTCTGATGGTGTTTGGTGCATTTCTTGGAATGTACAAACAGAGAATGACTTCTATCACGATGACAGATGAAGACGTTTTGCTCCGTCAGGTAGATCAGTGCTGCTGGGATCTGATCGCTGTCCATATTTGAAATAGCAACTCCATTTGATAAATCATTATCGTCATATCAAATTTTATCTTAAACGGAATGAATATTCATTCCGCATCATAATTGCTTCATATTCAGACAGGAGGAGATTAATAATGTCTACAATTCCACAGCCCAAAACGTTCGGTCCACTCGGTAATCTACCGCTCATTGATGCGGAGCATCCGGTGGAAAGTGTAATGAGTCTGCTTGAGGAACATGGTTCGCTGATTCGTCTGGGATTCCCTGACCGCGAAGAGATTTATACCTCCGATCCCGATCTGGTTAAAGAGCTATCGGATGAGTCCAAATTTGATAAAAATGTATGGAGTCCACTGCAGCGTGTACGTCCCTTTGCCGGGGATGGTCTGTTCACCAGCTGGACAAATGAACCAAACTGGGGCAAAGCCCATCGTCTTCTGATGCCAAGCTTCAGTCAGCGCGCCATGCAGGACTATCATGACAAGATGGTCGATATCGCTGTACAACTCGTGCAGAAATGGTCTCGGTTGAATCGGGATGAAATGGTTGAAGTTCCTGACGATATGACTCGTCTCACTCTGGATACAATCGGCTTATGTGCATTCAATTATCGCTTCAACAGCTTTTACAGCCAGGAACCCCATCCTTTTGTAGAAAGTATGGTCGAGGCACTGGATGAGGCAATGAATCAGGGTCATCGACTGGAAATTCAGAACAAACTGGCGTTACACAAAAAGCGCGAATTCCAGAAAAATATAGATTATATGTTTGAAGTGGCTGATGGGCTAATCCAGCAGCGCAAAGAAAACGGCGATCATGGAGAAAATGATCTGCTCAGCCGAATGTTAAACGGAATTGATCCTGAGACCGGTGATCAATTACCGGATGAGAATATTCGCTACCAGATGATTACTTTCCTAATTGCCGGTCATGAGACAACAAGCGGACTCCTGTCATTTGCACTGTATTTCTTAATTAATAACCCCGATAAGCTAGAAAAGGCCCGCGCTGAAGTGGATCGTGTTCTGGCTGATCCGGTGCCGGGCTACAAGCAGGTACGTGATCTCAAGTATATCCGTATGATTCTGAGAGAAGCACTGCGGCTGTGGCCGACAGCTCCTGCTTTTTCCCGAATGGCCAAGGAAGATACAATGCTGGCAGACCAATATCCACTAAAAAAAGGTCAGAGCGTCAATATCATTACTCCATCACTACACCGGAACAAAGAGATTTGGGGAGAAAATGCTGAAGCTTTTGAACCGGAGCGGTTTGAAGATGAATCACAGATTCCCGAGCATGCATACAAACCATTCGGACATGGGATGCGTGCCTGTATTGGACAGCAATTTGCCATGTATGAGGCTACACTGGTACTCGGTATGCTGGTGAAGCATTTTGAGTTTGAGGATTCCGAGCAGTATCAACTGAAAATCCGGGAGACGCTGACACTGAAGCCCGACGGATTCCGTATCAAGGTGCATCCACGTACAGCTCGTGTTGCTGTCGCTATTCCGGGCACTGAAGGCAGTAAACAGCAACAAGAACCAGAAGTTTCGGAGGCAGTCCAGAAGCATGATACACCGCTGCTCGCTCTTTATGGTTCGAATCTGGGTACAGCAGAAGCAGTTGCAAGAGAACTGGAAGAAGGAGGGAAAACGTACGGATTTGAGACAACGGCTGCGCCGCTCGATGATTATGCAGGTAACCTGCCACAAGAAGGCGTGCTCATGATCGTAGCTTCTTCGTATAATGGACAGCCGACCAGCAATGCCGAGAAATTCGTTAACTGGTTGCAAAATGCCGATGATAATAGCTGCCAAGGTATAAAGTATGTTGTATTTGGCTGTGGAGATCATAACTGGGCCAGTACGTACCAGCGAATTCCCAAGCTGATCGATGAGCTGCTGGAGCAGAAGGGAGCCGAACGTATTTTCCGACGTGGCGAAGGAGATGCGAGCGGGGACTTTGAGATGCAGCTCGATGAATGGAGAAGCGAGCTGTGGCCCGAGCTGTTCAAAGTGTTCCATGTAGAAATCAATGAACAAGAGCTCAAAAAGGAAAATGCTATCCAGATAGAATTTGTCAATTCACCGGTCGGAAGTCCACTGGTACGTAGCTATAATGCACTGGAATGCGAGATTCTGGAAGCTTACGAACTACAGAAGCCGGATAGTGGACGCAGTACACTGCATCTGGAGATTGCCCTGCCGCAGGGCGAGAGCTACCATGAAGGGGATCATATGGGCATTATTCCACGTAATCCTCAATCATTGGTACAACGCGTATTGCGCCGGTTCCGTATGGATGGGGGCGAACGTATCCAGATTACCGGTAAAGGTAGCAGCGCCGCTTATCTACCGCTGGATCGTCCGGTATCGATTATGGAATTATTGACCCTGAGCGTAGAACTGCAGGATGTAGCTACCCGTGCTCAGATTCGGGCGATGGCAGACAATAACCAGTGTCCGCCGCATCGCAAGGAACTGGAGGCGCTGCTGGAAAACGAGACTTATCATCGTGAAATTTTACAGAAGCGGATTACCCTGCTGGATCTAATGGAAGATTATATGTCCTGCGAGATGCCTTTTGAGCAATTTCTGGGACTGCTGCCTGCGCTGAAGCCGCGTTATTATTCGATCTCCAGTTCACCTGCTATGCAGCCGGATCGTGCCAGCATTACAGTGAGCGTAGTAGCCGGACCTGCACGCAGCGGAAAAGGAGAGTTCTATGGTATTGCAACCAGCTATTTGTCCGAACTCCAAAAGGGTGATACCGTACTTATGTTTATCCGTTCGCCGCGTTCGGGATTTGATTTGCCGGAAGATCCGCAGACACCGATCGTTATGGTAGGGCCTGGTACCGGTGTAGCACCTTTCCGTGGATTCTTGCAGCTGCGTCACCATCTGCAAGAACAGGGAACCGAGCTAGGGGAAGCCAGACTATATTTTGGTTGCCGTACACCGGATAAGGATTATTTGTACAAGGATGAGCTGGAGCGTTATGCGGATGAAGGCATAGTGAAGCTGTATACTGCCTTTTCTCGCCAGCATCCGGATCACAAGCAGTATGTACAGGATACGATGCGTGAACATGCAGAGGAACTGATCCATCTGCTTGATCAGGGAGCCAAGCTGTATATTTGCGGAGATGGCAACAAGATGGCACCGGATGTAGAACAGGCACTTCAGGAAATGTACTGTCAGGTGCATCAGGTGAGTGCTGACGAAGCTGAAGAGTGGCTCGGTCAACTGCAGCAGAATGGACGTTACGTGAAAGACGTCTGGACAGGTATCTAATTCGTTCATTTTCATTATATAGTTGATTAATTACAAACAGATAGCAGTATAAACTATTTATCTATGCACTTCTGACTTTTCGTCCGTATCTTCTTTACAGATAAGCGGATCGGAGCCAGGAGTGCTTTTTTTGCTTTTTAATTGCTGTTAACAATAGTTAATTATAATGAAGATCCTGCGACTCTATTCTCTACTATACTATTGATGGGTTTGTCTTCGAGCTAATCCCACCAGGATGTTTACTCTTTTACATAATTAGATGAGATGCCGGAACGGAGATACAATGTTCGGCATTTTTTAGAATGGACTGAATAAAAAGACGCAATCTACTCGATAGTCTGATATATTGTTCGCAATGAAAGCTGGTCGAAATAATAGAGAGCGTATACAATGGAAACAAATGCCGATGGAGGTGGTAAGATGGCAAATTTTTATTGTAAAAATCATAAAGATCGAATCGCAGTTCACCAGTGCTCCCGCTGCAGCAAGGCACTGTGCGAAGAGTGTTACAGTCCCGAATTGGATGCTTGCCGGGTCAATTGTGATGCGGATATACCTATCATTCCGCGTTTTCAGCCCCCGAATCCTGATCGGGAACGGCCCAAGTTTAACTGGTTCTTACAAGTAATAGTACCGCTGCTGGCAGCGATAGGTGGTCTGGTGCTGCTACTTGCAGCAATATGCGGAGCCATGCTGATGGGCGTGTAGACAAAAAAGAAGGGGGAGCGTCATGGAGTTTCCGTTTTATTTACATATTGGTTCATGGCGGATTCATCCCCATGTGCTGTTCGAGACACTATCCTATTTTATCGGATTTCGTGTATATCTGTGGACACGTCGTCCAAGCCAGATGAGCAAGCTGGTGAGTCTGCAGATTCTGGCTGGAACGATCCTGGGAGCAGCACTAGGAGCCAAGCTGCTGTTCTGGTTTGAGAATCCTGTGGCTACCTGGGAGCAGCTGAGTCAGGGACATTTTCTCTGGGGAGGGAAGACGATTGTCGGCGGCCTGCTTGGTGGTCTGATCGGAGTGGAATTGACCAAACGCATGGTCGGATGGAAAAGCTCAACCGGAGATGACTTTGTCTATCCGCTGATCCTCGGGATAGCGATAGGACGAATCGGCTGTTTTCTGACTGGACTGGACGATCATACATACGGGATCGCAACCACCTGGATCACCGGTGTGAATTTTGGCGATGGCATTATGCGTCATCCGACACAGTTGTACGAGATTGCTTTTTTGATCCTGCTGGCAGTGCTGCTGATTCCGCTGTACCGTCAGAGCCGTGGACAGATTGCAGGAGCCTCCGGTACTTACATATCCGGGAGGATGTTCCAGTGGTTCATGGCAGGATATTTGCTGTTCCGATTTGGTATTGAATTTATCAAGCCGACGCTGCATCCTTACCTTGGACTGAATAATATTCAGCTCGCCTGCCTGGCGGGACTACTCTATTATGGGTGGCTTCTGTTTGGCAAAGGACCCCAGCAGCGAACCGCAGTAACTGCGGATTACCAAGGATAATACTACAAAGACAGGCAAGCAGATGAAAGTTGTTATATCGCTTATTCCTACATATTTTATTCAGACAAAAGGAGCAATCCAATGCCCAAAAATCGTCCTTATCTCTATCATGAATTGACGAATAGTATCTGTTCGACATGCTATCGCAAAGCAGAAGCCAAGATCATTGAAGAAAATGGCCGCATATATATGGTCAAACGCTGCCTGGTGCATGGACCGGAAAAGGTACTGATCTCGACCGATGTAGAGTATTACCATCGTACCCGCGAATTCGTCAAACCATCCGAAATGCCGCAGATCTGGAATACTCCTATCAAATATGGTTGTCCTTATGACTGTGGACTCTGTCCGGATCATGAGCAGCATAGCTGCCTGACCCTGCTGGAGATTACGGATCATTGTAATATGAAGTGTCCGATTTGTTTTGCCGAATCTTCACCGCATCGTACGTCGTATCGCTCGCTGGAACAGATTGCATTTATGCTGGACCGGATTGTGGAGAATGAAGGAGAACCGGATATTGTCCAGATCAGTGGCGGAGAGCCGACGACCCACCCAGACTTTTTCGAGATTCTGGAGATGTGCAAAAGCCGTCCCATCAAGCATATTATGCTGAACACCAATGGTGTCCGGATAGCCCAGGATCGTGAATTCACCAGACGACTGGCGAGTTATATGCCGGGGTTCGAGATCTATTTGCAGTTTGACAGCTTCGAAGCATCGGTACTCAAGGAACTGCGCGGTGCAGATGTACGGCGGATTCGCGAGGATGCAATTCGTCATCTGAATGAATTCAATCTGTCGACTACACTGGTCGTTACCCTCAAAAAAGGGCTGAATGATCACGAGATCGGCAAAATTATCCAGTATGGATTAAAACAGCGTGCTGTGCGCGGTGTCACTATTCAGCCTATTCAGGCTGCCGGTCGCCTGGAAGGCTATGATCCGTCAACAGATCGTTTGACCGTCAGCGAAGTACGCCAGATGATTATTGATCAGTCGGGCGTATTCAATGAAAATGATATTTTGCCGGTGCCTTGTCATCCCGACTGTCTGGCAATGGGCTATGCGCTGAAGCTGGGCAAGCAGGTACTGCCGTTGACACGCATGATCGAGCCGGAAGTACTGCTGGAGGGAGACAGCAATACCATTGTATTCGAGAATGACCCGGTGATCCGTGGCAAGCTATTTGAACTGCTATCAACAGGTCATTCGCCGATATCTTCGGCATTGTCGCTGAAAAGCCTGCTCTGCTGCCTGCCGCTGGCGGCGGTACCCAAGCAGATTAACTACGATAATGTATTCCGCGTGATCATTATGCAGTTCCTGGATGCATATAATTTTGATGTCCGATCGGTGAAAAAGTCCTGCGTGCATATCGTACACCCGGATGGACGTATTATTCCATTTGACACATATAATCTGTTCTACCGGGATGACAAAGAGCAGCTGCTGGAAGAACGCAAACGCGAGATTGTAACAGCGTGGGAGTAAAGACGTATGAATGAAGTACAAGCAAGTAAATGAGATAAAGTAGGATAATTTGAAGTAAAACAGAGCAGTTGAACATACAATTAGGAAAAGAGTAAGAAATGTAGAAAACCTGAAATAAACATAGAAGATGAAGCAAAAAGGAGCATAACGCTATGATAGCGCTATGCTCCTTTTTACCTAAATGAATTGGCTTATGCTTTGTATTCATTGTTTTTGGTAAGCATCACGGTCAGCACCAGAGAAAGGATCACAATGAACGCGATCGCTACCAGCTGAACCACATTTTCAATACGGACAGGTAAATCAATATGCGCAAAGATCAAGTCGCGCAGTATGTAGTAGAAAATCTGTAATAGTGCTATAAAGACCAGGGTTTGGACGATCCATGATTGCATAGTGTGTCGGATAATATCACCTTTTTGCTGTTTATTTTAGTTCTATTTAATATTCATTTTAGTCCTAAAGTGGATGCAATATAGACATTTTAACATAGCTGTACTACATGATATATTCTACGGAAAAGCTGAAAATGATACGGTTTCAAAATCCAGTGCTGAATCAATGAATAAAAGGTAAAATAATTATATATTATAAAGGAGCTCTATTAACTATGAATAATTTTGATGACAAAAATCACTCCACCCCTATTAATAATCGGATGAAGCCACATACATATGACAAAGCCAAATGGCATTATGACGGTGAATTTCCAGAAGAGTTAGACCAATTCCAGGGATTTATACCGTTTGGAATGCTGATCGGCTGGTTTATTGAACATAAAATGATAGATGAAAAAGTTGAAGCAATACATGAGGAAGACCTGCTACTAGTCAGACAAGGTAAAATGTCTGGTGCCCAGTTCTACGAGAGAAATATAGGCGGGACTTTTAATTCGCGAGATCTAACAGAAGAAGGCAACGCTTTTGCGAAGTATTATACAGATGCAGACAAGGAAGAAAATTACTTTCTGGATTATGCTTACGTATTGGCAGAGAATTTGCCCAGTGAGTATCATGTTCAAGATAATGTAGACAATTACCAAAAGATCAGTGAAATTATCTCTTATCGGTACGATAACTGGAAATCAACAAAATCGCGTAACGAAGCTAATTGAAAAATAAACCTCTCGTTGGTGTTGAGGAGAAGCTTTTGGTGACAACTTTATTTATCTAAATTTAAAATTTCAATACATGAAAAATTCATAACAGAAAAATCAAAGTCATGAAAAAAGAAATTATAATTTCTATTGTCCATAATATCAACATTATTTTCGCAGTTAAGAAAGGAGTTCAACTATCCATATGACACAGGCAGCACAGTTATGGCAGAAACTTATCACATTGGCAATCGCGAGAGAAAGTAGTACAGAAGAAAAGCTACAGCTTTTGCCTGGAGTGGAGGGACAGGATTGGAGTCGACTCGCAGAAAGTATCAAGGCAGAGATTCCCGCGGAACTGAAGGCATTCTATCAGGTGTATGGCGGACAGCGGGATGAGATTGGCGTTATTCCTTTGGTACGTAATCTGACTTTGTTGTCGCTTGATTCGATCCTGGAGCAGTGGCAGTTTCTAAATGAAGAGGTGGATCAGGATGAAATGGAGGTAGATAACGGACCGGGAATCAAGCCGACCCTATGGAGTCCCGCCTGGATTCCATTAGCAACCAATGGAGCAGGAGATTATCTCTGTCTCGATACCGATCCGGATATCGGAGGCACGTATGGACAGGTGCTGTATTACTGGCATGACTGGGAGAATCGTTCTGTCGAAGCAGAGAGTTGGTTTGCATTTATCGAGTTGTGTTTGACGGAAGAAGAGTAGGCTGGCAAGATATTTGGAGAGGGATGTCAGCATGGTTAGAGTAGAAATCTCTATTATTGAATGTAATGCCGAACTTTGTAAGAGGATGGAAAAAGAAAAATAATTCGTATCAGGTCATGAATGACCAGGTGATTAAAGATGAGTAAAGAGAATGTACTGGCAGAGATTCAGCGTTTGTATATAGAGGAATATGAGACAATGGCATTGTACGAGGAATGGAACTGGCTTCAAGAGGAATTTGCCGAAGAATTCCGGCGGTATGCAGCTAACGATATCATTAACGCGGACTTTGACACCTATGAGTCGCTTATCGTTGGGCTGGCGAGTCGCCGGACAATGGAGCGATTGGGTGATGCACTGGAGCGGTATACGTACAAAATGTGGCTGGACAAGTCGTTTTATGATCGCTATCCGCAGTATAGATTTTTGGAGAAATATGATCTTTCAGGGTATCCGAAGATATACAAAACGATGATTACATTGGAGCGAATACGGATGAAACTGCGTGAGCTTATTCTGTTGCTAGATGTTAAGTAGGGAGTCTTTTAAATAGAAAAGAATGCGTATAATAAAATAAAAATGAAATAGCCTAACTATTCGTTATAACTAAATAACGAGCAGATTAAGGCTTTTTTCTTTATTATTTTATAACGTTAGTCAGTTTTGTTTTATAAGTATGTAGTAGCCTCAAAGGATTGGATAGTTGACAAATATATAAAACAATCATATATTGTTACAAGTTAATCGTAATAATTACTATTAAAAAATGTGAAAATAAGCAGGGATGTAAAAGAACTACAATGGACACTCATGACAACAGTCATACTACAAGTAAAATGGAATGCAATTCTACATGTATCGAATTCATCAAAAATCCAAGGAGAATCAACATGACTATAAAACAATTACCAGTAACAGTACTCAGCGGCTATCTCGGTGCAGGCAAGACCACAGTGTTGAATCACGTGCTGAATAACCGTCAGGGACTAAAAGTAGCCGTTATTGTAAACGATATGAGCGAGATTAATATTGATGCAACACTCGTCAAGGAACAGGGAACATTATCGCGTACCGAAGAAAAACTGGTCGAAATGTCCAACGGCTGTATCTGCTGTACTCTGCGTGACGATCTGCTGCAGGAAGTGCAGAAGCTGGCGCTGGAAGGACGATTTGATTATATTTTGATTGAATCGACAGGTATTAGTGAACCTGTACCGGTTGCGCAGACATTTACGTATGCCAATGAAGAACTGGGGATTGACCTGACCGAGCTGGCGCGGCTGGACTGCATGGTAACTGTCGTAGATGCCAACCGTTTCTGGCATGATTATGAATCCGGAGAGACATTATTGGATCGTAACCAGGCGACAGATAACGAAGATACCCGTGATGTTGTCGATCTGCTGATCGACCAGATTGAGACTTGTGATGTACTGCTGTTGAACAAGTGCGATCTTGTAGATCCGCAGGAGCTGGAGCAATTGGAACAGGTTATTCGCCAGCTGCAGCCGACAGCACGTATTATTCGCACAACAAATGGACAGGTTAATCCGTCAGCTATTCTAAACACCGGGTTGTTCGATTTTGAGAAAACAAGTCAATCAGCAGGCTGGATTCGTGAATTGGAGCTGGAAGAGCATACACCGGAGACCGAAGAGTATGGAATCAGTTCCTTTGTCTATCGTCGGCGTGCTCCTTTTCATCCGGAGCGTCTCGCTGAATATATGAGCTACTGGCCGGAACAGGTCGTACGTGCCAAAGGTCTGGTCTGGCTCGCTGCCGAAGGAGACCTCGCCGCCAGTCTGAGTCAGGCAGGACCATCCATACAGTTTGGGCCAGCAGGTCAATGGGTTGCTGCACTCCCTTTAGAGGAACAGCAGACTATTCTGGCAGAAGAGCCGGATGTACGCGAGCGCTGGGATGAACGTTGGGGAGATCGATTAACTGAGCTGGTCATGATCGGGATTGATATGAACCGGATGGAACTGGAGACAGAGCTGGATGAATGTCTGTTAAATGACGAAGAGCTGGAGCAGGACTGGAGCACATTTACCAACCCACTGCCATGGCCGGTACAGGTTCAACAGTAGATCAGCATCGTTTTACAAAAAAGCTTTTTAGATCACGATCTATAATCGTAATAATTACGTATAAAGGTGGTCGATAATATGACAACTATGAACATAGAAAACAACGTAGATGAGCGGATTCCGGTAACCGTACTTAGCGGTTATCTGGGTGCAGGCAAGACGACAATTATGAATCATGTGCTCAATAACCGGGAAGGGCTGCGGGTTGCTGTAATCGTTAATGATCTGGGTGAAGTGAATATCGATGCCGATCTGATTCGGGAGGGGGGCGGATTGTCACGTACCGACGAGAAGCTGGTCGAGATGTCCAATGGCTGCATCTGCTGTACTCTACGTGAAGATCTGCTTGTGGAAGTTGAGAAGCTTGCCAGGGAAAAGCGATTTGATTACATCCTGATCGAATCAACCGGGATCGGTGAGCCGGTGCCTGTCGCACAGACCTTTACTTATGTGGATGAGGAGAATGGGATTGATCTGACTCGATTGACCCGACTGGATACAATGGTCACGGTTGTCGATGCACCGCAGTTCTGGCAGGATTATTATTCACGCGAGACCCTACTTGATCGTGGGCAGGCAGCAGGTGAAGAAGACACACGCGGCATCGTACATCTGTTGACTGATCAGGTGGAATTCTGTGATGTGCCTAATCATCAACAAAGTCGATCTGGTCAGTGCAGCCGAACTGGAACGTCTGGAAAAGGCACTCCGTGCCCTGCAGCCGGATGCCCGGTTGATTCACTCCACATATGGACAGGTGAATCCGGTAGATATTTTGAATACCGGACGTTTTGATTTCGAAAAGGCGAGCCAATCGGCGGGCTGGATTCAGGAATTGCTCAAAGAACAACATACCCCGGAGACCGAAGAATATGGAATCAGCTCTTTTGTATATCGCCGCAAAATTCCTTTTCATCCAGAACGGTTACTTCATTGGGTGACTCATTATCCGAATACGATCGTTCGCTCCAAAGGGCTGATCTGGCTGGCAACGCGTAATCATATGGCGATCAGTTTCAGTCATGCGGGCACTTCCAAACAATTGTCACCGGCAGGATTGTGGGTAGCGGCACTCAGTCAGGAGGAGTTGGATGTACACTTTAACGGAGAAGTGCCCAGAACGCCCGATTGGGATGAGCAGTGGGGAGACCGTGTAACCAAGCTTGTATTTATCGGAGTGGAGATGGATCGCGCAGCGATTGAACGGAGTCTGGATGAAGTACTGCTTACACCGGAAGAGATGAATTCCAGCTGGCGCAATCTGAATGATCCACTTCCTTCATTTAGATAGTCTGACTTCACCGCATATAGATAATCCGGCTACTTTTACAAACCAATCACTATCCCTATACATGATAAGGAGTGCTTAACCCCCTATGAGCAAGAATAGACGTAATTATGGCAAAATGCCGCTAACCAAAGGTATTGAGATGGCTTCGGTCTATAGTGTCAAGGAATGCGGACACCGTGCCAGGCATATTGTGCTGTCACCCGAGAACAAGATGATCACCAGCGAATTTCTGAAAATTATCGATATGAAAGACAAATTTGTGATCCATGATGTACCTGTACCCAACAAGATCATGATGTTCGGTCCGCCAGGAACAGGCAAGACATTGACAGCCTTTCATCTGGCGCATCAGTTGGAGCTGCCTCTTGTTACCGTCCGTCTGGATGCATTGATTCATGCGCATCTCGGTGAGACAGGCAGCAATGTACGCAGAATTTTTGAATATGCGCGTCTGGAGCCCTGTGTGCTATTTATGGATGAATTCGATGCGGTCGCCCGTACACGGGATAATAATGACGAGGTCAAAGAAATGGCACGTGTAGTGAATACACTGCTGCAATGTCTCGATGAATTCCCGGAACATTGTATTTTTATTGCAGCCACCAATCTGGAGACCGAACTGGATAATGCGATCTGGCGGAGATTTGATACCAAGATGGTGTATGGCAATCCAGCGGCTGAGCTGCGGCTGGAGTATATTCGCCGGTTATGTGATGAATTTCCATGCGAGTCAGGACTGCATGACTGGGCAAGCCAAAAGATGGAGGGATGCAGCTACGCGGATATGGAGCAGATTATTCTAAAAGCCAAGCGCAAAGCGATTATTGATGATACGCTGCTCTCCCGTCTGCTGATTGAGCTGTCTATTCAGGAGTATCGTCCGTATCATCTGATCGCTGCTGCACATAATGAGATATAAAGGCCAAGCTTTGCAAAAGGAAATCTATGGATCTTGCTGCATCTGGGTTGAATGGATGTAGCTTGGCGGTTCGTTACAGTCTACTGGATCGGCTGCAACTTGAAATTGGTACCATCGAGCTGGATCAACAGATTCTGTGTAGTCATATATTCAAAAAGCTGAATGACCGAGTGGAAATCAGCCGGTTTGAGACGACGTACCAGCACCTGTGCTGCCGGAAGATGCTGCAAAAAGTGACTGAAAAATCCTGCGTCGATCCAGCTATTATCATGAATGCGTACTTCAATAGGCAGACCGCTATCACTTTTGAAAAGACAGTGTTCTCCATGGGGATCGATATTCCAGTACTGGCCTTTATACCAGATTGGCTTCAGGTCATCTTGTTCAATAACATTTTCGAAACGGGAAACTTTTTGTTCTATAGACATGTTCTGATTGCATTCTGCTGTCAACAGCGACTCGAATAGTTGTCTGGCCATTCGTGTATAAAGTTCTGTAAACCGGATCGTCTCTTGGACAATCTCCGGTGTATATGGATCGGTAATCATGCTGTGGTGCCTCCTGTAGTTTCAACTATACGTGTGACTGATCCACCATTATACCATGCGATGCTATAATAGGGGGATAAGGATATCAGGACAGGAGATATTAGACCAATGGAATACGACAAATACAAGATAAAAGTCCAAAAAGAAGTCGAACGCCGGGGCTTGACTTCGGTTCTTAACGATACGCGTTGGAACCGGCTGCTGCAGGGGATTTACAAACGTTTGCCTTTTGCTCCACCTTTTCAGATGAAGGATGTGTTGGAGGAACTGCCATACCCGGAGTATTTTGAACAGGATGTAAATTATAATGGAGACTGGCATGCCGCTATTGGAGATATGTCGGATGATGCTCGGTTTACCCCCTTGCAAAATCCGGCTTTTGCTATCGAGTGGCTGCGTATCAAACCCAGACGTCTCGAGTATCAGGGACGTCTGGTTGAGCCGCTTCTGCTTGATATAGAGCAGGAATTTGTTACACTACTGAGGGAAGAACGCATCCCCTATGTCAAAAAAGGCAATGATTACTGGATCTATGGGTATGCGACTGCAGAGCAATTTGCCGAGATTCATATGGATTCATAGACTCCATCAGGCAGCATGGCGCCGTTCTGCAATCCTACTGATCAGTAGGTGAAGGGAAGTACTCAAAACTATATAAAATGCTCCAATAAAAAGCGACAGAGCCTTGGTTACAAGGTCTGCCGCTTTTGTAGTCTGTCGTTGTTCAGGTTTCGAACATTTTACTTCGTCAGGATTTTTACTTCTTTTGGTCCCAACGTTACATTGATAGAACCACCATTAACGGTTACAGAATCGGTACCCATCTGATTTTTCAGTACAGTTCCATTGCCGAAGTTATCCAGGTTCGGAATCGTGCGTGTTTCATTGCCCCATGAGTTGTTGATCAGCACAACCACTTCATCGGTACCACTGGAGCGTTGATAGGCGTAGAATGTATTGTCGACCCATTTTTCTTTTTGCGAACCGTTTTGCAGAGCCGGGTGGCTGTTGCGGATTGCGTTGACTTTAGCAATATATTTGTACAGTTCATTGTTGGTATCAAACTTCATATCTTCACGGTTGGCTGGATCGTCACCACCATTGAAGCCTTGTTCGGTACCTTGATACACAATCGGAATACCACGTGAGGTCAGCAGGAAGCCAAGAGCAGCCTTGAGCTGAGGCCATTTGTCGGAACTGGCGCCCGGTTTGCCGGTTGCTTCATTCAGAAAACGCTTCACATCATGGTTATCCAAGAATGTGCCATTCAGATTAGGATTTTTGTAACGTGAATCCTGAGTGTAGCGTTCTTTGATCAGATTCATGGAGCCATCTTTGGCAAATACATCACGCATTGTGTAATACATTGGGAAGTCCAGTACCGCATCCAGATAGTTACTGTAGTCGCCTACATAGACAGGATCACCATGGAATATTTCACCAATAGTGAATGTATTAACCGCAGTATCAAAATCTTTCAGGAACCATTTTGGTACATGCTTGGCGGTATCGACACGCAAGCCGTCTACATTGGATTGTTGGATAATCCATTTGCCCCAATTTTTCAGCTCAGTTGCAACTGCCGGATTCTCCTGCTTCAGATCGTCGAGACTGGCTACATCACCATTCTCGATACGGGATTGATTATTGGAATTATAGTCATTTTGAGTGATTTCACCGGCATTGTGATACCAGTCCGGTTTGTCGAATGGTGCTTTGGCTGTGCCATTGCCTGGCAGGAAATCACCGGTATGGTTAACCACGACATCCAGCATAACAGCGATGTTTTTGCTGTGAGCTGTTTTGACAAGTTCCTGGAATTTGGCCATGTTACCCAGATGACCGTCTACAGAGTAGAAGTCATATGTGTGATAACCATGATAAGCAGCTACGCTTTTTTGCATCGTTACTGGAGTGATCCAGATCGCAGTGAAGCCCATGTTTTTGATATAGTCCAGGCGGTTGATAATCCCTTGGAAGTCGCCGCCATGCCACTGAATCGGCTGGCTTTTGTTGGAGTTGAAGCCACCGTAGTTATCATTGCTTGTATCGCCATTATCAAAGCGATCCGTCATGATAAAGTAGATACTGCGCTTGCTCCAGTCCACCGGTCCAAAATTGTCTGCTGGCGGTGGTGTCGTCGGATCAGTTGGTGGAGGTGTTACCGTACCGCCTGGTGCACCGGCAGTAATAGTACCCGGAGCACTGTTAGCGCCTGGCACATAAGTGGAAGTACCAGTGTTGAAGAAATAATTTTTGGAACCGTTATTATCCCATGTTCCGGTACCGTTATTGAATACCGCTTCCAATTGGGAATACGTACCAATGTTAATCGTTGTTTTGGCATAGCCGCTAATCTCGGCATCGCTCATCTTCACTCCAGGTGCTGCCGTCCAGTTACCGTCAGCCTGACGATAATGTATGTACGGAGTGGCAAAGCCCTTTTTGTAATACACGGTAACTGAATTATCTGCCGCATTTGTTGTGGAACCACCGACAGCAGATAGCAGCGAGACGAGCAGCAGCATCGCAAACAAAAGAGATGCCCACTTTTTGAACTTCATTTTACCAGGTAACAAATAAATCAATCCTCCTTGATATAATGTTGTGCAAACGTTTACGCAACTCATTATAAGATAACGCTTACAAAATTGGAATAAGGAAGATATATAAAGATCTGGATGGAAATTACTTCAGAGAAAGATACTAAACTATGTAAATCAATATAATAATACTACTTCTAAATAGCTATGTATCTAATGGTAAATCAGGAAAAATAAAATAGCGAAATAGCACGATTTAAATCGTATTAAATCAGATATTAATAACAGAAGGAAGAAGTGAATGTGGATATATGATTCTATTTTATATACTGATATTTTGATGAAGATCCTTATTAAAGAATAAAGGAAGATATAATATTAACGAGTATAAGTTCAATAAAATGAAAATAGTATACGGTTGCTGGGAATCAAAGTCCGAGAATAATTAGTGAAATGGTTTGCACATATCAATGATTTATTATGTGAATAATTAAGTATATAATCCTAAAGATTTGAATTGAATAATCGATAGATAGTTATATTGGACAATTGGAGAACAGTCATCCTGATCTATTTCAAGCTTACTAAAATAAAGTACATAATTCAGCTGCATGATCAAAACGAAACGAAGCAAAAGCCAGCATGAACGGATAAATCTCCGCTTGCGCTGACTTTTGCTTTATTTTAATCTGCTAATTTATATTACCAAGCAACAAATTCAGCATGGTAGAATGCCGATTTAGGATTTTCACTGGTGGTACTGACAGCGACTCTAAAATCCCCTTGCTCGAATTCGGATTCCAGGGTTCCGAAAAATCCACTGGCCGGACCATGCACAATTCTTACATCACGCGGTTCCCACTTTTTCTTGTTATAGTCGTAAAACTCATAAGATACAATCATCTTCTCGTTATCGGCGAGAGGAAGATATAGAGACAGATTAGTATTCCCAGTTGATCCGATTTTATTGGTATAAGCTACATCTGTAGAGCCATGAAGTGATAAAGTACCATCCAACTCGCCCATTAGAGCGGGAGTCACCTCTTTTTGAACCTGTTGGGCATGAACAGCAGGAATAAAACTCAGCATCATCACCAGAGCAATACATACACATAACCATCTTTTCATCAACATTAGTCATTTCTCCTTTAATAAAGAGGATAAGGTACATGTGAGACAGATCATCGCCAGCATTTCCTTTTAAAAAAGATAACGCTTACAGATCTCCCTTCTGGATCAAATTTTGAAGTTGACGATGGAAATGAACAGATATTCATATATGTGTATTGTGGTATAGCTCTGCATTCGTACAAGGTAGGCATATAAAAGGGAGATATCTTTTTAAAAGCTACCCGTATTGCTTTTCCATCGTTAACGTTCATAACCACCTATAATTTACCATCTATTCTGATGCAAAAGTAGATTATCCATTGGTAATTTTCAATGTATTTCGATGTATAAGGACATTCCCGAACATACAAAGGGGATTCCCTAATGGGCATGACAGACAATCAATTCCATAATAAAAAGACCGAATGATTATACAGCCGGATTCCGCTGTCCGTTCTGTATAACAAATAAGGAGTGTTCAACATTCATGAAACGTAAATATAAGCTGAATTTTTTCAAGCCGATTGAGAGCTACTCGAATAACTGGTCCGTTCTGGAAGAGAAAAACCGCGAGTGGGAAAATATGTACCGGCAGCGCTGGTCTCATGATAAAGTCGTGCGAACAACACACGGCGTCAACTGTACCGGCTCCTGCAGCTGGAAAGTATTTGTGAAAAATGGAATTATCACCTGGGAAAATCAGCAGATCGATTATCCATCCTGTGGTGCGGATATGCCGGAATTTGAACCTCGCGGATGTCCGCGTGGCGCTACATTTTCCTGGTATGAATACAGTCCGCTGCGTATCAAATATCCTTATATGCGCGGCAAGCTGGTTCGTCTCTGGCAGGCCGCCCTGGCAGAGCACACCAATCCGGTTGATGCCTGGGCAAGTATTGTAGAAGATCCCGCCAAAGCCGACATTTACAAAAAAGCGCGCGGTAAAGGCGGTCATGTACGTGTTAGCTGGGAAGATGCGATGTATCTGATCTCTGCACAGCTGATTTATACGATCCGTAAATATGGACCGGATCGTATCGCTGGCTTTACACCGATTCCGGCTATGTCGATGATCAGTTACGCGTCGGGAGCGCGGTTTATCTCGCTGCTGGGCGGACAAATGCTCAGCTTCTATGACTGGTATGCGGATCTGCCGCCAGCTTCTCCGCAAATCTGGGGTGAACAGACAGATGTACCGGAATCTTCGGACTGGTACAATGCCGGCTATCTGATGATGTGGGGGTCGAACGTACCGCTGACCCGTACACCGGATGCCCACTTTATGACCGAAGTTCGTTATAAAGGAACCAAAGTCGTCTCGGTCGCACCCGACCTGGCGGAGAACGTGAAGTTTGCCGATAACTGGCTGGCTCCTCATCCGGGAACGGATGCTGCACTCGCACAGGCCATGACGCATGTCATTCTGGATGAATTTTACCAGCAGCGTCAGGAACCGATGTTCATGAACTATGCCAAGCAGTATACCGATATGCCGTTCATGATCCTGTTGGACCCTCATGAAGACTCTCTCAAAGGAGGCCGTTTCCTGCGTGCCAGTGATCTGGGCAATATTTCCGAGCACGCTGACTGGAAGCCGGTGATTTATGACCAGACCGCTGGCGAACTGATCGTACCGAACGGAACGATGGGACAGCGCTGGGAAAAGGATGCCAAATGGAATCTGATTCTGGAACGTGAAGATGGAACGGTCATTGAACCTGCTCTCAGTGTAGAAGGACCGGATGCCGAGTGGCTCGAAGTGGTATTCCCTTACTTTGATAATAGTGGGAACGGAATTTTTAAACGCGTGATTCCGGCACAGAAAATTACACTGGCTGATGGAACAGAGCGCTATATTGCCACCGTCTATGATCTGATGATGAGTCAGTATGGTGTAGCTCGCACAGACAGTGAATACAATGCACGTGGCTACGATGATGCGAGCTCGTATTATACACCAGCCTGGCAGGAGAAAATTACAAGTGTCAAAGCGTCGGTTGTTGTACAGATCGCCCGTGAATTCGCCCAGAATTCAATTGATACTGGTGGTCGTTCGATGATCATCATGGGCGCCGGCATCAATCACTGGTTTAACAGTGATACGATTTACCGGGCTATTCTGAATCTGGTTGTACTGACTGCTTCACAGGGTGTGAACGGCGGCGGCTGGGCGCATTATGTCGGTCAGGAGAAATGTCGTCCGATCGAAGGATGGTCCACGGTTGCTTTTGCCAAAGACTGGCAGGGTCCGGCACGTCTGCAGAATGCGACGTCGTTCTTCTACTTTGCCACCGATCAGTGGAAGTATGAAGAGAGCGGTGTAGATTCACTCAAATCACCGGTAGGTGGAGAAGTCAATTATCAGCATCCAGCGGATTATAATGTACTCGCTGCACGTCTGGGCTGGCTCCCATCCTATCCGCAGTTTAACAAAAACAGCCTGCTGTTCGCGGAAGAGGCGGCACAGGAAGGTCTGAAGACCAATGAAGAAATTATCAAGCGTTCGGTGGAGCAGATTACTTCACGTCAGACACGTTTTGCTGTAGAAGATCCGGATGCACCGGAGAACTTCCCGCGTTCGCTGTTTATCTGGCGTTCCAATCTGATCTCCAGTTCTGCCAAAGGCCAGGAGTACTTTATGAAGCATCTGCTCGGCGCATCCGATGATCTGCTGGCTACACCTAATGAAGAAGACAAGCCGGAAGAGATCGTATGGCGTGAAGATGTACAGGGCAAGCTAGATCTGATGGTAGCACTGGACTTCCGGATGACGACTACACCGCTCTATGCGGATATCGTACTGCCAGCAGCGACCTGGTACGAGAAGACCGATTTGTCTTCCACTGATATGCACCCGTTTGTGCATCCGTTCAATCCGGCGGTTAATCCACTATGGGAATCCAGATCCGACTGGGACATTTATCGCGGACTGGCAGAGACATTCTCCGATATGGCCAAAACACATTTGCCAGGGGTATACAAAGATCTGGTAACAGCACCGCTCGGTCATGATTCCATGGGAGAAATTTCACAACCAATGGGAATGGTCAAAGACTGGGCCAAAGGCGAAGTAGCTGCCCAGCCAGGCAAGACAATGCCAAGCTTCAGTATTGTAGAACGTGATTACACCAAGATTCATGATAAATACGTATCACTCGGACCGAATCTGGCGATCGGCAAGACCGGAGCACATGGAGTCAGCTTCTCGGTAGCCGAGGAATATGAAGAATTGAAGCGTCTAAACGGTGTCTACTATGATGAGACCGTCAAGGACGGACTGCCTAAGCTACAGACCGCCCGGCAGGTAGCAGATACCATATTGCATCTGTCCTCTGCTACTAATGGACGCGTCTCCCAGAAAGCCTACGCTCAAGCCGAACTGGATTCAGGTGTAGAGCTGCGAGACATCTCCGCCGACCGGGCTGCCGAGAAGATTACGTTCCAGAGCATTACCGCCCAGCCGCGTGAAGTTATTCCGACACCGGTATTCAGCGGTTCGAACAAGCAAGGACGCCGGTATTCACCATTTACAACCAATATTGAACGTCTGGTGCCTTTCCGTACACTGACCGGACGTCAGCATTTCTATATCGATCATGAGATTTTCCAGCAGTTTGGCGAAGCCATGCCGGTCTACAAGCCGACCCTTCCGCCGATGGTATTCGGTCCTCGCGACAAGGAAGTTCGTGGTGGACAGGATGCACTGGTACTGCGCTATCTGACACCGCATGGTAAATGGAATATTCACTCCACCTACCAGGATAACCAGCATATGCTGACTCTGTTCCGCGGTGGTCCAACGGTATGGATAAACAATGAAGATGCAGCTGCCCATGATCTGAACGATAACGACTGGCTGGAAGTATATAACCGTAATGGTGTCGTAACCGCACGCGCTGTAGTCAGTCACCGGATGCCGCGTGGCACCATGTTCATGTATCATGCGCAGGACAAGCATATTAACGTACCGGGATCGGAAATTACGGATACGCGCGGCGGCAGTCATAACGCACCGACACGCATTCATATGAAACCGACACAGATGGTCGGAGGTTATGCACAGCTCAGTTACGGATTTAACTACTACGGCCCGATCGGTAATCAGCGCGATGTGTACGTAGCTGTCCGCAAAATGAAGGAGGTTAACTGGCTTGAAGATTAAAGCGCAAGTCGCCATGGTAATGAACCTGGATAAATGTATCGGCTGCCACACGTGCAGCGTGACCTGTAAAACAACCTGGACCAACCGCAAAGGTGCAGAATATATGTGGTTCAACAATGTAGAGACCAAGCCGGGTATCGGTTATCCGAAGCGTTGGGAAGATCAGGAGATCTATCGCGGTGGTTGGCAGCTGCGCAAGGGCAAGCTGGAACTCAAGTCCGGCAGCAAGCTGTCCAAAGTCGCACTCGGTAAAATCTTTTATAATCCGGATATGCCCGAGATGCGCGATTATTATGAGCCATGGACATATAACTACGAGAATCTCACCAATGCCAAGGATCAAAAACATTCACCGGTTGCCCGTCCGCATTCGGCAGTTACCGGCGAAAAAATGGATTTGAACTGGGGTCCCAACTGGGAAGATGATCTGGCCGGAGCGCATATTACCGGCCCGCTCGATCCCAATATCGAGAAGATTGAAGAAGAGATCAAGTTCAACTTTGAAAAGTCATTCATGGTCTATCTGCCACGTCTGTGCGAACACTGTCTGAATCCGAGCTGCGTCGCGTCCTGTCCATCAGGAGCGATGTACAAACGGGATGAAGACGGAATTGTACTGGTTGATCAGGAAGCCTGCCGCGGCTGGCGTTACTGCATGACCGGCTGCCCTTACAAAAAAGTATACTTCAACTGGCAGACCAACAAAGCCGAGAAATGCACGTTCTGCTTCCCACGTGTAGAAGCCGGACTGCCAACGGTCTGCTCGGAGACCTGTACCGGCCGTATTCGTTATCTGGGTGTACTGCTGTATGATGCGGATCGTGTCAGCGAAGCAGCTTCCCTGGAAAATGAACAGGATCTGTACAAAGCCCAGTGTGATCTGTTCCTCGATCCGAACGACCCGGCTATTATTGCCCAGGCTCGCAAGGATGGTATTACCGAAGACTGGATCGAAGCAGCGAAAAACTCACCGGTATACAAACTGGCGATTGAATACAAACTGGCATTCCCGCTGCATCCGGAATACCGCACAATGCCAATGGTCTGGTATGTACCACCACTGAGCCCGATCATGAACTATTTTGAAGGCAAAGACTCCATCGAGAATCCGGATATGATTTTCCCGGCGATCGAAGAGATGCGTACACCTATCCAGTATCTGGCGAATATGCTGACAGCAGGAGACACCGTTACAGTAAAAGAATCCCTGCAGCGTATGGCGATGATGCGTGCTTACATGCGTGCCAAGTCTACCAATCAGGAATTCGATGAGAGCCGTCTGGAGCGGGTCGGATTGACTGTACGTCAGATCGAGCAGATGTATCGTTTGCTGGCGATTGCCAAGTATGAAGACCGTTTCGTTATCCCGACTTCGCACAAAGAAGGCCATATGGACCCTTACCGTGCACAGGGTCTAGCCGGTTACAGCGATATGATGGGCAATACCAGCATGGGCAGCGGCTGTAATGGCTGCAGCGCGATTGATTCCATGAGTACGAATCAGGTCGACAAAGATGGTCGTCCGGTTCATGACGAGAACTTCTACGGGGGGATCTGGCGTGATTGATCTGATGCAGTTATATACGTATAAACCTTCTTTTCACTTTTTTGCCCGTCAGCTGATGTATCCGGAGAAGCTGGATTTTCATCCGGATCTGCTGGCCGAGTCTTTTGAAGAAAACCATCCGGGGCGCGAACATGCGCACCGGTACTGGGAGCTCATGCATAATCTGAGCATGGAGCAGATTCAGGAGATGTACACAGAGACTTTTGATTTTCAAAAAGATTGTGCACTGTACATGACCTATTTCAAATTCGAAGAAGCCAAGGAGCGCGGTCAGATGCTGGCCAAGCTCAAAATTCTGTATGAGATGTTCGGTCTGGAAATGCCCGAGGGCGAGCTGCCGGACTTCCTGCCCCTGATGTGCGAATTCCTGTATGCGGCAGAGTGGAAGCATGATCCGCGTGCCGGAGAGAATTTCAAAATGCTGCTGGCCATTCTGGAAGATGGAACATACCATCTGGTTCGGGCGCTGGAGAAGCTGAACAGTCCATATTACCATCTGGTCAAAGGACTGCGTGAGACATTGAAAGCTTGTGTGAGACAGGAGGCACCAGCTCATGAACATGAGTGAGCAGTTTTTGTGGGTAATATTCCCTTATATGTGTATCGTCGTTTTTATTGTAGGACATATATTCCGTTACCGGACCGATCAGTTCAGCTGGACAGCCAAATCCAGTGAATTTATTGAGAAAAAGCAACTTATGCTCGGCAGTCTGCTGTTCCATCTGGGTGTAATCCCGGTTATTCTCGGACATGTGGCAGGTCTGGGAATTCCCAAGACCTGGATGAACTCACTTGGAGTAAGCGAGCATCTGTATCATATGGGCGCAGTGTATGGCGGCGGATTCTTCGGCGTAGTGACGCTGGCAGGGATGTTCCTGCTGACTGCGCGGCGCTTCACGATTCGCAGTGTGCGTCGTCTGAGTACAGCATCTGATCTGATCGTCAACGTGCTGCTACTGTTTATCGTCTTTATGGGTCTGTATGCGACACTGTTTACCAACTTTGCCCGTCCGGAGTTTGATTACCGGGAGACGATCTCGATCTGGTTCCGCGGACTGTTTATGCTGAGTCCGGATCCGGCGCTGATGCGGGATGTACCTGTTTCTTTTAAAATCCACGCCTTGACCGGTTTTGCGATTTTTGCATTCTGGCCATTTACCCGTCTGGTGCATGTGTGGAGTGTTCCATTGAATTATGTAGGCAGAAGTTATATCCTGTATAGAAGACATAAATCGAGCTGAGGAGAGAGGGCGCTGCCTTCTTTCCCTGTTCCATGAGGAGACCATACGATGAATAACAAGGTGGATTATCAGCTGGAGCTGGATCAGATCCGAGCGATCTGTGGGTATGATTTGATGGCGCTCGCGCTCGTGGAACCAGCCGAATACCACTACGTAATCAAGTGGAAATATGCTTCCGGCAATCTGAATGAACGGTTCAGAGGCATTGTGCTTCAGAGCGGGCGCGGGGTAGCCGGTATGGTATTTAAAACAGGCAAGCCCTTTATGTTCTCGTCGGTTCATGCTGATGTCCCGCAGGATGCATTGTTCAATTATCCGATTATCCGAACAGAGCAACTGACGAGTATTGGGGCAGTGCCGGTCTGGAATGATACGAGAGTAGCGGGTGTGCTGCTGGGCGGATTCCGTGATGAACAGCGTGTCACGCGCCAGAGCGTACAGCAATTGCTGGAATTGACGCGTCGTGGTATTGGCGAGCTGAACGGAAAGGAGTTTCTGCTGAATTGAATCAATCAGGAGATACAGAACAGTTGGATACATTGATGCAAAAGCTGTATAACAACAGTATGGAAGCCATGTTTTTCTTTAATCGTCAGGGCAAGGTGCTGGCCATGAATCCGGCAGCCGAACAGATCGTGAATGAAGATGTACTGCAGCAGCTCTATCAGGGTAAAGCCCAGGCGATCTGCGGCGTCTGCCGTGGATATATGAGCGATACAGAGCTGCGTACGTGTCTGGCATGCTATTTTACCAGTCCGGAATCCGAAGAGTTCTCTTCTTTTCAGGTATATCTGGATACCAAGGACAAAGGGATGGTCCCTTACGCGGCTACATACCATACGATTGACCGGGAGAATGGTGTATATGTGTTCATGCTGCGGGATCTGACCCGTCAATTCAAGACGCAGGAAAAGTTCTATCAGAACAAAATGATGAAGCATGTGATCGAAGCACAGGAGAATGAACGCAAACGCATATCCAGAGAACTGCATGATAGTGTAGCTCAGGAACTGATGAGTGCCGTGATAGATTTGCGCGTGCTCAAGTACATGACAGCAGACGAAGAACTGCTCAAAAAAATGAAACAAACCGAGGCTTCCATGACAAGGCTGCTCGATGATATACGTAATCTGGCGGTTGAGCTGCGCCCGGCTGCACTGGATGATTTTGGACTGGAAGCGGCTTTCCGCTCCCATTTCAAAAAGATTAATGAAAGTTACGGATTCACCATTGTATTCGATTCCGGTCTGGAGCAGCGGCGTTACAGTAATGAACTGGAGACTGTCATCTACCGGATCGGTCAGGAAGCGATTCTGAATGCACTCAAATATGCACAGGTCGATATGATTCATGTCTCTTTGCAGGACAATGATAATCTGCTGCAGCTGATTGTCGAAGACGACGGGGCAGGATTCAATCCAGGTGATGCACCCACAGGAACCGGTCTGGGTCTCTACGGGATGCAGGAACGCGCCGAACTGGTCGGCGGACATGTGAATATATTTTCTGCGGCAGGCAGGGGAACACGGATTGTCGTGGAGATTCCCGTACAGCCCCAGCCGCAGGAGCAGTGAGGAGATAGAATAGATGAAAATTGTAATCGCGGATGATCATGCGATTGTCCGGAGCGGATTTGCGATGATACTGAATTTTCAGCCGGATATGGAAGTGGTCGGCACGGCAGCAGACGGGATCGAGGCGTACACCATGGTCGCCAAGCATCAGCCCGATATTCTCCTGATGGATCTCAGTATGCCCCCGGGAGAGAGCGGACTGATTGCTACCGGCAAGATCAAGGACGATTACCCCGATACCCGTATATTGATCCTGACCATGCATGATGACGAAGAATATCTGTTCCATGTACTGCGTAACGGAGCATCCGGTTATGTACTCAAAAATGCGCCGGATGAAGAGCTACTGCTCGCGATTCGTACGATTCACGAGGGAGGCACCTACATTCATCCCAAGCTGGCTACTTCACTTGTACGCGAGTTTGTCAAAAATGACACCAGTGCAGGCAGCGAGGATGTCTATGAACTGCTTTCCCGCCGGGAACTGGAGATTCTGCCGCTGATCGCCAAAGGATACGGCAATAAGGAAATCGCCGAAAAGTTGTTTATTTCCGTTAAAACAGTAGAAGCGCACAAAGCCAAGATAATGGAAAAGCTGAATCTCAAAAGCCGTCCTGAGTTGGTAGAGTATGCACTAAAGAAAAAAATATTGGATTTCTAAATACATTATTTTGCGGATACGAGGTATTTGCAAGAGATGCAGTAGAGAACTATTCATAGTAGAGACAGGCTGTTTCCCAAGGGAGACGGCTTGTTTGGTTTATCATGATTTGGTTTATCATGATTTGGTCTATCATGTTTTGTGAAAGAGAGCATTCTATTGAATTTCACATTTAAATATTATAGAATTCAATTAAGTCATTGAATATAAAGGGTGAGTACTACTATGGATAACAAGCAAATTGCTGATCATTATAAAGAACAATTATTTCTCCAATATGCACGTATCGGAAAATGTCTATCCAGCGAGAGACGGCTGGAGATCCTGAATCTGCTGTCCAATGGTCCCAAAGCAGTCGAAGCGCTGGCTCATCAATCCGGTATGAGCGTCGCCAATGTATCGCGACATCTACAGATTCTACTGGATGCGAATCTTGTACGCTTTACCAAAAAAGGAACTTATGTAATCTATTGCCTGGCAAACCTGCAGGTAGCGGAATTTTTGCAATCGTTATGGAAAGTGTCCGAGAATCAGCTTCCGGACGTGCCACGCATCAAGCAGGATATCCTAAACAATTACCAGACTGTCCAGACGATCTCCAAAGAAGAGGTACTGCAGCGGATGAACAACGGCAACTTCCTCGTGCTGGATGTTCGTCCAAAAGACGAGTATGAAGCCGATCATGTGGAAGGTTCTATTTCTGTACCTATGGAGGAGCTTGATGAATACCTGGAGACGGTACCTGAAAATACAGAAATGGCAACGTACTGTCGCGGGCCTTACTGTGTATTCACGACGCAGGCGGTCGAGAAAATCCAGCAAAAAGGCTTTAAGGCATATCGTATTGACGAAGGTATAGTAGAGTGGCGGCTCGGCTAAACGATATAATCTCTTAAAAGAACACAAATAGATTTGTGTTCTTTTTTTATTGTTTGACTATGTTAAACTTTGTTGTGGATAGTTGATAATTATCAACTAACCTCCTATATTTACTGGCGACATAAGATTCTGTTCGCTTTGAAGCAGATTCCAACTGAAGCATTTCAAGATATAGTATGAAGTTATACATAACTCCAAAGGAATATAAGTATCTACATAACTCAAGGGACGAGGAGGCAGACAATTCATGTCAGGAACGAATGTATGGGATGCGGAGTGGGAGATTAGCGAAGAGCAGGCGCGGACGCTGATCGGTAGACAATTCCCACAGCTGTCATCGAAACGAGTGAAGCGATTAGGCTGGGGCTGGGACAATACGGTTTTTCTCATCGGTGACGAGTATGTATTCCGATTCCCAAGAAGAACGATTGCGGTTGGCTCGATTCGTATAGAAGGAAAGCTGCTGCCGAAGCTGGAAACCTATATCACCATCCCCTATCCGAAACCGTTATTTTATGGCGACGCAAGTGATGAATACCCGGCACCATTTCTTGGATATGCCCACGTGTCAGGAGATTTCCCAATCGGGTTGACGGAAGAATGCCGGGCTTTATCGGCAGAGACGCTGGCGAAATTTTTGCGAAGATTACACGAGTTTCCGGTGCAGGAAGCGGTGAAGTGCGGAGTTCAGCAAGATCATCGCAACTTAACGGATATAGCAGCGCGCAAAGTAAAATTGGAGAGCTTTCTCTCGAAGGTAGCTGAACATTTGTCACTGGAGGAGTCCAGTGTGATCGAAGCGTATATAAGCAGGCTGCAAAAAGACCATGTCGAATCAGTGAATGTACTGCTGCATGGCGATCTTCATTTCAAAAATATGCTTATAAATGAGAAAGGGATCATTTCCGGCATCATTGATTGGGGTGATTTGAGTATAGGACATCCGGCTTGCGACTTGAGCGTTGCTTATAGCTTTTTACCACCTTATGCTCGCGGTGTATTTTTTGAAACGTACGGAGGAGCGGACGAGGAGACGAGAATGCTGGCGCGGCTAATCGCAGTATACATCCCCATGCTGATCTTAATGCAAGCTGTCGATGACGGGAATGAAGCAATTGCGTCAGAAGCGAAATCCAATATCATGCGGGCACTGTCGGATTAGGCTCCTTATTTCGTTGCGGCTATAGAGCAGCGTGGCTATCGGTACTATTTTGTCATCTAAAGAAGGCGCTAACGTACAATCCTTCTTTTCTAATGTTGCTTTGTGTTGAGGAAGATGTTTGGGATTACGCTTTTGAAAGGTTTATGCGTTTTACCAGTTGAGTTTTGCAGCAGATAAAATACCGCACTTAAATCAAATATATAAAATGATTTCCGGCGTATCTTGAAAAGGGTTGACGGGAATCATTTTCGGATCTATAATTCAATTATTCAATTGAATATAAAAAGAAGCGTGAAATATGATCTAAAGGAGTGGATCTTATGTATAAATCAATCATTGTAGGTACCGGGCCTGCCGGTCTGACCGCTGCAATCTATCTGGCGCGCGCCAATATGAATCCGCTGGTTATTGAGGGACCCGAACCTGGTGGTCAGCTGACTACTACAACAGAAATCGAGAATTATCCCGGTTTTCCCGAAGGTATACTGGGGCCCGAATTGATGGATAATATGCGCAAACAGGCAGAGCGCTTTGGAGCCGAATTTTATACGGGATGGGTAAACAAAGTGGATCTGTCCAAACGTCCATTTACACTACAGGTAGAAGGCAAAGGGGAACTGGTAACAGAGACACTGATTATTTCCACTGGAGCAAGTGCCAAGTATCTGGGAATTCCGAATGAACAGGAAAATATCGGGCGCGGTGTAAGCACATGTGCTACCTGTGACGGTTTCTTTTTCCGTAACAAAGAGATAATAGTGGTTGGTGGAGGAGATACGGCGTTGGAAGAGGCACAGTTTCTGACACGCTTTGCTTCCAAAGTAACTATTGTGCATCGGCGCAATGAACTGCGTGCATCCAAAATCATGCAGGATCGTGCTCGTACCAACACCAAGATCGAGTGGGCGCTCAACCGTACTCCGCTGGAAGTAACTGCTGATGACAAGGGTGTTACCGGCCTGTTGGTCCGCAATGAAAATACTGGCGAAGAAGAGAATCTGACTGCACATGGCGTCTTCGTAGCAATCGGCCACCGGCCTAATACCGGATTCCTGGAAAGCCAATTAACAATGGATGCCCAAGGTTATATCATGACAACACCCGGAACGACAGAAACCAATATTCCCGGCGTATTTGCCTGCGGTGATGTTCAGGATATTCATTATCGTCAGGCAATTACTGCAGCCGGTAGTGGGGCAATGGCTGCTATGGATAGTGAGAAATTCGTAGAATCTCTGGTAAGCGTAGGAGTGTAATGATGTATATTCTGAGCATAATACTGCTGTTGGCAGCTGCTATATGGCTGCGGCAGCGCTGGTCGCCGGTAGATTCCCTGACCTGTCCCAAAGTCACGCTTGCAGAGCATCTGAGCTGGCTGCCTTCAACAGTGAAGCTGCTGGATATACGGGATGTAACCGACTTTGATCAGGGACATATTCCAGGTTCGATCAATATTTCGCTGGGACGACTGCCATTTGTATGGCAAAAGGAGTTATCTCCCGACGATGAAATAGTTATTCTCGCCGATAGCTGTCTAAAAAGTAAAAAAGCAGCCCGGATTTTATATCGCAAACACTTTAAAAAGCTGCATACTGTCCGAACACCAATTTTCAAGCAATTATAATAGCAGCAGTGCTGTTATACTTCCAAACCTATTCAACAATCCAAAGGAGTGTTTTATATGAAAAAAATCGTATCCAAAGCAGAATTTGATACCGCGATTCAATCTTCCGACCTGACTGTTGCTGTATTCAAGGCAGACTGGTGCAGTGATTGTAAATTTATTGATCCATTTATGCCTGAAGTAGAAGCTCAATTCGCACAGGATGTGAATCTGGTAGAAGTTGATGTAGATCAGATGGGCACAGTAAGTGAAGAACATAATATTATGGGTATTCCCAGCTTTGTAGCCTTCTCCGGTGGCCGTGAAGTTAGTCGATATGTAAATAAATTGCGCAAATCCCGGAGTGATATTGAACAGTTCCTGCAGCAGGCTGTCGATCTGGAGAACGCAAACCACTAAGAAATAACTATCCAGTCGGATAAAAAAGCTATTGCCCGATAAAGTGTCTACCATAATCAGGAAATGTATATGCAAAAATTAGAAAAAGCCTCCCGACGAGCAGCATCGTTGAGGAGGCTTTTTGGGTTGTAAATATGGGGAATGCAGGATATAACACAGACTATAGCTGTTTGAAACCCTGCCTGATCCTGCACTTAGGGATTCCCTTATCATGTACAGGGGACTCCCCTATATCCTGTCTGTAATCGCAGACCCTACAATAAAGAAGTATAAAGAACGGCCATATGGCTTCTATCAAATTGTAGCGAAACACAAGTGAAAGGTGAGTTGGATGATCAAAAAATTACAGCTATCCTTACAAACAATGAATCTGGTGCTCGGATTTATGGTATGGGTAATCATTTCGTCCCTGATGCCCTTTATCCGGGAAGATATCAACATTCCGGCCGGAAGTCTGGCAATGGTCACAGCAGTACCCGTTGTACTGGGTTCGATCCTGCGGATCCCACTCGGCTACTACGCAAATATCGTAGGTGCGCGGATTATCTTCATGGTCAGCTTTATCCTGTTGTTGTTCCCGGTATTCTATATCAGCCGCGCAGATTCCATGGCGGATCTGATTATCGGCGGACTGTTCCTGGGCATCGGTGGTGCTGTCTTCTCGGTAGGGGTTACATCACTGCCCAAGTATTATCCCAAAGAAAAACATGGACTGGTTAACGGGATCTATGGCATGGGCAATATCGGTACAGCGATTACGACGTTCTCTGCTCCGGTCGTGGCTACCCAGATCGGTTGGCAATCCACTGTACAACTGTATATGATCCTGCTGGCTGCTTTTATCGTGCTGAACTTCTTCCTCGGTGATCGCCGTGAAGTCAAAGTGAAAACGCCGATTATCGAGCAGATCAAAGGTGTATACAAAAATGAAAAGCTCTGGTTTTTCTCGTTGTTCTACTTTATTACGTTCGGTTCATTCGTAGCATTTACCGTCTATCTGCCCAACTTCCTGGTTGCGAACTTTGATCTCTCCAAAGTCGACGCAGGTATACGTACTGCCGGGTTTATCGCACTGGCAACGTTCCTTCGTCCGGTTGGCGGTTGGTTGGCTGACCGTTTTCAGCCTTTGTTCCTGCTGGTAGGTACATTCGCTATGTATACGATTGCTGCAATTGTACTGGCATTCTCTCCATCAATCGGATTGTATACGATCGGCAGTCTGGCGATTGCTGTCAGTGCAGGTATTGGTAACGGCGTTATCTTCAAGCTGGTACCGTTTTATTTCAACAAACAGGCAGGTATTGCCAATGGTATTGTCTCTATGATGGGTGGTCTGGGTGGATTCTTCCCGCCACTGATGCTATCGGCTATTCATGGTATCACCGGACAATATTCGATCGGATTCATGTTGCTGTCCCAGGTGGCACTGGCGAGTCTGATTATCGTGGTCTGGATGTATTATCAGGACAAACTTGCTCTCGTATCCGAAGTATTCGATTCTACAGCTCAGGGAATACTGGTCACCGATCCATCCGGATATATCAAAACGGTCAATCCGGCATTCACCCGGTTAACCGGTTATGAAGCTGACGAGGTTCTTGGACAACGACCAAGCATCCTCAAATCCGGCCGTCAATCCCAGGACTTTTACAGCCAGATGTGGGCTGAAATCAAGCAGTATGGAGTCTGGCAGGGAGCGATCTGGAACAAACGCAAAAATGGTGAAGAGTATGTACAATGGCTGAATATCAGTGCAGTCAAAGATGAGACGGGCGAAGATGTTCGCTATGTTGGTACCTTCAGCGAACTAAATCAGCAGCAGCTCAAGGCGTAATATAGACGTTACTGTCCATATGGACAAATAAGTTCCATTATTCACATTGACTTATTACAAGCTCTACAATCCGATATCCATGAATTATAAAATACGAACTACGAAAAGAGGGAGAGCCCTGTGAATATCCGCCAGCTGACTGATACACTGAGTCGTCCGGTACGTGATTTGCGTCTGTCGGTAACCGACCGCTGTAATTTCCGGTGTGCTTATTGCATGCCAAGAGAATTGTTCGGAGACGACTATGCATTCATGCCGCGCGCCGAACTGCTGACTTTTGAAGAAATGAGTCGGCTGGTAAGACTATTCACGGGCCTGGGCGTGCAGAAGGTACGTCTGACTGGCGGAGAGCCGCTGCTTCGCAAAAATCTGGATGAGCTGGTCAGAGAAATAGGTACGATTCCCGGCGTACAGGATATGGGACTGACGACCAATGGACTGCTGCTCGGACAGCACGCGGAAGCCCTTTATCAGGCAGGTCTGCGGCGGCTGAATATTAGTCTGGATGCACTGACCCCGTCTATATTCGGTCAGCTTAACGGAAGAGGTGTACAGCCGCAGCATATCCTGAAGCAGATTGATTATGCCCAATCTCTGGGATTCCGGATCAAAATCAATATGGTCGTACAAAAGGGAATTAACGACGAAGAAATCCTGCCAATGGCTGAATATTTCCGTGATAAGGGAATTACGCTGCGATTTATCGAGTTCATGGATGCCGGAAGCGGTAATGGTTGGAGCTACGACAAAGTAGTGACCCAGGCAGAGATTCTCCAGCAACTGCAGAGTCGTTATGAGCTGGTGCCTGCCGAACATAATATCTACGGCGAAGTTGCCAGCTATTACAGGTACCGTGGTACTCGTACAGAAGTGGGTTTTATTACATCGGTCTCGCGTTCATTCTGCTCTTCATGCACAAGAGCGCGTTTGTCATCCGATGGCAAACTGTATACCTGTCTGTTTGCTTCCAGCGGCTATGATCTGCGTCAGCTGGTACGCGGCGGAGCAACGGATGAAGAATTGCAGGATGTCATCGCCGATATCTGGGAACACCGGACAGATCGTTACTCTGATCTGCGAACCGCGCATACGGCAGCTTCCTGCCGCAGAATCGGCATGTCCTATATTGGAGGTTAATAAATAAACAGGAGGCTCAAAAGATGAACCGGTACATTCCCAATCAGCATGGGGCATGGGCTATGCTCGTACTGCCTTTTTTGCTTGGTCTCAGCATCTCGGGAGGACGCTGGGTCCATCTGCCGCTGTTCCTCTGCTGGCTGGTCATGTATCTGTTCAGCTATCCGGTACTGCAGTGGATCAAGACAGGACGCAAAGACAGATATTTGCGTCCCGCAGCACTATATGGAGTATTATTGGTTCCGCTGGTTGCCGTCGTTATTGCCCAGCAGCCTCAAATGCTGATGTACGGTGCACTGCTGCTGATCTTTTTTGCCGTGCCTGCCTATTATGCCAAACGCCGTAATGAGCGTGCATTGTTCAATGATATTGTAGCGATTGTGCTGTTCAGTTCTTTCATTTATCCGGTTGTCTATATGAGTGGCACACCGGACTGGATAGCGGCAAGTAAGCTGTTTTTGCTATCGGTTTTGTATTTTACAGGTACCGCTTTATATGTAAAGACCATGATTCGCGAGAAAAAGAACCGGCGTTATTATTACATTTCCTGTCTGTATCATCTACTGCTAGTCGTGCTGGCAGCTGGCTGGAATGTATGGTTATGCATTCCTTTTGCCGTGCTGCTGATCCGAGCTGTATGGCTGCCCAAGCAGAAACTGCGTACCATGCAGGTAGGGATTGCCGAGATCGGATTTGCAGTCATGATGTATGTGTCGGTTGTATGGATCATTTAATCGTATTTGCAGAAAGGAAGGATTGCCATGATGCCATCCATCAAGCAGCGGGACTATAGTCAGAATCCATTTATCGTAATCTGGGAAGTTACCCGTGCCTGCGCCCTGAAATGCTTGCACTGTCGTGCCGAAGCGCAGTATCATCCAGATCCGCACCAGCTCAGTCTGGAGGAGGGCAAGCAGTTGATTGATCAGATCAGCGAGTTTGACGAGCCGCTGTTTGTATTTACCGGCGGTGATCCACTGATGCGACCGGATCTATACGAGCTGGCACGATATGCTATCCAGGATAAAGGGCTATCGCTGTCTATGACACCAAGTGCGACTCCGCGTGTGACCCGCAGTGCAGTAGAGAAAGCTGGTGAGGCCGGATTATCGCGTTGGGCATTCAGTCTTGATGGTTCATGTGCAAAAATTCACGATCATTTCCGCGGAACAGCAGGTTCTTATGAACGTACGATGCAAGGGATACGCTATCTGCAGGAATTGCATATCCCGATTCAGATCAATACGACCGTCTCCCGTTACAATCTGGAAGATTTGCCGCAGATCGCAGAACTTGTCGCACAGATGGGGGCGGTACTATGGAGTGTATTTTTCCTGATTCCGACAGGCCGCGGTATGGAAAAGGATATGATTACCCCACAACAGCATGAAGAAGTAATGCAGTGGATGTATGAGCTGCAGCAGCGAATGCCATTTGGCGTCAAAGCAACCGAAGCACCACACTATCGACGAGTAGTGCTTCAGCAGCAGCGTAGTATAGTTCAATCTTCTGAAAATGGAGTCTCCCGTCCGTCCGCCAGCAAACATAGGGATATGCTGGGGCGTGCGCCGCAGGGGGTAAATGATGGGGATGGGTTTGTATTCATCAGCCATACGGGAGAGGTATATCCCAGCGGATTCCTGCCGCTTAGCTGTGGCAATGTACGGGAACAGCATCTCGCCGATATTTACCGGTCTGCTCCGGTGATGCAGCAGCTGCGGGACAAATCACTGCTCAAAGGCAAATGCGGAGTCTGTGAATACCGGCAGCTGTGCGGGGGTTCGCGGGCAAGAGCATATGCACTAACCGGCGATTATCTGGAAAGCGATCCGTACTGCGCGTATCAACCTGCAGCGTGGACAGGAGGAGACATACTATGACACCATCATCTATACGCAAAATTGTCGTGCTGGGCGGAGGGATCACGGGTCTGAGTGCGGCTTATTATGCCCGAAAGGCTGCTGATCAGCAGGGTATACCGGTAGAAATAACGCTCATTGAGAGCAGCAATCGTCTCGGCGGCAAAATTCATTCGGTTCAGACAGATGGATTCCTGATCGAAAAAGGCCCGGACTCTTTCCTTGCTCGCAAACAGCCGATTATCGATCTGACTCATGATCTGGGAATGGGTGAACAGCTGGTACCTACTAATCCAAAAGCAGGTTCCGCCTACATTTTGCATAAGAAAAAGCTGCATCAGATGCCGATGGGACTGGTGCTCGGTATTCCAACGAAGATTAGCCCTTTTATCCGTACCGGTCTGATCTCTCCACTGGGCAAAGCCAGAGCTGTACTCGATATGGTACTGCCTGCACGTCAGGCAGATGAAGATGAGGCGCTTGGTGACTTTATTGAACGGCGATTGGGTCGTGAAGTGCTGGAACAGATGACTGAGCCACTGCTGGCAGGCATTTACGCAGGAGATACACGTTCGCTCAGTCTGCTGTCGACCTTTCCCCAGTTCAGACAAATGGAGAAAAAGCACCACAGCCTCATTATCGGTATGGCCAGAGGAATGCTGCGTCGACCTGCTGCAAGCAAGGGAATTCAGCAAAAGGCCGGAACCCATGCAGGAAGCGATAGCAAGCTATCCGGTATATCCTCCTCATCTCCAACGTCGTCTATGCCCAAATCCAAAAGTATGTTTTTGTCTTATCAGCAGGGGTTGTCCGCTATTATTCGTAGACTGCAAGAGCAGCTCACGCTGAGCCATGTACAATTCCGCATGCAGCAACATGTGACAGGAATCGCTGCATCGGATACGTTTCATCCGGTAGATGACTCGAATAGTAGCATACAGCATCATCGTTATACCCTGACACTGAGCAGCGGAGAGAATATTGACGCGGACAGTATTATTTGCACTATTCCGGCTTATGCAGCAGCCGAACTGCTTGGAGATATTCCCGAGATCCGGCAGCTAAGTCAGATTCATTATGTGTCGGTAGCGAATATTGCTCTTGGATACAAGCATCACCAGCTGCAGCACGAATTTGAAGGTACAGGGTTCCTCGTGCCCCGCAAGGAAAATCGCATGATTACCGCATGCACATGGTCCTCGACCAAATGGCAGCATACTGCTCCAGCCGGTCAGACGCTGCTGCGTACCTATATTGGTCGTGCAGGTGCAGAAGACTGGACGAACCTGTCTGATGAAGAATTGGTACAGGCGGTACGCCGGGATCTACGGGATCTGATCGGATTCGATGCAGAGCCAGATCTGGTGGAGATCAGCCGCTGTTACCGCTCAATGCCGCAGTATCCGGTAGGACATAGAGAATTAATGGATAAAGTAAGAACTTCTCTCACAGCGCATTTACCTGATGTATGGTTATGTGGTGCAGGCTATGGAGGAATCGGGATTCCCGATTGTGTACAGCATGGCCGGGAAGCCGCAGAACAGCTCATCAGCAGGTGGGCAGTGAATTGATTCAGGTGATTGGCCAGCTGGCATAAAATATAAAAAGGACTACAGTTCTTATGAGCTGTAGTCCTTTTTTATATAATGGATAAGTAGAGTAGGAGTGATAGAAACTATGTAACATCATTTAAGAAGTAAGAAGTAAGAAGTAAGAAGTAAGAAGTAAGAATGAGATATGCGATGTAAGATATGAAGTTATATCGTGAAAAAGCTGGCTCTCAACAGCATAGACAGCTTAATAGAGCGATAGGGAAGTATATGATATGATGGAGATGTTCAAATACATATAGTCAGAAAGTTATTATCAAAGCATTATCGTAACATTGTAAATTATATTTAATCCGTCGATTCTGTCACCATATCTGTAACAAGGAGAGGACAAGAATGGGAGCCAAGCTCGGGAATGTGCATGTTCAAATCAGTGATTTGCAAGTACTGCTGGATGCTCTGGAAGATATGATTGCAGAGCAACCCGCTGTAAGTGGTTCAGTTACTTCTTCCAATCCGTACCAGGAGATTATTGATGAAGCAGAGCGTACCAGACACACTTATTATATCGCAGAAAAGAAGCCAGGATGGTTCAGTATTCTAAATGACTGGTTTGGTTGGGGAAAGACAGAGCAATTTGGTGAAGAGCTGTCTTCTTATCTGAATGCTCCTGTATTTACTTTGTCTTATTTTGATGAAGATGTACTGGAAATTGGCATGTTTACCAATGGAGAGAAATTAACCGGCTATACCTGGTGCAGTCAAACGCGACAAGAATATGGAATAGAAGAACAGGATGTAGATATTAGTATTTTGGCACAGATATTTGGTTATGAATACGGGGCAGGGTTACAACAAATTATTGAACAGCCGGAGCAGCAAAAAGCACTGGAGCAACTCGAACAACTGTTGCAGCTCCCCTTTGCGATAAGCTCTGATTTTTATATTGATCAAAAAGAAACCCTGACAGCTCAGTTTACCGAATTCAAATGGAATCTATCGGATAGATAAGTAGATTTTGATAATAATTAGAGAGGTATAAGAATTTAATCTTAAAGGAGGGAGCAAACTGGAGATTATTTTTATTCGTCATGGGCAGGCTGAACATAATTTGCCGGGGCCAGATCGATTCAATAAGACACATCCACATTTGACAGAACTCGGGAAGCAGCAGATCAGCGGCTTGCAATCCGGGTTGCAGATTGGAACAGATGATCTGCTGCTCGTCAGTCCCATGGTACGTACTATCGAATCGGCAGTTATACTTACCAACCATTCCCTCATTGCTCACGCTTACCTTAGCCATGCTGTAGGGCCTCGCATGTATCCGCAGAATCCAGAGTGGAAGCCACTCCTGTGCGATCGTCTGCTGACAAGAACCGAGCTGCAGCAAAATTACCCGGCATGGTCGATGATATATACAGAACAAGATGAGCTCGGAGATTCAGGAATAAACATAATGCCAGAGCCCGAGTTTGCAAGACTGGCTGCAAAGCAAATGGAATGGATCGCCCATTATCCGGCGAAACGAACGATTATTATCAGTCATGATGGCACGATACAGAGTTACCGCGAATTTCTGGGAGAACAGGGACTGACAAGAGCAGACTTTCTTGGTGAAGCAGGTCTATATAAAATGACCATATAGATAAGGGAATAAAATAATACTGTAAAAGAATCATTGAAAGAGGAGGCATTAGGTTGATCCAACCAGAGCATTATATTCAGAATGCAGAACAGGCACAGCAATTGATAGGGGAATACTGGTATTCCAGATTAGAATGGATATCCGGTTTTCATTTATATACTGCTCCTAATTCGTATTATGAGCCTGTTACAATAGTGGATATCACTTTTCTGCTGCATGGGAAATCAGGAAATTATGAAGTAATGCTTCGTTTTACCAATATTGAGCAGTTGAATTTTCAACCAGGATCGTTATTATGCCAGATCAGTGGCTTCAAAATAAACAGTCTTCATGATCGTGGATATACCGATATGAGATATTATATTGAAGATTATGAGAATGGAGAACTACATTTTTATTGTAAAAGTATAGAGTTAAAAAGCATTGAAAAATCCTATACTGCTATTCCGTAAATTCATCTTTAGCAGATTGGGCAATCTTATACATAGCAAAAAGCACTATCTAGCGAGAGTCATCGGATAACCGATCTAACGCTGGACAGTGCTTTTTGTCGTGTAAACCAATGCTATACTGCACTAATGATTGGGTTGCTTTTTAATGCTCTACCAGCTGGATCAGCTGTTGATTGAGCCGGTCTGACCGTCATTTTTGGCAGCTTCAAAATTGCCTGAGCCTACGCGTTCGCGAATCTCATCTTCTGTCAGTTCTTTGGCTACAGGACCGGTTGGGATGTCGGTAGCTCCATCGGCTAACTCGGCACGTTCCACCCGGGCAAATCCTGCATTGATATTGCGTCCAATCGCTTCACGTTCTTCACGACTTGTAATTTTCACTTTTTCCGGATCATTGGCCATGGTTATACCTCCTCTGGATTGTAAACAGGTCTACCTACCATTACCCGCTGACCCCGAGTGAAAATCAAGCGCCCATAAACATCTGCATATCATCTTCAACAGTTGTAATACCGGCAATACCAAAGTTTTCGACCAGCACGTTCACTACATTTGGTGAAAGGAAAGCAGGCAGTGTAGGGCCGAGATGGATATTTTTGACGCCCAGATACAGCAGAGACAGCAGAACGATAACGGCTTTTTGCTCATACCAGGCAATATTGTAGGAGATCGGCAGATCGTTGATATCCTCCAGACCAAATGCTTCTTTGAGCTTCAGGGCAATCACGACGAGTGAATAGGAATCATTACACTGCCCGGCATCCAGTACGCGCGGAATACCACCGATTTCACCAAGGTTCAATTTGTTGTATTTGTATTTGGCACAGCCTGCGGTCAGAATTACTGTATCCTGCGGTAGTTCTTCGGCAAATCGGGTATAGTAGCTACGGGATTTCATTCGTCCATCACAGCCAGCCATAACGAAGAATCGCTTGATTGCACCGGTCTGTACCGCATCGACGACCTGATCGGCTACATTCATAACCGCATTATGAGCGAAGCCGCCAATAATTTCACCTGTCTCGATTTCGGTTGGTGGCTGACATTGGAGAGCCTGCTCGATCAACCGGGAAAAGTCTTTGGGATGTCCATCTGTACCATCGGGAATATGCTGTACACCCGGATAACCCGTATTGCCTGTAGTATAAATGCGGTCTACATAGCTCGCTTTGGGCGGTACGATACAGTTGGTTGTCATCAGAATTGGTCCGTTAAAGGATTCGAATTCACTCGTTTGTTTCCACCAGGCGTTGCCATAGTTGCCGACGAAATGATCATATTTTTGGAATGCAGGATAATAATGCGCAGGCAGCATCTCACTATGGGTATACACGTCAACACCGGTGCCTGCAGTTTGTTTGAGCAACTCTTCCATATCGTGCAGATCATGTCCACTAATCAGAATACCAGGGCGTTGACCGACACCGATATTTACTTTGGTTACCTGTGGATGACCATAAGTTGTTGTATTGGCTTGATCCAGCAGTGCCATCGCATCGACGCCATATTTGCCGGCTTCCATAGCGAGAGCGAGCAGTTCGGGTACGCCTTGCGTATCATCGAGCGTAGCAGCTAGTGCCTGACGCATAAACTGATCGATGCCGTTGTCGACATAACCGAGGTGGTCTGCATGATACGTGTAGGCAGCCATACCTTTGAGTCCATAGGTCAGCAGTTCGCGAAGAGAGCGAATATCTTCATCGGCAGTACGAAGTACCCCGATATGCCGTGCTTTCTCATCCAGCTCTTCAGCGGTATAACCTTTCCATACTGCTGCATCCGGCAGATGCGCAGGCTCTGAAAGAGTCGCTCCGATACAGGTTTGCCAGAATAAATGAACTTCATTGCGTAGAGCCAGTGCTTCATGAATTTTATCGATAAAGAATTCACGGTCAAAGTTGGCATTGGTAATTGTCGTAAATAGACCATCGGTAATCATGAGGGAAATGCGGCGATTCAGTTCATCACTCAGCTGAAGATCTTTGCTAAGATAGGATATGCCTTTGATTGTATAAATAAGCAAATCCTGCAGATTGGCTACATCATGTGGCTTGCCGCAGACGCCTTTGATCGTGCAACCGGTGCCTTTAGAGGCTTCCTGGCATTGAAAGCAGAACATGGATGGTTGGGATTCAAGTGTAGCAGTGGATTGAGTTGTCATTGGGTATTACCTCCTGAGATGAATTTTCTCGCTGCAATTCAAGCTTATGTATTCAGCATAGCCGCTTGTTGGAGGCCACCTTGTGATTACAATCACTTATTCAAAATTAGGTAAGTGAAATTTGGAATATGTGACAGATCGTTTACAACGCATAATAAAACCGCCTATATAACAAGGCGGTTTTATTATGTTCTGTGCAATCACTTCAATCTACCTTCAGATTATCCTGCACCATCCGGATAAATTCCTTGGCAGCTACACCGAGAAACTTATCTGTCCGATAAATAATTCCGATCTGCCGTGTTGGTGGATAATCACTGATTTTGATCAATCGCAGTGTTGGATCGTTGAGCGAGTTGGACAGGGAGTAGGGCTGCAGACAGGCACCTACATCGGATTTGACGAATCCGTATAGGGAAGATGCGGTTGATGTCTCTACAATAATATTCAGGTTGAATCCTTTTTCCCGGCAATGAGTCTCGATTAGTTCGCGTGCTTTGAATCCCTTCGGATAAGCGATTAGAGGAAGGGCAGATACGGTCTCCAGTGATACCGATTTCTCATTAGCCAGTTCATGCTCCTCGGAGACGACCAGGACGAATTCTTCCGTATACAGCGGAGTAATAATCAGCCTCGGATCAGTAAATTCAATCAATGTAATCCCGATATCGACGACATTATTAATAACCATCTCGGCGACTTCAATTGCAGAAGAGATTTTGAGATGAATATTGGGGAATTGATGATGGAAATCGATCAGAATCGGTGTGATTCGGTAATCCAGTTCGGCAGCCATAACGCCGACAACCAGATTTCCACCATTATATTCGCGCAGTCCATTAATCTCATCGTATGCATCCTGCAGCTTTAATAGAATACTGCGAGCCTGCCGAAGTAGAATGAAACCGGCTTCGGTGATCGTGATTTTTTTGCCGATCCGGTCGAACAGCAGTGTTCCGAGTTCTTCTTCCATCGTACGGATCTGAATACTGAGCGTGGGCTGGGTGATGCCGAGCCTTTCGGCAGCCTTGGTAAAATGAAGCTCCTCACAAACTGCTACAAAGTATTCCAGTTGTCTGATTTCCATATGTAACACTCCTCAAGCCTGGTTTAAATTATAATTTGCTTCCAACATTATCATTGCTTATAACTATGATGATAATTTATAGCATTAATTTGAACAATACAACGAATATATCATTTTTGCCTGCTATATAGCTAATGGAAGCGTTATGCTAAATTATATTTTATTTCAGAAACGTAAGTAAAATTTTGAATATATGAATTAATGATAGTTTTTAGCTATGATAAAATAATTTATCATAGAAAATATTCGCAAAAAGTCTTTACAATATGTCAAAATGATACTATTATTAAACATGTGATCAACGAGCTTACGAAAAGTAATAATAAAAAGAAAAGTAAGAAAGAAGGCATTTAACCATGAACGCTTTTTACCTTGACCGTGATGGATCGATCCGAACTCTTTTGAAAGGAAAAGATATCCTCTCCAATCCTATTCTGAACAAAGGCGTGGCTTTTACCGCTGAAGAGAGAAAAGAACTGGATTTGAACGGGATTCTGCCTCCTATGATTCTGACCATCGAAGAGCAGGTGAGCCGCGTATATGAGCAATTAAACAGCGAGCCCAACAATCTTCGCAAAAATATTATGCTAAACGATCTCTATAACCGTAATGTTGTATTGTACTATCGTCTGCTGAGCGAGCATCTGAGCGAGATGCTGCCTATCGTGTACACACCAACTGTCGGCCAATCCATTCAGGAATATAGCCAGCAGTACCACAAACCGGGCGGCGTATACCTGTCCATTGACAATATGGATGGTATTGAAGAAGCATTCCGTAACAGCGGTGTACAGCCTGGCGATATCGACCTGATCGTAGCAACAGACTCCGAGAGTATCCTCGGAATCGGTGACTGGGGCGTGGGCGGTATCAATATTGCGATCGGTAAACTGGCTGTATACACTGCAGCTGTAGGTATTGATCCAAGCCGCGTACTGCCGGTTGTACTGGACGCCGGTACCAACAACGAGAAATTGCTGAATGATCCACTCTATATCGGTAACCGTCATGAACGGATTCGCGGTGACCGTTATGATGAATTCGTCGATCGTTATGTACAGACAGCACTGAAGCTGTTCCCGGATGTGCTGCTGCACTGGGAAGATCTTGGTAATGTCAATGCGCGTAATATCATTAATAAATACGGTGACAAACTCCTTACTTTTAACGATGATATTCAGGGTACCGGAGCAGTTACACTGGCTGCGATCATGTCCGGCGTACAGGTGAGCGGTACACCACTGTGTGAACATCGTGTACTCGTATTCGGTCCTGGTGCTGCCGGTATCGGTAACGCTGACCAGATTCGGGATGCAATGATGAAAGAAGGCCTGTCCCAGGAAGAAGCGGAAGGACGCTTCTGGGCATACGACTATCGCGGATTGCTGACTGATGCGACCGAAGGCGTACTGGAATTCCAGAAGCCTTATGTCCGCCAAACATCCGAAGTCGAAGGCTGGGCTGTAGAAGCAGACGGCAAGATCAGTCTGCTGGAAGTAGTTAAACAGGTCAAACCAACGATTCTGCTCGGTACTTCCGGTGTAACCGGAGCATTCAGCGAAGAGATTATCAAGGAAATGGCCAAGCATGTAGAGCGTCCAATTATCATGCCAATGTCCAACCCAACTTCGCTGGCCGAAGCGGTTCCGGCGGATCTGCTGGAATGGACTGATGGCAAAGCGCTGATCGCTACAGGCAGTCCGTTTGCACCAGTAGCTTACAAAGGTGTAACTTACGAGATCGGACAATCCAACAACGCATTTGTATTCCCGGGACTGGGACTGGGTGCGATTGTAGCCAAAGCGACTGTATTTACCAAAGGTATGTTCACGGCTGCAGCCGATGCGGTAGCGAATGCTGTTGATTCTTCCGAGCCGGGTGCACCGCTGCTGCCTCGTGTGAATGAGCTGCAAAATGTATCCTTTGCCGTCGCTGTCGCTGTCGCCAATGCGGCTATCCAGGATGGAGTTGCCCGCAATACACCGGAAAATGTGGAACAGGCTGTCAAAGATGCCATGTGGCATCCTGTATACAGAACACTCAAATCGGTTGCTGTTACACAAGCTGTCTAATCCCCAATTGTCTAGAGTAAGCCGGGTTCACCGTCTGTTCGTAGAGATGACGGGGATGAGGTAGAACCCATGTACCAATCAGGTTGCCTATCCGCTATGGATAGGCAGTCTGCCCTTATGGGGATAAGTTGTAACAATAAGATGGAGGTCCTGTATCATGTCAGTCGGTCATATTTTTGTGATATTAATTCCAATTTTCTTTGTCATCATACTGGGTTTTCTGGGTGGGCATTTCAAAGTATTTAATCCCGCTTCATCCAAAGGCCTGAACACCCTGGTGACCAAGTTTGCGCTGCCAGCGCATCTGTTCATCGGTATTACGACTACAAGCAAGCAGACGCTGATCGATAAATGGCCGTTTTTTATGACCATGTTCCTTGGTATCATCGGTTTTTATGTCATTCTGCTGCTCGTTATGCGTCTTCTTTTCAAAAAAGATCTGAACACATCGTCGATCTTCTCTCTGAATTCTACACAGCCTTCTTTTGCATTTATGGGTATTCCCGTACTGGGCAGTCTGTTCGGTCCGGCTGAAGTAGCCATCCCGATTGCTATTACCGGGGTGGTAGTCAATGCACTGCTTGATCCAATAGCTACCATTGTTAGTTCGGTCGGCAAAAAGACCCAGGCAGGCCATGACAGCGGTCATCAGGAGAATCTGTTCAAGCTGACCATTCATTCTATTCTGCATGGTCTGAGAGAGCCGCTGGCCTGTGTGCCATTGATCGGTGTAATCCTGACCCTGTTTGGATTCCATTCGCCGCAGCTGCTGCAGGATTCCCTGGATCAGATCGGTGATATTACTTCCGGTGCGGCATTGTTTGCGATTGGTGTAACGATTGGTCTGAATCAAATCAAATTCAGTGCCAATGCGATCAGCATTTCACTGCTCAAAGTTATCGCCCTTCCAGTACTGACTTATCTGATCGCTCTGATGTTCGGTCTGTCAGCTACCGATATTACGATGGCAGTTCTGCTCGTATCCTTCCCGGGCTCTGCAGTAGCAGCCATGATTGCTACACGCTTTGAGACACTCGAAGTCGAGACGGCTTCTTCCTTTGTAATCAGTTCAGTATTGTCGCTCATTTCGCTGCCTATACTGATTTCTATTCTTTTGTAATATAGCTTTAATTTTAACTAAAATTTGATAAGGTCATCCGCTGCATAACCTGGTTACGGCGGATGGCCTTTTTTATATGGTTTGGTGATGTTCACCTGCAGTAGCGTACCAAGAATCAATGCCTGAATTTCGGCGATGTGGTTGTATAGCATCCTTTATAATAAGAGCATGACATTGCAAATAAGGAGCATAGCTATGATATCTACCGAGCATCATCACGAATACTATCAGGCACTGCTGGACAAAAAGACGGAATATGAAGGTCTGTTCTATGTCGGGGTAAAAACGACCGGTGTATTCTGCCGACCGACTTGTCCGGCACGCAAGCCCAAGTTCGAGAATTGTGAATTTTACCAGACTGCACAGGAAGCATTGTTGGCTTCGTATCGTCCCTGTCAGCGCTGCCGACCGCTGTCTCATCCCAATCAGGTATCGGATATCGTTCGTATGCTGGTCGAAGAGGTTGAGAAGCATCCCGAGAAAAGATGGAGCCAAGCAGACTTTCGTGCATTGGCAGTAGATGAATCAACCGCCCGCAGGCAGTTCAAAAAGCGCTTTGGCATGACCTTTGTGGAATATGCTCGCGCTCGTCGCATGGGACTCGCACTCAAACATATTCGCTCCGGGCAGTCGGTTATTGATACCCAGTTATCGGCGGGTTACGAATCCAGCAGTGGCTTTCGTGATGCTTTTGCCCGTATTATGGGTGCTGCTCCAACACTGGTGAATGAAAATCATGTGCTAAAAGCTTCCTGGATCGATACGATGCTGGGACCCATGATTGCTATTGCCAGCGAAGAAGCCTTGTATCTGCTGGAATTTGTAGATCGGCGTGGATTAGAGCGTGAGGTGGAGCGTTTACGGCAAAAGCTGCGCTGTGCTATCGTGCCGGGAATAACCGCTCCGATTTGCCAGATCGAGCAGGAATTGCACGAATATTTTGAAGGGCGACTTACTGTATTTACAACACCGCTGGCACTACTGGGGTCGCCTTTTCAACAGCAGGTATGGGAGCAATTAATGAAAATCCCACCAGGGGAGACGCGTTCATATGGTCAGATTGCTATAGCACTGGAACATCCTTCGGCTTTTCGCGCAGTTGCCCGGGCAAATGGTGCCAATCAGCTGGCAATTGTGATTCCTTGTCATCGTGTGATTAATGCCAATGGAGAATTGGGAGGCTACGGCGGAGGCCTTACCCGCAAAGAATGGCTGCTACAATTAGAAAAAAAGGGGGATTGATCATGACTACCTTACAGGAACAGGCTGCACATTTTCATGCTCTGCATATCAAAGGTGATCCACTAGTGCTGGTCAATGTATGGGATGTAGGCAGCACAGCTGCTGTGCAGGCTGCAGGTGCAAGGGCAATTGCTACCGGCAGTTGGTCTGTTGCAGCTGCTCATGGTATGCAGGACAGCGAGGCAATGCCACTGGATGATGTTGTTGCCAATATTGAACGAATACGGCGGCAGACCGATCTTCCTTTATCTGTTGATATTGAAGGAGGCTACGGTATTCATCCCGAAGAAGTTGGTCATACTGTTCGTAGAATACTCGGCGCAGGCGCGATCGGAATCAATATCGAAGATCAGATCATGGGCAGGAACCAGCTGTATCCGATCGAGGAACAGTGTCTCCGCATCGCTGCCGCTCGTGAAGCTGCCGACCGATACGGTATGCCACTTTTTATTAATGCCCGTACGGATATTTTTCTGCAAATGAATGAAGAGATATCCGGAGCTGCTCTGAATCAAGCAGTAACAGCGGTATTAACCAGAGCAGATGCTTATGCCCAAGCTGGAGCAAGCGGTCTGTTCGTTCCAGGACTAACCGATGCGGGTGCTATTTCGGCGCTGTGTCATCAATCGGAACTGCCCGTCAATATTATGCTAAGCCGTCCGGTGTCTTCTGTTCGGGAATGGGCAGATCTGGGAGTGTCACGTATCAGCTATGGTCCTTTGCCTTATCAGGAAGTGATGTCTCATTTACAGAGATTAGCAAGAAATCTTCTGGGCAGTGTATGATATTTGATCCCGGCTGTACGATGCCTTATTATAGAAAAAATAATATACAGACAGCAGAACAGTCTGGATCGACTTCCTATAATGAATCGCATGAGTGACATAATGATAGGAGAGGGGCAAGTGTTCATGGATAACAAAGTAATCATTAGGTTCTATCAGGATACATACCGTGAGCAGATTGCTGAGTTGATCGTCAATATTCAGCGCAACGAGTACCAGATTCCGATTAGTCAGGAGGATCAGCCGGATCTGGCGAATATCCGTGAATTTTACCAACAGGGAAACGGAAACTTCTGGGTAGCATTACACGGAGACAAGGTTGTCGGTACGATTGCACTGCTGGATATTGGCAATAAACAGACAGCCTTGCGAAAAATGTTTGTGGCGTCGGATTATCGCGGCAAGACCTATCGGACAGCCCAACTGCTGCTTCAGGAGGCACTTCAATGGGCAGAAGAACATCAGATCCGGCAGATTTATCTGGGGACAACCGAGCAGTTCAAAGCTGCACATCGTTTCTATGAGAAAAATGAGTTTGTACCGATTACGATGGACCAGCTGCCTGAAAAGTTTCCGGTGATGCAAGTGGATACCCGATTCTACTGCCGTAATCACCAAGCTGTGATGACATAACAAAATAATACATGGTATATATTAAAGTGGATTTATGGAGATCCCATTGGTTTTATTATTATGTGAATTATGAGGTGTAACATGCAATATCAGGAATTTCATATTGGACAGATCTTTCGAACCAAGTCACTCCAGGTGACTTCCGAGAATATCAAGGAATTTGCTTCAGAGTTTGATCCACAGTATATGCATCTGGACGAAGAGAAAGCCGGAAAGGGTAGATTTGGAGGAATTATTGCTTCTGGTATTCAGACGCTGGCAATTTCATTCAAACTCTGGGTAGAGACCGGCAGCTATGGTGAGGATGTTATTGCTGGCACAGCTATGAACAATATCCGATTTCTCAAGCCTGTTTATCCGGGTGACGAATTGTATACTATAGTAGAAGTGATCGATCTGCAGGAGAAGCGTAACCAGACAGGGATTGTGACGGTTACACTGTCTACCTACAATGACAAGGACGAAAAGGTATTTGTAGGCGATCTGTCTGTATTGGTTAAGAATGAAAACAGGATACAAGAATAAAGAGTGTGGAATTGCACATTCATCATTTGAAATACGATATACACAAGAGCCGACTTCATGTCGGTTTTTTGTGTATCCCGAAACAGCAGGTTTTGCAAAATAGTAGCGATAGAAAAGGGCATGCCCAAAAGTACAATATCTTCCCACAAATTCTTGATATAATGAAATAGGAATTTGAAAGGGTGAAATTATGCAAAATAGCCACCACCTTTCCGGCATTGCCCAGCATGCCAGAAAACTGATGATATTGTGGATCATTATTGTTACTAGTGCAATGAGTATTATCCAGACCTTATCGAAAATCAATGCAATTCATATTGCTTCGCTGAATTTGTTGCTGTTTACTTTTATGATATTAACCTGGTTTTTTGTTCCTATGACCCGTAGACATGCCTGGGTATATTTTACGATTCAGCTGGCGATTTTATGCGCTGCTTCCTATATGGCTATGTATATGTATGGTCTTATTATGGTGGGATTATTCCCTTTGCTGGTAGGGCAGTTTGCCTATATCTATTACAAAAAGCTTCACATTATTCTTTTTATGATTGTTCTTTACACGATTATGACGCTGTTTGCCTTCTATATAGATGCAGTGCCTGGATTGATTCCACCGCTGGTTATGCTTACGCTGATGTGCATGATCGTAATTGGACTCGTTAATCTGATGCTGGAGCAGTATTATGCACGTATGCGTACCCAGAATTTTCTGGAGGATCTGGAAATCGCGCACCGCCAGGTTGAAGAACTGACGGTTGCCAATGAACGCCAGCGGATGGCGCGTGATCTGCATGATACGCTGGCTCAAGGACTGGTAGGTATTATTATGCAGCTGGAAGCGATAAATGTACATCTATCCAATCAGAACCATGCACGTGCTCAGCAGATTGTACTGTCTTCGATGGAAAATGCACGAAGTACCCTCGCAGAAGCGAGAGAAGCGATTGACAATCTTCGCCTGCAATCAGTAGGTAGTCTCGGTTTTACTGATTCTGTACGTGCAGAGCTTGAGCGATTCACACAAGCTACAGGTATTTCAGTCGCTGACAAAGTGGAAGAAGTTGGTGATCTGCCGCAATTGCTCACCGAACATAGCATACACATCATTCGGGAGTGCCTGACCAATATTACCCGCCATGCCCAAGCCAAGCATGTACAGCTCAACATATTGAATATTAACAACAAACTGCTGATTGAGATTACAGATGATGGCAAGGGCTTTGATCCCGAGCAGATTGGTCGGCAGTCAGGGCATTATGGATTGATCGGTATTCAGGAAAGGGTACGTATTATGTATGGCAAATTATCGATTACCAACTATTTACCGCATGGTACGCATATTAGAATAGAAGTTCCTCTCGACTAGGAGGTCAGGATGAAATACAACATACTTATAGCCGACGACCATTTTGTCGTTCGGGAAGGGCTTAAATTAATTTTGGAAACGAGTGAACAGTTTCATGTGATCGGCGAAGCCGAGAATGGCAAAGTGGCTGTAGAGCTGGCAATGGAACTGCAGCCGGATGTGATTTTGATGGATCTGAATATGCCGGTTATGAGTGGGCTGGAAGCTATTGAACAGCTTCATGCACGGGATTGCAGGATACCTGTCGTTATTTTGACAACGTATAATGAAGATGATCTGATGGTAAAAGGATTGGCGATGGGAGCCAAGGGTTACCTGCTTAAGGATTCCAAACGAGAGAATCTATTCCGTACCCTGGATTCGGCAATCCGGGGAGAGACGCTGCTGCAGCCGGAAATTATGGAAGCTGTATTTCAGGCCAGAGTGCGTTCCAATACCTCTGCAGCCCACAGGACAGCAGTTTATACATCTGCCTCTAATACTTCCAGTGCAGGTTATATTCCTGTTCTCTCCGAAAAGGAAAAAATTGTACTTCAGGCGATTGCCCACGGTCATCGCAGCAAGGATATTGCATTTGATATGGGTATCTCCGAGCGTACGGTCAAAGCGCATCTCACCAATATTTATAACAAGCTGGGTGTGGATTCGCGTGCTCAGGCTGTCGCAATCGCAATCGAACGCGGACTGGTACATCTGGGATAACATGCACAGCAAGCAGATGAATATTCAGAGAGCTTCGTTCTGTATGCCGGTTAGGATACGACCTATATAATTTTCAAACCAATTAGTATCGCCAAAGCATCTTTCCGCAATGGAAAGGTGCTTTTTGTTATGCTCCGTCCAAAGGGCAGAGCTAAATTGCCCAAAAGGGCAAACGGGCAAATGTACCTACGGACGATTTCGAAAAATGTCGATTCTGCTATCCTGAGTACAGGAGCATAGAGAACTATATGTAAAGCGTTGTGATAGTGATTTTGTCGGCTTTATCGTGGAGAGAGATCCGTAAAGAACACTGTTCATCAGATATCGCTTGTTCACTGATTTATTGAAATCAGAAGAGTGATGCGATTATTTGAAAAATCAACGTCTTTGTATTCAACTTAAAAACCTCTATAGCTTGGTAGGTGTATTTCTCCGGATGATATATCTGAAGAATGAGCACCCTATATACAATAAACAGGTTTAGGGGAGGATATTGTAATTATGAGAAAACATTGGCCTATGACTTTTACAGCGCTTGTACTGGCTGTAAGTCTAACTGCCTGTTCTGCAGATCAACCTGCAGTAGAATCAGCAAGCAATTCAGTAGAGGTAACAGCAGCCAAGGAGCAGCCGCTGAATGCGTCCTATGATCTGTCCGGTACGCTGACAGCTTATGATGAGACGCCTGCAGCTTTCCAGACGGGTGGAACTGTAATAGCCGTTAATGGTGACATCGGTGATTCTGTAACCAAAGGCTCTGTACTGGCGAGACTGGATACCGCTGATCTGCAGCTGACGCTGGATACAGCCAACGAGGATGTAGCAGCCGCGCAGGCCGCTCTGGCCAGCTCACGAGCTTCACTCAGCGATGCAAGAGCCGGCCAGAAATCTGCTGCAGCCGGTGTGTCTTCTGCCCGCGCCAAAGTAGAAAGTGCCCGGATCAGTCAGCAGGATGTATTGGCAGGTGCCCGCTCCCAGGAGAAAGCACAGGCACAGAATGCAGTAACAACAGCACAAACCGCCTATAACCAGGCCAAAACCGAGGAAGCTCGTTCAAAAACACTGCTGGATAACGGACTGCTGACCCAGCAGGAATATGAGAAAACACAAACGGCACTGGCTGATGCGCAAACTGCACTTCAGGATGCCCAGTCCAAACTTTCCCTTCAACAGGAAGGAGCGACCGAATCCGAACGTGCCCAGGCAGCAGCTACAGTCAAGGAAGCACAGGTCGGTATCGAAAATGCTCAAGCCAGTGTTGCCAAAGCAAATGCTGCTGTAGAACAGGCCCAGGCCAGTGTGCAGCAATCCCAGGCCGGTTATGAGCAGAAGCTCGTTGCCAAAAAGACAGCACAGTTGAATCTGTCCCGCGCTAGCCTCAAAGCACCGGCATCCGGTGTGATTCTGACTAAAAGTATTACGGTTGGACAGACAGTAAGTGCCGGTGGAGGGACCTCTGCGCAGAGTGGCAGCAGCCCGCTGTTTACGATTGGAGAGATTGATCGCCTCAAAGTGCAGCTACCGATTGCCGACAGTGATATTGGTCAATGGAAAGTTGGACAGCAAGTCAGCATTAGTCTGTATGATCAATTACGTACCGGCAAGGTGACCAAGCTAAATCCGCAAACGAATGAAAGTACCGGTTCCATCAATGTAGAAGTTGTAATCAATAACCCCAAACGGGACTGGAAACCGGGTCAGGTTGTTAAAGCTTCCCGTCAGGTGTCTGCCGAGCAGGGAATTCTGCTGCCGACCGAGGCTGTTATCAGCTCCGGTAGTGAGCCGTATGTATTCAAGGCTGTAAATGGCAAAGCAGTCAAAACTCCTGTTGTGCTTGGTAAAATCTACAATAACAACTATCAGATTACAAGCGGAATCAAGGTAGGAGACAAAATCGTTACACGTGGAGCAGACCGTCTGTTCAATGGAGATGAGTTGACTGTCAGCCAGGCGGCCAATCCAAAGCCTGGCAGTAAGCCGGCTGATTCCTCCGCTGCCAACAGCGAGGCAAGTGCCAATGATTAAGTACTTCGTCAAAAAGCGCAAAATCACCCTATTGTTCTTCGTTATGCTCATTATTATGGGAGTTACCCAGCTGACCCAGCTTCCTCGTCAGCTGCAACCGGACGTTGTCGTCAAAACAGCCATGGTTACCACTACCTATGCAGGAGCTACTCCCGAGCTAATGGAGCAGACCGTCACAGAAGTTCTGGAGCAGAAAATCAAGGAAGTCTCCAATCTCAAGAAAATCACGTCCACTTCCAGTAATGGTGTCTCTACTATTACGGTACAGGCCAACGAAGACGCCGACACGACAGATACCTGGAATGAACTGCGCCGCAAAGTGGAAGACGCTCAATCCCAGTTGCCAAAGGATGCAGATACACCTGTGGTCAATGACAATCTGACCCAATCCTTTATCAAATCTTACATTATCTATGGCAAAACCAAGCAGGATATTTACGGGCTAAGTGAATTAATGAATACCTGGCAGGATCAGCTGCGCTCTGTACCGGGAATTACCGAGGTCAATATCAAAGGGATTCCGGATCAGGAAGTTCGCATCAATATTGATCCAGCCAAACTGCAGCAGTACAAAATCTCATGGGAGACGGTACAGCAGGCGATCCAATCGGCGAACAACCGTGTACCTACAGGTAATCTGACTCACGATGATCGAATCTATCAGCTTACGGTAGACAAGTCTGTGGATTATACAACGCTGAATGATATTGTCGTCCAGCAGACCGAAGCAGGTATTCCGGTCTATCTCAAAGACGTTGCCAAAGTAGAGCTAACCCAGGCCAAAGAATCCCAGCTCAGCTATTATAACGGTACACCGGCTATCTCACTGGATATCAGCAGTCAGACCGGTTCAGATGTACCGAATATGGATGCAGGATTAAGCACCAAGATCAATTCTTTGGAAAAAACACTGCCTGCCAACGTTAAATTGGCACCATTGTTCGCCCAGAATGATCAGGTAACCAAAAATTTTAACTCCTTAATCAAGGAAATGATTATAGCGATTATCGCTGTTATTATTATTTGTACACTGGGCATGAATCTGCTGACAGCCGGGTTTGTAGCGCTGGCGATACCGATCTCGATAGCACTTGGTCTGATTTTCCTGCCGGGTCTGGGGATTACACTCAATCAGATTACAATTGTTGGTCTGATTATCGTACTCGGTATACTCGTAGATGACGCGGTTGTCGTCAATGATAATATTGAACGCCGGCTGTCTCATATGGGTGAGAGTCCGACAGATGCCTCGATCAAAGGAACCAAGGAAGTCGCCGTTTCCATCATTACAGCGACACTTGCGACCATTTCGGCATTTCTGCCGCTGATGTTCCTGCCAGGCGATATGGGAGCATTTATCCTGCCGATTCCGGCTGTCATTTCTCTGTGTATGTTAGCATCCATGATTATGTCCTTGACCATTATTCCTATTTTCCGTCAATGGTATGAAGAACGTCAGATGGAAAGAGGCAAGCGGCGTGTGAACCGTCCTGCAGGCCTGTTGGGCAAGCAGATTCAGGCGGTAACCGACAGTTATGCACATCGCCTGATGCCAAGAGTACTGCAGAAGCCTCTGCTGGTAGCCTTGGTAGGTCTGATTATCAGTACAGCTGTGTATGGACTGGCCGCACTGACGCCTGTTGAACTATTCCCGACTTCGGAAGAAAAACAGGTGACCGTTAATATAAGTATGTCTTCCGGTACAGCATTGGAAGAAACAGATCGCGTTGTACAGAGCATTGCTGGCTGGGTGAAAAAACAGCCAAATGTAGAAAATATTGCTTATGCTGCAGGCGGCGGAGCACCTTTGCTATTTAGCAATCTGGGTGGAAGCGGAGGTGGTGGAAGCAGCAATGGACAAATTCTTGTTGTTGGTGATGAGAATATGGATATTGAGGCCGTAACCAGCCAGTGGTCCGCTACTTTGAAAAAAGACTATCCCGGTATAGAGACCTCAGTCGAAGGGAGTGCTGTGGGTATCCCGGTAGGCAAGCCGGTATCAATACGTATTACCGGCGATAATCTGGATGAGATTCGTCAGCTGACCAATCAGATCAAGCAGGTTATTGGAGATACGCCAGGCACTTATGGCATTACCGATACGATGGGCAATGACAACTATGGACTGAATTTCTCCGTGAATAAGCAAGCTATGGATCGTTATGGAGTCACCTATGGCACATTGACTCAGACGCTACTCATGATGGGCAGCGGTATAAGCCTGGGGGACTTTGATAATGGAGAGAATCTGATTGATATGAAACTGTATCTGGATGGTTCCGATAAAGAAAGTCCGGAATCCCTGATCCAGAAAACGAATATCACCAATTCGTCCAAGGAACAAATTCCCTTATCACAGATTGTCAGTATGAAGCCTTCCTTCTCGATTCAACAGATTGATCGTTATGATCTGCAGCGAGTAAACACAGTTGAAGCCGAAGTGAATGGTCGTACAGCGACCGAAGTAATGGCAGAGATCCAGCCTAAACTGGATCAGGTCAAAATTCCGGAAGGATATACGCTCGAAGTTGGCGGCGAGACGTCAGATCAGGCAGATACGTTTGGAGATATGGGACAATTGTTTGTCGTCGCCATCTTTATTATCTTTGTTCTGATTGTTATTCAGTTCTACTCGTTGTCGATTCCATTAATCATTATGACTACCGTATACCTGGCAGCTGCCGGAGCGGTACTTGGATTGTTTATTACCCGTACTCCGATTGGTTTTATGGCGATCATGGGTATCATTGCGCTTGCCGGTATTGTCGTTCGAAACGGTATTGTGTTTATCGAATTTATCGAGGATGCCCGGCATGAAGGTATGGAACTGAAAGAAGCCGTCATTCAGGCAGCATCTGCACGTTTCCGTCCTATTATTCTGACTTCATTGACGGCAATCGTAGGTATGATTCCGATCGCTACAATCGGTGAACTGCTGTTCCGTCCACTGGGCGTAGTTATTATTTTCGGTCTTATTTTCTCTACTATTCTGACACTGTTCGTTGTACCGTCACTCTATATGGTTATTGCACGTGCCAAAGACAAACGGCAGGCGCGTAAAGCGGAACGCAAACAGCAAAGAATGGATAAGCATAACTCTGCACCATCCGATTCCACATTGTAAGCGAAATGATAATAATCAAGATGCAAGAGATGCTTATGAATAGTAAATATGTCAATTGAATAGAAGCGCTTCTCCGCTGACTGAACAGACACATGGAGTGGTGCTAAAGCAGAAACAGACATCCCCCCGTCTGTTTCTGTCTATATCCTGTATTGGAGAGGAGATTCCCTATGGATAGCAAACAAAGTGTGATGGATACAGCAGATCAGCTGTTTACAGGTCGGAGCGGCAGCGCAGATATTCAGCAAGGCATATTTCGTATGTATAGTGACCATAGACTGGATGCCAAACGCAAGCTGGCCTGGTACATTGAGATGTATATGAGTACCATGTCCCAGCAGGAATTGAGTCATACGACAGATCGAAGCCTGCGACAGCAGCAGAGTGGAGCAGTAGAGAATAGACCAACTTTGCAGGAAACAGAATATCAGCTCAGTATATTGTTGATTGAGATGATGAATATCGTTATTTATGAAATGAAAGATGAGCATGGTGATCCACTCTGGAATTGGGACCAGCTCAAGCGGAAAATCCGGGTCTCCAATAACAAAGTACTGCTCGAGGCTATCCAGGCTCAGGAGAATCTGTATCGTTCCAAGCTGCTGCTGCATCAGATGAAGGTATCTGACGAGTTTCGCAGGGAGTGCTGGTATTCCTTTCAGCAGATGGAAAGAGAGGTACTGGGAGAGCAGCATCGATTATATCTGGTGAAGGCCTGGCTTGATTTTATCGAACAGCAGCCGGAATTGGTTGAAGAATGCATGCAGCTGTCCGATCGTACCCACCTATTGCTGCAATAGGTGATGCTTCTTCCGACGACTCGTATCTAGCGTTCAATCTGTAGTCAACACAAAAAAGGAAGTACCGATTATAATATCGGTACTTCCTTTTTACTTATCTATTCGGCAGATAGCAATCATTGATTACTTCATACTATACAAAGTAGATGATCAGCATTCCTGAAAAGTGCATTCGCTATTACTTGAGCAGCTGTGCGATCAGAGAGTAAGCGATAATGATCAGGAATAGCAGTGTGATGTGGTTGAGGGAGAAGATGAACATTTTCTTGGCCCAGTCCTTGATATCATCCTTGCGATAGCTGCGTACGCTGAATACCAGCCAGAACAGGCTCAGCAGGAAAGCAACACCTGCAATATAAGGGCTCAGCGGCCAGAACATTACGCTGGATACGATCAGCAGTACCAGGTAGAAGTTCGACTGCACATACGTACGTTTGATACCTTTGACAACCGGCAGCATTGGTACTTCGGCAGCTTTGTATTCGTCAAATCGACGAATCGCAATCGCATAGAAGTGAGGCATTTGCCAGATCAGCATCGTAGCTACGAGTGCCCAGATTTCGAAATGTCCCAGATCACTGGAAATAGCAGCCCAGCCGATCAGTGGAGGTACGGCGCCTGAGATACTGCCGACTTCGGTATTATAGATCGTTCTGCGCTTGGTCCACATCGTATAAGGAACCACGTACAGGAACAGTCCCAGGAATCCGAAGAAAGCGGCGAGCGGTGAACTCAGGTAGAGCAGAATCACGCCCGAGATACTCATTGTAATCCCGATCGTCAGACCAGTTCGGGTATCCATTTTGCCGGTTACGGTTGGCCGTGTCTTGGTCCGTTCCATAATGGCATCAATATCCCGGTCATACAGATTGTTAAAAGCCCCGGCAGAGCCGATGACGAGGGAAGATCCAACAAAGGCAAGAATGATCGCCCAGATATGATCTATAAAAGATACGTTAAAGATGTAGAGCGCCATACTTAACCCGGCGAACATCGCTATAAGATTGGACTTGATAATACCCGTCTTGATCGTAGCAAAAAAGATCGCGGGCATGGAATTCACTTGTGCACTTGCACTTTGGTTTGGTTGATTATTCATCTCTGTATTTGTCACCCGTTTCGATTGTTGTGACTTTATCATAACATTTTAATTTTGAAGAATGGAAATGAAATGACTTTTTTTAAAATTACGTCATTAAATTGTGAATAATTTATTAATTTTTGCCCGGATGGATAGGAATTTAAGCAAAAGTATGCTCAAACATTAGTCAGACATCAAGATAAATTTATTCCCATTTCCACCTGAAAATCCATACATATTCCAACTATTTCTAGTCAGTATCAGATAAAGCCGGATATACATCATATCACCGTAATCAGATATAAAGAAGCAGCTATGCAATAGGGAAAAATAATATACAAACCAAAAGCCCGACTCCACAAAAAGGGAAGGTCGGGCTAAAGCAGCAGACGGATCAAGCCATATTTACAATAAGTGAAGCAGTATTACGAATCAAGAAGCAGTATTACGGATTCAAGAAGTATTCAGGCTATATGTAATCAATATTTTACGAAGCGGAATCTGCTGAGGATCGGATAACAGGGGCTTCGTTCTGCTCTTTGATCGTCAGCCGCTTATGTGCTGCCAGCAGAAACGGAATACCTACCGCCGTGAGCAGCGCAAGCGGAGCAAAAACGGCAATACCGCTCTGTAAGGCAAAACGATCAATCAGCAATCCACCGACTACCGGTGCGACCACGTTACCGATATTGTTGAATCCGATGGTACCAAAGTAAGTGCCTTTCCATTCGGGATGGGCAATCCGGTCGATCAGAATATCCATCATTGTAAATAGCAGCACTTCGCCTACAGTAAAAATAAATACACCGATCATAAAAGCAATCAGACTATGTGCCATACCGAAAATCAGCAGAGAGACGGATACGAGAATATTGCCAAGAATCAGTGGAACAACAGGATGGAAGCGGCTGACGGTGCGTACTATCGGATACTGGACGATTAGCACAACAGCAGCATTCATCGCCAGCATATAGGAGAAAATGCGACTGCCATTTTCCAAATCGGGAGTCAATGACAAGTACTGTGCGAGCGTTGAACTGAAGTGACCGTAACCAAGTACACAAAAGGTGGTTCCGATCAACACCGGCAGGAATACCCGGTCTCTGCTAGTGATTCGAAAAGCTTCGCGAATCTTAGGCGGTGCAGCAGTCGAGAGAGCAGGCAGCGCAGCGCGGTGGACAGCAAATTGCAGTACCAGCACCAGTCCATACAGAATATACACGAATCCTGCAATCACAAATGGAAAAGTAGACTTGGCTGAGCCCAGCTGCAGACCAAGAATAGGTCCGAATACGACACCGATATTAATAGCGGCATAGCGCAGATTAAAGACCAGCAGCTTGTGATCTGGCGGCGTAGTATCCGATAGCAGCGCGCGGGAAGCAGGTTCAAATACCGAGCGGCACAGACCATTTAGTACATTCATAACAAAAAACATCCAGATTGCATGCGCGCCGGCAAATCCGAAAAATACGGCAGCCCAGCAGAACACTGAGACGAGCATTACCTTTTTGCGTCCGATCCGGTCCGAAATATAACCGCCATAGAAGCTGATCGACACACCGGCTAGTGAGCTGGCAGCGACGATAATACCTGTCAGTGTAGCAGATACGCCTAGTGTGGAGGTGAGATAGATAGCGAGGAACGGAATGCTCATTGAAGTGACGAGTCGTCCAAACATCGTCCCGACAATAATTGTCCAGGCCAGAGGATGAATCATTTTGAGATTTTTTGCGATCATAAGCTACACTCCCATATTTTACAAAGCTTTTATTGAACTGTTATCATTGTAATAAGAAAAAAGGCGAAGAAAAAGAGTAAGCTTTTGCAGCTGCCTTTCACCTTTTATATCAAAAAATAGATAGAAAGGGGAAGAGAGGATTGGATAATGATGCTATTCAGTACTTGCAGCTATATGACAAATTGAATCCTAAACGACTGCATCATACACCGCTGTCTGTTACGGTAGCCATGCTGGCAGAAATGCTGTGCTGTACACCGCGTAATGTCAAATTCATTTTGCGGCGACTGGAGAGCAGAAACTGGATTATCTGGCAGCCAGGACGAGGCAGGGGCCATACTTCGCTGTTGCAGTTTCTGTATCCGGATACGGATATGATGGAAGTACGACTCCGGCAGCTGCTGGACAAAGATCGGGTCAAAGAAGCGCTGGAGCTGATCAGTACCCTGGAAGCAGACGAACATAGCCGGGAGAAGCTGTGGAATATACTGCATATATATCTCGGTATGCACAGCGAGCAGGAAGAGAGTAACATCCAGGATGTACTGCGGATGATTCGTTATCGTTCGCTGGAGAAGCTGGATACGGCAAATGTGTTTACAGCATTTGAAGTGTTTATACTACGGCAGATCACGGATACACTGCTGGCATATGATGCAGGTTCACGTCAATTCTTGCCGAGAGTGGCGCATCGCTGGGAACATAATGAAGACCACACGATCTGGACTTTTTATTTGCGTAAAGGAGTTCGCTTTCATAACGGAGCTCTGCTCACTGCCCGGGATGTGCAGTATACCTGGCAGAGACTGTATAAGCAGCAAAGCAGTGCATTGTGGCTGTACCGGGACATTCGTGAAGTGGAGCAAAAGGGAGATCATGTGGTGACTTTTCACCTGCATCGCAGCAATCTATTCTTTTTGCATCTGATCACGAATGTATATATGGCGATTCTGCCTGCACATATGGAGCAGGAGGAATGTCGCATCGGCAGTGGACCTTTTCGAATATCCGAGCTGACCGCGAACAAGCTGTCTTTGCTGGCATTTGACGATTATTATGGACTGCGCCCGGTGCTGGATCGGGTAGATGTCTGGTTTATGCCGGAGCAGGGTCATAATGGTCGCCTCTACCAGTTGAGTGAGCGGGATGATCAGATGGTGAGCCGCCAGATTAATCATCCGGTGCTGGGATGTCGTTATCTGCGTTTTGATTTTCGTAAGCCTGGAATTCAGCATCAACGTCATTTTCGCGAGTGCATCCGTCATCTGTATGATGGACAGAGAATGATGCGCGAGCTGGGTGGTGACCGGATTGCACCAGCCCACAGTCTGCTTCCCTGGAAAAGTGCGGATTATCATGCTGCACAGGAAGGCTCACTGGCTGTAGCTGAGCTACTGCTGCGACAGAGCGGATATGATGGCAGCGAACTCGGTATTTCTTTTCTGGATAAAAAAGAAGAACAGATCGAAGCACAATGGCTGCAGCAGCAGGCTGCCCAGATTGGTCTGCGTCTTCGGCTTCTGCCTTGTACACAAGCCTATGGTACGATGCTATACGGCAGGGATAGAGGAGAAATCATGCTCGGTATGGAAATACTGGAGGATGACTGGGAATGGGATATGATTAATTTTTTTGGCAATGAAGGCAATTACCTGTATCATGCTCTGGGCAATGAGCAGCAGCTTCAGCTGAAAAAGATGCTGGAAGGAATTATGCAGCTGGAGCAGGAGGAGCGTGAGGTTGTACTGGATCAGGTCGAGCGGCTGATGAGAGAAGAGAACTGGGTCATATACGGCAATCATCTGAATCAGCAGGCCTATTTCAATCGCAATCTGTATGGGCTGCATATCGAGTCGTTCGGATTTCCGAATCTGTCGGCGCTCTGGATCAGGAAGAAATAAGGAAGAGGTGTCAGCGATGACAGCTGTAGAGATATTGGATGTATTTAACGAACAGATGCAAAAGACAGGTACAGCTACACGAGAAGAAGTCCATGCTCAGGGATTGTGGCATCAGACATTTCACTGTTGGATCGTCTCCGGTTCGGCCGAAACAGGCTGGAAGCTGCTGTTTCAGCTGCGTCACCCGGACAAGGAGACTTTTCCCGATAAGTTGGATACATCCAGTGCCGGGCATTTGATGACAGGCGAGTCGCCGGAAGATGGGGTACGCGAACTGGAAGAGGAATTGGGTCTGGCCGTGACATTTTCAGAACTGACATACTGCGGTACACACAGGGACGAATATCGTATCTCTGATCACTATATGGATCGCGAATTTACGCATGTCTATCTATATGTATGTGACCATCCGCTGGAAGACTATCAGGTTCAGCATAGTGAAGTGACAGGATTATTCTGGATCGCAGCCGAGTCATTCCGAGACTTGATTCATGGTAAGTGTGAAGCGGTCACGGCAGAGGGAGTTATTTATCCAGGGGTTGAACAATCTCCGGTCAATCAGCAGCGTTCGGTTGGTCTGGACGACTTCACTGCCAATACAGAAGCTTATTATAATTTATTGTTTCATGCGCTGGGATATAAATAAGCGGAGATGATCTGTATGGTTTATGATAAAGAGGATAACGCTTCCTTTTTTGTGGAAACAAGCGCAATTTATGTAGAAATTCCTGCTTTTTTCTCTATTTATTGTCGATAAACAATATACAATAGAAAATATAGGGTAAATACATCAAAGACATGACTCTTTGTATAGTGAAGAGGCGGCAGAACTGATATCTCTTATGAAGTGGGGGTAAAACATGATTTATTTTATCAAAAAAAATAAAGTGGATCAGCTGCCTGAAGACAGCAGAGAGCTCGATAATCATCTTCAGCAGATGGTCCAGGATAATGAAGCGATTCTGATCGACAGAATACCAGCTGAGATGCAGATGCAGAGTATGGAGCTTCTGCTGGGTAATCCTGCATTCACATTAATTCATATTCAGGAATCCCATATTGATCGTTTTATCCGTTCACCTCTTCATGGTCATGCCAGTGAGGTATACCAGGAATCGCTGGATATCGTGACCAGTTATATACGGGATCTGCAATTCGAGATTGAAAAAGGGGCAGCAGCGCTGGCCAATTACCAGCAGGGCGAAAAAGCGGGCATGGTCAAAGACAGTCTGCGACGAGCACTCAGCAATCTTGGTGAGCGACGCGAGGTGACCAGCATGATTCTACAGGAACTGCATCACCGTCTGGGCAAACAGGCCGAGCGGGAGAACAGCAGACCGAGCGAGCGCTTTACCGATAATGAATGGAATACCTGATTCAGCAGTAGATGGCATTATAAAATAGACACCGTCCGATTAGTGGATGGTGTCTATTTTTGCCTTTTGAGAGGATATGCATACAGCTCTGCAGAGCAATTAAAGTATAAGTACTTGGCGTGTATAATAATGATCTATTGTATTTAGCGGCTGCGCAGTGATCCGAGCAGTAGACGCAGTGGCTGCCATGTATGGTGTTCTTTGTTATGTTTTACTTCGAGCTCCATGACTTGACCGGTGAATGTACCTACATCATCGGTTTCCCCTGTAGCCTTGAAGCCAAGCAGTTGGGCAAAACGCTGGCCATTTAGATCTTCCGGATGAATACTGATCATGACCTTTTCATAATGAAACCGCTGATGAAGATAATCGAGCAGTAGAGGGAAGAACTGACTACCATATCCTCTGCCCTGAAATTGGGCGTCGATCATAAAGCGTTCAATCCATAGACTGTCACTTTCTTCGCAATACCAGCCATACATCGCATAACCGACCAGCATCACGCCATCATACAGACACACAGAAGTCGCATTATATTCATATTTGGACTCGGCAAGCGAGAAGGCATTACTCTCCATATAGGGGCGCTGGGCTTCTGTAACCTGCAGCGCAGCCGCAGCACGCCAATTCATTTCTGTTACTTCCTTGATCATCAAACTCATGTTACCCAATCCTTCTTTCCATTCATTTTCCCCTTTTGAATGGGTTGGCGACTATAGTAGGGTGATAGTTAAGCCACTACCTTTAATCCCACAATGTATCCAATGGATACGAAAAGTACCGTCCATATTGCGGCACCAATCACACAAATTAACAAATACTTACGAAAAGGCATGGCACTGATCCCGGCGATATAGCCGGCTGCGTGACGAACGCCCGGAATAAAATAAGAGAAGAGCACAGTCCAGATCCCGTAGCGGGTAAACCATTTCTGTACCCGGTCAAATCGCTTGGGATTCAGCCCGACCCATTTGCCGTATTTATCCACAACTTTGAAGCCAAGCTTGTTGCCGATGGCATAACTAACCATCATCCCCGCAACAGAACCTATGAAGCTGAATAAGATAGACAGAAGATAACTCAGTACCCCTGTTGAAGACAGATAGCCGATGAACAGCATGAGCGTCTCATCGGGTATAGGCAGACCGATAATACCAAGCGCGAGCAGTACTGTAATAGCAATATAACCATATTGGGAGATATATTCTGCTGCAATTTCCATATGCTCACTTCCTCACCATTTTATTTTTGAAGGCGGGAAATGGGATGCGACTGATCATCAGCAGCGACATGACGGCCATCAATATAATTGTCCAATAACTGGGTAGATCGGGACCTGACAAGGAAGAGAGTGCAAGTAGCGTCCCGGCAGCTGTAATTGGCAGCCCGGTGAATCCGTTGATCGATCCAGAGATATTAAATCGAGCCAGGCGCAGTGCACCGCAGATCACGAACAGAATAACGGCTGCCGGACCGAGCCAGCGGTCATCGTTCAGCTGATACAGCAGAACGAGTATAGCCGGAGCAGCACCAAAGGAGATCAGGTCTGCCAGAGAATCCAGCTGTTTGCCAAATTCACTCGGGCAATGAAGCAGACGGGCGAGCAGTCCGTCGAGTACATCAAAGATAGCCGCCATGGCGATCCAGATCAGTGCAAGTCGGTAATGTCCATTAATAGTAAGTAGTATCGAAGCTGTACCTGCACCAAGATTCAGCACAGTACACAGCGTAGGTAACCATGTCGGGTTCATAGAAATTGTTGTCCTTTCTTCGTGCAAAATGGCAGCATCAGGTAGCGTTTAAACCGATTAAGAGGTTAGCTCGAACCGGTATCCCGTACCAATCACAGTACGAATATGACGCGATTCGTAACCGAGTTTGGCACGGAGCTTTTTAATATGAGAATCAACAACCCGGGTATCGCCTTCAAATTCAAGACCCCATACCCGGTTCAAAATGGAATCCCGGGAAATAACAATATTTTTGTTCTGAATAAGGAGGAGCAGTAAATCGTATTCCTTGGGTGTCAGCTCGATCTGGGAACCATCTACTTCCAATCGATGTGCCAGTGTATTAAGCACAGCCGATCCGAATGTAACCATATGTCCTTGTGGCTGATAGTTCTCGGTCACCCGTTTCATAAGCGAGTTGGCGCGGGCGATGAGTACTTTGGGACTGAAGGGCTTGGTAACATAGTCATCTGCACCCAGTTCGAATCCCAGCACCTTGTCCTGATCGGCAGATTTGGCAGTCAGCAGAATAATTGGTACCCCTGAACGGGTACGTACCTGACGACATACTTCGAATCCATCCATCCGGGGCATCATAATATCGAGAATAACCAGTTCAGGTTGCAGCGTATCCAACCACTCCAACGCATCCAGTCCATTATCTGCTTCATGAACTTCCCAGCCATCCTGTTCAAAATAATCTGCCACTACTTCGCGTATCCGCGCCTCATCTTCGATCAGAAGCACTTTTCTTGCCATTGTGCATCCCTCTTTCTATATCAAAATGAAACCTATCGTTCAAAAATAATGGAGAAGCAGACACCCTTTTCCCGGTTGTGTACTTCATAACGGAAACCATGCAGATCGAGAATCTGCCGTGAAATCGACAATCCGAGTCCGGTACCGCCAGTCTGACGATTACGTGAAGCTTCGCCGCGATAGAATCGCTCCCAGATCTGAGCTAATTGATCCTCTGGTATGGGCTCACCCTTGTTCTCTACAGAAAAACGAGTGGAGTGAGGCTCGCTGACCATCTCGATCACAATCGTACTGCCTTCATCCGCATGGCGTATTGCATTAACAATGAAATTGCGAATAACCTGTTCAATCCAGTCCGGATCTGCTAATACCGGCAGTTCATTAACCGGAATAATCATAATTTCCAGCTTACGGGCCTGCAGCAGATGAACGAGTCGATCTGCGACTTTCTCTGTCAGCTCGCTAAGCATAAAGGATGTCGTATGCAGCCGGATCGTTCCCGACTCCAGTCGTGCCAGATCCAGCATATCCTTGATCAGCATTTCCATTTTGTCTGCTTCTTCAATAATGACAGAGATATAATGATCCTGTTTATTGATATTAACCCCGTCCTGCAGTCCTTCCGCAAAACTTTTCACAATACTGAGCGGTGTTTTGAGTTCATGGGAAGCATTGGTGAAGAAGCTTTGCTGCATCATCTCGATTTTTTGCTTTTGTTCCATATCCTGCTGCAGCTGCTGGTTGGCTTCCTGAAGTTCACGCAGTGCCCGATCCAGGCTGATAGACATTGTATACATACTGCTGGCGAGACTGCCCAGTTCATCATTTTGCCGAACAGGAGGTGCATCTACGCTAAAGTCGAGTTTGACGATCCGTTTGGCCATCGCATTCAGTGCAATGAGCGGTCTTGTAATAATTTTGGAGAAAAATAAAGACAAAATCAGGATCAATATAAAGCCGCCAATGCCAAGATAGAGATAGAACCAGCGCAATGCTTCGGTGGTATCACTAATCTCCTGCAGAGACGTAAGAGCGAACAGTAGCTCCACTTCCTGGTTGGAACGTTTGACCGGCTGAATCATAATGACATTGTGTGTTCCACTCCAGGATTCGGTCCATTCATACTGCAGCGGCTTCATTGCCAGTAGCTGCTCCTGTTGACTATCCGATAATGGAAAGGCACGATACAATGCTTCCATGAGCAGTCCCTGTCGCTGGTTCCAGTTCTTGGGCGTAGGTAGCACCATCTCGGTAACCGTGCCGGAGATGTCCGGCATATATGATGCAGTCCGTGGTTGATGCTTTTCGATTTGCTCCGGTGTAAATACGATTTGGGACTGGCTCACCTTGGTATCTGCATTTCCCCACAGATCCAGTTTGTCACCAGTACGAATATTCAGCGCCCGATAGGAGTCTTCATTCAGATTCATATAGAGCGAGAGGGAGACGGATACCTTTTGTCCATTATCTTTGCGAAGAATCAGGTGAAATGGATCTTCCAGGACCATCTGCCCATCCATATTGACTATAGTCAGCTGGCTTTTATTACGGTTCATGAATTTAAGTACTTCATTGGACATCTGTCGGTAATTATCACCGGACTTTGTATAGACAGCAGCGAGTCTTTCCAGATCGTTTTCTGCTTTGTTGACTTTGTGCTCTTCGTAGAAGTTATTGAAAAACAATAATTGGCTTAGAATAACCATCCCGTAAAAGCATACAAAAAAGAGGACTGTCATTAGAAAAAGCTTGAACGTAATACTGCGATTTTTCATAGATTCTCCTTCATCCGATCCCTATTCCGGATACCGTTATCTATCCTTAAGAATATCACTGGATCAGCGGGATTAGTGATCTTTTCGCACCACCCGGGTATTGGCCAGGAATAATGAAGCAATCAATACAAGAATAGCCATCGACCACCAAAAAGTGCTGAGTGCCTCGTCATGATCCACAATAATCAGCCGTACAATCGCCGTAATCCCGATATAGATAAAATAGCGCAGCGGGAAATGAAAATTGGATTTGAAATATTTGACGATCAAAGCAATAAATTCAAAATATAAAAAGAACACAAGCAGCTCGTCGGTGAAAGCAAAATAACTGTCAATCTCTTCAGAAGATAATATAACCGATGAGAAGATACTCCATGTTTCTTTCATCAACAGTACACTTAGTACAATCGCCATCAAGAACAAGCTGATATTGAGTACGATCTGCAGCAGTTCCGGCAGTTTACGCGTTTGCATCATAATAAATTTCATTTTCATTGTTCATCTCTCCTGTGAGCTATTCGCTTAGCTCATTGATTAACTAACTTTATTGTAAAGGTACGGTTTGTCCTTCGTGTGTCCTATATAAAACCTCTTTTATAAAATTAATGAAGCAACAATACATCATTTCAAAGTATATACAGGCTGATTTGTAATTGACTTTGCTGATGGCTTATGCAGGGGCTTGACACCTATATGGTATTATAGAAACGCGAATGTACTGATTTTAGTATCCTGTTCATCAACGATGAAGCTGGAAATGATCAGACAGTATATATACCAGAACAGGGCACAGGAGGAACAATATGTACCAGTATAGTGACCAGAAATATGAATCGGTTCGTTTTGATGGACAGGATCTGAGATACGGAGAGATTGTACGCTGTACATTTCAGAATTGTACATTTATGAATACAGCCATGGACGAGATTGACACCAGTCACTGCCGGTTTATCGAATGTGATTTTCGCGGAGTGACGCTGAATGGATCGATTCATACGGAGTCTGCTTTTGAGAACTGCCGATTTGATGGAGCGAATCTGTTTGCTGCCAAATTCAGTATGTGCAAAATGACGGGTTCGGATTTTGCCGGAGCACAGATGGATGGTATTACACTGAATGGGGGAGACTGGGCATACACCAATCTGAGCCATATCAAGCTGGGGCGTCAGGATCTGCGAAGCATCCGGTTCTATGAAACCGACTTTTCCAATACCGATCTTGCCAAAGCAGATCTGCGCGATTGTGATATGACCGGAGCCAGTCTGGCCGGGACCAAGCTGCAGGGAGCCGATCTGCGTGGTGCAATATTGGAAGGGATTGATCTGAAGTCGATCAATGTGCAGGGTGCACGGATGGATCGGGAGCAAGCAGTGCTATTTATGCGGTCGTATGGTGCCAAGGTAGATTAGACGCCGGGTATATTCCTTTGACAGGGGTTGCCTTCCGGGGAAACTGCATTGTGATTCGTGGTTTATTGTAATATGGCTTGTTATGGATCACCTTATCCATGGTGACTTTTGCTTCATTTAAGATATAAAAGAATAAGAGTACGTCTTCCGGTTGAGTCTGGATATCCTCGAATAAAGTATTGGAGATGAGGATGTTCAGGCTTAACGTTCGTACGTACTCTTATTTATGTTCATTAAAAAGTGATTTACAGATAAGCATGGATATCTAACAGCGACCGCTGAATACTCTGCTGATTACATAGACAGTTGGTTGTACCATTCGTTATCAACGGGTTCGAGCCACTGGGTCTCGCCGGGAGTAATTGCCAGATGAACGAACCAGCTGTCATTGGTGGCGCCGTGCCAGTGTTTGACATTGGGTGGAATATTGATTACATCGCCGGTTGTGATTAAGCGGGCAGCTTTGCCTTCTTCCTGATACCAGCCTTCGCCACCGGTCACGAGCAGTACCTGGCCGACATTATGACTGTGCCAGTTATTACGTGCTCCCGGTGCAAAAGTCACATTACCAATAACAGCGTTCAGTGGAGCGGGATCGGTGGATACCATTTGCAGATAGGCATCTCCTACAAAATAGGCGGCATTTGCTTTTTGTCCGAGTGGAAAGATCGTGCTGTTGTTCAAGTGTTCGTTTTTCATAGGGTATCCCTGCTTTCTATTCGTTTGGATAGATTTCTTTTTACAAAGATCAGCTAAATGAACACAAGTATGAGTTCGTGCTGAATTCACCGAATAAAGATAACCAATGATTAATCAGAGAACTCACAGCTGAATAGCCAGCATCTAAAACGGACTGGGAAGGTAGAAGCAGTAGTATCTTACGATCCGTCAAAGATCTGTATAAAAGCACAATTACAACAAAGGAGCAGTCTATGAGGATTGCTCCTTTTTCTATTCGCTTCAATAGGCATTATTTGGCTATTCAGCAGAAGGTAACAGAGTGCGTTCATACTGCTCCTTTAACCGCTTGATATCGGTTCGAGGCGGAGCGCCGAATGAGCGGGAATATTCACGGCTAAATTGGGATGCGCTCTCGTATCCAACACGAAAGGCTACGTCCGCCGCATCTGCCGATTCGGTCAGCAGCAGACGACGGGCTTCCTGAAGACGAAGCTGTTTCTGGAATTGCAGCGGACTCATCGCGGTCACTTCCTTGAAGTTACGATGAAAGGAAGAAACGCTCATATTCGCCAGCTCGGCTAATTCTTCAATACGAAGCGGCTGATTATAATGGTGGGTAATCTGCTCGATCGCATCCCTTATGCGGTACGTACTGGTACCTTCCATGGCAATCTGTGCCAGTGTAGAACCATAGGGTCCCTGCAATAATCGGTACAATATCTCTCTGCTGCACATTGGAGCGAGAAAAGGAATATCCTGCGGCCGATCCAGCAGACGCGTCAACCGCAGAACCGCATCCAGCAGTTCGGATTGAATATCGCCTACAAACAGAGCGCGGCTGGTATGTTCTCTGGATACCGACGGCAGTTCAAAATTATTCAGTACCTCGATAATCTCATTTTGCGTAAATTCCAGCTTGAAAGCCAAATAAGGTTCATCCGGTGTAGCCTGAATCACCTGGCCGACCACTGGCAGATTCATCGTAGCGACCAGAAAATCGGAAGGACCGTAATTATAGCGTTCTTTTGCCAAAAATATATCTTTATGTCCATTGGAAATATAACAGAAACACGGATTATATACGGTATGAGCAGGCTCAGTAGTATGAGAGTAACGGATCAGAAACAAGGAAGGAATAGCTGTGTGTTGTGCTCCTTCCTCCGTGCAGTGTCGCCGGATCAGATTGGCCATTTCTGTCTGTTGCATCAGCATAGGATCAGTCATAGTTACCTCCTCTGTAAAAGTGTAATAGGAATTATTTGTTCATTATACGCTGATTACAATTGGGATGTTAATCCTCATAAGAGAAATAGGCAATCATTTAAGACGATCAAGATAACGGCCTGGCTGTCCTATACGGCATAATGAATCCATAGCCACAACAACAATCATCCAGGGAGGAGAAGCGAATGGAAAAGTTTAACGAATGGCTCGACAAAGCCATGATTCGCAGGCTGACGGATATGATTGCTCTGGAACAGGAGGCTGTTTTTAAAGAAATCTACCAGAGCTCTCTTCGCAAGCTGTATTCTAGATATAGTTGATCCCAATCATCTAGAGATCGGCATGGGCAGTGTACTGTTATGATGAAGTAATCCTAGCGAAATCCTTATACACTGCCAGCAGTATGCAGAACAACTACCTGGCAACAACAGGCATAACACGTAACCACCATCTACCAAAGGAGTGTGTAACATTATGGAATATACGAAACTTGGAAATACAGGTCTGGATGTATCGCGAATCTGTCTGGGATGTATGGGGTTCGGAGATCCGGGACGCTGGACGCATCCCTGGGTGCTGAATGAAGAGAATAGCCGTCCAATTATCAAAAAGGCACTGGATCTGGGAATCAACTTTTTTGACACAGCGAATATCTATTCTACGGGAGCGAGTGAGGAAGTAGTGGGACGCGCACTCAAGGAATACGCCAATCGGGATGAAATTGTCCTTGCGACCAAAGTATTTATACGTATGCATGAAGGTCCCAATGGAGCAGGTCTTTCCCGCAAAGCGATTATGAGCGAGATCGACAAAAGCCTGAAACGTCTCGGAACTGATTATGTTGATTTGTATCAGATCCATCGCTGGGATTACAATACGCCGATTGAGGAGACGATGGAAGCACTACACGATCTGGTCAAAGCAGGCAAAGTGAGATATATCGGCGCATCTGCTATGTATGCTTGGCAGTTCCTCAAGGCGCTCAATGTAGCAGAGCGCAATAACTGGACACGCTTTGTATCGATGCAGGATCACCTGAATCTGCTGTACCGTGAAGAAGAACGCGAGATGCTGCCGCTATGCCGGGCAGAAGGTATCGGCGTCATTCCATACAGTCCGCTCGCTTCGGGACGTCTGACCCGTGATCCGGAGACTGTCACCCACCGCTCGGAGACGGATCAGGTACAGCGATCCAAATATGACAAAACCGCCGATCAGGACCGGGTCATCGTGGAACGTGTCGCCCAGCTGGCTGATAAATATAGCGTACCGCGTGTACAAATTGCGATAGCATGGCTACTGCAAAAGGCTCCGGTTACTGCTCCGATTATCGGTGCGACCAAGCTATCCCATCTGGATGATGCAGTCGCTGCTCTTGACGTTACATTGACCGCAGAAGACGTAGCGTTTCTGGAAGAACCGTATGTACCCCATGCGATTGTAGGATTTAATTAATATACGAAGCTTGATTATACTGAATAAAAAGGGGATAGCCGCTAAACGACATAGCTATCCCTCCCAAAGATAAACAATGAGCAGTAAAATGGAGGTTAAACAATGCAGACAGTAACGTTAAATAATGGAATCGAAATGCCGATCCTGGGCTTTGGTGTATATCAGATCAATGATGCACAAGAATGCGAACAATCTGTTTATGAAGCCATTCAGGCAGGGTATCGTCTGATTGATACAGCGGCTGCCTATCGTAATGAAGAGGCCGTAGGACGAGCAATTCGGCGCAGTGGCATGCCTAGAGAAGAGCTTTTTATTACAACCAAGCTATGGATACAGGATACTGGTTATGAGAATACCCGCAAAGCTTTTGCTGCTTCACTTGAGAAGCTGGGACTCGATTATATGGATCTGTATTTGATTCATCAACCATTTGGAGATGTATATGGTTCCTGGCGAGCCATGGAAGAGCTCTATCATGAAGGCAAAATCAAGGCAATAGGTGTCAGCAACTTCTACCCGGATCGTCTGGTCGATCTGATCATGCATAATGAAGTTGTCCCTGCAGTGAATCAGGTAGAGACCCATCCGTTCTGTCAACAACTGGAGAGCCAGCAGATCATGCAGGAATATAATGTACAGATCGAGTCATGGGGACCTTTTGCCGAAGGACGAAACAATATGTTTGAGAATGAAGTGTTGAGTACTATTGGCAAAAAGCACAACAAATCAGTTGCTCAGGTAGTGCTGCGATGGCTGATTCAGCGTGATATTGTAGTTATTCCCAAGTCTGTTCGCAAAGAACGGATTATAGAAAACTTCGATGTATTCAACTTTGAATTGGAACGGAATGAGATGGAGCAAATCGCCGCTCTGGATAGGAAAGAGAGCAGTTTCTTCTCGCATCGTGATCCAGAAATAGTGAAAAATCTGGGAAATGTTAAAATCCACGATTGATCATTGTTCAAGACTTGAATAGAAGAAGGATAATGAAAAGGAAATAGATTACGCATTAAAGAGAAAAGCATAAATAAATCAATGATTATTGAGGCGTACGAATAGTGTGCCTCTTTTTTAAGTTGTTTTTGCAAAAAAAATATGTCGAACATAAAAATTAAGAAGAGTTTTGAATGAACAATTTTCAATTGGAAATATTGAATTTACTCACCAAAATAAAAAATTCAACATGTGAAAAATTCACAATAATAAAACATATATTACTTAGATACCTCATACGATACGCAAACCAACCACCACTATAAAATAAAAAAGAAAAATATCTCATTTCTTAACAAGATGCAACAAAAATAATTGAATTGAATACATTTTCATGATCAGAATATATTCAATAAAAAAGAATTCACTATACTTATACCCTGTTAATCTTCACTACTATAGAGGAGAATAACCACATACATAACAAACCAACAAAGGAGCTTTCCTATAATGAGTGACACATTTCTTAATTTAACATGCAGTTGCGGAAGTAACCCAGAGGTATACCCCCAGCTGGATAAGGGATATGATATATTTGCTTTTGAAAGTGCAGTAAGCTGGGTAGAAGCTTTTACCGCAGATGAAAAGAACTCCGAAAATCCACATCGCTGGATACTAAGAGATCATCGACCTCAGATAGGAGAAGAGGTTGTAATCGAAGTGACATTCCCGTTCAATTACGAACCGGGAGATACCTTCTGGGGATTGTTCTCGCCACCTTACTCCTTTATAAATGGATGGGAACACAGCAAACAGGATGAAATTAATCAGTCCGCTTTTATACAAAGCCAATTTCTATCGATAATTGATCGCAGTGAGAGGAGTGCCCGAATCAGGACACAAACCCAAAAAGTATACCTGCTACCAGAGATCGGAACTCATTTGAAAGAACAAGACGGAAGTGGCTATTTGAAAGAAATGGGCATGTTCAGAGGACTTCATCTGGATCGATTCGACAATTGGCTTTACTTTACAGATGGAGCCCAAGGAGATATAGGCATCTGGGCACTTCTGCATATAAGAGAAAATAACTATTATCTCGTAGCTTATGGCGATTGGGGCTTTCATAGAGATTATATATACGGCGGCAATTTACGAGTACTTTCAGCAGAAGTGGATCTGCTGATCAGTCAAGCAAAAGTGACAGGGTAGCTCAGCTCACGTAAGCAGCATCTACCAGATACCAGATTGCAATATAAGACAGGATACGTTAATATTTAAAACATTATAAAGCCGCAGGCTATGGAAAAGCTTCCTTCTACTATTGGGGACCGGACACCGGGGACATTGTCTACCGGGCCGGTAAATCAGCGTTTCCGCTCTCCTGCGGTTTTTTGTGTTTTCTTTAACGTGTATCTGCAAACGATATATTCTTCCTCGAATGTATACTTCGCCATACTTGTGCCCTGTTCGCTTCAACCGAGATCACGTACACTAAGAGCATAGATAAACCGCAGGCTATTGGAAGACTTCCTTCTAAACACATCCAAAGTATAGTGTTCCAGCTCTCCTGCGGGATATCGTCAACGTATAGCTTATTACTTACTATAATGTGCAACCCAAGCGATTCTTCAAACAACTCTATACTGTTATCACCTGATAGATATGAATTCCAACAACCGGTCATGCAAGTTATCCCATTTTAGAATATCAAATAAGCTGCAGGCTATCGGAATGCTTCCTTCTACCACCCTTGAACCAGCGTTCCGGCTCTCCTGCAGTTTTTCCTTAACAAGGAGGCTTTACATATGAATATACAAAATCCCCATATCGCTATACCGTCACCAATTATTAATCCGATTCTGCTGCGCCGCAGTCAGAAAATTATACTTTCTTCACAGCATCCCGTAGCACAGCCGATGTCCGATCCAGCTATACTCGCGAGTCTGCTCAAAAATATCGAAAGTCTGGGTTACACCTTTTCCCCGGAATTGGTACAGGCAGCCCTTCAGCTAAATAAAATTGAACTTACTGAGCTGTATCAATCCATCGTACCGATGCTGCAGAAGATGCTGGGCGCTCATGTACAGCATCGACCGATGTATCCGAATTTTCCCGATCAGGTTATGGAATCTTCCGAAGTGGAGCTGTATCTGAATGCCGTTATTCATTATATGTATGGCACATTCCCGGACACAGAGATCAAGCAACGTCCTCTTAGCCTGGATCACAAAAAGCTTAAGGTGATCGGTTTGGGTACTGAGCAGGAATCGCTGCAGATGATGCGCAATCTGGTTACTGCCAACGGTTCACTTTCCGAAGAGGATAAAGAGGATCTAAAGGCTGCTCTCCAGCATATTTCCGATGTGAACATGCTTCTGCCAGAAGAAATCCCCTATAAGGAAAATGCAGCTTGGATCGCCTCGGTTCTACTGGAGGAAGGACTGGCAAGTATAGAGCGGTTAGCACGTTACTTCCGTACCGCTACGGATGTACTGCGCCTCGCAGCAGGACTGTCGGGTCTGGATACAAGCTTATACTGGGCCAAACGTATTCCGGAGCTGACCCAGCCTTTTCAAAATATATACAATTTGAATCAGAGTATGCAGGTACAGGTGACCAATAACCAGGCAGCGCTACCTGTCTATCATTTCCGTAAATTCAAGCGCGCGGAGCGACGTCTGCTGCTCGGACTACTGGAAAAGACAACAGCGCCGCTGGAAGATATGCTGCTATACCGGGAATTATGGAAACGTCTTGGAGAGATCCTCCATCCTGGGGAAATGCGCAACCGTTATCCTGTAGCATTCGAAGCCTTTACCCGACTACGCCGGGAGAAACAAATTCCAACCTTCCGTAGTGAAGTGGAACAAGGACTGCAGACAAGGGACATAGCTGTACTCTCCACACTTGCTTCCCGTCCCGGTGAACTGGCACGACGATTGGATCTTTTACTGCGTTCTCAGCCGCAGGCCACCGAAGAAATTCTGAATACTTTTGCAAATGTAATAACAAATATTGCATCACCACTACTGCTGCAGCTGATGACACATTTCAAACATCGTCATGAACAGCGTCCATACCGGGTCTTTTTCCCGAAAGGTAATATGGGCAAAGTGGTCGCTGTCCCTAACCGATTGCCGTCTATTAAAAACGATCGATCCGATGCTGTAGTACAGCTGATTACTGTAGAACTACGAACACGATTTGCAGAACGACCAACACTGGGCCGCGTGTATATCGATCCGGTGCTAGCGAAGATACCGGTACCTTTCTCGCAGCGTTCTGCCAGTAAGTCCTTGCGCCCACTACCACGTGGAAGCCGGGTTGCTATGCCGGCAGGGGAGACTGTTCGTCTGTTCTGCTGGTGGACCAATCTGCGAGATGGAGACAAGAATCAGCGCCGAGTCGATGTCGATCTGTCTCTGGTTCTGCTAGATGAGCACTGGAATTCGATCGAGACGCTGGCATTTTATAATTTGAAAGAATCCTATGGTGCACACAGCGGTGATATTACGGATGGAGGCAAGGATGGTGCGTCGGAATTCATCGATCTGCATATACCGGCAGTACTACAGGCGACTCAAGCCCGTTATGCGATGGTCCAGGTATCTTGCTTTACCCGTCAGGCCTTTTCGGAACTGCCGGAATGCTTTGCGGGATTCATGATGCGTACCTACAGCCAGACCGGCGAGATCTATGATCCACGTACCGTCGAGACCAAATTCGATCTGACTGTCGATGCCCAGCAAGCCGTTCCACTGGCACTGGATCTGCAGCAGCGAGAGATGATCTGGATGGATGCCGTTCTCAAAAATCGAAGCTTTGCCATTACCGCCGAGCAGAATATGAATGGAATTGAGATGCTTGGACATGCCTTTACAGATATACGAAAAGCGACGCTGGCAGAGCTGTTCACGCTGCATGCAGAAGTACGCGGTACTCTGGTCGATTCCATAGAAGAAGCGGATACTGTGTTTGCTATGGAAGAGGGGATTACACCTTATCAGACCGATGTAATCCTGGGTGAGTATTTATAAGAAGCATTATCTCGAGCAAAGATATAATGGTTCACAACCGTTCTCTCATAAAGCAAATACGCTCATAAAGGAGTAATGACCTTGGACTCTACCTCTATACAATATACTAGCTACACCAAGCAGCACATGGATATTATCCAATCAGGCGTTGATAGTATTAAAGACTTTTTGGAAAAAGAAAATCATCGGGAAAAACAGAATTTATTGTTTTGTATGGATCGCTTTCTCGATCCATGGTTTGGTTATCAGCTTCCTTATACTGACCAGATTATCATTTTGCTGCAGCAGCACTTATTTGTAGAGGAATCTTCCGAGATTCAAATGGATATTCTGGATTTGCTGTGCCAATATGGTCAGCAAAAGCTGGATATTCTGGCACAGCATGTTGGAAACTTCGAACTGGATCTGCAGAATGATCCTACAGATCAATCCAAAGTAGAAGTGTTAGCTAATGCTTTATGTGCATTGGGACTTACTTATAATCGCAAATACATCCCGATTGTTACAGTGTATGAAGCTTACGATAATCCGGTCATTCGGAAAGTTGCTACCGAAGCGCTGCAAGAACTTGCTCTCGCTAAATCATGATACTATCGGTCACATGCTGCAAAAACCACCTCAAAAAATAATATCCTTTTTATCGATAAAAAGACGACATTAAGGGTAAATATATAATTAGGTATAGAATAGTAAGCAAATCCTAATCCGTAAATGAGAGGTGTTTTTCATATGACAACCGAAAACCTGAATGCCGCTGCTGCTGGCACGTTCAAGATCGGCGGCGATCTGGAAGTTAATCGTCTTGGTTATGGAAGTATGCAATTGACCGGCAAAGGGGTATGGGGTGATCCGAAAGATCCGGATGAAGCAGTGCGTGTATTACAGCGCGCCGTAGAGCTGGGTGTTAATTTTATTGATACGGCAGATTCCTACGGTCCGTTTGTAGCCGAACAGTTAATTCGTAAAGCGCTACATCCATATAAGGATGGACTGATTATTGCAACCAAAGCGGGTCTGACTCGTTCAGGTCCGGATGATTGGCGTCCGGTGGGACGTCCGGAATATTTGCGTCAACAGGCGGAACTGAGCCTGCGACATCTTGGACTAGAGCGGATCGATCTGTTCCAATTGCACCGAATCGATCCTCAAGTACCGCTGGAAGAACAACTTGGCGAACTGGAAAAGCTGCGCCAGGAAGGCAAAATTCGTCATATCGGACTAAGTGAAGTAAATGTAGAAGAACTGCAGGCAGCCAGCAAAATCACCCAAATAGCATCTGTGCAAAATCTGTACAATCTGTCCACCCGCAAATCGGAAGACCTGCTGAATGAAGCGCAAAAGCAAAATATCGCCTTTATCCCATGGTTCCCGCTTGCAACCGGTAAACTCGCCCGCGAAGGCGGTCCGCTGGACGAAATCTCCAAAAAGCTGAATGCCAAACCGGCACAGATCGCGCTTGCCTGGTTACTACGTCGTTCGCCAGTCATTCTGCCGATTCCGGGTACATCGACCGTGTCCCATCTGGACGAGAATATTGAAGCAGCGAATTTGCAGCTGAGCGATGAAGATTTTGCTACACTCGACAAACTCTCCGAACAGGAATAACAGAGTCGAACCATCACGCTTATCAATGGTGGAAAATAAAGAAAACCCGCAGTGCCTCATTATGGCGCTGTGGGTTTTCTGTTTTTCTATTACCACCCATTAAGAAATGATATAAACAGACGTATTTCTTTTTCGTCTGTCTGCAATAATATACTATAGCCATTCTCTAAAGGCAGGTATAGTGATGTAAAAAACACCGACAACATGCAGAAAGGGGTTTTTCTCATCAGTATCCTGTCTTTTTTATTGTACTGCTTCATCGTCACCTTCACACCTGGACCAAGCAATATTATGATTCTCTCCATTTCGCAAAAGGAAGGCACAGCGAAGGCACTTCGTTATACGTATGGTGCTACGCTCGCATTCGGATTGCTGTTGACAGCATCGGCATTATTGAGTGGTCTACTCGCTGTTCTATTACCCAAAATACTGATTGGTATGCAGATGATCGGCAGTCTGTATATGCTGTATCTGGCATACCAGATTTCACGCAGATCCAAATCATCTGCACCGGGTACGTTCAGTCAGATGGGGACATTCCGCTCTGGTTTTATAACCCAGTTTGTAAATCCAAAAGTCATCCTGTTTACGATGACCGTTATTCCGACCTTTATTATGCCATATAATCCAGAGGCTACCGGACTCATGATAGGGGTGCTCGGCATTACCTGTATCGGATTTCTTGCCTATGCAACGTGGGTAATGTTTGGTACAATTTTTAAACAGTTTTTACAGCGGCATCAGCGGATCGCCAATCTGGTCATGACTCTTTTTCTGATCTATGCGGCTGTCATGCTATGGATATAATTCACGGCTGGAGAGGTGATCATTTTGGAGAAATTCATTTACAAACAGTCGGCAGGTATCACGGCTTTATCTGCAAGTATTACTGATTTCACATACAAAAGACACTCCCATCAGGAATACGCCATGGGTGTAACCCTGCGGGGAATTCAGCATTTCACGATGGACGGAAGCTTGCAGTTATCTCATCAGAACGGAGTCATGCTGTTTAACCCCGAGCAGGCTCATGATGGGATGGCACATGATCGTAATGGACTGGATTATGTCATGCTGTATATCGATCCGCCATTGCTGCTGGAAGCCATGGAGAAAAAGGAAATCATGCGCTTTGCTGCGCCAATCGTATATGATCAACAGCTCAAACAGCGGATTATCGCGCTGGCGCACAGCATCCTAAATGAAAAAGATGAAGCACTATGCAGTGAACGACTCGTCTCTCTCACAGATGGACTGGCAGAGACAAATCTCTCTACTAGCTACAAAGCAGATAATGGCATGCTCCGGGCAGCCAAATATATGATCCATGATAACCTGGAGACCGTACTGCGACTGGAAGAGATCTGCGAGGAGTTAGGATTGTCCAAATTCCAGTTTATCCGGTTTTTCAAAATGCATACCGGGATTTCGCCATACCAGTATTTTCTCAATTGCAAGCTTGAACGCGCCAAGCGGTTAATCGAAAAGAACCGGGATATTTACTCGGCGGTGGCAGAATGCGGATTTGTGGATCTGACACATCTGAACAAACATTTCAAAAGTGTGTATGGCACTACGGCGTTTGAATATATGACTCATCTTGGTTAGCGGTATTGGACCGATCCTGCTGGGTGCACTGGTTTTCCTTTTTCCACTATAGATGCCTGATAAACGAGGCTGAAAAGCATAAACATCGGAAAAGCTGTATGTAATGCAGTGATTCGGATGCTTATGCTTTTTGTGTTTTTATGAGATGGAATAGTAGTCATTAAAAAGAATTGTTGACATTATTTATTAAACTATTATATTCTTATTAACGATAATCGTAATCATTACTATTATTATTCAGAGGACATGGTACTTCTCTAACGAACTAATGAGAGGAGATGAGTCATGAAGCAAGAAGTGGATTTTGTAAAATGCAGTCCTACGCAAAATATGACTGTTCTGGTGAAGAGCCGGCATCCGGTAGAAGATCATTTGCATATCGCTGCAAGGCTGATGTCTTACGACAGTGTGCATGCCGAACAGGTTGGTTTTGTAGAGGAATCGGTACAATATCCAAATGCAGCTGCCTATTTGCGAATGGCTGGGGGCGAATTTTGTGGAAATGCCTGTATGGCGTTGGCAGCATTACTGGCAGCAGAGCGAGGAGTGAGTCCACTGGATACAAGTCATATTCTGCTGGAGACCTCCGGGACCGATCAGCTGATTGACTGTCAGGTTCGTTGGGATGAAGATGGATATCACTGCCGAATCTCGATGCCTGTACCCGAGAAGATCCATCTCCGAACCCTGCAATATGGAGAGCGAAATTGGGAGGCTACCGAGCTGATCTATCATGATGCTATACACCTCGTCATGGAAGTCCAGCAGTTCAGCAATGCGATTCGGGAAGAAGCTGAAGCATTGGTCCGCACGGTAGATGTTGATGATCGATTCAGTCTGATAGGCATGATGCTCTATGATGCAAAGTCTGGAGAAATGGCGCCGCTCATCTACGTACCGCTGCTGGATAGTCTGATCTGGGAAAGAGGATGTGGTTCGGGTACTGCCTCTATGGGAGCCTATCTGGCGTGGAAACATCGAAGAAATATCACTGCTGATATAAGGCAGCCAGGCGATACAATTCATGTGGCTGCCGATTACGGACAGCAAGGCCTGAGCAAATTGGAGATTGAAGGTACGGTTGGGATTGTGGCAAAAGGCAAAGCATTTATTCACGCGTAATCATTGTCTTGTTCAATAGATGGTTTTGTCCTGGCATGACAAAATCAACCCACTGAAGCCTCTGACTATAATAACGAAATTGGAGTGATGTCCCATGGAGAAGCTGGCAAGTATACAGGATAGTCTGAATTATTACCGGGATTCATTTCAGCAGGCAGCCGCCCAGTATGATCAGACGATGACCCATCATATGGAGCTGCAGAAGTTGATCGATGATTACTCGCGTTTTATTACCGATCCGCATCATCAGCAGATATGGGAGCGATTACAGGATGAGGAAGCTGTGCATCTGTCTCTGATCGCAGAGGATCTAAGACATATCTCTGCCTGGTGTGTAGCGTTGATGGAGAAATACCGTGCACTGAAATTGCTGGAAGGCAGCAGCGGAATCACTGATTATTTCAAAAATATCGAATCCTGTATCGAGCAGGAGTTTGGCGGAGTGCAAGTCACCGGCGAATCACGGGTACTGATGATCGGCTCCGGCTCGTTCCCTATGACACCAATGCTTATTGCAAGACGTACAGGGGCTGAAGTGATCGGAATAGATATTGACGAAGAATCGATTCAACTGGGAAGATCCGTTATCGATCAATTGGGACCGGAACTAAATATACGGCTGCTGTCTGCTCCAGTAGAAGAGCTCGATGTTACGGGTACGGCTACTCATATCATTTTCAGTTCTACCGTTGCGCAGAAATACGATATTCTAGATCGATTATATCCTTTAACCAACCGCAAAGTTGTCGTAGCCATGAGGTATGGCAATGATCTCAAATCGCTGTTTAATTTCCCTTTACAGGAAACCGATCCCCGGAAATGGAAGCTAACCGAAACGATATTGCGACCGGATCAGGTGTTTGATATCGCTCTGTACCGAAAGGAGTCTGCACAATGAATGTATTCGGCAATGTGCTGCTGCTGGGCACAGGACCGGTAGCGATTCAATTGGCGGTGATGCTGAAAAATCAGCTGAATTGTACGATCGGAATTGCCGGTAGACCATCATCCCGTTCGGCACAGCTTATGGACGCACTGGAAAAGAGCGGCGGAGTAGTTGAGTTCATATTCAGAACGAACAGCATCACCGCATGGCAGGGCAATGCCGGATGGATCATAGATATACCGGATATCTAGATATCACCGGGCAATGGGATACACTGATCCTCGCTGTAACGACAGATGCCTATACGACTGTACTGAAGCAGATCGACAGGGAAGTTCTACAGCATGTTCGTTCTATTCTACTCATCTCGCCAACCTTTGGCTCAGGTCATCTGGTTCATCATTACATAAAGCAATTCAATCCGGCAACCGAAGTGATCAGCTTCTCCACCTACCATGGGGATACACGCTGGGCACATCAACAACCTTCTTGTACCGTACTGACGACAGCGGTCAAAAAGAAAATCTATGCCGGTTCCGTACAAGGAAAGTCTCCCCGACTCATCTATTTACAGGAAATGTATCATCGATTGGGGGTGCAGCTGCAGATGATGGATTCACCGCTGGAAGCGGAGACGAGGAATATCTCTCTGTATGTGCATCCGCCGCTGTTCATGAATGATATTGCACTACAAGCCATTTTTGGTGAGGATTCGATTCCGAGATATGTCTACAAATTGTATCCGGAAGGCCCGATCACCCAGGAGCTGATTCGAAGCATGCTCACCCAGTGGCAAGAGATCACATCCATTCTGAAGAAGCTGGATATCTCCGGTATCAATCTGCTGAAGTTTATGATTGACGATAATTATCCAGTGCGGTCGGAAAGTCTGAAACGTCAGGATATCGATAATTTTGATCAGCTGGATACGATTCATCAGCAGTATTTACTGTATATCCGCTACGCATCACTACTCATTGATCCTTTTTCCGAACCGGATCGCCAAGGAAGATATTTCGACTTCTCTGCTGTACCGTTCCGTCAGGTATTTATCAATCAGGAGGGTGAGCTGGATATTCCGCGTATGCCGCAAGAAGACTATTACCGAATCAAAATGATACAGGGAATTGCCCGTCACACGAGTACTCCCTGTCCAATGATCGATGAGTTTATCCGCCGATATGAATATACGATTCGGGAGTATGCACAGAACCATTCGGAACAATCTCTATCATCTGCATTCACAGTACAAAATTTCCATGAAGATCTGAACAGGATCTGCAGTACTATTCAGCCTGTTCACTAAGGAGAGAATCATTATGTCCAAGTCATTTGCCAAAATCATGCTGCTGATTGCACTGGCGGCTACGATCCTGTCTGCCTGCTCCCCTGCAGGTGAATCTTCATCCCGCCCTACAGCTTCTGCTTCCAACAACGAAATAACCTATGCTACCGCCAAAGATATTAATGATATGAATCCCCATCTGTACACCGGATCAATGCCGGCTCAGGGGATGGTATACGAATCACTGGTAGAGAACACGAGTGAAGGAATCAAGCCGCTGCTTGCATCCTCCTGGGAAATCTCCAAAGACGGCAAAGTATACACCTTTCATCTGCATCAGGACGTAAAGTTCCATGATGGCGAACCCTTTAATGCCGAAGCGGTCAAACAAAATATTGACGCTGTTCAGCATAATGCGGAGAAGCATTCCTGGATCAAATTATCCACAAAAATTGTGGAGTGCAAAGTGATCGATGAGCATACCGTTCAGTTAACCTTGTCCGAACCGTATTATCCTGCTCTGGCAGAACTGTCCATGACTCGCCCGTATGTATTCCTATCACCCAAGGATTTCAAAAATGGAGAGACGATGAATGGAGTCAACGGCTACCATGGTACCGGCCCCTATGTACTCACAGCCCATGAACCGGAGCAGTACGCAACATTCGAAGCTAATACTGACTACTGGAACGGAGCACCTTCGATCCATAAAATTACTGCCAAAGTACTGCCGGCAGGAGAAACAACATTCCTGGCCCTACAAAAAGGAGAAGTGAACTTTGCTTTTACCGATGACCGCGGAGCAGACAGTATGGATGTGGAAGCCATGAAGCAGCTGGAAGCATCCGGGGATTATCAGATTGTACGAAGTGAATCGATGAACACCAAGATGATCGTCGCCAACAGCAGCCGATCCGGCAGTCCGGTTCATGAGACGGCTGTTCGGCAGGCACTCTGGCATGCGGTCGATCGAGAGACAATCAGCCGCGATATTATGGGCGGTACCGAGACAGCTGCGAACACCCTCTTTTCCAGTAATGTAAATAATGCGGATGTACCGCTGGAAACAAGAAGCTACGATCTGGCAAAAGCAGGGTCACTTCTGGAACAGGCAGGCTGGAAACTGGATGCCGGCAGCGGAACCCGAAGCAAAAACGGCGTGCCACTAAGCATGAGCATGTACTATGACAGCAACTCTTCTTCGCAGAAAATCCAGGCGGAGCTGATCCAGAGTGCGGCTGCCTCGATTGGAATACAGTTGAAGCTGGTTGGTGAAGAATCTGCCTCGATCGCCAACCGCCGAACAACAGGCGAGTATGATCTGCTGTTCAATCAGACCTGGGGATTGGCTTACGATCCGCAGAGTACCATTTCGGGATTCACTTCTGAAAATGCGTATTTGCATACAACTCAGGGTATTGCCCAATCCGGACAGCTATATGAAAAAATCAATCAGGTGATGGTATCGTCGGACGAACAAAAACGCAAAGCACTCTATGCGGATATTCTGCGTACGGTTCATAAGGAAGCGGTCTTTATCCCGCTTACCAACGGTAATATTACGGTCGTTGCACCAAGCAATCTGCAGCATATTTCATTCAAGCAGACACAATACGAGCTGCCCTTTGAATTAATGAGCTTTCAATAATCAGCAGGGCATGAATTCATGCATGCTCAGAGGAGGAATTCCTGTTGGGAATGTATATCATTAGAAGAATGCTGCTTGCCGTTCCGCTGTTATGGGCGATTTCCCTGCTGACTTTTATACTGATCAATCTGTCTCCAATGGACCCGGCAGTAGTGGTGCTGCAGGCACAGGGTGTACCGTCGATTACCGATGAACTGATTGAACGTACACAGCAGCAGCTTGGACTGGATCAGCCTTTTCTTGTCCGCTATTTGAACTGGATGCTGGACTGTCTGCAGCTGGATTTTGGGAACTCCTATATTACAGGACAGTCTGTCTGGGCGCTGATCGGACCGGCTTTTCTGAATACACTGCGGTTAACACTGGTATCTGCAGTAAGCATTATAGCCGTATCCGTTTTGCTTGGCGTGCTCTGTGCACTCCAGGCAGGAAGGGTATTGGATAAATCGGTGCGCACACTGGCCTTCATCCTGACGGCTATTCCGTCTTACGGACTGGCGGCACTGTTGGTCTGGTATTTCTCGGTTCGACTGGATCTGCTGCCGACGAGCGGTATGGATTCGTATCGCAGCTATATTTTACCGGTACTGATTATTACGATCAGTTATGCTGGCCTGTACTTCCGCAATGTACGCAGCTCTATGCTCAGTAATATGAACAAGGACTATGTACTGTACGGGCGGGCATCCGGGCTACCCGAGAGAGTCATTACTATGCATATTTTACGGAATTCCCTGCAGGTAGCGATCTCGATATTCTGCATGGCTATCCCTATTATCCTCGGCAGTACGGTTGTAGTAGAAAATGTATTTGCCTGGCCGGGGCTTGGCAGTCTGAGTATACGTGCCATCTTGAGTCGGGACTTTCCCGTGATTCAGGCGTATGTGCTGATTCTGGCTGTCTCGTTTGTTATCTTCAATGCGATCTCGGATATGATCAATGCTGCGATGAATCCCAAATTAAGGAATGGTCTATAAATGAATGTATGGAAAAATTCAGCCATGGATAAAATGGGGCAGCTGTCCCTGATCGTTGTGGTTGGTGTGATTATTGCCGGATTATCTGCTCCTGTGCTGGCACCGCATGATCCGCTGGCTGTGCAGATGAGTCTGCGATATGCGGAGCCATCATGGGAATATCTGCTGGGTAACGATCAATTGGGCCGATGTATCCTGTCCCGATTACTATATGGGATTCGTCCCAGCGTGCTGGCTGTCCTGGTAGTATTGCTGCTGTCCGTACTAATCGGGGCGATACTCGGATTCCTGGCAGGCTATTTTAGAGGCAAAACCGATACCTGGATTATGCGAATATGCGATGTTGTTCTTTCTTTTCCCGGTTATGTCATGACACTTGCGATGGTCGGCATACTGGGTGTTGGACTGGAGAATATACTGATTGCGTTTGTACTCACCAAGTGGGCATGGTTTGCGCGCGTTATACGGACATCGGTACTGCAATATACGGAAATGGATTATATCCAGTTTGCCCGCACGACGGGTATGGGGCATGGAGCGATTATCCGGCGCCACCTGATCCCGGTTACTTTTGCCGATATTGCGGTTACAGCCAGTAGCTCGGTCGGTTCGATGATTTTGCAAATTTCCGGATTCTCCTTTCTCGGGTTGGGCATTCAGGCACCTCAGGCCGAATGGGGCATGATGCTGAATGAAGCCAGGGAAGTGATGTTTACCCGGCCGGAAATGATGCTTCCGCCAGCGATTGCGATTGTGATCGTTGTCTCCGCTTTTCATTTTCTGGCGGATTCTTTGCAGGTGGCGCTTGATCCCCGGCTGCGTCAGTCCGGCCTACAGCCGGATCGTCTACCGGATCAGCAGGAGGTGGCGGTAAGGCTATGAATATACTGGAAGTGAATCATCTGAATATCCATGATATCCACATCGGAGAGCCAATTGTAAAGGATATTTCCTTTGATCTGCAGCAGGGACAATGTCTGGCTATTGTAGGGGAAAGTGGCAGCGGGAAGTCGGTCACCTGCCGATCGATCATGAAGCTGAATCCATCTTCTCTACAGCAGTCGGGCAGCATCGTATTTCAGGGAATCGATCTGAATACGCTGACTGATCAACAGATGCGGAAGAGACGAGGCAAGCAGATTGGCATGATTATGCAAAATGGTATGAGTGCTTTTGACCCTTCTTGTGTCATTGGTACTCATCTACGGGAGACGCTGGGCCAACATTATGGCTGGAACCGCAGCAAGATAGACGAACGCATGCATATAGCGATGCACAGCGTTATGCTGAATCATCCCGATCGGCTGATGAACCGATATCCACATGAGTTGTCGGGAGGGATGCTGCAGCGGATAATGATTGCACTTACTTTGGTACTGGAGCCGGATATCCTGATTGCCGATGAGCCGACGACTGCACTGGATATGCTATCCCAGCAGGAAGTGATGGCACAGTTTATCCGTTTGCGCCATACACTGGGATGCTCGATGATTTTCATTTCGCACGATCTTGGAGCTGTTCGCCATATCGCAGATCATATTCTGATTATGAAAGACGGAAAAGTGATCGAGCGCGGAGAAACCGAGCAGTTATTCACTGCACCACGGCAGGAGTATACTCGCGATCTGCTCTCGGCCCGGTTCGCGCTGGATAACCATTTCAGACAGCTGATGGAGAGAAAGGAAGGCTGAATATGCTGCAAGTTCAGAATATAGAGAAATCATACCGAACCGGCGGATTATGGAAAAAGCAATCGCAACAGGTACTTCGCAGCGTAAGCTTTACCTGTAAGGAAGGCGAGTGCCTCGGTATTATTGGTGAAAGCGGCAGCGGCAAATCTACATTGGGACGTCTGATCCTGGGTATTGATCAACCCGACCAGGGAGCGATTCTGTTCTATGGGCAATCTGTAGAGCAGAGGAAGGTACGACGGGGAATGATCAGCGCCGTATTTCAGGATTATACCTCATCAATTAATCCCTTTTATACAGTAGAACAGGCGATCAGGGAACCGCTGGAGCAGGAAGGGCAATCACGCATGGAGCAGAGCAGGCGGATAGATGAACTGTTGGAGCAGGTGGGGTTAAGTCTGGATTATCGATCCAAATATCCCCATGAATTGTCCGGCGGCGAAGCGCAGCGGGTATGCATTGCCAGAGCAGTATCGACCAGACCGCGCTATCTTGTGCTGGATGAGGCGATCAGCTCGCTGGATGTGCGGATTCAGGTACAGGTACTTCATTTGCTCCAGGAACTGAAGTCCGTCTATGGGATGGGTTATATCTTTATTACGCATGATATTCAGGCGGCCGCTTATATGTGCGAGCGAATGATCATTTTTCAAAAAGGACAGATTGTAGAGACAATCGATACCGCGAGGTTAAGTGATGTACAGTCCGATTATGGCCGTACACTGCTGAGTGCAGCGATTGCACGATAGACGATAAGGAGGAGAATCAGTGAACGGAGCGCTATCCTGGCCCTTTTTGCGGCTGTATATTCTGGTGCTGGGTTATTTCAGTGCCAACGCGATCCTCAATGTGATTATTCCGCTGCAGGGGAATGCCTGGGGAGCGAGCAATACAGCCATTGGTGTGATTATGGGCGCTTATTTATTTACGACCATGTTTTTCCGGCCCTGGGCCGGGCAGATGATTCAGCAGCATGGCCCGATCCGTGTACTGCGCATTATTCTGGTGATTAATGCATTGGCACTTGTGCTGTACACGTTCACAGGACCGGCAGGGTATCTGCTGGCACGAATTCTGCAAGGCGTATCCACTGCCTTTTTCTCGATGGCACTGCAGATCGGAATTATCGATGCGCTGCCGGAGAAAGATCGATCCCAGGGGATTTCCCTTTATTCATTATGTTCTTATATGCCCGGGATTATTGCTCCGGTGTTGGCACTGGGTATCTGGCAGAGTGGGAACAGTAATTACTTTACCCTGACGATGATAGCGATAGCGATCTTCACCGGAGTATTCGGATATACGGTTCGAATGGACCGCAATCGGAAGGCAACGAATCAGACGGGCACACCGCAGCGCCTGGGAACATGGTCATCTTTCAATCAGCTGATGAGAAATCCGCTGCTGCGCAATTGCAGTGTGATTATGCTGGCTGCTTCTACTGTATTTGGAGCGATTACGACCTTTATCCCGTTATATGCTGCCCAGCTGTCCAGCGGTAGTGCAGGTATCTATCTGATGCTTCAGGCAGCGAGTGTAGTGATTGCACGGTTTGCACTTCGTAAAAAAATCCCTTCGGACGGGCGCTGGCATACACCATTTATTATCGGAGCACTGGTACTGCTGACGATAGCCGCGCAGTTGGTAAGTATATCGATTGTCGGAGGATTCTTGTTCTTGTATAGCGGAGCTGTATTGATGGGTATCGCTCAGGCAGTCATTTATCCGACGCTGACCACGTATCTCAGTTTTGTACTGCCCGAGCAGAGCCGCAATATATTGATGGGTCTGTTTATTGCGACAGCCGATCTGGGTATGTCGCTGGGCAGTATCCTTATGGGTCCGCTGGCAGACTATTGGTCGTATTCCTGGATGTATGGCATTTGTGCAGCAGTCGGCGTTCTACTGATTCTGTTTGTACTACTGCAGCAGCAGGTGATGAGAACTGGAATGATCAGGAATCCCAGCTGATCCGGAATTGTTCCGGCGTCATATGAACCACTTTTTTGAAGCAATGAATAAAGTAGCTGCTCTGCGAAAATCCCGACTCCAGTGCAATCTCGCGAATAGGAATATCGGTCGACAGCAGCAGCTTCTTGGCATACAAAATACGTGATTCCAGCAAATAGGCGGTAGGAGTCACGCCCATGGACTGGTGAAATTTACGTGTAAAATAGGGCACGCTGTACCCGGTAAAACGGGCAATATCCGTAATCGACAAAGCACGGGTGCAGTGTTCACGCATATAATCGGCTGCGGCATGGATGCCGGGCAGCGATGGGTCACGGGGCAGATGCAGGGAGACTGCATCTTTCATAATATGCAGCAGCAGCTCATATAGCACAGCCGATACACGCATCTCCTGCTTCAGATCAAAAGCCGCTCCAAGCTTCATTAATTCATCCATGCACTGATTAACCGTATGTACATCCTTTAGCTGAAACAGCCATACTTCACCTATTCCCCGATTCCCCATAAAAGACTGCAGTTCATGCGTAGCAAAGTGAATCCAGCGTATATCCCACGGATCGTGCTCATCTGCTTCATAGCATTCCGGCAGACCCGGCCCATACAGGAATCCGTGTCCGGCACCAAGTTCATATCTCGTTCCGCCCCAGGTCACATATCCTTTGCCCTGCAGGATAAAATGAAGATTATACAGCTGATCCAACTGAAAATCACTGCTTTTGGCAGGACGGTTCACGGCATGCGTCGGATAATCGCTATAGCCGCCAATAAAGTTTGGATAGCAAATATAATGGGGAAATGCAGGCGTTGCAAAGAAAAGATGCTCTCTCATATCCTAAGCCCTCTCCAGGTGAAATTAGTGGTATTCTGCTATTCATTGTACAGGATAGATATGGCTATCGTCATACGTTAATCGCAAAATCGTGTTATCGGGATAATTACTCGTTATATACGAACACGTAAAATGAATCTACAATCAGAGTATCCAAACCATAGAGGTGACCTTAATGACAACATCTATTCAACTCAAGTCTCTGCAATTGGGAGTATGCTATTATCCTGAACACTGGCCGGAATCCCTATGGGAAGATGATCTGCGCCGAATGAAAGAAATGAATCTGTCCCATATCCGGATTGCCGAATTTGCCTGGACAATCTTCGAACCCGAAGAAGGCGTATATCAATTCGATCTGTTCGACCGTTTTCTGGAACTGGCGCAGCAATATGATATGAAAGTAATCATGGGCACACCTACAGCAACGCCTCCGGCATGGCTGACACATAGCTATCCGGAAGTGCTTAATGCCCAAATAGATGGAACCGCTTACCAGCATGGGATGCGCCGCCATTATAATTACAGCAGCCCACGTTATCGTGAGCTGTGTGCAGTGATTACCCGTCAGCTGGCTGAACACTATAAGGATCATCCAGCTGTAATCGGCTGGCAGATCGATAATGAATTCAACTGTGAAATGGCCAGCTTTTATGCGGAAGCGGATCATATCGCTTTCCGCAAATGGGTCAAAGAAAAGTATGTGACGCTGGATGTGCTGAACCAGGCGTGGGGAACCGTATTCTGGAGCCAGACGTATACCGATTGGGAACAGATTCATCTACCGCGTCCTACACCAGCTGATTCGACCAATCCGCATCAAGTACTGGATGAGAAACGGTTCATTTCCCATAATACAATTGAGTTTGCGCGGATTCAGGTGGATATTCTGCGGGAAATCGCGCCTAATCAGTGGATTACAACAAATGGACTGTTCGGTCATCTGGACAGTCATGCATTGACAGAAGAACTACTGGACTTCTTTTCCTATGATTCGTATCCACAGTTCTCGACCATCTCCGGGACTCAGGAAGACAAACCTTTGCTGGATCGGAAATGGAGTCTGAATCTGAGTACAATACGGGATATCTCGGCGAACTTCTGTGTAATGGAACAGCAATCTGGTCCAGGTGGCTGGGTAAACCGGATGGATATGCCTTCTCCGCGTCCTGGTCAGCTGCGACTCTGGACTTATCAGTCTGTACTGCATGGTGCCGATCTGGTCATGTATTTCCGCTGGCGGACAGCGACATTCGGTACCGAGATCTATTGGCACGGGCTGAATGATTATCATAACCGGCCCAATCGCCGGATTGCCGAGGCGACCGGAGTAGGACAGGAATTCGCTGCTATAGGCGAGAAAATTGCCGGTACCCGGTATACAGCCGAGATTGCTATTATTAAAGATTACGAGAATGAATGGGATGGCGAATTCGATATCTGGCATGGCCCGCTGACAGGCAAAAGTATCAACGCATGGTTCAAGCAGCTGCAATATCGCCATCTGCCGGCAGATGTAGTCTATCTGCGTAATCAGCAGCTGAACGATCTGCAGCAGTATAAGCTGCTGATCTATCCGCATGCAGCGATTATGACCGAGCAGACAGCAGCTCTATTGACTGCTTATGTCGAAAATGGCGGTACATTGATCCTAGGCGCACGAACCGGTTACAAAAATGAATACAGCCACTGCCGGATGGAGCCTATGCCTGGACCTGTCGCCAGTCTGTGCGGAATCTCGGTGTCCGACTTTACCATGATCAAAGGAACGGTTCCGGCGTCGGGACTGCAGTGGAAGCACAGTAATACAGTCATGAACGAAGCGGCAGAAGCATTTAATGATATTCTGCATATTGATGATCCCGCTGTAGAGACGATGGCGACCTATACGTCCTGCTATTATGAGGATGCCCCGGCACTTACCCGCCGCAAACAGGGCAAGGGAGAAACATGGTATTACGGAGCAGCCTTTAACGAACAGGTTGTGGATGCTGTGATTGACCTGCTTGGCTATACTTCTCCTGCAGCCGATTGGCTGGACCTTCCGGAGCAGGTAGAGCTTGGGATCCGTAAAGGAGAACAGGGAGAATACATTTTCCTGCTGAATTACGGAGAGCATGCTGCTCATATCCAATTCCGTGAAGCCCGTACCGACCTGCTGACCGGAGAGACGCTACATGGAGATATTTCCATACCGGCGTATGGGGTAATGATTCTGGAACTGTAAATGAATCGATAAGGATTTGGCAAAAAGGATCTGTACTCCGTCAGGAATGTACAGGTCCTTTTTGGTTATGTATGTTGTATCTTCTTCGCTTGTTATCTACCAACGGTTCGATGCGCTCTATTCCCTGAAGGTGCAATTCTTCGTATTCTTCTATATAATACAGGGAATCAAAGCTACTGGATATTACCATCGAAGAGGTTTTGATTACGCTTACAAATAAGCTGCATTTTATCGTATTGGAGGGATTGAACGAATGATCACTGTAGAAGATATCCGCATTGTAGAGTATGAACCCCGCTATGCCGCTTCGCTCGCGGACATGTGGAATGCCAGCCATGAGAGCTGGGGAGGCGATAGCGCTATACAAACCGAACAGATGATTCTCAAAGAGCACCATAACAGCACCCACCTGTATGTATTTCTTGCAGTAAATGGCAAAGAGGTCGTAGGCTACTGCAGCTTTTCCCATTACAAGGAAGATGCCGGCGCACTCTATATCCCGCTGCTGAATGTACGTCCGGATTATCATGGACGCAAAGTAGGCAAACGACTCGTACTGCACGCGGTACAACAGACGATTACACTCGGCTGGCCCCGGCTGGATCTGTATACATGGCCAGGGAATGTCAAAGCCGTACCGACCTACAAGAAAGCGGGATTTTTCTGGGAGAAACGCGATGATACGACGCATTTGATCAATCTGATTCCTTCGGTGCTGCAGACCCCGGCAGTACAGCATTATTTTGACCAACTGGATTGGTATGCGGACAGTGTTCGCGAGATTGATACACGTCCGGATGGACGAGAAGAGTACGGATTCGATTATTTCACCTATGAATGGAGCAAGGAAAACACCTATCTGCGTATGGAATATGAACGTACCGGACGTGGACTGCGTCTGATCGAGACCGAAGATTATCTGATCCAGGCCTGTATTCCTGCAGCACATCGTCTGCCGTTTGGCAGCAGCTACCCTGTCCATTACGAGGTAGTGAACAAGACCGGCAAGCCATTGTCTGTAGAAATAACGGCAAAAGGTAACTCCGCTATTGATTTTGAATTGCAGACATCTACCGTAGTTACTTCACGTGAGACGATCGAAGGCAGTTTCCATGTTCAACCGATTGAAGAAGAGCAGAATCCATTTCAGACTCATCCGGTCGTAGAAGCCGAATTACTCATTAATGGTCTGGCAGCTATATTCAAGCTCGGCATAGAGCCACGTTTCCCTGTACGACTGAAGCTGCAGGCACCCCATCGTAGTCTGTATACAGGTGAAGTATTCGAATTGGAGCTCAGTGTAGAAAATGAACAGAATACCGACTACACCTATTACATGCAGTGGCCGGAAAATAAACTGCTTGCTTTTCAAGAGCCTACTATCGCTATCCATGTCCCTGCGAACTCCCGTCGCTCGGCTAAGGTAAAGGCAGCTCTGCTGGATTACGGGATCTGGCATCATCAGATTTCCATATATAACGATATGAACCGTGCCGCCAATTCCAAAGTGCTGGATCAATACATAAGCCTTATCCTACCTGGAGCCACGAATGCTTTTGGCGGTGAGACCTCCGAAGAATGGACCATCTGTAACGGTCTATACAGTGCACGCTTGAACAAACAGAGCAATAATCTAAATCTGTACGAAGGCAGTAAAGTAAAGACGCAACTATATCCACCCAAGTTCGGTCTGCCTTATAGCAATGAATTTCATAAAGATCGTGCAGTGTCTGTAACCTTCCGCGAAGAAGATGCGATGATTATGGAAGCGCAGTACGAGTTGACTTCCTATTCCCTACTGCTGACTACAATAGTCAAAGTACACCGCAATGGTCTGATTAGTCGCCATCACCGGGTGCAGATGCAGGAAGATGCCGAAGCTCGTACAGAACCGCTACTTTTAAAAGAACGTTTTGATTTCTCTCTGGAAAATAGCATTTTGCCTTATCGTAATCGTTATATCCATACCTCCGAAGGTCCGGATGCTGCTTCTGTTGACTATTGGGAGACCAGTGAATTCACGGAAAATTGGATATTCGCTCAGGACAAGCAATCATCAATGGGCGTCACCTGGCCAGCTGAACTTCCACTACTGCTCGAAATATGGCAGTATGCCATTGAGCATCCTATCCATCATGCAGCTGGAGCTGTTGTAGAGACCTCACCTCTTCAGGTAGCTATCGGTACATGGAACAAATGGCAGGATTTTCGTACATTTGCCCAGCAGCAGGGGACATCGGATACATTGTCTGCACAGCCGTCACTGGAGCTGTTCCTGAATGGCGGCAACCCCTTTGCTGCCCAAGCTCCCGAATTGGACATTGTAGAGCATAAAAACACGGTGCTGGATGGCGATATTTATGTCTCTTCTCACCATGGAAGTATACAAGAACAGCTGAATGTATCGGCTAAAGAGAGTGTGCAGCAGTACAGTACGCAGCTGTCCCTGCCTGCCGGTCAGGAAATGGAACTGGTTCATGTACATCTGGATATGGATACGTATGAGATTAAATATGCACGGGCATTGTTCCCGGTACTGCCATCAAGCAAGGTCGATTCCCGTATTGTACAAACCGAACAGGGCGATGTTCATACCGTTCATAACGGTGTACTGCAATTTCAGGTGAATACTTCCTTTGCACCGACCTTGTTCTCGCTGCAGCATCATGGGGTGGAATGGTTGGATTCTTCGTATCCGAAGCCAGGTCCGCGTTCTTGGCTGAACCCATGGTTTGGCGGTATCCATTTACAGGTGCGGGGACTGGCGGATGCGAATCTGCAGAACGAGGAACGCCAGGTCGATTTCGTAGACGTACGGGATCAGTTCGATAATCTGTGGTCCGGTATTCGTATTACTATTCATATTCGGCATAACCTCAAATTCAAAGGATTGTCGGTGGAACAGTATTATGTGACGCAGCCGGGTGTACCGGTACTGGCAACCTTTGCCCGAATCAATAAATGCACCGGTACTTCCTTGTTCCCACTGGCTATTCAATGCTTTAACTTTTACAAAGCTAGCGAGGATCTGCTGGATACTCGTGCGCAGATTCGTAATGAAGCGGGTGAATCGGTTACCTACAAAGCAGGAAGAGTGCAGTACGATGAACAGTCTACAAGCCAAATCATTCGTTACACTTCAGCCGAACGACAGCAGCAGCTTACCTGGGTTGCACATCCAGAATCTTCTTACAGCGGAGTATTTCTGAATACACATTTTGCAGCAGCGATGGCGATTGACGATATGTATCTATATGATCAGCAGCAGACAGATAACCGGCCGCAGTTCCACATCATCTCGGATGTACCTATTCCGGACGAGGCATTGACAGATCTTCGCAATATCCGCTTTGGTGAAGTGGTTCACTCATCCGCTTCCACGAATACAGCGAAAACAGATATATGATCTAGAAAGGGGTACAACATGAAGATTATCGATGCACATGTTCATTTCTCGGAGATTGAGTCTTTTCATGAGACGGCACGTGACCTGGCCTCTATCGATTACAGCACCAAGGGACTACTGGATGAATTCACCCGGTCGAATGTGATTGCTGGTGTCGGTATGGGAGTGACGGAGACGAACCCGGGTGCATTTCCGGATCAGACAGCTGCCAATCCGATGCTGCTCGATCTGAATGACCAAATGCCGGACAATCTGTTTACGTGCGTCGGTATTAACCCAGAGACCCTGCATCTGGAAGGACAGCTGGGTGCATTGGAACAATCTCTGCAGTCCGATGCAGTCGTAGGTATCAAACTGTATGCAGGTTATTACCACTATAATGTAGGCGATGCTATTTATGATCCGGTCTATCGACTCGCTCGTCAGTATGAACTGCCTATTGTGATTCACGGCGGATTGACCTATGCCGATAGCGGACTGCTCAAGTATTCGCATCCTCTGTCGATGGAAGAGACTTTTCTGAAGCATAGGGATATTACCTTCATGCTCTGTCATCTGGGAGATCCATGGGTGATGGATACTGCAGCCCTATTGGAAAAAAATCCAAATCTGTACGCCGATCTATCCGGCTGGATTGTAGGAGATACTGCCAAAGTGCAGCGTCTGATGGGTGAACAAACCTATGTGGATCATTTCCGACGTGCGATTGTATTCGCGGAGAAGTATGATCGGCTTGTGTTCGGGACGGACTGGCCGCTGGTACCGCTGGATGCCTATATCGCATTTATCAAAAACCTGATTCCCGAGAAACATTGGGAAGCAGTATTTTACCATAATGCGCTGGCTGTTTTTCCAAAAGTGAAAAAATGGGTGGAAGCCTGATCACAGAGATATGGTGAATCGGAAAAAATGAAGAGTCAAACAGGAGCGCTGCTTGTATAAGAGTCGCTCCTATTTGCTGTGGTAAGAACGGGTAATTCTTTTTTCTTGCGGATTTATATGAGAATTTTGGCTTGTTATTCTGTATGGAGAATCCTTGGGTAACAAAAATGTGACAAATCTATATTTGATTGTTGGTTAAGTACTCGTTAATATAATGGACGGTACCTTACAAGATAAAATGATTCAAAACAGAGACGAGGATTACGATGAACAAAGCCAAAATTCTGATTATTGAAGATGATAAACCGATTGCTGATTTGCTTTCCTATGGACTATCCATGGAGGGGTTCCAGACCCGTACAGCAGGTAGTGGAGCAGCAGGAATGGCTGAACTGGAGTCTTTCCAGCCGGATTTGCTGCTGCTGGACTGGATGCTGCCTGACCAGAGCGGTCTGGATATTTGCAAAAAAGTAACAGCCAACTATAATCTGCCCATTATGATGATTACCGCCAAATCCGATATTACCGATAAAATACTCGGTCTTGAATTTGGAGCAGACGATTATATTACCAAGCCATTTGACTTGCGTGAGGTCGTTGCACGGATTCGTACTATTCTGCGCAGAGTCGAGCAGGCGGGCAGCCCTAATCAGGTCGAAGCTGAACCTGTTGTGATCCAATACAGGCATATCGAGATTGTCGAAGCAGAGCGGCTGGTGCAAAAGGAAGGACAACCTGTTGAATTGACGCCAAAAGAATATGATCTGCTGCTTATGCTGATCAAGCATCCAGGCAAGACATTTACACGTGCAGAGCTGCTTGATCTGGTATGGGGTTACCATTTTGTGGGTGACACACGTACAGTAGATACGCATATCCAGCGGCTGCGCAAAAAGCTCGATGCCAACTCGCTGATTACAACTGTCTTTGGAATAGGATACAAATTTGAGAAATTGGGTGGCTGAGCATGATACGTAAAATCAGCATCAAGTTTCTAATCGGTTTTTTTCTGATTTTCTCGCTTTCGTTTGTGGTGCTTCATCAGACGGTCAAGGAGTTTATTCAGACCAGCAACCAGAATCTGGTCAGCTCCGAACTGGACGGACTCAAAAGCAACAGCAATGTCTATATCCGTCAGGCTTTTCTGATCAACCATTTCACCAGCAATGAGTTATACTTTGGAGAGATTGCCCAGGAGATTGCGAGCGATCTTAACCACACCACCGATAGCAGCGTAGGGGTATACACCGTAGAGGGCAAATTGCTCTATGCGTCAGACGAATCCCGTTTTCCTGCGCAGATGCAGAGCGATCTGCAGCAGGCGGTTAGTGGCAATACTGCCTACAGTATTACAACCGGTAATGGCAAGACTACTGTGTTATTCTCCTATCCGGTTGTTATTGACGGTTCCAAAGTAGGAATTCTTCGTTTTTACCGGGACTTCAGCTCACTGTATGAACAGACAAATCAAGTTTTGCAGGTTACCCTCTATATTGCACTGGCGATTTTTGCAGCTGCATTTCTGTTCTCCTATATTTTGTCCCGGCATATTACGATTCCATTGACCAAGCTAACCCGCGCTTCGACCGAGGTCAAAAACGGCAATCTGGATATACGCCTGCATTTCCGGCGCAAGGACGAGATCGGCCATTTGGCTGAGAACTTCAACGACATGATCGGTCAAATCAGTAACCAGATCCATATTATCGAAAAGGATCGGGATCACCTCAAGGAGCTACATCAGCAGGAAAAGCGATTTTTCGATAATATTACCCATGAACTGAAGACGCCGTTAACGTCTATTCTCGGTTATGCGGAGTTGATCCGGCTGAACGGGGAGAAAGACCGTGCTTTTTTTGACAAAGGCATGAATCATATCATAGAGGAAAGCAGACGTCTGCATACGATGGTACTCAAGCTCCTCGAAGTCTCGCGCAATAGTAATATGCAGCACGAGCTGGAACCTGTAGATGCGGGGACGATCCTGCAGGATGTATGTGAAACTATGACTATTCGGGCTAGGCGATACAAGAAGGCTATTCAATACGATATTGGTGAAGGACTGATCTGTCTGGCTCATAGTGACAGGATCAGGCAGCTATTCATCAATCTGATCGACAATGCAATCAAGTATAGCCTTCCTTTGTCCACCGTATCTGTTCAGGCACAGCGGGAAGATGAGAATATTCGCTTTGTATTCAGCAATCCAAGTGATCCAATCGAGACGGAGCATCTGTCGAGACTGTTCCAGCCATTTTATCCGGCACATCCCAACAGTCCCGAAGAAGGAAGTGTAGGACTGGGGTTAAGCATCGTCAAAGCAATCGTGGAAGAATGTGAAGGTTCCATTTTTATTACCAGTGAGCATAACCATACGGTAGTTACTGTGGAATTAGCCGCCCTGGATATAGTGGAAAGTGAGAAAAAATGATGAAATACAATTCTATTAGAGCTTTTGCCGGACTGATTATTCTTATGATGTGTGTATCGGCATGCAGTGCAGAACCTCATACCGAGACGTTTGTCATGTCAAGCGGTAACGAGGTGACCAGCGTCGAACAGAGTTCCCGACCTTTTCAGATTCACAAAATCTATCGTCTTCCTGAAGCGTTGACAAATACAGTGCGATTGCTTGGCTGGTCGTCTTCCGATTCAGTTGTTGTAGCTGACAGGGATATAAGTGTATTGGATCAGGGAAATGTGAAACGCCTGGTGCGTCCCTATGAGCAAAGTAAGCTTATTTCAGGACTGCCTTATGTGAATTCTCATAGTACGCTTTCTCCGAATGGGAAATATATTTCCAGCACTTCTTCGACAACTACCAAAAGCAGATTGAAACTGATCAATCTGCAGGATGGTACAGAAAAGGAAATTGCCAGCTTTAATGCATCGGACAGCTATATACAATACATTTCCTGGTCCAATAATAGTGCATATCTCAGCTATCTTGTAGAAAGAATAAACGGTCTCCAGCCGGATTATTTATATATTTATGATATGAAGACTCAAACATCCAAAAAGTACGAGCTCACAAAATCCAGACAGGGAGATACACTGTTAAATGTAATGATTTCAAATGACGGCCGCAGCGTGCTGCTGCAGACGATCCGGAAAAATGAACAGCAGCGTATCACCCTGATCGCGGGGAAAGTCTCCGGCCGCAGCGTAGATATTCAGTACGAACGCGTTGTAGGTGGCGGAGAACAAACAACCTGGCTGAGTAACGATCAGTTTGTATTTCTTGGAGTCGATGGCACCCTGTACGAGTATGATCAGCGTAATGGTGAACTCTCGGTTCTACTCGAAAAAATACTCACCTTTAAATTTTCGCCAGATCGAAAAAATATTGCCTACACGACGTATGACGAGCAGACGGTTACTTACGTAGGCAAACTACAGGGAAGAAATATACTGTACAATGAAGCCGTGTATCATGGAATTCTGTTAAATGACATGTACTGGAGTCCGGATAATCAAAGTCTGCTAATTCAAGGACAAAAGCTGTTCGATCCTTCATTGAGCACATCGACAGAGTCGGTGACCAAAGAAGCTTTTGTAATTGAACTAAAATAAGGAACAGGATGGTAGAGGTTCCTAGCAGATACAATAAGCCTCAGCCCTATATCGGCGTTTCGCCGGAATAGGGCTTTTTTTTTTGCGCTGTTTTGCGCACTTTTGTTGGCTGCATAGCAATATGACTGGGTCTGATAACAGTCATGAAGATATCACGCTTGTGACAACTTGTTTACATGTCCGTCAAACTTCTGCGACATCTATTTCCTATAGTGAATAGAGTAAGAACATTAGCTCACCACAGACAAGGAAGGAACTACAATGAATGGGAAGCTTTATCCGAATCATGCAATGAAACGTTATATGACTGGACTGGATGGTCTAAGAGCTATTTCTGTCCTTGCCGTGATCGCTTATCACCTTCATTTGAAATGGGCACAGGGCGGATTGCTCGGTGTAGAGATTTTCTTCGTCATCTCCGGTTATCTGATTACAGACCAGCTTCTGTACGAATGGAAAACGTTTGGCCGAATATCGCTTCCGCAGTTCTGGGTGAAGCGAATGAGAAGATTACTGCCAGCCATGCTCGGTATGCTGATGGTAGTAGCAATGTGGCTGCTCCTTACCGATCCATCCCGGCTGATATCTTTGAAGGGAGATTTTTTCACTTCCATTTTCTATATCAATAACTGGTATCTGATTTTTCATGATGTTTCCTATTTTGAAAGCTTTGGACCTCCATCGCCGATCGGTCATCTCTGGTCACTCGCGATTGAAGAACAGTTTTATATTATTTGGCCGCTGGTACTGCTGATTGGTATATTTCTGGCACCAAGACGCGGCAAACTGACACTGCTCATTCTGATCGGTGCCGCTGTATCAGCTGTAGCCATGGCTATCCTGTATGAACCCGGTAGTGATCCCAGTAGAGGCTATTACGGAACCGATACCCGGGCATTTGCCATTCTGATTGGTGCAGCGCTCGCTGTACTATGGCCAAGCAGCAAGTTGAATTCACATATTTCTTCGCCAGCCAGGAATGTTCTGGATAGCCTTGGTGTGATAGGGATTGTTCTACTGCTCATACAAATTCACCAGACCAATGAGTATGATGATGCGCTGTATCCTACTGGATTCATTTATCTCTCAATCCTAACTGCCATTGTCATCGCCGTGCTCGTTCATCCTGCTAATAGGCTAGAAAGAATTATGGGTTGCCGTCCGCTCAGTTGGATCGGCAAACGTTCTTATAGTCTGTACATCTGGCATTATCCGGTGATTATCCTATCCAGTCCCGAAGTAAATACAGAAGATGTCAGCTATACACGTATTATTCTCCAGCTGGCTGTTAGTCTCGCAATGGCAGCCATTTCCTATAAATATATTGAAGAACCGATTCGCCGCAAAACGCTGCGGGGCTATCTGTACTCTATCCGCCGATCAGGCTATGGCAGTCAGGTGAGTCTGGTCACTGCCATGATGATTACTACTGTCATTCTGGCTTCCTGGCTCATGGGCTGGCAGGGGTGGAATTCCAATTCCTCGGCCATCGCTGTCATAGATTCGACAATAAGTAGCCAGGAAGCTGTTCAGCCACAGTCGCTGCAATATGATCCTGCGAAAGCAACGAATCAAGAAAAGCCAGTAGATCCGGTTGCAAAGGATTCGTCTGGCAGCGGCGAAGGCATTACAGCTATTGGAGATTCAGTAATTCTCGATGCGGCCCCTTTCCTCGAGAAAAAGCTGCCTGGCATCATTATTGACGGCAAAGTAGGCCGACAGATGACACAGGTGGATGACGTGATAGACAGCCTGAAGTCCCAGGGTAAACTCGGACAGACGCTGATTATCGAGCTGGGTACGAATGGCGTCTTTAACGAGACCCAACTGCGATCACTGCTGACTTCACTGCAGGATACTCGTCGAATCTATCTGGTCAATACCAGAGTCCCGCGCGACTGGCAGGATCGCGTCAATGCCAGTATACAAAAAGTTGCTGACGATTTTCATAACGTACAGATAATCGATTGGTATACAGCCAGTGCGAATAAGGATCAATTCTTTTACCAGGATGGCGTTCATCTCAAGCCGGAGGGCGCAGAATATTACGCGTCTCTGTTAGCCGACACGCTGCAGCAGAACCATACCTACTAATACAAGAATGAAAAGGATGATAAACCTATGAATAAAAAGAAAAGAAACCGATTGTTGGGCTTACTAATTATTATGGTAGCTGCAGGGGTGTTCGGAGTGCATTGGTACGCTCAAAAGCAGTCCGCCAAGGATGGGGAAAGTCAGCAGGGCATATCCGTATACCATGTCGATTCAGTCCAGCCGATTGCTCAGAAGCGTGGCGAGGCTCATGGAGGAGCTTCATCTACCTCCAGTCAGCTAACAGGCAAGGGAGTCACGATGATCGGTGATTCGGTTACTGTAGGGGTAGCTCCCTATCTCAAAGAGCAGATGCCCGACATTACTGTGGATGGCAAAGTAGGACGACAAATGTCCCAGGCAGGCAAGGTTCTTCGCGAACTGGCAGCCCAGGGTAATCTGGGCGATCGGGTCATTATTGAATTGGGGACGAATGGCCCTTTTAGTAAAGACCAACTGCGCAGTGTACTGCAGACACTATCCAATGCCAAGCAGGTACTGCTGGTCACAACCCGGGTTCCCAGAGGATGGCAGGATACAGTCAATGACACGATGGAGCAGACTGCCAGTGAGTTCAAAAATGTGCAGGTAGTCGATTGGTATGCAGCGAGTCAGGGTAAAGATCAATTCTTTTACAAGGATGGCATCCATTTAAAACCGGATGGCAGCAGATATTATACCTCACTGCTCGTTCAAGCCCTAAAATAATAAAGACAGATAACAACGAATTATCATTATCGATAGGTCTAAAGAAAGGAAATAACTATGGAACAGAAAAAGAAGAAAAATAGAAGGCGGACATTTATCGCCCTGGTCCTGATTATTATAGCAGCCAGTATCTTTTATTATTTCTTTTCGATTTATCGGGGACTGGATGGACTGAACAAAGGAGTAAATCATTCCCCATTGACCACAATCAGTGCCGCTCACGAAACACCTGTAAAAGCCCCGGAGTGGCTCGGTACCGAACCGGTCAATATCCTGCTGATGGGTGTAGATGCACGAGGAATTCAGAAAGGCGAAGTCCCCCGCTCCGACAGCATGATGGTCATTTCGATGGATCCGGTCAGGAAGCACATTCATGTATTTTCTATCCTGCGGGATACGTATACCGATATTCCGGGATATGACAAAAACCGGATCAATACTGCAATCACCCATGGCCCTGATACAGCCATGAAGGCAGCCAGTGAACTGCTCGGCATTCCTGTACAGTTTTATGTGTATACGGATTTTCAGGGATTTATCAAGCTGGTGGATGCCATAGGCGGGGTAGACTTTTACGTGGAAAAAGATATGCACTATGAAAGTGCAGCCGATCATCACGAATATGATATTAATCTCAAGCAGGGCAATCAGCATTTTGACGGCAAAACGGCGCTTCAGTATGTCCGATTCCGTCATGATGCTCTATCCGATTACTCCCGAACAGAGCGTCAACGTCAATTTACCAAGGCACTGGCAGACAAATTGAAAACAACGACCTCGATTATGAAGCTGCCTTCGATCCTGGATCAGATAAGTCCCTATATCGATACCAATCTAACCGTATCGGACATGTGGAATCTGGCTTCTGTCGGATATCAGAGCACCATGAAGGGCAGTGAACAGATCCCGCCGATGAAGCTGCTAAAAGAAACCTATGTTGGCCGGGCAGCTGTACTCGATATATCGAATCGCCAGGCACTTAAGCAATTTGTACAGGATACCATCACCTCGGATAATCCGGACACTGACAAAGATGCAAATGCATCGGCAAAATCAGAAAATCCGCTTTAATCAGCAGCGACAATCATCAAGTTGGATCTTATCGATCTGCAAACCACAGCATTTTATTATTACGATTTCAATTCCAAAGGAGACAAGGCAATGAACCGAAAATCCAAGATCCCTTTTTATTCTGCATTAACTGTATCTATTAGCGTACTTATCGGTACTACAGCACCTTTTACTGCCATGGCTCAGCCTGTGCTAAGTACCGAGACAATTACATCAGTGCAGCCGCATCAATCAACGACCGGCACTCCTACTACGGCTGATCGCCATATTCAGACACTGAAGCTGGACAAGCATACCGCATCCATGACCCAGAAGCGGGCCCTGAAAGCAACGTTCAGTCTCCCTCAGGGCGTTGATCCCAAAAAGGTCACCTGGACCTATGGCGGCAAACCGCTGTCTGAATGGAAAAAATACAAAAATGGAAAATATGAAGGAGCCCCTTTTATTACAGCATCACCGGTTCGAATAGTAAATGGACAAGCGACAGCTACAATTACTTTTGATCTTCCCTATGATACAGAGAATCTGTCAGCACCTTTTCTGCAAAGACCTCTGTACAAGTCACTTATGGGTACATTCAGCCTCTCTGCTGCAGTAAATGGCAAAGTTATTGCCCGCACACCCGTCAAGCTGACTCCTTACGAAAGTTATCATACGTATGAGGAGCTTAAACCGGAGATTGACGCTATCACTGCACAGGCTGCACGTCAGAACAACAGGTATATTCACACTCTGTCCATCGGCAAATCCGTAGAAGGCCGTGATATTTATATGACGATCGTAGCCAGGGACAAGGCGGTAGTGGACAAATATCAAACGATCACTCATCCCGCAATGATGAATGATCCGGCACAGCTGCAAAAAGATATCCAGTCCGGGACGTTTGGAGATTATCAGGTGCCTGTCTGGCTCAATAATATTCACCCTAATGAAGCGCCCGGAGTCGATTCCATTATGAATTATTTTAAAACAGCTGCTCTGGCCAAACAGATTACTTACAAGACCAAAACATCAGATGATCAACCGAACACAGTGCAGATGAACATGGATGATGCGCTGAATCATGTATTTTTCCTTCTTGTCTATACGGATAATCCGGATGGCAGAGTGCATCTTGAACGTACCAATGCCGCCTATTTTGATCTGAATCGGGATAATTCTTATCAGACTCAGCCGGAGACACGCAGTGTCACCGAGCAGATTGCCAAATGGTCACCGATATCCTTTCTGGATATGCATGGATTCGACAAGAACTTTCTGATCGAGCCGGCTACACCGCCGCATGATCCGAATATCGAATACGATTTGCTGATCGACCATATGGTGCAGCAGGCCAAAGACATGGGAGAAGCCGGTATCGCCAATACCAAATATGATTATTACCATATTCCATATGAAGAACACCGGAAAACGGTAGAAAACCCTGGCTATGTATCCAAAGGAACATCGTCTGGCTGGGATGATGCTTCTGCTGCCTATACTGCTGTACTTGCCATGCATCATGGTGCAATGGGACATACTCTCGAGATTCCCGAGACGAATGAAGATTCTACCAACGCACTCTATTATAGCGCGGCAGCAGCAACTTATTATGTGATGGAAAACAAACAGAATCTTTTCCTCAATCAGCTCAAAATCTATGAACGGGGGATCAACAATATAGACAGTCGCACGGTAGATCCGTATCTCGTAAATGCCAAAAACAAGATTATTGGTCGTCCGCGTCATGGTGATGATAACTTTTTCCCGGAATATTATGTGCTGCCGATCGATAAAGCATTGCAAAAGAACCCACTGGAAACATACCGGATGATCAAGTACTTCCTTCGTAACGGGGTAAAGGTAGAGCGTTCTATCGAACCGGTGACTACAGGAGGTCACACTTATCCGGCAGGATCATTCGTCGTAAATATGCATCAGGCGGAACATGGTATCGCAAATATGGTTCTGTATGATGGAGTCGATGTATCCGATTATCCTTCTGTAGCCGGCGAGATGGTACAGGACTTTCCGGATCTGCGCGGATTCAGCAGCTACTCTGTCCGGGATGTTGGAGCTTTTACAGGTAAAACATCGGCTGTAACTTCGGTATTCGTACCTGCTACGCAGTTGCCTGCTCATACTTCCTATACCGTTATACGCAATACCAATAATGATGCGATACAAGTAGTGAATCATCTGCTTGCTTCCGGTAAAAAGGTAACCATGCTAACCAGCAACCAATCCGGGATAGAAGCCGGAGACTTTGTAGCAGCCACCGATGATCTGAAGCCGCTTATATCCAAATACTATGTGGATACAGCTGCATTCCACGGTAGTAAGCCGCAGGGCAAAGTGCTCAAGCCCTCTGTCGTAGCCGCTCTTGGCGAGTCTGCTTATGTACTCAAAAATCTCGGATTCAAAGTGACCGAGAATCAGCAGCGCGCCGATGTACTGGTTAATACCTTTGACTCGGATAAGTTGGTGACCAGCGGTAAGCCTTATATTGCCTATGGCAACATGGGCATGGTGAATATAAAGGACTGGATTCCCGGATTTTCCTTTGCCGGTGCGACGTGGGAGCGATATGAGGGAGTATTCCGGACCGATATCAAGCAGGACAATCCGATTACTGCATCCTATGATGCCCAGGAATACTTGTACACCTTGTCCGGTTCCTATGTCACTACCGTACCAAAAACAGCCAAAGTACTTGCAGTGATCAGCAAACAGCCCGACTTTTACAAAGGGGGCTGGTGGCCCAAACATGATCAAGCCAAAGGCAAAATTCTTGCTTTTACTTATAAGGATAAAAGCAAAAATGTAACTGTATTCGCCAATGATCTGACGAGTGACGCACATCCACAGCATCAGTTCCGTCTATTGGCCAACTCTGTATTTCATGCTGCACCCGGTGCATCCGAATAAAGAGAACCTCCTAAATATAGAGAACCAGCAACCTTACTCTAGCGATCTGTTCAGGGTAAGGTTGCTTTTCTGATGACATTTGTTTAGGGGAATCGAGAAGAAGCAGATATTTCTGAGACCCTGCATCATTAACGGTTACAGTTCTCTGCTGCTTATGACATTCTGCCATACCTGACGTTTGTGACATCTTGTTTACAAGTTGATCAAACTTTGGCGACATCTGCGAAGTATATTGAATGAAGAACGCACATCACGTCTGTAGATACAGGATGAGGATGCGATTAATGAAGTTGGAATGGAATGAGGAGGAGTTCAAGTTGTTAAGCAGTATTCAGCGGACAGACAGGTCCGTCAGAAAATATGTAGAAAAAGTTGACCCATCTGGTGCAGAATCAGTCAATGGGGAGCAATCCAGAGTAGATATGGTGACGAATCAACCGAATGAAGTAGTCGGAGATAGCGCGACACCGATACAATCACGTTCTCGTAGCACAACTGCAATATCCAGACGAAAAGGAGGTGGACGCTTGATCGCTCTGGATGCAGCTCGTGGTCTGGCTGTAATCGGTATGTATTTGCAGCATTTCGGTTCCAATTTGACGATCTCGTCTATTGTAGCAGGTAACACGACACTGCTGTTTGTATTGTGCGGAGGAATATCCTATTCCATCATGGCTCAGCGTATGATGGAAAGAGGATCGGAGCCGATAGCGTTCCGTGCACGCATGATTGCTCGTGCAGTATTCGTGGACATCATCGGCTATCTGCTAATTATGCTCAATACCTCGTACGGAATCATATTACCCGCTTATGCCGCTTTGTTTGTACTGGCTTTATTATTGGTTCGGCGCTCGACACGTACCATCGCAACGACCGCAGTAGTTTTGCTCTTTTTGGCACCACCATTGATGCTGTTCGGGTCGAGCATGTTGAAGGATAGTTATCTGTTAAGTGATATCGCCGGTGGTCCGATGTCCGCATTGGCACTGGCACCTGTTTTTGTCGCAGGAATGGCTATTGGACGTATCGATCTGACGCGTATTCGTACAGGAGTATCGCTTACTGTTGGCGGTATCGTCATGCTGGTCACGGGCAAGCTGCTGGGTAACCTGGTAGTACCGGGATGGAGCGCCCGCTGGGAACAGTGGCTGATCAGCGTCATTGATTATTCTGCTGCACCACCTGATGAATATGCGATCTGGCCGCTGAATACGACGCCTGCACTATGGAACATGCTGTTCACGACTGCGCCACATACCGCATCGACTTTCCAGACGTGGATTGGACTCGGTATGGCATTTATCGCGCTCGGTGCGTCATGTCTTATAGCCCACAAATTATCTGCTATATTGATTCCATTTGCTGCTGTAGGACGTGTAGCGTTAACCATGTATGCATTACAGTTTGTCATCGTATGGATCTTGAGCTTGTTGAATATAGATTACAGTATGGAAAATGTGCCTTTCCATGACCTTGTCGTTGTACTGATGGGGCTATTGATAGGTTGGCTGTTCTCCCGGATGCCTTCGGGTCCGCTTGAGAATCTGATGCGTCGGTTTGATGGATTGTTCAGTTCCGCCAAGCCGGTGACGACACCTGTAAAGTAAGGATTCAGCTGTCTGCAAAGGAAGCAACCAGCTGCTGATAATGAAATATTCAAAAGAGAACTCTTTATGATAAAAGAGTTCTCTTTTTTGTGTACAATAGTCATAAAAGAAGAAGAGTGTACGGCATAATTCATACTATTTTACAACAAAGGAGTATATATGATTATAGTACAGGCGATTTTGGCAGGAGCCGCTATTATTCTTGTTGCGAGTTTTGTTCAGGGATTGACCAGTTTTGGATTTGCATTGATTGCACTGCCGCTGCTCAGCCTATTTATGCCGATTCAGCGTGCAGTGCCAATCATTGTTATTTTGAGTATGTTGATTTGTCTCTCCGTATTCCTGTCGATTCGCCGCGATGCCAATATCCGCAAAATTGCTTTGTTGATTATAGCGAGTGTGATTACAGCGCCGCTGGGTACTTTATTTCTGATTATTATAAGTGGTAGTACGCTCAAGATCATCACAGGTATACTGATCACTGTTTTTGCTATTTTTCTGATCAGTGGTCGTTCTTTTCCTATCGCCAATGAGAAAGCGGCCTATATCTCTGCTGGAGCGATTAGCGGCGTTCTGAATGGAAGTATATCGGTCAGTGGCCCGCCGATGGCATTGATGTTATCGAACCAGGGCATGTCGAAGCAGATGTTCCGGGCGAACCTGGCTCTGGTGGGAGTGATTCTGAATGCCGTGACTACCGTTACTTTTGCCTACAGTGGACTGATCGATCGGGAGCTTAGTCTGTATCTGGTCTGGATGCTGCCGGTCATGTTTATTGGGACCTGGATCGGCGCCAAAGCGGTTCGACATTTAAATGAACAAAAATTCAAAAAGTATTCGCTGGGTTTGATTATACTCTCTGGTATCTGGACATTACTCACAGGTCTGGGAGTGTTCTAATTGTCATTTTCTTTTACTATATGTATGAAGTCATATCATTTGTACGGAATATTATTTCTGCTTATTTTACACAAACTATAAATTACTATATGTTTAATATGGTAAAATAAGTTAAATTCGGTTCACTTCTCTGCTGCTCCTACATCCGGAAACCGGAATTTCTCAATTGTAGAGGGAGGTTAATTATGAAGGGTATAAACAGGTTTTTGTTTATCGCTTTATTATTGGTGTTGTCATTGTCCGGAAGTGGAACGGTCGGAGCAGAGGGAACAGGTACAGAGCGAGGTACGTCTCCACAGGCAGGTATGGGAATTATTTATGAATACTATGAGCTTCAACCCGGTGACTTGCAGTTTGCTGCGGACGTATACGCAGTTGCCGGCGCATGGGTATATATTGAAGTGCAACAGCCCGAGAAAGCCAGAACTGTCATCTCTTATGAGCGATATAGCCAGCAAAAAGGAGAATGGATACCTGTGCATGTAGACATTGTGGAAAATGGCGAACGAGGAAGCAGTGTTAATTTTCAGCCAGAGGAGGGCGTGGAGGGTCTATCTGAATATCGGGTAGCCATTTCGACAGATTCCCAGGCGTATATCAATATAGAAGGAACCTATCAGGCGAACGAAGGATAACGAAGTATTCGAATGATTACAAAAGCTAAGCCCCAGAACCTTTGTGTAAAGGTCTTGGGGCTTCTTTTTATAAAGTGAATCTATCGATATAACTACTGATTCTTCATACATATTGTACTTGGAAATTGGAGAACGCCGCTGTTGAACCTATGCCTGACGCATACAAGCCGATAACCACTCCCGTAAATCCGCCTGCCACTTCAGAAGAAAGATACCTCGTCTGCGCGCTGCCCAGTGGAATCTCGCGATTCTCTATACGAGCGAAGAAGTTATATCGTTCACGTTCTGCCCGGATGATGAGTGTCACTGGTTGATTGTCATTCAGTGCAAAAGCGGCTTCATTCGGTATAGAGGGGATACTCCCAATTGTGAGTTGCTGGATGACTTTGCATCCCGAATCATCTCTATACACACTCAAATCATAATGATGCTGCTCATCCATATAGAGGGTGATTCCCGCCTGTCCGGCGTGAACCTGCACGTCACACGAGATCTCTGCATCAAAATCCTTTTGCCGGATGCCAATAAAAGTAGGTGAACCTGCCTCGTTCAGCGTAGTTTCATTCCCATAGAGCAAGAGTCTCTTCGGCTCCAATGTATAATTGGCGAGCGAAGGGTGACGAAGATAACACCAGTCAGTATTCCAGTCGGTATTATCAAAGGTATACAGCTTCTGTTCCGCTTGGATCAGACTATCCGGAAGATGATCACTTTCAAATGTCATCAAAGTCGTACCTTCATGACCTGCCGTAAACCAACCCTCTTCATCAAAAGTGACCGGAGTCAAAAACACCTCGCGACCCAAGTGATGGTAAGTCTGCCAGCGTCCAATCTGTCTGAATGCCAGATGCAGCAGCCACCAGTTCCCTTGATGATCTTCGATCAGATCCGCATGGCCCACACCTTGCAGCTCATAACCACCCAGATTCCGATTGGTCAGTACCGGATTGAGTGGATAAGCTTCAAAAGGGCCATTTACCGAGTGACTACGGGCGTATGTCTCCATATGTCCATACTCGGTGCCACCTTCTGCAGCGAGCAGGTAATAGCGGCCATTAATTTTGTACATATGCGGACTCTCGAGATACCGCCCGCCGGATCCCTGCCAGATCGTACGACTTGGCGTCAACTTGTGCCCGGATGAAATATCAATCTGGCACTGCACAATGCCATGGATACCCTCATCATCTTCGCCATTACTCATGAAATACACACGATCTTCTTCGAAATAAAGGTCGGGATCGATTCCGCCCTGATCTACAAATACCGGCTCCGACCATTCGCCGTAAATATCATCGGTCCATATATAAAAATTCTGTCTGGTTGTGTCATTGGTCGTTGTTACATAAAAACGCCCCTGATAATGACGAATTGTAGGCGCGAACACACCACCCGAGCTGCTTACCTGTTCCAGCTGAACCTGAGTAGGACGGTTCAGGCAATGTCCAATTTGCTGCCAATTAATCAGGTCCTTACTCTCGAACAAGGGAATACCCGGAAAGTACTGAAATGAACTGCAGACGAGATAATAGGTATCGTCCACCTTGCATACACTTGGATCAGGGTAAAATCCTTTGATAACCGGATTGTTGTACCGCATGCTGTCACCTCATTGTATTTAGCTGTCTAATCATTGAGAAGTATAGTTGTCAGATAAAATCATTCAAAGGCTGCAGCCTCTATCATTAAACACCAGCAGCAGATCACTTTCAATACATCAAGCGTTGCTTCATTAATCAAATTGAGTTAAATTCATATAAATGTGAATTCATTGCTTGTGCTGAAGGAGAATATATTCATGCTAAAAACGGATGGCCAATCGCAATATCTACCTGTATATGAAGCACTGGCAAGCGAGGTGAGATGGAAGATCATGGAGTTCCTCGTGAGCGGCGAGAAAAGTGTCAAGGAGATCGCCGCCATGCTGCAGCTCAGTCCATCTATAGTAACTATGCATGTACGCAAATTAGAGGCGGCAGGAATAATCAGTAGTCGCAGGGTACGAAGAGAGGGAGGTACCCATAAGCTGTGCTTTCTTGTGCAGGATAGTATTCAGATTGCGCTGCCTTCCTCTTCACGCTTGAATGGCGTCACGGAGCATCATATTCCGGTAGGTCATTATACCGATTGTGAAGTGTATCCAACCTGTGGAATCGGTACATCGGAAAAAGAATTGGGGGTATGGGATGATCCGGGTTATTTTCATGATCCCGAGCGTGTGCAGGCTGCTATTCTCTGGTTCGCCAAAGGGTATGTTGAATACAAGCTGCGCAATCCACTGAAGCAGGAACAGATTGTGGAGCAGATCGAGATCTCGATGGAAATCGCTTCGGAAGCACCGGGGCTAAGAGATGCCTGGCTGTCGGATATCACTTTTACATTCAATGGCACTCGGCTCGGTACATGGACCAGCCCGGCGGATTTCGGCAGAGCAGCACGTGGCAAATATACTCCAGAGTGGTGGCATCGGAATCTGAATCAGTATGGCCTGCTCAAGACAATTCGTATGGACAGATCGGGAACTTATATGGATGAAGAGCGGATGTCGGATATAACGATCGGTGATCTGAATTTGCAGGAATCTTATTGGACATTACGCTTTGCTGTGGAAGAGGATGCAGCTCATGTTGGTGGTCTCACTCTATACGGCGCGGGATTTGGTAACCATGATCAGGATGTTGTGGTACGCGCTTATTATGTATAAGAAGGGCTGAATATGAAGCTGGCGAATGACGTGATGGTTCATTCAATCGGGTTGAACTTTTGGGGCCGAGCAACGGACGGAATTACTCCAATACTGGGCAAAACGATAACGAAATAGACGATGATTCACTATTAATCACTTTAATCGATTGTAGTCCAGGGCATATTAAAGAGCGTACTGAATTCGCGAAGTATCGCTTACAGTATGCAGATGATTTACTGGAAAAGATGTAGAGAGTGAGAAGATACTACAGAAAGAACCCCTTTTATTTGCAAAATAGATAATGTAGGATCTATAGAATATCCGCCTTAAAAAACAGCGTATAATATAAATTATACGCTGTTTTTATTCTAAGAGCTTATTTTACTGATATACGAGCACTTATGCACCTTCTAAATAACTATATTAATCAATAAATGTATATTATATCCAAACGTAATCACTCGTACTTACTTCTTGGATTTTTTATCATCAAGAGGGATTTCCGGAATTCTTACTGCCGATATTTTACCGGCTGTCTGAATAAGAAAATGGGTTTCGGCGTCCAGGGTCGTATTGAAGAAATTTGATTCGAAAATAGAGACACCCAGTTGCTGACCATTTTGCCGATTCAGAAAATATACATTCTCGTCCATGAGAGCAACTGCCAATACATTTCCGCTAAAATTAACCTGGTAGATCGGTGTGTAGAAACTATACGATGCTGCTGGTTTGGAACCGGAAAGTGTACCTAAAGGAATACGGAACAATCCCCATTGACGATCTTCATAACTGATGGTGCGTATAACGTAAAAATCTCCATCATAATAATCAACAGAAGCACCCCAACCGGACCAAGCTTCCTTATCGATGAGATACCCGAAAGTCTGAACTACTTTACCGGTCTGCAGATCAATTTTGTCTATATTGACTGTGTAACCGGGAGTTTCTTCGGTTTTGTATTTTTGACTATATACATACCCATCCTGGACGGTGATTGCTTTATTATATCGAGCTGCTGTTTTCCAGAGAAGCCGACCTGTGCGACTGTCATATGCATAAAAAGGATTACCGCGCTGCCAGTTAGGGCGATCCGGCATAGCCAGAATAATTGTATCACTACTTTGTTCCACCCGGTAACCTGCATTAGACGTTTTACTGTCCTGCCATTTCAATTTCCCGCTGACACGGTCAAAAGCACTTAATGTATGCGAGTCGCTAGTAATAATGAGATTCCCTTGTACAAGAACGTTTACTGGTACAGGCTTCTTCTTTGTTCCAGGATGAGGGATCGTCGATTTCCACAATACTTTACCGGTTTTCTGATCTAGCTTGTATAGCAGATTCTGCTTATTGATCACATACAGCGCGGTCGTATCCGCTACCGGAGGGGCAGCCATGGTGACCGGAACCGTCCATTTTGTTTTCCCGCTTGTTACTTCAGCAGCGGCAATTTGCTCTTTTAATTTGTAGTACACGCGTCCATTTGCATAGGTACTTATTTCTGCATCAACACCATATTGAGGTTTGCGAATTGTTTTCTCCCAGTCTGGAGTTAATTGTTGAAAGGTAGAACCCGTTGGTGCTGGATCACCGAGTTGATCTGCAGCATGTGCAGGCGTTCCGTGAGCACAAATAAACGGCGCCGCCCCTATTGTCAACGCAAACAGGAGTGGAAGAGATATTTTCTGTAAAGTTGTGAATTTATTTTTCATCTAAGTACTCCTTGAAGATAAATTTGGTATAAATGTATAGACGTTACAAGCTTATATTTTGTTCCGGCAAACACAATTCAAATTAGTTTACATAATTATTATTACGTAACCAAAATTAGAAATACATTAGAATGACCCATCATTTTTTCAATTGTAGGAAAGAAAAATATATGTGCCACCATGCTTTATGTACTAATTTATTGTAAATACCGAACACTTTGGCTTTTAAAAGCATATATATACAAAAAGGAGGATGAACCGTTGAATGAGTCTCTATCTCAAGAGCAAGCGCAGCATTTATTTGAAGAGCATTCTCACTACATATTCCGCATTGCTTTGGTTATGACCCGCTCCCGTATATTAGCCGACGATATGACGCAGGAAGTTTTTATTCAGCTATTTCGCAAATATCATCTATATAATAACGACCAGCCTATCCGTCCATGGATTGCGCGAATAACAGTAAATTTGATTCGTGGCTATTATCGTAAAAGGAAGTGGCAGGTGCTACTAGGTCGATTACCTGAACAAACAGGAGAAGACTATACCGACCAGATCGTTTTACAAAAGGAAAGAGGCCATATGTTATGGACGGCCGTCTCGCGGCTCTCTCTCAAACAACGTGAAGTCATTGTACTTCATTATTATGCCGGATTATCACTGGTCGAAGCTTCGGAAGCTCTCCATATCTCTCCCGGTACATGCAAATCCAGACTTCACGCCGGTCTGTGTAAACTAAGAAAATGTTATGAATTAAGAGAATTGGCGTTGGACGAAGAAATACTTTACTCCAATAAAAACAGCTCTGCCAAACCTGTTATCAAGGAGGATCGATCATGAATCACCTAAGACATGATAAGCTCTCCAATCGGGAATTAGAGGAATTAGAAGCAAGTATTCAGAGCGAGATTACCTCATGCGAACAGGAATGGAAAACATCGCTTTCTTTTGATCGGATCTGGTCAGAATATCATACTTCCAACTCTAAAAAGGAAGCTCGAGATTCCAAGCGCAGCAATCGCCCTAAATGGCAAATCGCTATTCTGTGTACACTTGTACTTGGTGTGGGAGTACTATTCACAGCCGCATTATTCCCTTCGATTGGTGAAGCGTTACGCAGTATATCCTTTGTTAACCGCTTATATCAGAGTGGTTTGACGAATCCGGAATATCAACGTATTGAACAGAAGCAGCTTGCCGATTACCTCAATGATTCCGTGACAGACCAGGGGATTTCTTTGACAGTGAATGATGTGTTTTATGATGGGGTCAATATCCTGATTAGCTATGAAGTGATCGACAAGGAAGGCAAGCAGCGGATCAAGGGAAGTAATCCGGGGCCGTGGTTGGACTATGACTTTCATGGAGCCAATCGTAGTGGAGCGATGATTGAACCTACAAATACATTGATTGATTCCAATCACCTCGAAGGTGTGACTATCATCAGTTTTATTGATGACAGTCTTCCCGATAAGATGAATGTTACTCTGTCCTGTGAGCGAATCACGGATGTGAGAGGGGATTGGAAGTTAACGATCCCTATTTCTCTGCAAAAAAGTAAACCTTACACCCAGACCATGTATCCTGATCTACCTTTTACAATGAATGGACGTACACTAAAAGTGAAAAAATTAATACTGGGTCCCGTATCCAACCAGATTACTATTACAGGAAATTCGCTGTCTTCTTACTGGGAACCTATGATTCAAGTAATGGATGACCAGAGCTATGTATTGGCACCAGCAGGTGGGGGAGGATCACCGGGAGAAATAATTAGAGGATTTAAACCTTTTACACTTCAGAATCCTCATCCCAAATATATAAAAATTATATTCAACGACCCACCGAAAGTAGCTTCTGATGGGACATCTGATGCCATATCTCCCAAACGAAAAAGCACTACCATCAAAATACCACTTCATTGGGAGCGAAAGGGGCAGTTGGTCCCAGAGCAAAAGCAGAAAGATCGTTAAAACAAATCAAAGGAACCCTGTGTTATTAGATTGTCCTTCCGTACTATACTTTTTTCATAATAAAGATGTCACCTAGCCAGCAAATCAATTATCGATTTGCTGGCTATTATTTTACTATGATAAAATATGCTTCTTTAAAATTTACATAATAATTATTATGTAAACTAAAATGATTTCGCATTCTTAATCTGTATTTTATTTCACTACATTCTCTATTATTTTATTACCATTTCACTACCTCTATAAAATAAATCTTGCCGATTGCGATATCATTCGCTAAAATAAGATCAATTATACGTCACCTATATCAAAGCTATGAATAGAAGGAGTAACTTAGCAGAATTGTCCAAGCGAGCCGGCGATTGGTGAGAGGTCCGGTACATGGAAGCTGAGTGAATGGGTCTATTCGCTTCAATCCGAACACGATCCCAGATGGTTAGTAGGCGTTGACGGCATCCCTCCGTTATCTCGGGGAGACCTGTTAGTCGTTGTGACAGGATAGAGAGCGGCCATATGGCCGTATTCGGGTGGTACCGCGGAGAACTAAGCACTTCGTCCCTTATTGATAGGGATGAAGTGCTTTTTGGCGTTCCGAGCGCTTGTTACAGAAGACGGATAATATCCATGAAGGAGGAATAGAAATGAAACGGATTTTGTCAGGCATCAAGCCCAGCGGTGATTTGAATATTGGAGGTTATGGAGGAGCGCTGAGTCAGTTTGTAAAGTATCAGCATGAATACGAGAGCTATTTCTTTATACCCGATCTGCATGCTGTTACGGTATATCAGGATCCGCGTGAACTGCACGAACGATCCAGGGAGATCGCGGCTTATTACATCGCTGCCGGTATTGATTATGATAAGTCACCTATTTTCCTGCAATCCCAGGTAAGTGCTCATGCCCAGATGGGATGGTTGATGGAGACGCAGGCACACTATGGTGAACTCGGCAGAATGACCCAATTCAAAGAAAAGACAGACAGCCAGGATAGCGTCAGTTCTGCGTTATTTACCTATCCAGCGCTTATGGCAGCTGATATCCTGTTATATCAAGCGACCCATGTACCTGTCGGAGATGATCAGAAGCAGCATCTGGAGCTAACCCGCGACTTGGCTCAGCGGTTCAACAACCGATATGGGCATACATTTACTCTGCCTGAACCTATTATTACCGAGATCGGCAGCCGTATTATGAGTCTGGATGATCCTTCTCGCAAAATGAGTAAAAGCAATCCCAACCCAAATAGCTATATTCTGTTGCAGGATTCACCCGAAAGTATCCGCAAAAAACTATCCCGCGCAGTTACCGATTCAGAAGGAATGGTACGCTACGACTGGGAACAAAAGCCGGCAATCAGTAATCTGATCGAGATCTATGCTGTCTTCTCGGGTGAACGGGTAGAAGAGATTGAACAACGCTACATAGGGCAGGGATACGGTGTATTCAAAAAGGAATTGACTGAAGTGGTTGTAGCGAAGCTGGTACCCATTCAGCAGCGTTTCTCGGAAATTATCGGCAGCAGTGAGCTGGATCAGATACTGCGACGCGGAGCAGAGCAAGCTTCGATGGTAGCCGACATGACTTTGCGTCAGGCTGCAAAAGCAATGGGATTCATAGTCAGCCATGAACAGTAACACATATAGTTCCTATCATCCTGGGCTATCAGTTGCCTGAATTACGGGTAAGAAGTAAGAACGACTGCTTTTGTTCCTGTAACAGAGCAGCAATACTATAGCAACGAGATGAGATAGGGAGGAATAGATTATGGGTTTTAATCTTGATAATTTGAAAGGTCTGCTTAACAATAAAGGAGACGGTAACAATAATGGTTCATCGGGTGGAATCATGGACATGATCAGCAAGCTTCCACTGGACCAGATTATCCAGAAGCTTCCGCTCGACAAACTGCTGACTCCGGAATTTATGCAAAAACATACACCGTTTCAATCGATAGGCGAGCTGTTGCAAAAGACAGGGTTGGGCTCAAATACTGACTCACCAGAGAAAGTGAAAGAGCTGCCTACCGACCAGGTCGATAGCCAGGTGAGCCAGAATACGCAGTTTGGTTCCTTGCAGCAGATGCTGCAAAAAGCAGCCGAATTCTATGCCGCCCGCAAAGGCGGACAGTAATTTCATGATTCCAGAAATCACTTGCTTTTCGCATTGAATTTATTATCTAATTTATAAAAAAACACAGAATTGTAAAAGGCGGCTGTCTCTTTATAGAGGCAGCCGCCTTACTGTGTACCGAAGAACTCCGGAATATTTCTTTTATACCTAGTCGATCTATTTTGTAATGACAATCGATATTAATTAGGGAACTGGGTATGACCAGCTACAATATAAGCATTGGAAGTACCGCTTTCCGGAAGTGCAGGAATGGTATCTGTTACTACTTTACCGCGGATATCGGTAATACGTACCTGAAGCGTCTTGTTTCCCAGTTGTTCACCGACAAAATGATTGTAATCCATCTTCGGCAGGCTTACCCAGCTGCCATTTTTTTGCACTTCCAGCTTCATAACCGGGTATTTATGGTTTCTGACCTGAATAGCTGCCCACCAGCGTGAACTGCCTTCCTTAATGCGATAGCTGAAGTTGCCGCTGATCGGCGCTTTGACCACTTTCCACTGAATATCTACTTTACCTTTGCTTACTTCTCCGATTTTGGCAAAAGCGTTGGGAGACAGATCTAGTGCACCGCTGGCACCATCCGGATACAGATCAGTAACATAGACGACCGTTTTCCCTTTGGGACCTTGTACTTCCAGATAGGCACCGGCAAGTGCTGCTTTGACACCGCCATAATTCATTTGTGCAGGATTGAGTGCAGTAATTTCCATATTGGCAGGAATCGGATCAAGCAGCACAGCTCCGCCTGAATAACCGGAACCGGTATAAGTCGCATAGCCTTTGTATGTATCATTCCAGGCAGCTGATGCTGGCAGAGCGAACAATACCAGACTTAGGGTGGCAATCATGCCGAGCATACTCCATTTGCGGGTGACAGACCATTTTATCAATATAATCCCTCCAGATCCATAGAATAAGGTGAGCTGTCTTATTCTCGGTGTCATGAACTTAGTATGATTCACAAAAATATGGTTCACCTCTATAAGTGGACAGCTACCGTTAACAATGTACTACATATTCACTTTAAAAACAATAAATGCCTATTTCTCATCATAAGGAACTTTTGTATCTGAAGACTGGAATAATCAAGGTATTTGAGAAGATATATGATTTTTACAGAGAAATGCTTTTATTTTTACGTTGGTATGATATGTTAGGAGCGATCAAGATTTTGACTACCGAACTGGAGGATCATACATATGAAGCAGTGGAAGAAAAAAGTCAGTCTGAGTGCAGCCGCCATTATGGTAGCATCGGCTATCGCTCCCGCAGGAACAATAACAAGTAGCATCTACGCAGAACAGTTGCAGACAGAGGTTGCTCCTGCTCTGCAGAAAGCCTCAATATCTGTAGAGGAGGCAGCTCATTCAGTCTCTGTCAGTGCAAATACATATGCGTTATCAGAGATTCGGCAGCAAAATACAGGCAGCAGGGTAACAGCCCGAGGATGGATTACATACAGAGAAGACACAGGAAGTAATTACAGTAATCTATACATTCAGGATGGAAGCGCCGGCATCGTGATCCGCGGACAGAATCTGCCTGGCGAACCGGGACAGGAGATTGAGACAACCGGTAAGCTGAGCGAATACCGCAAGCTGCTGCAGATTGAAGCGAGTGCAGCAGATACCTACATCCGGGAACAGACGCCTCAGACTGTGTCTGCACGTACGATTACAGCCGCAGACTTTACAGCAGATACTCCCTATGAAGGACAGCTTGTCCGGATTAATAAAGTTACCGTAACCGGTAAAAACAGTAATAACTATACACTCCAGGACAGCAGTGGCAACTTTACTGTATATAGTAAAAGTCCATGGCTGACTGCCGGAGAATCCTATGACTCGGTTACAGGAGTAATGTCCCGGTATAATGACAGCATCCAGCTGATTCCACGGTCTGTCGAGGATATTGCAGGTGCAGTTCCGCCGGTAGTCGAGCCACCGATCAAACTATCGATTCATGATATTCAGGGCGCATCCCAGCGTTCTCCCTATGAAGGACGTGAAGTACGCGAGGTAGAGGGAATCGTTACCATGGTCAAAGGAAAAACCACCTTTTATATGCAGACCGAAGATGCACTGGCTGATCAGGATGATCGTACTTCCGAAGCCGTTATGGTATACAAATCCGCTCATGGCATGAAAGTAGGCGATCGGGTCAGTGTAGATGGAGTGGTGAAGGAGTACAAGGAGACCGGCTACAGCGATGCCAGTGATCTGACGACTACTGAGATCGCTGCTTTCTCGATCAATCGTCTCGCCGAGAATCAGCCGCTACCGCAGCCTACCATTATCGGGCAGGGCGGCCGCATTATTCCGGGACAGATTGCTTCTGCACAGGGGTTGGCTTCCTTTGACCCTGCATCTTACAGTATAGATCTGTACGAGAGTCTGGAGGGTATGCGCGTTCAATTGAATAATGCCAGTATTATCGGACCCTATACGTATGAGATTCCAGTTGCGGTGGATATGCAGCCTGGCCTCAATGTAACTCCTGCAGGGGGCCTTGTAATCGCCAATAATCAGTTTAATCCAAATCGTCTGCTGATCGGGGAGAAGCCCAAGCAGCCGGTGAAGACAGGCGACCGGTTCGAAGGTCCTCTCTATGGAATCATGAGCTACAGCTATAGTAATTTCAAAATTCTGCCGGAAAAAGGATTGCCTTCTATCATCAGCGGTGGACTAAAACGTGAAGTATCAGCACTGCATAACGGTACCGAGCAGCTAACCATTGCCTCGTTTAACGTGGAGAACTTCTGGGATGATCCCGCTAATCAGGAGAAGACCCGGCGAATTGCACAGAATGTCGTTCAGAATCTGCATACGCCGGATATTATCGGGCTGATGGAAGTTCAGGATAATAACGGAGAGAAAGATGATGGAACTGCCGATGCCCAGACTAGCTTCAACGCGCTGATTCGCGAGATTCGCGCAGCTGGCGGTCCGGAATATCGGTATACGAGTATTGCTCCACAAAATAATGAGGACGGCGGAGCACCCGGCGGCAATATCCGTGTCGGCTTCCTGTACAATCCCGCTCGTGTAACCCTGGCAGAGGCTGCTGGAGGAACCGGAGATTCGGTCACGGCAGTCACCTACGGTCCGCAAGGACTTACCCACAATCCGGGAAGGATAGAGCCGGGCAATGAAGCATTTGCCAATTCCCGCAAATCGCTGGCCGCCCAGTTCATCTTCCATGGACGGCAGGTTATTGTAGTAGCCAATCACTTCAATTCCAAAGGAGGCGATCAGCCGCTATATGGTGCTGCACAGCCGCCTCAGCGAATCAGTGAAGTACAGCGCGCCAAGCAGGCTACGCTGCTCAGCCGTTTCATTCAGGATACGCTCGCGCAGAACAGCAGCGCGAATATCGTGCTGGTCGGCGACTTTAATGATTATCAATTCTCCAATACCCTGCAGATTCTCAAAGGGAACGTACTAACCAATCTGGTAGATACATTGCCGGAAAATGAACGATATTCCTATGTATATGAGGGTAACTCTCAGACACTGGATCATATTCTGATGACTGGTGGTCTGGCAGCTCGGGCACAGCTGGACATCGTACATCTCAATGCTGATTTCATGGAAGCCGATGGACGAGTAAGTGACCATGATCCGCTGCTGGCACGGATTGACTTCTCCAACCGTTCCAATAACGACAAGGACGATGACAAAGATCATCCGGGTCGCATCCCTGGAAATGGCACCAGTTCAGGCAATAATGGAAATTCAGGAGCGGGTGGCAGTACGCCGCCGGTAACTCCAACTCCGCCAGCTGCAGTCGATTCCATGCCAATTGCAGCGGGTGCATCAACAGATGGTACTGTATCCAGCTGGTCACTTCCAGTTGTTAAAAGTACAGACGGAGAGGATGCAGTAGCTGTAGCTGGACTAAGCGCAGATGCCACCGCAGCCATGCTCACCCAATCAGGAGAAGCACAGACACTGAATGTCCGGCTGCAGTCCACACAAGCTACCGATACCTATCGTTTGCAATGGCAACCTGAAGCGCAGCAGCTGTTAACCGAACAGGGTCGTATTAAGCAAATTACGGTCACAACGCCGATAGGCAGTTATGATATACCGGTCAACTGGCTGCAAGCTTCCAATAGCGTTTCCAAGCGTCTGGTATTGGAGATGTCAGCAGACCCGGCCGCTATGCAGCAAGCAGAAGGCAGCGGTTATCAAGTACGCAGCGCTGTACAATACAATCTGTATACGCTGGATAACAATGAGAATAAACAACCGATCCAGCAGATGGATCGTTATATCCGGCGCACCCTGCAAGTGGATGGTCTGGTGCCTGCCGACCGGATTGCTGTTGTACGGGTAGACACAGATACTAACGGCCGTACTATCTATACTTCGGTACCTTTCAATACCAAGGACGGAGCAGTCACCCTATTTAGCCGCAGTAACAGTACGTATGCTGTTCTAAATTCAGCGGTTCAATTGAATGATGTATCCGGCCATTGGGCACAGGCAGATATTAGCCGACTGGCAGATCAGCGGGTAATTACAGGAACGGTACAGGGTTCTTTCCGTCCGGATGCTGCTGTTACTCGGGCCGAGATGGCTGCTCTTCTGGTAAGAGCACTGGGTCTGTCTGGTGTAGAGAACGGTAGTACCTCATTCCGTGATATCGATAATTCGGCATGGTATGAAGATAGCGTGCGTACTGCTGCTCATGAGGGCCTGATCCAGGGCGATGCCAGCGGACGTTTTCGTCCGAATGCTACAATAACGCGGCAGGAGATGGCTGTCATGATAGAGCGCGCATTGGATTACATAGGAGCAGCGAACGTTACTGTCTCCAGTAGTCCTCCTGTCGATACCGCGAAAGCAGCAGTCTGGGCGAGACCGGCGATTGATCATCTGAGCGCTTCGGGACTGCTGAATGGCAATGCCAAAGGACAATTTCAACCGACCAAAAATCTTACTCGTGCCGAGAGCGCCGCTATCATTCAGCGACTGTTGAACCAGTTAACCGGTACTTCTCAGTAATCGCATATAAGCCTAAAAGTGCAATCTCCGAACCTAAAAATAGGGAGATTGCGCTTTTTGTTATGTTTGTCTTCTGAAGAGTCAACCTCTAGGCGGAGGAAACGCCGAAAACAATTCATCCTTCAAGCTGATTTGTAGAGCAGCGAATTGTAATAACATGATAGCAGATAGATAATTCCTGTATTACAAGGAGAGGGTCAGGATGAAATGTATGGATAATGAGGAACACGGTAATACGTTCACGATCACACAGACGGCTAAGTACTATTTTTATATGGAGTCGTTATCCCTGATGCAGTCAGCAGAGCCAATCACTGAATCTTGCCTTCAGCATTATTGCTGTACTGCTGAAGCTGTAGAGGCTGAACAACAGCAGATCGAACAAGAATTGGATTATCTTAATTCCTGGGAGAATATACTGGAATTTATCTAAAAGGAAAATTCGCAATATAATTACATAATAATAATTATGTAAACTTAAATGTATTTATTTCGATATTACTTTTTTTAACATATAAATATTACTCTAAAGGAGGAATTATAATGGGATTCAATTTGCACAATCTAAAAGGACTGTTGGATACAAAAACCAAAGGAAGTCAGGGGTCAGGTGGCAGCGGAATCATCGATCTGCTGAACAAACTGCCTCTGGACAAGATTATTCAGAAACTTCCCCTGGAGAAGCTGCTCACTCCCGAATTTATGCAAAAGTATACATCCTTTAAATCAGTAGGTGAAATGCTGCAAAAGATGGGGCTTGGCTCCAATAATGATTCGGCTACTCAGGTAATGCTGGTGCCCAAAGAGAAAATGGATAATCAACTGAGCCAGAATACGCAATTCAGCTCGCTCCAGCAAATGCTGCAAAAAGCTGCTGAGTTCTACGCTTCACGTAAAGCCGGTAATAAATAAATTTGCCAACATAGTCTACATTATTCTACAAAACCGTACTTCCAAATCAGGGGTACGGTTTTTGACTGTCGTTCAGCTTTCTTAGCTTCAATAATCATAATGTAATGCGATAAATGATAAATGATAAATGATAAATGATAAATGATAAATAATAATTCTTATTGTTTACATAATAATATATATGTAAACTAATTATCGATAAAAGCCCAATTTATATTGGATAGAGGGGAAGATTCGGTGAGTAATAAACTTTAGTATCATATGGAAGCCAATATAAGAGTGACTGCCCAAATCGAATAATATGAAATCCTATTGCTAATAGTATGATGCAAGTCCTCTAATCCGCTGTTGCACGTACTTTAATTAGCGGCATCACATCGTATGCTACGCATACATAAAAGCATTCATATCGACTATCAAGTTCCTGCATTCGTTTCATTATCGCCAAAGTTGGGGAAGCAAAGAAAGAGCGCACCAATCATATCGAATCTTGGGAGGTTATCATTATGGCTAAAATCGCCGTCGAAAAACCGTTTGATGATGTAAAGGAAGCACTGGAAGAAAAGGGACATCAGGTCGATCTGGTGGAGAGTGATCAAGAGCTGACCGGTTATGACCTGGGCGTAATCCGTGTTCAGAATGATGGAGACACGGATCTGTATGATTTCCCGGTTGTAAGCATTGAAGGCATGTCCATTGATGAAGTAGTAGAACGCGTGAGTGACTACATCGAGAAGATGAAGTAATACCATATGTAAGTACTTATGATTGATACGAGGCAGGCATAACTCTATGGCAAGTAGAGAATGTCTGCCTTTTTTATAAAAGGATCATTTGGTGAATAAGGAGAGATCAACTATGGAAATTGGCCAGCACTACCAGCAGCTAATGGCAACACTTCGTATGAGCCATCATAGCGAGAAGACAGGCAATCTGACGAAAATAATCAAATCTGTGCCAGACTCGGACATTCCGGGAGCACTGGATCCCCGAGTAAGGGATACGGTGGAGCAGCATGCTCAGGATCTGACTCTGCTACTGCCGGAGGAAGGCTCGGAAGCAGCAAAAGAGTCCGGCGAATTCGGTCAACCGGAGATGTCAGCAGAGGAAATTGCAGCTTTTCCTATTGAAGATATACGAACAGCCATGGTGCGTTCCAGTCTTGATATTATACGTGGAGATATCCGAATTATCGGAGAGACAATCGAGGGGCGAAATGGTGATATAGCTCTTCGAATTTATCGTCCCCATACAGGAGTATCCCTCCCGGCTATTGTCTATCTGCATAGCGGAGCCTTTATCGCAGGAGGTCTTGATGAGTCCCAGCATATTTGCAAAGCGCTGGCAGAGATGGCACATGCTGTCGTGATTGCAGTCGATTATCGGCTTGCTCCCGAGTATCCATTTCCGGCGGGATTAACCGATAGTCTGGATACCGTTCAGTGGGCATATAGTCAGGCAGATACTATAGGCATCAATCCCGAACAAATTGCTGTGGTCGGCAGCAGTGCCGGAGGAAACCTGGCGATCGGATGCTCAGTACTGGATAGACAGCAGGGAACTTCATTTATCGGATTTCAGGCGTTGCTCTACCCACCATTGAATCCGGCAAGCGTAACCGCGGAGGATTTCCAGTGGAAACTTAACGATCACGGGACAGAAGACAAGCGTCAGCATACACATCGTGAACTGACAGTAGGAGCGATTCAGGGATACGCCTTTCTCGGCGGTAAAGTATATGATCTGTATCTGCAGCAGCGAGCGAAGAAAACAGATCCTCTTGTCTCTCCACTGCTGCTGGAAGATATAAGCCAGATGCCGGAGACAATGATCGTTACGGCTGAATTTGACTATCTGAATCACGAAGGAGAAGCGATGGCAGCCAAGTTGGCCCGCGCTGGTATCCAAACCACTCTGCTCCACTATCAAGGGGTAGATCATGCGTTTGTAGATAAACTCGGGTATTATCCACAGGCAGAAGATTGTCTGGCCGAGATTGCTCGTGCCATTCGGCAAAAATGGGGAATCGACCGTATAGAATCCACATAAATCTTATTATCAAAGGGAGAGGAGAAGCTTATGCCACTTGATCCACAAGTCAAAGATTTTCTGAATATGTATAACCAGTATCAGATGCCTGCTCTCGATTCTATCGATCCAAAAATGATTCGTGCCATGGAACAAAATTCAGCTCTACAACAAATCGCTTCCCAAACCGATATATACCGGGTAGAGGATCGGACTATTCCTCTAGAGGACCGGCAGATTCCGGTTCGCCTGTATACACCGACAGATGCTAAAATTCATCCTGCCCTTGTTTTTTACCATGGAGGAGGCTGGGTGTTGGGAAGTCTGGATTCCCATGATGAATTATGCAGGAAGCTTGCTCGTGAAGCGGAATGTGTCGTCATCTCTGTCGATTACCGACTGGCTCCGGAACATCCTTTTCCGGCAGCTGTATGGGATGCATATGACTCTCTGCATTATATTGCAGAACATGCGGGAGAGTATGGTATTGATGCGGAGCAAATTGCAGTAGGCGGAGATAGTGCCGGTGGGAACCTGGCAGCCGTTGCCTGTATAATTGCCCGGGATAAAAGCGGACCTTCTGTCTGTTATCAACTGCTGTTTTATCCTTCGACAGGAAATGGGGCAGATACCCGTTCCTATCGGGAAAACAGTCAGGGCTATCTGCTGACAGCTGATATGATGAATTGGTTTCGCAAATGTTATTTTGAACAGCCGGATGATGAAAATCATCCTTATGCTTCACCCGTGCTGAGCAGTGACCTTAATGGATTACCGCCAGCGATGATCATTACAGCAGAATATGATCCACTGCGGGATAGTGGTGCCGAATATGCCCGCAGGCTGCAAGAAGAAGGCGTAGAAGTCGAATATCTCTGTTATGATGGCATGATTCATGGCTTTGTCACAATGAGTCAACTGGATCGGACACAGGAAGCGATTCGCCAGGCTGCTGCACGACTCAGACAGGTATATCAAATGGATGTCTAAATGAATGATAATTATTGGAGGAATAAACAAATGGCTAAAATTATGGTAGTGGATGACGCTGCATTTATGAGAATGATGCTAAAGGATATGCTGGCTGGGCTGGGACATGATATTGTAGCAGAAGCGGGGAATGGACTGGAAGCAGTCAAAGCGTATGAAGCTAACAAGCCCGATCTGGTGACGATGGATATCACCATGCCGGAAATGGATGGAATTGAAGCTGTGCGTTCTATTCGTAGTTCGGACCCTGGTGCCAAAATTATTATGTGCTCCGCAATGGGCCAACAGGCAATGATCGTAGATGCTATTCAAGCCGGTGCCAAAGACTTTATCGTGAAGCCATTTCAAAAAGACCGTGTAGAAATTGCTATTAACAAAGTACTCGGTGTATAAATTTGATGATACCAAAGATCTGGGCAACTGCTGTCCAGGTCTTTGATATACATTTCATCTGTAATTATGTATACAAATATAAATCCCCCACATACTTGAATTAACAAGGCTGTGGGGGTTTAATCGTTAGTAGCAATATTCAATTGTAACCTATCCTCCTATACAACAATCCACATGCTTGACATGGTATAGACTTGCACCGATCCATGCTGCCGATTGTCCAAGCTCTGCAGTCGCAGACAACCGTTTAGCGATTGTTCATCGATTTCATTTTGGGGAAGCTTTATCCGAAAAGCTTCGCATGTCCGTTATTTCCCTTTTCGACGGGCTCAATAGACGGTTCATGGGTTTTCACCTGATTTACGGTGAAGAAGGTTCATCCGCACATTTACAATGAATCATCCATGTCCTTGCATATGGGATGAGTTCCCACATACCACGATATCACGAAAAACGTTTTCACTGACGCTTTTCCCGCGTGAGACCGATCTAGTATGCTTCGCTAACCTGTTTCATTGGAATCCTGCTCCCTTCCTAACAAGTCAATTCAACATTGTTCGAAAATAGCATTTTCCTTTGTTCACAGCCTTTCATCATATTCAAAATGAAGAACATACTTTCATTCGTTCTACAAATTATTCATTTTAGCAGATAAAGATTTAAAGCTTAACAGTAGAGATTTAAAGCATTTTAAAAATTTAAATCCTTAGCCTTTACTGAACATTTAAAAGCTTAAAACGTTTTAAAATTTCTTGCTTTGCATCATACCATTGAATCTCGAATCCATTTCATACGCTTGCAATCATTTCTTTAATGCAGGTACAGCTTTCTTCATTTCCTTGAATTTACTGCTTCATACATAAATCCGTTGTAGATCAATCTCCATGAGTCCCCACATACCCACGAACTGCGAAAGATGTTTTCACGTACACCTTCCAGTGTGCAGCCGATTATAATATGCTTCGCTTACGCTATTGCATTGGAATCCTGCTCCCTTCTTAGCAAGTATTGGTCATTCTTGCTTGAAAACAGTTCATTCCGAGCCTACTTTCTGTCGTAATTTGACTCTGTACCGCCGATTGCTTCCCGCATACTCCAATATCCACGAAAAACGCTGTCACTACGCTTTCCTAGCGTGAAATTGTGCTAGTATGCTTCGCTACCTTTTTCCAACGGAATCCTGCTCCTTTCCCGCAAGTAGTTAATGCTTGCTTGAAAAAGCTTCTTCCTTCTTGCTTTCGTCAATGTGCTAGATTGATGTCCCGCATACCTGCAATCTGCGATCATGGGCATTTTCACGTATGCCAGATTGTTCTGCAGTTGAACCAGTATGCTTCGCTAACCTATTCCATTGGACGATCTCTCCTTTCCCGATAAAAAAGAATTGGAGGGAATCACCTAACAACGCCGTTAATGCTTGATGTTGAAGCGTTGTTTGTTGTTGCTTGTTGGTGATGACTACATCATACTCCCGATGTCCCAAAAATGAAAACGCTATAAAATTGATTAAGAGAGTGTAAAATCGCATGAGGATAAAATATATCATGTATGCTCTGAATTCCAGCTTTTTCCTTCTTTTTCTTAGTTATTTCGTTATAAAACGTTGAAAAGACGGCTCAAACTATCCTTTTTATCCTGTATTTATATACCTTCTCCCGTTTACATCCACCAAATAAAAAGATCATCTATGTAAAAAGAAAGTAAAAATGCGGACGCAAGAGAAAAGCTCTACAGATTGGGTAATAACTATATAACAAAAGAGGATGAGGTAGAGCAGTACATACTCATCCATCCCAATAGACAGCTGTTCTATGCCGGATGAATGGCATGCAGCAAGGAATGGAGGAATAAATAATGAAAAATCCAATCAAAGAATTAAAAGGCATTAAAGATAGTATTAACGAAGCCAAACAGGCGATGGATGGAATAAAGGCTACACTCAATGATGTGAAAAGCGACGTTGATGAAGCCAAGCAAAATTTGCAGCATACTATGGAGCATGCCAAAGAAACTTCCCAAGAAGCTAAAGCATCCACTGATCAGCTCAAAAGTGGAATCCAGAACAGCAAAACGGCGGTACAGGATACCCGTAATAATCTGTCTTCGGCAACACAGGATGTGAAGCAGAGCGTGACGATTGTTAAAGAAGAATTCAATACACCCGGCGGCGGATTTGCAGCAGATGAAGATCAGACAAAGCAAGGGAGTAACCGCCTTGGCGCATCTGGAACTATGACGTCTTCGGACAGTCAACTTCCTGTCATGCAGCCACCGCAAGCTACCGCGATTACGCCAGCGTATGAGAATCCGGGAGCAGAACTAATTGAAGGTGGACAGTTGATCAAGGAAGGCACTGCTTTTTTCCTGAAAAAAGGAGAAGAAATCGTTGGAGAAATCACTTATATTCCCGGACCGGAAAGTGATACATGGACGCTGAACCATACCTATGTAAATCCAGAGTACCGGGGCGGCAAAATTGCTCAAGGATTACTGGATCAGGTCGTTCAAGCGGCTAGAGCAGAGAACAAAAAAATTCTGCCAACATGTTCCTATGCACTGGCCCAATTCAAGCGTCATTCCCAATACGAAGATGTATGGATGCGTTATTAATCGTCTGATTGAGCCGCAGACGATCTATTATACAGATTGATGTTGTATGCCAAACGCCTGGATGATGTCCAGGCGTTTTTCTTATACATACAGCACGACAGGTACAAGAAACGATATACCTTTTATGCGCAGCGAAGAAAGATGAATTATATAATTATAGTTACATAATAAATAAGATGATTAATTTATTGGTCGGTTGTTAAGTGCAAGGAGAATAGGGGTAAAGAGACAGAGAGAAGTACGCAAAATTTGTAGAGAATTGTTGTAAAATACGAGCCAGTGGATACGGGAGGTAGAGATTTTGAAAAAGACAATTGCAGATTCCGTTGTAGAGACGCTAGTGAAAGCCGGGGTAAAGCGCATTTTTGGTATTACAGGCGATTCGCTGAATGCGATTATTGATGCTGTACGGCGCTCCGGTAAAATTGAATGGATTCATGTTCGGCATGAAGAAGTAGCTGCGTTTGCGGCGGGCGCCGACGCCGAGTTGAACGGTACGATCGCAGTCTGCGCAGGCAGCAGCGGGCCGGGTAATCTTCATTTGATTAACGGATTGTATGATTGTTATCGTAACCGGGTGCCGGTACTGGCGATTGCAGCTCATATCCCGAGTGACGAGATCGGCAGTGGTTATTTTCAGGCTACGCATCCCGAGCTTATTTTTCAGGAGTGCAGTGATTTCTGTGAAGTCATTATGACCGAGAAGCAGATGCCACGTACACTGACCATGGCGGTTCAGACAGCTATTGCGGGTTCTACCGTATCTGTTGTTGTTCTTCCAGGGGATATTGCCAGTCTGGATGAATCGACTCATCCTATTCCTGAGCAGGTCTACCATGCAGCCAAGCCGGTCGTATTGCCTTCGGAAGAAGAACTGCAGACACTAGCCCAGTATCTGAATGAGGGCAAAAAAATCACTCTGCTTTGTGGTGCAGGCTGCAAAGGCGCTCATGCCGAGCTGATGGAGCTGTGTGAGAAGCTTCAATCTCCAATGGTTATTGCCCTGCGCGGGAAGGAACATCTGGAGTATAACAATCCCTATTTTGCCGGACTGACCGGACTGATCGGTTATTCCTCGGGTTATCATGCGATGATGGATTGCGATCTGCTGTTAATGCTCGGAACCGATTTCCCCTATCGGCAGTTCTATCCGGAAGATGCAACGATTATCCAGCTGGATATTGATCCTTCCCGTCTGGGCAGACGAACCAATATCACACTCGGCCTATGTGGAGATGTCAAATCCACTGTACAGCAGATTCTACCGCGTCTGACCACGGAGCATGATTCCGGTCATTTACGCAAATCTGCGGACCGTTATGCCAAAGTACGTGAAGAACTCGACGAGATGGCAGTCAAAGGACGTACCGGACGCAAAGGAATGCATCCCCAGTATCTGGCCAAAGTGGTCAGTGATGCCGCTGCAGAAGATGCTATCTTCACTTGTGATGTGGGCACACCTACCGTCTGGGCAGCTCGTTATCTGGAAATGAGTGAACAACGCCGACTGATTGGTTCCTTTAACCATGGTACGATGGCTAATGCACTGCCACAGGCGATCGGACTGCAGGCAGCAGAGCGGGGACGCCAGATCATTTCACTCTCGGGTGATGGAGGTCTCAGCATGCTGATGGGCGATCTGATTACACTCAAGCAGCATAATCTGCCCGTAAATGTCGTTGTTTTCAATAACAGTGCACTGAGCTTTGTAGAATTGGAAATGAAAGCGGGAGGTTACCTGGAAACCGGTACAGATCTGCATCAGACCGATTTTGCAGCGGTAGCAAACGCGCTTGGTATTCTTGGTATTCGTGTCGAAGATCCAGAAGATCTGGAAGATGCAGTGCAGCGTGCGCTGGCACATGATGGTCCTACCCTGATCGATGTAGTGGTCAATCGTCAGGAACTGTCCATGCCACCAACCATTACCTTGCAGCAAGCCAAAGGATTCTCCCTCTGGATGGCGAGAGCCATTATGAACGGACGTGGCGATGAACTGATTGATCTGGCCAAGACCAATCTGCTTCGCTGATCAATAATAAATAGGGACAGCAGCTCATGAAGCTGTTGTCCCTATTTGTGCGTGATGGGTCAGTAAAAGGCAGACAGCCGATCCTCTGTTTTGCTATAATTACCCGATTGCACCAGCTTTATCATTACAAATCCAGATGGGTATAGAATCCTCAATCTACTATATTAATTAAAATTTTATGCAATATATTTGATATTTAAGATATACTGAAGTCTATAGTCTATATGGCAGCTTCAAGAAAGGAGCTTGATATGTCTACCATCCTGAGTCGAAATAATGTAAGAGTTACAGGGAAAGGAAGTCAGCCCATCGTTTTTGCTCATGGTTTTGGATGCGATCAAAGTATGTGGCGATTTGTTGCCCCTGCATTTGAACAAAATTACAAGATTATCTTATTTGATCATATAGGCTCCGGAAAATCTGATCTTCAGGCATACGATGCCGACCATCATAATCGGCTTACCGGTTATGCGAAGGATATGCTCCAGATTTGTGATGAGCTTCAGCTGGAAAGTCCAATATTCATTGGTCATTCGGTCAGCGGGATGATCGGTCTGCTCGCTTCACTATCGAGGCCGGGTTATTTCAAAAATCTGATCCTGATTGCGCCTTCACCGCGATATATCAATGATTTACCTGATTACATAGGCGGTTTTGAACAGAAGGATATTGAAGAACTCCTCTCATTAATGCAGCAAAACCATTTGGGTTGGGCAAGCTTTCTCGCGCCAATCGCTATGGGAAATCCGGATCAGCCGGAGCTGACTGCTGAATTGCATGAGAGTTTTTGCTTGTCCGATCCGGTCATTATACAACAATTTGCCGAGATTACCTTTATGTCGGATTATCGTTCCGAACTTCGACATGTGACAGCACCTTCACTTATTTTACAATGTGATCAGGACTATATTGCTCCTCTGGAAGTAGGGGCTTATATGCATCAGCAGATCCCGCACAGCATCTTTCAGCTAATGGAAGCGACGGGACATTGTCCCCATATGAGCCATCCGGATGAGACGATTTCTCTAATTGAGGAATATCTGACTCAATCAGTTACGGGAATGGAGATGTCAGGCTGATGAATAAACGATTGGACCCAGTGTTTTGCGGCTATATGTCATTATCTTCTGGCCATCTTATTACAGCTGCAAATGAAACGCTGCTGGAGCTGCTGGGTTATAATCAGAACGGACTTTATGGCTGTCATTTTGAATCGATTCTTACCCGGGCCAGTCGTATTTTCTACCAGATGTATTTTATCCCAAGAATTCGTCTGAATACCAATATTGAAGCTCTTCAGTTAGCAATCAAGTCAGGGGACGGTACCGAAGTTCCATTTCTGATCAATGCGAGAATACGGGAACGGGAGGGAGCAGCTGTATATGAATTGATCCTGCTTCCCATGCATCAGCAGATTCAACATGAAGAGCAGATTCGTATACTCAACCAGGAAGCCAAACGGCTGCAGCAAGAACTGGACATGCTTAGAAAGTCGGCAGAAGATTCCACAGCAGGCCAGCAAGAATTGGCCCGGCAGATTGATCTCCAGGAACAAAAAATTGAGCTGATGGAATCGTATGCCGGTAAATCCAAACCAGGTGAAGCACTCTTGACAGGTTCGCAGCTGATCGAGTAATCTCTATATTAACTTATTTTAGTAAATATGGAATGCACTATATTCCATCTTGCTAATCGTCAATAGCTATGATCAGGACCCCTTGGTTCTTCCATCGCTGTACAGAGAGGAAATCCACCGGCTGCAAGGTTTCCCGCTGCGACTGAATCCTGCCCCTATCCTGTGAGCTGCAATATGCAGCAGAGAATGCTATCTCTGAACTGTATTATTATTGCCGGATGCCTCCGTTAACGGCTGAAGGATTATGTAATCGCAGACGTATCGTATGTATTCCGCTTGCTGCAGAACCATGCTGCTGATTAATAATCGAAATTAGGGTGGTACCACGACACATTCGTCCCTGACGGATGTGTCTTTTTGCTTTTCCATACATTATTAGGGAGGAATTCAGCTATGAAGCAGAGTCAACTGTTAGCCGTCACGCTGCGTGAATCACCTGGAGATGCAGAAGCAGCAAGCCACCGCTTATTACTGCGGGCAGGCTATATTCGCCAGCTTGCAGCAGGTATTTATACGTATCTGCCACTTGGACGCATCGTGCTGCGCAAGTTGGAGCAGCTGATCCGCGAAGAGATGGATCAGAGTGGTGCCCAGGAAGTCCTATTGCCAGCGATACAGCCTGCCGAACTGTGGCAGGAATCCGGCCGTTATGATCGGTATGGTCGGGAACTGCTCCGTCTTCAAGATCGGCACCAGCGGGATTTTGTGCTCGGGCCGACGCATGAAGAAGTAATAACCGACCTGATTCGTAGCGAGATCGGTTCCTATCGTCAGCTGCCGGTTATCCTGTATCAGATTCAGACCAAGTTCAGGGATGAGCGCCGTCCACGATCCGGTCTGCTTCGAGGAAGAGAATTTCTGATGAAAGATGCCTATTCTTTTGACATGGATGAAGTCACTATGCAGCAGTCCTACAAAATGATGTATGATGCCTATCATCGTATTTTACAACGCTGCGGGCTGGACTTCCGCGCTGTGGAAGCAGATGCAGGATCGATCGGAGGAGAGGGCAATACACATGAGTTTATGGTCATGACCGAGGCTGGAGAAGATACGATTGCTGTCTGTACCCATTGTGATTATGCTGCTAATCTGGAAAAGGCAGAATCTGCGGTAATCCCATCGGCTGCAGGGTCCGATACCGATTATACAACCCCAACAGTTTTATCGTATGAAGCTGCTGGGGAAGAAGAGATCACTCCAATCCATGTGTCCCATTTGATTACAAAGACAACTGAAGTCGGGAATGGCTTGCATCCTGAGAAGTTCCACACTCCAGGTCTGCGAACGATCACTGAGCTGACCCAGGCATTATCAATTACAGCAGATCACATCATCAAAACAGTCATTTTCCTGGCGGATCAGCAGCCGATTGCTGTGTTGATTCGTGGCGATGAAGAGATTAATGCAATCAAAGTCCAGAATTATCTGCAGGTGGATGAATTGATTCTGGCTGATGCAGACACGATTCAACGTCTAACAAGCGCTCCGGTTGGATTTGCCGGGCCTTATGGTCTTGCAGCTAACGATTTGACCTGGCTGGCTGATTATTCCATCCTCTCGCTGCAGGATGCTATCGCTGGAGGCAATGAAGAAGACTATCATTATCGTCATATCAATGTGCAGCGCGACCTTAACCTCCTGCATATCGGCGATTTCCGCAATGTTCGTGCGGGGGACAGTTGTCCGCGCTGTCAGGAAGGACATATTTGTTTTCAGCGTGGGATCGAAGTAGGGCATGTGTTTCAGCTGGGAGATAAATACAGCGCTGCGATGAATGCTACTTATACGGATTCATCCGGTCAGGATCAATTTATACAAATGGGCTGCTATGGCATTGGTGTATCCAGACTGGTCGCTGCGATCGTAGAGCAGCATCATGATGAGCAGGGGATATGCTGGCCTGGTGCTATAGCTCCTTATCAGGTTCATCTGATTCCGATCTCTACCAAGGATGAGCAGCAGATGAGTGTAGCTCTCCAGCTGTATGAGAGACTGATCCAGGCTCATCATGACGTACTTCTGGATGATCGGGAAGAACGAGCCGGCGTCAAGTTCAAAGATTCCGATCTGATCGGCATCCCAATACGCCTTATTATAGGCAAAGGAGCTGCTGCAGGCGAAGTAGAATACGTGGAGCGCAGCACGGGTATACGTGAGCAGCTGACTATCGAAGGCGCGATTCAGCGTATCCTGACAGCAGGTATCAGACCATAGATGCGATGAAATGAAATTACTTTTAATAAATGTTTTAAAAAGTTCTGCTCTGATGATATGATAGATGCTGAATCAGCAGATATTCCAAAGATGGAGGTTATTGCACCTATGGCTACACTGTTTCTGATTGTCATCTATTTATCCTTTATCAGCCTGGGAATTCCCGATTCCATGCTGGGAGCAGCCTGGCCGGTCATGCATCTGGATATTCGGGCGCCCTTTGGAGCAGCCGGTACATTATCGCTTATCGCATCGGTAGGTACTATCCTGTCCAGTCTGGCCAGTGGTACCCTGCTGAACAAGCTGGGCACCGGACTGGTCACCCTGATCAGCTGCTGCCTGACTGCCGGAGCGCTGCTCGGTTTTGCTTTTGTTCCGTCGCTGACCTGGCTGGCAGTACTCGCGATTCCGCTCGGAATTGGTGCCGGTGCGGTCGATTCCGGGTTGAATCATTATGTAGCCTCCAACTATAAAGCCCATCATATGAGCTGGCTGCACTGCTTTTGGGGTGTAGGAGCCACTACAGGACCCATTATTATGGCCTACTATATGGGGACGGAAAGCTCATGGAGAGGCGGTTATCAGGCCGTAGCCATTATACAGATGGTGCTTGTTGTTATCCTGCTGTTCACACTGCCGCTCTGGAAAAAAGTAGCCTCGATTCAGCAGGAAGCCAAGCAGCGTGAGAAGCAAACTCAATCTACTTCCGAGTTACATACAACAGATTCAACATCGGATAACGATCCTTCGTCCGATGCGCCTGCCACCAAAATGAATTTATTGCGAATCCCTGGCGTTAATTTTACACTGCTGACATTTCTGTTCTACTGCGGGGCAGAGGCAACAGTAGGGTTATGGGGAGCCAGCTTCTTTGTTGGAGCGCGGGGAGTGACTCCCGAAATGGCTGCAGGCTGGGTGTCGTTGTATTTTGCCGGTATTACACTGGGACGACTAATCACAGGCTTCCTGACACTGCGTATGAGCAACCGCAAGCTAATCCTGATTGGGCAGCTGACTGCCGTTGCAGGTGGAATTCTGCTGCTTATGCCGCTACCGCCGGTTCTATTAATGAGCGGTCTGATTCTGATTGGTATCGGATTTGCCCCAATCTTCCCCGGACTGCTGCATGAGACACCTGCCCGTTTTGGAGAAAAGAATGCTGCCCGGCTAATGGGTTATCAGCTGGCTATGGCGTATGTAGGTATTACTATTTTGCCGCCTTTATTCGGATTGATTGCTGCTTATGTACATGTAGGATGGTTCCCTTTCGTTGTTCTCGCTTACATTCTGCTCATGCTGCTATTTGCAGAACGCGTGAATCAGAAATTAAGACATGCCTAGCATTTAATCCTATCTATAAGCAAATAGGTATTATAATTTGATATACAAATTGTGTTTTCGGATTGTCATTTTCTCGCTTACTTAACCTCCAGCTCCTATCCATGAAGCTGGAGGTTTTTTATGTAAGAATTCCTGATTATTATATATGTAATTACACAAAAAGAGAATCGAAATCATTGACACAAAAATGCATAATATGTAAAATTACCACATGTTTGATTGCGTTTACATAATAATGCATTGTATTTAACCATTTGGAAAATACAATGCAGAATGGCGAAATCAGACATATATTCTGTAATACAATCCATTTGATGAGGAGAAATGATTATGCAAAAAAACAAACTCTGGCTGCTGCTTCAAATTGTAAGTCTGGCAGCGATTATGGCACTTGTACTGCCAACCTTCTCTACGGTTCATGCTGCTGATGGTGACGGTACCACAGCCAGCATATCGGACATTCTGAAAAATCAGCAGGCGGATGGCGGCTGGAAAAAATACTATGACGAAAACAGCGGAGACTGGGCCAAGTCAACAATCGACAATAAGGCTACATATACGGAAATTCGCCGACTGGCTGCCGAATACACCAAAACCCGCAATAGCCAGTACTCGGCTGCAGCTATCAAAGGTATCAACTTCCTCTTGACTATGCAGTATGCCAACGGCGGCTGGCCGCAGGTATACAAAGCTTCCGGCTATCATCAGCACATCACATATAACGACAATGCAATGGTCAGTGTAATGACGCTGCTGGATGAAGTAGCCAACAAAAAAGGCGATTTTTCCTTTATCGACAATACCCTGGCTGGCAAAAGCAAGCAGGCTGTAGACAAAGGTATCGACTGCATCCTGAAAACACAGGTTGTATCAGGCGGTAAACTGACTGCATGGGGACAACAACATGACTCTGTTACGCTGAAACCGGCAGGCGCTCGTATCTATGAAGTACCTTCTCTGAGTGCAAGCGAAAGTTCGGGTATCGTAGCCTTCCTGAAAACAAGACCTGCTACTTCCCAGATCACAGCATCGATCAAAGCAGCGGAAGACTGGTTCAAAGCAGTCAAAATTACCGGCATCCGCGTTGTAAAAACAAGCTCTGATGTAACGGTAGTTAGCGATCCAAGTGTAACTACACCGATCTGGGCACGCTTTTACGAACTGAACACCAACAAACCAATCTTTGTTGGTCGTGATGGTGTAGTGAAATATCAGCTTAAGGATATTGATCAGGAGAGACGTACTGGTTATGCATGGTATGGCAACTGGCCTTCCAAGCTGGGAATTAATTAATTTGATTCCATTGCATTCGGTTATGTATGGTCGGCTATCCTGAGCAGTACTATACTGTATGGCTCTATATACGATCAGGCTATTCCAGACAAAGATATGACTATAATAATAAAGACCTTCTTTCCTTGGCGGAAGAAGGTCTTTATTATTATAGTCGGCACGGAATATATCCATATTTGATCCATAATAGAGTTTATTATTCTGCATCGTTGGTATCCATGATCATTTGTAAATTGCCCTTCGTTGCCGGAAGGTTGTATCTTCTTGCATTCAGGTATAGGCTACACGCCCACAGCCAGAATATGCAGACAACATCAGGTTGCAATCAGGAAGAGGAGGTTTGTTGTTGCTGTTTATATTCTTCCAGCGTCAGCTGCTTGCTCGTGATTTCACCTGCTATTGTTTTACCAACATAGCGCAGATGCCATGGCTCGTAGGTGTAGCCGGTAATACTTTCCTTGCCTTTGGGATAACGGATAATGAATCCATAGGAAGAGGCATGTTGAGCAAGCCATTTGGCTTCCTTGGTTCCGGCAAAACAGCCGGTGGCTGCGCAGCGGCCGTTCGATCCGCTTACATCGATAGCAAGTCCGGTCTCGTGTTCACTGGTACCTGGATACGCACTGTAGGTACGAGCTTTGGCTTCACCATCCCGGCGTACATATGCTTCAAAGATCGCTTTCTGTCGAGCATGGGAACGATAAGCAGAGACGCCGGCCAGCGGCACATGGTCCTGATCAGCTGCAGCAAACATTTGCTTCAGCGCAGCGGCTGCTTCTTTGCGCATTTTGCGCTTTTCAATCTTCTCTTTAAATGTAAATCGTACATCGGCATATACCAGATCTGCTGGCGTATACTTTTCCGGCAGTTTATTCTGCTTGTTAACCAGTACATCAATTGCTTCCGGCTGAGTAACCGTCTTCATCGCTGTACTGGTACTAGCTGTCGGACGGAGCGAGACGGGCGAAGCGGAAGTGTTGACTGTATTAGTGGACTCTCTCGGTGTTTTAGCGAGAGGAGCTGTGGCGGTATGTACCGGAGTGGAAACTGGGCTATATGGCTGCTGTGCGTTCGTACTATTGCTGCAGGCAGACAACAGGCAGATCGTACTGATCGCTGCCATCACAATTCCTTTTTTGTTTATCATCTGTTATTCTCCTTTTCCAAAAGTATCTCGTCTGGATACGGCGCGGATGATAGCCGTATTGCAGTGTGGGCAATAATCCTATCCTCTACATAAACTATATTCATTATGCCAGGTCATCGTATCTATATCGTATCGAACTTGTTGCTATCTTGTAAATGTTTCCCGGGAATTCGGCATGGACTTCATTGCTACTCATGCTAAGATAGTATAGCGTGTAACTATAGAGAAGACAGGAAAGGAAATACAGCAATGAAGAAAGTAATTGTAATCGGTGCAGGAATTCTGGGCGCTTCGACAGCGTATCAGCTCGCCCGGTCCGGAGCAGAGGTGCTTTTGATCGATCGGCAGGATCAGGGGCAAGCTACCGATGCGGCAGCCGGCATTATCTGCCCGTGGCTGTCCCAGCGTCGCAATCAGGCCTGGTATCGTCTTGCAAGAGGCGGAGCACAGTTCTATCCACAGCTGATTCAAGAGCTCGAAAATGAGGGAGAGACCGATACCGGGTATGCGCAGGTAGGCGCACTCAGTATTCATACCGATACCGGTAAAATCGGCAAAATGGAAGAACGGGCGCGCTTGCGCAGAGATAATGCGCCGGAGATCGGGGAGATCACTATACTCGATGAAGAGCAGACCCGTCAGCAGTTCCCGCTACTACAGGAAGGTTATCAGGCTGTACATATCAGCGGCGCAGCTCGTATCGATGGACGTGCTTTGCGGGATGCGCTGATTCGGTCAGCCGTGCGAAATGGAGCTGCATTTATTCAAGGAGACGCAGTCTTGCAATGGGAAGCGGATCGTATTACTGGAGTTCAGGTTGGAACGGATAGGTATGCGGCAGATGAAGTTGCTGTCTGTGCGGGAGCCTGGGCCCATTCGCTGCTGCGACCACTGGGTATTGATTTCAAAGTTAGCTTCCAAAAAGCACAGATTATGCATCTACAGACGACGAATCAGTCCGATACCGGCAGCTGGCCGGTTGTAATTCCGCCTACGGATCATTATCTGCTGGCTTTTGATGATCAGAAGATCGTGATCGGAGCTACTCATGAGAATGATGTAGAAGGATATGACACCCGAATTACAGCTGGGGGCATGCAGGAGGTACTCAACAAAGGCCTGGAGCTGGCACCGGGACTGATGGACAGTACTTTTCAGGAAGTACGGGTAGGATTCCGTCCATTCACACCAGGATTTCTGCCTGTGATCGGCAGGATACCTGGCTGGAAAGGTCTGCTGGCGGCCAATGGGCTCGGAGCATCCGGTCTGACGGCAGGGCCATATCTGGGCAGTCAGCTTGCCAAGCTGGCGCTGGAGATGGACCTGGATATTACAATCGAGGATTATGATATCAGCCAAGCTATCGAACAGATTTCGCTCTAGAATATTTTTGGTTTTTCAAAAGAGTTCTGAAAGATATGTAGATGATTACGTTCTCCCTTTAGAAAGTTCAAATCAAGAAGCAGCTGCTCCGGTGGCTGCTTTTTTTCATATTCTCATCTCTAATCATGTGTGCTTAGCACGTTATTCTTTTCCATTGTATACTGGTAAAGATGCTGTATTGGTAATAAAAAGAATTTTAAGAAATACAAGGAAATAAATATTATCCATACCATCCAATCAAGTACAGGCGAAGGGAGCTCTATATAATGACGAGCAGACACAACCATGCGGAAAATGAGAACGAGTCCCGGCAGTTCTGGCAAGAATATTTGAGAGGGATTACAGAAGCTTCTATTCTGCCGCAGCGCTTCACCAGTATAGAGCAAAATCGGGATACCTATGCCTCCATTCCCGAGCAGTATGAGCAGGTAGTCTACTTATTTGGTCAGGATCTCACTGCTTCCCTGATGGAATACGCCAGCAGCAGCGAAATCGCGCTGACTACACTGCTGCAGACGATCTGGGGCATTGTACTGCAGAAATACAATAACAGCGAAGAGGCTGTATTGGGCATGCTATTTTCCGGTAGCAATCAGGAACAGGGCCCATTAGCTGTACCGGAGCGTCGTATTCTTCCACTTCGCATAAAGACTTCCCGTACCACAACTTTCCACGAATTGTGCCGGGAAGTCCAGCAATCCTGGGCATTGATAGTCAACCAGCCATTATATAACCCGATAGAACTTCAGGAGATTGCGGATATTTCTCATCCGCTGATTAATCATGTGCTTGTATTTGAGCATGACACGCTAGATACTGCTTATTCGGCAGACATCAAGAACGAGATAGCATCATCTTCATCATCTACAAGAAGCCATACTGATAAATCTTACTTTGTGGATTCAGGTTCAGAAGAGGATCATCTTCACTACAGCATCCATATCCGTCTGGATCGGGCCCTGCATATCTCTTTTTCATACAATCCTGCCGTATATGATCGTGATCGTATACAGGCGGTCTGTCAGCACATCTCCCAGATTGCCGAGGCAGTTATGAAGCATCCCTATCTGCCTGTGCATACTTTCTCCATGCTGACTGCAGCAGAGCAGTATCAACTTATGCATACATTCCGTGGACAAACTATAGACCTGCCTGCAGACAAGACAGTACATGAACTTTTCGAGGAATGTGTTCAGCTGCAGCCGGATGCTGTAGCGATTGTCTGTAACGGACAATCCTTTACCTACAGGCAATTGAATGCCAGAGCGAATCAATTGGCACGTGTTCTGCGCAGGAGAGGAGCGGGACCGGAGCAGATTATTGGCATTATGGCCCATCATTCACTGGAGATGTTCATTGGTGTACTGGGCATTATCAAGTCCGGTGCTGCGTATCTGCCTATAGACCCTTCGTATCCAGTACAGCGAGTATCTTATATGCTGGAAGACAGCCGTACGACGCAGCTACTGATTCAGCCGGGTCTGGCTCTTCCCGAGTCTTATACAGGAACGAACATCCTGCTTGACCCTTCGGTATGGGAAAAGGAACAAGACCATAACATCGAGCCGCTGCATGAAGATCACCATCTGGCATATGTCATTTATACATCCGGTTCCACGGGACAGCCCAAAGGGGTAATGATCGAGCATCAGGCACTTGTGAATCTGTGCAGCTGGCATAATCAGGCTTTTCAGACGTCTCCGGCGGATCGCAGTACCAAGCTGGCAGGCTTTGGGTTTGATGCCTCGGTATGGGAGACATTTCCGCCTCTGCTGGCTGGTATGACGGTACATATTATCGACGAGAGAATACGCGGTGATATTTACGCACTGCAATCGTATTTTGCAGAGCATGATATTACGATTGCTTTTCTGCCTACCCAGCTGGCTGTTCAATTTATGGAGCTGGATCATCCTGGTCTGCGTCTGCTGCTGATTGGAGGAGAGCGCATCCAGCAGTTCAAGTCGCAGTCGTATCAAGTGATTAACAATTATGGACCTACCGAGAATACGGTGGTAACGACCAGTGGTTGGCTGGATGCAGATTCTCCTGTACTTACGATTGGCAGACCGGTCAGCAATCATCAGGTATTGATCCTGGATCATGCCGGACAGATGCAGCCTGTTGGTGTAACAGGAGAGCTATGTGTATCTGGAAGCGGGCTGGCACGTGGATATTTGCATCGTCCGGAGTTGACGGCAGAGCAATTCACCCGTCATCCCTTGTTCCCCGAAGAGCAAATCTATCATACCGGAGATTTGGCATGCTGGCTGCCGGATGGGCAGATTGAATATAAAGGTAGAAAAGATGAACAGGTCAAAATCCGTGGTTATCGTATTGAACCCGGTGAAATCGATGTTGAGCTAATGCAGTATCCAGCTATTCGTGAATCGCTCACTATTGCCAAGCAGGATCAAGAAGGATATGCCTATCTCTGCGCATACATCGTCTCCGATAGAGCATGGACAACGACCGAACTGCGTGAACATATCCTTCGTGCATTACCGGAGTATATGATTCCTGCCTATTTTATACAGATCGATCAGCTGCCGCTAACTGCCAATGGAAAAGTAAACAAATCGGCGCTGCCCGATCCGCCAGCCTATTCGTCCGCTTCTTTCGCACCTCCGGTAACCGATAACGAGATTGCACTTGCTGCCCTCTTCGAACAGATACTGGGTGTTCGGCAAATCGGCATTCACGATCACTTTTTTGAACGAGGGGGTCACTCTCTCAAAGCGATGACACTGGTATCCAGAATTCACAGGGAAATGAATATTGATATTCCGCTGAATGAAATCTTTTTAAGACCGACTGTACACGAGCTTGCCGATTTTATGGACCAAGCCGAATACAATCTATTCCGCAGTATCCCGCGGGCGCCAGAGCAGACCTGTTACCCGGTCTCATCCGCGCAGCGGCGTATGTATATGGTTCAGCATATTCAGGATACAGCGACTACAGCTTATAATATCCCACTCCTTTTCGAAATGAAGGGATACTTGGACCCCGCAAGACTTAATAGCGCATGGCAAAGATTGATCGCTCGGCATGAGAGTCTGCGGACTTCTTTTCATATGATTGACGGGCAGCTGATGCAGCATATTCATGAGGATATATCGTGGGAAATGGAGATTCATGAGACTGCAGCAGCTGAACAGCAGATGATGTTGCCGTCTTTTATCCGTCCATTTGAGTTATCCCAGGCTCCGCTGATCCGCGCAGGTCTATTCCGCTTCGGACAGGATCATCATCTGCTCCTGCTGGATATGCATCATATTATCTCGGATGGGGTATCCACAAGCATCCTGTTTGAGGACTTGCTGAAGCTGTACCAGGGGGAAGTGTTGCCTGAACTCGCGCTTCAGTACAAGGACTACGCTGTCTGGCAGCAATCGGAGATGGGCAGGTTGAAGTGGGAAGAACACAAGCAGTACTGGATGCAGCAGTTGAACGGAGAACTACCAGTTATGGAGCTACCCACTGATTATCCGCGTCCTGCTGTTCAGGATTATAGTGGTGAACTATGGAAATTCCATATAGATAAAGAGCTGCATAGCCAGATGCAGCAGCTCTGTCTGAATCAGGGAGTCACTCTGCATATGCTGATGCTCGCTGTATTCCAGCTGATGCTATCCAAATATACCAATCAGCAGGATATCATCACCGGTGCTCCGATCGCCGGCCGTTCTCATGCGGATGTACAGTCCATCCCGGGAATGTTCGTCAATATGCTGGCATTGCGGACACGCCCTGCACCGGAACTGGTATTTACCGATTATCTGGCACAGTGCAGGGAGACGATCCTGGAGGCATATACCCATTCGGATTATCCCTTTGAAGAACTGGTAGAACAGCTTGGAATTCAGCGCGATGTAAGTCGGCATCCGCTGTTTGATGTACTGTTTACCGTGCAGAATTTTACCAAACCGGAGTTTCGTCTGCCGGGTCTGGATATCCTTTCTGTCGAGCCGGACTGGAATCCATCCAAGTTCGCGATGAACTGGACCGTACTGGAAGGGGAGATGCTGGAGATTACTGTAGAGTATAGTACCAGCCTGTTCCAATCGTCTACGATTGTACGGATGGCGGAACATTATACCGAGCTGCTGAGACAGATTGTAGCTCATCCGCAGCAAAGTCATGCCGAACTCCATATGCTGGGTCCTGACGAGTATGAGCAGCTGACAATCACATTCAACCAGACAGCTGCCCAGTATCCAAAAGAGCAATGTATTCAAGAGCTGTTCGAGCAGCAGTGCAGACTTTATCCGGATCGTCCAGCAGTCATCATGGGAGAGCGGCAGCTGACATATGCTCAACTGAACCAGCAAGCCAATCAGCTTGCCCATACGCTGATCCGCCGCGGCGCAGGATACCATCCAGGCAAGAATCAGATCATCGGTCTGCTCGCTGAACGTTCACCGGAGATGATTATTGCTATTCTGGCTATTCTCAAAGCAGGTGCTGCATATCTGCCGATCGATCCGACGCATCCGGCAGAGCGCATCCTGCGTATGCTGTCTGACAGTGAAGCATCTTATGTAATTTCACAGCATCGTGAGCTGTGGACGGATTCCGATCGCTATGATGGTGAGGTATTGTATCTATCGGATCAGCCGGGTCAGGCAGAACCGGTATATTCTCCGCCTATCATGATACAACCGGAGCAATTGGCATATGTTATGTATACCTCGGGTTCGACCGGACAACCCAAAGGAGTTATGGTTACGCACCGGAATATTGTAAAAACCGTGATCAACAATGGTTTCCTGGATATTACACCACAGGATCGGGTTTTGCAGCTGTCCAATTATGCTTTTGACGGTTCTACATTTGATCTGTATGGAACTCTTCTCCATGGTGCAGCACTGGTACTGGTCACCCGTGAACAGTTGCTTCATCCGGTATCCCTGATCGATTACATGCGCAGCCAGCAGATTTCGGTAGCCCTAATGACCGTTGCGCTGTTCAATACCCTTGTAGAAGTGAACCTGAATGGTCTAACCGGTCTGCGCAAGCTGCTATTTGGAGGCGAGCAGGCTTCACGTGCCCATGTGGATAAAGCGATCCGTACACTGGGAGAGGATGTGTTGATTAACGTCTATGGACCTACAGAAACGACTGTAGGTGCAGCAGTATGGCCGGTGAATCAGATGCTGCTGGATCAGGGACAGCTGCCGATCGGTCGACCGATCCATAATACATCCCTGTATATCCTGAATACATTCGGGCAGCCACAGCCGGTCGGTATTACCGGCGAACTCTGGATCGGTGGGGAAGGCGTATCGTTGGGATATCTGCGACGTCCGGAACTTACAGCAGAGCGATTTATCGATAACCCATGGATACCCGGGACGCGCATGTACCGCTCAGGGGATCTGGCCCGCTGGCTCCCGGATGGCAATGTGGATTATCAGGGACGAATGGATGAGCAGGTCAAGATCCGTGGCAACCGGATTGAGCTGGGCGAGATTGAAGCAGCACTGTTGGAACATCCGTCTATTCAGGGGACCGTCGTTATCGCTCTTCAAAAAGATCATGCTTATTCCAGTCTTTGTGCTTATATTGTAGCCAACGAAGAATGGACGATCAGTAAACTGCGGTCTCATCTGGGGGTACGCATACCGGATTATATGATTCCTTCCCGTTTCATCGCGCTCGACCAGATACCACTTACATCCAATGGTAAAGTAGACAAACGGGCACTGCCTGTCCCTCATACAGATGGGGATCGGGAGATGATTGCTCCGCATACAATTACCGAAACAAGCCTGATCCAGTTGGTAGCGGAAGTGATGGAGATGCAACCGGAACAGATCAGTATGAATGATAATTTATTTGATATTGGCGGTCATTCGCTCAGCATTCTGAAAATGATTGGCAAATCCCATACGATCGGCTGGAAGCTGGAAATGAAGGACTTCTATATTTACCGTTCCTTTGCCGAATTAGCCTACAAAATAGATGCCGGAGAGTTGGATTCCAGGGACGAAGAAGTCTCAAAACCAGTGTTCACCCCGGGTAACCCTGTACCGATTCCCGATGTACCTATTCAGGACAGAATGGTTCCACCGGAATCGATTTTGCTGCTGGGAGCAACCGGCTTCCTCGGTATTCATATTCTGCATGAACTGCTGGCTACAACCACAGCTCGGATTATCTGTCTGATTCGTGCTGAAGATGAACAGCAGGCGCGGGATCGATTGAACCGGAAGCTGCAATTTTACTGGTCATCCCGATATGATAACAGCAAGCTGGCTCAGTGGATGAATCGGGTAGAGGTTCGTCATGGAGATATGACCGAGTATCAATGGGGATTAAGCAGTAAGGAAATGCAGTCGCTGGGCGAATCGATAGACGCAGTGATCCATACGGCAGCGCTAGTGAAGCATTATGGATTCTACGAAGAGTTCGAACGTGTGAATGTGCAGGGAACTCGTTATGCAGCTGAGTTTTGCCAGCAGTTTCATTTGCCGCTTCATTATGTATCTACACTCAGTGTATCTGGATCCTATGCGCCGGAGAGCAGCGAGAACCTGGTATTTACAGAAAGGGATCTGTATATCGGTCAGGACTATCAGTCCAACGTATATCTGCGCAGTAAATTTGAAGCGGAAGCGCTGCTAATAGAGGAGATGCACTTCGGACTTGACGTATCTATTTACCGGGTAGGCAATCTGACCGGTCGTTATGCAGATGGTCAGTTTCAGGAGAACATACAGGACAATATGTTCTATCTTTCGCTCAAAGCACTGGCTCTTATGGAAGGAGCCGAACCGGCTGTTATGCAGGAACTGGTCGATCTGACGCCGGTAGATATCTGTGCGGCAGCCATTGTCCGGCTGATCCATACTCCAGGCGTACAGGAAAGAGTATTTCATTTGCATAATCCGCATTATGTGAGCTATGGGGAGATTTGTACGTCCTGGACACCCTATGGATTCAAGCCAAAGACTATGAGCTCGGAAGAAATGAAGATCCAGCGGCAAAAGCTGCAGTCTACCGATGAGATGCTGGTGGGGATTGTAACGACTTTGTTTGAATCGGATGAGCCGGTAAATATTCGTATTGATGTAGAGCGTACGCTGGCCGTGCTGAAAAGGATCGGCTTTACCTATCCCGTACCGGATAGAGAGTATATTAGCAAATTAATGGCTTATGCTGTACAGAGTGGATTCATGTATTCGGAATCTTCGATTTACTAAGCTGGACGTTTAATTATCCAATGCACCTGTAATGTAATAAGCCCCAAACAATCCTGAAAAATATACAGGGTCGTTTGGGGCTTGTTTGGTAGAATTACTTGCAGACGCTTGGGATCATTATGCCCAGCGGTCAAACCAGTAAATATCGGTAATAATCTCTTGATCCATTGGGACGCCATAGGTCTCATGCAGCCATTGCAGACTATTCATCTTGTCTTTGACTACCTTTGCTTCTTCGGGAGTCAATTCCTTATCAATAACCTTGATGATAATATGGTCACTCCAGAAGTCATAAAAAATGACCCGTGCACCAATAGCTTCTTGAAGCGCCTGATAAAACCGTCCCCGCGGCTCACTTCCTCCTGCCATGATCGTATCCATAAAATCAATAGAGAACCGAACGCTGTGATAATTCTCAACCCCTTGATAACTCGAAGACTGCACGGCTGCAGCCTCATAGCTACTTGGAACGGCAGAAGAGACAGAGCTAGACTTCTCGACCTCAGCAGCGTATACGGATGATGAACTTGCTGTCACAGCAAGAAGGGACGCGGACAGCATAAAGGTAGACCATTTGAACATAAAAAAACCTCCCATATCAGTTATGATCGTGCGGTAATACGTGAACAGCAGAAGTAATGTACATTTTGAGTATCCACATCCCACATTCATAAGTATGTATGTAAAAGGTTCCTGATGCAGGATAATATAGTGGAACACAACTAGAGTATATACCAGTTTACAACTCATTAATATCCTTATTTGTAAAAATATACTACATATTATAAAGTACGACTATTTTATGTTTTTCAGTCTCTTATTTACAGGCATACATGAGATACATTTGATCCTATACGGCAGGCAGTGGTTGATTCAATAGCAGGAGAGGGTATTCATTTTTATACCATTTCTTAAGGAGGTCATTTTGATGTGCGGACGATTTACATTGCTGTCAGATCTCGATCAGATTCAGCAAGCTTTTCATATTACCAGCGTTCAATACGATCTACAGGCACGAACCAATATTGCTCCCGGGCAAGATATTGCTGTTCTGCATCAGGACAATGAAAAGCGCAGCCTGGAGGGTTTCCGCTGGGGTCTGATTCCTTCCTGGGCCAAAGAAGCCAAGATCGGCTACAAAATGATCAATGCCCGTGCAGAAACACTGAGCACCAAGGCTTCCTTTCGCTCACTGATTGCAAGACACCGGGTAGCTATTATAGCGGATGGATACTATGAGTGGAAAAAAGAAGGCAAAGAAAAGCAGCCGTACCGTTTTCAGCTGCAATCCAAGGAACCTTTTGCTTTTGCCAGATTGTATGACGAATGGGAATCTCCGGAGGATGGGGAACGAATCCGCAGCTGTACGATTATTACGACAGAGCCCAATACGATGGCTGCCGAGGTACATAACCGGATGCCGGTCATTTTAACCGCCAAGGCGCTGGATACCTGGCTCGACCCGGAGATGACAGACAAAGACCATCTGCAAAAGCTTTTGGTCGCGTATCCGGATAAGGAGATGATAAAATATCCGGTTTCCAAATCCGTCGGCAATGTGGCCAATCATAATGCAGAGTTGATCGAGGAAATACCCTTGAATTCCAAATAACTCCGTATAGTCGTTAGAATAAGATCTATCCAAAGGATAGATCTTATTCACAAAGGAGTACCATGGAAAATATATACTCAAAGATGCAAAAAATCCTGCTATACGTTCAAATTACAATTTTCACTCTCGATGCGGCTGTTTTGTATTTATTATTGGGAGGGGATCATATTATCTGGCTGCGGGAGACCTATTATCTCCCGCTGATTGGAGCCAATATCATTTTATTTTTTATATTATTGCAAAAGAAAAATTCAACCAAACGCAGAAGGCTGATTTTATTCATTATCATCAGTTTTATTTTGTTTATGCAGTGTTCAGCCTACTGGATTCTATACGCCATAACTTCATTATTCATACCGTCAATTGCTGATCATATGTTTTATGTTAAATGGTTAGGCAAACATCCGGTTTCGATTATAAAACGCCGGTTTTTCCCGAAGATGAATAGGCTCAATCAAACCTGAATACTTGGCTTTAACGCAGGCATCGGCTGTTACTGCGGCAACGTAACCATCCCACGCCGTCGGACCGTACACTTCGTTCTGCAAAGAAGCATCAATCCATTCCTGCAATTCCACATCGTATGCATCAGCAAAACGATCTTTCCAATCGGTTAATATTTCCGTAGATAGCCGGGCATCGCTGCGCATCTGTACGCTGGAAGGTTCAGGAAGATGGGCGATTCCTTTCTCTCCGACAATCTGGCACTGAATATCATACCCATACTGACAGTTTACGAAAATCTCTGTATCGATCCGGATGCCCTTGCGCGTCTCCAGCAGTACGATAATCGGATCCTGAAGTCCTTTTGCTGCCAAGCGGGTAGAACGGGGCTGAATAACCTGAGCAGAGATATAATCATCATCCAACAACCAACGCAGTACGTCTATTTCATGCACATGGGAGTCGGTAATAGCCATATCTCCTGTGCAACCCGGTGCAGATGGTGCCCGATGTGCAGCATGGACAAGCAGAGTCTCTCCAATACGACCCTCATCGAGCACCTGCTTTAACTGACGGTAACTGCGATCATAGCGCCGCATATATCCTACTTGAACCAGCGGTCTGCCGTATGCCATTTCTGCATCCATGATTCGCATGCATCCTTCAGCAGTTACTGCCAGGGGCTTCTCGCAAAAAACCGGCTTGCCTGCAGCAATAGAGGCAAGTACAAATTCTTCATGGGTAGGTCCCCAGGAAGCCACGAGTATCGCATCGACATCCGGTGATGCGATAAGCTGATATCCATCAGCAAATATACGTGCGGGCTCATTCAGCTGACTTGCAGTACGCTGTGCTTGTTCCAGATTAACATCTGTCACCGCAACAATATGGCCCCGATGTAAGTTGTTGGAGATTCTATGAATATGATCTTGTCCTATGGCACCTGTTCCTATAACGCCAATGCGCAATGTCACTATAATCACTCCTTCATAAACAGAATTAAAGACAGCATGTTTCGTGTGGCGCCCAGATCATCCAGTAACAGCAACTTTCGAACGCGAAAATGTTCTCGGCAGTGCGTCCTGCAGCAGCTGGATCGATTTCTGCACACCGGTTAGTGGATCCATCGTCAGATCTTCCATCTCCACAACGATAGGTCCTGTATAACCACTCATCTTGATCACTGTGAAAAATTCTTTCCACCATCCAAGCTCATGACCATAGCCAAGCGCCACATAATTCCAGGATCGGGAAGCAAAATGATCCATCGGTTTGATATCGATCAATCCTTGGGCATTACTGATTCCTCGTTCAATGCGAACATCCTTGGCATGGACATGATAAATGGAGTCACCCAATTCCCGGGCTGCTGCAATCGGGTCACCTCCCATCCAAAACAGATGGCTCGGATCCAGATTCATACCAATCATGGGTCCAACTTCATGACGCAGCTTCAGCAGGGTCTCGGCATTATATACCAGGTTATAGCCCAGGTTCTCAATAGCAATACGTTTTACCCCATAGGATTCTGCTGTCTTCACTGCTTCTGTCCAGTAGGGAAGAGCCACTTCATTCCACTGCCAATTCAGACTTGCAAAATGCGGTGGCAAAATGGGATGCGTAATCCAGTTGGGAAGTTGATCATCCGGTCCTCCTGCCGGGCAGCCAGACATCATGACAACCGTCTCTACGCCCAGCAGCCCTGCCAGTTGAAAAGTTTTGTCTACAACCTCTCGGTGTGCTGCACCGATGCCGGTAGGATCCAACGTATTACCGGAGCAGTTTAGCGCAGCAATATCCAACCCTCTGGACCGGATAGCATCCCAAAACTGTCTGCGACTTTGTTCGCTTTTCAATAATTCATCCAGATCCAGATGAGGGGCAGTGGACCAGTTCCCGCAGCCAAGCTCAAGTGTCTCGATTCCCATGGCGGCACAGGTATCCAGCATTTCTTCAAAGGGCAGATATCCCAGGATATCTGTGACCAATCCGGTTTTCATCATGTTAATCTCCTCCAGACTATTCTTTCAGGTCTATTCTTGATGATAGCGTTTTCCTATATGTTCAGATTTCTATACCAACCAGGGTGGTAATGCTTGTAATTTTAAGACAACAATAAACCTCTGTCATTGGCATATAAGGACAGAGGTTTATCATTTGAAGACATTTGTATAGGAAATAGATGGAAATCAGATAAAAGAAAACTACCTAATCGAATTGTTGTGATCCTGAAAGGAAAGCGATGTCTGATCTGTATACAGAGTGCGGAAAAGTCCGGGAGCTGTGCGATATTTGAGCGTGAATACCCGCGTGAAGTACTGCACGGATGAGAAACCTGTCATTTGCGCAATCGTTTTGATCGGGTGTCCGGTTGTTTTTAAGAGTGTGGCGGCCATCTGTAATCTCTCATTCTGCACATAATCAGAATAGCTGCCACCCCATTGTTGGGTGAAGATTCTCGACAGATGTCTGCTTGATATGTGCAGATAGGCAGCTGTATCTATAAGGCGGAGAGGGAGAGAGAGATTATCTTTGATAAACCGTTGCGCCTGACTGAAAAGAGCCACAGCAGATTTACTCGGTACTGGTGGATGGACAGAATATTCTTCAGGTACAAAAACATTCAGCATAGATAGCAATAAAGCGCAGGCCAGATCATGCAAAATACGCTGCGACAGGGTACCTGCTGTACAAGCTGCTTGCAGAAGCAGAGAATCCCACAGTCGTATAATCATGCTATCCGGGTCAAGTGTAATTACTACAGGCTCACAGATGGCAGCGCGGGCCATAAGCATATTCCACTGTTCAACAGAATGATCTTTGTTCAGCTCAAAGCCGACATAAAGCAGAAATAGACCGTTCTGGCTGCTAATCCGGTGCCTCTGCTTGGGTCTTGAAATAAACAGGGAACCGGTCTTGAGTTCGAATATGCGGTTATCTTCTATATAGAATCCGGTTCCGGAAACCACATAACAAATCTCAAAAAAAGAATGACTATGCAGCGGAATATCATAATGTTTGGGCATAGCACCCAATAATGAATAGAAAAGGTGGCTCCATCCGTGGATAAAGAGTCGGCGTAACGGTTTAGATTGGTTTTACCCAGTGTATACATGTCCAGCTCCATCATATATGTCCTTTCCTGTTTTCATAATTACCGATATTGTTCTACCGATCGTTTTCTTTTTTGATTATTCTAACACTGGATGGGATGATTGAATATTCATTCTACATATTCTGGATTTATAGACAGGAAGTTTGCTATATTAGAGGAATCAACATGGCAACCTCATATTGGGGAATAAGGGAGGATTTATAGTGAGTTATCAAAACTGGGCCGGTAACTATACATACGGTGCTACTGAAATGATCTATCCTGAAAGTATCGACCAGCTGCAGCAATTGATCCAAAATCATAAAAAGATCAAAGTACTGGGCAGCGGTCATACGTTCAACTCGGTTACCGATACAGACGGTGTATTCGTATCGCTACGCCATTGGAACCGCATGCTGGAATTGAACGAAGAACGCAGTACGGTAACAGTAGAGGCCGGTGCTACCTATGGAGATCTTTGTGCACAGCTTAGTGAAACCGGTTACGCGCTGCATAATTTGGCATCTTTGCCGCATATCACTATTGCAGGCGCTGTAGCGACATCGACCCATGGATCGGGTAGCAGCAATGTCAGTCTGGCAGCGGCTGTCGAAGCGATTGAACTGATTGACGCAAACGGTCAGCTGCATACGTTTAACCGGGGGGACGAGGAGTTTGCTGGTGTCGTTATCCATCTGGGCGCTCTTGGCATCATTACCAAGCTCACGCTGAAGGTAGTGCCTACTTATAAGGTAAGGCAGTTTGTATATGAGAATCTGCCGGTATCCGAGCTTCAGCATAATGGCGAAAAGATCTTTGCAAGCGCCTACAGCGTCAGTTTGTTCACCGATTGGCAGCAGCTGAGCTTTCACCAGGTATGGACCAAAAGCAGAGAGGAAGACGGACCAAGTTACGAAGGACGTGCCGACTTTTATGGGGCAGCACCTGCGACGGTCCCCTTGCATCCGCTCCCGGATATGCATGCCGAGAACTGTACCGAGCAGCTGGGCAAGCCGGGAATGTGGCATGAACGGCTTGCTCATTTCAAAATGGAGTTTACACCAAGTGCCGGCAAGGAGCTGCAGAGCGAGTATTTGATGGCTCGTGAGCATATGTATGAAGCAAGCCTGGCTGTGCATGAACTGAGAGAGCATCTGGCACCGGTATTATTTGTGAGTGAAGTACGTACAATCGCTGCAGATGATCTATGGATGAGTCCGTTTTACAATCAGCCATCGGTCGCGTTTCACTTTACCTGGAAAGACGATTGGGAGGGTGTGGAACGTGTACTGCCACTGCTTGAAAAGGCACTCGCACCATTTCATGCGCGTCCGCACTGGGGCAAGCTGTTCACCGTTCCGGCAGCGACATTGCAGCAGCAGTTTGATCAGCTACCGGCATTTCAGGAATTGATTCACAAGTATGATCCTACCGGGAAATTCAGCAATGCTTATCTGGATACGTATATTCGGAGCCATACAGATTGATTCAACCTTTGAAAAGGCGGTGCACGATGACGGAAGAACAACGAATTTTTGACGGGTTATTGTTCAATCCAGGTCATGCCGATCTGCGAAAAATCAAAGCCAAAGCGCACAAGCTTAGCCATCAATATAGTCTTACGTTCGAGGATCAAGTGGAGGAACGAGAAGAGATTCTCCAGCAGCTGCTTGGTGCACGAGGAGAAAATTGCTTTTTGCAGGGTCCTATTTTCTTTCACTATGGGACTCACACCGAGATTGGCAGTTCCTTTTTTGCCAATTACAATTTAACGGTTCAGGATGATGCCAAGGTAAAGATAGGTAATTATACGAGCTTCGGACCGAATGTTACTATCGTTACTCCGGTACATCCGTTAATTGCTTCGGAACGCCAGCAGATGATTGATCAGCATGGAGAAGTCAATTCATTATGTTATGCCAAACCGGTGACGATCGGTAATAATGTGTGGCTGTCTGCCAATGTAACGGTATGTGGTGGCGTGACTATTGGCGATGGATGTGTAATCGGCGCAGGAAGTGTGGTGACACGAGATATTCCAGCTAATTCCTTGGCAGCTGGAGTTCCATGTAAAGTGATCCGAACCATTACCGAGTCAGACAGTATGCGTTATCAACCGGAAGTTATGGGAGATTGTCAGATTAGGGAGTAAAGGGCATGCTAAAGCGAACTATTTGAGTTTTAATATTTTGACTGGTTCTATATACTTCATTGTTGACCTTTCGTGTTAATACTTGAGTATATAGAAAAGGTCATTACAACCGATTTCGTGAGAGTAAGCAAGATAGCTGTTTTATGAATAACAGATAACTTGCTTGCTCTTCTTTCATAATTGTAAGCGTTTACCATTCGATCTTTACCAGATTGGAAACTTCATGCTATTATAGTGTCGAAACGTTTCGAATGAATAAAAAGGAGGCAATACCATGAGAAAAGTACGAATACTCAGCCTAATGTTAGCTTTTGCTTTATTAGCTAATCTGATTTCTGCGCCTAGCTTTGCAGCAGGTCAAGACTCCAAAAGAGCATCCGGATTCAACAAAGAATTGAAAACGGTTGCAAAAAAGACATATAAATACTTTACTGATTATACAGATCCTGATACTGGACTCACTTACGACGAGGTCAGAACTACGGATAAAGGGACCGAAGAAGCCAAACGCACTTCGCCTACCAATATTGCCATGTACATGATGAGTACTGTATCTGCGCAGCAAATGGGGCTGATTAGTAAGAAGGAGGCAGTATCACGTCTGCAGACAACTATCGGTACACTGGAGAAGCTGGATAAATGGAATGGGCTGTTCTATAACTGGTATAACACGGATGATGGCTCACTCAAAAAAGACTGGGGACAGTTCATCTCCCAGGTAGACAATGGTTGGTTGTCAGCCGGTCTAATCGTCGTTGGTCAAGCGTATCCGGAGCTTCATGGACAAACAAGCAAAATGGTCGACAATATGAACTATACAACATTGTACGATCCGGAAGTGGGTCAATTCCGGGGAGGCTATGACGTCGCCAAAGGGGCATTAACCGATCATCATTATGGCATGTTCTATACAGAACCGCGTGTAGGAAGCTATATTGCAATCGGTAAAGGAGACGTACCGCAAGAACACTGGTGGAAAATGTATCGTACCATGCCAGCAGAATACGACTGGCAATCGCAGATTCCTCAAGGTAAAGTGGTCAATTACGATGGTGTAGAGGTATTTGAAGGAAGTTATATATACAAAGGCAAGAAGTTCGTACCGAGCTGGGGAGGCAGCATGTTTGAAGCGCTTATGCCGGGTATCGTCATAAATGAAAAAGAACTGGGCGCCAAAGCGCTGGGATTGAATAATAAAAGACATGTCCAATTGCAGATTGAATACGCCAAGGAAAAGGGCTATCCTGCATGGGGATTTTCACCTTCGGCAACGCCGACAGGATACAGCGAATTTGCAGCGACACCGCTTGGAACTTCAGGATACAAGGACAGTTCCACGGTGACAGCACATGCTACATTCCTGGCTCTGGAATATGCGCCAGAAGCAGCGCAGAAGAATATCAAAGCACTGCAAAAATTGAAAATGGCTGGCAAGTACGGATTTTATGACTCGGTTAATGTAGAGACCGGCGAACTGGCCAAAGCTTACTTGGCACTTGATCAAGGGATGATTATGGTCTCAATTGCCAATTATCTGCAAGATGGAGTTATTCGTGATTACTTCCATAAGGACCCGATCGGCAAGAAACCGGAAGGCTTGTTAAAGAAAGAAGTTTTCTCGATTCAATAGAATCAAGCGGATTTTTCTTTATACGTATTTGAAAGGAACAAAGCAGAGACAAATCTGTTTTGTTCCTTTATTTTGACATGCATTAATACGGATCATGGCATAACGTCCGAAATACCTAATAGTTGGGAAGAGAACTATTGTTACGGTTATAGGATATAGAGAGTATGTTCGCAAAATACTCGAAACAAACTCCAAATATCTTGTTGTTAAAAAGAACTGGGACTCAGATCTGGATGATTTTCATATCAAATGGGGGACACGGAACACAAATGTCATAACGCATGTATATAGCAACGAAAATTAATACAGAAATAGAGGTGTGAATATGCGCAGACAAGTGCTGAAATGGATAATGGCGATCGGAGCACTATTCATTATTTACATTGGTACAGAACTTTTCCTGATGTACCAGGTGAAACCAACGATATATTCTACCGTCAAGCGGTGGGCAGCGCACGCACCAGAAATCGAAGCGTACGGGCAAAAATGGGCGTACGTTGATACGGTAGATATCGGTACATCGACGTTAACCAAATTCACGGAAGGGGAAGGACCCTACAAAGATCAAATGTATTACTTTCCCGGAAGGCCCGTTCGTCCTGCATATATTTTCGTACCCAAAGCAGGGACTGAGTATTATAAATACCAGCTTTCTACGTTTATCTTTTTCTATGGCATTTAAAATATAGAGGCAAAAGAGAGCCTTTAAAGAGCTTTCTTTTTTGCCTCTTATTCTTTTGAACGGAATTAAATCACCTCATATGGTAAGATGAAAATCAAATCTATCCGATAGGAGCTGCATACTGGATCATGAACAAATGGAGCGAGCATTCGCCGGGACACAAGCAAGAGCAGGCACGTGAGGAAACGGCCCGTTTGGCCCGACTGATTGATCTACATATGACGCGGGACGGAACCTCTGCCGCGCGCATTCCTGGATTATATTTCAACCGTTATTCGCAGCCGGAACCGTCTGATTACATGCATACCATGTATTGGCCAACCATAGGAATCGCAGCACAGGGCAAAAAAATCATTAGAATCGGCGAGGAAACGGCCGAATACTTTGGCGCCCAATTGGTGGTCATTCCGGTAGCCTTGCCTGTAGCGATCCGGACAGTGCAGGCAAGTCCATTCGAACCTTTCCTGGGTGTAGGCATTTATCTTGATCCGGATAAAATTGCCGCGCTCGTCCCGAAAGTTTACCCGGACGGACTGCCTATAATGGAAAACCGGAGTGCAGCCTATGTATTGGAAGCCGAACCAGCGTTGATCGCTTCTATGTCTCGCTTGGTAGCATGCCTGGACGATTTCGATGATAACGGACTGCTGCTCTCGCTGGCCGAAGACGAAATTTTTATCCGTCTGCTACGCAGTCCAATCGGGGTCTACGTAGCAGAAACGGTACTAGCCGGATCGAGCATACAGCGCGTTGCTAAAGCAATTGACTGGCTACGGAATCATTTTACGGAGTCGTTCAAAATTGCTGAGCTGGCGGATATGGTCCATCTTAGCGAGTCATCGTTCCGAGAACATTTCAAGTCGGTCACCGCCGTAAGTCCACTGCAGTATCAGAAAGCACTCCGTCTACAGGAAGCCAGACGGCTGATGCTCTCCGGGGAACGGGATGCGATTACCGCCTGCCGGTTGGTCGGTTATGTGAGCGATTCGCAGTTCAGCCGTGATTACAGCCGTTTTTTCGGTAGTCCGCCGAGTCGAGACATCGCCAAATGGAGACAGTAGCCACTATTTGTCAGCTTAGCTTATAAGCATTCGCCTAAGAAAAGAATTGGTTCCCTAAACGTATCATTTTCTATAGACCTTGTCAGTTGCTCTAAAAAGACCTGCTGCCCTTTGGGTGTCAGGTCTTTTTGCGCAGCCAATACGGTTAACCGTTCGATTTGTTCAAACGTCTCGAATCAGGCAAGAAGAAGCGTGAAATAGTCAAACTTTCTATCGGCTTTCTTTCTAAAATAGTAAATAACATGTACCGTATTCAGAATTTGCAGCTTCAGCAGGAGGATAGGAAATGTTCCAGCACAAAAGACTCCAGTAAATCAAAGGGTTCAATCGAAAAAGCGTTACCATACAAGGAGGAAATATGATGCGTATTCTAGTAACGGGAGCAAGTGGATTTATCGGTTCAGCTGTTATTCGCGAACTGATCGAGAATGGACACGAAACGATTGGTCTTGTTCGTTCGCAGGAGGCGGTCGAACGTCTGACTTCGATCGGTGCGATGGCGATTCGAGGTTCTGTCGAGGATACCGCACTTTTGCGCAAAGCCGCAGACAAAGCAGATACGGTAATCCATACAGCGTTTTTTCATAAATTTTCGCATGCCGGACTGTCGACACGTCTGCGTATTGCACTTGGAGGGGCTCCCCGTCAGGCGTCTACTCGGTTCATGGCTGCGGCTATCCATATGGAGCAACGCGCGATCGAAACGTTCGGCGCAGCACTATCCGCAAAACAAGGGGCGCTCGTCATTGCTATGCCGACGATGACGCTTACTGCGGGAAGATTGGCGAGGGAAGAAGACGATGGTGATCCCTATTCGGTCGGTGGCGGCCGAGTGGCTTCGGAGAAAGCGCTGCTGATTCAGGCGGAAAAGGGGATTCGCGCTTCCATAGTGCGCTTACCTCCGATTGTATACGGAGAAGGAGATCAGGGCGGACTGCTACCTTCACTCATTAAAATCGCACGTTCCAAAAAGAAGTCTGTTTTTATCGAGAAAGGTGCCAACCGCTGGCCTTCCGTGCACCGGCTCGATGCAGCCCGGTTATTCAGACTGGCTGTAGAACAAGGAACTCCAGGATCCCGATTTCATGCAATTGCTGATGAAGGAATTCCTTTTGCGGATATTGCAGAATGGATCGGCTTGGAAAGCGGTCTGCCGATCCAATCGATTAAAGCGGATCAAGCTGCAGACCATTTCGGTTGGCTGAGTTCATTTGCTGCTGCAGACAATCCTGTATCCTCGACACTTACAAGTGAAAGGCTAGGATGGAAAGCGAAGCACCCGGGTCTGCTGGACGAGATAAAGAAAGGGTATTATTTCGGGAAATAAAGTTTTCTAAATAGGGATTGAATGGAGAACTCATATGCGTAATATAAATATGAGATATTCTTCACAAAAATGTCACGTCAAACGCTGATTAATCAGTATTTGACGCTTTTTTTTTAAAGTTAGTACATTTAAAGGAAAAAAGGGTAATAGCATTAGAGAACTAATGCTAGAAACGATTCATTTTCAGTTTAAACGGTTAAAAAGTGAGGTTATCCTAATGTTCACCCTTATGGCTGCAAGGTTACTCCGTCTTTTCCCTAATCAGGCGAAAAAGACGCCCATGCTCTCCTTCGAGCCAGTGAAGGAAAAAAAAGAGATGAAAGTAGAGACGTCTGTAAAACTCACGGATATTTCCTTCTACTATCCCTCGAAATCCAAACTGAAAAAACTCCCGCTGTATATTAATTTTCACGGGGGAGCGTTCATCATGCACGAAAAGGAGATGGACGATCCGTACTGCCGTTACCTGGCCAACCGGACAGCATGCATCATTGCGAATGTAGAGTATGCAAAAGCGCCGGAGTACCCTTTTCCTAACCCACTCGAACAAGTCTATGAAGTGTTTCGATGGATTCAGAGTAGAGCCGACGATTTGAACATCGACACGGAAAAAATGATGGTCGGCGGACAAAGTTCAGGAGCCAATCTGGCCGCTGCGCTCTGTCTCTATTTGGAGAAAAAAAAGGAAAAGCAACCGCTGCTTCAAGTGCTGTCATGCCCGATGCTGGATTTTGCGACTCCGCATGCCGACAAGCCGGAAACGGACAAATGGCGGGCACGATATCCCCAGGCCGCTCACTTTTTGAACATGTGCTACGTCCCGGAAAAAGGTCAAGCAGAACATCCTCTTGCTTCTCCAGTTCGCGCTGTCGTCAGCGAACATTTGGCACCTGCCCTTATTCTCATCGCAGAACATGATGCTTTCAGACCGGAAGCGGAATATTATGCGGAGAAATTAAAGGAAGCTGGGGTACATATTGAGGAAAAAGTATTCAAAGACTGCAAACACGCTTTTACCCACCTGGGTCCAAAAGAAAAAGCGGAGGAAGCCTGGGAAATGATTGCACGTAAAATCAGAGAAACGGCGAATGAGCGGTATGCAGAATAAAGTAAGGCGTATGCCGGCTTAGAGCCACAATGAACACCATTCTTGATTGATGGAAGGAGAAACAAGACAAGTGAAAACGACAAACAAAAACGTAGTGGTTATCGGAGGCGGACTCGGAGGACTGTCAGCTGCAATTTCGCTGGCACAGGCAGGATACGAGGTATCTTTATATGAAAAAAACAATCACATCGGAGGGAAGTTGAACCGACTGGACCAGGACGGTTTCGGTTTTGATTTGGGCCCATCTATTCTGACAATGCCCCGGGTGTTTGAACATTTGTTTAATGCTAGCGGTAAATCCATGCAGGACTATGTTCCGATCGAAAAGCTGAACCATCAATGGCGTTCCTTTTTCCCTGACGGAAATATCATCGATCTATATGAAAATCTGCAGGACATGAAGGAGAAAAACGACTCCCTGAGTGAAAAAGATATGCGCGAGTATCAGAATCTGCTTGAATATTCCAAAAAAATCTACAATATGACGGACAAAACCTATTTTAAGCATGGTGTAGATAGCACAAGAGAAATTATGAAGCATACGAGCCTGTTTGGTGCGTTAAAAAATTTCGATTTGTTTTCTACTGTTCATGGAGCAATCGACAAGCGGATCAGCAATAAACAGCTTCGCGATATGCTGTCCTACTTTATCAAATATGTGGGTTCGTCGCCTTACGACGCACCGGCTGTTTTGAATATGATGATTTATATGCAACATGATCAGGGGCTGTGGTACGTACCTGGCGGATTGAATAAACTGGCAGACGGTTTAGTGAAGCTGGCCGAGGAAGTGGGAGTTCATTTCCATCTCGGTACACCCATCGTCAAACTCGAAAAAAACAACGACGAAATCACGGGCGCCTTTTTGGAAGACGGAACAAAGCTGACTGCGGATTATTACGTTTCCAATATGGAGGTCATCCCGGTTTACGAACGGTTACTGGAGGAAGACAACCGCTTTGTAGACAAATTAAAGAAAAAATTCGAACCGGCCAGTTCGGGTCTTGTGCTGCATTTGGGCGTGAAAAAAAGCTATCCTCAGCTTCGCCATCATAATTTCTTTTTCGCGGAAAACATGAAGCAGCAAATGCAGTCCATTTTCCACGAACATACCCTGCCGGAGGATCCAGTCATTTATTTGGTTAACGTGAATAAAACCGATCCGTCGCAGGCTCCTGAAGGACATGAAAATATTAAAGTACTACCCCATATTCCTTACATACGGGATCAGAAACCGTTCACTCAGCAGGACTATGAGCAATTTGCTGAACGAGTTCTGATCAAACTGGAAAAAATGGGCTTAGATGATTTGCGAGCCAATATCGTGACTAGAGATATGTGGACACCAGAAGATATCAGAAAGACGTATGGCTCTGACCGCGGTGCTATTTACGGAACGGTATCCAATCGCAAAAAAAATAAAGGATTCAAGCATGCCAAACAAAGCGAACGCTATAACAATCTCTATTTTGTAGGCGGAACGGTAAACCCGGGCGGTGGAATGCCAATGGTTACGTTAAGCGGCCAGCTGGTCAGCAAAAAAATTGTGCAGAGGGATGTTGCACATGCCGGACAATGAAAATCCTTTTCTGAAGACCTTGCCTGAAAAGCAGCGTGAAGAATTACTGCGCCAAGGCAGCCCTTCAAACGAGATGCGTAAAAAACAGCTTTTAAAGCTGAAAAATATTCTGGTGAAACGCGAAAAAGAATTAACGGATGCGCTTTATTCCGATCTGGGTAAACCGGCGTTTGAATCTTTTTCATCGGAGATTGCCGTTCTGTTGAACGAAATCGATTACGTCTGCAAGCATATCGCTAAATGGAATCGTACCCGGCGTTCCCGGCACTTGAAATTAGGCTATATCGAATCACTCCGGAAAAAGAGACATCCGTACGGAAGCGTACTGGTTATCGGTTCATGGAATTATCCGGTCCAGCTTACCCTGATGCCTGTGATCGGAGCCATCGCTGGAGGGAACTCTTGTATTATCAAGCCGTCCGAATATGCGCCGGCAGTAGCCGAACTGCTAAAAGAAATCATCAATCAGGCATTTCCGCTTGAACAACTGCACGTGGTCACAGGAGATTCGCAAATCGCCAGCCAGCTGACTACAGCACCGTTTGATTTGATTTTTTTCACAGGCAGCGGGCAAACCGGTAAGCGGGTGGCGGATCAGGCAGCCAAGCAGCTTACGCCGGTAATTCTGGAACTCGGTGGGAAAAACCCGTGTATCCTTGACGAAACGGGCTTTTCGGCAGCCGCTGTTAAGGACATTATATGGGGAAAATTTATCAATGCCGGCCAAACTTGTATTGCGCCGGATACCCTTTTTGTACAGCGCTCCGTTTACGAAAAAACGCTGGCGGAAATTTCTACGGTGCTTGCTGATTTCTATGGGGAGCAGCCTCAGACAAGCGAAGATTATGGACGAATCTGTACCGAAGCCCATTTTCAAAAGGTGATCCATTTTATCGCACAGGGCACAGTTGAGTATGGCGGTATGTATGATCAAGCCGACCGGTTTATCGCTCCAACCGTGTTGACGGATATGGAGCCGGGAAGTTCCGTTCTGGAAGAAGAAATTTTCGGTCCGGTTCTTCCTGTTATTCCCTATACCGATTTGAATTCGTTATTATCCAGCGGTATTCTTCAGCGCGATGCCCTTACTGGATACATATTCAGCACTGACAAACATCGCATTGAGCAATTTAATGAATACATGCGCTCCTCGACGATTAGTGTCAATCAAGTGATCCATCATGCGGCGAGTCCCCATATTGCGTTTGGCGGAGTTGGCCAAAGCGGATACGGCGCTTACCATGGCAAAGCCGGTTTTTTGGCTTTTAGCTATGAAAAAACGAGCGTTCGAACGTATCATTATCTACGCTTTTCGGGTAAATTCCCGCCTTATTCGGAACGAAACATGAAAGCTTTGAAAAAGTTGAGAAAGCGGATTCTTTAAACGACCAGTATCGGAACAAAGAAACAGGATGCGGAAATGAGGATTTTGTATGAGTAAAAAGGTAATTGTCATCGGAAGCGGGGTGGCGGGTCTTGCCTCTGCCATCAGGCTTCAGGCTGCTGGCTACCAAGTAGAGATCTACGAAAAAGGTTCAAAACCCGGTGGTAAAATGAACCGGATCGAACTGGATGGAGGATACAAATTCGATTTGGGACCTAGCATCGTGATGATGCCCGAAATCTATCGGGAACTATTCGAAGTGTGCGGCCGCGATCCGGACGATTATATTCCCATGGAAAAACTAGATCCGATTTACCGGGCTTATTTTAGTGATATTCCTGATGAGCCTTTTGACATTTCCTCCGATATGACCAAGCTGACCAAAACGATCGAAGCGATCAGTGAAGAAGATACAGCAGGCTTTTTCCGGTATCTGCATGAGATTTATCAAAAATTCATCATTGCTAAAAATTATATTCTTCCCAGACCTTTCCGTAAAAGGAGTGACTTTTATAACTTCCCGATGCTGAAGAAGGCAATCAAATTAAAACCTTACGATACCGCGGATAAATTTGTCGGTCGATATATCAAGAACAAAAGGCTGAGACAGATGATCAGCTTTCAAACGTTATATATTGGCATTTCACCTCTGACTAGCCCTTCTTTTTATACCATGATTCCTATGCTTCAATTTTTATATGGAGTATGGTTTATTAAGGGCGGGATGTATACGATGGCTTTGTCGATGGAAAGACTCTTCAAAGAGCTTGGAGGAATCATTCATTACGGCCAAGATGTACAGCAGATATCTATTCAAAATCAAAAAGCAGAAGGGATTGTCGTGGGCGGGCAAAACATTTCTTCGGATTATGTCGTTTGCAACGCAGACTTTCCTTATGCGATCAAGCATCTTGTACAAGACAAGCCTTCCAAAGGACAGTATACCGACGAGAAAGTCGACAGCATGAAATATTCTTGCTCCTGTTTCCTGCTGTACCTCGGTATGAACCGCAAGTATGAAGAAACGGACCATGTGCATAATTTTATTTTCAATGAGGATCTGGACCAGAATCTCAATGATATTTTTGATGGAAAAAAACTGACGAATGCTTCTTTTTACGTGTATATCGCGTCAAAAGCAGATCCTTCCATGGCTCCTGAAGGAACAGATGGATTGTATATTCTGATGCCTGTATCCAATGCAGCCGAATCCAATTATGAGTGGAACGAGGAGACGGTTGCTTATTATCGCAGTTACATCTTAAATGAATTGAAAAAGATTCGTGGTTTTGAAAATATGGATAATGAGATTGTGACCGAAACGCATATCACACCGCTGGATTTTAGTTCCAAGTTCAATGCGTATAATGGTGCTTCATTTGGTTTGCAGCCTATTTTAAAACAAAGCAACCACTACCGTCCGCAAAGCAAAGCGAGCGATTGCGAAAATTTGTACTTTACGGGAAGCAGTACACATCCCGGCGCTGGCGTTCCAATCGTACTTCTGTCTGCCAAAATCGCCGCCCAGGAATTGATCCAGGATGATACAGGCGAGCTGTTTGATTATTCGGTGAAATAAAGAAAGGGGGCGAATGTTATAACGGCTTTGGACATTATTAAACTGGCGATTGGATTTGGGACAGTGATAGTCGGCTTCCTCATGTTCTGGTCGCTGCCTGTGCCCCGTGCCTCCGCCAGAGGGGCAACCAATCTACCGTTTCTGTCTATTATTATTCCTGCCAGAAATGAAGAAAGCAGGATTGTGCCTTTGCTGCGGTCCCTACAGGAGCAGCGGTTTACTTCATTCGAAATTCTGGTTGTGGATGACGATTCATCAGACAAGACCGCTGCTGTAGCAGAAAGTTTCGGCGCAAAGGTGCTGCAGAACGAAGGAGCGGGGAAATCCTCAGCCTGCTGGTACGGCGCCGAACAGGCTAAAGGAAGCTGGTTATTATTTTTGGACGCGGATACCAAATTCGAAAGCGCAGAGGGGCTAAACCATCTGCTGCAGTTTTATCAGGAAAAGGGAGCCAGAGGTATTACAGCGCTGCAGCCTTTTCATACGGTAGAGCACTGGTATGAACATCTTTCTGTTATTTTTAACATTATCGTTGTAACCGGGATGAATCTGTTTACCGTTTGGGGTTCTCGGTTTAAAACGGCCGGTTCGTTCGGTCCGTGCATTTTATGCAATCGCGACGATTATTTTTTGTCCGGCGGGCATAAAATAATCGAAGGAGCCATAATGGATGATCTGGCACTGGGAGAGGCGTTTCTTAAACAAAATCTTCCTGTACGCTGCCTGGGGGGGAAAGGTATTATCTCTCTGCGCATGTATCCTGAAGGCATTGGCAGTCTGATCGAGGGCTGGTGCAAAAGTTTTGCCGTCGGTTCCAAATCGACGCATCCAGTTGTCATGTTCATGGTCATCTTATGGATATCCGGCAGTTTCATTGCTGCATCCGCTCTAGTTTCTTCTCTGATAAGATGGAATCCTGCTATGATCCTGTTGAGCGGGATATTATATGTTCTGTATGTCATTCAGACAGGATGGTTTGCCAGTAGGGTGGGGGACTTCAAAAAAGTGATTTTTCTTGTTTACCCGATATGGTTTGCGTTTTTTATAGGCATCTATTTATATTCGTTTATCAGGGTAAATGTTTTCCGTTCCGTGAGTTGGAAAGGTCGCAAAATCAAAGTCTGAATACTGCGTGATGTAAGCTAATAATTAAATCAAGTTTTTGGGAGACCTCTTGTACATTTTTTGAACGTACAAGAGGTCTTTTTATAAAATAAACATAACCATTGAATATCAAGATTCACTAGTGCCTATAATAAAATCGAGATGACGGATCGTGACGAGCATAGAAGATCAACTGCAATAGAAGTATTTTCAATTGTAAAGTGAATATGCTTATCTGATAGAAGAAAACGGAGCTGGAAGCGCGATATAGTCGATCGTACAAACAAAAGGAACAACCCAAATTGTATGCAACCAGGACGCGGTTCTGTATATCGCAGCTATGCAGGATGCCGCGCAGCTCTTGTATTCGCTTATCCCTGTAGTAAGAGATCCTATACTGCTGGTAGGCTACGCTATCATGATGTATCATTTCCCCAGTATAATTATGGAACTGAGCGATCGAGAAAATTCACTTTCAAATTGAACGAGAATGTTAAAAGAACAGAACTCCGTTTTAAAAATTGTTTTGGTATCGAATTAGCTGCGGACCTATATTTTCCAAAGAATATTGAGAAAAAAAAGTCGTCTGCACTTGTAATTGGTGGTCCATTTGGAGCCGTAAAAGAACAAGCGTCTGGATTCTATGCCAATGAAATGGCTGCGCTTGGTTTCGTAACATTGGCTTTCGATGGTTCGTATACGGGTGAAAGCGGTGGAATTCCTCGTCATGTTGCATCACCAGATATCAGCACGGAAGATTTCATGGCAGCTGTAGATGAGCTTGGGCTTCAGCCTAATGTTGATCGTGAACGTATAGGCATGATCGGGCTTTGTGGCTGGGGGGGCTTTGCTTTAAACGCGGCATCAATCGATAAGCGAGTAAAAGCGGTAATTACAGTTTCCATGTATAATATTTCCGCAATGGGTGACGTCCCAACCGCGGAGAGAACGACCACATTGAATGCGTTAGCGAACCAACGTTGGATTGACGCTGAAAATCGCACTAATACTCCCGGTGCGGATAGATTTCCGAACGGTTACCCAGAAAATGAACCTGATGAGGGTAAAAACGTGTATAACTATTATCGTACTGAGCGAGGATTCCATGAGAATTCGATCTTATCGAATAGTACATGGAATGCCACAATGCCGTTATCATTTATGGCAACAAAGATAATGCAATACATTGATGAAATTTCACCTAGACCCATACTGCTGATTGCAGGAGATAAGGCACTTACAAAACCGCATACCGACTGGGCTTACGAACATGCCAAAGAGCCTAAAGAATTATATGTTGTTAAAGACGCAGGTCATGCGACTTTATATGATCAAAAAGATAAAATACCGTTCCAAAAAATAAATGATTTTTTTAATCAACACTTGTAAAGGGAGATTTAATATTGAATGTTTTGATATTAGGAGCAGCTGGAGAAATATAAATTCTTATGTAGGTGAACGAATTCGTTTTTATAGAAAGGCACAAAATTTGACACAGGCTCAGTTAGGGGAAATGGTAGAATTACCACAACCTTATGTTGGAGATATTGAGCGTGGAGAGCGTAATATCTCTTTAGATACTTTACAAAAAAATCTAGTTGTTTTAAATATTAAGCCTTTGCAATTATTTAAGAACTACGATACTAAGCTATCTAAGGAATTGCCAGACATGCTAAATCGACTTCAATTTTTATTAGAATCTCGATCTAATAAAGAGATCGAGATTCTAATAAAAATGATCAATAATTTGCTGGAATCAATAGATGAATTAAAGTAAATAATAAATAAGTATTCAAATACAATAACTGTAGTAAGCAATAAAATTAAATAAATCTTATGTAGGCATGATAAAATAAAATGTACAGGGTTTATTTAATTTAGATATTGAAATCATCAAAGAGCGGCAATAAAGAATTAAGATTAGCAATTGTTAAATAATAAAAAGCTAACGGGATATACAATATATGAGTAATAACTGTAGATATAAAATAAGATAAAACATACGTGACTTCAAATCCTTCATACATAATCACAAAACTCGTATTTTGTACATATGTATATATGATGCTCTATTGATAAAAAATCTACGTTGTATGCTCCTTTATTTAATTTAAGATCATACTATCTATACGCTCTTACTTCATTTATCAATTCAATCTAGAAATTTATTGATTACTTTTCAACTACAATCTCTTTACCCGATCTTGATTGCAAAATAAACTGAAGACGATTTAACAGTAACGTACTATGTAGAGCATTCTACATTTTTATAAAGCGTCTATAGATGTATTTTACCTGACGAGCAATAAAATACTCCAGTCTCCGTATCTGCAGAAATAGTTCTTTCTCTTTACCGATCTGCACTTTGATCTTTTGAAGATCCACGGATGCATTCCAGATTACGATTGATATTCAAACTAATCCTGATACTCTCTCATACTGTATCTTCGTATATAGTGTTAGCGGTAATGTACTTTAAGTATAACCAAATTGATCCAAAGTTCACTATCATTATGAACTAGTTTCACCTAATAAACTCCAAATCTATACATATATCTTTTAAAAATACTAATTTATACTTGCATTAATAAACCGATCGGTTTATAGTAAAACAAACAGTATAGAAAGTGAGGAAATGTAATGACCAATTTAACTCCCCCATTCACTCGCGAAACAGCAATTCTAAAAACACGTATGGCAGAAGACAGCTGGAATAGCCGAGATCCTGAGCGCTGCTCACTTGTTTACACAAAGGATTGTTTTTGGAGAAATCGCAGTGAATTTATAACAGGTCGTGAAGAAATTGTCGCTTTATTAACTAGAAAATGGGCCAAAGAGCTAGAGTATCGTCTTATTAAGGAACTATGGGCATATACAGACAACTGTATTGCCGTGAGATTTGCGTACGAATGGTGTGACGATAGTGGTAATTGGTTTAGATCATATGGCAACGAGAATTGGGAATTTGCTGAGGATGGATTGATGCAACGCAGATTTGCTTCTATTAACGATATGCCAATCCAAGAAGAAGAACGAAAATTCCACTGGCCTCTTGGCTCGCGTCCTGCTGACCATCCAAGCCTAAGTGAGTTGAATCTATGACTCGTACCGTTTTCGAAAAATCGGACATCATACCTCTCGTTGCCGAGGTATTTCGTGAGTTGGGTTATGAGGGTGCATCTCTAAGCAAAATCACAGCCCGTACCAACTTATCGAAAGGCAGCTTGTATCACTTCTTCCCTGGTGGAAAAGAAGAAATGGCTGCTGTAATCCTTGATAACGTAGATCAATGGTTTATCAGTAATATATTTGAACCACTCGAAAAAAGTGAACCCTGGTCGGCTATTGATCATATGTGGCAAGAGGTCGATACTTATTTTCAATCTGGTCAGCGCATATGCCTTATGGGTGCGTTTGCCTTAGACGAGACACGGGATCGCTTCACTACTGCTATTCAGCAATATTTTGTAAGATGGATTGAAGCATTAAGCGCAGCTCTCGTTCGAGCAGACGTCCCCAAAGAGAAAGCCGATCAGATTTCAGAGGAAACGATTGTTGGCATTCAGGGAGGATTACTTTTAAGCAGGGCTCTTAACGACAACTCTTTTTTTGAACGTACATTAACGAATCTTATACAGCGAATCTCGGTGTATCGTAATTGAAATATTCATGCTATTCTATTGAAAGCTGAATCATCCTTGTCTGCAGCGACGAAGATGATTCACATCCTAACTTTTAGGATAAAGGATAACCCAGGCTTCATATGTATTCTTCGATGGCAATAAAAAATTCAACTAACGGAGTGATTTTCAATGGCTAAATTAACTGTAGGCGAAGAAAATGCACAACCAATTGAACTGTACTACGAAGATCATGGTTCAGGAAAACCTGTTGTTTTAATTCATGGATGGCCTTTAAGTGGACGGTCTTGGGAAAAGCAAGTTCCTGCACTGATCGAAGCGGGTTATCGTGTGATTACGTATGATCGGCGTGGGTTCGGTCAGTCCTCCCAACCTTGGGAAGGTTATGACTATGATACCTTTGCTTCGGATTTACATAAGCTGATTCTTCATCTTGATCTGCATGATGCTACATTAGTCGGATTTTCTATGGGCGGCGGTGAAGTAGCGCGTTATGTAGGAACCTATGGAACAGAACGCATTTCTAAAGCGGTATTTGCAGGAGCTGTTCCTCCCTATCTCTATATAACTGAAAATAATCCTCAAGGCGGATTGGATGATGCGACAATTGCAGAATTCCAAAATGGAGTGAAAACAGATCGTCTGGCATTCCTGGATGGGTTTACAAGTAACTTCTTCGCTGCTGGAGACCGTACTGATCTTGTAAGCGAACCATTCCGTTTGTACAACCGGGATATTGCTGCTGCAGCTTCACCTAAAGGTACATTGGATTGTATCGCTGCCTTTGCTCTAACCGATTTCCGTCAGGATTTGGAGAAATTTAATATTCCAACATTGGTGATCCATGGCGATTCCGATGCTATTGTGCCGTTGGAAGTAAGCGGACAACGTACTCATGAATCTATCCCTGGTAGCCATCTTGTCGTTGTTGAAGGTGGACCACACGGATTTAATGCCACTCATTATGAAAAATTCAATTCAGCCTTAATTGAATTCCTGCAAGGTTAAGTTTACTTTGTTATAAGAATAGAAAACCAAAAAGCAGAATGTCCCACTCCATCTTCAGGAGGGACATTCTGCTTTTATTACATAGTATTCCGATATTAGAGTAGTTATCTATCGAATTATGGAACATCTGCACCAATGCTACATTATGCAGGATTTTATCTCAGTGGATATATAATTTGAACATCTTTTAGATTATTTAATTCTTCCTTAAGTATATGGTTATGATCAGCGCCTACAATACATAGAATTTTCCCATTCGGATTATCTTTTATTGCATTTCTTATGCGTTGTAACATAATCAAATGCCTACACTCCCATCTAATAAAATGCGAATTTTGATCAAGTTTCTTTAACCACTGATACTTTTGCTTAGTAACAGTATCAAAGGCAACTGTATTAAATGGAATTTCTCCTTTAGTGGCTGCTTCCTTTTGTTTTTCCCACCAAATATCCAATTCTTTTTCTAAATGTTCTTTTTCAAGGCCACTATAGTCTCGTAGAGGATCAAAATCATTCCATATATCTAATTCTACCCAATCTATTGGAACAAACTTAATTTTTTGTTGGTTGCATATTGGGAAAATTAATTCATAATACTCACTTGGGGGTTCACCCCAGTATCCTCTATTATCTGAATCTTTTTTGTATTTCTCAAAACTGGTTGGTAATACCTCACCACATATTACATCCGGATCGAAATCTAGAATTAATTCTTTAATTACTTCAAGCGTCAAATCGTACTGGAATCTCAATGCATCATCATGAACGACTCCTAAAATTCCTACTTCCATATATACATCTCCTTAATTTAACTCTCATTGTTAGAAAAAAACACTTTAAAGTAGAAATTTGGGATAGATATGTAAATGAACATGCTTATGAAATCTATGAACTGCAAACTCCTGATCTCTCAGGAGTCTTTTTTTATTTATTGTTAGGGAGAGTTACAATCAAATCAGTATAAATTTTGGGGATTCCGTTTTTTAGCTGTGTATTATTTCCTTTTTCATCTATATAGAAAGCGTTTATTTCGTTTGAAGGTTCTATTTGAAAACTAACTGGATCGGCTATAAATGGACGAAGTACAGGATCTGTATTGGTTTTTATTTCTCCTGCTACTGCTGAAAAATCAGCTAGAGCTCCGTACGAATATTGACCTACCGCTATCGCTTTTCCATCTTTAATTTTTACAATGGTTGCAGTGCGCTGATCAGTATACGTATACTGATCAGCTTGACCGGCAGGAAACGTATACGCTTCTCCAGCATACGATTCTTGGGGAGAATTGATTAATTTAAAATTGGCTTGGATCGGAAGTGAGATAGCTGTTTGGCGTTCTGTTTTTAAATCCTTTCCGGCTTCATCTACTTTTGCATTGATGTTGTTGCCAGAAGTGACGAATAGAATTTGGCGAACCGGCTCCAGTTGAACGTGAGATTCGAAAGCCTCACTTACAAAACGAATCGGTACATAGACGCGCCCATGTCTCATCTGAACTGGTACATCAAGTGTAAGTTTCTTCTCATTACTCCATGCTGTTTTACTATTTAAAGTGACCTTGACCTGATTTTTATCTGCATTTGTAATCGAAATGGTTTTCGTATCACCATTCCAATTGTACTCAAGTCCTAAGGAAGAGAGTGCACGTATAGGCACGAGAATACGATTATTAATCTTTTCCGGGTTTGCATCTGTTTGTACAAATTGTCCGTTTACATTTACCGGAATAGGTCGTTGCACATAATCTGAAGCTGCCATGGCTGAAGTTGCACTTCCACAAAGCAGGGTTGTCGTGACCCCTAATAATGCAAGTAACTTTTTCATCTTCTTTATTCTCCTCTATTTAATGTAATATGACACAATTTAGAGACGCCAAAAAAACATTAAGTTACATAATAATTTTATTATGAACAAAAATCCAATTAATATAAATTTAAAGTGAAGTGATTTGCTTAAAACGATCATACGAGAGAAACCCTTCTCTTTCTTCCACACATCTTAGTTTATTTAAGTGAGCATTAAATCTATCGATATAGTCTTCCTCATTCATAAAATGGAAAATAGAATACGTATATGTTCTTAAATCTTCATAGTCACTTGCAATTAGAAAAGGAAGAGATTCCATTGCAATATGAGTCAGTTGCAGATCTTCTAGTGTCAAGCTATCATCTTTCAAATAAGCTAATTTTTGTAAACCTAATACCATTGGGAATCGTTCTGGTACATTACCATTTCGTAAAAAGAACGCATGACTTTGAACTATTGGATGTAATAAGGATTCAAAACGATGCGTTTCAACGAGATCCGAAGCAACTAAAGTTCCCTTGTAGCGACATAGCATAAGGATATAACTTGATTCTATAAACCATTTCAAAGCGCGCTCAGCTAATTTATTTTCACTATTCAAACTATCTACCTCATTTCCAAATTATCTTATCTTTTTAAAAGTGTTTTTTATAAAGATACAATTTATTAAAATTTATTTAATTCCCAAATGTTATCGACTTCTTTTTCTGTTAATTGAGTTATGGTTTTAACCTTTTTCGTATTTAATGAGTAACGATATAGTTTATATTGGGATGGTTTATATTCGCCTACATAATCCAGAGTATCCCCTTTCTTACTCCAAAACATATGGATAGCTCCAATAAGATTTACTTCCCTAGGTATATAAGTGAATGTCTCATCAGGGAGATTATAAATTGCTACTCTACCGATTCCAGGATCTCCATAAGTGAAAGCAAGTTTACTTCCATTTGGTGACCAACTACAAAAAGGAATATTAGGAGAGTTTTTTAACATTTTCACAATATTATTGATTAATTTATACTTGCCATCGGTCAGATTTAAAACGATCAATCTTGATCCATCCATAGCATTTCCTGCTATGGCTACATATTTTTTGTTAGGAGATACTTCAAGTGAACGTATATCAGATAAAGAGTCATCAATAGTAATAGGGTATGTTTGTTCATTACTTGTGACTATAATATCACGAAGAATAATGGATTGAGGCCCTTCGTTGGCTACCTTTTTAGCAGTTATTGTAACAGCCCCATCCCTTACTACGACCTTACTCTTGTCGGCTTTTTTCTCCATATTGTCGCTCTGCATATAATATTGAGACATATTAAAATTATTATTGGCTGCACTTATAGTTGATATTGGCATACTAAGCATACCAAATGACAAAGCAAGAGCTGAAATACTAGCTATGGTCACAGATTTTTTCATAATAAACTCCTTTAACTTTTTTTGGAGAATTCCATCTTCCCTCTTTTAATTCCACTAATATACACTCATAATGAAATAACGTTAATTTTGCAACAATGTTACAGCTTATCCTAAAATGTACCTGAGTATTAATGGAGTTCTCTGGTAAGTTCAAAATATTGAACTTTACAAACTTGGATTCCAATTCCTTCGTTCAGCTAAAATAGTATAAAAGAAGCTGCATCCAACAAGTTCGCATAACGCTAACCTGTTGAGTACAGCTTCTTTTATATTTTTACTCGCCTTACATAGCGAATTCATAATCATTTCACGCTTTGCGAAGAATTTGTCTCTCGCTCAGTTTTGAAAGCATATCCTTTGTCATAGCCTTCAAATCGTAGCGAGCATGAAATCCCCATTCTGTTTTTGCTGCCGTCGCATCAATGGAATGCGGCCAGCTATCCGCAATCGCCTGTCTCTTCGGATCAACGTCATAATCGAGGATAAAACCAGGCAACTCCTCTCGAATTGCTGCAGCAATCGCCTCCGGATCTACGCTCATTGCGGTAACATTAAATGAGTTCCGATGCGTCAGCCGACATGAATCCGTTTCCATTAAATCGATGATCGCATTCAGGGCATCCGGCATATACATCATGTCCATATTGGTATCCTTGGCGATATAAGATGTATACCGGCCAGCCGTCACCGCTGCGTAATAAATTTCCACCGCGTAATCCGTCGTTCCTCCGCCGGGAGGCGTCATATAAGATATCAGACCCGGGAATCGAAGTCCTCTGGTATCCAAACCGTATTTGTGAAAATAATAATCACAGAGCAGTTCGCCGGACACTTTGTTCACCCCATACATTGTATTGGGTCTCTGGATCGTATCCTGCGGGGTATTGTCTTTTGGAGTCGAAGGGCCAAAGGCTCCAATAGAACTTGGCGTGAAAAATTGACAGCCGAGTACTCTGGATACTTCAAGAGCGTTCATTAATCCACCCATATTCAAATTCCAGGCAAGCAGAGGTTTCTCCTCTGCCGTAGCCGATAGCAGCGCAGCCAGATGAATGATGGTATCCACTTCGTACCGCTTGGCAATTTCGAACATCGCCTTATCATTCGTCACGTCCAGCAGCTCAAATGGACCGGATCGGGTAATTTCGTGGGCTGATGATCTGAGATCTGTAGCAATAACATAATCTGCCCCATAGATCTCACGTAATTTAACAACTAACTCAGAACCGATTTGGCCCAGTGCTCCAGTCACCAAAATCTTGTTCATAAGACATTCCTCCCGAAATAGAATCCCGCGAATGCAGTTAGATCAGCTTCATTTCCTTACCAACTTTCTCATAAACAGAGATCACCTGTTCCAGCATCTCTTTGGTATGGGCAGCTGTCGGCATGTTGCGTATTCTTCCGGTCCCTTTTGGAACAGTCGGAAACACGATCGCCTTGGCATAAACGCCTTTTTCATAGAGCCGTTTGCTGAACTGTTGAGTGGTTACTTCATCGCCAATGATACAAGGTGTGATCGGTGTTTCACTTTGACCTACATCATATCCAAGTTCGCTCAATCCTTTTTTCAAATCATTGCCGTTCTCCCATAGCTTCTCAATCAGCGCTGTATCATTCATCAAAATGTCGACAGAAGCACTGCACGCAGCGATCGCACCTGGAGGTAGCGATGTTGAGAATAGAAACGGACGACTTCTCAGCTTCAACCATTCGATCAGTTGTTTTTCACCTGCTACATAACCGCCAACAACGCCGATCGCTTTGGAAAGCGTACCAATTTGAAAGTCTATGCGGTCGGACAATCCAAAATGTTTTACAGTTCCTGCACCTGCTCCCAGTACGCCTGAACCGTGGGCATCATCCACATAAGTAATCAGATCGAACTCTTCTGCTATGTTTACGATTTCAGGTAGCTTGGCTATGTCACCATCCATAGAGAATACTCCGTCGGTGATGACCATAATTTTGTTATACTGACCCGATTCCTTGGCAGCTTTGGCCTGGTCTCTCAAATCATTCATATCCGAATGCTTAAAGCGAATTACCTTGGCTCTCGACAAACGGCAGCCATCAATAATCGAAGCGTGGTTTAGCTCATCGGATAAAATGGCATCATGCTGATCCATTACCGCTGATATGGCAGCCATATTGCAGTTGAATCCTGATTGATACACGATAACGGCTTCCGTCTTTTTGAAATGGGCCAGTTTCTCTTCAAGCTCGATATGAAGATCCATGGTCCCATTAATAGTTCTGACCGCCCCTGCTCCTGCCCCGTATGTCTGTGATGCCTTAACCGAAGCATCGATCAGGCGGTGATCGGTTGCCAATCCCAAATAGTTATTCGAAGACAAATTGATTAGGGACTTTCCATCAATACGAATCACAGGTCCATTTGCACCCTGCAGTGTATCGATAACGTTATACAGACCTTTTGTCTTTAGATCTTCAATGTTCATACTCAAAAATTGGTCCAGTGTTTGGCTAGACATTTTATTCCCTCCTCGGCATACGAATGTCCTTGTACAGGAGACATATTATATTTGTAAACCCTTTCATAAAAGGAGATAAGCTGATTTCAATGTATCATCTTTCGACTTTTTTGTACACACAGTACGGACAAAAAAGTTAATACATAAAAAATATAGTAGCGATTTCTTCTCCATTTCTGGAAACATCGCTACTACATTTTTGTTTATCTCTTTGCTTATTCCTGTAAATGAAAAATGCTCATCCTTAGATGATGAAGCCCTTATCAGGATTAACTATCTTTTCGCTAAGGGAGTTTGTAGCATGGATTGTTTGTCTTATGATATTCAGCCGTCTATAAGATTTACCTATTGGATATCGAACCGTGCCAAATAATACGCAGGAGATTCCTGAAAAGACGGGATATCTCAATTCACCTCCTCATTAGTAGCTTATTTTATATTTCTAATTATTTTCAAATAAAGAAGGTATTTACATATAGGGTATAGAATAATGACCTACGTAAAAAAATGCTACCTGGAGGTATGATTAATGAAAAAAAGTTTACTAAGTTTATTGGTAATAGCAACACTGCTGTTCGCCTATATGCCGAGAAGTTATGCATCGGATATAGTAATGGGTGGTTGGGACACGGACGGTGACGGAGCTGCTGAGACCGTCTACAATAGTGACGGTAATATCAAAATTAAAGAGTCCGATGGCACCTCTCGTACATACCCTCTTGGAAGCGGATGGTATTTTATGGGGGCTGCAGATACGAATGGAGCTCCAGGCATTGATCTAATTTTCAATGTAAGCGGTACCGTAAAAATCGTACACGACGCCTCCCAAATCACTAGTACTTATCCTATGAATAGTAATTGGTGGCTTTTAAAAGGAGGAATTGCCGACACAGACGGGATTCCGGGAGCCGAAGTAGTATTTAATATTAACGGAACGCTTAGATTCTTACATGACAATACAGGCACTATGAAAGATTACTTTATGGGGAGCAATTGGATTCTTATTTCAGGAGGTATCGCCGACTTAGACGGTGTAGCGGGTAATGAAATTGCCTTGAATATGGGGATTGTCGATGGTATTAAAGTTTTCCATGAAAGTACAGGAACTTCGAACAGCTACACTATGCCTGTGAATTGGACACTGGGAGGGATTTATGACCAGGATAATGTCGCAGGAAATGAAATTATCTATTCTACTTCCACAGGTAGCTTTGCGATCAATGATCGGTTGAAAACAAACTACGGCATATGACTTCGAAATCACTCAAAATATCATCTGAAAAAGCCCAGACGCATGAAGTGCGCTCTGGGCTTTTTAATAACTATCTCTGATCACATTTCTAATAATGTGCTTGAAATTGCTCTGTGCAATTAACTCTTGGGATAAGCAATCACCTGGTTACGTCCTGCTTCTTTGGCTTGATACAGCGCTTGATCGGCAGCTTCGATTAGCTCGGCCGCAGTAAGACCTTCTTGCCACTCTGCTACACCAAAGCTCGCTGTAACCGTATATTTGCGAGAAGGCGACTCTATTTCCAGCTGCTTGCGGATTCGTTCTGCGACTTCTACTCCTCCACGATTCGGTGTGTGCGGCAACAAAATCGCAAATTCCTCACCACCATAACGCACAGGAATATCACTGGGACGAACCTGGAACTCAAGCAGTTTGGCCAAATGCTTCAGTACCAGATCCCCCTCGGAATGTCCCCATGTATCATTGAACACCTTAAAACGATCCACATCCAGCAAAATCAAGCTAAAGGTAGTGCTAGGGTCTTCCTGCTTATACTGCTTGATCAATTTTTCCAGAACCACTTCAAAATATCGGCGATTCCATAAGCCAGTCAACGCATCGTGAAGAGCCATTTCCTGAATACGGTTTGTCTCCACTGCATTATCCATAGCCGTAACAATCATAGGAGACAGCAGCTCCAGCTGTTCTTTGTCCTGAAGCGAGAAATGATTAACTGTTGTCGCAAACAGATTCAGCAATCCGACTACACGCGTTTCTTTTCTAAGAATAATATGCATGGAGGAACGAATGCCGTTCTCATACAGTTGATCGGTAATGGGACCTTCTGCCCGATATGTCGTCCAATCTGCATGCACCATAGAGAAACCGCTTCGCAGCAGATCATAGATATCAATTGCTTCTCTCGTCAAAGGAATATCTTTGTGCGTAAACATACCGCTCTGAATAAATGCCTTGATGGAGAAATGACGACTGTCATTCTGGGTAATGATGGAGACCCGATCACATGGGATAAGCGCTGCCACTGATTCGAGTGATATCCGGTATACCTCTTCCAGATTACGAGCCTGATTCACCATATTAATCATTCGATAGGTTTCTTTGATCGTACGTCTTTCTTTTTTCATTTCATCAGACATCATTTCAAACTTGGAAATAAGTCGTCCAATTTCGTTCTGCTCTGTATATTGAGGGAGCTTGGCCTGGATATGACCCGACTGGTAAGAAGAGACCGCATCATCCAGTTCGATAATCGGCCGGGTAATTCGGGTTAGTCCAGATTGAAGAACATACAGCATGAAAAATTGAATGCCGATAAAGATAGCTCCAATAATAGCAAATAAATAGTATAGTCTATTCAACATGTCTTCTCGTCGATCATCGCGTAGAACTTCAACATATTTCATAAGCTCAGCTTCCTGGTCACGAAATGTATCAAAACTCTGCTTGCCTCTTAGTAGCTCTTTTTCGGTAATGGTTCCACCTGCCATCACTTTACGTACCTGCGGATCTCCATATTCAACCTTCCATCGTTGGCCCGTTTCGATCAATCGAACGATGTCTTGATGGATATTTGGGTTTTCTTCTATGTTTTCACTATTTTTTAATAATGCTTCGGAAGCTCGGATATAATCTTCCGTCCCTTGGTCAAATGGTTTCAGAAATTGTGAATCTTTGGATAAGAGAAATCCTCGCTGCCCTGTCTCCTGATCCACCAGTGCTTTTTCCAGATTAAGCAGTTGAATTCTCAAATCTGCAGATTGTCGCACTTTTTGGTAATTATCCTGAAAGGAATGCCCCATGTAATCAAAACCAATGATGATGTTCAGAATAAAAATGATCATAAAAATGATATTAATTTTAATGAGGTTAGAACCAACAAACTTTTTATTTTGGATAAGATACTTCACTATATTTCTCATTTTGGAGTCCCTTCGTTCTTCCGTCCTTTTAATACATATATCTGCATTTGGGAGCCACTTATTTAGAAAATAATGCAGGATTTTCAGTATTTACAAATCATACCTCTCCTTGATTATTCACAGAGAAGAAATGTCCGCCAGTCTTAGTGCCAGCTATCCACGACACAAAAGACCTGCAGTCACCACTGCAGGTCTTGATTGATAAATATAATAGATGAGTATATATAGTCCCGTACTTCTATAGTTCTTACCAGAATCGCTCCTCATACCCCATCAATAGCGCAATGCCTTCTGCAAAATAGTAGTCTCCATAGATCAGGGGAACATCGACATTCTGCTGTTCCGGAAAATGACTGGTGCCATGCAAAATAAGTCCTTCCTCTGTCTCCGACTCCCAGGCTCCATATCGGCTGTATAGCGAATGTAGAATCTTCTCTCCGCTTTCACGATACATTCGTGCTTCCAGCTCGCCTACCTGATCTGCCAGCAATAAAAGTCCACATGCTGCACAAGCTCCAGCAGAAGAATCACGTACGGCAGAATCTCCTTCCGGTGAACGAAAATCCCAATAGGGTACATGATCTTCAGGCAAATTCGCCATGAAGAAATGAGCACTCCGTTTCGCTGCATTCAGATACGCCGGATTCCCCGTATATTGATAACTCAGACTCATCCCGTAAATTGCCCAGGCTGTACCACGTGACCATGCCGAGTCAGGCGCATATCCCTGTCCGCCTTTCACTTCCAGCTTCTCCCCGGTAACCGGATCGAAAGCTACAATGTGGGATACCGATCCATCCTCACGGTAAAAGTGCTGTAGTACAGTATCTGCATGCCGGGTTGCGATATGCAGATACCTCGGGTCACCAGTTACCGAGGAGGCCCAGTACAGCAGCGGCAGATTCATCAGGCAGTCGATAATCGCCCACCCTTCCAGCCCTTGACCATTCCATGCGCGGATAAAGTTCCCCTGGGCATTAAAACGGGCACTCAATAGATTGGCAGCGAGTAGTGCTCTTCGCTTGGAATCCTCGTCTCCCAGAATGCGGTATCTGGCTCCGCTCGTCAGTGTCCACATAAAACCAATATCATGATCCACCTTAGCGGCATCTGTCAGCAGGACATCCAGCTGACGCTCACAGGATTCTGCAGATGCTCGTAACTCCTCATCCCGGGTATCTCTATATACCAGCCATAACAAACCCGGCCAGAATCCAGCGGTCCACCATGCTGCCGGTTCCAGCTTGTAAGTTCCATTGACACTGGCATGGGGAAATTGATCTCCTATACGTGTATGTACTCTTTTCACTTTGTTCTTCATTTGTTCCCATGCTTCCTGTACCCATTGTGGTTGTGCAGTCATCTGTTCTTGCTCCTCTCTGTAATATGATTCCTAGTTGTGACTCGGTACCGCCATATCGATCGGGAAAACTTTGCCAGACCATGCTTTTTGCGCTGTCCATTCTGCTTGTCCCTGCCAGAATTCGTGTTCCGGGGCAAGGCCAAGAGCAAGAAATACAGTCGTACACAGATACAGACTGCCTGTCGAGATATACCCTTCCCCGATATCCGGCTGATTGCCTGCAAACCCGATCTGCAGCCAGCCTTGCTCGTCAAATGTACCCGGCATCTGAATCTGACGGCGAATCACAGCGGTAAGGGCACCGCGTACCTGTGCAGGCATAACCTCTGCCGGCAGATCCTGTCTCAGTGCCGTCAGGGACAGATGCTGAAAAGCACCAAAACGATACGCGAGGGATCTCCCTATAGGCGGATAAGTGCCTTCCGGCGAAATCATCCGTTCCAGAATACCAGCATAACGTACAGCCCGCTGTTGCACAGGAACACGAAGAGTATCCCAGTCACTGAACTGATCGCCCATCACATCCAGAATATCCACCAGCATCGGCTGAATGACAAAGCTGTTGTAATAATCCCAGTGGAACTGAGGACCATCTCCATAGATGCCGTCTCCCTTATACCACTGCTCATGCTGTCTGATCGCGTAATCAATGCGCATGCGATCCCATATCTCTACACCCATACGGAACAGCACCGTCTCAATCATTGCACTGAACAGCAGCCAGTTGCTAAACACAGGACGAATCTCTCGTGTCGACAGCAAAGCAGTGATAAGCTGCGCCTGAGTCTTCCCGGGAAGCAGTTCATACAGCTCATGAGGTGCACGAATAATCGCATGAGCCAGAAATGCAGCATCGACCAGAGGCTGCCCACCTTCAGTAAAATTCATATACTCACTGGAATCCGGGTCTACAGCAGATTCGATCGCCTGCCTCGCCAGCAGAGCCATGTCTGCTCGCTGCTGCCCTTCCTCTCCGGTACGAGGACCGTGTTCCAGCCATGGGGATATACCGGCGAGAGTTCGTCCCAGTGCTTCGAGATGAGTATACTTCGATCGGTCTGCTTCTACAGGCATATCCCGGGTCAACCGGCGCTCCGATAACGCCTGAAGGACAGGATGGGCAATCTGTATAAGTGTCTTCACCCAATACGTTCTATCTTCCGACATGATGTATCCTCCTTTGATCAGCCTGTCATTTCAGAAAAAGTATAGTGATTTGTAACCGTTATCACAATAAACTATAATGATCAAAAACTGACCTATCGTGCTTGGAGGTAAAGAAAGATGATTACGCTATTAGCCTGTGGGTATCGAACGATCCACCATGAGGGGATTATCAGGAATCGCCCTCATGGTTCGGGAAACTATACTTTTATATTTTTTAACAGCAGAACCGAATTAAAACTCCATGAGCATATAATGGTGATCGAGAAGAATACATTTATCTTTTTCCGGCCGGATACTCCCTATTTCTATCGTGAACTGGAGAGTCCCTTTATTAATGACTGGTTTCATTGTAATGGCGAAGAGCTAGAGGGATTTCTTACAGGTCTGCAGTTTCCGCTGGATACGCCTGTAGAGGCATCTGACCCGATGATGATCTCACGCTGCATGATGGAGCTGCAGCATATCCACCGGCTCGATGGACCTTTGCGCGAGCGTATTATCGATTGCGACCTTCGCTCTTTTTTGATGAAGCTGGCTGATTTGCGTCAGCGTACAGCTCCGCACCAGCTGCACCGATATTATGCTGCCTTTGCGGAACTGCGTAATGATCTGTACCGATCGCCTCAGCAGAACATATCGGTTACCCGATTGGCAGAGAATCTTAATCTGAGCAAATCCTATTTTCAGCATATTTACAAACAGCTATTTGGCTGTTCGGTGGTGACGGATATGATTAACGGAAGAATGGAACATGCCAAATATTTGCTGGATCACAGCGAGATGTCGGTGACGCAAATTGCCGATAGCTGCGGTTATGAGAACGACACTCATTTTATGCGGCAATTCAAAAAGTTTGTAGGTAGTTCACCGAGAAAATATCGATTCCGAAGTGAAACTTGAGCCTAAAGCGGTGCTAACAATCGAAGTTTACTTTTACATGTGGTCACACAAGGAGATTTACGTTATTTTGAATATTTGATGATTACTGGTATCATAAATGAAATGATTCCGATAACATACATCCTATTATTTCATGAACAGGAGTGATACCAGATGCTGCGTATTTTGTTTGTCAATTTCCCTGCAGAAGGTCATGTGAATCCAACGCTCGGTATAACCCAGGCGTTTACAGCACGTGGTGATGAAGTACACTATATTACTACGGAAAAGTATCAAGAAAGACTCGAAGCGGTAGGTGCTATCGTTCATCTACATCCCGATCTGGTGCGCACCGCTTTGATTGACACATCCAACCGGGAAAGTATCAATGAGTTCATGAAGATCCATATTCGCACATCACTGGATATTCTGGAAATCGCCCGTCAGCTGTCGGATACGATGGCATTTGATCTGGTATTGTATGATCGGTTTGGAGCAGGCGAACTGGTACGGGACATGCTGAATATTCCGGGTATCTCTTCTTCTCCATCCTTCCTAATCTCGAACAAGCATATGGCGACCAATCTGTTCCGTCCGAATGCAGAATCTCCAGGTCAGCTGGATCCATTTGTAGCAGAGTCTCTGACGCTGATGAGAGAAAAATACGGCGTTGCTCCAAAAGAAATGGTGCAATTTATGAATAATTCAGGAGCGCTGAATATTGTGTATACCAGCCGATATTTTCAGCCGAATGGCGATCAGTTTGAAGAACAGAATCTGTTTATCGGTCCCAGTTTCCCCGAACGCAAAGGCTCGGGTCCTTTTCCATTAGATCAACTTACCAACAAGAAGGTACTGTATATTTCCATGGGTACGGTGCTGAATCATATCGAAGAGTTCTTTAATACGTGCATCGAGGCATTTACGGATTTCGATGGAATCGTGGTAATCGCTGCCGGTGAGAAAGCCGATCTAACCAAAATCAATCCTGCTCCTGCGAATTTCATTATCTCGTCCTATGTACCTCAGCTGGATGTACTGCGCCACACCGACGTATTCATTACCCATGGCGGAATGAATAGTGTGAATGAAGGGATTCACTTTGAAGTTCCACTTGTTGTACTCCCTCAGGACAAGGATCAACCAATGGTTGCGCAGCGTCTCACCGAGCTGCAGGCCGGCTATCGAATCACCAAAGATCAGGTGAATGTACAATCCCTGCAAACAGCAGTCCGGGAAGTGTTATCTAATCCTGCTTACCAGGAAGGCGTTCGGAAAATCAACCACAGCTTCCAGCAGTGCGGCGGTACGGATGAAGCGCTTCGTCATATCGATGCCTATTTGCAGCGTGTACAAGCATAAGTGCTACCGGTAATGAATTGTACATTTTATGCGTAAGGGTTAGATTTTCAATAGGCTCTGGTTCACTTACACGATTCGTTTGATCCTGTGTCTTGCTCAAATATATCGTTCACACAAAAAAAGTCGTACCTGATCAACTGCTCAGATACGACTTTTTTGTGCTGATGAGTATTAATTGATATGATGATCTGCTTATGACTTGCGATCCGGTTGAATCACACGAATATTCGGCTGCTCAGGCTGCTCCATACCGGTTCCCAGATAATAGCTGGTATGCGGCGGTTGATTGTAGCCGGTATTTTGCCACGCAATACCCAGCCGGTAGACCGCATCATGCATCAGCGTTACCAATCGATAATTGGTCTGCTCGGTGGTGGAATAGATACGCAGTTCGGTGCTGTCCGTATTGCGAAGCACCAATTCCTCACGCCAATCACCCAGTATATCTGCCTGCAGAGCCGGATTGCCCTTGGTGTCATTATTGGACAGGTTGCCAGTGAATGTAATCAGATTACGCAAGCGCTGATTGGCGTAATCCCACTTATCAATCTTGGGTACACCTTGCCGGACAGGTTCTGTACTGAACGTATGATCCAGCAGTTCACGACTCAGATCCCCGTCCCACCAGATGGCAAAGTTGGAAGAAGGAATGCTGCTGGAAATCTTCTCTCCTGCTGCTGTAAAAAGACCGCCTGTTGCACTGTTCCACTCTCCATCAATAGCCCACATCTCAGCTCCCGGATGTCTTGGATCGATATCCGCACTCAGTCCACGCCCAACATCAACACCCAGCTGTGCCTGTCCCCAGAGCACACGGCCGGTTCGGGCGTCTTTGAGATCAGCGGAATAAGGGGCATCCGTATGCTCCTGAACCGCCCATTCTTCCAGGCCCAGACGCTGAGGATTCAGATCGCTGACATGCATGGCATCACCATGTCCAAGTCCGCTGACCCACAGCCCTGATCCATTATGATCGATAGCCGCAGCTCCTGTGATAATCTCGTCTTTGCCATCGTTATCCACGTCGGCCACAGACAGTTGGTGGTTCCCTTGTCCGGCATATTTCTCATTGCCCGGTGTGCTGGAATCAAAAGTCCAGCGCTTGGTCAGCTTGCCGTCTCTCCAGTCATAAGCAACCAGTACCATACGAGTATAGTAACCACGCTGCATAACCAGACTTGGTCGTTCGCCATCCAGATAAGCGATCGCAGCCAGGAAGCGGTCGACCCGGTTACCGTAGCCATCTCCCCACGAATTGACATCTCCGCGTGCCGGTTCATAATTCTCTGTAATAAGTTCACGGCCTGTTGTTCCTTCAAAAATCGAGAAATATTCGGGACCAGTCAGAATATAACCGCCGTCATTGGCATAACGGGCACTGGCATTACCAATAACTTTGCCCTGTCCGTCGACAGTTCCATCGGCTGTACGGAAAGCTACTTCGGCTTTGCCATCACCATCCAGATCATATGCCATGACATCCAGGTAATGTGCACCGGAGCGAATATTCGGTCCCAGTGTGACCCGCCATAGGAAACTGCCATCAAGCTTGTAGGCATCGACGAGTGTACTGCCGGTATGACCACTCTGGGAATTATCCTTGGCATTGGATGGTGCCCATTTAAGAATGATCTCGTATTGTCCGTCTCCATCCAGATCAGCAGTAGTGGCATCATTGGCGCTGTAGGAATAGACTTCACCGGTAACCGTCTTGCCGTCTGCCGGTTTGCGCAAAGGAATACTCAGATGATCGGCATTCCATACTTTGGCCGTTTCGGACTGCTTGGGTCCTACTTTACCGCCTACGGCTTGTACATAATACGTAGACTGGCTGCTGCCACCCTTATCCATAAAGTTTGTTGTACTGCGTATTGGACCAGAATTTACTTTTTTGCCATCCCGGTACAGGTCAAATCCGATAGAGTCCGGATCGGTACCAAGCAGGCGCCAGCTTACATAGACTCCGCCGGATTGAGGAATAGCTACCAATCCGCGATCCAGATATTCCATCTGACGAGGTGGCAGTTTGACAGGAGTCTCCTGGATCGTTACTCCGGTAGATTCGCTGCCATCTTCAAAAGCGGCTTTGACAACAAATGTATAAGTTGTGTTGTTTTTCAGTTTATCGATGGTAGAGATATACGTTCCACGCGCGACGGTATTGACCAGCTTGAGCTTTTGGTTTTTCTGTACCTGATAAATATGGGCTTCGGTATAGGTAGGATCAATCGTCTCCTCCCATCCGATCTTCACTTTGCCGTTATGCGGTTCGGATACGACATACTGAAGATCCGGATATTTCTCCAATCGGGTCACATTCAGTGTGTAGGTACGGGAGATATCCGAATATGTATCGGAAGTCACTCGAACCGGAATGCTGGTCGTTGCTCCATCCAGAATAACTGATGCGGAAGTACCGCTGGAAGCAGTAGTCTTTCCAACACTCAGCTGCACTTTATCAGCATCACTTGCTGTAGGTGTAATATCGAGAGTATTCACGGAATAAGGCACTTCCATCTGGTAATTAAGGACAGATGGGTCAAATGCCGGAGTGAAAGCAGGCGTAAAATCTTGTGACTTCACCTGCAGGCTGCTTAGATTCAGATCCAAATTGGTAACGTGTGCATTTGCGAGCTGAATGGTTCCTCCATCTCGTCCCAGATACAACCCAAAGCTGCTGATCCGTGCCACTTTGTTACGGAATGAATCCTGCCACTCAGCAACGATGCTACCTGTAGATAGATCGGTAATGGTCGTTGTATATGTCTGTGCAGGAATATTAATTACATATTGCAAGCGATACCAGGTTGAAGGATCATAAGCAATCCGATTAGACGATTGCGTACCCTGAATACTGCCTGCGCCCATACCGGTATTCACGGCGGCAGCACTGGTCGCATTAATCTTGCCATCCATCATGTACAGGGAACCGCCGTTATTACCCGGTACGCGAATATCAAACTCGGCGATAAGCCCGCCCGTTTGTGCAGCAAAGCGCTGACCGATATAGGAAGAACCGGAAGATGTATTTTTGATTTCGGCATAGGTCATTCCAGTTACCGTCTCTCTGGCGATCTGAACCACAGGTGCACTGCCTTCTTTGCCCCAGGCGTTGCCACTGCCTATAGTGAAAGGTCCTGCCGGATAGCTGCTAAAGTCTTCATTCACCAGTACTGTATTCTCTGCCTTTACAGAAGCCGGAACAGCAGGAACGACAAGCGACAGAATCATAATAATCATAAGCACTTTGGACACTATCTGCTTTGTTACAGTTTTGCTTTTATAAAAATGCATAAATGAAATCCCTCCTTGTATCTGATCTATTCCATTCAACACGATATTGCCCAATAATATTGAAGCGCTTTCAAAACACCTCCTGTCGATTACTCTGGTCAGTACGTTACCTGAATCCATATAAAGTCTAGCAGTTTCCTATTTACAAGAAAACAGCTAATTTGTACATATCCATGTTTATTCGGAATTATCATTTGTCTGACGTGCAGCACTTCGCTATTTTCATATGTAAAAATCCGGAGCCACAAAATAGCATAAGAGATATGCAGTGTAGCATATATCCGATCATCAACAGGAGGCGATAGATTTGTCGGTACATCAGAATACATATACCCATTATCTAATGGTACATTTTATTGGGGAGCAGCCGGATGGAGAACAGATTTACTTTTCACTCAGTCAGGATGGACTTCATTGGCATGATCTGAATCGTGGATTGCCTGTTCTGCACTCTACAATTGGTGAAAAAGGAGTCCGCGATCCTTTTCTGATTCGTGCAGTGGATAGTGGCAAATTCTATATTATCGCTACCGATCTGCGGATTGCCAGCGGCAAAGGCTGGTCGGCAGCAGTTAACGAAGGCAGCCAGAATATCGTTATCTGGGAATCGGACGATCTGGTCAGCTGGTCTGATCCATGGACGGTAACGGTCGGTACATCTGATGCTGGCTGCGTATGGGCGCCGGAAGTCATTTACGATGAAGTTGCCGGTGATTTTCTTGTCTTCTGGGCTTCGGCTACATTGGATCCCGGAATGAATGAGCGTAAACAGAAAATCTATAGTGCGCATACACATGATTTCCGCACCTTCACTTCGTCGGAATTATATATCGAGCGGGACAATCATATTATCGATACCACGATCATCGCTCATGAGGGAATCTATTACCGTTACTCCAAAAACGAGACTACCAAGAATATCCTGGTAGAGCAAAGTAATTCGCTGGATCGGGATTCTTTTGTACCTGTAGATGCTCCCGTACTTGAAGCATTGGAAGGCGTCGAAGGGCCGCAAATTTTCAAATTAAATGACCGCCAGGAATGGTGTCTGATTGTGGACCGGTTTGCAGAACATAAAGGATATCTGCCTCTAATCACTTCGGATCTGTCCAGCGGAGACTTTCGTGTACTGTCCGATACAGAATTCGATATGGGACAAACCCAAAAGCGTCATGGTAGCGTTATACCGATCACGGTAGCCGAAAGTGAACGTCTGCTGGCAGCTTATGGCGCTGCTTCACAAACTGTGGCAGAGTAAAGTACATTACACCGTATGCATCTATAGCGAATACAATCATATAGCGGGCATCGTGTGTCTACACAAGGTTGGGAAGTACGTGCCGACAGTTGAATACGAAATGCAGCTGTTAAACATATAAATACGTAGCCGATTATTGCAAATGTACAATGTTGATGTCTGCCCGAATTGAATCAGTCGATAGACAAAAAAAGCCGTGAGCAATTTCACGGCTTTTGGTCTGTTTTAGAACGGTTATACAATTTTGGGCTAAATAGGTGAATATTATGAATAGCCCACTTCAGGAGCCATTCCTCATGAGTGCTTACTATTCAATATTCAGCATTAATTTCCATGCTTCCTCGATCTTGTGCACACCGGCTGCAACGGCTTCCTTGCCGAGCAGAATATCAGTAAGGTTAGGGGTGAAGTCGTTAAACATCTGCGAGCCTTCCGGAATCAGCGGTCTTGCTTTGGCAACATCGACCTGTGCTTTGAAGCCCTGGATAATCGGATCATTGGCCAGCGTCTGATCATCATAGACACTCTTCTGCGTAGGTAGTGTTCTCAGTGTCTGTGACTGCTGGAGCTGGGTATCCTGACTAGTCAGATACTTGATAAGCTCATAGGCTTCTTTGGGGTGCTCGCTATACTTGGAGACGACAAAGCTATGTCCACCTATAGGAGATCCCTGTCCTTTGGGTCCTGCCGGAATCTGCGTAATCCCCAGATTATCGGCATCCTTGAACTCCTTGCCGTTCAGAAGTTCCAGAATCGCCCATGGACCATTGATAATCATAGCCGATTTGCCTTCAGTAAAGTCTTTCATCATTCGGATATAGGAATCATTGAAATCCGGGTATTTCTGTGTTACGCCTTGCTCTTTTAATTGGTACATAAATGAGAATGCTTTCATGGAATCAGCCGAGGTCACTTCGATCTTGCGATCATCACTGATCGTTCCTCCACCGAATGCCCATAGATAAGGCAGTGCATAATAAGAGTCATTGTTCAGATAAATGCCGTAACGATCGCCATTCGAGACTTTCCGGGCGATCTGCAGCAATTCATCCATCGTCGCTGGCGGAGCAGAATACCCTGCTTCCTTCAAAATTCGCTTATTGTACAGCAGAGCAGGCGCTTCCAGTACAGAAGGCAATCCATACAGGCTACCCTGATATTCATCCGACTTGAGTGCTGACTCTACATAACCACTTTTGTCTTTGGCAGTGGCCAGCTGATCAAGTGGGTATAGCAGGTCCAGATCCGCAAATTCCGGTATCCAGCTGTTGTCTGCGCGAAATACATCAACTTGCTCATTACTCAGCAGCGCAGATTTAAACTGATTGGAAGCTGCTCCAAAGTCAACAGATGCCAGAGTGACCTTGATATGCGGATGCTCTGCCTGAAACGCATCGACCCGTTTTTGCAGAAACTCGGTCTGCGCCCCTTTGTCCGTAGTCGTCCAGAAGGTTAATGCGACATCCTCAGTCTTGGCGCTGGAACAGGAAGCGAGTGTAAAAGTCATCAGTACAGCACTTATAAGCAAAATCAATTTTGTTCTCATTGTCCGTTTTCCTCTTTCGCCAGTTTGAATTTGCCGATCAGATCGCTTAACTCTTCTGCCAGACTGGCAAGAGCTGCCGATGAGGCGGAGATCTCTTCCATTGAAGCCAGTTGCTCTTCGGTCGAAGCAGCAATACTGTGAGTACTTGATGCATTTTCTCTGGCGATTCCCGATATCTGATCCATTGTAATGACCATCTTCTCTGTATCTTCCTTGATATAAGCGGTAGAGTGAGTAACTCCCTCTATATCCTGCTCTACCTGCTGGATCAGCTGCAGAATGCCTTCAAAGGAATTGCCGGCTACTTCGATCAGCTGAATTCCTTTTTGCACTTCTAGCGTACCATGAGTCATTTCTTCCTTGGCAATGCCAGCTTCATGCTGAATCCCGGTAATCAGGGAAGCAATCTGATTCGCGGAATCTTTGGACTGCTCGGCGAGCTTGCGTACTTCCCCTGCAACCACGGCGAATCCTTTGCCCTGTTCGCCTGCACGTGCTGCTTCGATACTTGCATTTAGTGCCAGCAGTTCCGTTTGCTTGGTGATCTGCATGATGAGTTGGATCGCCTGCCCAATCTGATTAGCCTGATCGTTCAGTCCAGACACGATCCGGTCGAGCTTGGTATTGCTTTCATCAATTACACGTACCTGCTGAATCGCATTGACCAGATCCAGCTTGCCCTGAGCTGCCGTTGTAGATGTCGTATGCACTGTACTCAGTACGGTCTGATTATTGGCTGAGATCTGCTGCACATTATGGGACAGCTGATTGATGACCTGCATATCATTATCAATATGATTGGCCTGTTTCTCGGTACCTGCTGTAATGTCCTGCATAATGACCGCGATATGTTCCGTTGCTGTGCTCGTCTGTTCCGCGCTCGATTGCAGCTGTGCAGATGATGCCGCTACCTGCATCGACACATCTCCTGCACTGCTGATAACCGAGCGCAGCGATTGGGTCATCGTATTGAATGCCTCTGCCAGATCGGTCAGCTCGTCTTTTCCTTTGAAATGAAGCTCTTCGACGGACAAATCGCCCTGTGCGACAGTGATCGCCGATGTCTTGAGCAGACGAATACGACGGATCAGATAGTTAGACAGCAAAAAGGCAATAGCCAGCGACAGCAGAGTGGCAGCTGCAGCCATCACAATATTTACAAGCAGACTGGTCTGGCTCGTATCCGCGATCTGTGCCTTGTACTGCTGAACTTTGGCTTCTTCTTCTTTGACAAAGGATAATAAGGAAAAGGCAACCGGATCAAATGAACGCCGGGTAAATCGTTCCTGTGCGAGCGTCAGGTTACCTGCTTCTCTTAGGCTCATAATGTCTTCGGCATTTTTCTGATACGTGTTCCAGTGGGATTCGAACTGCTGAATATTGTCAGAAGCTTCTCCCTGGGTAAGCACTTTCATATGTTGAACCATTTTTTGCACCGATTCGGCATCTGCCTGATAACGACTTTTAAAATTATCCTTGAGATGATCAGGCGCCAGCAGATAATGGGCACCATCGTCATTAGCCATGCGCGCAAACAAATTAAGCATCTGGGCATTTTCCAGACGCTCTTGCGCCAGCATGATATGACTGGTTAATTGGGTGATCCGCTGGGTCATCGTATTGGATACGACCACCGTCACCAGTAGAAGCAAAATAATAGAAGCAAAACTCAAATATAACTTCCAACGCATTGAAAAAGACAAAGAACTTCCCCCGCTTCTGTTGATTTAAGCTACTCATTTAGTAAGACTATGTATTCTATCGACATATATCTACATAAAATGAAGAGAAAATACATCCTCTGTCATATATTATTTATACCACTTAATTAATATTTTAAAGTAATAGATCATTGTATAGCAGTTTAACTAACATATCGATCTATCGAAGTGCAGATAACAGCGATATATCTAACATTATTTATACATTTATATTACAAAACAGAACAACTATACTATAATACATCGTTTTATTCTTTCTCCTCATAACGAATACCCTCTGCTCGTTAACAGAGGGTATTCGTTAGATTGAATTCTGCTAATAACCCTTAATTATTGCATCACTGCCAGCTTATCCGTATCTAGAGAGTTGGTGGACTGGATTCTTCTTGAGCAGACCCTTCTTCGAAAAAGCGGGCAATTTCTACAATCATTGCTCCCATTCGTTCCAATTCCGGTACGACGATGCGCGTTATATTTTCATCACGCAGCGCATCTGCAGTAACTTTGCCTACAGCTGCTGCCAGCACTTGATGGTTAAATGTATTCCGAAGATCTTCTTCCTGCCCCTGCTCTCTTGCATAGTCGAACAGATACTTGACCTGTACCTGTGTGGTAAAACTAACCGCATCAACCTGATGCTGGAGTAGTTCATCCATTAGCTGTGCCAGTGTATCTCTGTCCGGTGCCTGGTAACGATAAGGAAGCACCGCCTGTACATTCATCTCCGGCTCGCTGCTGATAAAGTCATGCAGCTGGGACGTAAGCTCTCCGTGTAGCTGCAGCCATACCTGACAGCCTTTAAAGTCAAAAGCACTCAGCTTGTCGACCATATTGGCGATCGTCCCGTCATCTGCACTGACCACGGGATGAACACCGGATTTTTTGAGGTAGGCATTGGTACGATAACCACGGCATGCTACTTTGGCTTTTTGCAGACGCTCTTCAAGCAGTGGAACAATTCCCTGCCGCTCTGCCGACTTGTAAATCGCCTCATAACCGATACCTGTGGTGAAAATAATCCAGTCGGCATCCTGCTCGGTCAGCTGCCGAACATCCTTGTCGATTTCGGCAGGATCGGCAGGCATTAATCCCTGTAAAGACCGCACCAGTGCGGTTCCTCCTCTGCGCTCAATCACTTCTGCCATATCCTCCGGAATTTTGGAGCCGGTAATAACGATCGTTTTGCCTTCGAGTTCTTTAGCCATTGCCTGATTCGCCTCCATTTTTTGGAATGCCAATATGCACCTGTTCTCCGGTTAGCAGCACCGGGTAGGTTTTGACCTGACCGGTATCCGGATCGAGCACCTGTCCATCCTCCATCCGGATGCGCCAGTCACAGATGGGATCGAACAAAATATGCTCTGAGACCATCCCTTCAACCAGTGTCCCGCCTTTGGGACCCGGGCTTTTATTTTCGAGAGCATATAGTTCGCCATCGGATGTTTTGAACAGAGCAATCTCCTGTTCATCAATAATCACCCGTCTGCCCACTCGTTCCAGAAAGTCATGAGTGCTTCCAACCTCATAATACGTATAATTGGGATCTGCTGCAGATGAAGACATTGATATATACCTCCTTACGATTGGGTCGTCGAAATCCGCACATCATCAAACATCTTCTCGCGCAGATTCTGATTATCCAGAATTTCATTCCATGGTTCCTGTACCTGGCTTAGTGCCAGTTCAATTCGCTCTACCAGAGCATGGCGGTTGTCCAGATCGTTAACAACAGTATCCATAATGCTCTGCAGACCGACTCTCTCGATCCAATCCGAGGTACGTTCCAGGTATTTACCGGTTTCCCGGTAATGCTGGATAAAGGCAGCTATGATCTCCAGCAGCTCTTCATCTGTTTTTACTTTGCAGAGCAGCTCTGCTAGCCGTGCCTTGATTCCTCCATTCCCGCCAACATAGAGCTCCCAGGCTCCTTCGTTGCCGACAATCCCGATATCTTTGGTAGATGATTCGGCACAGTTACGTGGACAGCCATTCACTGCCATCTTGAACTTGGCAGGCATATCCAGACGCTCGAATCGCTTCTCGATCAGTACACCCATCGTAATGGAATCCTTGGTACCAAACCGGCAGAACTGCGAGCCTACACAGGTCTTCACGGTACGTAGTGCTTTAGCATAAGCATATCCCGAAGGCATCCCTAGATCTTTCCAGATATTAGGCAGGTCTTCTTTTTTGATTCCGAGCAGGTCAAGCCGCTGTCCACCGGTCACCTTGACCATTTTCACATTATATTTAACAGCAATATCCGCAATCAGGCGCAGATCTTCAGGTGTCGTGACACCGCCATACATGCGGGGAACAACACCGAATGTTCCGTCCTTCTGAATATTGGCATGCATACGTTCATTCACAAAACGGGAATCGCGCTCATCCACATGCTCGGCAGGCCAGATCATGCCCAGATAGTAATTGAGCGCCGGACGGCATTTGGAACAGCCTTCCTTATTGTTCCATTCAAGCGCATAACGGACCTCCTGCGAAGTGATCAGCCCTTTTTCCTTGATCTCGCGCACAACCTCGTCACGGCTGAGTGATGTACAAGAGCAGATGGTTTCTTTTTTGGCAGCAGCAGAATCATATTGATCACCGAGCACATACTGCAAGATCTGCTCAATGACAGGACGGCAGCCTCCACAGGAGCGGCAGGCGCTGGTAGTCGACTTGATCTCTTCTACTGTCGTGAGTCCATTTTCCGTAATCGCATCGACGATGCGCTTTTTGCTGACTCCATTGCAACCGCATACAATCTCTTCGTCTGCCAGATCAGCTACTGTGTTCTCTGTATCGGGTGCTCCCTGTCCCACAATAGCAGTATGAATTGCTTCGGTCATGATTGCACCGGTACGAATCCACTGCTGTAGCCGCGAAGCTTCGCGTCCATCACCTACGAGGATACCGCCGATAATACGGCCTCCACGCATAAGTACTTTTTTGTAAATTCGCCGCCAGTCATCATGCATTCGTACAACTGCCAGATCCTCAGTGTCCATAAATTCACCCGCTGAGAATACATCAACACCCGAGATCTTCAGCTGGGTCGATACAACAGATCCTTCATATGGCGGTGTCTCAATATCACACAGATGCTTGGCCAAAACGGCACCTTGTTCAAATAGCGGAGCTACCAATCCATAGGAAATGCCGCGGTGCTCATTACATTCCCCTACTGCGTATACATCAGGTGCCGAAGTACGCATATAATCATCTACCAGAATTCCACGGTTAACTGCGAGTCCAGCGGACTGAGCCAGTTCGGTATTAGGCTTGATCCCTGCTGCCATTACGACGAATTCGGCTTCCAGTTCGGTTCCATCTGCAAATCGTATTCCGCTAACACGTTCATCTCCGAGGAATTCGGCAGTTTGTTTACCTGTAGCAAATTGAAGCCCCTGACTCTCCAGCTCTGCCTGCAGCATATGCGAAGCTACCGGATCGAGCTGACGCTCCATGAGTTCACGGAATAAATGAACAACCGTTACCTCCATTCCCAGCTTGAGCAGTCCTTTGGCTGCTTCCAGACCAAGCAGCCCTCCTCCAATGACAGCAGCTTTACGATATAAATCTGCGGCATGGAGCATTTGCTCACAATCTGCAATATCGCGGAATCCCACAATCCCCTGCTTATCTACGCCCGGTACCGGTAGCATAAATGGACGCGAGCCTGTAGCAATCACCAGACGATCGTAGGGTACGACCATCCCATTACTGGCTTCTACTGTTTTTTGTTCTGTATCGATTGCAGTGACATGTGTTCCTGTGTACAGCTCAATACCATGAGCATCGTACCAGTCGCGATCATTCAGAATAATTTCCTCAATCGATTTACTTTTTTCCAGTACATACGACAGTTGAATCCGATTGTAGTTTGGATACGGTTCGCTTCCAAATACCGTAATCTGATACGTATTTGGAGATAATTTAAGGATGTGTTCCACGGTATTGATACCCGCCATTCCATTTCCGACAATTACCAGCCTTTTCTTCCCATCCAGGTTTGTCATGTGTCGGCCTCCTTGTTGTGACAATGAGTTCGGTTCAACCATTATTAACCTTCCAATTTACTGTAAAATCAAAAGAATACATAACCTCTGCATCTCAGCGATCTCCATCATCTGGCCGCATACGCTCTCTTGAGGTCTCGCGGCCTGAAGTAACGGGCTTCAGTTGACCAGCTTTGCCAAGTCCGAATGGCGGCATATTAACATAGATGGATTCATAGGCACCAGCTTCCACTGTATAAGTCTCATGATAGATACCCACTGCTTCGCCCACGCTTGCTTTACGATTAAAATCCTGCCAGGCTTTTAGATGGTTCGCTCCTCCACGTGCATAATGTTCCAATTGTTCATAGGAACGCCAGTATTGCACAATCGATAATCCCCTTCCAGAGATAAAATAGGATGCATCCAGAAAGCCCAGACTTTTATTTGCATATAATTCGCTCAGCATGGGTCCCATAGAGCGCATAACCGACAGCCAGCGATGTACAGCCATCCATTTGTTAATCCGTACGCCAATAATAAACACGACAAATGGACCTTCAATTTCAGCCATTTGGCGACCTTTTATAACAGAACCCATATCACTTGCCTCCCTGTTTTGGCTTCACTATATTCTTATATTGATCTACCATCCTCCCTTCATCCACACAAGTTACAAATTTACCAAGTAACTTTTCTAGCAAAGTATAACATTCCTCTGTATCAATTCCGTTAAATATTATATTAGATTCCAATAAAAGGAATATTTAGTCATAAGGCAGCATGATTTACGTACCGGGAATCCATATGGCAGCTGCAGCGATATGCAGCCAGCGCCTACCAACAATGCTTATGCATCATACGAATAGGGGAACGAGGGGATAGTATCGATGAGAGCAAGTCGCATCCTGAAAAAAGTAACGCAGCTCGCACGCAAACCGGTTGTTCAGATTACCAGCGCAGCAGCATTAATCACCATTTGTTTTCTGGTTCCGGCAGACATGATCTCTGCTCCTGGTGGGACAAGCATCTACTCAAAAGGAGAAGAATCTGCTTATTTATCTGGAGACGACAGTAATATTATCCAGATTCCAACCGATCCTCCTACTCTTATTTCCGAGCTGCCGGAAGCTGAAGAACCAGCTAATGTCAATTATGTTGCAGGCAATATGATCAGCAATGAACCTGGAGGTAAACTTCCGGTTCGCGTAGCAGTCGAAAGAGAAGTGAGCGATTCCTCCTGGCTGGAAGACAAACTCACTATTGGACCGAAAGAGGCTGCGCTTACTGCAGATATGCTGCGCAAAGATGGAGGATCCATCGGCATATTCGGCATGCCTCCTGCCCCTGCCGAAAAAAAGCAGGTAGGCGATCTCTATTTTACCTTCAGACAGCGTGCAGCAGAACTATTCTCTGTATCCCATCAAGGGGTATTCATCTATGCACTGTATGGTCAGCTCATGCTACCGCCCGATACGGTAGCCACACTGATTGGTGATTTAAAAATACACCTGCATACGGATCATGGAGCTGCCAAGCCAGAGGGAGCTCAAGGCACACCAATGGAATTTATCAATGATTTTCCGCAAGATGGTATCTGGTTGAATCTGCCGGTAGAGAATCTGGATATCGACAAACAAGATCTGCCCCGGCTGCAGATTCATGCCTCTTATACAAATGGGCAAAACGAATACCTGTCCGCAGAACTTACTAATTATGACGATAAATATCCACATGGAATGAAATTTGAAGCCAAACAAAATGCCATCTATACTGTTGTGTTGCCGGGTGCCTGATTGAGAAGGACTTCATTAATGCTGGAACAGCCTGTTTGCCGGATCGTCAGACAGGCTTTGACAAGGAGAGTTATGATCCCATGACACTGACTATTCATACTGTATTCAAAAAAATGATGTTGTTATCCGCCCTAACTGCTATTCCGATTGCATATACCGTTATCGGTCACTCTGCACAGCCATTTGCAGGATTGCTTCCTTCTCCCCACAATGAGACAGGTCGTTATCTGGTTAGCTATAGCAGTGAAGATGGCAAACAGACTCTCTCCAGATTTTCCAGTAATGACAGTCATTCACACATGATCGCTCTTGATTACCTGAACATGGTAGCGGTTACCCTGACACCGACCCAGAAAAAGGAACTATCCCGTCAGCAGGGAATCTCCCATATTGAACCAAGCCTCAAATATAGGAATGTTATTCAGAGCAATTCCGTTCAGTCGATAAGTGTGACCAAAGGGGAACAAGCTTCATGGGGATATCAGACGGTGGACGCCGAGATTGGATTCCAGAATCAGTATACCGGCAAAAATATAAAAGTAGCGATTCTGGATACCGGCATCTCTCCCCACTCCGATCTAAAAATAGCGGGCGGTGTCTCTACAGTCGATTATACCTCCGAGTATGTGGATGATAATGGTCATGGCACATTTGTCGCCGGAGTCATCGGAGCGCTGAACAACGGTAAAGGACTAATCGGTCAAGCGCCGGATGCCAAGCTGTACGCTGTAAAAATCCTCGACAAGCAGGGAAGTGGCACCACAGAAGATCTGGCTGAAGGATTGAACTGGGCGATTCAGCAGAATGTAGATATTATCAATATGTCCATTTCATTTCCGGAAGCTTCTCCTGCTGTCGAACAGATGCTGCAATCCGCTCATAGCAAAGGAATCCTGATGATCGCATCTGCCGGCAATCATGGTACTGCAGATGCAGCTGCCGATACGGTCGAATATCCTGCACGTTCACCTGAAGTAATGGGAATCATCACCGTGGATAGCCAACTGGAACGAGCTGATTTCTCCGCTTCCGGCAGTGAAGCCGATGTGGCCGCACCGGGCGTGTCTATTATTAGTACAGCCAACAATGGGAAATACGAGCTGCGTGATGGAACCTCCGTCTCTGCTCCTTTTGTTACCGGACTGGCTGCAGTGCTAAAAGAAGCCTATCCGAACAGTACCAATGAACAGATTCGGCAGGCAATTAGCTCCAATGCTGTGGATCTCGGTGCACCAGGCAAGGACAATCTATATGGATATGGTCTGATTTCCTATCAGCATTTATTTGGTCCTTCTTCTCCGCTTGGCAAATAAAACCAAATACAATAACAAAAAAGTTCAATTCAAAAACAGACCCTATTCGCTTGATGGAATAGGGTCTGTTTTCTTATAGGTTAATCTGTTGATTCATGTGTACTTCTGAAATAATCCACTACGATCTGACGGAACTCCATCGCAGCTTGCGAAATATAACGGTTACGGTTCCACAATAGGGCGATTTCTCGGCTCAATTCGCAATCTTCAAGAGCAATATAATGGATTGGCTCATACGGATCTCTGGCTGTTCCCGGCATAAACGCAATGCCTATTCCCATGGCTACCAGAGTACCCAGTCTCGCAGGCTCGTCTCCTTCATACACATATCGGGGTACGAAGCCAGCAGATTGACAAGCGGCATCGACCTGATCGCGTATCCCATAGCCGGTTCTTACTCCCACGAATGCCTCTCCTGCAAGCTCGTTTAGAGAAACATACTTTCGTCCGTATAAGCGATGTCCCTCCGGAACAGCCACCATAATCGGATCCTTATGTACAATCTGGCATTCAATATCCTCTCCCTGTACCGGTGGAGAGGATAAGCAAAAGTCCACTTCTCCCCGCTCAAGCAGTGCTGTCATTTCCTGAAGAGCAAGCATCTGCACATGAAACTGGATATCCGGTCTTTGTTTGCGGAATTCCTTTAGAATACCTGGAAGTGTGCTTGCTGTAGTCACCGCCAGCTCAAGCGTAATCGATTCCCGATGAGCCAAATCCCTGATTTCCTGCTTTCCCTGCTCCAATTCCAAAAGCGCTTTTTGTGTACGACGCAGGAATAGTCGTCCTGCCTCATTCAATCGCAGATTTCTGCCAGTCCGATCAAATAATGCGACTCCCAGATCTTCTTCCAGACGCTGAATCGTTTTGCTAAGCGAAGATTGCGTGACATGCAGATATTGGGCAGCTTCGGTCATATGCTCCGTACGAGCTACGGTTATAAAATATTGCAGTTGAAGCAGTTCCATGGATTCCCTCCATTCATTCCTTACAGTCAATGAGATCATAACATAAAATGCGTTGGAGTAAATAAATGATTTCTTCTACGATAGGATTATCCTATTCTGAAGGAGGCGTTAGATTATGAGTACACGCAGTTGGTGGCTGATCATCTCGATCGGATTGGGAGTTATGCTGAATCCACTGAACTCGTCCATGGTGGCGGTAGCAATTCCTGATTTGCAGCATACCTTTCAATTGAATTACACTGCAGTATCCTGGATTATTTTTTCTTTTTATATTGCCAGCGCAGTGACTCAGCCTGTTATGGGTAGAGCCAGTGACTTGTTTGGCCGCCGTAAAATCTTTTTGGCCGGACTGCTGGTTTCTCTGATCGTCTCCCTGTTAGCTCCATTCTCACTAAGCTTTGGATGGCTGATTGTGTTCCGTATTTTGCAATCTATAGGTACCAGTATGATGGTGGCGGTCGGAATGGCAATTGTACGTATTCATATTACAGAGAAACAGGCTGCTGCGCTGTCGGTATTATCCATCTTTTTGTCCGGTGCTGCTGCAATAGGTCCTTTTGTTGGAGGATTATTGATGTACTGGTGGGACTGGCGGGCGATCTTTTTGATGAATATTCCTGTGATATTAGCCAGTACGTTGTTAGCAAGGCAAACCATACCTGTTGATAAGCCATCCGTGCAGGACATGGATCAAATGACCTTTGGCAGATGGATGAAACGAATAGATGCAGCGGGTATTTTTCTTTTTACAACAGGACTTGTTGCTTTGCTGATTGGGACATTATCCGCGATATCAGAAGATGCCCTCTCGGGGTATTCCCTTGTGGAAGGCATAGCAGGTGTTGTTATACTGGGAGGTTTTGTATGGCATGAGCTGCGTACCGATTCTCCATTTATTCCTTTGCGTACGTTTGCCCGGTATCCTGCGATGACATGGATCAACATGCAATTTATCGTGGTCAATCTTATTTTTTACGCTATCTTTTTCGGACTGCCTTCTTATCTGCAGATTGTACGCCAGATTAGTGAATTGCATACCGGGATTCTGATGTTGAGTCTGGGGTTATGCTCTCTTCTCGTCTCTCCCCTGGCAGGGCGATGGATTGATCGGGCTGGACCGGGACCTGCGCTATTGTTCTCTGCTGTACTGATGACATTCGGATCATTGGGACTGGTTGCTCTGGGTCCACATTCAGGTATCATCTATATTTGCCTGACGCTTGCTGCATTTGGTATCAGTAACGGGCTGAATAACGTAGGTATGCAGGCTGCCCTTTTTCAGAATTCACCCAAGGAGATGATCGGTGTAGCTTCAGGGTTGTTCAGTACTTCCCGATATATTGGAACGATACTGTCGTCCCTGTTGATCAGTATCGTAGCAGGAAGACAATTCACCTTCGCCGGATTTCGGATACTGGGCATCGTGCTTACTGCCGCGGCATTACTGTTGGTCTTCATGAATTGGCATCAGCAAAAAAGACAGCAGCATACGGTTAGTCCAGATCACATCTCTTGAGGCAACTGTTATTGTCAGGTCATGATAGGCAATAAATACATTACTAAATCATTGCTCCCCTGAATCCTGTGATTTTTTCTTACGAATCTTAGGTTGGGTAAGATGATAGCTGTGTTCTATCATATCCTGAATTTCTTCGAGCGGAATCTCGCCTTCCAGATTCACTGTATTCCAGTGTTCTTTGTTCATATGATAGCCAGGCTGCACATCCGTATACAGCGTCCGCAGGAAATCTGCTTTGATCGGATCACATTTTAGATTGACACACAGATGACCATGACGCTGAAAAATAAAGGCAAATGACTTTTTGTTGCCGACATGCCGCATAACCGTCCATGTCTCGTCAAATGGATAGTCTTTGTAGACACCGGGATAAGATAAACAGTATTCGATCAGTTCTTCTTCGTTCATTGGTAACCTCCATCTGAGCTGTTCGTACAGACTTTTTACAGTCCATATTTACATGTTATATTCCACATTCAGCATACCGTAAGTACAAAAAGCAGGCAATCCAAGCCGGCTATACAAAATGCCCAATAGACAAATCATCGATGGATGTCTGTCTATTGGGCTTATAATGTATTCTATTCATCATAAGGAACTATCGGCAAAGTTGGCTTATCGAATAAAGCGTATAGATTTATTGGATCTGGTGCAGATAGCTGGGAATCATCGTCTCAAAAGACGGGAAAGCATAGATAAGCTTGTCTGCTTGTTCAGCTGTCAGTCCCAGTGTAATAACTGGCGTCAGGCTGTTGATAATTTCCAATGCTTCCTGGCTGTATGCAGCAGCTCCGACCAGCTTGTGTTCCTGATTATAGATCAGGGTCAAATGCGCCTCTGTATCATTGCGTCCGGCAAAGTCCCACTGTTTGCCCAGTTCAATCGGCTTAATGGTATACTCTTCCGATTTCTCTGCATCTTCGATGCTAATACCAATCTGGGCAATTCTCGGTACAGTAAAGGCAATCGTAGCGATCGGTGGATACTCAATCGGCGTATTAATCATGCCCAGCAGGGAACCCGCCAAATACTTGGCTTCAAATACAGCGGTTGGCGTCAGTCGCGGCTGTGTTTTATCAAGAATATCTCCTGTCGCATAGATATGCGGTTGTGAGGTCTGCAGACGATCATTCACCACAATTCCGTGCTTGTTATATTCTACACCGGCTGCTTCCAGATTCAACTGATCGGCATTAGGTACGCGCCCGGTTGCATTAATAACCAGTCCTGCAGTTAAATGCAGTCCATTTTCCGTAGTAACAGCCAGCTCGCCATTTTGCTGTTCTACTGCGGTGACATGATCATTAAAGTGGAACTGGATACCGTCCCGCTTCATTTTCTCAATCAATTTGTTGGCGTAGGGCTGAGGGAATCCATTAAGTATATGGTCCGAAGATTGAATAACATGTACTTCAGCACCTGTCTTCACCGAGATTGAAGCCAGCTCCATGGATACATAACCTGCACCGACAAATACAATGCGCTTCGGCAGTTCCGGTAAATACAGGAACTCATTGCTGGTCTGCATATATTCCTCTCCCGGAATATTGAGTGTAGCTGGACGATGACCGGCAGCAATTACGATATTCTCTGCTGTATACTGCTCGTCGTTTACCGTAACGGTATGGTCATCCACAAAACGGGCTTCGCCACGAATAATTTCAATACCTGCCTGCTTCAGATTCTGTTCCATCTTGTCCGGCAGTGCTCCGAGAATTTTATTTTTGTGATCCATCAGTTTCGACCAGTCCAGCTTGAATTCACTTGTCAATCCGGCTGCACCGAACAGCTCGGCATCTTCCATTACTTTGATCGGACCATCCAGAATAATCTTGGGATTACAGCCATAGTTGGTACATACGCCCAGAATCTTGTCACGTTCAATCATCGCTATTTTCTTGCCGGATTGGCTGAGCGGCAAGGCGGCATTCCATGCTCCCTGTCCACTACCAATAAAGATAATATCGAATTGTTTAGTCATAATGATCCTCCCGCTTTCTGTAGATTAAAGTCTTGATTAACAAATAGAATTAATAGTGCGTAATTAATTAAGACTTTAAATGATTTTGTGCTATCTATTTACTATTACCCAATAACAGAGGTTTACCACAGCTTTTGGGAGGATCATTTTGTAAAAAGTAAATCTTCTTCACTGGGGTGTGCTATCGGATAAGCTGTTTAACTCTCGATCAAACCATATTTCGCAAAGCTTTTATACAGCCCCTCCTGCTCCAGCGTGTCAGTAATATCATCGGCGATCTCCAGCAATCCAGGTCTGGCATCAGCCATGGCAATCCCAACAGCACAGTATTCCAGCATCTCGGCATCATTCATTCCGTCTCCGATTGCTATGGTCTGTTCACGAGACAATTGTAGATGATCCAGTAGATCCGCAATAGCAATAGCTTTGTGTATGCCGGGAATCATCAATTCGCCGCTGTTCGGTCCGAATAGGGGAACCGTACATTGGATGACTTCGAATTTGCCATCAAACTCTTCCCGGATCTGCTCAAAGGGTAGTGCACTGTCCAGAAAGCATACTTTATTTACATCATCTTTATACAAATCAGCTTCGCCATAAGTCAGTCCCGCAATAAAAGGATGCGGCTTCTGCTCCATTCTCTTTCTTGCTTCAGGATCATTCTGGATATCCCCATAGATCAGTTGTTCCAGTTGGGGTTTCAGACCGGCACTGGCATACAGCGCCGAATTGGACTCCAGGTAAAATGCGATATTATGCCGATCAAAAAAATCTACCATATGGCGTACAGCTTCCGGCTGCACCTTTTTGTGATACAACACTTCGTCTCCGATCTCCACGTATCCTCCACCAGCCCCGATGAGTCCATCAAACCCAATGTCCCAGATCGAATCATAAATTTCTGCTTTGGATCTTCCTGTACAGAGGAAGAGCAGATGTCCATTTGCCCGCGCCTGCCGACAGGCGTTTGCAGCAGATTCAGGTACATGCCCATTATCATCGACCAGCGTGCCATCAATATCAATAAATACAATTTTCTGTTTCGTATGATTCATGATTTACCATCTCCCTGATTATGAAATAAGCTGCTAAACAGCTTGATCTATTCATTACTGTAAATGTTGAAACGGGTTACATGTCAAATCTTTCTATACGACCTTCATCGGTATTCGTATAAATAAAACAGCCGCTGGAATTACTCCAGCGGCTGCTTATTCAGATTAGGTTGTAGCAGTCTGTTCCTGCATCCTCATTATTCTTCGATAGCGAGACCATACATTTTACACGCTTCTTCCAGACCACCTACAAAATACTTGTCCGAAGTCGTAAAGGCCCATTCGCCATCAATTTTGCGGAATTGACCCAGTACAAGCGTATCGCATACCGCGCTCGGCATATATTCAAACGTGTGATACAGATCCAGCTCATTATCAATGATCAATTCTACCCGCTGTTTGTAAGCATCCAGAGAACCAATAATAATGATACGCTGACAGTGATCCGGCAATAAGGACAGATTCAGATACATCAGCTTTTCCCAGGTAGTATCATTGATCAGCCGGATACATCCACTGGCATGCTCCGGTTGATTGTAGAAGACCAGATCGTCATCACTCAGGCACCGGTCATGTTCATCTACGAGAAAAGCAGAGATATCGATATCAATCTCGTCCTCGGCTTCCTGTTTGGACAATTTAAGCTTCAGCTCATGATCCGGCGATACACCGATACGTGAACGAAGACGATCCTCAATCTTTTTCAACTGGGTTTTATCCCAGATTTCCACCTGTAGTTGTTCGGCCATCTGAAGCGCCGCGCGACTGAAATAATTGGTGGCTACCACCATATAGCGTGTACAATCATACATTTGGGCGCCGGCATACACTTCCTGAATCGCTTTGATCGGCACCACATTATTAAAGCACTTGAGCTGTACTGCGGTTCGAATGCCTGCTTTGGTAATAATAAGGTCTACACCATAATCAGGAGCATAAGGATCACTGGTCGGCATTTCAACTTCATATCCCAGTTTGGTGAACAGATCCTGCATATGATATTCAAATGATCTGCCATCCAGAGCAATATCTTCGATGATACCCGGAGTGAAATCATAACTCTCTGTCAGATCACTGATCCCGTACTGTGCTCCAATCTTCTCCATACCGGCATTATATCCATTACCGATCGCATGGAATCGCCACTGCCCTTTATACATATACAGCGCACATAGCTCCAGAGCTGTATTCTCCTGACACACACTCATATCTATAGAATAGCGAAGAATCTCCCGGTTATCGTAGGTTAGCATCCGAATATATAGCTGTTCGGGTGCTCCGCCCGGCATCACCAGTGTAAACAGCACTTTATCCTGACTGGCCTGCTCAATCGCAGACAGATTAATCATATACTGCTCCATATCCTCTGTCGGCAGCTCTCTGCTATCAATATGCGTCATACCGATTGTGGATTTGTTACCGAAAAAAGTAATATTTTCGGCATCCAGCAGCTTGTCGCTTGTGAGCAGCATCGCTGTACTGAGACATTCTTCGCCAAATGTTTTCCAGCCAACGCCGATTTTGATATTCATCTGCTCTACAGGCACTTTGGCGCCTTTGATAATAGATACCGATCCTGACAAATCTTCTGTGCGGCTGATACGTACCCGTCCGCTTAATGGCAGGTCGGTTTTATTGACATATTGGGAGAAGCGGTTTAATACTTTGCGATAGAGTACGGATGTAGCCAGACTGGAAATTTTGGGCGCATGGGTGAGATTTATGTTTTTGGGCGGTGTTCCCGCGCAGCGCAGCGGATAACCTTTGATAGATACAAAGTTCCAGAACAGATGCGGGGCATGCATGGATTGAATAACCGTGACATAGGGGGTAATCTCTTCATCGGTAAACCAGATAATATGAGTCAGCTCACTCGTATGGAACAAATCGGAGAATAAATCGACCCGTTCATTTGCAGAAGCATCCTGTCCGTAAATACTATTTTTCATATATTTGGGTGCACTTTTCTCATTAAATGCCGGTAATCGATAAAATTCGCCACCCAGCTGTGCCAGTACCTGTATATCCCCGTACATGGATAGCGGTGAGAATTTGTTGAATACAGTCTGCATATTATTGCGCTTCATATACCGCTGCAGGCTTTCCATGGTGTTGATGATGAAAATGTATTTGATTTTGGCTCCATCGACATCCTGGCGTGTTAGATAGGATTGGTACGATGCTCTGTAATTACGGACGGAACTCATGACAAGACCCCTTTATTCTCTTTTTGTATACTCTCTATGACGCTGTTCATCCATAAAAAAGCGAATCTTTCTGCAGATAGACAGAGAAAGATTCGCTTCTCATATGGTAGATTTTAACACTTGAAGCAATAATGAGGAATACAATTTTATCCATTTTACTTTTTTGTTTCACTTTTCAAAAAGGCTTCGTCCCTGGAAATCCTCACCTTGTCAGCTGGAAAGTGTTTGCTGAAATAACTCCGAACCCGCACATGAATATCATTTGTATACCACTGTTCAAAACCATGCTCCCTGAACAGCCGTGGCATCTCCAGCTTCTGTGATCGCTTGCCTCCTGCTCCATCGCCGATTGTGAGCGTATCAATCCAGATATGTTCTGCTGCTTCTACCAGCATCTTAGGGAAAGCCGGAGTAAATGGCAGTACCGGTGAAAGGGCTGCCTGAGTAGCAATGCCATATTCACGAAGCTGCCGCAGTGCCTGGATACGTACACCGATCCCCGGAGCATAGGGAGCGAAGATTCGTTTGACGTCTTCCCGATCTGTCTCAATAGTCATGGAGACGAGCAGATCACACTTTGCGCTTAACTGACCCAAAATCTCCATATCTCTTGCTACCAACGGGCTGCGTGTCTGAATCTGCAAATAATCAGGCGGATGATCCAGCATGGCTTCCAGCAGACTGCGTGTAATTTCGGCCTGGCGTTCTGCTGGCTGGTATGGATCTGTCGCGGAGGACATGAAGATGTTGACGGGTTTGCCTTTGGCACGGAGCTTGACGATTTGTTGACGATAGATCTCGGCAGCGTTGATCTTGATATCCAGCCACTCTCCCCAGGGAATATCCTTGAACTGCTGAATCGGCATCTGGCGTACATAACAATAACTGCAGGCAAAAGCACAGCCGCTGTATGGATTTAATGAGTGAGTGAATCCCACATCCAGATAACCTTTGGCTTCGGTAAGAATTTGCCGAGAGATCGTCTCTGTTGTCTGTATATGCATATATGTTCCTCCCTGGCATCATTAATATCATTTATTGAATGAATTTGTTTAGTAAACTTTCTTTTTGGCTGTTATTTAGGCATACTAAGTATATGGTTGTTTACGTTACTACGAGTACAGGAGAGAGTTATGGAAAATCAGATAGAGCAATTGAAGTTGATTCGCAATAATATTACACGTTTTATGATGATGTATGAATTTGCCTTAAAAGAACTTACCACAAAAATCGAGATTCTGAACGACGAATTTCATGTGCTGCACGAATATAACCCTATCGAACATATCAAATCCCGGATCAAATCACCGGAAAGCATTATGAAAAAGTTGCAGCGTAAAGGCTATGCCCAGAGCCTGGATGATATCAAAGAGACCGTCAGAGATATTGCCGGGCTGCGTATCACCTGTTCTTTTACCGAAGATATTTATCGGGTATGCCAGATGCTGACCAACCAGGCGGATATCAGTGTGATCGAGGTCAAGGATTATATCCGTAATCCCAAGTCCAATGGGTACCGCAGCCTGCATATGATTATTCAGGTTCCTGTATTTATGTCGGATCGGCAGGAAGATGTCTATGTAGAAGTACAGATTCGTACGATTGCAATGGACTTTTGGGCGAGTCTGGAGCACAAAATCTTTTATAAATACGAAGGTGCTGTTCCCCAGCAGCTGCTGAATGAGCTCAAGGATGCTGCAGACTCAGCCACCGCTCTGGATCACAAAATGGAACGACTGCATCACGAAGTACAATCGATCAAGTCGGTCGACAAAACGGAGCCGGAATATGAGCTGGTCCAGAAGCTGACGAATGACAATCAGCTGAGTATCCCGGAAGCGCTGATAAGACTGGTTAATCAATCACTCTAGCCGCCTTTGGGTCAGCAGTAAAACCGGAGTGATCCCTTTACTAAAAGATATCAGTTATATTAGCTATAATGAAAAGTCCGCAGCAGCTATACAGCCGAAGCGGACTTTTTGCTGATGCGTATTTAGATTGTTTTCACATAATGATCATATTGCTTCTCCAGCTTCATACCTGCACTTTCATATAACGCCTTGGCTGAAGCATTGTCTACATGCGTTTGCAGGATCACTCTGGCAGCACCCATCGTTCTGGCGAAAGTAAAAGCATGTTCCAGCAGGGCGCGACCTGCTCCTCTTCCCCGGCTGTCTGCTCTGACAAACAAATCATTCAGCATATAAATACGCTGTATACCAATCGAAGTGAACAATGGGTACAGCTGGGTAAAAGCAATTGCCTCTCCCCCGTCGTATGCGAGGAAAATAATGGATTCTTCTTTTTGGATACGCTCTTCAATAAATGCGCTGCAAGCCTCCTGACTACGATCCTGTCCATAAAATACCCGATACTGGTCAAATAATAAAGTAACATCCGCAAGATGTGGCAAATTCGCTTTTACAATATTCATATTCATGCTCCTTTTTGTCTGGGTATGTCTTGGATCGGCTATTATCTTCTCGTATGCTGTCTCGCTGATCTATACAGTTCATCTGATTTCTTATATAGTATTCATAATTTCTGACATTAGTAAAAGGTACAAAATAGATTATAATAACATGTCAGATGCTTGAAACGAATGACATGACCAGCGAAAGGAAGAATGTTGTACCATGAATGAACTATTAATCAACCTTAATGACACCTACTCCAAATACATACAAATCTATCACTTTATCCGTTCGCTGATTGAAGATGGACAGCTGGAGGAAAATACAGCTCTACCTTCGATCCGCCAGCTTGCAAAACAGCTCGGGGTAAGCCGTAATACGACACTTACCGCCTATGAACAGCTGTTGGCAGAAGGTTATATTCGCAGCGAACCCAAAAAAGGGTATTATGTAGAGCCTGTTGAAGAATCTATTACAGGGGTAGACAGAAAAGTGTCTTCTGCAGAACTGCACATACCCGATCATCCACGTCCACTGATCGATTTTCGGATTGGCAGTGTGGACGGTCAGGCTTTTCCTTTGCAAAAATGGCGCAAGTGCACCAATACGATCATGCTCCAACCCTACATTTACACCTACGGTCATTATCAGGGAGAGCCTGAACTGCGGATGCAAATCGCACAGTATCTGCTTCAATCCAGAGGAATACGTACATCCATGGATCAGCTGATCATAGGCAGTGGTACTCAGCAGCTGCTCCTGCATCTATCCATACTGCTAAAAATAAACGGATATGATTCTCTGGCTGTAGAAGATCCTGGCTATGATGGGGCACGTACCTTATTTCATATGCAAGGTCTGCAGACAGAGCCGGTTCAGGTAACTTCCAGAGGAATAGATATATCAGAGTTAAAGCGGTGCAAATCCAGAATCGCTTATGTTACGCCTTCCCATCAATTTCCTACCGGAGCAGTGCTGCCAGCAGCCGAACGTTATCAATTGCTCAAATGGGCAGAGGAACGCCAGGGCTACATTATCGAAGATGATTATGACAGTGAATTCCGTTATCGACATCAGCCTATTCCTGCACTCGCTTCTCTGCAGCAGGGCGCTCAAGTCATTTATCTAGGCACCTTTTCCAAAGGATTCCTCCCGTCGATTCGTTTGAGCTATATGATACTGCCTCCTGTTTTGATGGAGCAGTATGCCAGGATGTTTACCTTTGTCGAGCAATCCGCTTCGGTGATCCATCAGCAGACGATGGCTTACTTTATGAAGCAGGGGTATTGGAGCTCCCATGTACGCAAAATGCGGGCGATCTACCGTCGCAAAATGCAAGTATTGGTCAATGCTCTGCAGGAATCGTTTGGTAAACAGATTCGGATTATTGGCTCCCATTCGGGTCTGTATATTCTGGTGGAGCTTCAGCAGTCCGGTCATGAAAATGAACTGATTCGGCAGGCCCTGCATCATGGAGTACAGGTATATCCAACAAGTCGTTATTATTCCTTATTGAAAGTAGATCGAAAACCGACTATTCAGCTGGGCTTTAGCAACCTTACTATAGAACAGATCGGTGTTGGGGTTCAGTTATTAAAGGAGGCATGGGGCAGAGTATAAGAATGAGGTTAAGTAATGTAAATATTTACTTATGTGTAATATTTCTTTTTCTAATTAAATAGTGTAAAATTAATTGTTGTACTATCTATTATGGAAATTAAAGGAGTGTACTGATATGAAAGCCATTATTGTCGAACAACAGGAAAATGCTAACGGGCTGAAGCTTACGGACCTCCCTGCTCCTGTACCTGCTCCCGGTGAGCTGCTGGTCAAGGTTCACGCCGCAGCGATTAACCGTACTGATATTGTGACTCGTGAAGGCAAGTCCGGCTATGCGACCAATCCGATTCTGGGTGTTGAGATTGCCGGTGTAGTAGAGAAAGTGGAAGGCGACTCGGATTATGTGCCAGGTGATCGCGTGATGGGTCTGGTTAATGGCGGAGGCTATGCGGAATATGCCGTTATGCCGGCAGACCGGGCGATGAAAGTTCCTTCGATTTATACCTTTGAACAGGCAGTAGCAGTTCCGGAAGTATTCTTGACTGCTTACCAGACACTATACTGGATTGGCCGCCTACAGCCTGGTGAGTCGGTGCTGATTCATGCCGGTGCCAGCGGCGTCGGAACAGCAGCGATACAGCTCGCCAAAAAACTCAGTAATGCCAAGGTTATTGTAACAGCCGGTTCCCAGGAAAAGTTGGATTTCTGCCGAGATCTGGGTGCCGATGTACTGATTAATTATAAACAGCAATCTTTTGAAGAAGAAGTACTTAAGGCGACTGATGGTCAGGGAGTCGATCTGATCCTGGACTTTGTCGGTGCAGACTACTGGGATAAGAACCTCGCCAGTATCAAAAAAGAAGGTCGCTGGGTGCTGATCGGTATTCTGGGTGGTATACAGGTCGAACAAGTCAATCTGTTTGCACTGATGTCCAAATGCGTTCAGCTGACCGGTACCCTTCTCACCCCGAGAAGTAACGAGTACAAGGCACGGTTGACTGCTGACTTTATGCGGGATGTATTCCCTCATATGGAAAACGGCGAAATCGAGCCGATCGTGGACACCGTATTCCCCCTGGCGCAGGCAATGGAAGCCCAGCAGCATATGGAAGCCAACCGCAATATCGGCAAAATCATTCTCAAGGTAACCGAATAAGACTTACTCTCGAAAAAATGAATTACCCAAACACAGAATGACAATTAAATACAAGATCACCAAAAAGCTGTAGATCAGGTTGAGCCCTGTATCTACAGCTTTTTTCTATACAACTATAAGAAAAATGAAAATTCACAGTATGTTTATCGAGCTAAAGACTATAGGATCGCAAAACCGATCGTACATTACCGCAAAAAAACAGTGAATTTCAATAGCGAAATTCACTGCGATTTAAACCAGCCTTTTTCCTTGAAATGCTTGATTGCTTCGATTCGATTACTCACGTTAAGCTTATCCATAATAATCGATACATAGTTGCGTACCGTACCGGTCGTAATGAACAGTTCGCTCGATATTTCCTTGGTGTTTTTGCCATCTGCAATTAATTCCAGCACAGCTTTTTCCCGTTCAGTGAGCGGATTTTTCTCGCCATGATAACCATCATCAATGAGCTCGGAAGCATAGATTTTACGTCCGGCCATAACCATGCGAATGGTATGAGCCAGCTCTTCTATTGGACTGTCCTTGAGCAGGTAGCCCTGTATATCCGCTTTGAGTGCCCGCTCAAAATATCCTGTTCGGGCAAAGGTAGTGAGAATAATAACTTTGCAGTTGCTGGTGTTTTTAAGCTCTTCTGCGGCATCGAGACCGCTTTTGGCAGGCATCTCGATGTCCATGATGCAGATATCCGGCTGCAGACTGTGTACCAGCTGAACGGCTTCTTCTCCGTTGGTCGCTTTGCCGATGACAGTAATATCATCTTCCAGATCCAGCAGAGAAGCGAGTGCACCGAGCAGCATGCGTTGATCTTCAGCAATGACGATCTTAATCATATCCATGCCCTTCTTTCTTTATAACTGTCGTTGTACCGCATTCGGCACGGTAATTCGCAGTGTCGTTCCTTCGTCTGACGCAATAGACAGATTACCATTTACAAATTCAAGCCGTTCTTTCATCCCTCTGAGTCCATTGCCGGGATAGCGCTTGGACTTTAGATTAATACCGACTCCGTTGTCTTTCACTGTTAGCCTTAGCTCGGTTGGACTGGACTCAATCACAATATCGCAGGCAGTGGCTTCACTATGCTTGATAACATTGTTGATCGCTTCCTTGAGACACATACCAAGTACATTTTCTGCAATCAGGGATACATCATGCAGATCATCATTCTGGGACAAGTGCAGCTCGACATCTGCCACTTCCAGAATCTGACGCGCCCGGAATAGTTCATCTTCAAGACGAGTACCACGCATCTGGGTAACCAGCTCACGAACTTCCTTGAGAGCGGTACGTGCAGTCTGCCGTACATCCAGCATCTCCTGTTCCGCTTGCTTCGGCTTGCTCTCGATCAGCTTGTAGGCCAGTTCGCTTTTCAGACCAATCAGTGACAATTTTTGCCCAAGTGTGTCATGCAGATCGCGGGCAATCCGTTGACGCTCTTCGAGCTTCACCAGCTCGGAGATTTTGCGATTGGCATCTTCCAATTGAACCTGCAAATGATCCTGACGAGTCTTGTTGTGTGCCTGAATCGGAACAAGAATCACAGCGATCACATTGATCATGACCAGAGGCAGCTGTCCGATAAACTCCGTCGTATCCGATACCAGACTGATATAACTGAGTCCAAGCGTACTGAGCAGATTGATAATGTACAGTACAAAAAATCCTACCTTGTTATGCACAGCTCCCAGGAAAAAAGACAGGAACAGAGAGAAATAAATAAAACCAAAGTTCAAGCCCATAATGACCGATAGCACAATCTGTATCCCAAACCATACATAAATCTGCCGCCCTTTGACAATCAGGGACAGCAGATTGGCGGTGAAGAATACCAGGATCAGGATAACTCCGAATACAAAGCCCATGATCGAGAATTTATCGTAGATAAAGTAGAACGGTAGTATAAAAAAGAGCAGCCATATGTACAGGTTAATGCCGCCTGTACTTTTTCGAAAGAGTTCCTGCAGTTTATTCATCCGGGTCACTTTTGCTTATCACCATTGCTTTCTTGCAGTTTTCCGGTGAACAGGATATTCCCGATCCACCGGTCTACTTCTATTTTACTTCAAATCCATCTGAACTGCAGCAGATGGTTTCGATTCATTGGTGAGTCGTTGATTCTGTCTTTCCTGCTGCTTGAATTGACGGAAGCTGACGAATTTCTTGCCTTCCTCATCCCACAGACGGAAACGAATCGATTTGAAGCTGGTTTTGAGTGTAATCGTGGTCGCTTTTTGCAGCGGCGGCGTTGCGTTATGCGCATCTTCCAGATAATAGTTCGGTACACGAGGGCTCAGATGATGCACATGGTGGAAGCCGATATTACCTGTGAACCACTGCAGTACCAGCGGCAGCTGATAGTAGGAACTTCCTTCTACCGCAGCCTGTACATAAGACCATTCGTCTTCTTTTTCAAAATATGAATCTTCAAATGTATGCTGTACATAGAATAACCAGATACCGAGCATCGTGGCGATGTAGAAGATTGGCAGTTGAATCATGACAAAAGCTTTCCATCCGACCAACAGACACAGTCCGGTATACAGGGCAACGATCAGGATGTTGATCAGATACGTATTCAGACGTTCTGCACGCTTCGCACCGCGACGGTTAAAGCGCTGTTGAATCAGGAATACTGCGATAGGACCAATACCAAACAGTACGAACGGATTGCGGTACAGACGATAGCTCAGACGTGTATACCATGGTGCTTCAGCGTATTCTTTGACGGTAAGTGTCCAGATGTCGCCGGTTCCACGCTTGTCCAGATTGCTGCTTGTAGCATGATGGATCGAGTGACTTTGCTTCCACTGCATGTAGGGAGTCAGCGTGATTACACCGGTAATTGTACCGATAATATTATTTAGCTGACGATTTTTGAAGAACGAACCATGACAGCAATCATGGAAAATAATGAATGTGCGGATAACGAACAGTCCAGCCACAATAGTAATCGGAATCGTTAACCAATAGGATACAGACAGACTCCAGTAGGCAGCGAACCAAAGTATGATTAAGGGAAGTATGGTCGTAATTAATTGCATAATGCTTTTGTTGGAGTCATTTTTTTCAAAGGGAGCAACTTCTTTTTTTAATTGTTTGATGGAAGACATAATCATTTCTCCTTCGTGGGTGTAGTGACCCATAGATAGATGCAATGTGCATAGCAACTTTCCTTATGTCTCCATTGTATCGTCATCAGGTGTTGGGATGAAGTCATAAGTGTCAGTAGTACACCATGACATTTGTCATGTATTTTGCTCTATCAGGCTCCTGACAGCTTTGTCAGATTCATTCCATTGCTCGGTTTCGGAAAAATTCTTATGCTTACTAAGGGTTCCACACTCTATCTATGATTACACCCAAAAAGGAGCGTTCATCATGAAAAAACAACTAAATTCCCGTCTTCACAAACAACCCCGGCGTACAGCGTATGCCGCTCTGGCACTACTCACTCTGACAGGACTAGTACTATCGGATATTCCGGCAACTCATCATACCGATGCAGCAGCACTTCCTGCTGCAGGTCATACCTTCGTAACCACTGCTGCTGTATCCGGGCAACCTTCTACCGCTGCCAAACACTCTACCGCATCGCTTGCGTCCAGCTTCCGCATGCTTGAACAGCAGCATCAGGCACGTCTAGGCGTATATGCCATAGACACGGGTACAGGAAAGGTTGTCGCTTACCGCCACAATGAACGGTTTGCTTTTGCTTCTACATATAAGGCGCTGGCTGCCGCCGCTGTATTGCAGCAGAATTCCATCGCTGATCTGGATCGGGTGATCACTTATTCCGCGAAAGATCTGGTCGAGTATTCCCCAGTCACCGAAAAACATGTGGATACTGGCATGACACTTCGGGAAATCTGCGAAGCCGCAATCCAGTATAGCGATAATACTGCCGGTAATATTCTGTTCCAGGAATTAAACGGCCCTGCTGGTTTCCAGCAAGCTCTGCGGCAATTGGAAGATCGGACAACTCGCTCGGAACGAATCGAGCCCGAGCTGAATGCAGCCGTCCCCGGTGATCCAAGAGACACCAGCACGCCGAGAGCATTGGCCAGGGACTTACGTCTTTTCACTACGGGTAAAGTACTCAGTCAGGACAAGCGCCAGTTACTGGCTGAATGGATGAAAGGAAATACGACCGGTGACGATCTGATTCGTGCAGCCGCTCCCAAAGGCTGGATCGTCGGTGACAAGACGGGTAGCGCTTCTTATGGCACACGTAACGATATTGCAGTCGTCTGGCCGCCGGGACGCTCACCTATTATTATTACTGTGCTGACTAGTCATACAGATAAGAACGCCAAAGTGGATAATGAACTCGTCGCAAAAGCTACAAAAATGGTATTCGATACTATGAAATAAAAAAAGAGCAACCAGCCGGTGATTATCATATACCCGTTGGTTGCTCTTTTTTTATTGGGATATTCACGTTATTGCTGATCTATCGCAGCATGTCCCGAATCGCCTGGATCGACTGCTCTATCGAAGTGACCTCCGGCTTTCTTTTCAGAACATGGGGATGCTACTACTCAGCTCATCGCCTGATCGCGCAGACGAATCAGTACTTTGCCAAAACGTCCACCCTGCTGGATCTCGGCCAGCGGTTCGGTATAGGTAGCTCTCACGTACTGTTCCGCTTCGCGAAGTGCATCAGAGTCAGTAGGCAGACCCTCGAACGCAAACCAGCCGGGCAGATTACGAACCATCTGCTCTACCGACATCCGGATCGTTTCCTTTTCATGTGTAACCAATGCCTGAAAAGAGTATCCGTATATATGCAGCAGCTGTGTGATATAAGCCATATCGGAGCCGTGCACCGGCTTCTCTGGTATCCCCAGCACCGGACGAAGCTCATCTATAATACTGAGCTCCCGAGGGCCGGCTATCGTGCTGATATAACAAAATTGACTGGCAGCACGGATCGCCTGTTCCACCCTATCCCAGCCGAATATCGCCGGACACATGGAGGCAAATACCAGATCATACTGGCCTTCCCACCCTTGCTGCTGCACATCAATATCTTCAAAAGGCTGCTGAACAATCTCAATATGATTCGTCCGATCAGATGGAATACTGTCACGCATCAAGTCTGCCAGATGCACAGAAGGCTCTACAGCAGTAACCAATGCCCCTCGCTCCGCAAAAGGAATACTGAATACTCCGGATGCCGCACCGATATCCAGAATCGATGCATTGGCAAATGATACTCCCTGCGTCTCGATCCAGTCCATGATGCGCTTGGATCGACGTCTTCCTTCCTCACTAAAAGCTTTCTTATGAAAATTGCGTGCCCTGGCAGCTTCATCAAAAGCGCTCACCGGTTCAACGCCCGATCGCCGCATACGATTAACGCCTGCCTCGGGATCGTTGATCCAGGCCTTTTTCCACTCTTCCGGGTCAAATAGGGATGAATTCATGGGATTCTCCTTTGTATTTCATAATAGTGATTATGAGCTGAACGTCTCTTCTGTCAATTCCATATTAATATGAACTGCTATCAGACTGCCTGCAGCCGCCGAGAGGATTAGCTGCGAGGAACCACCGGATGCGGCTTCACCCGCTGCAAATAAACCCGGGATACTGCTTCTCCCTGTCTCATCGGTCTGGATCCCGCCCAGCTCGGTCTTCTCATAATGCAGCTCTTCACAGAATCCAGCTTGCGGTACCCATGCCGGAGTAATAAATCCTCCAGTTCGATTAATGCGGGAACCATCTGCGAATTCTACCTGCTCCAGCTTGCCATTTTGACCGTGAAAGGCAGTAATCTTCTGCTCTGTAACCGTAACGCCGCGGGAAATCAGCTGCTCCTTTTGCTCGTCGGTCAGTATGGAACTTCCGTGCGTACAGATAACCAGATCCCGGCTCCATCCGTACAGCAGCTTGGCCAGATGATACATTCGCTCATGATCGGAGACGACAATCAGCGGCTGATCGCGCAGCTCCCATCCATCGCAATAAGGACAGTTAAACAGACTTTGACCGTACATGTCTACCACACCGGGGATGTCAGGCAGAATTTCTTTTAGCCCGGTTGTGATTAGTATTTTACGTGCCTGGATAGCTTCACCGTTATCTGCTGCAACCTCAAACCCATCTGCAAGGCGACGTACAGACGTGACCTTGCTGGTATGATGCTCTACCGATGGATATCGAAGCACTTCCTCATACGCTATTCGTCGAAATTCGGCTGGTGTTACTCCATCCTGTGTCAGAAATCCATGGGAAGCGTGAGTCACGGCATTGCGGGGCTGATTATTATCGAATAAAGCTACTGTACGCCTTGCTCTTCCCAGAACAAGTGCAGCATTCAGACCTGCCGGTCCTCCGCCAATAATGGCACAATCGTAGATCATTGGTATTCCTCCTTTTATATGGATATTAGAGACTATTAATATCTATGATTGGCGTGTAAAATGCTGCGGTTCTAATGAACCGACGGCATTTTGGCAACGAGCGATGACAGCTTCTGGTTTTGCAGATAGGTCTCCATTTCGTTCTCTGCGTGAATCATGACCTGTTGTACCAGACATTCCGGTCCGTGATCCAGACCACATTCGAAAAAGGATGATGTTCCTTCAATTGCATGAATAACATCGAGAAACGAAAACTCTTCCCAATTTCGCTTGAGTCGATAGCCTCCATTGGCTCCCGAAGAAGATTCAATCATATTGGCTTTGACCAGCTTGGTCAGGATTTTGGATAAATAGGTCGGTGATACATTCAATTTATCAGCCAGTGTCTGCACACCAACGAGTCGTGCAGGAGTTACTGCTGCCAGATAGAGCATCGCATGCAGTGCATAATCGGTTGCTTTGGAGAATTTCATAGAGAATCGTCCACCTTCATTACAGACTTTATTCATCCATGATAGCTCTTATTTGACCAAAGCGTCAATTCACCATGCAGATTATATTTTGTATTCGCGTAGAAACCCATCCACAATCACCAGCCTGCACTCCCAGTCTGCTTTACCTTTGGTCTTTGCCATTGGATAAAAGAACAATAATCATAGACTTTATGGGTCTATAATATATTTTATATCTGAAAGTGTCAATCTTTTTATCTATAGCCTATATCTGATAGATTGCTAACACCGTCTCCATTTGGTTAAAAGATATCATTGGGCTTTTGGACCCGTAAGTTTATTCGCCTCTATATAATGTTATACCATTTCACTTCTAGGAGAGATGACGATGTTATTCGAAGGATTTCAACAGACAACGATTCATACCAGTGAAATAAGTACACGTGTACGTCATGGAGGTGATGGCCCACCACTACTCCTGCTGCATGGACATCCTCAGACGCATATGATGTGGCATGCGGTTGCTCCACTGCTCGCTCGGGATTTCACAGTGATTATGCCGGATCTTCGTGGTTATGGAGACAGCTCCAAGCCTGCTACTACCGATAATCACTATCCTTATTCCAAAAGGGCGATGGCGCAGGATCAGATCGAAATCATGAAGCAACTCGGGTATGATCAGTTTGCAGTTGTGGGTCATGATCGTGGTGGACGCTGTGCGTACCGGCTCGCTCTGGATCATCCGCAGGCAATCCGCAAACTGGCAGTGCTCGATATTATTCCCACCCTGGAGGCTTACCGCCGAACGAACAAGGATTTTGCAATGGGATACTGGCACTGGTTTTTCCTGTCACAGCCGTATGATCTACCGGAGAGATTAATCGGAGCGAACCCGGAGAATTACTATTTCCACGGGAATCATGAGCTGTTTCATCCGGAAGCGCTGGCAGACTATCTGCACCACATCCATCAACCCGAGACGATTCATGCCATGTGCGAGGACTATCGCGCCGGAGCAACCATAGACTGCGAGATCGACGAAGCAGACTTTGGTCAGCGCAAGATTCCGTGTCCTGTACTCGCTTTGTGGGGAGAACAAGGCAGCCTGCCAGGTTGGTACGATGTGCTGGATGTCTGGCGGGATTGGGCAGAAGATGTTCAGGGACAAGGGATTAAAAGCGGTCATTATCTGCCGGAAGAAGCTCCCGAAGAGACATATCAGGCACTTTATTCTTTTCTGAAGTGATTCTGACATTAACCGTGAACCTCAAAAAAACCTCTGTCACCGTCTTTATTTTCTCGCTTGCCGAGCAGCAAAGCAGAAACAGACAGCACAGAGGTTTTTTATTTCGCATTATTTTTTGCGTTGTATTCATTAGAGACTATTAAGGAAGATACCTTATACCAGCAATCCGCGCTGATGCAGTTCTTCCATGATCAACCGGGTAGCTGCCGATGCATGCTCAATATCCTCGTAACCCAGCCAGGCTGTTGTCTCAATCTCGCTCGCTGGCTGAATACTTCCTTCATACTCGCCGGTATAGCAGGACATACGTACAATGGTGTCTTCACCTTTGCCATCTGCTGCCGCTTCGAATACGCCAAATGAAGATATAGAAGCCGGTTGAATCCGTACAGACAGCTCCTCCTCTACTTCGCGAATCAGCGTCTGCTCATCGCTCTCTCCCGTTTCCCTTTTGCCGCCAGGGATGTAGTATAGCGATTTTCCTTTGGAACGCGCGCAGAGAAGGTGCTGATCCTGTATATGTATCCAGGCTACTTTGTCGATAATTTTAGTCATTTGTATTCTCCTTTGTCGGTATAATGAGGCAGCTTACAATCAATTGGAGCATAGACGTAGAGTAAGCTGGATGAGTTACATGAGTTAGATAAGCTAAATAAGCTAAATTGTAAAATATGCACAAATAAAATCCAACCATTACGTCTAGAATACAGCAGCGCCAGCCAGTTGATATAGCGCTGGACGGTTGAGGATAGCAATGCTTCCTCTTTTGCGAACGATCCATCCTTCTGTGCAGAACTGACCAATCACCCGGTTCAGATGGCGATAGCTAGTGCCAATCAGATTGGCAATATCCGTCAGATTGTAGTCAGCAGGATGACCGGTAATCAGCACCGGATTCTGTTCTGTCGTCACAGACAGCAGGTAACTGGCAAGTCGGGTCTCGACCGGATGCATCAGGTTAAAGCTCATCGAATCAGACTTGATCCGAAACTTGGAGGTAATAATCTTCAGCAGAAACTGCAGCAGGGGCGGATGATCCTGTCCGTACCGATACAGCCACTGATACGGAATACCGAGCGCCTCTACAGGTGTAACGGCTTCGACTGTATTCATATTTTCGATTTTCTCGATATATTCAATATCCCCAATCATCTCGGGCGGTGTCTTGAAAGAAAGCACCAACGTACGTCCTTCCGGTGAAGTGGTAGACGTTTTGGTCATGCCTTTGACCAGTACATAGAGGATCTCGGACTGCCCGCCCTGCCGGCAAAGCTCTTCACCCGGTTCAAACATGTACAATGATACATGCGGCAGCAGTGGCTCGTGAAATACATCCTGAATATCGAACTGATCCAGATACGCGGCAAGCTGCTGTCGATTCTGATTCTCCTGCATCGTTAACCTCCTTCCTATCCCTTATGATCATGTCTCTTGTCATCTTCTTCTGACTATTATACCGAATATCACGGATACAACGATTAGGACATATGTCCTTTATTGATTTACAGAAGCGTTAGATTTGTAGAGCGGTGTGGTAAAGAATATCATATAAAGATGGCGATATAGCCAATCTGTGAGATTGATCTGCAGCAGTGTATTACTCTATGTACATCCGATTCGCAAAATTATTGGAGGCTAATACCAATGACATTAACGTTAACCACATATTCTGCCTGGGACCAGACACTCTGGGATCAGATACGTCCCATTTATACTGAAGCTTTCATTCATGGCGCCAAACCCGAGAAAATTCTCAAAGCCATGCTGGATCGCGGAATTGCCTTTCTGCATGCAGGCTGGGATGGAGATGAATTGGTCGCTATGGCAGTTACCGGATTAAGCGGTCCTGTCGAAACGCAGAATCTGATTATCGATTATATGGCGATTCGTCAGGATCAGCGAGGCCAGGGTAAAGGCAGAGCCTTTTTCAATCAGCTGCGCGACTGGGCAGTAGAGCAGCATCATATCCATGCCGTTATTATTGAAGCCGAGGCAGAAGATACAGCAGAGAACCGGGAGCGGATCGTATTCTGGGAGAAATGCGGATTTATCTCTACCGATTATGTGCATCATTATATCTGGATTCCAGAGACATACCGTGCGCTGGTACTCCCTATCATGCCAGGGCTGGAGATCAATGATGATGGGCAGTCCCTGTTTAAGCAGATTACGACTTTTCATGAAAAGTCGTTCCGCAAAAGCAAGGCCTGAGATAAGCGAATGATGCCTGTTATGAGGGATACTGGTCAATAGATGCATAGCAAAAAGCAGAGCCGAATAATATGGCTCTGCTTTTTACTATTTGGACCTTCTGTGTCAGCTCAGGCGCAGGATAATAACCCCGGCAATCATTATACCGATCCCGACAAATTGGGGTAGATGCATGGACTTCCTCGCCGTATCGAACCAGCCTTTGGAATCGATAACAAAGGTCAGACACAGCTGCGAAATTAGCACAGCCGAGACTGTAAGTGTCGCGCCGACCAGATGCATCGCACTAATATTGCTGAATACAATAATTGCTGCAAAAGCGCCTCCGAGCAGATAAAGCGGCTTTACCTCGCGGAATCCGCGCCAGTTCCCGCCGCGCATACATACAAGAATCAGGCCCGCCAGAATAAATCCGCCCAGCTGATTGATCATAACTGCTTTCCATGTTCCAATATCCTGTCCTACCCGGGAGTTCACCACGCCCTGCAGAGCAAGAAATACACCGGCCAGAATGGAAAATAACAAACCTTTCATCTTCTGTTCCTCCTTGATTGACTCCTTGCTCATTATACCGATAACCCGGCAGTTCGTCGTTAGGACATATGTCTTGATAAGCAAGAACTTTGGGAGGAATATCGGAAATCATGAACGAACAGCTGCTGCTGCTGTTCTGGCCCGGTATCTGCGGTAGATCTGATACCCTTTGCGTACTCCTTCGAGTACAAATCGGGGGACAGGAAATACACAGCGTGAAGCAATCGGCCAGTAGAATTTGTAATAGGCTTTTTTGAAGTCCGACCACATCCGGCAGTCTTCCTGCTTGGAGAAATCGGAGATGTCCACAATCAATCCGCGTCCATCGGCAATCATGACATTTTTGCCATGCACATCATGGGGACGCAGATTGCGAGAGACCGCATAATCCAGTGCATCATCGATATCACGGATCGCCTGCGGAGGAATCCGGATTCCTTTTTTCATACAATCGTACAAGGTGGTGCCTTGCAGCCTTTGCAGAATCAGAAAGTCCTCTCCTGCATAGTAACACCGTGAATAAGCTGGGTGAGCACCAAGCAGCCGATATACCTCCGCTTCTTCCTGAAGTCCCTTTTTACCATATGCATAGACTTTAACCGCATAGTCCGCGTAATCCGGATGATAAAAAACAGCTGCATAATTGCCTGCACCGAGCAGTATCCATGGTTTTGGATAATAACGGACTTTGATAGGCTCCATAGGATAAATACTTTCGATAACAATCTGTTTTAGAAAATGCTCTGTTACTTGCTTCAACAACTTTTCCATTATAACGCTCCTTTTATCAGGTATTGGATAGGCTATATAGGTTATGCATTTATGTATACAATTAAATATCTGTTTATATATACTGCTATTCTGACATAAGGTTACAAGTATGGATCATAATTTATTTGTCGGTAGATCGGAATTGTATTATTAGTCACTTTCGTACTGCATTGTTAGGCTCCATCTTTTGCCAAAAGAAGATCAATTCGTAGAGAAATATACAAAAGAACAGCTGCCCACTATCGCAGCTGTTCTTTTCATTATTCCAGATATAGATGTATATGCTTTTATTTTGAGTATTCTATTGGCATGATAGCCCTCTCACAAACAGTTGATGCTTCTGGTAGGCTATACGGGTTATTTCAGCTTGATCCCGCTCAGACTGCCTCCACTGGCAAAAAGACGCTCAATCTTCTGTTCTACAGCTGGATCCGGTACAAGCGGCGGTGCCTGGTGCGGCTTGACCCGTGCATCGATAATCATATTATCGCAGCCCCAATGCTTGTTCTCGTAGAAGCTATTGGTTCCATAAATATCATGAGATGGATTGCTGCGGGTAAAGGTCACCCATAGGAAATTGCTAAGTGTCTCGCTCACCATCGTACTGTCATCACACAAGATAATCATCGGTACCGACGATAGTGGACCTCTCGCTTCCAGACTGGCACAAATATCCGCCAGCTCCTGGCGTACAGATGCATAATCGGTAAATGGTATACTTTGCACAGCGATTACGCCTGGCATAACAAGACGTGGATTGAACAGCGTACGCAGGTGATTCATCTCTTCCGGCACTTCGCGGCACAGATCGCGGCGTTTGTCCCCATAGGCAGCGAAGATTACTTTACTGCCTGTATTTAGCCCTGTGCCCGAATAGTCCAGTGTATCAATCGTCGTATTGGTCTGGAAATGAATATCCCGATGCAGGTCCATACGTTCCAGAATATATCCAATAAAATCGCTTTCCCGGTGTGTATCCAGCGGAATCTGGTCTTCTGCTGTAATAAACAGATACTTGGCCAGACTCACTTGTCCGGTTCCCAGAATCCGGTTGGCTATGGTCAGAATCTCTGCCGGCTGCTTGACCTTCTGATACGGAGTATAGCGCTCGCTACCGATCGCAAAAAGCAGTGGATGCACACCAGCAGCATCGACGGCATGTACTTCCTTCACACCCGGAATCTCCTGTTTGACTGCATCACCGGTCAATTCGTGAATCAGTTCACCAAATACCGTATCTTCCTGTGGTGGACGCCCGACCACGGTAAATGGCCAGATCGCATCATGACGAGCGAATACCTTGTGTACTTTCATTACCGGAAAAGGGTGTGCCAGGCTATAATAGCCCAGATGATCACCAAAGGGACCTTCCGGCTTGGTCGCATCCGTGTAAATCTCGCCGGTAATCACAAAGTCAGCGTCGTTGCTGACACAATATCCGTCGATATAGCTGTAATTAAATCGTCGTCCGGCGAGCAGACCGGCAAAAGTCATCTCGCTCAGTCCTTCGGGTAGCGGCATGACGGCAGACAGCGTATGAGCCGGGGGGCCGCCGATAAAAATGCTTACTTTGAGCGGTTGTCCCAATTTGTTGGCTTTTGACTGATGCACTCCAATGCCACGGTGAATCTGATAATGCAGGCCGATTTCTTGATTCAGCTCATAATCATTACCATTTAGCTGGATGCGGTACATACCCAGATTGGAGTTCATGATTCCCGGCTTGTCCGGATCTTCACTGTATACCTGGGGCAGCGTTACAAAAGCGCCGCCATCCATCGGCCAATGCTGGATTAAGGGAAGATCGCTAATCTGAATTTCCTGTGCAGTGACAGGCAGCCCGTTTGCTTTTTTGGAAGGCAGTGCCTTAAAGGCAGCAAGTCCATTTTTCACATTGCCAAAAGGGTTCTTGAGCGCCTTCATCGGATCACTGCGCAGCGCGATAATATTCTCGGTGGATGCCCAGGTGCTGCGGAAAATAAACCGGCTTCGATCCATTGTACCGAATATATTGGATGCTGCACGGAATCGTGTTCCTTTTACATTTTCAAATAATAATGCCGGACCACCGGCTTCATATACTTTTAGGTGAATCGCAGCCATCTCCAGATGAGGGTCCACTTCTTCCTTGATCCGGATCAGATGACCATTACGTTCCAGATCCATTAGGCACTCTTGCAGGTTGCTGTACATAAATTTATCTCCATTCATGATCGGCTGTTATTTGGATAATGCGCATATGATACCATTATAGTCGCATTTTCACATGGAGACAAAAGGCGGTTTCGTTACGGATAGGAACGTCTGATGCGTCTGGAATGGCCTTTATGTCGAATCAGCCATATCAGCTTGAACAGACCCAGCAAGATCCAGAGAACCAGACCTATCAGAAAAGCGTGACCGATACCGGGCAGAAATAGCAGAATAACCGGCCATGATACAAGCGCCATACCAGCATACCCGATCAATAAGACAGGCAGGGTAATCTGGAGTAATATAATCACGATCACCCGCAGAATTGAATACGCTTTGCTGGCAGATGAACGTAGCCCTTTTTGGAAAAGGCGAATTAGTCTCCAGATCACCAGCAGTACCAATAATATGCTTATGACATTAATCATCATGTATATTGCACTTGTAGTTGTACTTCTGCCTACCGGTTCGGGAGATTGGTGATGTATGATCTGCTGAATACCGGTCAGGATGCCTTCGTAAGATCCGGAATCAAGGTAATCCAGCGAATTGGTCAGTACAACTATTCCATAATCTCCATCGATCATCATTTTGGAGTAACTGTTCTCTGTCGAACCATTATGTGCAAGTGTACGGCCTTCCACTACCCATCCCATGGCATAATGACTACCGTCGCCCATATCCGAAGCAGGTGTATGCATCGCTGTTAGGCTTGCTGCAGACAGCAACTGTCTGCTCCCGAACTGCCCTTTGTTCATCTGGGCAACCAGAAAATGAGCCATGTCTTCGGCACTGGACATCAGGTAGCCGGAAGGCACAGTGCCGCTGTGATCCAGCTGCGTAGTGGGCAGCATCCAGCCCAGTATCGGCTGATATCCCTGATAATCTTCTCCCGCACGCTGTGCCTGCTTTCGGGATGCATAACTATGTGCCATATCAAGCGGCTGGAAAATATGACTTCTAATATAGTCTGCATAGCTCTGACCCGATACGGTCTCTATAATACCACCCAGAATATTATAGTTTAGGTTGGAATACTCAAACGAATGGCCTGGGATGGATCGTATCTGGACATTTTGCAGACTTCGAATATGCTGCTGGATCGAGCCGGAACCTTCGGTTATTGCCTTGATTCCATCAACTTGTGACAATCCACTCGTCTGATGCAGCAGATCAGCAATGGTTATCTGCTGTGCTGCCTGTTTATTTGCCAGTTGGAATCCCGGCAGATACTGCTGTACCGGATCACTCAGCTTGATCTTCTTCTCATCGACCAGCTGCATAATAGCTGCAGCTGTAACTGACTTGCTCATAGAACCTATCACAAAAGGAGTTGCCGGTGTTACAGGCTGTCCTGAACGATCTGCTTTGCCATATCCTTGGGTATATATAATTTTTTTGCCATGAACAATGGCTATGGATGCTCCCGGGATATGCAGCTTCTTCATCGTCTGCTGCATGAACTGATCGACCTCTGCAGGTGCAAAAGAAGGTAGCTGCCGCTCTTCGGCATAGCTCTTCTCGACACGGGAACCGAGAATTCCACTAATCAAGCTGAATATAATAACAGCATATAGCATACATACCTTTCCGGAACGCTTTACTGACTCATATGAATTATTCATTTTTTCAATTCCTTTTATGTAAGTTGATGTACTTGCTTATTAGTTTATTTGTTATTTGTTGTTTGTTTAACAAGCATACAAAAAGGCAAGCCGGTATATGCACTTGCCTTTTGTAATATATCTACTGTATCTATTTGTTGTTTATTCGAGTTACCTTCTACTGTAAGAATAATAGACCATTTAAGGATATATTGTTCATACAGACCAAGCACTATAATACCTTTTGGATTAACCCTGCTTTAGCAGGCGGCTCATTGCATTGATCATCCCGCTGTGGGAAGACTCATGGGACAGATTCAATTCCAGCAGATCATTAATGACTTTGGCACCTGCAAAATTATCGGCTTTGCCTACAGGTGTATCGAGTTGGTCTGCGAATACTTCACGAAGCTGTTCAGGCTGCTCATTGAGTACCTTGATTATTTCATCCCATGCTGGTGGTTCGCCATTCCATTCTGCGGGTTTGGTACCTGGTCCGAAAAATTCGGAATACGCTTTGGGAAGTTTTGGTTCTTTGCCGGCAAAGCCATATACAATACCGTCTGTTACAGTAACAATATGGCCCATCTGCCAGTGAAGATTGTTATTGAATCCCTGTGGGACAGTTGTTCTATGCTGTTCCGGAAGGTTCTCAAAATATTTCTGAATATTCTGGCGGTTTCTTGTTGTCCATGTAAAAATAAATGAGTTTGACATAATTACCTCCTGTAAATAAGTATGCGTCCTCTCCTATCTTACCCCTTGGTCAGGAGCATTGTCCAACGAGCCTCCTGTTTATCATGGAATGAGCAGTAGAACTGAAGACTGATCATACTAGATTTTCCTGAAATATACCCGGTCATTATGCACATAAGAATCTGCAAATCCCTCCTGCTGCAAGTACATAAGCCGCGACAAGGCAGTATAGAATTCAAGCAGCTCCTGGGTGCTCGTGTGCCGGTGTCCATACAGTTCCCGGCAGAGCTGGCCTGCTGTTTTGCCTTCCTTGTCCATCATGCCCAGCAGCTGCTGCATACGGAAGTGATGCGCATTGCGCACATCTCGGATACGCTGACCCAGATCATGAATAATATGCTCATGTCCCGGCAGTACGAGTTCTGCCGGATAGTCCCTGATCTGGTCCAGAGAGCGGAAATACTCTTCCAGTGGGCTTTTGTCCTCTTCCGTCCAGCAAGGAACCATCGGAGCGGTATCTGCAAATACCATATCGGCAGAAAGCAGTATACGCAGCTCCGCATTCCAGAAACAGAAGTGATCTGAAGCATGCCCAGGTGTCCAGATCACTTCATACTCCTGATCTCCAAGCATAATCTTGTCACGATGTCCATACAGCTGATCCGGCTCCAAGAAGCTGCCGCCCATATGGCGATAGAATTGCTTGGCAGATACTTCTGGTCCATCGTATTTGACGTTAAATGCGTACGGAGTATGATCATCTTCGGACAATTTCTGCCACTGCTCATGATACTTTTTCATCCGCTCGCAGCCAATTTTGGAATAGATGATCGGTACACCGACTTCCTGCCGGAACCATTTGGCCAGACCGATATGATCCGGATGACCATGGGTAATCACCACTTTCTCGATGATCATTCCATTATCGATGAGCTGCTGCCATTCCCGGCGAGTCGCCTCATCATTTACTCCGGTATCCACTACCGTATATCCTTTGGTTCCTTCAAATAAATAACTGTTCACTTTCCCATCTCCCAGAGGCAGGGAAAGACGAAATACGTGATCTGCCAATCTGACGAGTCGCTTAACCATAAGTTCTCCTTCATGATGAAGTAGTCGGATACACTCCGGTGCATCATCTGCACGGCGGTATCATGGAACGTAAAGTGTACGAATCACTCTATGATTTTGGATAAGAAACGTTTTATTTGCTAACAGCTGCTCCGCTGACTGACAGCAGTTCTTCTGCAAATGCCTGTACATCTTCCTCAGATGTCGCCCAGGAGGTAACCAAGCGGATCACACTGTGTGTATCACTGACTTTCTCCCAGTGACTGAACAGATAACGAGATCTTAGCTTCTCGAGTATCTCATTCGGCAGAATCGGGAACAACTGATTTGTATTCGAATCGATCATAAACGAATATCCTGCCTGGGTGATCGCCTGCTTCAGCAGGGCAGCCATCGCATTGGCATGAGCCGCAATCCGGAAGTACAGCTGATCCCGGAACAGTTCGGCAAATTGGATACCCAGCAGTCTGCCTTTGGCGAGCATAGCTCCGTTTTGCTTGATGTGATGGCGGAAATCCTGCTGCAATGCCGGGTTCACGAGGACAAGTGCCTCTCCAAACAATGCGCCATTCTTGGTTCCACCAATATAAAAGGCATCTGTTAGTCTTGCCAGATCCGAGAGTGTCACATCATTCCCCGGCGCAGTCAGTGCCGAGCCCAGACGCGCACCATCAAGGAAGAAATATAATTGATGGGTACGGCAGTAAGCAGACAGATCTTCCAGTTCCTGAAGGCTGTAGAATGTGCCAATCTCGGTAGAATTAGATACGTATACCATCCGCGGTTTGACCATATGCTCGGAATTATGAGCTGCTCGAAGTCGTTCGGCCAATTCCGGCGTTAGCTTACCCTGCGGTGCAGGAATGGTAAGTACTTTATGACCGGAGGCTTCAATCGCTCCGGTCTCATGATCTACGACATGACCGGTCAGCGCAGTAATAACCGCTTCATGCGGACGAAGCGCTGAAGAAATCAGCACACGATTAGCCTGTGTCCCGCCGACCAGAAAATGCACCTGCGCCTGCTCCGACTGTATAGCTTCACGAATCCGGTCTGCAGCCAGCGTACAATATTCATCCAGTCCATAGCCTATAGTAGATACCAGATTGGTATCCTGCAATGCCTGCATAATATCGGGATGAGCACCCTCGCTGTAATCATTCAAAAAGCTGATCATCGTATGTCACCTCAGTAGAATATTGTCGATGCAATAGTTATGCCTTCTCCATTGTAGTATACGAATCCAAGGATAACCAGCCGGAAATGCACTGCGGATGATAAGGACGCTGAACAGAAGACAAAGAGAGACCGCTGACAGCGGAGTACCGATTCTCCATTGTGCAGCGGTCTGATCATGTAATGAAGAAAGCGAATAAGGCAGAGCTATCTGTTAAGAGGTCGGGTCAGTGTTGGTCGTTCCTTTTTGCTCCATTAGCTTCAGACTGTTCGCCAGCCATTGCGCTGCATCCCAGCGAGTAATCGCCGACTGCGGGTGAAAGGTTCCGTCTACGTTCAGTTTAGCGATCTGATAATGCAGCATACGCTGTACGGCTCCTTGCAGTTCCGGCTTCAGCTGGTTAGTATCTTTAATCGTCACCGGTTCGAGTTTTATCATCGGGAAGTTTCCTTTACTTTCCAGCGTCTTCATGAGCAGGCCAGCAAATTCTTCACGTGTAATCGCAGCACCGGGATGTACGTCCTGTGGCAGCTTCACATCATTATAATAACTATTAACTAATGCATCCGCGTACCAGGCATTGTCTTTTGCATTTTTGTACATATCCGTCGGTACAGGCATTTTGATAAATCGAATGGCGTCCAGATTCAGATCAAATGCGTTCACCAGCATAGTCACTGCCTGTGCATAGCTAAGATCTTTTTCCGGTGCAAAATGGTTGCCGTCCATACCACTCAACACTCCCTGCTGCTGCAACTCTTGAATCGTCTGGCCTTGCGCGTTATTGATATCATCAAATGCCATTGCGCTATGCAGACTCGTGCTACCAAGCAGCAGAGCTATTGATGTAGTTATGATTAATTTCTTCACATGTATCGCCTCCTGTATGTCTACCAGACGGGAATACGCTTCCAAAAGTTGCTGACAGCAAAAAACGACTATATACCAAAAAGCAGCATATCCAGATTATCTCCGGTTATGCTGCTTTTTGAATATAATGAGTGCAAGACCTTGCATCCAGATAGATGCAAATTACAACCTGCTGGGATATCTTATTGCTCGTCTGCAAACTCTACATTGTGGTAGACTTGCTGCACATCTTCCAGATCTTCCAACGCATCGATCAGCTTGTCGAATTGAGCTTCAGCTTCCTCATTTGGCAGAGTAACAAAAGTTTGCGGCAGCATGGTCAATTCAGCGACTGTAAAGTCTTCGATGCCTGCGCCTTTGAATGCTTCCTGTACAGCGTGGAATTGATCGGGCTCGGCGTAGACGATAACAGACTCGTCTTCCTGCACGATATCGCGTGCATCCACATCCGCTTCCATCAGGATCTCCAGCACTTCCTCTTCACTTTTACCGGACACACCGATAACGGCTGTCGAATCGAACATGTAAGCTACAGAACCGGCTACACCCATGTTGCCGCCGTTTTTGTTAAAGGCAGAGCGAACTTCCGGAGCGGTACGGTTTACGTTGTTCGTCAGTGCATCGACGATAATCATTGCTCCGTTTGGACCAAACCCTTCGTAACGCAGTTCGGAATACTGCTCTTCTCCGCTGCCTTTGGCTTTGTCCAGCGCACGATCAATGATCGCTTTGGGTACATTATATGTTTTTGCACGTTCCAGCACGACTTTCAGAGCACTGTTCGATACGGGATCAGGTTCACCCTTTTTCGCTGCTACATAAATCTCCACACCGAACTTGGCATAGATTCGGCTGGTATTGGCGTCTTTATTGGCTTTTTTTTCCTTGATATTATTCCACTTACGGCCCATATAATTCGCTCTCTTTCTAATTGTGAATTTATACGCTATTTATTATAACCTGTTTTGAAGGTTAATGAAAATATTTCGCTCATTTTGGCGTATTCGTTGGTGGCTCGGGTGAAAGAAACAGTTGGTAGCGTATCTAGAGACTACGTAGCGAAAAGGGATCCTGCCGGTGGCCTCTGGTTAAGAATGGATATCTGCAAGGATCCCTGATGGCGGTGGATATCCATTCTTAAATGTCGGTTTCTGGCAGGATTCCCTTTTCTTCGCTCTGTGCTGGGAGATGATAGTATGGTATCTATCTATTTACCTTTCACTTCCACTTTTTCTTTTCGATTTTTAAGCAGTTTCTGGGTAACGCGTATAAACGAATACTTCTATATAAGCTGCTGGTGGGTGAGCAGCAGGGCCTGGGTCGAGAACACAGCGATATTGGGTGGCAGGTTGGTTAGAGGGAACCATTTCATATCCAAGAGTTTATCGGGCTCGCGGTTGATGGCTGTGCCTGTCGTTGTCCGGGTGCTGTAGATGAGGGACAGGATGTGCTGTTCGTTAGATTGGCTGATCAGCTCTGAGGTGCATATTAGTTCTCCGGGTTCGATACGGAGATTCACTTCTTCCTCTACTTCGCGGATCACAGCCTGCTGGAGGGTTTCGTAGGGATCTACTTTGCCTCCAGGGATACTCCATTTATCTGCTTCCGGCTCCTTGCCGCGCAGAATCAGTAGCACTTCGTTTTGTTCATTAAGTATGACGGCTCCAACGCCGATGACGATAGACATGGATCAATCTCCTTTTTCTGTTGATCAGGAATATATAGATGAGTATAAAACAAAATCCTGTCTGAGCAGAAATCAGACAGGATTGGATAAACAGGAAAGCCATTGTACAGCTAATGATTGCTACTGTGTATATCTGTAATCATTGCTGTATTTTATTGGTATTAGAATACTTTGGTCGTCCAGGATTCACAGTTCCATGTCTCGGTCACGATGTCTTTGTAGAATTCCGGTTCGTGAGAGATCATCAGAATGCTGCCTTTGTAAGCTTGCAGTGCGCGTTTCAGTTCGTCCTTGGCATCGACGTCCAAGTGGTTAGTCGGCTCATCGAGTACGAGAATGTTGGTCTCGCGGTTAATCAGCTTGCACAGACGGACTTTGGCTTTTTCGCCACCGCTCAGAACAGCGATCTTGCTCTCGATGTGCTTGGTAGTCAGGCCGCATTTGGCCAGAGCTGCCCGCACTTCGAACTGGGAATAAGATGGGAATTCGTTCCAGATCTCTTCGATACAGGAATTGTAGTTATCCGACTTCATTTCCTGTTCGAAGTAACCGATCTGCTGGTGCTCACCGCGCTCGACTGTACCGGAAAGCGCCTGGATTTCACCAAGGATACTGCGCAACAGTGTTGTTTTACCAATACCGTTGGCACCCACCAGTGCAATCTTTTGACCGCGCTCCATACGCAGATCCAGTGGACGGGACAGCGGCTCGTTATAACCTATAACCAGATCCTTCGTTTCAAAAATCAGCTTGCCGGCTGTACGGCCGACTTTGAAGTTGAACTGTGGCTTCGGTCTTTCCTGTGCCAGTTCGATAACATCCATTTTGTCGAGTTTCTTCTGACGGGACATCGCCATGTTACGGGTAGCGACACTCGCTTTGTTACGTGCAACAAAGTCCTTGAGCTGGGAAATTTCCTGCTGTTGGCGCTTGAAGGCAGACTCCAGCTGTTGTTTCTTCATCTCGTAGACTTCCTGGAAGTAATCATAGTCACCAACATAGCGGTTCAGTTCCTGATTCTCCATATGATAGATGATATTAATAACGCTGTTCAGGAATGGAATATCGTGAGAAATCAGAATAAAAGCATTCTCGTATTCCTGCAGGTAACGGGTCAGCCAAGTAATATGCACTTCATCCAGATAGTTGGTCGGCTCATCGAGCAGCAAAATATCGGGTTTCTCGAGCAGCAGCTTGGTCAGCAATACTTTGGTACGCTGTCCGCCGGACAGATCGTTCACATCTTTGTCCAGACCAATATCGGTAAGACCCAGACCACGCGCGGTCTCATCAATCTTGGCATCGATCAGGTAAAAGTCCTGGGCTGTGAGTGTGTCCTGGATCGTACCAACCTGCTCCAGCAAGTCTTCCAGCTCCTCGGGAGTCACATCACCCATTTTGCCGTACATTTCATTCATTTCCTGCTCCATATCCAGCAGGTATTGGAATGCACTTTTCAGTACATCACGAATTGTCATGCCTTTTTCCAGTACAGCATGCTGATCCAGATAACCGACACGCATACGTTTGGACCATTCTACTTTACCTTCATCCGGCTGTAATTTGCCGGTAATAATATTCATGAACGTGGATTTACCTTCACCGTTGGCGCCGATCAATCCAATATGTTCGCCTTTAAGCAGGCGGAAAGATACATCTTTAAAAATAGCCCGGTCACCAAAGCCGTGGCTGAGTTTTTCTACATTTAATATGCTCATTCATTACACCTTTTCTGTTAGACTTTTTCCTTCGTACTTACACCCCATTGGGTCAGTAAGCTCATCCTGTCTTATTATAGAGATTATTGACGGACAACTCAACGGAATTATTCAAAAATGAAAAGCTTATTTTACAGGAATTATCGGCAGTCATATACAGGGATTGAATAACAGGCCAGCAAACAGATGAATAAAATGCCGAATACAATTCTGTCATTCCTTTGAATATCAAATGCGTTATGCTGGTTTGGAAATAAAATGGAAAGCAGGTGACTTGATGTATAACATTCCACGATCATTGCTACTCGGGTTAGGTGTATTCAGTATGCTAGCCACTGGCTGCGCTTCACAATCCGTATCAGATGCTGCCTCTACTATTGCTTCCTCCTCCAACAATTCCAGCGGGCAAAGTACGGTTCTGGTTCATAATGAAGACTCTACCCTCACAGCGGATAACAATTCAAAAAATGACAGGTACACTGCACCACTCTCATCACAGGTCCTTAATCAGACCAAGATCTTGGATGAAATTGAATATTTGAATCCATTACGATCTGTCCGGGCATTTGTACAGACTACGGATGGATCGCTACAAGTCATCTCTGCCGGTCCTGAATGGGTAGGACGTTTGGGAGCTCCCAGTAATTACGGTGAAGCGGCTGATCGGACTTTTCATGGTAATTATATGGTCATCTATACTCATCATGACGTACGACAGGTATTGACGAGCTATCAGGATATGATGTTTATACAACCAAGCTTCAAACCGGCTGCTTTTACAAAAGTCACCCTGGATGAAGCCGATCTGTATTTGCTTGCTCCCCAGTACCGGGATGGGCATGCTCTGGAGTATACTGCATTTGCAATACGGAAGTCGGACGGTGCGGCTGTGGCTCTTCGATTCGTCACTCCGCAAGGCAGCCATTATAGTGCAGGAAATACTCCCCTTATCCAACCGGGCAATGAGCATAATCGACTGGTGATGCGTCTTCCGCAGGGACCCGGTGGTGAGCATAATGATCAGCTGTATGACATTTTCACCTATCGACTCAATCTGCAGCAAGGAACACTGGTTTTGGAACAAAATCATAATTAATTGTATATTTCATGCAACCATGATGCTCCAGCACGCATCCTAATCTATAAAGGGGGAGTTTCATCTGGATATTGTCGATAGACTGAAGAACCGGGATGAGGCCGCTCTTCGTCTGTTAATGAATGATTATGGAGATATATTGATGCGGACAGCATTTCTGCTGGTGAAGGATCAGCAGGCTGCTGAAGAAGCCGTACAAGATACATTTGTTCAGGCTTACCGTAGTATCGGTCAGCTGAACGACCACCATAAACTGAAAAGCTGGCTCGTTCGTATCGTAATTAATCGCTGCCGAATGAAGCAGCGTACATGGAGCTGGCGCAACATTTTTCCCGGCGGCGGAGCCGAAGAACTGCCGGATACGGATATGACAATTGCTACCGGAGCCGATGAGCTTGCTATTAAATACATAGATCAACATAAGCTGGTTCAGGCTGTACAGCAGCTTGACTATATGTATCGTGAATGTATCGTACTTTATTATTTTCAGGAAATGAGTATACAAGAGATTGCCGACCAGCTGGACAGCAAGGAAAATACGATCAAATCAAGACTAGCCCGGGGACGCAGTCAGCTGCGTCGTCTATGGGAGGAGGAACAACAATGACATCCGATCACTCACCGAATGAACAGCAGCAGATCCGGCAGCAGCTGGAGCATGAACTGCAATCGATTCAATTCAAGGGACATGATCATGTCCTTCATCAGACCCATCCGGAGAGCCTGCGCTCCCGAATACATGCCCTGTGGAATTATGAATTTGATATATCGCTGCGACCTGCAGGTATTGCAGGAGCTCTTACAGCTGCCACTTTTGCAGCTTTTTTGATCCTATTCAATGATCCGTCTCCTTCTGTCCAAGATCCTGCAAGTTCTTCTTCATCAAGTTCGCAGCGGCAGCTTATACAAATAGGTGGTAACACGTACTGGCAGGATCAATATGAACAGGCGGTGAAGCAGGATGAGAGTTAAATTCAAAGTAAAGCATATCGTACTATACGTTCTACTGCCTCTCCTGCTAATCTCGTCCACTGTTTATATATTAATGATACCGCAGGTATCCGCCTGGTTACATGGTCGGACCAATCAATCGCTGGCTGAACAACGAACCGAATTACTGGAAGACCTCGCCAAAGCCTCTGCTCCGGAACGAATAAATATAATTCGTCAAAAGGTTATAGGCAGCGGAGGCAGTTACACTCCGTTTTCTTTTGATGTCTATATCGGTTCCAATTCCAGTCAATCAGGAGGCGATTCGGAATCTGCCTCCCCTCTACAACCAGCAGAACAAATCGATCTACTGAATGAATATATTGCTCAATCCACACCTGGATATGAGCTGGAAGACGCGTCACAGCAGCTTGTTTTCCTGTATGATTCACTTGGACAACAACAGCAAGCCGATCAGGCACTTCAACAAGCAATGGCCAGGTTCCCTACACCATCCGAGCAGCGCAGTCAGCTTGCTATTCTGCAGGCCGGTCGTCTGCTTAATGAAGGTGATGCAGATGGAGCCAAAGAAGTTTATCAGAAGATTCATCCGGAGACCCTTTCCCAAAATACGGATCTGAACGCTGCATATGCATTGCTTCATGCCCGTCTATTGTATACTGATCACCAAGCAGACCAGGCACTGGCTGTCCTCACCGATGCCATTAAGGAATTAAAAGAAAACAGCTATTCTTCCGGAAGTGATCCGGCGAGCAGCATGGGCTACACGCCTTTAACTCGAATGCAGCAAACCATCCAGACAGCCATCCGGATGGATGAATACACGGCAGGTACTATACAGGGAACTCTGAAACGAAGCGATGGCACTCCTGTGGCTGGTGCAGGTGTATTCCTGATTGCCGAGGGCGATCTGAACTCCTATTCTTCCAATGTATTCGATTCGGGTCCTTATCATACAATGACAGATGCTAAGGGTCGTTATGCTTTTCATGCGGTAATGCCCGGATTCTATCAGCTGCGGTTAGGCCTTTCCTTTCAACAGGTAGATGGCTGGACTTGGCAGGTTCCTGCTGACCCTTGGATTCATGTGACAAAAGGGAAACAGCTGCAGCAGAATACCGTACTTCAGCCGCTGATTCAGCTCAAGCAGCCCGTGAATGATCAGATAATTACAGATAATCAGATTGTTTTCAGCTGGCAGCCTGTAAAGGGCGCTGCCTATTATAATCTTGAAGGTGGTATACAGTATCCAAATGGCAGTACGCGTAGTGTAGTCAAAGAAAACATTCGTACTCCTTCTCTAACGATAACGGCAGAAGAGCTGTACCGAATGTCGATGGGATTCTCTTATGGATCTTCCGGAGATTTTGATTCGGTTGTGCCGGAGTCTATGCTGTCATTTATGAATCCCAACGGACGGTTGTCATGGAATGTAATTGCCTATGACTCAAACGGTCAGCAGATCAGTCAGAGCAGCGGATACCGATTAACACGCGAGAGTATGGGGAATCTCCCCTTTTTCTATCTGAAGAATCGTATATTAACGCCAGCAGACCGCATATTGCTGGACAAAAAGCCGGAAGAAGCATTAGCTGCTTATCGCCAGGATGTGGCTGCCAATCCGCAGGATACTCATGCACTGCGTATGCTGACACGCCTGTTAAGTACCAAACAGTCCATTATGGAAAATACAGAGGGAGAGGCTGAATACATCAAGCTGATGCAGCGACAGCTAACCCTCTCTCCGAGCAGTCAAGATGCTTATACTCTGGCCGATTATTATTACCGACAACAGGACTGGACCGCGTACAATAAGTATCATGGGTTATATCTTGCCCTGAATGATAGTGATCCCAGTGAAAATGAAATAGCACTGAACTCTTATGACCGATCTACATATGCGGTCGCCCTGATGAGACAAAACAAGCTGCAGGAAGCCGATCGACAGTTCAAATTGGCTATGCAGCAAGACCCTGATCACCGGTTTGTCGGAAGTTATATTGCGAACCGGCTATATATGGATCATACGCTGGAGAGTGCGCTCGCGCTTGCAGAACAATATCCTCAGCATGAGTCCGAACAAGCTGCCTATTTCTGGACTAACCTGCTGCAGGATATGCAGGCAGAACGCAAACAGTATTCCAATACAGCACGATATGATCAGGAACTTCAGCAGAAGCTGGGATGGTACGTACAGGGACATGAAGATCGATTAAAGCCATGGGCTTCTCAATCGTCGAAGGATACACCAATTATGCAAAAGTTTATGAAAGCTCTACTGGAAGTAAGATGATCATTCTATTGATCTCGATCAACGCATACGATTCATTCAACACATACGATTCATTCATCAAAAAAACAGGAGCATGGCGTCATCAACGCTGTGCTCCTGTTTTGGCATACCAAGCCGGCGGTCCCTGACCTGCAAAATCATGCGTCTCTATGGTATGCCGGATTTTGTCCAGTACATAGGATGGCGCATGATGCTGAAGACCACCAATCAATGTCGCATGTTGATTCAATGCGACATACAGATTATAATGCGGCCAAAAAGCATCGGGAATTGTATCTTGAAAATAGCCATCTACCTGTCCGCAGGCAAAAGGTGTACTGACTTCACAGGTATACTTGGGAAGCTTGAAAAATTCCTCCCACGCGTCTCCCCAGTCGAACCGGCTGAAATCGATAATACCGGATAGCTGCCCATTCTCAAAAATCAAATTAGCCGGATGAAAATCATCATGTTGAAATACCACACGGTCATTGCACAGTAGATCTACATTTTGCTCAATATACTGCTCCAGCTCGGTTTGACGATAAAAGGGAAGATCAAGCTGTCTCGCCTGCTGCTTTTTCTGTATGTATTTGTTGTAGCGTCGCTTCGCCCAATCAATCGGCTCGTCAGGTATCACTTGATGTATGATATGCAGCTGTTGACCAGCAGCTCTTCCCTGCTGATATTGCTCATCTACCGGGAGGTGTGGCAACACGTTCTCTCCATCTTCTCCACTGAGATAGTCCAGTAACAGGTAGCAGCAATTCAGCTCGGGCAGTATCTGCATAGTCAGCGGCTGCTGGCATTGTACTCCGTTTTGATAATGCTGATGCAAATAGCGATGTTCCAGTGTACAGCGAATAGACTCGTTCAGTGGGTATATTCGCAGCAAATATACAGGACGATTGGTATGGTAAAGTGTATATTTCATGGTATCCGAGTATCCCTTATCTAGCACCAGCGCATGATCAAATGTATAGTTTTCCTCAAGTATATTCAGTAATTTCCGAACGGTATGTTTGGATAGGATTGGAACAACCACCGTATTCACCCCATTATTCAGATCTATATATTACATCCTTTTATCATAAACCAAATAGCCGATGTCTGTCCTGATTAGCATGCAAAAAAGCTGGTATAGGCATACGGCCAAACCAGCTTTTTCAGCATGTATTACAGATTAAATGAGCATTGCACCTACTAACCCTACATAGAATAGAGAAACAATCAGATCTACCAGCGATGCTGCGAATGATTAACCTCTCTTCTTACGGGTCATGACGTCGAAGATAACAGCCAGTGCCAGTACTGCACCACGGATCATATACTGATACGAGATTCCTACACCGAGCAGGTTCATCCCGCTGGAGAGTGAAGCCATAACCAGTGCACCGATGATGGAGCCGGTTACTTTACCCACGCCGCCTGCTGCGGATACACCGCCGACATAAGCAGCAGCAATCGCATCAAGCTCGAACAGCGTACCTGCTGTAGTGGTTGCAGACTGTAGACGGGAAGTATATAGAATACCGGATAATGCAGACAGCATACCCATAGAACCAAATACGATATACGTAATCTTCTTTACGTTAATTCCGCTTAAGTGTGCCGCTTCCGGATTACTGCCCACTGCATAAATGTGACGACCCAGCACAGTTCGGGTAGTCAGGAAGTGATAGATGATAACAACGGCCAGTGTAATAACAACGGTCCAAGAGAAACCGTTATATCCCGCCAGAATCCATGTCACATATGCGATGATAGCGGATACAAATAACATTTTGACAACAAAGATCTGATTGGATACAACTTCGAACTTGTACTTGATCTTTTGTCTGCGCTTGCTTGCTTCTGAATAAATGAAGAACAGAATAGTAATGGCTCCGATAATCAGAGCCAACAGATTCAGACCACCGATTTGTGCAATAGCCGGCAAATAACCATTACCGATCGCATTGAAGTTATCGTCTTTAACAATGATTGTACCTGTCTTCTCCGTCACCTGCAGCAGAGCGCCGCGGAAAATCAGCATTCCTGCCAGGGAGGATACGAATGATGGGATACCGATCGAAGCAACCAATACACCATTGAACATACCGATAACGATACCCAGTACAAGAATAATCGGAATCGTCAGATAAAAGGGTACACCCATCTGCGATAGCAAAATGGCTGCAATCGCTCCCATAAAACCGGCTGCAAAGCCGACCGAGAGATCGATATGCCGGATAACGATAACCAGCGTCATGCCGACTGCGAGTACGGCAATATAACCTGTAGCATCCAGCAAATTACTGATATTACGGGAAGACATAAACAGACCATCCGTCATAATCGAGAAAGTCAGCATAATAACGAATAATGCGATGTACATACCATAATCACGGATATTTACTTTGAGCAGTGATCTTGCCTCAGTAAAGAAATTCACGGCTTAGCCCCCTATTGTGTAGCAAAGTGCATTATTTTTTCCTGATCGGCTTCTTCAGCCGTCAATTCACCCTTGATCTTGCCTTCAGCCATGATATAGATCCGGTCGCTCATGCCAAGTACTTCTCCAAGCTCGGAGGAGATCATAATAATACTCATGCCTTCGCTGATCAGCTTATTCATAATCGTATAGATTTCAAACTTCGCTCCTACATCGATACCGCGCGTCGGTTCATCGAGAATAAGCAGCTTCGGTCCGACAAACAGCCATTTACCAAGTGATACTTTTTGCTGATTACCACCGCTCAGATTGCCTACGGTCTGTTCTATCGATGAGGCTTTGATATACATGGAGTTTTTGTAGCCGCTGGCTACCTGAACTTCTTCATTTTCGTTAACTACACCGCCTGGGGAGATCTGTTTGAGATTGGCGACGGTTACATTGCTTTTGATATCCTGAATCAGGAACAGTCCATCACCTTTGCGATCTTCTGTTACATAAGCAATGCCTGCATGAATCGCGTCACTGGTATGCTTGAATGATCTTGTCTTGCCATCAACCAGCAGTTCGCCCTCGAGCTTGTAATTCTTGGGATTACCAAACACGCTGAGTGCAAATTCGGTACGTCCCGAGCCCATCAAGCCGGCGATACCGATAATCTCGCCTTTATTGACGTGCATGTCTACATTTTTGACGACATGACGACCAAGTTCCTGATCATAAGCACTCCAGTTTTTCACTTCGAGAATCGGACTGCCGAACTTCTTGTCCGGACGTTTTGGATAAATATCCTCGATATCCCGTCCAACCATATTTTTGATAATGGACGATTCTGTGATCTCACCTTTGGCACCATCCAGTGTACAGATCGTTTTACCATCACGTAGTACAGTGGCTTTGTCTGCGATAGAGATGACTTCTTTTAGTTTATGGGAAATCATGATACAGGTAATGCCCTGATCCCGCAGATCGCGCAGCAGCTCGAGCAGATTCTCGCTGTCATTTTCATTCAGCGCCGCTGTCGGCTCATCCAGGATAAGCAGCTTCACATCTTTGCTCAGTGCTTTGGCGATCTCAACCAGCTGCTGCTTACCGACGCCCAACTCGCGAATCGGAGTTTCCGGGTTTACATTCAGCTTGACCTTTTGCAGCATTTCCCTGGATTTGATAATCGTCTCGTTCCAATCAATAATGCCTCCACGCTTCACTTCGTTACCGGCAAAAATATTCTCATAGACACTCAGATCCGGGAAAAGAGCCAGCTCCTGATAAATAATGACAATACCTGTTTTGACACTGTCACTGATCCGGCTGAAGTTCATTACATTGCCTTCATAAATGATATCGCCTTCATACGTGCCGTATGGATAAACGCCGCTCAGTACCTTCATCAGCGTTGATTTGCCTGCGCCATTCTCGCCGATCAGACAGTGAATTTCGCCTTTGGCAACCTGAAAGTTCACGTCGGATAAGGCTTTGACTCCTGTGAAGCTTTTGGAAATATTGCGCATTTCCAGAATATTCTCACTCACTGCTGCTCCTCCTTGCCTGCTCTTGCGGATTATTCATCTTTACCGGCACGCGAATGGCAAGACAGGAACATGATTCTGTCCCTGTCTTACCACCGGATGCCTGGATGGATTTGAGCTTACAGACCTGTGAAGTCTTCCGCTTTGTAGTAGCCGGAGTCGATCAGTTCTTTTTGTACATTATCTTTATCGACTACGATAACGTCGGTTTGCTTGGCTTTGACATCTACAGTTCCATTGTTGTAAGAGCCTGTAGTTTCCGGTTTTTTGCCTTCCAGTACTTCAACAGCCATACCCATTGCATCTTTGACGAGGGTACGAACATCTTTAAATACGGTCATGGACTGTTTTTTGTTGATAATATACTGGATGGAAGCCTGCTCTGCATCCTGACCAGTGATCACATAGCTCTTCACAGTAGAGTCGGCAGAGAATACATCAGCGATAGAACGTGCTGTACCATCATTCGGTGCCAGGATAGCGATATCGCCTTTCATATCATCCGATACAGCTGTCAGGTGAGTCTGGGCTTTGTTTTTCGCTTCGTTTGGATCCCAGTTGGTCGTTACCTGACCGATAATTGCACCCAGCTGGTCACGGGACAGCTCTTTGGTGTCTTTCAGTGCTACTGCTTCAGAGGAATTGGCGATTTTGAATGTGCCATCAGCAATTTTCGGTTGCAGTACTTCCCATGCTCCCTGGAAGAACAGGAACGCGTTGTTATCCGATGATGCACCAGCATACAGGTAAAGCGGTACGCCGGATCCTTTGGCATGATCAACCAGATATTGTCCTTGAGCTGCACCTACTGCGAGACTGTCGAAAGTCACATAATAGTCAACAGCATCTGTATCTGTGATCAGACGATCGTAAGAGATAACGGTAATGCCTTCTTTTTTGGCGGATTCTACAGCGGCTGCGGCAGCTGCACCATCCTGAGGGCAGATGATCAATACTTTAATTCCTTTGCTGATCAATGTTTCTACATTTTCTTTTTCTTTGGCAGATGAACCCTGACTGAACAGGATTTCTGTGGAATAGTTGGTGCCTGAGAGTGCATCCTTGAAGCGCTGTTCATCCTGTACCCATCTTGGTTCATCTTTGGTCGGGAGAACGATACCAACGCTGACTGCGCTGCTGCTTCCACTGCCGCCGGTTCCATTAGCTCCACCGCTGCATGCAGAGACCAGAACAGTTACCATCATAATAACAAGCAAAAGTGCCATGCCTTTGAAGTTTTTTCTCAATTGAATAACCCCTCTCAATCGTATCTGTCTTCTTACAGGACTAATCATATCACTGGTTTTACGTTATGTAAGCGCTTAAATATAGTACTCTTTTGCAATCATCTGTACTTTTTTATCCTGGGGTTATTCAGGTTAGAATAGACAAACATCCCTGTACTACGTTGGTATGCGCAGTACAGGGATGAAGTAAGGGTAATTTATACCATATTATAAAAAATCGGCGTCATTATACGGTTATTGTACCTGTCCATAAATCTCTTCACGGGAATGGAAATGATCCCGGATCATGGTCTGATCCAGATTAGTGACATCTACTGCAATCGGCTGGAGCAGTACTGCAGGCACTTCGGTTTTACCATTGTTTACTTTTTGCCGGGTATCAATTTTCTCACCGCGAGCCAGACGAATAGCCATATCCGCTGTTGTACCGGCAAGCTGCTGGAGGGGTTTATAGACAGTCATCGTCTGGGTTCCCTTGACAATACGGCGGGCTGCAGCAAGATCGCCGTCCTGACCAGCAACAGGAATCTGTCCGGCCATTCCTTTTTCCGCAAGGGCCTCGATCGCTCCGCCAGCGGTAGCATCATTAGCTACAATAACTGCATCCACCTTATCGCGGTTGGCCTGAAGTGCCTGCTGCATATTAACTTTGGCATAGGCAGGTTGCCAGTCTTTGGACCATTGATCATACACCACCTGAATATCGCCACGTTCAATCAGGGGCTGGAGAATATCGAATACTCCTTTTTTGAACAGATGGGCGTTATTATCGGTGTTGGCTCCACCAATGTATACATATTTCCCTTTGGGAACCTGCTTAATAATCGCACGAGCCTGCAGACGTCCCACTTCTTCATTATCAAAAGAGACATACAGATCCACATCTGCATTTTTTACCAGCCGATCATAGGATAGCACTTTGATTCCTGCTTGATGTGCCTTCTGTATAATTGCAGCTGCGGCTTCCGCATTATGAGGTACGATGACCAGCACATCGATCCCCTGCCGGATCATCGTCTCTGCCTGCACAATCTGACGAGCATCATCTCCGTTGGCGGATTGGATGATTACTTCTGCCCCTCTCTGCTCGGCAGCTTGGCGAAACAGCTCACGGTCCTTTTTCCAGCGCTCTTCGACTAGAGTATCCATAGAGAAGCCGATTCGAATCCGATGGTCCTTGTCTTCAAAACCGGTTGATGAAGAAGGCATGTTCTGCTTTATGGATGGGGTATTCGTATCCTTTAGCTGAACAGATTGCGAATCCGGTCTGATCGGCGCCGATGAATCGGTAGAAGCAGAATGACTACAAGCAGACAATAGCAGACATAGTATTAACATCAGTAAGATATTGGTACGAAAATACCCAGGTTTCAATTGAATCTCCCTGCCTGTTTTTGTACGTATATAGGATATTACATTCTGATCGTAGGAACGTGTCTTGGTAGTTCCGCTGTTTCTGCTTATTTTCTTATTTGACCGGCTACAAGTATGATCTTCTGTATACTTCATGAGGAGCCGCCCAGTAATGACCTTCGATATTCTGTAGGCGATACATCACACATTTTCTTGAACACTTTACTAAAATAATTGGGATCGTGATAACCGACTTCAAAGGTGATCTCTTTCATGCTGCGCATTGGATCACTCATCAGCTTTTTCGCCTTGATAATCCGGCATTCCGTCAGAAAATCAATATAGTTGATTCCCAGCTGTTCCTTGAATAATTTACTAATATAAAAAGGACTGAGTTCAAACTTCTGTCCAATCCCTTCCAGAGAAATGTCTTCGTGGGAATGCTCCATGATATATTGTTTGATTTTGCGAATCGTATCCGGCTTGATTCTCTCCAGATGCTCCTGATAGCTCTGTTCCAGATGGTTCAGAATATGACCGGTCTCGATACGCAGCTGACGGTAATCCTGCGCTTCGAAAGAGTACATCGGTGTCGTGATTTCTACCCCGATCTCGGTCAGTACCCGGGAAGCAATCCAGATTCTCTCCAGAATCCGCTGCTGTGCCTGCAGGCGGCTGGTTCCCCTGTTCTCGTACTGTCGCAGCAAATCCAGTGTCTCTTCGCGGATATGCTCCCATTCCCCCAGACGAACCTGTTCAAAAAAGCGCTGTTCCCAGCTTCGTCCGGAATGAGCATGCTCCTGATGAGCTGTATCCGCAGCTGTAACATCGGTATAAAATCGATACTTGACCGGAAGGGATATATCCATTGTCGCAATAAGTGCCTGCTGATAAGACTGCCGTACCTCCGCTAGCGATTCGTAAGTATTGCCAATGCCGACAAACCATCCTTCCCGCTCATCCATACCTGCCGCAGATAATAGGTCACGCGCCAGCGAAGAAGCCTGGGCGCGAAAAGAAGTACCTGGTTTGCGAAAAGCAATTACCGGAATCTGCCGACCATATAATGCACCTACCCAGCCGCTGCCGGTATAACTGATTTTGGCTTTGATGGCACTGTAGGCCTGCTCTTGTCCGGGAGGCAGCAGGATGGCAAGAGCGAACTTCTCACTGGCTGTATCTACCCCAAGCCATCGTACCAGTTCATCCGAATGAACCTGATGCACATGATCGAATAGCAGCTGGGTTACAATATCCGCTTCAATGACCGGCATAATTTTTTGCAGTGCATCATTGCGAAGGTCGCTTTGCTCACGCTCTTTGCGCTCCTGGATAATCTGTTCCAGCACCTTCTGCACGGTAGACACAATCTCGCCTGCCTTACTGGGTTTGAGTAAATAATCTTTGACGCCCAGCTTGATTGCACGCCTTGCATATTCGAATGTATCATAGGCCGTGACCATAATGACCTTGATATCCGGAAAAGTGACTCCGATCTGCTCGGTCGTCTCCAGACCATCCATACCCGGCATTCGGATGTCCATCAGTATCAGATCTGGCCGGAATTCTTCTGCCATTCGGATGGCAATTTTCCCGTTTTGAGCCTGTTCAATAACGAGATCGGGGAAGCTTTTTTGCAGAATCGCTTGCAGTCCTTCCCGTCCGACCTGCTCGTCATCCACGATTAGCAGCTTCATCATGCGCCGTATTTCTCCCCTTTTTTGGTAAATTTAAAATAACGGTAGTTCCTTTGCCCGGACTGCTCCTGATTTCTATCACATCATCGGTTCCATAGAATAGCCGCAGCCGCTGAATGACATTGCTAAATCCGATTCCGGTAGAATGTCCTTCATTTTCTACTGGATACTCATCCAGAATCTGCTGCACTTTTTCCTGGCTCATGCCTGGGCCATCGTCTGCAATCTCGACTCTGACCTGCTCGCCGAGATCCTGTATACTAACGCGGATGGTTCCTCCATGTTCATCCGGCTCCACAGCATGGATGATAGCGTTCTCAATAATAGGTTGAAGCGTAAGCCCCGGAATAGGCACATGCAGACAACTGTCATCAATGTCGGTCTCCAGCTGCAGCCGATCGGTAAAACGTGCTTTTTGGATCTCCATATACTGCTGGATCACACTGACCTCGTTGTAGAGTGTAACTGATCGATCAAGCCGTTTGAGATTATAACGCAGCAGTCCAGCCACACTAACGAGCAGATCACTGGTTTCTTCAGCACCTTCAAGAAAAGCTTTTTTGGACAACGTATCCAGTATATTAAATAGAAAATGCGGATTGATTTGACTTTGCAGACTGCGCAGCTGACTTTCCTTGAGCAGTAGCTTGCTGCGTTGAAGCTCACTTTCCAGCTGCGCATTCTGCTGAATCTCGAGAATCAGATTGTTGATATTGATACGCATATGTTCGAACATTCGGGCCAGAAACGAAATTTCATCTGTCGAGTTAACCTTGACCTGCAGATCAAATCGCCCCTTGGCCAGTTCCTGTGCTGCCTGGGTCAGCTGCTGAATGGGATGTGTAATACTCAGTGAGAACCAGTAAGTGAATAGCAGCAATATAAAAGTAATTGTCAGCAGAATCAGTACACCCAGCTGCTTGAATTCGTTGGACTGCTTGATCATCTGACGGTAGGATTGTTCATACGTATGAATATCCTTGTCCAGCAGCGTCAGCGTCATTTCTGAGATATATCTGGAAATGCGTGTTGCTTCGGCAAAGGCATTAACGGAATCTTCAGTTTCTTTTTCTGAATGGAACATCACCGAGCGATCTGTTGCTTCTATCAGACTATCTACCAGGTTCATATAACTGGTTAAAGCAAAATCATTTTGCTCGTTGCGCAGCATGCCTACCGACCACTGCACATTTTTCAGTTGATGTTCTCTACTGCGCAGACTGCTCAAATTCCCCTCGGTAGGCGTAAGCCTATAATTGTTGAGCGAAGTGATCAGCTGCTGACTCGCTGTTGTCACTTCATTCATCCGCAAATAACGCTGCAAAATATCATTATACTGTTCCTGCGTTTTCTGATTGTAATACGTGAGCGTGATCCAGATCACCGCCATAATAAACATAACGACTGCAGTCAGTGTCCATATTTTCCGCTGAATACCGATCATTGCACATCCGCCGGTTGGATAATTCGTATGCTGGTAAAGAAACCCTTGGTATTAAGCGGAATTTCTTCTCCTTTCAGCCACTGGGTCATCATTTCTACACTCATCTTGCCCATCGTTTCCGGTGACTGTTCAATGACTCCATCGAGTTTTCCTTTACGCAGCAGGGATATGATATCAGGATGATCGTCAAACGAATAAATATAATAAGGAGCAATTTGCGAACGTCGTTCAATCTCTTGTACCATTGCGCTTGTTAGATTGGCATCAACAGATATGAATGCGTTTACATCAGGGAAACGATTTAATACATCCTGTGTGGCTGCCATTACTTTTTCTTTTTGATTAGAGGTCTGGATATATTCAATCTGGATATCAGGATAATTTTGCAATACTTCCATCACTCCTTTTACCCGCTGACGCTGATCATATTCGTGACGGTCATTACCAATCAAGATCGCTGTTCCTCTTTCGCCCATATCTTTGACCATTTGCCGGGCAATAGTGCGTCCTGCCATCACAGGGTCAGAACCAATATATGTTTTGCGCATACTATCGTTCATCGGAACATCACTCGCCACTGTAATAATCGGAATGCCATAAAAAGCAGCCTTGATTTTGGTCATTTCTTTGAAAGCCTCCGTATCCAGACCTTGCACAATAATGCCGTCCATCCGGGAATCAATCGCAATCTCGATTTGTTTAAGAAAATCGTTCTGATCTTCACCATAGCTTCCCCATACTTCGAGTGTCGCTCCTTGCTGCAAAGCTTCTTTCTTGGCACTCTCTCCGATTTTATCCCAAAACGGCGTACTCAAATCATGGGTAATGAGTACAAGGCGATACTGGGATGTTTTTTTTGCTGCAGACTGTGGCAACTGCTGCTGATCGGATTGAACCATTCGTACTACAGTCGCAATCGTAAAACAGAGCAGAATGATACATACCGAGCCAAGTGCCAAGCTGATTCTTTTATGCAAGCCAATCATTCCTTTTTCGTATAGGTTCATTTTTATACAGTTTATGCATTTCAAGGTTTTACCAGAGCAGGTGTTTATACTCTAACAAATCCTTTATCGGTTGGGTAGAAATTTTTTACCAGCCTAATTTATAACAGGCGCTAAGTTATTGAGCAACCAGCATTCTTGTGGATTTTATCTATTTCAATGCATACAAATCCAGTGCATTCTATTGCTCTCCTGTATATACACCAATAGAGTATGACCGATGGATTGAAATGACTAATAGGACACGAAAAATAAGCAAACCCGATCTTATTATGGTATCAAGATCAGGTTCGCTTATTTGGAATGTAGTTAATTCATATCTATGCCACCATTCACTGGTATGTAAGCTCCGGTAATGAATTGACAGTCATCATCGGCATACATAGCTATCGCCTTGGCAATATCCTCTGCTGAAGCTATTCTTTTCATTGGGGTTAACGAAGCTATCGTATCACGAAAAGCTTGTGGTTGATCCGATGAAGCTTCGGTATCCACGAGTCCAGGTGAAATAACATTTACCGTTATTCCATGCTCGCCTACTTCCTGAGCTACATATTTGGCAAACTGAACAAGACTTGCTTTGGCGGAACCATGCGCAATCATACCAGGAGCAGGTGTTTTGGCCAGACCACTGGCTACGTGCACAATTCGACCATACTGTTTTTTAATCATCGATGGCAGTACAGACTTTGTTACAGTAAATGCCGAGATCATCTCGTCATTTAACTTCTGGGAGAATTCTTCCCATGTCATTTCCAAAAAAGATTTTTGTACAAACGACATGCTTGCGTTATTAACCATGGAATCGATGGAACCCCATACCGATAATACTTTTTCGACCATCCGATGGACTTCTTCGGGATTGCGGACGTCCGCTTGGATAGCCATCGCTTCTCCACCATAGTTGCGGATTTCTTCGACTACTTTATCGGCTCGCTCTCTACTCGACGCATAGTTAACAACTACGCGGAATCCTCTTTTGCCCAACAGGATGGCAGTCTCGGCTCCTATTCCCCGACTTGCACCTGTAATTAATACTACTTTTTTCGACGATTGTTGATCCATCTCAAATCAGCTCCTCTATTTTAATTAGACAACTAATTGACTAATTGGTTAAAAATAAAAGGTTACATTCGATTAGAATTTAACCTTTTGTGTGAGTTGTGCAGTTAACCGCTGCAGTAAAGAAGAGAATGTAATCAATTCTTCAACATCAAATACTTCAAAGATCTGGTTATTTATTGCTGTTGTAAGAGGCTCCAGTTCTCTGATAACCTTTTTGCCTTCTGCGGTTAAACTTACTCGCGTAATTCGTCGATCCGTTGGATCGGCAGAAGTGGATACATATCCAGCTTGTTTTAGACGGTCTACCATACTGGAGACATTCTGCTTGGTCACCAGTGTATCGCCGCGCAATTCTTTGATGGCTACTTTCTCTTGTTTGGATATTGAAGAGAGAAGCATCCATTGCTGGATACTGGTCAGACCAACCGTTGTCGTCAACTCTCCTCCCATACGTGAAAAAAGATTAGAGATACGAAAAATATCCAGCACCATATTAACCTGAAGTTCTTCTTTATGTTCCATTGTATTCACCAAATTCGTCAATTAGTTGTTTTTTTAATTCTAAAGTAAATTTTGAAAATGCGCTAATACTTTTATTTCTCAAATTCACCTTTAGCGTTTAGCCGTTCTATCATCATGTCCGGTTGTAACCGTATATGCAGTACATGCGCATATTTAAGACTATATCCAAAAAACCCGATGTCTGCATAGACACGGGTTCTTTGTTGAATATAGCTGCTTGATAAAACCAACTTGAATTATCTGCTGTCAGAGATACTCAGGCGTGGAATTGACGTCCATCATAGACAGCATCCACATAACCGGCACGGATTACAAAGTCTCCAAAATGTTCGCCTTCGTTACGCTCTGCTGCATAGCGGCCAAAGATCGGCTGCAGGGTGGACAGAATCTCATCCTCATTAATATTTTCCTTGTACATCTTGTTCAGACGGCTGCCGTCAAAGCTGCCTCCGAGATACATATTGTAGCGTCCCGGTGCTTTGCCGATAAAGGAAAGCTCGGCAAGCGCTGGACGTGCACATCCATTCGGACAGCCCGTCATACGGATCACAATGTCTTCGTTGCGCAGACCGACTGCATCCAGCTGGTTCTCCAGCTTGGTCATCAGTTCTGGCAGATAACGCTCGGCCTCAGCCATAGCCATTCCGCAGGTTGGCAGTGCTACACAAGCCATGGAATTGCGGCGTAGCGCCGAGTAATGCAATCCATCAGTCAGATGATAACGGGCAATCAGCGCTTCAATGGTTTTCTTCTTCGCACTGGTTACTCCACCGATGATCAGATTCTGGTTCGGTGTCAGTCGGAAATCACCGGTATGCACTTTGGCGATCTCACGAAGACCGGTCATTAGCTGGTAATCCCCATCATCCATAATACGTCCATTCTCGATAAACAGGGTGAGTAGCCATTTGCCATCGACTCCTTTTACCCAGCCATAGCGATCCCCATTATGATCAAATTGGAACGGACGGGCTTTCTGCAGCTGCCAGCCAAGACGCTCATGAAGCTCGGCAACGAGCCAGTCCAGTCCGCGATCATCAATGGTATATTTGAAGCGGGCATGTTTGCGCACCGCACGGTCGCCGTAATCACGCTGGATCGTCACGACTTTCTCGGCGACATCAATCATTTGTTCCGGTGTAATAAAGCCGATGACTTTGGATACCTGTGGATATGTCTTGTCATCCCCATGGGTCATACCCATACCGCCGCCTACGGCTACGTTGAATCCCTGGAGCAGGCCGTTCTCTACGATAGCGATGAAGCCCAGATCCTGGGAAAATACATCAACATCATTGGAAGGAGGAACAGCGATTCCGATCTTGAATTTGCGGGGCAGGTAAACTGCTCCATAGATCGGTTCCTGTTCTACACCATCACGGCTGTCGATGACTTTTTCTTCGTCCAGCCAGATTTCGTGATAAGCGCGGGTACGTGGATCGAGATGTGTACTTACTTTGCAGGCCCAGTCATAGACCTGTGCATGTACTGCCGATTGATCCGGATTGGTGTTGCACATTACGTTACGGTTTACGTCACCACAGGCTGCAAGGGTACTCAGCAGCGCATCATTGACTTCACGGATAGTGTTTTTCAGATTCCATTTGAGTACGCCATGCAGCTGGAAAGACTGACGGGTTGTCAGACGAATCGTATTATTACCGTATTTATGAGAGATATCGTCCATCATCAGCCACTGGGCCGGAGTCACGATACCGCCGGAAGCACGTACACGCAGCATGAACTGATAAGCTGGCTCCAGCTTTTGCTTTTTCCGTTCGTTGCGCAGATCACGATCATCCTGCATATAGCTGCCGTGATGCTTCATTAAGCGGTTATCATCTTCAGGGATGGAACCGGTAATCGGATCTTTCAACGTCTCTTCGAGACTGCCTCGCAGATATTGACTATTACGCTTGATGTCCTCTACATCACTGTGCGGAGCATCATGCGGCGGATACTTTTCATACTGGACCATTTTGTGTTCTCCTCTCGTAATCGCCGGGATTCCCCATTAATATACATCCCGCTGATAACGTTTTTGCTGCAACATATTACTCATATATTCAGCCGCTGCTTCCTGGCTCAGGTTACCTTCCTGAACGAGAATCTTCTCCAGGGTCAGATGCACATCGTTCGCCATGTTCTTCTCGTCGCCACAGACATAGACGATCGCACCCTCCTGAATCCATTCATACAGCTCACGGCTTCTCTCCATCATACGATGCTGAACATAGACCTTCTGATCGGTATCCCGGGAAAAGGCTACATCCATACGTGTTAATATTCCATCTTTCAGCCAGCGCTGCCATTCGGTCTGATACAGGAAATCGGTCGCAAAGCGCTGATCCCCAAAGAACAACCAGCTCTTACCTTCTGCTCCGGTCTCTTCGCGTTCCATCATAAAAGCACGGAACGGCGCTACTCCGGTACCCGGTCCGATCATAATAATCGGTGTGGAAGCATCATGAGGCAGCTTGAAATTCTCGTTATGCTGAATGTACACCGGCAACGTATCTCCTGCCTCCAGACGTTCAGCCAGATGGACAGAGCATACGCCATAACGCTGACGACCGTGCTGTTCATATTCCACTTTGCGTACGGTCAGATGCACTTCATCCGGTGCAGCCTGCATACTGCTGGAAATGGAATATAGACGCGAAGGCATTTTACGCAGCAGGGACAGGAACTCATCCGCCGGAATACCTTTCAGGCTATAATCCTGAACCAGATCCAGCAGATCGCGTCCATACATATAGTTACGCAGATCCTGCTCGCGACCTTCTTCGAGCAGATCGTACAGCTGTTCATGATCAGCGAGTCCGGCTACTTTTTCGAGCAGCGGTTTGGTTAGTACGCTGATCTCATAGTGACGCAGTAGCGCATCCCGTACACTCAGATGATCACCATTTTTATTGATAACGATCGATTCATTGCCGTCCCAATCCATCGCCTGAATCAATTCGTCAACGAGCAGCGGATGATTCTCCGGGTAGACACCCAGACTGTCGCCGGGCTCATACTGAAGACCCGATCCTTCAAGAGATAATTCAACATGGCGAGTCTCCCGACTGGAGCCGCGTCCATTCAGGTTGAGATTCTCCAGTACTTCTGCCGGGAATGGACGGGTACGGGAATAAGGTGACTCGGCGGCGGCTTCAGTCGTGTCTGTTGTTCCAGATACAGCTGCTGCTCCCGCCGCTGTCGCTGAAGATTGGGCTTGTCCCAGAGCGGACAGTACCTGATCAATCCATTCAGTAGCTTGCTCTTCAAAATCGACATCGCAGTCGGCACGCGATACGATTCGTTCTGCGCCCAATTCTTCCAGACGCTTATCAAAATCCTTGGCGGTCTGACAGAAAAACTCATACGAGGTGTCGCCCAGACCAAGAACAGCATATTTGGCATCTGCCAGCTGTGGTGCACGTTTGCTGTGCAGGAATTCGTAGAAAGGAATAGCATTATCTGGCGGATCGCCTTCTCCCTGCGTGCTTACGAGAACCAGCAGGTTTTGGACCTTTTTGAGATTGTTTGGTTTGTAATCGCCCATGGACGAGAGCGTTACGTCAAATCCCTGGGAAGTCAGCTGCTGTGCCAGCTTTTTGGATAATCCCTGGGCATTACCTGTCTGTGAACCAAATAGTACAGTGACTTCTTTGGATACAGCAGGGGCCGCTTCTACATTTACGGTTGTATCTGCTGCCGGTACTGGAGCATTTGTCCCGGTATTCCCACCTGTCTGAATGCTCGCTGTCAGATATCCGCTCAGCCAGATTCGCTGGGTATCTGTCAGTGTAGGCAGCAATCGGTTCAGTAGTTCAGCTTGCTCTGGTGTAAAAGGACTATTAGTTACTTGAAGTTCCAACGATATCCACCCCATCATTTAGCATGACAATATGCTAATCCCTAGTATAGTGCTCAGATTAATTTTACTCCTTTGAACTTATCATAGTGTACGAAACGGGTCAATTAGAATGCCTTATAGGTGTTATCAGTTCTACTGATGATTGAGATTGGAGGATGTTTTATTGTAAATAGGTATGGATTAAGATAGCTGGATATGATTTTTTTCGATTTTTTTTGTTTTTAAGGTGGGGATATGGTTACTGATCTTCTTTTTTCTTTCTTTGTTGATAGATTCTGATGAGTGTTCTGTTATGGAGTAGTATCTAAGTAGTTTTCATATTACTATTATGAATTTTTCATATATTGAAATTATCATTTTAGTAGGGTGAATGGTTGGAATTTTAAAATCTATTGAACTTTAAGTCCTCTTCCAAATGATCACTTATTAAAGCTAATTTTGCACTGCTTTAAAAATTTCTCAATTTATTTTATTCGGTTTTTATTGACTATTCTTGATATCTTGCGTTTGAGCGTATTATTTAAAATCCACTTTTAAAAGTTTTATTTGCATAAGTTAAAGATCTTTTTTCCTTTAATAATCATCAGTCCATAATAAAAAGCACTTCTACCAGTTTGTCGTATACCTACGTTAGGCTTTACCACAAACCGATATGAAGTGCTTTTATTCCAATATATTTCATTATTAGCTATTAGTAACGAGATATCTGTAGTACTAAATTATTTTACATAAACGCTAAATTCATAATCAACTTCGTGGTCTTTGTCCCATTGCGCGCTTATGTTATAGATGTAATATCCGGGCTGGGCGGGCAGTTTATATTGGCCGTTGGTTATTTTGCGTTCTGCATAGTTCCGACCTTTTTTCAGAGACAGTGTTACTTTGGTCGGCTTGCCGGCTGTCGTAATCGACAACATAGATGACTTGGGCAGCTTCGGGGCAGCTTTTTTCATTGCTGCATTTACTGTCTGCGGGTCGAATCCGCTACCCGCTAGAGTTACTTCGTTACCATCAGACCCGATCCCTGTCCATGTGCTTCCCCCATACTGAAGATCCAATGAAGTGGAACCATGCTTGACTACAAGCCGGTCACTAGTAAAAGTCAGTTCTGATTTGGGAGCAAAAAAATTCCGCAGAATATCCGCATACTCTACTGTTGTCTCATAACCGTGAGATTGGCCGTTTTTGTTCGATACAATCAAGGCAGATGTACCTTTCTCGTTACCGAGTGCAAGCATATATTTCTCTTTGCTTCCGTCCTTTTTGTGGACCGTAATTTCATATTCTGCTGTATAATTCAGCTGTCCTTCCAGATCTGTACTTCTAACAATAGCCTGCTGGAAGATTTCTATAATCATCCCGTCTGTATAAGTACGGGATATGCATGGGGAAGCATGCTTAACTGGTAGACAGCTGACCTGCACGGATGCGGTAGATTCGACGATTTTCTGCAATTGTTCTGGTGTAGCCGGGCTTGCATGGATAGTAAATGGCAGGAGTGATAACCCCAAGCAGGCCGTTAGCAGAAGCCCAGCCACCTTTTCGAAAATAGCTTTCATTAATTTCTTTCCTCATTTCTCTTTTATGTATTTTCTGTTAAATTATAGAATAAATAAGCTGCAGAGTCACTATCATTTCGTACAGGCAGCCTGACTTGATGCCGAACTACCTGTACATTTTGCTGGGCTCCTGTACATTTGGTACTTTTATTCATGCTGATAGTGCTGTTTACTGTTTGTCTTTTTGAATAAACACTTTTCTGAACCTGATATAGGGTATCCTGGTACTTACTGCAGATTATTCGACGGAAACATGCCTTTTAAACCTTGTCTTTTAAGCACGCTGACCTGTTACTACTCTGCGTTTCTCAACTGAAATATATGCTGGATATAAGCTTCCTTATGAGCCGTGTACTCCTGAATGCCTTCCGCGTTCTGTCCAGTAAATGCTTTTTTAACAGCCTCATACTCTTGACGAGCAGCTGCATGGGTATTCATATAATCCCTGAAAAATAGCATATCTCTCCAGTGTTCGCTATCATACGGAAGCATATGAATAAAATGCGTTTTGATCTCAAACGAAGAATCCCGAAAGCGGGCAAACACAATCTCGTCCGGACGCTCTACCTTCAATCGATAAAATCCGATACTTCGCAGTGCAGCTTCATACTCACTTGCTTCCGTCTCCAGCTGTATCACCCCTATTGCAATATCCAGAATCGGCTTAGACTGAATATCCTGAATAGCTGTGCTGCCAATATGCTGGATCGACTGCTCCTCCAGTTGTGGAATAGCAGTATGGATCCTCTGCCTCATTCGCTGGAATTCCTCAGCCCAGCCGGGATGATGTGGAACGAGACGTACTTCGTTACGAGCAAGGCCGAGTGATGGATGCTTCATCTTTTCCCTCCCCTTTCCATTATGCTAACGACACCGCCTATCATGCAGTCTAATAACAGTAAGATAGCATGATCATAATCCCGCTCATTATTGGGAAAGCTGAACAGACGCATACTCATAAAATCCCAGCAGGTCTTCTTCATTCGTAAATCCGCCCTGTGCAGACTGGTCATTACCGCCGCCTTTACCACCAAAAGAAGCCAGATGTTCTTTGAAAAAAGCGCCGCAACGCAGTTCGCTCTCTTCATGGCGTGCAAGCAGAATTTTACGGTCCTGTTTGGTAGCCAGCAATACATGGCGCTGCTGCCGCATCAGCAGCTCACTCGCAATACGCTGTAGATCCTGCGAGGATTTATGGTCAAATATATGCGTCAGTACTGATGAATGGGCTACTTCTGCCTCGCTAATCAGCTGCTCTGCCAAATACCGGTCATTTTCGCGACGCAACTGTTCGATCTCTGCTTTGAGTCCCTGCTGCTCTTCTTCCCATTTATGGAAACGCTCTACTACATCTTTGCGCCCTGTATTGAACCGATTGGTAAATACATCAAGTTTAGCAAGTGCTTCCTGGTAATCCGCGAGCGCACGATAGCCATATTTAAAGTACAAACGGGTATGTGCTTTTTGCTTCTCTGCACGGTACAGTTTGAGTATACCCAGTTCGCCAGTACGAGCAACATGGGTACCACCGCAGGCATTATGTTCAACACCTTCAATTTCAACAATACGAATATTCTCTGTCACCTTGGGCATCTTTACCAATGTCAGCCGCGCAAGCTCTTCTTGATTAATAAAGTAACCATGTACGGGCAGATTGCGATAAATATATTCATTGACCCGCTGCTCAAGTTCCATCATTTCTGCGCCAGAAAGGGCAGAACAATTAATATCAATGGTGGCATAGTCTTCCCCCATATGAAAGCTCAGTGTCTCTGCATTCAGTTCCTTCAGACAGATCGCAGACAGCAGATGCTGTCCGGTATGTTGCTGCATATGATCGAATCGGCGCTTCCAGTCGATATCACAGTGCACACCAGCATTAATCTCCAAGCCGTCAAGCTGCTCTACCTGGTGAACAACCTGCTCTTCCCGTCGCTGTACATCAAGTACCTGCACACTGCCGATTGTCCCCGTATCGCAGGGCTGTCCCCCACCTTCCGGATAAAAGGCTGTCTCTGCGAGGCAGACATAATAATGACCTTTGTATTCATAAATATCGGTAATTGTCGTGTCCCAGCTGGTTGTATAGGATGAATCATAATAGAGTGTTTTCATGGTATGGGTTTCCTCTCCGGATACGATTATATAAGTACTCACTGGGACTATTATGCCTTATAGCAAACAGCCGAGACAAGATATCAAACCTGCTGCTCGTTATACAGATCTTTCACCATAATACGATGCGGAATACCAATCTCGGTAAAAGGCTCTCCTGTAATCTGATAGGCCAGCTTCTCATAAAAGGAAATGGCAACCTGCCGGGCATGCAGCATGATATCCTGGTAACCCTGTTCACGGGCAGTCTGCTCGGCATAGTGAACCAGCTTTCGCCCGATATTTTGTCCACGCAGCGCCTCATCTACCGCCACCTGCTTCATTTGCAAGGTACGCGAATCGATTGGTTTTAACAGCAATACACCGACTACCTTTCCTTCATAAAGGGCAATAAGATGAGTCGCATACTCTTCCCCCTCCAGTTTCTCATCCCACAGACTCATACCAAGCGGCTCGCGCAGTACTCTGTTTCTCAGCTCCAGGGATTGTTGATACAAAGGATCATGGGCCGAGACAGTCTGAATATTGATTGCACTCATGGACATTCCCTCCAGTCTATTGTTCACCATTTTTCAGGTGTTGAAATGTAATAGGTATGTATGAAGCAGTTAATCATATCTTGGCAGGAAGATCAAGCCAAAAGGCAGACCTTTGGCTCTGTCTTTGCTGCTTCTCAATTCAATGAAGAGAGAGCAGCTAATGACAAAATATATTTTATGTATAAATTTGAATTTTTTACAAATCCTACACGATATGTGACTTGTATTTAATTGCGTATATATGTAAATTAGTTCTAAAGGATGATATATATCCAAAAAAAGGAGTCCGATATAATGTTTATGATGCCCATATTATCTAATCTTATAAACAGAGGTGGACTGTGAAAATGAACATTATGAACAAAATTCTTTTGGGCTATATTATTATTGTACTTTGCTTTGCAGCGACGATCGTGATCGTGCACTCACGGATCAATGAGCTGGAAGACAGTATGACTTTTGTGGCCAGTCACGATATGCAGGTACATGATTTAGCCAATCAGATGAAGCTGAATGTTGTAGATATGGAGACAGGACAGCGCGGCTTCGTAATTACAGGCGAAGATGGCTATTTGGCTCCCTATAATGATGGTAAAACCAAATGGGTGAAAAATTATAATTCTCTTTATCCGCTGCTCGCAGATAACCCGACTCAACAGAAAAATCTGGAGGCTCTCAAAGCACGGATTGAAAACTGGATTAGTGTAGCAGGTGAGCCGGTTATCGAGCTTAAGCGTGCCAATAATACAGCTGCTTTGAATCAATTCTTTGCAACTGATCCCGGTAAAACCGATATGGATGCTTTCCGCCAACAGTTGAATACTTTCCTGGATACAGAAACCCAGTTAACGATCAAGCGTGTAGAAGGCATTCATACCAGCAATGTGAATCTGAAGATTCTGCTCTATTCTCTGCTTGCTGGTGTTACACTGCTGGCTATGGTTATCGGTACAATCATTTCCCGCAGAATCAGCAAAAACGTCAAAGCTGTTACAGCAACAATTGATGATATTGCTTCCTCGGGCGGAGATCTGACACGCCGAATCGAAGTCACAAGCAAGGATGAAATGAAAGATCTGGGTGCTGCCACGAATGCGCTCCTTAGTAGTCTACAACAGATTATCGGTGAAATTAAAGGCAACACTATGCAGCTGGCTGAAGCATCTATTCAGCTGGAAAAAGGGGCTCTGGAGAATTCACGTTCTGCAGCTGAAGTAGCTCAATCTATTCAAAGAGTATCCGAGGGAGCCGAAAATCAGGTATCCCGTACAGAAGATATCTCTGCTGTTATGGAACAGTCTATTGCCGGTCTCGATGTAGTCGCAGGTACAACCAACGAAGTAGCTGGCCTAGCCCGCACGACCAAGGATCTGGCTTCTGTCGGCGAAGATAAAATTCATCGCAGTGTAAGCAGTGTAGAGGGAATGGCACATGCTTTCAAAGAAATTCAAAGCAGTGTACGCGAATTGGCAGATCGATCACGCGAAATTCTGTCTATTACCGGTTATATCTCCGAGACATCCAATCAGACCAACCTGCTCGCACTCAATGCTGCTATTGAAGCAGCAAGAGCCGGTGAACACGGTCTCGGATTCAGCGTTGTTGCGGATGAGATTCGTAAACTGGCTGATCAGTCTTCCCGTTCTACCAAAGAAATCAGTGTGATTATCAATTCGATGACAACCGGTATTCAAAGCATTGTACACCTGGTTACCGACAGCGCCAGCAATGTGGAGGAAGGCGTAGCTTCGCTTAATGAAGCAGGCGATACTTTTGGTACGATTGTGGCACAGATCGATTCATTGAACGCACAGATTACCGATGTAGCTGCTTCCGTAGAGCAAATGTCAAAAGGTACCCAGTCTGTTGGTTCAGCTCTGCAGGAGATTACGCGTATTACGGAAGAAACTGCTGCTTTTACCGAAGAAGTCTCTTCAATGACCGAAGCACAGACCTCTTCCCTTATGCAGATGACAGCAACGACCGAACAACTCAAAGAAATGTCCACCTCTCTGGAGACAGTGGTCAATCAGTTCAAAATTTAATCCTGTTATCACAAAAAAGACCGTACACTCAGCGTGTAACGGTCTTTTTTTGCGATTATATATTTAATGAAATGTACCATCTTACCAGTACACATCCACCCTGTTAGAAATTAAAATTATCCGGATCGGCTCCAAAGCGCTGGTTCTGGTTCAAATCATCGATTTGCTGCATATCTTCTGCAGATAGTTCAAAATCAAAGATATCAGCATTTTGCACAATCCGTTCCTGCTTGATCGATTTGGGAATTGTGACGATGCCACTTTGCAGATCCCAGCGCAGCAGCACCTGAGCGATCGACTTGCCATATTTCTCGCCAATTTCCTGCAGAACCGGATTATCCAGCAATCTTCCCTGAGCCAGTGGTGCCCATGCTTCGATCTGAATTCCCTGCTCTTTGCAGTAATTACGCAGTTCCACCTGACTGAGCAGCGGATGCAGCTCTACCTGATTGACTACCGGTCGAACTTTGGCATCTGCCAGCAGATCTTCCAGATGATGAACCTGGAAATTCGATACGCCAATCGCACGAACTTTGCCGTCTTCATGCAGCTTCTCCAGCGCTCTCCAGGTGTCTTTGTATTTGCCTTTGACCGGCCAGTGTACCAGATACAGATCTACATATTCGAGTCCCAGCTTGTTCAGACTCTGTTCAAAAGCTTGCAGCGTGCTCTCATATCCCTGATCCGAATTCCATACCTTGGTAGTTATAAACAGTTCTTCACGAGATACACCCGATTCACGGATTGCCTGACCTACTCCATCTTCATTCTGATAGAGTGCCGCTGTATCAATACTGCGGTAACCGGCTTCGATCGCCCATTTAACCGAGCTTACGACCTCATCACCATTTTCTACTTTGTATACGCCCAGTCCAAACCATGGCATTTGAACACCATTGGATAACTGAACAGTTGATTGCAGATTTTGCATGACTATTGTTCCTCCTGTGTGTATGATGACTGCCTCTATGATTATAACCCATTCGTTCATTCCGATAAAATGAACCAAATACTGATTTTCTTGTTCAATTCTCAGATTGGCGACTGTATCATTTGTTCTCGAATAACTGGAACAAACTGCCCCTCTTGCCTGCAATGGAGTGCTGACACGTAAACATGAATGTGAATTGGTTTATCCGTGTTCGGTCTGTCCTTCCCGACCGGAACGGCCAGGATGACGCTTGAATATTCGACGTGCGCGCGGTTCGATCAGCCAGCGCAGCCAGGTGCGAATACTACTCAGCGACAGAATAACAGTTATAGCGATACCCATAGGAATCAGCAGCCACTTGCTGGCAGCAGAATCCAGAATATCATACAAGCCACCTGCTGTCAGGGCCATTACAATAAATCCATGCAGCAGATACGTGTACAGAGTATTCATCCCCATTCCCGATACAACCGGAAGATTGCGACGGGGAACCAGGCTCAGTACTGCTCCACCGACTACTATCGCCAGTGCATAGACACCGATACGGTATATACCTGCACTCCATTCGTTATGTCCGAGCGACTCATAGGAAAAGCTGCCATAGAACCATTCCTTGCGATACAGCTGTGAATAGAACACGATCATGGCAAAGGATACTCCCAGTGCAACCGCCGAGACAATCCGCATTACTCGGGTATGGAGTCTGCTAATCATCGACTTATCCAGATAATAACCAATCAGGAAAAACGGGAAAAATACTATCGTACGCGAGACACTGGCATAGTACTGTGCATCATTGGCATAGCCGGCAAGTAGAGCTACCGCTATCGCAATAGGCAGTGCATATCGGATACGAATAATGTAAGGCATAGCTACTTTCCACAAGATCATGCTGAAGAAAAACCACATCAGCCAATAGGGAGTAAAGTAGGAAAATACGAGCTCATTCCGATCATAAATCCAGTAATCAAATAACGAATACAGTGTCTCAAATGCCAGATACGGAATAACCAGCCTGCTGATCACCTTGTTCAGGTAATCACCGGTACCGATATTTTTGGCAAAATAGCCGGATACCAGAACAAACATCGGAATATGAAAAGAGTAAATGAATAAATACAGCGGCCGCAGCAGCGGATCATCATATAAAGGCTCGACCAGATGACCGATGACGACCAGCAGAATAAGCAGAAATTTGACGTTATCGAAATAAGCATCCCTCTTGGTCACACTCTACACTCCCTTCACAAAGAGGACCCTGATCAAAGCGGTCTTTTTTTGTACGATGCTGGAGAGGGAAATCCTATATAATCCGCAGGATACAACAAAGCATCCGGCAGTTTGACAATGGTTGGACAGGTATGGGGTCTTATACCCGCAGCTATACAACATGAACCCCAATTATAACAACCGGTATAACAGATATCCAATCGACCCAGGAAAACAACATACCAAAAACCCGATATTGCCTATAATTCGCAATACCGGGTTCTATAAGGATTTATGAATAGAAATGTGATGATAAAGTAGTTAATGAAAGTGTGATATTTATCCATTCAACCGATCAGGCGGTAATGCCTCAGGAATGGGATTGCATGGGTTTGCGAATCCCTGCAGCTTCACTAATGATCTCGTAGGAACGCAGACGAGCCGAATGATCATAAATCATGCTGGTAATAATCAGCTCATTAACCCCGGTATCTGCTACATACTGCTGCAGACCCTTTTTGATCGTCTCCGGTCCACCCTTGATGGTAGAACGAAGCTGTTTCTCGACAGCAGCCTGTTCATACTCCGACCATTTGCCGGTCATATCTGCAGGTGGTTGAATCTGGCCGGTACGACCACGAATAATATTCAGGAACTGCTGCTGCATCGTAGTGCTGAGCCATTCGGCTTCTTCATCTGTATCCGCTGCAATTGCATTTACACCAAGCATCGCATACGGTTCTTTCAATACATCCGATGGCGTAAAATATTCACGATAGATACGCAGTGCACGCTGTGTATAATCCGGCGAGAAGTGTCCAGCAAATGCAAATGGCAGACCTTTCTGAGCAGCCAGTCTGGCACTAAAATCACTGGAGCCCAGCAGCCAGATCGGAATAGATAATCCTTCGCCCGGCACAGCACGCACCGGCGCATGGTATGAAGTGGAGGAAGCATCGAAGAAACGACTCAGTTCATCCAATAGCTCAGGGAAATCTTCTCCACTGTTAATATCCCGGCGCAGAGCCTGTGTCGTACGGCGATCACTGCCTGGAGCTCGTCCGAGTCCAAGATCGATTCGTCCGGGATACAGCGACTCCAGTGTGCCAAACTGCTCGGCAATGACGAGCGGGGCGTGGTTCGGCAGCATAATTCCGCCGGAGCCTACACGAATCGTGGAAGTCCCACCAGCCAGATAGCCGATAACAACGGATGTCGCTGAACTCGCAATTCCCGGCATATTGTGATGTTCGGCTACCCAATAGCGGTTATATCCCCATTTTTCGGCATGTTGGGCGAGATCCAGACTGTTACGTAGCGCATCAGATGCAGTCGCACCTGCATTGACCGGTGCCAGATCGAGCACCGACAGTGTTATATGATCAGGAGTTGCCTCCCGAGATGATGAATATTGATCAGACATAGATATGCCTCCTTCTTGGAAATAGTAGAGGTTCAATATACTATTATCCGCCTTTTCCAGCTAAAATGCCAGTCAATCTCTTACTTTACAGGGAATCTCCGACGACACGGTTGCGACCTGAATGCTTGGCTTCATACAGACGATGATCCGCAATCGCCAGCAGTTCCGTTCTGTTAATGGCAACACCAGCCATTGTACTTACACCGAGACTTGCTGTAACCGGTAAAGTCCCCGTGATAGTGCTCCAATCTGCAGAATGGATTGCCTGTCGTAAACGGTCTGCCTGCTGAAGTCCCTGTACTGCATTGGTATCCGGCAGAATTGCCAGAAATTCTTCGCCACCGATCCTGGCCAGCGCTGAGGAAGGCGGCACCGTAAGCGACAGAATCTTGGCCAGATGCACCAGCACCGTATCCCCTACCTGATGAGACAATGTATCATTAATCGTCTTGAAATGATCCAGATCTATCAAAATTGCCGTTACCGACTGCCCTTGTGCAAAGGAATCTTCCAGCAGCTCATCGATATAAGGTTCGATATACCTGCGATTATGAAGTCCGGTTAACGGATCACGCAGAGCAAGCTCACGGAACAACTCACTGTCCCGGCGTGCCTCTTCTGCATCAAATGTAATCTGCATAATACGTGCACGTGCTTCTCTCTCGGTAGAACGCAGTTTCTCCCCTGCCTCGTGATAACGCTTATGCTCCTCATAGGCACTGCGGTAATCCCCTGCTGCTGCAAACAGTTCGGACTGCTGCAGCCGGGCACGTACCATCAATCCTGGCAGACCGTGCTCATGGCATAGATGTCTGGCTTCATCCAATGTTGATTGTGCCTGTGTCAATTTACCCTGAAGCCGCTGCGCTTCGGCAGCAGTAAGCAGACATTCCGGAAGTACCATCAGATCACCCAGTTTGCGGCTAAGCGGATCATTAATAACCGGAGCCAGCGTTTGTTCCGCCTGGGCCGGATGACCGAGCAGAATCTCGACCTGTGCAATTGTATCGAGTTGGGAAGCACCCAACTCTACATGTTTACGTTTGGCGAGATCACGAAGCTTATTCACTAGCCGATAAGCTTCTTCGGCTTGTCCCATTTCATAGCGGGTATAAGCCATGTTATTGAGCGCGAACATGAGCAGCTGGGTATCATCCATCAGAGTAGCCAGCATCAGTACTTCCTGGAAGCGGCGCTCCGAATCTTCATAAGCACCTACTTCATCAAGTGTCAGTGCGAGCATCATCAGATGATCCGCCCGTGTAGACGGCGGAGCTGTATCCGGCAGTTCGCGCAGACCGGCTATCGCATGCTGAAGAGCGCTCTCATTATCTCCAATCCGCCGATAAAATCCGGCAATCAAACGCTGGCTGCGTGCGAGAATGTGAGGATGCCGATGCTCCTCTGCCCACTGATGAATATGGAACATAATCCGTCCGGCTTCTGCTACTTTGCCCTGCCTCGCCATTACATCTGCCTGGATCAAACGGGTCCGCTGGCTTAGTTCTTCATTGTCCATCTCTTCAACCAGAACAAGTGCCTTCTGCACAGCTGCAACTGCTGCGTTGGTATTACGATACGGCATAAGTTCCAGTGTATCCAATACGTCAGCAAATTGCTCTGCCGTATAACTGTCCATATCGTCTATATTGAGGTTATTTATATTTTTATCATTGCTAAAATGAGAATAGCTGCGAACCGGAACAAAATGTCGATTAACGGATTTGGTCAAGATTATCCCTCCCCTATCACAAGCAAAGACACCAGCCTGTTATGTATCTGCCTATTTATATCTATTTCTATAGTCCTAATTTCTATGTAATCTATATTAACACTGCTTATACCTAAAATCTTTAGCGAACTTGTAACTAACGATAATTAATTTAGCAATTTTCTATAATCTTTACCCAAATTGGATGGCCTTATCTCATTCCTATGAAGAAATGAGGTTTTTATGCGCCAAATTTGTTACACTAGAAATAAAAAAAGTCAGAAAGTGAGAGCACATGAAACGTTATTCGCCATACATCGAGTTCGATCGCAAGGAATGGGCTTCCTTGAGAGATCATCATACCCCACTACCATTAACCGAACGAGAACTTGAACAGCTGAGAGGATTGAATGAGCATGTTTCTCTGCAAGAAGTGGAAGAGGTCTATTTACCATTAACCCATCTCATCCATCTGTACGTTGGCGCTTCTCAGCAGCTTCACCAACTCACCACTACTTTTCTTAAGAAAAAAGCCCGTAAAACGCCTTTTATTATTGGTATAGCAGGCAGTGTAGCCGTTGGTAAAAGTACAACAGCCCGCCTGCTGCAGACTCTGTTGTCCCGCTGGGATACCCACCGCAGAGTCGATCTGGTTACGACTGACGGATTCCTTTATCCCAAAGTGGTTCTGGAGGAAAAAGGGATCATGAACCGAAAAGGATTTCCGGAAAGTTATGATATTAAACGGCTAATGGAGTTTATGGGAGATATCAAATCCGGCAAGCCTGATGTGAGAGCACCCAAATACTCGCATTTGACCTATGATAGAATTCCTGATGAAGAGAGTATTATCAACAACCCCGATATTCTGATCGTCGAGGGTATCAATGTGCTGCAGGTCAAAAAGCAGTCCCCTTTGTTTGTCAGTGACTTTTTTGATTTCTCCATCTTTATTGATGCAGATGAATCCAATATTGCCCGTTGGTATGTAGAGCGCTTTCAATTGCTGCGCCAGACGGTGTTCCAAAATCCGGATTCGTATTTCCATAATCGGTTTGGTCACCTGACAGCAGATGAAGCCGAAGAAGCGGCAAAACATACCTGGAAGACGATTAATGCCAAAAATCTGCATGAAAATATTCTCCCGACCAAGGGGCGTGCCCAACTGATCCTCCGCAAGGAAGCAGATCATAGCATTCAAAATATTTTTCTGCGTAAACTTTGATTGGAGCCCGGTGCACCTTTCACTCACCATTCTCGCTATTTTAAATCTTATTGACGGAGGAACATACATTGCAATCCATTCTTGTAGTCGGCAGTATCATGATGTTTCTTGCGGTAGCGCTTGGAGCCTTCGGCGCTCATGCGCTCAAAGCCAAACTCTCACCGGATATGATGAAGATCTACGAAACCGGTATTCAATATCATATTGCTCATAGTCTCGGTATGCTGATCATTGGATCGTTGGCCCAGAACTTCCTGCAGGGACAAAGTCTTGCAGTAGCTGCAGGCTGGTGTCTGTTTGCAGGTATTATTCTGTTCTCCGGCAGTCTGTATGCACTCAGTCTGAGCGGCGTACGCAAGCTGGGAGCGATCACACCGCTTGGCGGACTGCTGTTCCTCGCCGGTTGGGTACTGCTGTTAATCGCTGTACTGTCCTGATCCAGCCTACTGGCAGTAAAATCGAATAGCAATCCTTTATCTCAAAAATTTGTATACTGTAATTCAGCCGTATTTATTTTATTCGTTAGCAAGTCTTCACCAATAATCATATGAATGTGTCCATAAAAAAGCCCTGAATCTTCTGCAGCAATCTGTGCTGGCAGGATTCAGGGCTTTTGTTTTATACTTTTTGGAAATTAAAATTCGACTACAAAATTAACGCACAACACGCACTGTTATTTCATCACTGCGTGTCGTTCCTGCAGCATTTACCAGTTCGGCCGTATATACATACTCGCCTGGTGCCCGATCTGTTATGGCACTGACAGCATTTTGTGCTTGTGGCGTAGATGCTTTCAGCGATTGAGTATCGATTAATTTACCATTTTCATACAGACGATATTCGGAAGCATTGGTTCCCCACCATAGATTCATCGTAATGGAGTAACTGCCGTCACCATCCCAATTATTGCTTGCCAGTACCGGTTTGCCCGGCACGGCGTCTTTCACTTCGACTTTTAGCGGCTGGCTCTTCGTGGTGCCATAGCTATTCGTCAGTTCCAGTACATAAGTGTACGTACCGTTTGCTTTGCCTTGAATATCCTGAGTCAATACCTGGGCAGCTGGAGATTGATCTGTCAGCTTCCCTTCCCCGATCAATTGATCATTTTCATACAATTTGTAGGACGAACCGTTATTGCCCCACCACATATTCATCGTAATACGATAATCACCATCACGCAGTCCTGTATCCTGACCGTTATTATCGGAGAGCATAGGAGTACCCGGAACTCCTGTTGCCAGCGGATCTTTGACTGGCGGAGTTGGTTCTGTCGGTTCGGCAGCCGTAATATCAGCACTGCTTCTTGGTTTCAGCTGGAAGCTGTCTTTGAAGATAGCAGCAATACCGCTGATATTCACTTGATCGCCTGACTGGTAAGTGAAGTCTGCCAGCGTCAAGCCAGTACGTCCATCGACCCGTACATGTGTCTTCACTGCATTGGTTGTGTATACATCACTCGTTACATCAAATTCGAACGAACCAGCTGGTGTTGCACTGACAATATTGCTGACCGTTACATTTTTCAGCTGAACCAGCTGTCCTTGATTGTAAGCATCTACCGTTACTGCAGTAGTAGGTTGAGGCAATGAAGCAGTACCTGTCTTTTCAATGGCGATCGGGTCTGTCAGTTCCAGTTCAGCGTTATAGACGGTCGTTGGAGCAGTGATCTGAATAACATCACCCTGTGCAAATCCACTCTGATTCTGGTAGACGTAGATGCCACCTGTCTCATCCTGCATATAGAATGCCTGTCCGCCAAATGATCCCGGCGTTGACGTCACGATACCTTTTACCGTTACGACGGTTCCCGGTGCCTGATTACGCGCACTTTTGATATCAGTCAATGCAGGAATCTGAACTCCGCCATCATCTGTTGGCAGCGGCTCTGCCGGTACATTCGCAATATTGACCGAGCTGGTCAGCAGGTTGCTGCCATTCTGGCGCAGACGCAGGCTGGCTGTACCTTCAGTACCCGGCTTGATGCGTACGGTCAGATCCTTGATCGCATGTCCTTTGCTGTCTGCGGTCAGACTATACGTGGAGCTGTATCCATAGGAAGCAGGCCAAGTACCATCTGCATTCTGGATCTGGGCTACCTGGCTGCCACCTGTCACGAAAATACCTGTGCTGAAGCCTGTCGTCGTACTATTTGGCGTCAGATCATCCGCTACGATACGCAGCTGGAATTCTTCGGCGTTCGGTAGCTTGGCTTGATGCACAAAGCTGTACGTCGGATTGGTTACGCTAACTGTACTTCCATAGGAGCCGGGTTTGAATGTAGAAGGGTCCCACCAGTTGTAACCGGCTGCAGGTGCAGACCACGGTTCTGCCTGTGGTTCTGTAGATGTCTGCGGCGTCTCGATAGCCAGCTGCGGCGTAGGCTGATCCAGCACCAGACCTTCCACCTGATCCAGACGAGTATAGCTCTCGTCGGTGGACAACCAGTTTACTGTATTTACGAGTAGCGTAGCATCGTCTACTTCTTTGAATCCATCATAAGTTGTTTTCTTGGTGCCTGTTTCTTCACGAAGATATTTTGGCGAAGCATCTTCCACCGGAGAAGAATCACCGATAAATGCTGCTTTGCCCTGTCCCAGCTTGGACACGGCTACGTATGGTCCTTCTGCTACTCCACCGCCATTATAGACACCCTGGTCTACTGCATTACCCCAGGCTTCTTTGGTCTCGGGCAGATAGACAATACCTTTGGCTTTGGTAGGATCGGTAATTGCCAGTGTAGAGCCTGCATGCATTGCTACACTGTTAACCCCTTCCGTAATACCAAATGCCTGATCGGGAGCGACTACATTATTCGCATTGATATCCCCGAGCGCGTTATAACGGAACCGGATACCGAAGTTATCCGACAGCCAGTCCGAACTGACTACATCCTTCATCGCTGCTGAATTACGCTCACCCTCGGACATTCCTTTGGCAGGATCTTCCCATGCTCCGCGGCGATAACCATTGATCGATTCGGAACCATCCCAGCGGTTTTTGTTACGATCGGCATTGTAATGATCGCCGATGAAGAAAATACTGCCGCCGCTCTCCACGTACTGCTCCATGGCAGCCTGTTCACTTGTTTTAAAAGGAATATTGGGTTCAGCAATAACGAACACATCATAAGGGCTCAGATCGCTGTATGTAAATGATACGGTCTTGCGCAGCTCTTTGACATCGTAGCCGTCATTTGCCAGTCCATTAGCAAAATCCGAGAATCCACCATCAATGACCCAATCTGCTGCACCGGATGTCTGACCGTGTGTATTATCGAAAAGCACCTTTTTGCCAGCGTTTTCATTTACAATCTTGGCATTGATAAAAGGCGCCGGATCACTCGCTGTCTCCGCATGAACCGTCATATTCTCTCCGCCAAATGCCATTTGCAGCGGCCATGCCAGCGATACTGCCAGCAATGTTTTTAATCCCTTGGACCTCAGTCCGTTCCATGTAACCATAAATGCCCCCTGTAACCGAAATAGTATGTAACGGCAATATCTTACCATGGAAATATATGCAAAAGTCATGAATTTTGTAAAATAAAAACTTATTTATTCATATACCATTTTTTTGCTATTCCTACAGTACATTTACCATATAAAATACAGCACAAAAAAGAAGCTTTCCCGAATTATCATGGGCAAAGCTTCTTTGGTCGGATAACAACAAAAGGAACAACAACCGCCTTCTGTTATAAGACAACATTCTATTTGTTCAAGCAATTATTCTGGCAACCGGGATACCGATTTCTCTTCTCTCGGCGGACCAGCGTTACCACGATTTACACCGATCAGATCAAGGAAGAACACAAATAGAGGAATACCGATAATAAGTCCCCAAGGACCTATAAAATGCTCGGAGAAAATCAAAATAACAAAGGTATAAAATACAGGTAGGTTTGTTTTGCTGGACATTAGCTTGGGATTGAGCAGATACGCTTCGATCGCATGAATAATCAGGATCAAAATCACCAGATACAGCACATATTCGATCCCACCTACGCTAAGCGCTGTCAGGCTAAGCGGGATAAGGGAAATAAATACGCCTGCTACCGGCACCAGTCCCAATACGAATACAATGACTGCCAGCCCGATCAGGTTCGGGAATCCCATTAACCATAGCGCCGTGATCGTCAAAATCGTATTGATGAACGATATCAACAGCTGGGCTTCGATAACTTTACCGAATGTATTCAAAAACATCTTGCCAAAATATCCTACTTCCTTGAAAAACCAGCTTAGTTTGCTGTCCTGAAAAGAAGCTGTAAATCGTGCGATATGCGAACGATCCAGCAAAAAGAACAAACTTAGCAGCATAGCAATAAATAGCTGCGAACCGATTTGACTAATCTTGAGCAGCACCGTAAATCCGGGACCGATAAAATGTCCTACATTCTCCAGCACTTGTTCAATATTCAGTGTGCGCAAAAATTCCACAATATAATGATTCCACTTGCTCTCCTGCGGATGCATATATACATCCTGTATCATTCCATATACCTGCACCACTTGTGTGCTGACCGTTGGTACCATGCGATAGACCCCCCAGCCGATCACACCGATCAATACAATATAGACTAGCGGCAGTACAAAGAACGGGGATACATTAGGAATCACCCGACGAAACAGCTTCATAACACCGTTATACAGGCTGCCAATCAATATAGTTAGCAGCAGGGTCATCAGAATAATATTCATCATGCTAGACATTGAATAAATGATTAGCACAAGGATCAATAATACTATAATTCGTCTGATTCCATCATGGTTGAGCCACTCTCTTACCTTCATCCACAGACCTCATCTCTATTTATGTCCACTCCTTCCATAATAACGTGTTTGGGCTTCGATGTCACCAAGCGCATGTAAAAGCACTGTTAACTATAGCGATATAGCAGAAATGGGAGCGGTATCAACTGCATGTTTTTTTATTTAACGGACAAATGTATTGGTGAGTCGTCCCAGTCTGTCGATCTCAATCGTCACCTGGTCACCAGCTTCAAGCCATTGACGTTCTGACTCGGGCAGACCCATAATTACACCTTCCGGTGTACCGGTCAGAATAATATCACCAGGCTGAAGAGTCATATGCCGGGATAAATAATGAATCAATTCGTCACAATGAAAAATCATGTCCGATGTATTCGAGCTCTGAACTTGTCTGTCATTCAAGTAAGCACGTATGCCCAACTGATTTGGATTGCCTACTTCGTCAGCAGTAACCAGATACGGTCCCAATGGAGCAAACCCTGCACCAGTCTTGCCGAGCAGCCATTGACTTGTTCGCATCTGCAGATCACGAGCAGACAGGTCATTTGCTGTACAGTAGCCAAATACATAATCCAATGCATTTTCCTTGCTCACATTCTCGGCGATTTGTCCAATAACCATGCACAGTTCTGCTTCATAATCCAGCTGCTTTGCAGACTCGGGGATACGTATATCGGCCAGATGTGCAGTGACTGAATCCGAGAACTTGCTGAATACTACCGGTGTCTCCGGCTCAGGCATATTCGTCTCGGCTGCATGTTTGCGATAGTTCAGACCGATACAGATAATTTTGCCCGGATGTGGTATACATGGCAGCCATTGCACCTGATCTTCTGTCAGCAGACTGTTCTCATACTCGGATAGATGATGATGCAGTAGATGTTCCAGGCTGGTATGAAGCATTTTGGTCTCCAGCAGTTCCATAACGGTATGCGGAAGTCTTATTCCGTCTGGCAAAGCACTTTCCAGTACATGCAGCGGCAGAATCCCCTTTTCCAATTGAATCCCGAGCTGATGCTGTCCTTCTACCTGATAATGAACATATTTCATCACAAATACACCTCCAACATCCATGATGACATGCTGGAGGTGCTTATACAACTTTTTAAAATACGAAGTTGCTCCTATGTTGTGTACATTTTACGAATGATAATGGAACACTTCCGGAATTACTTGTGATGTGCTTCCTTCTGCATTTACAATCAGCAAATCGGACATATACGTCTGCCAGCGCTGATTGGCTTCATGATTTGCCAGTTGCGCCTGCGCTTGCTCATAATCTTCCACTTCCATATAGGCAAACAATGTCCCTCCATGCAGGAAAATGCTGTATGTCCGAATCCCTACTTCTCCAAAAGCCTGCAGCAGTTCGGGGTACACGGCTTCATGACGACGGATATACTCTTCATGATCTTCCGGCCGGATATTCAGTACAAACGATACTCTTTGCATGATCATACACTCCTCTGATTATGAATTATGTATAGTTGGCAGACTCGATCATAGGACTTGATGATCCACCCTATGTGGCTGTCCTTCTTAAATTGTAAGCGTTATCTACTGCAAAATCAAAACCGTTATAATAACATCGTATTGCCACAAAATAAAAGGCCGCCAAATGGCAGCCTTTTTTTGATTATTGGATTATGAAGTATCCCTTTATCCTATTGCTCACGTTGCTCTTTACTCTTTGCTCTTAATTGTTTTATATACGATGTGATAATACTGCAAAGCTATTATACATCCGACATATCACGATCATCACCCAATCCAGGTGCTTCATTGGTAGGATGATCTACATATTTACCGTGCGATGGCTTCGCCCACTCATCAAAATGAGCTGCCAGACGCGGCAAGCCTTCCGTCAGATCCGGTCCCATCATCGGCTGGCCATGACCAGTCAGCACATGCTGTGGACGCAGGGAGGCCAGTCGTTCGACCGACTCACGGGCAGCCGTCCAATCTGTCGTCGCGTATCTTGGTGGTCCGCACAGTTCACGCTTCTGGATCATGCTATCCCATAGCTTATCCTGGTCTACAGTAATAAACGCATCCCCTGCGATCAATGTACCATCCTCTTCTCGGAACAGTGACACGTGACCCGGTGCATGTCCAGGCGTATGAATCCAGCGCCACTGTGACAAGCCTGGTACACTGTGATCGGCTGGGAGATTATGAATATAAGGCTGCAAATCAACCGGCTGATTCGGGAACACGGCAGACAAGCGGGAATTCAGTCCACCCTCTACGCCCGGATCATAACTTGGATATTTGGACTGTCCGGTCAGGAAAGGCATTTCCATAGGGTGCGCATAGACAGGCACATCCCATTTCTGGGCCAGTTCCACTGCCGAACCTGCATGATCAAAATGACCATGTGTCAAAATAATCGCTGTCGGTCTTGCACCCGTACCGAATCGCTCATTAGCTACTTTGACAATTTTGTCTGCCGATTGCGGAAGTCCTGTATCTACTAATACCCATTCCCGCAGACTGCCCGGAATTCCGATAAACGCAACATTTACAAATTGCAAAGTCAGACCGTAGACATCGGGACGCAGTTCTACCTCATCTCCGCTTCCTACTGTAGTCATCGGAATCTTCAGATGTTTCATTGGATTCTCTGCCATCTTAATCTCCTCCTCGTATGGTAATCGTTCATACCTTACTCTTACCCAATATAGAAGAGAATTAAGTAACTCAGTCGACAAAAAACCGGATGCCGCTGTATTGCAGGGCATCCGGCTATATAGTTGTACATTATCGCATAGAATAAAAGGCTATTAACAGACCCATAACCAGATTATACAGGCTGCTGAGGCTGTTACTTAGACTTGTCCATATGATCAGGCATTCGGGAATTCGCGGATGGTCCAGAACCGCTCACGACTGAAGCGCTCGCGCAGTTCACGATCCAACTTTTTGCTTTTGCCGAGTTCACCCGGTGAAGGGAACTGGGAACGGTGAGCATGGATCGAATCCAGCTTGTTCTGCAGGAAATCACCTACATCATTCTCGGTATCCGGAAAGCCGATCTCGTCCGTACAGTTACGAGAGAACGCCATCGTATAAAGCGGCGGACGTTCCGATTCCGGCAGACGTCCCATAGCACGTACTACAGCTGCACCCGTCGCATCATGGTCCGGATGGACACTGTAACCCGGATAGAAGGTGAAAACTGCTGAAGGCTTAAGCTCGGTCAGCAGATCAAGGATGGCACCATCCAGTACTTTTCTGTCTTCAAATTCAATCGTTTTGTCATGGAAGCCCATCATGCGCAGATCTTGTATACCGATAGCATCGACAGACTTTTTCAGTTCACCTTCACGAATACGAGGCAGATCTACACGATTGGTAAAAGGAGGCGTCCCCATATTGCGTCCCATTTCGCCCAGTGTCAGGCAGGCATAAGTGACCTGACCGCCGCCAGCGATATGTTTGGCGAGCGTACCCGACAGGCTATAGCACTCATCATCCGGATGAGGCAGGACGACGAGAACGCGTGAATTGGCAGGAATAGTCATCATCATTGGTTTCATCTCCTCGTTCATTAAAAAGGTTCCTTGCTCAGTTGCAGAGCGACGACCAGCTTGCCCTGGGTATCATGTCCCGCCAGGATCAGCCGCTCCGAATCACTCTCTTCATAGTGGGTCAGTCCCTCGGAATAAACCCAGCCGTGCTCGGTTTTGAGACCCACACGGAAATGAGGGGCTTTCTCCGAAATGGAACCGGTCGTATAGCGGATCAGCGCATTGCTGATAAAAGTTGCGGCAGGATGCTTGGTGCTGTCCAGATGGGAAGCATAAGCGCCTGTTGTCATCTCCAAATGAATGTACAAATCCTGATCTTGGAGATCATGGATTCGCTGCTGGATAATAGCTGGATCAATAAGCTGCATGGCCATTGTACGATTCCTCCATCTTCTTACTCTGTTCGGTGAATCTATCGTAACAGACCTTTCCATGAAAAGGAATGCCTGCTGCACTCTACATAATAAACGCTTCGCTGTTAGCAAAGACGAATGTTATGTCGATCACCTAGTACTTATTATAGTATACTATATTATTTTTAGTATGTATAAGATTCTTCGATTGCAGCCTTTTATTGATCCAGATATCCTACGCCAAAAAGCCCGAGAATCCGCATATCGCGCAGATCCTCAGGCTGTGATTTGGACAATCCTTTACTTTTATCTGCTTCTCTATTTCCCTTATTTAATGATACAATCCCTGTTTCTTCATCTCTTCTGTGAGCAGCCGAGCCAGCTCAAGCGCTCCAGCATGATTGGGATGCAGCGTATCTCCATCCATATAGAGTGCCAGTGTGGCTGCCGGTCCGATTGAGGTAAAATAAGCCGAACTGATCACATTCAGATCAATCAACCTCACGCCTTCTTCAGCAGCCAGAGCTATAGTCGCTTGGCGATACCAGCGTCCCTCCGCATTATGAACACCTGCACTGTTGAAATCGGTAGCGCGCCCCTGTGGTGTAGACAGAATGACCGTAGCACCTTTGGATTTGACAAGCTGGACCATATTGCGCATAATTTCTTTGAATTCCGCTTCAGTTTCGTTATTTTTCGGGTTGGTATCGTTGATGCCCAGCTGGAGGATAAAGTAATCCCCTGGCTTAATGTAACGAAGAATAGCTTCCAGCTGCCCATCGTTACGGAATCCTCTGGCAATCTGTCCACCAGAGGCCATATTACGTACTATATAATCTGATGGATTGATATACTGCTGCAGCATTTGCCCCCATCCCGCCTGAATGCTTGTAGCGAGCGGATAATAATTGGATACTGTCGAATCTCCACCAACATAGATTGTTGGACGAGTGACCGGATTAGTAGATATCTGGGTGATCTCCAGTACACTGAGGGTAAATGTACCGCCTACTTTGCCTTCGGTAACGAGCAGATTCAGTTGTCCATCCGTAATCGGAATCTCGAATTCGTCGGTGACATTGTTACCAGTCATATTAATCACCTGATATACACCTTCGGCTGCTATGCTGGAACGTCCGGTATTACCGAGCATAGCTTTGACTTTGTACAATCCATTCGGCAAATCCACATTAAAAGTATTGCTGCTTTTGGTACCAAACTCTACAAATTGAACAGCATCACTTCCCGCTCCCTTACCGGCTGCAGATATATTTCGCATATTCGCAGGTGTATTAAATCCATAACCTTTGCTGGCGTTGTATCCATCTTCAGCCCGTACGCCTGTATAACCTGCCTCTACTGCACCTCCGCCAAAATCAAATTTGTAATTGGTGACGGCAGCATCTGCTGCAGACAGTGTAGGCAGCAGACTCGCGAACATACAACCTGCAAGAGCCAGTGTACTTATCTTGCGCAGTAGTCCGGATGCGTTCACGGATTTCTTTTTTGGAGGAAATACATTCACAGGGTTAACAGAAACTGACTGTATTCCTTGTGAGGATGATGCAGAGAGAACGGATACAGCTGGGGCGATGCTTGGATGAGTGGCTTTTTTCATAATTTCCTCCTTTTATTATAAGCGTATTCGAAGGTACCGTTATAAGATTCGTTCCTTTTTGGTAAACTTCCTCTAATATGTAAGTAAATAGGTTATAAAAATGGCGAACTACTATATATAATATTATGGATATGGATATGGATACTGGATACAATAGCTCTGGTAAGAAGCCTGAATCGGCAGCGTAGGTAAGAAGACAAGATAAAGATGGGAGATGCAGGTCGAGACAGAGGGTAAATAAAGATCCGATCCGGGAGCAGGGCAATATGGAAGCAATTACAGAATCATTATCATACAAAAAAACCGGAAATGCCTTCAAGGGCACATCCGGTTTTGATTAGAGATACTATTCCTTTTAGATAAACCGTACATTCTGTATATGATCTTATACAGCTTGCTTTGCTTATACTTTTACGTACTCTGTTGTTATAGATATTAAGCTGCTTACTTTACAATCAGTACCGGACACTGGGCATGCTGACTGACATAGTGACTGACGCTTCCCAGCATTAACTCTGAGAAAGTTCCCAAGCCGCGATGACCAATGATGATGAGTTCGACCTGATGTGCGGCCGCATATTTGACAATTTCCTGACCGGCATGACCCTGCAGAATCTGAATACTGGCATCCGGCATCGAAGCAGTCAGGGTACGCAGCTGCTGCCTCACCTGCTCTTCTTCTTCCTCAAAATAAGCTTCCAGCTCATGTGTCGGAATCATTAAAGGCTGTTCCAGCAGCTCGGACGCAGTAGGATCGACATAAATGATTTCAATATTGGACTCCTGCGCTGCAGCAAAAGCAGTCGCATGTTCCAATGCACGCTGAGCATGCATGGAGCCATCATAAGGGACAAGAATATTAGTGTACATGTTCTAGTGCTCCTCTCTGGATTAATGACTGGCTGCTGGCTGGTTCAGCGGGCTGGATGCCGGACGAATCAATGCTGTACGCAGTACGGTAATCCCCCATGTAATAATCGCAATCAACAGCAGGTGGATAACAAAAGTAGTAACTGGCGCACCACTGTAAATCAGGCGCAGATATCCCTGAATACCATTGGGTGCAGGCAGGAAGCTGCCAATATGACGGTAAAAGGGGGTCAACATCGCAGATGGAATAATATTGCCTGCAGTCATCAGCTGGAATGGAATTAGCGCCACATTAAATAGCGGAGCCGCATTGCCAAAGAGGGCGAATCCCATTTGCGTAACGGCAATACAAGCGATATAGACAAGAATATGGAATCCCCACATCTGCCAGAATGAAGCCGCAGTATCTGCAAACACCATGGCTACGCCGGTAACAATAAGCGATCCGATAATGGATACCCCAAGCAGCAGTAGCTGTCTTCCCCAGAATATATCCCATTTGCTGTGACTGCGCTTAAGCATCATGGAAGACAGATTTAACTGGATATTCATTGTCATTACCCCAATATAGGTAATAAATCCAAGGATCATCGGCAGCATAGAGATAGCAAAATTGCTAATATCATGCGTTTTGACTACTTCGGTAGTAACTGCCTGCTGCTCTACATCGGCAAAAACCTGTTTGCCGACAGAAGCAGAAATCTGTGCTGTCGAGCTCTCCATAATCGATTTGGCAATGTCCGAATTTCCTTGATTAATGTAATACACGAGCTTGGCGTCGCCTTTTACAGCAGCTTGTTCCGTGAAGTTCTTGGGAATGGCAATGACCATCATCAGCGCGCCGCTATCCATCTGCTGCTGCGCTTCAGACAACGATGTGTAAGGGACAATTGTGTAAGGCGCCTGCTTGCCGATAGCATCTGCAATAGGCTGACCAGCTGCCTGATCTTCATTAACAATCCCTACTTTGAGCTGATCAATTCGTTCAGTCGCACCGTTATATCCGGTCATCCAGATCAGTATAAATATCAATGGGACGAAGATAGCGAATACCAATCCAATCTTGGTTTGTACAATTTTCAGAAATTCCTTGCATGTGTTTAAAGCGTTCATTCTGTACTTCCTCTCCTGCTTCTTAATTTAAATATCAATAAATGCATAGCCGATAAATGGTTGTGCATGTATTTATCCAAAAAATCACCGGCTTATATATTCAGCCGGATAGATTTTTGTATATTTTATTAATGGATTCAATAAATTGGTCACTGCCTTCATCTGTCAGCATCTCATTAATCTCCATCTCGATTCCACGCATAGCCGGAGTAACCTGCTCCAGTAGTTCCATGCCTTTGGTCGTTAGATGTACATTAACTGCACGACGATCATTGGGATCGACCTGCCGCTGTACAAGCTGCTTGTTCTCGAGACGTTCCAGGGTCTTGCCGATACTCGTCTGATCGCGCTCATGAACCCGAGCCAGTTCTTTCTGAGATACGCCGCCATGTCTGCTCAATTGGTGCAATATACCAAATTGTTCAGGAGTAATATCATAAGTTTGCAGGCGCTGGGCTGCTTTTTTTCGATATAAGAGATAAGTTCGGGATAATAACAGTCCCAGAGGACTCTGTTCCTGATCAAAAGGCATATTTATCCTCCTAAAATAAATACTAGCATAGCCGATAATCGACTATGCTAGTATATTACTTCTTATTTTTCAAAGTCAAAGCTTATTTTGAAAAACGCATAAAAAATATTATATACGTCTTATTAATCCCTCGGATAGTTCACCTGCATAATATCCATAAAAGGAATCTTGTATAAATCTTCGACCTGCTGTACATGCACCTTGCCTGTACGTGAGTCCATATTTACAATCTGACCGCGCACTGTGTCTTCCCAACCCCATACGGTTAGAACGATCTCTGACTTTTCCCGGTACGCTTCAGTGAGTTGGTTACCCATTTCTTCCAGAACAAATTCATCGCGTGTTGGACGCTTGGCCACTTTCGCTTTAGCCAACGAAATACCTCCCTAATCAATATGCTATATCTATTTTAACCTTATATGTTCGTATACACAATACTTTTGACAAAAAAATAAGAACAAACGTTCCTTTTGTGAATATATCTACATTGCTGTATTGTTCTATATCCTGTATGGAAGCCTTCCTTTATCTTATGCTTCCCTATAAATACAGCAAAAGACCGTCCACGAGACAGACGGTCGGTACATATATAGGTATTCCATTAAATTACCAGTTATCTTACTTGGTACTGGTAGATTATTGGCTTAGCAGAGCTTTACCAATACATTATTAGTGTACAGACCGGACATTCATTTTAGCAGCAGAGATCTGTTTATTTGACGATCATTACCGGAGCCTGGGCTCGCTGTGTAACATAACGGCTTACACTGCCTAATACCATCTCACTCATGGTACTGAGACCTCGGCTGCCCATGACGATCAGATCAGGTTGTGACTGCTGTGCATATTCCACAATTCCCTTGGCTGCACTGCCATACAGAATTACAGTCCGGGCATCAGGAATTTTGGAGATCATCTCACGCAGATTACGCCGGATCTCGTCTTCTTTATGGTCAAAATAAATCTCCAGTTCACTGGAGGTCATAATGAGAGGTTGACGCAGCTCATCTACAGTCGCTGAATCCACATACAGAATTTCCAGTTCGGCTTGCAGGCTCTGGGCAAGCGCTGCTCCACGTTCCAATGCTTTCTGGGAATGCATGGAACCATCATAAGGGACAAGAACATGCGAGATCGCCATGGTGAACTCCTCCTTTGATATGGGCTTCCTTATCCGGCAGTTAGCTATTGAATCAGCAGTATGGAGACCATACCTGATTCCAATATAAACCCATTTTATTCCAATTGCAAGCGTTTTCATTTATAAAAGATCTCACCATTTTCGTCTTTCCAAACAAAAACCCCTGCTTGGGAGGCAGGGGTGAGATAGAACCTTAGGGAATAACGTTTATATTGCTTGGTAATCAAGCTTTATGATGATGGCAATACTATGCTTTACGCACCCAGACAGTCATATCACCTTCGCCACGATTGCCCCACATGAAGTAAGGAATAGCGGTGAAAGATTGACGGGTTTGCTCGGGAGCGTGATCCTGATAGAGGGATTCGCCCCAATTTTGTTCCTGTTCGCGAATAGCACTACCTTCGATGATGGTACAGCCGCCGAGCAGTGTTTCGTCAAATCGCGCAGTCATCGGTTGATCGGTCTCGATCTGCAGAGCTGCGATCAATTCACCGTTATCCGCTTGCTCCAGACAATAGACGAGCGGACCGCGTTGCAGCGCTATTTTGCCTGAGGTAGCGCGCAGTTTCGGATTGGCGCGGATGATTTGTACATCCATTTCCATACTCCACTCTACTACATCGTCAGCAGACCATTCACGCTGGATATAGACATAACCATCACGCAGCAGGGAAGCATACTGTACTGTCTCTCCATTGATCGTCAGTGCTGCCTGCTTGCACCAGCCAGGCAGACGCAGAGCGAGTGTGAACGACTGAGGTTGTTCCATAGTAAAGGTAAAGCGGGATGCCCCGTTCCATGGATAGCCTGTCTCCTGCTGAATCCGAACATGTCGACCGCCAACCGGCAGTTCCGCCGATGTCCCAACATACAGATGGGTATAGATCGTATCCTCATCGCTGCTGTAAATGTACTGACCAAGTGACGTGATCAGGCGAGCCACATTCGGAGGGCAGCATGAGCAGCCAAACCATTTCTGGCGTACCGGCTTCACATGGTGTTTGTCGGGATTATGATGACAGGCAGCTGGCCATACTTCCAGCGGATTCACGTAGAAGTAATGCTTGCCATCCTGGGACATACCGCCGGTGACAGTATTGTACAATGCACGTTCCAGCACATCCGCATACTCCCCTTTTGGCTGAATTTGCAGCATCCGGTGGGCGAAGAAGACCATACCTACCGCAGCACAAGTCTCCGAATAGACGGTATCATTCGGCAGATCATAATCAATGGTAAAAGCTTCACCATGATGAGTTGATCCAATACCTCCGGTAATATACATTTGCTTGTGTACGATATTATTCCACAGCGTTTTGCAGGCTTCATAGAGACTCTCGTCTCCTGTCTGTCCGGCCAGATCGGCCATCGCCGTATACATATAGACTGCACGCACGGCATGACCGACAGCGACTTTCTGTTCACGAACCGGTACATGAGCCTGACTGTAAGCCAGATCAATACGGTCTGTTTTGCCGACAAAGAAATTGATCCGGTCCCGATTCTCCCACTCCTGCTCCAGGAAGTTCGGTTGCTTGCCACGCTCATCAATGAAAAACTGGCTTAGACGCAGATACTTCTCTTCTCCGGTTAATCGGTACAGCTTCACCAGTGCCAATTCAATCTCCTGATGACCGTCATAACCGTGCAGTTTGCCTTCTTCAGGGCCGAATACCGTATCTATGTAATCAGCCAGGCGGCATACCACATCGAGCAGCTGGCGCTTGCCTGTTGCCTGATAATAGGCTACACCGGCTTCAATCATATGGCCTGCGGTGTATAGCTCGTGACAGTCTGCCAGATTGGTCCAGCGTTTGTCCGGCTCCTTGATGGTAAAGTACGTATTTAAATAACCATCTTCGCCCTGTGCTTCGGATACCAGCTGGATAACTTCATCGGTAATGCGTTCAAGTTCCGGATCCGGATGGGTCATCAGGGAATAGCCGACAGCCTCAATCCATTTGGCTACATCGGTATCCTGGAATACGAATCCATGGAACTCCCCTTCTGTCCGACCGGCAGCAATCTCAAAGTTCTTGATCGCGTGACTGGGCTCGGCATCGGCAATACGATCATGCAGTGCATCATACTGATAGGGAATAACAACTTCGCGTACGAGCTTGTTATAGCTCGACCAGAATTCATCCTGAATATGAACTTCCTTGGGACTAACAGTTTGCAGCAGTTCTTTTGATTTCTCCATGTGTAAACTCCTTTATCTATTGGTTAAATTGGGTGGAATCGGGGATAAGGCAGCTTGCAGCCGGACTTGCTATCTCCGTGTTTTGATCCTGACATCCCTCATGCCTGTATCCTATCCCTTAATTCCTGTGAGAGCGATCCCTTCAATCAGATAGCGCTGGAAGATCACGAACAGCAGAATGGCAGGCAGAACGATAATCAGGGAAGCAGCCATCAGTACGCCCCACTGAGCAGTGTACATGCCCTGGAACTGCTGGAGGCCAATGGCCAGTGTGAACTTGCTCTCATCATTCAGATATACGAGCGGTCCCATAAAGTCATTCCATGTATTGAGGAAAGTAAACAAACCGATCACCAGTACCGCCGAACGGGATAATGGCAGAATAATCCGGGTGAAAATGGTAAAGTGATTACCTCCATCAACAAATACCGCTTCATCCAGTTCTCGTGGCAATGTCATATAGAACTGACGCAGCAGGAAAATATTAAATACACCCCCGCCGAAAAAAGCCGGTACAATCAACGGTGCATACGAATTGATCAGACCAAGCGACTGCCAGCCGATAAACGTCGGAATCAGGGTGACGGCAAATGGCAGCATCATGCTGGTCAACAGGATGGCAAATACTTTGTCCCGACCGACCCATTTCATCCGGGAAAAGCTATAGGCAGCAATCGTGCTTGATAGCAGCGTACCGATCAGCGTACCCACTACGATAATCAGCGTATTCAAAAAGTAACGTCCAAAAGGAAGCTGCTCGAACGGTTCGATAAAGTTGCGCCAGACGAAGGGCTCGGGAATCCATTTGGGCGGCATTTCAAAAATCTGTGCCAAGTCCATCATGGAGCTTCGTACGAGCCAGTAAAAAGGAAACAAACACAACAGTGAGCCAATAATCAGCACAGCATACAGCAGCACACGCTGCCAGCGAAAAGCGGATGTGGTCATATCAGCGTCCCTCCCCTTCGTAATAGACCCATTTCTGGGATGTACGGAATAGCAGGAAGGTAAAGAGCATAATGACAATAAACAGCACCCAGGCAATCGCACAGGCATAGCCCATATTGGAGAACGTGAACGCTTCCCGGAACAGGTAAAAGATATAGAACAGACTGCCATTGTTCGGTCCGCCCTGTGTCATTACATAAGGCTGGACGAATACCTGGAACCCACCGATAAAGCCCATAATTGTATTAAAGAAAATAGTCGGCGATGTCAGCGGAATCGTGATATATAACAGCTTATGCAGGGCATTCCCGCCGTCGATCTCTATCGCTTCATAGTAATGATCCGGGATGTCCTTGAGTCCAGCCAGGAAAATGACCATCGTTCCGCCCACCGTCCACAGGCTCATCAGCACCAGCGTAGGTACAACAGTAGTCTCGCTATAGATCCATTGACTCTCCGGCAGATGAAGCGCTCGCATAATGATATTCAGCAGCCCCATATCCGGATCGAACAGCCAGAGCCAGACCATCGAGGACGCAATCAACGGCACGATCGTCGGCAGATAAAAGGCTGTCCGGAAAAAGGTCAGTCCTTTCACCTTCTGATTCAGCAGAATCGCCAGGAAAAAAGCTACAATAATCTGAAGCGGCACACTCAGGATCACATAATACAAAGTGACTCCCAATGATTTGTAGAAAAAGGCATCTGTACCGTTGAACAGATTACGATAATTTTCCAGCCCAACAAAATGCGGTGTAGAAGCGACCTTATAATCAGTCATACTCAGCCACAGACTGGCAATCATCGGACCGAACACGAAAATGATAAAGCCCAGGATCGCCGGAGCTGCGAACAGCCAGCCCAACCAGTTTTCCCGCCGCCGGATTGAAGACAGGGAGCTTTTGGATATCGTTTGACGGCGCTGGGCCGTTTCTGTCATGGATTGCATATGTCCCACCTCTGCTTTCACGGAATTTAATAATGAACATGTCTGGAATACAGGGAGAATATAGAGACTCCCTTATTCCTCCGGATAGGTTCCTTTAAATTCCGCGTTGGCTTTGGCAGAGATTTCACTGAATGCCTGCTGTACCGTTTTCTTGCCGAGCCATACCTGATCGAGAGCAGGATTGATAATGGCACTGATTTTCTCTGAATTTTTTAGATAATATTCGTAAGAGTTCACACCATTATTCAGGGTCTGCTTCATGATGGCATCGGTATAGCCTTCCGGATGTCCCGGTTTGACGGTCGCCCACTGCTGAATCAGCGCCGGGTCGGTGTACCATTCTTTGCTAACCGGCATCCATAGACCGCTGGCATGCATATCCAGACCACTTTTGGCATCCAGCAGGAATTTATAGAACATCCATGCTTCTTTGGGATGCTTGGTTGTCGCAGAGATTACTTCCGGTTCGCCGAACAAAGTTGTTTTGCTTTCCTTGAGTTTGGGCAGTACGCCAACTCCGTAATTCATACCCGATTGTCCAAGATCCAGCTGTACCCATTGTCCATCCAGATCCATTGCAACTTTGCGACTTTGCAGGGCAACAGCCGGTGCAGGGATGTTTTTGGACTGGGTTGGTGATGGTGCTACATGATGCACTGTGATCAGATCAGCCATTTTCTGTACTGCCTCAATCATCTGCGGATCTTCCAGATTCAGCTTGTCCTTTTTCTCGGAAATAACACTTGTGCCATTGGATGGCACCATCAGATGCCACATCCATGTATCAAAACGTACACCGTACTGCTTGACATTGGATGGATCAAAAGCGGGACTGGTAGCATTATTGCCATTATTGTCGATCGTCAGCTTTTTGGCGGTATCCAGGAATTGATCCCATGTCCATGCCTGCTCTGCCTGGGTCGGCGGCAGTGGCAGACCGGCTTCCTTGAACATATCCGCATTGTAATAAAGACCAAACGCTTCCTCGGTCACTTTGATACCGGCTACTTTATCTTTGTCCCAGTAGAGAATAGCATTGGGAATCAGCGTATCCGGTGTAAGTTCCTTGTCTTCTTTCAAAAATTCATTCAGGTTATACAGTTTGCCCTGTTCGGCCCACTGTAGCCCCTGCGCCTTGTAAATTGGAAATACATCCGGTGCCTGATTGGCTGCAAACATCGTCGTCAACTTGGTAACGTAGTCACCCGGAATATGCATGTATTTGACTTCGATCCATGGATATTTTTCGGTAAATTGACGAGCAATCTGTTCTTGTACCTTTTTCTCATTAGTACTGCCCCATGAAGCATAAGTAAGTGTTACCTTTTGCTTGCCATCAACGGTCTGTGCCGAACCGCTATTGTCAGAACTGCAGCCAGCCAGTAGACCGATCAGCAGTGCCGAACATAATGTCCATAATAGTAATTTGACTCTCATGCAAATACCTCCCAGACCGAAAAATCCTCATTTCCCGGTATAATATATCGATGCTGCAGCATTGGATAAACTCATATTAGCAAGCGCTTACATCAGCTACAACTCGATTATTATTGGATTGGGGTATTTTCATTGGGAGAGTGTTGGCAAGGTAATCGAATCAGTACAAGTGTACCTCCCGATTCTCTTCGCTGCATATGAATTCCGTATTCACTGCCATACAGCAGCTTCATGCGGCGATCCACATTAACGATACCAGTGGAACGAATATTACCGGTGTGAATATGATCCATCAGCGTATCCGGAATCCCTTTGCCATTGTCTTCCACGGCAAAAAGACGTTCCTCTCCCTCCAGCCAGCCGCGAATATGAATAGTGCCTCCCGATTCGATTTCGCCAAAACCATGAATAATGGCATTCTCGATAAAAGGCTGCAAAAACAGCTTGGGTACTTCCGTATCCAGCAGTTCCTGTTCTATATCCATATCCACTGTAAACTTTCCTTCAAACCGGTTCTGCATAATGTACATATACTTGTCCAGCCAGCTCAGATCGGTCTCCAGCTTCCATAACTCCTGCTTATTGCGGGTAGTAATCTGTAGCATCTCCGTCAGACTGATCATCATCCGTGCCAGCTCATGCTGTCCATGTTCGATCGCAATCCAGTACATCGTACTGAGTGTATTGTACAGAAAATGCGGATTCAGCTGCAGATTCAGTGCCATAATCTCTGACTCTCTGGCCCTTAGCCGGGAACCGTAATTTTCTTCAATCAACTGCTCAATCCGACGGTTCATTTCATTGAACATCTCGGTGAGTTGACCGAATTCATCCTGGCTGTCCGAATGAATACGAATATCAAATTGCCCTTTTTCTACCTGCCGGATTCCCTGCTTGATCCGTGTCAGTGGACGTGTGATATAGCTGGACAGCAGATAAGCGAGTACAACAGAGACCAGAGCCATAAATAGCAGGAACAGTCCGGTAGTCAAGCGCAGTGTCTGCAGGCTGTTCACCGCAGCCGGAATCGGAATCTCGATATACGAGATCCAGCCTGTTGTTTTCATTTTCTCATAAAAGACCATCGTGTCCTGTCCATTCGTATGCTGAATAAGCATTCCCTGTTCCTGCTCGCCTATGGCTGCGGGCAGCTCGGATACCCGGGTCTCGGCAAATTTGCCTTTCTCCAGACGAAGCACAGGCACGCCGGCTTTATTTACCATTCCATAGGCCAGCTGATTGTAGTCATTGTGCTGTACATATTCATTCAATACCCGGGCGAGCGATTCGGGACGGATATTAATAAGCAGCACAGGCGGTTCACGATCTTCCAGCAGCCGATGGATATTGCCGTACTCATCCGCCGCTGTCATATTCAGCTGTTTGACCACAGAGATTAACGATTCATATTCCAGCGGAACCTCACGCAGTTCTTCCTGCTTGTACATGCTGGTGTAGGAATAGGTCGGAATCCATACTTCACCGCCTTGTCCCTTTTCTGCTGACTGTGCCAGTATGGACTGATAGAAGTTTACCGGCGTAACGTACATCAGTGCATTGCTGCCATAACTGTATTCAGGCGTCATTACATAAGAGGAATAGACCTCCTCATGATTGCTGAAGTACTTGAATAAAATTGGCGTAATCATCCGGTCTGTCTTCACCAGTGAAGAAGCGCTTTCAGGATCTACAGCATTCACAGCTCGCAGCAAATCATAATCCAGCGGAAGCATACTCATACTGGATTCGATTGCCGATAAACGGTCATCCAGCAGCTGGTTATTGGTGTGCAGTATATTGCTGGTGCTATAGCGTATATTATCCATCCGATCCTTGTAGGCGATATGATTGTAAATGAAGCCAAGGCTCAAAATGATCAGGCTGGCCAGCAGCAGATGAGACAGCAGCAGTTTCTTTTTGAAGCTCATATCCTTGAACCAGCGGGCTGGATTAATCGACACCGGAGCGGCTCACTCCTCCCCCTGCTACAGACTCTACCGTTGTAACAGAGCGTCTGAACTGGCGTCTGTATTCTTCCGGAGTATACAGAAATGTTTTTTTGAATACTTTGGCAAAGTACTTGATATCCCGGTACCCGGCTCGCTGACCAATCTCGGCAATACGTTCATTGGTCTCCAGCAGCAGCGTACGGGCATGCTGCATCCGCAGGCGCTGGATATAATCGGTAAACGAAGTACCAAAATGCGATTTGAACAACAAACTGAAATAGGATGGATTATAATAAAATCGCCCAGCCACCTCATCCAGGCTAAGATCTTCATGGTAATGCTGCTCCAGATAATCCCGGCATTCGAGCATCGCCTGATCACTTTTGCTCATTCGGCAGGTATCGAGCTGCTCTATCCATTCGCTTAGCAGCCCAAGCAGATGGGTACGCAGATCGACAAGCCAGGCTGCCTCTCGGATTACTGTCTCCAGCCGCTGCAAATAAAGATCCCGTATACCCTGTTCCAGACCAGCTGAAGCCTGCTGGATACACGGCATGATGATTTGCAGCAAATGATACTTAAGCAGAGGTACCGAAGGACGATCTGCGGACAGCTGGTCCAGCAGATTATCCAATTCCTGCTGCACAACGACCTGATCCCTTTTGTGGATAGCGCTTTCAATAAGGGCAGTCGATGGATACCCGAACGATGTCAGCTGCGCAGGGTGAATATCCAGTTCACCGGATGCAGCAATGAGCCAACTGTCAGATGAATCGTAAAAATGTCTCTCCAGTACAACTTCTGCCGATCGATAGGCGGAATGAATAGCAGCAGCGTTGTCAGCTGCATGAAACAACACACTTTCTCCAGTATGAACATCCATACTACTCACTGATTTCCAATATTGAAGCATATCCATGACCCGGTTGCGACATTCCTGTCTGTTATGCTCCTGCCAGTCCTGGGGCCATTCTACAATGATGATGAGTGGATCATCGGAATCATCCATGCCTGTACAATACAGTTTCACATGTTCAGCGACAGCTGCATGAATATGCTGCCGCAGCTGCAATTTCCAGATCGACTCTTCTGACCGGGAAGCGTCTATTCGGCGCATTAACCAGATACTGATCTGTGTATCCTGTTGGAAATAATGCTGACATTCCTGCTGTTCTTCATGATTCAATGTACCAGTCAACCAGCGATGCAACAAATGCTCCTGATATACAGGTTCCAGTTTGGCGAGCTGACGGGATAGGGACTGCTGCTGCTCCAACTGTATCTGCCGTTGCTGTTGGTCCCGCTCGGTACTCTCCAACAAGGGCAGCAGCTGCTCTGAAGTTACCGGTTTGATCATATAGTCCATGACACTGAGCCGGATAGCCTGCTGTACATATTGAAACTCGTCATATACGGTAATCAGTACAATACGCAGATCAGGCCGGCTGCTGCGAACCTGACGGATATAGTCCATCCCATTCATTACCGGCATCTGAATATCGGTCAGCGCCAGATCAATAGGATAAGCAAGACTGATCTCCAGGGCTTCCTGTCCATTGCTGGCTTCATGCACTTTATAATCCGGACGAAGCTGGCGTATGAGGGCAGCTACTCCGCGCCGCTGACGAGGCTCATCGTCCACTACCAACACCTGCAATTGAGATTCTGTCATTATGATTCCCTCCTTCCCAGCAGCAGTAAATATAACTCATATTATTATTAATTAATATCATATATATTAACGATAAACAAGCGAGGATTGCTTTTCTTCTTCTCGTCTTGAAATGATTATATTTACTGCTGTCAAAGAATATCTATCTCTGCTTTGACTTATCAGAATATTAAATCAGACCTTCAATGTGTCCGTCCGAGTTCAGCTTCATACGTTCAGCAGCCGGGACTCTGGGCAAGCCAGGCATCGTCATAGTATTGCCGGTCTCCACTACAATAAATCCGGCTCCGGCAGACAAAGCAACCCTGTTAATATGAACTGTAAATCCTTTGGGGGCACCCAGCTGTTCGGGCTGATCACTAAACGAATAAGGCGTTTTGGCCATGCAGACAGGCAAATGACCAAATCCACTTTCTTCTAGTTCATTTAATGTACGTTCGGCTGAAGGTGAATAGGCTGCACCTTCTCCACCATAGATACTCGTGATAATATACTCGATTTTGGCAGTTAGGGGCATTGTGTCCGGATACAAGGGTTGATAATGGGAAGGCTCCGTTGCCAGTAGATCGACCAGTCTACTAGCCAGTGCCTTTCCACCTGCACTTCCTTCGGCCCAGACGCTTGATAACTCTGCCGCCACACCCAGTCTTCTGCATTCTTCCATAACCAGGGCGATCTCTTCTTTATGATCTCCCGCAAAATGATTAATGGCTACCAGTACGGGGACGCCATATTTCCGCAGATTATCCAGATGACGTCGCATATTCGCCATCCCCTGCTGGAGAGCTTCGCTGTTCTCATGATCCAGATCCTGAACACGTACTCCACCGTTATATTTCAATGCTTTTATAGTGACGACGAGTACAGCCGCATCCGGTTGCAATCCGGTCTGACGACATTTGATATCCATGAACTTCTCCGCACCCAGCTCTGCTCCGAATCCTGCTTCTGTTACTGCAATATCGCCCAGCCGAAGCGCCATACGGGTGCCGATTACACTGCTGCATCCATGTGCGATATTGGCAAATGGACCACCGTGGATAATGACTGGCGTGCCTTCGAGCGTTTGTACCAGATTTGGCTTGATCGCATCGCGCAGTAATACCGCCATTGCTTCCACTGCATTCAAATCTGCAGCTGTAACCGATTGTCCGGTACGGGTATAACCGATAACTATCCGGCTCAGTCGGTCCTTTAGATCCTCCAGATTCTCACTGAGACAAAGCACCGCCATAACCTCCGAAGCCGAAGTGATCAGATAGCCGCTTTCTCTTACTTCTCCATTGCCGGGACCCATCCCGGTTACAATGCTGCGCAGACTCCGGTCATTCATATCGGCTGCACGTTTCCAGACAATCTTTTTGGGATGAATATTCAGCTCATTTCCGTAATACAGATGATTATCGATCATCGCTGCCAGCAGATTATGTGCTGATGTAATAGCATGGATATCACCGGTAAAATGCAGATTAATCTCGTCCGCAGGTACAATCTGTGCCTGTCCGCTACCGGTTGCCCCTCCCTTCATACCAAAACACGGACCAAGCGACGGCTCTCTCAATGCTGCTATGGCGTGTACTCCTATGGCATTCAGCGACTGGGACAATCCAATGGTCGTCAGTGTCTTCCCTTCACCTGCCGGTGTTGGGTTCATTGCTGTAACAAGAACCAGCTTGCCATCCGGCCTGTTTACCAGCTGATTGATTGTTTCGGGATCGAGCTTGGCTTTGTATTTTCCATACATTTCTACAGCGGATTCAGGAATTCCCGCTTTGATAGCTACGTCTATAATGGGTTTCATTTTTATGTACCTCCTACAATGGAATATGTTTATTATCATACCATGTTCAGAGAAGGTGTTTGCAGCTGCAAGCTTATCAGCAAAGAACGCAATTTTCTGTTAAGATTATGTATACATAAAACCGGACTATATTATATAGTAGGGATAATTTTAAAAATAGGAATGAGAGTATGATTGAAGGAGTGGAAATGCGTGCGTAATGATAATCAAGAAATACCTCCGCTCCTTGCTATTGCCATGGATGCGACTGAAGATCTCATTTACGTCATGCGTGTGGAACCGGGTCGTTTCGTATATAGTTTTCTGAACGAGGCTGCTTCGCGATTCAGTGGAGTTACTTCACAGGATATTGGCAAAAGTTTCTTTGAAGTCTATGCAGAGCAGATGGAAATGGCTCAGTATCTGCATAATAAATACAACCGTGTATTGGCTCATGGAGAAAGCATGCGGTTTGAAGATGGCTACCTTTTGCCAAATGGCATGTTAAGTGGCGAGAGTATTATTTCTCCTGTTCGCAACGAGGACCAGATCATTACCCATCTGATCTGTATCACCCGTGATTATACAGAGCGCAATCAATACCAGGAGCAGTTGCGTTATTATGCTTACCATGACGAGCTGACCCAGCTGTTTAACCGGCGTTTTCTGAATGAATATATACTGGATGAAGGCATACTGTATCTTATGGATATTGATAATTTCAAAAATATCAATGATATGCTTGGACACGACAATGGAGATACCCTGCTCATCGAGGTTACCGAACGGATCAAAAATGTATTCGGTCCGGAAGAAATTATTTTCCGTATGGGTGGAGACGAGTTCCTCATTATCAGTAAGAATCCGACTGTAGATCCCGAACAGATTGCTGAACGTGTACTTCGGATCATGGACGAACTGTTCCTGCTCAAAGGCCGGCAGGTTAGAATCACAGCCAGTCTCGGGGTATCCCGTGTATCTTCCGAGATTGGCTTATCGACAGCACTCCGGCATGTTGATATTGCACTTCATCATGCCAAAAGCCTTGGTCGCAGCCGTTATCATATCTTTGATACCTCTCTTCGGTATGAACAGATTATCCGGTTTGATCTGGAACTTGAATTGAACAACTGTCTGGAAAAGGATGAGCTTCAGCTGGTATATCAACCTATTTACAGTGTCAAACAGCAGAAAGTTATTACCGTAGAAGCCCTGCTGCGCTGGAACAAAAATAATTCACAGATTGTGTCACCGGCAGAATTTATACCGGTAGCCGAAGAAACCCGGCTCATCATTCCGATCGGGGAATGGGTAATCCGTCAGGCTTGCCGCGATCTGCCGCAGCTACAGCAAAAATACGGACATTCGATTCGTGTAGCTGTTAATATTTCCAGAATCCAACTGGATGAGCCGGACTTTATCGAGCGGCTGAACCAGATTGTACAGGAAGAAGGTATCTCTGCACGTTATATTGATCTGGAAATTACCGAAAGCGTAGCAACCAGCAATACGGTGGAAGAACAATCCTCCCTCGTTAAGCTGCGTGAACAGGGTTATACTATTTCACTCGATGATTTTGGAACGGGCTATTCTTCACTCAGTATGCTGACACGACTGCCTATTGATACCATAAAGATTGACCGTTCGTTTGTCACCCAGATGAATCCACCTGTACTCAAAGCGCTAATCACTATGGCGGAAGCGCTCGATCTGAATGTAGTAGCTGAAGGTATTGAAGATCAGAAACAATGCCAACATCTGCTGAAACTGGGATATACGGAATTCCAAGGCTATTGGTTCAGTTATCCGGTAGCTGCCGGACAGTTGCCATCCTTATCCAGCTTCCCTTATGCGCCGACAGATCTGAGCTAGAAGATACTGCTATTATCTTGGTTGTATTGATCGTTACATTACTATTGTCTGCGGCTTCTGTTTTATAATTCGGAATAGCTGCTGTTATATCTATTTTTCTACCACAAAAGGCTTCCCCGCCGGTAATGGAGAAGCCTTTTTGTGCTGTAACAAGGTATATATTTAAGATGAAATGGTTCTTTATTGAGCGCTGATATTCCAGTTGGAGATAGTCAACTTGCCGCTGCCACTCATGACATCCGTACCAAACTTCACACCACTAACATAATAACCGGATGTTGGAAGCTCGTTGCGTCCGAGCAGATCTCTTACAAAGTCAGACAAATTGAGTGAAGCCATGTCCGTATTTTCTGTTCTCACAAAAGTATATACACTGCCCTCACGATTGGTACCAAATATATTACTGGAGACGACCATACCGTTAGTAGCCATATTATTCATATTGCTGCGATAAATATTCCATGTTGCTCCGTCCAGTTGTACCGTATCCATCCATTCTCCCCAGCTGCCAGTCCCGGCACTGTTGCTGGATGCAGCCGTACTGGAATTCATAGCGCTATCCCCTACATTCGGCTGATCCCGATTGGTTGTATCTGATGCATCGGTAGAAGCTCCATTGGAACTTGCCATCCCATTAGCTGAAGTATCAGTCACTACTTTGATCAGATATGATGGTGTGGTATCCGAGCCGGCCCATTGTGTATTATGAACAAACATCGTATATCCTGTCGCATAATCTCCAGTCGTTCCTTCTGTAGAATAGCTCACTGCAGTATCAATATTTTTCATTTGCGTGCGATGATTGGAAGTTTGATTACGGCGATCGTTATCTCGGAATATCTCTACCGGGAAGTTACCCGCACCCTGGTATCCATTTGTCCAGTTCCAGCCGAAACTAATTCCTGGTGAAGATTGTATACCCTTCATATCATCCGAATAAGCCCAGTTATACCCGTAAGAGGTCTCATTATCATAGAAAATGGATTGATTCGATGCCACTGCATCCTCTGCTGAAGTTGCAACCGAATCATTACCGCTGCCGGTCCAACCGGTATTTGCCAAATAACTACTGTTACTCAGGGGAAAGCTGCTATTCGGTGTATTATTTTCTTCTGCCATTGCAGTGGCAGGAATCAGAATCGAAGCAGTCAGCGTCAAAGTAGCCAGTACACAGATCGGTTTTTTAAGAGTTGATTTCTTTTTCATAAAGTAGTCCCTCCAATAGATGTGTTTTATTTGTGGGAATGAAGCGATATAACCGACGCAGAGAGGCGCTAATATTCATAACTGTGTTATTAATCAGCACAGTATATGAATACGTTGTTCATATTAGCGTTATACGATGGTATGCTCGAATATATTTTCAGCTGCCGAACTCTCGGCTGACTTATGTAAGATCTGAAAATATACCTTTTATCCGAATATGCAGGCTGATGTTTCCATCATTCTGATAATCCGCGTGATACCGCTCACTCCTCTACATATCTTACCCAACCCTTTCATTACTTTAACTCGTTTTATACCATTTAATTATTAAATGTCCAATTATTGTAAATTTCTGTTTTTTGTCAATTTTGCTTTGTTTCATTCGTTTCTAACAGGTTAATGATACAGATTATATTTTTATTTGTATTGTGTATAGATATGGTGACAAGGACGCATATGCTGTGTATCAAGTTATATGACCATAAAAAAAGCTTTTCTACCCTGCCATCGGGAAGAAAAGCTTTATGATGTAGACAATAGTTCATCCGCATATATGGTCGACCGATTACGCCCTTCCCGTTTGGAAACATAGAGCGCCTGATCAGCCTTGGATATCAGTTCTACTGGGGTAGTTCCCTGATCCGGACAGGCTACAATTCCAATCGAAACCGTAACGATCTCTCCTGAGGGGCTAATTGTACTGGAAGCGAGCTGTCGCAGGCGTTCAGCCACTACATAAGCACGAGTAATATTACATCCACGCAGTAGAATACCAAACTCTTCGCCGCCATAACGGAAACAAAGATCTCCTTCACGTGATACATTTCGCATCATCGAGGCCAGAAACTGCATAACCCGGTCACCGGTCAGATGACCGTACGTATCATTCACCTGTTTGAAATGATCAATATCCAGCATAATCATGGCAAAAGGTTCTTCACCCATACACCATGTATCCAGCGTCGAATCAAAGTTTCTACGGTTAGCCAGTCCGGTAAGAGCATCCAGCGCTGTCTCATTTTGCAATTTGGCAATATACTTTTGCAGCTGCCTGCTCGTAAAACGAAGACTGTTACGCAGTGTCTTGATCTCGTATGTCGCTGAACGAATAGGCGGAAATTCGCCAATATTCCAGTCTTTGACCATTTTATCCGAATAGGAAGCCAATTGTTGCAGCGGCTTGACTACCAGATAGGTAAGGAGCCAGCCGGTTGCCAATGTAATGAGCAACAGCGGCAGTGACTGCAGAATACTTTGCAGCAGCAGCGTACCAAGTGGAACATCTATTATGGATGCCGGAGTCTGGGAAATAATCCCCCACCCGGATTTCATATTATACGCATAACCTGCATAATAGGCGACGTGATCCAAATCGTTATACAGCATAGAGCCATTTAGCCCCGCAATGACTTTCCATACGGCATCATTGGAAGCTATATTTTTGCCAATCAGTGACCGGTCTGGATGGAAAATAATATTCCCTTTGGAATCTACAGCATATACATATGAGCCGTCCAGTTCATATTCACGTTCCAGAATCAACTGCAAAATATTCGATTGATGAAGATAAATAGTGCCTGCCACATAACCATAATACTGATTATTTTCATCGAATAACGGGCTGGTAACAAGTACCATCAGATTTCCGGTTGTACCTACAAATGGATCGGTAATTACCGAATCACGCATACTGATCACCGCACGACTGGTAGGGTTATTTACACTTTCCCCTTTGTGCAGATCTCCAGTCGCCGGAGCAGTCTGTTCCACAATACAATCTTTACGAATAATACTCAGCGAATTAAAGTATTCCCGATGCGTATCATACAGATCTCTCATCCGGTTCTCGTCCAGACCGTGATTACGCTGCCAGATTTCTGCAATCGCATTAACGCTGCCCTGAACCCGATCCAGCAGGTCACCTGTCGAAGATGCCAGATCCGAAGCGCGATCGTAGTTATTATTCAGGTAGTTCTCTACCAGGGATTGTTTACTGGTTGTATATGCGGAATGAATCGTAATAATCATTGTGAGTACAATGGATAGAACGACAATAAAACTGACAATGGTAACCAGCTTAAACCCTTTTCTAGGATAAAAACTCAATAGTTCATCCCACCTGAACGATAAATTAGTGTATCGCTTCCATAGTAACATAATCATTTCCATAAAAGAAAGCAAAAGAGCCCGATCAGCCCTTTTGCTTCAAGTGTTTAGGTTACAATTTATCATATTGGATCCAAAATGCCTCCACTATAGGAAATTCATGTCTTATTTGCAATCATTAATGGGAATGAACAGGATTCTCTTCAACTGCACGTTTCATTTTTATCAACGTTTTATTGATCCAGATCGCTGCCTGTGCTCCCTCACCCATTGCGATATTCGCCTGCTCGGAATGCGCGCCCAAGTCTCCGGCTACCCATACATTTTCTATATTGCTCATTTTGGATCGTGGATGAGTCTCGATGTGGTGATTATGCAGGGTCTCCACGCCCAGCTGTTCAGCCAGCTCGGAGTTCACATGGTTACCACCGAAGGCAATAAATCCCCGTTCCGTTTCGATGACTTTACCATCTTCCAGCTCAACACCACGTATAATCCCTGTATCTTCATAATGCACCTGACTAACCACTGATTCCATATATTCAATCTGGTGCTCGTGCAGAAGCTCCATAGTCTCCGGCTTAAAGGGTTTGCTCTCATGATTAATATACAGCAGCTGATCTGTACGATCCGACAGAATAAGTGCCATCTGGGCACCTGCTTCGCCTGCTCCAAGAACGACTGTTTTGCGATCCTGAATTTCGTAACCATCACAATCCGGACATACGTAGACGCTGTACCCTAATGTCTCGACCAGACCGGGCAATCTTGGAAACCGATCAATCAGACCCGTTGCCAGCAGTAGCGTACGTGAGCGATAACTTTCTCCCTCTGCTCCTTTTAAAAGGAAATTATCGCCTTCCTTTTTGGCTTCAAGAATGCGGTCCTCGTGAAACTCTACTCCGAGTGGCTCCGCCTGCTCACGACCAATCCGGCGCAATTCTTCACCGGATACACCATTCGGAAAACCAAGTATATTCCCGTAATTTTGGCAAAAGGTCGATCTTCCTTTGCCCGCATCAATTACCAGTACGCGGTGTGCCGAATAACGTCCCAGCTGCAGCGCAGCCTGCAAGCCTGCAATGCCACCGCCCACAATAATACAATCATATAACGTCGTGCTATCAATCATGTCGAATCCTCCTCGGATATACATCTATTATTTACGGATACTTATCTATATGATCTTGATACCTGTATTTCGGTAGTCATTTCTGTACAGCTACTTTATTTATGAAATTAAAGCATCCTGTAATTAAATATGTAAACCTGTCAGTTCAGATGAAACGTAATAATCAGTATGAAATGCAAAAACCCTCTCGTTATGCCCCAAAGTTCAGGACAATCCAGAGAGGGTTACACTTATAAAATTATCGACTGCTGCTGGAACTTGTATAATTCAGCGATACTATCAGTTATCCACGTCTTCCGGAGTTACTTCATACAGTGTTCCTCCGCCCATCATACCACCAAATCCTCCCATACCACTGGTACGATTCATACCGTTGGCTGTACGATCTGAAGTGGCTTTGGTATCTGTAGAGTAGGTTGGATTTATACTTGTGGATACAGAGGCAGTGCTCGTATTTTGCCAATCCTCGGATGGTACTTCGGTTCCATGCTGTTGAATCCATTCTGTGACTTCACTGGAACCGCCACGTCCCCCAAATCCATTAACCAGGAAATATTTTACCTGACCCTTGCTGATCATTTCTTTCAAACGATCAACCGTCATGATGGGGTCGCTGCCGCTATAACCACCCATTGCCATTACTGCTTTGCCGGTCTTAATAATATAGGCCGATGCAGAATTCGCATTGGAAGTAGCAAACAGATACTCTTCTCCTGTGTTATGTTCCGTCACGTACTGGAGCAGTTTTTCATTGACGCTTTCTCCCATTCCACCAGGACCGCCGCCACGCTGGCTGCTATCTGTTGTGGAAGCAGTCGTTTTATCTGTATTGGAAGAATCGGTTGTTTGCTGTGTCTGACCAGGCATATTATCATCTCCTGCAACATCAGGCATACGATTGTTTCCACCGCCTCCACCGAAGCCCATAGAAGTGATCGGACCGCCATAAGGAAGCGAGATATTGCTGGACGGATTCATAAATGGGAAGGAAGCCCAGTACAGCGGTGTCAGCAGCAGCAGTGCCATAGCTGCCGAAGCCATATACGTTTTGCCGACGCGCAGCATTGAGCCTTTGGCGCCTACCAATAATCCCAACGTTAATAGTCCTCCAACAATCGCTACGACATAGAACCATGCCGAACCGATCTGTTCATTATAAGGATAAATAACAAACAATTGAAACGCAGTAGTGACGCCTACATTAATCGGTAATAACCATGCCTGCCAGCCTGAACCTTCACGATATGATCTCCACTGGGCTACAAATCCCGATGCAGCGAGTATAGCTACGGGAGGTGCCAGCATAATCAGATAATACTGATGGAAGAATCCGGCGATGCTGAAGAATCCGGCTACGGGTAGCAGCCACATTAACCAGAATACAGTCTCCAGGTACTGCTGTTTGCGCCATGTATTTCTGCGCAGTCCTGCAAACAACGCAATCAGGGAAATGATTGCAAAGGGCAGCAGCAGACTCGCTTGGCCGGACAAAGAAGTCTGGAACAGACGCAGCGGTCCCGGATCTCCTGTATTGAACATACCCCCTGTCCGTTTGCCGTTATCCCCGCCTCCAGGCATACCTCCCGGATTCATCTGATTGCCTGTACCGGCACTCGATTCAGTACTTGCTGTATTCGAATCAGCTGTACTACCTTGCTTGGTAGTTGTTCCACCAGAACCTCCCTGACTCTGCATGTCACCGGTCAGACGGCTGACGCCGTTATAACCAAATGCCAGTTCCAATACGGAGTTGGTCTGGCTGCTACCCACATAAGGACGATCCTCTGCGGGCACACTGTCTACCACTACCGCCCATGACACTGATACAGCTGCCAGGATTACCGTACCCATGGCGAGTACAGATAATTTTTTCTTCCAGTTTACTTTATAAGCCAGTACATAAAAAATATAAACCGCTGGCAGAATCATATAGGCCTGCAGCATTTTCTCGTTAAACGCAACACCGATCATGGCGAATCCACCAAGAATCCAGCCGACCTTCTGGTTACGGATCCCTTTGAGCAGCATCCAGGCTGCCAGCAGAAGGGTAAATACCAGCAGCCCATCGACGTTATTGGAACGCTGAACAGCAACAGCTACAGGCGTTACTGCCATCATAAGAGCCGCCAGGCGGGCAGCAACCAGACCGAATGTCGGTTTGACAATCAGATAGATCAGTCCAACGGATCCCACACCTGCGAGTGCTGCCGGCAATGTTACACTCCAGCCATGCACGCCAAGTACGGAAGCGAACAGCGTCTGAATCCAGAACGCTACCGGAGGCTTATCGACCGTTACATAGCCAGCGGGATCAAATGAAGCATAAAAGAAATTGTGAAAACTTTGCAGCATACTCGTTACAGCTGCTGTGTAGTAGGCATTTGCCGATCCGTTGTCCCATATATTCCAGATATTCAGAAACGCGGAAAGGATGAGAATAAGAATAAGCGGGATATCAATCCTTGAGCGAGATAATATATTTGTTTTTGATTCCATGTGGTTTCCTCCCGAAAGTTAGTCAGACAGCATCAGCGGCAAGGTTTGACCTTCTCTCTCACCGATGCCTGTACTCCTTTGTATCGTATTTAACAATATGTATATGTATTTTGTATGAACAACATTAAGAATAGTTCATGGGAAACTTAAAGAATCATAAAAAAACAAAAAAAAGACACTGCCAAAGTGCAGTGCCCTGGATAGACATCCAAATTATATATACGCTATATAGCATGTTGGGGGAAAGCTATATAGTAAGGAAAAGGCATTAGTAGGAAGTGTTGCCGCTCTCGGTAATATGCTTCACACCGATAAACTTCTCGCCCACGCTATGGTAACGAGTATTTGTCATTTTCACCGTGCTGGTTGTACTGTCAGTACGGAAAATGGCTTCCTTCATGTTGGAAATGTCACATCTGTCGATAATGACATCTACCTTGAATTTGCTTCCACCCAGCTGGCGAATAAATTTACCGGCTTTGGAGCCTTTGAAGTTTTTGACTGTAAATGTGGATGCAGCATTAATCTGGAACATCTTGTCATCACCATTGGTTGCCGAGCCGCCATCAAGCGTTACTTTACCGCTTTCCTTGATCGTCATGGCATCTTCACCAATATCTTCCCAGACAATATTTTGCAGATTCGCATCCCCGTATGTATGCACGCCGTCAGCTGCAGGATAGCCGAGTACTACATTTTTGAGTGTTCCGCCATCCTCTATACGGAAAATTGGTTTTTGTCCTTCTTTTTGACTGCCATCGCCCAATGCGCTTCCCGCCGTATAGCGTTGACCCTTACCGTCAAAGACTTCGCCTTTTTTAACGATGATTGTCGTATTCTGTACACCAGGAGTTGCAGAGGTTGCAGCAGAGGCTGCCGGTACTACCGTAATTATTGACGTCAGTACAGCACCAGCCAGCAGAGAAGTAAACCATTTTTTCATAAGAGTATCAGCTCCTTCATATTGTAACCTGTTACTTAAAATTAATCAATACAGGTTTAAGTAAACAATATCATTGCATAGTTATATTATCCATATAATATTTAAGCATTATAAAGGTGAATATATTTACATTTATATTGATTATGTATCAGAATACATATTTTGAATTTTCTAATAAATATGCCTCGTCTTCTAACTACGTATTTACAAACCCCTTATAATGAATGATTATTAAATGAAAATGTGACATTCACAGACAAAGCCAAATAGCCATACCCGAATAGTATGGCTATTTTCTGATTTCATACCTTATATTGTTCTATATTTTGCTATTTCACTTTGTCATGCTCGAATCCCGGGTCTTTTCTTTATCAAAATAGTAATGTTCAAAAGTAATGTCATCCGGTTGAATAAATATTTTGCCGTAAGAGTACTGCGACTGTCTACGCTTGTCTGTAGGCGAACCCGGGTTGAACAGCAGGATTCCTTTTTTCCATTCTGCAAAAGGCACATGCGAATGACCGAATACTATAATGTCCACCTTGTCTTCTTCGGTAAACGACTTGAAAGCCTTCTCCGGCGTGCTACCTCCCAGACCTCCATCTCCATGTACAAGACCTATTCGCTTGCCGCCAGCTTCAATAATCTTTGTCCGGCCCAGCTTGTGGACAATACTCTGTGGATCGTTATTACCTGCTACCGCTTCAACAGGCGCCATCTGGCTCAGCAGATCGTGAACTCCCCAGTCACAAAAATCTCCAGCATGCAAAATAAGATCAACATCTTCAAATCCATCCCATACCTGCTGCGGCAGCACCAACTGACGACTAAACAGGTGGGTATCCGAGATTACACCTATAATCATACTTTTCCCTCCCTGCTCTGATAGGCCAAGCGTCGTTCTTCCCTGAGCGCCTCACTGATCTGAGGACAATTAAAACAATATTCCCCATCTTCCATCCGGTGAAACAGGCAGCAGGCACTGCGCAATATGGTTTCACCCGTACCATCGATATTTATTGTGTGTCTTGGCGGTACATGCAGCGGATTGCGGGACAGTCCAAATATTTCTGCCGGCATTTCGCTCATGACATAATGAAGATCCCGGTCGATCATCTGGACGACTTGTTCATCCTCTATCCCATTTTTCCATTGATTCGTATAATAATGGAATCTTGCCGGCATCTGTCTCCAGTACATCCGGGCATGATCCCCACAGATTTCGGTCATCTGCTCCATCATTGGACGCAAAATATCACTATATACGGCGTCTAGATGCCGATCTCGAGAATCCTGACGCTGATCTACAACAACCGGTGCAGGCAGCTGCTCTATGTCCAGATGGTTCACATGAAAAGCAAATTGACAGTATGGACCGCTCATGTATAGTTCGAGTGTCATCTGCTTTGGGTCAAGCATCAGTGCTTGCTGTTCTACGGACAAATGATACTGTACAGCCAGCGGGATGCCGGTAAGCCATGAACATAGAAAAGTGGCTGCCGGCTGCAGATCTTCCGCTTTTAACAGAGGAGCATAGTACTGCAGCAGTTTCTCCATTCCTTCGCGAGTAAATAACTCTGTAAAGGGTTGACGGTAAATTGCTTCGGGGTGAGGCTCATCCGTAATATAAAATTGTCTGCTCAGCCTCTCCCAGTTGGGTATGGTATTCATCAGGTCCCATCCTTTCCACACACATCGGGTATCCTTGTTATCCTATACCAATTTGATAATCACTTCAAACGATCCGTGAACTGTTTTTCGATAAAAGCGCAAAAAAGAAGCAGCCCATGTGTAATGGACTGCCCAATAACGGAGGTATTGCTAATGAAGCATGACTTGCTCCTTAACTGGATTGCGTTTGTTCCTGCTTGCCTGCTGCGATCGGCTGCTTTTTCACAGCTGCCGCACGGCGGTCTTCCGGATGTCCGGAGGACTGTACCTGTTTGACCTTGTGCAGTACTTCCTTATTCGGTAGATAATGCAGTGACTTGATATAGCGGATCGTTTTCGTTTTGGCGCGCATTACAATCGAATGCGTCTCTGCACGATCATCCGCCAGATATCTCACTCCACCCAGGATCTCACCGGGCGTTACACCCGTAGCGGCAAAAATTACATCGTCGGTGCCGATCATATCCTGCATGGTAAGTACCTGATACGGATTCTCGATGCCCATCGCTTTGCAACGTTCAAACTCATCCGCATTGGCCGGCATCAAACGACCCTGCAGTTCGCCGCCCAGGCAGGATAGTGCAGCTGCAGCCAATACACCTTCTGGTGCACCACCCGAACCCAGATACAGATCAATCCCTGCTTCTGGGAAAGCAGGCGCCATTGCTCCGGCTACATCGCCATCACTGAGGAACTTGATCCGTACACCTGTCTTGCGCAGTGTCTTGATGATACTCTCATGGCGATCACGATCCAGAATCATGACAGTCAGATCTGCCATTCGTTTGCCCAGTGCTTTGGCTGCCTTGCGGAGCGTGACATCGACCGGATCCTCAATACTGAGCTTGCCTACCAGTGCGGGACCTACCGCGAGCTTCTCCATGTACATATCGGGAGCATGCAGCAGGTTACCCTTGTCGGCTACGGCAATAACGGATAATGCATTATTCAACCCCTTTGCTACGATAACTGTGCCTTCCAATGGATCGACGGCTACGTCTACTTCCGGTGCTTCTGTGCTTCCCACTTTCTCGCCAATATACAGCATGGGCGCTTCATCCATTTCCCCTTCGCCGATAACGACCGTACCGTTCACCGATACCGAATCGAACATGGCTCTCATGGCCAGTGTTGCTGCCTCGTCTGCGCTGTTCTTATCACCGCGACCCATCCAGGGAGCCGAAGCCAATGCCGCTACTTCTGTTACTCTTACAATTTCCAAAGCCAATTCGCGTTCCATGTCTTCCACTCCTTATTTGTGGGTTTTCAAAGAGAAATGTTTTAACATGTTGACTATAATAACATCTTTCTTTGCATTTTTGTTGCTTTTTTTGTAAATTTTCTTTTAAAACAAATTTATTCTCTCTATAAAGAAAAATTATATGTATATATAAACAACATTTAGCGACATAAAACAACAAATTAAATTTGGTTTTCAACGTTCATTCCCTAGATCTCAACAAATAAAGCCTGCACCCTTGTAACAGGAGCAGACTTTATTATTAGAACAAGCTTTTGAATAGAACTGTGTTTCTTCTATATTACTGTATAAATCAAATACAATTTTATAAGATCCCCACAGCATCAAAAGATCTTTTGACTGCAGTAGTCTGTGCAGAGCTTGCACCATACAGATCGGTTGAAGCTTGAATCATCGCAGCACGATAATCCGAGAAGTCCGATGTGGATGTCAGATACAGCGTCAGCGCACGATAAACAATACCAATGGCCTGCGATCTGCCCAGTCCCTGTACACTTACTCCTTCAAAACTTCCACCCTGTGCCAGCAGGTAGAACTGCTTGTTCGGAATACCACTGTTAGTATGCACGCCGCCCCAGTCGCCAGCTTCTGTATTCGGCAGATTTTTGAATTCATCCATATGAGCAGGGTCGCCGTATTGATTCGGATTGGACATGGAACGCAGTGCATCCCCGGATACAGACGGTGTATAGACATCTTCGCCAATCAGCCAGTCGGTACCGCCTTCAATCACATTACCGAACATATCGGCAATCGCTTCATTTAATGCACCAGATTGGTTCATGTACTCCAGATTGGCTGTCTTCTCGATCACACCGTGTGTCATCTCATGACCAACAACATCCAGAGCACCCGAGATCGGGATAAATGTTCTGCCGTCTCCATCGCCATAGACCATGTAACTTCCATTCCAGAATGCATTATTATAACGGGAGCCATAATGGGTTACCGAACGGATCGGCATGCCTCGTCCATCCAGGCTGTTGCGTCCAAAATTGTTTTTGTAAAAGTCATACACTTTACCTGCATACGTATGAGCATCTACCGAAGCCGGATCATTAAAGGTAGTCGATGTGCTGGATACGGTGGTACCCGGCAGAGAAGAGCGGTTAGCAGCTGTATACGTCTGGATACCGTTTCCGCGTGTGGAGTCAATCATGACATAACGGGAACCTGAAGTGCCTACCGTAAAGGATTTGGTATCGCCCAGCACCCCTTTGCCTGTACCTGTCGCATGTTCAAGCAGATCATATTTCAGCAGGATCGATCCATCTTTGGCATCTACAAAATAACGGGTACGCAGCGGTTCAGGATCAAGTACATTGACTTCGGTCACATAGACCAGATGGGCTTCTTTCCCTTCCGGAGCATAAATGTACAGCTTGGCAGAAGGCTCATTCACCGATTCGCCAATTCGTCCTAGACGTAGTGCTGCATCTGCTTCTGCAATACGGATTGCACGTGTCTCGTTAATTTGGGGTTTGACCGTCTCCAGGGGCTCTGCATAGACATCTTCAGTCACTTTCGGACGCGGAGAGTCCAGCTTGCCATAGACATCTTCTACGACTTTACCCATATACAGAGAGACATTGCCTGATGAGTCAAAATGAAGAGTCTGCTCTGCCCCGTATACCGGAATGCCTTTGTAAGTCTGAGTTAAACGATAATGATCTGTACCGGTCTGAGCATCAGGCATACGATTTGTAATCTCGAACAGTTCTTTGACATTCTCAGATTGCGCACTGTCTGCAACCAGCGAGCGTTTTTGCTTTTCGAGAAACTTCCATACTTTATCGTCGCCTGAACCACCGCTGATTCCGGTCGTTTGTGCAATCATTTTTGGTGTGTAGTCACCCAGTGGTGCCAGCTCATTCGTTCCTGCTGCAAAGACGGAAGCATTCGCGCCTACCAGCAAACTTCCTGCGATTAAAAGACCAACTGTTTTTTTCAAAGTATTCTCCCCTGTTCACTTGGTTTTATGGTTATACAAATACCGAGCTTATCTTTCAAAACAGATATCGCTCATAAAAAAACTGATCCTATCTCCTTGCCTGTATTGTCGACACGTTGCTGTATACCCCTTATACAGACATTAAATATAGACATTAAGCTTCAGTAGATCCTTATGTACGGAAAAGTCCTGCTACTTCTCCTTTCTCTCCTCCTTGCATTCAATGTATATAATATGGTGTAAATCCTGTTGTTGGAAAAAATAATAACATGATTCTTAAAGGAAATAAATACATTTTTAGCTAAATGTTAATTTTTTATTTTGATTTCCCTCTTATAGTTAACGCTCCATGTTATATTAATCAACTTATGTTCAATTAGATACATATGGATAAAACGAACAGAATATTAATTACACTTTGATTTATTCTGTTTTTAAATAACATAATCTCCTCCCTGCCATCTGGCAAAGAGGAGATCATGGAGTCATCTCATGAAGAGATGATGATTTCAGTTAACAAGTCGGTAATTACAGAATTCCGACAGCGCTCAGAGAGTTTTTCACAGCTGTAGTCTGTGCAGAGTTTGCACCATACAGATCTGTGGAAGCCTGGATCATCGCAGAACGATAGTCAGAGAAATCGGAAGTGGAAGTCAGATAGTAGTTCAGTGCACGATAGACGATCTGAATCGCCTGGGAGCGGCCAATACCTGTAACTTTTACGCCGTCAAATGTTCCGCCCTGAGCCAGCAGGTAGAACGATTTGTTTGGAATACCACTGTTGGTGTGCACTCCGCCATTATCCGCAGATGTGTTCACAAAGTCATCCATACGGGAAGGTTGGTCACCTTTCTCCGGGTTATCCATATAACGCAATGCATCGCCAGATACGCGCGGTGTATAGATAGCATCACCGATCATCCAGTTTTTTCCTTCGATCGTGTTACCGAACATATCCGAGATGGATTCATTCAGTGCACCCGATTGACCATAGTACTCCAGGTTCGCTGTATTCTCGGTTACACCGTGAGTCAGCTCATGTCCGATTACGTCCAGGTCGCCGGACAATGGGATGAATGTAGTACCATCGCCATCTCCATATACCATTTGGGAACCGTTCCAGAATGCATTGTTATAGTTGGAGGAATAGTGCGTAGTCGAACGGATTGCCATTCCTCTGCCATCAATACTGTTACGGCCAAAGTTGGATTTGAAGAAATCATATACGCGCGCTGCATAAGCATGAGCATCTACGGATGCAGGATCGCTGAATGTTGTAGATGTACTGGATACTGTAGTTCCCGGCAGAGATGTACGATTGGCTGCAGTATACGTCTGAATACCATTACCACGAGTAGTATCTGTCAGCACATAGCGGGAACCGGAAGTTCCTACTGTAAATGTTTTGGTGTCGCCTAGTACACCTTTACCTGTACCTGTAGCATGCTCGATCAGATCATACTGGAACAGTACCGATCCATCTTTGGCATCTACAAAGTAGCGTGTACGTACCGGAGCCGGCTCCAGAACGTTCACTTCAGTGACATAAGCCAGACGCGCTTCTTTGCCTTCCGGAGCGTAGATGTACAGTTTGGCAGAAGGTGCGATTTGTGCTTCACCCAGTGACCCTACTTTGGAAGCAGCATCTTTTTGCGCAATACTGATCGCTTCAGAAGCGCTTATTTCCGGTGTTACCAGATTATAAGTATCGCTGACTACTGTTTCTTTTGCATCAGCATAGACATCTTCGGTTACTTTCTTCTCGGGAGTAGCTGCTTCGGAAGTCCCCAGTTTGTCGGACAGATCGTTAACCACTTTACCCATATACAGGGATACATTACCTGATTTGTCAAAGTGGAGTGTCTGTTCAGCACCATATACCGGAATACCTTGATATACCTGGTTCAGACGATAGTGGTCTGTACCTGTTTTGGAATCAGCCTGTCTTTTTGTAATCTCAAACAGATCTTTGACATCCTGGGACTCGGCACCACCACTAACAAGTGTGCGTTTTTGTTTGTCCAGGAATTTCCAAACTTTCTCATCGCCGGATGCTCCAGTAATTGTAGTTGGCTGGTTAATCAGCTTGGGCGTGTAATCACCCAGTGGCGCCAGGTCATTGGTATCTGCTGCAAATACGGAAGAGCTGGCACCTACAAGTAAGCTTCCTGCGAGTAAAAGAGTAGCGGTTTTTTTCAAAGTATTCTCTCCTGTTCATTTGGTTTTTTGGAATTGATGCTGTCTGCACAGCGTTGAAGCCTGAATGAAAATGATCATTCTGCCGATTGGTAAAACAGCTTGCCGGTGAACCGTTTTGCCAGCTATGTACAGCGGGCCACAAACAACAGAGCGACAATATGAGATCCGAGGCATCCCACCTTTCATGTTAACTATTTGTCCTTTTCTTGCAAATAATGGATAGGTCTTGGTGTTGGGAGAAAGCGTATCATGATTCCTAAAAAAAATAAATACTTTTTTAGATGAAAATTAGAAAAAAGTGTAAAAATACTTAGATAGTTAACATTAACAGTCTGATTTATTAACAAATGGTCAAAAAAACAGTAAAAATTTCACGTTAAGAAGTTTTAATTCACTTTTTAAAGTAATATTTTAATATTAAAAATTTATTCACCTATAATAAACACATATTTATATAAGAATCAGGAAAATATATACATATGCTTTTCTGTTTTATAAGTAGTTTCCATAATCACATACAAAAAAAAGGAAGCAGTCGCCTCTTGGCGAGCTGCTTCCTTCTGATTATGATTAACTCTCATGTTTGAATACAACCAGTTTGGTCTCCATCATTTCTTCCATGGCATACTTTATTCCTTCACGTCCGGTTCCACTTTGTTTAACCCCGCCATACGGCATATGATCGACCCGGAATGTTGGAATATCATTAATAATGACGCCGCCTACCTCCAACTCACGCACAGCCTGGAAAGCTGTATTCAGCTGCTTCGTATAAATCCCTGCCTGCAAGCCATAGTCTGACTGATTCACTGCTGCGATTGCTTCATTTACTCCCGATACCTTATTGATCATAACAATCGGTGCAAATACTTCACGACAAGCCACCTTCGATTCGGGCTGTACATTCAGCAGTACGGTAGGTAGCAGCAATTCATTCTCCACTTTGCCGCCATAAGCGATCTGTGCTCCCTGTTCTACAGCTTCTTTGATCCATTCTACTGCGCGCTGCTGTTCCTTGGGCGCAATCATCGCTGCCACATCGGTATGCTCGGCTAGCGGATCTCCTATCTTCAACTGTGCTGTCTTCTCTACCAACAGCTGTACAAAATCATCATAAATCTGTTCATGTACATAGATTCGCTGTACCGAAATACAGACCTGTCCCTGATTGGAGAATGCCCCGGATACTACCCGATCCATCATCGCAGCTATATCAGTATCTGCATCAATAATAAGTCCGGAGTTCGAACCCAGCTCCAGTGTTACTTTTTTCAGCCCTGCTCGTGCACGGATCGAGATGCCTACTGCAGGACTACCTGTAAAGGAAAGTGCTTTGACTCGCTCATCCGTTACGATCACATCGCCTACGATCTTGCCGTCACCGGTTACTACATTGAGCGCTCCAGCAGGTAGTCCTGCTTCTTTCAGCAATTCTGCTAGCAGTAATGAAGACAATGGGGTCTGTTCTGCAGGTTTCAATACTAGTGTATTACCGGCTGCAATGGCTGGACCCACCTTGTGGGCTACCAGGTTCATTGGGAAATTGAACGGTGTAATGGCTCCGACCACACCAACCGGTTCTTTGATAGTATACGCAGTACGTCCTTCTCCGGTGGCTGCTGCATCAAGAGGAATAGTCTCTCCATGAATACGCTTGGCTTCTTCCGCGGCAAATTTGTAAGTCTCAATAGTACGGGCAATCTCTCCACGGGCTGCACTCAGCGGTTTGGATCCCTCCAGCGCAATCAAGCGGGCAGCTTCTTCCCCTCGCTCCTGTAATAACTGTGCCAGTTTTTCCAAAATAGATGCGCGGCGATGAGCCGGCATATTGCGCATCGTCTCTTTTGCATCATAAGCAGCAGTAATCGCCAGCTTTGCTTCCTCGGCATTCGCTTCTGCGACTTCGGCAATTTGTTCTCTGCTATATGGAGAGTATAACGCTTTGTAGGATTCTGCAGGCGTCCATACTCCATTAATGTATAAATCTTTTTTCATTGGTAACCCTTCTTTCTTTTTATTCATTGAATTGTGACTTGGAACAATCGATAAGTTGCCTCCATTAATGTATACACAACTCTGCAACTCAGTAATCTAATTAGTTCTTTAGAATCACTAAATTACCATTTTTTCGACAAAATTCAACTAAATTATATATTTTGTCCAATTTAGTATAATCAAATAGAACTAGTTGTCCGACATATAACTTACCAACTAAAATGGCTAGTACCCCTGATTTATATGACTATTTAGATTAGCTGAATCAATGACAAGCTGATCTTCTCATTATAACGCTGCTGTCAATTTTCGACAAACAGCTATAGGGAATATTACCATTTCGACAATTTCGACAACAAGGAGATACGATCTATGCGCCATTTGAAAGTAAAAACAAAAATACTCGCTTTACTTGCTGCTACTCTCGTTTTCCTGGCTGCTGTAGGCTTTACGGGATATCAGACAACAGATGATATAGCTGCTAAGGCCCAACTGATGTACAACCAGAATATGCTGGCCAGTATGGACATCAATCAAGTCATTATCGATAACCGCACGATTGAATCCGCCATTATGGAACTGATGATAACCAAAGACCAGCAACGCAATAATGAATTAAAAAATACCATTCTGGAACGTACAGCCTCCAATGAACAACTGTACACTCATCTGAATACTATTACACTCACTTCCGCTTCCGCTGATCTATACAATCAATACAAAAGCAATTTGACTACCTATCAGAGCTTGCTTCAGCAAGTAGAATCCCTTTCCCTGCAGAACGATAATACAGAAGCCTACAATCTGTTCACTTCCAAAGTTGAACCGATCCGTCAGGCAATGAATGCAGCGACCAAAAGTCTAAATAGTCAACTCACTCAGGAAGCTGCGGCTACCAGTCAACAGATCGAATCTTCCGCTTTTTGGTCCAAAATTATACTGGTGTCTGTAATTGCTGCCGGTATCCTGCTTTCTCTGCTATTCGGTTTTATTATTAGCCGGATGATCACCCGTCCACTGGCTCAACTGCAACAATTAATGAGCAGAGCGGGCGATGGTGATCTCACCGTATCCGGAGATTATAAATCCAGAGATGAGATTGGTATGGTTACTTCTTCTTTTAACGCTATGCTTGGCAATGTAAAAGCAATCATCCGTCAGGTGGATGAGAGTGCACTTACCCTGTCTGCTTCAGCCGAAGAGCTAACTGCCAGCGCTGAACAGACTGCACAGGCTGCTGAACATATCGCTGTTGCTACTAATGAAATGTCGACTGGTATTGAATCCCAGGTAGAATCCGTGAATCAGGTTAATCAATCAGTCAGCTCTATGTACGAGAAAATGGGGCATGTATCTACCAACAGTCAGGAAATCAATCAGCTTACCGAACACATGACAACAGCCGCTCATAACGGTCTGCAGGAAGTGAATGAAATTACCCGTTTAATCAAGGGATTATCTATAGATATGGAGCAGAATCTGCGTGTAATGACACAACTGAATACGACATCTGATCAGATCGGTCTTGCTTCTTCTTCTATCCAGCAAATCGCCCAGCAAACCAATCTGCTCGCACTGAATGCTTCTATTGAAGCAGCACGTGCCGGTGAAGCCGGTCGGGGATTCGCTGTAGTCGCCGAAGAAATACGCAAATTGGCTACTGGTGCTGCCGATTCCTCCAAAGAAATCTCCGATATGGTGCAATCGATTCAAGATACTAGCCGGGCTGCTGTAGAGCAGGTTAATCAATCTTCTGCCAGTATTCAAGCCAGTGTACAGAGCAGTGTACGTGTAAATACCGCATTCGAAGCTATCCGTGAATCAGTGGATGCCACTTCAGGCAAAATCGGTATCTCCAGTGAAATGATCCAGCAAGTCGCCCGCCAATCCGAGAACATTGCAGAAGCCATGGAACATGTCAGTGCGATTACCGAACAGAGCTCTGCAGGTATTCAGCAGACAGGTGCTGCCAGTGAAGAACAGCTGTCTACAATGGAAGAAGTATCCGGTTCCGCTCGCTACCTGTCTGAACTTGCCGAGAATCTGCAGAATGCGCTCGCCCGCTTCAAAGTCTAAATTCCAATAAATATATATACGCATTGCCAACTCTAATGAAATGAGGCTGTTCTTATGAAAAACCTGAAAGTCCGCACCAAGATTATTATTTTGATTATTGTCAATCTGCTCGTTCTGGCTGCCATCTCCGTTAACGGTATCCGTTCAACTGAACAGATGTCCGGTATAGCTACCAATATGTACACCAACAATATCAAACCAATCACTGCTATGGATCAGATCATTATCAATTACAGTTCCAATGCGACAAAGCTGCTCAAACTGTTTACCTCAACCGATACATCCGATAGCGCACAATGGATCAATGAGATTCAAGCCACTGCAGCCGATACCAAAAAGCAATATGACGTTGTGGGGCAAACCCAGCTAAGTGCACAAAACCAACCTCTGGCTGCCAAACTGGTTGAAGTCGCCACTACATTCTCCGCCACTCGCGAAAGTGTACTCAAAGCTGTCTCGGAAAATAATGTGCCAGCAGCCGAATCCTCTTATGCGGAATTGGAGAAGATCCGCTTGAGTCTCAATGATCTGCTTAATCAAATCCGTGAAAATATGATGCAAGAAGCTGCTCAGAGCAAAGCAGATGCTGATTCCAGTTACCATCAAGCTGTACTTGTTACTATTGTTGTATCTGCAATCGGATTACTTGTCTCCTTGCTGCTCGGTATCTGGATTGTTCGTCTGATTGTGCGTCCACTGCGCGAAGTACAGGAATTGATGACTTCTGCAGCAGAAGGTGATCTGACTGTCGTCGCCCAGCATGATGCAGGTGACGAGATCGGTCAGGTTGCCAAAGCATTCAATACACTTATTGGCAGCATGCGCAAAATCATCAAAAGTGTTGATGAGAGTGCAATGACACTGTCTGCAGCTTCCGAGGAATTGACAGCCAGTGCCGAACAGACTTCCTAGGCTTCAGCCCATATCGCAGTGTCCTCCGGCGAATTGTCTACCGGCTTTACTTCCCAGACCGATACTATTATTCATGTGACCGATTCAGTAAATGATATGGCTCAACAGATGCAGGATGTACAAAATAACAGTGCAGAGATTCGTACCCTGACCAGTTCTATGCAGGATGCTGCTGATGAAGGACTGAATGAAGTACGTGAAATTACAGATATCATCCAGCGCCTGTCCACCGGTATTCACGATAATCTCAGTGTGATGAACAGTCTGAATAATAAATCCGATCAGATCAGTTATGCATCTTCCGCGATTCAGCAGATTGCCAAGCAAACCAACTTGCTGGCTCTGAATGCATCGATTGAAGCCGCACGTGCCGGTGAAGCAGGCAAAGGATTTGCCGTCGTTGCCGAAGAAATCCGCAAGCTGGCGGAGAGTGCTGCCGAGTCTTCCACCATGATCACCCAGCTGATCAGTGATGTGCAGACAGAAAGCCAGAATGCAGTAGCCCAAGCGACTGATTCCGTTAATAATGTTCAAGCAGGTGTAGACAGCAGCAAGCGCGTAAGTGTAGCTTTTGAAGCGATCCAGCAGTCTGTCGTAACCACTGTTCAGCAAATCGGCGGTACACGTGACAAGATCGTTAATGTCAGCAGCAAATCCCATTCTATTGCCGAAGCAATGGAGCATCTGAGTGCATTGTCCGAGCAGGGCTCAGCAGGTATTCAGGAAATGAATGCAGCAAGTGAAGAACAATTATCTACAATGGAAGATGTAGCTTCTTCTGCAAGACATCTGTCGGTAATGGCGGAAGAACTGCAGCAAATGATTGCTTTCTGCAAAGTATAAGGATGCTTTTCTCCCCTCGATCCTCAATCTGTTAACTTGTAAGAGTTGGAAGGCTTTGCCTGATGACCTTTATATATATTTGATTGTTATAGAGAGCAAGTTGGTTACAGTCAGGGTGTCCCAAGGCTGTCAACCACCAGAAAGCTCCAATACCAAAAAGCTGCATTCCTTCGGAAATGCAGCTTTTTGATGTGTGTCTTTTCTTTTAAACATGCAGCGCAAAGAACTTATCTTGATATTTTTTATTTCATGTATTTAGAGAATAAATCGCCTACACGTTTGGCGAAGTCTTCCAGGCTGAGATTGTTGTTCATTCGATCAATTCGGGAATACCAGTTTTTGATCGTATCCAGTACCCATGAAGGAATACTTTTGCCTGCAATTCGGTCATAAAACTGATAATAGGCCCAGACCAGATGGTCCCAGCGCTTGTCATCTCCTTCGTGTACATATTCGGATACGTCGATGACTTTGGCATGTCCGTCCTGGACGATTACATTTTTGAGATGAATATCCCTGGGATTGAGCCCAACGCTCCGCACGTATTCCCGCGCCGTCTCTACATCCAGAATCACCTGTTCCGGCACTTCGATTCCCTGCAATAGACAATCTTGAAGTGTAGGTCCCGCTTCATAACTCATCACCAGATAATTCGCTCCATGTCCATAACATATTGGAAAATACGGCGATCCTTGGAGCTTGTCATAGACGGAGACCTCGACAGGAATTTTACTAATAGCCTGTGGCGCAAAAATTTTGTAGGCAAATCCAGGAGCCTGATCATAAGTGAAGACAGCTGCATCCGTACCAATGCCAATACAGCGCACACCATCGGCATAGCCGGATATTACCACCAGTTCGTTATCTTCACTACCATTTACTCCTATTCTTCGCAGCGCTTCCTCCGCTGCTTTCCACTCTGTATTCATATAGGTGCTCCTCTCCTGCATCCCACTGAAATATATAATGAAGCCTGATCCAAACGCTATATAGTTATATACACGAATACTCTCATTTAACAACGGGAATTACCATGTATTCTAGCTTATTTTCAGTCACATTCCAACTTCTCTTACATTATATGTAACTATCTACATCGTACATATGACTGGAAATAAGCGTTTACAGTTTTCAACATGCTTCGGTTCCTGTAGAATGGATAAGACGGGTTTTTAATTGTAATTCCCTGTAGTGGGAATTACTACCCGCGGGCGAAGCCCATACTTTTGCAGTTAGTCGAAATGGAGGAATTATTCATGTCAGATTTCCAAACAAAGCTCGAACAATATGCTGAACTCGCTGTCCGCGTTGGTGTGAATATTCAGCCGGGACAACGCTTTATTATTAATGCTCCCATCCATGCAGCTGAATTTGTACGTCTTGTTACCCGCAAAGCTTATGAAGCCGGCGCTGCGCTGGTTAAAGTAAACTGGAATGATGATCAGATTACACGTCTGCGCTACGAACTGGCACCGGATGAATCATTCGAGATCGGTCCTAAATGGTATGCAGCCGAGATGGAAGAGCTGGCGGTCGATGGCGGAGCGGTTCTCCATGTAGTATCCGATGATCCGGATCTGCTCAAAGGCATTGATTCCAAGCGTATCGCCGCTTCACAAAAATCATCCAGTATCGTATTGTCCAAATATCGTGAATACGTACAATCCGACAAGCTCAGCTGGTCGATTGTTGCTGTTCCTTCCGATTCATGGGCAGCCAAAGTATTCCCGAATGAATCGCCTGAAGAGCAAGTAAACACTATGTGGGATTATATTTTCAAAGCGGTACGCGTAGGTGAAGGCGATGCAATTACAGCATGGGAAGCTCATGTGAAAACATTGAATGAAAAATCCGATTATCTGAATAACAAAGCCTACAAGCAGCTTCATTATGTAGCTCCAGGCACCGATCTGACTATTGGTCTGCCAAAAGGTCATATCTGGGCAGCAGCAGACAGTATCAGTCAGCGCGGTGATGCATTTATCGCCAATATGCCGACTGAAGAAGTATTTACCGCTCCACTAAAAACAGATGTAAATGGCTATGTGAGCAGCACGAAACCGCTCAGCTATGGAGGTACGATTATTGATAACTTCAAGCTGACCTTCAAAGATGGCCGCATTGTTGGCGTTGAAGCGGAAAAAGGACAGGATACTCTGCAGCATCTTGTAGAAATGGATGAAGGTGCTCATTATCTGGGTGAAGTCGCTCTGGTACCACATCGTTCTCCAATTTCCATGTCCAATATTCTCTACTATAATACTCTGTTCGACGAGAATGCTTCCAACCACCTGGCGATCGGCAGCGCTTATGCCTTTAACCTGCAGGGTGGCAAGGAAATGTCCCGTGAAGAGCTAACCGAACGTGGTCTGAATAACAGTCTGGTCCATGTAGACTTTATGATTGGTTCCGGTGAGATGGATATTTACGGTATTACAGAAGATGGCCAGGAAGAACCTGTATTCAAACAGGGCGGTTGGGCGTTTTAATACGTAGATTTGATTAATATTCCAGGATAATACATGTAATCAATACAAAATGCACCTCTGTATATAAACTTTAGCTTTTATAACATGCTAAAATTTATTCAGAGGTGCATTTCTATTTAAAGGAAGATTATTTTGTCAAAATAACGGCTGTTTGGTCTGAGATGGATGCTACAGCCATATTTTCATGAAACGAATTGACTCGTTTATACCGCAATGGTGTGACCAGCTTGCCGTCTGTATTAATATATCCATATTTCCTGCCTGTTTTTGTTTGAACACCTACTGCAGCTATGCCATTTCCAAATGATAAAGCTTTATCATACTGATATCCAATCATTAATTTCCCTTGTTTATTCACATAGCCTGCTTTTCCTTGTTTATTATAGACTGCCGCTAGTCCTTCACTAAAACTATCTGCCAAAGCATATTGAAAAGGAATAACTACTTCCCCTTTTCTATTAATATATCCCCACAGTCCCGATTCGTTTTGCACAGGTGCTAACCCTTGAGAAAAGTCTCCTGCACTTTGATATTGAAATGGAACAATCACTTTGCCCTTGGAATCAATAAAACCATATTTTTCTTGGGAATTTTGAACAGCAACTGCATTTTCGGAGAAACTGCGTCCATATTTATAGGTGTATGGAATAACAAGAGTACCCTTTTTGTTTAAATATCCAATTTTATCGTTGTTAGGCGAGTAGGCCAAAGCTAATCCTTCAGAAAATGAATAATCAGAAGAATACGATTTTTTTAAATTGGTTATTGATTTTCCATCGGGTGTAATGAACGCACCATTATCATTCTTGCTTTTTTTTACGAAAGCAATTCCATCCGAAAAGCCTGTAGTTTCTGCATAAATGCAAGGAATGACCAATTCTCCTTTTGTATTGATATAACCGACCAGTTTCGTCGAAGTATCCTCAACCAAGGCTCGTTGATTATGAAAATCAGTGATTGGAATCAAATGATTCGGTAAAGTGAACGCTTCTTTACCTTTGGAATTATAAAACACATCTTTGCCATTGGCTTTATTTGCTAATAACAGTCCATCATGAAACATACCATCACTTTGAGTAGGTACAGGACCGTATTCAATCGGAACCTTTTCCTCTTTAATGCTACTTGCAGCCGGTATGGCTAACCTATTCTCTGCATTATTATTTTGATTCAGTTGGGAAGGTGCGGAATACGTTATACCCTCAGAAGCTCCTATCGTTAACATCACAGTTAGTGCAAAAACAGATGCTGCTTTGCCAGTTATTTTATTCATGTGTACCTATCTCCTTTATACCGGTTGGCGGTTAATAAAATTTGGGTGTGTTATTGATCAATTCCTGCCGATCTTTTTCTGAGATAGTACCTGTTTTGGCAACTTTATGTCCATTATACCGATATATCATTACTGAATCTGCATCTTCGGCTATAAAGCTAAATGAATGCCCATCTGTTGCCCAGGCCAAACCAGTAATAAGACTATAATTTTGCTGGGACAATAATGATATTTTTTGGTTTTTTGTATCATACATAGCAATATAACTGGAGCCCAGATTACCAATACCAAAGGCAATTTGACTTCCATCCGGTGACCAGTTATATGCATCAATTTTCTCACTGTTTGATCCGGTTGCGCTTTTCTGGAGTTGATTTAGTACTTTATAGGAACCATCTGTCAGATCGACTATGATTAATCTTGTTCCTTCATGATCACTCACATCTACAGCTAAATAATGAGCCGAAGACAGTGACAAAGAGTTAATACGTAGAGGCGCAGATTCAAGTTGGGGAGTATACTCCTCTTCTCCACTTTGAATCTTCATGGAACTTACTACTTTATCGGATTCGTGTACCCCTTCGCCAGTGGATTCAGTAAGTTGGGCAGTAAATGAAACATTACCTTGCTGCCATCTGATATCGTCTCCATGAACTGTCACATCAGTATGAATGGACTTAAAATAATGGATCAAGCTGTTATTCTGATTATCATTATTATGATTTGCAGGCTGGTTTGTAGAAATACTAACTGTTCGCGACTTCTGATCCCAGTTTACCTTCGCTCCCAGCGATTCACCAACAAACCGAAAAGGAACATATGCTTTTCCTTGTATGATATGTAACGGTGCAGCCATTGTTATTACTCTTTTATTTTTATAAGCTTTTGTCTGTCCTGCCGTTATTTGTATGGTCTCTTTATTTTCAGTATTTATTATCGTAGCGGTCTTTGTCTGATTATCCCACTCTATACGGAAACCGGGGAAATTTTTGACGGTATCTACAGGAACAAAGACCGAACTGGCAATCATTAAAGGCTGCTGACTTGTTAGCATTTTTCCATCAATCTTTAATTTCAATTCGCTGGAAGAAGCTGCTATTGCAGAACATGTAAATAAAGTGAATGATAACGTTATCGTGCTAATTAAATAAATGCTTTTCTTTAACATCATAAGTTCCTTTATATCGTTAATACGTGAATGATTTTGATCTTGAATAGCTTTATAAAATCTCCTGTTCATATTTTATCCAAAACTAGAAAAAAGCGCAAAATTCAGTGGATACTCAACTGGACTTCATGCCTTACTATTTGCAAAAAAATAAACTGACATCAGTTGATACCGATGTCAGTTTATTTATACTGCTGCTTTCCAATTACTTTTCTTATTAAGACATCAACAAATATAATCGTTAATGTTTTTGATCAGCTACCTTTTAATCATAAGAATATTTATACGGAAATATTCAAAGATACTTTATGAAAAGACATATACAATTCTCTTGCATCTACTTATGGCTTCAGAATAACTTTGATACAATCTTCTTTTTTGTTATCAAAAAGATCATATCCACGCTCTGCATCACTCAGAGACAGCTTGTGCGTAATAATATCGGTAGGATCGATAGTACCATCTGTGATTTGTTTGAACAGCTGCGGCATGTAGTGAACAACCGGCGCTTGTCCCATAGCCAATTTTACATTACGCTCAAACAAATGACCCAATGGGAACATGTTATAATTCTCACCATATACTCCGGTCACCTGAATAGTACCGAATTTACGCACGACATTGGCTGCGATCCGGAATGCACCAAGTCCACCGCCTTGCAGTTTGAGCGACGTCTGGATCTTCTCGGCAGTACTCTTGTCTGCATCAAGACCCACACAGTCGATAACTACATCTGCTCCACCGCTGGTCAGCTCAAGCAGATACTGATCCACATCCGGCACTTCTTTGAAATTCACGACTTCTACATTATTGGTACGCTTGGCGTGGGCCAAACGATAAGGAATATGGTCGACAGCAATAACGCGTTTAGCGCCTTTTTGCCAAGCGAATTTTTGAGCTAACAGTCCAACTGGTCCGCAACCCAGGATAATAACAGTATCTCCTGCTTTGACGCCGCCACTTTCTACACTCCAAAAAGCAGTAGGCATAATATCCGACAGGAACAATACTTGCTCATCTGTCACTTCTGCAGACTCAGGAATAACAAATGGCAGGAAATTAGCGTAAGGTACACGCATCAACTCTGCCTGACCACCCGGATATCCACCGTAAATATCAAAGCCGAAGTAAGCTCCGGTATTTTTTTCTTCCATTTCGTTGGAATTATCGCATTGACTTTCCATCTGGTTTTTACAGAAGAAACATTCACCACAGGCAACGTTAAATGGTATAACGACACGATCGCCTTTTTTGACACGGGTTACGCCTGGACCTACTTCTTCAACAATCCCCATTGGTTCATGTCCAACCACATAGTCGTCATGAATAACTGGCGTCTCACCATTAAAGATATGAAGATCGGAACCGCAGATTGCTGTAGAAGTAATCCGGACAACAATATCATCCTGTTTTTCGATACGCGGATCTTTTACCTCTTTGACTTTTACGTTGCGTTTTCCCTGGTATGTTAATGCTTTCATTTGTATTCCCCTCTCCAGATGTAATCATAGAATGTAGTAGCCTGAATAATAACAGCAGACTCGGTGATGAAAATAACAAAAGTTAGAAAGTTTACGTCTTTTTGTATTAACCATAACCTTCGTTTTATTAACAACTTACAAATAAATAGTAGTGTTTACGTTTAAGCTTTAATAAGTACATGTATGAGGAAATTCAATTTGACTATGATAATGATGCCAATGTAATCGTCTATAATCCGTCCCTCCCTTCAAACCAGCAAGACAGCAAAAGATTAATTTACGGATAAGAAGGGTAAATGAGGTACAACAGGCTGTTGCCTACGAGCGCAGCCCGATATGCAGCCAAAGACGGAAGGGAGTTTTTAATAATGAAACATTTAACGAAATCTCAAATAGAGGAGCTTAAAAATAGCTTACTGGAAGAAAAAGAAGGACTGGAGCGTCATTTTGAAGTAGACAAGGACCGTACCGAAGATGGACGGATTGAATCGGAGCGTATGTCTACCGGCGAATTGAGTGCAGTCGATAACCACCCGGCCGATCTGGGTACAGAGACTTTTGAACGAGGACGTGATCTGGCAATTGATGATCAGATGAACGATACACTCGATCAGGTAAATGCTGCACTCGAACGAATCGAGAACGGTACGTATGGTATCAGCGAGATCAGTGGCAAAGAGATTCCATTCGAACGGCTGCAGGCGCTGCCATTTACAACTTACCTGGTGGACGAGAGTCCACATGATAATGTAAGTGATTATCGTCCGGTGGAAGAAGATATTATCACTCCAGCAGCCAAAGGTTCGGGTGAGAATCGTCAGCAGAATACAGGCCGATTTGATGATGCAGGTGCATGGCAGGCTGTTGAAGAATATGGGGTTGCAGACTCCCCCGCACTTAGTGCGCAGCGTGAAGTCCATAATTATAATGATCTGGCCGAAGGCCGCGACAGCAATAATAACTTTACTGAAAGTGTAGAGACATTCGCTGCCAATGATATTGACGGCAGTAACCAGCATATCGAGCAAGGTGAAGCTGTTGAAGTCTATGAGGAAAAAGGTGAAGGCGACACCGAGCTGCAGATTGACGAAGCGGACGAAGAAGTTAATGCAGATGTAGAAAAAGCGGATCGTCGCCGTTAATCTACTATCCTGTGATATAAATAAACATTCCTATATGTATAAATGAAAAATAACCCCTTCGGATTATTGTATCCAAAGGGGTTATCCTGTTGAAGCAGTAACGGGCATCTTATCTATAGCCCTTTCAAGATTTATAACTTGTTTAGACTACATACGATTCAGCTGATCGACTTTTCTTACTATATTCCCTTATACAAAGAAAAAGCCGAAATTACCCGTAAAGGCTAATTTCGGCTTTTTCATGTTGTTCAGGCCAACGCCTGATTGGTCGTCACAGCAAACTGCGTAATCACCAGTTTGATCCTGGAAATTCGTTTGTTCTCCGTCTCTTCCACTACAAATAAGTGCCCGTCATGTGCCACGCTCTGTCCTACTTGCGGAGGCAGCGACTCTACACGAGAGTACAGCCATCCGCCGATGGTATCATATTCACTGGAATCCAGATCCAGGGAGAACCGTGTGTTGATCTCTTCGATCAGCATCAGGCCATCAATGGAATACGTCATCTCATTGATCGGTTCTACGACTGGACGTTCATGGTCAAACTCATCCTGAATTTCTCCGACGATTTCTTCCATTATATCCTCGAGTGTTACCAGACCGGCTGTACCGCCATATTCATCAATCAAAATCGCGATCTGTGTCTTGCCACGTTGCATCAGCTTCATCAGTTCGCTAATTTTGATCGACTCCGGTACAGCAATAATCGGACGAATCAATTTTACGGTGTCTGTAATCTGATAGCGCATCAGATCCTTGATATGCAGAAAGCCGACAATATGGTCTTTGTCGCCATCACATACCGGATACCGGGTGCGCATACCATCAAGAGCAATCTGCAGATTCTCTTCGCGAGGAGCATGCAGGCTCAGACAGATCATTTCCGTACGTGGAATCATAATTTCGTGGGCGGTTGTATCTGCAAATTCAAATATATTATCAACCAGCGCCAGTTCGGTATTATCGATCAGTCCGCTCTTGTTGCTTTCTTTCATGAGTATGCGTATCTCTTCTTCCGTATGAGCGGATTCCAGTTCGGAGGCCGGAGCGATTCCAAACAGTTTGAGCAGGGCATTCGCCATGCCATTCAACATCCAGATAAAAGGATACATGATTTTATGGAATAAGAACATCGGGCCGGCTGTCCATAAGGTTACACTTTCCGCTTTGCGGATCGCGAGCGATTTGGGTGCAAGTTCCCCGAGTACAATATGCAGTATCGTAATCACCACAAAAGCAATGGCTACGGATACGCTGTGTACAGCTACTTCATTATTCCAGCCAATTGCTGCAAATATCGGTCGGATCAGTCCAGCGATTGCCGGTTCACCAATCCAGCCAAGTCCCAGGGAAGCTAGTGTAATTCCCAATTGACAGGCCGATAGATAAGCATCCAGGTTATTAACGATCGACTGGGCAAAACGCGCTCGTGCATTACCTGCATCGACCAGCGTCTCCAGACGACTGCTGCGAATTTTGACCATCGCAAATTCCGCTGCAACAAAAAATCCATTTAACAAAACAAGAATAAATACAAATACTAAGTTCCACAAACTGGGTAAGGGGTCAGTCAAGTGTGTCTCCCGCGCTGTCTGCTGCAAATATTGATCAGACAACTGCGGGTTCACCTCCTTCGAATATTAGATTTTTGAATAAGAAGCCATTGTACATGTACCATCAATTTCCCAATGCATTCACCTCTTTCTATATGTAAGGATAGACGTTACCTGATTATATTATAGCTCTAAAACAAGCACAGTCAAATAGGGATTGAGCGCACTTACAATTTTTTTACAATCCTGCTCATTTCCGTTAACATCTGCTCTTTATACTTTAGCAGGTGAGCACAAGACGGCGAATATCCTGTTTTCCGTTATTAAATGATTAATGAAAGTGAGGTTGGAATGTTGGATAAATCCTCTGCTGTTCCCGTCAAGTCCGGTATGCAGCGTACCCGTTCGGCAGTACGTCAGCCACGTCGAACCAGACATTGGCATGAATATGCACTGGCCGTTATGTTTTTGGCACCTTCGATTCTGCTGTTTGGAATCTTTCTGTTCTACCCGCTGATCAAGTCGGTATATCTTAGTGTACATTCGACTACGCCGCGCGGAGATGTTGCCAAATTTATCGGATTACGTAACTTTGAGAAGCTGTTTGATTCCGGACATTTCCTGAATAGCCTATGGGTAACCTTTGAATTTATGCTTTTTACTGTACCGACCTCTATTGTGCTGGCTCTGATCCTGGCTGCAATCTGCCGGACACACCTGAGAGGAACCAAAGTATTCCGCTTTATCTTCTCACTGCCACTGGCAATCTCGGTCAGTACCGGTTCGGTAATCTGGATGGTGCTGTTTCATCCAACACTTGGCACACTGAATTATCTGCTTCAGGCTGCCGGACTGCCAGCTGTACAATGGCTGACTGATCCCAACTGGTCACTCATTTCCATTTCCATCATGACAATATGGATGAATCTGGGCTTTCTATTCATTCTGCTGCTCGGCGGTATGGAGGGTGTACCAGAAGATATTTATGAAAGTGCCAAGATGGATGGTGCGGGTCCGATGCGTACCTTTGTACAGCTGACTCTGCCACTGATTTCGCCCACCATCTTCTTTGCCAGTGTGACTTCCATGATTGGTGCATTCCAGTCATTTGGACAGATTCATATATTAACCAAAGGGGGACCGATGAACAGCACGAATGTGCTTGTATACAATCTGTATCAGGATGCTTTTGTTAATTTCCGATTTGGTTCAGGCAGCGCACAGGCGCTGGTATTGTTTGTCCTTATCCTGATCCTGACAATCATCCAGTTCAAATTTGGAGAAAAGAAGGTGCATTACCAGTGAGACCCAACATAATGCGCACCGGACTGGCTTATCTGATGCTGGCTGCTGCTGCAATTCTGATTTTGTTCCCTTTCTGGACCGCTTTATCCAATTCACTGATGACCGAGTCAGAATCGGCTACATATCCGCCAAAGTTTTTCCCGACCAGCCTGAATCTGGATAACTTTGCTAGTGTCATGGCTTCTATTCCGATTATCCGCTTTATCGTGAATAGCTTCGTAACGAGCGGGATTATTACAATCGGTAACCTGATTACAGCCTCTATGGCTGCTTATGCTTTTGCTTTCCTTCGTTTCCCCGGACGCAAGCTGCTCTTCGCCCTGTTCATGGCAACGATGATGATTCCATGGGAAGTAACCGTTATTCCCAATTATCTGACTGTACGCAGCTGGGGCTGGCTGGACTCCTATGCCGGATTAACAGTACCGTTTCTGGCTACAGCATTTGGAACGTTTCTGATGCGTCAGTTTTTTATGCAGCTGCCCAAAGAACTCATGGAAGCGGCTCGTATCGACGGATGTGGACATATCCGGATCTTCGCATCGCTAGCTGTACCACTGGCAATGCCGGGTCTTGCTACTCTCGGGGTCTATTCGTTTCTTAATCACTGGAACATGTATCTATGGCCGCTGCTCATTACAAATACCGAGAATATGCGCACCGTGCAGATCGGGATCAGTATGCTGCAGTTTGCCGAAATGACTGCCTGGAATCTGGTGATGGCAGGAATTGTACTCGTACTTGTGCCTTCCCTGCTCATGCTCGCAATAGGACTGGGACGTCTGGTTGGCGGCCTTACGACTGGAGCACTGAAAGGTTGATTTACGGATTTACGGTACTGACAGCCAACGGTACAAGCTCCTGCCAACTTTATAATCTACTGGCTGCATAACAACGCAGTATATCTTATCCCCTGCTGTATTCCTGATACAGGTTACTTATTTTATCGGCTTCACTGCTAAAAAAACTACTACTTATATTTGAAGGAGAATGTTCAATCATGAAATTCAAACCTTTTTGGCTTCGCAAATGGAGTCTGCTCGGCATGAGTCTGTTTCTCTTCCTCGCAGCATGCAGCGGTGGACAACCTTCACAGGGTTCCGAGCCAGCCGCAGCTGCCGGAAGCGAAGCTTCCTCTGGTCCCGTCAAAGTTGTATGGTGGCACTCCATGAGCGGTGAACTGGGCAAAACGGTAGACAGCCTGGTCAAGCAGTTCAATGATTCCCAAAAAGACGTTCAGGTTGAAGCCGTTTATCAAGGTGAATATGATGAAGGTTTGAATAAATTCAAAGCAGCTATGGGTTCTGGCAGCGGCCCAACCATGATGCAGACGTATGAAGTGGGCAGCCGCTTCATGATTGACTCCCAGGCAGTTACGCCAATGCAGCAGTTTATCGATGCTGATAAATTTGATGTATCCCAGCTGGAAGAGAATATTCTGAGCTATTATACGTTTGATAACAAGCTCTACTCCATGCCTTTTAATACGTCCAATCCGATTCTCTACTATAACAAGGATGCGTTCAAAAAAGCGGGGCTGGATCCCGAGAATCCACCTACTACGTATGCCGATGTAGAGAAAGCAGCCAAAGCACTGACCAAAGACGGTCAATCCGGTGGTTCCTTCCCAATTTATGGCTGGCTGATGGAACAACTGCTTGCCAACCAGGATGTCGAACTGCTTAACAACAGCAATGGACGCAGTGCTCTTGCTACCGAATCCATGCTGAATTCCGATGCAGCAGTCAATACACTGACATGGTGGAAAAAGATGGTTGATGATGGTGTAATGCTGAATCTTGGACGTAAAACCGATGATACCAAAAAAGCTTTTGCGGCTGGTCAAATTGCCATGACTATGGATAGTACAGCCTCCCTGCGCGGTATCGTAAGTTCTGCCGAAGGCAAATTTGAAGTAGGTACGGCTCCTATTCCCAAGCCTTCTGCCGATTATGAGGGTAAAGGCGGCGTTATCGTAGGTGGCGCGAGTCTGTGGATCATGAATGACAAGCCCGAAGCTGAACAGCAGGCGGCATGGAAATTTATCAAGTTCCTGACCGAGCCTTCTACACAAGCATACTGGAATGTCAATACAGGCTATTTCCCGATTACCAAAAAAGCCTATGATGAAGATTTGATCAAAGAAAACATGAAAAAATATCCGCAGTTCGAAACAGCTGTCAAGCAGCTGCATGGCACCAAGATTGATCCGGCTACCCAGGGTGCTGTAATGGGTATTTTCCCGGAAGCACGTCAACTGACCGAGACCGCGATGGAAGAAGCAATCAATGGCTCCAAATCACCAAAACAGGCATTGGACGATGCAGCTGCACAGATTACTCAAAAGCTGCAGGATTACAACGATTCGATCGCTCAATAAACAGAGCAATGAACAGATGAATCCTGTCTACTCTGTATACTGGAAAGTATGACGAACAAATAGCCTATTCACTGGGCTGAACTCAGAAATGGTTAGCAAAAAAGGCCGATGTACCGGGTTTTACTCCGGCATCGGCCTTTTTGTTATGATTTACCGATTTTGCGACAGATCTGCTCCGGTTAATTCTACCGACAGATCCCACAGACGCTTGGCCTGCTCCGGATCGATAGCATATTCTTTTACCCCGGCACGAGGACCGTCAGGTACAAACATCTTGGCGACATCACAATCTTCGCAGTAGACGCCACCTTTGCCTTCTAATTGAGGGGATGTCGCTGCCCATACCTGTGTGGATGCTCCCTGCTCCGGTGTTTTAAATGCAGGATTTACAGTCTCGCCATCTTCACTGATCCAGCTCAGTGCGATCATTTCTTCTCTCGGCATATGTCGCTGCAGTGGTGTCAGAATGCCACCAGGATGCACAGCAAATGCACGTACGCCCTGTTCAATACCGCGACGATCCAATTCTACGGCAAATAGTGAATTTGCTGTTTTGGACTGTCCATAGGCTTCGAACTTCTCGTAATTACCTTCAAAATTCAGATTATCCCAACGAATCGGCGAGAGATGATGCCCTGTGGAGGAAGTAGCAACGACCCTTGCTCCATCCCCCGCTATCAATGCAGGCCAGATCAGATTAATGAGTGTAAAGTGACCCAGATGATTGGTGGCAAATTGTAATTCCCAGCCGGGTCCAACGCGCGTCTCGGGACAAGCCATAACGCCTGCATTGAGTAGAGCGAGATCAACACTACGTCCACTTGCGACCAGACGGCCTGCAAATGCATGTACGCTATCCAGATCAGAAAGATCAAGTTCATCCACTGCAACCTGATCAAGTCCTGCAAGTGCCTCTCGTGCTACCTCCGGACGACGTGCCGGAACAATGACATAAGCGCCTGCTTCAACGAGTGCTCGCGTAGTCTCTAACCCCAGACCTGAATAACCACCAGTGACAAGCGCAGTTTTGCCCGAAAGGTCGATGCCTTGCAATACCTCACTGGCAGTACTGCGATACCCAAAACCTGATTCTATAGGTTGTTGCGGTGTTCTTGTATACGATGTTTGCATGAATTATCTCTCCTCTGCATTTATAGTTATGGTGTACATATCTATACTGTACAATTTAGAGTTCACTCTAGGTCAAGCATAATTTTATTGGCCAGCTTTTTGAGCTAACCAATAATTGCGTATCTGCAAAGAACCTTTGAGAAAATTAGATATGATCTGCACCCGTAAGTTTAGCTGATAATGTCCAAAGACGTGAAGCTTCTTCTGGATCGATCGCATACGGTTTTACACCTGTGTGCTCTGCATCATCGTTTGTTAATATGGAGATATCACAATTTTCGCAATACACACCACCTTTACTTTCTAGCTGAGGCGAAGTTGCTGCCCATACTTGCGTAGCAGCACCTTGTTCTGGTGTTTTGAAAGCTTCGTTCACCGTCTCGCCATCTTCTTTGAACCACTTCAGTGCAATCATCTCTTCCATAGGCATATGACGCACAAGAGGTGTAAATATAACGCCCGGATCTAAGGCAAAAGCACGTACTCCATGTTCAGCACCACGTCTGTCTAACTCCACTGCAAATAATGCATTCGCTGTCTTCGATTGTCCGTAGGCTTCAAACTTTTGATAGTTGCCGTCAAAGTTGATATTATCCCAACGAATCGGTGAAAGATGGTGACCTGTTGAAGAAGTTACCACTACCCTTGCTCCTTCTCCAGCTATCAGCATAGGCCAGATCAGATGAATGAGTGTAAAGTGACCGAGATGATTCGTTGCAAACTGTAATTCCCAGCCGGGTCCAACGCGCGATTCTGGACAAGCCATAACACCCGCATTGAGTAGAGCGAGGTCAATACTGCGTCCACTTGCGACCAAGCGACCTGCAAATGCACGTACACTATCCAGATCAGACAGATCAAGTTCATCGACTTCAACCTGAGCCAGTCCTGCCAGGGCTTCGTGTGCTGCCTCCGGACGCCGTGCTGGAACAATCACATGCGCACCTGCCTGAATGAGTGCACGTGTTGTTTCTAGCCCCAAGCCTGAATAACCGCCGGTGACCAGCGCAGTTTTACCAGACAGGTCGATGCCTTCCAACACTTCGCTTGCGGTACTGTGATAACCAAAACCAGATTGAATAGGTTGTTGCGGTGTTCTCGTATACGATGTTTGCATTATTCGTCTCTCCTCTATTTTGTAGATGTTGTGTATATAGTCACACTCTACAATTTAGAGTTCACTCTAGGTCAAGCCTAATTTTAGAGACTGGCGTTTTTAGACACCGAATGAGCACATGGTTGAAAAGGATCTTCCTGTGGATCTTGCCGCTGCAGGTTTTTTTCATACACATCGGTTTTGTAATTGATTATATCCAGGCATTCACGCAACTGTTCCATCTGATCTCTAACATGCTGCTGATGTTCTTTTAAGATTGCTAATCGTTCATGTTCATTACCGGGTCCAATTCGCACCAATTCAGCATAACACCGCATATCCGCAATGGGCATTCCCGAGTTACGTAGTCTTGTGCACATAAGCAGCCACTCTACATCGGCTTCACTATACCTTCTTCTTCCACCACTATCACGTGCAATCCGGACCGATAATAGCAATCCTTCACGTTCATAAAATCGCAAGGAGTGAACACTCAGTCCTGACCGTTGTGCGACTTCACCAATACTAAGCTGATCTTTTACTTCCACATGAGTATTCATCGTTTTCTCCTCTGCACTCTATATTTGAACCTATCATCGTATTCTTTTTAAGCTTCAATTGTAATAGATCCATGATTATGGATCTTCTTATATCTATCTTAACGCAGTTATTGTTCAATCACCATGCAGCTTTTACGATAAGGATCTGGGCCAGCATTTCTATAAAAATATAAAAAATCACTTTATTGCAATTTGATATAAACCGTTTGACAGTACATAGCGAAAATGCTAGTATCATTTATACCAAGTATGCTTGTCGGATTAGTTAGAAACCGAAGCGAATAACCGGTTTCACTAGTGAAAGCACTCTATAAATTAAGTTAAAAAAGAATTTAATCTACTATCCAAAAGGAGAACTTCTTATGTCTGCTGATCCTATTTATCGCGATGATGTTGAATTTGGGTGGTTTATGCCTACGATGGGAGATGGAACAAGTCTTGGACGTGAATCCGAGCGCAAACCGACTCTCAATTACTTGACTCAGGTAGCTCAGACTGCGGAGCGGTCAGGCTTTGAGTTTGTATTGATTCCAACAGGCGGAGCTTGTGTAGATTCCTGGGTTGTAGGCTCTGCCATTATCGGGGCTACCACTACACTCAAGCCGCTTGTTGCAGTACGACCGGGTCTGATTGCTCCTGTATTGACTGCACGTATGGCAGCTGCATTGGATAATTTGTCAGAAGGTCGTGCTCGTATTAATATTGTGACTGGAAGTTCTCCAGCTGATTTGGAAGAACTGGGTGATCCACTTGCCAGAGCGCATGACGAGAAATATACACGTACCCGCGAGTATCTCGACATTATCAAAGGGGTATGGGAACAGTCAGCAGGACTTGCTTCGACTGAATTCAGTTCCGGAGCTGAAGCATCAGTAGATAATAATAAAGTGTATTTTAAAGGTGATTATTACGAAGTAAATGGCGGAACCAGCCGCCCGGCTACTGTGCAAAAACCAGGATTGCCTATTTACTTTGGTGGTAGTTCTCCGATGGCCAAAAGTGTAGGTGCGGAGTATGCCGATGTATTCCTGATGTGGTCTGAACCACTGGAGATGATCAAGCAGCAGATTGAAGAACTCAAAGAGTCTCAGCGGAAGCACGCTGAACAAAGTGGTACAATTCGTCCACTGCGCGTAGGCATGCGTGCTCAGGTACTTGTGCGTGATACCGAAGAAGAAGCTTGGGAAGCTGCTCGTAACCTGATCAAGGATGTGGATCCAGAGACAATCGAACGTGCACGTTCAACGTTTAGCAAAACTGGCGCAACCGGACAAAATCGCCAAAATGCGATTCGTGATGCAGCAGCGGCTAATGACTTTGTGGTTGGTCCTAATTTATGGGCAGGATTGTCTAATTTGCGCTCTGGTGGAGCATTGATGTTTGTCGGTACACCAGATCAGGTTTCTGATCGACTGCTCGAATATGCAGAAGCCGGTATTACTTCTTTTATCCTATCCAGCTATCCACATCTGGAAGAAGCGCAGATTTTTGGAGAAAGCACACTGCCGCTGTTCAAAGAAAAATGGGCGCAGCGTTTTGCTTCTCTAGGTCGTTAATACAAATGAATTATAATTAAAATTGCATTTTTCAATAATTAAAACAACCCGCAGCATGTGATCTCCCTATAAGGGACCAGATGCTGCGGGTTGTTTTGTTATAGAAGACTCTCTACTTTTATGACTATTCTTCTATAACTTCTCTACGTGTGCAGGAAGTAAACGTTATGACTGATTGTTGGCATAGATGCCCAATACTCTTGTACAGGGTATGCCACCTGGACAGGGACTATTCAATGTAAATCATTTTGCGTGTCATTCCGCCGTCGATAACAAGCTCGGCACCAGTAATAAATGAATTATCGCTGGATGTCAGGAACATGCAGGCTCTGGCGATATCATCAGGTTTGCCAACCCGCTGAGCTGGGTGCTGTGTATGATCCTCTGGCTTCAGTGCCGCATAATCACCATTCTCGATCCAGCCGGGACTGATCGCATTGACACGGATATGATCCGGTCCTAGTGACACCGCCAGTGCATGGGTCAGTGCAGTGATTCCACCTTTGGAAGCAGCATAGGCCTCCGAATTAGGCTCTGACATATGCGCTCGCGTAGAGGAAATATTCACAATTGCTCCTCCCTCATGATCGCGCATTACCTTTGCGGCTTCCCGCGATATAAGAAAGCATGCTCTTACATTGGTGTTCATTACTTCGTCCCATTCTTCAAGTGTCAGATCATATGGTGATTTCCAGCGACTAATGCCGGCATTGTTAATCAGTACATCGATCTTCCCGGTTGTCTTGACCACTTCCTGAATCAGAGCTTGTACGTCTGCTTCACTTTGTACATCACAAGGCAGGAAATGCGCCTGTCCTCCCTGTTCGCGTATCGAAGCAGCTGCAGCGGCTCCTTCGGCTTCTTTGACATCACTGAGGAATACCGTAGCTCCTTCAGCTGCATATCCTTCGGCCACTGCCCTGCCAATTCCCTGAGCGGCTCCGGTTACAATCACCGTATTGGATGTATATTTCATTATATATTCCTCCATTATTTAGATATTGATTGTTGGATATTGTTTCGTATTTCAGTATTCCAATAGGCATGTATACTTCGATAAATGGACAGAGACTACATTTTCCTCTACTGCACTATTCAACGATTGTACGCCTCACGAAACATTCCATGCCTGTATGGAATCCCTCCACTGCACATAAAATATAAGCAATATCCAATTCACAGATACGGCTATTGTACACTCCTGACTACCCCCTGTTCAAAGCAAAAAACCTCCACACTTCATCGATCCTGGAAGTGTGGAGGCTTATGAGCTGCCGGGTTGCAGATTTCCTTTTACCAAAAGATCATGTACCGATTGGCGCCTGATCTGGAGAATACCAGTCAGATGGTTAAGCATAGTAGGCTTGCAGCATTTCCTGTGTATCATCTTTCTCTCCGTCGAACAATCCTTGATCTGCCCAGCAAGCGAGACAGGTTTCTTCATCCTGGCATTTGGCAGCTTCTTCACAGTTGTAACAAAGGGTCATGTAATAGTGGGTAAAGTTTTCTTGGACGTTGGCTTTCATCTCAATCATCTCCTTGTTTTTTCTACACCCCAATCATAACTGATCCTCTGGACTTATTATGTGATTTTTTTCACAAATGATCTGAAATTTTAAATTATTTTTTATTTTTTTGAATTTATTAAAAAAGGAGCTACCTTATCAGACGCTTTCGCACTGTTCGGTAACTCCGTATATTCAAATGGAATAATGCTGATTAAAGTACATGCCAGCTTTTGCCGCCATCTGTCGTCTGCATAAGCAGCGAACGGCGTTCTTCGTTCTTGGCGACCAGCAGCCAGCCTACATCCTTGGAGAAAAATTGTAGCTTGGCCATCTCAGGATAATTGGCGATTGTCTTCTGCAGGGTATCATTGGCAGGAAGTGCTTTCCACGTGTGTCCCTGATCCTGAGTCGTGTATATAATACCATCAATCAGTGACCAGCCCTGCTTACGATTGAGGAAAGTCGGTCCCATTGTCTGATTGATCCCTGTCTGCGGCTTGAGCGTATACGCTACATGTGTCCATGTCTTGCCGCCGTCCTCGGTAAAGTAACCGGAATAGCTGGTCTGTGTTCCTTTGACGCAGCCGATATTCATCCAGCCGCTCGTTTTGCTTGTGCCATAAAATTGCGGCTTGCCGGTGGTGATTCTATCGCAGCTTTTCACTTCTTTGCTCAGGAAGCTGGCGCTGGCTGTCCAGGTTTTTCCACTATCAGCTGTAGTATAAAGGCTTGGTTGTCCATCCTTTTCGAGTGTGATGAATCCATGTTTGTTGTCCCGGAAAGACATTCCGATCAATGTCCCGCTTTGCGGCAGTTCATTGGTTGTCTGGTCTGCCGAATTTATGGAAGAGGAGCTCTTCATTAATCGGGTCCAGCTGTCTCCCCCATCTTCGGTACGGTAAAAGGCTTTCCCTTTCTGGTGATTGGACTCGTCTGTCGATGTCATCACCCAGCCGGTTTTCTCATTAATAAAGTACATACCCAGCACAGTACCATTATCGTTAAAGGTAGCTACATTCCAGTTCTGGCCTCCGTCTACCGTATGCAAAATCAATGTCTGTCCGACACCATTGGCATTGCGGGCTACCCAACCATTTTTTTGATTCAAAAAGAAAATGCTGCTGCCATAAACCGGTGGTTCGGAAAAGGAAACGGTTTTGGCAGGAGATACATTGTCCCAGGTTTTACCGTTGCTCTGGGTAACATAGATACGCAGCTCGTTACGGGTAATTCCCCAGGCTACGCCTGCACTGGCACTAAGTAGTTGAAAATCGGTCAGTCTGGTCTGAATCTTGTATTCTGATATATCCGGTCTTCCACCTGCACGTTGATTTATGTTTGAATCCGTTGTTTGTTTGAGGGTAATGGTCTGACCCTGATCTTCTTTGGAATTCTGAAGCTGCTCACGTACAGCCTCACTCATAAGAGCGTTGTCGTTGCCTGCTGATGAACAGGCCGACAGAAGGAAAACCAGGGATATCCATATAAGAAGCGATTTGCTCATGCTCCACTTCATCTATTATTCTCCTTCCACACACTTACCTGATGCTAAAGCGTTTCAATTTTTCACGACCTATATAAGAGTAAACTAATTTTAAAAAAGGTAGTTTACAGAAAAGTTACAAGCGATTACAGTTTTATGGAATTTCGATACTAAACGAACCCGATTACGGTTATAAGTAATAGAAGACCTTTTTACTTTATGGAAGCTTTCAGCTACAATAGTAGCGAATCTGTAATACAAATATAAGGAGATGATAATTAATGTCTGAATCCGTATCCAAACCTCACCGTGTAGTCGTTATCGGCACAGGAGCGGTTGGTTCCACAACCGCTTATACTCTACTTCTCCGCAACCGGATGTCCGAGCTGGTATTTATCGACGCCAACAAAGACAAGGCACTTGGCGAAGCACTTGATATGAACCATGGGCTTCCATTTGTAGGCGGTGTCAAACTGTGGGCTGGTGACTACTCTGATTGCAAAGATGCAGATATTATTATCATCGCGGCCGGATCGAACCAGCGTCCAGGTGAGACGCGAATTGATCTGCTGAATCGAAATGCCGCCATTTTCGACGACATTATCAAAAATATTACCAAGTACAATGACCATGGTATTCTATTGGTAGCTACCAATCCGGTAGATATTCTCACCTATGTATCCTGGAAAAAAAGCGGTTGGCCGGCTAATCGGGTTATCGGCTCCGGTACCCTGCTGGACAGCGCACGTTTCCGCTATCTGATCGGCAAGCACAAGGAAATCGATCCCCGCAGTATTCATGCCCATATCATTGGCGAGCATGGCGATTCCGAGCTGCCGGTATGGAGTCTGGCCAATGTGGCTGGTTCCGCACTTGCCTTTGACGAAGCCGAGCAGGATGATATTTTCAACAGCACCAAGAATGCCGCTTACGAGATCATCAATGCCAAAGGATCTACTTCGTATGCGATTGCTCTGGCACTAGACCGGATCGTAGCTGCTATTTTGCAAAATGAGCATGCTGTACTGAACGTCTCTTCCCTGCTGGATGACTATCATGGCATCTCCGATGTGTATCTCGGTGTACCTGCGATTGTCGGCAGAGAAGGGATCCGCGAGAAACTGCAGATTCCTCTTAATGAAAAAGAAGAAGCGCTGCTGCGTGCTTCGGCTGCCAAGCTCAAAGACCAGATTGCCCAGTTAAATATTTAGCCTATATTTCAAATTTTACGCAAGGGCTTACAGCACCTTTACACAGAACGATTATATCCCTTCGTCATTATACAGCGCTGTGCGCAAATTGACAAAAACGCCGCTTTTCCATCAGGAAAGGCGGCGTTTGCTATATATATGGTTATACATAATTCACATTGCTGGCGAAATCCGACTTAATAAGGAATATCGTCATCTCGTTCCTGAGGTTGGTTCGCACGCTCGATCAGCTGCTGGGACAAGTTTTCGAACGTATCCGGCTGCAGCAGTTCGACCGGAGAGAAACCTTTTTCAAAAGTAAAGGACTCTCCCTCGATCACCATCGCATAATGATCACCCAGCTTGGCGATATGCATCCGGAAGCCAAAGTCTGCCAGAAGCCCCTTGACGCTCGTATCACCCAGTTTGACGCGAATCTCGATCTCCGGCTTGATCTCGACGATGCGTTCAGCAGCTTCGATCACCTGCTGAGGTTCCCATTTCTCCTGCAGATCACGCTTGTCACTGGCAGCCCACAGCTCCAGATCATGCTCTTCCCGCTGCCGCTCTTCGTTACTCGCATCCGGCCACTTTTCTTCTACATAGGTCTGTACATAATCCATCACTCGTTCATTCACAATTTCCGGAATCGATTGCTCATATGTCACGAATTTGAGGAAATCCTCAAAATAGCGGGCATGGGAAGACTGATGTACTTTGAGCTCCCATTCTTCAATCATGCCTTCTTCCGGCATATGCGGATACTGGATCGATTTCATATTACGGGCGCTAATCGCCATCTCTACTTCGCTGATCAGGCTGCGCTCATCCGAAATGCGGGCAATCTGCTTTTCAAAATCGCATTTCATCACAAATACAAACGGATCATCAAAATGCGTATCCATCTTTACCTGCGATACGATCAGGGCACCGCCCCGTACAGAGCTGGTATCCAGATAGCTGCGTACCAGATCATCGCCGGCATTTTTGAAATCTTCTTTGTTTTCTACCGTGCGAAGACGCGCGAACAAATTAAAATTGGGGTTGCTCGTCAGCTCATGACCAGGCTCTACGAGAAAAGTACCAATCTTGGTCGGCGGCTGCTCACTCGACGGATTTTTCTCTACTTTGCGCTTGGCGGTACGGGTAAACTCGGCATGCAGGAAATTCTTGAGCTCACTCAGCTCATATTCATCTTCATCGAGTGTCTGATAATGTTTATAGTTTTTGGAAGTCTGGCCTTCTTTGCCCTCTACCTGCAAAACAAAAAAGGATAGGAATTGAACATTAAATCGCATGATATACTCCTTTGTCATTACGGATACAGCCTGCGGATAAAATCCGGCAAGCCCAAATTGTCTGCCTATCACTATACTCGAATTTGAACGGAAATGTAAGTTTAATTTGAACGTGCCGACAGCCAGGCATTGACGACCATACCGCCAATTACGAGGATTAGCCCAATCCACATTCCTATTGAAGTGAGTATGACTCCGAGCAGTATCCATTCTCCCAACAGTGTAAATACTACCTCCAGCGATTGTGTAGCTTCAACAGCTGCAAGACGTGCCGGATGATGGCGTACCCGGTCGGTCGCTCCAAAAAAGAGCACAGTAGCGACTACGCCCGAGAACAGGGCGACCAGAAAAGCCTGAATGGTCTGTTCCCCTGCAGGTGGCCCGTACTGGATCAATCCAATGACAGACAGCACGATCCAGAACGGAAGACTGGCAATACTCATTCCCAGCGTACGCTGAAATGCATCCAGTCTGCCATCACATACTTCCATCATTTTACGGTTGCCGAGTGGATAAGCGATAGCTCCAATCAGAATCAACACTATCCCCTGCCAACTCGCCCCCACTGAACTACTCTGGGCCTGGCCGATCTGCATCAGTCCAATGCCCAGCAGCATCATAAGTGCAATCAATAGTACACTGCGCGGGATACGTCCTCTTTCCCGAACCAGTCCATCCGGTGTCTGACGTATGAAAAAGAACAGCGGAGAGAGCAGCATACCCGCAAGAATCGTTGTCTGAAAACCAGCTGCTGTCAGCCAGGCAGGCGCGTATATCGCTGAAGCACAGAGCGGTGCATAGAACAGACCGAACCCCACTGTACTCCATAACAGCCATTGGCCAGGTTGACGACGTATTTCCTGCCAGACCGGCTTCAGGTTACCGCGTACGACAACCAGTATACCTAGCAGTGGAATCATGAAAAAGTAACGCAGTGCACTGCTCCAGATCCAGTGTCCTCCACCTACCTCCATTGAGCGATTCAGTACAAAGCTAGACGCAAAAAAGAACGCAGCGAGAATGCCAAGCCATACCGCTTTCATTATCGTTCCTCTGCCGCTTCGGAAGATCGGGATATGGTGGAGCAATCATTCTGCCCAGGAGCCAGCCATTGCCCCAGACTAAGCCAGTTGTGTTCCATCCAGTGAGCTGCATCGGCTTCGCTATGTTCACGGCAGGCAGTTATGATCTTCAGATGATCTGCCGGAGAATGCTCACGGCTGGCCTGACTGAATTTGGCATATTCCAACCTGCGGATCTTGGGCATAATCCCATGAAGTGCAACATTCAGTTCCGGGTTAGCTGCCCGGTTCAAGAATACCTGATGGAAACGGTCATCAGCAGCGATCGCTTTCTCTGCATCCTGCTGTTCCAGCGCCACTGTCAGCTCTTGATTGGCTGCTTCCAGCTCGGCATAATCCTCTACTGTCAGCTGACTTGCACACAGCCTTGCTGCCAGTGCATGCAGCGCTGCTGCGACTACAAAAGCATGCGTAGCTATTTCTTCATGCAATAGTGCGATCCGCGTAATGGCTCCAGGAAACGATTCGACCAGCCCTTCATCTTCCAACCGCTTGAGCGCTTCTCGTACTGGCGTACGACTGACACCAAACTGGCTGGCCAGCTCCATGTCATTTAATTTTTGACCTGGTGCCAGTTCGAGCGTGATAATTCCTTGTTTGAGCGTAATATAGACCTGATCACGTAACGACGGACGATTTAATTTCTGAAATTGAGGTATATTCATAAAACCAATATATTGCATATTAATATAGATGACAAGAATGAATGATAGTTATAGTTTTCTGTTACATACGATTAAGCAGTAGTTAAGATCGCCATTATTATTTATATAGATATCAATAGTTAGCTCTCCCGTATCCTTTCATCCCTATAATAAAGAATCTATACTTTTAAAATAGGATCGATGACTATATAAATTCCTTCTATTCATATTTTTAATTTCATTTATCAAAAAAGAGCATCTTCGCCCTAAAAAAGGGGCAAAGATGCTCTTTTATCTTTGTATATCACGATCAGGTCAACGCTTTAAGTTAATCTATCTCACAAGCATACTATCTATTTCATCGACATTTATACGTTAATTATTTGGAACGACGGTTAGGATTCAGCAGACTGCGGTTTTTGCCATACAGGAAGTAAATCATCAAGCCAACTACCAGCCATCCGAAGAATACAATCCATGTCAGACCCTGCAGCTGCAGCATCAGATACACACAGCCTATTGCACTCAAAATGGGGATCAATGGCACGAAGGGTACGCGGAATCCTCTTTTCAAATCCGGCTGTGTACGACGCAGTACGATAACTCCAATACTCACTACAGCAAAAGCAAACAGCGTACCGATATTAGTCAGCTCTGCCAATTTGCCCAGCGGGATAAAACCAGCGAAGAAAGCGATAATAATACTGGCAATCCACGTGCCAACCGCAGGGGTCTGGCTTTTGCCACTGACTTTGGAGAAGACCGGTGATAGCAGTCCATCTCGGGACATGGCATATAGCAGACGGCTCTGTCCATACATCATAACCAGCAATACGGTTGTAATCCCTGTAATAGCACCAAGAGAGATAATCCAGGCCATACCGTTCAGATGAACGAATTCCAGAGCAAAGGCAACTGGATCACTTACATCAAGCATTTGGTAAGGCACAATTCCTGTCAGAATCAACGATACAATAATGTACAATACCGTACATACGGCAAGCGAAGTAATAATACCGATCGGCAGATCACGCTGCGGCCGCTTTACTTCCTCGGCAGCTGTAGATACCGCGTCAAAACCGATATATGCAAAGAAAACAGTTGCTGCACCAGCAGCTACTCCTCCCCAGCCGAACGGCAGGAACGGTGTCCAGTTATCCGGTTGTACATAGAACACACCAATGCCGATAAAAATCAGCACAACAACCAGCTTGATAGCAACCATAACTCCATTCGCCCGTGTTGCTTCCTTCACCCCACGTGTAAGCAGGAAGGCGATAATCAGTGTAATAATGGAAGCGGTAACGTCAAAATACGTTCCATTCGCCGGGTTAAACGCACTGGTAAGTGCTTGTGGCAAATGAATACCTATTCCAGATAGCAGACTTTGAAAGTATCCCGACCAACCGCTTGCAACAGCGGCGCTGGCAAATCCATATTCCAAAATCAGATCCCAGCCAAGAATCCAGGCGATAATCTCGCCAAATGTTGTATAGCTATACGTATATGCACTACCGGATGCAGGTACAGAAGAAGCAAATTCCGAATAACAAAGTGCCGCAAATGCACATACAATACCCGCTAGCAGGAAAGATAGTACCAAACCAGGTCCCGCATAATTTGCCGCTGCTACCCCGGTAAGTACAAAAATCCCTGTACCAATAATGGCACCGATTCCGAGAGTAGTGAGATCAAGTGCTCCAAGGACAGGTTTCAATTGGCTGTCTCTTGCGGCAATAGGTTTGCGTCTGAATAATGAAGTATTGTCTTTAGAATTGCTCATAGACGAATTCCTTTCTTCTGTAAGGTATATTCACATTTATTCACTAATGTTAAATAACACCTACAGAAAACTACACAATACTACACTTCAACGCGTTGAATGATTGAAACTTTTTTTGAGAAAGTGACATAATAGCTTCCATCGAACCTGTTTCATGAACTAAATCGATGTAGGTTTATATGCAATATGCCAATATGCCTTTCCATATGCTTCCTTTTTGTTGACAATGAGGACAGTTTACCTCTCCTGCCAGATAGGAAATAACATCTCTCAGTTCAAATAATTCAAATCGCACAGCTTGATTCAATAATTCGTTTAGCATTGTACCCAACCTGGTTGTCTCCAGCATAGGTTGGATCGCATTCCCCTTGCTGTCGTCTATCAGCACAGGATCAGTCGGATATACAATCCAGGAGGTCTGCTGATTGGATACGGTAGGCGGCCAAATATACCATTCTTTGCCGCAATGCGGACAAGCTGCCGGATATTCTTCGCCATCGGGATGATGAAACAGTAGTCTGGAGACCGCCGGATAACCATGATAAGCCATAAAGGCTGCAAGCATATACTGTCTGTCTAACTGATCCATAAATCGTTCGCGCACAATAGACAGTATTTTATCATCTAATCGATGTATTTCCCGAATCGCCTGGTGATAGTCCCGTTCGATATCAGCATACAGAGAGCGATCGATGTGACCCTCTACCAATGGATTACGATCTGCTTCATATTCGGCGGCGATCATCCCGCCGTCTGTATAAATACTAGTAATGACGTGATCCTCCGCCGAATGATGCGCAATAGACAACAGGTAAGGAACAGCAGCCAGCGTAGCTGTATAAATCGTATTTTGATGCAGCAATAATTCATATAATTCATCGGCTTGCTCTTGATTGTATTCCTGGATCAGCGAAGCCAGCTGTTGTGGTACCTCTGCGGCTGATCCATAAGCTGTAGAAAGTTCGGCCCATAGAGGGCTGTCCAGTGCAAGCATTATTCGTCCTCCTCCTGATCCTGCTGAAGAGGCAGTGGCAGCTGGATATCCAACCGTGAAATGGCTTCCTGCTTCTCCCGATTACTTACGTGAGTATAAATAATGGTCGTCTGAATAGAAGAGTGACCGAGCAGCTCCTGAACTGTACGAAGATCGGTTCCCTGTCGCAGCAGCATAGTCGCAAAGGAATGACGGAGTTTATGACTCGAATATGGCAGACGCTGCCCCGGCTCCACATCTTCCTGAAACTTGTCAAATGTATCGGCAGCGATCTGCTGGATATTGCGGATCGACAGACGGGTACCTTTTTGCGAGATAAATAGCGCATTCTCTCCGTCCCGCCATGGAGTCAGTCTTTCTCGAATCGCCAGACCCAGAAATTCGGCTACCGCAGACGGAACTGGCAGTGTACGCCATTTTCTTCCTTTACCAAATACCTGTAGTGTACCGCGTTCCTCATTATAATCCTGTACATTCAGCAGATGCACCTCACCAACACGCAGTCCCATATAGGCCATAAGCAAAAAGACAGTCAGATTCCGTGTCCGGTATTTACCTTCTACCGACTGCAAAAAAGCGGTCAGTCTGGACTCATCCAGATAGACAGGTTCCTTGTTCTGTTCGGTTTTGGCCTTTTTGATACCTGCTGCCGGGTTGGCAGCTGCCATTTCCAGTTCCATCAATGCTTTGAAAAAGCAGCTGACCGCTGCATGTTTGCGATTACGTGTTGAATCGCTGACTCCGCGGGAACGTGCTCCACTCAAGTAGGACAATACATGCCGTTTTTTGATCTCGTCCAGGGGTTTGTCACGTACTGAATGGGATTCGAGAAATTCATGTACATCTCCAAGATAGGCTTTACGGGTATATCCGGTATATCCCGCATCCTTCATCCAATCGAGAAAAGCTTCCAGCTCTTCAGCATAGGGACTTCCTGCATCTTCATCCCATGATTCTTCATATTCATCCCGGTTATCCGATAGGGTAGTTCCACGTTTATTCATGATATTTATATTCCTTTCCTGTACCGTTCGCTCCATGGTTGTTCTTCATTGGTTTTTCTTCATTATACAGGAGTCTTTGGCAACTACCTATATTCAGAACAGGCGTTTATCCTTTTCTTCTCTATTTTGTATGGATAGAAATGAATTCCATCTGCTGTTTCACTTGTTTCTTATATGTTTACGTTGACTATAGAAGCAATTGCACAATTAAATTTTGTTGGAGTGATTGTATAGGCAATAACAAGGCACCGATTTGCTGTATTATGCTGTATAAGTCTTTGCAGCAATTTGCATCGGAAGCTTTGACCACAAAGCCTACCAAGCCATTTAATCGTATATCTATCAGCTACTTTATTCTTGAGGAGGCCTTTTACATGACTACCGACAAAAAAGTACATTTGGAACCTGCAGCACAGAAATTTGCCGATGATAACTCCAAACCCCCTTTCCTATTCGATCTGGGGCCTGAAAAAGGACGCGAGACTGTGAATGAAGTCCAGTCCGGTGATATTGCCAAACCAGAAGTAGATATTGAAGATCTGAAAATTCCTGGTGGTCCGAGTGGCGAAGTCGCTATTCGTATCGTACGTCCTCCTGGTGCTCCTGCCGAGCTGCCTGTATTACTGTATATTCATGGCGCGGGTTGGGTATTCGGTAACTCGCATACCCATGATCGTCTGATTCGCGAATTGGCAGTAGGTGCCGAAGTGGCTGTCGTCTTCCCAGAATACAGCCTGTCCCCGGAAGCCAAATATCCAACAGCTATCGAAGAAATCTACGCGGTACTGCAGTGGATTGCTGAACAAGGCAGTGCACAGGGATTTGATACTTCCAAGCTATACGTTGGTGGAGACAGCGTCGGAGGTAATATGACTGCTGCTATTACACTGATAGCCAAAGAGCGCAGCGGTCCTGCGATCCAAAAACAGCTGTTGTTCTATCCAGTAACTGATGCGAGCTTTGATACCGAATCCTATCATCAGTTTGATGAAGGATATTTCCTTGCTCGCGAAGGTATGCAGTGGTTCTGGGATCAATATACTACTGATCCAGCTGAACGTGCGCAGATTACTGCTTCTCCACTGCGCGCTACTACAGAGCAGCTGCAAGGTCTACCGGAAGCTCTGATCATTACCGGCGAAGCCGATGTACTGCGTGACGAAGGTGAGGCCTATGCCAACAAACTTCGCGAAGCGGGCGTTCCGGTAACGGCTGCACGCTTCCAGGGTATTATTCATGACTTTGTGATGCTGAATGTGCTGGCAGAGACACAAGCCAAAAAAGGCGCCATGAAACTGGCGAATGCGTTCCTGCGCGAAGGTCTGTAATTTACTATATACAAATAAAAAGACAGCTGCCTATATGGTCAGCTGTCTTTTTATTTGCATCGTTCATTTTATAACGTTGTTGACTCCTATTTTCTTTATACGAATGACGAATTATCAGTGACATTCTATAATCTATTATAATCATCACAAAATTGATCCCCACCATGACAACACTTCTGCTATAGCCTTGGGCTATAACAGTATAGCTGGAGACTGTGTCCAGACTTCATTGGCGGTGTCGATGACCAGCCTAATCTTGTTCCACTGCTCTTCCTCGGTCAGCATATTTCCTTCTTCTGTTGAAGCAAACCCGCATTGCGTACTCAGACAAAGCTGATCCAGCGGTACATATTGTGACGCTTCAGCAATGCGTTCCTTGAGCATTTCCTTGCTCTCCAGTCCCCCATGCTTGGTTGTAACCAATCCCAGTACAACAAACTGGTTTTTGATATAACGCAGTGGCTGAAAGTCACCAGCGCGTTCATTATCGTATTCCAGGAAAAAGGCATCGACCTGTGTTTTGCCAAACAACTCTTCGGCTACCGGCTCATAGCCTCCTGCTGCAAACCAGGTGGAACGAAAATTGCCGCGACATACATGCAGCGCAATCGTCATATCTTCCGGACAGTGCTCGATACTCTCATTAATCAAACGTACATAGTCGCTGGCCAGCTGGTCAGGATCTTGTCCCCGGTTACGAAGCAGCATCCGGTGCCTGCTGCTGCATAATGTTCCCCAAGTTGTATCATCCAGCTGCAAATAACGACACCCCGCATCATAGAATGCCTGAATGGCCGTTTGATAGACATGGATAATATCCTGATACAATTCTTCCTGATCACTGTATACGTCATTGCCATTATAATTCTCCACAAAATGAAACAGTGCCGGCGAAGGGATAGTCATCTTGGCCGTGCGATCACCAGCGAGCTGCTGCAAATAGCGGAAATGCTCTATCATCGGATGATCACCAAAAGAGATTTTATCAACAATACGGAAACTCTCAGCACGGTTACGATTATCAATCCCCGCTGTAGGCAGACCGATCTTCTGGGTACCCTGAATACCAAGGAAAAAGTCCAAATGCCACCATGTACGGCGGAATTCCCCATCGCTTATGGTCTGCAGTCCCATGTTCTTTTGCTGCTGTACCAGCTTGATAATCTCTTCATTTTCTATCATCTTCAGCTGTTCTGCATTGATCTCCCCGCTCTCATACTGGAACCGCGCATCCCGGATGGATTCCGGTCGCAGGTAGCTGCCTACAATATCACAGCGAAAAGGAGCGGTATTTCGTTTGGTTCCTGTTAATGGACTCTGCATAGGCTCCTCCTGTACTTATAATAGAAATTGATTCATATTCAGATAGCTGTTGGACACCAGATCGTTCAGTATCTCAATGTATTGAGACGCGACTTCACTCGGTTTGCGATCTTTGTGTGCGATCCAGCCCACTGTAAAGTCCTCGCTGGTCTGCAGAGGAACAGATATGAGCTGTTCGTAATTAAACTGGGACACCAGAATGCCAGTGCCGACTGTATAGCCATTCGTGCCGGATAACAGGTTGGCGAGTGTTGCCCGATCATGCACCTTGATACTTTTGGCAATAGAAGAGAAGGTAATCATCTCTTCCGAAAAATGCAGAGAATTATTCGCTCCCTGATCAAATGTAATATAAGGATACGTACTGAGATCCTGCGTCGTCACCATTTCTTTTTGAGCCAGTGGATGACCGGCACGGATAAAAATATGCGGGCTTGTGTTAAACAGCGGCGTAAACATCAGATTTCCATCGCTGAATAGTTTGTTCATAACCTTGAAGTTACGTTCATTAATATAGAGAATGCCAATATCGCTGCGCAGTGTCTTTACATCTTCGATAATGTTATAGGTCTGCGTCTCCCGTAGATGGAGATTGTATTCGTTGATATCGGTCTGTTCCATCAACTTTACAAAAGCATCGGATACAAAAGCATAATGCTGTGTGGAGACGGAGAAATGAATCAGATTGCGCTTGCTGCCATGATAACGATTCTCGATCAATTCGGCCTGTTCGATAATCTGACGGGCATACCCAAGAAACTCCATTCCTTCTACCGAAATACTGATCCCCCGGTTGGTACGGTCAAAAATGGAAATACCAAGTTCGCTCTCCAGTTCCTTGATGGCATTTGAAAGGCTCGGCTGCGAAATAAAAAGCCGCTTTGCCGCCTCGTTCATGGAACCGCAGTTCGCAATTTCAATGGCATACCGCAGCTGCTGTAGTGTCAAAACCTTCCCCCCTGTGGACAATCCGTCTAGTGGTATCACGTTCATTCTCTGCTATTACAGTGTACAGATTTTTGACTAATCGAAGTTATCGTAGCACAGATGATCGGCTCAATCCAAGTGATTCCCTCTGGCATAGTTATTTCCTATAACAGAGTACAGCCGGGAATCACCGTCACTATACAAACAGCATCACTAACCGTTAACGAATACCGGCCAGTGATGCCTGGGTGATGCATTATTTCATGGAAATTCTGGAGATGGTAAAGCTGCCATCACCTGAGAAATCCTGATACGGACTCGGGATGATTCGGTCAATCTGCTGAATTTCTTCTTGGGAAAATTGGATGTCCAGGGCTCCCAGATTATCGATTAACTGCCGTTCATTACGAATACCCACAATCGGAATCACTTCTGGACGCTGCAGCAGCCAGGCCAGAGAGAACTGACTGAGAGTGACTCCTTTGGCATCAGCGAGAGCGGACAATTGTTCCACTGCATTCAGTTTGTGCTGATTATGCGGTGTATCCAGGTCCATCTCTTCTCCCCGCGATCCTGCCGGAAGCGGCTGACCTTTGCGATATTTGCCGGAGAGCCAGCCGCCAGCCAGTGGAGAATAGGCAAGTACGGACAATCCATGACGCTTGGCAGCCGGGAGTATCTCCTGCTCACTGTAACGATTGAACAAGCTATAGGATAACTGATTGGTTACAAAACGCTCCAAATTCATCTTTTCACTCGTCCATAGTGATTCCATCATGCGCCATGCTTCAAAGTTGGAACAGCCGATATACCGCACTTTCCCCTGGCTCACCAGCGTATCCAGCGCTCGCAGGGTCTCATCGATCGGCGTATGCGGGTCAGGACGATGAATCTGGTAGAGATCGATATAATCCGTTCCCAGCCGCTTGAGACTGGCCTCGACTTGTCTCATGATCCGGTAACGGCTTGCGCCTTCACCATTGGGGCCTTCCGCGGTGCGGACTTTGAATTTGGTAGCTACAATAAATTTGTCTCGTCGACCTTTGAGCGACTTGCCGATAATTTCTTCACTTGTTCCTTTGCCATATGTATCTGCCGTATCAAGAAAATTAATACCTGAATCCAGAATCCGGTCCAGTAAGGAGAGTGAACTCTGCTCATCCATATCCCAATCTCCATAAGTCATTGTGCCAAGACAGAGACGCGATACCTGCAGACCACTGCGCCCCATGTACCCATAATCCATCATACTTCCCCCTTTATTAATATTGTGCATGCCGAAGATCCGCACCTGAATAACTGACACCAACGAAAACGCCTTCACTTCCTTTTTATTATAATCAAATCCAGAAGTAATCCCAACTTTACCAATTTGTCCAGAAGTCCAGTTCCTTTCAAGGCTATGGAATCAATATAAATAGATTTGAGGATTTTTGAGCTTACTTGATAGTATTACAGGTTTTCTGTATAGCTATAAAATAAATATTTACTACTAATCATGATTTTGTTATCGATAGTACAAAAAGCAGCTCTTCCTGTAGGAATAGAGCTGCTTTTTGCTGTAATTCTATATTATTTTCAGGAAGACTTGCTGACTGGGTCTGTACTCATCCATGCTTCCAGATCGTTTACTTTCATCGGTCGACCGTAATAGTATCCCTGGATATGATAGCAACCAAGCTGCTGCAGCAGGTCTACATGCTGGCGCGATTCCACCCCTTCGGCCAGTACATTCATCTTAAGCTGTTCGGCAAGTTCGATTACGGAACGGACCACGGCTACATTACGTGGATTCACATCAATATCAAAGATCAGTGAGCGGTCAATTTTGATAAACTGGAACGGAAAGCTGGTTACTGTCTTCATTGATGAATATCCCGTGCCAAAATCATCAACAGCCAGCGTCACTCCCATGCCGACGATCTCTTCACAGATTTGCATAATCTGTTCTTCTTCGCGAATAGCGGCACTCTCTGTAAATTCAAGACAGAGCAGATGGGCAGGCAATCCAGTCTGCATCAGTACTTTTTCTACTTTACGGGCAAAATAAGGATCACTCAGCTGGCTTGCCGATACATTCACAGACATCTGCATTTCCGGATACCCTGCTTCGAGCCAGCGTACGGCCTGTTCAGCCGCTTCCTGCATTACCCATTCCCCAATCGGTCGAATTGTTCCATTCTGCTCGGCAATAGGTACAAAATCCTGAGGGGATACAAAGCCTAACTCGGCTGATTGCCAGCGCAGCAGTGCCTCTACACCAAATACTCTGCCTGTACGACTATCAACCTGAGGCTGATAGACGAGCGAGAATTCATTGCGCAGCAGCGCTGTCTCCAGTCCCTGCTGCATAAGCAGATCACGTTCTGCCTCACTTTTCAATTGACCGGTAAATAGATGATATTGATTCCGTCCCAATCGTTTGGCTGCATACATAGCGATATCCGCATTACGAAGCAATGTCTCCGGATCTTCTCCGTCTCTTAGAGCAATACAGACACCAATACTGCAGGACACATGATAATACTTTTCACCAAGTACAACCTGTTTGGCAAAAGCATGCAGGATGGTATTCGCCATTTCGACTGCTGTCTCTTCTCCCTGCCAGCTCTCCAGTACTGCCAGCAGTGCGAATTCATCGCCGCCAGTGCGTGCCACAATGCTGCCTGGAGGCGTATGTTGACGAATCAGATCCGCTACATTACAGAGCAGAATATCGCCTGCAGAATGGCCCATGGTATCATTAATCCATTTAAAATGATCCAGGTCCATCTGCATTACTACAATTCGCGTACCGTTAGAGTGTGCATTGTGAACGGCTTCCTCCAACTTCATATTGAACTGATAGCGGTTCGCAAGACCTGTCAACGAATCGGTAAATGCCAGTTCCAGCAACTGTTGCTCGTTGCGCTGCTGTTCGGTAATGTCACGCACCAGCAGATAGGAATGCAGCTCGTCCTCAATCTCCATAAAGTCACTATTTATCTCTACCATATAACGCAGACCTGAACGACTCATAATCTCCATCTGCATCTGCTGAGGAAAAGCACGTTCCTGAAACGCCTGATTGATAACATTCAGATACCCACTTTTATCCGGATCCGGTAAAATCGACAGAATATCGATATCGCCTTCGCTCTCGGATATACCTGTTATTGCACGGAAAGCAGGGTTGGATTCGGTTACAATACCACGTGAATTCATCAGGGCAACTCCACTGCTGGAAAGGGTGAACAGCAATTTGTAACGCTGCTCCGCTGTGGCAAGAAAATTATGCTTGCGCATCGCCAGACGCAAAGTGTATGCCAAAATAATTGCTGCATACGTTGGCAGACTATCTACAGGAAGGATAGGAATCTCCGGAAAAATCTGACTGAGAGCAAAAAACATAACCAGCCAGATCGCTGCTGCCGCACTTCCACGTATAATTGTAAGCATCATCTGCTGTTCACGTTCATAAGCACGGCTACTTTTGAGTTTGCGGTAACCAATAAACATAATCATAAGCAAAAAGGAAAGTGAATAAAACGTAATGATGATAAACATCCAGCCAAAAGTTTTATTGTGCATCTCCATCCGCCAATGTTCACCCATAGCCATGTATAGCTTGAAAGTATCCGGCCAGCCATGAAGCAGTATAATTCCGACCAGCGGAACACCTGCAAAAGGATGAAGCAGCCAGAATGGCAATTGAATCCGGCTAAGAATAGCAAAAAAATAGGTGAGGATGGTAATCGCAATAAATGTCAGATCATAAGTCATGCGAGGATTGATCCAGCTTGCAAACCCGTAATCAAGCGACTGGGTGAGAAAATCGGATAAAAATATAAAAGAGAGCGCACCAATCAGGATCGTAGTCAGCCGATGCAGAGAGCTGTCTGGATGCCGCATCAGGATTTCAATAGAAAGTGCACCCAATAGCACAAATGGTATGAATGATATGACTAGGCTAACTAAAAAGCTATACATGACTTTTGACCCCCAGATACACTTAAATACACTTACTATTAATATCGCATGAATTAAAGATAATTTAAATAGCTAACTGCCTTAATTCCAAAAAATATATTTGTATTAAATACATTGACAAATGTCTTTGGAACTATTTTACTCCTTTTAACGGTGCGTCTTATGATTTATTTTATGCTTATTTGTGTAGAACGCTGATTATTTTTTATCTATAATGAATTTTTCATATATTGATTTTTACCTGTTTAACTGTTTATTTTATTGAAACTTAAATCTCATTTTTTTTGCTTTCATTCTTTTTCTATCTTTATAAATAATTAGGTAATTGTACCTATAAAAATACGTAGTGATTTAAATTACAGAAGTAGCAGACAAACAAAAAAAGCAGCCCGAATGGGCTGCCTGTATACGTTGATGCTCAATCATTGTCTGGTTACTATTGAATCCACTGTGCTCTGTTTTTAGTGCTGGCTATCACACGTAGTCAATCCATAGATGACATTTACAATCCATGTGTGACACTCAACTGTTGTCTTTTTTCTCTTGTTCACGCAGTTCGATACGACGGATTTTGCCGGAACTGGTTTTGGGCAGGTCGGTAATAAATTCAACCTTACGAGGGTATTTGTAAGGAGCCGTCCACTCTTTAACATGATTTTGCAGCTCTCTTGCAAGTTCCGGTGTTCCCTCTACTCCATCTTTGAGTACGATAAATGCTTTTACAATATGTCCACGAATCTCGTCGGGACTTGCTACAGCAGCACATTCTTTGACAGCAGGATGCTTCATAAGGGCTTCTTCTACTTCAAAAGGACCGATCGTATAGCCGGAACTGATAATGATATCATCTCCGCGTCCTTCAAACCAGAAATATCCGTCTTCATCTTTACGGGCACGGTCACCGGTAATAAAGTAATCTCCATTGATATTTTCGGCTTTGCGTTCCGGATTCAAGTAATACGTTTGGAACAAAGCAGGCATATCGGTACGGACAGCGATGTTGCCTACTTCTCCTGCGGGTACAGGCTTACCATCTTCATCGATAATCTCGACGAGTCCAGGAGACATGGATTGACCCATCGCACCCAGGCGAATCTCTGTATCGGTCAGGTTACCGATCAGCAGTGTGCTCTCGGTCTGGCCATATCCATCACGAATTGTTAATCCGAATTCACGGTTAAAGGTATGAATGACTTCCTGGTTGAGCGGCTCCCCGGCAGATACAGCGCTGCGCAGGTTGGATAAATCATAGGTACCGAGGTCTTCCAGTTTGGTCATCAGCCGGTACTCGGTTGGCGTGCAGCACAATACCTGTACGCCGTACTGTTGAATCAGCTCCAGATATTTATGCGGCTGAAAAGCTCCATTATAGACAAACCCGGTTGCTCCGCGTCCCAGTACCGACAGGAACGGGCTCCAAATCCATTTTTGCCAGCCCGGTGCAGCTGTTGCCCAGACCATATCATCTTCATGGATATCCAGCCATGGACCTGTAATGCGCAGATGAGCATACGCCCAGCCGTGACTGTGTACAACACCTTTGGGATTGCCGGTCGTTCCGGACGTGTAAGCCAGAATCGCCATATCATCACGCTTGGTAGCTACCGCTTCGAAATGATCGTCTTCATTCTGCATCAAGTTGGTTAGATCCAGCCAGCCTTCGGCAAGCTCGGATTGATCGGCAGCAACTGAGATGCGGAATGACCATGCAGGCAGTTCCTCATCGATTTTGTCTACTTCCCCGGTTACACTGGACCAGGCAATAACTGCACGTGCTTCCGAATGACGCAGTCGATAGGCCAGATCTTTGGCACGCAGCATTTCCGAAGACGGGATAATAACCAGTCCACTTTTGAGACAGGCCAGATATATAATATAGGCAGTAATCTGTCTTGGTACCATGACCAGTACACGATCGCCCTGTTCGAGTCCGAGCTTAAGCAGACCATTTGCCAGGCGGTTCGCCTGCTTCAACAATTCTCCATACGTGATTTCCTGTGTATCTCCCTTGTCATTCAGCCATTTTAGGGCTGTTTTGGCAGGATTATGTCTCTCCATCTCGGAGGTTAGATTGTATTGCTCGGGTGCAGTCCATTCCTGATATTTCATAATCAATTTCCCCTTTATACTACAAAATGAATACTAATGATTCATTTCAGTATAGCACGTCTTAAGACCAGGTTCTAATACTAATTGCAGGTTGCGCTTACATGAAAATAGCAAATGCAGAATATCTCATTCCTATTACTCCTCCTTTTTCCAAATAATTAGCCAAAAAAATCAGCCTGCTGCTTAACAGGCTGATCTTGGATGGCACTATCATATCTTATTCCTATTATAGGTATTACTAATCTATTCGCTTGCTATACGTTGCTACTACTCTATGTCAGTAATTATGATCTTTTATAGTACGCTGCTGTATGATCGTGTATCGATAATTTTGGCTTATATATATCTGTATTATTTTGTTACTTGTATACTCTTCTATATATCCAGAATACCCGGACGCGGAGTTACGCCAAATGCTTGTGCAAGATCAGCAAGTTCCTGACTGGTAATACGCTGCAGAATCGGCAAATGAGCAATTTTCATATAAATCTGGGCGGCTTTCTCGATCGTCTCAATCAGACCAAATGCTTCATCAATCGTCGCTCCGGTACCAAAAATCCCATGCTGTGGCCATAAGACGGCGCGATGTTCTTGCATTTTGATTGCTGTCGCACGTCCGATCTCGCTGGAGCCGGGTACCATCCATGGAATCACCCCGATACCGTCAGGAAATACAACGATACATTCGGTGCACATTTCCCATAGTGTTCTGGTAAATGCATTCTCATCCAGTGTATGCACAAAAGTCATTGCCAGCGTATGGGTCGCATGATTATGCATCACCACGCGATGCTGCGAATCGACTTTGAGACGCTCAATATGACTCATAAAATGAGCAGGAAGTTCACTGGTTGGTACAGCTCCATTTTTCAGTCCCCAGAGCAGCTCGAGCTGTTCTCCATCTCTTGATACACGCAGCATACCCAGATTGCCTTCAGGATCATCGATGATATTTTTGAAATACTTGCCCGAGCCGGTAACGATAAAATACCGCCCTGCCAGTTCGTGTACCGGAAAAGCAGGCTGAAAGCGCCGAATGACGTGATTAATATCCATATACTGGGCAACTTCTTCCTCATCCAAAATACAACTGACATTCCCGCCATTACGCTCATCCCAGCCAAAACGCCACATACTGCGAGTAATCTGTGCCATCTCGCGTACAAATGGAATCTGTTCCGGTTGAAACATAATTGGCTGGTGATCAGGCATCATCGTATGCATGATATTCTCTCCCTTGGTTATCTGAATAAGTGCTATACCCACATTTTAATCTTCTAATTTCTTTAAGTCAATAAAAAACAGAAATAAACAAAAATAAATAAACATTAAAATTTTTAATAATGTTTGTTTTCTTCTGATTTAGCTGTATTGGTACGATACTTATTCTTTTTATGATTAATATACTTGGCATATTAATCAAGCTAGATACGCTAGATACGCTAGATACGCTAGATACGCTAGATACGCTAGATACGCTAGATACGCTAGATACGCTAGATACGCTTAAGTATATTTGAAAGACCAGCAAGAAACTTTTATTTTTATTCTGCTGTTACTATTTATTTTCTATCTCTTTATCTGTAGCTGTATATGCATCAGCGTTCGCATTTTATAGAAGAGTAGGTGTATTTCTACGCAATTCTGCTAGATCTCTTTTTTTGTAATCCCTTACATATTAGAATATATTGGAAATTAATATATGGAAAAGGTGGTTGAATTGATGAAGAAAAAGTGGTTTTCTCTCCTCCTCTCTACCGTATGTGCTGCCGGATTGGTAACTCCGTGGAATACCCATCTGCCGACAGCAGAAGCTTCTTCCTCCAGCAATTGGGTGCCGATCTGGTCAGATGATTTTAATGGACCTAACGGAAGCGGTGTAGATACGTCCAAATGGAATCTGGAGACCGGCAACAATAATGGCTGGGGCAACAATGAACTGGAGTACTACACGAACCGTACCAATAATTCCTATATGGAAAATGGAAATCTGGTTATCCAGGCGCTAAAAGAGAATTACCAGGGATCTCAATATACTTCAGCGCGTCTGACAACCGCCAACAAATTTAATGTCAAATACGGTAAAATCGATATCCGTGCCAAAGTTCCTTATGGCAAAGGAATATGGCCTGCCGCCTGGATGCTGGGCAGCGATATTGGTAGCAATCCCTGGCCGGCAAGTGGCGAGATCGACGTTATGGAGTACATTGGTCCGCCTGCACCCAATACGGTCTACGGAACGATTCATGGTCCAGGCTACTCTGGCGACAAAGGATTATCTGCCGGTTATACCATTGGAGAACCGTTCAGCAATGCCTTTCATAACTATACAGTGGAGTGGGAACCTGGCGTTATTCGCTGGTATGTAGATGGCAAACTGTATCACACCCGTACCCCTGCCGATGTAGGTGATAACACGTGGGCTTATGACAAGCCATTCTTCCTGCTGCTCAATCTGGCGGTAGGCGGCAACTGGCCGGGTTATCCGGATGCAAGTACTGCTTTCCCGCAAAAATTGCTGGTTGATTATGTCCATGTGTTCCAGCGTGAAGGCGGCTATAACATTGTAGCGCTCAAAGCAGGTGCCAATGGTAAATACGTTACAGCGGAAGATTATGGCAGAGGCGCCCTTATCGCCCGTTCGGATAATGTGAGTACCTGGGAACGCTTCGAACTGGTGGATCTGGGTAGTAATCGCGTCGCCCTGCGCTCCATGATCAACGGCAAATATGTATCTGCAGACAATAACGGAACCAGTCCGTTAATTGCCAATAAAACGTCTATCGGTACCTGGGAGACATTTGAACTTGGTACGACAGCAGATGGCAAACGAACACTGAAATCCCTGGCCAATAACAATTATGTAACAGCCGACAATACCGGCAGCAGCCCGCTTATTGCCAATCGTGCCAGTGTTGGCGGAGCATGGGAAGCTTTTGAAGTAGTGAAGCAATAAAATGAAAAGGGAGATTAACCGCCTGCAGTGGTTAATCTCCCTTTTATGACTTTTCAATTGTTGTAAAGGTACTTTGAATATCATCGCTAAATTGCTTAGAACTTGGAACGACATCCCATTGCTTCTTTGGCGAGCAGGAGTACCTGTTCTGCCAGCTTGGCTGAATCACTCTCATGATCGTCCTCGAAAATAAAAGGACCCAGCACGTATTCGTTAATATACAATGGCGAACCGGTCTGGTCTCCTTCTACAAAGGCATCCTGATACAAAATACGATGATAGCAGGCATAATCCTCCATGCCATAAAATTCGGCATGATCTGCTTCGGGGTCCATTTGCAGAACAAAGTGATGTTCATCTTCTACTGTCAGATTGCGCACCGGACGTGAAGCAACATACACAGCAGCTGTCCAGAACATTCCCTGGCATTTCTGGCATTCGCCACAGGAATAGGATGTATCATACCAGTCGCTGCCTAGAATACTGCTGCGTATTCCGGTAATCGTATCGCTATCCATATATACATAACGATCTTCAAGCTCCGGCAATCCGGGATAAATATGCACCTGCTGTTTGTTGCCAGCTTTGGGGTCTGGTTCGACCCGAATCAGTACTTCCCGGCAATGCGGGCAATGGTGTTCAATAGCAGCCATTTTAGCTTCCTGTATGGGCTGCTGAAGTACTTTTAGAAATGTTCCCGATGTGTTCATTTTCATTCTCCAATCAATTGTAGATCATACTCCAACCTATTCTATCAAATTGGGTATTAGGACATGAATCATTGCGCAACTGTGCGCCGACCCTTTAACAAGTATACTACAAATTAGGTTTTATGACCCAATTTGAATGAACATTTCCAATTTGGAATGTATATTATGATAAAAATTATATATTCAGGTAGAAGGACCTTGCTTCAACACGCCTTATCCTGAGGCATATATCCCGGTATATAATCAAAAAAGAGCCAGATCACCTGGCTCTTTTTCCAAATTGTCCCGCATTATTCTATTTAATATAACAAATCAAAAGAGACACCTTGATCTGCTATTCTCAGATGACACCATTTTGTCTTGATCTCCATCAAATCGTTTACTTCTGTTCTCCGCGCTGCAAAAAGCGGAAACATCCCGCAAACATAATCAAAATCCAGATCGCGAACACAAAGAAAATCATACTGAATACGCTTGGCTGGCTGCTCAATAGTACGCTTGGAGACCAACCGGTATGCGACTGATCCAGGATTAGTCCGAGCACCGTCGTACCAATCGCTCCCGAAATAAAGCTAAGCATCATATACATTCCCATGCCTACGCCGACCTGCGGTCCTTTCAGTGTACGGGATACCGTATTGGCAAGTCCAACCTGAGCAAATGTAAGTCCGGTATTCCCGATCACGAGCAGCAGCATAATGATCAGATACGATCCGCCAGTGAATAGCGAGATCAGCACATACGTAAGCAGCTGCAGACTGAATGCTATAGCAAGCAGGAACGAATTTCCTTTGCTGTCAGCAATACGACCGCCGATAATGCCGAAGATCGCGGCAATTAACGCACCCGGGAACATCACCAATCCGGTAGTAAACGAAGTTAGTCCATTTACACTGCTCAGCAGCTGCGGAATCAGATATGGTACACACAGATTGAAGATCAATACCAGACAAGCAATAATCATCGTTATCGTATATGCACTATTCCGGAAAATAGCCGGATCCAGAAACGGTTGTTTGGCTTTGCGAATATAGAGTATAAAGATAATCAATACAATAAGTGTCAGTACACTCAGCAGTAGACTGGTATTGGTAATTGCCAGCAGCAGCAGAGTTACTCCAGCAGCAAGCAGGATACCGCCCAGCAGATCGATACGTGACGGATGCGTCTGATCTTTGTCCAGGTATTTACGGAAAAATGGAATAGTAACCAGCGATAGCAGGCTGATCGCGAACAGATAACGCCAGTCCGCAAAGCTGGTGATCAATCCGGCAACAATCGGACCCATTGCCGTACCAAGTGCCATACCGGACGAGGTGATACCCAGGGCTCTGCCCCGCTTTTCTGCCGATACATAGCGGATCGGAATGACCATAGAGGATGCCGGAATAACCGATGCACCTGCCGATTGTAGAATACGTCCGGCAATAACCATCCAGAAGCTGGATGAGATAAAACCAAGCACTGATCCGATTGCAAACAGACACAGTCCGAAGGTAAGCAGATTTTTCAATTTATAACGATCAGCCAGCTTCCCGTAAGTAACCGAACCAATCGCATAGATAATAATATAAGAAGTGACGACCCAGCTAACCTGTGAGCTGGATAAATGAAAGTCTGCACGAAGCGCAGGCAATGCTACATTGAACATTGTCGAGTTCATCACAGATAATACCATGGCAAATGCCAGTACAAAAATAATTTTCATGTTAAATGCACCAATGAATCGTATGACAGGATATAGAGCCAGCCCTATATCCTGTATATATCATCTTATCCTTTGTTCCATTATTTCTTCTGGTGAGAGTTAGGTGGTCCTACAACGTTCAGATCCAGCTTGTCGATATTTTCCATCAGACGATCAATACGTGCCGGTCCCGGATTATTAGGGAACATGTAATGTTCATACTCATCACCAAGTAGACGGAAGAACGGTTCGAACAATCCACTTACGAGCAGTCCCACTACTTTGGTAAAGTGATCATCCAGACGATAGGAGTGCACTGTACCAGCTGGCACATGCAGGAAGTCACCCGGGAACAACTGGATTTCTTCGTCATTGGCCCACATGGTCATACGGCCCTGTGTACAGAAGAATGTCTCTGTATGATGATCATGGTAGTGAGATACGATTTCATCCCCTTTTGGACCGTCACTCGCTACAATAATATAACCGCCATCTGTCGTTTTCTGGGTTGCAAGCAGACGGTGCACCTGATCGCCGGTCAACAAGCGGATTCCTTCGCCGCTTTCCAGTACATAATTACTTACTTCATCCGGTACGACTGTATTGCTTACCAGTTCATACGCAGGGAATTCTGTGCTGCCAGCGGAGAATACGATATCTGCATTCTGCTCTGCCTGACGGCGATGTTCTTCAGAATAGGCATGATCGGTAAATGGTGGATACTCGATATGCTCATAGGATTGACCCAGTGCCGGATAGACTTTGGTGATATCGCCGGAAATGGAATAAGAGATAAAGCTGTTACGATGTCCGAGCAGCTGATAGGCATGTTCTGTACCCGGTGTGATGTGGGCATAGTCCCCCGGCAGCAGCAGATGGCTCTGTCCATCGATTACAAATTGTAAACGTCCTTCCATCACATAAATGGATTCGTAGGTATTTGGATGCGTATGCATCGGGAAGCTCTCACCTTTGGGTCCGCCGATAACTGCTGCGGAGAAAATATCTCCTGTGCTTTCTGCATTGGCGATAATAGTAGCGACCTGATTACCGAACAGATAACGTTCGCCGTCACCTCTGCGAAGCAGATAAGGCATTTTTTCCTGTGGTAAATGAGTAATTAATTGGGTTGTTGTCATTATGTTCCTCCTGTAGATATACTATAAATTTGAATGTTATTATTCATAAAGGTACTCTGGTTCAGCTACATATATCGTCGATTGCAGCAGTGATGCCCAAAACCTTACTTATTTATTGTAGCCAACATTATAAATTTGAAATATAGTTAAAGGCGACACAACTATGGGCAATTACGACAGAAGTAGGAGAGTTAATCATGACTACAACCGAACTTAAAATAGTTGAACATCCTTTTGAAAATAATAATCCGCTTTCTTTTCTAACTATAGATGTGGTGCAATCCTATCAGCAGCATGCCCATCCTTTTTATGAAATTATCTATGTATCGGAAGGCAAAGGATTGCTTTTTATTGACAAAGAATCCTTCGAAGTGTCGGAGGGCGATCTGTTCTTTATTCCGATTGGCATTCACCATATGTTTCACCTTCAGGACCGTAAACAGCCGGCACAGCTGCAGATTATGAACTGTATGTTTTTGCCGGAAGTGCTGATGACGAGCGGTAATCAGGATAATCTCGCCTGGGATGAAGAGTTTCAGGAAATCGCCGGATTTTTTCGCAAGTCTGAGCGATGGCTTGGATATCGGGAGCAGAATAATGAATTTGCCCGGATTATGTATTCTATGCATCTTAACCAATTGAATGCGACTCCTGGCTATCGGTACAAATTATACCTTTCTCTGCTGGAGCTTCTGCACACCATGCACATGCATAATCAGTTTAGCTATCCGACTACACCCATGACGATCGAAGATCCGGTAGCTTTTGCCATCAATTATGTGCAAACGCATTATCGTGATCCGCTCAAACTTGATGAACTATGCCAGTGGATATCTATCAGTCCCCGCCATCTGCAGCGCAAACTCAAGCAGACTACCAGCCAGACCTTTATCCAGCTGTTACAAAATGTACGCGTTATGCACAGCTGCGAGCTGCTGATCGAGACGGACTGGAGTGTACAGATGATTGCTGCAGAAGTGGGTGTGCATGATATGAAGTATTTTTACCGGATTTTTAAAGCACGATGCGGGCTCACACCTTCCCAATTTCGCAAGCAGCATACCGGCGGTACGTCGCTGCCTACTGATCATTAAGCATAGCGTTATAGCATGCAATATCGATAAACACCATCCAATAAATAATGTCAGATAAACAATACGAAATAAACAGGCATAACCAGATAGCATTTGCTATATAACAAATGTTATACAACACTTGCTATACAAATCCGGAATACAACAAAAAGCCGAAGGGATAGTATCCCCTCCGGCTTTTTGTTAATTTAGTTATCATTACCCTGATCCTGCTCAGCACTCCAATACAAACCATGTTCATATGATGGATAACAGATCAGTAAATGAATTTCCCGAATCATCTCTGTGTCTATCCAACTCCATAGAAATAGAAATTCTGTACATGCGTATTTATTGGAATGATTCTATTTTGTTTCGCTACGCCTGCTTTTTCTATTATTTCTCTTTACGATTATTGCTCTGTGCGATCTTCACGTGCTGCTTCCAGAGCAAGTGGTGCTGCTGCTGTAGGTGCTGGCAGAGAATCTGTACTGGAGCTACGTTTGGAATAGGCACAGATCAGCGTCGTTAATCCGGCTAGCGCCAGTGTAGTAATAATCGGGTGCTTGGTCGCTTCTACATACAGACTTCCTTTACGAATATGACCTTCCTGCGTACCACGCTCATGCAATCCGTATCCTGCATGATACAGTGCACTTGTCTCTGGTGGATTCGAAGGGCGATCTTTGGACTGCTGTCCACGGAACATAACCGCTTCGAACATCAGATCGGTCAGACGCGGTACAAAGTTCCCGAATAGAGCGCCCAGTCTCGCTTGAGATCCGACAAACATATCCCGTTTCGGATGTTCGGCTGCATACAGAATCGCCTTTGCTACAGATTCCGGCGGATAGATCATCCCTCTGTGAGCGGGCTGCTTATCCAGATAGCTGTGGGCATGTTCATTATATGGCGTATCGATACGTCCCGGATGAACCAGTGTCACGGAGACCGGTGCTTTTTCCTTTTCCAGCTCCATCCGCAGATTCTCGGTCCACCCATGTACAGCAAATTTGGCAGAAGAATAAGTAGACTGTATGACTACACCACGATCACCAAAAATACTGCCAATATTAATCAGAGCGCCCGGTACACGGCGTTCCTTGAAATGTTTTACCGCTGCACGGGAGCCATATACAACGCCCCAGTACACTGTATCAAACATCCGCTTCATATCATCAATGCTAACTTCGGTCGCTTTACCAAAAATGGAGACGCCGGCGTTATTAACCCATGTATCAAATCGGCCGAAAGTCCGAATCGCAGTCTCGGCAATACGTTGTATGTCTTCTTCTTTACCTACATCTGCGGTCACCCAGGTCGCGGGATAACCCTTGCCGCGCAGTTCTGCCGCCAGCTGGATAATCGCTTCTTCATTACGTGCAGCCAGAACAACCTTGGCTCCTCGTGCTGCCGCCATTCTCGCTGTTACCAGACCTATTCCACTTGATGCACCCGTAATTACGATTACCTGATTTTTTAATTTTTTAAGTGATACTGCCATAATGGTGATCCCTCCTCGAAATAGTCTCAACAACAATTTACCCGCAGACCGCCGGGCCCAATCCATGATTCGCTTATCTACTGTTCTGCATAGTTATAATAAGGAGCCTGACCACTCTCCATGGCAGGCTCCCGATGTGTTATTTCTAGGTGAAAATGCTGCTTAGAACAGTACGTGTGGTGCAGTATTGATTTTCCACTGTCCGTCTACCAGTGCAAACTTCACCATCACACGTTCTACTGGCTGTGCATTGTCCACATAAGGAACAGTCAGACGATAGACGCGGGAAGTATCGGTCATGCTGATCATTTTGGCTGTAGCACGGTCGAATTCCAGCAGGCTGCCGCCATCTGCTTGCAGTTGAGCCATTTTGCCGTTATTTTGAACAAAGTTTTTCTGGATAAATGTCTCGCTCGCCTGCTTGGTATAGGTCTCCATCAGATAAGCGAGCAGCTTGCTGCGTGTACCAATATCCTGCGATAGATAGCGGTAAGTCTGACCGCTTAGCGTAAATGTACCTGCTGCGGTACTGGATGCTCCGCCGGATGTGGTATAGGTGTATCTTTTCTGTGCTTCCACGATTAGAGGAATAACCGTCTCATGGTTTAATTTGCTAACACCGGTCCAGGCTGCGTATGTAGAGCCTGTAGCCGTAGTTGCACCGGCAGCAGCTGCAGCTGATTGGGTATTATTGTTGGATTTGCTGGATGCAGCCGCTTTGGATGAACCTTTTGTACCCGCTTTGGCTGCAGAAGATGCTTTGGAGCTGCTGTTTTTATCTGCTTTAGCACTGTTGGTCTGATCGTTTTTTGTAGATTTTGTTGAAGTTGTTGTGCTTTTTGTGGAAGAATTGCTGGTTTTGGCACCAGATGGTGCCGATGCTGTGGATGAAGTTGTGCTTTTACTTGATGACGCAGACGTGCTTGCTGCGTTTGATTTGGCTGTCGGTGCTGTCGTCGATGCTGCTGATGCTGGTGCTCCCGAATATAGAGAAGCAGATACGACGGCTGTCATCAGTAATGTAGTTGCTGTTGGTTTGGTCCAGTTCATGGTTGAATTCGATCCTTTCACTTTTCAAATCTGTAATAGGTGTATACTCTCTTGTTTATTATGACAGCTGTGCAGCCGATATTCCACTTTGGCAGCCTACAGCAAATCTTGTATTTGTTCAGCCGGCTTGTATGAATTTGGAATCCGGTATTAATTCATATCAATAAAGATCCAAAAAGTAAGAATAGGAAACAGCGCCTACCGAGGAGCACAACAGAAGTATATAAAACACAGCGTTCCATTTGCCCAATTGTTTTGTACTCCATCCCTTGATCCCGAATCGAAGCATAATAAGTGATAATAAAGCTATAATAGCGCTGATGACCCATACAATAACCAGTACAACAGCTCTAAACGATTCGCTGGAGGTAAACATGACCAATATTATGCATACGCCGATTAAAATAATCAAAATATTCAGCCAGTTGGAGATGATTCTTGCTTTTAATGAATAGCCTTCTGGTCTGTTTATCTTTTTTCGGAACAAAAATCGGAGTATTCCCCATATCATACCCACTGCCGCTATACTAAATACAAAAGGACGTACGATATATTCCATTATCATTTCTTTCGTATTTAGTTTCTCCAGCGTTTGCAGGGGGACATCCATATTAATAACTGCATATTGTTTACCTGTGCTATCCTGTTTAAAATAAATTTGCCGTCCGTTCTCCTTGCTGACATATAGATGATCTCCGGCATGAATATACATTCCACTTACTCTTGAATCAAAAGCCTGTACTTTAATATTTCCGTCTCCGGCATCCTTGATTGCTATTTTCAAAAACAGCCCTCTACTTTTCAATGGCCCTTCCAGCAGACGTTGTGCAAAAACGTAGGAACCACTCAGCGCTTCGGTATCTTCAGCTTGTAGACCAGTCGGAATATTGATTGGTGTTCCACCGTTCAATGGAACATTATAATAACCATAAATAACATCTTCTAGTCCTTCACGCAGTGCTCCATCATCCAGGGTATTGTAGGACACAAAATATCCTAATTGCTGCTTCGGAGATATGGAAAGCTGACTGGTGAATGTATCTGCATCTCCATTGTGCATAACAATATCCGGATTGCGATAGTCTTCGTAAAATCCATATCCGTAACCAGGCAGGGAAGAATGTACCGAAAAATGTTTTTCCCTCATTAATTTGGCAGTGGCGGTGTTTAGTATTCGGGTATTTTCATATATTCCATTTTGCAGATTGGCAAGCAGGAACTTGGCCATATCTCCTCCGGTAGATACAATGGCGCCAGCAGGGTAAACAAGAACGCTACCCGGATCCTGTGATGTAAAAGTGTCATTTTCATACGCATATCCCCGGGAAGCATATTGAACATTTTCAGGAGATAACGCATAGAATGAGTGACTCATCTGTAAAGGAGCAAAAATATGTTCAGTTAAGTAGTTATCAAAAGAATCACCAGTAACTTGTTCCACAAGATGACCGATCAGCGTGTATCCATAATTACTGTATTGAATAACTTCTCCCGGTGGTCTTTCCAGTGGAGGCAAATGTTCTTGTAGTGTATCGATAAGCGGTTTAGGATATTCTCTTAATCCTTCGCTGTATATCCCTTCGACACTTTCAGCCAGTCCGCTTGTTTGTGTAAGCAGATGCTCCAGAGTCAATGGTTCGGCATAAGGGTTTTGTACCTGCATGTCTTTATAATATGTATTAACATCCTCGTTTAAACTTATTTTCTTTTGTTCCACCTGCTGCATTGCCGCTACAGCGGTAAACAGTTTGCTTACCGAGCCGATGCGGAACAACGTTGAATCGGGGTCTACCTTTTTTTGTTGTGAAATATCAGCATAACCATAACCCTTATTCAGAACAACTTTTCCATCTTTGACTATAGTTACAACAGCACCTGCAATATGCTGCTCCTTCATCTTTTTTTCCATATACTTATTTACTGTCCCGGCCAGATCGGCTTTGAGAGCCGTATCTGCTGCCCCAATAGATTTGGCAGGCAGCAGATTGAAGATCAAGAGCCCCATGATAAAAAAGAGTATCGATTTTACACCTATCATTTTGAGTGTTTGCATTATAATTCCTCCCGTTTTTTCTACTGTATCCAGTCTAAAAGAAAGTCATTACCATAAATGAAAGAAATACTTACGACTTTCTTAAGAAAATCGAAACGGAATCTGAATTATAAATACAGTCGCCTGGTGACTGCTTGTTACTTTAATATCCCCACCATGCATTTTTGCTATATTTTTAGAAATAGCTAGTCCCATACCTTTACCGCCTGTATCAGCACTGCGTGACTTTTCTCCTCTATAAAATCGCTCAAATATATGAGGCAGATCCTTCTCTGGAATGGCTTCACCATAATTAGTAATGCTTAGGTGTATAAAAGAGGAATCGGTCTGCAAACCAAAATCCAATTTACGGCCTTTTGCACCATATGCAATAGAATTACGAATCATATTTTGCAGCATCCGGACTACTAGCTTGATATCTACATCCACCAAAACAGGAGTAGATGGAGACTCTACCTGAAAACTCATATTAGCCTGTTCCAATTGAGGCACAAAATCAATAATGACCTGCTGCAACAATTCGCGGATTTCTACTTTTTCCTTGTTCACATGATATTCACGATAACTGAGTGTACAGTATTCCAATAGATCTTGGATTAGTTTTTTTAACTCATCACATTTACGGGTGGCAATATGAATATACTTTTCCTGTTCCTTACCCCCATCTTTTATCAACTCTATATATCCTGCCAGTGAAGTGATTGGAGTTCGCAGATCATGCGATATATTGGCAATCATTTCTGTTTTTAATAACTCGGCAGCTTGCTCTTTTTCTCGCATTTGTCTTAAATTATGGACCATCTGGTTAATTTGCCGGCTGAGATTGCCTATTTCGTCCTTAGCTGACGTTTGCAGCTGAACATTCCAATTTCCTTTGCCAATCTCATTCACGCAATTGTTAATATGCTGAATTCTTCTCATCATCCGATAGGAAAACCAATAAAAAAATAAAGTCATTAATATAAAAAATAACAGCAAATAATAGAAAGAGTACTTTTGCTCAAATGCATCACTGCCACCGGTCAGCATATTCAGCCTGCTGCCAAATAACGACTGCAACACAGTAATGCTTATAAGAGCAAACAAAAGACTGGATACAAAAATAACCAGAAATTTTAACCGAATGCCAATCTGCCATTTAAGCTTCAATTTTATAACCTACTCCCCAAATATTTTTAATAATTTTCGGTTCTCTCAAATGATCTTCGATTTTCTCCCGTAGTCTGGCAATATGCACCATGACAGTATTATTCCCCGTATAATACTGTTCTTTCCATACTTTTTCAAAAATTTCTTCCATGCTGAAAACCTTGTTTTTATGAAGAGCGAGTAACAGCAAAATGTCGTATTCGGTACGTGTCAGCTTGACCGGTTTGCCATATAAATCTACACTTCTTGCTGTCGGATCAATCGTTAATCCATGAATTTGAATAGTGTGATTTTCGGCTGCAGGCAAATTACTGTTCAAATATGTATATCTTCGCAGCTGTGCTTTAACTCTTGCGATAAGTTCGATAGAGCTGAATGGCTTCACCATATAATCATCTGCTCCTGTACTAAGTCCGATCACCTTATCCCAGTCTTCTGCACGGGCACTTAGCATAATAATCGGGATTTGATACTTCTCCCGAATCCGGCGGCATAATTCTATTCCATCCATATCGGGCATCATTACATCCAGGATAGCCAGTCTTATATCCTCTTGTTCTAAATGCTGAAGCGCTTCACGTGAATGATGTACCTTGATCACTTCATACTGTTCTTTGGTCAATAAAATATGAATAAACTCAACAATATCAGGGTCGTCATCAATAATCATAATTTTGTTTTTACTCATGCGGTTTCATCCTTCTTTTCATAAGATAGAGACAGAATCAACCTGAACGGGATTCTGTCTCCTGCATTTCTCATTATTATAATTTGGATACTTATTGGATAAACCCTTCTTTTTTCCAGTAATCCACCATTTTCTTTACAGCTTTCTGGTTCATCTTATGCCAGTCAAATCCCATGCGTTGGAGCAGCATTATCGTTTTATTGTTTTTCAGAACAAATTCAGTTGTGTCTTCTATGGAATGCGTATGAATATCCGTTAACAATCGATCGAGTTGATGGCTATTCTCATTGTTTTTGACATACGAAGATACATCCAGCAAAAACTCGTCCATATTTTTGATCTGTATGGTATGATCCAGCTGCTGAAACATATTTCCTATTTCCTTTATACTCAATTGATAAGGGTTATACATATGAAAAACCTCATTCCTCAAAGCTTCCCGGTTAAATAGCATTATGATCGAATCTGCCAGCTGATCCACATACGAAAAGTTAAGTACAGGTTCTGGCAATTCAGGAAAAGCTTTTAATAACATATACGATTTGAGCATATTGCAAACTGCATTATCATCTATATTTTTTTGGAAATGACCTGTATCGTATTCAAACGAAACATTGCCCAATCTGAAAATTTTCACACACAGGGATGGGTCATTTTGGGAAGCATTCCATACCATCTTTTCTGCTTCAAGCTTAGTCTGTGAATAGTAATTATTCGATTTTTGTCCTTGATCCATGTCATATTCTGTATACAATATGCGATCAGTACCCTGAATATTCCCATCTGCAACAGTAGTAGTAGACATATGGTTAATATCTTTTTTGATACCCAGCTGTGCAAAATCAATAATATGACGGGTTCCAAGAATATTTGTATTATAGAATTCCTGGTAATGTCCGTAATGCTTTACCAGTGCTGCAGAATGAATAATACAATCGCACTTGTGAGCGAGTTCATTATAAACAACTTCCGATAAATCAAAAAATGGCTGAGAGACATCTCCAGCAATTACAATTACTCGCTGCCTCCATATTTCTTCCTCAAACGCCTGCTTAAAATAAAATTGCCATACTTCTGAGAGCCTTCCCACAGATTGCTCTTTGGTTTTTCCTCTGACCAGTACATATATGGTACTCGATGTACTTTGCAAAAGTTGTCTTAATAAATAGATTCCTACGTAACCGGTAGCCCCTGTAATAAGTATATTCTTGTAATGTTTTTCGGTATCCAGAGATATGGATGCTGCATAAGAATGAGACTTGGCGATATAGTCATTTTCCGCTTGATGTATCTGGCTTCCGGCTGTTGCAGTATGAAGATGTCCGTATTCCTGAACATCCTTTACTGTTTGATCCAGAGTATTACTAGTCCATTCTTTATTCGTTATTTGAGTCAAATGAAGTGCCAGCTCGTTGATTGTTGGATGTTCGTATACATCATTAATGGCTATTGTAAAATACTCTGCCAAATGCCCTGCAGTCCGAATCGCTTTTAATGAATCTCCCCCTAATCCAAAGAAATCATCATAAATGCCTATTTGTTCTTTGTTTAATACCTTGCACCATACACGCTCGATCTGTATTTCAACGGGAGTGGTTGGAGGAACATATTTATTGTTCATACTATTTGCAGCTTGGGGCAAAGGAAGAATATTGCGATCAATTTTTCCGTTTACCGTCAAAGGAAATTCATTCAGTAATACAAAATATCTAGGGATCATATAGTCAGGTACATATACAGACAGGTAATGATGAACTTCAGATTCCTGTATCGGCTGATGTGCGGTGTAATAAGCGCATAATGATTTGGTATCGTCTGCCTGTTCCACTATTTTGACAACAGCTTGTTTGATTACTTTAAACGACTCTAATCGTCGTTCAATTTCTCCGGTCTCAATCCGAAAGCCATTTATTTTCACCTGGGAATCCGAACGTCCCAAAAAATTCAATTTCCCATCTTTTCTAAGTCTGACTACATCGCCTGTTTTGTACACTCTGCCTGTTCCGGTAAAAGGATCACGGATAAACTTTTCTGCTGTCAGTGCATCGTTTCGCCAGTATCCTCGTGCTAATCGTCCTCCTCCTATCCACAATTCCCCCTTCACTCCAGGCGGACACAAATTTCCATCCTGATCGGTAATATAAATAACAGTATCTGCAACAGGTCGACCAATGCAGCTGCGATCCTGAATTTCCATATTTCTTAATATACTGGTTACAATAGTATTTTCAGTAGGTCCATATTCATTGATTAGTTCAATATTCAGCTGCATGCATTGCTCAATCAGTTCAGCCGGAGTAATATCGCCTCCAACCGTTATAGCCTGTAGCGCTGCTGCTCCCAATTTGTCCATCGATTCAATAATTAACTGAGCTAGTGCAGGCACGCTATGCAAATGTGTAATCGAGTTTTCTCTTATGATTCGCTGCAGTTCATGAACATTTTTCAAATGGTCACTTTGCGGGAGAATTATGGTACTTCCACTCATCAGAGGAGCAAAAAATCCTCCGATAAATCCGTCAAATGCAAAAGACACAAGCTGTAGTACAGTATGCTCACTGTTAAAACCATATTCCTTTTGACGCCAGAGCATGGTTTTAACTATCGTTTGCTGCTCAATCATAACGCCTTTGGGCGTACCAGTAGAACCGGAAGTATAAATAAGATAGGCCAGATCATCTGAACAAACTGCGGTATTCGTAAGATTGCTGCCATCCTCTTCATCCAGCGGTTCATCATCCATATTTAACATATGCACCTTATTTTCAAAACGAAACATGTATAGATCCTGGGTTAACACCAATCGAATTTCACTGTCTTCCATAATATGTTCCAGCCTGTGCTGCGGATATCTGGGATCAATAGGTACATAAGCTTTACCGGCTTTGAGAATAGCCAGTAATCCGACTGCCAGTTGAATCGATGGTTCCATCATAATACCTATAACTTTGTCATTGGGTGAAGTCAATTTCCGGATACGGCGTGCGACACGATTGGCATATACATGCAGTTCTTTGTACGTTATCGAATGGCTGCCCGAGATGATTGCTGTTTGGTCAGGCGTTACCGCAGCCTGGCTTTCCAAATGGCAATGCAGTGGCATAACTTCTGTTTCCTTATTATTTTGATTATGAATAATACTGCCGGAATCATAAGGAACAAGCTGCAAAGATTTGATTGGCGTTTCCGGACAGGAAACAGCCATATTCAAAACATATTCCAGACTATTCGCGATATTTTGTATTGTGTAAGCATCATACAGTCGCGAATCATAATTGATCTTTACTGTTTCCTCGCTAAAAACAAATATGCAGGCAAAATCCAGCTGACTGTTGTCCTCAAGACTTTGAATCTGATCAACAGCGACCATCACATCGACCATCGGTATGCTTGCAAGATCCGATTGTGGATACAATCTATGCATAATCGACTCGACAGGCGCATTTTGATGAGTATTTGCTTCAAGTAAAGCTTCACGGGTTTGCAAAATCAATTCCTTGAACAATGTATCACCAGCTGCCGTTCCCCGGATCGGCAAAAACCGGTTCAACATTCTTTTGACTTCTGTTTGTTTGTAAATCGGCGTGCCAATTACCAGATCCTGGACACCGGTATACTTGTACAGCAGCACTTTAACAATACTTATTGCAATCATATGCAATTTGTACGGAGACTTGTTCGTTAATCGGTTTATTTTATTTTGTGAATCTTCCGACCAGTACATTCGATATTCACTTCTTTGTGATTCCTGGTCAAAGCTGTCGTAATCATACAAAAATCCTGTAGCGGATTCTATATGTGCCAGTCTTTTTTTCCAATAATCTTTGTGGGACGCTTCATTTTCCAACACCTCTACCGTTTTATCAGAACCGCTCAATGTAATGCCTCCTTTAGATGTTTACTTCCGCTTTGGACACAAGTGCTCCATTTCTTTTTTTGTTATATACATACAGCACTGCCAACGATACAGCATTTACAAATGCAGTACATATTCCCGTTGGTGTACCAATAAATGAATAAGCATATTCAGAATGGAAAACAAATAAGGAAGGCAATCCGTAATCATACTTTTGAAAAGCGACCACATTCAAAAGCAAAAAGTGAAGCGTCGAGTGAATACCTGCACTGACAAAGATCGATCCTGTAATAATGTACAGATAACCAAATAACATACCGGTCAAAAAAATGCCGAGAATATCAGCGATATAAAAATTATTCATCATTTCCGGCACAATAAAAATCAGGGCGGACAACCATAATGCATAGGCAGGTTTCCATTTTAACAGCCGGTTTAGTATGTATCCTCTAAACAGGATTTCTTCATAAAATCCGGTAATCAGGCTAAAAATGATCCCGCATCCCAGAAATGCAGCCATTTTAATATCCAGATGCTGCAAAGATTGAGCAGCAGAAAATTCGAATAATCCTGCTGCCAGGCCTGCTGCCACGAATATGACCATTGTCACCAGAGCAATCAAAACTCCGGTTCCAAATTGCATTAATGGCTTATGTATCGGTTGGTTAATAAATAAATTAATCGGACGAAGATTATCGACTTTACGGGCAACCCAAAACAGAATACCCAGAAAAGCAATATTGGCGAGCGCAGTACAAGCCAGAAACAGCGGGTTACCGACTACCATTCCCATAATCGCTTGATCTCCCGGCACGGAACCAGCACTAATATACGAATAATAACCGGCGAACAACATATATATAGCTATATTCAGAACGTTGACAATGATTAGCGATAGGATTACCAGTATTATAATTTTGATGAACAATACACTGCTTTTTGAAGATACCATTTTTTTGCCTCCATCTTTTTCATATACAATCATCTAAAAATGAAATATTGTATCTTCCTGCTCCAAAATTGCTGTATCAGCTTTGTGAAACAAACTTGTCAGCTTCAAATTGTCCAGAAGTTCTCCTGAATGATCCATAATAAACCGAAGGGTTTCCATAAACTGGTGAGCCAGTTCTTCCACCGTTTCTTTTTTGAATACAGCTTTCTGATATTCAAAATTAAGCTTCAGTTCATTCTCAGCTTCATATACGATAAGTGATAATGCATATGGAGCCTGAACAAGATCAAAATCAACCGTTTTTACAGTTAACTGATTAAGCTTCAATTCGGATGAGGCAAAATTTTGGAATGTAAATGTAACATCAAACAGGCTGGTTTGTTTGCTCCCCCGGTCAAGATTCAGATCGTTGATAATATATTCCATTGGATAGGCCTGGTAATCAAAAGTCTTCACAGAGTTTGAAGTGACTTCTCCCAGAAGCTGTTCAAATGTTTTATGCGGTGCTGGATAATTGCGCATAGGCAGCATATTGACAAACATGCCGATCATTTGCTCACAATCTTTGTGCTCACGCCCCGAACTTGCCGAACCGATGACAATATCATACTGTCCGCTAACTTTCATAAGCATAATATTGTAGGCAGTCAGCAGAACATTATACAACGTAGTATTAAAGCTTCGTGCCTGTAAAAGCATGCTCTCCAGCATATCCGATCCGATAACCGCATTAACAGCATCTCCTTCATAGTATGGTCCGGACGGTTTTGCATAATCAAAAGGCAGATTTAAAACAGGCAGCTGTTGTTTGAATATTTCTTTCCAGTAAGACCGGTATTCCTCGAGCCTGTCCGCTTTTAATTTGTCATTTTGCCAGACTGCAAAATCTTTGTAATGAAGATTAATAGCAGGCAATATGTCACCATTGTAGATGCGCATAAATTCTTCTATAAATACAGCTTGTGAATGACCATCGGAAATAATATGGTGTATATCAAACAACAAAATATGGTGTTGCTCATCAATTGCCAAAAGTTCGCAGCGCAGTAAAGGAGCACAATTCAGATCAAATGGCCGGATAAATGCTTCGGCAATCTCTTTGATATTCGGATGGTTGCTGTCCGCCTGTTTTATTTTGATTTCAATATTTGCAGATTCCTGAACAATCTGTACCGGCTCTCCGTCCACAATAGCAAATGATGTTCTGAACATCTCATGCCGTTTTATCAGTTCATTAAGTGTACGTTGTAATTTTGCATAATCCAGGCGCCCTCTCAACTCACACGCTCCATAAATATTATAGGCTGTGCCCGCTCCTTCCAGCATGCTTGTAATATACATTCTCCGCTGAGCCGGACTCAGCAAATAATAAGGCTGTTCATCAGCTTTTGGTATATTAAGCACTTCCACTGGTGCATCGTTTACTATTTTTTGCTCGAGAGCGTCTGCCATATCCTCCAACTTTGCATGATTTAGCAAATCACTGATCAAAACATGACATCCAATTTTCAGCCCTATATCATTTACAATTTGTAGACTGATGACCGAATCTCCTCCAAGTGAAAAGTAATTATCATCAATATCCAATTGAGCATATCCGAGTGCAGTTCCCCAGCTGTCTGCTATAATCTGTTCAAGCCGGCTGTACATTCCATTGCTTCTGCCAGTGAGTTTGACCTGTTTGTGAACCGGCTCAATTTTATTACCGGATGATAATTCTGCTGTCGAAAAAGGAGCTTCTGCAGGAATATCCAGCCAACACGATACACGGTCAAAGGGATATACCGGCAAGCGTACACGAACTCGCTGTTCATCCTTATAGAGCTGATCCCAATCAGGCATGCCTCCCTCCATATACAGGCGGGCAATTTCTTCAAGCAGAGAGGAATCTTTTATTTGCTGCTGTCTATACAATGCTACACTTATGTTCATTTTTGTCACTGTTTCGGCTGAAGGCGGGTATGTTATGTGTACATGTTCCCCTGTCTGTACATTTCGCAGGGCAAGCAGCAGCTGTTGTATCGTTTGACCCGTGATAGCTATTCTGTAATGGTAATGTCCTCTTGCTTTGTTCGATGTGTAACACAGATCTGCAATCGAGAGACTGTCTTCCTGTTCACATTTTTCAATATAGCTTTCGACCAGGCTGTGCAACGCTGTTATCGATTTGGCAGATATAGTGAGGAGATACGAATGATTGGCAGGCTTCGGTACTGCTTGTTTGACCGCTGGAGCCTGTTGAAGCACAATATGACAATTGGTGCCACTCAATCCAAAAGAGCTTACACCACAGTTCCGCATCTCACTTTGTGTGTTCCAGTCTCTTAACATATCATTGGGATAAACCGGAGAATTTTCAAAGTCAATTTTGCTGTTAGGCATACCCAGATGTACAATAGGAGGAATTTGTTTGTATTGAAGTGACACAATCCCCTTCAGCACACCGGCGATACCAGCTGCTGCTCCCAAATGTCCAATATTGGACTTGAGAGCACTCAGTGCACAAAATTGCTTTTTGGAAGTATACTGCCGAAAAGCATTTGTGATCCCTTCAATTTCGATAGGATCTCCCAGATTGGTCGCTGTTCCGTGAGCTTCAATATATGATATATGCTCCGGATTTATATTGCCGTCTTTCCAGGCTTCTATAATAACGTTTTGCTGGGCAGCCGGGTTGGGGGCAGTAAGCCCAATAGAATTGCCATCTTGATTAATGGCAGTTCCCTTGATAACACTATAAATTTGATCATTATCCTCGATCGCCTGCTGAAGAAGTTTGAGCACCAGTACAACAGCACCTTCCCCTGCTCCTGTACCGTCGGAATCATCATCAAATGATCTGGTGCGATTGGAAGTTGATTCTATACCCATTTTCTGTTCCATCTCGGTTGGGAAAATAACAAGCTCGGTAGAGCCGGCAATAGCCAAAGAGCAATCACCCGAGCGCAATCCCTGAACCGCCTGGTGAATAGCCACCAGCGAAGATGAACATGCTGTATCAAGAAAAAAGCTAGGGCCGTGAAAGTCCATGAAATATCCTATTCTACTTGGAATCATGGAGGGCATATTTCCAATCATGCCCTGGGCAATCAGGGAAGAGTCCACATTTTTGATCATATCCATATAAGTTCCTACAACAGGCTGGCAAAATCCGCAGTATACTCCGGTTTGGCTGCCTTTCAGAAGATCTCCGCCATAACCCGAATCTTCGATTGCCTGCCAGGCTAATTCCAAAAATATGCGCTGATTCGGGTCCATCAGGCTGGCTTCCTTTGGCGAAATGCCAAAAAACGAATGATCAAACTTGTCAATTTCCGGTAAGTAAGCCATTTCCGTATACGAACCGGGCAATGCGCCTTCCTTCCAATTGTAGTATCGATCCAGTAATTCTTTACGTGTTTCTGGTATGGTTGAAATACAATCCTGTCCCTGACTTAATAGATCCCAGAACTGTTCGATCGTTTCTGCTCCGGGGAGTCGAAATGACATTCCGATAACAGCGATATCCCTACTTGGTGCAGCTGTCTCTTTGATGTCTACCTCTAGATCGTCTGTACCGAAATCAATATCCTTGAACTCCAGCATTATTTTCCAACCTTCCTTCTCCATGAATAAGTATGCAGTATTTATTATTTGTCAGGTGAAAATAATATATTCCTTAATTTGCTCAGTCAGCTCGATATGATTTGAATACGGAAGCAGCTGAGAAAGGCGCTGATTACGCTCGGATGATTCAATTTGTTTCTCCTGAAAAACACGGAGCATTTCTTTTAGGGCCTGCTGATTGTCCTGCAGGTCAGGTACTCTGCCTTCCTGATGAATAACCGCAAGCCTTTTCTTCATGGTCCGGATAGACAATGCTGTCTGAGTCGTTACTTTTTCACTGGAATTATTATGGTTGGGAGTGCATAAGGAATGACTGATGCAAAACCGCAGGAATTGCATACTGTCTGCTTTGACAGCATACTGTTTTTGCAAAAAAGTCCAATCTGCTTTATTTTCCATGGCATACGAAGTAATTGGATAATGCTTCACTAATTTTTTTAGTACTTGCTTTGGACCTATTTCCACAGCCTGCTCGACTCCTGCCGATACAAGAAACCGGATTGTATCACTCCATCTTACAGGACTAATCATTTGTCGGGACAGCATTTCTGTTATTTCCGACGACTGCGTGTATGGGTGACCGGTAACATTGCTTATAACCGGAAATGTGAAAGGATTAAAAGATAGACCTGTCAACTTCTTTTGCAACCGTTCAGCCACTTCAATCATGGAAATATGATGGAATGATGAACTTACCTGTAATTGGTTCACAATGCCTTTTTCTTTTTCCACCTCGCTAGAAAGTAAATCCAACTTGTGTTTGGGCCCGGAAATAACCACCTGATCAGGAGCATTGTAGCAGGCAATTGCAATATCGGGCAGCTGTGCTTCATTATTGATATGACTTAGCATTTCTTCCACTCTATCAGCATGAATATGGTTGACTGCCATCATCCCGCCCATACCATTTCCGCCTACTTCCTGCATCCATTCGCCTCTTTTTTTGACAAGACGAATTCCTTCAGACAAATTCAATGCACCACTGCACACCAATGCGGATATTTCACCAAGGCTGTGCCCAGCTAAATAATCAGGACGCAGCGAGCTGTGTGCCATCAGCACTCTAAACATTGCCACACTGCAAATAAATATTGCTAATTGTGCGCTGTCCGTCCGGGTTAATGCAGCCAGATCGGATTGAAAGCACAAATCTGTTATATTCATTTGCAGCAGCTCTTCGGCTTCGTCAAAAACCAATCTCGCTTCGAAAAATTCGTCATACCATTGCTTGCCCATTCCCGTATACTGTGACCCCTGCCCGGGAAACAAAAAAGTTGTCTTTTTCAAAAAATATTCCTCCCTGTAATGATCATCAGCTTTTTACTTTGTTTATGAGCATTGCAGCCGCATGAATAATATGGCGGAACAGTTCTGCTGCCTGACTTTTTTGTAGTTTTCCGGGATGATATGATGCTTTGACAACCAATGTGTCATGTTCATAATCAAAAGACACAACAAAATCCATTTTTTGTGTAATATTTTTGAATTGAATAACTGTCTGATCATCCAGTACAGCTGTTACCAACTTTTTATCAGGTGACAGCCATGTCTCTTGTTCATTCATATCCAGTTGCAGACTGTCGTTCGTACTGGATAATTGCTGCTGACCGATACGAAACAGGTCTGTAAAATTGCCAATACTGCCAAAATCAAAAGACAATGGTGTAATAAAAGACCGCTGATCGTTCCCGTAATACATTGTACATTCATTTTGTTTGAATACTTTGTGCATCGTAAACGAACTGATGCATAAAATCAGTAGTTTGAAATTGATCTGTTCTTTTTGGCATATTTGATCAATCATTCTGTAATGTTCCTTTTCGAATGTGTATTCAAAAGAACCATTACTATGGTTTGACAAGCTCTGAGCTGCATATGATTCTGGTAGCGCTGTACCGGACAATTGGACCTTTTTCTGGGGCACGCTTACCCGGGAACGATTGTCTATAAAAGCAGCTAAACGACTGATCGCAGGATACATAAAGATATCCGCTACACGCAGTTGATCCGGGTACAGTTCTTCTATTTTGGACAGCAGCGTTAATACCAGTAATGAATTGCCGCCAACCTCAAAAAAATTATCATCCAATTGCAAATGATCCGTTTTAAGAACATCCTGCCATATATACAGTAACTGCTGTTCAGTTACGGTCATTGGCTGTTGAATCGCTTCGTTCGTCAGGGTATTTTTGAAATTTTGCATCAACACTCTGCGATCCACTTTTCCATTCAATGTAAACGGCATATGCTCTACTTGCATCATATGTGAAGGAACCATATAGGATGGCAGTTCGTTGCTTATATATTGCTTGATATGTTGAATATTCATTTCAGCCGAATCTGCCACAAAAAAAGCATATAAACGACTGTTGTCCTCCAGTACAATTTCTACTTCCTGTATACCGGGATATTTCATAAATTGCTGCTGAATATCTGTTATCTCCACCCGATACCCTCGGATTTTGACCTGTTGATCCGCTCTGCCCATATACTCTATAATCCCTGCTTCGTTCCAGCGCGCAAGATCACCGGTTTTGTATAATATCTCTCCCGGGTTAGATGGGTTGCAGACAAACTTGTCGTTGGTCAATTGCCGATTATTCAGATAACCTCTGGCTACTCCGTGTCCGGCAATGTGCAATTCGCCGGTAACGCCAACAGGTTGAAGCTGCATGGACGGGTTGTAAATATAACTTGCATGATTCATAATCGGAGTTCCGATAGGCGCGGCTCCCGTGGCTACATTTGTTTGATCCATAGTGTATATAGTCGTTACATGGGTCTCTGCCGGTCCATAATGATTGTGTAATTGTACAGAATGAGTGCAAATATGCTTCTTTAACAGATCAGATACAATCAATGCTTCGCCAGCGGTAATGATATGCTTTATTTCAGCAGGAAACATAGCGCTGTAGGCTGGCTGACTAAAAATATATTTCAGATAAGCCGTTGGCAAAAACAGTACCTGTGCCTGATGTACTCTAATAAAATCGTACAACACCGGAATGTCTTTTTTATCTTCATCACTAATCACGCAGAGATTTCCGCCTGCCAAAAGCGCAGAAAAGATTTCCTGGAAAAACACATCAAATCCAATATTGGCAAATTGAATAATGGAACCAGAGAAGTCAATATCACTGTGATCGTATTGTTCGTACATTAGATTCATCAGCGTGCGATGTGTCTGCATAACTCCTTTCGGATTACCTGTTGTTCCAGAAGTATAAATAATATAGGCCAGATTCTCAGCTGTATGATAGCTTACGACATTAGTAGCAGGATAGTCAGACCATTCGTTCTCCTGCATATTTAGCGATGTTATATTCATACGTTGCAGCAGTATATGGACGCGATCGGTCAATACAAGGGATGCATTGCTGTCTTTTAAAATATGTTCAATTCGCTTCTCTGGATAATCCATGCTGATCGGCAGACAAGCGCCACCTGCTTTGATTACAGCCAGTACAGCAATAATAGCGTTAACGGATCGTTCCATCAGGATGGCAACCGGCTTATCTGCTTCAATTCCTGATTGTTGAAGAAAATGAGCCAGCTGGTTGGCACGCCGATTCAGCTCCTCATAGGATAAACTTGAGATTTTGTCGTTAACTGCCGTCTTCAGTGGTGTCTTTTTCACTTGTCGTTCAAACTGCTCATTCAAAGTAATCGATGACGGATAATCTCCAGCTGTCTCATTGTAAATGCCAAACATGCTTTTTTCCTTATTTGTCAGTAGATCTATTTCACCTACTGTGCAAGCAGGCTCCGCTATCATCTGTTCAACGATTTTCAGCAGATGTTCTTTCCAGCGTTCTGCTGTATACGGTGTATACAGCGAAGATTTGTATTCAATGACTCCTGCGCTTACTTGATTGCTGCTATCCGCCATCATAAACAGCGAGATATCAAATTTGGCCGTACGACTCTCGTGCAAATAACCAGTCAATACAGCATCTCCCAGACTAAATGAATCTCCTTCTGTATTTTGTAAAGTAAACATAGTATCAAAAATGCGGTTGCGACCAGCTTCATAAGGCGCATCTACCCTGGAAAGCAGATTTTCCAGATCGTAATGCTGGTGCTCGCCTGCTGCCAGCACGTTTTCTTTGACTTCATTTAAAAATGCACGAATTGTTTTATGCGCTCCTACCTGATTCCGCATAGGAACAGTATTTAAAAACATGCCTACTGTCCGGTAAAGACGTTCATCCGGTCTGCCTACCATCGGGCTGGCTGTTATAATATCTTGTTGTCCGCTGTATCTAGAAAGCAGAATCTGAAAAGCAGCCAGATAAAACATATACGGTGTAATTCCATAATAAAGAAGGGATGTATTCACCTTTCCACTCAAATCAACCGGAATATCGAATCGGAGAAGGGCACCTTCCGTGTTTACTTCCGGTGTTCGCTTAAAGTCTGCAGGCATTTGAAGCTGCGGCAGCACTCCGTTCAACATTTGCGTCCAGTACTTCTCGTCATTTTCGAAGTTCCCCTGTGCAAGCTGACTGTTTTGCCATACTGCAAAATCTGTATAGTTTAAATCCAAAGAAGGTAGTTGTTGATCACAATTTGTATATAAAACCGATAATTCTTCCAGCAACCGGGCAGTAGATATACCATCACCGACAATATGATGCGTATCCATCATCAACAAACATATATTGTTCCATTCCACAATCTGTGCCGAAATCAACGGACTTTGGTCCAGTTGGAAAGGTCGGACAAACTCGTCCACTATCTGCTGAATGCTGCTGTACTGCAATGTTTCCAATTGTATAAACGGACATTGGAAACTTGTCTGCTGCTGAATATGCTGCACAATTTCTCCATTGATATGATGAAAGCTTGTTCGCAGCGATTGATGTCTTTGAATCAGTACATCGAATGCCGACTGCAAACGATTATGATCCAGCTTGCCTTTAACTACAAAAATATCGGGCATATTGTATGCCTTACTGTCTGGATTCTGGGCATAGATGGTATACAGACGTCTTTGTACAGCAGAGCAAGGATAAAACTCCGCTTTTTCTGCCTGCTGAATAGGTTCCAACCATTTGCCGGAAAGGCTGGATTCCGATTCCAACTTACGCTTTTCTTTGATCAATGCACATAATTTACGAATAGTAAAATGATGAAAAAGATCTGTTACACTAACCGGTGCGTTAAATACACCCGCAATTTTGAAAATAAGAGTAATCGCTTTTAGCGAATGTCCACCTAGTTCGAAAAAAGGATCATCTATGCCTATTTTGGATTTTTCCAACACATCAGACCATAATCCTGACATGAGTATTTCTACTTCATCACGCGGTGCCACGTATCCTGTAGCATTGATACTCACAGGCACTTCAGACAAGACACGCCGATCAAGTTTTCCATTCGATGTCAAAGGCAGTTCCGGCAGTATAACAACTGCAGAAGGAATCATGTAAGAAGGAAGCAGTTCTTCCAGATAACTTCTGATTTCGGTGGTCTCCAATAAAGAGGTGACTGTTACAAAGCAAACCAGATCCTGATTGGATGCATTTAATACTGCAGCAGCTTCGCTAATACGGGGGTGGGATAAAAGTAGACTTTCAATTTCCCCCAGTTCAATACGGTATCCTCTTACTTTCACTTGCTGATCGATTCTGCCCATCAGCTCTACATTGCCTTCGGGCAGCCATCTTGCCAGATCTCCGGTTTTGTACATCAGCGTGCCCGGCACAAAAGGATTCGCAACAAATTTTTCCCCGGTAAGTTCTTGCCGATTCATATATCCTCTGGATACGCCTGCACCTCCGATATAAAGCTCCCCCGAAATTCCTACAGGCAGTTCATTATATCCCTGATCCAAAATGTAGAAATAACTGTTCTGCATCGGTTTTCCGATAGGAACGTGGATCGACTCCACTTTTTCTCCGGCATGCAGCTCAAAAAAGCTGGAATCAATCGTTGTTTCTGTAATTCCGTAGCTATTTATAATGCGCATCTGCTCACCGTACCGATGATACAGAGTGTTAAAGTCAGCTGCCGTACAAATATCCGAACCCAATATGAGCAGCTTTAGATGTTCTAGCGGCAATTGATTTTCATAAATATAATTCATCAAAGGAATAATCAATCCTGGTGTAGATTCAAAGAGAGTCACCTGATTGGATTGTATTAATTGATACAGTGCTGCCGGGTCCGTTCTTGTCTCGGCCGGGCAAATGATGAGCCTGCCTCCACTTAATAAGGAACGGCACATATCACCAATCGACACATCAAAAGAAAAACTGGCCAACTGGAGTAGAGTCACTTCCATTTCCCTGAGCCTATAATCCTTGATCCATCCCTCCGCAATATTAATTACATTGCGGTGCTCCACCATTACTGCTTTTGGTTTGCCGGTAGTTCCTGATGTATAAATGATATACATCAAATCTTCTGTACTGCAGACCACTGCGGGATTGACATTCCACTGAGGGTGTTCAGTTATCGAATCACAGGCAATACACCGTGAAACAAATTGTGAATATCGCTCTGCCTCGCTTTGCTTCACAAGTATAATGTCTGATTGACTGTCTTCCAGCATGTACATTATCCGTTCTTCAGGATAATCCGGGTCTACCGGCATATAGGTTCCTCCGGCTTTAATAACAGCCAGCATTCCAACAACGGTATACACGGAACGATCTGCGATGACAGCCACAATTGTTCCAGGCTGTACATCTTCCATACACAGTACATGGGCAAGCTGATTGGCTTGCTGATTAAGCTGCTTGTATGACAGATGTTTATTCGCATCCGATACGGCTATATTGTCAGGTGTCAATGTCACCTGCTCTTCAAACCATGCCTGCCATGTTGCATAATGATTTTCGGCCGTTTTAACCGAATTGAACAAGCGCAGCTCTTCTTTTTCCGTTTGACTCATCAGTGACAGATCTTTCAACAATACGTCCGGGTTATCAACGATCTGCTGTAACAAATTCACATAATGATTTGTAAAACGCTCCATAGTCCGTGCATGAAACAGCCCCGAATTATAATTAAAATTAAATACCGTGTCTTCTTTGCCCTTTTCATCCTGAAACACATCCAGAGATACATCAAATTTGCACAGATCATAATGAATATCGTATCGACTCAATACTTGATCACCCAGTGCAATTTCTGAAGATTCCAAAGATTCAACTGAAAATAGAACATCCAGCATCCAATTCCGATTTTTTTCCTTCTTTATATCCAGTTTCTCTATCAGCTGGATCAAGTCATACTCCTGATGTTCAAAAGCTTTCAAAGCATTTCCCCGTACTTCCTGCAGAAAATCATGAAAAGGTTTGGAATGATCCGGGGAGTTTCTCATTGGTAAAGTATTAACAAACATTCCTACAATGTTGTCCAGGCCTGGCTGGATACGTGCTGCTGCCGGACTTCCAACAATGATATCCGTCTGTCCGCTATGCTTTGACAGCAAAATATTAAATACTGCCAGATAAAACATATACGGAGTTACAGAAATAGGACGAATGTAACCATCTATTTTTTGTTTGAGCTCTCTGTCAAGAGTAAGAGTGATGTTCTCACCCACAACCTGTTTCATATCAAATCGCTTTGTATCTTCCGGCAAGCTCAGTACAGGCAGCTCCCCAGCCAGTGCTTCGAGCCAGTATGCTTCATGCTCTTTCATCGCCTGTCCATCAAGCTGTGCATACTGCCATTCGGCAAAATCTTTATACTGGAGCGAAAGCGCAGGAAGTGCCTCACCTTTGTACAGGGAACGCAAATCATCAAGCAAAATCCCCATCGATACAGCATCCGAAATAATATGGTGTATATCCAAGAACAGAATATCTGCATCTTTCAGCTGAATAAGCCCTCCCCTAATCAATGGAGCCTGCGTTAAATCAAAAGGCTGAATCCAGTCTTTTATTATGCTAGCAATTTCATTGTGAGATTGAGCCAGTGAATTATTTACAGTAATCACCGGCATCAAAAACGGAACGGACGAATTAATTTTCTGAACGCTTCCCTGTTCTGCAACCAAAAAGCAGGTACGTAAAGATTCATGACGTTCGATCAAGTCTTTAAAAGCACTTTTTAGTTGTTCAGCATCAAGATGCCCATGTACACGGTATACTCCAGGCATATTGTAATGGATGCTGTACGGATCATTTTGGTAAAGGGCAAACATTCTTTTTTGTACGCCTGATGTTTCGTAAAATTCTTTCTCTTCAATACGTGGAATAGTCTGAAGCTGCTGGCCTTCTGTTTTTTCATGCTTGTGGGCATCCACATATAATGCCAATTTTTCAATCGTCGGCTCATTGAATATGACGGTTACAGGCACTTGTATATGAAATGCCTGATACAATCGTGATATAAGCGTGATCGCTTTAATCGAATGGCCCCCAAGGTCAAAAAACGATGCCTGTACACTTTGGATAGGTACGTTCAATATATCTGTCCATAACTGCATAATGATTTCTTCCGTTTGGCTTCTGGGAAGAACAATAGCAGGTGAATGGATATCCAAAGCAGGTTCCGGCAAAGCTTTTTTGTCAATTTTCCCATTGGGCGTCAGCGGCATACTCTCCAGCTCTATCAACCGAGCAGGAATCATGTAACCTGGCAGTTCCTGTCGCAGTGCCTGCTCGATCGTAGCCAGCTCGGTCGATGTTCCCGGCTCCCGGACCACATAGCCATACAGCACCGCTTCTCCTTCCGGCTCTTTTCGGACAGCTACCACCGCTTCCCGCACACCGGTTTGGGCTTCCAGCCGTTTCTCGATTTCACTTACTTCGATCCGGTGTCCCCGGATTTTTACCTGTTGGTCGATCCGCCCTAGAAAGTACAACTGTCCATCCGCCTGCCAGCGTACCAGATCTCCGGTCCGGTACAGACGCTC